>NZ_MLFK01000001.1 GCF_001879205.1 Flavobacterium johnsoniae
GGTAAATTCAGCATTGCAAAAGATGCTTCAACCGTGCTTAATGATTTTTGATGACAATGTCCGTGAATCTTTATTGTTTTCTCAACATCTGAAAATTGTCCGGAATGAATTTTCCCTTTTGTAATTTCTCTTTTAAAGAATTCTTCAACCGTAAAAGTATTTTTTGATAGTGCTTCAGCACTTTCTTTGTCTTTTGCCAGCCGAATATATTCGTCTCTAAAAGTCAATATTGCCGATGGTTCTATTCCGATTAAAGGGGTTTCTTCAGAAATTAAATCTTTAAAAACGGCGACATTTTTATTGGCGATTTCTTGTGCTTCTTCCAGAAAACCTTTTGATATAAATGCTCTTCCGCTTTCTTCATGGTCCGTAATTATGACTTCATAACCCAATCCGGTCAATAATTCGTAAGCATCAATTCCGACAGAAACATCATAATAATTCGTAAACTCATCGCAAAAAAGATATACTTTTCCGTTTTTAAAAGAATTGGTCTCCGCTGATTTTCTATTCTTTTCGTACCATTTTTTAAAAGTCTTTGGCGCCAATAAAGGCACTTGTCTTTGAGGTGCAATTCCCATGCTTTTTTTCACCAAAGACAAATTAGAAACAAAATTGGTCATCGATGGCGCAATACTTCCTAACTTATTTAATTTGGAATTGAAAGCAAATATTTTATTACGAACAGAAAATCCATTTGCTTTTTGATATTGATATAAAAATTCGGCTTTTAAAGTTGCTACATCTACATTACTTGGGCATTCACTTGCACAGGCTTTACAGCTTACGCACAATTCAAACACTTTATACAATTCTTCGTGATCGAATTTATTGTCTTTTTCAGAATTTGTCAGATATTCTCTCAGCGCATTAGCTCTGGCGCGAGTCGTATCTTTTTCGTTTCGGGTGGCGCGGTAACTCGGACACAAAGTTCCTCCCGCCGAAGGCATTTTTCTACAATCGCCTGAACCATTGCATTTTTCAGCGGCGCGTAAAATTCCCATGCTGTCTGAAAAGTCCTGAATGGTTTTAATATTGGGCTCTATTCTCCCTGCTTCAAAACGAAGATTTTCATCCATTTTAGAAGCATTTACAATTTTTCCAACGTTTAAAATGGTATTTGGATCAAATGCCTTTTTTATTCGTTTCAGCAATTCATAATTTTTATCGCCAATCATAAAAGGCAGAAACTCTCCTCTTAAAATACCGTCGCCATGTTCACCACTTAGTGAACCTCTGTATCTTTTCACCAAGTGAGCCACTTCCGTGGAAATATTTCTAAACTGGTGTAATCCTTCTTTTGTTTTTAAATTTATCTTCGGACGTAAGTGTAATTCTCCCGCTCCGGCATGTGCATAATAAATCGCACTTTGGCCATGCCTTTCCATCATGGCCGCAAAATCGGCAATATAATTGGGCAGATCGCTGAGTTCAACTGCGGTATCTTCAATAGAATCGGCTGCTTTGTCATCGCCAACAATACTTCCTAAAAGTCCTAAACCTGCTTTTCGAACCTCGTTTACTTTATCAATATCAGTTCCGTAAATTTTAGGCAGTGCATATCCAAAATTATTATCCTGCAACTCCTTAATCAAAGCATCGGCCTGTAATTCGGCATCTTCCATACTAATATGCGATCCTACTTCAAGCATAATTACTGCTTTAGGTTCTCCCACGATAAAAAATCGGTTTTTAGCCTGTTCTCTATTAGTTTTGGTACAATCTAGTATCGTATCATCCATCATTTCGCAGGTGTACAAATGATGTTTCATTGCCGTAACCACCGCTTCTAAACTTTCCTGAATGGTATGAAAATGTGCCACAACCATAATATTGTTTGTGGGCGGCAAATCGTCTGCTTTCAAAGTTATTTCGGTTGTAAACGCCAGAGTTCCTTCGCTTCCGCAAAGTAATTTCCCTAAATTGATTGTATCTTCAGTTCCCGAAAACAGTTCTGATTTTAGTAATGCATCAATCGCATAACCTGTATTTCGTCTGTGAATTTCGGGCTTTGGAAATTCCCTTTTGATTTCTTCCTGATTTTCTTTATTCGAAAGTTCCTCGTAAATCGTTTTGTAAATTTTACTTTCTAAAGAATCCCCTTTTGTCTTCTCTATAAATGCTGCAGAAGTTAAATCTTTAAATACCGCCGTACTTCCGTCACTCAAAACGGCTTTTATCTCGACAATTTTATCTCGTGTAACACCATAGCGAATTGAAGTTGTTCCTGATGAATTATTGCCCACCATACCGCCAATCATACATCGATTTGTGGTAGAAGTTGTCGGGCTGAAAAACAAACCGTGCGGCTTTAAAAATAAATTCAGTTCATCCCGAATTACCCCGGGTTGCACTGTTATCGTTTTCTTTTCGGCATCAAAAGAAACAATTTTGGTAAAATGTTTCGAAACGTCTACAATTATTCCGTTTCCAACAGTTTGACCCGCCAAAGAAGTTCCTGCCGTTCTTGGTGTTATTGAAATATTATTTTCTGAAGCAAAGCGAATGATTTTTACAATATCATCTTCGGTTTTAGGAATTGCAACAGCTTTCGGCATAATTCTGTAGGCCGAAGCATCTGTAGCATACAGCTTTTTATGAAGTTCATCATAAAAAAGAGTTCCTTCTAAGGAATCAGATAGTTGTTGTAATTGAAGAGAATCGGGCATTTATTTTGTTGTATTGCTTTTGGTTGGTAATTTTAAAATTCTATTTTGATTGTGTTAACCATTAGATATAATTAATTCAACACATAGAAACATAGATTTAACCTTTTTAAAAAAGGCGTTTCACTTATTTAAAACAAACATAGAGAGCTATGTGTTAGAAACATGTTTCTTTTTATATTCTTTTACACACAATCAAAACTATGTTTCTATGTGTTAAATCAATTTTTTTATTAATTACACCTGACGGGTTTTGAAAACCCGTCAGGTTTATCACCGAAAAGATTAACTTTTCAGAAATTACTAATAATCAAAACGTTTAAAAGCTTCAATAGCTTCGTATTCTGCCAATCCTAGTTCGTCATAAAGAACTGCGGTATTTTTGTTACGATCTTCGGCTCTAACCCAGAATTCTCTGGAGTCATTCCCCTGAAACATAACTCTGTCTTTTTGAGATTGATGGTATAAAATAGCGTGGCGTTTCAGCAATACTTCTGATGGAGAAAGCGGTACAGCCATATCAATTTCATGGATATCCCATTCGTGCCATGCGCCTCTGTAAAGCCACAGCCAGCAGTCGTCCATATATTTTTCAGGTTTTAATTCTTTCATGGCTGCAAAAATCGCATTCAGACAAACTTCATGTGTTCCATGCGGGTCTGCTAAATCTCCGGCTGCAAATACCTGATGCGGTTTTATTCTGGCAATGATTTCTTTTACAATGGCAATATCTTCAGCCCCTAACGGATTCTTTTTTACCTGTCCTGTTTCGTAAAAAGGAAGATCCAAAAAGTGTGTATTTTCATCTTTTAAGCCGATGTATCTTGTTGCTGCATAAGATTCTCTTCTTCTGATTAATCCTTTTAACTTTCTAACCTCAAGAGAATCAATCTGATTTTCTGATTTGTTGTTTAAAAACTCAATAACCGATTTGAAGTTGATATCTTTTGGAAGATTTCCGCCCGTGAAATCGTTGCATACTTCAGCAAATTTCAAGGCTTCATCATCTGTAACGGCAATATTTCCAGAGGTTTGATATACTACGTGTACATCATGTCCTTGTTTTATCAATTTTGAAAAAGTTCCCCCCATCGAAATCACGTCATCATCCGGATGCGGACTGAAAAGGATCACTCGTTTTTTGGCAGGATTGGCTCTTTCCGGACGATGAGAATCGTCGGTGTTTGGTTTTCCGCCAGGCCAGCCTGTAATGGTGTGCTGAAGAATATTGAACATATTAATATTCAAATCGTAAGCAGAACCTTCCAATGCTAATAAATCAGACATTCCGTTGTTGTTGTAGTCACGGTCTGTTAGTTTTAAAATAGACTGGTTTGTTTTCTGGCACAGCCAAACAATAGCTTTGCTTTTTAATTCTTGTGTCCAGATGCATTCTCCAACCAGCCAAGGCGTTTTAAAACGCGTCAATTCTGATGCAGCAGACTGATCCAGAACGAAAGTGGCGTTTGGATGGTTTTGCAAAAAAGTTGCCGGAACTTCTGAACTTACTTCACCCTGAATGGTTCTTTTGATGATATCGGCTTTGTTTTGTCCCCATGCCATCAAAACGATTCTTTTAGATCGCATAATGGTAGAAACCCCCATGGTAATCGCTCTTTTCGGAACGTTGTCAATACCGTTAAAATCAGATGAGGCATCTACTCTAGTAATATGATCCAGTGTAATAATTCGTGTTCCTGAATTGATGTGTGATCCCGGTTCGTTGAAACCAACGTGACCTGTACGACCAATTCCCAGCAGTTGAAAATCAAGCCCTCCGGCATTTTTAATTTTCATTTCATAATCAATGCAGTATTGGTTCAACTGATCTAAATCAATTGTTCCGTCGGGAATATTTACATTTTCGGGCTTAATATCAATATGATTAAAAAGATGCTGATGCATGAAGTAATGGTAACTTTGTCGGCTCTCTTTAGTCATTGGATAATATTCATCCAGGTTAAAAGTGATTACATTGCTAAAGCTCAGCCCATCTTTATGCATTCGAACTAATTCTTCATATACTTTTATAGGAGAAGATCCTGTAGCAAGACCCAGTACACAGGATTCGTTAGCGGCTTGTTTGGAAAGTATTAATTCAGCTATTTCTTGAGCGACATTTTTTGAAGCTTCTGCAGAATTCTCAAAGATCACATTATGATTTTTTTCGAATCGTGTTTCTTCAAATTTTCCGGGTATGTCGTAAGCTAAAGAAGTAGTGGTTTTCATAATATATTGATTGTAGTTAAAATTAGTTTTAACAAATATATATACAAAAAACAAAACAAATACATTATTTTGCGTTATTTAACAAAATTAAATTCAAATAACGCAAAAAAACGCAGAAAAGTTTGACTTACTTTTTAAATTTATAATATAAAGACACCTGATTTGCGGTATTCTTCCAGTCTGGCATCTTCCGGATCTAAATTGGTTACAATCGTATCGAGCTGATTCAAATCACAGACAACATGCGGCATTTTGGTATTTAATTTATCCGCAGAAAACATAGACACAACCCTATCAGAAGCTTCTATCATGGCTTTTTTAACAATCGAGATTTCATATCCAATCTCCGTTAAGCCTTGTTTTATATTAATACTGCTGGCACCAATAAAGCAAATATCAGCTTTAATTTTAGACACAACCTGAATCACGTCCATACCAATTGTTACCATTGCGTTTTTTTGCATTTTCCCTCCAATAAATATTAAATCAATATTTGGGTGCTGGGACAGTTGCATTGCTATTGGAAGGCTGTAAGTATAAATAGTAGCTTTTAAATGAGACGGAATTAATTTTGCAAAAACCAAATTTGTACTTCCTCCGCTCATTATAATAACTTGGTCATCATGCAATAAAGACAATGCTTTTGTTGCGATTGCTTTCTTTTCTTCTTCGCCGGAAATATGGATATCAAAAACATCTGCAGATTTTTCTTTAACCTGAACTGCCCCGCCATACACCTTCTCCAGCAGTTTCTTACTATCCAGTTCGTTTAAATCCCTTCTAATTGTATCTTCTGACAAATCCAGAGCCAAAGCTAAATCTGTTGTGACAACCTTCTGTTCTTCAACAAGCTTAGTCATTATATATTTATGTCTTTCGGCTTTCAGCATTTTTTAAAAAGTTAAAATTCAGCACAAATATATCAAATAATTCAATTGAAAATTGCGCATTTGTAAGAAAGTGCAATAGTTTGCGTTTTTTAGACTCAAAAATAAAACAGGAAAGAATTTACATGTAAAATTTGCGTTGTTTTGCGTTATTTTAGTCAATTTTAGAAAAAAAGTTCAAAAAACTGCATTTATATGCAATAAATAAATATATTTGCTCAACAACCATTAAAAAAACCAAATAATCATGAAAAAATTATTTCTTATTTCATTGTTGGTTTTGTTCATTCAAGCAACATTTGGGCAAACAAAAACAATTACTGGAACTGTCAAAAACAAAGCAGACGGGATTCCGATACCTGGAGTCAGTGTTCTTATTCAGGGAACCTCAAACGGAAGCACAACTGATTTTGACGGAAATTACAGCATTTCTGTATCAGCAGGACAAACATTAAGTTTCAGCTACATGGGCTTTGAAACCAGATTAGTAAAAGTGGAAGGACAACAAAAAATTAACGTTGATCTTTCTGAAAGTACTTCAAAACTTGATGAAGTAGTTGTAGTAGGATTCTCTTCTCAAAAGAAAACAAATTTAACCGGAGCTGTTGCCTCAATCGATGTAGCTAAAACAATTGGAAGCAGACCGCTGACAGATGTGAGCAAAGCTTTACAAGGAACAACACCGGGGGTAAATGTTAGTTTTAACTCAGGAAATATTAACCGTGCCGCTAACATTAATATACGTGGAGCTGGTACAATTAATGGTTCAGACGCTCCTTTAATATTAGTTGACGGAGTACCAACAGATTTATCGCTTATTAATCCAAATGATATCGCAACGATGTCTGTACTGAAAGACGCAGCTTCAGCTTCTATTTATGGAGCTCGTGCCGCTTTTGGGGTAGTTTTGATTACTACTAAAGGAGGAAAATCAGGTGAAGGAAAAGTGAGATTCTCTTATTCTGCTAATACCGCTTTTACAAATCCAATTTCTACTTTAAAATTCTTAGATCCAACAGTAGAAATTCCGGGATTAATTGCTGCAGGTACTCGTACTGATGGTGCTGTGCCAGAGATCTTTGGTGCAAACTACAATACTTTACTGGCCGGAATTAAAAACTGGAAAGAAAAATATGCAAATAATCGTACCAGCCGTGAAATGGTTTATGGTGAAGACTGGGAGATTAAAAACGGTACACCTTATTTCTACAGAGTTTGGGATGCTAATAAAGAATTGTATGCAAGCAACGCACTGCAGACAACGCACAACTTATCTGCACAAGGTAACTTAGGAGAAAAAAGTTCTTTCTTCGCTTCTATTGCCCTTACTAACCAAGAGGGTATGTTAAGAGTTAATCAGGAACAAAGACAAAGAACAAACATTAACTTAGGTTTCACTACAAAATTAGCTGACTGGCTTACTGGAGACTTCAAAGTAATGACTATTAACAGCTCTTACGATCAGCCGTTTAATTACTATGGCGGTTCTGGTACAGATGATACCAGCTATGGTGGTTACTTTGGTTATGCGCTTCGCTGGGGGCAGTATTTTCCAAACTTTGGAACGTACAGAGGATATAATTTCCGTACTGCGGGAGGATATATCTCAAATGCATCAAGAAACGAAAACATCAAACGTAATAACAGGCTGAGTGCAAAACTTACAGCAGATATTACAAAAGATTTCAACATTATCGCTGAAGTAAGCAACGTAACTGAATTTTATAACCGAAAACAAAACGGTGGTAAATTCCTTGCTTGGGACAGCTGGTCGGCTATGCCTTATGATGCAACCACAATTCAAACGGCTACACCAGCCACTCTTGAAGCAGGAAACGATTATGTAGCGCAGTCAAAATCTGAGTCAACTACAAATGTTGTAAACATTTATGGTAACTACAAAAAACAATTAGGAGGCCACAACTTCAAAGTATTAGGAGGTTTTAACTCAGAGTGGCAGGATTTCTCTCGTAATTATGCGAGAAGAAATACACTTTTAGACAAATCAAAACCAGAGTTTAACCTTGCAGTAGGAGAACAATTTGTTTCGGGCTCTGCAAATACTTCTCTTAATCCGGCAGAAACAACGTATTCAATTGCAGGTTTCTTTGCTCGTTTAAATTATGATTATAACGGAATTTATTTATTAGAATTAAATGCTCGTTACGATGGTTCTTCAAAATTCCCTACAAACGAACAATGGGGATTCTTCCCTTCTGCTTCTGTAGGATATAAAATTGTGAATGAAAAATTCATGGAAAGCACACGCGGCTGGTTAAATGACCTTAAACTTCGTGCTTCTATTGGATCAATTGGAAACCAAAACGTAGGAAACAACGCGTTCTTATCGATATTAAATTCAGCAAATCCTTCATGGGTAAACAGCGGTTCTACACTGCCGCCTTCTACAGGATTACCAACAAACGTTGACCCTGCCTTAACTTGGGAAAAAGTATATACTAAAGATGTAGGTATCGATATTAAAATATTTGACATGTTAGGTGCTTCTTTTGACTGGTATCAACGCGACACAAAAGGAATGCTGGCTCCCGGTATAACGCTTCCGGGTTCATTTGGTCAAAGTGCGGCACAAACCAACTCTGGAAACATGAGAACAAGAGGCTGGGAATTGTCTTTGAATTTCAACAAACAATTAAGCGAAACGGCTTCGGTATTTGTTGATGTAGCATTATCTGATTACAAATCTGTAATCACCAAATGGAACAATACTTCTAAATTACTAGGTTTAGTTACTCCTACTACATATCCTTACTATGATGGTTATGAAATTGGGCAGATCTGGGGTTTAACAAGCGACAGACTTCTTCAATCTGATGACGTAATCACTAATAATGGAAAAACGGTAAATGGTGTTGATTACTCTAAAACAATGGTTGGTAACTTTAAATACGGAGCAGGAGATGTTCATTATGTGGATGTTGACGGAGACGGAGCTATAACTCGTGGTGCAGGAACTGCTGACGATCATGGAGATTTGAAAAAAATTGGTAATTCAACTCCTCGTTACAAATACGGTATAACATTAGGTGGAAAATACCGCGGATTTGATATTTCAGGTTTCTTCCAGGGAGTTGGTAAACGCGATTACTGGGCGGCTTCAGATGCGGTATTGCCTTTCTATCGTGCGCCTCAGCAAATGTATGAAAACCAGGCTGATTACTGGACAGAGACAAATACTCAGGCTTACTGGCCAAACCCATATTACGGAAACGAAGCCAATACTCTTGGCGCAGGTACTTCAGGTTCAAACAACTTTGTTACATCAACAAGATATTTATTAGACATGTCTTATTTCCGTCTAAAAAATGTTACGCTTGGATATTCACTTCCAAAAGAGCTTGTAAAAAGAGCCCGTTTAGAGAAAGTCAGAATTTATGCTTCTGGTGAAAACCTGGTAACCTGGGCAGACAAACGTCTTCCTGTGGATCCTGAAATTGACGAGACAGAAGTTTTCTGGGGAAGAGCTTATCCTTATACCAAAACAATGTCTTTTGGTGTTGAGCTTTCTTTCTAATCCTAACAATACAAAACTTTTAAAATGAAAAAATCATATATAAAATCAAGATTTCTGCTTCTATTTGCTGTTGCTGCAACATCAATGACCGCAGTAAGCTGTTCAGATTATCTAACAGATGATCCTGCAGATAAATTTACAAACGAGAACTTTTGGCAGTCAGAAGATAACGTAAAAACTTTTTCATGGCTTAATTACGATACTTTTTACGGTTATGGAAACGGAACCACTATTGGTCTTTCTTTTTTCTACTACCATGGAAGTGATTACAGAGTAGACGACAACTTATCGGCTTTTACTTTTTATCAAATGCCAATTACAGCGGCTACGACAAATGTATATTCATGGAACGAATATTATACACTTATCCGTCGTTGTAACTTGATGCTGGATAAAATACCAAGTGTTCCTATGTCTCAGGAAAAAAAGAACCACTACACTGGGGTTGCTAAATTCTTTAGAGCTTACACTTATTTCCGTTTGGTGCAAAAATTTGGAGACGTTCCTTATACAGATAAATTTTTAGCTCAGGGAGATCCTGAAGTTTATGCTCCTGCAATGCCAAGAGCTCAAGTAATAGACAAAGTAATTGCCGAATTAGAAGAAGCAGCAAACTTAATGCTTGTGGCTGATGATAAAAACGTTACTGTAAACAAATACACTGCTTATGCTGCTTTAAGCAACGCTTGTCTTTATGAAGGAACGTACAGAAAATACCATTTAGGACAAGATGGAAGTGCTTACTTAAACAAAGCAAAAACAGCTTCATTGGCTATCATGAATAATCCAAGTTATAAATTAAACGCGGATTGGAAAGGGCTTTACAATTCAGTTGAATTACTTGGCAATACCGAAGTTATTTTGGCAAAACGTTATTTAACAAACGTAATCATGCATTCACTTCAAAACTATACCAATACGTCAACTATTCAGTATGGTTTAACAAAATGGGCTGCAGACAGTTATGTAACAACCAATGGACTACCAATTCAACAAGCGGGAAATGCTCAATTTACGGGTGATGATAATGTTACAAAGACTTTTGCAAACAGAGATCCGCGTTTTGGTAAAACGGTAAACCCTGCAAATTATGGCTATAAAGGAAAACCTTTTGGTACAACAGCTTTAGTATCGATGTCAGGATATGTATTTGAATTGTACAACAACCCGGCTACAACTGGTCCTGATGTTACAACTGGCGGACGTAATTATACCGATGCACCATTATTTACATTAAGCGAAGTATATTTAAATTATGCCGAAGCTTGTGCTGAATTAGGAAATGCGACAAATAATGATCTTGATATTTCAATTAACAAAGTACGTATTCGTGCCGGAATTGCTCCTCTAACTACTGACGGTGTTACGGCTTCTGCAGGAGGTGTACAAATTAACGACCCAAGAAGAACTTCGGCTTTAGAACAGCTTACAGGTGTAGTTAACCCGTTAATATGGGAAGTACGCCGCGAGCGCCAAATCGAATTCATGAGCTGGACAACTTTAAGACAAGCGGATATTTACCGTTGGAAAAAAGGAGATTACCTGGATACCAATAAAAATCCTGATGTAAATCTTGGAGCAAGAATTGGAACGCCTGTTGGAACACAAACAGTAGTAGATGCTAACGGATATGTAAAAATTTATCCGGCAAGCACCAGAACTTTTGAGCCAAAGCATTATTTAATGAACATTCCTACTAATGATATCGATTTATACAAAGCACAAGGTGTAGAATTAAAACAAAACCCTGGCTGGTAATTCGAAATTCATAAAAAAATAAATTGCCCCTCCAATAACAAAACTGCCTCTGATATATTTTTCGGAGGCAGTATTTTAAAAGCTTTTTATCATCAAGTAACAATCAAAAAAGCGACAAAATAAAATCCAAATCTGAAAAAAAACTCAGGTGCCCATTTCTACAATACCCACTACAACAATCAAAAAAAACATCAAATAGCAATCAAATAATAACCTAATTTTATTAGTCCATTTTTGCCTTAACTATTAACTGTACATAAAATGATAAAATTCATAGCAAAAAGTGTTCTTATTGTAACTTCTTTCATTTTTACAACTTCTTATTCAAATTCTTTTTCGGCGGTTACAAAAAACAACACATCCGAAATAAATCCTCCCACAATTAAAACAGGAGCCGATAATTTTGAAAAATACCTTCCTATGTTAAAAGATAAAAAAGTAGGAATCGTTACCAATCAAACCGGAATTTTATCTGATAAAAAACATTTGGTAGATTTTTTATTAGAAAAAAAAGTTGCCCTGCAGACTATTTTTGCTCCCGAACACGGATTTAGAGGAACTGCCGATGCAGGAGAACATGTTGTGGACGGAAAAGATCCTAAAACAGGATTACCAATCATCTCTCTTTATGGAGACAATAAAAAACCAAAAGCAGCACAATTAGCCGGAATCGAGGTTATGATATTCGATTTACAGGATGTTGGCGCACGTTTTTACACTTACATTTCTTCTTTGCATTATGTAATGGAAGCTTGTGCAGAAAACGGAATCCCGCTTATTGTTCTGGACAGACCAAACCCAAATGGAAGTATCGTAGACGGACCTCTCTTGGAAAAAGAATTTACCAGTTTCGTGGGCATGCACCCTATTCCGTTACTTCACGGTATGACCATTGGGGAATATTCAAAAATGATCAATGGTGAAAAATGGTTGAAAAATGCGGTTCAATGCAAATTAACTGTTATCCCTTGTGTAGATTATAAGCGAGATATGCCATACAGTTTATTGGCAAAACCATCTCCAAATTTACCTAATGATCAATCGATTAACCTGTACGCCAGTTTATGTCTTTTTGAAGGAACAAACGTAAGTATGGGACGCGGAACCGAAAAACAATTTCAAATTTATGGTTCTCCTTATTTAACGAAAACCAATTTTACTTTTATCCCAAGACCAAATTTTGGAGCCAAAGATCCGCTTTATAACGGAAAAGAATGTTTTGGAGAAGATTTAACCTCTTATCCTAAACTTACCCAATTAGAATTAAAATGGCTCATAAAAGCCTATCAAAATACAAGCGATAAAACGAAATTCTTTAATGCTTTTTTCACCAAGCTTGCCGGAACTAAAAAATTACAACAGCAAATTGAAAGCGGAATTTCAGAAAATGAAATAAGAAAGAGCTGGCAGAAGGATTTAGAAACCTTCAAAAAAATGAGAAAAGCGTATTTAATTTATTAAGTATCTTTTTTTACTTCTAAAAAATAAAACCAACTTAATTACAAAATATCGAAACCGGTTATTCGAAATAATTTTGGTTTCAAAAATCAAAAAAAAAGAAAAATGAAAAATAAAAATCCTGAAACTGAACAAGAATCTTTGTACAAAGACTTGGATCAAATGAGCGTGAAAGAACTTCTTACCAACATTAATACAGAAGACAAAAAAGTACCACATATTATAGAAGAACAGATTCCTAAAATTGAAAAACTGGTTAAGGCAATTGTAAAAAAGATGCAGCTGGGCGGCCGATTATTTTATATTGGTGCCGGAACTTCGGGACGAATTGGAATTCTGGATGCTTCAGAATGTCCGCCTACTTTTGGTGTACCGCACGATATGATTATCGGAATTATCGCTGGAGGAGATACTGCCATTAGAAAAGCAGTTGAAAATGCTGAAGATGACACCGAACAAGCATGGAAAGACTTAGCAAAATTTGAAATTTCTAGTTTAGATTTTATTATCGGAATCGCTGCTTCGGGAAACACGCCTTATGTTTTAGGGGCTTTGAAAAAAGCGAAAGAACACAACATCAAAACAGGAAGTATTTCCTGCATCAGCAACGGACTTATTGCCCAGGAAGCAGATCATCCTATTGAATTAATTGTTGGCCCTGAATTCTTAACCGGAAGTACCAGAATGAAAGCAGGAACTGCCCAAAAACTAACTTTAAACATGATCTCTACTTCGGTAATGATTAAACTGGGTAAAGTAAAAGGCAATAAAATGGTCGATATGCAGCTGTCTAACGAAAAACTGGTAAAACGCGGCATTAAAATGATTATGGAAGAACTTGGAATTGAGTATGATGCAGCCGAAGAATTACTACATAAACATAAAAGCGTAAGAGCAGTTTTACTGGCTCAAAATAAAAATCAGGAAATCTAAAAATTTTTATAAGCGCTGCCTTTAATTAAACACATAAACATAGATGTAAATACCTGTAAAAAAATGCGTTTCACTTATGTAAACAAACAGAGAGCTATGTGTTAGAAACATGTTTCTTTTTAAATTCTTTTACATACATAAAACCTATGTTTCTATGTGTTAAATGATTTTTTTATGAATTAATCCAACGCGTTTTTATAGATTTATAGTAATCAAATCAATCTATAATTATTGAAATTCATCGGACGCCTGACTGGTTTTTATCCTGAAAATTCGGGACTGTCAGGTTTAATCCACAAAATAATAACCAAACCACCAAAGCTATAAAATGACACCAAGCACCATCCTTTTACTAATTATCGTTTATTTCGGGACATTATTCTATATCTCACACCGAGTGAGCAGAAAAGACAGCGGCAACGAAGCTTTTTTTACAGCCAACAAAAATTCTAAATGGTATTTAGTTGCTTTTGGAATGATTGGAACCGCTCTTTCCGGTGTAACTTTTATATCGGTTCCCGGCGAAGTGGGCGCCCCAAGCGGCGAGCAGTTCAAATATTTCCAGTTTGTACTGGGTAATGCTATTGGTTTTATAGTAATTACAAAATTATTGCTTCCACTGTATTATAGAATGAATTTAACTTCTATTTACGGTTATATAGAACAAAGAATGGGCTTTTTCAGCTACAAAACTGCCGCTTCTATTTTCCTGATAAGCAGAACCATAAGTTCGGCATTCAGACTTTATTTAGTGGTAATTGTATTACAGCGTTTTGTATTTGATTTCTACCATATTCCATTTGCTTTTACGGTTTTAATCTCTTTGCTTCTTATTTTCTCTTACACTTATAGAGGCGGATTAAAAACGATTATTATCACAGATACTTTGCAAACTTTTTTTCTCGTTACATCGGTTTTCCTTACTATTTATTTCATCTGCGATCGTATGGATTTAAGTGCAATCGGTGCTTTTGAAGAAGTAAAAAACAGCAACTATTCTAAAATATTTTTCTTTGATGATTTCTTTGGAAGCAAATTCCATTTCGTCAAACAAATATTAGGCGGAATGTTTGTAACTATTGCCATGACTGGTCTGGATCAGGATTTAATGCAAAAAAACCTTAGTTGTAAAAACATTGGCGAAGCGCAAAAAAACATGTTTACGTTTACAGGAATCTTCGTAGTAATCAATATTTTCTTTTTGAGCGTAGGTGCCTTATTATACATTTATGCCAATAAAAACGGAATCGCCATTCCGACAGATTTAGTTACAGGCAAACCAAGAACCGATTTACTTTTCCCGGAAATTGCCCTAAATCATCTGGCTTTAGTTCCTGCAATTGTATTTTTATTGGGAATTATCGCCGCCACTTTTGCCACTACGGATTCGGCATTAACTGCCCTGACAACCTCTTTTTGCGTTGACTTTTTAGGCATGGACAAAGCCGAAAACAGCAATAAAAAAAATACAGTCCGAACAAGACATTTGGTACACATCAGCTTTTCGGCATTAATATTCTTTATCATCCTTATTTTTAATTCCATCAACGACAGTTCTGTTGTGGGAATGATATTTAAAGTTGCCTCTTATACCTACGGTCCCTTATTAGGATTGTATGCTTTTGGCTTGTTCCAAAAATCACGAAATGTAAATGACAAGCTCGTTCCACTAATTTGTTTATTATCTCCATTCTTTACCTATTTGATAAATGAAAATTCGAAACTATTATTTTCAGGATATGTTTTCGATAATGAATTAATCGTATTAAACGGATTAATAACCTATTTAGGTTTATACTTTACTAGTTCCCGAAGCAGTGAAAAAATAAGTTTTTAAACTGCTTTAAAAAAAACATGACTACTCATTTGAAGGCTGAAAATAGTAAGCCTTCAAATGATTAAAAAAACAATGCTATGAAAGATTTCTTCATAAAAATAAGCTTATACGCCTCTTTCCTTTTTCTGATTACCAATTGTGCCACTTCTAAAAAAAACAGTACAATTACAGATGCAAAAAAAGACATTCCTTTAAAAGATACAGTGGCTTATGAAGTTAAAAATAAATTAGAGAAAAAAACTTTTTTTAAAGATTCTGATAAAGAAACAGCCTGGGTTGACAGTATTTACAATAAAATGTCACTTCGAGAAAAAGTAGGCCAGCTGTTTATGATTTCGGCTTATTCCAATAAAGATTCTGTTCATGTAAATGAAGTTAACAAATTAGTCCAGGATTATAAAGTAGGCGGCGTTATCTTTTTTCAGGGAGGACCGGTTCGTCAGGCAAAATTGACCAACTTATATCAATCAAAAGCAAAAGTGCCTTTATTCGTAGGAATTGATGCCGAATGGGGATTAGCCATGCGTTTAGATTCTACTTATCGTTATCCCTGGAATATGACTTTGGGCGCGATTCAGGATTTAAACTTAATTGAAAAAGTAGGAAGAAACATGGCCAACGAAAACAAGCGAATTGGAATCCATTTTAATTTTGCTCCGGTTTTGGACATTAATACCAATCCTAAAAATCCTATTATCGGAAACCGTTCTTTTGGTGAAGACAAAGTTAACGTAACCAGCAAAGCCATTGCTTTAATGAAAGGCGTGCAGAGTCAGGGCGTTTTCAGCACCGGAAAACATTTTCCCGGACATGGCGATACCGCAACCGATTCTCATCATGCCTTGCCTTTGGTTAATTTTTCGAAAGAAAGACTCGAATTGGTCGAATTGTATCCGTACAAACGAATGTTTGATGAAGGTTTAGTATCCGTTATGGTAGGGCATCTTAATATTCCGAGTTTAGAACCAATTCCAAATCTGCCTTCTTCGGCTTCTTATAATGTGGTTACCAGCCTTCTTCAAAAAGAACTAGGTTTTGAAGGTTTGATTTTTACAGATGGTTTAGCCATGAAGGGAGCCAGTAATTTTAAAGGTCCCGGAGATCTTGAAATTGCGGTAATTCTTGCCGGAAATGATATTTTACTTTGTCCCGAAAATGTTCCCGTTGCGGTTCAAAAACTGGAAGAAGCCTACACAAACAGCACCATAACCGAAGAACGTTTGGCACATTCGGTTAAAAAAATACTGCATTATAAATTCAAAGCAGGATTAAATCACTACAAGCCTATTGATATGGCCAATATTTACTCTGACCTTAATCCTTCACAAAATGATGCGCTGCATTATCAATTGTATGAAAATGCCGTTACTGTTTTAAAAAATGAAAAGGAAATACTCCCGATAAAAGAACTGGATCAGAAAATTGCTTACGTAAAATTAGGCGATGACACGAATAGTACTTTTATATCGACCTTAAAAAAATATACAGAAATAACAGAAGTTAAAGACACCAATCTTGACAGTCTGAATCAGGAATTAAAAAAGTTTGACAAGGTTATTATCAGCTTTCATAAAGTAAATAAACCTTGGGAGAAACAAGAGTTTAGCTTAACCGAACTGCTTTGGCTGAAAGAAATTGCGAAACACAACAAAGTAATTCTGGATGTTTTTGCCAAACCTTATTCTTTATTATCTATTTCTGATTTTGATGATATTGAAGGCTTAGTGGTTTCTTATCAAAATTCAGACATTAGTCAGGTCGTTTCGGCAGAAATACTTTTTGGAGCTGTTGGAGCAAAAGGAAAACTACCCGTTTCTATTAATAGTTTTTTCAAAGTAAATGACGGATTATCTACCGAAAAAATAAACCGTCTGGCTTTTACCGCACCGGAAAATGTGGGGATGAATCCTCAAATTCTATCAAAAATTGATGCTGTGGCACAAAAAGCAATTGACGGAAAAATGGCCCCGGGAATGCAGGTTTTAGTCGCCCGAAAAGGGAATGTTATTTTTCAGAAATCATACGGCTATCAAACTTATGACAATACCAGAAAAGTTACCAATACCGATTTGTATGATGTTGCTTCGATATCAAAAATGATTTCTACACTGCCAAATGTGATGCAGCTGTACGATAAAAATAAAGTGGCACTGGACACTAAATTAAAAGACATGGTACCGCTTTTTGCAAAAACAAATAAAGAGAATATCATTTTCAAAGATTTGCTATCGCATTATGCAGGACTTCAGGCCTGGATTCCATTTTATAAAGCGACTTTAGACAGCAACAATCAGCCTTCTGAAAAATACTATCGAAAAATAGCCGAAACGGGTTTTACAACTAAAGTAGCCGACAATCTTTATATTCGAAATGATTATCACGACACGATCATGAAAATCATTGCAGAAAGTCCTGTATCGCCTAAAATTGAATACAAATACAGTGATTTTACTTTTATTATTTTAAAAGAATATCTGGAAAGAAAAACCCATAAAAAACTGGAAGATTTAAGCCGTGACAATTTCTACAGCACTCTTGGGATGACTAATACGCTTTACAATCCGTTAGATAAATTTGAAAAAAACAACATTGCTCCTACTGAAATTGACAATTATTTCAGACATCAGCCTATTCAGGGTTACGTTCATGATATGGCGGCAGCCATGGAAGGCGGTGTTGCAGGTCATGCCGGAATTTTTTCTAATGCAATGGATGTTGCCAAAATGATGCAGCTATTTTTACAAAAAGGAAATTACGGCAATACACAATATTTCTCTGAGCAGACTTTTGATGCCTTTAATACTTGTTATTACAAAGACAAAGGTGTTTTAAGAGGCTTAGGCTTCGATAAAAGAATTGGCAAAGACGGTCCAACTTGCGGCTGTGTTTCTGAATCCAGTTTTGGTCATACCGGATTTACTGGAAACATGGCCTGGGTTGACCCGGAGACCGAAATTGTGTATGTCTTTTTATCTAACAGAACCTATCCCGAAGTTGTGAATGACGAGAATAAATTAGCCAAAGGAAAAATCAGAGAAGAAATTCAAAAAATAATCCAAGAAGCCATAATAAAATAATCTAGACGAAGTCTTGCCTCTTTCTTCTTTTACTTCTTCAAAAAAAAATCTAAAATCTAAAATCTAATCCCAATGACAAAAGAACGTTTAACCTCACTGGATGTGTTTAGAGGATTTACTATTTTATTAATGACAATAGTAAATAACCCGGGAAGCTGGGCCTCTATTTATCCGCCATTAGAACATGCCGAATGGCACGGCTGTACGCCAACTGATTTAGTATTTCCATTTTTTGTCTTTATAATGGGAACTGCTATACCATTTGCAATGCCTATAAAACATTTTGACGCGGCAGTTTTTAATAAAATTTTGGTTCGTTCGATCCGAATTTTCTGTTTAGGATTGTTCTTGAGCGTTTTCAGCAGAATCCATTTATTTGGTCTCGAAGGAATTCCGTTATTAGGCGTAAGACTGGTAATTGCATTTGCAGTCGCTTATGCACTTTTAGGAAACTTTTCAATGAAAGTCAAAACGATTCTTGCTGTTGGAATTTTTATAATACTGCTTTCGTTATCATTTAGCGGCCTTGAACATTTTGAAGACACCAGAATACCAGGCGTTTTACAGCGAATTGCAATCGTCTATTTCTTCACTTCTATTCTATATCTAAAAACAAATTTAAAAACACAGCTTATCGTTGTCGCATCAATTTTAGTAATTTACTATCTTTTAATGGCTTTTGTTCCCGTTCCGGGATTTGGCCCTGCTAATTTTGACAAAGGCACCAATCTTGCGGCATGGTTAGACAATTTAGTTTTAAACGGACACTTATGGAGCGTTTCTAAAACATGGGATCCGGAAGGAATTTTAAGCACTTTACCAGCCATTGGCACAGGAATTTTGGGAATGTATATTGGTCAGTTACTAAACTTACAGGAAAGCAAAACCGAAATTTTAAAGAAAGCTTCAATTGCCGGAATTGTTCTATTAATCGGCGGGTTGCTTTGGAATATCATCTTCCCTATCAATAAATCGCTTTGGACCAGTTCGTATGTTTTGTATACCGCCGGAATTGCGACTTTATGCTTAACCTTATTGTATTATATAATCGACATTCAGGGTTATAAAAAATGGACAAAACTTTTTTTAATCTGGGGAGTAAACCCTATGATTGTGTTTTTCTTTTCGGGCATAATTCCGAGAGTTTTGGGTTCTATTAAAGTTCAAAATCCGGAAATTGGCGGAGAAGAAATTAGTTTTCAAACCTTAATTTATAAACATGGAATTGCTCCGTGTTTTGAAAATCCATTGAATGCATCATTAGCTTATGCACTTTCATACGCCGTTTTTTGGTCGATAATCCTTTGGGTTTTCTACAAAAAGAAATTGATTTTTAAGGTTTAGTTTTTTGTGTTTTTTTTCGCCGTTCATTCACGAATGTTCAGGAATATTTATTTTGTTAGTTATGCTTATTGAATATTCTAGTTCGTGAATGAACGGTGAAAATTTTTAATTAAAACTCTTTTTTTTTGCCACGAATTACACGAATTTTCACTAATTTTTTAATCGTTATGCATAGTAACTTTTTAATTCGTGGAAATTCGTGTAATTCGTGGCAAATAAGATCAACGTTGCGTTGACTCACCACAGTGCATCTCCCATTAACAAAGATTATCATGAAATTGAAACATTTTCTCGGCTTTCTATTTATCGTATTTCTCTTTTCTTGTTCGTCAAACAATAGAAAAATTAATTCTTTGTCAAGTATTGATACTGTTGAAATACGTCCTGATTTCAAAAAATATTTTGACAATTGTAATGCTGAAGGAGCGATTGCCATTTATGATAACAATAACCATAAATGGATTTTATCTGACACGATAAATTCCCGAAAAGAAACACTTCCTGCTTCAACCTTTAAAATTATTAATTTACTTATTGCCTTAGAAACCAAAACCATTTCGAGTGAAAATGATATTGTAAAATGGCCGGGAAGCATTGATACGCTCAAATACGATAACCGACCGGATATTTATCACGATATAACGGTAAAAGAAGCTTTTGAAGTTTCGGCTGGCTGGGCATTTATAGAATTAGCTAAGAAAATTGGAAAGCAGCATTACCAAAAATACCTCAAGCTCTGCCATTATGGAAATGGCAATCTCTCGCAAAAAGAGGCTGATTTCTGGAATTTTGGTGCTTTCGGAATTTCTCCGGTTAATCAGGTTGAATTTTTGAAAAAATTGTACGAAGAAAAACTTCCATTTTCAAAACGAAACATCGAAATCGTAAAAAGAGTCATGATAACCGAACAAAATATGGATTACACAATTCACTCTAAAACGGGCTGGACACGAGCAGACGAAATCAATACCGGCTGGTGGGTTGGTTATATCGAAAATAAAAACGGCGCTTATTTTTTTGCCACACGCCTTTTACAAGACCGAAAAGCGAATAGATCTGATTTTGGAAATTGCCGAAAGGAAATTACAAAATCTGTTTTTAGGAATTTAGGGATTATGAATTGAAAAGTTTTTTTAGCCACGAATTACACGAATTTTCACTAATTTTTTAATCGTTATTCATAGTAACATTTTAATTCATGACGAAAAAACAAAAAGGGAAGACATTAAAAAAAATGTCTTCCCTTTTATATAACAACCTTTATAATTTAAAAACTCACAAATTTTACTCCCGCACTAAACCATCTTGACGGCAGAGGAAATGCTCCAACCTCAAAATAAGTTGTATTGAAGATGTTTTGCGCATCTACAAAAAATGTAAATTTCTTAACTGACTGGCTTACTCTAAAGTCATTGATCCAATAAGACGCGCCGGTAACTCTTTCGTTAAATCGAGTAGCAAATAAAACGGAGAAATCTTTATGTTGAAAATCAATTGTATTGGTAATTTGATGTTTTAAAGACGAAATCAAATACTTAGAAAACGGTTCAGAACGCGTGTCCTTAAATTTAGAATCTAAATAAGAATAACCCAGCATAAAATTCAATTTAGAATCTGATGATAAATCAATTCTGTATGTACCTCTCATATTGATTCCGTTTGTGATCAAATCGCCGTAATTTTGACTCTGCCACGGCACTGTAGTTGTCATACGAGTCCAGTCGATATAATTGCTGATTTCTCTGTAAAAATAGTTCACATTAAGATTTAAAGATTTTCTGTTGAATTTAAATCCAAACTCACTTTGAAAAGCATTTTCAGAATCCAGATCAGGATTTCCAATATTCCCCGGACGCTGATTCAGATATAAATCTGTAAAAGAAGGAATTCTTTGGCTTGTACCAATATTTCCAATAATCTTAAATTCTTCTGTCAGTTCGTAACTTGCATCGATACCAGGATAAATCTGCCATTTATAATCTGAATTGTAGTTTAAATACGTACCCACATTCACATTTAATTTTTCAAACAAATACGTTCTGTATTCTGCGTAAATTCCAACATTCTCGCGATCGTGATCTCCAATATTAGACGAATGAATATCTTCATTTCTAAATTCGGCACCAAAACCAATTTCGCCGTTTTCTGTTTTAATAGATGAGTTCAATTCTGCCGCAATCGAATTGGTATAATGCTGGCTTCTTCCCACATTTAAGTTGTTATTCCCTAAATATCTATAGTCGTCATAATTATAGCGGTAAGTTATTCTCGGCATTATTTTCCATCTTTCTGTAATAGCATGTTTTGACTGAATATTGGCAAATGTAGTCTGAACTATTTCAGTAGAATTTCGATCGCCCGGAGCTGCGTAAAATCCGTTTGCTCCAAATCCGTTTTTTACATATCCAAAAGAACCTAAAATTTCATTAGAATCATTTATTTGAACATTTCCCTGATATAATAATTTATTATTTTCGAATCCGGTATTGTAACGGTATCCGTTGCTTTTATCATGCGATGCAAAAATAGAATGCTGTTGTTTTTCTTTTCCTAAAACAGCTCCAACCTGAATCCCGCCTCCGTAAAAAGTATCGCCGGTATCCTGAGTATCTTTTTCAAAATTAGAACCTGCATAAGTGCTTACCAAAAATCCGGAATCGGTTGGTTTTTTAGTGATAATATTAATTGCTCCTGTTAAACTGTTGATTCCAAAAATTCTTGCAGCCGGACCACGCAAAACTTCAATTCTTTCAATAACTTCTACCGGAAGTGGCAGATTAAGCATATTATGAGCCGTCTGCGAATCAATAATTTTCGCTCCGTTCAGCAAAACCACCGTCTGCTCGAAGCTTCCTCCGTCAACACTTACATCCGCCTGACCGCCAAAAGGGCCTCTTTGTCTAATGTCTACTCCATTTGCATATTGTAATACTTCCTGTAGAGTTCTTCCCGGTAACTTTTTTATTGCTTCGCTATTGATTACGTATACGTTTCTGTTTTGTTTAGAAATTGGAGTACTTAAACGGTTTTCGTTAATAATCACTTCGTCAATTTCTATGATAGAATCCCTTTTGGTTTGGGCATAAAAATTTGTGCACATCAAAGTAAAGACGGCAAAATAGATTTTTTTCATTTTGGTTTAAAATTTTTGCAAAAGTAGTATCTTGCCGTACTAATCAAGTATACCAGTTTTGTAATTATGAGTAGTCCGGTTGAAATTCCTTTTAAAAGCTTTATTCAGCTTAAGCCAGAACAAAGCACAGCTATTTATCTGCAAATCGTTTTTGAATTTATAAAAGCGATACAAACCGGATTTCTTCCCGAAGGAACAAAACTTCCGGGCACACGTATATTATGCAAATTACTTTCTGTAAACAGAAACACCCTAATCAAAGCTTTTCAGGATCTGGAATCGCAGGGATGGATTGAAACGCTTCCAAACAAAGGCACTTTTATATTGTCTCAGCATAAACAAAAGAGCAAAGAAGAGTTTATCGTAACTCCAAACCAAAATGCCTCAGAAATTAATACCGGTTTTACTTTCAAACGTTCTGCCATACTCGAAAATCCAACAGAAACCAGTACTCTTCCCTATCAATTTAATGACGGTCTGCCTGATTTGAGATTGGTTCAAAATGAAATTTTAGCCCGATTGTATGTTTCTAAACTAAAAAGACAGAAAACTTCTAAAACTTACGAGCAAATTCAGATACAATCGCATTTGAATTTTAAAACCCATTTTTCCAACTATTTAAATCTTACGCGAGGCCTTAGAATTTCCACTTCCAGCCTGCTCACTACCAGCAGTCATGAAATTAGTTTGTATGTAGTTACCAAAGCTCTTATTTCTCCAGGCGATAAAGTCGTGGTGGCTTCTCCGGGTTATTTTATTTCTAATATGACTTTGACCAATACCGGAGCGCAGATTATTACAATACCGGTAGATAAGGACGGAATTGACACAAATCGTTTAAAAGAAATTTGCAAAGAATCGGAAATAAGGGCG
This sequence comes from Flavobacterium johnsoniae, assembly GCF_001879205.1. GTDB lineage: Bacteria > Bacteroidota > Bacteroidia > Flavobacteriales > Flavobacteriaceae > Flavobacterium > Flavobacterium johnsoniae_A. Next base: position 23,731 of record NZ_MLFK01000001.1, read on the forward strand.
TTGTACCTTACTTCTAATTATCATTATCCCACTACAATTACACTTAGTGCCAAAAGGCGAATGGAGATTCTTGAATTGGCAAATCAATACGGATTTGTTATTTTAGAAGATGATTATGATTTCGATTTTCATTACGACAATAATCCCATTTTGCCATTAGCCGCTTTCGATTCTCACCAAAAGGTGGTTTATATAGGATCATTTGGAAAATCACTTCCTTCGGGATTTAGTTATGGTTTTGTAGCTGCTTCGCCTGAATTTATAACGGAGTTAGAAAAACACCAGAATATTTTAGAACCCGGAATTGATGTGATTAAAGAGCAGGTTTTAACCGAATGGATTAATGAAGGCGAAGTGCATCGGCTTTCAAAAAAAAATAAAAAAATATATAAAGAACGCCGGGATTATTTTGTTTCCTTATTAAATGAAAAATTAAGCGCTAAAATTAAATTTAAAGTACCACTGAGAGGTTTAGCCGTTTGGATTGAATGGCTCGACAAGTTTAATTTAATAACGCTTCAAAAAGAATGTGCCGCTAACGGATTGTTTCTACCCAAAACTATTTTATACCAAACCAAAGATCTGACCGCTACACGACTAGGATTTGGACATTTAGAAAAAGAAGAAATGGAAAAAGCTGTAGCTATTTTATGTCAATCCATTGATGGGATTTAAATACACTGCTTAAATTCGCTTTTTACAGCTATAAAAGATAACGAATCAGACTATTATATAATAACAAGTAATATATTAGTACATTTAATATTAATATAAGAAAATCTGCATAATTTTAGTTTTTTATTAAAATTTAATACATACTTTTGGGAAAATACTTATTAATATTAAACCATAAACTATGAAAAAAATTTTAATGTTAGCCCTTGCGCTAAACCTTGCTGCGTGCTCAAATGACAACAGTGAATCGACTTCTAATGAATTTTCAAAAGAGAAAGAAAGTACTTTTAATCCTGATCCTACTCCATCAGATTATGCAAAAGCTAAGTATGCGAGTTTCATCGAAAATCAAAAAGAATTAGCCGACAACGGAACTAAAAAAACAGCAGCAGTTTGGGTTAACACTTATGTTCCAAATGCCAATTTTAGAGCGAGATTAATTAGTATTGGAGCTGGTCAGGAAGATGCAAATCCTAGTGACAGCAATATTGATATTGATAAATCACGCGGTGGTTTATTTTTAGACAATGCCGGTATAACTGATCTTACAGGAATTCAGGCTTTTACTTCTTTGGTACAATTAATTGTGAGCAACAATCAATTGACAACTTTAAATGTATCTGCCTTGACTAACTTAACCTGGATTGAATGCCAAAATAATCAATTGGCTACTTTAAATTTAAGTGCAAATACAAAATTGTATCAGGTATGGTGCCAAAATAATGGAATGACAAATTTGACCCTTCCTGCTTCTACCACTACACTTTGGGGTGTTTGGTGTTATGGAAACCAATTAGCAACTTTAAACTTAAATGGAAATAATAAAATTACCGATTTATTCTGCCAGACTAATCTTTTGACAACATTGACTTTGGCTCCATTAACAGAATTGAAACAAACAAATGTTTCTGCTAATAAATGGACTTCATTAAACTACGATGCAAATTCAAAACTTACAATGTTATGGATTACTAATTGCTCGTTACTAACGGATATCAGCATAAAAAATGGAAATAATGCTGCGATTACAAACCAAAGTTTCCAGTCGAACATAAAATCTCCTAAAATACACGTTGATGCCGCTTTCCTGCCAAATGCTAACACCTTATGGCCAAACAAAGGAACTTCAACTTATATATTGTAAATTGTAATATAGTGAAGGTAGATTGTAAATGGGGAAACAGGAAACCTGAAACTTGAAATACAAGATGCAAATAAGTAAAATCTCCAGTTTAGACTGGAGATTTTTTTATATAAATTAGGCGTTATGTTTTAAGCGATATTTATTGAAAACGATAAAAACAATTCCAACAATTAAGAGTAAAGAAACATTGGCTAATCCTAACAAAAACTGACTTTTAACGGCGTATAAATTCACAAAAAGATAACTAAAAAGAGCACTAACCATATAAGCTCCTCCGCCTGTTAATCCGCTGGAAACTCCGGCATTTTTTGAAAATCGGCTTAAACAAAAACCCAGGATAATATTATATATAAAACCACCGCAGATATTTAACCCCATTGTAAAGGCAACTAAAGTGTAAATATTACTTTCAAAAGAAGAAGTAAAAATCATCAGCAAAACCAAAATCAGCTGAATGATTATGGCTGTTCCGACTTTTTTTGCCAAAGGTTTTTTGATCAGAGATTTTGCAGTAATACCGCCAATCATAACTGATAATCCAGATAATAAAGCACTATATCCTGTTGTTATGGCCGAATAACCAAAGATCCGTTCTATTATAAAAGGACTTGATAAATTGAACATTATAACTATTGCAAAAGTGATTCCGAGAATGACGAATCCTAACGTAAAATCGGCAGATTTAAGCATATTAGAATAGGTTTCTGAAATAGATTTTAATTTAAACGGATGGGTTTCTTTAATCGTTTCTCCGCTATAGCGAAGTTCTAAAAGCAGAATTAGAAATGATAACAGCCCGAGGAAATAAAAGTTGGATTTCCATCCAAAGCTATGCTCTAAATAGCCTCCTAAAAACGGAGCTATAATAGGTGCGCTCGCCCAAATGATAGAAAACAAACTGATATAACTTTTTAATTTGTCACCTTTAAATAAATCTACAAAATATGCTCGTTTTGCAATTACAATAAAAGCAATTGCAATTCCCTGAACAATACGCATGGCATATATTACGTAAATATCCGGAACAAGTGCGATAACGAAACTGGATAATGAAAATACTGCAAGTGATGCAATATTGATTTTAAATCGTCCAAAGCTGTCTAATATGCTCCCAATAAAAATCTGGCTTATACCCAGACTAAACATAAAAAACACTAATGTAAGCTGCACAGCCGAAGCCGAAACATTTAAATCTTTTGCCATTGCCGGAAGCGACGGCAGGTAAACATCAGTCGCAAAACCGGATAACGGAATTAAGGCCAAAGCCAATATGGTACTGAATCCTTTATGATCCTCTTTTAAATTTCTCATTCTTTTTAAAAATTAATTATTACAAAATAGACCGTTCGGTCTAAAATATTTTAAAAAAAATATGTTATACAACATATCTTTCAAATTCTTTTTTAATGCTTTCTAAAACAATTTTTATCTGCTCGTCATTATCAAAAACTTTTCGATATAAAATAGCGCCTTCAATCATGGCAAATGTTTTAATGCTGAAATGTTCCGGATTAATTTCAGATGTCAATTCTTTATTGGCAATTCCTTCTTCTGCCAAATCAAAAAAACGTTTCTGAGCAGATTGAATGGCCTTTTTTACCTGTTCTTTTATGACCGGATTGGTATCGTCTGCTTCTACTCCAAAATTTAAAATCGGGCAGCCACCTACCATATTATCTTTATTTTCGTAAACATTCAATAAGTTATAAAGTTTCTCTTTTGCTGATTTTCCCTGAGCCAAAGCATTGTTCAATTTATCTGCCAGCTGCGATCTTAAATACAAAAACGACTCAGTACAAATTTCTTCTTTGTTTTCGAAGTTACCATAAATACCGCCTTTTGCCAGTTTGGTCGCTTCCATAATATCAGTAAGAGAGGTTCCGGCCATTCCTTTACGATTGATAATGGGAGCCGATTTCTCTATAATAAATTGCTTGGTTCTTTCTGCTTTGCTCATAATCACTTCATTTGAAAGTGCAAATATAGACCGATCGGTCTATATTTGCAAGTTTTATTAGATTTATTTTCATAATACATTAAAAATGAACACATCAGAACGAATTAAAATTTAATAATTTTAAATACGTTGTGTAATAGTTTAACACATAGAAACATAGATTAACTACTATCAAAAAGGCGTTTCACTTGTTTAAAACAAACATAGAGCTATGTGTTAGAAACATGTTTCTTTTTATATTCTTTACTACATCTAAAATCTATGTCTCTATGTGTTAAATGATTTTTTATCCCTCAAGCAAAGTAATTACACCAAATGTGTTATTTAAAATTTGAGATTCCTTCTTTCAGCCAATTGAAATAAGATTCAATATCCGGATTATAAGCAGAGGGTTCGTTCAAGGATTCTCCGGTTTTATTAATTAAAACATAAAACGGCTGTGCGTTTGTTTTATAAACAATGGTTTGAAATTCGCTCCATTTCTGACCGATATATTTAATTTTCTTTCCTGTTAATTGAGAAATAGTCTGTTCATTTTGAGGCAATTCTCTTTTATCATCTACATATAAGGAAATTAAAACCACATCATTTTTCAGCATTTGCTGTACTTTTTTATCAGACCAGACATTGTCTTCCATTTTACGGCAGTTGACACAAGCATGACCAGTAAAATCAAGCATTACGGGTTTTCCTGCTTTTTTGGCAAAAGCCATTCCTTTTTCGTAATCAGTAAAAGCTATTATTTTATGAGGACCAAATTCTGCCCCTTCCGGAAGAATTTCGCTCGTTTGATCCGAACCTGAATTATTTCCTAAACCGTTCGGTATTTCACTGTAATTTAAAGGCGGTGGAAAACCGCTTATCATTTTTAAAGGTGCCCCAAAAAGTCCGGGAATTAAATAAATAGTAAACGATAAAACCAAAATTCCTAAGCCTAATCGTCCTACACTTATATGTAGAGGCTGGCTGTCATGAGGCAATTGAATTTTTCCAAATAAGTAAAACGCTAACACGGCAAAAATGGCAATCCAGATGGCTAAAAAAGTTTCTCTCTCGAGCCAGTGCAATTGTAAAACTAAATCGGCGTTTGATAAAAATTTGAAAGCCAATGCCATTTCCAAAAATCCCAGAAATACTTTTACAGAATTTAACCAGCCTCCCGATTTTGGAAGCGAATTTAACCAGCCCGGAAAAGCGGCAAACAAAGTAAACGGCAGGGCCAAAGCCAATGAAAATCCAAACATTCCAATAAAAGGAGCGAGTCCGCCTCTTGAAGCTGCTTCGACCAATAATGTTCCTACTATTGGACCTGTACACGAAAAAGAAACAATTGCCAAGGCCAAAGCCATAAAGAAAATCCCGACAAGTCCCCCTTTGTCGGCCTGAGAATCGACTTTATTGGCTAAGGTGTTTGGCAGTATAATTTCGAATGCACCTAAAAACGAACAGGCAAAAACCATCAGCAGGATAAAGAAAATTAAGTTGAACCAAACATTGGTTGAAAGTCCATTTAGAGAATCAGCGCCAAAAGCCCAAGTTACAACGGCTCCTAAAAAAATATAAATGGTGATGATAAAAATTCCGTAAAAAACGGCTTTTTTAATTCCCTGTGATTTGGTTTTGCTTTGTTTGGTAAAAAAACTAACCGTCATGGGAATCATCGGGAAAACACAAGGCGTTAGCAGCGCTGCAAAACCAGAGAAAAAAGAGAGAATAAAAATGGTCCATAAACTATCTAAGTTTTGTTTGGGAAATTTCTTTTTTGACGCTTTTTTTAGGTGCGGCAATTTTTCGATTGGTAAAATTCCGGCTTCTTCGATCTCTTTTCCGTTTGATGAATCAATCTTGATAAGTGCTGCAGGAACTTCGGTTTGTTTTTCTTCAGCGATTTTTTTCTCTGTTGGATTTACGGTAAAATTGAGTTCGTCATAAGTTGGAGGCAGACAGTTTTCGTCGTTGCAAACCATAAACTCAACCTCAGCTTTTATAGAAAAAGGCTTTTGGGAAATGGCTTTTATACGCTGCTTAAATGCGGTTTCTTTTTCAAAAAACTTAATCGACATTTTAAAAACAGGATCGTCTATCGTTTTTCCTTTTTCTTCTTTTACTTCTCCAAGCAATTGAAAATCGGAACTTTTAGAGAATGAAAAATGCGTTGGACTCGGGCCTCCATCGGCAACATTCTGGCTGTATAAATGCCAGCCGTTTTCGATATTGGCTTTTATCTGCAATTCATATTCTGTTTCTGAAATCTTTTCTACGCTGGTTTTCCATTTTATTGGATTATAGATCTGAGCCTTTGCCATTATCGAACACAATAGCAAAACGCTGACAAAAAATACGTTCTTGTTCATGGGGGTGAAATTTTAAAAAAAAGAGGGTTGAATATGACAAAAACAACCCTCTGTAATTCCGCTATAAAAATTACAATGCTTACTAATTCAAAATAATCGACAGCGAAAACAATTAAACTCTATAATTAAAAAAATGGATGAACTTTATAATAAAGGTTTAAAAACTACTTCATAAGTATCTGCCTGATTTAAAAAGCTGTTGGCAAAATCCTGAATATCTTTTACTGTTACAGCGTTTATGATATTTTCATAATTCTTAGGATCGTCCATGTTGTAGTTTTCTCTAAAATAGTTGTAGATTAAATTCATGCTGTAACTATTAAAATTTTTGCTGTCGGCTCTTGACTTTATGTAGTTTGTTCTCGTTTTGTCTAAATCTTCCTGGGCAACTTTTCCTTTTCTAATGTTTTCGATTTCTTCGTAAACAATAGGCAGTAAATGTTCTACTCTATTGGCATCGCAGTCAAATAAAATTCTTAGCTGTACTTTTGGAGCAGGAAATTGAATCGCATTGCATTGCACCTGTGCGCCATAAGTCCCTCCTTCTTTTTCACGCAGACTCTCTGTATATCTTAAAGTTAAAATATCGCCTAAAAAAGAAGCCAGAATTTTATTTTTTTGAGTGTAAGGAAAATCTTTACTGAAATTAACTTTTACGCTGCTTTTTGGTGTTTCCATTTTGATAAAGATATCTTTATCAATTTTGTTCGAAATCCATTTAGGCTGGTTGTCTTTATACTTTTCTTTGCGTTTAATTCCGTCGATGCTTGCGATATATTTTTCTAACAGCGGTTTTAGAACTTCCGGAGTTACATCGCCTACGATATTAAATTCAAAATCAGAAACATCGGCAAATCGATCTTCGTAAATCTTTTTCATTTTATCAAAAGACAAATCGTCTATAAACTGCTGGTTAATAGGGCGAAGTCTCGGATTATCTTTTCCGTAGACCGCAGCGGTTAAACTATCTTCCATTTTAGAGTTAATGTCTTTTTCTTTATTTTTTAGATAGTTCTGCAGTTTTTGCTTTAATAAAGAAAACTGATCCTGATCGAATCTTGGTTTTTGAAAACGAAGGTGAACCAACTGCATCATCGTTTCTATATCTTTTACATTTGCTGATGCAGAAACAACTTCAGACATACCGGTAACCGATACACCGCAATTGGCGATTTTTCCTTTTAGCATTTTTTCTAAATCAGTATCTGAAAATGATCCAACACCAGACATTAAAGCTAAATCGGTACAGCGAGCGGCAGAAGGAACATCTTTTGGTTCGTATAATGAAATACCGCCATAACTCTCTGCTTGTAAACTAACTGATTTTTTATTCTTATCAGCAAATTTATAATGTACTACAACCCCGTTGCTTAACTTATAAGTCGTTGCATTGATTTCTTTTGTTACTTTTTCAGACACAATTTTACCCGGTTTTACATCAGTACCATCCATAAGGGATTTAGCCACAAATGTATCTACGTAAGGCTGTAATGAGGCATCGTTTTCTGCTTTCTGAATGATATCAAATGCTGTTTCCTGAGTCAGGTTTTCTTCTCCTTCTACTCCTGTTACGGCTATAACTCTGTTTTGTTTTGTATATAATTTGCTTATTTGCTCCTGAAGAGTTTTAGAATCAATCTTTTTCAAAATGTCTTTTGTCATTTCAAATTCTGCAACAGGATCTGCAATTATTTCATGATTCAGGTAATCGTCTTTTACCATTCCAATTACCTGTTTATGCGAAATCTCATTCAGCTTATCTAAATAGTTTTCGTAATTAGATATCGTCTCGGTAACGGCTCTTTCTATTTCTCCTGCCGAGAAACCAAACTTACAGGCTCTAACCAATTCGTTCATTACCAAAGTAAAAGCTTCGGCCTGTTTTCCTGGTTTTGGTGCTGCACTTACAATAAATATGTCGTTAAGACGGGAATATTTTTGATACCCAACCTGCGCTCCTTTAAATGGACATTCTTGTTTTTGAGCCATTTCGGACAAACGATTGTTTATGATTCCGAAAGCAATGCTGCGTTGTGTTGACTTTTCTAATTCGGCATAAGTTCCAGTTGGTTTTTCAGAAATATGGCGAATCATATAATTAATGCTCGAAGTCGAAATTTCTTTATCCAAAGCCAGTTTAAAAGTCGCTTCTTCTCTTTCCGGAATTGCAATTTCAAAACGTTTTTTAGGATTTTGAGGCGCCGGAATATCAGCAAAAAGTTTTTGGATTTTTGCTTCAATTTCGTCTGAATTTATATCTCCAACAATTGCGATGGCCTGCAGATCCGGACGGTACCAGTCTTTATAAAAATCTTTTAAAACCTGATATTTAAAGTTTTTAACGATTTCCATGTCGCCTATCGGCGTGCGTTCTGCATACAAAGAGTTATTGTAATAATAAGGCGATAACTGATTGTAGATTCTGGCTCTTGCGTTTTGTCTTGTACGCCATTCTTCGGTAATTACACCTCGCTCTGCATCGATTTCTTCATTGGTTAAAGACAAAAAACCAGACCAATCGTGCAAAACCAATAAGCAGGTATCTACCACATCGTTGTCTTTTGAAGGAATATTGTCGAGATTATAAACGGTCTCGTCTGTACTGGTGTACGCGTTTATATTTTTTCCGAAAACGGCTCCTTGTTTTTGAAGGGTATTTAAAATTCCTTTTCCTTCAAAATGTTTGGTTCCGTTAAAGGCCATGTGTTCCAAAAAATGCGCCAAACCTTTCTGCTGGTCATTTTCTAAAATTGAACCTACGTTTTGAATAATGTAATAACTGGCCGTATTTTTATTTACCGTTGTTGGATAAATATAATACGTCATTCCATTTGGCAGAACGCCTTTTTTGATCTTTTGATTGACTGCAATTGGGTCATTTGACTTGAAATTCTGGGCATACGAAAAAACATTAATCCCAATTACAAGCAGAAAAGCCAGTAACGATTTTTGTTTATAAAACATATATTTTCTTTTTTTATTTACTGCTGACAGCTATTTAAACACAATGACAAACTTGGTGTTTAATATTTACAGCTTAAACTTTTAATAATTTATCCAATTGAGCTCTCAATTCCGGATTTGACGGACGCAGTGCATCGGCATTAATAATTTTTCCCTGCGGATCAAATAATAAAAATCTCGGAATCGCATTTACCTCGTAATTCTTTGCAACATCAGATCCAAAATCTTTATCGGCCATTAACTGAATGCCCTTTAATTGTTCTTTTTTAACGAAGTCTTTCCATTTTTGTGCGTCTTTTGGTTTATCCAAAGAAAGGCTTACGAATACAATATTTTTTCCGTGGTAATCTTCTTCGATTTTTTTCATGTGAGGAATTTCGGCTTTACAAGGTCCGCACCAGGTTGCCCATAAATCGATGTAGACAAATTTACCTTTAAAATCTGAGAACGAAACTGGTTTATCGTTTATATCTTTGTATGTGAATTCCAATCCTTTTTGTCCCACATTTTTATGAAGAACTTTTTCATAATCCAATAAAAATACTTTACTCGCATCAGAAATTAAATAAGGTTTTACAAGAGGAGCTATTTTTTCATATTCTTCGATTTTCATACGTGATGATGCAATGGCATCGCGCAGGTAAACATCTTTTAAGGCCGGATCTGTAATATGTGTAATGGCTTCTGTCAAGTCTAAACGTTTTGGCGCTGCGCCAGAATTCATACTTATATAAAAGAAATAATTAGACATTAACGAAACGCCGTTTTGTAATTTTAATAAATCTGGATCTGTAAATTTTTTATCGGTCTGCCAGGTTTTGATCACCGCCGGGCGATCGTCTTTATCAGGAAATGCCGTTCTGGGCATTCTGAAAAAAGTATACGTCAATTCTTCAACATCTGTTGCAACGGCTAATTTTAATAATTTATTGAAAACAGCATCTTTCGTTTTAATTGTTTTCGAAAATTCATCGGCTTTTGCCACACCTTTATCGAGCCAAGGATAAAATTCTACATACGTTGCATCTCCTCCTAATCTGGCGAAAGGTGCAAATTCGTTATAAATTTCATTGGCTTTCTGCACCAAAGCATTTTGCCCGATATTTTTGCCGCTTAAAATGTAATTCTCTTTATTGATTACAAGATTAATTTCCAGTTTAGGTTCTAAATACAAACGAATTAATTGATTTCTGCTTTTAAATTGTCCGTAATCAACATAATAAAATCCGGGAGCAGTAATTGGTGTCATAAAGCCAAATTCTCCCACAGCATTGAGTTTCGCGGTTGCAGCGACCGCTGGTTTTCCTTCTTCCACATTATAAAGTGTTACTTCTTTCACTTTATGATCTGGTATTGCAACTGTTCCTTTAATTACTGCATATTCAGATAGATTAACAGCAAAACTCATTTGAACCGTAAGGAAGGTTAAAATGAAATAAAAAATGTGTTTTTTCATAATAGTATATTTGTTTTTTGTTTGATAGATTAAATTGAAATTCGCATTGACTGATCGTCTTGTTCTATAATAATATCTTTGCTTTCTTTAGTTTCTTTCAGCTTTTTTAGATTTTCTGGTTTTACTAAATCTTTAGCTTCAAAATCGTTAATCTGAGTAATTTTTGCCCCGACTTTTACTTTCTTTAAATCATCATTTTGCTGCTCTAAAACTTTTTTTACCAAAAGATTCTGGTTTTCATCAAATTCTAAATTGAGTCTGCCTAAATAAAAGGAAGGTATTTTTTTGAAATTTTTATTGGGTTCTAAATACACGGTTTTGTGTAATAAATCGATTGTAAAATTGAAACGCTTTATCAAATCTATTCCCAAAGATCCATCGGCAGAAGCCCAATTTTTATTCTCCTCCTGATATTCCTGAAGTGCCACGGTTACATTTGGAAAATTATTCCCGTTAATGCTGACATTCGGGATGGCACCGCCGACAATTTTAGTTTGTTTTCCTAAACTGTAATTGACTGATGTGTACTCGGTTTTTAAACTGGCTTCGAGATTGTTTTTATGATTAAAAGGTCCGTAGGCGATAAGATCATAACCTGCTCCGGTATCAAAAGTGAAACTGCCTTCGACTGTTTTTTTATCTTCAAAAGTCAGATTCATTTTTACTACCGGAAGTCCTGATTTATAATCAAAAACCAACGGCTTTGCTTTTCCCCAATAATTAAAATTTCCGAAGTTGTACAAATCAATGGTCATGGTATCAAAATTGACAGAAGTGATGTAATTTCGAAGCAGATTGGCACCAAATAATCCGTCATAAACACCATGCTTTGGAAAAATTACCAAGCCTTGATTTTTTAAAACCTGATCTCCCAAATAAATGGTATTATCTGCAGAATACTGAACCTGCTGACTGCCACCAACTACAGAAGCCGATTTGGTTTTCGTAACCACAACTCCAGCTTTGTAAGCGCTGTCCGGGTTTAAAGCCATTCCGTCTGCGCCGGTGTCAAAAAGCATTAAAAACTCGCGGTCGGCTTTGTTTAGTTTGATTTTAATGGCGATTCCGTTTTCGATAATTTGAAACGGAATACTTGCTACTTCTTTTACTGTTGCATTTCGGTCGACTTTGTACAAGCCATCGAAAAAAGTCACATACAACATTTTGTTTTCTGAATTGAAAACGATTTGAGACGGTTTCTTTTCTTTTCCTTTAAAATAGAAATCTACCAAAACATAGGTTTCATTTTTCATCTCTGCAGTTTTTCCAATCTGAATAGAATCTAAAGCGGGAAAAGCATTAAAAATACCATTCAAATAATATTCGTTTGAAGACGAATCTCCAACACCAACAGTAAACTGTGGTGCCAGAAGATTTTTCATACTGCTGTAATCTTTATTTTGAAAGGCTTTTTCGAAAGTTTCAATAGATTTCTGAATGCTGTTTTGAGCATAAATGTTACAGCCAAAAATCAATATTGAAAACAGGAATATCTTTTTCATTTCGATTTATTTTTGTGGAGTATTCGGTTTAACCACCACTTTTTCAACTCCGAAATCTTTCAATAAAATACCTGAATATTTGGTAAACTCTTCTGGCGTATAAAGTTCTTTAGCATCATTTACTAATTCTGTAAAACCTTTCAAATCTTTCTTTTTTTCAAATTCTTTTTTCTTGCGCTGTAAAATTGTAAATACATGACTGTTAACACTCCATTTTCCGTAATCATTCGCTAATTTTTTACTCCCTAAAAGAAATGGATCATCATATTGTTTACCCACTCTTAATCCGGTAATAATCACAAAAGAAACCTCTTCAGAAGTATCTTTAGATTTTAAATACGTATCGATAACCTCAAACGGAACATTTCTTTTTCCATCTAAATAAGCTTGTTTGTAAAAATCAGGATAATCTTTTTCCTGGATTTCTGGGCTGTACTTTTTGAAAACTCCTCTTTTAGCTGCTTCTTTCGCGTTTTGAAGCAAGGCTGTAAACTGTTCAACGTTTTGAAATCCGCCCGCAATATCAATTACTTTTCCATCTGCATTCATAAATAAAAATGTTGGAAAACCAGTTACGCCGTATTTCATGCATAATTTTTTACCAATTTCTTCTTTTAAAATGTCAGACTTGAAAGTGACAAAATCTGCACTTAAAACAGCTGCTACTTTTGGATCTGGAAATACTTCTTTGTCCATTTGTGCACACGGCGCACAGCCTGTAAAATACAAATCGACAAATATTAATTTCTTCTCCGTTTGCGCTTGTTTTTTGGCCTGCGCCCAGCTTTCTTCGGTAGATTGAGCCTGTGCTTTTAAGGCAATAGATGGACAGGCAAGCAGCAAAACTGCGCTTGCGATTTTAAAAAATCGTTTCATAAAATGTGGTTTTTAAGAACCGAATGAAGAATGAATTTCATGCTTCATCCGGTTTTTTTTTAGTTTAAAATTATCTTCGGCGGTATGCAACATCGACAATTTTGCATAAGCCTTCATATTTGTCAGTTAATACTAAATCGCCATTTACCGGAGGAACTGTATAAAGCTCTAATGTGCCTGAAGTTCCATAACTGCCCACAATTAATTTTTTGTCAGCATTTTTTGCTAGAGAATTAAAAGCGATATAAGTTATTTCTTCAGCATCTTTATTAATCATCAATTTAGCCGATTGTGTTCCGTTGTCATATTCATACACTTTACCACCAACTGCATAAAATAAATACCCTGAATCTGGGCTTACAGCAAATTTTGTTGCTTTGTCAAATTCTGGCGCATTCAAAATTTCTTTGTAATAACTTTGAATCAAACCTCGAGAAAAACGCAGTAAATAGTATTTTCCTGTTGATCGATTTTTTAGAACAGCAAAATTTTCATAACCATTAAATCCAGAAGTAGTCATGTAGATTAAATCGGAGTTCGTATTATTCCAATCTAAAGTTGATGTACTTCCAGTGACAGGTGGCATAGCCGAACAATTTCCTTTTGAATAATTAAAACGAACAAAACTGCTAGTCTCATTATTAAAGAAAACCGGCGCTGCACTTGAGCCATTATTAGAAGCTATAAAAGGTGCTGCATAAAAAGTTTTTGTAGCTGTCTCTAATATGTTTTGAGGCAAACCGTATTTTATGTTATAAGCGCGGTAATAATAATATATATCGCCTTTGCTATAAATAAAATTTTCGCCTCCGAGACCGGGAGTTTCCATAAAATCAACTCCAAAGTTGGTAGGAAATGAACCTCCCAAAGTTTCATAAGCCAAATTTTGTGCTTGAGTCCACGCAAAAGAATCTGGATCAAGTCTTGCGGTACCATTTTCTGTAGTGGTTACATAAATCCCATAAGCCGAAGTAGCATAAACGGCGCTTCCAAAACAAGAAACATCTAAAGCTTTACCAGTTAGTTTTAATACAGAACCTGAAGCATCTAAAACATCTGTAATAATTCTTGGTTGTGCAACACCAGGCACAATTGAAACCATATCGAGACGTGCTTTATCGTTTACATTTCCTATCACCATCCAGCCTTCATAAATAGCTGAAACTACATTTAGCTTAAAAGGTTCTTGCTGCCAAGTAACGCCTGTAACTTTATCTTTTACAAAATAGTAGATCTTATAACTTCCTGGTGCTAACTTTATGACTCCATCCAAATTTTTGGTAGTTGCAAGCAATGTTCTTGATTCTAATAAAAGTTTAGAAGGATTTAGCGCTACCCATTCGTAGCTGTAACGATCTGTACTGTTGACGTCAATTAAAGTTTCATTCAAATCAGGCGTAATTTTAAAATTATCACCCGTATAAACAGTATACGCTTCTTCAATACCAGTTGCTGCAATCTCATTTATTGCATTATAATTGTAATTCCCTTCATCCTCAGTACAGCTATAAGCTAAAACCAGCATCAGCGACAAAAGAAATTGAATCTTTATATTTTTTAACATAATGTTCTTTTTTAAAATTTACTAAATGATTTTTAAGGAAAGACCATTTCTTTCCCATCCTCTTCATAAACAGTATTGCCAGATGCTTTTTGGTCAGCCAGATAACGTTTCATAAAAGCTTGATAATACATAATATCAGGAATAGAAAGTCCTACTGAACCTAATTTCTGATTGAACATTGCAGGCTCTAAATGAATCAAGTCGCACATCAAGAAGAATTTCTTTGCCGAAAAAACACCTAAATATGGTGCGTACCATCCGATAGGCTGCGTTAATTTATCATCAAAAGAAAGTTTGAAAGTAATAAAGCTGATTTTTTTATTCGTCAGATTATTTACTACTCTACTTTTCATATTCGTATTAAACGATTCGTTTTCCTCTAAATTTAAAATCAGCAAAAAACCATTTTTCTTCATGTCTTCAGTTCTGAAAACAGTTACTGGCAGATCATTCACTACCGATCCTGCAGGAATTACAAAATTTTCGGGAATTTTAAAATGAGTTCCTGATACGGCAGTACTTTTGGGATCTATGGTAATTTTTACTTTTCGGTCCACATCACTGCTTTTTCCTTGTATTCGAACTGGAATATTATAAATTCTACCAACAATTTCAGCCTTGTCTAAAGCGAAAGTAAGCCCTGTACTATCTGTTACTGTTGTATTTGCACCGTCAGAAATTCCATAAACAGAAGGTGCAAAATAAATGCTGTCACTTCCACTATACGTTTCGATTCCTTCCTGATCGCATGAAGCAAGTCCTAAAAATGATAAAAACAATAGGCTTAAAATCAATATTTTTTTCATGATACTTTGTTTAAAATTATTGGAAATTAACTTCAATGTCCGGCAATGGCACAACATATTGAAGTGCTCCCATAGATATGTTTCCAGAAGCTGCTGAGCCATTAGGAACTGTAACGCTATTTATTCTTTTATAGTAAAAGAATAGCTGTCCCTCGCCAATAAATTCTTTTTTATACTCTTTTGTAACTTCTGTAGTAACATTTGCCGTCGCTGCCAAATTTGTCAAACCGCGATTAAAACGAAGTGTATTTAAAAAAGCAATTCCATCAGCTGGTACTGGTGCGGTTTCTGCAGCTATCAAGTACATTTCTGAAAGTCTTATCATAGGAATCTGCAGGCGAAATAGCTTTGTTTTTGTCTCTACATCTTCATATTTGTAAAAAGTTTTTTGCGTTTTTCCACCAACAGCAGGAACTTTCCAGCTTGGCAGGCTTCTGTAATCATTATCATTTGATTCAAAAACAGCTGTTAATCTGCTCAATAAAGGAGAATAAATAGCTTCATTGGCTAGATTATAATCAAATAAAGCTTTTTGTTTTGTATACAATCTGTAATCACTTAAAGCGAAAAAGTTTTCAGAAGAAAAAATTCGATCTGGATTTGAAGCATTTGTGGCTTCTAAAAATGGAGTCCATGGAAAAAATGTCGTCGATTTAGTAAAATTAATTACTTCATTTGCTACTGCAGAAGCCCCCGTTTTGTCTCCAGAATATAATAACACACGTGCTTTAAGACATTTTACAGCCAAATAATTCATTCGTAGACCTCTGTTTGCAGAATAATATGGATTAGCATCAAAATCAGTAGTCGCATTATATTTTCCTGAAGTCAAAATTGGATCTTTTTTTAATAATTCTAAGGCTTTATCCAAATCAGCCAGAATCTTAGCCACAAGATCTTTTGCAGAAATCAAAGGCTGATTTGCAGTAACGGCAGTGTCATAATAAGGTATTGCAGGAAGAGAAGGATCAACTTTATAGATTGGTCCATATAAACGAAGCATATCAAAATGAAGCATTGCTCTAATCCCGATTGTTTCTCCTTTTAAAAGATCGGATTTTTCCTTTGAAACAATTCCTGCATGTTCCTCCATGCTTTCTAAAAATTTATTGGCATACAAAATAGTTTTATATCCTGTTTCCCAGATATTAGAGAACACTGCTTTAGGATGACTTTCTGTATAAGAATACGATGCTATTTTACTTTTAGAAGTATTGTTTGTCATATTATATTGCTGCCCTAAAATTTCTACAGCATCCATTGTCAGCTGTCTTCCGTAAAGGTCATCAGATACCAGACTTAAATAAAGTCCGTTATGCACATTCTGCATTCCTGCTTCATTTTCAAATACTTGATTTTCTAAAATTTTATCCTGAGGCGTTACATCCAAGAAATCACTGCAGCCTGAAGCTAACAATGCAATCAAGATGATTAATGCTATTTTATTTAAATACTGTTTCATAATTGCTGTATTAAAATGATACGTTTATACTTAAAGAATAAATTCTTGAAAAAGGATATTCAATTCCTCGCTCGGCTTTTATAGTCGAAACTCTAAAAAACTCATTTGCATAAGCATTGAATGCTAAACCAGCTAATCCTGATTTATTAAGCCAAGCTTTGTTGGTTACGCGATATCCTAAACGAAGCGATTCTCCTGATATATAATCTGCTTTTTGAATAAATCGAGACGAAATTGGTGTTTCGTTTGTTAAGCTGATAGCCTTAAATTGTGCAATTTGTCCTGGAGTTGTCCATCGGTCTGTAAACGCTCTGGCATCTTGATTATCAAAAATATTACTTGAGCTGATATTTTCGACTTTGTCATATAAAGCAGTGTTGAATTGATCTGCTCCAAAACTGTAACGGATGAATACTCCTAAACTAAAGTTTTGGTAATTAACACTTGTAGAAAAAACACCTGTTGCAATTTCTCTTGAGTTACCCATAATTCTTTCATCATTTTTATCTAAAATAAATGTAGCTTCTCCATTTTTCTTCAAGAAAACTTCTCTTCCTGTAGCAGGATCAATTCCTAATGAAGGCACTGCCCAAAGATCATTTGTGCTGGCTCCATCATAAAATCTTGTCAGACTGGTTGTTTTTTTGGCCGCATCATTTAATGAAGCCAAAGCATTATTAAATCCTCCTAATTCATTTTCATTTGTAGTCGCTGTTAATCCTACTCCCCAATAAAAATCAGATTTAGCATTATTTATAATAGTATAATTGGCTTTAAGCTCTAAACCTTTAGTAGTGATATAACCAATATTTAAAGGATAAGCGGTAACTCCAGTTGAAGCCGCAAGATCGATTTCAACAATTTGTGGAGAAGTTCTACGTCTGTAAGCTCCCAAAGTTGCTGTCAATCTGTTTCTAAACATTGCCAAGTCTAATCCTAAAGACAAATCTTTTGTTTTTTGAGGCTCTAAATTGATGTTTGCCAATTGCGAAACGTTTAATCCGGCGCCAAAAATATTAGTATTAGGATCATAAGTATAAATATCATGTGAAGCAAAACCAACAAGATTTTGATTTCCTGTCTGACCAAAATTTGCACGAAGTTTTAAGATATTCACGATATCTTCATTCATGTTAAATTCGTAGTTCATATTCCATCCAATACCGATACCATAGTAAGGTGAATATTTTTTATTTGTTCCAAAATTGGTTGCTCCAGAAATTGTCTGAGTTAAATCAAGCAAATATTTTCTGTTATAAGCATAATTCAGCTGATTGGTTAAATCAATGCTTCGCACCATTTCACTGTAATTTCCAGGTTTTGAATCTTTCTCAAATCCAAAAGCAAAGCTAGGATTACCTTCAACTCCTAATGGGAATCCTCTTAAAATGGAACTATAAGATCCATATCTTGTTTCTAAAGCCGAAGCTCGCAATGTGTAAGTAACAGAGTGAACATTATTAAAAACATTTGAATATGTTCCTCCAATATTTCCATTCCATTTATTAGTCAGATAATCTTTTCTCTCATAACTTCCCTTTTCTGTTGGAATATCGGAAATGAATTGCGTGTTATCAGGCGAAACGAATTTTGTAGATGTAGTCTGCAATCTAGAAACCGATAGTGCTGCAGTTGTTTTTATATGAGGATTAATGTCATAATTAATAGCAAAATTGTTTGTGAAATTAAAATCTACACTTTTGTCAAAGCTGTTTAAACGAACATTATACAAAGGATTCTCTGCCTGATTTACATAATCGTTTACAATTCGATTTCCCACAGGAATATTAGTTCCATCTAAATAACGTGTTGGAACTCCATTTTCATTATATTTTTCATAATACGGACTTGCTTTTGCCCAGGTAGCAAATGAGCCATAAGGAGATTCCTGATTATTACCTCCTGAAATAAAGAAGTTATTATTGAAACTCACTTTTTTCTTTCTATAAATCAAGTTAGCATTGTATCCCCAAGTATTATGCTCAGAGCCTTTCATTGTTCCTGATAAAGATTTGTAATTTCCTGCAAGATTAAATCTAAATTCGTCTGATCCTCCGCCAATTGTTAAACTGTGTCCCGAGGTAATTCCCATTTGGATAGGCTCATTCAGCCAGTAAGTATCAACACCACGACGCACATTTGCCAGACGCTGGTTATAAATTTCGTCCCACTTAAATTGTGTAGCATAGTCGCCAAGACGCTTTATTACATATGCACCTGAAAGTCTTTCGAATTCTAGTTTCTGCTCAGCATTCATTAAATTATAAACACTTAAATCTGCCAATTCATAAGATGAATTATAGACATAAGAAATTTGTAATTTTCCTGGAATTGGTTTATTGGTCTCAATAACAACAACTCCGTTTGCAGAACGTGAACCATATAATGCTGTAGAAGCAGCATCTTTAAGAAGCGTAATATTGGCAATTCTATTAATATCTAAATCAACCACTTGCTGTAATGTAGTTGGGAATCCGTCTAAGATAAACAAAGGTTGATTTGGATCTTCTTTAAAACGATCATTTACTTGGTTTACAGATAAACTGGTCTGTCCTCTCACTTCGATTACTGGCAAAACATTTGGGTTTGAACCTGCGATGTTATTGTTCAAAACCATAAACGAAGGATCTAACGTTTTTAAGGCCTGAACAACGTTTTGAGTCGAAACTTGTCTTAACTCCTCACCTTTATAAGTAGAGACTGCGCCTGTAATCAATTCTTTTTTACGAACGGTTACCCCTGTATTAATTACCACGCCTTCGAGCTGCTTCGTTTCTTCGGCAAGTGTAACATTGATTACTTTTTTGTTGTTTACTGCCACAATTTCTGCCCTGTGCCCAATATAAGTAAATAGCAAAGTCCCATCGCTTGGTGCCGTAACAGTATATTTTCCGTCAAAATCAGTTTGAGCAGCGGCGTTTGTTCCTCTAACTTTTACATTCACTCCCGGAATAGGTTCTTTTTTAGCGTTTGTAACAGTTCCTTTAATTTCTATCATTTTTGATTGAAATACCGCCACTTTTTCTGCCGGAATTTCTTTTACCAAAATGGTGTTTCCATTAGTAAAACTGAAATTAAAATCCTTGCTCGAAAAACTCGCCTGCAGCAAATCGTTTACTTTGATTTTTCCTTTCTTTAAATGAACTTTTGGTAATTTTTTAAATAAATCTTCCTGATAAATAAAAGTATAATTCGTTTGCTGTTTAATGATGTCAAAAACTTCATCAACAGTTACTGTTTTATCAGCAGGAATCACAACTTTAACATTTTGAGAAAAAAGATTTGCGGGCGTAAAACCAAAAATAGCAGTGCAAAACAAGAATATAAAAGTTCTCATAATGTTAATAATTAGTCTTTTTCTAAAATAGAAAAGAACGTCGGTTAATTTAAAATTCATAAATTTACATGTTAATTGGTTGGTCGGTTGTTAAAATGGATTAATTGATTAATACTCAAAAAAGGGATGAAGCGCGGTACCGTCGGAAGTCTAAACTTCAATCCCTTTTCTTTTTTATTTAATAATTACTTTGTGGTCTTTTATTTCATAGGCATTAATAAAATTGATGTTTTTGATGGTCGTTAATATTTCTTCGAGTTTTTGGTTTTTATTTAAAACCCCATTAAATTTCACATTTCCTAAAGCCGGATCGGCAAAAACGATATCAACATCATACCATCTTGACAATACTTTTGCAATATCTTTCAGAGGCATTCCTTTGAAAACAAAAAGTCCTTTTCTCCATGAAATTTCGTTGTAAACATCTACTTTAGAAATCGCAATTTCGGTGCTGTTTCTGCTGATTCTTGACTGCTCGTTTGGTTCTAAAAATTCTTTTTGTTTTGCGTTGTCAATCGCTACTTTTCCTTTTACAAGTGTGGTGTAAATAGAAGATTCGTCTTTATAGGCTTTAATATTAAATTCTGTTCCAATAACCTCAACATTCTGCATTTGGGTTTTTACTTTAAATCTCGAGCCTTTATGTTTGGTGCTTGGCGATACTTCAAAATAAGCTTCTCCATAAAGTAATTCTACCTGTCTGGTTTCGCCATCGACAAATGCAATTGGATATTTTAACTGTGATTCTGAATTCAGCCAGACTTTTGTGCTGTCAGCCAGCTGTACAAAAAACTGTCCTCCTCTTGGAATCGTCAAAAGGTTATTGGCAATTGCTTTTGATTTATTCTGCGAATTGTAAACCAGTTTTTCTCCATTGCTCGAAACTTTTCCGGTTTCATACTCTTTTCCTTTTTCTAATGCAATTACAGAACCGTCTTCCAGCGTAAGCGTCGCTTTATCAGTTCCTATTAAAATATTTTTATTTACCGCAACCGTAACTGTTCCCTGCGGAGCATCTTTTGTATTGAATAATAATGTAATCGAAATCAGCATTGCCACAGAAGCTGCTATGGCAACTTTAAAACTGGTTCTGGTATAGAATGGTCTTAACGGCACAACTTTTACTTCTTCAGATTTCAATGATTTTTGAATTCGATTGAGCATTCTGTTTTCAAGGTCTTCCTTTGATCCTAAAGCTTCATCCCAATCAGAAGCTGTTTGAAAGCTTTCATAATAGTTCAGTAATTTTTTATTCTCCTCCAAATTGGTTTCACCAGAAAGATATCTGTTTAGTAACACCAAAAATTCTTCTTTTTTCATTTTATTTTGTATTAAATCGGGAGTCTAAGTAGTAAGTACACAAAATGAATTGTACCCCCTAGTCGAGATAGCATTTTTTTTCATTTTAATTAAAAAATTGGGAAAAACATTCAAAAAAACAGGAAAAATCGTATAGCAACATCAAAAAGAAATAGGGTAAATTAACAAATCTATTTCTAATTGAAAAAATAACATACTATTTGATCAGATTGCGTGAAAGCCATAAAACCATAGCCATACTTGCGCTGCTTCCCATCGATAAACGAATTACCTGAAGTGCTTTAGTAATATGATTTTCGACTGTTTTGGTAGAAATGTCCAAACGTTCTGCAATTTCTTTGTGGCTCAATTGTTCTTCCCTGCTCAATTTATAAACGAGCTGGCATTTTAAAGGAAGACTTTCTACAATTGTATTAATTTGCTGCACCAGTTCTTCGTGCATCAATTGGGTTTCCGGGGTTGAATGCTGAAAACGCTTATCGAGATCATCAAAAAATTCGACGTGAATTTTGTCTTTGTTCTTTTTAAACTGATTAAAAACCTGATATCGCGCACAAGCATACATATATCCTTTTAACGAAATATGAATTTCGAGCTTTTCGCGGTTGTTCCAGATATTCATAAAAATATCCTGAATGATATCTTCACATAATTCCTTATCTTTCAAAACATTATAAGCCGACATAAAGAGAGACTGCCAAAACTTATTGTACAATTCTGTCAACGCAGACTCATCGCCGTTTCTAAGGCGTCCGATTAAAATTTCATCGTGATTTAAGTTCTGATTTGACAATTAATTGTGTTTTGAATAGGTATATTTGGCAAACATAATAAATTATTTCAAAATATTTAATTTGGTCTGAATCACGAAGTTTAGTTCTATTTTTTAATTTCATCTTTAAACTCTACTTATTTTGCCGCTATTTAAAATTAACGTAAAAATAAAGTTCCGAAATTCAATAATTTCTAATTCTTTAATATTTTAAAGAGTGATTTTAAAAAACACGATAATTACAGGTTGTAAATAAAATTTTCAACTTTATTTTATAAACCTAATTTTCGTGTAGCTAATTTCTTTAAATGCCCATAAAGTCTGATTTTCAATAAATATAAAGTTTAAAATATTAGTAAGATTTGCTTCATTTTTATGGATTAAAAATAAATAGTAACTTTTCGAGCTTTTTATTCTAACCGCAACTCCATTATGACAACTGATATTATAGAATTACATGATTGTATTGTTTTAATCGAGCAGTCGAATACTACTAAAACAATTATCCAGAAATGCGAAATCGATGGCGATGCCCTGGGTTTTGCATTTTATGGTTCCGGCAACGTGGAGTTAGAAATCAAGCACAATAAACAGACAAAATACCTGCTCAATACAACAGGTTTGGCCATTTGTTTTTTTGGAAACCAAAAAGTTGAGTTCTCTCATAAAATTGAACCCGATAAACCTTTACAGTCCATTAGTATTTTTACCAAACTAAAAAATCTGAAATCGCTGCCGGAAGCCGAAAAAGAGATCTTCGAAAGTTACTTACCGCAATTGTTAAACCCAAAAGAACATTTTGTAAAAGGTCCGTCGTTTTATATGACACTCGAAATGCAATTGGCTGTTCAGAAAATCTTTAATACCACTTATACCGGAAATACACGTTTGTTATTTTTAAAAAGTCAGATTAATGAACTTTTGGCCCATTTCTACGCGCTTTTGTCCTCTGAAAAAAAATCTGATTTGTCTGAAGCCGATAATAACAAGCTCTTTCAGGCTAAAGAAATTGTAACCACCCATTATTCTACGCCGCCTTCCATTACGCAATTATCACAAATGGTAGGGCTCAACAGTAATAAACTGAAGAAAAATTTTAAAGAACTATTCGGGATTCCGGTTTTTAAATATGTTCAGGAAGAACGATTAAATAAAGCGTATGAATTACTCCGCGAAAGCGAAAAAACAGTACAGGAATCTGCCTGGGAAGTGGGTTACGAAAGTTTAAGCTCATTTTCGAATGCTTTCCATAAAAAATTTGGTATGCGCCCAAATGATGTAAAACAGCAGTTCTTTTCAAACAAATCATAATTCTTTTGCAACAAATGATTTTGTTTTAATCGCAGCAACTTTGTATCAGTAATCATAAAAAAACTATTGATATGAAAAAGAAAATTTTAGTTCTGGGTTCCAATGGAAAAACAGGACGCAGAGTTGCCGCACGATTAGAAAATAATCCTGAAGTAGAAATTCGTTTAGGTTCCAGAAATGAAAAAATTCCGTTTGACTGGGAAAACTCCTCAACCTGGAAAAATGTCGTAAAAGATATTGATACGGTTTACATTACGTTTCAGCCTGACCTGGCTGTTCCTTTTGCTTCAGAAGCTATAGAAAATTTCACCAAACTTGCCACAAAATCTGGTGTACAAAAAATAGTGCTGCTTTCTGGAAGAGGCGAAAAAGAAGCTCAGGTCTGCGAAGAAATAGTAAAGAAAAATGCCAAAAACTGGACAATTGTCCGTGCCAGCTGGTTCAATCAAAATTTTAGCGAAAGCTTTTTCCTAGACCCCATCCTTGCCGGAATTGTAGCATTGCCAAGAGCCGAAGCCCTTGAGCCTTTTACAGATGCCGATGATATTGCCGATGTGGTAACGGCTGCAATTTTAGACGATAAACACAATGAAAAAACATACGAACTGACCGGACCAAGATTATTAACGTTTAAAGATGCTGTAAACGAAATTGCTAATGCCAGCGGTAAAAACATAGCTTTTCAGGGTTTAAGTTTAGATGAATATAACCAGATGCTTAGGGAATATCAGGTTCCGGATGATCATATCTGGCTGGTAAATTATCTTTTTGAACAGGTTTTAGACGGAAGAAATTCAAGTGTAACTTCAGACATTGAAAAAGTGCTGGGAAGAAAGGCAAAAGATTTTAGCGCTTATGCTCAAGAAACAGCCAAAACCGGAATTTGGAATCCCGAAAATTAAAATCATGAAATATTTCAGGGCACTATTTTCGGGGATTTTAGTCTGGACTGCGGTAAGCCTTTCCTTTTACATTTTAGGAATCATTCCGCTTATAAGAGAATCCTTTTTCTGGCAGTCTGTAATTACGGCTATTTGTATTGTGTTTTTTGCGATTGGTGCCGCAAAGTTTTATTATCTCAAAAATTATAAAATAAACGGTTTGCAGCTCGGAATAATTATGTCTCTTACCGCTTTATTTTTAGATGTTATTATTACAGTTCCATTTGTAGAAATACCAAACGGACGAAGCTACCAAAGCTTTTTTACAAGTCCAATTTTGTGGATTTTAGCTTTTGTAAATGCTTTTTCAGTTTTTATATGGAAGAAATATCAAAAATGATTTTAAAAACTAATCCTGCTCAGCATCAGGGAAAAGTCAGGGAAAGGTGCAAAATATCTTTCCCTCTTCTCATTTATATATCAGCTCATGATAAAACATTTTTATAGATGTTTTTGAAGCAGAACTATTAAAAAAAGAATCTTTCCAAATCTTAAATTATAATAACAATAAGTTAAAAAGACCTTTCCTGAAGTATCACAGATATCCTATATGTTTTATCAGTGTTAAAATAAGCATAATCTTACATAAAAAAGAAGGAGATTGTTCTGCGATCAGTATTTTATTCTAACTTTATAGCCTAGTTTTTTAATTATAAAATACACCGATTACGGCACGTTAATAAATGGAAAAGCCCATTCAAATTCTTAGTGCTTACGAGTACAAATTACAGTTTTTACCCCGCGTAACTGCGTATACATTACAAGATAAATCGCAGCTGCAACTGTATCGAATAGAAGATTATCTAAAAGAAATAGTAATACCGGTCGCACCTTATAGAACTTCTTTTAATTTTATGTTATTTATTACTGATGGTTATATAAAACAGCAGTTAGAAACCGAAAATCATTTGATAGGTCCGGGCCAGATACTAAACATAAAACAAGGCAGTATTACGCGAACCCATGAATTATCTGAAAATGTAAAAGGCTTTTACCTTATCTATGAAAATGATATTATTTCCTCTATCGCTCTAAACAGACAAGACAGCATATTTTTGGTTTCAGATTCAGTTATAACCATTCAGGAAAATTCGTTTGGTTTTCTGGTCAAAACATTTGAGCTTCTGGAAGAAGAACTTCATAATCCTTGTGTGCAAGAAGATATCTGTACTACTATTTTTCGTGCTATTATGCTGAAAATAATTAAGCAGACCACCCATAAATCTCCGTGCATGGCACGCGAACTCGATATTACGTATAAGTTCAGAGAAAAATTACAGCAGGAACATAAAGACCATAAAAATGTTTTCTTTTATGCCAAGGAATTAAATATATCCGAAACTTACCTCAACAAATGCATAAAAAAAGCAACAGGAAAACCTCCAAAACAATGGATCAATGAAATTTGTGTACAGCACAGTCAAATACTGCTATGTGATCTCGGACGCGAAATTGCAGATGTCGCTTATGAACTTAATTTTCATTCGATTTCTCATTTTTCGAGAGTCTTTAAAAAGGTTACCAGCAAATCTCCTTCAGCGTTTCGTTTAGAGATATTAAATAAGTAATATTCTTTTAAGCATTATTTATTTAACCGGTTTAGCATAAATAATTTAAACACATAGAAACATAGATTTAGGACTTTCAAAAAAGGCATTTCACTTTTTAAATACACATAGAACGTTATGCGTAGAAACCTATTTCTTTTTATATCCTTTTGTACACTTGCAGCCTATGTCTCTATGTGTTAAATGTTTTTTTAGAACCCTACCTTTAATCCTAAAGCGATACGGTTTACCATAGCGCTTTGTGTAGTTGAATTTATAATTTGTTTGGCACCAGCATCATACTCAATACCCATTGTGATTATTTTGTTAACATCATACATCATGTTGACAGATCCAAAAGTTAAAACAGTATGCGTTGTCGCTTCGTTATTTTTATTTACAAAATCGCCTTCTGCATTATCATTTACTACTTTACTCTGCACTAAGGAAATTGGTGCTGCCTTGTAAGCCAGATTAGTATACCCTAAAACCAAATTGGAATGCAGATTCTTTTTTGCTCCAA
Source organism: Flavobacterium johnsoniae (assembly GCF_001879205.1). GTDB lineage: Bacteria > Bacteroidota > Bacteroidia > Flavobacteriales > Flavobacteriaceae > Flavobacterium > Flavobacterium johnsoniae_A. The sequence goes on from NZ_MLFK01000001.1 coordinate 50,242, forward strand.
AAAAATATTCAATTCCGGCAGAACCGCCATAGACGGGAACGGTTTTGAAATTGCCATTCTGATCGTAAATTCCATCGTACATATTCGCAGGGCCGCCACTACCAAATAAAGCTCCCGATAAGGTGTAAGAACCAGCAATGCCAGAACCGGCAAGTCCCTGCGCCATGAAATAGCTTTTATCATTCAGCTTTCTTTTTAAGTTCGCGTTTATTCCCCAGCCTATTTCAAGTGCATTTGAAGCATTTTCTTTTGTATAACGAATACTTCGACCCAAAAAAGCAAGACGGACAAAACTTCCATCTTGTGAATATTTCGTAAATGCCGCTATAGGATCTACAGAAAATTGCCCCGGAATACTGCCTCCGGCTATCTTCATGTACTGAGCGGTGGTTTCTACTCCTCCTTCAAACTTCCATAATTTATCTTTCCCGAAACTATCGTAATATTTTATCTGAAGGTGTCTTGCCCATGTACCCGAGTTTGGGCCTTCCCAGTCTAAAGTATTATACCAGCTAGGTACACCTCCGCCAAAAAAACTCCAGTCCTGTCCCACGTGCCAGTGGTTATAATCTACATAAGCTACTCTCAATTGCAGATTCCCCCCTGCTCCGGGGCCTCCCCACCATTGTGCTTCTACATAGGTAGTTAATGGGCCATTTTCAAAACCATTATAAGTAGTTTTCCATGCGAGCTGCGTTTGATACATATTAGCATCTGCATTTTTATCTGTGAATTTGTTGTACGGATCTGCAGAATTTAAGTTTAATGATTGTGATGTTTTACTATCATTACCGCCTAAATTCACATAACCATTCAATTTAAGGCGTGGTGAAAATTCCATTTCATATAATGGTTTATCCGATGTTTTTGCTTTTGATTCAAACGAAACCTGAGCATAGGTCGAACAGCACACTGCAAACAGCAATGCGCTTAATAGTGCGTATTTTTTCATCTTAATTGATTATTTAATAAGGAAGATTTTTTTTTAATGTGCAGTTAAGCAGTCATCTTTTTAACAAAGAGAGTAATCCAGCTGGAGGCTACAAAAGGGAACGTAAGCGGAGGCCAGCCCATTTTTACCATAAAAATATCCAGCAAGGTTGAGACAATGACGGAAAAAAGTACATACAGGCCGTCTTTTACACGAACTCCGGAGAAAGTTATAGCGCACAGTACAGCGTTAAAACTAAACAAACCCAAATGTATATCGGTTTCAGGTTCAGAAAACTGCAGCGATATATAAGCACTTAACACGCCAGATGTAATAGCATACAAGGCTGCAACAGGACTATTGATAAAAACAGCCAGAATAAAAATAACACCGGCAAGTATGCTTCCCTGAAAAATTACTTCTCCAAAACCATGGGCAACAGTAGCCAGTTCATTTAGATTCGTTTCAGGCTGCGTTCCTACATCCGGACCTCCTATAATGTAAAGGTTATGAAAAAGATATAAGCAGATCCATGTAACCAGAATAAATGGCAGTGTAAATGCCGGTATTTGGCGACGTATGAAAGTATGCTGTAAAATTGCGGCAAACGCTGCTCCTAAAATTACAGCGATCCATATTACAGGCTCTGGCTTAAAAAAGAAAGTTAAGGCCGTTCCTACCAATACCGCACTAAACCCGTACAATCCCTGAGCTATTTCTTCTTTGTCAAATTTTAATAATACTGCAGTGCCTAATCCGATGATTGAAGCTAAAAGTGCAGCGATTCCCATTACAGGAGAACCATAAAATATGCCTGCCAGAAATAATAATCCGGTCCAGGGATTTTCTTGCAGCATGATTTGACCAATGCCGGTTAAAATTGTTTTAGTATAAAAATTGATTTTTGATTCCATAAAAAATTAGTTTACCAACCTAGAAACACCATGCCGATGCCGCATAGCATAACCACACCGCCGCCAATAGCATGTACATAACGTTCTAGTTTGTCAGTTTTAAAAAATGAATATCCATAACACCCTATCAAAACCATGGTAAGCATGGTAAGAACTGTAAATACTGCAAAAACAGTAATGAGAACAATTACTTCTAGTGATGATCGTCGTATACCTGAGTAAAACAATAGGGGTACAAGAGGTTCGCTTGGGCCCATTACAAAAATGACAAACAATATCCAGGGTGTAATTTTGATTCGGTCTTTTGGGGCAACCGCTTCTCCGTGCCGATGTTCATACACATAAATATCTTCGTCGTTGTAAACTTCAAAATGCTTATGCGGTTTGTTTAAATAGGCGCTTCGTAATCCCCATATAAAATAAAGAAGTCCGAATAGAAGTAAACACCAGCCCGAAATATTACCCCTTACATCTTGAAACATCGATAATTTAGACAGCTGCCAGCCTACTAAAACCCCAATTAATCCAAGTATAACCGAACTTAAAATGTGTCCAAGTCCGCAAACAATAGTAAGCCAAATTGTTTTACTAATAGACCATTTTCGTGATCTGGATAATACAATAAATGGCAGATAATGATCCGGTCCTGTCGCCGTATGCAGACAACTTATTGTGATTGCTGATACTATTAGTGTAGTTAATGTTGTATCCATTAGATGTAATTTTCAGCTGGTTGTAATTCCTGATTTTCTGCATTTATTTGTTTTTCCGTTTGCCAAATTTTATGCTGTACCTTTCTAAAGGCATTATACAATTGCTCGCCTCCATTACCCAAAATACGCACTATCATTGCATTAGCAAAGGGCTGCGATACTCCAAAAACTATATTTTCTTCTGTTTGCAAACCAGCGTAGGTTTCTTCAATTAGAGATTCCATATCGCACAATCCGGTATTGATATGAATTAATGCCGCCTGATGGGTATAACCTTCCATTTGACCTAAAGTTTCTACATCTGTTAATAAGGGCTGTAATAGTATATTGTCTTTTAAGATCAGTTTGCCATTATGAAATACTTCGGTTAGGTTTTGAAATTTTGAAAACAGAAATACTTCTCCTGAATGTTTCCTGCCGCAAGTAATAATCTCCCCTAATGTCAAACTGCACTTCCCTTCTAAATTAATTACATTATGTGCTTTAAAAACAGACTTTTCGTGCGGTACAATTGGATGCTGTACATAACTGAATGTACTATCATCAGACAACAAAACTTTCATTTCCTGTTTGGCGCCAGTCTGCATATTAAACAAACGCTGATAGGATTGAGATTCCAGCATCAAACGGCTTTTTGATTCCAGCATGATGTTGATATCATAGTGGTCGTTATCAAGTATTCCCGGAGAGGAACTCATCAGCATAAGATAAAGAGACGGATCTGACCTGTCTTCGCTAATATTGGCTATTCTGAAAGGTCTTGTAAAGAAGACGTCTTTTAAGTAAGAACGTCCATCTTTAAATCCACTGATAATATTTAATCTATTGATCATTTAAAATATGTTGAGTGTTATACAATACATCGATTATCTAACCAATTGCGGCTCTTCGGCATTTTCGAGTAAAGCATATTTTTTAATCCATCCTATAACAACATCAAGTCCCTGAAGGCTCATAAGATTTGTAAATACAAAGGGTTGTCCGTTGCGCATTTTTCGTGCATCACGTTCCATAACTCCAAGATCTGCATTTACATAAGGCGCCAGATCTATTTTATTAATAACAAGCAAGTCAGATCTGGTAATTCCAGGACCTCCTTTACGAGGAATTTTATCTCCTTCGGCAACATCAATAACAAAAATGCTGACATCTGCCAGGTCAGGACTGAAAGTTGCTGATAAGTTATCACCGCCGCTTTCAATCAGAATCAATTCAAGATCAGGAAAGCGCGAAGCCATTTCTTCTACTGCTTCAAGATTCATACTGGCATCTTCACGAATTGCGGTATGAGGGCATCCTCCAGTTTCGACACCAATAATGCGTTCTTTTGGCAGCATACTGTTTTTAGTCAGGAATTCTGCGTCTTCTTTTGTATAAATATCATTGGTAATGACCCCAATACTGTATTCGTTCATTAATTTTCGGGACAAACGTTCGATTAATGCTGTTTTTCCTGATCCTACCGGACCGGCCACTCCTATTTTTATATAACTTCTTTCTTTCATTTTGCTTAATTTTAATGGTACAACGTCTGTTACAAAGACGCTGTTACCTTATTACTTTTTATGTTTTTCTTTACTAAGACATGTACAGTCGTGAATATAAATGTTCGTGCTGCATACATCTGACATCGAGACCAATGTTGCATAAACCAACCAAATTTCGATCGAGCTGCATTACATTTTCGGTAACGGTAGTAATTACATTCTGCATATCGTGTAAAATGTCCTGTCCGTCGAGCTGTCCAAGCGGAACAAGTTTTACTGCATTTGTTACCATTCCCACTGCAGCGTTGTACAAGAAAGCAAAAAGGGCTTCCTGAAGCGGAATATCGAGCAGTGCCGCATAAACGCCGTAAACAATACAATAATGCCCTTCGGATCTTTTCTCTATAATTGCTTTTTCATACTCATTAATTATATCCGCAGTAATCTGGCGTTTAAATATCTTTATTAGTCTTAAACCTAACTTTTGGCTGGCTTGTCTAATTTCACGGGCTGTTTTTAATGCACTGCACTCTTCATCCAGGTTTCGTAACAAATCAATATTATTATTTATTACTGCCTCATATGCCAGTTTCACAAAAGCGGCATCGTTATACTGCAGGTTATTCGCAAGCATATTATGTACAAACAATGATGCTGTTTTGGGGTCTTTTACTAGTTTTTGCTGTACATACGTTTCTAATCCATTAGAATGCGTATAGCCACCAATTGGTAATGTAGGATCACTAAGATGCAGCAAACTGCCTATAAAATTTTTCATCTTACTTTGTTTTTTAAGTACATTAACATTACTTGGCGATATTCATGATTTTAAAGAAAAGCGAACTGCTTTCTGAATGTCCATGCGGCTGTACTGTCGAGTTTACGATATTGGTTAAACGGGTAAAGATTTTCTCAGTATCGTATCCGCTTGCCGAAAGCCATTTAAAAATGGGGTCTTCAAAAGGCAGCAACACCTCATCATCCTGGATAAACATAGGCAGGTGCTTGTTTCCTATTTCATAACACACACTTCCCATTTCCAGCAGTGATTTTGGTTTTACTACAATGGCATCGCACGGAATGATATCGGCAACAATTAGTTTAAAATCATCTGCATACAAAACATCATCTTGTTTTAAGCGCTGTCCTTCTTTTAAAAATTTTATGGCAATCTCTTGTCCGCTTTTAGTTTTTTTTCGCTGAATGCGTTTTGAAGCTTCATACCATTCTATCTCAAGAAAATCAATAGTGCGGTTTGCCGTATCAAACTGTTTAATAGTTCCCGCTGTCTCATTTATAATCATATCTTTTTTACTTAAGAAACTGCTGCAGGAAAAACCCGCAGCGGTTTCTATTGATTTATAGTTTAAGAACTTCTTTCTCTTTTAGAATAAGAAATAACGCTGTGCCATTGGCAGTTCAGCTGCCGGTTCGCAGATGATTTTTACTCCATCCACACGTACTTCATAATTTTCTGGATTTACCGTTATTTCAGGTGTTTTATCATTATGGATTAAATGTTTTTTTGAAATATTTCTGCATCCCACTACTGGCAGAATCATTTTTTCTAAACCATACTCTTCTACAATGTTGTTTTTTAAAGATGCCTGAGAAACAAACGTTGCACATGTTTTAGATAAGGCTTTGCCAAAAGCTCCAAACATATTACGATAAATAACGGGCTGTGGTGTAGGTATTGAAGCATTTGGATCTCCCATACGAGCTGCGATTATAATTCCGCCTTTTATAATAATTTCTGGTTTTGTACCAAATAACATCGGTTTCCATAATACAAGATCGGCCATTTTTCCTGGTTCAATTGATCCTACATATTGAGAAATACCGTGCGCAATTGCAGGGTTGATGGTATATTTAGCCACATAACGTTTTGCTCGGAAATTATCATTTCCACTTTTTTCATCTTCTGCTAAATCACCGCGTTGTTTTCTCATTTTATCGGCAGTCTGCCAAGTACGGGTAATTACCTCACCCACACGTCCCATTGCTTGCGAATCTGAACTCATGATACTGAATACACCCATGTCGTGCAGAATATCTTCGGCAGCGATTGTCTCAGGACGAATACGAGAATCTGCAAATGAAACATCTTCTGGAATATTTTTACTCAAGTGGTGGCAGACCATCAACATATCTAAATGTTCATCGATTGTATTGATAGTGTATGGACGAGTCGGATTTGTTGAAGCTGGTAATACATTCGGATACATTGCCGCTTTTATAATATCCGGAGCATGACCTCCACCCGCTCCTTCTGTATGGAAAGTATGAATTACACGACCATTAATCGCATTCATTGTATCTTCAAGGAAACCTGCTTCGTTAAGTGTATCGGTGTGAATTGCTACCTGAACATCATATTTGTCAGCTACTTTTAAAGCGGCATCAATTACAGCTGGTGATGCTCCCCAATCTTCATGGATTTTTAAACCTAAAGCACCTGCTTCAATCTGCTCGTCTAGCGGAGCTTCTGTAGAACAATTTCCTTTACCGAAAAAACCAAGATTCATAGGAAACGCTTCTGCCGCCTGCAGCATTTTTTCAATATGCCATTTACCAGGAGTAATGGTAGTAGCATTTGTACCATCGGCTGGGCCTGTTCCACCACCAATCATAGTCGTTACACCGCTGTACAAAGCAGTTTCTATCTGCTGTGGACTAATAAAGTGAATATGTGTATCGATTCCGCCGGCAGTTGCAATCAGGTTTTCACCTCCATGAGCTTCTGTGCTGGCGCCAATAATCATGTTTGGATCTACACCATCCATCGTATCGGGATTTCCTGCTTTTCCAATACCAACAATTTTACCATCTTTTATACCAATGTCGGCCTTTACAATTCCCCAGTGATCAATAATGGTAACATTTGTAATGACCAAATCTAAAACTCCCTGGTCACGAGTAGCAGTACTTGATTGTGCCATTCCATCCCGAATGGTTTTACCGCCTCCAAATTTATTTTCATCACCATAAACAGTAAAATCTTTTTCTATCTCAATAATAATATCTGTATCGGCTAGTCTAACTTTATCTCCTGTTGTAGGGCCGTACATGCTGGCATACTTCAGTTTATTTATTTTCAGGCTCATGATTATTTGTTTTTAAAGTTTTCTGATTTCAGTTTTGCCAAACTGTGTTGTTTGTTAATTTCGAGCGTAGTATCTCCGTTTACCAAATTATTGATACCAAAAGCGCGTCTTGCTCCGCTAAACGCAACCAGCTCTACCTCTTTTTCTTCTCCTGGTTCAAAACGAACAGCTGTTCCGGCCGCAATATTGAGCCTCATGCCAAAAGCCTCGCCGCGATCGAAGCTCATCATACGGTTGATTTCAAAAAAATGGCAGTGAGAACCAACTTGTATGGGGCGATCTCCCGTATTGGTTACTTTTACTTTTGTTCTTTTTCGGTCAACATTGCATTCAATGTCTCCTTTACTGATAAAATATTCTCCTGGAATCATAATTAATACTTTTAGATTTAACGAATTGGGCTATGAACCGTAACTAATTTTGTACCGTCTGGAAATGTTGCTTCAATTTGTACATCATGTATCATTTCTGCAATTCCTTCCATAACGTCTTCTCTGGTAAGCAGAGATGCACCATAATTCATTAGTTCTGCGACTGATTTTCCGTCACGGGCAGCTTCAAGTAAATGACTGCTGATGTAAGCAATAGTTTCAGGGTAATTTAGTTTCAGGCCGCGAGCCCTTCTTTTTGCGGCTAATTCTCCGGCGAGATGCAATAGCAGTTTTTCACTTTCTCTTGGCGTAAGATGCATAGTGTTTAAATTTTAATGTTTAACAATTTTTGAAAAATAAGAATCCACGATCAGTACTGCTTTCCTAGTAATACTGAAAAAAAATAATAATGGACTATAGGATTTTTTGAAGGAATTCAACAACAAGAGACATCTCTTATTCAGGTTGAAAAATTCCTTAAAGAAGTAATAGGTAAATTCCAGATTATTTTCCCGAAGGAATAATCATAGAATGAAATAAAATGTAAAGAGGAATAGCAGTTGTATGCGCTGTATGCTGAGAAACTTTTGTACACACTGATGATTTGAATGACTGATGATTAAAAAGAAATGATATTACATCACCAAATTCAGGAATTGCAAAATGGTCGGAACTCTGTTTGCTATTATCAGTTTCATCAATATCCTCAGCATACAAATCATCATCAAAATCAATTAAATCGATAGAAGTATAATTTGTTGATCCCGACAGATCTTTAGAAAGAAACTGATGTTCAAATTGATTATGAGCATGCTGCATAGAAATCGCAGGCTTGTTTTTTGCAGAAGCAAAAAGCACCAATGTTAAAAAACAAGTTACGATATACGCTAAACGTTTCATTCGCTCAATAGTTTCTTTTTATTAGAAACCAGAGACAAAATTAAAGAACAAGTCGGGCTGTTTGTTTTCACAAATCACGACTTTTGTATTCTTTTTCTGTATTTTTTTTTATCTTTTTGTATGTGCGTATACAAATTGGAGTTTCAATTAAAATCTATTTTAAAAAAGATGCTTTAATTAAAAAAAGCTAATTTTATCCCCGAATAAAGATGCAGAAAAAGGTTTTTCCAATTCTATTTCTCATTTTTTTGTTCTGTAAAAAAATGAGAAATACTGTTTTAAACAGAATAACTACTAAAACCTTTTTTACAAAATTTTTGATAAATGAAAAAAAGAGAAAAGCTGGAGCTTATACGAAAACACTATCCTAATGCCTTAACTACGATTGATTATATTAATAAAATAATTGATTATGTAGAAGAAAAATTAGATTTAGAACCCTCTCAAATTATACTGGCTGACAGTATTTGCAGCGATGATGTTAACAGCATTCAGTATCCGGCAAGGGCTCTCGAATTTTTAGGGCCTTTTAAAATGGGCGGATTAGACGGCTTTCCTTTTACAGGTTTAAGCGGTATGGCCGCTTTTGCCAGTCATGTTCCGGATGATGGTGCCGTTTTTATCTATTATGGACCTCATATTGGTATTTCAAAAGAAGGGGCTATTGGAGAAATAAATCGTCATGGACAAAACAGTAATTCGCTTTGCTGTGGTGCTGCGGTAGGAGCTTTAAACAAATTGATACACGATGTTATACAACCCAATAATATAACAGAACTGGATTATCAAATGAATATAATTGAACAAATTCTTTATAAAGAGAAAGAGAAAATTCTAAGTGCCGAAATTCCCTTATTTGAAGCAACAGAAGTAATCTATGAGGCCATCGATAAACGCATACAAGAACTTATTGCTTCTACCAGGTACAATTGCAAATATGTTATTGTTGTTGGTGCAATTTTGATTAACAGCGATAGTGATATAGGATCTTTTTCTTCAACGAAAAGATTTGAAGTCATTGATTTAAAAACCGGGATTAGAGAAAACGTAATTTCAATTCTAAATCAGGTATAATAAAAAAACTCCTGCTTAGTGGAACAGGAGTTTTTCAGGATTAAATATAAAATAGTAGTTGAAATTTCTTAACCTCTAGTCAGCCATCCTCTTTTATGAGCTGTAATGATAGAATATGGAGCGATCCAAAACAATCCGAAAGTGTAGAAAACACTATATGAATATGCCCAGAATGCTTCGCTGAAAGAATATCTTTTCGCATAAAATAAAACCGAAAAGCTGGATACAATTAATATTCCTAAAAGCGCAGAGCTGATAAATAATAATGGATGGGTTGCAATAAAATAGAACATGAAAATAAAAAAGGGATACGTCATGATGATTCTCAATGACTGCTCTGTAAACAATAATCTTGCTCCAACTTTAGATTCTTTTCTAAAATCTTTCCAAACATATTGTGCCATCATAATGTTTTCACGAACATTACTTCTTCCCCATCTAATAAACATTTTGTACAAACCTTTGTAATCTTCAGGAACGTTTGTTAAGACATAAGCATTGCGTTGAAATAATACGTGGTGTCCTTGTTTTAAGATCATATTTGTCATGGCACGGTCTTCACCAATATCCGATGGCTGTCCCATAAAAGTCTGGTCAATCCATTCCGGCAGGCAGGCAAAAACAGCATTTCTTCTGTAAGCGGCCAATGCTCCCGGAGTACAAAGTACAGAACCCAGTGCACTTTCGGCAGAACGCATGAACTCAAAACTCATTACAAAACTTACGTTTAACATTTTTGGCAAGATTGCTTTTTCGTTGTTCAAAACCTGAACATTTCCGGCAACTGCACCACATTTTTCATCTACAATAAACGGACTTACTAAATTTCTTAGCGTATCTTTTTTCACGATTGAATCACTGTCAACCGTTACAAAAATTTCTCCTTTTCCTAAATTAAATCCACGGTATAATGCGTGACGTTTTCCTTTATTTTGCGGCTGTTGAAAAATTGAAACGCGATCGCCCAATTTAATTTTTGCCTGCTGAATCCAGTACCAAGTATCATCTTTACTACCATCATCAATTGCCAAAAGCTCTAATTTATGTGCCGGAAAATCACTTTCGGCTAAACTCATTAAAGTTTCGTAAACCAATTTTCCTTCATTGTAAGCTGGTACAATTACGGTACAAGTTGGAAGTAATTCATCAGAAACTGATTCTATTGGTTTGTATTTGAAATAAAGAAATAAATTGTATAAAAACATACCGCCTTTAAAAAGAAACAATGCTACCGTTATGGCAAGAAAAATAATCCCGCCTGTAGAATTTAATCTTTCTAAATGAAGCTGATCAAAGTCCGGTTGAAATTGAAAAACGAAAAATGCACCTGCAAGCAGTAATAAAAAAGTTCCTGCAAGAATCATAAATCCAAAAGTACTCTTTGGTCTTTCAATATGCGCTTTTGTTGAATTATTGTTGATTTTAAAAATAGATGGTCTTATTTGTACGTCGTTGCTGCTTAAATCGCTGCCTGCGTAAAATTGTTTTGAGATAATTGTTTCGCTTTCCATGTCCTGTTTGCTGTATTAATTCTACTAAGTTGGCTTTTATTTTTTGTGTTCTTCTCTTGTGATTTTTTTTAATAAAACACTAAAATTTAAAGAGTGACATGTTCCCAATTTGCAAGCGATGTGCCATTTAGGATTTAAACTGATTTTAAGCGTTTTAGAAAAAACGGATACAAAACAATATGTGTAATAATTTCACACTTTGTAGAATGTTTATACAGTTTTTGGTGTGTAAACAGTAATAAAATAAGGGATTTTTTGTAACTGCGAAGAGATGCAGTATACTCTAAAACGAAAAATATCACCGAAAATTGTATTAAATTTTAAACAAATTAAAGTCTTTTAAACCCCGTTTTAAAAATGAAAATTTTACTTACAAAAAACTTCAAATACAATTATTAGTAAATAATCTCTATAAAATTTCAATTAAATAAGTTAATTTTATAGGTATTTAATTAATTGCACTGTAGAAATAATTTTACCTTAGCAAAAAACAATTAATTTTTTGGACTAAAATAAAGAATATCAAAAATACCTTAAGCTGAATGAACAAACAGATTTACAACATTTTACTTGCTGATGATGATGAAGATGACTGCTCTTTTTTTGAAGAAGCCTTAGATGAATTATCACTTACAACCACACTTGTAACTGTAAATGACGGAGTTCAATTAATGGACTTTTTAGCAGATAAATCTGGAAATGATCTTCCTGATGTACTTTTTCTGGATTTAAATATGCCTAGAAAAAATGGGTCTGAATGTCTTACTGAAATCAAACAGATTGAGAAACTAAAAGATTTTCCAATCATTATTTTTTCGACTTCTCTTGACAGCGAGATTGTCGATGTTATGTACGAAAAAGGCGCAACAAATTATATTCGCAAACCTGGTGATTTTTCTAAATTAAAATCGGTTATTGAAAATGCACTTATTGCTGCATCCAAAAATAACTTTAAACAACCTGCCAGACCGCATTTTATAATTCAACCCTAAATCATTTTTAATGAGCCGTGTAAACAAGGAACATTATTTTCTAGCCGATGGCGGAGAAATGGGCGAATTAATACGCTCCAAAGATTGGAGCAAAACTCCCATAGGTGATCCTGAAAACTGGCCTCAAACTTTACGTACTTTAACTTCAGTCATTCTCCATAATCCTTTTGGAATGTACATTGCCTGGGGAAAAGAATTCACGCAGTTATACAACGATGCTTTTGGCAAAATTCTGGGTTCAGACAAACATCCGCTGGCTTTAGGAAACTCTCCACAGGAAACATTCGCAGAAATCTGGAATATTACAGGCCCCATGTTTGAAGAAGTTATGCAGGGAAAATCTATAAGTTTTCCTGATTTCGTAATTCCTTTGAACAAAAACGGAACTATAGAAATCTCTTATTTTGATTTTTCTTATTCTCCTATAAAAATAGAAAACGGCGAAGTTGGCGGCGTTTTAGTAACTGTAATTGAAACCACAGCAAAGAAAAAAGCAGCAGACATTTTACGGGAAAATAATGAGCGTTTTAAAAATAATATCATGCAGGCACCGCTGGCAATGTGTGTTTTTAGAGGAAAAGACCACGTTGTAGAAATTGCCAACGAAAAAATGATGCAGCTCTGGGGAACCAGCACCGAAAAAGTACTTAATAAATCTATTTTTGATGTCCTGCCAGAAATCAAAGATCAAGGTTTAGAAGAACTGATACAGAACGTTTATACAACCGGAAAAAAATTTATTGCCAATGAGCGTTTAGTTCAGCTTTCGCGAAATGGAAAAACAGAAAACACCTATGTCAATTTTATATACGAAGCTTTAACCGAATGTAATGGAAATATTAGCGGTGTTGTTGCTATCGCTATTGAAGTTACAGATCAGGTCGAAGCACGGGAAAAACTTCAGGACAGCGAACAAAAAATCAGGCAGCTTGTCGATAATGCTCCTTTTCCTATTGCTGTTTATGTAGGCAGAGATATGCGAATTGAGCTTGCCAATGAGTCTATTATAAAAGTATGGGGAAAAGGCAGTGATGTAATCGGGAAATCTTATAAGGAAATTCTGCCGGAGCTTAATAATCAATCGGTTTTTGATCAGGTTGAAAATGTTTTTAAAACCGGACAGTCGTTTCATAACAAAAATGCACGAATAGATTTAACAATAAATAATAAGCTCGAAACTTTTTATTTTAATTACAGTTTTACCCCTTTATTTGACAGGAATGGAAATGTGTACGCGGTTATGAATACTGCCGCAGAAGTTACTGACCTTCATCTTGCCTCTAAAAAAATTGAAATCGCAGACAAACGATTTCGCGATACCGTAAAACAGGCACCATTAGGAATTACAATTCTGCGCGGGCCGGATTATATAGTAGAATCTGCAAATGAAGCTTATCTACAATTGGTCGACAAAGAAGAAAACACTTTTGTTGGAAAACCATTATTTGAGTCTCTCCCAGAAGTAAAAGAAACGGTTAGTGATCTTTTAGCAGCTGTTTTAAATACCGGAGTTCCCTACCATGGAAATGAAGTTCCGGTTCCGCTAAACAGATACGGAAAACAAGAGATCTCCTATTTTGATTTTTTATATTATCCTTTACGGGAAGAAACTGGAGAAATTACAGGAATTATAGTAACTGTTACCGAGGTAAGCGAAAAAGTTGAAGTTCGAAAAAAAATCGAACAAAACGAAGAACGCTTAAATATAATTGTAGAAGCCAGCGAATTAGGAACCTGGGAACTGAATGCCAAAACCAGAGAACCTCGTTATTCACAACGATATCTGGAAATTTTAGGCGGTTACAAAGACGAAATTATGCTGTCGCACGAACAACTGCTGCAACATTTACATCCTGACGATATGGCCGTAAGGAACAAGGCGTTTAAAGATGCGCTTCGATCCGGTTTTCTTCATTATGAAGCAAGAACAATCTGGTCAGATAAAAGCATTCACTGGATTGAAGGAAAAGGAAAAGTTTTCTACGATAAAAATCATAATCCGGAGAAATTAATTGGAACTATTCGGGATATTACAATTGAAAAAAATCATCAGCAGGAATTAGAACAAAGCGAAAAGAGATTTCGTAATCTTGTTATGCAGTCTCCAGTTCCAAAAGTAATTTTGAAAGGAAAGGATATGGTAATAGAAATCGCCAATATTGCTTTGCTAAAAAATATTTGGAAAAGAAAAGAAAATGAAGTTCAGGGTAAAAAACTGTTTGATGCTTTCCCGGAACTTCTTACTCAAAAATATGCCGGTCTTTTAAATGAAGTTTATGCTACCGGAAAAGTACATACTGAAATTGAGTCTCCATTAATTATAAACAATAAAAGTGGCAGTCATCTACTTTATGTCGATTTTGAATATGCCCCAATATACGAGGCAGAAAATACAATTTCCGGAATTAGAGCCACGATAATTGATGTAACGGAAAAAGTAGAAGCCAGAAAAAAAATCGAAGAAAGTGAAAAGCGTTTTCGTTCACTCACAGAAAGTATTCCGCAGTTAATCTGGGAAACCGATGAAAAAGGAAATGCTTTATTTGCCTCAGGAAGATGGGCTGAATATACCGGAATTAAACCTGCAGGCGAAGCCGAATGGAAATCCATGATTCATCCAGATGATTTAGAGGAAAATATTAAAATTTGGGCGCACAGTTTAGCAACAGGAAATGTATTTCGGTCTGATGTCAGGGTTTTAAGAAAAGACGGCAGTTATAGATGGCATGCCGTAATTGGCGAACCTGTTTTTGACGACGCCAATGAAATTGTAAAATGGGTTGGAGCTTTTACTGATATTCATACTGAAAAAGCCTTTACGCATGAACTCGAACAGCAGGTTACAGCAAGAACCAGAGAACTGAGCCAAATGTACGAATCGCTGAAAAAGAGTGAAGAACGCTATCATTTAATGGTCGAAGAAGTTCAGGATTACGCTATTTTATATTTAAACCGAGACGGAATAGTCGAAAACTGGAACGTTGGGGCCGAAAAAATAAAAGGCTACAAAGCAGAAGAAATAACCGGAAAACATTTTGAAGTTTTCTATACTCCCGAGGATCAAAAAAATAATCTTCCAAGAACACTGCTTCAATTAGCAAGAGAGAAAGGACGAGCTGTACAACAAGGCTGGCGTGTGCGCAAAAACGGAAGTTTGTTTTGGGCAAGCGTCGTAATTACAGCTATACATAATAAAAATAATGAGGTCATAGGTTTTTCTAAAGTGACGCACGATTTAACAGAGAAAAAAAGATCCGACGATAAAATCAAATTGAATGCATTAGAACTCGAACAAAAAAATGCTGAACTGGAACACATGAACAAGGAACTTCAGTCTTTTGCCTATATTTCGAGCCATGATTTGCAGGAGCCCCTGCGTAAAATTCAGACTTTTGCCTCGCAGATTCTTGATAAGGAATTTCAAAACTTATCAGATTCAGGAAAAGACAAATTTCAGCGAATGCAGAAAGCTGCCCAGCGAATGCAGACTTTAATCAATGATTTACTTTCATATTCACGAACCAATATTCAGGAAAGAAAATTTGAAAAAACAAATCTTTCTAAAATTATTGAAGAAGTGAAAGAAGACCTTAAAGAAGAATTAGAACAAAGAAATGGTGTTATTGAAAGTAATGAAGTGGGCGATGTTAATATCATTCCTTTTCAATTCAGACAATTACTGTATAATTTGATTAGCAATTCACTGAAATTTTCTAAATCTAATGTTCCGGCTGTAATAAAAATTAAAAGTGAAATTGGCAAAGGTTCAAAATTTAATGAAAAAGCTTTAGATAAAGAAAAGACGTACTGTCATATTAATATTTTAGACAACGGAATTGGTTTTGAGCCGCAATACAGCAAAAAGATTTTTGATGTTTTCCAACGTTTACACGGTCGGGATCAATATAACGGAACCGGAATTGGTCTTGCAATAGTAAAAAAGATCGTAGAAAACCATAACGGATTTATAACTGCAAAAGGCGAGCAAAACGAAGGCGCTTCTTTTGACATTTACATTCCGGTGAAATAATCTTAAAAAAAAATCATAAAAAAAACGGAAATGACTTTTAAAGTTATTTCCGTTTTTTATTTACTAATTCAATCCAATTATCTCGTATAAACTGTAATTATACCAGTTACTTTGTCTTTAATTTTCAGTTCTTTATTTGTAAGATTCATGATATCACTTGTTGTACTTAATGCACCAATAGTAAGCGTTAAATCATTATGAGATCTTACATAAGTTCCTGTAGTTTCTACCAATGCACAATCTGAACCATTATAATCCCCAATAACCGCTGTATTACTCAATCTTAGTTCTAAATAATCTCTGCTGCATCCACTTTGGTTTTGAATAGCATCATTTAAAACTTCTTTCCCGTCAATAATTGCTCCTGTTTGACTTAGGTTGTATTTCCCTTGAATTGGAACAATTGTTTCTCCTTCGTTATCATCATTGCTGCAAGACGTTGCAAACATTCCCAAACTTAAGGCTAATACGAATAATATCTTTCTACTTTTCATGTCGATTTGTTTTTTATTGATTTAATTTAATAATGCTAAATTAAAAGGATATACTTACAAAAAATTTCATGATTTTCAGAATATATTACATAAATCGCATTTTATTCACATGGCTTCCCTCTAAGGTATTTATTAAATATATAATGACTAACCGGTCTTAGCGCTCCTTTTGTTACAGGATGCTTGCCATTTCCATTATCATTAAAAAAATCAATTCCATTTGGTGTTTTTGAATACCATACAAATGAATCTCCATTTTCCATAAAGCATCTGGTGGTATCGCAGGCTTTTAATTTTCTAAAATCTAAAAGATCTTTATCCAGCGGAATTATTTCATTTAAAACAACATCATCATCATTTGCAGAACAATCCACAACTTCATAATGATCCTCTGACCATTGCATACAATGTTTCTTAAAAAAAGCGAAATAAACGACAGCACCTATTAAACAAAAAATAAGTATTGTAGCAATGGCAGTTTTCTTTAGTCTATTTTTAAAATTATGTATAAGCTTCTTTTTAGCATTTACAAAAAGATTAATTTTTACTGGTTTTGATTCTGATTCAAAAACTTGGATTGTCCCAATTGCTTGTATTTCTTCTTTTGAAGTTTCTACCTTTTCTTCTTCTACTTTTGTTTTTTCAGATAAATCATTCCACACACTTGCATCTCGAAGTTCTTTTATTAATTCTAATTCGTCTTCACTAAACTCTTTCTTAAACTTATTAAAAGGTCTAAATTGAAAGTCAACTAGTATTGCTGCCATTTCAATTCTTGCTTTATTTTCAGTATTTCCTCCTTCCAAAAAATTGATTATCGGTTTCAATTTACCAATGTTACAATTTTCGATAGCCTTTTTTAAAGATGAATTTTCTTTTGCTTCCAAAAACAATTTTAGAATTTCTTCATCAATTTCACTTAAACCTTTTTCAAATAATCTAAGATAAAAATCTCTCAGTTGAGCAGGAGTTGGATCTGATAAAATACCAGACACATCTCTCTCAATTGCAGTTTTATATTGTGTACGAATAGCAGTTTTATAATCTACAATAGTAAAGTTCGTCATAAGCTTCTACGGATTTATTAGAATTTTCGGAATCATCGGAAATATCGGAATTCCTTATCAATACAGCCTCAAAACGGTTGTTACTTTGCCTCAACAAAATCAGTTAACGTTTTGATCTGCAGGTCAAAAACAAATGTACAAAACTGGTTCAATCAACAAGTGCGGAAAACCGTAAAACAGAGTTTATCCGGGAAGTATAAATAAAGTTTTATAGTTCTACGCACTTCACTTCCCAAAGCAATCTGGCATTGCCATAACAAAATTCAGAACCTTTCTGAACGGCAAAGCCCTTTCACTAAATTTTAAATCATAAAAAAATGAAAACACTATTTACATTGGGAGCGTGCGCGCTATTGAGTCTTACAATTTTCTCTTGTACTGCTGACGAATTCGAAACAGAAGCGAAAAAAACGGAAATAAAAAAAGAAGTTATTCCAACAAATGAAGCACAGGCAACCGGACCAGATGATGATCCGATGCCTACTACACCGCCACCTCCAAAAAAATAATAAATAAAATCTGAGGTATTCAATTAATTACTAATTTCGGGGAAAGTACATTTTATGTTACGATCCCCGTATTTTTTTTTATTCCTTTTCTTTGGCTTCCTTTCCTGTAAGGAGAAAACACCACGACCTATCCAGCCAAACCCAAGTGGAAAATATGGTGTTATGCTGCAAAAAAAAGCAACAGATCAGTTTCAAAAAAACAATTATAACAGTGCTTTTTATTACTTCAATAAGTCCAAAATAGTATTTGAAAATAGAAAAGACAGCGCCAATATTGTCTTCAATTTAATTCAAATGGCGAACATACAGCAAATAAATGGTGATTATTACGGAAGCAAAGAAACCTTAACAGAAGCATTACAATACAGCGCAAATGACCACTTTACTCCGGTAATAAACAATTTTTTCGGAATTGCCGATAAAGAACTTTCTCTTTATAACGACGCTGTCTATTATTATAGCAAAGCTGTTGAAGGTGCTAAAGATTCTATTTCTATACAATCTCCATTAAATAATATTGCTGTTGTTTACATCAAACAAAAAAAATACGATCAAGCTATCAAAATTTTAGAATCTATTCTAAATAAAAACGTTTTTGATGATAAAGCAACCTCTGTCAAAAGCAAATCCAGAGTTATAGATAATCTTGGTTTTGCCTACTTTAAAAAAGGAATGAAAGAAAAAGGACTTCAATTTTTAAACGAAGGTTTGCAGTTAAGAATTCAAATTGATGATGATTATGGCTGTGTAGGCAGTTATCTTCACTTAGCTGAGTTTTATTCGCAAAGCGATATTCAAAAATCGAATCAGTTTGCCCAAAAAGCCTATGAAACAGCAAGCAAATTTAATAGTGTTGACGAGCGTTTAAAAGCATTATCATTTTTAATATCAAACGGCGGCGGTACAAAATATGCTCAAAAATACATTTCTATTAACGATAGTATTATAAGCGTTCGAAACAATTTTAAAAATAAATTTGCCAAAATAAAATACGATTCTAAAAAAGAAAAAGACGAAAATCAGAAACTTCGTTTAGAGAAAGCCGAGAATTTATTATCACTCCAGGAAGCAAAATACCAACGGATATTCTTCATTATCGGAATTTTATCACTTTTCTTTTTATTATTTTACTTGAGAAAGTTTTATCAAAACCGAAACCGCATAGAAAAAATAAAAACAGCTTACGACACCGAAACCAGAATTGCCAAAGATATTCACGACGAACTGGCCAATGATGTTTTTAACACCATTACTTTTACCCAGACACAGCCATTAGAAATTGAAAACACAAAAGAAACTTTAATTCAAAAACTAGATCATATTTATGCCCGCGTAAGAGGCATTTCGAGAGAAAATAATAACATCGATACCAAAGCCAATTTTGCCTCCAATTTAAAAGAAATGCTGTCGACCTATAATAGCGACAATACCAATGTTATTATTAACAGCATTGAAAAAGTAAATTGGGACTTACTGGATGAATTTAAAAAAGTTACAGTTCATAGGGTTTTACAGGAATTAATGGTCAATATGAAAAAGCACAGCCTGGCATCAATTGTCGTTGTGAAATTTGAAAGTAACGCTAAAACTGTATTTATAGATTATACCGATAACGGAAAGGGCGCTGAAAAAAATAAAATTATAAAAAATGGTTTACAAAATATGGAAAACCGTATTCTGGCCATCAAAGGAACTATTACTTTTGACACTGAACCTAATAAAGGTTTTAAAGTAAAAATAACAATGCCTAAATAAAAGCCTATGTTTAAAAAAGTAATAATAGCTGAGGATATCGACGCAATGAATTTAGGAATTCAGCAAGTTTTAAAAGATTTAAATATTACCAATTTTCAGCATTCGAAATTTTGTGATGATGCATTTCTAAAAATACGTGCTGCTATTAATCAAAATGAACCTTACGATTTATTAATTAGTGATCTTTCTTTTAAAACAGATCATCGCAAAGTAACTATTTCCAGTGGAGACGAACTGGTGCAAAAAGTTCGTGAACTCCAGCCCGATATTAAAATTATTGCTTATTCTGTCGAAGACAAAGGTTTTCGAATTAAATCTCTGTTTGAAAATGCAGAAGTGGATGGTTTTGTTTTAAAAAGTTTAAACAGCATTGAGGAATTAAAAAAAGCAATTCATATCATTTCAACTTCAGATCAAAAATTTATTTCTCCGGAAGTTGCATCGGCTTTGCAGGAAAAAAACAATTTTGAAATTGACGATGTCGACATCAAAATTCTTAAATTTTTATCTGCCGGAACTTCGCAGGATGAGATAATCGAAATTTTCAAAACCTCAGATATTAAACCCAACAGTAAAAGTGCTGTCGAAAAAAGATTGTCTAAACTCAAAGACTTTTTTAAAGCAAACAATACCGTGCATTTGGTTTCTATTACAAAAGATATGGGGATTATTTAATTCTCCTAATCAATATACTTTTTAAAGCTCCTTCGGGGGCTTTTTTTATGTCTGAAATTTAAAATTTACGGATTATGGTTTTCCGTAATATACTGGTTTTTATTGGGTTTACTTTTGGGTTAATAATTTAAACCACAAACCAATGGAAATGAATATTCAACTAAAATCATTAGCTGATAAAATAAATCAGCTAAAAAGTAAAATTGAAACAGAAGAATCTACAAAACATGCTTTTGTATTGCCTTTTATACATATTTTGGGTTATGATGCTTTTAATCCGCTTGAAGTGGTTCCTGAATTTACTGCCGACCTTGGATTGAAAAAAGGAGAAAAAGTAGACTATGCAATTTTTCAAAATGGTGAACCAATCATAATTGTCGAATGTAAAAGCTGGAAAGAAAAACTAACAGTACATAATTCACAGTTGTTTCGCTACTTCCACGTTACAAAAACCAGATTTGCACTTTTAACCAACGGAATTAATTATCAGTTTTTCACTGATTTAGATGATCAAAATAAAATGGATGAAAAACCATTTCTAGAATTTGATATCTGTAATTTAAAAGAAAATACAATAAATGAAATTGCAAAATTTCATAAAGCCAATTTCGATGTAAACAATATTGTAAGCAATGCAAGCTCTTTAAAATACATTAAAGAAATAAAAAAACAAATTAATGCAGAGCTGGAAAGCCCTTCTAACGATTTTACCAAACTATTTGCGAATAAAGTTTATACGGGTCGACTTACTGAAAAAGTCTTAGATGAATTTAAAGATTTAGTCCAGAAATCAGTCAGCCAATATATCAATGACAAAATTAATGATCGATTAAATGCCGCTTTAACAAAAGAAACGATCAAACAACAAGATGAAGAAATTACAATAGTTGAAGACGACAATAAAATTGTAACTACAGAAGAAGAACTTGATGCTTACCGCATTGTAGTTGCTATTTTACGTCGAAAATTACCAACTAATAGAATTGTCCATCGGGATACACAATCTTATTTCGGAATCTTATTGGATGACAATAATAGAAAACCACTATCACGACTGCATTTGAATGGAAGCAAAAAATACATAAGCCTCTTTCATGATAATAAAAATGAAGTTAAAATCGCAATTTCATCTATTGATGATATTTATCAATATGAAAAAGAATTATTAGAAACTGTAGCACTTTACGAAACTGAATAAATTAAAAAAATTATGATAAACGATTTAAAAAAGTTCTTAAATGAAGAACAAGATCCAAAAGCAGTTGAAAAACTTTTAGTAAAAGTTAATGGACTATTAACTTCGGGAGAACAGGTAGAATATATCGCCGTTCAAAAAAAACCGGCTATTAATTTATCTCCGGATTGTATTGCATTAACTAACAAACGAATCATTTTCTGCCGACCTAAGAATCTAGGACTATCAATGGATTTTCAAGATTATGCATGGAAAGATATTTTGGACTGCCATATGAAAGAAGGCATAATGGGTGCTACATTTTCTATGAAAACAGTAAGAGGAACCATGAACATGCTGGATTATTTACCAAAAGCTCAAGCTAGAAAACTTTACCAATTTGCACAGCAAAAGGAAGAGGAAATGATCATTTACAGACGCGAGCATGATCTGGAAACTAAAAGGGCAATTGCCGGAGGCGGAATTACAGTAAATGCAGGCTTACCAATTCAGCAAAACACAGAACAGAAAGAAGATCCATTGGAAACTCTTCAAAAATTAAAAAAATTATTAGAAAGCGAAATTATATCGCAAATAGAGTTTGATACGAAAAAAACAGAAATTTTATCAAAAATGTAAATTATGAAAAGTAAACTAACTGCAACAATTTTGACCTTCTTTTTTGGAGGAATTGGGATTCATAAATTCTATTTAGGACAATCTGGTCAAGGAATTCTTTATTTATTATTCTGTTGGACTTTTATTCCTTCAATACTAGCTTTTTTTCAATTCTTCGGGCTTTTATTCATGTCAGATCATTCCTTTAATGTAAAATACAATAATGGTTTTTAAAGCCATTATTGTATAAGTGTAAATCCCGTATAAGTACTTATTTCAAAAACCGTAATTCTAACTAGATTTATCACAAAACTAACTAACACAATACCACAAAGCCTATGCTGAAAAACTACCTCATCTTACTTTTATTATTTACGTTTTATTCCTGTAAAAAAGCTTCTGCTCCGCCCCCGGTACAAATAAATTCATTTTATAAAACAGCAGTTACTGCAGATGACCGAAAAACGATTACGCCCGAAGAAGCCAAAACATATCATGTAAACAGAACATATCAATACGAATACAGAACCGGAAATCCTGGACATTATGAATACAATTACGATGTAAAAGGAGTAAATGTTTTAGGTGATTCGGTTTGTGGCAATATTAACGTTCAGGGAAAATACGGTGCCGGAATTTTAAACAGCGATACGGTTGCTGAAATTGAAATTAACACCGAATGGATTTCATACGGAAAATTAAAAGCTCTCGATAAAAAAGGAAACCAATACAATTTAATTGTCAAATAAAATGAAATATACTTTACTCTTAGTTTTCGTTTTTCTAACCTCATCACGGCTGCCAGAAACCAGCGTATATATATGCGGTTCAACTGGTGCAAAAAAATACCATTTAAAAGAAACCTGCCGCGGTTTATCGAGCTGTAGAAGCGAAACAGTAAAAATTTCACTCAAAAAAGCACAAGGTTACGGCCTCACACTTTGTGGATGGGAAGATTAGCATATCTTCCCATTTTTTTTATTTAATTATTTGATAATAATCACTTTACAATAAATTCACATTAGTTTTATTAATTTGATTAAAACTAATCGTTATGAAATTCTTTAACCTAAAATTCCTGGTATCATTCAAAGAATGGCTTTTTTTAAGAGCCATGCAATCATCTTTCCTACATTAATAAAACTGTTTAAAAATAAAGGAAAGTAATATTGAATGAATAAAGTTGAAAACTCATTTTTGAACAAAAACCAATTTGGTGCAGATTTCTTGTGGGGTGTTTCTACCGCCGCTTTCCAAATTGAAGGAGCTCATGATTCAGATGGAAAAGGTTCTTCTATCTGGGACGTTTTTACTTCTCAAAAAGGGAAAATAAAAAACGGACATCATGCCCTGACTGCCTGCGATTTCTACAACTCATATCAAAACGATATCGATTTGATTCGGGAACTTAATATTCCGAATTTCAGATTCTCTATCAGCTGGCCCAGAATTATGCCAACAGGAATACATCCTGTAAATCAGGCCGGAATTGATTATTATAATAAAATCATCGATTCGCTGCTCGCATCCGGAATCGAACCCTGGATTACTCTTTATCACTGGGATTTACCGCACGCTCTCGAAGTAAAAGGAGGCTGGACAAACCGCGAGTCGGTTTCCTGGTTTGCAGAATATGTAGAAGTGTGCGCTCAGTATTTTGGCGATCGCGTCAAAAACTGGATGGTAATCAACGAGCCATCTGTATTTACTGGAGCTGGTTATTTCCTGGGCATTCATGCACCCGGAAAAAAAGGTATTACCAATTACCTAAAAGCTATGCATCATGTAACTTTGGCAACTGCCAAAGGAGCAAAAATTTTGAGAAACAGAATTCCCGAAGCAAACATCGGAACAACTTTTTCCTGTACGCATATCGAACCCGCGACAGAAAGTTCCAAAGATATTGAAGCCGCAAAACGTGTCGATACTTTGCTCAACAGAACTTTTATCGAACCTATTTTAGGATTAGGATATCCGCAAAAAGATCTTCCGGTACTTAAAAAGCTGAACAATTATATTCTGGAAGATGATTTAAACAATCTCGCTTTCGATTTTGATTTTATAGGCCTGCAATGTTACACGCGTGAAGTGGTAAAATCTTCTATTTTAACTCCCTATATTGGTGCCGAATTAATTAGTGCCGAAAAAAGAAACGTCATTTCTACTGAAATGGGCTGGGAAGTTTATCCGCCGGCACTTTATCACGTTTTGAAAAAATTCAATGAATACAATGGAATCCGAAAAATTATAATTACTGAAAATGGCGCTGCTTTTCCCGATACTGTTACGAACGGAAAAGTATTCGATATCAAAAGAACACATTATATTCAGGATCATTTAGAACAGATTTTAAAAGCCAAAAAAGACGGTTTAAATGTTGAAGGCTATTTTGTTTGGAGTCTGACTGATAACTTCGAATGGGCTGAGGGTTATAATGCACGTTTCGGATTAATTCATGTTGATTTCGAAACGCAGAAAAGAACCATTAAAAATTCAGGATTGTGGTTTAAGGATTTTTTATCTTAAACTGATTCTTAGAAATACAAAAAAAGCCTTTCACAATTTAGTGAAAGGCTTTTTTTGTATAAACGCAGCTGTCAACGCAATCTAAAATTGTATTGCTGTTTTAAGATTCCAATATGAATCTTTCCATTAGCTTTCAAATGAGTCGTTAGAAGGATATATTTTTCTTCCGGATAATTTATATCATAACTAAAAATTGTATCCTTTACTTTAACCTGAAGCTGGTGTTTTCCCTCATCAGAGATTGACAGTTCTGCTGTTTCATAGCCCGGCATTGCATTTGTTGCTTTTAAGTTAATTTCATGAACTTTCTTTTTATCCAAAAGTATTTCAAGTTTTAAGTTATCAAGTTTCATATTTGTTGGCTGTTCAAACGAAACAACATATTTTTTACAACCAAAAGTGCATAAAACGATTAACAGTATCAGAAACTTTTTCATAAAAGATATTTTTAAAATGAATAGTAACTACAAATCAAAAATCTATTGTAATCTTTTATAAATATAAATAATTTTATTCCAATTTCAGTGTTGATAAAAAGCAGGTTTATTGCTTTAGAAAATAGTAATGGGCAGAGGGGGAAATTTCCGAAAATTTATCGTTATAAAAGCAAAAAAAATCAGTTATTTTCCTGATATTTACTAGGTTCACAAGTTATTTTTTCTTATCTTTATAGTATAAATAACAGTTAATATATGCCGAAAAACAAATTCTTTAAACGCCTTTTTTATCCTCTTAAAAATTATTTTTTTTACCTCTTATCGCATTTTATTTTTCAAAGTGCTTTCCGTCTTAATTTAGAAAATATTCTACCTAAACTCTTTTCTGCACAAAATATAAATACGCAGGAAATACTACTGCTCAAATTGCAGCCATAATGATCTTTACCGGCTATATTTTCTGAGCCATTCTTTTAGAAAATATAGACTCAAACTTAAAAAAGATGTCCCTTTTTGGGATGCTCTTTCGACTCTTCATTTTCATTTTCGACTAAATTCTCAATCTCTATGACTTTATTATCCTCCATAACGCCCTTAGTCTTCTAGGCGGTTTCCAATTTTTATGCTTTTGCAATTCTGTCTTTTTCCTTTTTTTTATAATCTCAGACAACCTTTTTAGGATTTTTTGTCTCTATTATAATAAAGGTCAGATTGGTTTTATACTCAAATAACGTGTTCTAACAAACCTAAATTTACTATGCATTGTATCTTGTTTGAAGGAATTTTTGGGAATCCCGGGAAAACGCGGGAATTCTGGGAATCCTTTGTCAACAAAGGGCTCAAAGCGCCTTTCCTTTGCCAAAGAAATTAGTTCACGTTTTATCTGCAGCATAAAACAAAGTATAAACTAGTTTAAATAACAGTGTAAAAATCCGTAAGACCGAGTTTAATCGGGAAGTATAAATAACGTCTTGCGGATTCTACACGATTACTTCCCCAAAAATCAATTTGGTATTGCCATTGAAAAACTCTGGATCGACTCCGGACAGCAATACCTATGTCTAATTTTTAAACTAAATCAAAATGAAAAAAATATTACTATTCATAACTTTCACACTATTATTCACTATGTTTTCTTGTACTCCGGACGAGATCGAAACTCAACCAAAAAAGAAAATAGAGAAAAAAGATGGTTTTGCAGGAGGCGAAACCCCTGAAGGTCCTGGCGATGGAGACACTAAAAATCCACCACCAAAAGCTTAATAAATATTATATTTTTAGTATCTAATTAATTACTATTTTCGGGGAAAGTAAACTGATATGTTGCGGTCCCCGTTTTTTTATTTTATTATACTTCTTTTTCTCTTTTCCTGTAAGGAAAAGAAAACCATTAGCACTAATAACGAATCTATACGAAAAGAGGCACTTACTTTAAGAAATAAAGGAATTCAAAATTCCGAAAAACAAAATTTCAATACCGCTTTTTATGAATTCAATAAATCAAAAATACTCTATGAAACTTTAAAAGACAGTGCCAATATAGGTTATATACTTATTGAAATGGCATGTATTCAACAAGTCAATGGAGACTATTACGGTAGTAAAGAAACAGTTACTGAAGCACTGCCTTATGTTAAAAAGAATAAACAATATATAGCAAGTATAAACAATAGATTAGGGATTGCTGACAAAGAATTATCTCTTTATAACGATGCCATTTTTTACTATAAAGAAGCTGTTAAAGGCTATACAGCAGACCCTGTTGGAAAACAAATGGCCTTAAATAATATTGCAGTTGTTTATATTCAACAAAAAAAATATGATAAGGCAATCGCTTTATTAGAATCCTTATTGACCAAAAATTTGCTGCAGGAGAAAACGTTAGTATCTAAAAAATCTTTAATTATAGATAATCTTGGTTATGCTTATTTTAAGAAAGGAATGGATGAAAAAGGATTGCATTTAATGAATGAAGGACTGCAAATAAGACAAGAAATTAAAGATACTTATGGAAGCATAGAAAGTTATCTGCACCTTGCTGATTATTATGCTAAAAAAAACCTTCAAAAATCAGACGAAAACGCCCTATTAGCTTACAATACAGCCACAAAACTAAATAGTGTTGATGAAAGATTAGAGGCACTCCAAATTTTAATTTCGAATAACCATAGTGCCCAGGACAGCAGATATGTCCAAAAGTATTTTACTTTAAATGACAGCATCATTAAGGTTAGAAATAACTTCAAAAACAAATTTGCTAAAATTAAATATGATGCTAAAAAAGAAAAAGACGAGAATGCAAAACTTCGTTTAGAAAAAGCAGAAAATCTATTAGCACTTCAAAAAGCTAAATACCTGCGAATTGTATTTGTAATCGTTTTTATCTTTCTAGTCATTTTGATAGCCATCTTAATACGTTATTTTAAAAATAAAAACAAAGCTATAGAGTTTAAAACTTCATATAATACTGAAACTCGTATTGCTAAAAAAATCCATGACGAACTGGCAAACGACGTATTTCATGTGATTGCTTTTGCCGAATCTCAGCCTTTATCTACCGAAAGCACCAAAGAGAATCTACTTCAAAAATTAGATGATATTTATGGTCGTGTGAGAGGAATCTCTAAAGAAAATAATAGAATTGATACCGGAATAACTTTTACCAAAAGCATAAAAGAAATGCTGTCCACTTATAATACCAGAGAAAGAAATATCATGGTTACTAATTTAGAAAGCATAAACTGGGAAAATATCGATGATGTTAAAAAGATTGCCATCAGCCGAATTCTACAGGAATTAATGGTGAATATGAAGAAACACAGTAAGGCAAATCTTGTGGTAATCAAATTTGACAGCGATCAAAAATCAATCTTAATAAATTACACAGACAATGGCCAAGGGTGCGAGAAAGCGAATATGGTAAAAAATGGACTTCAAAATATGGAAAGCCGTATTCAGGCAGTGAAAGGAACTATCGATTTTGATACAGAACCTGATAAAGGTTTTAGAGCAAAACTTACTATGCCTAAATAAATTAAAATATAAAGCCTTTCAAGAATACTCTCGAAAGGCTTTTCTTCAAAAAACAAGTAATATTATAACCTCTTCAGCTTATAATGTTTCGTTTAAAACGGCAACCGCTTCTTTCCAGTTATTTACCCTTAAATGATGCGTTTGGTTGATATTATGAAAGGCTGTAAACATAATAGGTTTACCCATGCAATAATCCAGATTTTTACAATGATCATCGATTAAATAATCGGTATTGATAATTCTTTTACTGCCGCACAAAACAATATTTTCCCATTTAATAAAAGGAAAATGTTCTCCAAGCCAAGCCACTTTTTCTCCAAGCGAAATTGGGAACTCTGTTGCTGCCGAAACAATAAAGATTTCAAAATTCTTTTGAAGTTCACGCAGACTTTCAACAGCATGGGGCATTACCGGCAGGGTTCTAAAAAAATTGCCTTTATTTAAAATACCGTGCAAAAGCTCTCTTTCTTTAAAAGCTTCTTCTTCACTTAATCCCTGAATACTTTCTTTGGACAGACTTGTCCCGTATGCTTTATTATAATGTTCAATTAATTGGGTTTCTATATCGGCTAGTACCCCATCCATATCAACTGCAATGGTTTTCTTTCTCATGGTTAAATTTATTTTGCGGTAAAATTATGCAAAAATTGCACAATATTGCAATTTTTAACTTATTTTTGCAATGTAAAACCGCAAATAAAAATGAAAAAGGAAGAACGTCAAAAAACTATTTTAGACTATTTATCTAAAGAACACCGTGTTACTTCGATAGAATTAAGCGAGTATCTAAGTGTTTCTGAAGATACTATTCGCAGGGATTTAAAAGAACTTTCAGATCAGGGACTTTTAAAAGCAGTTCGCGGCGGTGCGGTTGCTCCTTCTCCTATTCCATTGCATTACAGAAAAAGAGAAAAACACGATATTGAAAGCAAAAAAATTATTGCCCAAAAAGCAATTTCTTATTTAAAAGACGGTCAGGTTGTATTTATTGACGGAGGGACAACTTCACTGGCTTTAGTAGCAAGTTTTCCTCATGATTTAAAAATAACCGTTATTACAAACAGTTTTCCGGTTGCGGTACTAATCGAAGATTTACCCAATATTGATTTAATTTTTGCCGGCGGAAAAATGTGCAAAACTTCTTTTGCAACTTCGAGTATTGAAACGATTGATTTCTTTAGAAATTTCAGAGCAGACATCTTCATTTTAGGAATCTGCAGTATTCATCATGAACGCGGTATTACGGGAATTTTATACGACGATTCTATGCTGAAAAAGAATATGATTCAGAACTCCAATTTTGTTATTGCCTTAAGTTCTATCGAAAAGGTTGAAACTGCCGAATCTTATTTTGTCTGCCCTTTAAAAGATATCGATGTATTAGTTACTAATGTTTCTCCCGAAGATGAAATCCTGAAAGTTTATAAAAATACCGGTTTAACTATTCTTTAATTCCCGGAAATAAAAAAGCCTTCCAGAATTTTTCCTGAAAGGCTTTTAATATTATATTATTCTATTACACCGCTTTCTAAAATGCTGAAAGTTTTATTTACAGAATCTATTTCTGCCAAAGCACCAAACGGCATAGTAAATGTTGGGCAGGTATGACCAAAATCCATTTCGGTAATAATGGGAAGATCTGTTAAATTTTCTTCTTTTATAATTTTAAGTATCTCATCATTATATTCTTGGGCATATTTCGCATCATACGGACGGCCGAAAATAATTCCTTTTACACGATGCAAAATACCCTGAGCAGCATAATTTCTAAGCCAATACTTCAACACCCTTGGCTCTACTTTACTTTCGGAGGTTTCTAAGAATAAAATACAATCATTCCATTCTTCCGCTGACGGCCATAATTCTGTACCTTTCAAAAATTCTAATACGTCTAAACAGCCTCCTATTAATTTTCCCTGCACTTTCTCTTTTCCCTGCAAAAAGTTCCATCCCTTTGATGGTGTCATAGTTCTTTTTGTATTGGATAATGAAGTATCAAACCAATCCAGATATTCGGATGTCCAACCCTGACTTGGAAGTATTTCTCCCGAAGGTTTTGCAGAAAACAACATTCTCTTAATATCTTCAATTTGGTAATCGTGCATACCGCAATTCTCGGCAAATCCTACTAAGACTGAAGTGCCGTAAAAAGAAGTCAATCCTGCTTTTAAACAAGCAAAATGGGTTATTGTAGAATCTGAAAAACCTAAAAATATTTTCGGGTTTTGTCTTATAATGTTTAAATCTAAAAAGGGCAGAATTCTAACACTGTCTTCTCCTCCAATATTACTAATAATCGCTTTGATGGAGTCATCCAAAAATGCTTCCATTAAATCTTCGGCACGCGCTTTGGGATTGTTATAAATCCAATCTGCGGGTTTCAAAGCATTTCTCGTTTCTACAACTTCCAGTCCAAACACTTCCTGAAGCTGTTTTTTTCCGAATTCATATCTGTGCGGTAATTCTCCGGCACCTCCCCACGAGAGCGATATTACCGCAACTTTATCACCTCGCTTTAATGCTTTTGGTTTAATAAGACTCTTCATAAAATAACTTTTGAAATACAAATATAAAGAAGTTCATCCGTTTCATCTTAAACTGAAAAAGCCTTTCAAGATTACTCTCAAAAGGCTTTTTCGCTACAAATTAACAGGCAATATTATTTCCATCCGCCGCCCAGGTCTCTATAAACATGAACTGCAGCATTTAATTGTTCTTTCTTAGTATCTATTAATTCAAGTTTAGCTTCTAATGCATCTCTCTGTGTCATCAAAACTTCAAAATAATCTACTCTTGCCGATTTGAACAAATCATTCGAAACATCAATTGATCTGTTTAAAGCATCAACCTGTTGTGATTTTAAATCGTAGCCTTTTTGAAGGTTTTCTATTTTAGAAAGCTGCGTTGAAACTTCTAAATAAGCATTTAAAATAGTTTTATCATAATTATACAATGCCTGAAGCTGTCTTGCATTGGCACTGGAAAATTCTGCTTTTATTGCATTTCTATTGATAAGCGGTGCTGCAATATCTCCGGCTAATGAATATAGAATTGATTCAGGAAATGTAAACAAATAAGATGGTTTAAAAGCCTGAACTCCAAAAGCTGCCGAAATATCCAATGAAGGATAAAATTCTGCACGAGCTACTTTTACATCTAGTTTAGCAGCAACTAATTCTAATTCTGCCTGTTTCACGTCAGGACGATTGATTAGCAATTGAGATGGAATACCAGAATTTACGGCCGCCGGAAGCAAATCTGTAAAATTGGTTTTATCTCTTTTAATATCCTGCGGATAACGTCCTAACAAAAAGTTGATTTTGTTTTCGTTTTCTTTAATTTTCTGCAAAATATCAAACTCTAAACTTTTTGAAGTTAAAACCTCAGCCTGAAATTTCTGAACGCCAAGTTCTGTTGCTCTTGCTGCTTGTTTTTGAATTTTTACAATTTCTAAAGCATTAGACTGTAAAGTAATAGTTTGTTTTACAATATCCAGCTGACTGTCCAGAGCCAATAATTCATAATAAGAATCGGCGATTTCAGCGATTAAATTGGTTACAACAAAGTTTTTACCCTCAACCGTAGCTAAATAACGGTTTACGGCAGCTTTTTTAGAATTGCGTAATTTTTTCCAGATATCTACTTCCCAGTTTGCATAAGCGGCAATGGTATAATCCGGTAGTGGGTCCGGGGTTTCGATTCCAGGCTTAATCTCTGTTGTGGCATCACCGGCACCTTGACTTGTATAGCGTCCTACTTTTTCAATTCCCGCACCGGCACGAACTCCAACTGTTGGCAATAAAGCACCTTTACGAACTCTGATATCATTCTTTGCTATTTCAATTTCCTGCAAAGTCATATTTAGTTCCTGATTGTTTTTCAGCGCAATATCAATCAACTCTACCAGGTTTTGATCTTTAAAGAAATCTTTCCATTTTAGAGCAGAAGTATTGGTTGTGTCCTGAGATTTTACATTTCCAAATGCTTCAGGAACAGGAGCACTTGTACTTGCTGTTTCAGCTGCAGGAGCTTTACATCCTGCCACGGCAAGACATAAGCCCAATGCAATACTGTACTGATATAATTTAACTTTATACATGATTGTTATCAATTTCTTCTGTTAATGGATTCTCTTCTTCATGTTTTACCAGTTTGTGTTTTTCTGCGATTTTAGCAAAAATGAAATACAAGCCCGGAATTACAAATACACCGCAGATGGTTCCTATAAGCATACCTCCTGCTGCTGCTGTACCAATTGTTCTGTTACCAATTTTACCAGGGCCCGTTGCAAATGCAAGCGGTAATAATCCGGCGATAAAGGCAAATGAAGTCATTAAGATAGGACGGAACCTTGCTTTTGCGCCTTCCATTGCTGCTTCTAAAACTGACTTACCTGCTGCGTGTCTTTGTATGGCAAATTCTACAATCAATACGGCATTTTTACCCAATAAACCAATAAGCATTACCATGGCAACCTGAGCATAAATGTTATTTTCTAATCCTGTTAGTTTTAATAAAAGGAAAGCTCCAAAAATACCAGCCGGTAATGAAAGAATTACAGATAATGGCAGAATAAAACTCTCATATTGAGCAGCTAATACCAGGTAAACGAATCCTAAACAAATTAAGAACACCCAAATCGCCTGATTACCCTGAGCAACCTCATCGGCAGAAATACCTGCCCAGTCAATGTCATATCCTCTTGGTAATTTTTCAGCCGCTATTTTCTGAATTACTTTAATCGCGGTACCAGAACTATAACCTGCGGCCGGAGAACCACTGATTTGAGTTGAGGTGTACATGTTATGACGTGTAATTTCTGAAAGTCCGTACACTTTTTCCAATTTCATAAAAGCAGAAAAAGGCACCATTTCATCACGATCATTTTTTACGTATAATTTTAAGATATCATCCGGCTGTGCTCGATATTCTGGTGAAGCCTGAACGATTACTTTATAGTTAATACCGAATTTAATAAAACTGATTTCGTAATTACTTCCCACAAGAGTTGACAAAGTATTCATGGCATTTTCGATAGAAACACCTTTTTGCTGTGCCAGGTCATTGTCGACTTTCATCATGTACTGAGGGAAACTAGAGCTGTAAAAACTAAATACGTTTGATAATTCCGGCTGTTTGTTTAATTCAGCAACAAAATCGTTATTTACCTGTTCCATTCTCTTATAATCAACAGAACCGGTTTTATCTAATAAACGAAGTTCAAATCCTCCGGCAGCACCATATCCAGGTACAGCAGGCGGTTGGAAGAACTCGATATTCGCTCCCGTAATATCTTTACATTTTTCCTCCATTTCATGCATAATTTCAACAACAGATTCTTTTCGGTCGCTCCAGTCTCTCAGGTTCACCAAACAAGTACCTGAGTTAGCTCCTGTACCTTCAGATAAAATCTCATAACCTGCTAATGAAGAAACTGATTTTACCCCATCGATATCTTCTGCGATTTTTTGAACTCTCTCTGCAATATTATTGGTTCTTTCTAAAGATGAACCCGGAGGAGTTTGAATTACAGCATAAAACATTCCCTGATCCTCATTAGGAATAAATCCTGAAGGAACAGAACTGCTTATTAACCACGTTCCGGCACAGAAACCAAGAAGCGCTACAATAGTCACAACTCTTCTGTCAACAATTTTACCTAATAGATTTTGATATTTACCTTGCGCTAAATTGAATTTTTCGTTGAAAGCATCTATAAATCTATTCGCTGGTGTTTTCTTTTTAGGCTGACTGTGATTGTTCTTTAGCATCATTGCACAAAGCGCCGGTGTCAATGTCAAAGCCACAATACCAGAAAGGATAATCGCAGTTGCCATAGTTACAGAGAACTGTCTGTAAAATACCCCAACCGGACCAGACATAAACGCAACCGGGATAAATACCGCCGCCATTAAGAATGTAATTGCAATAATTGCTCCTGCAATCTCATGCATTGCTTTTTTAGTCGCTTTAAACGGCGAGAGATGTTCTTCTTCCATCTTGGCGTGTACAGCTTCGATCACTACAATAGCATCATCGACGACGACTCCAATTGCCAATACTAAAGCAAATAACGTAATCAAGTTCAATGAAATATCAAAGAATGTCATGAACACAAAGGTTCCCACTAACGATACCGGTACCGCAATTGCCGGAATAACTGTAGAACGCCAGTCTCCTAAGAAAAGGAATACGACTAACCCTACCAGAATAAATGCTTCGACCAAAGTGTGAATTACTTTTTCGATAGAAGCATCTAGGAATTTAGAAACGTCATACGAAATTTCGTAATCCATTCCTTTTGGAAATCTCTGCTTAATTTTTTCCAGTTTTGCTTTTACTTCTTCAATAACCTGATTCGCGTTACTTCCAAAAGATTGTTTTAATACAATCGCGGCAGATGGTCTTCCATTCAAATTAGAATAGATATCGTACATCGAGCTTCCAAATTCAACTTTGGCAACATCTTTCAAACGCAAAAGTTCTCCGTTCGGATTTGCTTTTACTACAATGTTCTCGTATTGCTCTTTTGTTGTAAAACGTCCGGAATATTTCAATACATATTCAAATGCCTGAGAACGTTTACCAGAACTTTCTCCCGTTTTACCCGGAGAAGCCTCCAAACTCTGACTAGATAATGCTTCCATTATTTCATCGGCAGAAATTTTATAAGCCAGCATACGATCAGGTTTCAACCAAATACGCATGGCATATTCACGTGTTCCTAAGATATCTCCAGAACCAATACCATTTACCCTTTTTAATTCAGAAAGTACGTTGATATCAGCATAGTTATACAAGAACTTCATGTCAGTATTTTTGTCTGTACTGTAAAGATTCACGTACATCAACATACTCGGTACTTCTCGGGTAATTTTGATACCCTCTCTAATTACCAGTGGAGGTAACTTATTGGTAACCGAAGCCACACGGTTCTGAACGTTGATCGCGGCCTGATTTGGATCTGTTCCTAAGTTAAAAACTACTTTAATTGTAGCTTCACCATCATTTCCGGCATCAGAAGCCATATATTTCATTCCCGGTACTCCATTTAAGGCTCTTTCCAAAGGAATAACCACTGCCTTAACCATCAACTCACCGTTAGATCCAGGATAATCTGCAGTAACGTTCACCATTGGCGGCGAAATTGTAGGGAATTGTGTAATTGGCAAATTCAATACAGACAAAACCCCTAAAAAGACAATTATCAGCGATATTACTATCGACAATACTGGTCTTTGAATAAATTTATTAAACATTTTTATATTTTTTTAATGATTAAACTTATTTGAAGTTTAAAAGTGTTTCTGATTTC
This sequence comes from Flavobacterium johnsoniae, assembly GCF_001879205.1. Taxonomy (GTDB): domain Bacteria; phylum Bacteroidota; class Bacteroidia; order Flavobacteriales; family Flavobacteriaceae; genus Flavobacterium; species Flavobacterium johnsoniae_A. The sequence continues at coordinate 85,875 of NZ_MLFK01000001.1, forward strand.
TGGTTGTTCAGCACGAAACTTAAAACCTGAAACTTGAAACTATTAAACAAAAACCTATTCTGCTTTTAAGCGCAGGTTATTGATTACCTTTTTAGGAGATTCAAATTCGTATTTAATTTTGTCGTTTTCTTTTACTTTCTGAACACCTTCAAGTAAGATTTTATCACCTTCATTCAGTCCGGTTTTTATCACATATAAATCAGGGATTTCACCTGTAATTGTGATTTCTCTAGAGCTTACTTTATCATTTTTATCCACTATAAAAACATATTTTTTATCCTGAATTTCGTAAGTCGCTTTTTGCGGAATTACAATAGCGTTTTTAAGCGGCACGATCATTTGCACCTGCCCGGTTTCACCGTTTCTAAGTAATTTTCCTGAATTTGGGAATCTTGCTCTAAAAGCAATATTTCCTGTTTCATTATTAAATTCACTTTCTATAACTTCTACGTTTCCTTTTTCTTTAAAAGTATCTCCATTCGCCAGAACCAAGCTTACTTTATTGTCAGCACGGTCTTTCACGTCTGTTTGGTATTGTAAATATTCAGGTTCTGATACGTTGAAATAAGCAAACATCTGACTGTTGTCTGAAAGACTTGTCAATAATTCGCCTTCATCGATAAGACTTCCTAATTTCAAAGGAATTCTGTCGATTGTTCCGTCAAACGGAGCTCTGATTTCGGTAAATGATAAATGAAGTTTTGCCAATGCAACTTCGGCTTTTGCAGATTGTAGTTTTGCCTGAGCTACACTTAATTCATTTTTAGAAACGATATTTTTATCAGCCAGTAATTTTGAATTTTGCAATTCAATTTCTACTGATTTTTGTTCAGACTGCGCTTTAAGTAATTCGGCCTGATACATGTTTGGCATAATTTTGAACAACAATTGGCCTTTATGCACAAATTGTCCTTCATCAACATAAATGTTTTGTAAAAACCCTTTTTCCTGGGCACGGATCTCGATATTTCGAACAGATTTAATCTGCGAAACATATTCTTTTGTAAATGAAGTGTCAATTCTAATCGGATTTGTAACCGTGAATTTTTCTGCTTCTTCTTTCTCTTCTTTTTTAGATGTACAGCTAGTTAAGCACACTAAGGCCATAAAGCCTGTGAACAAGATAATTCTTTTCATGATTTAGTTTGGAAATTAAGCGATTGAATGCTTTGGAATAAAGATTCCTTTTTTGGATGATTAAATGCATCAGCCAGCCTTAGTCAGACCTTAACTTTCATATAAGAAGAAGTAAAAAAATAAATATACATCAACGAGATATGCAGATCACGACAAGGTAACCGATGTATACTTTAAAATCAAATTCTTAATACTCGTTGAGTAATATAGATAGGATTTGAATGCCCAAAGAAAGGCGTAGAAATTTTTAAACGATTGGAATCATTCGCTGCAGACTGATCTGAAAGTGCCAGATACAAAGTGTCTACCAAACTATACGAAGCAGCAAAAAACTTATTCGTAAGTAAATTGGTATCATCGTTGCCCACAAGGTCTTCCTCTAAATCAATATCGGCATCTTCAATAATTGAAGTTCCACGATCATGATTGGTGAATTTAACTCTATGTTTTTGTGCAAGATGATGATTATGAGAAAAAGTATTCGCATTAAGATATTGGCCTCCGCCCAGCAGAAGCAAATTCATGAATACTAGAAATACTATTAACTTTCTCATTTGGGTGCGAAAGTAGTAAAAGTATTAAAACAAAAAAAGAATTTTTAACAAGGTTTAACAGTTATATAAAACGAAAACGTTTTCATTCATTTAATATTCAACTATTTTATTAAAAAACTTACGTTTTACGAGAACAAAATTTATACAACTCTACAAATCAACTACTTACAAATATTATTAAAAAAGAACAATTTCCATTATAGTAAACTCCTGCTCTGCTTTGCTAAAAGTTTTAAAAGTATCTTTCATACCAAATTTCTCATAAAATGATTTTTTATTGCTTCTGGCATTGCACCAAACTTTGTTTATATTCTTTTCTTTTGCAAACTTCAGGATATATTTTAGAAGATGCGAAGCAATTCCTTTTCCCTGATATTCTGCTAAAGTTGCCAGTTTTCTAAACTGCATTTCCTGACCTTCGATAAAGCATGAAACTATCGAAACTAACTTATCGTTTTCAAAAATTCCAAAATGAAATCCGGAATTATCCTCTTCTAACTTTACAAATTCAAAAGGGTGGTCCGGCCACATTACTTCATGCCTGATCTGCCAGGTTTCTGAGGCTTGAATTTCTTTAATTTCCATTTTTATTATTTTTTCGGGTTGTTTCAAAAGTAATGCATTTCATTTTCAATTAAAAAACCTAAAATATTTAACTATACATATTTACAAAAAATAAAAGAAGATAAATCTTTCATTTTTAAGCTTTTATATTTATTTTTATATCATCTAAAAACAAATAACTGCATTATGAAAAAATTCTTGCTTGTCTCTTTTTTATGTATTTGTACGAACGGATTTGCACAATTAATTCAAATTGGTCCTCAAATTTCTACCAATATTACTTCTGTAAATACAAACAATTTTAGCTCAGATCATACCAATTCCGGAATTGGCTTTGCGGCATTTGCCCGCGTTAATCTTTTACTTTTTTATGCGCAAGGCGAATTTGGTTATGCGAAATCAAATTTCAGTGTGTATCAAAATGGTGTTGGTGAAACTGAATTTAAGTTAGCAGGAACAGATGCCACATTAATTGCAGGATATAAGCTTATTCCGCTTGGCAAAGTGGGAAATGTACGCCTATTGGTGGGATATAACTGGAAAAATTATTCCGATATTAAAACCAGTAATAATCTAAATTATATCGCATTAGAAAAAAACAATCACAGCGTATTGGGAGGCGTTGGGGTAGATGTCTGGAAATTTACTTTTGATATTAGATATCTTGCCGGACTAATTGATATTGATAGTTCCAGCGGAGAAATAAAAACCGGAATTACTAATTTTTCACTTGGTTTTAAATTTTTATAAAAATTATATCAAAAAAAGGAATCTAAAATTAGATTCCTTTTTTGATAAATATATTTGTTTGTAAGTTTATAGCTCCTTTTTATAATAAACTTCCTGATTATCTTGTGTAATTTTTTCGACTCCGTTTTGTCCTTTTCTGGCAATATTAATTATATGCAAAACTTTAGATTTATCGTCGATACTGCAATTCCATACTGAGCCATCTGATAAAATAATAGCTGAATATAACGAATCTGATTTGTCCATATTATAGTAAACTAAATCTTCTGTTTTTATTAGTTTTCTAACTTTAGTTTTACGATCCTGCTCATAGAACAAAATTTTATTATCGTTTACTTCTATTACTTCATCTACTTCTTTATTCTTAAAATTTTCATTTCCATTAACCGTCCATATTGGCTTATCGCCTGTCATTAACCACGTTCCGTTAACTCTTTCTAAAATTTCTTTTCTTAAAATTTCTTTCAAAGTATCCACTTTTTTGATAGCCTCCTGCCCTATTTCATTTTCTGGTTTAATTCTGGAAGCAATTGAAAATTGATCTAAAGCGTTTACAAAATCTGATTTTTTGTAATAAGAAACAGCTAATTCGTATTTGTTTTTCTGAAACTTGGTTTTAGCATCATTTTGTGCTGCAATCTTTAGCGAAAACAGCAAAATAATAAGAATTAAATAATTTTTCATTGGGTTTTGAGTGTTTTTTTATTTTTTGCAAACGTATTAAATTTTTCTTACAAAAACTATTTTGCAATTTAGTTTAAAAAAAACCGCTCCTTTAAAAAGAGCGGTTTCTGTAACAGTTATTTATAAAAAGAAAAAAAACTTATTTTGAAAATGAATTTAAAATATTCAGAGCTTTTTCAGTATCTTTTTTATTTACAAAAATATGATCGTGATAAAATGCAGCAACTACATTACAGCTTATCTCATGATCTGAAAGCGCTTTAGAAAAAGCTGCCGTTAATCCAACTGCTTCCAGTGAAGAATGTACCGAAAGAGTTATCCACGACATTATAACAGAATAATCCAGATTCAGTTTTTGAGCGATTTCTTTTTTCAGTATCAGCGTAATGGCTTCTTCTTCCCTAAAAATCATGTCTATATTATCTAAATCGAGATTTTCTAATTTTTCTACTTTACAAAAAACATAATCACCAGATTTGTGTTGAGGTTTCATGCTTTTAAGTAATATCTGTAAATCTTTTTCTCCTGACATTTTATTTATTTTTAATCAATTACTTGTAAGCTTTTCTAATTTTGCTTTTGTTTCAGCGAAGTTTTTATCGAGAACCAGAGCCTTTTCATAGTTCGCAATTGCATTTTTCTTATCTCCACCGGCTTCGTAAAAATCGCCAAGCGAATCATACACATTGGGACTTTGAGGATAATTAGCCGCATTCATCTTGAATAAATAACCGGCCAATTCTATATCTTTTTTACCCAGAGACTGATATCCATAGGCATTTATTGTATTTTCGGGTATACTGACTTTATACCCTAAATGCTTCGAAACCTCATCAAAATGTTTTTCCATTTTAGACAAAACAGCTTTATCAAAATTAATTTTTTCCGGTATTGAAAGCTGGAGTTTATTGAACTTAAATAAAAAACGCAATCCATCGTATGTGGCAATTAAGGGTACAGAACCATGATCGTCTTTATCATAATATTTGTATTCGTAATTTAAATTGCTTTTTTTATTCTGTTTTAAGAAATCATTTAAGTTCAGAATAGATCGTATATGTCTCGTAAAAACGGTTGTATCTCTTCTAACTTTTACAATATTCATATTATCATCCATTGTATTAGCGGCGGCTAAAAACAAAGAAATCCCTGTTAGATTTTTAGCTGCGAGCTTTTTTGTAGTTTCTTTTAAAAACTGATCATGATCCCACCACATACTTGGATCGATAGCAATGTAAGAATTGAACAGAGAAGTATGATTGGTTAAAATATTCATAACCGTTAATCCTCCAAAAGAATGTCCTATTAATGTTTTATACGGTGCCGTTGGGTATTTAGCATCAATATATGGTATTAATTCTTTTTCTAAAAAGGCAGTAAATTTTTCTCCCCCGCCTGATTGTTCGCTTAGCCCCTTAGGAACAAATGGAGGATCAACATCTGAATGTGTTGGCGTTAAATCACGGTTTCTGTTTGTATTTGTAATCCCTACTACAATCATTTCAGGGCAATTTGTATTTCCGTTTATTTCACTTAATTCTTCGATTATTCCCACAACCGAACTAAAATGAGCATCTCCGTCTAATACATAAACTACAGGATATTTTTGTTTTGCAAACCCGGTATTTTTAGCACTTCTAGGAAGATGCACCCAGATTTTACGGCTCTCGCCTAAAACTTTTGAAGAAATACTGTCAATTGTTCCTATTTCAATTTTTGAATTATTCTGTGCAAATCCAAAATTAAAAAGTATAAAAAAAACAAATACCACTGTTTTTCTTTTACTAAAAATATTCTGTAAACTTATTTCCATAATCGATTTGTTTATTTTATATAATAAAAATCAGCTTCCCCACACATTGTTTGCAGGCGTAGCATCTAGAAAAATCCCTCCATCAGCAGTAACTTTTTTAATTTGCTTTTTACTGTTAATTGTAACTACTGCTGTTTTTTGATTTTTTTCCCAGATTGCCGGCGTTTGATGTAATGTTTCTGTCGTATTATCTCCATAAACCACAATCAGATCAAACGGAATTGCAAAACCACCTGCATTTGCAATAGAAATAGTATTTTTTGAAACTTCTTTTATAGAAATATCAATGTAATTATTGGTAAAAAACCAGTTATTAAAAAACCAATTCAGATTTTTACCTGAGCCCATGTTCATCGAATTAAAATAATCCCATGGAATTGGGTGTTTACCATTCCAGGTATTCATATAATGGTGGAGTGCTTTTTTAAACAAATCATCTCCCAGCATATCTTTTAAAGCTAAATAAGAAAGTGACGCTTTTCCGTAAGAGTTGTTTCCGTAACCTGCGCCGGAAACTTGTGTAGACATTGAAATTATAGGCTGATCTTCTTCTGTTGACAAATCGTTGATATAATTTTCTACTCTAAATTTTTTATAAAAGTCATCGGCGGCTTTTTTTCCGTGTTCAGCAATTCCAATTAAGTATTCAAAAGTTGTAGCCCAGCCTTCGTCCATAAAAGCATAGCGTGTTTCGTTGATTCCCATAAAAAACGGAAAATAAGTATGTGCTACTTCGTGATCCTGAACCAATTGTGCAAATATAGGATCTCCCATTTGCGAATCGTTACACATCATTGGGTATTCCATATCAGCGAAACCCTGAAAAGCTGTCATTTTTGAAAATGGATACGGAATTCCCGGCCAGTTATTCGAGAACCAATCTAACGCAAACTGGTTGTTCTTAACCGAATTTACAAAATCAGTTCCTTTAACATCATACGCCGCCTGAACACTCGCGCGGCGATTTGTTTTTTTATCTACCAAAACACTGCTCGCATCCCATAAATAATGATCGCTTAGCCCAAAGCAGACATCTGAAATATTGTTTGCTTCAAATTTCCAGATATTCCAGTCGTTTTGTTTGGTTACTGCACCGCTTTTCATTTCCTTCTCGTTTGCAACATGCAGAATCTCATCTGTAGAATATGATTTTTTAAGGCGTGCTGCAAACTCCGGCTGTAAAACTTCATCAGGATTTAAGAAATCTCCAGTTGCATAAACCACGTAATTTTTAGGTGCCTTTACAGAATAAGTATAATCATTAAAATCATTGTAAAATTCCTGACGATCTGTGTGCGGTAATTTATCCCATCCATTATAATCATCAAAAACAGAAACACGAGGATAACTGTATGCCACAAAAAAAGTAGTTTCATCAATTTGTCCTTCTCTGCCGCTTTCTTTAGACAAAGGATAATTCCAATCGATATTAATTGTTGCTTTAGAATGAGGTGCAATTGCTTTTTTCAATTTTACAATTCCCACGGTTCCCCAGCTTCTGGCATCTTCTTTATAAATTTCATTATCAACTTTTAACGTTGTAATCGTTAAGCCGCTGCTTAAAAAGTCATCGCTTACATTCCCGCTTCTTGGCGAAGATGGTTTATGCAGATTATTTACAAATCGAATAACCAGGTTATCTAACGAGTTATTACTGTTGTTTTCATAAACAATGGTTTCTGTTCCGCTTACCATTTTTGTTTTAGCATCAACGGTAATATCCATCGTATATTTTCCGTGATTCTGCCAATAGTTTTTGCCGGGTTTCCCATCTTTAGAACGAGTTCCTTTTTCGTATGCCTCTTTTATATTTCTAGGCATATATAGTTCTTGTGCAAAACCTGTGTGCGTCAAAAACAAAAATGCAATAAATGTAAATTGAAATAATCTTTTTTTCATAAGCTGGTTTTTGGTTTGATAAATTTTAACTATTTATAATAAGACCTCTTTTTTAAAATAATGTTACAAAACTTTATAAAATTACAATTTAAAAAAAGCCTGGCATCTCAGAATCCCAAAATCTTAGCGGCATAAAAAGAAAAAACCGCCCATTTCAAAAAGAAAAAGGCGGTACCTACAATTAATATATAACCTTGATACTACAAAATATAATCGGTATTTATAAAATTTGATTCTTTGCTGTTTAGCAATTCCTGCAGAATTTCATTGTTATAAGCGATATCTTTTGAAGCGACAAACGTACGAATTGAGAAAGAGCGCAAAGCATCTGGAATACTTAATGTTCCTACTGCAGAATCTTTACGACCTGTAAAAGGGAAAGCATCCGGACCTCTTTGGCAAGAGCTGTTTAAGTTCACTCGGCAGACTAAGTTTACCAGAGCATCGATAAGCGGTGCCAGAGTTTTAATGTCTTTTCCGAATAAACTCACCTGCTGTCCGTAATTAGATTCAGCCATATCTTCTAATGGTTCCTGAATATCTTTAAACGAAATAATTGGCACCACCGGTCCAAATTGTTCTTCGTGATACACACGCATTTTGCTGTTTACCGGATATAAAACTGCGGGAAAAATATAATTTTCTGTGTGTTTTCCTCCTTTTTGATTTAGAACTTCTGCTCCTTTGCTTGTTGCATCGTCAATTAATCCCTGAATGTAATTTGGTTTTTCAGTTTCCGGAAGCGGTGTTAAAGCCACTCCCTTTTCCCACGGATTTCCAAATTGTAAGGCATCTACTTTTTCAGAGAATCTTCTGTTGAATTCTTCTGCAATTGATTCATGAACGTATAAAACTTTTAAAGCCGTACAACGCTGTCCGTTGAAAGATAAAGTTCCTGTTATACATTCCTGGATAGCCAAATCCAAATCGGCATCCGGAAGAATAATCGCCGGGTTTTTAGCTTCAAGACCTAAAATCAAACGAAGTCTGTTTTTATTTGGATGCTGATCCTGTAAAGCAATCGCCGATTTACTGTTTCCAATTAATGCCAAAACATCAATTTTACCGGATTTCATAATTGGAGAAGCTACTTCGCGTCCGCGTCCGTAAACGATATTTATAACTCCTTTAGGAAAACTGCTTCTGAAAGCTTCCAGCAATGGCGAAATACATAAAACACCATGTTTAGCCGGTTTGAAAATAACGGTATTTCCCATTATCAAAGCCGGGATCAGCAATGAAAAAGTTTCATTTAAGGGATAATTGTAAGGCCCAAGACACAAAACCACTCCAAGCGGTCCGCGGCGTATCATGGCGTTTACACCCTGTACTTTTTCAAAATGCGAACTGCGCCCGTTTAATTCTTTATAACTGGCAATAGTGTCATAAATGTATTCTACGGTTCTGTCAAATTCTTTTTGAGAATCCCCTAATGATTTCCCAATTTCCCACATTAAATACTTCACGACTTCTTCGCGGGTTTCTTTCATTTGTTTAACGAAATTCTCCATGCATTTAATACGGTCAGCCACTTTCATTGTCGGCCATAAACCCTGTCCTTTATCATAGGCATTATTTGCTGCTTCAACAACTTCCGCTGCTTCGGCTTCGGCCATAAAGGGAATAGAACCTAATAAGGTAGGCGCATATTTTTCTGTAGAAGAAATAGTCGAAAATACAGGTGTGGTCTGCCCTGTCCACTTTTTTAACTCTCCATTTACAAGGTAGGTATCTTGGTTTATAAGGGTTTTAATTTCAAATTCTTCGGGTATTAAACTCATAATCTGGTAATTTTAGTTTGGTTATTAATAGTGCTTTAATGAAAAAAGAGGCTTTTTTTGCCTCTTCTTCTTTTTTATGGTTGTACGGTTTCGCCTTCCCAATCCAGTATACCACCAAGCAGATTATAGGCATTTTCTATACCTAACTCATTCATAATCTGACATGCTTTAGCACTTCTGGCTCCAGAACGACAATACACATAATAGTTTTTATTTTTATCTAATTCTTCTATTTCATAAATAAAACCCTGGCCTTTATTGATATCAATGTTTAAAGCATTTTCAATGTAGCCGTCATTAAATTCGTCTTCAGTTCTTACGTCCAGTATAACTGCATTCTCGTCAGCAGCAAGCTGATTAACCCAATCTTCTTGTGATAAATTCATAATATGTGTTTTTTGTAAAATTACGACGTTTCTATTAATTAAAAACGTACCAAATGCGATTTCGATTATTATTCTCAGAAAACGTTTTAGAGAAACTATTATAATCAGTGATTTACAAATTTACTTACTATTTTTAAAAATATAGTCTGCAAAATCGATAGAAAATAGGATTTTTTCATTTACATAAAATTCATCCTAAATATAGTTTTCTGACAATTAATGCGAGCACAATCTATTATCTTTGTAAAGAATTATAATATTTGATTTCTTTTTGATAAAATATCACGCTATGATTTACACAAACTTCAGAAACGTATTTAAGTAAATTCGTGTAATTCATGGCAAAAAAATACAATACATGCAAAATTCATTAAAAACCATCTTTCCTAATTTTTCCAGCGAACTAATTGCTACTATTGAAGAAAACGGAAGCCATCAGGATTTCGAAGCCGGCACCATTTTAATGCGTACCGGACAGTACATTAAAAATACCGTTTTGATAACCAAAGGAAAAATTAAAATTTATCGTGAAGGCGAAGATGGAGGCGAATTTTTAATGTATTATCTACAGCCCGGACAAGCCTGCGCCATTTCGATGATCTGCACCGCAAAAAGTGAAAAAAGCCAGATTATGGCAAAAGTTGTCGAAGATGTTTCGGTTATGATGATTCCGCTGCAAATGATGGACAAATGGATGATGGAACACAGATCATGGTACGAGTTTGTAATAGAAACCTACAGAAGCCGTTTTGAAGAAGTTCTGGAAGTTGTCGATAATATCGCTTTCCGTTCTATGGACGAACGCTTGGAATTTTACCTAAAAAGACATTCTGATGCCTGCGGCTGTTCTGAAGTTAATCTTTCACATCAGGAAATCGCAATTGAATTAAACACTTCAAGAGAAGTTGTTTCGAGATTATTAAAAAAAATGGAACAGCGAGGCCTCGTAAAACTCAACCGAAACCAGATTGAATTACTAAAATGATATTGCCCACGGATTTTACAGATAAAACGAGTTTACGCTATTTTTCTTTGTGTCACAGATTAAAAGATTTACAAAAGATTGTTTTGTCAAATTGAGCGAAGTCAAAATACTTTGCGGGTTGTCGACACATAGATATGTTTGTTGATGAAAAGTGAAACGTCTTTTTTAGAGTTAGTAAAACTATGTATCTATGCATTTAAAATATAACGCCCAGAACCTTTAACAATCCGCGACAACCCGTTTCATCCGCAAAATCCGCGGGCGAAAATTCCCCACTCAAAAAAACATTTGTATGTGATAAATGTTACTGTAAGTTTCTAATTTACGGGGCAACTTTGCATCAAAATAAATGCAATGGAATATTTAGGATATTTTGCCTCAATCATTATCGGAATTTCACTGGGATTAATTGGCGGGGGCGGATCGATATTGACAATTCCAATTCTAGTGTATTTATTTAAAGTAAACCCGGAGCAGGCTACTTCTTATTCCTTATTTATTGTGGGATTAACAGCTTTGTTTGGCAGTTATAGTCACTATAAAATGGGAAACTTAAAACTGAAATCAGCTTTATATTTTGCCATTCCGTCTGTGATTTCGATTCTGATAATCCGCGAAGTTATTTTTCCGCAGATTGCTTCTACCCTATTTTCTATTGCATCATATTCCGTTTCAAAAGATTTTCTAATCATGATTGTCTTTTCGATCTTAATGATAACTGCCGCAATTTCAATGATTAAAAAAAATCAACCCGAAATAAAAAGCTGCGAAACGAATTACATCCAATTAAGCCTGATCGGATTTATCGTCGGAATTGTAACAGGGTTTCTGGGAGCCGGCGGTGGTTTTTTGATAATTCCGGCGCTCTTGTTTTTTGCCAATTTACCTATGAAACAAGCCGTTGGAACATCCTTATTAATTATCACCATTAATTCTTCGATAGGTTTTGGAGGCGATTTATACATTGGAACACCCATCAATTATACATTCTTATTAGGCGTTTCTGGAATGGCACTTCTGGGAATGTTTATCGGAAGCCAGCTTTCTAAAAAAATAGACGGTACAAAATTAAAACCGCTTTTTGGCTGGTTTGTTTTGGTAATGGGATTTTATATAATTACAAAAGAGGTTTTGTTTTAATTCGAATTTAGTTTCACTTGTAGAGTAATCTTTGCCAAAGTTTTAAATTTTGGCAAAGATGAAACTAAAAAATCCGCTTATTTTTTTTGGGGAACAAGCGGATTTGTATTTAAATTAAACTTTTCTACTATTCTAAATCATGGTCATTATTTAGCAGTTCTCCACCAATGATAATAATTGTGAAGTCCATCATATTCAAATCCGCATCGAGGATATAACGTATTTCCTATATCATTTGTTTTTTCCGTTTCCAGCATTAAACCACACGCTCCAGTTTCTTCACACCATAATTTACTGCGATCAATTAACGCCACAGACAATCCTTTACCACGATAATCCGGATGTACAAAAAGATCACTTAAAAGCCATTGCTTTTGCAGTTTTGTATAATGAAATAATTTGTAGAGCTGCACAAATCCAACAGCAATTCCGTTAGTAATTACTAAAAAAATATCCGACTCATTATTCAATAATCGCTCTTTAAGAAATGCTTTTCCTTTTTCTACATCAGATTCCTGACGATAAAAAACACGATAAAGATTAAAAAGTTCTGCTGTTTCATTAAGATCTTCAATACTTGCTTTTTTGATTTTGTAATCCATTGTTTTAAGTGTTTCAGTTAAAAAAGCGAAAGTATCATAAAGAACAAACTCACATATAGTCCAGTTTGAACAAAACAAGCTCATCCAGCATTCTGCAAAGTTATTCGGCAATAAAAACTAAAAAATCAGTGTATTTCTAGAAATAAAGAGATTTGCATTTTTTGGGCGTTTCCTCCGGCCGGGCTATCCGCTTTATTCCCAATTAACAAAAACTACGGCTAAAAAGCCTTGTTTTTCTAAATCGGGAGATACCGCTCCTATCCCTAACGCAGAGCTGGGTAAACTAGAAATTTTGTTTTCAAAATTGCCAAACATCGTAAGACTGCTGGTTCTTCGCAAACACACACAACGTCATTACGAGGAATAAAAAAAAACCGCTGGTTAAAACCAACGGTTATTTATATTAATTAATTCGTGAAAATTGGTGCAATTCTTGGCAGGCAAAAACCTCAATGTTCCCCATACCCAATATCATCCATTTTACCGCTAAAAACACGATACTGAATAATAAAGTAAATAATCACAAGAAACAAAGCAATAAAAAACCAGCTCAATCCGGCGTTTAATCCGTATTCGTGAGCGGCGGTGTTGTAAATCGTTAGCGATGGATTGACTTTATTGGTTGAAGGCAATACATTCGGAAAAATCGAAACTGCTGTTGATGCAAATCCTCCCACTAGAAATAAAGTGGAGAATACAAATCCGTGACCGTCTTTTTTAAACGAACGGACTTTAAACAAGCCGGCAATTCCTATAAAAGTCAAAACTGGAAAAAACCACAAGATTGGATTTTCAACAAAATTATGAAACGGCTGGGGCTCAATAAAATGCCAGATCTGTAAGGATATGCAAACTAAAATTAAAAGAACAATATTCAGTTTAAAAACTACATTTTTAAGTTTCGGATTCAGAGATGAATTTGTTTTATAAATAATCCAGTTCGCGCCGTGAATCGTTAAAGCGACAACGCTCACAATCCCCAAGAAAAGCGTAAACCAATCTATAATCCCCAATTCATTTGCCTGCGGGCTAAAAGTCGGATTCCATAAAGGCAGAAAGAAAAAATGTGGTTCTTGCGTTGAAATTCCGTTTTGCACCATTCCGAGATTTACACCACGAACAATATTTCCTAAAGCAATCCCGAAGAAAAGCGCCAAAAGCAAACTTGCGATCCCAAAAGCTTTATCCCAAATCGATTCCCACATTGCGTTATGGATCTGTCCGCGCATCTCCAATCCAATAGCACGAAAAATCAATAGCCATAAAATCATAATCAAAGGGAGATAAAAACCGCTGAATGAGGAAGCATATAAAGTTGGAAAAGCAAAAAACAAAACCCCTCCAGCCGCAATCAGCCAGACTTCATTAGCATCCCAAAACGGACCAATTGCGCTTGTAATTGCCTTTTTATCTTTTTCTGTATCAGCAAAAAATAAGTGAATAATTCCTGCTCCAAAATCGTAGCCGTCTAAAACCAGATAAACAGCCAGAATTCCCATTAAAACTACGTACCAAAAAAATTCCATATCTATATTTTTTCTGATGAAAGGTCTACATTATGAGGCCCTTTATTAATAATTTTTCCAATTAAAAGTAAAAACAGCATTCCCAGTAAAAGGTATAAACCTATAAAACCCAGTAATGTAAACAAGGTATTTCCCGATGAAACCGTTGGTGAAGCACCGGCTGCAGTCCGCATTAAATTGTAAACCAGCCAAGGCTGTCTGCCTAATTCAGCCGTGTACCAGCCTGTTGTATTGGCAATGTACGGAAACGGCATCATGAACATTAGCGACCATAAAATCCATTTGGTTTCAAACAATTTTCCTCTTATTAATTGAAAAAGCGAAATCACCATTAATCCAATAAATACGGTTCCAAGTCCTACCATAATATGATAGGCATAATACAATCCCGAAATATTGGTTGGATGCAGATCTTCTTCAAACTGATCTAAACCTTTAATTTCCTGTTCCCAGTTTCCATAAGTCAGGAAACTTAAAATATTAGGAACGGCAATTTTATTATCGAGTTTTTTGTCTTTTACATCGGGCTGGCCAATTAATACAATTTCAGAACCTTTCTTTTCGGTATGAAAAATCCCTTCCATTGCGGCAAAAGTCACAGGCTGATATTTTACAACGTTTTTTGCGAGTAAATCTCCCGTTGGAACCGCTACTATTACACTCGAAATCAATCCGAAGATCACTCCCGTTTTAAGGAACAATTTCCCGAAAGAAACATTTTTCTGACTTAAAATATAGAAAGCGCCAATTCCGGCCACAACAAATGAGCTTGTTACTAAAGAAGCGGCCTGATTGTGTAAGTAAGAAGGCCAAAGCCACGGATTTAAAAATAAAGCCTGAAAATTATTCAGTACAAATTTTCCGTTTTCGAGAATCTCATAACCTACCGGATTCTGCATCCAGGAATGTGTGGCAATAATTAAATAACCACTCGCCCAGGAACCAATCATAATTAATAATCCGGTTACAAAATGCCATTTATGGCCAAGGAGTTTTTCTCCAAATAAAAATAAACCCAGAAAAGAAGATTCGAGAAAGAAAGAAAACATTCCTTCCATTGCAAGGGTCTGCCCAATAATTCCTCCCGTTAATTCGGAGAATTTTGCCCAGTTTGTTCCAAATTGAAACTCCATTGGAATTCCGGTTACAACACCCATTGCAAAATTGAGGGCAAAGATTTTCATCCAGAAATGGGTGGCGTGATTGTATTGTTCGTTTTTAGTTTTTAAGTATTTCCATTTGAAGTAAACAATGATGAGCGAAAGACCCATTGTAAGCTGTGGAAAAAGATAATGAAAAGTAATGGTGAAGGCGAATTGCATTCGGTCATAAAAGAGCATTTCTTCCATAAGTGTCGTTTGTTTATGAAGTTCCACAAATTTACCCATTAAAACCCGAATTAACGTGCTTTAAAAAAAGTTTATGACCTTATATTTGTTAAACTTTTCAACAATTTAAAGGGTAGAAATGACACTTGTCATTACAACTTTGTCGAAGTTTGAAAATTTGACAAAGTTTTGCCGACGAAAAAAAACTATTTCTTCAAAATTCCTTTTTCAAGGCTTTCATTAATCAAACCTTCGGCGTACGTCCATAAAGAATTTGAGCCTTCTTTAATAACGCTCTTTTTTTCATAAACCTTATCGTAATTCACGCCAAATTCTTTCCAGGTTCCTCCATTATTCGAGGTGTTCTGCAATAAAGGTTCTAACCTGTCCATTGATTTTGCAAATTTGGCCTCGTTGGTTTCTCCGGCTTCAAATTCTTCCCAAATTGAAATCAATTCTTCGGCCTGTTTTTTCGGAAGCAAACCAAAAATTCTATTTGCTGCCAATCTTTCTTCATCGGTATTATCATGACTTTTTGCCGTATCATATATAAAAACATCTCCAGCATCAATTTCTACAATATCATGTATTAAAACCATTTTTACGACTTTTAAAACATCAATCGGCTCATTTGAATGTTCTGCCAAAACAATTGCCATCAAAGCTAAATGCCAGCTGTGTTCTGCATCATTTTCATTTCGATCGCTGTTAAACAGTTTTGTTTTTCGCTGAATGTATTTTACTTTATCAATTTCTTTTATAAAAGCAATTTGATCTAATAAATCTGCTGTGTTCATAATAATGATGTATAAATGATTTCGTAAAGCTGTAAAATTACAAAATGCTTAATCCTTAATCAAATTCCACTTCCTTTGATTTACTATTCTTAGTCAATTTTATTTTTCTTTCCATTTTTTACACAAAAATCAAATTTCTGTAACATAAGTCACCTATTTTACGAAAAAACTAGATTACCTTTGTTATCCCTTATTTTTACAATACGTATCATGAAAATAGAACAAATTTACACCGGATGCCTGGCACAAGGTGCTTATTATATTACTTCAAACGGAGAAGCGGCGATTATTGATCCGCTTCGGGAAATCCAGCCTTATCTGGATCGTTTGAAACGCGATGATGTGAAACTGAAATATATTTTTGAAACACATTTTCACGCTGATTTTGTTTCGGGACATGTTGATTTAAGCAAAGAAACAAAAGCACCAATTGTATACGGACCTAATGCAGCCTGCGAATTTGACTGCATTTCTGCAAAAGACGGACAGGAATTTAAAATTGGAAATGTTACCATTAAAGTTCTTCATACTCCGGGACACACTTTAGAAAGCACTACCTATTTATTGATTGACGCTGACGGAAAAGATCATGCGATTTTCTCCGGAGATACTTTATTTATAGGTGATGTGGGTCGTCCTGATCTGGCTCAAAAAGCCGCCGGAATGACTCAGGATCAATTGGCCGGGATTTTATATCATTCGTTAAGAGATAAAATCATGACGCTGGCAGATGACGTTATCGTTTATCCTGCGCACGGAGCCGGAAGTGCCTGCGGCAAAAACATGAGCAAAGAAACGGTCTCAACGATAGGAAATCAAAAAGCGACCAACTATGCTTTGCGCGCCAATATGACCGAAGAAGAATTCATCAAAGAAGTAACCGATGGATTACTGCCTCCTCCAGCCTATTTCAGCATGAATGTAGCCATGAACAAACAAGGTTATGAAAGTTTTGAATCGGTTTTGCATAACGGAATGAAATCTATTAAGGCTGAAGAATTTGAGGCTGTTGCCGAAGAAACCGGAGCGTTGATTTTAGATACCAGAAAAAGTGGTGATTTTGCAAAAGGATTTATTCCTCAGTCAATTAACATCGGGATTAATGGTGATTTTGCTCCGTGGGTTGGAACTTTAATAGGCGATGTAAAACAACCTATCATATTAGTAACCGAAACAGGTCTTGAAGAAGAAACCGTAACTCGTTTAAGCCGTGTTGGTTTCGATTCTATCATTGGTCATCTTGAAGGCGGATTTGAAGCCTGGGAAAAAGCTGGTTTTGAAACTGATACAGTAAACCGAATCTCAGCTGAAGAATTTGCCGGTAAATTTAATATCAAAGAAGATAAAGTGATTGATGTTCGTAAAGAAACCGAATATGAAGCAGAACATATCGAAGATGCTTACAGTAAACCTTTGGCTTATATTAATGACTGGGTAAAAGATATTAATCCGAATGAACATTTTTACCTGCATTGCGCCGGTGGATACAGAAGCATGATTGCCGCTTCGATTTTGCAGGCACGCGGTTTTAGAAATTTCAGCGAAGTTGACGGCGGTTTTGGCGCCATTGCAAAAACTGAAATTCCAAAATCAGATTTTGTCTGCCAGAGTAAAGTATTGAAATAAATTAAAGATACTGAGTTACTAAGATTCTAAGGTTCTAAGTTTTTTTTAACCTTAACCTTAGTAACTTAGTATCTTAGAAACTTAAAAAAAAATGCTAGAAATTTTAAAAGAACCTTGGCCTTGGTACGTTTCAGGTCCGTTGATTGGATTAACAGTTCCTATTTTATTGATTATCGGAAATAAATCTTTCGGGATTAGTTCTTCACTTCGTCATATTTGCGCGGCTTGTATTCCTTCCAATATTCAGTTCTTTAAGTACGACTGGAAAAAAGAAAGCTGGAATTTATTCTTTGTTTTCGGAATATTTTTGGGCGGCGTTATTGCGGCTTACTTTTTATCCAACCCGAATGAGGTTCAAATTACTCCTGAACTTTCAGAACAATTAGCTTCTTACGGAATCACAGATCATTCTGGTTTGGTTCCGGCCCAATTATTTTCGTGGGACAGTTTATTAACCCTTCGCGGCTTTATTATGATTGTTGTGGGCGGCTTTTTAGTTGGTTTCGGAACGCGTTATGCCGGCGGATGCACAAGCGGACATGCGATTATGGGAATTTCAAACTTACAGTGGCCTTCATTAGTAGCTACAATTTGTTTTATGATTGGCGGTTTTGTAATGTCGCTTTTGATTCTGCCTTATATTCTTTCACTTTAAAATTTCAAAAATGAGCAATTTAGAAAATAAAAACACCGATACTGAAGGAATCAACGGAAGTCAAATTAAAGATTCGGGATTTTCGAATTTAAAATATCTAGTTGTTGGAATTCTTTTCGGGATCGTATTTGTAAAAGCAGAAATCATCAGCTGGTTTCGTATTCAGGAAATGTTTCACCTGCAGTCATTTTTTATGTACGGTGTAATTGGAAGTGCCGTAGTTGTTGGTATGATATCTGTTTTTATCATTAAAAAATTCAACATCAAAACCCTTCAGGGAGAAAAAATAGAAATTCAGCCTAAAACGTTCAGCAAAGGACAAATCTATGGCGGGTTATTATTTGGTTTTGGATGGGCCATTACCGGAGCTTGTCCCGGACCGCTTTTTGCTCAAATAGGCACCGGAGCAACTGTAATTGTGATTACATTATTAAGCGCAATTGCAGGAACCTGGGTTTATGGTTTCTTTAAAGATAAACTACCTCATTAAAATTTATTTACAGTTTAAGATCTAAAAAATGAGCCAAACAGAACAGCTAATTTTAAGAAAAGCAGACCTTTCTGAAACAGATCAAATTTGGAATATCCTGCAAGATGCTATAGAACAAAGACGACAAGACGGAAGTTCGCAATGGCAGGATGGATATCCTAACCAACTTACAGTTCAAAATGACATACAAAATGGTTATGCGTATGTGCTTACAGAAAATGAATCGATCCTGTGTTACGCCGCCATAATATTTGACATAGAACCAGCTTATGAAGATATACAAGGCAAATGGCTTACAGATGGCGATTATGCCGTTGTGCATCGGGTTGCAGCATCAAAACTAGCAAAAGGAAAAGGAATTGCAACAAAACTTTTTAAAAACATAGAAGATGTCTGCCTTGCAAACAATATTCATAGCATAAAAGTAGACACCAACTTTGACAATATACCAATGTTGAAAATTCTTGATAAATTAAACTACACCTATTGTGGCGAAGTATTTTTTAGAGGATCAGCACGAAAAGCATTCGAAAAAGAATTAACGTAAAATATCGAATTTCAAAATTACAATTAAACCCGACAGGCCTAAAAAACTGTCGGGTTTCTTATTTCTCCTGCTTTCGCGAGGATAAAGCTAATCCGAAACAACAAAAGAAAAAGCACGGCAACATTCACATAATAAGGTGTAACGCACACAGTAATTCTATCCTTTTATCTGGATGGCGGCAAACTCTGATGTTACCAAAGCCGAATTTCTTTTAAAATACAATTATAACCTTCTGCTCTATTTCACCTAATTCCGTTTTGTTTCATTAAGTTTGTTGTTAAAAATAAACGCCAGTAAAAAAACTAAGCCATAATTATATGAAACATTCCGAACAGTTATTAAAATTAAAAAACACTGAAAAGTGGGATGTTATTATAATAGGCGGAGGTGCAAGCGGTTTGGGAACTGCAGTTGACGCAGCAAGCAGAGGCTACAAAACAATTTTGTTGGAAGCTGTAGACTTTGCAAAGGGAACTTCAAGCAGAAGTACAAAATTAGTTCATGGCGGTGTTCGATATTTAGAACAAGGAAATATACATTTAGTAAGGGAAGCACTAAAAGAAAGAGGTTTGATGGCAAAAAATGCAGGTCATTTGGTCAAAAACCAATCTTTTGTAATTCCAAATTACAATTGGTGGGGTGGTTCTTTTTACACCATCGGGTTAAAAATCTATGATTTGCTGGCAGGACGTTTAAGTTTAGGCAGTTCAAAATATATTTCAAAAGAAAAAACAATTGAGATGCTCCCCAACGTTGAAGAAAAGGGTTTGGTGAGCGGTGTGATTTATCACGATGGACAATTTGATGATTCCAGGCTTGCCATTAATCTTGCACAAACTGCGGTAGAAAAAGGTGCCTGTATTTTAAATTATTCTAAAGTTACAAACTTAGTAAAGGATAACAACAATCAGGTTATTGGTGTTCAGGTATGTGATCAGGAAACTGGTGAAAAATATAACTTAAAAGGATCTGCGATAATTAATGCAACCGGCGTTTTTACAAATGCTATCATGAAGCTGAATGACACGGTTTACAAAAAATATATTGTTCCGAGCCAGGGAATTCATCTTGTATTTGATAAATCATTTTTACCGGGTGATCACGCTTTGATGATTCCAAAAACAAGTGATGGACGAGTTTTATTTGCAGTGCCATGGCATAATCGTATTGTAGTAGGAACAACAGATACTTTAATTAAAAAACAAAGTTTGGAGCCTATCGCCTTAGAAAGCGAAATTGCATTTGTACTGCAAACCGCGCAGCATTTTTTAGCAAAGAAACCAACGAGAGCTGATGTATTGTCTGTTTTTGCAGGCTTGAGGCCTTTGGCTGCACCTGAAGAAGAAGGGAAAAGCACTAAAGAAGTTTCCAGAAGCCATAAAATTATAGTTTCGGAAACAGGCTTAATTACCATTACGGGAGGAAAATGGACCACTTATAGAAAAATTGCAGAAGATATTATAAACAAAGCAATTAAAACAGGTAAACTTCCTAAAAAACAATGTGTAACAGAACATCTTCCTATTCATGGAAATAAAATTACTACAACTTTAGACCGGGAAAATCACTTGTATATCTATGGATCTGATATTCCTAAAATAATCGAATTGCAGCAAAACCATCCTGAACTAAACGAAAAAATTCATCCAAATCACGAA
This sequence comes from Flavobacterium johnsoniae, assembly GCF_001879205.1. Taxonomy (GTDB): domain Bacteria; phylum Bacteroidota; class Bacteroidia; order Flavobacteriales; family Flavobacteriaceae; genus Flavobacterium; species Flavobacterium johnsoniae_A. The sequence continues at coordinate 106,797 of NZ_MLFK01000001.1, forward strand.
TTTACGATGGCAGAAGCGGTTTGGGCTATTCGATATGAAATGGCGAGAACGATAGATGATATTTTAGCAAGACGTGTTCGTTTATTATTTTTAGATGCCCGAGCTGCCATTCAATCTTCAGAAAAGATAGCACGGGTACTTGCAAAGGAATTGGGACATGATGAAGCCTGGATAACTAAAGAAATTTCAAATTTCAGGGCAATTTCAAAGGGATTTCTTTTATCTGAATTTCAATAAAGCTTTCCATTTAAAGTTTAAAAAAAGACTACTCCAATTTTAAACAATAGTTAAATATCAACATATCAATATTTTAAATAGATTTTTACAGTATTTTTATACTAATTATATAGGGTTTCTGTACATAGTGATTCTGCTTTATTTGAATTAACAAAAAATTAACACAACATTTGTATATACAACTATTAAAAGCTATACATTTGTATATACAAATTATACACTTACGACTATGACAATTGAAGAGGTTATTAAGAGTACAGTTAAGATGGATAATGCGAAAAAAGTTATTCTGAATATCATGTACACACAAAATGTGATTCAGGATCATTTCAACGAGTTAATAAAACCGTATGATTTATCCGGAGAGCAATACAATGTACTGCGTATATTAAGAGGACAAAAAGGAAATCCTGCTAATATGTGTGTTATACAAGAACGTATGTTAGCTAAAACGAGCAACACAACCCGATTAGTTGACAAATTACTACTGAAAGAATTCGTTACAAGAAATGTCTGTCCTGACAATCGCCGAAAAATTGAAGTTTTAATTACGCAAAAAGGACTTGATGTTTTAAAAGAATTAGACCCGAAAGTAGATGAGCACGAGCGCACATTTGCCGAGAATATAAGCCCGGAAGAATTAGAATTATTAAATACATTATTAGAAAAATACCGAACCCAACAAAATTAATATTTATGAGCACACTATTAGATAATCTAAACTGGAGATATGCAACAAAAAAGTTTGATGCATCAAAAAAAATATCTTCAGCAGATTTAAATACTTTAAAAGAAGCCGTAAGATTAGCCGCTTCTTCATACGGATTACAACCATACAAAGTGATTGTTGTAGAAAATCCGGAAATCAGAGAAAAATTAAAAGCTGCCGCTTATGGGCAAACTCAAATTACTGATGCTTCGCAGCTGTTTATCTTTGCAAACGACTTAAATGCCGGAGCAGAATCTGTAGATGCTTACATCAAAAATATCAGCGAAACAAGAGGTGTTCCTGCTGATGCATTAGCTGGATTCAGCGATATGATGAAAGGCACAATTGCTAACTTATCACAAGAAGCTAAAAATATCTGGACAGCAAAACAAACTTATATCGCTTTAGGAACTTTATTGGCCGCTGCAGCTGAATTAAAAATCGATGCAACTCCTATGGAAGGTTTTAATGCTGCTGCATTTAACGAAATCTTAGGTTTCGATAAATTAGGCTTAAACGCTTCAGTTATTGCTACTGTAGGTTACAGACATACTGAAGACGATACACAGCACTACAAAAAAGTTAGAAAATCTCACGAGGAATTATTTATCACTATATAATTATTATTAATCAAATTCAATTTAACAACATGAAAAATTTAAAGACAATTGCAATTGCATTATTCGTAGCAGCAGCTGGTATCTCAGTAAACGCTCAAACTAAAAAAATCGACGTAAAAGCATCTACTATTAAATGGGTAGGTAAAAAAGTAACTGGAGAGCACTCTGGAACTGTAAACTTTAAAGACGGAGCTGTAGTTTTCAAAGGAAAAAAATTAACTGGTGGTTCTTTCACTGTTGATATGACTTCATTAACTTCTACAGACTTAACTGGAGAATACCAAGGAAAATTAAACGGTCACTTAAAAGCTGATGATTTCTTTGGAACTGACAAATTCCCAACTTCAAAATTAGTTTTCAAAAAAATCGGATCTAAATCTGCTGATGTTTATACTGTAACTGCTGATTTAACTATTAAAGGAATCACTAAACCAGTAACTTTTGATATCACTGTAAACGGAAACACTGCTACAACAGCTTTCAAAGTTGACAGAACTAAATACGATATTAAATACAACTCTGGTAACTTCTTCGAAAACTTAGGAGACAAAACTATCAATGACGATTTCGAATTAACAGTAGCTTTAAAATTCTAATTTAAGCACACTAAATTCATATATAAGAAAAACCCTAACAGATTGATTCTGTTAGGGTTTTCTTATTTTTAAACTTTTCAAAAACATAACGTTCTTAATATTAAAATAACACTTTCATAATAACTATAGCCGTATTGATTAACATTCGGCCTCTAATTTTGAGCAAAATAAAAATCAAAAACTAGAAATAATATTATAGTTATGAAAACAAAAATACATATTGTAATTTTTACACTTTTATGCACTTTTTTTCTTCAAGCCCAACAGCAGACTAAAGGAATTATTGGAAGTAACAATTGGATGAACAACTGGACTAATTTTAATCCGGCCAAAATAGAATACAACGAAGCTACCAATATAATTGCAGGAACGATCGATAAAGATACCCGATTAGTAAAACGAAACACTTACCAGCTGGTTGGTATTGTTTATGTAACCAATAATGCCGTTTTAACTATAGAACCCGGAACTGTTATTCGCGGAGATGATAAAACCTGTGGTACACTTGTAGTAACAAATGGCTCGAAAATTATAGCCGAAGGTCTGGAAACAGATCCAATCGTTTTTACTTCAAATAAAGAAATTGCAGACAGAAGACCGGGAGACTGGGGCGGTATTATTATTTTAGGAAAAGCACCAATTAACTCTCTTGGAGGCCTTCATACACTGCCTTTTAACCTAGAACCTATGTTAAATCATTACGGTGGTACAGATGCAGAAGATAATTCGGGTATTTTAAAATATGTTCGAATTGAATTCTCCGGCAGAAAATTAAGTGCCGAAAAAGAACTTAACGGATTATCGCTTGCAGGTGTTGGGAGAAAAACAGTTTTGAGCAATATACAAGTAAGTTACTCAAATGATGATTCTTTCGAATGCTATGGAGGTGATTTAAATATGAATAACCTAATTTCATACAGAACCACAGACGATGATTTCGATTTTACGCAAGGTGCACAAATCAACATCAATAACAGTATTGCTATTCGTCATCCCTTTTCATCAGATATTTCAGGATCAAGATGCTTTGAAGTAGACTCTTACGACAAAATCCAAAATACAGATATGAGCAAAAAAATGACTAAAATCAATGCCAGCAACATCTCTTTGGTTAATTTAGAAGAGAATAATCAGGGATTGGTCAGAGAATCAATTTTCGTTAGAGAAAACACTTTTTTCAATTTAAGCAACAGTATTGTTTCCGGTTTTACACCTTTTGTTTTATTGGAAGGAAATATTGGAAACGGAGAAGCAAATCTCTCAAAAATGAGTTTCAAAAACATTCTTGTAAACAATTGCAACGGCGGTATTACAAGCGAATCTTCGAGCAGTAATGCGTCAATTCAGAATTTTTACAATCCAAATTCTGGCAATGAATACACAAAAATGAAGAATACGGAGCTGTTTACAACCCCAAATATCAAAGGAAATCCAGATTTTAGAGCAAACGTAAATAACACGCTTGCTATTGGAAATTAAGCTTTTGAAGAAACTTTAATTTTCAAAATTTAACAAATTTCAAAATTTAGAAAAGTTTTTTTTGAAATTTTATGTATTCTAATTCAAATTACATTTATATCTTTGTCACATCAAAATAAAGAAATGAAAACATTAATGAACAATACTTGGTGGTGGAAGAATTTACGTCAAACGTCGTGAACGAAGCTTCCTATGGTATTTTCAAAACTATAAATATAAAAGGCTTGTCATCACGACAAGCCTTTTTTTTTGGCCGAAAAAAAACTAAAAATTATAATTAAAAAACTAAAAACAACATACTTTGAAACCTTTTATACTCAACACACATTACAAACAAATTCTGGCAGACACCATTACGCCGGTTAGTATTTACTTTAAAATAAGAGATAAATTCCCAAATAGTTTATTACTGGAAAGTAGTGATTATCACGGAAATGACAATAGTTTCTCCTATATCTGCTGTAATCCGATTGCAACGATTAAGATTGAGAACGAAACAATTTCAAAAACTTTTCCTGACGGAACTTCGGAACAAAATAAAATTGACGCTTCGACAAATATTCCAGAAGTAATTCAGGAATTTTCAAGCAAGTTCCAATCAGAGAAAAACGATTTCAAATTTATTAATAATGGCTTATTCGGATACATTTCTTATGATGCCGTTCGTTACTTTGAGAAAGTTTCAATTGCCAAAAAAGATACTGCCACTTTAATTCCGGATGTTTTTTATGCCGTTTATCAAAACATCATCGCGATCAATCACTTTAAAAATGAAGCGTATATTTTCTGCCACAGCGTTGACGGAAAAAATAACATTGCTGAAATTGAGCAATTATTACAATCCAGAAATATTGCATCGTACAAATTCACCAAAGAAGGCGAAGGTTTCTCAAACTTAACCGATGAAGAATTCAAACACAATGTGGCTTTAGCTAAGAAACACTGCTTCCGTGGAGACGTTTTTCAATTGGTGCTTTCACGCCGATTTACACAAGGTTTTAAAGGTGACGAATTTAATGTGTACAGAGCTTTAAGGAGCATTAATCCATCTCCTTATTTATTCTTTTTTGATTATGGAGATTTCAAAATATTTGGGTCTTCGCCCGAAGCACAAATTATCGTAAAAAACAGAAAAGCAGAAATTCACCCAATTGCCGGAACTTTTAAAAGAACCGGAAATGACGAGCGAGATGCACTTTTGGCCAAAGAACTTTCTGAAGATAAAAAAGAAAACAGTGAGCACGTAATGCTAGTCGACTTAGCAAGAAATGATTTAAGCCGAAATGGTCACGATGTAAACGTAGAAAAATACAGAGAAGTTCAGTTTTTCTCTCACGTAATTCATTTGGTTTCAAAAGTAACCGGACATTTACATGAAAAAGCAACTACAATGCAGGTTGTGGCTGATACTTTTCCTGCCGGAACTTTGAGTGGCGCTCCAAAACACAGAGCCATGCAATTGATTGAAGATTACGAAAAAACCAACCGTAATTTTTACGGAGGAGCCATTGGCTTTATGGATTTTGAAGGCAACTTTAATCACGCTATCATGATTCGAACTTTCCTAAGTAAAAACCATCAATTGCATTGTCAGGCCGGAGCCGGAATTGTAGCCAGTTCTGACGAAGAAAGTGAAATGCAGGAAGTTTACAATAAATTAAGAGCGTTGAATACAGCGCTGGAAATGGCAGAGAAAATTTAATTTTTGTTTCAAATTTCAAGTTATTGGAACCTGAAACAATTAACAAACAAACCATAAAAACCATAAAAACCATAAACTATCAATAATCATGAAAAAAGCAATTTCAATTTTAGTTTTAATCATTTGTACAACAGCTTGTAATACAGAAAAAAAGCAAAATCCACTTGAAGGAACCTGGCGTCTGATATCAGCAGAAACCACTGAAAAAGATTCTACGTTCTCTACTTTTAATCCAAAAACAAAAATGATTAAAATAATAAATGATACACATTTTGCTTTTTTCAATCACGATTTGAACAATGGTAAAGATTCAACAAATGCAGTTTTCTTTGGAGGAGGCGGAAAATATACTTTAAAAGACAGTATTTATACCGAGAATCTGGAGTTCTTTAATAACAGGCAATGGGAAAATGGCAAATTTGAGTTTGTGGTAAAAATCAAAAACGACACCTTAACTCAAAAAGGAGTCGAAAAAGTAGAAAAATTAGGAATCGACCGTATTATTACTGAAAAGTACGTTCGAGAGTAAAAAATAGTTTCAGGTTTAAAGTTTCAGGTTTCACGTTGTTGGAACTTGAAACAAAAAAAAACCTGAAACCTGAAACAAAAAAGACATGAAAAAAATATTAGTTATAGACAATTACGATAGTTTCACTTATAATTTAGTGCACTATTTAGAAGATTTAAACTGCGAAGTAACCGTTTACAGAAACGATGAATTTGATATTGACGAAATCGCTTCTTTCGATAAAATATTACTTTCTCCAGGACCCGGAATTCCGGATGAAGCAGGGTTATTAAAAGCAGTAATTGAAAAATACAGCCCAACAAAAAGTATCCTTGGCGTTTGTTTAGGACAGCAAGCCATTGGAGAAGTTTTCGGAGGAACACTTTCAAATCTTGACAAAGTATATCACGGAGTTGCAACGAATGTAAAAACCGTAGTGTCAGACGAAATTTTGTTTGAAGGTTTAGGAAACGAATTTGAAGTAGGGAGATACCATTCATGGGTTGTTGACAGCAATTTACCGGAAGTTCTGGAAGCAACTTCAATCGACGAAAACGGGCAAATTATGTCACTAAGACACAAAACTTTTGATGTAAGGGGCGTTCAGTTTCACCCGGAAAGTGTTTTAACCCCAAAAGGGAAATTGATTTTAGAGAACTGGATTAAGAGCTAGTTTTTAGTTTACAGTCTCAGTATTCAGTCTCAGTGACAGTTTACAGAAAAAAAACTTAGCAACTTAGTCTCTTAGAACCTTAGCATCTTAAAAATGGAAATAACTATTTCAGCAACTAAAGAAATCAATATTGAAGATATATTGGTTTTATACAAAGCAAACGAATGGAGTTCGGCTAACAAACCAAACGAATTATATAATGCTCTTTTAAATTCAGAAACCTTGATTACGGCCTGGGACGAAAAAAAGTTAGTTGGACTTGGGAATGCGATTTCTGATGGATTTTTAACCGTTTATTATCCGCATTTATTGGTACTTCCGGAATATCAGGGAAAAGGAATCGGGAAATTGATTATGGATAAAATGCAGGAGAAATACAGTCACTTTCATATGCAAATGTTAACTGCCGACGGAAGATCAGTTGATTTTTATAAAAAGAACGGATTTGAACGTGCCGGAAAAACAGAACCGATGTGGATTTATCAGGGAGATGAACATTAAAAAAGTACACAGTCTCAGTCACAGTTTAAAATCTTAGCAACTTAGAGTCTCAGTAACTCAGAACCTTAAAGAAAAATGAAAAATATATTAAACAAATTAATCAATCACGAAGTGCTTTCTAAAGAAGAAGCTAAAAACGTGTTGATTAATATCTCAAGCGGTCAGTACAATCCGAGTCAGATTTCGGCATTTTTGACCGTATTTATGATGCGAAGCATTACAATTGATGAACTTTCGGGCTTTCGCGAAGCTTTGTTAGAATTGTGTGTTCGTATTGATTTATCAGCTTACAATACAATCGATTTGTGCGGAACCGGCGGCGACGGAAAAGATACTTTCAACATTTCTACTTTGGCCTCATTTATTTCTGCCGGAGCGGGAATAAAAGTTGCAAAACACGGAAATTACGGCGTTTCTTCTATTTCAGGATCGAGCAACGTAATGGAAAAAATGGGAATCAAATTCAGTAACGATCCTTCGTTTTTAGAAAAATGTATCGACAAAGCCGGAATTTGCGTTTTACACGCTCCCCTATTTCACCCGGCCATGAAAAACGTTGGGCCAATTCGTAAAGAATTAGCCGTAAAAACGTTCTTTAATATGCTGGGACCAATGGTAAACCCATCATTTCCACAAAATCAATTAGTTGGTGTTTTTAATCTTGAATTAGCGAGAATGTATGCTTATTTATATCAAAATACCGATATCAATTTCACGATTTTACATTCGCTTGACGGCTATGATGAAATCTCATTAACAGGTCCGACTAAAACGATCACATCTCGCATGGAAGGAATGCTGAAACCAGAAGATTTTGGCGTTCGTTTATTATCACAAAGCGAAATCGAAGGCGGAAAAACCATCGAAGAATCAGCTGAAATGTTTATCAATATCATTTCCGGAAAAGGAACAGAAGCGCAGAACAATGTCGTTTTAGCCAATGCTGCCATGGCAATTGCAACGGTTAATAAATGTTCACCGCTTGAAGGATTTGAACTGGCAAAAGAAAGTCTGTTCTCTGGAAAAGGTTTGAACGCATTGAAAACATTACAGGAATTAAGTAAATAAAAAATAGTTTCTTTTGTTTCAGGTTTCAAGTTTCAAGTTAGTTGGAACCTGAAACCTGAAACTTGAAACCTGAAACAAACAAAACTCATGAATATTTTAGATAAAATAATAGTTGATAAACAACGAGAAGTCGTTCTTAAAAAATCGATTATTCCGGTTTCGCAATTGGAAAGCTCTGTGTTTTTCGGAAGAGAAACGATTTCTTTGAGCCAAAAACTAAAAACAAGTTCTACCGGAATTATTGCAGAACACAAACGTCGTTCTCCATCAAAATCAGTTATAAATCATAGTTTTACGGTTGAAGAAGTCGTAAAAGGTTATGAGAATGCAGGCGCTTGCGGAATTTCTGTTTTAACAGACGGAAAATATTTTGGAGGATCTTTAGACGATTTACTTCTGGCAAGAGCGAGCGTAAATATTCCGCTTTTGCGAAAAGAATTTATTGTCGATGAATACCAAATTCTGGAAGCCAAAGCCTTTGGAGCCGATTTGATTCTTTTAATCGCAGCGGTTTTAACTCGTGAAGAAATTAAATCGTTATCAGAATTTGCAAAGAAATTAGGCTTAGAAGTTCTGTTAGAAGTTCACAATCAGGAAGAACTGGAAAAATCGATTATGCCAAGTTTAGACATGATTGGAGTAAACAACCGAAACCTAAAAACTTTTGAAGTAAGTCTTGATTTCAGCAAACAATTAGCATCACTAATTCCGGATGATTTTGTAAAAGTTTCCGAAAGCGGCATTTCATCGATCGAAGCCATTTCAGAACTTAGACCCTATGGTTACAGTGGTTTTTTAATTGGAGAAAACTTCATGAAAACCGACAACGCAGGAAAAGCAGCTGTTGACTTTATTAGTCAGCTGTAAGCTTTAGGTTATAAGCTTGAGCAACTATCACATAAACTAATTCAGCATAAAGCATAAAGCCAAAAGCTTATTGCCTAATGCTTAAAGCATCAAAAAAAAAAATGAAACTCAAAATATGCGGCATGAAATATCCCGAAAACATTCTCGAAGTAGGAGCGCTCCTACCCGATTATATGGGATTTATTTTCTGGGAAAAATCCGCACGATATTTTAACGGAACTATTCCGGAGCTGATCAAAACCATCAAAAAAGTGGGTGTTTTTGTCAATCAAAGTCAGGAAGAAATTTTAGAAAAAGTCGCACAATACAATTTACAAGCTGTTCAGTTACACGGAAATGAATCTGTTGAATTTTTATCAGAACTAAAAAAACAACTGCCTCAAAAAATCGAAATTATTAAAGTTTTTTCGGCTGATGAAAATTTTGATTTTGAAGTCATAAAACCTTTCGAACCGGTTTGTGATTATTTCTTATTTGATACCAAAGGAAAATTACCGGGTGGCAACGGAACAACTTTTGACTGGACAATATTGAAAAAATACAATTCTGCTAAACCATTCTTTTTGAGTGGCGGCATCGGAATAAATGAATTAAAAGCCATAGAAGAAATTTCAAAAAGCAGTTTACCTATTTATGCTGTGGATGTAAATAGTAAATTTGAAATTGAACCAGGGCTTAAAAACAAAAATCTATTTAGCAATTTCAAACGAAAATTTGATGTTGCCAACTTTTAAAATTTAAACAAAATGAGTTTTAACGTCAACGAAAAAGGATATTACGGAGAATTTGGAGGAGCTTACATTCCAGAAATGCTTTATCCAAATGTAGAAGAATTACGTCAAAAATACCTTAGCATAATGGATGAACCAGATTTTAAGGCTGAGTTCAACCAATTGCTTAAAGATTATGTGGGACGCCCTAGTCCACTGTATTTTGCAAAACGTTTATCTGAAAAATACAATACAAAAGTCTACTTAAAAAGAGAAGATTTAAACCATACAGGAGCGCATAAAGTCAACAATACAATTGGGCAGATTTTATTAGCAAAACGTTTGGGTAAAAAAAGAATTATTGCCGAAACCGGAGCGGGTCAGCACGGCGTAGCAACAGCAACGGTCTGTGCTTTAATGGGAATTGAGTGTATTGTATACATGGGTGAAATCGACATTGCACGTCAGGCACCAAACGTGGCTCGTATGAAAATGTTAGGTGCAGAAGTTCGTCCGGCACTTTCGGGTTCAAGAACTTTAAAAGATGCAACTAACGAAGCAATTAGAGACTGGATCAACAATCCGGTTGACACACATTATATTATCGGATCGGCAATTGGACCTCATCCTTATCCGGATATGGTGACGCGTTTTCAAAGCATTATTTCAGAAGAAATAAAATGGCAGTTAAAAGAAAAAGAAGGTCGTCAAAACCCTGATTATGTTGTGGCCTGCATTGGGGGAGGAAGCAACGCAGCAGGAACATATTACCACTTTCTTCACGAACCTGAAGTGGGAATTATTGCTGTTGAAGCAGCCGGAAAAGGTGTAGACAGCGGTCATAGCGCTGCAACCAGTAAATTAGGAAAAGTAGGCGTTATTCACGGTTGTAAAACGCTTTTGATGCAAACTCCAGACGGACAAATTACTGAACCTTATTCTATTTCTGCCGGATTAGATTATCCGGGAGTCGGGCCTTTGCACGCACATTTGGCACAAACCGGCCGCGGCGAATTCTTCTCTGTTACCGATGATGATGCTATGAATGCAGGTTTACAGCTTACTAAATTAGAAGGAATTATCCCGGCAATCGAGAGCGCACATGCATTTGCAGTTTTAGATCAAAAGAAATTTAAACCTACAGATATTGTAGTTATCAGCCTTTCTGGCCGGGGAGATAAAGATTTAGACAATTATATAGATTATTTTAAATTGTAATAAAAATCGTAATTTGGGCGTTCGCAAGGAAGACTCACTCCTAAATCTTTTCCTTTAAAAAAAAGAAAAAGGATGCAGTTTACCAGCACTAACGCAGCAAACAATGAGAAAAAAACAATAATTATGGAACAGTTATTTTCATACGGAACATTACGATCAAAAGAAATTCAAATGCGTCTTTTCAATAAACTATTGACAGGAACCCCGGATCAGCTTCTTGGCCATAAACTAAAAAGCCTGCAGATTGAGGAAGAATTTGGGATGGCAGATTACGTTGTAGTTGTCCCAAGCGATGACCTTTCAGACACTATTTATGGTGTTGTTTTTACCATTTCAAATACAGATTTGGCAAAAGTAGATGTATTCGAATCAAATTCATATAAAAGAGTACGCGTTACATTAAAATCCGGAATTGAAGCCTGGATTTATATGGAAAATTAATTGTAAACAATAACCAAAATGATTTTAGCCGCGGCACAAACAAAACCAGCAAGGGGAAATATTGAGGCTAATTTAGCAGACCATTATAGTCTTATCCATTTGGCAGTGCAAAATGAAGCGCAATTAATTGCATTTCCCGAAATGTCCATCACAGGTTATGAAAGAGAAAATGCAAAGCAGTTTGCTTTCAAGAAAGACGATTCGAGACTGGATCATTTAAAAAAACTGGCTGTCGAAAATAACATTATAATTATTGCAGGCGCTCCTATTCAGATAGAATCGGAATTGTTTATTGGTGAATTTGTGATTTCTCCGGATAATTCGGTTTCAATTTATACAAAGCAGTTTTTGCATGAAGGAGAAGACAAATATTTTCAATCTTCATTCAATTATAACCCAGTGCTTACAATTGAAGATCAAAAGATTTCATTTGCAATTTGTGCCGATATAGATCATCCGCAGCATGCTGAAAATGCCGAAAAAAAAGCAACTGATATTTACATTGCCAGTATTTTCTTTTCACCAAATGGGATTCCGAATGCGTATCGCGATTTACAAAGTTACGCTCAAAAACACAAAATGAATGTTTTGATGGCTAATTTCGGCGGCGAATCATGGGGTTATCCTTCCGGCGGAAAAAGCGCTTTTTGGAATAATAAAGGACAACTCGTCGGTCAGATGAATGATTCTGATTCCGGATTATTATTGGTCGAAAATCAAAATGATAATTGGACAAGTAGAGTTATCAAAATTTAAAAAAAATGCCACAGATTGCACAGATTAAAAAGATTTTTTTCACGCAGATTTGGCAGATTAAAGCGGATTTAAATAAAAGCAAATCTGCATAAATCAATTTAGATCTGCGGGAAAAATTTACAAAGTTAATCCGTGAAAATCGTTTAATCGGTGGCAAAAAAAACAAACTAAATAATATATCTGCAAGGTTTGATCCCGAAGCTTAGGGACTTGCAGGAGCAAATAAAAGATATTAAAATGAACAGAATAACTCAAAAATTACAAGAAGATAAAAAGATTCTTTCTATCTATTTTTCTGCTGGCTTTCCTAATTTAAATGATACCGTGCAGATTATTCAGGACTTAGAAAAAAACGGCGTCGATTTGATCGAAATTGGACTTCCGTTCAGCGATCCTTTGGCTGATGGACCAACGATTCAGGCAAGTTCTACACAGGCACTTCATAACGGAATGACGACTCAAATTCTTTTTAACCAGCTTCAAAACATCCGCGAAAGCGTAAAAATTCCGTTGATTATTATGGGATATTTTAACCCAATGTTACAATATGGTGTTGAAGCTTTTTGTAAAAAATGTGCTGAAATTGGAATCGACGGATTAATTATTCCAGATCTTCCGGTTGATGTTTATGCAGATGAATACAAAGCTATTTTCGAAAAATACGGATTAATCAATGTATTCCTGATTACGCCTCAAACTTCAGACGAACGCATTCGTTTTATCGACAGCGTTTCAAACGGCTTTATTTATATGGTAAGTTCTGCAAGCGTTACAGGATCTCAGTCTGGTTTTGGAAACGTTCAGGAAGATTATTTTGAAAGAATTTCCGATATGAATTTGAAGAATCCGCAGATTGTAGGTTTTGGAATTTCAAATAAAGAAACTTTTAATCAGGCAACTAAATATGCTAAAGGCGCTATTATTGGAAGTGCTTTTATCAAACATTTGAGCGAAAGTGGTTCTGGGAAAATTAAAGAGTTTGTTGGGGAGATTCGCTAATTATCGTTTTTAAATAAAAAACAAACTAATACAGCTGAAATACTAAGTGTTTCAGCTTTTTTTATGCCTAAAACAACTATTCCTACCTATGTTAATATTATGTTAAAATAAAATTAAACAAGTGTTTAAATTAAACAAGTGTTTAATTTTGTACCCGATTAGAAAAAATACCATGTCAAACATCGAATTAAACGATAAAAAAATTCAGATTCTCACCGTAGCTGAAAAGCTTTTTTCGGATAAAGGATTTGAGGGTACATCAATACGAGACATCTCAAAACATGCCAAAATTAACATTGCCATGGTTTCGTATTATTTTGGTTCTAAAGATAAATTACTGGAATCTTTAATTCTTTACAAAACAGCTGATTTAAAACTGCAAATCGAAAGTTTACAGCACGAAGATCTTCATCCTCTTGATAAAGTAAATAAATTAGTTGAAATTTATATTAATCGAATTAATTGCAATAGAGGGATTTTCAGGGTTTTACATTTCGAACTAGCCTCAAAAAAAAGAGAAGAAAGTCTTACTGCTTTCACAGAATTGAAAAAGGGTAATCTTAAATCTCTTGAATCTATTATTAAAGAAGGCCAATCCAAAGGAATTTTCAGAAAAGATGTCATTATTCCTTTAATCACACCAACGATTATGGGTACTTTTTTTCATTTCCACATGAACAAATCCTTTTTTGAGGAACTCTTAAATCTAAATACAGAAACGTTATACAACGATTACATTAAAAACAGTCTTACAAAGCACATTCAACAAACTATAAAAGCGCTACTTGTTTATGAAAATTAGTCAATTAATGCTCTTTGGAGTTTTCTTTATCGGAATATCTTCAATAGAAGCACAAGAAAAAACAAGTTTAACCTTAGATGAGGCCGTAAAAATGGCTTGGGAAAAGAGTAACGAAGTTACGCTTGCCAATACTAAGGTAAACTCAAAAAAATACGAACTGCAAACGGTTAAAAATAACCAATATCCTGATTTAAAAATTTCTGGTCAGTACCAGCGTTTAACAAAAGCTTCAATCGACATGCCAAATCAAGGTGAAGGAGCATCTCTTGCCTCTCCTGATCGTGCCATGTTTGGAATGGCAAATTTAAGCCTGCCGCTTTTTGCAGGATTTAAAATCCAGAATAGTATTGATGCCTCTGAAAGCTTATATGAAGCTGAAAGCGTTAATGCTGTTAAAACAAAAGAGGATGTAGCTTTAAGAGTGGTTACTTACTACACTGCTTTGTACAAAGCACAAAAAACTCTGGATGTTTTAAATGAAAATCAAAAAAGTGCTAAACAGCGTGTTACTGATTTTACTGAGTTAGAGAAAAACGGAATTATTCCGAGAAATGATTTATTGAAGGCACAATTATTAGTTTCAAAAACGCAATTGTCTATTGATGAAGCTAACAATAATATCAATAACATTAATTTTTATTTAACGACATTACTTAAATTAGACCCATCTGTAAAAATTCAGGTTAATGAAGAAGATTTCTTTAACTTAAAAACAACCAATGCACCAACATCTGATGCTTTGGCTCTTGAAAGCAGAAAAGATTTAGAGGCTATTCGTTTACAGCAAAAAGCTTCTGAAGCTAATGTAAAAATAGCAAAAGCAGGATATTATCCAACCATTTCATTGCTTGGAGGTTATACTGCATTAGATCTTAAAGATATTATTACAGTAAAATATGCTATGAATTTTGGCCTAGGTTTATCTTATGATTTATCAGGCATTCTTAAAAACAGTGCACACGTTAAAGAAGCAGAAAGTAAAGCTCTTGAAGTAAAAAATACTGAAGCTATTATGACTGACCGCATTAAAGTTGAAGTTCAAAAATCTATAGAAGATTACGACCTGGCGATCAATCAGAGTGTAGTGTACAATGAAGCATTACAGCAGGCTGCAGAAAATTACAGACTTGTAAAAGACAAATTCGACAACGGTCTTGCTGATACCAATGATTTGGTTGAAGCTGATGTTGAACACTTAAGCGCCAAAATTAATACTGCTGTATCAAAGGCAACTATTATTCAAAAATATTACGAATTACTTTCAGTATCAGGACAATTATCACAATCATTCAATCTTTCTAAAATATAATCGATAGCTCTCATGGAAAAGAAAAAGACAAATAAAAAATTCATCATCATACTAACCGTTTTGGTTTTAGTGGGCGGAACTTACGGAATATCAAAATACATGCACTCATTAGCTCACGAAGAAACGGATGATGCTCAAATCGAGAAAAAAATGAATCCTATTATTCCCAGAGTATCAGGATATATCAGCAAAGTATATGTGAAAGATAATGACTATGTAAAAAAAGGAGATACTTTATTTACTATCGATAAAAGAGATTATCAGTTAAAAATCGATGAAGCAAATGCTGCCTTATTAGGAGCCGAAGGTCAATACGAAGCTGCAAAGGCTGACATTGGAAGTGCATACGCAAGTATTTCTGTTTCTGATGCACAAATGAGATCTGCAGGCGGTTCTATCGAAAGTGCAAAAATTAGATTGAGACAACTTACAAACGATTACAACCGTTACAATAATTTGTACAAAACTCATACTATTACAAAACAACAATATGAGCAGGCGTTAACAGCAAAAGAAGAAGCTGAAAATCAAGTGCGTGTTTTAGAACAGCAGCAAAGAGCAAGTTCTTACCAAAAATCGGTAATTCAGTCAAAATCTAAAGTTTCTGACAAACAAACAGAAGTTGCTGCAGCAAACATCAAAAAAGCAAAAACAATGTTAGATGTTGCTCACCTAAACTTAAGCTATACAGTAGTTACAGCTGCTATCGACGGTCAGGTTTCTAAAGTTGATATTCAGCCGGGACAATTAGTACAACCGGGACAATCTTTATTTTACATCATCAACAACAACGAAGCTTGGGTTGTAGCTAATTTTAAAGAAACACAATTGAACAAAATGGTGGTAGGACAAAAAGTTAGTTTAAAAGTAGATGCTTATCCAAACTATGAGTTTAAAGGTACGGTAACTTCATTTTCTCCTGCAACAGGATCACGTTTTTCATTGCTTCCTCCTGATAATGCAACAGGAAACTTCGTAAAAACAATTCAGAGATTACCAGTAAAAATTAGTATAGATGAGTCAAATGATCCTGAAAAAGTAAAACTTTTAAGACCAGGAATGAATGTTGATGTAGATGTACATTTAAAATAAATAAATGGCAGCAGCAGTACAAGCAGACGACGATTTAGTAGAATACGGTTACCGACGCGTTATTATTACCATTACAGCAGTACTTTGTGCATTGCTGGAAATTGTAGATACCACGATTGTAAACGTAGCTCTAACAGACATGCGCGGAAGTCTTGGTGCTACCTTGACCGATGTGGCATGGGTTATTACAGCATACGCAATTGCGAATGTTATTGTAATTCCGATGACAAGCTGGTTATCACAGCAATTTGGAAGACGTAATTATTTTGTGGCTTCTATCATAATATTTACAGTCTGTTCCTTTTTATGTGGTAATGCGACTAATATTTGGGAACTTGTAGCCTTCCGATTCGTACAAGGTATGGGTGGTGGAGCGTTACTTGTAACAGCCCAAACGATTATTACCGAAAGCTATCCCGTGGCAAAACGTGGTATGGCACAGGCTATTTACGGAATGGGTGTAATTGTAGGTCCAACTCTTGGTCCGCCTTTAGGAGGATATTTAGTAGATAATTATTCCTGGCCTTATATCTTTTACATCAATATTCCATTAGGGATTATCGCAACTATTCTGGCTTTAACTTTCGTTAGAAGTCCGAAATACGGAGAAAAACTAAAAGCAAATCAGGTTGACTGGTGGGGAATTATTTTGTTGAGCGCCTTCATTGGATCTTTACAATTCGTACTAGAACACGGACAACAGGACGACTGGTTTAACGATTCGACAATCGTAACATTAAGTGTTGTGACTGTTTTAGGATTGGTTCTTTTTATTTGGAGAGAGCTTACGTACAAACATCCAATTGTAAACTTAAGTGTTTTAAAAGATGGAAATCTAAGAATTGGAACCGTTATGTGTTTCATCCTTGGTTTTGGTTTGTATGGTTCCACTTTAATTATCCCAATTTATACGCAGTCAATTTTAGGATGGACCGCAACGGATGCCGGATTATTATTGATTCCAGGATCTATTACAACAGCACTTATGATGCCTTTTGTGGGTAATATGATTCAGAAAGGTGTTCCTCAAGGTTATATGGTTGGAGTAGGATTTTTGGTTTTCTTCTTCTTTACCTTTATGATGTACAGCCGTATGACACCTGATACTGGAGTTGAGCATATGTACTGGCCTTTAATTTTGAGAGGAATTGGTTTAGGATTGCTTTTCGTTCCTATCACAACACTTTCTCTTTCTACTTTAAAAGGAAAACAAATTGGTGAAGGAGCAGCATTTACGGGAATGATGCGTCAGTTAGGCGGATCTTTTGGTATTGCTATTATTACCACGTTCATCACACGTTTCAGCCAGTCACACAGAGTAGATTTAATTAATAATCTAGATCCTGCCAAATTTGAAGTGCAGCAGCGAATTGCAGGAATGCAGCACGCTTTTATGGCAAAAGGATATAGTGCAGATGTTGCTTTGAAAAAAGCGTATCAGGCAATAGAAGGTTCAGTCATGAAACAAAGTACAGTAATGGCTTATATGGATATTTTCATGTATCTTGGAATCATGTTTTTATGTTGCATACCGATTATTCTCTTTATCAAAAAAGGGAAGAACAAAATTAGTGCAGCCGACGCAATGCATTAATAATAATAATTTTATAATACGCAGAAACGCCGAATTCATCATTTAGAATTCGGCGTTTATTTTTTATTTTATTTAACCGCAAAGTTCGCAAAGATTTTATTCCCAGGATGTGATAAAACGCAAAGTTCGCAAAGCTTTGTCATAAAAACTTTGCGAACTTTGCGTTTGTCTTAGCGCTCTTCGCGGTTAAAGCCTAAGAATCTTAGCGTCTTAGTAACTCAGAACCTTTAGAAAAAATCTCTGAACCTTTGCACCTTTGCACCTTTGTCCCTATACTAAGCCCTAACGAGTAAAAACCAAATGATTTCCTTTTGAAAGATTGGCATCAAAAGCATATCCATCATAATTGAAACCTTTTAAATCGTCAATCGTTTCTGCATTGGTATCAATTATATAACGAACCATCATCCCCCTCGCCTTCTTGGCAAAGAAACTGATCATTTTTAATTTTCCATCTTTGTAATCTTTAAAATCAGGCGTAATTACAGGTACTTTTAAAGCTTTTACATCAACTGCAGAAAAATATTCATTACTCGCTAAATTCACGAATAACTCCTCTTTTTTCAGTTCTTTATTTAGCGCTTTTGTAACCGTTGGTTTCCAGAATTCGTGCAGATTTTTGTATTCACCAACCGGCATTTTGGTTCCCATTTCTAAACGATATGCCTGCATTAAATCAAGAGGCTTCAAAAGACCATAAAGCCCTGATAAAATTCTCAATTTATCCTGAAGAACATCTAATTTTTCCAAAGGAATAGTGTAAGCGTCTAAACCTGTATAAACGTCGCCATCAAAAGTATAAACTGCCGGGCGTGCGTTTTCTGGGGTAAAAGGTGTTTTCCAATCCTGATTACGTTTCCAGTTTAAATCTGCTAATTTATCTGAGATTGACATTAATTCGGATAATTCAGAAGGCTTTTTTTGTTTTACTACTTTATGAACTACTCTCGCTTCTTTTAAAAATGAAGGTTCGGTATGTTTTGCAGTAGGTAATTCTTTCTCGAAATTCAGTGATTTCGCCGGCGATATAACAATTTTCATGTGTGCTTTTTTCTATGATTCAAAAATACAAATTGAATTTTTAAAAATTATCGTTTGCAATTGATTTGTTTTATTGTTGCATAGTTTTCTGCCACGAATCTTCACGAATTATTCTTTCACCCAGATTCTTTCGATTCTTTGCTATATATTAAAGATTTTCACAGATTTTTTTAATCCTTGAAATCCTGTATCTGTGGCAGAAAAAATAAATTCGTGGCAATTTGTGTTATTCGTGTCAAACCTTTTTCAATTTTCATAAAAATCGACATCTTAAATGTGAAATTGTTCAAAAAAGTGAGCTGTAGATTATAATAGGCATTTTCTATGTTGTAAATTTGCATGCATTTTATTCTATTTAACAGAAACTATTTCTATTAAAATATAAATTGCATTTTTACTTAAAAATTAGTGAATTCGTGGCTATACAAACAAATTACAAAACTGCTTTAGAAAACAAAATCTTCGATATCATTTCGAAAGCTTCTCAAGAATTAAAAGTCGATTCATATGTGATAGGAGGTTTCGTTCGTGATTTACTTTTAAATCGAGGTTCTAAAAAAGATATCGACGTTGTAGCAGTTGGAAGCGGTATCGAATTAGCACTTAAAGTTTCGGATTTACTTCCAAACAAACCAAAAGTTCAGGTTTTTAAAACTTACGGAACAGCAATGCTTCGTTTTGAAGATACCGATATTGAATTTGTTGGCGCCCGAAAAGAATCTTATAATTTCGACAGCCGAAATCCTATTGTGGAAAACGGAACACTTCAGGATGACCAAAACCGACGCGATTTTACGATCAATGCTTTGGCTTTATCTTTAAACAAAAATAATTTTGGCGATCTTCTGGATCCTTTTAACGGATTGTTAGATTTAGAGAATAAAATTATCAAAACTCCTTTAGATCCGGACATTACCTATTCTGATGATCCACTGCGTATGCTTCGCGCCATTCGCTTTGCAACCCAGTTAAATTTTGATATTGAAAAAAATTCATTAGAAGCAATCACAAAAAATGCAGATCGTATCAAAATTATTTCGGGTGAAAGAATTGTAGACGAATTAAACAAAATTCTTTCTACGCCTAAACCTTCAACCGGATTTTTACTTTTATACCAAACCGGACTTTTAGATTTAATATTACCTGAATTAACGGCGTTGAATCAGGTGGAAGAAATTGAAGGTCATACGCATAAAAACAACTTTTATCATACGCTGGAAGTTGTCGATAATATTTGCCCAAACACAGACGATGTCTGGTTACGCTGGGCAGCTTTGTTACATGATATTGGAAAAGCACCAACAAAGCGTTTCAGCAAAAAACAAGGCTGGACTTTTCACGGACATGAGTTTTTGGGCGGGAAAATGGCCAAAAAGATATTCGAACGTTTACACATGCCATTAAATCACAAAATGAAATTTGTGCAGAAAATGGTTATCATGAGTTCGCGTCCGATTGTTTTGGCACAGGATATTGTAACCGACAGTGCGGTTCGTCGTTTGGTTTTTGATGCCGGCGAAGATGTAGAAGATTTAATGACATTGTGCGAAGCTGATATTACAACCAAAAATCCGTCGAAATTCAAGAAATATCATAAGAATTTTGAGGTTGTCCGCAAGAAAATTGTTGAAGTTGAAGAAAGAGATCATGTACGTAATTTCCAGCCGCCAATTTCCGGTGAAGAAATTATGGAAATGTTCGATTTAAAACCTTCTCGCGAAATTGGAGTTTTAAAAGAAGCGGTAAAAGAAGCTATTTTAGAAGGTGATATCCCGAATGAATATCAGGCAGCGTACGATTTTGTGATTAAAAGGGCTGCAAAGTTAAATTTAACGCTTAAAAAATAATGGACGGATTGGGTGCTGTCTTTCTCGTTTTACTTTTATTGGTATTCATACTATCAAATATTATGTTTTCAAAAAAAATAAAAAACTCAGACGGCAGCCATTTTAAACTTAAAATCATATTTTTCTTTAGCTGTATAATTGCTATTGCGATGGTTTTTATTTTGTTTTTTATTTTTGAATCTTCTATTCTTATAGGAGTTTTAAATTTAGAAATCAACGATACGTATGCCGAAAGAATTGGAAAACTTTCTGTGATACTTCCATCAAATATTGCAGCCAATTATTTTCTGGCAAAACTTTACTTAAAGAAAATCAAACGAATAAACGAAATAGAATTAATTGGAAAAGAATGAAAAAAGAGAATAAATCAGTAATCATTTGGTTACTATCAGGCTGTGTTTTATTGTTTTTAATGGTGGTCGTAGGAGGCATCACGCGTTTAACTAATTCAGGTTTATCAATGACCGACTGGCATTTGGTAACCGACACATTTCCGCCTTTGACAGATGCAAAATGGCAGGCAGCATTTGATGAGTATAAAAAATTTCCTGAGTACCAAAAAATCAATATTCACAACGATTTTCAACTTTCAGATTATAAATTCATTTATTTCTGGGAATGGTTTCACCGTTTCATCGGTCGTATTATTGGACTGGTTTTCTTTGTACCATTTGTTTACTTTTTGATAAAAAAGAAACTGGATACAGATACGATAAAAAAATGTATCGTGCTTTTGGCAATGGGAGCTTTTCAAGGATTCTTGGGATGGTTTATGGTTAGAAGCGGTTTAATAGATAATCCGGATGTTAGCCACTTTAGACTTTCATTACACTTAACTTTTGCTTTTATAACTTTTGCTTATACACTTTGGGTTGCATTAGATTTGATTTATCCGGAAAGAAACATCAATAAGATATTACCGCTTCGTAAAATCGCAAGATATGCTTTAGTTGCTTTGTTAATTCAAATTATCTATGGCGGATTTGTTGCCGGATTAAATGCCGGATTAATTCACAATCACTGGCCTTTAATGAGCGACGGAGAATTCATTCACGAATCGGTTTTTATAGAACAATCCAGTTTAGTGAAAAATTTAATCGAAGGAAAAAGCGGTGTTCAGTTTGTGCACAGAACTTTTGCTTATGTTGTCGTAGCAATTATTCTTTTCCTTTACTTTAAAAGTAAAAAATATTCACTTACGAGAACGCAGGCAAACGGAATCAATACTTTGGTCGTTTTTGTTTTTATACAATTCTTACTTGGCGTTTTTACCTTATTGTACAGCGTGCCTTTGGCTTTAGGATTAATTCACCAGATTATGGCGTTTTTCCTTTTGAGCGCCATGACCTTTACATTGCATCGATTGAGTAAATAATGTTTGAATAAAATAAAAAATAGCCGAAAATTTCGGCTATTTTTTATTTTATGTGTTTGGTTAATTTCGTTTGAAAATCTACGTATCGTTATCCGGATTGAAATCCGGCCAATATAAATCGAGCCTCTGGCTCTTTATTGGAATAATTTAAAAAATTCTGATAAAATGACAATCATAGATCATAAAAGTTCCCGAACGGTCAATATTATAGAGACGGATTTCAATCCGTCAAAGTCAAATTCATTTTAAAAAT
This sequence comes from Flavobacterium johnsoniae, assembly GCF_001879205.1. Classification (GTDB taxonomy): domain Bacteria; phylum Bacteroidota; class Bacteroidia; order Flavobacteriales; family Flavobacteriaceae; genus Flavobacterium; species Flavobacterium johnsoniae_A. The sequence continues at coordinate 129,194 of NZ_MLFK01000001.1, forward strand.
CATTTTATCCGAGCCAGGTTTTAAAATCCTGCACTTTTTCACGACTTACAATAACCTCATCTTCTTTGTAAGTTGGTAAGATTACTTTTAAACGTGAATTAGTATACACCTGAATTTCTTTAATTGCCTGAAGCGGGACAATAAATTTTCTGCTTACGCGAAAAAAATCCTTTTTGTCTAATTCTTGCTCCAGGATTTCTAAGGTCGAATCGAACAGGTAATTTCGATTGTCGTACGTATGAAGATAAGTTCCTTTATTTTCACTAAAAAAACATTCAATTTCCTCTGTATTAATCACTTTTAAATGCTGACCAATTTTAACCGTAAATCTCTTTTTATACGTTTTCTCAAACGGATTAGACAACATTTGGCGAATCTGTTCAAAATCAAGCTGTATGTTTGAAGTCTCAGAAGATGCTTTTGGTAAACGGGATTTGAATTTTGAAACTGCTGTTTCCAGATCATCTTCATCAATTGGTTTTAAAAGATAATCAATACTATTGAGTTTAAAAGCTTTGAGCGCATATTCGTCGTATGCTGTTGTAAAAATAATAGCGCTTTTGATATCTATTTTTTCAAAAATTTCAAACGACAAGCCATCTGATAATTGAATGTCCAGAAAAATTAAATCAGGATGTTGATTATTTGAAAACCATTGAATCGATTCTTCAACCGAATGAAGCATCGTTTCTACTCTAACATCTAGCTTTTCAAGTTTTCTTTGCAGCAATCTTGCGGCTGGTTTTTCGTCTTCTATAATTAATGTGATCATTTACTATAATGCAAAATTTGAAAAAATATTAATTCAAAGTTACTCCCATTTATTTGTATTTGCGGCTTCTTTCTCCATATATTTTTGGATTTTCTTTTGCTCCCATTCAGCGCTAAAGAAAAGATCACGACCAAAAACAGATAATGCATGACCTGCTAAACCTATTCCCCAGAAAAATGCCGTTGAGTAGATTTCCCAATTCTGGAATCCTCTTATTTCAAAATGATTTCCAACATAAATTCTATTTAAACTCGATATGATAATAATAACATTTACTATGATATAAATCTTCAAGTGCGAATAAAAACCTCTTATTCTTTTTACCTTTTTGTAGGCTATATTGTAACTCTCATCTGTACTAAATTCGTGAGCATATTCGTCGTACATGCGTCTTCTAAAACGTCCCATAGCAGCTTTTATTAAATTACTTCCATTTATTTTTATTCTCCTTTTCTTTCTCCATGAATTCTTTGATTTTTCTTTCTTCCCAGTCTTTTCCCAGAACTGGAAATACATCAAAAACCTTTAATCCGTGAATAACAACTCCTATTCCCCACCACATTAAAGGCCAGAAAAACCATAAATATTTTGGTGAAGTATATAAGTTAATGAAAATCAAAATTGCATTTACTAAAATATAAGCGACCAGATTTCCATAAAATCCTTTAATACTTTCTACTTTCTTTTTTGCCAAAAAGTATTTATCCTCTTCATTAAATTTCATTTCCATGATTACTCCCATTTTTGTGTTTTATTTTTCTTTTCCAGTATACTTCTCAATTTTCTTTCTTCCCATTCTTTTCCAAAAATTTTGAAAGAAACAAGCATATCAATTGCAGAACCAATATAAACTGCCGACCAGATAATCATTACAACTTCGTTTATAAATTGAAGAGGAAAGAAATGCAAAGGCAGTTGTGTATATTCTTTTAAAATATAAAGAGTTAAAGCAATGATGTAAAGAAACGTATGTTTATAAAATGATTTCAGCTTAACCACTTTTTTACTTGCCAATTGCTGTAATTCATATTCTTCGGGGCTATTAGTAGAATTTGTTTCCATATTATTCCCAAGTTTTTTGACTGTTTTCTTTTTCTAAAATTTCCCTGATTTTTCTTTCCTCCCATTTCTCATTAAAAAAAGGCGGTAAACTAAAAACTTTTAATCCATGTAAAACTATCGCCATTCCCCATCCCATCAGGCACCATATAAACCACAAATATCCAGGTGAAGTCATAATGTTTACCACGATTACAATAGGATTTACTAAAATATAGACAGTTAAATGTTCATAAAAAGCTTTAATCTCCTTTACTCTTTTTTGAGCATGATAATATCGTTCTCCTTCCACATAATTCTTTTCCATAATTATTTCCAGGTTTTTTGATTGTTTTCTTTCTCTAAAATTTCTCTGATTTTTCTTTCTTCCCAATCAGAGCTGTAACCAAAAACTTTAAAAGCATGCATTGCTACTCCAAATCCCCAGCCTAAAGCCGAAAACCAAAACCATTGAAATCCCGGCGAGAATTGTAAATTGATAAATACTAAACAAGGAATTACACAGCAATATGAAATTACATTTCCGTAAAAACCTTTTAACTCTTCAACTCTTTTTTTGGCTCTGTAATAAGCTTTAGCTTCGTCATTATATTCAGCACCTATTTCCATAACAGTAATTTGTTTTGTTAAAATTGGAATCTTAACCGAAAAGTTTTTCTCATCTTGATTAATCAACACTTTTCTGTCGGTTATAATTCCGTAACGATTTACAATATTCTGCAGTCCAACTCCTTGTCTGTCTTGCAGTACTTCTTTTTTCTGAAGATCATTTTGTATTACCAAATAATCTTTTTCAATAAAAATTCGAATATGCAATGGTTTTTGCTCGCTTACAACATTATGTTTTACTGTATTTTCCAGTAAAAGCTGTAAGGAAAGCGGTACCACTTTTGCATCCGGATTTATGTTTGTTGTGGGCAGTTCGTAAAACAAGCTGTTTTCAAAACGCATTTTCAGCAGGTTCATATAGGTTTTTGCGAATGATAATTCATCTTCAACAGAAACCAGTTCTTTGTCTTTTTGTTCTAAAACATATCTGTAAATTTTAGACAAAGAAGTAGTAAATCGCTGCGCATTATCCGGATTTTCTTCGATTAAGGAACTAAGAACATTTAAGCTGTTAAAAAGAAAATGCGGGTCAATTTGATTTTTTAAACTCTCGAACTTGGCACTTGCCGTTCCCGCAATAATCTTTTGCTGTATAACTTTATTTTCCTGATATAATTTATAAAAGTGTAAAGCGTGAAAAACAAGCAGTACAATAAAAGTAATAACCGAGGATTCTATATAATTTGCCGGATCTTCATTGGCCAAAAAACTTAAAATAGGACGTCTTTCTATCACTACCTGGGTGAAAATCCGCAGTATAAAAATTATAAAGAGTGAAATAAAAAACGAACTAACAAATCCTATGAAAATTCTTTTGGCAGAAAATCTGTTTTCTCCTTTAAAAACCTTGTCTAAGAACACAAATAGAGATGCATTTACGACGTATAAAACTACGCTGTACAACATGCAATACAAAAAGTAGATGTACAGGTCTTTGGTAAAAATTGCAGTTCCAAATGAAGCAAAACGAATTAAAAAGGAGAATACGAAAACTACTCCGCCAATTAAAAGCGCTTTTAATAGATTTGGTTTTAAGGTCATTCTTTTTTTTATTAAATTATTTACACGTTTTTTGAGTTTCTAAGGCTCTTTCTAATCCCCATTTTGGAGAAAAAGGTGTTTCTGGTTTAAAAGTAGCAAAAAGTTCAATAGCTTTATCAACTTGAGCACAAAGTGGTTTTGTGTCAACACCTGTCCATTTTGCTCCACCTAACTGATAATCAGCTTCACCAAAAACAATTCTTGGATTATTTGGATCAATTGCTTTTCCTTTTGCGTAAGCCTCCATCACTTTAGCTGAATATTTCATTCCGTTTGTCATTGGGTCTGCCACAACATAAGCAGTATAAATCAAGGCCTGCATGGCGTATAACTCGGCATTGTTTTGATCTTTAATAAATTCAACGTCTAATGCGTCTTGTGCTTTTGTCAATAACAAATCGATTTTTGTTTTGTCTTTTTCAGTAAAAGCGCTTGTTGTATTAATCAAAGCCACATAATAATTAGGCAGATAACTGTTTTTCTCTGCTGATCCAATTCTTTCGAATAATGCCGAAGCTTCGGTATTTTTACCTTCTTTCCAAAGTCCGAAAGCTTTAGTCATTCCTTGTTCAAATTGTGTTTGTGCAGAGCTTATTACTACTACAAGTAATGCGATTAAAGTGATGATTTTTTTCATTTTTCAGGTTATTTAAATGGTTGTTTAATTTGTGGTTAATTATTTATAATGTAATTTCAATTTTCGAATCTTTACCAATAACAAATTTAGCATCTTTATAAGAAGGAGGCCCCATAAATCCTTTTGCATTGTTTGAAGCTGCATAATCTTCAGACGGAACTCCCATTACATTTCTATCCAGTTTTCCATTACTGTTTTCATCGTGATACGTTGAAATTGCATACTCTCCTGCCGGAAGATTGTCAAATGTTACTACTGCTTTATTGTTTTTAATTTCAGAAGAAAGGCTTTTGTAAGTCGTTTTAAGAAATGTCCCATCTGAGTTGTACAATCCTACTTTAACAATTCCTGTATCGTTTTTTAAACCTGAAACAGCAACAGTTAGTTTTACATTTTGGGCAGCCATTAAACTGCAGATAAATAACGTGATTATGGTAATAATTTTGGTCATGATTTCTTTTTTTAAAGTTTCTAAGTTACTATCCCGAAGCTTCGGGACTGAGATTCTAAGTTTTTTATTGATGATTAAAACTCTTTTTTTTAGGTTCTAAGTTTTAAAGAAACTAAGTCTCTAAGTTTTTCTCTTAGTATCTTAGAGCCTTAGCTGCTTAGTCGCTTATTATTATACTTCAAAAGTATATCGGATTTTAGGTATTAAAAATTAAATAATACTGAGTTGTCGATTTTTGATGATGAATTGTTTTTTTTTAAGATTCTAAGGTTCTGAGTTGCTAAGGGTCTAAGTTTTTTTTTCTTAGTCGCTTAGCAACTCAGAACCTTAGCACCTATAAATTTTTCAACTGATTCTCATTTTTATTCTGGCTGATGGTCCAGAAGAAACCTACGAAGAAAAATCGATCTGCTGTTGGTGTTATCGCTTGTCTGTTGTATACTCCGTTTGGATCTGGTAATTTCGCATAATCATACCCAAAGATATTCTGCGTTCCTAAAATATTTGAAACCGAGAAATAAAGGATTTTTTGCGTTGTTAACAAATACGCCCAGTTAAAACTCAAACTATTGTATGATTTTGTTTTTCCGTTCATGAATTGTGTTTGGTTTGGATCGTTGTAAGGACGTCCTGAACTGTAACTGTTTGTAAAACCAATTTGTGATTTCCAGTCGGTTATGAAATATTTTGTTACTACAGACAAGGTATGATTTGCAATAAAACTAGGAGTTGCCATCGTAGGATAGTTTTTATATTGTCTCTCAGAATCGATATATGAATATGAAATCCAATATTCTAAGTTTTTATACAAATTGCTGTCTCTCCAGTACAATTCTAGTCCTTTAGCATATCCTGAACCATTATTATTAAAGACCGAGTTGTATTGAATGTCTTTTGTATCATACTGAACCAAATTTCTGTAATCTTTATAATAAAGATCTGCCCTAAAAATCTGCCCCGGTTTTGTAAACTGATAATTTAAAATATAATGTCTTGCTTTTTCACTTTCAAATTGATGGTATTTTGAATATTTAATATAATCGACAACAGGAGTTTGAGAAAAATCCCCGTAAGCAAAAGAAAGCTGGCTGGTTTTTGAAAACTTATAAGCCAATGAAGCCCTCGGAGCAATATTATTTTCATTCAACAAACTGTTATTCGAATATCTAAAACCTACTTTCATAGCTAATCTTTTAGAAAACAGAATATCTCCTTCTGCGTAAGCGGCAAAAATGTTGGAATCGTATCCATTTGTAAGATCTACAGCAATATTATCATTAAAATTTTCATTGAATTTGGTGATAAAATAATCTGTTCCGAAAGATATTTTGAAATAGTTTGAAACTTTTTTTCCAAGTTTTAACTTTAATTGCGCAGCATTTTCTTCTGCATCAATATCATTGATATCATATTTTGTTTTGTTTTTGCTGTAACCATAACTAATTCCGGTTGTTAACTGCCATCCTGTTCCAAAGCTTCCTTTATAAGAAGAGTTTAGATAAAAGTTATTATTGTTTAAGTCAGTTCTGATGGGATTTTCAAAATTGATATTTTTCTGGTTCAAATCAAATCGCTCAGAATCAAAAGCAGCATATAATTTAAAGATTCCGTTTGTAAAATTATATCTGTAAACCGTTTCACCGCCAAGAGATTGATAAGGATTATTCCAATCTACATTTTGAGGAATTACAGCCTGATAAGGCGCCAGATTAATGTAAGCCATATTAACACTTAAGGAACTTTTTTTCCATTTTTGAGTATTTCCTAAACTTAATCCAACAGTCATGAAACCAATATCAGTTTTTTCATGATCTGCTTCATCCTGCGTATTCAAAAGTAAAACACTTGACAAGGCTTCACCATATTCGGCCGAATAACCTCCGGTAGAAAAAGAAATCCCGCTGAATAAGAAAGGAGAAAAACGGCTTCGGGTTGGTAAATTATTTGTAGTTGCACCATATGGTTGTGCCACACGAATTCCGTCAACGAATGTTTGCGTTTCGCTGGCTTCTCCTCCACGAACAAACAAACGACCATCTTCACCTACCGACTGCGTTCCCGGTAAAGTCTGCAAAGCGGCAACAATGTTTCCTGCCGATCCTGCCGTTGTTACAATATCCAAAGGTTTTAAAACAGAAACTCTTGCTTTGTCACCAGATTCTAAAGTTCCGGCCGTAATTACAACGGCATCAAGAGCGTTTACGTTTTCTCTTAGTTTTACCGTTTGATTTTTATAATTGGTAACATCGATTTCTTTTTTAAATGTTTCGAAAAGCAAAAAACTCACTACAAGAAATTGGTTTCCTGCTGCTGTAGTTTCAAAAGAGAAATCTCCGGTTTCAGAACTTGTTGCTCCGTCATAGGTACCATCAATATAAATATTAGCTCCTGCAACCGGTTTTCCTTTTTGGTCTACAACTTTTCCTGAAATAATATTTTGGGCAAAAGTAAAAGTGCTTATTAATAATAAAATAAAAGTAATTTTGGTTTTCATGGTATTTATTGGTTTTGATGGAGCAAATGTATTTTAACATTTCCTGTTAAAAAATATATAATAACCCAATTGTAGAATTTTGAGGATGAGTTGTAAATTTCTAATTTGTATCTTAGCTATGAATTCCAAAATCATCAATTATGTCAGAAAACAAAAGAATTTCAAATCTATATCAATCCATTTATAATGGAAATCCGTGGCTGGAAGTAACTTTGGCCCATACATTAGAAAACGTAAACGCAGAGCAGGCTTATAGAAAAATCAATCCTAATTTAAACACGATTTGGGAAATTGTTAATCATCTTATACAATGGAGACGAAATATTCTAAACCGTATGCAGGGCGAAACGGTTGTAACTCCTGACCACAATTATTTTGTTCCAATTTTAGATCCGTCTGAAGCAGCTTGGGAACAATCGCTTCAAAGTCTCGCGAAATCACAAGAAGCATGGAACGCTTTTTTTGAGGATTTTGATGATGCCGATTTAGCAAAAATATACATCAATAACGGACATACCTATTACGAACATATTCACGGAATTATTCAGCATGACGTTTATCATTTAGGACAGATTGTTATTTTGAAAAAACTTTTGTAAAATTTAAAAATCAGAAATTAAATCATACCTGGATGAAAAACATTGATAAAGTACAAAACCTGCTTCCGCTTGGTTATCTTTTTCTTATAATTTTAGGGATAACAAAAGATAGTATATTCTATTATCAAATTGGAATAAACATAATTAAATATTCCTCTATTATGGACATTTTGATCAGTCCGATTGCAGCAGTTACCTCTCATCCGGTATTTTTTATCACTATATTATTATTGTTTATTTTTTACTACAACCTTCCAAAAATATTACTCAAAAACGAAGATAAAAAGTGGATACATAAATTTTCGGGTATAACTAAAACCGATACTGAATTGAAACAATTGTCTGAAGAGGAAAAATTAAATTGTTACACCACCGCATCCATAAAATCACTAAGCACTTTTTTAATCTCCCTTTTTTTAGGATACGGAATTGCCGATGGCAAATTTCTTTCTGAGCATATAAAAAGCCACAAACTGCATTATAATTATAAACTGAATTACAGCGACGAAAAATCTGAAAATGTTTACATCATTGGTTCTAATACAGCCTACTATTTTTACATGAGTGAAGGGAACTCCGCCATAAAGATTGCTCCTGTAGGTTCAATTAAAAATCTGGAATTGATAAAAAACAGAATGCTCGATAAATAATACTTAATAAGATCAACGATGAAAAAATCTACATTTTTAATTGTGTTTTTTTTGCTTAGCTTTTTAGGATTCTCACAGGAAACGGAAGTTAAGTTTGATGAAAATTTAGCGAAGTCTTTAAATGCTGATGAATATGGAATGAAAAAATATGTTTTCTGTCTTTTAAAATCGGGAACAAACACAACGGCTTCAAAAGAAGAAACCAAAAAACTCTTTGAAGGTCATATGGCAAATATTAATAAACTGGCAAAAGAAGGAAAACTTGTTGTTGCTGGGCCTTTTATGAAAAACGACCGAAATTATCGAGGCATTTATATATTTAATGTAGAAACTATTGAAGATGCAAAGGAACTGGTAGCAACAGATCCCGCCATAAAAGCCAATTTACTCAAAGCCGAATTAACACCTTGGTACTGCACTGCTGCTTTGCAGGAAACCTTAAAAATACACGAAAAAATTGCCAAGACGAAAATGTAATACCTGATATGAAAACAGAAAAAGAAAAAATGATCAGCGGTGAATATTATATTGCCGGGGATCCGGTTTTAGTAAAAGACCGTCGAAAAGCAAAAAACTTACTGCATAGATTAAATGTAACAGAATACCGCTTAACAAAAAAAGCAAAAGAAATTTTAAAAGAATTAATTCCAAATACCGGACAAGGATTTTATATAGAACCTCCATTTCATTGTGATTACGGTTATAATATTTTCTGCGGCGACAACGTTTATTTTAATGTGAACTGTGTTATTCTGGACTGCGCTCCCGTAAATATTGGTTCAAATGTATTTGTTGCGCCAAACGTGCAGATTTATACCGCATCACATCCACTTGACGCTGAATTAAGAAAATCACTTGAAAATGCTTACCCGGTAACAATTGGAGACGATTGCTGGATTGGCGGAAATTCTGTTATCTGCCCTGGCGTAACCATCGGAAAAGGCTGTGTTATTGGTGCCGGTTCTGTTGTAACCAAAGATATTCCGGACAATTCATTAGCAGTTGGAAATCCGGCAAAAGTAATTCGAAAATTAAATCAAGAATCTGAATTAAAATCATAATGCTTACCTTAAATAAAGTTCACCATATTGCCATTTTATGCTCTGATTATCAAAAATCAAAAGCTTTTTACACTGAAATTCTGGGGCTGACGATTATCAGGGAAATTTATAGAGAAGAACGACAGTCCTACAAATTAGATCTGGCTTTAAATGGAAGTTACGTAATTGAATTATTTTCATTTCCAGATCCTCCAAAAAGGCCTTCAAGACCTGAAGCAGTCGGATTGCGTCATTTGGCTTTTGAAGTCATTAATTTAAATGAAACCGTTGCCTTTTTAACCTCCAAAAACATAGAATCAGAACCAATACGAATTGATGAAACAACCGAAAAACGTTTCACCTTTATTGCTGATCCTGATTTGTTGCCAATTGAGTTTTACGAAAGATAGGAACTTAAGGTTTAAAGGTGCAGAGGTTCAAAGAAACAAAGGTTTCTTGTTATATATTAAGAATACTTCAATTGCCACCAGCTTTAGCTGAAGGCAATTGAAGTATTTTAAACTAAAAAACTTTACACCTTTGTACTAAATAAGCGATATACAAGGAAAAACATACTGAAAGAATTTTCCTGTTTTTATCAGTTTTAACACATTATATTGCTTATTTTCTATAAAAAACCGAATTTGATTCTTAATTTTGTAATCCGCATAAAAAAACTGCGATCACTTCTGATGAACAAAACGGCGCAAATCAAAAAAAATCATCAATTTATCAAATTCCGAAAATTAGTTATTGTTTCGATTTTAATTGGCTTCCTTTCAGCCTTTTTAGGAATTTCTCTCAAAAAAATCACGGAGTATTACGAAGAAATCTTTTTTCACGAAGTTTCAGTAAATCCAATATTTTATATCATTTTTCCGGTTTTCGGATTGTCGGTAATTTATTTTTTAAGGCAGTATCTTTTTAAGAAAAAAGAAAATAAAGGAATCAAAGAAGTTTTTGAAAGCACAGGATCAAATTCAAAAAATCTTCCTTCTTATAAAATTCCATCTCACTTTATAAACGGATTACTTACTGTTGTTTTTGGCGGTTCAACCGGAATCGAAGTTTCGACCGTAGTTGCCACTGCTACAATTGGATCTGTAGCTCATGAAAAAGAAAATATTTTCCGTCAATACAAAACAGAACTTATCTGTGCAGGAGTTGCAGCGGGAGTTACAGCACTTTTCAGCAGTCCGATAGCAGGAGTTTTATTTGCTCTCGAAGTTATTTCCAGAAAAGTGACACGTGCTTTTGTTATTTCAAATATCATTGCAGTCTCAATTGCTTTTGGTTTACTTTCAATCTTAAAAGAAGAGCCTTTGTTTGCGGTTTCAATAACAACTTGGCATCTAAAAGCGATTCCGTATTTTATTCTTTTAGGAATTCTGGCCGGAATGAACTCAGTTTACTTAACAAGATGTGTATTGTTTTTTAAATCTCAATTCGGAAAAATTGGAACTCATTATTATAAAATCATAATTGGATCTGCAGTTTTAAGCATTTCTTTATTTATTTTCCCTCAATTATATGGCGAAGGCTACCATGCGATAAAAGGCATTTTCGGAAACGCCGCAGAAATTCCTTTAACCATTACATTAGCCATAACATTTATTGGTGTTTTAATTCTTAAGCCAATCGTAACATCTATAACACTGGCTTCCGGAGGTGATGGCGGTGTTTTTGCACCGAGCCTTTTTATTGGTGCTTTTTTAGGATTATTGCTGGCATCAATCTTAAATACATTTTTTCATGTACATGTAATTCCCGTTAACTTTATGATTATCGGAATGGCCGCCGTTTTGAGCGCCAGTATACATGCTCCGTTTACTGCAATATTTTTGGTTTGCGGCTTAACAAACGACTACACCTTGTTTTTCCCAATTCTTGTTGTTTGTCTGATTTCAAAATACACTGCAAAAACAATATATCCTTATACTGTCTATAGTTATTCCCCAAGCTTAACAAAATAGCATTACAATAAAAAAGTAAGTATTAATCTTTAATCTTTTTAAGCAAAATACCACAATTATGCCCACTCCAAAAATTAAAAGAAGCTACCGAAAAACACGATATATTCTTTATAAAGAAACATTAATTGATTCTAAAGAACATTTTTGGTCGTTTATAGGTTCATTCGTCGGAATTGGAATTCTGGCTTATGTGCAATCTCTGCATTTTTCAGGAAATGACGCCGTATATTTAATTGGTTCTTTTGGGGCTTCGAGCGTATTGGTTTATGGAATCATCCAAAGTCCGTTTTCACAGCCAAGAAATTTAGTCGGCGGACACGTAATATCTGCTTTTATAGGGGTAACGGTACATAAACTGGTTCCTGATATTATGTTTATAGCGGCTCCGTTAGCTGTTTCATTTGCTATTATTTCAATGCAGATTACCAAAACTCTTCATCCTCCGGGAGGTGCTACGGCCTTAATTGCTGTTATTGGTACCGAAAAAGTAAAAGCCCTTGGGTATATGTATGTGATTTCTCCTGTTTTAGTAGGCACTTTGATTTTACTTTTGACCGCTTTGATTTTTAATAATATGACTTCGAGCAGAAGTTATCCGAGCCATAGTACTTATCATAAACATTATCATAAGATCAGAAAGAGATTGATTGGGAGGTAATAATTATCTCTGCATCCCTGCAAGGTTTTCAAAACTTTACAGGAACATCAAACTAAATAAACTACAGTAAATCAAAAGATTAAAATCTTTTCAACAAATCGTAATTCACAATTCGTATTTCGTTTTTTATATTTTACCTTTGACCTCTCAATAAAAACAAAGATTATGGTTTATAAATTTAGAGTAATTCTAGACGCCGAGGAAGATATTTTTAGAGACATTGCAATTCTTGAAGATGATACTTTAGAGGATTTACACAATGCAATCTTCAACGCTTTTGGTTTTGACGGAATGGAAGTAGCTTCGTTCTATACTTGCGATGAAACTTGGAATCAGGAAGATGAAATTCCGCTTTTTGATACGGGCGATGTTCCTGGCGAGCAGAGAACAATGGGCGATTATCCATTATCATCTATCTTAGACAAGGAAAATACCAAAATTATCTATGTTTATGATTTTATCAATATGTGGACTTTCTTAGTTGAATTGGCTGCGATTGATGAACAAGTTGCCGGAGCAACTTATCCTGAAACATTATTCTCTCACGGAGAAATGCCGGATGAAGCCCTTGAAAAAAACTTCGAAGCAGATGATATGCATAATGACATTTACGGAGAATTTGAAGACGACTTAGACGAAGACGATCTGGACATGTTTGAAGGCGATGACAGCTTTGAAGACTACGGATTTGAGGAGAATTGGAATTAATCTAAGGGTCTAAGGGTCTGAGGTTTTACTTTGAAAGTTTTTTCTTATTTTTAATTCTTTGAATTAAAATATTTAAACATGAGTAATTTTAGAAGCCTGCTTATTTGGCAAAAATCAATGGCTTTGACGACCAGAATTTATTTTTCAACAAACAATTTTCCAAAAGAAGAAATCTTCGGGTTAACTTCACAAATTAGACGTTGCTCAATTTCAATTCCAAGCAATATTGCCGAGGGATTTGGAAGAGAAAGCGATAAAGATCTTTTACGATTTTTAAATATTTCTGTTGGGTCTTTATTTGAAATGCAGACTCAATTAGAAATCGCAAAAAATATATCGTACTTAAAAGAAGACGATTTTAATAACCTATATGAGGACAGCCGCGAAGTAGAAAGAATGTTAGTTTCTTTTATTAAAAAAATAAAAACTAGAAACTAAACCTTAGTACCTTAGCATCTTAGAACCTCAGCACCTAAAAAAAATGATCAACTTATTCAACACCCACATCGAGACGCTTGCGATACACCGCGTAGGAAACAAAAGCCGTAACGAAGCTATTTTTTTATCAGAACAGCCATTTAATCTAAACGATGAAATTGTGCCTTTGATAAAAGAATACTTCTTTAAACCTTTTAGAGAGAAAGAAGAAAACTATTATCAGTTTGCACACGAAGTGGACTTGGATTACAACGATATGTTTAAATATGCAACTGAGATTTTTGCAAATCCTGCGAATGTTCAGGAGGTTTCCAAAAAAATCACCAAGCATTTATACGAGCAGTCCAATCATCCGCATATTAAAAACGGAGAGGTTTACGTAACGTATCTAACAAACTTAAGTATTGACAATAATGTTGTTGATGCAATTGGAATTTTCAAAAGTGAATTACAGGCTGACTTTTTACAATTTGAAGAAAAAGACAGCAACCTTGAAATGATTTTACAACAGGGAATTAACCTGAGTAAATTAGATAAAGGATGTTTGATTTTTAATTATAAAAAAGAAGAAGGATATAAAATCTTAACTGTAGACAGCAACCGTTATGACGCTCGTTACTGGTTAGAGCACTTTTTATCTGTAGATGCTTTTGAAGATGAAAATTTCATCACTAAAAAATATTTAAAATTCTGTCAAAACTTCGCAAAAGACGTGGTTTTGCCAGCAGAAGACAAGAAAGAGGAAGTAATGTTTATGAACAGATCTGTGAATTATTTCGCAAAAAATGATCAGTTTGAAGAACAAAATTTCTTGAATGAAGTATTAGACAATCCTGACTTAATTCCTGAATTTAAAAACTATAAAGTTGATAAAGGAGAAAAATACAGCATCGAAGATGTAACTTCATTCCCAATCGCAAACGCAGCAGTTTCTGACGCTAGAAAATCGATTAAAAACGTAATTAATCTGGATACTCACATTCAAATTAAAATGGATTTTATCAACCCTGAAAGTGCAGAGAAATTTGTTGAAAAAGGCTGGGATGAAGAAAAACAAATGTATTACTACTTAGTGTATTTCAATAAAGAAGAAAAAAGCTAAGAGTCATTCATTTTCTATTACTTACTTACTAAACAAAAAACGGCAATTACATTTTGTAACTGCCGTTTTTTAATTGCACTATTTTCGAATTTTATAAAATTGAAAATACTGCTTTTACAATATCGTCATAGACCTGTTTATCCCTTTCTCCAGTGCGGGCCAAAACCCTGATTCCTGAATAATTATTAAAGATAAATCGCGCCAAAACTCTGGCATCCTGCTGTTTTGAAATATGCCCCTGCTCCTGCCCTTTCTTCACGGCATTTGTAAAAACTTCTTCCATGGTCTGAATGTTGTTTTTTACAATCTTTGCTATTTCTTCATCGTGCATTGCAAGCTCAACAGAAGAATTGACCATAAAACAGCCCTTTGTAATTCGGTCTTCCAGACTTTCTATAACAGCCTGTTTAAAAATATCATGCAGGGTCTCTTTAACATTATCTGATTTTTCTAAAAGCTCTTTTACAGCATCCTGCGCTTGCTTTTGATAGCGCTGCAGAGATTTCGAAAACAATTTCTGCTTATCACCAAAAGTATCATACAAACTCGAACGGCTTAAACCCAAATGCGTTACCAAATCCTGAGCAGATGTTCCGTTGTAACCTTTGTGCCAAAAAATTTCAATCGCTTTATCTAAAGCCTTATCTTCATTAAACTCTTTTGTTCTAGCCATGATCGCACATTTAAATTTCTATACAAAGATAATGATTATACGGAACAATCGTTCCTGAATTAGTCAAAAAAATTATACTACTGCATTTACGGTAAGTCCGCCGTCAATTACGATTTCAGTTCCGGTAATAAATGACGAATCATCTGAGGCTAAAAATGCGACTGTTTTGGCAATTTCTGAAGATTGAGCAAAACGTTTCAACAAGATTTTTTCGCCTAAAATAGTTCCAAAACCATCTACTTCTTCTTTTTGCAAACCTAATTTTCCGTAAAGCGGTGTTTCAACAGGACCTGGAGAAACGGCATTTACTCTAATTTTTCTTGGAGCCAATTCTACTGCAAAAACTTTATTAAAAGATAAAACTGCTGCTTTACTTGCTGCATAAACACTTGAATTTGGCATTCCCACATGGGCATTTATAGAAGTATTAAAAATAATAGATGCGCCATCATTTAAAATTGGCAGTAATTTTTGAACTGTAAAATAAACACCTTTAGTATTTACATTCATAATAGTATCGTAATGCTCTTCCGGAGCAGATTCCATTGGAGAAAATGAGGCAATTCCGGCATTTAAGAATACAATATCAATTTTACCAAACTTTGCTTTTACTTCTTCCACTAAATTATCAATTGAGCTTAGATCAGACTGATCTGCCACAATTCCTGTAACATTCAATTCGGTTTCGGCTTTTTCCAGCGCTTCTTTGTTTCTTCCAGTCACAACTACTTGTGCACCTTTTGTTACTAATTCGGCAGCAGCTGCGTACCCAATTCCGCTATTTCCTCCTGTTACAATAGCCACTTTATTTACTAAATTTTTCATTTTATTTGTTATTTAAGTTATTGATTATTCAATTATTATGGTACAAAGATATAATAACGGAACGATCGTTCCGTTATTAATTATGTTAATATTTAGTTAAAACAGCTAATCTCTTTTTAAAGCGCCCATTTATAAGGGATTGTATCTATCAAACTATAAACGAAAGAAATCATAAAATGTCGCCGATTCTTAATTTATGCTTAATTTTGTATTCTAAAACAAAAAAACAGATGGATCGTCTTTTACCCAACGAAAGCCCTTTCGAAACGATAATCTCATTTCATAAACTAATTGAGTCTTTTGAGCAGATTGCTTTATCTGATGTTGATTACCGATCTAACTACGCCAAAGCTATTTTAAAAGAAGTCGAAGCTTATCCGGAATTTAGAACCGGCATTCGCGATTACAGCGTTATTAAAAATAATGAGGCATTAATTAGAAACATTGCTGCAGATTTATTCCCTACGGCTTTGACAAACAACGAAATAAAGGCTATAACAATTCCTTTTCAAAACATCTCTTTCAACTATACAGAACGTTTCAAGAAAATATTACGCAATGCAGGTGACGAATTTTACATGGAAATTCGTGATTTTGATGATCATCAATTCTATGTCAACAACTGCTGTCTTATTTTAGGTGTTTATTACAAACAAAAAATAGATTTTAATAAACCTTTCTTTTACGATATTCCAGATGAAGATGGGGTCGAAAAACATTATCGAATTTTATATAATGCTGATTTTATGGAAATTATTCCAACAGAAAAATCGGTACATTTAACTCAGGACGATATTGATTTATTGTTTGATAATTACAATGACATTGATCTTTGGAAATCAAAATTTCCTCCGGGAAGCTGGATTTTAAAAGGTTTTGGTATTGTTTCTTTATTTGATGCCACTACCGAAAGTGCTATTTCAAATTTAAAAAGTAATTTATTAAAACCGGATTCCAAAACTGTTGCTTCAAATGATGTTATTGAGAATATTTTCAGGTCAATATTTAAAATTCCGAGTTTAAAGGTTGGTTTCATTATCTATAATCCAGAGGAAGAAAAATTCATCAGACCAATAAAATTTGACAATCAGCTTCAGAGTTTTTTACTAAAAACAGATCAGGAAGTAGATTGCAAAAATGCTTTCTTTGGCTGTTCTTTTCAAAACCTTTTAGACAATAAAGAACCTTTTGCAATCTCGAATGTTAAAAAATTCATCGAAGAATCTTCAAACAAAAAACTTGGTGAACATTTATTAAAGCAGGGAATTCAAAGCTGTGTTTTTGCTCCGGTTATAAAAGATGGGCATTTACTGGGCGTTGTCGAATTAGTATCTGAAAATGCAAGAGATTTAAACAGTGTAAATGCCACTAAACTAGAATTGGTTTTACCGTATTTAACAGATACTATCGATCGTTACAATACTGATATGCAGCATCAGATCGAAGCCATTATTCAGCGTGAATATACTACGATTCATCCAAGTGTTTACTGGAAATTTAAAAAAGAATCACAAAATTATTTTCAAAATATAAATCATACAAAAGATTATATTTTTAAGGAAATTGTATTCAAAAACGTTTTCCCTTTATATGGACAAATCGATATTAAAAGTTCGTCTGAACATCGAAATGAAACGGTCAAAATTGATTTAAAAAATCAGCTTACGGCTTTATTGGAAATCTTTGATAATCAGAAGCCAAATTCAAATCTGGTTCTTTTGGAACAAAGAAAATTTGAGTTGGAATCGCTTCGAAATGAATTGGATTTCCCACTAAAAGCAGATACAGAACAACATATTCAGCGTTATATCGAAGAAGAAATTCATCCGATACTGAAAAACACCAAAGGCAATGCTAAAAATGAAGAATTAGAAGAATTGTACTTTGAAAGTCTGGATGAAAAGACAGGAATGTTTTATCAGGAGAGAAAAAAGTTTGATAATGCAATGTCAATTATCAACAAAAGACTGGCAACAGTTTTAGATAAAAAACAAATTGAAGCGCAGCAAATTTATCCGCATTATTACGAACGTTTTAAAACAGATGGAGTTGAACATAATTTATATATAGGAGCCTCAATTACACCAACACGTCCTTTTGATATTATGTATCTGCATAATCTTCGTTTGTGGCAATTGCAGACTTTATGCGAAATGGAATTAGAACATCATCAGCTAAAAGAATCTCTTCCTTACGAGTTAGATGTTACTTCACTGATTTTGGTATTCAGCCAGCCTCTTTCTATTCGTTTTAGAATGGATGAAAAACGTTTTGATGTAGACGGAACTTACAATGCAAGATATGAAGTTGTTAAAAAACGAATCGACAAATCGAACATTAAAGGTACAAATGACCGTATTACCGAAAAAGAAAAAATTACAATCGTATATTCTCAAAACAGCGAAGAAGCCGAATATCTAAAATACATTAAATATTTACAGCACAAGAAGATTCTTGAGCCGGCAATAGAACAATTTGAAGTTGAAGATCTTCAGGGAGTTTCGGGCTTAAGAGCCATTCGTGTAAAAGTCATTAATAATACTTCAAATCCAGCGGTTAAAAAAATTACCTATCAAGATTTATTAGACGAGCTCAACTAATTAGTTGAGCTTTTTTTTGAGTTTATCGAACACTGATGAAACGAATTCGCTATGGCGAAAACGCGGATAATAGCGGATTTTTGATTTTTGATTTTTGATTTTTGAATAAATAAAAAAGCTTTGTCAAAGTTTAAAACTTCGACAAAGCTGCTAATTTTTCTCTTACGATAAAACTTAAATTGATTTAAAGGCAATTACAAACGAAATAACAGTAATGATTAAACCAAACATAAAAAAGTTATAGGCAATTCGAAGTAAATTATATTTGCGTTGCAGCACTAATCCCAGATAATACAAGTCTTTAATCATGGTTGAATACAAATAATCACGGTCTTTCATCATTTCGTTCATTGCCCAGTCGTAATCTTCAAGAGGCATTTTATAGAAATTTCCAAAAAACATCAAATTCACTTTTTTTGCCTCAACATCATCACGCGTAAAAAAACCAGATGTAACTTTTGGCCTGGTCGAAAGAATGGCAAAAATAATCGTGATTACACTAGACATCAGCATAATAAATGTAGGAATAACCAAGTGGGCGTTCTTCGGGCTGTCTAATTTTGGAATTATAGACGACAATGCAATCGAAATAATAATCGCATTTACTGATAATAAAATATTGGCTTTACTATCAGCAATACCACTTAAGCGAGTGTGATTTCCGAGTGTAACGCGAAATAAGGTATCAATACCACGATCTGGTTTCTCGATTTTTTCGTTCTTTTTATTTTCTTTTTCAATAGTTTCGGCAGCTTTCAATTCTTGTTTATTTATTTTTTTCTGAATCAAAAGCAGGTTTTTTTCTTTAAGAGGCTGCCATTTTTTCAAAGCATGATCTGTATAAAATCGATGCTTGTTCAATAAAAAATTAAGATTTTCTTTGGTC
This sequence comes from Flavobacterium johnsoniae, assembly GCF_001879205.1. Taxonomy (GTDB): domain Bacteria; phylum Bacteroidota; class Bacteroidia; order Flavobacteriales; family Flavobacteriaceae; genus Flavobacterium; species Flavobacterium johnsoniae_A. Next base: position 148,409 of record NZ_MLFK01000001.1, read on the forward strand.
CACTCGGCATTGGTAAAAGTTACTATTCCAGTATTTTTTAACTCTAGACGCAGTAATTCGCAGGTTGTAGTATATTCAGTTCCCATAAGATGCGCATAATCCGCATCTTTAATTATTTTCTCTAAATGGGTCTTAGGCTCATATTCTTTGGCTGTAGCCAAAATTAAGCTGGAAACAAGTTCTATGAAATCTTCTGATTTTCCTTTTTCTCTTAAAAAATCAGCTGCTATTTTTACACTCTTGTTTTCATGGTTTTCATAACCTTCAACATACCCCGTATCATGAAACCAAGCTGCAACCAAAAGCGCCTCTTTTTTATCTCCTTCTACATCTTCTTTTTTACAAAGCTCTTTTACCGCCGTAACTACAGTGAAAGTATGGTTAAAATTATGATAAGAATATAAATTAGAAAGTTTATCTTTGAGTAAATTACTGACGAAATCTTCGGATTGTTCTATTAGATTCATAAAGAATATTTTTATACCACTAAATTATGAAATTGTTTTTGGATAATCATTTTATTGCTAAGATTAAAAACTTTTCATTAGCAATTACTACTATAGTACTAATAAATTCCTGTGCCACGCATAAAGCGCAGTATGGAAAAAATGTTAGTGCCAACGAAACAGAAAACGCAACAGATACTATAAAAATTGCACATACTTTTTATCTTGTTGGAGATGCCGGAAACGCTGATGAAGAACAGGCACAGCAAACGCTGGAACTCTTACATCAAAAGCTTAAGAAATCCAGCAAAAAATCGACTTTAATATTTTTGGGAGATAATATTTACCCAAAAGGCTTTCCAAGCGATAAAGATGCTGAAGATAAAGCTTTAGCCGAAACAAAACTGACAAACCAATTAAAACTGGCTAAAGGTTTTAAGGGAAAAACCGTTTTTATTCCGGGAAACCACGATTGGTACAGCGGTATTAAAGGTTTAGAACTGCAGGCTGATTTTGTAACCAAACATTTGAACGATAAAAAAGCATTTCTGCCAAGGAAATCCTGCGCCATTGAAGATGTAAAAATTGATAGTACCACTACGTTAATAACTATTGACAGCGAATGGTTTCTGGAAGACTGGGACAATCACCCCACAATAAATGACAATTGCGACATTAAAACAAGAGAAGCTTTCTTTGATGAACTGGAAAATATCTTAAATAAAAATCAGGAAAAAACGGTTGTTCTCGCAATTCATCATCCTTTGCTGAGCAACGGAACGCATGGCGGGCAGTTTTCTATGGAAAAACAACTATTTCCGCTCGAAAACAAAATTCCGCTTCCGGTAATTGGATCTTTTATTAATTTACTAAGAAAAACGTCCGGAGTGAGTCCGCAGGACATTCAAAATAAGCAATATACCATTTATGCTAAGCGAATTAAAACACTCCTGCAAAAGCAGAAAAATGTAATTGTAGTTTCAGGGCACGATCATAACCTGCAATATATCAACAAAGAAAATATTCAGCAGATTATAAGCGGCGCCGGATCAAAATCTGAAGCGGCAAGAACCGTAAACCCAAATGATTTCTCGTATGGCGGCAATGGTTATGCAACCTTAACTCTATTTAAAAGCGGTGATGCAAAAGTTTCTTTTTTTGGAAATGAAAACAATAAAGAAAAACTGCTTTTTGAACGTGAAATTATAAAAGCAAAAGAAATTAACTGGGCATCCGATATCCCGAATAAATTTCCTTCAAAGATTACGACTTCTATTTATTCGACAAAAATGACAGATAAAAGTTTGTTTCATAAATTCCTTTTCGGACAGCATTACAGAAAGTATTACAGTATGCCAATTGATGTTAAGGTCGCAACTGTAGATACTTTAAAAGGTGGTTTAAAACCTATTCGCGAAGGCGGAGGACACCAATCTGTTTCTTTAAGAATGTCTGATCCTAAGGGGCGCGAATATGTAATGCGCGGTATGAAAAAAAGTGCAACTGTGTTTTTGCAATCTGTTGCTTTTAAGGATCAATATGTTGTAAATGATTTTGAAGATACTTATACAGAGAATTTTTTATTAGATTTCTATACCACTTCTCATCCGTATGCCCCATTTGCTATTGGCAGTATGTCAGACAAAATTGGACTTTTACACACCAATCCTATTTTGTATTATATCCCAAAACAAAATGGTTTGGGCGAATTTAATGCCGGATTTGGGGATCAGTTGTATATGATTGAAGAAAGACCTGCTGATAATCATTTAGATGGTAAAAATTTTGGAAATCCAAGCAACATTATTGGTACAGATGATTTGATGACCAATCTTCATAAAGATGAAAAATACAGCGTTGACGAAAAAGAATATATAAAAGCCCGTTTATTTGATATGCTTATTGGCGACTGGGACAGACATAGTGATCAATGGCGATGGGCCGAATATAAAAAAGATGGTAAAGTAATTTATAAACCAATTCCGAGAGACAGGGATCAGGCTTTTGCAAAATATGACGGAACATTGCTTTCTCTCTTAATGAATATTCCAGCACTGCGCCATATGCGTACTTTTAAGAATAAAATCGATAATGTAAAATGGCTGGGCAGGGAACCTTACCCTATGGATTTGGCATTTTTAAAAACTGCAGAAGAAAAAGACTGGATTGCAGAGGCAAAATTCATACAGGAAAATTTAACGGACAGTGATATTGATGCTGCGTTTAAAAACATGCCGAAAGAAGTTCAGGATGAAACAGTTGAAGACATTAAACGCAAATTAAAAAACAGAAAAAAAGAACTTAAAAAATATGCTTCGAAGTATTTTGATGTTTTAAGCAAAACGGTTATGATTGCCGGAACAGATAAAAAAGACAAATTTGTTTTGAATCATAATAACAAAAAAAGTATTGAAATCCAGGTTTTCAGAATGAAAAAAGAAGGCGATGAACTGCAATACACCAAAACCGTAACCGATGCGAAAACCAAGAATTTATGGATTTACGGTTTAGATGATAATGATGTTTTTGAAGTAAAAGGCGATCAGAAATCGCGAATTAAGATTCGTTTAATTGGAGGTCAGAACAACGATACCTATAATATTGAAAACGGAAGAAAGGTTATTGTTTACGATTTTAAATCAAAAGAAAACACTTATAATTTCTCACAAGGTGCGGGTACTAAAACCAAAACACAGTTAACAGACGATTATGATGTAAACTTATATAATTATGAAAAACCGAAATACAATGTAATTTCCGGTTTGCCAAATATTGGTTTTAATCCTGATGACGGTGTAAAAGTGGGCGTTAATTTAAATTATACCGTAAACAATTTTAAGCAAAACCCTTATACACAAAGACACGTTTTAAATGCATTTTATTATTTTGCTACTGGTGGTTTAGAATTTAATTATGCGGCTCACTTCCCGGGACTATTAGGAAAATGGGTTATTGATGTTGAATCGCTTTACACAACTCCAAACTTTGCGATGAATTATTTTGGATACGGAAATGAAACTCAAAATCACGACGATGATCTGGGAATGGATTATAACAGAGTTCGAATTAGAAAATTTAATGTTTCCGGTGCCATTCGTCACGTTGGAAGATATGGAAGTGAATTTAGCGTACAGCCTATCTTTCAGAGAATGACTGTCGAAGAAACAGAAAACAGATACATTAACATTCCTAACATAGTAAATCCGAATGTTTTTGACACTCAGAATTATGGAGGCTTAAAAGTAAAATATCTATTTAAAAATTCTGATTTTGCGGCAAAACCAACTTTAGGAATGGCGTTTATGATTGCGGCAACCTGGACGGCAAACTTAAGTGAAACCAAACAAAATTTTCCAACTTTGGAAAGTTTCTTAGGGTTTACGCATAAGATTGATCACAATGGCAAATTAGTGCTGGCAACTTATATTAAAGGAAAAGCTATTTTAAATAATAACTATGAGTTTTATCAAGGTGCCGCTTTAGGAGGAGATACAGATTTACGTGGTTTTAGAAATGACCGATTTTTAGGTAGTTCTTATTTCTCTCAAAGTTCTGATTTACGTTTAAGTCTGGGTAAAATTCAAAAAACCATTGCACCATTAACCTATGGAATTTTAGGTGGTTTTGACTACGGAAGAATATGGCTTGATGGAGAAAACTCCAGAAAATGGCATCAGGATTACGGCGGCGGACTTTGGCTAAATGCTATTAATGTCCTAACTGCAAGAATCTCTTACTTTAAATCTCCAGATGAAGTAGGAAGAGTTATTTTTGGAGCAGCTTACAGCTTTTAGTTTTAGCCCTAAGGTTCTGAGATGCTAAGGTTCTAAGTTTTTTTTAGGTTCAAAGTAACAAAGGCTCTAAGTGACAAAGTTTTTTGCCACGAATTCACGAATTATTGATTATAATAATTCGTGAATTCGTGGCAATCTTTTTTAAAGTCTTAGCAACTCAGAAACTTAGTATCTTGGTCACTTCAACTTAAACTCATAAACATTCCCTCCTACTTTATTTGTTTTTTCGTCGGCAATCAGGAGTGTATTGTTGTCTTTAAAAACGATAGCTTCTTTTTGAGAAAAGTGACCAAGGTTTATTTCGGTTTGCGTTCCTTTATGGAATAAATCATCTTTAAAACCTTTAAATAAAAGTACTTTATCGTGGCTCAACAAAGCAACTTTTTTTCCATCAGGACTAATTGTGGCGCTTGTTAAAACACAGTGATTGTAATTATTACAAGTTTTGAACTCTCCAATTTTTACTGCCTTCTGGGTTCCTTTTGCATTTTTTATTTTGTAGATAAAAGCCGTTCCATCAAAACCTTTACTGCGGTTTTTTGTAAAAAGGTAAAAATATCCGTTGTGTTCAAAGAAACCTTCAACGTCAAAGAACATCTCTTTTTTCTTTGGAGGAAACTCGGTTTGTTCAGGATATGAAAATGAGATTTTATATTCGGCGGAAGCCTCATCTTTATTTAACTGACTTTTGGCAACTTTATAAATACACAAATCTCTTCGTTCATTGTCGTTATTTCCAAAATCTCCAATGTAAAGATTACCGGTTTTATCTTTGGTAATATCTTCCCAATCGACGTTTTGAGCATTAGAAATGGTAATTGTTTTCTCTAATTTTCCTTTCGCATTGATCGCATAAATTGCATTTTTATTGCCGCTGTCTTCTAAAGTGTAAATTATATGAGTCTCTGGAAAATAAGTAATTCCTGAAACTTCTTTTAATTTTTTTGGAAGTGAATAAAGCGTTTTAAAATCACTGTCAGATTGTTGCTGACAGGCTAATAAAACTAAAGATACGACTACTATAAAAGGCTTTTTCATAAGATTGTGTTTTTTTAAAACCATATAAGTTATATAAGAAAATTTAAGTTTTACTTATAGACTTGTATGTACTTTTTAAATCATATAAGTACTAAGAAATACAAGAAAAATTCAAGTTTTGCTTTATGGACTTATATAACTTACCTGGTTTATTTTAAACTAAGTTTGTATTTTTAAAATTACGAATAATAAATTCAAAAGCGGCATGCATAATGTGCCCCATCGATTTGGCGTTTTTAAATTTCATATCGTTTGTATATCTATACAATTCCATTTTCAGCTGATTTAAATGTTCTTCTGTTGAAATAGTATCGTGGCACATTATATTGAGTAATTTCTTGATTCTGTTTTCTGCAGAATGAATACGTTTGGCCAAAATCGCCCTTTCTTCATCCTTATACTGAATAATAGAACGCTCTTCTAATTTCTCTTTAATCAGCTTAATCATCGGATAATTTTCTTTAAAAAACTGCGGACGATATACTTTGAAATTTCCCTCATAACATTGCTGGTCAAAATCTATAGGACGAATTTTATAAACGACCTGATCGAAATCGTGAATGGGCACAATGACATAATTATAGGCGCGCATATCGCCCAAAAGCCTAATCATACATCGCTCGTTAAATTTTACAAATTCTTTGGCGATTTGCGCTTTTTCCATTTCGGTACATTTATCGAGCAAAGTATCCATAAAAACGTCACCCGGAATTCCGATAATATGTTCCTCGATCAAAGTATCATTGTAAACCAAAAAGTTGATTTTATCCGGCGAAAGAATATCTTCTAATTCTAAACCGTAAATTCTTGAAGCATCAGCTTTTTTAATATAAAAATGAACGTAATTATCGTTAAGAATATTTCTGACTTTGATTCTAAAAGGTTTGGAGTTTCCAAATGTGCAATAATCAATGGCATCAATATTTAAAAACTGAATAATCTCGGTATTTCCATCAGAATGCAGCAGTGAATAAATTTTCTTAAGATTCAGATCAATTTCATTCCTTTCGAATTCGTTGTAATAAACGCGAATCCATAAAGTGTCAGTTTCATTTTTATCGTAAACATTAATTGAACCTGAAAAACGCAGTAAGTCATCATAAAACACAGATACTTTCGAAATACGTTCGTATCTGTCCAAATAACTTAAAAGTGGCTGTGTCAAAGGATAAGAAGGTTTCTTTAACACCATCAAAGGTTCGCTCATTTTGAATATCTTTATTACAAATTTACATCAATAAGATGATAAAAATAAATTTGACGTAACAATATACCAGTTGGCTCGTCTTACTAAAAACTAAAACCGAAATAAATTTGGAAACCATACTTACTATTCAGAATCTCAGTAAAAGATACGGGCGCATTCAAGCTCTTAAAAATGTATCTTTTAGCATACAAAAAGGCCATGTCTACGGAATCCTGGGCCCTAACGGAAGCGGAAAATCTACTACTTTAGGAATTGTTTTAAATGTCGTTAACAGAACATCAGGCGATTATAAATGGTTTGACGGAAATGTACAGACACACGAAGCTTTAAAAAAAGTGGGAGCCATAATCGAGCGCCCCAATTTTTATCCATATATGACTGCTGAGGAAAACCTTAAACTGGTTTGCAAAATTAAAAACATTAATTATTCTAAGATTGAAGAAAAACTAAATCTTGTTGGATTAACAGAAAGAAAAGACAGCAAATTCAGTACTTTTTCTCTTGGAATGAAACAACGTCTGGCGATTGCATCAGCGCTTTTAAATGATCCTGAAATTTTAATTCTGGATGAGCCTACAAATGGTTTAGACCCGCAGGGAATTCATCAAATTAGAGATATTATCAAAGAAATTGCATCGCACGGAACTACGATTTTATTGGCCTCTCACTTATTAGACGAAGTCGAAAAAGTATGTTCGCACGTTGTTGTATTACGAAAAGGAGAAGTTTTATACTCAGGCTCTGTTGACGGAATGTCCGCAATTGAAGGTTTCTTTGAAATTTCTTCGAATGATAATACGGCGCTGAAATCAATTTTGGGTGAACATCAGGCTGTGGGACAAATTAAAGACGAAGACGGAAAAGTTTTGGTTTACTTAAAATCTGAATTATCTGCCTCAGAGCTAAATCAGTTTTTATTCTCAAAAAACATTGTTTTAAGTCATTTGGTAAAACGTAAAAATAGCCTTGAAGCACAGTTTTTAGAATTAACCAAAAATACCAATCCAAAAATCTAACTAAGCCATGAACAGACTTATCTCTATAGAATTGCAAAAAATCTGGAAAAACAAAGCCAGTCGTATTTTAACAATAACGTATTTTGTCCTGCTTTCCTTTATCGCCTTAATTGCTTCAATTAAATTTGATTTGGGAGTTTTTAAATTCCATTTGGCCGAAATGGGTATTTTCAATTTTCCGTTTATATGGCATTTTAATACTTACATTGCTGCTCTTCTTAAATTTTTTCTTGCTATTGTAATTGTTTCCATGATGGCAAACGAATACAGTTATGGCACTTTAAAACAAAATTTGATTGACGGTTTAAGCAAAAAAGAATTCATTCTCTCTAAATTTTTGACTGTTGTGCTTTTTGCTTTGTGCTCTACTATTTTTGTTTTTATAATGAGTTTACTTCTTGGATTCAGTTTTTCATCTTACAATGAATTTGATGTTATTTTCATGGATTTAGATTATTTACTGGCCTTTTTTGTAAAACTAACTGGTTTCTTTGCTTTCTGTTTATTCTTGGGAATTTTGGTAAAACGCTCTGCTTTTGCATTAGGTTTTTTGTTGGTTTGGAGCATTTTGGAAGGAATTATAAAGGGAATTCTAACTTTTAGAATTTTTCCTCAAAGCAACACCGGAGATTATATTATGCAATTCTTTCCACTAGAAGCAATGTCTAACTTAATCATTGAACCTTTTTCAAGATTATCTATAATACGAAGCATAGGAAATCAAATGGGAGTTGAAAGTACAAAGGATTATGGAGTACATTATTTCTCTATTTTAATTGTATTAATCTGGACATTTTTATTCGTATATTTTTCTTACAAATTATTAAAAAATAGAGATTTATAGTATATTTGTTATACTATGAATTACACAAGAAGTTTTTTTATTTTTCTATTTTTATGCGTTTCATCTTTAAAGATGAATGCACAAGTTATAAGCATTGATGATACAAAAACACCACAGCAGCTCATTGAAGATATTTTAATAAATAGTTCATGCGCTGCTGCCACAAATTCTACAGGTAAGGGAGATAATTTTAGACCCGGAAAACAAAGTTTTGCTTATTTCAACAGGAACGGAAGCAATTTCCCTTTTACCGAAGGAATAGTTCTGGCAACATCAACGGCTCAAAGTGCAGTTGGACCTTTTGTAAGCGAGCTTGTAAGTAATGACAGTCCAAACTGGCTTGGCGACAATGATCTTGATCAGACATTGGGCAGTCATTCTATAAATGCAACAGTATTAGAATTTGATTTTGTTGCTTCGGCAAATTCATTAAGTTTTAATTACATTTTTGCTTCAAATGAATATCAATACGATTATCCATGTAACTATTCAGATGGATTTGCATTTTTAATCAAGGAAGTTGGAACCACAAATCCTTATAAGAATTTAGCCGTAATCCCTAATACCAATACCCCTGTTTCATCTATTGACATCCGTCCAAAAATTGAACCGGGTACAAGACCTGGAGGCTTCACTTATACTGGCTGCGAAGCCGCGAACTTAAGTTACTTTAATGGTTTGAACAACAATACAAGTCCGGTAAATTATGCCGGACAAACTGTTGTTATGACGGCTCAATCTGATGTAATTGCAGGAAAAACATATCACGTAAAACTGGTAATTGCTGACGACCGAAATAGAAACCTCGAATCAGCCATTTTTCTTGAAGCCGGAAGCTTTGCATCAAAAATTCTTCTGGGCCAGGATCGTACAATTGCCACAAACAACCCTGCTTGTTTTGGAGAAGAAATCGATCTTAACAGTAATCTTGATCCTGCTGCTTATACTTTTAAATGGTTTAAAAAAGATAATCCTGCCGTTGTTCTAAGTACAAATTCTACTTATAAGGTTACAAATGCAGGAAATTATAGAGTTGAAGCCACCGTTATTGGTACAACCTGCCTACTGTCCGGAGAAATAAAAATTGATTATGCTGCTGAAATTCTTTCAACAAATACAATCCTTCTTCAATGTGATGATAACACAGATGGAATTTCAATTTTCAACTTAAGTAAGGCAGATAATATTGTAAAAAATAATGTCCCAGCCATTATAAATGAAGGATATTATGTAACACTAGCAAATGCCCAAACTAAAACAAATAAAATTGCTGTACCAAATACGTATACAAATACGGCAAACAATCAAATTGTTTATGCCCGTCTAGAAAATGAATATGGCTGTTTTACAACTGCCGAAGTAACGTTACAAATTGCAGCTACATCAATAGCAGATCCTGCTCCAATAAATACCTGCGATGGAGACGGAATACAGGATGGTTTTTACCAATTTGATTTGAATGCAGATGTTACACCAAAAATTACTGCCGGATTGCCAAGCGGATTAACTGTCAATTATTATTTAACAGCTAATGATGCTTTAACAGAAACAAATCAGCTTTCTAATATTTTTAAAAACACTACCGCTTATAATCAGACTATTTACGCCAGAGTTGTCAACGGTCCTGATTGCTACGATATTGTACCGGCTGCTCTTGTTGTGAATACTTTTGATCCGCCGAATTTTGAAGATGAGTCGGAGTTTTTATGCCAAAATAGTGATGTAACATTAACCGTAGCTTCAGGATTCAGCAGTTATTTATGGAGCAATGGTGAGACCTCAAATTCTACAACCATAACAGTTCCCGGCGATTACTCTGTAACTGTAAAAGATGCAAATGGATGCGAAAAAACAAAAAAGTTTAAAGTAATATTATCTGAACCTGCCACAATAACAAATGCAGTTGTTAAAGATTTTTCCGGAAACGATAATTCTGTTCTAATCGATTATACTGGAGTTGGAAATTATGAATTTTCATTAGACGGATTAACTTTTCAGGATGATCCTTTGTTTACCGGAGTAACTGTAGGAACTTATAACGCCATTGCAAGAGATAAAAACGGATGCGGATTATCAAATTCATTTTTGGTTTATGTTTTAGATTATCCTAGATTTTTTACGCCAAATGGAGACGGTTATAATGATTTATGGGTTATTGAAGATTCTAATTTACTTCCTGACTACACGATACACATTTTTGATCGTTACGGAAAATTTTTAAAAGAAATGAACAAGAACAGTGTAGGCTGGAATGGATTATACAACGGTCAGCAGCTTCCTTCTGATGATTATTGGTTTACTTTGATCTTTGTTGACGGCAGAAATGTAAAAGGACATTTTAGTTTAAAAAGATAAAGAATCTAATTTAAGGCATAAAAAAATCCCAAACTCCTAATTGGAATTTGGGATTTTTATATTGAGAGTTAAAACTTATTAGATTTTATATCTTTTTCTATCAGTTTCACTTAAATAAATCTTTCTTAAACGAAGAGATTTTGGAGTAACTTCAACATACTCATCTTTTTGAATGTACTCTAAAGCTTCTTCTAATGAGAATTTGATAGCAGGAATAATTCTTGCTTTGTCATCAGCTCCAGATGAACGTACGTTTGAAAGTTTTTTCGTTTTAGTTACGTTAACAGTCATATCATCGCTACGAGTGTTTTCTCCAATAACCTGACCTTCATAGATATCCTCGTTAGGATCAACGAAGAATTTACCACGATCTTGTAATTTATCGATAGAGTAAGGAATTGCTTTTCCGTTTTCCATAGAGATTAATGAACCGTTGTTACGTCCAGGAATTTCTCCTTTGTATGGTTCGTATCCTATGAAACGGTGTGCCATAATAGCCTCACCAGCAGTAGCAGTAAGCAATTGATTTCTTAAACCGATAATTCCACGAGATGGAATATTAAATTTAATAATCATACGCTCTCCTTTACCTTCCATAGAAAGCATTTCACCTTTACGGATAGTTACAAATTCTACCGCTCTACCTGAAAGGTTTTCTGGCAAATCGATTGTTAATTCCTCAATTGGCTCACATTTAACACCATCAACTTCTTTGATGATAACTTGCGGCTGTCCAATTTGAAGTTCGTAACCTTCTCTTCTCATTGTTTCAATAAGAACAGATAAGTGAAGTACACCACGACCAAAAACCATGAATTTATCAGCAGAATCAGTTTCTCCAACTTTCATCGCTAAGTTTTTCTCAAGTTCTTTTGTCAATCTTTCTCTAATGTGTCTAGAAGTAACAAATTTACCTTCTTTACCGAAGAATGGTGAATCGTTAATAGTAAACAACATACTCATTGTTGGCTCATCGATAGCAATAGTTTGTAAAGCTTCAGGATTTTCAAAATCAGCAATAGTATCACCAATTTCAAAACCTTCTACACCTACGATTGCACAAATATCTCCGGCAATAACTTCTTCTACTTTTCTACGGCCTAAACCTTCGAAAGTATGTAATTCTTTAATTCTTGATTTGATTACTTTACCATCTCTTTTTACCAAAGAAATTGGCATTCCTTCTTTTAGAACACCTCTTTCAAGGCGACCAATAGCGATACGACCTGTAAAAGAAGAGAAATCTAAAGATGTAATTAACATTTGAGGAGTACCTTCAGAAACTTTAGGAGCTGGTACATTAGCAATAACCATGTCTAATAAAGGCTCGATATTTTCTGTTTGGTTCTTCCAATCGTCAGACATCCAATTGTTTTTAGCAGAACCATAAACAGTTGGAAAATCTAATTGCTCTTCAGTTGCACCTAATTCAAACATCAAATCAAAAACTTTTTCGTGAACTTCTTCAGGAGTACAGTTTTCTTTGTCAACTTTATTAATAACTACACAAGGTTTTAAACCTAAGTCAATCGCTTTTTGTAACACAAAACGAGTTTGCGGCATAGGACCTTCAAAAGCATCCACTAGCAAACATACACCATCGGCCATGTTCAATACACGCTCTACTTCACCTCCAAAATCCGCGTGGCCTGGAGTGTCAATAATATTGATTTTTGTTCCTTTGTACTGAACAGAAACGTTTTTAGAAGTAATAGTAATACCTCTCTCACGCTCTAAATCGTTATTATCAAGAATTAAATCACCTGTATTTTCGTTGTCACGAAATAATTGACAGTGATACATAATTTTATCAACCAAAGTGGTTTTACCGTGATCGACGTGGGCAATAATTGCAATATTTCTAATAGATTCCATTTGTGATTTTTAATGGGTGCAAAAGTACACTTTATTTTGATAAAAAAAACGTTTCTGTGATAGTTTGCGTATATACAAGTAATTAGTTCGTTAAACTAGTATTAATTTACCCCCTAAAATGAACTTTAGTTATTGTTTAGTTATAGTTAATTTAACTATATTTGAGTAATGAAAAGTAAAACTCTCAAAATTACTCTCGTTTACGTTATCATATCGCTAATTATGGCCATAGTCTGTCATAATCTACTCACTGACTACTTTTTTCAATCCAAATATTCGTATTTATTTTTCCTTAAAGATGTTTTTTTCATCATCACTACAGGATTCATTTTCAGATATATATTATCCGCAAATGAAAAGAAAAATATTTCTGTTTTTAAAAAATTAAACAGGACAAATGAAGAAATTAAGGAATCAAATGAAAAATATGATATCGTTGCAAAAGCAACAAGCGATACAATTTGGGATTGGAAAATTCAGGAAGACAGCATAAATTGGAACAAAGGTATTGAAAGTGTCTTTGGTTATAATCCGCAGGAAGTAGGAAAAACTTCAAAATGGTGGTTCGATAAAATTCACCCGGAAGACAGTATCAGAATGTCTATAAAATTATATTCATTTATTGAGCAAAAAACAGAAAAATGGCAGGATCAATACCGTTTTAGATGTGCGGATGGAACTTATAAATACGTTTTAGACCGAGGTTTTTTGTTAAAAGATGAAAACGGAAGAGCTATTAGAATGATCGGGGCTATTCAGGATATCACCAAACAAAAAGAAGAAGAACAGCGATTAAAGCTTTTGGAAACCGTAATTACACAATCTAAAGATTCCATTTTAATTACCGAAGCCAATTCTCTAGATCGCAAAATTCCACGAATTGTCTACGTAAATCCGGCATTTTCTCAAATGTCAGGTTATCAGTCTAATGAAATTATTGGAAAATCAACAAACATATTCAAAGGCCCAAAATCTGATTCTGAAGAATTAAAAAAACTTTTAAGGGCCATAAAAAATGAGGAAGAATGTGTAATCGAAACAATAACTTATACTAAAACCAAAGAAGAATACTGGGTTCGTTTTGCCATGATCCCTATTTTTAACAACGAAGGAGTCATTACACACTGGATTTCTATACAAAGAGATATTACAGATGAGAAAAAACTGGAAACCGAAAAAGAGCATCTCATTCGTGAGCTTACGCAAAACAATAAAGACTTAAAACAATTCTCTTATATCACATCTCATAATCTCCGTGCACCGTTATCTAACTTAATCGGACTTTTAAATCTTATTGAAGATATTCCAATCGAAAACGAAGAACTGGAAGAAATTTTGGCTGGTTTTACAAAATCGACACATTTATTAAATGAAACAATAAACGATCTGGTAAAAGTAATTATCATAAAAGACAATCCATCCATGCAAAAAGAAGAGGTTTCATTAAAAGAAGTCTTTGAAAATGTTTTTAGCCAGTTGTCTTTTCAAATTGAATTGCACAAACCTATTATTAAATTAAAGTTTGACAGAGTACCACTTTTAAATACAAATAAGGCCTACATAGAAAGCATCTTACTTAATCTGCTTACAAATTCAATAAAATACAAATCAGAAAACAGAAAGCTGAAAATATCTATTACAGCCGAACAAATAGACCACCAAGCCATTTTAACCTTTAAAGACAATGGAATCGGAATAGATTTAGAAAGAAATCGCGATAAAGTTTTTGGTCTTTACCAAAGATTCCATAACTATCCTGACAGTAAAGGGTTAGGTTTATACCTTGTAAAATCGCAGGTTGAAACAATGGGAGGAACTATTACAATAGACAGTGAAGTTAATAAAGGCACCACATTTACTATAACATTTAAAAATTAAAAACATGCTCGAGCAAATTTTATGCATTGATGATGACCCAATCACGTTAATGCTATGCAAAAAGGTAATTTCAAAATCATCATTCTCACATGAAATTATTACTGCTCAAAATGGCGAAGAAGCATTACACCATTTTAACACGTTAAAATACACTAACAGCAAAAACAAAGTAAACAAAAAACCAGAATTGATTTTTCTTGACTTAAACATGCCTGTTATGGGAGGATGGGAGTTTTTGGATCATTTTACTTCCGAAGCTTATACTGAATTTAACACGGCGAAAGTCATCGTATTATCTTCTACCATCGACCCCGAAGATCTTGCAAAAGCAAAAAAATACCCTATAATAATTGATTTTCTTTCTAAACCAATTACACAAGCCATGCTGGAATACCTTAAAAAGAAAATGGAAATTTAGGGCAAATTTACAATATCAAAATTCTAAACTACCACACTCCGCACTTTCATTTAAAACTGGAATTTTAAAACCGAATATTATATAAACAAAAAAAGCCCTCTAAAAGAGGACTTTTTGATATTTAGGAAATTGTAATTAATTACAATTTAGCAACATGCTTAGTTAATTTAGACTTCAAGTTAGAAGCTTTATTATCATGAATGATGTTCTTTTTAGCTAATTTATCAATCATAGAGATAACAGTTGATAATTTTGCAGTAGCATCTGCTTTATCAGTAGCTATTCTTAATGCTTTAATAGCATTACGAGTAGTTTTATGTTGATATCTGTTAAGAACTCTTCTTTTTTCGTTACTTCTGATTCTTTTTAATGCTGACTTATGATTTGCCATTTTCTTTTAATTTTAGATGTAATAATTTATATATACTAGTTAAAAAAGAAAAACCTCCCACAATTGCAAAACAATCACTTTGGTTTTAACTAATAAAATAAAAACCGAGACACCAATCTTTATTTTATAAAACTTATTTACAACTAATTTTGTAGTCTGTAAGGGAATCGAACCCCTGTTACCAGGACGAAAGCCTGGAGTCCTAACCCCTAGACGAACAGACCAATTTCCTTCTAAGTTTTCTTCAATTTATAATAAAATTGAAATTGTAGTCCGTGGGGGAATCGAACCCCCCTTACCAGGATGAAAACCTGGCGTCCTAACCGATAGACGAACGGACCGTGTATTTCTCTAATGCGGATGCAAAGATACATCTATTTTTTAGTTGCACAATAGCTGATGCATTTTTTTTTATTTTTTTTTAATATGCCTTAGCAAACAGTACCCTCTTAGTCGACGGACTACCAGTAAACACGCAGGTTCCCGTCTCTTCAACTGCATCCAGAGGAATGCATCGAATCGTTGCTTTTGTCAAATCTTTTATCTTCTCTTCGGTTGCCGCAGTACCATCCCAATGAGCAGAAATAAACCCTCCTTTTCCTTCTAAAACTTCTTTAAACTCCTCAAAATTATTTACTTCTGTAATATGAGTATTGCGATAGTTTAACGCTCTGTCAAATAAATCCTTTTGAATCTGTTCTAACAAATCATTTACATATTCAACAATTTTCTCTGCAGCTACAACTTCTTTTGACAAATTATCACGTCTTGCCACCTCAAAAGTTCCGTTTTCTAAATCTTTTGGACCAACAGCAATTCTAACAGGCACACCTTTCAATTCCCATTCAGCAAATTTAAATCCTGGTTTTTGAGTTGTTCTGTCATCATATTTAACCGAAATCTTAAGCTTTCTCAATTTAGCAGTCAGTTCATTAACCGCAGTTGTAATCTGAGCCAATTGTTCGTCTGTTTTATGAATAGGAACAATTACCACTTGTATTGGAGCTAAATTTGGAGGCAGCACTAACCCCTGATCATCAGAATGTGTCATAATCAACGCTCCCATCAAACGGGTAGAAACTCCCCAAGATGTTCCCCAAACGTGCTCTTGTTTTCCTTCCGCATTAGCAAACTTCACATCAAATGCTTTTGCAAAATTTTGCCCTAAGAAATGCGAAGTTCCTGCTTGTAATGCTTTTCCATCCTGCATTAAAGCCTCAATACAATATGTTTCATCTGCACCCGCAAAACGTTCACTTTCTGTTTTAATCCCTTTAACAACAGGAATTGCCATAAAAGTCTCAGCAAAATCTGCATAAACGTTCATCATTTTTTCAGATTCTTCCAAAGCTTCTGCTTTTGTTGCATGAGCTGTATGCCCTTCCTGCCACAAAAATTCTGCAGTTCTTAAAAATAAACGCGTACGCATTTCCCAACGCACCACATTTGCCCATTGATTAATCAGCAAAGGCAAATCTCTATAAGATTGTACCCATCCTTTATATGTAGACCAGATAATCGCCTCACTTGTAGGCCTAACAATAAGCTCTTCTTCCAGTTTAGCATTTGGGTCAACCATCAGCTTTCCTTCTCTATCCGGATCATTCTTTAATCTATAGTGCGTTACAACAGCACACTCTTTCGCAAATCCTTCTGCATTCTTTTCCTCAGCCTCAAACATGCTTTTGGGAACAAATAAAGGAAAATAAGCATTTTGATGTCCTGTTTCTTTAAACATTCGATCTAACTCTGCCTGCATCTTTTCCCAAATTGCATAGCCGTACGGCTTGATCACCATACATCCTCTAACTCCTGAATTTTCAGCTAAATCTGCTTTGACAACCAGCTCATTATACCATTTCGAATAATCTTCTGATCGCGTAGTAAGGTTCTTACTCATATTATATAGTTTGGCACAAATTTTGTTTTAATAATTTTAACTAAATAGTTTGACAAAACTAACTATTTTTGTAATGTGCAACAATAAAAAACACGACAGATATGAAAACTTATACTACTCTCCGCCAAAACTCAAGTCATTTTTACTTAATTGGATTACTGAGTTTTCTACTAGCATCGTGTGGTTCTTACCAAAATACATCCTATCATGACAATGATGGTGTATACAGTAATACTACCAACAGATATGCTCAAACAAATACCACAAACGCTAATAACCAATATAAAGATTACTTTAGATCGCTTCAGGATGACAATCAGCCAACTGAAATTTTTACCGATGTAGACAATTACGGCAATTATTCAGATACTGACAGCACGCAAACTGCAGCTGTAGCCTATCCTGCATGGGGAAGCAGTAATTCTGAAGTTTCTGTAAACGTTTATTCTGACCCTGCATGGTCATTCGGATTTGGATTTGGATATCCATATTACGGATGGGGATATGGCGGTTATTGGGGAGCTGGCTGGGGATACCCGGGATACGCTTGGGGTTATCCGGGATACTGGGGTCCAGGATGGGGCTACCCAGGATATTGGGGACCTAGATACTATGGAAACTACTCATACAGCTATGGAAGAAGAGGATCTGCCGCTTATTATGGCAGCAGAAATTACGCTTCAAATAGAAACTACTATTCAAATAGAAATTTTGTAAACAGCAGAAGTTATAACTCAAATAGAAATTTCACTAATAGAAGCAGTAGTTATACCACAAATAGAAATTATACTAACAGATCTAACAGTTACTCTGACTACAGAAGAGGTTCATCTGTAAACGGAAGAACTTACAATAATAGTTCAAGCCCAAATTTCAGTAACAGAAGAAGCTATTCTCAAGGTCAGAACAACACTTATGATTATTCTAACAGAAGGTCATCTAGCGGTACAACCACAAACAGAAGCTACAACAACACTAACAGCAGCCCTTCGAGAACATACTCTCCTAGCCCTTCTCGTTCAATGAACAGTGGCGGCGGAAGCATGAGATCGTCTGGAGGCGGTGGAGGCGGTGGAAGATCGTACGGCGGAGGCGGAGGCGGAAGAAGGTAACATTTTTTCCCTTTTGCACATCTAAATACACTTACACATTAAAACTCACCAAAATGAAAAAAATATTTCTCCTATTAATTACAGGACTAACTGTCAGCGTCTCATATTCTCAGGAAGTTTCTGATGCTGTTCGATTTGCACAAGATAACATTACCGGAACTGCAAGATTTAGAGCTATGAGCGGTGCTTTTGGAGCCGTAGGTGGTGACCTTTCTGCAATAACAGTGAACCCGGCGGGATCGGCTATTTTCAACAATAATCAGGTTGGAGTAACATTAAGCAATCAAAATATTGTTAATGATTCTAAATATTTCAGTAATAATCAAACACAAGACAAAGACAACTCCTTTATCCTAAATCAGGCGGGTGGTATTTTTGTTTTTAAAGACGGAAACCCGAATAACGGATGGAATAAAATTGCCATTGGAGCTAGTTATGAAAACACCAATAATTTCAATAGCAACACTTTTACTTCTGGAAAAAACCTAAACAATTCTATAGCAAACTATTTCGTAGATTACGCTAACGGAATTCCTTTAGGAGACATAAAAGGCATATCCTATAGAGATCAATTTTTTGATGAACAACAAGCTTATTTTGGATATTATGGAAAAGTAATTATTCCTAATACCGAAAATAACAACAACACACAATACAAATCTAATGTCCCTTCCGGCAGTGGTTACATTCAAGAAAATGAAATTTACACCCGAGGATATAACAGCAAATTAAGCTTCAACATAGCCACATCATATAAAGATCGTATTTATTTGGGAGCTAATTTAAACGTACACATTACTGACTTTAGAAGATCAAGCAGTTTTTTTGAATACAACAACAGTCCACTTACTCCAACAGAAACGATTTCTGAAATAAGATTCAACAATGAGTTATACACTTATGGAAATGGATTCTCTTTTCAATTAGGAGCAATTGCAAAAGTAACAGATGCATTTAGGCTCGGTATAGCCTATGAATCAAATACGTGGTATGAACTTTATGATGAACTTTCACAAAGTCTATACACAACAACGGAAACTACAGGTGGACCGATTAATTATTACGATGTTAATCCTAATGTTATTAATGTATACGATTCTTACACATTACAAACGCCTGGAAAAGTAACTTTTAGTGCCGCTTATGTATTTGGAAAATCAGGTTTACTTAGTATCGATTATGCTATTAAAGACTACAGCAATACTAAATACAAACCAACAAGTGACGAAGCTTTTAGAAGAACTAACAGCGCCATGAACAGCCAACTTACCAGCAACGGCGAATTAAGAGTTGGTGCCGAGTACAAAATAAAACAATTAAGCCTTCGCGGCGGTTATCGCTTTGAAGGAAGTCCTTATAAAGATGGAACTACAATTGGAGACACAAACAGTTTTTCTGCTGGTTTAGGTTATAATTTTGGAGGAACCAAACTTGATTTAGCTTATTCGTATTTAGAAAGAAAATCGAGCCAGCCTTTATTTAGCAGAGGATTTACTGACGCAGCAAACATTACCTCAAAATTGAATAATGTTTCTCTGACTTTATTATTTGAATTGTAATTAAGAATAAATAGATGTATGGAAATTTCCGTCAGGTGTTACTTGGCGGATTTTTTTTAGCCCCAAATAGTCCTGATGATCCTTTTCTAACTTCTTTGCAAGATAAAAAATAACGAATCCTAAAATTTCGGCGGCATAGCTTCATAAAAAACATCTAAATGAATGGGAAACAAGCCGTGTTTGAATAAAAAAGTGTAATTTTGCACTCCAATTTATAAAAGTATGAGAACCAAGTCTTTAAAAAAGAACAAAATTAACGTAATCACTCTTGGGTGTTCAAAAAATGTATATGATAGTGAAGTGCTTATGGGTCAGCTTCGTGCAAACGGAAAAGAAGTTACCCACGAAGCAACCAAGGATGAAGGAAACATTATTGTAATAAACACTTGCGGTTTTATTGATAATGCAAAAGCAGAGTCAGTAAATATGATTTTGGAGTATGCTGATAAAAAAGACAAGGGATTAGTTGATAAAGTTTTCGTGACCGGATGTTTATCTGAACGTTACAGACCTGACTTAGAAAAAGAGATCCCAAATGTAGATCAATATTTTGGTACAACTGAATTACCTCAGTTATTAAAAGCATTAGGCGCTGACTATAAACATGAATTATTAGGAGAAAGATTAACCACAACTCCTAAAAATTATGCTTACTTAAAAATCGCAGAAGGATGCGACAGACCTTGTAGTTTCTGTGCAATTCCATTAATGCGCGGCTCTCATGTTTCGCAGCCAATTGAAAAATTAGTAAAAGAAGCACAAGGTTTAGCAAAAAATGGCGTTAAAGAATTAATACTAATTGCTCAGGATTTAACTTATTATGGTTTAGACCTATATAAAAA
Organism: Flavobacterium johnsoniae; assembly: GCF_001879205.1. GTDB lineage: Bacteria > Bacteroidota > Bacteroidia > Flavobacteriales > Flavobacteriaceae > Flavobacterium > Flavobacterium johnsoniae_A. The sequence goes on from NZ_MLFK01000001.1 coordinate 169,084, forward strand.
GAGAAATCTTGCTGAATTATTAGAAGCTTTAGCAAAAGTTGAAGGAATTGAATGGATTAGATTGCATTATGCTTATCCTACCGGTTTCCCAATGGATGTTTTAGAATTAATGAAACGCGAGCCTAAAATTTGTAATTATATCGATATTCCATTGCAGCATATTTCAGATTCTATTTTGAAATCAATGCGCCGCGGGACAACTCAGGCAAAAACGACTCAGTTATTAAAAGATTTCCGTGCAGCGGTTCCGGGAATGGCAATTAGAACAACTCTAATTGTAGGATACCCAGGAGAAACACAGGAAGATTTTGAGATTTTGAAAGATTTCGTTCAGGAAATGAAGTTTGACAGAATGGGATGTTTTGCTTATTCTCATGAAGAAAATACGCATGCTTATTTATTAGAAGATAATGTTCCGGACGATGTTAAGCAGGCAAGAGCAAATGAAATCATGGAATTACAATCTCAAATTTCATGGGATTTGAACCAAGAGAAAGTAGGAGAGGTATTTAGATGTATTATTGACAGAAAAGAAGGTGCTCATTTTGTGGGAAGAACAGAATTTGACAGCCCGGATGTAGATAATGAAGTTTTAATTGACGCTTCTAAACATTATGTAAAAACAGGAGAATTTGTTAATATCAAGATAATTGAAGCAACAGAATTTGATTTATACGGAGAACCTGCTTAAATTTACCATAAACAATTGCTAACTTAGACACAACTACTTTATGAAACCTATACAAAACTTAATTATTTTGGTTTTCACTTTATTCTGCTTCAATTCTGTTTCAGCTCAGTACGGGAACGGATATGGAAATGGTTATGGAAATGGCTACGGCGGCGGATACGGCGGAAGAGGCAGCGGAATGGGAATGGATAGAAGCATGATGCAGGGACCGCAGCAAAATACAAGTAAACCAAAAGAAATACCTGTAGAAGAAACTGCTGCAAAAATTGTAGACGAAATGAAACCGGTAGTTAATCTGGACGAGCTTCAAACAATTGCGATTACAAATGTTTTTGCTGACAGTTTAAGAGAGCAAGGTATTCTTTTAAAAAATGAAAACAGCAGTCAAGATCAGAAAATGGAGCAAATGAAAGCTCTAAAAGAAAGTATGACAAAAAAGATAACGGCATTTTTGAATCCGGACCAGATCCCGAAATACACCAATTTCATGGATAATTTTAAAGAGATCAAAAAGACAAAATCAAAAAAGAAAAAAGATAAAGATAAAGACAACAAAGAAGAAGAAAAACCAACTGAGAAAACTCTGGAATAATTGTTCTAAACTTCATAAAATGTAAACTATTATGGTAAGAAAACATTTTTGTTATCTGATTTTAGCAATTATCATTACTTCTTGCTCGACAAATCCTTATAAAACTACTGAAAAAGCATACGATCAGCAGTTAAAAACTTTAGAAAATCAAATTACAAGTAAAGAAGCAAAAGCAATACCACCGGTAAGTCCGTTGATTATTGATACTACCTATGCTTCACAACTTGGCATTATAAAAGATACTTTATCTAAAACAGGGTCTACGGCTTTATTAAACGGGATTAGTACAGAATGGATTGGTACTGTTAATTTTAATTTAAGAAAACCAAGTTTTGTAATTATTCATCATACCGCTCAGGATTCTTTACAGCAAACAGTAAGTACATTTACCAAAACCAAAACTCAGGTTAGTGCCCACTACATTATTTCAGAAAATGGAAAAGTGGTTCAGATGCTAAATGATTATTTGAGAGCGTGGCATGCAGGAAATTCGACTTGGGGAAAAAATACAGATTTAAATTCTTCATCCATTGGAATTGAGCTTGACAACAATGGCTTCAAACCTTTTACAGAAGCACAAATCAGCAGTTTGGTAGCATTATTAACGAAATTGAAAAAAGATTATAATATCCCAACTCAAAACTTTCTAGGACATGCTGATATTGCACCCGGAAGAAAACAAGATCCAAGCGCCTTATTTCCTTGGAAAACGTTAGCAGAAAAAGGTTTTGGAATTTGGCCGGACGCAGTTCTTGAAGAAGCTCCTTTTGATTTTAAAATTGAACCGGCATTGCGAATTATTGGGTATAATACTAAAAATTTAAGTGCAGCAATTCAGGCTTTCAAATTACATTACATTCAGACTGATGCAACTTCTACTTTAGACAGAAAAACAATCGATACTATTTACTCTATTTACAAAAAACAAGTTCAGTAATAGTCTGATTTAAAAAAAATACAAAGCGCATTTCTAATCTTTTGAAATGCGCTTTTTTTATTTAATAATCAAAGTACTAGAAAATTAATTTCAAGAAAAGCGCATTAAAAATACCTCTCTTCAATTCTAAATCTTATTAAAGAATCTCTGTTAGCTTCTTTAAAAAAAATGCGTTCTAGCGTATCTCAACAGCTCGTTCCATTCACCTCCATCCTTTTGAACAGCCCGAAACTTTAAATCTGAAAATTGTCACTCAATAAAAAAGCTGCCAAAACATTAATATGTTTCGACAGCTCCAAAAAAAAAAAAAAATATCAATCTTTATCTCTAGAAAGAGTATGTTGTAGCAATTAAGGCAAAGAATGAACCTCCTGTTGGGGCAGCATCTTTATCTAAAAAGATATCTTCAGAAGCAGCATCGTATCTTAATTCAGGAATGATCGTTAACTTTCCTACTTTGTAATTTAATGAAACTGTATTTGCAAATACATTTGATCCTGTTAGTGTTCCTAAACTTGGAGCAGCGTCTTTTGCATCAAAATATTCCATTCTGTATGCCAAAAGCAAAGACGGGCTGAATGAATAATTAGCGTATCCTACTAATGAAAACCAATCACCATCTAAAGTGCTGTCGAAATCATTTTTAGTTTTAGCATAAGTTGCATTAAATCCAAGTGCGAAACTATCACTTATTGTTTTAGAAGCCACTAAATCAAATTGAGTTTTATTCTCGTCTGATACTGGTATTGTACTGCCAGGTATTGGATTTGTACTTCCAGATGTAAAGTTCAAATAAGCACTTCCTGTTTCACCAATATATCCTAATTGTCCGATATACGTTTTTTGTGTTGAACCTGCATCCATAGCAGATTTAAAATCAGTTGGATTCGTTATACCAAACATCGCTGTAAATTTACCCGATGTATATTGGGCTTTTACCCCTGTATTAAAGAATGGCCCATAAGAAAAAGCATAAGACATACTATAGTTTTTATTATCTACGGCATCTAAAACTTCATACCCAATGTGTGTACCAAAACTACCTGCAACGACTTTAAATTTGTCTGTGATCTGATACGTGAAAAATAATTGTTTAATTAAAAATTTAGCATTTATATCTTTATCTGTTGTTTCATTATATGAAAATTCTCCTGCTCTTTTTCCGAAGCCCAAGTCTACAAAAACAGATGCTTTTCCGAATGTATGACCTGCTTCTATCGAAGCCATTCCTAATTCAAACGAATCCTGAGAGTTGGTAAAGCTCGTTAATCCGTTCATTTGTTTAGAAAAATCATATTTATAGTAAGCATCCGCAGACCCTCCCCAGGTAGTTGCCGGTGAAGTTTGCGTTTCATCTTCTTGTGCAAAAGAAAAAGAACTCGTTAACGTGGCAGCTAAAATGTAAAATACTTTTTTCATGTGTTAATTGGTTTTTAGTTATTAATTGATTTTGGTTAGTTAATCTTTTATATATCTAGTTTAATAGTATAAGTCATTTTTAAAACCCTGAATCTCCCCCTAAAACCTCTTCATTTTCATTAGCGAATTTATTAACTTTTGTATGAGTAGAATAATCCAAATCTACTTTTTTGACGTTTTGATTGAAGAATTATGGATTACAAAAATTAAATAACCAATAATCGTTATTTGACATTAATAGCGTTTTGTTTTTGAAAATTCAATAACATAAATTTTCAAAAACAGATAAAAAAATCAGGGTATAAACCATTTTTACAATTAAAAAACAAGACTAAAAGACAAAATTTACATTACAAAATAGCAACACCCTATAAAAATTAAGGGGTATATTAAAAAATAATAAAAACACAAAAATAAAAACCACCAACCAATACCTCAAGCAGCCTAACAGCAACACCTCGCTAATTTCCTACAAAAAAAGAACAGTTGTTTTACATCAAAAGGCATGATAAGCTAAACATATAATTATGAATAAAAACAAAAAAAGCCTGCTCAAATTTGAGCAGGCTTTTAGTTATAATGAAGTATTTTATTCTTGTTTATTGTATCTTTTTAAAAACTCCCGAGCCTTTATCCCGGATTCTTTTAAATCTTCGTCTTTCCATTTCCCTTCTGATTTTGCTGTTTTTTTCAAAATAGAACATGTTTCCTCTTTATCCGAAACCGACCAGGTGATCCAGCTTAGTTTTTTTGCCTCCATCCAGTCAATGTATTCCTGCCACGCTTTTATATTTAAAGGTCCGTCTCCAGAAGCTTCCATTCCGGCAGACTCGGATATAAAGATTGGCAGACCTCTTTTTATAGCTTCATCTGTTCTATCCCTTAGTTCTTTTCCATGCGTTGCTGCGTAAAAATGCATGGTATACATTATATTATTAAATCCCGAAATTGGATCTTCTGCCGGAAGATTAACATCTTGATCCCAATGCGGAGATCCAACCAGGATAATATTGTTTGGATCATTTTCTCTAATAACTTTAATTATCTCCTCTGCATAAGTTTTTACTTCCCACCAGGTTTCATAATCCGGTTCATTGAATACTTCATATATTATATTGGGATATTTAGAATACTTTTTAGACATCTCAGCAAAGAATTCCTTTGCTTCTTTTAAATTCACGTTGTGGCTATGCCAATCGATAATAACATATATATCAGATTTAATAGCCCCATTTACAACAGCTTCAATTTTTTCTTTTGAAAATTGAGGATCTTTATTATAAGAGTATTCTCCAAGTTCGATTCCCATCGCGGCACGAACCACATTACAGTTAAAATCTTTTTTCAGCCAGCTTACTGCTTTTTCGTTGTAAAACCTTGGCCACATACTGTGCCATCCAAAACTCAAGCCACGCAAAACTATTGGTTCATTGTTTTTATCTACTAATTGAGTTCCCAGAACACTTAGCTGTCCATGCTTTTTTACAAACTGCGCATTTGAAAAAGTACAAATCAGTAAAAAAGTAATTGTAATTAAATTTGTTTTTAACCTCATCTTATTCTTTATTTAAAAGAGACAATTTTAACGTTATACAATCATGAGAAGCCAGCTCTGCGGTAAAATTCTTTTTTGTATTTCCAGCCTCTTTATTAGTCCAAAGGTTTTTTAGTTTAAATGTCGATTTGGCAAAATCAGCTTCATAACCAAAATCTGCATCTTTTACTGTATTCTTTTTCCAATCGAAATTAATCTTTTTAGCAGCATCTGTCCTGTTTAAAAATGTAACAGCCCAGTTACCACCTGACAATGGTTTCACCCAAACCTCTACTCCATCTTCTACAGCATATTTAAACCCCTGAATACCTAATTTATCCTGATTTATGGTGATCAGTTCTTTGTTAGTTAAAATGGCTAATGTTTCCTTCGACATTTTTCTATAATCATTTCCTGTAAATAAAGGTGATGACAACATGCACCACATGGCAAAATGCGATTTATCTTCGGTATCGTTCATTTCGTTTCCAACTTCCATCATATCAAAGTCATTCCAATGATCCGGGCCAGAATATTTACGAATATCTTTTCTCATTTCGGCAATTTTCATAAATCCCCAAGAAGACCAATTTTCAGGATGTTTGAACTCGCAGTCAAAACACGGGTAAATATCTCCCGAAATCCTCCAAAGATTTCCTACTGATTTTCCCCATTCCCAAGGCTGGTTATCGCCCCATTCGCAAAGACTAAAAACAATAGGCCTTCCGGCAGTTTTTAAGGCATTGCTCATTGTAGTATAAGCTTCAGGTGCTGTAATTCCTTTTGTATTACACCAATCATATTTTAGAAAATCAATTTCGAGTTTGGCATAAAAACGAGCGTCCTGATATTCGTAACCTCGAGTTCCCGGATATCCGGCACATGTTTGAGTTCCGGCACAATTATACAACCCAAATTTCAAACCTTTACTATGCACATAATCCACTACCGCTTTCATACCATTAGGAAATTTAACCGGATCCGGAACTAAGTCGCCATTTGCATCCCGCTCTTTTGTCATCCACCCGTCGTCTAGTACTATATAATTATAACCGACTGCTGCCAATCCTGAAGACACCATAATATCGGCCGTTTCTTTTACCAGTTTTTCATCAATATTTGTTGCAAAGGTATTCCAGGAATTCCAGCCCATTGGCGGTGTCATGGCTAGGCCTTCAAATTTATCTCCTGTTTGTGTATGCGTATTTCCCTGACTAAAACCCAAAGCTGAAGCACATAGAAAAAGTGCTGAAATAATATTTTTCATCATTAAAAATTCAAAAATTATACTAAAAAAAATATTCCCTAATTGAGTAGATTAGGGAATATTTAAACAAAACTCAAAACGTAATAACCGCTTTTTAACTAACTATTTTAAAATAAAACCAATATTATCTAAATAATAGTTTGATTTTTCTCCTGTAAAATCTTTTATTACAAGAGTTTGCAAACCTGTTACTGCAAAAGGCCAGGAACTCCAAGGCAAATTGTATTCTTTCCATGTTGTAGTCACTTCAATTACTTTAGCATCAGGATCTGACCATTTTCCATTTAATATAACAGCTACTTTACCAGCTTTATCTCCTTTTATCCATAATCTAAGGCCGCTATAATTTGTTACGTCTAAAGTTGCCCAGTCTTTATTTCTAAATTGGTTGCCACCCCATCCATCATTAATTGATTTAATCATCACTTTGCCCTGCGCAGCTCCCGAACTTTCTAATGAAACTTTACCATCCGGGCCGTCAAACATCCAGTTGTTGTACCATACATCATCAAATAATGCAGAACCAATCGCTTCTTTAGAGACAGCAGAGCCAGAAATATTAGTAACCGTTACATATTTACTTGAAGCATTTGCAGGCATTTTAAATGTAAGCTCCGTTAAACTTGAAGAAATAACCGGAACATCTACCGTACCCACTTTTACAGCAGGATTTAAAAAATAATCCCCATAAACCGTTACAATATCTCCTTCTGCTGCATTTATAGGATTGTAGCTGTCCAATTTTGGAGTTGGCGGCGCTACAACAAAATCATACAAAACAGTTCCTTGATTTGTAACTACCTTTAATTTATTGCTTGCGTTTGCAAAAGGCGTTTTTTCATCAATTAATACAAAAATGGCATTATCTGTAACCAGCGTAGGATTAAAATAAGTATCAAAATCATTAAAATAAATTTTCGTTACACCAGAAAGTCCTTTTCCCTGAATGATGTAATAGTTTTTAGGATCACCAATTGTAACAGGGACTAAATCTCCCTCCACAGATTTTGCTACACTTGTAATTACCGGCGCACCTGAACTTCCCGAAGAATCATCATTATTACACGATGAAAACACGCCCAGCACCATAAATGCCATTGTAATAAGAGGCAAAAGGTATTTTATTTTTATATTTTTCATGTTAGTCTAATTTTAGAAATTATTTAAAAGTATACGGAACCGGTGCCTGCAGTAATTTAGGATTTTTTGCCACCTCATTGTCCGGATAATCCATATAGAAATCGTTTGTTGCGTGATCTTCACTATATATAGGTGTATAATGACGCTCTCCGTATCTGTCTCCTCTATTTTGTGCCGACATAATTGCGATCGCTTTATTTTTGTCGATACGCCCTAAGTCAAACCAATAATCTCCTTCAAAGCACAATTCTTTTCTTCTTTCTAAAAATATATCATCAAAAGTAATCGAAGTTAAATCTGCCAAACCAGCTCTTTTTCTAACTGCATTAATTGATCGTAAAGCTCCCGCATCAGATGTGCTCGCTCCTCCGGCCAAAACAGCTTCTGCATGAATTAACAATAATTCCGCATAACGCATTACATAAGTATTATTATCCATCATCGCCCACCCATCGGCTTGACCGGTAACATTTCCGTTTACAACACCAATACAATACTTTTTAATTGCACCTCCAGATGCCTGAGCCAAATCTTTACCTGTAGGAACTGTTAAGCCAATTCCTTGTGTTGTTTTTATTGTTGGGTAAACCGCTCCCGGAACCATTACAGTTTCATGTTTTCTTAAGTCGCCTGATCCATATAATGAAAGCAACACTTCCTGACTTGGACCAAAAACCCCTGCATAAGATGCATTTGAAGTAGATAAAGTTCCATCCTGAAATCCAAATTGCGTATTAGAATTATTTGCTGAACCATAATTACCGTCGCCTTTCCACTGAATAGCAAAAATAGATTCCTCATTATTATTGTTTGCATAAGTAAACAAATCAGCAAAACTTTTTCCAGGAAGCTGCTCTCCGCCTAAAAGCTTAAACTCTCCGCTCTCAATAACAGTTTCGGCCATTGCTTTAGCATTTGCATAATCTTTTTGATACAAATATACTTTTGCCAGCATTGCTCTTGCCGAACCTTTAGAGACATGTCCATTATTGGCATAATTAGCTCCTCTGTTTTTTCCTGCCAATAAAGTAATTGCTCTTAAATAATCTGCTGTGATTAATTTATAAACATCTGCAACCGGATTTGTATTTACATAAGGGTTACTTGTATAATCAAGCGGATTTTCAATAATTGGCACCGGCCCCCAAAGTCTTACTAAATCAAAATAAGCAGTAGCTCTCATAAAGTAAGCTTCTCCTATAGTATTATCTAATACATTCTGAGAAACTGCCGGCCCAACTCTGGCAGACAGGAAATTGATAATCATATTAGACTGCTGTACATTTGCCCATAAAGAAGACCATCCGTTTACTAATTCCGGATCACTTCCATTCAAAGAAAAAGTTCTTAATCCGCTTACATCGGGAGAACCAGAATACATATTTCCGGAACCCACTTCTAATGCCCACCAAAACTTATTATACATTTGAAACCACGTTCTGCTGTACATACCATTTGTTGCTGATGCCACCTGATCGTTTGTACTATAATAAGAATCTAAACTTATTCCATCTTCAGAAGGTCTGTCGGTAAAATCATCCTGACATGATCCTAAGGTCAAAAATGTCACTGCTATAAAAAGCAAACTATATCTATTTAAAAAAGATTTCTTTTTCATTTGTTTTAATTTTTAAAATTCTAAGTTAAGTCCAACTAAAAATGTTCTTGCTACCGGATATCTTCCGTTGTCAATTCCTGATAAAAGCACATTTTGATTAAATGAACCAATCTCTGGATCATAACCTGAATAATTAGTAAACGTATATAAGTTTTGAGCAGATCCATACAATCTTAGTCTCGATATCTTATATTTAGAAATAACATCCTGAGGCAGAGAATAACCCAGCGTAATGTTCTGAATTCTTAAGTAAGAACCATCTTCTACATAGCGATCAGAAATAAGCAGATTGTTGTTTGAAGCATCAGCGATTGGTCTTGGGTTATTACTTGCCGTATTGGCTGGCGAATAATAATCCATTGCTTCTACTAGTTGATTATCATATAATGAAGCATTGGTTGTACCTGCTCTTCGAGTCAAATTCATTACGTCATTTCCGTATGATCCCTGAAGAAAAATAGAAAGATCAACATTTTTGTATTTGAAATTATTTGTAAACCCGTAAGTAAATTTTGGATGCGGATTTCCTATAAAAGTTTTATCAGCAGCATCAATTTTTCCATCTCCATTTACATCTATATATTTAACATCTCCCAAAGCAGTTTCTCCTGCTCCGGTTCCAACAGGCTGTCCAAACTGAAGAGGTGCATTGTTTAAAGCTGTTTGGTCTTTAAAAATTCCATCTGTTTTATACCCGTAAAACATTCCAATAGGGTTTCCAATTGTAGTATTAGTAACTACTACCGGCTGATATCCATTAGTATTAACCTCTTGCGTTAACACAATTCCATTTGCAATTTCATCCAGATTATTTTTGTAGTGAGAAACAACCAAAGAAGCATCCCAATTGAATTTTCCGGTAGATCTCATATCATAGCCCAAAGTAAGATCAAATCCCTTATTGCTCATCGTACCTAAATTGGAGTATGGAGCAGAAATTCCGCCGTACTGCCCGCCGCCTCCAGTTAAATAAAGAGGCAATGGCACCTGAAACAAGAAACCTTCAGATTTTTTATCATATACGTCAAAACTTGCCGAAAGTTTACTATCAAGTAAAGTAAAATCGATACCTAAATTGGTTTGATTTAAAGATTCCCAAACTAAATCCGGATTTGGATAATTTGATGGTAAGAAGCCGCTTCCTAAACCAGAATTTTGAGCTCCTAACATAGCCGAATAACTATTGTTTGGAATTTGCTGATTTCCGGTTTCACCATAACCAATTCTAAACTTAATATTATCTACATATTTACGAGTTCCTTCCATGAAAGATTCGTTGGATAATTTCCAAGAACCAGAAATTGCGTTAAAAACTCCTTTTTGATTGTCTGTAGTTGGATCAAATTTTGAAGAAACGTCTTGTCTGATAGAAGCCGTTATACTATAGCGATCGTTAAAATCATAAATAATACGGGCAAAAAGAGACGAAAGCGAAGCACTGCCTTTATATTGTGTGATAGTATTATTATCAACATCGGCCAAATTAATCGTATGGATTGAATTTGTTTTAAACCCCTGTGCAGAAGCTACCAAACCTTCCCAATGCGAATCGTTTGCTTCCTGACCTGCCAAAAGAGTAATTTTGTGTTTACCAAAAGTTCTATCGTAAGTCAATAAGTTTTTAATGTTTGTAGAATACCAGTTTTGTCTTCTTACATCTAAATCTGCCAACAAATTCACCTGACTTCCCCAGGCATAAGATGGTCTAAAATCATCATTTTCAGAAAACTCTGTATTTGCTGCAATCTCTATGCGGTATTTCAATCCTTTAAAAATATCTGCTTCAGCATACACGTTTCCTAAAAAGTTTTTTCTAACTAATTTATTTTCTCTGGTTAAAGCCTCAGCAACAGGATTATAATAGGTAACACTTTGTTCTGAAGATGGCGGACCAGCAAATGTACCGTCAGTATTTCTAACCGGAATATCAGGAGATTGCAATAAAGTATTTGAAATTAAACCTGAATAACTTTGATTTACTGTAATTCTTTCATTTGTTATACCGCCTGTTAAATTTCCACCAATTCGTAACCAAGGTTTAATTTTTGAGTCTAAATTCAACCTAACTGTATATCTTTTTAATCCCGAATTGATAATCGTTCCTTCATTGTCCAAATAACTTCCGGATAAATAATAACTCGTCCCGTCTTTAGCTCCAGAAAATGAAAGCTGATGGCTGTTCGAAATTGCCGTTCTGTAGACCTCATCCTGCCAGTTTGTACCAGCACCTAACAATTCCGGATGAGAAAATTCCTGACGCGTCTGAAATCCCCATGCCTTAGCCAGATTTGTTTTTAAAGCCGCATATTCAGACAGCGTTAAAACATCTAATTTATTGGTGATCGAAGCGAAAGAAGTATAGTTCTCGTAAGCGATTTTTCCACCGCCTTTTTTACCAGATTTTGTGGTAATAATAATAACCCCGTTTGCTCCTCTGGATCCATAGATTGCAGTTGCCGAAGCATCTTTCAAAATATCCATAGACTCAATATCGCTAGGATTAATCATAGACAAAGGACTCATGGCATTGTTTCCGCTTCCTCCCGAAGAAGAAAACCCGTCTTTACCTGCTAAAGTCTGCCCGCTTGTAGATTTTCCAGTAGCATCTCCGGAAATTGGCACACCATCTATTACATATAAAGGCTCATTTGTTCCTGTAATAGAAGTTGTTCCACGCACACGTACAGAAGATGCACCACCCGGCTGACCAGAGTTATTGGTCACTGAAACTCCGGCCGCTTTACCCTGAAGCATCTGATCGATAGAAACTTGTTTTAGATTCTCGATATCTTTTGATCTTACTGAAGATATCGCACCGTTTACGTCTTTCTTTTTCTGAGTTCCGTATCCAATTACAACGACCTCTTTTAGATCTTCTGAAGTTGATTTTAAAGAAATATCAATTTTTGTTCTGCCGTTAATAGCAATTCTTTGAGAATCAAAACCAATAAAGGTTACTAATAAGGTTCCATTTGAAGGAGCATCGATAGCATATTTACCATCAAAGTCTGTAGAAGCTGTATTTTTTGATCCAACAACAGAAATATTGGCTCCCGGAATTGTCATTCCTTTATCATCAGATACTACTCCTGATATTTTTACCTGAGCAGTAATAAAATTACTCGTCAGAAACAAGAATAAAATCAAAGGAACTACTCTGTGGTTAGCATTCCAATGAATAAAGTTAGTCATTAGTTTTTTCATAATAAGTGATTGGTTAGTTTAAATTTGTTCATCTATAATTTAGATATAGAAAGAGCTCGATATATCGTCTAAATTATTTAACAAATCTATAACAGAAGGAATTATCAAATCGATAGTATTCCATCATTTAATGATAATATTTTTACTATATCAGTTTAAAAAAACATATATCAAAATAAAACCTATCAAAAATTACATTATTCGCAATGACCTAGCCCTTAATCAGCCTATATTATAAATAAAAGTTAACGAAAAAGCCAAAATCAAACGTTTTCGTTAAAAATAATATTTATTAGTGAAAAAAAAGTATCACTATAAAATACGTTTTAGACCAGAAAAATCTTCACGATATTGACTTGGTGTACAATTTTTAATAGACTTAAAACTACGATTGAAGTTTGCAATATTATTAAAACCCGATTTAAAAGCTACTTCAGAAACGCTCATATCTTTTTCAACCAGCCAGCGCGCCGCATATCCAATTCTAATATCATTTATATAATTCACAAAAGTCTTTCCGGTACGTTTTTTTATAAAACGGTTAAAAGAAATAATAGACATACTGGCCACATTCGCCACATCTTCTAAAGTAATTTTATCAGCAAAATGTTTTTGTACATATTCATAAACCAGTTTCATTTTGTCATAATCATCAAACTTATCATAATCTACTGTATAAGTAGAAAGCAACCGCTGATTTCTGGAATTGGCAAGATCATATAATAAGGAAGTAATTTCCAGAAAATAGTCCATACCATCCAATTTAGAAAGCCTTACAAGCCTTGGAGTCAATTCTTCAGCAACTTTTTTAGAAAATAAAATCCCGTGAATTGAACGATTAAACATATCCCGAATTGGATTCATAATACGTCTTGCGAGCAGAGATTCATGAAACAAATCATTATGGAACTGAATGGTAATTTCGTGAATTTTCTTGTTCGTACACTTATTCAGTTCCCAGCCATGATATAAATTTGGCCCTATTAAAACCAATTCAACATTGTCGATCTCTTCTATATTATCACCTACCACACGCCTTACACCTTTTCCGTTCAAAATAAAATTGATCTCAAATTCAGGATGATAGTGAACCGGAAAATCAAAACTATCCTTAACCCTGTCAAAGACCAAAAAACTATCTCCGGCTGAAAGCGGAGCTATCTCTCTATAAAAATTTTTAGCAGTACTCATTTCTTAAAACTGTTTTTAGCTGATATCAAGTATTTTTTTTTTGCAATAATATGATATATAATTGATAAAATAATATTAATTCAGCTCTAAACATCCATTTATCTTTGAAAAATAAAATTATCAACTTTACAAAAACAGTATTAATAATAAACATTAATCATTTTTAATACTCATCCTTTTTATAGTTTTAATAATTTTATCAGGAAAACAATACCGAATTAAAAATCGACAAAACAGCATTGAAGAACGATTCAGAAATTCTCAACAGAAAACCTGAAATGAGCTGAAAAACAATATTTTCAAAATGAAAAAACACTTTTACAAACTTTTATTAACAGCATTATTAGGAACTTCCTGCTCTGCACAGCAAAATAATAGTAATACGAATTTGTCATTGGCAGATAAAAAAGCATCACCTGAAACTGTTTTGTTATATAAAAAACTAAGCCAGCTTACAGAAAAAGGATACCTTTTTGGCCATCAGGATGACTTAGCGTATGGTGTAAACTGGAAATACGAAAACAACCGAAGCGACATTAAAGATGTTGTAGGCGATTATCCTGCTGTTTACGGCTGGGACATTGCGGGACTGGAAAAAGATGATACCAATAATATAGACGATGTTCCTTTTCAAAAAATGAAACAATATATTATAGAAGCCAACGAAAGAGGCGGTATTTCGACTATCAGCTGGCATTTTGACAATCCCGCAACCGGAAAAAATGCCTGGTACAATACGCCAAACTCTCTTAAAACCATTTTACCCGGAGGCGAAAATCATCAAAAATTTACTTCCTGGCTGAATAAAGCGGCGAGTTTCTTTCTTTCACTAAAAGACAAAAAAGGAAAAAACATTCCAATTCTCTTTAGACCTTATCACGAATTAACCGGAGGCTGGTTTTGGTGGGGAAAAGGAAATTGTACTCCCGAAGAGTTTAAAACAGCCTGGAAATTCACATTTGATTACCTTCAAAAAAAAGGTGTTCACAATCTTATTTATGTATACAATACCAGCAGTTTTAGTACAAAAGAAGACTTTCTGACAAATTATCCGGGCGATGATTTTGCCGATATTATAAGCTTTGATTCTTATCAAAATAATGATGATAAAGACGGACAAAAATTTATAGCAGAAGTTCAAAACCAGTTAAAAATCATCAATGAAATTGGTCAGGAAAAACACAAATTAACTGCCATTGCCGAAGCCGGTTACGAAGCGGTTCCGGATCCTAAATGGTGGACAGGAACTTTCTCAAAAGCAATAGGCGATTATAAAATTTCGTATGTTTTATTATGGAGAAACCACGGCTGGCAGGAAAACGAGAAAAAAATGCATTATTACGCACCTTTTAAAGGCCAGGTAAGCGAAAAAGATTTTATTGATTATTACAATCTGGACAAAACGCTATTTGAAAAAGACATTAAAAAAACTCAATAATAATTGCCAAACTCAAAAATCAAAACCTTAAAATAACCACTCAATGCACGACAAAATTAGTTTAAAAGAAAAAATTGGTTACGGACTTGGAGATGCCGCTTCTTCTATGTTCTGGAAAATCTTTAGTATGTATCTTTTGTTTTTCTACACCGATGTTTTCGGATTAGCGCCTGCCGTAGTAGGAACCATGTTTTTGATTACCAGAATCTGGGATTCCTGTTTTGACCCAATTGTTGGAATCATTGCAGACAGAACCAAAACAAAATGGGGAAAATTCAGACCTTACTTATTGTGGGTTGCCGTGCCTTTTGCCGTGATTGGAGTTTTAACCTTTTATACACCTGATTTTGATGAAAAAGGAAAAATAATTTATGCCTATATCACCTATTCGTTAATGATGATGATCTATTCGTTAATCAACGTTCCCTACGCATCACTTTTGGGCGTAATGTCGTCTGACAGAAAAGACAGAAATACTTTATCCTCTTACAGAATGGTTTTTGCATTTGGAGGCAGTCTCTTAGCACTTTGGCTGATTGAGCCTCTTGTAAATTATTTCGGCGGAAGCCTGAATTCTAAAACAGGCTGGCTGGCAACAATTTCTGTTTTTGGTGTTATTACAACTGCTTTTTTCTGGGCTTGTTTTTTCTTTACAAAAGAAAGAGTAAAACCTATCGAAAACGAACAATCTAACTTAAAAGAAGATTTAAAAGACCTTTTAAAAAACAGACCCTGGTGGATTCTATTAGGAGCCGGAATTGGAACTTTGGTTTTCAATTCCATCAGAGACGGTGCTGCTGTTTATTATTTTAAATATTATGTAAGCAGTACTATCAATTTTGATTTTTCGCTTTTTGGAACCGATTTTCACATGACTCCAACTTCAATTTACTTGGTTTTGGGTCAGGCAGCAAACATCATCGGAGTAATTATTGCCACACCAATCGCTAATAAAATAGGCAAAAAGAAGACTTTCTTTGGCGCAATGGCGATAGCTGCAATTCTAAGCTTGATTTTCTATTTCTTCGGAAAAGATGAAATATTCCTAATCATGAGTTTTCAGGTTTTAATCAGCATTTGTGCGGGCTGTATTTTTCCATTAATCTGGTCTATGTATGCTGACAGCGCCGATTATTCTGAGTGGAAACAAGGACGCAGAGCCACAGGATTAGTTTTCTCAGCCTCGTCAATGTCGCAAAAATTTGGCTGGACAATTGGCGGAGCCGGAACCGGATGGCTTCTAGGTTATTATGGCTTTCAGGCCAATGTTGAGCAGACAGCCGTAACCCAAAACGGAATTCAGTTAATGTTAAGCATACTTCCTGCAATTGCAGCCACAATATCAGTCGCTTTTATTTTATTCTATCCTTTATCTGAAGAAAAACTGCAAACCATAGAACAAGATTTAAACGAAAAAAGAGACAAGACAAATTAAAAATAAATCAGATACCGAAATCAAAAAATATGACAACAATATCCTCTTCGACTACTTTTCAAAACAGAAAAGCAGCATTAGAAAAAGAACATAAAAAGCTAATCGAGCAAAAAAATGCTCCGGAAGAAAATGCCGGAAACGGAATTTATCAACGTTACCAAAATCCTGTAGTTACAGCATCTCATGTTCCTTTGAACTGGCGTTTTGACCTAAACGAAAAAACAAATCCCTTTTTGCAGGAACGAATTGGGATGAATGCGGCTTTTAATGCCGGAGCAATGAAGTGGAATGGAAAATATCTTTTGGCCGTTCGTGTAGAAGGCATTGACAGAAAATCATTTTTTGCTATCGCCGAAAGTCCAAATGGTGTAGATAATTTTAAGTTTTGGGAAAAGCCCTGCGTAATTCCGCAAACCGAAGAACCAGATACTAACGTTTACGATATGCGTTTGGTAAATCATGAAGACGGCTGGGTTTATGGTATTTTTTGTACCGAAAGAAAAGACCCAAAGGCACCAAAAGGAGATACAAGTTCAGCTGTAGCCAATGCCGGAATCGTACGTTCTAAAGATTTAGTAAACTGGGAAAGACTTCCAGATTTAATTTCGAATACCGGACAACAGCGAAATGTCGTTCTGCATCCGGAATTCGTAAACGGAAAATATGCGCTTTATACACGTCCGCAAGACGGTTTTATTGATGTTGGTTCAGGAGGAGGAATTGGTTTAGGATATGTTGACGATATGACAAATCCAGTCGTAAAAGACGAAAAAATTATCTTCGGGAAGCAATATCATACCATTTATGAATTGAAAAACGGACTTGGCCCTGCTCCTATTAAAACTCAAAAAGGCTGGCTGCATTTAGCACATGGCGTTCGAAATACCGCGGCAGGATTGCGCTATACCTTATACATGTTCATGACCGATTTAAATGACATTGCAAAAGTAACACACGTTCCGGCAGGACATTTTATGGGACCAGAAGGAATTGAAAGAGTGGGCGACGTATCGAATGTTTTATTTTCTAACGGATGGATTGAAGACGCTGACGGAACTGTATATGTATATTATGCGTCATCAGATACCAGAATGCACGTTGCTGTCTCATCTGTAGACAAATTAGTAGATTATGTTACCAATGCTCCGGCAGATACTTTTATATCTGCAGGTTCTGTAAAAACAATAATCAATCAGATTGAAAAAAATAACGCAATTTAATATACCGTGTCAGCAAATCAAAAACAGCTTAAATCTGAATTAATTGCACAACTTGACTCGATTTTAAATTATTGGTCAAAACATACGCTTGATAATAAAAAGGGAGGTTTTATCGGGCAGATTGATTTCAACGATCAGAGTATTGCCGATGCCGAAAAAGGTTCTGTTTTAAACTCCAGAATCCTTTGGACATTTTCATCTGCTTATCAGGTTACAAAAAAAGAAAGTCACAAAGAAATTGCTGAAAGAGCTTTTAAATATCTTTCTGAATATTTTTATGATCCGGAATTTAACGGGCTTTTTTGGAGTCTTAATGCTGATAAAACTCCAAAAGACACCAAAAACCAGATTTATGCCCTAGCTTTTGCTATTTACGGTTTATCTGAATATTATGCTATTTCTAAAGACCTAAAAGCTTTAGAAATAGCCATTAATTTATACAAAAGCATACAAAAGTACAGTTATGACCCCATAAACAAAGGATATCTAGAGGCTTTTACGCGTGATTGGCAGCCCATTGAAGATCTGCGTTTGAGTGATAAGGATGCCAACGAAAAAAAGACCATGAACACTCATTTGCATATTATAGAAGCTTATGCGAATTTGTTTAAAGTGTGGAAAGATGAAACGCTCCAAAAAGACGGAATTGAATTGTTAGAAACAATAGAAAAGCATTTCATTAATACTGAAACCGGTCATCTTCGTTTATTTTTTGATGAAAACTGGGTAGAAAAACCGGACGTTGTTTCATACGGACATGATATCGAAGCAGCCTGGCTTTTGCTGCATTCCGCTGAAGTTTTTGAAAATAAAAATCTGATTTCTAATTATAAAAAACATGCTGTTCAAATTGCCGAAGTAACCAAAGAAGGATTAGATACTGATGGCGGATTATGGTACGAATTTGAGCCTAAAGAAAATAAATTAATTGCCGAAAAACATTGGTGGGTTCAGGCCGAAGCTTTAATTGGTTTTTATAATGCCTACCAATTAACAGGAAATGAAGATTATTTAGAAATAGTATTTAAGAACTGGGAGTTTATACAAAAACACATTCTTGATCTTAAAAACGGTGAATGGTTTTGGGGAATTTACCGCGATTATTCTTTAATCGAAAAAGACAAAGCCGGATTCTGGAAATGCCCTTATCACAACAGTCGCGCTTGTCTGGAGCTTATTAACCGAATTAAAACCTAAAAAAAATGAAAACCACGTTTCTGAAAACAGCATTTTTAAGCCTCACTATTCTGGCAATTATCAGCTGCTCTTCTGATGACCAATCAGATCCGCTGATTGTAATCGAACCGCCAACACAGGTAGATCCATTAACGCCGCAAAATGTGGGTGCTTTTATGGTCGATGCAAATGCTTCTAAAGAAACCGTAGCTTTATTTTATAATCTAAAAAAACTGGCCAAAACCAAAGTTGCAATTGGCCAGCAAGATGCTTTTAACAGTTTTTATCAAGATGCTGCCGGAGATTCTGATATCAAGAAAAACACAGAGTATGACCCTGCTGTTTTAGGTTCAGATTTTATGTTTATTACAGATAAGAGTAA
Organism: Flavobacterium johnsoniae; assembly: GCF_001879205.1. Taxonomy (GTDB): domain Bacteria; phylum Bacteroidota; class Bacteroidia; order Flavobacteriales; family Flavobacteriaceae; genus Flavobacterium; species Flavobacterium johnsoniae_A. The sequence continues at coordinate 188,328 of NZ_MLFK01000001.1, forward strand.
TAACGGTCAGGCCGATAACTGGTTTTATCTGCAGGAACAAAAAATTATAAGCGATGTAAAAGCCGCTTACGCAAAAGGAATAATCAACACCTTTTGCTGGCATTTAAGAGAGCCCAATAAAGAAGAATCTTTTTATGCCGCCGATATGACAACGGAACAAAAAGCAGCTGCTTTCAAAAGTATTTTACCTGGAGGCGTCAACCACGAATGGTACAAGAAAAAACTCGATAAAGCAGCCAGTGTAATTTTAAATTTAAAAGGTTCAAACGGCGAATTGATTCCAATAATCTTCAGGCCTTTTCACGAATTTGACGGAAGCTGGTTTTGGTGGGGCGCTAATTTCTGCACTCCCGAAGAATATAAACAGGCATACCAATTTACCGTTGATTACTTAAAAAACACAAAAGGAGTACACAACATTCTATATGCTTTTTCTCCCGACAATTCATATACAACCGAAAGCAATTATTTAAGCCGTTATCCTGGCGATAAATATGTTGACATTCTTGGAATGGACAACTATGGAGATTTTGACAATCAAGGCACAACAGGTTCAGGCAGAGCCAATGCTAAGTTAAAAGTAATTTCAGATTTAGCTAAAGGAAAAGTAAAAATAGCCGCTTTAACCGAAACTGGTTTTCGTGTTACAAATTCAAATTCTCCAATTGCAAACTGGTTTTCAACTTATTTATATGATGCCTTAACAGCAAATGATATCCAGATAAGCTATGTCATGTTTTGGAACAATAATGCAGATGGCTACTATGTTCCAAACGGCTCTGTATCAAACGCAGCAGATTTTAAAACCTATAGTACTAAAACAAAATCGGCACTATTAAATTCTCTGCCAAAGATGTATGAAATGCCAAAATAAGACTGCGAGTTTAAGCAGACAGAACTGATTTTTCATTATTTAAATCGTTTATACTATAGATGGTTTTTAGAAAATCCCAAATAAAAATCTGTTTCAGTCAGTAAAATCAATGTACCATTCAATAACTTCTAAAAAAACAACATGAAAAATAAACTTCTTAAAACCTTTGGACTTGCTTTAACATTATCTGTAATTGCTTGTCAGGCGCAGGAGCGAATTACAGTAAAAGGAAACCAGTTTTATAAAGGAGATAAACCGTATGCCTACATTGGAACCAATTACTGGTACGGAAGTTTATTGGCTTCGAAAAAAGCAGGAGACAGAAAAAGACTGCTTCGCGAACTGGATTTCATGCAGAAAAACGGAATCGATAATCTGCGTATTTTAGTAGGTGCCGAGGGTGGAAAATACGATTTTACTGTTCGCCCGGCTTTACAATATGAACAAGGAAAATACGATGACGATCTTTTGGATGGCTTAGATTTTTTGATCAATGAAATGAGCAAACGTAAAATGTATGCCGTTTTATACTTAACGAATAACTGGGAATGGTCGGGCGGTATGTCACAATATTTGGAGTGGAATGGAAAAGGTGCAATTCCGGTTCCAAATATTCCGCCAAATACCTGGCCGCAATTTATGTCATATACAGAGCAGTTTCACAGCTGCGAACCATGTATGAAAGCACTCGAAAATCATGTAAAATTTATTATTGGCAGGACAAATTCATATTCCAAAAAGAAATATACTGAAGACAATACCATTATGGCTTGGCAGGTTGGAAATGAACCGAGACTGTTTACAGTTGAAAACGAAGTTAAATTCACAAAATGGCTCAACAATATTGTGGATTTAATTGATAGTTTAGATAAAAACCATTTAGTTTCTACCGGTTCTGAAGGAAAAAACAGTTCTAACGACAGCATGGAAATTTTCGAAAGAACACATAAAAACCCTAATATTGATTACTTGACGATGCACATCTGGCCAAAAAACTGGAATTGGTTTAAAGCGGATAATGCCGAAGCTACAATGCCAAAAACGATCGAAAATGCCGGAAAATATATTGACGATCATATTAAAGTGGCAAACAATTTAAAAAGACCTATAATTATTGAAGAATTTGGTCTTCCGAGAGAAAATGAAAACTTAAATGCTGGAGCATCTTCGATCGCCAGAGATAAATTTTACAGTTATATTTTTGGACGAGTTCTCGAAAGTCATAAAAATGGCGGTCCGTTGCAGGCGGCGAATTTCTGGGGATATGGCGGTGAAGGAAAAGCCGTTAATGAAACCGGAAAATGGAATCCGGGTGAACCGCTCACAACAGATCCGCCACAGGAACCTCAAGGTTTAAATTCTGTTTTCAACGGCGATAAATCTACTCTTGAAATCGTTAAGAAATTCAACTCAGATTAAATAAAAAATAAACTAATTTTCACAATTTAAGTGATATAAGTTCATTAATCAGTTGGCTTTTACGCATTAACTAAATGAACTTATATCACTTATATAGTTTAAAAATATTCACATGAAAAATGCATTTATTCTTTTTTGTTTTCTATTGATAAACTTTTCATTTTCACAAAAGAATCAGAATTTTAACATCCTTTCTCCCAACGGAAAAATTGAAGTTAAAATTAATATTGGTGATAAAATCAGCTGGACAATCTTGCATGAAAAGGATGTAATTTTGGCTCCGTCAGAAATGTCATTGACTTTGGAAGGAAATGTTGTTTTAGGAAAAAATGCTGTTGTTTTAAATTCTAAAAAGGAAGCTGTAAATAGTACTTTTGAAACGCCTTTATACAAAAAGAAATCAGTTCAAAATAATTACAATCAATTAACTTTAAACTTCAAAAATGATTTCAGCATTGAGTATCGTGTTTTTGATGACGGCGCTGCCTACCGATTTATTACAAAAAAGAAAAAAGATATTGTCATAAAATCCGAAGAAGTGGTTTTAAACTTCGATCAGGATTACAATACTTTAATGCCTTATGTCCGCGATTTAAGAAACCCAAAAGATCCATTTATTTCATCGTTTGAATCGCATTATGAAAACAAGAAAATAAGCGAATTCAAAAAAGATACTTTAGCATTTTTACCTTTTTTAATTGAATATAAAAACCATAAAAAAGCAGTTTTTCTGGAAGCCAATCTCGAAGATTATCCGGGATTGTTTGTAACGAATAATAAAAACAATTCCGGTTTTGAATCTCGCTTTTCTAAATATCCAGTTCAGGAAACCAACGGCGGATTTAATTACCTCAACAAATTAATTACTGAACGTGCCGATTATTTGGTTAAAACAAAAGGTGCAAGAACTTTTCCGTGGAGAGCAATTGTAATTTCTGAAAATGATGCCGCTTTAGCGAATAACGATATGGTTCAAAAATTGGCCGAACCTTCAAGAATTAAAGATATTTCCTGGATCAAACCCGGTAAAGTCGCCTGGGACTGGTGGAACGACTGGAATATTTATAATGTTGACTTTAAGGCCGGAATTAACACACAGACTTATAAATATTATATTGATTTTGCCTCTAAAAATAAAGTCGAATATGTGGTTTTGGATGAAGGCTGGAGCATTGAAACCAATATTATGAAACACAATCCGAATGTAGATTTGGAAGCTTTGATCGCCTACGCAAAAGAACGAAACGTCGGAATTATTTTGTGGGCTTCGTGGATGGCAATACATGATAAAACAGAAGCCGTTTTTGCTAATTATTCAAAATTAGGAGTAAAAGGTTTTAAAGTTGATTTTATAGACCGTGACGACGCCAAAATGGTGAATTCAGTTTATGATATTGCGCAAAAGGCGGCCAATAATAAATTGATTATCGATTTCCATGGAATGTACAAACCAACCGGAATTCAGCGAACGTATCCAAATATTCTAAATTTTGAAGGTGTAAAAGGTTTAGAAAATAATAAATGGACACCAAATGACGATGTTCCTTTATACGATTGCACCATTCCATTTATCCGAATGATGGCCGGCCCGATGGATTATACGCCCGGCGCCATGCGAAATGCCTCAAAAAGCGAATTCAAGCCAAGTCATTCCAACCCAATGAGTCAGGGAACAAGATGTCATCAATTGGCATTGTACACGATTTTTGAAGCGCCTTTACAAATGATGGCCGACAGTCCAACCGCCTTTATGAAGGAGCAGGAAAGCACTGATTTTATTGCCAAAGTCCCGACGATTTTTGATGAAACAGTTTCCCTAAATGGTGAAGTCGGAAAATTCGTTTGCATTGCCCGAAAAAAAGACAATATTTGGTATTTGGGTGCCATTACAAATTGGGATTCCAGAGAAATTACAATTGATTTTTCTTTCCTGGAAAAAGGTAAAAAATTCCAAGCCGAGATTTTCTATGATGGTTTAAACGCAGACAAAGCCGCAACTGATTACAAAAAAGAAATTGTAACCGTTGATTCGACAACAAAATTGACGTATCGATTAGCAAGCGGTGGAGGACTAGCGATGATTATTAAATAAAAAAGAGAACAATTCGTTGTTCTCCTTCTTTATTATTTAACATTTTACAACTAACATTTTACAACTAACATTTTACGCTAATATCTTCTCAATCGCATTCAATTCATCGTGCGAAAAGTCAGTATTTTCAAGACAATCAATGTTATTACACAATTGTTTTACCGAACTGGCTCCAATTAAAACCGACGTAATTCGTTTGTCTTTTTGCAGCCAGGCCAAAGCTAATTGTGCCAAAGACTGATTCCTGTTTTTTGCAATTTCATTCAATTGAACTAATTTCTGAATGCGTTCTTCCGTGACTTCATTTTCTTTCAAATGTCCGTTTGGGTTATGCGCTCTGGAGTTTTCAGGAATTCCGTTTAGGTATTTATCCGTTAAAAGTCCTTGTGCCAAAGGTGAAAAGGCAATACAGCCCACTCCTTTTTCTTCCAAAACATCCAATAAACCATTCTCAACCCAGCGTTCCAGCATCGAATATTTTGCCTGATGAATTAAACACGGCGTTCCCAATTGTTTTAAAACATCAACCGCAACTCTGGTCTGCTCCGCCGAATAATTACTGATTCCAACGTACAACGCTTTTCCGCTTCTAACAGCGTGATCCAAAGCCATCATGGTTTCTTCAATTGGCGTTTCGGGATCTGGGCGATGCGAATAAAAAATATCGACATAATCAATGCTCATTCGCTTCAAACTCTGATCTAAACTTGACAACAAATATTTCCTCGAACCCCAATCGCCATAAGGTCCGTTCCACATGGTATAGCCGGCTTTTGTAGAAATTACGATTTCATCACGAAGGTTGCCCTGAAAATTATGCCATAATATTTTACCAAAATTTTCCTCAGCAGACCCTGGAACCGGCCCGTAATTATTAGCCAGATCAAAATGGGTAATTCCTTTATCAAAAGCTTCTACGGCAATACTTTCGGCATTATCAAAATTATCTACAGAACCAAAGTTATGCCATAATCCTAAGGAAATTTCAGGTAACAGCAACCCGCTTTTTCCGCATCTGTTGTATTTCATTATTTTAATTTAAGGATTGGAGTTTATAGATTTTAAAGGTAGAAAAATATCAAAAGCTATTAATTTAAAAGTCGTATTTTTTTAATCTCGCAAAGTCGCAGAGACGCAAAGTTTTATTGCATTACCACTAGCTTCTTCAGCTAGACGAATAAATAGGAATTGAAAAGGCTTTAACCGAACTATTTAAGTTTGGCTAAAGCCTTTTTCGTTGCGCCTATATTTCCATCCAGCTAAAGCTGGACGCCATTCAATCTTATTTTTAAAATTAAACTTTGCGTCTCTGCGACTTTGCGAGAATAAAACTTTCATTCTTTAATCTCAAAACCACCCTGCAAACCTTTATCAGAACTTCCACCAACCATAATTTTAAAAGTTCCCGGTTCTACTAAATAATTGCCTTCGTTATCATAAAAACCAAGTTCTTTATCCGTTAAAGTAAAGTTTACTGTTTTCGTTTCTCCTTTTTTAAGATTAATTAATTCAAAGCCTTTCAATTCTTTTATTGGGCGAATGATAGTGGCAAATTCATCATGAATATACAATTGGACTACTTCTTTCCCGTCATAATTTCCTGTGTTGGTCACTTCTACTGACACAGAAACTTTTTCACCTTTTGCTAAAGACGTTTTATTCAATTTGAGATTTTTATAATCAAATGTCGTATAACTCAAACCAAAACCAAACGGAAATTGAGGTGTTTTCTCCACATCCATATAATGCGACCAGAAAACATTTTTATCGCTGTCAATTGGTCTTCCTGTGCTGTATTTGTTATAATAAATTGGCACCTGACCTACATTTCTAGGGAAAGACATTGGCAGTTTCCCACTCGGATTGTAATCGCCGTATAAAACCTGCGCAACTGCATTTCCAGCCTGAGTTCCTAAATGCCACGCTTCTACAATTGCCGGAACATTTTCTGCGGCCCACGGAATACTTAGTGGACGACCATTATTTAAAACCAAAACCACATTTGGATTTACTTTATAAATTTCCTCTAACAATTCCTGCTGCAAGCCCGGAAGATTCAAATCGGTTCTGCTTCTTCCTTCACCACTTTGGAAACCGTATTCACCTAAAACCATTACCACAACATCAGCATTTTTTGCGGCTGTTTTTGCGGCTTCAAATCCGCTTTTATCTGTGGTGTTAAAAACCGTTTCAGTCAAGAAAGTCGCTTTTTGTTTCAATAAATCGACGCCTTTTTCAAAAACCAATTGATTGTCTTTGTATTGCTGCATTCCTTCTAAAACCGAAACTGCAGTATTATCATCAGCGGCAATTCTCCAGCTTCCCAACGGACTATTTTTGTCATTTGCTAAAGCTCCGATCAAAGCAATTTTCTGCCCCGATTTTTTCAGCGGTAATAAATTCTTTTCGTTCTTCAACAAAACGATAGATTTCTTCGCCATATCTAGCACGCCATCATTATTGGCTTTACTTCCCACAACCGCTTTCTCGCGTTTTTCATCGCAATATCTGTACGGATCATCAAATAATCCCAATTCAAATTTTACGCGAAGAATTCTGCGAACAGCATCATCAACCAAAGCTTCTTTTACCTTTCCCGATTTTACCAAGTCAACCAATTTTGCCACATACAAATACGATTCCATATCCATATCCGAACCGGCGATTACAGCTTTTGCAGTGGCATCAGCTTCGTCTTTGGCGTATCCGTGCGCGATCATTTCGCGAATCGAAGCGTAATCCGAAATCACAAATCCGTCAAACTTCCATTTTCCTTTCAAAATATCTCTTTGCAAAAAAGCATTTCCCGTTGCCGGAACGCCGTTTAAAGTATTAAAAGAATTCATAAACGTACGAACTCCCGCTTCTACAGTCGCTTCAAAAGGCGGCAGAACCGAATTGTACAACTTAGAATTACTAATATCCACGATATTATATTCTAATCCAGCCTCAACATAACCGTAAGCTGCAAAATGTTTCGCACAAGCCGCAATAGTATTTACTTTCTGAAGATCGGCAATCGTTTCTCCCTGAAAACCTTTTACTCTCGCGTAACCAATTTTGCTGCCCAAATAGGGGTCTTCTCCCGCACCTTCCATCACACGTCCCCAGCGCGCATCGTTTGCTACGTCCACGTTTGGTCCAAAAGTCCAGTTTATTCCAGATGCCGAAGCTTCGTCTGCCGCGATCGCCGCCGATTTTTTAATCGCTTCCAAATCCCAGCTTGCGGCTTCTGCCAGCGGAATCGGACTTAACGTTTTATAGCCATGTATTACATCAAAACCAATAATAAGCGGAATTCCTAACCGTGTTTCTTCAACCGCAATTTTCTGTACGGCACGAACTTCTTTTACGCCGCGAACCGTCAGCATCGAGCCAACCAATCCTTTTCTTAAATGTTCGTATTTTAATTCGGCCGTTCCGCCTTTTGGAGCCGGTCCTGTTACATCCCAAAAACCATTGTATTGGTTCATCTGCCCTACTTTTTCTTCTAAAGTCATTAACGGCAAAAGTAAATCAATTCTTTGCTCGACAGTTTTGTTTTTATCCAAATACGGCTTTTTCTGTGCATTCATATTTCCAACAGTAAACAGGGACAAAACCCCAATAATTATTATTTTTTTATTTTTCATGGTTAGTTTTTTAGATGCTATCCCGAGCCTTCGGGACTGAAATGCTGAGATTCTAAGATTACTTTGGGCGTGTCCCGCCGAAAAAGGCGGGTCGGGCTTTCGGCTTTATCTTTTGTTCCGTTTCTCTTCACAAAAGGATACCGCCTCAATCCCTCACACAAATCGTTTTCAAAAGAGACAATCTTGTCATTTCAATATTCACTTTATGAAGCTTCGAATTCGCTCAGCCTGACAAACGCAGACAAAAATCAGTGTTAATCCGTTCAATCAGTAAAATCCGTGAGCAAAAAAATCTAAAATTCACTCGTAAAACACGAAGCTGGCAAATTCGCTTTATTAAACAAATCGGACTGAATTGTATTTCCCCAAGCAAACCTCACTTTTGCAGGATTTACAAGTTTTTTACTTGTCAAAATCACTTGATTATTTTTTATCGATGCTTCAGCAGGAAAGAAAACTCCATCAGCTCCAGCCACTTCAAACTGATTTGATTTTTTATCCTTAAAATACAATCCGTCAGCGTAATCAAAAGAAACTATCACTTTATTTTTCTCAATTTTAATGTCTTTAAAAAGCGGTCCATTTACCCAATTTGAATTTGTTTTATACACTTCGGCAAGAGCCAAATTTGCTAACCGAATTCCGACTGATTTTTTATTCTTGGGATGAATGTCAATTGTATCCGAAATATCAGAAGTCAAAACCATTCCCGTTTTTGGAATTTCTTTTAAAATTTTTCTTTGAGAATTTCTAACTGTAACATTCGAAAAATTATTTGTTCCCGTTTTGTACGGCGCAATTTGCACGAAATAAAAAGGAAAATCGTCGTTCCAGGCTTTCCTCCACGAAGTAATTAATGCCGAAAGCGTTTTATCATAAACCAAAGACCCCACATTCGATTCGCCCTGATACCAAAGCGTTCCGGCAATTTTAAATCCGGTAATTGGAGAAATCATGGCATTATAAGCGCGTCCGGGCTGGTGCGGACCATATTCCTGTTCGTTTAGTTTTTTGGCATTTTCTAATACTACCGGATCGTTTTGAAAGACTTCTTCAGGCATCCAGATTTCGGCAGGAGTACCGCCCCAGTTGGAAGAAATTAATCCAATTGGAACATTTTTTAAATCTTCGCGCAGGCGTTTGGCAAAAAAATAACCAACAGCGCTAAAATATTTCATGGTTTCCGGAGTCGATTCAACCCAGCTTCCTAATACATTATTTTGAGGATTTAAGGCTGTAGATTTTGAAACCGTAAAAAACCGAATATTTGGATTTGCGGCATTTTTTACTTCTTCATCTCCATTGTCGATTCCCCAACTGGCAGACATTTCCATATTTGACTGTCCGGAGCAGAGCCAGACTTCGCCGATCAAAATGTTTTTTAAAATTACTTCATTGTAACCTTTTATAGAAATAGTAAAAGGACCACCTGCTTCAGGAGTTTTAATTTTAAGTTCCCATTTTGCCTGATTATTCGTTACGGCTTTATATTCCTGATTGTTCCAGCTAGAAACTAATTTGATTTCTTCTTTCGGATTTGCCCAGCCCCAGATCTTAACTTCAGAATTGCGTTGTAAAACCATATTATCCCCAAAAATATTTGGAAGCGTAACATTTGCCATTGCAGAACCGCAAATCATCAACAAGAAAATAAACAGTTGATTATTTTTCATTTAACAGCTTTTTTAAAAAAGGTCCGTATTGATCTGCCATCACTTTTTGATCTGTAACGTCAGGATGACCTAAACATCCTTTTGGTTTCATAGGTTTGAATTTGAAAATAAAAATTGTTTTGTGTTCTTTATCATTCGCAAAAGCATTTTTAACTTTATTCAGACAATCTTCAAAAACAACTGCTTTTTCCCCGTTAACCATCGGGCTGTTTGTAATTACAATCTGCGCATTCGGATTATGTACATAAAGCATTTTTATAAAATTGATGTAATTCGAAACATATTTTTCAGTATTAAATGGCAGACGTTCTTTTTTTCCGTCTCCACCAGAAAAATCATTCGTTCCTAAAGCGATGCTGATAATATCCGGCTGAAAAGCAAAATCATATTTAGGTTTTGAATTGTCTTTCGTTAAATATAAATTCTGATAAACATCCGGCATTATGGCTTCCTCTTTGTTTTCATCATTCCAATTGCGATACATCCCGATTCCGGAAACAGAACTAGTCAAATAATCCACATCAATGGCTCTTGAAAGTGTTGGTCCATAAGCATAATATCCGTTATGGTGATCCATGTATTCTCCTTTGTCACAACCAACAGAATCGCTTGCTGCCGCGCAGGTTATAGAATCACCAATAAATTCGATTTTCTTTTTCTTTTTTGATGAAATTGAAGTCAGTTTTGCAGTTGTTCCGGCAAATAAAATACCGCCAGTATGTGCTTCTGTATTTTTATAAATTTCGAGACGGTGCTCTTTTTTATTTGAAGCCGCTTTTACTGGAAAAGACTGCACAGGACCTTTTTCAATTTTAATTTTGCCTAGATATTTCCCATCCAAAACCAGGGAAACATAATTATGATGTTCATAAGAATCTACACTTTGAAGTGAAATTGAACAATTATTTCCGATGAAATTAAAAGAAACCGAAGAAGCCGTTCCAATTAAAATAACCTGATTGTTTTGCAACTTTTCGATTCTACCTTCATAAAGAAAAGTTTTATTTTGATTTTGGCTTTGTGATGTCGAAATGGCCGAAATCAGCAAAAACAAAATTAAAAACGGATAATTTTTGAGAAACATAATTTATTTGTTAAAATATAAATGCAATTCACAAATATATTTGAAATACTGTTTCAAAAAAGATACTAAAACGTCAAAAAGCAATAAAAAAACACCACATAAACACATCATTTAATAGTTAAAACTTGCAATTCTTACAATTAACGGCCAGTTATTCTTTTGATTTACAAAATTTAGAGTCTATCTTTAGCAATTAAACATTTTCTTACTTACAAAAAATGAGACCATATCTTTTACAAGCCCTTTTATTTATTACTTTATTTTGTTCTTTTACTTTTAAAAAGAACGAAAAGCCAATTTATAATTCAAAAATTCGAACCGAAGTTAATAGAGACTCTATAATAGAATATGCCAAAAAGTATTTAGATACGCCATATAAATACGCCGGCAGTGATCCGAAAAAAGGATTTGACTGTTCTGGTTTTGTAAGTTATGTTTTTAAAAATTTTGGAATGACTTTACCCAGAAGTTCCGGCAGTTACAAAAATCTAGGCAAAGCTCTAAAGCCAGAAGATTTTAAAGTGGGAGATATTTTAGTTTTTTACGGATACAAAGACAGAACCGTTGTAGGCCACTTGGGAATAATCTGTGAAGCCAACGGAATGCATTCGAAGTTTATTCATGCCTCATCCGGAAAAGCCCAAAAAGTTACCATCACCGCTTTAGATACAGAACATTATACAAAGCGTTTTTATAAATGTATCGATGTTTTGTCTGAATAGTTTTTTTGCGCGGATTCACGAATTTTTGATTACAGAAAGTATAATTCGTGAATCCGCTGCAAAACTTTTATTCCTCAGTCAATAATTTAAGCAGGCTTTCGTCTCTTTGATAAATGTCTTTGTAGACATTCAATTGTCCTTCTCGATCTACCCAGGCTGTAAAATAGCCAATGTAAACCGGAAATTTGTTTTTTAAAGTATACCAGCTTTCCTTACCTGCATGCATGGCTTTATCTATTCGTGCAGGAGTCCATTTTGGATCTTCTTGTAATAATTCGATTGCCAGTTCACGTGGTTTCGCTACACGAACGCAGCCATGGCTAAAGGCTCTGCTTTCTCTCTCAAATAAACTTTTTGACGGTGTATCATGCAAATAAATATTACTTGAATTTGGAAACAAGAATTTTACTAATCCTAATGAGTTGTTTATTCCCGGAAGCTGACGAACAGCACCATTATTCCATTCCAGGTTTTTCTGTTTTAGATAATTCTTGTTCTTGGCCATTCCGGGTTTTATCTCTTTATTAATAATACTTGGAGGAACATTCCAATACGGACTAAAAACAATATTACTCATCGTACCGCTGAAAATCACCGTTTTTGTCATTGCTCTTCCCACCACAACCGGCGATGTAAAAGCAATTTTTCCGTCGCGAATAAGATACAATTTGAATTCAGGAATATTAACTTCAAGATACTGTTTTCCTTTTTCAAGTGCAGGATCAATCCAGCGGCAACGTTCCATATTAACAATAATGGTTTTAATTCTGTCAGAAACCGGAATATTCAAATCCTCAATATGTTCTTTAAGAATTATATTTTTTGGTGTAAAACCATGATGCAATTCGTAGTTTTTTAATGCTTTTATTAACGTTGAATCACAAACTGCACTTTTATTATCTTCCTTAATATCCTGGGTTACAAAAAGTCTTTCGCGAATTTGAGAAATAACTGCTGATGAATCTCCTAATTTTAAGTTCTTATAAGTATCATCAATTTCAATAGTTTTCCAGCCTCCCTTTTTTTCGATTTCCCTGTATTGTTTAAGGACATCACGAAGTTTGTAATACTGGCTGAACATTTTACTTTTCTTGTCGTCGTTTATAGTTGATTTTTGAAAAATAGAATCCGAAAAGACTTGATAGTTGAGTTTTTTTCTCGGCAGCAGCCATTCTAACGATCTTGAAGTTTTTTCATCAAATCCTCTATATACTTTTTCGGCATAGTAAAAATACAAGTTGGTAATCATCAAGTCGGTATTGACTTTTGAAAGTTTATTATCGGTATTATTTTCAAAAACAGCGTTGATTTCTTTATACGGAAAATTAGCTTTCAGTCCTTCATTCTCCAAACCTTTATATTTATTATACAAAGTATTTCCAAATTCAACTACACCTTTATTGTCCAGCCATAACTGCGTAGAATTCTTTTTTAGATACAAAGAATTTACCTCCCCTTGAAAATTTTTCAGTTTTGGATAAGTTTCATAAAAACTAGAAATAGCAGTACTATCAATAGAAAGTTTAAGCTCTGGTACTACAACCTTTTTTTCTTTTTTTAGACTTTCTTCTTTTTTCTCTCCTTTTGAGTTACAAGAAACGATTGTAAAAAGAAGTACAAAAGCAATAAATGAATACCAAATTTTCATAATGATTTTTTTAATAAAAATAGAAAAGTTTTGATAAAAACAAATCGCTTCAGAAAATAATAATCAGTGAGTTTTGAACATAAAAAAACTCCAAATACATTATATATTTGGAGTCTTTCACTTTATAACCAACCTTATTTTTAAATAACTGTACCTTTTAAAGTAAGTACTTTTGGAGTTGTCTCAGCACTTGTAGTTACTGTAACTGTTTTTGTAAAAGCACCTTTATTTGCTGCGTTGTAAGTCGCTGTAACTTTTGCAGATTTCCCCGGAGCAATTGGCTCTTTTGTATAATCTGTTGCAGTACAACCGCAAGAACCTTGAACTTGTGTAATTACAACGGCAGTTTTTCCTGTATTTTTAAATTCATAAACAATGGCTTTTGGCGTTCCCTGAGGAATTTGACCAACATCAATTGTTTCAGCTTTCCATACAATTGTTGAAGCAGCTTCAAAAACTTCCGTTTCAGAAACCAATGATTTTACCGGAGCAATTGCAGAAAAAGACATTAAGCTTAAGGCCAGAGCCAACATAGAAATTTTAATAATTTTCATAGTTAAATATTTTAAATGGTTTATAGTTCAAAATTCATATTACAAAGGTAATTCAGACAAAAAAGAATCGCTGTTAAGCGGTTTCAAATGTTTGTTAATGACTTGTTAATCGCCATTTTTAACTATAATTTTGATTAATATTACACTCTCAAAGTCTGTTTTCTTGAAAATAAATAAACTCAATAGTATTATAGTTCTAGGTTTGGTGGCCATAATTAGTATTTTGGTGGCGCAATTGCTTTGGACCAAAGAAGCTTTCACGATAGAGCAAAAAAAGCTGAGCCAAAAAGCGCACATTGCACTTCTGGAAGTTGCCAAAAAATTATACGAGGGAACCAATCATGAACTTCCGGCGCAAAACCCTGTACAAAAAATTTCAAATGATTATTATATTGTAAATGTCGACAATGAATTTGAACCTGATATTTTAGAATTTTATCTGAAAACAGAATTCAAAAAAATGAACATTACGACTGATTTTGAATATGCGATGTACAATTGCCAAAGCGACGAGATGATTTACGGCGATTATATTTCCTTATCGAAAAAAAAGGCCGAATGTAAAAAAACTGTTTTTTTTCCAAAACATAAAAACCTAGTCTATTATTTTGCTGTTCGTTTTCCTAACGAGACTACCTATTTATTCAGTTCGATGCGCTTTTGGTTTGTGCTTTCGATCATGCTGATCCTGATTTTATTGATTTATGTTTATTCGATTTTCACGCTTTTACAACAAAAAAAATACTCAGAATTGCAGCGTGATTTTATCAATAATATGACACATGAATTTAAAACGCCTTTATCTTCCATTTTAATCGCTTCAAAGTATCTGAGTGAACAAAACCCCATTAAAGACGATAAAAAACTTTATACTTATACCGAGATCATCATTAATCAAAGTAACAAGTTAAATCATCATATTGAGAAGATTCTAAATATTGCAAAATCAGATTACACTCCTTTAGAACTTAAAAAAGAAAACGTTCTCATTGTTCCGGTTATTGAAGAAGCAATCGAAAATATTCAATTAAAATATCCCGAAGCTATTATTCAAATTGAAAGTTCTTCAAAAGAATATTTATTGCATACCGATGTTTTTCATTTTGCCAATTTAGTTTATAATCTTTTAGATAATGCCGTAAAATATTGTAATAAAAAGCCGGAAATCACCATTAGAATAATTGAAGAAAATTCAGTTTTAAAATTAGAATTCATCGATAACGGAATTGGAATTTCTACTAAAAAATTATCTTTTATATTTGATAAATTTTATCGCGTTCAAAACGAAAAGAGTAATGAAGTAAATGGTTTTGGACTTGGATTATATTATGTTAAAGAAATCTGCAGTTTACAAAACTGGAAAATAAAAGCCGAAAATAATACTGAAAACGGAGTTACCATAACTTTGTCAATTCCTTATAAAAAATGAAAAATTTCAAAATACTTTACACCGAAGACGATGAAACGCTTGCATTTTTAACCAAAGATAATTTGGAGCAGCACCATTATGAAGTAATTCATTGTACCGATGGAAAATCAGGTTTGGAAACTTTTAAAAATGAAGATTTTGACATTTGCATTTTTGACATTATGATGCCAAAAATGGACGGTTTTGAACTTGCAGAAGAAGTACGAAAATTAGATACTGATGTTCCAATCATTTTTCTTTCGGCCAAAACTTTAAAAGAAGACCGCATAAAAGGCCTCCGCCTTGGCGCCGATGATTATCTGGTTAAACCGTTTAGTATTGAGGAGTTAATCTTGAAAATTGAAATTTTCCTGAAACGTTCTCAGAAAAATAATAAGGTCGAAAAATCGGTTTATGAGATTGGAAGATATCAATTTGATACCAAAAATTTTATTCTTTTTAATGAAGAAGAAAAAGTAGGTCTTACACAGCGCGAAGCTGAGTTGCTGAAATTATTTCTCGACAACAGAAATCTGGTTTTAAAAAGAGAACAGATTTTAACCGCACTTTGGGGAACCGACGATTATTTTATGGGAAGAAGCCTGGACGTTTTTATTTCCAGACTGCGTAAAATTCTATCAAATGAAAAAGGCATTTCGATAGAAAACCTTCATGGGATTGGGTTTCGGTTTTCTGTTGAATAACGAACATAATACTTAACACAAAGTAACCACAACGATTGTCCTTCCGACGAAGGAGGAATGTCCGCGACAATATTCCGTATAGTAGTAAAAGCCAAACTTTGTAGAGTTACTTACGGAGATTCCTCCTTCGTCGGAAGGACATACTAAACGCATAACTATACGAACAAATAATCTAAAAAATCTAAATTAGGATTTATCATTTTTATAAGAGTTATTTTCTTCTCTCTTCTCCATCCTTTAATTTCTTTTTCTCTGGCAATCGCTTCCTGAATCCAATTGAACTTTTCGTAGTAAAGTAAAAACTCAACATTATACTTTGAGGCAAAAGTTTGATTATCAATTTTAATATTTTCCTTGTGCTGACTCAAACGAACTTTTAAATTATTCGTAACTCCCAGTATACAAAACAGTCTTAGCTTTATTGGTAATAATATAGATGTAATAGATGTGAAATCCCTCTTGTAAGTGCATATAATAAATAATAACAATTCTGTTAAAAATAAAGAAAAATCTGTAAAACAATTTTGAAAAATCTTTGTATTTTTAATTTCTAATTCTTCCCGGATATGAAAATACATCATTTGCGAAATGCCACTTTGGTGATTGAGACAGAAGAGCATGTTATTCTGGTCGATCCCATGTTAGGAAAACGAAAAACAATCGCGCCTTTTACCATTTTTCGATATAAACCTAAACGAAATCCGCTTGTGGCACTGCCTAAAAACAGCCGGGAAATTTTAAGCAGAGTAACGCATTGTTTAATTACACATTTGCACCCCGATCATATTGACAAAGCGGGCGAAGTTTATTTAAGACGAAAAAGTATTCCGGTCATCTGCAGTTCAAAAGACGAAAAAACATTAGAAAAAAGAGGTCTCAATATTATTCAAACATTGAATTATTGGGATCCGCAGCCTTTTTTAGGCGGTAAAATTATTGGAGTTCCAGCGCTGCACGGTTACGGTTTTATTGCAAAACTCATGGGAAACGTTATGGGTTTTTACATTGAACTTCCAAACGAAAAATCCATCTATATCAGTTCTGATACTATTTTTACTGATGATGTACAGAAAGCATTAATTGAACTAAAACCAGATATTGCAACTATTGCCTGCGGTACGGCAAGATTAGATTTTGGACAGCCGTTACTAATGCGAATGGAAGATATCCTGAGATTTACAGCACTTGCTCCCGGAAAAGTTTTTGCCAATCACCTTGAGGCTCTAAATCATTGTCCTACAACTCGTGAGCAATTGCGAAAAGCTTTAACAGAAAACAATTTACTTTCAAAAGTTGCCATTCCAAGTGATGGAACCAGTGTTGATTATTAGTTATAGAATCAATAATCCAAACTCTCGCAAAGTATTAACTGGCTTAGAATACCAGAATAATTCAAAATCTTCCAATGAAGTTTCAAAATCATTTTTGACTTCCTGAAAAGTATAATTTTTAGGATTTGAAATTGAGATTTTAGACAAAACATCAATTAACCATTCGCCTTCTTCTTTACTGGTTTGAATGGCAAAACTTTGCTTTTTGTCATGAAAAGTCAAAGACATCATTTCCCAGCTTCTTCCTTTTTTTGATTTAGTGAAAATTTCTGCCAGAGGTTTTCCGCCAAGCCAGACTACTTTTGCATTTGGCTTTGTGTTAAAATCATTTTGTTCCTGAAGTGCATCAAAAATAAAATCCGGATGAATTTTGGTTTTCGGAATTTTAAAATCAAACCAATCCTGCAATTCATAATCAAAGCATATTCCGTGCATGAAATTAAAAAGCGATTTCTTTAATCCAAAGCTAAATTTATCGTGATTAATTCCGGTTGAATCTGTATAATCAATATCATTATTGGCAAAAGTCCCGATTGCTTCTGTTTTTTTTGTAACGCCAAATTTCTCCGGATATAATCCAACCGGACTATGGGCCGTCAACGCAAACTGATGCCAAAATCCTGATTGTAATACTCCCGCCTCAAACAACTGGCGAACCATTTCGAGACTGTCAACTGTTTCCTGAATCGTTTGTGTGGGATATCCATACATTAAATACGCATGAACCATAATTCCGGCTTCGGTAAAATTGCGGGTAACTTTTGCGACTTGTTCTACTGTTACGCCTTTGTCTATTAATTTCAGTAATCGGTCTGAAGCAACTTCTAAACCTCCGGAAACTGCAATACAACCCGAAGCTTTTAGCAGTAGACACAAATCTTTAGAAAAACTTTTCTCAAACCGAATGTTTGTCCACCAGGTTACGGCCAATTTTCGTTTTAAAATTTCCAGAGCCAAAGCACGCATTAAAGCCGGCGGTGCGGCTTCGTCGACAAAATGAAAACCATTTTGTCCCGTTTGCAGCATTAATTCTTCAATTCTGTCGCAAAGTAAACTTGCTGCAACGGGTTCGTAAACTTTTATATAATCGAGTGAAATATCACAAAAAGTACATTTTCCCCAGTAACAGCCGTGTGCCATGGTCAGCTTATTCCAGCGTCCGTCGCTCCACATTCTATGCATCGGGTTTACAATTTCGATTACTGAAATGTATTTATCCAAAGGTAAATCAGAATAATCCGGAGTTCCTACATAAGCCTGCTTATAATCGTGTTTTAAGGAATTATTTTTATAAACAACTTCTCCATTTTCTAATAAAAAAGTTCGTTTATAACGCTTCTCGTCCCTCGACTCCGCTCGGGATGACAAACTTTCTATAAGTTCCTCTATCGGAACTTCTCCATCGTCTAAAGTAATAAAATCGAAAAATTCAAAAACGCGTTTATCAGAAATCGAACGCAACTCGGTATTTGGGAAACCGCCTCCCATCGAAATTTTAATTTCGGGATGATGTTGTTTTACCCATTGCGCACATCTAAACGCACTATATAAATTCCCCGGAAAAGGAACAGAAATCAAAAAGAAAGTGGGTTGTACAGCTTCAATTTTCTCTTTTAAAATCGAAATTAAAATTGAATCGATATAAGTTGGTTCTTGCTGAAGCGCTTCATACAATTCATCAAAAGAATTGGCACTTCGGCCTAAACGTTCGGCATATCGGCTAAAGCCAAAATTATCGTCGACACATTCTACAATAAAATCTGAAATATCTTCGAGATATAAAGTAGCCAAATGTTTGGCCTTATCCTGAGTTCCCATTGTTCCAAAAGCCCAATCGAGTTCTTCTAACTGAGCAAAGCGAGAAGCTTCGGGCAGAAAATCTTCCTGACAAATCTGTAATGCCAAAGTTGGATTTTTTCCCTGCAAAAACTGAATTACAGCATCAATGGTTTTGATGTATTCATCCTGCAAAGCAAAAATACGTTTCGAATTATCAGAAACTTCGGCGTTTGCAGCTTCAAACCTGAAACCTGAAACCTGAAACAAATCCACCAATCCTTTTTTCGAAAACAACTCCAAAATAACATCAATACCCAAATCTGCCTGAACCGATTCGATATTTTTTGTATTCAGAAAACCTTTTATATACGCCGTTGCTGGATAAGGTGTATTCAGTTGTGTAAATGGAGGCGTAATTACAAAAAGTTTCGTTTTCAAAAGAATTATTTTTTTTGCAAAAATACGGGATTTTAGAGACTTTTCAGATATTTTAAAACTTACTCTTAATCTCCCAAATATAATGCACCAAAACTGCTACTAAAATAAATATCACTTTTATCATCATCAATAATTTATTGCTTTATATAGTCCCTTTCTTTTTCAAGCTTTTATATTTTAAATAAGAATAAGCTAGAGGGGCAATTGCTATGCTCAAAACAATGATCAAAAATACTTTAGAGAAAAGAGCGCTTTCAAAAATCAAGCTTCCTAAAATAATAATCAAGCCAGCAATAAACCACAGTTTTCCAGCAAAAACATGCGTTGTTTTCCAGACCTCCGGATGCTCTAAAGTCCATGGTGTTTTAATGCCTATAAAATAATTAGGCTGTATCACTTTAAAATAGTTACCTAAAATCACAAACAAAGCTCCCACAAGTGCAAAAACAAAACTTGGACTTGAAAAGGACAGGTTCTTAGTGCTGTATATGATAAATAAGGCAAGAAACGACATAAAAAGAACCATAATAAATTTAAGCTGATACAACTTTCCGCCCATTAGTGCCATTTTTTTCTTAGGATCAATCTTTGCAACGGCAGACATAATGATATAAGTTAAAACAGGAAGCATAAAAAGCATTAGAATTAAAGTAAGCTTATTTCCCCATCTGTCTATCTCGCCTTTAGAATTCCAATGAACAGGAACTATTTCGGGAAGACTGTTCCAAATTAAAGCCAAGTAAACAAAAGGCGTCAAAACAATTCCAATTAATGGAAGCTCTTTTTTAAAATCAAAATTCATTTCTAGTTATTTTTTAAAGGTTAGTATCCATTGCAAAACATCTTCCATTATGGTGGTATTGATAGAATAAATGATGAATTGCCCGTTTTTTTCAGAAGTAACTAAATCAGCACGTTTTAAAATATCTAAATGATGTGAAATACTGGGTTTCGAAATATTAAAAGCATCGGCAATTTCGCCTGCAGATAAATCTTTCTCTTTTAAAAGTTCCAGAATTTCTCTTCTAGTTGCATCATTGAGCGCTTTAAAAATATCATTCATTGCATTTATATATTTAGACAAATATCTAAATACTTTTTAAATTGACAAAAAAAAGCCGCAATTTTTTTAATTGCGGCTTTCTGTATGTGATACAAAAGGTTAAAATTTATGTTCCTCTTTGCTAATTACCAAAAATGAAACCAGCGAAATTAAGGCAGCACCTGTCAAATACAAACCTACATAACTCACGCTGTATGTAGAAGCCAGCCAAATGGCAATCATAGGCGCAAAGGCCGCACCCAGAATTCCGGCCATATTAAAAGTCAACGACGCACCGGAATAACGAACATTTGTTGGGAATAACTCTGAAAGAAAAGTTCCCAGCGGACCGTAAGTGAAGCCCATTAACGCCATTCCGATACACGCAAAAGTGGTAACCAAAACGATGTTTCCTGAGCTTAAAAAGTACGAAAAGAAAAATCCGAAAACGGCAATAGCAGCCGTAGCGATTATAAGCATTTTTCGTCGGCCTATTTTATCTGCAACAACTGCCGAAACGGGAATAAAAATGGCAAAAAACAGTACTGAAAATAATTGTATCAGTAATCCATCTCTTTTTACAATTCCTAAATCTGAAGTTGCCCAGCTTAGTGTAAAAACAGTCATTAAGTAAAAAACCAAAAAAGTTGTGATAGCAGCAAATGTTCCAAAAATAAGCTGGTTCTTATAGGACTTAACCAATTCTAAAAAAGGAACTTTAACTTCTTCCTGTTCTTTTTTAGAATTTTCAAAAGAAGGCGTTTCGGTAATTTTTGTTCGAATATAAAATCCAACAATTACCAAAAGAGCGCTGGCAATAAACGGAATTCTCCATCCAAAATCCATAAAATCTTCGTTGCTCATCGAATCTGTTAACAATAAAAAAGTACCGCCGGAAAGCAGTAATCCTATTGGAGCTCCTAATTGCGGAAACATTCCGTACCACGCACGTTTATGCGGCGGTGCATTTTCTATAGCCAATAAAACAGCTCCTCCCCATTCTCCTCCTAAACCAACACCTTGCCCGAATCGGCAAAGCATTAATAATAAAGGCGCTGCAACACCAATACTGGCATAACTTGGTAAAAAACCAATCGTAACGGTCGAAATTCCCATTGTCAATAAAGCAGCAACTAAAGTAAATTTACGTCCTATTTTATCTCCATAATGTCCAAAAAAAGCAGAACCTAAAGGACGAGATAAAAATGCAATTGAAAAAGTCGCCAACGATTCTAAAGTTGCTATAGTCGAATTAGAACCAGGAAAAAACAACTGCGGAAAAACCAATACGGCGGCATTGGCATAAATATAAAAATCAAAAAATTCGATTGTCGTTCCAATTAAAGAACCAAAAAGAACGTGTTTTAATGAGTTCTTTTTTTTTGGGTTAGTTTCCATGTAAAATAGATATATTTTTTTTGCCTACAAAAATATAGTTTCGTTATTAATAATTCACGTTTAGATCAATTAGTTTCAAACACTATTTAATTTTTAACAAATTTGATGTCTTTTATGTTTTAAAAAGAACCAAAGTACTCAAAATTAAAAACCTGATTACAGGAAGTTTAAACCAAAAAATAAAAATCAAATCATAAGCAATAGTTAAAACCGTTTTTAACTGCATATTTTCATTAAATTTACAGCTGTCAAAAATAAATTTAAAATTATGCCTACCGACTGTATCAGCTATCAAACTTCTGGATATTTCTCTAAATTGATACAAGATTATTTAGATCAAAAATCCGATTTAAAACCGCTGTACAACAATTTCCCAACATTGGAAAACTTCGAAAAGCAGATTGCTGAAAAAGCAGCTAATTTTGATAACAATAACCGAACTCCTTTGGTTACAACTTTAAAAAAGCAGTATCAGCATATTGAAATCTCAGATTCGACTAAACAAAATATTGAACTTTTAGCACTCGAAAATACCTTTACAATTACAACCGGGCATCAGTTAAATTTATTTAGCGGGCCTTTGTATTTCTTATATAAAATCATTTCGACTATTAATCTTACCAAAGAATTAAAATCGAAATATCCGTCGTATAATTTTGTTCCAATTTATTGGATGGCAACTGAAGACCATGATTTTGAAGAGATTAATTATTTTAATTTTAAAGGGAAGAAATTCAGATGGAATAAAGAAAGTAACGGTCCTGTTGGAAGACTTTCGACTGAAGGCCTTGCAGAATTCTTCGAAATTTACTCCTTAGAATTAGGATCTAATACAAACGCAAATACTTTAAAAAAGCTTTTTGAAGAGGCTTATTTAAAACACAATAATCTGGCCGATGCAACGCGTTTTCTGGCCAACAGCTTATTTGCTAATTATGGTTTAGTGATTTTAGATGCTGATGATGCTGATTTAAAACGTGCTTTTGTTCCGTATGCAAAAGAAGAATTAGAAAAACAGACTTCATACAAAGCCGTTCAGGAAACTATTGAAAAGCTAAAAGACTATACCGTTCAGGTGAATCCTCGTGAGATTAATTTATTTTATATTGAAGATAATCTGCGCGAAAGAATCATTTTTGAAGAAAATAAATACTTCGTAAATAACACGAAAATCTCATTTTCTAAAGAACAAATTCTATCTGAATTAGAAGATCATCCTGAGAAATTCAGTCCAAATGTAATTATGCGTCCGCTTTACCAGGAAATCATCCTTCCAAATTTATGTTATATTGGCGGAGGCGGAGAAATTGCGTACTGGCTGGAATTAAAATCTTTTTTTGATGCTGTAAAAATTACTTTTCCGATGATTTTGGTTCGAAACTCTGTTCTTTTAGCAACCGAAAAACAAGCCAAAAAAGCAGATCAGCTGCACTTAAGCTGGAAAGATCTTTTTAATAAACAAGAGAATTTAGTAAACGCGATTACACATAAAATTTCTGCTTTTCCAATTGATTTAACCCCTCAAAAAGAAATATTGAAAACCCAATTTCAATATCTTTACGAACTGGCAGATCAAACGGATAAATCTTTTTCAGGAGCTGTAAAAGCGCAGGAAGTTAAACAGACAAAAGGTCTTGAAAATTTAGAAAAGCGTCTATTAAAAGCTCAAAAAAGAAAACTAAGCGACCAATTACAGCGCGTTACCGATTTGCAGTGCGAATTGTTTCCAAACAACAGTCTGCAGGAACGTCAAAGCAATTTTTCTGAATTTTATCTGGAAAAAGGCGAACAATTAATCCCGCTTTTATTGCAAAAACTGAAACCTTTAGAAATGAATTTTAACATTATAACAATTTAAAAATACGACTGCGAATTACACTGATATACACTGATTTACAGAACCAAAAAGTAAAAAATAATTCGTGTAAATCCGTGTAATTCGTGGCTGAAAAAATAATAAGATAATAATTCCTGAGAATCAAATAACCACCTATCTTCTCAACATTATTATTTCAAACCAAATAGCGATTTTTAAAAATTATTAACTAACAATTTACCCAAAACCAATGGTAAAAGAACGCTTAATTTCGCTAGATGTCTTTCGCGGACTCACAATTTTATTAATGACAATCGTAAACAACCCCGGAGATTGGGGCAATGTTTATCCACCGTTATTACACGCCGAATGGCACGGCTGCACCCCAACTGATTTAGTATTTCCATTTTTTATTTTCATAATGGGAGTTGCTGTTCCGCTTGCAATGCCTGACAAGTTTTACGATGGCACCACTTTCAACAAAATTTTAGTTCGTTCTTTACGAATGCTTTGTTTAGGGATTTTCTTCAACTTTTTCGGAAAAATTCAGTTGTTTGGATTAGAAGGAATTCCACTTCTAATTGGCCGATTAATTATTACCATTGCGGCAGGTTATGCGTTAATGGGAAATTTCAGTTCAAAAGTCAAAAACATTTTAGCTTTTTCAATTCTATTTATTTATCTCTTTCTGGCTTACAGCGGTATCGAGGCCTACAGCGATGTAAGACTTCCGGGAGTTTTGCAGCGCATTGCCATTGTTTATTTTGTAGTTTCTTTATTGTATTTAAAAACATCTCAAAAAACACAAATCGCAACCGGAATCGTTTTATTGTTAGGATATTGGGCAGTAATGACTTTAATTCCCGTTCCTGGAATTGGAGAAGCAAACCTGGACAAAGGCACCAATTTAGCTTCGTGGCTGGACAGCGTTTTACTAAAAGGACACATGTACCGAGGCACCGTAACCTGGGATCCTGAAGGAGTTTTAAGCACCATTCCATCAATAGTAAACGGAATTATCGGTTTATTGATTGGTCAGGTTTTACAAGCTGATACCATCAAAATTCAAAAAGCACAGAGAATGGGTATTATAGGCACAATTCTTATCTTTTTCGGTTTAATTTGGGATATTGTATTTCCTATCAATAAATCACTTTGGACAAGCAGTTACGTTTTATACACAACAGGATTAGCAACCGTATTTCTTACTATTTTATATTACGTAATTGACATTGCAGATTATAAAAAAGGGTTTAAACCATTTTTAATCTGGGGTGTAAATCCAATGATTGTATTTTTTACTTCGCAGATAATTCCACAGGCTTTAGTAATGATTCAATTTAAAAATCCTAATAATCCCGAAGAGCAAATTAATCTTTTAAGTTATCTGTACAACTTTGGTATTGCGCCATTCTTCAGTAATCCAATGACCGCCTCTTTAGCCGGAGCATTGGTGTATGTTTGTATTTGGACATTTATTTTGTGGATATTCTACAGAAACAAATTAATATTCAAAGTATAAAGGATTTCACCACATAAGTAATATAAGTTCATTTTAGAAAGCAGCAAAAATACCAGAGCTGTCTTTCTGCCCAAAGTTATTTAAATGAACTTATATTACTTACATGGTTTATAAAAAAAAGATTTTCTTGGTCAAAACATCATTCTATCATGTTTTAATTAGGAATTTATTAAAATCAATTCATAAAAAAAGTCTACTTTTGCACAAAATTTAATAAAATAAAAAATGGCAACAAATAGAACTTTTACAATGATTAAGCCAGATGCTGTTGCAAACGGACACATCGGGAATATCTTAGCAATGATCACTAATGGTGGTTTCAAAATCGTTTCATTAAAATTAACTCAATTAACTGTAGCTGATGCAAAAGCATTTTACGCAGTTCACGCAGAAAGACCTTTCTACGGAGAATTAGTTGAATTCATGTCACGCGGACCAATTGTTGCTGCAATTTTAGAAAAAGAAAACGCAGTAGAAGATTTCAGAACTTTAATTGGAGCTACAAATCCAGCTGAAGCTGCTGAAGGAACTATTCGTAAAGCATACGCAACTTCTATTGGAGAAAATGCAGTTCACGGTTCTGACAGCGACGAAAACGCTGCTATCGAAAGTGCATTCCACTTTGCTGGAAGAGAGCAATTCTAAATTTTAGGTTTTCTTAGATTGTTAGAGTTTTAGACTAACCTGGATTTCTTAAAATCACAAAAGAAAAAACCCGTTTCAAATGAAACGGGTTTTTTATTATATAGATTAGGTCTCTGCTATTATATAACAATCTAAGAAGTCTAAGCTAGCCTAAAATCTAAGAAATTCTATCTCAATACCACATCCTTCACAACCTCACGCCCTAATTCTTCATTAATCATTTTAACGATTTTAGATTTTCCGTGGCTTAATTCTTCTCTTAAAACGGCTGAGCCAAGTTCAACATAAAGCGTACTCCCTTTTAAAACAACGTTTCTGGTGTATGTATTCACACCATTCCCCATTAATTGTCTCCAAGCCTCTTTTACATCAATTTGATCCATTCCCGGCTGTAATTTATTCACCTGAATGATCTGTTGCAAAACAGCCCCAATCGTACTTTCGTTATTTAGTCTTTTTGCCATCGTTTAAAATATTTATTGGTCCTGCTTTTTTATAATAATATTCCTTATTCTGATCATTTTTTACCACAAACTGTTCATCCGAAATCGAAATCAGTTCCTCACTCCATTTTGCATAATCAGTATTGTAATCCAGAAAAGTTCCTTTATCGGTAAATCGAACTGAAACATTTTCAAAAGTATCTGTTGTTAAAAAAGTTCCGTCCAGCTGGGCCATAACTTTCGTACGCGTTCCCTTCGTACCTTTAATTTTAAAAAAATCAAAGTTTTCATTCATTCCGTATGCTTTCTCCTCACCTTTATCAAAAACCACTTTTTCAATTTCCCAATAACCATTTAACTTTGCAACATCTGCCGGTTTTATTTCCTGTTTACAGCTTACAAACAAAAGCGATAAAACCAAAATCATAAAAGTGTTTTTCATAATAATTTATAATATTAGTAAGGAGCTGATCCTGCTGTCCGCTTTATCTTTTCCCGGCTAAAGAAGCCAGAAAAAGAATGCCGCTCCCATCAGGGCTAGGACTCCCGTTTTCAATAGAAATTTAGTGAATTACAAAGGTAAACTTATAAAATTAAAGTACCATTTATTAACTACGAAGAATTTAATTTAATATTGCAGAGAAAACTTTTTAAATCAACTGCCAGCCTTCTTTGATTAGAAAACTTTTACAATCTGGACAAAATTCTTTTTCTTCGTCCAGCGGATTTCCACCTTTGGCATCTCGCATTAAACAACTTTTTATGGCACAATGAGGCAGACCTGCCGTATGGCCTAATTCATGAAGCACAAGTTTATAAAACTGCTGATTTTTATTCTTTAAAGACAATCTAAAATCAGAAACTACACAAGCTTTACCTGGATTATATCCTAAACCCATGACGCCCCAATCTTTAATTCCTTTATACGTTGTACTGATATCCTGATTTGACAATCCCACAATTACAGAATCCCTGCCAATATTATTTTTAAGACTTTTAATAATACTATCAGCACGATATCTATTTCTTGGTTTATAAAATGAATTTTCAGGAAACGAGATACTAGGCCTTAAAACTACATTTGAATTTATAGTTTTTATTTCAGTCAGAACCTTATTGGCCTGCTCAGTTTTAAAATTACCCAAAGGCTGGATAACTATTACTTTTTGATTTGTTTTTTGAATTGTATTGCTGCTTTCTTTTTTTCCATTTGTACAAGAAATTATGATAAAGAGAAAAACAAGAAAAGAGTATTTCATAATCAAAAATGCAAATATTTTATTGTTTAGTGCGCAGTCTTTTAAGAACCCCCATAAAGAAGAAACCAATTCCAAGCACTAATAAAACATAATAAAAAGAAAGACTGCTGTCTCTTAAAACATTCGCTAGAACAAAACATATAACGCTGGCAAAATAAAAAGCAACAGCCGGTATATTTTTTAAAGAAGAAAAACTCATTATAAATTATTTAAAGAAACTATCAACGAATTCATATTTATTAAAGACTTGTAAATCTTCAATTCCTTCGCCGACACCAATATATTTTACAGGAATTTGAAACTGATCTGAAATACCAATTACAACACCGCCTTTTGCTGTTCCGTCTAATTTTGTAACTGCCAATGAAGTTACCTCTGTTGCTGCAGTAAATTGTTTTGCCTGTTCAAAAGCATTTTGCCCAGTAGAACCGTCTAAAACCAAAAGTACATCGTGCGGTGCATCGGCAACAACCTTTTGCATTACACGTTTTACTTTTGAAAGCTCGTTCATCAAATTGATTTTATTATGCAGACGTCCTGCAGTATCAATAATAACCACATCTGCATTTTGAGCCACAGCAGATTGCAAAGTATCAAACGCTACAGAAGCAGGGTCACTTCCCATATTTTGTCTTACGATTGGTACATCTACACGATCTGCCCACACTTGCAGTTGATCAATTGCAGCGGCACGAAAGGTATCAGCAGCTCCTAAAACCACTTTATAACCCGCTTTTTTAAACTGATAAGCCAATTTACCAATCGTGGTAGTTTTTCCAACTCCATTAACTCCAACCACCATTAAAACATAGGGCTTTTTATCCTTAGGAATATCAAATTCAGTTGCCTCACCTGTATTGGTTTCAGATAATAATCCGCCAATTTCATCGCGAAGAATCTGGTTTAGTTCTTCTGTTCCTAAATATTTATCTTCGGCTACACGTTTTTCGATTCTTTGGATAATTTTCAACGTTGTATTTACCCCAACATCAGAAGCTACCAAAACTTCTTCAAGATTATCTAAAACATCGTCATCGACTTTAGATTTTCCTGCAACAGCTTTGCTTAACTTAGAGAAAAAAGTAGTTTTTGTTTTTTCAAGACCTTTATCTAAAGTCTCTTTTTTTTCGGTAGAGAATAATTTTTTAAAAAAACTCATTTTTTATTTATTGTTAGTTTTAGACTGGTTCTTAAGAATTTAGAAACAATCCTGATGTTTATAGAATGTCCTCTGTGTTTAATTTTAACCCCGACAGGATCGATATCCTTTGCCTGGCTTCTTTAGACAGGTAAAGATAAAGAGTATGGCGGGAACAAATGTTTAAAAAAAACACAAATTGTTTGGTTTCTACAAAATTTTAAACAAATATAAAAAATAAAAAAGCTACTTCCGAATGAAAGTAGCTTTTCTATATATTGTAAATGTAATTATTTCTTTTTCAAGAAATTATCAACTTCTTCAGGAGCCATAATAGATTCTACGAATGTATATGCACCAGTTTTAGGAGATTTTACCATTTTGATGGCTTTTGATAATCTCTTAGAAGATGTTTGTAACGATGCTACGGTTTTCTTTGCCATGATTCAAATGTTATTTGAAGTTTTTTATAAAACTCTAAATGGCAAAACCATTTGAGATTTACAAAAATCTCTAATTATTACTTAATTTCTTTGTGAACAGTTACACGTTTCAAGATTGGATTAAATTTTTTAATCTCTAATCTGTCTGGAGTATTTTTTTTGTTCTTAGTTGTAATATATCTAGAAGTTCCTGGAACACCAGAAGTCTTGTGCTCAGTACATTCTAAAATTACTTGGATTCTATTACCTTTCTTTGCCATCTTGCTATATATTTATTTAGGAAAAGATTATTTGATAAATCCTTCTGACTGCGCTTTTTTCAAAACAGCAGTGATTCCATTTTTATTAATTGTTTTTATCGTAGATGCTGCTACTCTAAGAGTAATCCATCTATCTTCTTCTGGAAGATAAAAACGCTTTTTAACTAAGTTTACAGAAAACTTTCTCTTAGTTTTGTTCATAGCGTGAGAAACGTTATTTCCTACCATCGCTCTTTTACCTGTAAGGTCACAAACTCTTGACATTATACTTATCTTTTATCGTTATTCAAAATCAGGGTGCAAAGAAAAGAAAAATAAACCATTGTAGCAAAAAATTATTGCACAATTTTTAAAATTTCTTTTTGTAATATTTCTAAACTCTTAATCGTCGCTCTATCTATCACTTTTTCACGTGGTTGGCCAAAGTTAAATTCTTCGACTATTACTCCCTCCGGTGTAGCCAAAGCGATAAAAACAGCACCAATCTCAGCATTTGAGTCTCCTTTTAATGGTCCGGCGTTGCCGGTTGTCGCAATTGCATAGTCAGTTTTGAGTATCGCTTTCACATTCAAAGCCATAGCCGATGCAACCTGTGCACTTACCACCGAAAATTCGTCGACTAAATCCTGCGAAACCCCAAGAACATTCACTTTCGCTTCAGTTGCATACGAAACAACACTTCCTTTAAAATATTTTGAAGCTCCGGGAATAGCCGAAATTAGCGATGCAATTTTACCTCCGGTAAAACTTTCGGCTGTCGAAATAGTTTTATTTTGTTTAGCAAGCAGTTTCCCTACCACAGACTCAATCGTTTCATTTTCTTCATAACCAACTATAATATCATGAATTATAGCATCTAATGACTGCACGTTTTCTTCGATTGCTTTTTCCAGCTCCTCTTTATTAGCTCCTCGAGCTGTTAAACGCAGACGAACTCTTCCGGGATTTGGCAGATAGGCAAGCTTAATAAATTCCGGCAGATTGTTTTCCCACGTTTCAATACGTTCTGCAACTAAACTCTCGCCCTGACCATAGGTTAAAATGGTTTTATGAATGATATACGGACGCTTATATTCTTTTACAATTTTGGGAATTATCTCATTTTCGACCAGATATTTCATTTCGTACGGAACTCCCGGCAGAGAAACAAACACGGTATTTTCTTTTTTCATCCACATACCCGGAGCAGTTCCCATTTTGTTGTGTAAAACGGTACATTTTGACGGAACAAGTGCCTGATCTTTATTCAATTGTGAAATTGGCCTTTTGTAAAACCCTTCAATTAATTCAGTAACGTGTGCCAAAACTTCCGGATTCACCACCAGCTCATCATCAAAGTAATCGCAGAATGTTTTTTTAGTCACATCATCTTTTGTGGGCCCCAGACCTCCGGTTACAATTACAACATCAACTTTGTTTTGTAATTGGGCAAATGTGTTTAAAATATGCTGTTTATCATCACTTATTGAAATCATTTCATAAGTTTCAACACCAATTCGATCCAGCTCTTTTGCTATAAAATTAGAATTTGTGTCTACAATTTGACCAATTAAAATTTCATCTCCAATGGTAACTATTGTTGCTTTCATATCAATAAAATATTTTTACTTACAGTATTAGTAAGTCTATTATGAAGTAGGATTGCGGAAATGATTTGAAGCAGGGAAATAAAAGATACTTCCTTATATTCACGAAATAAAGCCTAAAAATAAAGAGAAGAATAATCCCCCTTGTTTTTTACTAAACAAACAAGGGAGCTTAATTTTTACAAATCAAAATCTTTTTTGATTTCTTTAATTGCATCTTTTACCTGCACTTTTATACTTTTAAAAGTCTCGATAATATCTTTTTTCTTCCCTTCTGCTTTTGTCCAGGCTTCAACCTGCAGAATTTCTTCAAAAGCAACGTTCAAGCCCATTAAATCTAACGTAGGTTTAATTTTATGCGCATAAGAATAAGCATATTTATGATCCTTTTTTTTAATTCCTTCTTTGATTTGTTTTAAATCTTCAGGAACTTCCGTAACAAATAATTTTAGAATTTCGTTTACAAATTCAGGGTCATTATCTGAAAGTGCATACACTTTCGAAAGGTTGTACTTTAAAGCCATTATTTTACTTGTATTCTGAATAATTTTTTATCTTCTAAAAAGCCTTCTAAAATATCATTAGGCTTAACCGATGCAACACCTGCCGGTGTTCCTGTAAAAATAATATCTCCGATTTTTAATGTAAAAAACTGCGATACATAAGAAACCAGTTCATCTATCTTCCAAAGCATAAAGCTTGTATTTCCTTTTTGAACTGTTTCTGCATTATTTTTGAGCTCAAACGTAAGATTTTCTAGCGAAACAAAATCACTTTTTGGTAAAAAATCTCCAATTACCGCAGAACCATCAAATGCTTTTGCTTTTTCCCAAGGCAGTCCTTTTGCTTTTAATTTATCTTGTAAATCTCTGGCAGTAAAATCAATACCTACACTAATCTCTTCATAATATTTGTGCGCAAATTTTGGGTCAATATATTTTCCGACTTTATTAATTTTCACAATTATTTCTAATTCGTGATGAACTTCCTGTGAAAATTCAGGAATTACAAACGGATGCTGTTTCAATAAAACCGCTGAATCCGGCTTCATAAAAACGACAGGCTCGTCCGGGCGTTCATTTTTTAATTCTTCGATATGATTGGTATAATTTCTACCGATGCAGATGATTTTCATTTTTTCTAAGGTTCTAAGATTCTAAGGTTCTAAGGCACTAAGAAAGCTATGCAAAAAAACTTAGCACCTTAGAACCTTAGAAACTCAGTACCTTTATTTTGTGTTTAATTTTCTTAACTTAATTCCTGTCAAAACTTTCTTTGTATATAGCGGAAAATCGGCGTTCTGAATCCAGCTGAAATAACCCGGTTCTGCTTCTAACACTTTTTCAACTTTTGCACCTTTGTGTTTTCCAAAAGTAAAAATCTCTTCGTCATCTTTATCAAAAGCAATCATTCCGGCAAAATCGGCGATTTTTTTACGGGTAGTGAATTCAGACAATGATTTCATATCGTTTTCCAGTTCCGGATAACGATCTAACTGTGCTTTTAAAATTTCGTAAGTTGCCATTGTATCTGCTTCTGCAGAGTGCGCATTTTCAAGACTTTTTCCGCAGTAGAATTTCAAAGCTGCACTTAATGTTCGCTCTTCCATTTTATGAAAAATAGTCTGAACATCTACAGAAACCTTATTTTTCATATCAAAATCAACTCCGGCACGAAGCAGTTCTTCTGCCAGTAAAGGAATATCAAAACGATCTGAATTAAATCCTCCCAAATCACTGTCTTTAATCATATTATGAATAAGAGGCGCCAATTCTGTAAAAGTGGGCTCATTAGCTACTTTTTCATCTGTAATACCATGAACAGCTGTAGTTTGCGGAGGAATTGGAATTGTTGGATTAACCAGCCAGGTTTTACTTTCTTTATTTCCGTTTGGGAAAACTTTAAAAATCGAAATCTCTACAATTCGATCTTTACCAATATCAATTCCAGTTGTTTCAAGATCAAAAAAGCAGATTGGTTTGTTAAGTTTTAATTCCATTTTTAATTTTTATAAGATTACAAATGTAATTTTTAAAGCCGAATTTTCCGCCCCTAATTTTACTTTTTTTGTTCAAAATAAGTCTAAATTTCCGATTTTAACGTTTAAAATCACTCCAAAACAATATTGCAGGAAATTATTTTTTAGATTTTTACTGCAAACGAAAAAACCGGAAACTTTTTAAAATTTCCGGTTTTTTGAATTTATTTATGAATCGATTAGAAATCTCTGTCTACATCAAAAGCTTCTAAATATTCTGCTACTCTTTTTACAAAACTTCCTCCTAATGCACCATCTACAACTCTGTGATCATAAGAGTGAGACAAGAACATTTTTTGACGGATTCCGATGAAATCACCTTCCGGAGTTTCAATTACAGCAGGCACCTTACGAATCGCTCCAAGTGCTAAAATTCCAACTTGAGGCTGATTGATAATTGGTGTTCCAAAAACGCTTCCAAAAGTTCCCACATTCGTAACTGTATAAGTTCCGCCTTGTGTATCGTCTGGTTTCAATTTTCCTGCTTTAGCACGGTTTCCTAAATCGTTCACCGCTTTTGCCATTCCAACCAGGTTTAACTGATCTGCATTTTTAATTACAGGAACAATTAAATTTCCGTTTGGTAATGCAGCCGCCATTCCTAAGTTGATATTCTTCTTTTTAATGATATAATCACCATCAACAGAGATATTCATTCCCGGGAAATCTTTTAAAGCTTTTGCAACTGCCTCCATCATAATTGGTGTAAAAGTCAGCTTCTCGCCTTCTCTTTTTTCAAAAGCCGTTTTAACTTTATCTCTCCATTTTACAATGTTTGTTACATCAACTTCAATAAACGATTGTACGTGAGCCGAAGTCTGTACAGAAGCTGTCATATAACCTGAAATCAGCTTACGCATTCTGTCCATTTCAATAATTTCATCACCACCATTTACAGAAACAGGAACTGCCTGCTGGCTTTTTTGAACCACTGGCTCTACCTTTGGAGCCTGAACTACAGCTTTTGGAGTTTCTTGAACTGCTTTTGATGCTTGAACAACACCAGATTTGCGGTCTTCAATATATTTTAAGATATCGTCTTTTGTTACTCGGCCGTCTTTTCCTGAACCCTGAATATTATCTAGTTCAGCTACAGAAACACCTTCTTCTTTTGCAATATTTTTTACTAAAGGAGAAAAGAATTTATCAGATCCTGCAAAATCCTGAGGAGCCAAAATATCTTCTTTTACGGTTTCTATTGTCTGCTCGATTACGGCAGCTTCTGCAGGTGCTTCAGCTTCTACAGCCTGACTTGCATCTGCCTGGGGCGCATCACCTTCTGTTTCGATAATTGCAATAGTCTGCCCAACCTGAACTAAATCATCTTTGCCAAATAATTGCTCAACTAAAATTCCTGATACTTCGCTAGGCACTTCACTATCAACTTTATCAGTTGCGATTTCGAGTACAGCTTCATCAGCTTCAATTTTGTCTCCAACTTCTTTCAACCAGTTTGTAATGGTTGCTTCAGCGACGCTCTCTCCCATTTTAGGAAGCTTTAATTCAAATCTTGCCATATTGTTATTCTAAAGGGTGATTTTGATTTTCAGATTGCGAAATTACTGAAATTTTTAAATATAAATTACACTTAATATAATTTTTTACTCAATTTTCACGATTTGCCCCCTGTCATTTCTTGAATTACTTCCAATAATAAAATTGGTGTTTTTGGGGAAAATCTTAAAAGTAATGTTCTTATCTTTAAGAGTTTCTATGATATTGATACATTTTTTGAATGAAACATACTGATTATCCAAAATTATCTCTGTCTTTTTACCCTTTAAAATCAGGCACGAATTTACCATTTTTTCTTTTTTGAATTCTAAAAAACTAACTTTATTTTCTAAAATCGAAGCCAATTTTTCCGACAAATTCTCATTTTTGGAGTAAAAAAAATAACTTTCCGGCAATGGTTTCTCTTTTGGTTTTCCCTGAAACATTTTCACAAAAGAAAAAAACCAGGTTCCTGCCTGAATAAAAAAACTAAAAAACCATGATTTCCTGAAATGTTTTTGGTAGAAAAAATTCATTGCATCCTGAAATCTTTTCATATATAGTTGATCCTTAACCGTACTTTCTCCTTTGTAATGCAAAACAGTGGTTTCGTGAAAATAATAGTTCTCTTTTTGCAGCAACAGTGCACGATAAGATAAATCAATATCATCTGCATACATAAAACAGTTTTCATCAAAACCATTTAATGTTTGATACAAATCTTTTTTCAAAAACATAAATGCCCCCACCAGAATCTCTACTTCACCAGTTTGGTTTTCATTTAAATGCTGAGCATAATACCGGTTAAAAAGTCTGGATTTTGGAAATACTTTGTACAACCCGAAGATTTTGGTAAAAGCAACCCAGGGCGTTGGAATGCCTCGTTTACTCTCGGGAAGAAAATTCCCTGTTCCGTCAATTAATTTACAGCCAATGATTCCAAGATCCTGTTTTCCTTCGGCGAAAGCCAAAATCTTTGTAAAAGTATCGTGGGCAACAATTGTATCAGGATTTAAAATGCAGATATATTTTCCATTTGCTTGTTGAACGCCGATATTATTTCCTTTTGGGAAGCCAAAATTATTTGGATTTTGAATGAGTTTTACTTCTGGAAATCTAGTTTTCATCATCAGACAACTGTCGTCAGACGAATTATTATCAATCACAATAATTTCGGCATCAAGCCCAACAATTGCTTCCTGAACACTTAAAACGCATTGTTCCAGAAAGTAACGCACATTATAATTAAGGATGACAATCGATAATTGCATGAAAAAATTGGAAATTGATTTTTGGGGAAGTTAGAAATTTTCGGCCAAACCTAACCGCAAAGACCAGTCGTTTTTACTAATTCCGTAATCGAGAACAAGATTACTGTTATTTTTTTTATTCCATTTAATGCGCAATCCTGTTCCAATGGCTGGATTCCATCTTTTAAAATCATAAGTATCCAGCTTTGAAACCGAAGAAATATTGCTGAAAAATACTGCGCCCCAGAATCCGTTTTTTGAAATATCGGTTCGATATTCGGCTTCAAAATAAATAAGCGCATTACTGCGGAATCTGTTTCGGGTAAAACCTCGTCCGGTTTTTCCGTCGCGGTCCCAGCCAATACTCGGCAGGTCTAAGTAATGAGGTTTTCCTCCAAAAGTAGACCAATAAAAAGCTCTGTAGGCCAAAACCCGATGTTTGTATTTATGGAAAGAATGGTATTTTCGGGCATCAAAATAAATAGAATTCCATTTTCTGCCATCAACACCACTGGTATTTATACGATAATCTGCTTCGACATATAAACCTTGTTCTGGATTTACGTTGTTTTCCCTCGAATCATAAAGCCCCTGAATGGCAACCCCAAAAGAAGTTTCGTCTGAAAAATCTCCATTCATATATTTAAAATAATCTGTTTCGTCATCAATATAGGAGTCTTCAGAAATATTTTGATAATTATCAAACAACAACCCTAATCCCATTCTGTAATTGCCTATTATTTTTCGGGTGGCAAATTGGTAAAAACGCCATTGCTGATAATCTAAAGTCGACATTTTATCTGTATTATGACCACCCAGCCCGTAAGTATCCTGAGGATAAATCATATAACGATAATCGCCGATAAGATTCCAGTGATTGTCTTTTGTATAAATATAGGATTGAATTGGAAAAACATACTGCTTGGTAAAACTAAAATAGGGCGAAAAGGTAATCTGAGACATTTTTGTCGAATTCGTATCGCCAAGATAAAAAGAGGTTAAAAATGAAACTACCAAACCCGCATTTTTATTAGCATCTATAGGAACCGGAAGTAAAGAAAATGCAATTTTTTTATCCTGATTTTTTCTTAAAGTGTCGTTTTTATGAAAAAGTTTAATCAAAACATCCAGAATATCTCTTTTATTAGTTGAAACAGAATCGTTCTGGCAATAGCTGATGTGCACTAGAAAAAAGAAAAATAAAATATATCGAAATTTTACATTTTTCATAACATAAGCTTTTCAGAAACAACTTCTTACAAATTTAAAATTTTATTCAGAATAGACGTTCTTTTAAATTAATAAAAAAGAAAAATCTATCTTTGAATTGAACAAAACTTCCTTTTCAATGAAAGCAGCCTCATTCTCTTTAATTGGTTTTCTTATTTTTCTGTTTGCGTCGTTAAGCTTCGCTTCTGCAGAGCAACTTTTAAATGCAAATATTGATCTTGTAAAAATTTCTACCTGGTATATTGCCGGTCCAGCCAACGAAAACAAGGAAACGATTAATTTAATTCGAAAGGAAAAAGGTGTAATAAAAATTACTGCTAAAGATAATCCGACTGGAGAAATCGAACTGAATGTCATGGTTAAAGAATCAGATTCTAATGATGGCAAACCAGTAAATTTATCCAAATATTCAAAATACCTCAGCATTACCTACAAATCATCGCATCTTATAAAATTACAGGCACGAGAAGGAAACGCAGACGGAACAGGATGTGTTCACGGCGGTTCGCATCCAAGAGTTGATTTACCTGTTTCGGCTAAAAAATTCTCAACAATAAAAATTCCATGGACAGCTTTCAAACAAGATGGAAATCCAAACGGAAAAACACTAAACATCCATAATCTCTGCAAGTTTAATTTCGTGAATTACAATCCGGTTTCAGGAGCTTTTTTGGAAATAAAATCTGTTGTTATTGAATAGTGATCAGTCACAGTCTTCAGTCGCAGTTACAGTTTACTGTTACAACCTGCAGTGCATTTAACTGAAAACTGCAGCTGAAAATTGAGACTATTATAAATGCAATTGAATTTTAAATCTGTTAAAAATTTTCATGACATACAGCATGATGATCGAGAATACTAATGCCCAGAGAATTCCAGGAACGCCTTCTCTAAAATATCCCGGAATGATATGAATATTAAAAGCTTTACAGAAATAGTAAATAACGCCCGGCAAAATATAAATCAAAAGCGGATTCGCCGCTGCAGGCATAAAAAAATCACTCCATTTGGTTTGTTTTTTAACTTCCATCAGCCAATACAAAAAGTAAAATAGAACTGTACAAATTCCGGCTGATAACATTGTCCAGGATGGAGTTCCATGTATTTTTGAAATTCCGAAATAGGGACGAAGAAAAAATCCAACGGCAAAAAACAAAACGATAAATCCTATTACCGGCCAATTGATTTTATTTTCGATTTTTCGATCAAAAAACAATAAAGAAATTATAATTCCGGAAGCAACTAATGACGCATGAGTTAAATGCCCTGCAATAAAACCTAACCATTCCGGCAAAACCAAACCTTCTGTTAAATTAGCTGTATTTGCAATTACACAAACTACAAGAAAAGCGATCATTGCCCATAATCTTCCCGAAACCAGCCAGTAATAAATTACAGAAATAAGATAAGCCCAGCCAATTAAACCCAGAATTCCCCACCATTTTGGCGTGATTCCTATTTCGCCGGTTTCTTCCTGAACGTATAAAAAATAAAGCGCTATTAAAACCAGCATACCGCCATATTGAAGTATGTATTTTAATAAAACTGAAAAGTCTTTCGGATATTTATTCCAGATAGGAATGGGCATGGAGTAAGCCAAAAGTCCCCAAAAAGCAGGAGCAATTATCATTTTTGAAGCATCGTAACCGTATTCGGCGTTTACCATATAAACTCCAATTATTATTAAGGCCAACGCACGTTTTAAGGTATGTGTCCAGATTACTTTTGGAGTGTCGCCTTTTATTAATCTGGCATTAAAAGCAAACGGAACTGACATTCCAACTATAAACAAAAAAGCAGGAAAAACTAAATCTACAAAGGTCATAGCATCAGCATCTGCAGGCATGTGTTTCATCCACTGGGGCACATTTTGGATACTTGCCAATTCATTTACAAATATCATTACAAAAATGGTAATTCCGCGTAAAGCGTCAATCGAAATAATCCTTTGATTATATAAATTCTCTTTAATTTTCATAAAATATTACTTTTTTATCAAATATAACATAATTATAAAAAGCTGGTTACATTGTTACATTTTTTTATTTTGAAGTAATCTTTTACCACGTTAAATAAAAACAAGATCAATTCTTTACTTTTGCACGCATGTTATCATTCTTTAAATCAAAACCATTTTTAAAAGATCTTTTGGCGGGGGATTATGTCGATATTCATTCGCATTTGCTTCCCGGAATTGACGATGGCGCCAAGACCATTAAAAAAACAGCAAAATTAGCAAAGGAGTTTCAGGACTTGGGAATTTCCCAGTTTGTTACCACGCCGCATATCAGTCATTATGTCTGGAACAATTCTGAGCAGGATATTTTGAGTAAATTAAGTGAAACACAGTTTTTATTGAAAGAAGAAAACATCAATCTTCCGTTTAAAGCTGCTGCCGAATATTTTATAGATGACTGGTTTGAAAATCATCTAAAAACCAAAAATCTTTTAACCTTAAAGGACAATTATATTTTAGTTGAAATCTCTTATTTAAGTCCTCCATTCAATTTATATAAAATCATTTTTGATATACAACTTGCCGGCTATATTCCTGTTTTGGCGCATCCGGAGAGGTATTTGTATTTTCACAAAAATTTTACTGAATACGAAAAATTAAAAAAAGCAGGCTGTTTATTTCAACTCAATTTATTAGCCGTGGTTGGGTACTATGGAGGCGAAATCTCTAAAACTGCCGAACTTTTACTAAAAAAGGGAATGTATGATTTTACCGGAACGGATGTCCATCATAACAACCACATTGAATCTTTACATCAAAAAATTAAAATAGACGAAACTAATTTAAAAGAAGTTATTGCCAACAATCAGTTTTTTAAATTTTAAAACCTAATAGGCATTTTCTTCGCCTTTAAGTATGTTAATTACTGTTCGTACAATTATTTTAATATCAAGAAGTAAACTCCAGTTTTCGATATACCAAATATCATACTCTACTCTATTTTCCATATCTATAAGTTCTTTTGTTTCGCCGCGATAACCATTTACTTGTGCCCAGCCGGTTATTCCGGGTTTTGCAAATTGACGCACTAAGTAGTTATTAATCAATTCGCTGTATTCTTTTGCCAGATTTACCATGTGA
The DNA here is from genome assembly GCF_001879205.1 of Flavobacterium johnsoniae. Taxonomy (GTDB): domain Bacteria; phylum Bacteroidota; class Bacteroidia; order Flavobacteriales; family Flavobacteriaceae; genus Flavobacterium; species Flavobacterium johnsoniae_A. The sequence continues at coordinate 228,347 of NZ_MLFK01000001.1, forward strand.
GGTCTTGGCCCAACAACCGACATATCCCCCCAGAAAACATTAAAAAATTGAGGCAGTTCGTCTATACTCGTTTTGCGCATAAAAGCGCCAAACTTGGTGATACGGCTATCTCCTTTTCCGGCTTGTTTGTTATCTGCGAGATCATTAATGTGCATACTTCTAAATTTCAGACACATAAAAGGCCTGTTGTCACGTCCTGCCCGTTTTTGTTTAAAGAAAACCGGACCAGGCGATTCTACTTTAATAAGCAGCATAACAATTGGAAACAGCCACGGGAAAATCAATAAAATTACGAGAGCCGAAAAGCAGACATCAAATGCTTTTTTGATCAGTTTGTTTACAGCAAATTCTAATGGCTCGCGGCGAAGCATTAATACCGGAGTATTTTCATAAAAAGTAATTTCGACTTTACTTGATTTTGTATACAGTTGAAAATCGGGAATAAATTTTATCCTAACCATATTTTGATCGCAAATTTTCACGAGTTTATTTATAATTTGGATATTATCTATGTGCAGGGCAACATACATTTCATCGACTTCTTGCTTTATAATAAAATCCTCAATTTCATCAAAGCCCCCCAGAATCTGATCTGAAAAAACAGAATCCCCTTTTTCATCAAAAAAACCTAAAAATTTATACCCGTAAGTCAAATCTTTGGCCAGAATCTTTCGCATTCTTTCGCCCGTTTCATTGGCTCCCACGATAATTATTTTTCTAAAATTATAGCCTTTTGACCTGATTTCTTTTAGAAGTTTCATTGATATATAACGTGAAATCAACAATATAACAAAGAAGAAAAAGTAAAAATACAGCAAGCGAAGCCTTGAAATATCTGCGAATTTTAAATAAACAACAAAAATAGAAACCAAAGAAGCATGTATAAGAAGTTTTCTAATGGTTCGTGCCAATATCGACTCTATACGTTCTATTCTAATCATTCGGTAAGAATCCTTATTTAAAAGCAAACCTACCCAAATTAAATTGGCCAGCAGCGAAACTGTTTTTTCTTCTTTTATCAAAAGCTCGTCTAAACTTCCAAATCTGGCCAAAGCCGAAAGAACTATCGCAGTATTTAACAAAATCACATCCCAGCAAACAAATAACAGCTTGAAATAACGGGACATTCTAAAACGTGATAACTCTTCTAAAATTTTCATATTTGAGGTTCAACTTAAATCTTAAACTTGCGGCTGCAAATTAACATTTTAATTATATTAAAAATCTTATTTTTTCTATTCTTTTAAAATTTACTTTTACCTTAACTAAAATTTAAAGTTGAACAAATGCTGCGGATCCTATTATTTTTTCTTTTATCCATCCTTTCTACCCAGGCACAAATTTCTGGCTGTACAGATCCGCTTTCTAAAAACTACAATCCAAATGCGGCACAAAACGACGGAAGCTGTGTTTATAAAAGCCTGAAAATAAAACCTGAATACTCGATAAAACTAAGTGATTCTATAAAAGAAACTTCAGGCTTAATCGCGTTTGATAATTTATTATGGACGCATAATGACGATCACGATAAAACTATTTACGGATTGGATTCATTAGGAAAAATTAAAAAGAAAATTGTTCTTGATGAAGTTACAAATCACGATTGGGAAGAGATTTCACAAGATAGTTCTTTCCTATATATTGGAGATTTTGGCAATAATGCACACGGCAACAGAACAGATTTAAATATCTTAAAAATCGAAAAAAAGTCATTCCTGGAAGACAACCCTATTGTGGAGAAAATTTTATTTAAATACTCTGATCAAGCCGATTTTTCGGCACAAAAACCCAATACAGCCAATTTTGACTGTGAGGCTTTTATTGTTTCCAGAGACAGCATTTATTTATTTACCAAGCAATGGAGATCATCTCAAACTAATATTTATGTTTTACCAAATCAACCCGGAAATCATATCGCTCAATTAAAAGGTACATTAGACACAAAAGGTTTGGTAACGGGTGCCTTCTATCTTGAAGAAAAGAAAATTGTTGTTCTTTGCGGTTATTCAAAAACCGGAAAAACATTTTTATATCTTTTATACGATTTTAAAAACAATGATTTCTTATCAGGCAATAAACGAAAAATTGACCTTAAACTTCCTTTTCACCAAATAGAAGGGATCACCTCAAAAGATGGACTACATTATTTCATTACCAATGAATCCTTAGTAAGAAAACCAATTTTGAATACGCCGCAGCAAATTCATTATTTAAATTTGAGTTTGATTTTAAGCCAATATCTTAATCGACAATAATATTTTTGTTTCTGGCTCCCATTATCAAAAGCCACAAGCAGGTTCCAATTTCGCCAAGGCTTGCAGGAAGCCGCACGTACGAAGATATTCCGAGTTGGGCATAATTTGAAAATAATGCATTTCCGAAGAAATTAATCAAATAACTAAAACATCCCAACATTAATAAAATGCCTAAGAATTTGGGAATTATTCCGGATTTAAAAACCAAATATCCAAAAGGGAACAACCAAAGCCCCCAGAAAACCTGAACAATTAAATTTCCGAAATCATATTGATTCAAATAAAACATTACATCGTCTTTGTGCTGTTCGCCGGAATTGATAATAGAAAGTGCCGCAAATTTATTCAGCATGTTTAGAAAAGAAATCGGCACGCTTACAATAGCCAGGACGACCATGTATAGGGCATAGGTTTTTTGGAAAGATTTAAGCAGTTTGTATAAAACCAAAGGCAGAAACAAAAAGAAAGTATAACAAATTAAACCACCCACAATACCAAGCCTAAAAAGGAACTCAGCGTTTATGATATTAGTAAAAGTCGCTGATGGATTATCCCAAACAATTAATTTTGAAGGAACATATCCTAAACTAAAAATTCCGGTTATTACAACTACTAAATATAATAAACCAGCAAGTCTTCCTGTATTTCTAAACGAAATTTTTGATTCTTCAGTCATGTTTTTTTATCTTTTAATTTAAACTTGTCTCGGCCATTTAATCGCATACCAAACAATTGCGGCCGTAAGTATACTTTCTATGAATGCCAGAAAAACATAAAAACTCCACCAAAGCGATACGGTCGTAAAAGCAATCAGGAGCATTATAGCTGTATAAATAATTCCGAAAATAATATTGAGCCATCTGTTTATTTTGGGTTCCAGAATAACCGATGCAAAAATCATTAAAGCCGGAATGGCCATCAAAACTGTGGCAAGAAATAGTTTTACGGGCGAATCAAGAAGCGTTTCACCGCTTATAAAATCCTGAACTTTTTTAGGCACATAAAGCGAAAAATAATCTCCGTATATATAACAAAACATAACAGAAGTCCATAATGCTGAAAGTTTTATTTTGGTATTTACTTTAAAATCTTCAAAGCTTTCATTATTTTTCTCTTGTGTTCTCATATCTAAGGAATTAAATTCTTAAATATGTCGAAGAATATCTTAAAATGTTACAATTGGTTTACAATTCATTTTATTGTACAAACATTAATTCTCTTTTCTGTTAATCAGGAAAAAACAGCTCGAAAAGGGTTCGTTTTTTTTCTCTCATCCAAAAACCTATCTTTGCGAAATCTTATTAGAATTTTTAATTAATAAAAACTGATTTTTCAGTTAGAAATCTTCATGAATTACTTATCTGTAGAAAATATATCAAAGTCATTTGGCGAAAGAGTCCTTTTTGACAACATTTCTTTTGGAATCAACAAAGACCAAAAAATCGCTTTTATTGCCAAAAATGGTTCAGGAAAAACGACCATTATGAGCATCATAAATGGTTTGGATGAGCCGGATACCGGACAAGTTGTTTTGAGAAAAGGAATCAGAATGGCGTTTCTTTCACAAGACAATAATTTACAAGATGAGCTTACCATTGAAGAAAGCATTTTCGCATCTGATAATGAAACGCTTAAAATTATTGAAGCTTACGAAAAAGCATTAGAAAATCCAGATGATGAAGAAGCATACCAAAAGGCTTTTGACGGAATGGATCAGCACAATGCGTGGGATTTTGAAACGCAGTACAAGCAAATTCTTTTTAAGTTAAAACTGGAAGACTTTAAACTTAAAGTAAAAAATCTTTCGGGAGGGCAAAAAAAGCGTCTTTCACTAGCTATCATCTTAATTAATCGTCCTGATTTATTGATTCTCGATGAGCCGACCAACCATTTAGATCTTGAAATGATCGAATGGCTTGAAAGTTATTTTGCCAAAGAAAACATCACTTTGTTTATGGTAACGCACGACCGTTTCTTTCTGGAGCGTGTGTGCAACGAAATTATCGAATTAGACAACGGAAAATTATACCAATACAAAGGAAATTACTCGTATTATTTAGAGAAAAAAGAAGAGCGAATTACTTCTGAAAACTCAAGTATTGACAAAGCCAAAAACTTATTCGTAAAGGAATTAGAATGGATGCGCCGCCAGCCAAAAGCGAGAACAACCAAATCGAAATCGCGTCAGGATGACTTTTATGTAATTAAGGAAAAAGCACAAAGCCGACGAAAAGAAAACAAAGTAGAGCTTGAAATTAACATGGAAAGAATGGGAAGCAAAATTATTGAGCTTCACAAACTTTCTAAGAAATTCAAAGACAAAGTTATTCTGGACAATTTTAGTTTTGATTTTCAGCGTGGCGAACGAATTGGAATTATTGGTAAAAACGGAACTGGAAAATCTACTTTCTTAAATCTGCTTACCGGAACAATTCCGCCAGATAACGGGCGCGTTGTTAAAGGAGATACGATTAAAATTGGTTATTATACACAATCTGGAATTAATCCGAAACCGGGACAGCGTGTTATTGATATTATTAAAGAATACGGAGAATATATTCCGCTTGCAAAGGGAAAAATCATTTCGGCGTCGCAATTGTTGGAGCGTTTTCTTTTTGATGCAAAAAAACAATACGATTATGTTGAAAAATTAAGCGGAGGCGAATTAAAACGTTTGTATTTATGTACCGTTTTAATTCAAAACCCGAACTTTTTGATTCTCGATGAGCCTACAAACGATTTGGATATTGTAACACTTAACGTACTCGAGAGTTTCCTTTTAGATTATCCTGGATGCTTATTGGTAGTTTCACACGACCGTTATTTTATGGACAAAATTGTCGATCATTTATTCGTTTTTAGAGGAAACGGAGAAATCGAGAATTTTCCAGGAAACTATTCTGATTTCCGTGCTTATGAAGACAGTGCCGATGTAGCTCAGAAAGAAGAAAATAAAGCCGAAAAGAAAGACTGGAAACAAAATAATCCAACTGGAAATCTAAGCTTTAACGAGCAAAAAGAATATCAAAAAATAGAAAGGGAAATTAAAGATTTAGAAATCGAAAAAACTAAAATCGAACAATTATTCTCTGACGGAAAAGTTGCCGATGCTGATATCGAGAAAAAAGCAAATGAACTGCAAAATATCATAAATAAAATAGACGCAAAAGAAGAACGCTGGTTTGAACTTTCGGCTAAAATTGAGGGATAATTTCAGTTTTTAGTCTCAGTTTTCAGTTTCAGTCTCAGTTTTCTATTTTCGATTAAAAGTAGTAATTTTCTTTCTTTTTAGTTATTTTTGTGAAAAATAAAAAATGGATTTTAAAGAATTACTGGCCTATAAAAAGTCATTTGAACTGGCGATGGAAATTTTTGAAATTTCGAAAACATTTCCAAGAGAAGAAACTTATTCATTAACTGATCAAATTCGTCGTTCCTCAAGAAGCGTTACTGCAAACATTGCAGAATCTTACAGAAAGAGAAGATATGTAAATCATTTTATAAGCAAATTAACAGATAGTGATGCTGAAAACTCAGAAACAAATACCTGGCTGGAATTTTCTTTAAAATGCAAATACATAAGTCAAGAATGTTTTGACAAACTAAACATTAAAAGTGTCGAAATTGGAAAACTAATTAATTACATGATTAATAATCCAAGTAAATTCGGTTGCAATTAAAGGCAAAGACTGAAAAGCGACTGTGACTGAAAACTAATTTTATTTATATTTGGCCGAAGTTATGTGCAAAGACTGAAAACTGCGACTGCGACTGAAAACTAATTTTACAAAAAACAGATATGAAACACCTTTTAGCATCATTATTAGCATTGACATTATTTATTTCTTGTTCAAAAGACGACAAAGTCAAAGATTATACGGAACAAAATGAAAAAGAGATTGTCGATTATTTAGCTAAAAATAATTTAACAGCGCAAAGAACTGCTTCTGGTTTATATTACATCATCACAAAAGAAGGTGAAGGAGAAGAAAAACCTACAATAAAATCGACTGTAACTGTAAAATATACTGGAACTTTCACAGACGGAAAGCCTTTTGATCAAAGTACGGATCCTGTATCGTTTCCTTTAAGCAGACTTATTCCAGGCTGGAAAGAAGGAATTCCTCTTTTAAAAGCCGGAGGCGAATGTATGCTTTTTGTTCCTTCTCATTTAGGATATGGAAGCACTGGTAACCAAAACATTCCTGGAGGAGCTGTACTTGTATTTAATATCACATTAGTTTCTTTTAATTAAGATTATTCTATTCTCAAAATTCAGCATGCTCTTTCAAATCAAATCTTATTTAAAATTTCTTTGGAATTCTAAAAACGAACACGGCGTTCACTCTCCGTTTGTTTTTAGTTTACTAACCAAATGTTTCTACGATAAGAAACCGAAACCAGAATATCAAATCTTAAAGAATTATAGAAAATCACTTCTTGAAAATAAAAATTTCATTGAAGTAACGGATTTTGGTGCAGGCTCAAAAGTATTTAAATCAAACCGAAGACAGATTTCTAAAATCGCATCAACAGCAGGAATTTCTCCCAAACGTGCCGAATTGTTATTTCGCGTTACCCATTATTTTCAGCCAAAAAACATTCTGGAAATAGGAACATCATTAGGTTTGGCCACTTCTGCCCTGGCCCTTGGGAACACAAAAGCAAAAGTAATTACTTTAGAAGGATGCCCGCAAACGGCAGATCAATGTCAATTACAATTGCAAAAATTCAATCTTAACAATGTAGATTCTGTTATAACTGAATTTGAGAGTTATCTGCAGGACGTCAAACTGAGACTGAATGCTGAGACTGAAAACTTCGATTTAATATATTTCGACGGCAATCATTCAAAAAAAGCGACTTTAGCTTATTTTGAACTTTTACTGCCAACAATCAACAACGATTCGGTTTGGATTTTTGACGATATCCATTGGTCTCCAGAAATGGAAGAAGCCTGGGAGATTATAAAAAATCATCCAAAAGTAAAAGTCACCATCGACACTTTTCAATGGGGATTTGTATTTTTTAGATACGAGCAGGAAAAAGAACATTTTATAATTAGGACATAAAAAAAGACGATCATTTCTGATCGTCTTTTTTATTTCAATTATTTAACAATTATTTTTTAGCGTCTTTATTTTCTTCAGATTTAGCACCCATTCTGTTAACAGTATACATTGGTGCAAATTTGATTTTTAAACCGGCAATTTTTCTGTTATCCTCAGCAGTAAGACCTTCTTTTTCAACTGTGTTTTTACGGCTGTCAAGGGCTTCATACATCAATTTAACTTCATCCCAGTCTTCTCTTGAATATTTATCTTTATTATCTTCAACAGTATGAACGAATTGTTGGTAAACACTGTGAATATTTTTAGCATTAACCCAGTCAAAGTTCATATCGTCGCCAATTTTTCCTTCACCAAACAAGGCGTTTCTTAATTGTTGTTTCGGACTCGGAGCTGGAGGGGCAAAAACGGTGGTCATTTCATTTTTAAACTCTTCATATTTAGTTTTGCTCGTATTTATTTTTTCAGTCGCTGCGGTATTATCTTTAAGATCAGCTAAAGCTGCTTCAGCTTCTGCGGCTCTTCTGTCATATTCAGCATCTACAGCTTTCCAATCTGCTTTCAAATCATCTGCTGCAACATTTTTTACTGAATCAACGTAGGCTACATAAGAGTCGATTTTTTTCTGAGCATTTTCTTGTTTTTCATCTTTACACGATGTAAAACCTAATGCAATTATAGCAGCTCCGAACAATATTTGTATGTTTTTCATAATAATTATCTTTTAAAAGTTATAAGACAAATATAGTTAAAAAATTAAATAATCATAAATTATTTTCAAAAAATTAATATTTAAAATAAATATTTTTCATTTAAAATTAAAAAATATGATAATTATATAAATTTATAAAATAATGATATAACAACTTTTATTAAAATCAAATTATACTTTTTAAAACACAGCCTTATATGTAACAAAAACGAATTCTCGGCTACTCATTCTTTTATTGAAAAGTGTTTTGTACTTTTAAATCCAAAATTGTAAAACGAAATGGCAAATCCATTAATTAAAATAACCGACATAAAACGAAATTTTGTACTAGGTAATGAAATAGTTTATGTTCTTAAAGGCATTAATTTAGAAATCAACAAAGGCGAATATGTAGCTTTAATGGGACCTTCGGGATCCGGAAAATCAACTTTAATGAATTTATTAGGTTGTTTGGATACGCCAACTTCCGGAAGATATATTTTAAATGGAAAAGATGTAAGCCAAATGCGCGATGATGAGTTGGCCGGAATTAGAAATACCGAAATTGGATTTGTTTTTCAAACTTTTAACCTTTTACCCAGAACCACTGCTTTAGACAATGTGGCGTTACCAATGATTTATGCCGGATACTCAAAATCCGAAAGAAACATACGTGCCACAGAAGTTTTAAAACAAGTAAATCTTGCGGACAGAATGGATCACCAGCCAAATCAATTATCTGGAGGACAGCGCCAGCGTGTTGCTATTGCCCGCGCTTTGGTCAATAAACCTTCTATTATATTAGCCGATGAGCCAACCGGAAACTTAGACAGTAAAACTTCTGTAGAAATCATGAAGCTTTTTGGAGACATTCATGCGCAGGGAAATACCGTAATCCTGGTAACACACGAAGAAGATATTGCTGCCTATGCACACAGAGTTATTCGTCTGCGCGACGGATTAATTGAAAGCGACACGAGCAAATCTGTTTAACTGTTTGTTTGATTAATCGTTTAATCAGAAAAGAAAAACTAGATTTTAAATTAATCGAAAGAAAAAAACTTAGAATCTTAGCACCTCAAAAAAATGAAAGTATATACCAAAACAGGTGATAAAGGAACAACGGCTCTTTTTGGAGGCACCCGCGTTCCTAAAGATCATATAAGAATTGACAGTTACGGAACTGTTGATGAATTAAATTCTTATATAGGATTAATTCGCGATCAGGAAATCGATTCGCATTACAAAACCATTTTAATCGAAATTCAGGATCGTCTTTTTACTGTAGGCGCCATTTTGGCAACACCGCAGGAGAAAGAAGTTTTAAAAAACGGTGAACTTCGCTTAAAAAATCTTGGCATAATTGATTCAGATATAGAATTACTCGAAAATGAGATAGATAAAATGGAAGAAAGTCTTCCGCAAATGACCCATTTTGTTTTGCCGGGCGGTCATCCAACTGTGTCACATTGTCATATAGCCCGCTGCATTTGCCGTCGTGCCGAACGTTTGGCAGTACATTTAAGCCATAATGAACACGTTCCGGAAATTGCAATTATGTACTTAAACCGACTTTCTGACTACCTTTTTGTCTTGGCACGAAAGTTGTCCTCAGACCTAAAAGCGGAGGAAGTAAAATGGATTCCGAGAAAGTAAATTTTCTTAAAATTCCAATTTTTTGAAATCCCAAATTCCAAAGAAATAATTTAAAAATTCTGAGAATTTAAACAACATACAAAGTTCCAAATTTTGGTAATTTCAGGTTCCTTTTTTGTAATTTGGAATTTAATTTTCGGGATTTAAAAATTCAAAATATTGCGTTTTTACCTTCCATTTTTGGGATTTTGAGTTTAAATATTGGAATTTAACAAGAGACGTTCTTAAATTTTATTAAAATAAATCAAATTTTACTTGTCTTTTTCAGTAAAAAATTTATTTTTGCACAAACTAAACAAGATAACAGATGTATTGGACATTAGAATTAGCATCTTATTTAAGTGATGCGCCATGGCCTGCTAACAAAGACGAACTTATTGACTACGCTATTAGAGCTGGTGCTCCATTAGAAGTAGTAGAAAACCTTCAGTCAATAGAAGACGAAGGCGAGATATATGAATCAATGGAAGAAATTTGGCCTGATTATCCAACAGACGAAGATTATCTTTGGAATGAGGATGAATATTAAAAAATAAACCAAAGGAAAAAGTCTCATCACAGAGGCTTTTTTTTTGGTTCAAATACACATTATATAATAAAGAAATACAATAAATTATGAGTTTCATAAACAGCATCATCAAGGTCTTTGTAGGTGACAAGTCCCAAAAAGACGTCAAAGCTTTACAACCTTACTTAAACAAAATTAAAACTTTCGAAACTAGCTTAATGAGTTTATCTCATGACGAGCTAAGAGCCAGAACCGTTTATTTTAAAGAAAGAATTAAAGAAGCAAGAGCAGATAAAGATGCTAAAATTGCTTCACTTAAAGCCGAAGTTGAGAAAATTGAGGATATCGACAAAAGAGAAGATATTTATGATGCAATAGACGCTCTTGAAAAGGAAGCTTATGAAATCTCTGAAAAAACTTTATTGGAAATTCTTCCGGAAGCGTTTTCTGTTGTAAAAGAAACGGCTCGTCGTTTCAAAGAAAACTCTCATATTGAAGTTACTGCAACTGCAAAAGACCGTGAATTCTCTGCAACAAAGCCGTACATTACAATTGATGGTGAAAAATCTGTTTGGGCTAACAAATGGAATGCTGCAGGAAAGGACATCACTTGGGACATGATTCACTACGATGTTCAGTTAATTGGAGGTATGGTATTACACGAAGGTAAAGTTGCCGAAATGCAAACGGGTGAAGGTAAAACTTTAGTGGCTACTTTGCCGCTTTACCTAAACGCTTTGACAGGAAACGGTGTTCACTTAGTAACTGTGAATGATTACCTTGCAAAACGTGACAGCACATGGAAAGCACCTTTATTCGAATTCCACGGTTTATCTGTAGACTGTATCGATAATCACCAGCCAAGTACCGAAGCTAGAAAAAAAGCGTACGATGCGGATATCACTTACGGAACCAACAACGAATTTGGTTTTGACTACTTAAGAGATAACATGGCGCACTCACCTAGCGATTTAGTTCAAAGAAAACATAATTATGCTATTGTCGACGAGGTCGATTCTGTATTAATTGATGATGCAAGAACACCGCTTATTATTTCAGGACCGGTTCCACAGGGAGATCGTCATGAATTTAACGAGTTGAAACCAAAAATCGAAAATCTGGTTGCACAACAACGTCAGCTGGCAAATGGTTTCTTAGCAGAAGCTAAAAAATTAATCAAAGAAGGAAATACTAAAGAAGGCGGATTCTTATTATTAAGAGCTTACAGAAGTTTACCTAAAAATAAAGCATTAATTAAATTTTTAAGTGAAGAAGGAATTAAACAATTACTTCAAAAAACTGAAAATCAATATATGCAGGATAACAATCGCGAAATGCATAAAGTTGACGAAGCTTTGTACTTTGTGATTGAAGAAAAAAACAATCAGGTAGAATTGACCGATAACGGTATCAAATATTTATCTGGAGATACAGATTCTGATTTCTTCGTTTTACCAGACATTGGAACAGAAATCGCTGCTATCGAAAAACAAAAATTAGATAAAGACGCTGAAGCAGAAGCTAAAGAAAGATTATTCCAGGATTTTGGAGTAAAAAGCGAGCGTATCCATACTTTAACACAGCTTTTAAAAGCGTATTCTCTTTTTGAAAAAGATGTAGAATACGTTATCATGGACAATAAGATTATGATTGTCGATGAGCAGACAGGTCGTATCATGGACGGTCGTCGTTATTCTGACGGTTTACACCAGGCGATCGAAGCAAAAGAAAACGTAAAAATCGAAGCTGCTACACAAACTTTCGCTACAGTAACATTACAGAATTATTTCAGAATGTACAGCAAATTAGGTGGTATGACCGGTACAGCTGTTACAGAAGCTGGAGAGTTATGGCAGATTTACAAACTGGATGTTGTTGAAATTCCAACCAACCGTCCAATTGCAAGACAAGACAAAGAAGATTATATCTACAAAACTACACGTGAAAAATTCAATGCTGTAATTGAAGATGTAACAGAATTAGCAAATGCCGGAAGACCGGTATTGATTGGAACAACTTCTGTAGAGATTTCAGAATTATTAAGCCGTATGCTTAAAATGAGAGGAATTACTCATAACGTTTTGAATGCTAAAATGCACAAGCAGGAAGCACAAATTGTTGAAGAAGCAGGAAAAGCCGGAGTTGTAACTATTGCAACAAACATGGCTGGTCGTGGTACCGATATTAAATTATCTCCAGAAGTAAAAGCTGCGGGTGGTTTAGCAATCGTGGGTACAGAACGTCATGATTCTCGTCGTGTTGACAGACAGTTACGTGGTCGTGCAGGACGTCAGGGAGATCCGGGAAGTTCTCAATTCTATGTTTCTCTTGAAGATAACTTAATGCGTTTATTTGGTTCTGAGAGAGTTGCTAAAGTAATGGACAGAATGGGACTTAAAGAAGGTGAAGTGATTCAGCATTCTATGATGACCAAATCTATCGAGCGTGCTCAGAAAAAAGTAGAAGAAAACAACTTTGGTGTTCGTAAACGTTTATTAGAATATGATGACGTTATGAACTCACAACGTGAAGTAGTTTACAAACGTCGTCGTCATGCTTTATTTGGCGAGCGTTTAAAACTGGATATCGCTAACATGCTTTATGATACTTGCGAACTTATTGTAAGCAATACTAAAGTAACAAATGATTTCAAAGCATTCGAATTTGATTTAATTCGTTATTTCTCTATTACTTCTCCTATTTCAGAAGCTGATTTTACAAAATTATCAGATATTGAAATCACTGGAAAAGTATATAAAGAAGCTTTGGCTTTTTATACTGAAAAAACAGAAAGAAGCGCCAGAGAAGCTTTCCCAATTATCAAAGGAGTTTACGAAGAGCCAAACAACCATTTTGAAAGAATTGTTGTTCCGTTTACAGACGGAATCAAAACCTTGAATGTTGTAACTGACCTGAAAAAAGCTTACGACAGCGAAGGAGCTCAGTTAATTGCTGATTTCGAGAAAAACATCACCCTTTCTATTGTTGATGAAGCTTGGAAAAAACATCTACGTAAAATGGACGAATTGAAACAATCTGTTCAATTAGCCGTTCACGAACAAAAAGACCCATTGCTTATTTACAAATTGGAAGCTTTCAACTTGTTTAGAGGAATGTTAGACAACGTTAATAAAGAAGTTATCTCATTCTTATTCAAAGGTGATTTACCAGCTCAAAACGTACCTGAAATTCACGAAGCAAGAGAAGTTCGCCAAAAAGAGAATTTCAAATTAAGCAAAGACGAAATTCCAAACAGCGAAGATATCAACCGCGAAGCTGGAGAAACGCAACAGCGTCAGGTCACAGAAACCATTGTGAGAGATAATCCAAAAATCAATCGTAATGACAATGTAACAATTCAGGAAGTTGCAACTGGCAAAACAGAAACTATGAAATTCAAAAAAGCAGAAAATCTTTTAGCTTCTGGAGCTTGGGTTATTGTTAAAGAATAATTTTTTAGTATTCAGTTTACAGACTGATTTCGATACATATCAAACCCGACAGGTTTTAAAAACCTGTCGGGTTTTTAGTTTTCAGTATCCAGCCATAGTTTACAACCTGCATACGAAAACTAAATACCATAACTGAAAACTGAGACTGAGACCGAGACTGAATACTGAGCACTGCGATTAAATTGAAAACTTTTTTTAAAGAAAAGTTAAAAACAAAACGAATTAAATGTATTTTTGCATTCGAAACAACGAAATCAATCCTTGAAGAAGTTTTTTATCATATTACTTTCTTGCCTACTGCTGGTGCCATCTTTTGGCAATTTCTTTGTTTATGCTTCTTTCAAAATGAATCAGGACGAAATTGTAAAAACCATCTGTGTACAGCGCAAACAGGTTTTCAATACGTGTAATGGTCGATGCGAACTTCAAAAAAGCCTTAAAAAATACGCCGACAACGAAAAGAAGATGCAAGACAATCTAAAAGAGAAATCAGAGATTGTTTACATTCAAAATACTATTACTGCACAATACAAATTGATCGCTCCAATTGAAACTAAAACAAAAAACTTTGGTGTTTTAGACAAAAAACCTATCTCAGTTTCAATCGTGGCTTTTCACCCGCCTTCCCTTTTTATATAATTTTTTAAATCCGATTTCATTTCAAAACTGAAATCAATTTTCATTGTTTAAAAAACAGTGAAAAAGCGTTTACGCATACTTAAAATTTAAAATCATTATATAAAATTCATAAAATGAAAACTACTTTATACAAAGCTTTAGCTATTGTGGCTCTATCTATATCTTTATTTTCTTGTTCAAGCGATGATGAAAACGAAACATCGGCTGAAGGAAATGGAAAAATCACTTTAAAATTTGACAACGCTTACGGCGCTAACGACTTAATTTTAAACACACAGGGAAACACAACTTCAAACAATGAAGTATTAAAAATCAGTCTTGTAAAATATATTGTAAGCAATGTTGTTTTCACAAAAGCTGACGGAACTACTTATACCTACCCAAAAAGCAAAAGCTATTTTATTGCCGATGAATCTACAACTGCCGGACAACAATTTCAATTGACCGATGTTCCTGTTGGAGATTATGTAAAGGTAAAATTCGGAATTGGGGTTGATGAAGAGCAATGGAAATTAGGCGCTGCTGGTCAGGGTGATTTTCTTGCACAGGCAAATGATGCCGGAATGCTTTGGTCGTGGGCTGCAGGTTATAAATTCTTCGCTCTTGAAGGTACTTTCACTTCACCAACTGTAACAACAGCGGTTCCTTTTATGATTCATACCGGAAAAACCGGAACAGACTACAATTATACCGAAGTAACACTTGATATGCCTACAAAAGCTTTGGTTCGTACCAATATTACTCCTGCAGTTCATATCGTTACAGATCTTTCGAAAGTTATCGACGGTAAAAACAAAATTAAACTTTCAGACAACAATGCAAACGGAATGGGCGCGATGATTATGGGCGGTGCAAACCTGCCGTTGATTACCCAAAACTTCAGCGCGATGTTTAGAATTGATCACGTACATAACGACTAAATTTATTTTCAGGAGCACAAAAGTTAAGACTTCACAGACCCTCTATCTGCCTATTTTTATGTCGAATACTGCCATAAAAAGATAATGCTTTTAACAAAGTTCATTGAACTCCATTACAATAAAAGCTAAGTAAATCAGGGATAAATAAAAACTTTTGTGCTTCTTAAAACCAAAAAATCATGTTGAAAATAAAATATTTTCTATGGCTGATAGTTCCGTTTTTATGGAGCTGTTCTAATCAGGATGATGAGGAAGAATATGTAAACATTCCGTTAGAATTTAAAGTCCCTTCAAACTTTCCTGATCTTGCTTATAATATTGCCTTAAATCCGCCGACAGAAAAAGGTTTTGAATTAGGGAAAAAACTCTTTTACGACGGCCGTTTAGCCTCAGATGGAGTCGTTTCATGCGGTTTCTGCCATATACAAGCCAATGCTTTTACGCATCACGGACATACAGTAAGTCATGGTGTTGATAATGCCGAAGGAACACGAAACACGCCGCCAATTCAAAATTTAGCTTACCAAAGTATTTTCATGTATGACGGCGCCGCTGATCATTTAGATTTACAGCCTATTATTCCGCTTACAAGTATTATCGAGATGAACGGCAATATGAATTCGATTCTAAAAATGATGAAAGCCGATAAAGAATATCAAAAACTATTTGGACAGGCTTTTGACGATGGTGCCATTACAACCGAAAATATGCTGAAAGCGCTTTCGCAATTTATGGTTATGGTGGTTTCATCCAACTCTAAGTTTGACAAATACCGACGAAATGAAGCTGGCGGAACTTTTACTTCTGATGAATTGGCCGGTTATGATTTATTTAAATCGAAATGCGCATCATGCCACGCAACTGACTTGCAGACCGATAACTCTTTTAGAAATAATGGTTTGGCCGTAAATCCAAAGGTTAATGATGTTGGCCGATATAAAGTAACTGAAGTGGCAAGCGATTATTACAAGTTTAAGGTTCCAAGTTTGCGAAATGTAGAAGTTTCCGGGCCTTATATGCACGATGGAAGATTTGGAACTCTTGAAGGCGTTTTGGATCATTATTCAAACGGTATTGAAGACTCGCCAACATTAGACCCACTATTAAAACAGAATGGAAAATTTGGAATCGCTCTTAATGCAACAGAGAAAAAACAAATAATTGCTTTTCTAAAAACGTTAACGGATACGCAATATCTGACAGATAAGCGTTTTGCAGAATTTTAAAAAAGAATTTAGCCTACAGATTATACGGCTTTACATATTAAAAACAATACGAAACAGTTTCTTTCAACACATAGAAACATAGAATTTCTTAAAGACGTTTCACTTGTATGAACACACATAGCTATGTGTAAATGACGTGTCATTTATTTCAATCTTATTCAAAAGATGCAAAACTATGTTTCTATGTATTGAATTAATCTGAAAAAAAAATAAACTAATAAAAACAGGTGCCATAGCCCCGATTGAAGTGGAAAGCCTTTTTGAAAAAAGACCAAATTTTTCTTGAGTTTATGAAGCGACCAACGGAAGCTTTATAAACTTTTAGAAAAATGGGATTTTGAAAAAAGCTTAAAACGAAAAGCGGGATCAGCTCCTAAAAAATAATTAAAATGAAAAAATTAATAGTAGTATATGCTCTTTTGGCTGGTTTTTCGGCCTTTAGTTTTACTGAAAAAGATAGTATTTCGGCATTCACTTTTCATCGTTTAGAAATGATGGAAGATTTTGATTGTGATGCCTGCGGCTGTTCTGCAAGCGGCGGGAGCATGGGTTTTAGTTCTATGCTGAACAACAATTTTGTGGGCTTGAGATATTTTAAACAAAGTTATACCAGCCGTGATGGGATTTTTGCCAATTCTCCATGGATTGATGAAAACTTCAACACGATTCAGGCTTGGGCTAGAATTCCGGTTACAGAGAAAATCCAGATATCGGCCTTGGTTCCCTATCATTTTCACGAGAGGGAATTAACTGCAGGAACGCAAAGCATTGAAGGTTTGGGAGATATTACTATTATGGGACTTTATACGGTTTATGAAACTAAAAAAGACAGCACGGTTTTTACTCACAAAGTGAATATTGGCGGAGGTGTTAAGATTCCAACCGGAAAATTTAAAGAGATTAACAACCTGGGAACGATCAATCAGAGTTTTCAATTAGGAACCGGAAGCTGGGATTTTCCATTGGTTACTGAATATGTTATTAAACGTAATAATTTGGGGTTAAACGCAACTGCGAATTATATTTTTAAAACGGAAAACAGCAAAAATTACCAATATGGCGATCAATTTAATTATGCAGGTACTTTTTTCTATTTGTTTAATGCAAATGAATTCCAGATTGTGCCGCAGGCTGGTCTTGCCGGCGAAGTTTACCAGACTAATAAACAGCATTCGCTTGATCTGCCTAATACTGCCGGAGATATTTTGTTTGGCAAATTTGGTATTGAAGCCGGAAAAGATAAGTTCTCGATTGGTGTAAATGCGATGCTTCCTATTAAACAAAATCTTTCAAACGGAAACATGGAAGCAAATTACAGATGGAGTATTAATTTGAATTATACTTTGTAAGCTGCTAAGGCTCTAAATTGCTGAGATGCTAAGTTTTTTTCAGCCTCGAATTCAGGACAAAATTCATGAATTCGAGGCTTATTTTTTATCCTGCAAGTTTTAAAAACTTTGCAGAAAAACTTTATCTCGGGTTTTCCTGATAATATCTTGCTTCGATTCTTTTGATATCTTTTATTGAATTCTTAGCCCAGGCCAGACGTTTTTCCATAATCTCATCGTCTGACAAATGCCAGCTAATGTCTGAATTTCGTAATCTGTTGGTTAAGTTTTGAATAATGATGGCGGCCGAAACAGAAATATTTAAGCTTTCTGTAAAACCAACCATTGGAATCTTTAAAAAACCGTCGGCTTTTTCTAAAATTTCTGGTGAAAGTCCGTCTTTTTCGGTTCCAAAAAATAAGGCACTTGGTTTTGTAATATCAAAGTCCTCCAGCATTGAATCGTTTTCATGCGGTGTTGTGGCGATAATTTGGTATCCTTTGTTTTTTAAAGAAGAAATACAGCCCTCTACGGTATCGAAACGATTGATGTCCACCCACTTTTGCGCACCCAATGCGATTTCTTTATCTATTCTTTTTCCAAAACGCTGTTCAATAATATTAAGTTCCTGAATTCCGAAAACTTCACAGCTTCGCATTACAGCGCTGGTATTGTGCATTTGAAAAACATCTTCGACCGCAATGGTAAAATGTTTGGTACGATTTTCTAATACTTTAAGAAACTTCTCTTTTCGGTTATCCGTTAATATATTTTCAAGAAATGCCAGGTAATCTAAATCAATCATTTTTGTTTGTGTTTGGCGCAAAAATACATTAGAAATAAACAAAATGAAAATTCAATTGTGTTTTCAGTGCTCTAGATGCTCCAGCAATGTATTATTTAGTTTTTCATGCAATATATTGAGTTTTGAAAAATCTATTTGCAAAGTTTCTTCTTTAAACAAATCACCTGTGAAAACAGTATTTTTATCTTTAGAATGCTGTTTTAAACGTTCCAGCATTTTTTCAAGCTCGTCATGAGAATATTCGATATCAATAAAGGATATAAATTTTTCTAAGGCGTTTTTCATTCCATCGTTATAATTCAAAATCGCAGCATTTTGATTTGTTTCGTAAAAATCCAGGAAACCCTGGAAATATTTTTCTAAAACCAAAGCCCCGTATTGTCGAAAACTTGTTTCTTCGATTTCCTGAGACGAAATTCCAAAAACACTTGGAGGAATTAAATTTGGCACCATGTGCATTCCCATCATTTTTTGATGTGATTTTAAAACTTCAGTTGGGTTTCTGTATAATAATCCAAACGGAACTTCAGGAAAAATAGATCTAAAGTAACCTGCATTAAATATATGCCAGGCATCGAGTTTTACAATTAAATGCTTTTGCTGCGGAAATCTTTTTTGCCCTAAAAAATTTAATACCGCTTTTATAAGTGCTGTTTTTTTATCTAAACCAAAATAATCACTTCTTAATACCTGATCTATAATTGGCGCTTCTGAAATCATGATATTTTCTGCAGAAGCTGCCAAACATTGACTCAGCATCGTAGATCCGCATCGGGACACATGAAAAACCAGCGATCTCAACTCGACCGATTCTAATTCGTGCGACCACTCAATCAAATTTTCGACTGTACTTACGGCTTTATTTAGTTTTGAATTAAATTTATGGCCATTGCATTTCGCAATTGTGTCAGTAAAAAATGGTTCAGCAAAATTTACATCTGCCAGATATATCCATTCAAAATAAGCTTCTTTGTCGGTTTCGATTAATTTATACGGAATCCAATTGGAGAGAGGATGATCTATATTTTTCATTTTGATTTTATTTTGATTGAAGAGCTGCAATTAGTTTTGCGTTTGTATCTGATGGATTTCTGGAAAGTTCTTCTATAATCCGTTGTTTAATTTCGTCTGAATAGTCAATTTCTTTAGGAGAATAACTAACATCAAAACCCATTTCAGCAAATAATTTATCAGACCAATCGTTTCTTATACAATCCAGCGTGAGGTGAATTCTTGATTCCTTACTTTTATTTTCTACGCTGTGCGGCAACTGAAAATTAGCATACCAGCACTCTCCCATTTTCATTGGTACAAGTTTTTTATCGACATAAAAGAAAACTTCAGAATTGGTTATAATGGGAATATGAATTCTAAAAAATCCGTCTTCATACGAAGTATCGTTATCAACATGTTCTTTTATTTCGCTGTTTGGTCCTAAACGCAATAATCTCACGGCTTCTTTTTCGCACTGAAACCAATCCATAATTTCTTTAAAATAATGACAGCGGTCAAGGAGAGAAGTATTTTGATATTCCTTATTTGGAAAAGAAGTAATATCGTCAATCAAACCCGATTGTGACCGCAAAGAAACACTTGTCCAGTTGCCTTCATAACGCCCAGTATTAAAATGCGGCGTCCATAATTCGCTTTCACATAGAGCGAATTCCTGCTGTAATTTATCTATTGAAAAAGTAATGGAAAGTCTGCTGGAGGAAGGATTCATACACTTTTAAAGATTAAATTTGATACAATTTGTTTTGGTACGTAAATATATAATTTATAAGAACTTGAACATCTTATAAATAAGCAAAATTTTACAAATTCAAAAAAACTGTAATTTTTAATTCTCATTTTAAATATTAGAAACAATAAAATTATAGAGTTTATGGGTCGAAAAAGTTACGGCTTCAGAATCTGTTTTGAGAATTAGATCTGCATTTGCAGGAATTTCAAAAACATCACTTATTCCGGTAAAGTTTTTAATTTGATTAGAATCGTCATCCGGCAGCAAGGCTTTTTTATATAATCCTTTTGGGTCTCTTTCTATCAAATTTTCTACAGAACAATCTAAAAATACAGTTCTAACAAAATGATGCTGCCTTATTTCACTTCGTATGCTTTCGTAAGGATTTATTACTGACATTAAAACAATGGTGTTTTCTTTGACAAAGCGCTGCCCTACATCAAAAAGACGTCTAACATTCTCACATCGGTCTTCTTTAGAAAATCCTAAATCTTTACAAATTGTTTTTCGGTACACATCTCCGTCAATTATTTCGACATTATAATTATTTTGAATTAATAAATGCCGAACATTTTCGGCCAATGTCGTTTTTCCTGAACCTGATAACCCTGTAAATTGTATTAAAATCATTTGGATTTTCTCTTTCTTTATTCAACATTAAAACTAAATAATTTACAAAACCAAAACAACAAGTATAAGTACGGTTTTATTTTTGCTCAAAAATTAAAAAAGAATCTTGTAAGCAAGTCTTACATTTTTGAAATTGCTATTTTTATCTTTTAATTGAAATAAGAATGAAAAAGAAACTTGTAGTTTTAACCGGTGCCGGAATTAGTGCCGAAAGCGGCATTAAAACATTTCGTGACAGTGATGGTTTATGGGAAGGTCATGATGTAATGGAAGTTGCAACTCCCGAAGGCTGGCACAAAAACCAGGAATTGGTTTTGGATTTTTACAATCAAAGACGCCGGCAGTTAAAAGAAGTAAGCCCAAATTTGGGACATCAAATTTTAGCCGAATTAGAAAAAGATTTCGATGTTTATATTATTACTCAAAACGTGGATGATTTGCACGAACGAGCCGGAAGCACTAAAGTTTTGCATTTGCATGGAGAATTGCTAAAAGTTAGAAGTACCAGAAACCGCAGCTTGATTTTAGATTGGACAGCTGATTTACAAACTGGAGATTTAGACGAAAACGGACATCAGTTACGACCTCACATTGTTTGGTTTGGAGAAGAAGTTCCTGCCCTTGAGGAAGCTATCCCGATTGTAGAAGACGCTGATTATTTTGCCGTTATCGGGACTTCGCTTCAGGTTTATCCTGCCGCAGGATTGATTTCGTATACCTACAGTATTACACCGGTTTTTTATATAGATCCTAAACCAATCTCTATTCCTAATATTAGCAATAAAGTCGAAGTTATTGCCAAAACCGCCACAGAAGGTGTTGCAGAAATGAAAAAGAAATTATTTGAATTAGAAAACCTATCATGAATGTCGAGCTATTATTACAGGAATTATCCCATTTAAGTTTTCTCACTCAATTAATTATTTTCTCTGCAGAAAATATAGTTCTTTTACTAATCGCTGTTTTAATTGGAAAATTAATCGAACCTGCCAACACTGTTTTGAAATCTAAAGATCAAAAATGGCTGCTCTCAACCTTAATTTGCAATATATTCATTACGGCATTAGGCTTTCAATTGTATCAATTGCAGCTAATTAAAATTGATTTTTCTAACCATTTAGGTGCTATTATTCTGGACACTTTTCTGCTGATTGTTTTAATGGATTTTTTTATGTTTTGCTTTCATTATCTGGCGCATACTTTAAAATGGTTTCATCCAATTCATAAATTACATCATACACACGTAGACACTAGTGTTTATAGTTTGTTTGTACTGCATCCTGTAGAAACTTTGGGATTTGGTTTTATCTGGCTTATTTTGATTTCTGTTTTTGAGCTCAATTACATCAGTCTTACGATTTATTTGTTTTTAAATTTGATGTACGGCATTTTTGGACATCTGGAAAAAGATCTTTTTCCGGCATTCTGGTATCAAAGTTTTTTTACTAAATGGATTTCTACCACCAAATTTCATTCCGACCATCATAAAAACCAATCTCATAATTTTGGATTTTATTTTACTTTTTGGGATAAAATCTTCAAAACCATTATTTAAATTGAAAGTTAGCCTATAATAAAGCCTCAGTAATTTTCAGAAGTTTTAACAATCACTTATATTTGCACCTTTCGAAAAACAACATAACAATGACTACTCTAAACGAATTGAATGCTATATCACCAATTGATGGAAGATATAGGAATAAAACTCAAAATTTAGCACCTTTCTTTTCAGAAGAAGCGTTAATAAAATACCGCGTATTAGTTGAAATTGAATATTTCATCGCTTTATGCGAAGTGCCTTTACCGCAGCTTTCCGGCGTAAATTCAGATTTATTCGAGAGCTTAAGAAATATCTACAAAAATTTCTCAACCGAGGATGCACTTTGGATTAAAGAAACTGAAAAAGTGACCAACCATGACGTAAAAGCGGTTGAATACTTTATTAAAGATGCTTTTGAAAAACTGGGTTTATCTCAATACAAAGAGTTTATTCACTTCGGGTTAACATCTCAGGATATTAATAACACTGCTATTCCGCTTTCTACAAAAGAAGCTTTTGAGCAGGTTTATATGCCTTCTTTAATTGCGTTAATTGCGAAGTTAAAAGAATTAAGTGTAGAATGGAAAGATATCCCGATGCTGGCTCGTACGCACGGGCAACCAGCTTCTCCTACTCGTTTAGGAAAAGAAATTCTGGTTTTTGTAGAGCGTTTAGAAGAACAGATGCGTTTGTTGTTCAATGTTCCGTTTGCGGCTAAATTTGGCGGTGCAACAGGAAACTTCAATGCACACCATGTAGCATACCCTCAAATTGACTGGAAACAATTCGGAAATAAATTTGTTGAAACTGATTTAGGTTTACATCATTCATTTCCAACCACTCAAATTGAGCATTACGACCATTTTGCTGCCTTTTTTGATGGTTTAAAAAGAATCAACAATATCATTATCGATTTAGACCGTGATATCTGGACGTATGTTTCTATGGATTATTTCAAACAAAAAATCAAAGCAGGCGAAATTGGTTCATCCGCAATGCCTCACAAAGTAAACCCTATTGATTTTGAAAATTCAGAAGGAAACTTAGGAATTGCAAATGCTATTTTTGAACACCTTGCAGCGAAACTTCCAATTTCAAGATTACAACGTGATTTAACTGACAGTACCGTTTTACGTAATATTGGTGTTCCTATGGGACACACAATTATTGCTTTTGAAGCTTCTTTAAAAGGTTTAAACAAGTTACTTCTAAACGAAAGTAAATTTGCCGAAGATTTAGAGAAAAACTGGGCTGTTGTTGCAGAGGCTATTCAAACTATTTTACGCCGCGAAGCATATCCAAATCCGTATGAAGCTCTAAAAGGTTTAACAAGAACAAACGAAGCAATTGATAAAAATGCAATTCACAATTTTATTGCAACTTTAGAAGTTTCTGATGCTGTTCGTGCAGAATTAATGCAGATAACTCCTAGCAATTACACAGGAATTTAAATAAAATCTAAAATATTTTGTCAAAAAAAGCTATCTTTATCGAGATAGCTTTTTTTTATTTAACCGGAGCAGTTCAGTGGATTTTATTTGAGATGAAAAACTGAATAAACTCCTGAAAACGATACCACTTTATGATTGCCTTAAATGCCGCTGCACAAACTACACACCATTTGCAACCCTTAATCAGCGACTTGGGATTAATTTTGATGACTGCAGGAATCGCAGTCCTCTTATTTAAAAAAATGAAACAACCACTGGTTTTAGGATACCTGATTGCAGGATTCCTGGCCGGAAACCACTTTGATTTTTTCCCTTCGATAACCGACATGAAAAGTGTTGAAGTATGGGCCGAAATTGGGGTTATATTTTTACTGTTTAGTTTAGGACTCGAATTTAGTTTTAAGAAACTAATGAAAGTCGGCGGAACTTCTTCCATCACAGCAATAACCCAGATTTTATTCATGACGCTCATTGGTTATTGCGTTGGCCAATGGATGGGCTGGGGAAAAATGGACAGTATTTTTCTGGGTGCAACCCTTTCAATTTCCTCCACAACTATTATTATCAGAGCTTTTGACGAATTGGGAGTAAAAGGAAAAAAGTTTGTTGGGATTGTATTTGGAGCCCTTATTGTTGAAGATATTGTAGCCATTTTAATGCTCGTTCTATTATCGACAATTGCGGTAAGCGATCAGGTTTCCGGAGGCGAGTTATTACAATCTGTTTTAAAATTGGTTTTCTTTTTAATTATATGGTTTTTGGGGGGCATCTTTATTATTCCTACCATCTTCAAAAAAGCCAAACATCTTCTAACTGATGAAATGCTGCTTATTATTTCATTGGCCTTATGTTTAATGATGGTAATTTTTGCTGCAAATGTTGGCTTTTCTCCAGCTCTGGGCGCTTTTATTATGGGTTCTATTATTGCTGAAACTACAATGGCAGAAAAAATTGAACATTTAATTCAACCTGTTAAAGATTTATTTGGAGCCGTTTTCTTTGTATCTGTGGGAATGCTAATTAATCCGGAAACTTTAGTTACGTATGCGCTTCCTGTTGCTCTAATTACACTTTTAACCATTTTCGGAAAAGCATTCAGTTCTTCAATAGGAGCTTTAATTTCTGGTCAGCCTTTAAAACAATCTGTTCAAACCGGAATGAGTTTGGCTCAAATTGGGGAGTTCTCTTTTATTATTGCAACACTTGGTATGACCTTAAAAGTTACAAGTGATTTCCTGTATCCTATAATTGTTGCTGTTTCTGCTATTACAACCTTTACAACTCCGTTTTTAATTAAATATTCTGAAACTTTTGCCCAGTTTTTAGAACAGAAAATGCCTAAACGATGGATTAAAAATATTAACCGATATAGTGTCAATGCGCAGGCTATTAAATCTGTTAGTACCTGGCAGATTGTATTGAGATCTTCTATAACACAAATTATACTTCATACCATAATTATTACGGCAATTGTTTTGTTATCGTCAAAATTTGTAGCGCCTTTAGTGGCTGATACCCGATTTGGAAACACTTTAGCTGCGCTTATCACTTTGGTTATAATTGCTCCTTTTTTATGGGCGCTTTCACTTCGTCGTGTTAAAGTTGATGAAGTCGAAACTCTTTGGGAAGAGCGAAAATACCGCGGTGCACTTTTAATGCTCATCTTAATTAGAATGAGCCTTGGTCTATTCTTTGTTGGATTCTTGCTCAATATCTTCTTCTCCCCTTTAGTAGCATTTGTGGCTCTTATTATTGCTATTGGAGCCTACCAAATTTTCCCTAAAAAATTAAACGAACAATACCATAGAATTGAAAGTCACTTCTTAAAAAATCTAAACGATCGTGAAAACAAAAAAATAGATAGAAGATATGCCAATCTAATGCCCTGGGATGGCCACATGTCGTTTTTTGATATTGGAAAAGAATCTAATCTGGTTGGTAAAACATTGGAAGAATTAAAAATTAGGGAACAATTAGGAATTAATATTGCCTACATTAAAAGAGGTGAAGTAATAATCCCAATTCCAACTAAAACCGAGCGTTTATTTCCCGGAGATGAAATTTGCGTAATTGGTACCGATGCTCAAATTACAGAGTTTACAAAGTATTTAAACCAAAACGAAACAGAAGCCCCGCAAAAAGTGGAAGAAACAGATATTGTTCTTCGTCAGCTTGAAGTTTCTCAAGACGAGTTTATTCAAAAAAGCATTGGACAATTTAGAGGAAAAACCGGCGGACTTGTTGTAGGAATCGAGAGAAATGGAAATAGGATTCTAAATCCTGAATCCAGCTTAATTCTGCAGCCAAACGATATTATCTGGGTTGTAGGAGATAAAAAGAAAATGACAGAGCTAATGCGAGCGAATAAGTAAGTTGCTAAGGTTCTGAGATGCTAAGATTTTTTTCTCTTTGTTTTCTAGAAATTCAGTATCTTTTTTAATTGGTAAGGCGCTAAGTATTTCTAAGTTCTTAAGAGTTTAACCTCTTTAAAAAAACCTTAGAAACTTAGCGCCTTAGTATCTTAGAACCTCAATTACTTATTTGGCTGTGGAGTCAAACGCAGATAAGGTTTGATTGGTGTATGTCCTTTTGGGAACTTCGCCGGAATATCACTATCCGGAATTGCAGGAGCAATTACAACGTCTTCCCCATCTTTCCAGTTTGCCGGAGTTGCAACGCTGTAATTTGCTGTCAATTGCAAACTATCAATTACACGAAGCAATTCGTCAAAATTTCTTCCTGTAGAAGCCGGATAAGTCAAGGTTAATTTAATTTTTTTATCTGGTCCAATAACAAAAACAGAACGTACGGTAAATTTATCACTTGCGTTTGGATGAAGCATATCATATAAATTAGCTACTTTTTTATCCTCATCTGCAATAATTGGAAAATTAACTTCTGTATTTTGAGTTTCGTTAATGTCTTTAATCCACTCTTTATGTGATTCCAAATCATCAACACTCAAAGCAATAACTTTGGTATTTCTTTTGGTAAATTCAGGAACATAATTCGCTACAGTTCCTAATTCAGTTGTACAAACAGGAGTAAAATCTGCTGGATGCGAAAACAAAACGCCCCATGAATCTCCTAACCATTCATGAAAATTGATTGGTCCTTGTGTGGTTTCTGCATGAAAATCCGGAGCTATATCGCCTAATCTTAATGTTGACATAATTTAATTTTTTAGTTCCTCTAAATTAACTAAAAAATGCATTTAGAAAACATGCAAGAATTAAAAAAAAGTTAAAATTCTATCTTCTCTATCTAATTACTATTCTAAATTAAATAAAACTCACAACAAAATACCAAACAGCCAGGGTTACAAATGAAATTGGAATTCCAAAACCAATCATCATACTGCTTAATTTTGGTTTTAAACCATAAGTCGAGGCCAAAATCGCCCCCGTAATCATGGGAGCCATTGCAATTTCTATAATGGTTATTTTTATAGCTTCAGATCGCTGGTTAAAAATAAATACATATAAAATAAAAATGATCAGAGGCGTTACAATAAGACGGAAGAATAGTCCGAGCCTCAGAAACTTCCAATGACGGCTGTTTCGATCAAAAGTAAGCTGCAAGCCAACCGAAAACAAAGCCAAGGGAGTTACTAAACTTCCTAGTTTTAGCAATAAAGATTGAATATTCACATCTAAATCGTAATCTAAAACATTCATTAAACAAGAAACCACAAAAGTGATGAAAGGCGGAAACAGAATTATTTTTTTGAAAATGCTAACAGCATCCGGACTGCCTTTTGAATAAAAAGCCGCCACAAAAACACCCAAAGTCGAAACCACAACAAAAGTGCCCGGCTGATCTACCAAAACAGCTGTTTCTAAACCTTTTTTACCAAATAAAGCCTCAATAATTGGATATCCTAGAAAGGACGAATTACTTAATCCCGCTGTCAAAACCAAACAGCCAATAAGTTTATTAGACCAGCCTAATCTTCTTCCTAAAAAATGGAAAAATACAAAAGCCAGTAAAAAACTAATCCAGCCCGCTCCTATTGGAAACAACAATTCGCTGCTCCATTTTATTTTCGGGATATGATATAAAGTGATGGCAGGAAGGCATAAATAAATGACAATTTTATTAATGCTTTTGTAAATATGGGTTGGAAACCGCTTTACATTTTGCAAAAGCAATCCTAAAAATAAAAAGAAGAATATTATAATAAAGTTGTTCATATCAAGACTTAAACACAAAAATAGGTATTTATAAACAGATGCATAAAACAAATTACACCTTCTCTGAGATTTTTGTTATTTTTAACCTGTTGAGTGTAATTAATTTTAACACATAGAAACATGTTTCTTATCTGTTTATATTCTTTACTACATCTAAAATCTATGTTTCTATGTCTTAAATGATTCTTTTTTAGTATTTACAACCCAACAAGGTAAGTTCTAATTTATTAATTTTAAAAATCTATGCGGCAAATAAGAGAGAATATGGAGCGGATGGCTAAACTTTCAGATGAAGAATGGGCCTTTTTTTCATCTAAGCTCATACGTCGGGAATTTTCAAAAAAAATGCCTTTACTCGAAATAGGTCAAACGGAAAATTATTTGTCTTTTATAGAAAAAGGGATAGTAAGATATTATATTCCCAGAGAAGATAATGATCTCACTTTTGCTTTTGTTTTTGATGGGGAATTCACAAGTGCTTACGATTCGTTTATTACCAGATTGCCGGCAAATTATACTATTGAAGCGCTTGCCGACACCTTACTTTGGCAAATATCTTATACTGACTTACAAGATATTTATGCCGAAACAAAAATTGGAAACACGATTGGCCGTTATGCCAGTGAAGGATTATTTCTTAAAAAATCCAAACGGGAACTTTCGCTTCTTAACGATTCCGCAGAGCAGCGGTATCGCAATTTATTTACAGAACGGCCTGAACTCATTCAAAAAATTCCTCAAAAATATCTCGCCTCTTATATAGGTATTACACCACAAGCTTTAAGCAGAATAAGAAAACGAATTTATTAACCCAGGTTCATTGTTTCAGGTTCCATTACGGTGCAACTTTGCATAAAAAAAGATATGGAAACTTTAATTGTGTTACTAGGGGCTTTTACAATTTCGCTTCTTATTATAAAGTTTATAACTAAAAGATTTGAAATTTCACAAGCAGGCAGAATTGCAATGTCGGTCATGCTTGTTTTTACCGCCATAAGTCATTTTATATTTGCCAAAGGAATGGCTATGATGGTTTCTTTTCTGCCCTGGCCGGCGACAATTGTATACGCTACCGGAATAATCGAAATCATAGCCGCTCTTGGGCTCTTGATTCCTAAAACAAGATTACTTGCAGGCAGACTTCTTATACTATTTTTTATAATACTGCTTCCTGCCAATATTTACGCCGCCTATCATAATATAAATTTACAAAGTGCTGACTATACTGGAAAAGGAATCTCTTACTTATGGTTTAGAATCCCATTACAGCTTCTTTTTATAGTTTGGGTTTATTTTTCTTCTATTAGAAATCAATCAAAAATCAAATAGTTAATCCCGAAATGCACATCATTTATTTAAGTGTTGTGCATTTTTTTCTACTTCATTTTTATAACATACGGTAACGAAAGAAATTAATTTTTAGTTAAAAATATTTTTTATTCCAAAAAACTGCTTACATTTGTAATATATTTTATTACAGTATGATTTCAGGTAAATTTGCCATAACGATTCACATTCTTACTTTGCTTACAAAGTACCCTAATGATTATTTATCATCTGAGTATATTGCAGGAAGCATTAATCTGAATCCGGTTTTAGTGCGAAAAGAAATCGCAAACCTAAAAGCACATCATATTGTAGAGAGTAAAGAAGGAAAAAATGGCGGTACGAAACTGGCTGTAGATTCATCAAAACTTACATTAAAAGAGATTTTTGAAATGACTTTTGAAACCATAAATTTGGGTTATGCCAAAAATCAACCCAATCCGGATTGCCCTGTTGGAAAAAAAATTAATCAAAATCTGGCCAATTTATACGCCGATATGAATCAAAAAGTAAGCGCTCAATTACAAGAAATTTCTTTAGAAGATTTTTCGAATCAATTTTAAAAGCTATTTTTTTACCCAAAACTGTAACATTTTTTATTACTAAATAAATTTATATATTATGAAAATCGCAATTATTGGAGCAACAGGATTTGTTGGCTCAGCAATCGTAAACGAATTAACAGACAGAAAACATGAAATTTCGGCTATCGCCAGAAATCCAAAAGATACTGCAAACGTAGCCTGGATTACTGCAGATGTTTTTAATGTTGATGCATTGGCAGAGGTTTTAAAAGGACACGACGTTGTGGTGAGTGCTTTTAACCCAGGCTGGACAAACCCAAATATTTATGATGATTTTCTTAACGGGTCTAAAGCTATTCTGGAAGCGGTAAAAAAATCAGGAGTAAAAAGATTTATTACAATTGGCGGGGCTGGAAGTTTATTCGTTGCTCCAGATTTGCAGGCTGTTGACACTCCAGATTTCCCAAAAGAAATTTTTAACGGAGCAAATGCAGCTAGAAATTTTTTAAATATAATTAAAGAAGAAAAAGATTTGGACTGGGCATTTTTTAGTCCGGCTTTTGAAATGCATGCCGGAACTAAAACGGGAAGAACCGGAAAATACCGTTTAGGTTTAGAGAACCCGGTTTTTAACGACGAACAAAGAAGTATTTTATCTGTCGAAGATTTAGCAGTTGTTATTGCGGATGAAGTAGAAAATCCAAAACATCATCAGGTTCGTTTTACAGCAGCTTATTAATTTTTTTAAGGCTCTGAGTTACTATCCCGAAGCCTCGGGACTAAGGTTCTAAGATTTTTTGCCACTAATTCACGAATTAGATTTTTAAAAATAAAAATTAATTCTGTATGTCATCCTGAGCGAAGTCGAAGGACACGTTAGAAACTCGACAATCTTTGTCGAGCTGCTTGTGAAGATCCTTCGACTTCGCTCAGGATGACAAAAACAAGAATAACAAATTCGTGTAAACAAACTCAACAGTTTCAAAAGGATTAATTGTCTTTTTGAAACTGTTTTTGTTTTCTGTACTTTTACACTACCTAAAAGTATATTTTGTCAAGTTTAAAGAAACAATCGGGCAGTTTAACTGAAAAAGCTGGAATTTCATCTCCTGAAATCACCAATGTTTCGGCTATAAATGAAATCAAAAACAAACGCAGACAACAACCTTCTGCTAGTGAATTAATCTCTGGAATTCTTTCCGGAAACAGAACCGCCTTAAGCCGTGCTATTACCTTAATCGAAAGCACAAAACCCGAACATGCTGTAAAAGCAAACGAAATTATAAAGGGTTGCTTATCTTATGCAAACAAATCGGTCAGAATAGGAATTACTGGAGTTCCCGGAGTTGGTAAAAGCACTTTTATTGAGGCTTTTGGAACTTATCTGACACAAGCAGGAAAAAAAGTGGCAGTTCTGGCTGTTGATCCCAGCAGTTCCATTTCTCATGGAAGTATTTTAGGAGATAAAACCCGAATGGAAGAATTGGTAAAAGACGAAAATGCTTTTATTCGTCCAAGTGCATCTGGAGAGAATTTAGGCGGGGTGGCACGTAAAACCCGCGAATCGATAATTCTTTGCGAAGCGGCAGGTTTTGATACCATCATAATTGAAACTGTTGGCGTTGGTCAAAGCGAAACGGCTGTTCACAGCATGGTTGATTTTTTTCTGTTATTGAAAATTTCCGGTGCCGGCGATGAACTGCAAGGCATTAAACGTGGCATCATGGAAATGGCCGATGCTATAGTAATCAACAAAGCTGATGGCGACAACATAAAAAAAGCCAATCAGGCAAAACTAGAATTCAACAGGGCTTTACATTTATTTCCTCCCAAAAGATCCAACTGGCAGCCAAAAGTGACGACTTGCAGCGCCATTACCAAAGATGGAATTTCGGATATCTGGAATACGATTTCCGATTACTTTGAAATGACTAAAGAAACAGGCTTCTTTCAGGAAAAAAGAAACGAACAAAACCTGTCTTGGATGATGGAAACTATCGATGAACAGCTGAAACAAAATTTCTACAATCAACCTGAAATTATTTCATTATTGGAACAAAACAAAAAAGCGGTGCAAAATAATGAAATATCACCTTTTGCAGCCGCTCAGCTTTTGTTGAATCAATATAAAAAGAGCTTCTAATTCCTTAGAGCTTTTTTTAAAATTAATTGAAAATTATTTTTTCGTATTCCTAAGCTTATATTTACTTTCTTTATATAAATTTCCAGCCGTAATTACATGTGCTAAAGCATCTTTTGCTAATTCTTCATTTAATTTAACCGGAATTAAAGTGGTGTCATTTTTGATTTCAAACTGAAGTGGTTTCAAATTTGGCTGCATAATAACAACCTGATTCTCGACTCTAAAAGCATTGATATCATTAAACTGCATAATCGATCTTCCTTGTACTTTTGGATCCAGTTTATTTAAGTTTCTACCTACCATTGGTGTTTCAAAAGGAAGGCCTAAATAACTCAATAATGTTGGCGGAATATCTATTTGACTTGCTAATCTATTGTAAACTGCTCCTTTTGGAACTCCAGGTCCCATAATGAATGCCGGAATATGGAATTTATTAATTGGCACTAAATTTTTTCCGTATGTTCTTGTATTATGATCTGCAATTACAATGAAAATAGTATTTTTAAAATAGTCTTCTTTTTTAGCCATTTCGAAGAATTTTCCAATAGAAAAATCAGCATATTTCATGGCGTTATTTACCGTTGCCGGTTTTTTGTCATACGGTTTGATTCTTCCGGCCGGATATTCAAACGGTTCATGATTTGAGGTAGAAAACATCAAAGAAAAGAATGGTTTATCTCCTTTTGATTTGAAATAATTATTGGCTTTAGTAACCAAATCTTCATCAGAATACCCCCAGGTTCCTTTAAAAGCATATTTATTTCCATCTGATTCAAAATCAGTTTGATCTACGATATCAGTAAATCCATTTCCGTTGAAAAATGATGCCATATTATCAAAATTGGCCATTCCTCCGTAAATAAAACTAGTTTCGTAGCCTTTTTGTTTTAAAGCATCAGCAAGAGTAAAAAATCCTTGCTGCGAGTTTCCAAGTTTTACCACACTTTCAGACGGCGATGGCAGAAATCCGGTTACAACCGCTTCAATTCCGCGTACACTTCTGGTTCCGGTACAATATAGATTTGTAAATAACAATCCTTCTTTTGATAGTTTATCAAATTCAGGTGTAAGTGGTTTTCCTCCTAAAATACCAACGTATTCTGCGCCTAAACTTTCCTGCAGAAAAATTACCAGATTATACGGTTTTTTCAAAACAGAATCTGGCTGCTGTACGTGAAGAAACGGAATAGCTGCATCGGTAAAGTCATTTGGACCCGCGATCATGTATTTTTTTACACGTGCAACCGCTTCTGCTTCATCCATTTTACCATACATTTTTGTGTTTCCTTCATTCTTAATCGAATAAGCAGCGAAAGCAACCGTATAAAATGAATTCAATCCTAAGGTGTTCGTCAGCTGATCTGTTGAGAAAACGGCATTACTCGCATTAATAGGACGTTTTGAAGTAAGACTTGAACGTGCACCAAAAAACAATAAAAAAGCCACTAATGGAAAAGCTATTAATTTGAATTTATACTCGGTACTTGTAGTATGAAAATATTTTTTCCCTTTTTTGAAAGCAAAATAAATCACAACTCCCAGAATTAAGAAAGTCACAATGATAGATGTCAGATAACTTTTTAAAAGCATTCCAACGACTTCTTTTGGGTAAATTAGATAATCTAAGAAAATCTTATTTGGACGTGTATCGTATTGTTTTACGAAATCAGGCGAAGCCAATTCTACAAAAAGAATCAGAAACAGAAATAAGAAACTGTAAATTACCAAAAACGAATTGGTAAACTTAATCCATTTATTTGGCAGAAAAGTAATTAAAACCGCCGGAAGAAATGACAAATAACAAAGTAAAATTAAATCCATTCGCAAACCGATTGGAAAAATATACCAGAAATCCGGTGTCTGCTCTACTCTTTCCTTAAAAAGAAAAAACAGAAAAATTCGGCTTAAAGTTGTAATCAGTAATCCGATTAAGATAAAATTGAAAATAGGTTTTAAATAACTTAATTTTTTCATTAGATGATTTTATATTTTAGACAGATAGTAAAGAATACGCACTACTATACGTTTTTATTCTTCGTAACGATTTATTTCTCTGTCGTAAAATTCATTTGCTAAAACAATTAGTCCTTCCATTTCGGCATTCAATTCAGCTTCATCAAGATCTTCGGCTTCTTCCATAAATTCGACCTCATCGTCTTTTAAGTTGATTATAAATCTTGGATAATCAAGGTGAATGATGAAAATATCATCTGGAAAATCAGTATTATCTCCGAGTAAAAATTTAGGTAATTCCATTTTTATTTATTTATGTTTTAGTTTTTATAATTGCCTGCCTTACAGACTAGTTTTCTTTTTTGCCACAGATTACACAGATTAAAAGGATTTTAATTCTAAAACGTTTAACATTTAAATCTGTAAATTTGGTCAATATAATTAAGCTTCAAATTTAATTATTTGAAGATGAATTTGTGATTAATTTCCTGGTTAGAAAATGAAAGCGAATATACAGAAAAATTGCTGCTGCTGTTAACCCGGCCAAAAGTCCTATCCATACACCTTGTGCTTTCAATTCTGTATGTTCGCCTAAATAGTAAGAAATTGGAAAACCAATGATCCAATAAGCAACAAATGTAATATACATAGGCACTTTTACATCCTGTAATCCGCGCAGTGCACCCAGTACCACAACCTGAATTCCATCAGAAATTTGAAAAACAGCCGCAATTAAAAGCAGTTTTGACGCAATTGCTATTACTTCAGTATTATCCAGAATCTGTCCGCTGTTTTCCATATTCAAAAAGATATGAGGAAGATAATTATGGAAAATGATAAACAAAATTGCAAAAAAGGTTTCGAGTATAATGGCCAGTAAAAAAATAGAACGAGCCACAACAATTAGTTTTTTCATATCGTTTAACCCTCTTTGATTACTTACTCTGATCATCGAAGTCACACTTAATCCCATAGCAAACATAAAAGTCATAGAAGCCAGACTCAAAGCAATTTGATTAGCGGCCTGACTGGTTTTTCCAATATTACCGCAAAGCCAGATCGAAGCTGTAAACAATACCACTTCAAAAAGCATCTGCATTGCCGATGGAAAACCGATGCTTATTATTTTTTTTATTGTTGCTTTTTTAATTTCATCAAAACTAAAACTTTTGAAAAAACGCTTTAAATCTTCTCTTCGGGAAAGCATAATGTGCATGAACATTACCAAAAATATTCTTGAAATTACGGTACCAAGTGCCGCACCGATAATTCCCATTTTTGGAAAAATCCAAATTCCGTAAATCAATACATAATTTATCCCAACATGTAGCACATTTGCCATGACCATAGCATACATCGAATATTTTGTCAGCGACATTCCGTCAGCAAATTGTTTGTATCCCTGATACATAATTAAAGGAATCAAAGAGAAAGCAACCCAGTCAAGATATGGTTTTGCGAGTTCAATTACATCAGCCGGCTGCTCTAACATTTCCATAATTGGTTTTGCAAGGACAATTACCCCAAAAAGCATTAACCCTAAAATAGTGCATAAAAACAATCCGTGATGAAATGCTGAACGAATTTTAGTATCGTTTTTCTCAGCATCCCCTTCGGCAACAATTGGAGTTATTGCTGTCGAAAAACCAATTCCCAGAGACATTGCAATAAAGATCATGCTGTTTCCAAGTGAAACGGCAGCCAGTTCTGTACTTCCTAATTTACCAACCATTATATTATCGACTATACCTATTAAAGTATGGCCGACCATTCCTAAAATTACGGGATATGCCAGTTTTAAATTATACGAAAACTCCTTTGTGTACTGCTTTAAATTCACTTTTATTCTTATTTAGTCGGCAAAGATAATCAGAAGCTGTGAATTCTATCCTATTAATAAAAAGATAAGCGAATATTAAGATGAGAATCGACCTACCGTAATATTATATAACGATTTTTAAAAATTATATAACAACCCCAAAAGACCTCTATTTTACTTTTACATTATTAATAATTCATAAATATTTGCCATGAGAAAATTACAATTTATATGCCTAGCTGCTTTTGCTTTTTTATACTCCAACACAACTTTTGCTCAAGAAAACGAAGCAACAAATTACGATCAGGGCTTTAGATTAGGCTTTGGTGTGAATGGTGGAATACCAACCGACAATGATTACAGATGGTCTCTTGGAGGAGATGTTCGTTTACAATACGACTTATCTAAAAGAACATCGCTGACTTTAACTACTGGTTTTACTAACTTATTTATGAAAGACCAAAATGGAGTTGAAGTAAAAGATCTTGGATTTATTCCGGCAAAAGCTGGTTTTAAAGCCTTTGTCTGGGAAGATCAATTTTATGTCTTAGGTGAAGTGGGTGCCGGTTTTGCTGTAACAAACGGTTATGACGACACTACTTTTTTATGGGCGCCAGGAATTGGTTACGCCAACAAATACATTGACATTAGTGTCCGTTATGAGGACTACAATAAATTTAACACCAATCAAGTGGCTTTACGTTTAGCCTATGGTTTTAAATTATAGAAAGAAAAGGTTTATTTTATTTTTTTGTTTTTGGTAACAAACCCGGAAGTTTTCATAGTCTTCCGGGTTTTGTATTTTATACCATTGGTCAAAACAGAAGTACCATTAGTCAAATGATTTTTTAGGATTGATTTAGATCGCGGTAATTCGCAGAAAAATTAATCAAATCATGAACAAAACAGTTTTTTATCTCTCGCAGCTTTTTCTTTTTTTATTGGTTACTATTGCCGCACGATCTCAATCGGGAATTTCGGGCGAATTTAAGGTCGATTATGTTCCTTTTTCTAAATATGTAAGGCCAATAGACAGCACTAAAACAAATGCCGAAAGTAATTTCAAAAGGGCCCAGATTGCTTTTGAAGTTCCTATTTCTTTAAAAACGGACAAATACAACCGTCCCAAAATATGGTCTGTTTTCGTAAATGGAAGTTATGCCAAAATGGAAAACAAAAATTATGAAATTCAAGATCTTCCGTTAGAATTCCAGGGAGGGTATCCGGATGAATTACTCAACACTCAAATTGGTATTAAACACTTGCGATCTATTTCTCCTTCCTGGTCTTTATTGATCTTAACTTCCGTGGGAATTTATACAGATATGGTAGAAATTAATAAAGAGGATGTTTTAATACAAGGAGGAGTTCTTTTTATCAAACACTTTAATCCTAATCTGGCTTTGGGTGTGGGACCCGTTTTAACCAATAGCTTTGGTGTGCCGATGGTGCTCCCGGGAATTTATTTTAACTGGGAATCTACAGGGGCTCTTCATTTTAAAGTTACTTTTCCCGAAGGTGTAGAATTTGGTTACCGAATGTCTGAAAACTTTGACTTAAAACTTGTTGGAGAAATAAGCGGTATGACAGCCGAAACCAAGATTGGAAACAAATCTTCGTTATTAGGATATCAGCAAATTATTGCAGGCTTAAGGCCACAGCTTAAACTTGGTAAACATTGGACTTTAGAACCTACCGCCGGATCTACTCTTGTTCGTAATTTTTCGACTACTAACCGTAAGATTAAAGATATTTTTAAAGAAAAAGATATGGCAGATCCGAAATTTACCACTACTTTTTATGGAGCAGTAGCTCTAAAATGGAAATTCTAGAGCTATCTGCTTAATAAGTTTTTATAAACTACCTCTTTCAATAATGCCTCACGGCGTGTTCTTGAAATAGGTAGTTCTTGTCCTTTTATAAATAATCTTCCGCCGGAAACAGAATCTATATGGGTAATGTTTACGAGAAAAGATTTATGAATTCTAAAGAAAATCTCTGCTGGCAGTGTTTCTTCTAATGAAATCATGGTTTGATGGATAACCAGAACTTTATCTTTAAAATGAAGTTTAGCATAATTCTGCATTCCCTCAATATATAAAATGTCGATCCACGAAATTTTTTGAAATCCTTCTTCCTGCCGCACATACAAAAAGGGATCTAATTGATTTTGTTTTGGAGAATTTATCATTTGATACCATTGTCTTGCTTTTAATGAAGCCTGATAAAAGCGTTGAAACGTAATTGGTTTTAACAAATAATCTACAACCTGTAAACGATACCCGTCTAAGGCATGCTCTGAATAGGCTGTAGTAAAAATCACTAAGGGCGGATTTTCTAACGATTCCAGAAATTCTAAACCTGTTAGATAGGGCATATTAATATCCAGAAATAACAAATCGATCTGTTTTTCCTGTAGGTATGAAGTTGCTTCTAATGCCGAAGCACAGGTGCCCGCAACTTCCAGAAAATCAATTTTAGAAACAAAATCTACAATTCCGTTTCTTGCTATAGGTTCGTCATCAATAACGAGGCATTTCATATTCATAGTTTTTTTGTTTTAGGTTTTCTTTGTTTTTGATTTGGGTTTTATTTTTTAAGATTTCACGCAGATTTTACATTTTTTTTTTAAAATTTAAAAATCCTTTTAATCTTAGAATCTGCGGCAAAAAATTTAACCGCAAAGCATCAGATTAAAAATTCGTGCTAATTAGTGAAATTTGTGGCAAAAAATTAACCGCAAAACACGCAAAGATTTACGCAAAACTCGCAAAATTTTAAGTTAAAAAAGGATGCAAAGAACGTAAAGCATCATATTAAAAGTTCACGCTAATTCGTGCAACTTATGGCAAAAAATCATTTTAGATCTAAAACCACTGTAACCGTAAAATCTGAATTGGTTTTATCAATATTTAATTGATGTTTTTCCGGATATTGAATCGCCAGTCTTTTCTTTACATTCTCAAGACCAAGCCCCTGACTTTTAGAAGGTATTTTATATTGTTCTGTATGAGAATTTTCAATTTTAAAATTCAATTTATTATTTATCTGCTCACAAGATAAATGCACATATCCTTTTTGATTTGGAAGTCGGGAAACATGTTTAAAAGCATTTTCTATTAACGGCACCAAAAGCAAGGGTACGATTTGAAGTTGTCCGTCTTCAATATTCCATTTACTTTTCACTTCCAATTCGTTTCCCCAGCGGGTTTCTTCAACAGCAATCAGATCTTTCAAATATTTAATTTCAAGATGCAGCGGTACATATTCTTTATTGCATTCATATAACTGATATCGTAAAATATCTGAAAACTGAACCAATAAAACCGATGCCAATTGTACATTACTCTGCATCAGAATATGAATATGATTTAAAACATTAAACATCAAATGCGGATTTATCTGATCTTGCAAAATCTTGATCTGTGCTTCTAAATGAACTTGCTGTAATTGGGCGTGGTTTTTTTCAATTACACTATGTTCCTGATAAAATCGAAGTCCGCAAGCCGTACCGCAAATTAAAATTGCGGCCGGAATACTGCCGCAGAATCGTGCCCATAAAAACTGAAGTGAATTTAGAGTTCCCTCTTCGGGATAAATCCTTGCACGCGAAGCTGCATCTGAAAAAACGGTATAAATTATTGCCAGACAAAAAGACAACAGCAATACGACAATAATACTTTGTACTGCAAACCAACTCATTTTATTTTTCTTTAAAGCTCTTGGTAATATCACATCACTAAGAAAATGAGCTAAAAATGCGGAAGAAATTAATACTAAAACGGCCTGATAAGTAGCTGATCGAATATCGTAACCCTCTATCATTTGTGCCCAAATGGTTATACCAAGTATAAACCAAAAGAAAACTAAAAATATCCAGTGCCGATTTTTATATTTTGTAATCATCTAAGAAGAAATATATAATTATAAAAAACTTTGTGTTCAAAAATACCCCTATATTTTGTAAAGGAACAGCAAAGAACCAAAAAGATTCTTTGCTGTACATAGGGTGAAACGATAAAGGGTCAAATTATAAGAAAAAATATCCAACACCAACGTTAAACGAATTTGGCTTAGAATTAAAATTTTTGCTCACATTATTTAGTCCGCCCTGATAGGTAAAATCGACAGTAAATTTCCAAACCTCAACTCCTGCTCCAACCTGATATCCAATGTTAAATTTGTCGAATTTTTTATAGGCATCCTTCAATTGGTTTAGTGATGAAAAATTTTCATCTAAAACATACGAATAAACTCCTCCTGCAAAAACCCTGACATTTAAAGCCGAAACATCAATCACTTTATAACCAATAACCAATGGCATTTCGATACTTCTCCATTTTGCATTTTTAGATTCAGAAAGAGCGCTTTTTTCAATTTTAGAAGATTTTTCGCTGTATAGGATTTCATTTTGAATATAAAATCTTTTGTAATCAAATCGCGCCATAACGCCGCCAAAATAGCCAAAAGCATATTCCGAATTCAAACTCTCTGAAACTGGTAATTCAGAATAATTAGAACCTCCTTTTATCCCAACATGAATTGGAAACGAAGATTGAGCATTCAGTTTAGAAGAAATTAACCCCAATAAAAAAACAGCGGTCAGTAATAACATTTTGTACATGTTCATGATAATAGTTTTATTAATTTGATGCAAAGGAGCACAAATGACAACCGCTATTAAAATTAGTTTGATGAACTACATTGTTGTTTTGACCAACGGAATTTTTAAGATTTTCTGTTATGAATTTACCTGAAATTTCAAAGCAAAAAAAAGAGCCTTATTTAGACTCTTTTGTTAGCTGTTCTTTATAAAGCGCAAAATTGGCTTTAATTTTATCGTCGAGTTCCGGTACTTTAATATCCGTATATTTTTTCATTTCTTCCCAAATAATTTTTGCTACGATATAACGTGCCATGTCTTTATCATCGGCAGGAATAACATACCAGGGCGCATGTTCTTTAGAGGTTTTATTTATAGCATCTTCATAATATTCCTGATATTCATCCCAGTGTTCACGTTCTTTTAAATCGCCTGGAGAAAATTTCCAATTGTGTTTTCCTTCTTCAAGTCGGCGTAACAATCGCTGACGTTGTTCTTCTTTGCTCAAATGCAAAAAAAACTTCAGGACAATGGTTCCATTTTCGGCAATATGACTTTCAAAATTATTGATTTGCTCTATTCTGTTTTTCCAGAATTTAGGCGTAATATCATCAACCGAATTAATTCCTGGCAAATTCTCCGCCAGAATAAATTCCGGATGTACACGTGTTACCAAAACATTCTCATAATGCGTTCGGTTAAAAATCGCAAACTTTCCTTTCTCCGGCAAAGCGATATAATGACGCCATAAATAATCATGTTCCAGTTCAGTTGAGTTTGGCGTTTTAAAACTATGCACCACAACTCCGCGCGGATTAAATTCTTTAAAAACTTCTCTGATCAGGCTGTCTTTTCCGGAAGTATCCATTCCCTGAAGACAAATTAAAACCCCGTATTTATTGTGCGCATACATTATATCCTGAAACTCGCTCAGTTTGGCCTGAACCTTATCCAGTTTTTCTTCCTTTTCCTCATCATTTGCATCAACATCCAGCAAAGTTGGAATTTTACTTAATTTAATTTTATCGGTAACTTTAAAATCTTTTGGATCTATTGATTTCATATCATTTTCATTTATATATATCATAAATATACTACTTTTACGAATTCCGATAACTATCGGAACTGCTATTCATTGCAATACTTTTTCAAAATACAATTCATGGAAAAATTCACATTAGAAATATTATTTCAAATCATCGGAATCGGTTCAGCATCAGGATTATTTTATAATAATGACGCACTTTATATTATTGGCGATAACAGCGGATTCTTATACGAATACAATATGCAGAATCAACAGCTGAACCAACACGCTTTAATTGAGAATCCTTCGCAAAACATTCCAAAAAACCTAAAACCCGATTTTGAATCCTTAACGCATCATAACGATACACTTTATGTTTTTGGGTCCGGCTCTACTGAAAACCGAAACAAAATGATTGAATTTGATTTAAAATCAAAAACGGTTTCGAAAAAAAATAATTTAGTCGATTTATATGCCGTAATGCAAAATTTCGGTTCTATTAAACCGGAAGATTTTAATTTGGAAGGCGCTATTTTCGACGGCGAAAATTGGTACTTGTTCAACCGCGGCAACGGAATTTCGAACAAAAACACCATTTTTACTATTCACGCTAAAAGTCTGGGAGATGAATTTGCATTGATTTCAGTAAATTACAAACTTCCAAAAATAAAAGGCGTTCGTTCCAGCTTTACAGATGCTGTTATAGTCGAAGACAAAATTTACTTTCTATCTACTGCCGAAGACACAAAATCAACTTACGACGACGGCGAAATCCTGGGAAGTTTCATTGGCCGAATCGATCTTAAAACCATGAAAATCGATTTTACTCAAAAAATAACTTCAACGAATAAATTTGAAGGTTTGACTTTCTATAAAAAAGAAAATAACAAAATTGAGTTTTTACTTTGTGAAGATAATGATACGGATCTTTTAGAAACTAAGATTTTTAAATTGAGTTTGCCGGCTAAGTAACATAATTTCTATGAAAAAAGTAATTCTTTCGTTGATAATAGTTTCTATTCTTTTGGCCGGAGGTTATTCATTATATTATTTTCAAATAAGAAAAACAAAAAAGGAAGATTTAAAAACTTTTTCAGATTTGAAGAACCTCGAGGCAAATATAAAAAACGATTATTTCAAGACTTTAAGTCCAAAAGATTTAGATCCAAAATCATTTATTAAGCTTTTTACTGAGAAATATAACAAAGACTCCAAACTAAATTTTGTAACAATGATTGGCGATTTTCCTAAAAATTGGGTAAAGCCAAATGATATACAGTATTTAATCTCAATAATGAGATCTAAAGAAAAATGTTGTGGATATATGAATATATTTTCCTCTACTATTTCAAATGATAATGGAGAAGTCGGTGGTTTTGCCATAATTTTTTTAAACTCATATATTTCAAAAACCAAAATTATTATGGGTCTGAATTGCAATCCTAAAACAGATAAAGAATCTGTTAGGAAGATAGAAAAATGGTATCAAAATACAGCAAATAAAAATTAAAAGCATTGTATGTCATTGCGAGAAACATACTACACAAAAACGCATTACATTGTGTATCAACAACAAAACCTTTGTAACTTTGATTCTTTGCAACTTTGAAGCTTTAAAAAAAAACTTTTTTTCATTCCTGTCCCAACCTTTTTATCTTTTTCGCTCTCTTTATAATTAAAGATCAAAATTGTGATAAACGAAACCCATATTTCTAACTGCAAAAAAATGAACCGCGATGCGCAGCGTCAGGTTTATGAGCACATGGCTCCAAAATTGTATCGCGTTTGCAAACGATACCTCAAAAAGGAAGAAGAAATCGAAGAAGCTCTTGCCGACGCTTTCTATACTATATTTACGAAACTGGATCAGCTCAAAGAAGAAAAAGCTTTTGAAGCCTGGGCCAGAAAAATAACCGTTAATCACTGTTTGGCAACCATCAAGAAACATACTAATTTCAATATGTATCTTGATGATGTAAAAGTACTTTCGCAGCCTTTTACAGATGAAGTGAACGCATTAGAAGAAGAAGATTTACTCAATTTATTAAACCATATTCCGGATGGCTGCAAAACTGTTTTTAACCTTTTTGTTATAGAAGGTTTCGGACATAAAGAAATTGCGGCAATGCTTAATATTTCTGAAGGCACTTCAAAATCGCAATTGAATGCCGCCAAAACCAAGCTGAAAGAATTAGTAAATAAATTGTATTATCAAAAAGCAAAATAGTCATGGACAATCAAGATAAAATATTCAACAAATTTAAGGAAGCTGCCGATAATGCAGAAACCAAAGATTTTCCGGGAATGGAAAAGATCTGGTCGCGTGTTGAAGAAAAACTCGACAGAAAAGAAGATAGAAAAACCATTTCTCTTTGGAAAAAAATTGCGGTTGCTGCTTCTCTTCTATTAGTAGT
This sequence comes from Flavobacterium johnsoniae, assembly GCF_001879205.1. Taxonomy (GTDB): domain Bacteria; phylum Bacteroidota; class Bacteroidia; order Flavobacteriales; family Flavobacteriaceae; genus Flavobacterium; species Flavobacterium johnsoniae_A. Next base: position 272,263 of record NZ_MLFK01000001.1, read on the forward strand.
TTCTTTAGGATATCAGTTTTTAAAAACGGATAAAAAAGAAATACTCGAAACCCCTAAAGTAGTAGTAAATGAAACTGCAAAAGAAACTATTGAAAATACTGCTGTAGAAAAAAACAAAGCAGTAGTTTCTTCAGATTCGCAATTGGTTCCGAAAGAAGAAGCCGTTAAAATCCTTAAAAAACAAATCGAGCAGCAAGAAAATGTTGCTGTTCATGAAGTACAAGTTTCACCAATGGGGGCTGGTTCTCCAGTTGTAAGCCAATCTCCCAATTATGAAATTGTGACGCCGGCTCCAGTATTTTCAGAAGAAGCGAGAGAAGAAGAACCAGAAGAAAATACTCTGGCAAAATCTAAAGCAAAAACGGAGCAAAGTTTCGGTTATGCAAAGAAAACAGAAAGAGAAACCTTTAAAGCTTCTGCAGCAGAAATGCAGGCCCGAGCACCCAGAAAAAGTGCGCCTTTGGTTATATTAAACGGAAATGCCATGGCTGACAGCAACGATGCCAAAAAAGATAAAATGATGCAGAATGAACTCCCGAATCTAAATCCGGAAAATGTAGATTCACTTGTAGTTCTTGACAATCCTTTATACATCATCGACGGTATTTATTATTCAGAAAATGATTTATTTGGAAATAATCCAACAAGTCCTTACGCACCTTTAGATAAACAGGACATAAAAACCATCACCATTTTACAAGACCTTGAAGCTACTTCAAAATATGGCGAAAAAGGAAAAAAAGGAGTGGTTATCATAACTACCAAAGCAGGAAAACCGGCTTTAAAGAAATAGCCAAAAACTCAAAAAATCTTTGTCAGAGTTTAACGCTCTGACAAAGATAAAATCACAACATTCACTTAAAACTTATTATCATGAAAAGTCTAAAACTTATTTCATCAGCCATTACTATGCTTATATGTTTCGTAACAATGGCACAAGAAAGAACAATTACAGGAACGGTTACTGATATTTACTCAGGAGCGCTTCCGGGAGTTAACGTTTATATTAAAAAAACAAAAACTACAGCGACTACCAACTATGATGGACAGTACAGTATTAAAGCACAAAAAGGAGACATTCTCGTTTTTAGCTTTGTTGGAATGGACACACAAAGCATTACTGTAAAAGATTCTAATGTTATCAATGTTATACTAAAAGAAAACACTAATCAGCTGCAGGAAGTTGTTATGGTAGGTTACGGCACATCAAAATCCAGAAAGAAAATGACAACAGCATCGACTACTATAGTTCGAGGTTCGGTTGCGGGAGTTCAGATTTCTTCAAATAATCAATATATGCCGGCCCCAAGTGTTGCCATGCGCAGTGCAGAAACTATTTCTTCTAACAATGAACCAATGTATATTGTAGATGGTGTTCCGATAAAAGCAGATCAAATGGCAAAAATTAATCCGAATGATATTGACGATGTAAAAGTTTTAAAAGATCAATCAGCTTCTGCTATTTACGGAAACAAAGCAGCAAATGGTGCAGTTGTAATTGTGACGAAAAATGAGCTTTACAAAAATCTTTCGGAAGCAGAATTAGATCAAAAATTAAATATCATCAGACCTGCTGCTTCCCAGCCTGCTCAGGAAGATTACAATACTTTTGTAGAAAATGCTTTTGAAAGTCCAAAAACAGCGCCGCTTTCTACTTTTTCTATTGATGTCGATAATGCATCTTACACCAACATCAGACGTTTTTTAAACAGCGGACAAGAAGTTCCAAAAGATGCTGTACGCGTTGAAGAAATGGTAAACTTTTTTAAATACAATTATCCACAGCCAAAAAACGAACATCCGTTTTCTATCAATACAGAAGTAAGCGATTCTCCCTGGAACTCAAAAAATAAAATCCTTAAAATTGGTTTGCAGGGAAAAAACATCCCAACAGACGATTTACCGGCATCTAATCTGGTTTTCCTAATTGATGTTTCGGGTTCAATGGAAGACATGAACAAATTGCCTCTGCTAAAACAATCCATGAAAATACTGGTAAACGAATTACGCCCAAAAGACAAAGTAGCAATCGTGGTTTATGCCGGAGCAGCCGGAATGGTTTTGGCTCCAACTTCTGGCGATGAGAAAAAAACAATCATTAAAGCGCTTGATAAATTAGAAGCAGGAGGAAGCACAGCAGGAGGCGCCGGAATTGAGCTGGCCTATAAAATTGCATCAGAAAACTTTATAAAAAGCGGCAACAACAGAGTAATTCTGGCAACTGACGGTGATTTTAACGTGGGAAGTTCTTCTAACTCTGATATGGAAAAATTAATCGAAGAAAAAAGAAAAACCGGCGTTTTCTTAACCTGTCTGGGCTACGGAATGGGAAATTATAAAGACAGTAAAATGGAAATTCTTGCTGATAAAGGAAACGGGAATTATGCTTATATCGACAATATTCAGGAAGCCAATCGTTTTCTTGGAAAAGAATTTAAAGGTTCGATGTTTGCCATTGCAAAAGATGTAAAAATCCAGATTGAATTCAACCCAAAACAAGTTCAGGCGTATCGATTAATTGGCTACGAAAACAGAAAACTTCGTCCCGAAGATTTTAAAAACGATGCCATAGATGCAGGAGAATTAGGAAGCAACCATACCGTTACGGCTTTGTATGAAATTATTCCGGCCGGTGTAAAAAGCGATTATTTAAATATTCAGCCAGATGATTTAAAATATACCAAAACCGAAACAAATGCGCCTAATTATACAAATGAACTGGCAACTATAAAATTCCGTTACAAAAAACCAGACGGTGAAAAAAGCATCGAAATGATTCAGGTTATCGGCAGCAAATCGGTTAGTTTAGATAAAGCAAGTGACGATTTTAAATTTAGTACTGCCGTGGCCTGGTTCGGACTAAAATTGAGAGATTCAAAATTAATTGCTGAAAAATCTTCAGAAGATATTGCTGCATTAGCGCAACAGGGAATGTCGAACGATAAAGGAGGATATAAAGCCGAATTTATTCGCCTTGTTGAAACTTCTGACCAGTATAATTAATAAATATTTCTTTACATTTGGGCTTTATTCCAAACACTAATTTTTATATAAACGTATGAACCCAATTTTAAGCCAGAATCTATTTTTAGTTAAAGAACATATCGGAATGTTTAAAGCCGCTAACAATTATGACATATACGATCCTCAAACGAATCAGATAATCATGAACTGCCGAGAAAATAATCTTGGTTTTTTCACTAAAGTATTTCGTTTTACAGATTACAAAAGAGCAACACCTTTTAATATTGAAATCACAACAGCATCTGGAGAGAAATTAATTTCTGTAAAAAGAGGAATTGCCATTTTCCGTTCAACAGTTGAAGTTTTTGACGAAAAAGACAGATTGATTGGAACATTCAAACAAAAATTCTTTTCTATTGGAGGAAAATTTGATATTCTGGACAAAAACGAAAAACCAGTTGCAACATTACAAGGAAAATGGACAGGCTGGGATTTTAAATTCTCGCACGAAAACAAACAACTGGCTCAGGTAAGCAAAAAATGGGCAGGACTTGGCAAAGAGTTTTTTACCAGCGCTGATAACTATGTACTTCAAATTGAAGAAACTGTAGCGCAGGACAGCCCGCTTAGACAATTAATTCTTGCAGCTGTAATGTGTATCGATATGGTTCTTAAAGAATAATAAAGTTGTTAAACTTAGATTAAGAAAATACTTAAAAGCATCATTTTAGTTTTCAAAAGTTTTATTTTTGTTAGACTTAAAATGATGCTTTCTGCATTTCTAAAACATAAATCATGACAGACTTAAAAAATAAAAACGCGCTTATAACCGGCGCCGGAAAAGGAATTGGAAAAGCCATTGCTATTGCTTTGGCAAAAGAAGGCGTAAACGTCATTTTAGTTGCAAGAACGCAAGCCGATGTTGATCAGCTGGCAGTGGAAACAACTAATTTAGGTGTAAAATCTTTGGCTTTATCTGCTGATGTTTCTGATATAAACTCTGTAAATGCTGCTGTCGAAAAAGCTTTAGCCGAATTTAAAACGATTGACATCTTAATCAATAATGCCGGAATTGGTGCTTTTGGAAAATTCCTGGAACTGGAACCAGCTGACTGGGAAAGAATCATTCAGGTTAACTTAATGGGAACTTACTATACAACTCGCGCCGTGATTCCAAACATGATCGAAAGACAAACGGGTGATATTATCAATATTTCTTCCACTGCGGGATTAAACGGAAATGCTGTAACAAGTGCTTACAGTGCTTCAAAATTTGCTGTTTTAGGATTAACAGATTCATTAATGCAGGAAATGAGAAAACACAATATTCGTGTTACAGCTTTAACGCCAAGTACAGTGGCTACTGATCTGGCAATTGATTTAAAGCTAACTGATGGAAATCCTGAAAAAGTAATGCAGTCTGAAGATATCGCCGAATTGATTATCGCACAGCTGAAATTAAACCGACGCGTTTTCATAAAAAACAGCAGTATTTGGTCTACTAATCCTTAAAAAAATTAAATTTCAAATTTTTAAATTCCAATCTCCAACAAACTTTGTCAAAGTTTAAAACTTTGACAAAGTTCTTAACAGCCTTAATAAAAAACCACATGGAACAATATTTAAGACAATTAATTGCCATAGAATTTCAGGATAAGAAAGAAATTTTTACCGGTTTTCTTATTGATTATTCTGATGATTGGATTTTACTCCGAAATAATCCGGTTGATTATATTTTGGATGGTTATGTAATTTTGAAAAACAAAAATATTGAAGCCGTTCACCGGGATCAGGATTTGGCTTTTACAGAAAAAGTAATCCGATTGAAAGGTTTAAAAACTAATGCCGAAGATATTATCCCGATTAGAGATTTGAATTCTATTTTAAATTTCATCAATAATAAACATGGTATTTTTCAGATCTCGAAAAAATCTGCCAAATCGGCCTATTTAGGAAAACTGATTTCTCTGACTGATGAAGAACTTTTAATTGATTTTCTGGATACAAGAGGCCAGTTTGGCGGAGAACTTAGTTTTAACCCTGAAAAAATAAGAGTGATTGAATTTGATACGGACTATATTAATTCTTTGAAATTGGTAATTCCGGAGAATCAGAAATAATTTTTAATAAAACAGAAAAGCCCTTTATAAAAGGGCTTTTCTGTTTTTTGTCATTCCGAGTAACGAGAAATGACAATACTCTGCGTATATTTTTTAAGCTTCTGCTAATTTATTTACAAACTCCAGACGAACACTTCCGTCTTCGTCAATTTTTGTTAAATTGATTTCTTGTAACGTATTTACCAATTCTGGATTCCAAGGTGTTTTTACTTTTACGTAATTTTCTGTAAAACCGTGAATGTAGCCTTCTTTATTTTCACTTTCAAATAAAACCGTTCTATTGGTTCCTAATTGACTTTCGTAAAAAGCACGGCGTTTTTTAACTGATAAACCACGCAGCATTTTGCTTCTTTTTGCTCTAACATTAGCAGGAACAACTCCCGGCATATCAACAGCTTCTGTATTATCTCTTTCGGAATAAGTAAAAACATGCAGATACGAAATATCCATTTCATTTAAAAAATGATACGTTTCTAAGAAATGCTCATCAGTTTCACCAGGAAAACCAACAATAACGTCTACGCCAATACAAGCTTGCGGCATTACTTCTCTAATTTTGTTTACACGATCTGTATATACTTCGCGTAAATAACGACGTTTCATCAGCTTTAAAATATCATTGCTTCCTGATTGCAGCGGAATATGAAAATGAGGTACAAAAGTTCTGCTTTTTGAAACAAAATCGATCGTTTCATTTTTCAATAAATTAGGTTCAATAGATGAAATTCGAAGACGTTCGATTCCTTCAACCTCGTCTAAAGCTTTAACTAAATCAAGAAAAGTATGTTCGTGTTTTTTATTCCCAAATTCTCCTTTTCCGTAATCCCCGATATTTACTCCGGTTAAAACAATTTCTCGTATGTTTTGCGCCGAAATTTCTTTGGCATTTTTTAAGACATTTTCTAAAGCATCACTTCTTGAAATGCCTCGCGCCAGAGGAATTGTGCAATAGGTACATTTATAATCGCAGCCGTCCTGAACTTTTAAGAACGCACGGGTACGATCGCCAATAGAATAACTTCCCACATAAAAATCGGCTTCGGCAATTTCGCATGAATGAACTTCACCCATATCGTTTTTACTCAAATCGTGAATATAGTCGGTGATTTTAAATTTTTCTGTAGCTCCTAAAACCAAATCAACACCATCAACTGCCGCTAATTCTTCCGGCTTTAATTGTGCATAACATCCAACTGCGGCAACAAAAGCTTTATCATTTAACTTCATTGCTTTTTTTACAACCTGCTTAAACTGCTTATCTGCATTATCTGTTACAGAGCAGGTATTGATCACATATATATCTGCAACATCTTCAAAATCGACACGATCAAAACCTTCATCATTAAAGTTTCTGGCAATCGTAGAGGTTTCTGAAAAATTCAATTTGCAGCCAAGCGTATAAAAAGCAACTTTTTTTCTATTTTCCATAGGAATACACTACATTTATAAGTAGTAAGATATTATATTTACATCTCTTTTGAGGAGTTTGCAAATTTACATACAATATTCTTTAAAATAAAATCAATAATACACTATATATCAACATTTTGCATTAAACATCTATTTTAAAACACATTAAAAAATAAAATAACAATTTAAAATGCCTCTCAATTTGATGTATTAAAAAGAGAATCAATTTTAATTCAATAAGAATAAAATGACAAAAACATCGATTAAGTGCAAATTTTATCGATTAAATACATTTTTTTGAGCTTTAAATTAAAATTTTCTTACATTTAACTTTGTTTAGATATTTTGGTGATTTAATCAGAAATATAAAAAAATTAAGTGTTAATATTAATATTATAACAAATCATGCATAACAATTTTGAATTTCAATCGTTATGTTGTTGTTTTGTTACTAAAAAAACGAATGGGAAGGCCGAAAACCAGAAAGAGTAGGCAACAATTAAAAATTAAAAACCCCACTATGAAAGCATTTTTACCCACAATCTGCTTGATGTTCTTAACCATTTTTAGTTCGCAAGCGCAAACTAATGCCCCAGCTGCAACTGCTAATCCATTTCCATCAATTAGTACTTTAACAAATTGGGCGAGTTTAAATTCGCAGTCACAATTTGATATCGCAATTCGTGCAGTTGGATTTAAATTTGAAGTAAAAGAGCCAGGTGAAGGATCAACAGCTTATACTTACATTCGTAAAGTAACTGTAAACGAAGTAAATTATACTGACAGAATTGTTTACAGAATTACCAATAATAATTCAGCAAGTATTATCTCTTTAGTAACGGCTTCTACAGATTTAGTAAGTTTATATACTCCGCAATTGGCAACATTCAAAAATAACAATTGTAAAACTGAAATGTCTAAAGATAAAAACACTACTTGCAGCTGTTATGAAAGCGCAAATTTTGCAATCGATCTTTGCGACGAGCGTGTAAAACTTACAATGGGTGACGGAAATAAATATTTTGTTTCTGTAGCTAAAAAATAATTTAAGAAACGACGTTTTCCAAATCTTTGCAAACTTTACTAAAAGCTTTCAAAGATTTGGAACGCATTTCTTAGAAAATTACAAGTTTGGATTTTTTATCTTGTACCAAACTTCCATTTCTCCTTCATATTCAAAAGAGTTTACAAATTGTAAACCCAGTTTCTCGAGAATCTTTCTTGAGTTATCATTCCCTTCATCTGCAAAGGCATATACAGCTTCAACTTTCATTTCGTTGAATGCATGATCTATAAAAGCTTTTCCGGCCTCGGTTGCATAACCTTTACCCCAATGTTTTTCTATAAAACGATAACCAATTTCGTAAAAATTTTTATGGTTATTAATCTCATCCGTAATAAATTTTATGCCAGACCAGCCAATAAATTCATTGGTTTCTTTAAGAATAACAGCCCAGCGCCCGGTTCCAAAATCTTTGTATTGCTGCTGCAGATTTTCGATGTATGCTGCGCTTTGTTCAATGGTAGTAACTGGTTTATTTCCGAGGTAAATATGAACATTCGGATTAGAATCCAATTCGAACATTCCATCAACATCTGAAAAAAGCACTTCCCGTAATAGCAAACGTTCTGTTTCAATTGGATTTTTCATCAGAAATTAATTTAGAATATATTTTTGAACTACTTCAGCAACACCATTATTATTATTTGAAGCTACTATTAAATCGGCTTTATCACGTAATTCAGGCGTAACGTTATCAACCCAAACTCCTAGCCCGGCATATTCAATCATGGTCAAGTCATTTCCTGCATTCCCCACAGCGATAATTTCACTTTGATGAATTCCCAGTTTTTCGGCTAATTTCTTCAAGCTCGCCGCTTTGTCGATTCCGTTTTGAGCCACTTCAAGGAAAAAAGGTTTAGACATTGAAACACTTAAATGAGGCATTGCAGCTTTTAAATCTTTCTCTATTTCTTTTAAATAAGCAGGATCTTCTAATAAAATACATTTAACGGCTGGTCTGTCTACAGTATCTTTAAAACTAGAAACTTTAAGATGATGCATTCCGGTAATTTCTTTTTCAATCTCAATATACTCAGAGTCTGTTTCGCTTATAATTTCCTCATCCAGATATGTTATAATGTGCGTTTTCATTTTCACACTATAATCATATAATTCGTGAATTTGTTCCGGAGTTAATTTCTGTTCAAACAAAACAAGATCATCTTTTACACGGCTTATAATAGCGCCATTATAGGAAAGCATATAAGAATCGTTCAAATCTAATTCAAGCTCTTTGGCGTAAGCTGTCATAGCCAAAGTAGGACGCCCAGAAGCCAAAACAACATAAACTCCTTTTGCCTGCGCTTCTAATAATACTTTTTTATTTAAATCTGAAATTTTGTGGTCGTCTGTCAACAAGGTATCATCCATGTCGAGAACTAACATTTTGTATTGCATTTTTTTTAGTTTTCAGTTTTCAGTCTCAGTAAGCAGTTTTTTCATACTGAAAACTGAGACTGAAAACTTTTAAAGACTCATTCTAAATTCTTCAATAACCGGATTTGCTTTTGCAAAATCTGTTTCCTGAATAAAAACCTCAACTGCCAAATCTGTACCGCCAAAACCTCCTAAACGAGCCGATTGAATATTATCTTTTTTTAATGTTTCTACACCAGCTTCTTCTAATCTTTCCTGTAAAGCAATAGCTAATACTTCGCTTCCTGAATATACCTTCATTAATCCCATGACATTTATTTTTTTATAATTATTATTTTAGTTTTCACTCTCAATTTGCAGTAAGAAAAAAAACTGAAAACTGTGACTATCTATTCTTCCTGAATATCCTCTTCTTCTTCGTCAAGTTCCTCCTCACCTTCTTCATCCATATCAAATAAATAAGGTTCAAGAAGCATTTTATCTGCCAAAATTTCGATTCGTTCTGTTAGCGTTTCAGCAAAAATCAAGCGCTGTGTTTTGGCAATACTGTTTGAAATACGCATGATTTTAGTTTCGTGACGTAATTTCAAAATTGGGTCTGCATCATCTAAAATAAACATTTTCAAACGGTTGACATTGTAACCGGCAGTAGAAAACATATCGCTCAATTTATTTGGAGTTCCAATTAAAACATCGATTCCGGTTGAAACATAATTTTTATCGTAATCCATATCGCCCTTGTCGTGTACACCATAAACTTCGAGATTGGTATATTTACCGTACTTCTCAAAAAGCTCTTCCATTTCAAGAACTTTCGCTTTATCCTCAACAATAATCAAAGCACGCGGCGATTCTTCGGTTTTTCCTGCCAATTGCTGAATTACATTCAAAACAATCGTAGTTGTTTTTCCGCTTTTTTCTGGAGAAATAATTATACAATCGGCACCACTTTTTATCGTCGAGAACGTCTCCATCTGCAAAACGTTTGCTTCTGTTAAACCGTTTTCAATTAATCCGTCTTGTAGTTTCTCGTTTATTTTTTTTAGTTTCATTTTTTTTTATGCTTTAAGCTTTAAGCTATACGCTGTAAGCAAAAATTATTTTTAAATTTTCAGCTTTAGGCTTTAGGCATTAAGCCATAGGCAAAAAACTTTTATGTCATAGCTTAAGGCTAAAAGCTTACTGCTTATCGCCTAAAGTGCAAAGCACCTATTTGCTTGCAAACAATTTCACATCGGTTTCAGAGATTTCGTTTCCTCCTAAAATGATTAATCTTTCAACCACATTTCTAAGTTCACGAATATTTCCGGTCCAATCATACTCCTGTAATAATTTTATAGCCTGCGCCGAAAATACTTTCACCACATTTCCTTGTTCAGAAGCAATTTTAGCCGCAAAATGTCGTATCAAAGCCGGAATATCATCGCGTCTTTCATTTAATGGCGGTACTTTTATCAAAATAACAGCCAGACGGTGGTATAAATCTTCACGGAAACGCCCTTCGGCAATTTCTGTTTTTAAATCTTTGTTTGTTGCAGCTACAACGCGAACATCAACTTTAATATCTTTATCTGCACCAACTCGGGTAATCATGCTTTCCTGAAGTGCTCGTAAAACTTTGGCTTGCGCCGAAAGACTCATATCGCCAATTTCGTCTAAGAAAATAGTTCCTTTATCTGCTGCTTCAAACTTTCCGGCACGATCTTTCACTGCTGATGTAAAAGCACCTTTTACGTGTCCAAATAATTCACTTTCTATTAATTCACTCGGAATCGCCGCGCAGTTTACTTCGATTAAAGGGAAATTAGATCGTTCGCTTTTTTCGTGTAACTGATGCGCCACTAATTCTTTTCCGGTTCCGTTTGGTCCCGTAATTAAAACTCTGGCTTCGGTTTGAGCTACTTTATCAATCATCATTTTTATATGATTAATAGATTCGCTCTCGCCTATCATTTCGTAGTTCTTGCTGACTTTTTTCTTCAGAATTTTATTTTCAACAACTAATTGTTTTTTGTCTAAAGCGTTACGAACTGTATTTAGTAAACGATTTAAATCTGGTGGTTTTGAGATATAATCAAAAGCGCCTAAACGCATAGTGTGAATTGCTGTTTCCATATCGCCATGACCTGAAATCATCACCATCGGAATCTCTGGTTTTATTTTTTTTACTTCTTCTAAAACCTCAACACCATCTAATTTTGGCATTTTAATATCGCACAAAACCAAATCGTAATCGTTGTTTTTTATTTTTTCAAGACCAGCGGCACCATCCTCGGCCTCATCAACCTGATACGCATCATTTTCTTCTGATAAAATTTTCACCAAAACTCTTCTAATCGCCGCTTCGTCTTCTATAATTATTATTTTACTCATTTTTTCTAAGGTTCTGAGTTACTAAGATACTGAGGTTTTTCTTAGAAGAAGCTAAAAAACCTTAGCAACTCAGAACCTTAGAATCTTAGCAACTTTAAAAATTAATATTTAAGCCATTTATACAATTCCTTCCAGGTTGGTTTTTTGCCGTACATTAAAATACCTACACGGTAAATCTTGGCAGCGAACCAAACAACAAGGAAAAAGGTAGCAAACAATAATGATACCGAAATTGCAATTTGCCACCACGGCACACCAAACGGAATACGCATTAACATAACGATTGGCGACGTAAGCGGAATCATTGAAAATACAACGGCAACTGTTCCGTGCGGATCATTCACTACAGTAAAAAATCCAATATAAACACTAAGAATTAAGGGCATTAATATTGGCAGTAAAAATTGCTGCGAATCGGTTTGATTGTCCACTGCTGCACCAATTGCCGCATAAAACGAACTGTATAAAAAATATCCTCCGATGAAATAAACCACAAAGCCAATTATGATACTGGCAATAGGCAGGTTCCATAATTCGGCAATATACATTTGCGCAGATCCTGAAAGTTCGTGTTGTGCAGACTGCATTAATTCTGGCGAAATTCGGGCTGTCGGGCCAACGTTAACTCCAAAAAATGCCGAAGCTGCAAACATTAATCCCAGACCAATAATCGCCCAAATCATAAATTGCAAAATTCCGGCCAATGAAGTTCCCACAATTTTACCAATCATTAATTGAAATGGTTTTACAGATGATATAATGATTTCGATAATTCGGTTTGTTTTTTCTTCAATTACGCTTCGCATTACCATATTTCCGTAAATGATAATAAACATCATAATCAGATAACCAAAAGCACCGCCAATTGCTATTTTGATTTCGTTTAAACCTTTTAAACTTTCTTCTCCAGAAGCTTTAACCAAATGGATATTTACATTTGACTGTGCTTTTTGAATAGCCAGCGTATCCAGTTTGGCTTTCTCCAGATTTAGCTTTGTAATTTTTGTTCCGATAATATCCTGCGTGTTTTCTATAAAAGAAATACTGGGGCTGTTATTCGAAATAAATTCAATTTTACTTTCTAAATCTTTCGTGTCAATTGTTTTTGGGATCACAATTAAACCGCTGAAATTTTCTTTTGTAATGCTGTCTTTCAACGCTTTTACATCAATTTCAGATAAATTAAGATATTTAAATTCGGCACCTTTTTTATTCTCCTTTAAAAAATCTGCGGCAAAAAGTCCGGTTTCATCATGAATTGCGATACGTTTTGTTTCTGCTTTCATCGAACTCAAATAACCGATGAATACGGCAATCGCCACAAACAAAAGCGGACTCAAAAAAGTCATGACAACAAAAGATTTATTGCGGACTTTGGCAATAAACTCTCTTTTTATAATCAACGAGATAATACTCATAAATATTTATAATTTTCGAATTCAAACTCCAATGTTTTAAATTGGAATTTGGAATTTAATTATTGGAATTTAATTTTTTGTTTTCAGTCACCGTTTGAATAAAAATATCATTTACACTTGGTATTTTTTCTACGAAATGAGTTACCTGTCCACGTTGTGTCAAAATATTCAGCAATTCATTTGGTGCAGCATTTCCTATTTGAATATTTAATTTTAAGTCGTCATTTAATGATTTAAAATTAGCAGGAGAAACGGTAAATTTTTGTGTAATATCATACATCAAACCTTCGACATTATTGGTTAAAATCCCCACTTCAAAACTATTGGTTTTAAACTGACGTTTTACGTCGCCTACTTTTCCTTCAATTAGTTTATTCGATTTATGAATTAAAGCAATATGATCACAAAGTTCTTCGACGCTTTCCATTCTGTGAGTCGAAAATATAATAGTTGAGCCTTGTTCTTTTAATGCCAGAATTTCATCTTTTATGACATTTGCATTTACGGGATCAAATCCAGAAAATGGTTCATCAAAAATCAGCAGTTTAGGTTTATGCAATACACAAACTACAAACTGAATTTTTTGCGCCATTCCTTTAGAAAGTTCCTGGATTTTTTTATTCCACCAGCCTTGAATTCCCAAACGGTCAAACCAATAATCCAATTGTTTTTTTGCTTCGGCTTTAGAAAGTCCTTTCATTTGTGCCAGATACAAACACTGCTCGCCTACTTTCATCGAGCTGTACAAACCTCTTTCTTCCGGAAGATATCCGATGGTCTGCACGTGTTTTGGCTGTAGTTTTTCTCCATCTAAAATTACTTCACCGCTGTCCGGCATTGTAATTTGATTTATGATTCTGATAAGGGAAGTTTTGCCCGCTCCATTTGGACCTAAAAGTCCATATATACTGCCTTTTGGCACATTTAATGAAACTTCGTTAAGCGCTACATAATTGCCATATTGTTTTACGACTTTATGTACTTCGAGTAAGTTGCTCATTTTATTTTTTTGATTTTCATTTGCCGGCTTTTGCTATTTCTGCCAACAGTCTGTAAAAGTAAATAATTCGTATCGAATCTGCATAATAATACGCAAAAAACCCATTCTATTTATGTTTAGAATGGGTTTTGAATTATTTAAACATTGTAAAAAAGTTTAGATTATGAGAACATATCTTTTACTTTTTCAAAAAATGATTTTTCTGATTTTTCAGGGCTCGGCACAAAATGTTCGTCGTTTAAAGCATTTTCAAAGAATTGTTTTTGTTCTTTGTTCAATGTTTTTGGAGTCCATACATTTACGTGAACTAATAAATCTCCGCTTCCGTAACCGTTTAAACTTGGAATTCCTTTTCCTTTTAATCTTAAGATTTTTCCAGATTGAATTCCTTCTTCCAGTTTAATTCGAACTTTTCCGTTGATTGCTTCAATATCTTTAGAAGATCCTAAAACAGCTTCTGGAAAACTGATGTATAAATCGTAATGAATGTTTTCGCCTTCACGTTTTAAAAATTCGTGCTCAACTTCTTCAATCGCTACAATTAAATCTCCCGGAATACTATTTCCAGGCGCATCATTTCCTTTGTTTGAAACTTTCAACTGCATTCCGTCAGTAACACCTGCCGGGATTTTGATTGATACTGTTTCATCTTCCTGAACCATTCCTTGTGAAGCTGCTTCAGAAGGCTTTTTATCTAAAATTTGACCAGAACCACCACAAGTAGGACAAGTTGAAGCAGATTGCATTCTTCCTAAAATGGTATTGGTTACACGCATAACCTGACCTTGACCGTTACAAGTCGTACAAGTTTTATACGTTACACCTTTTGCCTGAACTTTACGTTTTACTTTTACTTTTTTCTCAACACCATTTGCAATCTCTTCTAAAGTTAGTTTCACTTTAATTCTAAGATTACTTCCTTTAGCGCGGCGAGGACCTCCGCCTCCACCTCCGAAACCGCCAAATCCGCCGCCAAAAATGTCACCAAACTGACTGAAAATGTCATCCATATTCATACCGCCGTGACCACCGCCAAATCCGCCAGAACCATCAAATGCCTGATGTCCGTATTGATCGTATTTTGCTTTTTTCTGCGGATCACTTAAAACTTCATAAGCTTCTGCCGCAAGTTTAAAGTTTTCTTCTGCCTCTTTGTCGCCTGGATTTTTATCCGGGTGATATTTTAAAGCGCTTTTTCGGTAAGCTTTTTTAATTTCGGCAGCATCAGCATTTTTTGAAATGCCTAGTATTTCGTAAAAATCTTTTTTCATAATTAGGTTTAAATTCCAAACTACAAATCCCAAATTCCAATACTTAATGAATTGTCATTTAGAATTTTATTTGCATTTTTTAGTTTCCAACTACAACTTTAGGGAAACGAATAATTTTGTCTCCTAATTTGTATCCTTTTTCAATAACATCAACAATTTTCCCTTTTAATTTATCAGACGGAGCCGGAATTTGGGTAATTGCCTCAGCAATATCAGCATTAAAAGCATCACCTGCTTGAATTTCAACTTGCTCTAATCCTTTAGAAACCAAAGTGCTTTTTAGTTTTTCATGAATTAACTCAACTCCTTTTTTCAAATTCTCATCGTCAGATTTGTTGATCTCTACAGCTGCTCTGTCAAAATCGTCTAAAACAGGAAGCATTGCTAACAAAACTTCTTGATTTGCAGTTTTAAACAAATCGATACGCTCTTTTGAAGTTCTTTTTTTGTAATTTTCAAATTCGGCAAATAATCTCAAAAACTTATCTTTTTCTTTTGCCAAGTCTTGAGCTAATTGCTCTTCAACACTTAATTCTTCAACAATTAACTGCTCACCGTTGGCATTGTTCTCTAACGTTACATCGTCTAATTCCTGATCGAATTCTGTATTTTCCGTAGTCATATTACTTTTATTTTTAAAAATATTCTTAAACTTCATTTTTTATTTCTTTCTTTTGGATTGCAAAAGTACTGCCAAATCTTATAAAATGTCAAATTGTCACTTTATTAATTATGAGACTTTTAAAAATCGAAAAAGGCTCATTAAAATTTATTATAATTTTAAGACTATTACGTTTTAGTTTGTCGTATATTTGAGTCCCAAAGTAAGAACTAAATTATTACCTATCAAAATTGAATTTAAGGGTTGGCCTCGGCCTCTAAATAATTATTAATTCAAGTTTACCTTATATTAAAAAAAGCTTCGCCTTTATAGAGACGAAGCTTTTTTTTATGCTTTAAACTTTTTAATTCTTCAAAAGTCTTTGATGTATTTTCGCACGGGCGGAGGGATTCGAACCCCCATCAACGGTTTTGGAGACCGCTATTCTACCCTTGAACTACGCCCGTAACTTAAGGTCGGCAAATTAAAAGCTTTTTTTCTTCACCAGCAAGTATTTCGCGCAGATTAGAAAAGATTTAAGCTGATAAAAAGCTAGTAAATAATTAACCAAATCATCTTCAAAGGTTTGCGAATTCCTCTTTTTTTCAGCAAAATAAAAACCAGATGAAATCATCACAAAGATTGCCAGTTTTTTTTAGAGATCTGGTTTTATAAAAAAAAGAAAGTTCGCAAAGCTATGTGTTTCTCCAGCTTTGCGAACTTTTTGTTTTTTTATATGTGAAATAAAATATCTTAGCGTACTTTGCGGTTAAACTCTTATGCTAACAAAGCATTTTTTAATCCTTCAAAGTCCACAGAAACCTGCTCACCTGTCACTAAATTTTTAAGTGCATACGAATTTGAAGCAATTTCCTGATCACCGGCAATGACCGCAAACGGAATCAAACGTTTATCTGCATATTGAAACTGTTTCCCTACTTTTACATTATCAGGATATAATTCAACTTTAATATTTTCCTGTCTTAATTTCTGAATAGCTTTTGAAGCATACAAAGCTTCTTTATCTCCGTAATTAATAAATATGGCTTTTGAAGTCGCTGCCACAGTTTCCGGGAATAATTGTAATTCTTCTAAAACCAGATAAATTCGGTCTAGTCCAAAAGAAATTCCAACACCGCTCATATTTTTTAAACCAAAAATACCAGTCAAATCGTCGTATCTTCCGCCCCCGCCAATAGATCCCATTGATACGGTTTTTGGAGCTGCAACTTCAAAAATAGCTCCGGTATAATAATTTAACCCTCGAGCCAAAGTTACATCTAAATCTAGAGTTGCTGTCGCCAAACCTAAAACCGCAACATTGTCACAGATAAACTTCAATTCTTCAACACCTTTCATACCTTCTTCTGATGAAGCTAATAATTCCGAAAGCTGCTTGATTTTATCTGCAAAAGTGCCGCTAAAATTAAAAAGAGGCTGTACTTTTAGCAACGCTTCTTCGGCAATTCCTTTTTCGATCATTTCTTTCTTTACGCCGTCTTCTCCAATTTTATCTAATTTATCAAGGGCAACCGTAAAATCGATTAATTTATCTGAAGCCCCAATAACTTCGGCAATTCCAGATAATATTTTTCGGTTATTAATTTTGATCGTTACACCTTCTAAACCTAGAGAAGTAAAAACAGTATCGTACAATTGAACCAATTCTACTTCCTGCCATAACGATTTTGAACCAACAACATCGGCATCACATTGATAAAATTCTCTGTAACGTCCTCTCTGCGGGCGGTCAGCTCTCCACACCGGTTGAATCTGATATCTTTTAAAAGGAAATTCAATTTCGTTTTGGTGTTGCACAACGTATCTTGCAAACGGAACTGTTAAGTCGTAACGCAAAGCTTTTTCAGAAATTTTTCCTGTAAATTTATTAAGTTCAATTCTTTGATTGATATCAATTGTTTCCGCAGAATTAACCTGCAGCGCTTCAATCGATTCTGGTAATTCAATTTTATTTTTATTGAAGAAAAAGTTACCCGAGTTTAATATCTTAAAAATCAAACGATCTCCTTCTTCTCCATATTTCCCCATTAAAGTATCTGAATTTTCAAACGAAGGAGTTTCTATCGGCTGAAAACCAAATTTCTCAAAATTATTTTTTATGGTTTGAATAATATATTGACGTTTTGACACCTCTGCAGGCGAAAAATCTCTTGTTCCTTGTGGAATACTTGGTTTTGAAGCCATCTTGATTTAATATTTTAGATTGTTGATTTTAGATTTTAGATTTCTTTGAGATCTAAAATCTAAAACCTTTAAAATTATTTTACTTTTAGATTTTTTTTGATTGTTGGTTTTACACTTTCGACTTTATGACTTTCCAACTTTCGACTTAATTTAAAACGGACTGCAAATATCTTACTTTTTAAAATAAATAATAACACTTCGAAAACAAACTTGTAACAAAAAACGTATTTTCGTGACAAATTGGTCATGATGCTAAAATTATTTAAAGAAAATATCCGAATTGCTTTTGGTTCTATCAAAACACAATTACTGCGAACCATTCTTACTGTTTTAATTATTGCTATCGGAATTACAGCTTTGGTTGGAATCTTGACCGTTGTAACGGCTCTCGAAAATACCGTTTCGACCAATTTTGCTTCGATGGGAGCGAATACTTTCAACATTAATCAATACGAAAATACAGTTCGAAACCGTGGCGGAAATGAACGTGAAGTGATAAACCCAATTATTTCTTACCCGGAAGCCGTTGCATTCAAAAACAAATATAAATACCCTTTTACCGAAACTTCTCTTTCGTTTACCGCAACTTCAAAAGCCGAAGTAAAATATCAGGATCAAAAAACAGATCCGGAAATTACAATTGTAGGAGTTGATGAACATTTTATTTCAAACTCTGGTTTGGAAACCACTTTGGGCCGTTCTTTTAACCAATTTGATATTGACAATAATACGTATTCCTGCATTGTGGGTTCTGATTTTGAAAAAGGTTTATTGAAAGATGTAAACCCAATAGATAAAGTAATTTCAATTCGCGGTGCACGTTTTAAAGTTATTGGAGTTTTAAAAGAAAAAGGCTCAACATTTGGAAACAGTCAGGATTTACGCGTTTTAATTCCTATTCAGGTAGCAAGATCTTTATTTACTGCTCCTAATATAAATTACACTGTTAGTGTGATGGTATCTAAAAAAGAACTTTTAGACGAAGCTGTTGATAATGCAACAAGCACTATGCGAAGAGTTCGTAAGTTAAGTCCGGTTCGCGATAATAATTTCGGAATTGGGAGAAGTGACGATTTAATTAATAGAATTTTGGGAATCACCCAATATTTAGGCTGGGCAGCCTGGATTATCAGCGTCATTACAATTTTAGGATCGTCAATCGCTTTGATGAATATCATGATTGTTTCGGTTACGGAACGCACGCGGGAAATTGGCGTTAGAAAAGCACTTGGCGCGACAAAAATTACGATTTCAGTCCAGTTTTTTATCGAAACTTTATTGATTGGTCAAATTGGAGGTTTAATCGGGATTGTATTAGGAATTCTCGTTGGCGGTGCATTTGCAGGAATAATGGATTTTGCTTTTGTAATTCCATGGAAAGCTATATTTGCTGCTTTTGGAACCAGCTTTCTTGTTGCCATTGTTTCCGGATTATATCCTGCCATAAAAGCTTCGCAATTAGACCCGATTGAGGCTCTTCGTTACGAGTAGTTTTTTTTAGTTTTCAGTCTCAGTTTTCAGTTTCACTATTAACGAAAACTGAGACTGAGACTGAAAACTGAGACTATATAGAAACCTTGCAGGAGATCATACGATCGTTGTCGTAAATATCCTTTCGGAGATCGATGTTTATAAAATCCATTTTACCCAGTAAATCGATCATTTCTTTTCCTAAATATTGATTGATTTCGAAATACAATTGGCCATTTTTAAGAAGATTATTATGAGCCAGAGAAGCTATTTTTTTGTAGAAAATTAAAGCATCATTATCATCCACAAAAAGAGCCAGATGCGGTTCGTAATCCAGTACATTTTTCTTGATTTCCTGTTTTTCTAAATTTCGAACATAAGGCGGATTAGAAACAATAATATCAAATTGGCATTTTAATTCTTCCGTTTCTAAAATATTCTGAAATATAAAAGTGACATCAACATCGTTTTTGGCAGCATTTCTTTTTGCTGTTTCAATTGCTTTTTTAGAAACATCCATGGCGTAAACTTCGGCATTTGGCAGATTTTTAGCCAATGAAATTGCTATACAGCCGCTTCCTGTTCCTATATCAAGAATTTTTATTTTTTTTGTTCTGTCACTTGCCGCGTTTTCGCTGATAATCCACTCGACCAATTCTTCGGTTTCCGGTCTCGGAATCAAAACATTTTCATTTACTTCAAAATCTAAACCATAAAAATTAGTTTTTCCTAGTAGATATTGAATTGGGACTTCTTTTTTTAGCTGTGCTAATAATGAATCCCAAACAACAAAATCAGCCTCAGAAAAAAACAATTCATGATTTAAGGCTAAATCGATTTGGCGCAGCTGATGTTTATCTTCTAAAATTAAATAGAAAAAACTCTCCGCTTCGTACGCATCGTAAAAAGGCGACAACTCTTTAATAAACTGAGTACGATATTGTTTGATTTTCATTTTTTTTATATCTGTTATATTTAGATAGTCGATTTAATTAACAGTCAAATTGAACTGCTATTTCCGAAACTTTTTTTACAGCCTCTCCTTTTTCTGCTCTTGATGAAAGAAACAAGACTACTCTTTCTTCTTCATAATCTCTGCTGGCTCCAAAAACAAAATCTAGTTTTCCGTCACCGTCAATATCACCTGCAAAAAGAAGTTCTACAAAAGTGTCATGGAAAGATTCTTCGGCTAAAAGCAATTTTTCAGCATTGTTCCCAGCCGTTATAAAAAGTTTATAATGTGCTACTTCCTTAAAAACTTCATCTTCGTTATCATTGGAAACAGCGTTATTTTCAGAAAGCACTTTCCCTTCGGCACGTAAAATGTAATTTACGTTATTAAACGTAAAATTTACTTTTTCATTGGGCCAAATTTTATGTTTCTTGATTTTTAAAGAATTTATTTTTCCTGCTTTTAGTTCTGGATTATCTATAAAAATCAAAGCTTTATTTTCGGGCATTATAGAAATTAAAGAATCGCCGGAACACTCATCAAATCCTTTTTTGATTTTATAGCTGGGTCTCCCTAAATAATATTCTTCATTTTCCTGATACAATTCAATCCATTTTTGGTTTAATAACGATGCTGGATTTTCATTATCATAAGTTCGATAACTTCGCGGAAGCAAAATTTCAAAATCGCTTTTAAACACTTCTTGTTCGACAGAATTTTCACTTACTGCAATTTCAGCAACCGTATCTTTATTGCTAATGGGATTTTTAACCGCTTTTTTTTCTTTGGCATCTTTACAGGAGAACAAAACAGAAACTAAAACAATTCCAAAAACAAATTTTCTCATAGGCTTATAATTTTTTCAACATCCAAACAGGGCAAGAATTGTGCCCGGTACATCCCATTGGAGCGTCTAAATATTCGAAACCTGATTTTTTGTATAATTTTTGAGCCGCATGCATAAAAGGCATGGTTTCTATATAACAATTTTCGAAACCAAAAATTCTTGCCTGCTCTAAACATTCCTCCATCATTTTAGTTCCAATTCCCAAGCCGCGCAATTTTGGCGAAAAATACATTTTCTGTAATTCACATATTTTAGGATCCCCATTTTCGAGTGGTGCAATTCCGGCACAACCCAAGATTTCGCCTTCAATTTCTACTACAAAATAAACCGATTTTGGCTTATTATATTCTTCAAACATCAAATCTAAATACGGATCTTCGTAGGCGGTGCCTACTTTTGGGATTTCCATTTCATCAAAAACCGACCGTATTAACTTTGCAACTGACTGATTGTCTTCTTTTTTGATTTTTCTGATAATCCAATTATTCATTTTTCTTTATTTTCTTATATCTACAAAAATAAAAATACTTTTTTGATCCTTTCATAACAATTTGGATTGTTTCACAACTATTATTTTATCATTAGACTCAAAACTCAAAATATGTTACTTTTGCAACGTGAATATACATGAGAAATATATCAGACGATGCATTGAACTTGCCAAAAACGGCTTTGGAACAACTTATCCAAATCCTATGGTGGGCAGTGTAATTGTCTATGAAGGTAAAATTATTGGCGAGGGCTGGCACAAAAAAGCCGGAGAACCACACGCCGAAGTCAATGCAGTACAATCTGTAAAGGACAAATCGCTTTTAAAAAAAGCTACTATTTATGTTAGTTTGGAACCTTGTTCTCATTTTGGAAAAACACCTCCGTGCTGCGACTTAATTATTGCAAACGAAATTCCGAATGTTGTAGTGGGAACCGTTGACCCAAACGAAAAAGTAGCAGGAAACGGTATTAAAAAATTAGTTGAAGCCGGCGCAAATGTAGTTGTAGGTATTTTAGAAGACGAATGCAGCGAACTCAACAAACGCTTTTTTACTTTTCATCAAAAAAAGAGACCTTATATTATATTGAAATGGGCAGAAAGTCAAGACGGTTTTTTGGCTCCAGAAAAAGAAATGGGCCAGGAACGCAAACCGGTTTGGATTACCAATCAATATTCCCGCCAATTAGTACATAAATGGCGAAGTGAAGAACAAGCGATTTTAGCCGGAACTCAAACAGTGATTGATGACAACCCAAAATTGAATGTTAGAGATTGGACTGGCAATAACCCTGTTAGAGTGGTTTTAGACCAAAAAAACCGAATTTCAAAAGACAGTTTTGTTTTTGACGAGAGTGTAAAGACAATTGTATTTTCGAAATCTGCAAATAATATTTCTACAGAAAACACCATTTTTGAAAGAATTGATTTTGACGAAAAGATGATTCCGCAGATTTTAGCTGTTTTATATCAGCATCAAATTCAATCTGTCATTATTGAAGGCGGAAGACAGACTTTACAATCTTTTATAGATCAAAACATTTGGGACGAAGCCCGAATATTTGTTGGAAAAGCTATTTTTGAAAAAGGAACAAAAGCACCAGAACTTATAAAGAAAAACGCAGCTAAAACTTATATTCAAAACGACGAATTAATATACGTAAGAAATTATGATTGATACGATAATTTTTGACTTTGGAGATATTTTTATCAATTTAAACAAACAAGGAACCATATCCGGATTGCAAAAATTAGGATTAACCGAATGGAATTCTGAATTGGACCGTTTGAATTTGTTATTTGAAACCGGAGATATTTCATACGGGGATTTTCTGGACGGATTTCAAAAGCAGCTGCCAAATGCTTCTATCGAAGAAATTTTAGAAGCCTGGAATGCTGTTTTAGCCGATTTCCCTTCTTACCGATTAGATTTCTTAAAAGAACTTTCAAAAAAATACCGCCTGTTTTTATTAAGTAATACTGATTCCATTCATATTGGCACTTTCGAAAAAACAGTCGGAATTGCTTTTTACACAGACTTCTATAATTGTTTTGAAAAAGTTCATTTTTCATTTGAGATTGGAAAACGAAAACCAAATGCCTCCTCTTTTCAACATTTAATAGATGCGCATAATTTAATTCCGAGCCAAACGTTATTTGTTGATGATAAAAAAGAAAATACAGATGCCGCTACTGCATTGGGATTTCATGTTTGGAATTTACAAGTGGGTCAGGAAGATGTTGTAGATTTATTTGAGAAAAAGATATTGTAACGTGAATTTGGGGAGAATTTATCACAAAGATGTACACAAAACTCACCAAGATTTTAACGGATTAAGAATATAAAGTTTGCAAAACTTTGTATTGATTTAGCTTTGCGAACTTTTAAAGCTTACAAACTGACAGCTAACAATAAAACCTTCACGAAGTTTGCGGTAAATTTTACTCTGTAAAAAAACAATTAAACATATTTTAGATATTTACTTTTGGAATACAACGATACATACCAAACCATTGCCGGAGAATCTGAAGAAGTGCTTTTTAAAGAAAAAGGAAGCAAGTTCTTTGGCTATGCTTACCCTATAGAAAGTGAGGACGAAGTAAAACCAATTATTGAAAATTTAAGAAAACTTCATCCTCACGCCGTACATTATTGCTATGCTTATCAATTAGGAACAGCTCCAAAAATTTCCTACCGTACAAACGATGATGGAGAACCCAGCAATACTGCCGGTGCGCCCATTTATGGACAAATACAATCTTTTGGTTTAACAAACATTCTTATAGTTGTGGTTCGTATTTTTGGAGGAACCAAACTGGGTGTCGGCGGTTTAATTGCTGCTTATCGGACAACAGCACAAATGACATTGGAAGTTTGCGAAATTGTCGAAAAAACAATCGATGTGCATTTTTTAATTTCTTTTGATTATAAAAACATGAACAAAGTGATGCGTGTTATAAAAGAAAAAAAACTCGAAATAACTTCTCAGGAAATGGAAATTGATGAGAATTCCGGACTGCCAATTGGCAAAATAACCACAAAAACGCGCAAAAAAAATGCCGAATCTATATTCGACATTTTTGATTTAATGTTTGAAATCGACGTTAAAATTATATAATTTAGTATAAAAACGCCCCTCGTTTTAACAATTATGTTAGTGTTTTAAACAATTCTAAAATGTAATCCGGAGGTGCGGTAGGGCGGCCCGTTTTTAACGAAATAAATACTAAAATAAACACCGCAGTTGTTAATAACTCATTTGCTTCGTTATAGATTTCGCAGTCAAATTCAATCTTAACAGATGACTGACTTTTGAATGTGGTATGAATTGTTAAAAGCTCATCATAACGAGCTGATTTTTTATAATTGATTTGCATCGAAACAATTGGAAGCCCGATACCGCTTTCTTCCATGCTTTTATACGAAATCCCTTTATTTCTAAGCCATTCCACGCGTCCGATCTCAAAATATGGCACATAATTTCCGTGATAAACAACCCCCATTTGGTCAGTTTCGGAGTAACGAACACGCACTTGCGTTTGATGTTTTTTCATTATTTATATATTAAAAAATTTTAAATTCTTAAAGTTCTCTTACAACATTTTTTTATAAAATTAGATACCAAAATATTTTTTTTTACAGAAATTTGTTCACATATTTGTTATCCCGAAATACGGAATAAAATTGCTCCATTTTCACAGGAGAATCTTTATTAATAATATAAAAATTTATTTGAATCTATGACTAAAACTGCTCAATCGGTATGGGAAAACTGTTTGTCCTTCATAAAGGACAATATTCAAGATCAAGCATACAAAACTTGGTTTGAACCAATCAAATCAGTTGAGCTAACCGATAACGCATTATATATTCAAGTACCAAGTAAATTTTTCTACGAATGGCTCGAAGAACATTACGTAAAATTATTGAAAGTTGCGCTTACCAAAGAACTGGGAAAAAACGCAAAGTTACTCTATAAAATTAAAATGGAGAACACTTATGGAAATAAACAGCCGTTTACCGAGCAGCTTCCAAGTTCCAATAGAGTTCCGATGAAACCGCAAGAGGTTGACGCTCCGTTTAAAAACCTAAATCCTGAACTTAAGAATCCGTTTGTAATTCCGGGGATCAGAAATTTAAAAATTGAATCTCAGTTAAACCCTAATTATAGTTTTGACAATTTCCTCGAAGGAGATTCTAACCGTTTAGCTCGTTCTGCGGGTATGGCCGTTGCCAATAAACCTGGAGGAACTTCATTTAATCCGTTATTGATTTTTGGAGGAGTTGGTTTAGGAAAAACACACTTAGCACATGCTATTGGGGTTGAAGTAAAAGACAAATATCCTGAAAAAACGGTTTTATATATTTCTGCCGAAATTTTCACACAACAATATATTGATTCTGTAAAAAAGAACAATCGTAACGATTTCATTCACTTTTACCAGTTAATCGATGTTTTGATTATAGACGACGTTCAGTTTTTATCGGGAAAATCAGGAACTCAGGATGTATTTTTCCACATTTTTAACTATTTGCACCAAAACGGAAAGCAGGTAATTTTAACTTCTGACAAAGCTCCTGTTGATATGCAGGATATCGAGCAGCGTTTATTATCTCGTTTCAAATGGGGATTGTCTGCAGAATTGCACCAGCCTGATTATGAAACCCGTATCTCGATCTTAAAAAATATTTTATATCGTGATGGTGTTGATATGCCGGAAGATATTTTAGAATATGTGGCCCGTAATATCAAATCGAATGTTAGAGAATTAGAAGGCGCTATTATTTCGTTAATTGCTCAATCTTCTTTCAACAAAAAAGAAGTTACGATTGAATTAGCAAAAAGCGTTGTTGAGAAATTTGTTAAAAACGTTAAGAGAGAAATCTCTATTGATTATATCCAAAAAATTGTGTCTGATTATTTCCAATTGGATATCGAAACACTTCAATCTAAAACGAGAAAGAGGCACGTAGTTCAAGCGAGACAATTGGCGATGTTTTTTGCAAAGAAATTCACTAAAGCTTCTTTGGCAAACATTGGTTCACAAATTGGAGACCGCGATCATGCAACTGTATTACACGCTTGTAAAACTGTCGATAATTTAGTTTCTACAGACAAACAATTCAAGAAATTTGTCGAAGATATCAACAAAAAACTAACGCTATAACGCGATCATGCCAGTAAAAATTTTAATGGTTTGCCTGGGGAATATTTGCAGATCTCCTTTAGCCGAAGGAATTTTAGCTTCAAAATTACCTCAAGACCAATTTATTGTTGATTCAGCCGGAACGGGCTCGTGGCATGTTGGCCATGCTCCAGACAAACGTTCGATCGCCGTTGCTCAAAAAAACGGCTTATGCATTGACAACCAAAAAGGAAGACAATTTAAAACTGCTGATTTTGACGAATTCGACTATATCTATGTAATGGATGGCTCGAATTACAGAGATGTCCTTCATCTTGCTAAAACTCCCGAACACAAAAACAAAGTCAGTCTTATTCTAAATGAATTATTTCCAGACGAAAATGTAGATGTTCCAGATCCTTACTACGGAGCTGTTAACGGATTTGATAGTGTATATCAAATGCTCGACGAAGCAGCCGAAATCATTGCCCAAAAACTTATCAAAAAACATTCATAATTTAATTTGTATTTTAGTTATTCATATATAATTAAAATACATTTTTGTTTTACACTATAAACTGTCATAAAATGAAACTTCTAGGAAAACTATATTTAATTCCAACCACAATGGGCGAAAGCGATCCAATGGATGTTTTACCGCAAACTGTAAGAAGAACAATCGAAATTATTGACCATTATATTGTTGAAAACGACAAAACAGCCAGAAAATCAATAAAAGCAGTTTATCCGGAGAAAAAACAATCAGAATTAATTCTTTTTACACTAAATAAAAGAACAGAACCAAGCGAACATTTAGATTTCATCAAACCTTTATTAGAAGGAAAAAATATGGGATTAATGAGTGAAGCCGGCTGTCCCGGCGTTGCTGATCCCGGTGCTGTAATTGTAAAACTGGCCCATGAAAAAGGTATTCAGGTCGTACCTTTAGTCGGCCCCTCTTCTATTCTATTAGCTATGATGGCTTCTGGAATGAACGGTCAGAGTTTTACTTTTAATGGTTATTTGCCAATAGATAAAGACGAGAAAAAATCGGCAATTCGTCATTTTGAGAAATTATCACATGACAAAAATCAGTCTCAATTATTTATTGAAACACCATATAGAAATAACAAATTGATTGAAGATCTACTTCAGATTTTAAATCCGTCGACACATTTATGTATTGCTACGGATATTACTTTGCCAACAGAATTTATCAAAACACTAAAGGTCTCTGACTGGAAGAAATTAAAAATTGACATTGATAAACGACCGACAATTTTCATCATTCATAAAATGTAATTGTAAAAATTGCCTTATATTGTACTCACAAGTTTTCCCTAATCAAACTTTATAATGAGTAAACTCCCAAACGTAACCACCAGCATTTTTACGATAATGTCAAAAATGGCTGCCGAATATAATGCCATAAATCTGTCTCAGGGATTTCCAAATTTTCCTGTTGATGAAAGATTAACGGATATTATTGCCAGATTAGCTAAGGAAAATGCGCATCAATACACCCCAATGGCTGGATATCCGCCATTAATGAGCAAAATTGCAAAGCTGATTCAGGATTCTTATAACAGAATTATCAATCCTGATTTAGAACTTTTGGTTACCGCTGGCGCCACACAGGGAATTTTTACGTCAATTTTAGCTTTGGTAAAAGAAAACGACGAGGTTATAATTCTGGATCCGAGCTACGATTCATACGAATCTCCTGTTTTACTTTGCAAAGCCAAACCGGTTCGTGTAGCTCTAAACGACGATTATACGCCCAATTGGGAAACAATCGAAAAAGCATGTTCAGCAAAGAGCCGAATGATTATCATCAACAATCCGCATAACCCAACAGGAAAAATATTAACTGAGGCTGATTTTCTTCAATTAGAAAAAATACTTTCAAAATATCCCGATCTTTTAGTTTTATCTGATGAAGTTTACGAATACATCACTTTTGAAGAAAAACATATTTCGGCACATACCAAAAACTTTCTTTTAGATCGCTGCATTATGGTTTCTTCTTTCGGGAAATCATTTCATATTACAGGCTGGAAAATTGGTTACACCATTGCTCCAGAACATTTAATGAAAGAAATCAAGAAAGTGCATCAGTTTTTGGTTTTCAGCGTAAACAGTATTTCGCAATTTGCAATCAGCGAATATCTTGACGTTGTAGATGTCAGCCAGCTTGGAAAATTCTATCAGGAAAAAAGAGATTATTTTCAAAAACTGCTTCAAAACAGCCGTTTCGAATTAAAACCTTGTGAAGGAACTTACTTTCAGGTGGCTTCGTACGCCAATATTTCAGAAGAAGACGATGTTACTTTCTGCAAAAATCTAATTATCAATCATGGAGTTGCGGCAATCCCTATTTCGACTTTTTATTCAGATCATAAAGATCAGAAATTAATCCGTTTTTGCTTTGCTAAAGACGACTTTACACTTGAATCTGCCGCGAAAAAAATATGTGATATATAAAGTTTATTAAAATTTTATAACAATATTATGCGTGCATCCTATTTTTTTAATTAATATTGTAAAAAAAGAAAAGTATGAGCTATACAGATAAAATGTTACGTGACGACGCTTTGAAAGGAAAAGTGATTGTAGTTACCGGCGGCGGAAGCGGTTTAGGTAAAGCAATGACCAAATATTTTTTAGAATTAGGCGCACAAGTTGCGATTACTTCAAGAGATTTAGAAAAGCTGAAAACGACCGCTGCAGAACTTGAAAGTGAAACGGGCGGAAAATGTTTACCGCTTCAATGTGACGTTCGTCATTATGAAGAAGTAGAAAACATGCTTCAGGAAACTTTAAAAGCTTTTGGAAAGGTCGATGTTCTTTTAAACAATGCGGCCGGAAATTTTATTTCGCCAACAGAACGTTTATCTGCAAATGCATTTGATACTGTTATAGATATCGTACTTAAAGGTTCTAAAAACTGTACACTGGCTTTTGGAAAACACTGGATTGACAGCAAACAAACTTCGGCAACGATTTTAAATATTGTTACTACTTATGCCTGGACAGGATCTGCTTATGTGGTGCCGAGTGCTACTGCAAAAGCAGGGGTACTAGCCATGACAAGAAGCCTTGCTGTAGAATGGGCCAAATACGGAATTCGTTCTAACGCCATCGCTCCGGGGCCATTCCCTACAAAAGGAGCCTGGGACAGATTACTGCCGGGAGATCTTTCTGAAAAGTTTGACATGGCAAAAAAAGTACCATTGAAACGTGTTGGAGATCATCAGGAATTAGCAAATCTTGCTGCGTATCTGGTTTCTGATTTTTCTGCTTATGTAAATGGTGATGTTATTACAATTGACGGAGGCGAATGGTTAAAAGGTGCAGGACAATTTAATTTGTTAGAAGCAATTCCGGAAGAACTTTGGGATCAGCTTGAAATGATGATAAAAGCAAAAAAGAATAAATAATTACAAGTGCTTACTAAATTCAGAATATTTTTTAAAACTATACTGATTGCACGAAATCCCGAAGGTTTACTTTCGGGATTTTTTTATCATATAATTGACAATCATTTTAACCATATAAGTGATATAAGTTCAATGAAGTAATAAATTGTTTAAATATCTGTTTACTTACATTTACTTACACTACTTATATGGTTTAAATACATTAATATGTTTAGACAATTCAGTTAAATTATTATTTTTGTCAAACAAATATCAAACAAAAATTTTATGCTCATTATTGGAATTGCAGGGGGAACAGGAAGTGGAAAAACAACGGTAGTACACCAAATCATGAACGAATTACCAGACACAGAAGTTGGCGTAATTTCTCAGGATTCTTATTATAAAGAAACTACCAATTTGTCTTTTGACGAAAGAGCATTAATTAATTTTGATCATCCTCGTGCGATTGATTTTGAATTATTAGAAAAACATTTAAGAGCTTTAAAAGCAGGTGAAACAATCGATCAGCCTGTATATTCTTTTATTCAGCATAACAGAACTGACGATACGGTTTCTACACATCCAAGAAAGGTAATGATCGTTGAAGGAATTTTAATTCTGACAAATCCGGAATTACGTGAGCTTTTTGATATTAAAATATACGTTCATGCTGATTCTGACGAAAGATTAATTCGCCGTTTAAAAAGAGATATTTCAGAACGCGGACGTGATATCGACGAGGTTTTAAACCGCTACCAAACGACTTTAAAACCTATGCATGAACAGTTTATCGAGCCATCAAAAGCATTTGCAGACATCATTATTCCAAATGACAAATACAACACTGTAGCGATTGATGTAGTTCGTGCTGTAATTAATCAGAGAATTTCGTAATTTTTATTGTAAATTTATTCCAAAAAATAAGGAGACTTTTGTGCCTCTCGAAGCTCGTGACCGGCACAAAAGGATTTTCTACCGAATGATCGGAACTATCGGAATAAAAAGACCAATCATATTCAAAACAATATTCGTTTAAAAATGAAATTAAAAAATCCATATAAGGACAAAAAATGGTTTAAATACCTGGGCAACAAATATGTTTGGGTTTTGCTGTTTTTTATTGTCTGGATGCTGTTTTTAGACAATTACTCTTATTTTGATCATCGTTTTTTAGATGGGCAGATTAATGAACTTCAGGACAATAAAAAATATTATCAGGAAGAAATAAAAAAAGATCAGGAACAGATCAAACAACTTAAAAATCCTGAACAAATAGAAAAATATGCTCGCGAAAAGTACTTCATGAAAAAAGACAGCGAAGATATTTACATCATTCAATTTGAAGGAGATACCATTCAAGAAAAAGAATAACCAGAAAAAAAAACAAATGGCCGCTAACCTATTCGACGATTTTAATCCGATTTCATCCAAGCAATGGAAACAAAAAATTCAGTTTGAATTAGATGGAGCCGATTACAACCAAACTGTAATTTGGAATTCTCCCGAAGACATTCAGGTTAAACCTTTTTATCATAGCGACGAATTTACAAAAAGTGCTGCTGTTCAAACTCAGGCTTCAGAATTTAAAATCTGCCAGAATATATTTGTTCATGATGTTGAAAAATCAATCAACAGAGCTATAAACACGCTGGAAAGAGGTGCTGAAAGTTTACGTTTTACTATTCAAAATGAAAATACCGATATTCAAAAATTACTAGAAAATCTTCCTTTAGAAAACAGAACTATTTACTTTCATTTAAGTTTTCTCTCAATCGATTTCGTAAAAAAGCTGGATACTATTTCAATCCAGAAAAAGGCGATTTTTTATTGTAATTTAGATCCTATTGGACAATTGGCACGAGATGGAAACTGGTTTACAACATCGGACAAAAATAATTTTGAAACGCTCGAGAAGATTGCCGGCCAAACCACAAATCTTTCACTAATAAGCGTAGATTCTGGTTTATACCAAAATTCAGGAGCTAATATTACGCAGCAAATTGCTTATAGTTTAGCACATGCCAATGAATACTTAAACCGTTTTCCGGGTTTAATAAAACCTATTGTTTTTCAAATAGCTGTTGGAACAAATTATTTCTTTGAGATTGCAAAGCTTAGGGCTTTACGAATGCTCTTTAAATTAATTGCAGCCGAATATAATCCTGAAATAGACTGCCAATTTTTGGTTACGCCAACCAAACGTAATAAGACCATTTACGATTATAATGTAAACATGCTTCGCACTACAACTGAGTGTATGTCAGCAATTTTAGGAGGTGCAGATGCTGTCGCTAATTTACCTTATGATGCATTATATCATAAAGACAATGAATTTGGTGACCGAATAGCAAGAAACCAGCTCTTGGTTTTAAAACACGAAAGTTATTTTGACAAAGTGGATAATCCGGCAGACGGAAGTTATTATATCGAAAGTTTAACCATGCAGCTAGCAGAAAAAAGCTTAGCATTATTTAAAGATATTGAAGCAAATGGTGGTTTCTTAAAGCTTTTGAACGACGGAACAATCAAAAAGAAAATTCAGGAAAGCGCCAATAAAGAGCAGGAATTATTTGATTCTAAAAAAGAAGTACTTCTGGGCACAAACAAATACCCGAATAAAGAAGACCGAATGAAACATGATTTAGAATTGTTCCCTTTCGTAAAAATTAAACCCAGAAAAACATTAATTACACCCATTATAGAAAAAAGATTGGCCGAGAAGCTGGAACAAGAAAGGCTTGAACTTGAATAATGTTATAAGTAATTAATTTCACACCAAAGAAAAGTGTCTCCATGATAAGAAAAGACCTTAAACATATAAAGTTAGAAGTTAAAAATGAGAGGTTAGATGAACTGTCACACAACTCAATCCCGAAGCTTCGGGACTTAACCCAAAACTTCACCACAGCCGAAGGAATCGAACTTAAAAAAAACTATTCTGAAAAAGATATAGAAGATTTAGAGTTTCTGGATTTCGGAGCAGGTTTTACGCCTAATTTACGCGGCCCTTACGCTACCATGTACGTTCGCCGTCCGTGGACGATTCGTCAGTATGCTGGATTTTCTACTGCAGAAGAAAGCAATGCTTTTTACAGAAGAAATTTGGCAGCAGGACAAAAAGGACTTTCTATAGCTTTTGATTTACCAACCCACCGTGGTTACGATTCTGATCATGAAAGAGTGGTTGGCGACGTGGGAAAAGCAGGAGTCGCTATCGATTCTGTCGAAGATATGAAAGTATTATTTGATCAGATTCCGTTAGACGAAATGTCGGTTTCCATGACCATGAATGGTGCCGTATTACCAATTATGGCATTTTACATTGTCGCTGCCGAAGAACAAGGAGTTGAACTGAATAAACTTTCAGGAACAATTCAAAATGATATTTTGAAGGAGTTTATGGTGCGTAATACTTACATCTATCCGCCTGCGCCTTCGATGAAAATCATTGCCGATATTTTTGAATTTACGAGCAAAAAGATGCCTAAATTCAATTCTATTTCTATTTCCGGATATCATATGCAGGAAGCCGGAGCAACAGCTGATATTGAATTAGCCTATACTTTAGCCGATGGTTTAGAATATATTCGAACCGGATTATCCACAGGAATGACAATTGATGAATTTGCTCCCCGCCTCTCTTTCTTTTGGGCTATTGGAATGAATCATTTTATGGAAATTGCAAAAATGAGGGCCGGACGAATGATTTGGGCAAAATTAATTCAGCAATTTAATCCGAAAAGCGATAAATCATTAGCGTTAAGAACCCATTGCCAAACCAGCGGCTGGAGTTTGACGGAACAAGATCCTTTTAATAATGTAGCCAGAACTTGTATTGAAGCCACTGCCGCTGCTTTTGGAGGAACGCAGTCATTACATACAAATGCTCTTGATGAAGCAATTGCGCTGCCAACTGACTTCTCTGCCAGAATTGCCCGAAATACCCAAATTTACCTGCAGGAAGAAACCAAAATCACCAAAACGGTCGATCCTTGGGGCGGAAGCTATTATGTGGAATCACTAACCAATGAGATTTTACAAAATACCTGGAAGCTAATTGAAGAAGTAGAAGAACTGGGCGGTATGACAAAAGCAATTGAAGCCGGAATTCCGAAACTTCGAATTGAAGAAGCTGCGGCACGAAAACAAGCCAGAATCGACAGCGGACAAGATATTATTGTAGGTGTAAATCAATTTAGATTAGAAAAAGAAGATCCGTTACATATTTTGGATGTAGACAACCAGATGGTTCGTAAACAGCAAATTGAACGACTTGAAGAAATTAAAGCAAAAAGAGATACTGAAAAAGTAAATCAGTCACTGGAAAAACTAATTCATTGTGCCAAAACCAAAGAAGGAAACTTACTTGAAATTGCTGTGGAAGCAGCAAGAAACAGAGCAACGCTAGGTGAAATAAGTGATGCTCTTGAAACTGTTTTCGGGAGGTTTAAAGCACAAATTAAATCATTTAGCGGTGTGTATAGTGCAGCAATTAAGAATGACGAAAACTTTGAAAAGGCGAAGCAATTAGCAGACGTTTTTGCGAAACAAGAAGGAAGACGCCCAAGAATTATGATTGCCAAAATGGGGCAGGATGGTCACGATCGCGGTGCAAAAGTAGTCGCAACCGGTTATGCGGATGTAGGTTTTGATGTGGATATAGGTCCTTTATTTCAAACTCCTGCCGAAGCGGCGAAACAAGCTGTAGAAAATGACGTTCATATTTTAGGTGTTTCATCACTTGCGGCCGGTCACAAAACTTTGGTTCCACAAGTTATTGAAGAACTAAAAAAACATGATCGTGAAGATATTATGGTTATTGTGGGCGGTGTTATTCCTGCTCAGGACTACCAATTTCTTTTTGATGCAGGTGCAGCAGCTATTTTTGGTCCCGGAACCAAAATCAGCGAAGCAGCAATTAAAATTTTAGAGATATTAATTGATTAAAACATATTCAAAAAAAAATCCCGATTTACAAATCGGGATTTTTTTTAATCGTTTATTGTCGCATTACTATCTGCTTCAATAAAAGAAAGATCATAACCTCCAAAGTCTCGCATGTAACTTTTTAACGAAGTTCCAAAAGCATCTCTAAAATGCCTGTTTCCTTTGTGTTTAAAAAAGTTTTTTACAGATCCGGCGCCGCCAAGATGTGCCGCCGCTAAAATACCAGATTCGGTAATTTCGATTCCATTGATGATTTTTCCTTCGTACTTTTCAATTTCATTACGCAAAATCCATTTGTTTTTGGATAATAAGGCAACAAAAGCTTTTTCCTGCAAGGCTGGATCTTTTAGAAATTCTTTATCACTTCTGATCCCAATAGCTCTTAAGGCTTTTGAACCAAATTGATATTTTCCCATATACCCCAGTGAATTTACCAGTCGGTATTTTCCTTGAGATTCTTTAAAAGCAACTGCTTCTTTAAAGCTTATCAGGCGTTTTTCTGTAAATAAAATATTTACTTTTTTTAATTCAGGATAGTCATCCTTGTCTTTCGATGGAAGTAAGTATTCGGATCCATCTGTTTTTTCTATTAAAAACCAAGGTTTGGTTTCTACATTAAAGGGTTTAAAACCCAAAGTTAAAAATGTAATAATAACGATTAAACTCGCATAAAAATACCATTTCTTTATCATAATTTGTTTTTCTTCAAACGCTGTCACCTTTTTGAAATTTCTACGATGCAAAGATACGCAATACAAAACAATACTGTTAATCAACGATTTACAGGTTTTGAAAATTTTAGAATTCTTGCTTAAACCACTAATCATGCAGTTTTCGACGCTTTACCTAAAATTGAAAACAAGAACCAAAATGCCAATATTAAATTTACAAAAAAGGGCATTTTTATCAATTTTTTATCATTTTTGTTAAAATAGAAAGGCAAAACCTACACAAACAAACTATTTTATATCAAAAACTCATTTCATATTACATAATTTTTATTTTTATTAACAAGTTAAAACCTATTTTTAAAGTATGTTTTTGATTTTTTTATCTAAAAATAGCTTTTTAAAAATTATTTTCGGTCATTTTTTGACCTTCGTTTTATTAGAAATAAACTTCAAATTAAAATAAAAGTGGTTGATTTTTTATCACAATAATGACATTGAAGAATGATAATTCGGTATTGATTTTTTATATTAAAAAAACCGAAGCTTTGGACTTCGGTTTTTATTTGATTCTTCTTATTGAAGAAAACTAATCTTTATCTGTTCACACCCTGACTAGCAATCCAGTCAGAATACTTTTTTGCATTTTTAGTATGATCTGCATAATTAGATGCAAATTCATGATAACCAAAACGATCTATACTTGCACAAAAATAAATGTAATCATTTTTCTCTGGATTTAAAACTGCCTCAAGTGCCGTAATATCTGCCATAGCAATTGGACCTGGCGGAAGGCCGATATGTATGTAGGTATTGTATGGAGATTTCATAACCAAATCGTTATAAAAAACTCTTTTTATTACCTGATCGAAATTATTGTCTCTCAATTTTAAAGCATAAATAACAGTTGGATCCGCTTGTAATGGCATTTCTAAACGTAAACGATTCAAATAAACACCTGCAATTCGAGGTCTTTCATCTTTTTTAACCGATTCTTTGTGCACAATAGAAGCTAAAATAGAAACCTGAACTGGAGTCAATCCTTGTTTTTTGGCTTGTTCAATTCTTTCAGGAGTCCAAAACTTATGGTATTCTTTAATCATTTTATCACGAAATTTCTCTGCAGATGTATTCCAGTAAACTTCATAAGTATTTGGAATAAACATAGCAAAAACATTCTCTTCGTTAAATCCATTTGCTGCTAAGAAAGTAGAATCTTTAAATGCTTTCATTAATGATAAACTATCAGCCTCGATTTGAGAGCCTACTCTTCCGGCAAAATTCTCTAGACGTTCCTGATTATTAAAAGCTAATTTTACTGGAACATTGGAACGCATGGCACGAACCAAGTCTATATTATTCATATCTTTTTTAAGAAGAAAACGTCCTGATTTTACATTTTCAGGATAACTTCTTTTACTGGCAACCATTTCAAAATTGTCAAAATTCTTGATGTATGGTTCTAGTATTTTTTTGACGTCAGTGTAGTTAGCTCCTGTAGGGACATATACATAGAGTTCTTTTTCTTCAAATTTGGTATTGGCACTAAAAATTCGGCTTATTAGAATAAATCCGTAAATCATTAAAACTGAAATTACGGCTACAGCGGTTATGGTGATGATTTTTTTTAATTTCAAAGCTACTTAGTTTAAATGTTTTTATTGATTAACTGAAAAATTGCTTCATCATGATAGTGGTTATTTAGCAAAATCCAGTCTTTTTTAATTCCTATTTTCTCAAAACCAAATTTAGTAAAAAGAGCTATACTTGCTTCATTATTTGTACTAATATTTGCATAAAGCTGGTGTAGATTTAAATTAAAAAATGCATAATTAATTAAAAGCTCTAAAGCCTCAGAACCAATATTTTGTCCTCGATTTTCCTTTTTTTGAATAACAATACCAATTCCCGCCCGGTTATTTCTTGGATCAAATTCAAATAAATCAATCAAACCTATAGCAGGAAAATCCTCATCCTGGCAAATTGCTAAACGTAATTGTTTAGCTTCATAGATATCTTGCTGTGCATTTTCAAGATATTGGCGAATCAAAAAACGACTGTATGGAGTATTAGTATTGCTAACTTCCCAAATGCTCTGATCATTTTCCATAGCATATACAAACTCTAAATCTTCAGGTTCAAGCGAACGAAGATAAATGGTATCGCCTTTGAGTGTTATCATACTTTAATTTTAGATTGCAGATTTTATATTTTAGATTTTGAATCTGTCTTTTACTCCGTTCAGAATGAGTATTAAATTTCTATAGTTCCTTTAAAAACAAATTTTGCCGGACCTGTAAGGAATACATTTGTAAAGTGATCACCTGCTTTATCAAAAGAAACTACAAGTTTTCCTCCTTCAACATTTAAGTTAATCGAAGTTTGGTCTGTTTCTCCAATAGCATTCATAGCAATTGCCACAGCTGTAGCACCGGTTCCGCAAGCCAGTGTTTCATCTTCTACACCTCTTTCGTAAGTACGCAGAGAAAAAGTACTATCATCGATTTTCTTAACGAAATTGACATTACTGCCTTTTTGTCCGTATAAATCGCCATAACGAATAGCGGCTCCGTTTTCTTTTACATTATAATGTTCTAAATCGTCTACAATTTGTACATGATGCGGCGATCCGGTATTTAAAAAGGTATAAGTATCTTTTTTTTGCACTTCATCAACATCAATCATTTGCAATGAAACAATTGCGTCATTTCCTACCGATGCATGATGTAAACCATCTGTAGCAATAAAAGTTGTTTTGTTATCAATAACCCCTAATTGATTTGCGAAAGCTACCAAACAACGGCCGCCATTGCCGCACATTGAACTTGGGTTTCCATCTGAATTATAGTAAACCATTCTAAAATCAGTTTCAGAATCATTTTCTAACAAAATAAGTCCGTCCGCCCCAATTCCGAAACGTCTGTCGCACAAGCGTTCAATTAACTTTACATCTTCTTTTGGAAAGAAATTAGATCTGTTATCGATCATCACAAAATCATTACCTGTACCTTGATATTTATAAAATTCTACTTGCATTTTTTTGTCATTAAGAAATACAAAAGTACGAAGAAACTACGAAGATTAATTAATGAAATGTTAATCAATGTTAAAGAGCGTTAAAGCATTTTTTGAAATAATTTTTTGGCATAATTTTACGTTATAAATGTTAAAAACAAATACCTAAATAACTTAAAACATAAACTGTAATATGAAAAAATTTTCAACCTTATTTTTAGTTTCACTACTAAGCGGTGCTACTACCCTTGGTGCTTACAAGTTATTATTTGACGGCAGTGATTCTTTCTTTGGAAAAGGAAATTCTGTTGTTACTCTTGCTCCTAGTTCATACGGCAAAACTGTTGGATTACCGGGCGAAGCAGTTGATTTTACCGAAGCTGCAGACAAAACAATTCACACAGTTGTACACGTAAAAAATGTTTCCAGAAGAACGGTCAGCAATCCTATGCTTGAATTTTTCTATGGTTATGGAGGACAGCAGCAGCAAGAACAAGTAGGAACCGGTTCTGGTGTAATTATTTCTGAAGATGGATATATCGTGACAAATAACCACGTTATTAAAGATGCATCTGAAATTGAAATTACATTAAACAACAAAAAATCATACAAAGCAAAACTTATAGGTACAGATTCTAAAATGGACATCGCATTATTAAAAATTAATGCGGATGAAAAATTACCTTATACAGCTTTCGCTAATTCTGATTCTGTCAAAATCGGAGAATGGGTTTTAGCAGTTGGGAATCCTTATAATTTGACTTCAACAGTTACGGCCGGAATTGTTTCTGCAAAAGCCAGAAATTTAGACCAAAGCGGTATTCAGTCATTTATTCAAACAGATGCTGCTGTAAACCCTGGAAATTCTGGTGGAGCATTGGTAAATACAAGAGGTGAATTAATTGGAATTAACACTATGATTTCGTCTATGACTGGATCTTATGTTGGGTATTCTTTTGCTGTTCCATCAAACATTGCCCGAAAAATTATTGAAGATATAATGGAATATGGGAATGTTCAAAGAGGAATTCTGGGCGTAGAAGGAGGTGAATTGAACAGCACAGCATCTAAAGAATTAGGAATTACAGAAACTCAAGGTTTTTATATTAACAAAGTTTCTAAAAACTCTGGTGCAGAAAAAGCAGGTCTTACTAAAGGAGATATTATCGTAAAACTTGACGAACAAAACATTTCAACTTTTGCTGATCTTTCTGGTTACATAAATACAAAACGTCCAAATGATGTGGTTAAAGTAACTTATATTAAAGACGGAAAAACAAAAACTGTTCCTGTTACTTTAAGTAAAAATGAATTCTTTAGCACTGAATTTAAAGGAATTGAATTAGAAAACATTGATGCTGCCGATAAAAAGAAATTCAGAATTGATTACGGTGTAAAAATCAAAAACATTACAAATGAAAATTTAATGCAATATCAAAGTGAATTGCAGGGAAATATCATCTTGAGTATCGATAATGTAAAAGCTACAAATGTTGAAACTGTTTCTAAACTTTTAAATAAAAAAGACGAAGGACAAAGTGTACGTATCGAAATGATTAATAAAAACGGTGAAATTTTTAGAATTATTATTTAAGTCACTTTTATCAGTCACAATATTCTGTCTCAGTTTGCAGTTAAACTGTTAAAAATTGAAAACTGAGACTGCGGGCTAAACTTAAAAAAATGCCATCTTAAGAAATTAAGGTGGCATTTTCTTTTTTGAAAATAAATGCCAAAATAGTTTACGAAATCGATTGAAATAGATACTTTTGCGCAAAATTTTAAAATAGTGAGCATTTTATTTTTTCAATTTAATCAATTATGAGTAACAAATCTTTGTACCAAAAAGAGGTATCATTACAAGTCGACCGAAGAAGAGCAGGAGTCGAATTAGTCAAAATCATAAGTGATTTATGGTATGACAAATCCATTGAAATGGTTTTATTTAAAAATCAATTATTGGATAAAAATGTCAGCGATATTATCAACCTTCATCAATATGCGGGTGAATTTGTAGGCAAACCAATAACTATCTTTGATTCGGTAGAAATTGCAAAAGTTGTTTTGTCATTAGATCTTCCGCCAGCGAAAATTGATCTTGGTAAATTAACTTACGAATATCGTTTAGAAGATGAAAAATATCCTGACGCAAGATATTTTGTCATTGAAAAATTGAAAAAAGCAAAATCTTCAAAAGAAATTCAGCCAAAAGATGTTGTGCTTTATGGATTTGGAAGAATCGGACGTTTACTTGCGAGAGAGTTAATGTCAAAAACAGGAAAAGGAAATCAACTGCGTTTGAGAGCAATTGTAACCCGCGATAAAAATGACGCATCAAGTTTAGAGAAACGAGCTTCTCTATTGCGATATGATTCTATTCACGGTGATTTTCAGGGTTCTGTAACTGCTGACCCTAAAAACAATGCTTTAATTATTAATGGAACAACGGTTCATATCATTACTGCAAATTCTCCAGAAGAAATTGACTATACACTATACGGAATTAACGATGCTTTGGTAATCGATAATACTGGTGCATTTACAACGGAAGAAGCTTTAAAAAGGCATCTAACTTCAAATGGGGCAAGCAAAGTTTTGCTTACCGCTCCAGGAAAAGGAGTTCCAAATATTGTACACGGCGTAAATCATAACGATTATAATCCGGATGAAAATGATATTTTTTCAGCCGCTTCCTGTACTACAAATGCTATTACACCAATTTTAAAGGTAATCGAAGAAACTTTAGGAGTCGCAAAGGGACACTTAGAAACGATTCATGCTTATACAAACGATCAAAATTTGGTCGATAATATGCATAGAAAATACCGTCGAGGCAGAGCTGCGGCATTAAATATGGTCATTACTGAAACTGGTGCAGGAAGTGCTGTTGCAAAAGCTTTACCATCTTTAGAAGGAAAATTAACTTCAAATGCTATTCGAGTTCCAGTTCCAAATGGTTCGTTAGTCGTTTTAAATTTAGAAGTTAAAAAAGCAACATCAATTGCTGCTATCAATAAAATCATGAAGAAATATGCTCTTGAAGGGGAACTGGTAGAGCAAATAAAATATTCATTGAATAATGAATTGGTTTCGTCTGATATTGTTGGCACATCTGCTCCATCAATTTATGACAGCAATGCCACTATCGTATCAAAAGATGGAAAAAGTATTGTACTTTATATTTGGTATGATAATGAATATGGTTATAGTCATCAAGTTATTCGTCTTGCAAAATATATTGCCAAGGTAAGACGTTATACTTATTATTAATTCAACCTAACTAACTTTTTTATTAAAACCATCAAGTAACTCTTGGTGGTTTTTGCTTTTATACAGGAAGATTTTATATAGGAAGAACAGTGGTACTTTTTACTTCAGATATAACAAAAACAGTATTTATAAGCGAAACTTCGGGTAAAACGGATAATTTCTTTTGATGAAAATGATGATAACTTTCCATATCAGGAATTATAATCTTTAGCATATAATCAAAATTCCCTGAAACATAATTACATTCTACAACCTCCGGCAAATTTAAAATCGACTGATTAAACCCCTCAGAGGTGTCATAAGTCTGTTTAGTAAGCGTAACCTGACAATAAACAGTTAGATTATTCCCGAGTTTTTTCTTGTCTAAAATCGTCACATACTTTTCTATAACCCCCTCTTTCTCAAGTCGTTTTACTCGATCATGAACAGGAGTCAAAGACAAATTTATTTTGTTTGCGATGTCTTTTAAAGTGTAGTGCGCATCTTCCTGTAAAAGTCGTAAGATTTTTTTGTCAATTTCATCTAAAGCCATAGCGAAAACGTTGTATTAATTTTGCGAAATTCAGTCTTTTTTTCTTTTTGAAGAATAATTTTAAGTCCCAAAAAGAATAATTTTCTGTAAAAGTAGAAAATAAAATAATATTTTCTTATTTAACATCCATTAAACCACAATTTATTCTCTATCTGTAGCTTTGTAAAAAATTCAATAAAAACCACAAAATATAACAAAAATGATAATAGGCGTTCCAAAAGAAATTAAAAATAATGAAAACAGAGTTGCTTTAACTCCTGCAGGTGTTTCAGAAATGAAAAAACACGGACATACAGTATATGTTCAATCAACTGCTGGTTTAGGAAGTGGTTTTGCCGATGAAGAATATGTTCAGGCTGGTGCTGTAGTTTTACCAACTATTGAAGAAGTTTATGCGATTGCAGAAATGATCATAAAAGTAAAAGAGCCAATTGCATCTGAATATCCATTAATTAAAAAAGATCAATTATTATTTACTTATTTTCATTTTGCTTCATCTGAACCGTTAACACATGCAATGCTGGAAAAAGGAGCAGTTTGTTTAGCATACGAAACTGTTGAAAAAACAGACCGCAGCTTACCTCTATTGGTTCCAATGTCTGAAGTTGCTGGTCGTATGGCTATTCAACAAGGGGCAAAATATCTTGAAAAACCATTGAAA
Source organism: Flavobacterium johnsoniae (assembly GCF_001879205.1). Lineage (GTDB taxonomy): Bacteria > Bacteroidota > Bacteroidia > Flavobacteriales > Flavobacteriaceae > Flavobacterium > Flavobacterium johnsoniae_A. Next base: position 314,965 of record NZ_MLFK01000001.1, read on the forward strand.
GGAAGAGGAATTCTTTTAGGAGGTGTACCAGGTGTTCCACCGGCAAAAGTACTAGTTTTAGGTGGAGGAATAGTAGGAACTCAAGCCGCAAAAATGGCCGCTGGTTTAGGTGCTCAGGTGACTATTATGGATTTAAGCTTGCCTCGTTTACGTCAGTTAGATGATATCATGCCTGCAAACGTAAACACAGAAATGTCTAACCATTACAATATTACAAGAGCAATTAAAGACGCTGACTTAATTGTTGGAGCAGTTTTAATACCTGGAGCAAAAGCACCACACTTAATCACTCGTGATATGCTTAAATTAATGCGTCCGGGAACTGTCGTTGTTGACGTTGCTGTTGATCAAGGTGGATGTATCGAAACTTGTACGCCAACAACTCACGAAAACCCAACTTTCATTATTGATGATATCGTTCACTATTGTGTAGCTAATATGCCGGGAGCTGTTCCTTACACTTCTACTTTAGCTTTAACGAATGCTACTTTGCCTTATGCAGTGCAATTAGCAAACAAAGGGTGGGAAAAAGCTTGTGCAGAAAATGAAGAACTAAAAAAAGGGTTGAATATTGCTAACGGAAAAATCCTTTATAAAGGAGTTGCTGAAGCATGGAATCTTCCTTTTAACGAAGAATTAGTATTGGCAAACGCATAGTGCCAATATTTATAAGTGCTTACTAGTCACTATTACAAAAGGTTTTTCAATAAAGAAAAACCTTTTTTTATGCCATAAAAAAACCTGTCATGAAGACAGGTTTTTAAAAATAATATATTTTCTTTATTTCTTACTATCCAGAACCTCAGTCATTACTTTTGCTTCTGTTCCATTTGGAAAAGTAACTTTAATTTTCTGAGCTATTGTTGGAGCAATCTCCGTAATTGCTTTCTTATCGTAAGATTCTCCCTTTTTGATATGCCAGCCATAAAAAATAGCAGGTACATGTGTATCATAACTATAAATAGTACCATGAGATGTTCCTGTTGTTGTATATTCTATCATTCCAGGCTTATCAACAATAATTAAATCTCCATTTTGCGTAACATCATAACCTTTAGCAACAAAATTTAGAGCATAGTCATTCCCAGCATTAGCTAAAACTTCTTCTTCCGTATAAACTTTTTTAACTTGTGGCTGAGTAATTAAAAACTTTTTAAAAGCATCTTTAACTTTATCTAGATCTAATTTCTTATCCTTAATAATCTGTTTATTAAAGAAAACATTAAAGTTTGAATAATTTTGAATCAAATCAACACCAAAAGTCTTAGTTGAAAAATCTTGTAAGCTTTTCTTAACTTCTTTAGAAGGGTAATTGTCTACATTATATTTACGATCTTTTAAGTAAATAACATTTTCAGCACCAGCATGGTCTGCTGTTAAGAAAAGTAAATAATTCCCTTTACCTACCGTTTTATCAAGATATGCTAAAAAATCAGCAATAGTCTGGTCCAATCTTAAATAAGTATCCTGAAGTTCCATAGATCTCGGTCCCAATAAGTGACCAACGTAATCTGTAGAAGAAAAACTAACAGTCAAGAAATCCGTAACATTATCTTTCCCTAATTCTTCCTTCTCAATGGCTCTTTTTGCAAATTCAGCTAATAGGTCGTTCCCAAAAGGAGTTGCTCTAATAATTCCAGCATCATTTTTTTCATACATAGATTTTAAATCGTAAGGAAAAACCGGAGCCGCACTTCCATATAATTTACCTTCATACGGATTGTTATCCGGAAGACTTTCGTTATAAACAGAAGCTGGCTTAAATAAATCCCAGCCTTTATTAATGTATTTCAAATAGTTTTTTTCGTTATTGAACTCTGACACCCATTCTGGTAATTTTTCACCATAAAATGTACTAGAAATAAACGAGCCTGTTTTACTGTACCAAAATGCCCAATTTGCAAAATGCCCAGCCGGAAGAATTGCACCACGGTCTTTAAGGCTCATTCCTATTACTTTACCAGTAAAATTAGTTGCCATACGAACTTCATCTGTAATTGTAGTGTTTTGAAGATTTTTAGGAGACATTGCGCCTTCCTCTGCAGTTCCATCACCTACTGTTTTCACACCAGCATCATCTGTACAATACATTTCTTTTCCTAAAGTTCTGCTGAACCATTCATTACCAACAATTCCATGTGTAGCAGGTGTCGTACCTGTGTATATTGAAGCATGTCCAGGTGCAGTATAAGTTGGCATATAATTGTAATGCATATTCTGGAAAACATATCCATTATTCATTAACTTTTTAAAACCATTTGGGGAAAAATCATCTGAAAATCGATATAAATATTCCATTTTCATTTGATCAACTACAATACCTACAACTAATTTGGGACGTTGTTGAGCACTTAAATTTGTGATAACAAAAAGTGCCAACAGTAAAATACTTTTCTTCATGTTTAAATAAATAATTTAAACACAAAAATACTGATTCAAATCCTAAAATTCTAAAGTATGAATATTTAAGACTAAACAATTGACTATAATTTAACAAAAACGAACCTTTTAATTTTAAATATGTTGAAGTAAAAACATTCATGGCGTTCCCTCCGGGCCGGGCTGTGCGCTGTATCTTTTGTTTTTTAAAGAAAAAAACAAAAGGATGCCGCTTCCATCCCTAACGCAGGCGTGTTATAAGAAACTTTTTTATTTATTCGAGTGCAATACGCAGATTGATGCGAAGTTTTAAAAACATCTATAAAACAAAAAACCCTATTCGCTGGAATAGGGTTTTTCAAAAGAAAGGCGACGACATACTCTCCCACATAACTGCAGTACCATCTGCGCAGGCGGGCTTAACTACTCTGTTCGGGATGGGAAGAGGTGAGCCCCGCCGCAATAACCACCTTAAGAAGTTATAATTGCTTTGGGCAATCTGTTTTAATTAACAATTGATAATTGACAATTCATAATTAAAACCAATATCTTAACATACTGAGATAAAGAAAAGTATTTTTATTTAGTATTTCTAGAAAGTTTCTCCCCCCGACTTGCATCGGGGGAAAAGGGTGTACATAAGCTTACGGATTATTAGTACTACTCGACTATGACATTACTGCCTTTACATCTATAGCCTATCAACGTGGTCATCTTCCACGATCCTTAAAAGAAATCTCATCTTGTGGTGGGTTTCGCGCTTATATGCTTTCAGCGCTTATCCCTTCCAAACGTAGCTACTCTGCGGTGCCCCTGGCGGGACAACAGATACACTAGAGGTTTGTCCAATTCGGTCCTCTCGTACTAGAATCAGATCCACTCAAATTTCTAACGCCCACAGTAGATAGAGACCGAACTGTCTCACGACGTTCTGAACCCAGCTCGCGTGCCACTTTAATGGGCGAACAGCCCAACCCTTGGGACCTTCTCCAGCCCCAGGATGTGACGAGCCGACATCGAGGTGCCAAACCCCCCCGTCGATATGAGCTCTTGGGGGAGATCAGCCTGTTATCCCCGGCGTACCTTTTATCCTTTGAGCGATGGCCCTTCCATGCGGAACCACCGGATCACTATGCTCTACTTTCGTACCTGATCGACCTGTATGTCTCTCAGTCAAGCTCCCTTATGCCATTGCACTCTACGCACGGTTACCAAGCGTACTGAGGGAACCTTTAGAAGCCTCCGTTACTCTTTTGGAGGCGACCACCCCAGTCAAACTACCCACCAAGCAATGTCCCCCGCCTTTGCGGGGTTAGGCCTCAGATAAACAAAGGGTTGTATTTCAACAATGACTCCACAACGCCTGGCGACGCCGCTTCATAGTCTCCAACCTATCCTACACATCATTTATCCAAGGTCAATACTAAGCTATAGTAAAGGTGCACAGGGTCTTTTCGTCCCACTGCGGGTAAACGGCATCTTCACCGTTACTACAATTTCACCGAGCTCATGGCTGAGACAGTGTCCAGATCGTTACACCATTCGTGCAGGTCGGAACTTACCCGACAAGGAATTTCGCTACCTTAGGACCGTTATAGTTACGGCCGCCGTTTACTGGGGCTTCAATTCAATGCTTCTCCGAAGATAACATCTCCTCTTAACCTTCCAGCACCGGGCAGGTGTCAGGCCCTATACTTCATCTTACGATTTTGCAGAGCCCTGTGTTTTTGATAAACAGTCGCCTGGACCTCTTCACTGCGGCCCTGATTGCTCAGGGCGACCTTTCTCCCGAAGTTACAGGTCTATTTTGCCTAATTCCTTAGCCATGAATCTCTCGAGCACCTTAGGATTCTCTCCTCAACTACCTGTGTCGGTTTACGGTACTGGTACTAATTACCTGAAGTTTAGAGGTTTTTCTTGGAAGCCCTTAGGCGCACTATCTCTTTGTCCGAAGACTCCGAGTACTATCGTATTTCACCAGTCTCTGCGGATTTGCCTGCAGAGCCTATAGCTAGGTACTTTAACGAACTATTCCGTCAGTTCGCGGCGCTTTCATCACTCCGTCACCCCATCACAGTAATTAGTAGTACGGGAATATTAACCCGTTAGCCATCGACTGTCCCTTTCGGGTTCGCCTTAGGACCAGACTAACCCACAGCTGATTAGCATAGCTGTGGAAACCTTAGTTTTTCGGTGTGCGGGTTTCTCGCCCGCATTATCGTTACTTATGCCTACATTTTCTTTTCTAACCAGTCCAGCCCTCCTTACGAAAAACCTTCAACCCTGTTAGAATGCTCCCCTACCACTTAGAGTAATCTCTAAATCCATAGCTTCGGTAATATGCTTATGCCCGATTATTATCCATGCTCGTCCGCTCGACTAGTGAGCTGTTACGCACTCTTTAAATGAATGGCTGCTTCCAAGCCAACATCCTAGCTGTCTGGGCAGACAAACCTCGTTCTTTCAACTTAGCATATATTTGGGGACCTTAGCTGATGGTCTGGGTTCTTTCCCTCTCGGACTTGGACCTTAGCACCCAAGCCCTCACTGTTAGTGAACATTATACAGCATTCGGAGTTTGTCAGGAATTGGTAGGCGGTGAAGCCCCCGCATCCAATCAGTAGCTCTACCTCTATATAACTTTATAACTAACGCTGCACCTAAATGCATTTCGGGGAGTACGAGCTATTTCCGAGTTTGATTGGCCTTTCACCCCTACCCACAGGTCATCCGAAGACTTTTCAACGTCAACCGGTTCGGTCCTCCACTGTGTGTTACCACAGCTTCAACCTGCCCATGGGTAGATCACACGGTTTCGCGTCTAACACTACTGACTAAAGCGCCCTATTCAGACTCGCTTTCGCTGCGGATCCATGGCTTAACCACTTATCCTTGCCAGCAACGTTAACTCGTAGGCTCATTATGCAAAAGGCACGCCGTCACCCCACGAAAGGGCTCCGACCGCTTGTAAGCGTATGGTTTCAGGATCTATTTCACTCCGTTATTCACGGTTCTTTTCACCTTTCCCTCACGGTACTGGTTCACTATCGGTCTCTCAGGAGTATTTAGCCTTAGCGGATGGTCCCGCCAAATTCAGACAGGGTTTCACGTGCCCCGCCCTACTCAGGATACCACTATCTATTACATTTATTACCCATACGGGGCTATCACCCTCTTTGGCGTCACTTTCCAGTAACTTCCGGTTCTGCATGCATAAAATCTCGTGGTCCTACAACCCCAGCAATGCCGTAACATCACTGGTTTGGGCTAATCCGCGTTCGCTCGCCACTACTTACGGAATCACTTTTGTTTTCTTCTCCTCCGCCTACTTAGATGTTTCAGTTCAGCGGGTTTGCCCACCTATCGGTGTACTATGTCTTCAACATAGTGGGTTGCCCCATTCAGGTATCTGCGGATCAATCGGTGTGTGCCCGTCCCCGCAGCTTTTCGCAGCTTATCACGCCTTTCATCGCCTCTGAGAGCCTAGGCATCCCCCATACGCCCTTATTTTGCTTATTGTACCAATCATAAAATCAATTATGACCGTTTTTTTTTGTTCTTTACAATAAATTATAAAAAACGCTTTCTACTTTTTATTATTTTCTTATCTCAATATGTCAATGAACTTTATATGCTTCGCGCTTTACGCACTAGGCCTCAGGCTTACAGCCTTTTGTGGAGAATAACGGAGTCGAACCGTTGACCTCCTGCGTGCAAGGCAGGCGCTCTAGCCAGCTGAGCTAATCCCCCATTTTAAATCTTAGATTTTAGAATTCAGATTTTAGATTTCTAATTCTTCTCTAATTTCCTTTGGTGAATCCCAGCTTCCAGAATTTCCTTTTTCTTAAGTAATTTAGTAGTCCCGGGCAGACTCGAACTGCCGACCCCTACATTATCAGTGTAGTACTCTAACCAGCTGAGCTACGAGACTCTGTTTTACTTAAAAATTTATTATTTGAACTAACAGCAAGAGTAATATTATCCCTAAATCCTAAAACCAATAGAGCATCTTTTTCCCCGGCGTGTGTTTCCACTAACACTCAGGGCTCTAGAAAGGAGGTGTTCCAGCCGCACCTTCCGGTACGGCTACCTTGTTACGACTTAGCCCTAGTTACCAGTTTTACCCTAGGCAGCTCCTTGCGGTCACCGACTTCAGGCACCCCCAGCTTCCATGGCTTGACGGGCGGTGTGTACAAGGCCCGGGAACGTATTCACCGGATCATGGCTGATATCCGATTACTAGCGATTCCAGCTTCACGGAGTCGAGTTGCAGACTCCGATCCGAACTGTGACCGGCTTTATAGATTCGCTCCTGGTCACCCAGTGGCTGCTCTCTGTACCGGCCATTGTAGCACGTGTGTAGCCCAAGGCGTAAGGGCCGTGATGATTTGACGTCATCCCCACCTTCCTCACAGTTTGCACTGGCAGTCTTGTTAGAGTTCCCGACTTGACTCGCTGGCAACTAACAACAGGGGTTGCGCTCGTTATAGGACTTAACCTGACACCTCACGGCACGAGCTGACGACAACCATGCAGCACCTTGTAAATTGTCTTGCGAAAGTTCTGTTTCCAAAACGGTCAATCTACATTTAAGCCTTGGTAAGGTTCCTCGCGTATCATCGAATTAAACCACATGCTCCACCGCTTGTGCGGGCCCCCGTCAATTCCTTTGAGTTTCATTCTTGCGAACGTACTCCCCAGGTGGGATACTTATCACTTTCGCTTAGCCACTGAGATTGCTCCCAACAGCTAGTATCCATCGTTTACGGCGTGGACTACCAGGGTATCTAATCCTGTTCGCTCCCCACGCTTTCGTCCATCAGCGTCAATCAATTAGTAGTAACCTGCCTTCGCAATTGGTATTCCATGTAATCTCTAAGCATTTCACCGCTACACTACATATTCTAGTTACTTCCTAATAATTCAAGTTCAGCAGTATCAATGGCCGTTCCACCGTTGAGCGATGGGCTTTCACCACTGACTTACTAAACCGCCTACGGACCCTTTAAACCCAATGATTCCGGATAACGCTTGGATCCTCCGTATTACCGCGGCTGCTGGCACGGAGTTAGCCGATCCTTATTCTTACGATACCGTCAAATTCCTTCACGAAGGAGTGTTTCTTCTCGTACAAAAGCAGTTTACAATCCATAGGACCGTCATCCTGCACGCGGCATGGCTGGATCAGGCTTGCGCCCATTGTCCAATATTCCTCACTGCTGCCTCCCGTAGGAGTCTGGTCCGTGTCTCAGTACCAGTGTGGGGGATCTCCCTCTCAGGACCCCTACCCATCGTAGCCTTGGTAAGCCGTTACCTTACCAACTAGCTAATGGGACGCATGCTCATCTTTCACCGTTGTGACTTTAATTATATCTCGATGCCGAGGCATAATACTATGAGGTATTAATCCAAATTTCTCTGGGCTATCCCTCTGTGAAAGGCAGATTGCATACGCGTTACGCACCCGTGCGCCGGTCTCTATATCCGAAGACATATACCCCTCGACTTGCATGTGTTAAGCCTGCCGCTAGCGTTCATCCTGAGCCAGGATCAAACTCTTCATCGTATATTTTTATATTATATTGCGATGCTTTATTCTAGTGGTCTTTTTTCGAATCAAACGATTCTATTACTCTTTATTATTTGTTTTGAGATCTCTCTCAAAACGGCTGTCAATTCAATATGTCTACGAACGTGTTTCTTTTTGTTTTCACTTGTGTTTCAAAGCGGGTGCAAAACTAAAACTTTCTTTTTAAATGTGCAAGAAAAATTTAAAAAAATTTGAAACTTTTTTTTCGCCTCTATTTCTTCTATTTTCTTATCACTATATCAAGGAACTTTCCGTGTTTTGCGGGGTGCAAATGTAACATCCGTTTTCCATTCTCACAAGCTTTTTTTAATCTTTTTTTGAAAAAATTTCTTCATCCAAATCTTATAAGCTTGTCAGTATTTCAGGGAACGTCTGTCGCTGTTGCGGGTGCAAAAGTACCACCTTTATTTACATTTACAAGCCTTTTTTTTATATTTTTTCCATCTTTTTTAACCTTTTTTCTTAACCGTCTGATAACAGCAGTTTTACAATTTGTTCTTTTTTGAAACATTGTCAGTTTTTCCTGCATTTTACTGTTATTTATATATTTCAACCCTATATCACACACTCAATTTTAAAGAGTTTATACGTTTTATAAGCGTTAACCACCACTTCTTGGGCTTATTTAATCTAAATTCTATTTTAAACCCTCCGCCTTAACACCGATTCTCTCCACGATTCCATAACAAATCCTATTACACCAATCCACAAGGACTTCAGGAAACACAAAAGACAGAACAAATACACAGGACAAAGCTTCTCATTAAAAACTCAATTTAAAACCAACAGCATAATCCTTGGGAACCGCTCAACCAAACAAACCATTATAGACATATATATTTAGGACAGGTGTTCTGAAATTTTACTCTTATATATTATAGTAAACTTTATACATATATATAATACGTAATCTTATACATATATATATTGTATGTATTTTTCTAATCACTTATATTTGCATTCACAAAATTATAAACAATGATCAAGATTACTTTACCCGATGGGTCAATTAGAGAGTTTGCTTCAGGCGTAACTCCAATGGAGGTCGCTAAAAACATTAGCGAAGGTTTTGCCAGAAATGTTATTTCTGCATCTTTTAATGGTACAACTATTGAGACCGAGACCCCATTAACGACCGATGGTAATCTTATTTTATATACTTGGAATGATGCCGAGGGCAAAAAAGCTTTCTGGCATTCAACTTCGCACGTAATGGCGCAAGCACTTGAAGAATTATACCCTGGAATTAAATTGACTCTAGGACCTGCAATTGCCAACGGGTTTTATTATGATGTAGATTTTGAAGATCAAAAGATCTCTGAAGCTGATTTTAAGAAGATCGAAGATCGCGTTCTTGAGATCTCAAGAGGAAAGCACGAATTTAAAATGCGTCCGGTAAGTAAAGCTGATGCATTAGAAATGTATAAAGACAACGTTTACAAGACGGAATTGATTTCGAACCTTGAAGATGGGACTATTACTTTTTGTGACCACTCTACTTTTACTGATTTATGTCGTGGCGGCCATATTCCGAATACCGGAATCATCAAAGCTATGAAAATCATGAGCGTTGCCGGCGCTTATTGGAGAGGTGATGAAAAGAACAAACAGCTGACTCGTGTTTACGGAACATCTTTCCCAAAACAAAAAGATTTAACTGAATACCTTGAACTTCTAGAAGAAGCAAAACGTCGTGATCACCGTAAATTAGGAAAAGAACTTGAATTGTTTGCTTTTTCTCAAAAGGTCGGACAAGGTTTACCTTTATGGTTACCAAAAGGAGCCGCACTTAGAGAACGCTTAGAACAATTTCTAAAAAGAGCTCAAAAGAAAGCAGGTTACGAACAAGTTGTTAGTCCGCATATTGGTCAAAAAGAGCTTTATGTAACTTCTGGCCACTATGCTAAATATGGTGCTGACAGTTTTCAGCCAATACATACTCCAGCCGAAGGCGAAGAGTTTTTATTAAAACCGATGAACTGCCCTCACCACTGTGAGATTTATAATGTAAGACCTTGGTCATACAAAGACTTACCAAAACGTTATGCAGAATTTGGTACTGTTTACAGATACGAACAATCTGGAGAATTGCATGGTTTAACTCGTGTTAGAGGTTTTACTCAGGATGACGCACATATTTTCTGTACTCCGGAACAATTGGACGAGGAATTCAAAAAAGTAATTGATTTAGTTTTATACGTATTTGGATCATTAGGCTTTGAAAACTTCACAGCTCAGATTTCATTGAGAGATCAGGAAAACAGAGAGAAATATATAGGTACAGACGAAAATTGGGAGAAAGCCGAAAACGCAATCATCAATGCAGCAGCTGACAAAGGACTAAATACTGTTGTAGAATATGGTGAAGCTGCATTTTACGGACCAAAGCTTGACTTTATGGTTAAGGATGCTTTAGGAAGACAATGGCAGTTAGGAACAATTCAGGTAGATTATAACTTACCAGAACGTTTTGACTTAACATACAAAGGTGCTGATAATGAATTACATCGCCCAGTTATGATTCACAGAGCTCCATTTGGATCTATGGAACGTTTTATAGCAATTTTACTAGAGCACACTGCAGGAAATTTCCCACTTTGGCTAATGCCGGAACAGGCTATAATCTTGTCTTTGAGCGAGAAATACGAAAATTATGCTAAAAAAGTTTTAGATTTGCTAGAAAATCACGAAATTCGCGCCCTAATTGACAACCGAAATGAAACTATCGGTAAGAAAATTAGAGATGCAGAAATGCAGAAAATCCCATTTATGCTTATTGTTGGTGAGGAAGAAGAGAAAAACGGTACTATTTCTATTCGTCGTCATGGGCAAGAAGGAAAAGGTAACATTACAGTTTCTATCGAAGAATTTGCTTCGATTGTAGACGAAGAAATAAAAAAGACATTAAAAGTATTTACAGTTTAACTTAAATTAGAAAGTCATAGCAATAAAAAGTAACAGAGGTTTTCAACCTCGAGTAGAAAAAAAAGATGCACACAGAATAAACAATCTTATTCGTGTTCCTGAAGTACGTCTTGTAGGTGAAAACATTGAACCAGGGGTTTTTAAAATAGCTGATGCGCTACGTTTAGCTGACCAATTCGAATTGGATCTAGTTGAAATTTCGCCAAATGCTGAGCCGCCGGTTTGTAAAATCATGGATTACAAGAAATTTGTTTACGAACAAAAGAAACGTGACAAGGCATTAAAAGCTAAATCTTCGCAAGTTGTAGTAAAGGAGATTCGTTTTGGTCCTCAGACAGATGAGCATGATTATGAATTTAAAAGAAAAAATGCTGAGAAGTTCCTAAAAGAAGGAGCAAAATTAAAAGCATTCGTTTTCTTTAAAGGACGTTCGATCATCTATAAAGATCAAGGGCAGATTTTATTATTACGTTTAGCTACAGATTTAGAAGAATTTGGTAAAGTAGAAGCTATGCCAGTTCTTGAAGGTAAGAGAATGATTATGTTCATTGCTCCGAAGAAAAAGAAATAATTATTTGCTGTAAGCAATAAGCCCTAAACTTTAAGCAACTGGTTCATTAAACCTTTGCTTAAAGCTTAAAGCCTAAAGCCTAAAGCTTGTAAAAAATATAAGTAAGTAAGAATAAATTAAAACACTAGGAAAAATGCCTAAAATGAAAACTAAATCTAGCGCTAAGAAACGTTTTAAAGTTACTGGTTCTGGAAAGATTAAAAGAAAGCATGCTTTTAAAAGTCACATCTTGACTAAAAAATCTAAAAAACGTAAATTAGCTTTGACACACTCAGCGCTAGTTCACAAAACAGATGAGAAAAGCATCAAACAACAATTAAGAATTATCTAATAATTCTTTAGGTTAAAAAATTATTTATATAACCTTGGAGTATGGCTTTGAAGTTCCTTTGATTCAATTCAGGACGCCTGCTACAAAAACACATTAAAATTATGCCAAGATCGGTAAATTCAGTTGCTAAAAGAGCAAGAAGAAAAAAAATAATGAAGCAAGCCAAAGGTTTCTTTGGCAGACGTAAAAACGTTTGGACAGTTGCTAAGAATGCGGTAGAGAAAGCGATGAGCTACGCTTACCGTGACAGAAAACAGAATAAAAGAAACTTCCGTTCATTATGGATTCAACGTATTAACGCTGGAGCTAGATTAGAAGGAATGTCTTATTCTCAATTCATGGGGAAAGTTAAAGCTAACGGAATCGAATTGAACCGTAAAGTTCTTGCAGATTTAGCTATGAACCACCCAGAAGCTTTCAAAGCAATACTTAATAAAGTAAAATAAACGTTTTATAAACTCAATTTAGATTACTTACTTATCATAAAGAAACCATTCGTTAATTCGAATGGTTTTTTGTTTTTCCACAAAACTGGTTTATCTTTAAAGTTCTAAAAAAAATACACAAATGTTTACGGCACTTTTTGATCATATACAGAAATTCATCAAATTAGAATCTTCAGAAATAGACACTTTGAAATCCTGCCTAAGCATAACTCCTATCAAAAGGAAAGAGCATGTATTAAAAGAAGGCCAGATGTGCAATACAATGTACTTTATCACAAAAGGATGCGCGAGACAATACATAATTAATTCAAAAGGAACAGAGCAAACTTTGCAATTTGCTATTGAAAACTGGTGGATAACAGATTACCTTAGCTACCACAATAATACTCCGTCGCACTTTTACATTCAGGCTGTTGAAAACTGTGAGGTTATTGCCCTTGAAAAAAATACATTAGAAAACTTATTAGTTCAAATTCCAAAACTTGAAAGATACTTTAGGGTTGTTTCTCAAAAATCATTTGGCGCAGCTCAAATGCGGATTAAATTCTTATTTACAATGTCGGCAGAAGAAAGATATCACCACTTTAATGATTTAAACCCTGAATTTGTACAACGAGTTCCTCAATATATGCTTGCCTCCTATTTAGATTTTTCAGCCGAATTTATGAGTAAAATCAGAGCCGGAAAAGTATAAGATGAATTTCTTGAAGTAGTTCAAGTTTTTTTAAACATACTTAATTGACCTTTGTATTAAACTTTTAAAAACATATAAAATGAAACCAAGAATCGTTATTCCGGAAGTTGCTCCACAAGCCTATCAAGCTTTAATGAATCTAGAGAAATACATTTCTACTACTTCATTAACACCAACTCATAAAGAACTAATTAAAATACGTGCTTCGCAAATTAATGGCTGCGCTTTTTGCATTAACATGCACACAGCAGATGCAAGAAAACAAGGCGAAACTGAACAGCGCATTTACTTAACAAGTGCATGGCGTGAAGCTGATGTTTTTACTGAAGAAGAAAAGGCTATCCTGGCTTTGACAGAACAAGTAACCTTAATTAGCAATCATGTTTCTGATGAAGTTTATCAAAATGCAGCAAGTTTATTTGATGAGAAATATTTAGCCGAAATCATCCTTGCCATCATCACAATTAACTCCTGGAATAGATTAGCAATTACCACAGGTTTAAGAGCCGTATAATTTTTTTAGAAAGATAAATTTTACAACATTTTTAAAACCAAGGCCCCTCTTATCAGAGGGTTTCTTTGTATATACTTGTAAATGAGCAGCTGAAAAATACAAAATTGAAAATTTTATAAAAACAGGTATTTATACTCTTTCACAGGAATTCAGTTTTTTTATTTTTGGCGCATGATTACGAAAAAAACATATTTTTCTTACCTCTTAATTGTTACTTTACTACTGCTCTATTCCTGCCAGCAGAAGTCTTCCATTAACAAAAAAGAAGCTTACAATAAGGCTAAGGTTGACAAACTAATAGCAATTGCTGATACTCTTTTTGACAACAATAAACTCGACAGTGCTTTTTACTATTATAACGAAGCAATTTTTATATGTGTACCATCAAAAGACGCCGATAACTACATAAGTACGTTAAACCGTATGGCAATCATTCAGCAGACTCATGGAGATTATGCAGGTACTGAAGCTACAATTACAAAAGCACTCCCTTATACCAAATATGTAAAAAACCAACTTCACACCTGGAACTTATATGTTACTTTAAGTACCAATTATCTAGAAACCTACGATTACAAAAATGCAATATTGTACAATCAAAAAGCGCTGCAACTAAACACAAAAAACTGGCGAAAGCTAGCAGCGAAAAATAACATTGCCGTTGCATTAATTCAAGAAAAAAAATACCGTCAGGCTCTTACTATCCTTCTTCCCATAGAAACGAAAAAAGAAGTAATGAGAGACGAAAGTTTCTATGGCTCAATATTAGCAAATATTGGCCTATGTTATTTCAGACTTAAAGAAAATGAAAATGCTTTAGGTTATTTAAACAAAGCATTAGAAATAAGAAAAAAAGTAAAAAGTCCTTATGGCTTAGGGAAAAGCTATTTTCATCTTGCTCAGTTTTACGAACAACAAAATCCTTCACTGTCTAAGGAATTTATACTTTTAAGCTATAAAGAATACGGTAAAATAAATTATGTCGACGGAAGATTATCAGCATTAAAAATGATAATTAAAAACAGTAGTAATAAAGAATTAAAAGATTACTCTGCCATTTACATAAATTTAGTTGACAGTATTGATGAAGTTAGGCAAAAAGCGAAAAATCAATTTGCCAAAATCAAATATGATTCTAAACGTGAAAAGGAAGAGAATTTAAAATTAAAAACTCATAAAGCAGAAAATGAATTAAAACTGGAAAGACAAAAAAATAGAAATATTGCGTCTTATATTATTATTGTTTTGAGTCTATGCCTTATTTTAATTCTATATTATTATCTAACTTCTAAGGCAAAAAGAGAAAAGATAGAAGCTGCATATAACAGTGAAATCAGAATTTCTAAAAAACTGCATGACGAACTAGCAAACGATATTTATCATACAATGGCTTTCGCCGAAAACAAAAACTTATCATTAGCTGAAAACAAAATACAATTATTAAATAATTTAGACGCTATTTATTCCAGAACAAGAGATATTTCAAGAGAGAATTGCACAATTGCAACCGATGAAAATTATGTTTTACTTCTTAAAGATATGATTTCCGGCTTTGGAAAATCGAACATTAATTTAATCTTAAATGGATTAGAGAGCATCGCCTGGAACGAAATTGATAAAAATAAAAAAATCACCATTTACAGAGTATTACAGGAATTACTTGTCAATATGAGAAAGTACAGTGAAGCTACACTAGTTGGAATTACTTTTAAAAATGCCGAAAAAAGCATTTTAATCAATTACACAGATAATGGTAAAGGCATAGAAACCGATAAAATTATATTTAAAAACGGTTTGTATAATGTAGAAAGCCGAATTCTTAAAACAAAAGGACAAATTGATATTACTTCCAGTTTAAATGAAGGATTTAAAGCTTTTATTAAAATTCCAGTTTAATTAAGAAACCACAATATGTGTTTTTCAAAAATCTTAGATGAAAACTACTAATTTTATTCCATTTTTATTCTCACTATTTTTTTTACTCATTCTTCCAGCTTCATGCGAAAAGAAGGAGCAGATTAAACATATAATACCTGATCACACGGCTCAGATAAAGAGATTAACAATTGTTGGAGACGATTATTTCGCTCAAGCTGATTATAACAATGCCTTTAAAGCTTATACGAAGGTAATCGAACTGTCAGACCCAATAAAAAACAGAATTGATTATGTCGATGCCTTAATTTCAATTGGATACATTTATCAGTACCAAGGCAACTATATTCAAAGTGAAGCCACTGCAATAAAAATTTTGCCACATCTAAAGTACATGACAAAACCACGGTATGCCTGGAATGCATATTGTATTCTTGGCTTTAATTACTTTAAAAACAATGATACCGAAAATGCTTTGCTGTACTTTAGGAAAGCATTACATCTCAATACTTTGCCCTGGAGAAAATGGAATATCTTAAACAATATTGGTATTGTTTATATAAAACAAAAACAATATAAAAAAGCGGCCTACATATTCGAAAAGTTAACAACACAAGGATATTATGCCGATAAATATAAAACGAGCAACACGGACCGATTTGATGTAATAGATTACGCTACAATGGTAAATAATTTAGGGATTTGTTATTATCACCTCAAAAATCCAAAAGCAATTGATCTTTACAATAAAGCCCTAAAAATTAGAATTAAAATAAAAGATCGTGAAGACATGTCGGGCAGCTATGCCTCTTTGTCTGAATATTATCTCAAAAGTAATCCGCAGTTAGCTCAAAAATATGCTAAACTCGGATACAAAAAAGCTTCTGAACTTAATTTATATGCTGATCAAAAGTATTGTTTAGGTTTCTTAGTAAAAAGCAGCAAAGGAAATGATCTAAAAAAGTATACTAATCTATATATTAATTTTACAGACAGCGTAAATACAGCCAGACTAAAACAAAAAAATCAATTTTCTAATATAAAGTACCACTCAAAATTAGATAAAAATGAGAATTTAGAACTTAAAACATTAGAAGCTGAAAATAAATTGCAATTAGAAAGACAAAAAAACAGAAGCACTATTAGTATTGTAATCATTTTTATTATTAGTCTTATAACTCTTTTCTTAAGCTTTCATATAACATATAAGGGTAATAAGGCAAAAAAAGCCGCTGTTTTTGAAAATGAAATAAGAATTTTGAACAAACTTCACAACGAACTTACCCGAGAAGTGCTCAATACATTTGTCTTTGCTCAAAATAAAGACTTAGAAAATATTGAGAATAAAAATCAGCTGTTAACCAACTTAGATAAAATATACTCGCAGACACGGAACATTTCGAGAGAAAACAGCATCATTATAACTAATGAAAAATATGGCACCGGCTTAAAAGAAATGATGGCTGGTTTTAAAACCCCCAACCTAAATTTATTGATAAACGGTTTAGATAATATAAACTGGAATAAGATCAATAAAATTAAAAAAATAATTCTTTACAGGATATTACAAGAGCTGCTACAGTATATGAAAAGCGACATCGATGTGACTTTAGCCATAATTTCCTTTAAAATAATTGGAAACAATATCTCGGTCACATACAGTAATAACAGGCCTAAAGCTCCAAATCAAAGAATAATTTTGAAAAATGATATGCAAAATGTGGAAAACCGTATTAAAACTATAAATGGAACTATTAATTTTGACAATTATACAGAAAATGGTTTCAAAATAATTATAACATTCCCCCTATAAAATAATTTATATGTTTCAAAAAGTTTTAGTTGCAGAAGATTTAGATAGTATAAGCATTGCGGTTGTTCAAGTTCTTGAGGACTTAAAAATCCCCGTAATTCATCATGTAAAATATTGCGACGAAGGATTATTAAAAGTAAAAAAGGCCTTAAATGATAAAGAGCCATACGATTTGCTTATTACTGATTTGTCATTTAAAACAGATCATAGAAAGACAAATCTTGAAAGCGGCGATGAACTAATAGAAGCGGTCAATAAAGTACAGCCTCAACTTAAAAAAATTGTATTTTCAATAGAGGACAAATCATATCGTATTAAAACCCTGTTTGAAGATTTAGGTGTAAACGCATACGTATCTAAAGGAAGAAATAGCATTCAGGAACTAAGAACAGCACTTGAAAAAACTTTTAGAAATGAAGAACGAATTCTTTCTTCTGATCTAAACTTTAACTTTAATGACAAATCATTAATCGAAATTGAATCTTACGACATATCTATTCTATCGCTATTGGCAAAAGGATATATATTAGAAAATATTTCAAACGAATTTAAAGCAAATTCAATAACTCCAAATGGAACGAGTAGTATAGAAAAACGAATCAACAAATTAAAAATTTATTTTAAAGCTAATAATAATGTTCACTTAATTGCCATTGCAAAGGATTTTGGCTTAGTGTAAGGTTGTTTTAACACCCTTTTACGGATTCCCGTAAGGAAATAACTTTATATAGATTTAAGTTTGTATAAACTATTAACCAAATGAAACCTAAATATAAGTTTGATCTTTTTGCGAAGATCAACACAACCAACAATAAAATCATCATGAAAACAATGGTTCTTTGCCTTTTTCTTTCTATAAGTTTTGCTTTTATTTCTGAAAGAACTGGCTGGCTTGAGATTGACTGGAAAATGATTTGTATTCCGGCGTTATTAGTTTTACAAATTATAATAATTGGAACAGCATTAAAAAACAGATACAAGAAGCATTAATTTTTTTAAGTAAGCACGGAAATAGAAATCAATGCTTATATTTGGATTTTTGAAAATTAATGAAAAATATTACATTTTACCTTCTACTTTTTTTTATTTCCGTACAAGCCTTTTCACAAACCAAGTTCATTTCCTGGAATTTAGAAAACTTTGGAAAATCAAAATCTCAGACTAATTTAGCCTTTATCGCCAAAACAATACAAGACTATGATATTGTGGCAATACAAGAAGTTGTTGCTGGTTATGGAGGCGCGCAAGCTGTTGCTAAACTTACCTCTATATTAAACGAAAAAGGAAGCAAGTGGGATTACACCATAAGTGATCCTACCAGCGGAAACAGTTATAAAAGAGAGCGTTATGCTTTTCTTTGGAAAACAAGCAAGGCAAAATTAAAAAGTGATCCCTGGCTTGAAAAAAAATACCATCTTGAAATAGACAGGGAACCTTACTTCGCTACATTCGAAATAAAAAAAAGAAATATTACTATTGTTAATTTTCATGCTATAACAAAAAGTAAACAACCAGAAACCGAAATTAAATATTTCAAATTTCTTCCACAGGAATATCCTAATTTGAATTTAGTTTTTGCCGGTGATTTTAATTGCCCCGAATCGCACACTGTTTTTAATCCATTAAAAAAAATGGGCTATGTTTCGCTTTTACAAAAACAAAAAACAACATTAAAACATAAATGTAAGGCCGGAATCTGTTTGGCATCGGAATTTGATAATATTTTTTATAAATCAAATGCCGTAAAGCATATCAATTCCGGAACTGTTTTATTTTACAACAGTTACGATTCACTTGAAGAAGCTAGAAAAATATCAGACCATATTCCTATTTGGTTTGAATTTTCGTTGAATTAACTATGTTTTAAGTTTCTTCTTTTTGGCTGCTGGAAATAAAACGTTGTTTAAAATCAAACGGTAACCCGGAGAATTTGGGTGCAAATCCAAAACCGTTGGCGGATCTCCTACCTGATGCTGAAAATCTTCTGGATCGTGGCCTCCAAAAAAAGTAAACATTCCTTTTCCTTTTTCGCCGTGAATATATCTTGCTTCGCCATTAATTTCGCACGTTCCCATAACCAGAACATTAGATTTTACCAAAGTTTCATTAAAAGAAGTTGTCTGTCCCATGAATCCTTTTACCAATTGTGTATGATTTTGACATAACATACTTGGAATGGGATCCCATTTTGCAGAAAATTCCATTAAAGTGAAATAGTCTTTTTCCATTGGAACCCTTCTCTTTCCTGTCATATCAATATCAGAAAACTCATAAACCTCTGGTCTGCGTTCCAAAATGAAGTCTTTAAAAGCAAAAGAATTTCCATAATTTAGTTTTGCCTGATAATTAGATTCGCTCGGATCACCATCAAACATAGTTTCACAAATATCAACTCCATCTGCAGCCAGTGCAATATCAAAACTATCCGTAGCAGAACACATGGCAAACATAAAACCGCCTCCAATAACAAAGTCTCTTATTTTTTTTGCAACAGCACCTTTTTCCTGAGAAACTTTAGAATAACCAAGTTTAGCGGCCAAAGCTTCAGAATCTTTTTTTTGCTCAATATACCAAGGTGTATTTTTATAAGCTGCATAAAATTTTCCGTACTGTCCGGTAAAATCTTCGTGATGCAGGTGAAGCCAATCATAAAGCAATAATTGATCACTTAAAACTTCTTCGTCATAAATTGGAGTAAATGGAATTTCGGCATAAGTTAAAACTAAAGTCACCGCATCATCCCAAGGCTGTTTTCCTTTTGGAGTATAAACCGCAATTTTAGGTGCTTTTTCAAGAATTACAGATTCCATATTTTGCGATGGACTGGAAATATCATTTAAAATTGAAGCTTCTTCACTATCCGAAAGCACTTCAAAACTAACCCCGCGAATTTTACATTCTTTTCGAATTTCTTCTGCATCCGGCAATAAAAACGAACCACCGCGATAATTTAAAAGCCAGCTTGCTTTATAATCTCTGCTTAAGCACCAATATGTTATACCATACGCTTTTAGATGATTTTGCTGCGTGGTTTCGTCCATAGGAAGTAAGATAAACGAAGCCTTCATTTGGAACGAAAACATCAATATAAAAATATAAACTAAACTTTTTTTCATTAGAAAATTATTTTAGTAAAGATAATGAGGAACGTCTTAAAAACATAACGCATCATAAGGTTTTGCTGTTAAACTCAACGTTAAAGTTCTACGTCGATAAAATTAACCATAACGTTTGCAAAAACAGGTAAAAACACCTATTTCTTAAAAACTTTTTCTGCCTACATTTGGAATCCTGAATCATCAAACTAATCGATGTAAAAAGAAACCACCATGAAGTTTAATGAGAGTAATAACCAGCCAAGAGGAATGAATATCATGCAAAAAATTGGCCTTTGTGTACTTGTAGTAACGATAATTGCTTACTATGTTTTATCCATTCAGTTTCTGACCAGTTAAAATTATAGTGTTAAAACGGCAATTTCATTTTGAATCGCATATACTACTAAACCCGCAATATTTCTAGATTCTGTTTTTAGCAGCAAGTTATTGCGATGGCCTTCAACAGTTCGGGGACTTAAAAAAAGATGCTCGGCTATTTCAGAAGTTGTTTTTTGCAGACAAATTAACTGAAGTATCTCAATTTCTCTGGGCGAAAGAAAACTTGTTTCTAAATTTCCTTTAGAATTTTTTGAAGAAACGATCGTTTCCTGAATAATTTTTAAAACACTTTCGTTGTAATAAAAACCTTTTTTATTCACTTCGTTAATCGTTTTAATTAAATCTTTTGGAGTTGTATTTTTAATTAAATAAGCGACTGCACCTACTTGAATCATATTGGCTATAAAAGATTTTGAATCATAGCTGGTAAGCGCAATAATTTTTATTTCGGGAAAAGATTTTCGAATAATTTTTGTTGCTTCAACTCCATTTAAAACCGGCATTTTCAAATCCATGATAATAATATCCGGCTTAACTTCATTTTCAAGCAGTTTATTTACTAACTCTTCGCCGTTTGATGCTTCGAAAATAATCTCAATATTATCTTCTCTCTGCAATAAAAAAGCTATCCCTTTTCGAAATAAAACTTCGTCGTCGACTAAAGCAATTTTAATAATGGTATTCATTTCATTTATTTTTGGTCGTTTGGTATGCCGAAAATACAAAATTATGAATCACAAAAAGTTAAAAAACCTTATATTATTGGCATTTGCATCAATTTATTTCTGCTTTTTAACTTAAAAAGTAAAAATTACTTCTACTCCCTTATTTATTTCTGATTCAAAACTGATTGTTCCGTTTAAGAAAGAAATACGGCTATTGATATTTTTCATTCCTAATCCTCTGTAATTTTCAAAATCTTCACTGTCAAAGCCTACTCCATTATCTTTATACTCACAGATATTTATTCCTTTTTCATTTTTAAACGTTATCCAGATTTTGTCTGATTTGCCATGTCGCAGCGAGTTATTCATTAATTCTTGCAGCACCCTAAAAACGTGTAAATGACGATCGATCTCATTTTCCTTAAAGCTGATCTCATTTTTATAATATGTTTTAACAGATTTGCTGCTCTCAAATTCTTCACACAACTCTTCTATACCTGCATGAAGTCCAAATTTTTCAAAAACCGGAGGCAATAAATTATGTGCAATTTTTCTTGAATTCTCTAACGCTTTGGCAGTTAGATTAATAATGTTACCTGTAATTTCTGCTGTTTCTTCTACAGTTAAATTTGGCGACGAAAGCAAGTGAGTATTCAGCGAAACAATATTAAGCTTAGAACTTATGTCATCGTGTAAATCTTGTGCAATACGTTTGCGCTCTTCTTCCTGCATATGAACAACCGCATGCAATTGTTCTTTTTGATACTGCAGTATTAAATCCTTTTTTTCAAGTTCCTTCTGAATGATCTTTTTTCTGGAGAAATAGAAAAATATTACCAGTATAACAGAAACTATTATAAAGAAAAGGGAGATGTATAAAATTATTGTGACTAGTTCTTTTTCAGGAATCGAATGACTGTTCATATCAAAGTATTACAAAATAGTTTATTTGGTTAGGGCGTTTTTTGAAGAAAAACTTTTTATCCAATCGAATAAAATAAAAAATTGAAAACAAAGAACTAAAAAACTATTTAATATCCAGGTTAAAAGTTTAAGATCATCACTAAGTTCTACAGAAAGATTTCCAATTAAATACAATACAGTACTTGCCAGCAAATAAAATACGACACCAATGCTGATGTAATAATAACTCTTAGTTTCTGTAAGCATATTATAAAAATGAAATAATGCAAAAACTACAATAAGCAGATTCGTCAAAGTAATTTCAAATAAATTAAACTTAATAAACTCATTTGGATTCATGCTAAATTGTATCGCCAAAACAAGCAGTGCTATGGCTAAACTAATTTTTATAAATATTTTTTGGCTTTTTACTAAGGTCAATGAGTTATAAAACATACCCAGTAAAATCATTTGTCCTATAAAGAATATATTAACCACAACTAAATTAGTTTTTCCAAACTGGTACAACAACTCCATTGAAAATTGCATTGCCGCGGAAAATATTATATAAGAGACAAAAAAAACATTAGCTTTTCCCTTTCGGAAAAAGCTATATGAATAAACTATTAAGTTTATAAATAAAACGAAATAGGTCAAGTACATTAAAAAATCAATCATTTTTAAATACTTAATTTAAAATTAAAATGGCGGGCTAGGACGTATACCATCGTAAACAACATCTCCTCCTTCTACATTATCTGCAGATTTAGCAAAAACAGATCCTTCTTGTCCGTAAACATCTACATATTTACCCGTTTTTTCATCTAGTTTTGCTCCAACAAAAAGTAAAGTTCGTAGTTTTTCGTCATTGATCCCAAGATATGCACGAACCACCTCGGTTTCAAGTTCCAATACTTTTTCTAAAGTTTTTCTTGGAATTAAATAAGATGTTACTTTGGTTTTAGGATCTTCAGGAGTGTTATCTTCCTGAAATCTTTCTTTCCACTCTTTGGCTATACCCAACGGAATTTGAACTGCTTCTGGAAAGTCTTTTTCGCTCATAGTTTTTTAAGAATTTAAAATTAGTTAATTTGTTTATGGTCTCGCTAAACTACCGAAATTATTCTGAATAAGGAATACTATAGTGTGAAATAATGCGTATAAATACGCAAGTATTAAACAAAAAAAAGTCTTTGCGAGAACATACTTACAAAGACTTTTTATTAAGATTTTTATATAATTTAAAACGGAACATCGCTGTCGTCGTCATCGTCATTTAAATTACTTCCAAAAGCTTCATTTGCAGATGGAAGATTTTTAGTTATAAACGGATTGTCGTCATGATTCATTTTTGAAGGTAAGTCATCATATCCGCCGCTAAAATCTTCAAGGTTATCAAATTTACCCAAATGTCCTAAGAATTTTAAACGAATATTTTCAAGTCCACCGTTACGGTGTTTAGCTATAATAAACTCAGCCTGACCTGCAGTTGACGATTGCTCATCATCATCCCACTCTTCAATTTTATAATATTCAGGACGATAAATAAACGATACAATATCAGCATCCTGCTCAATCGCTCCAGATTCACGAAGATCCGAAAGCAACGGTCTTTTACTTGATCCACGCGTTTCAACGGCACGAGACAACTGCGAAAGTGCAATAACCGGCACGTTTAACTCTTTTGCTAATGCTTTTAAGTTTCGGGAAATGGTAGAAATCTCCTGCTCACGATTTCCTCCTCCTTTACCGTTACCACCAGCTGTCATTAACTGCAAAGAGTCAATTATAATTAATTTAATTCCGTGCTGCGAGGCCAAACGACGACATTTAGCACGTAAATCAAAAATAGAAAGTGAAGGTGTGTCATCAATAAACAAAGGTGCTTTTTCTAAGTCTTTTACTTTAGTACTCAGCTGCTCCCATTCGTGTTTTTCCAGCTTTCCAGTTCTTAATTTTTCTGAAGACAATCCTGTTTCAGATGAAATAAGCCTGGTAATTAACTGTACAGAAGCCATCTCCAGAGAGAAAACGGCCACTGCATGCCCAAACTGAATAGCAACGTTTCGCGCCATAGAAAGTACGAAAGCTGTTTTACCCATACCAGGACGAGCTGCAATAATAATTAAATCCGAAGGCTGCCATCCGGAAGTTAACTGATCTAACTTCTCAAAACCAGTCGCAATACCACTCAAACCTTCTTTACCCGCAATTTCCTCAATACGTTTCTTTGCTTGTAAAACTAAACTTTGAGCTGTTTCAGAACTACGCTTGATATTTCCCTGCGTTACTTCATACAATTTAGATTCTGCTTTATCTAATAAATCAAATACATCGGTAGTTTCATCATAAGATTCTTCGATAATTTCCGAAGAAATTCGAATCAAACTTCTTTGAATAAATTTTTGAAGAATAATACGTGAGTGAAATTCGATGTGCGCAGAAGAAGCAATCTTTTGCGTAAGCTGAATTAAATAAAAATCTCCTCCCGCTAATTCTAACTTTCCATTTTTCTTTAACTGAGTCGAAACGGTCAGCAAATCGATTGGCTGTGTTTCTGTAAAAAGCTGCAAAATCGCTTCAAAAATGTGTTTATGCGCATCTTTGTAAAAAGCATCGGGCTGTAAAATATCAATTACATCATCTACCCCTTTTTTATCAATCATCATTGCACCAAGCACCGCTTCCTCCAAATCAAGAACTTGTGGAGGGAGTTTTCCTTTTTCGAGATTAATAATAGTGGTTTTATCTACCTTTACAGGGTTTACATTCTTGAAATTTTCCATATAGCGAAAGTAACAAAATTTAAAAAAAAATTGTTATCGAGTTATAACTATTAAATGTTTATAAATATTTTTCTTTTGTTGATAACCAAAAAAAAATCCGAAACCGCAGGGCTTCGGATTTTTAATCATATTATATGAATTTACTCTTTATACTCGCCCATATTGCTGTATTTGTCCATTCTTTGGGCAATTAGCTCGGCTGTTGATAAGTCTTTCAATTCGTTGTATCCTTTTGTAATGTATTCGGCTACTGTTTTAAAAGTAGTTTCGCGGTCATAGTGCGCTCCGCCAAGTGGTTCCGGAATAACATCATCAACTAACTTTTGTTTTTTCATGTCAGACGAAGTCAATTTTAAAGCTTCGGCAGCACGTTCTTTGTACTCCCAGCTTTTCCATAAAATAGACGAACATGACTCTGGAGAAATTACAGAATACCAAGTATTCTCTAACATATAAACTCGATCTCCAACACCTATTCCTAATGCTCCTCCAGAAGCACCTTCACCCACAATGATAGTGATAATTGGCACTTGTAAACGAACCATTTCAAAAATGTTTCTGGCAATAGCTTCTCCTTGTCCTCTTTCTTCAGCTTCAAGACCAGGATATGCACCCGGAGTATCTACTAAAGTTAAAACCGGAATTCCAAATTTCTCTGCCATTTTCATTAAACGCAAAGCTTTACGGTATCCTTCTGGATTTGCCATACCAAAATTACGGTATTGACGTGTTTTTGTATTAAAACCTTTTTGCTGACCAACGATCATAAACGACTGTCCGTTTATTTTTCCAAGACCGCCAACCATCGCTTTATCATCTTTAAAACCTCTGTCTCCATGAAGTTCCAAAAATGTATCACCGCAAATTGCTCTGATATAGTCTAATGTATATGGTCGATTTGGATGCCTTGACAGTTGTACACGCTGCCAGGCCGTAAGGTTTTTATATATTTCTTTCTTAGTTTGTTCTAATTTCTTGTTGATTTCTTTACAAGTAGGCGTAACATCAACGTCAGATTCTTTTCCAATTATAACACACTTTTCTAACTGTTCTTCAAGTTCTTTTATTGGAAGCTCAAAATCTAAATATTCCATGGATTTTTGAATTTTGTTTTTAAATCGAACCGCAAATATAAAAATATTATACTATTCGTGTGATTAATTCGTGTTTAAAATGCAAAAATGTAATTTAAAAATAAGGTAAATATTACACTTTTTCTTTATTCTTATAATGTTTAAAAACACCATTTAAAATAACAGTAATAACAATTATGATGGCGCCAATGTAAAATTCTGTGCTCATTTTTTCTTTTCCTCCAAGAATAAAATAAGCCAAAAGAATTCCGTAAACCGGCTCTAAATTAGTCGTTAACATTACCGTATATGGTGTTAATCGCTGCATAACTTTTACAGATGCGGTAAAGGCATAAGCTGTACAAACAGAAGCCAAAACCAGTAGTAAAATCCAGTTATTTAGTGACATCACAAAAAAGTCAGCATTAAATTTTCCTATAACTAAAAAATAAATCGAGATAAAGAAAACTCCTGCTCCAAATTCGTAAAACGTAATAACGGATGGCTCATGATCTGATATTAATTTCCCATTCATCAAAGTAAACAAAACCCCCAGAATTATAGAAATCAAAGCATAATAAACCCCTGTAAGGTACTTTATTTCAACTTGCAATATCAGCCCTAAACCGGCAATAATAATCAACCCAAAGAAAACCTCATACCAAAGTACTTTTCTTCCGTAAAAAAGCGGTTCTAATAACGAAGCAAAAAAGGCTCCAAGCGAAAAAATGGACAGCGTTATCGAAACGTTGGACACATGAATCGCTTTAAAGAAGAAAATCCAATGCAGTGCAATTAATAATCCAACAAAAATTAATTTTGCAAAAGACTGCGCCGATATTTTAAAAGACTGCTTTTTATAGACAATAAACCCGCCAAGAAAAAGTCCGGCAATTAACATTCTGTACCACACTAAATTTTCGGCATCGATTGTAATAAGAGCACCAAGAATAGCCGTAAAACCCCAGATAAAAACTATTAAATGAAGATTTAGGTAACTTTTTAAATTATCGTTTCGCATTACGTAATAAGTAAACTGCCAGAGCTCCAAAAACCATATTTGGGAACCAGACAGCTAATAAGGGTGAAAAAGAAGATTTTTCGGCAAGAGTACCAAAAATTTTATCAAAAAATACAAATGAAAACGCAATCGCGATTCCAATTGCCAGGTTCATTCCCATACCGCCGCGACGCTTCATTGAAGAAACCGAAACCGCAATAATAGTAAGGATAAAAGCAGAAACCGGAACACTGTATTTTTTATAAAGCACCACTAAATAAGTATTGATGTTTCCTGAACCTCTTTTTCTTTCTTTTTCGATAAAATCGTATAATTTGCCTAAAGTCAGTGTTTCGGCTATGTAAACAACCGGAGTTAAATCAGCAAGTTCAAATTTAAAACTCACATTTTTTTCCGGAACTTTCTCTATAACATCATTTAAATCTCCCAGCGTTCTTTTTGTATAATCGTACAAAATGTAAATTTTCTTTTTAGGATCCCATTTTATACGGCTCGCTGTAATTTTGTAAGTCAATTTTTCTTTCTCAAAATGTTCCAGCGTAAAATTAAATGCGGTTTTAGATTCTTCATTAAAACTATTTACAAAGATAAAATCGTGGTCATTAATTTGTCTGTAAACATTAGTATTTTCGCCCCGCATGAGCTCCTTTCCGTTCCCTTTTAAATAGGTATACCTAAAATTATTATAGCCTTCACTCGCTGCAGGCACAATAAAAAATCCCATTAACAAAACAAAGATCGAAACAATTGTAGCCCCAACAATATAAGGACGAAGAAAACGGGTAAATGAAATTCCGGAACTTAAAATCGCAATAATCTCGGTATTATTTGCCAGTTTTGAAGTAAACCAAATAACCGACAGAAACAGAAATATCGGAAATAAAGAGTTGATAAAATAAATAGTAAAGTTGTAATAATAGAACGCAATATCCATAAACGGAATCTTGTTTTCGAGCATCTTATTTACTTTTTCAGAAACGTCAATTACGATTCCGATTGGAGCAAACAAAAGCAGCATCACAGAAAAAGTTCCGAGATATCTTTTTAAGATGTATTTATCTATTATTGACAGCATAAAGTTTAATCGTTTATTTGTTCAAATCGTTTAACCGAATAAACGATTAAACGAATAAACCTATTTTTAAAGTCTTTGACTCATATTTTTAACCATCATTTCTTTCCATGGTCTAAAATCGCCTGCTAAGATATGTTTTCTCGCTTCACGAACCAACCACATATAGAAACCAAGATTATGAATTGTAGCAATTTGTTTTCCTAAATATTCGTTAGCAGCAAACAAATGACGTAAATAGGCTTTTGTATATTCTGTATCTACAAAAGTATGTCCCATTTCATCAATTGGAGAAAAATCAGCTTCCCACTTTTTATTTTTAATATTGATCGTTCCGTTTGCCGTAAACAACATACCGTTTCTTGCATTTCGTGTTGGCATAACACAATCAAACATATCAATTCCTAACGCAATATTTTCTAATATATTTATAGGAGTTCCCACACCCATTAAATAGCGGGGTTTATCTTCCGGAAGAATTTCGCATACTACTTCGGTCATTGCGTACATTTCCTCTGCAGGTTCCCCTACTGATAAGCCTCCAATTGCATTTCCCTGCTGTCCGGCATTGGCAATATATTCAGCCGATTGACGACGCAGATCCTTATAAGTACTTCCCTGAACAATCGGAAAAAAAGTCTGTTCGTAACCGTATTTGTAAGGCACTTTGTCTAAATGATTAATACAACGATCCAGCCAGCGGTGCGTCATATGCATCGATCTTTGTGCATATCTGTAATCGCAAGGATACGGCGTGCACTCATCAAAAGCCATAATAATATCAGCTCCAATAGTACGCTGAATTTCCATTACATTTTCTGGAGTAAAAAAGTGGTAAGAACCGTCAATATGCGATTTAAACTTTACCCCTTCTTCTTTAATTTTTCGATTACTCGAAAGAGAATATACCTGATAACCTCCAGAATCTGTCAAAATATTACGATCCCAATTCATGAATTTATGCAATCCTCCTGCTTTTTCAAGAATTTCTGTCTGCGGACGAAGATATAAATGGTATGTATTTCCAAGAATAATATCCGGATTAATATCGTCTTTCAGCTCTCGCTGATGTACTCCTTTTACGGAAGCTACCGTTCCTACGGGCATAAAAATAGGCGTTTCAATTACGCCGTGATCAGTAGTAATACTTCCCGCCCTAGCTTTAGACTGCGGATCTTTTTGTAATAAATCAAACTTCATCTGTTTCTTTTTTCAGTCGGCAAAGATAATCTAATTTGAGGAAAATTTAAGTAGATAATTTGTCAATTAGAAAATTAGATTTTGATGACTGATCAACCCAAAACCTGAAACCTGACAGCACTTGAATTTAGCGGCTATAACAATCAGGGACAAAAATCAAATCTAAAAGCATTTTTGTGGTAAAAAAAAGCCTTACAGTTATTCATCAACCACAAATTCAAGGAAATGTAAAAATTACAACAACCACATTACTAAAGTGTAACACATTAACAATCATCATTTCATAATTTTAATTATTATAAAAATACTATCAACTAAAAATTTAGAAATCATGATAAACTCTGAAGAAAAATTAGATCAGATTAAAGATGAACAAATCGAGAGAAACCTGGAAAATCTAGATTACCCGGCAAATGAAGATATCTACAATCAGGAAAACAAATTAGAAGACATTGATCCCGAAGATATTTCCGGAGAAAGAATCATCAATCAGGACAATCACGAATGGAAACAAAACAGCGACAAAATAGGAAATGATTTAGACATTCCCGGCTCAGAACTTGATGACGAACAAGAAGAAATTGGTTCTGAAGACGAAGAAAATAATTTCTACAGCGAGAGCGATACAAATTAATCTTTCATTTATAACGTTACAGTTATTTTTGCCGCAGATTTCACCGATTAGCAAGATTTTAAAATCATTGTAATCCGTGAAATCTGCGGCAAAACTTTTTATAGACTAACAGCAAGAGTTCAAACTTTTTTTCCAGATCAATAAAAAAAGAATCATAATTTAACAATTGTGGCAAACTAAAGCAGAAAATCATTTGTCAGCCCGCAAAATAACGATTACTTTTGCAACAGTTTAACTTTTACATATAAAATGAAGCCTAACACACAACAATTAAGCGATTTAACGATCCAAGTAAGAAGAGATATTCTTAGAATGGTACATGCTGTCAACTCAGGTCACCCAGGTGGTTCATTAGGTTGTACTGAATTTTTGGTAACACTTTACCAAAATATTATGGAACGTAAGGAAGGTTTTGATATGGACGGAATTGGAGAAGATATTTTCTTCCTTTCAAATGGTCATATTTCTCCAGTATTTTACAGCGTTTTAGCACGTAGCGGCTATTTCCCTATTTCAGAACTTGCAACTTTTAGATTATTAAACTCTCGTTTACAAGGGCACCCAACAACTCATGAAGGTTTACCTGGAGTTCGTATGGCGTCTGGATCATTAGGACAAGGTTTATCTGTTGCTCTTGGTGCTGCACAAGCTAAAAAATTAAATGGAGATAATCATTTAGTTTTTACTTTACACGGTGACGGAGAATTACAAGAAGGTCAAAACTGGGAAGCTATTATGTATGCTTCTGCTAAAAAAGTAGACAACCTTATTGCAACCGTAGACGTTAACGGAAAACAAATTGACGGAACTACAGACGAAGTTTTAGCAATGGGAAGCCTTCGTGCAAAATTCGAAGCTTTTGACTGGGACGTTTTAGAAATTGCTGAAGGAAACAATATCGATGCTATTATCGCAGGATTAACAGATGCAAAATCAAGAACAGGAAAAGGAAAACCGGTTTGTATTTTATTACACACTGAAATGGGTAATGGTGTTGACTTTATGATGCACACTCATGCTTGGCATGGTAAAGCACCAAACGATGACCAATTGAAAAATGCTCTAGCTCAAAACTATTCTGCAGATCAAATCGATTATTAAAAAAGTGTTCAGTCTCAGTGGCAGTTTTCGGTAAAACTTAACGAAGCCACTTAGAAGAGCAGCATCTCAAAAGAAAATTAAATGAAAAAATACGAAAATACAGGAAGCAAAGATACTCGTTCTGGTTTTGGAGCGGGAATGACTGAATTAGGTCAAAAAAACGAAAACGTTGTGGCATTATGTGCTGATTTAATTGGATCATTAAAATTTGATGATTTCAAAAAAAATCATCCAGAGCGTTTTTTCCAAATTGGAATCGCAGAAGCTAATATGATTGGTATCGCTGCAGGTTTAACAATTGGAGGAAAAATTCCTTTTACAGGAACTTTCGCTAATTTCTCAACAGGAAGAGTTTACGATCAAATCCGTCAATCTGTTGCTTACTCAGATAAAAACGTAAAAATCTGTGCTTCTCACGCAGGTTTAACTCTAGGAGAAGACGGGGCAACTCACCAAATCTTAGAAGACATCGGATTAATGAAAATGTTACCAGGAATGACGGTAATCAATACTTGCGATTACAACCAGACTAAAGCTGCAACTTTGGCATTGGCAGATCATCATGGTCCGGCTTATTTACGTTTTGGCCGTCCGGTTGTACCTAACTTTACTCCTGCTGACGAACCATTCGTAATTGGGAAAGCAATTTTACTAAACGAAGGAACTGACGTAACAATTGTTGCAACAGGACATTTAGTTTGGGAAGCTCTTATCGCTGCAGAAGCTTTAGAAGCAAAAGGAATCTCTGCTGAAGTAATCAACATTCACACAATTAAACCTCTTGATGAAGAAGCAATTCTTAAATCGGTTGCTAAAACAAGATGTATAGTTACTGCAGAAGAGCACAACTATCTTGGAGGTCTTGGAGAAAGTGTTTCTGGAGTATTAGCTCTAAAAAATCCAACTCCACAAGAATTTGTAGCCGTAAACGACAGTTTTGGTGAATCTGGAACTCCAGAACAATTAATGGAAAAATACAAATTAAACAATCAGGCCATTGTTGAAGCTGTAGAAAGAGTGATCAAAAGAAAATAATTTTTTACTTTTCTTACTTTATAAAAAAACCTCGAAATTAAATTTCGAGGTTTTTTAGTTTTACTAGTAGTACCAGGACATTTCCATAGAAATTTGTGGAGTAGGCACTACGCCATTAATACTACACACTATCGGACCAGAAATATAAAAATTAACATCTGACATATACGGCACAGTGAATTTCCAAGATCCTACCTGATAGGTTTTTGTTCCTGATATTGCTGGATTATTATAAATACCATATATAGTCCAAATACCAGTAGTATCACCTGGTCTACCTTGAAAATCACTCGTTAAATATCGAAGATTCATAGCCTCTTTCCATCTGCAGCCAGCTAATGTTGAGCATGATCTGTATTGCAATGTTGATCTTAAATACATCTTACTAGACTGAATACCATCATTTAAAACAATAGTTTCATTATACAAATCTACTACATGTCTCAATCTGCCGCCATTAACATTTATTTCTGGACTTGCAAATGATTTTATTCTGTTTTCATTAGGAAGAACTAATCTGCCAGTTATATTCTTAGAAACTTTAGCAACACTTAACAACTGGCCGTATTTTTGCAATTTAGCTTCACGATTAGTAAGCTCTGCAACACTTAAATTAATTTCATCCTCAGAAAGCAAATAAAAAGTACGTTCATTAAGCCATAAAACGTTACCATTAATTTTAACTTTTGATTCCGAATTTAAAACTGATTTTAATGCATCTGAATAGATAATTCTTGTTTCGGACAATACATCTTCTTCCATACTTGCTGAATCGTCTGAAGTATTTAGTAACGAAACTAATTTTTTTGAAGCAACCCAATTCTTAAGCTCATCAGTATCTAAATCAGCCAAATCAGAATACTCTTTAACAAAAAGTTCTTCATTTTTAAATGATAACATTTTACCATCTAAAACTGAAGCTGTATTATCTACAGCAGTAACTTCTTGATTTACCTGATCTTCGCTGCTGCATGACAAAGCAGTAAACACTAAAAACAATGCAATTAATTTTTTCATTTTTATAAAATTTTAATATTATTCTTTCAAATCTACACGTTAAATAAGTAAATTACTTACGTGATCCCGTAAAACAGAAAACAAATCCTACACAAGAACATTAAAACATTGATAAACAATACTTAAGACACAAACCTTAACATAATATTATTACTTTACATTCATTATTTTTTTTAATTAAAAACAAAAAAAACCTCGAAATTCAATTTCGAGGTTTTTACTTTTATCTATTTAAAATCATTACGGTTTTGCCGAATGATGATCTTTGTCTACGTGAATTCTTATTCTTCCGGGAGAATTATAATCCGGCTCTCCGGTTGCTGAAAATGCAGGAATACCATGTCTTTCAGTTTCATCTACATTAGGAGTTGCTGGATTATCCGAAATTGGGTCGAAAGGATAATATTTACTCAAACCAGAAACCAATGGATCTAAATCATAACTTGGTTTAGTAATTTCAAATCTTGTGCTGTAACCGTCTCCATCATCATCCTGATCTAAGAAATCCGGAATTCCATCTCCATCTGTATCATCTGGATTTACGGGTTTGTTAGGATACAAAGTAGTATTTCTATAATCACGAACATAGCCATCATGATTCAAATCCTCCTGATAATCATAAACTCCATCAGGATTTGAAATAAGAGATCCATTGGAAACATTATATTCATGATCCATTCTTTTATAGCTATACAACTTAATACTAAAAATTAAAGGAGCATAAGCAGGTATCGTACTTCCGCTTGGCGGTGCAGCATAATATCCTAAACCAGAAGGAATGAATAATATCCCAGCTCCAAAATTTTCATATTTTGCACTTCCGTTAGAAGGGTCCGTTGATGAATCACCTGTTTTAAACTGAGGAAAAAGCTCGCTCCAGCCTATAATTGTACCAAATAAATCCAAAGGTGACTGCGGAAATTTAACCTCTTCAAACTGAGTTGTTTTTACATATTCAGGCTCAGTTGCCGTTTTCGCAACACGTGTTAAGTACTCTCCTTTATAAGCCGTAAGAACAGCATCTGTATTCATTGGAGAAGTTCCTGTACCTTCTCTTAAAACCAAATAATAGGTTTTATAAATGATTCCGTGCACATCAATATCTCTTCTTAGTAATTTCGGAAACGAAGCACTATTTAAATAAGACATTATGGAAGGCTGCGCTGCAGGGTCTGTAATCTTTGTAAACGTAACATCCTGATCCGTTTGGTTACCAGGACTATCTGTTACAGTTATATAATAAGTATTTAAATATTCTTCAATATCTGCGTTATCAACGTTATATTGTTCCTGATAATCTCTTAAAGGCACTACTACAACATCATCATCATCACTTTTTTTACAAGATACAATCGTAATCCCCGCAAGTAATAAAATAAAATAATATTTAAATTTATTCATTATTGTTAATTTTTTAGGTGCGCAAGATACAATATTGATTTATTTTTGTAAAGAATTTAACTTGGATTTTAGAAAAATTATGAGAATAGATAAATACTTATGGTGCGTTCGTTATTACAAGACCAGAAACATGGTAACTGAGGCCTGTAAAAAGAACCATATCACCGTAAACGGGCAGGTTGCAAAACCATCAAAAGAAGTATTTCCTACCGATAGAATTACTTTTAGAAAAGATCAAATTACACAAATTATAACAGTGCTTGATATTCCGGAAAGCCGAGTTGGCGCTAAACTGGTAGATATTTACCGTAAAAACGAAACACCGCCGGAAGCTTATGCACATTTAGAACTGCTAAAGCTGTCGAAGGAACATTATCGTAAAAGCGGTACAGGAAGACCAACCAAAAAAGACCGAAGAGATATTGACGAATATGGAAATGACATTATTGATGAGGAAGAAGAAATAGAATAAATGAGTCTTAAAAATCCTCATTTTTAAATTCCAAATCCCAAAAACTATCAAAATGATCAATATTAAAAATCTGGCTTCAGAAATTGGAATTTGGATTTTTTATATTGGCTTTTAAATTAATTATATTAGCAAAAAAAATAAATCATGAGCAAAAACATCATCTTAACCAATCAGGAAATCGAACACAAGATAAAACGTATAGCTTATCAAATCTACGAAACGTTTGTTGACGAAGAAGAAGTTGTAATTGCCGGAATTGCTTCTAACGGATCTATTTTTGCAGAAAAACTAGCTGCTGCCCTAAGCAATATCTCTACACTTAAAGTTTCATTGTGCGAAGTAAAAATCGACAAACAAAATCCGCAGTCTCCTATTCAGACTTCTTTAAAGAAAGAAGAATACGAGAACAAAGGATTGGTACTTGTTGATGATGTACTAAATTCAGGCACTACACTAATTTATGCTGTTCGTCATTTTCTTGACGTACCATTGAAGAAATTCAAAACAGCAGTACTTGTAGATAGAAATCACAAAAAATACCCTGTAAAGGCAGATTTTAAAGGAATTTCCTTATCTACGTCTTTATTAGAGCATGTTCAGGTTGTATTTGACAAAAACGAAGGCAATCATGCGTTCTTAAGCTAGGATCTTCAAAATATCCTCAACTGTTTCATCGACTGTTTTATTATCAACCACAACCTTGTATTGCGCGTGGTTGTAATAAAAACTTCTGTCGAACAAATGCTTTGCAATAAACTCTTTCATCTCCTCCTCATTCATATCTGCAATTAGAGGACGTTTACTCTTATTATATACTAATCTATTATATAAAGTATCAATTGATGCTTTAAGATAAATAGAATCGATATCCTCTCTCTGCAATAATAAATGATTATTTGCATAGCAGGGAGTTCCTCCGCCTAAACCAATAATGCTGTTTTCCGGAGATTGAAGTAATTCTAAGAACATTTCGTGCTCTAATTTGCGAAAATGAATTTCTCCAAACTGCTCAAAAATCTCTTTTATCGATAAATTTGCTTTTTTTTCGATGCAAACATCTAAATCTAAAAAGGGAATTTCTGTGATTTTAGACAAATTTTGGGCAATCGTAGACTTTCCGCAACCCATATAACCTAACAGTACAATTTTTTTCATATTAATAAAACCTTATAAACTAAGCAATTGGAAACTTTTCCAAAAAAAAGACAAATTTATAATAAAATCGCTTGGAAACTTCAAAAAAAACTCCTTATATTTGCACCCGCATTCAAGAAACGAATATGACTCGATAGCTCAGTCGGTAGAGCACATCACTTTTAATGATGGGGTCCTGGGTTCGAGCCCCAGTCGGGTCACAAAACAAATTTGTGATTAACAAAATAAGTTTCTTGAAAGCAATGACTCGATAGCTCAGTCGGTAGAGCACATCACTTTTAATGATGGGGTCCTGGGTTCGAGCCCCAGTCGGGTCACAAAAGGTCAGGTATTAATTTACTTGACCTTTTTTCATTTTTAGCCATGTGGAGCGCGGCTTATTAATTACCAGCAGTTTTAGTTATTAATTTGGCTATTCCGTAAAGTATAAGTTACCAGATTTTTTATATTCTGATGGGTATTATTATATTTTTTCCTCTCCAATTCAAAGTTCATTTTTTTTAATATTGATACAGAATTAATATTGTCAGAAGACGGAAAAGCTGTTATTATTTTTGCTTTCATTTTTTCAAACGTATATTCTATAATTTTTTTGATTGCTTCAGTCATTATGCCTTTACCTTGAAATTCATTCAGCATTTCATATCCTATTTCTACAATTTCATTTTTTACATCAAAATTCCATAAACAAACTGAACCTATTAGATTATTATTTCCTTTTTCTGTTATAACCCAATAAATGCATTCATTTTTCGCTACTAAATTTTGCATTTTAATTATGTATTCTTCTGCTTTTTTTAAGCTTGAAGAATTATCTCTTCCAACAAAAGCATTTACAATTGCATCAGAATGTAATTGATGAATTAAAACAACATCAGTGTTTTCAATATTTCTTAATATTAATCTTTCGGTTATTAGTATAGGAAAATCTTTAAAATCCAATTCCATGCTGTAATTTTTTTTGATTAATTTTTTGATGCGAAATTTTAGCTTTTGCCTGCCGCTAACTGGTATATGATGCTGATAACATAAGACATATCAGCCTCAAACTGGATGTATATGTTTTATAGATTTCAAGGTTTGTTTTTTATCAAATATAAAATTAATAAGCTCACAAATTATCAAACAATAAAATAATGCTTATTTCACAAAAGAGTTTCTTTTATAAAACAAAAACTTCCTTACATTCGTCCAAGAATAATTAACCGCTAATCCCAAATTAGTTTTTATGAAAAACCTACTATTGATATCATTCATTATGATATCCTGCTCTTCATGGGCACAGTCTGCAACGGCTTATTTCGATAAAGCCATGAAAAAAGCCGAAGCCGGCAACACAAAAGGCGCCATTTCTGATTACACGAAAGCCATCAGCATGAATTCTAAATTTGTAGAAGCTTACCAAAACAGAGGTGTTGCAAAATTTAAATTAAATGATCTAAAAGGCGCTCAGGCTGATTTTAGCAAGACAATTGATTTAGACAGCATGAATGCAGACGCTTTCACCGGAAGAGCTAATGTAAACTACAAATTGCAAAACTACCAAGGAACTATTGACGACTGCACCTCATCGCTTGGATTAAACCCTAAAGATTATATCGCTTATAATTTAAGAGGTTTAGCTTACAACAAAATTGGAGACAAGAAAAATGCCTGTAAAGATTTCTCTAAAGCAATTGAACTAGGAAGTCAAAGTGCCGCAAAAAACAAAGCTACATTTTGTAAATAACAAAAAGCCAAATACAAAAAAGCAATCTGTAAAATTTTATTTACAGATTGCTTTTTTTATACATTATAAAATCTTTCAAAACATTTTTTCAAAATATAATCTAGAATTTAAAAGCGTCGTAAACCGCTAAGAATCTATCATTTTTAACAAGTTTCACCTATTTTTTGAGATTTTGTTTTACTTTTGTTCACCTAATCGAAAAAAATGATAAACAACATAAAAACTGTTTTCAGTATAAAAGATCTCGAGAATTTATCCGGTATAAAAGCACACACCATCCGTATTTGGGAAAAAAGATATAACATCCTTGAACCAATGCGTACAGATACTAATATCAGGCTTTATAACTTACAGAATTTACAGAAACTTTTAAACATTACTTTACTACACGAATACGGTTATAAGATTTCTAAAATCGCAACTTATCCGGACGAAAAGATTCCGCAGTTAGTTCGTGAAATAATTTCAAAGAAAAACTCGCAAAACTATGCCATTACATCTTTTAAAATGGCGATGATGAATTTTGACCAGGAATTATTCTTCAATACGTTTGACTGGCTTATTTCTGAAAAAACATTTAAAGAAGTTTTTAAAGATCATTTTTTACCTTTATTAAAAGAATTAGGATTGTTATGGCAGTCTGAAACTATCACGCCTGCAAATGAACATTTCATGAGTCATTTGATTAAGCAGAAAATCTTAATTTACACCGAAAGCCTCCAAATTCAAAAACCAACA
Source organism: Flavobacterium johnsoniae (assembly GCF_001879205.1). Lineage (GTDB taxonomy): Bacteria > Bacteroidota > Bacteroidia > Flavobacteriales > Flavobacteriaceae > Flavobacterium > Flavobacterium johnsoniae_A. The sequence goes on from NZ_MLFK01000001.1 coordinate 353,542, forward strand.
AAAACAGACCGAATTTTTGTTCTGTCACTTCCTTTAAATGAAATTCATCAAATAGGACTGCTTTACCTTCAATATGAAATCCTGTCCCGAGGATACAAAACTATTTACCTTGGCGAAAGCATGCCTATCGAAAACCTGCAGGATTTAACCAAACATTTCGAGAATATCACTTTTGTATCTTTCATGACCATACAGCCAGATCGCAGTGTAATAAACCAATACGTCAAATCGATGGGACAAAAGTTACTGCAAAAAAACAACGAAATATGGCTTATGGGAAAAATGGTAGAACATATTGACAAGAAAGTTTTACCTGAAAGAATCCGCATTTTTGACTCCATGGAAGAAACAATGGATTCAATATAATTATTTTGTTTAAAGTTTTTGTATATTTGTTAAACAAATGACAAAAACTATCACAATAATAGGATCAGGCTTTTCTTCGTTAGCCGCTTCATGTTACTTGGCAAAGCAAGGAAACAAGGTCACTATTTATGAAAAAAATCAATCGATTGGCGGTCGTGCAAGACAATTTAAAAAAGAAGGTTTTACATTCGATATGGGACCAAGCTGGTACTGGATGCCAGATGTTTTTGAGCGCTTTTTTAAGGACTTTAATAAAAAAACGTCCGATTATTACGAACTCATCAAACTAAATCCTGCCTATCGCGTCTATTTTGGAATCAATGATTTTATTAGCATTTATGATAATTTAGAAGACATTAAAAACACTTTTGAAAACATTGAAAAAGGAAGTGGTCAAAAACTCGAAAACTTTATCAATCAGGCCAAAAGCAATTACGATATCGCGATAAAAGATTTAGTCTATCGTCCGGGAGTTTCACCACTTGAATTAATAACAAAAGAAACTGCTTTAAAACTCAATCAGTTTTTTGGAAATGTAAGTGCTGATATCCGGAAGAAATTCAAAAACGAAAAACTAATTCAGATTCTCGAATTTCCTGTTTTATTTCTAGGCGCTAAACCAACCAAAACACCATCGTTTTATAATTTTATGAATTATGCTGATTTTGGACTGGGAACCTGGCACCCAAAAACCGGAATGTTTGATGTTATTAGAGGAATTGAAAAATTAGCCTTAGAACTGGGAGTTACTATAAAAACCAATTCACCAATCGAAAGTATAATAGTTGAAAATAAAACCGCTACAGGTATCGTAATCAAAGGAGAAATAATAAAAGCCGATATTGTTTTAAGCGGCGCCGACTATGAGCATACCGAAACTTTATTAAAAAAAGAACATCGTGTATATTCTGAAAAATATTGGGAAAGCCGAATTTTTGCTCCATCATCCCTTCTGTTTTTTATTGGTTTCAACAAAAAAATAGAAAACATTTCGCACCATGCTTTATTTTTTGACACTGATTTTAATCAGCATGCTGTTGATATTTACGACAACCCAAAATGGCCAGAATCTCCTTTGTTTTACGCCAATTTTCCATCCAAAACAGATTTAACAGCAGCACCAGACGGAATGGAAACAGGCTTCTTCTTAATTCCGCTTGCACCGGGAATAGAAGACAGCGAAGCACTGCGCGAAGAATATTTCGAAAAAATAATTACCCGTTTTGAAAAACTTACCGAGCAGGAAATCAGAAATAATATTATATTTAAAAAGTCATTTTGCAAAAACGACTTTGTAACAGATTATAATGCATACAAAGGAAATGCCTACGGAATGGCCAATACCCTATTACAAACTGCATTTTTAAGACCCAAATTAAAAAGCAAAAAAGTCAGGAATTTATATTTCACGGGACAATTAACCGTTCCCGGACCAGGTGTTCCGCCTGCCTTAATTTCAGGAAAACTAGCAGCTGAATTAATTCAAAAATCTCTAAGATCTTAAAAAATGAAATCACTATTCGACGCCGTTTCTTTCAAATGCAGTAAATTGGTTACCAAAAATTACAGCTCGTCTTTTTCGATTGCAGTCAAAATGCTGTCGCCAAGCATTCGTGATGCTATTTACAGCATTTACGGATTTGTTCGCTTCGCCGATGAAATTGTAGATTCATTTCACGAATATGAAAAAGAATACCTCATTGCCGATTTCGAAAAAGAATATTACAAAGCAATGGAACTGGGCATCAGCTTAAATCCAATTCTAAACTCTTTTCAGCATACCGTAAAACAATACAATATTACCGACGATTTGGTTCAGGCTTTTTTAAAAAGCATGAAACTAGATCTCATTAAATCAACTTACAACACTCAAACCGAATATGCAGATTATATTTACGGCTCTGCAGATGTTGTGGGGTTAATGTGTTTAAAAGTCTTTGTCTGCGGTAAAGAGCATAAATACGAACAATTAAAAAACGAAGCAATGCGTTTGGGATCGGCTTTTCAGAAAGTTAATTTCCTTAGAGATTTAAAAGATGACAACACGATTTTAAACCGTACTTATTTTCCGGGTGTTAATCTCAATAATTTCAACGAAGATGCAAAAGAGCAGATTATTAAAGAAATCGAAGAAGATTTCCGCATTGCCTATCAGGGAATTGTAAAACTGCCAATAGAAGCAAAATTTGGAGTATATACTGCTTATGTTTATTACAGAAAACTGCTCAAAAAACTAAAAAACACGCCATACTATGAAATTGGAAACTCAAGAATACGCGTTTCCAACTATACAAAAGCCGGACTTTTAGCACAGTCTTTTGTAACATATAAATTAAAGCTAGTATAATTTCTCCTTCGAAATGACAAGAATGCGTAAATGACACGATCAAACAATTATTATAATAAATTCAAAACATAAAAAATGATTTCTTTTTTAATCTTTTTGGGCGTTTTTCTGTTTATGGAATGTGTAACTTGGCTTACTCACAAATACGTAATGCACGGTTTTATGTGGTATTTTCACGCAGATCATCATCAGCCCAAATACGAGCATACTTTTGAACGCAATGATATTTTCTTTGTCATTTTTGCAATCCCGAGTATTCTTTTATTTTATTTCGGTGTTCAGGGCGGGTTCAACTATTTGTTTTTCATTGCCTGCGGTGTTACGCTTTACGGAGTCTGCTATTTTTTAATTCACGATGTCTTGATTCACCAACGGTTTAAATGGTTCAAAAACACCAAAAACAAATACCTCATCGGACTTCGAAAAGCACATAAAATACATCATAAACACCTCAATAAAGAACACGGAGAATGTTTCGGAATGCTGTTTGTACCTTTAAAATATTATAAAATGTAGCATTATTTGGGCGTTCCCCAAGGGCCGGGTTTTCCGTTCCCGCTTCCCGATGAAAAATCGGGAGAGCTCCACTGCAACCCCTAACGCTCACGTATTACAAGAAACATTTACATCAATTGATTTATAAGAAATGAAAGTATATAAATTACAAACTGTACAACATCTAAATGCCGGTATCGAAGAATGTTGGGATTTTTTCTCAAGCCCACAAAACCTTCAAATTATAACACCGGATACCATGAGTTTCGAAATCCAGGATTTTGACAACAAACGCATGTATCCCGGACAAGTGATTACTTATACTTTAAAACCAATTTTAGGAATTAAAATCAACTGGATGACCATCATCACAATTTCGCAGCAGAATGAATATTTTGTAGACGAACAACGTTTCGGTCCATACGCATTATGGCATCACAAACATTTTTTTGAGCCAGCACCAGACGGCGGCACTAAAATGACAGATGTCGTTCATTATGCCCTGCCATTTGGCTTTCTCGGCCGAATTATGAATCACTTAGTTGTAAAGAACAAACTAAAAAGCATTTTTGATTTCCGTTACAAAAAAATCGAAGAATTGTTTAATTCCAAAAAATAGATACAGGTTCACAAATGAATACAGATCAGAGATCTTTTTTAATCTGTGAGATGTGTGGCAAAAAAAGATCATCAAAACAATGACAAAACAAAAAGTTTCCTTTTTCTGGTTTAGACGCGATTTACGTTTAGAAGACAATACCGGATTATTTCACGCTTTACAATCTGATTTTCCTTTAATTCCTCTATTTATTTTTGATGATGATATTCTGGATAATCTTCCAAAAAACGATGCCAGAGTAAGCTTTATATACGATTCACTTCAAAAAATCAATACCGAACTCAACTCACTGAGATCTTCGATTTTAATAAAAAAAGGAAAAACAAAAGAAATCTGGCAATCACTTATACACGAATTTGATATTCAAAACGTATTTTTCAATAAAGATTACGAACCTTTTGCCATCCAGAGAGATTCAGCGATTTGTTCTTTATTAAAAGAAAACAACATCGAATGTTTTTCCTTTAAAGACCATGTTATTTTTGAAGAAAAAGAAATCACAAAAGCCGACGGACTTCCGTATACTGTTTATACACCTTATAAAAATAAATGGCTCGAAAAGTATCATTTATCAGGATCAGCTCCAGAATACGATGCGAGTTCATTTCAATCCAGCTTTGCAAAAAATCAATTTCCATTTCCTGATTTAGCCGCAATTGGATTTGAAAGAAGCACGATAAAAGTACAGCCGCACAACCTTACACAAATTGGCAGTTATAAAGAAACAAGAGATTTCCCTGCTCTTGACAGCACATCTTATCTTTCGCCTCATTTACGTTTTGGAACAGTAAGTATTCGCAAATTAGTCAATTGGGCCAATAGAAAAAACCAGACATTTTTAAGCGAATTAATTTGGCGAGAGTTCTTTATTCAAATTCTTTTCAGTTTTCCGAATTGTGTCAATCATAATTTTAAATCAGCTTATGATGGAATCCAATGGAGAAATAACGAAGATGATTTTAAACGATGGTGTTCCGGAACTACAGGTTACCCAATGGTCGATGCCGGAATGCGTCAGCTTAATGAAACGGGTTATATGCACAATCGCGTGCGCATGGTCGTGGCGAGTTTTTTATGCAAACATTTACTAATTAACTGGCAGTGGGGCGAAGCTTATTTTGCCGAAAAACTGCTGGATTTCGAATTAGCTTCAAATGTAGGAAACTGGCAATGGGCCGCAGGAACAGGCTGTGATGCTGCGCCATACTTCAGGGTTTTTAATCCGGAAATCCAGCAAAAGAAATTTGACGAAAAAGGCGAGTATATCCGCAAATGGATTCCTGAATTCGATTTTGGTTATAATGCTCCAATGGTCGATCATGCTTTTGCGAGAGATCGTGCCATTGCAACTTATAAGGCTGGAATTTTGAAATAAGTTTTTTTTGGCTTCCCGCAGATTTGGCAGATTGAGCAGATTTATAATCATTATTGTTATTCTGATAAAGGATCGCATAAGTAAATCTTTGCAATATTGTCATCCCGAGGAACGAGGGATCACAAATTAGACGAAAAAAAAAACTTTGTCAAAGTTTTTAACTTTGACAAAGTTCTATGAGAATAAAATTTGGAATTTGAATATTTTATATTGGAATTTCCCAGTCTAGTATTTCAAATAATTATCAACAACAATTTTCGCCTTCAAATCAAACATTAAGTTGTACAAACCAAAGAAAGTACGGTTCATGTAAATAAAGTGCTTAGAACCACGATTTCCGTTCATTTTTTTCAAATTTGTATCTTCAGAAAAGCGTTTCCCTAATTCGGCGATGGCATTAAAGAAAGTTTCATCGGCAAAATCGAAAGTTTCGTTTTGAAAAGGTTTGGTAAAAAGTGATAACAAATCATGGAACATTTCGGTAAAATATTCGACTTCTGCCGCCGTATCATCGGGACGAAGAATTTCTAATTCAAATAACTTTTGATTAAACAAAGCTTGATCCGTAATTACGTTTTTGTTGATTAATTCGAAATACGGTGTATAGAAATCATCCGGAATCTGTTTCATACACCCAAAATCTAAAGCAATCAAATGGTTTTGATCATCAACCAAAAAATTCCCCGGATGCGGATCTGCGTGTACTTTGCGTAAAACGTGAATTTGATACATATAAAAATCCCAAAGTGCCTGCCCTATTTTATCGCCAACTTCCTGATCTGTATTTACTGCTGTAAATTCAGAAAGATGAATCCCCGTCATCCAATCCATCGTAATAATTTTCTCGGATGAAAACTCCGGATAATAATTTGGGAAAATGATATTTTCTATCTTACTGCAGGCATCAACAACTTCCTGGCTTTGTTTTAATTCTAACAAATAATTCGTTTCTTCTATAAGTTTATCTTCAACTTCTTTGAAATATTTATCTGAATCTTTTCCCTGCAGATTAAACATTCTAATCGCAATTGGTTTTACCAGCGCCAAATCAGACGAAATACTGTTTGCAACACCGGGATATTGAATTTTAACCGCTAGTTTTTTATCATTTTTCTTAGCCAGATGTACCTGTCCAATACTTGCCGCGTTTACTGAATTTGGATTAAATTCATCAAAAATTTCATAAGGCGTTTTTCCAAAATTATTTTTGAATGTTTTTAAAACCAAAGGTGCAGAAAGCGGCGGTACTGAAAATTGCGACAACGAAAATTTCTCTACATAAGCCTGCGGCAGAAAATTTTTGTCCATGCTTAACATTTGAGCTACTTTCAAAGCACTTCCTTTTAAGCTTTTTAGTCCGTCATAAATGTCTTCGGCGTTATTTTCGTTTAGTTTATCTCGGGTTAAATCAGGATTGACTATTTTTTCGGCATAGTGCTTTACATAGTTTACTCCAATTTTAGCCCCGGTTTGAACCAGTTTTCCGGCTCTTTCTATTTTTGAAGTTGGAATATAATCGATCGTTTTCATTATTTACTGTATATTTTTTCTTTGAATAGAAATTTGCCCAAATCTATCAAATGGTTCATAGGCGCAACATTCATTAACTCAAATGAAGCATTAACTGATTTTTCGATAAAAATATCGGTTTTCTCAAATGCAGCAGATTCATCTTCCATCCAAAATTTAATTGTAAGCATCAATTGCAGCCAGGCCGATTCCTGAATAGCGCTTTCCTGAAATTTCTGCAATTTTTCCTGCTCTAATCTATAATCATCAGTTAAAATTTCCGAAACATAACTCTTGAAACTTTCTCGAAGTGTGGCCAGCTGCACTAAATTTTTAAGCGGATTTCGATCGACTTTCAGCGTTTGTAAAACGTAACTTCTGTTTGCCGTTAAAATCTCGAAGAAGGTAAAATAAAAGCTCAGCATTTTATTCTTCATATCATATTGCTGATATTCCTCGTTTTTATGAAGCAAGTTGACTGTGTTTTCAAAAAACAGTCGGAATATTTCTTTTTCTAAACCTTCTAATGTTCCAAAAAAGGAATAAAATTCGGCTTCGCTAAAATCATTCTCTTTGGCAAAATGATAAACCGATTTTGGTTTTTGTCCTTTTTCCAAAACTTCATTCATATATGTTGAAACGATGTAATCTTTGGTAATTTCCTTTTTTTTAGTCGCCATTTTATTAAAATTTAGAATTTGCCATAAAGGTAAACATTGTTTAAGTACCTTTACTAATCCTTAAACAATATGTACTGTTAAATATATTATAAACTATTATGGCTCAAAATGTTCTATTAACCGGCGGAAGCGGATTCATTGGAAAACATTTAACAAACGTTCTTATTGATGCTGGATATTCTGTGTCTGTTTTGAGTCGCAGCAACAAAGAAAACACTCCTGAAATAAAATATTACAATTGGGATTTAAATAAAAATTATATTGATGAAAATGCGGTTTTAAACGCAGATTACATCATTCATCTTGCAGGTGAAGGAATCGTAGAAAAAAGATGGACCGAAAAGAGAAAAAAAGCAATTTTAGAAAGCCGTACAAAACCCATCGATTTGATTTTTTCGGTTTTAGAAAAACACAATAAAAAGCTAAATGCTTTTATCTCGTCTTCGGCAGTTGGAATTTACGGGGCAGTTACCAGCCATAAAATTTGTACAGAAGAAACTCCTCCTGCAGACGATTTTCTGGGAACAACCTGCCAGATATGGGAAAATGCTGTCGATAAAATTGAAGCATTCGGCATTCGAACCGTAAAAATCCGGACTGGAATTGTTTTGGGAAAAGATGAAGGTTTTTTAAAAAAGGTAAACCCCAGTTTTAAATCGGGTTTTGGTGCTGTTTTAGGAACAGGAAAACAATATCTACCCTGGATTCATATCGAAGATTTATGCCAAATTTACTGTAAATCGGTTGTAGACGATAAAATGCATGGTCCGTACAATGCTGCCGTTACAGATAATACCACAAATTCCAGATTCTCTAAGATTCTGGCAGCATTATACGGATATGCCATCTGGCTTCCTAAAGTTCCTCCGTTTATTCTTAGAATTGGTTTAGGAGAAATGAGCGAGGCCATTTTAAAAGGGCAAAGGGTGTCATCAGAAAAAATACAAAAAACCGGATTTGAATTTCAATTCACCGATTTAGAAAAAGCATTAATAAGCTGCATACATTAAGTTATTTCAAAGTCAGATACTTTTTTTCTTCCTCATTCTGTACAACCCCAAGTAAATTAGTGTTGGCCGTACTCGAAATTTTATTAGCCACAACACTTGGTATTGCTATATTAAAATCAGAAACTGAAATAGGGTAATTGCAAGCTATTTGTATGCCTTCCGGTACTCTTTTTATCAAAGCTTTCATTTCTATAATCTTCGATTTCCCGTGCAGGTAAAGCTTCCCTTTTACATTGTATTCTTTTTCAAGACCATCAACATCTTTTAAATCAAATTTTTCAATTTTGCCTTTAAAGACTGCTTTTGGATATCGGTTGGTTTCTAAATAATTATCGTTAAAATGTTCTTGCATTAAATCCATTTTAAAACGAAAATCTTTTACTACGACAGTACAAATAAGGGTACTGGATTGAGGTTCAAGAACAATTGTTCCGAGCTTATTTACCGCTTTCACCTCTTCAAAAAAAGGCACAGAGGCTTCAAAATTTACAATTGCCGTACTGGTTTTAAACTTGTCCTGGGCAAATAATGAGAATGCGGTAAAAAGTAAAATAAGTGATGTAGTTCTTTTCATAATCGTCAGCAGTTAAACAATTATGTCATTCTATTCACTTTTTAAGAAGAGAAAAAACTGGACTTAAAAAAATAGAACGGCAGTACTCCGTGAAAAAATTTCGTAACCTTATGATTACACTTAAAGTTACGAAATTTCTACATGCGAAGTTCTGGCCCTAATGCTAAATATTTGTGAATATTTTAATTGTAAAATGTATAATGTGAAATGGTATTTCTTTTTAAAATTACATTTCTACCGGGGTACAAATCTCAATTAAAAAACCATCAAGATCTCTCACATAAGATACAACTTGTCCCCACGGTTTTTTCTTTGGTTCGGCAACCAAAACAGCTCCCAGTGAAGTTGCCTTTTGTACCAAATCGCCTACATCATCTGTTACAAAAGCCAATTCTATCGCAAAAGGTTTATCTTCTAAAGTACTTTCAATAAAGCCGTCTTCCAGATTTTGAACACCCAGGTTTTTTGATGCAAACGAAAGTGTGGTGCCGCCTGTATTTAATTCGCCATAATCATTTTCGGGACTCACAAATTTTCGTGCAAATCCAAATGCATTTTCATAAAATTCTATTGATTTTTCTACGTCTTCAACGTATAAAATTGTATATCCAAACTTTACCATGATTTCTTTATTTAAATGTGTATTTAATAAAGATAGGAAATTTAGCTGATTTCTAAAAGTACATTGTATTTATCTAAGCTTGCTAAATCTTCAATTGAGTTTATGTTGGCAATTTTTTCATGTTCTTCTACTTCTTTTCGAACCTCGATGTGTTTAATTGCTTTTCTAAATCGTCTCACTTCTTCTAAATTAGACAAAATCAGGCCTGGAACCTGAACACTTTTGCCGTCTTTGTCTTTGGCAACCATTGTAAAATAAGACGAATTACAATGCTTGATCACTCCGGTTTGAATATTTTCTGCCTCAACGCGAATCCCTACAATCATCGAACTTCTTCCCACATAATTAACCGAAGCTTTCATGGTTACCAGCTCGCCCACTTCTATTGGTTTAAGAAAGTTTACTGTATCAACAGAAGCTGTTACACAGTAATTACCGCTAAATTTTGATGCCGAAGCAAAAGCAATCTGATCCAGTAATTGTAAAATATATCCTCCGTGAATTTTACCGCTGAAGTTGGTATGCGACGGAAGCATTAACTCTGATATACTAATTTTGGATGATGAAACGGGTTTAAAATCTGCAGTCATGTTTTTGTGTTTTTGGAAATTTCTATAGTTATTTTTTTAACACATAGAAGCATCGCTTTTAATTTAGAAAAAGGTGTTTCACTTTTTCAAATAAATATAGTGTGCTATGTGTTTAATATTTTCTAATTCAATAATTCGTTTTCATCCGTATTTAAAGCCCTGTTGATAATGTTCTCCGGAAGAGATTTCTTGGCTTTCGCTCCCATTTTTTTCAATCTTTCTACACTAGAAATTAAGTTTCCTTTACCGTCAACTAACTTATTCATAGCACTTTCATATTCAGTTTTGGTATCTTTGATTTTATTGCCAATTCTTACCAAATCGGTTACGAAACCCTCAAATTTATCGTATAGCGCTCCGGCCTGGCGCGCAATTTCGAAAGCATTTTCCTGTTGTTTCTGATTCGCCCACATACTATCTATTGTTCGCAGTGTTGCCAGCAATGTACTTGGGGTCACAATTACAATATTGCGGTCAAAGGCTTTATTATATAAAGTTGAATCTTCATTTAGTGCAATGGCAAACGCAGGTTCTATCGGGATAAAAAGCAAAACAAAATCCGGGCTTTCTATTTGGTACAAATCGTGGTAGTTTTTATTTCCGAGTTGTTCTACGTGGCGTTTAATGGATAAAACGTGTTCTCTAAGCCAATCGATTTTCAACAGATCCGATTCTTCGTTAACCCATTTTTCATAAGCAACCAGAGAAACTTTAGAATCGACAATCATTTTCTTTCCGTCCGGCAGATTGATTACAACATCAGGAAAAACGCGATTTCCTTCACTGTTTACAAAACTCTGCTGTACTTCATATTCCCTCCCTTTTTCTAAACCGGATTTTTCCAGAACGCGTTCTAAAACCAATTCGCCCCAATTTCCCTGCATTTTACTGTCGCCTTTTAATGCTTTTGTCAGGTTCAGGGTTTCTTTGCTCATTTGAGCGTTCATTTCGCTTAGACCTATAATCTGCTGGCGAAGTGCCGCATGATAATCGATACTTTCTTTATGTGTTTGATCGACCTTTTGTTCAAATACATGAATTTTATCCTGAAGCGGCAACAGGATATTTTTCATATTCTCACTATTCTGTTCTGTGAATTTAGCCGATTTCTCTTCAAGGATTTTATTAGCCAGGTTTTCAAATTCTTTTGTAAATTTTTCCTGCAGTTCGTTTATTTCACTTTTTTGTTCTTTATGACGTTCCCATAAATTTTCGAAATCAACTTCTTTTTTAGAAAGCTGAATGGCAAGACTGTCTTTTTCTGTCCGGATATTTTCTTTCTCAGAATTGATAACTTGAAGTTGTTTCTGAAAATTATTTCTTTCCGTCTCAAATTGTTCTTTCTGCACTTGAAACTGATTGGTATTTGCATTCAATCTTTCTTCTAAAGAAACTTTCTCTGACTGAAATTTAGCCGAAGACAATACTTTTCCTAAGTATATCCCTAAGATTAAAGCGATTACAAAAGCCAATAAATACGAAAGAAAATCAAACATAGCTAAGTTTTTTTTAAGTAAAAGTACGCAATAATACGTAGTTGGTGTTTTTTAAATTAAAATTTCACGAATTAGTACCAATTCTAAATTAAACAAACAATCGCTGAAAATGTTTCAAAAAAATAAATCAAAAAATAAATAAATTTTAACGCAACCTTTTTAAAAGACCTTCATCTTGTACATATAACCTATTAAAATTTTATCATGAAAAAATTAATATTGAGCTTGTTTATAGCTTTTGGATTGAGCGGATGCTCACTTAATAATGACGACCTTGTTTCTGATTGTGGTACTGACACAAATGTAGCTTTTACAGGTTTCCCGCTTTTATGTAATTACAGCGTAAAAACTTTACCAAATAATTCAACTGCATACGTTCTGGAATCACAGGAAAGAATGGATACTTATTTTACAAAACATGAGAATACATGTACCGTTCCAAGTGATCCAAATATTGATTTTTCTAAAAACCTACTAGTTGGAATTTTTGCAGGAATAAAACCTACTAACGGTTATTTGATAAAAATAACATCTATTATTGAAAATAACTGCCAGATTAAAATCAATTTTTATGAAAAAGCACCTGCAGCCGGCGAAACCGTAACGCAAAACCCAACTTATCCTTCAGATTTCATTTTAATTCCAAGAACTAATAAACCTATAATATTCAATAAGGTTAATGAAAGTGCTGATAATATTGTAATTGGAGCTTTTGGCGGTGTTAATTTTTACAGTCAGTTAAATGATTTTAACATTTTGAACTTTCAGAATGTAGCAACAGGAAATTATGATTTCGGTCAATACAAATACACCGTAAAAACAAAAAGAGGCGAATATACTTCATTCTTAAAAAGTGTTCCTGCTGAAATTTTAGCTTTAAAAGGACAAACTAAAGTTTACGGAACTCCGGATGTTGCTGATGGAGGCGGTACTTATTTTGAACTTCGTCAAGGTGCAGTGGTAACCAAAGTCAGCATCGACAATATGGACACCGATGATCAAAGTACTGAAATCAAAATATTCAAAAAAGCCATTCAGGACAAAATCACTAGTTTAAAATAAGCCCGCGTATGAAAAAGCATTATATAATTCTAATTGTTCTTTGTCTTTTCTCTTCAGCTTATTCGCTAGAATCAACTGGCATAAATTCCGGGTCTATAATCAATACCTGGATATGGGAAAAATCAATTGGCGGCGGATCTAACCCGTACACTGCAACCCCAAAAACTGCCGGATTTACCAAAAAGGTAGTTTTTACTCCGGAGGGAAAAATAATTACTTATAAGAACAATGTTGAGATTAGAGTGAGCAATTATCAAGTAGAAAAAGGTCTTGGTTTTTTAGATCAGGCAGAGCATAACCTTATTACTTTTGAGGGCAAAACATATATCATAGAAAACGTTGATAATCAAAACCTAACAATTGTAAGCAATAATGCAGATGCTGTCCGAACTATTTACAAAAGGTAGTTTTATAAGCTTATAAAAACTATTTTTGCAAAACCAAACAATACCACATTTTTGAAAGACGATTTAGAAAAATATATTAAGCTTTGCATGAAAAATGACAGAGAGGGACAACTGAAAATATATCAGTTGTTCTCTCCTGTTTTATATGGTATATGCTTAAAATATATGAAGAACGAAGACGATGCAAAAGATGTTTTTCAGGAAGCCTTTGTAATCGTTTTTCAAAAAATAAACCAATACAAATTTGAAGGAAGTTTTGAAGGATGGCTCAAAAGAATCTTTATTAATAAACTCATAGAGACTTTAAACAAGAAGAAAAAAGAAAGTTTCTTTCTCGATGTTTTTGATCCTGATACGGATTTTATTGAAGAAGAAGAGCTGGACGTTCTGCCCATAGAACAAGAAAAACTCCTGGAATATATACGGGATTTACCAGACCAGTACCGAACGGTTTTTAACCTGTATGTTTTTGAAAAAATGAAACACAAAGAAATTGCCGATTTATTAAAAATATCAGAAGGAACATCAAAATCTAATTTAAATCGGGCTAAGCACATTTTGCAAAAAAGAATATTGAGCATAAAAAATTTTAAGACAGCATGAAGAAGCAAAAAATAGAAGATATTTTTTCATCAATGGAAGACTTTTCGAGTGTTCCGCCTCCTGAATTATGGGGTCAAATTGAAGAAAAATTAAACGAACCTAAAAAGAAGAAGAAAGTTATTCTTTGGTGGTCGGCTGCTGCATGCTTATTATTGGGCTTAATGCTCCCATCTGTTTTGCATTTTTCTTCTAGCAGCAAACAGATCAATACTATTCACAATAACAGTTTAAAAAACAACACGATTGTTCAGGACGAGAAAAAAAACACCCCTGAAAATAATGATCTAAACAAAGGCATTTCTAAAGAAAATACTATTACAAATCAATCAACGAACAACAATCAAATTTCATCATCAGAAGAAACAACAAATCAATCAAACAATTATCTAAATCAAAATCCGGAAACAGCAGCTCAAACTAATTCTGAAAACAACACCAGCAATGGTTCTTTTGAAACAAAAAAGAATTCTAAAAACAGTTTAAACAACAGTGCTGTTGCAGAAAAATCATCTGATCCTGCTGCAAAAGAAAACAGTTTTAATGCAGTTTCTAAAAATCCGGTTTCGAATGATAAAAAAGCAGGCTTGAATCAGGCTGTAGCCCAAAAATCGTTTAATCAGGACAAAGAAAACAATGCATTTAATTCAGCTTCTAAAGCTTCTCTTTTCGGCAATAAAAACGGAAAATTAAATCCGTCAGTTGAAAAATCATTTACACCGAATAAAACCAACAGCTTTACGACGGCTTCAAAAAGTCAATTAGCAGACGTTGAAAGAAAAAAAGCAGACAAAGCTCTTGCAGAGAAAACATTTAATGGCGGAAAACAAAATAATTTTAACAACGCCTCGAAAAATCAGCTTTCCAATTCAATTTTTGAAAATGTTTCATCTTCAAAAAACAACAACAATATTGCATTTACAGCTTTAAATCCTGCTTTAAATGGAAATCAAAATACTGTAAACTCCAATAAAGAAAAGCAATACATCACAAAAACAACCACAGAAAAAAGTATTGCAAATGTTCAAAAAGAGAATGTGAAAAACAATTCGTCTTTTACTAATGTGAATGTATTGAGCAAAAAGGATTCTGCACAGCTGGCAGAACTTCAAAATCTGGAAAAAGGGATTACAACTCCAGCTGAAGACAAAAAGAAAAAAGAAGATAAACTTCTTTCTAAAAACGAAAAATGGGCTTTACAGCTTTTTGCCGGAGTTGCCAATTCTGAAAACTATAGAAACAATAAAACGCTGGGTAATGTAAACGATTCTAAACAAAGTAATTCTTATGGTGTAAAGACCCAATATAAAATCAACAAAAAATGGGCGGTTGCGTCTGGATTTAAGATCAATGAACTCGGTCAAAGTGTTGCCAACGTTTCTTATTTTAATGTAAAAAGCAGTGCGTTATTTACCCCGGTTGATTATTTTGCCCAAAGTGCCAGCATGCCTCAAATTGCCAGTGATGCTGATTATGTCCTGGTTTCAAATAATGCAAAAGAATCTTTGAAAAGTGATAACGTTCAAAGCGGTAATCTGGATCAAAATTTAAGATACCTGGAAATGCCTTTAGAAGTTTCATATTCGATTTTCAGCCGAAATAAAACTAACATCAATTTAAATACCGGCGCATTTGTTGGTAAATTAATTTCGAATAATGTTGCTTTAGATGGTAATTCTATTGGTGAAAATGTAAATGCAAAAGATTATGTATATGGTTCTACTTTGAGCAGTACGATTCAATACCGTGTTTATAAAAAAACAAACGTTTTTGTAGAGCCAGCTGTAAATTATTATGTAAATCCGTTAAACAGCCAGTCTTTCAATCAGTTTCAATGGGGATTGAATTTTGGATTAAATGTGAATTTCTAACGTTATTTTTATTGTAATTTTGAAGAAAAACACTTATAAATGACTTTAAAAAAGAATTGGAAAGATTCGAAATCACTGCCAAAAAATTTACTTACTGCCAAAGAACTGGTTTATGACCTTTGCGGTTTTGAATGTTCTGAACCTCATCCTGAAAAAGAAAGTCAGGAATATGATGCTTTTGATTTTAGCATCAATAAAAGCCGGGTTAAATTTAGATCGGCAAAGATTACGCCAACAAAAACAGGACAGTTTGTAACGTTATGGAAACGAAATCAATCAGGAATAATTGAACCATTTGATTATAATGATGAAATTGATTTTGTAATTGTGAGTGTTCAAAAAGAGAATTTAGCAGGTCAGTTTATTTTCTCAAAAGATGTTTTACTTAAAAAAGGAATTTTTACTACAGCAGCTAAAGAAGGAATAAGAGCCACGAGGGTTTATCCTCCCTGGGACGAAACAACGAGCAAACAAGCGCAAAAAACACAACAATGGCAATTAGATTATTTTCTTTCTATTTCTAATCAAACAGATCTTAATCGAGCTAAGTTGTTACTTGGCAAACCGCAATAAAAACAAAAGGCAGTTCAAGTTGAACTGCCTTTCTTTATTAAACTCTAAAATTTATTTTTTAAGGATTTTATCTTTATAAACTACTTTATTATTTTCTGATAAAGTGTAAAAATAAAGTCCCGGATTTAAACTTCGAACTGACATTACAGTCTCGCTTACTTCCTGACTGCTTTTAATCTCAATTGGATTTCCTAATGCACGACCGTTTAAATCGTAAAGTCTTAATTTAAGATTTTTACTTTCGTTTGTTTTTATTGTAAGATTTAAAACATCAGATGCAGGGTTTGGATAGGCTTTTACGAAAAATCCGTTTTTAGTTTCAAAGTCCGGTGTCGATAGTACATCTTCTTTCAATTCAAAACGGGCAATTACAGGTCCGTGATCTGAAGTTGTGGTAGTGTAATTTAAAATATCGATGCGAGGATCGTAAACTGCAATTGATTTGTCGATATATTCATCATTCAGTTCATTCGAAATTATGATATGATCTAAGAAACCTCCTGAACTTAAAAAACTGTAAGCTCCAGCCTGGCTGATTCCTAATGTTAAAGCATTGTATCCTGTATTATCTTCGACGAATTTCTGGTAAGATGATGGTGTATTTACATTTCCAACCCATGATTTTACATCATCATTAAAATCTCCTAAGAGAATAAGGTTCGAATCTGGATAATCTGTATCTAAAGCCGTTTTTAGATAGTCAATATCATATTTACGCTGATTGTATTTCATTATATCGGTACCACTGTTTGCGCGTGCATGAAGATCGATCAGGTTGATTTCTTTTTTGATACCACCAATATTAGTTTCTATCTGAACCAAATATGGCAGACGTCCTGATGAGAAAAAGCTGTCATCATTTTTCTCAGGTGTTTCTGTACCCGGATAATTTGGCAAAACTACAGTTCCAAGGCGAACCTGATCGTATAAATCTTTAAACAACACTTTTGTATTTTTTACAGTCGTTGTTTTTGTGTTATATAGCACTACTAATTTTTGAGGTGGAAAATTAGGATCCGGGTCTTGAAACGAATATGACCAGGAAGTCGAAATTGTTTTATCGAATGTTTTACCGTTGATATTTATTTTAGAAATTAAAATATCAATTGACGGATCATCAGATACTTCCTGAACTACATAAACGTCAGCATTTAATTTATTCATTACTTTAGCAACGTTTTCTATTTGTAACGCATCATTTGTAGGTCCAAATTCAACATTGCTTTTATCTCTAACATCTGTCCCAAAAAATTCCAAATTGTAAGTTACAACATCAAAAGTATCTACTTTTAGAATAGAAGATCCTGTAAAAGAGCCGATTTTTTTGTTGAGTTCTGTTCCAGTTATCGTTAATGCACCAGAAATTGTTGGTTCTTTTGTTGTTGGCGCAAATCTAGCATAAAGTGTTTTTCCTGTTCCTGCATCTGCAGAAGAAACGATAATACTTGATGCAAATGAAACATTATCTGTTGATAATTCATACGATGACGGAGCAGTAATAGTTATATCGCCATATCCTACGGCTGTAAAAATAAATGACTGACTGGCAGAAACCGAATTTGGACTTATATCTGCAAAATCTAAAATTGGATTTGCATCCACATATTGTGATTCATTTGTAATGGCAAAATCATCAAAAGACCATTCTGCAGCGTTCCCATTTCCACCTGAAACTGTTTCGTAAACCCAAGCTAAATAAGTGTGATCTGTTTTATAAGCAGTTAAATTTATATACTGAGACTTTGTATAATTTCCGGTATTGCCCGGAAATTTCCCGTCTAATGCTGTCCATGTTGCGGTATTTGGGTCACTTACTCCGTCATAATTTGTAGAAACTAATAATTTTAAAGATGGTCCATCATAAAATTGACGAGAGTAAAAAGATAATAATGGAATTTGGCTAAAACTATCTAAACGTAATCGCGGAGAAATCAACCAGTCTTTACTTGGGCCGTTATCTGAGAATCCGTTTATTAAAACTGCTCCAGTTCCAGAATTAACATTTCGTGACTGAGTGGTATGCGACCATTTGTTTATAGCCCCAGCCTCATTGTATTGCAGCCATTGGCTGTTTGAGAAAATGTTTACATCATCAAAATTTTGTACAAAAGGATTTACTCCAAAAGCGGTTAAAGTAACTGTCTTGGTTGTACCTCCTGTTGTTTCATGAGTTATGGAACCTGTAAAACTTCCAATTGCTGTTGGTGTAAACTTTACGTAAACTGATGGCGTCGCATTAGAATTAAAATCAGCAGGGACAAATGTTAACGATGATGAAAATGTTATATTGTCTTTAGAAATAGTAAAATTTCCAGAAGCAGTAACCACTACATTTGCAGTAAGATTAGAAGCTCCTATCTGATAACTTTTAACTAAAGGATCAAAATTAGGTTCGGTACCGCCTAAATTTAATACACCAACTGATGTAGATATAGCAGGAGGAATAACATTTAGTGTTGTAACATCTATTTTATTTACTGTCTGAGTATTTCCAATTATGTCTTCTGAGGTTGAAAAAATAGAATATGCCGTGCTTAAGGTTAATCCGGTAAAACTTTTTACATATTCCTTAGCTGGACTTGTTACATCAAAAACTCCTGATTGTAATGCTGCAGTTCCATTTGAATCCTGACCTGCTTTTATTTGCACAATAGTTGGCTCTGCACTTCCACCTGGCAGCAGTACGTAATATGTTTTTCCAATTTCATCTATTTTATTAATAAAATCAAAACTTTCTCCTAAGATATTAGACGTTTTTGGATAGCCGGCGATATTAGCTGGGCCTTCTATATCCTTTCTAATATCAATATTGTCAATTGCGAAAGATTGGCGAGAGCCTGCAGTACCTGAAGCTAATCTTGCGATCCATCTTATCTGAACTACCTGTTGATTATCGCAATCAGACGGTAATGTAACACTTATTCTCGTAGTACTATTATTTAATGGATTTGT
This sequence comes from Flavobacterium johnsoniae, assembly GCF_001879205.1. GTDB lineage: Bacteria > Bacteroidota > Bacteroidia > Flavobacteriales > Flavobacteriaceae > Flavobacterium > Flavobacterium johnsoniae_A. The sequence goes on from NZ_MLFK01000001.1 coordinate 372,690, forward strand.
AACTGCTGTGGTTTGAGGAGTAGTACTATTGTTTAAATATTCTGTTGAAGGTAAATTTATAAAAGCCCCTGTAGTTCCAACACGATATTGTAAACCCATTTCCTGAAGACGATTATTGCCTGCTCCATCAAAAGGATTACGTATTATCATAGCATCATATTGAACCCTAACACCTGTAATATTAACCGTTGAAAATGCAAAACCAATTGAAAAATCTGCACTAGTAGTATTTAAGAAACCTATTTTACCATTATAATTATGGATGTTTCCACTACTGGTATTTGCAGTACTGCTGGCAAGTAAGCCTCTATCACCTGATAAGGCTGTACTATACGATGATGTATTTTGACTTGCGCTTACTAACCATCCCTGAAAACCATCTGGATAAGTGGTTGAATTTGCTGCTAATGCATTAAAATTTTGCGTATAAGGCAAAGGTTGCGGCACTGGCATCGTCTGCGCATTTAGCACCAAGCAACATAAAAAACCTAATAATGTCATTAAATGACGAAAAGAGTAATTGTTTTTCATACGTTTTTATAATAGAGTTTTTAGAATTCAAATTTATCTCGTTTAAAGTTAAGAGAATATTGTAAAAACATAAAATTATTGTAAGGTATTCTGTAAGTATATATGAGAAAAAATCACATAATTGAATCTTAATTGTTATTTTTATCAGATATATTGGGCTTTTAATGATTTTTATAACATTTATATTCTTTTTTCAATTATTCAAAATTAACAAGAAAAAACTTTTATCCAACTTTACTTTTTAATATTAAAAAACAAAAAAAAGCTGTCTGAAAAACAGACAGCTCTCTATAATAATTCAATTTTTATTATTAAACTGCGGTATAACCTCCATCGGCAATAATATAACTTCCGGTTGTGAAAGAAGATTTCTCCGAACTTAAAAAAGTGACAAGTTCTGCAATTTCTTCGGCAGTTCCCAAACGATTCATTGGCGCTTTTGCTGCAACGGCATTCATCGCATCATTATTCAGATTATCTTTTAGTAAAGCCGTTTCGATATATCCCGGACCAACAGCATTACAACGAATATTTTTCTGAGCATATTCTGCCGCAATATTTTTTGTTAAACCTACCACTCCGTGTTTAGAAGCTGTATAAGCCGGACTTAACGGGGCTGCAACCTGCCCGTGAATAGAAGCAATATTAACGATATTTCCTCCGCCATTTTTTTCCATTTGCTCTAATTGGTAGCGGCAAGCATAAAATACACCGCTCAAATTCAGTGCAATAACACGATCCCAGGCTTCTGGTTCATATTCTCCGGTTGGTTTCGCAGGACCTCCCATTCCTGCATTGTTACAGGCAATATCAAGTCGGCCGTATTTTGAAACCGTTACCTCAACCATACGTTTATTGTCAATTGCACTAGACGAGTCGCCCTTTACAAAAAAAGCTTCTCCACCGCTATCCTTTATCACTTTTACGGTTTCTTCACCGTGTTCTACATTAATATCTGAAATTACAACTTTTGCTCCTTCTCGAGCGTAGGCTTCTGCAACAGCGCGTCCAATTCCTGAACCACCGCCAGATACAAAAGCTACTTTGTTTTCTAAAAGTGCCATTTTTTATGTATTTAAAATTTGTACTCTAAATTTACGAAGATATCTACTGACAGCCATAGCAAAATCAGGGTTTACAATAAGATTAAGACTTTCTCATAATCAAATGTTATTTCACATTAAAATCACATAAATCCATTCCTTTTTTCTTATTGTTCATCTTCGTCTAATTTCATGTTACCTCGGTCTTCATGATTATCCGGATGTGAATTTGGATAGCGGTTTGGTGTAATATCCGAATTTCTGTCTTTATTCTCCACCGTTTTTTTTGCTTCTTCTTCGGAGGAAACACCACGGTTTGCATTTGCATTATTTGGGTTCACATCTCCTTTGACAACTTTAATATCTTCGTTTTCATTTCTCGCTCTTTCAACCACTTCTTTTTTTCCATCAGCATCTGTTACTACTTCTTTTTTCAAATTAGCATCATCTGCTTTTCCATCGTGCGAAATATTTTTTCCTTTAGATTCATCTATATTTTTTTGCACTCCATTTATCTTTTTAGAGCCTAAATTATTCGTTTCCATATCTTTATTATTTTGAGTTTCTATCTTAATATTACGAATTCTAAATTTTAAAACGAAATGGTTTAACATAGCTTTTGGTTTATAAATCATTTTCATAACTTTAAGTACAAAACCACAACACACTATTTATCAAATAATTAAATTGAAAAAACACATGAAATTTTTAAAAACCAAAACAAGCTGGTCTAATGCCGAATTTATTTTGATAAAATTATGCATGGCCTCTATATATATTTTTATTGGAAGTTATTTCCATGATTTTTTCAAAAACTATTATGCTCCTTTATTAATCGTATTTTCCATTACCGTAATTTGGTTTGTTTATGAATGGCTGAAAAAGATGAAATCGAAAAACGATAAACACACAGCAGATATGCTTTAATACTTGCAGAACAACCTTATCTTTGCAAAAAAATTAAAACATGCACAGGCACTTCATTCTTTTTAAACCTTACGGCTATTTGAGCCAATTTATTTATGAATTAAAAAGAAAGAAAAAACTTTTGGGCGAATTGCATGATTTCCCACAAGGCACTATGGCAATTGGAAGATTAGACGAAGATTCTGAAGGTTTGCTTTTGCTGACAACTGACGGAAAAGTAAGCGAGCAGATTAGAAGCAAAAAAGTAGACAAAGAATATTACGTTCAGGTAGACGGCATTATTACGCCCGAAGCAATCGAGCAATTGCAAAAAGGCGTTGAGATAGGTTTTGAAGGAGGCAAATACAAAACAAAACCCTGCTCTGCTTTTATTGTCACCGAAATTCCCGATTTTGGTCCGAGAGCTAAAAAAATCAGAGACGAACGTCATGGCCCTACTTCGTGGGCTTCTATTACGGTAAATGAAGGAAAGTTTCGTCAGGTTCGAAAAATGACTGCTGCGGTTGGTTTTCCAACTTTAAGGTTAGTTCGCGTTAGAATAGGAAATGTATATTTGCAAAACCTAAAAGCCGGAGATGTTTTAGAAGTAAGCGGTTTTCAAATAAACGATTAAATAAATTAACAAATAAACAATAATGCTAAACGTAGTTCTCGTAGAGCCTGAAATACCAAATAATACCGGAAATATTGGAAGATTGTGCGTTGGAACTGAAAGCCGGCTGCATTTAATTCATCCCTTCGGATTTGTAATTAATGATAAAAACCTAAAACGTTCGGGTCTGGATTATTGGGTGCATCTCGATGTAACCGAATATCAAAATGTAGACGAATGGGTTAAACAAATTCCGGATCATTCCCGTGTTTTCCTCATGAGTTCCCATGCCGAAAAATCCTATTTCGAAATTGAATTTCAGGATGGTGACTGGTTAGTATTTGGGAAAGAAAGCGTTGGTTTAAGCAAAGAATTTATGGCTAGATTCGAAAATCATTTAACAATCCCGATGTCTCCGCTAATTCGATCTTTTAATATCGCAAACTCGGTTGCTTTTGTGGTTGGTGAAGCTAAAAGACAGATTGGATTAAAGAAATAATCCCGATATCCCACAGGGTTTGTAAAAATCTTGCAGGAGCAGATTAAATCTTATCAATTTTACTTTTTCAAATAGTATGAAAAAAACGGTAACAGTTAATGAAGCGATCAGCAAAGGAAAAATTACACTTGTTTATTTGCCTATGGCAGTTATGGTGGTAATTATCACTTTAGGCATTACTCTTAGTGTATATGATTTAGTTCCCGGATGGACAATTCCTATCACTTTTATTCTTGGTACTTTATTAGGCTGGATAACGTGGAGTTATTTTGTTAATAAATGGAAAGTCTGGGCTTATGAAAATGTGCGAAATGTTAACGAATTAAAACGAAAAGCAATAAACCAGAAACTAATTTGGAAAAGCGACAGCTGGTTTGAAAAAACAGAATTTAAAAATTCAGAGCAGGAGGCAAAACTGCAGTTATTACAGAAAAAATTTCTTGAAAAAGATGTTTATAAAGACGATATAAACGTACCTAAAGAGACCTTAATTTATTATTCAAAAACTAGTATTTATTTTGCACTAGCGGTAAGTGTTGGAATAATTTTAATTGGAATTTACCTAGTTTTGGAAGCAGAATACTGGTCTTTAATACTAATATTAATTGGATTATATCTGGCTTACGATCAATTTACGAAACTTAAAAACAATAACCCGCAAATTGTAATTAATGACAAAGGAATTAAATTAAGAGATGAAAAGCTGGTTTCCTGGAAAAACATCCATGATGACAATGTGTTTAACCAATCCAGCGGCCGGGATTCTGCTAATTTTCTATCTTTTAACAACGTGATGGTCGAGATTGATGAATTAGACATAAAATTTGAAGAACTGGAACACTTGCTTCATGTTTACAGAGTTCGCTTTGAAAACAATAATTAAGTCACGATAAATTTTCCTTTTTCGGCATCAAAAACAATATGTTCGTCTTTAAACAAAGCTGCGAAACTTCCGTTTGAAATTAAATGACAAGGTTCGTCCTGAACCACATTTTCAGGTGTCATCACAATCATTTCATCACTTAACTGAATTGCCAGATCAATATCATGGGTCGAAAATAAAATACACTTTTGAGTTTCCTGAGTTAGTTTCTTTAATAATTTAAATAAAGAAACTTTGTGCAGTAAATCCAAATGAGTAGTGGGTTCGTCCAGAATAATCAGCGGTGTGTCTTGTGCCAAAGCTCTGGCAATTAAAACCTTTTGTAATTGTCCGTCACTTATTTCATAATGTTTTTTATGAGAAAGATGTTCGATTTGTGTCAATTGCATCGCTTCCTGAACTTTTTCGATATCGGTTTGAGTTAAAGTTCCCACCCAATTTGTATAGGGCTGACGGCCTAACGCAACCAATTCGAAAACGGAAAGATTACTTGGCGGTAATTTTTCGGTTAAAACCAAACTTAAATTCTGTGCTAATTCTAAAGGTTTGTAAGCAGAGATATTTTTATCATTTAAATAAACATTTCCTGATAACGGATGCTGAATTCCGGTGATGGTTCGCAGCAACGTCGATTTACCAACTCCGTTTGCTCCAATCAAAGAAATGAGTTTTCCTGACTTCAAATTTAAATTCAAATTTTGCGCAATCGTCACAACTGCATTCTTGGATTTATATCCAATATTTAAATTTGCTGTATTTAGGATACTTCTTTTCATTGAGATTGTTTTTTTTGAAAGTTGCTAAGGTTCTAAGATACTGAGCTGCTAAGTTTTTTTGCCCACAGATTAAATGATTATTCAGATTTTCTGGTTTTTTTAATCCATTAATCTGTAACAAAAAATCATTGAAAATTTCTTTTCCTCACTAAAAGCCAGATTACAACCGGCGCACCAATAATAGATGTAATAGCATTTATTGGAAGCGTAACATCAAATCCCGGCATTTGTGAGACAATATCACAGAACAACATAATAATTGAACCGAAAAATAAAGTACTCCAAAATAATATGGTGTGGTTACTCGTTTGAAATGTTAGTTTTGCGATATGCGGTACTGCTAAACCAATAAATGCAATGGGCCCTGCAAATGCTGTAATCGCTCCTGATAATATACTCGTTGCAAATATGATAATCAGTCTTGCTCTTTTAAAATTTAAACCCATGCTTTTTGCATAATTTTCACCTAAAAGCAACGCATTTAAAGGTTTGATACTTTTAGCACTTAAAAGCAATCCAATTCCAACACAGAAAGTCAAAATTCCGATGGTTGACCACGAAAGGTTTCCTAAACTCCCCATTGACCAAAAGGTGAATTTCTGCAATTGTTCGGCTGTACTGAAATAAGTCAAAACACTTACTATTGCGGTTGTAAAACTTCCAAACATTAAACCAACAATTAAAATTGCCATTGTATCCCGTAATCTTTGCGAAACTACCAAAACCAAAAGCAAAACTAAGGTACTGCCAAATGTTGAGGCAATTACAATTCCGTATGAGGATAAAGCAATTACACTTAAAAAAGAAGGCAGAAATCCAGCGCCCAAAATCACAAAAGCAACACCCAGACTTGCTCCGGAACTCAATCCTAAAACATAGGGTCCGGCAAGCGGATTTCGAAATAAAGTCTGCATTAAGAGTCCGCTGATCGAAAGTCCGGTTCCTACCAAAACTGCCGTAATTGCTTTTGGCAGACGGTAATTAATAATAATATACTCCCAGGTTGATTTTGCTGCATGTCCGCCTGTTAAACTTGTAAAAACATCTTTCAGCGGAATCATGACCGATCCCAAACTAATGCTTGCAAAAAACATCAGCAATAGGCCCAAAGTCAGAATAGCAAATAAAATGGTATTTCGTTTTTTATCCGCCAATTTAATTCAGTTTTGATGCAAAAGTAAATTCGTAGCTTGGCAGTAAATCAGGATGAAAAATTTTGATATAATCCTTTAAAACTAAATCCGGACGGCTTGGTGCCAATTCATAATAAACAGTTCCGCCCGTAGCGCCCAGTTTTCCTTCAAAACTATATACTGTTTTATTTTTAAAAGCATCAAATTCGTTATAATGCGGATTTGCCTTTTGCAATTCATCCAAACTTTTAAATGAGCCTGAAGCAATCCATACATTTGCTGTTTTAGCTTTATCCAAAACCTTTTCAAAAGACAAACCTTCGCTTCCTGTTCCTTTTAAATCTGCCCACAAATAATTAGCGTGCGCATCTTTCATGAATTCGGCAACCCAACTGTTTCCTTTGGCAACATACCAAACATCTTCGTACATAGATCCGTATAACACTGTTGAACTTATTGTTTTTTCTGCAGCCAGTTTTTTAGCCTGATCGTAACTCTGCACAATTTTATCAAATAATTCTTTTGCTTTTTCTTCTTTGCCAAATAAAGCCCCATAAAGTTTAATCCATTCGGCTTTTCCTAGTGGAGACTGCTCCATCCAGTCACCCTGAATTAAAACATTTAAACCGCTTTTTTTCAAATTATCCAGCATCGGATTGTTATTATCAACTCCAAAAGTTACAATCAAATTTGGTGATAATTCTATTAATTGCTCGATATTTAATTTTTCATTTTGCCCAACGTTTTTAACAGAACCTTTATCAATTAAGGCTCTGGTTTTTTCTGATGAAATATAATCTGTATGCGGAAAACCAATTAGTTTATTCTCTACTTCAAGCATTTCTAAAAAAGGAATATTGGTTGTAGAGGTTACAACAACAGATTCTAATGGAACCTGAATCGTAGTATAGGTTTGAAGACTATCAGGAACTTTAGCCTCTTTTTCTTTCAAAATATATTTAAAATCTTTATTCGAATTTGGCCACGGATTTGAAACCGTTACAACGGAATAATCCTCATATTTAACGATAGAAAGCCCAGATGCATACTCGATGCTGTTTTTTGCTGTTTCAGTTTTTACCGTTTCGATTGTTTCATTCTTCTTACATCCTGCCAGAACAAAAAAAGAAAAAATAAAAATCAGTTTAGGGAATAAATGTTTCATATTTTGCGTTTTCGATAGGAACAAAGGTAAAGCATTTTCTAAATTTTTTATTTACCTTTATTCTTACAAAACAACAAACTGTATCTTTACATTTATGAATACCACAAAAACAAAAGTTTGCTCGAGCTGTGAGACTGAATTCAGCTGTGGAGATATCTCGGTTGAAAACAAATGCTGGTGCAACGACTATCCACCAATTTTCAATCTTTCAGAAGGAGGCGACTGTCTTTGTCCAACCTGCTTTAAAGAAGCCTGCGAAGATAAAATCGATGCTTACATCGAAACTATTACTCCAAAAAATGCCCTAAAAAACAAAGCCGTATCTTTACCCAAAACAGATAAATTAATTGAAGGAATTGACTATTATGTCGAAAACGGCAATATGGTCTTTAAAACATGGTATCATCTAAAAAGAGGAACTTGCTGTGGAAACGGCTGCCGTCATTGCCCTTATTAAATTAATTATTAGTTACTAATGCAATTTCAAAACTAATAACAAGTATTCGCAAAAGTTCCAAAAACCATTTGGAAAGCAAAAAAATATCCAAAATTAATAATCAACAACCAACTATTATAAATGATTTATCTAATAACAGGAGGCGAACGCTCAGGAAAAAGCACGTATGCTCAAAATCTAGCATTGCAGCTTTCTAATTCACCCATTTATGTCGCAACAGCCAGAAAATGGGATTCGGATTTCCAGAACCGTATTGACCGTCATCAAAACGAACGTGACGAACGCTGGACAAATATTGAAAAAGAAAAATATCTAAGCGAAATTAACTTTACAGGAAAAACAGCACTGATTGATTGCGTCACGCTTTGGCTCACGAACTTTTTTGTAGATCATAAAAACGATGTGAATTTAAGTCTGGAAGAAGCAAAAAAAGAATTTCTTGCCATAGCCAGTCAGGAAAACACAACCTTAATTATCGTTACTAACGAAATCGGAATGGGTGTTCATGCCGCAACAGAAATTGGCAGAAAGTTTACGGAACTGCAAGGCTGGATGAATCAATTTATAGCCTCAAAAGCTGATGAAGTTGTTTTGATGGTTTCTGGAATTCCGGTTAAAATAAAAGGATGAAATTCTACTCCTTAAAAGGAAATTCCAAAATTTAAATTCCAAATTCCAACGCTATACTTTATCTTTACTAGAATATTTCAATTGTAAAAATTGGAATTAGGAATTTAAATTTTGGTTTTTATGAGCAGTTTAGACGATATATTAAAATCACGTCGTGATACCCGACATTTTACTACCGATGAGGTTCCGGATGAAGTAATTCAAAAGGCTTTACAAGCCGGACATTGGGCGCCGTCTGTAGGACTAACTGATGCTACGCGATATTACATCATTAAATCGGATGAAGTTAAAAGTGCCATTAAAAATCTTTTTTTAGATTACAATAAAAAAGCTGAGGCACTTACAGATAATCCAGAACAGAAAGAACTTTACAAATCGCTAAAACTGGAAGCGATTGAAGAAGCTCCAATCGGACTTATAATTGCTTATGATCGTTCGGTTTTAAATCAATTTACTATTGGAACCATCGGCAGTAATGAAGCCGTAAAGTTCAGTTCTGTTTGTGCTGCGCAGAATATCTGGCTTTCGCTTACTGAACAAGGTTACGGAATGGGCTGGGTTTCGATTTTAAATTATTTTCAGTTTAAAAAAATTCTCGATTTACCCGAAAATATTGAACCCCTTGGATATTTCTGTATTGGTAAACCTGCCACAAATTATGGCAATCAGCCCATGTTACAGCAATTGCATTGGAAACAAAAATCGGAAACGGCAGACTCCAAAGAAATTAACGAAATTCATCAAATAAATATTTCTGGCTTTGATCTAAAGACAGAAAGTAAAATCGACAAAAAAACTGATTTCGCAAGCCTTCTGCAAGAAAAAATAGATTCTAAAACAAAGCCTGTTGGTTCTTTGGGAACATTAGAAACACTGGCTTTTCAAATCGCATCCATTTTTGAAACTTTGGATCCGAAAATCATAAATCCGAATATTGTTGTTTTTGCCGCAGATCACGGAATTGCAAATCATGGCGTGAGCGATTATCCTCAGGATGTCACGCGCCAAATGGTCAATAATTTTCTTGAAGGCGGCGCCGCTATTAATATTTTCTGTAAACAAAATAATATTGATTTATCGATTGTAGACTCGGGTGTAAATTATGATTTCCCAACCAACACAAAATTAATTGACGCCAAAATAGCAAAAGGAACTCAATCGTTTCTGCACGTTCCTGCAATGAGCGAAACAGAACTGCAATTGTGTTTTGAAAAAGGTAAATCGATTGTTGAAAATATTGCTGAAAAAGGTTCCAACTGCATCGGTTTTGGCGAAATGGGAATTGGAAATACTTCAACCGCTTCTGTTTTAATGAGTATTTTAACTGGTTTTCCCATCGAAGAATGCGTTGGAAAAGGAACCGGAATTAACGATCAAAAACTCCTTAACAAACAAAAAATTCTAGAAAAAGCTTTGGAAAATTATTCCGGTCAAGCCGAATTGATGGAGCAACTCGCCTATTTTGGAGGTTTTGAAATTATGCAGATGGCTGGTGGAATGCTGAGTGCTTTTGAAAATAAAATGCTGATTCTCATTGATGGGTTTATTTGCTCTACAGCTTTTTTAATTGCTTCAAAAATAAATCCGAATATTATGAAAAATGCCGTTTTTTGTCATTGCTCTGCCGAAAAAGCCCATTTAAAATTACTGGAATATCTTGACGCAAAACCTGTTTTAAATTTAGATTTGCGCTTGGGCGAAGGAACGGGCTGTGCTATTGCTTTCCCTATTTTAAAATCGGCTGAGGCTTTTTTAAATGAAATGGCAAGCTTTGAAAGTGCTGGGGTTAGTCGCAAATAAACCATATTTATCACTTCGACGAAGAAGAAATCGCACACGAAACTTCACATAGATAATCGCTAAACTTTATCGATCTGCAAGTGCGATTTCTTCTTCGTCGAAATGACAGAAAATCAATTAAATTTTTATCTTAAAATGAAAAAAGAATTACATATCTTCTTTACCTGTTTAATGTTCTACACTAGAATTCCATGTCCAAAAAATATTGATCACAATCCGGATTATCTAAATAAAGCCACACGATATTTTCCTTTTATTGGCTGGATTGTCGGGACCATTTCATTTCTGGCTTTTTATCTTTTTTCACTTTTTCTTTCGATAGAAACAGCGGTTATCTTGGCCCTTATAACTTCTGTTTTAACAACCGGAGCTTTCCATGAAGATGGTTTTGCAGATGTCTGCGACGGATTTGGCGGAGGCTGGACTAAAGAAAAAATCCTGATGATTATGAAAGATAGTGCCATTGGCGCTTATGGAGCGATTGGACTTGTTTTGCTTTTTCTGGCAAAATTTAAATTACTTTCAGAATCCATTTCTCTTTTCAATAATAACATTTTTCTCGTTTTTCTATTATTTATTTCTGCGCATTCTTTAAGCCGTTTGGCTGCAATCAGTATTATTTTTACGCATGAATATTCTAGAGATGACGCTTCGAGCAAAAGCAAACCTATTGCTAAAAATTATGGCTGGAGAGAAATTTTCGGTTCTTTCTTCTTCGGATTAATTCCAATTTTTGGTCTCTCCTATTTCAACTATAAAATTCTTTTTGTTTTAGTTCCTGTTTTTATCATGCGTTACTTTCTGGCTAGATATTTCCAAAAATGGATTGACGGTTATACAGGAGATTGTCTTGGTGCCACACAGCAGGTTTGTGAAGTCATTTATTATTTAAGTATTCTTTTTATATGGAAATTTATCTAGTCCGCCATACCGAAACAAGCTGCGAAAAAGGTATTTGCTACGGACAATCTGATGTAAATATTGCGGAGCCTTTTGCTGCAATCTTCGATAGAATTATCTCAGAATTGCCATCTGAAGCGGTAATTTTTTCAAGTCCGCTGAAGCGTTGTTCAATTTTGGCAAAACATATCCAAAAAAATATAAAAACCATTTCATATCAGGAAGACGATCGTTTAAAAGAAATGAATTTTGGCGACTGGGAATTGAAAAAATGGAATGATATTCCGCCCGAACAATTAAATCCTTGGATGAAAGATTTTGTAAACATCAGAGTTTCTAATGGTGAATCTTTTACAGAACTGCATGAAAGAGTTAAGGATTTTTTATCCGATCAAATTTCAGAGACAAAACATCCTGTTATTATTGTTGCGCATGCCGGTATTATTAGAAGTTTTTTATGTCATCAGACCTCACTCCCTTTAAAAGAAGCATTTCAGAATAAAGTAGATTTTGGAGAAGTCATAAGAATAGAACTATAATTATCTGTTTTATTTGAATATTTAATTCTTAAAGTAAAAGATATTTGAATTATCAGCATATTTAACTCTATATTTGCAGCAAATTAAGGTTGTGTTTTTCAAACACATTAAAAGGGAATCAAGTAAATTCTTGAGCTGTACCCGCAACTGTAAGCTTAGTTCTGAAAAGAATGTTTGTTGTAAACTGCAAAACCACTGCTCGCCCCCAAGCGAATGGGAAGGTAAACAACAAGACGCAAGCCAGGAGACCTGCCTTTGTAACAAATATCGAGCTCTCGGGAAAAAGAGTGGAGAAGTTATGACTTTAAGAATACGTTTTACCTTTTTTCTTTTGATGTTGTGCCAATTCATTTTGGCGCAGAGCGATTCTATTAAATTAAAAGAAGTTATAGTTTCTGACTCTAATCTTAAGAAATATTCCAGTTCTCAGTCCATCCAGGTATTAAATGATTCTATTATTGATACAAACCAGCCTTCTTTAACCTCTCTTTTAAATTTCAACACTGTTATTTATTTTAAGGAAAATGGTCTTGGTATGACTTCGGCACCATCTTTTAGAGGAACAACCGGTGCGCAGACTGCTGTAATTTGGAACGGAATAAATATTAATTCGCAATTTTTAGGTCAAGCCGATTTCAACACCATTGGAACCAGAGATTTCAATTCAATAACGGTAAAAGCAGGAGGCGGAAGTGTTTTATACGGAAGTAGTGCTATTGGCGGAAGCATTCATTTAAATAACGATCTACGTTTTAAAAATGAATTTTCTAATCATGTATTTTTTAGTGCAGGAAGTTACGACACATACAGCGCAAATTATCGTACTATAGTTTCATCTGAGAAATATAGTTTACAGGTCAGCATTTCAAGAAATAGTTCTGAGAATGATTTTAAATATCCCGGCAATTCTGATGAAAGAAATACAAATGGCGAATATTATAACACGAGTATGAATACGACTTTTGGTTATAAATTCAATGCTAATAATATTATAAAAGCTTACAGTCAGTTTTATGATTCAGAACGCCATTTTTCTCTAACTTCTCCAAACGCATTAAAAACAAAGTACAACGATTTTAATACCCGTAATTTATTAGAATGGGAAAGCCTTTTTAATCGTTTTACTTCAAAGCTAAGAGTGGCGCATATTGGCGAATCTTATAAATATTTCCCTAATATTAATTCTAAAACATTTACTTATGGCAAAGTCGAAACTTCTATTATTAAATATGATTTGGCTTTTGATGTAAATGATAAAATTAAATTAAATTCAATTGTAGATTACAGCAGAAATAAAGGCTACGGTTCGAGTATTGATAACGTCAAAAGAGAAGTGGGTTCTGCCAGTTTATTACTGCATCATTTACTTACCGAAAAATGGGATTACAATGCCAGTATTCGTCAGGAAATAACAGATAATTACGGTAATCCTTTTCTTTTTTCATTTGGTACAAGATATCAATTTACTGACTTTTACCGTATAAAACTTAATGCTTCAAAGAATTTCAGAATGCCAACTTACAATGATTTATTTTGGGAAGGAAGCGGAAACCCTAATCTAAAACCTGAAACATCGTATCAGGCTGAAATTGGCAATGAATTCTTTAGAAAAAACTTTTCTCTATCTATAACTGCTTATTACAATTCTATCAAGGACTTGCTTCGCTGGGTTCCAACAGAAGGAAGCGGAGATATTTGGTCACCTGAAAATACAGATAAAGTCAGAGCTTATGGAGCCGAAGTTCTTTTAGAATGGAAACCTAAAATTGGAGCACATAATTTTACAGTAAACGGCACTTATGCCTATACAGTTTCAGAGAGCAAACAATCAATTAAAAATGAATTGATTTACAAACAACTAATTTATGTTCCTTATCATAAATTAACAGGATCCGTGACATATAACTGGAAAAAAATATCCTCTTATTTTCAGTATTTATATAATGGAGAAGTTTACAGTACTCCTTTTAATAATCCGGCAACAAGAGTAAAAGATTATAATGTTGGAAATCTTGGAGCAGATTATGATTTTGGAACAAAAAACAGTTACAAAATTGGATTTCAAGTTTTAAATCTGTGGAATGAAAATTATCAGCCCGTAATTAGCAGACAAATGCCGGGAAGAAATTATACTATATACATAAACCTTAATTTTTAAAAATCATGAAAAAATTTAATAGACTATTTTTAGCAGTCATTGTAAGCTCGGCGTTTTTTGCTTCCTGCAGCAATGATGATGACAATAACCAAGAAGAAGCCAGCGGAAACTACAAAGGCGGATTATTCATTTTAAATGAAGGTAAATTTGAAACTCCTAATGGGTCTGTTTCTTATTTATCAGATAATTTAACTCTTGAAAACAATATATTCTCATTGGTTAATCCTGGAAAAGTAACTGGAGATACTGCACAAAATATTGGTTTTCAAGGAGACAATGCTTATGTAGTTGTAAACGCATCTAATAAAATTGAAGTAGTGAACAGATACACATTTAAAAGTATCGCTACAATTACAACTGGTTTAAAATATCCGCGATATATTGCCTTTGCAAACGGAAAAGGATATGTTACGAACTGGGGAGATCCTTATAATGCAGCAGATGATTATGTTGCTGTAATCGATCTTGCTTCAAATACAGTTACTTCTTCAATTCCTGTAATTGAAGGTCCGGAAAAAATTGTAGAAAATAACGGTAAACTTTATATAGCCCAAAAAGGCGGTTACGGCCAAGGAAACTCATTAACGGTAATAAATGCCGCTACTAATACTGTGGCAGCAAACTTTGCTGTAGGAGATGTTCCAACTTCATTAGTAAAAGACAATGGTGCTTTATATATTTTGTGTGCAGGAAGACCGTCATATGCTGCGCCAGAAACTGCCGGTAAATTAGTAAAAGTTGATTTAAGCACTAATACAGTTACAGCAACATTAAACTTCGCAGATTTAACTCATCCAGGATTTTTAGATATTAATGACAGTAAATTTTATTATACTGTTGGAAATAATATCTATACTGCTGCTACAAGCGCTGCATCATTACCAACAACTCCCTTATTTAAAGCATCAGAAGTTAAGATTCTTTATGGCTTTGCAGTAAAAAACAATAATATTTATATTGGTGATGCTGTAAATTATACAGATCCGGGATATGCATATATCTACTCTTTAACAGGTACGCTTAGCAAAACTCTAAATGTTGGAGTATCTCCAAACGGCTTTTACTTTAACAACTAATTCTTTTTTGAAGTGTATAAAAAAATGGCTTTCATTTCTGAAAGCCATTTTTTTATTTTAATATCGTTTTTACAAACTCTTTTGGAGCACCGTCTAAATACATTTCGTTTCGCAATCCGTTTATTTTTTTAGAATCACTTACATAAGGTAAATCTACACCGTCATCCTGTGTTTTCTTAGCTGCAACTCCGGTAATTTTAGAGATGGCTAAGTTCAATAATGGCTCCGAAGGATCTCCTAAAACACCATAATTTCTATACGAATCCGTCTTTACATAGGTAGGAACCAAACCACCTGTATAATCGCCAAAATCTGCAGCATTAGTAATCTTAAACACTAAGGGCTGCATGGCATATTTATGATTTGGATTTATTCCTCTTTTTGAAACAAAAGTTGGTGAATCATAAATCGTTAACGAACCCACATTTTTACCAGTAGTTGTTTGTCCAATTTGAACAACATTAATATACGGTTTTAGTCCGTTTATGATTAATTCACTTGCTGATGCAGTACTTGCAGTTGTTAAGATATAGACTGTAGATAAATTTAAGCCATTCAATGCCGTGCCGTCAATATCTTTTACAAATCGCTCATTTAAAGTTTCTAAATCATCGGCATTCATTCCTGCCATTTGCTTAAAATTGTATTGTCTTTTCGAAAATATCTTTCCTTCAAATTGTCCGGTAATCATACTTGCCAAACGAGTAGAAGAGCGAACAGATCCTCCTCCGTTATATCTTAAATCCAAAACCAGGTCAGTTGCAGCTTGTGCTTTTAAATCTCCAAAAGCCTGATTCAATCTTCCATCATACTCTGCATAAAAGCCATTATACATTAAGTATCCTATTTTATGTCCTCCTGACTGAATTACTTTGCTTATCAAAATAGGATTCTCCTCTAAAATTGTTTTAGTTAAAGAAACTGATTTTCCATTTAAAACGAATGAAGAACCACTGACATCCGCAAACTGTAAAGTATAGCTGTCAGAACTTAACAATGACTGATAATTTGAAACTGTAAGTTTTGTCCCGTTTACGCTGGTAAATAAATCGCCTCTTTTTATCTCTTTAGTCGAAGCATCAGAATTAGGAATAATATAACGAACAAAGCCTACTAATTCATTAGACCCTTCGGAAACTTGTGTAAGCCTGAAATCTACTCCATTATTCTTTGTAATACCACCTAATTCTTGTTCTAAAACAGTATAATCGCTTACTATCCAGCTAAAACGATCGATTGGATTACTCGGATATTTGCTTACCGGCTTGTTTAATAAATCCTGAAACAAATCCTCAGGTCTTGAATATCCTGCTAAATAAGAATTTAATGCTGCTTGTGTGCTAAAACGATCATCTGCTAAATTAGGAACATCACCCTGCCACAAATAAAGTTCATTCAGGCCTTTCCATATAAAATCATTGACCTGCAATTGTGCGGGAGCCGCCACATCATCTTCATCTTCGCACGATTGCAAAGCAAACGCAAGAAGAAAAAGCACAATAAGACTTTTTAAAATTGGTTTCATAAAATTAGGTTTCGGTGTAAGTGGTATAGTATTAACGTAAAAATACTACCTTTAGTTTTAACAATTATTATTTTTAATTAAAAAAAATTTACAAAATTCCTGTAACAAAAATAATTGTGCCTCGTCTTGACTATATAAGCTAACGAATAACCTTTTAATTTATGAACCAGAATGTGTTTATAGAATTAGTAAATCCTTTTAAAGACAAAGTTTTTCGTCTGGCAAAACGATTGCTTACCAGTACCGAAGAGGCCGAAGACGCCACTCAGGAGGTAATGGTAAAATTATGGAATAAAAAAGAGAATCTGGACGAGTATAATAATGTAGAAGCACTGGCAATGACCATGACAAAAAATTATTGCCTGGATCAGTTAAAATCTAAAAGAGCCGGAAATCTGCAGATTGTACATAATAATTTTACAGATCGTGAGCCTCAATTAGACAAAAAACTGGAAGATTCAAATAGTCTTGAATGGGTTGAAAAAATTATAAGCCAGCTGCCGGAGCAACTTCAATTATTAATTCAGCTGCGGGATGTAGAACAATACGAATTTGAAGAAATTGCGAAAATCGTAAATATGAATGAAACCGCAATTCGGGTAGCACTTTCGAGAGCAAGAAAAAAGATAAGAGAATCAATGATAAATGCACACAGTTATGGAATTAGATAAAATAGAAAATATATTAGAAAAATACTTTCAGGGAGAAACTACTATTGCCGAAGAAAACCAATTAAAAGAATATTTTTCTTCGTCAGATGTTGCGCAGCATTTGGAGCAGTACAAACCATTTTTTGGTTATTTCTCTCAGGTAAAACAACAAAAATCGACGCAGGAACTTTCGTTCTCAGAGCCTAGGAAAAAGAAACGAAATGCAGCGTGGTTGTCAATCGCAGCTTCGGTGGTTGTTTTACTTGGAATTGGAACCTATTATTTTGCAAGCGAAAAAAGTGCAGCCCCGGCTGTAGCGCAGTCAGAATTAGGAACCTATGACGATCCGGAAGAAGCACTGGCAGCAACGCAGAAAGCTTTGGCCTTATTGTCAAACAATGTTAATGTAGGTATTGAAAGTGTACAATACATTAAAGAATATGAACAATCAAAAAACAAAATTTTTAAACAGTAATTAAAATCCAATCAAATGAAAAATTTCATCATAACTCTAGTTTTCGCATTCGTTACACAAGCTTTTTATGCACAAAGCGCTTTTGACAAATTTGACGGTCAGGACGATGTAACAGCAGTAATTGTAAACAAAAAAATGTTTGATTTAATGAGTAAAGTAAAAGTTGATGCTTCTGATAAAGAAACGCAGCAATACATCAATCTGATTAAAAAATTAGACTACTTAAAAGTGTTTACAACAAAAAACCCTAAAGTTGAAGCCGACATGAAAGCTTCTGCAGATAAATACATCAAAACTGCCGGTTTAGAAGAATTAATGCGAGTGAATGACAGCGGTAAAAATGTCAAAATAATGGTAAGATCAGGAGCTACAGACACACAAATTAAAGAATTGCTAATGTTTGTTGACGGCGCTAAAAATGACGAGACTGTTTTATTATCTCTTACAGGTAATTTTGATTTAAACGAAATCTCAGTGCTAACAGATAAAATGCAGTTGCCAGGTGGTTCTGACTTAAAAAAAGCTTCTAAAAGCAAAAAATAATTATGAAAATTAATGTTATCACCACAGCCATTTTAGCAGTACTAACTTTTGTAAGTTGTAATTCTGAACCTTCACTGCAAAAATATTTTGTCGAGAATACCGACAATAAGGATTTCATCGCACTTGACGTTTCGCCCAGTATTTTAAATTTAGAAAAAACGAAACTATCTGCAGAACAAAAAGATGCAGTAAATTCATTCAACAAAATGAATATCTTGGCCTTTAAAGCCAATGATAAAAATCAGGCTCAGTTTGAAACAGAACGTAAAAAAGTTACAGCAATTTTAAAAAACCCGAAATATCAGGAATTAATGAAATTTGGTTCTGGTAAAGACGGTGCATCAATAAGCTATGTTGGAACAGACGAAAACATTACAGAATTTATAGTTTTTGCTAACAGAAAAGAAAATGGCTTTGCAGTTGTTCGTGTTTTAGGAAACAATATGAATCCGAATAATATCATGACACTTATGTCTGTTTTAAAAGAATCAAAAATTGATATGGAACAATTAAAACCATTGCAGCAGTTAATTAAATAACAAATTCTTACACTTACTTTATAAATGATCAAAGCTCCATAATTGGAGCTTTTTTTATTTTAAACTTATCCTTAATACATTATTTTCAACGGCATACAAAGAACATTAAACCAATACAACATATTAAGAAGATTTTACTTTGTAATTTTTATTTTGATCTTAATCGAATTTAATTACATTTACAAAATGAGA
This sequence comes from Flavobacterium johnsoniae, assembly GCF_001879205.1. Taxonomy (GTDB): domain Bacteria; phylum Bacteroidota; class Bacteroidia; order Flavobacteriales; family Flavobacteriaceae; genus Flavobacterium; species Flavobacterium johnsoniae_A. The sequence continues at coordinate 391,723 of NZ_MLFK01000001.1, forward strand.
TTTAAACCAACCAAAAACTTACATCTCAAAATTTAAATTAACCTAATTAATTATGATACAAAAAACATCTAATGCCTTTATCGCAGCATCATGGGTTGCCCTTGCAGCCGGAACAATTGGATTTATTGTTGGACTTGCCAGAGCCGAAATGCTGTTGAACGAAAAAGGATATTATTTCACCGTTTTAATGTTCGGACTTTTTGCTGTTGTTTCTTTACAAAAAAGCGTTAGAGACCGGCTTGAAAAACTTCCGGTAACCGATATTTATTACGGAATCTGTTGGTTTGGAACCTTGCTGTCAATCGTTCTTTTAGTTGTTGGATTATGGAATGCTACTATTCTTCCAAGTGAAAAAGGTTTTTATGCTTTCGCATTTTTACTAGCGTTATTTGGTGCAATTTCAGTACAAAAAAATACCAGAGATAATATGAACTTTAGTCAAAGTGAATAACTAATAAAAACTAACCAAAACCAAAAAAGCTCCAATCTACATTGGAGCTTTTTTATTTATATCAGAATCTGAGATTATTTACTCAAATACATTTTTCTTCTAGAGTACAATTCGTAGAATTGATCATCTTTTAAATCATCAATAAACAAGATGCTTTCTCCTGTCGATTTCATTTCTGGCCCTAACGCTTTGTTTACATTCGGGAACTTGCTGAAAGAGAAAACCGGCTGTTTGATTGCGTACCCTTTTAATTGTGGGTTGAAATCAAAGTCAGTTACTTTATTATGACCTAACATTACTTTTGTAGCGTAGTTTACGTAAGGTTCTCCGTAAGCTTTTGCAATGAACGGAACCGTTCTTGAAGCTCTTGGATTTGCTTCGATAATGTAAACTGTATCATCTTTTATCGCAAACTGAATATTGATTAAACCAACCGTTTTTAAAGCTCTTGCAATTTTATGCGTATGATCTTTAATTTGCTGCATTACAAATTCTCCTAAGTTAAAAGGAGGCAATGTTGCGTTACTATCTCCAGAGTGAACACCACAAGGTTCAATATGTTCCATAATTCCTATGATGTAAACATTTCCATCAGCATCACAAATAGCATCTGCTTCAGCTTCGATTGCTCCGGCTAAATAGTGATCCAGAAGTAATTTGTTTCCTGGAATTGTTTTCAACAAATCGATAACGTGCTCTTCCAATTCTTTTTTATTGATTACAATTTTCATTCCCTGACCTCCTAATACATAAGAAGGACGAATTAAAAGCGGGAAGTCCAAACTGTCAGCTAAAGTCGAAGCTTCGTCTGCCGTTTCTGCGATTCCAAATCTTGGGAAAGGAATATGTAATTCTGTCAATAAATCTGAGAATCTTCCTCTGTCTTCGGCTAAGTCAAGTGCATCAAAACTAGTTCCAATGATTTTCACACCGTATTTAGATAATTTATCTGCCAATTTCAAAGCTGTTTGTCCACCCAGCTGCACGATTACACCTTCCGGCTTTTCATGCTGAATGATGTCGTAAATATGTTCCCAGAAAACTGGTTCAAAGTATAATTTGTCAGCCGTATCAAAATCTGTAGAAACCGTTTCAGGATTACAGTTAATCATGATCGTTTCGTAACCACATTCTTTTGCTGCTAAAACTCCGTGTACACAAGAGTAGTCAAACTCAATTCCCTGCCCGATTCTGTTTGGTCCGGAACCCAGAACGATTACTTTCTTCCTGTCAGTCAAAATACTTTCGTTATCTACGTAACGTTCGCCGTTTGCTTTTTCAATTTCCGCCTCAAAAGTAGAGTAGTAATATGGTGTCTTAGCTTTAAACTCTGCCGCACAAGTATCAACCAGTTTAAATACACGGTTGATGTTTTTCTCCATACGTAAAGAATGCACTTCACTTTCCAGACAATTCATCATGTGAGCCAATTGTCTGTCAGCAAAACCTTTTTGTTTTGCTTCAAGTAATAATTCTTTTGGAAGATCAGAAACTTTATAGTTTGAAATTTCTTTCTCTAAAACATAAAGCTCTTCATATTGTTTTAAGAACCACATATCGATTCTTGTAATTTCATGAATTCTGCTCAACGGAATTCCCATTGCGATTGCATCATAAATTACGAAAACTCTGTCCCAGCTTGCATAAGTAAGCTTTTCGATGATCTGCTCGTAATCTTTATATCCTTTTCCGTCAGCTCCTAAGCCATTTCTTTTAATTTCTAAAGACTGAGTTGCTTTATGAAGTGCTTCCTGGAAAGAACGTCCGATTCCCATAACCTCACCTACAGATTTCATCTGAAGCCCCAAAGTTCTGTCTGATCCTTCAAATTTATCGAAGTTCCAACGTGGTATTTTTACGATTACATAATCTAAAGTTGGTTCAAAAAGAGCCGAAGTAGATTTTGTAATTTGATTTTGTAATTCATCTAAATTGTATCCTAAAGCCAGTTTAGAAGCAATTTTAGCAATTGGATAACCTGTTGCTTTTGATGCTAAGGCAGATGAACGAGATACACGAGGGTTGATCTCGATCGCAACGATATCTTCTTTTTCATCTGGAGAAACCGCAAACTGTACATTACAACCTCCAGCAAAATTCCCGATACTTCTCATCATTAAGATGGCGTAATCTCTCAGTTTTTGGAAAGTTGTATCAGATAAAGTCATTGCAGGCGCAACTGTAATCGAATCTCCTGTATGGATTCCCATTGGGTCCATGTTTTCGATAGAACAGATAATTACAACGTTATCATTTTTATCTCTTAAAAGTTCCAACTCGTATTCTTTCCATCCCATCAAAGCTTTATCGATCAAAACTTCATGAATTGGAGAAGCTTCAAGTCCGCGGGTTAAAAGCTCGTCAAAATCTTCTTTTTTGTAAACCACTGCTGCTCCAGTTCCTCCAAGAGTAAACGAAGGGCGAATTACAAGCGGAAAACCAAATTCTTGTGCAATTTCTTTTCCTTCAAGGTAAGAAGTAGCTGTTTTTGCAGGTGCAGTTGGTACATTAATTTTTTCAAGAAGCTGTTTAAACTGCTCTCTGTCTTCCGTAATATTAATTGCGTTTACGTCAACTCCAATTAATCTTACTCCAAAATCCTGCCAAATTCCTTTTTCTTCAGCCTCCAAACACAAGTTCAAAGCTGTCTGTCCTCCCATTGTAGGCAAAACAGCATCAATTTGTGGATGTTCCTTCAGAATTTCAATAATCGATTTTGTAGTTAGTGGTTTCAAATAAACATGATCGGCCATAGTTGGGTCGGTCATAATCGTCGCTGGATTCGAGTTTATCAAGATAACCTCAATTCCTTCTTCACGAATCGAACGTGCAGATTGAGATCCCGCATAATCGAATTCGCAAGCTTGACCAATAACAATAGGTCCTGAACCTATTATTAAAACTGATTTTATTGATGTGTCTTTAGGCATTGTATATGTATTGTGTAGTTATAAAAGTACTTTAAAAAACATCCTTAGTATACTATAAACTAGAATGTTGAGAAAATTTTTACCGACAAGGTATAAAAAAAGGCGATACTAAGAAAGTAACGCCTTATTTATGTTTATAGAAACATTATTTTTTGTGTCTAGGCTCGCTAGAAACAGTTAATTTATGTCTTCCTTTTGCTCTTCTACGCGCTAGAACTTTTCTTCCATTCGCAGAAGCCATTCTGTCCATAAATCCGTGCTTATTTCTTCTTTTTCTTTTCGATGGTTGAAATGTTCTTTTGCTCATTGCTTTGTATCTTTAAATGGTATCTAATATCTCTTTTCTGGTTTTATAGATCGTTATTCTAAAACCGAGTGCAAATATACAAAGACTTTTTTTTCTGGCAAGTAGTTTTATAAAAATATTTTTAATTCCTTTTACTATCTTTGCAATCACAAATATACATCTATTATGTTTAACAAAATTATCAAACTTATTCTAGCCGGACTTCTAGTAGTAGCTGGCGTTTGGCAGATTATCGATAAAGAAATCGGAAATGGTATCTTCCTTATATTATTGTCTGCAATTCCTATTTTTCTTTATTTTAAAAACGAATTTATCTTATTAGCTTTCCTTAAATTAAGAAAACAAGACTTCGAAGGTGCTAAAAAATGGCTGGCATATATCAAAAATCCCGAAACTGCCTTAGTAAGAAAACAACAAGGATATTTTAATTACCTTCACGGGATTATGCTTTCTCAAACCAATTTAATCCAGGCTGAGAAACATTTCAAAAAAGCAATCGAGCTTGGACTATCAATGGATATGGATTTGGCAGTAGCAAAACTAAACCTTGCAGGAGTTGCCATGTCACGCCGAAGAAAACTAGAAGCGACTAATTTATTAGCCGAAGCGAAAAAATTAGACAAACAAGGAATGCTGAAAGAGCAAATCTCTATGATGAAAGAACAAATGAAGAAAATTTAAACTTTTCTAAAATTCCAATAGTAAAATCCCAAATTCAAAAAGAGTTTGGGATTTTTTTTTGGCATTTACTTTTCTAAAATAATCGATGGCAGATTCTCATTCAGCCATTTGTATTTATTGAGAATCATGATATGAGTCCCTCCTTTTACTACGATACAGCTGTTGATATACTTTATAGGAAAAACTTCGTCCTGATCGCCGTGAATATGAATTACATTATCGTCTACTTTATTTCTATCCCATAATATAACGGACTCTACAGCCCATTGCAAATAATTGAGATCGCGGACAGCTAAAAACTTCTCATATAATTTAATGCGTTTATTGATTTTTTCTCCAAAAGAATATTTCGCCAGACTTTCTATATTTAAAATAAGCTTCATCGGAATCAATTTATAGGCTTTTGTGGTCTTTCCTATTTTCATTCTTTTAGGAAATTCAATATTACTTCTAACACTCGAAATAATAATTACTTTTCGGGCCTGAATATGCTTAGCTATTTCCTGAACCAAAATTCCTCCGAAGGAAACTCCAATTAAAACAGGATTTTCGTGTTTGATGTTCTTAGAAATTCGAAGGGCGTAATCTGACAATGCTTCTTTTGGATGTGGAATTTCCCATTCTAAAAGACACGTTTCAAAAACAGATTCATCTAATTTGATTCTTTCAAATATTGCCGGACTTGCCGCCAAACCGGGCATAAAATATACTGGAATTTTACTCATTTCTCTTAATTGCGGGTTTTAATTTCAGGCTAAATTTACTTTTTTTAATAATATGCACAGCAAATCCTACACCATAATTAAATATTAAAACAAATAAAATTACAAAATGATGACTTAATTAAAACGATCTTAAAAATAACTCATTATTGAAAATCAAATGATTACCTTTGTACTCCAATTAATCATTTTAGATATCTTTAAAAAAAACAGTATCTAACTGCATTTTATCGTTCTTTTTCTAATATTTTTTATCCACCCCAAAAACATGACAAATATGGAATCTACTGAAACTATGGAAATCAAAGACAATACTTTTGCAAGACAATTTGAAACCGTAGTCCCTGAAGGATTATTAAGCGTTGAATATTCTTTTCAAGAAAAAAAGATTTTTTTAACTAAAATCAACACTCCGGAAAACTTTGAAAACCAACCTGTAATTGACACTCTGCTTAAAAACATTATGGAATTAAGCATAGAGAAAAAATTCAGAGTTGTACCCATTCATCCAAAAATCGCTGCATTTTTCAAAAAAAATCCAAAGTACAAAGATTTATTGCCGCCGGGAATCAGGATTTAAAAATCGCCGATAACCCACAGCCATAATCCGCCAATTACCATATAAATAAAAAGCATTATCAGTCCGGTTACTAAACCTTTAACCCACCAGCTTTTTAAATCGACATATCCGCTCCCAAAGAAAACAGGAGCCGGACCATGGCCGTAATGCGTTAAAGTTCCGTAGATCGAACCTACAAAACCAAGCATAAAAGCCAAAAGCAGACCTGGAATTCCGAGTGAAACTCCAACTCCCAAGAGAGCCGCATACATTGCCGCCACGTGAGCCGTTGCACTCGCAAAAAGATAATGACTAAAAAAATACACCAATATAATAATAGGAAAAGCCATCTGCCAGCTCAAACCTCCTATTTGCGCTTTTACAACATTGCTAAACCAGCCGATAAAACCTAATTCATTTAAAGAACTCGCCATCATTACCAGAACCGAGAACCACACAATGGTATCCCATGCTCCTTTTTCGGCTTTTACATCATCCCAGGTTAAAACTGAAGTTAATAGCAGGATTACCAACCCAATAAATGCTGTTGTTGTGGCATCAATAGAAAACAAATCACCTGTCATCCAGAGAAACAACAAAATAAAAAAGGTCAGCAGCATCATCCATTCATTACGGGTAATCGGCCCCATTTCTTTCAGTTTTTGAGAAGCAATTTGAGGAGCATCTCCCGTTTTTTTGAGCTCCGGAGGATAAATTTTATACAATACAAAAGGAATCACAAAAAAAGCACATAAACCAGGAACAATTGCCGCCGCTGCCCATGACATCCAGGTTATTTTAATCCCTAAATTAAGCGCAAACTTCTGACACATAGGATTACTCGCCGTCCCGGTAAGAAACATTGATGATGCAATTAAGTTCATATTGTAACAATTCAGGGTTAAGTATGAACCCAATTTTCTATGTGTTTCGGGTTGTTCCGGCATTGAGCCAAAACTCATCGACATTGATTTCATAATGGGATAAATAATTCCTCCGCCTCGAGCTGTATTACTTGGTACGGCAGGTGCTAAAACCAAATCAGCTAATCCTAAACCATAGGCCAATCCAAGCGAACTTTTTCCGAATATTCGAATAAACAAAAAAGCAATTCTGTTTCCTAACCCCGTTTTTATAAAGCCTCTTGCTATGAAAAATGAAATCCCAATAAGCCAGATCACCTTATCTCCAAAACCTTTTAATGCCAGTGTTATTGACTTTCCCGGATCGCCCGGCGCTAAAACCTGAGTAAAAGCAGTTAATGCAATAGCAATCATACACATAGTTCCCATTGGAGCCGCTTTTAAAATAATTCCCAGAATAGTTGCAACAAATATTGCAAATAAATGCCAGGCTTCAGAAACGACACCATCTGGAGCAGGAATTAACCAAATCGCAATTCCAACAGCAAGTGTAATTAAGGTTTGAGGGATTTTTACTTCTTTCATAAAAAACAAGAATTAAATTATATTAAAGTCGAAGCTGCAGCTGAATCAGGAATAAATCATCATTATAGTAAGATGTATCCGGAATATTCTTATCGTATCGGTCTATTTCAAACCCCATTTCTATGCGCCCTGTATAGGCTTTACCAAATTCAAGACTTATCATTGGCGTATAAGTTCTTCTTAAATTTGGGCTTGTTTTAAAATTATTATCAAAAGATTCAAATCGGCAGGACAGTTCCAATGAAGTGAGTTTTTTATAATCGACCAGATATCTTAAATTAGGCAGAAAGTAAATCCCCCGCATTTGATAATCATCAATATTTGCAGTTCTGCCTTCCGGCGGTAAAGCAAAATACAGATTTTGATTTGTCCCCTGCTTATATTCAATTTGCAGATCAAAAGTAAATTTATCCGTCAGCTTAAAATCACTGGTAACATCTACCCCTACGGCAAAAACCTTTTGATTAGACCTTTTCCCGATTCCGCCATTTAAACCCAGGTCTATTTTGTGTAATTTTGACAATCCAAAAACCAATCTGGTTGCATATTGTTTTCCGTTATCATTATCCATTTCCTGATTTCTTCCATTTCCATTTAAAACAGAAACAGCATAACTTACCGGAATTTTCCCAATATCAACAGATCCAGATGCAGAAGCTCCAATTTGAAAACTCGTCCATCCGTTTTTTCCAAATTCATAATACTGATTTGAGAAATCAAATGATTTAATAATATCAACCGGAACCAGTTCCTCAATACCAAAAGCAGGTCTGAACTGCCCGCCTGTTAAAGCCAGATATCTATTAAAGGTATATTTTCCATAAGCGTTTTCAAGAACTTTTCCTTTAGGATCCGATTTAAAATCGGCTAAATTTACCAGGATTACAACTTCTGTCGCCTCACTTAATTTTGTATTAAGCCCTACACGCATCCTTTTTATATCAAAGGAACTCTGGGTCACTTCTCCCGTAGAATGATGAACTCCCAAAACATCAACATTGTCCCCAAAACTCTCCAAATAACGAGCTTGCAGAAGTCCTTTAAACTGAAACTGAGGATATTTAACAGTGCTTTCCGGAACTGCTGCTGACTGCGTATTTTCAGTTTGCGAATTCATAAAAAGCGGTATTGCTAAAAAAACAAAAATTGATATGATGTGTAAAGTTTTACTCATACGCTCTATAAAAATTTAAGCTAATACTAGCTTTATTACTATCTGTCAATCTATCTTCTGTTAGAACCGCCATTTGAAGATCTAGGCGTTGCTGTTGGCTGCGTTGGTCTTGAAGTCGCCGGGCGTGAGGCCGGTCTTGTTGTTGGTTGTGCAGGTCTTACCGCAGGTCTTGTAGACGGACTAGTGGGCGTTACTGGCCTTGTTGTATTTCCGGGTCTTGTAGACGGGTTTGTTGGACGTGTTACGGGTTTTGTCGTATTTCCTGGTCTGGTTGACGGGTTTGTTGGACGCGTTACGGGTCTGGTCGTATTTCCCGGCCTTGTTGATGGATTTGTTGGACGCGTTACAGGTCTGGTCGTATTTCCGGGTCTGCTTGGTCTTGTAACCGGTGCAGGCCTTTTGTAATCTCTTCCATTATAAGTAGTATTATAGCGTCCGTTAACTCGATTATCCCTAACCACTACTGATGTATTTCTTCTGGACACATAGTTGTTATAATACCTTGGATTTCTCACAACAGCCGTTCTTCTATAATAAGGACTTCTGTAATAATGTCCATGGTACCCCCAATAATCATGGTAATATACTGGACGCCAAGGGCGCCAATAAGGAGGATAATAACCCCAATGCCACGGAGATCTATAAACAACATATACTGGTGAAAATAAAAACAACACTACTGGCCATGCACTCACACTTGTACTTATGTAGCTTGGACTTGTGGTGGTATTATAATTATTGGTTGTATTATTATTTACAATTACAGTCGCATCTCCTTTATAACCAGGATTTGGTGTTCCTGAAACTTTATCTGAAGGTTCGACAATATAATCCTTACCGTACAAATCTTCATCTCCAATAGCCTGAACATGAATATTATTCTTTTTATCTTTGCCTACTTCAATTACGGCAACGTCTTGCGTTTCGGTATTATTTACAGCAACCTGAAGCACAATTACATGTGTATTGCCTTCTTTATTACTTTCTACTTCTAAATAATCGATTTCTCCATCATTATTTAAATCTAAATTGTTAACCTTATTCTCCGGATCATTTAATGCTTTTTCAAAATCTTCTAAGGTTTTCGATTTTTGAAAAATATCCAAAACCGCATATAAATTAAGATTATCTCCAGGCAGACCTAAAGCAACTGGCTCATCATCTGTTTGAGAAAACACAGAAGAACTAAATAAACCCGTTAATAAAACAGCAAAAAATAAAATACTCTTTTTCATATTAACAATTAGTTTAATAGAATTATGATGACTAAGGTATAAAAAAAACGTAAGAATTTAACATCAATACATAACTTTCTGTCATTAACAAAAAACGTACTTAAAACACTTAACTATTCTTTAATTGCTTGCTGCAAAACCATTTAATGCAAAATTAACATCCTTAACTTTGTACGTCCCCTATTGCTCTTTAGACTTGTTTTTTTTTTAAAGAAGCATAAAAATAAAAACAAAAAAGCACAAGAAATTTGAGTTCTTGTGCTTTATTATGCTATTGTATTTATAAATTACTTTTCGATTTCTCTCATCGAATCCATTTTTTTGTGAGCAAGGAAACCTGCCACATCTTCAAAATGTTCTTTTACTCGCTTGTTGCCGAATTCAAAAACTTTAGTTGCCAATCCGTCAAGGAAATCACGGTCGTGAGAAACCAGAATTAAAGTTCCGTCGAAATCACGAAGTGCATCTTTAATAATATCTTTCGTTTTCATATCCAAGTGATTCGAAGGCTCATCCAGAATCAATAAATTCACTGGCTCCAGCAGCAATTTAATCATTGCCAAACGTGTTTTTTCTCCTCCTGAAAGCACTTTTACTTTCTTAGTGATATCATCGCCCTGAAACATAAATGCCCCAAGGATATTTTTAATCTGTGTACGAATATCTCCAACCGCAATAGCATCAATCGTTTCAAAGATGGTTGCATTTTCATCTAACAATGAAGCCTGGTTTTGAGCAAAATATCCAATTTGTGCATTATGTCCAATTTCAACACTGCCAGAATCAACGCCTATTTCTTTCATAATAGCTTTGATCATAGTCGATTTTCCTTCACCATTTTTTCCAACAAAAGCTACTTTCTGACCACGTTCGATTACAATATTAGCATCTTTAAAAACCACATGGTCGCCATACGATTTAGCCATTTCTTTTACGATAACAGGATATTGGCCAGAACGTGCCGCCGGAGGGAATTTTAAACGCAATGCCGATGTATCTACTTCATCAACCTGAACGATCTCTAGCTTTTCAAGCATTTTTACACGAGACTGAACTGCATCTGTTTTAGAGAAAGTTCCTTTAAAACGATCAATAAAAGCTCTGTTATCAGCAATCATTTTTTGCTGTTCGTCATAAGCTTTCTGCTGATGAATACGACGGTCTTTTCTTAACTCTAAGTAATGAGAGTACTTCGCTTTGTAATCGTAAATTCTTCCCATTGTTACTTCAATAGTACGGTTTGTAATATTATCTACAAACGCTCTATCGTGCGAAATTACCACAACTGCTTTTGCCGAATTTACCAAAAACTCTTCTAACCATTGGATACTTTCAATATCCATGTGGTTGGTAGGCTCATCCAACAAAATCAAATCCGGTTTTTGCAGTAAAATTTTAGCAAGCTCAATACGCATTCTCCATCCTCCTGAAAACTCAGAAGTCTGTCTTGTAAAATCTTCACGTTCAAAACCTAAACCAACTAAAATTTTCTCAACTTCAGCCTCATAATTTACTTCTTCGATTGCATAATATTTCTCGCTTAAGTCCGAAACTCTTTCGATCAATTTCATGTATTCGTCACTTTCATAATCAGTACGAACAGTTAATTGTTCGTTGATTTCATCAATTTCGGCTTTCATTTTAAAAATCTCACCAAAAGCTTTCGAAGCTTCTTCCATTACAGTTGAGCCGTCTTTTGTTAGTAAATGCTGAGGCAGATAAGCCACAACAGCATCTTTTGGTGTAGAGATACTTCCGGTAGAAGGTTTGCTTTGTCCGGCAATTATTTTTAGAAGTGTCGATTTTCCCGCACCATTTTTACCCATAAGGGCAATTTTATCATTTTCATTGATAGCAAAAGAAACATCGCTAAAAAGTGTAGTTCCGCCAAACTGAACCGAAATATCGTTAACTGTAATCATTATCTTCTGTAAATTTGTTTAATCGGTTAATCGTTTATGTGACTACCTGTTTTTTCGTGCTGCAAAGATAGATTTAATTAGATAATGTGCCAATTTGAAAATTATCTAATTTTGAGAATGTGATAATTAGATAGTTTTGCTTTTTTTATCGCAGATTATAGGTTTTTCACTAACTCTGTAAAAAATCTTTTTAATCCTTTAACCTGCGGCTAAAAAATTGACTGATTTTAAAAACTACTTAGATTTTTATATTTTAAAATTTTAACCTTACCTTGTATAAGAATTTAAAAATCAGCAAAATATGAAAACGAAATTAAAACTGGCTGTTTATCTAATTGCAGGATTAATGTTTGGACTTTCTGCAAATGCACAAAAAACTGTAATTAAAAAAGAAGCTTTGCCGGCAAACGCACAAACCTTTTTAAAAACCCATTTTGGATCGAAAAAGCCGAGCTATATACTCGAAGACAAAGAAATTCTTTCTACAGAATACAAAGTTCAATTTGATAATAAAATTGAAATCGAATTTGATAAAAAAGGAAACTGGAAAGAAGTGGATGGTAAAAATGAAAAAATCCCTAAATCAATTGTTCCAAAAAAAATTGCTTCGTACATAAAGACAAACTTCCCTAAAGAAAAAGTAACTAAAATAGAAATAGGAACTTTTGGCTACGAAACCAAACTAAGCAACGGCTTAGAATTAAAATTCAATTTAAAAGGAGATTTCAGCAAGATCGACAAATAGCATTTGACTTAAGAACAAAACCCGACAAGTTCTAAGAACCTGACGGGTTTGCTAATTTATCTGATTATCAAATTAACTAATTATTTAATTAGTCTTTTCTCCATTTTTTCGTTTCTTCAAAAATATGTTCCAAAATTGCAGCTTCGGTTTCGTCAAAATCTATATTTCGTCTTCCCATCACTAATTTGGCAGTTTCAAAAGCTTTCTTGGTTACGTAAGTTGTAAAACCCGCTGCACCTCCCCAAGAAAAACTTGGAACAAAGTTACGAGGAAAACCGCTTCCGAAAATATTAGCGCTCACGCCCACAACTGTTCCGGTATTAAACATAGTATTAATACCGCATTTACTATGATCTCCCATCATTAAACCGCAAAACTGAAGCCCTGTTTTTGCAAAACCTTCTGTTTCATAACTCCATAATTTTACTTCTTCGTAATTGTTTTTAAGGTTGGAGTTATTGCTATCAGCCCCAATATTACACCATTCACCCAAAACAGAGTCACCTAAAAACCCTTCATGCCCTTTATTTGAATTGGCAAAAAGAACAGAATTTTTAACCTCTCCTCCTATTCTGGATCCTGGCCCAACAGTTGTTGCTCCGTAAACTTTAGCCGACATTTTTACCATTGCATTTTCGCATAAAGCAAATGGCCCGCGAATTACGGTTCCTTCCATAATTTCGGTATTCTTACCTATATAAATAGGACCGTTTGAAGCATTTAAGGTTACAAATTCTAATTTTGCCCCTTCTTCAATAAAAATATTCTCCGGTGCGATTGTATTTACACTTTTAGGAATTGGCTGTGATTTTCTGTCTTCAGTCAAATATGCAAAATCGGCACGAATAGCAGCATCATTTTTGGAAAAAATATCCCAAGTATGTTCTACTGTCAGACATTCATCATTATACTGAATGATTTCATACGAATCAAAATCAACTTCTTCCTGATTTTCAGTTGTAAAAAAAGCAATTACATCATCCCCTTTAAAAATTGCCTGATTTGGTTTTAAATCAGAAACTAATTCTGCCAGCGTATCATTTGGCAAATACGCCGCGTTTATCATTACATTTTCTTCCATTTCTACCATTGGGAATTTGGCAGATAAGTATTCTTCTGTAATAGTTGTTATAGTCGAACCTAAACGAGTTTCCCATTTTTGGCGAATCGTCATAATTCCGATTAAAATATCGGCCACCGGCCTGGTAAATGTAAAAGGTAATAAAGCATTCCGGACGGGACCGTCAAAAAGAATGTAATTCATACAATTAATTTAATGTGTTAAAATTTGATTTGGTTACCGAGACCAAAGTTACAAATATTTATGTGTCTGATTAAACAGGCTTTTATTCAAAATAAGAAAATAATTCTTTTTTTTTAGCGGAAGGAGAAATATTGAGGAGAAATTTGATCTTTAAATTCATAATTTTTTCAACCGCAAAGTTCGCAAAGCTTTGTCTGGATTTCGCTTTGTGATATTTGTGTATTTCAAAAAACTGATAGTAAAAATCCCTGCGCACTTTGCGGTTAAATTCTATAATGGGACACGCATAAAAAAAAAGCCCTCCAAATCTGGAAGGCTTTTGTATAATTTTAAACAGCTATTATTTTTTAGCGTGTTTTGCATATTTAGTTTTGAATTTATCAATACGTCCTGCAGTATCGATAAGTTTAGATTTACCAGTATAAAAAGGGTGAGATGTTCTAGAAATCTCCATTTTTACAACTGGATACTCAACTCCGTCAACTTCAATTGTTTCTTTTGTATCTGCAGTAGATTTAGTGATAAAAACTTCGTCATTTGACATGTCTTTAAATGCAACTAATCTGTAATTTTCTGGGTGAATTCCTTTTTTCATCTTTCTTTTTATTTATTGTTTAGAACATTTTTATTTTGAAGCTTTTTCATGGTTAGAAAAAGGTGTAAACAAAAGCTGCTCTTTTTTGTTTAAAATTTTAATTAATTTTGAGTGTGCAAATTTACAATTCTTTTTTAATAAACAAATGTTTAGCTTACTTTTTTTTAGTTAAATTCAAAAAGCTTTTTTTCTCTTCGAATATATTGGGAATTGCTATATTTGTGGATTAATTTTAAAACATATATAAATATGATTAATGAAGTTATAAAAAAGAATGGAGTTACATACGGAATTACCCTGGGTATTATTCTGGCGTTAATCACGGCAACTATATATGCTGTTGATTTAAAATTGTTTGTTTCCGGCTGGATTGGCGGTCTTTCTTTTGTTATTTATTTAGTAGTTGGCATTCTATTACTTACAAAAACAAAAAAAGAGATTGGCTTTTTCTCCTTTAAAGATGCTTTTACCACTTTTTTTATAACTACAATAATTGCTATTGCCATTTCTACTTTGTTCAGCATCGTATTATTTAACGTAATTGATCCGGAAGCAAAAGAAACAGTAAACCAGTTACTTATTAAATATATGGCCGAAACATTACAAAAATTTGGAACTCCTGCTTCTGCCATAAACGAAGCTTTGGCTAAAATGAAAGAAAACAGTCCCTTCTCTACTCTGGAACAATTAAAAGCATTGGTTTTTAGTATTGTAGGCTACTCTATTTTAGGATTAATTTTAGCGGCATTTTTTAAAAGCAAATCTACACAAGAATAAAAATTATAAATGAATCTATCTATACTTATACCGCTTCTAAACGAGGAGGAATCGCTTAAAGAACTCTATTCATGGATTATTAAAGTGATGCAGTCTAACAATTACTCTTATGAAATCATTTTTGTAGATGATGGAAGTACAGATGATTCTTGGAATATTATTGAAAGTTTTTCTAACGAAAACCCAAATGTAAAAGGGATTCGTTTCATGAAGAATTTTGGAAAATCGCAGGCACTGCACGCAGGTTTTGCAAAAGCAAAAGGTGATGTTATCATTACTATGGATGCCGACCTGCAGGACAGCCCGGACGAAATTCCGGAATTGTATGAAATGATTACCAAAGAACGATTCGATTTAGTTTCAGGCTGGAAAAAGAAACGTTACGATTCTGTTGTAGCAAAAAATTTACCTTCAAAATTATTTAACTGGGCGGCAAGAAAAACTTCCGGCGTTGAGTTAAACGATTTTAACTGCGGATTAAAAGCTTATAAAAATGCGGTTGTAAAAAACATCGAAGTTTCGGGCGAAATGCATCGATACATTCCGGTTTTGGCAAAAAACGCAGGTTTTGGCAAAATTGGAGAAAAAGTAGTAATTCACCAAGCTCGCAAATATGGTGAAACCAAATTTGGAATGGAACGTTTTATTAACGGTTTCCTTGATCTGATTACAATTTGGTTTTTATCAAGATTCGGAAAAAGACCTATGCACTTATTTGGCGCCATAGGCTCTGTAATGTTTATCATTGGTTTTTTACTGGCGGGTTACATTGGTGTTTCAAAATTATATCATATGTATACCGGGATGAAATACAGCCTGGTGACTAACAATCCATGGTTTTTTATAGCTCTGACCACCATGATCCTTGGAACACAGCTTTTCTTAGCCGGGTTTTTAGGTGAAATTATTTTAAGAACTAAAAACAACGAAGAACGTTATAAAGTTTCCCGAGAGGTTAATTTTTAACAAAAAGCCTTAGCCCTCACGGCAATGGCATCCTTTTGCGGCAGGATTAAGCCGTAAAAACATAGTACCGATAGTTATCGGGAGCAGGATCAGCTCCTGAAAAAACGTATCTTTATTTAAAATATTAAAAAGACATTTACATGAATATAGCTCCTAATATATTAAACGCTGTAAACGAATGGCTGACGCCAACATTTGATCAGGAAACACAAGCAGCTGTAAAAGAATTGATGACTACTTCTCCAAAAGAACTTGAGGAAAGTTTTTACAAAAACCTTGAATTTGGAACTGGAGGTATGCGTGGCGTTATGGGTGTTGGAAACAACAGAATTAACAAATATACACTTGGAAAAAACACTCAGGGTTTATCTGATTATTTACATGAGGTTTTTCCAAATCAGCCGTTAAAAGTTGTTATTGCTTATGATTGTCGTCATAACAGTAATACTTTGGCAAAGGTGGTTGCTGATGTTTTTTCTGCAAATGGAATTCAGGTATATTTATTTTCAGATTTACGACCTACTCCTGAATTGTCTTTTGCCCTTAAATATTTGGGCTGTCAATGCGGAATTGTTCTTACGGCTTCGCATAATCCGCCGGAATACAACGGTTATAAAGTATATTGGGAAGATGGCGGGCAAATTGTTCCTCCTCAGGATGCCGCTATTATCAAAGTGATCGAAAACCTGAGCTACGATAAAATAAAATTTAATGCAAACGAAAGCTTAATTCAATATATCGACACTGAAATTGACAAGGCATTTGTAAAATCATCTATAGACAACGCGAGTTTCAATACTCCGGCTGAAGCCAAAGACAATCTTCATATTGTTTTTACTTCATTGCACGGAACTTCTATAAAATCTATTCCGGATACTTTAGCACAGGCAGGATATAAAAATGTTCACATTGTACCAGAGCAGGCAGTTCCGGACGGGGATTTCCCTACTGTAAAATCTCCAAACCCGGAAGAACCGGAAGCTTTAACAATGGCTTTGGCTTTGGCAGATAAAACAAATTCTGATATTGTCGTTGGAACAGACCCTGATTGCGACCGTTTAGGAGTTGCTGTTAGAAATAACGACGGTAAAATGATTTTACTAAACGGAAATCAGACGATGGTCTTAATGACTTCTTTCTTATTGAAACAATGGAAAAAAGCCGGTAAACTTAACGGAAAACAATTTGTAGGCTCAACTATTGTTTCGACTCCAATGATTATGGAATTAGCCACAAGCTATGGCGTAGAATGCAAAGTTGGATTAACAGGATTTAAGTGGATCGCTAAAATGATCAAAGATTTTCCTGAATTGGAATTTATTGGCGGAGGCGAAGAAAGTTTCGGATTTATGGTTGGTGATGCCGTTAGAGATAAAGATGCCGTTGCCGCTACCTTATTAATATGCGAAATTGCCGCTCAGGCAAAAGCCGCTGGAAGTTCTGTTTACAAAGAGTTAATTCAGCTTTATGTAGAAAATGGTTTCTATAAAGAATTTTTAGTTTCATTGACCAAAAAAGGAATGGAAGGCTTGGAAGAAATCAATCAGATGATGATTAATTTACGTCAAAATCCTTTGAAAGAAATCAATGGTCAGCGTGTGATTATGGTTGAAGATTACCAATCATCGACTGCATTAAACCTATTGACAAACGAAGAATCTTCAATGGATATTCCAAAATCAAACGTATTGATTTATTATACAGAAGACGGTTCTAAAATTTGTGCAAGACCAAGCGGAACTGAACCAAAAATCAAATTCTATATCAGCGTTAATGCCGAATTAGAATCGGTTTTAGATTTTGATGCTGCCGAAAGTTTCTTAGACGAAAAAATACAAAATATCATTGCAGATATGCAATTGAATTAATATAATGAGTAACAAACTCTGTATAAAAGCCTTACAATTGTTTACACAGCGCGTACTCAATTAATTAAGTTTGACATTCAGGACTCTGATTCACATTTGAAATAATGTAAATTAGAGTCTTTTTTATAAAAAAAAGCAAAAAGAAGGAGAAAACAAACCAATTGGATTAATTTTGTGCAGTGAAAAATCACCCGCACAATTCATTATTTAATGCCGGCTGATGACGAACAAACCAATTTTTCAATTTTTTCAGCTTATTTAAACCAATTGCCCGAAAAAAAATTATTGCCGGAAAAACTCGAAAGAGCCATTACCAAAGCAGAAAACCATATACATCAAAATGAGTAATTTCAAAAAAATAGTTCCTTTTATATATCCATATAAAAAATACGCATTCTTAAACATCTTTTTTAATGTTTTGTATGCACTTTTCAGTACTCTTTCTTTTGTTGCATTAATACCAATGCTTCAGGTTCTATTTGATAAAACAAAACAGAACACTGTAAAACCTGTATTTCACGGAATTTTAAAAATTCAGGAATATGGAGAAGACTATTTAAGCTACTATATTACCACAACAAAAGGCACACACGAATCAGGGTATGTTTTATCTATCATGGTCGCGATTATTATTTCGATCTTTTTACTTAAAAACTTAGCCGATTATGCTGCGATGTTTTTTATTACTTTTTTACGAAATGGTGTTTTAAGAGACATGCGAAATGCATTATACAAAAAAACACTGGAACTGCCTTTGGCTTTTTATTCTGAAAAGAGAAAAGGAGATGTTATTTCAAGAATTTCTGGTGATGTAAATGAGGTACAAACCTCTTTTTTAGCAATTTTAGAACTTATTGTTAAAGAACCTTTGACAATTGTATTTACGATAATAGCAATGTTAATCATAAGTGCTAAGTTAACATTGTTCGTTTTTGTATTTATTCCGGTTTCCGGATACATTATTTCTTTAATCGGGAAACAGCTTAAAAAACAATCTACAAAAGCGCAGGAAGAACAAGGTACTTTCTTATCTACTATTGAGGAAACTATTGGCGGATTAAAAGTGGTAAAAGGATATAATGCTGAAAACTATTTCAACAATGTTTTCAAAAACTCTACAGAGCGCTTTTTTTCTTTATCAAACAGCATTGGTAACCGTCAAAATTTAGCATCGCCTGCCAGCGAATTTATGGGAATCACAGTAATTGCAATATTGCTTTGGTATGGAGGCCAAATGGTTTTAATTGACAAAACCTTAGACGGTGCTGCTTTTATTGCTTATATGGGATTAGCGTATAATATCCTAACTCCTGCAAAAGCGATCTCTAAAGCTTCATACGGAGTAAAAAGAGGAAATGCTGCTGCAGAACGTGTTTTAGAAATTCTAGACCAGGAAAACCTTATTACAAGCAAAGTTGATGCGATCGAAAAAACAAGTTTTGATAATGAAATAGACATCCAGCATATCAACTTTAAATATGAAAATGAAAATGTTTTAAAAGATTTTTCTCTTCAAATTAAAAAAGGACAAACTGTTGCTCTTGTTGGACAATCCGGAAGCGGGAAAAGCACCATTGCGAATTTATTAACCCGTTTTTATGATGTAAACGAAGGTTCAATTTCTATTGATGGAGTTAATATAAAAGATTTAAACCTGCAGTCGCTTCGTAGTTTGATGGGACTGGTTACACAAGACAGTATTTTATTTAATGATACAATCAAAGCTAATATTGCATTAGGTAAATTAGATGCTACAGATGATGAGATTATCGATGCGCTTAAAATTGCCAATGCGTATGAGTTTGTAAAAGATCTGCCTTTAGGAATTTATACTAATATTGGCGACAGTGGAAACAAAATTTCAGGCGGACAAAAACAACGTTTATCAATCGCCAGAGCGGTATTGAAAAACCCACCTATTATGATTCTGGATGAGGCAACATCAGCATTGGATACCGAAAGTGAAAAATTCGTTCAGGTTGCGCTCGAAAACATGATGCAGAACAGGACTTCGATTGTAATTGCACACAGACTTTCGACGATTCAAAAAGCAGATGTTATTGTGGTAATGCAAAAAGGAAAAATCGTTGAACAGGGAACTCATGACGAATTAATTGCGCACAACGGAACTTACAACAAATTAGTTACCATGCAGTCTTTCGAATCTTAAAGACTTACACATAACAAAACAATCTAAACAGATTAAGGAAATATTAAAACTCAGTTTAATTTCTTTAATCTGTTTTTATTTTTATAACTTTAAATTAGTTAAAGATAAAATCTAATTCTTTCAACAAATGTATCTTAACAATCCCAACATAAAACTGCCCGAAGATCCCGATACTATTGTTTGGAAATACCTTGACTTATCTAAATTCCTGGATTTGTTACTTTCAAAAAAGCTATTCATGTCCCGTTCTGACAAGTTTGAAGATCAATACGAGGGTACTTTCAGCGAACCTACTTATGAAGAGATTAAAAAACTTGCCGCAGATAATCCTGAATTTTTAAATTACTACAAAACACATCGCGAAAAAGTAGCGATTAGCAGCTGGCATATTAACGAATATGAATCTTTTGCCATGTGGCAGATTTTTACAAAAAACAACGAAGGCTTAGCTATTCAATCTACAATTGGAAGACTTCAAAAAGCAGTAAAACCGGAAAATAATTTTGATCAGTATATTGGAGAGGTTAATTACATCGACTATAAAAAAGAATATATTCCGTTTGATGATTTGTTTTTCCCATTTTTATTTAAAAGAAAAAGCTTTCAATACGAACGCGAAGTACGCATTCTTACCGACACTTCAAAAAATGACATTAAGCTTAACGACGGAATAAAAATTAATGTTGATATCAATCAATTAATTGAGAAAATATACATTCACCCAAAATCTGAAAACTGGTACAAAAAACTGGTAATAGAATTAGTAGAACGTTTGGGTTTTGGCTTTGAAATAGAAAAATCTGATCTGGAAAGTGATATATTGATATAAAAAGGTTCTGAGGTACTAAGGTTCTGAGGAACTGAGTTTTTTTCTTACTGAACAAAAAAGCCGTTTAAAAATTATGTTATTAATTTTTAAACGGCTTTTTACAAACCTTAGAATCTTAGCACCTTAGATAGGTTTATAACTTTTCACTTCCCATTTTTTAGAAGCTAAGTCTATATAATTGTAGTGCAAAACGTCATTTTTATCGAATTGACCGTTTTGGTTTGTATCTTCAATAGTTCTAAAATACAAACGGTTTTTAGATTCAATTAAACTCCAGTCAACTAATTCCTGAAGATCTGCTGAAACTTTTGTAAAATTCTCACCGCTGATATTACTTAAATATAAAGTTTTAATATCGCTTGTATCAATTTTTCCATCTTTATTGGTATCAGAATCTGTTAAAGTGTAAACCATAACTTTATTCTGCGTTTTATCTGCAACAGTTTTTAAATAAGTAGCCGTTAAAATTAAAACCGGCTTATCTGATAACGGACGAATCGAATCTGAATCGACTTTTTGAAATTTTAGATTTTGAAGATAACCTGTGATTTCATATTCGCCTAAATTAGAAATAGTAAAACTCACATCATTTACACTCGAAGATCCGTAACGTGCTTTGGAACCTCTTTCATAAACTCTCAGGTCTCCAACCGGGTGAATTAGGTAATCCGTTCCCTGCATTTGAACAGGAAGATCTGCAACTTCTACCTGCGTAGAATCGGCTTTAGTGACACTTACCTTGTTTGATACGTCGTAACTTACTTTTGGCTTTTGAACTTCCTCTCGGCAACTAATTAATGTTCCGAAAGTTACTATGGCGATATATTTAAAATACTTTTTCATCTGCAATGATTATATTCGATTACCAAATATACTATTTTTGATTGTAATTTTGGTTTTTATTGAATTTTACTACTGCGAAGATATTGATTAGAACAATTCCAAAATAACCCAGAAAAACAATCCAATATTTTTCATAAAGAGAAATGGTATATTTTAATTTTGCTTTTCTTTCTTCTTCCAGAAAGTAATCTTTATTTGCTTCCCAATAACCACATACGATAGGAACAATTTTTTTTGTATTTGAAAGTTTTGGTTTTGGCAGCATTACAACAAAAAAATCATCCTTATATTGTGTATATAATAGCATTTTCTCAATAATAAAAATGTCTAAAATTCTAATATAAACTTCATATTTCATTTTTTTGCCTAAATGAATTTGAATTCCTTTTATAGTATCATTTGTACGATTTAAATTCCTTAACGCAAACTGAAGTTTATTCAAGTTATTTCTTTCCAAATCCAAGGAATTTTGAAAATTAAAAACCTGATAATCCCTTTTAAGAGATAAAAAGTTTCCTATCTCAATAGAATCCGAAGGAATATTGATACTTATGCATCTTTCATCCTTAAAAGCATCAACTTTATAAAAATGATAAAAACAAAACAACGGAATCAAAACCAAAGAAATCATTCCCGGAACGTAAAAAATCTTTTTTCTTTTTTCACGTTTTCCGATCATAATCTAGCATTTATCTTTACGTTAAAAACTCTCGAAGTCATATAGTTTGGAATCGCATATTGATTTTTTGAATACACATCGCGAACCCATGTATTTGTAATCGCATTTTGATTATTAAAGAGATTAAAAATCTCTAATCCAACAGCTAATTCTTTGAAGTTTTTCAACCAGCTGGTTTTTAAATTTTGTGTACTGGCATCGACAAAAACTTTTGCAAAGCCAATATCAGCTCTTCTGTAATCATTCAATCTGTTTTGGTACAAATATGGATCTGAATAGGCTGGTGCACCCCCTGGCAAACCTGTATTGTAAACTAAATTTAGATATACTTTTACACTTGGAATATTAGGCATATAATCCTGAAACAACATTGCAAATTTTAAACGCTGATCTGTTGGGCGGGCGATATAACCTTTGTTTTCGTAGTTTTCTTCGGTTTTTAAATATCCAAAACTAACCCATGATTCTGTTCCCGGTACAAATTCTCCGTTTAATCTAAAATCAAGTCCCTGTGCGTAGGCTTTTGCGTTATTATTGGCCACATATCGAATACGTACATTATCAATCGAATACACATTTACATCTGAAAGTGATTTGTAATAAACCTCGGTAACCCATTTAAAAGGACGGTTCCACATCCTGAAATTATAATCATTGCTCACTACCACATGAATAGCTTCCTGTGCTTTCACATTAGGATTGACAACCCCTTCTAAGTCACGAAGTTCCCGATAAAACGGCGGCTGGTGATACAATCCTCCCGAAATCCTGAAAACCATATCGCGATCCCAATCCGGTTTTATAGCAAACTGAGCCCGCGGACTTACCACAAATTGGTTTTTGCCTTCTTCTGAAGCTCCTGAAACATTCCAGCTCTGAAAACGCGCTCCAATGTGATACCAGATCTGACTTGACCCCAGTTCTGATTGCTTATTCCATTGTGCGTATCCTGAAAACCTGTTAATTGTATTAAAATTGGCGGCACGAATATCCTGATACGGTAAAAGCGGACCCGTATACGGCGCATAAGGCTGATTATTTTGCGGCAGGATAACCAATGGCGGATTGATAGAAAATCCTGCCGAATCAATCATCTCCCACTCTACAATTCTGTCTCTAATTGATTCTCTGGTATATTTCAACCCAAATTCAAGCTGACTCTCTTTCCAATCTTTAAAACCTTTAATTTCGGCATTGGCGATTAATGCATCTAAATCATTACGGGCATGATTAAGCTGAGAACCTATACCGCGGGTAAAGTCAATTGGTGATGCATCATTTGGATTTTCGGGATCTACATTTCCTAAACGATATTGGGCCAAAATATCGAAATGTTCTTTTTCTGTAGTATGAAATAACGAACCAATAAATTTTAAAGTCAGCGAAGGCGAAGCTTTATAAGTCGTTTTTAAAGCTCCAAAATAAGTATCGTACTGATCTTTTTCCTGACCTTCATAATAAACCGCCAAAGCCATCGGCTGATCAATGGTTCCAAATTTTGTTTCGCGGGTTAAAGGCTGATATAAATATTTATTCTGCGAAATATTTCCCAAAAAGCTCATTTGCCATTTTTCAGAAATATCATAATTTACATTCGTCTGAATATCTGCAAAAGTAGGCGTATAATTCGTTTGTGTATCCTGGCTGTTTACCAATAAACTATTGTTTCGATAACGAACTCCTGTAACAGCCGACCATTTTTTGTTTTTCGAAACCAAATCTACAGAAGCGCTTCCGCCCAGTAAACTTGCTTCAAGCGAAGCACCAAACTGAGTTGGTTTTCTATAAGTAATATCTAAAACTGATGATAATTTATCTCCAAATTTGGCCTGAAACCCTCCGGCTGAGAAATCTACATTTTGAACCAAATCAGTATTGGTAAAACTTAAACCTTCCTGTTGTCCGGAACGAATTAAAAAGGGACGATAGACTTCGACTTCGTTAACATAAACTAAATTCTCGTCATAATTACCCCCTCTAACGGCATATTGCGTACTTAATTCATTGTTAGAATTAACGCCGGGAAGTGTCTTCAGAATATTCTCTATTCCGGCATTGGCACCGGGAATCTTTTTTATTGTCGCAGCATCCACCGTTGTAATTCCCTGCACGCGTTTTCTATTTCTGGACGAAACAAAAACTTCTCCCATTTGTTCCTGTGAATTATTCATTACAGGATTAAAAACAAAAATTTCGCTGGTTTTTAAATTCACCGTCAGGCTGATCATCTTTAAAGAAATATGTGTAAAAATGATCGAAGCTTTTTTATTGGAAATGACTTCAATATCAAAAAAACCATTCGCATCAGACTGTGTGCTGTTTTTACCTGATGTTATATTTACATTAGAAACCGGATGATTTTCATTATCCAAAATAATACCTTTTACATGAGCATTTTGAGCAAATGAAATACAAGCAAAGCACAAAAAAAGTAAAGCGAATATTAACTTGTTTTTATTCAAAGATTTGGGTTTTATTTTTGTTGACTTCTAAAAAAATGAGTTTCAAAGATAGTAGAATTTCCTACATTGTCAACTACTTCAATTTTTAAAAAGTTTTCACCTTCAGTCAGGTATTGATCATCGAAAGTATGTGTAATTCTTCTGTTTTTGTTTTCATATTCAAATAAAACCCAGCTTCCGTTTAAGTATCCGTTATAAGACTTTATTCCGGAAGAAGAATCATTAATTGTAAAATCAATTTTTTTCTGGTCGCTGATCCATTTCCCTTCTACAGGTTTTGTAATTTTAATAACCGGTGCAATTGTATCGAGAACCAGGCCGTATTGTCCCAGTATTTTGGCCTTGGCAGTAAAAACATCTCCCTTTCTAATAGTTCCATTATAGCTGCTGCCTCTTCCTATATAAAGTTTATCGCGCAGAGATTCCGGATAAGTGCTGTCTTTAATCGTAATGGTAAAGTTTGAATGTACAGGAACCGTATCATCATGAATATAAATTTTATTGTTTCTTACATCAAAATTCATATTAAAATCTTCGTAGAAAGTTCCTGCCGGAAAGAAAACAGACATATTATCTTTTTCAAAATTAGAATCCTTTTTGTACTTAATAAAATATTTTGATGTAACAGGTTCTGCCTGCACAAGCGGTGTTGCAGTATCATACTCAATTGGAACTGTAATTGAATTTTGATTTCCGAAATAATCAGAAACCTCAATTCTGTAAGTAGACGCCAGATTGGGCTGAGCCGAAATTATCCCACGAAGAGAATCTGATTTAATAATACTTAATGCAAAAGGCGTATTCATAAAAAGTTTCTGAATGCGCTGACTTGTTTTTTTATATCTGGAATAATCAATAAAAGCATTGATATATCGCATTTCATCAAAAGAATACGTATTAAACTGATAATTGTAATTCTGGTTTCCGTTTAAAAAGCTGGAAACATTAAAAACACCATTTTTGTTATGAGATACATCATCGGTATCAACGGCATTAATTCCAAAACCAATTTTTCCGTTTGTTTTTACTTTCCCTGCTAAATAAGTTCCGTCTTTCTGAAGCGTCATATTTACAAGCAAAGGCTGTTTAGACTGATTAACCGTTGCATTATCTAAAGGGTAAACATACAAACTGGAAAGCGTAGGTTTTTTGGTATCCTTAATATTTTTATCAAAACCAAAAAACATCGGATTGATTACAAACTCTGTTTTGGTATCGCGGATTTCAAAATGCAGATGCGGCCCTTCTGAAGAACCTGTATTTCCGGAAAGCGCTATTAATTGTCCTTTTGTAACCGGAAGTTCGTCTGGTTTTGGAAACATTTCAATTTCGTATGCTTTTTCTTTATAATGAGTTTTCTTTACATAATCCTGAATTGGTCCAACTGTTGTCTGCAAATGTCCATAAACCGATGTGTACCCATTTGGATGCGTTATGTAAATACATTTTCCGTTTCCAAAAGTCGAAATTTTTATTCTTGACACGTAGCCATCAGCAATCGCATACACATTTAATCCTTCTCTTTGATTCGTCTTTAAGTCAAAACCTGCATGGAAATGATTGGGCCTTAACTCTCCAAAATTCCCGGATAACTGCATAGGAATATCAAGGGGCGGACGGAAATAATCTTTAGGATATTGTGTCTGGGCGAATAGAAAAGGGCTAAATAAAAAGGCAAGTATTGTAAATTTCATAAGTAACATTTTTGCTAAGATAAAAAATTAACAGGTAAAAACCGAGTAAAAACCCACAAAAACACAATTGATTGAATTTCATTTATTTGTCTATTTTTAATGCAAAAAAATCGAGAAAAAATTGCATTAATAAAAAGGAATACTAACTTTGTATGATTAAGTAATGAATAGGATTTATAATGAGTGTAATTGCCGAAATAATTGATACTCTTGAATATAAAGTCGAGAAGCTTTTTGAAAAATCAAAAGGCCTTGAAAAAAACAATCAGGATTTACGATTAGAATTAGCCAAAGCCGTGCAAATTATCCAGAAACAATCTGAAGAAATGGAAGCTTTGAAAAAGCAATATGAAACACTTAAAATAGCCAATTCGTTGCTTGGCAGCGATAACAACAAGAGAGAGACAAAGCTTAAAATAAATTCATTAATTCGCGAAATTGATTACTGTATAGCACAACTATCAGATTAGAAATATGGACGGAAAGCTTAGAATTAAAATATCAATTGCCGACCGCGTTTACCCGTTAACGGTTGAACCCGCTCAGGAAGAAGGCCTTAGAAGCGCCTCAAAAAAAATTGATGCTATGATCAAGCAATTCGAAGAAAGTTACGCAGTTCGCGACAAACAAGATGTATTAGCCATGTGTGCACTGCAATTTGCATCGCAGGTGGAACAAAAACAAATTGATAACGCAATCGATGGCGAAGAAACCATTGAAAGAATTAAAAGATTAAATTCGCTTTTAGATCAATATCTCGAAAATTAAACGTTCTTTACAGAAACTAAGATACTGCCTACATTAGTTCACAATTGGTAAACTCAACACTAACAATTTAGAATGAGCAAATCGTCGCTACTATAGTATGCCCAGCTTTGACCGGGAAACTTGAACAGTGAGTTAGCTCAAAACTTGTCTTTACGAGTTTATTCAAGCAATTAATGTAGGCTTTTTTTATATATAAACCCTAACAAACATGGACATCATAACGATCATTATTGGTATTGTAGGTATTGCGGCAGGTTTTGCAATAGCTAAAATTATCGAGAAAAGTAATATTTCAAACCTAATCAAAAACGCTAAAAAAGAAGCTGCTTCAATATTAAAAGACGCTAATTTAGAAGCCGAAAATATTAAAAAAGATAAAATCCTTCAGGCAAAAGAGCGTTTTATCGAATTAAAATCTGAACACGAACAAGTTATTTTGGCACGCGATAAAAAAGTAGCCGAAGTAGAAAAAAGAGTGCGCGATAAAGAATCTCAAGTTTCTAACGAACTTTCGAAAGCCAAAAAAGTTAACGACGATTTTGAAGCTAAAACTGCTGAATACAACAATAAAATTGAAGTTCTGGACAAAAAACAAGCTGAAGTTGACAAATTACACAAAAGTCAATTACAGCAGCTTGAGGTAATTTCAGGTCTTTCTGCAGAAGAAGCAAAAGAGCAATTAGTAGAAGGTTTAAAAGCCGAAGCTAAAAGCAAAGCTATGTCTCACATTCAGGACACGATTGAAGAGGCTAAACTTACTGCACAGCAAGAAGCTAAAAAAATCATCATTAATACTATTCAAAGAGTTGGAACTGAGGAAGCAGTTGAAAATTGCGTTTCTGTATTCAACATTGAATCTGATGATGTAAAAGGACGTATCATTGGCCGTGAAGGTCGTAACATTAGAGCTCTTGAAGCCGCAACCGGAGTTGAAATCATTGTTGATGATACACCAGAAGCTATTATTCTTTCTTGTTTTGATCCGGTTCGTAGAGAAATCGCACGTTTGTCTTTACACAAATTAGTAACTGACGGACGTATTCACCCGGCACGTATTGAAGAAGTTGTTGCTAAAACAGCTAAACAAATCGATGATGAAATTATCGAAGTTGGTAAACGTACTGTTATCGATTTAGGAATTCACGGTTTACACCCGGAATTAATTAAAGTAGTGGGTAGAATGAAATATCGTTCTTCTTACGGACAAAATTTATTACAGCACTCAAGAGAAGTTTCTAAACTTTGTGGTATCATGGCAGCCGAATTAGGCTTAAATGTGAAACTGGCTAAAAGAGCTGGTTTACTTCACGATATTGGTAAAGTTCCGGATACAGAAAGTGATTTACCACACGCATTATTAGGTATGCAATGGGCTGAAAAATATGGTGAAAAAGAAGAAGTATGCAACGCTATTGGAGCCCACCACGACGAGATCGAAATGAAATCGTTATTGTCTCCAATTGTTCAGGTTTGTGATGCTATTTCAGGTGCAAGACCAGGCGCAAGACGTCAGGTTCTGGATTCTTACATCCAGCGTTTAAAAGACCTTGAAGATGTAGCTTACGGATTCAGCGGTGTAAAAAATGCCTATGCAATTCAGGCTGGTAGAGAATTACGTGTAATTGTAGAAAGCGAAAAAGTTTCTGATGATAATGCAGCAAACTTATCATTTGAGATTTCACAAAAAATTCAAACTGAAATGACTTACCCGGGTCAGGTAAAAGTTACTGTAATCAGAGAAACAAGAGCAGTTAACATTGCGAAGTAATTCTCATTTTATATAAAACCAAAAAAGGCTGTCTTCATCGGACAGCCTTTTTTATTATAAATAATTTAAAGATCATTAAAGACGATTTTAAAACTTGTTCCCACTCCTACTTCACTTTCAACAGAAACGGTCGCTTTCATGGCTTCAATTTGATTTCTGGTGATATATAATCCAATTCCTCTTGCTTCATTATGCTTATGAAAGGTTTTATACATCCCGAATAATAAATCACCATATACTTTTAAGTCAATTCCCAAACCATTATCTGTAATTTTTAATGATTTGTATCCCTCTGGTTCAATTCCAAAATCAAAAACAATAAGCGGATCACGATCCGGATGCGCATACTTTATTGCATTAGTGGTAAAGTTCAACAAGACACTTTCCAGATAAGCCGGATTAAAATTTATGGTTAAGTATTGAGGCACGTTATTTACAATCGTCACTTTCTTTTGCTTATCATAGCCTTTTATCGTTGAAATTGTTTTTTCGATATACTCATGCAGTTTCAAAGGCTCAACGGCAATATTGATGTTACTTTGTGTTTTTACAATTTGTGTTAAATTAGAAATTGTCTCATTTAAATCATTTGAAACCGTCCGCAGATGTTCCAGCATTTCTGTTACTGTTTCTTTGTCACCATCGGCATCAATAAAATCTAAAATCGATTTTATATTTCCCGCCTGTGTATTTAAATTATGAGAAACAATATGCGAAAAATTCAACAAGCGGCTGTTTTGGTCGCTGTACAATTTCATTGTTTTTAACAGCTCCAATTCTTTTTCTTTTTGAGCTGAAACATCCGTATGAGTACCAATCACACGCAGTGGTTTTCCGTTTTCGTCCCTTTCAATTACTTTTCCTCTATCCAGAATCCATTTATAATTACCACTGGAAGTCATCACGCGATGGTAATTTTCATAAAAGGGAATCTTATTATCAAAATGCTCTCGGATATCTGAGTAATATTTTGGAAGATCATCGGGATGCACGATTTTGTCCCAGCGCTCCGGATCATCAAAAATATCTGCCGACTCCAGTTCTAAAATTTTAAGCGAAAGAGAAGAATAAAAAACATTATTGGTCACCATATCCCAATCCCAGATCCCGGCGGTAGATGCTTCAAGAGCAAACTGAAATCTTTCTTCAGAAATACGAAGTTTTTCTTCTTTATCTTTTAATTCGGTAATATCAGAAACATGTCCAAAAAAGCTTACTCTTCCGTCTGTCGACAATTCTGTTTTGGCCGTGACCTTAAACCATCTGAGTCCTTTTTTAGGCAAAACAGCTCTAAATTCAACTTGCCATGGCTCTATCTCCTTTCTGGCCTTGACCAAAGATTGAAAAAACAAATCGCGATCCTGCTCTAAAATTCGTTCGTAAATAGTCACTTTGATAATATCTGTAAATTCATTTACAGACAACTCAAAAATTTCATCTGCCGACTTACTAACCAAAGGAAAAGTGTAATGGTTATTACGGTCTACAACAAACTGAAAAAGCAGATCAGGCATTTCGGCAAACAACTTTCTGTAAAAATTATTTATTTCTAAGCAATCCTCATTACTGTATAAATCAAAAACCATATATCGCTATTTAAGTAAATAATAAAACACTAATTCAAGCCAAAGAATGCTCAAAAATCAGCTTATTTTACTCGCTTTAATGTAAAATTTTAATACAAGATATTAATTTTTGACTTAAAAATTAACACCTATACCAAAAAATTATTTACGCGGATGGTAAGAATGCATAACTTCTTTTAAGAAACTCCTGTCTAAATGAACATAAATCTCGGTTGTAGTAATAGATTCATGTCCAAGCATTAATTGAATCGATCTTAAATCGGCTCCATTTTCGAGTAAATGTGTAGCAAAAGAATGGCGCAAAGTATGCGGGCTGATGCTTTTATTTAAATTGATCTTTACCGCCAAATCCTTTATAATAGTAAAAATCATAGCACGCGTAAGCTGACTTCCTCTTCGGTTTAAAAATAGAGTATCTTCACAGCCTTTTTTAATATTAAGATGCACTCTAATCTCATCTTGATAAATTTCGATGTATTTTTTAGTCAGTTTTCCAATTGGCACAAAACGTTCTTTATTTCCTTTTCCGGTAATTTTTATAAAACCTTCATCAAAAAACAAATCTGATATTTTTAGCGAAACCAATTCAGAGACACGAAGTCCGCATCCGTAAAGAGTTTCCAGTATGGCCCTATTTCTTTCTCCTTCATTACTGCTTAAATCAATTGCCGCAATAAGCGCATCGATTTCTTTAACCGACAAAGTATCTGGGAGCTTTCTTCCTGTTTTTGGACTTTCTATTAACTCTAATGGACTATCATTTCGATAATCTTCAAAAACCAAATAGCTGAAAAAGCTTTTTAGACCTGAAATAATTCTTGCCTGCGATCTTGGATTTACTTCTTTAGAAACCGCATATATAAATTGCTGCACCGTTTCATCGGTAATTTTTATGGGAGAAACATCAATTTGATTGACCTCCAAAAAAAGGCATAACCGTTCTATATCAAAGCTGTAATTTTCAATTGTATTTTTAGACAAACCTCTTTCTATCCTTAAATACGATTGATAATCTTTTATATAATTATTCCATTTCATATTTACAAAGTAAAACATTTTTTGGGCATAAAAAAACCTTCCGGATTACGGAAGGTTTTGAAAATAAAGTAAACTATAAATTAGAATTTATAATTGAATCCGATGTTCAAAGAAGAAAGCGTAGCATCATCAGATATTGCTTTATAAGACGCAAACAATTCAATTTTCTGATTTTGATAACCAAATTTTGGCTGATACAAAACTCCTCCATCTCCGTCTCCGCTTGAGGCATAAATTGCGTACCCTAAATCAGCGCCAACAAACAAATTGTCTGTTATTGAATATTGTGCAGTTGCCGCCACTGGTATAAAAGCGGCATTAGGACTTTTAATTTCAACTTGTCCAAAGCCAAAGTTATAGTTATTAGATTTAGGAACATAGGCAGTATAACCCGTTGTTGCTCCAACGCTGAATTTGTCAGCAACATTCCACAGATATGCCACATCAACACCTAAGTTAGCAGAGTAGGAATCACTTAAATCACCTAAAACCACACCAGCGTGTGCTCCAACTTTAAAGTGTCCATCCTGAGCGTTTGCAAAACTAAATGCCATAACTGCAATAGCAGATAAAAAAATTCTCTTCATTTTATTTGTTTTTGGTTAAATAATTAAGTCAAATATAAAAATATACCTTTTACTCTGGTATTTTTAATTTAACAAATAAAATAGTATTTATGTAAAAAAGCCACCGCATAAAAAAAACCTTCCTGATTTAGGAAGGTTTTTAAATATTTTAGAATTCTAATTAGAATTTATATGCTAAAGATAAAGCTAAAACACTGTTATGAAGTTTTGATTTATCGCCATCTATTGTTTTAGCGATATTAGACAATCCTAAATTATACCTTGCTCCAATTGAAACATTTTCTGTAAAATCATAAGATGCACCAAAATTTAAACCAAAATCAATAGATTTAAAAAAATCTTTAACATCCATTTCACTAGTTTGATTAATTCCCTCTATTTTTGTTTTAGTTTTTGCAGAAAGTAAAATACCAATCTGCGGGCCTGCTTCTATATTAAATTTATTAACTATATAGTATTTAAACATTACAGGAATATTTAAATACGCCAGATTCCACTTTATGTCTGCAGTTGGTAATTCAAAGTCGTCAAAATGTAAATTTTGCAAAAAGACGAAATTATCTAGTTTTGTACCTTGTGTAGAGTAATTAAGTTCAGGCTGTAATGCAAATTTATCTGTCAACTTAATTTCAGAAAAACCTCCTATAACAAATCCAAATTTAGGATTTAGATTAACGTTGTTAGTATCTCCTGTCCAACTTGAAAGGTTTGCTCCTCCTTTTATTCCAAATCGTGTTTCTTGTGCACTAACAAATTCAAATAACATTATTGCAATTGCTGCTAGAATAATCTTCTTCATTTTATTTTTAAATTTTAATTAAGTTCACGAATAAAATTAAAAACAAAAGATTAAACTTACTCTAAAAGTCAATTAACTATTAAAATAAGACATAAATGGAAACCCTTCTAAATAAGCATAAAAAAACCTTCCTGATTTAGGAAGGTTTTTTAATATTTTAGAATTCTAATTAGAATTTATATGCTAAAGATAAAGCTAAAACACTGTTTTTTGGGCTGTCAAGATATTCATCGAAATCCTCACTATCATAATCTCCAACATTAGATAAACCTACAGTATAACGAAGACCTACACCAACATTTTCAGTAAAATTATATCCAACTCCAAAATTGAAACCTAAATCTACAGATTTATAAAAATCTTTAGCATCTTCACCTTCTTGTTTAGCAGATACTAAAAATCCTAATTGCGGACCAGCCTCAACAGTAAATTGTTTTGTAACATAAAATTTAGCTAAAACTGGAATATTGATATAATTTAATTTAGCATCAAAATCAGAATCAAAAGGTCCTTCTAATTTAGCCCCTTGAGTAGAGAACAAAACCTCTGGCTGAATAGATAATCTTTCGATAATTTTAATTTCAGCAAAACCTCCAACATGAAAACCTACCAAAGATTTAGCATCCCAATAATTTCCTCCAGCAAAAGTCGTAAGGTTAAGACCTCCTTTTACTCCAAATCTTGTTTCCTGCGCATTTGCAAAACTAAATGCCATCACTGCGATTGCAGCTAAAATAATTTTCTTCATTTTAATTTGTTTTGGTTAAATTTAATAGTCAAATATAAATATATTCTTCATAAAAACTAATTTGGAATTTAACAAATAAAATAGTAATAAGCTTCTAAATTGTTAATTGAACATAAATTATGTTTTAATTCTGATTTTTTGAAAGAATGAAATTCGCATTATGATTTTAAAAACTATACTAAAATTACCTCTTTCCTTTGGCATGCATTTTTAAGTTTTAGATATAAAATTAAGATTTTACTTATCAAAAAAAATATTTTAATCTATTTTAAATATCAAAATAAGCGAGAATTTAATTACAAATATTCGGTTGTATTTCAGTCATTTAGCAAACCAAAGTCAAGAAAACTGTATTTAAATCTTAAAAAAAATGTAAATTTTAATAATTATATAAAGGCAGATATAAAACAATAAAATCAAAATAATGTAGTTTTGATCTAAAGAATAACATTTAAATACCAAACACTAAAAACACTTTTTATGAAGAAAATACTTTTAGCAGCTGTATTGTTCCTAGCAACGTCAGCTACAATTCAGGCTCAATTTGTACAAATTGGGGTTAAAGCCGGAGTTAACTTTGCTAACCAAACAGGCGGTTCTGGTTTTAACGGAATCTCTGTTGATAAAGAAGGTATTACCAGTTATCACGCTGGTTTAGTCGCAGAACTTAAGTTATTAGAAAAATTCTCTATTCAGCCAGAGCTTTTGTATACTACACAAGGAGCAGAATACAAAAGTGCTGTACAGGATTTTAAAAACGAAATGGGATATATTGCTATTCCTGTAATGGCAAAAATCTACATGACAAAATCTCTTAGCTTAGAACTTGGTCCACAAGCCTCTTTCCTTGTAAGTAATAAAAAGGAATTTGATGCAGCAGATCCAAAAACTTTTGACTTCTCTCTTAATGCAGGTTTAGGATTAAAAGTCGTTGGAGGTCTTTTTGTTCAAGCTCGCTACGGAATTGGTCTAACTGAGATTTCAGAAGAAGCTGACTTTAAAAACTCTGTATTCCAACTTTCAGCTGGTTACATGTTCTAAAAGAATATCACATACTTTTACAAAAACCGTTCTGTTTATTAGAGCGGTTTTTTTATTTTTACAAAGTTCAATGACAATTGCAAAAATCAATTTCAATGCAATTGCAAAAACTAGTGACAATTCTAATACTTCAACATAAATAATTAAACATGAAAATCTGCATTATCAACGGACCCAATTTGAATCTTTTAGGAAAACGCGAACCGGAAGTTTACGGAAGCCAGACTTTTGAAGATTACTTTGAAACGTTGAAACAAAAATTTCCAAACGTCGAACTTTCTTATTACCAAAGTAATATTGAGGGCGAATTGATTGGTAAAATTCAGGAATGCGGTTTTACTTTTGACGGAATAATTCTAAATGCAGGTGCTTATACACATACTTCCATTGGTTTGGGCGATGCTATAAAAGCCGTTACAACTCCGGTAATCGAAGTACATATCTCAAATACATATGCCCGAGAAAGTTTTAGACATCAATCTTATTTATCTGGAAATGCTAAAGGAGTTATTCTGGGATTTGGTTTAAAAAGCTACGAATTGGCGATTCAGTCGTTTTTGTAAAAACCTGATTAACGAATGTCATCCTGAGCGTAGTCGAAGGCTTATGGAAACAAGAGGGCTTCGACTACGCTCAGCCTGACAATTGACTCCGCTCAGCCTGACGGTGCAAAGAAATTTGAATCTATTTAATTTAACAAATTATTAGTAACCTCATTTTCAACTTCTTTTATTTTTGTGAGAGAAACCACTTTCATGAGAAACTTTACTTTATTCGCCTTTTTTATATTTTCGATTTCCAATTTTGCCCAAATCAAAGGAACTATAACCGATGAAAAAGGAAATCCATTGCCGTTTGTTTCTATTTTTGAAGAAAACACTTATCGCGGCACCACTTCTAATGAGCAGGGAAAATATCAGCTCAACGTAAAAGAAGTTGCGGGGAGCACAATAATTTTTCAGTACTTAGGCTATAAAACTCAAAAGAAAATTGTTCTTGCAGCAACGAAAACAGCCATTTTGGATGTTAAACTTCAAGAAGAAAGTTTCTCGCTAAATGAAGTTGTTATTGATCCTAAAATCAATCCTGCAAATGCTATTATAAAAAGTGCAATAGCAAACAAAAAAGAAAACTCAGATAAAACCGGACGTTATACAGCCGATTTTTATTCGAAAGGTATGTTTAAAGTGAAAGATCTTCCTAAAAAAATCTTAGGCCAAAAAGTAGATCTTAGCCCGGACATGGCTTCAAATTTAGATTCGACCGGAACCGGAATTTTATATTTGTCTGAAACGGTTTCGAAAATTACTTTTGAAAAACCTGCCAGGTTAAAAGAGAAAATTATTGCATCGAAAATATCAGGAAATAACCGCGGATACAGCTACAATACTGCAGCTTTATCTACTTATGATTTTTATGATAATACGGTGAAGTTTGATATTAAAATGATTTCTCCTATTGCCGATAATGCTTTCAATTACTATAAATACAAATTAGAAGGCACATCTTACAATGATAATAACCAACAGATTTATAAAATTAAAGTTATCCCTAAACGAGATAAAGAACCTGTTTTTGAAGGCTACATTTATATAGTCGATGATAGTTTTGCCATTTATGCTATAGATTTAGACATAAAAGGCTATCGCATGAAAAATGAGTTTACTGAAGTCATGAATTTAAAACAGAGCTTTAGTTACAATATGCAAAACAAAATCTGGTCTAAAAATGCGCAGACTCTTTCTTTTAATGCGGGTATTTTTGGTATAAAATTCTCTGGAAATTTCAATTATGTTTATTCTAATTATGAATTTCCATCTTCTTTCGAGAAAAAAACTTTTGGAAACGAAATTGTCTCTTTTGAAACCAATGCGAATAAAAAAGACAATGCTTTCTGGAATGAAATTAGACCAATTCCGTTAACGATTGAAGAAAGCAGCGATTACACTAAAAAAGACAGTCTTTTAACGATTCGAACATCCAGAAAATACACTGATTCTATCGATGCAAAAAACAATAAGTTTAAAGTTTTGGATGTCTTGATGGGTTATGATTATAAAAATACGTTCAAAAAATATTCATTTAATTATGACGGCTTACTAAAGCTTACTTCTTTAAGCTTTAATACGGTTCAGGGATTTAATTTAGATTCCGGATTTTCATTTAAAAAAGGCAATGAGGAAGAAGGAAAAACAACTTCTGTCAGCACCACTTTTAACTACGGATTTTCTGATGAACGTTTCCGCGTAACCGGGCAATTGACTCATAAATTCAACAATATAAATTATGCCACTCTTGGAATATCAGGAGGAACAAAAACGGAGCAGTTTAACAGCGGACAGCCAATTTCTAAATTAGTCAACTCTATAAGTTCTTTGTTCTTTAAAGACAATTATATGAAATTGTATAATTTAGAATATGCTCAGGTTAACTATTCGCAAAATGTTTTAAACGGAGTCAATCTGTACGCTAAAGCAGCTTATGAACAGCGAAAACCTCTTTTTAATACGACTGATTATTCTTTTTTTAAAAGAGATGATTTATATTCTTCTAATAATCCGCTTGCTCCAAATGATTTTACTACAGCTCCATTTGAACAGCATCATTTGTTTAAAACCAGTGTAAGTGCCCGAATTAATTTTGGCAACAAATACATTTCAAGACCTGACGGAAGATATAATTTTAGAGATGGTAAATATCCAACTGTAGTTATTGCATTCGAAAAAGCATTTGCAGGAAGCGAAAAGAAATATGAATACGAAAGAATCGGTTCTTCTGTTCAATACGATTTACCGCTTGGAAACAAAGGTACTTTAGGAATGAATTTTAAAGCGGGTAAATTCTTTAATGCTGAGAATATCTCTTTTATAGATTACCGCCATTTTAACGGAAACCAAACGCATATTGGCACAAGCGGCCGTTATTTAAATGTTTTTAATTTAATGCCTTATTATACGAACAGCACAAACGACAGTTATTTTGAAATGCATTTAGAACACAATGACATGGGATATGTGATGAATAAAATTCCGCTTTTGAATCTTTTAAAATCAACCATGAATCTTGGATTTCATTCGCTGGCAATTCCGGATCGCAAACCTTATTCTGAATTTACGGTTGGTCTAGACAATCTTGGTTTCGGAAAATTCAAATTATTTAGGGTCGATTACGTGCATTCTTATCAAGGCGGCATTCAGCAAAATGGTGTGGTGTTTGGATTGAAGATTTTGAATGTGTTGGACTAAGGAAGTTGCTAAAGGTCTAAGATACTAAGGTTCTGAGTTTTTTTTCTAAGTTACTAAGTAAAAAGCTGGATGGTTCTCGACTTCGCCCGAACTGACAAACATCAAAAAAATCCGTTTATTCGTTAAAAAGAATAAACGGATTTTTAATTTAATCTTTGTCAAAGTTTTAAACTTTGACAAAGAGAGATATGGTAAAAACACCTTAGTATCTTAGAGCCTTAGCCCCTCAGAACCTTTTAACAATGATAATCATCTGGTTCAATATGGATCAAAACATTTCCCAGCTGCGGAATTTGTTCTTTTAAGGTATCTTGCAATTTATGCGATAAATCATGCCCTTCTTTTACAGAAATCTTAGCCGAAACTATAGCATGAAGATCGACATGGTAACGCATTCCGGCTTTACGGATGAAACATTTTTCGGTTCCGAGAATTCCAGGAACAGTTAAAGCTTTTACGCGAATTTCTTCGACTAAATCGTCGTTTAGATTTTCGTCCATGATTTCGCCAAGTGCAGGCCTGAAAATTTTATAGCTGTTGTATAAAATAAAAAATGCAGCAAAGAGCGCTGCCCAATCGTCTGCAGATTCGTAACCTTTTCCCATAATCAAGGCAATCGAAATCCCGATAAAAGCGGCAATCGAAGTTATAGCATCACTCCTATGATGCCAGGCATCGGCTGCAAGAGAGGAACTATTGGTTTGTCGGCTTCTTTTCATTACTAAACGAAAAGAGTATTCCTTCCAGATAATAATGGCACCTAAAATGTATAAAGTCCATGATTTTGGCAGATCGTGCGAAGTTCCAATATTAGCAATACTTTCATACCCAATAATCGTAGCCGAAGTGATTAAAAACCCAACAACCAAAAAGGTAATAAGAGGTTCTGCACGACCGTGACCATAGGGATGGTTTTCATCTGCAGGTTTATTCGAATATTTAATTCCGAATAACACCAGACAAGATGAAAATATATCCGTCGTTGATTCGATTGCATCTGCAATCAAGGCGTATGAATTGCCAAAAAAACCTGCTAAACCTTTTACAAGGGCTAAGCAGGTATTTCCGGCTATACTAAAGATAGTAGCTTTTATAGCTTTTTGTTCGTTTGTCATGTAGTGACATTTATTTTTTTGCCACGAATTGCACGAATTACACAAATTTTTATTTAAAATAAATCGTGCAGTTCGTGGCTTGCTTTCTTTTTACGCTCTCACGATTTTTGCTCCAATTGCTCTTAAGCGCTCGTCGATACGCTCGTATCCACGGTCGATTTGCTCGATATTTTGAATTGTGCTTGTTCCTTTTGCTGAAAGCGCTGCAATCAATAGTGAAATTCCCGCACGAATATCTGGTGATGACATTGTTGTTGCTTTTAGTTGAGATTCGAAATTATGTCCCATAACCACTGCTCTATGCGGATCACATAACATGATTTTTGCTCCCATGTCGATTAATTTGTCTACGAAGAACAAACGGCTTTCGAACATTTTTTGATGAATTAAAACATCTCCTTTTGCTTGTGTTGCTACTACCAAAACAATACTCAACAAGTCAGGTGTAAATCCTGGCCATGGTGCATCGGCAATGGTTAAGATCGAACCGTCGATATCTGTTTTTACTTCGTAACCGTCTTTGTGAGCCGGAATGTAAATATCGTCGTTGCGTTTTTCGATTGTAATTCCAAGTTTTCTAAATGTATTCGGAATCAAACCTAAATTCTCCCAGCTTACATTTTTAATCGTGATTTCGCTTTTTGTCATAGCCGCAAGACCAATCCAAGAACCTATTTCGATCATATCAGGCAGGATTGTGTGCTCACATCCGCCAAGGCTTTCAACACCTTCGATAGTCAACAAGTTAGATCCAACTCCCGTAATTTTTGCTCCCATAGAGTTCAGCATTTTACACAATTGTTGTAAATATGGTTCGCAGGCAGCGTTGTAAACTGTAGTTGTTCCTTTTGCCAAAACAGCAGCCATTACAATGTTTGCAGTTCCGGTTACAGAAGCCTCATCAAGAAGCATATCTGTTCCTTTAAGTCCTTCTTTTGGAGATTCTACTCCGTAAAAGTGATCTTCTCTGTTGTATCTAAATTTTGCTCCAAGGTTGATGAAACCTTCAAAGTGAGTATCTAATCTGCGTCGGCCAATTTTATCTCCTCCTGGTTTCGGAATATATCCTTTTCCGAAACGGGCCAAAAGCGGACCAACAATCATAATAGAACCACGAAGCGCTCCTCCTTCTTTCTTGAAAGCTTCAGTTTCTAAGTATCCAACATTAACTTCATCAGCCTGAAACGTAATCGAACCCGGTTCATTGCGCTGAATTTTTACCCCTAAATTACCCAGTAAAGTGATTAATTTATTGATGTCTATAATATCGGGAATATTATTAATTTTTACTTTATCTCCCGTTAGAAGCACGGCACATAAAATTTGTAATGCCTCATTTTTTGCTCCTTGCGGAGTGATTTCTCCTTTTAAAGGAGTTCCTCCTTCGATTTTAAAAATTCCCATAGATCTTGTTTAGGTTCTAAGGTTCTGAGATTCTGAGGTCCTAAGCTAAAAATCTTAGCAGCTTAGTTCCTTAGTATCTTAGCGCCTTTTTTATTTCTGATTATTGTTTTTTTGAAATGTTTTTTTTTGACCGCCTTTGTTGTTTTTGTTATTCTGAATCTTTGGCTGTCCGGCTGGTGCAATTTTGTTTGAAACACGTTTGTTTGTACGCATTAAATCTGTTGTGTTCAGTAATTCTTCCGTACTGTGCAGCAAATTTATTTTTCCTCCGGACAATTCGTATAAATGTTCAAAAATTACGTCGTCTTTTACGGTGTCTTTGTTCCAGCTCAAAAATGATTTTTTCATGTGGTTGGCAATTACCATAACCAGTGCATTTTTCATTTCGCCTTCTTCCCATTTATTGGCAACATCAATCATATATTTGATATTGTTTCCGTAGAATCGGTATTTAGGAAAGTTTTGCGGATATTGCAAAACATCTGGCTTTAACTCCAAAACTTCTCTTGACGGAATTGGGTACGGAGATTCCACATTCAATTTAAAATCAGACATGATAAAAAGCTGATCCCATAATTTATGCTGAAAATCCGGCACATCTCGCAAATGCGGATTCAAACTTCCCATAACCTGAATGATGTATTTCGCAGCTTTGTTGCGTGTTTCATCATCTTCGATTGCAGTAGCCTGGTCAATCAGTTTTTGTAAATGACGACCGTACTCCGGAATAATCAAACGCTGTCTTTCAGAATTATATTCTAAGTTAAAGACAACGTCGTTTGCGACTTCTTTTTTATATTTTTCGACCATAAGTTATAATGAAACTATACCTTCTATTGTAGATACTTCTTTGTATTTACCAATCACCTCATCAGAGCTGTTCATGGTTACATCTACAGAAACACTGGTAAATTTACCGGTTTTAGATTTTGTTGTTTTAATAACCGCTCCCATACTATCAAAAGCTTTTTCAACACGCTCTACATTATCGGCTACAGACGGCACAATGAATTTATACAAGTATTCTGCTGGCCAAGTATTTGCGTTATCTAGTTCGACTTTTAATCTTTCGTAAAATTCTGCGGTATTTTTTTCTTTATCGTTCTCCATTCGTAATTAAAAATAAACGCAAATATACGTTTTTGATTTCAGATATTAGATTTTAGGTTTTAGATTTTTTCTATTGAAAAGACTGTTGCTTTTTAGTCACAAATTTCATTCTTTTTTGATTGCTTGTAAAATTTAAAATCTTGAAAATTCGTGAAATTCGCAACAAACCTTTATATTTGAAAATACTTCGCAGCTCTGCGCCTTTGCGAGATTAAAAATACATTACAATGAAAAAAATCATCTTCTTACTTTTCACACTCTTTACCTTTTACAATATTAAAGCACAAGAAGTTAAAACCCGTACTTATTTCCAAAACGACACACTAAAACTGGATTTAGATTTGTATCTGCCAAAGAAAAAAGCCGGCGAAAAAATTCCTGTAATTATGTTTGCTTTTGGCGGCGGGTTTTCTGGTGGTGAACGCACAAGCGAAAAAAACTTCGGGAAATTTATGGCCGAAAACGGTTATGCCGTTGCCAGTATTTCATACAGTTTATATATGAAAGGAAAAGATTTTGGCTGTAAAGGAACTTTAACCGAAAAAATAAAAGCAATTCAGATTGGCGTAAGCGATATGTGGCAGGCAACATCATTCTTAATCGAAAATGCAGATAAATACAACCTCGACACTTCTAAAATATTTATTTCCGGAATTAGTGCCGGTGCCGAAATTGGTTTTCATGCTTCGTTTTGGGATTATAAATTGATGAATTTATACAAAAGTAATCTTCCGGAAAATTTCAAATATAAAGGTTTTATTGGAGGTTCCGGTGCGATTCAGGATATAAATCTGATTACTAAAGAAAAAGCAATTCCAATGTTATTGGCACATGGAAATAATGACGATACAGTTCCGTACAATGCAGGTTCCCATCGCTCCTGCCCTACAAACGCTTCGGGCTGGTTGATTCTTTTTGGATCGTACGCGGTTTACAATCACATACTGGATTTACATAAAGATATTGAACTGATTACTTTTTGTGGCGGCGGACATGAATTCTCAGGTTATCTTTTTCACGAAGGTCAGCAGTATGTTCTGGATTTTGTGAATGATGTTTTGAAAGAAAAGAAATTTGAATCGCATTTGATTGTTCCTTCTAAAAAAGGAAAAGGTTCTGGTGGATATTTGTTTTGTAATTAAAAAAAATGATCCTATTAAAATCCTAAAAATTCATTATTCCTTTTCCGATTAGACACCGAAAACAAACATTCTCAAACTGGACTGAAGTCCAGCCTTACGATATTTGGCCAGCCTATGGCTCTTTTTTTCGATTTAGTTCTAGAGAAACAACCTATATTATAGAAAGAATTCAGCCCATTGATGGCAAGATTGACCAAACACATGTCTCTTTTCAAAATTTAGTTCCGAAGGAACAATCTATATTGTAGAGCTGGACTTCAGTCCAGTTTACCAAAATTTGTATTAAACCTAAGCTGACATCAGGAATTTTTATCCACTAAAAATGCCAAATCTTTCGCTCTTGATAAATATTCTTTTTAATTATGAATAAGTTTAGGTAAATTTGCGCTTTATTTTTAGAATAGTGCAAAAACAAATCATAGTTCTCATTGGCGGTCCTGGTACAGGAAAATCTACGCTTATAAACGAATTAGTCGCTCGCGGCTACTGTTGTTACCCTGAAATTTCCAGAGAAGTTACACTCGAAGCTCAAAAAAGAGGCATCGAGCAATTGTTTCTGGAGCAGCCTTTATTGTTTAGTGAAATGCTTTTAGAAGGGCGCATCAAACAGTTTGAAAACGCTGCAAAAGAACCTGATAATATCGTTTTTATTGATCGAGGCATTCCTGATGTTGTGGCTTATATGGATTATATTGGCGACGAATATCCGGAACATTTTGTAAAAGCTTGTGAAAATTTCAAATATTCTAAAACTTTTATTTTACCACCATGGGAAGAAATTTATCAGAGCGACACAGAACGTTATGAAAATTTTGAACAGGCATTAACAATTCAGAAACACTTGATTGAAACGTATAAGAAATACGGCTACGATTTAATTGAGGTTCCAAAAGATACGGTGGAAAACAGAATTCTTTATATCTTAGACAAAATTTAGCAGCCGGTTTTAAAGTTGCAAAACTAGAAACTGATTTCTACATTTTTAACTTTAAAACGCAGGCCATGCAGGACGCACAGGAAATTCTTTTAAAATACTGGAAACACGCCAGTTTTAGACCACTCCAAAAGGAAATCATTGATTCAGTTTTAGAGGGTCAGGATACTTTTGCACTGCTGCCAACCGGGGGCGGAAAATCAATTTGTTTTCAGGTTCCGGCCATGATGCGTGAAGGAATATGTCTTGTTATTTCTCCTTTAATTGCTTTAATGAAAGACCAAGTCGCAAATCTCCAAAAAAGAGAC
Organism: Flavobacterium johnsoniae; assembly: GCF_001879205.1. Lineage (GTDB taxonomy): Bacteria > Bacteroidota > Bacteroidia > Flavobacteriales > Flavobacteriaceae > Flavobacterium > Flavobacterium johnsoniae_A. The sequence continues at coordinate 435,637 of NZ_MLFK01000001.1, forward strand.
ATCAAAGCGATTGCACTTACTGGAGGAATTCATACAGAAGAAATCATAAATCTTTTAGACAATTGTCAGTTCGGAAATTATAAATTCCTTTATCTTTCGCCAGAGCGTTTACAATCGGACTGGATTTTGGAGCGAATCAAAAATCTTCCTATAAATTTAATTGCAATTGATGAAGCACATTGTGTTTCACAGTGGGGGCATGATTTCCGTCCGGCTTATTTAAAAGTTTCTGAATTAAAGAAATACTTCCCTAAAATTCCGTTTTTGGCTTTAACCGCAACAGCTACACCAAGAGTTGTCGAAGATATTAAAACTGAACTCGGATTAAAAGATACCAAACTTTTTCAACAGTCTTTTGAGAGAAAAAACATTGCCTACATGGTTTTTGAAGTCGAAGACAAACTATATCGTGTTGAGCAGGTTTTAAAGAAAAATCCACAGCCCTCTATTATATATGTACGAAACAGAAAATCCTGCCTGAATATATCAACCCAGCTGCAATCGTTAGGATTTAAAGCAACATATTATCACGGCGGCCTCTCGGCTCAGGAAAAAGACAAGAACATGCAGTTGTGGATGTCTGAACAAGCACAGGTAATTGTTGCTACAAATGCCTTTGGGATGGGAATTGACAAAGACAATGTAAAAACGGTTATCCATACGCAATTACCTGAAAATCTGGAAAATTATTATCAGGAATCTGGAAGAGCAGGACGAAATGGAGAAAAAGCTTTCTCGGTTTTATTATTCAATAACTCAGATGCAAACCAAACAGAACAACAGTTCATAAATGTACTGCCAGACAAAAAGTTTCTCAAAACAATGTACATCAAACTCTGCAATTATTTTCAAATTGCTTACGGCGAAGGTTTAGACGATTCTTATTCTTTTAAAATGAATCATTTTTGCAACAAATATGATTTCCCTACTTTAAAAACATACAATGCTTTACAGTTTTTAAATCAACAGGGGATTATTACAATGTCTCAGGAATTTTCAGAAAAAGTGACGATGCAGTTTTTAATCGAATCAAAAGAAACAATTCGATATATGAGCCTGAATCCAAATGATGAAGAAATTATTCTGGCAATTTTAAGGACTTATCCGGGAGTTCACGAAATGAAAACAGCAATTAATCTGGCACTGATTGCAAAAAAATCAAATCATACCGAAGAACAAGTTACCGCACTTTTAGAAAAATTAAAAGAAAGAGAAATCATTGAATACAAGTCTAAAAACAACGACGCTACGATTTTATTCAACGAAGTACGCGAAGATGATTTAACTATTAATCGGGTTTCAAAATATCTGGAGAAACAAAACAAACTAAAACGAGATCAGCTTTCGTCTGTACTATATTATATAAAAGAAGACAAAACGTGCAAAAACAGATTAATCCTGGATTATTTTGGTGAAGAAACAAAAGAAAATTGTGGCGTTTGTTCTTATTGCATAACACAAAAAGGAAAAATTACCGAAGCCGATTCTATTGCCGATAAAATTTTGTCTCTTTTAAAAACAGCAGCACTAACTTCGCGAGAAATTGAAAACCAAATAAAACTAGACACTAAAGATATTCTCTTGGTTCTGCAGGAATTATTAGAAAACAATCATATTATTATATTGCCCAATAATAAATACACTTTAAAATCATAATGGAAAAATTACGAATTATATTCATGGGAACTCCAGAATTCGCTGTTGGCATTCTGGACACCATTCTTAAAAACAATTACGATGTTGTTGGCGTCATTACAGCCGCAGATAAACCGGCAGGACGCGGACAAAAAATAAAATATTCTGCTGTTAAAGAATATGCACTGGCAAACAATCTTACTTTATTGCAGCCAACAAATTTAAAAGACGAAAGTTTTCTAGCCGAATTAAAAGCTTTGAATGCAAATTTACAAATTGTTGTTGCTTTTAGAATGCTGCCAAAAGTGGTATGGGAAATGCCAAGTTTAGGAACTTTTAACCTTCATGCTTCTTTATTACCCAATTATCGCGGGGCGGCGCCAATAAACTGGGCGATTATTAATGGTGAAACCAAAACCGGTGTTACAACATTTTTTATTGACGATAAAATTGACACGGGAGCTATGATATTAAATTCGGAAATTGCTATTGAACCACCAGAAAATGCAGGACAATTGCACGACCGATTAATGAATTTAGGAAGCCAGACCGTTATTGACACCTTAAAAGTGATTGAAAACGGGAATGTAACTACTACAATCCAGGAAGATAATGAAGAAATCAAAACGGCTTACAAATTAAACAAGGAGAACTGTAAGATTGACTGGACAAAATCAGGAGAGGAAATCAACAATTTAATCCGGGGTTTAAGTCCTTATCCGGCAGCCTGGTGCTTTTTGAAGGATAAAAATGAAGAATTAAATATCAAAATATATGAAGCAAAATTGGTTTCAGAAACCCATTCTTACGAAATAGGAAGCTTAATTAGCAGTAAAAAAGAAATCAGGATTGCAATAAAAAACGGCTTTATTGAGTTATTAAGCATACAATTACCAGGAAAAAAACGAATGCAAGTGGCAGAATTGCTAAATGGGATAACTTTTTCTGATAGCGCAAAGGTCTATTAACGTCAGTAAAACAGGGGTTTGTACCTGTTTTTGATCGACAAACAACCTGCTTTATGAACAAAAAAAGCAAGTTATCAACAATTCTTGCTAAATTTAAAGAAAACACTTGCAAGGAACGGATTTCCTACTAAATTTGTGTATTAACAATTTTTTTTAACCAACAATTAATAACTAATTATTATGAACAAATCAGAATTAATCGATGCTATCGCTGCTGATGCAGGAATTACAAAAGCTGCGGCAAAATTAGCTTTAGAGTCATTTTTAGGAAATGTAGGAACTACTTTGAAAAAAGGCGGAAGAATTTCATTAGTAGGTTTCGGATCTTGGTCAGTATCTGCGAGAGCTGCTAGAGACGGTAGAAATCCTCAAACAGGAAAAACTATCAAAATTGCTGCAAAAAATGTAGTAAAATTCAAAGCTGGAGCTGAATTAGAAAGTGCAGTGAACTAAGTAAGAAAGTTCTCTAAACTAAAGAATATAATTAAAACCCTCTTATGGAGGGTTTTTTTGTGCGGTTTAACGATTTTTTTTGTGATTTTAAAAATTTTATGATTAAATTTAATAAAAATTGTAGCCGTATGATTTCAGAAAAATTAAAAAAAGGACACCTGCTTATTGCCGAGCCTTCAATAATTGGAGATTTATCTTTTAACAGATCGGTAATTTTATTAGCAGACCATAACAAAGAAGGATCAATAGGTTTTATCATTAATAAACCATTAAAATATACTATTAATGATTTAATACCTGAAATTGATGCCACCTTCAAAATATATAACGGAGGCCCAGTTGAACAAGACAATCTGTACTTCATTCATAATATTCCAGATTTAATCCCGAATAGTGTCGAGATTTCTAACGGGATTTATTGGGGAGGAGATTTCGAATCAACCAAAGACTTAATTAACGACGGATCGATCAACAAGAACAACATTCGTTTTTTCTTAGGTTATACCGGTTGGGACGAAAATCAGCTTGAAAGTGAAATGCAAGGCAACTCCTGGATTATTGCTGATAATAATTACAAAAACAAAATTATCGGAAAATCTACTACCCATTTTTGGAAAGAGCAGATTATTGAACTTGGCGGAGATTATCTTATCTGGTCAAATGCACCTGAAAATCCATATCTGAATTAATTTTCAGAAATGGATTCATTTAGTTTTTGCACTAATAAATGAGCCAGATTGCTGGTAAACTCTTTTTTTCGATATTTAGTTATCGGCTGTATTCCCGTGATTACATTTGTCAGGAATAATTCATCAGCTTTTTGAAGTTCGAACGGTGAAATTATTTCTTCTGTTACTTCTATGCCTTCTACTTTTTTAGCCAAAGCTAAAATCTGCTTGCGCATAATTCCGTTTAAACAACCTTCAGAAACAGGCGGCGTAATAAGTTTTTTGCCAGTAACCATAAACAAATTTCCCTGCAAAGCTTCTACCACATTTTTAGTATCATTTACTAAAAGGCAATTTGCAAGACCGTTTTCATGGGCAAAAATGCTTCCGGTAACATTGATCATCTTATTAGTCGTTTTAATCGACGATAATAATTGTTTTGTTACATAGAAGTCTTTATACAAATCAACTTCGTACTCGCTTAAATTTAAAGCATATAATGTATTGTCAAGCGGTGTTGCGTGAATTAAAAACGAAACTTCATTCGATTTCGGCAGATATAACCCGCCATCATTCCTAAAGACAGTGATTCTAGCTCTTGCTGATGCTGAAATATTTTTTTCCTGAACTAGTTTTAAAACTTGTTCTTCAAAATATTCCATTGTAAAATTCATCGGAATTTCCATTCTAACTACACGCATGGAAGCCATTAGTCGAAAATAATGATCTTCCAGAAACAAAATTTTATTGTTTATAATTTTTACTGTTTCAAAAACACCGTCTCCGTATAAAAAGGCACGATTTTGAGTTAGTATATTTTCTTCTGTTGCTATGTTTCCGTTAAAATTGATCATAAAAAAACCCTGAATTTTGTTCAGGGCAAATATAAGGCATAAAATAGACTTTTACTAAACCGATCCTATAAGATGTTTTAGATCTGAGATTTGATTCTCCCACAATTGTTTAGCCTCTCCTACTTCTTCTTTTTCAGCGAAATCAACTACCATTAATGATACATCTTTAGTTAACTCATCAACTAAAATATGCAATTCAAAAAAGTATTCAGTATCCTTACTGCTTTCGTCAACCCATTTAAATTTTACTTTTTCGCCTGTTTTTTTTGAGGCAAGACGTGCTTTTTCCTGCGAATCGTTCCAGATGAAAGTAAAAAATTCACCTCTTGAATTAACATTGTCAGCAAACCATTCTGATAAACCTGACGGAGTTGATATATATTGATACAATAATTGTGGCGAAGAATTGATCGGAAACTCGATTTCGTAACGTATTTTTGAATCCATGTGCTACTTTTAATTTTTTCGAAATATAAGAATATATGTTCAAAAACAACACGTTTTTAAAAATATTTTTTTTTCTTCAATTTATTCTTGGAAGCTTTAATATTATTTCTATCTTTGCACCCGCAATCAGGAATTCATGATAGCAGTCCAGGCGAGGTAGCTCAGTTGGTTAGAGCGCAGGATTCATAACCCTGAGGTCACGGGTTCAACTCCCGTCCTCGCTACCAGGTAAAAAAACATCACTTTTTAAGTGATGTTTTTTCATTTATAGCAACTTTCTAATTATGGCAGAATTTGTGGTTTACATTTATTTAACCGCCATTAAAATAGTATTTTTGCAAACGAAGTAATATACACAATATGGATATAGTTAAATTTAAAATCACATCAAAAACGATAAAAGTAGAAGTACGCAATTCGAATAATTATGTTTTTAATTTTAATACTGCTTTAGATATTGCAAAAGAAGACAAAGATGTTTTGCTAAAACTTTACAATGCATTAGATCTTCTTTTTAAGAAAGAAAATGCTCCTGAGATAAAAAATTACATTTCTCCCAACCAAACTAACATTCTGGATCAGATTTCTGCAGCAGATAATTTAGAGGAAAAATAAAGCTGTTACTTAGAAAGCTTGTTTCAATACAAATACAAACACCACTTTAAAGCTGGTGTTTTTTTTCTATACCTCATTAAATAAACAGAAACAAAATCCCTTAAGATTTCAGCTTAAGGGATTTTATTTTTTATAATCAAAATACACAAAAATAATCGCCTTAAATCTTTAATCTACAAGATTTCAACATCAAGTTCACTGTTAAATTTTAAATGTTAAATTAAAAAGTAAGCAAAATTCTGTAACATTTTTAAGCAGCAAACGTCAAACCTTACAATTAATTTACGGTTCTTTGTAACTTATTACATTTACAATTTGAGCTTGCTCATTTTTTGAATACAATAATATTAAATTCAATGAGTTTTGACTAGGTAAACTAGTTGTGATATTTTTGTTATGGACAATAAAAAGTTTATTTTAAGTTTAAAAAAAGGTAATGAAGCAGCCTTCAAGGAGGTTTATTTCAATTACTATGATAAACTAATAAACATTGCCAGACGATTTGATCTCACTGTACTTACTCCGGAAGACTTTGTTCAGGAGAGTATTTTAAGATTATACAATAAAAGAGAATTACTTAATGAAGATGTTTTGTTTGACAAGCAATTGTTTACTATTTGCAAAAACATCATTCTCAATCACGTTAACAGAGAAAACAAAATAGTACAGCTTGATCCTTTTAAAGCTGACATCGTTCAGGAAGAAACTGACTCAGGAATTTATGACGAAAGAAAAGAAAAGTTATATAATTTCATCAATCAGCTTCCGGAACAGCAACAAAAAATATTTACTTTACACAAACTGGAAAACCTTAGCTATAAGGAAATTGCAGAGATTACGGATCTTTCTGAGAAGACCATTGCCAATCATATTTATCTCGCCAGTAAATTTATTCGAAAAAAAATCGCAGATCATTAGGAACTTTTTTGTTCTCGTTTGTTATATATAAAAACAAGAACAAAAAATGCATATTGAAGCTTATAAAACGAATGTTAGAACCAAAAAAGATGCAAGCTTAATTGTAGCTCTTTTACAGTTCGTTATTTCCGATTGTATTATAAATTTCGATTTTCAAAATCGCCAAAGAATTCTACGAATCGAAACCAATAGAGAAATAAAAGAAATGGTATACGGTGTTTTTACTAAACAAGGATTTTATTGTCAAAAACTTTAACACCAAAAAACATGGATAAAGAAAAATTAGACGACGAGTTTGAAAAATTATGGAATGAAGCCCCAAGCTCCCATTCAGACGAGATAAAAGAAGCTTCTTGGGAGGAATTCCATTCCAAAACTTTTGGTGCCCAAAAACGAAAGTTTAAACCATGGCGCTATTATGCGGCCGCATCGGTTTTGCTTTTTATTCTTGTTGGGACTGGGATCTATTTGAATCGTACCCAAGAAACAGAAAATGTCATTCTTGCCTCAAATGTAATCGAGAATACAACGACAAAAATAAAACATGTAGTGCTGCCAGATAATTCAGAAGTTGCACTAAGTCCGAAATCTAAAATTTCTTATGGAAATAATTTTGCCTTAAACAGAAAAATTGAGGTTACCGGCGAGGCTTATTTTCAGGTTAAAAAAGACAAACAGCATCCGTTTCAGGTTTTCTGCAAAGAAACTACTACGACTGTACTGGGAACTTGTTTTACTGTAAAAGAATCTCAGGAAAAAGAAGTAACGGTCGAGCTTTTTGAAGGAAGCGTTCAAATGAATGTTAAGGGACAGGATCAAAAATGGATTTTGAAACCGGGGCAGAAATTTACTTACGGAAACCAAACCGCATCAGTAGCCGAATTTAACCGATTTGTAGATTTTGACAATCAAAAACTCACTGCCGTAGGCGCTTATATTGAAGAAAACTATGACTACAAAGTGACAATTCCTGAGGAATACAGCAATCAGAAAATTACCGTACGAATAAATAAAAAAGAAGATTTAAAAACGATTGTAGAATTAATATCAGAAATGTATAACCTAAATTTTGAAATAAATGAAGATTTAAAACAGATTACTTTTCGATAGAAAAGAAAAAGGATGTAAGCCGCGAAACTACACATCCTCCTCATAATCAGGATAACACGAAGTTATTCCATTTAATAATAATCCAAAAATACAAAAATTCATGAAGCATATAATTTCAGCATGCTTTTTTTTATTCAGTTTATGTATGTCTGCTCAAAACGTTACAGTAACGGTAGACCAAAATGTAACTTTAAAAGAATTCTTTAAACAAATCGAAAATCAAACCGATTTTAAATTTGCTTTTACAGATCAAATAGACACGAGTCAAAAATATTTTACAAAGAAAAATACTTTTAAAAATATCGAAATCGAGAAACTCATCTCTGAACTAAACAAAATTTCATCCGTTCAATTTTCTATTGTGGGTCATAATATTTTTGTGAAACAAAAATCTCAACCTGTAAAGGCCGATAAAAAAAAAAGTAAGCTGACGGGACGAATTCTTGATGATACTAAACAATCTGTTATTGGCGCCAATGTTTACATTAAAGAACTGGAAACCGGCACCGTAACAGATGCTAACGGAAAATACAGCATCGAAATCCCAAACGGAAGTTATACTGTTGCTATTAGTTATGTTGGTTTTAAAAACAAAGAAAAGCAAATAACCGTTTCTGATGATACTACGATTAATTTTAATCTGGAAGAAGACAGTCAGCAATTAGAACAGGTAATTATAACGACTAACAAAGCTGTTGACATCAAGACTCCTCAAATGAGTGTGAACAGGCTTTCTATGCAGGAAATAAAACGAATTCCTGTAGCAATGGGCGAAGCAGATCCTTTAAAATCGATTTTAACATTACCCGGAGTTACTAATGCCGGAGAAGCTTCTTCAGGGTTTAATGTCCGCGGTGGTGCTGCCGATCAGAATTTGATTCTTCTTGATGGGGCGCCTGTTTATGCTGATTCGCACATGTTTGGATTTTTCTCCATTTTTAATGCAGATATCGTTAATGGTTTAGATTTATATAAGGGAGGAATTCCTTCTAAATTTGGAGGGCGTGTTTCGTCTGTTTTAGATGTTACACAGCAAACCGGAGATTTTGAAGATTATAAGGTAAATGGTGGTATTGGTGTTATTTCAAGCCGGCTTTTAGTACAGGGTCCGATAAAAAAAGATAAAGGTTCTTTTATCGTTTCGGGACGTACTTCGTATGCGCACTTATTTTTAAAATTGGCCGACAACAAAAACTCGGCTATGTTTTATGACTTCAACGCCAAATTAAATTATCGTTTAAATGCCAATAACACCATTGCCTTTTCTGGTTATTTAGGAAACGATGTATTCGATATTAACGATCGTTTTTCAAGCAAATACGGAAACACAATGGGAATTTTAAGCTGGAAACATACATTTTCTGAAAGCTTAAATTCTAATCTTTCTGCTTTTTACAGTGATTACAGATTTAATCTCGGTATCACGACAGAAAGTTTTGAATGGGACAGTAATATTAAAAGTTACGGACTTAAGTACAACTGGAATTATCAAATATCAGACAAGTTCAAGGCCAATTACGGAATCGACGGATTATACTATGATTTCAATCCCGGTGTTGTACAGCCTACAAGTCTAGATTCTCCATTTAACTACAAACAGCTTGATAAAAAGCATGCCTTAGAAGCTTCTGCTTTTATCGATTTTGAAAATCAGATTACAGAGAAACTGAATTTCCGTTACGGACTTCGTTACAGCATGTTTTATCGTTTAGGCTCTGAAGTAATCAGCACTTACGAAAACAATCAGTCGGTAGTATATAATCCGTTATATAAAATCTATGAAGAAGGCACTCCAACAGGAACTACCTCTTACGGAAGCGGAAAAACGATCAGTAAATTTGATAATTTCGAACCAAGAGCTGCTTTATCTTATGCTTTCAATGATAATACTTCGGTAAAAGCAAGTTACAACAGAATGGCACAGTACATTCATATTTTATCTAATACACAATCTCCGCTTCCTATGAGTATCTGGACGCCAAGCGGACCGTTTACCAAACCTCAGCTGTTGGATCAATATGCAATTGGATATTTTAAAAATTTCAAAGACCGTGATTATTCTTTTGAAGGAGAGTTATTCTATAAAAAAGTTCAAAATCGAATTGACTATATCGACGGGGCAGATATTTTAGCCAACAACAACATTGAGCAGGTTATCCTGAATGGTAAAGCCAGATCGTATGGTATGGAATTATTGTTTAGAAAAAACACAGGTCTTTTTACCGGATGGGTTTCTTATACCTTGTCCAGAGCAGAGCAAAAAACACCAGGAAGAACACCAGAGGAACCAGGAATTGCAAATGGAGACTGGTATTTATCAGGCTATGATAAAATGCATAACTTAAGCATCGTAGGAAGCTATGAATTTAGTCCAAAATGGTCTTTCAATGGTAATTTCACACTTCAGTCAGGTCAGCCGGTAACATATGCCAATGGTTATTATGAATTTGGAGAAATTAATGTTCCTAATTATTCTTTGAGAAACGAGAACAGGCTGCCTCTTTTTCATCACCTTGATGTGGCGGCAACTTATACACCAAGACCAGACAAAAAGAAAGGCTGGCAAAGCTATTGGGTATTCAGCATTTATAATATCTACAACAGAAAAAATGCAGCTTCTATGAGTTTTACAACAAACGAAGATACCGGAGCAAATGAAACAAGAAGACTCTCAATCTTTGGCATTGTACCGGGAGTTTCTTATAATTTTAAATTTTAATGCTATGAATAAATTGAAAAAATATAATGTAATGAATAAAGCACTGGCATTAATGAGTCTTCTTTTTGTTGTATTTTTTACTTCTTGCGAAGATGTTGTAAATCTTGATTTAGACACAGGTGAATCAAGAATTGTAATCGATGCCGAAATAATTTGGAAAAAAGGAACAACAGGTAACAATCAGGTTATCAAAATCAGCAAAACAGCTTCTTATTACAGCAGTTCGACACCAAAAGTTTCTGGTGCTCAGGTAAGAGTAGAAAACAGCACAGGCGATGTTTTTACTTTTAATGAATCTGAACCGGGAGTTTATGTATGTACCAATTTTGTTCCGGTAATCGACATGGATTATAAATTATTCATTCAGGCCGAAGGTCAAAGTTTTACTGCGGTCGAAAAGCTGACTTCTGTAACTCCAATAGATAAAATAGAACAGCAGATGATTCCTGATTTTGGAGGTGAAGACATCATCGAACTTACTTTTTATTATAAAGATCCGGCAGATCAGCTCAATTTTTATTTAACACAATACAAAAGCTCATTCTTAATATTTCCGCAATACGAAATAACAAATGATGAATTTTATAATGGTAATGAAATAAGCACCCGATTTTCTCATGAAGATATGAAACCCGGCAATACGGTAACTATAACGCATAGAGGTATCTCAAAGAATTTTTATAATTACATGAAATTAATCTTAGAAGCCTCAAGCGCAAATCCGTTTTCAGTTCCACCGGGAAATATTAGAGGAAATATTGTAAACAATACCGATGTCAATAATTTTGCATTAGGCTATTTCAGACTTTGTGAAGCAGATGAAGTTCCTTATTTAGTTAAATAAAAAAAATTGTTGGGGGCAATTAATTTTAACATAGAAACATAAATTTAATCCTCTCTAAAAAGGCATTTCACTTATTTTAAACACACATAAAGAGCTAGGCGTTAGAAATATGTTTCTTTTGATATTCTTGCACACATAAAATATACGTTTCTATGTGTTGAATAAAGAATACTATTTTTATAAAAAGGCAAACCCCTTAAGCATTTCTGTTTAAGGGGTTTTTATTAAATCATTTTTAATTTCACAAAGATATCTGCCAGTTCTATTAAATCATTAATTTTATTTCGACAGAGAAAATAATAAATACAGAAGCAACATGATTTCACTTAATATGGTTTGGCCGGCAATTTACGTATATGACGAAATTTGGCGCTTTTGGTTTTTAGTATTTGTAACCATCATAATTGAAACCTTTACAATTATGGCAATGCTAAAATATTCATTAAAAAAAGCAATCATCGCATCAGTAGTCGGAAACTTGATTTCAGGACTTGTCGGAACATTTGTAATGATGTGGGCAATGCTTTTTTGGCATCTTGTGGCAGACAATTTTGTTCCTCATGCAACTTTTGACATTATTAATTGGGTGGCAACATACATATTAATGTGTTTAGGAAGTGTGTTTCTTGAAGTATTAACTATTAAATTAATCTTTAATGATACCATAAAGAAACTCTTTATTCCTTTATTAATAGGCAATCTATTAACTTATGGCTTTATAGCTTATTCAATGATAAGCAACTCCCGTGAAGATGATAAAGAAAAAAGGGTTGAACAAATTTTTTATTCTCCAACACCAAATAACTTTATACTTCTCGACAGCACAAAACTCCAAATATTCACAGCTAAAACAGAAATTTCGTATGACGAAAATGATAATATGGTGCATACAAATTACCCTTTAGAAGTACTTTTCAAAAAAGAGAAACCCGAAAATTTTCAATTTGAACTAAGACTTTTAGGAGAAGAATATTCTGGTGGAATAGAATCTGAGAGAAAGATAATCGAACTTGATAACTTATCTGATACGATACATGTAATTTTAGAACAAAAAAATCCAGATCCAAATAAAGGCTGGACCGCTCCTATCATTACAGACACAATTAAATTTATAAAACGTACTAATAAATAGCATAGAAATCTATTAAACATACGAATTCAATCGTAATTAATTAGTTTTATATTTGCTTTATCAAGAAAATCACATTGACCATCTCAAATTAAAAAATAGAATATTAATTCTGGCATGGAAATGTGTTAGGATTTAAATAAACAAAATACCATGTCAGTAAAACAAGAATCAGAATTAATAGGAATGAAAAAGGCAAGCGAAGCAGTAGCTTATGCTTTAAAAGAAATGAGAAACTTTGTAAAACCTGGCATGTCAACAAAGGAATTAGACGAATATGGCGGGAAAATCCTGAATGATTTAGGAGCAAAATCAGCACCGTATTTAACGTATGGTTTTCCGGGCTGGACTTGTATTAGTGTAAACAACGAATTTTGCCATGGTATTCCGTCAGACAAAAGAATTCTTAACGAAGGTGATTTAATTAATATTGATGTTTCGGCTGAATTAGATGGCTTTTGGTCAGATAACGGAAATTCGTTTGTTATTGGCGAAGATAAAAACGGACATCAAAAACTCGTTGATGCCTCAAAAGATATTTTACAAAAAGCAATAAACAATATAAAAGGCGGCGTAAAAATTTCTGAAATAGGCTATCTCATAGAAACAGAAGCAAAAAAAAGAGGTTACAAAGTCATAAAAAATCTTGCCGGACACGGGATTGGCAGAAGCCTGCACGAACAGCCGGATGAATTACTAAACTATAAAAACCGATTTGACCAAAGACGTTTTAAAAAAGACTCTGTTGTAGCTATTGAAACTTTTATTTCAACATCTTCGTCTATTGCTGTAGAACTTAATGACGGCTGGACAATGGTAGGAAACAAAGGCGGTTTTATGGCGCAACACGAACACACTATTGTAGTTACAGACGGCAAACCTATCATATTAACAGAAATGAACGGAATCTGGAATTAAGAAAATCCAGAAAATGTAATAAAACTGAAAAGCTCCATTATTTCTAATGGAGCTTTTTTTATTGAAATCTTTTATTTTAAAAGCAGATCATCTAATTCTTTCCGTTCTTTAAATGTTTTGCACGTAATCTGCTTAAAAACTCAGGCGTAATACCAAGATAAGATGCGATATATTGCTGCGAAACGCGCTGTGATATGGTGGGATAACGTGTAACAAACTCGATATATTGATCCATTGCCGAAGAAGAAACCGTTTTAAACAAACGCTTTTGTAATTTAGATAAATGCCTCTGAATCATCAATCGGAACATTCTTTCTAATTGAGGAACTTCATTAATAAGATTTTCTTTTGACTGCCGGCTCAAAACCAATAATTCACAATCCTCCAGAGTTTCAATATACATATCGCTTGCAACCTGGTCTTCAAAACTTGTAATATCACTTACCCACCAGTCTTCGGTTGCGAATTGTAAAGTCAGTTCGATTCCGTGATCGTCAATAAAATATTCCCTGATACAGCCTTTATTAATATAGGCTTCAAAATTACATACTTCGCCTGCGTGCAGCAAAATTGTTTTTTTTGGAACCATCCTCAATTCGAGACTATTTTCAAAAATCTTAAGCTCTCGTTCTGAAAGACGGACAGACCTTGAAAGGTATTCGTGTATCTTCTGAAACATTTTTATTCGGGTTTAATAAGGATTGCATTTATTTATAAATCGTAAATATAAGATGATTTATTTATTATTATTTCTTGATCTAGTTTAAGAAATTAGGTAACAAAATAATTGACCTTTGAAAACTTAACATTTTATCCCTCCAAACAATGAATGATCAAATTCTCCACTTAAAAATTACTTTAGCGTTATCAGCCATTGAAGATCTTATTCCAAATTACATGGAAATTGAGGAAGACAAAGCAATTTCTAACGGAAATGCAGCTATATGTATTATTGATGAAGAAGGCAATGTTTACGGCCGAATGTACGGAAACGATAAAGCCCGCAAAAGACAATCGTATAAAATAGCCTGGACAAAAGCAAGTCAGGTATGGCTTACGGGAGTTAAAACCGGAGAATATGAAAGATTAGTTTTTAACAATATTGTGGAGGAAAATGCAAACGGAATTGACGCTCCGGACCTTATAGGCTGGCAGGGCGGACAACCCTTAACAATGTCAGACGGAACAAAACTTTCTGTTGGTTTTAGCGGCTTTCGAGGCGCGACTGACCTGGAAATTGTAATTAAAGCATTTAGAAAAATATAACTATCATAACAAAAAACATGAGCTATTTACCAGATTCAAACCGATATCAAAAAATGGAATACCGTCGCTCCGGTAACAGCGGATTACTGCTTCCTGCACTTTCTCTTGGGTTATGGCATAACTTTGGCGCTATTGACAGCATCGAAAATGCCCGAAACATACTGCATACAGCTTTCGATAATGGGATCAGCCATTTTGATCTTGCCAATAATTATGGTCCGCCGGCAGGATCTGCGGAGAGTACTTTTGGAAAATTATTTCAAGAAGATTTCAAATCGTTTCGTGATGAACTTGTCATTTCAACCAAAGCCGGATGGCCAATGTGGGATGGACCTTATGGCGACTGGGGATCAAAAAAACACTTGATTTCGAGTTTAGACCAAAGCCTTTCGCGTATGGGGTTAGATTATGTTGACATATTCTACCATCACAGACCTGATCCCCATACACCTATGGAAGAAACCATGGCTGCACTTGATTTGATCGTGCGTCAGGGAAAAGCCCTTTATGTAGGCATTTCAAGTTATAGTCCAACTGAAACACAAAAAGCTATTAAAATTTTGAAAGAACTAGGAACGCCGTGCCTGATACATCAACCCAAATATTCAATGCTGGAACGTACTATTGAGGATGGGCTACTGGATGTTTTAGAACTTAACGGAGTTGGAGGCATTGCTTTTTCACCTTTGGCACAAGGACTTTTAACTAATAAATATTTAAACGGAATTCCGGAAAATTCAAGAGCAAATGCTCATCGCGGTAACGGAGCAATTGAAGAAGATGCGATTACACCTGAAAATATTGAAAAAGTCCGTAAACTAAATGAAATGGCTTTAGAACGCGGCCAAAGTCTGGCTCAAATGGCATTAGCCTGGGTTTTAAAAGACAAACGCATTAGCTCGGTAATTATTGGCGCCAGCAAACCGGAGCAAGTAGTCGATTCTGTGGGTTGTCTTCAAAATGCTTCTTTTTCTGCCGATGAGCTTCAGAAAATCGATCAGATTCTTTCGTAAAATGATATTAACTATTTAACCACAATCCTATGAATACAAACCAAATCAAAACATGCCTGACCATCATGTTGTCCGGATTTTTGGCAGCAAATGTAATGGCGCAGAAACAAGTTCCTAAAACTGCAGCTTACAAAAGTGTAACGGTTTTTGTAACCGCAAAAAACACCGACAATAAATTAACAAAAACCGAAACATTATCTTTTTTTGATAAACCGCAGCCTCTGGAAAAAGAAATTTCTGTTTTTGTTGATCCTTCTAAAACCTATCAAACCATGCTGGGAATTGGCGGCGCAATTACCGATGCTTCCGCAGAAGTTTTTTACCAGCTTCCTAAAGACAAGCAACAGGAAATCCTGACCGCTTATTATGATAAGGAAAAAGGTATTGGTTACACATTAGCGCGTACCAATATGCAAAGCTGTGATTTCTCAAGCGATATTTACAGTTATATTACTGAAGGCGATAAAGACTTAAAAACTTTTGATGTTGCTCATGATAGAAAATTCAGAATTCCGTTAATTAAAGAAGCTATTGCAAAAGCGGGAGGAAAACTAACTTTATATGCTTCGCCATGGAGTCCGCCGGCATGGATGAAAACCAACAATAATGTATTACAAGGCGGTGCTTTAAAACCGGAATACCACCAAAGCTGGGCGAACTTTTTCGTAAAATTTATTAATGAATACGAAAAAGAAGGAATTCCTATTTGGGGTTATACCGTTCAGAATGAACCTATGGCGGTACAAAAATGGGAATCTTGTATTTTTACTGCCGAAGAAGAACGTGATTTTATAAAAAACTTCCTTGGACCAACCATGCAGAAAGCCGGATTATCTAAAAAGAAATTAATCATGTGGGATCATAACCGCGATTTGATGTACCAGCGTGTAAGTACGGTTCTGGAAGATAAAGATGCGGCAAAATATGTTTGGGGAGTGGGCTATCACTGGTACGAAGACTGGCATAAAAACGGAATGAACTTTGAAGCAGAACGCCGCGTGGCAGAAGCTTTTCCAGATAAACCGCTGATTCTGACTGAAGGCTGTGCCGCCGATTTTGACCAAAAATTATTAACGGACTGGAGTTATGGTGAAAAATACGGGATGTCGATGATTAACGATTTTAATATTGGAACCGTGGCCTGGACAGACTGGAATATTTTATTGGATGAAAAAGGCGGACCAAATCATGTGCAAAATTTCTGTATGTCTCCTATTCATGCTGATCTTAAAACCGGAAAATTAATTTATACTAACGGATATTATTATTTAGGGCACTTTTCTAAATTTATTAAACCAGGCGCTAAACGTGTGGCTTGCAACTCAAGCAGCAATAAACTTTTGTCGACTGCTTTTGTAAATCAAAACAATAATCTGGAAGTTGTGGTTATGAATCAATCTGATAATGATGTAGAATATTTTCTTTGGATAAAAGGAAAAGCTTCGAAAATTACAAGCCTTGCGCATTCAATTGCTACTTTAGAAATACGTTAATTCAAAATTAATAGAATGAAAAAAGTACTAACCCTTCTAAATCTTTTTGTTTTGATGAATGGTATTTTGACGTTTGCACAAACATCGGCTGCAAAGCCAAAACCATTTAAAGTGCAGCAAATTCCAGGCAGGTTAGAATGTGAATTCTATGATCTGGGAGGCGAAGGAACAGCATATCACGATACTGATGAAATAAATAACGGAAGCGGTAAACTGAATCCGGTAAACGGAAATCCTTTAAATGAATTTAGGATAAAAGAAGGTGTAGATATATCCTATACCAAAACAGATAGTATTGATGATACGCCTTACACCAAAGTACCCATCAAAATGAATCAGCTTTATGTAGGTTGGACACAACCATTAGAATGGATTAATTATACCATTGAGGTCAAGAAATCCGGTATTTATAAAATTGGCGTTTTGTATACGGCAAACGGCGATGGAGCAATTTCTATTTCGCTAAACGGAAAAGATACAACCGGAAATATGAAGATAATTTCGACACACGACGACAAT
The DNA here is from genome assembly GCF_001879205.1 of Flavobacterium johnsoniae. Lineage (GTDB taxonomy): Bacteria > Bacteroidota > Bacteroidia > Flavobacteriales > Flavobacteriaceae > Flavobacterium > Flavobacterium johnsoniae_A. The sequence continues at coordinate 453,206 of NZ_MLFK01000001.1, forward strand.
GATCCTGTTGCATGGAGGCAATGGCACCATTGGAACAGTTCAGACAATATTGGAACTATTAAATTAGAAAAAGGAATACAAGTACTCACATTGCATATTGTAGAAAATGGCAATATGAATTTAGATTATCTGACCTTTACGCCCAATTAAATGATTAGTTAACTTGATTTGTCCGTACAATTCTAACCAGATTGTGCGGTCATTTTTTTTCAAAAAATAATTGATGCCTCTTTTAATTAAAAAGTGCTGAACTTTTCAATTCAGCACTTTTTGTATTTTATAAAATTTATTTCCCCACCGTTTGTTGAAGCTGCGCAGGATATCGATCTCCTTGTATTGTGGTTTGAGCAAATGCGTCGTCAATTTTTTTAACATCCTCAGCAGATAAATGAATTGATGCTCCGCCAATATTCTCTGTTAATCGGTTTGATTTTGTTGTGCCCGGAATTGGTGCTATCCACGGTTTTTGTGCCAAAAGCCAGCCTAATGCAATTTGTGCAGGAGAAGCCTGTTTTTGAGAAGCGATTGCAGCCAGTAAATCAACTAATTTTTGATTTGCTTTTCTGTTTTCTTCACTAAAACGAGGCAGATTATTTCTAAAATCTGTCGGCTCAAAATTGGTGCTTTCAGTAATTGCTCCGGTTAAAAATCCTCGTCCTAAAGGGCTAAACGGTACAAAGCCAATTCCTAATTCTTCCAGCACTGGCAAAATTTCTAACTCAGGTTCTCTCCACCAAATCGAATATTCACTTTGCAAAGCTGATACAGGCTGAACTTCATGTGCTTTTCTAATAGACGAAACTCCAGCTTCCGAAAGCCCAAAATATTTTACTTTTCCCTCTTGTATAAGATCTTTAACTGTTCCTGCAACATCTTCTATCGGCACATTTTGATCAACTCTGTGCTGATAAAATAAATCAATAACATCTGTTTTTAGTCGTCTCAAAGATTCTTCCGCAACTGCTCGGATATTTTCCGGACGGCTGTCCTGCCCGTTAAATGCTTGTCCGCCTTTAAAGCCAAATTTAGTTGCAATAATAACTTCTTTTCTAAACGGACTCAAAGCTTCTCCTACCAATTCTTCATTGGCAATACCATAAGCTTCGGCTGTGTCAAAAAAGGTAATTCCCTGTTCGTATGCTTCTCTGATTATTTTTATCCCGTGTTGTTTATCTACCGCTGTACCGTAAGCAAAACTTAATCCCATACAGCCCAGTCCTAATGCAGAAACCTCCAATCCTTGTGTTCCTAATATTCTCTTTTCCATAATTTTATTTATATAAAAGTTTATTCTTATTTTTAATAGTACAAATTTCCTTTAATAAAACCAGCTTTATATAATACATATTACAGCTATTATTACCATTTTTACTGATTTGAATTATTACGCTAAGTTATTAAGAATCTGAATAGTATATTTGTCTGAATAATTTACAAATAGATCATGGAACACATTATAAAACTCGAAAAAGTAACACAGTACAATCAGTTAAAAGGTGTTGAAACACAGCATCCTTTAATAAGTGTTTTTGATAATTCTAATAGTAATGCATTACCTAATCATACCCGCATACACTTTAGTTTTTATGCTATATTTTTAAAAGCAGGAAATTGCGGCGAATTAAAATACGGCCGCAATACGTATGATTATGATGACGGAACAATGGTTTTTGTAGCGCCGGGACAAGTACTTGAAGTCAGCAATACAGACAATTATAAATCTACAGGCTTAACATTACTTTTTCATCCTGATTTGATAAAAGGAACTGCACTTGCTAAAAATATAAACCAATATTCGTTCTTTTCTTATGATTGGCACGAAGCGCTTCATTTATCTTTAAAAGAACAGCAAATTATAAAAGATTTATTTAGTAAATTAGAATATGAATTAAGTCAATCGATTGATAAGCACAGCAAAAGTATTATAAGCAATACTATAGAACTGCTTTTAAATCATTGTGTTCGTTTTTATGACAGGCAATTTATTACGCGTGATGTTATCAATACTGATATTTTGTCAAAATTTGAGAATTTGTTAAATGACTATTTCCAGTCTGAAAATGCACAAGACACAGGTTTGCCATCTGTTGGATATTTTGCGGCCCTTTTGCATTTTTCTCCTAATTATTTTGGAGATTTAATTAAAAAAGAAACTGGTAAAACTGCGCAGGAACATATTCAGCTAAAATTAATAAATCTGGCAAAAGAACGAATTTTTGATACAGAGAAATCTATAAGCCAGATTGCTTTTGAATTAGGATTTAAATATCCGCAGCATTTTAATCGAATGTTTAAAAAGAATACCGGTTACACACCTATTGAATATAGAAACCTAAACTAAATGCTGGACAATTTTCCTTTTTATCTGGGTCTGTTAATTATTATTTTACTGCTCATTATGCTGGCCAATAAAATTAAAGTAGCCTATCCTGTACTTCTGGTACTGGCCGGATTGGTTATTAGTTTTATTCCCGGTGTTCCTACTATAAATATTGAGCCTGAACTCATCTTTTTTATTTTCCTGCCTCCTTTGTTATATGAGGCCGCATGGACCGTTTCATGGAAAGAAATGTGGCGCTGGAGACGCATTATTACGAGCTTTGCCTTCGTTGTTGTTTTTGTCTCGGCACTTTCAGTCGCTTTAGTAGCCAATTATCTTATTCCCGGCTTTTCATTGGCATTAGGTTTTGTTTTAGGCGGCATCGTATCGCCTCCGGATGCCGTAAGTGCCGGTGCAATTTTGAAATTTGTTAAAGTACCCAAAACCATTTCGTCAATATTAGAAGGCGAAAGTTTACTAAATGATGCCTCTTCCCTAATTATTTTCAGATTTGCAATGATTGCTGTGGCGACAGAGCAATTTATATTTTACAAAGCAGCAATGAGTTTTAGCTGGATGATTTTTGGCGGTGTTGCAATTGGTTTATTAATAGGATGGCTGTTTATGAAAGCCCATAAATATCTGCCTACCGATGCGAATGCCGATATCGTTTTGTCATTACTAACTCCCTACATAATTTATCTGGCGGCCGAAGAAGCTCATAGTTCCGGAGTATTGGCGGTTGTAAGCTGCGGATTGCTTTTATCCAATAACAGGCATCGTTTTCTAAGCAGTAAATCTCGTTTGCAAGGCATAAATGTCTGGGAAAGTTTTTGTTTTATATTGAACGGATTAGTCTTTATGTTAATCGGATTAGATTTACCTCAAATTACCAAAGGGCTTGAAGAAGCAAGTATAAGTCTTCCTACCGCAATTGGATATGGTGTAGTTATTACGATTGTTTTAATTATAAGCCGAATATTATCTTCTTACGGAGCTGTTATTGTAACCCTGATTGCGCGAAATTTTATTACGGTGGCAGACAGAAGACATCCGGGTTATAAAACACCATTTATTCTGGGCTGGACCGGAATGCGTGGTGTGGTTTCACTGGCTGCTGCATTGTCTATACCTGTTTATTTGAACAATGGTAATGGCTTTCCGCAGCGTAATCTTATATTGTTTATCACTTTTATCGTTATTCTTTTGACTTTATTAATTCAGGGATTAACGCTTCCGTATTTTATCAGAAAAATTAAACTGACTGACATATATGATCCTCTGCCCCGTGATGAAGCGAATCATCTTTTACGACAAGAACTGGCTGAATTTGCTTTACATTATTTAAAAACGAATTATGACGATCAGGTAAAAGACAATACTTCATTACAACATCTCATTCAAAAATGGGAACAGCATAGTAAAGGAATCGATGATGAATCAATAGAACAACATCATAAGCATATTTATCTTGACTTATTAAACCAGCAGAGAAAATGGCTGATAAATAAAAACAAAGCAGATCAGACTTTAGATGAGTCTATCATACGCAGGCAAATGCATTATCTGGATATTGAAGAAGAAAAACTAAGATATCTTTAGAAGTATTCTGGTATAAGATGATTAATTAAGGCGGAGAAAAAACAAATTTCTTAAAAGATTTTAATAAAAAATTAAGCTTTTTCTTTAACAAAATCAGTAACTTGTTATTGAAATAGAGGTTAAAAAAGTAAAAATCTTGTTTCAAACAAGCACACTTCCCATTTTATAAAGCAAATAACAGCACAATAATTTTCAAAAACAAAAACTATGCGAGTATCAGTCATCCGAAAAAATATAAAATTCACCCCAGATTCCAGAAGAGTTGTTGCGCGATATTTTATGAATGGAGAGGAACGAACCCAGCAAATGGTGTTACGTATTATGATGCTGGATGAAAAGCAGGTTTTAGAAACTTTAGAACAAACACTTCGTGAGTTTGCAAGGCGTCATCGAAATATTTCGGCTGTATTTTTTAGACATTGCGAAAGAATCAGACCTATTATAGAAGCCATGCAGATTGATTATGAAGCGATGTCACTGAACAGAAAAATGCTTATTGGTTCGTATTGCACAATGGAATATGCTATAGAATCGGCTGCGATTTTCAATCCTTCAATCGTTGAAGATTTTGACCAGTCTGGTCTGGAAGCCGGAGAAAAACGTGTTATTATTTCTTTTCGTGCAACAGGTGAAGGCCATATTTCGTCTATTGTTTTTAGGAGAGGAATTTTGGACCGAGATAATAATCTGCAAATAATGAAAATTGGTCATCATATTGATAAGGCCGAAATCGAACACAAAACCTTATTCAATAAAGAGCGTTTTCTAACCAAGCTGATCGAGATGCATACGCAGGACAAGTACATTGCCCAGATTATGCAGGATCTGCCGGAGGAATTTGAATTTGCGATTTTAAAAAACATATTAAACACAGCTTTAAGCGATCCCTCTATTCGTCAGGAAAGAAAAATGGCACTGGAGGAAATATTATGGTTAGCGAATTCTTTTTACGATTTGCAATTCAAACACGATTCAGATATTACAGAACGTGTTATATTTCCAATATCTGAGTCTGAAAGCCGTGGTATCGAGGATGCACGTTTTGTTCGCTTTGTTGATGACGACAATTCTGTACGTGTCATGGCAACTTACACCGCATACAATGGTCATGCTATACTGCCAAAATTAATTTCTACCGAAGATTTTTATTCTTTCAGAGTAATGCCCTTACACGGCGAAGGCGCTCAAAATAAAAACCTGGCTTTATTTCCAAGAAAGATAAAGGGCAAATATGCTATGCTGGCCAGAATCGACGGGGTTAACAACTACATTATGTATTCTGACCGTGCTACGCAGTGGAATACTCCAACTCTTTTACAAGAGCCGAGATATACATGGGAATTCACACAAATAGGAAACTGCGGTTCCCCTCTTTGGACAGAAGAAGGCTGGCTCGTAATTACACACGGTGTGGGTACGATGAGACGTTACTGCATTGGTGCCTCTTTGTTTGATCTCGATGATCCGTCTAAGGAAATCGGAAGACTTCAGGAACCTTTACTCTCTCCATTAGAAGACGAACGAGAAGGTTATGTCCCGAATGTTGTATACTCTTGCGGGGCGATTATTCACAACAACAGCCTTATTTTACCTTATGCGGTTTCTGATTATTCGTCAACTTACGGTGTTGTTGATATGGTGGAATTGCTGGATGCTTTGAAGAAAAGTAAGTAGAAATCAAAGATTAGTATTTAATCAATCCCAAAACAAAAGCCGTTCGTAACGCCTCAGTTGTATTGGATACTTGCATCTTCTGAATAATATTCTGTCTGTGGCGGCGAACTGTATAAACCGAAATATGCAGCAATTTCGCAATTTGATTGCTGCTGTTTCCTTTTGCTACAAGCTTTAGAATTTCTAACTCTCTTTTAGAAAGAAGGTTTTCTCCGAGTGGTTTGTATTTTTCAGAAGTGATTGTTTCGCCTGTCTGTATATTGACAATTCTACCGTCAATTCCAGTTCTGGCATGTACATCACCTGATGGTGAATACAAGCACAACGCCAGCCAAATGCTTCCGTTCGCTGCTTTTTTTAGATACATAGTTCGATGATTTATGTAATTTGGATTTTCAGAATCTGAAGTTCGCAAACGGCTGAAAGTACTATATTTTCGATATTCCTCATCTGGTATTTTTTTAAGATACTGCAGATATTGAAGTTCTAAAGCATGACGTTCGGTTACGTCATCAGAATTTATTTTATTGAAAATACAATCTTCAAAAGCAGAATCGATAAACAGACTTTCTGAAGGAAGTCCAAAAAGGGCACCAAAATTTCCTGCATAAATATAACTGCAATCTGCCTGAAAATCAGAAAGCACTGCTACACATTGCTCTATCGCAACATAAGAGGCAACAGAGTTTTTATAATCTTCTATATCTAATTTTTCTCCATCCAGAAATGTTTGCTGTAATAAAATTGAAGTTAACTGGTCTTTGATGGAAACTTTTGATAAAGCCATTTTTATAAATTGGTTAATTTTACGTATTGCCGTTTTTGGAAAGCGGGAGTAAATTTGAAAAACCTAAATTATCATTTTTATACTTCTAACAAAACATTTTATGAAAACTAAATTTATTACCTGCCTTGCTTTTTTCGGAATTATGATACTTTCAAGCTGTAACGACAACTCAAAACAAAAACAAAGCGCAGAAAAAACCAACGCAAAATCTTCAGATTCTGCTTTTGTCCGCGGCAGTTCCTGCGATATAAAACTCGATAAAATTCAGTTTACCAAATCTATAAACGGTGCCGATACCCTTGCCAAAGTCGACGAGAAAAAGAATATCCAATTTCATGTAGGCGAGAAAAAAGATTACTTTTCAGATCCAAACAACAAACTTTCAAACAACACCGCTCCTATTCTTTTATCCAAAATAGACAATACAAAACCTTTTACCCTAACCGCAAAAGTGAGCCCTGAGTTTACAGAAACGGGTTTATACAATGCCGGAGTTTTGTATTTGTATGTACATGATAATTTTTATCAAAAATTCTGTTTTGAACAAGACGAACGCGGCAATCACAGAATCGTAACGGTTCGTACAATAGGAACTTCAGACGATAACAATCATGATATTGTACAGGGAAAAACGGTTTACATGAAAATTTCATCCGATACACAGACAGTTGCAAGTTATTATTCACTTGATAACAAAACCTGGCAGATGGTTCGTTTGTACAAAAACAATTATCCCGCAGAACTTTGGGGCGGTATAAGCGCACAATGTCCGGTTGATAAAGGAACAACAAGCTATTTTGAAGCCATAAGCCTTGAGCAGAAAAGTGTAAAAGATTTTCGTTTGGGAATTTAATTTTTTCTTCGTTTGAAGAGTTGCTTAAAATGCACAAAGATTTTTTACAAAGATTTAAAAAAACAGAATGATTATTAGTTCTTACCGGAAATCACTCTAAATTCAGAGAATCTTTGTAAAAACCTTTGTGTAGCTTTTCGGAATAAAACAACTCATTTTATTTTAGATTAGGAATCTTCTCGGTTAAATTCTTCCAATATCGTTTTGGCATGTGCTGTAAATGAAGCTTGGTGTTTTTTCTTGATTCAATATTAACACTGCTGAAATAACGTCTCCACAGATTCTGAAAAAACTCTTCATTTTCATCGCATATTTCAGCTAAAAATTTAGACGAACCAGATTGAGCATTAAACTGAATTTCGACCGTTGATGTATTTTCAAGGTCATAATAAATACCATATTTCCGTTTAGCATCATAAATTAACCAGCGCTGATCGGCATAACGGTTCTTAAAATGATTTTCAATCAAAGGCAGCACATCACAATCGGGTTCGACAATGGCATAATACAAATTGTCTTTTGTTAATTTAAACCGAACAAAAGCGTTCATTCGGTGGCTTTCCTTTCCTGTTAAATGTGCCGCTTTTCTAACCCCTAAAACATCGGCATTAGCCAAATCTTCTTCAATGTTTTTTGAACTTGAGAATACATATTTCACAAACCGAAACAAGATTTCTTCAATCTTATCAATATCAGACAAAAACGCTTTGTAAACATTTGCAAATCCATCCGCAGAAAGTCTTTCTTTCAGTCCGTTTAAAACACGTTTTGCTTTTGCAGTATCGGTTATCACTAAATAGGAATCTGAAAAAAGTAAAGCGCCTGAAGTTTCGTTTTTGGCAAAAACAATATCTTCGAGTTTCAATTCATAAATCTCAAATACAGCTGTCAGCCAGCCTTCAAAAGTACTGTCGTAAATTAGTTGTGTCATTTGATTTAAAATAAAGCTAACTGATTGGAGAAATCATTTTTGTATTTGCTCTTCTGTGTATTTAAAATATGCTCTTTTATCTGAATAGAAGTTAAATCTCTCTGTAATTGAAAAGGTGAGGCAAAGGCTAAAAAATATTTTGACCGGCTGTAGGCAATCCCCAGTTTTTGTAAATCCTGCGGTTCTAGTTTTTTAAATTTTCTTGCTGCAACAATTTTTTTGGCGCTTGACACTCCTATTCCAGGGATTCTAAGAATTAGTTCTAAGTCGGCAGTATTAATATCAACAGGAAATTGGCTGAGGTTCCGCAGCGCCCAGCCTAGTTTTGGATCAATGTCAAGATCAAGATTTGGCTGATCAAAACCTACAATTTCATTAACATTAAATCCGTAAAACCGAATTAACCAATCGGCCTGATACAAACGGTTTTCGCGAATCATAGGTACAGGAGTTCCAATTGCCGGAAGCCTGTTGTCGTAGCTTATAGGCACATACCCGGAATAATAAACCCGTTTCATCTTCATTTGATCGTAAAAATAATTGGCCATTCCCAAGATTTCGAGATCATTTTCTTTTGTTGCACCAATCACCATCTGAGTGCTTTGACCTGCCGGAGCAAAAAGCGGCGCTTTATAGTTTAGTTTTTTTTCTTCTTTGTGGCCTGCAATTTCGTTCTTCAGATATTCCATTGGTTTAATGACATCAATATGATTTTTATCCGGAGCCAAAAGTTTAAGGCTTTGTTCGGTTGGCATTTCAACATTTACACTTAAACGATCTGCATAAAGTCCGGCTTCTTTCAATAATTCATCACTTGCACCCGGAATTGCTTTTAGATGTATATAACCATTAAAGTTTTCTTCTAACCGCAGTTTCTTTACAATTCTCACCAAGCGCTCCATGGTATAATCGGGATTATCAAAAATACCCGAACTCAAAAACAAACCTTCGATATAATTTCTTCGGTAAAAACCAATCGTTAAGTCCACAACTTCCTGCACTGTAAAGGCGGCACGTTTTACATCGTTGCTTTTTCTGCTTACACAATAAGCGCAATCGAAAATACAATGATTGGTCAATAAAATTTTAAGCAGCGAAACACAGCGTCCATCTTCAGTATAAGCATGGCATATTCCATATCCAGAAGCATCTCCCAGACCTTTATCCTTATTTTTCCTGCTGCTGTTACTAGACGAACACGATACATCATACTTTGCGGCATCGGCTAAAATTGCCAGCTTTTCCATCACTCTTTCCTGTACCATCCTAATCTTGTTTATTTGTTTTTGGAATAAAAATTCATCACCTCAAAATTAGGTATTCGGCATCCATTTGTTTTGAAAATCACTGTTCTAAATTGTACCAATTTTGAAACCAAAACCAACAATAACAAAATTTTTCTTAATAAATAGACCCTTATAAATAAAGCACTTACAGCCAAAAAACAGGTATAAATACGTAATGCTGAATTATGGAATCTTTATAAATTGCACTAGCAGTTAAGGAAAAAATTTTCAGCCCCCTCCTAATTTTTTCAACTCTCTTTTTTTTGCGAAATGAGACTAACTGATATTGGCGAATATTATAAAACCAAAAAGCTAAAGTGATGAATTTTGTAAAAGGACAAGATGTATCCTACACGACATTAAGTGGGAGATCTTATAGGGCTGTGATAGTAGAAAGAAAAATAGATTTCAAAAAAGGGCTTATTAAAAAATCTGCCATGAAAGAAATGACATATCATTATTTGATTGAAGTTCAAAAAAATGATCTTAAAGAAAAAATTCTTTGTACAGCAAATCAGCTTAAGGTTTTAGAAAAAAAAGTACGTGCAAAAAAAGCAGCTTAGTAATCGTTCACTATAAAAATAGTCGAATGATTTTGCATTATATTTGTGTTTAAATCACAAAAACTATGATTAAATTAAACTACAAAATTCAATTTGCTTTATTAGTTATCTGCCTCTTCTTTATTGGGTTGGGCATTTATGAAACGGCAGATGAAGGACTAAAAAGTGGTAAAGAACTTTTTTGGCAGATTTCTGCTTTTGTTCCTTTTATATTTAGTGCGATTATTTTTGGCAGTAATTTATATTCAAGCCAAATGAAGAAATCAAGAGCTAAATAAAGAATATCCATTTGACACAAAAGACATTTTAATGCCTTTCTTACTTCCATTTGTCAAAAACACGTTAAAATCTCAATCTCGCAGCGGTTTTTCCATATAAAAAAATATATTTGTCTTAAACCCATTTCTACTTTATTTTTAAATGAAATCGAAAAGACATTAGTATGGATAATGAAAAATTTATTTTCTGCCTCGAAGGCGTTCAGGACGTAGATACCGTTACGACTACTGATGTGGTTAAAAATTTAGAAGAAATTGCTTTCGATCAAGGTATTGCAAGCATCTATAAAGCCTGTGATACTATTGAAGGTTTAGAAGAAAGCCTAAATACATTACTGTATGATGATCATAATTTTAAAGATTATGAAATCATTTATCTCGTAATGCCGGGACAGGAAAACAACATCTGTCTTCACGATTATTACTACAGCCTTGAAGAAATTGCCGAACTTTTTGAGGGAAAAATGAAAGGCAAAATCATTCATTTTGCTAATAAAAAAAGACTAGACCTTAATGACGATGAAGCTCAGTATTTTCTTGACATTACAGGTGCCCGTGCTATTTCTGGTTACGGATCTTCATATAATAAAATTGCCAGCGTAAGTACAATCGATAAAGCCTTTTTTAGTTTGTATCAGGAAAACGACGACCTGACCGAAGTGGTAGAAGATTTATTTCAAAAACATTATGCTCTTTGTAAATTACTTGATTTTAGATTGTATTATTAAGTATGAAAGCAAAGACGATTGAGAAAATAAAAACCTACGGGCCATCAGGATTTCGGGAGAAGTTTCTGGGAGAAGACAATCCCATTCATTTGCTTTTCAAGTCAAATTCTGATCATTTTTTCTGTCTTGAAATTGAAGAAATGATGCAGATGCAATATCCCGTGCCGCCTTGTAAACATTCTTGTCACACTCTTATTTTTATTTCCTCAGGTCAGCATACCATGAAATTAGGATATCAGGAATACACAACTACCGATAACGAAATCATTGTGGTACCGGCTGGACAAATTTTTTCTCTTGACAATGTAAATAATATTCACAAAGGTTATATCTGCCAATTTCATCCTGATATCTTAATTAGAAAATACGGAAGCCGTGAAATGCTTAATGAATTTGATTTTATGAAAATTTCAGGGCATCCAAAAATTACTTTAGACCACAAAGATGTTCCTGACATTACAGCTATTTTGGGCCGGCTTCAAAAAGAATATTCTGAAACTTCTACCGCAAACTTAAATATCGTACAATCCTATTTGATTACGTTATTTTATGAATTAAATAAGAATTTGGTACAAAGTTCTAAAAGCATTTCGGCTGCTGAAGTTATTACCAATAAGTTCAAAGAGTTAATTCATCAAAATATAAAAACCCATCATCTGGTTCATTATTATGCTTCCTTATTAAATGTTACGCCCAACCATTTGAATAAATCCGTGAGAACTGTTACAGGAAAATCTGCAGCAAAATGGATTGATGAAACCATATTACTTGAAGCCAAATACTTACTCTTTCAAACTTCTCTTTCTGTAAGTGAAATCGCAATGCAGGTAGGTCATGAAGATCAGTCTTACTTTAGCCGTTTCTTTAAAAAACATGAAGGAATAACACCAATTCAATACCGAAAAATGATTGATAAGTCCTAATTATTGATTATTGAATCCTATTAAACAGCCGTACATTTTTCAGAAATTTGCCAGTTCAAAAAATGCAAATCATGATTTATGTTTTTAAAACTTCCGTTGACAGCCAATCAAAATTTGAATCGGCTTCTATGTTGCTCCACGAATTACTACCCAATACTTTATGGAATTTTGATCTCGAAGACTGCGACAATATCTTAAGAATTGACAGCGAACTTGACGTAACTAATTTAGTATTGAATAACGGCATTTTTGAATGCGTAGAATTAGAATAGAAAACCGCATTAACTGCAAAATCATCTTACCCAGTAAATGGAAACAAAATTATATCAAAACCGAACTTTTGACACGGTAGATTATTCAGATCAAAGTTTATCAAATACAGAATTCGTGAACTGCGAATTCATTAATTGCAACTTCTCAAAAAGCGATTTAAGTCATAATGACTTTTTAGATTCGACTTTTAAAAATTGTAATCTTTCGCTGGCTGTTTTAAAAAACACAGGCTTAAAAAACATAAAATTTATTGGCTGTAAATTGATGGGACTTGATTTTAGTGCTTGTAACAGTTTTTTATTTGCTATGAATTTTCAGGATTGTCTTTTAGATTATTCGACTTTTATTTATAAAAAACTAAAGAAAACCAACTTTATTGACTGCTCTATAAAAGATGTTGATTTCTCGAATACCGATTTATCTCTTGCGGTCTTCAAAAACTGTGATTTATCTAATACCGTTTTTGTGGAATGTATTCTGGAGAAAACCGATTTCAGATCATCGAGAAACTATGCTTTTGATCCTTCTGACAATAAAATTAAAGGAACAAAAGTTTCGCATATTGCACTTGCGGGTTTATTAGAGAAGTTTGATTTGGATATTGAATAGGTTTCAGCTTCGGTCTCGGTCGCAGTTTTATTTGTGACTTTACAATCTTTTATCCAATTGAAATAGAAAAAGGGATGCAGTCTGCATCCCTTTTTAACTAAACATGAAAAAATGAATTATTTAATCCAACGCGGGTCACCCACTTGTTTGTCAATCAACGTTTGATTTTTAATTGTAAAATCACCTGCTGCGGCATTTGTAAATTGTGGATCTAAAGTAGTATAACTTCCTGAAGCATCATATTTTACAGCAGCTGCACCAGCGGTATGCAATGCCGGTGAACTAAAATAGTTGTTATTTAAGAATGTTGGCGCTGTTGTTCCGGACTGGTTTGTATACATTGCCAGTGGTGTATCAAAAATTGTATTACGAACAGTTGATGAATTAGTAGCAAAACGCAGGTAAAGAATTCTATTTGAAGCCGTCATTGCTTTATTAGAAATTGTACAACCATCTATCACTACACTGGTTACTAAACCTGTACCTGTTAAACCAGGAGCATTATCAATTCGGATAAAATCACGAGATGTTGCACAGTTACTGAATGTACTATTTTTAAGTGTAAGAGAACCTAAATGTGCAGTTCTAAAATCTATAAAGTCTCCTTGATTCGTTAATACATTTGTTACAACTGAATTTTCGATTGTTACAGAAGTAATTTTTGTGCTTCCGGTAAGACTTTGCGAAACTAATGCTTTTGTAAAATCATGAATAGTACAACCGCTTATTAAAAGCGCTTCAAAACCTACGCTGACTTCATTGTATTTAACAGCGTCTGATAAAGTACCGTCGCCATTTAAATCCAAATCAATTAAACTTACACCAGTTGCACCGCTGTTAAGAGAAAACTTCACATGTAATTTTGGTTTATCTCCAGCACGTAAGCCTCTTATTGTAATAGGTTTTGTTAGAATTATTTCACCTTTAAATACTTTATAATCTCCAGGCATCAGCACTAATGTAGCTTTAGGATCGGCCGCTGCTATTACAGCATTTAAATCATCCGTCTCTTTAACCAAAATACCTGTTCCTATATCAATGCCGGTTTTAAAAGTTCTAAGCCCTCTTGTTTTAGTTCCGTTTAATAAAGTTGCTGTATAATCTGTTTCACCTGTTAATCCTGCTACAACTGCAACTCCCGCTGTTTTTTCTGCCGGAGTTATCGTGTGCGTAATTCCTCCAGGAGCAATCGTAATTTGTGTTACAGCACTATTTGGAGTCCATCTTAAGGTAACTTGTTTTGCCTCAATATCAATATCTTCAATTGGAGATAAAATTTGCTCTGTTAATGTTTTGGCCGTTGTTACAGACCATTTAGAATCTCCTGCGCCAGTTGCACTTACTCCTTTTACTCTGATTGAATAAACGGTTTATCCTTCTAACGGAATTGTTACCGGAAGTTCTGTAGGTGCTACTTTAACTGTTTTATAAATCGTTTTAAATTCAGTATCATCTGCACTAAATTCTACAACATAATGATCTACATCATTTTTTACTGTCCAGTTTAACTCTACATTAGTTTGATTTCTAACAATGGCCTTAAGTTCTATTGGAGAAAATGCTCTACTCGCTCCTATGTCTTCCAATACTGGTTCATTGTAGCTTTCGCAACCGGCAGCTACTAATAAAAATATTGCCAGCAACCCTTTGAATATATATTTTGCTTTCATAATTATATGACTATAATTTATTTGTTAATTGTTATTAGTTTCCAAAAACCCAGTCATTTACTAATTGACCATTACTATTATCAATAAACGTTTGCCAAATTGGCCAAAATTGTCTTTTATCCGGGTTTACTCCGGCTTTATACAATGTTGTTATTTTATTGTCTTCTAATTTATCCCAAGCTTTAGAAGTGTAACCTACCGGAGCCTGAGTTTCACCTCGGTTTAAACCATAAATATCTAATGTAATTCCATCGTCTTTATATTTGTAATACAATGTTGAAGGAACGTCTTGATATTTATTGGTACGAGCTTTCAAATCAGCCATTTTTACTTTAGCTTCATCTAATTTTGTTTTTAACAAATTCCATCTTATAAGAGAAAATTTACGCTCCATTTCTCCTGTAAACTCATATTTATTTTCTTCTACAATAGCATTCAGCATAGCATCTTTACTAGACAAAGCATCTACATAAGCATCTACTTTTACAGCCTGACTTGCCGATGGAAAAGCTCTGCGGCGGATTTCTTTTAAATAAACTGCAGCCGATCCAGGTCCTTCTAATTCGTTAGCAGCTTCGGCGGCAATTAAAAGCACTTCTGCATAGCGCATATAAATTTTATTTACACCATCATCATTTGGTGCACTGGCAATTCGGCTCATCCATTCAAAACGATATTTCCCAAAATACCAAGTCTGTAAGTCTGTAAGTTCTTGTTTTGCTTTACCGTTTACCGCCGATCCCCATTTATAAGGAACACAGGTTACATCTCTGCGGGTGTCAGCCTGATCGTAATCATAGAAAACAAATGGTAATGGTCCGTTTACTCCTCCTTTATTAGTTCCCATAGCCTGAAACTGATCTATAGCATCATGTCTAACGGCAAAGGTAAATAGCACCCTTCCTCGGGTAGCTGCAAAAGGAATTTCCCAAAGAGATTCTCCTCCAGCTGTTAAGACTTCCTGATTATATTTTCTCCATAATCCTTCAAAAGTAGGCTCTAAATGTGCGGTACCGCTTGTAATAACAGAACGACATTCATCTAATGCCAGCTTATACATAGCTGCTACTGAAAGCGCAGGATCTGTACTTCTTCTAACGCCATCAGGATATTGTTGATAACCGCTTGCCATCATAGCCAAACGAGCTCTAAATCCTTTTACAAAAGCTTTATTTACGCGTTCTGTACTATTTGTTGCTGCAGTTTCATTAGGCCATCCCACTAAAGTTGAAGCTTCACCTAAATCAGCGATTAATTGCTTGTAAATTTCGTCACGCCCTGTTTTAGGAACATAAATAGTATTGGTTGTAACAGGTTCAAAACGAGCAGGCACATCTCCCCAGTTTCTAACTAAATCAGCATAATAGATTGCTCGTAATGTTAATGCTTCTCCTAACAACTGTCCTAACTCTTTATTGGATGTCACGTTACCATAAGTACGTAAACCTCTAATACACAAATTTGCACGTTCAATACCTTCATACATCATTGCCCAGGCATTTTTTGGCGAGTTCATCTCTGTATTATCAGCTTTAGCATCATATACTACTAAATCTGATTTAGCATTATCACTAGAAGATGCTAAAAGCCATTCTGTATCGGTATTTAAACCTTGGTAAGTTAAAAGTCTTCCTCTATAAGACTGCTCCTCTCCAAATGAGACTTTTATTCCATCAACAGCTCCTTGTGCTAATTCAGCATTAGAAAAGATAATTTCATCACCTAATGTTGATTGTGCAGGAGTATCAAAGAATTCGTCACCAAAATCCTGACAAGAAGTCAACAAACTTGAGATTATCAATCCTGCTATTATTACTTTATATTTCATTTTGATAAATTTTAAATTAGAAATTAAGGTTTAAACCAAAAACCAGTTGTCTGCTGCGAGGATAAGCTGAATAATCAACTCCTGGCGTAAGAGGTGTTTTTCTTTTTGTTGACACCTCAGGATCAGGTCCAGAATAATTTGTAATTATAAAAACATTAGTTGCAGTAAAATAAAATCTCAACTTACTTACTCCTAGTTTTGATGTAAATGATTCCGGAGTGCTGTAACCTAAGGTTAATGTATTAAGCCTAAAGAAAGAACCATCTTCAACCGCCCAGTCTGTAAACATAAATTTCTGCATGTAAGGAGACCACATTGTTGTGTTGGCATTAAGCGCTTCTAATTGAGCAGGATCTGTAACCAATTGTCCTGATACAGGATCTAAGTTTGTCCATCTTATTCCATCTGCCATTTCAGAGCTTAAATTCTTATATTGTCCATTTCTGTTTGCTGTAGAAAACTCTGATTTATTAGCATTATAGATATCATTTCCAATAGTCCAGTTAAAAGCAGCAGAAAGATCAAAACCATAAGCATTTGCATTAATAACTAAACCTCCTGTGCTTTTTGGATTAGCATTACCAATAATAGTCTGGTCTGATGCTGTAACTTTATTATCAGCAGAACCATCTGTATTTTTTAGTTTCATCATACCTGGTTGTACTGTACTTCCTATAACACTGCTCGCATCGGTTACACCTGATTTTAAAATATATTTCCCTCCTACATAATCAAAGTCAGAAACTTCATAGCGGCCATCACTTTTATAACCATACATTAAACCCATTGGAGAACCAGCATTTACTGCATAATCATTACCAATATCAGTAGATGCCCAGTTTGTATTTATTCCAAAATTATCCATTACTCCAAGCGAGTTAATTTTATTTTTGTTAATACCTACATTCACAGAAAAATTCAAACCAAAATTCTTTCTTTCAAAAGCTACAAAATTCACTGTAGCCTCAAACCCTGTATTTTGAGTTTCCCCCATATTTCGATACTGAGTTTTATATCCTGTACCTCCTACCGGGAATTCTATTAGTAAATCTTTTGTTACATTTTTATATACGTCAAAAGTTCCGTTCAAACGATTTTTGAAAAATCCAAAATCAAGACCTGCATTTTGTGTTACTGTAGTTTCCCATTTCAAATTTGGATTTGCCAATACACTCGATGGAGACCAATAGCTTTCAAAACCATTTATGTACGAATTCGTGTTAGACATATAACTCTGAACTGTTTGTCCTACAGGAATATTATTATTACCTGCTTCACCATAACTTAGTCTCAATTTAAGAAGGTTCAGCCATGAAGCATTTTTCAGGAAATTTTCTTCAGAAATCTTCCATGCTGCTGCTGCTGCCGGAAAATAACCCCAGCGATTATCACCTAAAAAGCGGCTTGAACCATCTGCACGAAAAGAAGCTGTTAATAAATAACGATCTTTATAATCATAATTTAAACGTCCGAAAAATGACAATAACTTATCATCAGGGCTGTAAAAATTATCTACTGAAAATGGTGTTCCCTGAGTTGTTAATTTCTTTGCATCATTCAAATCAAAGAATCCTGGATAATTTAAAATTGTCGTTGTTACATTATTTGAAGTAGTAGTAATCATTTCCTCTCCCAAAAGAGCTGTTAAATGATGGTTTTCTCCTAAAATATTTTTAAAATCATAATTTAATGTATTAGCATTTCTAAAACGTACATCTTTACGATCGCTCATAACCATCCCCGGTTTTCCTGCGCCAATTTTAGCAGTACTTGAGAAATACGTAGAAGAACCATAGAAACGATAATCTGTATTATTATAATTATCTAAACCTAAATCACTCTGAAATTTTAGATTTTGTGCAAGCTTCCATCCAAAGCTTCCTAATAAATTATAGTTTTTTCTAAACTGCTGGCGGTTATTATCTGATATAGCCAAAAATGGATTTACTAAATAGCTATTAACTGTTTGGTCATCATTATCAGTAGTAAGACCCGGCATCGGAATTGGAGAATAACCAACGCTATGGCGTAAACGGCTGTCAAGAGATGAAACTTCATTTTGTTCATTAGCACCGCTTCCATTTATTTCTGTATCAGAATAACGTACTGTAAAACCAAGATCAATTTTATCACTTGCTTTATTTTTTAATGCCAATGATAAGTTGTTTCTTTTATAATCAGAACCCACCATAATTGCCTTTTCATCATAATAGGCATAATTAAAATTATAACTCAGCTTTTCTGTTCCGCCACGAATTCCTAAATCACGACTGTTTACTTCTCCACGACGTCCGTAAATTTGTTTTTGCCAGTCAGTTCCTTTTACGCCATTATATAAATCACGGTCCTGCCAGTTCCCAAAATACTTGGTATAAGAATTAGGATTACTCAAAATAGTTTTATCTGTCTGGTCAAGCAAAGCATATTCATACTGCCATTTTACAAAATCATCTACAGGAAGAACATCAATATCATTAGCCATTGTTTTCATTCCATAAAACATATTATAGCTAACTGAGATTTTTCCGTCTTTACCGGTTTTAGTTGTAATGATAATAACTCCGTTTGCTCCTCTTGATCCATAAATTGCAGTAGATGAAGCATCTTTTAAAACTGTAAGCGATTCAATATTAGATGCTGCGATATCACTCATGCTGTTTACCGGAAAACCATCCACTATAATTAAAGGCGAAGCATCCTGAGTTAAAGAACCACCACCACGTACTCTAATTTTAATATCAGCATCTGGAGAACCTTCAGTCGAAGTAACCTGAACCCCGGCAATTCTACCTGTTAAAGCTTCTGCAACATTAGAAACCGGAATTTTTTTCAGTTCATTTCCTGAAATCGAAGCAACTGCTCCAGTTAAATCAGATTTTTTAACCGTTCCATATCCAACAACAACTACTTCATTTAAGTTATTAGAATCTTCAGTTAAAACTGCATCGACTTTAGTTTTACCAGATGCAGACACTTCAACGGTTTTAAATCCAATAAAAGAGAAGCTTAAAGTCGCCTTCGGATTAGTGAGTTTAATCTTGTAGCGTCCGTCAAAATCTGTAGAAACCCCGTTCTTTGTTCCTTTTTCCAGTACGTTAACCCCTGGCAAAGAAAGTCCGGCTGCATCTTTAACGGTTCCTTCCAATGTTACAGTCTGAGCATGCGCTCGATTGCCCATCAGCAAGCACAATAAGAAAACAACTGCAAAGCAACGATTTGCTCCTTTGTTTAATAAATCTTTAAAATTCATGGTTGATTGTTTAAGTTACTAATTGTTTAAAGTGGTTTTTTGTGGTTTAGTTTTTTGTGCATCGATTCCATTTTATCTGTACTGTTTAAAATGGCATTTTCTTTATAAAATCTCTGATTTTACCTGACTATAATCAGAAACAGAAATGCGTCAATTAACATTTTTTTAAAGTTGTAATCGATTACACAAACATAGATATTTTTTTATATAAAAAAATTAAAATTCATAAAAATTTCATAAATAAAATTATATATCAAAAATAAAAGTGGTTTTTTATACGACAAATGTAATTTTATCGATATATAAATATTAAATATATTATTATAATTGTACGATTTGCTGCGTTTTTTCAAAAAAAACAATCGATTACACGCTTACAATTTAAGAAATTTTTAAGTGTATTTTTAACATTTAAATCCATCTGACAGTGCGTCTTTTGTAGATTTAATTCTATTTTTTAACAAGTTTTTATTCTAAAATAGTAAATGACGGAATTGTTATAAGCCGTTTCTTTTAAATTTCAATACACTCAAAACATTAAACAATTACAAAAAACAAGCACAAAAAAAACCCTTAGAGATCATCTAAGGGTTTTAAACAAATAAATTATGAGAATGTTTTTACACGCTTTGCAGTTGTAAATTATTTTTATGAATTTTAATTAATGTCAATGTGATAAGCATTCCAACCACAGACATTCCTACTCCTATAAGATTGGGAGAAGCATAACTATATCCTGCCGTTAAAGGCAGTCCTCCCAAAAATGCTCCTAAAGCATTACCAATATTAAAACTTCCCTGAAGAGCAGCCGAAGCGATCATCTCTGCTCCTTTGGCAGTACGTATCATCAGCATTTGAATTGGCGCAATAACAGAGAAAGAAATAGTTCCTGTTAAGAATGTCAAGAATAGTGACATGTATTGATTGGAAGAAAAGAAATAAACCAAAATCAAATCAATTGACATGATAAACAACAGTGCCAAGGTTGTAGGTGCCGGCGAATATTTATCGGCCAGTTTACCACCGGCAAAATTTCCAACTACCATACCTAATCCTGCAAGAATTAAAATATACGAAACATCGCCTTCAGCAAACTTCGACACATTAATTAATAAAGGAGCAATATAACTTATCCAGGCAAACAATCCGCCAAAACCAATTGCCGTAATTCCAATAATCAGCCACGCCTCTGTTCTTTTAAAAAACTCCAGCTGTTTTTTCATATTTACCGTTTCTCCTTTATCCAAGCGAGGCATCCACAGCGAAATAAGCAAAAAGGTCAACATACCTACAATAGCAATTAGTACAAAAGTATAACGCCAAATAAAATGATGCCCAATATAGGTGCCAATTGGAACTCCAATTAAATTAGCCAGTGTAAGGCCCGAAAACATAATAGCAATTGCCTGAGCTTCTTTTCCTTTATCTGCCAAACGGCTTGCTACCACAGCTCCAACTCCAAAAAAGGCTCCATGGGGCAGCCCGGATAAAAATCGCGAAGCAAATAAAAAGTTATAAGTAGGCGCAATTATAGACAAGGCATTAAAAACTGTTAACATCAAGGCTAAAATTAAAAGCATTTTTTTTGGCGGAAAATTTCTTCCAAGTATTACTAACAAAGGAGCTCCAATAACTACTCC
Organism: Flavobacterium johnsoniae; assembly: GCF_001879205.1. Lineage (GTDB taxonomy): Bacteria > Bacteroidota > Bacteroidia > Flavobacteriales > Flavobacteriaceae > Flavobacterium > Flavobacterium johnsoniae_A. Next base: position 474,421 of record NZ_MLFK01000001.1, read on the forward strand.
AAGTGCGTAAGCCGAAATTAAGTATCCGGCAACCGGAATGCTTACTTTCATGTTTGAGGCAATATCAGGAAGCAGACCCATCATTACAAATTCGGTTATTCCGATAGTTAAACCTCCGAACGATAGTGCAATAAGACTTTTTTTCATTTGATTTTAATAAGAAAGGGAAAGACTTTCTACGGTGCAAATTTAACATTATCCAGCCTTAAAAAAATTGTATATTTACAACATAAAATTGTAAAAATAAGATATGCCTAAATTAAATCAGTTTAAAACTCTCGTAATTGATGAATTTGAAGATGAGAAATTTCATCTGCCTCCGCATACACATACCTATTACGAAATTATATACATTAAAAAGGGAAATGGAATTCATCACCTTAACAAAAACCTTCTTCCATACAAAACAGGAGATTTATTTGTGATTTCACCTGAGGATGAACATTATTTTGACATTAAAAAAAGTACCCGTTTTTTTTATATCAAATTTACAGACAATTATTTTAACTCCAAACAGAACCTAACCTGTGATGAATTTTTAATTCATACTCCAGAAAGTTTCATGAGAGATAAAACACTAAAAGAAAGGGTTCTAAAATTAGACGATCCCTGCAAGACCATACTAAAAAACACGATTGAAAATATTGCGGCTTACAATTGTAAAACCGATGTTTCAACCTCGCCTATTGTTTTTTACCAGATTCTTTCGATTTTTGGATTAATCAAAGAAACAATGCGCGGGATGAATCTAGTGGTTAAAGGAAATTCTATTGACAATGAACAAATCACTTCTTATATTCATCAAAATATTTACCAGCCAAAATTAGTTCAGATAAAAGTTATTGCCAATCATTTTAATATTGCCGAAACTTATTTTAGTGCTTATTTCAAAAGAACGTTTGCAATCAGCTATCGCGATTACATTCATAATTTACGAACTACATTAATAGAAAAACGAATTCACAACAATCAGCTTCCTATTAAACAAATTGCTTACGAGTTTGGTTTTACCGATGAAAGTCATCTTTCAAATTATTTTAAAAAGAAGAAAAACATGAAACCAACAGATTTTAAGAAAACATAAAACAGGAAATCTTAAATAAGTAACTGCTGTTAAAAAAAATCTCTAAATTTGTAATTCTAAAAACTTTTTCATTGACGAAAAAATGGTACATATTATTTTTCATTGCAGCGGTTGGCTTCTTTCTGATGTCCAATTCGACTTATGCATGCGGAAAAGCTGTGGAAAAAACTTCGTCTGAAAAAAAAATATCCTCTAAAAAAGAAAGCACAGATTCTTGTCAGGAAGGTTGCTGCGAAAGTGAGCATAATTCTAAAAAAGACCAGCATGGCTGCAACGGAAAATGCGACCATTCGAGCTGTACAACATCAATTCTACAGTTTAGTCTGATTACCGCAAACGAATTTGATTTCAACAATAATGTCTTTAATTTCTCTCCGGAGAAATCTATATCTTATTACAAAACCGCCAGGCTTTGCGATGGTTTTGCTTCTATTTGGTTAATTCCTAAAATAAAATAATTGTATTTCTGACAGCCATAATTGTGTTTAGCCGATAAGGCAGCAGGCTCGAATAAAATTACACTTTGCTCAAAATAACTATCGGGAATTGCGAGCTTAAACCAGAAAAAATTAAATTTATTTAACTGAGAGAAAATCCAAATTCTCTTTCTAAAATTACATACAATGAAAAATACAATATCAACTATAGCAGCTGTAATAATAGTATTATTTACTGCAAATACTATCCAGGCTAATACAAATAAAACATCAGAAACAGGAATTGAAACAGTTGATTCAAATCAGCTGCAAACTGTTTATGACGCTTACTTTACGGTAAAAGATGCCTTAATTAAAAGTGATGCTAAATTAACATCGGCGAAAGCCCAGGATTTACTGACCGCTATTACTGCCGTGAAAATGGATAAATTAAAAACGGACGAACATACTGCCTGGATGAAAGTGGTTAAAAAACTAACTGCCGACGCAAAAAGTATTTCATCAACAACAGATCTTAAAAAACAGCGTGAAACTTTCAAATCACTTTCAAAAAACACTTATACCTTAATTAAGGTTTCAAAATCAACTGAGGCAGTTTACAAGCAATATTGCCCAATGGCAGATGGTGACTGGTTAAGCAAAGAAAAAGCAGTTAAGAATCCGTATTATGGTTCTTCGATGCTGACTTGCGGAAACGTGGTTGAAACCATCAAATAAATATGACGCTCTACATCAAAAACATGGTGTGCAGCCGCTGTAAAATGGTTGTGAAGTCTGAGTTTGAAAAACTCGGACTTCAGACTATTTCTGTTGAATTAGGCGAAGTCGAACTGCAAGATGAGATTAACGATGCTCAAAAAGAGATTTTACTAAAAAACCTGCAGGCTTTGGGCTTTGATTTTATCGATGATAAAAAAAGTAAGACCATTGAGAAAATTAAAAATTTAATTGTCGATTTGGTTCATCATAAAAACAATGAACTCAAAATCAACTTGTCTGATTATTTAGTCGAAAACCTAAATCAGGATTACAGCACTTTGAGTAACCTTTTCTCAGAAATTGAAAATACTACCATCGAAAAATATTTTATCAGCCAAAAAATAGAGAAAGTAAAAGAACTCCTTATTTATAATGAACTTTCGTTAAGCGAAATTGCTGACATGTTAAACTACAGCAATGTGGCGCATTTAAGTAATCAGTTCAAGAAAATTACCGGGTTTACGCCTACTCATTTCAAACAGTTGAAGGATAAAAAACGCATTCAGATTGAGAATTTGTAATATTGTTTAACCGCAAACACGCAAAGGTTTACGCAAGGTTCGCAAAGTTATTTTAGACAAAGCTTTGCGAACTTAGCGTTTTTACAAAACCCAGAACAGCCAAAAATCTTAGCGCACTTTGCGGTTAAATCTCTTTTCCTAAATATTACAAATCATTCTCAAAATTATACAAACCGTTGTAAATCTTACTTCGGAAATTTGCATTGTAATACTTAAAAAAACAAGAACAATGACTCATCAATATATAATTTCAGGAATGTCGTGCGATGGCTGCCGTAAAAAAGTAGAGAAAACTCTAAATACGGTTGAAGGAATTCAGGCCGAAGTAACTTTAAATCCTCCATTGGCAACCATAACAATGGAAAAACATGTTCCGACTGAAAAATTTCAGGAAGTCCTGACACAAGCCGGAAAGTATACTATTGAGATGACTTCTTCAAAAAATCATTCAGAACCTATAGTAAAATCCTGTTGTTCAAGTCAGAAGAAAGACGATCACGCAGGTCATGAACATAAAAAAAAAGTTGTAACTCATAATCATAGTGCAACAGGAGTCTTTTATTGCCCTATGCATTGCGAAGGCGATAAAACTTATAATAAACCCGGAGACTGTCCTGTTTGCGGAATGGATTTAGTACCGGAAGTTGCAATTGGAACACAATTTACCTGTCCGATGCATCCAGAAGTTATTTCTAATGAGCCTGGAGACTGCCCGATCTGCGGTATGGATTTAGTTCCGATGCAGGCCTCTGAATCGGAAGAAAACAAAACTTATACTGACTTGTTGAAGAAGATGAAGATTGCGACGTTGTTTACGCTTCCCATTTTCATTATCTCGATGTCAGAAATGATTCCGAATAATCCGCTTTTTCAAATCATGCCGATTGAAAAATGGAATTGGGTTCAGTTTTTATTTTCGATTCCGGTTTTGTTTTATGCCGGATGGATGTTTTTTGTTCGCGCTTACAAATCGATTATTACCTGGAATCTAAACATGTTCACCTTAATAGGTATCGGGACCAGCGTTGCTTTTTTATTCAGCGTTGCCGGAATGTTTTTTCCGGATCTTTTTCCAAGTGAATTCAAATCGCATCACGGCACCATTCATCTTTATTTTGAAGCGGCAACGGTTATCATCACGTTAGTTTTATTAGGACAATTATTAGAAGCCAAAGCACACGGACAAACAAACGGAGCCATAAAAGCATTATTAAATTTAGCCCCAACCGAAGCAACTTTAGTAGAAAACGGAAACGACAAAATCATTTCGATTCACGATATTAAAAAAGGTGATTTATTACGAGTAAAACCTGGAGAGAAAATTCCGGTTGACGGAAAAATTACATCTGGAGAAAGCAGTATTGACGAAGCCATGATTACCGGCGAACCTATTCCGGTTGATAAAAAATCGGGCGACACTGTAATTGCCGGAACAATAAACGGAACAAAATCGTTTGTAATGATTGCCGAGAAAGTCGGTTCAGAAACTTTGCTTTCGCAGATTATACAAATGGTAAATGATGCCAGCCGTTCGAGAGCGCCAATTCAAAAACTGGCAGACCGAGTGGCGAAATATTTTGTTCCAACTGTTGTTGCTATTTCTATTTTGACCTTCATTCTTTGGGCAAAATTTGGTCCGGAACCTTCTTATATATATGGATTAATTAATGCAATTGCTGTTTTAATTATTGCCTGCCCTTGTGCTTTAGGCTTAGCAACTCCTATGTCCGTTATGGTAGGTGTTGGAAAAGGCGCTCAACACGGAATTTTAATAAAAAATGCCGAAGCACTCGAAAACATGAATAAAATTGATGTTTTGATTACGGATAAAACCGGAACGATTACAGAAGGAAAACCAACAGTAGAGAAAATTTATGCTATCGATAATAACGAAGATGTGTTGTTGCAAAATATTGCGTCGCTAAATCAGCACAGCGAACATCCTTTGGCGCAGGCCGTTGTGAATTATGCCAAAGCCAAAAGCCAACAATTACTTGAAGTTCCCGACTTTGAAGCCGTTGCCGGAAAAGGAGTTTTAGGAACAGTGAACAACTCAAAAATTGCTTTAGGAAATAAAAAACTAATGGAACAGATTAACGCTTCGGTTTCTGATGATTTTGAAAGTAAAATTACAGCCGAGCAAAATCTGGGGAAAACGGTTTCATACATTGCTGTGAACAATATTGTTTCAGGATACGTAACCATTACAGATGCCATAAAAACAAACAGTGCGAAAGCTATTAAAAATTTAATCGATCAGGGCGTCGAAGTGATCATGCTAACGGGAGATAATAAAAACACCGCTAAGGCTGTCGCCGATCAGCTTCATTTAAGTTCTTTCAAGGCCGATTGTCTTCCTGAAGATAAACTGAGAGAAATTGAACGTTTACAAGCCGAAGGAAAAGTGGTGGCGATGGCCGGCGACGGAATCAACGATGCACCGGCTTTAGCCAAAGCAGATATTGGAATCGCAATGGGAACCGGAACCGATGTTGCCATTGAAAGCGCCAAAATAACACTTGTAAAAGGAGATTTAAACGGAATTGTAAAAGCTAAAAAATTGAGTTTTTCAGTTATGAAAAACATCAGACAAAATCTGTTTTTTGCCTTTATCTATAATGTTTTGGGCGTACCAATTGCAGCGGGGATTTTATATCCGGTGTTCGGGATTTTGCTTTCGCCGATGCTTGCCGCACTTGCCATGAGCTTAAGTTCAGTTTCGGTAATCGTAAATGCTTTGCGATTGAGAAATCAAAACCTTTAAAAAATCAACATGAAACTACATACTATTTTAATTGTCTTTTTGATTGCTTTCACTGCAAAAGCCCAAAAAGTAGTTCGTTATGATTTACACGTTCGGGACACAATTGTCAATTTTTCCGGAAAAGAGAAACGCGCTATTGCGGTTAACGGTCAAATCCCGATGCCTACTTTGACTTTTACAGAAGGAGATATCGCCGAAATTTATGTGCATAACGATTTAAAAAAGGAAAATACGGCACTCCATTGGCACGGATTATTTCTTCCAAACAAAGAAGACGGCGTTCCGTATTTGACGCAAATGCCCATTAAACCAGGTACAACGCACAAATATACTTTCCCCATTATCCAGAACGGAACCTATTGGTATCACAGCCATTCAGGTTTACAGGAACAAATTGGTTTGTACGGACTTTTCATTATCAATAAAAAGAAAGACGATATAACTTTTCGAAAAGGAATTGACGATTTACCCACTATTCCGGTTATTCTGAGCGAATGGACGGATTTAAAACCGGAGAATGTACAGCGAATGCTTCATAATGCCAATGACTGGTTTGCGATAAAAAAAGGAACAACTCAAAGTTATGCCGAAGCAATTAAAAAAGGTCAGTTTTCGACTAAAGTCACCAACGAATGGAAACGTATGAATGCCATGGATGTAAGTGATGTCTATTATGAAAAGTTTTTAATTAATGGGAAAAATGAAGACCAGCTTTCGCAATTCAAAGCGGGAGATAAAGTCCGATTAAGAATTGCAAACGGTGGTGCTTCAAGTTACTTCTGGCTGACCTATGGCGGTGGAAAAATAACGGTTGTGGCCAGCGACGGGAACGATGTTGAACCTGTAGAAGTCGACCGTTTGATTATTGCTGTTTCTGAAACTTACGATGTCGTGGTGACGATTCCTGAAGATAAAAAATCCTTTGCTTTTTTGGCTACAGCCGAAGACAGAACCGGATCTGCTTCTTTGTTTTTAGGTGAAGGCACAAAACAACCTGTTTCTCATCTTCCCAAATTAAAATATTTTGAAGGGATGAAAATGATGAACGATATGATGAAGATGAACGGAGAAATGAATGATATGGGTATGAATATGTCGTTGAACAAAATGGACATGAATGCCGTAATGTATCCTGAAATTTCCGGCGAAGAGGAATCTGCAAAAACAGAAGATCATTCGATGCATAATATGGAAGGCATGAAAATGGAAGATATGAAAATGGAGAATATGAAAATGGAGAATATGAAAATGTCGAGCGATACTACAGAAGTGGCCGAAATTACGACTTTGAATTACGGAATGCTGAAATCACCAACTAAAACAACGCTTCCAAAAGATGCACCCGTAAAAGAATTACGTTTTACATTATCCGGAAATATGAATCGATATGTTTGGAGTTTAGACAATAAAGTAATTTCTGAAACCGATAAAATTTTAATTAAAAAAGGGGAAAACGTTCGTATTGTATTGTACAACGGATCTATGATGCGCCACCCCATGCATTTGCACGGACATGATTTTAGGATTATAAACGAACATGGCGATTATTCTCCGCTAAAAAATGTAATTGATATTATGCCAATGGAAACCGATACAATCGAATTCCAGGCGAATGCAGATGGCGATTGGTTTTTTCACTGTCATATCTTATATCACATGATGGCCGGAATGGGACGAATTTTTACTTATGAAAATTCAGCTCCAAATCCGTTGATTCATGATCCAAAAATGGCGTACAAAATGCTGAAAATGGACGATCGTATGTTTCACTTTATGGCCGAAAATGATTTTGCCTCAAACGGAAATGACGGTGAAGCGATGTACAACAACACGCGCTGGAGCATTGGAACCGAATGGAGATTGGGTTACAACGACAAACACGGTTATGAAACCGAAACGCATATTGGCCGATACATTGGCAAAATGCAGTGGTTTATGCCTTTTATAGGTTTTGACTGGCGTTACAGAAAAATGGGAATGGACGAGCAGGAACGAAATATGTTTGGGCAAACCAATACTAAAGATAATCGCTCGGTTTTTAGTGCCGGTATGGAATATACTTTGCCTATGCTTGTAAAAGCGCAGGTCGAAGTCTATACGGATGGAAATGTGAGAGTGCAATTTGAACGAAAAGATATTCCGCTTTCGAGACGTTTGCGAATGAATTTGATGTGGAATACGGATAAAGAATATATGGCCGGTTTAAAATATATTGCCGGAAGAAACTTCGGAATCACAACACACTACGACAGCGATATGGGAATTGGTTTTGGAGTGAACTTAAATTACTAGAAATAAAATTTAATGTCGCTTAACGCACATTAACTTATTATTGACAATTTCCAAAACCAAATCGTATTATATTTGAACTAACACCTCAGTCAAAAAAAGAAAAATACCTAACAATTAAATTATACAAAAAATGAAAAAATTATTTACCGTTTTAGCCATCGCTTTATTTACAATTGGTGCTCAGGCACAAGACACAAAACCGGCTCCAAAAAAGGAAAAAGCTAAAAAAGAATCATGCTGTAAAAAAACAGATGACAAAAAAGACAAAAAATGCTGCGCTAAGAAATAATCGCAATATATCTTTTACCAAAAGGCTTCGAATATATTCGAAGCCTTTTTTTATTGTTTGTTTTTTTTTGCCACGGATTACACAGATTAAACGGATTTTTAAAAGTACAGTAACCACAATCATTGTCATCCCGAGGAAAGAGGGATCTCCGCAAGTAACTCGACAATCTAGAAAATATACTTTGCGTTAGCTTCTTGCGGAGATCCCTCTTTCCTCGGGATGACAAAAATGCGAATATAACTTAAGAATTAAGTGTTTCATAAAGTTATTCAGATCCTATGATTAGAAAATCATTTTAATCTGTGTAATCTGTGGCAAAAGAAGAAACCTATTTCAATCTAACACTCCATTCAAAATCCATTTCTGAAACCTGAACACCTTCTTCATTTGTTCCAATAGATTTCATCCAGAAAGTCTGACCCTCACCTGTTTCGATTGTTCTTTTGATGGCATCGGCAATTAGATGCCCGTCGTTGCAGACAAATGTGATTCTTCCGGTTGCTTTTTTGGTAAAGTTCCCTTTATTATTTGCAACCAGCATCGAGATTTTTTTACCACTCTGTTGAATTTGTGAAATAACCAAAGCCCCTGTTGTTAACTCAGCCGCCATCGCCTGAACTGCAAAATACATCGAATTAAATGGATTTTGGTTAATCCAGCGATGCTTTACACTAACTATACATCTGTCTTTGTCGATTGCTTTTACACGCACGCCGCAAAAGTATGCCGAAGGCAATTTGAATAATACAAATTTGTTGAGTTTAGATACAGATATTGCCATGATATTTATTTTTTATGGTAAAAATACAAAAAAACTATGCACGCACAATAAATTGATATTACTTTCTAAAACCCACAATAAAATCAGTACTTCCGAATGATTTACAACTACTTAAACTCTTCAAGTCAATTTTAATTTTGTTAAAATTATGTTAATATTTGGTACTATGCAAAACAAGATACTGTCTTTTAGATATATATTTGCATAAGAAATTACTATATACTTTTAATCATGCAATCATCAACACCACTAATCATGGAAAAATCATCAGAAAAGAATACTTCGGCATTCACACACTTGAGTACATTAAGTCAATACATTATTCCGTTTGGGAATTATATTTTCCCAATACTAATTTGGTCAAGCTATAAAGACAAATCAGAATTTATAGACCACCACGGAAAACAAGCATTGAATTTTCAATTAAGCTTATTGCTTTACACGTTAATTCTGGCTTTAATCGCAGTACCAATTTTTGTTACGGTATTTTTACAAAACCTGCCTATCGAAGCTGTTTTTAACGACGACGATTTTGTTATCAGGAATTTCAATTTAGAAGGAAACATAGGGCTTTTAAGCATTGGAGCAACGGCAGTTGTACTTTTTGGACTTCTAAAATTTGTAGAATTCTTTTTAGTAATTTATGCTTCAATAAAAGCTTCAAACGGAGAATTATACAAATATCCGCTTACGATTCCTTTTATAAAGTAATCTCAAAAGGTTAAAAGTTATAATTTATACGAGCTAATTCTAACAGAATAAATTCGAAATCAATCATCAATCAAAATCATCAATCAAAAAACGAATTGTTCAATCTAAAAAAAACAAAATGAAATTATGAACATTGAAAACACAAAAGCACAGATGCGCAAAGGTGTTCTTGAGTTTTGCATCTTATCAGTTCTAAAAGAAAAAGACGCATATACATCTGAAATATTAGACACTTTAAAAAACGCTAAATTACTAGTTGTTGAGGGAACAGTTTACCCGCTTTTAACTAGGCTGAAAAACGACGGTTTACTTAATTATCGTTGGGAAGAATCGACATCCGGACCACCAAGAAAATATTATGGATTAACCGAAATAGGACAAACATTTTTAAACGAACTTAGCGGCACGTGGACAGAATTGTCTGACGCCGTAAATCTAATCACCAATCAAAATCAATAAGTCATGAACAAAACAGTAAATATTAACTTAGGCGGTATGTTTTTTCACATCGATGAAGATGCATATTTAAAATTGACACGCTATTTTGACGCTATAAAACGATCACTTAACAATTCATCCGGACAAGATGAAATCATCAAAGATATCGAAATGCGTGTTTCTGAATTATTAACAGAAAAACAAAAAAGCGAGAAACATGTTGTTGGACTGAAAGACGTTGACGAGGTAATTGCGGTGATGGGACAACCTGAAGATTATAGAATTGAGGACGAAGAAAGCACTAACCACTCTTTTAATAATGGTGCAAGAAAACACAAAAAATTATACCGTGACAAAGAAAAAGGTATGATTGGAGGTGTTGCAACAGGATTAGGACATTATTTTGGAATTGATGCTGTCTGGATCAAAATTGTATTCTTAATATTTGTTTTTGCAGGTTTTGGAACTGGAATTTTAGCTTATTTCGTTCTTTGGATTGTAACTCCTGAGGCAGTTACAACATCTGAAAAACTGGAAATGACAGGAGAGCCGGTAACTATTTCGAACATTGAAAAAAAAGTTCGTGAGGAAATTGAAGGACTGTCTGACAGATTTAAAAATGCAGATTATGATAAAATGGGAAACCAGGTAAAGTCGGGAGCTGAGAGAATAAGTAGTTCATTTGGAGACTTTGTAATGACGGTTTTTAAAATCTTCGCTAAATTTTTAGGAGTGATTTTAATTATATCAGGTATTTCAACTTTGATTATGTTATTGATTGGAGTATTTACTTTAGGTACAAATGTTTTTGTTGATTTTCCTTGGCAAAACTTTATTGAAGCAGGCAACTTTACAGATTATCCTATTTGGTCATTTGGTTTACTAATGTTCCTTGCCGTTGGAATTCCGTTTTTCTTTTTGACACTTTTAGGTTTCAAATTGTTATCTCCAAACTTAAAATCTATCGGAAATATTACAAAATATACTTTATTAGCAATCTGGATTATAGCGGTTGCAATTGCAATAAGTGTTGGAATCAAACAAGCAACTGAACTTTCTTATGACAACAAAACAATAGAGAAAAAAGAAATAGGAATAAGCCCAAATGATACATTATATGTTAAGTTCAGATATAATGATTACTATGCAAAAAGCCTAAATCAGGACAGAGACTTTGAGTTTGTACAAGATTCTGCTAACAATCAATTGATTTATTCTACTGATGTTCGCCTGCATGTTTTACACACTGATGAATCCAAAGCCTACTTACAAATAGAAAAAAGTGCAAGAGGAAACTCATTTACAAATGCTAAAAAAAGAGCAGAAAAGATAGATTATAAAATTCAACTTGACGGAAATCGTTTAGTTCTTGATAATTATTTTCTAACTGATGTAAAAAACAAATTCAGAGGTCAGGAAGTTGATGTATATTTGTACTTACCAGAAGGGCAATTATTTAAACCAGATGCATCTGTGCAAGATTATGATGATTCTGATGATGATTTCTTTAATCTGCACTTTAGCGGTAATTACAATTACAAAGTAGATGGTTCTAAAATTAAATGTTTGAATTGTCCTGCCGAGGAAAATGATCACAATGATGTAAACCATGACAGCGATGAAGACACAATAGATAATGATACTATAAATGAAGTTTCGGTTAAAATTAATGGAAAAGAAGTTTTAAACGGAAAAAAAACTAACGGAAAGCTAACCACTGATAAAAACGGAGTTATAATCAAAATAAACTAAGCCATGATAAAAATAATCATTCATATTACGAAATTTGTTATTGCCACAATTACTGCTTTATTGTTTGCCTCATGTAATTTCAACATGAACACAATTGAAGGAAGCGGTAATGTAACCACCGAAAAAAGAATTGTTCAGGGAGATTTTAAAAACATCTCTGTAAGTAATGCCATTGATTTAGTTATTGAACAGTCTGATAAATACGAAATTACCGTAGAAGCCGATGATAATCTTCAAAAAGAAATCATTACAAAAGTCGAAAACGGAACTTTGGTAATTAAATGCAAATTCAACTCTTTCCGCAACGTTAACATGAAAAAAGTAACGGTAAAAATGCCTGCGATTGATAAAATAGAAGCATCAAGTGCATCGACAGTCGAAAGCAAAAATGTTTTACAAGGAGAAGATATTGTGCTGGAGACATCAAGTGCAGCCACAATGGATGTTAATGTAGAATCTGATAACATAACCTGCGATTCAGGAAGCGGAAGTTCTATTAATATTTCAGGGAAAGCTTTAAAAATTAAAGTTTCTGCAGGCAGTGGTGCAGCTATTGATGCAATAAAATTATTATCGAATGAAGTAGAAGCAGATGCTTCTAGTGGCGGAACCGTTAGTGTACATCCAATTCTAAAACTAAAAGCAGATGCCAGCAGCGGTGGAAGTATTAATTACGACACTACTCCAAAAACTATCGAAAAAAGCGCAAGTTCAGGAGGAAGCATCTCTCAGGGTTAACATTCTAAACTGTTAAATATAAAAGAAATCATTCATCAAAAGTGGATGATTTTTTTATATTTGCCAAAATCAAATCTAGAATTAATGAAAAAAAATACAGCACTACTCCTATTACTTTTGGTTACTACATTAACATTTGCACAAAAAAGAGAAAAAGTAAAAGGATCTAAAATTGTAACTACCTCTATTAAAGAAGTAGGAAGTTTTGATGCACTCGAAGCCGATGACAATATTGAAGTTTATTTAGAAAAAGGAGAAAAAAACGAAATTAAGATTGAGGCCGATGATAATCTTCACGATATAATCGGGATGGATTTAAGAGATAAAACGCTTCGTTTATATACCGCAAAAGAAAGTACTATTTTCAAAAAGCTTTCGGTTAAGGTTACTTACACCAATTCTTTAAACAAAGTAATTGCAAAAAATGACGCTGTAATTTACGCCATTCAGGAAGTTCAATTAGATGATATTACGTTTAATAGTGTTGATTTTTCGAAATTATATTTGAATGTAAATTCTAAAAAATTCACTTTAATTGCAGACGACAAATCAAGAACCGAATTAAACTTAAAAGCAGAAGAAGGAAATTTGCAATTAAGCAAAAATGCTTCTATTAAAACATTGGTTTCTGCTATAAAATTCAAATGCGACTTATATCAAAAAGCAACTGCTGCGATTGAAGGAATTGCTGAAAAGGCTACTATTCGTTTAGATAATAATTCGATTTTTACCGGAACAAAATTCACTCTCAAAGATGCAAGTGTTACAGCTGAAAATTATGCCGTGGGAACTATTTTTGCAGAAACAACCCTTTCATTAGCGATTGGAGATAAAGCAGAACTTTCATTATTTGGTAATCCAAAAATAGAACTTACCCGTTTTTCTGAAGAAGCTAAATTGATTAAGAAAATTAAATAAAGCTGCAGTATTCAGTCACAGTAATCAGCGCAGTATCAGGTGTTATTAAACAAAAAGTCCCAACCTTATTGATTGGGACTTTTTGTTTAATGTTTAGTCACATTCCAAAAGCTGAAACTGCGACCGCGTACTGCGACTAAAAATTACTCTTTAGAAGCCAAGTATCTTTCAGCATCAAGAGCAGCCATACAGCCTGTACCTGCAGCAGTAATTGCCTGACGGTAAACGTGGTCTGCAGCATCTCCGGCAACAAAAACACCATCAACATTTGTTTTTGATGTACCTGGTGTATTTACAATATATCCAGTTTCGTCAAGTGTAATGTAATCTTTAAAAATATCTGTATTTGGTTTGTGGCCAATGGCTACGAAAAATCCGGTTGCTGGAATTTCGATAACTTCTCCGGTAGTTTTGTTTAATGCTTTAATAGCATGTACTACGTTATTGTCGCCCAAAACTTCAACAGTATCGTGATTCATTAAAATCTCGATGTTTTCTGTTTTGCGAACTCGTTCTTCCATAATTTTAGAAGCTCTGAATTTTTCGCTTCTTACCAGCATCGTCACTTTTTTACAAAGTTTAGATAAATAATGTGCTTCTTCACAGGCAGAATCTCCTGCTCCAACAATTACAACCTCTTGATTGCGGTAGAAAAATCCGTCGCATACAGCACATGCAGAAACGCCGCCACCCATATTTAAATAGTGCTGTTCAGATGGTAATCCTAAATATTTAGCCGAAGCACCTGTAGAAATAATAACCGTTTCACAGTGCAATTCGATCGAATCGTTAATCCAAACTTTATGAATATCTCCAGAAAAATCAACTTTTGTAGCCCAGCCGTCGCGAATATCAGCTCCAAAACGTTTTGCTTGTTCTTGTAACTGAACCATCATTTCTGGTCCCGTAACACCATCAACATAACCAGGAAAATTTTCTACTTCATTAGTTGTAGTCAACTGGCCTCCAGGCTGCATTCCCTGATATAAAACCGGATTCATGTTTGCTCTGGCAGCATAAATTGCTGCAGTATAACCTGCAGGGCCAGAACCTATAATAAGGCATTTAATTTTTTCTATTGTATCTGACATAATGTGTATTGTTTTTTTGTGATGCAAATGTAAACTTTATTATAAAAAATAACGCCGAAAATAAATCTGAAATAGCTATCTTAAAATAAGTTTTATTTATTTTCATTTTTTCCTTTCGTAAACAAATTTTATTATTATATTTGCATCCGCTTACGGGCAGTACAACAAATACATCTTCGGGGTGTAGCGTAGCCCGGTTATCGCGCCTGCTTTGGGAGCAGGAGGCCGCAGGTTCGAATCCTGCCACCCCGACAAAAGTCTTTTCATTCACTTGGAAAGACTTTTTTTTT
>NZ_MLFK01000010.1 GCF_001879205.1 Flavobacterium johnsoniae
CCTGCAGCATTTACTGTCGCCGTAACGGCTAAAGTGGCACTTGCTCCATTAGCAAGATTACCAATCGTCCAGTCCGGTGCCGACCAAGTTCCTGCTGACGGTACAGCGCTCACAAAAGTATAACCGGCAGGAAGCACGTCATTAACCGTAACTCCCGTTGCATTTAATGGCCCTGCGTTTGAGGCTGTGATCGTAAAAGTAATGTTCTCCCCTACTTTTGGATTAATTTTATTGACTGTTTTTACAACGCTGAGATCACTATAACAATCTTCTGTTTCTAAATCTTTTGTGGTCACAGAAGTTCCTCCACAATCTGAAACAACCGAATACTGTACTTTGATGATACCTACACCGGTAAAAGTCAATGTATTTCCCGATAAAGTTCCAGGGCCGCTGACAATAGACAAGGTACCACCTGCTGGTGTAGGTGTTAATTCTACTGATGAACCGGAGCAATATTTTGTAGTTGGTCCAGTTCCTGCTGAAACAGGCAGAATAGCCGGAATAGATTCTACTCCGCATATCTGTACTGCCGCCGTATTAAAATTAAATATTGATTCCGCTGAGTCGGTATTTGTACCATCTCCCATACTTCCTCTGATTCGATGTCCTGCATAACCAAATTTGGTATCGCATTTTCTCACGACCATAGTCGTATGTCCTCCTGTTTCAACAGCTAAAATATTGTCTGCAGCTGCAATTCCTCCGGGCATAGCAGGATTTGAAGGATCTGTCGACAGCGCTAAGAGTGAATTGTTATTTTGTCCAAATGCATAAAGATTGTTCGTGTTGTTGATAATATTTACAGCAGCATACTGATCATCATGCTCCTGCGGACTAACCCATTTCACGTTATTCATTAACGGATTTCCTGCAGAAGGGTAACGAGGCTGAACCCACGACTGTCTATCTGTTGTGCTTAGATCTCCTAATTGTCTGTTACTATTTTCTCCTAAACCATATAGATTTCCATCAGTTGCTAAAACATAATAAGAATGATTACTTGTAGCTATATTTACTGTAGCACCAATCATTTTGGGTGTAATCCCAGCCGGTAAAGTCATTTTTGCCGCCAATGGCTGTGCTGCAACTATAGGCGTGTTGTTTCCAACATATATATTGTTACCCCAATTATATACAGTTCCATCTGATTTTAAAGCCATTAAACTTCCAGCTGCACCTCTACAAGCAACAACATCACTTAAAAAAGGGTTACCGGGATCATTTGTAGTGACTCTGTACCAAGTTGTTGCATTTCCTGTCGCTCCATTTCCTCTAACATTTGCATTTTGCGAAATAACCCAGACATCACCGCTGCAGGTAGTAATGGCTAATGTTTGATACGTTGCAAACAACATCTTAACATCACCCGGATTTACCCCGGCCGGAAGTCCATTGGCATTTCCTCCAATAGATATTTTCTGAAATGTGGTATTTGTTGTAAGTGAGGCATCTAGTACAACTCCTCGCGCTGACCATGCATAAAGACCATTTGTTGCCAAAATAATTCCCTGCACAGTTGTAGCTGATTTACTTCCAAGAGCTGCTTTCAAAGGTACAGCAGTCCCTAAAGCGGGATAATTAGCTGCATTTATAGTAAGCGGTGCTAATAAATCGGCCAAACCGTTATTCCCCATATCTTCTCCCCATACCTCAAGAGCTCCGCTTGAAGTTCTTACAATTGTACTATGAAAAGACGATACAAAATTATCATACTCGATAGTTGCCGCATTATTATTTGAATTAGCTCCAAAATTTGATAAGTCGGTATTGGAACATCCAACCGGCGGTGACGAACACTGACCATAAGATTCAATTCCTAAAAAAAACAATATGAAAAATAGAACTAAAAAATGTCTAAAATTCGGTATGAGTCTGGTTTTTAAGTAATTTTTTATCATAAATAACTCAATTAGTTTATTATTTGTTGAAGATTGAATGACTGTACCTCATCATTAAAATCATAAAAATCAAACATGAGGTAGCTTTCTTTATCCACTCTTCCGGATATTTTATATTTAAATACCTGAGTTCCATTTTTAATTTCAATTGTTCCGTTTACAGGTTGTGCCAGAAGTGAAGTACCTACTCCTGTAATTAAAAGTTCGGGCGCTTTAACCTCATTGGCTGTTTTCCCCTGAATATTTATTTTTCCCGGAACGCTTACAATTAGATTGTCGTAATTTATTCCTCTTCTTATTTTTTGAGAAAATCCTATTTTAGAGAAATCAAAAGACAATTTCACTGGATTTACTTTTACAATAATCTTTTTAGGAAAAGCAGGATGGTTACATCCCTCATCGTGTTTTTTTGTTTCGGAAAATTGGATTTCATACTCCCCGGCATACTGGAATATATAATCATTGATTTCACTACCGTTGAGTGTAACCCCAATCCCTTCTTTCGAATTTGTAATATTCCATCTTGCTGAAGTCTCAATCGATCCAAAATCAATTTTATCTCCAAAAGAAATTATCCTGTAGTATCCTGCTGGGTTACTATCAGGAAAATTCCCGCTGTTGAATTTGTTTTGAGCCATTATTGTATAACTTACCATAGTTAAAATGGAAAACAAAAAGTTTCTGATTACGTACATGTTTGAACTTTTAGGTTTTGAATTAAATAAATGAGTGTTTTTTGAGTCATCTCATGTTGAAATGACTCCTGTAGAATTTTTCATGCAAAGCTGGATATTTACATTCAAAAAAAATATCACTACTCTTTCTCGATTACGTAATAGGGAAATTATTTGCTCAACAACAAAAACTAAATACTTTAAATCCAAATACTTACAACTACAACAAATAGTAGTAAGGCTAAAGCTGGCCTCTTTAAAAATGGTTAAAATGCCGTAAAAAGTGTTTTTTTTAATGAAGAAAACAATTTGGGAACTGCATGTAAAATTTTTAGTTGTACAAACGACAACCCACAATCTGGTTCATTTAAGGAAGTATTCTCAGCTCAATATGTTTTCTAATGCCGGCATCTTAGGATTAAACATCAAAGGCTGCATCAATTAACAGGAAGTATCTTTCTTATAGGAGTTTACACAAAAAAATCAGAGAGAATATTTTACGTTTTGCGCAATTAGACAAAAAACTAAACCATATATCTGCTATCCTTTTATACTTTTGTGTCAAATTTTTTTGATAAATGCTGAACAAAAAATCAAAGTCAGATTCTGTTTTTTCAGAGTCGAAAAGGTTCAGACAAAAATCAAACAAATTAAAATCTTCCGACAAAAAATAGAATCATACGCAATCGAACAAAGCTGCAAATTTGAACAGAAATAAAATCGCAGGACTTTTTAACAATAAATAGTCTAAAACGTTTTTTGTTTTCTTTCTCAAATAATATCTTTCCGCTGCGTATTTTATTTGCATAAAGCCTGCTTGATTAATATTAAAATGCGAGACTAATATTCAAAGCAGTGTATAATCCGCCTTTACTATATTTTATACTCTTATGAATTTTAAATTAGTGCTTTTACTTGTTAGTTTATCCCCTTTTAGTTCTTTTTCCCAAGACTCTGAATACGATAAAATATATGCTGAAACTTCACAGGTTTTATTGACTTCGAACCCTAAACAAGCATTAAAAAATACAGATTACCTCTATAAGATTTCGAAAAACAATACAGAACGGATTAATACTTATATGCTGCGGGCAAAACTGCTTAGGCAATATGATATCAATAAGGAAGCCATACATTCTTTGGTAAAAGCAGACAGTTTAGCTAAAATTGATAAAAACCATGCTATGCGTGCCCGTATCAATGGATTTTTATCGACTCTTTATCGTGAGATAGGCGTTCCAAGTATTGGGAGTTCTTACTTAAAACAAGCCGTTAATTCAAGTAAAAAAATAGAGGACAAAGGTGCGCTGTACCGTTTTTTTGGTAATTTATGCCAGGAATTGGCTTATTATGAAATGTATAATCATAATTATGCCAAAGCCAATACCTATTTATTAAAAGGAGATAAATTCTTTTCGAATGCAGGGCCAGAAATTGATAAATCTTTTCATCTGGCTGTTAACAACGAAATAATTGCTAAAAATTACCTTGCGCTTCACCAAATTGATTCTTCACTATTTTTTTATGAAAAAGCACAGAAACAACTAAGTGCGTCGCAATCTCCGGACAGCCCTTTGAAAGGTTTTATTTATAACGGATTAGGGAATATTTACACGGGAATGGGAAATTATGAAACGGCTCTTACCAACTACACAGAAGCACTAAAAATAGCCGAATCATCAAAGTTTTACACCCTTCGTCATGAAGTATACAGTGCAATGCTTGAATATTATAAGAAAACCAAAAATAACAAGATGTACATTGCCTACAATGAAGATTATCTAAAGATGATAGAATCTGAAGAAGGCAACAGAAAAGCCATTGCTGATAATCTTATTGCGCTGCTTACTGAAAAAGCAAAAGTAAGTCATTCTAAATATCAGCAGAAAGTTTTTATTATTGTCGGAGTTTCCCTTTTGATTATTCTAATTATTGCCGGAATATATTATTACAAGAGAAAACAGGATTATAAAAAATTCAAAGATTATATTATCAAAAAGGATGAAAAGCTTCATACAGCAATAACAAATCCAGAAAAAGACATCGAAGAGAAAAAGGAAGCACAGAAAGATTATATGTCGCAGGAAACAGAAGAAAGTATCTTAAAAAGCATACGGGAATTTGAACGTGGTGAATATTATCTGGGAAAAGAACTTTCGCTGAATGTAATGGCTGCCGAATTGGGAATCAATCACCGTTACTTGTCGTATGTAATCAACAAGCATAAAGAGAAAGATTTTGCGAGTTATATAAACGAACTTAGGATTAATTATATCGTAGACTGCCTAAGAGCTGATCCTGCTTTACTGCGTTATAAAATCAGTTATCTTGCAGACAAATGTGGTTTTTCATCTCACAGCCGCTTTACCATTACCTTTAAAAAAGTAACGGGAGTATCTCCACTTACATTTATTACGTACTTAAAAGAAGAAGCTAAAGAAAAAGATATTCCGGCGGCAAGCTAAATAAACGATTTTCAAATTTATATTACAGACAATCCATTTTGTATTGTCTTTGAGAATTATCTGAAATAAAAAAAAGTAACAGCAATTTAATACTGTTACTTTTTATCTTTTATATAGAAACTAAAGTGACTTACTTTTAAAAACAGTTAATTTTTCTCTTGTCATATCTTCTATTGTATACGAAATACCTCCCATCCCCAGACCTGAAGAATCCCTGCCTCCAAACGGCATCCAATCTACCCTAAATGCAGTATTGTCATTGATCATGACTGCAGTTGCGTTTAGTTTTTTGGCTGTATCTAAAGCTGCATCAATGTTTTTTGTAAAAACAGCGGCCTGAAAATGAACATTCAATGCATTTGCTCTTTTTATGGCTTCTTCCCTATTTTTAAAAGGATATACGCAAACCACGGGACCAAAAATTTCATTGGTCGATACTTTAGAACCTTCTGAAGGATCAAACAAAATGGTAGGTTCAAAACAAGTATCCGAAATTCTTTTACCGCCTGTAATTAATCTAGCGCCTTCGGCAACAGCTTCGTTAACCCATTCTTCAACACGATCAACTTCTTTGGGTGTAATCAGGGAACCAACATCTGTGGTTTTATCAAACGGATTACCTACAATCAATTTATCCACTGCCTCAGAAAATTGTTTAATAAAGCGATCACTAATTTCCTGATTAACGTAAACTTTCTGTACAGAAACACAAACCTGCCCTGCGTGATAAAAACCTCCTTTTACCAAATCTGGAATCATTTCGGTAAAATCGGCATCACTTTCTACAATTACCGGCGCCGCGCCTCCGTGTTCTAAGGCGCATCTGGTTCCGGCAGCCAATTTACTTTTTAAATACCAGCCTACTTTCGCCGAGCCAATAAAGGTTAAAAAATGGATTCTGGGATCTGTAACTAACAATTCAGCTGTTTCATTATCACACAAAACGATCTGCAGCCATCCGTTGGGTAAACCCGCTTCCTTTAAAATAGCCGCTAATGCAATACCTGATAACGGCGTATTGCTTGAGGGCTTAAATATAACCGGACAACCTGCGGCAACAGCAGTAGCAACCTGGTGCACCGCTAAATTTAATGGATGATTAAAAGCACTAACAGCAGCAACCACTCCAATGGGTTCTTTTGAAGTAAAAGCAATTCTGTTTACTGATGCTTCTGTAAGTCCCATCGGGATTTGTTCTCCTTTTAGCTGCGATATATGCTCCGCCGCTAGTTTTACGCCTTTTATTGCTCTAAGTATTTCTGCTTTCGAATCTTTATACGGTTTTCCTCCTTCACTTATAGCGATATGAATCAGTTCTTCGCTTCTGTCGTTCATTATGACAGCTGCTTTTTCTAATATTTCAATTCTTTTATAAGCAGGAATCCAATTCGGCTGATCGTTAAACAATTGCTCAGCAG
This sequence comes from Flavobacterium johnsoniae, assembly GCF_001879205.1. Taxonomy (GTDB): domain Bacteria; phylum Bacteroidota; class Bacteroidia; order Flavobacteriales; family Flavobacteriaceae; genus Flavobacterium; species Flavobacterium johnsoniae_A. Next base: position 6,459 of record NZ_MLFK01000010.1, read on the forward strand.
TAACCAATATATCTTCAATCTCGTTTTTATTTAGCAGCGGTAATTCTTTTACAATACTTTGATCGTATGGGAATCGTATTTGTGTGGTACTTTCCATAAATATTATTTTTTAACAGGCAGACTTAAAAAACACTCTTATTTTTAAGTCAATCTCTCTTTTATTTGTTCCTTAAATTTAACTCAAAAAATCGATGATTACAACCTCTTGCTCCATAATGTAGAAAGATGAAGGATTATTTAGGAAAATAACTTCCCTTTATAACCAGCTTTACAGATCCTATCATAACAGAAAGCGTTACAATATTCATTAAAATAAAAACTGTTAAAGCCAGCCCATTAATATTTGAATTAACAGCTGTAAAAGCAGATAATCCCTGCGATAATGTCGCAATTCCGAAAGTATACGCCCAATATCCGGGAGCAAAAGCCTGCTGCTTCAGCCATTTTAATGAGAAAGTTAAAGCTGCGAGAATAAATAAAGCATATCCCATTAAAGCGTATGCGAACGGTAAATTAAATCCTGAACCCGATAACCCCAGATATGCTGTAAATAAAACTACTGAAGGTGCCATGTAAATACCCATAAAATTTCTGGTTCTAACTGATAGTCCCCCAACAGTTAACTGCTGCATAATTACAGAATCCATAATAATCCAGGAGATAGTTCCTATTCCTAAAAGTGTAAAACCATAACTGATATATCCAAAAACTCCAGCTGCGAGTGCATTTACCATAATGCTTGCTGTATAGGTTAGAAACAAGGAAGGCGTTACGTGTTCAGCAGGACGCTCCTGAGTCCACATTTGTGAGAGTTTGAATGCACCGTAAAGTAAGTTCAGCACAGAACCAATCCAAAATATACTAATGGCAAAATTTTGATTGTAGGTATGAATGGCTAATGCTACTAAAATAATAGATTCCGGAATCAAAGCGATAAAAGAGGATTGAACAGGGTCTTTCAGTTCGCTGACCGCAGCAGTCTTGTGGCTGATCCATTTATTTATATAGACTGTAATCCACCATACAAAAGAAATGACTGCCAGAATCTCAAAAAATTCACCAATAAAAACAGGGAGCTTCCAGATTACAGAGGCATTCCGCCATGCATTACCAGTTTCCGCCAGACCAAGCGTCATGGCAAAAAATGAAACGGGTGCTAAAGGCAGTGAAAATTTGTTTATTATACTTGTGTTAGATTCTGATTTTGAAATTACTTTGTCCATATTTAAGATTTTTAATTTAACTTTACGCAAAATTATACTGAAATAACACAATTATATCAGTAAAATAATTCGTTAATTTAGTACTATCTTGTAATGGGAAACAGTAAAAATCTACATCAGCCTTTCGAAATTGTTTTCAAAAACATAACTGATTCGCTTACAACCGAAGTAGGGAATAATTTTTTTGAATTGTTATATGTACTTTCTGGTACTGGTGTTCAAATTATCAATGAAAACAAACTGTCATTTCAACCGGGACATCTTTTTTTAATTACTCCAGAAGATTCGCATTCATTAGAAATAAGCAGTCCGTCAGCTGTTTTTATATTACGATTTAATAATATTTATATAAAGAACAGTCCTTTCAGCTCCAATAGCATTTATAAACTTGAGTATATATTGCAGCACGCCAATCATATGCCCGGCTGTATTTTAAAAAAGCAAACGGACAAAAATCTGGTTCGTCCCATTGTTGAAGCATTACTTCATGAATACAACAATAATCATCTGTACAATACTGAATTAGTACAATTACTTATTAATACTCTGATTGTACTGATTGCGAGAAATATTTCAGAATTCTTCCCACAAACCATTACGAAACAATCTGATAATAAATCGCATGCGATGCTCGAATATATTCAAAACAATATTTATCAGCCCGAAAACTTAAGTGTAAGCATCATGAGTAAAGAATTTGGAATTTCAGAACGGTATTTAGGCCGGTATTTTAAAAACCAAACAAATGAAACGCTGCAAGATTATATTTCGAAATACCGCATAAAACTCGTAGAAAACAGACTTCTTTATAGTGATTTTCGTGTTGGAGAAATTGCTATGGAACTTGGGTTTAATGACGAAAGCCACCTCAACAAAATATTTAAAAAACACAATGGAACTTCTCCATCCAATTTTAGGAAAACAGCAAAACAGCGAAGCACCTCAGCAGAAGCACTTTCTAATTGAATTTTGATTCATTACTCTTAAAATATATACATTAAAGCATCTTAGCATTTTTTTGAATTACTGCTATTAATATAAGGCAGACTCCCAGCCATTGTTTCATAGCAACCTGCTCATCGAGTAAAAAATGTGCAAATAAAACTGCCACAGGAATTTCAAGTGAAGTAAGAATAGCTCCAAGTCCCATTCCTGTTAAGGGCATGCCTTTAGTAAATAATATAGGAGGCAGTATTGTACCAAATACTGAAATTAGAATACCCCAGCTTAAGAAAATACCAAAAGAAAATCCCTTTAGAAGAGAAGAACCAAATACAATAAGAACAATAATAAAACCTCCGCTTACCATTAAAAAGCTTCTTTTGATGGGTAGAAGATCCAGTTCGATGTTGTTTGATGAATAAATTGTAGCGGTATAAGATAATGCCCCCAGAATGCCCCAGCCGGCTCCTTTCCAATTAATTTGATTATAGTGATTCCATACATCCGTTGCGATGGTGGTTCCAAAAATGATTATTACAACCGTAATTATTTCATAGAACTGGGGCTTCTTCTGCTTTTGTATCATCTCTGCTACAAGACTCATCCAAACAGCCTGAACAAGAAGTACAATGCAAATACTCACGGGTATATATTGTACAGACATATAATAAAAGATACTTGTTAGTCCCAGTGAAGTTCCGGAAATGATTAGTTTTAGGTAACTCCTTACACCATTGGCAGTTCTCCTTTCAACCGATGATGATTTTCGGGAAATAACATTAATTATAAGCAATGTCAGAAAGCCCAGGAAAAACTGGGATATTGTTACCTCAGCAGTGTTATAGCCATCCCGGTAAGCCAACTTAACAAAAGTTCCCAGCATTCCGTAACAACAGGCTGCTAATATTAAGTACAAGCTTCCTTTCAAGGTATTGATATTTGCCTTCATTTTTTTAAATACAAAATTAGCGGGGTTTGGTAAGCATATCATATACCAATTCAAATAAAACACTGGATCCAGTTTGTCTTTATCCCAGCTATGATATCGGTCATTCACTTACTATTCCAATTTCATCTGGGTCCTATAGTTTGGCAAATCTGGGGTAAATTAAAAACATTCACTATAAATACCTTTGCCAATAATAATTACATAAATTAAAAATCATGGATGATAAATTTAAGATCCCGCAGCTGCTGCTAAGATATGCACTGGGGATAACGTTCCTAACTCCGGTTTCTGACAGATTAGGTCTTCTTGGTGCCGCTGGTACCGGAAATATTGAATGGGGTAACTGGCAGAATTTTATTGATTACACAACTACCCTTATGCCGGTTTTTGACAGGCCAATTGTGAATATTCTTGGAGGTATTGCCACAATCGCTGAATTATTTATTGGAATCTTTTTGATTATTGGGTTTAAGACTAAATGGTCAGCTAGAGCGGCATCACTTCTTACCCTGACTTTTATTGTCTTTATGACACTTTCAGTAGGAATTCAAAAGCCAGTAAACTATGGTGTATTTACTGCCAGTGCGGCGAGCCTGCTTCTTTCATTTATTCCAAATTATAAATGGAGCTTAGATAATCTTCTTGCGGAAAAATAATCTTCCTCCCGAATAAAATCTCTTGTACAATGAAAATAGAAGATGTAATAAAATCCGAAGTCATAGTATCAATAAATAAAAAAGTTTTATTGAATATATTATACACGCAGCATATTCTTAGTGATGGCCTGAGTAAAATATTAAAATCTTACAGCCTCTCTCATGAACAATTTGGAGTTTTGGTTTTATTAAAAGACTTAAACGGAAAATGTGCAAACATGTATATGATACAGCAAAAAATGGCTTCCAAAACAAGCAATACAACCCGTCTTGTAGACAAATTACTTCTTAAAGGACTTGTAACCAGAGAAACCTGCAGTGAAAACCGCCGGAAAATAGAAATATCAATTACCCAAAAAGGGCTTTTTATACTTAACAAAACAGAGCCCAAAATACAAGCTTATGAAACAAAGCTTGCTGATAATTTGTCTTTATATGAGATAGAAGATCTCAACCGACTATTAGAAAAATACAGAACGATCAACAACAAATAAATAATTAAAAAATGAAAACACGTATTAAAATCGATCAGACAGAACCGGCAGGATACAAAGCAATTCTTGGTCTTGAAAGTTTTATAGAAAGCACTCCACTGACCAAAACACATAAAGATTTGATAAAGATCAGAGCTTCGCAGATAAACGCTTGTGCATTCTGCATAGACATGCATACTAAAGAAGCCCGTAAAGCCGGTGAAACTGAACAGCGTATTTATGCACTCAATGCATGGCGCGACACTCCCTTTTTTACAACTGATGAACGTGCAATTCTGGCCCTTACGGAAGAAGTTACACTTATCAGCGGACACGTAAAAGACGAAACCTATCAAGCTGCCTTAGAAATATTGGGAGAAACCTATCTTGCGCAGGTTATATTGTCCATTATAACAATAAACGCCTGGAACAGAATTGGAATCACTACACAGCTCGTCCCTGCATAAAAAAATACCTCAAAAATTAAAAAAGCTGCTCCGTTTTTCATTTCGGGCAGCTTTTCTATTTGCAAAAAACGCTTACTATTTTTCTTATAGTTACAGTAGAAAATAATAAATTTACTAAATCGCCTGAGAATATATTCAATCTAAAATAATTGATATGCTTCCTTATAAATCACTAATACAGCTTAATAGAGATTCTAACGTTTCCCTGTATGTACAATTGTGCAATAATTTTATTCAGCTCATTACCAATGGCACCTTAAAACCTTCGGATATTCTGCCAAGCACAAGAGTACTTTCGGAATTAACAGGTATCAGCCGCAATACGGTGAAAGTTGCATACGAAGAGCTTATGAGCCAGGGCTGGGCAGAATCTGTTGAACGTAAAGGAATATTTGTACTTTCTAAGCTTCCTGAGCTTTCAGAAAAAAGAAAGCAGACTTCTATAATACCTTTAAAAGACCAAACAGAATCCTTTATCTGGAATAATCCTTTTTCAAAAACATTTGCCGCTGAAGATTTTCAAAAATCAATTTTAACAATCGATGACGGTTTCCCTGATGTACGTCTTACGCCGGTAGACCTACTTATGCGCGAATACAGAAGTATCTCTAAAAGATTTTACGGTAAAAACTTTCTGAAATATGGTGATCCCAAAGGTTCAGAACATCTGCGTATAGCATTGTGCCGTTATCTTTCTGAAACTAGAGGTCTTGCTGTAACTCCCGAAAACATAATCATTACAAAGGGAAGTCAAATGGGTATTTATCTTGCCACACAATTATTACTTACACCTGGAGATAAAATTGCGGTTGGATCCTCGAATTACCGTTCTGCCGATGACATATTTAAGCACACGGGAGCGTCTCTTTTAAGAATACCTGTTGACGAAAATGGAATGGACATAGATAATCTAACAGATATATTACAGAAACAAAAGATTAAAGCCGTTTACATAATTCCACATCATCACTTTCCCACAACCGTTACCATGAGTATGGATAGAAGACTGAAACTTCTTAAACTAGCAGAAGAGTATGGTTTTGCGGTAATCGAAGACGATTATGATTATGATTTTCATTATAACAACAAACCATACGTACCACTGGCCAGCATTGATCATAACCGTAACGTTATTTACATTGGCTCTATCACTAAGACCTTTGCCCCTGCACTTCGTATAGGATTTTTAATTTCAAGCAGCCAGTTTACAAATGCCTGTGCTTCTTTGCGCCAGCTGATCGATAAACAAGGGGATTCTTTACTGGAAGAAGCTTTCTCATCTCTTTACGATACCGGTGAAATGGAAAGACATTTTCGTAAATCTATTAAAATATACAAACAGAGAAGAGATCTTTTCTGTGAGATTCTTGAGGCCAATTTTAGAGACGCAATCACTTTTAAAATACCTGAAGGAGGATTAGCAGTATGGTCTTTATTTGATAAAAAAATAAATTTAAAAGAATTGGCCGTGCGAGCAGAAAAGAAAGGATTAAAAATTCCGGATGGTACATTTTATAACAATGAAGTTTTTAAACCCAATGGTCTGAGGCTGGGCTTTGCTTCCATTAATGAAAAAGAAATCGAACATTCACTTTCTATTCTCCAACAAATTATCTAAAAATAAAATCCAGCTGTTTTTTACATTGATACACTAATTCCTGCCATGCACCTGCCTGTTCCTTGCTCATGGTCATAAGCAGGCATAATCCATACCGTTGCTTTTAGTTTTGTAATGGTATATCTAAAATTTGGCCCCAGACCATGATATCGCCAATCCATGATACCCAAACTGCTATTCGCAGAAAATTCATAGAATACGTTTACCTTATACAAATAATTATCTGCACCTCTTCCCTTCTCAATTAAGGCAAGAAAACTCAAGGTTTTGTTATTTAACGCAATACTAAAAGAGTATCTAGGTGACTTCTGTCCATGTTCAATACCAGCACTGGCAGAAATAGTAATTTTTTCTATTGGAGAATAAGAGAGTCCTATTAAAGCCTGCCCCCATTTTTCCCTTGTCAGACCAAAAAACGTTAGTGCAAATTGATCATTTATTTTTCTGCTTCCAAAATAGTCTATTATGGGTTCAACTGAACCATCACTATTAAACTTAGAATATTGCTCGAGCTGTGCTTGTGCCAGCATTGGAAATACAGCAAAAGAAATAAACAAAAAGCTTTTTTTATTACAGCTCACAATATTTATACTTCTTAGAGAAAGCGTACAAATTGTTGTTTTTAAAACATTAAGAAGTAATACTGCTGCATTTAAATTTTTCATTTGTGGTATATCTGTGATCAAAGCAAAAGTAATGTCACAATCTTCCGGACGCAGACCCCAGCTGAAAGAAATCGGCTAACCCAGCGGATTTTAAGAACCTGTTTCAATAATAAACTTTGTACATTGGTTGAATTCATTTTGTACCTTTACGAGAAAATATTTTAAATCAAAATGCTTACTCCATTACAGAAATATCTGGTTGAAAAAATAACACTCTCTGAAGAAGAATTACTATTGATTGATTCTGTATCAATACTAAAAAAGATAAGGAAAAAGCAATTTCTGTTTGAGGCAGGAGAAGTATGGAAATACAATGCATTTGTTTGCCGCGGTCTGGTCAAAACATTCTCTGTTGATAAGAATGGAAAAGAACATATTATTAATTTTTCTCCGGAAAACTACTGGTTTGGAGACCGGGACAGTTTAACAAATAATACTCCTTCAAAATTTAATATTGACGCAATCGAAGATTCGGAAATCATATTAATCAAAAAAGAAGATTTTGAAATGCTTTGCCATAAGATTCCCAGTTTAAACAATTTAGTAAATACCATTTTACAAAAGAGTTTTGTGGTTTCTCAAAAACGCATCCATGACAGCATAAGTCTAGCTGCAGAAGAAAAGTATCAAAACTTTTTAGACTCCCATCCTTCCCTAATAAACCGCATTCCCCAGCATATGATTGGGGCTTATCTCGGAATAACGCCGGAAACCATAACCCGTATCCGTCGTAATTCTAATAAGTGATTTTCAGCTGTTTTTCCTTGACATTTGTCTGCTTTTTTTTCAAACAAATGTCAAGAAAATTTAATGCCCTCCTTATAGAACTTTGTATTGTTAAATTATAAATCATTACACAATGACAAAGACAATTTTTATTACCGGAACCAGTACCGGATTCGGGAAACTAACCGCCATAACACTATCTAAAGCAGGACATAATGTAATTGCAGGTATGCGTGCCGTAAATGGCAAAAATGACTTGGCGGCCAAAGAACTTTCTTCCTACCCAAATATCGATGTTGTAGAAATAGATGTTACTGATGATCTTTCGGTTCAAACTGCATTTGAAAAAGTACTTCATAAATACGGCAGTATAGATGTGTTGGTAAATAATGCCGGACTAGCAGGTTTCGGATTAGTTGAAGCTTTTTCAATCGATCAGATTAAGAACTTTTTTGAAGTAAATTTCTATGGAATCATTCGCACTTATCAGGCAGTGCTTCCTTCTATGAGAAAGGCAAAGAGCGGTTTGGTTATCAATCTTACTTCGGGCGCGAGTGGTCATTCTCTTCCTTTTATGGGTCCCTATCTTGCTTCTAAATTTAGTGTAGAGGCAATTACTGAGTCTCTTCAGGATGAACTAAAACAATTTGATATTGAAAACGTAACCATTCAGCCGGGCGTTTATCCTACCGAAATGAATAATGGAGTAAAAACGGGCAATAATGCAGATAAACCGCAAGTTGCAAAAGAGTATGATCCCATTGCAAGTGAAATGTTTGCTGCTATTGGCGCAGGATTATTTGGAAAAATGGAGCAGTTTAATATGGATCCGCAAACAATTGCTGATGGGATATTAGAACTAATTAATATGCAGGATGGCACAAGACCGCTGCGTTTTCCTCTGGATGCCATTGCAGAAGGTACGGATATCGCTTTTATAAACTCAAGAGCCGAGCATAAAGCCTTATGGCTTACTAAATATACGAGCTAAAGGCTTAGGGTAAATAAGCCAGTAAATAATATAAAACGCCTCCAATAGTGAGGCGTTTTTTTGTTTAAAATCTATGTGTGGTTACTATTTATAAAACTGTAATTCAAATAAAAACGCTTCAATTTAACACCCTAAACTGTATTTTATCATTATATTTTTAATTAAATTTACGTAGCAATTCTCAATAAATATCGTATGGAAATAAATTATTCGGAATTAGTTTCCATTAAAAATGTAAGTGTCCAAAGGATAGAAGACGCTGCAGTATCCTCATTCTTGGATACCCTTTCAATAGAAGAACCTCTTGAAATAAGAATAACTTACGGATCTAAAACAGAGCGGGTCGAGAAAAATATTTCGGTTACAATGCGCACTCCGGGCCATGATATTGAACTCGCTGCCGGCTTTTTGTTTACCGAGGGAATTATTACTTCTTTTGAAGATGTAAAGGATGCTTACCACGTAAAAATGAATTGTTTGTCACAAAAACAAAACATTGTTCAGGTTGATCTTAAGGAGAATTTCAGCCCAAATCTTATGCAGACAGACCGGAATTTCTATACTACTTCAAGCTGCGGTGTGTGCGGAAAAAGCTCCATTCAGTCTATAAAAACGGTTAGTTCTTTTGGCCATTTGTTAAAACCTTCGGTTAGGATTGAGGCATCTGTATTTTATCAGCTTCCTCAAAAATTAAGAATGGCTCAAAGTGACTTTGCCGCTACAGGCGGTCTTCATGCATCTGGACTTTTTGATAATAAAGGAGAATTGATTCTTTTAAGTGAAGATGTAGGAAGACACAATGCATTAGACAAATTAATAGGCCAGTCTTTTATTAATAAATCACTGCCGTTAAATGAGCATATTTTACTCCTTAGCGGAAGAGCCAGTTTTGAACTGATTCAAAAAGCTGCAATGGCCGGCATTTCTACTATCGCTTCTATTGGCGCTCCTTCTAGTCTTGCTGTTGAGCTTGCATTAGAATTCAATATAACACTTTTGGGATTTCTCAAAGAAAACAAATTTAATATATACAGCAGCTCAGAGCAAACCGTGATTATTACGGCCTGAAATAAATTATTCTGATACCGTAACTCAATACAAATTAAACCAAAATGTAATGAAGGAAGATCAACAAAAAGTAACAGCTGATTTAACAAATAAATTACCTGATCCGGAAAATCCATACAAACTTTCAGAACTTAAGCTGACAAAAGTAGAAAAATGGGCTGCCGGCGTACCTGCGGTAATAGCAGCGGTAAGTGATCTTATTGAAGATAAAACAGTTTTTAGAGGCGGTAAAGCTCTGTTTAAAATGAACCAAATGGGAGGTTTTGACTGCTCAAGCTGCGCCTGGCCAGATCCTGATGATGATCGGTCTCCCTTGGGCGAATATTGTGAAAATGGAGCTAAAGCTTTAGCTGAAGAAGCCACAACCAAAAAAGTTACTGCTGCTTTTTTTAAAGAAAACTCCGTATATAGTCTTTCAAAACTAGACGATTACCAAATTGGAAAAATGGGAAGGCTGACTGAACCAATGTATTTGCCTATTGGCGGTACTCATTATCAGCCCATAAGCTGGGATGATGCTTTCAAAAAAATTGCGGTTCACTTAAATTCACTCGAATCTCCCAATGAAGCGGCTTTTTATACTTCCGGAAGAACAAGTAATGAGGCTTCCTTTCTTTATCAGCTTTTTGCTAAAGAATTCGGGACCAATAATATGCCTGATTGTTCTAATATGTGTCATGAAACATCCGGAACAGCTTTAAAAACGACTATTGGTATAGGAAAAGGAACTGTCACACTAGAGGATTTTTACGATACGGATGTAATTGTAATAATAGGACAAAACCCGGGAACCAATGCACCACGAATGCTGAGTGCATTAGAAAAAGGCAAAAAAAACGGAGCCAAAATTATTGCTATTAATCCTTTGCCCGAAGCTGGTTTAATGGGATTCCATAATCCGCAGGCAATAAAAGGCATAATAGGCTCAGGCGGTAAACTTACCGACCTTTTTCTTCCCATAAAAATAAATGGCGATATGGCACTGCTAAAAGCCATTGAACTTTTATTGATTGAATTTGAAAACAAAAACCCGGGAAAAGTTTTCGATCATGAATTCATCAAAGAAAAAACAACCGGTTTTGAAAATTTTAATAAACAGTTTGAAAATGCAGATCTGGACAACCTTGCCTTTCTCTCTGGAGTTCCTAAAGATTTAATTATTGAAGCTGCAGAGATACTGGCCTTTAAAAAAAGAATTATTGTCTGCTGGGGAATGGGCCTTACACAACAGCCTAATGGTGTTGACATGATTAGAGAGATTGTCAATATTTTATTGATAAAAGGAAGTATCGGCAAACCCGGAGCCGGTGTATGTCCTGTTAGAGGACACAGCAATGTCCAGGGAAACAGAACCATGCTTATAGACGAGAAACCTACAAATGAGCAATTAGACCGTCTGCAGGCTTATTTTGGCTTTAATCCCCCAAGAAATCACGGTTATGATGTGGTTGGCACTATAAAAGCCATACACGATGAAAAAGTAAAATTTCTGTTTTGCATGGGTGGTAATTTTCTATCGGCCGCACCCGATACCAAGTATACTGCAGAGGCATTCAGAAAATTGAAACTTCTGGTGTGCGTATCAACAAAACTAAACAGAGGACATTTAATACACGGAAAAGAATCAATTATACTTCCTACCCTTTCCAGAAGTGATATGGATATCGTCAACAACGAAGTACAAATTATCAGTACAGAAAATTCTATGGGAGTAGTTCAGTCTTCAAAAGGCGTGCTTAAACCCATATCAGATCAATTGATAAACGAAACACAAATTGTCTGCCGTATGGCCATGGCTGTGCTGGCAGATAAATCGATTATTAATTGGCAGCGGTACCACGACAGTTATGATGCCGTAAGAGAAGCTATTGAAAATTGCATTCCGGGTTTTGAAAACTATAATGTCAGAGTCAGAGAAAAAGGTGGTTTTTATCTGCCAAATGCCCCTCGTCATGGCAAATTTACTGCTAAAGAATCAGCAGATCGTGCTTCGTTTACCATAACTGAAATTCCGGATAATGAATTGGCCCCAGACGAATATATGATGGCAACCACACGTACTCATGACCAGTTTAACACCACTATTTACGGTCTTGACGATCGATATAGAGGTATTAAAAATGAACGAAGAGTAATTTTCATGAATCAAAATGATATCGATAAAGCAGGATTTAAATCCGGAGAAAAAGTAGATTTATTTAACTATGATGACGGCATCGAAAGAATTGCACCTTTATTTATTATCGTTTCCTATCAAATACCGGAGCGAAATACGGTTACCTATTTTCCGGAAACCAATGTTCTGGTTTCAGTAAATAATGTGGTCAAAGAAAGTAATATGCCGGCATCTAAATATGTAAAAATAAAAGTACGAAAACACGATCCTGCTATTTATGAAAAGATAAACCTACTATGATTTTAAACTTTCGCTGTTTATTTTGAAAAAAGAAAAGAATATAAAACTTCATTCCTTAATCTAGATTAATCGATAAGTCTTTTCTTCCCTTATAAATTTGTACCAGAAATCTAATTCAAAAAAACAAATCAAAACTTAGACATTATAACAATATCAAATTAGGACATCCTAAATTTATTAATCTAAAACCAAAAAAGATGAGTACAATTACAGTAAAAGACGGAACAGAAATTTATTATAAAGATTGGGGAACAGGACAACCTATTGTTTTTCATCATGGCTGGCCTTTATCCGGCGACGATTGGGATGCTCAAATGATGTTTTTCCTAAAACAAGGATACAGAGTTATTGCCCATGACAGACGCGGACATGGCCGTTCTGGGCAAAGTTCAGAAGGAAACAACATGGAAACTTATGCATCAGATGTTGCTGAATTGACCGAAGCACTAAATTTAAAAGATGCAATACATATTGGCCATTCTACCGGCGGCGGTGAAGTAATTCGATATGCGGCAAAATATGGAAAAGACCGCGTTGCAAAAGCAGTAATAATTAGTGCCGTAACACCAATAATGATTAAAAATGAAGCCAATCCGGATGGTGTTCCGTTATCCGTTTTTGATGAAATCAGACAAGGCACAGGATTTAACAGAGCACAATATTTCTATGATTTCCCTATTCCTTTTTACGGATGGAACCGCGAAGGAAAAACAGTTCAGGAAGGGATTAAGCACAATTGGTGGCGTCAGGGAATGATGGGTTCTGTGCTTGCTCATTATGAAGGAATAAAAGCTTTCTCTGAATCAGATTTTACAGAAGATCTTAAAAGTTTAGATATTCCGGTTCTTGTGCTTCATGGCGAGGATGACCAGATAGTACCTTACAATCAGGCACCAAAAGCAGCTAAACTGTTAAAAAATGGAAAACTAATTTCGTATCCGGGATTTCCTCATGGTATGCCAACTACAGAAGCCGAAACTATTAATAAGGATATTTTAGAATTTATTAAAGCGTAATTAGAAACAACAGATTGTTTTTTAAAATAGAAAACCTCCAAAGTCAAATGATTTTGGAGGTTTTTGAGTTTAAGTCAAAAGACCTATTTGTATTGTTCAATATAGTTTTTGAATAACTGCTTATTTTATATCAAACCATAGTTTGGTAGTAAGCAGGTCTTTTCCCTGAACAGCTATTGCGGCCTGATAACTAGTTCCGTTTAAGGACTGTTCTGTACCCGGGTAAAAGAAACGTGAAGGTATTTTTCCGTCTAAAACCGTAGCCGGACCTGCTGTTAATACCGGATAGTCAAGTCTTCTCCATTCTGTAAAAGCATCAAGACCTTGTCCAAAGAAGGCAATCCATTTTTGTGTACCTATCGATTTAGCATAATTTGCCGCATCATACTTCACAGAAGCCTGATTAAGATAATTAGAAATAACCGTTGCATTGGTAATTCCAAATTGATTGAATGATGCCGTAATTGCATCTTTATATAATTGTTCTGCATCTCCAGCAATATAACCACGCGCTGCTGCTTCTGACAAATTAAACAATACTTCAGAATACGAAACAATTACCGCAGGTGAAGCCGATGTCAGGAAGTAAGTACCCGGTTTAGATGTTTTAGCAAAACCTTGGCTATTAGCATCACTATTTGATAATCCGTTAGCACCGCCAACATATTTACCCACACTGGCATCTGATGGTAACTGTGCATAAACTGGTAAACGAGGATCTGTTAGTTCAGTTAATTTGTCAACCATTGTTTTTGAAATACGGAAATCGTCACGAGTTTCAAACCAAGCCGAAGCCGGATTTTGTTGAGGTGAACTGGTATAAGTAAACTTAAAAGTATCATTGTTACTGGCCAGTACCCCCGCTGCATCACTTGTTGCATCAATTGCGGCTTGTTTTGCCAAAGCCGGTTCTCTGTCTGAAATTCTCAAAGCAATACGTAAACGAAGTGAGTTTACCAGTCTTTTCCATTTCAAAATATCTCCCTTATAAGATAAGTCACCAGTTACAGCACCATTTCCTACACCTAACAAATCCTGAGCATTTTTCAAATCTTCCAGTAATCCTGTATATACTTCTTTTTGTGTATTATATGCCGGAGTTACTTTTAAGCCTGCCTCTTTATAAGGAATGCTTCCGTAAGCATCAGTCAGTAATAAAAATGTCCAAGAACGAAGCGTTAATGCAATCCCTTTATAATTTGAATTGGCCTGGTCAGCAGGAAAATTCAAAATGGTGTTCAAATCTGTAATTAAAGTTGCATATCCTGTATTCCACAAAGAAGTGAAAGACGTATTCGACACATCATATCTGTCCGGTTCTGTATATTGGATTTTAGCCCAATGCTGTACAAATAACAAAGATGAATTAAAGTTATTTACATCTCCCCAGTATAAGTCAGCACTCTGCTTTAATGTTCCTGTTAACAGGTACGGTGCCAATGGTGTTTCAGTTGCATTTGGATTTTTATTAATTTCATCCAGGGTATCGCTGCATGAAGTCAGCGACACTGCAAATAGCGTTATATAGGCTAGTTTTTTTAGCATGATTCTGTGTTTTAAAATTTAATATTTAAATTAAGACTGAAATTTCTTGTTGTTGGCAAAGCTAAACTCTCCAACCCTTGCGCATTTCCAGTATTGAAAGCTGTTTCAGGATCGATATTTGGTGCATCTTTATAAATAAAGAACAGGTTACGACCTACTGCAGTTATACTGGCTCCTTCTAATCCTAATCTTTTTGCAAATGACTTATTGAAATTATAAGCCAGTTTAATTTCTCTCATTTTTACAAAAGTTGAGCTGTAAATGTAAGCTTCACTAATGTTGTAAGAGGCTTTGTAATACTCTTGTGCACTTAGTACTGTATTATTTGGTGTTCCATCAGCATATACTCCTTTAAAGATCATTCCATCATCATATATTACGGCACCACCCGGAGCTGTTCCGCCTGTAACTAAAGTTTTTGTAGTACCATCTAAGTAGTAACTTAATCCGCCATTCTCTGCCCCGCGTCCCGGAAGCGTCTGAGCTAATACACCTGTATAATTACCCGTTCTGTTTGTTCCTGAGAAAATTTCTCCACCTACGCTTGCATCAACAAGGAACGAAAGTTCAATATTTTTATAAGTCAGGGTGTTGGTAACACCAGCTAAGTAATCAGGAGTATAATGTCCTAATACTTTCTTTTGCGGATCTGCTTTTGGTAATCCGTTTGCACCCACTACTATATTGCCGCTTGCATCACGCTGATAAGCTGTTCCGTAAAGTGCTCCGTAAGCCTGTCCAACAGATGCTAATACATCAACACCTCCCGAAGAACCAATGGTGTAATTCTGAATCTGTTTATCGTAGTCAAGAATCTTTACTTCGCTTATATTCTTTGAGTAATTTGCACCCACATTCCATCTGAAATCTTTAGTTTGAATAGGAGTTCCATCCAGTTGGATTTCGATACCGCGGTTGTTTATCTTACCTGCATTGATCAGTTGAGAATTATAGCCGCTTGAAGCTGTTGTTTTTATTTCCAGAATCTGATCAAAACTATTCGTGTTATAATAAGCAGCATCAAAATGAAGTCTGTTTTTCCAGAAAGAAGCCTCAAGACCAACTTCCGTAGAACGAGTTGTTTCTGGTTTCAGGTTCTCATTAAGTTTCTTTTGAGAAGAAGTCTGGATTGGATTTCCGTCGAATGCAGTTTGAAAATTATAAACCGTAGACAATTGATATGGATCTGCATCATTACCAACTTCAGACCATCCGCCGCGAATCTTTAAGAAATCCAGTGTATTGCTTTTCAAATTGAAAGCTTCAGATAATATTAAACTTCCATTGATAGATGGATAAAAATAAGAACGGTTATTGCTTGGCAGTGTAGATGACCAGTCGTTACGCGCTGTTAGGTTCAGGTAAGCATAATTTTTATATCCAAATTGTGCAGAAGCATAAGCACTGTATACTCTTAATCTTGATAATATGTTTGATGACGTTAGCGGATCACGTGAATTAGTCAGTGTGTACAAATCAGGTACAGCCAAACGTGGCGCTTTTTGATAGTTGTTTGCATCGCTGTGATTACGGATATTGAATCCGGCAAGAGCATCCACACTAAAATCATCATTTAGTTTTTTAGTGTAAGTAAAAATACCTTCTGTATTTTGTTCATTTACAGTATAAGCATCTTCGGCATAAGAACCAAAAGGAGTTCCGTTTGTACCATATTTAATTTCGTATTTTCTACGATCATTATAATAGTCAACTCCTGTGCGGAATTTAAAATTAAGACCTTCAGCAAGTTTTGCATCTAAGTGAATATCCCCTATTAAACGATTACGCTGCTGGCTGGTTGTATTATAATAAGCATTCCAATACGGGTTGCTGTAATAACTGTTATTCCAGTTAACATTTCTATTATTTCTAAGTTCATTGATATCTACCTGACGTCCGAACCAAAGAAACTGAAGCATTACACCCGCAGCACGGTTACCAGACGGTCCTCCTGGCAAAGCCGGAGCATCTGTAACAATATAGTTGGCATTTACCCCTACTTTTATACCTTTAGATATTTGATAATTTGTATTAACCGTAAAGTTTGTTTTGTTTACTTCACTGTTAGGAACTGTTCCTGTTTGTTTTTGATTGTTTACTCCGATACGGAAATCTGATTTTTCATCTGATTTGGCTACGGAAATACTATTATCATACGTTAGACCTGTGTTGAAAAAGTCCTTCACATTATTTGGGTGAGCTACGAAAGGTACTGCCTGTCCATTTGAATAAAATTGAGGAATAAGACGGCCATCCAATCTTGGTCCCCAGCTTTCATCAACACCATCATTAACACCTCCACCTTTACCATCTACAAAACTGAATTTTCCGTTTGATCCTTGTCCGTATGAATTCTGGAAACTAGGCAATGTAGCAACTTGAGAGATTGTTATACCTGTATTAAAAGTTATTCCCAATCCTTTTTGATTTTTTCCTGATTTTGTAGTAATAAGAACAACACCATGCGCTGCACGTGATCCGTATAGGGCAGCGGCATTTGGTCCTTTCAGCACCGTTAAGGTTTCAATATCCTGAGGATTTAAATCGGCAATTGCATTTTTGAAATCACGAGTAGCTCCACCAACGCTTCCTAACTGAGAGTTATCTACCGGAACACCGTCTACCACAAATAACGGCTGGTTATTTCCGGCAATAGAAGTTTCACCACGAATAATAATACGAGAAGATCCCATATCACCCTGAGAATTGGTAATACGCACTCCGGCAAGTTTACCGCTCAAACTATTTAAAAAGTTCGTTTCTTTTGTATCAGATAACTCCCTGCCTTTTAGTGCCTGAGTAGTATAACCTAAAGATTTCTTTTCTTTAGAAATACCTAATGCAGTAACAACTACTTCTGACAATGCATTTTGTTCCTGAGTAAGACTAATTACAACTGAATTTCCGTTAGCTACAACTTCTGTTCTTTTATAACCCAAAAAACTTACTACCAGCGTGTAAGGGAATTTTTGTCCTGTTTGGAAAAAAAACTTCCCGTCGAAATCTGTTATAACACCATGTGTAGTACCTTTTATGTTTATCGAAGCACCAATAATAGGTTCTTTTGTAGCGGCATCTATTACTGTTCCTTCTAGTTTCGACTGGATTAACGGTTTGGTTTCCTGAGCACTAACCCCTATGGAAATCAAGAAAATACATAACCATGCGTATCTATTTAATTTTTTTTTCATTACTTTTTTTTAGTTTAATAAATAAGGTGAACCGAAGACAGATTTGCGTCACTCCCGCTTCCCTTATAGAGATGTACAATTTCTTTAAGCTTCGCCATTTCTGCCGGGACAGAAATGTTTTTTATCTGCTACACATTCGTTTTTTCATTTTTATTTTTTTTTTGATTACTATTATTAAAATTGATTTTTTACAAGATTTTAATTCCAAACTTTAAAATGCCTTCTATTCAAAAAATTTGCATGAATTGGAGATTACAACATTTTTAACAGAGGTGGTTCATTAAATTTAAATTGTTAAATGATTCTGTCTGTTCAAAAATAAAATGTCTCTAAAAGTCATAAGTCCTTTTATTTCCTGATATATTTTTAAATTCTACTAATTTGATAGAACAAAAGTATATTAAAAATATTTACCCAAAAAGTTTATTCGTTTTTTTTGCAAAAAAAAAGTTAAATAAATTTTTAGTAAACTTTTAAACTACTACAAACAAGACAGTTAATAGTTTTTATATTTTTGGAGTCATGTAAGAATTTTTCTAAACGGAAAGAAATAAATTAGAAAAAGACATCCATTTTTTACTTCATTATTAACAGAAGAAATCAAATTATCGCCAATTTATGACAATGAAATGATCGTTTATTGCAAGAAAGCTGCTATTCTTTCAGTAAAAAGATTTCAAAAAAAATAGAGAAAAAAATCAAGGGAAATTCCTCCTGACTTATTCTCTATTTTTGTTAAATTAAGATAATTTAAGAGTGCCGTTCAAAACAGCATAATCCTGGTTTTATTTCGCACAATTAAGCTGTAAAACATTCGCATTTAATGGCTGCTCGATTTTTCTTTCGAGTTTTTCATTGTTCACCGTTATATAAACTTCCATTGAACCCGTACCTACTTTTAAAGCCAGAATATGTCCGCCGTAAGCATCAAATTTTTCGTCTGTTGCAACTCCATGAATATGCAAAGATGGTTTTCCTTCGTTCCATGCAATAGAACCCGTTAAACTTCCCATTTCAACTTTATTGAATGTCTTTGGATTAAATTTCTTTTGGCTGAAATCATAAAAACCAAAAGTGACTTCCTGCGCAAAACCAATTCCGGTAAAGTTTGCCGAAGGAATCTTTTGTTCATTTGCCAGGTTTTCGATTAAGGCCAAAACATTATCTCCTTCACGAAGAACCATTAAATAACCATAAGTTGTTTTCGTATAACGGCATTTTTGGCTGTCATCTTTCTGCTGGGCATTTGCAAAACTTACAATCAGGCAAAGCGCTACTGCTGATATTATTTTTCTTGATAGTAAAAACATAGTATTGAATTTAAGTTTAAAGTATTACAATGGTTTTAATGAAGCATCCAACCATAAAAGCAATCCTAAAATTACGTGTATTTTTTCGTATTTTTGTATAAATTCAATCCTATCACATGAAACGTTCCGGCACAGCAGATCTTCCCTTGCATTATGGGCATGTTCCATTATGGCTGGCCGAACGCATGTCTAAACTGGGTTTTGCCATTGTAGAAACGATTGCAATGGAATTTTCTACTTCAGAGGTGATCAGCAAACTAAGTAATCCTTTCTGGTTTCAAAGCTTTGGCGCCGTAATGGGAATGGACTGGCATTCATCCGGAATTACAACTTCGGTACTTGGTGCATTAAAAAAATCCGTAAATCCGCATTCGAAAGAACTCGGGATTTATATCTGCGGCGGAAAAGGAAAACATTCGATGCTGACACCACAGGAACTTTTGTTTGTAGGCGAAAAAACAGGGCTTGACGGCATCAATCTTGCAAACTGCAGCAGACTTACAGCTAAGGTAGATAATACGGCCATTCAGGACGGATTTCAATTGTATCAGCATAATTTTATTGTTGATAATAAAGGTCAATGGGCGGTTATTCAGCAGGGAATGAATCCAAATTCTAAAACTGCCAGAAGATATCATTGGCATTCGCAGGATTTAAAATCTTTTGTAGAAGAACCTCATACCTTTATTTATGGCGAAAATCAAGGTGCAATTTTAAACCTTACGGCCCAGACAGCAGCAAAATCAAGAGAAGGAATTTTAGAATTAACAAAAGAATCTCCGGTTAAAATCATAAAGGAGATGCAGCATCTTTCAATGCCCGCTCATCATGATGTGAGGATGGAAGATGTTAATATGAAAAGACTCGGTGCCATGCTTTGGGCCACTCATGAAAACAAACCGGAAGATTTTGAAGAACTGCTACTTTTAAAAGGAATGGGACCAAGAGCTTTGCAGTCATTAGCATTGGTAAGCGAAGTAATTTACGGCACTCCTACCCGATTTGAAGATCCTGCACGTTTTTCATTTGCTCACGGAGGAAAAGACGGACATCCGTTTCCTGTTCCGGTAAAGATCTACGATGAAACAATTAATACTTTGCAAAAAGCCATAAATCGTGCTAAAATTGGGAACAATGATAAAATAGAAGCTATTCGCAAATTATCTGAGATTTCGAGAAAAGCAGAAGAAAGCTTTACCCCCAATTCTAACTTTGATGCCTTAGTTCAAAGAGAACGGGATGAATCGCATAAATATGGAGGCAGAACTGTTTTTGGTGATGCCAAACCTCCTAAAAAGAAATCTATAAATCCGGGAAATCAACTCGAGTTATTTTAAATTATCAAGATCAAATAAAAAAGCCTCAAATTGTACGGTTTGAGACAATTATAAAACAATAACACGGATTGCACTAATGGTCACTAATTCGTTCGTGAAATACTATTTCACTATTGAATTTTGTCCAAATTCGTGGAATCCGTGTTACAATTAATTTTTAATATTGGTTCACACAATAACTCAATTTTAATGTTCATGAAGCTTTTATTTCTTTTCTTCATTATTTAATTTATCATCAAAATCGGGTTTTTTACCTTTAAATTTGTGTGTATCAACATCATAATTTTCATCGTTTGTTAAAACTTCATCGTGATCTTGATATTGATGTTTTCTCGTGTCGCTTCGATTATCTGAACCGCTTTTTTTAGCGTTATTCGGATTTTGATTATTTGTTTTCATGTTCTGCAGTTTTAAGTTTTAATAAAATTACTCAAAAGACCAGCAGAAAGGCTTATATAATCGTTTATAAAAGTTATAAAATTTAAGCCAGTAAATTTAAAGCATCAGCAGTTCGTACAGCTTCAATAGAATTATTTACATTTAGTTTTTCCAGAATATTCTGTCTGTGCCTGTTTACAGTATTGATACTTATATTTAACTGATCGGCTATTACTTTACTGATTTCGCCTTTACTAATAAGTATCAGAATTTCTTTTTCGCGCGATGTCAGCAGCAATCTGCAATTTACATACGTATCCACATAAATGCTTTCTCCGGTTTTGGTATTGATAATCTTTCCATCAATTCCTGTTACTGCCGTATGTTTTTCAAATAAATAATTGTAGAGACAAACAGCCAGCCACAAGCCTCCCTCTGAACTGTTTTTAAGATAAAAACTGCGATGCAGAATACGCTGATATTCCTTTTTATTGTTTAAGGTTCTGATTTTGCATTTCGTTGCATAATTCAATCTTTCTTCCGGCTCTAGTGTTTTTAAGAAATTAAAAAATTCCAATTCCAAAAGATGTCTTTCAAAAAGATCCTCCGGATGAATACGCTGATAAATATCTTCTTCCCAAATAGAATCGATTGTTAAGTATCCGGAAGTATCCATTTCAAAAAAACTTCCAAAATCACCGGTAAAAATATAGCTTTTATTGTCGGCAAGATCAGACAACACTGCAACGGAGTGATCTATTTTGACGTACTCTTTCATGGTTTGAACAGCCTCCTGCAGTGCTTCCCTGCGCTTATCAGGACTGTCAATGGATTCAAAAGAAAATTGATCTTCTAATTTCGAAATAGGATTCATAACCTTAATTCTTTTATTTTCTCTATAATAGGAATTACTATTGGGACTGCTAAAAATAGACAAAAAATTCGTCTCCACGCAAAATGGTTATAAATAACTATTGCTGTAAAAATAACGAATCGCCTACTTTGTAAATTATTAATAAAATTCAAATTTAAGAAATCATGAAAAAATTGCACTTCGTTTTAATCTTTATTGGCATTATGGCAGTAAAAGGAAATGCTCAAAAGTTAAATGCAATGCACTGGCTTAATGAGCCGTCTGAGTGGGAAATAAAAGACAACAAACTTACTATGCAGGTAACACCCCAGTCTGATTACTGGAATAAGAGTCATTACGGATTTACTGTATACGACGGACCGTTTTTATATACAGAAAGAAGCGGTGAATTTGAAGCTGTTGTAAAAATGACCGGTGTTTATAAAACCAGATTTGACCAGGTATGCCTAATGCTGCGAATAGATGAAAACAATTATATTAAAACTGGAGTTGAATATGTAGAAGGTGTTTATAATATAAGTACGGTTCACACCATCGATAAAAGTTCATGGAGCGTAATGGGCTTAAAGGAAAAACCTAAAAATGTCTGGATGAAAGCCGTACGCCGATTAGATGCAGTAGAAATATTTTATTCTATTGATGGAATTAATTATACGATGACAAATACAGTATACTTTCCGGAGCATAAAACGGTACAGGTGGGTATGATGGCAGCAAGTCCGGATGGAAAAGGTTTCACTGCTGTTTTTGAAGATTTTAAAATTACGCATCTACCGGATCAAAGACGCTTAGAATGGCTGAAAAACAATCAATAATTTTTTTAGTGTAACATTTACAGCTGTTTAGAGTCTATTCTATTGTAGCACAGACAACTATCATTAACGCACCGCAAATAAAACCAAACCATGAGCACAAAATTTTTATTATATCTCGTATTAACAATTCTTGCACTTTGCCAAAAAGCTTTCTGCCAGCAAAACGAAGACCGCTTAATTCATGAAACAATAAAAACCGAAACGATCAAATTTGAATGCGGCCCGTTGACATTAGAATATTAACTTAAAAAATCTGATTTTCAAACCAATTGCCTTGCTGCATAAGCTTTTTTACTGCAAGGCAATGTTTAAAAACACCAATCATGAACAGCAAACACTTAATGTATAGTTTGACGAGAATGACTTATACGTTTCAGAAAAAAATTAAAATAATACGAGATAAAGATCGATTTCTAAATGCTTTAATTAAAAGCAATGGAAACCATAACGTCTTAGATCTCGGAGCACAAATTGGACTTGACGAGAACGCTACTATGGAAATTATTGCCCAGCTTCTTGCTGAATTTAAAATAGAATATGCCGTAAATGGTGCTTGTGATTACAGTTTAATAAGAAGAAAGAGTCAGATTAAAAAAGCAAATAGGTCAAAAAAGGGTCAAAAAGCAACTCTAATTTAATCTCTTAACATTGTTTTTTTGTTAACTACCGCAAAAAAGCCCTATCTTACAAAATCAAAAAATGCTGATTTTTCAAGACGTTGGAGAGGCATAGGTTAAATTTTAAATTAGAATAAATGAAACAATTACTTCAGTGGACCATCATCATTCCGGCATTATCCTGGATTCTTTTCTTTAGCGGACTTATAGAAGGCAGCAGTATATTTCAAATTGCGGCAAGTATTTTATTAATTTTGAGTGTAATGTCGGCCGTACATCATTCAGAAATCATAGCAGAAAGAGTTGGTGAACCCTACGGAACCATTATTCTGGCTATCTCAATAACCGTGATCGAAGTCTCCATTATTATATCCTTAATGATGTCAGATGGCCCGGAAGCAGTTTCTCTTGCCAGAGATACCGTTTATGCCGCCACAATGCTTATTCTTAACGGAATTATCGGTTTGTGTCTTTTAATTGGCGGGTTAAAACATTATGAACAAAATTTTTCTCCTTCCTCCGTTACCATTGGTTTGGTTTCCCTGGTTTCTATCATAGTATTTACTCTAGTGTTTCCTACTTTTACAGAAAGCGTTTCGGGATCTTATTATTCAGTACCACAGCTTTTTTTTGCTTCTATTGCCTGTATTGTTATTTATTCATCATTTTTATTTGCGCAGACCAGCAGATACCGCCAATATTTTCTAACCGTTGGGGATGATGAAAATGAAGATGTTGTCGAGCCTATCATAATTAACAATAAAACATTTTATACAAGCCTCGTTTTCCTGATCGTTAGTTTAGGGATTGTGGTATTATTAGCCAAAACGCTTTCTCCAACAATAGAAAGCATAATTGTGAGCTACAGTCTTCCAAAAAGTTTAGTTGGAGTGGTAATAGCCATCATTATTTTATTGCCGGAAGCCATTGCCGCTATAATCGCCGCAAGAAAAAACAGGCTGCAGACCAGTATTAATTTAGCCCTGGGTTCTGCTTTGGCAAGTATTGGTTTAACCATTCCGAGTGTTGCCGCAGTTTGTATTATGATGGATATGCCAATTATCCTTGGACTTGATATAAAATCGATCGTTTTGCTGGCTTTATCTGTATTTACCGTAATGCTCTCACTGAGTAAAGGAAAATCTAATATTGTATATGGAGTTGTTCTTCTTGTTAATCTGTTTGCATTTATATTCCTAATGATATATCCTTGATGTCCTAATATTATTCTTATTTTTGCACTTTATTTCCCCCAATAAAATGAATATCGCAGAACAGCCCCTACCACACAACGAATTAGAACGCCTTGCCGCTTTAAAACGTTATAATATACTTGACACACTTCCAGAAGATGCTTTTGATGATGCCACTAAACTTGTCTCTTATATATGTTCTGTGCCTATCGCCCATATTTCATTTATTGATGAGAACAGACAATGGTTTAAATCTGAAATAGGAATAGGAGTATCAGAAGTTCCGAGAGAAATCAGTTTCTGCCAGTATACCATTCTAGAATCTGAAATGGTGGAAATAAACGATACTTTTTTAAGCGAGAGATTTAAAAATGATCCTAATGTTACAGGCGGTTTAAAAGTCAGGTTCTACGCCGGAGTACCGCTTACTACACCAGATGGTTACAATATTGGAACCATTTGTGCAATCGACCACGTTTCTAAAGAACTGAACGAAAACCAGCGCAATGCCCTTTCGATTGTCGCAAAGCACATTATGAATCAGCTTGAACTGGGAACAAAAAATATCGAACTGGCCGCTCAGAAAAAAATTGCAGAACGTGCGGTATTGGCAAAAGATAGTTTTTTGGCTAATATGAGCCACGAGATCCGAACGCCCTTAAACGCTATTATTGGATTTACAGACCTATTGGCCCAAACAAAATTAGATGCAGCGCAGCGTGATTATGTTGACAGCGTGCAAATTGCCGAGGAAAATCTGCTTTTGATCATTAATGATATTCTGGATCTTTCTAAAATCGAATCCGGCAATCTGACTATTGAGGCACAGCCATTCAATTTAAAAAATACACTCAAACACATTTACGATTTATTAAAAGTAAAAGTTCCTGCAGGAGTTGAATTTAACTTATTTCTTGATGCTGATATGCCTGAAATGGTAATTGGAGATCAGGGAAGATTAAACCAAATACTGGTTAACCTTACCGGAAACGCGCTTAAATTTACTGAAGAAGGCGAAGTAACGGTTTCTGTAAAAAAGACCCATGAAACAGAAAGTGACTATTCGCTGAGGTTCTCTGTTAAAGATACCGGTATTGGTATTGAGGAAGATAAATTAATGGCCATTTTTGAAAGATTTACGCAAGCAGAAGAAAGTACAACCCGAAAATTTGGCGGGACTGGCCTTGGTCTTAATATTGTAAAACAATTAATAGAACTACAGGATTCTGAAATTCATGTAAAAAGCAAACAAGGAAGAGGTTCTGAATTTTTCTTCGTGCTTACTTATAAAAAAACAGATCATATTGAAACAGCAGCAGAACCCTTATTGCCCATAAACATTGATAAACTTAAAATACTGCTTTGCGAAGACAATCTTTTAAACCAGAAACTGGTAAAGAATGTTATCGATAATTTTGGTTTTGAATTAGACATTGCCGGAAATGGTGAAGAAGGAATAGAATTATTATTAAAAAACGAATACGATCTTATACTAATGGATCTTCAAATGCCTCTTAGAGATGGGTATCAAACTACATATTCTATTAGAAATGAATTAAAGCTTACCATTCCTATTATAGCCATGACCGCTCACTCTCTTGTTGGTGAGCAGGAACGTTGTTTTAAAGAAGGTATGAATGCTTACATTCCGAAGCCATTTAAACAGGCCGCTCTCTTAGAAGCCATCAGAAAAGTAACCAGCAAGAACATTCCGGTTGAAACAAATTCAAAAATAAATCTTTCATTTTTAGATGAAGTATCAGGCGGTGACAGCAGCTTTAAACAAGATATGATTAGCCTCTTTATCGAAAAAATTCCAACTGAAGTGATTCAGTTAGCCGAAGCATTCAACAATAACGACCATGATACGATAATGAGACTTTCTCATAATATGAAATCCAGTTTTGACATCTTTATGCTCAAAGACCAGAGTCATTATTTATCTACTATTGAAAAAGAAGCCAAATTACAGCAGTACAGCCCTCAAACCTTAGAAAGAATAAACAACCTGCATGCTGAAATGGCTGAAGTCATTAAAACTTTAAAAGAATTATAAAAAAACGGCCGGGTCACATACCGGCCGTTTTTTGTTTAGGATCATAAAGCATTGCCGTACACAAACAATTTTTTCTTTCTTTACTCAATAATATGGGGCAATTGACACACGATTTGCAATTCTCCCAAAAAGCTTCATCAGAAGTGAGTTCTGAATAGGTTACGGGTTCAAAGCCCAATTCGTGGTTCATTTTCATTACTGCCAGACCACTTGTCAAACTAAATATTTTGGCCTCCGGATATTTTTGACGGCTTAATTCGAATATTTTCCTTTTAATTCTTTTTGCAAGTCCGGTATGTCTAAACTGAGGTGCTACGATCAATCCGGAATTGGAAACAAATTGGTTATTATCCCAGGAAGATATAAATGAAAATCCTGCCCAGGTTCCATCTGTGGCAAAAGCAATAACAGCTTCACCTTTTTTTATTTTTTCCTTGAGCAGTTCAGGAGATCCTCCGGAGATTCCTGTTCCTCTTGCTATGGCAGATGATAAGGTAACTTCGCAAATTTCTTTTATCCAAAAAACATGATTAACATTAGTCGTTTCAATCGTAAAATCAGGAAAGTCTTCTGCAGATTGAGTGTTTACAGATAAGTTTGTTTTATTTTGAAATGGAGCAGGAGAAGCCCGTGCTACAAGTCATTTTGTGGGTTTACCGGACGAACAAATTCATTTTATGGAACTTCCTTTTTATGAAACCGGAGCAATTGAGAAAAAACCTTTAGGCAAAGAAGATATTCAGCTGACAATGGATTTGATCGAAAAAGTGAAACCACATCAAATTTACGCCGCAGGAGATTTGGCCGATCCGCACGGAACGCACAAAGTTTGCCTTGATGCTATTTTTGAGGCTGTAAAAACTTTAAAACCAAAATCTTTTATGAATGACTGCTGGGTTTGGCTTTACCGAGGCGCGTGGAAGGAATGGGGAATTGACGAAGTCGAAATGGCAGTGCCAATGAGCCCGGATCAGGTTTTGGCAAAACGCCACGGAATTTTCAAACATCAATCGCAGAAAGACGGTGTTGTTTTTCAGGGAACTGATGCCAGAGAATTTTGGCAGAGAGCCGAAGATCGAAACAGTGAAACAGCTCAATTATACAATCAGCTTGGTTTAGCACATTATGCTGCTATGGAAGCGTTTGTACGATGGGAGTTTTAATTTAAAACCCCAGCGGGGTGAAATTTTTATAGAATTACAACAAGACAATTAAAAAAGCTCCGGAGGAGCGACATATATAAAAACCGTTGAAAAAATATGCCGCTCCTCCGGAGCTTTATGTTGTAAACATTTATGCTTTGCTATAACTATTTTGCTTCTCTGAAGCTTACAAAAAAGCTGTCTTTTTGAGACAGCTTTTTTATTATTTTTTTATTAATCATCCCCTCCGTTCATAAAAGTCATTAAAAGCGTGTAAGCATTTTTAATCACAATTTTTGAAGATGTATTATTAACTGAGAATTGTATTATCTTATCAAGCATAATTTATTTGAAATTTTAAAAATAAATGCAATGCTGCCAAAACTCCCTGCGTTACATTTGGGTTTTGCCTTACAACAAAAGCAAAAGAAAAATTGCGTATAATTACTGAGGTTCAACTCGTTTTCTTTTTTTAATTTCACCTAAAATAAACCTTGTTTTTATCCTGACTCGGAACAACAAACCAAAAACAACAACCAAAAAATAGAAATCATGCCTTGGAATATCCTTGAAAACTTATGGAAACGTGCTCTACAGCCTTCAGGCCCCCAAGATGCGCCTGTAACTCAAAACTGGGATCTGGAAATTAAAACTTTGTATCAGCTGGGTATTGGTATGGAAGATACTTTGCAGTTTTTATATTTTGAAAAACCTGATTTCGAAACTTTCAAAAACTGGATTAACAACAGAAAGCAGCACAATACTACAGATAAAGAAGATGATATAGGTGATGTTTTATCTGAAAAAGATCTTGAATTCTGGAATGAGAACGGTTATATTGTAGTAAAAAATGCGATTTCAAAAGCGGATTGCGAAGCGACGCAAAAGGCAATTTGGGAGTATTTAAAAATGGATCCCAACAAAAAAGAAACCTGGTACAAAAGACATGAAAACCAAAAAGGACTGATGCTTAACTTCTCTGATCATGAAACGTTAAACAAAAACCGATTTTCGCCCAGAATAAAAAAAGCTTACGAACAGCTTTATAAAACAACGAATATCTATAAAACGATCGATAAAGTAAGTTTTAATCCACCCGAAACGGAGGATTTTACTTTCCTGGGAAGCAAACTTCACTGGGATGCCAGCTTAAAACAGCCTATGCCTTTTGCGCTTCAGGGTCTGCTCTATCTAACAGACTGCGGGCCGGACGATGGTGCTTTTCATTGCGTTGCCGGATTTCATAATAAAATAAGTAATTGGATAGAAAATCTTGCACCAAATGAAAACCCGAGAGATAAAGCAGTTGAAACCTTAAAAGCACAACCTATTCTGGGTAATGCAGGCGATTTTATTATATGGAATAATGCATTGCCGCATTGTGCTACGCCAAATAAAGGTGAAACACCAAGAATGGTGCAATACCTTACCTATTTGCCCAACAAACATGATGCTTCCGGAGAATGGATCTGATTTTTTTTACAAAAGAGATTCTTTGGGATCGCAGGGAAAATAAATTTTTATCTCTGTGCCTTCTCCCAATTTTCCAACAGCCTGAATATTGCCTCCTACAGTCTGCATAATCTTTTTACACAATGCCAGTCCTATTCCGGATCCGGTATATTGATCCTGATTGTGCAGTCGGGTAAAGACTTTAAAAATCGTTTCGGCATATTGCTGCTCAAACCCAATTCCGTTATCAGAAAAATTAACCCAGTGGCAGTAAATTTTATTAAGATGCCCTATGAGTTCCGGATCTTTAGAAGCTGTTATTTTAATAACCGGAAATCGATCAGGCGAGGCATACTTTAATGAGTTTTGTATGATATTAGAAAACAACTGACGCATTAAAAAGTTGAGCGCATACACTTCCGGAAGGCTTTCGCTCTCAATTACAACATTACTTTCGGTGATATCTTCATTCATCTCAATTATAGTCGCCTGCAAAACTTCATTCAAATCTACTTTTTGCAAAGCATCTCTGGTGTTTTTTATTCTGGTATACTTCAAAATATCTTCGAGCAAAATTCTCATTCTGCCTGCTGATTTTGATACGCGTACTAAAGAATTAGAAACAGAATCCAGCGGAATAACATCAAGCTCTGTAAGCATTTTTGAGGTAATTAACTGAATTTTTCTCAGCGGTTCCTGCAGGTCATGCGTACTAATCCAGTTGATGTTTTCTAGTTCTGAATTGGTTTCTTTGAGAATTTCACTCTGTGTGCGGTATTTCTCTTCTTCTTCACTTAGCATTATCATCATCAAATGATTATGAACGCTGTGTGCATAATGGGTTGCCGCATTTATTTCATATTGTTTCCAGATATTGCTTTGATTTTTTATAATCTGTTTCCAAATATTAAATGAATTTCTGGGATGCAGTCCTGTATTGTCTTTTATAATTGCTTTTTCCGGATCGCCTCCCCAGTTAATTTCAGATATAGTTTCGGGTCTGTACCAGATGATATGGCTAGCACTATCCAGCGAGTGATAAATTATACCTGCAAAATCTGAGCATTGTTCCATATCCGGAAAATAATCACTCAGTTTATTGGTGGCAAATGTTTTATCAGAAATACGATCGTTAATTTTTGCTGTTAACCTTACGATCTGTTCATCAGACGGCGTTAAACCATGCGTGTATATTTTATCTTTTATAGAAATAGAAACTCCTGATGCATTGCAGATCTGCAGCAATTGCGGTGCGGTTATAATAGTTTCTAATGACTCTTCTGAAAGCGGTAATTCTAAACTTGTTAGTTCTTCCAGCGCCAGCGACGTTTTTCTGGCGTTTACGTTTTCATCATTAGATTGTCTAATATCAATCTGAGATGTTATAAACTGTCCCTGAAGCTTCGCTGCCAATCTAATTTCGGGCGAAATATTCTTTTTAGAATAATGATGACACGCAATTAATCCCCATAAACGGTCATGATGAATAAGCGAAATAGTAAGTGTAGCCCCTACGCCCATATTTTTTAAATATTCGACATGAATTGGCGATGTGCTCCGAAGAATAGAAAGACTCAAATCAAGATTTTTATTCTCTTTATCATCAATCGTAAATATGGGAACCGGTTGATAATCAATATCCACAATAAGCCTGAGCTGATTTTTTATATACAGTTCTCTGGCCTGAGGCGGAATATCAGTATGCGGATAATGAAGTCCTAGAAATGGTTCAAGATCTTCTCTGCAATCTTCGGCAAATACTTCGCCGTTGTACTGCTCATCAAACCTGTAAATCATTACACGGTCGTAACCTGTGATTTTTCGGGTTCCCTCGGCAACAAGCGCACACAAATCTTTTAGAGAAGTCGTGTTGTTCATCTGTGTTACAAACTGGATTGTCTGAGTATAAACATCAGCGAGTTTTTCTCGGTCGGGGAATTTTGGTTCAGCTTCTAAAACATAGATATCCTGGCTTTTGTGTATGCTGACCTGAAATAATTTTTCGAGCAGATTAATTTCGAGCGGAAATACATTCTGAACCTTATCTTTATTGATATAATCTAAAATCTGCTCCTGTGCTTTTGAACCAAAAGCAGTAGTGAAATTCTTCCCCAAAACATCAGTATGCTGTAAATCGACAAATGAGGAAATATTTGCTGTACAAAAATCTATTTTCCAATCAGGATCAAGACCTATTAAAAAACCATGGGTTTGTATGCTCCCCGGAATATGTATGGGTTCATGTTCGCAGTTGGTTAGTGTAACAAGATCACGATTGACTATATCTTTAATATTCATTATTTTTCTATGCTCTCAAAATGATTGTAAATACTATCAAAAGCATATACAGCTCCTTCTATGATACTATCTGCACAATTATTATCCTGTTCGTATGCTGCCAGTACATTGAGGAAATTTTTCCAGTAACTGCCTGTTTTGTCTCCGTAACCTTTAAAATAAGATACACCCTGATCGTTAGAGAGCTCCGGATTGGTTACAATATTTTTTAAAATAAACCTGCCGCCCAGACTCGAACCTTCAATGACGTAAAATACTCCAAGAGCAAAAGGCACTGTCATATTTGTTTTATCAAAAACTCTATGTGCGGTAGATTTATTGTGGTGAAGAAATAAAAGATCTTCCTCAATAAGATGTTTCTTTTTTCTGTCGTCTAAATCTTCAATGATACCCGAAAGCAGCGGATAAACAATATCCTCTGTATTTTTATGAACATCGTGCATCAGACTTAGATAATGAATATAATCTTCTATTTTCATATCTGGCGATAATATAGATGCCGAAACCGAAAGATTTTCTAATTTTTTATGAGAATCTGCCGTTTGGGATTTTATATCTGTTAGAAAATCTGACGATAGTAAAGAAGTTGTGCTCATATTAAGATAAATATTATTTGGAGTTTAGGAAGAGTTAAAATAAGTGGTTATTTTTCTCTCAAAACAAATTTATAAAAAAACATGACCAATTACTTAAAATGCTAAACCAATTTCTTTTCAATTGCGCTATTTATCTGCCGAAACTAAAATTCAAAGATTCTTTCAAGCTCAACTATCGTAGTTCCAGATGTAAGAGTCTTAGTAGCTTTTACTAATTTTTCTGCCAAAAGAGGTGTCGGCATCGGCTTAAATTTCTTAAAAAGACCAATTCCGTTCAGTATACGAATTACCTTGACTGCTATTTTTTCTCCCAATCGGTCTGAATCTTCCCGTACCAAAGGTCCGGGTCTGAAAATAATATACTGTTCAAAATGAAGTGCCTGAATGTGATCTTCAAGTTTTCCTTTCATTTTAGAATAAAAAACACTGCTTTGGGCAGAAGCCCCATAGGAAGAAATCAATACAAACGATTTTACATCATTTTGTCTGGCCGCAACAGCAAATGCTGCAGGAATATCAAAGTCAATTTTCCATTGATTTTCTTTGGACCCGGCTGCTTTTAAAGTTGTTCCGAGGCAGGAAAACAAAACATATCCCGTTATTAAATCTTTGAAAGAATCGATATTTTCAAAATTGACGATGTGTTCCGTTAATTTAGGATGTTCCTTGCCGGATGATTTCCTTACAAATGTTACCACAGAAGTATACTCCTGATCTTCCAGAAGCTGTTCTACTAAAAATTTTCCCGTTGAGCCTGTAGCTCCTATTACCAATGCTTTCATAAAATAACTTTAATAGACTCTTGCGCAGAATTAAAGGTAATAAAATTATCCAAAACAGGATGACATTTTAAACAAAGTAAAATTGACGTTTTAAACAAAATCGAAAGCCTGGTGTCTATCTAATTTTGCCTCATAACATTTAAAGTTTAAATAAAATGGAACAAAATAATTATCAGGGAAAAATGCAAAAACCTTTACATTCCGGTTTTAATGCAAAATCAACAGCAACAGAAGTAATTGAAGGAATTGATCTAACCGGAAAAGTTGCCATTGTAACCGGCGGACACACCGGAATTGGACTGGAAACAACCAAAACATTATCTAAAGCGGGAGCGCTTGTTATTGTGGCTGCACGTGATACTGCAAAAGCACAAAAAAATCTGGAAGGCATTGCTAATGTCGAATTAGAATCTTTAGATTTTATGGATTCTGATTCTATTGATTCCTTTGCTGCAAAATTTCTCGCATCCGGCAGACCGCTTCACCTTCTTATCAATAATGCCGGTATTATGTGGGTACCGTTACGCAGAGATTCCCGAGGTTATGAATCTCAACTGGTAACGAATTATCTTGGGCAGTTTCAGCTTACTGCCAGATTGTGGCCGGCACTTAAGCAGGCAAACGGAGCAAGAGTTTTAAACGTATCTTCTTACGGCCACCAAATGGCGCCATTTGATTTTGATGATCCCAATTTTCTTTATCGCGAATATCAAACACTGCAAGGTTACGGGCAATCGAAAACAGCGTGCAATTTATTTGCTTTAGAATTAGACAATCGTGCTAAAGATTTCAATGTGAGAGCCTATTCGCTTCATCCTGGAAGTGTTCTCGGCACCGATTTAGGGAGAGAAGAACCTATCGAATTATTCAAACAAATAGGGACTCACGATCAGGACGGAAACTTAAAACCTGAAGTGGCTGCTTTGTTGAAAACACTTTCTCAGGGCGCTGCGACAACGGTTTGGTGTGCAACAAGTCCTCTGCTGGAAAATATAGGAGGGGTTTATTGCGAAGATGCTGATATCGCCGAACTGGATTTGGGTAACATCGAACATAAATTTGATGAACCTGAAACAATACGCGGTGTTCAGCCTTATTCGTTAGATCAGGATAATGCTAAAAGATTATGGGATTTAACCGAACGCCTTTTAGGAGTGTCCTTTGAAATTTGTGAGTAAAAAATCTAAATATAAAATACCGTCAAAAATGCTACCTTTAGTTCTCTTAAAAACAGATTTGACGGTATATAATTATTCTAAATGAAACATATCTCAAAATATTTAACTCCGGAAATAAAGCTGTCCTGCTATGAAGATAAATTCTTCAAAACTGATTTGGTATTTGAAGACCATATGCTGATTTGGTTTATTTCGGGCGAAACCAAAATCATTCAGACTGATGCTGTTTTTACCTTTAAAGCCGGAGATATTTTTTTAATTCCGAGAAATCTGCTCGCCACTATTATTAATTATCCTAAAAACGGACAGCCTCATAAAACAGTAGTCATGCATCTATCTGTAAAACGTTTAAAGGAGTTTTATAAAAGTATTGATTTAAGTGATAAAACTAATACAGAACAAAAAATTATCAGTTATAATAATCACCCGTTATTAGAAAGCTGTATGTCTTCGTTACTGCCTTATTTTGATGTTGAAGGAGAATTTCCCGAAAATATTGCCTCCTTAAAAATTACCGAAGCTATTAGTATTTTAAGAGAAATTGATAAAGGAATCGACAGTATTCTTGCCGGTTTTGACGAACCCGGAAAAATCGATTTGATCGATTTTATGCACCGAAATTTTATGTTTAATATGCCAATGGAAAAACTGGGTTATTTAACAGGACGCAGTTTATCGACTTTTAACAGAGATTTTAAAAAATATTTTAATACAACGCCCCAAAAATGGCTTACTAAAAAAAGGTTAGAACTGGCGCACTATCATTTAACCGAAAACAAGAAAAAACCAACCGAAGTTTATTTTGAAGTCGGTTTTGAAAATTTATCCCATTTTTCTTTTGCCTTTAAAAAGCAATTTGGTTATCCCCCAAACCGGTTAAATAATCAAAAAAAGCTTCACAGTTGAAGCTTTTTTTTATGCTTTTATTCCGTAAAGCAAAAGCCGTTTGAAGGAATAAATAGCTGGGAGTTTAGGAAAACTTACTGCTATTCTTTCTTTGTATGTTTTAATAAAAAGTTCTTTCTGTTCGCCTTCTAATCTTTCGATGTAAGGTATTAAAGCAGAACCTGAAATAAAGTTATATAAAGTATCATGATCATTGGCAATTATAGGATATACTTTTTGCATAATCTGAATATTTTCAAGCCCTCCGTCAAAAAGCAGCTGGGCATATTCATCTATGCTTAAAACAGGAGAATCTCTTGTATATCCTTTTAGATACGTTTTAAAAGGTTCTTCGTTTACCAGTTCAATAAGAATTTTGTTGAGTTTATTTTCAGGCTGCACAGGCATCTGCACTGCAAATTGTCCGTCCCTATTTAAAAGATTAATCAATTTAGGAAATAATGTTCCATGATCATTTGACCACTGCAGCGCCGCATTACTAAAAATTAAATCCCATTTTTCGCCTGCATTTAGGGTTTCTTCGGTTGTTGCTTTACGAAAATGCAGCCTCTCTGTCTCGAGGGATTTTGATTTTTCGAGCATTTCGGCAGAAGAATCTACCCCGAGAAAATGAGCCGCCGGAAATTTATCGGCTAAAATTGCTGTCTGCTCTCCTGTTCCGCATCCCAAATCAATAGCTTTCATTCCATTGGCTGGTTTTATTAATGCTGCCAAATCATAAAATGGCTGATAGCGAATGTCTTTAAACTTATTGTATATTTCTGGATTCCAAGGCATTTGAAGTTTTTTTTAAATTTAGAAAAAATGGCTTTTCACATAAAAACCGGTCATTTAACTAAGGTACAAATTTCTAATAAACTTTACAGCTTTTGTATTTATTAAATCTTTAACTCTTTCCTTATTTTGACTGCTATTTTTAATTAATTCTAAGTGTTTTTCGTTTTTAGGTATAAATACTCATATACAATTACTAAAAGATCTATAATTTTATATCGCTGTAATTAATCAAACCTTACAAATAAATGGAGGCTGTAAAAATGAATCATTTGGTAAAAGAAGGTGTCTCTGTTAGAAATGCCGGAATTGTATTGCTAAACAGTTATATCCCTATGCTGTTAGAAAGACTTAAATTAATTGAGGATCGACAGTTCGTTAGTATAAAAGATCAAAAAAAAGCGGTAAAGTATTTACAATATGTGGTTACCGGACTGCCTAATACAGACGAAATTTATTTACCACTCAATAAACTGCTATGCGGTCTTTCTGTCGACGATAAAGTTCCGGATGAAATCGAGATTTCACAAACAGACAAAATGCTTGTGGACGGGCTCCTAAATGCCGTAATTGGTTATTGGACTGCTATTGGAGATTGTTCTATAGACGGCTTTAGAGGTAATTGGCTTGTACGAAACGGTCTTCTTGTTGAATTCGAAGACAAATGGGAACTTACAGTAGAAAAAAGAGTTTATGATATATTAATTCTCAGGTCTCCTTTTGCTTATTCGGTTATAAAATTTCCGTGGATGGAAAAACCTCTTCATGTTTACTGGAATTTTTAAACCTTTCCTTAGTAAACATTTAAGATTAAAGAGAAGATGGTTTTTAAACTAATCTTGTATAAAAGTTTTTAACGTTCCATCGTCATTAAACTGAATAGAATATCTTTCCCGGCTCCCGCTGATAGATGATGGATACCATCGGATTTTATTGTCCCAAATGGATATATACACACTTGTTGCAGGCTTTGCTCCTTCTACTGAAGCCGCTTTTTCATTGTAGATATCAAAAACTTTAGCCGCATTTGCAAAACTGATCGTTTTAAGAGGCACTAAACGTTTTTGAACGTCATCTCTTATAGACAATTGAACAGGTTTAGGCTCAGACCATACCTTATTTTTATACTCATAAGTATCAACATATTTTTTATTTTCGGGATGCTGGAGCATAACATTTATGGTTCCGTTATTGTAAAAATACAAAGTTGAATAAACATAGATTTCCTTTCCTGAATATTGGGGCAATTGTTTTAGAGCCTCTTCGGCTTTTTTTAATCCGTTTAAATCCTTTAACAAATCTGTTGTTTTATTTTCTAAGCTGTTCTGAGCTGCGGCATGTTTTTCAAGAGCTTCATTTACAATTTTCTGAACATCTGCCTGCGGTACTTCTGTCTGAACATCAGGAGCTGCTGTTTCTTTGTTTACTATTGAATCATTGGTTTTAAATGTTTCCCTGATACTTTGTGACACCTGTTCGCATCCTAAAAACAGCGGACAGCAACTTAATATGATAAGTGATTTTCTCATTCTTTTAAATAGTATTTAGATCTGCCGCAAGAGCAATCAAATTTGGATTTTCCGGCAGATAAAAAATTTCCAAGTGTTGTTGTTTTGTTATATCGAGTTCTAAAAACCCTACGATTTTCTTTAAGCTGTTTCGATGAACATGATGTTTGTTATCTGTATATTCAAGTTCAAAACGCATCATGGGCTGTTCGTTAATATAAGTTCCGGTCTGGCTCACGCTAATTACTTTTGCCTCGGTTTTTATTCCCTTGAATTTTATTGATGCCGAACCGCTATTTAAGCCCGTTAGTTTTCTAAAAATAAACCGAAGCAGATATCGATAGAAAATCAATACTGCAGGACACACAAACAGCGGATGTCCAAAACTCATAAAGCGCCAACCATAGCCTGGCTTTCATCGTGATAAGAATAAAGATAATATCCCGCAACGGCACTCAAAAACAAAAGCCAGCCTAAAACTCTTAAAAATAAGCCTTTTATATTTATTTTTCCTTCTGATGATGCGATAATAAAATACGGCTCTTTATTGAATTCTCTATTGAGGATGAGTTTGATCTTTTTTCCGGTTTCAAAACGGCGCTCATGAGGTTTCATGTCCATAATTTCTGTTTTATGTGTAATCTCAGTATCGCTAAGATTTCTAAACAGTAATTGCAGTTCGTATGTATTAAATTTTGCTTTTCTGCCGGATATTTTTACAGCATTTATAATTTTTGCTTCCCGAATTAATCCACCATTTTTTATGCGTTCCATATTATTACTGGTGATAAAAATCTGCAGAATCCATTTCTGAAAATAACCAATTAAAAGTATCAGCCAAAGCAGTATGGACAGCCCCAAAATACTCAATGCCAGCCAGGGATTTTGATCTTTTAAGGTTGTAACATCAAATTCGCTGTTTATGGCGTAATATAAAATCATAGGAAACGGAATCGCAAAAAAGAGCATGTAAAGCAGCCAAAATCCGGGCATAAGATATTTCTTCATTCCTGATAGTATTCGGGGTTATTACTTAAAATTAATGTAAAAAAATTAAAAGAGAAAACTTTATCGATTTTCTTTAACATCCTTCAAATCAAATTTACATAAAAAATTGGGGTTTAAATGCAATTCTTATTGCGGCAGAAAAAAACAACCCGAATCTAGAAATATTATTTTTCTAAATTCGGGATATTTTTAAAGTCCTTTAGGGCTGATTTTAAATTTAATGAATGCCATTATGGTTGACTCCGGTTTATTATCATTTTTTATTTCTGATGAAATTATTTTGCGATAAAAACTTAGCATCTCAGAAACTTAAAGAGAAAACTCCCCATCCCTCACCTTAAAAGCCCAGTTTGCCATTTCATGTATAACAGGCATTAAACCTCTTCCGGCATTACTGAGCCTGTATGTTACAAAAGGAGGAACAACTGGTTTTGCTTCTCTAATTACAAGCCCGTCGGATTCTAATTGTTTTAGGTGCTGAATCAGCATTTTTTCGGTTACCGCCGGAATTGCTCTTTTTAATTCGCTGTAACGTTTATCGCCCGTTGACAAATGATATAAAATTATAGGTTTCCAGTAACCGCCAATTTTTTCCATTACAAAAGTAACGGGGCATTTTTCTAATGCGTACTGCTTATTTTCCTGAATTGTCGATGATTCTTTAATCGCTGTCATAATACATACTTTAGGGTAAGTACTTGTATAAAAGTAAGTACAAAGATACCTTTGTAACTGTAATAAAAAAAATTATATATCATGAAAATTATAGTATCAGGTTCTTTAGGAAACATTGGAAAACCATTAACAGCAAAATTGGTTAACGCAGGACACGAAGTAATCGTAATAAGCAGCAATGCCGACCGAAAAAACGAAATAGAAAATTTAGGAGCCAAAGCCGCAATTGGTTCAGTTAGTAACAGTACATTTTTGGCTGAAACATTAAAAGGTGCCGATGCGCTGTTTGCCATGACTCCGCCAAATTTAGGAAGTCAGAATGTAATCGCCAATACAACAGAAGCCGGCCGTGCTTTCGCAAAAGCCATTTCTGAAACTAACATTAACCGAGTAGTAATGCTAAGCAGTATTGGTGCTGATTTACCAACCGGAAACGGGCCGATTGCAGGACTTTACAATATCGAAAAATTGTATAATGCTTTAGAAACTTCGATTACTTTTTTAAGAGCAGGTTATTTTTACACGAACTTTTACAATGATGTCCCAATGATTCAGGGAGCAGGAATTATGGGTGGAAATTATCCTGCAGATACAAAAATTCCGTTGGTGCATCCCGAAGATATTGCTCAGGCGGCTGCCGAAGAATTGGTAAAAACGTCTTCCGGAAAAAACATTCGTTACATCATCAGTGATGTTCGCACTCCGCAAGATATTGCCAAAGCTTTAGGAACTGCAATTGAAAAAGCAGATTTATCCTGGGTTGAATTTACTGACGAACAATCATTGCAGGGAATGACTCAAGCAGGATTACCAGAAGAAATTGCCCAGTTATATACCGAAATGGGAACAGGCTTGCGCAGTGGAAAAATTGCTGAAGATTTCCTGAAAAGCAATTTAGCCGCAGATGGAAAAACCAAACTGGAAGATTTTGCAAAACAATTTGCATCAAAATTCTAAATAGTTTTATCCTTATTTTGTCCTGTTGAGCGAAGCCGAAGCACTTTCATGCATTAAAAGGTCTTAGACTTGGCTCAGACTGACAAACTTTATCAAAAAAAAGCAGCAGATTTCTCTGCTGCTTTTTTGTTTTTTGATAAACGATATCTGCTTAAAACTATTGCAGATTTTTTTTTCTTAATTTACAAAGCCAACTATTTGTCTATGTGTTTAGACAAAAGTAATTAATCCGGATTGGCCAGGATTTTATACAATTCGGCATTCGAAATATAAAATTGATTCTCGATTCCTATTTGAGATAACTTGGCGCTGACCAGATTATTTTCTCTTGAATTAATTAAGAAAATTGAACTTTCACCAAAAGAAAACAACTTCTCCTCTGAATTCAGCATCGTTGTATAATCTTTTACCAGATTATCAATTACATTTTTTTGTCTTTTTAAAGAGGCAATTTCAGTCTGCTGGGCTTTTATTTTGTTTTTAAGTTCCAATCGCTGCTGTTCGATATCAAACTTTAAATCCTGAATTTTCAGCTTTGCTATTTTAAGGCTTCCACGTTCTTTTCTCAGGAAAATCGGAATACTGAAATCGACGTTAAATTTATAATCATCAGCATTAAAAGAATCAAAATAA
Organism: Flavobacterium johnsoniae; assembly: GCF_001879205.1. Taxonomy (GTDB): domain Bacteria; phylum Bacteroidota; class Bacteroidia; order Flavobacteriales; family Flavobacteriaceae; genus Flavobacterium; species Flavobacterium johnsoniae_A. Next base: position 46,894 of record NZ_MLFK01000010.1, read on the forward strand.
GCCGGCTCTGAAATATAATTATAACCTACATTTAATTTTGGAAGCAGTGAATTTGCTTTCAACTTTCGGCCAATTTCAAGCATGTCCATTTTGGTTTCCAGAGCCTGAATTTTAGGATGAGATTCCAGACTTTCAACATTTACCATCATGGCATCGGTTTTTAATGTCTGCTCCAAAGTCAAAATTAAATTGTCTTCCGGTCTTACGACATCTCCCAATTCAACCGGAACATTTTCAATCCAGAGATAATTAGAAAGATACAATTTTGCTTTTGCCAATTTCAAATTTCCGTTTTCTACATTTAATTCTCGGTTTCTAACTGTGATTCCGGCTTCAACGCTGTCAATTGCAGGAGAATCTCCCAGTTCTATGAGCTTTTTAACTCCTTTAAAACGAGTGCTGGCATAACCCAGATAACTTTTGTAGAGTTCTGCTTCATTATAACTTTTTCTCCATTCAAAATAGGCCTCACTCGCTTTATACAAAACTTCTATAGCTTTTAGTTTCCGCTGTGCATCACTTAATTTCAACTGCAATTTTCCTTCCCTTACATCGGCCATACGCTGATTAATAAACAAACCCTGTCCTAATGCAACGCTGATTCCTAATGAGGTTAAACCTGCCTCCGGAGTACGATTCTGCGGATTGTAATATTGTCCGTCAGTATCATCAAATCCTGCCTTTATTTCAACACCATACCAGGTCGGAATTTTAAAACTGCTGTTTAAAAGCGAATAATATTCGGTTCCTTTAAATTCTTTTTTACTGTAATCTACTTCAATTTTAGGATCAAATCCGCCGCGTGCCACCATAAGCGCCGCCTGAGCATTGCTTAGCTCCAGATTCGCTTGTTTTACCAGCGGATGGTATTTTTTTACGTATCCTAAAAACTCGCTGTAACTTAGTTCCTCTTTATTAAAATCCTGGCTGTACATACTAGAAAAGCCTAGTAAAAATAAAAGAGAAAACAGCAATGCAACGTATTTCAATTTATTTTTTGTCCTTACCATCCTTTGTTTCTTTTTCGCCTGAATTATAATAGTTTGGCGGAAAACCATTTAGGTTTCGCCATATTTCATACCATACCGAAACAGTTTCCAGCAAAGCAATACTCTGCGCTCCTGCTCCAATACTCAATTCTTTTGGCCACTTAGAATCTTCACCATCCGGCGAAACCAGAATTCTATATTTTCCATTGGCACTTATAAAATTTTCAATCGCTACTACTTTACCGCCAAAAGTTCCATAAGACAATCCCGGCCAGCCCGAAAATACAATTCTCGGCCAACCGTCAAACCAAACACGAACTTTTGCGCCTCGGTGCACCAATGGTAAATCGATAGGATCTACGTAAGTTTCTACCGCAATGTCATAACTTGCCGGCATAATGCTGATAATAGGTGTTCCTTCCTTAATTGTTTCACCAAGTCCGGCCAGTAGCGCACGGTTTACATAACCGCTTTGCGGCGCTGTTATGTAATACAAACCATTTCTCAGGCTGTAGTTTACATATTGATTTTCTAATTTGTTTACCTGTGCTTTGGTATCGTATTGGGTGCTCAAAGCCGTAAACTTATCACTTTTTGACTTCGAAATTTTCTCTGCATATTCAGCCGTAATTCGGTTTATTTCGACTCTCGCATTTATCAATTCGTTTTTACTGCTCAAAAGCTTGTTTTGCTGGGTGATAATATACGCTTCAGATTCCTGCAGTTTCAATCTTTTCTGCTCCACATCTGTTAAGGGTTTTAAACCTTCTTTGTTAAGCGCTGTTGACCGGTCAAACTGTGTTTTAGCGATTCTTAATTGTGTTTTTACCGCTTCAAGATCCATGCTGTCGCTTTTAATTTTCAGCTGGGCTTGTTTTATTTTATTCTGAGCCTGTTGTAATTTTAATTCTCTTTCTGTATTAAGAGACTGAGCCTGAACATCCAGCGAGTTAACTTTGTCTCCGTACGATTCTACTGCCATTTTTTTGGCATCGACCTGATCTTTGGTATTTCCAACCAAATTAGGATCTAAATAGTCTTCTTTTGTTTCAGAAATAAACAAAATAGTATCGCCTTTTTTCACATAATCACCTTCCTGTACATACCATTTCTCGATTCTTCCGGCAATAGCATTATGCACAGTCTGCGGTCTCTGATCTGGCTTTAAAGTTGTTACAGAACCACTTCCGGAAATATTTTGTGTCCAGGGCAGAAAAAGACAGGCAACTCCAAACAATAAAAAACCAATTATTACTCTGTTTAATATTTTATAATGAGGCCTGCGGGCTACACTGGTAATAGATTTGTATTTGCCCGGAGTGATAATTATATTATTATCTTTTGATATATTGAGCATGATTAAAGCTTTATGTCGTTAATAATTTTTCCATCATCGATCGTTATCATTCGGTCGCATTTGTTCTTCCAGATATCATTTTTAGAAGTCACAATTACCGTCCAGTCATTTTCTTCAGAAAGTAAAAAATTGACAATTTTACCCGAAGTCAGTTCATCCATTTTATCTACAGGATCTTCAAGGAATAATATATTGGGTTTATGAACAATGCTTCGTGCCAAAAGTATTTTCTGAACATCTGAAGCCGAAAGCTCACGTCCGCCGGGATGAATCTGATGTTCCAGTCCATTAGGGAAAGTTTTAATATCAGGTGTTAATCCCACATTATCAAGGGCCCATTTTAAATCATCGTTATTAAGCATTTCATTGCCAAAAAGAATATTTTCCCTGATGGTTCCTGCAAAAAGCGTATCACCTTGTAAATAAGTTCCGGCTTCTGCTCTAAATGTGTCTTCATCTACACGGTTCATAAAATTGTCCGTTACATACATGGCGCCGCTTTCCGGCTCTAGTAATCCCGAAAGCAAACGCAGCAAAGTACTTTTTCCGGCACCATTTGTTCCTCTTAATAATATTTTTTCTCCCTGATTGATTTTCAGGTTAATATTTTTGAGTGACTTTTTATTGTGCTGCGGATAGTTGTACCCAACACTTTCTGTTTCTATATTAATTCCGGTATCGCTTACGGCTGATGTATTAGGAATACAAGAAATTTCCATATCAGTAACCTGGCCGATTTTTTCTACAGAAGTCAAAACATCATAGAAAGATTCCAGTCCGAAAATTATTTTTTCTACCGAATTAATCAGCAATACAATAACAATTTCAGCTGCCACGAACTGCCCAATATTCATTTGATGGTGAATTACCAGAAAACCACCAATAGACAATAGGGCAGCCGTAACAATAACTTTAAAAATAGTAAGCTGAATGTATTGTTTTTTCATTACCTGAAAGTGCTTTTCGCGGTAATTTACATATTGACTGACATAGCCGTCGTTTCTTTCCAATGCATATTCGAAACCTCCTTTTCGGCGAAAACTTTCTCGGTTTCGTGCAATTTCCTGAAGCCAGGCTGCTACTTTATATTTAAACTTCGATTCGTTAAGACTTGTTTCGAGCCCGTCTTTGTACGAAAATTTAAAAATGATGTATAAAATAGCAATAAATAAAAGCCCGATAACCATAAAAAAGGAATGGTACAAGACCAATAAAATAATCCCCAGACCCACCTGCAGGAATGCAGTACAAAAGTCTAGTAATAGCTTTGCTGTTCCTTTCTGCACCATTAAAGTATCGAAAAAACGGTTTGCTTTTTCTGGTGCATATTCAGAATACATTTCTTTAAACTTAATTAAAGGCATTCTGTAAGCAAATTCAAAAGAGGAACGAACAAAAATTCGCTGCTGCAGATTCTCTACAATTCGAAGCTGTAAAATAGTTAAAACACCACCAAAGCCAACTCCAATTGTGACCAGAATTACAAGAACAATCCAGGAAACACTCAGCTGTCCGCTTTGGATAAAATTAATAATAGCCTGAATTCCTAATGGCAGAGAAAGGTTTACCAAACCCGCAAAGGCTGCATAAAATATAATTTGGTATACGTCGCGCTTATCAAGGCTCAGTAAGTTGTAAAAACGTTTTAAGGGTGTCATGAATTTATATATAAATACAAGATTAATAGATAGATACTAATATACGGCAAATACCGCATTAAGGATTACAAAAAAAATCATAATCCTAAAAAAAAAATTAAGTATTTATATAATAACCCGAGGAGGCGGTAAATCGATTTTACCATGAAAACCAAATGAAAAAACAGAATTGTCTATGTAATTTTTTCCCTGCGCCTTTAACGGAAAAGGAAAACCAGCTAATGAAGTATAGGCCGGCACTAAATATTCTAATAACGGAACTCCTTTTGCAAGCTTAGTCGTCTTAGTTTCTTTTGTTTCGTAATCATCTAATTCTTCAGGAATGCCGTCGCATTTGAAAATTTTCTTTAGAAAACTGCAAGTCATCCCCTTAACAGAATGAGTTTCTGTATTATTATTGATAAGTCGGCCGAAACTACTCGATATATTAACGCTGCTCATTAAAAAATAGCCGATTAGTAACGCCTGAAGGCATTTACATAAAAGACTATTTTTGATTCTGTTGAGCATTGCAAAAAAATAAATTAAGGGCGCAAGTTAAAACTAAATTTTTATCGCAACATTAGAATAACATTAGAATTCAAATTATTATCAGCCCTTTATTCTCAAGGGTTTCCTACTAATAAAAACATAAAGAAAACAAAAAATACAGTCTTACATTTTTAAAATTTAAAGGTTGTTTTTTGACTTAAAATTCTTTTTTTGAGATATTGATTTTTCTTCACTAAAAAAATATTTTTCATAAGTAAGCAAGCATTCATTTATTATTCTATATTTGCATCTAAATTAAAATCCTTTTAGATTGAGAACAAGAGATGTTAATAAAGAAGAACTAGTCAAACAAAAAACTATAGAAATGATCGTAAAGCATGGCATCGAGGGCTTTGCGATGAACCGTCTCGCCAAAGAATGCGGTATCTCTGTAGCGACTCTTTACATTTATTATGCGGACAAAGAAGATTTAATCAAAAAAATTGGGACTGAAATGGGCACTTATTTTTTTAAAAGCTCCCTGAAAGATTTCTCGCCTGACATGCCTTTTGCAGAAGGTCTTGCCAAGCAGTGGGAAAATCGATCTGAGTTTATGCTGAAAAACAAAGATAAAATTGCCTTTTGGGAAATTCTTCAAAATTCTAATTATGGAGAATATATCGTAAACGAAAGCCTGATCGAATTAAAAGAGATTATGACGCAGTTTTTGCATGGAGCAATTGAAAGAAAAGAAATCATTCCCGTATCAAAAGAAGTTTTCTGGAGCATTGCTTATGGCCCTTTATACAATTTACTGCGTTTTCATGAAAAAGGAAAAGGACTTGGAGGCACCACTCCGTTTAAATTAACAGCTGAAATTCAACAAGAAGCATTAAGCTTAGTAATTAAAGCACTAAAACCTTAAATAATTATGTTATGAATGTCTTGATATTTGCAACTAATATAAAAACAGAAAAAAACAAAGATAAAATCGCAACATTTTTAAATGCAAACAAATCTATTTTGCAATGGACTATTGATCAAGAAGATATTGATTGCGTACTAAGAATTATAAGCGAGAAACTAAACGCAGGCCAAATAATCGAACTATTGAATTTTCACGATTTTGACTGCAAAGAACTACAATAATATATGAACGAAAAACAAACTCTGGCACCAAGTTTTAATGGCTATCAAAAACTTGTTATTTTTCTTTTAGCCATTACACAATTTACTGTTGTGCTTGATTTTATGGTAATGTCTCCTCTGGGCGATATTATGATGAAAACTTTAAAAATTACGGCATCTCAATTTGGTGTTGCCGTTTCTGCTTATGCATTCAGCGCTGGTATTTCAGGATTGCTGACCGCGGGATTCGCAGATAAATTTGACCGAAAAAAGCTGTTGCTTTTCTTTTACATTGGCTTTACAGTAGGAACTTTGTTTTGTGCAATAGCTCCCAACTTTTTTCTATTGGTAGCGGCCCGAATTTTCACCGGTTTATTTGGCGGTGTAATTGGTTCTATCTCTATGGCTATTGTAGCTGATTTATTCAGCTTGCAGCAGCGTGGTAAAGTAATGGGATTTATTCAGATGGGATTTGGCGTAAGTCAGGTTCTTGGTATCCCGATTGGTTTATACATTGCAAATGCCTGGGGCTGGCACGTGCCATTTTTATGGATTGCGGCAATGGCAGCAATTATTACGATGGTTTTGTATTTAAAATTAAATCCAATTACAGAGCATTTAAAATTAAAACAAGAGAAAACTGCCTTATTGCATTTAATCCATACTATTTCAAAAAAGAACTATCAGGTAGGTTTTTTATCTACTGCCCTGCTCTCTATTGGAGGTTTCATGATGATGCCTTTTGGAAGTGCTTTTGCCATAAACAACCTTAAAGTAACTAACGAAGAATTACCTTTGTTATTTATGATTACCGGAATCGCTACTTTAATTACAATGCCTTTTATTGGTAAACTGAGCGATAAGGTAAATAAATTTAAAATCTTTGCAGTGGCAACGGTAATGGCGGTTATTTTAATTAATATTTACTCTCATTTTGGTCCAACACCATTTTGGATTGTATTAGTTATCAACGTTTTTATGATGGCTACTATTATGAGCAGAATGGTTCCGTCTACAACTTTAACTTCTGCAGTTCCTGATCCGCAGGATCGTGGTGCCTTTATGAGTATCAACTCGTCTTTACAGCAGATGGCAGGAGGTTTTGGAGCCGTAATTGCCGGATTTATTATTTATCAAAAAGACAGTTATGCACCGCTGGAACATTATGACATTTTAGCCATGGTTGCTTCTGCCATCATGTTACTTACTATTTATTTGGTATTCAGGGTGAGTAAGATTGTCGAAGCTAAACCGAATAAGTTTTAATTTCTTTAAAAGAAAACAAATAGAAAACTCCCAAGTATATTGGGAGTTTTTTTTATTAAAAGACTTTAATTTATTGAGGTTGAATCTGCGTGATTCTCATATAATCCTTTAAATATTTATCAGGGTCAGAAGCCGCATATTCGTTTTCGGGTTCCGGAATAGTGTGAATTTTTGAATCTGTGACAGCAACCACTGCAGAACAGACATAGATTCCTATTTTTCCTTCACTGTATTTAAAATCCAGTAAAGTCAGTTTTACAATTTCATTTATAGACAGCTCATAATAATTTCCGTAACGGATTATCTTAAAATAGATTTGCTTGTTTTCGTGAATCTCAAATTGATTGGTTTGAATGTTTTCAAAAATAAAATTATTCTTCACGTCCTTTTCATTAAATCCCCAAGCCCTGAACTGTACAAAACCATTCATAAAATCTATTGAAATATAATATCCTGTTCCTTCTTTATCACATTCGATTACAAATCCGGTTTTTCCCATTCCTTCTACAGAAAGCGTTCCTTCCCAGACAAAATCCATTGAAGGTTTTTCGAAACAATAAATTTCATAACCGCTTCGGCAGCCAAATCTCCATTTGCTTTCGTTTTCGATTTGAAATTCGGCGGTGGGATTTCCTAAAATGGGCAAAGGATGCGGCAGATCTTTCTGCAATATTGACTTTTGATATAAATTCTCCCAATGATGGTACGTTTTCAGTAAAAGCCTTCCGCTTGGATCAATATCAAGTTCTTTTGGGGGCGGAATTACGCGATGTGTATTCACATTTCCATCGGCAAAATAAAAATTATAGAGTAAAAAATGCTCTCCATCCTTTACGACTCTCGCTGCATAATTTCCCTGCGGAAGCAATACATTATTATGAAAAGCACAATATTCGCCTTTAAATTCCGGAGCCATCCAATACCGAACTTTAATATCTTCCCTTATTGAACCCAGCAGATAATGCGAACCTTTAATTTCGACCACGCAAGGGCATTCTACATCGTCATAAACATACGGAATATGAAGTGGTTTTTGAAGTACAAAACCATCGTCTTCTTTTTTGGCTACACCAATACAGCCTCTTCTATAAGTTGGTCCGGAAGCACTTCTTGCACAAATCAGCAGATAATCTTCTCCTTGATATTGATATTTAAAAGGATCCCGAAAGCTAATCCATTTGCGTGGATTATTGGTTGCGCTTTCGTAATGTGGTGCTTCACTTTTAAAGGGAAGTCCGTGCAAATTTTCTTTTTTCCAATGAATTAAATCTATTGAAACAGCTCTTCCAATTTTCTGTTCAATTCCTTTATCCTGACGTTTGAGACCGGTATAGTACATTTCATAACCTCCTCCATCTGTCTTTTTGCTCACGTGCATGGTCCACAACATATCATCGTCCCATTCTCCCGGTTCTCCTACCCAAAGGGCATTTTTTACCCTTTTCCACGAAAGTCCGTCTTTTGATACCGCATGTGCAATATAATCGTGATTGGGAATAATCAAATGAAACAAATGATGCACTCCGTTTTCATCAATAAATATATCAACGTCTCCTATTTCCCAGTTGCTAAATCCTGATCCTGAATACATTTTATTACTTATTTAATTATTTTATAATGTTTTAATCCTTCCAAAATTCCTTCAGAAGCATTGGTTTTGGCTACATAAATACTTTTTGTAGTTTCATATTCAGCGAGTTCTGCGCTTCTGTTGCCTACTATAATGCCTTTTACAGGTCCCCTGAACATATCAATATCGTTACCGGAATCTCCGGCAGCGATGACATTACTTAACGGAATTGCCCATTTTCGGCACAAAAACTTTATCGCATTTCCTTTAGATGCACGTTTCGGAATAAAATCCAGAAACTGACCGTGACTCGGAATTATATTAACCTTATACCATCCCGTTCCTAAAACCCTGATTAATTCTTCATGGTTATAATGTTCCTTTTCATAATAATAGGAAATTTTATAAGGATTTTGGGCATTTTCTTCCTGAAGCTGAATCCATTTAACCTCCTTAAGACGGTTTACAATATCTTCTCTTTTCCATCTCCCGGCCAGGAATTTTGCCCAGCCTTTGTCTAAAATATAATCTTTCCCGTTTGTGTAATAAATCTCAGTTCCTACAGAACAGATTATAAAATCAGGCAGTGGAAACTGTTCTTCATTTATAATTTTTTTTACAAGCGTTAAATTCCTGCCCGAAGCCATCGCAAAAGCCATTTTTCCTGTACGGTTTACGAGATATGCTTTTAACTCCTTTAGCCCCGGATTGTTCAATTTGGGTTCGATCAGCGTTCCGTCAATATCAGAAACTAATAAATGGTCAATTTTTCTTTTCAAACGATCAACATTAATATTGGGATAATGCAGTTTTTTTATTCCCGCGCCGGAAGACAAGGATAAATTTTCGTTGACCAATTCTACATATTGATTCACATGGCTCAGCCAGCTGTAATGCTTTTGAATGTTTATAGCGCCGTTATTCGAATAATATTTCCATTGATTTTCATCGGTTAGAATATTTCTAAGGGCTTTTTTAATTTGATTTTCATCTTGCGGATCAACTAATTCACCGTTTTGGCAGACCGGAATAATTTCTGAAGGTCCGCCGTTTTTTGTAACCACAACCGGAAGTCCTGAACTAGCCGATTCTATAACGGTTAAACCGAAATTTTCATGCAGCGCCAGATTTACAAATACGCCTCGTTTTTCGGCAGCATAACGATAGATAATAGAAACTTCATTCTCAACATCGTGCTTTTTTGGAATCGCCATTTTTCCGTACAAATCGTATTTATCCATTAAAAGTAATAAATCGGTTAAAACGTCTTTTTCAGACTCGGGCATTTTGGCAATGTCTTTACGTATTCCCGCAAAAATGACCAGATTGGCAATACTCTGCAATTCTTTGTCTTTCCATAAACATCAATCAGAGTATGAAGATTTTTATGACGGTCCGGCCTTGAAAGTGCCAGAATAAAAGGTTTGTGCGGATTGGTTAAGAATTTAGAAATAGTCTCCGATACCCAGTATTTCCGCTGGGTTTCTTCCATTTGCTTATCAATATCGGTTTCCTGAAAATAATAAGGAGCAAATTTTCGGGTATCAATTCCGGGAGAAATAGCGTGGTATTTTCCTAATTCAAAGTTTTTATAGGCTTTATAAGTTTCGATTTCCTGCTCGGTAGAAGTAACTATAAATTCTGAAAGTTCTAATGTTTTTTCTTCTGCGGCGATTCTTTCTTTAAACTTAAATCTTTTTTCAAGTTCTTCTTCGTTTTGACCGCTTTCGAGTAGTTTTTTCTTTTTATAAAAACCAAGCGAATGGCCTGTATGGGCAAATGGAATATTTAATATTGCCGACAATTCTGCCGCGGCATATCCGGCATCGCCGTAATGAGAATGAATCCAGTCCGGAAAAATATTGTGCGACTTAATATGCTGTACAACGCCGTTTACAAAAGTGTCGAGTCCTTCCCATAATTGTTCTTTGGCTTTGTATTTTTTTCCCAGAAAGGGAATTCGGCGTATGTCTAATTTTTCATTGATTATTTCAACAGGAACAGCATATTCCGGCGAAAGCGCAGGATCATCAATCAATCTGGTAAATAAATGTACCTGTTCTACATCTTCATGCTGTGATAAAAATTCGGCTAGTTCGTATACATATTTCGTTTGTCCGCCATTATCAGCGTCGCGTCCTATTTCAAGACCTGACCCCTTTAAAAGTCCGTGAATATTAATTAATGAGATTCGTAATTTTTTCATCATTCGTGCATTGTTGTTTTGAAAGTTCAAGTTACTATGCCTCCAGCGATAAAATTGAAATAATTACAGTTTAAATTTACATAGTTCCCACATGAAAAAACCTTGAAAACATTTGATTTATTAAAACAGAATTTCATTAAATTATAAAATTCGGCAATGAAAATAGAAATGATGATGAAAGAAACAGAATTTTTAAGAAAATTGTAAAAGCAGAAACGATGAAATGTATATTTGCGATTACTTATTTATATTTGAAAAAAAACATAGTTTTCACAGCCATCAACAAAAAACAAGGAACTAAAATCAAAAAATGAAACAGGCAATCTTCAATACAATTGTACATACGGGTGATGAAATAATCGATAAGGGTGTAATTATCATCGAAAACGGAATTATTCTTTCGGTACAAAAAGACCTTCCAAATGACATTGAAACGATTGATTTACAAGGAAAACATATTGGAGCCGGTTTTATAGATATTCAGATAAATGGCGGTGAAAAGTATTATTTCAGCCAGACCCCAAACGAAGCAACGATTCAGGATATTTACGACTCAAGCCTAAAGTTTGGTACAACACAAGTTTTGCCTTGTTTAATTTCATCATCAAAAGAAACCATTTTACAAGGAATTGAAGCGACACGAAATTATATTAAAAACCATAATAACGGCGTAATCGGAATGCATTTAGAAGGTCCTTTTCTAAATCCGTTAAAACGCGGTGCACACAGTATTGATCAGGTTCGCAAACCCACAAATACCGAACTTGAAGAAATTATCAAATACGGAAAAGATGTCATCAAGGTCATTACCATTGCTCCGGAATGTTTTACGGATGAGCAATTAAATATGCTTTTAGAAAGCGGTATCGTAATTTCAGCCGGACATTCTACAATGGGCTATAAAGAAGCGCAGCATTATTTTTCGAAAGGAATTAATCTGGTGACACATCTTTTTAATGCCATGACCCAGTTTGGCCATCGTGAACCCGGCTTAGTAGGTGCTGTTTTCGAAAATGAAAACGTATATGCTCCTGTAATTTTAGACGGAGCCCATTGTGATTATGCCGCCGCAAAAGTGGCTTATAAACTAAAACAGGACAAATTCTTTTTGATTAGCGACGCTACTTTTCTGGGACGTAAAATAGATAATTTTAAATGGGATAATTTTGATGCACATTTAGAAAACGGTTTTTACAGAAATGAAGACGGCAATTTGGCCGGAGCTGCAATTTCTATGCAGGATGCGGTTCAAAATGCTTATAATCATTTAAATGTTTCTGCTGATGAAGCAATAAAAATGGCGTCATCGAGAGTTGCGGCGGCTATAGGCATGGAAAACAAATTAGGAAAAATAAAATCCGGATTTCCTGCCAGTTTTGTCAAATTTAATGATGATTTATCTCAAATTGAGAGTTTGAACTTTCCTAAAAATTCATAAATCCGGAAGTTGCCTTAATTCTTATTCTTTTTCTTTCTGTGGTTTTCTGCATCGTTTTGCCATACAAACTCTTTTAACCAAATAAGAATCAATAGCATATAAAAAAACTAAACCTTTTGAATGTTTTAGTTTGAAATAACAACGCCCGTTGCTGCACAAAATCAAAAGCATTTTAATCAAATTTGAAAGTTTCTTTTTTAGTTCATTTCTATCTTCGTTTTTGCAAAAATCCGAATCTTCTTAAAGCATCTGAAAATTAACTAAATGATGAGTGTGTTCGAGCAAAAATCCAAAAAAACCTACTTTTATCACAAATTAAATCTGCATTTTTCTATCGACACGCTTGTTTAAAACAAGTTTATTGATAGTTTTGCGTTTGAATAACAACCCCCAAAACTTTATTAACCTATGAAAAAAAGCTTTCATTATTTTTTACTTGCGCTGAGTGCAGGTATAGCTTTTAGCTGCAGTGATCACGAAACCGAAGGTGATCCTTATCAGCCCAATTATCTTCCAAGTATTGATGCAACAGCATTACCAGCAGGAAACAGACCCATGACTATGTTTGAAGACAACGAAAGTGCTTCTAGAATGTATGACAATAAAGACCGCTGGTTTAGAGTCAACCAACCAATGCAGGTCATTCAAAAAGGAAAAGATTCTGTTCAAATTTCCCTGTATTCCCCTGTTGGACTTACTGATGTAAAAATCTACGCAAAACTGCCTAATTACGAGAAACGATTTTTGATTTACAATTTTACAAAAGTTCCGGCTTTTCACAGATCATTTCATAAAATCCCGCTTACAGAGGGTAAAAATGATTACGAATTAGAAACAGGAAATACTGTTACGATTGATAAAATTGAAGGTTTTTCTTCTGGCGCAATCGAATTTTCAGTAGAGTCAAGCGATCCTTTATTTCAAAAATTCAAAAAAATAAAATCATCGCATTTAGTTCAGTTCAGCGATTCTTATCATTTAAATGATCTTGGTAAATACCTGCCAATGAATCCTGTTTTGGCAAAAGAAGCCATCACGATGATTATCAATTACTCGTATGCCCTGAGCCATCCTCTTTATTACAGCACTTTTACGAATTTTGACAAATACAAAAAAGAACAGGCTGATCTGGCCGGAACTGCAATAAATGGTGCACTAAACTGGCACGGGAATACAGAGGATGCCAACGGAACTTACGATTATTACACTAAAGAACAAATCGAAAAAATATACTGGGACTATCTTGACGGCCGAACTCTTAATATGGCAATGGTAGGCGGTGACTCAGCCTGGGGCGGAGGCGCTTTGGCTTCGCAATGGGAATCTGGATATATCAGCGGGCACTGGCTTGGAGAAATGTCGGTTTGGTCGCACGAATATTCGCATCATATTGGTTTTAGCCACAGCAGTAATTTAGCAAACAGCGGCGAAGGCGGAGGCCAGCAGGAAATGCTGACTCATTTTTATAAATACCTGATTTATCTAAATGACCTGCCGTTTACAGATCCTGAAGTACTAAAAGGATGGACAAAAACATCTTATTTATCAGGAACTTACAAAAAACCTGTATTTACTGTAAACCAAAAAAATCCATTTTTATTAAAATATAAAGGAGAAGGAAAATGGAATTAATCAACAAAATCAAGATGAACAGACTGCCTTTTTTAATCTTATTGCTTTGCTTTATTACAAGCTGCAGTAAAGACAGCTACGATATAGAACCAACAAATTACGATTATTACTATCCTACCGAAGATGCATCGATCACGGCCAAACAAATTGGAGACGGCACCGGAACGTTAGATCCAAAAGGTATCGCAATTTCTAAAGAAAAACTGTATGTGTGCAACGGAGATGTTTTGGAAGTGTTTAATGCAGTAACTCTGGCGCATATCAAAACTATCGCAAATTACACAAAAGGAACTACGACAATACCGTTTACTCAATTATCATCGATAAGCATTGACAACGGCAGAATTTATGTAGGAAGCATCGATTCGAGACTTTTTGTTCTTGATGAAGCCACAACACTGGGTATCAATACAGTTGGAAACGGTAACTGGTGGGAAACTTTTGTGCACGTCTTTGGTGTTGTTGTAAAAGACGGATTGATATTTGTAAAAGAAAAAGAGAAAAGCATCAAAGTTTTTGAAACGTCGCAGATTACCGAAACAAGCAGTTGGAAGTTAACTCCTATTGCAAAACTAAATACTTTAAACGGATGGACGGAAGTATACTCTATGGATGTTTATTCAGGAAATTTAGTTGTAGCCGGAAGAGATGCTAAAAGCTATTTGTACTACAATATTGCCAATATTAAAGCAAATGCAGCTGCTTCTTTAACTACTCCTATCGAGCCTTCCAAAACTCCGTTTACGGATATTAAACCAATTTCTGTTGCTTTCACCAATGATTTTGCTGTAACATCAGAAAATTCAGGAAGCAGTAATTTTGTGCGTTTGTATTCAAAAGAAGATTTTATCAAGAAAAGCTACAAACCGCTAGTTAACTCTTCAGATATTCTGGGACAAAATCCTTTTGGAAGCATTGTAAGTACAGCGCAGCTTAATGATCATATTTTCTTGTCTGATAATACAAATGGTAAAATAAGAATCATTAAACTTAATAAATCTACAATTGCGGAACAGAAAAACTAGTTTATTGTAAATACAAAAGAAAAGCCTTTAAAATCAAAACTTTAAAGGCTTTTTTGGTTAATAAAAAAAGAAACAGTTCAAGCGAACTCTCTTTTTCTAAATCAGAATTATTTTCAGCATTGTGTTCTGTATTATAAACCTCTCAGCATCGTTATTGACAAACTACAAGTTAAATAAATTTAGAAGCTGATCCGTTTTTTTTACTATTCACAAATTGTAAAATAATAGGAATACAATGAGATTGTACTATTCAAAAAAAAAAACTGCTAAAAGTCTAAAATTGAAAACTTAGTTTACGAAACTAAATTTATCTTCAAACATCTGCCCAATAACCGGAATTGGTTTCTTTTGCTCATTCGCGGCATTGATGATTCCGAAAATCCATAAAATGAAAATCACGTAACCAATGTAACTTAAGAAATAAAGTGAAGGCACTATCGTTACAATAACCGAAAGCAGAATATTTACTACTAATGAGAAAAGAAAAATTCCGAAGCCTTGTTTAAGGTGATACGTTACAAGATCACTTTTTGGTGATACATCTTTGCTTTTTACGAAGGCTATGATCCATCCAATAATGGTAACGTAGCTCAGGATTGATAAGGTTTTATTATTCATGGTTCTATTTATTTGTATGATCCAAAAGTAGATACAATGAAAACAAAACAAAATAATCACTTTGTCATTGGCGGTTTTCAATTGGTATTTGCAGTACTTCAATACATAAGCAGTGTGAACAATTAAAATTAAATTTCATCTTTCATGAGTTTAAAAAACTGTTCCTTCTTTCCTCTCGAAATGGGTACAACCGATTTATCATTCATGTGAACCATTCCTTCCCGGGAATAACTCAAAATAGAATTTACATTAATTAAATGCGATTGGTGAACCCTGAAAAACATTGGTGAAAGCAAAATATCTTCATAGTTTTTTAAAGGCTTGGAAACCATAATTTTTCGGCCGTCTGTTAGAAAAAATGTGGTATACGAACCCGAAGTTTCGCATCGCAAAATCTGATCTAATTTAACTACATACATCGCTTCCTGCGTGGGCAGAACAAGTCGGTCCGGTGTTTTAGAAAGATTAGTCTGCAGTTCTGCCAGCTGTTGTTTTTCCAGAACTTTTTCCTCTAAAACCGCAATACGCTCAATAGCCATTTTTAATTCCAGCGGATCAATTGGCTTCAACAGATAATCTATAGCACTGTATTTAAAAGCATTAACAGCATGCTGTTCAAAAGCTGTTGTAAATATGAGATGAAACGAATGAAATGAAAGTCCCTGCAAAACCTCAAAACCAGTTCCGTCCTTCAGCATAATATCCATAAAAACTAAATCAGGTTTAAGTCTGTCGATCATTTTTTTTGCCTCATCAACACTCTCCGCATATCCAATTATCTGAATAGTATCGTTAGAAACCATTTCGAGCATAATAGACAAAGCTTCTCTCAATCGATGTTCGTCTTCAATAATTATCGTTTTATATATCATGATAAAATAGGAATATTTATAATTACAATAACACCTTGTCCGTCTGTTTCGATATCTCTTTCCTGGACCGTAAATCCGGCATTGGGATTTTCTTTTTGCATTTTAGACAATCTTTCGTCAGTAATTGTAGTCGAAAGAGATTGATGCGTATCGTTTAATTTTAATTTTCTTGAAGCCGCCAAACCTATTCCATTGTCTTTAATCGTACAAATTAAACTCTGATTTGTTTCATCTTCTTTAAAATAAATTTCGATCAAACCATGCACGTTATTTTCCTGGGGTTTTAAACCATGTTCAACCGCATTTTCTATAAAAGGCTGAATCAATAACGGAGGAATTAAAACTTCTTTTTCGACGTTTTCATCGCATTCAATAATATAGTCAAAACCATTATTTAAACGAAGCTGCTGCAGTTCGATGTAATTTTTCAGAGTATTGATTTCTTCTTCAAGAGAAATCGTTTCTTTTCGAGATTGTTCTAAAATCTGTCTCGTGAGCTTCGAAAATTTATTTAGATACGAAACTGCCGGAATTGTATCTTTCTGGAGAATCATACTTTGAATATTTCCTAAAGCATTAAAAATAAAATGCGGATCCATTTGCGAACGAAGTAATCTTCTTTCTAAAGACAAACGCGCCGCAAGATTTTCGATCGTTTCCTTTTCCATCAGCTGCATTTTAAGTTCGTTGTTGGCCTGTTCCTGTTTTAGAAAATCCTCACGGTTTTGATAATACCTCTGACGGTAATAATACGAACGAAACATAAATACGAGACCTATCAATAAAACTCCGGCAATACCGTAACCCAGTAGTTTATTCTTTTGTTCCAGTTCATTTTCTAATTCCAGCTGTTTAATTCTTTCTGCTTTTTTAGACGATTCGTACCTCGCCTCAGCATTTTGAAGCAATGATTGTGTTGACTCTTTATATTTTAACTGCGTATATTTTGCATAAAGCGTATCATAGTTGTAATAAGCCTGAAAATCTTTTCTTTTGACAGCAACATCTTTTAAACAGCTGTAAAAAGCAGCAAAAAGATAGTTATCTGTATACGGAAGGCTTTTTTGATAATTAATACCTTCAATAAAAAGAAGTTCTGCCTGACTATAATTTCCTTTTTGAGTTAAATAAAAACCTTTAAGTCCAATCGCACTTCGATAAATAATTCTCACATTGTACTTTTTAGCAATTGCCGTAGCTTTTTCTAAATTCATTAAAAAAGCTTTTTCATTAATTGGCTGCGGGCCTTTACTATAAAGATCGGCTAAATTTAAATAAGCAATTCCAATATTGCTTTTGCTTACAATTTTATCAGCATTTTTTTCTGCCAAAGCAACCGTTTCTTCAAAGAATTTTATTGCCGCTTCCCAATCAAATAAGCCGCCGGTTTCTAACTTATCACTCAAAAAGCCACCCAGTGCGAGCCTTGCATGCAGCTGACTCTCCGGATTACCTGATTTTTCTGCATGAATCATGGCTTCTCTCGCATACTTTTCTACTTTAGTCGGCGAAGCGGGCGAAAATAAATAGGATATATCCGATGCTATTTTAGCACATTGATCGTGTGCTTTTATTTTAGAGAATAACCTATAAGCTTCTAATAAATAATTAAGTGCCTGAGGTTTGTCTTCTATATACGATTTTAAAGCTCCCATTGCTGCAGATGCATGGGCCTTTGTCCTTATTTTTTTTACATGCTGCGAAAGATAAAAAGCAGTATCAGCATAATGCATAAACTCCTTTAAATCAAGTAGCCGCCGTTGTGTAAGCGCCAAATAAGCATAACAAATAACTTCGTCCTCTTTGTTCTTATTTAGCTGTGCTAAACTAAGAGCCTTCTGCTGTATTTTTAAGCACGAAACAGTGTCAGAAAAACGTTTGGCATAACCCTCGGCTGCCATTTTTTCGATAGGAGAAATACCCTGAGCCTGAATTTTGGATAAGGCTAAAAGCGAAAACAAAACATAAAAAAATAATTGCTGCTTTCGTAAATTAAATAAATCAATTGTAAAAATTTGGCGCATAAATAGTCGTAATTACTGGCAAAATACAAATTGTCAATATACTGACCAAACATTTTTAAGTGGTTTTTATTTGATAAAACATTAAAAAACAACAGCTTAAACAAGTTCAAAATCGAAGTGAAATCTCAATATATTTCAGAATTAACCAAATAAAAATCCAAATCCTCCATTTACCAATTCTCAATTGTTAATGGGCCGGCTATGAAGTAATCTTGTTCTAATAAATAATTTAAAATTTAAATCTATCATGAATAAGAAAATCCTTTCAATATTAGTAATCTGTTTTTGTTTTTTAGCTCAAATTTCATTTGGACAGAGCGATGATAAACGCACAAAAATAGAAATCTCAGTAAAAGACGGAAACAAAACCATTACGGTCCCTATACGATCTGCTACGGTTTCCTTTACCAAAGGGGAAAATTATAAGGATCCGGCTGATAAAACAAATAACAGAACTTACTTTTTCAATCTTGATTTTGAAAAACAAGATATCAATTTACTTCGCGCTTTTGCAACAAGTAAAGATGGTCTCGACGGACAAATTACAATGGTAGATACATATGGAAAAACACCATCCAGAAAATTCGAATTTAAAGGAGCCAAATTAGACTCCTTAAGCGATCAGCTAACAGGCGATTATTCAAGTTCTTATTATTCTTTATATTGCACTTTAATAATTATAGACGGCGTAACTATTCAATAAAATAGCGGCGTTAAGACAGAGTCCATTTCAAACTGTACAACATAAAAATTTGCATATGAAAATCAACAAAATCACTGCCTTATTATTTCTTACAAGCCTCCTGTTTTCATGTAATCTTTTTAATGACAGTCCCGATACGGTTTTTCAGCAGATTGGATTAAATGCTAATAAAGTTCCGTCAAGTTTTGAACGCATTTTTAAAGAATACCGTCAAATGAAAGCCAATGGAACTTTACAGACTCTGGCCGATGATAAAAAATCAATGCGCCCGTCTACCTGTGTTGAAGCAGTTAATTTTTACTACGGAGAAACATTTAAAGAAGACATTAAAAAAATTAATAATCTAAGTAAAACAGACGAAACGAAACCGATAATCAAAGCTGGAATTGAATTGTTTGAGTACGCTCAGGAAATACAACGAAATGATTTTCCAAAAATCGCCAAAATGATCGACGACGGAAAAACGGCAGAAGAAGTTGATCTTGCAGCAAGACATCTGGACAATACAAAAGGAGTTGAACTGGATAAAAAATATAAAAAAGTAATGGATCTGCTTTTACCATACGCCGACAAACATGGTGTAGAATACAAAAAAATATAACTAAAAGTCCTGCAGGGTTTTGAAAACCTTGCAGGACTAAAACATATAACATTCAAAAATCAATAATAAATGTTCAAAACAATACTTGATTTAGAATTGTCTATAATTTTTTCCAGCTTTTTAAAGAAAGCTTCGCTTACCATTGGGCATCCCTTGCTGTTAGAAATATAATAATCCTGTTCTTCATTTGGCACTGCCGAATAAGAATGCAGTACGATTGCTCTTTTCGCCGCATTGCTGTTCGTTTCATCTAATCCAGCCAATTTATAAGCTTTCCCAAACATTCCTTTATACGGCTTACCAATAACATAACGTCCTAAAGAAGTACATTTAGAATCAGGTTCATTACTGAATTTTAATTCTCCTCTAATACCCGTTTCAGAACCAGCACCATTTGCAACAAGTCCTTCTTCTAAAATTTGATTGTTGACTAAATCATAAACGAAAAATCTATTTTTACCCGACTTAATTCTCATATCAATAAAAAAGGCAATTTTTTTATTGTAAGAAGCGCTATTCTTCATGATGCTCTTTACTTCATCAAGATGATTATTAAATCTTTCAATTTCAAGATTTATTGGCTTAACCTCGTTTTCTTTTGGAAAACTAAAAAAGCTCATAGCAAAAAACAAAGCCAAACTGAATACCTTCATAAAAATCATTTTTAAATTTCGCCATGCAAATATAATATGCAAACGAAATCAAAAACACCCCATAAAAGACTGAAAAATAATAAAATAAGACTTTTTTTCTCGTCCGTATAATTGACATTGAAACATTTGATCATAAAAAAAAGACCTCAAATAGAGGTCTTTCGGTTTACTATATTTTCAAGCTTTTTACCAGCCCTTTACAGCACCGCCTTTAAATTCGCGAACTGCGGCCTGCTCTACTTCTGCAGATTGAAAAGCCTGTAAAAACTGTTTTACTTTTTCTTCGTTTTTGTTGTCTTCACGACTTACCACAAGATTCACGTATGGTGAATCTTTGTCTTCAATAAACAAAGCATCGCGTGCAGGAACCAATCCGGCTTGCGAAGCAAAAGTATTGTTTATGATCGCAATAGAAACATTAGCATCATCTAGTGCACGAGGTAATTGTGGTGCTTCTAACTCTAATATTTTTAAGTTCTTAGGATTACTTACTATATCTGTTACTTTAGGTAATAAACCAACACCTTCTTTTAGTTTTAATAAACCGTTTTTCTCCAAAAGCAATAGCGAACGACCTCCGTTTGTTGGGTCATTTGGAATAATAATCGTGCTTTCATTTTTTAACTCAGAAAGACTTTTGATTTTTTTGGAATAACCCGCAATTGGATAAACAAACGTTTTACCAATTATGGCCAGTTTATAACCACGTTGTTTAGATTGTTCGTCCAGGTATGGTTTATGCTGAAAAGCATTGGCATCGATATCGCCTTGGCTTAAAGCCTCATTTGGAATTACATAATCGTTGAAAGAAACTAATTCAACTTCTAATCCGAATTTTTCTTTCGCCACTTTTTTAGCAGCTTCTGCAACTTTTAATTCAGGTCCTGCTGCTACTCCAACCTTTATGTAATGCGGATCGTTGTTTTTACTTTTACCGCAATTTGCCACAACTAGAGACAAAGCAATTATTCCCGCTGTTTTTAAGAAATTTATTTTCATAACCATTCTTTTAATTTTAATTCTTAATTTTTAATTGATCATTATCTGTGGTCAAAATGTTTAGACAATTTGTCTCCTGCAAACTGAATCAGAAATACTAAAACAACAAGCAAAGCAAGCACTGAATTCATTGTTACGGCATCATAACCAATATATCCGTACTGATAACCAACTTGGCCTAAACCTCCTGCTCCAACTGCACCGCCCATTGCAGAATAGCCTACCAGCGTGATTAGAGTAATTGAAGCCGCGTTGATTAAAGAAGGCAACGCTTCTGGAAGTAATACTTTATATACGATCTGCAAAGGTGTTGCTCCTAAAGCTCTTGCCGCTTCTATTAATCCTGACGGAAGACCTAACAAACTGTTCTCAACCAAACGGGCAATAAATGGAGCTGCACCGATGCTTAACGGAACCAAAGCGGCACTTACACCAATAGAAGTTCCAACAATAGCACGCGTGAACGGAATCATCCAAACGATTAAAATAATAAACGGAATAGAGCGAAAAACATTTACCAAAACCGACAAAGTTCTGTTTAAAGCCGGCTGCTCCAGTATTTGATTTTTTCGCGTAAGAAAAAGCAAAACTCCTGCCGGAAGTCCGATTAGAAAGCCAAAAAAGCCAGACACAAAAGTCATGACAATGGTTTCCCAGGTTCCTTTTAATAATAAGTCAATAATAGAATCAGACATAACCTATAATTTCTGTTTTAATGTGTTTTGAAATAAAATATTGAATTGCAGCGTCGTAGTTTTCACGTTTTCCTGATAATTCAATCAGCATCACGCCAAAATTTACATCTCCGGCCTGATCCATTTGTGCACTTACAATTTTAAAATTGGTATCAAACAATCTTGAAACCTCTGAAATAACAGGTTCATTAACTGATTTTCCGGTCATTTCAAGCTTTAATAACGGATTTAAAGTTCCGTTATCTTCTCTCTGTAATTTTTCCTCGTAAACACTCGGAATTTCCAAATGCAGTGACGAAGCAATAAATTCTCTTGTAAGTTCATGTTTTGGATCTGCAAAAATTTCGCCTACACTTCCCTGCTCGATTAATTTTCCGTGGCTGATTACGGCAACTTCATCACAAATTGATTTTACCACTTCCATTTGATGTGTAATCAATAAAACAGTAATGTTTAAACGGCGGTTAATATCTTTCAGCAAATTCAAAATAGAACGTGTTGTGGCCGGGTCTAATGCGCTTGTTGCTTCATCACACAATAGAACTTTCGGATTATTCGCCAACGTTCTCGCAATGGCAACTCTTTGTTTTTGTCCGCCTGAAAGGCTTGCCGGATAATCATTTGCTTTTTCCGCTAAACCCACTAACTGCAATAATTCTAAAACACGAGATTTGATTTCGCCTTTTGAAGTGCCTGCTAATTCCAGCGGAAAAGCCACATTTTCAAAAACAGTTCTGGAAGAAAGCAGATTAAAATGCTGAAAAATCATTCCGATTTGTCTTCTTTCAATCGCCAGTTCAGCGTTTGACAATTGCATCAACGCTTTTCCATCAACGATAATTTCACCAGAAGTTGGTCTTTCCAAAAGATTAACGCAGCGAATCAGGGTGCTTTTTCCAGCACCTGAAGTTCCAATTACGCCAAAAATTTTCCCTGGAGGCACCGTAAGTGAAACATCTGATAGAGCCGCAACAATCCTGTCTTTCTGATGAAAAGTTTTGGTAACATTTTTTAATTCAATCATTTGTTCAAATTCAAATTTTAAAACAAAAAAGCCTTTCAAATCTTCATGAAAGGCTTTCCGAAATAAATAGTATTATTTTATATATAAGCCAGATCAGTGAATTCCATAGCATTAGTACAGCACATCATACGACAGCTATAATAATAATTCAAATTCTGGTTCTCGTTTCTCATTGCGGTTGCAAATTTAAACAGATATTTTTAATTTTTATGCATAAAACACAAAACTTTTATTAACCTATCAAAATAGTAGATTAACTACAACGATTGCTTCAATAAATTTAATTTCTCAATCTATTTTGAAGCGTCTAACAGAATCGCCAGTTGTATACAGGGCAATTCAGATCGATTGCTCCAGGCATGATTGGTTCCTCTTTGAACAACAATATCTCCGGCTTGCAGCAACGTCTCTCCATCATCCACAATTAAATAAATTTCTCCTGACAAAATGACGATATAATCTAAAGTATCGGTTTGATGCATCAACGGATGCGGCTGACCTTGTGCGGCTTCTATTCCTAAATCTTTATCGGGCGGAATCTGGACGTAACGAAAATAACTTCCGTTTTTTGGTGTCTGGGGAAAAGCCGTATTTTCGATTATTTTCTCTTCAAATTTTGCAGGTGTACTGTCTGTTGACCAGATATCAGAGATAATCAAACCCGGAAAGTGTTCAGATACATTTGTAACGATATTATCTTGTTCTATTATTGATTTTCCATTGCGTAAACCGGTTACGATGCGTCTTGGAATTGTTTTCATATTGATATTGATTTAATTTTAAACCTGCATTACTAGTTTTCTTCCCTGCGTTTTATTTTCACGTAAAATCGCAAGCGCATTCGTAACGGTTGAAACTTCTAAATTTCCTACCACTTTAATTGCAGGCGCTTTGATGATTTCATTTTCTAATAATAACCTTAACTGGTTCAATCCGTTTTTGTAATAGTCGTAGCGTTTTTCAAGTCCATACGCATAATTGGAGATATTTAAGATGGCTGCACTTTTACTAAAAAGAATGCCTCGCGATGATGGGGTAGAAAAATTAGTTACATCTATGTAAATCCCATTGGTTTTTAAAAGCCTGGCACCAATTTCGGCCACATTGTTTCCTACCAAATCCACCACAAAATCAAAACTTTTATTTTCGTTTAAAGAAAGTGCGGATTTATAGATCTCTTCTTTTTTATAATTAATAATTTTCTCGGGTTTAACACCCAGATCTAGTAATACTGCAATACTATTATCATTTCCTGCAGTAACTACAAAATTTTTATATCCGTTTGCAACAAGCAGTTTTACGAGCATATTACCCACTCCGCCTGCGGCGCCTGTAATGAATATCGAATCATACAAATTGGCATTCATACGGTTAAAGGACTGCAAAGCCGTTAAACCTGCTGATGGAATTGCTGCAGCTTCTTCAAAAGAAACATTTGAAGGTTTAAGCATAGTAATTGCCTCCGGAACGCAGATGTATTCAGCGTAAGTTCCGTTAGAGCCCATACTTCCTGATCCGCAGAAAACAGCATCACCTATTTTGAAATGGGTTACGTTTTTACCAATTGCCGATACGATTCCGGAAAATTCACGCCCGAGAACCGGAGAATGCACTAACTTTCTCTCAGACCCGTCTTCTGTCATTTGATAATCAATCGGATTAAAACCTGAAGCTTTAATTTTTACTTGAATCTGATGCTCTCCCGGCTGTGGAATTTCTATATTTTCTAATCGGAATTCTCGATTTTCCTGTAATACAACTGCTTTCATTTTTATCGTTTTATTATACAAAAGTATGAACGCTATGTTCTATTTTTGTTATGGGTTAACCTGAGGTAACCGGTTACCAAATAGAAACTAGTATGGCAAAAATTAATGATAACGGAACAATTCGCGAGGCAAACTGTTCTGAAGAACTTATGGCAATGCGCGATAGTCTGGATGTTTTAGGCGGTAAATGGAAACTGATGATTCTGCGATTCTTAACCAATAGAACGCATCAGGTTATTCATTTTAAGAAAATGCAGCGCGAAATAGATGGAATTTCGGCCAAAATGCTAAGTAAAGAACTTAAAGAATTAGAAATCAATTTACTTATTACCAGAACGGAACAAGATACCAAACCCGCTACAGTGGCCTACGCCATTACAGAATATGGTAAATCGGTGCTGCCTGTAACAGAAACTTTAGTAGACTGGGGACTTGCACACAGAGAGAAAATTATTGAATCTTTAAAATAATCATTTTCCTAACGCATAGAAATATAGCTTTTCGTTGTCAATAAAATGCTTTATTTCTATGTGCTAAAAAAATTAAATGCTTTAATCTAACTTAAACCATTCATTTACTTCATCAGTAATAGTTTCTTTAATTTCAGGGTTTTCAAATTCATTTGTAACGGAGTTATATTGATAATCTTTCTGCCATTTTTTAGAATGAAGTGCAACCTGTTCGATGGCATCGCAGATGAACAAAAGTTCATCGTTTGTCATAATTGGATGCAGAGATAAACGCACCCAGCCCGGTTTATTGGTTTGGTTTCTTTGCAGAAGTTCGTTTGTAATTGCTGCTGATTTTTTCTCATTGATGTTGAAAAGATAGTGCGCGTAAGTACTCGCACAAGACCAGCCGCCACGAACCTGAATTCCGAAACGGTCATTTAAAAGCCTTACGATTAAATTATAGTGAATATCTTCGATCACAAAAGACACGCAGCCAATTCGTTCTGTATTGAGATCGCCTAAAATAGACAAACCTTTTATTTTTTGGAGCCTTGAGAAACAAAGATCAAGCAGTTCTTTTTCTCGGTTTTTGATATTTGAAACTCCCATTTTGTCTTTTAATTCCAAAGCCAAAGCCGTTCTTATAACTTGTAGAAAGCCTGGTGTCCCGCCATCTTCTCTAACTTCTATGACATCGCTGTAACAATATTTCCCCAAGGGATTGGTCCATTTTACATTACCGCCGCCCGGATTATCCGGAAAATCAGATTTGTATAGTTTTTCATTAAAAACCAAAACACCGCAGGTTCCGGGTCCGCCTAAAAATTTATGAGGCGAAAAGAAAATAGCATCTAACTGCTGTTCCGGATCTTTAGGATGCATATCGATTTTTACGTAAGGCGCCGAAGCAGCAAAATCAACAAAACAAAGTCCTCCGTTTTGATGCATGATTTTGGCTAATTCATGATAAGGCGTGATAATTCCCGTAACATTCGAACAAGCCGTAAACGAGCCTATTTTTAAGCTTCTGTGAGCATATTTTTTAATTTCCTGAGAAAGAACATTAGGATCGACTAAATTGTTTTCATTAGGAGGCAGAATTACAACTTCGGCATTGGTTTCATACCACGAAACCTGATTAGAATGATGCTCCATGTGGGTGATAAAAACAACAGGCTTGTCATTTTCATCATTCGTTCTCAGCCCCATTATTCTTTGTAGTTTTGATAAAGCAGCCGTCATTCCAGTTCCGGTTGTAACCAGAACATCCGATTCGCTGGCGTTAACCGCCTTTTTTATGACATCTCTGGCGTATTGATAAGCATAAGTCGAAGTTTTTCCTGTCTGACTTGAAAGTGAATGCGTATTGGCAATCATTGGACCAATTTTATTAAGCATAATATCCTCAATCGGGCCGTATAATCTTCCGCTGGCAACCCAATCTGCATACAGCAGTTTTTGTTTTCCATAAACCGATTTAAAACTATGATCTACACCTACTGTATTTTCTCTAAATTTAGAAAAATAACATTCTGATTCAATTGGTTTTGTTTCTGTCTCAATAGCATTCATTTCCTTATCATTTTAATTAACTAAATTTTATTATTGATTTATTTTTTCTAAACACATATAAACATAGGATATTCACATTTTTGTCATCCTGACGAAGGAAGGATCTTCGTAAGAAACTCTAACCAGAATGTCTCCAGTCTTTGTCGAATTACTTATGTGATTTCTCTCCCGAAGCCTAGGGGATCGAAATGGCAAATTGAAGAAAGCTATGTTTGTTAAAACAAGTGAAACGCCTCTCTAGATAAAGAAAAACTATTGTCCCGAAGCCTCGGGGTGTGTTTAAAAAATTAATTTGCTTGTCCTAAAAGCGATTTAAGCGTAGTCTGCAATTCTTCTCCATGCAGGTTTTTTGCTACGATAATTCCTTTTGAATCGACTAAATAATTCCCCGGAATGGCTCTTACACCATATAATTTAGCAATGGCGCTGTTCCAGAAAAGCAAATCAGAAACGTGTAACCAAGTCAAATTATCATTCTGAATTCCTTTAATCCAGTTTTCTTTCTTTTTATCCAAAGAGATTCCAATAATATTGAAACCTTTATCGTGAAATTCCTTGTAAGCCGCTACGATATTTGGATTCTCTTTTCGGCAAGGACCACACCATGAAGCCCAAAAATCGACTAAAGTGTAACCTTTTAAATTCTCATAAAAACGAACTGGTTTACCTTCAGGATCAGTACTTGTAAAATCAGGGGCTTTTTTTCCAACCGCCAATCCGTTTAAAACGGTAACCAGTTCTTTTAGTTCTTTCACGTAAGTGGTATTTTGCAGACTTTTATCGAGTAAAGCAATGTTTTGTGTGATTTGTTCCGGCGATAATCGGTACGACCAGTTTCGGTACAATACATAAGCCGAAACAATTGATTTTGGGTTTTCTGTAATAAATTTACTGATTTCCAAATCTTTTGTTTTTCTATATGTATCGAATAAATTTTGAGAAGCAGAGCCTTCTACTATAGAGCTGCTATAGTATTTCTTCGGATTTAATTTTACCGTTATTGGGCCTTTTTCAAGGAAAATATACAAAGGGCTGCTTTCTGTATTGACACTTAAACCGTATAATTCCGGTATTTTTACTTTTGTTTTAAAACTAAAATTTCCGTCTTTCACTTTTACCGAATCTATAGTCGTAAACATTTTGTTGTGAAACTTCTGCAGATAAACGTATTGAGCAACCGTATCTGCAACAGTTCCTTGTAATTGCAGATTGCTTTCCTGCGCCTGAATTTGTATAACTCCAAAAAACAGAGCAAAGCCTAATAGTATGTTTTTTATTTTATTTTGATTGTTAAGTGACGCTTTCTCAACGCCGCCCGGTAAGATTTTTTTCATTGTAGTTTAGTTTAAGATTAGACAAAAGAATTCTACAGACCCATGCAAAAAAGGTCCAATAATAAATGTTATTTAAAAAGTAATATTAGAGGATATTGAATGTTTTCACATTCGGAAACCAGCAAGACTATTTTCTTCGAAAATTGAGTTTAAAAATTCATAGCTGGCGTATAAAAAATGGATTTCGGTTTTCATTTTTTAAAAAGATATAATTTTAACAATGATGACCTTATTCAGATTTTGAGGAAATCTTTCTTATCTGTCCGCCTGTGACGGAAGGATTTAGCACCTTATTCGGCAACAGGTTGCTAAGACGTCATAGGGCCTATTCCCTCAGTCTTTCTGGATAAGTATCATACAGAAGTTTTCTGTGATGCAAATATATATTAATTCTACCGAATTAGTAGTATTTAAAATCATTTTTTTGCTATTTATTTAAAAAAACTTTGCAAAGGCAATACAAAACACTGATTTTTAATTTATTATGAAATATTATAAATATTCCTAATTCTGTATTTTACAATGGAAATTCATACGTTTAAAGAAATATAAATCAACAAATTTGACTTTTTACTACTGAAAAAACATAAAAAAAACTCACTTCTTTTGAAATGAGTTTGTATCAGATCGATATAAAAGTATTGTTTGTCATTCGTCGAGATGACAAACAATATATTATAATTTTAAACTATTAAAATAAGCCGTAGTATCTTCAATTAAAGAATGCATCAATTCCTTGGCTTTAGTATGCTTTAAGATTGGTGAAATTTGTCCGCCCCAAAATAAGATCATATCCCACTTTTGCTGATCGAGTGCTGCTTTTCGTAATGGAGCGATAAAAGTAGTCTGCAATGGAAAAGGCAGAATGCCTGATTCTTTACCAATTAGGTCTTTTGCAATTCGGCTTGTGATACCACGCCCGAGTCTGCCTGTGTAAGCACGGGAAAGCGTTGTATATTTTGCTGCATCAGAGAATAACATTTCTCTATGAACAGGCAAAGCGTTTGACTCATCGACAGCTAAAAAAGCGGTTCCAATTTGAGCTGCGCTTGCGCCTAATGTTAAAGCTGCAGCAATTCCTTTACCATCAGCGATTCCGCCAGCTGCTATAATAGGAGTTTTAATTTTTTCTCGCATTAGCTGCAGTAAAACAAAAGTTCCGGTTACAGATGCTTCGGCATTGGTTAAAAAGGAAGGCCTGTGTCCTCCTGCTTCAAACCCCGAAGCGATTATCATATCGACACCTTTACTATCCAGAAAAACAGCCTCATCAAGAGTTGTAGCTGCGCCAACAGTAATAATTCCTAATCTTCGGCATTGTTCCAAAATATCATCTGAAGGAACACCAAACATAAAACTGAAGACCTTTGGTTTAACATCTAAAATCACTTCTAACTGGTTTTCAAATCTGGATTGAAATGGTGCTGGCTTTTCGGGTAACGGAATTCCTGCTTCATCATAATACGGCTTGAAAAGCGCTTTTGTTTTTTCAAATTGTTCATCGGTTAAACCACCATCCGGAACATCATGATCTGAAACCCAAAGATTAATATTATACGGCTTATTTGTGGCTGCTTTTATCTGCTTGTCGACTTCGTAAATTTCCTGTGGACTTAAAGTATAGGCTCCGTAACCGCCTAATCCGCCAAGATTAGAAACTGCCGCTGTTAATTCAACTGTTGACAAATTTCCGCCAAAAGGTCCCTGCAAAATTGGATAATCAATTCCTAATAGTTCTTTTGCTTTTGTATTGTACCACATTTCCTGAAAGTTTTAATTATTTGCTTGTATCAGTCAACATTTTATTGACAATGAGCCACGTTCCGTTAATCTTATGGAAAGATAAAAAATCCCGATAATTAAAGTCGTACATTTTAACATTTAATTCCGCTACGGCGATAGAATTTACAACGCTTATGTGCAGAATTTCTCCTTTAAAAGGTTTGCCCGAATCCTTTGGGCTTTGTCGGTTTTTTACGCCGTCCAGATACAAATCTATAGTTTTAAAATAAGGCTGTCCTTTTACATCTCCAAACAACAATGTTCCGGGTTGAAAAATACTGCCCAGCAATAATGCATCTCCTTCATAAATACCTTTAAAATAATAGTTTTCTATCGCATCGGTAATAGCCTGAATTTCTATTTGATTTTCCATTTTGTTAGTATTTTGAGCTTTTGTGCCCTGAAAAGTCCAGAGCACAAAAGCAGTTAATAAAATAGTTTTCACCTTAATTTAAATTATGTCCGGCACCTTTTCCGCCATCGACATTGATGATTGCTCCCGTTATGAAATTGCTTTTGGCAACGGTATAAACCATTTCGGCAACATCGTCAATCTCCCCTACTCTGTTTACCAAATGTAATCCTGCACTTTGATCTGCATTCTCACCATGCATAGGCGTACGGATTACCCCCGGAGCAACGGTATTAATACGAATATTTTGTTTGCCAAATTCAGCTGCTAATTGAATTGTCAACGCATGAATAGCGCCCTTACTTGATACAGGAGCCGAAGCCGGCCATCCGCCTAAACCGTGATTTACAAGAGGTGTTCCTATATTGATAACGACACCGTCTTTTTGCTGCAGCATTTGCGGTATCACAGATTGTGTTGTAAAATAAGTTCCTTTCAGGTTTGTTTTTAGAAATTTATCTAAATAGGCTTCATCTACTTCTAAAAATGGCTTGCTGTCGAATATTCCGGCATTATTAATTAATACATCAACTGAACCAAATTTTTGAAGTGCAATTTTAACCAGTTCTTCTCCCGTTTTTTTATCACTTACATCACCTGCAAATTTTGCCAGATTATCTCCCGCTCCAAATTCATTGAACGTTTTTTCTAATGCTGTTTCTGTCAACGAATTGATGACTACATTATCTCCTCTGTCTAAAAAATATTTAGCGATTCCTTTTCCAATACCAGATGCTGCTCCGGTAACGATTATAGTTTGTTTTTTCATGATTCTTATTTTTTATCGGCCGTAATGCCTTTTTCTCTTAATACTGAAACTTGTTCTCCGGCATAGCCCCAATCGTCTAATTCGATTTCCTGAATCACAACGTGAGTTAAATGCGGATCTTTATTTAATACCTCTGTAATCAGGTTGGTAATACCGCTGATTAGTTTTTGTTTTTGCCCTCGGGTTACTCCTTCTCGGGTCAATTCGATTTTTACGTAAGGCATGATGTTAGTTTCTAGATTGTCCTGAGAAAGCGGCTTCGGCAGTGATATTAAAATCAAGTTCAAAGTCGTTGTAGATTAAAGTATCTCCCAAATCTTTGAAGAAATTTCCTGAGCGGAATTTGATGTCATATTTGGTACGATCAATAATTAATTTGCCTGCAAAAGAAATACTATTGCTGTCGTTTTTTACTTCTGCTTCAAACCCAGCTGAATGTGTAATGTCTTTGATAGTCAGATTTCCTTCAAGATAATAAGTAGAACTTGATATTTCTTTTACACTTAAAATATCAAATACTGCAGTTGGGAATTTTTCAATAGAGAAAAAATCATCAGAAGCTAAATGTCCTGCGAATTGAGTATTTGTTGCAGGATCTGTAACGTCCAGAATTTTAATTGAGGTTGTATCGATGACAATATTTCCTCCGTTTATTTTTCCATCATTAAAGATGAAATTACCATTTTTGATACCAATTGTACCATTATGTGCACCGGTAACTTTTCTACCAGTCCATTCTACGCTGCTATTTGAGCTTACGATTTCAAAATTTATTGTTTCCATTTTTATTGTATTTAAAAGTACAATACAAAGGAACGACGGTTATGAAAATTGGTTACGTGATGTAGATCACATTCTTTTTTTTTAGGGGCTAAGGGGCTAAGTTTCTAAGGGGCTAAGTTTTTGTATAGAATTTAAAATAAAATAATCTGCTTATCCGCAACCCGGGCGATAGCGAAAAGGCGAAGCAAATCTGCGTGAAACAAAAATAACCCTTGAAATCCGTGGGCTAAAAAAATCAAGAATTATAAAGTCGGCTGAGAGTCTCTCTGGAAACACCTAAATAAGCCGCAATCAAATGCTTCGGAACTAAATTATACAATTGCGGATACAAGGCCAAAAGTTCTTCGTAGCGCGTTTTTACATTGTTATTCATAAACGATAAAAGTCTTTTTTGAGAAGCGATATAGCCTTTATTGGTTCTCCAGCGAAAGAAATGTTCTACCTGATGGAATTCGGCACAGAGTTTCTCACGGTCATTGTTAGAAAGACAAAGTACGACAGCATCAGTAATACAATCTACATTTATCGCAGCCGGAATTTGATTGTAAAGCGCATTATAATCAGATGTCCACCAGGTTGGCATAGCAAACTGCAGTATGTACATTTTGATTTCATCATTGATGTAAAAAGCTTTCAGACAACCCGAAATGACAAAATATTCACAATCTACTTTATCTCCTGCACTTATAATAGTCTGTCCTTTTTGAAAAGAGAGCATTTTGAAATGGGAGAAGAAATATTCGAATTGTTCTTCGGTCAGCGAAGCTGTTTTGGCGATATGTTCTTGTAAAAGTGCTTTGGCTTCCATTTTAAAAATTTGAATATCCGGTTTTGAAGTCTTTGTAAAGTTATAAAATCAAATGAACTTATCGATTGTCTATTTGGGATTTGATTTTGTCCGTTTCACCAAAATACAAATATGAAATCATACGGCGTTGACGCAATTTTGTCCTGTTTAACAACTTAAAATTTAAAATCATGAATGCAAAAACAACAAAAATTATTTATTGGACAGGAATTATTTTAACTTCTTTATGGTTTGGTGCCAGCGGTTTTTTTGAACTTACAACCAACAAACTGGTTTGGGAAATTACACAACAATTGGGTTATCCTGCTCATTTTATTTACATTCTGGGTGTAATGAAAATCTCAGGAGTCATTACCCTATTAATTCCGAATAAGTTATTACGATTAAAAGAATGGGTATTTGCGGGGGTATTTTTTGATATTATTTTCGCCTTCTTTTCAAAACTGGTTGTATTGGGTTTTCCGGCCACTATTGATGCAATCATTGCCTTTGTAATGGTAAGTGTTACTTATATAATGTTTAGAAGATTATATAGTGTAAGTTATATTGCAAGCTAATATTTTTTCACCACAAAAGCGGTTTACAAAGACACAAGTTTTATTTCACGCAGATTAAGCAGATTGGGCAGATTATTAAAAATATCTGCGCACATCTGCTTAATTTTTTTTAATCTGCGTGAAACAAAAATTCTTTTAAATTCTTGCAATCCCGATAAATATCGGGAGCAGCAAAAAACCTCTGCCCCTACGAACCTCTGCCTCTTTGTACCTTAAAATAACCTGAGCTTCAAAACAAATAAAATTGAGCTTTTCAACAAAGCAACAACCTTCTGTCTCGACGTAAATTTGTAATGAATTTAAAACACAATTACAATGAACAAAATATGGTTTATCACAGGGAGCTCTCGAGGATTAGGTCGTAATCTTACCGAAGCAGTTTTAGAAAGCGGTGACAAAGTAGCAGCTACTGCACGAGACATTAATCAGTTAAAGGATTTAAAAGAAAAATTTCAAGATCAGATTCTGCCTTTGAAACTTGATGTTACCAATTATGATGAAGTGCATCAGGCAGTAAACAAAGCTGTTGAGCACTTTGGCAGAATAGATGTATTGGTTAACAATGCCGGATTCGGAATCATTGGTGCTGCTGAAGCTTATACAAATGAACAGGTTCGCAGTCAGTTAGAAACCAATTTGTATGCACCAATCGAAATTACGCGTGCCGTCTTACCTTTTATGCGCAAGCAGCGCTCCGGCCGAATTTTACAGATTAGCTCTGTGGGCGGACGAGTTGGAAATGCAGGTTTAACGATGTATCAGGCCGCTAAATTTGGCTTAGGAGGCTTTACTGAGGCTTTGGCTAAAGAAGTTGCTCCACTTGGAATTTTAGTAACGAGCGTAGAACCGGGCGGTTTCCGTACGGATTGGGCCGGAGCATCAATGACCTATGCAGAAGATATTGAAGGTTACGAAATGGTGAAACAACGCACAGATTTCATTAAAGCAGGAAATTTTGTTCCGGTTGGTGATCCTGAAAAAGCAGCGAAAGTGATGGTTGATCTGGCTTCGCATCCAAATCCGCCTGTACATCTTATTTTAGGCAGTGAAGCAATTGGGATTTTACAAAATGCGGATCAAACCAGAACCGAAGAAATGGAAAAATGGCTGAACGTTAGTTTGTCTACAGATCATAAGGATGCTGTTAGTTTTTTAGATACAGAACAAGGAAAATTACTTCTTGGTAAGAAATAATAATTGTTTTGAAATGTTTTTAAACACATCCCGAGGCTTCGTGACAATAGTTTTTCTTTTTTGGTAAAGGCGTTTCACTTGTTTAAACAAACATAGCTTGATACTTTTTTTCAGGCAGATTGGACAGATTTGAGCAGATTAAATCTTTACAATCTGCCCTTATCTGCTTCAATCATTAAAACCTGCGTGAAATATGTTTCTATGTGTTTAAAATAATCTCCAACTTTAATTTTTATAAATTTGTGATATGAACAATTCAAAAATAAATCAAAAGACTTCTCCAATTGCCTATTCGTGCTATTACGCACAAAATCGGGAAGGCGAGCAATTTGCTGCAGAACATGTTTTGAGTTTTCAGATTTCTGGAATACTTACTTTAAATAATGGAAATACAGAGTACGTTTTTAATCCAGGAGATTTTAAGTTTATCAGAAGAAATCAACTTATTAAGTTCGTTAAACAGCCCGACCCGAGTACCGCTTTCCAATCCATTTCTATTTACTTAAATCAGGAAGTATTACGGAATTTCTCCATAAAATACAATCAGAAAATAAGTTTGATTAAAAACCCGGAAACAGAAACGGTTTTTCCTTTAAAACAAGTTCCGTTGTTGACGAGTTATATGAATTCGCTGATTCCGTATATCAATGAAGATCAGTTGATAAATGAAGAACTTCAGACTTTAAAAGTAAATGAAGCCATTACCATTTTACTGCAATGCCATCCCGAATTAAAAGATATTCTTTTCGATTTTAATGAACCCGGAAAAATTGATCTTGAGGCGTTTATGAAAAAGAACTTTCATTTTAACGTACAACTAGACCGCTTTGCTTATTTAACGGGAAGAAGTCTGGCTACTTTTAAAAGGGATTTCCAGCGTATTTTTGATATTTCTCCAAGCCGATGGCTCATTCAGAAAAGATTACAGGAAGCGTATTATCAAATTAAAGAAAAAGGAAAAACACCTTCAGAAGTTTATCTAGAAGTGGGTTTTGAGGATTTATCCCATTTTTCGTTTGCATTTAAAAAACAATTTGGGTTACCGCCTTCTAAAGTTTAGTTTTAGTATTCAGTCGCAGTTTGCAGCCGCAGTTTGCAGAGTAATACAGTTGATCATTTTGAAGAACGAGACGCGAGCGATAGCGAACGAAGTAAATCTTCGTTAGTAACTCCGAAACGAGAGTCCAATCTTTGAATACTGAGACTGAATACTGAGACTGAATACTAAAACCTACCTATTCTCAAGCCAGCTCAAAAATGCCGTAGCTTTCTCTTTCCCAACCAATAGTTTTTCTTCTGTTGGAATAGTCAATTTGAGAATTAGTTTTCTTGAGAAATAATGTTCTGCTTCTCTTATAGCTGAAAAATTGACCAAATACTGCCTGTTGATTCTAAAAAACTGAATTGGCGATAAAAGCTTGTGTACCTCATCAAGAGATTGTGTGATTTGATATTCGGCTTTGTCAAAAGTGACGATGGTTGGGGTTTCGTTTTTAATGTAAAAAAAGGCAATATTCTCTGTTTGAATAGTTTGGTATTTATTGTTTTTAAAAACCAAAAAACTGCTTTTTCCTTTATTTTCGCCTGTTCTCGTTAAAAGATAGTCGAAATCAGGCATCATTTTTTTATTTCTTTGGAAGAAGTTTTTCAGTTCGCCCGCTTTTTTAATCGCCTGCGAAATACTTTCTCTTGAAAAAGGTTTTAGTACATAATCGATTCCGTTTGATTTGAAGGCTTCGATCGCATAATCATCAAAAGCAGTACAAAAAATTACAGGCGACAAAACCTCAACATTTTTGAAAATTTCGAAACATAAACCATCTGCAAGCTGAATATCCATAAAAATCAAATCGGGCTGATCGTTTTCTAAAAGATAACTTACGGCTCCGTCTATACTTTGAATATATGACAAAATCTGAGCATCGGGTCTGATACTCAAAATAAGCTGACCAAGTGCTTTGGCCGTTTTTACCTCATCTTCAATTATTACGATATTCATAAATCAATGGAATTTTTACTTTAAAAATAGTTTCGGTTTTATCAATTATAATTTCTTTCTTAACCAAGTGCATAAATCGCTGATTGATATTATCTAATCCAACTCCGGTTGATAAAGTTCCCCTTTTAAGCTGCACTGGGTTTTCGATTACCAGAAAATCATTTTCGGTATATAGTTTAATTACCAAAGGTTTATCGAGAGAAACTACGTTGTGTTTAATACAGTTTTCAATAAGCAATTGCAATGAAAACGGCGGAATTGCACAATCGTATTGATTTTCGTCGATTTCTTTTACTACTTCAAATCCGTCTTCAAAACGGGCTTTCAGCAGGTATACATAAGAGTCTAAAATCTGAAGTTCTTCTCGCAGCGGAATCAAATCCATTTTTCTGCTTTCTAATGTAAATCTGTAAAAATCAGACAATTTCAAAATAAAGTCAGAACTCTGAGGATCGTGCATATCCACCATCGATTTTAGAGTATTCAAACTATTAAACAAAAAATGCGGATTTACCTGTTGTTTCAAAAGTTCATATTGTGCTCCTAAATGTACAGCTTTCGTGCGCTCCAACTCCACTCCCATCTGCTGGGTTTGATAATTTTGAAAAAGTAAATGCAGAAACATATATACAATCAAATTGATCAAAATACCACGAAGTTCAAACATAATTGGTGCATCCATTTTAGAAACCTGAAAAAGCTCCTGATGTGCGATTACAAGAATCACCATCAGCAAAATCCCCATAACCACACTCAGCAAAAGTTTCCAGTTAAACAGACTTTTATTGGTGCGCTGGGATGAAAATTTTGGCAGGCTGTAAATGTTATAATACCATATAAAAATGGAAAACATAAGGGTAATTGAAGAATTGATGATGATATCTCCAGGCGTCGAATCGGCATCAAATAATTTGGGAATCGAAGCCAGAATTGCCAGCGCAATCGAACTTCCCCAAATTACTTTAAGCGAAACCTGAAAACGTTTTACTTTTTCCATAGTTGTATCAGTTTTTTATCCTGTTGTTCAAAGATAGGTTTATTTTGATTTTTTAAAACACATAGAGACATAGTTTTTCTTTGCGGATAAAGGCGCTTCACTCATTTAAACACGGATAGATTGTTAATTTTCTCTCGCAGATTTAGCAGATTTTTCTTTTCGACCAGCTAATTTTCATTCTCATTTTTGTCATCCTTCGTTCCTCAGGATGACAAAAATTGCGTAAAATCTATATTAAAAAAAATTAGGCTCGTTTTACTTCTAAAATTGCTCCTGAATTCATGTCCTGTACAAAGCCGATGATTTCGAAATCTTTTGTATTGAAATTTTTAGGAAGATGAACCGAAGCTGTTCCTTTTTTGGCTTTATTTAAATCTACACTTTGAAGCTGACGCACGATTTGATAATGTGATAAAACCCTATTTGCATTCTCACCTCTTTTTACATTGCTTTTGGCTTCTTTTTGAACTACCGCAATTAATAAACGGCTGTTTTTTGAAGTGCCTTCTACATTATAATTTACCGAAAAAGAATTGGCATCCTGACTGGTTTCTAAACTTAAATTCGTCGAAGCTGTTTTAGAAAGTGCCGATTTGATTCCGTTTCTCAGACTTGTTTCCTGAGAACCTATATAATCAATTTTTCCGTTAATGATTACCTGCGGTGTATAGATTGGATCTTTGCCCATGTATCTGGCATAATCGTATTGCCTTTTGGTATAATCTGCATTGCTGAAAATATCTTTCCAGCCTTGCTTGTCCCAATAATCAACGTGATAAGAAAGCACATAAACATTTTTATCTCTTAATTCATTTTGAATTTTCCCAAGTAATTCATCAGCCGGCGGACAACTCGAACAACCCTCGGAAGTATATAATTCTAAAAGGGCAAAACCTTTTTTATCTGGATTACTTTGGCTGAAAATGGTGTTTCCGGTTAAGAAAAACAGCATTGCAAAAGCACTTATTATTTTTATCTTTTTCATAATTTTTGTGTTGGATTTTAGATGTTGAATGTGAAATGTGAGATGTGAGATGTGAGATGTTGAATGTTGAATGTTGAATGTGAAAATGTGAAAATGTGAAATGTGAAAATGTTAGATGTGAGATGCTGAATGTGAGATGTGAGATATTAGATGTGAAATGCAACAATATATCATTTCACTTTACTTTTTACATCTAACTTTTTACATTTTACATCTAACTTTTTACATCTAACTTTTTACATCTAACTTTTCACATTTTCACATCTAACATCTCACTTTCTACAACTTACAGGATATTAATCTCAACGTTTATATTACCTCTTGTTGCTTTTGAATACGGACAAGTTTGATGTGCCTGAGCTGCCAAAGCTTCTGCCGTTTCACGATCAATTCCCGGGAGGCTGATGTTTAAACGTGCCTGAAGAGAGTATTCGCCTTCTGTTACACACAAATCAACTTCGGCATCTACCGCAGTTTCTGCCGGCAGTCTAACTCCTAATTTTGAAGCTGCGATTCCTAATGCGCCAATAAAACAAGCCGACCATCCTGCCGCAAATAACTGCTCCGGATTTGTTCCCGGACGCGATGATCCCGGAGAACTTAATTTGATATTCAATTGTTCATCTGAACTTTGAGAAGCACCTTCTCTGCCACCTGTTGTGTGTGTTTTTCCTGTGTATAATACTTTTGTGTCCATGATTTATTTAATTATTAATTGTGAATTATTAATTGTGAATTTTATATGCTTTATGTTATTTTTTTATGCAAAAAGTGACGAGTGAAAATAATTAACCATTCACCATTTACAATTCATTATTATTTTGCAACATCAATTATAGCCTGTGCAAATGATTTTGGGTCTTCTTGCGGCACGTTGTGTCCAATTCCTTTTAGAATTCTATGGGCATACTTTCCGGTGAATTTGCTGGCGTACGCTTTTCCATCTGCAAAAGCGCCGTCAAAATCGCTTCCTATTGTAATTGTAGGCACTTTAATTTCCGGTCTTGCGGCCAAACGTTTTTCCAAAGCATCGTATTTAGATTCTCCAGCTTCCAGAGATTGTCTCCATCTGTAATTGTGAATTACAATTGCCACGTGGTCCGGGTTGTCAAAAGACTGCGCTGTTTGATCGTAAGTAGCTTTGTCGAAATTCCATAACGGAGAAGCGATCTGCCAGATTTGTTTGTTGAATTCGTAAGTGTTTTGGCTGTAGCCGAGTTTTCCTCTTTCGGTAGCAAAATAATATTGATACCACCATCCTAGTTCAGCTTTTGGAGGCAATGGTTTTAGATTCGCTTCCAGATTTACCACCAAATAACCGCTTACCGAAACCAGACCTTTTACACGTTCCGGCCATAGCGCCGCCATAACCACTGCTGTTCTGGCTCCCCAATCGAATCCGCCAATAACGGCTTTGTCGATTTTTAAAGCATCCATAAAAGCGATAATATCAGTCGCTAAAGCTGCCTGCTGTCCGTTTCTGAAAGTAGCTGCAGAAAGAAAAGTTGTGGTTCCTGAACCTCTTAAATAAGGCGTAAAGACATGATATCCTTTTGAAACTAAAATAGGCACTACTTCATTGTAACTGTGAATGTCATAAGGCCATCCGTGAAGCAGGATTACAGGAGTTCCGTTTGAAGGACCAGCTTCTGTATACCCCACATTTAATAATCCCGCATTGATTTGTTTTAAAGTTCCTAATGAACCTTCTTGCTTTTGTGCCTGCGCAATTGATACTGCGTTTACTAAAAGAATGGCAATTAAAAGAACTGCATTTGTAAAACTGTTTTTGATTTTTAATATCGTTTTCATAATTTTTAATGTTTTGATTAGTTGATTATCAGTTAATTTCTTCGTCAAAGGTATTCTGGGAATCCTCTTTTTGAAAGAAGAAAAAAGCTGAAGTGGACAAAGTAAAAG
Organism: Flavobacterium johnsoniae; assembly: GCF_001879205.1. GTDB lineage: Bacteria > Bacteroidota > Bacteroidia > Flavobacteriales > Flavobacteriaceae > Flavobacterium > Flavobacterium johnsoniae_A. The sequence continues at coordinate 87,156 of NZ_MLFK01000010.1, forward strand.
TTGAAACGGACAATCGATTAGTTATGAGTTATGAGTTATGAGTAGTTTAACCGCAAAGGGTGCAATCCCGAAGCCTCGGGATACGCAAGGTTCGCTAAGTTTTTTTACACAGCTTTGCGATCTTTGCGTTTTTATAGAATCCAATAGGCCAAAAGTCCTTGCGCTCTTTGCGGTCAAATCATTCGCATTTCAACCTGAAACCTGAAACTATTTCTTCATAAATATTAACCGCAAAGGGTGCAATCCCGAAGCCTCGGGATACGCAAGGTTCGCTAAGTTTTTTACACAGCTTTGCGATCTTTGCGTTTTACAGAATCCAATAAGCCAAAAATCCTTGCGCTCTTTGCGGTTAAATCATTCGCATTTCAACCTGAAACTTGAAACTTAAAACCTGAACCCCAGAAACTATTTCTTCATAACCAAAACCGGTTTCCCTTTTTCGACTATATAAGTTGCCAGTTCTGAAGCTTTTGTATTGGTATTGTTTTTAGCCGAGTGAACAACTCCGGCAGGAATAAAAAGTACTTCCCCAGCTTTTAAAGTAACGGGGGCCTGACCTTCTACTTCATATTCAAGAGAACCCTCTAATACATAAATAATTTCTTCACCCGGATGCGAATGCTTACCGAAAGCAGTATGTCCGTCAAAATCAATTTTAGCCTGAACAGTTTCTCTTCCCGGAATACTTAAGTCATGTTTTTGTAAATCAGTACGTTTTATTCCGGTTTGAGCTGCGATTTGATTCGGAATCAAAAAGGCTAGTATTCCTAAAATTATAATCGCTATTATTACCCAAGTTTTTTGTTTTTTAGTTTCCATAACATTATTTTTTTAATGGTTAGTTTTTTAAACACATAGGGACATAGTTTTTCTTTGTCTATAAAGGCGTTTCACTTGTTTTAACAAACATAGATTGTTGTATTTTTCACGCAGATTTTAAAAAGATTTAAGCAGATAAACACAGATTTTTTTATTTCATCTGCTCAAATCTGCCGAATCTGCGTGAAACTTTTTTCGCTGCATATATTGCTATGCCATATCTGTTTAAAAATTATTAGATTATTTTCTTAATGATTTAAAAGCGGCACGAAGTTCAACTGAAAACAATTGTGGTTCTTCCCATGAAGCGAAGTGCCCGCCTTTATTTACTTCTTTAAAATAAATCAGGTTTTTGTATGCTTTTTCAGCCCATGTTTTAGGTGCCTGATAAATTTCTCCCGGGAAGACGGTTATCGCAACCGGAATCTTAATTTCGGCTGTTTTTTGTTCTGCAGCATTGAAGTTATTGTTGTTATTTTCCCAATATAAATTAGCAGAAGAATTCGCTGTATTGGTAAACCAGTACAATGAAATATCATCCAGCATTTCGTCTTTGGTCAAAGATTTTTCGGCATTTCCTCCGCTGTATGTCCATTCATTGAATTTATCTAAAAAAAACGAAGCCAAGCCAACAGGAGAATCCGTAAGTCCGTAACCTAAAGTCTGCGGACGAGTCACCATCATTCCGGCGTAACCACCGCCTTTTGTGTATAATTTATTCAGAGAATTAAAAGCTGCATTTTCTTTAACCGATAATCCTCCAGGTGCCGGATCTCCGTCTTTAAGCGCTTTGGCAACATCTGCCGGAACCGTTGCCGGCATGTTTACATGAATTCCTAATAATCCGTCAGGAGCCTGACGCGCCATGGCATCGGCAATAACAGAACCCCAGTCACCGCCTTGCGAAACATACTGTTTGTACCCCAGGCGTTTCATTAAAACATCCCAGGCATTTCCAATTTTCTCTGGTCCCCATCCTGTTGTTTTTGGTTTTTCAGAAAAACCGTAACCCGGCATTGAAGGAATAACCAAATCAAAAGCATCTTCGGCTTTTCCGCCATAAGCTGTTGGATCTGTCAATGGCCCGATAACTTTTAAAAGTTCAAAAAAGGATCCCGGCCATCCGTGAGTAATGATCAACGGAAGGGGCATTTTTATGTTTGATTTGATATGGATAAATTGAATGTCCAGTCCGTCGATGTTGGTTACGAACTGAGGCAGAGCATTTAGTTTTGCTTCTGTTTTATACCAGTCATAATCGGTTCCCCAATATTTAACAAGATTCTGAATCTGCTCTAGTTTTACTCCCTGAGATTGATCTTTTACCGTTTCCTTATCTGGCCATCTTGTAGCATTGACACGATTGCGAAGTTCTGTAATCGCTTCGTGAGAAACGCTGATGTGATACGGAAGAATTAAATCGGTTTGAGATTGTTTTGCTGTGTTCTGTGCAAAAGATAGTGTCGAAGCCAGAATAAAAGTCCCCGTAGCAATGGCTTGTAAAAAACTGTGTTTGCTTTTTTGAAGTGTTTTCATTTTTTTTTGATTTTTAAATTATTTGAATATCAGTTAATTTCTTCGTCAAAAGTATTTCGATAACCCTTCTTACGAAATGAGAAAACAGTCCAAACGGACGAAGTTTGAGGTGAAACGGACAGAGTGAAATGCGAATAATGTAACCGCAAAGAGCGCAGGGATTTTTTGGCTTATTGGATTCTATAAAAACGCAAAGACCGCAAAGCTATGTGGATAATAACTTTGCAGTCTTTGTTTGATACTTTTTTGCTCGATTAACAATTAAGCCAAAACCATTCCTCCATCCATAATAAAATCTGCCCCGGTGATGAATACAGCTGCTTCACTGCTTAGATAAGAAACCATTTTAGCAACATCTTCAGATTTTCCCATTTGTTTTAACGGTACTTTTTCGACTACAACGTCCATAATACCTTTTACGGTTGATTCGTCTAAGCCCACTTTTTTCATCACTTCAGTTTCTGTCGGACCCGGACTAACCGAATTTACTCTGATTTTTCTAGGCGCTAATTCCAACGCCGCGGATTTCATAACCGAATTCAAAGCGGTTTTACTGGCAGAATAAACCGAAGATCCCGGTCCCGGCATACTTGCTGTATTCGATGAAAGAAATACAACAGAAGCACCATCTTTCAAAATAGGAATAAAACGGCTTAAAGTAAAATAAGCTCCTTTTAGATTCACATTCATAATGCTGTCAAATTGTTCTTCAGATGCCTGCTCGATATTTCCTAAACCCGCAATTCCGGCATTAATGAAAAGGATATCCACTTTTCCAAAATCTTGTTTAACCCTTTGTGCCAGATTTTCGATATCGGAAACATTCGATTGATCGGCTGTTATGGCTGTAACACCCAACTCTACTGCCGCTTTTTCAATTGCTTCTTTTCTTCTTCCGGTGATAATAACTTCTGCTCCCTGTTCTTTTAGTTGTTTTGCTGCAGCATACCCTATACCGCTGTTGCCGCCTGTTATAACTGCAATTTTATTTTTTAAACTGTCCATTTTCTTTGTTTTAAATTAATGGTACAAAGTTAAATTGCAAAACATATTGCTTTTTTAAAGGTATCATTGAGTATACCAGAATGCGTAAATTAACATTTTAAGATTCTGAAAATTCAAATTAAACCAAAACAGAAAAATTATTGTTAAATATCAACGTTACGATTTGCATTTTTTTGGTTAAAATTATCCGATTTATTCATATTTAAAACCGTTTTTTCTTAATTTATTTCTAAAAACTCACTAAACAGCTGTTAAATCTTAATCAATTTTCATTGTAAATACTGTAAGAAAATGTATATTTGAGTAATACTGAATTTTATTATCGTGCAAGAAAAAACAAAATCACATAGTTTTATATTTCCAAAAACTCCTACGGGAGTAGACGGACTAGACGAGATTACTGATGGCGGTTTCCCAAAAGGGCGTCCAATCTTAATCTGCGGTGGTGCCGGCTGCGGAAAAACATTATTGTCCATGCAATTCCTTATTAAAGGAATTACAGAATATGGCGAACCAGGGGTTTTCATGTCTTTTGAAGAACCTTCGGATGATCTTACTTTAAACGTAAAATCGCTTGGTTTCGACCTCGAACAACTTAAAAAAGATAAAAAACTCGTAGTAGACCATGTTCGTGTAGAGCGATCAGAAATTGAAGAAGCGGGTGAATATGATCTTGACGGATTATTTATTCGTTTAGGCCATGCGATTGATTCTATAAAAGCAAAACGTGTGGTACTCGATACCATAGAGTCTCTATTTGCTGGTCTTGATAATCAGGCAATTTTAAGGGCCGAACTTCGAAGATTATTTCATTGGCTGAAAACAAAAGGCGTTACGGCTATTATTACCGGAGAACGAGGCGAAGCAACGCTAACCCGTCAGGGATTAGAAGAATATGTATCTGACTGTGTTATTGTTCTGGACCATCGCGTAATCGAACAGGTTTCGACCAGAAGACTTCGTATTGTAAAATACAGAGGCTCAACACACGGAACAAATGAATATCCTTTTTTAATTGATGAAGAAGGTATTTCGGTACTTCCTATTACATCTCTAAAACTGGACAATGAAGTTTCTTCGGATATTATTTCTACTGGTGTTCCCGGATTAAATGATATGTTTCATGGCGGCGGTTTTTATCGCGGCAGCAACATATTGGTTTCAGGAACTGCAGGAACTGCCAAAACTACCGTTGCCTGTTATTTTGCGCATGAACAATGCGAAAAAAATGAAAAAACCATTTATTTTGCCTTTGAAGAATCGCCGCAGCAATTGGTTCGCAATATGAAATCAATTGGAATTGATCTGGAAAAACATATCAATAAAGGTATTTTGCAAATTCATTCTTCCCGTCCGTCATTAAACGGTTTAGAACTCCATTTGCTTACGCTTAGAAAATTGATCAAAGAATTTGAGCCCACCACTATTATTATCGACCCAATCAGTAACCTGATTACGGTAGGAAGCGAACAAGAAGTTCGTTCGATGCTGGTAAGACTCATAGATATGCTGAAGGCTAATAATATAACGGCATTGTTTACTTCATTAAACAAACAAACCGACAATTTCAGACCTGATTTGGCTGAGGAATCTGTATCGTCTCTGGTCGATACCTGGATTACCGTTCGCGATATGGAAGGTGTTGGAGAAAGAAACCGGGGCATCTTTATTATCAAAGCCAGGGGAATGGGACATTCTAATCAGGTTAGGGAATTTGTCATTACCAGTAAAGGAATTGAATTACTCGACGTAGAATTAGGCCCTCAGGGAATCCTGACCGGAGCTGCGAGACAAACCCACCAGTTTAAGAAAACCATTTCTGATATTAAGCTTCAAAACGAAATCAGCAGAAAAGACAGGGAAATTGCCCGTAAACGCAAAGTTCTCGAAGCCAATATTGAAGCATTAAAAACCGAATTTGAATCGGCAGAAGAAGAATTGAGTATCCTGAAAGCAACAGAAGAATTACAGGCTAAATTATCTTCTAAGAAAAAATAAAACCGAAATGAAAAAAGAAGTAGCCGAATGGCAATTACTGCTTTATATAGCAGGCCAAACGCCAAAATCGATCAAGGCGCTTGAGAACATAAAAAAGTACGCCGAAGAGCATTTAAAAGGAAAATACAGCATCGAGATTATCGATTTGCTGAAGAATCCGCAATTGGCAGAAGGCGATCAAATTTTGGCTGTACCAACCCTGGTGAGAAAATTTCCTGAGCCTATCCGAAAAATTATAGGTGACCTTTCTAATGAAGAAAGAGTGCTTGTAGGACTTAATATTAAACCTATAAACGCTTAGACATGGAAGATTCATCTGATGGCACAAGTACAACCAAACATAAGTTCATTCTTTTTGTTTCAGGTATGTCTGTTAAATCAGGACATGCAATAGAAAACTTACGCAGAATATGCGACACTTATCTCAAAGAAAATTACGAGTTAGAAATCGTAGACATCAGCCGGGATAAAGAACAGGCTGTGATTCATCAAATTGTAGCAATACCAACGCTGTTAAAGATTAATCCCGAGCCCAAAAGAATCATTTTAGGTGATTTATCAGATAAAGATAAAGTACTAAGAATATTAAATTTAAGTTAGAATTTGGAGGTTACCGATAAAAATATAGAATCATTACTGACCGAAATAGCGTCATTAAAAGAACAGCTTTTTGAAGCCAATAGTATAGTTGAAGCCATAAAAGAAGGAGATGTAGATGCACTAGTATTAAACAATAACGGAGTGCCGCAGCTTTATTCTCTGGAAACGGCCGATTACACCTATCGCCTTCTTATTGAAAAGTTCCGCCAGGGTGCGCTTAGTATTTCGCGTAAGGGGCTTATATTGTATTGCAATGATTATTTTTCCGAGCTTGTTGGTATTCCTACCGAGCAGATTATCGGAACGTATTTAAATGAATATTTTGATAATCCCACCCAGTTTGTCCAGCTTATTCAGGCACTTCGATACGGAATCGCTACGCACGAAATTCTTTTTAAATCTGATGATGACAAAAAAACTTTTCCGGCTTACATCGCTCTAACTGATCTAGAACCTGCCGTAGAAGCTATTGGAATTGTTGTTACCGATTTAACCGAAAAGAAAAAACACGAAGAAGCCCTGATTCAGCATCAGCTGGAGTTAGAAGAAAAAATCAGGGAGCTAAACCGGATCAATACCAATCTCGAAGAATTTATTCACGTAATCTCGCACGATTTAAAAGAACCGCTTCGGAAAATTGTAATGCATAACGACCGCATCGACGGAAGTTACTTGTCTGAAGGTGATGCCAAATCTATGAATGTTTTAAAATCCTCGGCATTGCGTTTGAATTCACTTGTTGATGATTTAGTACAATATTCGTCGCACACCGCACAGGAAGAACGAACCGAAATTAACCTCGCCGCCATAATAGCCGAAGTCATCGAAGATCTCGAAATTATTATTACCGATAAAAAAGCCCAAATTCAAATTGGAAAACTTCCTTTAATAAAAGCTTCCAAAGTACAAATCCGCCAGCTTTTTGGCAACCTCATCACCAACGCCATCAAATACAGTAAAGAAGCCGCTGCACCGTTTATAGAAATTTATCAGGCCGAAAATTTAAATGCCGAAATGCCAAATCAAAACGCTAAATTTGTAAAGATTCAGATTAAAGACAACGGAATTGGAATGGAGTCGAGTCATCTTCTTAAAATCTTTACCATTTTTCAGCGCCTGCATGCCAGAAACGAATATTCAGGAAACGGTATCGGCCTTGCCATTTGTAAAAAGATTATGGAAAATCACTCCGGAAACATAACCGTTGAAAGTACGCTGAACGAAGGCACAATATTTAATCTTTACTTCCCAATCTTATAAAATGCCAGAAAAATATAACTTACATATCATAATCGCTGAAGATGACAATGATGACGCTGACGTTATCTGCGAAACCTTCAATCAAAACCCAAATTTTGGAAAAGTAAGTCTTGTAGCCAATGGTGAAGAACTTCTCAATTACCTAAAAGACGCGTCAAACGAAAACCCTGACGTGATCCTGACAGATATTAACATGCCCATAGTTGACGGTATCGAGGCCTTACAGCAGATTCTAAACAATTCAGACTTAAAGGACATTCCGTGCTTTGTTTATTCTACCAGCATAAATCCATCTTACAAAGAAAAATGCGACATACTGGGCGTAAAAGCTTATCTTATTAAACCTTATTCTTTTGAGGCTTTCGCCGAAATCCCGAAGACAATTTTGAGTATTATCGAAGCGTAGACTTTTCAATAATTACATATTAAAGGCAAGATTATTTCTATTTAGAATTTGATCTTGCTTTTTTTTGAGAGTGAGATTAGTTTCGCTTTTGAAATTAAAACTCATAATCATTTTTATGATTGAGGGTTTTGTTTTTTATTCTGTTTGGAAAATCCTTATAAATACTGGTTGTTAGGGATTGGATTATTTATATCTTGCTGGTATTTTTTTTTGTAAATTACGGTTTACCGTACTTGGAGTAATTCAATTCTGCTCATCATTACAATTAATTAAAAAAGATTAGATATGGAGTATATTTTTGAAAAATATGATTTAAGCCTTTTAGATAATGATAATAATAGTTGTAGAATTCAATTATCTCCCAAAAATGGAAATGCATTATTAAAAGAAAGAAGAAAGCTTTATATAATTCATTATCGAAATGAAGTTCTTTATGTAGGCGAAGCAAATACTTCTATTAAAACTAGATTTCAAAGAGGGATCGCATCTTTCAATTATTTTACACAAAATGGTAAAGCAAGAGGAGGATATAAAGGCTATAAATGGCTTAATAAGCTAGATAATACTTATCGAAATTTATCAGTTTCTGTCGCGATATTTGATGATAAATATGATGATCAAAGAAGTTTTATTGAAGCAATAGAAGGTGAACTAGTTTATTTAGTTAGAAAAAAGTTTAATTACTGGCCAAAGTTTCAAAATGAAATTCATTTTAGTAATTGTGAAGGAGCTAAAGAAATTGCAACAAATATATTGACACTGCTACAAACGGAAACAAATAAAAATTTATCTTAAAAAAATCAGGGATCAAGCATTCACCATACCCGTCCCTGATTTTTGAATAAATAATTAACCAAATCGTATTTATCTTCTTCCTCTAAAACCACCGCCGCCTCTAAAGCCGCCTAAACGGCCTCCGTCTCTTTGGAAGTTTTGGAAATTTCGGGTTTGCATTTCGCCACGATCTCTGGAGAATGCCGAGCGATCTAAATCGTTGGTAATATCAGGATGCCCGGCTTGTCCAAGTGGTTTATCCGGCTGTCCGAGAGTTTGATTGGCTCTAGGGAAATTATCACGCTGGATTCCCTCTCCTATTCGGTTTTCTCCTCCTAAATTACGGGTTTCACCTCCCAGATTTTGATTAGCTTTAGGCAGATTATCACGCTGAATCCTTTCCCCTTCTCCATTTGCTCCCAATCCCTGATTAGGTCTGTTGCGCTGTATCGCAGTTCCGGAACCTTTTGTCGAGCCTAGTTTACCCGCTTGTGTCCAGCCTCCGTTTCCGTTGTTATAATGGCTCCAGTTTCCGTTAGCATCCCTTTTGTAAACATGTCCGTCGTGTCCGGCATATAAATTATTGTTGGTGTGAATCGTGGTGCCGCCTCCCCTATGATGTGTAATTACACCTTTATTTCCACCAGAAGTTTCGTACCCAATTGCCGTTCCGCGTCTCGTAGTCACATGTCCGGTCTGAACCCATTGACGGCCGTTTGTAGCAGCCGAATGCCCCCATTGTGCATACGCATTATGACCTTGGTTGGTTCTGGCATAATTTCCTGTCCACGGATTGTACGAACTAGCTGCTGTACGACCTCCGTACCAGCCTTGCATACTTGCAGAACGTCCGTATCTTCCTGTTGCCGGATTATACCAAGCCGATGTTCCTGCTGCCCCATAAGGACCGTAAACATTTCTTCCTGCTGCCCAGCCTCCTGTCCACGGATTGTAAACCGCTCCGCCTCCATAAGCATAAGGCCACGGACGGTAAATTGGATATAAACCGCCGTAATAAACATAAGGCGGGTAATACCATCCTGTGCCATAAGTTAATATAGCACCCAATGTAGCCCCCACAATAAAGGCTCCAAAATATCCCGCTGTTGTGCTGCTTTCTACCGTTGTATCGGTTGTAGTTTGGGTAACATACGTTACATTATAAACTGGAGAGCTTGGCGGAATGGTATAAATTTCTTTCGGAACAGAATCGCAGGTTTTCCAAGGTCCGTTAGGGCTTGTCGACATGAACCAAACGGCCTGAAAACACAAATAATACAAATCACCTACTTTTATGATTTTCTCCTGAGTATTGCTTGCATACTGCATTTTTGTGCCTTCAATAGGTTTAAATTGCGGCGTTCCATCATAAGTAACTTTTACTTTTGCTTCGGCATCAGATTTCTTTATTATGGCTGTTGTAGGAACCTGAGACAGCATTACAGCATCTTGCGCTTCCTGAGTTCCGGGTACAGAGGTTAAAACATTTCCTCTTGGAGAATCTTTCGGGATTTTAGCAAAATCGGCAGGAAGATTATTTCCTGCATACGACCATGGTCCTGTTAATTCTTTCGATTTAAACCATCTTCCGGATAATAATACATAATACTGTCCATCGGCTTCATTCGCAAAAATATCATTTTCGGTATTGTCGATGTATAATAATTTGGTTCCGTCAATTTTAACAAATTTAGGATTTCCATTTACTGCTATTAATTCAGCCGGTTTACTGCTGTAGAAAACCTGTGGAACAGTACCACCGGATGGAGGCGGAATCATCTTCTTAACATCATCAAAATTCTGTCCTGAAGGCAGATTATTTAAACCAGAAGCCAATTTGGTTGTTCTGGTCCATTTTCCGTCTAATGTTTTTGAAGTAAGCCAGACATTATCGGCCAGCAAATAATAATCTTTTGCTGTTTTATCAAAAAACAAATCCCAATTAGTATTGACTACATATTGTATATCTGTTTTGTCTATAGGGACCAAAACAGGTTCTCCCTGCACAATAAGCAAAACAGCCGGATTGGTGCTGTAAAAAATAGTAGGAGGATCATTTTTAGCAGTAATTCCTTTCGCCGGGCCCTTGGTTTGATTCAAATCAGCCAGAATGCGATCTACAGAAATAGGATCTCCGCCTTTAGGCAGTGTTTCTTTAAACAATTTTTCCATTTCCGGAATCTTCTTTTTATCAAGAGCAGGAAAACGTACATCGGATACCTGAACATTCTTAAAAAAAACACTTCGATTATCCTTGTCTACTAATGTTTCGGCTTTTAAAGAAGCTACGCCCAAAACTTGTTTTCCATCTTTTGGAGTTAAAGAAAAAGCCAGTCGGGCTGTAATTTCCTTATAATCTTTCCAATCATCAACCTGGGGCTGATAATAAACCAGTTTTGTACCATTAGTATCTATTTCGCGAGGCCAGCCGTTATCGGTCAGTGAGGTAGAGTCAGAAGCAGTTGATTGCGCGGCTTCTGTACTTGATTGATTAGAATCTTTGTCTTTCTTGCAGGAGAAAAAAATTGAACTAACACAAACTACAATTATTAGAAAAGCTTTTTTCATAAATTAAAAATTTGATTACTATTTATTGAAAAATTGGTTTTTATCTATACCCAAAAAAATTGTGATGTATAAAAGTATATTTAGGAAAAGTACAAACCTATTTATGAGACTTTTAATTGGTTTCATTTTCTAACTTGAAACCAAAAATTTATTTGAAACAATTGAACGCAGTTATTTTTTTGATTTATAAAGCGTATAAAATAGAAGTGAATTGATTAAGAATAATTTTTTAAAAACAAAACAGAACCCCACAGCCCTGATTTATTATAATTATAAAATAATTTTATAACTACTAAAAATTATTAATTTGATTAATAATAACTACCGCCATAAATTTGTCTCATCAAAATCAAACAATTGATTTGAAAAAATAAATAACAACTTTAAAAAATAGAAATCATGAAATTTACAAGAAGAGCAAATGCAAACTGGAAAGGTACAGGAATGGAAGGAAAAGGAACCATTAGTACACAAAGCACAACATTGGATAATGCACAATTGTCTTTTAAAACTCGTTTTGACGAAGGTGTTGGAACCAACCCGGAAGAATTAATTGCTGCGGCACATTCAGGCTGTTTTACCATGCAGTTAAGTTTTTTATTATCAGAAGCAGGATTTGTGCCGGAAGACTTAAACACAACAGCAAAAGTAACTTTTGAAGACGGAACGATTACTTTAATTCAATTAGAATTGACCGGAAAAGTTTCTGGGATCTCTGAAGAAGATTTCCAGAAAGCAGCACAAAAAGCGAAAGAAATCTGTCCGATTTCTAAACTTCTTAATACTGAAATCACTTTAGCGGCAACGTTAAATTAATTTCTAAATATAACAACACAACAATTAAAATCTATAATCAATCCCGTCCCGAGGTTTCGGGATCGGGACTAAAATCTAAAATAAAATGAAAACAATATTCAAAAGTTTTTTAACATTCGCAGTATTAATTTTAAGCTTAGCGTTTACATCAGCAAATGTAAACGCACAAACTGCCTCTCAAATTAAAAACGTAGTCTTGGTTCACGGTGCTTTTGCAGACGGATCTGGCTGGAAAGGTTTGTACCAAATTTTAACCAAAAAAGGGTATAATGTAACAATCGTTCAAAATCCGTTAAGTTCTTTAGAAGATGATGTTAAAGCAACTAATTTAGCTTTAGACAAACAAGACGGCCCTGCAATTTTAGTGGGACATTCTTGGGGCGGAACAGTTATTACAGAAGCCGGAAACCATCCAAAAGTTGCCGCTTTGGTTTATGTAGCAGCTTTACAGCCTGATAGTGGCGAAAATTCTATTCAATGGTTGCAAACTGCCCCTCCAGCTCCTGAAAATGGTGTATTGCCTCCAGATGATAAAGGAATTGCTTATTATGATAAAGCAAAATTTCATGCTGGTTTTGCAGGCGATTTAAGTAAAGAAGATGCTGATTTTATGTTTGCTTCGCAAGGTGCTTTTTATGCAAATGGTTTTGGAACACCAATTACAAAAGCAGCCTGGAGAACTAAACCATCTTACGGAATCATAGCAACAGAAGACAAAAGTATCGTTCCAAGCATTCAACATGCTATGTACAAACGTTCTAATAGCAAAATTACAGAAATAAAAGGAAGCCACGTGGTTTTTATTTCACAGCCGGCAAAAGTCGCTAATGTAATTATTGAAGCTTCTAAAAAATAAATTTCAAAAAAGAAATTCCAAATTCCAAACTTTCTAAGACTTGGAATTTGGAATTTAAATAGTTTTAAGAAAACTTACTTACCGCTTTCACAAAATACGGCGAATCGTTCCAGCGTATTTTTCGATAGGCAAAATCTTTTTTAAGCGAATCCGGAAGGCAGTTCCATATAGCTTCGTTCATTTTTTCGAGTAATAACTTCTTCGAAAAAGAATCGGAAACTACTAAACTGATTTCCCTTACCGGAATGGGTTCTTTAAAAGGTTTAAAAAGTGGGGATTGTGTTTCGTTTAAAATAGAAAGCTGCGGAATAATAGCAAATCCTAATTGTGCGCGAACCAGATTTTTCAGAGTTTCGATAGAGCTGATATCATACGTAAACTGCTCTTTGATTTTATCTGAAGTTTTGAGTCCGCAGATATCTAAAAGCTGGGCATTATAGCAGAATTCATGATGAAGCAGCAACAATTCGGTTTTATCCGTTGGCTGGAGTTCATAAAACTCTTCATTTGCCATAGGATGCAATTCATTCAAATACGCAACAAATGGTTCTTTAAAAATAGGATGTTCAATTAAATTGGGATTTCCGGTTGGTGTTGCCATAATTACCACATCGAGCGCACCGGTTTCTAAATCTTTCATCAATTGTCCGGTATTAGATTCCCGGATAATAAATTTTACTTTTGGAGCAGCTTCTTTCATTGCTTTAATGAACAACGGAATAAGATAGGGCGATAACGTTGAAATGATTCCGAGTTTTAACTCTCCTTCTAATAGATTTTTCTCGTTCACCACAAAATCACGGATTTCATCAGCTTCGCGGAGAATTTTCCTGGCTTTGTTTATAATTTCAGTTCCAAGAGTTGTAGGTGTTAAGGGTACTTTATTTCGATCAAAAATCTTGATTCCGATTTCTTCTTCCAGATTTTTTAACTGAATTGTAAGTCCGGGCTGCGTTACCATACAAACTTCGGCTGCTCTTGCAAAATGACGTTCTTCGTCTAAAGCGACTATATATTTTAACTGCTGAATGGTCATTGGTGTAGTTTCTAAAATACTGAGATGCTAAGGTAATAAGAATTGCAGATAAACTTTATGAAAGTTGCTGTCGAAATTAAAAACGGAAAGTTGAAATCTGAATCGCAGACAAACTTTGTAAAAGTTCAAAACTTGACAAAGTTATTGAGGGAGAAACTTTTGTAAAACTTTAACAATAGTTTTAAAACCCAATTATAGCTTTTATCGTACATATATAAAATGAGGTTTGGGAATGGAGTAAATTCAAATGGAGTAGTTTTTGGAGCATGTTGAGTTTATCATTCCTAAATTATCTTTTCAAATTAAATCTTTAAACCAAAAAAAAAGCGGTCCTAAATAGATCGCTTTTTCATTTTATTTGAAGCAGTTTCTGATGGAAAAATCAAAGTCCTGCTTTTCCTTCTGCCCAATAAGGCTGTGTATGGATGTTTTTGTTTGAAATTCCTTTTTCTCTCAACGCTTTTCGAAACGCCTGAATAGACTTTGCATTTCCCATTAAATAGAAAAAACCGTTTTTCCATAAATCCCAAATTTCTGTATCTAAGTTATGAAGCGCTTTTATGGCCTGTTCTGCTTTGCTTATTGATTTTGGAACAACATCAACAACAAGCCCCAATTTTTCGGGAACACAAATCGAGTCTTCGTCTAATTCCAAAATCCCTAAATAGTTTTTTTCTGTTCGGTTAATTTCGTCTTTCATGCTTTTAAAAACGCTGATGCAGGTTTCGTCTCCAAAAAAGAAATGATATTTTGCTTCTTTATTAAAGATCTTAAAACCTCTTGGCAAACCTACTGTAATTTGATCGTTTGGTTTTAAATTATCAACAAATTTACTTCCTGGTCCGTTATGGTGAATGTGAAAAATAACTTCGAAAGTTCCGGTTTCGCTGTTCCATTTACTTGGAGTATAATTGCGATAATTGGTATCGTCAATCCGGATTACAATTGCTTGTCCGAGTTTGAATTTAACATGCGGAAAAACGCCTTTAAAATGAATAATTTTTATATTGGGACTTGGCGTTTCAACAGACGTAACATTTACTTTGCAAATTTTATTGGTAAACGTCATTTCCATAAAATCACCAATAATTTTGGGCATTGAACTCATAATTTTCGGGTTTTAAAATTCAATTCAAAATTGAAAATAAAACCCGAAAAAGATATTGAATGATAAATGGCAATGATTGGACTATTCGCGGAATTTCCTGCGAAACTCTAATGGCGTTTCTTTGGTGATTTTTTTAAACAAACGCGAAAAGTACGTGTGATCCTGAAAACCGAGTGTAAAAGCAATTTCTTTTACTTCGTTTTCCGTATAATAAAGTAATCGCTGCGCCTCAGTAATCATAGCATTTTGAAGCCAATACGTAACTGATTTACCTGAAGAAGCATTGACGCAGTCATTTAAATGAGAAGTTGTGATATTTAGTTTCTTTGCAAAATAAGACGGGCTTTCTAAAAACGTACGATCTGAAATCAGTTTTTTGAAATTGGCATAAATTAATCCGGATTGATTTTTTATTTCTTTCGTCTGATTTTTTGATCCTGAATAAATACTGGCCAAATTGTAAATCAAGGCATTAAAAAGACCATTAATAATCTGTCCTTTATTTGGATTGGAACCTTTAAAAGAACGATGTAATAAAAATATAGTATCTAAAAGTTCTTCCTTATATTCCGAATCAATCACATTGAGCTGTTCTGAAATTTCTAAATTCTGAAAAATCTCAATACAATTATTAGGAATAAGAAAGGGCGCGATGCCAATATAATATCCGGCCGCATCTGGTGAACCATCTTGTCCGTGATGAACCTGAAGAGGTTTTATCATCAATACATTAATTGCATTTATTTGAATATCGACCATATCACATTGAATTGCGGCCTGCCCTTTTGTAAGTACAAAAAAGATAAAAAAATCATCGCGGTGCACCTCTAATCTCTTATCAAAATTGGCAAAATCATCAGCAGAATGATACGCCGCAAAAATACCGCCAACAGCTTCCGGACTTTGATTGTATATGGGTATTTTTTTCAATTGCAATTTTATTTGAAATATTTATTTCTCAGCCTCACTCTTTAGCTGCAATGCTCTTTGTATAAAACTCTGATGCATTATTTTATTTTCGGCTTCGTTGATTGCCTGAAGAAGATTGTTCTGATTGTCGGCAATATCGCTAAGGACTTTCTGCATTACATCCCAAACGGGTTTCATTTGTTCGATTAATTCTTGTCCTTTTGCGGTAAGCTGAATAAGGCGTTTTCGTTCGTCTATTTTATCTTTTTTAGAACGAATCAGTTTTTGTTTTTCCAGTTCTTTTAAAAGACTTATCGTAGACGGGTGTGTATAGCCAATTTCATTGGCAATTTCAACTACGCTTAAAACCTCTTTATGATATAATGTATAAATAACCGGAAACCATTTGGGTTCAAAATCAATCCCGTATGATTTATAAAACAAAGCGCCATCTTTACGTAACTGCTCACTCAATCGCTGCAATCGCGTAGAAAGGGCCAAAATACCTGATTCGTCTATAATATTCATCTTTATTTCTTTAAATTTAAATGACGGAACACATGATCTGGCGCCATCCAGGGAAAAGCATTTGGAAGCTCTTCTTTTTGAATTTCTACAAAATGATTCTTTTCATAAAAACGCAATGCGGCTTCTAATATTGAAATCGTTCCCAAATATAAATCATCGATTTTATTTTCTTTACAATATTCAATTAAAGTATCTAATAATTTCTGGGCAATCGAGAACTCTTTACCACGAAATTCCTTTTTTACAAACATCTTTCTGATGGCTGCGGCATTATCTGCAAATTTTATTAAGGCAATTGTTCCAACTAATTCATCATTTATAAAAGCACCCCAAAAGCCGCCGCCTCCAGCATAGTAAAAATTACTAATATTAAGCAGGTCGGGTTGATCTTCTATCGTAATGGGCACATTGAATTCCTTTTGCTGAATGCTTAATATTAAGTCAACAATGGCATCTGAATATTGATTTTCGATAGGTTTAATTACAGGTTTCATATTTTAAAAATTTTTACAATGCAAAACTACGTAGTTAAATACATAAATAAAAATATTTATTCAATTTTATGATTTCTTTTATACTTTTGTAGTCTTATGCGACAAAGACATTATCCTTTTTTTGCCACAGATTAAGCGGATAAAAAGATAACCCTAACTCACACAGAAATTGAAATTTCATTAAGCTTTATGAACTTATCAATTAGAGATAAAAACTTAAATTAGCTTATATAACTTGTATAGCAGAAAATTTAACTTATACAGTTTAAAAAATATATGGAAAGAAATCAAAAAGAAGAATTTCAGGCGCTTCAGGATACTTTATATGTTTTGGGAGGAAAATGGAAACTTCCTATCATCAATTCTATTTGTAATGGCAACAATAGGTTTAAGGAAATTAAAGAAAGTATTCCGGGGATTACCGCACGCATGCTGTCGAAGGAACTAAAAGACATGGAACTGAATAATCTTGTAAAAAGAACTGAAGACCGAGATGCCAAAGTACCAATTCTATACGAATCTACATCTTACTGTCAGTCTTTCGGACCTATTATATCTGAAATGATTAAATGGGGAATTTCACATAGAAATCATATTAAAAGGCTTAAGGTTTGAGGCTTCAGGTTTCAGGTTTCATGTTGCTCAGCTTTGTGGAAATCTTTGCAGTAAGATTAACGCCAGCACAACCTGAAACCTGAAACTTAAAAAACTTCAAACCTGAAACAAAAAAAATTTCCTTACTTTTACACAAATTCCAAAAACTATGTGCCAAAAAGGTTGTCTTCCTCCTCCAGTATTATAAATTAATCATTAGACTTTATGCTGTGCTTTATACCGATTTGTATCTCGGTATTTCTTCTTATGCTTATAAGTCAATTCTAAATTAATTTATAATCCCGTCTTTTTAGACGCTTAGACAATCTTATGAAAAAATCTTATATACTATTACACATTGCTGTAATACTTGCCGGCTTTACTGGCGTTTTTGGTAAACTTATTTCGTTAAACGAAGGACTTTTAGTTTGGTACCGAGTTTTATTTTCCTCTATAATTTTATTTGTAATTCTGAAATTATTCAAAATTTCGAAAGCCATTTCGCTCAAAGAAAAATGCAGTATTGCTAAAATCGGCCTTTTGATTACGATACACTGGATATTCTTTTACGCCAGTATAAAATATTCTAATATTTCTGTGGGAGTTGTCTGCTATTGCTTAACCAGTTTGTTTACGGCACTATTTTCGCCAATAATAAACAAGCAGAAATTCAATTCAACCGAATTACTGCTAAGCATGCTGACTTTGGCCGGAATTGCACTTATTTTCCATTTTGATTCTTCGTATCAATTAGGGATTATTCTGGGCGTAATTTCATCGGCTTTTGCAGCGCTTTACACTATTTATAATGAAAAGTTAGTGACCGTTTATGACAGCAGACTCATTAATTACTATCAAATGGCCGGCGGTACACTGGGGCTGGGAATTCTTTTACCGCTGTACCTTTACTTTTTTCCAGTCGAAAGTATTTTTCCAGGTCTGAAAGATATTTTCCATCTCATCATTCTGGCTTTATTCTGTACTGTTGGATTGTATGTTTTATTCGCCGAATCGCTAAAAAAGATCTCCGCATTTACGGTTAATCTTACTTTTAATCTCGAACCTGTTTATGCTATTATAATGGCTTTCTTGTTTTTTAATGAAAGTAAGGAAGTTACTTTTTTCTTTTATATCGGATTAGTATTTGTGATAACTTCTGTTATATCACAAACTATTATTTCAATAAAAAAA
This sequence comes from Flavobacterium johnsoniae, assembly GCF_001879205.1. Lineage (GTDB taxonomy): Bacteria > Bacteroidota > Bacteroidia > Flavobacteriales > Flavobacteriaceae > Flavobacterium > Flavobacterium johnsoniae_A. Next base: position 105,654 of record NZ_MLFK01000010.1, read on the forward strand.
TAAACTGATTTTTAAGCCTCTTGCCATTTTTGTAAGAGGCTTATCCTATTTATTGTCAGTCTAAAACGTTTTCTTAAATTAATTATAAAATATTCTGATTATTTCATTTTAAATTATTTGTAATTAATCTAAATAAGCATAGATTTGCAGCCTAAAATCTAAATAACCGCCATGAAATTCACGTACTTATTTTTGCTGCTGGGCTTTTTTAACCTTAGCCAGGCGCAAAATGCTAAAATTACCGGAAAGATCGTTTCCGAAAATAACGAAGCTGTATCTTATGCTTCTGTATCTATTAAAAGCCTCAAAAAAAACAGCACTTCTGATGACAAAGGAAACTTTGAATTCAATAACCTGACACCGGGAAATTATACCCTTTATTTTTCAGCAATGGGATTTTCTGTTCAGGAAAAAACCGTTGAACTGCATGAAAATGAGAATCTGGAACTTTCTATCGTTTTACAGGAAAATATCAATACGCTCCAGACTGTAGAAATTACGGGGAGAAAAGAGAAATCATACAAAAACACAAAATCTTTTATTGGAGCCAAAACCGAAATTGCTTTAAAAGATCTTCCTCAGGCCGTTTCGTATGCTACAAAAGAATTAATTGCAGACCAGGGTTCTATTCGCGTAGGCGAAGTCGTAAAAAACTTCAGTGGTGTGAGCCAGTTTACTTTTTATGATGATATTTCTATTCGTGGTTTTAGAATTAACGGAGGAAGTAATACACAATTGTTAAACGGAATGAGAACTTCTACCGGATTCTGGAAACAGCCTCTTGCCAATTATTTAGAACGCGTTGAAGTTTTAAAAGGACCGTCATCTGCTTTGTTTGGTAATGCGTCACCGGGAGGAGTTTTAAACCGAGTTACCAAAAAGCCTCTGGATCAGGCTGCAAACAGCGTAAGTTTCTCGACAGGAAGTTTTAATACTTTAAGAGCTTTAGCTGACTTTACAGGTCCGTTAACCGAAGATAAATCGCTTTTATACCGTTTGAATTTAGGGTATGAAAATGCTAATTCTTTTAGAGATTTACAATTCGACAAAAATATTGTTATTGCTCCTTCCCTGTCTTTTCTTCCAAATGATAAAACAAGTGTAAATTTTGACTTGATTTATACGGGTTCAAAAAGCATCTTAGACCGCGGACAATCAACTTATGAGAATAACTTATTCTCGACCAAAATTTCTAATTCATTAAATTCTACTAATGATTATTTAAATGAAGAAACATACATTGTTACCACTTCATTAAATCACCAGTTTACAGATCGTCTGTCATTTTCGGCTTCCTATATCCGCACAGGTTATACTGAGGATCTTTTGGAGCATCGCGGAGCCAATAAATATGCTTCTGCCGGTGATGGATCTACCATTCCAACAGCAATTGAAATGCAGGTTTTTGAGCGTAAACGTAAACGTTATATTGACAATCTTTCTGCTTTCTTTAAATATCAGGCAAAAACCGGAGCTTTAGACCATAATTTAATTGCCGGTTATGATTATGCACAAGAGCAGGTTCCTTCCGGAGGCTCGCAATTGCAGGCAACCGGATATAGAAATGCGGCAAATAATGGTTCAATTGCCACGTATGATCCGGCCAAAAAGAATCTTTATTTGTTAGATTCAAAAGGAAATCCGGTTCCAAACGTAGCGCATTTTGACCTAACGAATCCATCGGCATCACAGCAATTAAAAGATATGAGCAAATATTTCTATGTTGCGCGTCCTTTTGATCCAACTTATTATTCATTATACGGAGTGTATGTTCAGGATCATATTAAGTTTGGTGCTTTTCAGGCTTTAATCGGAGTTCGTTATGACGAGTATACTGATAAGGAAAACTACAAAAAAGGGAACGAAAAGAAAGTAAAACAACATTCCTTCCTGCCTCGTTTCGGACTTACTTATACTCTTAATCCAAACATTAATTTATACGGAACTTACGTAAAAGGATACAATCCGCAAACGGCATCATCATTATCAAATCCAAATGCGGGAGGACCATTTGATCCTTTAGAAAGTAATATGATTGAGTTTGGAGGAAAATCTTCCTGGTTCAAAGAAAAACTTTTTGTGACTGTAGCTTTATTTAAAATTCAGCAGAAAAACACTTTATATCCGGCCAACGATCCAACAAACCCGGATTTAATGAGAGCAATTGGAGAAGAAGAATCTAAAGGGATTGAAATTGATGTAAACGGAAGCATTACTCGCAACTGGAGTATTTCTGCCGCTTATTCATACAACGAAGCTGCCATTACAGACAGTCCAATAGCATCTGAAATAGACCGACAAAAACCTAATACACCAAAACAGCAAGGAAATGTGTGGACACGCTATAACTTTACAGACGGTGCTTTGAAAGATTTTGGACTTGCTTTTGGAACTAATTTTGTTACGACTCGTAATTTAAGTCAGACAGTAACGCAAACCATTCCGGGTTATACACTATTTAATGCCGCATTATATTACAACATCAATAAATTTAAAATTCAGCTGAACGCCAACAACATAACCAACAAAACTTACTGGGTTGGAGGTTACGATTACATCCGTTTGTTTCCCGGCGCGCCTTCAAACTGGCTGTTAACATTAGGATATTCCTTTTAATACATGCTTTATTTATATTTGAAAAACATTTTGAATTACTTATTTATATGAATAAAACATTTAAAAAAAATATTGGCTTATTGCACCTTTGGCTCGGACTTGCGTCCGGGCTTATTGTTTTTATTGTGGCATTAACCGGAAGCCTTTTGGTTTTTGAAGATGAAATCGATTCTTTTGTAAATCCTGAGTTTTATAAAGTTTCGAACATCGGAACAAAAAAAATGACGGCAGATATTTATATAAAAGACATTCAGCAAAAATATTCGATAAAAAAAATCAACCGCATCCACAGTTTTGACGATCCTGAAAGAACGGTTATTATTACCGCAGCTGATACAGATAAAAAAAATCAGATTTTTTCTGTTGATCCTTATACGGGAAAAGTATTAGGGAAAGTGGCCGCGAATAAAAGATTTTTTTCAGTAGTTTTAGATTTACATCGTCGTCTTATTATGGGCGATGTGGGGCAGTTTATTACCGGCTGCAGCTGTCTTATTTTTATCTTTATGCTGCTTTCCGGACTTGTTTTGTGGTGGCCGAAAAAAATGAAGAACCTAAAACAGCGATTAACTGTAAAATGGAGCGCTTCGTTTAAGAGAGTCAACTGGGATTTTCATTCTACTTTTGGGTTTTACACTTTTCTAATTCTTTTAATAATTTCCTTAACGGGATTAACCTGGTCTTTTAAATGGGTGGAAACTGGTATTTTTTTACTGGCAGACGGAACCACAAAAAAACCTTCGGCTAAAGTTGAAAATCCAACAAAAACAGACCCAAATCTGGACAAGACTTATTTTTATCAAAACATACTTTCAAAAACAGACAGTATATACAAATACAAAGGCGATACGCAAATTAGAATGCCATCGGATACTATAAACAGTATTATGGTAATCAAATTGAATACTGAAAAATCGATTCCGAATATTTCGAGTATGGCTTACTTTGATAAATACACAGGAGAAATTTTAAAGGTTAAGCCTTATGAATCTTTCACTACTGGTGAAAAAGTGCGACGCTTAATCTATCCTATTCATACCGGAAGTATTTATGGATATCCAACCAAAATACTGGCATTTATCGTTTGTCTTTTTGCCGTTACCCTGCCTGTAACCGGCTTACTGATTTGGCTTGGAAGAAAAAAGACTAAAAAATAACTATAACTTATTATTTGTATAACCTTAACTTTTTCAGTCACTTATACAAATAGTTAATTATATTTGATTAAATATTTTATTTTTTTTGAAAAAGATGACAAACTGAAATGTCATTTTAAACGTATGTAGCAGAAGTTATATAATTTTAAAAGATTCAGCGTGGATAAATTAAGCATTCAAAGATTAAAAAAAACCTTAGCATACCTCGAAAGTAAACAACGCGAACTAAAAAGACAAAGCGAAAACGATACCCGAAGTATTGAATCAATGATTAAATATTTGAAAAAAGATATGCTGGAACAATTTAAATTGACAGATTACGACATTTACATTAAAAATGAAATGATAAACACTGAAACCTTTATTCGAAGTGTTAAAAATATAATCGACGATCATTCTTCATAAAAAAAACTTCTTAAGTAAAGTGGTTTGACTCATTTTTTGCTTAATTTTCTAAATAAGTAAATGCTTAAACATTTAATTTAGAAATATGACACAAGAAAAAAATACAAAATCAGTTTATTGTTATGGAGAAGTACTTTGGGATATATTCCCAGAAGGTGCACGAGCAGGCGGCGCTCCGTTTAATGTAGCTTATAATTTAATGCGAATGGGAATTGATTCGCACATGATAAGCCGTGTAGGAAACGATAAACTGGGAATCGATCTTATAACACAATTAACAGATTGGAACATTTCTACGCAGGACAGCCAGATTGATCCTCTTTATCCAACCGGAACTGTAATTGCGCATATCGACGAACATAACGAAGCGCATTATGATATTATAAAACCAGTTGCCTGGGATTTTATTGAATTTAGAAATGATTATATCGAAAAAATATCGAATGCGGCGGCTTTTGTTTTTGGAAGTCTTATTACCAGAAGCGAAACGTCGAGAAATACACTTTTTGAATTGCTGGAAATTGCCCAGTTTAAAGTTTTTGATATTAATATCCGTCCGCCCCACTACTCTGTTCCGATAATAAATGACCTGCTTGAAAAATCAGATGTGGTAAAAATGAATAAGGCTGAGCTGCATCTTGTTCTGGATTTTCTAAACAAGAGTTATGTAGACGAAGATGATGCTGTACGTTTTATACAAGATAAATTTAATATCAAAGAAGTATTAGTAAGCAAAGGAAGTAAAGGTGCTTTGTATTATAACGAATATCAAAAATATGATGTACCGGCTGTTCCTGTAACTATTCAGGATACGGTAGGAAGTGGTGATGCATTTTTAGCAGGTTTTTTATCGAAAAGAATTTTGGACGAAAATCCAATAGAAATCATGAATCAGGCCACAGCTTTAGGAGCTTTTATTACATCCCAAAAAGGAGCCTGCCCAAATTACAGTTTAAATGACTTTGCTCTTTTTAGAAAAGAAAATACGGCAAAAAAATAAAATAAAAAATCTGAACACCTAAACAGATTTTCTTTCATATTAAATACCCACACTCCATTTATCATCTACATCAAAAAAGGGATTTCATGACATGAAATCCCTTTTTCATGACATATTTTTCCCCATTAAGCCATAAGCCGTTTAATTTTAGACTTCAATTAAGGTTTCTGATAATTTACTGTTTTATTTAAAAACCCATAGGTAATATACTCTACTTGAAATCAAATAAAAGGGTTATTTCTTACTTAAACAAAAACACGTAAAAACACCTATTCCTTAAAACGTTTATATTCAGTAAATTAGTACAGAAACAAAATCTGTCAGATTACTTACTGATTGTAACCAAATCTAGCAAAAAACTGTAATTCAAATAACTAACATTAACCTATTAAATCTAAAAATTATGGAAGGATACGTTGGAGAAATCCGCCACTTCGCTGCCAATTTTGCACCCAGAAATTGGGCTTTTTGTATGGGACAAATCGTCGCAATACAATCGAATACGGCTTTATTCTCTCTTATTGGCACTACTTACGGAGGTAACGGTTCCAGCACATTTCAGCTGCCAAACTTAGGAGGGCGTGTTGCTGTTGGTGTTGGTCAGGGACCTGGTTTATCAGACTACTTTCTTGGTGAAATTGGCGGAGTAAATGCTGTTTCACTAAATAGTACACAGCTTCCGCCTCATACCCATACTTCAGTGGCAACTGTTACAGTCCCATCTTATGGAGACGATGGAGATGTCAGCACTCCGGATGGAAATACGCTTGCAGCAAAACCTAAAATGTATAGTACTCAGGCAGGTGACGACAGTATGAAAGAAATTTCATTTAATGTTTCGACTAGTATAGCTGGTCAAGGACAACCTATTTCAATCACACAGCCTACTATAGGCATGAATTACATTATATGCCTGGTTGGGATTTTTCCGGCTCGCTCTTAATGAAATAGGATCATTCTCAGTTCACAAAAACCAAGTTAAATCTAAAAAGAAACAAATATGGAAGGATATATATCTGAAATCCGCATATTCGGTGGAAATTTCGCACCAAGAGGATGGGCTTTTTGTAATGGCGCCCAAATAAGCATTGCAAATAATGAAGCTCTATATACACTAATTGGCACTACATACGGTGGTGATGGTCAATCTACATTCAATTTACCAGATCTAAGAGGACGTGTTCCTGTTGGCACTGGTCAGGCACCTGGACTGCCTAATATAGTACTGGGTCAGATTGGCGGTGCAGAAACTAACTCAATGACAATAAACTCAATGCCTTCTCACAACCATATTGTAGCAGGGACGCTTACAATACCGGTTCACAAAGGAGCTGGTAATACCGGAGCACCGGCCAACAATATTCTTGCTGGGTTGACAAATGCTTATACTACATCGGCACCTGATAACAATTTGAAACCCGAAAGTGCTGCAGTTACATTATCAAATACAGGTACTGGACTTCCTTTTACTATTACACAACCTTATCTGGTTACAAATTACATCATTTGTACAGAAGGTATTTTTCCATCTAGAAACTAAAAACCTTAAACAAAAAAACTATGGACGGAACGATGTCAGAAATTCGATTATTTGCTGCCAACTTTGCACCAAGAAACTGGGCGCTTTGCAGCGGACAAATATTAGCTATCTCTACTAATCAAGCATTATTCAGCCTTTTAGGCACAACGTTTGGGGGTAATGGAGTACAAACATTTGCATTACCGGATTTTAGAGGAAGAATACCCGCTGGAACAGGAGTTACACAAGGTATTACTCAATTACCTCTTGGTGCACAATTAGGAAGCAATACAATAACTGCAACAATGGCAAATTTACCAGCACATACACATGCGGGTACAGGAAAATTTGCTATGAAAGTAGTAGCCGACGTAGGAAATACAGGAGCTCCTTCTAATACTAATTTAGCCTCTTTAACTGGGCTGTATTCCAGTGAAGCTGCAGATGGCGCGATGAAACCTATAACGCCTTCAATAACAATAGATCCAACTGGAAATAATCAGGCAATGTCAATTCAACAACCTTATTTGGGATTGAATTATATCATTTGTATCCAGGGAGTTTACCCTTCCAGAAATTAAAAAAAAACAGCAACCCACTACTATCAAACTAATGGGTTGTTTTGTTTTATAAACAGTTTAAAAAAATTTATGAAGATAGCTTTACTTTTACCCCGATCTGTTATTTATCCTTCAATGTCTTTTGACATCATGGACGGATTTAAATCTGCCCTAAAAAAAATTGGAATTGATGATAAACATGAAATTGTAACTGCCGGTATAGGAGTTGGCGGCAACAATAAAGAAATTTATGAATGCTGCGAACAGTTACTATTAAATGGAACAGACATTATAATAGCTTATATAAATCCTCTTACTGCTGAATTTGTACAGCCAATATTTGAAAGCGCTGGAAAACTATTAATAGTATTAGACAGTGGTTATCAATTTCAGACATCAGATAAAAAACTTTCTAATGTTTATTTTATATCACTGGAAGGTACTTTATGCTCGCGAGTAATAGTGAATAAAGCTATTGAAGAAGGACAAAATAGATTTGCTTTTACCTGTTCTTTTTATGATGCCGGTTATAAATCACCTTATTCTTATTCGACTGCTATTGAAGACAAAGGAGGCATGATTACTTATAATCATGTTACACCATTACAACGTGCAGACCTCAACTTGACACCATTAGATGAGTTTTTGGAACAAAATAAAGATGTTTCTTTAGTTACCTCATTTTGCGGAGATATGGCTGAGGATTTTTTTAGAGAATCGGCAAAACTAAAAAATATAGCTTCCAGCAAAACATACGGAAGCGGTTTTACTGCCGAGGAACTGTGGCTTCAAAAAATACCATATCCTGGTTATAACTGGAGCTGCGCAATACCATGGGCATCCAATACGTCTAATAAAGAAAATGAAGAATTTGTTGCCGCGATGAAAAATATCAAAGAACAAAAAGCCAATGTTTTTTCTCTTTTAGGATGGGAAGCCGCTTTATTTATTGGAAATTCTGATGGACAGTCTTTAGATAACATCGCTATTGATTCTCCAAGAGGAAGAGTTTATATGAATCCAAAAACCGGATTTTCTGAAGCTCCATTATATTATGCGACCGTAACTAAAAATGAAGAAACCGGAAATTGTGTATTAGAAGACATAACCGAAGTTTCTAATTTAGATCAGGAACGTGAACGTCTTCAACATCATATTATTGCTATTCAGGATACTATGACAAATTCTTGGTTTAATTCTTATGCCTGCTTAGATTCATGAATACAACACGAGACATAGTAGTACTTTGCAACAACCGTATGGCTTTTCCGGCAATACAAACTTTACACAGCCTTGGCAGACTGCATACTATTGGAGTACCCGTAGAAAATGAGGATGTAAAAGCCTTTTGTTCTGTTTTTGCTGCAAAAGCGGGTATCAATTTAATATGGATTGAAAAATCTAAGCTAGAAGTAAATCTTCAGGAAATTATTAAAAATACTGCTTTGAAATTTATTTTCACGATGACTTTTCCATGGAAAATAACTGAAGAAATTATAGAACAGCATCCTAATCTTTTTTATAATTTTCATTATGGGCTATTGCCTGAAATGCGCGGTGCTGATCCGGTTTTTGAGTCGATCAGAAAACAAAAAAACGAAACCGGAATTTCTGTTCACAGTATCGAAAAAGCTATAGATAAAGGAAAAATAATACTGAAGAAAACACTTCCGTTACATACTGATTTCACGCACGGAATGCTTTCAACAAATTTATCTTATCTGGCATCTTACCTGCTGCCTGAGCTTTTCACATTATTGCATAATAATGACAAAGGTGTAAGTCAGGACGAATCATTGGCGAGATATTATAAAAAACCAACCATTGCTGATGTGAGTATTCAATGGGAAAAACAGGATTCTAAATCTATACAAGCTTTAGTAAATGCCTGTAATCCATGGAATAAAGGAGCATACACTCAATGGAATGGTTTAAACATACGACTGCTGGAAGTTTCTCAAACCAATACTATTACAGATTATCCAAAAGCTCCGGGAACTATTTTGGAAATAAATGAAAACAACGGACTTATAATACAATGTTATGATAATACACAACTTCGTATAAATACAGTTTATACTGAAGAAGGGTTTATGAGTGGGCACAAATTGCTCGCTTTTGGCATAAAAAACGGCGAGCAATTTGCCTCTTTATAATTTAACTATCTTAATTATGAAACATTTTTACTCTCAAATTAAAAAATTTTTAAATATCGCCCTCTTTTTGGGGATATTTTTACAGAGTTACATAGGTAATTCTCAAACTCTGGCTGCTGGAGATATTATCTTCACTGGTTATGATTCTACCTTCACTCCTGCTGATGGAGATGTATACTCTTTTGTTGCTTTAGCTGCTATACCTTCGGGTACAGTGATAAGATTTACTGATCGGGGTTATTTTGGAACTCCCGGTTCCTGGCAGGGAGCATCCGGGTCAGAAGGAACTGTTACCTGGACTTCCGGAGCGGCTATTGCACCTGGAACAGAAGTAATCATAAAAGGTTTGACTGCCTCAACGTACAATCCCGTTACCGCTGTATCTACTCCTAATGGTTCTATGGCCTTGACTGAAGGTACAATGGTAAACGGATTAAGTTTATCAACTGTAGGGGATCAAATTATTGCTTTTCAAGGTGCAGCTTCTCCAACCGGAGCAGTTACTTTTATAAGCGGACTGCATTATTACAACTGTCCTGAAGGTACTACACAAAATGCTTGGGATGCAGCCGCATGTGCTAACGGATCTAATGGCTCAAAACTCCCTACAGGTCTTGCAGGCGGTACAAGTGCATTTTTTACGGGCCCTGGTGGTTCAGGAAGCCCTGAAGTTGGAAAATTTAATGGAAGCGGAAATCTTAGCACTGCTGCCAATATTAGAACAGCTGTAATGAATCCTGCAAACTGGACTACATCAGCGACTCCTCTTACAATGCCTTCTGGTGCTCCATTTCTAGGTTCACCGCCAATTGTAACAACTACTGCTGCGTTAAACATTAAATCTGTTTCTGCTACATTTGGAGGTAATGTAACTGACACAGGTGGTGATGCCAACGTAGAAAGAGGAATAGTCTGGGCTACTACACCAAACCCAACTACAGCAAATACAAAAGTTCAAATTGGAACCGGTGCCGGGCCTTTCAGCGGACTTGTAACAGGGCTTACTCCGGCATCAACTATTTATTATAAAGCTTATGCTAAAAATAATACAGGCACCACTTATGGAGCTGAATTAAATATTACTACTGGAGCTGCATTAACCGCTCCGGCAACAATCGCTAGTACAAATGTAAGTTGTAACGGTGGAAATACTGGTACAGCTACAATTGCTGTAAGCGGTGGTACACTTCCTTATAATTATTCTTGGTCTCCATCTGGAGGAACAAATGCAACCGCAGTTAATCTTACGGTTGGTGTGTATACTGTAACCGTTACTGATGGTGAAGGAACACAAATAACCAGATCTGCCACTATAACACAGCCACCTATTTTAAATGCAGTACCTGCTACTACAAATGTAGCCTGTAATGGGGGGGCTAATGGTGTAGCTGCAATATCAGCATCCGGAGGAGCTGGAGGTTATACCTATTTATGGAACACCGGCGCTACAACAGCTGCCATAACAGGACTTGTAGCCGGGACATATAGTGTAACTGTTACAGATGCAAATTCTTGCACCAAAATTGTAAATAATATTTCAATAACACAGCCACCTGCTTTAGGCGGAACATCTTCTACAACACCAGTTTCGTGTTTTGGAGGAGCTAATGGTACTGCTACGGTAACTCCGTCAGGAGGAACTGGAAGTTATACCTATGCATGGTCACCTTCTGGAGGAACTGCTGCAACAGCAACAGGACTTACTGCTGGAACTTACAGTGTTACCATTACCGATGCTAACTCTTGTGTCAAAACTATAAATAACATAGTAGTAGGCAGTCCAACTGCTGCTTTAACAGCAACACCAGCTGCACAAACAAATAATTTATGTAATGGTGGTACATCAGGATCTGCAACTGTTGCAGTTACAGGAGGAACCGGAACTTACACCTATTTATGGAGTCCTTCTGGAGGAACTGCTGCAACAGCAACAGGACTTACTGCTGGAACTTACAGCGTGACTATTACAGATTCAAATGCTTGTACCTTTGTTCTAAGCGGTATTACGGTTAGCCAGCCGCCAGCCGCACTTAATGGTACAATTGCTATAACAAACGTAGCATGTAACGGAGGAACTAATGGTGCTGCTTCTGTAACTCCATCAGGAGGAACCGGAACATATAGTTATTTATGGAATACTGGTGCTACAACAGCTACAATAACAGGTCTAACGGCTGGTGTTTATAGTGTGACTATTACTGATAGTAATTCATGCGCTAAAATCATAAATAATATCAACGTAACACAGCCGCCTGTGTTAAATGCGGTACCTGCTTTCACAAACGTATCATGTAATGGAGGGGCTAATGGTGTTGCTTCTGTAACTGCATCAGGAGGAGCTGGAGGATATAGTTATTTATGGAATACTGGCGCTACAACAGCTACAATAACAGGCCTGACAGCTGGTACTTACAGCGTGACTGTTACAGATGCAAATTCTTGCACCAAAATTGTAAATAATATTCAAGTAACACAGCCGCCTGTATTAAATGCAATACCTGCCGTTACAAACGTTTCATGCAATGGAGGGTCAAATGGTGTTGCTACTGTAACTGCATCAGGAGGAGCCGGAGGTTATACATACTTATGGAATACCGGTGCTACAACAGCTACTATAACAGGTCGTCCAGCAGGTACTTACAGCGTTACTGTTACTGATGCAAATTCTTGCACCAAAATTTTAAATAATATTACAATAACACAGCCTCCTGTTTTAGATGGAACAACATCTACAACACCGGTTTCATGTTTTGGAGGATCTAATGGTACTGCTTCTGTAACTGCATCAGGAGGAGCTGGAACTTACACCTATGCATGGTCACCTTCTGGAGGAACTGCTGCAACAGCAACAGGACTTTCAGCTGGAACATATACTGTTACGGTTAAAGATGCTAATTTATGTCAGACTACACAAAGTTTTACTATTACGCAGCCAACAGTATTAAATGCCACAGCAGCTGCCCAAACAAATATTGCATGTAATGGCGCTGCAACCGGATCTGCTACTGTTTCAGCTACAGGAGGAACCGGAAGTTATACCTATTCCTGGGCACCTTCTGGAGGAACTGGGGCAACTGCAGCAGGATTAACTGCTGGAACTTACACGGTAACAGTTACAGATGCTAACTTATGTTCTGATACTCAAAGTTTCACCATAACGCAGCCTTCCGTTTTATCTGCAACTACAGCATCAACTGGTGTTAGTTGCTTTAACGGAGCAAATGGTAGCGCAAGCGTAAGCGTATCCGGAGGAACTCCACTTTATACTTATTCATGGGCACCTTCTGGAGGAACAGCATCTTTTGCTACGGGACTTTCTGCAGGAAATTATACTTGTACAATTACAGATGCTAATGGATGTACACTGGTTAAAAATATAACAATTGCAACTCCTGCTGCATTATCCGGAACAATTTCAAAAACTGATGTTTCTTGTAATGGAGGTACTAATGGTTCTGCAACCGTAACCGCTTCAGGAGGAACTGGATCATATAGTTATTCTTGGGCACCTACCGGAGGAACCGCAGCAACAGCATCTGGATTAGCTGCCGGAACATATACAGTTACAATTACAGACGCTAATACATGTTCTACTACTGCTAGTGTAACAATAAGCCAGCCAAATGCTTTATCGGCTGTTACATCACAAACTAATGTTCTTTGTAATGGAAGTGCAACGGGTACAGCAACAGTAACAGCTTCCGGAGGAACACCAAACTATACCTACTTATGGTCTCCTTCTGGAGGAACAGCTGCTACAGCTAGTGGTCTTACTGTTGGAAACTACAGCTGTTTAATTACAGATAATAACGGATGTACCATAACTAAAACTTTTACTATTACACAGCCACCGGTTTTATCTGCTACAACAAGCCAGATCAATGCGACTTGCGTAAGTCCTGGTCAGGCAGGGGTAACTGCTAGCGGCGGTACTACTCCATATACTTACTTATGGTCAAATGGTGCTACAACCGCAATTGCAACGGGTTTAACTGCAGGAAATTATAGCGCAGTAATTACAGATGCTAACGGATGTACTATAACTAAAAACTTCTTTATTACCACCACCAATACTTTAGTTGCGACTACCTCTCAAACTAATGTTTTATGTAATGGATCAAATACAGGATCTGCATCTGTAATTCCTAGCGGCGGTCCAGGTCCATTTACTTATGTATGGGCTCCTTTCGGAGGAAGTGGTGATACAGCAAATAATTTAACTGCTGGAAATTATTCAGTAACTATTACATCAGCTAACGGATGTTCTATTGTAAAAAACTTTACAATAACAGAACCTACTCCGATAAATATTACACCATCGCAAACTAATTTATTATGCAATGGTGCCGTAACCGGAACTGCAAGTGTTGTCGTAACTGGAGGAACTGGAGCTTATACATACTCTTGGTCACCTTCTGGTGGAACTGCAGCAACTGCAACAGGATTAGCTGCCGGAACATATACTGTTACAGTAAAAGATGCTACCTTATGTACTAAAACGCAAAGTTTTACTATTACACAACCAGCAGCACTTACAACAGCTACCTCTCAAACAAATGTTTCTTGTAATGGAGGAACAAACGGATCTGCAACAGTAAATGTAACTGGCGGAACTGGAACTTACACGTATTCATGGGCTCCATCTGGAGGAACTGCTGCTACTGCAACAGGACTAGCCGCAGGAACCTATACAGTAACAATTAGAGATGCAAACTTATGTACAACTACTGCTGCTGTTACCATTACAGAACCAGCAGTTCTTGCTGCAACAACAATTAAAACTGATGTTTCTTGTAATGGTGCAAATGACGGAACGGCAACAGTAACTCCAACTGGAGGAACTGGAAGCTATACTTATTCTTGGTCACCTTCTGGTGGAACTGCAGCAACTGCAACAGGATTAAGTCCAAATACATATACAGTTACCATTACAGATGCAAACTCATGTACTCTGACACAAACTGTAATTATAGGAACAACTCCAGATGTAACTGCACCAGTACCAACTGTCGCTGTTCTTCCTGAAATTTCAAACTATTGTTCAGTTCAGGCATCAGAAATTGCAATTCCAACTGCAACAGATAATTGTGCAGGAACTTTAAATGCAACAACAACAGATCCTTTAACTTATAACACTGTAGGTACTTATACCATTACATGGAAATATGATGACGGAAACGGAAATACAATTACACAGCCGCAAACGGTAAAAGTACTTGCATCGCCTCTTAACGCAGTAACTTTTGCAAGTGCTCAGGCTACTTATGATGGAAATGCTCATCCTTTACAGGTTGCAAACCTTCCAGCCGGAGCAAGTGTAACGTATTCTGCAAACAACGCATCAGTTAATGCCGGAACTTATACCGTAACTGCTACAATAACACCGGCAGCTATTTCGCCTAACTGTTCCCCAATAGTTCTTACAGCGAATTTGGTTATTAATAAAGCACCACAGCAAATTACATTCAATGCGCTTCCGGTTAAAACATTAGGAGCAAATAACACATTTAATTTAACTGCAACAGCAAGTTCTGGTCTGCCAGTTGATTATATCTTTACTTATGTTTCAACTTTAGCTCCTGCTAATGTTTCTCCAACTGGTGTTGTAAATATGCTAAGATCTGGTGAAGTTAACATTACGGCTCGTCAAGCTGGAAATGCAAATTATCTTCCTGCGGTAAATGTTTCACAATTATTAGTGATTCTAAACAACAACATCGATGTTAAGCAAATTACTTTAGGAACAAAAGTGTTTGAAAATCCAGGAAAAACAATCAACTATGTAATGTCATGTTCTGAAAATAACCCAACGGTTTCTTTTGTAAACGAATCAAATGCAGTTATTACTCCATCTGCTAACTTTACAATACAAACTCCTAAACCAGGAATTTACAATCAAAATGTAACAGTTACATCTGAAGATGGAAGTCTGTCAGCGGTATATGCTATTACAGTTGAAAAACCTTTCGGTTTCTTCGATATCGTTCGTCAAAAGTTTAATAACGTTCTTATTGTAAACAACAATCCGCTAACAAACGGCGGTTATGAATTTACATCGTACCAATGGTTCAAAAACGGACAATTAGTAGGAACAGGACAATACTACTCTGCTGGTGAAAGTGTAAATTCAACTTTAGATCCTGCTGCTGATTACAGTGTGAAAATGACGACCAAAGATGGTAAAGTATTACAAACCTGCTCAGGTAAAATTACGCTTAGCAACTCATTTCAGGCTAAACTTTATCCTAACCCAATTCAAACAGGAAAAACAATCACTGTAGAAGCTGATTATCCTCAGGAAGAGTTAGATCAAATGCAAATTAGTCTTTACTCTGTTACGGGTCAATTAATTAAAACTGTTCAATCTTCTTCAGTACTAACTGAAATACAATTACCGCAATCAACTGAAAGTAATATCCTTATGGTTGTTCTTGAAAGTCCAAACGTAAAAAAATCTTTCAAAGTAATTGTAAAATAGATAAACCTGCCGGCACTATGCAAATAGTGCCGGTATAATAAAATTTAAGATGAAAAAATATATAACATCACTCGCAGTCATAACGGCTTTTTTTGCAGCTTTTAATGGTTATGGCCAGGATAAAAAACACGAATTTTCTATTTCACTGGGCGGTCCGTTTTCCTTTATAAAATCAACTGGCGGTGAATATGTTCCTGGAAATGGAGTTAACGCCGGCCTTCGCTATTCTTATTATCTAAACGATGGATTAAGCTTAGGAATTGGCGTAGAATACCAGACCTACAATTCCGATTCAAAATTTGGTTATCTGGCAGGACAATACAACGCTGTCGATGCTGAAAACGAAGCTTTTCAGTTTCGGTACAAAGTCACTAATTTAAGAGAAGAACAAAACCTGGGCTACATTAATATTCCAATTAATATTCAGTTCGAAACTCACGGCACATCAAAACTTTATGTTGCTGCCGGAGCTAAAATAGGTTTTGCATCAAGCGGAACTTATCAGTCAAGTATGTCAAACAGCACAACAAGCGGTTACTATCCACAATACAATGTAGAATTATTCAGTCCTGCATTTGCCGGCTTTGCTAATGTTGACAATCTAAAAGCGCCTGAGCGTGATTTAGATACCAAAGTATCGTATTCAGCCACTTTTGAGACTGGTTTAAAACAAGTTATCGGAAACAGAAACTCCATTTATATTGGAGCATATATCGACTACGGCTTAAATAACATTCAAAAGAAAAACGAAAACAGCAATCTGGTTCAATACAGCCCTGAAGTACCTGTTCAATTAAGATACAACAGTGTATTCGATACCGGAATTGCATCAAACATGAGATTGGTTTCTTATGGTTTAAAACTAAGATTCGCGATTCGCTGATTTTATAAAATTCTTGTCCGGAAAAAGCTATTCAATTAATTTTGAGTAGCTTTTTTTTATACAAAATTTTAAAAAATAAAATATTCCTTAAGTTATGCCGTGTTTGTGTCTGCTTATTACTCCAGCCGCTTCTACATCTCCCAAATAAGATATAGTTTCATTTTAAAATCTATAAAGTTCTCAAAACCTAACATTTATCATATTTATATTTTAGTTGATTTCTTTACTTTGAACACTAAAATTTGAGTTTTTTTATAGTAGTAACTGCTGACAAAATGCATATTGATACTGACTTACTTTATACTTGGGGCGCTGTTGCCAAAAAGGTTCCCAAACATACTGTCATCTTTTACGAAAATGATCCTCCTCTTTCCTATTACCAAATTCTTGAAGGCACTGTAAAAATGAGCTACACTAATGAAGATGGTAAAGATCTTACTATTGGAGTTTTTAAAGAAGGAAACAGTTTTGGCGAACCGCCTTTATTTATTGAACAGCCCTACCCTGCCTCTGCAGTTGCACAAACAGATTGTATTTTATTAAAGCTCTCAAAAACGAATTTTTTTTCTTTTCTGGAAGAAAATCCCGAAATGCAGACAGGATTATTAAAATTATTTGCAAACAAAATCTATAATAAAATTGTATTTTCTAAAAACATAATTAATCATAAACCTGAACATCGCATTCAATACTTTTTAGATAATTTAAAAAGACAGCACAATTTCAAGCCTTCTCAAAAAATGAAAATTCCCTATACCAGACAAGAAATTGCAGATTTCACAGGTTTACGTGTTGAAACCGTTATCAGGACAGTTTCGCAAATGAATAAAAACAAAAAAATTGAAATTATCGATCATAAATTATTCTATTAGAAGATTCTTTAATATAGTGGTTATGATTCTAATCATACTTCTTCAAAAAAGTATTTTCTTTCTTTGTACGGAAGGTTAAAAAATTAATTAGGCTTAACAGCATTCAAAATTAAAACGGGAACTTTACGAGTTCCCGTTTATTATGTAATAACTTTATTCATCATTGCTTTCGAAATATTCTTTGCCCGAATTTTAACTTCATTTGCTTTTTCACCTTCAAATAAGTCATCGACTGTTTTTTTCCACAATTTGGTCCAATGCAAAAAATGAGTTTCAGTTAAAGTACTCTTCTCATTCAGTAATCGATGTTTCATCATCGGGTTTCCATCAAAATTTCCGGTATGAAAAAGAATATTATCCCAAAAATCATACATAATTGGAAGATGTTTTTCCCAATTTACAATGGCAACATCGGTAAATAAATAACCAATAGAGCCATCTGTTTTAATTTTATTATAAAAAGCATCAACCAATATTTTAATATCCTCCTTATTTCTAATATCTGTTCTCATCTGCCGGTTTTAATTTCTCTATTTCAAATAATAGAAAACTTTACATCAAAATTCTAAAACCTGCAGTTTATAAACTATGATTATAATCATAAAAAACAGAAAAATTAAGAAACTTTCCCTTCTATTAACCGCCATAACCAAACGGTAAGAAAATAAAAATAAAACGATATGACTGGAATCATAATTTGAGAAAATTGATGATGATAAATTTACCCTATCGAAATTATGCTTAACAGTATTAGAATATTGTTTCTGATACAAAACCACTAAACTTTATCTGCACTAAAATATGCTGGAAACGGCATATTTTATGCAGAAATAATAAAATTAAAAATGGACAAAAATTCTCTGATAAAGGAAATAATACGATTAAAGCAAGAAAAAAATGCGGTTATTCTGGCTCATTATTATCAAGATGAGGAAATTCAGGATATTGCAGATTTTATTGGAGACAGTCTTGAATTATCAAAAAAGGCGCAGCAAACCAATGCTTCTATTATTCTTTTTGCCGGAGTCCATTTTATGGCAGAAACAGCCAAAATACTAAATCCGGATAAAAAGGTAATAATACCTGATTTTAATGCAGGATGTTCTCTTGCAGACGGATGTGATCCTGCCGATTTTAAAATTTTTAAAGCAAAACACCCCGGGCATATTGTGGTAACTTACATAAACTGCTCTGCTGAAATAAAAGCAATGAGCGATTTGGTTTGTACCTCATCAAATGCAAAAAAAATAATTGCTTCTATACCTGCAGATAAGGAAATTATATTTGCACCGGATAAAAATTTAGGACATTATTTACAAAAAGAAACAAAGCGTAAACTAGTGCTTTGGGATGGATCATGTGTGGTTCACGAAGCCTTTTCGCTAGAAAAACTAATTGACCTTTACAAGAAAAATCCAACTGCCAAAATTGCGGCACATCCGGAATCTGAGAGCCATATTTTAAAAATTGCCCATTACATTGGTTCAACCTCCGGAATTATCAACTTTATTAAAACGGATCCTGCCGCTGTTTTCATAGTGGCTACAGAAGCTGGTATTTTGCATGAACTCTCAAAAGCGGCACCTGAAAAAACGCTGATTCCCGCTCCTTCTACCGAAGATAATACTTGTGCCTGCAGTGAATGCGCATTTATGAAAATCAATACACTCGAAAAATTATATTGGTGTCTTAAATATGAAAGTCCCGAAATTATAGTAGATGAACAGCTGAGAATTAAAGCCTTAAAACCTATAAAAAGAATGCTTGAACTGTCTTAAAATTGAACCTCAAAACCCTTATAAAATGCTCAAAACTGATATACTCATAATAGGTTCCGGTATTTCCGGATTATTTTTTGCCATGAAAACTGCCAAAAAACGTCCGGATTTATCTATTGTAATTATGACCAAGAAAACTGCACCAAACACTAATACACAACTCGCACAAGGTGGTATTGCAGTTGTTACAAATCATATAAAGGATAGTTTTGAGCAGCATATAAAAGACACTTTAAAATCAGGCGGCGGACACTGCGACCAGGCTATTGTAAAAATGGTTATTGAGCAGGCACCGGAAAGGCTCGAAGAACTTCTGAAGATTGGAACCTCTTTTGATAAAAACCAGGAAGGACAATGGGATTTAGGTCTTGAAGGAGGTCATTCACAGCATCGTATTCTGCATCATAAAGACAGTTCAGGCCTTGAAATAGAAAAGAAGCTTTTGAAAATAATCGAACAATTACCCAATATTCAATTATTCGAAAATTATCAGGTTATCGATCTCAATACAGAAACCAAACAAGAGCAGACAACTTCCTGCGGTGCCTTTTTTTATGATAAAAACACGGACCAGATAAAATATATCAGGACTCGTTGTATAGTGCTGAGTACAGGCGGATGCGGCCAATTGTTCGAAAATACAACCAATCCGGAAATTGCAACCGGAGACGGAATTGCAATGGCGGCGCGTGCAGGAGCCGAAATCGAAGATATGCAGTATATTCAATTTCATCCTACAGCCTTATTTAGAGGAGAAAAAAATCCTTTGTTTTTAATTTCAGAAGCGGTTCGCGGATTTGGAGCTCATATTGTTAATGAAGAAGGAAAAAGATTTTTGTTTAAATACGATTCGCGGGGCGAGTTAGCAACAAGAGATATTGTTTCGCACGCTATTTATCGGGAAATGCATGAAAGCAGAAAAAAACATGTTTATCTAGACTGCAGGCATTTAGATCCTTCGGCTTTTTATCAAAAGTTTCCCTCTATTGCAAAACACTGCAATGAAATAGAATTGTTTCCGGAAAAAGATTTAATCCCCATAGTACCTGCGGCTCATTATCAATGCGGCGGTATTAAGGTAGACAGAAACGGTCTCACTACAGTTAAAAATTTATATGCTATTGGTGAGTGCGCCAGAACCGGATTACACGGGAAAAATCGTCTGGCTTCTAACTCTTTACTCGAAGCTTTGGTATTTGCTCATCAGGCTTCAGAAAACATTAACAGCACAATAGATTCATTTGAGTTTTCATCAAAAATACTTGTTCCCAAATTCACGGGTACAGAAAATAAAAAAGACCATGTAACATTTTTAGTCTTAAAAAAAGAAATACAGGCACTCCTGACCAATTTCTACCTGAGTGAAGAACGCGATACTGATTTTGCTTTTCAAAAAATAAAATTGATAAAAAATGCTGCCGAAACACTTGCGGCTAAACAGCAAATTACAATTCCGTTTATAGAATTTTCTAATATGCTTACCGTGGCCCTAATAATTATTAAACACTGCAAAAAAAGAAAAACACCTTTTATAATGTCTTTAAATTAAAACATGATAATCAAAGCTAATGACTATGGAAATAACAAGTAAATCTACAATTGGGGAAATTGTTGCCAATGATTTTAGAACAGCTGCTGTTTTTTCGAAATACAGCATAGATTTTTGCTGCAAAGGACATCGCACAATAGCAGAAGTCTGCAAAAAAAGAGATATCACAGAAAATATCCTTATGCAACAGCTTCAAATTGCAAAGGAGAGCCCGGCAAACCAGTCTTTTGATTATAAATCATGGCCGGTGGATTTATTGACAGATTATATTGAAAAAACACATCACAGATATGTAGAAGAAAAAACACCGGTTTTACTTCAGTTTTTAAATAAAGTATGCCGTGTTCATGGCGAGATACATCCTGAACTGCATGAAATTAATACCATCTTTAATGCATCAGCATCTGATCTTGCTGCTCATATGAAAAAAGAAGAAACGGAACTTTTTCCTTTCATTCGAGAAATGAAAAAGGCAAAAGACAAAGGTTTATCATTTCAAACACCTGTTTTCGGAAGTATTGAAAATCAAGTTCTTTTAATGAAAGAAGATCATTTGGGAGAAGGACAGCGCTTTAAAAAAATTGCTGCGCTAACCAATGATTATACTCCTCCTGCAGGAGCCTGCAACACATACAAAGTTACTTTTTCGATGCTGCAGGAATTTGAAAGCAACTTGTATAAACACATTCATATGGAAAACAATATTTTATTCCCAAAAGCAATTAAACTAGAAAAAAACTTTAAGAGAGTTTTTTAAATACAAATAAAACATGGAAAAATATGTAATCAAAAGAAACGGAGATTACAGACCCTTTGAGTCTTTTAAAATTAAGGACGCAATTGAAAAAGCTTTTCAAAGCGTTAGTCAGCCCGTCGACAAAAAAATCTTTAAACTTGTTAGTACTGCATTAGAATCTAAGTATTCATGGTCAGTAGAAGAAATACAGGATATTATTGAAAGAACTTTGTTTGAGAATGGTTATTTCTTAACCATGCGCTCGTTTATAATTTATCGTCATACGCGTAAACTGCAGAGAGAACACATAAATGGTCTTAATGATGATACAACCTATGTAAACAGCACGCAAACAATAGAAGAATACATCAATCAGTCTGACTGGCGAATCAATGCAAATGCTAATACTTCGTACTCAAATGCCGGATTGGTTAATAATACCTCGGGCAAAATAATTGCAAATTACTGGCTCGATAAAATTTATAACAAAGAAGAAGGTTTTGCCCATCGAAACGGGGATATTCATATTCACGATCTGGACTGCTTAACGGGATACTGTGCCGGGTGGAGTCTGCGTGTGCTGTTAAACGAAGGCTTTAATGGTGTTCGGGGCCGTGTAGAAAGTAAAGCTCCTTCTCATTTTAGAGAAGCACTAGGGCAAATGGCAAATTTCCTGGGAATTCTTCAAAGCGAATGGGCAGGTGCTCAGGCATTCAGTTCTTTTGATACTTATCTCGCTCCTTATGTTTTTAAGGATCAGCTTTCTTACGATCAGATTTTAAAAGCTGTTCGAAGTTTTGTGTATAACTTAAATGTTCCTGCACGCTGGGGACAATCACCTTTTACCAATATAACGCTAGACTGGATTGTTCCGGATGATCTTAAAGAACAAATACCAACCAGAAACAATGACCATTTGTTTCTTAATGTAGAAAATAAAGAATTAGCCGCTAAAGCAAAAGAAAGAGGAATTGAAAAATTAACAAACTTAAAATATGCTGATTTTCAGCAGGAAATGAACCTCATTAACAAGGCTTATTATACCGTAATGACCGAAGGCGATGCAAACGGACAGCCTTTTACCTTCCCTATTCCAACTGTAAATATTACAGAAGATTTTGACTGGGAAGGAGAAAATGTCGATTTGTTATTTGAAAACACGGCTAAAATAGGATCCTCGTATTTTCAAAACTTCATTGGAAGCCAGTATCTTCTTGATGAAAAAGGAAATAAAATTGAGAATCCGGATGCTTATAAACCAAACGCCGTTCGAAGTATGTGCTGCAGGTTACAGCTTGATCTTCGTGAATTATTAAAACGAGGAAATGGGCTTTTTGGAAGCGCAGAAATGACGGGGAGCATTGGCGTTGTAACTATTAATATGGCCAGATTAGGATTCTTGCATAAAGGAAATATTATAGATTTATTTAAACATCTCGATGAACTTCTTTTAATTGCGAAATCAACTTTAGAGAAGAAAAGAATTTTTATACAGGAAATGTACGACCGCGGACTTTATCCGTATACCAAACGCTATCTGGATCATTTTAGAAACCATTTTTCGACTATAGGCGTAAACGGAATGAATGAAATGATACTTAATTTTACGAATGGAAAACAAGACATTACGGCCAATTCAGGGATTCATTTTGCATCGGAAATTCTAGATCACATCCGATTAAGAATGAAAGAATTTCAGGAAGAAACCGGAAATCTATATAATCTTGAAGCCACCCCTGCAGAAGGAACAACTTATCGTTTTGCAAAAGAAGATAAAAAACGTTTTCCTGAAATTCTTCAGGCAGGCTGTGACCAAAACATCTATTATACCAATAGTTCTCAAATACCTGTTGACCATACCGAGGATCCTTTTGAAGCTCTGCTGCTGCAGGATGAATTACAATGCAAATATACAGGAGGCACAGTGCTTCACCTTTATATGAGAGAAAAAATAAGCAGCCCTAAAGCCTGTAAAAACTTTGTAAAAAAAGTATTAACCAGCTTTAAACTGCCTTATATTACCGTAACTCCGGTTTTCAGCGTCTGCCCTATTCACGGTTATCTTAATGGAGAACATGAATATTGTCCGAAATGCGATGAAATTTTATTAAATGAAAACAATAAAAAAATGATGATATATGAAAACACAAACACATGAAATCCTAAAGAAACAGGAATCGAAAAGAAGTAAATGCTTAGTGTATACAAGAGTAATGGGTTATCACAGACCAGTAGAAAGTTTTAATATTGGAAAAAAAGGCGAACACCAGCAGCGAAATCATTTTAAAGAAATCAGGATCGAATAAAGCAGTTTACAGCATCACTCCATTTACTTTATTAGATTATCCCGATAAAACAGCCTGCATAATTTGGTTTGCAGGCTGTAATATGCGGTGTTTATATTGTTATAATCCGGATATTGTTTTAGGAAAAGGAAAAATTGATTTTGAAACGGTTCTTACTTTTCTAAAATCCAGAAAAGGATTATTGGATGGTGTAGTTTTAAGCGGAGGCGAATGCAGCATCCATAAAAATATCCTTGATTTTATAAAACAAATAAAACTCTTGGGATTTAATGTAAAAATAGACACAAACGGTTCCAGTCCCCGGGTGCTGAAAAAAATGATACATGAGAAACTGATTGACTATGCTGCTTTAGATTTTAAAAGTCTCCCGGCGGCTTTTAAAACTATTACGCAATCTAACCTATTTGCTGAATTTGAAGAAAGTCTTACACTTTTAATGAATTCCTCCATTCCATTTGAAGTTCGGACTACGCTTCATTCAGCACTTATAAACAGATCAGAATTAGCAGCAATGAGAAATTATCTCGAAGCTCAAAACTATGAAGGAAATTATTATATACAACATTTCGTAAATAATGTGCCAACCATAGGTAATTTAGAATATTCAGAAAAATCATTAAGATTTGAAAATTTTTCGACCTCAAAAATAAATGTTATTTTTAGGGAACAATTATAATCTCTATTTGAGATCATCGCAATTAAAAAGTTGGTATTATGGCACTTCATCACTTCATTTTGATAGTTCATCTAATTGCGGCAACAATTTGGGTGGGTGGTCATTTAACACTCTGCATCATTTTTCTTCCCGAAGCTTTAAGAAAAAAAGATCCTTCCATTATTCTAAAATTTGAGAGACAGTTCGAACCGCTTGGCATGTCGGCACTGCTTACACTTGCTGTATCCGGAATTTGGATGGCTTATGATTTTGGAATTACGCTTGGCACTTGGTTTAGCTTTTCCGGCGGTTTTGAAAAAGTCGTTTCTATTAAGTTACTGCTGCTCTTTTTAACCATTATTTGCGCCCTGATTGCTCAATTTCGAATTATTCCAAATCTCAATCAATATAACCTTAACAAAATGGCTGTATTAATTATCACAGTTACCTTAATTGGAGTTACGATGCTTATTTTAGGGTCAACTTTTAGATATGGAGGGCTGTAGGCAAAAAAAAACCGTAAAATCTTTACGGTTTATAAGTCATACTATCTGTTCTTTTTTTGCTGTCCCGGCGCATAAGCTTTTGCACTTTTACTTCCTGACATTTTTTTTGCCTGCCCAGGAGGAATTTTTCCTGATCGCGAAGACGATGAAGAGGAACTGTGGACACTGCATCCTGTAATACTCAAAATAAGTACAACGCAGGTTAGAGTTTTAATAAATTTAGTCAATTTCATATTTTAGTTATTTTTGAGTCAAAAATACGTGTTTAAAAAGAACTGCAGGCATTTTTACTCACATAAAAAAAACCTGCAGTAAAAAACACTGCAGGTTTACTATCTTAAGTTCTAAAACTTACTTTTTAACCGTATCAGTTTTAATAGTTCTAACTGTATCGGTTGCTGTCGTATCGATATCCGGACCAACAGTATCAATTATTGCTTCGGTCGAATCAGTGTAAGTTTGAGAGTCAGTAGTGTTCGTATCGTTCTTCTTACACGAAAATGCCAGTCCCGTTAACAGAATCAGCATTGCAATTTTGGTTTTTAATAGCGTTTTCATAATTATATTTTTTTCTGTTTGTATTAATATTAATATTTCAAATTTAAACTACTGGTTATCAATATCATTACATAATTATAAGTATCATTTATAAAAATCAAAGAAATTACTCAAAAACCTGATTAACAATGCAAAAACTATAAATTCAAAAGTTAATTATGTAAGCCGCTTCGATATCGTTTTATGAAATTTGTACAAACATTTTTCAAAATGAAAACTTTTCTTCGCAATAACGGTTTGAGTATCTGCTTTCTGGTACTTTTTTTCGGATCCTTAATAGGCCAGATTTTCTTAGGTTTTGAGGAACATAATAAAGAGCTTGTAGACGAAGGAGGAAAAATCATAACTCTTAGTTCTTATCTTGTATCCGGACATTTTATTGAATCTACTTTTGAAAACTGGGAAAGCGAATTTCTTCAGATGGGGCTCTTTGTTGTACTCACCATTTTCTTAAAACAGAAAGGATCTTCAGAATCAAAAAAACTGAATGAAAAAGAAGAAGTCGACCGGGAGCCCGATCCTAATCGAAAAAACGCTCCTCTTGCCGTTAAAAAAGGAGGTTTTATTCTCGCTTTGTACAAACATTCACTTACAATTGCATTGCTGCTGTTATTTTTGATTTCACTGGTAATGCATTTCTACGGAAGTTTAAAAGACGAAAATGAAAAACTGCTTTTAGAAGGAAAACCACTAGAAACGATTTCATCCTATTTAGTAAATTCAAGATTTTGGTTTGAATCTTTTCAAAATTGGCAGAGTGAATTTTTATCGGTTTTTGCTATTGTAATATTGTCGGTTTATCTCCGCCAAATCGGTTCATCACAATCCAAACCGGTAGATGCACCACATTTTCAAACCGGTGATTAATGATTAGAAAGCATCAAATTAATAATTAAAAAAGATTTTATTCCTCATACATCTCCATCCATAATCTAGTTTCTTCCAGATCGAGTTCTTTTTCTATTTTACGGAAAATTTCTTCATTCACAGAACCTTTTTTGTGCATACTTTCGAGTTTAGCACGTTCTACATTTAAAAGATCTATTTGAATTTTGGTAAAATCATTAAAAATTTCATTCCCTAATAACTTTCCGTTTCCAAAAAAATTAGCCGGAAGTTCTGTTTTTTGTAAACGATTAAACTTTACTTCATATTTACTTTTAATGTTATGCAGTAATTCATCATCCAGTAATGAAAAGTTATCTTCGATATGCGTTATGGTTTCTGAAACGATTTTATTTCGAACATCATACTCTTCAGCTAAAATAGAATAACGTTCGATTTTCAGTTTTTTAATTATCCACGGAAGTGTAAGCCCCTGAATAACTAAAGTAGAAAGTATAACGCAAAAAACCAGATAAATGATAAGATTTCTAAGCGGAAATTCTTCGGTTTTATTAAGCATAAGCGGTAATGCCAAAGCTGCGGCCATAGAAACTACACCCCGCATACCCGACCAGCCAAAGATGATCATATTGCGATAATCAAATTCTTCTTTTAAGCGAATGTTTTTACTGATTATTCTTGGCAGTACTGCAGCAGGAATAACCCATAGAAAACGCACTGCAATTACCACAATACTAATTACAGCTCCCCAGATAAACAAAGATGTTCCGGAATAATTGCTGATTCCTTCTATGATTTGTCTCAGTTGCAATCCGATTAAAATAAAGATCAAACCATTTAAAATATTCGTTAAAACACTCCAGATTGTTCCGGTCATAATACGGCTTTCATGAGTAAAAATAGTTCCTGATCGTGCTGATAAATACAATCCGGTTGCTACAACAGCCAAAACTCCTGAGCCTTCAAAATGTTCTGCCAATAAATAAGATGAAAATGGAGTCAGTAATGTCAGCGTTACTTCTATAATATCATCACACACGAATCTTTTATGAATATAGCTCATGACAAAACCTACTCCCAAACCAATCGCGATCCCTAATGTCGACATTAAAACAAAGTTTAATCCGGCCTGCCATAAAATAAAATTTCCGGCTGTAATGGCTGTTAAAGCATATTTATAAGCCACAAGACCACTGGCATCATTAACGAGACTCTCGCCTTCCAGAATGGCGATTAATCTTGGGTGCAGCCCCAGACCTTTTGTTATGGAAGTTGCCGAAACCGCATCTGGTGGAGAAACAATAGCACCCAGCAGAAAGGCTAACGGCCAGGAAATATCATCTATAAGCATATGTGCTGCAATTGCAACCGCGGTTGTGGTAAAGAAAACCAAACCAACTGCCGCCAAAGTAATAGGCCTGATAGTCTGCTTGAAATCAGACCAGCTGGTGTACCAGGCCGCATGGTATAAAAGAGGGGGTAAAAAAACAATAAATACTACTTCAGGACTCAGCGCAATAACCGGGAGACCAGGGACAACGCTAATAATTACACCGCAGAGAACTAAAACTATTGGAATTGGAAAATTATATCTTTTGCTTACTAAACTAAGAAAAGCTACGCCAAAAAGTAACATTATAATTACTGTAATATTCTCCATTTACTGCCGGTATTTATTTAATTGGGATGATAATTTGTGAGTGCTAAATTAAGATATTATGATAATTAAATGAGAATATCACTAAAAAAAGAATACTCGATTTATTGACTTATATCAAACTTTTTCATCCTGGACAAGTTTAGATTTGTTTCAAATTTATTTATAAAAACAGCAAAATGATAAGTACAGAATTAAGTCCGTTAATGCAGTTTGGAGTTACAAGCCAGGAGCGTGTTGAAAATGCCTTAGAACAGCTAAAAAACGGAAAAGGAATAATAGTAACCGATGACGAAGACCGCGAAAATGAAGGGGATCTTATTTTTTCTGCGCAGTCTATGAATGTTGCCGATATGGCCTTAATGATTCGGGAATGCAGCGGTATTGTCTGTCTTTGTCTTTCTAACGAAAAAGCAGATCAGCTTGATCTTCCCTATATGGTAAAAGAAAATACAAGCAGTTTTCAAACTCCTTTTACTATTACCATTGAAGCCAAAAAAGGCGTAACCACCGGAGTTTCTGCCGCTGACAGAATAGCTACGATTAAAACCGCCATTGCACAAAATGCAAAACCCGAAGATTTAGCCAGACCCGGACATATTTTTCCGCTTCGTTCCCGAGACAACGGCGTTCTCGAAAGAAACGGCCACACTGAAGGAAGTGTCGATTTAATGAAATTAGCAGGTTTACAACCCGAAGCTGTTCTCTGCGAATTGATGAACGAAGACGGAAGTATGGCTAAACTGGACAAAATCATTAGCTTTGCACAACAGCATGATTTAGTAGTTTTATCTATCGAAGATATTGTCTGCTACCGTAAATTCGTGCGAGATTATAACTAAAGAATGATATACGAACAGCTTGGTAATTACATCAAAAAAAGTATTGAAGTTTCTGATGAAGATTTAAAAACAATTCTCTCCTACTTTAAGCCTTTAAAGAAAAACAAAAACGATATTTTACTGTCGCAGGGTGAAACCAGCCAGCAGACTTTTTTTGTTGGAAAAGGATGTGTACGAATCTTTTTTATCAATGAAGAAGGAAAAGATGCAACTCGTTATATTGCTTTTGAAAATCAGTTTGCCACAGCTTTAGTCAGTTTTATTACTAAAATGCCTTCTGTAGAAAATATTCAGGTAATCGAAAAATCTGAATTGCTGGCCATTACACATGAAGACTTTAAACATTTGATGCGACTAATCCCGCAATGGCGTGAATTTTACAGCAATTATTTGGAAAAAGCGTATGTAAACAATGCCAATAGGCTGATGTCGTTTACCACTATGGATGCTCTGGAAAGATACAATCAGCTTTTGAAAATTAATCCAACGATTGTAAAACGGCTGCCAAATAAAATTGTGGCGTCGTACATTAATATTTCTCAGGAAACGTTGAGCAGGTTAAAATCTAAAGTTTGATTTTTTAAGACCAAGAAATAGCTATCGGGATTATGTGTGTAGAAACTAGTTTCTTTTTTTGTTTTCTTTTCATTTCGCTAAAAACTATATTTCTATGTGTTTAATTTTCACGCAGATTTAGCAGATTTTTTCTCATCTTTTAAATCCTGTGAAGATTTTTTACTGCTTATTGTAATGTAAACTTAAGAATACTAAAAAAACCGAATCTAAATTTAGATTCGGCCTTTTTATTTTTTATGATTCGCAGCTGCTGCAAGTAACTAAACTTGTTACCAATTCTTTAGAAACACTTTGGCTTCTTTGGTAATACAAGCTTTTTACGCCCAATTGCCAGGCTTCGATCATTAAACGGTTTACCTCCTTAATTGGCAGTTCTGCCGGAATATTAAGGTTCAGACTTTGTCCCTGATCTACAAATTTCTGGCGGATCGCTGCCTGCTGTACAATTTCAAGCTGACTGATTTCTTTAAAGGTTTTAAAAACATCTTTTTCAGTCTGCGAAAGCTGCGACATGTGCTGTACACTTCCTCCGTTCAGCATAATTTCTCTCCAGACTTCTTCGTTATCAAGACCTTTTTTTTCTAATAATGCTTTTAGGTATTTATTTTTACGCATAAAATTACCTTTACTTAAACCCGCTTTATAGTAATTACTGCTAAAAGGCTCGATTCCCGGAGAAGTTTGTCCTAAAATTGCCGACGATGAAGTTGTTGGAGCAATTGCCATTGTTGTGGTATTGCGTTTTCCGTATCCTTTCAGCAATTCTGGTTCGCCATAAATTCTGGCCAGTTCCTGAGTTGCTTTATCAGCTTTATCACTTATATGTTTGAAAATTTCTGTTGTTTTCATTTTAGCTTCCATTCCTTCAAACGGAATCATATTTTTCTGCAGATAAGAATGCCATCCTAAAACACCTAAACCTAATGCACGGTGTCTTTTAGCAAATTTATTGGCTGCCGAAAGATAATAGTTGCCTTCTGTTTTTTCGATGAATTCCTGCAATACAGCATCCAGGAAAAAGATCGCTAATTTAACTGCTTCTGTATCTTTCCATTCTTCATAAAGCTCCAAATTCATTGATGATAAACAGCAAATAAACGATTCGTCCTGACTCGACGGAAGCATAATTTCACTGCACAAATTACTTGCATTAATACGCAGGTTTTTATCTTTATAAACTTGCGGTTTGCTTTTATTCACATTATCGCTGAAGAAAATATAAGGAAGTCCTTTCTGCTGACGGCTTTCTAAAACTTTGGCCCAAATTTGTCTTTTGTCGGCATCTCCGTCAATCATTTCCTGCATCCAATAATCTGGAACACAAATTCCGGTAAATAAATTCTGAATTGGATTACCAATGCTTTTAATTTTAAGGAATTCCTCAATATCCGGATGGTCAATATCCAAATAAGCGGCAAATGCACCGCGACGCACACCACCCTGCGAAATCGTATCCATAGCCGTATCAAATAGTTTCATAAAACTTACGGCTCCGCTGCTTTTTCCGTTATCGGTTACGGCACTTCCGCGCTCACGTAATTCCCCAAAATAGCCAGATGTTCCACCGCCTATTTTAGTCTGCATAATTACTTCGCCCAATTTATGTGTAATTCCTTCAATTTTATCCGGAACGTGTACGTTGAAACAAGAAATTGGCAAACCTCTTTCGGTTCCCATATTGGCCCAAACCGGCGAACTGATACTCATCCAGCCGCGTTCGATCATTTCTACAAAAGATTCTTTTAATTCCGGTTTGTATAATCTTTTTGCTGCAGCGGTACATATTCTGTCAATTGCCCCTTCTACAGTTTCACCTTTTAAAAGATAACCGCGATTTAAAATTTGTTCACTTTCAGAGTTCTTCCACCACATTTTGGTCCCTGTTTCATTTTGCGGAAGACTATTTACTTCATTTGTATCTATTGTATTCATATTATTGTCTTTTAGAAAAGGTCGTTTGCTGTGATGCTTTTATCATGTTTTGTATATTCTACAGGACGTTTTGCAAAGAAATCGTCTAAACTGTTAGCAAAAACTTCTTCTTCAAACCAGGCCAGTGCTTTATAATCTTCGACTTTTACATCAAATATGGTTGGAATATTAATTTGTTTCAGGCTCTCGTCAATTCTAAATTTCATAAAGTTCACTAAATCACCTTTTTTAATACTTTCAATTTCACCTTCTTCAAATATCCAGTCTAATATGTCTGATTCCACTTCGATAGAACTCTTAACCGTTTCTCTAACAAGCGTTAATGTTTCTTCATCAAAATAATCCGGGAATTCTTCTCTGATTTTATTGATGATGTAAATACCGCCGTTAGCGTGAATCTGTTCGTCGATTGATGTCCAGGCAATAATGTTGCTCACATTTTTCATGTAACCTTTAAATCGGGTAAACGAAAGCAAAATGGCAAACTGGCTGAAAAGTGACACATTCTCGATTAGAATACTAAATAAAATAAGCGAAACCATATATTTACGGTTATCCTGAGAACGCGTATCTTTTAAAACCTCCGAAAGATATTCGACACGTTTACGGATCACCGGAACGTCAAGAAGTTTTTCAAATTCATCATTATAGCCCAACACTTCAAGAAGACGTGAATAGGCCTCAGAGTGCCTGAATTCGCACTCTGCAAAAGTACTTCCCAACCCATTAAACTCAGGTTTCGGAAAGTGTTCGTAGATATTTCCCCAAAAGCTTTTTACAGCTACCTCTATTTGTGCAATTGCTAGTAAACTATTCTTAACTGCTGTTTTTTCAGCCAAAGTTAAATGAGCATGAAAATCCTGAGTATCAGCAGTGAAATCGACTTCTGTATGAACCCAATACGCTTTATTTATCGCTTCTGTAAATTGTAAAACCTCCGGGTATTCAAAAGGTTTATAATTGACTCTCTTATCAAATATAGACATATATATAGTATTTAATGGTGACTAATTTAGAATAGAAAAGAAACAGGATTTGGGGTTGGGAACTGCGTTTTTCTATATTTACAAAATTAACCCACGAATCTTCTTTTGACTAGAGTTTGATGTTAAAAATCCGAGCAATTATCAACAGTGAAAAGTGAGATCGAAAACCATCAAAAAAACATTTTATCAACAGGCTCATAATTTTTCGTACTTGCCCAATTATCAGTTATTTATACTAAATCTAAATAGAGTTGTCAACAAAAAAAATGAAAATATTGCTCCGAATAAAAAAACAGTTATCAACAGACAAGTTTTAAATTTTGCTGTTTTTTGCCAAAATTTGGGTTAATTTCAAAGATCATTTTCGTCTCAAAAACCTTTTTTCTCTCGTAAGAAAATATGAATCCGAATTTCCAAAATGTTTTAGCTCATAAAAACCTAAAAAGCTAATTTTTAACATTTTAAATCATTATACAAGATAAAACATTAAACACTTACTAAACCAAAATTCAAAATGAAAATCTTACAATTTCAGGAAATCGTTATAGTAAACAGATAGATAATTGTAAACCAGTATATAGATTAAAAAATCATTAGAATTAAACTTTTACAGACAATATAAGTTGATATAAAAATATAAATCTTTACATTTGCCATTATTTTGATTTATTCTAAATAGACTTTAAATATATCTATACTATTTGAATAGCAAACTCCAATAAACAACATAGTAAAATATGAAAAAGAATCTTTTTATTTCTTTAGCATTAGCCGCTACTCTATTTGTAAGCGCACAGCAAAAAAATACGCTTTTAGAACAATCTTTTTGGAAAACTTCTCCTGATGTTGCTCTTGTTAAAGCAGAAATAGCAAAAGGAAACAATCCGGCCGAAGCCAATGCAAATGCCTTTGATGTTACTACACTGGCAATTAATAATGATGCACCAGCTGCAACTATCAAATTCTTAATAGACCAGCCTGGAAATTCAATTACAAAATTAACACACGATAATCGTATCTATTTACACTGGGCTGCTTACAGAGGCAATACTGAATTAGTAGAATATCTAATTTCAAAAGGCTCTGACGTAAATTTTGAAGACAGCCATGGTACTACTCCCGTTGATTTTGCAGCAGCAAACGGACAATCAAACCCAGCTTTGTATGATGCTTTTTTTAAAGCCGGAATTGATCCGAAGAAAAAATATGCAAACGGTGCGAACTTACTTCTTTTAGCTATTGCTTCTGATAAAGATTTAAAAGCGGCCGATTATTTTGCCACAAAAGGAATGTCACTTAAAGATGTAGATAACGACGGAAATACTGCTTTTACATACGCTGCACGATCTGGAAATATTGCACTTTTAAAGAAACTTTTAGAAAAAGGAATAAAACCAACTGACGGCGCACTTTTTACTGCTGCACAGGGAAGCCGCAGAGAAACCAATACTATAGAAACATATAAATATTTGGTTGAAGAAGTAAAACTAAAACCAAATGCACAAAACAAAGCTGGACAAAATGTATTGCACTTTTTAGCAGGAAAACCAAATCAGGCTGAAATTGTGAAGTATTTTTTAAGTAAAGGTGCTGATGCAAACAAAGCTGATAAAGATGGAAACACGCCTTTAATGATTGCAGCTTCGGCAAGAGATAATGCAGTTTTGGAGATTTTACTTCCATTATCTAAAAATATCAATGCCCAAAATACAAAGGGAGAATCAGCTTTAACAAATGCTGTGAGATCTGGCACTCCTCAGGCTGTAAGCTTGCTTTTAAGTAAAGGTGCTGATGTAAACGTAAAAGATAAAGACGGAAATAACCTGGGAGTGTATCTGGTACAATCTTATCGTCCTGCCGGAAGAGAGAAAGAAGCTGTTGATCCTTTTGATGCCAAAGCAAAATTACTTCAGGAGAAAGGTTTAAATTTAGCCGCTCCACAAAAAGACGGAAACACATTGTATCACTTGGCGATTACAAAAAATGACGTTTCGCTTCTTAAAAAAATCACTGATTTAAAAGTTGATATAAATGCAAAAAACAAAGACGGTTTAACAGCTTTGCACAGAGCAGCAATGACTGCTAAAGATGATTCAATCTTAAAATACCTGATCGATGCAGGCGCTAAAAAAGAGGTTAAAACTGAATTTGACGAAAGTGCTTATGCCTTAGCAAAAGAAAATGAACTGCTTACAAAAAATAATATATCGGTTGAATTTTTAAAATAAAAATTTAAAAATCAAAAATTTAAAATTTAAAATTCCAATTAAAAAATATATGAAATCTATATTTAAAATTGCACTTACCAGTGCTCTTATCTGTCTTGTTTCCTTTCAGTCAAATGCACAATCGAGCAAATACAAATGTATGCTGCAAATGAATAATTATATGGGAGAAGGTGCTTACATCGTAGTTTCGCTTATAAACCCAACAGGCGCATACGAAAAAACGCTTTATGTAATGGGCGATGATAAAAAATGGTACAAATCATTAAAGGAATGGAACAAATTTCAGACTCAAAAAACAGAAGATATCAGCGCTAAAACAGGAGCTTCTGTTACAGGAGGCGACCGCAGCGTAACAACCATAGAAATTGAAAATTCTAAAATAAACAAAGGTTATAAATTACGTTTCGAATCTGCAGTTGAGGATCAAAAATATTACGTGAGCGATCTTGAAATTCCGCTTACAACTGAAGGTCTTGCTGATAAAACAGATGGAAAAGGTTACATTAAATATGTAAGACTGAATAAAATATAATCTTATATTAACCTACATAAGCATGAATTATTTTTCTGCTTAAACTTAAAATCCGAGCTTTGTCAAAGTTGTAAAAACCTTGACAAAGCTTTAAATATTTTATTACATTACTAGAATACACTCCATGACTCTTTCTTTCTGGCGTTACGCGCACCTGGCTCTGGCCTTATTTTCTTCGATATTTTTGCTTTTAGCTTCGGTAACCGGAACCATTCTGGCGGTCGACGCAGTACAGGAAAAAACACTTCCGTACAAAGCATCCAATTTTGATATAATAACGCTGGGAGAAACACTGCCAATATTAAAAAAAGAGTACTCTGAAATTACAGAATTAAGCGTTGATTATAATCAGTTTGTTACGCTTCAGGGCGTTGATAAAGACGGAAATGATGTCAATGCGTATATTGATCCCAAAACGGGGAAAACCTTAGGAACTCCAGCTAAAAAAAGCGAATTTATTAAATGGGTTACGGGTTTTCACCGCTCGTTGTTTCTTCATGAAACCGGACGATTTTTTGTAGGCGTAATTTCTTTTTGTTTATTACTGATTTCTATTTCAGGATTTGTGCTTGTTTTAAAAAGACAAAGAGGCATTCGTAATTTCTTTTCAAAAGTAATCAAAGAATATTTTGCCCAATATTATCATGTCGTTTTCGGAAGATTAGCACTGATTCCTATTTTTATTATTGCGCTGACCGGAACTTATTTGTCTCTCGAGCGATTCAACTTTTTTATGGGTGAAGAAAAAACAAAACCTGTAAAAACCGAACTTTCGGCGGAAGCCAAAAAAACTTCGATCTTTAAAACCACTCTTCTTTCTGACGTAAAAAAAATCGAATTTCCCTTTACCGATGATCCCGAAGAATATTACATCATAGAACTTAAAGACCGTGAAGTTGAAGTAAACCAGGTTGACGGCACTTTACTTTCAGAAAAACGTTCGCCGTTTACCGTTCAATTATCCGCTTTAAGCCTTGACCTTCATACCGGAAGAATTAATGCAATCTGGGCGGTAATTGCAGCCATTGCATGCCTGAATATTCTTTTCTTTATTTATTCCGGTTTTGCGATTACTTTAAAACGAAGATCAAGCCGAATTAAAAATAAATTCAAAGCAAACGAAAGTAATTATATTCTATTGGTTGGTTCTGAAAACGGAAGCAGTTTTAGATTTGCCAATTCAATTCAGAAACAATTGATCGGTCATGGTAAAAAAGCTTTTATAACCGAATTAAATAGTTTTTCAGTTTATCCGAAAGCAGAGCATATAATTGTATTTTCTTCTACACATGGTCTGGGCGACCCGCCATCTAATGCAAAAAAATTCAAAGCACTTTTACAAAAACAAAATCAGGGACATAAAATTAAATTCTCAGTCGTGGGTTTTGGTTCTCAATCATATCCTGATTTCTGTCAGTTTGCCATAGAAATCGACGCGCTTTTAGCTTCTCAAAACTGGGCAGAACGCTTTTTAGATTTACAAACAGTAAACGATAAATCGGCAGTTGAATTTGTAGAATGGGTTAAATTATGGAGTACAAAAACTGAAATCCCGTTAGTCTCTACTCCATCTTTATACAATCATGTTCCGAAAGGATTACAGAAATTGATGGTTTTAGACAAAACTCCAATTTCTGAAACTGAGCATACTTTTATATTGACTTTGCGAGCTAACAGCAGAACAAAATTTGCCTCTGGTGATTTATTGGCCATTTATCCTGCCAATGATTCCCGAGAGCGCCTCTACTCTATTGGAAATCATTCCGGAAATGTACAATTAGTTGTAAAACTGCATCCAAACGGATTAGGTTCCGAATTTTTAAATAACCTGGAAGTTGGAAATACGATCAAAGCCAGAATTATTAATAACAAAGCTTTTCATTTTCCTGCTAAAGCGCCTAAAATTGCTTTTATTTCAAACGGAACCGGAATTGCTCCTTTCCTTGGAATGATTGAACAAAATAAAACCAAAAAAGAAATTCAACTTTACAGCGGTTTTAGAATGGAAACTCCAACACTTTTAGCCTACAAAAAGTTTGCAAAAGTAATGATTCAAAAAGAGCATTTAGATCATTTTCACGTAGCCTTATCGCGGGAAGGACAGCAAATTTATGTGATGGATTTGATAAAAAGAGATACTGCATTTTTTGTTGATTTATTGAAACAAGGCGGTGTAATCATGATATGCGGTTCGCTTGCCATGCAAAAAGATGTTGAAATTATTCTGAATGAATTGTGCCTGGCAAATGGAACTAAAAGCCTTTCAGAATACAAAGAAAATGGTCAATTATTAACAGATTGCTATTAGATAATTGTTGATGGTTGATGGTTAATTGTTGGTTGTTGGTTGTTAATGTTTGATTTTGGAATTTAGATATTTGATTTTTAGATTAAGTAAATCCCAGAGGGATTAAATATTTATAGACAATTAAATTCGTTCAAAAGCAAAAGCCCATCGGGGCGACATATGTTTAAATTTATGCATAAATTATTTTCATATAAATTTTTATTTCTATTTGTAATAACATGCAGCTTTTCGAGCAATGCACAAGTATTACGAAAAAGGACTACATTGTTGATGGGAGGTCGTTTTGACATCAGTATTGTGGCCAAAGACTCTTTAACTGCCGAACAAAATATAAACGAAATAATTACCGAAATTACCCGAATTGAAAATCTAATTTCCGACTGGAAACCGGATTCTCAAGTTTCTCAGGTCAATCAAAATGCGGGAATAAAACCCATTAAAGTCGATCGCGAAGTTTTTGAACTGACTCAAAGAGCCATTAAATTATCGGAAATAACAAACGGCGGATTTGATGTAAGTTTCGCTGCAATGGACCGAATCTGGAAATTTGATGGATCGATGACTGAAATGCCTTCGGCGGAAGCCATAAAAAAATCGGTTGAGAAAGTTGGATATAAAAATATAATTCTCGACAGCGTTCAATCGACTATTTTCTTGAAATTAAGCGGTATGAAAATTGGTTTTGGCGCTTTGGGTGAAGGCTATGCCACCGATAAATGCCGAACAATGATGATCGCAAAGGGCGTTCAGGCCGGAATCATAAACGGTTCAGGAGATATGAGTACCTGGGGAAAACAAACCAACGGACAAGACTGGAAAATCGGGATCACGAATCCGTTTAAGCCTGAAAAAGTTTTGGCTGTAGTTCCCTTAAATTCTGGTGCTGTCACTACTTCCGGCAGTTATGAAAAATTTGTTGTTTTTAACGGAAAACGATATTCTCATATTATAAATCCCGCAACCGGATATCCCGCAGCAGGTTTGTGCAGTGTAACTGTTTTTGGCCCAAATGCCGAAACCGCAAATGGATTGAGTACTTCGATGATGGTTTTGGGGAAAGCCGAAGGTTTGCTTTTACTTCAAAAATTCCCAGATTACAGCTGCGTAGTGATTACAGATAACGGAAAAGTGATTAAGTCTAAGAATTTTTCTTATAAGCTGTGAATTGTGAGATGTGAATTGTGAGATGTGAGTTTGGGTTTTGGGTTTTGGGTTTTGGGTTTTGGGTTGCGAACTAACTCGAGATCATAATTACATAGCCTTTAATTTCGATCACAGGAAACGTGTTTTTTAGAAATGTAGTTAATAGTCTCTAGCTTTATCTGGAGTTTTTAAATATCCAAAACAAAAGGCTTTAGCAAAAATTTGCTAATTTTCTAAAATAAACTTTTAATCTCGGAAGGCCAAAAACTTCAATTAACTTATATCACTTATATGGTTAAAAAAATCCCAACATTAAAATTTCTAATGTAAATTTAATAATCTTCTAATTGCTTTATTTAGATCAAATTTAAATAATACCATAAGTTTGCTGTCACAATAATAGGTAAACTTACTATGAGATTTTTTTACTTTCTCCTTTTCATATTCACAATTTCCGGATGGTCTCAAACCGGAGAAAAAACAGACCCGAAAATTCTTAATGAAGTCCTGATTCAAAAAAAGTCGGTCAAAAAAGAAATCATAGAAAAAGGCTTTTCTGTAAATGTGATAGAAACTCAGGAAGCTGCAAAAAGAAATATTCAAACTAATGATTTATTAAGCCAGTCGGTTGGGGTTCGCGTGAGACAAAACGGCGGATTAGGCTCAAGCGTAAATTACAATTTAAACGGAATGACCGGAAATTCAATCCGAATTTTCATAGACGGAATCCCGATTTCAACTTATGGTTCTTCTTTTAGTTTAAACAGCATTCCACCCGCATTAATTGAAAGAATCGAAGTTTACAAAGGCGTAATTCCCGCTCATTTAGCAGATGATGCTTTAGGCGGTGCTATTAATGTAATTTTAAAAAAAGGTGCTAAAAACACTTTAAATGCATCAGCATCTTACGGATCGTTCAATACATTTCAATCTAATTTTAACACCACTTACCGAGATAAAAATGGTTTCACTATAAAGGGTTCCGGGTTTTATAATTACTCTGACAACGATTATGAAATTTGGGGAAAATTTGCCTATAATATTTTACCAAACGGACAAAAAACATTCATAAAAGCAAAACGCTTTGAGGATGCTTACCGCTCTTACGGAGGCAGAATTGAGGCCGGTTTTACAGATGTAAACTGGGCAGATACTTTCTTAATTGGTTTTAATGCCTCTGATGATTATAACGAAATTCAGCATGGCCAGGCAATGTCAAGACCTTACAAAGGAAGGTTTACAGAGTCTGATGCGAAAGTAATCAGCATAAACTACAGCAAAAAAGACTTCATTGTAAAAGGATTAGAGTTTACAGTAAATTCTGTTTTCAGCCAAAGAAACGAAGTGCTTAATGATACGGTTAAATACAATTATAACTGGTTTGGTGAAAAAGCCCTTGGACTCCATGGAGAACCAATTTTATCAAGCACAGGTGCACAGCAGGGACCTGCAACAATTCTGCATCTAAACAATAAAATATTCAGCACAAGAGGAGGCTTAAATTACACACTGAATGAGAATCATAAATTTGTGTTCAGCAGTATGCTTTATTCTTTTGACAGAGATGATTATGACGAAAAGAAATCACAGCTGGAACGAAACTTTCAGCAAAAACGTGATCTGCAAAAAAATATTCTGTCACTTGCATATGAACTTGAAGCTTTTAATTCGAGATTAAGAACCAATTTATTTGGAAAACGATATAATCAAAAAACAGAACAAAGAACACCATTATTGACCACTGCAGGCGGACAGACAACCATTGAGGAAAAATTAGAAAAAAACAATACTACATTTTACGGTTACGGACTGGCGGCATCTTACTTTATTATTCCAAAACTGATGTTTACTTTATCTGCAGAAAAAGCCATAAGACTTCCATCAGAAAACGAAATATTTGGTAATCCCGGTGAAAACCAAACACCAAATGCTTCCCTAAAGCCGGAACAGAGTAACAATCTAAACGTAGGCTTACGATTTGGTCCTTATAAGATCAATGATCATAAATTTAGTTTTAATGGATCTGGTTTTTGGAGAAATTCTAAAGATAAAATTATACGCGAATTTAGTAATCGTGTCAACGAAGCTTTACAGACCTCTCCATCTGTAAATTTAGGTACAGCACAATCAGTTGGTTACGAAGCTTCCGCAGAATACTCACACAATAACCGATTATTCATATCCATGAATATGTCGAAGTTTAATTCCCTTTTCAAAACTAAATATGATGACAAAGGACAAATACTTGATAATTATAATAAACAATTACCAAATGAACCTTTCTTCACTGTAAATGGAAATGCACAATATAATTTTAAAGATGTGATACAGAAAAACTCAGAGTTGAATCTTTATTACAATGTGGGTTATGTAGGTTCATTTTATACCACCTGGCTGGAACTTGAAAATGACAAAACTCCTACTCAATTTCCGCAAGACCTTGGCGTAACTTATACTTTTCCAAATAAAAGAATCACAGCGAGTTTTGATGCCAAAAATATTACTAATGTGCAGGTTTACGACAATTTTGCTGTTCAAAAACCCGGAAGAGGTTTC
This sequence comes from Flavobacterium johnsoniae, assembly GCF_001879205.1. GTDB lineage: Bacteria > Bacteroidota > Bacteroidia > Flavobacteriales > Flavobacteriaceae > Flavobacterium > Flavobacterium johnsoniae_A. The sequence continues at coordinate 146,994 of NZ_MLFK01000010.1, forward strand.
TACTTTAAAATAAACTATACAATCAATAAATTTTAAGTAACTAATTAATTTTTTAATGCTATCAATATGAAAAAAAGTACATTTAAACTACTTGCATGTGGATTGGTTTTAACCACATTTGCGCTTACAACAAGCTGCAGCAGTGATGATAATAAAAATGAAGAACAAGTTCTGCCTCCGGTTGCAGAAAGCCGATGGATAACGGTTGCCGGAGCTTTAATGCAGACTACCCCCGGAGACGGAAACGGTGGTACTAGAGTATATTCTGTTACTAAGGAAGATGCAAAAAATCCAAACATTTCTATTAATGTTTATGATAACGGAGAACCTGTACAATCGACAAGAACAGCACGTTTGCAATCATCTGTCGATGGAAGCACACTTTTTAACATTACCTATACCGGCGCTAATGGCGGCGAATTCATGACGTATAAAGTTAATGGAGGAAAAAATTTCGCACAATCAGGAACTACGGTAAATATTTCGCAGTATGCGGGAACATCTCCAAGATGGGTAAAACTTTTTGATGGTGATAAAACCGGTGTAGCTGTAAACGTAACAGCTCCTGTAATTGTTACAGAAGCAGACGGTACAACATATAAGCACACAAGAGGTTCTGCAACTGTTTTAAGCCTTGATTTACAAAAGTTTTTAATTTCTGATTACAGACAATACGAAATCCCGTTATCTCCTGCAGAAGAAGCTCTAGGACACCACATTTTCCGTTTAGATGCCCCAACTTTAAACAAAGCCGGAAACAAACTAATCATCGGAACCTGGATGCGTAAAACGAATCCTGCTACTGGAGCTAATGAAAGTGATTTCGAACGTTTAGGATCAAAATCTGTTGTGGTTGATTACCCATCTTTACAAAATCCTAAAGTAATTACTTCTACCGTTGGTTTTGGAGATACCAGCGGATACAGAAGCTTTAACAGTTTTGTGGCTAACGATGGAAACATCTACCAGGCAACACAAAGAGATTCTAAAAAAGGTTCTTACATCTTAAAAATCGGTCAAAATAATGAATATGACAACTCTTATGTTTTCAGTTTAGATGCCGCTCTTGGAGTTAAAGGTTCTTATATTGATGCATGGAGATATGTTGGAAACGGAATTGCTTACGCTGTTTACACCTACGAAGGTACAAACCAAGGTTACGTAGCAAGACTTGATCTTAATGCTAAAACGGCAAAATTAGTGGATGGTATTGCTTATGATGCCGACTTAGATTTTGGTCAATACCAAGGTTTTGTAGTAGACGGAAACGAAATATATATTGCCGTTACACCTGTTGGTAAAGATGGAAATATTTACATTATAGATGCTGTTACCGGTACAGTTACAAAAGGTGCTAAACTGGTTAACAAAGCAGGAAACCACTACATTGGTGTTTTCTAGAAACGTGAAATTCGAGTTATAGCGAAATTCTTGATTTTTTTTTAATGGTGACATTCCGCTTCAAAACTGAAGCGGAATGTTTTTTTTTTTTTTTAGAATAAAATCTTACGTATCACAAGTTACATTGTCCCAATCTTGGTCCATATAATTGATAAGCCAATTTAAAGCGTATTGTCTCTCATAAACAATTCCGGGATTAATGCTTTCCATTTGTCTTCCGTTAATTCTTTCATCTACGCACGCCCAGTTGTATCTGTAATACAAATCATTTGCATCTAAAATTTCACTTTTTGATCGCGTAGAAACTATGGAGTTAATAAAATCAAAAGGATCTTTGTCCTTTCCTACTGGATAATCATCAGAATTTATGTTTTCTAAATTGCAGAATTCATTCGGAAAATCAAGATTATCAACCTTATTTAAGGCCCACATTAAAGTCCAGATGCCTTCACATTTCCAGCTTTCATAAGCCTTTTTATCATCTGTTGGATCGGCCAGAAACTCTTTTTCACCTTCTGTCGTAACATCCCACAATTTATAATTTTGAAGATAATCAACCGCTTCTTCCGAAGAAATACTATTAAACGCAACTAAATTGGTTACAGCCAAAACACTTACTCTTTCTGCAATTTCTTTTGGTGTTCGAATTGTAGTTTCATTTTCAGATTCAATACAAGGCAGATGCTTGTTTATTTTGATATTTTCTTTTTCAAGAGTTTTTTCGCTGTTCTCTTTTCTTAGTTTTTGATCTTCGTCTAACTCATTTTGATCGTTATCAAAATAAACCGAATTTATACTCACTCCTAAATCATCGATTTCGCAGTTTCCATCAGCATCAATTATCAAATTTAAATCCTTATCTAAAAAATGCTGAGAGTCAGATTTACTAATAATTGTTTTTGGTTCTAAAAATAAAACTGCATCAAACTCTTTCGCAATATCTTCAACAATTGCTTTTAATTCCTTGATCTCCCCTTTTTCCTGATTGATTGAAAACTCAGAATTCAGCGTTAGTATTTTATGAAGGAATAAATTTTTAACCTTTTCGTTTACAGTTGGCAATGAGTTCACAAAGCCATATAATCCTTTCAAATTAGTTGTTAGTTCAGAATCGTCTGTTTCAGGGATTTTATAAGACGGAACCGCCCTTTCTCTGTAGGATATCCTTAACTTTTTTGAAGGATTTAAAATCCCTCCCTTAATTTCAAATTCTAGAAATTCATTATCACCTGAGAAACTTCCTTTAGGAACATGCGAAAGAAATATTTCCTTTATTCTTTCAAGTCCTAAATGATGTGAATAAATGGTACAAATCATTTTATGGCTTTTAAATTATTTAGGCTAAAATAAGTTTAATTTTACAAAAGATCCAAGAGTAATTTTATAAACCTTAAACCATTTTCTATAAAAAAAGCTCCAGAGGAGCTTAATATTTATAGAAAAAATGAGATATTAATCAAAAGCCCCAGCGAGGCGGCATATTAATTAACCTCTATCTGAATCGACGAAACCGGAATTCCATTTCCTGTCGTCGCTTTTAACTGAGTATTTTCTTTCTTACCGTTTGATTGAATAATCGCAATACATTTTCCGTTAAACAACTTACAGGAATTCGCTTTAAACGAATCGAGATTAGCCTGATAGCCGTTATCAACACCAACTAATTTTCCACCGCCAGTCACTTCAAAATTGATTAAATCCATGGCATTTGGAAGAAGATTTCCATCTTTATCAACAATTGAAACCGTTACATAAACCAAATCGTAAGTATCATTTTTAATTGTTGATTTATCTGCTTTTAGATCTATTTTAGAAGCTTCTCCCGCTGTGTGAATTTCTTTTTCTAAAACTACTTTTCCGTTCTTTCTTGAAACAGCTTTTAATGTTCCCGGTTCAAATTTTACTTTCCATGAAATATGCAAGTCATCATTTTGTTTTGCTTTTGTTCCGAGAGATTTTCCGTTTAAGAATAATTCCACTTCATCGGCATTGTTGTAATATGCCCAAACTTCTACTTCCTGATCTTTTTTCCAGTTCCAATGCGGAAAAATATGCAGCATTGTTTTGTTCGACCATTCACTTTGGTACATATAATACACATCTTTTGGAAGTCCGGCCAAATCCACAATTCCGAAATAAGAACTTCTTGCAGGATACGGATACGGATCTGGTTCGCCGATATAATCAAAACCGGTCCAGATAAAAGTTCCCGCCATGAAATCCAGCTTTTTAATCGTTTTCCAGTTTTCTTCGTGCGTTGCACCCCAGTACGATTTCACCTGATCGTAAGCCGAAACCGTCCAGTCTGCGTTACCGTCAAACGAAGCACCGTGTTTGGTTGGCCACGCTTTAATTCCGTCTGGAAAATCATAATGTCCGCGCGTTTCTAAAGCCGAAACACTTTCTGAAGCTAATATTTTCTGCCCTTTAAAACGAGTTGGAAAATCTTTATAATCTTCGTGTTTGTAATTGAACCCTAAAAGATCCAAAGCACCCGACTGATAAATAAAATTCTTCTCAATAACATTTTCCGTCAAAGCCGAAGTTACTGGACGAGTCGTATCTAACGATTTCACGATTTTAGCCAATTCTCTGGTAATCGCAATTCCTGTCGAATCAAATTGTTCTCTAATTTCGTTACCAATACTCCACATCATAACCGATGGGTGATTGCGGTCTCTTTTAATAAAATCTTCTAAATCCTGTTTGTGCCACGCATCCCAATCTTTATGGTAGTCGTTGGTTACTTTTTTCTTCTTCCAAACATCAAAAGCTTCATCCTGAACGATGAACCCCATTTCGTCACACAATTGCATCATTTCCAAAGAATGAGGGTTATGTGACATTCTGATAGCGTTTGCACCCATTTCTTTCATCAAAGTCAGTTTTCTTCTCACCGCATGAATATTTTCAACAGCTCCCAAAGCGCCGTTATCATGATGCAGGCAGACTCCTAAAATCTTCGTTGGTTTTCCGTTTAAAGAAAATCCTTTCTCCGAATCAAAACTAAAGAAACGGAAACCTAGCGGCGTTTCGTAATTGTCAACTAATTTCGATTTTTCGTATATTTTAGTGATCACTTTATACAAATACGGGTTTTCAGTATCCCACAATTTTGGCTGATTTAAAACCAAATCGTGAATCTTTTTCTCTGAAGTTTTCGCCGATATTTTTTCTGTTGAAGTGAAATTAGCAACCTCTTTATTATCCCCATTTAAAACTGAAGTAACAAGTTTAAATTCTTTCGAAGTTTCATTGTCATTATCAATTGTAACTTCTAAATGAATTTTAGATTTTGCTGCAGAAACTTCTGGCGTTGTTACAAAAGTTCCCCACTTCCCTACGTGCAATTTTTCAGTTGCAACCAAGCGCACATTTCTATAAATTCCAGATCCTGTGTACCACCTTGAATTCGGCTGTGCATCGTTATCGACTTTTACCGCGATTACATTCTCTTTTCCAAAGTTGACATATTTTGATAAATCATAACCAAAAGAAATATACCCGTTTGGACGAATTCCCAATGATTTGCCATTTATGAAAACTTCGCAGCTCTTAAAAACACCATCAAATTCTATTGAAACTGTTTTGTTTTTCCAGTTAGCAGGAATAGAAAAAACTTTGCGGTACCAGCCTTTTCCAGCAGGTAAAAAACCTTGTGCTTGTTTGGTTTTAGCATCTTTATCAAAAGCACCTTCAATACTCCAGTCATGAGGCAGTTGAAGCATTCTCCAATCAGCAGTACTGAAACCAGCTTGTGGAGCCGATGGATAATCTCCTAATTTGAAGTTCCAGTTTTTATTGAAATCTTCGACAATTCTGGCTTGTTTTTGCGCAAAAATGGAAACTGAAAACAATAACGCAATTGTAATTTTTTTTAAAATCATATTCTTTAGTTTTCTCTCGCAAAGTCGCAGAGACGCAAAGAAAGTTAAACCATATAAGTAATATAAGATAATTTAAGTTTGTCTTCATTGAACTTATATTACTTATATGGTTAAGAAAAACCTTTGCGCTTTTGCGACTTTGCGAGATTAATTTTTTATTTTATTGAAATTCGAAATTATCCAGCATCAATCCCTTCAAATCATCGCCTTCTAATGTAATTTTATACGTTCCCGCATTAATATAACCACCGGAAGTTGTATTTAAAATCTTCCATTTTTCTGGTGCTGTAAAAAATTCAATGGTATCGTTTCGCATTAAAATTCCGTATGCATCTTCCATTTTAAATTTGACTTTTAAAGGCGTTTCATTTCTGTTCATGAATTTAAAACGCATCAAATAAATTCCCGCAACACCAGGTTTTACTTCAAACTGAATGCTGTTTGCTGTTTTTTTGGTAAACTCAATATAATCGGCTTTTTTGAAATTTCCCTTTTCAATTCCGGTTCCTGTGGTTTTCGCATTTTCAGCTTCAATGATTACAACAGGTCTTGAGTCGTCTTTTTCTCCCATATCGTAAACCGGAACAACCGCAATTGTACTTATCGACTCAGCATTATCAAAAAGAATTTTTTCTCCTTTTTTTACTTTTTTGTTGAAGATGGCAAACGAAACTCCATTGCTGTTTTTTGCTTTTTCCTCTATTTTTTTATAATCAGAAAACGAAGCTGATTCTTTGATTTTACTATCAACTAAAACATAAATATTCGAATCTTCTTTGGCAGTAAACGAACCTTTATTTTTAGAAGTAACTGAAAATTGTAAATAATCAGCACCAAATAATTCAGAAGGCAATTCGGTAAAAACAACATCAGAATCTGAAAATTGTTTTGAATTGATATCCATCCACGAAGCTATTTTGTTGGTTTTATCATAAGAATCTAGAACCAGATTCTGAATATTTTTTGGAGATGCATCAGCAGGTCTCAGTTTTCGATCTTTAGTCCCGATGGCAATTGCAGAAATAATAGCCTGCCCTGCTTTTACATTCGGAAACGAAATCACAATTTTTCCGTCTTTGCTTTTTACTGTAAAAGTTTTTTTCAGCGCCTGATCGTGTCCCGCTTCTGCCCAAATATCAAAATCTTTTAAAACGACATTTTCGTTGATGGCAACATCAAATAAACGCCAGCCTTTGCAGTCCATTCCGCCTCCCGTTCCGTACCACGGTTCTGTAAAATATAGTTCTACTAAATATTCTCCATTGGCAACAGGAAATTCGTAACGCAATTTGTCAACGCCATATCTAAAACTCTGAAATAATTCGGGATCTTTTGTACCGTTTATTGGATCAAAAGTCGTTCTCTGACTCGCAAAGAAATCTGGAAGTTTTTCAAAATTATCTGTCCATGATGAAGAACCCCAAGTATATTTTCCGCTTTTGTGCGTATCTGTAAACCAAGTGTTTCCTGAACTATCTGTAAATTCAGATCCACCGCAATTTACTCTGTAAATATAATTATATCCTTTTGTATCTTTTACTAAATCTGTTTTTTCAGGAGTTAAATCGGCTAAATTTGGCGCTTTCGGCAGTGTATTCAAAACGACATAATCTTTGGCAACCGCCACTCCGTTTACATATCCAACAGCATACAAAACATTGTATTGAATATTGACATTATTAAACTGAAAATGTTTTCCGATTCCTGGATTTTTTAATTTTCCTAAAGAAGATTTATTGACGTCATTAAACAATTCTACTTCGTCACAATTTGAATAAATATCGATTCCGTTTTTGATTCCGGGTTTATCCCAACGGCTTGGCCAAGTGTGCGAAACAATATACACCATCGGATTGGTTTTGTTCGAAACATAATTGGCGCGGTACATATAAAAGGCGTCCAAAGGTTCGCCCCAAATAGTAAAAAGTCCTTTGTAATTTACCGGACCGACTTTGTCAATATCTCGAAATCCTTCTCCGTTTTGTACTCTCCCTGGATTTTCGTGCGAAGCAAAAAGCCAGTTGAACTGCCCCGCAATTTTATCTTTAACCGATTCGGCTTCGCGGACTTTAATTTCCATTAATTGAGAAAAACGGTTTTCGCTCAAAGTTCCTTTTTGGTCAAACTCACCTTCGGCATGTAAATCAGCTGAACGCCAAGCGCCGTATTCGCCATTTAACAACTGCGTGCTCATTTCCAAATGATATTTTAACGGATCTCCGCCATACGTTCCTGACCAGTTTTGAACGACATTCCAATCTGTTCCTTCTCCTCCGTTGCAAGTCGTCACGATTCGTTGAGAAGCTGATAACGGATCCATTTCACGAATAATCTGAGTACATTCTTCGGCAAATTCCTTTGGAATGGTACTTTCATTCTGCAAACCCCACATCACTACAGACGGACTGTTTCTACGTTCCTTAATCCATTCGCGTAATAAGGTCTTGAAATTTTCTTTAAACTCCGGTGTGTCGTACCAAATATGTGCCGAAAACTGACTCCAAAATAAAATCCCGTTTTCGTCTAATTCTTTTTGGTACAATAAATTATGAGGCTGATGCGCTTCTCTAAAAGCGTTAAATCCGCCCGCGTTAATTTGTTCGATTCTGGAATGAATCATTTCGTCTGAAAACGAATGACTGTTTCCAATTAAATGTTCGTATTCGCAGGTTCCGTTGATGAATAAGGGTTCGTCATTGATAAAAAAACGATTGTCTTTTCCGTCACGGCTAACCGGCCAGCTCACCCAGCGGATTCCGTAAGGCGTTGTTAACTGATCAATTATTTTTCCGTTTTCATAAACTGAAGTCACTAATTTATACAAATACGGATTTGACGGCGACCATAATTTCGGATTTACAATCTCTGGAAGTGTCTGTGCTATTTCTTTTGTTTCTTCTGAATTAATTTTGTTGGCGTTTTTTGTAATGGCAACTTTCTTTCCTGAAGCATCAAAAAGGATGTTTTCGATCGTTAAATTTCGGTTTGAAGTGCCGTAATTTCTGATCTCTGTTGTAGTATGAAGAATCGCTTTTTGTTTGGAAACCGATTTATCATTCCAGATATGAACGCCAAAAGGTTCTATCCGAACGTCGTTTGTTACAACTAAAGAAACTGGTCTGAAAATCCCCATTGGCTGAGAACCTTCAGAGAATCCCCATTCTCCGGAACAGCCTCCGCAAACCCACGGAAGATCTGCAATAAAAGAGGGATGTGCTGCTTTAACCAAAATCTGGTTTTCTTTATCGAAAGAAACGGCTTTTGTTATGTTTAATGTGAAAGTGGTTCTGCCTCCTTTGTGTTCGCCCACTTTTTTGCCGTTTACCCAAACGGTCGCATACGAACTTACGCCTTCAAAATATAGAAAAAGCTGTTTTGAAACGTCTTTTTTATCGAGTTTTAAAGTTTTTTTATACCAGGCGGTACCGTGTAAATTACCGTGTTTTGTTCTTCTGAAACCATAATACTGATCCCAGTTGTGAGGCACATTTACATGCTGCCATGAAGTTTGCGTTTTTGGGTTCTCTACAAAAGATTTTTCGTCTTGAGGATTATCCAAAATAATGGTTTCCCAAGATGAGTTCAGCGAAACTTCTTTACGAAATTTCGCTGCGCTCTTTGTGCTTTGACTCCAAACAAAGCATAAACTTGAAAAAAAACAAAAAATAAAAAAAAATATTCTGTTCATATTTTTAAACCATATAAGTGATATAAGGTAATTTAGATCCCTCTCCCGAAGCCTCGGGATCGGGATGACAAGATTGTGTTTACTTTGCGTATAAACCTGACGGATTTTAAAAACCCATCAGGTTTAACTTTACATTTATTCGCGTGAGGGATTGAGGCGGTATCTCCCGATTTAGAAAAACAAGGCTTTTTAGCCGTAGTTTTTGTTAATCGGGAATATAGCCGAAAGCCCGACCCGGAGGGACACGCCCAAATTATTAATAAAACAACCAGTCAATAGCCGCTTTTTCTCCTGCATCGATATACCCAACATCGCGCGGTGTGATGGTTTGATCTGCGTCTATAAAGCCTAAAATCAATACTTTTCCTTTTCCTAAATCTAATTTATTTTCGCCCGGCTGGAAAGTATACGTATGAATGTTTACTCTCGGAAGCTCTTTTAAATTCATGGCACTTGCCAAAATTACTTCGGCCTGACCGTGCGCATTTCCTGCTGCATCTGTTTCCAAACTTGGCGGTAACAAAAATCTCTTTTGATCTGAATTGAAATAACCAACCACTAATTTAACCGCTTTTGTGTTTCTAAACTTCAAATGTGTCCCTTTTTCATTCTGGTCATTTTCTACAAACGAAAATCCTCTTAAGTTTTGAAGTTCAGGAGCGATTTTCGTTAATTCAGAAATATCGGTTCCGTAAACTTTTGTTCCTGTTTTTACTAAATAAGTTCCCGGTTTTTCGTCGATGAAAGTAACTTCTGCCGTTTTCCAAGGTTTTCCTTCTTTGGTTTCAATTTTTCCGTCTTTTGAAGCTTTTAATTTCTCCAGATTTCTTTTGAAATTCGCCAATTCACGTTCGTAATGCGGCAATAATTCAGCCCACGTTTTGTTATTTCCGTCATCGCCTCCAATTGGAATTCGGCGTTGAGCCGTCTGCATACTGTTGGCATAGTAATACGTATCTTTTGTCAGTTTTACCAGTAATTCGTAATACTCGATACTTTTCTCTAAATGAGGCATAGCTTTGTCTAAATCGCTGATATCGTTTGAATAACTGTATCTTAAAACCAATAAGGCTGCTTTTACTTTTTCTGAAAAGAAATCGGCGAACGCTTTATAGGCATGCATATCGTTTTTAAGACGGGCAAATTCTTCTTTGTCTTTGGTTACGCTAGCTTCGGCTTTGTCGATGGCTTCAACTGCTAATCTTCCGTGTTCTGTGATTTCAGCAATAATCTGTGTTGGAAGTTCGCCCGAATGCGGTTCTTTATTCCATTCTTTTTTAGCATATTCCAAAAGCAATTCTCCCGCAGGACCACAAGATTCGTGGAATCCCGGATAAACACGCCATTTCGACGGATTTACCAATTGGCTTTCAAACATTCCTAATAATAAGGTTTGACGGTTTCCTTCGGTGATTCCGAAACGTCTTAATGTTTTTGGAGCAATTTCTCCTGTTTCTTCGTATGCTTTTAAGATGTTATTTGCAGCTTCCTGACTAGTTCCAAATTTAGCAGCTAAATCATTATCCCAGAATTTCACCTCTTCATTTCGGTCTCTTTTGCTGTCCCAAGCATATCTTGCCCACGCTTTGTACCAGATCCAGTCACGATCCATTTCTAGTAAACGCTCGCCTGTTTTAGTTTTATCGGCAGAGTACGGCCAATCCCAATACGATGCCTGTGGATACAAGTGTAATGCATTAGCACCGTGAACGCTGTGCATGGCTTTAACCGTTTTTTGAATAAAGTCCGGCGAACCGTATCTGAAAGGTTCTAAGTTGGCCAAGATATGCACGTTTTCAATATGGATTGATTTTAAAGCGCTCAATTGTTTATGCGTTTCACCCCAAGGTCCTCCCGGCGTATAAGTCGTCAAAGATTCTCCTGTATATTTACTTTCTGTGTACAGGTTTTTGTATAACGGAAGCGATTTTTCCATAACCAAAGGCCCGTCCGTATCATGCGAACGCAAAATAATTGGCGGTTCGTCTGTTCTTCCCAATGCTTTTAATCCATCCTGAACGCCTGGAATAATCGTTTTGGTAAACCATTCTACGTCATCATCAATGGTGTTGATGGCTTCTCCTAAACAAACTAACAATCCCACATTTGGATATTTTTCGATAAAAGCGGCAATAGATTTTCTGGTATAATCTGAAAGTAATGGCGTAATTGGACGCGAACGATCTTGTGTTTTAATGTTGTAATGTTCTGCAAAAGGCTTAGAAACAATAATATTATAAAACATCTGAATTACCCATATTCCTCTTTTATTGGCTTCTACCGTTAAGAATTTATAGATTTCTTCGTTCTTTTTGAAATCTTCGTCGCTTACTTCTACAGCAAACGGATATTCTTTTAGTTTTACTAAAGAGGCAAATGGGTGTCCGTTCCATAAATACAAAGAGTTCATGCGGTTTTCAACCAGCATATCCAGATACTTTATCCATAAAGCTTTATCGTAAAACCAAGGAAAAGTTTCTGGTGTATAAGGATATTCGTAAACGTCACGCCCCGGAAGATAAACCGGTTTCTGCATTCCGATACAGGCTCCTCTTAGAACCATTTCCGGACTGTCATCCAAATTAATTTCTGACGGAAGTTTTCCTGAACTTTTAATACGGTCTGCTAATTCTAAAGCACCATACAAAGCTCCAGAAGCATCTGTTCCTTCAATGTAAATGATATTTTTTTGTGTGCGAATTTGAAAACCTTCTTTTTTAGTCAGTTTACTATCGTCGATTTTCGCGCTTTTGGCATTTTGTTTCCAGAAATCGGTTCCTTTTTCCCCAATAACAATTACCTGATCTTTTGATTTTGTAATTTTATTAGAAGAAGTGATTTTTAAACCTTTTGAAGTAAGAGTTTCTGATAGTTTTTCGGCTCCAAATTTTGCTCTTGGCGAATTGGTATCACTAACAATTGTGACATTCTGCGCTGTCGCAAAAGTGACGAAGCAACCTAAAAAAAGTAAGCTTAAATATTTCATTACATTATAATTTTATACTGGAAAATTTCCCGATTTAATCTGCTCAATCTGCTAAATCTGCGAGAGTTTATTTTTCACGCAGATTTAGCAGATCAAGCAGATTTATTTTGCTTTTTTGCCACAGATTAAAGGATTAAAAAGATTTTTTTCAATCTGGGGAAATCTTTTAATCTGTGGGCTAAATATTATTTAATTCTGAAAAATCTTTTTCAAATACGCCACATTCGCACCGTAATTGACTTTTACATTATGTACCTGCGTTACGTCGCGTGAACGCTCTACAATCAGCCAGCCGCTCCATTTCATTTCATCAAGCGTTTTTTTGATTGCAGGCATATTGATTGCGGTGTCATTTTCCAGCCAGACTTTATCAGTATTTGAAGCGTGAATTTGTGCTAAATATTTCTTTCCTAAAATCTTTAATTCAGATACGATATCTCTTCCGTTATCAACCGCATTGGCAAAATTAAAAGAGCTTTTAATATATTTTGAATCGATCTCTTCTAAAAGTTTTTTCTCTTCTGTCGCGCTCAATGAAGTTTCAATCGCAATAACGCCGCCAATTTTCCCGACTTGTTTTCCTGCCCACTGCAATCTCTTGATCACTTCTGGACGTAATTCTGGATTCTTAACCAAATCGGTTTGAGTTCCTAACGGAAGATAGGCCACCTTAACTTTCATGTTTTTCATGGCTTGAATACAATCTGTAATCATTGGCGTGATTTCTCTTGTGGCAAAAGACTGTGCATAAAATCCAGACATAGCAATAGAACTGATTCCAACGCCGGTTTCTTTCGATTTATCTAAGAATTTTTGTCTCTCAACTGGATCTCCTAATTTGCTGTCAAAAGTTGGTCGATTTCCTAAACCTCCCATGTCCAGTTCGATTCCGTCTGCTTTTATTTCAGCCGCCAAACCAAAAGCGCCTAGTTTTTGTCTTTTTAAAATCATCCAGTCGCAAACTGCTACTTTATATTTTTGCTTTTTATTGGAAGACTGAGCTGTTGCACAACTGTTGAATGTTGTTGATACTGCAACGAACATAGCAATTAATAAATGTTTATTATATATCATGTGTATATTTTTTTTGCCGCGAATTACACGAATTCACACTAATTTTTTAATCTTAATTCGTGGAAATTTGTGCAATTCGTGGCGAAATATTTTACTCTTCTTCAGCCTTAACAGCCGTTACTACTTTTCCTTCTTCGCCAGGCCAGATTCCGTTTTTGATTGGAAGTGCTTTTAACTTAGTTGGATCGATTTTTACGTATTTCAGTTTTTCTCGTCTCCAAGTGTATACAATATGCACCATTCCATCAGTACTCTGAATCATTGATGGATACGAATACTGGCTGATTTTTGAATCTTCTAAAACCAAAGCCGCTTTCCAGTTAATTCCGTCATCCGAAATCGAAACATTTAAAGGCGTTCTTGGACCTTTAGCTTCTTTTCCGGGAGGTAAAACGTGATTATAAACTAATAAATGTTTGCCGTTTTTAAGGGTTACGGCATCTGTTCCTGAGTTGTTATTTGGAAGTCCGATTAATTCTACATCCGACCAGGTTTTTCCATTGTCTTTTGAGAAAGTGCTGAAAATAGCACGATTTCTGGTTCTTCCGATGGCCTGAATGCTTCCGCCTTTATGAAATAAAATACTTGGCTGAATCGCATTTATTTTTTGTTTTCCTCTTGAAAGCGTATCGCCCATTATCCAGGTTTTTCCAAAATCAGGAGTTGATTCCATACGAAGTCTCCAGCCATCACCTTCGATACTTGACGGACATAATAATGTTCCGTTGCTTAATAAAACCGGTTTGTTTTTGATTGGCCCTAAGAAACCATCAGGCATTTTTTGTGCGTCAGACCAGGTTTTTCCGCCGTCAGATGAAGTTCTGATTACACCCCACCATTCTGATGGTTTTGGTCCAATTTTGTAGAAAAGCATTAAATCACCACCCGGAATTTGATACAAAACCGGATTCCATGTTGGTAATCTCGGGCCTTCTTTCATTACGCCGTCGGCAACTTTAACACCTTCACCCCATTTATCACTTCCTTTAGGTTTAATGCTTACATAAATACAAACATCAGGATGTCTTTCGTGCGTTCCTCCAAACCAAGATGAAACTAAATCTCCATTTGTCGCTTCGACAATTGTAACTGCATGGCAAGACGGATAAGGTGCTTTGTCGTATATAAATTCATCTACTAAAATACCTTCTTTCCATGTTTTTTTCTCTAAAGCAGATTTACAACTTCCTAAAAGGAACAGTCCAAACAAGACAAATGTCAATTTTATGATCTTCATTCTTAATTTTATTATGAATTAAAATTTTTCATTATAAATACGTACCTAACATTTTTTTAGGCAAAAATATTTATTAAGTGTAAAAATAACACTAAAAAATTAAAAATCTATCCTGTACTGTCCCGAATTGTCTAAAATTAACGCTTTACGGCGATAGCGTAAGATCCGGATGACAAATTCAGAACTAAATTGTTGTTTTCAATTTTATAAGAAGATGAAGATTGACTGCTTAATTTTTGATTATCTATGGTGACATCAGAAGCGCTGGAAACCGGCAGATACACTAAGGCAGAACTGTTTGCCGGAATTGTAATTTTCCAGTCCAGTTTATTTTTAGTCTTTTTCCAATCACTTTTAATTAAACCGTAAATCGATTCGTAAGAAGCATTTACATAAGTCAATCCGGCATTAAAATCTGGTTTCATAATAATTTGTTTGAAACCCGGAGTTTCAGGATTGCTTTTGATTCCGGCCATATTTTCGTAATACCAAATCAATAAATCGCCCAAAAGCATTACGTGATTTTGCGAATTCATAGCTGGATCTGCAGTATTTCCGTTCCAAAGTTCCCAAATGGTCGTTGCACCGTTTTCAACCATATAACCCCAGCTTGGATAGGTTTTGTTTGATGCTAATTTGAAAGCCAAATCCCCGCGTCCGAAATTGGTTAACGTTCGCATTAAAAACTGCGTTCCGATAACTCCTGTGCTTACATGACCATTTTTAGTGACTTCAACCTCGTGCACCAGATTTTCAAATACTTTTTGCTGTAATTCTTCTGGAACCATTCCGAAAGTCAACGGCAAAAGATTGGCTGTTACAGTATTGTTAGCGTAATTGTTTTTTGATGCATTAAAATATTTCGAATTAAATGCTTTTTTGATTCTTGAAGCCAGATCCTCATAATGTGCAATATCTTTTTCAGCATTGGCAATTACCGCAAACTTTTTCATCGTATTTAAAAGCTGATAGAAAAAGGCGCTTGAGATCAATTCTCCATCTGTTAAGCGAGCAGGATCTTTAGAACGAATTAACTCTAATGATTCTGGCGGAACACACCAATCACCGTATTTATCTTTAGTCATGATGTCATCAACCAAATAATTTTCTTCCATATAATCCATCCATTTTTTCATAGACGGATATTGTTTTTCAATTACCTTTTTATCTCCAAACTGTTGATACAGCATATCAGCAACCGTAATATAGGTTCCCGGCCAAGTTACATTATCACCGTAATAACGCCAGAAAGCTGGTGCAACATCTGGAATTCCGCCATCAATAGTCTGTGCGTTTTTAATATCGTCGAGCCATTTTGCATACAAAGTCTGATTATCGAATAAAAAACTTTCTCCGTAAGCACCTGTTGTTCTGTCTCCCAACCAAGGCTGACGCTCGTTTCGTTGCGGACAATCGATTGGCATTCCTTTATAATTTCCGCTGATTCCCCACCACGCATTCTTAAAAATCTGATTCATTATCGGGTTTGAAGAATCAAAAGTTCCTGTTGTAGCGATATCATCATAAACGACTTTTCCAACAAAATTCTCTATACTTGGTTTGGTTTTAAAACCTGAAATTTCAACAAATCTAAAACCATGAAAAATAAAACGAGGTTCCCAGACTTCTTCTCCTTCACCTTTTAAAGTATAGATGTCGGTGGTTTTAGCATCGCGAAGATTGGCAATATATAACGAACCATCCGGCTGTAAAGATTCTGCAAACTTCATCGTGATTTTCTCCCCCGCATTTCCTTTCACTTTCAATTGCAGCCAGCCTACCATGTTCTGTCCCATATCTAAGATATAAGTTCCTTTTGGTGTCTGTTTGATTGAAATAGGTTTTACTTCGCGTTTAATTTTCATATTCGCCGACATCTGTCCTTCATAAAATCCGCCTGGTTCCTGAACATATTCTGCCGAAAGCCATTTTTTATCATCAAAATTAATGATGTTCCAGCCTTTCATTTCTTTACGGGCATCGTATTCTTCTCCGTCGTATTCGTTGTTTGATAAAATTGGTCCGTCAGTTGTAATTTTCCAGGTATCGTCTGTGCGAATAACGTCTTTACTTCCATCGGTATATTCTACAAACAACTGTAAAGCCATTTTCGGATACCCAAAAGTTTTGATTTTATAAGGTTTATAATCCTGACGCATCGTAAAAAAACGTCCGTTTCCTAAAATCGTCCCTAATGCATTTTTACCTTCCTTCAAGTGCGAAGTAACATCAAAAACATTGTATTTCACATTCTTCGTGTAATCCGTAGGAACGGGAGCCAAAACCTGATCGCCAATTTTATTTCCGTTAATGTACAGCTCGTACAAACCCATTCCCATGATATAAACTTTGGCATTTTTAACTTTCTTTTTTAAGTCAATTTCTTTTCTTAAATATCTGGCTGATAATCGAGAATACTGCGAAATGCTATCGCCTGGAGAAGTTTTTTCATACCCAATCCAACGCGTCGATTTCCAGTCGGCATAAGTCAAAATCCCGATGCTGAAATGAGCCGGTTCTACTGATTTTACTTCCCCTTTATTGGTGAAAATAATTACTTTCCAGTAAACGTCTTGTCTGTCTCTTAGCTTTTTTCCATTGTAAATTACGTTTACAGATTCATCACTTTGTACTTTTCCGCTATCCCATAAATCAGTGTTTTCAGCGTTTAGTTTCTCTAACGTTGAAGCAGCTAAAATTTGAAAATGGGTTTGTTTGACATCATTTACGTTTGCTTTTATTTTCCAGCTCAATCTTGGCTGTAAAACATCAATTCCTTCCGGATTGGTCAGCATTTCGCATTTTAAATCCACAACACTGATATTATTTTGGGCTTTCGCCGAAAGTGTAAAAAGTGAGATTATTATGGTTAGATGTAAAAAAAACTTTTTCATGATTTTATTTTAAACTGCTATTTTTTATGTTCCGAAGACTGGTATATTTAGTAATCAAGCTAATTGAAACTGTCACATTTTATAGAGAATAGACATTACCATATCTCCCTCTGATTTTATCCATTAAACTTAAATCTTTAACTTGAATATTCCTTCCCGTTAGCATCTTGTGCGCGTTCCAGCGAATTTTCCAATTGGTATCTTTTGTTTTCTCTCTTAGTTTTGAAATAACCGACTGTTTAATTCCTAAACCATCAAAATCCAGCCAATATTCTAATAACGACAACGAATTAAATCGAATTTGCAATTTTTGATTATCAAGCTCTTTAACCAAAATTTCTCTAACCTTTTCTGCATCTAAAGAATTCGTTTCATCAACTGTAATATTCTCTAAAAGAGGATAAAGCTTCTCCATTTTATTTTGATTGATGGCGATTTCAAAAACCCTGATAAATTCTTTGGTTAAAAAATCATTCCAAAAACTATAATTTTCGCATTCAGACAAAGAATAATAGATTAGACTAATTTTATCTGTTTCTGAAAAAAGCTTTTCTTCACAGAAACTTTTTAATTCTTCAACATTGTTTCTGCATATTTTTTCTGTAGCTGCTTCTACTTTTTCTGATGCATCAAAATCCAGATTCGAATATTCTTCATAACCCATTATAGAATCAAATACCATATTGTTTTTTTATTTAATTGGAAACCAACTTCTCCAATCTCTCAGAAAAAGCAATTTCTTTTCCGTTTTTAAAGATCCTGAAACCTTTTCCTTTTTTATATTTTTCTCCAGTTTTATCCCAAAGAATCGTAATAATATTGCCGTGATACAAAACATTATCCATACAAAACCAATCCCATTTTTCCTGCGGAATCAATGGATTCACTTCTATCTTTTCATCTGCTCTCGGACGCAAACCAACCAATCCTGTAATCATCAAATCGTTAAAAGTCGAGTGATTGTAATAACGGCTTCTTTCTCTGTCTCCCATTAGCCAATAACCTGTTGTTTCGTCTAAATACTCGCCAAGATAAGGCTTCCCTCTGTAATATTGTGACTGAACGTACAAATCCATTTGTTTGAAATAATCCGTTTTAGCCACAAAATTCTGATCATAATTATTCAAAACATTCGCTAAAGCCGTCAAAGTCTGCGAACTTGCAAATGGCCAAATGGCTCCGTCCCACTCGCAGGTTCCGGTTCCGTGAGTTCTAAAACGCGGACTTCTTCTTTCTGCGGTTGTCAAACCAAACGGCGCCGAAAATCCTTTTTCGTCCTTAATTTGTTCCCATGCTTTTTCAAAACCTTTTCCTTTTTCTGGAAGATTAAAATACCACGGAATAAATCCAATCGCTTCTCTAACCTGCGCTAATGTATCTTTTTCTGTTAAAGTTTCAAAAAAATCGCTTTTAGCATTCCACAATTTGGTTTCTACTAATTGCTGTAAAACATCCGCTTTCGCTTTAAATTTTGTTTCCGCTTCCTTATCGCCTTTCATGGCTGCCATTTTAGAAATCGCCACAGCGTTACCATACATATAACTGTTAATCGTTGGTCTTGCATTTTGCACTTTACGCCCGCCGCTTAAAGATTCTTCCATTCCATCTTTTACATCGTGCTGCCAAAACAAACCATCCTTGCGCTGACGGTCTTTTTCCCAAACGGCATAATCTGTAACCATGTCTGGATACAGATTCAATAAGAATTTTTCGTCCTTATTTACCAAATAACGATTGTACAAAGCATCGGCTGTCCAACTACTGAATTTATACAATTTGTTCATCGGTTTTCCATCATTTCCCCGGTACCAAATTTTCACATCCTGCTCAATATACTGCGGATCATGCACCCATCGAAATTCATTAATGTGATGCCCCAAAGCACAGCTGATCATGTTGTATTTATCTGCATACGAACGATCTACCAAAAACTCGGTAATCGCAAATCCCTGTGGTGTTTTTTTAATATGCTTTCTCGCACTCCACCAACGGAAATAGTAAATCTCCTCAAAATTCTGCTGCGGACATTCAAACAACGGAATATTCTTTTCCATCCACGCCCACGCACTGTCATTCGGAATCGCAAATTTCAAATTTTCATCTTCCATCGTGTTGAAATAATCAACATAATGTTTGAAGTTTTTTTCTTTTAAAATAACCGCTTTCCCTTTTTGAGAATGCCCTGCACCCGATTTACAGCTTGTATTTAAAGCTATTAAAACTGAAAGCGCTATTATTTTGTATTTAAGATTTGTCAACATTAAATCAATCTTTAAAAGAGTTAAACCATATAAGTGCTATAAGTTCAGTTAAGTTTTACTTTATATTTTCTTCTATCACTTATATGGTTTTTAAATATATTTAATTCCCCGTAAAAGTATACGTCTGCCCTGCTTTCATATTTACATCGTAAATAGTATAATTTGGCAGTTTTACTTTTCCTAATTTCGCCTGATCAGAAATAATCGGTTTCTTTACTTCAACATCATAAAAAAGCGGACTTGGATTTTTGCCTTTTGCTTTTTTAAGCGAATTTCCTTTTAAAGTATTTTCTACTTTCAATCTACAGTTTCCTCCAATTTTGGAGTAGATTTTCAACTCCGAAACCTTATTGTTTTTCCAAGTCATATCAATTACAAATCCGCCTCTGGCCACCAGACCTTTTATGCTTCCTTCTTTCCAAACGCTTGGTAAAGCCGGTAATAAATGTATTGCATCTTCCTGACTCTGCATTAACATTTCTGCAAAACCGGCTGTGCATCCAAAGTTACCATCAATTTGAAACGGCTGATGTGCATCTAACATATTCGGATACGTTCCGCCACCTTTTCTTTGGTCGGCTGTTACCAAATGCAATTGATCCTGAATTAATTTATAAGCGTGATTTCCGTCTAAAAGTCTCGCCCATAAATTTACTTTCCATCCCATCGACCAGCCTGTCGATTCGTCTGTTCTGTAAATCAAAGATTGCTTGGCTGCTTCAAACAATTCAGGCGTTTTAATTGCCGAAATCTGATTACTCGGATACAATCCGTATAAATGCGAAACGTGTCGGTGATTGTCTTTTGGATTATCCCAATCATCCTGCCATTCTTGTAACTGACTGTGTTTTCCAACCTTCATTGGAGGCATTTTAGCCAAAGCATCACTTACTTTTTTCACATAAGCTGGATCCGGAGAAACCAAAGCCGAAGCTTCAATAACATGCGTAAACAAATCAAAAATCAGCTGATTGTCCATTGTAGTTCCAGAAGCAATTGTTGCTTTTCCTGTTCCACCCGCGTGTGTGTTTTCAGGTGAACTTGAAGGAACAACTACCAAATATTTTGTATTCGGATCGCTCACCATAAAATCAAGGAAGAAATCTGCCGCGCCTTTCATAATTGGATAAATTTCTGCCAAATATTTTTTATCACCTGTGTATAAATATCTTTCCCATAAATCCTGACAAACCCATGCACCGCCTGTCGGCCACATTCCTGATGCAGCAGAATCTACCGGAGCCGTTACACGCCAGATATCGGTATTGTGGTGCAAAACCCAACCGCTGGCATTGTACATCATTTTCGCAGTTTCTGCGCCCGTAACACTTAATTCTTTTGCCATTTGTACAAAAGGCTCGTGCATTTCCTGAAGATTGGTTACCTGTGCAGGCCAATAATTCATTTCGGCATTGATGTTTGTCGTGTATTTACTATCCCAGGGCGGCGTCACCATATCATTCCAAATTCCCTGCAAATTCGCTGGCTGACCACCTGGCTGTGAACTCGAAATTAAAAGATAACGTCCAAACTGAAAATACAAAGCTGCCAATTGCGGATCAAATTGTTTCGAGAAGTCGCGAATTCTTTCGTTTGTTGGTTGCTTCACTAAATCATTCGAACCTAAATTTAAAGAAACTCTGTTGAAGAATTTTTGGTAAAAATCAACGTGGGCTTTCTTTATCGTTTCAAAATCTTTTGCTTCGGCTTTAGCCAAATAGTCTTTGCTTTTGGCGATTTCGTCACCCGATATATCCTGATAGTTTTTAAAATTAGTTGCAATCGAAATATATAAGGTTACTTCATCGGCTTTGTTAATGCTTAAGATTCCGTTACTAGCGTTAACTTCGCCGCCTTTATTTTTAGCAGTTAAACGCCCCTGAAATTTTACTTTTCCTTTTACACCTTCAAAATTAGTTCCTAAACCCGAAAGTATAATTTGGTTTCCTTCTGTCGAAGCCACTGTTTTATCAATCGGACTGTTCATGAAAACATTGCAGGTAATCTGTCCCGGCTGACTCGCCGAAAGTTTCACCACAATAACCTGATCTGAAAATGCGGTTAGAATTTCTCTTGTAAATTCGACACCATTTACCTTGTATTTTACTTTTGCGGTTGCGTTGCTGATATCTAAATCACGGTAATAATCGGTATATTTTTGATGTCCTGCAAAGGAAATATAAACGCTTCCAAAAGTTTGGTACGGCATTCCGTCATTGGTTTGCGACATGATATCTCTTGTTGCCAAATCCTGTGCTTCATCAAATTTTCCGTCAAAAATAAGCTGTCTTACTTTTGGCAAAGCTTCAATTGATTTGGAATGTGCATTGCTGTTTGGAGAACCCGCCCAAATGGTTTCTTCATTCAATTGCAAACGCTCCACCGCCGGATCACCAAAAACCATCGCCCCCAAACGTCCGTTTCCTAATGGCAACGCTTCGTTCCAGATTGTAGCCGGTTTATCGTACCATAATTTGAGATCGCTTTGAGCTGTTGCTGTAAGCGAAAAAATTCCGAGACAGATTGCTGTAATTTTACTTTTTAATTTCATAGTATATTTTTTTTCGCCACGAATTCACGAATTAACTCTAATCATTCTTTGCGTTTAATTTCTCAAATTTATTTTTCCAATAATTAAAAATTACTCTCGCAGATTATGGAGATTAATAATTCGTGAATTCGTGGCTATTTTTTAACCTCGTAAACTTTCAGATTTTTTTCTCCAAACATTTCATATAATTTGTTGATGTCTTTCAAAGCATTTTTAGGCAGATTTTCGCCTTTATCTCCAAAAACAAACAGTTTTTCTTTTGGCTCAATCACACAAGTCGATTCGTCGATTTCGCCTTTATCATTCTTCACTATATTCAAATCTAAATTTAAATATTTCGCCATAAACGGATACAAAGCCATACGTTTTGAAACTCCAAAATCATGTCCTTCTTTTGCAAAATGAGCATTTTCGACTAAATCTTTCTTTCCGTACAATTCATACGTTCTCTGGATAAAAGGAAATTCCAGTTCCGGAACTGCCAAGGTCCAGTCTTTTCCATCTGAAACAATTAATTGTGGTTTTGGCGCCATCATTGCTGAGATTTCCGCATTATTTGTTCCGTTGCCGCATAAGTGAACGCCGCGACCGCTTTCGCACGGACAACCGCCTGAGAAATGAGATGAAACCATCACAACTGGAGCAGAAACTTTTACCCTGTCATCAATCGCTGCTAAAAACATCGTATGCGAACCTCCACCAGAGCCACCTGTAACACCAACTCTTGACATATCAGCATTTTTTACGGTTGCCAAATAATCCAGAAAACGTATTCCGGTTAAGACCTGAACTGTCGATGCAATACTATTTCTATGCGTTTCTTCCGGAAATTGAAGCAGTGATTCTCCCCATGCAAATAAATCATAAGCCACAACAATTGCGCCCATTTTAGCCATAATCGCACACCGGTACTGCTCGTCTTTTCTATATCTTCCGTCGCCGAAATGTCCGTCAGGAGTTAAAATAACTGCTGCTTTTTTATTTAACGGATACGGTTTGTAAATCGAACCAGTCGCGTAAACGCCCGGCAAGATTTCCAAAGCGATATTTTCTACGCTGTAATCTTTATAAATTCTCTTTGGAGTTAAAAGTGGTTTAGATTTTGGCATTGGGGGAGCCTTTTCTAATCCAAATGAGGTTATCATACAAGCTTTTAACTCCGTTTTACGTTTTTCCCATTGTTCTTTTGTCGAATAAAGGCTTTCTAAGTAGAACAAACGTTCTTTTCCTTTATCAACTGAAACTTTATGGTTTTCATATTTACGAATAATGTAGGTTCCATCCGGCTGTTTGAAATACATCAATTCAAACGGAGCCAGAATGTTAGTTAACGAAACAGCCAGATTTCCGGGTTCAATTCTCCAGTCGGCATAATCGAGTTCTTTCCCTTTTAGTAAACCTCGGTCGTCGTTAATCGTGACATTAAAAACGGTTTCAATTTTCTTTAAAGTTTCTGAAACTGGTTTTCTAAAATTAGTATCAGAAGTGCTTTGGGCATTGGCAAATGTCAAAGCAAAAATGGAAACTAAGAAGATGTATTTTATTCTTTTCATTTTGATATTGTTGTAATTGGCACACGGATGACACGGATTCGCTATCGCGAAAACGCTGATTTAAGCGGATTTTTTTTTATTTTCTTTCAAAATAATCCGTTTTTATCCGCGTCTTTACGAAGTAAATCCGTGTCATCCGTGTTCTATATTTTGCATTCGATTATATATTTTCCTGAACCTAATTCTAAATTTGGTTTCGTTCCATCAAAACCTGCCCTAACTTTCTTATTATCAATCTTTATTTCCGAACTTTTAGAAACGGGCAATTCTATTGTTGCCGTTGTATTCACCGGAATTTCAACATTCAGAATAAATTTGCCGTCTTTCTTTTCCCAAGACGAAACAATTTTTCCGTAAACCGATTGATAGTCCGCTTTCGCGAAAGTCATATCGCCCACTACTTCCGGCTGAATAAAGAAATGTTTGAAGCCCGGTTTTTCTGGATCAGCCATAATTCCGGCTAAGCTTTGATAAAACCATTCTTCAATCTGCCCAAGCATAAAATGATTCCACGAATTTCCTTTTCTCGGATCCCATTGTTCCGTTAAAGTCGTTAAACCAAATTTAATCTGAAAACCATAACCCGGCGCATCGTAATGATTATGCATTTTGAACATCGTTTCGTTCTCGCCATTTCTTGCCAAAGTTTGGAATAAATAACGATTTCCAACATCTCCAGTTGTTAAACGATCGCCTTTTTCTTTGATATCAGCTAGTAAATTCTGCATTACAGCATCCTTGTATTGCGGTTCTACGATATTCATAAAAATCGGAACTGCATTGCTAAACTGACTGTTTGTACCGTATTGCTTCGTTTCTGGATTGAAAAATTTTGCATTGAAAGCCGTTTTAATCTCAGAAGCCAAGGTTTCGTATTTCTCGATATCTTCCGTTTTTCCCAACATTTTAGCCGCTTTCGCCACTAAATAAGCGCCATAATAATAATGCGAAGTAGCCGAAAGCGCAATCGGACTGTTTTTTGAATAGCCTGCTGCGTGCGCTCCGTAATCATACCAGTCTCCTAATCCGTGCGATACAATATGATTTTCAGCTTTTGTGCCTAAATAGTCTACATATTTTTTCATTACAGGAAAATATTTTTCCAATAAAGAAGCATCACCGTAATATTCATAATACATCCAGGGCAGAATCACGCCTGTTACACCCCATTCCGGCGAATCGGTAAAGTCACCTCCAAAAATTACATATTCAGGAACGATGGTCGGAATTAATCCGTTATCGCGTTGTGAATCAGAAATATTCTGCATCGTTGCAGGAATGAAAGTCTGCAAGTTATAATTGAACATTAAACCCGGACCATTCAAATGAATTTCTTCCAACCAGCCTAATTTTTCACGCTGCGGACAATCGGTAAAAACACTTTGGAAATTACTTTTTATCGAATTATTAATCAGCTCGTGTGTTTTATTGAAGATTTCATTCGAACAGGCAAAACTTCCTGCTTCTCCCGCCGAATTGTAAATGAAATTCGATTTCAATTCTACTAAAGTTGGAAGTTCCTTATTCTTATCTTCTTTATAATTAATGTTTTCAATCTGAACATATTGATAGCCGTAGAAACTGAATTTTGGTGTCCATTCTTCGACGTCTTTTCCCTTTAAAGTATAATCATAATAGTATGGTTTTCCGGATCTTCCCTGAGCAATTGTTCCTTCTTCATTTAGACCTTCAGCTACCCAAACACGAATCGTCTGTCCTTTTTTTCCTTTTACTTTGATAGTTGGAAATCCCGAAAGATTCTGCCCCATATCAAAAACATAGAAATTCGGTTTTAACTCTTTTACGGTTTTTACTTCGTATTGCTTCTGAATTTTAACCGGCGGTGCAGTCTGCGGTCTTAAAACTCCTTTTGGCGCTTCCTGAATTACAACTTTTTTCCAGTCAGCATCTTTGAAACCTTTCCTGTTCCAGCCTTTTTGTTCTAAATTGGCGTTATAATCTTCTCCCCCAAAAATACTGTTATAAGTAATCGGACTTTTACTGTATTTCCAGGTTTCATCCGATTTTATAATTTCTTCTGAACCGTCTTTATAACTAATTTTCATTTTGAAGAATAAAGTAGGCGGACCAAAACTCACGAAGAATTTGGTATATCTTTCTGCCAACGTATTGTACATTCCGTTTCCTAACAAAACACCAATTGCGTTATCACCTTTTTGAAATTCTTTTGCGCTCAATTCATAAACATTGTAATTAACCGTTTTATCATAATCTGTCCATAAAGGTGCAAATTGGCTGTTTCCAACTTTTTTACCATTGATAGTCAATTCATAATGTCCTAAACCTGAAATATAAACAACCGCTTCCTTGATTTCTTTTTTTACTTCAAAAGGTTTACGAAGCATGATACTTCTGCGCGACAGCGAATCTGAAGCGTTGATAAACGAGTTCTTTTTTTCTCTGTTGAAAGTGGCTGTGTGATAATTTCGACCTTCCGGCAGATGACTGTCGGCTTTGGTAATCGCCCCAATCCAAATCGGATTCAATTCTGATTCTAATGAAGCGGTTCTGAAAAAAGCTGTTTTACTCCATTTAGAAATTTTTCCAACTTGATTCCAGACTTTCACTTTCCAGAAATATTTGGTTTCATTTTTTAACGGACTTCCGCCATAAGTAATCTGCAGATTTTTAATGGAATTGACTCTTCCGGAATTCCAGATATCTCCCTCGTCATTTTTTAGTTTTTCTTCTGAAGAAGCAACCAAAATATGATACGCAATTTGAGAGGCATTCAATTCTTTTGAAACCAGCTGCCAGCTCAACCTTGGCTGATTCTGAATTACAGCTAATGGGTTTTCAGCCATTTCTGTTGTTAAATGTACAGGCAAAATTTGTCCTTTAGAAACTAAGGTTACTAAAAGACAAATTGCTAATACTATATTTTTGAAATTCTTCATTTCTTATTGTTGAGATTTTGAACGCGGATGAAACTGATTCGCTATCGCGAAGACGCTGATTGATGCGGATTTTATATTCTAGCTATTAAATAATAAAAAATTCGTTTTAATCCGTGTTTTTACGAAGTAAATCCGCGTCATCCGTGTTCTTTTTTTTGCCACTAATTACACAAATTTTCACTAATTTTTAAATTATAATCAAAAATAATTCGTGACAATTCGTGACAATTCGTGTAATTCGCGGCTATATTTAATTTCTTTTCGTTATCAACGATTCAATATTGAATACCGCTTCCGGAATTAATTTTCCAGTTTGAGGCAGATCGTCGTAATCATCTGTATCTGGTGCTGTGTCCGGATTTGGCGTATATCTTTGCTCGCCTGTACGGAACATAATTCGCTCAAAACCATCTACCGGAGCATAAAAAATTCTCGTTGATTCTTTTTCGTCGTTTACTTTTACAGTGTACGAACGGGTTTTAACGTTCAGTTTTACATTTACTTTATATTCCTTTCCGGCTTCGTATTTGGCAATCGTATTGAAACGAGCTCCCGTTTTTGTTTTCAACTGCCCATCCGAATCAAAAGTTAATCGTACCGCTGGCAATCCTTGTTTATTCTGAAATTCAACTTGTAATAGACCGTGATTATTCTGTTCTGGTTTAACTGTAAAAGTCACTTCCATTTTTTCTGCAAACGGAACAACACGTTCTGCACGCGCATAATCAAAATAATCCTGATCTCTTAAAGTCAGCCATTTTTTGCCGTCTTTCTTTTCGATTTTGGTTGATGCCCATGATAAATCGTAGGTATTCCATAACTTTAATTCTTGTCCGTCAGGAAGATTACTAAAAACATCATTCGCATTTTCTGTCACAACCGAAGTAACCGGAACCGGAATCGATGCTACCCAAATATCTTCTTTGTTTACGCTGTAGCTTACCCAGAGTTTTCCGTCAGGCGGAGTTCCGTCGCCTTCTGAGATACCTCGAACGTATTGAGGCCCTGCTGATTTGTAGTTGCCGCCATAACGCATCGGACTGATTTCCCCGTGAACTAATAGTAAATCTTTGTAATTCAATCCGTCATCACTTGTTGAAATTGCCAAAGGCCAGCGGTATTCTGATGGATTGTAAACGGTCGCATAACGATTATCAGACGTTTTTTGTCCCCAGATTTTAGCATTGCTGTTTACGAAACCGGGAGCACGAACAGGAGTGTATTCCCATGTTTTTCCACCGTCTTTACTGATCGAAGTCAGAGCGTGCTTCCATAAACCTACAACATCACCATTTGGTAAATGATAAGAACTTAATGCCTTGTAAGGTTTCTTTAGCGGAATTAATTCGTCATCACGATCTGCTTCTTCTACCCATTGCTGTAAAACCAACGGATCAGATAAAATTTCTTCGCAGGCTTTTTTCAAACCTTTATCTTTTGCCTGCGTATAAAATGGAAAAGCCGATTTCGACTTGTCCCATGATTTATTGTATCTGATGAAATAAATTTCGCCAAAACTTCCGTCTTTTTTGATTTCGCGAATTACACGTCCAATTCCTTTTCCGTCATTTGGATCGTCTTTTTCATCCATCGCAATTCCGTAATACGCCAAAGCAAAAAGTCGTTTGTCTTTTGAAGTATAAAAGCCCATTCTCTGGTGCATAATCGCATCCAGATTTTTAGCAACGCCTTCTACGCCCTCTTTTTTCCATCCGTCCGGAATATGATAAATTGGGAAAATTACTTTTGGTATTTTCCAGCTTACGCCGTCTTTTGAAGTCATAATCAGCGTCTGGCTTGGCGGAATATGCTCGCCCGCAGGATCGCTTAAATACTGCAGATAAAAAGTATCATTCCAATACGCCATTGTAGGCTGATGATTGTATGTCCAGCCAAAACCATCGGCTTTTTCCGGATGTTCTCTGCTCGCACGCATAATCTGCGTAGCGTGAACTCCAACTGCCGGACTTAACTGCCCGTGATGATAATCAACATTTGAAAGTGTTTTACCAACGTAACGGACGGTGTCATTCTGCGCATTTACAGCTGTACCAATCAATAAAATTGTGGCTGTAGTTAGGAGGTTGGTTTTTATTTTTTGGAAAGCAATCATTCTGTTTTATTTTTTGTTTCATGCAGATTTAAAAATGATTTTAAATCTGCGTGAAATTTTTCTAACTATTTCTTTATCTGCTTAATATCCAAAATCTGCGGGAAAAAAATTTACTCTCGCAGATTTAGCAGATTTATCAGATTTTTTATTTATTTCTTTTCTTTCAAACCTTTTAAAACTTCTTCAGAGATTGTTGTAATCGTTCCGTGTTTGTGTCCTTCGGGAAGGCTTATTTTTGATGAAACGTCTTCAAAATGAACAAAATCTGAAGTACTTAAAGCTTTATAATTTTTTGAACCGTAATTGTCATAATACAACAGCCATTTTTTAGCGACTTTCACCACCGTTGGTCCTTCTGATAAATATTCTGTCAAAGGTTCTGAACTTTTACTGAATGGCCCTAAAGGTGATTTTCCGAAAGCTACTTTTATGTTTCGCATGGGTCTAGTGTTGTCTTTTAGAACCAAAACATAGTCTTTTTTGCCTTTCTTTACAATCACACAGTCAATTACGCTGAAACCTGGTTCGTAATACAATTTTGTATCAGAGAATGTTTTGAAATCTTTTGTAGTTACATAATACATTCTGTGATTGTTTTTTTCTTCCTCGACACCTTTTTCAAATCGGAACGGAATTGTCGATGCCCAGATAATGATGTATTCTTTTTTGACATCATCATAAAAAATTTCCGGCGCCCAAACGTTTACCACTTCCGTTTCGTTTTTCATTACCGGAATATATTCTTGTTTTGACCAATGAATTAAATCTTTAGAACTTGCATATCCAAAACCATTTCCGCCTTTCCAGTCAGTTGTCCAAACCATGTGATAGGTTCCATCTGCGCCTTTTGTAATCGACGGATCACGCATAATTTTGCTTGCGCCGATTTCAGGTTTTAAGAATGAGCCTTCCAGACCTTTCCAGTTGTAACCGTCTTCGCTGTAAGCCAGATATAAACCTTCTGTTGCTGGTTCACGAAATGACGTAAAAAGGTATAAATCTTTTTTTTTCTGCGAATAACTAATCGCAAAAAGGAAAAAGGTTACTATGATGACTATTTTTTTCATGTTGTATTGCGTTTAAACTTTGTCAAAGTTTTAAACTTTGACAAAGTTGACTCACCAGTTTTTATTCTGTAATTGCTTTTTTATCTAAATCTTTTCCTTTTTTAACTGATGTTGTTACATTGTTAAAAACATTATTTTTTAGGAAAACATTCTTTGTGTCTTTTCCGTTTGCTTCGATGAAAACATCCGTAGCATTGAATGGAAAATTATTATTAATCAACACATTAGAAACATTATCTAATTTGATAACCGGAACATTTTTAATTGGTGTTGAAGATCCAACGTTATCTAAAATGATATTTTTGGAATCTGATATTTTGAAAGAAGAACCAATCGTTGCATTTACTTTTACATCGTGAAATTCAACATCTGTCGCCGTGTTAACTGTAAAACCTTCTTTTCCGTCCATATTGATGTTGGAGAAAGTGATGTTCTGAATCGGCATTTCGGTAATTCCTAAAATTTGTCCTGCTTTGTTCACGTTTGAAGCTGTGATATTGCTCATGTGAATGTTTCTGAAAATCGGTGTTTTCTCGGTTACAGGTTCTACTTTGGTATCTTTATCATAGAAAAGGCTTAGTACAATTGCTTCTTCTTTAATGTTTTTCATTACGATATTATCGACGCGAATATCTTCTACAACACCGCCTCGTCCGCGTGCTGCTTTGATACGGATTCCTCGATCTGTTCCGTCGAAAACACAGTTTGAAATCGTGATTTTCTTGATTCCGCCCGACATTTCACTTCCAATAACAACGCCGCCATGACCGCTTAACATTGTACAATTGGTAATCGTAACATTTTCAGTCGCTTTTCCGTATTTACGTCCGTCACCGTCTCTTCCTGATTTAATCGTAATGCAGTCGTCTCCAACGCTGATATGACAATTTGAAATATGAACATTTGTGCAAGACGAAGGATTGATCCCGTCTGTATTTGGCGAATGCGGATTAAAAATCGAAATTCCGGTTACCGTTACATTATCACAAAACTCAGGATTTATGGTCCAGAAAGGTGAATTTTGAAACGTAACGCCTTCAATTAAAATATTTTTACAGTTATAAGCCTGAAAAAAAGAAGGCCTGAAGAATTTTTTATCAACCGTTCTTTTGTAATAGGGCTCGGTGTAAAGGCCTTTGTTTTGCTCTTCCCACATCGTTTGGTATTTGGTTGGAGGAAGCGGTTCTTTGGCTGTTTCGATTCGGTACACTTCATTCCACCACGCTTTTCCTTGTCCGTCGATTACGCCTCTTCCTTTGATCGTAATATTTTCTACATCTTTCGCATAAAATAATGGCTGGAAACTTTTCATTACGATTCCTTCGTAACGCATTTCTACATAAGGCAGATAGTCATCAAAATTTTCTGAAAACTTTAAAAGCGCACCTGAATCCAAATGAATTGTGATGTTGCTTTTTAGTCTTAAAGCGCCGGTTAAATATTCCCCGGCAGGGAAAAAGATGGTTCCACCTCCATTTTTAGAAGCTTTTTCAATGGCGTTTTGAATGGCTTGGGTGCATTTTATTCCTTTGTTGTTTCCTCCTTCATTTAAGATGTTTAACCAGCCGTCGTTTGCGAAAGTGGTATTAAGTCCGGTTATGAAGCAGAGGATTATTAGTATATTTTTCATGGTTGTGTTGTTTTCTCATTTTTGTCATTTCGACGAAGGAGAAATCTTCGTTAGTAGCTCCGCATGATTGAGCAACTTTGTAGAGTTTCTTGCGAAGATTTCTCCTTCGTCGAAATGACAATATTGTGGATAATCTGTGATTACTTATTTCAAGAATTGCATTTCACTAATTACTTTTTACTTTTCACTAATTACTAAATAGATTTCAAAATCAAAACCCAGTCATTACCGTCTTCTTTTTTTCCTGCTGGTTGAAAATTTTGAGTTCCTTTATTATCAAAAGTTCCAATTTTAGTTTTCTTGCCATTTCTTGGATTGTACCAAGCTGCTTCGAATTTATCCCCGGAAATTTTTCCTAGTTTGGCTTCAATTATTCTTCCGTTGTAGGTGTAAAACAAAGCATATTTTTCTCCTCTTATCACCGGAATGTAATCGTATTTTTCTCCTTGGTTGACTACTAATGAAACATCTGGAGTTCCTTCTAAAAAGGGAAATTCCTCCATTAGTTTTTTAATATAAACCATCTGCTTTGCTCCTGGTGCATTAATGGCTGATGTCCATAGTTTCTTGTTTCCGTACGCTGGTTTATCGCCTTTTCTAAACATCTGCATTACAGCGTTGTGTCCGTACGTATAACCTGCTGCGCCTGATAAAACTGACCAATATCCGTAACGGCGAATATCATTTGCGGTCCATTTTGGTTGTAGAGTATCGTGGAGTCCGTGCGGAATTGCTTCGTAAGATGGTTCTCCGTCAAGCGTAGGTTTGGTTGGTTTTAATTCGAAATCTCTAAGCACAAATTTGTAATTGTCTTCTTTGAAATTCGTTTTTATTGAATCCTGATCGTATCTCCTGTGTCCTGACTGAAACATATTGAAATCCAGCCATTTTGCGTTGTGAAAATTCTCCGAAGAATCGGTTCTTCCAAACGGGTGAAAAGTCACTAATTGGTTTGGATTGTTTGTTTTTAAAGTATTCCCGATGGCGTTCCAGATATCCTGAAATTCATTTCCGTGTGTATCACCGCCATTTAACCAAATTACGTTGCTTTTGTTTTTATATCTGTCAGCCAAGAATTTAGCATATACAATTGCCTGTTCTTTGCTTACTTTATTTCCTTTAGAAACGTTGGTTCCCCAAACCGGAACCATTGCTAAATAAATTCCGTTTTTGCGAGCGACTTCTAATGTATAATCTACGTGATCCCAATAATCGTATTGTTTTGCATCTTTAAAATCATTCCCTGCAGTAAGCAATGGTTTTGATACGTCTTCATTGATTAAAGCTGGATCGCCATACACGTTAACGGCATTGATGTTGTGCAAAACCATCACCTGAACAACGTTGAATCCTTTGTCTTTTCTGTCTTTAAAATATTTGTCTACTCCTGCTCTGTCTAATTTTCCGAATGCCAGCCAGCCTGTGTCGCCCAGCCAGAAAAATGGTTTTTCATCTCCGGTAACAAAATAATGCTGATTTTTAGAAATTTTGATTTCAGGCAGGGCATCTTTTGTTTTGGCAGCCTGCGAAAATCCGCTTTGTGCTGTCAATAAAAAGCTTGCACTTAGGGCGTATAAATATTTAATTTTCAGATTCATTTTGGTTGTATTTTGAATTTATGTTTTTTGATATTTGTCACGAATTACACTAATTTTCACTAATTTTTTCTTTGCTTTGATTTTTTAGATTTGCGTAAAATATTTTATTCTCGCAGATTTGCTTCGCCAGTTCGCTATCGCTCCGGTGGCAGATACAGCAGATTTAATTTAAAATTAATTCGTGCAATTCGTGTAATCCTTGGCAAACATTTTCTTTTATTTCTTCACTACAAAAAGTACTTTTTCTTTTATTTCAGCTTGTGGAATTGTTACTTGTTTTCCTCCGCTTACATTGGCTTTTTTGTTGAAAGTTCCTGTTTCTCCGTTTATTGCGTATACTTCAAAAGTTCCTTTGCTATTTGATAAGTCGATTGTAATATCCTGATCGGTTTTCAGATAAAAAAGATAGCTTTTTCCTTTGTTTTCGAGTTTCCAGAGATTGTCTGAAAACGTATTTCCGTCTACTAATTTCATCTCGCTTAAAGCGGTATAAAAGTCTGGAAGCTCGATTTTCGGAATATTTGCTAATGAAGCGCCCGCCATTAAAGCCGGCCATCCGAATCTTGGCGAACCGTCGGTTGAATATAAAATTACCTTTTCAGGATATTTTTCCCGGTATTCACGCACGGCACGATATACCTGATTATCCGTTTCTTTTCCGGTTTTTAATTTTCGGGCGTGTTGTCTTGGTGCTAAATTTTTACCGCCTTCTGGTGCGTAAGCCGATCCGTCTTCTTTGTAATACCAATAACGAATATCAATGGCATCTACAGTTTTAGCTCTTTTGGCATCATTTAAAATAGCATCCTGAACGTCTTTTGTAGCACTTAAACCAATGATTGCTTTTTTACCCCTTTCGTCTTTCCATTTTTGAACTTCGTCCAGCCAGAATTCCATAAAGTGCAGCGGACCTGTATATTCGGCACTTGTTAATTGAATTACGTTGCTGTTTTCTGCAAAATTCTCCAGCGATTTTCTGATGAAGCCCTGGTGCAATTTTCTTCTTACAGTATTCGTAACATCATAAAACTGCTCTGCCATAAAAATACGTTTGTCTCCTGCATACGGCGGCGGTTCTGGAAAACCAGTGCTGTTTATATTGTTGGCCGAACGCCACGGTGAACTTGACCAGTGTGCTCCAGCTTCAATAATATTATGCTGAAAATATTGCTGATTGACTAATAATTGCCCATTCGCTTCTGCCGCATTCGCAAAAAGCGACAAACGATCCCAGTACCAATCATTGAATTTTGTTAAATCATATTTACTTAATTGATCCCAAGCCAAATCCTGACCGCTTCTGGCAAATGGCTGTTCGTAAAACGGCGGCCAAACATCGGCATCAAAACGGCGAACTCTTTCATGATCGTCCATTCTTCTTTCGTACCACAAACCGTAATTGTGCTCTAAAGCAACCATATTATTGGTACTCAAATAATCTGATACTTCATTGATATTATCTGTAAATCCGGTTCCGGTTCTTCCCGGAACGAATCTTGTAACATCCGGAACTGATTTAGAAATATCACTATCTCTAAGACTTCCTCTCCACCACGGCACGCTTAATCTGTTTCCGGCGATTACTTTATTGTCATAAGTAAGCCATCCATTTTTTGTGGTTACTTTTTTATCTGAAATTGTATTTTGTGTCGAATTTATTTTTAGATCATTCGCATTTTTAAGTCCTGAATTGTTTGTATTGATTGGATTTGCTTTTGAAACTTCTGCAATCCATTCTACTAAACTTTGCTTTGGAGCGACTGAATTTTTGGTTAATTCGGTGGCAACTTCCATTGTAGGACTTGAAGAAGGTTCTGAACCTAAATCATAAATATGCGGATTGACAGGAAGTTTTTCCAGTCTGTTTTCTAGTTGTGCATAAAATAAACTTCTTGGTGAAATATGGTTGTTTACGTCTTTCCAGTGCCCGTCTCCAGCCATAATGCCGCCCCAAGTTCCAAAAGCCCAGTTTTGCGCTGTTGGCGGATTGTAACATTCGATTTTTGATGCTGAAGTTTCCCAAATAACGCTGTTTGCAGCGGTCCATCCTGCTCCTCTTCCGTTTTGTTCCCTGTTATTGTAGCTTAAAGCGTGGCCGTCTACATAAGAAATTTCAAATAATACGCCTGTTGCCCAGCTTCCAATGGCGCCGCTGTTATTGAATGGTAAAAATGATTCGCATTGAATAAATACATTTGGTCCTGTTGTACCAAAGCCGCCTACCGTAAAATCGTGGTAGCCGTATTCTGAATAACAGCGTTGAAATAAGGTCTGCTGTCCTTCTGTATAAAAAGTATGACGTCTAAAACCTGCAATTTCAGAAACGGGTTCGGTGGCAATACAGTCTTCAACTGTAATTTGCTGTGCCGATTTTAATACCGAAACCGCTCCGCCGGCAAAATGCTTAAAACTGACTTGTTTTACCCAGGTATTTCTTGCGTTTTCAATGCTGATTCCGAACCATCTGTGTTCTTCGTCTTTTGGTTTTGAAGTATCATAAGCTGATTTCAATAAAATATTTTCGATTCCGATTTGCTCGATTCTTCCCGACCATGAATAGGTGTTTACTTTTGCAGTTCCGTAAACATCATCTAAAGCCATTGTTAGTGGAGCATTTAATGTCACTTCATTGCCATTGATTTTGGTTACAACTCTGTTCCAGGTAATATCCCAGTCATTTTTTTTCCAGCCAACCCAGCCTGTTTCTGCACCAAAATCATCCATTTTCAACTCTTTAATCCAATTATCGGTTAAAGGTTTTGTGATGATAATTTCATCTGATGGCTTTAATTTTGAGGTATTTTTTAACTGAATTGTTTTGGTTCCAAGCGACGTATAATTTGTACTGAATTCAAAGATTTCACCGAATTTTTTATCGTCAATTCCTAAAATTCTGATTACAGCTTCTCTTTTTAATCCAGTTCCTAAAAGAATGGTTCCGTTTTCATTATTACCGCTTCCGCGTAAAATAACGCCTGATTTTTTAATAAATAAAGTACCGCTGATTTTAAAAGTTCCCTTGTCTAAAAGTACTGCTCCGCGAAAACCTGATTTGTTTGGTTTTAAATTACTTACATAATCAATCGCAGCCTGAATTCTTTGAGTTGCATCTGTTTCTTGTTTTGGAACAAAAATTTTATTCTCGACATTCGGAATTGCTTTTTCTGATGCCATGTATCCTGCATAAGAAAAATCAGGAATTTGGTTTCCTTTATTATCAGTTGTGAAAGAAAGTTTTCCTTCTTTGGTTTTGATAATGTCCGGGAAATTGGTTTGTGCTGTTGCAAGGCTAATGCTGAAAAGCATCACGAAAGCCGATAAAACTATTTTATCTTTTTGAAGGGAGATTGTATTTTTTAACTGGATAAAATTCACCTTATTATTTTTTTTTAGACTTTAAAATTAAACCATATGAGTAATATAAGCTCATATAATTTTTAGGTTTGTCTTTCTCCACAATCTTGTCATTTTTCTATGAAGGAGAAATCTCCGTTAGTTGCTCCACTTGCTGGATAAACTTTGTATTAGTTACTTGCAGAGATTTGCTGCGCCCGTTCGCTATCGCTCGGGTTTTCTTCGTTGAAATGACAAACTTTGTGTGTATTCTTTATGTTAAAACCTATCAGATTTAATTTGAGAATAATCTAGTGACTAAATTTAAGACTTTATTGTAATAATCCTTTTAATTTCGCCAATGTATCCGTGTTATTTTCGGTTTTTGTCCAGTCAATTTTATTGTTTGGATCGATTCCGTTAAAATATTTCTCGATGTTTGTATATCCGTCTCCGTTTGAATCTTTAACCGCATCTGAAGCATCATTCGGGTTTAACCCAAATTTTTTCTCCCATGCATCCGGAATTCCGTCATTATCAGAATCTTTGTATGCTTTTCCTTTGTACTTTGGATAACCTCCCACTTGGTCAGGATGCGTTATAATTCCTTTTTTATAAGAATCTGCAGGCAGTCTTCTTTTAATGTATTCTTTTCCAATTGCGTTTTCTAAACCGTCTTTTACTTCAATTTTTCCTGTGCGGACTTGTTTGATGATTCTTTCGTCAACTGCATCTCTTTTCGGAATTGTTGCTCCCACATTCGTCAAAACAAAATCATACGCTTCCTGTGCCGGCATGATATTAAACTTTGGCATTGAGAAAGGTTTTGGCTGTTTTATTGCAGCTAAAAAATCTTTTGTTTGCGCTTCCGGAAGATCTTCTAATTGTACACCGCCATTCCAGTTATCTGCTGTAACTTCTGGAGAACCCACGATAAAGTTACCTGAAACATAAGCTCTTCCGTATTGTTTTGGCTCAATGTAGCCAGATTCTGGTTTTACAATTCTGTAACGAATTGGCTGATCTGCTGGTGTTATTGGACCTGGTTTGAAGTAATTATTGATGATATTCAGCATCGAACGGTAATCACCTCCGTCAAGGGTACGATTCCACCAATTGAATACTACGTTATTGACGAAATTAAAATCGCCGTACATTCCGATAGAAGCATTTCTTGAAATGTTATCTGCCCATAAATTTCGCATAAACGTACTGTTTAATCCGCCGATTGTACTTCCAAAAGCGTGATTATAAGTATCTAAACCTTCCGAAGAAATGGTATTTTGAATGGTGATGTTACAAGCTGGTAATTTCTCCAGTTTTGATTTTGCATTAGCTGCGAATTGATGTCTGTATAGCGAAATATTCTCGTCTAATCCCCAGCTTACTGAGCAGTGGTCTACGATAATATTTCCCATCGGATTTCCGCCTAATGCATCATCTCTTCTTGTTACTTCGGTTGCACCGCGTCTAAAACGCATGTGTCTGATAATAACGTCATGAGTATCAATTTCTAAAGTTTCTCCAGCGATGCAAATTCCGTCACCCGGTGCAGTCTGCCCGGCAATTGTAACGTAAGGCGCTCTCATGCTGATTCTTTTTTTCAATTGAATAATTCCCGAAACATTAAAAACAATGGTTCTTGCTCCAACCGCTTCGCAGGCTTCACGAAAAGTTCCTTTTCCGCTGTCTTCTAAACTGGTAACTACAAATATTTTTCCGCCACGTCCGCCTTGTGTGTATGCTCCACCCCCTTCAGCACCCGGAAAAGCCGGAATATCTGCCTGAACAAAATCTTTAGGATAAGATGCCCAAGGTAAATAAGGCTTTCCTTGTTTTGCCTGCTCCTGAATAATATGATAGTTGCTTGTCCAGATTTCGTTTAGTCTTTTTTCTTCATCTGCTAAAACTGCATCTGCTTTTTCCTGAACTGGTTTTGGAATTACAGGATATTGCGCATAAGCAGATGATACAAGAGAACAAAATGACAACGCCATAAATGTTCTTTTTAAAGTACGGTTGGGGAAAATAGTATGCATTGAATTGTGTGTGGTTGTAGTTAATAGTTGTAATAGAAAATTTGATGGAAAAAATTATTCTTTTGCAGTCGAATCTTTTACTTTATTCTTTTCTCTCTGCTCAACACGTTCGTGCCAGTCTTTACTTTCTTTGTTTAGATCGTAACCTTGTTTTGATAAATAGTTGTTGATTCTTCCTTTATATTTACCAAACCAGCCGTGCTTTTCTTTAGATGAACCACCGTCCATGGCATGTTCTCTTGCTTCTACTAAAGCTTTGTAGATATAGTCTTTTTGTTCTGCCGTTAAATTTGGAAGCATATCGTTATAACCTGCAACAGTTATAGGAAGCACGCCGTAAGTCATTCCGTCTTTAACTTCAGTAATTTTTTCTTCTGACAATTCTTTACCTAATTTTTTAAGGTAAGATTTGTGCAATTTTGCAATTGATTCATCTGCTTTTGATTTCAGTTTATCAATCTTCTCGTTTTGTTTTTCTTTGGCTAAAGCAGTATCTTCTTTTACTTTTTTGATTTCTGCATCTCTTCCATCTTGAATTTCAGTTAAATCTCTAAACTGCTGTGCAATAATATTTGAAACTGCTTTTTCCTTTGCCTCGTTTTTTAAATCTAATTTCGTTACAATTTTTGCAGCTCTTTCGTTTGTAACTTTAACATATTCAGGATCTAAATGCTGCTGCGCACTTAAAGTTGAAAAGGCAAAAACAAGCGATAATAGACCAATATTTATTCTATTTAGTGCCATGATATTTTTATTTATTTGAAAAAATCTTAGAGATTCTTAAAGGCTTTATTTTTTAATCTTGCTAACTAATCTGCTAAATCTGCGGGCTAATTTTTTTCTCGCAGATTTAGCAGATTTGTAGATTTTTATTCTGATGTTTCTTATTTTAAATCTAGTAAAGGTCTAACTAAAGTTTCTTTGTTATTAGCTAAATCTTTCCAGTTTACTTTTATTGCCGGGTTTACGCCATTGATGTAATCTTCAATATTCGAGTATCCGTCTCCGTTTAAATCTCCTTTTGCATCAGATGGATCGTTTGGATTTAAACCGTATTTTTTCTCCCATGCATCCGGCATACCGTCTTTGTCTGTATCTAAATAAGGTTTTCCCTTGTATTCAGGATATCCTCCAACTTGAGAAATATCTGTAATGATTCCTTTTTTATAAGAATCCATCGGTAAACGTCTGTGTTCGAATTGATAGAATTCTTTTTTCTCTAATCCTTTTGCATATTCAGGAACTCCCGTTTTTACAGTTCTTACGATTCTTTCGTCAACTTTATCTCTAATTGGCAATGTTGCTCCAACATTTTTAAGAACAAACTCATAAGATTCTTCTGCAGTCATGAATTTATTGAACCAAGGCATTGGGAATGGTTTGTCGCTTTTCATTTTTGCAAAATATTCTTTTGCTTCATCGTACGTCATCAATTCACCTTTCTTGTTTTCAAGCTGAATTCCGCCGTCCCAGTTGTCTTTAGTTACTTTTTCGTTGTTGTTAACCACGTTTCCGTTTACATACGCACGACCGAAAACCATGTACGGCAATTTGCTTCTTCCTGATTCTGGTTTCAAGATTCTATAGCTGATTGGCTGCGTTAAATCAGTAACCGGACCTGGTTTGTAAAAGTTATTAATGATGTTGTAATTTGCGGTGTAATCTCCACCATCTGTTGATCTGTTGTACCAGTTAAAAACAACGTTATTTACAAAATTGAAAATTCCGTTCCACCCAATTGAAGGGTTTCTACCGGCATTATTTGCCCACATATTTCTCATGAAAGAGCAGTTTTCTCCACCTAAAGTACTTCCGAAAGCATGGTTGTAAGTGTCTAATGCTTCTCCAAATAAACTGTTTTGAATTGTAATATTTACAGTTCCAACTTTGATGTCTGGATACCCCGGTCCCGGATTGTACATGTGTCTGTAGATTGACATATTTTCGTCTAATCCCCAAGTTGCAGAAACGTGATCGATCATGATATTTCCAACGGGATTTCCTCCAATAGCATCATCACGACGACCTACGAAAGTTTCTCCGCGACGGAAACGTACGTGTCTGATAATTACGTCATGCGTATCAATCCAAGTTGACTCTCCGGCGATACAAATACCATCACCTGGTGCAGTTTGTCCAGCGATTGTAATGTAAGGTGCACGAATGATTAATGGGCTTTTAAGTCTGATAATTCCAGCTACATTAAATACTACAATTCTTGCTCCTCCTTTTTCGCAGGCTTCACGCAAAGTACCTGGTCCGCGATCTTCTAAACTTGTAACGGTGTATACATTTCCTCCGCGACCACCAAATGTGTACATTCCTCCTCCTTCAGCTCCCGGAAAAGCAGGAATTTCTGCCTGAGGTAAATCTGTTGGACGAGATGCCCACGGAATATATGGTTTTCCATGCTTTGCTTCTTCTTCAATAATCACTAAAGCTTTGGCCCAAGCTTCGTCAGAAAGTCTTGCAGCTTCTTCTTTAATTGCTTTTTCCTGCGCCTGAACTTCTGGACTTATCTTCGGATATTGAGCAAAACATTTTGCACTTCCCAAAAAAAGCAGAGATGCGATAAATAATGCGGAATTTTTCATGTTAATTTTTCTTTTGGTAATTCTTTTTAAACAAATCACCTGTACTTTTTTAAGAATACAGGTGATTTCTTTTATGTAATTTTCTTTTAACTTTAAAATTTATTCTTGATAATCATAAGTACCAGAAGCACCATTTGCATCTTTCCATCCAACAGTTTGTGTTAACCACGGATTTTGTGCTAATACAGCCTGGCTTAGTCCCTGAATATAATAATTCTGTCTCCAATTTATTGAAGCAGGTTGTCCGCCAATATTATCCATAGGAGTTGGAGGAGAACGTAACTCAAAATTTGCCGTATAAAAAGCAGCTAAAGCTGTAATCTGTGCGTCAAAATTTGCTGCATCCGGGTCTACTGAGATAGAAGCACGAGACGAAGTTAAAGGATCTGTATTAACAGGGCTTGTACCAATTTTGTAATGTAAATAATTACCAACACGTTGTGTACCATTAAGAGGCGTTACTCCCAGTTTTGAACAAGTTCCCGCATCATTACTGTACAGCATCCATCTTTGTATATCCCAGAAACGTTTACCTTCATACGCTAATTCTACTCTACGCTCATATAAAACTGCTTCAATAGCTTCGTATTTAGTTCCTAAAGTTCCTATTCCGTAATTATCTGCTGGTTTGATTCCAACACGATTTCTAATTCTTCCTAAATAAGCAATTGTATTATTTGTCTGGCCTAATGCTGCATAACATTCTGCAATGTTTAACAATAACTCAGCGAAACGGTAATCGATAATATCTGTACCTGAATATTGGAAATTACTTGCATTCCCAACCGTAGGGCTTGACATTTTACGAACAAAAGCAGGGCTCGGCACATCATTACCCATACTAAAACCGTAAGTATTAGCCGCGGGAGCAGACCAGCGATACGCCCAAACAGTAGGCTGACTTGCTGTAGTAGGAGTACTATTAGTATATGGCCAGTAGCTTCCAGAAAATGCAA
The DNA here is from genome assembly GCF_001879205.1 of Flavobacterium johnsoniae. Lineage (GTDB taxonomy): Bacteria > Bacteroidota > Bacteroidia > Flavobacteriales > Flavobacteriaceae > Flavobacterium > Flavobacterium johnsoniae_A. Next base: position 188,774 of record NZ_MLFK01000010.1, read on the forward strand.
AAGTTCTATAAAAACGAGGATCACGATCTTTAAAAAATAAGAATGGATCATAATTATTTGCTGCAGTAGGTCTTTTTCCACTAGCCATAGGAAATAAGTCAATCATACTTTTTGGAACTTTAACACCACTGCCTCCTGCACCTCCTTGACTTGCAAGTCGTATAGATTTTTCCCATGAATTATTTGAATTAAGGGCCGTAGTACCATTTGCTAATAAGCGAACAGTGATGGCTTCAGGATTGAAACTATTATCAGAAATGTAGAACATTTTTGCCCAATCACTTGCCGATGCTCCATATAAATTTTGTCCAGCTGCCATTAATTGTGTTTCAGCTTCTAAACCTGCTTTTAATGCAGCATCCCAACGCTCTGGAGATTCCCAGTTTTTATTAAATAAAGGACTTGCATATGTTAACAAAACTCTTGACTTTTGAGCCAAAGCTGCTCCCTTAGTATAGCGACCATACTCAGCTGCCCCCCACTCATTAGCTGTAGGTAATAAACTGGCGGCTAAATCTAAATCACTTACAATTTGTGCAACTACTTCAGAAACTTTAGCTCTAGGAATTTGCGTTGCAGGGTTATCATTAGTCGCGTTATCAACAGTAGTTACAATTGGAACCCCTCCGTAAGTACGCATTAAATCAAAATACTGAATAGCACGTAAATAATACATCTGTCCTTTTACACGATTACGAAAAGTCTGCGACAAGTTTGCCCCTTTTGTATCAATATTTTCGAGCATACTGTTACAATCTCTAATTCTGTTATAAGGCTCATTTTTAATAGCATCTCCTAAAGGAGTTCCATAATAAGGAGAAGCATCAGCAGCATTCTCCCATGTATAATTAGCATTAATTAAACTTTTATCTGCAATAGTATTTGATATTCCGCCTACTTCTTCTGTATAAGTAGCCTGTGTTGTACTAAATGATCCTACTAATGTAGCCATAGGAGATTTATAGGCATCAAAGAAATCATAGTAAAGATTATTTACATACCAGGTTACACGTTCTTCACTCTGATAGAATTCATCATCAAAATAGTTGTACTGTTTTTTTTCTTCCAAAAAATTATCGCTGCACGAAGCACTTACAATAAGTAAAAATGCCAGTGATATATATATATTAATTTTTGTTTTCATAATTATTTAAATTTTAGAATGTAACATTCAAATTAACTGACCATGTTCTAAGTGTAGGATATCTTGCAGAAGAAGTATCGTACATATTACGGTAATGATCTGGATATGGATTATACAAATCCCAAAGGTTATTTCCTGTAACTCCTAAAGTAACTCTTTGCACTCCAATTGTTTTAAGAGGCTCTTGCGGCAATTCAAATCCTACTGTAAGATTTCTAACTACACATCTAAAATTGCTAAGCTCCCAAAAATCTGATGGTGCAAAAGCAGTACCCTGCTGCCCCATGTTAGGATACTTTCCGTTAGGATTATCAGTTGCATCGTACATATCTCTCCAAAAAGTCTCGTGTCCCCAATCGTTTTGCGTAGACCCTGTTCCTTGTTGTACTAAATCAATTGAATTATATCCTCCCCAAGTTGTAGCAATTTGAGTTCTAAAATAAAAAGATTTATAATTTAATCCTAAATTCGATGTAAAGCCATAGGTTCTATTACTATTCGCTAATTTAATATAATCTAATTGTTTTTCGATACGACCATCAGCTGGTGCCTGACTCTTTGTCGATGAATCATATGCGCCTCCAACATCTTCATAAGCCAGCATTCCTTTTCTCATTTGTGACACATTGTTTATTCCTAAATAATTAGGAACTCCTCCCACTGCTGCTGCGTTTGCCGTTAGATAATTCCAGTAATTAGTAACGTCTTCATCTGTACGCAAAATACCATCTCCTGTAGAAGTTTGTTTCCATGTTCTGAATCCCCACACTGGTAAGAAGCTTGAATATCCTTCCTGAACAGTATTGTAAGATGGGTGTTGTATTGGTGCTGTTGGATATTTTTTGTACTCATTATCAGAGAAACCAAAGTTGATTCCTACGTTATAGCTCAAATCTTTTTTAATTTTATCTTTCCAATTCACACTAACCTCTGTTCCCCAAGCATTTACATCTGCATAATTTTGTTCAGCAAAAGCACCGCCTATTGAAATAGGAGTTCCTGCTTCGCCGGCAAGACTAATTAACATATTTGTAGATTTATCATAATAAAAATCTGTAGTAATCTGAAGTCTGTTTCTTAACATGGTGATATCAAGACCTATATTTTGTTTAAGCGTTGCATCCCATTTAACATCTGGATTAGGTGTTGGTCTTGGCGTAATAGCACCTCCAAGCACTCCTCCTGCACCGCCAAATTGATTTCCTTTATCAGCAATAACATCATAAAGAACAAGCCAGCGCCATGGTTTGATATTATCTTTTCCTGTTTTACCAATAGAATAGCGTAATTTTAAGTTATCAATAAAAGGAACTGCTTCTTTAAACCATTTTTCATTTGAAACAACCCAACCTACTTGAGCTGATGGGAAAAATCCCCAATAATTTTCTGGTGCAAATTTTGTAGAAGCATCACTTCTAAAAAGTAATTGCAGAATATATTTGTCTTTATAACTATAATTCACACGTCCTAAATAAGAAAATGTTCCAGACTCTCCCTTATTTGCAAGTGAATTTGTTGTAATTGTACCTGCTGTTGTATTACTTCCTAAATAATCTTTTGAAGTACCTTCGTAAGCTAATCTAACACTTTTAAAATTAGCTTCAGAGCGTTCGATACCAAACATTCCATCAATACTGTGATCGCCAAAAGTTCTTGCATAGTTAGCGAAGAAGTTTGCCTGAACGACTTTATCAACATCTGTATTATAGTAAACTCTTGAGTTTCTAATATTTGTCTCTATAGCATAATCACCCTGAGGGTTAGTTGTAACATTATAAATAGTTGGATCAGCAGCACTAGCAAGGTGATTTCCAATTGTTTCATAGTTTCTAATTCTAGCTAAATCATAAGGTAATTGTACCTGCTCAGAGTTTGCACTAGACTGAGTTCTTGCGTAACTTCCTTTAAGCGATAAACCTTTTAAGAAAGGAACTTTATAATTCAAAGATAAATTCACATTATATGAAAACTCTTCATCAATTTGATAACCACTGTCTAAAGCAGCAAAATAATTCCATCCTGCTATAGTATTATTTGCGTTTGCGCTTTGTAAATTACGATCTGTACGGGCAATTGGAGAAAGCCAATAATCTTTCCCTTCTACAGTAGTAGACCAAGGAATATATCTTGGCATGTGCAGTAAATATCCATAATCTGCCTGCTCTCCACCTGATGCTCCACCAAAACTTGAATCGCTGATGTTTGCAGATGCTTTAGAAAATGATTTTCTAGTATCAACTGTATTTGCAGAAATTGCTGCAGAAAGTTCAAAATCTTTAGCCAGCTTAGCTGTTAAACCAGTACGGAAATTCCATTTTTTATAATCTTGTTCACCAAGGTTTGCTCCCTGATCAAAATAAGTTACACCTGCAAAATAGGTCGCTTTATCATTTCCACCACTTGCACTCAATGAATGTCTTTGTTGAAAAGCTGGTTTCCATGCCTTTTTTAACCAGTCATAATCTAATCCTTTCATTTGCTCCAATTCTTCTGCAGAAAAGTATTTTGATTTATCAGGATCTAGATTAGAATTTAAAAATCTGTTTTTCCAAATTCCATGATCGTAAGCGCTCATTACTTTACTATGGCTGACAGCATCATTAAATGCTGACTGACTATAATAATTAAACTTTAATTTACCATCCTGACCTCTTTTTGTCTTTACAATTATGGCTCCTTGAGAGGCACGAGAACCATAGATAGCAGCAGAACCGTCTTTTAAAACTGTAATACTCTCAATTTCTGAAGGATCTAATCTGTTAAATGTTTCAAGAGTAGCTAATCCTGTTGTTGGGTCGATTTGTACCATGTCATCAATTACAATCAAAGGAATAGTTGTATTTCCATCTTTAGAAAAACCAAAAGATTGACGAATCGAAACATCTGCTCCAACTCCCGGACGACCTGAACCACCGGAAACATTTAATCCCGGAGTCAAACCTCTTAAAGATTCACCTAAGTTTGAAACAGGTAAGTCCTGAATTTCATCTGGCTTTATTGTAGCAATTGCACCAGTAATTTTTTGTTTTTTCTGAGTACCATACGCTACAACTACAATATCATTCAATTCATTGGCATCTTCTTGTAATTTAGTATTAACAATTGTACGCCCTGCCAAAGGAATTTCTGCTTTCTTCATTCCAATAAAAGAAAAAACTAATGTTGCTCCTGGCTTTACAGTAATTTGGTACTTTCCGTTGTAATCTGTAGTCACGGTGTTTTTAGATGACTTTTCTGTTACGTTTACACCAGGTAAAAGAAATCCCGTATTATCAGTCACTGTACCTGTAATCTTAATTGGAGTGCCTGCGGTTTGAGCATAAGTAATTACACTCATCAGTGCAAACAAAAGAAAACTACATCTTTTAATAAGTGCTTGTTTCATAAATGCTTTTTTGTTTGGTTAGGTTATTATGTTAGTTAGTCATGTTTAAATGTGTCTCACTTTTTTACAAGATTTAAATGAAACCTTAAAGTAAAGAAAATTAAATGTTAAAAACACATTTATTTTTTATAATCCAAAAATATAACGATGATACATTACAACCGTCCTGCTCTATCCTGTTTTAATGGCATTATCTAAAAAAAAACTACTCAAAAAAACAATATTAATAAAAAATAGAAAGAATAAGTGAGCTAAATAGAAAAAACAAACAAAATGTTTGAGTATAATCAAATAGAAGATTGGCTTTTTAGGCAAAAACAGCAGAATGTGCATCAAAAAAGAAATTTATATCTTTTTTATGCAAAATATCGCGCAGACTCTCTGTTTTTAAAGAAGTTATGCTTGTCGTAATTCAGCAAAAAATGCTTACACTTTTTGCATTCAAATTGCAATTAAAAGTAAAATACTTACAAGATTAAAAAGAGAAAGAGACCTGAAACAATACTTAAATATTTCACAAAAAAAATATTTTTTTAAACGTAATTTCTGACCAATAAAAAAATGAAACGTAATTTATACACTAAATTTTAATTCTAAATGGAAAAAATCAACAACATTGCAGTCAGGTCAGGCACTCACAAGCCAATTGGAATGTATAAATATTCTATTTTTTAGAGTTTATTATCGGGATTCCAGCCATTAAAAACCAAATCTCTTTTATATTTTGAACTATCTGATTTTGGCAGCTGATATGACCATGAAACCCTTTTAGATAGATATTTTGCACCAGCTCCCTTACTTCCTAATTCTGCATAATAAGCCGTTTTGTCTTTATCAGGAAACCTTGTATCAATCCATGCATTCCAACCCTCTGGAATAATATGCAAACCTAAGTCTGTATTAATAAAAACGGTTTGAGCATAAGGCCTCCAAGGTCTTCCCAAAAATACTTTATCGACGGATTTGTCTTTGGCTGTAAGTTTAGAATCAACAAAAACAAATCCATAAGCCTGTCCTTGCGGCGTCGAAGCTGCTGTGATATAAGAGTTCATTAAACTTTCGATGGTACATTTATAAAAATAAGCCGTTGCCGCACCGAAAATAAAATCGGTTGTGCCGTTGATTAAACAATTCACAAAATAGCTGCGGGTATTTCCTTCTGATAAGTAAAGAGTATCCTGATTTCCCAAAATATCGCAGTTCTTTACTGTAACCCGATCACTTTTAATATGAAGCGCAACCGCCTGCCCTACTCTTCCTGCGGTATTTTCTACAGTAAGATTTTCTAGCGTACAATCGTTTCCTTTAATCAAAAATGAATACGAAGTTCCCGTTCCAAAAGCGGTCTTTCCTGAGGAATCTTTTTCTCGAAGCGGTTTTCCCGAATAATCATCAAATGAAATAATCGTTTTATTTCGATCCGTTCCTTTTAAAGTGATGAATGCTTTTGAAGCCGGAATCTCCAATTTCTCAACATACTTTCCTGGCTTTATAGTTATTACAACAAGTTTCTCTGAATTGTCTTTTACATTGTTAACCGCTTCCTGAATGGTTTTAAAATCTCCTGAACCATCTTGCGCAACGGTTAAAGACAATTTGTTATCGAGCGTTTGGGCTGATAAGAAAGTAGTTGAAAATAAAAATAAAACGCTTAGGTATTTCATATTTTTAATTATTAATTGAATTTTTTCGAGCGATACCGAGCAGGCGAAGCAAATCTTCATAAGCAGCTCCGCAAAGATTGTCGATTTTCTATGTAGAGTTTCTTACGAAGATTTCTCTCCCGAAGCCTCGGGATCGAAATGACAAATTTTGTGGAGAAAATCCGTTTATAATCCGCGTTTTTACGAAGTAAATCCGTTTCATCTGTGTGCAAAACTTAATGCGACATCCAAACCGTCATTTCGCCTTTTCCTTTATTTCCCCATGCAAAATACGGAATCAATTTGACTGGTACTGCAGTTGCATCTTTGGAACTAAGCGGTTTGTATAATGTTTTATTCCAAGAATTATCAGATTTTATAACCGCTTCTGCATCAATGCTTACTAAGTTTCTATTATTCAATGTAAAACTGTTAGTGGTAAATTTCGAATTCACATTTAAAGCAATATCATTTACACTTGTTTTTGCAGGAAGCTGATCTGATTCTAAACAATAAACCAGCGGTCCTCTTTTTACAGCGATTTGATTTTTAACTTCTTCTACCAAAGGATTGGCTTCCATTAATTCAACCGGCATTGGGAGATCTAATTCGATCACATCTCCTTTTTTCCATTTTTGATTTAATTTTAAATAAGTGCCGGAAAGGATTTTGTCATTACTCTTTGCATTATTAACTGAAACCGAAGCATTCTGACTCCAGCCCGGAATTCTTAAAAAGAAATTCTGCAGATCTTTTGGAGCCTTTACAATTTTCAACGTTATTTTTCCATCCCACGGATAATTCGTCTGCTGTTCGATTTCGATATCTTCTCCGTTTAACGATTTTGTTTTCAAAGAATTACTTCCGTACAAATTTACATATAAACCTTCTTTTGAAAGATTGTAAGCATAATTTCCAACTTCGGCAACTGTTCTTGTTACGTTTGGCGCACAACAGTTTGATAAGGCGATATAACCTTCGCGTTCATTTCCCCATCTTTGGTGAAACGGCAGGTCATTAGAAACATTCAGCGGATTATTGTAAAGGAATTTTTCTCCTTCCAAATCCATTCCGGAAAGTACACTATTATAAAGTGCCAACTCTACAATATCGGCATATTTAGCATCTCCGGTAATTTGAAGCATTCTCCAGTTCCATAAAACATTTCCAATATTGGCACAGGTTTCGGTATGAGCCGTTGCGTTTGGCAATTGAAAAGGGCGGCCGTAAGCCTGATGAATTTTCTGCACTACTGTTGGATCGTAAGAAGTTCCGTCTGGCGAAACGCCGTCGTACAAAGAACCACAGCCTCCTGTAATGTACATTTTACGGTACGTTACATCATCCCAAATAGATTCCAGATTGTCTAACAATTTCCTTTCTCCTGTTTCGGCGTATAAATCAGCAACTCCCGCATACAGGTAATTCGCTCTTACAGCGTGACCCATGGCAGTAGTCTGCTGTCTAAACGGAATGCGATCCTGATTGTCGTCGGTTCCATCATTTGTAGTTCCTCTAATGTCAATCAAATTATTAGCCAGTTCCAGATATTTCGGATTTTTAGTCGTTCTGTACATTTCGACAATTCCCATATAATGTGACGGACAAATCGCATTTCGAGCCAGTTCCGGTGATGCTTTTTTGTAGAAGTCATATAAGAAATCGGCAACGCCTTTTGCAATATTTAAGAAGTTAGTTTTTCCTGTAGCACGATAATGAATGCAGGCAGCAGTCATTAAATGTCCCATATTGTATTTCTCAAAACCCAATTGTTTTTTTACTTCTTCCGGCCCTAAAGTTCCCCAGCGTTCATCGATTAAAACAGGTGTATGAATGTAACCGTCTTTGCGCTGTACTTTCGCGAAAAGCGCAATAGCTTTGTCCATTTCCTGATCAAGTTTCTTGTCTTTTGTAACGGCATAAGTGGCTGCCATTCCTTCAAAAATCTTGTAGAAATCACCATCATGAAACGAAGGACCTTTAAATGTTCCTTTGCTTACGCCTGCTGCAATTTCGAAGTTTTTGTAGGCATGCGAAATCTCATCGTTATGATACAAATCCCACATATAAGGCAGGGTGTTTTTGGTTTCTACATCAAACTGTTCTTTCCAGAAACCATTTGTCCATTTTACATCTTGTAAGCCAATGCTTTGCAGTTTTGAATACGGACTTTCTGAATTCGCAACCAAACCTTTGTTCTGCGACAGTAATCCAGAACTAACAAAAAACAAACTAAGGGAAACATTTAAAAAATTTTTCATTTTATAATGATTTTTAACCATATAAGCAATATAAGCTCATTTAAAACAAACTTTATTAAACTTGAACTGCATAAGATTAAGTCTATCTTATAATTTCTTATATCACTTATATGGCTTACTATTTATTTTACAAAGAAATTAATTGTTCTGCTCATTGAATCTCCGTCGGCGTCTTTTACGGTTAGTACGAAAGAAGCGAATCCTTTTTCAACGGTTGCAAACTGAATTTCTTGTCCTTTTAAAACTACTTTTCCATTTTTAAGATCAGAGAAAGTGTAAACAGGTTTGTTTTCATAACCTTTGAAAAAATCTCCTGCATTTAAAACTTGCTTTTCACCTGAATTCACAAAATAATGAGGCGTTGACAGCCAATCCAGATAATTGTCTAATTGCGTAAAACCATCCTTATCTGTATCCTGATTAGCATCTGAAAAATCTCCTGCTTTTGAATTTTCGTTTAAACCAAAAGCTTTTTCCCACCAGTTTGGCAATCCGTCATGATCGGTATCCCAATCTGAAGGACGTCTTTCTGAAGCAAAGTTTGACCATCCTCCTGCATCTTGTTCGTTATCGATCATGCCGCCCAGACCGCTTTTACTTCCTTTATAAGTGAAAGTTCCTTTTAAAGTTTCACCAATAATTCGGTTATCGTGTTTATCAAAAAACGGCTGATTCGCCCCAACATCTGAAAGTACGTTTTTATAAGCCGCTTTAGCAGATTGTGTATCTACATACGAAGGGAAAAATGGCTTATCTACGAAAGTTTCATATTCTACTTTTTCATTATGGCTTATAGTAGATTTTCTTCCTTTATCCTGAGATTTTTCATCAAAATAACCGGGCATAATATTTCCGTTAAAATAATAACGCTGCATTCCTTTTCCAACGCCTTCATGCTGTGCATTTAAAGCCACAAATATTTTAGTTGAAGCTCCAGGTTTGTAATAATTATTTACAAAATTCACCTCGTTTGCACCACCATCTGTAGTTCTTTTTCCCCAGTTGTAAACCACATTATTGGTTATATCCAATCGGCCGGTATAATAACCGTCACCGTTTAAACCGCCGCCAATACTCCAGTTACGACCATAATTATGAGCCAGTAAATTGTGATGAAAACTACCAATATCGCCGCCAATTGTAGCTGCAAATCCGTGCATTTTTCCCGCTTCGTATTTATCATGACCTGCCACATTCAACGCTTCAGAAATTAAAGTTCGCTGCAAAGTAATATGATGGGCGCCACGCGAACTAAACGATTCGTCAATTGTCCAGCTGATCGAACAGTGGTCAATAATACTGTAATCTGCACCCGTTAATCCCATTCCGTCAAAAGTAGTGCCGCCTCCAATTCTCACTTTTAAGAAACGCACAACACCATCATTTCCAGTCAATCCGATTGGAGCTCTGCTGATGGTAATTCCTTCGCCCGGCGCTGTCTGACCCGCAATAGTGATATAAGGCTGATTTGCCACTAATCGTGAAGCCAGTTTTATATTTCCTGAAACAGTAAAAACAATAGTTCTCGGCCCGATTTCCTGATTGATAGCGTCACGTAAACTTCCCGGTCCGTCGTCATTTAAATTGGTTACTTCAATTACTTTTCCGCCGCGTCCTCCAACAGCATAGCGGCCATAGCCTTCTGCTCCCGGAAATGCCAATTGTGCAGGTTTGAACGACCACACATTTCCTAAAGTTACTTCGCCATTTGCATCCACTTCATCCACTCTCCAGTAATAAGTTGTTCCTGAATATAAGTCAGAAACTGTAAAACTTCTATCTGCTAATTTTCCTTTGAACTCTTTTGATGATTCTGTCGCATTTTCTACGGCATTTTTATCTTCACCAAAATACAACTTATGAGCTGCCACATTTTTTACAGCATCCCATTTTAAAGTTAGAGTTTTCCCCACTTCAACATGTTCGTCACGGTTTCTTGGTTCAGGAGTACGCGCCTGATTCATCAAATTTGGTGTGTCAATTTCAAATCCATTGATCACGATTTGTTTTACGACATCAGGATTTGAAGTTGGGTCGATTTCAAAACGAACAATTACATCTTTGCCTTTTTCTGCATTAAAAGTGATATACGCCATCGATGCATCGATTTTAGCATTGGCTCTCTGACTTGCATTTACTGTTTGCTGCAGTTTTCCGTTTACGAATATTTTTATCGGAGAAAAAGTTTTTCCTGTAATGACATCAAAAGCGTTATGAAAAGTTAAAAGTGTATGTTTTCCTGCTTTCAATCCATTGATTTTCAATTCTAAATTTTCAGAAGTTACCAAGCCGTCGCTTCCTAATTTGTTGTAATGCGGTGCGCTCATTCCAACTTTGTACCACTTAGAAGTAAAATTTCCTTTTAACTTAAATGACACATTATTAAATGATTTTTCGGCTTCTTTTCCTTCGTTGATCACCCAGGAATCATAACTCGGATCATGAACCTCTTCCAGTCTTCTTTGAAAAAAGTCAAAATCGACTTTTACTATTTGTTTATCCTTATGCTGCGCAGATTGTGCTTGCCCATTTGTGGTCAAAATCAGCGACAAAACAGCAGCGCTTATTAATTTCTTTATCATTTTTGTTTGGTAATAGTTAGTTTAATTTTGTTTTTTCTGTTTCAGATTTTCCAAGCAGATTTATAATGTCTTTTTTTCTTTCTTCCGGAATAACTTTTAAAACCTTCAATTCTCCATTCAGGAGTTCGGCTTCAACCGTTGTATTTTGTTTTGCATGTAATTTAAAATGAACGTTCCAATCCTTTGGCCAGGCTGGAAAAAGATAAATTTTTCCGTCAGTTTCCTGCAAAAGCATTTCCTGCATTCCAATCATTCCCGAACCGCCCCAATTATGATCTGGAACCCAGTCAAATCCTGGTCCCCAAAAAGCTGGGAAACGTCGGTCTGAATTCGCCATTTTTAAGGTATTGTATTTCGCAGCTTCTTCTGTTAATCCCAAACGTGCTGCGAAAATATTGTCTTGTTTCCATCCAATATGACTTCTAAATTTTAAAGCATCTGCATCGTATTTCCAAGTGTTTAAAGCCGTTTCTAAATCAGGTTTTCCAACTCCGTAAATTCCCCACGGATAAACGGGATATAATTGCGGCACTTCCGAATTATTCACTCTTTCCCAAGATTTTGCAGGAAGTAAAACTTTATGATTTTCAATCTGTCCGAAATTTAAAGGCGGAATTCTATTTTGAAATCCTTTTAAATATTCAGCATCTTCTTTGGACAATTCTTTTGCAGAAAGGCTTAAAAGATTGGCTGTAATAACTTGTAAAGCCGAAATGGTACTATTGGCATTATTTGCCATTTTATACGTTTCTGCTCCCGAACCCGGAAAAAGAACCAGTTTGCCATTTCCGTCCAGTGCTTTTCTCCCTCTTTGCTTCGCTAAATATTGATAATGTTCATCAAAAAAACGAAGACAACTGATTATGAAAGCATTATATTTCTGAATGTCTTCTCCAGCATATTCTTTTTGCTGCAACATCATTTGGCAGAATTCAAAAACCGTGTCCCACTCATATTCCAGCCACGCATTGTATTCCATCCCCGGATCGTAATCTGCGGGACGTTTCCATTCGTATTCTGCGGGATTTGGCAATCCGAAATTTTCCAGTTGTTCTGTAAACGAAGCGCCATTATGATTCCAATATACTTTGCTTCTTAATTCGGCATTTTTCTGTAAACTCAAATAATAATCCAGCTGTGATTTCATCATATCAAAATCACCGCTTTTTACCATTGGAAAATAAACCAATCTTTGATTTTGAGCCGTCATGGTTCCTCCTCCCCAATTTCTGAAATCAGGCGTAAAATCTAAATCGGGATTTGTAAAAACGGGATCAACGGTAAATAATCCGCCGTTGAATTTTGTTGGGTATTTTCCATACGCATTACAGCCGAGCATATATCGAAACAGCTGATAATTCTGTCCGATTTGATAAACCGAATCTTTGGCATTCGATTGCTTTTTCTGAGTAAAAATAAAACTGCGGTTCCAGAAATTATTCCACCATTTTATCGTGTTTTTTTCTGCTTGTTTTGCTGTGTTCTTGTTTGCAGAAATCAGACTTTTCAATCCATTCTCCCAAGTTGAAAAATCAGATTGATTGGTATTTAAATAAATTTCTAATGCATGTTTTTTGGATGGCTTTACGCTTGTTAAATTAAAACCTTTAAAATCTGTCGATTGGTATTTTCCTAAGTACGTTCCGTCAGGTTTTAGATTATCGCCCGTCATAAAGCCCCCGAAAGTTAAATTCGAAATCGGATTCAGCATTTGGTCTTTAACCGACTCCATTTTCTGCTGTTTTACAGCCACATCAAAAACGGTATTTTCCCTGTTTCTGTGGTAGAATTTAACTCTATTATTTTCAAATGAAATCGAATCTTTATAAGTCACAATATCTCCCTGAGACGCCCATTTATAGGAATTGGCATTATTGGCTTTTCCTTTTGAATCACGGTTTTTATAACGCCAGCTTTCATAAGAAGCCGTCATTTTTAATGCATTTTTACTTTCTAAATCAACGTGGATTATCGGTTTAAAAACATCTACCCAAAGTTTAATTTTAGTATTATTCTGCCCGACTAAAACATATCCGTCTTTTAGTTTCAATTCCTGATGAAAACCTGCTGCTCCCTCAAAAGGATTCGGTGTTAGCGTCACCTTTACCCTTCCTAATTTCAGCAAAGTATTGTGTTCGTCAAAAGTACCGCTTCGCGAAAAATAAAAATACAAATCGCCTTTTTCTACCCATACATTCATACCAATATCACCGCCTCCCAAAGGCATTGATTCTGATGAATTATTGCTCTGCGTTGTCCAAACCTGATTGTAATTATCGAGCACTGGAATTTGTGCTTTAACTAAAAGCGATGCAAAAAGAAAAAGTAAAATTATTGTATTTTTCACACTTATTTATTTAGATGTAAAATTACTTAAAAATGGAGAGCCACTTTATATTAATATTTTTAATCGAATATTCTAATTTCTTTTTGTTTGTGTTTTAGGAAAGACCTGCCAGCTATTAATTTACTGGCAGATTAAATCCAAAAAAAATTTGACCAATCAAGTAAATAACTTAAATGAACTTATTAGACTTTAGATATCATAAAAGGTTTAATCGATTACCATTCATCCGTTCTAAACGAAGAAACCGGCAAACCGCCTGCACTAAACAATTCCGCTTTTGCGAAATCCTTCCATAAATAACGAATAGCAACTGGTTTCTTTACTTTATCCGAAGTTAAAACCACTGATTTTCTTCTCACTACCGTTTTTGCCGGATAGAAAACTTTGTCTTCTCCCGCTATTTCAAAACCTGTTACTTCTTTATCATAAGAGGTAATTCCGTTGGCAACATCATCAAAAGAAACGGTGACCGAACCGTCTTTTATTTCCATTGATTTGTATTTCGGACTTTCGAATTCGAAACCTTCGATTTCGTATGTTTTTGCCAAAGCCTGGAATGCCAATCGGTTTCCTCCTTTTTCTTTGTCCATTGGGTGAATATTATTTTCTTCTCCCACGTCCATTAAAACCGCCATTCCCGAATTCGGAATTTCCTTTGAAGCTTTAAACTGCGCCTCTCGCAAATAAGCCGAATTGTATTTCTCCAAATAATCTTTTGGATGAAAAGAGGCATAATTAAACGGCGCTATCTGAGCGTAGTAAAAAGGGAAATCTCCTTGTTTCCACAAAGCTCTCCAGCTTGAAACCATTTTTTTCATTAAAGCAGTGTATTCAGATGCTCTTTCGTAATTCGATTCTCCCTGATACCAGATACAGCCTTTTATTCCGTAACCAATTACAGGCGAAAGCATTCCGTTAAACAAAGTTGTTGGAACACGATTTGGATCTTTTGCCAATTCTTCTTTTGTTGTTGGAATTTTAGCGCTGGCGAAATCTTTCAGCATTTCCTGATTCATCCACGCTTCCATGCTAGAACCTCCGTAAGAAACATGAATCAGTCCCACCGGAACGTCTAAAACTTCTTGTAAAAGCGAACCAAAATACCAAGCCGTTGCACTAAAATTGGAAGTTGATTTTGGCGAAGCCACTTCCCATTTTCCTTCAAAATCCTGCAAAGGTTCTAAAACAGTCGCACGCGGAATGGTGATTAACCGAATATTTTTATTGGTTGATCGTACAATGATTTCGTTTCCGTTTTTTACCGGTTGTCCCTGAAATCCTTTTAAAGGCATTTCCATATTCGATTGTCCGGAACACAACCAAACTTCGCCGATTAAAACGTTTTTAATGATTACTTTTTCGCTTCCTTCAACAACTTCAATTGTAAACGGGCCACCAAATGACGGTGTTTGCAAAGCTGTATTCCATTTACCGGAGTTGTCTGCTTTTAACTTGTAGGTTTTAGAATCCCACAAAGTTTTTACTGTAACATTAGCGTTCTTTTCTGCCCAGCCCCAAATTGGTGCACTTGACTTTTGCTGCAGCATCATGTTATCTGTAAACAATGCCGGCAGTTTGATTTTGGCATTCATTTGAATGGTTGCCACAAATGCAATTACAACAACAAAAATGTTCTTTAAATTTTTCATTTTACCTTATGCTTTTAATTCTAAAAATTTATGCCGCTCCTCTGGAGCTAAATTATTCTTATATATTATTTTCTATAACTATTTCGCTCTTCCAGAGCTTGTCTTTGTCTCGAAAAAAGTTATGTCTTTTTTAAAATAAAGACATGTCTTTAAATATTAAACAAATATTTTAACCTTCCTAAATAAGTCCCAGAGGGACTAAACATTTATAGAAAAAACGATACCATCACACAAAAGCTCCATCGGAGCGACATCTTTATCTCATTTTTCAATTGCCTCCAGCTTTAGCTGGAGGTCTTAAGATTTTCTCTATCTAGGGCTTTAGCCAAACTAATTATTTGGATAAAGCCCAATCCAAATTTTCTACTAAACCTCCAGCTAAAACTGGAGGCAATTGCTTTTATTTTTCTTTTACAAACTTAACCGGCCCGAATAATCCTGCTTTAAGCAATGGCTCTCCTTCTAAACGATATGCTGCATTTGTCCACGTTAATTGTTCTTCTTTTGGTAATTTTTGATCGCCCATTAAGCGGTTTGCCCAAGTGTTTGTAACCTTTATTTCTATTGTGTTTTTTCCTTTTTTTAATGCCGATGAAATATCAGTTCTTAAAGGGAATGTCCAAATGGCATCGCAATCTTTTCCATTGATTGTAATCTCTGCGATATTAGAAATTTCACCTAAATCCAACCAGATTTTATTGGTGTCTTTTCTTTTCCAAATAAAATCTTTTTTATAGCTGACAGTTCCTGAATAATATTTAATTTGTTCATTTTCAGAAGTACTCCAGTCAAAAAGCTTATCGATTTTGATCGTTTCTTTCGGACCTTTAAATGCTGGATCAAATTGCAGATTCCAGTTTTCATCTAAAGTCTGAACCGTTTCAAATTCTAAATTCTTTTGATCGGATTTTGCAGAAACTTCCTTTGCTTCTCCTTTAAAAATCACAAAACCAGATTCATTTTCATTTAAATTAATTGAGACAATTGTTCTGCCGTTTTCGATTTTCCAATTGGCCGTTGCTGAAGTCTTATCGGTTACAGGATTGTACCAAACCGGAACTTTTCCCTCAACTCTAAACGAAGCTTCAAAAGACCTTTTTTCTCCTTTTTGATTGGAAATAAAGTAAACATCTTCCGTATCCGATTTGCGGTGTGTCCACGCAATTGTTTCAGAATCGGCTCTGTTTAAATTCGGGAAATAAACGTCCTGCGTGATTCCAATGGAAGCAAAATCATTTTCTAAGTACGGAAGTTTAATAACCGTTCCTTTTCCTATTTTCCAAGATGATGCGTTTGAATTCCAAATTTCATCTACTAACTGCTGCCATTTTTTAAAATCTTCATTCGATTGTAAACCAGGTTGCAAATTCGGTTTTTCATCAACAAAAATGGTTGCGCCATCTTTTACTAATTGTACTATTTTTTCTGCGGAAGCCAAAGAAATCATTTTGTTTGGTGCCATTTTATGACTTCCCGGAAACAATAAAGCACCGTATTCGATTCCGCCTCCAAAAGAGATTTTTCCGTTCTCCATTTTGGCACGATTTATCAAAACATCTGAATTGAATGAATCGTATTGATACCCATTCAACGCATTTATCCATTGCGATAAATCGGTTAAATTTTTAGAATACGATACTTCTTTTGGCATCTTAGCGCTTGGCTGTCCTTCATTTTTTAACCTGATTTCTTCGCTGGCAACACGTTCTTTTCCAAAAACATTCGGAATAAAAGGCACTAAACGATCAGGCAAAACAGAACGAGAAGGCAGATCTTCGCCGATAAAAACAGCCAGATCCACTACAGGTTTTCCTTTTTGCAATTGGAATTGTACTCTTTGGCAATACTCAAACCACGCTTTTCCGGGTTCCCACCAAGTCTGGTCTCTTTGAAAATAAGTTCCAATTCCGCCTAAAGTCATTCCCGGTTTTCTGTCGATCCACGGATTATGAACAAAAACGTGGTAGAAAAAACGGTTAATTCCGAGAGCATAATTTCTGTCGGCAACCACTTTTAAATTTCCGGGATGTTCGTCCCAATCCATTTTTAAAGCCGTAAAAGCCTCAGCCTGAATAATATCTTTTCCATAAATATGTCCGCCAGAAATAGCGTCTAGCATATCATTTGGTTTGTCGTGCGTTGGGCTTTTCAGCCAAAATTCACCGCTTGGATAATCAATATATTTAAAATGCAGAAGTCCGTCGCTCATCATGGTTGGCGCGACATTTTCTGAACTGAATTTGACATTCGAATCATCCGCAATTTTTCTCAAAGTCCCAAAGAAATTCTCGGCAACTAATTCTGAAATCGTTTTTCGAACATCGTATAAAACCTTTTCTGAAGTCTGAATATCTTTTACCGGAATCCCAGCCATAACCGGAAGATAATCAACAATATCGTAGCCCCTTCTAGTTTTAAATTCGGCTCTAAAAACAGGCGACCAGTTTTGACTGCCGCATTCCCAGCTGTCCATGTGCAGGATTTTAACCACTTTTGAAGCCAATTCAGGTCCGGCAACGCGAAGCATTTCTCCAAACCAATGATCCAGCTGAAAACGAATCGCTTCTGAATTAAATTTGTCCACTTCCAGTCCTCTTCCTCCGCCTGCTGTAGCATTTTCGTGACCTGTAGAAGTGTTTCCAAAACGGATTATTCTCCAATTCGCTTTCGCAGAAGCTTTCCAGTTCAAAACACCGTCTGCGTTCACAAACTGTGAAATATTGATCATTTTTGATGGATCAATACAGTCGGAAGTGCTGATTTCTTTCTCTGTAACCTGCGGACTCAATCTCCAAATCGCAGCTGATTTTCCCTGATAATTATCGATTAAAGGTTCGTTTGACAAATAGATTTTTGCCACTTTTAAACCTTGATTCCATTTGGCAGGATCTAAATCTTCTGCGCCTGGTTCCGTACCTTCCGGATCGTAAACGAATCTAAAATATTTAGCTTTTGTGGGTACAATGCCGTGGGTATAAAAAGCATCAACATCCTGCCAGCCCTGACGCGGTGTAGTTAGTCTTCCTAAACTTTTAAAATTCACTCCGTCATCGCTGTATTCTACTATTAAACGATGCGCCTGATAATTATTTCCTTTGGTTTCAATCTGGATTGATTTACACAAAAACGGCTCTTCAAATTCGTATTGAATCCAGCCTTTTTTGGGCATTCTGAATTGTCCGTCTTTTTCAGATGAACTTAAAATCGAAGCGTCTGATTCCGGATTTGTGGATGTTATTTTTGGACGTTTTTTATTCGAAGTAATAAAGCTTTCTTTTACCGGAATGGCAAACGTTGCAATATCTTTATAATAGTCTTTGTAATGATTTGGAACCGCTAATTTTAAGTTTTTAAAACTGTTTCCACTTACGATTGTATCTTTCCACACCACTTTCTGCATTGACATTTCCGGCGTAATCCAAGGTCCTCCGGCAACGGCAAAACCATCGGCGGGATGAAAGGCGATTTTTACTCCTATTCGTTCTGCTTCGGTTAAAGCAAAACGGACTAACTCCCAGAATTCTTTGCTCAACTGCAAAACCGGCGGCTCCATCAATGGCGGATTTGCAGGCCCTTTGATGGTCATTAAATATGCACCTTCGATCCCGCCTTTTTTCATCGCTTCTAAATCGGCTGTAATTCCTTTTTTAGAATACGCACTTTGCATCCAATACCAATATACCCAAGGTTTTGAGGATTCAATTGTAGGCTGAAAAAAGCTGTTTTCTTTTTTATGGATTTCCTGTGCGGAGACGAAGCTCGCAAGAAGAAGGATAAAAAAAAGGTGTTTTTTTTGAAACATTTTTATTGTTTTATTACAATCTGCCTAATCTGATAAATCTGCGGGGAAAATTTACTTTCGCAGATTTGGCTGATTTAGCAGATTTTTTGATTTTTCTTTTTTGTCATTTAATATTTAGTTCTTAATTTTAAGATTATCAATTATCAATTACTAATACTTAAACTTCTTCAAACTATTTTCTAATTCGTTTTTTGAACCGCTGAAAGGCGTCAAATAAAAACTATATTGATAATCTCCTGATTTAATTTGATATTGTTCTATTGGCTGTGCTACAATTGTCCAGCTGTCATTTCCTCCCACTCCCATCTGCATTAAATCGATATTTAGCGTTAAAAATCCCGGATCTTTCAGATCGTACGTATGACCAGCAGAACTTAAGTTTTCCTGTGTATACGGCCATGCGCTCATGCTTAAAACTTTGGTATCGTTTACCACTAAAAATCCGTTGTTTTTCTGCGGAGTTGTCAAGGCCATCCATCTTACATCGCATCGGTTTCCGTTTTCCTGCGGTTTTGGGTAATGTTCAATAAAATCATTTATTGGCAATGAATATTTCCCAACAAACGAGCCAAAACTTCTGTCGTTGTAATTTTCCAATTCTCCTTTTCCATACCACGAAATCTGATCGAATTTTCTTTGAACTCCCATCTGCATTCCGATTTTTGGAATGTTTGGCAGTTTGTTTGATGCTTTTAAACTGTAATCTACTTTTATCAATCCATTTGGTAAAATATTGTAGACCACATTTACGCTTGCACTGTCTTTTATAATTTCGTAATCGCTTGTAATTTTAATTTCTGAAGCCGATTTGTCGATTATAATGTTGACCAATTTTGGTTTTGCTTTGTACCATTGTTTCAACAGCTTTTGCGATTTCCAACCTCTTTTATCGTTATCTGTAAGCGGTCTTACGAAGTTAGGAAGCAATGGAGCAAAAACCTGTTCTTCACCATTGAAAATATATGAACTCAAAGCTCCGTTTGCTTTGTTGATGTTAATGTCGAAATTTTTTCCTTTGATTTTAAAATCAGAATCGGATTCTGAAACGTTTAAAGTTTCTTTTTTAGATTCAGGCGAAACCGCTTCTTTCTTTTGCAGCACAAATTGATCTTCCGCGACAGCGTAACCTTTTGAAGCCCAAAGTTCTTCTTTTGAAAGCTGGAATTCTATATTCAAAATATACTCGGCACCGCTTTTCATTTTTGGCAGATACTGACTCACATTTAAAGTTGTGGATTTCCCAGCTTCTACTTTGAATGGTTTTAATATTTGTGTTTTGATTACATTTCCGTTTTCCAAAATTTTTAAAACCGGAATATAATCTTCTAAAGATTTAACGGCCTGACGGTTTTTGATTTCTAACTGATTTCCGTTTAAAGTGGAAACCGCTGGCTGATACACCCATTTATTCTCAAAAATAGATCCTTTTGGTTTTCCGTTAGAATCTACAATTCCTTTGGTATTGAAATTTCCGTCATGGTATTTTTCGCCAAAATCTCCTCCGTGGGCAAAATAATTCTGACCTGATCTTGAATCGAATTTCACCAATCCCTGATCTTTAAATTCCCAGATACAGCCTCCGATTACTCTTGGAAGCGAACGGAATTCATCCCATAATTCTTTTAAATTTCCAACTGAATTTCCCATTGCATGAGAATATTCGACGAAAATAATTGGCCTTGTATCTTTCTTTTGATCAACTAAAAATTTTGGAGTGAAAACGCCCGGATAAAAACGGCTGACCATATCCACATACGAATCATCCTGCGGATTTTCGAATCGGTAAGCGTGATCGATTGTTTTAGGATATCCCAGATCCAGCGGATCTATGTAACCGTCTAATTTTGCATTTCCCTGCGCTGGTTCGTAATGTACTGGACGTGTAATATCGAAATCGTGAACCCAGCCCGACATTGCCGCGTGATTTGGTCCTTTTCCGCCTTCGTTACCTAAACTCCACATCACAACTGACGGATGATTTTTATCTCTTTCCACCATTCTGATCATACGTTCCATATAAGCATTTGTCCAAAGCGGATCGTTGCTTAATTTACCGCCAATTCCGTGTGTTTCCTGATTGGCTTCGTCCATAACCATGATTCCGTATTGATCGCATAATTCGTAAAAATAAGGATCGTTTGGATAATGACTTGTACGTATAAAATTGAAATTGAACTTTTTAATCGTGGTAATATCTTGTTTGATATCTTCTCTCGTAACGGCTTTTCCTCTTGTTGGATGATGATCGTGACGGTTTACGCCATACACATAAGTTTCTTTTCCGTTGATGAGCATTTTACCATTTTCTTTTGAAAATTCAATCGAACGGAAACCTACTTTACAGCTTTTGGCTTCGGTAATAGTTCCGTTTTTATCTTTTATCGAAATAACCATCGTATATAAATTCGGTTCTTCTGAACTCCATTTCTTCGGATTTTTGATGGTTTCCTGAAAGAATCCAAAACGCACATTGTCGAGACGAGGATAACTTTCGTTGATTAAATCGATCACGGGTCTTTGAAGCGGTTCTTTGAAAATTGGCTGATTATTAGCATCGTACAATTGAACATTCATCGTGTAATCTTTGACTTTTTCTCCTGTAAGATTCTCCACTTTCGGACGCAGTTTGAAAATCGCATCGGTATATTGTTTGTCTAATTTGGTTTGAACAAAGAAATCCTGAATGCGTAATTTCGGCTCTGCCATAATGAAAACTTCACGCTGGATTCCGCTCATGCGCCAGTGATCCTGATCTTCCAGATAAGAGCCATCTGCCCAACGAATTACCTGAACCGAAACGACATTTTCTCCTTCTTTTAAATAAGGCGTAATATCAAATTCTGATGGCAGAAAACTGTCTTCTCCATAGCCTAAAAATTCTCCGTTTAACCAAACCTGAAAGCCAGAACTTACGGCTCCAAAATGCAATGTAACCGTCATGTCTTTCCAGTTTGCCGGAACGGTAAAACTGCGTTGGTAAGAACCAATTCCGTTATAATCTTTAGGAATATAAGGCGGATTTATTGGTCGAAACGGATAAACGGCACTTTTGTAAATTGGATTGTCATAGCCTTTCATTTCCCAATTGGATGGCACTTCGATTTTATCCCAGCCTGAAACGGTACTTTTATAGAAATCTTTTGAAGCTTCTTTCAGATTTACGGCATATTTAAAATCCCAATCGCCGTTCAGCATCTGGATTCGGCTTTTGGTTCTGTCGCCTTTTAATGCATCTTCAACAGAGGTATACGAATAAGCAGTTGCTCTCGAAGGCTGCCTGTTGATGCTTGTAACCGTTGGGTCTTCCCAAGGTGCAAATTGGTATTTTTTATGCAATTCAGGAACTCCTGCCGGTTCTCCTGTAACGGATTGGGCGTGGGTTGTGTAAGATGTTAGAAGTAAGATTACAGTCAAAAAGTCGAAAGTCAAAAGTCGAAGGTTGAAAAATGGAATTCTATATTTTGATTTTGACGTAAACATTGGTTTTATATTTTGTTTCATTGTTATTGCTTCAGATGTCCCTACGGGACATAAATGCGTATTATTTATTTTTTCTACCGACCAGTGCCTCCTAACGGAGTCTTTTTTGATTTTTGGTTAAGAGTATTATGTGTCTCATAACTTATAACTCATAACTCATAACTCATAACTCATAACTCATAACTACTTTTTAACTTTCACTGGCGGCGCCACAAAATTCAATTTGCTTTTTCCTAAATCTTTAGAAGTTGCGATTGCGATTCCTCTTTGTTCTGCTTTGTTAACGGCACAGTAAAAATGATAAACAACACCATCATGTTTTACCACAAATGATTTATGCGCAAACAAATCGTCATAAGGTTCAGAAGATTTAACTAAATCCTCGCCTTTCCAGTCGGTCCAGTTTACTAAATCATTTGAAACTGCAAAACGGTTAAATGCACCTTGATTCCACCCTGTCCAAAAAGCTCCAAAATAGAACATTACCCAAGTATCATTTATACGCTGAATATAGGCATCTCCAGAGATTCCTTTATGATGATTGATTAATGGTTTATCGCCATAACGCTTCCATTCTTTCATATCGTTTGATACCGCCATTGCAATACGCTCTGCGCCTTTAGCAGGATTTATACTATCACCACGGGCATTATAATACATGATAAAATTGTGTCCTGTCAGTTTATCTTTATCACGAATCACACTGTTTTTGTACATCGTGCTATTATCCCACCATTTTGCGTCTTTATCTTTTGGCGTTAAAACCGGATTTTCTAATCTTTGAAATTCGTGTGGTTTTGTCGGAGCTTCTTTGGTATAAGCCATTCCGATTGATAGAATACCAGCTTCGTAACCTTTGCTGTCTCCGCCAAAATAACTCATCCAATATTTATCATCGTATTTTCCCCATTCGTAACTTCCGCCCCAAGTTGGGTCCTGCAACGAAATATATCCTGCTTTTTGGTTGACATCCCAATGTTTTTCATTTTCTGAGAAGGACATTACTTTTCCTAGATATCTCCAATCTAAAAGGTTGTCACTTTCTGCTAACCATGTTTCATATCCTCTTCCGTCGTAAATTAAATACGTCATATACCATTTGCCATCTTTTCTGAACACACTCGGGCAATCCATTTTATAGGAGTTGTCTGTCGGAACCATCACCAAACCGTATTTATAAGGCGTTTTGATTTCTTCGTAAATCTCCTGCATTACGGTTTCTGTAATTTCTCTTTTCTTGTATTTGGTTGCACAGCTTGTTATGGAAAGTGCTGAAATAGTTAGAATTAGGTATTTAAGTTTCATTTTTTATGTGTGTTTATGGCACGCGGATGACGCGGATTAAACTGATTTACACTGGTTTTATTTTTTGTTTCACGCAGATTTAAAAAGAATTTTGGCAGATTTTAAATTAAATAATCTGCGTCAATCCGTTTAATCTGTACAATCTGTGGGCTATTATTTCAACTCTTTCAAACGCGACTCCATCACGTCTTTGTTCAGTTTTACTTTTACCATTCCTGTTGGATGAAATCTTCTCTTTAAATCGATTGCATTGTACACTATTGTATAAACATCATTTCCTTCTGGGATTAAACATAATGGTGTTCTCATAATATCCCACCATTTATCAACTTTGGTTTCTATTGGAAGATAATGCGCTTCTGACCATTTAACGCCGTCTGCTGATAATGAATAGGCAATCATATTTGGTAAATGATGTCCCCAACCGTCTGGGCCTCCGTCAAAAATAGCGATGTACAAACCGTTTGGTAATTGACTTACGATTGGATTTTCAACAAATTGCGGATGCATCGTTTTAATAGGTTCCAAACCTTTGTTCATTCTTGTCCAAGGTCCTTCTAAACTTTTAGATTCGGCTAAAGCCACAAACCAGCCTTTTCCGGATTTCTTCGGATAATCAGCCCAAGAGTTAAATGGGTATGCGCCACTGTAAAATCCAAAATATTTATCGCCGACTTTATACGGAAAAAACGAAGCAACTCCCTGACGGCCTTCCCACGGCTGAGAATCCAATCCCGGTTCCATGATAATTCCCATATCTTTATAGGGCCCGCCAATTCCGTTGATTCCATCTACAGTTGATTCGCAACGCCAAATTCTTCCAAATGAATGATTTGGTTCTATTTCTTTGCTAACCGTATAAGCCAAATAATAGCCATACCATTTGTTTGCTTTTTCGTTAAAAACCGGCATATACGACCAAATGGCTGCACGGCGATCGTTCATCGGGTTATCGTCTTCGGTTACGGCGTAAGTTCCGCTCGCTTGATAGATTGTAGATTCTCTTTTCCAGTTGATTGCATCTTTACTTGTCCAATGTCCGATTCTGGTTTTTACACGATCGTAGTAATAATCTACACCAATTTCTCCCGCTCTTTCGGTTGGAAACATATGATAGGTATCGCCTACTTTCACCACGCGTCCACCTTCAAATCCACCCTGAATTCCTTCTGTTCCAGACATTCCTTCATCAATCACGGGTCTGCTTTCTCCGCCGATAATTTCAAAAAGCGGTTTTTCATCTGAAAATCCTTCGACAATGAAAGTTGGATTCCAAAGTTTTCCGTCCGGAAGCTCTGCGTTTCTGAAACTTAATTTTTGACCGTCTTTTACTACTCCTAAAACTGCAAATAATCCACTCCCAGGATTTATGGTCTGTGTTCCTTTTGGAAATGAAAGCGCATATACATTAACGGGAGGTAATCCTGTAATCGTCAATCCGTTTTTTAAAACCAATTTTGCGTTCTCCAGTTTATTAGATTGAAGAAATTCGGAACTATTTTCCTGAAAAATCCCCACTAAAACCTGAACCGGCTCTTTAAATTTTAACTGTAAAGGAGTATTTGTACCGCTTTTGTATTTGTCCAAAGGAAGTTCAACACCTTGAAAACCTTGCAATTCCGGCGCTAAACGCACAATATTATGTTTGCTTCCCGAAAAAACATGAGCGTATTGTGTGGTTGTGAATGTTTTGTAATTTGATTTTACTATTTCAAATGATGCTGGTTTCCATGTGTTATTTTGTGCTGAAACTTGAATACAGACGCTTAACAGTATTAGAAAAGCTGTTTTTAATTTGAAATTGTATTTTGTATTTTTTGAAAACATTGGTTTTTTATTTTTTTATTGACTATAAATTTCCTCAATCTTGTTATTTCGACGGAGGAGAACTGGGCGATAGCGAACAGGCGAAGCAAATCTTCGTAAGTAGCTCTATAAAGTATTTCCTCTCTTTATCGAATATTGTCGCGGAGATTTCTCTCCCGAAGCCTCGGGATCGAAATGACAAACTGAAAGTTACAAACTAAGAACTAAGTACTAAGAACTATTTACTAATTACTAAGAACTCAAATCGCTTTATAACTCACTTTATATTCTACATTCGGTTTTACAATCAACTGATATTTATTTTTTGCTAATGCTGTAATCGTTCCTGAATTTGTTTTTGGTTTGCTGGCACTTTCAAAAATTAATTTTCCTTCTCCTTCGCCTGCTTTTACTTTAATTTCTTTGGTATTGCAATACAATGAAACTTCCCCATTTGGTGTTGGCACTTTTCCTTCCATCCATTGTAAACCGCCGAGATTTGGCTTGATTTCATATTCTGAATATCCCGGAGCGGTTGGTTTTACACCTAAATAATATTTTCCTAATAAATAAATCGGACTTGCACCCCACGCGTGGCAAAGGCTTTTACCGTAAGGACGACCATACATCGTTAAATGTTCCGTTCCTTTTTTGTTTGGATTGTACTCTTCCCAAAAAGATGTCGCACCCTCATTCAGCATGCCGCCCCAGTAGACTTTCATTTCTTTTAAAACGTAATCCTGTTCCCCCATCGCACACAACGCTTCCAACTCGTAAAAACGCATATACGGAGTTGTGATTTGAAGAACATCTTTATTGAGCAAAACCTTATTTTTTACGCTTTGTTTTTGTTCTTCATTAAAATAATTGAAGAAAATACCGAACATATTAGCGTATCTGGTTACAATATCCTGCATTTTACCGTCGATACGCTGGTGTTTCATCACGTTTTCTTTTTTATCCCAAAACACCTCAAACAACTTTGTTTTTAAATCCTCGGCTAATTTTTCATACTGTTTTTGGTCTTCCTTTTCTCCTGCAATTTTAGCACTCACCGCCATCGCTTCTAAACTTCTGGCTAAAAGCATTTGCTCAAAACTAACCTCGCCGGTTTTGGGTAATCCGTTGGCCCAATCAATAAAAACCCAGTCGCCTTCTAATGGTTCCAGAAATCCGTTTTTGTTTCTTCTTTCTAAACAAAACTCCATCAGCGATTTCATTCTAGGATAAAAAGTCTGGATAAATTTCGTGTCGCCCGTGTGCAAATAATAATCGTAAACGCCCACAAACCAATACAACGAATAGTCCATTATGATATTAATATGAGCGGTCACTGGATCTTTACCGCGAAGTGCCAGCAGCGTACGTTCTACAGAAGCCGAATCAAAGAATAAATAATAATTCATTAAATAACTTTGGTAAGCGTCGCCAGACCAAACCCAACGGTCGCGTTTAATTCCGTCTATAAAAAATTCGCGAGAGGTTAAATGCATTGTGTAGGCCGAAACATCCCAAATTTTATTCAATTGTTGATCTGATGATTTGAATGCACCACGATAATCCAAAGGCAGATATTCATAAAGCATTGAAATTGAATCATATTTTACCCCTGCATCTGCCTGAACCTGAACATAGCGAAATGCTTTTGAACCATCGTGCGTGTAGGTTTCCGCTTGTTTTCCATCAAAAGATAAATGATCTAAAGTCTCGCATTTTGCAGAATCTAAAGCTTCTTCACGAGATTCACCATAATACAAGGCTACTTTGCCTTTTCCTTTTAAACCGTGAATTTTAATGTAGCCAAAGGTTTCTTTACCAAAATCTATTAATTGACCGGCTCCTGCTTTTTCTGTTCTAACTGCACTCAAAGGTTTAGTGGTCAGTCTAAATTCGGAAGGTTTATTTTCTGACGAATAAAAGTTCCAGGAACCAACTGGCACCCATGGAGTTCCAGACTGCTGTGCTTTTCCCGCTTCGTCAATCCAAAGTTTATCTTCGTTGGTTACTTTCCAGGAAGCATTAGATTTAACATATTTACCATTAATAAAAATAGCCGGCAATACTTCCTGATTGTAAACTTTAAAAGAAATTTTGTGTTTTCCTGCAGGAATTTTTATTGATTTTGGCTGTCCGTAAATTTGAACGCCGTCTAAAAGCAATTGAAAAGATCCTTCTGAATAGATTTTTGCCTCGTCTGGTTCCGGAATATCTACTTCTGTCTGAAAAGTTACCAATGCATACGGACTGTAATATTGCCAAAGCGGTGGAAATACCGCTTCTCGTTCTGTACGTCTTACCTGCATTTTATTGCTCAACCAAATTTCGAAATCGCCTGGATACCAGATCCATGTCGCTTCTTTTGATTTTTCTTGCGCTAATAGGAAAGTGGAAGGAAATAAAATAACACAGAAAAACAAAAATCTAAAAATGGAAAATCGGCTTTGCATATCTTTTTTTTTTGGAGCTAAAGATAAGTGTTATTTTTACATTTCACAACCTGCACTATGCTGTTATTTCATAAAAACAGTACTTTTTGATATTTTTTTAAGGGAAAAATTATGGGTTATCACTTTTTTAGTATTAAAAAAAATGATGTTTGGATTTTTTAGTGGATGCTGATCAAACAGATTTATTTTAAAACACAGATTCATGCGCATTTTAAATATAAATGCAACAAGCTTTGTCAAAGTTTTGAACTTTGAAAAAGCTATTGAAGAGAAACAAAAGAAAAGATTCGTATAAATCCGCGTCTTTACTAAGTAAATCCGTTTTATCCGTGTTCTAATTTCGTTTTATAATTTAAGCAATCATTTTCTCCGAATCATTTTCATCTTCTAAAATATAATTAGAAGGTGTTTTTCCTAAATGCTTCTTAAACATATAGATAAAAGCGCTCGTAGTTTCATAACCCAAGTTAAACGCAATTTCTTTAATAGATTGTTTTTCGCCCAAACGTTTTATGGCTTCCAACAGTTTTAATCGCGTGCGCCAATCGCTGAAATTCATTCCCAGTTCTTTAATAAACAAACGCGATAAAGTTCTGGTGCTCATAAAAGATATTTCGGCGTAATAGTCGATCGTATTTTTACTCGCAACATCGTTCATTAAAAGTTCGACTACTTTTTGTAATCTTTCGTGATTGGTTGTTGGCAGAAAGGTTGCACTTGGCTGAATCAAAGCTAATTCATCTAAAAAAACACCGACAATTCTGCTTTGGGAAGGCGTAAGATTTCCTTCTGTTCCAAAAGAAATAATTTTGAATACCAACTGTTTTAAAAACATCGGAATATCAAAAGAAAAACTATTTGCTGATAATCCTTCCATGGCAGACGGATCTATAAAAACGCTGTAATAATTAACGTCTTTCTGGAAAGTAACCTGATGTTCTACTCCGCCCGGAAGCCATAAGCCCTGCAACGGATTCACAACCCAAATGTGGTTGCCCACTACAACATTCATTACACCACGCGTGGCGTATATCAACTGCCCTCTTGGGTGCGAGTGCGAGATACACATTTCATTGGTTACCATTTCTGTGTAACCAATAACGGGTATGGATGAATCTAATTGATATCCATACTGCTGTGCCATTCTATATGTCCGAATCTGGTTATTCATTGTCCAAATATAGCAATTCTGACATTACTATTCTTTTGATCTTTGCAAAAAATAATACAGCTGTTGTTTTTAAACCTAATTTAAGAATCAAAAATTACCAAATGGACACTATTAAAGCAAACCCCGAAATAGTTAAAAAAACCACCTATTCGATCTTATTTATTATAAGTTTCTCGCATCTAATCAATGACCTTCTACAGGCTGTAGTGCCTTCAATTTATCCGCTTCTAAAAGAAAATTTTAGTTTAAATTTTACACAAATCGGAATTATTACTTTAACCTATCAAATGGTGGCTTCTATTTTACAGCCGTTTGTGGGAATGTATACCGATAAAAACTCAAAACCTTATTCGCTGATTGTTGGAATGTGTTTTACAATGGTTGGGCTTTTTCTGGTTTCAATCGCTTCCAGCTTTGTTTATTTATTGTTATCAGTAAGTTTAATCGGAATTGGATCTTCGATTTTTCATCCAGAATCTTCACGTGTGGCGCATTTGGCTTCTGGCGGTAAAAGAGGTTTGGCGCAGTCTATTTTTCAATTGGGAGGAAATGCCGGAAGTGCTGTCGGACCTTTATTAGCGGCGTTTATCGTAATTCCGCACGGACAATCTTACATCGCTTGGTTTTGTATTATTGCTCTAGTTGGGATTTTTGCTTTGTATAAAATTGCGATTTGGTATACGGCAAATTTATCTGAAAGAATGGCTAATAAATCTGCGCACCAAATCGAGACGCATCATTTATCTAAAAACCGTGTAATTGCTTCGCTGATTATTTTATTGGTTTTGATTTTCTCTAAATACTTCTACATGAGCAGTATCACGAGTTATTATACTTTCTTTTTGATCGATAAATTTCACATTACAATTCAGCAGTCACAAGTATATTTATTCTTATTTTCAGGTGCTGTTGCTGCTGGAACTTTGATCGGCGGACCAATTGGAGACCGATACGGAAGAAAATATGTAATCTGGGTTTCGATTCTTGGAGTTGCTCCTTTTACAATGTTACTGCCTTATGTTTCTTTATTTTGGGTTGGAACTTTATCTGTAATTATCGGATTGATTCTTTCTTCTGCATTCTCTGCAATTTTAGTTTACGCAACTGAATTAATGCCAGGAAAAGTCGGACTTGTAGCTGGCCTTTTCTTCGGATTTGCTTTCGGAATGGGCGGTTTAGGTTCCGCTATTTTAGGAAAAATCGCCGATGCTACAAGTATTGAATATGTCTTTAAGATTTGTGCGTTCCTGCCTTTGATTGGGATAATTACAGGATTCTTACCTAATTTGGAGAAGAAAAAATCTGTTGAGAAATAATTTTAATCTAGCAAAGTCACAAAGACGCAAAGGTTTATTTTTAATTTAAGATTTGAATTGCGTTCCGCTAAAGCGGGATGAGAAATAATAGAAAGCTCAAAAGGCTTTAGCCAAAACATTTACAATTTGGCTAAAGCCTTTTTCTATTCTTGCTTTACCTCCAGTTAAAACTGGAGGCAATTCATAAAAAAAACTTTGTGTCATAGTCGAGATAGCTATCAGAATGGTAAACAATAAGTTATAACTGGAAGTAGTTAATAAAAACTTTGAGCCTTAGCGCCTTCGCAGCAGAAAAAAAGTTCTTCGTAACACAAAAATAAGCTCTTGTAACTATTTTAAATTTTTGAATTACTTTCTAAAATAACTTCGGTATTAATTTAACCGAAAAAAATTATGGAAGCAACTACATTCAACAAAGCAAAACAATTATTGGGAAGCTGGTTACCCCAAGATCCGCAAATTATAGAAAATTGGACACTTAAAATAAAGGAATTTGCCAAAAAAAATCCATCACCGCTGATTCCTGAAATTTCGGAATTTCAAAATCTGGTATACTCAGACCCTGTTTTGTATGCGAATGTACAGGGAATGTTTGCCGAAGCTCATTTTTTAAAACAACAAACTCCCTTAACTTGGGAACCAGAACCAATGACATTTGAAGATTTCCTTGTTTTACTCAACGGAATCATGCAAACCGCGCCTGAAGCTTACCAAACCGGTGCTCCCGGAAGTCAATCGCCTGCAGGCATGATTGGCTTTCCTATTAATGCCCTTTTAGCCTGGCCTATGGCCACCAATTTTGGGTATGATGTTTTTTCAAACACATTGGTCAATCAGCAGTTAAAGAAAATATTAAACTATTGGTCCAAATTTTTGGTTACAGAAGATTCCAGATATGTTTTAATAGAAAATGACCCTTCTGAGAACGTCATTGCATGGCTGAGCGAATTAGCACAATCCGAAATGATGCAAGTTGCTCAAGGAGCTTTAGGTTTAGAACCAAATCCTATTGCGCCGAACGCCACATTTTCTGATGTTTTTCAGTCTGATCCTTCAGATGTATATTATGGTTTCAAAAGCTGGGATGATTTTTTTACTAGATTGTTCTGCCCAAATGTACGTCCTGTAACTGCGCCAAATGATGATTCGATTATTGTAAATGCTTGTGAATCGGCACCATTACAAGTGGCCAAGAATGTAGCTTTGTCAGATCAGTTTTGGTTAAAAGGACAGCCTTATTCGTTAGAAAACATGCTGAATTTTGATCAATTAGCACCTCAATTTGACGGCGGAACAGTTTATCAGGCTTTTTTGAGTGCCTTGAGCTACCACCGCTGGCACAGTCCTGTAAACGGTAAAATCGTAAAAACGGCTGTTATAAACGGTTCATATTATTTAGAAAATCTGTATCAGGGTTTTTACAATCCAGAGGGGGCCGATTCGAGTGCACCCAACAATTCGCAGGCGTTTTTAACAGCAGTCGCGACCAGAGCCCTTATATTTATTGAGGCAGATAATCCAGCTATTGGACTTATGTGTGTAATGCCGGTAGGTATGGCAGAAGTTTCTAGCTGCGAAATAAAAGTGCAAGCTGGTGATGTTGTCAAAAAAGGCGACGAATTGGGAATGTTCCATTTTGGAGGCTCAACGCACTGTTTGCTTTTTAGACCAGGTGTTAATTTAGATTTCAGTACTTATGAAACACCAGGTTTAGACGCTCCTAATAATATTCGTGTAAACACTCAAATAGCAAAAGTGCTTTAAAAGCTATTTCATAATAAAACACATAGTTTTCTAGATTGAAAAGCTATGTGTTTTTTTTATAGACATAACCATTGGTTTCACTGGGGGTTCATTAATATCCAATTTCCAAATTTATTTAAACTAAAATAACCTATAACCAAAATAATTTATGAAAACAAACAAACTCTTATTGCCTATTATTTGTATTCTCTTTTTTCTATTTTCTTGTAGTTCGACTCAAAAAAAAGGATCTACAGACAATAAAACAGTGTCGACATCTCCTGAAAACAAAGGAACAAATACAGATTTGACAAATAATTATGTTGTTGAATATGATTTTAAAACAAGGCTTTATACACATAATACTTTAAAACCTAAAGTACATTATCCAATAATATACAGAATTAAAAATATCAACAGATTTGCGTATAAAATTGAAGTAAAATCTAAGGATTCAGTATTAGCTTTTTCTTTCTCAATTGATGATCTTCCAAAAGAAATTTTTGTAGGACAAAAAAAAGAAGAACAAGCTACAACAGGTTCTAATACAGACAGTACAAGTCCAAAACCAGCTATGCAGGTAACTACAAACGATGTCAAGGATGTTAAAAATGAAACTCCTGATAAGAAAGATGGACTGGTTGATGTTTTAAATTCAGCCCTAAAAATACTGGAGCTAGATAAACAAATCGCTCAAGATGCTGAAAAACTTGCTGCAATTTCAGATTTAATAAATAAAAATAACTTAGGGTTGATTACTGACTTTGTAAATATTTCATCATTATTGGATTCTGTAGATATAAAAATTGAAAAATTAGAAAAAATTGCAATTGTTAGTGAGGAACAAAAGAATGAGTTAGAAAGCTTAAAATCAGTAAAAAAAAATCTAACGGATCAAAAAAATTTAATTTCAACAAGAAATACTCTTGATTCTACACTTAAAGACAATGTTAAAGATAAAGAAAACTTAAAAACATCTAAAGAAGCAGTTGATACATTTATAAAAGATAATGAAAAACTAAGTGTGCTTTTTTCGCAATTTCGCGAAACCTATCGTGAGGTTAATAAAATTAATTCTTGCTACGATCGATTATATGAACTCATTAGCTATCATCAGCTTGACTATTTACAAGCACAAAAAGAGATATCTCCCTTTGAAGAAGAAGAAAAGAAATTTTCTGATTATAAAAATCAATTACAAATTTTAAAATCAAATTATTATGATATACAAATACAGTATGAAATACTAAAAAGAAATTTCCAATTAAATGAAAAATTAAGTGAAGGTGGCCAAACAAAATTATATAGTCAAGGAGAAGATTTTATGACTAGAGCAAAACGAATGTATGAAAAAATTAACTTAACCGAAACTCAAAAGAAATTAAACCTAATGCCAATGATTATTAAATCATTAAAAAATTCAAATACTTTTGAATGGATGTCTTCTCCTATTCAACCTATTGGAGATGTTGTTTCATTTGATGTTGATATAAAAGCTAAAAATAAAACAAGTGAAAAAGTTATCGATGAAGTAAAAGATAGACATCAAGAATTTACAAGAGGAGGAACACGAATTGATTTTGGTTTAGGGCTTGCTGCCAGTTATTTTAAAAATACACCTGTTTACGAGTTACAAGTTAAACAAGTCAATAATTTGTCTCAAATTACGATTCAGCAAAAAAACAATGAACTAATAGTTCCTTCTCTAGTTGGACTTGCAACTATGAGTCTTCGAAGCTCAACCTATACATGCATTGGTGGAAGTGCCGGACTCGGTATCGATGTCGTTAATGGTAAAATACAATTAAGTAACTTCTTTGTTGGGCCTAGTGTAACTTTTGGCAGATATGAAAGGTTAACTCTTACCGCGGGAGCGTCATTTAGAAATGTTCAGCAATTAAAATCTGGTTATGAAATTGGTTCAACCGTCACTGAAACATCTGATGATATAGAAAATTATCTAACAGATAAGTATAAAGTTGGATTTTTCGCTTCTCTTACATTTGTCTTAACAAAAGGAGTAAAAGAAAATTTAAAAAAAATACCATCTTATAGGTAATTAATAAAAACTTGTATTTTTCTTTTAAAATGAATATTCTCCTTTCAATAAAAAAAATGCTATTTCAAAAATTGAAACAGCATTTTTTTATATAAGTAAGATATTAATTCCCATTAAAAACCAAATACAAAATCAAAATCGTCAACCCCAACAACCCAAACAAAAGCTTCACCTTTTTACTAGTTTTAGGAATATCCGTTTCATCTGAAAAATTAACTTCGGGATTTTTATCGGTTAAAGAAATTATAACTGCAGCAACTAAAAGCACTGCAAAAATGTAAAACGAAATCAATAAAAAGTGAGGCCAGGCGGGATATTTATCGGCAGGGAAAATCCATAAGTATAAAACCCCAACAAATAAACTAAACGCAGAACCCCAAGATAATGTCGCATTTACAGCTTTTTTCGTAGTGCGTTTCCAGAAAACACTCAGCAAAAACACAACCGATAAAGATGGCGCCAAAAAGCCCAAAACCGCCTGAAAAATATTGAATAAATTTTGTCCTTTGATATTGTCAATTGCAACGGCAATCAGAATCGCAAAAACACAACCAGCAGCAATCGTTAAACGTCCAATTTTAATTTGATCTTTGATAGTTGCCGTCGGGTTGATTTTTTTCACGTAAATGTCATTGGTAAAAACGGTGCTCAAAGCGTTTAGAGAAGAACCAATTGTTCCTACCAAAACCGCAATCATCACGCAGATTACCAAACCATTCATGCCGCTTGGGAAAAGATTTGTAACCATTGTCATATAAGCCAAATCGGAATTGCTTCCTAATTCTGGATATAAAGCATAGCACAAAATTCCGGGAAGAATAAACAACGGCAAAGCCATAACTTTTAACCAGCCAATAAAGTTTACACCCAATTGTCCCTGCTCTAGATTTTTAGCTCCCAAAACACTCTGTACCATCGATTGATCGTACAGAAAAAAGCAACTGCAGCAACAGGATATCCTAATAAAATAGCCGGCCACGGATAATGCGCATCATCTGAAGGTCGGATTAAATTCCAAAAATTAGAAGGTGTTTTGTCAATTAAAACATCGATTCCTCCCAGTTTTTGCAAACCTAAAAACGAAAGCGTAAGCGAAACTACAATAAGTAGAATCATCTGAAAAACATTGACTTTAGCAATCGCTTTTAATCCTCCGGCAAACGTAAATATTCCAGAAAAAATCACCAATACCGTAACACTCTGCCACATCGGAATTCCTAAAATCTGACGCACTAAAACGCCTCCGCTGAACAATCCTAAAGACAGCCAGCTTACTAATATTTTTACTAAAGCGTACCACGCTAGAATATTCTGCGTACTGTCGCCGTAGCGTTTCCCCATATATTCGGGCATAGTGCTCACTTTACTCGCAATATATCGCGGCGCAAAAAACATCGCCAAAAGCAGTAAAAACACAAAGGCGTACCACTCAAAGTTTCCCGCAACAATTCCCGTAGCGTAACCAATACTCGCAAAAGCCAATAAGGACGAAGGTCCAACATTGGTTCCCCACATATTAAATCCGATGCTGTACCAGTTTAATGAATTGGATGCCAGAAAAAGCGTTTCGTTTTTCTTGCTCTGCTTCACACTCACCACATAACCAATGACTAATAAAGTCACCAAATAAACGGCTACAATTATAAAATCGAGCGTCGTTAATTTATCGTAGATGCTGTTCATAGTCCGTATTCGTTAAGAATATCGGCAATTTTAACCGGCATTCCAGTTTGCAGTGATTTGTCCATTGCCTGCAATAAAGCCACCGTTCCAATTCCTTCTTCCATGTTTGGATAAGCTTCAAAACCCTGCTCGATGCTGTCGACAAAATATTCTAAGTAATTCTGATATTCACCGCCGTGATGGCTTTGTCCTTCAAAACGGAAATAATATTTTATTGTGCTGTCGCCCCAGGTAATTACTTTTTCTTCGCCCGTTTTGTCTGTAACCGCATAACGCAATTCGTGATAATCGGCCTGACTTGCTCCTTCTGTTGCTCTTAAAATCGTACTCATTCCGCTGTCGCGTTGCGCTGGCTGAGTTGGCGAAGTATACACACCACTTACACGGGCAATTCTTCCATCGGTTGCTTTAAAGATAAAGTGCATCGTATCTTCATTTTTCAATCCTGCTGATTGTCCGTTACTGCTGATCATTCCGTAACCCATTACTTCCTGAATGTTTGGCAGATACCATCTGATGAAATCTACAGGATGGCTCAAACCTCCGTACAGCCATTTAAATGATTGCAAAAGCGACCATTCTTTCTTTAAAAACCATCTGTGATCGGCGTGATATTGGGCTTCGATTGTAATTAAATCGCCAATTAAACCCGCTTCATAATCGGCTCTTTGTCTTTTGGCTGGTTCGAAGAAACGGGAACTTTGACCAATGAAAACTTTTTTTCCAGTCGATTTGCTTAATTCTAACAATTCTTTAGCATCCGAAAGATCATCGATAAAAGGTTTAGTACAAACCACATGTTTTCCATGCAACAAAGCTTGTTTTACGTGCTGCGCATGCAAATGATCCGGCGTGTAAATCGCAATTATATCAATTGAAGCATCGTTTAATAAATCTTCGTAATTGGTGGTGTACGAATGAAAATCGAATTCTTTTGCGCGCTGTTTGCACAAGTCTTCGTTTCTGTCGCATATTTTTACAAGCTCTAATTTTGAACTTTCTATAGCGGCCGACATGGTGCTTCGTCCTTCTCCAAGTCCTAGAATGGCTATTTTTAGCATGGGGTGTGGTTATTTTAGATTATTGATTTTAGATTTTAGATTATTTCCGAAATCTTCTTTGAGATTAGTTTTGTTTTTTTCACGCAGATTAGGCAGATCGAGCAGATTTTCTTTATTCTTGATTCTATAATAAATTCTTTCTACTTGGCTCTTCCTTCTATTTTTTCTCCTCTACACTCACCTTGTTCAAGAAAATCCAGGTTTCATCCGGTTTTGCGCCTTCAATTCCCGATTGGTATTTCTTCATTAAAGCGTTCCATTCGTCTACGCGCGGATTATTTTGAGTTGTTTTCGGATTTAGTTTGTCCATATTTTCACCCTTCGGAATACTGATTACCAAGATCAATTGCCTGTCTTTTTTGAAAACCTGTAACTGCTGGAAATCGGCGTTGCAAAAACCTTTTGCTACTTCCGGCCATTTTTCAAATTGGGTTTTGTGATAATCCACATATTCTTTCTGCCCTTTTTCATCAGCAGGAAGATTGGCTGTTAAAACAACATTTTCCCAATCCGATGCCGGTTTCGAATCTTTACATCTTTCAAAGTTTTGAAAATCGTAAACCATATCGTCATAGATTTTAATTTCTAAAGAAGGAAAAGCACCTGCCAGTTTACGCTTCGTTCTTTCCGGCTGATTCATTTTTCCGTAAATCACCAAATGATTTTTCCATTGGTACAATTCCTGACCTACGATTCTAAAACCAACCAAAGTCGATTTGATTTTTTCGATGTCAAAATCGTTTCCTATCAATTCGATTGCATACGGTTTTGGCATTTCCTGCAATCCCCATTTTTCATCGATTACAACTTCTTTTTCTAAATCTTTATAAGGCGCTCTAATTCCGGCTGCCTCTTTAATTTTTGTACTCACATACGGATCGTTATGTTCCCAGATATTTCCTTTTGGACCGTTATGGTTTTTTAGGATTTTCTTTTCGGCAATCCAGTTATTTTTAATCGTAAAACCTTCAGAACCTTCATCAGTATACAAATACAGCCATAAAAACGGATCGTGTGCATACGGACTGTTGTACACTTTGTCGATATAATTTTCTTCGATTCGGCTGTTGGGTTGTGCCGAAAGTGTATAAATTCCTGCTACATCATGCAAATGTTTGGCATAATGATGAATTTTGTTTCCTAAAATTTTGTTGTTCTGCATCACGTTTGGCGTATGCGTCCATCCCCAGCCCATCGCCATTCCGGAATACGATACGTCTGAAATTTCGTTGTGCTCAATGGTAATATTGCGAACAAAACCAGCGCTGATTCCTAAAGTTCCCCAATCTTCATTGGTTACGTTTGTGATTAAATTATCGGCAATCACTTCATCAGAACACATTTCTCTTTCGTCTTTTATAATTAAAGGCAAATGCGCTTCAAAAGCTTCTTCAGAAAAAATGCCGACATTGATGGCACTTCCGCCTATATCCTTAAATAAATTTCCTTTTACAGTATTGTGATTCGTTCCTTTATTTAAATCCAAACCAGTCGAAGCCAAATGCTCAAAACGGCAGGATTCAAACTGAATATTATTGGCATAATTAACTTCAACCGCCGCACGAGGTCTTCCTACCCACGCCTGATTTTCTAAATTGGCCTGATTTGGCGTTCCCGGCTGTTTCAATTTATAGGCATCCAACAAATACAAACCAGATTGCAACGGCACATGACCTTGTTCTGAAGGACGCAGCCAATTGCTGTATTGAAATGAAATTCCTTTAAATCTAAAATGACTTACAGGCGAATCAATTGTTCCTTTTACTTCAACCAGATTTTCTAAAACCGGAACGGTAATTTTTGCCGAATTGATCTCTTCGCCCTGACGCGGAATATAATAGATTTTGGCATTTTTCTTGTCCAAAAACCATTCTCCAGGTTCGTTCAGCATTGAGATTCCGTTATTTAAATAGAAAGCAGAATTTCCGTTGTTTTTAGAAATCCACGGTGCCGGCCACGGGTGTTCGCTTTGAATACGGCTTTCAGGCTCTTCAAACGAAAGTCTGGCGCTGTCTTTCTGCACTTCAATATTTTTGATTCGGAGATTGGCAATTGACCACCATTGTACGATAAACATTTCTATTCCCGGCTCAAACTTTATCGATTTGTCTTTAAACGGAATCCAGCAGGTTTGCGACTGATGATCCCAGGATAAAATTCGGTCCATTGCATTTCCGGCAGTGCTTTTGGCTCTCACGGCTTTTTTTCCGTTGACCCACAATTGTCTATAATTGATAATTGAACCGGCTTTTTGAGGCGCATCGGCCACCCAGAATGTGCCTTTTTTACCATTTAAAACAGTAGTTTTTTTCCAGTTTTTAATTTCGATTCCCCCGCTAATAATTGGCTTTGCATTTACATCGGCTTCAATTGTTGTTGGACTTTCAGGCGTTCCAGAATCTTCTGGTCTTACAAACAAAGGTTCGTTTAAATAATACGTGCCGTTCATTACTATAATTCGGATTCCGTCTTTTATAGATGGATCTTTTAATCGGCGCAGTTCTCTGGCTTTTCGCATTGCCATGTGAACCGTTGCCAGCGGATTTGATTTTGTTCCGATGTTGGAATCATTTCCCGACGGTGACACCCAGATTTCAGCGGCATTCGCCGAAAAAAAGGTGAAAACCATTAAAAAAACGATCAGTAATTTGTTGAAAGAAATTAAACGCATTATTTATAGTATTGATTTTTTTCTTAGGATAAAATTATCAGGCATTAATTTAAAGCAGTAATAATTTTACAAATAAATGTATTTTTAACACTTTTACCAAATAATTGGGACAATTTAAAAGAATATAAAATGACAGGCATCCTGTACCCTCCTGTAAATCTGGGAAAACCGTCCCATTTACTCGTCTTTTATACTTAAAAATCAATTTAAGATTTTAACCCTCTTTCCATCAAAAAAATCAAATTCATAAAAAATCTGTTATAATTAAATCAAAAACATCGTTTCATAATATTTTTTTAATAGATTTGTGTAATCGATTACATTATTAGATTATAAGTTTTATAAGAATATTTTTATTCATCAAATAAAAAAAACTAAAATAAATAATCGACTCATCATCAAAAATAGCGTAAAAGTAAATTACAAACCATAATACGATACTAATGAAAACTAAACCGACTAACCTTTTCTGCGCAGTTCTGACCGTTATTGCGCTAAGTTTAACCACTCTGAGTTTTGCCCAAAAATCAAATGAGACTTATAAAGACATTGAGTTTAAAATGGCCAAAGTAAAAGAACCTGTAATTCCAAAAAACAGCGTGAACTTAAAAGATTTTGGTGCAGTTAATGGTGGTTATGTTTTAAATAGTAAGGCTTTCGCCGATGCGATCGACGCGCTGTCAAAAAAAGGAGGAGGGAAATTGATTATCCCGCCGGGAATCTGGCTTACGGGTCCGATTATCTTAAAAAGCAACATCGAATTACATGCCGAAAGAGGCGCTCTGATAAAATTTTCTACAGACAAATCGCTGTATCCTATTATCGAAACTAATTTTGAAGGACTAAACACCTGGCGCTGCATCTCTCCTATTTACGGTAAAAATTTGGAGAATATCGCTTTTACCGGAAGCGGTGTTTGGGATGGTTCAGGCGAAGTTTGGAGACAGGTTAAAAAAAGTAAACTAACTGAAAGCCAATGGAAAGAAGTTCTTTCAAGAGGCGGTGTTTTAAACAAAGACAAAACGAGCTGGTATCCATCTGAAACTTTTATGAATGCCTCTAAAGGCGCGGACCAAAATGTTCGTCCGGATTTAAAAACAAAAGAAGAATTTGAAAAAATACACGATTTTCTTCGTCCCGTAATGGTAAGTATTCAAAACAGTAAAAGAGTATTGTTTGACGGTCCTGTTTTTCAAAATTCACCAGCCTGGAACATTCACCCGTTTATGGTTGAAGACTTGATTGTGAGAAACGTAACGGTTCGAAACCCCTGGTATTCTCAAAACGGTGACGGTCTTGATGTAGAGTGCTGTAAAAATGTTTTGATCGAAAATTCAAGTTTTGATGTTGGAGATGACGCAATTTGCATTAAATCAGGAAAAGACAAAGACGGACGCGAAAGAGGTGTTCCGTGCGAGAATATTATCGTAAGAAACAATATCGTATATCACGGTCACGGCGGAGTAACCGTGGGAAGTGAAATGTCCGGCGGTGTAAAAAACCTTCATGTATCCAATTGTACTTTTATGGGGACGGATGTTGGACTGCGTTTTAAAAGTGCACGCGGAAGAGGCGGTGTTGTAGAAAATATCTTTATTTCAGATGTTTTTATGACCGATATTCCATCTCAGGCTATTTCGTTTAACTTGTATTATGGTGGAAAATCGATCGCAGAAACTTTGGAAGAAGGCGGAGACAAAATCGTAAATAAAGCTATGCCGGTAACGGTTGAAACGCCTCAGTTTAAAAATATTTCAATAAAAAATATCACGATTAAAGGGGCACAGCAGGCGGTATTTTTACAAGGTCTTCCTGAAATGAATCTGGAAAATATCGAAATCTCTAATTTAACAGCTACGGCGCAAAAAGGTTTTTCGATTATTGATGCAAAAGGAATCAAAATTACAAATGCAAAATTAGACATCGAAAACAGTAACATCTTTGAGGTTTATAATGTAAAAAATATGTCATTAAAAAATGTAGAGTTTAATTCAACTTCGCCTAAAGCAGTAAATATAAATGGTGAAGGAAACAGTAATATCGAATTGGTTTCTTCTAAAAATTTAGATTTCTCAAAAACAACTACACTTGGAAATGATGTTCCAAAAGGAGCTGTAAAATTTTAATCACAATTTCAAATGAAATTTATAAACAGTTCAAAAGCAGTTGTTTTCGGCCTATGTGTTTTCTCGTTTTTACATTCGAATGCACAGACTAGTAAAGAGGAGAAAAATACCATCAGTACCAAACCTTTTACAGACGGCACGAATCATTGGTACCACATAAAAGACAAAACCAATATTGTAAATCCGGTCGAGAATCAGCCTCAATATGCTGAAACAGATTATGCTAAAATCGCTGATAATATTTTACTTTTTCAGCGTAATAATGGCGGATGGCCAAAGAATTACGATATGAAGGCTATTTTAACGCCAAAGCAGATTGATACGGTTATAAAAACCAAACCGATTCTGCACACTACTTTTGACAACGAAACGACTTATACGCACGTCAATTATCTGGCTCAGGTTTATACGCTGACTAAAGAGGAAAAATACAAAAACGGCGCCTTAAAAGGAATTGATTTTATTTTGGAAGCGCAATACAGCAACGGAGGCTGGCCTCAATACTTTCCTTTGGAAAAAGGGTACAGCCGCCATATTACCTTTAATGACGGAGCTTATATGGGCATCATGAATCTGCTGAAAAAGATTGTAATCAACGATCCTGATTTTACTTTTATAGACACAAAAACCAGAAAAAAGGTAACAGAATCCTACGAAAAAGGATTAGACTGTATTTTAAAAATGCAGATTACTGATAATGGAAAACTTACAGCCTGGTGCCAACAGCACGATGAAATCACGCTTTTACCGGCTTGGGCGCGCAAATTTGAACCGCCAAGCATCTGCAATGCCGAAAGTGTTGATGTTGTCTTGTTTTTAATGGCGATCGACAAACCGAATGAAAAGATCATTAAATCCGTGCAAAGTGCGGTAAAATGGTTTAACGATTCTAAAATCTACAACACCAGGGTCGAAAGTTTTAAAGCTCCGGAAATGGATTCAAAATACAAGAAAATAACAAACGATGTGCGCGTCGTAACTGATTCTACAGCGCC
Source organism: Flavobacterium johnsoniae (assembly GCF_001879205.1). Classification (GTDB taxonomy): domain Bacteria; phylum Bacteroidota; class Bacteroidia; order Flavobacteriales; family Flavobacteriaceae; genus Flavobacterium; species Flavobacterium johnsoniae_A. The sequence goes on from NZ_MLFK01000010.1 coordinate 231,450, forward strand.
GCCAATCTGGACGCGTTATTACGAATTAGGAACGCATAAACCATTATTTTCTGATCGAAACAGTGAACTTTTATATTCACTTGCCGAAGTGAGCCGGGAACGCAGAAGCGGTTATGCCTGGTACACCGATAAACCGGAAAAAGTTTTGAAAAAATACCCAGCCTGGCAAAAGAAATGGGATTCTGGTAATGATGTTTTGAAATAATAACTACGTTCTGTCATTGTGATTCTCAAAGTGAGTTTTTAAAACAGTAAAAGACATTCAATATACCTTTGTTTGATAAGTTTGCAGGCAAAATCTTTGTAAAGTTTAAAACTTTCACAAATAGCAAAAACAAAAAAAGCGTGAATTATTCCATTCACGCTTTTTTATTTTCTTGATATTTCTATTGATCCAGCTTATAAAATGCAATTGCATTTTCATACCAAATCTTATTTTGATCCTCTGTGGAAAACTTCGAAATGTAATTTTCTAAAGTTTTTACGACTTCGGTATAATCTGACGCAACATTTAGAACCGGCCAGTCAGACCCGTACATTAATTTATCTGCTGAGAAATTTTCGAAAATCACATCCAAATAGGGCTTTAAATCTGATGGTTTCCAGTTTTTCCAATCGGCTTCTGTTACCATTCCGGAGATTTTACAGCTTACGTTTTCATATTTAGCGATTTCTTCGATGCCGTTTTTCCAGGAATCCATATTTCCGGATTTGATATCCGGTTTTGCGATATGATCAATCACAAATTTTTGGTTTGGAAAATCTTTCACCAAACTTATCGCAGCCGGCAATTGACGATGAAAAATCAAAATATCATAAGTAAAATGAAATGCTTTTAAAGCTGAAATTCCCTTGCGGAAATCTTCTCTAAACATAAAATCATCGTCCTCGCCCTGAACGACATGACGGAATCCTTTAATAGTTTTATTTGAAGAAAAATGACGTAACCGTTCTGAAATATTATCTGCACGAAGATCAACCCAGCCAACAATTCCCTTTATGAAGTCATTTTTAGAAGCCAGGTCCACAAGAAAATTAGTTTCTTCTTCAGACTGGCTTGCCTGAACTGCTACACAACCTGAAAACTTATTTTCAGTAAGCAGCGGCAGTAAATCTTCCGGCAGAAAATCTCTTTGAATTTTCGACATACTTTCGTCAATCCAGCTGTCTCTAACGGGATCAAATTTCCAGAAATGCTGATGAGAATCTATGCGCTTACTCATTTTGAATTAGTTTACATCGTTGATTAAAGCACGATCTAAATGCACGTAACCGCCGTCTACAAATACAAATTGTCCTGTAGTATGCGACGAACGATCAGAAATAATGAAAAGTGCAGTATCAGCAATTTCATCAGTCTTAGTCATTCTGCCTTCAAATGGAATACTTTTGTTGATTTTTTTCAGCACGGTTTCTCCATCTGCCAAAGTTTTAATCCAGTCTTCGTATGCCGGAGTATAACTTTCGGCAATAATAATAGCATTCGAACGGATTCCGAATTGAATTAAATCAACCGCCCATTCTCTTGTAAGTCCAAGTACGCCACCTTTTGCAGCAGCGTAACCAGAAGTACCGCCCTGCCCTGTCAAAGCTACTTTTGAACCAATATTCAGAATATTTCCTTTTGATTCTTTTAAATACGGAAGTGCGTATTTAACCAATAAAAAATAGCTCACCACATTGAGTTTCAACGAATCCATAAATTGCTCGTAAGTAGCATCTAAACCAGCACCATCGTTTACACCAACGTTGTTGATAACAGCGTCGATTCTTCCGTATTTTGCTACGATTGCTTTTACAGCATTTTCAATTTCTACAGGATCGGTAACGTCTGTCTGCACAAATAAAGAATCTATTCCTTTTTTTTGAAGATTTTCCGCGTAAGCGAAACCTCTGCTGTTTCTGTCAACCAAAACCGGAATTGCTCCTTCATCTGCAATTCTGTTGATGATTGTTTCTCCGATACTGCCTTCCTTTCCAGCCGAACCGGAAACGACAACAATCTTATTTTTTAAATTTAAATCCATTTCTTTTTGTGTTAGATGTGATTTGTAAAATGTGTCTTTTGTGAAATGTGATTTGTGAAAAGTAAGATGTAAGATGTGAATTTAAAATCAGGTTGCTTCTATTTTTACAACGAAAATTACATTTAATTTTTTACTTTTTACTTTTTACTTTTTACTTTTTACATTTCACATCTTACATTTCACAATTAATCAATTTCAATTAACGCTTTGATGACATTGTTTTTCGGATCAATTAATTGTCCGAAATCAGTAATCATTTCTGAGAAATTGGTTCTGTGCGTAATGTATTTTTTAGGATCGATTTTGCCTTCTTTCAAACATTTCATGACATATTCGAAATCTTCAATAGTAGCATTTCTGCTGCTCATTAAAGTCGATTCTCTTTTATGGAAATCAGGATGGCTGAAACTCAATTCGCCTTTTTGAAGTCCGACTAAAACAAATCTTCCGCCGTGCGAAATATAATTAAAAGCACTGTTCATTACTTTCTGATTTCCGGTTGCGTCAATTACTACATTTGCCATATCACCGTTTGTCAATTCTCCCAGTTTAGCCGCTACATCATCGTTTAACGGATTAATGGTTTCATCAGCATTCAATTCGGTTTTACAGAAATTTAATCGGTAGTCGTTGATATCCATTACGATAACTTTTGCTCCGGCAATTTTGGCAAACTGAATCAGTCCAATTCCAATTGGGCCTGCTCCCATAACCAAAACCGTATCCGTTGCCTTAACACCCGCTCTTCTAACGCCGTGTGCTGCAATCGCCAATGGCTCAACCAAAGCCAGTTCATCATAATCTAATCCCTGACCCTGAAGTAAATACTGCTCAGGAATAGTCACATATTCAGCCATTCCGCCGTCAATATGTACTCCAAAAACTTTAATATTTACACAGCAGTTTGTTAGTCCGGTTCTGCAAGCCACACATTTTCCGCAGTTGAAATACGGAATAAAAGTCACTTTATCGCCTGGCTTAAAACCTGCCGCATTTCCTTTTATGTATTCTGCCGCCAGCTCATGTCCCAGAATTCTCGGATATTCAAAATACGGCTGAGTACCGCCAAAAGCGTGAATATCAGTACCGCAGATTCCAATTCGTTTTATCTTTAAGAGAACTTCGCCGTCTTTTGGTTCCGGAATTTCTCTTTCTTTTAATTTAAATTCTTGCGGTTTCTCGCATACAATAAATTTCATCTTAGATTTTTTTTACTAATTGATAAAGCCCATTCGTGAAAATTTATTTAACACATAGAAACATAGATTTTTTTCTTTTGAAAGAAGACAAAAAGAAACTAGTTTCTTAACACATAGCTATGTGCGTTTAAATAAGTGAAACGCCTTTTTTGACTATACAACATCTATGTTTCTATGTGTTAAAAACAATTACATCCTTAACAGGCTTATAATTATTTTTTATACGCAACCGCAGTTTGTTTGCTTGTACCCAAACCTTCAATACCAAGCTCTACAACATCTCCTGCTTTTAGATAAATTGGATCCGGCTTAATTCCTAAACCAACTCCCGGAGGTGTTCCTGTACTAATGATATCGCCAGGAAGCAAAGTCATAAACTGGCTTAAATAATGTACCAAATACGGAATTTTGAAAACCAGATTCAATGTGTTGCTGTCTTGATATTTTTTACCGTTAACGCTCAGCCACATCGACAAATTATCAACATCTTTTACTTCATCTTTCGTAGCCAAAAATGGTCCAAGAGGCGCAAATGTATCGCATCCTTTTCCTTTTGCCCATTGTCCGCCGCGCTCGATTTGAAATTCTCTTTCGCTGTAATCATTCAATAAAGCGTAACCTGCAACGTAATCTAAAGCCTCAGCTTCTTCTACATAACTTGCTTTTTTACCCACCACAAATGCCAGCTCCACTTCCCAGTCGGTTTTTACACTGTTTTTTGGGATAATTACATCATCATCAGGACCGCATAAGGAAGTTGTCGATTTAAAAAAGATGATTGGTTCTGTTGGGATCGGCGCACCTGTTTCTTTACAGTGATCTACATAATTTAATCCGATACATATTATTTTTGAAGGTCTCGCCACCGGAGATCCTAAACGCACACTGGCATCCACTTCTGGTAACGAAGGGTTGCTTTCTAATGCTTTCTGCAGTTTCTCTAGTCCATTTTCTTCAAAAAAGCTTTCGTTAAAATCTGAAACGATAGAAGAAACATCATATCTTTTTTCATTAATTAAAACTCCTGGTTTTTCTTTTCCGATTTCTCCAAAACGTATTAATTTCATTGTATTTTATTTTTAGTTATTTTTTAGTTGCTAAGGGGCTGAGGGGCTAAGGTTCTGAGTTTTTTTTAAGTTTCTAAGATGCTGAGATTCTAAGTTTCTTTTCATATAGACCTGACAGGTTTTAAACTTAGAATCTAAGCACCTTAGAACCTTAGCCTCTTAAAAATTAATTATTTAATTTGATAAATCCTCCGTCGATTGGGTAATCGCATCCAGTTATAAAACCGGCTTCTTCGCTGCATAAATACAAGGCAAGAGCGGCAATTTCATCAGGTTTTCCCATACGGCCGATTGGCTGTGATTTAGAAAGTTTTTCGAACATTTCTTCTTCTTTTCCGGCATAGTTTTTAGAGATAAATCCATCAACAAACGGCGTGTGAACGCGCGCTGGAGAAATAGAATTACATCTGATATTTTCACTTAAATAATCTCTGGCTACAGATAAAGTCATGGCCATAACGGCTCCTTTTGCTGTTGAATAAGCAAATCGGTCAGAGATTCCAACCCAGGCCGCAATAGAAGCCATATTTAAAATAACACCTCCGTTTGAAAGTCTGAATTGTGGAATCGCAGCATACAAACAGTTGTAAACGCCTTTTACGTTTACCTCCATCACACGGTCAAAATCAGCTTCAGAAGTTGTGTCTACTTTTCCAACATTGGCAATTCCGGCATTATTAATTAAAATATTAATGTTTCCAATTTTTTCAAAAGCAGCTTTTACATCAGCCTGACTCGCAACGTTACAAGCATACGAAAATACCTTTCCGCCGGCATTTTTAATTTCATCGACAGCCTCCTGTGCACTTTCAATAGATAAATCGATAATATGAACTTCTGCTCCCTGTTTAGCAAACAAGGCCGCAATCGCTCTTCCAATGCCGCTTCCGCCACCTGTTATAACTGCTTTTTTATTTTGTAATGAAAACATTTTAAATAGTATTTAATATTATAAAAATCTGATTTTAGGTTTTTCTACATCTACCTGAAATAATAAATGTAAAAAACACAATTACAAATGTAATCGATTATCACAATATTAGCATTTTATTTTAATGTTAAAATAAGAAAATGATCATTCTTTAATAAATTATAACATTTTTTATTCGGTTTGTAAAAAAATACACTTCATACAAAAGTATTATCAAAAAATTTAATGCAAAAAGTTACATTTTCTTGCGCAATCCAATCTTATTTCTAATTTTGTAATTGTATTTTTTACATTTATTATTTTACCTACACCTAAATCAATACAAATGGCAGTATTAAAAGGCATTACGTGGAATCACACAAGAGGTTTACTCCCAATGGTTGCAACGGCACAACGCTTTACCGAGTTAAATCCGGATATCGAAATTACCTGGGAGAAAAGAAGTTTACAAGAATTTGCAGATGCTTCTATCGAAGATTTAGCAAAACGATTTGATCTACTGGTTATCGATCATCCATGGACAGGTTTTGGGGCGCATACGAATGCTATCCTTCCCCTATCTGATTATCTTCCTGCTGATTATATAAAAGATCAGGAAATTAATACGGTTGGACGTTCTTACGGAAGTTATGTTTTTAGCAATAAATTATGGGCGCTGCCTATTGATGCTGCGACTCCGGTTGCGGCGGCCCGTTTGGATATTTTAGAAAAAAAAGGAATAGCAGTTCCTCAGACATACGATGAATTATTGGCGCTGGCTAAAAAAGGACTGGTTGCATTTGCCGGAATTCCGGTTGATGTTTTAATGAGTTTTTATATGTTTTGCTGCAGTTTAAGCGAAGCTCCGTTTCAGTCTGAAGAAAAAGTTATTTCTGTGGAAACAGGAAAAAAAGCTTTGCAGATGTTTCGTGAATTGGCTCAATTAATTGATCCTGCAAACTTTAACAGAAACCCAATTCAGGTTTATGAAGCGATGGTGAATTCTGATGAAATTGCCTACTGCCCTTTTGCCTACGGATATTCTAATTATTCGAGAGCAGGATACAGCAAAAACCTGCTTCATTTTTATGATTTGGTAAAACTGAATAATGCCCCAATGATCAGCTCTTTGGGCGGAACAGGATTAGCAGTTTCTTCTTTCAGCAAACATATTCCTGAAGCGATTCGTTATGCCGAATTTACAGGATCGTCTCAGGTACAGCAAAATATTTTTGCAGATAACGGAGGACAGCCTGGACATTTACAAGCATGGAAAAACGACCGAATCAATTCGATTACCAATAACTATTTCAAAAATACACTTCCGGCTTTAGAGAGAGCATTTTTAAGACCGAGATACTCCGGACACATGTATTTTCAGGATCATGCGGGCGATGTAGTTCGTGATTATTTGATGAAAGGCGGCAGCGAAGAATTAGTTTTAGATGTACTTAATTCGCTTTATGCCAAATCTTTAAAACTGCAAAATTCATGAAGCCGTTAGAAGGATTAATTGTATTGGAGTTCTGCCAGTTTTTGGCGGGTCCTTCTGCCGGATTAAAGCTGGCCGATTTAGGTGCGAGAGTCATCAAAATCGAAAGGCCGGTAAAAGGCGAAGCCTGCAGACAATTAAGTATCAAAGATTTATTTGTAGACGACAGCAGTCTTTTGTTTCATACTATTAACAGAAATAAAGAATCTTTTGCAGCCGATTTAAAAAATCCGGACGATTTGGTTTTGATCAAAAAACTAATTGAAAAGGCGGATATTATGACGCATAATTTCAGACCCGGCGTAATGGAAAAAATCGGGTTGGATTTTGAAACGACGCTTACAATTAATCCAAAAATAATATACGGAACCATTACAGGTTACGGCGACAAAGGCCCGTGGGCAAAAAAACCGGGACAGGATCTGCTTTTGCAGTCACTTTCGGGTTTAAGCTGGTTAAGCGGCAGAAAAAGTCAGGGGCCAGTTCCGTTTGGTCTGGCTGTAGCCGATTTAATGTGCGGTAATCATTTCGTACAAGGAATTTTAGCGGCGTTATTAAAGAGAGCCAAAACCGGAAAAGGTGTTTTAGTTGAAGTAAGTTTACTGGAATCGATTTTGGATGTTCAGTTTGAAGCAATTACTTCTTTTTTAAACGACGGCGGACAGCAGCCTGAAAGAGGCGATGTAAAAGGAAGTGCGCATGCTTTTTTGAGTGCTCCTTATGGCGTTTACAAAACACAAGACGATTATATTTCGCTGGCAATGGGCGATTTGATTTTTATTGGAAACACACTTGGAGTCAATCTAAATCAGTATGCCGATAAACATCTTTGGTTCGAAAAAAGAGACGAAATCAGAGAAATTTTAGCTGCTAAATTAGCGGAACAAACAGCAGATTATTGGCTGGAAGTACTTCAAAAACAAGGTATTTGGTGCGGAAAAGTTTTGAATTACCAAACGCTCGACCAACAGCCTTTTGTTCAGGAACTGCAGTTAAAACAAACCGTAAAAAATTCTCAAGGCGAAACTTTGGTTACAACCAGAAGTCCGATTCAGCTTGACGGACAAATTTTAATCAGTTCAAAAGCAGCACCAAAAGTGGGCGAAGATAATTTAGCAATACAAGAGCAGTTTATTCGGTAAACTGTTGAATCGTTTATTTGCTTAATCGTATTAAGTAAATAAAGAAATAAACGGATTAACGGTTAAACAAATACAACGATTAAACGAATAAACGATTAAACGAATACAACGATAAAACGGTTAAAAAAATGAAACCACTAGAAAATTATTTAATTGTAGATTTCAGCCAGTTTTTATCTGGCCCATCAGCAAGTCTTAGACTCGCTGATTTGGGCGCACGCGTTATAAAAATTGAAAAACCAGGAACGGGCGACATTTGCAGAACCTTATATACTTCTGACTTAATCATGAACGGCGAATCGTCTGTTTTTCATACCATAAACAGAAATAAAGAATCGTTTGCCATTGATTTTAAACAGCCGGAAGAACTTCAAAAATTAAAAAAATTACTGGCCAAAGCCGATGTTGTCATGCATAATTTCAGACCGGGCGTAATGGAACGCATTGGGCTAAGTTATGAAGATGTAAAAGCGATAAACCCAACAGTGGTTTATGCTTCGATTTCAGGTTTTGGAGAGCATCCTAATTTAAAAATTTTACCGGGACAAGATTTGCTTTTGCAGTCTTTAACGGCCTTAACATGGCTGAGCGGCAATCAGGAAGACGGTCCCGTACCAATGGGATTATCGATTGTTGATATGCTGGCCGGCGCACATTTAGCACAGGGGATTTTAGCCGCTTTGTACCGAAAAGCAGCACATAATTTGGGCGGAACGGTTCAGGTAAGTATGCTTGAATCGGCTTTTGATTTTCAGTTTGAAACCATTACAACCTTTTTTAACGACGGAGGTGAACTTCCTGTTCGAACAAAAACAAACAATGCGCATGCTTATCTTGGTGCACCATACGGAATTTATCAAACCAAAAATGGCTATTTGGCCTTAGCAATGGGATCGATTCCGGTTTTGGCTTCACTGCTTAAATGTGATGAATTACTTCAATTTCCTGAAAATAAATTTACGCTGAGAGATGAGATTAAAAATATTCTCGCCTCTCACCTTTTGACACAGGAAACGCAGTTTTGGCTGGATATTTTAGAACCCGCAGATATTTGGTGCGCTGGAGTTTTAAATTACGAACAGCTTTTTAAAGAAGATGGTTTTAAAGTTTTAGAGTTTACACAGCAAGTTGAAATGCTTGACGGTTATTCGTATAAAACAACGAGATGCCCAATAAAAATTGACGGCGAATATTTTACTTCGACAAAAGGTTCTCCAAAATTAGGACAGGATAATGAGCGAATTATAAAAGAATTTATAGCATAAGTATGGAAAAATTCAGAATCGCTGTTAGAAAATTTTCTCCTTTTGAAAGTACGCTGCAAAAGTTGTGGGATGCATTCTGCGTGAAAAACAACGTTAACATTGAGGTTGAAATGATACCGCTTGAACTGCACGATCTTTACGAAGAAACGATTACCCACAACGGTTTGAAAAACGGAAAATGGGACATTGCACATTTAAATACCGACTGGATTTTTGATGCTGCAAATGAAAAAGCGGTTCTTGATTTAACGTCTTTTATTAATCAAAATCCGCCGCAGGATTATCCGCAGGGCTGGCATCAGTCTTTATTAAATCTCCAGCAGATTAATAGCGGAACCTACGGACTTCCGTTTCACGACGGTCCGGAATGTTTGATATACAGAAAAGATTTATTTGAAGATGCAGCCGAAAAAGAAAATTTCAAGAAACAATTTGGTTACGAATTGTTCCCGCCAAAAACCTGGGAGCAATTCACCCAAATCGCAAGTTTTTTCAATCGTCCGGCCGCTAATTTATACGGCTGCGTTTTTGCTAATTTTCCAGACGGTCATAATATGGTTTTTGATTTCTGCCTGCAGTTATGGACACGAGGCGGATCGCTTTTAAACGACAAAAATCAGATCCTTATAAATCATAATCAGGCTGTAGAGGCTTTAGATTATTACCGAAATATAGTTAATAATAAAAAAGCCGTTCATCCGGGTTCGAAGAATTTTGGTTCTGTTGAAGCTGGTATGGCTTTCGCCGAAGGTCAGGCTGCAATGGCAATTAACTGGTTTGGTTTTGCATCAATGTGCGAAGTAATCGATGAATCGAAAGTTAAAGGCAGGGTTGATATTACCCAATTGCCTCACAATCCAAACCATAATACGGCGTCGCTGAATGTGTATTGGCTTTACACAATTGGAACCGGAAGTAAAAACCAGCAATTAGCTTACGATTTCCTCCGATTTGCCACAACGCCGGAAAGTGATAAATTATTGACAACCGAAGGTGGTATTGGCTGTAGAAAATCGACCTGGAATGATCCCGAAATCAACAAAACGATTCCGTACTATCATAAACTCGAAATGCTGCATGAAAATGCTTTGACTTTGCCGCAAACGCCAATTTGGCCAAAAGTGGCAGAATTAATTGACCAAATGGTTTTGAAAGCCATTGAAACAGAAATTCCGTCGAAAACACTTTTAGAAGAGACACAGGAAAATATTGAAAAATTGACGAATTGATTAGGCCTCATCAACTTCGCCAAAGTTTAGAACTTTGACAAAGTTTTCGGGGACTTCCTAAACCTAAAATAAATAAAAAATGAATATTCCCTATAAACCTTTACTGCCCGAAACTAAACAGCCCATCATCATCATCGGCGCGAGCGGTATCGTAAAAGATGCACATCTGCCTGCTTATAAAATGGCGGGGTTTACGGTTTTTGGCATTACAAACAGAACGATTGCAAAAGCACATGACCTGGCGAAACAATTTGACATCCAACATGTTTTTGAAAATGTGGCTGATGCGGTTAAAAATGCGCCTTCAAATGCGGTTTACGATATTACGGTTTTACCTGATCAATATATCGAAATATTAGAACAGCTTCCGGACGGCGCTGCGGTTTTGATTCAGAAACCAATGGGAAATGATTTGGCACAAGCCAGAGAAATTGTAGAAGTCTGTGAGAGAAAAAATCTTGTTGCGGCAATTAATTTCCAGCTTCGATTTTCGCCTTTTGTAAGCGCTGCAAGGTATTTAATCAACGAAGGGATCATTGGCGACTTATACGATTTAGAATTTAAAGTAACCGTAAATACTCCGTGGGAGTTGTTTCCGCTGATTAAAGAACATCCTAGATTGGAAATTCTTTTTCATAGTGTTCACTATATCGATTGCATCAGATCATTTCTCGGAAATCCGAAAAGTGTGATGGCAAAAACAGCGAAACATCCTCTTAAAAAATTATCGTCTAGCCGTTCTACCATTATTTTAGATTATGCCGAGGACAAACATGTGGTGATCAACACGAATCACGATCATCATTTTGGACCAAAACACGAAGAGAGCTACATTAAATGGGAAGGAACAAAAGGCGCTGTAAAAGCGAAAATGGGCTTACTTATGAATTATCCTGACGGACTTCCTGATATTTTTGAATATGCGGTTGAAAATGAAAAAGGAGAATTTGAATGGAAAAAAGTAGACCTTGAAGGTTCTTGGTTTCCAGAAGCTTTCATTGGGGCTATGTCTAATTTAATGCGATTTAAAGAAGGCTCAGACTCTAAATTACTGGCAAGCGTTCAGGACGTTCTGGATACTATGAAAGTCGTTGAAGCCTGCTATATCAGTAACAACAACGGCGGTGTATCCTTAACAGAATTATAAATTTTTAAACCATATAAGTCATATAAGATAATTTAAGCAGGGCGGTGAATTTAAAAGCTATACGCAAATAATTAAATGAACTTGTATCACTTATATGGTAAAACAAAACAAAAACAATATGTCTTTTAAATCAACATTTTTCGAGGATTATAAACTTGATGATAAAAGAGTTACATTAGGCAGAACTATAACCGAAACTGATTTTGTGGTTCACGCCGGACATACGGGAGATTTTTTTCCGCACCATATGGATGAAGAATGGTGCAAAACGCAGCCATTCGGACAACGTATTGCGCATGGAACTATGGTTTTTGCCATTGGAATCGGCCTAACAGCATCAGAAATAAATCCGGAAGCTTTTTCTAAAGGATACGACAGAATGCGTTTTGTGAAACCGGTTCATATTGGCGACACAATTCATTCTGAAATCACAATTTCTGAAAAAGGCGGAGCCAAAAAACCAGATATGGGAACGGTCACAGAACATGTTGAAATCATTAACCAAAGAGGCGAAGTGGTTTTGGTATGTGATCACCTTCTTTTGGTTAAAAAGAAATAATTCTTTTTGAGTTGCAAAGGTTCAAACTGGCAAAGGGACAGAGGGTTTTCTTCTCAATACACTTAGATCAAGACGCACTGCAGTGCGTCTCCAAAAACCTCTGACCCTCCGTTACTTTGAACCTTTGAACCTATATAAAAAAACAATAAACTATCTAACTAATGCAAGTAACAAACCAAACAGGCGATCTTCACGAAGTGCCGACAGAAGGCGGGAAAACAAATTATCTTCTGCCCTTTATTTTAATTACCAGCTTATTTTTCCTTTGGGGAATGGCACATAATCTGGATTCTATTTTAATTCCGCATCTTAAAAAAGCGTGCGAATTAAACAACCGCCAGTCGACTTTGATTGATACTTCGGTGTTTTTTGCTTATTTTATAATGGCAATTCCGGCCGGAATGCTAATTAAGAGATTCGGTTATAAAAACAGTATCATTACAGGATTACTAGTTTTTGCAGCGGGAGCATTTTTATTTGTACCTGCGGCAAATTCAAGAACTTACGAATTATTTTTATTCGCTTTATTCGTAATCGGATGCGGATTGACGATCTTAGAAACCAGTGCAAATCCGTATGCTGCGATATTAGGGCCTGCAGAATCTTCTTCTAAACGATTAAATTTAGCGGCATCTTTTAACGGGCTGGCCGCAATGGTAGCGCCAATTGTAGGTTCGCTTTTTATTCTTTCAGGAAAAAATCATACGCCGGAACAAATGGCAGCAATGCCGGAAGCGGAAAAAGCATCTTATTTATTAGGTGAAGCCGCTGCGGTAAAAATGCCTTATATTATTTTAGGAAGTGTTTTGGTTTTAGTGGCTATAATTTTCTATTTCATGCATTTGCCATCAATGAAACCACAGCATACAGAAGCTGAAGTGAAACCCGGATTCTTCTCTGTTTTGAAATTCCGTCATTTAAGCTGGGCAGTTGTCGCGCAATTCTTTTATGTGGGCGCGCAGGTTTGCATTACGAGTTTTTTCATCAGAATCGCCCAGCAAGGTGCTGGCTTAGACGAAAAAACAGCCGGATACTATCTTGGTATTTATGGTTTCTTATTTATGGCCGGTCGTTTTATTGGAACTTTCTTTTTGAAATTTGTCAAAGATTACGTCTTGCTTTCCATCTATTGTGCTGCAAGTATTGTACTTTGCTTATTAGCTATTTACGGAACCGGAATTGTGGTAATTTATGCATTAGGCGGTATCGGATTTTTTATGTCGATTATGTTTCCTACGATCTTTTCGTTAGGATTGGTTGGATTAAAATCGAATACTGAAACAGGTTCTTCATGGCTTGTTATGTCTATTGTAGGCGGTGCGATTCTTCCGTACGGAATGGGAACTTTAATCGATATGAAACACGATGATATTCAGGCTGGATATATTATTCCGCTTTTATGTTTTGTTATTATTTTATCATTTGGATTATACGGACATAAAGTAAAAACTGCTGTAAAATAATTTCGTTTTTAAGAATTTTAAAAGCCTTCAAATTAGTTTTTGAAGGCTTTTTTTCTTGAGAAAGCACTTAGAAATCAGCAGAGAAAAGAACTTTGTACACAAAGTATTACGTTTCATTGATTTGTAAAATGCTTATTTATTTTTTTATAATCATGAAAAAAATCCTGCAAAAAAATATCAAAACCATATTTCTGTTAATTATTTTACATTAAAATAACACATATATTTAAAAAAGTAATAATATTGTCTCAATCAACGCAATTTTTAATAAAATGTCATCAAGTTTCAATTCCGATCAAACCAGACTCCTTTTTGAGTTGTCTAAGGGAAGTGAACTGGCTTTTACTCAATTGTATAACCAATACAAAAATGCTGTATATGGTACGGCATTAAAAATAACCAAATCAAAAACACTGGCCGAAGAAACGGTTCAGGATGTGTTTCTAAAAATTTGGCAAAACCACGAAAATCTCGCCGAAATAACCAATTTCGAAAATTATCTTTTCATTATTTCCCGCAATCATATTTTTGATATGCTGAAAAAAATAGCAAGAGATACCAGTCTGGTTACAGATATAAATTACAAAAGCGTTTCTTCAGACGATACTGATACTCATATCAAAGATCAGCAATATGCCATTATTCTAAATGAGATTGTAGAACAACTGCCTCCACAACAGCAAAAAGTCTATAAAATGGCGAAGTGGGAAGGTTTAAGCCATCAAAAAATTGGCGAAGATTTAGGCATTTCTACAGAAACGGTAAAAAAACACATGGCGCAGGCTTTAAAATTTGTACGCATAAAAATTTCTCCTTACATGAATATGTTCATGACATTTCTACTGTTTTTTACGGTATAAAATCCCGCCTTTTTTCCTTCAAAATAAAAACGCAGAAATATTTTTTAAGTTTTTTTTACATTTTTTTTACTTTCAACTACTCCCTCCCCTTTTTTTAATCGTCTTTATATAAAATACGATCAATTAAATGGGCTGACCCTCTTTTTTGATTGTTTTCAAAAAAAAAAATACCCCAAAATTTATCCATACAAACAAGTACTAATTTAATTAACGAACAAATGCAGCAAAAAAAATTCGAAGATTTATTTGAAAGTTATCTGCAAAATAATCTATCAGAACTCGAGCAGCAGGAAATGATGGAGATTATTGCGCAAGGCACGCATGATGATTTCATTAAAGAAAAAATTCAACTGATGCTGAACGAAAATAATGCTGTAGAAGCAATAGACCACAAGCAGGGAGAATTCATTTTAAATTATATTTTATCTAAACCACAAAACGAACCAAAAGTATTTACACTTGAGCCGGAAAGAAAAAACAGAAAAAAAATCGTCCGTTTTGTTTTTGCTGCCGCAAGCATTGCCCTTTTAGCGTTTATAGGCAGTACTTTCTTTTTCAAATCAAATCCGGTGGTTCCTGCTGCAACTATAGAACAGCCTGTTAAAGAAAGTTCTTTAATTGCTTTTAGCGGCAAACAATTGGTTCACCTTCCTGACGGAAGTACGATTCTGTTAAACGATAACAGCAGTTTAAAATACGATCAGGATGCTTTTGGCACTAAAACACGTGAGGTAACCTTAACGGGAGAAGCTTTCTTTGACATCAAAAGAAACGAACAAAAACCATTTATCGTACATACTGGTAAAGTACAAACCAGAGTTTTAGGTACTGCTTTTAATATCAATGCCCGAAGCTCTTCTGATAATATTGAAGTTACGGTTGCAAGAGGTAAAGTTCAGGTGGGAGATACCGAAAAAGTATACGGTGTAATTACTCCTAACCAGCAGATTAAGGTAAACAGAACTACGCTAAACTACGAGCAGCATAATAATGTAAGCGCCGCTATTGTAACCGAATGGAAAAGTAATTATTTGATTTTGGATGATATTAATATGCAGGAAGCAGTTGCCTTAATTTCTCAAAAATACAAAGTTCAGATTTTACTTTCTAATGAAAAAATTAAGAACTGCAGAATCACAGCAAGTTTCTTAAATGAAGAAGATTTAGATCATGTGATGAAAGTAATCTGCAGTGTTATTGAAACTGAATATCATTACAACAAAGCCGGAAACATACTGTTAGACGGAAAAGGTTGTGAGTAAACAATAAAGAAGAAATGGCTGACTAACCTCCTACTTAGAAAGCTGAAGAGAGAAAATTATTAACCTTTAAAAAAAAATTAACCAAAAACCAAAATAAAAAAAGCCATCCAGCTCCTACACCAGATGGCCCAGATTCTTAATAATTAATCCAGTAACCATTAAAAAACATGCAAATTTATGAAATTACGCTGTAAAACAACCATGTTTGACAGTGAAAAGAAATCATCTTTTTTTCACTTGTCAAAAAAAACAATTATGATCATGCGAATCAGTTTATTCCACATTTTCTTACTGACCTGTGGTACTCATATGGTCTTTGCTACCGAAATGAGCGGTCAAAATTTAGAATCAATATCTGTTGACATTGAACTTCACAATCAGGATATTAAG
This sequence comes from Flavobacterium johnsoniae, assembly GCF_001879205.1. GTDB lineage: Bacteria > Bacteroidota > Bacteroidia > Flavobacteriales > Flavobacteriaceae > Flavobacterium > Flavobacterium johnsoniae_A. The sequence continues at coordinate 247,462 of NZ_MLFK01000010.1, forward strand.
ACTTTATTTAAAACAATAGAAAATAAAACGGGATTACTGTTTGCTTATCAGCCGCAAATCATAAAAGATTTTCCAAAAGTAACTACACCCAGAGGACGCCGAAGTGTTAGTGACCTTTTAAACTCTGTATTTCAGGGCAGTAATTTAGTTTATAAACAAGTAGATAAAAATGTTGTTATCTACAAAAAAGAAACTCCCAAAACTGCTGCAAAAACAGAGAATGACGATGATGCAAATTATATGCTTACCGGAAAAGTTCTGGATGAAAACGGACAGCCTCTTCCCGGTGTTTCTATAGCTGTCGCAGGCAGTAATAAACAAGGGATTTCAGATTTTGACGGGCAGTTTTACATTGAATTACCATCAGGGAAACACGTACTAAAAGTATCTTATCTGGGATATAAAACACAGCAGGTTACCGTTGAAAACCAAACCTCTATTACCATCAAAATGCAGCCCGATCTGGCTAAACTGGATGAAATCGTAGTAATTGGTTACGGTACCACCACCAGAAGAACTTCAACTGGATCTGTAGTGAAGATTACATCTGAAGATATTCAAAAACAACCCGTAACCAATATTTTGCAAACACTGCAAGGAAGGACTCCGGGAGTTTTTGTAACTCAGACTTCGGGTTATGCGGGAAGTGATATGAATATCAGTATTCGAGGCCGAAATTTTATTGAAGGCAGCAACATTCCGCTTTATATTGTTGATGGTGTTCCATACATTGGAGACGACATTAAACAGCAGGTACAGGATCAAAATGTAATTAGAGGTGCTCAAAAATCGACGAGTCCGCTAAACATTATTAATCCAAATGATATCGAAAGCATCGAAATTTTAAAAGATGCTGATGCAACTGCTATTTACGGTTCAAGAGGTGCAAATGGTGTTGTACTTATTACTACTAAAAAAGGAAAATCCGGAAAAACAGAGTTTACTATAACGACCAACTCAGGGGTTTCGGAAGTAGTACATATGGCAAAAATGTTAGATACTCCCTCTTATCTAAACATGCTGCAAACTGCTTTGAATAATAATGGCAACGTTGCTGATGTTGATAGTAACGGTATTGCTATTACAGACTGGGATCCTAATGCTTATACCAACTGGCAGAAAAAGTTAATTGGAGGAACTGCAAATTTCAATAACTATTCGGCATCCTTAAAAGGCGGGAACGAAACAACTAATTTTCTTTTAAGCGGTGCTTATCATAAAGAAACTACGGTTGTGCCTGGGGATTTCAGTTATGATAAATTTTCTACTAACTTCAATATCAATCACAGTACATTAGACAGGAAATTAAAAATTGGAGCTTCTGTAATTTTTGCAACAGATAATAACAAACTACCTTTTTTTGATATCACAACTTATGCGCTGGGTACTGCTCCTAACCGTCCGTTATACAATGAAGATGGCAGTTATTACTGGTCACCGGATTATTTTAGTGACATAAATCCTCTTGCCGCTTTGGAGAAAAGAGTTGACGATAAAGGACTCAATTTAATTACCAGCTTTAATCTTCAATACGAAATTGAAAAAGGACTTTCTTTCAAAACAGATTTAGGATATGGCAGAGCGCAGATGCAGACGAAACAATTTATGCCGGGCTCTGCAACCAATCATGTTTATGCCGAAGCAAACGGAAGTAATGTAAACTTTCAAAGATCTTATACGGTTTCAACCAATAATACCAATAATTTTACTGTTGAACCACAGCTTAACTACACAACAGAATTATGGAAAGGAAACTTAACAGCACTTGTTGGAGGATCATGGCAGAATAGAAAATCAGAAATGCCGTCTTACGTTAATTCAAGCGGTTATAGTGCAGATAATTTAATTGGCAACTTAGGTACGGCAGAAAGTGTAACTGCCAGCAATGGAAGTGTAGAATATAAATACATTTCTCTTTTCAGCAGACTTAACTATAATATTCAAAACAGGTATATTCTAAACGTTAACTTTAGAAGAGATGGTTCATCCCGTTTTGGAGCAAATAATCGTTTTGGAAATTTTGGATCTGTAGGTGCTGCCTGGGTTTTTACTCAGGAGAAATTCTTAAGCAATCTTGCATGGTTAAGCTTTGGAAAGCTGCGTTCCAGTTATGGAGAAATTGGAAGTGATGAAATTGGAGATTATCAATATGCCGAAACTTTTGACACTCGTACATACGGCAACGGAAATGCTTCTATGTCTGCAGCACGAATTGCAAACCCTAACATTAAATGGGGATTAACAAAGAAATTTGAAGCCGCGCTCGATTTAAGTTTCCTTAATGATCGTATCTCTTTTACTGCAGCTTATTATAAAAATACTTCGAGTAACCAGTTGGTAAGCTATACTCTTAGTGCACAGGCAGGTTTTACAACTTATACGGCAAACTTACCGGCTGAAGTTGAAAATACAGGATGGGAATTTACTCTTGGTACAACAAATATTCATACTAAAAATTTAAATTGGTCAACTTCTTTTAATATTTCTACCAATTCTAACAAATTAGTATCATTTCCCGGAATAGAGTTTACCAGCTATTATTCTCAATATGTGATTGGAAAGCCATTAGGCGGCAGATATTTATACAATTTTACAGGTGTAAATGCCAACGGTATTTCGCAATTTGAAGATGTAAACGGAGACGGCAGAATCTCAAGCGGATTTGCTGAAACCGGCAGAGGAGACAGAAAATATTTTGGACCTACTTATCCTCAATATTATGGCGGTATCTCTAACACGATTAGTTATAAAGCTTTTACGCTTGATTTCTTATTTCAATTTGTAAAACAGGACGGTAGAACTTTAATGTCAGACACTGGAGCACAGCCTGGCTATCCTTACAGCACTGCAAATTTTCAAGTGGATGAATATAATGATTATTTAGCGCAGGGAAATGTTTTAAGTTCAGGGTTTCAAAATAGTTTTTTCAATTATATAGGATCAACTGCTTCGATTGTAGATGCATCTTATATAAAACTTAAAAATGTAAGTGCCTCTTATCAAATTCCTTTAGATGAGGCAACAAAGAAATTCCTGCAGAGTATCCGACTTTCGATTCAAGGACAAAACTTAGTAACGTTTACTAAGTATAAAGGCCTTGATCCTGAAACGCAGGGATTGGCATTGCCGCCATTACGTACTATAACTTTTGGAACTCAGTTTACATTTTAAATCTAAAAATCATGAAAAATATTTCAATTAAATATACCTCTATATTTTCGTTTTTTCTTTTATTAGGAATTACGAGCTGTGATGCTGCTCTTGATGTTGATCTTCCAAGTAATCAATTATCATCAGAAAGTGTTTACTCTACAGAAACAACTGCTGAAGCTGCTGTAAACGGAATCTACCAAAGTATGGTTACCGATTTTTATTACAACAGAGTGCATTCTGCTCTTGGACAAACTGCTGACGAATTGGTGCCTGCAACAGGTATTGCAAATGTTTACAGTTCTAATGAAATTCTGGAAACTGACGGAACTATAAATGGTAATTGGGGCGAATTGTATAAAACGATTTATAATGCTAATAACGTAATCGAAGGAGTTTCTAAAAGTACTTCTCTTAATGCAGTTAAAAGCAGACAATGGATTGCAGAAGCAAAATTTTTACGAGCATACTGTTATTTTTACCTGACTAACCTTTGGGGTAATGTACCATTAGTTCTTACAACAAACATAGATGTTTCTGCATTAGCACCGCAATCGTCGCAAGAAGATGTGTATGCGCAAATTTTGCTGGACTTAACAGATGCTTCTAAAGATCTTCCGGTAGATTATAAAAATTATGATCAGGAAAGAATTAGAGCTACAAAATGGGCTGCAGAAACTTTATTGGCAAGGGTAAATCTTTATTTAGGCAGATGGACTGAAGCCACTGCGCATGCCTCTGCAGTAATAAATCAGACAGGAATTTACAAAATCATCACTGATCTGGGAGAGGGCAATAGTCCCTTTATCGCAGATAGTGATGAATCTATATTGCAGATACCTTACTTTAATGTTGATTATACATACGAAGGATCCTCTGTATTTACTACCGGCGGTACTTTGTTGCTGAGAAAAGGTAATTCACTCTTTGAAACCGGTGATGCCAGAAAAACAAACTGGACAGTTGAAATTAGAAATAGAGCCGGTGTATTTCTAGGTATTGCACCTTATAAATATCAAAACGGATTTGAAGATTCTCCTGTAGAACGCTCTACTCCTTTAAGATTGGCAGAACTTTATTTAATTAGAGCCGAAGCCAGGGTAAAATCGAATGATATTACCGGGGCTCAGCAAGATATTAATGTAATTCGAAACAGAGCTTTATTAGATGATACCGCTCTAACAGATGCAAATCAATTATTAGACTTAATTGCGCTGGAAAGACAACGCGAGTTCTTTGCAGAAAACGGCCATCGTTGGCTGGACCTTAAAAGAACTGGAAAATTAGATGAAACACTCTCTGTTTTATCTGATAAAATCTGGAAAAGTACAGATAGTTTATATCCAATTCCAGAACCTGCCATTCGTTCTAATCCCTTTTTAACCCAAAATTCAGGATACTAAAAATTAAAAATAACGCAAGAATGTGTTTTCAGTAAAAATACATTCTTGCGATTTTAAAAACACTATGGAAACAACAATTGTAAGAGTTGAGGATTTGTCGCATCAATACAGTAAGGATTGGGCAATACAAAATATTAGTTTTGAAATTAAAGAAAATAGAATTTTAGGTCTTTTAGGATCTAATGGTGCAGGAAAATCAACTACAATGAATATTCTTTGCGGTGTCTTAAACCAGACCAGCGGTAATATTTTTATTGATGGAATCAATTTAAAAGAAAACCCTGTTGAAGCCAAAAAATTAATTGGCTTTTTACCGCAGACCCCGCCGTTGCATTTAGATCTAACGGTAGACGAATACTTAATTCACTGTGCCGAACTGCGACATGTAAAAAAGGAAAATCTAAAAAATGCTTTAGAGAAAGCCAAAGAGCAATGCGGTATCTCCCATTTCAGCAACCGATTAATTCGAAACTTATCCGGAGGTTACAGACAGCGTGTAGGTATTGCCCAGGCTATTATTCACGAACCAAAATTGGTAGTTTTAGATGAACCCACAAACGGACTTGACCCAAACCAGATTTTAGAAGTTAGAAAATTAATTAAAAAAATATCAAAAGATAAAGCGGTCATTTTTTCGTCGCACATTCTATCTGAAGTTCAGGCAACCTGTCAGGATATCAGAATGATCGAAAACGGACACATGGTTTTTGCTGATACACTTGATGCTTTCAATAATTATATCGAAGCAGATAAATTAACGGCAAGTTTTGAAAACCCGCCTGCAATTAACGTCTTAACAGATATTCCTGAAGTAACAGCAGCTGTTTTTCTTTCGCCTAAAAAAGTGCAGATCACTTTTACCGGAACGCAGGAAGTGGCAGAAAAAATTATTTCATTAAGCGTTTACAACAATTGGAAACTACGTGAAATTCAATTTGAAAAAGTATCACTTGACGAAATTTTTGCTCAATTATCTAAAAAAGCGCCTTCTAAAAACGCTATTCTTTCTTAAAAAACAAACAAATGAAAACAATATACAGAATTGCTAAAACAGAGCTTAACACCATGTTTTATTCGCCGGTGGCATGGGTCGTTTTAGTAATATTTTCGATCCAGTCCAGCTGGAAATTCTTCGGTACGGTTGAACGTTTTGAAAAAGCACAAAAAATTGGAGAAGGTATTGGTAACCTTAGTCAAACGATATTTTCAGGTTTCAGCGGCTTATATACCGAAATGCAGAATTATTTATACCTGTACGTCCCGCTTTTAACAATGGGATTAGTAAGCCGTGAAATTAACAGCGGGTCGATCAAACTCCTGCTTTCTTCCCCAATTAAAATTAAAGACATTGTATTGGGTAAATATTTAGCCATTGCCGCTTACTGTCTTTTATTTATTGTAATACTAGGTATGCAGGTTGGTATTGCGTACTTCTCCATCGATAATTTAGATTTAAAATTTGCTGTTTCGGGACTTATCGGCTTGTATTTGTTGGTTTGCACCTATGCTGCAATCGGACTTTTTATGTCTTGCTTAACTTCTTATCAAGTTGTTGCTGCGATTAGTACTTTGGTGGTTTTGGCAGGTTTAAATTTCATTGGAAAACTCTGGCAGGATGTCGAAGTTGTAAAAGATATCACTTATTTCCTTTCTATCGCCGGACGTGCAAACGAAATGCTGGAAGGACTTATTATCAGTAAAGATGTATTTTACTTTGTTTTAGTAAGCAGTCTTTTTATTGTACTGAGTATCTATAAATTACAAACCGGTAGAGACGCACAAACCATTTCTAAAAGAGTTTTAAAATATACTTTATTGATCACAGTTGTTTTATCACTTGGGTACATTACATCTAGAGCTCCTCTTACGTTATATCACGATATGACTCGTACAAAAGACAGAACATTAACTAAAACCAGTTTAGAAATTGTCAAAAAAATAGAGGGCCCTATAAAGTTAACCACTTATGTAAACTTATTAGATATCAATTATTATATGGCTATGCCTTATTCTCAAAATTCGGATAAAGCAAGTTTTGAAAAATACACTCGTTTTATACCACAGCTGGAAATGGAATATGTGTATTACTATGATACTTCAAACAATGAAGCTTTGTATGCCCAAAACCCTGGATTGAACGACAAGCAGCTGGCGGAGAAAATGATCGAAACCCAGGATTTAAAGCTGAAAAAACTATATTCTCCTGAAGAAATTAAAAAGGTTATAGATTTAAAATCTGAGCAGAACAGAGTTGTCCGTACAGTAGAATATAACGGTAAGAAAACATTCCTAAGAATGTTTGACGATATGTTTAAAGTTCCTATGGAAAAAGAAATCTCTGCTTCTTTAAAACGTGTTGTGGTTCCGGCACCAAAAATTGTTTTTGCAACCGGAAACATGGAAAGAAGCGTTGACAAAATTGGAGATAAAAATTACAAAACCGGATTTAATGAAATCACCTTCAGATATTCACTTATCAATCAAGGATTTGATGTTTCTTCTGTTGATATTAATGCGCAGAACATTCCTAACGAAACGAGTATTTTAATCATCGCCGATCCGAAAACGCAATTGAGCCAGGGCGCATTAGACCGTATTACGAAATATATCGATCAGGGAAAAAATGTAATGCTTTTGGCTGAACCGGAAACTAATTCTGCTCTGGCGTCAATTACAGATAAATTAGGTTTGAGTTTTACAAAACAAGCTCTGGTTCAGGAAAGTGAAACCAATTCTCCTGATTATTTAGTAACCGATTTCCAAAAAAACATCGACACTGCTGTAATTAAATTTAGTAAAACCAAAAACGATCATAATCCTATTCCGCTTTTAGGAAGCAGCGGCATTAAAACGACAAAAGACGCAGGTTTTAAAGTGACAGCGCTTTTAAAAACCAATAATCAGCCTGCATGGGAAGCGCCAGCTGGAATTACTTCCATTCCTGAAAATTTGAAAAAACAGCCTTCGACAACAGCAGTGCCGCTTGTTGTAGCTCTAACAAGAAATATAAACGGTAAATCTCAAAAAATAATTGTGGCCGGAGATGCAGATTTTATGGGCAATGCCGAGTTAAGCCGAGGCGGTTCAGGAACATTCCAGTTCGTAACTGATATCTTCAGCTGGTTTACCAACTACGAATTTCCAATCGATACCACGCGCCCTGAAAATACTGACAAGAAAATAACCATGAATGCTAATCAGGTTTTTATAAGTAAAATTGTCTTCATCGGACTGTTTCCTTTATTGATTATACTCAGCGGTGCTTTTATCCTAATTAGAAGAAATAGAAGATAAAAAACAACGAAATGAATACTAAAAAAACTATCATTATTGGGATTATGGCCTTGTCTTTTCAAGGCGCATTTTCTCAGTTTAAAACCAACATTCCGCTGGACAAAAACGTGACGACCGGAAAATTAAAAAACGGACTCACCTATTACATCCTGCATAACGAAGAACCAAAAGACCGCGCCAGTTTTTACTTTGTGCAAAACGTTGGCGCCATACTGGAAGACGACAATCAAAACGGATTGGCACATTTTCTGGAACACATGGCTTTTAACGGAACCAAACATTTTAAAGGCAAAGGCATTATCAAGATGCTCGAAAAAAACGGAGTTACTTTTGGTAAAGACATCAATGCCTATACCGCTCACGATGAAACCGTTTACAATATCAGCTCGGTTCCCGCTGGCAACGAAAAACTGATAGATTCTACACTTTGGGTTTTACACGACTGGTCTGGCTCTCTTTCTTTAACCAATGAAGAAATTGATGCCGAAAGAGGCGTAATCAGAGAAGAATGGAGAACCAGAAGAACCAGCGGTTTTCGTTTAAAAATGCAGACAGATCCCGTTTTATACAAAGATTCGAAATACAGTAAAAGAGATGTTATTGGTGATTTAAATATCATCAATAACTTCAAATACCAGGATCTGCGAAACTATTACAAAAAATGGTACAGACCAGATTTACAAGCCGTTATTGTAGTGGGAGATATTGATGTAAAAGCTATAGAGCAAAAAGTCAAAGCGATATTCTCTGATATTCCACTTGCAAAAAAAGCAGCAGCAAGAACCTATGAAAAAATTCCGAAACATAACGAATTGTATTTTGGTACGGCGACAGATAAAGAAGCTTCATCGACTTCCATTACACTTCAGTATGTCTTAGATGAGCCTTTATTAAAAGACAGCATCGTGACGCGCAAAAATGTAATGAATTCATTTTACACCAGTATTTTAAACAATCGTTTTAAAGAATTGCTCATAAAAAATCAAGGTGGTGCTTTAAATTTAAAAACGTATTTTGAACCTATTTCCAGACTAAATACTTCATTTAATATTTCGGCTTTAGCCAAAAAAGGAAAAATACTTGACGCTTTTGAAGAAGCTTATACCGAAACAGAACGCTTAAATCGTTTTGGCGCCGCAAAAGCCGAATTAGATCGAACGAAAAAACTTTTTATTAGTTCCTACGACGATTTTATCAGTAACAAAGATAAAGTGGATAATGACAGCTGGGCTGATAAACTCACCAATTATTTCTTAAAAGCTAAGCCATTCCTTTCCCCTGAAGATGATTATAAATTAATTGTTGGGATCATAAAAAGCATCACTTTAGAGGAATTGAATGCTTATGCAAAAACGATTCAAAAACCAACAAACCAGATAGTTTTGGTCAGCGGGTCAGATCAGGATAAAAATGATTTTCCTACGAAAGAAGCGGTTATAAATGTGATAAAAAAGGTCGAAAACAAGACTTTAGAACCTTACACAAAACAAGAAAACAATGCTCCTTTAGTAGAAAAAGAACTAAAACCTGCCCCAATTAAAAAAACATTTGAAATAGCCGGAATTACAGACGCAAAAGGGTATATTTTGGAAAATGGAGCCAATGTTATTGTTTTGCCAACAAAGTATTCGCAGGATCAGATTGTCTTTTCCGCATTTGCAAAAGGCGGTAAATCTTTAATTAAAACCGAGGATTTAGCTTCTGCTGAAATTGCATCAACGATTGCAAGATCATCGGGTTTGGGCAGTTTTGATAATATTGGTTTAAAAGAAAAACTTACGGGTAAGGTGGCACAATCTGCTCCTTTTATTGGCGAGAACACACAAGGATTTCAGGGAAGTTCCAATAAAGCCGATTTTGAGACCATGCTTCAATTGTTATATCTTTCTTTTGAAGCACCTCGTTTTGACCCCAATATTTTTAATATTCTAAAAGAACAATATAAAAATCGTTTAGAAACCATTAAAAAGGATAACGAAAATGCTTTTAAAGACTCTATTGATCTGGCCAATTCAAACCATAGTGCGCGTACTTTCATATTCAATGAAAAATTCCTGGAAACTATTGATCTAAAAAAAGCAGAAAACATTTACCGTGACCGATTCAAAAATGCATCTGATTTTACTTTTGTTTTCGTTGGAAACATTCCAGAAAAAGCTTTAGAATTAATTCAGAAATATATCGGAAACCTAAAATCAAATCCAGCTTTAAAAGAAACTTTTACAGATCATAACATCGAACCGAAAAAAGGTAAAACCGTAGTGCATTTTAATCGCCCGATGGAAGTGGCAAAAAGTACTGTTTACTTAAATATAACAGGTAAAACAGAGTACAGCAAAGAAAATGCTATGACTATGTACATCATTGGTGAATTATTATCTAAACGATTCCTGCAGACTATTAGAGAAGAAGAAGGCGGCAGCTACGGCGTAAATGTTGGCGGCAATCTGGAATTAATTCCAAAACCTTCATTCAGCCTGGCTCTGACTTTTGACTGCAATCCTGATAAACAGGAAAAATTAATGCAGATTGTCTGGAAAGAAATAAACGATTTAAAAACAAACCCGGTCAACGCAGATGATTTAGAAGATATTAAAAAAGCCTTGTTGAAAAACAGAGAAGAATCACTTAAAACCAATTCTTTCTGGAATACAACAATCTATAACAGCACATTAAATCAGATTCCGTTTTCAACAGATGAAGAATATAAAAATTTAATTTCTAAAATTAATCAAAAAACTATTCAGCAGTTTAGTAAGCACGTTTTGGATAGTTCTAGTAGTGTCGAAGTTATTATGAACCCTGAAGCCAATCAGGAAAGTAAAAAACTTTAGAATACATTTTTATTTTTATTAGTCATTAAAGGTTGTCTTAACGGACAGCCTTTTTTGTTTAATAGTTTTAGAAATTAAAAAACGCCTCTAAATGAGGCGTTTTTCATTACTTAATGGCGATCATTGTGACTACCATGATCTTTGTTTGATTGTTTTTTGGAATTGTTCTTATCCCTATTGTCATGTTTCTGATTACCATGAGATTTATTCTTTTTTGCTGGTTTTTCTCCTCTTGTTTTCTGAGGAGTTCCATGGTAACCTTTTGGATAACTGGCTCTGTGTCTGGAGTGATACGAATATGGAGCATCTCCTTTGTAATCGTTTAAAACTACCTTATAACCGGAATATAAATCATATTGTCTGTATTTTGCAGGAAGTCTTCTTTCACGAACCCATCTGCCGTTATTATCATAGATATACTGGCTTTGGGCTACATCATAATAAATATCAATATCCGGCAAATAGTAATATCTGCTGTCATCGTATCCCTGCGGTCCCCAGTTTGGAGGTGTTCCGATGTTTATATTAACTGATACTTGTGCATGAGCAAAAAATACACTCATAAATAATACGGAGGCGAATACTAACTTTTTCATGTTTTTAGAATTTAAATATTAATTTCAAATAGATAATAATCTAAAGTAGTGCCAATATCAACGTTTATCGAATGAATTATACAGAAACGCTAAACCAATCGACGAAAAGTATCTTTTAACCGATATATATATTTAAAATTAAAAACGCCTCAATAATGAGGCGTCTTTAGTCATGTTTAAATTTAATTAATAGCGATCATCATGCGAACGATCATGATCATTGTGGAATTTTATTGTTTTATTTTAGATATGCCGCAGAAATAAATCTTAACACAGTAAAACTAAATACAAAATTTTAATATTGTATATTATTTAGACCAAGGTTACATTTTTAACGACAAAAGTACCTTATTGCCGTATTTTATTTCCATCCGCCGCCCAAAGCTCTGTACAAATTCACAACAGCCTGCAGTTTCTGTAAATTATCATTTACACCGCTTAATTGTGCCGAAAGAAGATTTTGTTCAGAGGTTAATACGTCTGTATAATTGGTAGCCGAACTATATTCTAAAAGCTGCTGCGTAAAATCGACTGCTTTTTCTAATGCTTCAATTTGCTTTTTTCTGGAATCTTCTTTTGCAGCAGCCATTTGGTATGCAAACAAGGCATTTGAAACTTCCTGTCCTGCCGTTAAAAGGCTTTGCTGGAAATTATTGTAAGCTTGTAATTGCTGCGATTGAGCCGTTGTTAATCTGGTTTTATTTAAACCCTGATTAAAAATTGGCTGCGTTAATCCTCCAATTATCGAGTAGAAAATAGAATTGCTGAAAAAGTCTTTTAATTCTAAATTCGAAAATCCGCCGCTTGCTGTAAGCGTTAAACTTGGATAAAAATAAGTTTTAGCCAGGTTAGTAGATTCAAAAGCTACTCTGAAATTAAATTCTGCCTGACGCACATCCGGACGATTTTCCAACAACTGAGACGGAACTCCAACAGCTATATTTTCAGGAATAATCTGCGTTCCCAATTCACCTCTGTCAATCGGTCCCGGCGCTTGTCCTAATAAGATATTGATAGCGTTTTCGGTTTCACGAATGCTTCGTTTTAAATCCGGAATCAAAACTTCGGCCGCATACTGGTTGGCTTCACTTTGTACAACAGATGCCCCTGTTACAATTGCGCCTTCCTTTAAAGCTTTAATGGTTTCAACATTTTTGATACGGCTTTCTAAAGTTTCCTCTGTAATCTTAAGAGATTTATCATAAGAAAGTAATAAAAAATAATTATTGGCAATATCTGCAATCAATTGAGTCTGAACTGCCTGTTTAGCTGCATCTGTTGCTAAATAACTTGCCAAGGCAGCTCTTTTAGAACTGCTTAGTTTTCCCCAGATATCAGCCTCCCACGAGGTGCTTAAACCTAATTTGTAAGTCGTCGTTAAGGTATTAATATTAATTCCCGCCGGAAAGTTTAAACCAGCTTCTGACTGTTTTGTACGTGTGGCACTTGCATCCAGGTTTAGGGTTGGATAATACGCCAGTTTACTTTGGCGCAGCGAAGCTTGTGCCTGAATAATGTTTTCAATAGCATTTTTCAAATTAAGATTATTATCTAATCCTTTTTGAATCAATGCATTTAGTTTCTCATCCTTAAAAACGCTCTGCCACGGCATATCTGCAATTGTAGTCGTATCCGCAGAAGTCTCGTCACGATACAGTTTATCTGTCGAGAGTGTGGTTGGGCGTTCGTACTTTTTGGTAATCGAGCACGCACTCAAAAGTGCGGCTGTGATTACCATAAGAATATATTTGTTTGAACTATTAGTCATCTCTGTTTTTAATTAAATTTTACTCTTTGTGAGCTTCTATTAACTGAATTTCCTCTTCATCGTCATCGTCGTCATATCCTTCTTTGGCCGGACCGCTGATTCTTTCTTGTAAAGTCTGGAAAATGATAAACAAAACCGGAATAACAAATACCCCTAAAATGGTTCCGATTAACATACCTCCTACAGCTCCGGTTCCAATTGATTTGTTTCCTACGGCTCCTGCTCCGGTGGCAAACATTAACGGCACAAGTCCCAGAATAAAGGCAAACGAGGTCATTAAAATTGGACGTAAACGTGCTACGGCTCCTTCAATTGCGGCTTGCACAATCGGCAGTCCTTTTCGTCTTCTGTCTAAAGCAAATTCAACAATCAAAATACCATTCTTGGCTAGAAGTCCAATTAACATAATTAAGGAAATCTGCAGGTAAATGTTACTGTTTAGTTTGAAAATAATCGAGAACAAATAAGCTCCTGCTAATCCAAACGGAATTGAGAATAATACCGCAAACGGCAAGATATAACTTTCGTACTGCGCACTTAATAAGAAATAAACGAAAACCAAACATAAAATAAAGATGAAAATCGTTTCACTTCCTGAAGCCAATTCCTCACGCGTTAATCCTGAGAATTCATAACCATAGCCTGCCGGTAAATTTTCGGCGGCAACTTCCTGAATCGCTTTAATAGCATCTCCGGAACTAAATCCAGGGTTTGGAGCTCCCGTAATCGAAATAGAAGAGAAAAGGTTAAATCTTGAAATAGATTCCGGTCCAAAAACTCTGGTCATTTTTACAAATTCTGTAATTGGTGCCATTGTTCCAGCGCTGTTTCTAACGAAGATTTTATTTAATCCTTCTGTATTGGTACGGAATTCCGGCGAAGCCTGAATCATAACACGGTATTGTTTTCCGAATTTATTGAAATTCGAAGCGTATAATCCTCCGTAATATCCTTGCATTGTAGACAAAATTGTATTGATCGAAACACCAGCATCTTTCGCTTTCGCCAGATTTACATCCATCATGTACTGAGGGAATCCCGGGTTAAAAGGAGTTGTTGCGTATTGTATTTCAGGACGTTCTGCTAATTTTGCTAAGAATTCATTATTTACTTTAAAGAATTCTGCCGTGGTATGTCCTCCTTTATCCTGTAATTGGAATTCGAATCCACCACTTTGTCCAAAACCTTGAATCGTTGGCGGCGAAATAAAGAAAATATTAGCCTCACGAATACCGCTTGTTTTTGCAAAAAGCTGTCCAATTACATCATTAACACTTAGGTCACGTTTTTCCCAAGTTTCTAATTTTATAATAACCATACTATAGGCACTTCCCGCTCCAGCCGTAAAGTTTTGTCCTACAATACGAAGCGTATTTTTGACCCCCGGAATAGTTTTGGCAATACTGTCAACTCTTTTGGCAATTACATCAGAACGCTCCATAGAAGCAGACGGCGGTAAGCTGATATTGGCAAAAACGGTACCCTGATCTTCCGAAGGAACGAAAGCTGAAGGCGTGGTTTTCATCATATAAAACAAAGCAGCACCGGCAATTACAATAGAAGCCGCCACAATCCATTTTTTTACAGAAAGGAACTGAACTGATCTTTTGTATTTTCCTGTTACGTTATCAAACGCAACGTTAAACGCAGTATAAAATCTTTGTAAATAAGTTTTATGTTTATGATCGTCTGCATGCGGTTTTAAAAGCAAAGCACATAAGGCCGGACTCAAAGTCAGGGCGTTTACTGCCGAAAGAATAATCGCCACAGCCAGTGTAATACCAAACTGTTTGTAGAAAACCCCTGTTGATCCTGTAATAAAAGTTACCGGAATAAATACGGCCGCCATTACAAGTGTAATTGAGATGATCGCACCAGAAATTTCACCCATGGCATCAATCGTAGCTTTTTTAGCCGATTTATATCCGTGGTCTAATTTGGCGTGCACGGCCTCGACGACCACAATCGCATCATCGACCACAATACCAATGGCCAGAACCATTGCAAAAAGCGTTAATAAGTTGATCGTAAATCCAAACAAACTCAGGAAGAAAAATGTACCTACAATCGCAACCGGAACTGCAATAGCCGGAATTAAAGTAGATCTGAAATCCTGAAGGAAAATAAATACTACAATGAAAACTAATATAAAAGCTTCAACCAAAGTGTGAATTACTTTCTCAATAGAAGCATCTAAATTCTCATTTACGTCAACAAGAATAGTATATTTTACTCCTTTTGGGAAATTCTTTGCGGCTTCTTCAATTAGTTTTTTAGAGTTATTGATTACATCACGTGCATTTGATCCGGGAGTCTGGCTGATGGCCATCGCTGTCGATTCTACTCCATTGGTTTTAGTTGTTGAGGCATAACTTAAAGCTCCCAACTCAACTTTAGCCACATCTTTTAATCGAAGTATTTGTCCGTTACCAATAGATTTTATAACAATATCCCCAAATTCCTGAGAACTGGTTAAACGTCCTTTATACTTAATTACATATTGAAAAGCCTGATTTCCGTTTTCACCAAATTTACCTGGTGCAGCTTCTATATTTTGTTCTGCCAAAGCGGCCGAAATATCACTTGGAATCAGCTTATACTGCTGCATAATATCTGGTTTCAGCCAGATTCTCATCGAGTAATCTTTTGCACCAAAAACGGTTACATCTCCTACTCCAACTACACGCTGGATCTGAGGTACAAGGTTAATCTTAGCATAATTTTGCAGGAAAGTCTGATCGTATGCTTTATCATCACTGTATAAAGAAAAAATCAGCAAGTTACTACTCTGGCTCTTTGTTACTGTTACCCCAGCCTGAGTTACCTCTACCGGAAGTAAACTTGTAGCTCTCGAAACCCTGTTCTGCACGTTTACCGCCGCTAAATCCGGGTTTGTTCCTACTTTAAAGAATATTTTTATCGAAGCATTTCCATCATTGGTTGCTGTAGAAGTCATGTAAGTCATGTTTTCTACACCGTTAATTTGTTCTTCAAGCGGAATTACAATACTTTTTAACACCACATCGGCATTTGCACCCGTATAACTTGCGGCAACGTTTACTGTTGGCGGCGCAATATCAGGATACTGAGAAATAGGCAGTTCGACCAAGCCTAAAATACCTAAGATGACAATAATAACAGATATTACTGTCGAAAGTACAGGTCTTTGTATGAATATTTTAAACATTTTTTCTTATTTTAAGTCTGCGTAAACAGTTTCGGCATTTTGATTTTGAGGTTTAATCTCAGTTCCTTCTTTTAAAGAAGCTACACCTTCTAACACAATTTGATCTCCTGCTTTTAAGCCGCTTGTTACCACATAATAATTGCCTGCTGTATTTTCAAGCACTGTGATGTTAGCATTTTTGGTTTTTCCGTCTGTTCCTACAATTACTGCAAAAATTTTATCCTGAAGTTCGAAAGTAGCGCTCTGTGGAATTATAATAGACTCTTTCACTTCTTTTGGAATTCTTACTGTTGTACTGCTTCCGCTTCTGATAACTCCTTTTGGATTAGGAAAACGTGCTCTTATGTTTACTGATCCGGTTTCTGTATTAATAAGTCCGTTTACAGTCTCTACATATCCTTTTTCAGGATAAGCAGAACCATCTGCAAGAATTAATGAAACAGGTGGAATTTTTTTAATTGCCTGGGTTAATGAAGATCCTGCTCCGGCATTTTCTGTAAAGTTTAAAAGCATTTTTTCGTTTAATGCAAAATAGGCATACACGTTTCCAATACTTGAAACCGTAGTTAAAGGTTCAGTTGTATTTGAGCTTACCAGACTTCCTAATCGAAACGGAATAGAACCTACAACGCCATTAACCGGACTTGTTACGGTAGTATAGCCTAAATTGGTTTTGGCATTGACCAAAGCAGCATTTGCCTGAGCCAAAGCGGCTGCAGCTGATTCATAAGTATATTGTGCCGATTCTAAATCGTATTTACTAATGATTCCTTTTTCAACCAAAGGCTTTACTTTATTTACAGCAAGTTTTGCCGCACTTAAATCTGCCTGAGCACTTTTAATGCTTGCCGCTGCAGTACGAACCTGCTGTTCGTATTCAGGAGCACTGATTTTAAACAAAGGCTGTCCGGTTTTTACCACAGCACCTTCATCTACAAAAATCTTATCGATATAGCCTTCTACTCTCGGTCGGATTTCTATGTTTTGCTGTCCTTGGATACTTGCAGGAAAGTCTGTATTTAAAGTGGCTGATTTTGGCTGTACGGTCAGCGTTTTATACTCTTTAATTTGCGGTGCGCCTCCGGCCTGAGCCTGTTTATCATTTTTACCGCAAGATGCGATAAGAACTGATGCTGCGAGAATACTTAAAAATGATTGCTTATTCATTAGAAATAATATGTAATTATCGATTATATCGAACAAAAGAAATAAAATATTACATACAAAAAATTTCAAATAGACGAAGACCATTAAACTATCGATAAAGATAACCTTAGACACGATGGAAATTTTAAAAAATTAAACAAGCGTTTAATTTTATAGCTCGTCGGCTCTAAAATGGTTTTTAAAGTCTGTAAATCTCTGTTTAGCGATTGGTTTAAATTCACATTTAAATAAAATGTAATATTGTCTCAAAAACAAAAATAAACGAATGGCAACAAACCTTTTTAGACCTTATTTATTTACCGGACTTCACATTCTGGGCTGGTTATTATTGGGATTTATTATGCTGTTTTACATCCCCTTAACCTGGAATGTAGTACTTCCGTCTGTTTTTTGGCTCTGGCAGATTATTATATTGATTTTATTAATTACCATATTTTATTCTAATGCAAAAATTATAGTCCCAAAAACCATTATAAAAGACAATACTTCTCCTTTTCTAATATGGGCTTTTCTCACGATTTTTGCCATGCAGCTAATCGCCTTCTTTTATACGTCACAGACAGATCTTCACACTAAAATTAGTCTTGTTTTAGGCTTCAAAAAATATAAAAACCCTTATTTTGATAATTATGTTTTAATGCTCACTTTATTAGTTTTGGGCATTAGCACGAGCTGGGCTATGTTACAGCACTGGCAGAAAGCCGCACAGCACAAGCAAAAATTAGAACAGGACAAAACAATGGCCGAACTGGCAATGCTAAAAGCTCAAATCAACCCTCATTTTTTCTTCAATTCCTTAAATAGTATTTATTCTTTAACGTATACAGATATTGAAGATTCTAGAAATGCGCTTCATACTTTAAGCCGAATGATGCGTTATTTACTTTACAGCACCGAAGAAACAACGACTTTATTAAAAGAAGCCGAATTCATGAAAGACTTTATTGCCCTGATGAAACTTCGTGCCAACAGCAAACTGACCATCACAACTGATATTCCCGAAAAAATACACGATTACCCAATTGTTCCGATGTTATTACTACCTTTAGTAGAAAATGCTTTTAAACACGGAATTCATGCCACAGATAAAAGTGAAATTCATATCTCGCTCAAGCAAGCCGGAAGCAGTCTTGAATTTGAAGTAGAAAATACTTATTTTGAAAAATCTTCTACAACAAATGAAGGCGGCATTGGGCTTACAAATACCAAACGCAGACTGCATTTAATTTATCCGCATAAACATTCGCTGATATGCGGTGTAACCAAAAATGGCATGTATAATGTAAAACTGCAAATAACTTTACAATAATGACAATAATAAAATGTATAGCAGTAGACGATGAACCTCTCGCATTAAAGTTAGTTCAAACTTTTATTGAGCAGACTCCTTTTTTAGAACTAAGTGCCAGCTGCGATAATGCGGTTGAAGCTATGAGTTTAATTCGGGAAAAACAGCCGGATCTGGTTTTTCTGGATATCAATATGCCCAATTTAACCGGAATGGAACTGGCCAGACTTTTGCAGGAACAGCCTGGATCACTGCCTAAAATTGTTTTTACAACAGCTTACAATCATTATGCAATTGAGGGTTATAAAGTGAATGCTGTAGATTATCTCTTAAAACCCTTTAGTTACGAAGAGTTTTTGCGAGCAGCGAATAAGGTGCTGCAGCTAACCGAAGAATCTTCTAATCAATATCAGCCCATAACTGCAGACGATGAATTTATTTTTTTGAAAGTAGAATATCAATGGGTTCGAATTTCTCTAAAAGAGATTTTATATATCGAAAGTCTGAAAGATTATGTAAAAGTACATCTAGACGATTCAAAAACAGTGGTTTCTCTCATATCCTTAAAAGCTTTAGAAGAAAAACTACCCTCGGCAAAATTTATGCGGGTGCACCGCTCGTTTATTGTCTGCCTTGATAAAATAAACGCCATCAGCAAAAACTCATTTTTATTGGAAAAACCGAAATTACGGTGGGCGAACAATACAAAGAAACATTTAAAACCATAGTTGATAAATGGTTAAAATAAAATTGAAATTACTATCATGGAAAAAAGATCAAATAAATATTATTTAACATTAAGTTTAAAAGAATACGCTAACGGTGAAACCGAACCGGCAAAAGAACTCGGAATTGAATTTGATAATCACGATGAAATATTTGGAATTATTGAGCGAATAAGAGAAAAAAACATATTCGAAAATCCATCTGAAGCGACTCAATTTGCGCTGGGATTAAAATTGTTCAGCGAAATAAAACTGAAACACCGCAAAAATCCTTTATTCGATGAACTAAACGAAGTATTTCCAATCTTCATGAAAAAACTAAAAAGCTTGTAGTTCACTGCAAGTTTTTTTTTTATCCCAAATTATGAAAGAATTTTAAAATGTTATGTAAATCAAGTTATTGCCTATTTCATTAATTTTATTAGAATGATCTAAAAAAATAGCTTTATGATACACAAACATGGATTAATTATCACTAAAACAGCATTGGATTTTGAAATTGAAGGTGTTCTAAATCCAGCCGTTATTGCTGCTGACGGAAAAATACATATTTTTTACCGCGCTGTGGCTTTAGGAAATCATTCCACAATTGGATACTGCCGTCTTTCTGATCCTCTTACTATCGAAGAACGATATGAATATCCGGTTATAGTGCCTGAATTGCCCAACGAGAAATATGGTGTCGAAGATCCGAGAATCGTTAAAATCGACGACCTTTATTATCTTTCTTATTGCGGTTATGACGGCGAGAATGCTTTTGGATGCGTGGCTACTTCTCCCGACTTAAAAACTTTTACAAAACACGGAATTGTGGTACCGCAGTTAAGCGGCGATGAATTGCGCTCTTTAATAAAAACCCAACAGGATTTAAATATAAAATATTTTCAGCCCAGTACCGGAAGCAGTTATGTATGGGATAAAAATGTGGTTTTTTTTCCGAGAAGAATAAACGGAAAACTTCATTTTCTACATAGAATTCGTCCTGGTATCCAAATGGCTTCCGTTAACGAGCTCGATGATTTAAATCCGGAATACTGGCGAAATTATATGCTCGATTTCAAAAATCATATTGTACTCGATCCAAAGTTTCCGCATGAATTGAGCTATTTAGGAAACGGTGCTCCGCCAATCGAAACAGAACACGGATGGCTTTTAATTTATCATGGAGTTCACGATACCATAAACGGCTATATGTACGTGGCCTGTGCAGCACTTCTCGATATCGATGATCCAACCCGCGAAATTGCACGTTTGCCTTATCCGCTATTTGTTCCGGATCAGCCTTGGGAATTAAAGGGATATGTCAATTATGTCTGCTTCCCAACAGGAACTATTCTCGACGACGAAGAATTATACATTTATTATGGCGCTGCCGATGAAGGTATTGCGTGTGCCTCAGTAAATTTAAAAATCCTGCTGACAGAACTTTTGGCTAATAAAATCTAGTTTTCTATTTTTTTAAATTAAATTTGGACTATTAATCCAAAGCTTTTTAAACACAAATAGACAGTCCAGATGTTAAGACCATGGCAATTTGAGATCCAGTTAGATAAAAAATCAGACAAGGCACTTTATCTGCAAATTGCTGATGCTATAATCATTGCGGTTAAATCCGGAAAATTAACCAGCGGTAACGCCTTGCCCGGAAGCCGACAACTGGCTGGACTATTAAATGTAAACCGAAACACAGTAATTGAAGCCTTAGATGTTTTAATTGCCGAAGGCTGGCTGATTACAATGGATAGAAAAGGAACTTTTATTGCCGATATCCTTCCTGAAATTAACTCTAATAAAAAGGAAGAAACAAAAATCCATATTGAAGCTGAAAACCAAAAACCGCATCTTGTTTTTGATGACGGACTTCCGGACAGCCGTCTCGCTCCTATGAACGATCTGGCACGTGCATACCGTGAAATATTCAACAGAAAATCACGCTGGCAGATTATGGGTTACAGCAATGAACTCGGCAATGCCGAATTTAGAAAAGCCATTGTTCAAATGCTGAATTTCAAACGCGGCATGAATGTTTCTTTTGATGAAATCTGTATAACGCGCGGCAGTCAAATGGCAATGTATCTCGCGGCGCATTGTTTGTTATCTCACGGAGATTATATTATAATTGAAAACCCGGGTTATAAACCTGCCTGGGAAGCTTTTGAAAATGCCGGAGCCAGTCTGCTTCCGGTTAATGTAACTAAAGATGGTTTGGATTTGGACGAAGTAGAAAATCATCTTAAAAAACATTCTTCTATAAAAGCCATTTATGTAACGCCTCATCATCAATTTCCGACCACGGTTACAATGAGTTTAAAAAAGAGATTAAAACTTATCGAATTATCCAATCAATACGGATTTACGATTATTGAAGATGATTATGATAATGAATTTCATTTTGGACAAAGACCAATTCTGCCAATTTCGAGTTATAGTAATGCTAAAAACTACATTTACATTGGCACTTTAAGCAAAATTGTCGCTCCGGCGCTTCGTATTGGTTATCTCGCTGCTTGTCCAGAGAATATCGCAAAAATTGGACAGCACCGAAAAATAATTGATGTTCAGGGCGATAATATTATGGAAGAAGCAGTACTTCATCTTATAAACGAAGGAAAAATCAAGAGGCATCTCAAAAAAACAAACTTAATTTATAAGGCAAAAAGAGATTATTTTGAGAGCTTATGCAAGCTTCATTTAAAAGACAAAATCAGTTTTAGCAAACCCGAAGGTGGTCTGGCATTTTGGATTGTACCGAACAAAACGGTTGATACAGAAAAAATATGTACCGAATTGCTCTCAAAGGGAATCAAATTAATGAGCCCCGAGAAATTTAGTTTTGACAAGCCCGTAAATGGTTTTAGACTGGGATATGCCTCACTGACCGAACAACAAATGGAAGAAGGAATTACAGCACTTTCAAAGTATTTATAACCGAACAGGTTTATGATCCTGACAGTCAAGTCTTATATCGTTTGTTTCCAGTTTTGTATTTAATAAACGGCAATAATTATTTCCGTTCTGCTGTGAAAAATAACCACAATTATGGCAGGTACTCTGAACACTTATAACCTGTAAATCATGTAATTGCTGAATCAATGAACTTATATTTTTCCACAAAATCACTTTATCCTTTTGGGAACTTCCTGATACTAATTCAAATAACGGATCTGTAAAATCTTCTGTCAGCAGAACCATTTCTAAACCTTTGGGCGTTAATTCCATGGTATAACTTCTGGAATCTGAAGTATGAAGCGTTTTGGTGATATATTTTTTTTGATCCAAAATTTTAATCGTATCACTAATCGTCGCTTTTGTTAAATTAAACTCTTTAGCAAGATAACTTACAGTTGCTTTATTTGCAGCGTGATTTTTTATGAAAATCAGAAGCTGAATCTGTATCGGACTCAAATCGTATTTTTTTGCTTTTTCCCACAACAAAACCCGGAAAACCTGAGACAATCGTTCGAATCCTGCGGTAATTTTTCCGTCTAAACTACTATTTTGCGTTTCTAAATTGAAGATGTTTTTCATAATTATATCCAATAAAACAGACTGAAAGCCCCCACTTTCAGTCTATCGAATTACTAATTCTAAACGAAAAATTAATAACAATTTTCCATTTCGATAATCGAAAATCCGTTTTTAAGAATTTGATTTTCAATATCTGCAGGTGCTTTATCGATATGACAAAATCTGCATTCTTTTGAGGTCAAAGGCTGGCCTTCCTGCAAAACTGTTTTGAGATATTGTTTACCGTATTCAAAAACCTGACCTGCATCGTCGGTATTTTCATCAACCAAAATATCAAAATGCATTACTTTACCGTCTTTTCGGGTTACATAAGTATCCCATACTGCTACTTTCATCTTATTTTTTATTTTTAGTTTTTATTTATTGTTGTAGTTTTAAACACATAGGAACATAGTTTTTAAAAGTGTTGTAAAAGGCGTTTCACTTGTTTAAACAAACATAGTTATGTGTTAGAAACTAGTTTCTTTTTTTACTCTTTATAAAAGAAAAAAATCTATGTTTCTATGTGTTTAAAAAAATCTTTTTCAATTCAATGTTTATAAAAACCTCTTCGAAGAAAACTCCAAAGAGGTGTTTATATTTACCCAATCACTTCTTCCATAGAAGCGCCGAAGTTAATGTGCAGTACATTTCCGTTTGGAGTTACCAAAGCCGGAACCGATTTTAAACCAGCCTTTTGAGCTTCTGCTATTCGAGATCTGTCTTCTCCGATGTTTACTACTTCAACATCTTTAACTAAATTTAAAATGTCGTGTTCTGCGCTTACGCAAACTGGACAACCTGCGTGATAAAAAATTGATTTGCTCATTTGATTTGATTTTAATTTGACTTCATTGCCAGGACAAAATTAGGCAGGATACCTAACCATTAAATAATCCAGTTTTGTCATTTATAATCAGTTTCTGGTCCAGTACTTCATTTTTTATCTGGACTACTTTATATAGAAAAAACTGGATCACTTTTACAATCCACTTTAACTTTAACTTTGCCTATTATGAAAGAGGATATTATTTTTAATTTGAAGCAGGTTCACCATCGTATCGAAAAAGCCTGCCAAGATTCAGGAAGAGACGTTTCGGATGTTCAATTGTTACTGGCTACTAAAACTGTTCCTGCAGATAAAATACAAATAGCCGTTGAAGCCGGAGAAAATCTTATTGGAGAAAATAAAATGCAGGAACTTCGCGATAAAGATGCGGAACTTAAAAATTTAAATATCAATCGTCATTTTATTGGTCATTTACAGACAAATAAAGTAAAAGATGTTTTGAAATATGTTAGCTGTATTCAGTCTCTCGATCGATTAAGCCTGGCAGAAGAACTGCACAAACAGCTCCAAAAAGAAGGTAGAAATATTGATGTTTTTGTTCAGGTAAATACCTCGTTTGAAGAAAGTAAATTTGGGCTCCCGCCGGCAGATGTTATTCCGTTTATTAAAGAAATTAAAAAGTACGACACTTTAAAAATCAAGGGATTAATGACGATTGGATTATTAGATGTTGAAAAAGAAAAAATGCGTCCGTCACTTCGCCTGCTCCGCGAAATAAGAGATAAAATTTACGAGGCAAAAATTGAAAATTTAACCGACTTAAAACTCTCAATGGGAATGTCTCAAGATTTAGAATTGGCTGTTGCCGAAGGTTCTAATCTTGTGAGAGTAGGAACTTCGATTTTTGGAAACCGATTTTTAGGTAAAGAAATCTGGAACGAAAATATTGCAGAATAAAACCTAATTTTGCACCAAATAAAATCTCAAATGAATCTGTACGAACTTGTTGTAAACGATACCGAAAAAATTGCCCTGGAGGATTTGCTTTTCAGCGAAGAAAACAAAACAGCTCTTTTTCAAACAATTAAAGAGCATAAATATCTTGAGGAATTAAAAAAATACAATCTCAAAGTAGATAATAAAATTTTACTTCACGGGCATTCAGGCTGTGGTAAAACGACTACTGCAAAAGCCATTGCGACGGCTTTAAACAAAAACATTGTGATTATCAACCTCAGCACTTTAATCAATGCTAAAATTGGAGAGACTTCTAAAAATGTAAAAGCCATTTTTGACAAGGCAATTCGGGAAAAAGCAGTATTATTTCTGGATGAGTTTGACCAGATTGGCAAAAGCCGTGAAAGCGATGATAAAGATGTTGCCGAAATGAGGCGTTTGGTTAACACCATTATTCAGTTAATTGATTATTTCCCAACTGATAGTTTACTGATTTGTGCTACGAATTTTTACAATAGTATTGATACAGCATTACTGAGAAGATTTCAGATCAAACTAAAATTTGAAATGCCAAATGAGAATGAACTGAATATTTACTATAATAAGTTACTGGTTGATTTTCCTCTTCATTTGCAGGATATTCCGAGAAAATATGCAATTTCATACGCCGAAGCAAAAGACTATGTGCATACGACAATGAAAAGGCAGATTATTGCAGAACTGGAACTTGAAGAACAAAAGCTCGAAAAAGCTCTTCTATAAAAAAAGCGTCTCAATAGGAGACGCTTTTTAACAAATTAAATTCTGGTGTTAAGCTTTTGCTTTTCTTTTTACTGTACAGCCAATTTCCTTAGTCTGCGTTATAGCTGGTTTTTGACCGCTTTTTAAAGATGCGATTACATCTTCGGCATATTTTACTTTGTCTGCTTTTGTTCCTTCCGGATCATTATCGATGGCTCCCACATATTCTACTACGTTTCCTTTTGCCGTTTTAGAAACGATAAAAACGTGCGGCGTGCGTTTTGCACCGTACTCGTCTGTAATTTTTTGTCCAGCATCAAACAAATAAGGGAAAGGATATTTTTTCTCTTTTGCCAAATCCTGCATTTTACTGAAAGTGTCTGCTGTAGAAGCTTCCGGATCATTTGGGTTAATGGCAATTACCGGATATCCCTGCGGTTTGAACTTTTTATCTAAATCGATAATTCTCTGCTCATAACCCACAGCATACGGACATGTATTACAGGTAAAAACTATAATATAACCTTTTGCTTTTGGAAAGCTTTCTAAAGAAACTTCTTTATTGTCAACATTTTTTAGTTTAAAATCCGGTGCAGTATCTCCTGCCTTTAGTGTCGTTCCTGTTTGTGCCTGAGCTAGAAAGGCAGAAAATGCTAATACTAGTAATAAAATTATTTTTTTCATGGTTTACAGTTTTTTATATTCAGTTAATAATTGTTCGTAGGTAAATTCACTTTCAACAAATTTTCGTTTATCATTTTTAATGAAAAGTGTCGCCGGAATACTTCCTGACCACGAAGGATCTATTCTGTCGATATATTCCTGAGGGCTGCTTTCGTTTAATAGAAACACTTCGTTCTTCAGATTTTTCCTTTTCACAAACGGAATTACATTTGAATTTAATTTTGATTTGAAATCAAGGCTTACTAATAAAACTGCCAGTTTCTCTGATTTGTGTTCAGTACTTAGTTTTTCAAAATGAGGTAATTCCTTAATACATGGTGCACACCATGTTGCCCAAAAATTCACTACATAAGTACTGTCTTTTCCTTTTTTAATCCTTTCGTTTAACTGATCAATATTCAACAGCTTAACATTCTGACTGTAAGCCGAAACCGAAAAAACACCAAACAGAAATATATAGAAAAAAGACCTGATTTTCATGAGGAATAATACTTTAGGATTAATTTGTGCCTTACAAATATAAAGTAATGAATACTTACTTTTTGTTAATAAAAGTTTAATGGAGTTTTTTTTGAGATGAGAAGACTAAGAACTCCTAAAAGCAAAAAGCTTTACAGGCACTCATACTATGGAACTTCAGAATCTCTGGCAGTATTATTACACATCATCAAAAAACTACTTTTTTAAAGCAGCTAGAACCTTATTCAATTTGACGACATCTTCCTGATAACGCGGATATGCCGCTATATTTCTCACGCTGTGGTTTTGACTGTTTGTTATTCCTATTCCCGTTATTTCCTGAAATGGAGATTCCATAATTAAACCATTTAAAATACAATCGGCGATATATTCAGAATGAGTTTCAAATTTTGGAATAGTCTGCAGATGTTTTGTAATAATTGGTTTTAGAATAGATTTTTCATTTTCTTCTATTCCTGTCATTGGTAAAAGAAGCAAAAAGAAAACAGGATCATCTTCAAAAACCAGTAATTCATTTAAGGTGAGAAAACATACTTCAAAATGACCTCCCAAATTACCAATGTAAATATCATTCAGAAAAAAATTGATTTCATATTCCTGAAATTCAATAGCAAAGTTTAAATTCTTTGTCAGATCACCTGCAAAATAGCGTGGATTTTCTTCGATAGTTTCATAATTGAAGAATATTCTTTCCCACTCATAAAAATCATTTTCGTTTGTTTCTATAACCTCAACGGCTTCATCAATATTAATTTCTTCTTTATCATCAAAACCTCTGAACCAGCATAAATAAAATTTCCAGAAGAAGGTATTAACCTTGATTTCTTCTCTTTTTATCTGATTATTCATGGCTGTAAATGATTTTGAGGTGTCCACATTCTAAAGAATTTAAACATTTTCGGAAATTCTTCACGTGGTACAAATGCAAGGCAGACTTCTCTATTTTCTAGTGAGGATTCAGTTAAAACAATATTATACGGTTCTTTTTCTGCATTTCTAAATTCTTTTTCAGAAACAACGCAAACCACTTTCTTAAATATTCCGTTTATCCATTTCTGCATATTCTCATTATGTTCAAACTTTCTAAAACAAGCTAAAGAAGCATGTGCAGTTATTACAGGAACCAATTTATCAGGAACGTCCTCTTTCACTAAAATGTACATTTTCATATTAAATCTTATAGTTGTTTTGAATATTATTTTTCTTCAATCCACGTTAAAAATGCCGTATCCGCACCACCTATTTTAACAATTCGGTTTTTATGCGTCATTACTCCCAGACCGTGTTCACTATCCCAGGAACAAGAGAAAAGAAAACCGATATACGGCAGATTCTCTTTAAAGACAGAGGTAATGTAAACAGCTGCAGGCGATATCAGACTGGCAAAACCTTTTATTTCCATAACATCCGGCATAAAGTCAGGTTTGTCTTCTTCGCTGTAATTATAATCCTTCTGCCATTGTGGGTATACTTTCAATAATTCAGTTAAAATGCTCTGTAGTATTTCCTTTTGATTAGTTTCGAGATAATTAATTCCGTTTTCGTGTTCTATTGCAAGTTCTTCTTCCTCTTCATCATCAAATAAAATTTCACACCTAATAATTTCTTCTTCCCCAAAAAATGACTGCCATTCTTCTAATGCAACAGAATCAAAAAAATTATCTTCGCCTTCATCCTCTTTTACAATATCACGCGGATTCTCTAAATGTTTATTAAAAAACTCATAACAAAATGGTGCTCTGGTGAATATATAATCCGGGTTTTCGTTGTAACACAAATAGAAATATTCTAGTGCTTTTTCTTCGTTACCGCATTCTAAACAGCATTGTCCTCTGTAATAATTTCGAACATAAGGTTCATTTCTCCCTGACGCCGTATGACGGTCATTAATATCAAGCCATCGCATCATATTGGGAAAATCTTTGGCCCAGATATATTCGTTAGTCATTCTGCCTGCAATAATATAAGCCTGATAGATATTGTATTTTTCATCATCGGCCTCTGCCCATTTTTCTTCGATAAAATTGATAAGATCTTCTTTTGTCAATTTATTTTTCTTCAAAGAAAATTTATCTAAGAAAGTAGATATATCGTCTATTATATTTTCTGCGTTTGACATGCTTTATCTTTTACATTTACGGCTGTTTCATTCTATAAAATCTTATAACAGCTTTTCGAATAACTTTTTTTGTTCCTCAGTCAATTGTCTGGCAATTTTACCGAAATCCTTACTTTGTCCAAAAGTCGTATACATGACACTTTCCCAGCAGTAAGCGGCCATTTCCTGAGCGTCGGTCTCGCTGTCTGAGTATTCTTTTAAATTTTCATCTGTAAAATAATACGCCGCAAAATTCTCCCTGCTGTCAAGTAACAACTTTAGACTATTTTCGGTAGAGAAATACGCAATAAACGCTTTATAATGCGGGTGTTCCTGCAATGACAAAACCGCATTGATGTACACCTTTATTGATTTTTTTGTTACTCCAAATTTTTCTAAAAATACCGGAGTAAATTTTGACTGAATGGATTGGTGTTCTTCATCTACAGTTTGATAATAATCTACCAGTGTATCAAAATAATTTTCGTTTTGCAAGCCTAAAGCAAAAACAGCAAAGGTCGAAGGCATTGCACAATTTTCATCTTCAAGATTGGTGTACCATTCATATTTGTGTTTAGTAAGATCAATATATTCCAGAATCAGAGAATGCAGTTTTACATATTTTACTGCTCCGGCTAATAAATAATGCTGTCCGCATTTTGGAAATCCTTTTACAGGAAGTAACTCTTTTGTTTTAGCAGAAAATGCAATTTCGAAACTTTTAGGAAAATCTGATTTCAAAAGATTATTGACAAGTGTCAATGCCTTTTTATAACTTTCTTCGGTTTCGTTAATCAGTTTAATATGGATCGCGGCAAAAACATCATTTGCTTTAAAGGCTAAATCGCTGTCTTTATAATTGGTTAATTCTTTTGGTAATTTACCTGTTCCATTTTTCTTAAGCTGTTCTACTTCATCAGAGCCTAATTGAGTGACAACATCAAAATATTGATTAGCTGTAACCGATGCATAACTTGGACCGTATTTAATATGAGAAACAGCCAGATAACATAAAAAACTTAACAGCTCATTTTCTTCTTCTGTTAAGGTATTTTTTGATGCAATTTCTCCTGTTTTAGGTACAAATATCCTTGAATTATTTCTTTGGACACGATCGAATTTAGCACAAATCAAGTCTTTTGTGAGGTTTCCTAAAGTATATTCGTAACTCTTAAATCCGCTTAATTTTCTAAGTTTCTCAATAAAAGAAACATATAGTTCTTTTGAGAAAGAACGTGTCTGAAAAAAATATTTTACGATAGAATCAAGCAGGAATTTCTCGCCGGAATCCAGCAAATAAGGATTAGGATATTGCTCATCTATTTTAACTGTTCCGCCATTTATCGCTTCAATGAATCTTTCTAAAAGCAGTTCATTTTCTTCAATTTTGACCAGGTAATTTAAATTTCTCATTATAGTTTAGTCGTTTTCATCATCATTATATTCCTCATCGTCATCGTACGAAAGATAAGACCAGTCTATGTCTATATGGTCCAAAATAGAATCAAAACGATCCTGATCGCTCGTTCCGATAAAAGCAGCAGTGCAATTGTTCTCCTTATCAAATGAAAGACTGATTACATCATAAAAATCATTGGTGTATACTTTTTGGTTATCTCTGCTTATTTCAGGAACTAATGTCCAATTGTTCTCTACGAATTTTACTTTATCGGAATCAATTGATCCAAAATGGTTTCCGTTGTATTTTAAGCCGCCCAAAGTACCGCTGAAAACAGCCATAAAGAGAAAAAAATCCTCCGTGCTTTGGGTTTCAATTTCCCAATCGGATTTTTCAATTGTATCGTAATTGCCATAAACAGGCGGATTATCGAGTTTTAAATCTTCTTTTTTTATTCCCCAAAAGGCTACAACCTGGTTTTCTTCATAAATAACCAAATAACCGTCATCAGAAAAATCAACTTCATCCTCAGGTTTCAATAATCTATTAAAAGAATAATTAAGATTTTCTTCTTTACCCAGCTCCAGATAATATTCTTTGAGTTTTGCCGGAAGCGCTGTTTTTAGTTTCTCTTCGAGTGCACGAATTTCAGCTTCTGAGAATCCATAATTTTCATTTTCTGAAAGATTATAAAGACGCTTTATTTTTTGTAAATAGTTCATAGTTTTTTTTCGATATTTAATATCTCCACTTTTTAACTGTAGTACTGCCCAGTAAATCGACAACTATTTCTTCTGTCCAATTGTCTATCTCTTTATTTTCTGAAAAATCATTTTGAGCAAAAATCAGACAGCCTTTTAGGTAATCATCCACAGTGTCAAAAATTTTAGTGAGATAAGGCGTATCCTCGTGGTCGTAGTAATAAATTTCTTTTGTTTCACTGTGAAAACAAAACATGTTTCCGTTGCCTAAATAATCACTGAAAGAAATTAAATACGGTAAAAGCTGTTTGTCTTCCTCTGTAAAATCCGGGCCATATTGAGGTGTGTCTGCCCAAATATCTTTAATCCAGTCGACTTCGTTGAAATCCTGAAGCTGTTCTCCAATATCGGCAATTCCAAATGTCTGATAAAATAGTTTGAGATTTTTGGGGATTGTTGTTCCTAATTTGGTTTCCAGATTCAGAATCTCTTGTTCTGAAACAGGCTTTTTTAAATCGTCGCCAAAATTAGCAGCAATAGATTCAATAATTTTTTGAGTGTTGATTTTCCAATCTGCGTCTCCAATTTTGTTAAACGGAATCAGAATATCTTCTTTGCTGTTTATCTCAATCATAACTTCGGCTTATATAATTTTCTAAGCGTGAAAATACATAATTCCCCTTACGATTGCAATTACTTTTGAAATCGATTTGTATTATTTTTCAGAAAAAAACTCCAATTGCCTGAAAACCGGAATCAACGATTTTCCTTTTTCTGACAAAGTATATTCAATATGCAGCGGTTTTAGCCTGATAACATTTTTATCCAAAAGTCCAAAGTCTTCTAATTCGCGAAGTGCGACCGCCACAGATTGTTTATTTGCTCCTTTCAAATCTCTCAAAAGTCCGTTGAAACGCAGCGGGCCGTCAACAGCCAATAGAAAAATCTGCGGTTTCCATTTTCCTGATAATAATTTCAGAAGTCCCTGAGCAGGACATTCGTTTTCTTTTTCTGATTTATTTTCTGTAGTCATCTTTTTTAGACTAATTGACTTGTTATTAATTACGGACGAACTTTGCGTAAAAGTAAAAAACCTAAGCGTAAATAAAAGCAGTTATTATGAAAATACTGTCGCTGTTATTAATCCTGATCTGCAGTGCAGGCTGCTAGTCACAAACTAATTCAAAAATGAGCGAAAATAAAACCAATCCGTTATTGTGTAATCCCGAAACCGGAACTTGTGAAATGCCTGCTGGCGAAACATCAAAAGAATCCATTACTATTACCGCACAAAAGAAACCTATAAAAATAATCTACTACACAGATCCTATTTGTTCTTCCTGCTGGGGAATCGAACCGCAGCTTCGAAAACTAAAAATCGAATATGGCGATTATCTAGAAATTGACTACAGAATGGGCGGTTTACTCCCAGACTGGAATTACAACAGCGGGGGTATCAGCAAACCGTCGGATGTCGCACATCACTGGGATGAAGCCAGCATATATTATGAAATGCCAATTGATGGCAATGTATGGCTCGAAGATCCGCTGGATTCTTCCTATCCTTCTTGTATTGCTGTAAAAGCCGCCCAGATTCAGAGTCAGGAAAAGGCGTTGAAGTTTATGCGCATTCTTCGGGAAAAATTATATCTCGAAAAGAAGAATATTGCAAAATGGGACAATATCGCCGAAGCAGCGAAAATAGCAGATTTGGATATCGAAAAATTAAAAAAAGATTATGATGGTGATGCTGAAAAGCTGTTTCAGGAAGATCTAAATCTGGCGAAAGTTCTTGGTGTAAGAGGTTTTCCGACCTTGTTTTTTGCCGATGAAAACAACAATAAGCTGACCGTTTATGGCTCCAAACCTTATTCCTTTTATGAAAATGCTCTGCTTGCTTTATTTCCTGAAGCTAAAAAGAAAAAGTTTGTAAACCAGAACGCATTATCGCTTTTTGAAGTTTATCCAACATTGGCCGTAAAAGAATATGCCGTTATTCAGGATATATCTGTTAATGATGCTGCGATTATTTTGGAAGAATTATTCAGAAAAGGAAAACTGGAAAAGAAAACGATTAAAAATGGTTCGCTTTATTCTATAAAATAATTTAAAAATTAAAGCCGTAAAAATGTTTTTACGGCTTTAATTTTTCATCTGATCTTTTATTAATTTAATAATTGAATCAGCTTCTTCTTTAAACTGAGTTTGATATTTTACTCTCACAGCGCTTTTGCCAAGAGCGTCAAAATAAACCCAGCCTCCTATTTTTTGAATAATATATTTTGGCTGTGTTGCTGCATTGTATAATTTATCAAAAGTGACTTCATTTAAAAATAGCTCATGAACATTGTCAAATAGTTTTTTACTTAATTGTCCGTTACTTACAAAGCTTATGTATTCCTGTTCAAAATTGTAATTAGTGTCAAAATACAGATCAGAATTAAAATTGTATTTCTGATTATAATAAGCAATTACTTTTTCAAAATTTTCAAAATAAACAGCCTCGTCAGAGTGGCGCGGTAACAAAACAATTGGTTTTTGATTATTGTTTTTAACCGTAATTATATCTCCATCAATGGTTGTGGCAATAGTTTGTGAATTAAGAATGAGCTGTTCTTCGCTTTCTGTCAAAGTCCAGAAATCCATATAATCGCCAAAGTTAGATTTGATATAATCCTGATCAGGTTTTTGTATCATCAATAATTCATTTATCGAACCCAAACCGTAAGTCATCAGAAAATCTAAATAGTCCGCAGGCAGCGAAAATGAACCCCGACTTAGTGCTTCTGTTTCACTATTCGTTAAGGGTTTTACGGTGCCGATTTTATATAATTCGATCATATAGTGATTGTAAATTATGATTACAATTATACACAAAAACTATAAGTTTTTAAGCAATTTCTTCTAAAATCAATTCGGCCACAGCATCAATTGCCTGATTAATTATACTTTCAGGCGTTCCATTAAATTCAAAACGTTTTGCTGTTTCTTTGTCGGCAAAAATAATATGCACAAAGATAGTTCCTACCGGCTTTTCTTCGTTCTCGCTGCCTCCGGGTGTAGTTAATCCGGTTAAGGCAACGCAGATATCTGAATTTATATAGCGAAAAAAATTCTGCGCCATTAATTTAGTTACTTCAGCGGATTCTGCACTGTATTTTTCTATTGTCCCCCAAGGGATATGCAGTAAATCTTCTTTCATGGAAGAGTGGTAACAGACCATCCCTCCTATTAAAATTCGGCCTGAATTTACAACTGTCGAAAACTCATAACTCATTTTTCCGGCCGAAGCACTTTCTACAAATGTTATTGTCAGATTCTTTTCTATTAACGCCTGACAGCAGGCCGTAACTTTATCAGATGCCATATTATTTTACTTTTAATTAAATATTTCCTTATCAAAAATAAAATCTTTCCAATTTTTAAGATTACATAATTTCCGAGTATGATTACATTATAAGTAACTGTTAATTATGCAGCTATAATTTATTTTCGTGTAAGATTTTCGGTTGTTCTGCATGGTAAATTTGTAAAACACAAGATTAAAAACTTATACGCCATGAAAACTGAAGTTCAGAAAAATAAAAATATAAATGCCGCAAATAGTATAACAAGTACAAAGTACAAGACGGAAAATTGCCGGGTAAAACAGTAACAAAAATTACTGCTAAAACTTTGGCAAAAAATAACGGATTCAAACCCAGCGAATAAATATTAATCTAAAAAACAGCGTTATGGAAAAGCAGAATAATTTTGATTATGGTCAAACCGACCCTGATTTTATAGATCAAAATACTCTTGTTGATGGTACTTATTCAAATGAAGATGAGTACAAACAAGAATTAAAGAAGCAAAACACTCAGGAATTTGGCGAGAGCAATCCTGATGTAATAGAACAAAATACTCTGGTTGATAATGATAATTATGCAAGAGATGAAGATCCTTATCAATATCAGGAAGAGTTTATTGGAGATTTAAACCATCCGGAACAAGACTTTGAGAAAAACACCAATGTTAGGTCTGAGAATATTCCAAATCAGGAACGAATTATTAATGAGGATGATTTGATTACCAATGATGGCGAAAGCGATCTAAATGACGACAACGATCCGGATGAATTAGATTATGAAAATGATGTTGAAAAAGACGGGGATCTAGATAATGATGAAGAATTGGATGACTTTGATGCGGAGCATTATCCGGAAAATCATCCAAGAGAATAATCGAAAATAACTAAGAGTTTCGTTTAAAATTATCCATTTATGGCTATTGCAGATCAAATTATCTGGCTTTTTGTTCTGGCTGTTCCAACAGCCTGTATAAGCTGGACGGTAACGCACGAAGAGATTTTTAGAGAACCTCACGAATGGTGTGTAAAACACTCAAAAAACGAGAAATTTTTACTCACCAGAAAATTCTTTTATCTTTTTACTTGTGAATACTGCTTCAGTCATTATGTTACAATTGGCTTTTTAATCTTTACAGATTATAAACTTTTGTTAAACGACTGGCGAGGCTATATTTTGGCCGGGTTTTCGCTGGTATTTGTTGCAAACATATATATGAGCCTTTTTGCCCTTTTACGTCAGGCTATAAAAAAAGAAAAAGTAGAAATTGAAAAAATTGAGATCGAAACTGATAATGAGAAGCTTATCAACAAATAAAAATACGTTTAACTAAATAAATTAAAAATTATGGAAAATTTACAATTCATAGATCCATTATTGCACGGAATCAAACCACTTGAAAAAAACACTGCCAATCTTACAGTAAAACAACTGGCCTGCGCCGGTCTTGGCTCAATTTTACTTGGAGCAGTTTTAAAGAAAACAGGTCATAATAAAGCTGCCGCTATTGTGGGAAGCCTTGCGCTGCCATTACTATCTGCAGCAGTTTACAAAAAAGTAGCAAAGTGATAAAAGGAAGCGAATTTTGCTAATGATGAAATGCCCGTTAAGCTAATTCTTAACGGGCATTTTTTATACACTTTCTAAATTATCTTGCTGAAGATGATAATTTATCTAATTGGGAAATTTCTAATTAGGTAATTATTAATTTGGAAGATTAATATTTCCTTCCACCCAATTTAATGCTTTGTTAAAAGCTTCCTTTTTAAATCCGTGGAACTCACCGGGAACCACATAACTGAAACCGTTTGTAAAAGAAATAATGTCTTCAGAATCTGTTACAATTGCAGCTCTGTTCCATTTTCCTAAATGTTTTAAACCTAAAAGTGCATCCTGAAGCCAGGCGCCGGCAGTAAAGTTTTTAATATCTGTATCCAGAACAAGTAAAAAATTGATTTCATTGGTTTGTTTTACCAAATGTTCGACTGCAGGAACTACTGCGGTTAAGAAATCCTCTTTTGTTACTTCTGCCAATGCTCTAAATGCAACTATATTATCGGTAGTGTCAATTTGATGTATCATGATTTTTTATACTTTTTGAGTTATTAATTGTGTTTGTAAATCAATTTTATTTTTAGAAACTAGTGCTTCCAAAATATCCAAAATTCAACTCAAATATACTGATTACATGACAGTTAAATATTATATTTTTTCATTTGTTTATTATAGTTTTTTAAGGTACTGAGGCACTAAGACGCGAAGGGACAAAGGTTTTTTCTTCGTCTCTAAGATTATGCTGGTGGTTATTTATATTCTTAACTCAATTAGATTTCAACGCATCTTTAAAAACCTTAGCACCTGAATCTTAGCACCTTAAAAAGAAAAAACCTGCTTCTTCCGAATACAGGCTTTTTACAAAAAAATAAAAAATAAACTAACACAAAATCTTAATTATATCCCTGGTTCTGTTGAATGACTTTTTGGTCAATAACGGTTTGAGGAATTGGAAATGTTCTTCTAAATGGCTGCGTAGCAGGTTTTGCTGTTCCAGGCAAGTCAAATTTCCCAAAACGAATACTTTGAGGTCTTCTTTGTAATTCCCAGTACAATTCGAAGCCTAATTCTTTATATAATTGTGCTGCATCTAAAGAAGTAAGTGCTTTTCCAGGAGCGTTTCCAAATAAAGATTCTCTTTTTCTGCTTGTACGCAGTTTGTTTAAATCATCCATTGCAAGGCCTACGCTTCCTTTTCTGAAATATGCCTCGGCTCTCATAGCGTAAATTCCTCCTAAACGGAATAACGGAATATCAACATTACTGTTACCATTTCCTCCCTCCGGATCAAACTCATATTTAAATACACGAGCTCCCTGATTAATTTCATTTTGAGCAAAAACAGATTTAGAAGGGTCTGCAAATGTCAATGATGGTGTAAAATTCATTCTTGTAGTGGTACTTTTTTCCATAAATAATGGAGAAACTTTAATACGGCCGCCTACCATTTCAAGTGATCCTGAAGGCAGTAATATTGGTCCATACTGAAGCCCGGCCTGAATTCCTCTGTTAAAATGGAACCAGGGCAAACTCGGGCTGCTTTTAGGAACGATGTCTGTTGCAGGAACACTTACATCTGTACCATCGTTCATAAACCATGTACCATCGGCATATTGATAATGCTGTTCGAATCTTGGATCATCATGATTACCATCCCAGGTTGCATAGAATTCAGGAGTTGTACATGCTGCGTTTGTTCCTCTGTTTGCGGCAGATGTTCTTTGATTACGCTCCATACACACATAAGCAAAACTGTTAGAACCATTACGGATGTAATCTATTTTTTGAGAAATCGCAAAAATAAGTTCTTTACCGTTGTTGTTATCTCTTGCAAAGTTTTTGAAAAAGTCACTTTCTAAACTAAATTTTCCTGACTCGATGAGTAAAGAAGTGTAATAAATAACACGGTCCATATCTGTTCCGCCGCCAGTTATAGCAGGTTCATTAAAATTGAAATTTGATGAGGCATTATAACGATCTTTAAAAACCGCACGATTCAAATACATATTAGCTAAAAAAGCATAAGCCGCCTGTTTGGTAAATCTTCCGTGGTACGTTCTCTGTGTTCCAATATCAGCCAAATCAGGAATTAAAGCTTCAACATCTTTAATTAACTGGTCAATTTGAGTATCTGCTTTTAAAATCTGCAAAGGCGCATTCACATTCAATGGATCTCTATAAGGTGCTTGTCCAAATAAATCCAATGTCGTATAAGTGTAATACGCTAAAAGAGCTTTTGATTCTGCTAAAAATAATGTCTTTTCCGGAAAAGTATTTTCCTGAGCTGATTTAACGGCGGTCAAAGAACGTGTGATTCCGTTATTCAATAAATCCCAGTTCGAAACTATAATAGCATTAGTTGAACTCCATGTAAATTCATGCATATCTCTCCATTTTCCGCCATCTCCCCAGTCGCTTCCGCGAGTTGGTAAAATAGCTTCGTCTGTAGTATATTCCTGCATGGCAAAAACGGCTCCGTGATCTGTAAAAGTTCCGTCTCCAAGTCTGTCATAAGCTGCGGCAAGTGAACCGGCAGGATCTGAAACAGCACTTGATGGTTGTTCATCTAAAAGAACTTCATCTAAATCAGTACAGCTGTTTAAGAGAAAAATAAAAGAGAATAGTGCTAAAATTTTTATGCTGAAAAATGTCTTTGTCTTCATGATTTATAATTTTAAAGTTGCTCCGAAACTGAACGTTCTCGAAGTTGGATAAGCAGCGTAATCAATACCAATAGACTGGTTTCCTCCGTTTGGTTTCGGGCTGTTAATTAATGGGTCAAATCCTGAGTAATTTGTTATTGTAATCAGGTTATTTCCTGTTAGATAAAGTGTTAGTCCGTTTAACCAGTTCACTCCTTTTAAGTCGAAATTATAACCAATACGAGCTGTATTTAATCGGATAAAATCAGATTTTTCTAAGAAAAGAGTCGACAAAATTGGCGAGTTTGTTGGGTTTGCTCCAGACTCATAGTAATTTGTCGCAACGTTTCTGTCAGAAGCCAGGTTGTTGATATTTAAGGCATTTAACCCTGTATTATTCAGCAGATAACCTCCTGTCTGTCCAATGATTGAGAATGAAAACGTAAAGTTTTTATATCTCATGTCACTATTAATTCCGTAATAAAAAGTTGGTAAAGCTCCTTCAATGATAACTCTGTCGCTGTTATCAATTTTACCGTCACCATTTTGATCTTTAAAGATGTTTCCTCCTTTTTCATCAAAACCAATATGCTGTAATAAATAGAATGAACCTGCTGCATAACCGCTTTTGTAAATATTAGCATTTACACCAGATTGTCCAGGACCTGAAATAGTTCCCGTTAAAATTTCTGAAATTGGTAAGTCTTTAATTTTATTGTTTAATGTTGCTCCGTTTACATCAACATTCCAGCTGAAATCCTTAGTGTCAACTAATTTTGAACCTAACATAAATTCAAAACCTTTGTTTACGATTTTACCTTGATTACTAAGGTTCATCCAAACCGTTGGTGTTGGGCTTAATAGCGGCGAAGTAACATTTAAGATTGCATCTGTAGTGGTTTTATTGAAATAATCAAGTGTTCCGTACAATTTATCTTTCCATAAACTAAAATCTAAACCTACATTGTATTGTGTTACAACTTCCCATTTTAATTCCGGATTTGGTGTTCTAACTACAGAAACCCCATTTACCAGATTTAAATCATCGTATAAATAATACCCGTCAGCACCAGATAGAGAATAACTTGCTTTTGTAATTTTATTTTCAACTTCCTGATTTCCTGTTTGTCCCCAGCTCGCTCTTAACTTTAAGTTATCTAAAGCTGTAACATTTTCTAAGAAACTTTCTTTAGAAATATTCCATCCTAAAGCAAATGAAGGAAAGTAACCGTATTTGTTATTATCACCAAAACGAGTCGAACCATCAGCTCTCATCGAAGCCGTTAAAAGGTATTTATCGTTTAAAGTATAATTCAATCTTCCAAAGTAAGACTGTAATTCGTTTTCCTGCGCATAACCGGAAAGTACAGGCAGTATTCCTTTAAATCCAGGATTGATTTCCGGTTTAATACCAACACCTTTTTCAGTAATTCCTTCAATACTAAAACTTGTTCCAGATCTTTCGAATTTTTGATAAGAGAAACCACCTAAAGCTTCAATTTTATGTTTGCCAAATGAAGTATTGTAAGTTAAATAATGCTCGATTAAGGAGTTTTTTGAGTCCAAATTATTTTGAACATACTTTCCTATTTTACTTATATCTGTAATGTTTGGATAAATAGTCGTATTTCTTTCAGATGTTGAACGATCTATACCAATGTTTAGTTTATATTCTAATCCGTTTACAATTCTAAAAGAAGTTTCAAGATTTCCTAAAACTCTCAATGTATTGGTTTGATCCTCATAAATACTCAATAAATAAGCAGGATTGTAATGCGCATTCATATTAAAGTTGGTGTAGTTTCCGTTTGCATCAAAAACTGACCTTGTTGGATTAGCCATTAAAGTATGTATAACCAATTGCCCGTTAGAACCTCCATCATCACTTGTAGGAACACCATCATCTGTAGTCTGGCTAGCCGTAAGATTCACTTTTAGTTTTAAACGTTTGTTGTCTAAAAATGATTCTGCCGCATTAATTCTACCAGAAAGACGTTTAAAATTACTATTACGGATAATCCCTTCCTGATCCATTTTTGCAATAGATGCATAATAATTTCCTGATTCTGTTTGTTTTGC
This sequence comes from Flavobacterium johnsoniae, assembly GCF_001879205.1. GTDB lineage: Bacteria > Bacteroidota > Bacteroidia > Flavobacteriales > Flavobacteriaceae > Flavobacterium > Flavobacterium johnsoniae_A. The sequence goes on from NZ_MLFK01000010.1 coordinate 287,853, forward strand.
AAAAGACAAAGCATTATTTGTCGTAATTGCAGATCTAAAAATCACATCCTGCCAGTCTGTGTTTCCGCCATGGTCAAATGATTTATCTTTTATCGCATTTCTATACTGACTTGCATTTAAAACGTCTAATTTATGAGCCACAGTCGAAACTCCCATATAGGAGTCAAACGTTAATGTTCCTTCGCCTTTAGAACCTTTTTTAGTTGTAACCATCACCACTCCGTTAGACCCTCTTGCTCCGTAAATAGCCGCTGCAGAAGCATCTTTTAAAACTGTAATCGATTCGATATCACTCGTATTCAAAAAGTTTAATGGATTTTTTGCTGTTGAAGATCCAAAACCCACGTTAGTTCCTGCCGGGCTGATATCATCATTTGCCAATGGCATACCATCAACAACAAATAAAGGTGTACTTCCGCTTCTGATAGATCCAACTCCACGAATGGTAACATTTACGCCGGCTCCTGGTTCACCGCTTGTACTAACAACACGAACACCTGCTACTTTTCCCTGCATTAAATTGTCTACAGATACGTTTACACCTTGTCTAAAACTAGCGGCTTCTAATTGTGTCACAGCTCCGGTAACATCTTTCTTAGCTTGTTTTCCGTAACCCACGACCAAAACTTCGTTTAATTCAGCAGTACTTGGCTCTAACTGAATAGTCATGAAACCTGTTTGTGCTGCAACCGTTTTTGTTTTATAACCTACATACGAAACTTCGATTGTTTTGCCTTCTCCAACAGAAAGTTCAAAAACTCCGTCAAAATCCGTAACTGTTGAGTTCGATGTACTGGTTTCAATTACTGTTGCACCCGGAATGGGCACTTTGTTTTCGTCAACAATTTTTCCTTTTACTCTAATTTTGTCCGCTGCTTTTACATGAACAGCTTTTGATACAGCTGCTTTCTGAATTAAAACCAATTTGCCGTTAATGTTATAATTAAAATTGGCTTTTTTAGAAAGATCACTTAAAATGGAAGCAACAGATTCTCCCGTAAAATTTACTGTATAGGTTGTATTATCAGCAATTACAGCTTGTCCGTAGCTGAATTTATAATCTGTCTGCTGACTTAATTTTGAAAAAATAGAAACAAGTGTAGCTTTTTCTATTTTATTTTCTACTTTTGATTTTTTTAATGAAGCAGTTTTACTAAAACCACTCTCAATGGTTAGTAACGATAGTACTAAAAAGATAAAACTCTTTAGATTTAAATAAGAAGGTTTAAAATACATGATTTAAGTTATTGGTTTTTTACGATACTTAATTATTAATCGCAGTTGTTCTCAGCAGCTGCTTTTTTTGTTTTTAATCCACTTTTACTATTTCGCCATAAACTTTAAATTTTAGGTTTGTGATATAATTTATTTGTTCTAAAACATTCTCTAATGCTGCGTCTTTCTTAATGAACACCGTTAAGGGAGTTGCTAATACCTGTTCATTATTATACTGAAATGAAACTCCGTATTTATATTGTAAAATGGTGATAACCTGTTTAAGTGTAGTTTGATTAAGCGTTAAATCTGTCGAATACCAATTGACCAGAAATGATTTATCAGCCAGCAGTTTTGTTAGTTTTTGTGATTCAAAAAGCGCTTCTTCATTTGGAACTAAATCTACGCTCTGCCCTTTTGAAGTCACATTTACTTTTCCGGTAACCACGATTACCTCACATTTTGATTTTGACATCTGAATGTGGAATGAAGTTCCCACAACTCTCGTTTTTACTTCACCCGAAGTAATAATAAACGGATGTTTCTTGTCTTTGGCTATTTCAAAAAAAGCATTTCCTTTTAATAAAGAAACCTTTCTTTCGCTGCCATTAAATTTTTCAGGATACTGAAATGATGAGTTTGCTGCCAGATAAATTTTCGAGCCGTCACTTAACTTGATAGATTTGGGGATCGATGACGTTTTAAATGATAATTGCTTTTCTGCGGCAATACCAGGTTTAAAGAAAAAACCTAAACCAGCAAGAAAAAGAATACTGGCAGCGGCCATGTATTTTAAATACGGATTAAACCTCTTCTTCTTTACAATTCGAAGCTGTATTCCGTTGTATATATTTTTAGAAACTTCGTCTGAATTTCCCATCGAAACCTCATCCCATTCTGCATTTTGGTATTCGCTTAAAGCGAAATTCCCCAGCAGATTTTCTTCTGCTTCTGAAGTTTTATTTCTTGAACTTTTATCGATAAGATATTCTAAACTGTGTTTGATTCTTTTTACCATAATACTTATTGTTACCTATAAGTACTGGAATCTTAAAATCGTACTATCCGCAAATATTATGAAAACATCAACAGAAAGTTATCTTAAAAATTTTGCTTAAAAAAGATAATTGGAGCCAGCCAGGCCAGATCTTTCAAGCCTTCGCGCAGTTGTTTTAATGCTGATGAAATTTGGTTTTTCACCGTTTGTTTTGAAATTCCGAGTTCCTCAGCAATCTGGTCAATTGACATATCCTGAAATTTGTACATCAATAAAACCTCTTTTCTTTTTTCCGGAAGTTTATCTAATAAAGAATAAAGCAAATCCATCAATTCAGAATCAATCGACGAAAAATTGTCGATAATGTAATCTTCAAATTTGTCTTCCATAATCGTCTTATCAAAACGATTATTCTGGTAGTGTTTAAAAATCTGGTTTTTTACTGCCCTGAATAAATAAGGCTCGATTGCATGAATGTTCAAATCATCTTTTCGTTCCCATAAATCAATAAAAACATCCTGAACAATGTTCTGCGCCAAGTCTTTATCCTGAGTCATTGTATACGAAAAAGCATTGAGCTTTTTCCAGTAGTCAGTATACGTTTTTTCAAAAATTTCAGGATTCTTCATTGGTAATTTTGGTAACATTAAGTGATGTAAAATAAGGAAATGTTATACCAATACTTTTTGCCTGAAAGTTATCTTTAAATTAAATTTGAAATACTTTTGTTTTATTAATACTACTATTTTCCGGCAGAAATGACAGTTGGTTTGCGATTTCTTTTCGTTTAGCTAACACAAAAACCAGATACCAGTTCTACTTTAGTATTCTCTAAAATACTGCATTCTCTCTTGCCGCGTCCCCACACTTTTTAATTCTAATTTCATCTAAAAATCATGAAACAAATTTTGTTTGCATTGCTTTTTGCCGGGACTGTTCAATTGAGTCAAGCGCAAAATGACAACCTAAAAATCAACCAGATACAAGTTATAGGTTCGCACAATAGTTACCGACATAATATCGAACCTGATTTGTACAATTTCATTCAGGCAAAAGACACTTCTCGCTCCTTAAAAGGTTTACAATACACACACATCAGCATTACAGAGCAGTTAAATAAAGGTTTGCGCCAGTTGGAAATTGATATTTTTGCCGATGCCAAAGGCGGAAAATATGCACATCCAAAAGGATTGGATATTGTAAAACCTCAAGAAGCTTACGATCCGGACGGATTAATGAAAAAACCAGGCTTTAAGGTTTTTCATATGCCGGATATTGATTTTAAAACTTCCTGCTATACTTTTGAAATCTGCCTTCAGGAATTAAAAAAATGGTCAGATGCAAATCCGGATCACGTTCCGGTTTTTATTACTTTGGAACCAAAAGACGGCGATGCGAATTTCTTCGGAACAAAACCGGAAGATTTTACTGCCGAAGTTTTTGATGAAGTCGATAAAGTAATCCGCAAAGAATTAGGAAAAGACAAACTCATTACGCCTGATATGGTGCGCGGAAAATACAAAACACTCGAAGAAGCGGTTTTGAACAACAACTGGCCAACGCTTAAAAAAGCAAAAGGGAAATTCCTGTTTATTCTGGATAATAATGGAGCCAAAAGAGATTTGTATGCCTTAAATCATCCGTCGCTAAAAGGACGCGCGATTTTCATTAACGCCGAACCCGGAAATCCGGAAGCTGCAACTATTTTCAGAAACAATCCTGAAGATAAGACAATTGCCGATTTGGTTAAAAAAGGCTACATCATAAGAACCAGAGCCGATGCCGATACAAAAGAAGCGAGAGCAAACGATTACACGCATTTTAATGCCGCCAAAACATCAGGCGCACAAATCATCACAACCGATTATTATCTGCCGAGTACGTTCTTTAATTCATCTTATCAAATTAAATACGATGATGGGACTTTTGTGAGGGTTGATCCGGTTAATGGTAATTAGGCTTTAGTTTTCAGTCGCAGTCACAGTTTTCAGTTTTTTAACCGCAAAGAGCACTAAGATTTACGCAAAGTTCGCAAAGCTATAATTGATAAAGCTTTGCGGATTTTGTTGCTTAAATTTGCTCACAAAGACGCAGAGTCGCAAAGATTATAAAAACTTTGCGACTCTGCGTCTTTGCGAGATTAAAAGGAAACTTTGCGTAACTCTTAGCGTTCTTTGCGGTTAATCTCTCCCGTTTTTAAATCAACTGTAAAATGATCTGCAGGAACTTCGTGCATGAATTTATTAAAGATGACAAAAAACAATTTCATTTGTTTTTGTAAAGGTTTAGAAACTTCTTCTTTAGAATCCAAAAATAGTTTTGATAAAGCTTTATATGCCGCAACCCGTTTTTCTCCAACATCGGCAAGAGCCAGTTCATCTGCGCTTCTAAAACGGTAAAAGTCGATTAAAAGATCTTTTCCTGTCCAGCTGAAATCTTCTTTTTGGAGATGGTTCTGAACTTCCGATTTAAATTCAGCTTCATTCCATTCTTTTTGGAATTTCTCTTTATTTTTTAGAATAAAATCAAAATCCTTATCCGATTGGATATTGGCCAAAACCAATAAATCTTTGGCAGAAACATTCAGAATAAAATCTTTGAAAGCAGCAGGCCAGTCATCTTTTAGAAAACGAAGGCGGACTAATTCCTTTAAATGAAAATCGGTAAAATCGTGGTAATTTTTGGTTTTCAGAATATCTATATTCCAAATGTCTTTTGCGTTCTGACTTTGTAAAAACTGATATTCCATTTTATACAAATCAAAAAGTTCATCAAATCCCTTAACCTCATCAATTGTAATTGTCTGAATGTCGACAAGATTGTCTTTTTTAATCGTCAATAATTTATAAGCCGGAATGTAAGCCGCAAGCGAAGGTGTCTGGATATTAACCAAAGTATTTCCTTTTGCAGTTTTTCGTAATCCGGTATCGTTGATGTGCATGTGGCCTCCAAAATGAATTTTTAAGCCTGCATCGGCAAAAACCTGCGCTACTTCTTCAACGGGAACACGGTTTAACTGCCATTTATTAGAGCCTAATAATTCTTTAATTTCCGCGGAAGCGTCATCATTAAAATCAATCATAGGAAAATGGCTGAAAGCAACTAAAGTTTTACCGCGAAGTTTGGCTTCCGCCGAAATATCCTGAACCCATTTTATAAGATGTTTTTTGTTGGAAAGCACATTATTATAGCCTGTACTTGCTTCTGAATAATTTTTAGAATCTTTTGGATCGCCATCGGTTTTCTTCGGGATATAAACATTTCCGTCAATTGCCATAAGCCAGAGTCCGTCTATTGGTTCAACGACATAACTTACATCCGGAACTTCAAATCCGGGCGCAACATTGTAAACTCTTTTGTGTAATTGTGAAGCTTCAACGGCTTTTTTGTAACTGTAGTTTTGGGAATTAAAACCGGCAAAAGGAGTCGACCAGAATTTGTATTTTTTATTAGGATAAAAACCAAAGTTTTCCAGTTCATTAGTTATGCCTAAATAACCCATTTTAGCAATATCGGCTGTTATGACAACTGGCTGTTCGATATTCATGTTTGGCTTATACATGCCGTCTTTGCTAAAAATGGGTTGGCTCTTTCCTTGCTTACCTAAAAAATCTTCTTTACCCGATTCCTGAGCAAATGGTCCAACCGGATCATGATTTCCGGTGGTTATAAAAAACTCAATACCGTATTTTTTTTGGTACTGATCTAAAATTTTCTTTAATCCGCGCACGTGTATCGGCTGTCCGTCATCGGTATAATCACCCGGAAGTGCCACGTATTTTATTTTTCTTTTTGCAATATCTTCAAGAGCGGCAATGAAGGCAAAATAATTTTCATTGAAAATTCTCGTCGAATGTAACTGCGAGGCCATCGTTCTTATTAACGTATATTTTCCGGTTTTGGTATTCCAAATACCTTTAAAATCATTATCACAAAACGTACCAAATAAATCCTGAAGATGAACATCAGATAAAAAAGCAACCTGAACGCCTTCTAAATTCTTCTGATTTTGGGCAGAAATTGTACAAGTGAAAAAAAATATAATGAGTGTAATTAAGGGGGAGGTAAACTTTAAATTCATAGTTTGCAGGCTTTTACAAAATGGGGAATTCATTAAAAATGCTTGATGCTTTTAATAAGCTGCAATTTTATCAATTTAAAGCCAAAATCAGTTTATGGTATTGTTACGGTATGATAATGTTTTGTAATTTTGATTGAATACGAAGCTGTAGATTCCAATATTTAAAACCAAATAAAAATGACCGAATATCAGGGTTTGATACATCACCTTCAAAAGAGGATACCGCTTTCTGAAGAAGAGCTTAATGAATTCATCTCTGAATTTAAAATTACAAAGGTTAAAAAAAGACAATTTATAGTCCAGCCTGATTTTACAGCAAAATACAGAAGTTATGTAGTAAAAGGCGCTTTAAGAGCCTATGTGACAGATGATGACGGTCATGAACATACAATTGCCTTTGCAATTGAAGACTGGTGGATTTCAGACTATAACAGTTATATTTATCAACAGCCGGCAACAATGTTTGTTATGGCTTTAGAAGATTCTGTCTTATTACAGCTGGATTTTGAATCTGAAACAAAATTAAAAGAAGCAAATCCAAAATTTGAAACTTTTTTTCGCATAACTGCAGAACGTACTGCCGCTTTTTTCCAACGCCGCATTATTACAAATCTGACTTCTTCTGCAGAAGAGCGTTATGACAGTTTTACAACTCAATTTCCTTTAATAGCAAAACGTGTACCTCAGTATGCCCTGGCCTCTTATCTGGGAATGACAACCGAATTTCTTTCAAAAATAAAAAACAGCCGATTGAAAAAAAGTTAATCTGGTTCAACCTTTTTTCATAATCTACTTCATTTTTAAACTTTTTGTACTGCCTGATCTTTGTAAAGTAATTTTAAATACAAAGAGAAATGGAAACAACTAAAAAAACCGCACTTGTTGTGGGTGCAAATGGTGTTATAGGAAAAAATCTTATTGATTATCTTTTATCTGTAAAAAACTGGGAAGTTATTGGATTATCCAGAAAAGAAGGCCATAACAAACCTAATCTGAAATACATTCCAGTTGATTTACTTGATTTAGAAAACAGTAAGAAACAATTATCAGATCTTCACAACATTACTCATATATTTTATACCGCCTATCAGGATCGTCCGTCATGGTCTGAGCTTGCAGAGCCTAACCTTACCATGCTGAAAAATGTGGTCGAAATAATTGAACCTCTTTCTAAAAATCTAGAACACATTAGTTTAATGCAGGGGTATAAAGTTTACGGAGCACATCTGGGACCTTTTAAAACTCCTGCAAAAGAAACTGATGCAGGCCATATGCCGCCAGAATTCAACATAGACCAACAACAATATTTGGAAAAAAAGAAGCAGGGAAAAAACTGGAATTGGAGCGCTGTCCGTCCATCGGTTGTTGGTGGCACAGCAGTTGGAAATCCAATGAATCTGGCACTTTTAATTGCCGTATATGCTTCAATTTCTAAAGAACTCAATCTCCCGCTTCGATTTCCCGGAAAAGCTGGAGCTTATGATAAACTTATGGAAATGACTGACGCCGGGTTACTAGCAAAAGCAACGGTTTGGGCAGCAACAAATCCGCAATGTGCTAATCAGGCTTTTAATATCTCAAATGGCGATTTGTTTCGATGGTCAGAACTTTGGCCAAAAATTGCTTCTTATTTTGAGATTCCAGCTGCACCGCCTCTGCAGATGGAATTAAAAACGGTCATGGCTGATAAAAATAATTTATGGCAAAACATGCAGGAAAAATACAATTTGGAAAAACATGATTATGAAAAATTGGCCGGCTGGGGTTTTGGAGATTTTGTTTTTTCCTGGGATTATGATTTTTTCGCAGATGGAACCAAAGCCAGACGCCTGGGATTTTATGAATTTATAGATACTGAGGAAATGTTTTTTGGTCTTTTTGATAAGCTGCGTCAGGAAAAGATTATTCCTTAAATAAAAAAAGGCTGTCAGAGATGACAGCCTTTCATTACATTAAAACCTAAAATTTAATGTATAAAAAACCATTATGGCAAATGGTTTAATTTACTTTTTTATAAAACGCCTTACCGTTTTCACTCCGTCTTTTTCAACTAAAATCAAATAAACACCACTTTTTAAACCTGCTACATCAATACTGTTGTTATTTGCTTTTTGACTGGAAATGGTGGCACCATCCTGAGAATTTATAATGCTCACATTACCTCCTGAAACTTCTGCAGAAAAGAAAAGAGTATCTTCTGACGGATTTGGGTAAACAGTCAGGCTTTCAATTTTATCTGTCGAAGCCGATTTAGCCGTTAAAGCTGAACCTGATTTTGTGATTCTGAACCAATTTAAATTCACACCCGAATTTTGAATGTAGATTCCGAAGTTATATGTTCCGGCATTTACATTTACCGTTTGAGAAACAGTCTGCCAGTTCTGCCATCCTCCTGTATTGGGTACATTTACAGCCCCTAATTGAATTGTTCCGGCATTTAAATCAGATGATAATCTTGCTCCCGAAACTGCACTTGCTACCCTGTATTCAATTACATAATTTCCTGAAGTTGGAAAATTAATATTATAATATGCCATCCAGTCTCCTGTATCACAATATCCAACATTTAATCCTCCGCCGGTATCTGTAGTCGCTTCTGTCTGAACGCCGCTCATCGTATTGTAATTCTCTGCTTGGATTAAAGTACCTGTTCCCGGAGGATTACTTCCTGTAATTACCTGATTAATGGCTGTTAATAAAGATTTTGCACCTGTGGCGTCTTGCGATAATTCCCAAATCATAACGCCGCCCGCATTTTGAATGGCGAATGTTGTTTTGGCTTTGATAGTTGGAATTCCGTTATAATAAATCGTATTGCCTACCTGATCCAGATTTTCTGCTCCCGGATACTGGTTTACGATATTTGCATAAGAAATTCCCTGATTGGCCGAAGCTCCAAAACCATATCCATAAAACGGAAGTCCAATAATGGCTTTGCTTGCCGGTAATCCCCTCCCTGTCCAGTAATTAAACTGATTAACAGCCATACTATACGGTGAATGCTGTCCCGGATTTCCCGGAGCCCATGGCCCTGTCGCATCGTATGCCATGATATTGATCCAGTCATAAGCCGCAAAAGTAGATGCTGGTACATTAGCACCACCATATCCTTCTGAAAGCGCTGCCGAAATCAATTTTCCATTAGCATGCAGTTTATTCGCAAGAGCAATTACAAATCCTCCATAATCGCCATTAATAGCCGGGCCTTCTAAATCTACATCGACTCCGTCAAAGTTATGCGCTACCACATAATCATAGATTTTTTGAATAAAAGCCGTTCTGTTTGCAGGCGTAATCAAATTAAAATAATTGTCGCGAATTGGTCCGCCCTCTGAAACAGAACCTCCGCCAAGCGAAACAAAAACTTTAATGTTTTGGGCATGCGCCGCGTTGATGATCGTATTGCTTCCGGAATTAAAACTTAAATAACCATTGGCATCGGGGTTTTCAAACGCAATATTAATGTGCGTTAATTTGCTGTACTGAATTGTACCTGATAAAGCGTTTAAATCAACCCAGTTCGGGATGTACGCTATTACTTTTTTCTGGGCAGACACTAAATTAAAAATACCCAAAACTAAAATAATCATGCATTTCTGCAGCATTCTTCTGTAATTGTTTTTCATAATAATTGTTTTAATAGATTAATAAACTCGTAAATAGTGGGGACGGTTTTTTGAGTTGTACTTTTTTAGTCCCGATCCCGAAACCTCGGGACGGGATAGATTTCAGTCTTTAGATTTTAGATTTGATCGCGGTGCAATCAAATTTTGCAGAACTAACAACTACTCCATTATTATCTAAAATCTAAAGCCTAAAATCAGTTTTTAAAACTATTTTTTGATAAAACGTTTGATCGTCTGTTTTCCATCTTTCTCAAAAACAATCAAATAGATTCCTTTTGTTAAATGCGAAACATCGATACTGCTTCCATTGATTTTTTTCGATAAAACCGCATTTCCAGACTGTGCATCTACGATTTTTACATTTCCTCCAGAAAGGTCTGTCGTGGTAAACAAGGTGCTTTCAACCGGACTTGGATAAATGTTTAAAACGGTTTCTGCAGGTGCTTCTTCTTCTGTTTGAACCAAAGCCGATTTAGCCGCTAATCCTGCACCCGTTTTTGTGATTTTTATCCAGTTGATGTTCATTCCGGTATTCTGAATATAAATTCCGAAATTGTATGTTCCTGCGTTTACGTTTACCGTTTGCGAAACCGTCTGCCAGTTTTGCCAGCCTCCTGTATTCGGAATGTCTACATTTCCTAAAACAATAGTTCCGCCGTTTAAATCAGATGATAATCTGCCGCCTGTTACGGCACTTGCTACTCGGTATTCAATTAAATAAGAACCCGTTGTTGGGAAATTGATGCTGTTATAGGCTAACCAGTCTCCTGTTTCAGTATATCCCACATTTGATCCTCCGCCGGTATCTGTTGTAGCTTCAACCTGAATACCGTTCATGGCAGAATAATCTTCGGCCTGAATTAAAACGGAAGTTTGAGAAGAAGTCGCAGGAACCAGTTTCCATTGTCCGCAGGTTTGGTTATTATTATCCCATTGCTGTACAATAGCGCCGGAAGCCGTGCTTGCTCCGGCAACCTCAACAATTCTGCCGCTGTGTCTGGCTACAATTTTATAAAATCCATCGCCTGTAGAAACTAATACAAACTGCTGGTTTGTGGTCGCATTATACGGATACTGCTCCACTCGCGCGCCATTGGCTTTATTGAAATTATTCACGTCCAAAGATTGTCCGCTGTGATTGGCTATGATTTTATATAAGCCGTCGCCTAAATGCGTAAACGTAAATTTCTGGTTGTTACCTGAATTTAAAGCGCCCTGATTAATTCCTGCTCCGTTTGATAAACTCGAGTTCCATACATCCATATACAAACCGCTGTTTCTGTTTTGTAAAAAGAAAGTCTGGTTTCCTAAAGTTGTCGTTCCGTTTGCTAAAATCCTGATCGAAGTTACCTTGTCATTCCACGTTGTATTTAAACAAGAATTATCAGAATTAATTACAGTTGAAGCTCCTGTAAAATTATCATCCTGATACAAAATTGCCTGATAACCCTGCGTAATTTTCAGCGACGAAATATCATCGTTTAAAACACCTAAAGAATTTAAACGCGCCAGATTATAATCGCCAATTGTCAATCCGCCGGAGAAACCTGCATAGTTGCAGTCTTTATAGACCGTAACAACATCTGTAGAAGCCGGAACGGAAGGAACTGTTCCTGCATAACCTCCAAAAACAGCAATTACCTTTGTAGGCTGCGGCGAATGAAGAGAGGGCGACTGATCTGCCACATCATCATAAGCAAATCCATAAGCCAGATTATCAACGCTTATTCCTGGTAAATGCCAGAATTTAGAGTAATGATTTGTTGGGTTTACCTGATAATATTTGGATGCATCGTACCAGTTTTGCTGTCCCGGATTTGGAGTGGTAACATTTACCACGTGACGGTTAATCGCGGCCGTTAACTGCGCCTGAATGACAAGATCCAGATCACCATCGACTAATCTTCTGTCCAGAACACCTTTTCCTTCAAGGGCTTCCTGAGTGGTCGGACGATTTTGAACTCTTCCGGTACGGCCGACAAATCCGCCGGACTGGCCAACCATTTCAAGCTGTTCGCCAATAACTCTTCCTTTAAAAACTCCGGCATCTCCTGCATAAAAGATCAAATCTTCGTTTTTGTATTTGTTCCAAATGGCATCGATATAGGATTTTAAATAATTAGCCTGTGGTCCAGCTGTCGTTCCGCCGCTTCCATCGGCGAAAGCTGCCGTTTTAGAAGGAGCTGTAATTTCACCAGTTGTATTATTCACGCAACCCTGAAATTCTGCCGGAACATTGGCTTTAAAAGCGGCCACGATATCAGCATGTTTTTTTAGATCGCCCACTTTCTTTTGGTAGCCATTTGCACCAAATAATTCCAATCCCATTGGGTATTTATACGAATCTACCCGTGTTGGATTTCCAAAGAAACCATACTGATTATTAGTCAATTCGATGATTTCATATAAAATTCCCTGATTCGGATCTGTTGCATTCAGCGGATTTGGCGATGTATATCCTGAAGGAGCTCCATTTGCACCAAAAAAGTAGAAATACAACTGCTGGCCTCTCGAAATAAAAACCCTGCATCCAGCGATTAAAGGCAGTGTGAAGGTTTTATTTGGAATTTCACTCAGTTTGGTAAAACAAGCCGCGTATTTTGAGTTTTGCCCCGGTCCGGTATTTCCGCCAATTGTAGGTCCGGTAATGGTGTTATACGAAGAACTCATTGGCAAAACCTGACTTGTTTTGGCATTTACCCAGACGTGATTTCCGGTTGTATAATCGATACCCACAATGGCTACATACAATTCGTTATCATTAAAGGGCGAAGTATTACTTATGATAAAAGGAATGGCTCCCTGCCCATACATAAGATTTGAAAACACCAAGAACAGTGCTGTCAGGAGAGAAAATCGTTGAAGTTTATTTTTTTTCATATCTAAATAATTTTGGGGGTTACATAAATAGATTCTATCCAAAGCCTTTTCTAATTCACGACTTTGTATTATTAATCCGTCAGGGTGTAATTATTGGTGCTATCCTTTAAATTTAATTCCAGCTTATTTATGAGAAGGTTTGTCGTTAAACAAATTACACCCGACGGATTTTTAATTACTGCTTAATCAATTTTTTTGTCCAGCTTTTTTGATCTGATTTGAAATTCAGGATATAAATTCCTTTGGTCAGTCTGCTGATATCAATTACGCTTTCAACTGCTCCTGCCTGCGGTTTATTCTGAAGCACCGGTGCTCCTGAATTGTCATAAATCGTAATGATTTTATTGTCCAGGTTTTCTGGCACTGTAACCTGAATATAACTGCGCGCCGGGTTTGGATAAACTGCAAAAACGGTTTCTTCTGCCTGAACTTCTTCTACAGCATTACTGGCTTTCTTCGCCGTTGATGCTGAACCGTAAGCCTCAATTTCAAATAGAGAATATCCGTAAGGAGCCAGCGCTTTTGCCGTACATAAAATTCGAAGGTATCTTCCTGTTCCGCTTACAGTTAGATCATCAGTACCTCCATCACTGGCCGTTTGTGTACTGATTGTTTCGTTTTCGGTAAAAACAGTATCAGTCGAAAGCTGTACTTTGTATTGCGTTGCAAAAGCAGCCTCCCATTTTAACACCACTCTATTCAGGTTATAATTGCTTCCCAAATCCACATAAATCCATTCTGTGGCATTTGCAAAACTGCTTGCCCAGCGTGTTCCTGCGTCGCCGTCTGTGGCTTTCGCCGATGAATATGTTGCATTTTCTTCTGTAGAAGCTGTCGCTGTTTTGGCTAAAGCCAGATTAACATTGGGATTTACTGTAATAGTTCGAACCGTAACATCACTGAAAACTCCGGCTGCCAAAGTTCCGTTTGCGTGAGAAGTAACTGCCATTCCCACATAAATGGTATTTGCCATTGCAATTGTTTTTGGCGTTCCAATTTGTGTCCACGTTGTTCCGTTGTCAGATGAATAAGAAGTAAATGTATTTCCAGATCTTACCAGGCGAACCCATTTTGGTGCTGTTCCTGCTGCAGCCTGAGCTGTTGTTATTCCCGAAGTTGCTTCTCTGGATAAAAATTCAATCCCTGCAGCCGCTGTGATATCGGTCATGGCATGTTTAGAAGTCGGCGTAAGCGTTTCTCTAAACATTACTCCCGCTTTTGCATAGGTATTGGTATTGGTCAATGAATTTACTTTGGCGATAATCTCGGCATCACCCGTAATAGATTGGTTTACAAATTGGAATTGATCACTTGTTTCCCAAATATCTGTTCCTGAACCTTTAATTGTAAAAGTGCCGCTGGCATGTGCTGCTTCTCCTGCAGGTGTTACCGCACCCAAATCTGTACTAATCCAAGGAGAAGGCAGTCCAGCCGGCGGATTTTCTGTAGAAACTAAATTTAAAGCTCTTAGATTATCAAAATAATACGTGTTTCCTGAATTGGTTCCCGGTTCAAACAAGAAAACAAAACGGTTTACCTCGCTGTCTAGAGTCGAAGCATCTGGCGTGCTTACGTAGGTAAAAGTGATAGTGTGCCATGTATTGGTTTGTTTGACAACACCCTGATAAATACTATGTCTTCCAACAGGATAATTGGCCGGAACCGAAGCACTGCTTTCTGCCTGCCATGAAATAATAGATCCAACGGGAGCTGAAGTGTAAACATCCATGGCGAATTTTTTAGTGCCGGCTTTAAAATCTCCAATATTAGTTAAAGCGGTATTGAAAGAGAAATTATCATACAATTCTGTTGATTTTCTCAGGTATTTTCCAACATTCGAAGAAGTATTAATTCCCGTAGCACTTGGATTTGCTGTGTTTGGCGTATACGTTCCAATAGCATCTCTAAAGGTAATATTGTGCGTGTTTTGATAATCTTCGTACACAACTCCAGGTGTAAAAGTATCCGGAAGTTTAGTCGAACCAATTCTGATATTATCGAAATAATAGGTATCGTTTGTATAAGAACCTGAATTAAATAATAAAACCATTTGGTTCACCGCCAGGTTTGAAGTTCCCGCATCCGGACTTGAGTTGTAATAAAAAGTCAGTGTTTCCCATTGATTTTGTTTCGTCGTGATGGCAACGTAATTACTGTTTCTTCCCGTTGGATAATTGGCCGGAAGCGATGTGGCGCTATTTTCTAAATTCAGGCTTACAACCGTACCAATTGGTGCAGAAGCATACACATCGATCAGAATTTTATTGGTCTGATTTTTTAGCAAACCGGCATCTTCGATCGTGCTTTGGGTATTAAAGAAAATAACATCGTACTGCTCTGTTACGTTTCTAACGTACTTCGCCACATTCGCGGAAGCGTTAACCGAATTTGAACCCGGATTGGCCGCAACAGAATATACTCCTGTTGTTGTTCCTTTTATGATTTTATTGATGCCGTCGTAGTTCTGCAAAACATCAGTAGCAATAATTGGTTTTTCCGGTGCTGCTCTTGTCAGCAGATTATCAAAATAATAGACGGCACCCGAATTTGAATTTGATTCAAAAAGGAAAGCTATATTATTAATTGTCAATGCACTTGTGTTGGGATCGATTATTTTTTCGAACTCAAATTCAATTGGTTTCCCATTTGTTCTGAACCGTTGTTGTGGCTTTGTAACCACTGTGTCTTCCCGACGGATAATTCGTTGCTGTTGTTACCAGACTATTTTCTAACTGCATAGAAATTTTAGTTCCAACAGGTGCCGAGGTATAAATATCAAAGGAAATTCTTTTTCTTCCGTAAACATAATCGTTAGCGTTTGTGATGGTTACGTTTCTAATATTCAAAACATCATATAATTCGCTTGAATTTCTAACATATTTCCCCACCAAAGCCGATGTATTAATTCCTGTTGCAGAAGGATTAGCAACGGCTTCTGTTAAAACTCCGGTTTTATTTCCGTACACAATATTTCTGTTGGATTGAAAATCCTCATGTATCTTTTCAACAGGAATAGCTGGTTCTGCTGTAACAGTAAGTTTATAGGTATTGGCGCTGCATCCGGAAGCTGCTGCAGTTACCGAAACGTCTCCGCTTGTTGTTCCCCAATTTACCGTTACCGCATTTGTTCCCTGTCCTGAAGTAATTGTCGCTCCGGCAGGAACTGACCAATTATAGGCCGCTCCGGCAATAGCATTGATCGAATAGGTTTTGCCCGTTTCATTTTGATATACTTTGGCATCTCCGGCAACGGCATATTTATAACTTCCGTCATAAACACGCACATAATCAACCTGCAGTTTTGCCGGGAAATCAGCCGGAATTGGCGGTACTCCTGCTCCATTTACACTTGTATATGGTGTTCCTGCACTACCAACAGCCAGATTTAAAATAATATAAAACTGATTATCATTAAAAGGCCATCCTCCGTTTACTGTAGTATTTGGCGTGGCCGTGTGAAATAAAACATCATCCACAAACCACTTGATAAAATTAGGTCCCCATTCTACGGCATAAACATGAAAATCAGCAGATAAATCTGTTGGCGAACTGTAACTTCTGCCCGTAAAATGGTATCCGTTTCCGTCATAATGAATCGTTCCATCTGTCGATTTAGGGTTTCTGTGTTTGGCTTCCATAATGTCAATTTCACCCGTAAACGGCCAGTTTCCTCCTACCGGAAGCATCCAGAATGCCGGCCAGGCTCCCTGTCCGCTTGATAATTTCATTCGGGCTTCAACTCTTCCGTATTTAAGTGAATACTTTCCTTCTGTGGTTAATTTTGAAGAAGCATACGGCTGATCCGGGAATGAAGCACTAGGCTCGTATTTTGCCTGAATGTTTAAGTAACTGTTCGTTCCTTCTTTTACAATTGTCGCCTGATTGGGATCATAACGCTGAGCCTCAGCATTTCCGAATCCGCAGAGCGAAGGACAGCCGTTTCCGGAAATACTCTGCCATTTGGTTAAATCGACGGTAGTTCCGTTAAATTCATCTGACCAGACGAGCGTGTTACACTGCGCCTGAACTTTCAGAAAGGGCAGTAATAAAAATAGAACTGCAATAAAAATTCGTTTTAGATAATAGAAATTGTCTTTCGGTGGTCGGCCGAAAAAAGAGTCATTTTGATTCATTTTTTTTAGTTTTTTGTTAGTAAAGCATATTCCCCAATAAAAACCTGTCTGGTAAAAAACAGGTCATTATTTAAGTAATAATCCGACAATATTAACAAATAAATCAGGCAAGACTTACATTTTACGGTACGGTTTGACTACGGTGTTCATAAAAAATATCATAAACAACTGCTAAAAAGCGCCTGTGCGAATCTGCTTAAATCTTTTTAAATCTGCGTGAAAAAATAACTCCATTTAAAAGTTTAAGATAAACTCCGTAATATTTGCATCAGATGGAAGCTGCAGTTTTTTGCGGATGCGATAACGGGTATCTTCAACACCCCGCACAGAAATTCCTAAAAGCGGCGCAATTTCTTTTGTGTTAAAGTTCATTCGAAGATACGCACACAAGCGCATATCACGAGGCGTAAGTTCGGGATAACTCGTTTTTAGCCGCTGCATAAAATTATCATGCAGCTGATTGAAAATCTCTTCAAACTCATTCCAATGCTTATCTCCCTGTAATTCGTGATCGATTAATTTATTAATCCTGGCCAATAAACTAAAGTTTACATTGGCATCGTTTTTCTTATCCATCTGCCCGATAAGTTCTTTAATAGAAAGCAGGATTTCATTTAAATGAATCAAATTCACAGTGTTCGAAGCCACTTTGGCATTTTTAAGATTGATGGTGGCCTCAAGATTTTCACGCATAATCTCCATATTTTCCTGTTCCATTGTCAGTCTTTGTTCGTTCAGTTCTGCCCGGCTTCGAAGCAGTTCTTTTTCCTGACTAAGAATCAATTGCTGGCGGTCGCGCTCAGCCACAGATTTCTGATATCGAATGATCAGATAAATCACGACACTGTAAAGTATAAAATATAAAATATACGCCCAAATCGTTCTGTACCAAGGAGGTGAAATTTCAAATTTAAATAGGGCTTCTTCGCTTACAATACCATAAATATTTTTTGCCCTTACATGAAAAACATACTCGTTTTCCGGCAGATTGGTATATTCTTTTTCTGTCTGCAGACTATATTCAGACCATTTTGGCTCAAAACCTTCCAGCCAGTATTCATATTCTGTTGCATCGGCTTCATCATAAAAAAGGGATGAAAATGAAAAATGAAGCGCATTATTGGAATACGCTAAAACGGGCGAAAGTTTCTCATCATTAAATTTTCCTTTATTTGGAAGGACATCGTATCGACTTGAAAACAACAGACTATCCTTGGGAAAAATACATTTTACTTCTGAAATAAGTGCTTTGTACTTTGTTTGATATTTCTTGTTTTTAATGGCATTATAGTGAATTAGACCGTCCTGCGTGCCAAAAAACACATCACCATCTGCTGTGGTTTGAATATTCTCGAAACCCGGAACATACAAATACCTGAGTTTTCTAAAAGGAAGTTCTTCCACATCAAAACCGCCGTTTGTCTTTCGGGTCATTTTTCCGGTATTTTCTCCAGAAATGTACCAGATATTGTTTTGATTATCTGATTTTAATAACCGAATATGACTTTTCAATCCGAGGTAATTCTTAAAAACAGGATCAGGAATCATTCTGTCTGAAGCTGGATTCTGCTTATAAACTCCTTTGGTAGTTCCAAAAAGAATTTGATCATCAATTTTAAATGTATTCAAAAACAAACTCGAAGGAAATCCGTTTTTTTGATTGTAAAATTCCACTTTTGAAACTGCATCAAAAGTAGTATTGAACTGAATTTTGAAAATCCCTTTGTAGCCATGGGCAATCCAGATATTTCCGTTTGTATCGGTTTCAATAACCCGGCTGCTTTCCTCAAATCCTTTTATTTTATGCTGATATACCCATGAATTATTTATTTTTTTCAGAAGATAAAGGCCATTGTAACCTCCCACAAGCAATAAATCAGGATGATTCGGAATCAGTATTCCTTTCCATGCTCCATCAGTCTTTGCGATTATTTGTGCTGCATTTCCGGAAACTTCAAATATTCCGTTTTTTTCAAAAGCCAGAAGCGAATTTCCAAAAACACCAATATTCCAGACATTTTCAGACATTCCTGCCACGTGCCGAAAGTTGGCATTTTCACGTTTTCCGTTTTTATAAGCCTGCCAGTCGAGCCAAAACAGGCCGTTATCTGTGGCGATATATAATTTATTCTGATAAATCTGGCTGCAGTATATTTTGGTTTCTGAATTTGAAGTATCCAATATCCGTGATAAAGGCGAAGAAATCTGAATGAGCGAAATACCTTCCTTTAAAGTAACCCATAAATTACCTTCTTTATCTACCTTAAGATTAGTTACATATTCATTTTGCAGTCCCATTTGTTTGTTGATATGCTGAATCAAATGTCCGGAACGATCTAAAACTATCAACCCGGTTTGACGCGTTCCAATTCCAATATACCCGTCAGAAAACTCAATGGCAACAGAAATTTGATTTTGTTTTAGTAAATGATCTGCTTCTGTTACAAAGGGTTTTATCTGATTTTCTTTAAAAATAAAAAGGCCATTTTTTTGTGTCAGCAGTAAGAGGCCGTTTTCCGTTTCAAGGATTTTTCGAATTTTCATCCCAGCAAACTTTTCTCCATTTGCAACCGGCACCAATGCATCGTTTTTTAATTGCAGTAAACCTTTGGTATTGTCTAAAACATAGATTTCCTTGTTAACTTCAAAGAATTCTTCAAAATTAGCTTTTGATCTTAAGACCTTGATTTTATTATTCTTGTAAATAAAAATCCCCTCGTAAGAGAAAAAAACAATGTCATTACTGCGGATAACAGTATGCACAACATCTCCAAAATTCTGCTCCGAATTCGGAAGCAGTTTTACCAAAGAAGTATATTGATACTGGCCGTTTGGCAGCTGGGTTGTAAAACCAAAATCGCCCTGAGCACCCACATATATTTTATCATTTTTATCAATTGCCATAGAACGAACCATACTTCGGTTTTCCGGCTGTGTAACAATGTTCCAGCGAACACCGTCGAACTGAAGGATTCCGAAATGATTGGCAAAAAACATCATGCCTTTGGAATTCTGCAGGACATCCCAGTTTTCTGAAGCGGCTTTGTATGTTTTCGGATTATAATTGGTTATAAAAGGCACACCAATTTTTTTAATTTGGGCGTTGAGTGGAAAAACGAGTAATAGTGATAGAACTAAAATTCTAATTATAAATTTCGTCATTTTGTTTCGGTCTGTAGGTTACATTGTGATTTTTGGGAATCACAATCTTAAAAAAACTCTTTGGGAAAAGTTATTTTTTAAGGCAAAAGGCATTCTTTTTTTTAAATGTATGATTAACAATTATTCATTAGTATCAAACTAAAAGAGAGAATGCTTAATTTCAAATATATAAAAATTTATTTTAATGTAACAAATTACATCTTAATCTAACAAATTAATAATTGTAAGATTAAATTCTCAATAAATAAAATTTGGAATTCCAAAAACTTTGCGGTCTCAATCTTGTCATTCTAATAACGATAAGCTTTGTGTACCTTCATACAACTAAACCCGACAGGTTTTTAAAAACCTATCGGGTTTAACTTGAAACAAAATAATCTGAAACCTGACACGAGGCGAAGCAAACAAAATCAAACTCCCAGTATGCCACTCAACTCCTCATAAGTATAAAATAGCATTGCGCCTTCTTCCTCTAAATCAGAGTTGTTATAACCGTTGGCAAATCCAAATACTCTAAATCCGCCCTGAATTCCGGCTTTTACACCTGCTTTGCTGTCTTCCACAACAATACAGTCATTTACCTCAAAACCCATTTCATTTGCAGCGTATAAAAATATTCCCGGATCCGGTTTCCAGCTGTTAATTTGATACGAACTAAAGATTTTATTTTCGAATTTATCCAGTAAACCTGCCACTTCCAGATTTAATCTGATTTTCTCAACAGGCCCGCTTGACGCCACGCAATACGGAATTTTCAGGTTTTCGATAAATGAAACGATACCTTCCATTGGTTTTACCTGAGTTTTAAAAGCTTCGAAACTTTTTTCACGGTATTCTGCTTCAAAAGATTCCGGCAGTTTTGCCTCAATTGCATCTTCGATATGACGAAAACACTCTTGTAAATTACGGCCGTTAAAATCGCGGTAGGCATCTTCAATTTCCATTTTAAATCCATACTTCGAGGCCATTTCAAGCAATATTCCGTTACCTATTTTTTCTGTATCTACTAAAACTCCATCGCAGTCGAAAATAATACATTTCAATTCCATATTCTTTATTTACATTTTTAATTTAATCTGATAAACTGAATCAGATGACAAGAATGTAAATTACAAAAATTATCTCATAAAGAAGTCATCGTTTTAAAGGGAAGCCGAAATTTTAGAAATCATTTGAACAATAAAATCGGCTTGTGCAGGATTTATTTTCTTTAAAGCGTCGTTGGTCTGGAACCATTCTCCCTTATCTACTTCAGGGAAACTTTGTAATTTTCCTGATTTTGGAGGCCATTCCATTTCAAAATCATTGCTTTTCAGTAAAGTTTCATCCAAATCAAAATCAACCGCCCAGGCATGAACAATTTTACCCGATTTCAGTTTTACATACTCCAGTTTAATAAAATCGCCATCGACTTCAAAACCAGTTTCTTCCTTAAACTCACGGATCGCAGCATCAAGCGGATCTTCCTCATCTGTAAATTCTCCTTTTGGAATCGACCAGCTTTCTAAATCTTTGTTCTTCCAAAAAGGTCCGCCTGGATGAACCAAAAAGAAAAATACAGTTTTATCTACAAATTTATACAGTAATATTCCGGCGCTTTGTTTCATGAAGTGTTGTTGTTGTTTTTAAACTCAATATAAATGTCGTTATACTTTTTGGAATATCAGTCATTTAATTATGATTAACCATCTGACGATACAACATCAGAATTCCATTTTCATCTCTTTTCCAAAGATTGGTGCTTTTTCCTGTCACAATCGCCCTTCCTTTTTTATTGTCCCACGAAACATCTACATAATAATAACCGTATTCTATAACAAAATTATTGAGCGGAATCATCCTGCTGGCTTTAATAGATATAGAATCTATAGATACTCCATTTGGTTTTTCGTGTTCAACAAAATAGGGTTTTATATTTTCCATTCCGATGAGCATTGGCGTATCGTAGGTCAGGTATATGGCATCTTGTGTGAAAAAATCCAAGGCATGTTTTTCGCCTTCCCTATTCGTTACGAGTTGGGCAATACGCTCGTTACGTTTATTGACTTCGGTCTCTAAAGTTTTGTTTATTTTAGGCTTTGGAGTTTCGGCTGGTTTTGTTTTGATAAATGAAAAATTAGAACCCTCTATCGCTTTATTCGCACCCCAGATTTCAGATACTAAAATGAGTCTGTCTCCTTTTTCAATTCTCCAGACGTTCAAATATTTTCCATCATAAACCAATAATGAGCCTTTATCATTAATCGAATTAATGCTAAAAGTACCTACTTCAACAGCATAGTTATCAATTAACTGAACTTCGTAAATATCGCGTTTATATGCGCTTATTTTAAAACCCGAAAGCCATTGCTGGTAATAAGATTTTATATCCTCTTTATTATATAATGCTCGATGATATTCCGGCATGCAGACCGGTTCCTTATCATCATAATACTTTATGATAACACTGCTGTCTTTATTTAAAAAAGAAGCTGCCAGCTCGTTGTTTATCACTTTTAATTTTTCCTTTAACTCCTCTGAATTTTTAATCTCCTGTCCGTTTCCAGCAACAAAAAACAAAAAGCCAATTATAATCGATAAACATCTCTTTTTCATCTTGTTACTTTATTTAAATTGATGAATTAAAAGTAAAAAAAGAATCGTAATTAATTCAAAAAAAACAAGCATATAAATTTTATTATCAGCTGTTTGTACATATTTACTCCTTTTATGTACAGGTACATACTTTTAGATTTGTATTTTTATGGAAATAAAAAAGCGACAATTAAAACATACGTATTTTGAAAAAATATTTTCTATTCAGTGCCATTCTGGCGGGCAGTTTTACCGTTCAGTCTCAAAATAAAATCATCACAATCAGCAATAATTTAAAAGTTGACAGGGAATTTGAAACGGTAGAACTAACTAAAGAATCTCTAGGATTAGCATCAAATGCAAAACTTGAAAATTACGCTGTAAAAAACAGCAGTACAAATTCATTTTTAGAAACTCAAACTGTGGATAATGACGGCGACGGCATCATGGATGTACTTTTATTTCAGCCCAAAATAAAAGCTTCATCTAAACAGGATTTTGAAGTTTTCGTTGGAACCAATCCATCGGTATCTAAAGTTGTAAACTGCTACTCGAGATTTGTACCCGAACGCACAGATGATTATGCCTGGGAAAACAATAAAGTGGCTTTTAGAACCTACGGCCCGGTGGCTCAAAAAATGGTTGAAGACAAAATTCCGGGCGGCACTTTAACCAGCGGTATCGATGCCTGGCTGAAAAGAGTCGATTATCCTATCATCAATAAATGGTACGAAAAAGCGACTAACGGAACCGGAACATATCATAAAGATACAGGCGAAGGTCTGGATAATTTTCATGTAGGCGACAGCCGGGGCGTGGGCGGCATTGCTGTAAATATAGAGGGCAAATATTATTTCTCAAAGAATTTCATCAGCTGGAAAACTATTACAACCGGACCAATCAGAACAAGTTTTATTTTAACGTATGCCGACTGGGATGCTAAAGGAAATAAAATAACCGAATCGAAATTAATCAGTTTAGATTACGGAAGCCAGCTTTCTCGTTTTGAAATCAATATTACAGGAACAAAATCTATTGCTGCCGGACTAACGCTTCACGACAAGAAAGGAACCACCGGAACTGATCTGAAAAAAGGCTGGCTGAGTTATTGGGAACCACTTGAAGATTCTGAAATTGGGACTGGTTTAGTAGCTCCAAATAATACGCTGACCAGTTTTGATAATCATATTACAGACGAAAAAGATTTGAGTAACCTTTACGGAAATATTGTGGTTAAAAACGGAAAAGCAATTTATTATGCTGGTTTTGGATGGAAAAAAGGAAGTCCGTTTCAAACTAAACTTGAATGGGAAGCCTATTTGAGTTCTTTCGCTGAAAAAGTAAATAATCCTTTGATTGTAAAGGTTAAGAAATAGTTGGGCCATACCCGCGGGTTTTACGGATTGTACCGATTGATACTGATAATTTAAAATAAACCAGTGTAAACCTGCTTCATCCGTAAAACCCGCGGGCTGCTTTTTTTTACTTCTTAGCCGGAAAATAATTCTCTTTTAAAATAATTTCCAGCGGTATATAATGCGTGCGTTCTGCCTCTTCCTTAAGAACCAGTTTTTTATACAAATAACTAATTCCCATATACCCCTGATCTTCGGGTCTTTGGTTGATTAAAAAATCGATAACGCCTTTGTTCAGGTATTCGATATTTTCCTTTAACAAATCGTAGCCAATAATACGAACACCCTTTATATGGTTCTGCTCTAAAAACCTGGCAACGATATAGGCCCTTGAATTGGGTACAAAAACACTGCTTATTCCTGAAAACATTTCCAGACTCAGCTGCTCTATTCCCGAATCTTTAAGTGTTACTTCTGAAAATTTGAAATTCGTAAGTTCTTCATTGTCTTTAAAAAACGAATAAAATCCATCGATGCGCTGTAAATAAACAGAAGTACTTTCGATCTCTCTGGTGATTTTAAAAATCAGTACGTGTCTTTCATTTTTTACCGCAAAACTAATAAGTCTTCCGGCCAGATAACCACTCTGAAATGCATCCTGCCCTACATACGCATGATCGTCTTCATTGGAAATATTTGAATCGATCATCACAACGGGGATATTCTTCTTTTTATAGTCATTTAAAAAATGAACTGAATCTTCATAAAAGATCGGTGCAAACAACAATCCGTCGCAGGCAAAATCCATTACCTTTTTAACCGTATCTTTAAATGAGGCCAAATCATAATCATAAAAGAAATAATCCAGCACAATCCCGAATTTGCTGAACTCCTGGGCCGCTTTCTCGATTCCGTCCACCTGGCTTTTCCAATATTCCAGTTTTTCAGATTTTGGAAGAAAAACTGCAAAATGAAACTTCTTATTCAAAGCCAGATTACTAGCCAGAATATTTCGCTTATACCCAAACTCTTCAATTATAGAATTGACTTTATCTACAGTTTCCTGTGCGGCCTGACCACGATTATGAATAATCCTGTCTACAGTTCCCGGCGAAACATTGGCTAACTCGGCAATCTTTTTAATTGTTATGATATTGATTCTTTTTTAGTTAAAATTATAAATGACCAACTGTAAAACTAATTTATTTTATCAAAAATAAGTTGTTTTACATTACATTTTACATACATTTGTAAAACACCGTGTGCGTACACGTAAAAATACACATTATATAAAAACAACAAACATTTTTTGTACTATTTATTTTAAAAAACCAAAATAACCTCCTATAAAAATGATTATAGATTCATTACAAAATGCAGCAAAATATTACGCTTTGCATCCTAATTTTCAAAAGGCGTTTGAATATGTTAGTCAAACCGACATTGCTAATCTCGAAGAGGGCGCCTTTGAAATCAGCGAAGGCCTGAAATTAATTGTTATTCAGGGCGAAGGAAATACCAGAGAAGAAAGTATAAAAGGTTTTGAGTGTCATGATAAAAACATTGACATTCAGATTTTAATACAAGGACCGGAAACTTATGCCTGGAAGCCACGAAGAAAATGTGTAAACCCAAATGGAGAATACAGCGACGAAAGAGACGTTCGCTTTTTTCATGACAAACCAGATATGTTCTTTGAACTTCAGGAAAAACAATTTGCAATTTTATTTCCGGAAGATGTTCACGCCGCCATGATTGGCGAAGGCTTTTTGAAAAAACTGGTGTTTAAAGTGAGGATCTCCTAAAGTAGAAAAATTCCAATTAAAACATTAAAATTAAACACATAGAAACATAGATTTTTTTGAGTTCAAAAGATTCTCAAAAAAACAACTTTTCACATATAGCTAAGACGCAAAAACTATGTTTATTGATGTAAGTGAAACGCCTTTAACAAGTTTTGTAACTATGTTTCTAAGTGTTTAGAAAAAATTAAGCATTAAAACAAAACCGATACAACATACTTTACTTTTCATTTTTTTTGGAATTTGGAATTTAAAGTATTAAAAAATTTAAATACAACTAAATGGATTCAATATTTAATCTAAAAGGAAAAATTGCACTTATAACAGGCGGTGCCGGCGTATTAGGAAGCAACTTTGCAAATGTTTTGGCCAAACAAGGCGTAATTGTTGGGATTGTCTCTCAATCCATTGAAAAAGCCGAAAAAACTGTACAGCAAATAGAAACAAATGGCGGACAGGCATTTGCGATTCAGGCAAATGTTTTAAATAAAGAAGAATTAGAAAAAGCAAAAGATTTTATCGTTAAAAAATACGGACGTCTGGACATTTTAATTAATGCCGCCGGAGGAAATATGCCGGGTGCAACAATTCAGCCGGATCAGGCAGTTTATGATATGAAAACCGATGATTTGCAAAAAGTGGTTGATTTGAATATCATTGGAACCATGCTGCCAACTCAGGTTTTTTCGGAACTTTTTGCTAAACAGAAATCGGGAAATATTATTAATATTTCATCGGCATCGGCACAAAGACCATTAACCAGAGTCTTAGGTTATTCGGCTTCAAAAGCGGCAATCGATAATTTCACGCAGTGGATGGCGGTTGAATTAGCTCAAAAATACGGCGAAGGAATTCGTGTAAATGCTATTTCGCCGGGATTTTTTATTGGAGAACAAAACCGTGCTTTATTACTGACTCCGGAAGGGAAATTAACTCCTAGAGGTGAAAAAATCATTGATCACACGCCAATGGGAAGATTTGGAACTCCGGAAGATATTGACGGTGCACTTTTATTTTTATGCAGCGATATGTCAAAATTCGTAACGGGAACAATTCTAAAAGTTGACGGTGGATTTGCTGCAACGAGTATTTAAAAAAACTAACTCAAAAAACAACATAATACAAAATGGAACAAACATTAAGATGGTTCGGACCAAATGATCCTGTTTCTTTACAAGATATAGCACAAACCGGAGCAACCGGAATTGTAACAGCTTTACACCATATTCCAAATGGTGAAGTGTGGAGCATTGATGAAATTATTAAGCGAAAAGTTGAAATTGAACACGAAGACGGCGATCCTAAAAAAGGAGCTTCGGGTTTAACCTGGTCGGTTGTAGAAAGTATTCCGGTACACGAAGACATTAAAAAGCAAACTGGAAATTATCTTCAATACATTGAAAATTACAAAGAAAGCATTCGCAATCTGGCTTTATGCGGTATCAAATGCGTATGCTACAACTTCATGCCTGTTTTAGACTGGTCCAGAACTGATTTATCCTATACAGTTGAAGACGGATCGAAAGCGCTTCGTTTCGACATTAATGCTTTTGCTGCTTTTGAATTGTTTATTTTAAAAAGACCGGGAGCAGAAAAAGAATATTCTGAAACTCAGATTCAAAAAGCCAAAAGCTATTTTGAAGCCATGACAGATGAAGAGAAAGTAAAATTACAGCGCAATATTCTGGCTGGACTTCCGGGTGCCGAAGAAGCATACACGGTTGAAGATTTTCTGATTACTTTAAGTGCTTACAATCATATTGACAGACAGGCTTTAAAAGACAATCTTTTCTTCTTTCTAAAAGAAATTATTCCGGTTGCCGAAAGTAAGGGCGTTTTAATGGCCATACACCCAGACGACCCGCCCTACCCTATTTTAGGCTTGCCAAGAGTAGTCAGCACCGAAGAAGATTTAATAGAATTAATGAATGCCGCGCCTTCTAAATCAAACGGATTTACAATGTGTACAGGTTCTTACGGCGTTAGAGCCGATAATGATTTACCGGGAATTGTAAGGCGTCACGGCGATAAAATGAATTTTATTCACTTAAGAAGCACACAGAGAGACGAAGAAGGAAGTTTCTACGAAGCGAACCATCTTGAAGGTGATGTTGATATGTACGAAGTCGTAAAAGCGATTTTGGAAGTGGAAAAAAGAAACAACAGCAAATTGCCAATGCGTCCGGATCACGGGCACCAAATGCTGGATGATTTAAAGAAAAAAACAAATCCGGGATATTCTGCAATTGGCCGCTTAAGAGGTTTGGCAGAACTACGCGGACTTGAATTGGGGATTAAACGATCTTTATAAAAGGTTTGGCGCGAAGGCACTCAGTCTTTTTATTACGAATCAACTTTGTCAAAGTTTAAAACTTTGACAAAGTTCTTATAAAGGCTCTGCAAAATAAAACAAAAAAACTTTGAGCCTTAGTGCCTTAGCGGCAAAATCAAAAAAAACTAAGTAACCACAAAACCACAAAAACCATGATTCGTCCAGCCATAACTATCTTTTGCAGCCTCGTTGTAAATATTACAATGGCGCAGGAAATCCCTAAAATCCTTTCTCAAAAAACAAACTACCTTCCTGATTTTAGTTTTGCCGGATATCATTTCGGCGAAAGCCAAATTCCTGAGAGCAGCGGAAAAATAATTAATGCTATTGATTTTGGCGTAAAAGCAAATGACCAATTAGATGATTCAAAAGCTTTACTAAAAGCTTTAAAAGCAGCCAGTGCAATAAATGGAAATGTAATTTTTCAATTACCGGCCGGAAGAATTATTCTGAGTGATATTCTCTACATAGAAAGAAGTAATTTTGTACTTCGCGGCGCAGGTTCAGGCGAGAACGGAACCGAAATTTACTGCCCAAGACCCATGATGTATCTTAAAGACCCTGAATCTCTGGCAGAACTTCGCGAATACCTTACGACTTTTGATAAAAGACAACGCGAAACTGAAAACAATGTTGATCTTCCTTTTTCTCAATATGCATGGTCAGGCGGTTTTATCTGGACACAAATTCCGGGTGAACGTGTAAAATCCTATTTAGATAAATACGAACCGGAACCAAATGTGCTCGCAAAAGTCAGTTCGGGGAAAATGGGCGAATTTACAATCAATGTTTCTGAGGTGAAAAACTTAAAATCCGGAGACATTGTAGAATTGCAATTATTTAATAAAGACGGTGAAAATGGCGAAATCATTAAAGATTTGTATCAAGGTGCAAAAGTAAAACCAGGTTCACATCACTGGCAGTTTCCCAAACTTCCTATCGTCAGGCAGCAGATTGAAATCGTTAAAATTTCCGGTTCTAAAATCACTATTAAAACGCCTTTGACTATTTCGGTAAAACCAAGTTATCAGGCACAATTGGCAGAATGGAAACATTTAAACGAGGTAGGAATCGAACAGCTGCGTTTTACATTTCCGGACATTCCTAGAGTGGCACACCATGTGGAACCGGGAAATAATGCCATTTTCTTAACCCGACTTTTTAACAGCTGGGTAAAAGATGTCAAAATCACCAATGCAGACAGCGGTATTCTGGCCGAAGAAATCTCAAATGTTACAGTTCAGGATATCATTACCGACGGCCCGCATTTATCTCATTATACCGTAACTTTAGGCGGTGTGCATAATGTTTTAGTTAAGAATCTAAAAATTTACAATAAAACGGTTCACCCATTAAGTTTCAACACATTTGCGACTAAAAACGTATATCAAAATTGCGAGTTATTTGCTGATCCGCTTTTAGATCAGCATTCTGGAGCAAATCATCAAAATTTGTTTGATAATATTACGGTTCACATCACGGCTGATAAAAACAAGAGTTACTATTTATTCGGCGGCGGCGGCGCTGAGTACTGGAAACCTTCACATGGGCCTTTCAGTACATTTTGGAATTTAAACGTTCAGGTTTTAAATCCGGATCAGACAAAACCTGTTTTATTATACGGAATGAAAGACGGCCCTTTCGCCAGAATCATCGGCGTACACGGCAATACCAAATTTGAAATAAAATACGAGCCCGATGCTTATATTGAATTTTTAAATACATCCATGGAAAAAATTCCTTCTTTGTACGATTTTCAACTAAGTAAACGCTTAAAAAAATAATTTAAACACATAGAAACATAGCTTTTTAGGATGTAAAAAAGACGTTGCACTTGCATTAACAATCATAGATTTTGCGTAAAGCAATGTGTGAAAACTAGTTTTTTTTTGATCTTCTTCTAAAAAATAAAAAACCTATCTTCCAATGTGTTAAAAAAAATAAGCAGCATTCATTAATCTCTCAAAGACCCCGAGAATAAAAACTTTGTGCCTTTGAACCTTTGTCACTTTGCAACTAAAAAATAAACGCTATGAAATATAAAGTAGCTTTTCTTGTAATTTTATTTATTTCCGGAAATTTGTTTTCCCAAAATAAATACCGTCTTAAAAATTTTTCAACCACCGATGGGCTTTCACAGAGTTCTGTCATTGCTATACATCAGGATAAATTTGGGCAGATGTGGTTTGGTACGCGCGACGGACTTAATAAATATGACGGCAGCCGATTTACTGTTTTTAGAAACGATGTCAATGATAAATTTTCTATCAGCAACAATGATATTCTGGCTATTGATGAAGACAATTTAGGAAAAATCTGGGTGGGAACTTACAACGGACTCAACTGCTACGATCCTGTTTCGAATAAATTCACCAGATATCTTCATACCAAAGCCAATCATACCATAAGCAATAATGCAGTATGGAGCATTAAAGAAATTGGAGGTGAAATGTGGTTTGGAACTTCAAAAGGATTAACGATCCTCAATAAAAAAACAGGGAATTTTACGTCGGTTTTTCATTCTGAGACAGATGCTTCCACCCTGCCGAGCAATAATATCTTGAGCATCTTAAAGACCAAAAAAGGCGAAATCTGGATTGGAACCACAAAGGGTTTATGCTTGTTGACGAGTAGAAAAGGCGGTAAATTCTCTTTTAAAAATTATCCGCTGAATACAGCAGATTTATTAAATGTACAATCGGTTATTGAAGATAAAAACGGGAATTTATGGGTTGGAACAAAAAATAAAGGCCTTCTGAAATTCGATCAAAAACAAAAGGCATTTGTTTCTTTTTTAGATGCTTCAAAATACAGCGAAATCAATCCAGATATCCGGTCTTTGGTAATGGATAATCAGGGTTCTTTATGGATTGGAACTTATGACGGAATCTATATTTTAGGATTAGATAAAAGTCTGCAGAAAATAAACAACAGCAATAACAGTAACGGAATCGACAAAGTAAAATCGGTTTTTATGGACAAAAAAGGTTCGATCTGGATTGGCTGTTATTATAAAGGCGTGAATCTTTGGGATGTCTCAAATGTTAATTTCTCCAATTACAATCAGAATTCAAAAAAAATTCCGATGAGTTTTGATGTGGTGAGTTCGATTATTGCGGATAAAAATAATAATATCTATTTTGGAACCGAAGGCGGCGGCATCACCATTTACAATAAAAAAACTGAGGTCACCAGCTATATTAACAGCAAAACAGGTCAAACAAATAAAAATGACATTAAATCAATGTGTCTTTCTGACGACCATATTTTATGGATAGGAACTTTTTCTAAAGGATTATCTGCTTATAACACCATTTCAAAAAGAATTGAAGACAATCGAATAGCTCCCGATTTACTTGCTTCATTAAAAGAAAGCGGTGTTTATGCTCTTAAAACCGAAGGGGCTGTTTTATGGATAGGAACTTTTGGAAAAGGCTTAATACGTTATAATACAGCAAATAAAACTTTTCAAGTTATTGGAAATGACAATACAAAACCGGTTTTCCTGACCAATAATATTGTTAGGACCATTTTGGTCGATAAGCAAAATTCACTGTGGGTCGGAACGCAGAATGGTTTAAATCGTATTCCGCTGCGCAATTTCAATCCGCAGCAATATGCAATCCAGCATTTCTTTTACGATCATGCGGCTTTATCGGGTGATGATATTTTAACCCTATTTCAGGATTCTCAAAATAGAATCTGGGTTGGTACAAAAGCGAAAGGACTGCATTATTTTGACGGGAAAAAATTCAACCGAATTAATCTCAGAATCGGAAATACCGTTATTACTTCTATCCACTCTATTTTAGAAGATGATGATAAAAACTTATGGATCAGTACCAATCAGGGAATTATCAAATACAATACAAACCAGAAAAACGTTGTCATTTACGATCAAAAAGACGGATTGGCCAGTAATGAATTCAATGATAACTCGGCTTTAAAACTAGATTCTAATAAATTTTATTTCGGAAGTCCATCCGGTGCCACTTATTTTGATGCTGCAAAAATATCCTTAAATCAATATGCGCCACAGGTTTTAATTACCGATTTGAAAATTAAAAATGAAACCATACATGCCGGTGATAAAGACGAAATTTTAGAGAAAAGCATTGGGTTTACGCAAACCATAACACTAGATTATGACAAAGCCAATTTCTCTATAAATTTTGCGATTCCAAATTACATTCGATCCAAAAACAATCAATACAGTTATCGTTTAACCGGATTGGAGAATAACTGGACAACAACTAAAAACAGCGAAGCTAATTTTGCCATTCAGAATCCCGGAACTTATACTTTTGAAGTCCGAGGCGCTAATAACGACGGGGTCTGGAACAAAAACCCTACAAGGCTTACCGTTATTGTAAACCCGGCTCCGTGGCGCAGTATCTGGGCATTTTTGCTGTACGGAATTATAATCGGCCTTGGATTATACGGCTTGATCTGGATCATGAAATCGAAAGCCAGACTAAAACAAAAATTAGAACTGGAATATCTGGAAACCAAACGTATTGAAGAAAATAACCGGGCAAAACTGGATTTCTTTACCAATATTTCTCATGAATTCAGAACGCCGTTAACCCTTATTTTAGGGCCGTTGCAGCAAATCCTGGCCGATTATAACGGAACCAACGAAATGTACAAAAAGCTCCTGGTAATTGAAGGAAGTGCTAATCATCTTTTGAGTTTAATTAACCGTTTAATGGATTTTAGAAAACTCGAAAATGATCAGGCCACGCTGGAATCTGCCAGCGGAAATATTGTGAAATTCACCAAGGAAATCTTTTTATCTTTTATAGAATATGCCAAGGACGGCGGTTATGAGTATACTTTTGAATCTTCTGATGAGGAAATTCCGGTTTATTTTGACCGTTACAAACTCGAACGGGTATTTTATAATCTGATCTCAAATGCCTTTAGATATACGCCAAAAGGCGGTTCTATTAATATTAAAATCAACCACGATCAGGAAAACCTTTTTATTGCTGTTGAAGATTCAGGAGTTGGTATTTCAGAAGAACATATCGATAAAATTTTTGATTTGTTTTTTGAAATTCCGATGCACAATCAGGTTCAGAAAAACTACAATAAAGGAACTGGAATCGGACTTTCGATTGTAAAGAACATTGTAAAACTTCATAAAGGAAGCATAGAAGTTACCAATAAAACTACGGGCGGTGTTATTTTTAAAGTAACGCTTCCGCTTGGGCGTGAACATCTCTTAGACAACGAAATTATTCCCGATTTTAAAATCAGTGATGATATCGCGCAGTATGCGGCCCAGCTGGAACCTGCAGAAATCATAGAAAACGAAGACATTGACGACTTGATTGTAAACGATGAAAAGCAGACTATCCTGATTGTTGAAGATCATAAGATTTTGAGAAAATTCATGAAAAACCTGCTCAAAAAAGACTACAATATCATTGAGGCGGAAAACGGAAAAATTGCTTTTGAAAAAGCCTTGAAATATGCCCCAAATTTGATAATAAGCGATGTTATTATGCCCGAAATGGTAGGAACCGAGCTTTGTTCTAAAATTAAGGAAAATATCAAAACCAGCCATATTCCGGTTATTTTACTGACGTCGAGATCATCATTGGTTTATAAATTTGAGGGACTGGAAAGCGGCGCCGATGACTACATCAGCAAACCTTTTAATTTAATGGAATTTAAACTCCGCGTTAAAAACCTTTTAAATTCAACCGAACGATTGAGAATTAAGTTTTCAAGCGAAGACAGCTTTATTCCGTCAGAAATCACGGTTTCGTCTCTGGATGAAGAACTATTGAAAAAAGCATTTAAAATTGTAGAGGAAAATATTTCGAACGAACAATTCGATATTCCGTTTTTCTGTTCAGAACTGGGTGTCAGCCGTACGATGCTGTTTTTAAAAGTAAAAGCCTGGACAAATTTTACGCCCAACGAATTCATTCATGAAATCAGGTTAAAACGTGCCGCTCAATTATTGGAACAAAACAAATTAAACGTTTCAGAAATCAGCTATAAAGTAGGATTCAACAATCCGAAATACTTTAGCAAATGCTTTCAAAAAAAATATGGAGAGACTCCATCTCAATATTCAGATAAATTTTACAAATCTTCTGTTGTAATATAAAAACCTAGTGTTTTAGGGACTTAAAAAAGGGTATCTGTATTTTTAGATACCCTTTTTTGTATTTCTATATCGTTTTCGGCCTATACATTTGCGATATGAAAATCAAAAAAGCAAACCTGTTAGTACTGCAAATTCTATTTGTGATTATTATAATCGGAATGAGCTTATTGCTTTTCTACTTTATCTAA
Organism: Flavobacterium johnsoniae; assembly: GCF_001879205.1. Lineage (GTDB taxonomy): Bacteria > Bacteroidota > Bacteroidia > Flavobacteriales > Flavobacteriaceae > Flavobacterium > Flavobacterium johnsoniae_A. The sequence continues at coordinate 322,322 of NZ_MLFK01000010.1, forward strand.
CATTAACCTTAAAACCAAAAAATGAATGTTGACAAACCAAAAAATCAAATCGTTTAAATGGTTTTTACTGGTAGCTTTTTTACTGGTAAATATCGTGATGAATGCACAGGAACGAAAAGTTACCGGAAAGGTAACTTCAAGCGAAGATTTACTGGGCCTTCCTGGTGCAAATGTCTATATTAAAAACTCCTCTGTTGGAGCTTCTGCAGATATGGATGGAAATTACACTGTTATCATTTCAGAGAAAAATCCTGTTTTAGTTTTCAATTTTGTAGGTTATCAAACAGTTGAAATTCCGGTAGGAAATAAAACTGTCATAAATGTAAGTTTAAAACCAGATACGAAAAATCTTGATGAAGTAATTGTAGTAGGTTACGGAACCCGTAAAAAGAGTGATATTACCGGTTCTGTATCTTCTGTAACTGCCAAAGAACTTACTGCTTATCCTGTTTTAAGTGCAGAACAAGCTTTGCAGGGACGTGCAGCCGGAGTTTCGGTACAATCTAATAACGGTGGTGAGCCTGGTGCTCCTGTTAAAATCAGAGTCCGCGGCGGTACTTCGATTAATGCAAGCGGTGATGCCCTTGTAGTAGTAGATGGTTTTGCAGGCGTTTCGATGCCGGCACCTCAGGACATTGCTTCTATCGAGGTTTTAAAAGATGCCTCGGCAACGGCAATTTACGGATCCAGAGGTTCAAACGGAGTTATTATGGTTACCACTAAAAAAGGAAAACCAGGAAAACCGGTAATTGAATTCAGCAATTCTACTTCGGTGCAGTCCGTAAACAATAAACTGCATTTACTTAATGCAGATCAGTTTGCGGCGTATAGAAAAAGTTTTACGACACATACGCAGGGGCCTGCAAATACAGACTGGCAGGATGTTATTTACCGCGATGGAATGATCTCGAATACACAGTTGTCCTTTTCGGGCGGTTCTGAAAATGTGAGGTATTATGTTTCCGGAACCTATTTCAATCAAAATGGAGTTGTAATTAATTCCGGAATTGACAGATATACAATTGTAGGTAATCTTGAAGCCGACTTATCTCCTAAATTTAAAGTAGGTTTAAACACGTTTACAAGCAAACAAAACAAAGACGGAATTGTGAGCCAGACAGGAGCCGGCGGTACGGGTGCTGCGGGTGTAATTGCTTCTGCTTACAGATTCATGCCGGACAAAGGAATTTATAATGCTGATGGAAGTTTTACTACCACAGCTCCAATTGGTGATGATATCGACAACCCGTATGCTACAGCTATGGAAAACATTCTGGAAACCGTTTCTATCGTAAACAGAAATAACTTCTTTGCCTCCTATCAAATTACAAAAGACCTTAATTTTAAAACTACTTTAGGTTTAACTGATACTAATTCGCAGACCGGAAGATTTATTCCTTCAACTTTAATTGCAGGAAAAAATATCAAAGGAGAAGCTTCTGTGAACAATACCAGATTTTCTTCTTTCCTTACAGAGAATTATTTGACTTTTAAACGTGAAATTATCGACCGAGGAGTTTTAACGGTTCTGGGTGGTTACTCGTACCAAAAAAACAAAAACGAAAATTCGTATGCCGCTTCGAGAGGATTTTTAACAAATACCAATTCTTACCGAAATTTAGGAGCCGGAACCGTGTTCTTAAAACCGGATTCGGGATTATCTGAAACAGAATTAATTTCGGCTTTCGGAAGGTTGAACTTTGATTATGATGATAAGTATTTACTAACCTTTACGGCCAGACGAGACGGTTCTTCCAGCTTTAGTAAAAACTACAAATACGGAACTTTCCCTTCGGGAGCAATTGGATGGAATATTGGTAAAGAAAATTTCTTAAAAGACAGTAAAACGGTTTCAAATCTTAAATTGAGAGCAAGTTATGGTGCAACTGGTAACCCGTCTATTGGTGCTTACTCTACTCTTTCCCGTTTCTCTGAAATTTATTATGTAAGCGGTGACGTAATTGTAAATGCCGTACAGCTGACTTCATTAGATAACCCGAATTTAAAATGGGAAACTTCATATCAGCAGGATTACGGGATAGATTTAGGTTTATTTGATAACCGAATCAGCATTACAGCCGATTATTATAAAACAATCACGAAAGATTTATTGTTTAACAGACCGCTTCCGGGAGTTTCCGGAATTGCTTCTCAGCTTCAAAACGTTGGGGAATTAGAAAACAAAGGATGGGAACTGGGTATTAATACTAAAAACTTTATCGGTGCTGATTTTACATGGTCTACAAACTTTAATATTTCATCAAACAAAAACAAAGTATTAAAATTAGCAGATAACAAAGATCTTTTAATCAACTCTGCTCCGGGCCACTTTTTGGCAACAGAATCTCAGATTTTAAGAGTTGGACAGCCGGTTGGTTCTTTCTTTGGGTTTATTTATGATGGAGTAATTCAGCAGGGAGAAGCCGTTTTACCGGGGAACTTTGAAACTGTTGCCGGAGGTGAAAAATTTAAAGATTTTAACGGTGACGGAAAACTGGATTCTAATGATAAAACCATCATCGGAAATCCAAATCCAGATTTCATCTTCGGGTTCAATAACGATTTTACCTATAAAAATCTGGATTTAAACATTTTCTTTCAGGGATCAGAAGGAGGCCAAATCTTAAACTATACTTTAATGGAATTGGCATCAGGAAATAATAACGCTACAACAGAAGTTTTAAATTCATGGACACCAACCAATACAGATACGAATGTGCCTGTTAATGCGGCAAGAACCAAGAGAATTACATCAAGATTTGTATATGACGGAAGCTACATTCGTTTAAAAAACATTTCATTAGGTTATAGTTTAAGCGATAATATTGTTTCAAAAATGGGACTAAACAAGGTTCGCTTTTACATTAGTGCACAAAACCTCTGGACCATTACCAACTATCCCGGAACTGATCCTGAAACTAGCTACTTAAACGATAATAATTCAAGAAGCAACACCAATTTAGGATTAGATTATGGCGGTTATCCAAACGTGAGAACGTTTACAATGGGTCTTAATGTAAAATTTTAGTCTAATAAAAATACTATGAAAAAATATATAGCTTTCCTATTCTTCGGAACACTCGCTTTTTTTGGATGTTCTGATCTGGAAGAAAAACCGGTAGGTATCATTCGCCCAGAGAACTTTTTTAATAATACAGATGATCTGCAGGCAGCAGTAAACGGAGCTTTTGCAAATATTGCACATAATAATTATTGGGGAAGAGAATTTACGATCGCCCTGATGCTTCGCGACGATATGGCCGATATTGGCGACAGAACCACTCAGGCGGCGCGAATCGATGTAAATGATATGAGCATGAACGACACCAACGCTCTTGTAGCGAATTTTTGGCCGCAGTCGTATGTTATTATTACAGCCGCAAACCAGGCAATTGAAGGCGCTAAAAAAACACCCGGAGATCCTGCCAAAGTAAACGCAATTGTGGCTCAGGCTTATTTTGCAAGAGCTTTTACCTATTACCATTTAGTGCGCCTTTTTGGAGACATTCCCTACATTGATTTTGTAGTAAATGATGTGGCTCAGATCAACTCTTTAAGCAGAACAAAAGAAGCAGATGTTTACCCAAAAATTATAGCCGATTTAGAATTTGCCAAACAATGGCTGGAAGACAAACCAAAAGTAAAAGCTGTTCCGGGAAAAGGTACTGCGGCAGGTTATTTAGCTTCAGTTTACCTGACTTTAGGAAATTACCAAAAAGCTTATGACGAAGCCAAATTTGTAATTACTAACGAAGCGAAGTTTGGTTTAGGTCTTGATGCTGATTTTCAGGATTTATTTAATGCGACAAAAACAGCTTCCTTAAAAGAACCATTATTTACAATTGATTTCAACAACCTGACTTCCGGAAATTATGGACAGGATTATACCGCATTTTTTACCGGTTCCTTAAAAGATGACAGTTACAGCTACGGACAAGGGTTTTCTGTGGCCGTTCCATCGCTCAAAGTATTCCAAACCTGGGATCAGAGAGATTACAGAAGAGCTGTGAGTTTTGATACTATTATCAGAAAAAAAACAGGCCCTGGTGGCGCTTTGCAGGTTTATCCTTCAAGCGATAACGAAAAAGCACCTCGTCCGCATATTGCTAAGTATTTCCGTTTTCCGGGAAAAGCCGGTGCCAACGGAAGAACCTCGCAGCACAATTACATCACAATGCGTTTTGCAGAAGTACTGCTGACGGCCGCCGAGGCTTTAAACGAAATTACGCCGGGAACTACAGAAGCTGACGGATATGTAAACCGAGTGCGCGCAAGAGCAAGAAATAAAGCAGGAAAACTGGTTTCGTTTCCGGCAAATGTAACACCGGGTTTATCTCAGGCTGATTTTAGAAAAATGGTAATTGATGAAAGAAGATTAGAACTGGCTTTTGAATATGTACGATGGTACGACATCAAAAGACTTAAAAATGGTCCGGAAGTATTTGGCCCTGCAGGTCTTGAACCCCATGCCAATTTTGATCCAAACAGAGATTACTTATGGCCGCTGCCGGGAACAGAACTGGCCATTAACCCAAATTTAAAACCAAACAATCCCGGTTATTAAACATTAAAATTAATTAATCCGTTGACTATAAATACATTTACCACATAGAAACATAGCTTTTAAACTATGTCTCTATCTGTTAAAGTACACAACAGGTTACATTAATTAGTAAGAGATCGCCATGATTCAGCATTAAATTGAAAAGTGACGATATCATATTCCATTAAAAACATAATACCTGCACATGAATAAAGTTAGTTTCATTTGTTTAATTCTTGGGTTTGCATCGCTGGCAACAGCATGCAGGTCCGGGATTAATACCCAAACAAAAAACACAACAGCGGCAAACAGTCTTCTGGAAACGCGTTACAAAATGTTACTCGATTATCCGGTTGATTCGATGTCTATGCCCCGAAGTATGAATATCAAAACCAATGAGATTCGCAAAGTACCGTCTAGAGACTGGACAAGCGGTTTTTTTGCCGGCAACCTCTGGCAGTTGTACCGGTTAACAGGCGACTCAAAATATAAAGAACAAGCTCAAAAATGGACGCCTTTCAGCAAAAAAGAAAGTGTCAACAGTAATTCGCATGACGTAGGTTTTAAAGTGTTTTGCAGTTTTGGAGAAGCCCTAAAAGTGGAAAACAAGAAAGAATACGAAGCCGTAATTATTAAAGGCGCCGAAACTTTATGCACAAGATTCAATCCAAAAGTGGGTTCTATACGTTCATGGGACTTCAACAAAGAAATTTGGGATTATCCGGTCATCATCGATAATATGATGAATCTGGAACTGCTTTTTGAAGCTTCTAAAATATCAGGAAATCCAAAATACCGCGACATAGCCATTAAACACGCCAATACGACACTCAAAAATCAATTTAGAGAAGACAACAGCTGTTATCATGTTATCGATTATGACCCGAAAACCGGTGCGGTGAGAAAGAAAACCACACTTCAGGGATATAATGATGATTCGGTTTGGGCACGCGGCCAGGGATGGGCTGTTTACGGTTTTACTATGGCTTATCGCTATACCAAAGACGAAGCTTATAAAAAGCAGGCCGAGGCCACCGCAAAGTTTTTTATGACAAATAAAAATCTGCCTGAAGACGGAATTCCTTATTGGGATTTTAAAGATCCTGGTATTCCAAATTCGGCTCGAGATGTTTCTGCTGCTATGGTCATGGCATCGGCATTATATGAATTATACGGTTATACTAAAAATCAAACTTATCTGGCTTTCGCCGATAAAATGATGGCATCGGTGCAAACAGACAAATACATTTTAGATTCTAAAATTAAGGCTCCGTTTTTATTCGATCACAGCACAGGAAACTGGCCGAAACACGATGAAATTGACGAACCGATAATCTACGCCGATTATTATTTTCTGGAAGCTTTAATAAAGGTGCAAAGGCTCAAAGGTTCAAAGTAACAAAGGTTTTGAATCTTTGAACCTTTGAGCCGGAAAAACCTTTGAACCTTTGTAACTATGAACCTTTGTAACTATGAATAAAACGAATAAAACTTTTTCAATTTTTGCGCTTTTTGTTTTTTTTCAGATTTGTCTGAGCAGCAGTTTTGCTCAGACAAAGATGAATATTAACGACAATTGGCTGTACTTAGAAAACCATACCGCAAACCTCAGCGAAGCAGAAAAAAACACCAACTGGACTAAACTTAACTTACCGCATACCTGGAACGCCGAAGATGCAACCGATTTAAATCCGGGTTACAGACGCGATGCCAGCTGGTATCAAAAGAAATTAAATATTTCGCAGATCGACAAAAACAAAGTCTATTCTTTATACTTTGAAGGTTCAAACGTGACCACAAAAGTATATGTAAACGGTAAAGAAGCCGGAGGTCATATTGGCGGTTATATAGGTTTTTCAATAGACATTACCAACTTGATTAAAGAAGGAAACAACGATATTTTTGTCCGCGTTGATAATAGTTACGACATCGAAATTATACCGTCGCAGAAAAGTGATTTCTTTATTTACGGAGGAATCACGCGCGATGTATGGCTGATATCGAAATACAAAAACCATATCGAAAATTTAAAGATTACAACTCCCGAAGTTTCGGCTAAAAAAGCTTCGGTACAAATCGTTTCTTCTTTTGTAAATCCCGAAAACTCCAAAGATCTATCGTTAACCGTAACCCTTAAAACTCCAAAAGGGAAAAAAGTTGCCAGTAAAACGATTCCTGTTACTGATAAAACGGCTTCAATAACATTCGAAAACATCAAAAACCCAGAGCTTTGGGATACCGAAAAACCGAATTTGTATCGTCTTACGGCCGTTTTATCAGAAAAAAATCAAATTAGAGACAGCGTTTCTGAAAAAGTAGGTTTCAGATGGTTTGAGTTTAAAGATCACGGTCCGTTTTATTTGAATGGAAAACGTTTATTAATCCGTGGTACACATCGTCATGAAGAACAAGCCGGAGTCGGCGCTGCGATGACCAACGAGCAGCATTGGGCCGATATGAAATCGATAAAAGATATGGGTGCCAATTTTGTTCGTCTGGCACATTATCCGCAAGATCCGGAAGTCTACAAAGCCTGCGACGAACTTGGTTTACTCGTTTGGGACGAACTGCCTTGGTGTCGCGGCGGTATTGGCAATGAGGTTTGGAAAACGAATACCAAAAATATGCTGGCCGAAATCATCAATCAAAACTATAATCATCCAAGTATTATAATCTGGTCTCTTGGAAACGAAATGAACTGGCTTCCTGATTTTCCTGACGGCGATAATACAGAAAAAACAAATGTCATTTTATCCGAGTTAAACGACATTGCTCATAAATTAGATCCAACCAGAAAAACAGCCATTAGAAAGTATTACGAAGGTTCGCATATTGTAGATGTGTTCTCCCCTTCTATCTGGTCTGGCTGGTATTCCGGAAGTTATAAAAGCTACCAAAAAGCAATTAATGTTTACAAAAAAGAATACAAACACTTCATCCACGCCGAATATGGCGGTGACAGTCATGTGGGACGCCACAGCGAAAATCCGGTAACGGGTGAAAACGTCATAAAAGCCGAAGGCTGGGAAGAAGCTATTGTGCAGACAAAAGTGGCCAACATTGCACAAATTGGCGACTGGAGCGAAAATTATATCGTTGATTTATTTGACTGGCATTTGCATATATCCGAGAATGATCCTGACTTTGTGGGTAATGTTCAATGGGCATTTAAGGATTTTGCAACGCCGCTGCGTCCGGAAGACGATATTCCGTATATGAACCAAAAAGGACTTACAGACCGTAACGGGAATCCAAAAGATGCATATTATGTTTTTAAAAGTTATTGGGCAAAAGAGCCTTTCGCCTACATAGAATCGCATACCTGGACAGAACGACAAGGACCTGAAAATACCCCGAGAACAATCAGCGTTTTCAGCAATTGCGAGAAAGTAACTTTATTTCATAACGGAAAATCTCTTGGCGAAAAACAAAGAAATCTTTCGCTTTATCCTGCAAATGGATTAACTTGGGATGTTAATTTTTTAAAAGGCGAAAATACGCTTTTGGCAATTGGTAAAAATAAAGATGGCAAAACCGTTTCTGATACCCTAAAAGTCAATTATCGTTTCAATAAAAATGATACTGCCTCATCCTTACAATTATCTGCCGAGAAACTAAAAAACGGCAATTATCTGGTAACAGCAATTGCTATTGACAATAACAATTTACGTTGTCTGGATTATGAGGAAAGTGTTTATTTTCAATGCCTAAAAGGCGGTAAAACCTTAAAAAACCAAGGAACTCCAACGGGAAGTGAATCTATAAAAATGGCCAACGGAAAAGCTGCTATCGAAGTAATCCCGGATGGATCAGGCGCTCCAATTGAAATGACGGCATTGAACCAGAGTTTTAAAGGTGAATACTTGAAGATTCCTGTTAATTAGCTTAACCGCAAAGTTCGCTAAGGTTTACACAAGGTTCGCAAAGTTTTTTGCCACAGATTAAAAGGACTAGAAAGATTTTGTTTCACGCAGTCCCGATAGCTATCGGGATGCAGATTGAGCAGATTTTTTACAATCCTATTACTGAGTCTGGTTTGTCATCCTGAGGAACAAAGTATCTCACGCGCCGCTCGACAAAAATGAGAATGAATTAAAACAATCAATTAAACTAAATACTTATGAAAAATAGATTTTTTTGCATCATCGTTTTAGTATTGACAAGTTTTGCAGGCCATACACAAGTAGTAACCTTAAATGCCGACGGCCCTGACGGAATAGGAACTTATGAACTCATTACAAATGCATTAGCTCCTGGAACAGCAAACGGAGCGATTGAAGCTCCAGATGCAATTCATCCTGGTTTTGGACGTCATATTGCCGAGGTTTTTGATACGGAACTAAACAAGAATGTTTTTGAGTTTTATTCTCATGTGAGTAATACGCCTCCGGATAATGAACCCGTAGCGGGAAAAACGGACAGACAGCGTGTTGAGATTAAATCGTATGCCCCTTCTCCGGATAATTTAAAAGCAGTAATTGGCGAAACCGTGCAATATAAATGGCGTTTTAAAGTGCCGGCGGGATTTAAACCTACGACAAGTTTTACACACATTCATCAGGTAAAAGCAGTAGATGGCGATGATGACGATCCTCTCTTTACTTTAACGCTGAGAAAATTATCCAACGGAGGAACGCGATTAGAATTAATTTATGATAAAGATGCTGCAGCCGCAACTATAAAATATCAAAATCTAAACATGTCTTTGTTTGAAGGAATTTGGGTAGAAGCCGTAGAAACCGTGAAGGTTGGATTGCAGGGAACTTATTCCATAACGATTAAAAAAGTAAGCGACGGAACGGTGTTAATGGATTACAGCAATGCTAATATTCAAACGATTCGTCCTGCTTACACATCGTCAGCCGGTGTTGTATATGCAGCAAATTCCTTTATTCGACCAAAATGGGGAATTTATCGCAGTCTGGCCGATATTGCCAATATGAGAGACGAAGCTATGCGTTTTTCTGATTTTAGCATTGAAGAATTGAACACTTTATCTTCAAAAGAACATGCAGAAGAAAAAGCATCTATACAATTTCCAAATCCTGTTGGAGACAAATTACAGCTGTCGGAAGTTATCTTAAATCAATATAACGGATTACGAATTTACGACAGCAGCGGCAAACAAGTTATTACCCATGATACCCTATCTGAAAATGTTAATATATCGTCTTTAAAATCGGGGCTTTATATTATCAAATTCAAAAAAGAAAATACCTTTTCGAAAGGTATAAAAATGATTAAAAAATAAATATTACAAATGAAAAAACTAATTACCCTTTTACTGCTGACATCAGCCTATATTGGCCAATCTCAAGGTTTAATCTCCAATGTGCCAAACCGAAATACCACTTCGTTAAACGGTGTTTGGAATTACATTGTTGATCCCTACCAAACTGGTTTTTACAGCTTTCACCTTGACCAATACGACAAACAGGAAAAACCGGCAAAAGGAGCTTTTTTTACTAATTATCATGCGGCAAACAAACAGGAATTAGTAGAATATGATTTTGATAAATCACCCACAATAAATATTCCGGGTGACTGGAATTCACAAGTTCCGGAACTGAAATATTACGAAGGAAATGTCTGGTTTAAAAAGTCTTTCGATTACAATCTGACCGCTAACAAACGTCTTTTTGTGTATTTGGGAGCCATCAACTACAGAGCCGATGTGTATTTAAACGGAAAAAAACTAGGCACTCACGAAGGAGGTTTTACTCCGTTTAATTATGAAGTTACTGCACTCATAAAACCAAAAGACAACTTTTTGGTTATTAAAGTAGATAATACCCGTCATAAAGAAGATGTGCCGACCGTTAATACGGATTGGTGGAATTACGGCGGTATTACACGCGATGTTACTTTAATTGAAGAAGAAGCTTCTTTTGTGGAAGATTATACTATTCAGTTGAAAAAAGGAAATGCAAATGTTATTTCTGGATTTATAAAAATCAACAATTTAGATCCGGCAAAAAATCAGGTTTCGGTTTCCATTCCGGAATTAAAAATTAATTACAAAGGAAAAATTGGTGCTGACGGAGTTTTAAATTTTGAAATCCCAGCCAAAAAAATCTCCTACTGGTCACCTGAAAATCCAAAATTATACGATGTTTTCATCGATTATAATGGACAAAAATTAAAAGATAATATCGGGTTCAGAACAATTGAAACGCAGGGAGACAAAATCTTATTAAACGGAAAACCGGTCTTTTTAAGAGGAATTTCCATTCATGAAGAAAATGCCAAAGGCGGACGAGCTAATTCTGAAGAAGATGCTTTGCGTTTACTAAACTGGGCAAAAGAATTAGGCTGTAATTATGTTCGTCTGGCACATTATCCGCATAACGAAAACATGGTTAGAGAAGCTGATAAGATGGGATTAATGGTCTGGGAGGAAATTCCGGTTTACTGGACAGTAGAATTCACCAACAAAAATACATATCAGAATGCCCAGGATCAATTAACGGCTGCAATCACCAGAGATAAAAACAGAGCCAGTATTGTAATCTGGTCTATGGCCAACGAAACTCCGGTTTCTGATGCCAGAAATACTTTTATAACAAATTTGGTAACTCATACAAAATCATTAGATAATACAAGATTAATCAGTGCTGCTTTATTAACGCATAATGGAAAAATTGATGATAAAATTGGGGAATCGCTTGACATTATTGCTTTCAACCAATATTTAGGCTGGTACGGCGGTAACTTAGAAAATGCTGAAAAAACATTCTGGACTACACCATACAACAAACCTGTTTTTGTTTCTGAATTTGGAGGAGATGCAAAAGCTGGTTTTCACGGAGAAAAAAACGAGCGCTGGACCGAAGAATATCAGGAATATTTATACATTCAGAATTTGAAAATGATCGAAAAGATTCCTCATTTGAGCGGAACCAGCCCTTGGATTTTAGTTGATTTCAGATCGCCAAAACGATTACTTCCAGGGATTCAGGATGGTTACAATCGTAAAGGTCTAATTTCAAATGACGGTGAAAAAAAGAAAGCTTTTTACATCATGCAGAATTGGTATGCCAAAATAAAAAAAGAACAAAACTAAACGTAAGCTATTACCAATTCATTAACAAAAAACAAATTATTTTTATATGATTTTTCTTCATTATTAACTTACTTTGTAGTTATTCTAAAAATTGTAATCCTATGAAAAAATTATGTTTAGCGGCACTTACTTTATTTGCTGCGTTTACAGTTCAGGCACAAGATGTGGTGAAATTTGCACCGCTTGATGCAAGTCCGGTTGATATTTCTTATTTTCCAAACAAGGCTGTTAAATTCAAAAAAACTGACAATCCTAATCCAGTTGTAAAAGTTACTTATGCAAGACCTTCTGCAAAAGGGCGTGCGATTTTTGGTGATGTTGTAAAGTTTGGTGAAGTTTGGAGAGTAGGTGCAAATGAAAACACGGAAATCAAATTTTACAAAGCAGTTACAATTGGAGGAAAAAACATTCCTGCAGGAACGTACAGTTTATTTGCTATTCCTCAAAAAGACAAATGGACCATCATTATTAATAAAGAATTGGATTTATGGGGCGGATATGCTTATGATGAAAGCAAAGATGTTGTGAGAGTTTCAGTTCCTGTAAAACCAGTAAATGAAGTAATCGAAGCTTTGTCAATTGCTTTTACTTCTCAGGGTTCTACAGCTAATCTGGTTATTGGATGGGATAAAACAACCGTTGAATTGCCAATTACGGTTAAATAAGTTTTAATGATATATGCCGCGAAGGCTCAAAGTCGCAAAGTTTTTTTAAGCTTTGCGATTTTTTTTTTATTTAATCACAAAGAACAGATTTACGCAAGATCTCAAAGCTTAATCACGCAATCTTGTCATTTCGATCCCGAGGCTTCGGGATCGAAATGACAAAAATGAGGTTACTTCACAAAAAAATCCCTTTAAGATCTTATTTTCAAAGGGATTATTGTAATTGTTTTTATGCCTAAACCTTAACTGTCTCTATAATTTTATCCAACGTAATAGGTAAATCCCGTACACGTTTTCCGGTTGCGTTAAAAACGGCATTTGCGATTGCAGGCGCCATTCCAACCAAAGCAGTTTCACCGAGACCTTTCGTTCCCATTGGATTGCTTATCGGGTCTTTCTTATTCACAAAAAACACCTCTTGTTTTTCAATATCTGCATTTACCGGAACATGATAATCGGCAAAATTATTATTGATAGGACGTCCGAAACGATGATCGATTTCGAGCGTTTCCATCAGCCCCATTCCTATTCCTCCTACTGCGCCTCCGTACATTTGTCCGGCAGATGTTTTCTGGTTGATAACCGTTCCAATATCGGCACAGGAAACCACATGCGCCAATCGTATTTTACCCAGATTCGGATTCACTAATACTTTTACAAAGTGAACTGAAAACGAATAAATCGAATATTTCTTAGCTTCTTCAGCTCCTTTTGAGAGATTTTCAACTTCCAGTCCGTCTAATTTATTAGCGCTCAGTAAAGAAGTTAAAGTAACCGTTTTTGTTTTATCTTTTTTAGAAGAAATCAAACCATTTTCAAAAGTTAAATCTGTAATAGCAATTCCTTTAAATACAGAGTTTTGTGCTGCCAATTCCAATACTTTACTAACTAGCAAATTACAAGAATCATGAACTGCAGAACCAACGGACGAAGTCGTTGCCGATCCTCCCTGCGTTGGGCCTTTTGGCAATCCGCTTTTTCCCATTTCTATGATCACATTCTCGGCAGGAAGTCCCGTAATTTCGGCACCAATTGCCGTCATCATAGTTGCTGTTCCGGGTCCCATATCATTTACGCTGCATTGCAGCACTAAATTCCCATCGGGTAAAAATTTTGCTTTTACAGAAGTCGGGCTTCTATAACAGCCAAAAGTCCCCGTTCCCATTCCGTAACCTACAAGCCAGTTTCCTTCCTTAACAGAACCTGGTTCGTTTTTACGATTTTTCCAGCCAATGCGTTCCATACCGCCTTCGTAGCATTCTAAAAGATATTTACTGCTCCAGGGTTTATTTTGTTCCAGATCTTTCTCGGCATAATTCAGTTTGCGAAATTCAATTGGATCCATCTTTAATTTATGCGCCAGTTCATCCATCGCTGATTCTAATGCAAAAGAACCCGTAGCTTCTCCCGGGCCACGCATCCAGATTGGCGTGCAGGTATCTAACGGTACGATTCTGTAACGTGTCGAAACATTGGCACAATCGTAAATAAATCGCGACATGTTTACCGTTCCTTCCATAAAATCCTCATAACTTGAAGTCATGGCGACCGCTTCATGCGTCAATCCAGTTAGTTTTCCTGCCTTCGTTGCGCCAAGACCCATTTTCTGAATCGTGTAAGGTCTGAAACCTACATTGGTAAACATCTGCTCGCGGTGCAAAACTAATTTTACCGGACGATTTAATTTTTTAGAACCAATTAATGCCGCAATTTCATACGGCCAGGTATGCAGCCCCATTCCGAAAGCACCTCCTAAATATTCTGAATGCACTTCAACATCTTCAACCGGAACACCAAAAACGCCTGCAACACTCTTTCGGGTTCCTTCAACACCTTGGCTTTTGGTATATAAAATCGGCTTATTTCCGTCCCATTTAGCAATGATATTCGCCAGTTCCATCGGATTATGAACTTCGGTTGGAATCGTATATTCGGCTTCTAAAACTACTTCTGCATTTTTATAACCGTCATGTTCACCGCGATGGTAATCATTACCTTTATCTGTTTCTACTTTTTTCTCTTTATCTGCCGCTTTTTTTAGTTCAGTCGAATGTTCTTCTTTAAAATAATCAGCCTTAATTAAACTCGCTGCATACTGCATACGTTCAAAAGTATCGGCAATAACCAAAGCAATCGGCTGATCGTAATACAAAACCGAATCGTCTTTGAAGATCTGCAGCGGCTGGCCAAAGTTATGTTTGTCTTTTGCTTTTTCATATCCAGCCGGTTTATCCACATTTAGGTGTGTAATGACCGCCAGCACTCCCGGCGCCCATTCGGCTTTTTTAGTATCAATGGTTTTGATTCTTCCTTTTGCAATGGTACTTCCAACCAAACAGGCATAAACAACACCAGGTGTTTTGTATTCGGCCGAATAAGTTGCTGAACCTGTTACTTTAGCAAATCCGTCAACTCTATTAATATTACTTGTTTTGCTCATAATTCTAATTATTTTGATGCTGCTATAGTAAGTGCTTCTGTTATGGCATTGGCTCCAAGTGTCAATTTAAAATCATTTTCACCGTATCCTCTTGCGTCTCTCATCGATAAACTTGCGGCCTGTCTGAATGTTTCTTCCGAAATTGTTTTTCCTTTCAAAAATTCCTCTGCCTCTTTTAATCTCCATGGTTTATGTGCCACACCACCCATTGCCAGCCTAACATCATTTATAACATTATTTTTTAAATCTAAGGCCACAGCAACTGAAACCAATGCAAAAGCATAACTCGTTCTGTCGCGAACTTTTAGATAATGTACGTTTTTAGTGAAATTATTATCCGGAATTTCAATTGAAGTAATTAGTTCCTTAGGCTCCAGGGTATTGTCTTTTTCTGGTGTATTTCCAGGAAGACGATGAAAATCGGTAAATTTTATTTGTCTTTTCCCTTTTGGGCCTTCTACTAAAACTTGTGCATCTAATGCAGCCAAAGCCACACACATATCACTTGGATGCACTGCAATACAGCTGTCTGAAGCACCAAAAATAGCCGACATTCTGTTTGAACCGCCAATAGCCCCGCAACCGCTTTTTGGAACTCGCTTGTTACATGGCATATCGGTATTGTAAAAATACGAACAGCGGGTTTTTTGAAGCATATTGCCTCCTACGGTCGCCATGTGTCGTATTTGCTGAGATGCTCCGGCCGCTAAAGCCAAAGCCAGCAGCGGGTGTTTTTCTTTAATGGATGCGTCTTCGGCTACCTGACTGTTTTTTGCCAAAGCGCCTATCGAAACTTTTCCTTTTAAGAATTCTATTTTTTTGAAATCTAATGCGTTGATGTCAATCAATTTGTCCGGTGCAACCACATTCTTTTTCATTAAATCAACCAGATTAGTTCCTCCGGCAATAAATACCGCTTCTTTTTCTTTGCTGATATTGGTAACGGCAGATCTTGATGACAATGCCTTAATTATCTGAAAATTTTTCATAGTTCTTTCCCTCCTTCCTTCACTTCAGTTATAGCATCAACAATATTGTGATAAGCGCCGCATCTGCAGATGTTACCACTCATATATTCACTGATTTCTTCTCTGCTGTTGGCGTGGCCTTCTTTGATACAGGCTATACCAGACATGATTTGCCCTGGTGTGCAGTAACCGCACTGAAAGCCGTCATGCTTAATAAAGGCTTCCTGCATTGGATGAAGTTTTTTTCCTTTTGAAAGTCCCTCGATTGTAGTTACCTGTGCATTTTGCTGCATGGATGCCAACGATAAACAGGATAGTATACGGGTTCCGTTTACATGAACCGTACACGCCCCGCATTGACCATGGTCGCAGCCTTTTTTAGTTCCGGTAAGCAATAATTGTTCTCTTAACAGATCCAGTAAAGTAGTTCGCGGCTCAATGTTTAGATTGTGTTTTTTGCCATTTACTTCAATAGAAAGCGGCACTGTCTCTAAATATTCAGCAATTTTTTCATCCCATTTATTCTCGGAAGCCATTACCAATGAAGGCGGTGTCAAGGCGAGAGCGGTAAAAAGTCCTGATTTTTTTATAAAGTCACGTCGGGAATTCGAATCGTTCTCCGTCACTTTATTTAAATTTGTTTTCTTAGAAGCCATTCCATCTATCTTTTAAATTAGCAAAATCACTTTGGTATTCTAACAAATTTAACAATCTTAAGTCGTAAATAATTATAAAATTCAAACATTACTCTTATTTAGAATAATTACAATTTCGTACTGTTTTTTTAACCGCAAAAAGCACAAAGAATTTTATTTATAGAGAGATGTTAAAAACGTTTCGCAAAGTTTTGTGAATAGCTAGTTTCACGTAGAACTTGCAGATTTTTTCTCATCATTATATTTATCTGCTTAATCTGTAAAATCTGCGTGAGACAAAATACTTTGCGGTTAAACACACATCCATATACACATTTGTTTTTACATTGAAAATTGTACTTTTACAAAACTAAGTTTTGATTTATGCTGCATCAACAAAATATTTATCTGGATAACAATGCCACAACCCGTGTTGATGAACGCGTTCTGGAGGCTATGCTTCCTTATTTTACCCAATTATATGCCAATTCTACAAGTCAGCATATTGCAGGACTAACGGTAAATGAGGCTGTTGAAAATGCCGCCTGGCAGACCGCAGATTTAATTAATGCCGATGCTGAAGAAATCATTTTTACTTCGGGCGCGACGGAAGCAATTAATCTGGCTATTAAAGGTTTGGCAGATCAGGATCGCAAACATATCATAACGATTACTACTGAACACAAAGCAGTACTCGAAACTTGTGCATTCATGGAAAGTATTGGTTTCAAAATCAGCTATCTGCCTGTTGGTCAGGACGGACTTTTAGATCTTAATCTTTTAGATCAATCGATTACAGATAACACACTGGTTTTCACAGGAATGCTTTCTAATAATGAAACAGGTGTCATTCAAAATGTCAGTAAAATTGCGGCACTCCTTAAGAGTAAAAATGTACTTTTTATCTGCGATGCAACGCAGGCCGTCGGAAAAATTCCTGTTGATGTTAAAACGCTGGGAATTGATCTTTTGGCATTATCTGCTCATAAATTTTACGGTCCTAAGGGAATTGGTGCCTTGTACATTTCGGCGAAAGCCAAAATTAAACTCACAAC
The DNA here is from genome assembly GCF_001879205.1 of Flavobacterium johnsoniae. Classification (GTDB taxonomy): domain Bacteria; phylum Bacteroidota; class Bacteroidia; order Flavobacteriales; family Flavobacteriaceae; genus Flavobacterium; species Flavobacterium johnsoniae_A. The sequence continues at coordinate 339,691 of NZ_MLFK01000010.1, forward strand.
TCAGATTTTGGGCGGCGGACAACAGCGGAAATTACGCAGCGGTACATTAAACGTCCCTGGAATAATTGGTTTAGGTAAAGCATCTGAAATTGCTGTAAATGAATCAGAAGGAGACAAAAAAAGAATAGAAATATTAAGAGATAAGTTAGAAAATGATTTACTCAAGTTTGAAGGTTCTTTTGTAAATGGAAACACAAAAAACCGAATTTACAATACGACTAATATCTGCTTCCCCGGGGTTAATTCAGAGCAGTTAATTATGGCTTTGGGAAATATCTCGGTTTCGAACGGGGCTTCCTGTTCGGCGGTAACTTCTGAGCCTTCTCATGTTTTAAAAGCTATGGGACTGTCTGATGAAGAAGCTTTGAGTTCGATTCGGTTTAGTCTGGGACGGTTTACTACTTCGCGGGAAATTGATATTGCTGTTGAAAGAGTTTTGGCTCTGGCTGGAGAATTGGTTTTGCAGGTAAGACGCTGATTCTTTTGTTTTACGCAGATTTGGCAGATTTCTTTCTGTTTAATATCTACTAAAAGGAGACTCGATCGATAGCAAACAGACAAATCCCTCCGAACTTTTGTCCCTCTGAACCTTTGCAACTTTATATCTCTGCCCCTCAATTAAGAAATCAATTTATCATAATCTTCTTCTGTATCAATATCAATGCTGCCTTTTTCGAAAGGAACTGACGCAGTATCCTCTGCATACTTTTTAATGAGTTTTTTGGCTCCTTCCTGCCCTTTTAAGTCCAATAATTCATTGAAATATTTTTTGTGGAATAAAACGGGCGTTCCTAAGGTTTCAGAATAGGCAGAAGCTGTAATTCCTTTTCCAGTTTTATGGTATTTGTTAATCAGGTTTTCGAAAATTAAACTTGTCACATAAGGCTGGTCGCAGACGGTGAAAATGCACTGATCACAATCGGGGTTTAAGAATAACAGTTCCTCAAGTCCTTTTACTATTGAAGATGCTATTCCGGTTTCCCAATGGGGGTTGAAACAGCGGTTTATTTCTTTGCTGTTAAGATCTTTTTCTATTAAGTCATTATTGGCACCTGTAACTACAATTGTAAAGGAATTTGGCACCTTAAAAACTTCACAGATGGTGTTTTTTAAAAGAGTGGTTTCTTTATATTCCAGCAATTGTTTTGGACGCCCTAATCTTGAAGAACTTCCGGCTGCTAAAATGATAATTCCGGTTTTATTTTGAAATTTATGTTCCATAATGAATTTCATCGTGTATTTTTCCCGGCTTGTATTTTAAGGAAGTTCCTGATTTTCCTGTTGAAAAAGCTTTAATTTCTGATACTATTGACAAGGCTATTTCTTCTGATGTTTCGGCGCCAATATCCAAACCTACGGGACTGTAAATACGTTTTAACTGTTCCTGGCTTACTTGTATTCCTTCATTTTGAAGATCATCCAGCATTCGGTTCAATTTTGTTTTCGGGCCTAGGATTCCAATATAACGGCAATTGGTTTCAAGCAATGCTTTTAAAACGGTCAGATCGTATTTGTAGTTGTGCGTCATTAAAAGTGCGCAGGTTTGCTCGTCAATTAGGATATTTTCTAAAAACTGCTCCGGTTTTACAGCTTTTATAGAATCTGCCTGCGGAAAACGTTTTTCTATGGCATGTGTTGCACGGCCATCGCCAATGGTAATTTTCCAGCCCAATATCGCGGCCATTTTTACTAAAGGCTGTATATCGTTTCCGGCTCCGGCAATAACAAGCGAAATAGGCGGTTTTATATATTCGATTAAAGCTTCGTTATCGTTTTCTGCCGGAAGTTTTTTTATGATAGAAGTTTTGGTTTCAAGTACTTCTTTTACATCTGGAATTAAATTTAAAACATCATTTTTATAGCTTAAAGCAGGGCTGTCTTTTCTAAAAAACAGTGCTGTCCCTATTTGCTGCGCATTTCTTTTTATAGAAAAAACAGTGACAATTACGGCTTCTTTTCTTTCTAATTCCAGCTGCTGTAAAATCTGAATGGGGTTATTTTCTGCCTCATCATCAATATATTCAAATAAAATATGAACAATTCCATTGCACCCAAGCTGTAAACCCAATTCGATATCATCTTCATTATTGGTGTTATAGGTGATCAGCTTATTCTGCTTTTGATTGATCGACAGTAGTGCTTTTCGAAGCGCGTCTCCTTCCAGACAGCCTCCGCTGATGGCACCTGTAAGCCGGCCTTCTTCTGTAACCAGCATACGCGCTCCGGGTTGTCTGTATGACGAGCCTTCCACTTTAACTACCGTGGCCAAAGCGGTTCTTTTTCCTTCCGTTTTTGCTTTTGAATATGCTTTAAGAATTTCGCTGATTTCCTTCATATAATAACTTACCATCAACAAAAATTAGCATCGATGATTCTTTTTAATACTCTAAAAATAAAAAATATTATAAACTTATGTGCAGTAAAGTGCAAGTTTATACTATTCTTATTAATTTGAACTTCCCCCTATTTCTCTAAGATGTAAAGAAATATTCACTTTTGATATTACATTTTCTGGCTGACTGAACTGTTTTATTTAAATTTTATAATGCAAAAACAGTATTTCCGAAATATCTGAAAATCATACTTAACAAATAATAAACGATTATTTTTTCTTACAATATCATTTATATGATGAAGTTTTGTATTTTTATCAATAGCAAAATATTATAGTTAACTTAAATAAAAAAACTACATGGGAAAATTTGTAATTACTAAAAGAACCAATGGTGAATTTCAATTTAATTTGAAAGCCGGAAACGGCCAGACAATTTTAGCAAGTGAAGGCTATACAACAAAAGCGGCCTGCACAAACGGAATTGAATCTGTAAAAACAAACTCGCAGGATGACAGCCGTTATGACAGAAAAGAGTCAAGCAACGGAAAACCGTATTTTAATTTAAAAGCCAGCAACGGGCAGATTATTGGCTCAAGCGAGATGTACGAAAGTGTATCGGCGAGAGAAAACGGAATTGAATCTGTTAAGAAAAATGCTCCTGATGCATCTGTTGACGATCAGACATCTTAAAACAAAGAAATATAAAATATTAAAAAACGAGGCCTTTTAGACCTCGTTTTTTTTATCTTTAAATCTGGCCAAACTTACGTTTATAGCGGTTTAGTTCTTCTTCTGTTTTATTTAAGAGCTTTTCTAAAAGCTTTATTTTATCTTCATAAAGTTCTTTGAGAGCTTCGTCGTTGCTGGAATTAATTAAGATGCTTCCATTGTTATTATTTCCTTTAACTGTATTAAAGCTGTTAAAATACCTCTGACTGTCAAAACTAATAATATCTTCTACGCTTACTTCCAGTATTTTGGCAATTTCTACCAATTTTACGTAGGATAAAATAGTTTTTCCTTTTTCAATTTTACTATAACCTGCCTGAGTGACGCCGAGTTGATCTGCCATATATTCCTGAGTGTAATTTTTTAACTCTCTAATGCTTTTAATTTTGCTTTTGATTGAAGTAGCCATAAGTTTGTTTTGGGGGGACGGGCGTGTATAGCTGAAACAGCCGCTACTAAACTTAGGAGTATTGCAGCTATATCTTTTTTTGTTTTTGGAATCTAAAATACTGCTTCAATATGTAGGTAAAATGAAGCCGGATTTGTTTATTTTTTTCTAATGATTACGATAAAACCGTATACAAGAGCAACAATAATAAACATGAAATCGTAAATAGAAACTTCGTTCAATAATCGATTCATGGTGGTATTTAATTTTTTGCCTGCTGTAAAATTCGGTTAAATTGAAAGTTGAGATAGTTATCTATCTGCCGGCCGATCACAGGCCTGTCTGACGCGTTTATTTTTACCTTGATTTCTTTTTGGTAAATGTCTTTTACTATTACAAAGTAGTCAAATTCTGCGTTGTTGTTAAATCTTAGAATAATTAGAAAGGCATAGCAGAGTAAAGCCGGAATTATGTAATAAAGCTCCATTAAACTAGTAAAGATCATGCAGTAATAGGCCAAAGCCGTAACTGCGATAAAAGCTCCATTTTCAAAAAGATAGGTTCTCTTTTTTTTGAGCAGTCCAAGTTCTACAATTTCATTGAAACTGTACTGCCAATTTTGTGATCCGTAGCAAAACTGCACTTGATCATGAGTAAGGGAAATGAACATAATAATAAATAATTAAAAAATACAAGACTCTATTTAAAAAAAGCTTCGGGAAGCCTTCTAAAAATTTGTTTTCGGCTTAAAAAAAAATTAGTTTTGAATATGCTGAAAAGTTCAACAGCACATCATATCGCAATATTACGCATAATCACCTTTTTTTTCTTACAAGCCAGCTTATAGAATATAACCAGAGGTTGTAATTAATTCTATTTATCATTTTTTACTTATAATTCAGATAAATGGATTTGAGATTTTACCTATATATTGTATTCGAATATTTTGGCTTATAAAAATAAAAAAAGCCATTTCCTGCATTGAAAATGGCTTTTGATATAAGAGAAATAGTATTTTCTAAATCTGCTCAATTTTTAATAGGTATATTTTACTTCGGGAAATGTCATTCCGTTAATAACACCTGCATTTAGTTTAACAGGATAATCATCTGAATTGTATTCATATTGATATGTCACCGGGTCATTTACATAATTATTGTAAATAGAAATAGATTTAAGCAGGTTATTAGGTGAACTATCTGTATTTAATAATAAGTTAAAACCCAAAACATTTTTGTAGATGCTGTTTTTATTATCATATTCATATATATATGATCCATCAGACCAATCTTCTCTTACAATATTTCCGTTTTTAAAAGTTAATTTCCCTGAGATTTCCCCAAATCCTTCTTCTGCTCCCGTTACCATGTTAACTTTATAAAATTGATAAGAAACAGTTCCATCTTCGTTATGGGTGTATTTTTTTAAGTTTTCGTATTGTGGCTTTAAATAGTAATCATAAACCACACTTTTTAAAACAGAAAAAAGCTTACCATCCTTATATGTATATTCATAAACTGAAGTAACTCCTCTTTGAAAATCGATATCTTCTGTTTTTGTAATCACATCACCAGTGTAAGTATAATTCATTACATAACCACGTTGCGAAGTAATACTTTTAATTTTATTTCCATCGTAAGTGTTTGTATTTATATAAATTTTACCTTCATCGTTAACTGCAATTTCTTTTACTAAAATTGGATTCGGCAAATTTGATGATTCGTCATTATCACTCGAACAAGAAGAAAGAACTAAAAAAGCAAAACTTAAGAGACCTATTATTTTTTTCATATTTAATTTTTAACGCGGTCAAAAGTAACTAATATAAAAACAATAAAAAAGCCACTCCTTTGCAGGAATGGCTTACTATATTAACGAATTGGATTTTTTTACTCTAATAAAAAAACAATCAGTCCTCTTGCTCCGTGCGCGCCTAAAACTAGTGATTGTTCAATATCTGCAGTCTTTGATGGACCTGCAATAAAAGTTCCAAAACCATATTCCTCATTCCCTATTCTGTCATAAGCCTGCTGCATGGTGCGTACAATATCGTTTTTAGGAACGATTATGGCTAAATACTGCGCAATAAAAGGTGAAACTCTCTGGCCTAAAATAGCATCCGTTACCCAAAGCCCGCTGTTTTCGGCTACGCCAAAATGAGCTTTTATAACTGTTAATTCCACATCCTGAAGCGAATGCGGATCAACATTGTTCCAGTCTAACGAGGCAATTTCTGAAAGCTCAGGAAGCGTTGTAATGATTCTCTTCTCAAGATTATAATTGGCTTTTATATAATCGATTATTTCCTGATAATTTGATACTTCAACTGGATCTCCTCCAATGCCTTTTAAAACGGTTTTATAAGTTTCAAGCACGTCAAAATCTTCTGAACCTAATACGTTAAGATCCGGAAGCTCTGTAATCAGATCAGGCTGATTTTGTTTTATTCTGTTTAAAATTTCGCCTTTACTGCTCATTGTCTTTTGCTTTAGATTCTCTCGAATTTTTCTTGTACCATTCTCTAAAAGATTCCTCAGGAACGTCCGGCATTTCGCGCTGATCGTACCACTTATTCATTTTATTATTGACCATTGCCGGAATATTTTTCATTACAAATCTTCCTGATTTTCCTGCAATGTTAAAAATAGTTGGGCTGGCTAACACTGTTGCCATCGTTTTCATTGCGATTGTCTTTGCTTTTGGCGTATAACCGTCTTTTACCAAAACCTGACGCCATTTGTACAATTGATCGTGAATATCAATTTTAACCGGGCAGACATTAGTACAAGAGCCGCAAAGCGTACTTGCAAAAGGCAGATCGGCATTTTTGCTCATATCGAGATTTGGTGCCAAAATAGAGCCAATTGGCCCTGCAACTGCATTGTGATAACTATGTCCGCCGCTTCGTCTGTATACCGGGCAGGTATTCATGCAGGCGCCGCAACGAATGCATTTTAACGAATTTCTAAAATCTTCGCGTCCTAACTGTTTGCTTCTGCCGTTGTCGACAATTACAATATGAAGTTCTTTGCCGTCTCTTGGTTTCTTGAAATGGCTTGAAAAAGTGGTTATAGGCTGTCCTGTTGCACTTCGTGCCAATAATCTAAGGAAAACGCCTAAATGTTTTCGCTGCGGAATCAGTTTTTCAAATCCCATGCAGGCAATATGTACATCGGCTAAATGCGCGCCCATGTCGGCATTTCCTTCGTTGGTGCAAACTACAAATTCTCCGGTTTCGGCTACTGCAAAATTAACTCCGGTTAAAGCGACTTTTCTGGTAAGGAAAGTATTTCGTAAACTATGACGAGCTGATTCGGTTAAATACTGCGGATTAAAATTTCCTTTTTCAGTTCCCAGATGTTCGTGAAAAGTTTCGCTTACATCTTCTTTTTTAAGGTGAATGGCCGGCAGTACAATATGACTAGGCGGTTCTTTTCGAAGTTGTACGATATATTCTCCTAAGTCTGAATCGATTACTTCTATGCCTTTTTCGGCTAAATAATCATTTAAATGACATTCTTCTGTAAGCATTGATTTTGATTTTACCATTTGCTTTACATCATGTTTTGCCATGATCGAATGTACTATTTCGTTGTGCTCTTTTGCATCTGCTGCCCAATGTACAATGATTCCGTTTCTTTGCGCATTGGCTTCAAATTCTACTAAATAATCGTGAATATTAGAAAGAACATTTGCTTTGATTCTCGAAGCTGTTTCGCGCAATAATTCCCAATCATTAATCTGATGCGCAGATTTATCACGTTTCGCACGAACAAACCAAAGTGTTTCATCGTGCCAGTTGACACGCTCCACATCTTTGTTGAATTTTGTTGCGGCTTCGCTGTGCTGTATTATTTTTTCTGATGACATTTTTAATTATTTAAAAGTCAATTTTGAAATGTTTATCATTGGTATGCTTTATTTAACCGCAAAGTTCGCAAGTTTTTACGCAAGGTTCGCAAAGCTGATTTTTAATCTTAGCGTGCTTTGCGTATTTTTTCTTTGCGAACTTTGCGGTTAAAAGACACACTCAACATTTATTTTAGTTTTCGAGTGAATTTAATATTTCAGCAATATGAATCGTTTTAATTCTGCTCTTCTGTCTTTTTAAAATTCCTTCTAAATGCATTAAGCAGGACATATCACCGCCTGTAATATAATCGACATCATGACTTTCGTGATCTTTGATTCGGTCTTGCCCCATTTTTACCGAAACTGCTTCTTCGGTAACGCAGAATGTTCCTCCAAAACCACAGCATTCATCTTTTCTGGTTAAAGCAACTAAATCAAGCCCTTTAATACTGTGCAGCAATTGTTCTGGTTTTGAGAAAAAAGGTGCGTTTAGTTCTGACATCTGCGAAAGCTTAAGACCTCGTTGTCCGTGGCAGCTTACGTGCATTCCTACTTTAAAAGGGAAACTTCCGTCGATATGATCGATTTTTAAAATATCAGTAATAAATTCTGTTAATTCAAAAACGCGGCTTCTAATTTTTGCAGCTGCTTCTTCATTCTTTTCATCATGCAAATGATCTTTAACATGGAGCACACAGCTTCCTGACGGACATACAATATAATCGAATCCAGAAAAGTTTTCTATAAAATTGGCGTCGCAGCCTTTTGTTAAATGTGCATAACCGCTGTTTGCCATCGGCTGGCCGCAACAGGTTTGTCCCATCGGAAAATGAACTTCACAGCCTAATTTCTGTAAAAGTTCATATGTCGCGATACCCACTTTTGGGTAAAACTGATCGACATAACACGGTATAAATAGCCCGATTTTCATTTTTTATTATTTTATTTTTTGCCCGCAGATTTGGCAGATTAAACCGATATACTCGCAGATTTTCTAAAATTAAATCTGAATGAATCTGCTCGTTTGTTTGTCATTTCGATCCCGAAGCTTCGGGATCGAAATGAAAATACTATCTTAATTTCACGCACATTTTTAATTCTTAATCGATTTCTGCGTTATTATTTCAATGCTTATAAAATTTCAAATCAATCAAATCATTCTGGATTGGTTTCGGGTTCCAGTTTTGATGAATTGCCAATGCGGCTCCTAAAGCACTTGCCTGCGCCATCGAAGCGGCGTAAACCTCAACATCCGGGAAAGCCTCTGCCAGTAAATTCATGAAAATAGAATTTTTGCTGAAACCTCCGTCTACAAAAATTTTCTTTACAGGACTGTTATGAATAACTAAGTTAGTCGAAAATACCTGCTGTTCTACCAAATCCAGCATTAATTGATGATAGGCGATTTCGTAGCTTTTAAACGTCGAAAGGTCTCTTTTTTGAAAAGGACATTCTTTCAGTATATCAAAATTATACTTTTTAGGGTAAATAATCTGAAAATTCAATGCCCTTAAATTAGACACTACATTTTTATCGAAATAAACTTCTTTGTATGTATCAACCGGAACATTAAAGTATTCTGCCAATCGTTTTGTCTGCAGTTCGTGTTCGTTTCCTGCAAAAAGTCTTGCGGCTTTAACCGGCTTTTCTGTGTATTGCAGATAACACAAACAGTCGTTTTGCAGTTCTTCAAAAGTCAAAGATTTATTATTGAAAGGATTTAAGGAGATGCTCCAGGTTCCTGTTGATAATAAAACAAAAGGCTCTGTAAAGTTGATGGTATACGGAATTATAGCCGATGAACTATCGTGAAGCCCCGCGCCTACTGCCAAACCATCTTGATTTTTAATGATGTCTTTTCCATAATGAAAAGGCGGAATTTTACCATAAATGCCTTCATTTTTCAGCCATTTATGGTATTTCATTTTTTTGAAATTCCAAAGGTTGGTATGACAGCCCACACTTGTAATATCCGTATAAGCCTCATTGGTTAAAAGAAAACTCAAATACTGAGGCAGATGCAGACAATATTCGACTTTATCGAACAAGTCAGGTCTTTCTTCTTTTAGACGGTAAAGCTGCATTCCTGAATTTAAGCTTCCCAAAACCGGAGAAGCTGTTTTTACAGCAAACTTTTCCTTACCCTTATATTTGTTATAGAAGCCGTTTTTTAAATCCTCCGGATAATCTTTTAAATAATTATACAGAGGAGTTAAAACCTTTCCTTCTTTATCAATGTAGACAAAACTAGCACCATACGTGCTGAAATTAATGGCTTTTAAAACATAATTAGTCAATGCTTTTATTTCTGACAAGCGTTCAAAAATCCAGCTTTTAAGCACTTCTATATCTTCGCAGGGAAAACCGTCTTCGTCGACCGTTTCGTCTAGATTGACTGATTTTTCCCAAACAATTTTATAATTTTCATCAAATAAAAAAACCTTTTTGTTTGTTTTACCAATATCAAAAATTGCAACTACATTCATTTTTTAAATTGTAAATTGTGAGTTGTGAATTGTGAGTTGTGATTTTTGTTCAGTCTTTTTGTTAGATCATAATTCACAACTCACAATTCATAATTATAATCCTGTTGCTAATGTTTTTAATCCTCTTTCTCCAATTAGATTTTTTCTCACAGCCAGGCTTCTGTACAATTCAACCGGATTTAAAGCTGCTCCGGAACGCAGACGAGCTTCGGCAACAAGAGCGCGAACGTCTGTACGGAAAGCATTTTGAAGAATTTCCTGTGCTTTTACCACATCGTTTTCTTCTTGTGCTTTTTCTAACGCTTTTCTGTCAACAGAAAGTGCCTGAGCATAAGCAATCATAATCGCTTCTACAGACTGCAGTAAATCTTCTAACGGATCTTTAATATTATGAGAAGCATCGATCATCCAGCCTAAATCTTTGGCGTGGTTCATTCCTCTCGCATCCATTCCTTCAACCAATTCGTTGAAAATCAAGAATAATTGGTATGGTTTTAAGGCTCCGGCAGTTAAATCGTCGTCACCATATTTTGAATCGTTAAAGTGGAAACCGCCCAGTTTGTTTTCCATTAATAATAAAGAAACAATCTGTTCGATATTCGCGTTTGGCAGATGATGCCCTAAATCGACTAAAGTCTGCGCTTTATCGCCTAACTTTTTAACATACGAATAAGACTGCCCCCAATCTGCTACTGTCGTTGAATAAAAGTTAGGCTCAGCACATTTGTATTCTAAAAATAATTTCCAGTTTGAAGGCAGTGCATCGTAGATTTCCTCTAAGCTTTCTAATGTATTTTGATATGCTTTACGGAAGTTTAATTGTCCAGGAAAGTTAGAACCATCTGCAAGCCATATAGTTAATGACTCAGATCCTAATTCGATTCCGTGTTTTATAACTTCGATATTGTGTGCGATCGCCTGCTTGCGAACCGCTTTGTTTACGTTTTGTAATGAACCGTACTTATAGGTATGTTCTGAGTCTGCCTGATCCTGAAATGTATTCGAGTTCATGGCGTCAAATTTTAAATTATGCTGTGAAGCCAGTGCTTTTATGGCTTTATAATCCTGTGGAATGTCCCACGGAATATGAAGCGAAATAGCTCCTGAAGCATTGTTTAATTTGTGAAGCAGACCAACATCTTCAATTTTTTCTTCGATTGAGCGAGGTTCTCCTCCACCGGCAAAACGACCAAATCTTGTTCCTCCGGTTCCTAAAGCCCAGGATGGAATTGCAATTTGAAAGTCGATTAATTTTTGGATAACCGCCTCTGTATTATCAATTTCTGATGCTGTAAAAACCAATTTATTTTGGTGTTTCTTTAATAATCCCTCATTATGAGATTCAATATGGTTTGATCCGATTATCATAATACTTTTTATTTTATTAGGGTTTACAAGATATGCAATTTTATTTTATATGTGTACTTTTAACACATATAAATATAAACTGAACAATTTAGTCATTCTGTCTGCTCCCTGGTCTCGAGAAAAACCTATAATTGCAGATGTTTGAAATGGTTTTAATTATTTTCTAACTGTATTTCCTATGTTTAACTTTTATTCTGGGTTATAAGGTTTGTCTCGAAAATGTCTTCTAAAAAAAATCTAACGCTCGAAATCTCGAACGTTAGACCACAAAAAACCACTTTTGCTTAAACAAACTTATAAAAAAACTTAAATAATCTTTATCTATAAAAGCCCATTGCAACACCGCCGTCTACGTTTAATGCATTTCCTGTAGATTTACCAAGTAAACCTCCAACAAAGGCAAAACAAGCGTTTGCAATATCATCCGGCAATATGATTTCATTTAATAACGTACGTTTCGCATAGTAAGCCGGAAGTTCTTCAACCGTAACTCCGTATGCTTTTGCACGACCTTCTGCCCATCCGCCAGACCAAATATTGGAGTCTGAGATTACAGCATCCGGATTTACTGTGTTTACACGAATTTTATCGGCTCCTAATTCGGCAGCCATTAAACGTGTTAAGTGTGCCTGAGCTGCTTTTGCAGAACCGTATCCTGGATTATTTGGACCAGCAACTACTGCATTTTTAGAAACAATGTTGACAATATCTCCACCAAAACCTTGTTTACGCATTACTTCGATTCCGGCTTTAGAAACAATAAACTGCCCTTTTACCAAAATATCATATAATCTGTCCCACTCTTCAAGTGTATGCTCCGCAATAGATTTTGAAATACTGATTCCGGCATTATTCACAATAATATCCACACCTCCAAAAGCTAAAGAAGCCTGATCTAATGCTAATTCTGTACTTGCTTCATCCGTTACGTTTAATAAAGTACTTGCAACAGCATCTTTTCCAAAAGCTTTTACAAACTCAGCCGTAGCGCCTTCCAAACGCTCTTCGTTAATATCGTTGATTACTACGCATGCACCTTCCTGAGCAAATTTCTTCGCGATAGCTTTACCAATTCCGCCTGCAGAGCCTGTAATTACAGCAACTCTTCCAGACAAGGCTTTTGGTTTTGGCATACGTTGTAATTTAGCTTCTTCCAATAACCAATATTCGATATCAAAAGCTTCCTGGTGAGGCAGTGACGTATATTCTGAAACAGCCTCTGCACCTTTCATAACATTTACTGCATTCACATAATATTCTGATGCCAGACGTGCCATCGTTTTATCTTTCGCAAAAGTGAACATTCCAACTCCAGGATATAAAATCACAACCGGATTTGGGTCACGCATTGCAGGAGAATTTGATTTCTTGCAGGCATTGTAATAATCTTTGTACATGGCGCGGTAAGCTTCAAAAGCCGGAGCTAATTTTGCTTTAACCGCATTAATATCTGATAAATCTTCGTTTGGATCTAATTCTAATACCAGCGGACTGATTTTTGTTCTTAAAAAGTGATCCGGGCAGGAAGTTCCTAATGGAGCTAATTTTGAAAGATCGTTAGAATTGATGAATTCCAATACTCTCGCATCATCTGTATAATGACCAATCATTTGGCGTTCTGAAGAACAGAAACCTCTTAAAATTGGTGCTGCTTTTGCTGCTTTTAATTTACGGTCTGCTTCTGCAAGGCTTTCGATTTTCTGACCTCCAAAAACCGGACGTTTTTTTCCGTAGTTGTTTTCAAGATATTCAGCGCATTTCTCGATTACTTCCAGCGTATTGATATAACTTTCGTATGCAGTATCTCCCCAGGTAAATAAACCGTGAGAACCTAACATAATTCCTCTTAACTTTTTACCTTTCTTTTCAGCTTCTTCCAGACAGCTTCTTAATTGAAGCCCTAAGTCAAAGCCCGGACGCTGCCAGCCTACCCAGCCAATTTCTCCGTCAAATAATTCTTCTGTGATTTTGGCACCATCTTTTGCAGCCGCGATTGCAATTGCCGCATCCGGATGAAGGTGGTCGATATGTTTGAACGGAAGAAAACCATGCAGAGGCGTATCGATAGAAGGTGCTTTTGAAGCCAGATCGAAAATACAATGATTGAATAATTCTACCATTTCATCTTCAAACTCAATTCCTCTATAAACATTTTCAAGATTGCGAAGACGATCTAAATAAAGCGCTGCACAGCCTGATTTTGTCAATGTACCAATGTCACCGCCAGAACCTTTAATCCACATTACTTCTGAACTTGCACCCGTTAACGGATCTTTGTCAGTAATTTTTACTGAAGTATTTCCTCCTCCATAGTTAGTCAATCTTAAATCGGCTCCTAATAAATTAGAACGATAAATGAAAAGCGCTACTTCATCTCCTGCTAATGCTGCTGCTTTAGCGTCATCCCAAAGATAGCTTACATGCTTAAAATTCATAATTTTTGTATTTGTATTGGACGTTGTTATCATATATTTTTTTCAGTTATTTACAAAGAGTTTCCAATTCCGACCAAAACAATCGAAAGCATTATCAACCCAATTCCCCAAAGGAAAGTCCTGAATGTTTTTTTCGACACCCCAGACCATTCTTTTAAATAAAATCCCCAGAAGTTAGCCGTTAGAATAATAGTTGCCATGTGGAGAATCCATGAACTGGCTCCGTTTCCTAATTTGCTTTCGCCCATTCCGTAGAAGAAAAACTGCAGGAACCACATTGTTCCGGCCAGTGCAGAAAACAAAACGTTTTTAGTTATTGGTGTGGCTTTATTGGTATAATCGCCAATTGTTCTATTTTTGAAATTAAGGTACAAACACCAGATAAAATTGGTAGTCAAACCTCCCCAAAGCAAAACAATATAGGTTACGTTATTTTGAAACAAAGGATTACAGCCAAACTCAACTGCTTTTTCAGCCATTGGTTTTCCTGCTTCGATTCCGTAATTAAAAAACGAACTTAAAATTCCGGAAATTACCGCTACAGTTAAGCCTTTTGCCAAACTAAAATCTTTATCCTTGTCTTCGTGTCCTGTTGCAAAATCTTTTTCTTTCAGCATTCCTGCTTTTCCTGAAATAGCAATTCCTAAAAGACAGACTGCTACGCCAAGCAAAACCAATTGCCCTCCGGAAGTTGCCAGCATATCTGTAAAAGAAATTTTACCATCTGTTGGGTACAAATCGTAGTAAATGGAAGGAACCAATGCTCCAAAAGCAGAACAAAATCCTAAAGTAATTGAATTACCAAGTGACATCCCTAAATAACGAACGCCAAGACCGTATGTTAAGCCCCCAATCCCCCAGATCAATCCCATTGAATAAGTAAAGGCTTTGATAGATGGTGAAGCTGCAATAATAATATCTGTAAAGTTTGGAATCGTTAAATAAGCTGCAATTGGCGGCACGATTAACCAGGAGAAAAAACCGCCCACAAGCCAGTAACTTTCCCAGGCCCAGTCTTTAACTTTTTTAAAAGGCATATAAAAACTACCTGAAGAGAATCCTCCGATAGAATGAAAAATGATTCCTAATAATGATTCCATTTAATAATTTTGTTTGTGGTTAATTGTGATAGTTAATTTGGTTTTGTAAAATAATATAATGTAAAAATTAAAACTGTCCTGTACTATCCTTTATGATTCGGGTAAATTATGTTAAAAGTGCGCAGTAAATGCAAAGATCAATTCGATTATATTGGAAAAATAAATTTAAAAACCCTATTTTAGCAATCGATTTCGTAATTATATTATCTTCAGATTAGTATTCCAATAAAACGACTGACAGAAGATAAAATAAGCCTTATTTAATTTTTATTATTTGTAAGGAAAGTAATAAAATCAATACGTAAGCAGGTTTTTAAAACATGCTTTTATAAAATTACAATTAAAAAAATTATGTTTCATGGATAACCATAAACCTGATTTGCAAAATACAAGCATGATTAAATTAATTAAAATAGACGAAGATTCGAGGGTTCCAAAATACAAACAAATTGTAGACTCGATTTTGCAGAATATTGCCAATGGAAATTTAAAAATCAACCAAAAAATTCCTTCTATAAACAGCTTCAGCGAAGAGTTTTACATGTCTCGCGATACTGTGGAGAAAGCCTATAATATTTTAAAAGAAAGAAAAATTATCTCATCAATTAGAGGAAAAGGCTATTATATAACCCGCACAAAACTCGAATCTAAAGTCAATGTTTTGTTCTTATTTAATAAGCTGAGCGCCTATAAAATGAAAACTTACAGCTCTTTTATTAATACGCTTGGCGCAAATGCCCACACTGATCTACATATTTATCATTGCGATGAAACGCTGTTTTTAAATCTTTTAGACAAGTTTGAAGGCGCTTATGATTACTACGTAATTACCACCCATTTTAAAACAGATGAACTAAAACATTTAAGTTTTACCGATGAAGTTGCCAAAGCCATCCAGCGAATTCCGGAAGAAAAGCTGGTTTTAATGGATAACATCAAACTATCGTTAGAAGGCGAAATCATTAAAATTTATCAGGATTTTGAAAATGATATTTACAATGCTTTAAAAGAGGGCTTAGAAAAAATATCAAAATATAAAAAACTCATTTTAGTTTATCCGGATAAAGCCGTTTATCCTTATCCGAGAAGAATTCTACACGGATTTAGAAAGTTCTGTGTCGAACATGAAATCAACTTTGAGATCCTGAGCGAAGTTTACGACGATATGATCCTGAAAAAAGGTGATTTATTTATAACAATTGAAGAATCTGATCTGGTGAATTTAATGAAACAGATTCGGGATGAAGAATTTGTTTTAGGAAAAGACATTGGCGTTATATCCTACAACGACACACCCTTAAAAGAGTTATTAGGCATAACAGTAATGTCAACCGATTTTAATATTATGGGCGAAACCGCCGCAAGAATGATCTTGAATAAAGAAAAAGGACAGTTTAAAGTGCCTTTTAATTTTATTGATAGAAATTCTATTTAAAACTTTTATTGTTTAAAATAAGCAGAAAGTGAATGGAGATGTTTTTATATCTCCATTTTTATTATAATTAAGCAATTAGGTCAAAAATAAGTTTCAAATACAGGAGGAAATAAATCCGCTGAATACTGCTTTGAATTTCTACACCCTACAGTGCATGCGGAAAAAACGATCAAATTGACCACGCTTTTCAGCATAAGGCCGCTATCTGGTTTCGGTTCAAATTGACCACCATAAAATCTACTTCTTTTTCATGCTGTTAAACCATGGAACTGTATAAAACTACAGACTATGGCAAATAACAAACTAGACATAAATAAAATTAGAAAAGTCATAAGTTGCACTTACCGTGTCAAATTGTTTTGCTTCTATAATTGGAATACCGTCCCTATTCTTTAAGTATCTTTATACTACTACATCAAAACCATCGTTACTCCCATATCACCATTAGATTAACCCACTATGCCAAACTCTATATCTTCTATTAATGAACCCAAAAAATATCCATTATCATCTATTTTCTCTAAAAATTTGTTTTTTTGCGGTATTGTCACCTAATATTTGATAATAATATACCCAGTGTACCAAATGAAAATCTTCCAATAAACAAATGGATAATTGTTTAATTATATATAAACTATAATTCTAAACAAAGATATCATGAAAACACTTTCTAATCACATTAAAGAAAGCTTCACACCAGTAAAAGAGGAGCAACAAACAGTTGTAGAGAATCAAACTGACAACACGGAAGAAGTTGTTAATGAAGATGAATCTGTAGAAAAAGAAAAACCGTCTGAATAAGACGGTTTTATCGAAAATTTTTAGATTTATCTTCGTTTTGGTAACGAGCTAAAACAGAAAATACTTCATGAACTAAACTTTCTGAAGTGAATGTTTCCTGTTTGGTTTTCCAAACAATATTTTTCTCAGTATCAAAATCAAATTTACATTTATAACTTTTAAGTCTTCTCGGTTCTTCTCCAGGAAAATATCCGAAACCATTGGGGTTGGGATATCCTTTAAAAAATTGTAATTCTACTTCGCCGTGTTTTGCTGTATTGGTGTACGTACCTATTATTGATAATTTTGCAAAAAATTCATTACAGATAACAAATATAGAATCTCTATATGTTGCGGTATGAGTGAAATTGAAAAAAGTATTTTCATTATAAAATTCAATTTTCTCTTTTATAGAATCATAAATTTTCCCAATCTCACTCTCAAAAATTTGAGCACCTTCACGAGAATCCAATAATCTGTCTAATTCATTATTTAAAGATTCTTTTCTTTCTAATTCTTTTGCTAAATCTAATATTGGATCGATGTTGATGTTGTTTTCGAAGTCCGGAATTTCTCCTAACTTAGGTTTTTTAATTAAAGGTTTTCCATATATAATTTTTGACAATTCATACAATTTATTAATGTATTCTTTATCATTAACCATGTCATGGTATAACTTAGATTTCAAATGAATAGGAGAAGATATCTGCAAATTTCCTTCTCTTAAGATAGGAATGAATTTTATTTGTGAAATTGGTGAAGCGAAAATCTCTTGTGATATAATTGAAGTTTCGAATCCAACTCCTCTTTCTCTATTTTCTGCCTTTAGTTTATAATTTGGTGTAAGAATTACAAGAACTTTATCAGCTTCCGTAATTGATGTTTCCATAAAATGAGTCAACTCCTTTCCAGCGCTTAATTCATATTGGTCTAGTATTACATCAACTCCAAACTTAGACATCAAATCATTCGCTAATGTTTGTACCCAATCTTGATGTTCTTGACCATCCCAAGAATACGATATAAATACTTTTTCTCTCTTTAACATGATTTAAATTAAATTTACATTGATTATTCATTATTCATTTTTCCACTTTTCATAGAGCTTTTTCGTATTCCAAAATCTAGATGAAACGCCAAAACATTCACTATAATTATCTACAGCGTCGAATAAAACATCTCTATACTCTGTTTTCCAATCTCTGTCTGAAAGATAATTATGAATAATACAATATGATAAGCGATCTAATGCGTTTAAATAGTTTTCACGAGCGACTTTTATCTTATCTTGAAATAATTCTAATGTGTCTTCACTTAGTTCTTTCTCTGAAGAATT
Organism: Flavobacterium johnsoniae; assembly: GCF_001879205.1. Lineage (GTDB taxonomy): Bacteria > Bacteroidota > Bacteroidia > Flavobacteriales > Flavobacteriaceae > Flavobacterium > Flavobacterium johnsoniae_A. Next base: position 357,935 of record NZ_MLFK01000010.1, read on the forward strand.
TATATCTATTCCATATTGACGTAAATCAAAATTACATCGATCTAAGTTTTCTTTACGTCTATTCATCTCACTTTCTAATTCCAGAACAGTCATTAAAGTGCTATTTTTTTGACCTTCTGCAAGATTTTTAAGTTGGAGCTTTACTTGTTTAATTTGATACCAAGCAACCCATAAAACACCTCCAGAAATAAAAGCGGAGAATATTGCTGATATTGCGCTGATCCAGTCTGTAATTGAAGGACAAATCATCTATTCAGTTTTGCCATTAATAATTCCATAACTACTTTAGCTTTATTTGAATTAGAAATAGAGTTTTGATGATCTTGAGATTTTGTTTCATAATCATTCTGATGCATTTTAAAGTAAGTCAGCATTTCAGGAATTGACACACCTGATAACTTTAAAATTGGAATAATTTGATCTAGAACAGAATTTATTTCTAGTGGAGAATCGGCTGATTTAAGTTTTTCAAAATACTGACGAATAATATCTTCTTTCATATAAAAAGGTAATTTTTAAAAAGCAATTTAATATTAAAAATGTCTCAATAATTAATCAATTTATAAGAGTTTTCAACAAAATTATAACCATAAATTAGTTATAGTAAAATGTAGCCAGCAAAAATAACCGCCTCAAATAAGACGGTTATATAATGATTTTTTACAACTACATGCTCAATATTCCTTTTGAAGCACCTAAATTATCTGTAAAATGTCGTCTTAAACCTGTCATTTGATCAAACGGTGTGAAAGAATAATTTCCTGCATATTGCTCTCCAAGTTTTGAAAGTTGATCGTTAAGCTTTTGTGCTTGTGTCGTTGCATTTTTCCAAGCATTTATATTAGCAGTTGACATTTTGCTCTTTTGAATACGATAAAGACCTAAAAACTTATCAAGATTTTTTGAATGCAGAACTGTTTGCTGAACTAATGATTTTAGCTTAATCTGATAATTATCTAATGAAGTAATGTAAGATGTATTCTTTTTCATTTCATTGAAAGTCCAGTTATCTAATTTTATTTCACAGGTTTTGGATTTGATAAAATAATAATTCTCATAATAAGCTTCATTTGTTTGGTAAACTTTGTACCCCTGTTTCTGAACGATTTTTATAAGTTCATTCGTTTTTGCGTAATCAGAGATATATTTGATGCTTTCGTCTTTTACAGCATACAATTTACCAGAAGAATCATTTTTGTAGATGCTATAAATTGTTTCACTTAAACTACCGTCATTGTTGTATTCTAACGAACTATCCACTAGCTCACTTTCGATATATTTCCCTCGACGGTCACCTCTTCTTGCATAACGATATGTAATTGGAGTAGCTGAATATGAACCGATGATTTCGTCATCATTTACAAGTTCATTACTCATAAATAAAAGAGGTCTTCTGGTTTCGATAATTGTGTCATGAATTATCCGTTGTAACTTCAAATCTTTTTCTTTCATGAGTTTACAGATGTCCTTTGTGATTGATAAAGAATTGTTTTCTTGACCGACTGTCTGTGTAGAAAATAAGAATGTAGAAATGGAAATAATCGCGTACGCGAAATGCATACAGTACTTTTGGTAGTGCTTTTTCATTTTTGTGGTAGTTAGGATTTATAAATGTTTAGTGAAAAAAGAAGCGTGGACAATTACACCAAGCTAAATCCTGGGCTACCACACCCTAAACAAGCAATGATGCAAAGCCACGCCATATCGGCGCACCTCACATACATTATTTGCTTGTTAAATCGAGAAGCAGCTGAGCTTCAGGGTGGTAGTTTAGATTTAGCAATAACGTAATTAAGCACGAATATTTTTACATTACAAAAATAGATAAAAAGGATAACGTGGAAAAACGAAAGAGAACAATGTTTTGATAGCTTATGAACATTGTTTTATTATAAATAACCTAAAACATTATTATCATGTACAAACTTCGGCTGTATAAATTTTTAAGTATCTTTATTCCTTACTATAAAAGGAAACTTATGGATGCAATATATAATGCAATTAAAAATGAATTTGACAATCGCATTAAAAACTATGAAAAGAGAGAATTGTTTAATTTGAACTTAATTGATAATTTAGGAAAGAGATATGCAATTAAATATTCTGGACTTTGTCAAGAAGTAGAGTTTTCGATTGAAGTTGACTATATTGACGAGCAAATAATTTTTTCACATTACATTGGCGAATCTTATTCCAAAGCTTCTTTTGAAGTAACAGATTTCATAAGATGGATAGTAAAAATGCCAAAAGAAGATTTGATAAAAAAAATAACATTCAATTTAAGCTATTAATCACACAACTTTTATTTCTCTTTGTTCTTAGTTGTTCCCCTAGTTAATGCACTATCATTGGCAGGACGTGCTCTCATAAAGCTTGCAGTATCTTCGTCTACAATTTTCTCTTTCGAAATATCCTTGATTGGCTTTTGGTTTAATGATTCCTGTATATGTTTAGATAGTGACTTCATAAATTTTTATGTTTTGATATTTATAAACTCTAAAATATGCTTTGTTAAAATATTGTATTTTATCGAGTATATTGTTCGTTTGTCGATAATTCAGCTCTTGTCATAATATTCAGCATAAAATATTTCTCCTTTTTATTATATTTGAATCTTTATAATTATTAAATGAAGAAAAAAGACAAGAAGTATATTATCGCTTTAAAGGAATACATTACAACAGCAGAAGCTAGAGTTAAATATTCTCTAGAAAGATTTGATATTTTAATTATATCACTATCAAGTGGCGGTTTAGCTTTAAGTTCTAGTCTCTACGAACATTTTACTAGTGGAGATAAAGATTTCTTGAATGTGGCTTGGATATTTTTTTCGGCAGCATTAATTATAAATCTGCTGTCGCAAATTACAGGCTATCATGCTAATAAACTTGATATTCAATGCACAAATATTGTAATTGATGAAATAAAAGGTAAAGTAGCAGAGGATACACACAAGAAATTGGACTGTATCAAATCCATTTGTAATTTTTTAACCTCTATGCTCAATGTCTTGTCATTTATATGCCTTACCACAGCAGTTGTATTAGTAGTCCTATTTGTTAATTTAAAAAAATAATTTTATGAGTGAAGACAGAAGTAAATCAGGTGGTGGAAATGGTAATGGAAATGGTAATGGAAGTGGAAATGGTAATGGAAGTGGGAAAGGTGGTTCTCAAGAACGTACAAAAACTGAACAAGGACAACAAATTGAAAAAGGTCAGGGATCAGGAAATAGACCAAAAAGAGATTAATTTATGAGTAAAGAAAAAGATAAAAATAAGAATGAGAGTGTAAAGCCTCACGTTAAAAAGAATGTTGTCGCATCAGCAGAATCTATAAATAAAAGGTCTCAGGCAACCAAAGAAGGTTGGAGTAAGATTGACATAAAAGGTTTGGGCGCTGGGACAAGACCTAAAAAATAAAAGCCAAAACTCCATATTATTGTGGAGTTTTGCATGCATTACTATTTACTTCTCTTAGTTGGAACTTTTATAGTTTCTACCTGAGTTGTTTTTGGATTCTTTTTTGCCTTTTCAATCGATATAAATTGTCCGCTTTCTGAATCTCTGCCAATTTTTCTTGTGGTTTCTTTCTTAGCCATAGCACTAATTTGTTTAAGGTTATTTGAGACAATGTATGTCAAAAACAACATTCTAAAAAGAGTATTTATACCTGATTTTCAAATTGCTATATTAATTTTCCAATCAAATCCTTGTATTTCAATCTTTCGTCACTGTTAATCAACGTAAAGTTAAACTGTTCTCCCACAGACATAGTTCTAATGTTATATCGATAGGCAAATTCATCACAATATCTATGCAAATGTTTGTCGCTCGTAAAGTGATATATTCCAACTATACCTCGTTTTAAAAGTCCCCAAAAACCTTCAATTCCATTCGTATGATATGCTCCTTTTTTAAACAGTCCTAAATTATGCTTAATAATTTCATGGCTATAATTTCTTTCCAGTCCTCGATATCCTCTCCATCCATCACTTACAATCGTAGAACCTTTCTTAACTTTCCCATCAATTATACCTTGTAGTGTTTTACCCTTCGTATTTTTTACTACTCTAGTAAAAACCACTCCATTATTTAACATTCCAAATACAGGTGTTTTGGTTTTTAAACTTCTACCTTGTGTATTATCAATCTTTTTCCCTTTGCTACGATTTTTGTTTTTCCCTCCAACATAAGTTTCATCAACTTGCGTTATACCATCAAATTCGAAATCGTCTCTCATTCTAACCGAATTTCGAAGCCTACTTAGCATAAACCAAGCCGTTTTCTGTGTTACACCAAGTTCTCTCATTAATTGATAACTACTTACGCCCTTTTTATTAGTCGTAAATATAAAAATCGCCATAAACCATTTTTGTAAAGGAATCGTTGATTTTTCAAAGATTGTTCCAATTTTGACCGTAAAAGGTAATCTGCAATCTCGGCATTTATAACGGAATTTGCCTTCTGTTCTTCCTTTGATTTTGTAATGGTTATCACGCTGGCTTCCACAATGTGGACATATTGGTTCGCCATTCCATCGAAGTTTTTCTAAGTGTTCACGACATGCTGTTTCTGAGTTTAAAGTACTCATCATGTCAAATACTGATTTAAAAATCTTAGCAGTATTAAGTTCAATATCAGGATGTTTGCTCATCTTTGTTTTATTAAAAATAATACTTTTTGGTTTAATTGGTAAGTTTTTTCTTATCTTTCTTAAACAAGTTGTTAACAATTTTACTGGGTCAGGGAACACAATTTGTGCAGGTTTAGGAGCTTCTTCTAGCCTCCATTTAATAAGTAAATATCTTAGAATATCTTCCCAAGCATCTTGAATTGAAGTTGGTTCGAAAGTGGAATGGATTTCTTGATAATCAATTTGTGAGAAATCGAATACTTCGGAACATGATATGAAATCGTATTTTACAGTTGCCATAATTTTCTATTTAGAATTATGGCGAATTCAACAACATTTAAAAATGAAATGGATTTGATTTGAAAAAGCTTGAAATTGAGTAATTTTTGACTACTTGTAATTGTGATTTTATACTCCTATTTTTACAATTTTTAAAAATTGAATTATGACAAAAAAGATATTTATTTCCTATAGTTGGGGTACTATAGAATACCAAGATTGGGTAGTAAACTTGGCAAAAAGATTAATGAATGACAGTGTAGATGTTGTACTTGACAGATGGGATTTAAAAGATGGAAATGATGTCTTTCATTTCATGGAGAGTATGGTTAAGTCTGACGATATTTACAGAGTACTAGTTTTATGTGATAAGAATTATAAGACTAAGGCAGATAATAGAGATGGTGGAGTAGGAACTGAAACGCAAATAATTACGCCAGAAATTTATAAAGATCAAAAACAAGAAAAATTTATACCCATTGTTACTGAAAGAGATGAAAATAAGAGTACATATCTCCCAATATTCTTAAGTTCAAGAAAGTATATAGATTTAAGTAATGAAGAATATTTCGAAGAAAGTTATGAGGAACTTTTAAGAAATATTTTAGATGCTCCTTCAATACCGAAACCAAAGTTGGGCACAAAAGTTCCCGCATACATAACTGATTCAGCTGTAAATAATACTGCCACAAATTCAATTTTACGAACATTAGAAAATCAATTGCAAAAATTCCCAGAAAAAGTAAATAGTTATTCGGATAGTTTTATTGAGACATTTTTAGAGTCGCTTCTTGATTTTCAATTTAAGAGTTCATCTTCAGCAATTGATGTTTATGGGAAAGAAATATTAGATAACATTTACTCTTATAAAGTCTTACGAGAAGATTTTTTAGATTTTTTGTTAATTACTACTAAACCAGAGTATAATTTAGACGTTGAAATATTAATCGGATTTTTTGAAAAGAAAAATCAATTTACTAATCCAAAAGATCGTGGAGGTTATAATAACTATGATTTCGAAAATTTTTCTTTTATTTTTCAAGAGCTTTTTCTTTATACAATTGCAATTTGTTTGAGAAATAAGAACTATAAATTAGTTGAAGAATTACTATACTCCAAATTCTATTTTATAGACAGTTATTCAGGAAAAACAGAAGCAAAAAGTTTTACTGAAATTTACAAATACAATGATAGCATTGAAAACTATTTAAAAAGAAGTTTTAACAAAATAAGTGGATTTGGTCATTTAATAATTACAAATCTATGTGAAAAGATAAGAAAAGAAGAAATTATTTTTGCGGATGTATTTTGTCATTTTATAGCCGATTTATATCCGAGCAATAATTACAGAGATAGATGGTTTCCTCGAACATATATATACAAAGAGTGGTATAATACTTTTGATTTTTTTGACAGATTAACTTCTCAAAGATATTTTGAAAAAGTAAAAGGCATTTTTAATGTAGAATCTAAGGAAGAATTTCAAAAAATATTGAATGATTATAAAAATAGTAAAAATGGAAAAGATAGAATCAGATTTGAAAATTCTTTCGATTCGTTACCTTATTTACATGAAATGATTGACATAGATAATATAGCTACTAATAGATAAATTAAAAAATCCACTTTTTCAAGTGGATTTTTTAATTTTGGTACCAGGGTATATTATTATCTAATATTTTACAAAGAGCTGGCTTTAATCCTTACGATTTTACCGTCCTGCATAACAACAACATCGCTGTTGTTTTTCTTTTTAAACTCAATTAATTTTTCAGAAACTTTATCCATTGCCTCTATAATCTTCTTCTGAGTCGGTGTCGTTGTTGTTTTGTGTTCTCCCATGATTGATCATTTTTGAGTTTATCGAACTTAATTTTATTTATAATTTCAATATTATTGCCTAAAGTTTTTTGTGCTATCAATTCAGCTTTTACAGCTGTATTGTCAAAAATCAATGCCTCATCAACTATAGGCAAATATATAGCAAACAAATTAGTTATTCCGTTTTTATATCTGCGTTTAATAACATCGGTTTCAATATTGTGTCCTCCTTCCTGAACCCTCGTCCTGACCCTTTCAATTGCAAGGTCAACACTATCGAGCCAAAAGAATAAAAGAACCACTTTATAGCCTTTTTCCTGGGCTGCAATCACTTTCTGCTTATAGCTTTTTGTGGCCAAAGTCGTTTCAAAGGCGAAAACTTCATCATTGGCTAATAATTCATTGATTCTGTGAAGCATTATCCTCCCCGCTTCAAAAGCTGCCTTTTCAGGCTGGAAAGGAGAAAGTCCTTTGGCAATCTCATCTGCATTTACAAATTCTTTACAATTCAAAATTTCAGGCAGGATTGTAAAAGAAGCGGTAGTCTTACCTGCACCATTACACCCTGCTATTATGTAAAGATTTTTATCCATCAATACAAAGGTAATAAATTACGCCATTAGTGTACATTATTTAAACTTTAGTTTGTTTTTACATACTCCGGGTTTCTGATTACTAAAAATGCCTTATAATTATTTAAGTATAGACTGTTATAATTTTAACTATTACAGATTCATTTTTGAAGAAAATATTTTTAATTTAGAAATTGATAAATTATAATTTCGGTTTTCTAAGCCACTGCAAGCACAGATTCAGATTTTCTTTTGAGAGGTGCGAATATCATATTGAAACTTATTAAAAAGTTTTATATAATTCTAAGACCACTAAATTAAAAAAACAAAAAAATATCCAGCCAAAATAAAGGTCTGGCCTATTTTCTCAAATTCACCAAAACAATATTCGGTTTAGGAGCCGGTTCCATATCTTTTCCCATATAAAAACTGGTATGCGGAGGCTGGTTGTAGCCAACATTCTGCCAGGCAATACTAAGTCGGTATTGGGGATCGTGCATTAAGGTATATTGACGGATATCTGTTGGAATTACTGTAGAATAAATTCGTAATTCTGTATTGTCTTCAGATCTTAAAATAAGTTCTTCGCGCCAGTCACCTAAAATATCTGCCGAAAGTGCCGGAGTCGATTTTGTGCCGTTGTTTGAGGCTGCGCCTTCTGCTGTAAACAATCTCCCAAAATTGTATTTATCAATATAATTAGAATTTAAAAGCTCTCTTGAGGTATCTCCATCCCAATAAATCAAAAAATTAGTTGAAGCTGGCGCTTTTCCAATATTATTTCCTTTCATATCATGCAGATATGGAGAGCCTGACCACCAGCATTGTGCGCCTTTTCTCGTCGGGTCAATATTATCAGCAACGCCTCGGCCTACATCTTCATTTGGTGAATCTGTAAACAAAACTTTTCCATCTTTGGCAGAAAACAAAGTAACGCCCGGGCCTTTTGTACCGTTTTCGATTTCGTGAATTCCGAAGACTTCCAGACCCGGAATATCGAGATCAAGATCTGAAACATGAATCGCATCGCCATGCCTGAAACCCGTTGTATATAAACCTTGTCCGTTATCGTCGACACACATCGATCCATAGATAATTTCATCTCTGCCATCATTATCCACATCAGCAACCGTAAGATTGTGATTTCCCATTCCAGAATACGGATTGTCAGCATCTTTGCTGTCAAAGACCCATTTTGAACTGAGTTTTTTATCTTTAAAATCCCAAGCTGCCAAAACCGTTCTTCCATAATAACCCCGGCACATTACTACACTTGGATGAATACCGTCTAAATAAGCCACACAAGCCGTAAATCGATCCATTCGGTTTCCTTTTGTGTCATTGCCGCCGCTTCCTCCTCTTCCGCCCCAGCCTGCCAGATCACCGCGTTCCGGAATATAATCTACGGTTGTGATTACTTTTCCTGTTCTTCCGTCAAAAACAGAAAGATATTCGGGACCTTTTAAAATCTTGCCAAAAGCCGGCGAATCCGGATTTCTGTCAACCCAGTCTTTTGAGGCATCACCTACCACATTGTTCTGACTGTCGGTTGTACCGTCGGCGGTTTTACAAACCAGTTCCGAAATACCGTCGCCATCCAAATCATACACCATGAACTGCGTATAATGTGCGCCTTCGCGAATGTTTTTTCCGAGATTAATCTGCCACAAGAATGTTCCCTCTAAGGTATATGCCTGAAATATAGGCGGATCTGTAATGCCTTTAAAAGAATTATCCAGACTTTTTCCAGTCATGTGCACAATCAAATCGTATCTTCCGTCGCCGTTTAAATCTCCAACCGAAACATCATTTGGAATATAACCTTTAATTTCTTTTAATTTAATGGAGAGATACTGTTTATCAGAAGCATCAGCTTTAATTGTAAAACTTCCCGCCGTTTCTGATTCCTTACCTTTTAAAACCGTTTTTACAAACCATGTGTTTTCTTCCTGAAGACTGGCTTTGGCATCAACAAAATTTGCTGCGCCTGCAGTGGGTTTTTCGTTTAATAAAACGGCTTTTTTGTTGTTACTTTTTCGGTATAAATTAAAAGCCAGATCATCAGGATCTGTACCTAAAATGCGCCAGCTTATAAAAAACTGACCTTTATTTTTTACTGCAATAACACCGCGGTCCAGGTTTTCCATCTGCCTTTGACTGAATGCCGTTAAACTCACAAAAAGCAATAAAAAGAATGGATATTTTTTCATAAATTTTATATTAAGATTTAACCGCAGAGAACACCAGGGTCTATGCGAGGTTTCCAAAGATTTATGTTCGTAAAGCCGCGAAGACACAAAGAAAATCAAAAAGAAACTCAGCATCTTAGAGCCTTAGAATCTCTAAAAAAAACTAAAACATCTTCTTAAATCCTTCGCTCTTCACTTTCCATGTTCCGTCTTTCGGGAAACCCGGATTTTCTTCTGTCGATCCATCCCAGCCGGCACACATCATGGCTGCGGCTGTTAGAATTCCGCCGTTACCCGGAAGGTAAAGCGTCAGTCTTTCTGCCTGATAATTATGTCCGTTTTTTAAGTAAGTATTCGTCGTAACATTCATAAAAAGCGCGTCTACAGCCTTATCCGGCATATTTAAACGTGCCGCCGACATAGCTGTCATTGGAAAATCCCAACCCCAGGTTTTATCCCACGACCAGGTTTTCCAAACCAGATCAAAAGTATTTTTCATGATTTTTTTATCTAAAAGAGACGTTTCGGGCAGCATTCCAAAAGTTCCTAAAACAGAGGGATGATCCGTTTTAAATTCTGGATTTGTATACGAATCCGCCGCACTTTCGGTCGCCAGATAAACGTTGTCTGCAACCGGAAGTTTTGACAATTTTGCCAGAACAGTTTCCCATTTTTCAGGCACTTTCTGGTTTAGTTTTTTCTTCCACTCCACAGCCGTTTTCAAAGCCCAGTTCCAGTATGCCAATTCATAAGTCGGGTTAAAAGTTTCCATTGCTTTAAAACGTTCCTGCGCCGGAATCACACCCGGACCTAGCACATAACGATCATTTTTAGCATCATAATGAGCAAACGAAGCCATAAAATCGGCAGTTGCAAAAACACGTTCACTGTATAAATTTAAAGTTGAAGCTGTTGGTTTTGCGCGATACATTAATGCGGCATAAGTGATAAAATGCGGCTGCTGCCAAATCAAAAACGATCCCACAGACGACGGACTTTCGTTTCCGTCTGCATCTACCATTTTCTGCCATCTTGCTCCTTCAAAACCTTGTCTTTTCGCGATTCCTTTCGCTTTATCAAAAACCTTTTGATACCACGGCAGACTTTTTTCCAGCAGTTCAGGCCTGTTCCAAAGTGCAAAATGAACGCCATGCCACCAATGCATTTCTAAATGCGGTTTGCCGTACCAGCTGTTGTAAGTCAAACCGGTTTCCTGCGGCGGTACTTTTCCTGTACACTGCACTTTTGTTAAGTATTGCGACAAAATAATTCTGCGCTCCAATTCTTTTGCGCGAGGATTTGTGCTTCCGGAAAAATCAACTGCTGCACCGCTTTTCCAGAATTTTTCCCAGCCGTTTATACTGCTGTTTTGAATTTCTGTAAAAGAAGAATTTTTAACCGGTTTTTTATCGGCCAAAGCAAAAAGACAAGCTAATTCTAATGTATTTGTGTTTGAGGCTTCTAGAAGAAAATAATGTTCAGAAGCCTGTTTTATTTTTGCATTTCCTTTCCAGTTTAAATGAACGTTATACGAAATGCTGTCCATAACATGCGTTACAACAGCTTCGTTTTTTGATTTTTCCGTAAGTGTGCTTTTATAATCCTGCTTTCCTTCCCATTTTGTTCCCATATCTGCCCAGTCACCGGTTGGAAACGGAATTCGAAGACTGATTTTTAAACGTTTTTGCTGTAATAAATCGGATTTTACTTTTACTCCAATTTCATCTTTTTGCTGATGCGAAGCTGTTAAAACTGTTACCGGAATTCCTTCAATTTCAAAATAACTTTCAATTTCTCCAGTCCATACGTTTAATTTCTGCGAAATTGCCTTAACGTCCGAAGCTTTCGCCAGATTTCCGTCTTTCAAAGTAATTTCAAAACCTAAATTCCCCAATTGAAGCAAATGCGGATTTTGCCGGAACCAATTCACTGCTTCAGCTTTTCTGGCAGGTTCCTTGATTTGAACGGTATATGAGATATCTCTTCCGTACTGTCTGTAATCTCTCAAAGTCTCGGAAAACTTGTAATTATTAGTATTCTTATAACTGTCCCAGCCCCACTCTGATTGTGTCCCAAGCGGAATTCCGTGTTCGTACGTTTTCGGAAATGTCTGCAGCCCTGTGGCATCCACTGTAAACGCAAAAGCACCGTTTCCAACCGTTAAGGAAGCCAGAGTATCGATGGTTGAAATTTGAACATTATGTCTGGTAACCAAAGCCTTTCGGTCTATTTTCTGCGCCAGAAGCGAAATCGAGAAAAGCGATGTAAGTATTAAGAGGTAGTTTTTCATGTGGCTTTTTTTTTGTTGTTTTTTGTTTCAGGTTTCAGGTTTCAGGTTTCGTGTTTCGGTTTTCAGGTTTCAGGTTTCAGCTTGAAATGATTTTTTTTACCGCAAAGCACGCAGGTTTTTTTTCTCCGTAATATATTTGTAAATCTAAAAGTTCGCAAAGCTTTATCTACACAAAGCTTTGCGAACTTTGTGTTTTAATGCTACACAACCATATAAAGCTTGCGTGCTTTGCGGTTAAATCACAACTTGCTTCATTAAATCATCTAATTAAAGTAACACTCATCAACCCAATCACAACATCATTTGCAATGGCTTTGAGAGTCAGATTTTTAAGTGTTTTATTTTTATCCAAGGGCAAATCTAAAATTGTTCCTGCACCGCCTTCAACGCCATAACTTGTAAACCCTTTTATGGTTTTAAAGTCTTTGAAGTCTCTTGAAATTTCTCCCGATTTAAAATAAACTCTCGGCGGTTTTGGAGCATCGGTTGTAAAGGCTGGTCCGTCGATGAAATAATCCTGCTCGATCGGCCACCAGTTTTCGGGGTTTTTTAAGAGTAAAATTTCCGAAGTTCCATCGGTATAATTCACCTTAATTTCTCCGTTTACAATTCGGCTCTGCATTGGATTTGTGGTCCCTGCCATCATAAAATAAGCGTGTGAAGCTTTTCCATTTAACGGAATAACAGCACTTTCAGGAAAATTATCCCACATTGAAGTGAAAATGATATTTTTTTGATTTTCATCGGAAGGAGTTTGAAACGGAATTCCGTTTGACGTTGTAATTTTACCATTTTCTTTTGCTTTTTGGCGCAGTCCTGAATCGTCAATTTTTACCGAAACATTTGGATAACACCAATTTCCAATACCTTGTTTTGGAAGCTGCAAAGTCACAACATTGGGTCTTGGAGACAAATATTCGTAATTAAAAATATCGGTCACTTTTGAATTAAAAAATGAAGAAAGAGAAATCGTTTCTGTACGTATTGATTTATCCAAAGGCTTATCCCAATCTGTGGCAATTTTATTTGATTTTTCTTTTGTTTTAATGTTTAATTGAATCGGTTCCCACCAAATGAATTCTCCCTGCTTCAATTTTACAAAAAACGTCTTATTTCCTTCTCCGTTTACAGTTGCATGAAGCATTTTTTCTTTATTCGAAATTTCTGCCAAAACAGATTGTGGATCGTAAACAGAAACGATTTGAGATTTAAAAACCAGCATATCCAAATTTTCTCCTGAAGTATAAAATGGTTTTTGGATCATTTTTTCGATAGTCCCTCCACGCCAGTTCACAACCACGTCATAAGTCTTAGCATACGGTGTTTTTATGCTGATTTTTGGATTTCCAATATTTTCAGATGTTTCTCTGTAACTTGCAATTTTACCATTTACCGTAATGCTTTGTATATTTTCAAACGGTGCCTTTAGTATTAAATTCAGATTCATTTGGGCACCAAAACGATTCTCAATATGATAAAATTCTTTCTTGTTTTCTCTTTTAAAATCAATTGAAATATCCGGAATTTCTAAGGAAGCTTCGTTCCATTTTTCAGGAAAGCCTGGTTTTATAGTCAAGACTTGATTTAAAGCATCTGGCTGAATCCCGAAAAGTCCTTCAACTAAAGTTCTCGAAGCCATTCCAATTGGGTCAGCAAAGTCGCGGTACAATTCGCCGCGCATCGCATCCTGATACATGAGCTGCTCAAATCCGCCCGGCGAAGCACTCAGATACATGCTTTCAATCAAAGCACTTTCCCACATAGTGTATGCTTTTTCAGCTTGTCCGCTCTGCCAGAAAGCCAGTGAAGTATGCAGCTGTTCGGCCAAAGCTGCATTATTGGTCGACCATGTATATGGCTGCCAATTTGTAGTACTGATGACATACAGATCTGTTTTATCCAGTCCGTCTGCGGCAATGGGAATATGTGGAATCTGATTATCAACATAATCCAGCATCTGGTAACTCTCAAACGGATTGGGCACTTCTGAGTCGATAGTATGGTAAATGCTCCAAACTCCTGGCGCATCGTGCAGTAAACGGTTTCCTAAAGCATCTTTATATTCGGCAAAAATTCCTTTTTTCGCAGTCCAAAGCTGGCTTTTTACCGCTTTTAAGATCTTGTCTGCTTCTTTTTCAAAAGGAGCCGGATCTTTCTCTAATTTTTTAGCCAGTTCAGCGGCCATTTTATTTGCATAATAATTATAGGCCGATGAGTGAATTACACCGCCTCCGCTGTACTGCAGCGCATCGCTGGCCCAGATGCTCGCGTATGCATCATACAATCCGTCATTGTCCGGATCAAAATTTCGCTTTTCCCAGTTTAAATGCCGTTCGATTGCCGGCCATATTTCTTTTAAAAAAGTCATATCATCCGTCCATTTAAAATGACGAAATAGCTGATCGAAAAAAACCAGATTCATATCATAATGATGCGCCACATTGTTTCTATTCGGACTTCGGCTGATGTAACCGCTGCTAAACATCGAAGTCCCTATTTCTTCTTTTTGACGCGCCAGGTTTTTTTCTTCATCAAACACAATCGGACCGCTTTCCGGCGATGTTACCTGAGACTTGCTGTAACTTGTAAAATGCGTTTTTGCCCTGTCATGCCAACCCAAAGGATCTGCCGTGTAGGCGCCCCGCCACGCGTTTAAATGCATGCGCCAGGCAATAGCTCCATGAAGGTACGCAGGGCTTTCCCAAATTCCGTCGGCCGCGATGGCGAGTGCTCCTCCTAATGTATTGATGTAAGGATCTGGTGTTTTGACTTTGACACGATTGGCCAAAAGACGAGTTGCCGTAACTGATTTTTCATAAAGTTCGGCAATTGTTCTCTGGGTATAATTTACATTTGAAACTTCCGGAACAAAAAGCCAGTAATTTTCTTTTTCAGAAATTGAGTTTATTTTCCCGCTTATTAAGGAAAGTTTTTCAGGATTGGAATTAAAAAGCTCTAAAGGCTTACTTTGTGCATTTGCATTTGCTAAACGAGTATCAGAATTTGGAAAAAATCCGTTAATTTTTTTATTATTTCCCGTTTTTTGTTTGTTGCTCTCAGACCCATAATCGAGTACAAAAGATTCTTTTTTTAAGGTATAGGTGTTATTAAGGCAATACTCCGGCTGTAAATAAAAAACCGATTCGGGATCTGCGCCAATATCGCCGTCACGGCTAAATTTCCTGCCTGTTGCACCGCCAAAAGCCCAGATTAAATGAGTCTTTTTTGATACTTTTTCACCATATATTTTGACGATAAAACCTTCACTTTCTTTTAGGGCTGCGACATCAATAAACAATTTTCCATCTCCTAAAATGGGATCCTCGATGGTGTAATGCATGGTTCCTAAAACATAACGCGTATCGATTTTTGCTGCTTTGGTAATCCATTTGCTGTCGTTTCCGTTTACCAACCCGAGTTTGAAGTTGCCTCCCATTCCGGGCATATACATGGCGAATTCCGGTAAATCTCCGGTTTCAACCCTGAATCCTGTATTAGAACCGTAAAGTGCACGGTTAAATTTTCTGGTTCCGTTTTTTAAAACAAAACTATTTCCTTCGGGTACATAATGAATTTTGCGAATGGATGTTTTTTCCTGACCAAAAAGGATGATAGTTGAGCACAGAAATACACCGGCTAAAAGGCAGACAGTTTGTTTTTTAATTCCCATAAAATTCAAAAAATTGACAATTATTAAAATTTGAATAATAAAATTTAAGACAGTTTATTTTATCAATTCAATAATATAGATGCAATTTCTTTGTTTTTTAGTGGGATAGTATCCTGTACCTACCTGATTTCGTAAATTTAAAAAATATATTAATTTTTAGAATTATCAATTTATTTTTAACATCATAGTACAGGATACAATATAAAAAAGGAACAAGTAGATTTGATAATACAATTTCTTTTCAGGAAGACATTATCACAAAAAAAGAAAATAAAAAGCATTTTGCAAAACAGATAAAACAGCACTAATTTTAAAGTCCCGCCACGTATTATGCCTTCAAAAAATACTCTCAAATTCTTATTCTTTATTTTATTTAGTTTCTTCTTAAATCAAAATGCAAAGGCACAAAAAACAGGTTTAATTTATCTTTCTGGAAAAGATTTTGAGCATCCAATTCAATGGGATTTTTATTGTACGGATGGAAATAACAGCAAAATCTGGTCTAAAATTAATGTGCCGTCACAATGGGAGCTCGAAGGTTTTGGCGAGTATACATACGGGCGCTGGTATAAGGAACTGAATCAAAAAGAACCCAGCAAAGAAGAAGGTTTTTATAAATATGAATTCGAAATACCGCTTGATTATAAAGGCAAAAATATTCTAATTGCGTTTGGCGGTGCGATGACCGATACTGAAGTAAAAATTAACGGAAAAATTGCCGGACCAATTCATCAGGGCGGTTTTTATGAGTTTAAATATGATATCTCGGCTTTGTTGCAATTTGGTTCAAAAAATATTCTTGAAGTTCATGTATGGAAACATTCTGCCAATAAATCAGTTAACGCAGCTGAAAGAAGAGCCGACTGGTGGCTTTTCGGCGGAATTTATCGTCCGGTTTGGCTGGAAGTTTCACCTAAAACTCATATTGAGAATATTGCCGTAAATGCGAAAATGG
The DNA here is from genome assembly GCF_001879205.1 of Flavobacterium johnsoniae. Classification (GTDB taxonomy): domain Bacteria; phylum Bacteroidota; class Bacteroidia; order Flavobacteriales; family Flavobacteriaceae; genus Flavobacterium; species Flavobacterium johnsoniae_A. The sequence continues at coordinate 374,346 of NZ_MLFK01000010.1, forward strand.
ACGGTTCTATTACAGTTGATCTCAATTTGCAGCACATTTTAAAAAACACAATAATAGAAGCCTCTGTTTCAGATAAAAACGGAACAGAATCGGAAGTTTTTAGTTTTCCGCTTAAAGCGAAAAAAACAAAAGAATCAATCTCGGCAAAATGGAAAAACATCAAACCGTGGAATCCCGAAACGCCTCATTTATATGGTTTAAAATTAACACTGAAACAAAACGGAATTGTACTTCATGAATTCCATAAAAAAATTGGCTTCAGGACTTTAGAATTCAAAAAACGGGACGGAATTTATGTAAACGGCACCAAAATTATCATGAAAGGCATCAATCGTCATTCGTTTTGGCCGGAAGGCGGACGAAGCACGAGCAGACGAATCAGCGAAATGGATGTGAAACTGATTAAAGACATGAATATGAATGCGGTTCGCGGGCACTATCCGCCGGATGATCATTTTCTGGAAGTCTGCGATTCTCTGGGGCTTTTTGTACTGAATGAACTGGCAGGCTGGCAGAACTCCTACGATACTGAAACCGGAACCAAATTAGTTAAAGAAATGGTTGTGAGAGATGTAAATCATCCGTCGGTTATTATTTGGGATAACGGAAATGAAGGCGGCTGGAACTATGAGGTCGATAAAGTTTTTGCAGAAAATGATCCGCAGAAAAGAATTGTAATTCATCCCTGGGCTGATTTTGACGGCTGGGACACGCATCACTACCCTACTTATTTAACGGGAATGCATCGCTTTAATTCGGGCGAAAATGTATTTTTCCCTACCGAGTTTATGCACGGAACTTATGATAACGGCCACGGTGCGGCGCTGGAAGATTTTTGGAACAGATATAAAGAAAGTCCGCTTTTTGCCGGCGGTTTTATGTGGGCGATGCTCGACGAAGCTGTAAAACGGTCTGACTGGAAAGGCGAACAAAAATTTGACTCAAAAGGTTCTCTTGCTGCTGACGGAATTCTAGGGCCTCATCGCGAAAAAGAAGGAAGTTATTTTTCGGTTAAAGAAATCTGGGCGCCAATTCAGTTTCAGCCCAAACAAATTACGGATACTTTTGACGGTTCTTTTTTGATTACGAATGACTATTTATTCAGCAATTTGAATTCCTGTAAAATGGAATTTAAAGTTCTTAAATCTGATACTGATGTTTTGTATACTGATAAAACAGCTCAGGAAATTAGTTCCGGAAAAATTGAAATGCCAAGCACAGAACCCGGCGAAACCAGAAAAATAAAATTAGAAATACCTCAGAATTTCTTTGAAGGCGATATTTTATCGATTACTGCTTTTGACCAGTTTGATAAGGAAATTTACACCTGGACATGGCCTATTCACAAAGCTCAATATTATGCTGTGAAATTTTTGGCTGTTCAAAACACAAAAGCAAAAGCTGTTGTTACCAAAACCAATTCTGAAATTACCCTCAAGGCGAATGACATAACAGTTGTTATAAATGCGGCAACAGGAGAAATTCAGAAAATTACAAATAAATCATCGGTTATTCCTCTAACAAATGGTCCGCGTTTTATTGGAATGAAAGCAAAATTAAAAGATATTGCCATTTCTCAAGAAGACGGAAAAGCGATTTGTAAAGTCAATTATTCCGGTGGATTATCTTCTATAAAATGGATTATGGAACCAGACGGCAGATTAAAAATGGAGTTGCTTGCGCTTAAAAATGCTTCGGGCGGAGATGGTTTTGACGGCGCTTTTTTTGAAGATAAAATCAATGCTTTTGGGATTACCTTTAGCTATCCTGAAAAAGAAGTAAAGGGAATTAAATGGTTTGGAAGAGGCCCGTATCGCGTTTGGAAAAACAGAATTAAAGGAACAACGTATGGTTTTTGGGAAAAAGAATATAACAATACGATTACGGGAGAAAGCTTCGAAAACTTAATTTACCCTGAGTTCAAAGGCTATCACGCCAACTTATTGGGTGCGAGTTTAAAAGCCGGCAATTCGTCGTTTAAGTTTTTCAGCGAATCTGATAATTTGTTTTTGAGATTGTTTACGCCTGATCTTCCTAAAAATTCCTTTCCGGGAAGCAGTCCGCAGCCGGATTTTCCCGAAGGCGATATTTCGTTTATGTATGAAATTCCAGCCATGCGTGATTTCAAACCATTGGAACAACAAGGCCCGCAAAGCCAGCCGACAAATATCCGAATTAAAAAAGGCGATGACGGAATTAAAATGGATTTGTGGTTTGATTTTAGTTTTTAGTTTTTTTTGTTTCAGGTTTCAGGTTTCAGGTTTCAGGTTTCACGCTAACATGTCCCGAAACATATTCTCACAACTCACATCTAACATCTAACATCTCACATCTAACATCTCACATCTAACATCTAACATCTCACATCTCACATCTAACATCTCACAACTCACAACTCACAATTCACAACTCAAAAACATGAAATCAATTAAAATAACAGCTTTTGTTTTTCTTGCTTTATTACTTTTAAATTTCACTCCAAAACAAGATTCTAAACCTACCCTTTTTATGGTTGGCGATTCGACTGTAAAAAATGGTAAAGGCGATGGTGCGGGCGGTCTTTGGGGCTGGGGAGATTTTATTGGGCAGTTTTTGGATAATTCCAAAATCAATATTGAAAATCATGCACTGGGCGGTACGAGCAGCCGCACTTTTCAGGACAAAGGATTGTGGAATACTGTTTTGAATAAACTCAAAAAAGGAGATTACGTCCTGATTCAGTTTGGGCATAATGATGACGGTGCGATAAATGACAGTCTCCGTGCCCGCGGCACAATAAAAGGGACTGGAAACGAAACACAGGAAATTGACAACATCCTGACTAAAAAACACGAAATTGTTCATTCCTACGGCTGGTATATTCAGAAAATCATTCGCGAAGCAAAATCAAAAGGCGCAATTCCGATTGTGTGTTCGCCTATTCCGAGAAATGACTGGAAAAATGGTAAAGTACCCCGAAACGATCAATCGTACGGTTTGTGGGCGAAACAAATAGCCGAAAAAGAGAAAGTGGCTTTTCTTAATTTGAATGAAAAAATGGCTGTTGAAATGGAGAAACTGGGTGAGGCAAAAGTTACCGGAACTTATTTCTATAAAAAAGATCATACGCATACTTCGGCAAAAGGCGCTGTTTTAGCTGCTTCGATAATTATTGACGAAATAAAAGGCAGCAAAAATTCATTAAAAAATTACATTTTAGAAAATCCGCAGCTTGTTTTTCCTTCAAAAAATAAAGTGTTTTTAATAGGCGATTCAACTATGGCAGATAATGGAAATCCGGATGCTGTTGGCTGGGGAGTTGTTTTTCCGAAATATTGCGATACCACCCGGGTTGAAATCATCAATAAAGCAAAAGGCGGCAGAAGCAGCAGAACTTTTGATACTGAAGGTCTTTGGGATGAAGTAAAAAAACAATTACAGCCGGGGAATTATGTCTTAATCCAGTTTGGTCATAATGACGCGGGCGCGGTTGACAAAGAGAAATTTAGGGGTTCTTTAAAAGGAATTGGAGATGAAACGCAGGAAGTAATTCTTCCAAATGGCTCAAAAGAAATCGTGCATACTTTTGGCTGGTATATGCAAAAATTTATCCGCGAAGCAAAAGAGAAAGGTGCCATCCCAATTGTTTTGAGTTTAACACCAAGAAACGAGTGGCCAAATGACAAAGTCGAACGCAGAACAGAGACCTATATAAAATGGTCTAAAGAGATCGCGGAAAAAGAAGGTGTCTATTATATTGACTTAAGCGAAGCGGTTGCTCAAAAATATGAAGTTTTAGGAAAAGAAAAAATGAAAGCCTTTTTTCCAAAAGATCATACACACACGGGCATAGAAGGTGCCGATTTAAACGCCTTGACTGCAGCCGAATGTATTAAAAAGGTTTTGGGGTTTGGGTTGTAATTTGTGAGTTGTGAATTGTGAATTGTAAGTTTTGGGTTAAGAAACTAACCTGAAACTTCAAACCCGAAACCCAAAAAAAAACCTCATCTTGCGACGAGGTTTTAGTTGTATTATTTTTTTGATTCTTCGATAGAAACTTTTCTGAACTCTTTCAAAAGTTTTTCGATTTCTAAAGTAGCTTTACGTGCTCTTGGTCCTGCAGCTTTGATACCTTTTTCAGTTAAAGATTCTGCTTCTGCTTTGAATGTTTCAATTTCGGCGTTGATTTTTACTAATAGATCTTTCATGCTTATAATTATTAAATTAAGGCGCAAAAATAGAAGTTTGATTGATAGTTACAATAAAATTGCTGTTAAAATTAACATAGTTTTTTACGCTTTAAATTAACGATAAATTTACGTGCTCAATTTCACAAAAACACGCTCTCACAATAAACTATTAATCAGACATTTATTATCAATTTTAAAAATCAGCCCCTCTATCAAGGCTTTACAGCAGGCTTTATTTTTTTTTAGTCTGCCAACAGAAAAAAACAGCAAAACATAAGATTTTGGCTTAAAATTATCTTTTACCGAATTGAGAATGTGTGGAAAAATTACTCTATTAACTGTTTATTTACATACACATTCTTAAAAACAACACCCTTTATTACACTTTTGTCAATATCCGTTTTTTTGGTATTTATATTTAAATTTTCAAAAGTAAAATTAGACAAACGCACATTAGGATCGTTTTCTACTCCGTAAAAAGTATCGCAGTTTAAGTCGATATTTTTCAGCGTAACATGATCTCCATAGGAAAGCGGAATATCCGGACGGCCTTTTAAATCGAAAAATTGTTTCCAGGCAAAAATCGCCAGTCCTGTTTTGGCTTCTCCTTTAATATCTTCTACTCGTATATATTCGTATCGCTGCGGCGTATCCGGCCTCATTTTAAGCCACAACATGCGCGAAGCACCGTCTATTTTGCAGTTTCTCATAATCACATTTTTATTATGAATTGATTCACTGCCATTTGTTAAAGCCGAATGACAAAATCCGAAATTGGTATCTTCGATGATAATATTAGAATTAGGTCCGTTGTTTTTATCCTGATCGGCATACGGGCCTTTTCCTCCTTTTAAAGCAATGGCATCATCGTTAACCGACATATAACAGCCTTTGATCAGGAAATTATTGCAGATATCAATATCAACTGCATCTGTACTTGGAGCTTTGATGGCAATATGCGGCGAAAAAATATACAAATCCAGCAGTTTTACATTGTTGCATTTGTAGAAATGATTGGTCCAGAAACCTGAATTAATGAGTTTTACATCCTGAAACTGTACGTTGTTTGAATTCCACACAAAAACCAATCTTGGTCTTGAAACTTCCAGATTGGTACATTTCGGATTTTCTTTACGACGCTGCCAAAAAGCTTCCCAGTATTTTTTTCCATTTCCGTTAATTGTTCCTTTTCCTGAAATCGAAAAATTATCAACGCCGTACGCATTTACCAGGGCCGGAAAATAATCCAGATTCTGTCCTTCCATTCTGGATGGCATTATCGGATAATCGGCAATATTGCCTGAACCTTTTAAAACGCCGCCTTCCGAAACGTATAAAGCGGTTTTAGACTTAAAAAATAAAGCGCCGCTCAGGAAAACACCTTTCGGAATCACGATTACTCCTCCTCCATTTGCAGCTGCTTTGTCTATTATTTTCTGAATTGCAATGGTCTGAATTTTAGTGCTGTCTTTGCTTACACCAAAATCTGTAATGGTGTACTTTTTTCCTAAATCTTTCAGCTGGATTTTAGAATAATCTTTAAACCAGTTCGTAATCGGACTGCCATCAGGAAATGTATCATTTGCATACTGCTGCGAGAATGACACTTGGGCAAAAGCGATGCAGATTAAAATTTTAAAAATAGTTTTCATTGTGGTTATTTGGTTAGTTAGTTTTTTAGCAGGTAAACACAAAGTATATTTCCCATCTTTGCAGATTCAGCCTGCGGAGATTCCTCATCTCTGGGGATGGCATACTTCATGGTTATTTCATATTGAACTTCTTTACTTGGCCTCTACCTTAATTTTAGCAGAAAGCTGTTTTGCTAAAGTTGTTACGTAAGTTGTAAAATAAGCAGAATCTTTAAAGTTTTTATCGGCACTTAATTCCCAGCCGGCAATTGGATAATAACTTACTTCCTCATTATTTTTTACCGAAACTTTTATTAAATAGGAATCTGTCAGCTGGCCTGTTTTTGGTGCTTCTATATAGCCTTTGTAGACATTTTTTGGAATAATTACCGCTGTACCCAAAATCCATTGGCGCTCGTAGGTCAATTTATCATGCTGAATAAAACAAACGAAATCACCTGAATCAATAACCTGCAGCGGATTTTGATTGTTCAGGTTTGAAAGTGTGATCAATAAAGTATCGTTTCCTTTTAAACCATTTACCGAAACGGTGTTTTTATAACCGTACATGCCCGGCCATATTGACGCTGTTTCCTGTGCCTGATATTTATTTCCAGCCGCTTCCCAATTTTGATAGTTGTAGTGCAAAACCGAATTTACCGGTCCTTCGCTTACGATTTTAAAAGTCGTTTTTTCGATATTATTTATCGTGTCGTTTCCAAGAATCCCAAGTCGGTTTACTTTATTATTTTCTGTTAATAAAGCAAAACCGCCCAACCCGGCAGAATTTCCAACAGGAAAAATATCCCTTCCCCAATCGTGCATTACGTGGTAATTGTCTTCGACTGCGCCTTTGTCATTTATCCCTACATCTTCCGGCGTAATTCCGAGTGTTTTTTTACCAAAAACATCTTTGCAGTTTCTTCCGTCTAAATAATGTCTGAAACCTACTTTATCATTTTCCCAGGTTGGACCATCAGTTTGGTATTTTTGGTAACCCAATTTTTTATGAACCTGATTCGCCAGTAAAACTTCCTGCGTATCAGGATGAACAGGCAGGTTTTTGCCTTCTCTTTTTCCAAATCTCGCACTGGTTTTTACAGGGAATTTAGGATCAGTGTTGGACCAGTTTAGTGCTGCTTTCTTTTCTTCTTTTGGAGAAAAATCTGTTACCAGAAACAATTCGTCCCATTTTCCATCGCCATCCAAATCATTTACCTGCGCCGGAATTGTATCGTTTTTATAAATTAAGATCGGGTACTTTCCTAAATCTTTATTTAAAGAAAGCTGCGTTCTTTTTATTGCAACGGCTTTCTGAGACAGTTCTAAATTGGAGGTGTTTTTTAAAACAATTGTATTTCCTGCTGTTTTTTTCTGCGCATTACAATTGGCAAAAACCAAAATAGAAAATGCAATTGGGGCGTAAAGTTTGATTGTACTCTTCATTATTTATTACTTTTTTATTGAAAAACAATTTAATCATTTAATCCAAATGAAAAACCTCTTTGAGCGAATTTGTTTTGGGCGAATTATCCGGATTTGTTTCCATAATATCCGCCATAAAATTCCACCATTTTCTCATAAGCGGATGGCTCGAAAGCTCTGAACGGTCAAATTCAAGACTTAATTTTTGAACGCCAAAAAGCACCCCGGTTTGTTCATCCAGAAAAATTGAATAATCCTGAATCCCGCTTTCTGAAAGCAACGCTGTAAGCTCTGGCCAGATTTGTTCATGCCTTATTTTATATTCGGTTTCAAAACCTGGTTTTAATTTCATTGTAAAAGCATTTCTAAATGTATTTTTCATCTTTTCACTTTTAAATTATCTTAAAAATAAAGGCTGAAGAAGTTTCGTATTTTCCACCCTGCGAAGCGGTGAACAAATATGTCGCTTTTCCATTTTGAAATAATAGCTGCGGGCGTTCGGCACGTCCGTAACGGTTTAAATGTTTTGGAGCTTCGGGCTGTTTAATGTATTTATTTAAAGGCTGATAGGAAACCTGCGGATCATTCCAGTGAATTCCATCATCAGAATCCATATAAAGACCATAATCCATTCCAAAAACTCCCATGTCTCGGGCAAGCATTTTGAATTTTTTATTTTCATACCAGACAAAAGCATCTTCACATTGCTTGTTATCTCCGAGTTTTGAAAAATCAATCAGCGGATTGTCAGGATGTTTGATGTAAGGTCCTTTAAGTGACTTGGAAATTGCCAATCCGTATTTTCTGTTTCCTTTAATGGGAAATTTTGGGTGTACGTAATTTTCTGTATCTAATGATTTATAATACAGCCAGTATTCTCCGTTTGGATGTTTTAAAAAGGACGGATTTGTGGTTAATAAATCATCCCAGGAACCCGGCTCTCCAGGCAGTAATAAAGGCTGATCCGGTCTTTCCCACGGCCCGTAAAGTGAATCTGAAACCGCTAAACCAATGCGCTTTGTATCCATTTTTCCGTTAGAATTCCCCATGAAAAAAAGCGCATATTTACCGTCTACAAAATGAATACTTGGATTATGGCAGGTTGTCGCATCCCAGAAACCTTCGCCTCTTGGAGCTAAAATGGTACTAACATATTCGTACGGCCCCTCTGGTTTATCGGCAACGGCATGGGCAATTTCTGAACCGTTGATCCAGCCGCTCATGCTTTTTGATTTTTTCCATCTCGAAAAAAACACATGAATTTTTCCATCAGGTCCTTCAATTGGACTGTTGCACCAAACATAATAATCTTCAAACTCTAAAGCGCGCCCAACTGGTCGAAGTTTTTTTTCGAAATCAGATAATTTGGGATCGTCTAAAAAGTTTATGGCTTTCGCCGAAAACGGAAGACACAAAGCCATAACAGCAAGAGAATTCCCTATAATAAATTGTCTTCGATTCATTTTTTTATTATTCTGATTTTTTTTTGCCGCAGATTTCAATGATTAATCTTTTTAATCTTTGCACTCTGTGGCTAAAACACTCCATTATTTTTTATCTGCTTTAATTTCCCAGTTATCGGTCCTGAAAGGCGACGCTGGTAAATTTTCATTGTTAAATAAATTAGGTTCCGGAACGGCTTTCCATGCAAAACGTACGGCAGTGGGTTCTTTTACTTTTGAAGAAGAAACTACAACTGTTTTTCCGTCAATTTTGGCATCTGCGGGATAAAAAATCTGATCTTCGCCTGCAATTTCAAATTCTTTTAAAACATCACCGGTTTTCTTTAAACCTGAATCAGCGTAATCAAAAAACAATTGTGCTTTTTGTTTCTTTATTTTCATCTCTTTAAAAATAGGCCCGGAATAAACGAGTTTATTTTCGCCATAAGTTTTGGCACGGGCTATTAAAGCCAATCTATAACCAACAGTCTGCTTATCGATTGGGTGGATGTTCTGCGCATCTCCAACATCTGTGGTAACGACCATACCGCTGTTTGGAATTGTTTGCAGCGACATTAACTGTGCTTCCCTAATTTCGGCATTCTGTCCTTTATGCGGTGTAATCTGAACGTAATAGAAAGGAAATTCGCCCTGCTTCCATTCGTCTCTCCAGCTTTTAACCATTGCAGGAAATAAACTTCTGTACAAAAATGCTTTTCCTGAATTACTTTCGCCCTGATACCAGATTGCACCTTTTATGGTATAATTTACCAGCGGATGAAGCATGGCATTATACAAAACATACGAGGTTTTGTTGGGCTCTTTTTTAGGCTTTTTTAACTGGCCTTTTGGTGCGTTTGCGGCGCTTGCAATTCGTTCGTTAGTTAAAGCCAGGTAATAGGCTTCGAGTTTTTCCTGATATATTTTTTCATTTTTGGCATCTTCCTGAAGAATAGGCAGAAAAGCCGTTTCTTCTTCTAAAATATTCTGAGCTGTCCAAGCTTCGGCTTTTGTGCCTCCCCAAGATGTGGATATTAAACCGATTGGGACATTTAATTTTTGATATAAATCCCGTCCGAAGAAATAGGCAACGGCGGAGAATGTTTTGATGGTTTCCGGCGTGCAGATTTTCCAGTTTCCTGAAACATCTTCGAGCGGTTTTGGAGATGCATTGAGCGCCACCGTAAACAATCTGATATTAGGGAACGAAGCATTTTTTACTTCTTCTTCATAATTTTTAACTCCGGTTTTCCAGGTTCCGTCTTCTTTTCCAACAGGAAAAAACATATTTGACTGTCCGGAACAAAGCCATACTTCGCCAATTAAAATATTTTTGAGAACAATTTTATTGGAAGCGCTGATTGTAATGTCGTAGTTTTTATCGCTTCCGCCGGGTGTACTGACTGCAGTTTTCCAGTTTCCTTCTGCATCGGCCGTAACTTCAACAGCAGCATCTGACCATCCTAAACTAATATTGACTTTTTCGTTTGGAGAAGCCCATCCCCATAAATTGACTTTGGCATTCTGCTGTAAAACCATGTTATCTCCAACCAGGGCTGGTAGTTTTACCTGTGCTGAAACAGAAAATTTTACACTTAAAACTAAAAAAAGCAACAGTAATTTTTTTGAGTAAATCATTGGATTTGATTTTTAAGTACACTTTAAATTTAAAATAGTTAAACAAGTCCGGCATCCTGTGCTTTCCTGTTTATGCTAAAATACAAAAATGAAAAAAAAGCTGTCTGAAAAGACAGCTTCTTTCAAAACAAAAAATAAAATTTGGGGGCAAAAAATTATTAATCGTAACCAAGGTTTTGATCGTAAAGTCCTGGAACTGCAAGAATTTCTGATAAAGGAATCGGATATAACAATGCATTGTTATCAATAGTTCTGATTCTGTTTTCAGTATCTTCGGCTGCTTTCCAGGCATTCATAATCGTTACTGCTTTTCCTGATCTGATTAAATCAAACCATCTTGTTCCTTCTGCAAAAAATTCTTTTCTTCTTTCTTCAAATAATTGATCCAGTGTAATATTGGCAGCGTTTGCCGCAACTCCGGCTCTTGTTCTTACTTTATTCACGATATCATCGACTTCTGCCTGAGAACCTCCTCCGCCATGAAGCGTACATTCTGCCATAAGCATTAATACATCTGTATAGCGTGTAATCATAAAATCTACTCCCCAGTCTTCGCGGCCGTTTCCGTATCTCGCCGGATCTATATATTTTTTGAAAACCGGAAGCGTATAACTTCCTTTGTAAGTTCCTGTTGCCACAGTATAACTTGTCGCGATTCCGTAAATCTTTCTTTTATCTGCGGCTGCAAACAAATTCATGAAGCCTGTTGAAATTGGTCTTGCTTCTAAAGCTCCCTGTGCTGATAAGTTTACAGAGGCAAAATAAGGCTCATAGCCAAGTTCTACCATAAAGTTTCCGCCTATTGGAGTTGAAATATTTTGTGTGTACGGAATAGTCAGAACGTTTTCTTTGTTAGCATTTCCTTCTGTTTTAAAAATCGGTTCGTAATCTGTGCCAAAAGCATATAATCCGCTTAATTTAATATCGTTTAATTCTTTATAGGCTTTATCCCATTCGTTTAATCCCAGCATGGCGCCGTCTATTCCGTAAGTAGGGCTTGAACGCGTCATGTATACCAATCCTAATAATGCTTTGGCTCCGTATTTGGTTACACGTCCAAAATTTGCATTATCATAAGATGGTGCAAGATCCGGAATAGCCAGTTCTAAATCAGAAATAATCAATTTGTAAACATCGGCTACAGCAGTTCTAGGTACTTTTGCCGCTTCCTGTGCTGTCATTGTTCTGTCGATTAGAGGCACTCTTCCAAACCATCTAATTAAATCAAAATAGCAGAATGCTCTTAGAAAACGAGCCTCGGCTGCCATTGCTGTTTTATCTGCCGGATTTGTAAAAATTGCATCTCCTTTTTCAGCTATTTTTTCTAATAACTGATTCGCTTTATAAATTGCATTATAATTGGTCATATAGGCTTCTTTCACATAAGTGTTAGAGCTTATAGAGGTATAAAAACTGTTAATGCCTTCCCAGTCTCTTGATGCAGTAGTAGTTGCCATCAAATTATCAGATCTGGTTTCGCTTAAATTCATTAATCTGTTGGCATAACCGTATACACTTGCTCCGTGAAAAGCTACAGAATACGTTGCATTTCTTGCCTGCGCAAAATCGCCGGGAGTTGCATAAAAGTTCTCAATTGTTCCCTGAGACAAAGGCAGCTGTGTCAGCTCGTCTGTACAGGATGACTGTGCAAATAATAATAAAGCACCTGCCGCTATGAAGATATATTTTTTCATTTTCTTTTAATTAAAATTAATGTTAAGCCCTATCACTAAAGATTTTGCCAAAGGCGCTCCGCCATAATCAACCGGAACAGAAAAATCGCTGTTTGAACTTCCTGAAGTATTTACGGCTTCCGGATTGAAACCTACTTTGTATTTATTCCAGTAGAACCAGTTTTCGCCCGTTACATATAATCTTGCATTGTCAATTCTGGTAATTCCTTTAAGTGCCTGTTTTAAATTATACCCGATAGAAATACTTCTGATACTTACATAATCAGATGAGTACAGCCAGTCAGAGTTTGCCTGATATCCAAATGAAGTTCTCCAGTTTCCTCTTACTGCAGGATCAACGTTTAATGAATTTTCTACAGACCCCATTCCGGTACGGTCAATAGCACGGCCGGTTAATCCGTAAACGGTGCCTCCATTTTGTCCCTGAACCAGCACATTCAAATCAAAATCTTTGTATTTGAAGGTATTAGTGATTCCCCAAGTGTATTTTGGAGTTGGATTTCCTAAGTCTACACGGTCATCTGAATTGATTTTTTTATCTCCATTCTGATCAATATATCTTGGATCTCCCAAAACCAGTTTATTTCCGCCGATTGTAGTCCCGCCTGCATCAATATCTGCTTGTGTTATAACACCGTTTTGTTTTAATCCAAAGATTGTATACATCGGTTTTCCAACTTCCAGTTTTACAAACGGAACACCGCCGTCGTAAGCATTACTGATTTCTATTTTAGACTGATCCGGACCTAATGCCATTACTTTATTTTCGTTATGGCTTATGTTTGCAGAAGTTCTCCATTCAAAAGTTGGAGTTTTAACGTTTAGAGAGTTCAGTTCAAATTCCCATCCCTGATTCTGCACTTCTCCAATATTGGTTAAATAAGTTGGAAAACCAGAGTCTCCGGGTACCGGAACTCTCAATAGTAATTCACTGTTATTTTTTCTGTACAATTCGAATGTTCCAGTCAGCCTGTTTTTTATTATACCGAAATCCAGTCCAAAATCAATACTTTTCGATTCTTCCCAGTGCAGTGAAGGATTTGGTATCGAAGCAGCGCCCTGACCAATCGCCACAGCACCTCCAATTGAGTAATTGAATGTTCCAAGTGTTGCATACTGGGCATAACTTCCAATATTATTACTTCCGTTTATACCGGTGCTGGCTCTTAATTTTAATTCTGTTAACCAATCTGCATTCTGCAGAAAAGCTTCCTGTTTTAATCGCCATCCTAATGAAAGAGATGAAAAAGTTCCCCATCTTCTCTCAGAACCAAATTTTGAAGAACCGTCACGTCTTATACTTGCTGCCAGAATATATTTTTCCTTGAAGTTGTATTGAATACGGGAAAAATAAGAAAGTAATGTGTTTTTTTCAGCATTAGTAGAACCAATAGATCCCGCAGGCAGCGTTTCGATAGTTGAACTATTATAGAGCGCCCCTGATGACATGGTAGATCTGGTAATTTCATACGAGTTAAACGACTCTCCTACAAGCAGGTTTACACCGTGGCTTCCAAAAGTTTTATCAAAAGTCAGCGTATTTTCATTTACAATATTTTGTCTTCTGTAAGTATTGTAAGCACCCCTGATACTTGCAATTACATCATTTGGCGTATAACTTTCATTAACATTATCTGAATTATCAAAGTTGATGGTGCTTTTTAAAGTAAAGCTTTTAGCAAATTGATAACTGGCATATCCCGAGATTAAATTTCTGTACATTGAATTTCTTCCGGTTCTTGCCAGAGCATTCAGCATATTAGTTGTACTTGAACCCCATGCATAACGAGTGGTGTATTTTTCTCCCGCTGCATTTGAAGCACTTTCAAAAACAGGAGTTGCTGTCAGGGCTTTAAACAAAGTATTGTCTTTTCCTTCTACTCCCGGATCATTTTTAATCGAGTAAGACGGAGCTAAATTGATTCCCATTTTAAAGTTTTCCGACAATTTAACATCAACATTTGCTCTTGCAGAAAACAAAGTGTAATCAGTCCCGATGATGTATCCCGTATTTTTTTGATAGTTGGCCGAAACATAGTAATTCACCGCATCTGTAGCTCCGGAAGCTGTTAACTGATAATTACTGAACTCACCGGTGCGAAAAACTTTATCCTGCCAGTCAATGTAATCCAGTCCAGGATGTCCCGGCATATCCCATCTGTCATCATGCAGATAAGTATAATATCTTGAATTGGCTGTTGTAAGAGGTGCCGATGGGTTAACCGCATTATAAGCTGCTATTCTCTCAGCTGTCGTCTGTGTTGCAGACGCTCCCGCAATTCCGGAACCAACCCATTGCGAATCGATCATGGTTTTGGCACGATCAATCCATCCCTGAGCAGAAAGCATATCAACTCTGTTTGCTTCTTTATTAACACCGCCGTATGTATTAAAAGTAAATTTCGGCTTTCCTTTTTTACCTTTTTTTGTTGTAATGATTACTACCCCATTCGATGCTCTGGAACCATAAATCGCTGCTGCAGAAGCATCTTTCAATACTTCAATCGAAGCTACATCATTAGGGTTCATATTGTCCAGCGGGCTTCCGTTTGCAAATGCACCGTTACTGTTTGATCCTTCGGTATAAATTGGAAATCCGTCAATAACATACAAAGGTTCATTTCCGGCGGTAATAGAACCGGCTCCCCTGATTTCTATACTGAAAGGCTGTCCCGGCAGACCTGTAGTTTGTTTTACACGAACTCCGGCAACCTGTCCTATAAGTCCCTGATCGATCCTTGAAATAGGACGTTCTGTAAAACTTTCTGTTTTTATTCCTGAAATTGCTCCTGATGTGAGCTTTTTCTTCTGTGTTCCGTAACCTATTACCACCACTTCATTCAGGTTAGCACTTTCGGCATCCAGCGAAATATTATAACTCGCTGCTGCACCAATTTTTATTTCCTGCTTTACAAATCCCACAAACGAGAAAATTAATGTTTCTCCGGGTGCAGCTGAAATACTGTATTTTCCATCAAAATCAGTACTGGCAGATCTGTTGGTTCCCTTGACAATTACGTTCACTCCCGGTATTGATAATTTCGCCGGATCAGTAACGGTTCCTGTAACCGTTTTTTCTTGCGCATAGCCTGATGTGTACGCAAGTACCACAAAGGCCATTAGCAGCAAAAGATTAAGCTTGTTTTTCATAAAAGTTCAATTTGGTTAGTTAATTAGTTCAAACCAAATTTATTTAGAAGCACTTTCCGCAGTATCCTGTAGTATCCTGTTAGCTTTCAAGATATTATAATTTTATTTAAGTTTACTTTAACAGAAAACACGCACAACTGCTTGATTTACAACTCTTAATTCATTGCGAAATTCAAAAATATATTTTTAAAAATTTTAGTAATTTATTTTTTTACATTTCATATTTATTTTGCTAAAAAAATATCAAATACTAATATATGCAAGAGATATACTGACAATTTAATTTTTTAAAATATTTTATAAAAACAGGACGCTACAGGATAGCATTTTAATGCACTGCTCCTACTTTTACCTTATTGCGAGACAATTTCTCAAATTAAAAAATAAGAAATAAGCTCTGTTTTATAAAGTTAAATCCATGAATAAATAATGAAACAAACTCTTAAATACTGCTTTATTATCGTATTATTTTTTTGTGCTTTTAATGCCGTTTCACAGCAGAGAGCAGTTTCTGTGTGGCCGGAATCTGTTAACACTCATCAGCCCTGGACACGCTGGTGGTGGATGGGAAGCGCGGTAGATAAACCCAATTTAAAGAGAAGTCTTATTGATTTTCATAAAGCCGGAATCGGCGGTGTTGAAATTACTCCAATCTACGGCGTAAAAGGAGAAGAAAATAATTTCATAGATTATTTATCGCCTAAGTGGATGGAAATGCTGGATTATACAATCCGCGTTTCAGACAGTCTGAATATGCAGGTTGACATGGTTTTAGGAACCGGATGGCCGTATGGAGGATCGCATGTAACCCTGCCGCATGCTGCAACTAAGCTTATTGTAGAAAAATACCAGCTTAAAAAAAATGAAACGTTCAATCGAAATATTAAACTGGAAAATACCAAAGAAAAAATCCCGGCGGCACTCTTGTATGTTGCAGCTTATGGAAGTGACGGATCATTTGTTAACCTGACCGATGAGCTTCAGAATAAAAAAATAAATGTAATTGATAAAGGAATTGAAGGTGCTCACATACAACTTCCAGGTAAACTTGAGCCGAACAAACTCAACTGGAAAGCAAAAAAAACAGATTATACCATCTATGCCGTATTCAGTGGTAAAACGGGACAGCAGGTAAAAAGAGCCGCACCGGGAGGAAGCGGTTATACTTTAGATCATTATTCGGCGGAAGCCTTAAACGCTTATGTTGTTCCTTTTAATGAGGCCCTCAAAGGAAGAGAAGGAAAAATCCGGGCTGTTTTTAATGACAGTTTTGAGGTTTACGGAACCGATTTTACACCAGGTTTCTTTGAAGAATTTAAAACTTTACGCGGTTATGATTTAAAAAAAGAACTTCCTGTCCTGCTCAATGAAACCGATAACGAAACCGGAAACCGAATAAGAAGCGACTACCGCCAGACCCTATCCGATTTATTAGGAAATAAGTTTGATAAATCATGGACTGCCTGGGCGCATTCTAAAAATTTTAAAACCAAACTGCAGGCGCACGGTTCACCCGGCAACCTCATTGATCTCTATGCTTCTGCTGATATTCCGGAATGCGAAACTTTTGGGTCAATGCCATTTGATATTCCGGGTTTTAGACGTGATAAAGAAGATATCCGAGAAGGAGATGCGGATCCGGTTATGCTGAAGTTTTCTTCATCGGCAGCCCATATTTCAGGAAAAAAACTAGTATCGTCAGAAACTTTTACATGGCTCAGAGAGCATTTCAAAACCGCCTTATCCCAGTGTAAACCTGAGGCGGAAGATTTGATGCTGAATGGTGTGAATCATATTTTCCTGCACGGATCCACCTATTCTCCGGACCGCGCTGTCTGGCCGGGCTGGCAGTTTTATGCATCGGTAAATTTCAATTCTAATAATACCATCTGGGAAGATGCTCCGGCTTTATTCTCTTATATTTCAAACTGTCAGTCTCTGCTGCAGCAGGGAAAACCTGATAATGAAATCCTGCTTTACTGGCCTGTATTTGATGTCTGGGATAAATACCAGAAAGGCACCTTATTTTATCAGTTTAAAATTCATTCTTTATCAGAATGGCTTTACGGCACTTCTTTCTACGACACCACAAAAAGTCTTATGCAAAAAGGATATAGTGTTGATTTTATATCGGATAGTTTTATTGCCGAAGCTAAAGTTGTGAACGGAAATATTTCATTGCCAGGAGGAAATTACAAAACATTGATTATTCCCTCCTGCAAAAAAATGCCCCTTGCCACGCTGCAGAAACTTATGGAACTTAAAAAAGCAGGCGCTTCTGTTATTTTTGAGGGACTGCCGGAATCGGTTCCGGGATTTTATGATTATAAAAAACAGGAAAAAAAGCTTCAAAATCTTCTCACTGAAAACAAAATACAAACCGTCTCTGATCTTTTTAAAAGTTTAGATGAAGCCGGAATACAGCCGGAAAGCCTCGTTGATACAGGTTTAAAATTCATCAGAAGAGATATAGACGGCGAAAAAACATATTATATAGTCAATCATACGGCAAAAATAATAGACCAGTTTATTCCGCTGCAGATACCGGACAAAGAGGTTATTATTCTTGATCCGTTAACTCGGGAATACGGTAATGCCGCTGTCAATAAAAAAGACAAAATCACTTATGTAAAGATTAAAATTGAACCTGGACAGTCCTATTTTTTAAAAACCGAAAATACAGCTTCGCAAAAAAAATGGAAGTATTTTGAATCAATTTCAGAACCTGTTTCAATAAAAGGCAGCTGGAAACTGGCTTTTGAAAAAGGAGGGCCGAAAATCCCCGCTGATCTTTCGATTTCGAATCTGGAGTCCTGGACAAAATTTGGTAAAGATGCAGAAGCTTTTTCCGGATCAGCATCTTATACAATTGAATTTGACAATCCAAATACTAAGATCCAAAACTGGAGTCTCAGCCTCGGAGATGTACGGGAAAGTGCCAAAGTCTGGCTCAATGATGAATTTATAGGCACTGCATGGTCTGTTCCTTATAAACTTACTATTGAAAAATTAAAACCAGGAAAAAACAGTTTAAGAATTCAGGTCACTAATCTTCCGGCAAACAGAATACGAGATATGGAAATAAAAGGCCGGGAATGGAAAATTTTCTACGAAATAAACATGGTCGATAAGGATTACAAAAAGTTTGATGCCGCAAAGTGGAATCCAATGCCCTCGGGACTTCTGGGTCCTGTTACCCTTACTCCTTTAAAAACAACTAATCTAACTGCCAAATAACCCAAAATGAAAAAATTATTCTCACTTTTTACTGTTTTTATTTTATCATTAAACAGTATAGCCGCGCAAGAAGCATTTGACAAAAAACAGGTCTTAAAACAAATGATGCTGGCCAATGATTATTTTATGCAGAAATGGCCCGATACCGGAAAAACGATCATAACCAACAAAGAACGCCCCAGTAATATCTGGACCCGAGGGGTTTATTATGAGGGACTCATGGCTCTGCATGAAATTTTTCCTAAAGAAGCTTATTATGATTATGCCTATGCCTGGGCCGAATTTCATAAATGGGGATTCAATGGCGGCAATGTTACCCGAAATGCTGATAATTACTGCGCCGCACAAACTTATATTGATTTGTATAATCTGGAACCTGATGCTAAAAAACTTAAAAATACAAGAGCCAATATCAACATGCTTTTAAACACACCGCAGTTAAACGACTGGTCGTGGATTGATGCTATACAAATGGGAATGCCTGTTTTTGCTAAAATGGGAGTATTGGAAAAAGACAGCCGCTATTTCGAAAAAATGCACCAGATGTATATGTTCTCCAGAAACAAACACGGCGATAAGGGTCTTTATAATCCAAAGGAAGGTTTATGGTGGCGCGATGCCGATTTTGATCCTCCATACAAAGAACCTAACGGCAGAAACTGCTATTGGAGCCGCGGCAACGGATGGGTTATTGCAGCGCTGGCAAAGGTACTGACTGTTATTCCGGAGAATGCGCCGCACAGAGAGCAGTATGTAAAAGATTTGAAAGCAATGGCCGCTGCACTTGTTCCAATTCAAAGAGCTGACGGATTCTGGAATGTAAGCCTGCATGATCCGGCAAATTTTGGAGAAAAAGAAACATCAGGGACAGCTTTATTTGTATACGGAATAGCGTACGGAATAAACAATGGCATCCTGAAAAAAGAAACGTATCTGCCTGTAATTCAAAAAGCATGGAATGCCATTACTGCTGAGAGTCTTCATGCAAACGGATTTTTGGGATATCTGCAGTCTACGGGAAAAGAGCCAAAGGACGGACAGCCTTTATCTTATGATAAAATTCCAGATTTTGAAGATTACGGCCTTGGCTGTTTTCTGCTGGCCGGATCAGAAATTTATAAAATGAAATAAAAAGCAGGCCTCCGCTCTTTACAGTGCAGAGGCCTAAATTCCAGTGTAATGTCTTTTTTCACACCCTCACCACATCGGCTACATTGTGCTCTACAAAAGAAATCAGCTCCCTGATATTTCTTCCCCCTTTGCAGCTCTTAGAAATAGAAATAATATATCCGTTTTGATCCTTAACATAGAGAAATAAAAAATCCTTTGTAAGCACTGCCTTTTCTATTCTGCTCCAGCTGTGGGTAAAATTCCCCAATGGAGAATGTATACGGATCACGGACCCGGTGAAGCTTAATTGGTATTTACAGGCAAAACTCTTAAATTTCAGCAGTTCTGCCCAGAGCCTGAAAAGCATTTTACTCACCGCATTAACAAAAGAATACTGCACCATTAAAAAAAGTATTATAAGCACTAAACTTCTTATTATCCATTCAATTAAATCATGGCCGCCATTTAAATCAGAGATGATAATGGAAAACAGGACTGCCGAGGCAGAGAGTAAAATGCGGTCTTTATAAATATTTTTAAAATACATCTTGTTCAACTTTTGTATTTCGCAAAAATTCAAGTTAAACTGCACCGAAAAATCAGGACTATTCATATTCTGGGGTATTATAGAATTCTCCCCTGCAGGAAGAACTGCAAATTTAGATCTCAGAAATCACCCCGCATGCCTTTGTGAGACATAATAATATCAGAATAAGGCATTTTTAATTTCTATAATCCTATTTACTATGCAGGCATCTGAAAAAATGCAGAAATGCGGGTTTCTGTACATGTAAAACGCCGCATAAAAACAGCAGCTCCTGCCTTCTGCTTTTATGCCTTTCAGCTTCACTTTCAAATTCTCCTGGATAAAAACCCACTGCTGCAGAGCCGGCCTTTGTTTAATCCAGGAAGTAAATACAGCTCGGCCTGTTTTTCTTAAAAGAAGGCACATAGCGCAGATAGCCGTATTCACTGAGCTGCTTTATGTGTTTGTGATAGGTGGCCGGGGAAGAGATCTTTGAAATTTCCATAATCTGGCAGGCATAGGCGCGCACCGGATTGGCTGATCCCTGTTTTTCTCTGCAGTGCAGAAGGGCGGCAAATATTCCCAGATGGGTGCTGCTGATGCGGTAATCCTTCTCTGCGGCTGAAAAAAAAGCACAGAGCAGATTCTGCTGCTTATTATTCTCAGAGCTTCGGGGATCTTCTCTGTCTTCTGTTTTTAGTTTCACCGGCCGGCTGCTGCTCTGCTGATTTAAGCCCTGCATCGGCGCTTTTTTTTTTAATATCACCCACTGTCTCATAAACTGTCTCTATCTGCTTTACATCTTTTAAGAGCCTGCTGTCCATTTTTTTCATATCCGCGTCATAGATTCCGATCGTTTTAAACTGCGGGCAGGCTTCAATGAAATGCCTGCTGTGCTCTCCCTGCCTGAGCAGAACCACTTCCTGCAGACTGCCTTTCTGCAGCGAGCGCATCAGGTTCTCCCTGAAAGATGCATCTTCAATTCCCGCAATGGGATATTTCTCAAGGACCAACTCCAGATCATATCCGTAGTTTTGATGGTATTTATTGATTTTAAAGCCTGTATTCTCATCGGGATTTTTGAAATCCATCTGCACCCAGGCATTGTAGGACTGCCCCTCGCGGCTGGTAAAATCTTTATTTACGGCCCTTCCCAGCATGAGGTTCTGGGCTTCTTTCATCGTAAAGGTGCCTGTCCTGTCAATATAGAAGGTATGCTCTAAAACATTGGAGATATCCTCTTTCTGCATCTCGACTTTATAGGAATTAAAAAAATACATATCCCCTTCTTTTGCCCTTGTGAAATTAAGGGTGGTTCTGGCCACGCGGTCCTCGGGATAAGTTTCATGATAAAGGGTGAAATCCGGCTGGTTCTGTTTTAATTTTTCTCTGAGTTCGATCTCTAATGCCTCTCCAAATCCGGTATACCTGAGCTGGCTGCGCAGGTACTCAAAATTGTTCTCATTCATAATAGTAGATTTTTAAGATTATTAATTACATTTTTCCCGCTGGGAAATCACGGCGGTTTTTATCTTTGAAATGCTGTTTTAAAGACTTTTTTTTCTGCCCCGGGCCTTTAAAACCGGCGCTGTCTGCTGATGAGGGCTCTTTCTCTGCAGTCCCGCTTCTCTCTCTCTGCCGGCTGCCTGCACCCTGCCCCGAGGGATTTTCTTTAGATTTTCATTATAAAAAACAAGCGTTTTATACTGGGGCGCTGCTTCGATAAACACCCTGCGCTGCTTCTCATGACCGACTAAAATCACATCTTGTCTGCCGCCCTGCTTCAGACATTCAATCAAAGAGCCGCCCTGTAAGTGCTCCGGGATCTTTAAAGGCAGTGCAGAGACTTCTTTTTCAATGTCCCAGCCGTAATTTTCCCGGAATTCTTTTACGGGGTAATTTCCATCGGCATCTCTTCGTTCAAGGTCAAACTGTTTCCAGCTTCCCTGATCAAATACTGCCCGGCCTGATAATAAATTACAGGCCTTCACAGCGCTGAAAAGGCCTTTTTCAGCAGCATCAAAATAGTGCTCTCTCATTGCGAACGGCTGCCCGGAATCGTAAAGCCTTGCCGTAAAACCTTCAAAACGGTAATAGCCGCGTGCATCCTTTTTGAAATAAAGAGAATGGTCTGCTCTTTGTGTCTCGTTAAGGTAATAAGAAACCGGCACAGTGAATTTGATCTGCCCCAGCGCCATGTAGCGCCGGGTTTTTTCAAATGCCTCCCTAAAGCCCGCTTCAGAGAGTTTCTCTTCTAAATAACTGCGGTTTTTTAATTCCTCTCTCCTGTGCATGGCTGCCTGCGCTTTCTCCAGTATAAGCACTCGCAGGATCTTATAAAGAAAATACGCCAGCGGATTTGGATAAAGCTTCCTGAGTATGCCGCGCCGTTCATTTTTGATAATCTGCAGTGCGGCGCGCTCCTGGGGATGGTGTGTGTGTTTGTACTTTGCCAGCATATTTTCAGACCACCGCAGTTTCTCTCCCAGCAGAGACCGCTCCGCTGACGGGCTTCCCGGGAATAGTTTTCGGAGTCTCTCTTCTGCGGCATCCCGCTGGGCAGCCTCAATTTCCAGCCTGTTGGCATGCTCTAAATCCATATCTTTAATTTTTTACGCCAGGGTAAAATCCGGCCCGTACTCCCGGATGCCGCGGCCGGGCCTGTGGATTTACAGGCTGCTGAGGACATCCGCATTTAGCAGATCACTGTTCTTTACATCTATTTCTATCTGCCTGCCGCCGTTCTTTTCAATAAGCTGGATGGTGAGGCATTTCTTCTCCGGAATGGTGAATTTTGATAAGGCATACACGGCTGTTACTTCTGATTTATCTGGAATTACCGCTGTGTCGCAGGTTGAATACAAGGGTGTTAATTCTATCTCCTGCGATGCGGTGCGCTTTGCTTTTCTCTGGTCGCGTATAAAGAAACGCAGCTGGTCAATATCATAATTTATTTTTGAAGCGTTGTCCACGGCAAGTCTCAAATACCATATATCCTGATGTATGAAAAGCCCGCCGGCGGTGAGTTTTATTTCAAATCTGCGGGACCGGGGCCCTTTTGCTTTTGTCTTTTTCGATAAGGCAAGCCGGGCATACTGCTGTATTTTCTTCTGGTTTTCATTATCCAGTGAAAACAAAATCTCAGTATGGACCGCGGCGCTGTTATCTGCCTGAAGGTTTAAATCAGGACAGGCCTCCTCATAGTTCAGAACAAAAACATACAGCCGGCCCTCTGCGGTGACCACCGTGAGATTGGTCTGCGCAAAATGATGTTTTGCAGCCTTTAAAAGCAGTACGTTTTCCACTGCTCTGGCTTTCTGCACCAGAACCTCTTCGCTGCCTTTATCAAGGCTTTTAATGGCATATGGAAAAACAATGCTTGTGGTTTTAGAATAGGCAATGTGCAGGTTTTTGAACTCGCCGGGGGCCAAAACAACAGACTTTTTACTGATCTGGGCCGGGCATAATCCCGCTGTAATCAAAAAGCAGCACACAAGGATCCATTTATTATTTTTCATCTTTAGAGCTTTTTAATTAGTGAAATTGTTTTGTTTCTCATCATAGAGCAGCACCCTGTAGCCGGCCTTAACCACGGCTTTTATGAGTTTCACTTTCCGGCTCATAAGGCCCTTGGCCGCCTCGATTCCCATGCCGGCTGCCTGCGCTGTCCAGGAATCTGAGAGCCCCGCAGGTGCAAGAGCCTGAATGGAGCGGTCAGCTGATGCTTTAGCCGAATCCCGGCCCAGGGCCCCGGGAATGTATATCCCTTGTATACCGTCGATATCATACACTGAGAGATCGACCGGAAAAATAGAACCGCGGTAATGGATGTTCTCTATCTTTATCTGGAGTCTTTCCCCTTTTAAAGCGGCCGTGCCGTATATAAAAGTATTCTTTGGAATAAGGACTCCCTGCAGCATTATATCGACAATCAGCCTGAGCTTCACCACTGATCCCCCGGCAATGGTCTGGGTTTCGTGCATTACCGCCTCAAAAGCATTTACGCTGTGACCCCCAGCCAGAGGCTCCTGTGCCGGATAAAATGAATTCACTGCTGAATCATCCGCCGGCTGGATACCGCGCTGAAGAGAAGTAATATTGTCGTCTTCTTTTTTAGGGCTGACTGTAAAACTTTTTCCTTTTCTGCTCTCAGAAGACTTCTTTAACCTTTCCTCCACCCTTGAGGGATGCTGGATATCGAGAATATTCTCAAGCATGCCGCCAAGCTGCAGGAGCTCCGGATCAGGCTGCTGCGGCTCCCCCGCCCCGGAGATCAGCTGCTCTAAATTCTGAATCTGCCCCGAAAGCTCTTTTGATGAGCCGTAATTTTCAAATTCCCGCATTTCCTGTCCGTACTTATCAGGCTCAGAAGGCCGGCTGACTGCTTTTTGAAGCGCCCGGAGCTTTTGGTACACCTGCTGCTGCTTCTGGTCCTGAAGAGAAACCATATTGAGTCCCTGTCCCTTTTTATAAAAACGCTGCATTTCAAAATCAGTCTCTTCCATGCCGGGCAGCGGCCGGGACGCTGCGCTTGGGAAAGCATAATTGGGGTCTTTTTTAATCTGTTCTTCAATCCTTAAGGAATCTGCGGCCGCCTGAGTGTAATAACTCATCTTGTCAAGGGCGGAATCCTGCTTAAATGCAGGCACTGGCAGCTTAAAATTGAATCCTCCCCCGCTGTGATGCTCTGCCTCTGAGCCGTTCATTTTTCCTCCTCCCAGCACATAAAACAGCATGGTTATAAAAGGAAGCGTTATTACAGGCAGCACCAGAAGCATTTTTCTTTTCTGAACTTCTTTAGGTGATAGTGTTTTTTGTTCCATGGTGTTACTATTTTAAATTAATGGTCTGTGTTCCCGCCCTTTTCCCTGCCTCCGCATGATGCGCAAACGATGCGTAGATATTCCAGATAAAGTAACCCGCGGCAGAGAGTATAAATAAAACCAGCAGGCAGATCAGGGTTCCCCTGGAGAGCCCCTGGGTTAAAGCATTCATTTTCTGCGCCCATCTATCGCGGACATTCACCCAGTATTTATCGAATAGAAAAAACAGCCCCTTTCTCTTTAATGCTCTTTTCATACTGGTTTATTTTCTGTTCTGGACGGTTAAATCTTTATTCTCAATGATAGAAAACCGCTCTATTAAAAATCCGTGGGGATTATTATCGCTTCTTGAAACATTGCGCAGGCTCCCTTCTGTGACCAGGTTTCTCTTCACTATGCTTGTTGTGCGTATGATCTGCTGTTTGGCAAAACATTTAAAACGGCAGGGATGCTCCCGGGTATCAACATATACACTGTCAATCTGAATAGTCTGGCTGATATTTCCCGATATAATGCCGGAATAAAAACTGTTTTCTCTCAGATCATCATACATTCTCCTGGCGCTGTCATCGGCAAGATAAAGCGCTTTTGCCACATTGTTTTTAATTACTTTTTCATCTGGGTCAAGGGTAAAGAAAAACCTGTGAAAGGTCTTTACATGATCCCGGGCCTCCACCTCCAGATTATCTCTGCGCTCGGATGCGAAAGCTTCCAGCACCTTTCCGTTAGCCAGTATATACACCCTGTCCCGCATAAGGGCTGCCGATTCAAAGCTTTTATAAAGGGTGAGACAGCAGATAATGATACAGCCTGCAATAACCAGCATGGTAAATCCTCTTATATGCCGGAATGCGGTATCTATATTTTTCATTTTAGTAAACATGATGCGTTTTTTAAAGTTGTTATGAATTCCCTTTGAGCCTGTCTCCCAGATAATTCTCTTTCTCTTGAAAATAAGGAGAGCTTCCCGCTGAAGACTCCATGCTGCTGCTCATCCTGCCCGGGGCATTTCCCATGGCATCGGCCGTCATCCCGGCCCCTTTTGATCCAGCAGAGAGCGCCGCTGAGGCCGTACCCCCGAAAAAACTCGTAACGCGCTGTCCCAGGGCATCTCCTCCTGCGGCATGAACAATATAATTGGCAACAGAAGGCACGGTAAAATAACCGATGATGCCGATGATTAAAAAAATAAGATAAGCCGTATCGGTTCTGCTGAAAAAAGTATCCCCTGTGCTCTGCACCTGAGACAGATCCAGTTTAAGCATGAGCTGCTGCACTTTCCCTATAATGCTGCCGAAAATATTGGCAACGGGAAGCCAGAGATAAATATTGATGTAGCGGGCCAGCCAGACAGTGAGTGTATGCTGGAATCCGTCAAAAACGGCCAGTCCGAAAACAAGAGGCCCCAGAATGGAAAGCACCACCAGCTGAAAAGTCCGCAGAGTATCAATACAGAGCGCCGCAGCTTCAAATAAAAGCCTGAGAACCTCGCTCATCCATTCCTTTACCGAGTACCGGAAATTATAAGACGCTTTTTCCATGGCAAACTTGACATCGTTGCCGATGCCGGCCAGCATGCCCTCACTGGAGGGATCTTCATCATGCGTGTATTTATACCATTTATCACGGTCCCCTGTTCCCGAGGCCCCGACATACATTTTCCACGGGTTGGTTTGTTTTACCGCTTTTTCTTTTTCTTTCAAAAGCACCGCCACGGCATTATCAGAGCCCGTAACCATGGAAGCCGTAGCGGTAACGGCAGGTTTCATAACCGCGTTGATAAGAGCCAGCACCGAGGGAAAAATCATAATGCAGAAGCCGATCACAAAAGGCCTGAAGAGCGGGTAAAAATCTACAGGTTCCGCATTGGCTATATGTTTCCACACCCGTGAGGCAATATACCAGATCGCAGCAAACCCCGCTGTGCCCTGCCCCGCCGCTAAAAGATTACTGCATAAGGGCATCATCTCATCATAGAGCTGTTCCAGAACCGCATGCAGGCTCCGCATCTCATCACCCGCACCCCGGGCCTGAAGGCAGAAAGGCGCCAGCATTGCAGCAGCCATATAAAACACTCTTCTGTAGAATTTAGATCTTTTCATCACTTTAATTTTTTAATCCGTGAAGATTTCTCGAAGCATACACATCCTGGGTTTCTGCGGCTCTCTGCAGCAGCAGCACGCTGTACTGCCTGTTAAAACTGCGCAGGAATAAAAGCTTATCCTGCATCTGCAGATAAACTGCATCCACCGCCTGAAGCCTTTCATCGTCCGACATCCGGAGTTTATCAGCTGTCACCGCCATCAGGAGCTCATCAAGGTTTCGTAAACTCTCATTGAGCAGATTATCATACACTTCTTGGAAGTAGCTTATCTCCCCGGCACTGAAACTTTCACTTTTGATAAATCTGGAAAGACCCTCTCTGCTTTCCCGGGCCAGAAGGATCTGAAATTTTACAATATCCCCCACCCTTTTATAATTCTTCACCGCCGGGCTCACCTGCAGGAGTTCATCTAAAAAAGTTTTATGAAGACTGAAGTTTCCCCGGGACATTTCTTTAACGGTTTTATAACCTCCCGAGAGCAGTTCGTATCCCTTTTTCATATCACTGAGAATCTTCTTAAACTGGGAGAGTTTCTCAATATTTAAAATGAGCTGCTGGATTTCTGCAGACTGGGCCCCTGCCTTATGAGGCATTAAACCCGCAAAGACAAACAATGCTGTAATTACTATTTTTTTCATTCTGTCTGTTTATAATCCGTAAATAACACCGGCATGTTTTGATTCTTTTTTATCAGCCGCTTTCAAAACTGACAGCAGTGCGGCTTCCCTGCTGAAAGAAATACAAAAATCATAATCTTCCATCATCGCCTTATGAAGCGCATCAATGCGTGCTGTGCGCTGGTCGTCTCTGATCTCCAGTGCCGCATCCGAAGTAACTATCAGGAGCTCATCGAGCGTTCGGCTGCAGTGGTCAAGAAGTCTTTCAAAAGAGCGCCGGATATGATCCAGCTCATCTCCGTGAAACAGATCGGAAGATTTCAGATCAGCGTGCGTTTTTCTGCAGGTTTTCAATATTTCAAGCTGCAGGGATATAATTTCAGCAGTCTTGTAATAATTCCTGACTTTGGGATTAATCTTAAGAAGCGAGGCAAAATAATCCCGATGCAGGTTCACTTCTCCTCTCTTGGCATCTCCTATGAAACTGAGTCCTTCCGATACAGCCCGATAACCTTTTCGGGCATAATCCATATAAACCTGAAGCGCTCCAATCTGAAGCAGGAGTTCCTTTCTCTGCTTGGCCTGAGCCTGAATGCCCTGGCTAAGTAATAGTGCGCCAGACAATAATAACACCAGCTTTTTCATTGTTTTTTCTTTTATTTTCTCTGTCAGGGAATTCCGTAAAACTCTCGGATCTGATTCACTTCGGCCTCTGTTCTGCCCCTTTGAAGACTCAGCAGCACATTCTGACGGTTAAAGAGCCTCAGGCTGTCATAAGCATCATCGATCTGATCTGCCGCTGTATTGATCATCTCGAGCCTTTTCAGATCGCTCATCTTAAGGGCAAAAGAATCCAGTATCAGGAAAATCTGGTCGATATTTCTCAGGCTTTCTCCCAGAATCCCTGAATACACATGCTTCATGTACTGGATTTCGCCAGCCGTAAAATGAGTGTCCTGCCTGAAAAGATTCCACGCCCTTTCATATTCCTGAACCAGTCCGGCCTGTTTTTTAGTAATCTCTTTTATCCTCTGATAATAAGTGATAATAGATTTTACTTCAGCCAGTTCGTCATAATATCCTTTATACAGTTCTTTTTGTTTCCGGGTCCAGTCCGATATTTCATCCAGCTTTAGTTTTGAAAGCACATTCTCCGCCTGTTTCTGGGCATTCTGGAGCCAGATGGTTTTATTCTGCAGCTTCTGGATCCGAAGGTCAATGGCTTTGATTACTTTCTTGGCAACTGTCTTTACTATCTCCAGTATGGGCAGTGCCGCGCTTTCTGCGGGCCTTGCCGGAGTGCCGGCCAGAAGCAGACAGACCATGCAGGCAATTAATTTCTTTTTCATCTTCTCTCTTTCAATTTAATGTGCTTCTCTCATTTCGCGGGCCATTGCAGCTATTCCTTTTTTAATATCTCCGCCGAACTTTGCCGCATAGGCATTCATTTTCACCTTCTCGCTCTGCTCTGTAGTATAGGCCAGATACTCCTCCAGGGACACTTCTGTCCTGTAAACCTTGGAAAGCATGCCTCCAAGGGAGATAAAGACTTCCTTGTATTTCTTATCCGGGTCATTAGCTTTATTAACCGAGAGCACCAGTGCCTTTTCTTTATCGGTAAGCCCCAGGAGTTCCTGGATCTGGTCAAATTTATTCTGGTACTTGCTCTGGTCCAGCAGTATTTTGCAGTCACTGTTATTGATAATGGCCTGCTTGACCACGGGAGAAGAAATAATATCTTCCACCTCCTGTGTTACCACTACAGCCTCTCCGAAGAACTTGCGCACAGTCTTAAACAAATATTTAATATAGTCGGCCATTCCTTCCCTGGCAATGGCTTTCCAGGCTTCCTCAATGAGTATCATCTTGCGGATGCCTTTAAGCTTTCTCATCTTGCTGATAAAAACCTCCATAATAATGATGGTGACCACTGGAAATAGGATCGGGTGATCCTTTATATTATCCAGTTCAAATACAATAAACCTTTCCTTTAAAAGTTCCAGATTCCCCGAGGCATTCAGCAGGTAATCGAACTCACCGCCTTTGTAATAAGGCCTTAGAACATACAGAAAATTAGTAATGTCAAAATCTTTTTCCTTCACCTTATCACCTTCCAGGATGGAAACAAAATCATCTTTGAGAAACTCGTAAAAACTGTTAAAGCAGGGAAAGATTTCTGTATCGGCATCCAGCTTTTGGTAATACAGCTGAAGCGCATTGGATAAGGCCACATACTCGCTTCGGTTAAAGGTCTCATCGTCTTTTTTCCAGAGTGCCAGAAGCAGCGTTTTAATGCTTTCTTTTTTCTCCGTATCCAGAGTGTCTCCCTCAGAGATATAAAAGGGATTAAAACGGATCGGATTTTTTTCATCATAAGTAAAATAGTAGCCTGCCACCATATCACAGAGCCCTTTATAGCTGTGTCCCACATCCACCAGCACAATATGGGCGCCCTGCTCGTAATAACTTCTCACCATATGATTGGTAAAAAAGGACTTGCCGCTGCCCGAGGGGCCCAGTATAAACTTGTTTCGGTTGGTGCAGATCCCCGTCCTTAGAGGCTCATCGCTGATATCCACATGCACAGGTCTGCCTGTCAGCCGGTCCCCCAGCCTGATTCCCATGGGGCTCAGAGAAGATTTATATCCTGTTTCCATGTTCAAAAAGCAGACAGCCTGCTCGGTGAAAGTATCAAAGGTGTCATTCATGGGAAAATCAGCCGCATTGCCCGGCATGCCCGCCCAGTAAATCTGAGGCGCCCCGGCTGTTTCCTGCTTAGCGGCCGCATCCATCTGCGCCAGGGCCGAGGATACTTTATTTTTAATGTCTTTGAGCTCTTCTTTATCCGTGCTCCAGGCCAGCACATTGAAATGCGCCTTAACGGGAAGTCTCTGCTGTGCTACGGCCTCATTGAGAAAATCATTTGCTGCATCTTTTGCAATTAAATTTTCCCTGCTGTAAGCAGACAGAGACTGAAGACGAAGTCTTTTGCTTTCGAGCCTGCGGATCGTTTTCTGCGCATCTTCAATAAACAAATACTGATTATAGATGTGGCTGCAGGATAACAGCTGGCCGAGAGTGGAGGCAAAACCAATGCTGAATTTGGTTTTATCTGTTGAATAACGGTCAAAGTTGATCCTCGATCCGCATAATCCCGGCAGGTCCGCCGCATCCCCAAGGGTAAAAAGCTGGCAGTGTTTATCCCCTATTGTGAGTCCCTGATCGAATTTAATATCGTTGAAAAGAAAAGAATCTTCGCGTTCTGATAAAAAACAGTACTGCTCAACCAGCCCGATTCTCCTGCTATCACTTCTAAGCGAATCATTCTTCAGACGGGTAAGGGAAACAAAACCGCTGTCTTCCATTATTCTCTTGAACTGTCCGGCGCAGTCAATAAAATCCTGCAGCAGCTGCGCGTTTAAAGTTTCTTCTGGCACCAGCGTATTTCTTATAAGGCTTGAAAATAAAGAACTGGAATTCTTCCTTCCCCGGGGCTTCTTAGTGAGCATGATATAACAGGAATGCTCCAGAAAAGGCCTTTCGTTGAAAAACCGCTCGCTGCTTCTGCTTAGAAAACTGCTCTCTGCGTCTGTAAAATCTCCTTTATGCCTTTTTTCTAAAAACCAGTCCTGTTTATGGAAAACACAGAACTCCGGCAGCACTTTTACAGCCTTGATCCATGACTGGTGAAAAGCTTCGTACTCCTGGTCGGAGAGCGTAAAAATCTCGGGCAGTTCCGCTTTGAATACCACCGTTATATCTCCCTGCCTGGATACAATACAGTCATGCTCCACTGCCATAACCGGCAGCATCTCTTCGATCCTCTTCTCCATCACTTCTTCTTTGTCACAATTAACGTCCTATAGCTACATCTTGATAAAAATCCCCCTGCTGCATACTTTAATGCATTTTGGAACCTTCCGAGAAGCAAGGGCTTTCATCATCCCATGTTCTCCGTACTTACTGCTTATCCTGTATATTTTAAAAACAAGAAAACCGCCTGCAGTTCCTATAAATCCCACACAGATAAGAGAAGGAACACCTGCAATAAAAAGCACTGCAAAGAGTATCATCAGCACCACTGCGCCTCCTGCCAGATACCAGATATACTGGGCTTTTAATCCTTTGAATTCGATGCTTTTATTGACTCCTTTATTGATCTTGTATACACTGTTCATCCTATCAGATTCAGACTCCGAAAAAGGACTTAATCACAGTTGCCACCACTACCAGAAACACGCAGCTTCCAAACCAGGCGGCCGCCACTTTTCCCGTATCAGGATCTCCCGCATTCCATTTCTGGTATACTTTCACCGCCCCTATAAGTCCCAGAATGGCACCCACGGCATACATCAGTTCGGTGCCGGCGTCAAAATAACTTCTCACCTTCTGGTTGGCCTCATTGATTCCCGCCACTCCGTCCTGGCCATAGCCGCCTACACTGAAAAGCAGCATCAGCAGCAGTGAAGCATGCAGCCGGGTGATCCTTCTCCAGAAAAACTTTAATTTCCAATTCCATTTTTTCATCTTCATTTTTTTTATTAGATTGTTACTTTATATAAAAGCAGAGAATTACCGCTGTACCGCTATCTATTTTCTTGTCACTTCCGCCCTACCGCATTAGACTGAACAGGGGAAATTTCTCTGCTTATTTTCTTACCCCTTCTCATCCCATAAGCTGTCCATTTCTGCATAGCTCAGCAATAATTCAGGATACTTCTCACTGTGGAGAACCGTCAGAGAATTAATTTTCCCGCGAAGCTCAGACTGCTTGACAAACGGATACTCCGAGAGAACAAAGCGGATGTAATTCTGGAATACATCTTTTGATAAACCTCCGGCATTACTTTGAGTAAAAATCTCCGACAGCCTGTTATGCAGTTCCTCTGCATCTTTGAGTGTGCTGAAAGATTCTTTGTATTCTGAAAAAGGGCCGGCTTTTTTATTTTCCTTTTTTAAAGACTCAGCCCTCCAGCTGGATCTCCCGGAAATAAAATTTTTAATCGCCCTGTGTTTAAATCTAAAGAGCAGTAAAACATACCATATAAACATTATTAAGCTGACAGCGGCCAGATAAGCTGACCATGAAATATTTGTAATCATTTGGCTCAGTATTTAATCATTTAACTTCATCATTCATTCCTGCATTAGTATTTCCTGCAGGTTTTAAATTCTGTGTCAAAGTAACAATATGAATAGTCCTGCTGCAAGTACAACTTATTTTGTACCCAGCTGTACCCTAAAAAATGAAACAATGATATCTTTTTGCACCCTTCAGTCCATCAATATTATCAATATGAAAGGAAGACTTTACGATCCTAAGATCCACAGATTCCTGCAGCCCGATAATAACATTCAGGCTCCTCTTAATGTTCAGAATTACAACAGATACAGTTATGCACTGAACAATCCGCTGAAATACAGCGACCAGTCGGGAGAATTTTTAAATAAGATATTTGGATCTTTTTCTTGAGAAATGGCTCCGAAAACGGATTCCTATATTGACAGTGATACAATAAAATTTTAAATTTGAACAATGAAAAGCATCTTATCTTTTTTTACCGCACTGATTTTACTGGGTTCCTGCCAGGAACCAAAAGACAGCAAAAACTGTCATTATAAAATCAAATTTAAAAACAATACCTCTAAAGTGCTGTACTTGTATACTGCAGAAGATTCAGTCATCCCTGTAAGGGATATCAGGACCGATCCGTACTTTAAACCTACCCCTGCCAATGCGGGCAGCGGAACCATAGAAGCAGGTACAATCAGATTCACCGGAGGCGGTAAGCCCATGTGCGTTGAAAGCCTTTACCCCCCCGAAAAGCAGTTTTATATTTTTGTATTTGATTCTGCCGCCGTTTCCAAGAAAACATGGCAGCAAGTTGTAGAGCACAATTCAACGCTCAAGCGATTTGACATCACTGTAAAAGAGCTTCAAAGAACTGACTTTACACTCAAATACAGCGAAGAATAATCAGGCGGAAATACAAGCAGAATTCAAATCCCATTAAAAAGCCTCTGAAAGTCTTAAGAGTTTCAGAGGCTTTTTTAGTTAAGGAAAGTATTTATCTCGATCTCATTGCCCTGAGCAGTTTTGTATTCCTTCTTTCCGCTCTGGAATTCTGCAGGGAAACTACTGCCCAGATTCCAGCCGGTATCCATCCGATCAGGGTAATCTGAAGTATCAGACACAGCAGAGCTGTCAAAAGTTTTCCACGAAGAAGAAACGACAGAGAAGGAAAAAATATAGCAATTAAAGTCATCATGGTTTTTACAATATATAGTTAATATTTATAAACATCTTTGTCTTATAAGACTGCAGTAAGCTTATTTTGTTTCAGAACTTACAGCAATAATTTAAAATTCAATAGGACCTGATTTTTTTGATCATTTTCTCCAGGGTCATAATGGCTATGTTTTTATCATTCTCCTCTGCATTATAGGATTTGCTTCTGACTGACTGATAAGACAAATCTCTTTTAAAAGAAGTTGACAGATAAGGCACTATCCTTTGAAAAACAAGACTCATGGATCTGGATTTCACCACCCGCGCTTCATCGGCGGCACGCAGAATAATGCCGATCTGATCCGCAGACAGGTCACATTGGAGCTTATTCTGCGTTTTTTCTTCTCCGGCGGCATCTTTAGAGGAAACTGCTGCAATTTCAAGCTGTTTTTCCAGATGCCGCATCTCATGGACAAACCAGTTTCCCAGAGATGTTTTAAGATGCTGGGCCTCTGCTTTAAAAAACAGTTTCTCACTGCAGTGCATCTGATTGAATTCCTTCCAATAATAAGAAAGCAGATTGAGTTTTCCAGCCAGATCTTCCTCCATCTCCACTTTACAGGCCAGACGTTTTGTGAGCAGGTTTATATAAACCGGACTATTAAAATTCAGCCCTATAAGCGTATGATCGAGCATAAAGAAAAGTCCCTGGTCTTCTAAATTATTCATCTGTTCCAATTCATTTAAAAGATTTCTTTCATAGAGCATCTGGCGGAAAGTTTTCCTGTCCCTTTCCTGCATAGAAAAACCGCCTTCCAGCTCCGCCAGCACTGTATTTAAAACCTGCTTCTTTTCTTCATTTTCCATTTTCATTTTCAGAAGTTTTTTTAATTTGAGCTGCAGTTCTTTTCTTGATACTAAAAGATAGGTTGCCGGCACCCTTTCATCTAAACTTAAATAACCTGAAAACCTTTTTTCTAAAAATGACAGCAGATCATCCAGACATTTAATTACAAGCTCAGCTGAAACCGCGAGCAGGGGCTGCTGAAATACACTGCATTTGTAATTCTCCACCATTGTATCGAGCAGAAAAATTAGTGTGGAATGATACTTTCTGACCAGCAGGCGGATCTGCCTTTTTCGTCTGAGCACAAAAATTTCATTTTTAATCCGGACCTGAATCCGGCCGGACTCTTTTACAACATGTTCTGAAATAACGGCAAGTTCAGCTTCTGATAATCGGCACAGATCTGTTTTATTGGGGTTTAAATGCACCAGTATCAAAGCATCCAGCCATTCTAAAGGATAGTTATTGTTCATCATTTTCATGTTTTAATTGAAGTTAACAGTTAAGACTAACAACTCTTAAATCTCTCGATAGTATTCTTACGGTATTCAGATGGGGTACAGAACATTGATTTTCTAAAAAAGATACTGAAGGAAGCCGCTGAACTGAATTCCAGTTCCTCCGCTATTTCCGTCATGGTAAGATTCGGATTCTCCAAAAGACCCGCCGCTTCTGAAAGAACAGCTTCCGTAATAATTTTCTTGGCGGTTTTCCCTGTAACCTCCTTCACCATCTTGCTCAAATGTTCAGCACTTACATACAGCACACCGGCATAAAACTTAACCGTATGATGCTTGCGGCAGTGTATGGATAAAACTGCCAGGAAATGGGAAACTAAACTTTCTGATCTTGAAAAATGCATATCACCTGCCGACAAGTATTTGGCATTTATCAGGTTCAGTTCAAAAAGAAGCAGGTTTAAACTGATCTGCTGCAGTTTAATTTCAAATTCACTGGACAAATGATTACTTAATTCAGCATACAGCAGTCTGCAGATTAAAGAAAGCACCCTGTAATCATTTTCATCCAGACTAATCTTTGCGGGTTGGTTTCCGCCATTCGATGATAACAGATCACTCTGGTTATACATAAAACCGCGTCCATTTATTTCAGACGAAAAAGTAATCAAAAAAAATTGCAGTTTATTTCCTGCCTCTACTTTTGAAAAAGAGGCATTCTTAGGCAGTATCAGCAGATCATGTGCCTTTAGCTCACGGCTGACCTCTTTTATCTGCATTTTAAAACTGCCGGATTTCATTAAAAGCAGCACCGGATTATGAATCACAAAAGTTTCATCAGCAGCCGTTTTGGCAGCATATTTTTTTACAAAATAAATTTTAAACATTTGCCCAGACAATTCTATTCTTTCAATGTCAATCAAATCTTTCAGCATAACACAAACCAGTTGTTTGGATAACTAAAATGAAACTGTCCTGTCAGTCTTCAAATCTTTTTTTAATGGCGATATAACATAAAAAATAAAGATTTAAAAATAGGGTCACATAGAGAATATAAAACATAAATCTTCTGTGATCATATCTCAAAAAGTCTTCTGTTCCGTTACAGATAAATAAATCAATCATAAAATAGAGACTAAAAAGATTAAAGAAAAGCAGTAATACATACAAAACAACAGACAGTTTCATTTCCAGATAAATTAGTACTATATTATAATTAGATAAGTCCTTCCAGCAGTGCTATTACAGAAATAAGCGCCGCTTCACCTGATTTAAAGAATCTTTTAACCGGCTTATTTCCGATTAAAATATCCCAGTCTTTATCTTTACGTTCTTCTTCAGAATAGAGGGAATATCGAGAAATAGATGTGACAGTTAGGACAGTTTCTCTCTCTTCGGTTGTGAAAACGGCATCATCCAGTACATTCGATTCATATCCAGCAATATAGCTATAAGTAATATTAAACTGCTGCTGTCTCTTAATGATAAAGTTCTGCAGAAAAGTAATCAAACTTGTCTTTGCATAAGTCTGCAGGCTGCTGTTCTCTACAATCGTAATCATGCTGTTATCAGGATCAGCCATAATGGATTCAACCATCTCATCCGTAAAAGGAATCAGTCTGCTGGACCAACTTCCCTTCTCATTAAATTTCTCAGAAATACATCTGATTTGATCAGCAAGTTCTGCTGTAGAATTAACAGTTTTATTATTCTCGTAATAATCATTCAAGGCATCGTAAATTTTCTTTCCTTTTAAATCAAAAGGATTAGAAGAATTAGCGGGAAAATAATTTTTAAGAGCTGATAAATGAACTGTATTAGTTTGTTCTGCTAAAGTTTCAAAATCTTCCTCAGTAGAACATGAATTAAAAAAAACAGCAGTAATAATGCATAATAAAGTGGTTTTCATGATTAAATGGTTTGAATGTGAATGGGAATTTCTTCCCAGTTCATTTCATCCGGATAAGCAGAACTTTTATCCGGCACCCTGCCGGACATTTTGCTTTTGAATTCATGGCAAATCTATTCTGCTTAAAAATCTCCCACAAGCTTACCTCTGCGGGTTTTCCGCATTTCCACTATGGATTTTCGAGAAATCCGTAGTGCATTTTTAATACACAATAATCTAAAATTCAAAGGTTTATACTAATTTTACACTAATTTAAAGTAACATTTTTCCGACAATTAATCCAGAAATACCGAATTACTAATATCGCTTCACCGCTAATCATTAAACCATGAATAAAAAAACATTATTATTATTTTTTCTTCTCTTTTATTACTTAGTCTATGCCCAGAAAAACGTTTTTGAAATTCCCGATTCGCTTCAAATCAAAAATTACGATTATCTGGACAAAAGATTTTACCAACTTAAAAAAGACAGTGCTACGGCATCATTATATGCATATGCATTTCTGCATAAAGCAAAAAAAGAGCACAATTGGAAAGAAATAGTAAACGGCTACCAAAACCTGATGTTAATTGCAACTGGAAATATGAGAATCATTTATGCAGACAGCATGATCTATACATCAAAAAAGTCAGCTGACAATGCACTCATAGGCTCTGCTTACCTTAGTAAAGGAACTGTTTATTATGGATTAAAAATGCATCAGCCTGCCATGGACAATTATCTTACTGCAAACGGCTATATTTCCCAAACTAAAAATCAGTATTTAATCCATAAAGTTAAATACTGTATTGCCCTCTCTAAGTTATACGCCGGTTTTTATAACGAAGCGGTTTCACTTCTGAAAGAATGCGCGGATTATTACAAACAGGATGAAGCAAGACCCTATCTTAATTCGCTGCATTCCTTGGGACTGTGCTATACAAAATTGGGAGATTATGGCAAAAGTTCGGAAACTAACAAGCTTGGAATTTCAGAAAGCAGGAAAAGAAAAATCAATGAGATGATCCCTTACTTTATACAATCCGAAGGAATCAATGAATTCTTTCAAAGGAATTACAGTACATCTATTAAAAATATTTCATCCTCAATTGAATTTATTAAAGAAAATAATGACTTTGGAAATGAAGCTGTTGGGTACTTTTATCTTGGTAAGAACTACTGGTCATTACATCAAAAAGAAAAAGCAGTAAGCTATTTCAAACTTGTAGATAAAATCTTCACCGATAAAAAATACATAAGACCTGATTTGAGACAGACTTTCGAACTAATGATCAGCTTTTATAAAACCAAAAAGGATTTAAACAAACAGCTTTATTATATTGATCAGCTATTAAAAGCAGACACCCTGCTGACAGAAACCAACAACTACATAGTCGGAAAAATTCATAAACAGTATGATACCAAAGAACTCCTGCTTGAAAAAGAACGAATAAAAGCGGAAAATGAGACTATGACAGCAGCTCTTAAATGGGAAAAAAATTATGACATTATATTCGCAGTAATAATCTTTTTACTCTTCTCCATCTTGGCAGGCTTTACCTATTATCATAAAAGAACCGATAAAATAAATAAAAAGAAATATCAGCTTCTTATGGAAGAGTATGATACGAAAATTAGACCACCAAAAACGAGAACCATAAAAGATCCTTTAAAAAACATCAGTCCTGAAACAGTCACATTACTGATAAAAGAACTTGAAAATTTTGAAAAAAACAAAAGATTTTTGGAAAAGGACTGGAATCTCACCAGTCTTTCAGCTGCTTTTAAAACAAATCCTAAGTACTTATCCGGTATCCTCGGCTATTCGAGGGAAAAAGGAATCAATGATTATATTAACGGACTTCGCATTGAGTATATTATAACGCTGCTGCGAACGGAATCCAAGTTCAGAATCTATACCTATGAAGCATTAGCCCAAGAAGCTGGCTTTAGCACTACAGAACGCTTTAAGAATGCATTTTTAACCAAAACAGGAATTACACCTCAATATTTCATTGAAGAGATAAAAAAAGAAAAAAAATAATTGCCTTATCACGCATTATATTTAGGATATGATTTTTAACTTTTTACTTTTCTCCTGTAGTTAAAAATTACTATCTTTTATTCACTTAATTAAATTTATTAGCCTCTACCCTACTGTTTTAAAATTTTATTATCTTTTAAATCGAAATCAAAGTCGAAAAAATCTTTTGGGTGAACATCTAATGCTCTTGCCAAGTCAAAAATAGTTTTTAGTTGAACACTTTTCAGTCCTTTTTCAATTTTACTTATCTGACTGTGGTCAACATTACATAATTGAGCAAGTTTTCTATAGCTCAGTTTTTTAGCTTTTCTAAACTTTTGCAGATTATTGCCAAACAATATTAAAAAGCTGTTATCTTGTTCTTTCTCCATTTGAAATATTTAGAACATGTAATTTCAGTTTTTATCAAAAAAATATTGTAGTATTTAAATACTACTTAAGATATTTTTTGTTATATTTGTTCCATAATTATTTACATTTGCGATACTTCTTATAAAAAAATAGAAGCATTCGCTTTGAATCTCGTACTAGAAAATTGGCCTTTTCATTTACCACGAGAGAATAAGCAAGATGCTCACGTCATTGGCGTGGGCTCACTTATTCGTGGTAAGGTATGGCCAATACCTCTAGTGCAATAAGATGAGTTCCATGCCTTTTTTATGCAATAAACTTTCACTTATTATTCTTAGCGTACTTTTATTTTCAGTACCGAATGTTTACAAATCAATTTTATGTAAAGAACAATTTTAAAGCACAAAAAAAGCCCTCTATTTCGTCACCAAACAACCATAGAGGACCTTAGCCAATTAAATTCCCATTTAACTAACCAATCCCAATATTATGAATTATTTTTCATTTTACAAGGATGGAAAAGCTCTTTATTGCCTAATTTTTACAAGCATACTGCTGTCTTTTTCATCATCATTTGCTAAAAATCCCGAACGGATTCTGCACGCTCTTTTACAACAGCATCAAGTTCAGGGAACCATAACTGACGGCACTACTGCTCTTCCTGGTGTTACAATTGCCTTAAAAAGCAAAGCGGGCAGCAATGCCATTACCGATTATAACGGCCAATACTCTCTTACGGCATCTCCAAATGACACCTTAATTGTATCTTTTATAGGATTCAAAAAAACATTTATACCTGTCCAGGGACGTGCCAAAATTGACATCAAACTCCAGTATGACACCACAACACTGCAGGAGGTAAAAATCAATGCGGGTTATTATACGGTAAAGGAAAGCGAACGCACCGGAAACATTGCGCGTATCACATCAAAAGATATCGAAAACCAGCCTGTCACCAACATTCTTGCCGCCATGCAGGGGCGTATGGCAGGAGTGAGCATCACCCAGACAACAGGTGCGCCGGGCGGAGGGTTTGACATCAAAATAAGAGGACAGAACAGTCTTCGTTCCACTGCCAATAATCCTCTTTATATTATTGACGGTGTCCCGTACTCTTCAGATCCTATAGGATATTCTCAGACTTCTACTATCTATCCGAGCAGTACAAGCCCTCTGAACAATATTAATCCTGATAATATCGAAAGCATTGAAGTACTGAAAGATGCTGATGCAACATCCATTTATGGCTCCAGAGGAGCAAACGGTGTGGTGCTTATAACCACAAAGAAAGGTAAAACGGGAAGCACTAAATTTACTTTTTCAAGTTCAGCCGGAGCAGGAAAAGCGACTAAGTTCATGAAACTCATGAACACGCAACAATACCTGTCTATGCGAAAACAGGCATTTCTAAATGACGGTATCTCCCAATATGGAGCCGCAGACTACGATATTAATGGAAAATGGAACCAGAACCGTTATACCGACTGGCAGAAAGAACTAATGGGCGGAACCTCCCAGATTAATGACATGCAGGGATCAGTCTCTGCAGGTTCTGAAAAAACACAATTTCTACTCAGCGGAAACTATCATCAGGAAACGACTGTATATGCAGGGGATTCTAAATATAAAAAGGGAGGTGTCCAGTTTAATTTGAATCACCTCTCTACAGACGGCAAATTCCAAATTAATTTTTCGGGCACCTACAATATACAGGACAGCAATCTTCCAGCTGCTGAACTTACCTATACTGCGCAGAGTTTAGCTCCAAATGCCCCCGCTTTGCATAAGGCAGACGGCAGTTTAAACTGGGAAAACGAAACCTGGCAGAATCCTCTGGCAATGCTCAATGCTGTATTTAAGGCCAAAACGAAAGATTTTGTCGCCAACACCACCTTATCGTATAAAATAACTCCCGGCCTGACCCTTAAAAGCAGCTTTGGATATACAGATCTAAAGACTCTGGAAACCCGCATTTCTCCATCCACTATTTATAATCCAATATATAATGTAAGCAGTTCGCGCTCCTCCCTCCTCAGCAATACAACAAACAGATCAACGTGGATTATAGAACCTCAGATCAATTGGGAAAAAGAGCTGTACTTTGGCAAAATCGGATTTTTAGCCGGAGCTACCTTTCAGAACCAGAACAGCAGCACACTTTATCAGTCCGGCGCAGGATTCACCTCAAACAGCTTAATTTATAATCTTGCCGCGGCGAAAACCATTACCGTACTGGGAGATGACGAAATACAATACCGTTATCAGGCGCTCTTTGCCAGATTGAATTACAGTTTCCAACAGCGTTATATCATA
The DNA here is from genome assembly GCF_001879205.1 of Flavobacterium johnsoniae. Classification (GTDB taxonomy): domain Bacteria; phylum Bacteroidota; class Bacteroidia; order Flavobacteriales; family Flavobacteriaceae; genus Flavobacterium; species Flavobacterium johnsoniae_A. The sequence goes on from NZ_MLFK01000010.1 coordinate 416,045, forward strand.
AACCTGACAGCAAGACGTGACGGTTCAAGCAGATTCGGTCCCGGCCGCCGGTTTGCTGCTTTCGGAGCGGCAGGAGCTGCCTGGCTGTTCTCCAACGAAAGTTTCCTGAAAAACAGTTCCTGGCTCAGTTTTGGAAAAGTACGCGGCAGTTACGGCACTACCGGAAATGACCAGATTGGAGATTATCAGTTCATTGATACCTACACCTCCTCAGGAATTATTTATAACGGAACAGTAAGCATGCAGCCATCCCGGCTTTTTAATCCGGACTTTGGATGGGAGATCAATAAAAAACTGGAACTGGCGCTTGAAACAGGATTTTTAAACGACCGGATTTTTACCACTGCTTCATGGTATGTAAACCGCTCTTCTAATCAGCTTGTCGGCATTCCCCTGAGCGGCGTGACGGGCTTTGCCGCCGTGCAGGCAAATCTGGATGCCGAAGTTGAAAATTCAGGTCTGGAACTGACACTTCGCACCGTGAACATAAAAAGGAAAAACTTCCAGTGGCAGACGAATCTGAATCTGACTTTCTCCCAAAACAAGCTGGTTTCTTTTGCAGGTCTTGAGAGCTCCACCTACAGCCAGAAATACCGCATCGGACATCCGCTGAATATCGCATTGGTTTACCAGTTAAAGGGAGTGAATCCCCAGACCGGTATTTATGAATTTGAAGACCTGAATGCAGACAATAAAATCTCTTATCCTCTGGACAGGCAGAAGGCAGTAAGTCTGAATCCCAGATATTACGGCGGGATTCAAAACCAGCTGTCATACAAACAATGGAACCTGGATTTTTTATTTCAGTTTACCAAACAGAAAAACCGTCTCACGCCAATGGGTGCCGCCGGACTCATGTCCAATCAGCTGGCCGGAGCTGCTGATGCTTGGCAGCATGCTGGAGACGTGACGCCATACCAGATTTATACAACAGGGAAAAACAGCCAGGCTGTAAATGCTGACTTTTATTATTCGGAAAGTGATGCACTGCTATCGGATTCTTCCTTTATACGGTTAAAAAATATCGCATTGACTTATCAGCTGCCGCTGCATCTGGAGCAGACCAGCTGTAAAATTATTCTTCAGGGCCAGAACCTTTTGACTTTCACAAAATACAAATACGGAGATCCTGAGTTTACCGCATACGGATTTCTTCCTCCCCTTAAAATTTTCACCGCAGGGATCCAGCTAACTTTTTAAACTCATAAAAAATGAAACTATTTAATAAACCACTTCCATTTCTGATTCTCTTTACGATAATCACCGCCTGTGATTCGTTCGTGGAAACTGATCTTCCCAAATCACAGCTCACAAGCAGTTCTGTTTTTGAGAACTATGAAACGGCAAATGCAGCCTTAATGAATATTTACGCCAAACTTCGCGATACAGGAATGCTCGCCGGGGTCAATACAGGACTTTCCAATACCTTAGGCTGCTATACCGATGAGATAACAGCCTATGGAACTCCTGCAAATGCAGGCATGCCGTTTTACAATAATGCGCTGCTGCCCGGCTCGGCTGTCATCTCCGGCTTATGGAACGCTTCCTATAATCAGATTTATGCCGCTAATGCATTGATTGAAGGACTTGAAAAAAGCAGCGGATTAACACCTGAAAATAAAAAGCAGCTACTGGGGGAAGCACTGTTTCTTAGGGCTGCAGTGCATTTTTATCTGACTAATATTTTTGGGGATGTGCCCTATGTTAGAACCACCGATTACAAACAGAACAATACAGCGGTTAAAACTCCTCAGGCTGTTATCTACCAAAACATTATTGCTGAGCTTCAAACCGCCGGTTCAATGTTGCCGCAGACCTACAGCAGCTCAGCCAGGAGCCGCGTAAACAAATTGGTATGCAGAGCACTGCTTGCCAGGGTATACCTGTATAACAAATCCTATCCCGAAGCAGCAAACGAAGCATCTGCCCTGTTAAATAATACCGGACTTTACACACTGGAAGCAGACCTTGATAAAGTTTTTTTAATCAATTCAAAAGAAACCATATGGCAGTTTGAATCGGCGGCGGCCGGACAGAATACAAACGAAGGCACAACATTTATTTTTACGGCAGGTCCTCCCGGATCCACAGCACTTAATTCGGTGCTGGTTAATTCCTTTTCAACGCAGGACAGGAGAAAATCAAAATGGATCAACGCCATTAGTAAAGAAAATGAAACCTGGTATCATGCTTTTAAGTACAAAGAGCGTTCCAATACAGCGGTTTCTAAAGAATACTCTGTTGTGCTTAGGCTTGCCGAACAGTACCTCATCCGCGCAGAAGCCAGAGCACAGCAGGGTGATCTTATCGGCTCAAAAGAAGATTTAAACAAAATACGGTCACGCGCCGGACTTCAGGATACCGAAGCAGTCTCCAAGGAAACACTTTTGGAGGCCGTACTTAAGGAAAGAAGATGGGAACTTTTCACAGAACACGGCCATCGCTTTTTTGACCTTAAGCGCTTCAATCAGCTTAATGAAGCCCTGGGAAACGTAAAGACAGGATGGAACACCGAAGACAGACTTTTTCCGCTCCCTCAGAATGAATTAGGCACTAATCCAAATCTGCTGCCCCAAAATCCCGGATACTAAAATAGATAAATATGAATTTTACTGATATAAACCGATACCGAATTACCCGCTTTAGAACTTTGTCTCTCATTTTTTTTATTTTGCCATTAGTAACCTGTCCCGTTTCGGGACAGGAGGTGCAAAAAAGAAAACTTACCGCTGATGACTACAAACTCTGGGGATACTTAAAACCCGATCAGAATTCTCCCAACGGAGAATGGCTGAGTTATGCTGTGCAGTATGAAAACGGAGCAGACACTTTATATGTTTCCAACATTTACAAAAGCATGCGCTATACATTCCCAGCTGCCACAAAATCAATTTTCACAGCAGACAATTTATTTGTCTGCACAGATAAAAGCGGTTTACATGTACTGGATCCAAAGACAGGGAAAAAAGAAATTATTCCCCACATTACTGACTACACCTACTCTGTCGCCGCTAATCTGCTTATTGCAAACATTAAAGAAGCAGACCTCACCAGCACGCTTTTGATTAAGAAGCCTCTTGGAGATAAAAAAACTGCATTTAAAAACACCTCTGGCTTTGCTTTAGCACCCGATGGGTTAAAACTCATCTATTCGACTTCTGAGCAGGGAAAAAATGCAGTGTTCTTAACTAACCTCTTCGCAGTAAATGCATCAAAATGTATTGCAGAAAACCAAACTAGCGTTTTTAGTTCTTTAACCTGGCAAAAGGAAAGCAAAGCAGTTGCATTTTTCAGTAAGTCTAATACAGGCAATGCTGAAGCTTTACATTTTTACACTCTCAAAAATGATAAATTGTTCTCATTTAATCCTGACAATTATTCAGATCAAACCCAAAAAACAGCAATTGCTGATGCTCCGCTTTTTCCTGTAACTATTTCCAATGATCTGAAAAGTGTTTTTTTTGCAGTGCGCAAAAATAATTCATCTGCTGTCTCTGCCCAGGATTCTAAAGTAGAAATTTGGAATACCAATGATAAATGGGTATATACGCAGGAAAAGGAATTCGGCAGGTTTGAGAGCACTCCTAAATTAGTACTGTGGGAACCTGAGAAAGGCACCCTAACCCGGATCACCACAGAAGAACTGTCGGCAGGAATGCTCACTGCAGACCTGCGCTATGCTGTGCTTTCTGACCCTAAGCAGTATGAACCGCAGTTCGATTTTGAGGGCCCCAGAGATTATTACATCATGAATCTTACTACAGGAAAAAAAGAGCTTTTTCTAAAAAGAATGTCGGCTTCATTTAGTGGAATGTACAGTTCTCCCGAGGGAAAATACATCTCCTATTTTAAGAATAAAGACTGGTTTGTTTATGACATAAAACGCAGAATCCACACTAATGTTACCGAAAAATCAGGAGTTCCATTTTATGGAAAAGTGCATTTACTAGAATCTGACCAGCCCTTCGGAAATCCAGGCTGGAGCATAGGCGACAAAGAAATTCTGCTGTATGATGAGTTTGATATCTGGGCCGTAAAACCAGACGGCAGTTCATCAAAAAGACTTACCCGAGGCAGAGAGGCCAAAATCAAATACAGACTGCCGAGTGAATTACCAAGAAATAAAAGATTATTATATGGCTCTCCTTTGAACGGCACCTATAACCTGGACCGCGAATTATATCTGAGTGCGGCCGGAGATGACGGAAAAACCGGTTATTGGCGCTGGAATAAAAATAGTGCTGAAAAACCTTTGTTTTATGGGGATGCATTCTTTGATAAATTCAGCTCTAACAGTAAGTCCAATACTTTTTTCTGTATGGAGCAAAGATTTGATCTGCCGCCCCGCATCATTATGAAAACCCCCTCGCGTGAAAACATCACAATTATTGAGAGCAACCCGCAGCAAAAAAACTTTAATTGGGGAACCAGCAGGCTTGTTCGTTTTCAAAATTCCAAAAAACAGGACCTAAAAGGCGTTTTGTACTATCCTGCTGGTTATGATCCGCAGAAAAAATATCCTATGATAGTCTACATCTATGAAATCCAGTCGCACACTCTTCATTATTACAGTAACCCGACCCTTCACAATGAACCTGGATTTAATCCGGCGGTTTTCACTGCTGAAGGCTATGCAGTATTCAAGCCGGATATTATTCATGAAAATGAAAATGCGGGGCCGTCTGCACTGGACTGCGTCACTTCTGGGACAAACAAAATTATTGAGCTGGGTATCGCAGACCCCGATAAGATCGCTTTGATGGGACATTCTTTCGGCGGCTATGAGTCTTCATTTATAATTAATCACACTAACCTGTTTGCCACCGCTGTGGCCAGCGGCGCCATTGTTGATCTAACTAGCAGGTTTCTTACCTTTGGAGTTAACATGAGAAGACCAGACATGTGGCGTTTTACTCATGGAGGCTGGCGCATGGGCAGTAAAACCCCCTTCAGCCACAGATCAGACTTTGACCGTAATTCGCCTTTGGAATCTGTCACAAATTTAAAGATTCCGCTACTGTTGTGGTGCGGTAAAGAAGATACGCAGGTTAATCCCAATCAAAGCATGGAGTATTATCTGGCACTGCGCAGGCTGGGTAAAAAGTGTATCTTTCTGCAGTATCCCGGTGAAGATCATACACTTTTAAATCCTGCAAATCAGGAAGATCTCTGCAGAAGGCTGCTGCAGTGGTTTGACTACTATCTCAAAGAAAATAAAAATGCAGACTGGATTGCAAAAGGCACTTCCTAAATCATTTTAATTACAAACAAGTAAATGCCGTTCCAATTGGAACGGCATCATTATGGGGTTACTAATTCAATTTGTTACTCTGGACGATACAATTTGATTACACATTCCCCGCTTGTGTTTTTACCCCAAGCCTGAGGTCCTGTCAAATCATTAACTCGGCAGACAATGTCATTATCCTGGGTATCACAGGATACTGGAGTATCGCCACAATTTCCCATTGCATCCAACTGAAATCCCGGCTGGGGAAAAACGGCTGATGCTTTCTGCATAGAAGTAGTTGCAAAAGCACCTGAAAGGGCAAGTGCAATAACTCCAAACGGCACTGCATTTTTTAAAAACTGCGTTTTCATAATAATAAATATTAAATTAAACTCTGATCTACTTTTTTCTACAGGTATTCGATCTTTTTTTTCCTGATACCGGCCAGTATATTTTTAAGACTGCTTTTTAATGAGCGTCTTTAATCTCTTTTTTAATAATAGGTTTTAGGTCATATAAGACTAGAGTGCTGCCAATAACAGCATACAGACAATCCTTTGTGACTAAAAATGTCTTCAGCTTCTGATCCCTGATATTATAAATTGGAAAACTCAGCAGATAGGTCTGTTTATTCAGATCATAAACATCAATTACGAATGACTGGCTCCATACTTTCTCATCCTGATATTTTCCTTTAATTTTGGAATGAATAAACAGCAGATTGCGGCATACAGCTGCATTTGCATTAACAACATAAGGCGGCGCAGACATTTTTCTTACGGTATGATTTTCCAGATAAGACACTTTTACTTTTGCACGTGTAGTAGTATCTATGGTGTTTCCCCGCTGGATTAATTCTGCGTGATTATCCGCAGTAATAAACTCATTGCGGTAAAAATAGACATAGCTTATTTTTTTGGTATTATTGTCATATAGAAGTTTTCCATCAGTATCAAATATACCGTCAACCTGTTTCTGGAGCAATTGCGGGTTGTATTTTATTTTACGGGTCTTTTCATTGTCAAATAGCCCCAGAATATTAGCCAGATCCTCTCCTTTGTTTGATCTCAATACCATCCTGATACTGTCTATTGGCTCAGCCTGATCAAAATACGGCAGTCCGCTGAATTTATTGGTAATAATCCAGTCTGCTGCACTGCCTCTAAATACAGCCGGTACAGTGCCATCTTTTAAATAGAAGTATTTATCCTGAACACTTACCATTGCCCTTTGAAATAAAATATCTTTAGGAGCGGATTTAATTCGATCTATCTTTTTATTTTTTAAGTTTTCATCTATGGAAAGCAACTGCAGGGGGGCGGTAGAATTTCCCAGATAGATACGCCCTTCGCTCCTGCCCGCAAAATAATACGAATTATATTTTAAATCCAGCTGGCTGCGCAGTACAGCGGCATGACGCGGATAGCGTCTTATAAAAGGATTCTCGTAATGCATAAGACGCTCTGAGGAAACAAATAAAAAACTCACAACTGCAGTTCCTGCAACAATAATAGCTGGAATCCATATAAGAACCTTTCTGTAACTTTCTTTAAAACTTTCGTTTTCTTTAAGTTTTTCATCAAGAAGTATGGCTGCTGCTGCTAAAATCATCAGCACAATATTAAAAACCAGATGGACATTCCAGCTCATTTTCTCCAGTATGCCGCCGCAGGAACAGGGAACAAAAGAACTATAGTGAAGTACTATGAAGATGTAAGCGGTAAACATCGTCATCAAGGCCATTGATGCTTTTAAGGCAGTCGTGCGCAATCGCGGAATTATTAAAAAGCCCGCTATTAGAAACTCTGTTATCGGAACCGCATATACAATCCAGGCTGCATGAGCACTTAACAAAGGGGACTGTCCAAGCTGCACCTTAAAATTCTCAAAATCCAATAGTTTACTCATTGCTGCATATACATACAGGAGTACAAAAGAAAGAGTAATGCATTCGAGAATAATTCTTTGGTGGGGAACCTGATTTTTCATGGTTTAAGATGTTTATAATGTTATATTTTCTTTGACCACTGTCAACATTAATAAGAATTTTAAACAAATGTATATCAGTCTTTTTATAAAAGAAATATCCAAATCAGGGATAAATTTTTCCAAATCAGGCTTTTTACAATTAAAACCTATCTGAAAGAAAAACACACTGTAAATCAGTAAGATCTGCAACGCAGCAGGCAGTGAAGATACAGACAGTCACAGCCGCCTGTATCTGAATCTGAAACAAGCTCAATTCTGCACTATGCAAAAAGTAAACCCCTTAACCGCAAAATCGAGGCATAAATTAAACGCCCGCCAATAAGGATCGTCCGTTATGTGCACTTAGCAGGCAAGTGGCGCTATCTGGGCTGCCCTTTTTATTCGTTTGGAATGAAAACAACAAAATTACTCTGAAATAAAATATTAAGAGACAGCTTTTAATAAATAGATCTTAGGAGTTTCTACTATGTAGATTTTTAGATTTTAATCAAGTTTTTCCAGCCTACTAAATTGAAGTACACTTTTTTACAGATGCTATTTTTGTGGTTCTAACCAATCCCTTATAATAAGCTGATTGTTTCAAAAAGAATCCGGAACCATTGTATCCGCGACTTACAGTTCAGTCGTTAGTAAATAATTAATATCAGATTGTGTAATCCTGAACAAAACATTATATAAAAAAAATGTTCAAGAAAATTAATGCGAGTCCGATTATATCATAAATATAAGAACAAAACAGAACATTAAAATTATTGGAATTCTGAGACAAAAAGTATGTATTGAAAAAACATAGTCATAAAAAAACAACATAGTTTAAAAGAAATTTAACTGTAGTGCAAAAACTAAATTTGAAATTAATGATGAGGATAAATTGTTAACTTAGATATTGTATTTTTATTAAATAAATTTGACTCTTTTTTATGGATAAGTTTTCAAAAGAAATAAGAAGTAAAATTATGCGTGCAATTAAAAGCAAGGATACAAAAGAAGAAGTACTTCTTGCAAAAGCATTATGGAACAGCGGTTTAAGATATAGAAAAAACAATCGCTCAGTTTACGGAACACCAGACATAACTTTTAAAAAATACAAAATTGCAATATTTGTTGATGGAGAGTTTTTTCATGGTTACGATTGGGAGGTCGCCAAGAAAAAAATTCAAACCAATCGGGAATTCTGGATAACTAAAATTGAGCGCAACATTGCAAGAGATAAAAATGTCAATAATTATTTAATAAGCAACGGCTGGAAAGTTATTAGATTTTGGAGTAAGTTTATAAAAAAGAACTTAAATGACTGCATTTTAGTCATAAAGAAAGAAATAGACGAAACAAAAAAACTTAAACAAATAAGTTGTCCAAAAAACTAGTGTAAATTGCTAATCAGTTATTTTTTTTTGCATTGTCAATTCAACTTTTATATCGCTAAGCCTCTATCGAAATCGGCATGAAATTGTGGCGGAATTGTAGATTTAATAAGTGCTGTATTTTGAGCTGACCCCATTACAAATCCATGTGTATTTACTAAATCTGCAACAAATTCATTGCAATTTATTCTATGAAGCACTCTCTTAGCTCTACCTTTTGTAAATTTTCTCCTTAAAGGAGGGGTAAATTTTATTAAATTGGAATGACAATGAATTCTTCCCTCACTTCCCCAAGCCCCCTGTAGTTCATTATTCTCCCATACCAATGAAATCGAACCATCAGATTTTGCTAGAAACCCCAATGTCTCATAATATTCAATTTGAGAATCAAATCTCATTCTTCGTCTTTTTCCAAAGTATTGTTTATACATTTTTTTTTCTTTTAATTATCATTATAAATTTTTGCTAATTCTTGTTTGATCTGTCTAAAAGTTAAATCATAGTTCAACTCCGTATTTAATCCAGTATTGATACAATATATAAACGACTCCTTTCTATAGTAAACTTCATTTTTTAATAACGATTTCTCTATACTATCAGATTTCGCCAATAAACAAACAAGCTGATAATCTACGTTGATAGAATCTGTCTTATTGTTAGGATGAGCTTTCGTGTAGTGCTGAGTTGCTGTTAATTTTATCAAGTTCTCAAGGTAATGAGCCAGCAAAGGAAATTTGCTTTTAGGAAAAATATGATGAACCTGTGTTGCATCTCCATTACTCCACTGATCTTTAACTTCGCTATCAAAATACATTTTTTTTATTTGCCCAATTGCTTTCTGAACCAAATATGCATTAAATGCTGTACCTTCTATGATATTTTGCTCGCTTTCATCTAAAGCTTCTTGTCGAGACAAAGTTTTATCTTTAGATAAATCACGCCAGTTTTTACGATTATACATTAGGTCAGTATAATAAAATTGGTTAACTGACATTCTACCCTTAATAGAGCCTGGCAAATTATTTTCGCAAGCAAACACATTTAAAATCTTAGGAAATATCCTTCTAATTTCAATTTCTCCGTTTATTGCTGTATTGCCAATAATAAACTTAATAAAACGACTTTGTAATTCTTCAAAGTCGTTTTGCAACAAAAGACCATTCTCATACTTGTCTCTGTATTCTTCAAAAAATTTCAATAATCCACTATCTGATAAAACCTTTAAAAAATATTTGTATAAAAAATTATACGCATTCCTATCTTTTAAAGAAATATATTCCAATACATGTAAGTTCTCAATTTTATAAAAATTTTTAGTACCTCTTTTTTGGATATTCAAAACTCCAGCGTAGGCTAAAAGCCTCAAGGGTTGTTGAATAAATTTATCATATTCACTTTTAGTCGTGGGATTTGTAGCAGAAGGCTTGTTGAAAATAGCCTTAACATTTTTTATAAAATACTGCGAATCCCAAATATCTTGAACTACAAATTCCTTACTAGGATCACTTTCTCTTAAATTAATAACGCAATCTGCAATAATACACACCACATCTGGCGTACATTTTTGATCCATAAATCTAGCATCTTGCTTTATCCTTATGTCGTAATTTATTGTTTCAAGCAAATTTTGTAGTTCTACCATTTATCACATGTCTTTTAAAAGTCCGAAGAAAAAAACTGAATTATTATCAATATTTAAAGACCGTGTCCCATAGTTTCGTGCAACTGCATAAAACCTACTGAATTCTTCAGTTCCAAAATATTCTAAATCTTTTTCATTTACTGGACGACTTCCATTTCTCAATGTTAGAATTGCCACAGAACCATCAACAATAGCGTTTTTCGGCAAAAAACACGCTCTTGGATTATACGTTAAGTTAGGTACTAAAACAGCTGTTTCATTATTCATGAATTTTTTCACATCCAAGTTGTCGATATTATCAGTATACGAATCATAATTTTCTATATTTATAGTTTTATTAGATGCAATATTTCTAGATTTTAAAACTCTGATATTCCCATTGTCAGCTGTAATCTTTTTTGTTATTTGTCTGTCCCTATAAGCATTAAAAATGTTAAATTTCATCTTGTTTGATATAGTATCAAACATTTCATTTCTATATATTAACCAATAAGGAAAATCTTTTGAAAAGATATAATCTTGATCTTTAATACTTATTTCTTTTGTTATATATGACTCAATTTCAATAACATTATTTATAGACTTTTTCTGAGCATGAACCACAAAACTTATTGTTTCAATTTTTACTCCTTTAAATCCTTTTTCCCCATAATCTGTAATCTTTCTAACTTTTAAACTTTCCAGTAAATCTCTCGTTTTATTAAATTCTGGAGAGTTAATCAAACTTTTCGGAACTATAAGTGCTACAACACTACCTAATTTTAAAGACTTTTCTATGAAAAAAGAAAATATATTATTGGTATCAGTATTGTAAATTCCTTTTTTATAAGATGACAATAGTGATTTATCTTTTGTAATCTTTTTGTATGGAGGATTTCCTACGACAATATCGTACTTCTTTTCAAAATTAAACAGTAGAAAATCAAAATTGATAATATTTATTGAAACATTCTTTGGTACTTCTAACTTTTTCAACAATAATTTTAATGTATTAATAGAATTCACATCAATATCAACTACATCAATCGCTACCTTATTTACAGTTTTATATTTTTCGATTAAAAGCGGTAAAAAATTTCCAACGCCAATAGACGGTTCTAGGATTCTTAAAGTTTTAAATTCCTTGGCTTCAGGCAAATCTTTAATTACAGAATAGCATATATCCTGACTAGTATAATACGCCGAGTTTTCTGTTCTAGCGGTATTTGATAGTTCTGCAATTTTAGAAAGAATGGAATAGGGAAATTTAAGACTATTTGTTTCGATGAACGAATTCAAATTTTCGACCACTTCTAATTCATTTTCTTCAATTATCCTTTTAATACTCTGCTCATTGAAGTTTTCATTAAGTAAATAATTCTTAGCTTTTTTTGCTATTTGCTGAAAAATGATTGTTGGAACGGCCTCTCCTAGACAATGACGAATATTCATTTCTTCCTTTTTCAGGAATTTGATTTTATCTTCAACTGATAGTTTGTTTAATTCATCCAAGGATTTTTGAGTCCACTTAAAACTTTCGGGAACTGACATCATTAACATAACTTCGCGAATACTAAAAACCCTATCATCAACTGGATGAACAGTATTTTGACTAGATAATATATCATTTCTAGTGTGAATACAAGGTGCAACCTTGTTCCATAATTGTCTTTTATATTTATCACCGTTTTTATTGACATTATAAACAACAGAGCCATCAACAATCTTGTGAGGTACTCTGTCAGGATCAGCATTATCAAATGCGGATTCACCCTCTCCAATATTACAAATCCAATTACGCATAGCTGGACTGTATTTTTTAAAATTATGGTAAATATCTTCTTCTGATATTTCGCCCATAATTTTTAAACTTGGAAGCTTACCAATTATCTCTTTGAGTTTTCTCTCCTTAGATAGATTTGGAAAAATATCAAACGGAGTAACTTCTTTCAAATCCTTTCTTGTTCCAATAACTAAAGTACGCGTTCTACTTGAAGGATTACCAAAATCCTTAAAATTGATTACCTGATAATGAATATGATACTGACCTGCTAAATTCAATTCAATAGCTTCTTTTATACTTTTATCACTTCCATCAATATCGGTACAAATTGTATTCAAAAACGCTCTAACATTTTCAAAGACAAAAAATTTAGGTTTTATTTCTTTCGTAAGTAAAATTGATTCTATCACTAACGAATTCCTATTTAACTCGTCTCCCTTCTTATGATTCGCTACCGACATTCCTTGGCATGGAGGCGTGGCAATCAAAACATCAAGTTCTTCCGCTTTTTCGCTAATGTTCCATTTCAGAAGTTCTGAATAAATTTTATTTTTAGCATTTTTTGTTATAATGTCGTCACTAATATAACCGCTTTCGTATTCACATTTTGAATTATAACGCTGTATATCAAGTCTTTTTTCTAATATTTCAACAGTTGCTACACAGCGAAAACCTTCCAATTTGAAGCCATAACACCCCACTCCAGCACTGCTGAATAAACTTATATATGTTAATGGTTTCTTTAATTTCATTTATCTTATTTAAATGCCAAAACTACAAAAAAATACAGAATTTCTGGTCTTAAATTACTAGTTCTTTAAGCTTTTTTAATTAGTAAAAATCAATAAATACGCCAACATAATATCTGAACTAATTTCTAAAATCGCAATTAACTTCCAAACTTCTTAAATTTACAACTTAATATTGCGGAAAAGATGTAGAAACTTCAATTATTAGCCATATCTTTTAAAAATGTGTGCTTTTAAATTTGTATTTTTCGCACAATAAAAGCACTATTTATCTAAAATTTTGAAATTAACATAACAATCATTTTATTAAAACCGATCCTGAAAGCCATATGACACTAAAGGAAGCCATCTTAAAAAGCTTAGACGAACTGAATGCCGTAACAAATTATTCAGCAGTTCTTAATCATATAATCGAAAAAAATTATTATGATTTTGCTAATGCAAAAACTCCAGGTTCAACAATTTCCGCCATTCTTGGCGACTTCATTCGTAATGGCGATACCAGAATAAAACGCATTAAACGAGATGGAGGAAATTATTTTTATTATTTAACCAAAAATGAGCAAAATATAGGTATTGAAATTTTAAGTGGTGAAGTAGAAGTCCAATCAGTACTTCCCAATAAAACAAGTAGATCAAAATCATATGAAGAAAGAGATTTACATAAACTTTTAAGTAGTTATTTAAAAAATACTGATACATATTCCAAAACTATATTTCATGAACAATCTAATGGCAAGGACAGCAATCAAATTTGGACTCATCCAGACATGGTTGGCATTAAATTTTTAAATTTACAAACAAAAGTTAGCCAGAATTTTTTAAAATCTATAAATCGAGTTGATACTTTTAAGTTAAGTTCTTATGAATTAAAAAGGGAAATCAATAGCGACAGTGAATTAAAAAAAGCATTTTTTCAAGCGGTTTCAAATTCAAGCTGGGCAAACTATGGTTATCTTGTTGCTTTTGAATTTAGCGACAGCTTAAATGAGGAAATGGCTAGATTAAGTCAATCTTTTGGAATTGGAATTATTGAGCTAAATTCCAATCCGTACAAAAGTAAAGTTCTTCACCAGTCAACTTTTCGTGACCTAGATTTTAAAACAATAGATAAGTTATGTAAAATGAATAAAGAATTCGAAAAGTTTATTGATCAAACTGAAAAATTAATGACCGCAAGCGAAAAATACATTTCAGGTGCTGAAAAAGAACTAAGCGAATTTTGCGATAATTATTTTATTAATGATACCGAAATGGAAGATTACTGCAAATTAATGCATATACCTGTAACCTAATAAAATAATAGATTGCAAGCAGAACCCGAATTATCTATCCTCCTACAAGTGATTTCATCATAATAGGATAAATATCCAGACTTTCACTTCACAAAATTGAAAATACTCATCCATCAATTTAATCCTTAATTCAGCCTCACTTTTACTATATAAACTCTTATTTTAGAAAAATTTATGTATTCATTAAAATCTATACAGAAATGTAATACTTTAGAACATAAAAAATAGTCGATAAAGCTTATCGTTTTGGTCTTTTTCAGGCAATATTATTTCAATGAAATTTGTTAACATTTTGATGTACACTTTTTTTTAGTTCAGATTTTTTAAATAACATATTAAGACTACTATTTACTAGCGTTTTTAATAATTCAAAGAGGAACCTTTTCTTGAGCAAGATAAGTCCAAAAAAGCGACTTTTGAAGATAAAAAGCCTTTAAACATCGACATTTAAAGGCTTTTTAATTTGGAACAGTACGATGGTTGCTTGGAAAATAGCTAACCTATTAGTTGCTTTCCCCTTACATCCACTCATAGTTATCAATTGATATATTACTCCCGTCAAATAACTGCAATTCTTTCATTCTAAATATAGGACTTTGATCATAATCATAAGTAATTTCTTTACCAGAATAAATTATTTTTTCAAGATGGATTAAAGGATAAAAAATAATAATTTTAATTTTCTTAGAGTTTTTATTATGGACAATTAAATCCCTATTTGCTTTTAGAATATCCATAAAGCTAACGCTGTTTATATTATAGATAATTTTCCATTTAGCATCAATTATATATATTGTATCTTCAGTTTCAACAATAAAATCTGGAATGCTTTTAATATTTCCATGAATCTCGCCATCAATCATAATATTATAATCTTTGCCTGACTTAGGAAGTAAATTTATAGGTACTGCTGCTTTTAGATTTTCTAGATACTCAAGCACACATAATTCATACATATAGTCAGTTGAAAACCAAAGTGAATCTATATCATTAATTTTTATCTTTGAATTATCGGATTCCCAACCTAAAAGAAAAAGTAAATTATTTTTAAGATATACTAATTTTGAACTTTTATTAAAAATTTTGCTATTTAATGATTTATATATTTTAGCACGAGAGGTATTATTTTGATTGTATATATACCTATTTTTAATTGCTTTTTTTAAAATACTATTTAAAGTTTTTACTTCATAACCTATTTTGGAATTGTCAAAAAATGGAACTTTAAAATTAGAAAATAGCTTTATTGAACCTAAAGTAATTTCTGCAATTTTAGAATAATTTATGACAATATTTTCATTCTGATGAATTTTACTTTTATTGATTTCAATAATATTCTTTTTAATATCGATGGCACTTGATATGTCTTGTGAATAAAAATCATTTCTAATTATGATTTCTTTATTATGCTTTTTAAAAAAATTAATTATTTCAACTAATGACCTGCGATATTTCTTAACTAAATATTCTTCAATATTAGAAGCGTTAATTAAATCTACATCTAATATATTGTCTTTAACCTCTTTATATCCTTTATAGTTATGGTATTTTTTTTTAAGCCGTAAATATTCCTTAAAATAATTATTAAATAAAGCTGTCAAATCTTCTTTATTCGAATAAGTGCTAACAGAAACAGTTTTAGGCAAAATATATATTTTAATATATTTATTTTTGTCTCCTAAAAATTGATAAAAACCTATCTTATTACTATACTGATTTTTTGTAATTTCTGCAATAATAAAATTATTGACACTCTTAATTTCACTGTAAAAAAAATTGGTTAAATCTTCATTTTCGTAAAAAAAATAAGTTTCAATTATTGCTAAAGAATTATATGATTTATTTTCTTCTGTAAATTTAATCATCACCTTTAAAAATATTTTCGATAGATTTTATAAGTTCAGAATTTGCCAATGCATTCCCTCTAAAATAAAAGTTTTGTAATTCACTTGTTAATTCTTGATATGATCTAATATAATCTACAGCTAAATCAGAAGAAATTAATATATTTTTAAAAATATTCCAATCAATTTCTTTGAGGTCTTTAAAATCAACTAATACTTTATTTAAAGCTTGGCAAAAAGTAGCACTATCTGATACATCAATCCAAATTGCATGGCCAATTAAAAATCTGTCTGGATGCAATTCGTAATTTTTAATGAACTCTACAAGGATACTTTCATTTAGTAATCTAAAATATTGTTGAACTTTTTCTGACTTGATTGCGTTAAAATCTGGAAAAATATCAACAACTTCAAATCGTCTCAATAAATTATCTTCCATTATTTTTTTATCATCTCTATAATTTGATGTGCAAAAAAAATATAAATTTTTAGGAATACACATGTAGACGTCTTGACTGTCTTCTACTAAACTTGGTAAAATTACTTTATTGTCATTAGCTTTTTCAAGAACTAAATCAGAAACAAATCCAAAATCAATCTCACTGTCTAATTTATCTAAAAAGTCTTCAGAAAATACAACTCTTCTATTTGATTCAATTAAAAATATCAAATCCCCAATCAGTCTGTTTAAGTTGTTTTCTTGTACCTCTTCTAAAATTATGACATATGGTAAACTGGGATTAAGAATCGCTTTCGCAATATGCTTCAGTACTATACCTCTCTTTTCATAGTATTTTATTTCATTAGTATCCGTTGAGATAACGCCAATTCCCTGCATTAGTTCAGAGTTATTTAAACCTGAATGAACATTGATTCTGATTACATTCTTATTTTTTAATTTTTCAATTGTTAAGCATGTATCCTCAACTTCGCCAGATTTTAAGGCAAATATTTCGTTATTGATTATTTCTTCAAACTCTCTACTTTTACCTGTTCCTGGAACACCTTTTAATAAAACGTTTAAATATTTGTATTCATTTTTTAATGTTGCTGCTACAGTGCCATATAAATCAGATGAAAAACTATTCGCCATAGGTAAAATATTAAAAGTATTGTCAATTGTATTATTTCTCAGGAATTTTAGATAATCTGTATCATTTTTATGATTTTTAAAAATATCATAAGTTTTGTAAAAATAATTTATTTCATTAATTAGAAACTCTAAATCCGTATTGTTCAGAAAAATTGTAGCAGTAGAATTATCATAACTGATATATTCCAGACAGTCTCCTAATAATTCATGAAAGCCACTTTTAGAAAATCTCTGAAAAAAGTTGTCTTTATCTGGTATGTGATCATAAAAGGGCTTCTCCTCTGATGAGTTTTTTCGAATAAAATCTAAAGTGCTTAGATGATAATTTATATCGTCTCTATCCCTAATAATCGAAACAAAAGCCATGAATTCTTTTGCCGTGATTTGAATAATTCCTTTTTTATTAGCTAGCACTAAAAATTCTAATATAATCCAGTAGGGAAATATATTGAAATTTGAAGAGTCACCTTTGAAATTGACGTTATTTGGGAAATGCCATTTTTTATATTGATTTAAAAGTATTCTCTTTTTATCATAACATTGTTTTGTAAACAATAGACCTACCTCAGTTAATTCTATACTGTCATTAAGTAAGCCCAGTAATCTTGGTGTAGCTAAAGTTCTAGGATCCGTCCGATCTTTTAACTTAATCAGTATAGTATGAATACCAATGCCATGATTTGAAACATAGAAGTTTTTTAATGCTTCTTTTCTTTCGCTATTCATGCCGTCCGCTGTTATGACAGTGTATTTATTTATGTAATCTATTAATAATTGGTGCATTAATTTTTTTGATATTTTTTTATACTTTATTTAAATTTTCATAACTTTTGTAAGCTCGTTGATACAGGTATAGTAAGAAATGGATAAATGCCCTTGTCATGTTTATTATATGCTACCGGATAATTATTTCTAATTATTTTACTTTGAATAAAACCTATTGGATACAAATAATCCATATTTCCTCTCACAAAAAAAAAAATATTATCATGTTTAAACAATAAACTAAATTGACCTTTATCTATAAGCTTTCTGCCATACAATTCATTATCATTTATTGTTTTATTAATAATCTTATCAGCATATTTATTAAGGTACAGTTTCAGTTTTTATATCTAATCATTTGGCACTTATAATTACGTTATAATCATCAATTGTTAGATAATTTTCTCTAATGTTTTTTCCCAATCAGTACCCGATAATTTACAACATGCAAATTCGCCTAAAAAAACTAATTGAACTCTTTGTTCATATGATACATATACAACTGCAAAATGCTTTATAAAAGTATCTTTTTTTAAATTCAATTACCGCATAATTTTCATTTCATTTGTTATTTCTACCCTTTTCTATATGGCCTCTACTGCAGTTTGAACACCAGTTTGCTTTTCTGTGCATTGGACGTTAAAGCCGAAAAAAAGAATACAATGTAAAAAGATATATTTATCATGGTCTAACAGTTAGCTTTCTGGCAAACATAAAGAAAGCTTCCATTTAAACTTTACGGTTTTCCGTAAACAAGTACTATTTTGGTATGAAGACAAATACCTCTTTTTATAAATCTAACCCTTTAGACACACCCCGCTTTTCTCCCAGCGTTCCCCTCACCATCCAAAATCAAATAAAAAAATCTAGCGGAAAAAGAAAAACTAACTAACTAACTAACTAACTAACTAGCTAACTAACTAACTAACTAACTAACTAACTAACTAACTAACTGTATATGCAAACATATACTGGAGAATAATAAAAGAGCATTATAATAAATTAAAATCCGCTTTTTAGCTGCAATTCCATTTTATGGCTTTTATAAAATAGTCAGGCTGCTAATCGGTGTGCCGCAAAAAAGGAAAATAAAGCCGAATATAAAAAATAAGATGATACTTTTACAAAGCAGAATCTTAAAAACGGAAAATTATGGCACTAGAATTTGAAACGAGATTGAAATTATTGAAGTAATGGAAGGCTACCTGATAAATTCACGTCCGCCCGAGGAAGTCAGAAACAAAGTGGACATCAACTATAAAATAGAAAATCAAAGCATTATTGTTTTGAGATTCGTCCTTTTTGGGACAATCCAAGCCAAAAAATGGAGTTAAATGCAGCAAAAGCAACATTTGTGAAAACCGAGAACAAATGGAAAATATATTGGTTTAAGTCTGATATGAAATGGCATATTTACAGACCAGCTGAAAAGGTAAACAACCTGAAAGATCTTGTGAAAATCATTCAAGAAGATAAGCATCGTTGTTTTAGGGGCTAAACAAGAACTGGAATCGCGACAAAAAAGTCTCCACTTATTAGCTACAAATCCAGTATGTTAATGATATTTATAATACTATATATAAACTATTTTCTAAAACCTTTGCTAATTTCTTTACTAACTTCCTCCAGCAAAAATACAAACGCTTTCTCAACTATTTCAGTAGTAGAAAATTTAAGTTTATCACATTTCCAAACAACCTTTTGAGGGTAATCTAAATCAAAATTGTATTCAATTAGTTCAAGTAATTCTGGCTGTTTATTAGTTACATAAAAACGATTATAATAACTACTTACAATACCATCTAAGCGTCGTTCTTCAAAGTATGCTCCTTCAG
Source organism: Flavobacterium johnsoniae (assembly GCF_001879205.1). Taxonomy (GTDB): domain Bacteria; phylum Bacteroidota; class Bacteroidia; order Flavobacteriales; family Flavobacteriaceae; genus Flavobacterium; species Flavobacterium johnsoniae_A. The sequence goes on from NZ_MLFK01000010.1 coordinate 435,613, forward strand.
CAGAATCTGGGGACTTAATTCCCAACTGAAAAGTTATGGAAAACTTCTCACACCTTATAACCGCAAAAGAAATATCATTTGATTCATAAGCAAAGTTCAACTCTGTAGAATTCTTATATAGTTTTACCTTCTCATCGACTATTTTATGAAAAAATTCCAATTCATTCCTTAAAATCACAGCACCATCAAATGAATCAATAAGCTTATTTAATTCCTGATTAATTTTTTTTTTATTTAACAATTCATTTGCCCTGTCAATTATTGGGTCATTCGATGGTTCATTGAAGTCTGGGATTGCTCCTAATTTCGGTCTTTCAATTATTGGATGGTCATAAATTAACTTTGCCAGTTTAAGTAGTTCCTCAAAATATTTCTTATCATCCACCATATTTTGATAAACTTTTGATTTTAGAAATTTAGGCGAACTAGTTTCTGAAGTCCCAATTCTTAAAATTGGAAGAAACTTTATTTTTGTTATATCCGACTCAAATATCTCCTGTGTTATCATTGTACTTTCATAACCAACGCCTTTTTTACGTTCTTCTGCTCGAGTTTTATAATTCGGAGTAAGGATTATTAAAACCTTATCAGCCTTCTCTATAGATTGTTCCATAAAATATGGCAAATCCGAACCAGTATTAAGCTGGTATTGGTCTAATATTACAATGATACCATATTTCTCTGTTAAATCTTTGGCAAGATTCAAAACCCATTCCTGATGTTCGGTATTATCCCAAGAATAAGATATAAATACAGTTTTTCTATTTTCCTCCATTTCTAGATATGTACCTTAAAATTGATTTCAAATTACTAATGTAAGATTATTTTCAATAGAATCTTACTTTATTTTTGGGAGTTATAGACATAAAAACGTTGGTAACAATAGTTAACCACATCTCAAATATCACCATAATTCTTTTAAATTTACAAAAAAAGATTATGAAGTACTTGCTAAGGGTTGGACAAATGATGAATACCAAGACTATTTTTTTATCATTGAAGATGCATATAATAATGGTGGTTTTGTAGATTATAACGCAAGAGTGGAAAGGTTAAACAATATTGGAGCAGAAAACGAAATTTTATATAACGTTACAGCACCAACGTATGAATCTGGTGTCAAAGGAATCGTAGTGTTTTGCAACGACCAAAATATTAAGTTTCCTTAAAATGTTATAAATCATGTTCTAACCAATCCCTATGTAGCTGGTGCATTTGAACGTTATGCAAAATAAAACATTTACTTTTCGAGAATAGCCTTAACTTTCTGTACCGTTCCTAGTGATCCATCTGCAATTGGATATACAAACATTTACGCGAGAATCAGAAAAGAATATTATAATAAATTGAAATCTAGCTTTTATTTGGTTACCAAAACATTTTGCATTCACAAAGAATTCCCATGAATCATAAAATAAAAATTCTGAAATAGATTGACATCATAACAAATATGATTACTAAAAAGCACTCATAATAGTTTTTTAAAGAAAAGCTCAAAACGCATCAGTCAACAGAAATACATCAACTTTAGATTTCTAATTCTATTGAAATTAGCGTATTATATTTGTAATCTTTATCGTTTTTAACCTATACATACATCAAGAAATTGACTAAAATTTCGAGGTACACTTTTTTCTTTGCCTTCTCTAAGATAACATATGAAGCCAAGTATTTACTAGGCGTCTAAATAATTCCAGGCGGAACCTCTTCATCCGCAACAAATTTACCATAAATCATCTAAATCTATTTTGAAAATAGACACTTTAAGTTTTGTGGCAGAATCGTGGCACTTTGCGTTTTTGGAAACTATAAATCCAGCAAAAATAAAGCTTAACGAGCGTAGGTTCGAAACTGTATAATTCA
>NZ_MLFK01000011.1 GCF_001879205.1 Flavobacterium johnsoniae
CTGTCGGTGCAGTTGAATTCATTGCAAAAGGTATTGAATTTTTTAAACGGTATACTATCGAATCTGAAAATAAATACTTCGAAATCAATAAGAGAATATAAAAAAACAAACAATTAAGTAAAGAAGTTAAGAAACAAAATATTTAGATAGAAAAATGAAATTATAAAATTTATTGTTAGCTCACAGGTTTCAAGAGAATTTAACTTTGATGACAGAAGAATAGCCGATGAATTAAAAAACAATTTAAATGAGTGATTATCTGAAAAAAAGATAATTCAGAAATAGAAAATGCTTCCCGCTACTAAGAAAAGGCTTCAGAGAAATCTGCAGCTTTTTTTGGTTTTTACCTTTTTTTTAGATTCTCTTTACGGGATTCAAAGAAACAATATCAATATTCTTTATACTTTCAATTTTAAATTAGTCAAGTATAAAATCTTGATTTTTTAATAATATCATTTAGATAAATAATATTCATCAACGGAATTGAAAATTGGCAAGTTGGAAAACTTGAAAATTTTGAAGATAATTCAGAAGAAATGCTCAATATATTCGATGGAAAGCCTCAAACTTATATTGACTGTGCAACAGAGTATTTTGAGGAAAGTTATAAAGAAAGTGGAATTCCACTTGACACTGTTTCAAAAATATATAATGGACAAATCTTGACAAAAGAAATGGTCTTATCAATTGTTGACGAGCTTGAAGATTGGAAGCAACTTGAAAATGATTTAATTGAAATAAACTACCCTTATAAGTTCAAAGACGATTCTGAAAAAGGAAAAAGTAAATAGAAACTTTAGTAGAAAAGCCAAAAGGTAACAGCTACTATAACGGATTTAGGCAATTGGCTTTAATGAAAAAATGTTTTTGTGTTGGATAATATTAACTACATTATTGATGAAAAAAACTTCGTGGTATTTGAACCGAAAAATTTACTGTTTGATATTTATTTTATCTAAGTCATTGACAAAATGGTTCGAGAATTGTCCCGTTAGGGCTACTATAAAAATGGTAAAGCCTGAGAATCTACATTCTCAGGCTTTTTTTTATGGTTCGAAAAATATTTTATATTTTTTTTCTTTTTACAAACTTCAATGTTTACGGATAATTTCGGTTCGAATCCCGTCATGGATTTTTTCCTTTTTTAGAGCTACTAATTTTTGAAGTGTTATGTAACGTTTTTTTTAACCTTTAAGTTATTTACTCTCAAAGTTTTTCCAAATGTTTAATAATTCTTCAACTTCATCTTTCCTAAAATATCTGTCCCAAAGATCACAATTGCTCATATACGCCCAACACTCCCCAAATTTCAGGTATTGTGACTGCGTAATTTCTTTTTTTATTAAACACTTTTTTAAGATTCCAAGTCTTCGTTTTTCGTCTTCCGAAATTATATTTTCAATTTGTTCAATTTCTGAAGTTGTATAATTAGCTTTAATTCCTTTGAGTTTCTTTAATTCAATCCAATGCTTTCTTGCATCCATCCCTTGATCAACTCTTCTGAAACGATTTTTGCTTAATGCAAATCTCAACGGTTCTTTTCTTTCATAGTCAATATTCTCTGCTTTTATTTCTGCCCAAAATTTTTCCGTGTCAGGATTTATGCTTTCATTCCAATAGGTCAAAAGTGCATTTTTTAATGAGTTCAATCCGTATAAATTCATTTTAGGTTCTTTTATCAAAAGATCTCTTGTATATTTTGACAAGTTCAAAAAAGCTTCTTTAGTATTATCATCCATAATAACAGAACTGGCAACAATTTTGTCACTGATTTTTGTTGTTAAAATAAGTTTTCCTTTATTCCCTAAAGTTGTCATTTCTATTTATCGTGTTGGTTTTTAAAATGCCACAAAACCTCCTCTTGCTAAAAGACGTTTCGGATTAAATTAAACCTTATTTTCTCATTTGCCAAAACTCCCCAATACAAAACTATTTCTAAATTAAGCTAAATACCCAAATCTATTGTAGCAAGTGTTACTAGTAGTACTTAATTGACCCATTCAAAAAAACCAGAGTAATATTTCCATTCATCATTAATTTTTATATATGTAGCGAGATTACCACTTTCATTACCTTCAGAATAAAATATACAAATTGTATTTTTCCTTAAAAACACAGGTTTTGAAAAGCTATAAATGCCATAATATTTTTCGCTATCTTCACTTTTAATAAATTCTGCATTTTTTAGCTTGCCCTTTGCCCAATCCTTATTGTCGTTTTTTTCAATCTCTTTATATACATAATCCAATTCACTATCGGTGAATTGTAAGACACTAGGTATTTCATTAATTAATTTTGGAAATCTTGTATCCCAAATTTGAAACTTGGTTTCTTTTAATGCTTCTTTTATCGATAATAAATGAGAGGGTAATATTTTTTCGGTATAGTAAATTTTCTCTATTTTTTTATTTTTAAAATAGGCATTAACAAAATTTTCAGCTTCTGAATTTTTCTGCGCTTGCATAATAAAACAAATTAATATACTAGTAACCGTAGTTTTTATTTTATCCATTTCTGCATTTGTATTATTGCTAACTTATATATATACATATCAAAATCATACAAAGCTTCCCAATTTTGGATAGATAAGAATGACAAGCATCATACTTTATTTAATCCAAATATATTGCTATTTTTTTATACTCATCAAGTCATGATGATTTAATTTGAAATGGCAAATAAATTTAAGACTCTATATTAATTTTAATTAAATCTTCTCTAAAATGGTTCGAGAATTGTCCCGTTAGGGCTGTTAGGAAGAATGTAAAGTCTGAGAAATATTGATTTCTCAGGCTTTTTTTAGGTTCTACAAATACACCATTATTTTGTATTGAAGTATCAAAGCCTGCAAATCCTACGAAAATTGGTTCAAGTCCTGTTAAGTCAAACTGAACATTGAAGTTATTAATAGCATGCTTTAAACTTACGTTATTAAAATACGGTATGTCTTGATAGGAATAAAACAAAAAAACTTCTTTCCTATTGTTTTCGATTTTATATGACTACATAAATTATAAAGCCAAATTTGATGTTTCGATTATACCCTTGCAAAAACATGCAATTGACTGCCTGTATCTAAAGCATAAATTTTATTTTCGGTAACTTGTAAATCTCTAAAGCCACCTCTCATTTCATCAACTTTAGATACCCAAAGGATTTCTAAAGTGTGATAATCCAAAACACCGATATGTGTGCCATTCAGGACATCTTTATTTGCTGTGAAGTAAATCTTATCGTTTAGAACTTTCCAAAAACCTATTTTTAGGTTTTCATTATATAAGCTCTCAATTTTTTGATTTCGGATTATTTCTCCCGTAGCAGCATTTATTTCTATCAAGGGGCTGTCTGCTGGATGTGTACTTATTTTTCCGTGAATGCTTAAAATGCTATTATGTTCAGGAATTAATTCTACGAACCAATCTGATATGTCGAAATTATTTGGAGTTTGATAAATCATTTGGCCAGAATCACTATCCAAAGCAATCAATGTGTTTTTATTCTTATGAATTCCTCCGCGATACATTGAAATCCATATTTTTTCATTTGCAATTCCAAGAATTTTTCTTATTTCACCATATTCTTGTAATATATTCTTCCATATAAAATTGTGCGAAGAATAACAGAATGCCTTAATTATAAATTTATCATATATATAGAGATAACTTTGATTACTGAAAAGAAATTCCCAATCATAATCAGAAATTAATTCTACTTCTTTTTCTAATTTGTTATTGTTTAAATATAGGATAGTATTCGATTCAATATCAGTCTGAAAAGTAAAATTGCTAAATTTTAATACCGCATTTAAAAAAAAACGAGATTTTTTATGGATTAAATTAAAGTTTTTATCCAAAGAAGAAAGACCATCGATAGTATTAAAAAGTACAGATTGATTATCGCCAGAAATAAAAAAGTCATCAACGTTTTCACAAATGAATTTGTCATTAACAAATAACTCCTTTTTTTCATTTTTTAGAATGATATCTGTTCCTGAAAGCATAAAAGAATTTATATTATGTTTTTGGTCAATTAGATTATACATCATTACTTAATTTTTATAAAGTCATAGAAAAAATTAAACTAATATATCTTGATTCTTCATTGCCAACAGTATTAATTGTGCGCTTTTTTGAAATCTCAAATGTGTTATATTAGGGGTTATCGATTGGCTTTGGAACATTTTTTTAGAATGAGAAGCTGGCTGTACTCTACAAACATACAAAAAAATTATACCAGCAGATCAAATCGATTTACTGATAAAAAATGAAGAAGAATCTACTGCCAAATTTACAATAGCAAAATGTCTTGCTCAGATAATGTAAATTCTTTATAAGTGGAATAAACCTTTTGCTATTACCGAATAGTGGAGCAATTAATATTAAATACTTTTTTGGAACTAAACCTTAAATTTAAAGCATTTAGACAATAAAAAATTAAGAAATCCATGATAGGGTTCAACCCAAATTCTTGCATAAAGAAAGAAGCTTTTAAAACTAGTGACGATCCTCGGACTTGAACTGAAAATTTAATATTCTCTCATATTTATTTTATTCCAATCGTCTTGAAAATGGATAGAGAATTGTCCCGTTGGGGCTACGAAAAGAATGTAAAGCCTGAGAATTATATATTTCTCAGGCTTTTTTTAGGTTCGACAAAAACATCACTATTTTGTATTGAAATATCAAAGCCTGTAATTCCTATGAAAATTGGTTCGAGTCCTGTTAAGTCAAACTGGATATCGAAGTTTTTATAAGCGTCCTCTAAACATACGTTATTAAAATATGTGTGTCTTGATAGGAATAAAACAAAAAAAACTTCTTTCCGATCGTTTTCGATTTTATATGACCTAAATAAATTATAAAGCCAAATTTGATGTTTCGATTATTCCCGTGCAAAAACATGCAATTGACTGCCGGTATCTAAGGCATAGATTTTATTTTCAGTAACTTGCAAATCTATAAAGTTCCCTCTCATTTCATCAACCTTTGATGCCCAAAGGATTTCTAAAGTATGATAATCCAAAACACCGATATGTGTGCCATTCAGGACATCTTTATTTGCTGTGAAGTAAATCTTATCGTTTAGAACTTTCCAAAAACCTATTTTTAGGTTTTCACTGTACAAGCTCTCAATTCTTTGATTCCGGATTATTTCTCCCGTGTTTGCATTAATTTCTATCAATGGACTGTCTGCAGGATGTGTGCTTATTTTTCCATGAATGCTTAAAATGCTACTTTGCTCCGGAATTAATTCTACGAAGTAATCTGATATGTCGTAGTTATTTGGAATTTGATAATTAATTTGCCCAGAATCAATGTCTAAAGCAATCAGCGTATTTTTATTTTTATCAATCCCTCCGCGATACATTGAGACCCATAATTTCTTATTGATTACGCCTAATATCTTCCTTAGTACTCCGCAATCTCCTAAATTAATTTCCCAATCAATTATATTATTTAAGATGTTTTCCTTTTTTAGAACTGAACCATTGCAAAATATATTATATTCATTTTCTACAAACCATGGGATTTCAGTTATTAATGTTTTTTTATTTTCCTTAATCGAAAATAAAAATGTTTCAAATACTCCTCTTGAGATTCTTTTACTAATGTATATTTTTTCATTATTATACTTTTTCTCACTTAAACTATAATCTTCTACCAATAATGCTGTACTAGAATCATAAAAATAAATGTTATTATCTGAGGTTGAAAAAACAATATTCCCATTAAAATCCTTAACAAAACTTACAAGATTATTTTGGTCGTAAATTATTTCATTATTTAAAATCAAATTCTTACTCGTACATATATATAATAAATTGTCATTTTGAGTTTCAAAATTCTCAAGACCAATTATTTTTTTTAATAAATTATATTTCATCCTCATTTAAGGTTTATTAATTTACACTAAGATGGATTAAATTTCTGTTGTTTTATGAAAATACTTTTTCAACAAATTTATATTTTATACTTAAAAACAAACGTCTTAAGGCATTTTATGTTTAAATGATTTTTGAATTCGTCCTCTAATTTAAAAATCATTTAAACCTATATTGATTCTCATAGATTTAGCATATTTATTTTATTTAAGTCATCTTCCATAAAATTCCCTAATATTACAGGATCATACACACTGCCATGAATGTTAATGAGTCTTATATTGTGCGTTTGCTCAATGCAGCAGGATTTTTAGAACCGGTGTTTTCCTCTGGTTTAAAATTGTTCATTTCTGATGATATAAATTAAGATTTCCTCTTCTAATTCTTTAGATAAATTTTCAAATACTGCTCTTCGGCGCAGATGCTTTTTTAATTTTATTTTATAATTTTCCGCCATTTTTTTCCTCAAGCAGTACTCATCGCAGATGATCTTAAAATAATCATCCGATAAATAAAGCATTTTGACAGATTCAAAACATTCTGCAAATTTCATGCTGTGTAATTCCTCAGGTAAATCCATACTTATATTAATTATAACATACACCTAAAAATACTGCTAAACTGATTTATATATTAAAAAAATACGTTGCAGAATATAATATGAAACCTGATAAAGAGAAATACTCACTGAGTGATATCCTGTTTCTTTTGGTTCTTTTCTGCGTAAACCTGCCTTTGCAATACCCTAAAGTTTATTTCTTAAAATAAATGAATCCCGCATTTATCTAAAACAGGCCGTATTAAGATTCAAAATATAACGAGGATTGGCTCTCTGGAAGCACTTGCATAATTTTGTACTGCTAACTCAATAATGAATCTGATTGCGTTTAATTATGAATTTCAGCAGTATTTCCATAGACCAGCTAAAGGCTCTTGATATGGTTTCCTATCTCTACAGCTTAGGATTTGAACCTTCCAAGATAGTCCGCGATGACTATTGGTACCGCTCGCCTCTTCGCACCGAGAATACCCCTTCATTTAAAATCAACCGCAGACTCAACCGCTGGTATGACCACGGCATGGGAAAAGGAGGCAGCATAATTGACTTTGGCATGCTCTTTTTTAAATGCTCTTTTGCAGAATTTTTAAAAAACGGCGGCAGTGCTGTTTCTCAGCCTGCAGTGCAGGCGCCTCTGCCGGGCGGCATATCGCAAAAGGAGTCTAAAATTATCATTTACCGCGAAAAATCCCTGGAGTCGCAGGCTCTTGTAAAATACCTGCGCCAGAGAAAGATTCCCATGGGCATTGCCCGCAGGTTCTGCAGGGAAATCAGCTATAAGATAAATGATCATTCTTATTACGGCATCGGTTTTAAAAATGACATGGGCGGGTTTGAGATTAGAAATCCATACTTTAAATCCAGCTCTTCTCCAAAAGCAGCCACCACTCTGAGCTGTAATTCGGGAGAAGTTCTGGTTTTCGAAGGATTTTTTGATTTTCTATCCTATAGAGCAGCGACGGCACAGCATAAAGAAAAAAAGGATTTCGTTATACTGAACTCCCTTTCCTTTATTGAAAAAATGCGGCCCTTTATGGAAGAGCACAAAACAATCAGGCTGTTCTTAGACCGGGACCAGGCAGGGATGGAAACCGCCCGGCGGGCTTTGGAATGGAGCAGTAAATATAAAGATGAGAGCCCCATGTACAGCGGTTACAAAGATGTAAGCGAATGGTTTATGAACTGCGCAGAAACAGAGCGCAGAAAATTACGCCCCGGGCTTAAACCCTGAAGACTTTGAAAAAATAATTAAGACTAAAACTTTATGCCATGGCAGGCGGAGAAAATGAACAGGCCCTTCGAAAAATACTCGATATGACAAGACTGCTGAGCATCCTTGTTCTGGCCATACATGTCTATTACTGGTTCTATGGTCTTTTCCAGCACCAAAGTCTTGTAAACAGTCTGGGCATCCGGATTCTGGAAGCACTCTTCAGAACGGGTCTCTTTAATAATTTTCATGTCTCCAAAATCCTGTCTCTTATCCTCCTGCTGATTTCTCTTCTGGGGGTTAAAGGACGAAAGGATGAAAAAATAAACTGCAGGCGGGCTTTGAATTATGCAGCGGCGGGTTTACTGCTTTTCTTTCTAAGTTTTTATGTGCTTTTGCTGCAGATAGACAGCTCCCGGGCCGCGGTTTATTACATTATTGCGACCTGCTCCGGATTTATAATGATCCTCACCGCAGGCACGCTTCTATCGAGGATTATAAAAAAAAGACTTAATTCTGAGGATATCTTCAATAAAGAAAATGAAACCTTTCCGCAGGAGGAGCGCCTTCTGGAGAATGAGTATTCAATTAATCTGCCTGCCCGGTACGCATTGAAAAATAAAATAAGAAAAAGCTGGATCAATATCATTAATCCTTTCAGGGGCCTTCTGGTGCTGGGAACTCCGGGTTCGGGTAAGTCTTATTTTGTGATACGCCACGTCATTACACAGCATATTAAAAAGGGATTTACGATGTTTATCTACGATTTCAAATTTGATGATCTCACCACTATTGCCTATAACACCTGGCTGGATTCTAAAAAGACCGGAGCCTGCGTGCCTGCATTCTACTGCATCAATTTTGATGACCTGGGCCGCAGCCACCGCTGTAATCCTTTAGTGCCTTCGGCCATGACCGATATTACCGATTCGGCAGAATCCGCCCGCACCATTCTGCTGGGACTCAACAGAGAATGGATCAAACGCCAGGGAGATTTCTTTGTGGAATCTCCCATCAACTTTCTCACAGCCGTTATATGGTACCTGAGAAAATATAAAGACGGCAGGTTCTGCACCCTTCCGCATGTCATTGAACTGATGCAGGCCGAGTATGATGATCTTTTTACCCTTTTGAGAACAGAAAAGGAAATTGAGGTGCTCATCAATCCATTTGTAAATGCTTATCTCAATGACGTCATGGAGCAGCTTGAGGGGCAGATTGCATCGGCTAAGGTGGCCATGGCCAGACTCTCTTCTCCCCAGCTCTATTATGTGCTCTCCGGAAATGATTTCACCCTTGATATTAATAATCCCGCCGATCCAAAGATTGTCTGCATGGGCAGCAATCCCCAGAAAATACAAATTTACGGAGCTGTCCTTTCACTTTATGTGAACCGTTTATTAAAACTTGTCAATCAGAAAGGAAAACAGAAAAGCAGTCTGATATTCGATGAGTTTCCCACAATTTATCTCAACAATATCGACAGCCTTATTGCAACAGCCAGGAGCAATAAAGTGGCTGCCTGCCTTGGAATTCAGGATTTCAGCCAGCTCAGAAAAGAGTACGGACGCGAGCAGGCCGATGTTATTGCCAATATAACAGGAAACATTATCAGCGGACAGGTCACCGGGGAAAGCGCCAAACAGTTATCGGAGCGTTTCGGCAGAATCATGCAGCGCCGGGAAAGTTTTTCAATAAACAGTTCAGATACCTCTGTGAGCCTATCCAGACAGCTGGAATCTGCAGTGCCCGCATCCCGGATTGCCGCTTTGAGCTCCGGGGAATTTGTAGGGATGACAGCAGATGACCCTGACTGCCCAATAGCACTTAAAACCTTTCACTGCGCGGTAGTAAATGATCATAAAGCCCTGAAGAGAGAAACCGGCCAATACAGGAGTATTCCAATTGTGCGCAGCCTCAGCGATGAGGACATCCAGAACTGCTACCTGCAGATAAAACGCGATATTCAGGATATAATCCAGAGTGAAATGGACCGGCTGGTAAGTGATCCGGAGCTCTCCTGTCTGGTAATTAGAAAATAGCCCCCCCCTAAAGTTTTATAACCCCGCGATTGAATCTGCTGGTACATATTTTTCTGCCGGTTCAATCCCGGAATTTTTACTTATTTAAAACCGCTGTGATATGAGAAAAGATAATCCATTTAGAATCCGAAGCATTTATGTGGGGTTAAAACCCCAGGAATACCAGCAGTTTGAGCAACAGTACAAAAACAGCACCTGCAGGAATATGAGCGAGTTTATCCGTAAAGTTTTATTTCAAAAGCCCCTCACCCTTTTCTACAGGAATAAATCAATAGATGATTTCATTGAGGAGGCCGCGGTTTTAAACCAGCAGATCAATGCCCTGAAAGATCTCATGGCCTGCCCCCGCCCTTCAGTATGCAGAGATTATGAAAACTGCAGAGACAAAGACCTCCTGGTTCAGACCAGGGCACTGAGCCTGAGAATGGAAGAAATTAAATTACAACTTGAAAAAATCACACTCAAATGGTTGCAGTAATAAAAACAGGCACTTCAATACTTAGAACACTGCGCTATAATGAGAATAAAGTACAAAAAGGACTCGCGCAGTGCATCGGAGCCGGTAATTATCCTGTAGATCTGGAACGCATCACCTATGAAATGAAATTAAAGCGTTTCACACTTAGAACATCTTTAAACGAAAATGCCAGAAGCTGCATTCTTCATATTTCGCTCAATTTTGCCCCTTCGGAGAACTACGGCCCGGAAAAGCTTCTTGCTGTTGCCAGAAGTTATATCAATAAGATCGGTTTTGGCCGGCAGCCTTATCTTGTTTATCAGCACCATGATGCCGGTCATCCCCATCTTCATCTTATCACACTGAATATAAAAAGGGATGGCAGCCGTATTTATATTCATAATCTGGCGGCTCGAAAATCTGAACCGGCCAGAAGAGAGGTTGAGATGATCTTCGGACTGGCAAAAGCAGGCAAGATACCCAAAAACACAGAAGACCACAGCCTGAGCGATGCACCTGCAAAGGTGCTCTATGGAAAGACCGAATCAAAAAAAGCTCTCTCAGGAGTACTGGCTTATATACTGCAAACCTACAGTTTTACAAGCCTGCGCTCGCTTAATGCCGTGCTGGCTCACTACAATATTGCAGCTGACAGAGGAAATAAAAATTCCAAAACATTCTTAAGAAAAGGACTGCTGTACAAAATATTAAACGAGCAGGGAAAACCTGCCGGCATTCCCTTTAAAGCCAGCAGCCTGCCTGGTAAACCCACTCTGGCTTTTCTGAAGAATCTATTCAGGGCCAATGCTCTTCAGGGTGCCGTCTTGAGGTCGCAGAGCAGAAAAAAAGTAAACACGGCCCTGTCCCGATGCGCATCATTCCGAGATCTTATCCTTCGCCTGGGCAGGGAAAACATTTCGGCTGTTTTAGAAAAGAATATGCAGGGAGATGTGCTGAGGATCAGTTATACAGACTATGCTGCAAAAACCGTCTTTATTGAAAGCACCCTTAAAAACAAATACATAAAACTGCGCCGGGGAGAAAATGCTTCCCTGAAGAATCTAAAGACAATTAAAAAAGCAAAGACTGCCTCCGGATTATAAAGGGCGGATACTTCTATCTCAGGGCTTTTTTAAGTTTTAAAAGAGCGGCATCCTGTGAAGACTGAATGCTGCTGATTACAATCTTCGCAATTTCAAGAGCCCCTTCCAGTGAGAGATGGGTATCATCTGATTTGTCTTTCTCATAATAGGGATGCTCGCCGGCTTTAAAATGCAGGTGAAGTTTTTTTGACCTCTCCGGTCCATATGACTGCTCAAGTCTTTCTGTATAATATTCCAGGTCAATAAAAGGCACTTTATATTCCTGGGCTACAAGACGAGTCTCCAAAGGATAATCCCCGTGTGTGGGCACCAGAACGCCTTTCTCATTGAAATTACGTCGCGCAATTGAAGTAAGCAGGACAGGCACTGCACCCTTTTCCCTGCTCTGTTTTACAAACTTGATTAAATTGTATCTATAGGCCGTATGCGGATTGGTATAACGTGCAGAATCTTCTATCTTTTCATCATTATGTCCAAATTCGATAAAAACATAATCCCCTTTTTTAAGCTTTTTATAAATCGAATCCCATCTTTTTTCATTGATATAACTTTTGGTGCTTCTTCCGTTTACCGCCTTATTTACCACAGTAATGTCATCATTGAAAAACGGCTGTAAAACCTGCGCCCAGCCATGCTCGGGGTTTCGTTCAGGATCTTTTTTATCAGCCATTGTAGAATCGCCTATGGTGTACAGAGTCGTCTTTTGTGCAAAACAAACAGCGGAGATGAGAAATGTTAAGAAGATGTATTTTTTCATTTTTATTTTTTTTAAACTAAAAAGAACTGCATTTTTTTCAGCCTTGCGTTTTGCCTTTTACCTGACAATACGCAGATAAAATCCTCCGGGCGCTCTGCCCTTAAATTAATGCTTAGAAACTGCTGAAGGCACCGTTGCTCTTTTACCAATAAAAACATCAGTGATTAAAACATTCTCAGCATTTTCATTGGACAGAGCATTTTTAGCCTCTTTGATTTCTATATTCTTCAACGATATGTTTCGGATCTTTTTATCGGGAAATCCCTGAATGACAATTCCGGATTCTGATGCTTTATTGCAGGTAATATTTGAAAAATGAATGTTTGAAATATCAGACTGGTATCCTTTTCCTTCTCCATGATAATTGGCTGTCATGTAAATGCAGTCCTCAACTTGATCTAATTGAATATTTTGAACAAAAACATTTTTGATAAAACCTCCTCTGTCGGCATTGGTTTTCAAATAAATCCCTCTTTTTAAATAGCCGATTGTTCTGCAGTTCTCTACAAATACATTCTGTACTCCTGCCGACATTTCACTGCCAATAACCACCCCGTGAAGTCCTTTAAAATTACAGTTTCTTATTACTATGTTTTCACTTGGCGTTGCCGTATTTGCCCTTCCTTCATGGTCGCGTCCGGCTTTAATGGCCACATTATCATCGCCGTTATCAAAAGTGACATTTTCTATTAAAACATCTTTAGCATATTCCGGATCAATGCCGTCATTGTTATAATTTAAAGATTTGTAACTGATGCCGCGGATGGTAATACTCTGCGATTTTAAAAGATGCAGGCACCAGAAGGGTGAATTTTCGATACGCACATTTTCAACCAGAATATTTTTGCAGTTAAAGAACTGGATCATCTGCGGACGCAGAAAATAGCCTTCGCCCAATTTCCTGTCTTTTAACGGCACATTATTATGGTTCATATCACGGCTTAAATTTTTACCCGGCCCTTCTTCTGCCTTAAAGCTTTTCCATGTTTTTCCTCCCTCTCCGTCAATTGTTCCCTCGCCCGTTATCGCAATATTGGTGCATTCATAGGCATAAATCAGCGGACTGTAATTGTACAGCATTGTACCTTCCCAGCTTGTTAAAACCATCGGTAAGTAATCCTGCGGATTGTCGCTGAATTTTATCTTGGCGCCTTTTTCAATTCTCAAATTTACATTGCTTACAAAGTGGATCGGCCCGTTTATTTTATAAATCCCTTTCGGAACTACAATTGTACCTCCTTTGTTTTTTTTACACAATGCCATCGCTTTGTCAAATGCGGCTTTGTTATTTGTAATCGAATCTCCTTTTGCTCCTAATTTCACCACATTAACCTGGTAGGCAGGAAAAACCGGCAGCTGAATTCGCTTTACAATCGAATCCACTTTCGCTGTTGGAAATTCATTTTTCTGGGCCAGACAGCTCCATGAAATCAATAGTAAAAGGATATATTTCATATTGTATGTTTTTTTTAAAGAACTGAGACACTGAGGTTTTGTTATAAAGTTTTCAGGGAGTAAAGCTTTGATAATAAAAATCAAAACTCAGCATCTTAGATACTCAGTTCAAATACCACTTGCTTGAATCTTTTAAGATATTTTCTATTGTATATTTTTCTGCTTCTTTTTTTGTAAGCTGGCGGGACCATGAAACTCTTTCTGCAGGTTGAAATCCTTCTCCGCTGTTATTATATTCGGCGTAAAAAGCGTTTTTTTCAGCCTCTGGTTTCGACCAGTTTTCCCAGCCTTCCGGTTTAATGTGTTTCCCTAACTCGCAGTTTATAAAAACTGTTTTTGCATAAAAACGCCACGGTCTTCCTAAATAAACTGCATTTGCAGCAGGTTCAGCGGTGAGTTTGCAGTTTTTAAAAACAAATCCGTACTCTAGACCCTGAGGAGTTGATGCTGCCGTAACATACGAACTTTTGATGCTGTGAATGGTACAGTTTTCAAATAATGCCGTTGCTCCGCCAAAAATAAAATCAGTTGTTCCTTCTATAAAACAATCTTTAAAATATTGTCTGGCATTTTTTCCTGACAAGTACAGTGTATCCTGATTTCCAGATATAATGCAATTTACAATTTTAACACGGTTTCCCACAACAGACAATGCAATAGCCTGCCCTTTATCTCCAGATGCATTTTTAATTGTTAAGTTTGATGCTGCAAAATCATCGGCTTCAATTAAAACAGTTGACGTGTAAAACGTACTGTTGCGTCCTAAATTGATTTTAGAAAAATTATCATCAAACCTTATGATTGTGTTTTCTTTACTTTCACCCAAAAAAACCAGATTCGTATTCCATTCCGGCACTCTTACTTTTTCTTTGTAAATTCCGTTTTTTATAAAGATTGTAAATTTTTCATAAGGAAAAGACGGACTTGCATAAATGGCTTCCTGTATGGTTGTAAAGTCGCCCGAACCGTCCTGGGCAACGGTTAGAAAATTAGTTTTTTTTTTATCTGATGCTGCTTCCGAAACTTTTACTCCGTTTTTAACGGCCCACGAAGCATATTTTTTCAGTACTTCTTTTGGTTCGTCTGTATACCAGGCATATCCGTTTTTACGCTCTGCACCAATCTCGTCTAATGTTTTCTTTTTTACTCCGTCGCGGTCACAAAAGAAAGGTTCGTTAGTATCCAATTCCATAAATCTCGCCCAAATTGGCGCAGCATTTTGAGCCGGAATCATTTTTTTGTCGATGATTTTTCCTGCATCGTTCAATACACGTTTCTCCTCCAGATTGGTGATCTTAGTTTTTTCAAACCAGGCATCTGCACTTTTAACGGCCGTAATAATTTCCGGCGAAGGATTTTTAATCGACATTAACAACAAAACAATTTTAGCCGATTCTTTTCCGCTAAGCGAAGGAAGTTCATACGCTCTGGCTTTTGCAGGAAGCAGTGTAACTTCGTCATGCTGGGCGCACCATGCCGTTAAAACACCATTTTGTTTGTACTGCGTTTTTACAATGCAGTCAATTCCTTTATTAAAAGACGTTTTTGCTTTATCTGTAATTTCTTTTGATGGTTTAATGCTGTAAAAATCAGTTTCTTCGCCAATCTCTTTCATTACATTTAAAATTCGAACCATCGAATCGTCATTATACGTAATATGCGTGTAATACCCTTTTTTCAAAGGATAAAACTGAGGCCAGCCGCCATTTGCATACTGGGCTTCGAACAGATAATTCAAACCTTTTAAAAAAGATTCTTTGTAACGTTCATCTTTTACCTGAGCGTACATTTTAGACATAAAAAGCATTTCCTGAGTGGTTGCTCCATTATCTGTCGTGATTTCTTTGGTCGATTTTTTATTTTCAATTAAATCATTTTTCTGCGAAGGCGTTAACTCATTCTGCATTTGAATGTTTTTTGGCCAGCCGCCAATATCTCTTTGATAAAGCAAAACATTTTCGGCAATTTTTTTGGCTTCTTCGGTGCCAAACCAGGATGCATCATTTTTACGAATAATGTCCGGCCAGTTTTTATACGTGTTTTGTGCATTTGCTCCAACACTCAAACTAACAAGAAAAAGCAATAGATATTTTTTTAACTGAATCATTTTATAAATCTTATTTTGTTATTCTAAACCAATCAACAGCAGCATTTCCAGAATCATTGGTTACTTTTTCACCTAAAGCAAAAAGCCCTGTTTTGGCACCAATCCATCTTCTTTCTTTCGCTTTAAAATCAGCACCAATCGGCTCGTATTTTTTATCATCTAAACTATAAAAGAAACTGCAGATACCGCCTTTTTTTACTTTAACTTTCAGGTAAATGGTGTTATTTGAAATTAAAACCGGTTTGGTTTCTGTTTCTGAAACTGTTTTATCAAAAGTTCCTGTTTTCTGGTTTAGATACAATTTTCCGTTCTCATTTTTCAAACACAAATAACTGTAATCTAAGCCCATGATTATCAATCCGGTTGTTTCTCCGTTCAGTCTCGTGTTGAATGTTATTTTGGCTGCAGCCGAAAATTCTTCGGCAGGAAATTTTTGAAGCAGTAAATTAGGCGCATCAAAAATATTTTTTGAGTCTTTAATAGGCGTTACACAAAACAAATTCAAATATCCCATACTGGTAGGAAAACCCCAGTTAGTCTGTGAATTTGCCTGCCACTGCCATTGAAGTCCTAATTTTGGTTCATTAAACTCATCTGAAGCTGCGGGATTTTCAATTGGATATTTTTTACCAACGTTTGGTTTTTTAAAAGTCGTAACAGGTTCTCCAATTCCGTTTTTATCAAAATCCTGTCCCATAACCGGCCAGTCTTTTTCCCATTTCATTGGCTGTAAATGCACAATTCTTCCATAAGCGCCCTTATCCTGAAAATGAATAAACCAGTCTTCTCCGGTTTGCGTCTGCACCCACGCGCCCTGATGCGGACCGTTTATTTTGGTTGATCCCTGTTCTAAGACTTTTTTCTTTTCGTAAGGTCCAAATACATTTTTTGACCTTAAAATAGTCTGCCAGCCGGTTGCGACACCGCCCGCAGGAGCAAAAATGTAGTAATAATTGTTTCGTTTATAGAATTTTGGACCTTCTATTGTGCCTTCGTCCTTATGTCCGTCAATGACCATCACTTCATCGTTATTGGCAATTGTGCCTTCGGTGTTCATGGTTGAGACTACCAATAAACTTTTGATTTGAGCACGGCTTCCTGCAAATGCGTGCGCGAGATACACTTTTCCGTCATCATCCCAAAGCGGACTCGGATCAATTAACCCAATTCCGGCTTTTACCAAAAGTGGTTCTGACCACGGTCCTTCCGCTTTTTTTGCTTTTATCATATAGATCCCAAAATCAGGATCCGGATAGTAAATATAAAATTCGTTGTTATGAAAAGTTATACTTGGTGCCCAGACACCGTTTCCGTGCTGCACTTTATTAAAAACATCAAACGGCGGTTGTTTTGGAAGTGCATAACTTACAATTTTCCAGTTAACTAAATCTTTAGAATGCAGAATAGGCAGTCCTGGAATACAGTTAAAGGAAGAAGCCGTCATATAAAAATCATCTCCAACTCTAACTGCATCAGGATCAGAATAATCAGCATGAATAATAGGATTAGTATATGTTCCGTCTCCATTATCCGGCGTCCAGACCTGGGCAAAGTTATTTTGTATCAGGAATATCGATAATAAGAGAAAGAAGGCTTTTAGATTTTTCATTTTTTGGTCATTATGCATTCCAATTAAACCCGACAGGTTTTATCCCGTCCCGAAACTTCGGGATCGGGACTGTCGGGCTTCCGTTTAACTTATAAAACTATCTATTCAATTCCAAAGCCGCCAAAATAAATGGACCTGTTGCTTTAGGATCGTTGTCTTTTTTTCTTTCGTTTACATAATATTCGTAAGAACCATCACGGTATGGAGTTCCTCCCAAACCTGCAACCTGACAGCAGTTTGTTAAGGTAATACCTCCGTCTTCATCTACTTTTTTGATTAAGATTTTAGTTAATCCGTCAAAAGCTTTGTTGGCTAGTTTTTTATATTTTGCCGGTAAGTATCCTTTGTTTACACCTTTTGCAAAAGCATAAGCAAACATTGAAGATCCCGAAGCTTCTAAATAGTTTCCTTTTTCTCCGCCTTTATCTGTAACCTGATACCATAATCCCGATTTGTCCTGATATTTAGCCAAAGCTGCAGAAGCATTGTTTAAATATTTAATTAACTCAGCTCTTTTTGGATGTTCTTTTGGCATATAATCTAAAACATCAACCAATGCCATCATATACCATCCTAAAGCTCTTGACCAGAAATTTGGCGAATTTCCTGTTTCTTTATCTGCCCACGGCATTTGTCTGCTTTCATCCCAGGCGTGGTATAATAATCCGGTTTTTGGGTCTGTTGCATGCTGTTGAATCAACTCAAATTGTTTGGCGATATCATCAAAGCTTTTTCCGTTTTCAAATATCAACGTGTATTGTGCGTAGAATGGTTCTCCCATGTACAAACCGTCTAACCACATTTGGTTTGGATAAATTTGTTTGTGCCAGAATCCGCCGCTTGCTGTTCTTGGCTGTTCTGTTAATTGTTTGCGCACTAACTGCATTGCTTTTAAATACTTATCTTGTTTTGTTTCGTCATAAACAGCAAAAAGCAGACGTCCCGGAACCACCAGGTCAATATTGTATTTGTCCAGTTCGTAGGTTTTGATAGTTCCGTCTTCCTGAACCAATTCGTCTACATAACCTCTAATGTAGGCTTTGTAACGAGGATCCGGATTTTTTTTGTTCAATTCTTCGATTGAATGCAAAACCAAGGCGTGAACATAATCCCATTTTGGCTTTTTTGCATCATCAAGCATATAACTTTCAGGATGACGTTTCATTAAAGTTAAAGCCATTTTATCTGACCATTTCATGTCTTTAGAAATAACGATTTCTTTTTTTGAAGGTTCCTGAGAAGTCACTTTACAACTTGTAAAAGCCATTGCGCAAACTAACAAAACCGACATAAAACTGTGTTTCCTACTATTTTTCATTTCAAAATATATTTAAATTCTACTATTTTTCTAATTCTAAGGCGGCCAGAATAAATGGTCCTAAGCCGTGTGAGTTATCTGTTTTTATTTTTTCTTTAATATAATATTCAAAAGATCCGTCGCGATACGGATTTCCGCCTAATCCCGCGCTTGCACATACCTGTGTGATATGAATTTCGCCATCGGCATCAACCGTTACCAGTTTTTTGGTAAGGGCATCAAAACCTTTTACGGCTGCTTTTTTATATTCTTTTGGTAAATATCCGTTGTTTACTCCTTTCGCGAAAGCGTAAATAAACATTTCAGATCCGGAAGCTTCCAGATAGTTCCCTTCTTTATTTCCGGCATCTGTAACCTGATACCACAATCCTGATTTATCCTGATATTTTGCCACGGCTTTTGAAATATCATTTAAATACTGAATGAGTTCTTTTCTCTTCGGATGTTCTTTTGGCATATAATCTAATACATCTACCAAAGCCATCATGTACCATCCTATTGAACGCGACCAGAAATTTGGTGATGTTCCGGTTTCTTTATTTGCCCAGGGCATCTGCCTGCTTTCGTCCCAGGCATGAAAAAGTAATCCTGTTTTTTGATCCAGCGTATGCTGGTGTATTTGTTCGAATTGTTTAGCGACATCATCCAAATCTTTTCCGCCGTCGAATTCAACGGTATAGCGGACATAAAAGGGCGTTCCCATGTATAAACCGTCAAGCCACATTTGGTACGGATATATTTTTTTATGCCAAAATCCTCCCGAATTCGTTCTTGGATGCGTTTCTAACTGTCTGCGTAAAGTCTGCATGGCAATGAGATACCTGTTGTCATTTGTTCTTTTATAAAGTTCAAACAAAAATTTCCCCGGATTTACATAATCGATGTTGTAGTCTTCGAGTTTGTAATTCATAATTTCTCCCGAAGGATTAATTACGGTTTCGCCATAGGTTTTAATGTAATTTCCGTAAACCGGATTATTAGTTTTTTGATACAGCTTTTCAAAAGAAGTCATCAGCAATCCTAATTTATAATCCCATTTTGGTTTTTCATTACTATCGACCTGCCACGCCTGAGGTGCACGTTTGATAACAGAAAGTGCCATTCTCTCTGACCATTTAAGATCTTTAGCGATTGTTTTTGAAGTTTCCTGCGCTTTTATTTCGACAAACGAAAGGACGATCATACAAACAAGCAGGATTTTCGAAACACTAAAATGGCTTTTCTTTATCATATCGATTTTTTGTTACTTATTCAATTCGACTGCGCTTAATAAAAATGCGGCCAAAGCCGGCGAACTATTGTCTTTTGTTTTGCTTTTAGCGTAATATTCGTTTGTACCATCGCGAAAAGGTTTTCCTCCCAATCCAACATTTGATGAAACATTTGAAATCGTAATTTCATTATTTTCATTTGCATTGACAAATTCTTTTACAAAGGCGTCAAAAGATTGCTGCGCGGTTTTTTTATAAGATGCTTTTAAATATCCTTTATCTGCACCTTTTGCCAGAGCGTAAATAATCATCGCCGAACCCGAAGATTCCAGATAATTTCCCTGCAGTTCCGGTTTATCAGCCACCTGATACCATAATCCTGAAGCGTTTTGTGCCTTAACTGCATTTGCTGCTATTTCGTTTAAATATCTAACCAATTCTTTTTGTTTGGGATGATTTTTTGGAAAATAATCAAGCGTTTCTGTCAGCGCCATCATATACCAGCCAATTCCCCTGCTCCAAATTGTTGGCGAAGTCCCGGTTTCCGGATTTGCCCAGCCAATTTCTTTGCTTTCATCCCAGGCCTGATATGGCAGACCTGTTTTTGTATCTAACAAATGATTGTGAACCAATTCAAACTGCTTGGCAATATCATCTAAACTTTTACCATTTTCAAATTTAACGGTGTATTGCGCATAAAAGGGTTCAGCCATGTACAAACCGTCAATCCACATTTGATTGGGATAAATTTGTTTGTGCCAAAATCCGCCGCTTGCTGTTCTTGGCTGGCTTTCGATCTGCGTTCTCAATTGTTTGATTACCGTTAAATACCGATTGTCTTTTGTTTCATCATATAAATTAAACAACAGTTTCCCTGGATTTACATAATCGATATTGTATTCTTTGATGTCGTATTTGGTTATATTTCCGTTGCCGTCAATGAGTTCATCGGCATACTCCTTAATGTAATTGAGATATTTTTTGTCTTTAGTTTTAAGATATAATTTCTCAAAAGCAGACAAGGTCAAACTCATTTTATAATCCCATTTTGGTTTCTCGGTTCCGTCGATCTGCCAGGCTTTTGGATATTTATTGATGATTGCAGCCGCTGTTTTCTCTGACCATTTTGAATTGGCTGAAACAGCCATTCTGGTTTGATTATCATTGTTCTGTGAAAAAGCAGAAATACTGCAGAACAGAAACAAAACAGGGATTATTCTTTTATAATTCATATCTAAAAACAGATTATCATTTTTGTTTTGCAGCAGATCATTTAATCTGCGGCAAAAAACTACATCTTACCTTTTTTATTTAAAATTTCTAATTGAGCATCTAAATATTTTACGAAATCTTCCTGCGATTTGATTCCGTTTTGTTCTTGTTCCCAGGCACCTAAAAGATAGAAAGAAGTTTTTTTAGTCGTTGGTTTAAAAACCAATAAATAGTCCAAATCTGTATCGGCGATATTTTCGATTGTTTTTACTTCATAAAAAATAGCCATTCCTAATTTGTCCGGAACCAATGATTGCTGCCCGTAAGTAGCCAGATAAGCCCATTTTTTGTTTTTGCTTTCTTTTTTAAGCAGTTCCGTATTCTTTTGCTTTACAATTCCTGTACATATTCCTTTTATTTCTTTGGAAGCTTTAATACTGTGTTTGGTATAAAGCTGATCTGGTTTTATCGTTAAAGCAGAAGTAAAATCAATTTTATCCGAAGCCGTTTTCCACCCGTAATAATTCACTTTTACACCCGATTCGTTGTTCTTGTTTACAACCGCTGCAATAGTAGAATCTACTTCGCGGAAATGCAGTTTTTCGTTGTTTAAATAACGATCAATAGACCCAATTCCAATTCCTTTTCCGGCTTTTAAAATATCAGCTCCCCAATCGCTCATTTCGTGGTATGAATCAAAATTATCCTGGCCTACGATAGGTAAAATCATGGCAGAAGTTTTCTTTCCAAAAATATCAATCGCGTTTCTCCAGTCCAGATACAAGCGGTATCCAATTCGGTTATTTTCCCAGCCCGGACCTTCATAGCGTATATCAAAAGAATGATCTGTATGCTCCGGAGCCAGTTTAAGTCTGTCAACATTTTTAAAAACCGTGCCGCCTTTATACTTTCTTCCTTCCCAGTGTCCATCTGTTTTTGCAGAAATTTCGGCATACGTTTTAGCGGTTTTAATATCATATTTTTGAGCATTTACTGATGAAATTCCCATTAATAATAAAGCTGCGACTGTAATTTTTGTTTTCATTTTTATTGTAATTGTTTGAATATCCTGTTTAAAAAATTAGTTGTAAAGTCAACGGTTTGGCTGAACCAAGGCTGAAAAAACCAAAAGGAATGAGGCGAATTTTCTAATGTATGAACCTCACTGTAAATTTTATATTGCTTTAAAATTTTTATCATGTCATCTCTCCCGGCATGAAACCTGTCGATACTGCTGTTTATAAACAATACAGGCGGTGTGTTTTTGTTTGTATGAGTTAAAGCCGAAGCGTTTTTCCAGTTCTCTGTTTTTTCTTCATAAGAACCTCCCAGCCAAAACGATGCCATTTCTCCCTCAGAAGATTCCGGATGCCTGAATGCCAAAATACCGTCTACATTAATAATTGCATTTACTTTTGAAGATGATTTACTTTTGTTTGAAGGATCATCAAAAGCCGAATTTTCATTTGTTGTACCAATCAAAGCTGCCATCTGTGCTCCCGAAGAGCATCCCAGCACCGCAATTTTGTCTGGATCTACATTGAATTTCCCTGCATTATCTTTTATAAATCGAATTGCATTTTTAACATCATAAACTCCATAAGGATATTTCGCCTCGAGTGATAATCTGTATTCTATTGTAAAACAAGAATAGCCTTTTGAAGCAATTTCCTGCGCCAAAGGATTCATCTGGTTTTTATTTCCCGATCTCCAGCCTCCGCCATGAATCATGATAACTGCCGGATTCTTCTTTTGTTTTTTGTTTACAAAAGCATCTAAATGAAGCATTCTGTCTTTTGATTCAAAATAAGTTACGTCATTTATCTGACCAGCATTTTCGTTTTTAGCAATTATCGGAACTGTTATCGACGGGTACTTTTTTATCAATTTATTGTAAGTGCTTTTTACGGTGTACGAAGTGTCGACACTGTAAGTTCTCTGCGCATTAATCACAGAGGAAAACAACAATAAAATCAATACAATTTTTCGCATTAAAATCAATTTTCTTTTTAGTTAAGAAAGGAGTCCGGCACTCTGGCCAGACTCCTTTTTAACCTTCTTCAAAAAAACAAATAGTCTCAAAAAACTAACAAATTACTAATAACCAGGATTCTGAGGAAAATCTTTATTTTGGTTTAAGTCCAATGCCGTCTGCGGAATTGGTCTTAAAATTTTCAGCTGTCCGTCGACTCCAACGAAATTAGCTGCCTTAATTTTATAATTATGAGCTGAAGCTCTGGCTACTAAAGTTCCGGTGCGTTTTAAATCGAACCATCTTTTATATTCTCCTACCAGTTCTCTTCCTCTTTCATCCAGAATATAATCGATATTGAATTCTCCAATCGCTGCATTTGGCACGCCGGCTCTTCTTCTTACTTCGTTTAAACGATCTAAACCTGTTGAAGGCACGCCTGCTTTTAAATACGCTTCGGCGGCAATTAAATATGTTTCTCCTAATCTCGAAAGAATAATATCTCTTGTACTAACAGGACCTGTGCTTGAAGGCGTTGTTGGATCCGGATCGTCAAATTTCTTAACCGGAATAGTATAGCAGTCACGGTTGTCAATTAGTGTATGCGCTGCATCATATTGTCCCCACGGATGATATACAAAAGTTGCTGCTTTTCTGGAAGCGTTTGCTGTTTCCCAAGCCAGTCTGTCTGCTGGTGTAAACCATTTTGGCTCATAAAAATGTCTCACTTTTAATGAAGCCGGATTTGTGCTTCTGTAATAAGGATAATACAAAATAGTTTTCGTAACTCCATTTGTTGTTTCAGGTCCTTCCAGAATTTCTGTCATGAAAGTAGCATTCCAACGTGCATCGCCTTTTTCATATAGACCTAAAGCATAAGCAGTTGGACATAAATTATAACTTCTTAATGGTGCTCCTGTTTCGGCTCCTCCTAAGTACGAACTAAAATAGTAAAACTGATTATTCCCTAGTTTTGTAGGATCTGTACTGGTCGAAGCTTTGTCATACTGAACAGAAAAGATTGTTTCTGCATTTAAATCATTTCCTGGTTTAAATAATTGGTCAAAAGCAATAGCTAAAGGCTGGCCTGCAATGGCAGCATCTGCATACGCAGCAGCTTTTGAAAAATCATCTGGTTTGCCAAAAGTTTCATATCCTCTGGTTAAATAAACTTTTGCCAGTAAATCATTAACCGCTCTTTTGTTTACCTTTCCGCTGGTGCTGTAAACTGATGTTCCAACATTTGCTAAAGCAAAATCTAAATCAGAAATGATTTGAGTATACACTTCATCAGCAGTATTTCTTGAGAAAGACAAAACCGGAGTTGTAATATGCTCATTTACAATAGGAACCCCACCGTAACTCTGAACCAATAGAAAGTAAGCCTGTGCTCTTAAAAATCGTGCTTCTCCAATTAAGGTATTCAAATTACTTGTCTGCTCTGTTACAGTCGAATAATATATCGCTTTATTTACTGACTGAATTAACTGATAACAAGGACGATATAAATCAGCCACGTTGTCTGATGTTGGAATTAAAAGCGAATACTGGCTTAAACCGGCAGGTTCCGGAGATCTTCCTTCTGCATACATATCTGTTCCTGATTCAAACATCCATGGATTTCCTCCATAAATACTTTTAAGCCATGCATAATTGGTATTAATCAATAATTGAAATCCTGATGCCGTTTTATAGGTTTCATCAGCAGGCACGTTTGATAAACTTTCCTCTTCAATATAATCGCTGCAAGAACTTAAACTTGTAACAATTAACCCTATCATTATTATTATTTTTTTCATTTGATATCTTTATTAAAATTTAACACTTAATCCTAATTGCGTTGTAACTGATGCCGGACGATTTACTCCAAAAGAAGCAGCTGCCCATTCTGGATCATATCCATCAAAATCAGTAAATACAAAAGGGTCTAAAACATTTACATATATTCTTAAATTACTGATTTTTAGTTTTTTCAATAATTCAGAATCCAACGTGTAACCTAAAGATATATTTTTAACTTTTACATAAGAAACATCTCTGTAATACCCAAATAAAGTAGTCCAGTAAGCACCCGCTCCTGTTGCTACAGGTCCTGGTCTTGGATTTGTGTTATTAGCATTTGCCTCAATTCCTGCTCCATTTGTTGGAATAAAGTAATCCATTGCTAATTTTTGACGTCCCCTGTCACTTACGTCAGCGAAGTTTTGGTGAAAAGTACTCAAAACGGTTTGTCCCTGACTTGTAATTACTGAGAAATTAAAATCAAAATTACCCACTGTAAGTTTAGAATAGAAACTTCCCTGCCATTCCGGATTTGGGTTGCCAATTACCGTTCTGTCATCTGTATTAAATTTACCATCTCCGTTTAAGTCTTTTGGTTTTGCCTGACCCGGAAGCATATTGTATTTTGCTGCTTCTGCCGCCTGGCTTTCCTGCCATACACCATCATAAACATAATTGTAATTAGGATTTAAAGGAGAACCCAGAATTAATTTATTTCCAATATCACTAACCTGATCCTGATTGTAAATTGACTCTAGTTTATTAACGTTTTTAGTAAACGTAAAAGTAGTTTCCCAATTTACTTTTTCACTTTTAATATTTTTTGTTGTTAATAAAACTTCAACTCCTTTATTACTAACAGAACCAACATTAGCAAAAGTATTTTTGTACCCCGTTTCCAGCGGTAATTCCTGCTTATATATTAACTTTTCAGATAATCTGTCATAAACGTCCACACTTCCTGAGATTCTGTTTTTTAAGAATCCAAAATCAAGACCTAAGTTGATCTCTCTTGTTTTCTCCCAGGTTAAAGCCTGATTTGCTAAATTCTCTGTCTGCCATCCTGAAACCACATTGGCTCCATTGGCATAAAAAGTCTGCTGGTTTAATAAAGCCTGAGAAGTATATGGCGCCACGTTATCATTTCCTGTATAACCTAAACTCGCACGCAGTTTTAAATCTGAAACAACTGAACTATTTGCTAAGAAAGATTCTTTACTGATTTTCCACCCTAAAGCTACAGAAGGGAAACTCTGCCATTTATTTCCTTCTGATAATACAGACGAACCGTCCCATCTTGTAGAGGCTGTCAATAAATATTTGTCTTTAAAGCTATAGTTCAAACGAACTGCATAAGAATTTAAAGTATTTTTTTGATAACCTGAACTTATATTATAGCTGGTTTGAACTCCAGATCCCATATTGTTAGAACCAACATCAAACGGCTGATTGTTAGAATACATATAATTAGTTTCATCCACATTTGAATACACACTCTGTAATAACAAAACGCTAAAATCATGCACTTCATTAAATGTGTGTTTTAAATCAATTTGATTATCCCATGTATAATTGAAATTACTGAAGTTTTTAATTGATGCAGAATTTTTTCCGTTTAATGTTACACCGGCATTTGTTTGGGCCGAGTAAGCTGTACTTGTATCTGTATTTTCTATTCCGGCGGCAAATGTTGTTTTAAACGAAAGCCATTTTAACGGCTGGTATTGAAAGAAAACATTTCCAACAGTCTGCCATGTTTTTTCGGTTTGAGAAGAGTTGGCAATTTCCATTAAAGGATTCACTGTACTAGTTTTATTAATTGCCCAGGAACCATCAGGATAAGTTAATTTACCCGGCAGGAAAAATAAATTTCCAACCTGCTCTCTTCCCTGCGCATCAACAGCCCAAGGCGACATAAGCGGACTCAATCTGAAAGCATCCTGCATGGCTAAATCACTTCCTAATTGTGTATCAAGACGTGCAATCGTAACATTTGCTCCTGCAGAAAATTTATCGTTTATTTTGTGATTTAAGCCCAGCTTGAAAGAATATTTATCAGTCGAATCGTTATCAATTAAACCTTCATCACTCTGAACACCAAATCCTAAGTTATAGCTCAATCCAGAATCTGAACGGCCGGTAATATTTAAATAATTATTTTGAGTCATACCCGGTTTAAGAACAGCATCTGCCCAGTCAAAATTATAACCGCTGTTTGCTCTTGAAACCAGCAATGGACTTTGATTTCCTGCCAAAGCTGCAAGCTGAGCCGGAGTCTGCGTTGCCGGCGTTGCGCTCATATAGGCAACCTGGTGAAATTTCCACCATTCTTCTCCATTCATCATTTTTGGCATTCTGGCTGCCGTTTTAGTACCGTAAGAAGTATCAAAAGTTACATTTATACCTGATTTTACATTGGCACCGCTTTTTGTAGTGACGATAATAACCCCGCTTGCTCCTCTTGATCCATAAATAGCGGCAGATGAAGCATCTTTCAATACATCCATTCTGGAAATATCCTGTGGATTCAAAAAGTCGATATTGTCAACAGGAACCCCGTCTACAACATATAAAGGAGAAGAACCTACTAAGGAGTTGTTTCCTCTGATGACAACTTTAAATCCATCCCCTGAACGTCCTGAAGAAGATGAAATCTGAACTCCCGGAGTACTTCCCTGAATGGCCTCCAGAGCACTTGTTGTATTTCTTTCAGTAATTGTTGCCGCACTGATTGTGCTTACTGAACCTGTAAGATCTGTTTTCTTTACAGAACCATACCCCACAACCACAACTTCATTTAAAGAATTGGATTGTTCTGCAAGACTTACATTTATTTTTGATTTTCCGGCAACACTTACTTCCTGCGTTTGAAAACCTAAGTAGCTGATAATTAATACAGCTTTATTATTTGATATGTTAATTTTAAAACTTCCTTCAAAATCTGTCGAAGTTCCGTTTTTAGTTCCTTTTTCCTGGATATTTACACCTGGCAGTGATAATCCCGTGGCATCTGTAATTTTCCCTTCTATTGTGGCAGATTGAGCATTTACAGTATTGCTCAGCAGAAAATTCAGGAAAAATAAAAATACAAGATTGTACTTTATTTTTTTCTTTAATTGTGGTTTAATGTTCATAAGTTTTTTAAGTGGTTTTTTGGTTAATAGTCATATTAGTTTTTAATTGATTCTACTTTCTTCTCATTGATATAGGTATTTATAAAATTGATATTCTTCACATTTTTTAATAAATAGACTGAGTCTACTTTTTGAATTTTTACGTTCTTCAGCGTGATATTCTCTACAGGTGAGGATTCATAGCCTTCTGCCCAGACACTATACTTACCGCCGTTTTTTACGTTTACATTCTCGAGAACTACGTTTCTGATTGTTGGAATAAAGTTTCCGGTTTGTGACCCGTAAACATTATAAAACATATTCAGTTTCAGCACGCATTCTTTTACTGTTCCTACTTCCAGGTTTCTAACAAAAATATCTTCGATAACACCGCCTCTTTTTGAATTGGTTTTTATGCGGATGGCGCGGTCCAGATTTGGACTGTCCATTACACAGTTTTCAACGAAAACATTATTTACTCCGGCCGATATTTCGCTTCCAATAACAACGCCTCCGTGTCCGTCGATCATTTTACAGTTCTGAACAATGATATTTTTACTCGGAACTGCTACTCTTCTTCCATCTGCATCACGTCCGGCTTTAATGGCAATGCAGTCATCACCGGTATTGAATGTGCAGTTTTTAATTACAATGTTTTGGGAATACTCCGGATCACAGCCGTCATTGTTTGGTCCGTGGCTGTTTACAGTTACTGCGTCAATAATCATATTGTTGGTTTTGATGGGATGCAAAATCCAAAAAGGAGAATTGATCACCGTGATATCTTTTACCAAAACCGTATTACATTCAAAAAACTCAATAAAGTTTGGTCTCAGGTATCTTCCTTCTCCAAAAACTCTTTCCGCAACCGGAACACCTTTTTCGGCCATATCAACCAGAACTTCACGATTTGCCGGATCATTTTGAGATGGAATCCCTTTTTTCCATCCGTAACTTTTTCCTCCAGACCAAATCCACCAGTTTGTGCTGTCTGCCTGGCCGTTTAAGATTCCTTTTCCTGTTACGGCAACATTTGTTTTATTTTTCGCATAGATAAGCGGCGAATAATTCATAACTTCTGTTCCTTCCCATGAAGTATGAACAATCGGATAATCCTTTGGGTTTAAACTAAAAAGAATCTCAGCATTATCCTCTAAATGAAGGTTTACATTGCTTTCTAAATGAATGGCTCCGGTTAGGTATTTTCCATTTGGAACCAGCACTTTTCCGCCTCCATTTGCCGAACAGGTTTTAATTGCTTTTTCAAAAGCGGCTGTGTTTAAAGTTTTACCATCTGCCACAGCTCCAAAATCATTTATATTATAAGTCTTATCCTGAAAATTGGTCTGAGGAATGCTTTTTATAACCAATTCCATTCTTTTCCACGGATCAGATTCAGAAATAGCGGCGGTTTTTTTCGAGCATGATATAGTCATAATGACCGTTATACTTAAAAAAACAATTGACCTTAACCCTATAACCTTACTTGTAATCATCTGTGTGGAGTTTGTAGTTTAAAGAGACGAAAACATCAATAATTATGTAATCGATTACACGAAATTAGAAAATATGTTTCAACCAACCAAATTTATTTAGAAATAAATTGTATTTTTAATTTTTATTAAGAATTATAATTACATTTAATGCAAAAATTATTATAATTTATTATCATTGTAGAATATAAAACGTTGTAGTAATTGATTATGGTAATCGATAACATTAAATATTAGATTATCTAAAAAAAATGTATTTTTGTCGTAGAATTTAACTTGTAAAACCCTTTTTAATGAGTGAAAAAGTAACCATTTATGATATTGCTGAAAAATTAAATATCACTGCAGCTACTGTTTCCAGAGCGTTGAATAACAACCCGAAGATTAAAGAAAGCACTCGTGAGTTGGTTATTAAAACCGCTGCCTCAATGAACTATAAGCAGAATAAACTTGCTTTAGCATTAAAAAGCGGCCGAAGTAATAATATTGGAGTAATTGTACCCCGCATTGACAGTAATTTTTTTGCTTCTGTTATCCGAGGAATCGAAGAAGAACTCCACCCTCATGGCTATCAGGTAATTATCTGCCAGACCCATGAAAGCAAAAAAAGAGAAAACGAAAATTTATATACTTTAATTGATGCTCAGGTAGACGGTATACTTATGTCTGTAACAGATGTAACAAACGAAAATGATGATGCTTTTAATAATGTATTACAAAAGAATGTTCCGCTGATTTTTTTCGATAGAAGTAAACATATTGATGGTGTAAGTTCTGTAACTATAAATGATTTTAGAGGTGGTTATCTTACCACTAAACATCTAATCAATGAAGGATGCAGACATATTGCACATCTTTCCGGAGATCAATCGCTTGAAATCTTTAAAAACAGGTTTTTAGGCTACAAACAAGCGCTTTTAGACCACGGAATTACTTTTAAAGAAGAATATGTTTTACCCGTTAAAAGTATGGTAGAAGCCGGAAAAGAAGCAGTTGACAAACTATTGCAATTAGAAACACCTCCCGATGCTATATTCTCGTCGAGTGATTTTGCTGCATTGGGCGCCATTCAGGAATTAAAAGAAAGAAATATCAGTATCCCAAACGAATTCTGCGTAGCGGGCTTTAGTAACGAGCCTTTTACTAAATTCATGGAGCTGTCGATTACTTCTGTAGACCAGTCACCTCTTGAAATGGGAAAAATGGCAGCTCGTGTTTTCTTAGAACAAGTAGACAAAACAGACACCATAAAGATCGAAAAAAAGGTAGTTCTTGCTCCTGAGTTACACATTCGAAAATCTTCATCGAGAACCAGCTTTTAATTTTTTTTGTATTACCATATAAGTGATATAAGTTCATTTTAGATTATACTTACAACACAAAAGGCAGCTTCTATAAGAGCTGCCTTTTTTTTTATTTAAAACAATCTTAAATTACCTAACCTATCAGCCATAATTAATAAAATCTATGTTTCTATGTGTTAAAATCAATTGTACCCAACAAGCTTAAATTACTTATATCACTTATACGGTAGAAAAATTACAGCAAAAAAAAAGACGCACAGCAGTGCGTCTTTAACTATAAATCTTTGTTGCTTTACATCTCTGTACCTTTGTACCTAAAAAATTAAAGCGAAACTCCTCTTTTCCAAGGGATAAAGTCGTTTTGATTTAATAGCGCAGCTTTGGTTTTAACCGTACCACTCGCTACATCAATAATAAACTCTAACATTTCATCTGCCATTTCATCAATTGATTTTTCTCCGGTAATAATACCTCCTGTATCAATATCGATAATATCAGACATTTTGTTTGCCAGCTGAGTGTTTGATGAAATTTTCACAACCGGAGCAATCGGGTTTCCTGTTGGTGTTCCTAAACCTGTTGTAAACAATACCATATTAGCACCAGAACCTACCATTGCAGTTGTACATTCCACGTCGTTTCCTGGAGTACAAAGCAGCGTTAAACCTGGTTTAGTAATATATTCACCATAGTCAAATACTCCTGTAATAGGCGAAGTTCCACCTTTTTTAGCAGCACCTGCAGATTTCATTGCATCTGTAATTAAACCATCTTTAATATTACCCGGAGACGGATTCATATCAAATCCTGAACCAGCATCTACAACTGTTTTTTCATACCATTGCATTAAGTCCAAGAAACGTTTTCCGCTCTCGTCTTCCACACATCTGTTAACCAATTCCTGCTCAACACCGCATAATTCCGGGAATTCAGAAAGAATCGTAGTACCGCCCAAAGCAGCTAACAAATCTGAAGTAACTCCTAAAGTAGGATTAGCTGAAATCCCAGAGAATCCATCTGATCCACCGCACTCTAAACCAATTCTTAGTTTAGACAATGGAGCTGGTTCTCTTTTTATTTCATTTGCTTTTTTAATAGCTTCAAAAGTATCTTTTACAACACTGCTCAACATGGTTTCAATTGTACCAATTGACTGCTGGTCGTAAATTAAAACCGGTTTTTTGCTGTTTGGATTAATAGCATCAAGAGCATCTTTGAAAATCTGAATTTGAAGATTCTGACATCCTAAACTCAAAACTGTAGCTCCGGCAACGTTTGGATTGTTTACATAACCAGCCAATAACTTAGCCAGACTATGAGAATCCTGACGAATTCCGCCGCAACCGCCTTGGTGTGTAATGAATTTTACTTCGATATTGTTGAATAAATTCGCATCGTTTGAAGCTTCTTGATTTCCTGCTCCTCCCGTTTCTGATTTTACTAAAGAACGAAGCAATAATTGATAATCGTTTTCTTTAGGTTTCATCAATTCTTTCTCAAAAATATCTTTTAAGATTTCGATGTTTCTGTTTTCACAAAATACTAACGGAAAAAACAACCATACATTTTCAGTTCCAACCTGTCCGTCTTCTCTGTGATATCCCTGCCATGTTCTGTCTTTCCATTTGTCAACATTTGGAGCAGTCCAGCCAATAGTTTCCGTTTTACCGGTAACTTTATCACTTTCGTGTTTTACATTTGCTGTAGAAAGCAACCCTCCTCTTTCGATTCTGGCGCTTGCTTTACCTACCAAAACTCCATACATAATGATTCTGTCTCCTACATTAAAAGGAACCATTGCAATCTTATGTTTCATCTTTACATCAGACTCAACAGTAACTGATTCTCCTTCGAAATCAATTACTTCGCCTGCTGTAAGATTCACCAAAGCAACCGCAACATTGTCGGTTGGGTGAACTTTTATTAATTTTTTCTGCGTTGCCATAATTAACCCTTGTTCTTTTTGTTTTTTTATCTTTTTATTTTATTCTTTCCTGAAATTTAGCAAAACCGGCTTCAATGCCATTTGCCATCAATTTCTTCCAAAGCAATTGTAATTGCTTTTGTTAAAGAAGGTATTTCAGTTAAATCTTCATCCCAGAAACTTTTGTTCTGCAATGTAAGTCTTGCAATTTTCTCATAATCATCTGATTTCCATAAACCATCAAAAAATGAAACAATATCTTCACCATCTTTAACCGGTAAACTTTGACCATTCCATGTTCCTTTGTAGAAACGAATTAAACTCGCTAATGAAAAAGTCAAATTAACTGGTAATTTTTTGTTAGCATTATAATAGCCTAATAAACTAGGTAAAACTCTTACTTTGAATTTCGAAACAGAATTTAATGCAATATCAGCAAGTGCATGTTTGATAAATGGATTCTTAAATCGGTCCATCACTTCCTCACAATAGGCTGTAATTTCATTTTTGTCCATATCAAGCGTTTCACTAATTTCACTAATAACGCTATTTACAAATTTTCCTGTAAAATCTCCGTTAACCGTTTCCATCACTAATTTGTTACCATACAAAAGTGAAAAAGGAACCATTGCCGTGTGAGAACCATTTAAAATACGAACTTTAATCATTTTAAAAGGACGTATATCATCAACGATTTTTACATTTAAGTCTGTTTTATGAAATGGCAATTTTGCTTTTAAATCATCTCCACCTTCAATAGCCCAAAGGAAAAAAGGTTCAGCAGCAACAATTAAATTGTCCTGATAATCTAATTTATTATTGTATTCTTCAATTTCAGCTCTTGGATATCCAGGAACAATTCTGTCGACCAAAGTACTGTGATATGTACAAGCATCTGATACCCAAGCTTTAAATACATCTTCTAATTTCCACAAATCAACATATTGTAAAATATATTTTTTACGCGTCTCTGAGTTATAATCAATCAATTCACAAGGAATTATTGTAACTCCTTTAGAAGCATCTCCATTAAAATGTTTAAATCTTTCATATAATAAAACAGTCAGCTTTGCAGGAAATGATACCGGTGGCTGCATGTCCGGAGTATCACTTTCAATGAATTCAATTCCAGCTTCGGTAGTATTAGAAACAATAAACTGAAGTTCTTCTTCTTTGGCTAGAGCCAAATAATTTGCAAATTCAGTATATGGATTTACCGTTTTTACAATATTAGTTATCAACTCAATATCTTGTATCTTTTCGCCTTTTTTAATTCCGTTCATAAACAAAGTATAAAGGCCGTCCTGATCATTAATCATGTTCACCATACCGTCTTTCAAAGGTTGAACTATTGCAATACCGGCATTAAAATCAACTTCTTTGTTTAGTTTGTGAAAAGCGTAATCAACAAAAGCTCTTAAAAAGTTACCTTCTCCAAACTGAACTACTTTAACTGGCTGTAAGTTTTCTAATCCTGTATTTACTCTATTTAATTTTTTCATTTTAATTTTCTCTTTAAAAGTGTTATAAATAATCACTTAAAACCTTATTCTTCTTTTTTTATAACATTGTAAATGAAACATTACACCTGTATTAAAATAAAACCTGCTGTGAGGAGTGACAGGGATTATATGCAAGCGTAATGCTCAATTACAATCTCTAAAATCTAAAAAAAACGCATCTAAATAAGGATTGGCATGATTACTCCTTATTTATTTTCTTATATTTTTTATGATATCAAGAACCTGACTAACCCTTGCAGTTAAACCGTCAAAATCTTTATTTTCTAATATGTCTTTTGAAATCAGCTGTGATCCTAAACCTACACAGGTTGCTCCAGCATTAAGCCATGAACTTAAACTTTCAACCGTTGGATAAACACCTCCTGTAGGCATAATGTTTGTCCACGGACAAGGACCTTTTATTGCTTTGATAAATTCTGGTCCATAAGTATCGGCTGGAAATAATTTTACAATTTCACAACCTAATTCTTCTGCTCTTGCAATTTCCGTAAGCGTACCGCAGCCCGGAGACCACAATACTTTTCTACGATTACAGGCGATTGCTATATCTTCTCTAAATACCGGAGTTACGATAAAGTTAGCCCCTAAACTCATATATAATGAAGCCGAAGCTGCATCTGTAACAGAACCAACACCTAAGATCATTCCCGGCAGTTCTGCTAAAGCATATTTATTTAAAGCTCCAAAAACTTCATGTGCAAAGTCTCCTCTGCTTGTAAATTCCATTAATCTTGAACCTCCGTCGTAACAAGCTTTTAAAACTTTCTTGCTTAATTCAATATCAGAATGAAAAAACAACGGCACCATTCCGTTATCTTTCATTGTCTGTGCAACCTCTATTCTTGAATATTTTGCCATATTTCTTATTAATTATCTTGATACTAATGCAGAACCATCACCATCAATCATATTTTCAACTTCTTTTAAAGTAACCAAATTGTAATCTCCTGCAATTGTATGCTTTAGGCAGCAGGCTGCTACTGCAAAATCTAATGCTCTCTGGTTATTATTTTGATATTCCAGCAGTCCGTAAATCAATCCGCCCATAAAAGCGTCTCCGCTTCCTACCCTGTCAACAACAGGAGTCACTTCTTTTACCGCTGCCTGATAAATTGCTTTCCCGTCAAACAAAACACCGCCAATTCTCTGATGAGAAGCACTTACTGAATAGCGAAGCGTAGTAGCGGCAATTTTTAAATTCGGCATTAAATCAAATAACTTCGTGTATAAAACAGGAAGTGATTTTTCATCCTGATAATTAGGATTCACTTTTGGAATTCCTAACATGAAATAAGCCGTATCAATATCTCCTAAAATGACATTGCTGTATTGCAGCATTTCCGGCATCACCTCACTTGGCGTTTTACCGTACTGCCATAATTTTGATCTGTAATTTAAGTCGCATGAAATTTTAATTCCAAGCTTATGAGCCACTTTAATAGCTTCTAAACAAGCTTCTGCAGCGCTTTGAGAAATTGCCGGCGTAATCCCGCTCCAATGAAACCATTCTGCACCTGCCAAAACTTTTTCCCAGTCGATCTGGCCTTTTTTAATAGTTGCCATGGCACTATGCGCACGATCATATACTACGTTGCTTCCTCGTGTTCCGGCACCGGTTTCCAGAAAATAGATTCCTAAACGTTCTCCTCCGTAAACAATGTTTTTGGACTCGACATTCATTTTTCTGATTTCTTTTAATGCAGAAAAACCAATTTCATTTTCAGGTAATCTTGTAATAAATTCGGCATCTACACCGTAATTCGCCAAAGAAACACATACATTAAACTCACCACCACCATACGTAGCACCAAATGCCGTAGATTGTGAAAAACGTAAATGTCTTTCTGTCGATAAACGCAGCATGATTTCTCCAAATGCAACTACTCTACTCATATTATATTTTTTTTGCCACAGACTGCAAGGGCTGTATCTCGAAGTTCGGGATAGCGAATCCTGCGTAAATCTTTGTGAGCTTTGCGTTTAACTTCTAATTAAAATTTGAAATATTCTTTAGCGTTGTTGTATGAAATATCAGCAACTAATTTTCCAATCCATTCCATATCAGCAGGAAGTTCTCCTCTTTTGATTTCATCTCCCAGAAGATTACATAAAATACGTCTGAAATATTCGTGTCTTGGGAATGATAAGAAACTTCTTGAATCTGTCAGCATTCCAACAAAACAGCTGATTAATCCCATATTAGAAAGCGCATTTAACTGCTTTGTCATTCCGTCTTTTTGATCTAAAAACCACCATCCGGAACCAAATTGTACTTTTCCGCGAACACTTCCGTCGTTGAAATTTCCAATCATCGTTGCCATAACTTCGTTATCAGCCGGATTTAAGTTGTAGATAATTGTTTTTGTCAATTTATCTTTGCTGTCTAAAGCATTTAAAAAACTTGACAATTTTTGTGCCTGCGGATAATCTCCAATAGAATCCCACCCTGTATCAGGGCCTAAAATTCTGTGCATACGAGCATTATTGTTACGCAATGCACCTAAGTGAAACTGCTGTACCCAGCCGAACTCGTGGTATGTTTCAGATAAGAATACTAAAACCGCACTTTGGAATTTTAAAGCTTCTTCCGGCGATATAATTCTGTTCTCTCTTTTCTTTTTGAAAATGGCATTTATTTCAGATTCTGTAAAATCTTCAAAATAAATCTGATCCAATCCGTGGTCGCTTAATTTACATCCGTTTGCATTAAAGAATTCGATTCTATTTCTTAATGCAGTTTGCAAATCAGCAAAAGTATTAATTGCAACTCCGGACACATCCCCTAATGTGTCCAGATATGCATTATAACCATCATTAGAAATTAAGATGGCTTTATCAGGTCTGAAAGCCGTACTCATTTTAATTCCAACTGAGTTGTTTGCGAATTTTTGGTGATATTCTAAAGAATCAATTGGATCTTCTGTAGTACAAACTAATTCAGCGTTTACTTTTTTAAGAAGATTCTGTGTGCTGTAAGCTTGAGAATTTATTTTTTCCGAAGTTTCGATGTAAATTTTCTCAGCAGATTTTTCATTCAGCAAATCATAAATATCAAAATAACGGGCCAGCTCTAAATGTGTCCAGTGGTACAAAGGATTACGCATTGTATACGGAACTGTTTTTCCCCAGTTGAGGAACTTATCTTTATCAGATCCGTTTCCGGTTACAAACTGCTCGTTGATTCCCAATGTACGCATGGCGCGCCACTTGTAGTGATCTCCGTTTATCCAAACCTGCGTGATATTGTCAAAGATTTTGTCTTCGGCAATAAACTGTGGATTTAGGTGATTGTGATAATCAATTATAGGCTGGTTTTTAGAGTAATTGTGATACAACTCTTCAGCATATTTATTTTCCAGTAAAAAATTATCGTTTATGAATGTCTGATTCGCGCTCATGTCTTTTTAAAATATAATTTGAGAATTATTCTTCGTTTGAAGGTTTTCCGATAGTTGCCAGTATACCGCCGTCAACATATAAAATGTGCCCGTTAACAAAATCACTGGCCTTTGAAGATAGAAATATAGCTGCTCCGGCTAAATCTCCAGGATCTCCCCATTTTGCAGCCGGCGTTCT
The DNA here is from genome assembly GCF_001879205.1 of Flavobacterium johnsoniae. Lineage (GTDB taxonomy): Bacteria > Bacteroidota > Bacteroidia > Flavobacteriales > Flavobacteriaceae > Flavobacterium > Flavobacterium johnsoniae_A. Next base: position 37,609 of record NZ_MLFK01000011.1, read on the forward strand.
GCTGATAATAAAATCGTTAAACGGATGCCCGTCAACTCTGATAGGTTTTGTTTGTTCTGTAGCAAAATATCCAGGCCCGATTCCGTTGATCTGAACATTGTATTTTGCCCATTCTGTTGCCATGTTTTTAGTCAGCATTTTTAAGCCTCCTTTTGCAGCAGCATAAGCAGAAACCGTATTACGGCCCAGCTCACTCATCATAGAGCAAATATTGATTATTTTACCTTGTTGTCTATCGATCATTCCTTTTGCAACATGCTTAGAAACGATAAACGGACTTACCAGATCAATATCGATTACTTCTCTAAAATCTGCAACTTCCATTTCAAGAAGCGGAATTCTTTTGATAATTCCGGCATTGTTGATTAAGATATCAATTGGCCCAACTTCATTTTCGATTTTCTGAACAGCCTCAATAACTTCTTTTTCTTCGGTTACATTAAATTTATAACCCACTGCATTAATTCCTTCGCTTTGAAGTGCTGCAACAGCATCATCAATTTTTTGCTGAGATGAATTTCCGTTCACTACAATTGTAGCTCCGGCCTGACCCAGTCCTTTTGCCATTGCCATTCCAAGTCCGTGTGTAGAACCTGTGATAAGGGCAACTTTTCCTTTTATATCAAATAAGTTTGTCATAATGCTTATCTTAAGTCTGTAATTTTACAAACATCCATATCTCCATAATCCAGATTTTCACCTGCCATTCCCCAGATAAAAGTATAATTGCTGGTTCCTGAACCTGAGTGAATAGACCAAGGCGGAGAAATTACAGCCTGATGATTGTTCATCCAGATGTGTCTTGTTTCCTGAGGCTGTCCCATAAAGTGACAAACCGCTTGATTTTCCGGAATATCCAAATAAAAGTACACTTCCATTCTGCGATCGTGTACGTGTGCCGGCATTGTATTCCAAACACTTCCGGGTCTCAATTCTGTCATTCCCATCTGCAATTGGCAGGTTGTTACCACGCTTCCAATAATCATTTGGTTTACTGTACGGTGATTAGCCGTTTCCATTGTACCCAATTCTAATTTATTTGCTTCCGCAAGGCTTACTTTTACCGTTGGGTAAGTGGTGTGAGCCGGTGCAGAGTTTAAGTAAAATTTAGCAGGATTACTGCTGTCGTCACTTTTAAAAATTACATCTTTATTACCGCTTCCAATGTAAAGCGCATCTTTAAAACCCAATTCATAAGCAGTTCCTTCTACTATAACAGAACCGCTTCCTCCAACATTTATAATTCCCAGCTCTCTACGCTCTAAAAAATAAGGCGCTTTAAGCGGATCGATTGTTTCTAAAGCCAAATCTCCTTTTACCGGAACTGCAGAACCCGCAATGTATCTGTCATAATGCGAATAAACTAATACAACTTCATCTTCCTGCATTAAATCATCAATTAAGAATTCTTCTCTTAGCTGCTGCGTATCATATTTTTTTACTGCTTCTGGGCTTGACGCGTATCGTGAGCTATATTTTGTCATAATTTTTATTTTAATGTAATCGATTGCACAAAATTAATTTTTTATATTGAAAAACCATAATTCAAACCAAAAATTATTTCACTCCAAATCATTTTTTCTTTATAATTCCACTTTTTTCATTCTCGGAACCAGAATATGCATGATCAGCCAGGCTAACAAATAAGAAGCTCCACAAATACAGAACATAATAAAATATCCTGTTTCTATTTTGCCTATTTTAGTATAATACACAAACATGTTTTTCTGAACCACTAATGTCAATAATATACCGCCAAGCGCACCAAACATTCCACCCATTCCTGTAACCGATGCCGTTGCCTTTTTTGGAAACATATCTGAAACAGTTGTAAAGATATTGGCACTCCAGGCCTGATGTGCTGAAACCGCCAAACCAATAACCAAAATTGCAAACCACATATTTATTGTTCCCAGATATTGTGAAAACAAAACCGGAAGAACAGCAAATGCATAAAGCAGCATGCTTGTTTTGCGAGCTTTGTAAGCTGGCCAATTATTGTTTATTAATTTTAACGGAAGCCAGCCTCCGCCAATACTTCCAACGCTTCCTATCATATATACCAGCGCACAAGGCCAGATAATTTCTGTTGCCGTAAGTTTGTACTGCTTCATCAAAAAATCCGGAAGCCAGAACAAATAAAACCACCAAACAGGATCTGTCAATAATTTACCTATTGCAAAAGCCCAGGTCTGGCGAAATGACAACAATTTGATCCACGAAACTTTTTCTTTCGATTCTTCTGTAACTTCCTCAACTCTATCAGAAGTAATATATTCTAATTCTGCCTGAGACAAGCGTTTCTGTTTTTGTGGTACTTCATAAAACAAAAACCATAAAGCCAGCCAGATAAAACCAACTATACCAGTTAAAATAAAAGCCCACTGCCATCCATATGTTTCTGCAATAAAAGGAACCGTTAAAGGTACAATTATAGCACCAATATTACTTCCTGAATTGAAAATCCCCGTTGCTAAAGCTCTCTCTTTCTGCGGAAACCATTCGGCTGTTGCTTTTATTGCCGCAGGAAAATTTCCAGCCTCTGTTACTCCTAAGAACACACGGGCAATTAAAAATCCTCCTGTTCCGGTTGCCAGCGCATGTCCAATTGCCGCTAAGCTCCATAACCCTGTTGCAATTGCATAACCCAATTTCGTTCCTAACTTATCAATAATTCCACCTGCAACCAGCATTCCTAAAGCGTAAGCAATTTTAAAAGCCAATTCAATATTAGAATAATCAATTACTTCTTGTTCCGGTGTCCAGTGAAAAGCTTCTGCCAAACAAGGCCGAAGGTAACTTATTACATTTCTATCCAGATAATTGACAGTTGTAGCAAAAAACACTAAACTGCAAATAGTCCATCGGTATTTTCCTATTGCTGCATCAGCTTGGTTCATTTGTGGTTTTGGTTTAGGTTGGTTAGTTAGTTTTAAGAAATCCTGGTTAGAGATCTGTAATCGGTCTGTACTTTGGAACCAATGTTTTCATTACAATCCAGCCCGTTAAGTAACAAACTGCACAGATAGAAAATATGATAAAATACCCTGCTTCAATTCCTTTAAATCCCATGAAAGCCATATTTGTCTCTTTAGCATGATCAAACAAAACTCCTGATCCTTTATTGATCAAAGTTGATCCAACTCCACCTGCTAAACCTCCAATTCCTGTAATAGTTGCAATCGCTTTTTTAGGAAACATGTCTCCTACTGTAGTAAAAATATTAGCCGACCAAGATTGATGCGCAGCTCCAGCAATTCCGATAATAATTACCGGAATCCAGTAACTAATATATCCTAATGGCTGTGCTATTAAAGCTAATAAAGGAAAAAATGCAAAAATAAGCATCGCTCTCATTCTTCCTTCGTATGGGTTCATTCCTTTTTTTTCTACGAAATAAGTAGGAAGCCATCCGCCAATGATAGACAACAATGTAATCATATACAACACAAATAACGGCAGGGCAGCTTCTGTAGAATCCATTCCGTACACGGAGCTTAGGTAAGCAGGAGTCCAGAATAAGAAAAACCACCAAACACCATCTGTCATAAATTTACCAAAAGCAAAAGCCCAGGTTTGTTTGTATTTAAAGCAGTCTACGAAAGAAACTTTTGTTTTAGTTTCAGGCACATACCCAACTAATTTACTGTCCGCAATATCGTCCTGTTGAATATAAGCTAATTCTTCTGCACTTACTCTTGGATGTCTTTCTGGTTTGTCATACATAAAAATCCAAAATCCCATCCAGATAAAACCCAAAGCTCCGATGATGATAAAAGACATCTCCCATCCAAAAGATTTTGCAATAAAAGGAATTGTTATAGGAGCTGCCAATGCACCTACTGTAGCACCAGCGTTGAATATACTAGTCGAAAAAGCCCTGTCTTTTTTAGGGAAGTATTCTGCAGTAGTTTTAATTGCAGCAGGAAAGTTTCCAGCCTCACCAACTGCCAAAATAAAACGTGCAAAAATAAATAATGTAACACTTACATTAATTACCAATGCAGTATCGCTTACTGTGCTGATTATTTCTTTTGAACCATGAAATCCTACAAACCATTCGCCTGTAATAATTCCTGAAGTTGCAATTCCGCAAAATGCATGAAGACAAGCACCTATAGACCAGATTCCGATTGCCCAAAGAAAACCCTTTTTGGTATCTAACCAATCTACAAATCGTCCTGCAAACAATAAAGAAACGGCATAAAAAATAGAGAAAAGAGCAGTAATATTTCCGTAATCGTTATTTGTCCAATGAAACTCCGGTGCAATAAAATCACTCCATGTTAACGAAAGAACTTGTCGGTCCAGATAATTAATTGTGGTTGCAAAAAAGAGAAGCGCACATATACTCCAGCGATATTTTCCTGCGGATTTAATGGTTTCATTTACTGTAACAGCATCGGTTTGACTCATGGTAACGGTTTATTATAGTTAGATATTTTTTTTTGGAAAATCTATACATAATACGCATAATTTAAACACGTTAAAATCAACATATTAAAATTATAAAATTGTAATAATGTAATCGATTGCACAAATATAGTTTTTAATCTTTATATTCCAAATAAATTATATAAAAAATTATTTTGCGTATTTAAATTAACATATTGCTTAAAAAAAAGAACTCAAAATTACACATTAAACAATATATTTGTTAAAAGGCAACAGGTGAAATTCATCCGTATTTGGGGGTAAAATTGTCCCTAAAACAGGTCGTTTTGAAATACTTTTTACTTACCTTTCCTTTTTGAAAATGAATTTTATCAAAAAAGCACACAAGCAACTGAATACTAATTAATTATACTTTAAAATTGAAAAATACAAAAAATCAATATTTAAGAAAAATCGCTTTAAATATTATGCTTTTATCAGGAATACTATTTCATGCCAATGCGCAAAACCAAGTAATTACACTGTGGAATAAAGTCCCTGATGAAGTAAAATCCGCAGATTACAAAGAGAAAGAAATAATGACGGACGGAAAGGTGCAAAGTACCAGTTTAGTTACAATTCCAACCCTGACGGCATTTTTCCCGGCCGTTACTAAGCCAAATCAAACTGCTGTTATTATTCTGCCTGGAGGCGGTTACCAGCATCTGGCCATTGACAAAGAAGGAACAAAAGTGGCACAATGGCTAAATAGTTTAGGAATTCCGGCTTTTGTACTAAAATACAGGCTTCCGAGTGATTTAATCATGAAAAATAAAAACATTGGTCCGCTGCAGGACGCACAGGAAGCTTTGCGTTATGTAAGACAAAATGCAGCAAAATGGAATATTGATCCAAACAAAATTGGAATTTTGGGCTTTTCGGCCGGCGGACATTTAGCTTCGACCTTATCTACTCATTATGATGACAAAGTTTATGAATCTGCTTATAAAGTAAGTGCCCGACCTGATTTTTCTCTTTTGCTTTATCCTGTAATTTCAATGGAAAACCAGATAACGCATAAAGGTTCTCAAACCAGTCTGCTGGGAAATAATCCATCTCAGGAATTAATAAACTCATTTTCTAACGAAAAGAAAGTTACGGCACAAACACCTCCTGCCTTTTTAATTCATGCAACAGATGATGCGACTGTTTTACCGGAAAACAGCATAAATTACTATTTGGCACTTAAGAAAAATGGAGTTGCAGCCGAGTTACATTTATATGAAAAAGGAGGTCACGGATTTGGTCTGGGCGTAAAAGACACAAGCAAATTCTGGACAAGAGACTGCGAGGAATGGCTTAAAGCAAACGGTTATAACTAAAAATAGAAAAAAGGCAAAACTTTAATAAAAGTTTTGCCTTTGATCAAAAAAAACAAAAAAAGAATTAAAAACCAATTTTAAAGTCTTACGCAGTAACTTCTTCTGCGATATTTTGTTTTGGAGCAGGAGTCGCTTTAGCCGTTATTTTTGGTTTAGCTGCGGGCGATTTTTTTCCAAATTTTTGTTTTCCCCACCAAATAATAAATCCGGTAATAGGTAAACTGGCCGAAATTAAACTGGCCAGAAAAGCAATGATTTTTCCTGTAAGCCCCAGTACACTGCCCACATGAATATCATAATTCATTCTGCGGATTTTGTCTGGGATGTTAGCGTCTATATATCTTCCTGAAAAAGGTGATTTTATAGAAATTTCTTTTAAAGTCTGCTGATCAAAATTATACCTGTCCATATTATAGTAGGTATTTCTTTGTTTGTAAATAAAGGCTCCAATAGGATCTGCAGGTTTTGCAGGAATAGAAATCAGGATTCCGGCAGCTTCTGGATTTTCTTTTTTCATTTTCAGTAAAACCCTGTCCGCTGTAGTGATATTAAAAGTTTTAATATTGGTTGTGTCTGATTTTGGAGATTCACGGCTTTCTACCAAAGGTTTTCCTCCTGATGTAACCCAATATAACGATTTACTCCACCAGCCAAAACTCCATACTAAACCAGTAACAGCAATAAAGAAAAGAAAAATACAGCTGTAAAAACCCAGCACATTATGCAAATCATAATTGACACGTTTAAAACTGGCATCCATTTTTATTTTAAAACTTTTGTTAATGATAGACTTAATCCATTTGGTTGGCCACCAAAGCACAATACCCGAGATTAAGAGTATCACAAAAATTATAACTGCTACACCCACAATTGGTCTTCCTATATCATAAGGAAGCCATAAAGCACGGTGTCCGTTTAATATCCAACGGAAGAAATCAGGCGAATCGCCTCTCGAAAAAGATTTTACATTTAATATTTCTCCTGTATAGGGATTCATATAAATGCTGGTAAAAACACCGTTTCTTCTCTTTCGTGGCTTTTCTTCTTTTTTACCTTTTCCCTTCTCCTTTTCCTTATCTTTTTCTTTCCCTTTCCCCTGTACTTTTAAGTCAGATTTTCCTTTTTCACCTTTTTCTCCGCCTCTTTTATGTTCTCCTTTTCCGCCTTTCTCTTTATCTTCTTTTTTTTCAATAAAGTATCCCACAATAGCCGCTTCATCTTTTGATCCAAAAGTAACGCTGGTGGCATGATTGCCTTTCATGGTTTTATCTGCGATTGTCACCAGCTGAGAGGGAAGTAAAAAAGCTTTTTCCTGTGGTTTTACATAACGCCAGTCTTCGATAAAATCTTTAATTTCATTTTCGAAAACATAAATACAGCCTGTAAGGCTGACAATGACTACAATAATTCCGGATGCTAGTCCGAGCCACAAATGCAGCCAGGCCATAACACGCTTAAAAAGCGATTTTTTACTTTTTTTCTTAGTATTGGGTTTTGGTTTGGAAGAAGAAAACATATTTTTTGATAGATAAATAGGATAAATAAAAAAACCGTAAGTCCCCGCCAAAAGACTTACGGTTTAAAAAATTATTAATATTTTAATTTTTGGATAGCAGTAATTTGTCCGCCTTCCACTTTCATACCTTGTGTAGCTGCACCAGAAGTACCATTGATAGTATAGATCCAGTTACCATCGGGAGTATTTACACCAAGAACAGCTGAATTTCCATCTTCTGTTGTAATATTATAACGAGTAGTAGCATTTGATAATACTGCAGGCATACCAGTAACCCACTTGAAGGTTTGGTTGTACACATCAGCAACAGCTAACCTAACAGCTCCTGCATTAGTTCCTGGAGTTCCGTACATTAATAATAAGAACTTACCATTTGAAATATAACTTGTTGAAGAGATTTTATATCCTCCGGATTTTTCCTGAACGTTAAAGAAGTAAGATTTGTCAAATTCTGTAGTACCTTTATTAATTTTAACAACAGCCGAAGGTTTTGTAGAAGTAACTACGTTATTAGATGTTGCAATAGCGCCAGAAAATCCATAAGCATCTCCTTTTTCATCCTGAAACAATCCATTAGTAAAATAAGCTCCTAAGTAACTTGTACGGTCATCTTTAATCACTTTTTCTAATTTTAGATCTGGATAACTATATACAGCTACCCAAGTACTATCTGCATGTCTTGATCCAAAAGTATCCGGAGCAATACCATTAATTTTCATGTAAGGCATAAATACTTTATCTCCCACCTGAGTTGCCCAGGTAAAATGAGCTCTTTCTGCTAAATCCGGATTTTTATTTCCAATTAAAAGTCTGGTATCTTGTGACACTGTTCCTGTAAGTATTGATTTTTCCGCATCAACTTTATACATATATGAAATTGAAGCACCGCTTCTAGGTACTTTTACCATTAAAATATCTTTGTTAACTGGTGCAAAAACCTGAACTGTCTCTGCTTGGAAATTTGAAATTTTAGTTAAATCTCCATTCGCAGTTAAGCCGTAAGTAGTAACAGCTCCCGGATTTCCCTGACCGTAAAGGAAACTAAAAAACTTGTTTTGTGTTGATAAATAATAACGGTAAGTACCGTCTTGTTCTAGTCCGTTTCCTTGTGTTGTTATTGATCCTGTTGAAATATCACCAGCTGTTAATAGATAATCAGCTACACCTTGCGCTCCTGTAGTAACTGTAACTATATATTTTGTTTTTGATGTATCTCCACTAACGTCTCCTTTCGGCGCATCGTCAGAACTTTCACAAGAGGAAAATGACAAAACCAATGCAGCTAATAGTAAAGGTAATTTGCTAATTGTTTTCATAGTATTAATTGTTTTATATATTAAAATTATTTATTCGATTTATTAAAGAAATATCTAAATTTCACATAAAAGGCACGACTTGGCTTTTGAAGCGAAAAGTTATCAACGAGTTCGTTATCCATTAAATTTTGACACTCCAATGCCACGTTATATTTTCCGTTAGCCATAGTGTAAACCACATTTAAATCATGCTTAAACTGTACAGGGATATCATGCTTTCCAGACGATGTACCACTGCTTGGCCAATACAAATAATAAGAATGCACATAAAGAAGATTATAACCTGCAGATAAATTATTCCCTTTTTTAAATACATCATTAAAGAAAAGCGTCGCGTCCAGATTCCCAAATAAATAAGGAATATTAGGCAATCTGTCTTTATAGATATAAGACACATAATTTTGTTCTGGCTGAAATTCTGTTCTGTTACGAATATTTTGATAAGTCATATTAAGACCAGAAGTGAATCTTTTTTTATAAGAATATCGAATCTCACCATCAATTCCCTGAGTTCTTACATTGTCTTGGTTTGTAGTTACATATTTGTTTTGGTTATTATTAAGCTCTGTACGAATAAAACCAGTAGTATTACGATATATTCCATTAATATCAAATGACAAGGCATTAACCGCATTAAAGCTGGTTTGATAACTAAGTCCCAAATTAAAATTGTTACTGGATTCCGGGTCTAATTCTGTATTACCTTGTATATTTTCGTTTGGATCTCCAAAAATTTCAGTCGGAGTAGGTAATCGATAGGACTTTTCGTAAGAGGCTTTTAATTGCAGATTTTGCTTTAAATAATAACTGCTTGCTGCTCCATATCCTAAAACAGATAGATTGTCAGTGAGTTTGCGATAAGCGACATCCCCCCAATTTCCTGAAGGATTATAACTAAACATGTAAGTACTTTTTAAATTATAATCTTTAAAAAACACAGAAGTACTCCATTTTTCATTGTAGTCAAATTTATAGCCCGCCGCTAAAATATTTTTTTGTGTTTTTTGAGGCTGTTGATAGGTTACAGATTCGGGATAAAGTTCATCACTTCCTTTACGATCAAAAGTATTGAAAGTGTTATTTAACATAAAAGAATGATGTTGTCCTATAGCATAAGTGGCATTGAAAGTGGCTACTCCGTTGTTATTTTTAAATTTATAAAGGGATCTTCCGGCTTCTCCTCCCGGACCATCGTTTGTTGTATATTGCCCAAACCAATTGTATCGTCTATTTACAGTATCTACAGTTTGTTCATAACCAAAATTAAAATTTCCCGTTACATCCACATTCAGTCCTTTTGTAAACAAATCTTTTACCTGATATTTTAAAGTAGGCATTAAAGTATTCCCGCGTCTATACCTTTCACCAAAAACTGCTGCCATTCTGGCTCCGGTTTGAATATCGGCCTTATTTTGTCCGGCTGTAAAACCAACCATTAATTTATCGGCATATTTTTTACCCGTAATTCCAATATTAAAAATTACTGTTTCATTATGGTAATTATCATGAAATCTTCTTACTCGTTTTTCTGGATAATATTTACCCGTTTCTAAATTTTGGCCTTCAGCATTTACCCAGTAATTATTATCCGAATAATTTTGAAAGGCATTAATTTCTGTAGTAAAACCACTTTTTGAAGTATAGCCTGCGTTTACAGCAGTTTTAAATGTGTTGAATGATCCAAAGGAATAAGAAGCATCCACATATGTACGAGGTTTGCTGTTCGTTACAATATTAACAGCTCCTCCTAAAGCATCACCGCCCAGCCAAATGGGCACCACACCTTTATAAACTTCTACACGATCAGCCAGATTAATTGGAATATTATTAATTTGAAAAGATGAACCAAAATTATCCATCGGCACACCATCAATAAAAATTTTAATTTGGTTTCCGGAAAAACCATTAATCGATAATTCTGATCGGGATCCTACTCCGCCGGCTTCACGAAAACGTACACCTGATACTCTATCTAAGGCATGTGCCAGATCTAAAGTAGAGTTATGCAGTTTTTTTGCATCGACAGCTGTTACATTATAAGCTTGCTTATTGATCTTATTAACTGCCGAACGCCCTATTACGGATACACTTTCCAATTCGTTTAACTCATTTTCTAATTTTATAGAAAGGTTAACATTGTTATTATTAGGCGAAACTTCTATATGCTTTTTGAAGTTCGAAAAACCTATTGCGGAAATTTTCAAAGTATACTTTCCGGGCTTGACATTCTTAAAAACAAAATTTCCATTGTCATCAGAAATCACACTTAAGTCAGTTTTTTCTACAACAATCGTAGCATACGGAATTGTTTGCCCAGATTTTTCCGCAACCTGTCCGAATATCGTTAAACCTTGTTTTTGCTGGGAAAATGATAAGAACGTGGAAAGTAAAAATAAAATAAAAAATAAAAATTTGTGAGTTGTCATATCTTTAATTAGACTAATTATAAATAACTTTGGCGCAAAAGTACCATCAACTGCATTAAAAAAGTTAGGGAAAAACGGATTATTATTTTGTAAAAACGGATTATATTTTGAGAATCAAATCGACACTATCAGCCCACGAAAAACCAATATTTACCATAGAAATCTCCGATCAATATCATGCCGGCAGTATTTTAAAAGAAGAAAATATTGATATAAAAAACGAAGACTCCGAAGAAATAAAAAGTCATATCCTATCTACTGACGGAATGGTTCTGATTGATACTCAGATGTGTTTTTCGAAACCACAGACAGATATATTTGAAATCAGCGAGGAATGTGTTGTGATGGATTTTATAAGCTGCAGTAATATAGAAACTCAAATTGACCAGTTAGAAAGTGAAAAATACCTTAGGGAAAATACCCATAATATTTTTTACACCACAAAATTTAGAGGAACTTTTAAAATTCCGGCATTCGAAAGGGTAAATTATCTTTCCATAATTTTCTCAAAAGAATTTTACTATAACATTATAAACGAAGACTGGAAACTTCACGAAAAGTTTTCAAAAAACATACTTTTTAAAAAGTCAGGCTATTTAACTTCAAAGTACATTCCGTTTACGCCTTCTATTCAATGGGTGCTTTCTGAAATAAAAAACTGCGGCCGCAATGGAGCATTGAAAAAAATGTACATCGAAACAAAAATTCGGGAACTTCTTATCCATCAGCTCGAATCTATAATTACACAGCCTCAGGAGAAAGATCGTATAGACGAAGAGGATTATGCAAAACTACAGCACGCAAAGCAGATTCTGGAAAAGGATTATGTTCATGCTCCTTCCCTATCAGAACTGTCCAGAATGATTTCGTTAAACGAATTCAAACTCAAAAAAGGCTTTAAGGCTTGTTTTGGAACCACTGTTAAAAGCTATATCATTAAACTCAGAATGGAATATGCCAAAGAATTATTTAAAGAAAAAACATCTACCGTAAGCGAAGTTGCTTATAAATGCGGTTACAAGGACATTTCACATTTCTCCGCCGCTTTTAAGAGTTTCTATGGTTCTTCTCCACAAAAATTCAAAAGCCATTTGGAGTTTATTTACTTCTGGATTTCGGGATTATTCTTGTTGGGTTAAAAAAAAAGGTTTTTAGATTAAGTTATATCAATAACAAAACCTAAAAACCTAGAAAAAAATTGGACATTGCTGTATAATTACAAATTCTACAAGTTACCCACGATCAAATGAATATGTCAAATTTTCAAAATTAAAAATCGTCTCTCCAAAAACATTTTTAACTGCAGAAACCTTTAGAAAATAATTAAAAAGGTAAAACCATATTCTCAAGTTTCTACATGGCAAAGCTAAAGGCTGTTTTTCAAATTTCTATACGGTTTTCCACATTCCAATAAAAGATTTTTTCATTTTGTGCCTAAGTAATTAAGGCTCTACGTGTCTGTAATTTTAAATCTCTCGTATTTAACACATTAAAAAAATGTCTTCAAAAACAAGACAGCTGTTTTTCTTATTCTAGATTAAGCCGCTCATTTTAACTTACCCAATATCTTTGCCAGACAAATTACAAGTTCTGTCAAAAACTGAAATTAAAAAGAGTAGAAAAACTTAGAAACTTAGCCGCTAAGAACCTTAGAAACTTTCTTATTCTAGATTAAGTTGAAGCAAAAACAAAACAAATAAATTTGTAAAGTAAAATCATAAATTCTGCGGCACTGAAATTTCAAAGTAAAAAACCTAGAACCTCAGTATTTTAGAATCTTAGAAACTTAGAAAAAATGAAAACACTTGAATTCTTATTACTTGGAAAAAACGAAGCGATCCTGGCCATTTTACTTCGCCTTGTAAATGCTTACGAAGATTGGAACGCTGTTTCTTTCAACAATGAAGCAGAAGCTCAGGAATATTTTCAGCATCACAAAATCGACGTTGTTCTTTTGAGTTCCGGAATCGAAGATCATATCGAAAAAGAGTTTACTTTATTTTGCTTAAAACAACAGCCAGACGTAGAAGTAATTGAACATTTTGGCGGAGGAAGCGGTTTATTAAAATCAGAAATTCTTCACCGTTTACATCTAAAAGGAAAAATTTAGGTACCAGAAATTTCCTTTTTAAAAATTCACTAAAAGCTTTAGAATAATCCATTCACGAATATCCAATTTTTATTGACGATATATCGTTAGGCTCACTATTGCCTTTTCTGAAAATCCTTTTAAAATCAAGACATTACAAACAAGGCATTTAATTTGAATGCAAAACACTGAAAATCAAATACAAAATATTTTTAAACCTTTTAATTAACGACAAAATCACATTATCATGAAAAAATTAATCCTTACAGCAGTTTTATTAGTAGTAACATTCATTGGGTTCGCTCAAAAACCAAGTCCATCATTATTAGATCCGTCAAATCACACTTTAGTATTAATCGATTACGAAAGCCAAATGGCATTTGCAGTAAGCAATATTCCAATCGATCAGCTTAGAAACAACACGGCATTAGTAGCAGGAGCATCTAAAATATTTAAAGTTCCCACTATTGTAACAACCGTTGCAGAGAAATCATTCAGCGGACCTGTTTTTAGAGAAATTGAAGAATTCTATCCACAAAAAACTTCCAACTATATCGATCGTACCACAATGAATACCTGGGAAGATGCTCCGGCACGTAAAGCCATTATTGCAACAGGCAAAAAGAAAATTGTTTTTGGCGGTTTGTGGACAAGTGTTTGTATCGTTGGGCCGGTTTTATCAGCTATCAACGAAGGTTATGATGTTTATGTAATTACAGATGCAAGCGGAGACGTATCTAAAGAAGCGCATGAAATGGCCGTAACACGTATGGTTCAGGCTGGTGCTCATCCGGTAACTTCATTGCAGTATTTATTAGAATTACAACGCGACTGGGCTCGTCAGGAAACTTATGTACCTGTAACAGATTTAGTAAAAAAATATGGCGGTGCTTATGGTGTAGGCGTTCAATATGCTCACGAAATGTTAAAACACTAATTCTATTCTAAATTAAAAATTGAGAATTAAAAATTAAAAAAGTTTAAACCTTTTAGTTGTTGTAAAACTATTTTAAAGTTTAAAAACCAGTTTCTATCTTTTAATTTTCCACAGATTCAGGAGATTTTTAATTCTCGATTTTTAATTTATAATTTTAAAAAAAAGCCAAACAAAAATACCACAACCATGAAACTTATTACTAAAATAACAGCGCTTCTTTTAATCATTTCTCTGCCTGTTTCCGCTCAGGGCAAAAAAGCCACGCTAATCGTCCATCATGCCATAATTCACACTTTGGACAATAAAAACACAATTGCCGAAGCGATGGCCATTGCCGATGGAAAAATCCTAAAAACGGGAAAGAACAGCGAAATTCTAAAACTAAAAAATAACAAAACAACTGTAATCGATGCAAAAGGAAAAGTAATCATTCCCGGAATATTCGATTCGCACATGCACATCATTCGCGGCGGAAGATTCTATAACACCGAATTGCGCTGGGATGGGGTTCGCTCTCTAAAAAGAGCTTTGGCCATGTTGAAAGAACAGGCACAAAGAACTCCAAACGGGCAGTGGGTTCGCGTTGTTGGCGGCTGGAACGCTTATCAGTTTGAAGAAAAAAGACTTCCTACTCTAGCCGAAATAAACGAAGCAACCGGTGATGTTCCTGCTTTTATTCTTCACTTATACGGACATGCTTATTTAAACAAAGCCGGGTTAAAAGCCTTAAAAATTGATTCCAATACACCAAATCCAAATGCGGGATTAATTGAAAAAGATGCCGGCGGCAACCCAACCGGATTGCTAGTTGCAGAGCCAAATGCTTTTATCCTGTACTCTACTCTTGCCAAACTTCCTGAATTATCACCAGAAGAAAAAATAAACTCTACAAAACAGTTTATGACCGAAATGAACCGTCTTGGCGTAACAGCCATTATGGATGCAGGGGGCGGATTTCAAAATTTTCCAGACGATTACGGCGTAACAAACGGTTTATGCAAAGACAGCGATTTAACAATTAGAATGCCATATTATTTGTTTGCACAAAAAGCAGGAAGCGAATTAAACGATTACACCAAATGGATTAATACCGTTGAAATTGGCGAAGGCTGTGACGACGATCATCATTCTGATAAAGTTGAATATCATGTTCAGGGTGCAGGGGAAAACCTGGTTATGAGTGCCGGAGATTTTGAAAACTTCGACAAACCACGTCCGGAATTAAGCCCGGCGATGGAAGGACAACTGAAAGAAGTTTTATCATTATTGGTAAAAAACAGATGGCCGTTTAGAATTCACGCTACTTACAACGAAAGTATTACAAGATTTTTAAATGTTATAGAAGACATCAACAAGGAAACTCCGCTAAATGGTCTTTTATGGTTCTTTGATCACGGAGAAACCGTTTCTGTAGAAAACTTAAAACGCATAAAAGCTTTGAACGGAGGATTAGCAATTCAGCATAGAATGGCGTATCAGGGAGAAAGTTTCATTAAAAGATACGGGAAAACCGCCGCCGCCAATACAGTTCCGCTTAAGAAAATTTTAGAATTAGGAATTAAAGTGGGAATGGGAACTGACGGAACCCGTGTAGCAAGTTATAATCCGTGGGTGGGCTTATACTGGCTGACAACCGGAAAAACACTTGGAGGCTTAAAATATATGAATGACGAAAATATCGTTGACAGAACAACGGCGCTAAAATTATTTACTTACGGAAGTGCCGAATTAATCAATATTGAAAAAGACCGCGGAATGCTGACTGCAGATAAATTAGCCGATTTTGCTATTCTTTCTGATGATTATTTTAATGCTCCCGAAGATAAAATCCTTAATATCGAATCAAAACTGACAGTTGTAAACGGAAAAATCGTTTATGCCGACCATGATTTTAGAACTTTTGCAAACGAAACACCAAAAGCAATTCCAGACTGGAGTCCGGTAAATTACTTTGGAGGTTATCAGAAAAATTAATTATGAAAACTATTTTCCGATTATGGCTGCTTTTAGGATTTCTTCTTTCATCAAATGCACAACAGAAACCACTATTTCAAAAGCTGCGATATGACGATGATGTAACCTATCTAAAAGATTCTTCCAGAAACTGGTACGAGAAAATCAAATATATTCCATTAAGCCGAAACGAAAAATATTTTACCTCATTTGGAGGCGAAGCACGACTGCAGTATACCAACACCGTAAATGATAAATGGGGTGACGAATCTGATGAAGGCGACGGTTATTTACTTTCGCGCTATCTGCTTCATGCCGATGTTCATTTGGGAATATTCAGAACGTTTTTTGAATTACAGAGCAGTTTAGCCAGCAGTAAAATTGATCCAAGTCCTGTTGATGAAAATCAACTAGATGTTCATCAGGCATTTCTGGATATTGACTTTATCCGAAAAGAAAAACAGCAGTTAACGCTGCGTTTCGGAAGACAAGAAATGATGTACGGTTCACAACGTTTAGTCGCCGTGCGTGAAGGCCCAAACAGCCGGCTTGCCTTTGATGGAGTAAAATTATTTTATAAAAAAGAAAACTGGCAGACAGATGCTTTTTTTACACATCCGGTTGCTAATATCTCCGGAACATTTAATGACAGTTTTAATGAAAACGCCCAGTTTTGGGGAAGTTATACGGTACTTCACAAAGTTCCTTTTATTCAGAATATCGATTTGTATTATTTGGGATTGTGGAAAAGCCGTGCTGTTTTTAATGATGCCGTTGGAGAAGAAAACCGACAATCTATTGGAACCCGAATCTGGAAAAACAAAGGAAATTGGAAATATGATTTTGAAGGCGTTTATCAATTTGGAAAAATCAATCAAAAGACAATTTCGGCCTGGACACTTTCCTCTTTTGCTTGTTATACTTTCGAAAACATCAAATTCAGTCCCGAAATTGGACTTAAAACAGAAATTATTTCAGGAGATAAAACATCCGGAGATGCCCATTTGGAAACTTTTAATCCGTTATATCCGAGAGGTGCCTATTTTGGATTGGTTGCTTTAATCGGCCCATCCAATTTAATTGATATTCATCCTTCCATTAGTTTAACTTTATCTGAAAAATGGGGGCTCGGAATTGATTACGATATTTTCTGGAGACAAACCAGAAGCGATGGTTTATATGCCCCAAATATGCAGCTTTTATATTCCGGAAAAAATACAACTGAACGTTTTATAGGTTCGCAGTTAATTTCGAATTTAGATTATACTGCAAATGATTTTTTAGCCTTTACCTTAGAATCAGGCTGGTTTAATGCTGGGCCGTTCTTAAAAGAAGCCGGTACAGGAAAAGATTATTTTTATGCAGCTTTGACGGCACAATTTAAATTTTAAATTTGCAGAAAAGCAGATGCAATGGAAAAGAAATATTCAGTTGTTTTTCATCCTTCAAAAGATGGAATTGAGATAATCAAAAAACTAAAATTAGAATTATTTAATATAATTGGATGGTACAGCAGCTGCAATTCTGTCGCACATATTACAATTGGTGGATTTAAAGCGAATGAAAATCAGCTTGAAAAATACAGACAAAAGCTTTCTAAAATCGCTGACACTTTAACTCCCGTACAAATTTATTTAGATCATTTTGGTGCTTATGAGGAAAGTCGGGCTTTCTTCATATCTCCTAATGAAGATTCTAAAGCAAATTTAAAACCTATGATGAAAAAAATTCAGGAAACACTTCTGATTTCCAGTAAAGACAGAAGCGACGATCCTCATATTTCAATAGGACGAAATCTAACCCCTGAAAACATCCAAATTGCCCGTGATTTATTTACTACAATTAATATGGATTTTTTATGTGATGCCATTATATTAAGAGAATTTGATCCGATTAAAAGACAATACTTTATCTTAGAAACTTTTCCTTTTGGCAGTAATCCTCAGCCAGAATTAACTCAGGGAAGTTTGTTTTAACCGCAAGGCTCGCTAAGATTTACGCAAAGAACGCAGGTTTTTTTTGTGAACTTTGCGAAAAAACCTTGCGCTCTTTGCGGTTAAATAAACACAAGCAAAGAAACTTGAAACTAAAAAAAACTGAAACCTGAAACTAAAAATAACATTTTGTATATTTGAATTTTACAATTCACCAATATGAAATCCCTCGATTCATTTTATCAAGATATTACTGAAGGCTCGGCTGTTGATCCTACTTCATTACTTCCCAATGACATTCAAAAAGAAATTGGTCATTTTAATGTTTTCGACATTAAAGAACTTTTGGAAAGAATGCAGGGAAAATCAGTTATGCCTTATGACAGAAGGGCTTATTACAAAATAAGTTTGATAAGAGGCCATAACAGAGCCGAATACGCCGATAAAATAATCGAAATAAAAAAACAGGGACTTTTATTTGCTACTCCTAAAATTCCGTATAATTATTTACCGCAAGACACTAACCAGGGCGGGCAGTTTTGCGTTTTTACAAGCGAATTTTTATCGAAAAACAAAAGCGGCATTGATCTCGACGAACTTCCCATTTTTGGTGCAGACGGTTATCCTATTTTTCAGCTTACAGATGAAGAAGTTGAAGAAGTAGCCTTGATTTTCAACAAAATACAAAAAGAAATCAATTCTGATTATATTTATAAATACGATTTGATTCGGAATTATGTAGCTGAATTAATTCACTTCGGACAAAAATTACAGCCTATAACGGCACTTTATTCCAAACACAATTCGGCAGCTAGAGTTTCTTCATTATTTGCTGAATTATTAGAAAGACAATTCCCTATAGAATCTCCAAACCAGCGTTTAGAATTAAGAACTGCCAAAGATTTTGCCGAAAGATTATCCGTTCACGTTAATCATTTAAACAAAGTTTTAAAAGAAAACACCGGAAAAACCACCACCGAGTTGATCAGCAGCCGACTAACAAACGAAGCTAAAATCCTTTTAAAACAAACCGACTGGAATATCTCTGAAATAGCCTATTCACTGGGTTTTGAAGAATTAGCACATTTTTCGAACTTCTTTAAAAAACAAACTTCTTTTACGCCTTTGGCTTTTAGGAGTTAGTTTTTGTTTCAGGTTTCAGGTTTGGTAGAACTTTGTCAAAGTTTGAAACTTTAACAAAGTTTAGCGCACTGCTTGTCCTCCTGAGCGAGGTCAGAAAAATGGAATTTGGAATTTAAAAATTGAGATTTATTATTTCTGATTTGAATTTCGCAAACATCGGTTTGATATTTACAACTCCCCAACACTGCCTCGCTCCTACCTTTGTCTTATCAATTTAAAAGATCGAAAAGATGAATTTATCAAACAACAAAATTTTAATAACGGGCGGTGCAAGCGGAATCGGGTTTGGACTTACCGAACGATTCATTCAGGAAAACAATACCGTGATTATCTGCGGCAGGAGAGAATCTGTTTTAAATGAAGTGAAAGCACAATTTCCATCGGTAATTACAAAAGTCTGCGATTTATCTTTAGAAAAAGAACGAATCGAACTTTACAATTGGATTTCTGAAAATCATCCTGATTTAAACGTTTTAATCAACAATGCCGGAATTCAAAAATGGGTTTCTGTTACCGATGCTGATTTCTACGAAAGCATGAAAGCCGAAATCAGCACTAATATTGAAGCTCCTTTACATTTAACTTCATTGTTCATTCAGTTGAAATCTTTGACAACGGTAATGAATGTAACTTCCGGATTGGCTTTTTCTCCTTTTGCAAAAGTACCGGTTTATTCAGCTACAAAAGCATTTTTCAGATCGTTTACACTTTCGCTTCGTCATTTATTAAAAGCGAAAAATATTGAAGTAATCGAAATTATTCCACCTGCCTTAAATACTGATTTGGGCGGTGTTGGTTTGCACGACGCACATCCAAGCGTAAGCAGTTTTATAGAGTCTATTTTTGAGCAATTAAAACAAGGCAGAAACGAACTTACTTTTGGAACAAGCGAAACGAGATTAAACGCAAGTGTTCCGGAACTAAAAGCGTCATTTGTGGCTTTGCATTCTAATTTATAATATTAAATTTTAAACACATAGAAACATAAATATTGTAAACCGTTAAAAGGTATTTCATTTGTTTAAACAAACATAGCAATGCAGTTAAACAGCTATGTGTTAGAAACTAGTTTCTTTTTAAACTCTTTTCTAAAGAAATAAAATCTATGTTTCTATGTGTTTAAAAATAGAACTCAACGCTCTGTCCTCCTTAGCGTAGTTGAAGGACATTGATAACGAAGGTCTTCGACTTCGCTCAGACTGACAAAAGAAAACAAAAAGCAATAAACTAAAAGCAATAAACAAAACCGATTCATTGTCCTCCTGAGCGTACTCGAAGGACATTCGTGACGTAGAGGTCTTCGACTTCGCTCAGACTGACAGCAAAACAGTTAACAATAAACAACAAACAATAAACAATAAATACTATAAAAAATGGCAGTAAATACAAAAATAGCTCTGGTTACAGGCGGAAGCAGAGGATTAGGAAAAAACATGGCAGTTGCAATTGCTAAAAAAGGAATTGATGTAATCATCACATACAACAGCAAAAAAGAAGAAGCTGAACTGGTGGTAAAAGAAATTGAAAATTTAGGCCAAAAGGCCGCGTCACTTCAATTAAATGTGGCGGATTCTGGAACTTTTAATTCGTTTTTCGCGAACGTATCTGAGGTTTTAAAAGACACTTTCAAAACAGATAAATTCGACTTTTTAATAAACAATGCTGGGATTGGGATTCACAATTCATTCATTGGCACAACAGAAGCTGAGTTTGATCAATTGACAAACATCCAGTTTAAAGGACCGTTTTTCTTAACGCAAAAAGGATTAAATGTAATGAATGATGGGGGCGGAATCGTAAATATTTCTACTGGTTTAGCAAGATTTTCTTTTCCTGGTTATGCGGCATATGCTTCTATGAAAGGTGCGATTGAAACCTTAACCAAATATCAGGCAAAAGAATTGGGCGCCAGAAAAATCAGAGTAAATGTTGTTGCTCCGGGAGCGATAGAAACTGATTTTGGAGGCGGTGTTGTTAGAGATAACGAGCAGATGAATCAGCAGATTGCCTCTGTAACTGCTTTAGGACGTGTTGGATTACCAGATGATATTGGCGGTGTAGTTGCATTTTTATGCACCGAAGATGCACGCTGGATCAATGCACAGCGAATTGAAGCTTCAGGTGGTATGATGCTATAAGGTTAATTTCTAATTTCTAATTGTTAATTGTTAATTGTTAATTGTTTGCCGTTAGTGGTAATAATTCGTATTAAAACATGAACTTTTAACTTTCGACTTTTGACTTTTGACTTTTGACTTTTGACTTTCGACTTTTGATTCAAAAACAAAACCCGTCAGGCTTAAAAAACTTGTCGGGTTTTCTTCATTTCAATTACCATCATCTATCTTATTTGTACTCGCTTGAAAAATTCGCCGTTTTTATCAAAATTTAAACTGTAAAACTTGGCGTCTTTAATCACATTTGCTTCATAAGTATTTACATTTAAATCATTTACAACAGAAAAAAACTGCCTGTAAGACTTAGCGGAATAGTTTTTTTTAAGATAAGTCTGTGCTTTTTGGGGCAATTTATTGAGGAGTATTTGTACTTTGTATGCTTTAAAAAGTCCGTCTTTATCATATCTGGCAAAAGCTACTGTTTTTTGCTGTTTCATTAAATTGCGCTTCAAAAATAATATCATCACTTTTACCACTATACTCAATATCCCAAACTGCCTTTTTCTTAGGATATTGATTTTCAAAAGCTGTTCTAATATTTTGCGGCGGTACTACTAAACTATTTTGTGCCAGCAATAAACCACACCATAAAAAAGCACCTGCTAAAAAAATATTTTTCATTTTTACATTTTAAACAACCCGCACAAAAGTAGTAAAATTACTACTTTAAAATAAATTCTTTTTAAATAAAAAACAAAACCCGGCAAGCTTAAAAAACTTGCCGGGTCTGCCGTTTCAAATATATTTGAATTAGTAAGTACTTTTTTTAGTCCTTTTGGACTGCGACATCAAATCCTCCGTTTTTATCAAAAACAACATCATAGAATTTTGAGTCTTTTTCTACACCAACTTCATAAGTGGTTTTGTTTTTATCATCTACAACTACAGCAATTTCTTTAATTGCTTTTGCCGGATAATTTTTCTTTAAGTAAGTCTGTGCTTTTAAAGGCAGCTGGCTTAAAGGAATTTGTAATTCGTAAGCTTTTAAAACTCCTAAATTATCATATACTGCAAGCGCTTTGGTGTTTTTATCGGTATTGAATTTTGCTTCATATCTAATTTCATCATCATCATCGCCAACATACTTTAATGACCACACAGGAACTTTGTTTGGATACTCTTTTTCAAAAGTAAACTTCACTTTTTCCGGAGGCGTTACTACATCGTTTTGTCCAATTAAAAAACTACTCCAGAATAAAACTATAATTAAAAATATGTTTCTCATTACCTGAATATTTAAATTGAAGATTAAAATGTGCGTAATAAAAGTATTACTTTTAAAATAAATTTCAAATATTTTTTTATAAAAAGAATATTACTTTTTTAATCGATCTGTAAGTTCTCTTTTGTAAGTTATTCCAATTGGCAATTTTTCATTTTTAATCACAACATAATCTTTATCAGTTGTTTCAATTTTATCCAGTGCCACGATATAAGATTTATGAATGCGCATAAAATTCTTTTCGGGCAGGCATTTTTCAAACTCTGTTGTTGTAATGGATGCCAGATACGTTCTTTTTGTTGTATGGAGCTTTACATAATTTCCAAAACTCTGTGCGTATAAAAGCTGATCTAGTTCTATTTCGATAAAATAGCCGTCAATTTTTACACTAACTGTATTAATGGTAATTTCTTCTTCTTTTGCTTTTACTGTTTCTGTCGAAAAAAAACGATCGACAGCTTTTAAAAATCTCGGAAAATAAATAGGCTTCAACAAATAGTCTATTACGCCGTAATCATAACTTTCAAGTGCAAATTCAGAATAAGCGGTTGTTAAAATCGTCTTTGGATGGTTGGGAATAATTTTCAACAATTCCATACCCGAAATCTCCGGCATATTAATATCCAAAAACATCAAATCGACTTTATTCTCTCTCAGATAATCCATCGCTTCAATACCGTTATAGCCTTGAAAAACCAATTCTAACTGCGGATTCTGCTTGATATAATTCGCCAAAACGTAATGCGCAGCAGGCTCATCATCTACAATTATGCATTTTTTAGGATCTCTCATTAGCAAATCTTTTCAACTGCAGTTTTAAATCGACTATATAAGTATTTTTATTGTCCTGAATATCGAGATTATAGTTTTTTCCAAAAATCAAATTCAGTCTTTCAATCGTATTTTTCAAACCAATTTTAGTAGAAACCACATCAGTTTTCTTTGGAATTGAATTTACAACATGCAGATGAAGCTGTCCGTCTTCTACCGTTATAAAAATCTGAACAAAGCATTTTTCTATGGCGCAGGTTCCGTGTTTAAATGCATTTTCGATAAAGGCAATTAAAAGCATAGGCGAAATCTTATACGCATTTTGATTGTCTACTTTAGAATCAAATGTGATGTCACATCGATAGCCAACACGCTCTTTTTCGAGCTGTACGTAACTGTTTATAAATTCCAGTTCATCTTCTAAAGATACACATTGTTTGCTGTTACTTTCTAATTGATAACGCATTAACTGCGAAACCTTCATAATTAAATCCGGCGTTCTGTCCGGAAATTCTAAACTGATTCCGTAAAGCGTATTAAAGGTATTAAATAAAAAATGCGGATTCAACTGTCCTTTCAAGGAATTGAGCTGCATTTGATTCAACAGCAGTGCTTCCTCTGTACGTTTTCTGTGAATCCTGTAAAATTTAAAAACAATAATCGGACTCAAAATACAAACCAAAGTCCCTAAAACGCTCGCCAGCTGATACACATAACTCCTTTGATGCGAATTTTGATATAGATGACAATTGCTGAACATATCGAGCATTGTAATCTCATACAAAACAATCGAGAAAACGAGAACTCCAAAAAGCGTTAAGAATATATAGGTTGCCGGACGGCGGGTTTTAAATAATATTGGAAGAAGAAAAAAACGATTAAACTGGGCATGCATATAAAGAATGAAGTAGAAAAAAATGCCCATTAAAACTGATGTTAAAGAACTAAATAACATCCAGTCGTTTTTTAAGGTGTAAATGGTAAAGGAAAAACCGACGACGGCAATTTCCTGCCACCATTTGTTATCCAGTATATTATCAAATTTTCTGTTCATTTTTAAAACTTAAATAGTTTACAAAGTACGGACAAATATTTATTTTTTATTTCGTAAAAATGACAAATTCAATTCGTCATTTATTATTGCAGTACATCACTTAACCTGACTTTTATCAGCGTAAGACAAATAAATTTGTTCTATAATTTCACACCTTGAGTTTATGTATTTCAAAAAAATTACCTTATTATTTTTCTTGATTTTTGTCTCAATCGGTTACTCTCAAACCCTTTCTTTAAAAGAAGCAGTAAAAACCGGGCTTGAAAACTACGGTTCGATTAGAGCAAAAAACAATTACACCAATGCATCAAAAGAGACTCTCAAACAATCTCGACGTGATTACCTGCCTAACCTGAATTTATCGGCACAGCAGGATTACGGAACTGTAAATGGGCAGAACGGGCCGCTTTATGGTTTTGGAGGTCTTGGAGTTGCTTCATCCGGATTACCTCTTCCGGAACAAAACTGGAATTCCGCTTTTGGCGCGCTTTATCTGGTCAATATGAACTGGGATTTTTTCACTTTTGGAAAAACACAGGAAAAAATCAATTTATCTAAAATTGATGTTCAGGCCAAAGAAAAAGATTTACAGCAGGAAAAATTCCAGCAGGAAATCAAAATTTCCGCTGCTTATTTAAATCTGCTGGCCAGCCAGAGACTGTTGATTTCACAGCAAAAAAATCTGGATCGCGCCGAAGTTTTCAAAAAAACAGCCGTTGCAAGAGTTAAAAACGGATTATTAGCCGGAGTAGATTCTACACTGGCAACTGCCGAAGTTTCAAAAGCTAAAATTGCTTTGAACCTGGCGAAGAATTTCGTGAAAGAACAAAACAATAAACTGGTCGATTTAATGGGAGTTGCACCTCAGGATTTTGTTACCGATACGCTTTTTGTAACGCAGATTCCAAAAGAATTAATTAAACAAAATGCGGTTACAGACAGTCTGCATCCTTTACTTCAATTCTATAAAACGAAAATCGATTACAGCAACCAGCAGGTTAAATTATACAAACGTTTTTATTATCCCACTATGACTGCTTTTGGTGTTTTACAAACCAGGGCTTCGGGATTTGAAAATAGTTATGCTACAGACCAGCATGCTTTTACCAGAAATTACTGGGATGGTGTAAATCCAGATCGTACCAATTATTTGGTTGGAGTTGGAATTACATGGAATTTAACTACACCTTTTAGATCAAGCAAGCAGGTCAGCGCCCAAAAATTTGTTTCTCAGGCACTGCAGGAAGAATACAATCAGGCTGATAGAGAACTGAAGTCGCAATTGACTTTTGCCGAAGATAAGATCAAAATTACTTTGGATAATTACGCCGAAGCACCCATTCAGGTTGACGCGGCAAAAAGAGCTTACATTCAAAAATCGACTTTATACAAAAACGGTTTAACTGATTTAACCGATTTAACACAAACGATTTACACTTTGAACCGTGCCGAAATCGACCGTGATATTGTCAACAATAATGTATGGCAGTCGTTTCTCTTAAAAGTTGCTGCAACGGGCAATTTTGACTTATTTATAAATGAATTTTAATTATAGATCCAAATGAATTTAATACGTTTTGCACTCCGCAAACCCATTTCCATATTAGTATTGGTTGCGGGTCTATTTTTCTTCGGAATTGGTGCCATCAAAGACATTAAGGTAGATATTTTACCGAAAATGAATTTGCCGGTTATCTATATTGCGCATCCTTTTGGAGGTTACACGCCAGACCAGATGGAAGCTTATTTTGCCAAAAACTACGTGAATGTTTTACCTTTTTCGAACGGTATCAAATCGGTAGAAACCAAAAATATTCAGGGGTTAATGATTATGAAATTAACCTATTATGAAGGAACAAACATGGCTCAGGCTGCTGCCGAGTTAAGTGCGCTTTCAAACAGAATCCAGGCAGTCTTTCCTCCGGGAACACAGCCTCCGTTTATTATTCGTTTTGATGCTTCCTCACTTCCAATTGGTCAATTGGTTTTGAGCAGTAAGATACGTTCAAACAATGAATTACAGGATTTAGCCAACGTTTATGTCCGTGCTTCATTTACTTCGATTCCAGGTTTATTATCTCCTGCTCCTTTCGGCGGAAGCCCAAGAACAATTGAGGTAAACGTTGATCCGGATTTATTACGTTCGCATAATATGACGCCAGATCAAATTGTTGAAGCAATCCGCCTAAACAACCAGACGGCTCCATCCGGAAACGTGAGAATGGGCGATAAAAACTATATTACGCCAACAAATAATACGATTAAGGAAGTTAAAGATTTTGAGCAGATTCCGTTATTTAAAGGAAGCGTTCAAAACTTAAAATTAGGCGATGTAGCTACTGTAAAAGACGGTGCCGATATCACGGCAGGTTATGCTTTAGTAAACGGAAAACGTTCGGTTTATATCAGTATTGCAAAAGCGGGAGACGCTTCAACCTGGGATGTAGTTCAGAAACTAAAATCGGAACTGCCTAAAATTCAAAGTACATTACCTGAAGATGTAAAATTATCATACGAATTTGACCAGTCGGTTTATGTAATCAACTCGGTTAAAAGTTTGATTACCGAAGGAATTATCGGTGCGGTTTTAACGGGTTTAATGGTTTTATTATTCCTGGGTGATAAACGTGCGGCGTTAATCGTAATCTTAACCATTCCAATTTCGATTATCTCGGGAGTTTTATTCCTGAAACTATTCGGGCAGACGATCAACTTAATGTCATTATCAGGATTAGCGCTGGCAATTGGTATTTTGGTGGATGAAAGTACGGTAACGATCGAAAATATTCACCAGCATCTCGACATGGGAAAACCCAAGGCACTCGCCATTTGGGATGCCTGTCAGGAAATTGCTTTACCAAAATTACTGATCTTACTTTGTATTCTGGCTGTATTTGCTCCGGCATTTACCATGGTAGGTATTCCGGGAGCGTTGTTCCTTCCTTTGGCATTAGCAATTGGATTCTCGATGGTAATTTCATTCTTATTATCGCAGACTTTTGTACCTGTAATGGCCAACTGGTTAATGAAAGCTCATCCAAAGCACCAGCATACGCCTGAGATTACAGACGACGAAGCCGAATTTAACGCCTGTGGTTTAACTCCCGAATCAGAAAAAGATTTAATCAGCCAGAAAAAAGTAATGGTTGAAAGAGAAGATACGAATCAGGACGGAAAAATAAGCGCTTTCGAACGCTTCAGAGTTCGTTTTATGAGAACTCTAGACCGATTATTTGTTCATAAAAAAGCAACCAGTATTGTGTATCTGGTTTCGGCTACGGTTTTGGCTGTTATCTTAATTGGTTTTATCGGGAAAGACGTATTCCCAAAAACAAATTCAAGTCAGTTTCAGCTAAGAATGCGTGCTCCTGATGGAACGCGTTTAGAAAGAACAGAAGAACAAGCCCGAATTGTTTTAAAAGAACTGGAAAAAATGGTAGGCAAAGAGCATATCGGAATATCTTCTGTTTATGTAGGCCAGCACCCATCTCTGTTCTCGATTAACCCCATTTATTTGTTCATGGCAGGTTCTCATGAAGCAGTTTTTCAGGTAAGTTTAAAAGAGTATCATACTGATATGGATGATTTTAAAGATGATTTCAGAGCAAGACTCAAAAAAGTGCTTCCTGATACAAAACTTTCTTTTGAACCAATTGAATTAACTGACAAGGTTTTAAGCCAGGGTTCCCCTACTCCAATTGAGATTCGAGTAGCAGGAAAAGACAAAAAACGAAATGAATTATATGCCACGCAAATTGTAGAGAAACTAAAAGCGATTTCGTATTTCAGAGACGTACAAATTGGTCAGCCAATTCATTATCCGGCTATGAATATTGATATCGACAGAACCCGTGCGGCTGAATTAGGAGTCGATATGAATGATATTTCCCGCTCGTTGGTAGCTTCAACCTCATCATCACGATACACAGAAAAAAATACCTGGGTAGATGAAAAAGCCGGATTATCATACAACGTTCAGGTTCAGGTACCGCTGAACAAAATGAAAAGCAAAACCGATATGGGAGAAATTCCGGTATTAAAAAACTCACTTCGTCCTGTTTTAAGTGACGTTGCTAAAATTACACCAACTGTTGTAAGTGGTGAAAATGATAACTTAGGGGCCATGCCGTACATTACCGTTACAGCAAACATCAACCAGACCGATTTAGGAACGGCTACAAAAGATGTGGGCAAAACAATTACTTCATTAGGCGAATTACCACGTGGTTTGTTTATTACGCCTATTGGATTAAGTACTGTACTGACTGAAACATTAAGCAGTTTACAATCTGGATTATTGGTTGCCGTGTTTGTAATCTTCTTAATGTTGGCCGCTAATTTCCAATCGTTCAAAGTTTCATTAGTAATCTTAACAACAGTGCCAGCGGTAGTTTTAGGAGCTTTATTAATGCTTACGATTACAGGTTCTACACTAAATTTACAATCGTATATGGGAATCATTATGTCGGTTGGGGTTTCGATTGCCAATGCCGTTTTATTGGTTACGAATGCTGAACAGCTTCGAAAAATAAACGGCAATGCCTTAGAATCTGCGCGTGAAGCGGCGGCGCTGCGTTTACGTCCGATTATCATGACCTCGGTTGCGATGATTGCGGGAATGCTGCCAATGGCAATTGGACACGGCGAAGGAGGCGACCAGGTTTCTCCATTGGGAAGAGCAGTTATCGGCGGACTATTATTTTCTACTTTTGCCGTATTATTGATCCTGCCGCAGATATTTGCCTGGGCGCAAGAAAAAACAACGACACAATCTGTTTCTTTAGACCCTGAAGACGAAGAAAGTATCCATTATATCTCATCAATAAATAAGTCGAAAGTTGGAAAGTCATAAAGTCGAAAGTCATAATTCGGTGAGTGTAGTTATTTTTTTAACACATAGAAACATAGATTTTAGTTTTAAATAAAAAAAGGTAAAAGAAAAAACTAGTTTTCACACATATTCCCGATCCCGAAACTTCGGGACGGGATGAATTTAAAAAAGTGAAACGCCTTTTATGCACAAAGAAAAGCTATGCATCTATGTGTTAAAATAATTAATCCCAAAGAGTTAAACATATTCATTATATAAAACCAAAAAATGAAAAGTAACATTATAAAATCATCTGCATTATTATTTACAGCATTAGTTGTATTAAGCGGTTGCGAAAAGAAAAAAGAAGAAACGGTAAAGGCAGAAATCGAACCTAAAACAGAAACGTTTCTTTTAGAAAAAGAAAAACTAACGACAGAATTGCGTTTACCAGCTGAATTAACTGGTTTTCAACAAGTAGATTTATACGCTAAAGTAAGCAGTTTCGTAAAAGTCTTAAAAGTTGATATTGGAACGAAAGTAAAAAAAGGACAACTTTTAATTGTTTTGGAAGCACCTGAAATCAGTTCGCAATTAGCAGCTGCCGAATCGAGACTGAAATCGATGGAAGCGATTTACGCAACCAGCAAAAGCACCTACAACCGTTTGTATGAAACAAGCAAGGTTGAAGGAACGATTTCTAAAAACGACTTGGAAATGGCAAGCGGTAAAAAGAATTCTGATTACGCACAATACCAGGCAGCAATTGCGGCACACAAAGAAGTTTCGATCATGAGAGGCTACCTTGAAATCCGTGCGCCTTTTGACGGAGTTGTAGCGGCCAGAAATGTAAACTTAGGAACATTTGTAGGCCCAGCAGGAAAAGGCTCTGATTTGCCTTTATTAACGATTCAGGAGCAAAGCAAATTACGTCTGGCAGTTTCTGTTCCGGAATTGTATACCGGATATTTACACCCAGGCGACGAAATGAGTTTTAATGTAAAATCGTTACCGGAAACTTTCACAGCTAAAATCACCAGAATGTCCGGCGCATTAGATTTAAAACTACGTTCTGAAAGAGTCGAAATGGACGTTCACAACACCAAAGGAAACTTACTTCCCGGAATGGTTGCCGAAGTTTTATTACCGCTTAACGCAAAAGACAGCACGTATGTAGTTCCAAAATCGGCGGTAGTGAGTTCTGCAGAAGGTTTATACGTGGTTAAAGTTCTAAACCATAAAGCTACAAGAGTTGAAATTAAAAAAGGAAGAGAAATCGACGATAAAATCGAAATTTTCGGCGATTTAAACCCGAAAGATAAACTGGTGAAAATTGCCAGCGAAGAAACTAAGGAAGGCGATGTCATAAACGAATAACCTGCGTTTAAGTCTTCATTTTAGTAGATTACCAAAAACTGTACGCATTCTTAGGAATGCAAATTTAAAATTTGCCTAAGGACAGCTCCTCTTTTTTGAGGGGCTGTTTTTTTGTTTAATGATTTCAGGTAAAAATACGTGGTTGTGGAGATTTGTAAATTGATATTTTTGACGAAAAAGTAAGAAGGAAACATTCGAAAAGACATAATAAAAAACACGTATGAAATTAAACATTACTATTAACAAAATCAAATCCATTAAGAATCTTACTATTTCATTGCCCATTGAAAAAGGATTATACGCAATTACAGGTCAAAATGGGTCGGGAAAAAGTACAGTTGTGACCTGTGCTTCAAGTGTATTTTTCACAATGCCGATGAATGATTATTTTGGAAAAACAGACGAGGATGCCAGAATTGATTTTGAACTTAATGGAGCAAAGAGGGCTTGGTTTAAAGAAAAAACGAATTGGAAAAAATCTTCGGAAGGAAAAATGTCTATTAAAGGATTTTATGAAGGTTCATTAATTTTCGGAAACAGGTTTAGGAATACAAATTTTGAAACACTTAAAAAATTAGATTTTATTGATAATACGAAGCTTGCAGAAGCTCCAAATTTTATAAAAGAAAACCTTGGAATAATTCTCCAAAATAATAAAAATTTTTATGAGAAATTATATATCTTAGAGGGTAAAAATATTGATAGCAAGTTTAATTTTTACAGAGATATATTCTATTATGAGAAAGGTGAAAAGAGAGTTAGCCAATTTCATATGTCAACAGGTGAAAATCTAATGGTCAGTATTTTAAATTCAATATTTATTAGAAACAACGACAGAGCTAGTTTAATGAAACCTTGTTTAATGTTTCTAGATGAAATAGAACTTGCCTTACATCCATCTTCACTAAAAAGATTAATAAATTTTCTCAAGGACTTATCTAACAAATTTAACTATGCTGTATATTTTTCAACACATTCAATTGAATTAATTGGAGGTATTAAACCTGACAACATTTTTTTTCTTGAAAGATATTCTGATGATAGTCTTGAAATTTTAAATCCCTGTTATCCAGCATATGCTACTAGAATATTATATGATCATTCGGGATATGATTCCGTTTTTTTAGTTGAAGATGACTTAGCAAAATCTATAATTAATAGAATATTAAAAAAATATAATCTACTATCTAATAGACTTATTCATGTTTTACCTTGCGGTGGCTATAGTAATGTCATTGACTTAGCAGAAGAGGTTGTTAATAGCAATTTAATTGGTAAAACTTCAAAAATAATGATAATTCTTGATGGTGATGTAAAAGTCGAAGCGAATGCATATATAGCTAAAAGAAATTATAATAATAATATCCCATTAAACTACCTTCCTATAGAAAGTTTAGAAAAATTTCTAAAAAAGCACCTAATTGAAAATGTTGACAAAAAACTTTTCAGAATTTTGAATGATTTTATATTTCAACAAAAAAGTTTGTCAAGTTTAATAGAAGAATATAAGAATGAAAATGGAATAAAAAGAGATGATAATGGGAAAATATTTTATAAATACTTAGATAATGAATTAAGAGCCCGAAATAAAAACAGAGATGAAATTGTGGAAATGATTGTTGATTATTTATTTGACAATAACGACCAAAATCTCATAAAAATTACTCATTTTTTAAAAAAACAATTAGAATAAATAATGCTTACAACCTGACAACGCGTATTTGCAACGCGATCGCGCAGTTATATCTCCACAACGATAGCGCGGATTTTCAATCCGTGCACGCAAAGTAATCAATCAATTATCTATAAGAACTAAAATCTCGATTCCAAAAAATCGAGATTTTTACATTTATAAATTTTACCCCCTGTTTGCTTCTTGTTAATACGAACACCTCACTTGGACTCGAAAGCACCAAATAATCTAACTAAAATAAATTATCTTATAAAAATAATTAAAAGAAGGTTTTCCGTAATAATTAGATAATGATTGGTTTTAAGTTTACTAATTATTAACCCTTAATTATTTAAATTATGGCATTACCATTAGGAACGACTGGCAAAACCGGTGAAACATGTCCTGAATCAGGAGTTTGGGAAGCACAATCTTCTCCATCAACAACTATACCTTTAGCTAAGGGTAATCAATTTCCTCCTTACAACAACAAAGCTGTAACATGGAAGTTAATTCGATATGCATAACAGCTTATTGTTTATTTTAAGACTTCCAGAAATGGAAGTCTTATTTTACTGGAAAATGATAACCAAATAAAAATATTATGAAAAAATCGAATATTATACTTATAGTTTTTGCTGTTATCATTTTGGCTGCAGTTTTAACTAACCCAAGTAGTGAAGAACATAAACAAGCTGTAAAATCAGTAATAAATCAAGTTGTTCAGAATTCTATATCAGAAAATGGTTCTGATATGGAAAAATTAGGAATTTTGTTTGGAAGTTCATTGGCAGAAAAGTTAATTGAGAATTCTGTAACTCGAGATAATTATATACTATTTTCAATTACTAAAATTACATGGCAAGGTAAGAGCAAAAGTATTGGATACGGTCTATTTGGAAATGTTTTTCTTTCTGAAAAAGTAAATAAAGCATTTAATAATGATGAAATAAATAGCTATGAAAATAGTTCAGAAGGAGTTGATACTATGGCTATAAGTATAGACTCAATGGCTACAGAATAACCTGATAGTCGGTAGCTCTACAATAGCTAAAACCTCGATCCCAAAAAATCGAGGTTTTTCCATTTTATAAACCTTACTCCTCACTCAAATAAGGATTCAAGATCTCCGCGAATTCATTGAGCCAAAAATAATTGTCTTCAAAATTTGTTAATCCAATTTGGAGGGTTTCGTGTTGTCGCATTACGGCGAGGGCTAAAATGCAGTTTACTTGTCTTAATATTTTAGTCCTATCTTCAATTAATTAAAAGAATCAATTGCCTCCTGCTTTAGCTGGAGGTATAAATAAAGCTGGAAAAGGCTTTAGCCAAAATACGCATTTGGCTAAAGCCTTGTTACTATTGAACCTTTTAATTTCCAAGTTAAAACTAGGGGCTATTCAATAAAAAAAAGCAAGACCAAAATTGATCTTGCTTTTTTTAATTTGATAAATCTAAATAGAAATTTCTTTTTTAGACTCTTTGGCGCTCATGTATTCCTTCTTTAATTTCTTCCACCATTTTTTTATTAAAAGCGGGCAAATCATTCGGGTTTCGACTGGTTACTAATCCATTGTCTACGACAACTTCTGAGTCTTCCCATTGTGCTCCGGCATTTTTCAAATCGTTTTTAACAGAGAAGAACGAAGTTACTTTTCGACCTTGCAAAACATCGGCATCAACCAAAATTTGAGGTCCGTGACAAATAGCTGCTACTGGTTTTTTACTTTCAAAAAAAGAACGGACAAAATTTACTGCAGCTTCTTCTCTTCTCAATAAATCAGGATTTATAACTCCTCCCGGAAGAACCAACGCATCATAATCGGCTTCATTTGCCTGATCTAAAACGACATCAACATTATATTCGTTGCTCCAGTTTCCGTCTTTCCAGGATTTAATAGTTCCAGATTTCAAACTGACGATATCTGCGTTCCACCCTTGCTCTTCGAGATAGGCTTTTGGAGATGCTAATTCTGATTCTTCAAATCCGTTTGTTGCTAATATGGCGATATTCTTTTTCATAATTTTAAATATTTAAACGTTATTAATTTTGATTTACCTAAAATTAGGTATTTCAGACAGCCAGCGAAAACGCACTATGTTAAACCTTTCTTTAATAAAAGTTAATTAATTGAATAGCAAGTTTTTATTAAAAATTAAACTATAATTATATAAGATTCAGGTCAATTTACATTACTATTTTATACCATGAAAGCTAAAGAAATGCTTATATAAATTATGTCGCTCGGCTTCTCTTTTACAGATTTAAAAAACACATTTTAATTTAAAAAATCAATTGCCTGCATCTTTAGATGGAGATTCATTTGATCAAGTACAAAATGGCTTTAGTCAAAAAACACGTGTTTTTGGCTAAAGCCCTATAGGATGCAAATCTTTCAAACCTCCAGCTAAAGCTGAAGGCAATTCAATTAAAAACTTCAATAACTTCTATGACATTGTATGGTTCAAAAAATAAATGTTATTTTTGATATTCCTTTTTTTGAAAACAATTTATCAGATGATTAAAACATTTCCGTTTTAATCACAGCAACCATTATAATTATACCATTTATGAATGTTTTACTCATTGAAGATGATAAACGCATCAGCGAATTTATAGTAAAAGGTTTAGAGGAAAACAACTTTACTGTGCATCTGGCCGAAACGGGCGAGATTGCGAGAGACCTCATCCAACAGGAGATTTGGGATATTATTTTAATGGATATTATGCTTCCGGGAATCGACGGCATTCAGCTTGTAAAACTAATGCGTTTTAAAAAAAATCATACGCCCGTTTTAATGCTCAGCGCTTTGAGCGATACTGATGATAAGGTAAATGCATTAGATTCCGGTGCCGATGATTATCTGGTAAAACCGTTTCATTTTAAGGAATTAATTTCGAGAGTCAACGCTCTTACCCGCAGAACAAAATTTAACTATGACAAAGTAGAAATCTTATATACTTTAGGAAGTTTAACCATAAATCCCGAAGAGCATAAGGTTACCGAAAACAATAACCTCATCGATTTATCGCCACGAGAATACAAACTGCTTTTATTTTTATTAGAAAACAGAAATAAAGTAATGCCGAGAACGCAGATACTAAATGCTGTTTGGGGCATTAATTACGACAATAATACGAATGTTGTTGATGTCTATATTTCTTATCTGCGAAACAAAATTGAGCAGAATCATAAATTTATCCATACCATAAAAGGAACAGGATATATGCTTAAAGAAGAGTTATGAAAATACGCAATAGATTTACTTTAATATCGTCTTTTACTTTCAGCGTTGTCTTTGTCATTGCTTCCGTTATCACGTATTTTTCTTTCTACAATTATTCGGAAAAGATTGTTTATAACGAACTTCAAAAAACTTGTCTGCTCACCGGAATTTTCTATCTCGAGAAAGATGAACTGCCCGAAAACCAGCATTTGATAATTGGCCAGCAATTCAGGGAAAATTCTCTTGAAATCATAACGCGTGTTTACAACAATAAAAACCAGATTGTATATGGTGACAAAAAAGTAGATTCGAATATAAATACAGAAAGACTGGATTACATTCGGAAAAACAGAAAACTGCATTTTAAATCCAGACATCATTTTTATTTTGGAAGTTACTATCACGACAACCAGGGAGATTTTGTGGTTTTCGTAAAAAAAAATGATGTCGAATTTAAAACCATGACTGATCGTTTGCAGCTTATCATGATTATGGTTTTAATCATTGGTTTAATTACTATTTATATAGTGAGCCGTGTACTTTCTAATCTTGCTTACAGTCCGATAAAAAACATTATCAATCAGGTAAACGAAATTCAGGCTTCGTCTCTTGACCGTCAGATTGTTTCTCCAAATACAAAAGATGATATTCAGGAATTGGTAGAAACGTACAATAATTTATTTAAGCGTTTATCGGATACTTTTATCATCCAGAAAAACTTTATCAATTATGTTTCACACGAGTTTAAAACGCCTTTAACTGCTATTTCGGGAAATCTGGAAGTGTTTGCACAAAAAGACAGATCAAGTGCAGAATACAAAGAAATGTCTGAAAAAGTACTGGAAAATGTCTATCAGATCGAAGATACAATGAATACTTTGATGATGCTTTCGGGTTTGAGAAACAATACAGAACTCAATGAAATTTTTAGGGTCGATGAATTAGTTTGGGACATAAACGATCAATTACCTGAGATTTACGATTTAAAAAATGCTCCAATACAAATCGTTCTGGAAGTGGAAAACGATAAACTGCTTTCTATAAAAGGAAACAGCAACGAAATTAAAATCGCTCTGTACAATATTATAGAAAATGCCGTAAAATATTCTAACGGAAATCCTATCAAAATAAGCCTGCTTCAGCAAAACAATCAACTGAAAATTGTAATCGAAGACCACGGAAGCGGCATTAGCGAAGAGGACTTAACTTTCATAAAACAAACCTTTTACAGAGGTAAAAATGTAAAAGATATAAAAGGCAGCGGCGTGGGTCTTTCTCTGGCCAATATCATCTTCAAGCAAAACAATATTGATTTTAGCATTACATCCAAAAAAGACGAAGGAACCACGGTAACCTTACTGTTTCCGCCACTCTAATCGTTTTCTAATGCTGCTCTAACCGTCTTATAACACACATCAAATTAAGGGCTAATATACCGCAGATAACTTTGCGGTATATTAAAAACAACTTAATTTGAAACGTATACTTTTAACCCTGCTCGTTATTGTATCGCACAAA
The DNA here is from genome assembly GCF_001879205.1 of Flavobacterium johnsoniae. GTDB lineage: Bacteria > Bacteroidota > Bacteroidia > Flavobacteriales > Flavobacteriaceae > Flavobacterium > Flavobacterium johnsoniae_A. The sequence goes on from NZ_MLFK01000011.1 coordinate 74,508, forward strand.
GGTGCGGCGCAGCTTAGTGCAATAAACGATACTATTGTACTTTCCAGAACTCAGGCCGAGGCTTTGTTTCTGGATAAGAATATTTCTCTTATTTCTGAAAAACTGAATATCGACATGGCCGATGCACAGGTTATTCAGGCAAAATTATGGCCCAATCCTACGCTTACTATCGGCGAAATCAACCTTTGGAACAATGCAACGGCCCAGGAACTTCCTCCATTATGGGGAAATTTTGGTAAAACTTCGCAAGTTACGGCCGAATTAGAACAGCTGATTCAAACAGCCGGAAAACGTAAAAAGTTAATTGCCATGGAAAAAGTGGGAGTTGATATTGCCAAAGAATATTTCAAAACTTTTCTGCGCAATCTAAAAATCGAATTCAGAGGTAATCTTACCGAACTGCAGTACAATCAGGCGCAGCAGGCAATTTATCAAAAACAGCTTTCTGCTATGCAGACTTTACTTAAAGCTTACGGAAATCAGGTAAAACAGGGTAATGTAGGGAAAGGAGAATATATTCGATTAAAAGCTGCTGAACTTCAATTCTTAAAAGAAATAAGTGATTTGCAAAAGGAAAACAATGCTTTGCAGAAAGAGCTTAAAGTTTTAATGAATTTACCTGCTGCAAACTTTATCAAACTTACCGATGAAGGTTTCGTTCCCGATAGTAAAAATATAGAAAGCATCAACTTAGGAAATCTGATGGCTTCGGCCGTAGAAAACCGACCTGATATGAAAGTCATTAAACTCGGAAATGAATATAACGACAACAAGTACAAATACGAAAAAGCCATGCGAACGCCTGATGTTACACTTGGCGTAAGTTATGACCGCGGAGCGAGTTTAATGAATGATTTCGTGGGGGTTGGTTTCTCTCTTGATCTACCATTTTTTAATAGAAATCAGGGAAATATCAAAGCCGCTAAACTGGCCATTGATCAGGGGAAATTATTGGCAGATGAAAAAACCATCAGCATACAATCTGAGGTATTGCAATCGTATGAAGATTTACTGGCAACCAAAAAATTGTATGAAAGTGTTGAGGCAGATTATGAAGGAGACCTGGATAAACTTTTAGAAGCTTACCGTAAAAACTTCATGCAGAAAAATACCAGCATGCTCGAATATCTGGATTTTGTCGATGCTTATTTAGACAACAAATCGATCCTGCTTAATTCTAAAAAAGACCTGAATAAAAACCTCGAAGAACTGCGCTACATAACAGGAGAAGAAGTCAATTAAAACAATTGAATACGGTACTGATAATCTCAAAATAAAAACAAACCTAATGAAGAAATTTATTTTACTCCCAATGCTTGGGTTAATGCTCGTTTACGGATGCGGCAAAAAAGAAGAAATAAAAGAGACTAAAGACGAAAAGTTTTGCATCGATAAAAACTTAAAAGAAAAAATTACAATTGAGCCGGTGCAAAAACGTGCCGTGAGCGAATCTATAAACTTAACGGGAAATATTACATATAACGGCGATCACGTTGTTCAGTTTAACAGTCTTGTTGAAGGAATTATAACCAAAACTACCTTTTCGCTGGGCGATTATGTAAAAAAAGGACAGGTTTTAGCCGAGATCAAAAGTACCGAATTAAACAGCATGCAGTCTGAAAGTAAATCGTTTCAATCGCAAATTGCGGTGGCACAACGTAATTTACAATCGGTTAAATCGATGTTTGAAGATGGAATTGCTTCACAAAAAGACTTGATGCAGGCACAAAGCGAACTCGATGTTTTAAAATCTTCACTGGAAAATGTAAGAGCAAATCTGGCCATGTTCAGCGCCAGCAGCGAAAGATCGGTTTTTTTAATAAAAGCGCCTACAGAAGGTTATATTGTAGACAAAAATATTAGTCCGGGAATGCAGATTACAGATTCCAGCGATCCGCTTTTTACAATTTCTGACTTAAAAGAAATCTGGGTTCTGGTGAATGTATATACGAGCAATTTAAAAAATGTAAGCGAAAATATGCCCGTTGATGTTACAACACCAGCCTATCCGGGAGAAATTTTTAAAGGAAAAATAAAAATGCTTGCTAAAGTTTTTGATGCCGATGAACACGTTTTGAAAGCCCGAATTGTAATGGAAAACAAAAACCTGAAACTAAAACCCGGAATGACAGCAGACATCATTATTGATAAAAGCCTGGGCGGTGATATGTTAGCGGCTGTTCCCGCAAAAGCCGTCATTTTTGACAACAATCGCGATCATATTTTAGTCTATAAAAACGACTGCACTATCGAAACCCGAGAAATTAATCCGGTAATCAAAAACAACAACTGGGTTTATTTTGATAAAGGAGTTAAAGAAGGTGAAATGGTGATTACCCAAAATCAGCTTTTGATTCACGAAAGATTAAAAAACTAATTATCCCTAAAACGGATAAACACAATACAAGACATGAAAAAATTTGTACAAGGTTTAGTTGCTTTCTCGCTAAAAAACTCCCTCATCGTTTTTTTCCTGACAGCTATATTACTAGTCGCCGGTATAGTAAGCTATATCCATACGCCTATTGAAGCCTTTCCCGATGTAACCAATACAAGGGCAAGAATCATTACACAATGGCCGGGAAGAAGTGCCGAAGAAGTAGAAAAATTCATCACACTTCCTATTTCTAAACAAATGAACACCATTCCTAAAAAAGCCGAAGTACGTTCGATTTCGCTTTTCGGATTATCGGTGGTTACCGTGTTATTTGATGATGATGTTGAGGATTTTTACGCACAGCAATATGCCTCTAACCGTCTTAACGGACTGGATCTTCCTGAAGGTGCCGATGTAGATATCGAACCGCCATCCGGAGCAACGGGTGAGATATTCAGATATGTTATTAAAAGTGATTTACCGATTAAAGAAATCAAAGCCATTCAGGACTGGGTAATCGAAAGAGAATTAATCGCTGTTCCCGGTGTTGCCGATGTGGTAAGTTTTGGCGGTGAAGAAAAAATGTTCGAAATCAAAATCAATCCGACGCAGCTTGAAAATTACAACCTTTCGGCTTTAGATGTATACGAAGCCGTTTCTAAAAGCAATATCAATGTTGGAGGCGATGTTATTCAGCGCGGCGATCAGGCTTATGTAGTACGCGGTGTTGGATTAATTAATAAAGTCGAAGATATTGGCAATATTTTGATTGAAACCAAAGGATCATCGCCCATATTGGTAAAACACGTAGCCGAAGTTTCGATCTCCGCAAAACCAAGATTAGGACAAGTTGGACTGGACGATCAGGATGATGTTGTAGAAGGAATTGTGGTAATGCTGCGCGGTGAAAATCCGGGAGAAGTTATCAAAAGACTTAAAGATCGTCTTGTTGAACTTAACGAAAGAGTTTTACCCGATAATGTAAAAATAATTCCCTTTATAGACCGTACCGAATTGGTCAATACAACCGTAAAAACCGTTACCAAAAATCTTGTTGAAGGTATTTTACTGGTATCATTAATCGTATTTATTTTTCTTTACAACTGGAGAACATCTTTGATTGTGGCTTCTGTAATTCCGCTTTCGTTTTTGTTTGCCATTGTAATGCTTCGAATTCAGGGATTACCGGCCAATTTAATTTCGATGGGAGCCCTTGATTTTGGATTACTGCTCGAAGGAACATTAGTTATTGTCGAACAGGTCTTTGTGTCGCTCGAAAAGAAAGCGCATAAAGTAGGAATGGAACGCTTTAACAACATGAGTAAAATGGGACTGATCAAGAAAAGTGTGGGCAGTGTCGCCACTTATATTTTCTTCGCCTTAATCATTTTAATTGTGGCCTTACTGCCTATTTTCTCTTTCACCAAAGTAGAAGGAAAAATGTTCTCTCCCCTCGCCTTTACATTAAGTTATGCGCTGTTAGGATCATTGATTTTATCCCTTACTTACGTTCCGGCAATGTGCAAAGTAATGTTGACTAAAAATATTGTCGAGAAAGAAAATATGATTTCGCGCTTCTTTAGAGAAAACCTTTATAAATTATTTAGATGGAGCACCAAACATCGTAAAGCAACTATATATGCATTCTTAGCTTTATTAGCAATCTGCTGTACCAAGTTTGCTTTTTACGGATCTGAATTTATTCCGAAGCTGAATGAAGGTGCCATTTATGTCAGGGCCACGCTGCCAAACAGCATCAATCTGGATGAATCGGTAAGATTGACCAAAGAAATGAAAGCTAAAATAAGGAAGTTTGAAGAAGTAAAATTTGTACTGACCCAAACCGGAAGACCAAATGACGGAACAGACCCAACCGGTTTTTTTAATATTGAATTTCATATCGAACTCAAACATCAGGACGAATGGAAACGAAACATTAGCAAAGAAGAACTGATTGCCGAGATCAAAAAACAACTCGATGTCTATCCCGGAATCGGATTCGGTTTCAGCCAGCCAATTCAGGATAACGTCGAAGAATATGTTGCCGGGGTAAAAAGTCCGCTGGTGATTAAAATATTCGGAAATGATCTTTTTCAACTGGAAGAAATGGCGGCAAAAGTTGCCAAATCGATCAAAGATGTAAAAGGAATTGAAGATATTAATGTCTATAAAAACATTGGTTTACCCGAATTGAGAATTCAGCTTCATGACGAAAAAATGGCACGTTACGCAATTACGACTGCCGATGCGCAAGCTGTTATCCGAATGACTATCGGCGGACAAGCGGCTACTAAGTTTTACGACGACGAAAAGATTTTTGATATCACGCTTCGTTTCGAAAAAGAATATCGTGACTCAAAAGAAAAAATTGAAGGCATTCTGATTCCAACCCTGAATGGAAAAAAAGTACCGTTAAAAGAAATTGCAACTGTCGAATACAAAACGGGTCCAACATTCATTTATCGCGAAGGAAACAGCCGTTATATTGCCGTAGGATTTAGTATTGAAGGACGAGATCTTGGAAGTACAATTGATGAAGCTCAGAAAAAAGTAGCTGCAGAAGTAAAACTTCCAAAAGAAAATATAATGAAATGGGCAGGAGAATTTGAAAGTAAAGAAAGAGCCTCGAAACAATTAGCTATGATTGTTCCTGTTGTTTTAGTGCTTATCTTATGTCTGTTGTATTTTAATTTCGGTAATTTTAAAGATACCTTAGTAGCTGTAAGCGCCATGCCCTATGCTTTTATTGGCGGATTCCTGTCACTTTGGGTAACCGGAACCGTATTCGGAATATCAGCCGGAATTGGATTTATTATTCTCTTTGGAGTAAGCGCCATCGATAGTATTGTCCTCATTGGCATGATTAGGGAAAATATGAGAGCCGGAATGCATTTAAAAGATGCCATTTCACACGGAATCCACAGCAGAATTCGCCCTATTGTAATGATTGCACTTATGGGATCTTTAGGTTTACTACCTGCAGCACTGTCTACAGGAATGGGATCTGAAGTCCAAAAACCTTTAGCCATCATGATCGTAGGCGGATTAATAACGTGTATGATTTTATCACTAACGGTTTTACCGCAGGTATTTTATCTGGTATACCGCAAAAAAGATTTGAGCAATACAGAATCTTAATTTTACATATATAAATTGGAGAAAAGCACCTTTAGACATTTTTTGTTTAGAGGTGTTTTTCGTTTAAAGCAATTTTCGATAATTATCAATAGCAAGTTTTTTTTTTTGCAAAGGAAACAAAGCAATTAAAAACTTTGCGAACTTTGTGTTTAAATCCAAAACAAATGATTGATATAAAAACATTTAGTGAAGCAGCAGATTTACAAAATCCGCGACGTGTTTTAAAATATGTACTTGTATTTTGCACATCGGGTGAAACGACAGTTTCTGTTGATGAAAATGAATTTATATTAACCGAAAACTGTGTTCTAACGATTACATCCGGGCAAATTCATTACTTTAAAAACATACAAAATGCTGCAGGATTTGTTCTCGAATTTACTTATGCTTTCTTCTGCAAAGATGACAACGACATGGAACTTATTTTCCATAACGGATTGTTCTGCCATTTTGCAATGAATGAAATGATTAAAGTGGATAATCCCCAAATCGTTATTAAGGAATTAGAAGAAATTGGAAAAGAAATACACGAAAAACCATATCAATATTTAATTTCCATTCACAGCCGGATCGAATTGATTTTAATCGAAATTAACAGAACCAAAATTAACCGCGGAGATGAAATCTACAAACCCGATGCTTTGTTCCTGCAGTTTCTGGAAACCGTAATACAAAACTTCGAAAAGAATCTTTCGGTAACGGAAGCTGCTAATTTAATTGGAACAACCGAAACCAAACTCAACGAACTTTCTAAACTGCATTGCAATAAAACTGCTCAAAATATCATTTTTGGATTGATTATTTCTGAAGCAAAAAGATTGTTTACTTATGAAAAATTATCAGTAAAAGAAGTCGCTTATGCTTTGGGTTTTAATGATCCTTTTTATTTTTCCAACTTCTTTAAAAAGCATACCAATACCTCTCCAAAGTTCTTTAAAGAAAAAACGGTTGATAATTTGTAAACAGGCTTTAATACATTTTAAAAGAATGTAAAAAGAGAAACTAGTTCTCAACACACAGATATGTTTACTTAAACAAGTGAAACGCCTTTTTTAAAGAAAACAAAATCTATGTTTCTCTGTGTTAAAAAAAGCAGACAAAAACTTAATTACATGCTTTTTCCAAGATTGTCTATTCTTTAAAGAGAACCACTGCCTGATCTTTGTATCTGATTAATTACTAATAAAATAGTTTATGAAAAGAGATCAGGATTATGCCGCTTTGTTTTTACGGATTGCACTTGGAGCAGGTTTTTTATCCGCCGTTTTAAGCAGGTTGGGATTATGGGGAGAGTACTCTTCGGGTTGGGAAAGTTTTTTAACTTATACCGAAAAAGTAAATTCATTTCTCCCGAAAAGAGTTATTCCATTCATTGCCATAACTGCCACAATATTGGAAGCAACTTTAGCCTCACTCCTTTTAACTGGCTATCAAACCAAATCAGCCGCAATTGGCGCTTCAATTCTAACATTTGCATTTGCACTTGCCATGACCTACTCTTTCGGATTAAAAGATCCTTTAGACTATTCGGTATTTACATTTTCTATGGCTTCTTTTCTTTTGTATACAATTCCCGAATACAAATGGAGTTTAGACCAGATTCTTTCTAAAAACAGCAAAAATAACTAATTAAAAATCAATAAAAATGGAAAAACAAATCACAAAAACAAGCGAACTTAATTGGAAACCTCTAATTGAAGAAGGGATAAATACAGACGGTATTTTAGGCAAAATTTTATGTTATGACGAAGAGGCAAAAAGACCATCTTCTTTCTTATTAAAATTTGAAGCCGGCGCTTCCTATCCGAATCACATTCATCCCGCAGGAGAACAAATTTTCGTTCTCGAAGGCGAAGTGCGCTCTGGAAAAGACGAACTAAAAGCAGGCGACTACTTGTATATGCCGCCGGGAAGCACGCATTCTGTATTTTCAAGAACGGGGTGTACTTTATTGTTTATCGTACCAGAAGAAGTTGTGATTTTGAAGTAATAAATTGCAGCGTTCCGTTTGCGATTTATTTCGTTTATTCGCTGTCGTTAAGTCCCCGGCTGTTCAAGTCGGGAAACTTTGCACAGCATAAGTGCCATCAGTTTGACTATCTCAAATCCTTCTTAATAACCAGATACTTCAAATCAGTATTTCCCACATTTTTAATTCCGTGTTCCATATTGGAAGGACAGTAAAAACTGGTGTTTGGTCCGGCAGTTTTGGTTTTTCCGTCGAGGTAAAATTCGGCTGTGCCGTCGAGGATGTAGAAAAATTCTTCCTCCACGTGATGATGCGGTGCGTGAGTTGATTTTCCAGGTTCAACAATACTCATTTTGAGTGTGTTTTCCTGAGTGAAGTTTTTATCTCCAAACCAATATTGATAACCTGCTTTAGTTTTTACGGCTTTATCTAATTCGAAATGATTGACACAGTTTTCGATAGTGTATTGCGGTTGTTCCGTTTCCTTTTTGGTTTCCTGACAAAAGCTTTGCTGGAAAAATAAAACAGTAATTGTAGTTTTTAGGATGGTTAGCGTTTTCATTTTTTTATTGTAATGTTACGAAAAAATGCTTTTGATAAATTGAGATTAAAATAAAAATCTAATTTTTATCTTTAAAATCATATTCTCCAAAAAATCTTCAACTACGAGAAATTTGAATATCAAAAATAAAAATTACTTTTGAAAATGCTTCAAAAGCAACTTTTAAACCTATTTATGATGAATCCATTCCAACTTAAAATAAAATCATACTTTTTATTTCTTATTACTTTAACTTTTACAAATTTTATATACGCTCAGACATCAAAAGAAAAAAGCCATTCCATAATAGCAAAAGGCGCAGTTCTCACACAAATATCAAATCAATTCAGTTTTACAGAAGGACCTGCTTCGGATAAAAAAGGAAATATTTATTTTACTGATCAGCCTAATAATAGAATTATGAAATGGTCGGTTAATGGTGAACTTTCTGTTTTTATGGAAAATGCAGGAAGAGCTAACGGTTTGTATTTTGATCACAAAGGCAATCTTTTGGCTTGCGCCGATGAAAAAAATGAACTTTGGAAAATAGACAAAAACAAAAATTATACTGTATTAATAAACAACTTCGAAGGAAAAAGGCTGAATGGTCCTAATGATCTTTGGGTTGACCCAAAAGGTGGTATCTATTTTACAGACCCTTTTTACCAAAGGGATTACTGGACCCATACCTCCAAACAAATAGAGAAAGAATGCGTTTACTATTTATCTCCGGATAAATCCAAAATTATCAATGTTGAGAATGATCTTGTGAAACCAAATGGCATTATTGGAACTTCGGATGGAAAAACCTTATACGTTACGGATATAGCGGGAAATAAAACGTACTCTTATAAGATCGAAAGTAATGGTTCTTTAGGTAAAAAAAAGCTTTTTGCTGACTCAGGTTCAGATGGAATGACAATAGACGAGTCGGGAAATATTTACTTATGCGGAAAAGGAGTTACCATATTCAATCCACAAGGAGAAAAAATATCTCATATTGATGTTCCCGAACCTTGGACAGCTAATGTTTGTTTTGGAGGAAAAAAATTTAAAACCTTATTTATTACTGCTGGCAAAAGTGTTTATACAATAGAAATGAACGTTCGAGGAATGAAATAATCGATAATCATCGCTCTTATTTCTCTTGTTTATTTTAACAATTGCCAAAATTTTGGTTGAAATTTTATTCTTCAGTGAGAAATTAGACTTTTTTCAAAATTAAAAAACTTTAAAATCATGTCAATTTGATTCGAATTTTGTTTAAAATGAAAATTTTCAAAACCAAAAAAACTTTTGAAATACCTTATTTTACTAGTATTTTAGTACTCTCTATGATTCGATAAGAAAATATTATGATAAAAATATTTCATAATTAGAAAAACCGCCATACATTTGCCTAACAGTGTTAAACAATTTAATACTCGAATATAATGGCTAGCAAAGATCGAATTTTAAGACAAAAAGAAGAGACAAGGAACAACATCCTTGGCGCTGCTTATGATATCGTAAAAGAAGAAGGCTGGAATGGTTTGAGTATGCGTAAAATTGCCGACAGAATCGAATATACTGCTCCTATTATTTATGAATACTTTTCGAATAAAGAAGCAATATTAGAAGAACTGACAGGCAAAGGTTTTATCAAGCTGACTAAAGAATTGCAAATTGCTATAGACAAATTTGAAAAACCTGAAGATCAGTTAGAAGCCATGTGGATGACTTACTGGGACTTCGCTTTTACTAATACTGAAATGTACCAACTGATGTTTGGTGTTCAAATGACCTGCTGCGCACAGCGATGTTCGGCTCAGGAAGCACCTTATAAATTGTTCACCGGTGTTATTGCTGAAGTAATGAAAGACAGCAATCCTAGTGAAGATATCATTAAACAAAAATATTTTACTTTCTTTTCTGTTATTCATGGTTTAATCGCCATAAACATCATTAACAAAAGTGATATTTTAGAAACTATAAATGCTCAAATTTTGAAGGATGCCATTGGTGGTATCATCAAATCAATACAGTAGATTTTTTTTCAATTTTTACTTAACAGTGTAAAATAATTTAATCTGGATAACATAAAATCCTTTTTTTTATAACCTTAACTTAACACTGTTAGAAAATTTAATAAAGGTAAAATCGAGTTTTTTTACTCCTTTACTTAACATCGTTAGATAATTTAATACTGATTTAGAAAAGAACTGAAGAGGACTTACTGTATGAAAATTTGCGCACATTTACTTAACAACGTTAGATAATTTAATTTAATTAGATATGAATCCCGAGAATGCCAGAATACCTAAAATCTTTAAACGAGAAAATGTTCAACCAATTAAAACCAATAAAATGAAAAATGTAATTATAACCAGTTTTATTCTGGCCCTAGTATTAAGCAGCTGTGCCGATAAAAATCAGGCACCTACTGCTCCGCCTCCACCGGTTTTACCTGTATTGGCTATCACAAGTGCAAATACAACAACTGACGCTGAATATCCTGCTGCTATACAAGGAACCGTTGATGTTGAAATTCGCCCGCAGGTAAGCGGTAACCTTGACCGAATTTTTGTTGACGAAGGTGCTTATGTAAGTAAAGGACAAACTTTATTCAAAATAAACGAGCGTCCATTTCGTGAGCAGTTAAACAATGCTTTGGCAAGTCTTCACGCTGCAGAAGCGGCTTTGATTAATGCAAATTTGGAAGTTGATAAATTGACGCCTTTAGTTCAAAACAAAGTAGTTTCTGATTATCAGCTAAAAACAGCTAAAGCTTCTCAAAAAATTGCAGCAGCAAATATTGAACAGGCAAAAGCTATGGTAGGTTCTGCTAAAATTAATTTAGGATATACTAATGTGACAGCTCCAGTAAGCGGTTACATAGGAAGACTGCCTAAAAAACAAGGAAGTTTAGTTTCTGCTTCTGATGTTGAGCCTTTAACAACTCTTTCTGATGTTCATGAAGTTTTTGCTTATTTCTCTTTGAGCGAAACAGATTTCATCAACTTTAAATCAAAATACGCTGGAAATTCTTTAGGCGATAAAATCAAAAAATTACCTCCTGTTAATTTGATTTTGGCTGACAACACTGATTATCCAAAAACTGGAAAAATCGATATGGTCGACGGTCAGTTTGATAAAACTACAGGTGCGATTACACTTAGAGCGACTTTTCCAAATGCAAACGGAACGCTTCGTTCTGGAAACACAGGTAGAATCCGTTTAGGTTTAAATCACGACGATGCTATTTTGGTTCCGCAGTCAGCTACAATAGAAATGCAGGATAAAGTATTTGTTTTCACTGTAGGTAAAGACAATAAAGTAACCAAAATGCCTATCACGGTTGTAGGTAAAAGCGGTACCAATTATTTAATAAAAGAAGGTGTAAAAACGGGTGATCAAATCGTGTTAAGCGGTATTGACAAACTTCAGGATGGACAAGCGATTCAGCCGGAAAAATCAACAAAAGTTGCCCAAGTAACTAATAAAAAATAATTCTAAAAGAAAATGTTCAAAATATTTATACAAAGACCTGTACTGGCAACCGTAATTTCCATTTTATTGGTGATTCTGGGGGTATTGGGTTTAACTAAACTGCCTTTACAACAGTTTCCTGATATTGCGCCTCCATCGGTTTTGGTAACAGCGGTATATCCTGGAGCAAACGCAGAAACGGTTTTACGTTCTGTGGCACCTTCTCTGGAAGAATCTATAAATGGTGTAGAAAACATGACTTACATGAGCTCTACAGCCAGTAACGACGGTACTTTAGCCATTACAGTTTTCTTTAAACTGGGTACAGATGCTGACCAGGCTGCGGTAAACGTACAGAACAGAGTAGCGCAGGCAACCAGCCAGCTTCCTGCAGAGGTTGTACAGCAGGGTGTTATTACTGCAAAACAACAAAACAGTTTCATCATGGCAATTGGTATGTATACTGATGATGAAGCAAAATACGACCAAACCTTTGTGGCCAACTATGCACAGATTAATATTATTCCGGAACTAAAACGTATTCCGGGTGTAGGTTCTGCCAGTATTTTTGGTGGTGTAAAAGATTATTCGATGCGTGTTTGGTTAAACCCAACACAAATGTCAACTTACAAAGTGACGCCAAATGAAGTTATGGCGGCTATTCAGGACAAAAGTTTGGAAGCAGCTCCCGGAAAATTTGGAGAACGAAGCAAAGAAGTTTTTGAATACGTTATTAAATACAAAGGGAAATTAACCAAACCTGAAGATTATGAAAATATTGCTATACGTTCTAATGCAGATGGCTCAGTACTTCGCTTAAAAGATGTAGCGAGAGTTGAACTTGGTGCTTACTCTTATAACAGTTTAACACGTTTAAATGGTAAAAAAGGAATTGTAATCGGGGTTATTCAGTTAGCTGGATCTAACTCTAATGATATTCAGATTGCCATTAACAAAATGATGGAAAAGGCTTCTAAAGATTTTCCAAAAGGTATAAAACACAATATATTTTATAGTACAAAAGTATCTCTTGACCAGTCTATCGAGCAGGTGGAGCATACATTACTGGAAGCTTTTATACTTGTATTTATTGTGGTATTTATCTTCTTGCAAGATTTTAGATCAACATTAATCCCGGCTATTGCTGTACCTGTAGCAATTTTAGGAACGTTCTTCTTCATGCAGTTATTCGGATTTTCGATCAACCTTTTAACACTTTTCGCATTAATTCTGGCGATTGGTATTGTGGTAGATGATGCTATTGTAGTTGTCGAAGCCGTGCATGCGAAAATGGAGCATAAACGCTTGTCTCCAAAAATCGCAACCCATGAAGCAATGCACGAAATAACGGGTGCTATTATCTCGATTACGCTGGTAATGGCTGCTGTTTTCCTGCCGGTTGGTTTTATGGAAGGCTCTACGGGAGTTTTCTATCGTCAGTTTGCCTTTACGATGGCAATTGCAATTGTAATTTCGGCTGTTAACGCCTTAACATTGAGTCCGGCGCTTGCAGCATTATTCTTAAAAGATAATCACGGAGCACACGATCACGGGGCGCCTTACGAGAAAAAAGGATTTAAAGAAAAATTCTTTACCGCTTTCAACAGCAGTTTTGAATCGCTGACAAACCGTTACGTAGGCGGATTGAAATTCTTAATCAGAAGAAAATGGCTGAGTTTAGGCGGATTGGCTTTAATTACAATAGCAACTGTTGTGATGGTAAAAACAACTCCTGCAGGATTTATTCCAACAGAAGATCAAGGATTTATTGCAATTGCAGTAAACACGCCATCTGGAACATCATTAGACGGAACTCAAAAAGTAATGACTGAAGCTGAAAATACTTTAAGAGGTTTAGATGCTTCACGATTTGTAACCGCAATTTCTGGTTTCAACTTATTGACTAACTCTACAAGCCCGTCTTCAGCAGTAGTTTTCGTATTGCTTAAACCAAATGAGGACCGTGGAGAATTAAAAAATATTGACGAAATCATGAATCAGGTTCGTGGTAAACTGGGTGCTATATCTGGCGGAAGCTTCTTCGTATTCAGTTTCCCAACTGTTCCAGGATTTAGTAACGTTGAGGCTTTAGATTTAGTACTTCAAGATAAAACGGGAGGAAAACTGGATAAATTCAGTGGTATTTCTCAAAACTTTATCGGCGAATTAATGAAACGTCCTGAAATTGCAGTTGCCTTTACAAGTTTCAAAGCAGATTATCCTCAATTACAATTGGATATCAACGACGAGAAAGCAAATCAATTGGGTGTTAATGTAAAAGACATTTTACAAACCATGCAGGCTTATTTTGGTAGCGCACAGGCTTCAGATTTCAACAGATTTGGTAAATATTACCGTGTTGTAGTTCAGGCTGATATTGCTGACAGAGCTGATCCAACCTCAATTGACAGGGTTTTTGTAAAAAACAAAACAGGCGAAATGGTGCCAATAAATACTTTAGTAAAACTAACTCGTATTTATGGTTCAGAAACCGCTTCACGATACAATTTATTTAACTCAATTTCTATTAATGCGATTCCGAAACCAGGATTTAGTTCCGGAGATGCCATTAAAGCAATTGAAGAAGTAGCAGCACAACAATTACCTGCAGGTTACGGGTTCGAATTCTCGGGTCAGACTCGTGAGGAGATTTCTTCCGGAGGGCAGTCTGCAACTATATTCTTACTGTGTTTGATATTCATTTATTTCTTACTTGCTGCACAGTACGAAAGTTACATTTTGCCTTTGGCGGTAATCTTATCAATCCCTGCAGGTATTTTTGGAGTATTCGTAGCTATTGGTTTAACAGGAATTGAAAACAATATTTACGTGCAAGTTGCATTGGTCATGCTGATTGGACTTCTTGCCAAAAATGCCATCCTGATTGTAGAGTTTGCTTCGCAGAAAAGAAAATCGGGACAAGCGTTAATAAGAGCTTCAATCGATGCTGCAAAATTACGTTTACGACCAATTATCATGACGTCTCTTGCCTTTATTGTTGGTTTAGTGCCAATGATGAGCGCAAAAGGGCCATCAGCTCAGGGTAACCACTCTATTAGTATTGGTGCTGCCGGAGGGATGATTTCAGGAGTAATTCTAGGTTTGTTTATCATTCCGGTTTTATTCATCATCTTCCAGCATTTACAAGAAAAGGTTTCTGGAAAACCAGTTGCCGTAATTCATAACGAAGAAAAATAATAAATGGAAAACTATATAACAACAGCTTTGGTAGCCATTATAATCGGCATCGCTTATATATCGTACAGAATCTCAAAAGATCTTGAAAACAGAAAAGATACTTGTACAGAAATTTAACCCTTTAGGTGAAAAATAGAAAAAAAAATTAAACACGTAGAGACATAGTCCCGAAGCTTCGGGATTGTCTAAAAAGAGAATACAAAAGAAACCAGTTTCTACACATAACTAAACTATGTGCATTTAAACTAGTGAAACGCCTTTTAAAGTCTCCTAAAAACTATGTTCCTATGTGTTTAAAAATTACACCCAACGGATAGAAAAATCTAATAAAAAAACAATGAAAAATCATATAACCAAAATCGTGACCTTCGCCATTCTGATCACGACCTTGATATCCTGTAAAGTTTCGAAGGATATTGAAACTCCAAAAGATGCATTTCCTGAGAATTTCAGGAATGCATCGGTTTCGAGTGATACAACCAGTATTGCCGATGTGGAGTGGAAAAATTTCTTTACAGAAAAAGATATTATCAAACTAATCGACAGCGCCGTTGCCCGAAACAACGATTTGCAGATTGCCGAAAAAAACATCGAAATTGCGCAATACCGTTTTACACAATCAAAATGGGGAAATGTACCTCAGGTTAATTTATTTGTAAATGCGAGCACAAGCAATCCGTCTGATAATAGTTTTACAGGATTGAACCTAAACCAGGCAATTGGTGCCAAACATATTGATGATTATTCTGCCGGGGCTTCACTTTCTTGGGAAGCCGATATCTGGGGAAAAATCAGAAACCAGAAAAAAGGTGCTTATGCAGGATATCTTCAGTCTGAAGAAGTAAAAAAAGCTTTGCAGACTAATATCGTAGCTAATGTTTCAAGAGGATATTACAATCTATTAATGCTGGATGCGCAATTGGATATTGCCAGACAAAATCTAAAATTAAACGATAGTACAACCAATATTATCAAATTAAAATACGATGCAGGTCAGGTAACAACTTTAGCAATTCAGCAATCAGAAGCGCAGAAATTAAACTCAGCGCAATTGATTCCGTTATTAGAACAAAACATTGCTATTCAGGAAAATGCTTTGAGCGTTTTAACGGGTTCTTTCCCAAATTCAAAAGAAAGGTCAATTCGTTTAAGTGCGATTGAAGTAAAACACAATACCGCAATCGGAGTTCCGTCTTCATTAGTTAGCAGAAGACCTGATGTAAAAAGTGCCGAACTGGCTCTTAAAGCGGCAAACGCAAACGTAGGAATCACAAAAGCTGATTTATATCCGGCATTGAGAATTACAGCTCAAGGCGGTGTAAACTCTTTTGAAACCAGCAATTGGTTTAACATTCCGGCTTCTTTATTCGGAACTGTTGCCGGAGGTTTAACACAGCCACTTTTAAACAACAAAAGAGTAAGAACGCAATATAATATAGCTGTTGCAGAAAGAGAAAAAGCTGTTTTAAGTTTTAGACAATCTGTTTTGGTTGCCGTTAGCGAAGTTTCGGATGCTTTGGTTAAAGTAGAGAAATTACAGCAGCAGGAAATTTTCCTAAAAGAAAAAGTTAAAACATTACAACAGGCTATTAAAAATGCTAATCTATTATTCAAAAATGGTATGGCAGAATATCTTGAAGTTTTAACAGCTCAGGCCAATTTATTACAAAGTGAACTAGAGCTTGCCGATATAAAAAGACAACAACTTACAGCCAACACAGATTTGTACCGCGCTCTTGGCGGAGGCTGGAAATAATACCTGTTACATTACCCGTTAATTATTTATTTTTTGAGATGAAAACGCTGTGAGACCTTTGGGTTTCATGGCGTTTTTTAGTTTAACCGCAAAGAGCGCAAGGGTTTACGCAGGGTTCGCTAAGTTTTTTTTTAGCTCTCGCAGATCTTGCAGATAAAGCAGATATTTTTCGCTGAGCCGCAAAGGTTTGTTTCACGCAGAAAATATGTAAGCAGATTTATGAAGATAATTTAGTACGACTCAAAAAAAAATCTGCAAAATCTGCGAGAGTTCTTTTTATCTCATTTTATGTAATTGCGAGGAACGAAGTAACCACACCAGCATTACTGATGCAGCCAATGAGTTTGCTTCATTCCTCAGAATAATAAATCTGACTCAAAATTTCGCTATTTTTGGTAAGCTTAAAAATTACATAATGATTTCTAACCAACAGAAACACCTCCATCAATTAAAACAAACCATCGAAAGCTACTATCCTATTTCTGAAAATTCATGGAAATTGATTGAGAGTATTGCAGCATTTCAAACCCTTAAAAAAAGTGAAACGTTATTGCAAAACGGAGAAATTGCTAAAAATCTTCATTTTATTGTAAAAGGTGTTTTAAGAGCTTTTATCACAGACCAGCAGGGAAATTTCTATAACAAAAATCTTTTTCTTGAAAATTATTTTGCAGGTTCTAAAGTTTCACTGATGCTGGAATCGCCTTCTAATTTTACAATTGAAGCATTAGAAGACAGCATTATCATCAATCTTAATTATAAAAGATACATTTCGTTAATTAATGAAAACGATGATCTTAAGAACTTTTATATTGCTCACTTAGAAAAAAACTGGATTATTGATAAAGAACAAAGGGAAATCGCATTGGTTATGCAGAACGCAACCGAAAGATATGTCAGTCTTTTAGAAAAACATCCAAGTATTGCAGAAAGAGTTCCGTTATTGCATATTGCATCGCATCTAGGTATTACACCAACACAGTTAAGCCGAATCAGAAAAAGTCTTGAAAAAGATTTGTAAATCAACATATGTAAAGGCTTTTCTAAAAGACCAGATTTATCTTTGTGCTATAATTCAAACTTGTTATTAAAATGAACCATACAAACCTTATAAAAAACAATATTGACAATCTTACCACTCTTTGGAAAACCGTGGCCACTCCTCTCCTTTCTTATCACCAAAATGGTTTTTTAGAATTCTCTCAGATCAGAAATTCCGGGTGGCCAAACCGTCTATGGTTTCGAGAAGATATTAACGAAGAAAACCTTCCGCAGATTCTGGAAACGATCGAAAAAAATCCAGGCTTAGTTGTTCCGTATTGGGATATTTTTGGAAGCAATTCAAATGAAATTTTCGAAAAAAACAGATTTACTATTCGAAATCAACTTGTGGCAATGGCTTTAAAACTGGAGAAAAAATTCACTCTTGAGAATAATTTGAATTTTAAAAGAGTTTTAGATGAAGAGGATGCAGAAACCTGGTCTGATATTTATCCATTATCTTTTAATTATGTAATCAGCAAAGAAACACTCGTCTCTAATTACCAAAATGTAAAATTTTATTTGGTTCACTTAAACGAAAAACCACTAGGAACTCTTACTCTTTTTCAAACCGAAAAGATAATGGGAATTCATGGTGTTGGTATAATTCCAGAAATGCGAAAACAAGGTTTCGCTGAGGAAATTATGAAATTTGCAGTGAACGAAGCTATTGATGCCGGCTGTGAATATGCGCAGTTACAAGCCTCTGATTTAGGAAAAGGTATTTATACCCGATTAGGTTTTGAGGATTTGTTTTTGATAAAGAACTATGTTTTGGCTTAAATTCAAAATTCCAATTTTTCCTATTTCATTTCATGCTGAGCGTAGTCGAAGCATTCAACGCAATCCTGCCATCCCGAGGAACGAGGGATGACAAACTGTATATTAAGTTCCAAACCAACAACCAACAACCAACAACCAACAACCAACAACAAGCAACCAACAACAAACAACAAACTGAACTTGTCCCAAATGCCCCTAAAATAGTCGTAAATACCTATTTCATGAGAAAATAAGAATAGTACATTTGTAATACATTAACTAATAACTATTTAAAAATAAACCACATGAAAAAAGCAAAAATTATTTTTTGGATTACAACTACTATTATTTTCCTTTTCGAGGGCGTTATGCCGGCTTTGACTTCCCAAACTGAATTGGCCAAAGAAGGAATCAGACATTTAGGTTATCCGGAATATTTTGGAAATGCACTGGTCGTTTTCAAAATCTTGGGTGTTTTGGTATTAGTCATTCCATCTATTCCTAAAAATGTAAAAGAATGGGCGTATGCCGGATTTGGTTTCGATTTTATATTTGCTTCAATCAGCCATTTTGCAGTTGACGGAATGAATTTTCAAAGTTTCTTTCCTTTAATCTTTTTAGTGATCCTGGCAATCTCTTATATCTATTATCACAAAATAGAGCGATATAAAAATATTGCTTTGTAAAATGCCCTAACGATGATAGAAGTTTTCAAAACAAATGTTCAGGAAGTCGAACAATCTATCATGATTGTTGGGAAACTTCTTGAACATTTCCCAAATAGTATTGTCAATTTTGATCTCGAAGATTGCGATAAAATCCTTCGGGTTCATGCCTCTTCCATCTCCAACCCTAAAATAATCGAACTTCTAAATTCATATGGTTTTCAGTGCGAAGTGCTTTTGTAAAATCTTAATTTACTGATTTACAAAATATTAAAATAAAAATCGTAATTTTAGAATCCTAATTTTTAAAATATCAAAAAATGAATATTCCAGCAGAACATCAAACCATAATGCCTTACTTGATTTTAAAAGGAGCCTCGAAATTCATTGATTTTACAAAAAATGTATTTGGCGCATCCGAAACCAATACAAAATCCGTGCGTGAAGATGGTACTATTATGCATGCCGAAGTTACCTTAAACGGCAGCACCATCATGATTACTGATGAAATTACAGATTGGGCAAAGCAAACCTCACACTTGTTTGTATATGTTCCCAATGCAGATGAAACCTATAAAAAAGCATTAGAAAACGGAGCCGTTTCGTTAATGGCATTAAGCGACAAAGATTACGGGAGAACCTGCGGCGTGACAGACCCGTTTGGCAATGTCTGGTGGATAACCTCTGTACTATAATCAATCTAAATCAATAATATGAAAACAGAAGTTCAAAAAGATATTGTTGAGACATTCAAAAAGGTAAATGATGTACTTTCAAAATTTTCCGAAAGCGAATTAAACATCATTCCCTATCAAGGAAGCTGGACAGCAGGACAAACTGCACAGCATATTATTCTGGCATGCTCGGGATTTCCGGAATTGTTTGCCGGAAAAACAGAAAAAACCAGCCGAAAACCCGATGAGAAGATTAAAGATATTGAAGGCCTTTTTTTAAACTTCTCTATAAAAATGGATGCACCTGTTTTTCTTAAACCCGAGAAAAAAGAATACAATAAAAATGCCTTAAATATCGAGCTGCTCAAAATCGAATCTGAGCTATTAGATTGTGCTCAAAAGTACGATTTAACCTTAACCTGTCTGGATTATCAGGTTCCAGGTTTTGATAAATTTACTATGTACGAATGGATTGATTTTGCCTTAGTCCATACACAGAGACATACGCATCAATTGAATAATATATTTCAGTATATAACCAAACTATAAAGCAATGAGATCTAAATCTAGAACCATCTTGTATTCTGGTTTATTATCGGGTACTTTAGATATACTGGCTGCTATTATAATTTATGCCGTTATACTACATCAGACAACCGCAGTAAAAATTCTGCAGTCTATTGCCAGCGGCATTTTTAAACAAGAAGCCTATACCAGCGGATCTCAAATGGCCTTTTATGGTTTACTGCTGCATTATTTTATTGCCTTTGTTTTCGCCTATATTTACTTTAAAATATATCCATATTTTCCTTTTCTGCGGAACAGCCTTTTACTTTCGGGAGTTTTATACGGCATGTTTGTTTGGATTGTAATGAACCTCATTGTGCTGCCAATTGTTTTTCCAAAACTGCCGCAAAAACATTTTGATTTTCCTTTATTGCTTTCTGTTCTGATTTTAATTTTCTGCATTGGTCTTCCCATAGCATATATAACAAAGAAGTTTTACACCAGACACTAACAACCTGAAACTTGAAACCTGAAACAAAAAAAAAGCGAAATCAACCCTATATAAGTCAACTTCGCTTTTTTTGATTTAACAATAAAATCTAAACTCTCGATCTTCCGCTTATTAATGAAATAATAAATAGAACTAAGAATATAAAGAATAAGATTTTTGCGATACTGGCGGCTCCGGCGGCAATTCCTCCAAAACCAAAAATTCCGGCTACTATAGCCAAAATTATAAATGTGACTGTCCATCGTAACATAATAATAAAAATTTAAGTTATAAAATGTGACTCTAAATGAGCCTGATTTGTTTGTTTCTCAAAGTTCCTCTTTACTTACAAAAATCATTAACTCAAATGCTATAATTTTTTATCGCAATTAACTACAAATCATAATTTTATCTGCCTTTTTTAGAATTTCAATTTTAACTTTATACAATTCCCATGTAAATGTTTTTGAGTTAATTTTTTGATTGATTGAGTCAATTCCCGCTGTGTTCTCAAGGTAATTTTAATCAAAATTAAAAATGAGATATGGAATTGGTTAAAACACAAGACACCTTAGCAGTAAAACTAGGTGTTATCTTAGAAAAAACAGACAGACCTTTCGAAGAATTAGGTGTTTTAAATCCAGCTGTATTTCAAGATGGAAATAACGTTCATATGTTTTACAGAGCGGCAAAAAAAGGGAACTTTTCAACCATAGGCTACTGCCGGTTCGAAGGCCCGACTACCTTAGTAGAACGCCGAACAGAACCTGTTTTTTTACCCGAATATATTTATGAAATACATGGTGTCGAAGATCCGAGAATTACAAAAATTGACGATACTTATTATATGACTTATGTAACATACGACGGTTTAAATGCCTGTGGAGCACTTGCTGTATCAAAAGATCTGGTTTCATTTAAAAAGAAAGGAATAATAACTCCAAAATTTATTTTAAATGAATTTACCAATTTGATCCGCAAGCATTTACAAAATCCAAGTATTGCCAGAATATTAGCTTTTAATACAGAAAGAAATTATCCTTTAAGCGAAACTATAAAAGATAATTTATTTGTATGGGACAAAAACGTGGTTCTTTTTCCTAAAAAAATAAACGGAAAATTTGTGGCTTTACACAGATTATTTCCTTCAATACAAATTGTTTCTTTTGATAAGAAAAAAGATCTCACAGCAGATTTTTGGAAAGACTATCTAAAAAACCTGCCCGATCATATTATCATGGAGCCAAAATACGATCACGAAACCAGTCATATTGGTCCGGGTGCTCCTCCAATTGAAACTAAAGATGGATGGCTGTTAATTTATCACGCCGCCGAAAAACGCGAAAAAGGTCTTGTTTATCACGCCTGCGCCGCTTTATTAGATCTTAATGATCCTGGTAAAGTAATAGGACGATTAACAAAACCTATTATTACGCCATCAGAATATTATGAAAGACACGGTTATGTAAATTATGTTGTTTTCCCTACAGGAACAGCCATTTTTGACGACCAATTATATATTTATTACGGTGCTGCCGATGACAAGATTGCGGCGGCCTCTCTGAACCTTAACGACTTATTAAACGAACTAAAACAGAACTCCCATGAAGACGATATCAAATAAATCGAAAATTGTTTTTCTTTCTACATTTCCGCCAACACAATGTGGAATCGCAACTTATACTCAGGATACAATAAAAGGAATTACCGATGTTTTTGGCAAATCGATAACTTGTGAAATCTGCGAACTGGTCAACGAACCAAAAGCAAATCCAACACAAGCCTTTACATTAAATACAAAAGACAGAGCAGAATATGCAAAAGTTGCCGAAGAAATTAACAAAGATAAAAATGTAAAATTAGTTCATATTCAACATGAATTTGGTTTATTTGGCGGAAACTACGGAGATCATTTATTAGATTTTTTAAATGCAGTAAAAAAACCGGTAACCTATACTTTTCACAGCGTTATTCCAAACCCGAATAATGAACTGAAAACTTTTGTAAAGTTACTTTTAAGCTACAGCAATTCTGTTTTTGTAATGACAAACCAGTCAAAAGAAATTTTGATTAAAGACTACGATATCAATGAAGAAATAATTACATGCGTACCACACGGAACCCATATTGTAATTTATGAAACTCCGGAACAGGCCAAAGCAAAATTCGATATTAAAAATAAAATTGTTTTATCAACTTTCGGGCTTTTAGGTGAAGGAAAAAATATCGAAACAGGTTTGCAAGCCTTGGCAAAAGTTGTAGAAAAAGAACCAGATGTACTTTATATGATTATTGGCAAAACGCATCCGAATTTAATTAAAGACGGTGTTGATGCTTATCGTGATAAACTGGAAGCAATGGTAGATGAACTAGGTTTACGCCAGAATGTTCGTTTTATCAATCAATATTTAGATACCGAAGAACTTTTAGAATATTTAAAAGCCACAGATATTTATTTGTTTACTTCAAAAGATCCAAATCAGGCGGTAAGCGGCACTTTTGCTTATGCAATGAGCTGTGCCTGTCCAATGGTTGCCTCTAAAATTCCGCATACAAGAGAAGTTTTAACTGAAGACTGCGGTGTTTTAGTTGATATTGGAAATGTAGATCAATTTGCAGAAGCAACTTTAAAATTAATTGCCGATGAAAATTTAAGACATGAAATGGGAATTCAGGCTTTTACCAAAATGAGAGCTTCATCTTGGGAAAACGCCGGATTAACACACATGAATACTTATAAAAAACTAATTGAAAATCCGGCTGATATTAAATACAGTTATCCGGATATTCAATTAAGACATATCAAAAAATTAACTACAGATCTTGGTATTATCCAGTTTAGTAAAATCTCCGTTCCCGATTTGGATTCCGGATATACTCTTGATGATAATGCACGAGCTTTGATTGCATTTTGCATGCATTACAAACTAACAAAAGACAAGGATGATCTTCCTTATATTTTAATTTATCTGGATTTTATCGAAAGATGCCAGAAACCAAAAGGGGATTTTATCAATTATGTAGATCAGGAAAATCGCGAGCACGTTGAGCAAAATGCCGAAGTTAATCTAGAAGATTCTAACGCAAGAGCTATCTGGGCCTTAGGAACTGTAGTTTCAAATGCGGATATCCTGCCGGAGAATATTTCGAAGAAAGCTGCAAAAGTTTTTCTGAACTCATTAAAATGGGCTGAAAATATTCAATCGCCTCGTTCTATTGGTTTTGCTACAAAAGGTTTATACTTATATCACAACGCCATTCCAAATTTATATGTGGCGGCGATCATCAATAAACTGAATGCAAAATTACTGGCAAACTATGAAGAAACAGCTTCTGAAGACTGGCAGTGGTTTGAAAATTATTTAACATACGGAAATGGCGTTCTGCCGGAATCAATGCTGTATGCTTATCTAATTACAAATAAGGCCGTTTACAAAAAAGTAGCGCTGGACTCTTTAGATTTCCTAATGTCAAAAACGTTTATAGACGGCAACTTCAAAGCTATTTCAAATCAAAGCTGGTACCACAAAGGTTCTGAACCTCAGGAATATGGAGAACAGCCAATTGATGTTACTTATACCATTCAGACTTTAAATGCGTTTTATGATGCTTTTAAAACACCTGAATACAAAAAGAAAATGAAAGCGGCATTTAACTGGTTTTTAGGCAAAAATCATTTAAATCAAATTATGTACAATCCGGTAAGCGGCGGTGGTTATGACGGTCTTGAAAAAGAAAACGTAAACTTAAATCAAGGAGCAGAATCAACTGTATGTTATTTAACAGCGAGATTATTAATGGAGAAATTTTCGATGTCAGAATCTAAAGTTATTCCCTTAATGAAATCCAGAACCGGTGTCGCGATCAACTTATAAAAATTCAATTTTTTAAAACGCAATAGACTGACCAAAATTCTATTAAACCCGGAAAATCCCTTTCTTAATGAAAGGGATTTTTTGTTTACAGAAACTGCAACGTCAATTTATTATAAATATTGTGCTTTAATGATAATTATATAAGCCAGGAAAAAAGTTGTGTAAAATATTTTAACAAGTATTGAGGTAACTTTCATCTATAATTTAAAAAGTGGAAAAAACTGTTAAATAATTGATTTTCAAATTACACCTAACTTAAAAACAAAACATTTTGATTCTCATCTTAAAAAATACATTCGCACAAATTGGAGATGCAACCTTGTTTGCCAAAAGGTTTTTTAAGGAGGTTTTCATTCCTCCTTATGAGGCCAAAGAATTTTTGAAACAATGTTATATCATCGGTTATAAATCATTGCCGCTGGTAGCTATTACCGGTTTTATTATGGGCTTAGTGCTTACACTTCAATCACGTCCTACTCTGGTCAAATTTGGAGCCGAAAGCTGGCTTCCGGGAATGGTTGCACTTTCTTTAATCAGAGAGATTGCTCCTGTAATTACAGCCTTAATTTGTGCCGGAAAAATTTCGTCAGGAATTGGTGCCGAACTAGGTTCTATGAAAGTAACCGAGCAGATAGATGCCATGGAAGTTTCGGCCATTAATCCATATAATTATCTAGTGGTAACCAGAATATTAGCCTGTACTTTAATGGTGCCTATACTAGTTATTTTTGCAGATGCAATAGGCATTATAGGCGGTTATGCCGGAATAAACATTCATGGCGATGTTAATTTTTACCGCTATTTAACCCAGATTATTCAGTCATTAGAATTTTCAGATCTGATTCCGGCTACGGTAAAAACGTTCTTCTTTGGATTTTTTATTGGAATGATTGGATGTTATAAAGGTTTTAATGCCGCAAACGGAACAGAAAGCGTAGGACGCGCTGCGAACTCAGCCGTAGTTACAGCCTCTTTAAGCATATTTATTATTGATATGATCGCAGTTCAACTAACTGATTTAATTTATTAAGATGATTAAAGAAGATAAAAATACCGACCCAAAATCAAAAGATAAAAAACAAGTTCCAATTATTGAGATTAAGAACCTGCATAAAACTTTTGGTAAAGACAATGAAGTTTTAAAAGGGGTAAATCTTACGGTGAATAAAGGAGAAGATTTAGTGATTTTAGGACGTTCCGGTTCCGGAAAATCGGTAACGATAAAATGTATTGTGGGGTTAATCGAGCCGGACAAAGGAGAAATTAATGTTTTTGGCCAAAACCTGCTGGATTTATCCAAAAGTGAATTAAATGAGGTCAGAGTAAAAATTGGTTTTTTATTTCAAAGCGGTGCCTTATACGATTCTATGTCAGTGAGAGAAAATCTGGCTTTTACGCTGCGTGCCCACAAAAGAGATTTAAACGAAGATGAAGTTGAAAACGAAGTGATAGAAGCTCTTGAAAGTGTTGGACTTGGAGATGCAATTGATAAGATGCCTGCAGAATTATCAGGAGGAATGAGAAAAAGAATCGGCCTGGCCAGAACATTGATCTTAAAACCCGAAATCATTTTATACGATGAACCAACGACAGGATTAGATACCATTACTTCGAGAGAAATCAGCGAATTAATTCTGGATATTAAACACAAACAAAAAACCTCATCGATCATCATTACGCACGACATGGCCTGCGCCAAAATGACGGCAGACAGAATAATGGTTTTAAAAGACGGTGAAATTCACGCCGAAGGAACTTACGAAGAATTAGAAAAAGACGAAGACGAATGGGTACGCTCATTTTTTGAATAAAGCAAAATAAAATATTAGAAATCATGGAGAAGCAATCTGGATATACTTGGAAATTAGGAATGTTTGTAACAGTTGGGCTGTTGCTTTTTATAATGGCCATTTATTTTATTGGAAAACAAAAAAACCTATTTGGTTCAACATTCCATATAACATCAAAATTTAAAACGGTCAGCGGTTTAGAAGTAGGAAACAACGTCCGCTTTTCAGGTATCAACATTGGTACGGTCGAAGAAATCAGGTTAATTAACGATTCTTCAGTCGTGGTATCAATGGTTATAAAAGATGAAGTTCGTGAATTCATAAAAACAGATGCGCGAGCCAGCATTGGTTCTGACGGATTAATGGGCGATAAAGTACTGACTATTACTCCCGGCGTAAAATCGACAAAAGTTATCGAAGACAATGGTGCTATCGCTTCTATTAACGGAATTGAAATGAATGACATCATGAAAAGCGTAAAGAAAAGTGTTGACAATGTTGGAGTTATTTCCGAAGAGCTGGCGATTTTCAGTCACAGCATGAATAACGGAAACGGTGCTCTGGCAAGATTAGTCCGCGATGATAAAATGGCAAACAGCGTGTCCAATACGCTTTCTAATCTGGAAACGGGCACAAAAGGTTTTAGTGATAACATGGAAGCTGCAAAAAGCAATTTCCTTTTTAGAGGCTATTTCAAGAAAAAAGAGAAAGAAAAAGAAAAAAAGCAGGAAGAGATAAAAGAGAAAAAAGAAGAGAAACAGGAAAAAGCGGCTAAAGAAAAAGAAGCCAAGGCTAAAGAAGAGAAAGAAAAGCAGGAAAAAGCTAAAGAAGAAAAAGAAGCCAAGGCCAAAGAAGAAAAAGCTAAAGAAGAAAAACAAAAACAGGAAGAAGCCAAAAAAGAGCCTGAGAAGAAATAATTAAAAACTCTAAGCCATGAAAACTTCATACAAAAATATAAGCCTTAAAATACTCAAATGGGCGGGAATCGTAATAGCAGGAATACTGCTGTTACTTTTTTTAATTCCGTTGCTATTTCCCGGAAAAGTTGCCACAGAAGTTAAAAAAATTGCAAACGAACGTTTAGATACCAAACTGGATTTTTCGAAATCCAGACTTTCGTTTTTTACACACTTTCCTTCCCTGACCGTTTCGCTTGACGATTTGTCTATGACAGGTTCTGCTCCTTTTGGAAATGATACCTTACTAAAAGCGGATCAGGTTGCATTTGGAATTAATTTAAAAAGATTGATTTTTGACAGTGAAGTTAAAATCAACAAATTATATGTTTCTAATGCACTCATAAATGTAATGGTCAACGAAAAAGGACAGGCCAATTACAATATTTATGTTGCACCCGAAGACCGAAAAGATGAAAAAGAAGATCCAAATGCACCAGAAGAAGGAACTGCAATAAAACTGGAACGAATTGATTTAAAAAACTGCCATGTAAAATACAATGACCGTTCGGCTAAGATTTTAGTCGATGCCAAAGGTTTTAACTATATTGGAAAAGGAAATCTGAGCGATGATATTTTTGATTTGAATACTGATGCTCAAATTGACACTTTAGATTTTTACTACAACAGAACGGCTTATCTTAGAAAAAAAGCTGTCCGTGCCGATTTAATTACCCGAATCAATACACACGCGCTTTCGTTTATTCTTCAAAAAAACGAATTAAAAATCAATAAACTTCCTTTGACCTTTACAGGTTTATTTACCATTTTAAGAGATGGGTATAAAATTAATATCAAAGCCGCTTCTCAAAATACAACCGTAAAAGATTTATTATCGGTGATGCCGCCGGAATATTTAACCTGGCTGGATGAAACCGAAATTTCAGGAAAAAGCGATCTGGTCCTTTCTTTCAAAGGAGATTATAATGCGGCCAAAAAACAAAAACCCAATTTAGCTTTCAACTTAAAGGTAAAAGACGGTGCGGTAAATTATCAAAATGCCCCCGTACCATTAACTGATTTTCAAATGGATTTGAATGCCATACTGCCTTCACTCGATACAGAACAATTATTGGTAAACCTTAGAACCCTGCGATTTAAAGTAGGCGAAAAAGATTATTTCAACGCTTATCTGCATAGCAAAGGACTAAGTGAAATGAAAATCAATGCAAGTGTAAAAGGTGCTTT
The DNA here is from genome assembly GCF_001879205.1 of Flavobacterium johnsoniae. Classification (GTDB taxonomy): domain Bacteria; phylum Bacteroidota; class Bacteroidia; order Flavobacteriales; family Flavobacteriaceae; genus Flavobacterium; species Flavobacterium johnsoniae_A. The sequence goes on from NZ_MLFK01000011.1 coordinate 102,903, forward strand.
GGACCTTGCTGTTGTCGATGCCGCAATTGGTTTAAATACTTTAGAATTAAAAGGTCTTTTAAAAACCGATATTCAGGCACGAGGGCTTTTCAGTACTTCAAAAAAACTATTTCCAAAAACTATTGGCGGTATTTCGCTTAGAAACGGCTGGCTGAAAACCGACTCCTACCCTAACCCGATTACTGATATTACTTTTGTTGCCAACGTGCTTAACAAAGCCGGAACTTTTCAGGATTTAATTGTAGCTGTTGCACCTGCCTCTTTTGTTTTTGAAGGAAATCCGATGTATGTAAACATGACTTTATCAGACTTTAATGATCTGGCTTACAATGCCAAAATTAAAGGTGAATTGAATGTTGGCAGAATCTATCAGGTGTTTTCAAGAAAAGGTTTAGATGTAACGGGTTATGCAAAAGCCGATTTGTCTCTCAAGGGAAAACAAAGTTACGCCACAACCGGACAATACGATAAACTGGATAACCGCGGTACAATTCTGCTGAAAAATATCAAAACTACATCCGAATTATTTCCGAAAGCCTTTTTTATCAAACAGGGAAATTTCCGTTTTCAAAACGAAAAAATGTGGTTTGAAAAATTCTATGCTTCTTACGGAAAATCTGATTTTGATATAAACGGATATCTTTTAAATACCATTAATTATTTTCTGGAATCGCACGGTACTCTCAGCGGTAACTTCAGCATGAAATCAAAACTGATTAATGTAGATGAATTTATGGCGCTTGAAAAAGGCGAAAACAAAGACCAAAAACTGGAGGTCGAATATGCAAAAGAAGATCATCCAAAAATGAGCGGTGTAGTTATGATTCCTAAAAATTTAAATGTTTCGCTTACCGCAAATGCTGATAAAGTAGAATATAACGGCCTGAACCTAAACAAACTTTCGGGAAAAGTTGGAATTGCAAAAGGCGGATTTTATTTAGAAAATACCACTTTTAATATCATCGACTGTATTTTAGGCATCGATGCATCGTACAAAGACGAATCACCAACTACAGCCCATTTCGATGCTCATTTTAGAGCCAAAGATTTTAGTGTACAACGTGCCTATAAAGAAATTCCGATGTTTCACGATATGGTTACGGCTGCCGAAAAAGCAGAGGGGATTATTTCTGTTGATTATAAAATAAAAGGTGATTTAAACGGAAATATGGGACCAATTTATGAATCTCTTGAAGGAGACGGAATAATAAATCTTCGTGATGTAAAAGTCAAAGGTCTTAAATTATTTGAAGGAGTCAGTTCGCAAACCGGACAAAAAGGTTTAGACGATCCTAAAATGGAAGGAATCGAAATCAAGTCGAATATTGATAATAATTTAATTCATATTGAACCTTTTACTTTTAGTGTGGCCAGTTTTAAACCCACCATTAAAGGAACTACCAGTTTTGACGGGCTTCTTGACCTCCGTATGCGTTTAGGGCTTCCTCCAGGCGGAATTATTGGTTTTCCAATTGTAATTACAGGAACACACAACGATCCAAAAATTAAAATATTCAGCAAAACAGGTCAAAAAATTATGGGAGCTGTTTATGATGAGAAAAATAATAAAGTCATTAAAAAAGAAAAAGTAAGCAAGAAGAAAACATAATTGATAATGCGATGAAAAAGAAAAAACAAAACGGAGGAAGTGCATTTGAAAAATTTGCTTCAAAAGTTTCTAAGGCAGCAGGAAGCACTACTGCATTTATAGGAGCTTTTATAATTGTAATCGCATGGGCAGTTTCGGGGCCTATTTTCGATTACTCTGAAACCTGGCAGCTGGTTATTAATACCGGAACCACAATTATTACTTTTTTAATGGTTTTTTTAATCCAAAAAGCACAAAACAAAGATTCGCTGGCAATTCAATTAAAACTAAATGAACTGGTGGCTTCAAATGAACGCTCAAGCAATAGTTTAGTCGATATTGAAAATATGACCGAAGAAGAAATGATTATCATTCAAAAATACTACCATCATTTAGGTGAACTCGCGAAAAAAGACGAAAGCATAAGAACTTCTCACTCAATTGCTGAGGCGCATTCGCAACATGAATTTAAAGATAAAAACAGAACCAAGCATCGTGCTGCACGAAATACAGATAAAAAATGAAATTACGTTCAACAGAAACTTTCTGGCCTTTAAAAAATGCCATGAATACCAGCTATCCCTCTATTGACGCCGATATTAAAACTGAAATTTTAATTATTGGAGGCGGAATAACTGGCGCTTTAATCGCTTATAAATTAATTACTCAGGGGAAAAAAATCGTACTGGCAGACCGCCGCGACGTATGCAACGGAAGCACCGCGGCGAGTACTGCTCTGCTTCAATATGAAATTGATGTACCGCTGCATGAATTAATAAAACTTCGGGGCGAAAAATGTGCCGTAGAAAGTTATAGAAATGGCAAAAAAGCCATCTTCGATCTGCGAAATATAATTGATACAGTAGAAAGCGACTGCGGATTTGAATTTAAAAAAAGTATTTATTTTACCTCTTATAAAAAAGATATTCCGTTTTTAAAAAATGAATTTAAAGCCCGAAAACAAAATGATTTTGACGTTACCTGGCTGAACAAATACGAACTCGAAAAAATGGGATTGAATGCCATTGCAGCAATCGAATCTAAAACGGCTGCCGTTATGGATCCGTTTAAACTGGCGAGTGATATATTGTATTACTGTTATCAAAACGGTATGCAGATTTTTGACAGAACAAACATAACTTCGATTCAAACCCAAAAAGGAAAATGCGTTGCACATACCGAAAATAAATGCACCATCACGGCAGATCATGTGATACATTGCAGCGGTTATGAAAGCACAGAAACGATTGAAGAAAAAATAGTGGATTTAAAAAGCACTTATGCACTGGCTTCTGAAAGTGTACCCGAATTACCGGCGATCTTAAAAAATGCCATTATCTGGGATACTTCTTCTCCTTATTATTATTACCGTGCCACTTCTGATAACCGAATCATTATGGGCGGCGGCGACGAAGAATTTAAAGATGCTAAAAAAAGAGATAAATTAATTCCGAAGAAAGAAGCTTCATTAATGAGGCAATTTAGAAGAAGATTTCCTGATATAAACTTTAAACTGGATTATTCCTGGGCTGGAACTTTTGGCGAAACCAAAGATGGCCTTCCCTATTTCGGGAAACCAAATCCGAAAAAAAATGAACATTACGTTCTGGGCTTCGGCGGAAACGGAATCACTTTCAGTGTCATCGGAATGAATTCAATCGTAGATTCTTTAAATAATAAAAAGAATCAGGATTTAGAGTATTACAGGTTTGGACGTTGAGAAAAAAGGTTCTAAGATGCTAAGATGCTAAGGTTCTAAGTTACTGAGAAAAAAAACTTAGCATCTTAGAACCTTAGTACCTTAGCAACTCTCCCTAAAGAACCAACTCCATCTGAATATTACATCTTTTATAAGGTGTTTCTAAGCCAAAGACTTTCTCAAAACCTAATTTATAGTATAAAGATGGCGGGTTTTAAGATGGTATTGCTTTCCAGGTATATCTTTTTTGCTCCCATCTCTTTGGCTGCAGCAACGATAGCCCGGCCTAATAACCAGCCTATATTTTTACCCTGTGCTTTTGGTGAAACGGCCATTTTAGCCATCTCAAAATCATAATCGGGGTTGTTCATTTTAATAAGGGCACAAACCCCAACAGGCTCATCCTCGTATAAAGCCACCAAAATTTTACCGCCTTTATTCAGGATATATTCCTCCGGATTGTCCAGCGCTTTATAATCGGCTTCTTCCATTTCAAAATAAGTTGAAATCCACTCTTTATTCAACGCTTTAAAAGCTTCTTTATATTGAGGCGCGTATTCTACAATTTGAACGTTTTTGCTTTCGCGAAGTTTCTTCTGATCGCTTACACGTTTAAACATTGATTTTTGCTGCAATAAAAATTCCCATTCCTCAAGCGCGGCCCAAAGATTGTGTTTCGACTCCGAAATTAAATCATCAATTGCCACATCAATATCTTTTAACTGCTGCTGTATATTCTTTGCAAGCGAAAGACCTTTTTCGGTTAAAACAACATTGTTTTTTCGTTTATCATCTGTGTTTAAACTTTCCTGAACCAGTCCCGCACCAATCATCTCCTGAATAATTTTACTTACCGACGGCTGCGAATGTCCAATTTCATTTGCTATCTCTGTAATTGTCAGCTCCTTTTCTTCAGAAAGAGTATAAAACACAGGAAACCACTTTGGAACAAAATCTGCTCCGTACAATTCATAAATCTTAGAAGCATCGTCTGTAATAACTTTAGTCATTAAACGCAAACGACTTCCCAGTGCCGCTTTGCCCACTTTATCAAAAAATTCCATATTATAATTAATTATATAGCTAGTTATGCAAATGTATAAAAAAAATCTTTTGGCGAAGATTTTTTTTCAGGTTCAAAGTTGCTGGGTACAAATATTTTTAGACTTTTGCTTACATAAAAGCTTTATTGCTTTGCAGCCTTTAGACTTTGAAACTTCAAAAAAAGGTTCAAAAGCCACATATAACAAAGTCTAAACTTTGCACTATATTTCTTTGAACCTTTGTACTTTATTTTAGTATATATCTTGCTTAAAGCTAACGACATTAATTTTTTTAAGACTTAAATGAATTTTGAAAGAAACTAAGATTCTAAGTTTGGAGCCTCTAATTTTATTAAGAGCCTCAGCGACTCAGAACCTTAGTAACTTTTATATATATCTTGCTTAATAGCTAACGACATTAATTTTTTTTAAATCTGCTAAATGAATACGATTCTAAGCAGCTAAAAAAGCTTAGTGTTTTTTAGAACCTCAACAGCTCAAATCAAGCTGTAATAGCCAGCGGATTTAAATTGAACTTATACTCTTTTGGACTGCAGTTGAATTTTTGTTTAAAGATTTTAGAAAAATAACTTCTGCTTGTAAAACCAATACAGTACACGATCTCAGAAATATTCAAATCAGAAGTTCTAATTAAAATTTCGGCTTTTAAAACACGCATATGCGTGATATAATCGTTTACGGTTCTGTTATGGATCATTTTAAAACCTTCCTGAAGTTTGTTTGGAGAAAGACCTGATTTTTTACTTAATGATTTAATGGTAAAAGGCTCTTCAGGATTTGCTTTTATAACTTCCGACAGCTCTTTTATTTCTTCCATTTCTCTTAAATTCAAGCAATTTGTTTCTTTAGCAAATGAATTTAAGTCATCTGTATGCTGTTGAATTTCCATTGCCAGGATAATTCTCAAAATTCCTTCTTTCAATAAATTTCTAACAATTCCGGTTTGGGTTACGGCGTTTAATTGTTCTATTTTTTCACCAATTTTTAAATTATAAGAGCCGGCATAAAAGAATTCTTCCTCCGGGTTTTCCTGAAAAAATGTTTCTCTCACCATTTGGTTTAAAGAACTTGAGTGGCTTGGTTCCGGCTGCGTACCTACAATTATTAAAGTAAATTTTGTTTTTTTGTCTTTTTCAAAATATAAAACATTATCCTGATTTAATTTTGAAGTCACAATAGCAGTTTGAAATGTTTTTAGTTTTCGCTCTTCGCCGGAAATCCCAAAACTGTGAGATAAATTTCCTTTAGAACAATAAGCAAAATATATAGGAGATGATATTCCGTTAATAACATTCAATTTTAAATCGGCTGAAAAAGTCATATCAAATTGAACGTATGAGATATTATCATTAAAAGAAGCACCGCTTATTGCCCCTTTTGCAAAGCTGTTATTTACTTCCAGTGTATATTCATCAACGTCAAAAGTTACTTTCCCGCCGAAGTTTGTATTCAATTCTTCAAATATGTTTTGAATTTTCTCTGTATGTATAGTAACTATTTTCATTTTGTTTCGATTTAAATTCTGTAATTTTAAATGAGATTTTTAAACCAGCATTATTACGTTTAAAAAGCAGATTCAAAGTTCGCTTAATCGTAAAGCAAAATTGTTATATAATTTTCTGCAATTGTTTTATAATTACTTATCGATGATAATTTTAACTCAAACAAACTATTTGTTAATTCAATAAATGAAAAGCTACTCTTTCTCTCCTATAAGTTCTCCGGATTCTAACATATTGATTTTAGGCACAATGCCCGGAACTAAATCATTAGAATTAAACCAGTATTACGGACACAGCCAGAACAATTTCTGGAAGTTTATGTTTACTATTTTTAATGAAAATCCCTCAGCCGATTACGAAACCAAAAAAGCACTTTTACTTAAAAACAAAATCGCCTTATGGGATGTGCTGCAATACTGTGACAGAATAGGAAGTCTGGACAGTGCTATAAAAAATGAAATCGCCAATGACTTTGAAACTTTTTTAAAACAGCATCCGAAAATAAAAACCATATTATTTAATGGACAAAAAGCGGCGGCGTTTTTTAAAAAGTATGTTCATCTTCAAAAAAGTTATACACTTATCACACTTCCATCCACGAGTCCCGCAAACGCCGGCAGGTCATTTCAGTCCAAATTAGAGGAATGGAAGATTATCAATTCATTATAATTTTAAAGTGAGGAGCCAGATCAATTGATAAATTCATGACTGTAAAAAATACAAATATTGAAATAATATAACTTTTGAACTTTAAAATATAACACGAAATTTCGCAGTATACTATAATTTTACAATCAAGAAATCAAAGCCAGGATTTATACGGATTGATGATGAAGGAAGGCTTTTTTAAATTAGATATTACTAAGACAAACTGTAAAAAGTTTAGATTATAAAGAGAACATTGGTTATGTTAGTTTATTTTTGAGAAAAAAGCTATTCTAAATTTTTAGGGTAGCTTTGTTTTTTTATACACGTTTTCAAATCACCTAATTATGAAAATTCAAACCTATTACAACCATATACGATTTTACACACCGCACCATTTTGTGTATTATCCTGTTTTAACGCTGTTTTTGGCGTTTAGTTTATACTTCGCTTTTACTACAAATGAGTGCCTTATATGGTCTTTTATCAGCGTCGTATTTGTGTTTTTATTTTTTCTAGCTTATATGCTTCGCCAGCATTATGCGCTTACTTTACAAAACCGAATTGTACGTCTGGAACTTCGTTACCGCTATTTTACCTTAACAGGAAAACGTCTGGAAGAGTTTGAACACAAACTAACAGACGATCAGATATTTGCCCTGCGATTTGCACCAGACGACGAAATCCTTCCTTTGCTTGAAGATGCCCTAAAAAACAACCTCAGCGGAGATGCCATCAAAAAAGCAATCGTACATTGGAGAGCAGATTACAATAGAGTTTAGGCTGTTGATTTTAGATTTTAGATTTTAGATTTTAGATTTTAGACTAAAAAGTCACTCTGAGTAAGTCGAAGATTTTTCCAAAAACCTTTTATAAATTAAAACCAGTAATAATACAAAAAACTACTAAGTTTGAAAACCTTGTATGAGCGTGATAAATACACCGTTTACGCTTTCTGTTTCTTATTATTAAACACTATATAAAACAGAAACAAAACGATCCAAACCGAAAATACAACGGCCAAAAATATTGGCAATATCGTGGGATGAAGGTAATTTGGAGTATAAAAATAACGCTCTAAAGTCTGGAATTTTTCGTGCAGTGCTTTTTTATCAAATCCATTATTGAGCGAAGGGAAATCTGCATTAGCGTTTTTTACATAATGAAGGACTTCTGCGGTTAATCGTTTCGGGTTGATATTCGTTTCTACATTATACCTTTTAAACAAAGTATCCAGTTTCTGAAACTGATATTCCAGCGAATCTTTCTTGTATTTATACAACAGATTATAGCGTTTTACCGCTGCCTGATATTGTTGTTTTTTAACCGAATCGTTATGAATTGGCATATACAAAGACTTATTCTGCAAGAAAATGCAAATGTTTTTATCGTATTCAGGACTTACTTCCTGACCTTTAAAAACAACCTGTGTGCTGTCTCCAACAATAGTTTTTTTGATGATTCTGTCTTTCAGAATATTTTTATCAAGTCCCACAAAATCCAGAATCGAGTCGGTTTTTCCGGAAACTTTATTGTAGGTTTCTGTCAAAACTTTCAAGGTATCAATACTGTAATAAGTTGTTTCGCTATTAAATTGATCGTGGTAGATCAAAACCTGCTTTTCTTCCTTAATAACCGGATAAGGTTTTGGATATAAAATATTCTCGTAATTGAACAGTTTTTCAGAATGGTACGAATTTGAATTGTACAAAAACGGATTCAAAACATTCAGGAGCGTTTTATCTTCATTATAGTTTTTCTCTGATAGCTCTCCCCTCAATTTTGCATTTTGGCCAAAACTAAAACTAACAAAAAACGTAAAAGTAAAAAAGGAAATGAGCAACAATAAAAAGCCAATCGGTACTATTTTACCAAAAGAATAACGCTGTCTTGCATGGTTTTTCAGCAAAAAAATCAAAAAGAAAAACAGAAACAAACCGCTTACAAAAAAGTGCGAAATCGAAACATCATCATAAAACTTAAACCTGTAAAACTCCGAGTAAATATTTATGTTTTTAATTCCGGCAAACGTAAAATAGCCGTATAAAAAATACGCCAAATGCAGGATTGCCAAAATAATAAAAGACTTAACGAAGTATTTTTTCAAGTTTTTGTTCATATCATAAGGTTTATATTCAAATATAGGCAATGACAATGGCAATAGCAAAAATCAATCTCGAAACTTAAATTACAATAAATCTATTTTCTAAAACTGAGCTTACTAACACTATTTCAATCAGGGCGTTCCTCCATTAAAAAAAATCCCCAAATCTGCTTTGCCTTGATAAGGGAATTTTTCTTAATGCTGTCGGGCTATCCGCTCTGCTTCGGCAGACTGCTCCTATCCTTCACGCAGTCACATTTTCAACAAAAACCATATCACACTGAAAATCAAAATAATATATCTTATAAATTTAAATTGCATGATTTTTTTTGTTAACTTTAATTGTTAAAATTTCATTAATAAACCTAAACATCAATCTCATGAAAAAATTAGTTTATTTTTTGATAATCCCCTTTTCCTTTCTTTCAGCAAATGCGCAAACTACTGCCGAAATAACCGAAGAAAATACTTTGCTCAATGCGCAGTATAATTCAGATAAACTTCAGGATTATAATGCAGAAGATCTTCCCTGGCACGGAAGACGATTCAAAGCCACCGCCGGTGTCTTTTTTCCGGTAAACAATACCGAGGTTGAAGTTAACGGAACAAATGGAAGGATTGGAACTGACATTGATTTTGAACGTGATTTAGGTTTTGAAACCAATACCGTTTCCTTTTTTGGAACTTTTGAATGGCGGGCTTCAAGAAGATCTCGTTTTAACCTGGAGTATTTCTACTTAAAAAGAAATTCAGAAAAAACACTTCAAAAAGAAATTGAATTTAAAGATCACGTATATCCCATTGATGGAAGAGTTTCGGCTTTTTTAGACAATCAAATGGTCCGGTTTGCCTATGGATATGCCATAATTTCTAAACCAAAATATGAACTGGGCTTATTAATTGGTGCACACATAATGCTTGCTGATGTAGGTTTGAGGCTGGAAGCCAACACAGCTCAGGTAGGATATCACGATAATGTCAATTTTACAGCACCTTTGCCTGATATTGGAATTTGGGGTGAATTTGTTTTGGGTAAAAAAGTCGGGTTGTATGCTAATGTAAATTATTTTGCCTTAGCAATAAACGATATCGACGGCCGCATTATCAGTTATAATTTATCGGTTTTATACAATGTCTACAAAGATTTCAGCTTAACGGCAGGATACACCGGATTAAATTTCAGACTAGACGTAACCAGACCCAGAATAGACGGCTTTTTTAAATGGGGGTACAACGGCCCTACTATAGCGGCAACCTACAGCTTTGGGAATCATGTGAAATTTTATAAACATTAGGTTTTTTGTTTCAAGTTTCAGGTTTCAATCTTTACGGAACATTTTTGCTGATTTAACCGCAAAGCACGCAAGTTTTAAAATACAAGTCTTGATAAAAACGCAAAGTTCGCAAAGCTTTATATAGACAAAGCTTTGCGAACTTTGCGCCTATTTGCGCAATCAATAGTAAAAAACCTGCGTGCTTTGCGGTTAATTTTCGCCACCTCTTCAACCTGAAACTTGAAACCTGAAACTAAAAAAAACAAACCCGACATCTTTTTTCAAGATATCGGGTTCATCAAACTTAACTTAACTCAAACTAAACTACTTATTTCTCGATTGGAGTAAATTTTACAGCTGTTCCTCCTCCAGCTGCCAATTTGATATTTAAAACTGTTTTATTATTTACTTTTTGTTTTGAAATCGCAACCGGATAAGGATTTGTTTTGTAATTAGCTCCCGGTCCATCAGCATAAATTTCGGCTTCGTATTCTTTTCCTGAATCTAAGAAAGACAAGGCAACCTTAAGATCTCTGGCATCTTTATTTGTAATAGAACCCAGATACCAGTTTTTCTCGTCCCAGTCTTTACGGGCAATTGTAGCATACTCTCCAATTTTTGAATCTAAAACTTTAGTATCTGACCAAGTACAAGGCACATCTTTTATGAACTGAAATTCCGGTTTGCCTGCATAATTTTCAGGCAGATCTGAAGCCATCTGCAGCGGACTGAATATAATAACATACAAAGCCAATTGGTTGGCCAGTGTTGTCTGTACACGAGCTCCGGATGGCGTTTTATAATCAAAATTGAAGTTGCCCGGCGTATAATCAAACGGGCCTGAAAGCATTCTTGTAAAAGGTAAAGTCGTTAAATGCTGCGGTGTATTTCCTCCATCAACAGACCAGGCATTGTATTCCTGTCCTCTTCCGCCTTCCTGTGACATAAAGTTTGGATAAGTACGCTGTAAACCTGTACCTTTTATTGGTTCATGATTGTCGATCATGATATGATATTTGGCAGCCGTTTCGATTACTTTTCTGTAATGGCGTGATGCATACTGGCTGTCGTGCCATTCTTTTTTATCCAGATATTTATTTACATAACCCGTTTTAACCGAATTCACGCCCATTTTTTGATACAATTTAAATGCATCTTCCAATTGGCTTTCATAATGTTTAGAAGCACCTGCCGTTTCGTGATGCCCTATCAAACGAACATTCTTCATGGCCGCATATTTTGTAATTTCTTCCAAATTAAAATCAGGATAAGCCTTTACAAAGCTAAATGCCGTTCCGTCAGCAGTCCAGTCGCCGTCCCAGCCCTCGTTCCAGCCTTCAACCAGAACGCCGTCAAAATTGTTTTTCGCAGCAAAATCAATGTATTCTTTTGTATTTTTTGTGGTAGCGCCGTGCTTTGGCCCTTGTCCCCAGGTGAATTTCTCCAAATGCATTCCCCACCAGATTCCAATGTATTTTGAAGGCGTAATCCAGGAAAGATCTTCAATTTTTGAAGGTTCATTTAAATTCAGCATGATCGTGGAAGTTGCAACCTCTCCCGGATTTTCACCTACAACAATGGTTCTCCAAGGCGTTTTAAACGGAGTTTCAGCATATACTTTTACACCGTCTGCCCAAGGCACTAAATCGCTTTTGTATTGTTTATCGTTTGTTTTTAAAAGTGTCATTGAAGCAAAATCAGTTAAATTGGCTTCGTGAATCGCAACATACAATTTTTCTTTTGTTTCAAAAGTGGCCGGCGTATTAATCGTATCCGTTTTACTAACCGGTGTTTTGCGGTATTCACTTTCGTAATAACTATTTTCGCGGTGCACCGGAATCCACCACACATCATTATCTGATTTAAAAGTAAACTGTGTGATTTCATTCGAGATTTTCACTTTACCTAAATTAGGCTGTTTAGGAAACTCATATCGAAATCCTACACCGTCATCAAAAACCCTGAAAATAATATCAACCAAACGTTCCTGTCCTTTAGATTCTTTTAAGTGAACAATCAATTCGTTGTGATGATCGCGGACTTTTTTAAATTCGCCCCACGGCTGTTCCCAGGTTTCATCAGCTGTTTTTTCTTCGGTAGAAACGACTTCAAAGCCTTCGGTCATTTTTTGAATTCCCTGAAATTCAAATCCCATTAAAGAAGGCTCTATAGCCGATTTACCGTTTTTAGAAAAGCTGTATTGCGGTTGTCCCGAGGCTGTTAATTCAAAGATTAATTCAGTAACTTTTCCAGGTGAACTGATTTTATATGTTTTTTTAGTACTGCAGGCTAAAACCAGCATTGAAGCTAAAGCGATTATACAGTATCTATATCTTATGTTTCTCATTATGTATTGGTATTAATTACGGCTCTTATTTTATTTCGTTTATTAACTGTTTTGCTTTTGCTGGCTGCATCGAAACAAAATAATTAAAAGCCTGATCTAGTTTTCTCTGAGCATCGGCGTTGGATTTCTTTTCTACACGCAGGTTGTACATTTTACTGATATCCGGAAAAACAGATTCGGTATTTTTTACTCCGGCAAATGCTTTTACTTTTTCGATAAACGTGTATCCAAATTCAACTGTTGGCTCAAACATTGTCCCTTCTCCAAAGTCATTCCAGGTAATCAGCTGCAGATAATTTAGATTGGCATTTTTAGCTAAAGAAAGTGTTTCATCGAGTGTTGCGCCATTGTTATGATCTATCGTCCATCCAATAGCGGCTCCGCCTCCGCCTTCGGCATAAAAATCTTTAAAACCAGGATAAGCGCTCCCCATTGCAACAGAAAGCTTTGGTTTTGTATTGGTATAAAAATTTGTTAGAAAACTATTGTCTTTGTAAACCCAGGCATATTCTCCAGATGCATTTGCTCCGGCTTCTACGGATTGATCCCAAAGGGTTAAAAAAGCGGGCTTTGTGGTTAAGGTATTGAAAACGTTTGTCCACTCGGCAGGAGTCTGCAATACGATTGGGCCAAAATTCAACAATAAAGGTTTTCCGTTTACTTTGATGTAATTTTTATCATCAAAATAGTTTTTCTCCATATAGGCCAAATCTGTTTTTGCAGCACTGGTTACCGAAATTGCTTTTCCGGCATTTACGACATTTGTTGTCACCCTGTCCTCGTAAACAATGGCATATTCCAAACCAACTTTATCCAGCATGGCAATAAGCTGTTCTGTATTTTCTTTTACCATTCTGTAATCGTTAACATCATAAGTGCCATACCAATCGATCAATACACCATCAATTCCTGAATATTTCATCAATAATAAATGATTTTCAATCACATTTTTATCGCCCGAATGATATGGCCCGATAAGAGGATAATAATACGACGCAATCTCTCTGCGGTTATTGGCTCCTATTGTATTCGGATTTTTGTTTGCCATTGTCCAATGATAACCCCACTTTTTATCGGTGCTGCTTTCATTGGTTTCAAACCATGGCATATAATGAACGTAAATTTTAGTATTGTTTGTTTTTTCTATTGCAGCCGGTGCAAGTATTTCTGGTTTTACAGGTTCTTCTGAACCTTTGTCGTCACTGCTGCATCCGGAAGTGACTAAAATGTTCATTATTCCAAAAAACAATAATGTGATATATCTTTTCATGTTTTATGTATTGATGTTTAAAAATATGTCAGCCTTCCACGACTAACCAACATGGAAGACTGACATTAAGAAACCTAATTTACCGGGTATCCAGGATTTTGTACCAGGTTTTTATTTGTAGATAATACTGTGCTTGGGATAGGGAAAATTGCTCTGTATTTTTCTGTTGGTCCTTTTTCCCACCATGGCAGGAAGAATGTTCCAAAACGAATATTATCTGTTCTTCTTCTTCCTTCAAAAGTGAATTCTCTAAGTAATTCTTTATCGATGAAATTAAGATCAATTACCGCCGGCATTTCGGCACCTGCGCGAGATGTTATCTGCTGTACAAAAGGTTTTGCCAAATCAGGAGAACCTAAACGTACGTAACATTCTGCCTGCATCATTAAAATTTCGGCATAACGAATTAATACTAAATCGTGATCGCGTTCCCAGGTTTCTCCGGCTTTCATTTCGTATTTTCCTAAACGAACTCCCTGATTATCTTTAGCATTGGCTACACTTGTAACTTCTTCTGTATAGATAAGAGGCTCTCCGTTATCCATAATGATTACGTTTCCTGTAGCCATATTGATCTGCTCGCCTGCCACCATACATTTCTTTCTTTTATCTGTATCGGCAAAGGCAGAGAAAACACCCGGCTGTGCACACATTCCGTTTGCACTCCAAGGGTAATCAGTTCCTGAAACAGACATTGTTAACCTGTGCAGGTAATGGCATGACATTGAATTCATATAGTTTCCAACAGTTCCTGCTTTTGAATCGTAAGGAATTGCGAAAATGATTTCTGGCGACTTCTCGTTTTCTGTTGCAAAATTGGTAAAGAAATCAGGAGTCAAAGTATAACCTGCCACTTTTTGGCACATATTAATACAATCCTGCCAGCGTGGTGTTCCTATAAAAGCCTCTGAATTAAGATATAACCTTGCCAAAATAGAATAGGCTACATTTTTTGTCATTTTAGAGTACACTACGTTAGATGCTAAATATGGAATTGCATCTAAGAACTCCTTTTCAACAAAATCGTAAACTTGTTTTCTGGTAGAATTTGACGGCAGCGATGTATCTTCAAAATTTGTCACAATCGGCACATTTCCAAATGCATCCAGAAGGTTATAATAGTAATAAGCTCTTAACGCTTTTAACTCTGCATAAATTGGTGCTTTTGCTTTATCAGCCAATGTCGACTTATCAACTTGATAAATAATAGCGTTGATTTTTGCAATTCCGGTATAGTTGTAACGCCAGGCTGCAAGAATCAAACGGTTGTCTGCTTTCCAGGTATGTTTTTGCGCATCCTGATACTGCCCGCCATCGTACCAGTTTGTACCTCTGGTTGGAATTGTAGCCTCATCTGAAACGGTTTCATTTAAAAAGAATACAAATTCACAAGTTGGATAGTTATTCGAAATATTATCGGCAAATCCTCTTAACGAAGAATATGCCCCTCCAACCAATGCATCAACTTCTTTTGGAGTATTTCCAAAATTTCCATCTTCTACTTTATCATATAAATCTTCATTTAAATTGGTACATGATATCGTAAAAAGCATGCTTACTAATAATGCTGCTGTTATTTTGATTTTCATTTTTTATATTTTTGAGTTAATCGCTTAATTATTCAGCGTGAAATTTAATCCAACAGAAATTGTAGTTGGTCTAGGATAATTATTGAATTTCTCTATACCCGGTCCCGCTAATCCAGTCTGGTCTACTACTCCTGTCTGACCTACTCCGTTTTGCGCATTTAATCCAATCTCAGGATCTACCCCTTTATATTTGGTAAACACAGCAAGGTTTTCTCCCATCAGGTAAACTCTCAGCTTTGAGCTTTTATATTTTAAAGGCATTGTATAACCAACTGAAAGTGTCTGTAATCTAAAGAACGATGCATCTTCTATCCAGTAATCAGAATACTTTGGAGCAGAAGTAATCCCGCTTGATAAGAAATCATCCGGCACGTTATAAGTTGGTAATCTGTTTGGATCATTCAGCATCATATTAGTTGCATTCAAAGCTTTTTGACCAAACATTCCGTAGCCGGAAACTCCAAGATCAAAGTTTTTGTATGTAAAATTCATTCCGAAACCTAAAGTTAAATCAGGCTGAATATTTCCTAAATCTGTTTTATCAGCATCTACTAAAGCATCTCCTGCCACTATATCTCCCGCCGCATTATAGTATTGTATTTTACCGGCCGCGTCAAGTCCTGCATTTCTGAATCCCCAGAAAGTTCCAACCGGATATCCTTCGGCAATAATTTGAGAATATTGTCCAGACATACCAGATAAACCATGTAATGAACCACTGTAAATTACATCTGTTTTATAAGTTGGATTTGACAGTTTTTCAATTTTTTGAACGTTATGTCCAAGTGTTAAATTAGCATTCCAGGTAAATTTATCACCTCTTACGATGTCAGCATTTAATGTAAGTTCAACTCCTTTATTAGACATTTCACCAACGTTTGCCAGCATTGTTCCTACTAAATATGGAGGCTGAGGAACTTCGTAGGTGTACAATAAATCGTCTGTATTTTTTTGGTACCATTCAAATGAACCTGTAATTCTGTCGAATAAAGTAAAATCTACCCCAATATTTAATTGTCTGGTTGATTCCCATTTCAAATCAGGATTTGGATTTTGTGTTGGAGAATATGCTAAACTCCATCTTCCTGTAGCAGGATCGTAGTAACTGTCGTTTCCAACACCTAAAATAGATAACGATTTGTATTCGCCAATTCCGTCCTGATTACCTGTAACTCCGTAACCTACTCTTAATTTTAAAGAATTCAGCCAGTTTTTTGTACCGCTCATAAACTCTTCGTTAGAAATTCTCCACGCTGCAGATGCAGATGGGAAAGTTCCCCATTTATTATTTTCTCCAAAACGGCTTGAACCATCTCTTCTTACTGTTGCAGTAAGCAGGTATCTTCCGTCGTATCCATAATTAGCACGAGCATAGAAAGAAACTAAATTTGATTTTCCTTTGTATGAATAGACATCTCCTAAACGGTAGTTTGAACCTCCGCCTAAATTATTATAACTAAAAGCATCTGTGACAAAGCCGGAACGCTGTGCCCCAAAACCTTCATAAATATTTTCCAGATAAGAATATCCGGCAAGAGCACTAATATTGTGTTTATCGATTACTTTATTGTAATTTACGTAAAGCTCTCCTTGTGCATTTGTGAATTCTGCGTAAGTTCTCTGCGCGCGTCCAGATTCAGCACGGCCTTCGATAATGGCATACGTTGGAATGTAAGTACCGCCTGCCACGGCATTGTGTTCTAACGAAATATTAGCAACGGCCTGAAAATCATTTAGGAATTTAACCTCAGTTTTAAAATATCCTAAAAGTCTGTGTCTTTCATTATCAACTGTTCTGTTGGTTAAAATTTCTACCGGATTTTCGTAAAGCGTGTAGTTAACAGAAGTAAAGTTTCCATTAGAATCATAAACCGGAATAGTTGGGTTTAAGTTGTAAGCACGCTCAAAAATAGTATAGTCAATTGGATGCCATTTATCGATATTGGCAAATAATCCCATATCAAATTTTACATCTTTATTATCACCAAGATACTGATAAGCACTTATGTTTCCGCTGATTCTTTCCAAACCGGATTTTTTAATAACCCCTTCATTGTTTAAGTACGAAAGTGAAGCTCTAAAACCGCTGTCGGTTTTTCCGGAATTAATGCTTAAAGTGTGAGACTGAGAAATTGCAGTCTGCTCAATTGCTTTCTGCCAATTTGTATTTCCTCCAAAATCAATTGCATCCTTGTTTCCGGTTTCACGCATGTAGCTTCTCCATTGGTTTGCCGAAAGAAGATCTAAATTATCTGTAACATAACCAATACTGGATAATCCGCTGTAAACTACAGAAACGCCTTTTGTACCGGATTTTGTTGTAATAATGATTACACCGTTTGCTCCTCTTGAACCATAAATAGCTGTTGCCGAAGCATCTTTAAGAACGTCTACCGATTTAATATCCGAAGGCTGCACCACATTGATATCAACACCAGCAATACCGTCAACCACAATAAGCGGGCTGTTGCTTGCCGTTAACGAAGTTCCTCCACGTAAACGAATAGTAGCACCAGCGGCAGGATCTCCCGAAGGACGGATAATGTTTAGTCCTGCAACTTTTCCCTGCAAAACCTGCTCTGTTGATGAAATTGTTCCTTTTACTAAATTATCTGCAGAAACAGTTGAAATAGCTCCTGTTAAATCAGATTTCTTTTGTGTTCCGTATCCTACAGCAACCACCTGAACTTCTGCCAATTGATAACCGTCGTTTTGCAGACGAATATCTAATTTTGAAGTCGACGCCGTAATTTGAACCTTTTGTGTTGTTGACCCGATGAATGAAACTTCTATCGAACCTCCTACGGCTACCTCCAGTGTAAATTTTCCGTCAAAATCAGTTGTTGTCGCATTTCTTGTTCCTGTTTCTATTACCGAAGCCCCCGGTAATACTGTACCCGTATTGTCATAAACGGTACCTGTAATCAGCTTTTTCCCCTGAGCAAACATTCCTGCCGAAAGAAAAAGCATGAAAATCATGAATACCAGCGATTTACTAGTCCACATTTGATGCAGGACTATTCTTTTATTTTTACTATTCATTAGAATGATGTTTTAATTTGATAGTGAATTATTTGTCTAAAGTTTTAAGAGGAATCGTCGTGTTTGAAATTGTTTTGTCTTTGTTGTCTTTTACCAAAACATGAATTTCACTTAAAACCGGAGAATCTTTTAGTTCTGAAACTAAATTGACAAATCCTTTTATCTCTGCAACTCCTCCTGTAAACTCACCAGAAATTGTTTTTGTTCCGGCAGTAATGGTGTAAATTAATTTATTTACTCCCGGCTCATTATTTTTTCTATAAATTCCTAAGAAATCTTTTTGGCTGATTTGTAAAGGAAAATATCCAAAAACCGGTGCTGGCGGCGGTACATAAGCACCTGCATATAAAACCTGATCCGGAATAGTTCCTGCCCAGTCGTCTTTTACCATCAGGAAAACTAAATTTTCCATTACATAACCATCTGGAGCATTATAGTAATCTTTTGGAACTAAATCCATTTTGTAAAACCCGTTTCCTAAATCTTTTAATTTTGTTTTTGCCGCTATTTCCGGCAGCCATGATTGGTATTCTTGTTTAATATCCCAATCGTTTAGTCCGCTGTGCATATGAACGCTTGTTGCGCCTGCAAATCCCGGAGCCAGATTGGCATTAAACAAAATACTTACGCCTTTATCCAAAGTTGGTTTTGTCGGATAAGCTCTAATCAGCTCATTTGCTGTATAAAATGTTGTAAAATCCGTGTACACCATATTACCCACATCGCTTTGTTTAGATCCGTTTTTGTTTTTTAAACGAAACCAAAATCCTGCACTTGCTGCAATTTCGGCCGGGGTTTTAGAGAAATATAATGTTGGTGTTAATGTAAAACTCCAAACTTTGTTTCCTTCATATTTTAGTTTTGCAAAGTCAGATGAGTTTTCCCAATTGTTTGCGTCCGGTTCAGACGGAGACCAGATCCACATATATAAATCCTCATTTTCGGCAAATGTAGTTCCCGAAAGATCAAAATACCACGTAACTTGTTCATCATATTTGTAAACTACAGGAAATGATGACATAGCTCCTACAGCCCCAGCATTTTCTTGTGCTTTAGTAAAAGTTGGAGCCATCAACAGGGCAAGTAAAATTGTATATAGAAATTTTTTCATATTACTTTTTAATTAATAGCATTTAATTTGAATACATAAGACACAATCGAAATTCCTGCTGAAGAATGTACTAATTGAAGTTCCATTTCACCATTCTTTCCGGGAACTGAAGATATTCTAAGTTCGTCTGTTTTTTGAGTTTTCTGTGCGTCACTATACAAGTAGATTTTAACAGCACTTGCATTTGTTGGTTGAAAATCTGAGCTTAATTCCCAGTATCCTTTTGGGGCAAATAAGGGAGGAACATTACCCGTTACTTCATAACTTGTAGGATTGTTTTTTTCGTCTACGCTGAAATTGATTTTAAAATCTTCGTAGTTAAAAAAAGTACTCAAGTTTTCTTCATTTGGCTCAATTTTGGCTGCCTTGGCAACCTCATCTACCATCTTCAAATTTGTTAATCCCCAGGTTCCATTTACTTTCTCATAAAGGGTAATAGGATTAACGTAGCTGCCGTCTTCTGTATTATCGCAGCTCATGGCGAAAAAACACATAAATAGTGCTAACCAATAATAACTTTTACTTCTCATAAATTTTTGGTTTTTGTTAGTTTTCATCCTCTTAAAAGGACAGTACGAAACTAGATGTTAAATAAATCTAAAAAAAAATATCTTTAAAAAATCAAGACGTTATTCAGCCATTTTTAACCATAGAACACTAACAATCAATACTTTAAACAATTTAGCATTTTATAAAAATCAAGGTCGTGTATAGACCAAAAAGCACCATTAATTAATGGTAAATATGACAATATGAAAATTTTATATGAATATTTTTTCACTATATACATATATAATCACATTTTATTGTATAATTGCAAATAATTAGAGTACTTTTAACAATTCAAAGCCTTTTCTAGGCCTCTAAGAAGCATTTCTTTAGAAAATCTCAACAAGCTGCTCTTTATTCTAAAAACTGAAAATCATCAGTTTTTCATTAATTTTGACTTTAAACGAATTAGCCCAGACCATAAATTATCTTACCCTAAAAACCACAATCAAACCATGCAAAAAATATTCATTTTATATTTTTTCATCATGGGTTTTTCTCTAACTGCGAAAGAGACAAATCCAATTCTTGAAGAATTAGATAAAGTACTTCTCAAAAAAGAAGTTTACCTTAAACAGAAATATCGAAAAATTGAAATCTTAAAAAAGAACGTTTCAAAATTTACCCTTAGCCAAAATAACGAACAGCTCTATAATACTTATATGTCATTATTTGATGAGTATAAATCGTTTAAATATGATTCGGCGTATTATTATTTAGAAGAAGCAAAAATCAAGGCCAAAGTTTTAAAAGATCCCAAATTTTTATCAAAAAGCCGGATTAAGGAAGGTTTCGTACTGCTTTCATCAGGACTTTTTAAAGAAGCCATCGATACGCTCAATGTGATTGATGATAAAAAGCTCGACCTGAAAAACAAATTTGAATACTATAACATCAAAGCCCGTGCTTATTATGATCTCGCCGATTACAACCGCGATCAGCGCTTTAATATCCATTATGTACAGCAGGGAAATCATTTTCTAAAAAAGGCACTCGAATTAATTGGAACCAATACCAACGAATATTGGGCTGCCGAAAGTTTAAAGCGCTTAAAACAGCAGGATTGGCGCGGTGCGGAATTTGCTTTCAGCTATTGGATCAACAATTATAAACTGCCGCCGGATTATTATGGAATTGCAACTTCCAGCCTGGGATATATTTATTCAGAAAGAGGATATACTAAAAAAGCGATTCATTACCTCGCACTAGCCGCTATTGCCGATGTTAAAAATGCAACCAAAGAAACTGTAGCCCTGCGGAATTTGGCAAATGAACTCTTTAAAATGGGTTATTTAGAAAAAGCCAATGAATATATTAATATTGCCATGGATGATGCTACTTTTTATAACGCCAGACATCGCAAAATTGAAATTTCGTCGATATTGCCTATTATCGAAAAAGCACAGCTGAATAATGTAAAGGACAAGAACGATAAATTGGAGAAGATCATCATTTTATTGACGATCCTTACCCTTATTATTATCCTGTTCTCTATTATTATCTTTAAACAATTAAAAGAGAAAAATAAAGCCCGAAAGATAATGGCTTCGTCATACGCACAGCTCCAGGAAATGAATATCAGCCTGAGCGAGGCAAATGCTATTAAAGAGGAATATATTACGTATTTTATTAAAGCCACATCGGCGTTTATTAATAAGATTGATCATATTCAAAAAAGTACGCTTCATAAAATCATTACAAAGAAAACCGATGAAGTGATTGCGAGTTTAAAACGTTATAATGTAAAGGAAGAAAGAGAAAATCTGTTCCACCAATTTGATGAAATTTTCCTGAAATTGTTCCCCACTTTCGTAACCGATTTTAATCATTTATTTCCAAATGATCATAAATGCATCGTTAAGAAAGGTGAACTTTTGAATACAGAACTCCGCATTTTTGCCTTATACCGATTAGGAATTCAGGACAGCAGTCAAATGGCTGAATTTCTGGAACTTTCTGTGGCTACAATTTATACGTACAAAACCAGAATCAAAAGTAAATCTGATTTTAAGGATACTTTTGAGGAAAAAATTATGGCGATAAAAACGATTTAGGATTTTGAGATGCTAAGATGCTAACTTAATAAGAGAGTGAGTTCTTTTACTCTAAAGTTATGAATAAAAAACGCCGCGAATTCACGAATTGCGACGTTTCAGGATTCTTGATGCTGCAAGGTTTCTAAACTTGCAGGTCTTTTTACCATTTTACTTTTAAAATTTTATACCTGTGAGGATTTAAAAACCTTACAGGTATAAAAATATTTATTCTGACGATTCTAATTGTAAAATCATATTCTGATAATATTTACTAAGCGAGAATAACTGTTCGGCAAAAATCATAACGGCCAGCGGAACAAAGAAAAACATAGTCAGATTTTCTGCGTATAAAAAATATGTCGTTATCATAAAAATGCGCGTATATTCCAGATAATAAATCCATTTTCGCTGTTCTAATATCGCACCGCAGTTGATTAAAGTGATGATGATGATAGATAAAACAAAAATCTTGTCATAAATTTCTAAATGATCAAAATAATATGTAAAAACAGTCAGAAGCAAGGTGCAGACAGCCAATTGAATATATAAGTAATTTCGAAAACGCAGCCTTTGATGCGGATTACTTTTATCCTGCAGAAAACGTTTTTCTAAAATTGGACGAATATCCTGATCCATGTTGGCCGGACTTCCAAAAACGGCTTTCCATCTTGCTTTAAAACCTTTTGAGCGTTTCCATAATTCGTAGATCTCAAAATAATAATGAAAATGCTGCCAAAGGAAGCTGTAGCTTTTTAACGGATGCGTTAATCCATATTTTGGTTTTTCTTCTTCTTCCTGAAAAGTTCCAAAAAGACGATCCCAGAAGGTAAACATATCACCGTAATTTTTATCGAGATATTTTTCGTCAGAAGCATGATGCACACCATGCACAGAAGGTGTTACAAAAACGTATTCCAGCCATTTGATTCTGCCGATAAGCTGTGTGTGCGTAAAGAAAGAATACGCTCCATGCACAATAAGCATCGTAATAACCATTGCAGGATGAAAACCAATTAATGGCAGAATACACCAAAAACCCGTTCGTACTATAGCCTGAAAAGTAGTAATTCTGGCGGCGGCGGTAAAATTAAATTCTTCACTATGATGATGCACAATATGTGCTGCCCAGAAAAAATTGACTTCGTGCCCCAGTCTGTGGTACCAATACCAAACAAAATCTGTTGCCAGAATCAAGGCGATCCAGACTAAAAAACTGCTTGGAATCTCGAAAATCCGATAATCGTCGTAAATCAAATAATACAATTGATAAAAACTTGCGGCAACAAATAAATTAATCAAGCGCTCTGCAATACCAATACTTATATTAGAAACAGAACTTTCATAATTAAAAATTTCAGGTCTTTTTTTCCGTTGTGCCAGCTTGTATTCCAGAAATAAAAAAAGAAAGAAAGCAGGCATTGCAAAAGCAAGAAAGTTGATATTTTTCATTTTTAAAAATTACTTTATTATGAATAGAACTAAAAAGACATTTCATCAGCTAAAAAAACAAACTTCTGCTCATTTTAATAGTTGATGAAAATAATCCTGGTTGTATTAAAAAAATTAATTCTGTTTGAATTTTGGCGCTTCTAAAGCAACTTCTTTTACAGATTGCGTTTCTGCAACTTTCTTTAAAGCAATTATATAAGCTGCAATTCTTGGCGTTACACTATGTTTTGCCGCCACTCTAAATACGGTTTCAAAACCTTTTTCCAGAATATCTTCCAAACGCTTGTTAATCTGCTGAATTCTCCACGATTCTAATAATGAGTTCTGAAGCCATTCAAAATAAGAAACTGTAACTCCTCCGGCATTTGCCAAAATATCAGGAACTACTAAAACATTATTTTCATGCAGGATTTTATCAGCATCTGAAGAAACCGGACCATTTGCTGCTTCGATAATTATTCTAGCGCGAATATCCTTGGCATTCTTTTGTGTAATCACATCTTCTTTAGCCGCAGGAATCAAAACATCAACATCTAAAAGCAATAAATCTTCGTGTTTAATCGCAACTGAATTTGGATATCCTTTTATGGTTTTATTATTAAGGTTGTAATACAAAATCAATTCCGGAATATTAATTCCGTCCGGATTGTAAAACGCTTCCGAGACATCGCTTACCGCTACAATTTTCACTCCTTTTTCATATAAAAACAAAGCTGAGTGCAGGCCGACATTACCGAATCCCTGAATTGCCGCAGTTGATCTTGCCGGTCTGATTTTTAATTTTTCCAATGCCAGCAAACTAATTATGCTTACGCCTCTTCCGGTTGCTTCCACTCTTCCCAGAGAACCTCCTGAATGCAGATGCTTTCCGGTTACAACCGCATGAATTGTTTTTCCGTGAACCAGTGAAAATTCATCCATCAGCCAGCCCATTTCGTCAGGACCTGTTCCCATATCCGGTGCAGGAACATCTTTTTCAGGGCCGAAAATATCTGCCAGTGCTTTTGTGTAGGCTCTTGTAATTCTTTCCAGTTCGGTTTTAGAAAGTGTTCTCGGGTCGCAGATAATACCGCCTTTTGCTCCTCCAAAAGGAATTCCCGTAACAGCAGATTTCCAGGTCATCCAGGCGGCAAGTGCTTTAACTTCATCAAGATTTACGGCAGTATCATAGCGAATTCCTCCCTTTGACGGACCCAATGCTGTATTGTGAATGACGCGATAACCTTCAAAATTTTGCTCTGTGCCATTATCTAGTGTTATGGAAAAGTTTACCACAATTTGTTTTTCCGGACGCTGCAGCTTTTGTCTTATCGATTCATCTAAATTAAGAATATCGGCCGCTATATTAAAACGATCAATCATGGATTGAAAGGGATTCTGTTTTATAATTTCTGTACTCATAGTATTTATTTTTAAAATTTGGGTTTATCAGGATTTGGATTTAAGAAAATGCTGGGGCTCAATAAAAATTGGCAAGTGATGCACATACAACACGGAATTTTTGTCTGGCAGCAATGCATCATACTGTTTATGTTTCTATTTGATCTCATTTTATATCTTTTTACTGTTTCTAAAAAAAAGCCTTTCATGGTGCATGAAAGGCTAAAAAAAAAATAACTAACAAGTACTTTCTCTATTAACGCCATTTCATCGCATAGTTTGACATGCAGCACATCGTCAAGCTGCACATAAACGGGATGATATTTAGACTATAGTTTTTCATTGTTATGACAAATTTATAAATATATTTCATAAATTCTATCGAATTAGTAGAGTTTATTTTAAAAAATTTCCAATTAAGCCTTAAAGAAGCTGTAAATTAACGATTTAAAGAGAGAAAAAAAATTAAGAAAACTGAGAAAAAACAATAAAAACAATAGCAATTAAGGCTAAAGCAATACCAATAAAATTGATTTTTGATAGTTTTTCTTTAAAGAAAAGCAGACCAACGAGACTTCCTAAAACAATAACTCCCATGTTCATTCCTGCAAAAACTGTCGATGGATTTTCGGCAAATGCTTTGTGTGCTTTTAAATAAAATAGAATATTTCCAAAATTAAAAATACCGACTAAAGCCCCAAAAAGGATATTTTTCGAATTTAATTTTGCCTTTTTTAAAACTACATCATAGACCACAACTAATAAAGAAACAGCAAGAGCAATATCAAAAACTATAAATAGTGAAGTTGTATAAGGTAAAGCAGTATAAAGTGCAATCTGCTTGAATAAAATGTCTACAATTCCAAAACCCAGAAATACTGCAGCCGGATAAATCCATTTGTTTTGATCGTTTATTGATTGTTTTCTTAAGATGAATAAAAGCGCGATAAAACCAATTATAAGCCCTATAACTTTATAGGAATTAAATTCTTCTTTAAAAATTAACCAGGCGGCAATTATTGGGATAAATAATGACAATCGCTGCGCGGCATCTGTTTTTACGATTCCCATATATTTAATAGAAGTAAACAAAAACAGAAAAACAATTGGCAGTAAAACACCAACTGCGGCATAAATATTCCATGGAGCCTCAGCATGAACAACGGTTAAATCAGGGCTGAAAGTAAAATAGCAGAGCGCCAGTGCCGTTATATAATTAAAAGCTATTATTTGAATTGGAGTGGCATTATATTTACGGGTTAGTTTGAAAATTACACCAACCGTTACACTGCACAAAATGCTTAAAATTAGAAATAACATAGAATTAAATTTTTGAAAACAAAAATAGTGTTTATCTCTTTTATACTTTCAAAAAATATTAATCATTCTTAAACCAGCCGGTAATACTCATTCTGGTGCTGTGGGTAACCAATACTTCGTGAACCAGTTCATTACTTTTAAAGAAAACAGTTTTACCCTGAACAGGAGAAATTTTCTGCTGCGAGTTGTTCTGATGAATCAGTAATTCTCCTCCGTCGCTTTCTTTCCAATTGCTGTTAAGATAACTGATCATCGAATACTTACGGCTTGAATTGTTTTTGAACTGATCTAAATGTTTGGAATAAAAATCGCCTTTTTCATATAAGGAATAATGAAACTCGTAACCCGTAATCCCGGCAAAACAATTTTCGTTTAAATAGAGTACAAAAGCATCGATGATATCGAAAAACTCATTTTCAAAAACATTATTGTGCTTTTTATCCAGCCAGTAAATCGCATCATTTCTAACTTTTTCATTAAAAGAAATTTTTTCTGAATTGCCAATTCCAGCTGTCAGCAGTAAACTTGCACCATTTAAATCGATTAAGTTTTGTTTGAGATTATCTGCCAGGGCATCACTCATAAAACGTTCTGATATTCCAATTTTATTCTCTATGTAACTCGCGATCAAATCTTCAAAACTGTCATTCATTGCTTTTATAGGAAAACTGAAAATACAGCTAACGGAGCAAGGTAGGCTATTAAAAACTTGCAGCACTGTTTTTTAGAAATAATAAATCTTGTCAATGCGACTGAGGAGATTTTGCTGAGTTACTTACTGAGATACCTCGTTCCCCGCGATGACAATGATTGCTTGCCCTTACTTAAAATAATAAACCCGACAGTTTTTTGAAACTGTCGGGTTTATTGCAATAATTATTAACAATTTATAATCTAACAACTTATAATTTACTAATATAACTTCCGTACATATCTTTAAACTGATGCCCTTGTGCAAATCGATCTTTGCTTAGTTTTTTATATTCTACTAAAGCCCATAAAATAAACTCTTTCATGAAGTACTGATCTTTTTTATCTAATTCAGGCTGGTATTTTTTTAACAGAATATCCAATGGAGCAACTTCATCTAAAACAGCCTGATATTCTGCATCTGTAGCATCATCTAATAATTCGAAACCACTTTCGGCAAAAAACCATTCGATTAAATCAGAATAAGGCGTTTTTTCTCCCGGTTTTTCTAATTTTTCGATTTTAGGAAACAGCGTTGGGAACAAAGTTCGAATTGCCATACCAATTAAATGCTGTGCTACAAAAGCAGCTCCCTCCTGCTCTCCTTCGTAAACTAATTCTACTTTTCCGGTAATTGCCGGAATAATTCCGATAAAATCAGACAAACGTAAAACTGTTTTATCTGCCCCTGATTTTAAAGCTCGGCGTTCAGCAGTACTGATTAAATTTTCAAAAGCTGTAATGCTCATTCTCGCACTTACACCGCTTTTGTTGTCGATGTATTCGCTTTCACGCGCTTCAAAACTTATTTGTTCTAAAATATCTTTGGCTAAATTTGGCACATAAACTACGTCGCTTTGGTTTTCATCCAGTTTTGCTTCCTGTTCTGTAATCGTTCTTGCGATTGCAACAGTTTCCGGATAATGCGTTAAAATCTGCGAACCAATTCTGTCTTTAAGAGGGGTTACAATACTTCCTCTGTTGGTATAATCTTCCGGATTTGCGGTAAAAATAAACTGCATATCAAGAGGCATTCTCAATTTAAAACCGCGGATTTGAATATCGCCTTCCTGCAGAATATTAAATAATGTAACCTGAATTCTGGCCTGCAAATCCGGTAATTCGTTAATCACAAAAATACTGCGGTTGGCTCTCGGAATCATTCCGAAATGAATCACGCGATCATCAGCATACGATAATTTTAAATTGGCTGCTTTTATTGGGTCAACATCACCTATTAAATCAGCAACGGTAACGTCTGGTGTTGCTAATTTTTCGAAGAAACGTTCGTTTCTGTGCAGCCATGAAATTGGAGTTTCGTCGCCTTTTTCTTCGATTAAATCCTTAGCAAAACGCGAAATTGGATTCAGCGGATCGTCATTAATTTCTGAGCCTGTCACAAACGGAATATATTCGTCTAATAATTCCACCATTTTTCGCGCCAAACGTGTTTTTGCCTGTCCGCGAAGCCCCAATAAATTAATATTATGACGGGAAAGAATTGCACGTTCCAGTTCTGGAATCACCGTATTTTCAAATCCGTGAACACCTTCAAAAACGGGTTTGCCTGATTTTATTTTCTCACGAAGATTATTTCGCAATTCGTCTTTAATACTTGTGCTTTTATATCCTGCAGCTTTTAACTGCCCTAATGTTTTTATATTTTTTATTTCCATTTTGATTGAAATATCGATTGTGTTATTGTTATAAAGTGATTACGAACCAATAGAAACAGCGCTTCGACTTCGCTCAGCAAAAAAACTGAGACTGAATACTGAGACTGAATACTAAAAACTCACCTAACCCTCTTCTTCCTATTTGTTTCATAATCTTCAAAAATCATTTCACCCAAACCTTTTAAACCTGTGTAAAATGCTTTTCCCTGATTTGCTTCTGTAAAATGATTTACGAAACGCTGTAAATACGGATCGTTTGCTATCATAAAAGTTGTAATCGGAATGTGTAATTTTCTGGCCTGCTGCGCCTGAGTGTAGCATTTATCTACAATATATTCGTCAAGACCGTTACTGTTCATATAATACGAACCATCACGTTCGCGTACGCAACTCGGCTTTCCGTCGGTAATCATAAAGATTTGTTTGTTGGTATTTCGTTTTCGGCGTAAAATATCCATCGCCAGCTGAAGTCCGGCTACTGTATTGGTATGATACGGTCCAACTTGTAAATACGGTAAATCTTTAATCGGGATTGTCCAGGCATCATTTCCAAAAACCAAAATATCAAGCGTGTCTTTTGGATAACGAGTTGTGATTAATTCGGCCAAAGCCATTGCTACTTTTTTTGCAGGCGTGATTCTGTCTTCGCCATATAAAATCATACTATGGCTGATGTCGATCATCAAAACGGTGCTCATTTGCGCTTTGTACTGCGTTTCTTCGACAACCAGATCATTTTCGGTGAGCATAAAGCTTTCAACTCCGTTATTGATTTGAGCATTTCGTAAACTTTCCGTCAATGAAATACGTTCTAAGCCATCGCCAAAATTAAATTCGCGAAATTCTCCTGTATGTTCATCGCCATTTCCGGCATGTTTTGTTTTGTGATTTCCGTTTCCGGAACGTTTCAGATTTCCGAAAATCTGATCTAAAGCCTGCTGACGAATGGCACGTTCTGTTTTAGCAGTTATTCCAAAACCACCGCTTCCGTCTTCTTTAACTTCGTCTTTTATGTAACCTTTCTTTTTTAAATCTTCGATAAAATCATCGATTGTGTAGTTCTCATCGGTCAGTTTATATTCTATATCTAACTCCCGAAGCCAGCTGATTGCTTCATCAAAATCGCCCGAAGTATGGGTGATTAGCTCTTTGAAAATGCCAAAAAGTTTTTCAAACGGAGACTGAAAAGGGGCTTCGTACGACTTAAAATAAAAACCTTTTTTAAATTCGTTTTTCATAATTTTAAAATTACGGTTTTTTAGAATTATGAAAAACGAAACGTTTATTAATTTTTAGTTAAAATATTTAACCAAAATTGACTACTAACAGTGTTAGATATAATAATTATTCAAACTTTCCATCAACATAAAACCATTCGTTATTTTCTAATTTAAAGGTTGAAAATTCGTAATGTGTTTGAGGTTTATTATTTGAATCTAAAAAATAAGCCTTAAACTCCACTGTATTTTCTGTGAAACTTAAAATTTCCAATTTCTGCCATTTATTAGCAGTCGCCCATTTTAAAATTTCTGTTTTTGAATAATATTTTCTTTCCGAAATATAAGTAGTTTCTAAAAGATAATCCGCATTGTGTATTGCATAAGCCGAATATCTCGAACGCATTAAAGCCAGAGCTGTTGGTGCTTTTTGATTATTTTCGAGATATAATCCACAGCAGTTATCAAACAGCAGTCCGGTATCGCAATAACATTTATGCGTCGCCATCTACTTCTTCTTCTCCATTAAGTTTTACGTGCAGCTGATTCAATAAAACCTGGTATCTGCTTATTTCTCTAACTTCTTCATCTTCTTCAGCAAAATCAATCATTTCGTCTAATACTTCACTTACATCTAATAGTTTGTTATTTGCTTCTCTGGAATCTCCTGCTGCGATTAAATCAATGATTTCCTGAACGCTCGCTTTTAAGGTTTCGAATTTATTACTCATAATCTATTTTTTATTTTTTTGTTTCAGGTTTCAGGTTTCAAGTTTCAAGTTTCAAGTTTCAAGTTACAACAGAACGTGAAACCTGAAACTTGAAACCTGAAACTATTTTCTACTCTTTATTTTCGTTGAATTTTTTCACAATTTCTTTCAGCTTCTCTTTGCGCGAAACTTCGGCTTGTTTTTTCTTAGCCTGGGCTTTGTGCAATTTGTCATTGTGTATTTTGATGTTCTTTTCGTTATTGCGTCCCATTATATTTCTCTTTTAATTTCTTCTAAACTTTTTTCTGTAAAAATCAATTCGTTGATAATCTGCTTTCTTAAATCGGCAATATCATCATAATCAAAATATTTTGCCCAGGAAGTTAACTGCTGCAGATTTCTAATTTGTTTTAATCTTTTTGCAGTTTCAAAACTGGTTCTTAAAACCGCTTTTCCATCGTACTGCGGATTCTTTTTATGCTGATAATTGGCAAGGTTCTTTTCAAAATCGGCCTCTATATAATAGAGTTTTTCTTCGGCATTATCAGGATAAAACTCGTTCCAGGCTGCAAAACCAATTTTTGTTTTCGATTCGGTTTCAGGTTCGCGGGCAATCAGGCGCCATTTGCTGTTTGCTAATCTTCCCCAGTGATTCGAAACCCGGTACATTCCGGCTTCAGTATAATAATAGGTACTTCCTGCTTTGCTTTCAAACTGCTTTTTCAAACCTTCAATTTCATTTGGAAGCACTTCATTAAAAATACAAAATGTATTCTTGAAAGAATTAGGATGTGGCTTAAAATTTTTCTGCATGTGCAAATATACTCAGATTGCCGCGAACTCCCTAAAACAAACATAAATTGATTAACTTTGCCTCATCAATTTAAAATAAAGAAAACATGTCTAAGGATTCACAAGAAAAAATGCCTCAAAAGGGAGTTTATACCGGCATTATCGAAAAAGATGAGAACAACAATTATTTCTGTGGTGAGTATCTTTTAGATTATAAAATTGCACATACTAACTTTACTATTGGAGACTGGGTTACTATTAAATCAGTAATCGAAAATCCAAGCGATATCAGCTACGATAAATATCCTAAGAAATCTAAAAACTTTGACAAGGCTAATCATAAGCCGGAGGATAAGTAGTTTTTTTGTTTCAGGTTTCAAGTTTCAAGTTTCAGGTTGAAATGAAAAAATCAACCGCAAAGCACGCAAGGTTTTATTTCATAGAATGTGCTTATAAACGCAAAGTTCGCAAAGCTTTTATCAAGATAACTTTGCGAACTTTGTGTTTATAATGAATGGGAAACAAAAAAAGCTTTCATGGTTATTTAGTCAGTGAAAATCTAACTTATAACATTTAACGTTTATCATTGTTGAATATTTTTTACATGAAAACTGAAAAGTTAAAAAAAAGTGTACCTTTGCAAAAAATTTGTCGTTTTGAAGTAAAAACACTCATTTCGAACTAATAGACAAGAAGTTACCTTTTATTTATGAAAAAAATAGTTGAATACCGCAAGTTACTAAATGTAGACAAAACTGCTGAGTTAAAAGATTTGAAAACCATTTATCGTAACGCGATGAAAGAAGCTCATCCTGATAAATTTCAAGGAGATGACGCTGGTTTAAAAGCAGCAGAAGAAAAAAGTAAAGCTATTATTGAAGCATATCATTTCTTGGTAAGTATTAATCCTGAAACAATTAAGGCTAATACACCAGAATACAACGAAACAATTGCTTCATCAACAATTACTGATTATAAATTTGTTGAAGGTCGTTTAATTATCGATTTTTCTAACGGAAGTGTTTACGAATACATTAGTGTTCCAAAAGCAACTTACGTGAAAATGGTAAACGCAGATTCTCCTGGAAGATTTGCAAAAAGACACATTTTAAACTCTTTTGTTTGGAGAAAAAAAACAAATCAGGAATAGATTTATTCAAAAAATATTTAAAAAGCACTCTTCTTACAGAGTGCTTTTTTTATGTCTTACTATTAAAAAAACTCTATATTAGCGCTCAAAACAAAATCAGAATAAGAGTTTTAAATCAAATTAACGCCTCAAAACCCTTGATTACAGGACATTTAGATCAAAAAAAACTATAACAAAATTTTAGGTTACAAAATTCTTTATGTTTTATAATTTTAGATACTTTTGTTGCACAAATCAATTAACTAATTAATTTTTTATAATGAAAAAAATACTTTTTTTACTTACAGCTTCTGTGGCTATCATTTCATGCAGCAAAGTTAAAGACGGCGAATACTTAATTACAGGTACTGCAAAAGGAATTGAAAACGGAAAAACAATCATTCTTCAAGGTCAGGACCCAACTACGAGAATGACAATCGCGCTTGATACAGTAAAAGTTGAAAACGGAAAATTTGAAATAAAAGGTAAAGTTACAGAACCTGCTTTCCATACATTAATTATTCAAGGTGCAAACCAACCATTTCCTTTTATCTTAGAAACAGGAGAAATAAAAGTTGAAATTGACAAAGACAGTATCCACAAATCTAAAGTTTCTGGAACTTACAATAATGAGGAGTACACAAAATTCAATGAAGATCTTACAAAAACTCAAAAAAGCTTAATTGATTTTCAGAAAAAAAATACTCAAAAAATGCAGCAGGCTCAACAAGCTCAAGATACAGCAACTATCAATGGCTTGATGAAACAATACATGGAAATTCAAACAGAAGTACAAGCTAACAGCAAAAAGAAATATTTAGCTTATGCTGAAGGTCACCCAAAATCTTATATCTCTGTATTGATCTTACAAGGAATGATCAATGATCCAAGTACTGATATGAAAAAAGCAGAAAGTTTATACAACGCTTTAGACGAATCTGTAAAAAATACAACTCCTGGTAAAGAAATCAAATCTAAACTAGGTCAAGCAAAAATGCCTGCAGTTGGTGCATCAGCTCCTCCTGTTGGTGACGCTAAATGAAGAGCAGATTTTTCGGCTCCAAATCCGGAAGGAAAAGTAGTTTCGCTTAAAGAAAGTTTAGGTAAAGTAACTATCGTTGATTTTTGGGCTTCATGGTGCGGACCATGCCGAAAAGAAAATCCAAACGTTGTAGCTATATATAAAGAGTTGCATTCAAAAGGACTAAATATAATTGGTGTTTCTTTAGATAAAGAAAAAAGCAAGTGGACTGAAGCTATCGCAAAAGATGGTTTGACCTGGACACACGTTTCAAATCTAAAATTTTGGGATGAACCAATTGCAAAACAATATAATGTAGAATCTATTCCTGCAACTTTTATTCTTGATGCATCAGGAAAAGTAGTTGCTCAAGACTTAAGAGGTCCGGAATTGAGAGCAAAAATATTAGAGCTTTTAGCTAAATAATGCCATTTACAGAATAAATAAAAAAATCTCCCTAGTGGAGATTTTTTTTGTTTTGTTCTATACCAATAATTAGAAAATCATTTAAATGTAAATGCCGTTTTAATTTCAGGGTTAAAGCCTTTTACACTCCTCTGTAAAGAAAGAAATTCTATTTTATTATTGTTTTCACGAGAACCCATAAAAAATGCGTTAGAAAAGGATTTACAGCTAATAAGGGTTTCTGCTTTTTTTATCGATTTACCAACAATGGAAAACAGATTTATTTCATCCATTTTTATTCTTGCTTTATGAGGAAAATCAGTTGCTATGAACTTAAATCTTGAATTTGAAAAGCAAAAAAAAGACAATTAAGCACTAAGAATAATCTTATATTATAAAATAAATTTAAAAAAAGTTCCAATTGGGCTTTTTTTATTTTATTCAATTCCAATGAATTAAAAAATAACTTTAAAATAACTTAAAATTAAGTTCATTTTTTATTTGTAAACATGAAAAACGTTCCTATATTTGCAACCGCTTAGAACAACAAAGCGCAACAATACAAAGCTGAGGGGAGATACTCAAGTGGCCAACGAGGGCAGACTGTAAATCTGCTGTGTGAACTTCGCAGGTTCGAATCCTGCTCTCCCCACGGAAAGGCTGAAAAGCCGGAAAACTCAAAGTTTTCAATCTTTTCAAAAAGCCTTAAAAAATGTCTTAAAGCCAGTAAATCCGATGATTTACTGGCTTTTTTGCTTTTAGAGCGTTTTGCATTCTTTTCAAAACTGCACAAAATTAAAGGTGCAGAATCGGTGCACTTTCCAGTTTGGAGTTGATACCTTTCTTGCGACTAAAAGCTTAGGCAGTATCTATCGGAAGCAGTAAAAAATGAAGGGTATATTGCCTAAAATTTCTGACTGGCAGCTAACTTTATAAGTGCTAATTTTCACAGGCATGAAAAATACTAAGAGAACCTTTACTTTAGGCTTCAAGATTCTGGCCGCCACCAAACACCGCTGTTCGCAAAAAGTATCGAGAACAAAGCGTTATTTGGAAAATATAATCTACCTTTTTAAAAAATTAGATTATGAAAGCTATTACAATCTCAAAATTTGGAGGACCTGAAGTTTTGCTGGTAACCGAAGTTCCTGATTTAATTCCTTCCAAAAATGAAGTATTGATTCAGGTAAAAGCTTCTGGCCTTAACAGAAGTGATATTTTACAGCGTGAAGGAAAATATGCTGCTCCAGACAGTACTTCTAATGAAATCCCAGGTCTTGAAGTATCGGGTATTATTGTAGAATGCGGTCCCGAAGTTACCCGATGGAAAAAAGGCGATGCCGTTTGCGCCCTGCTTCCCGGAGGAGGTTATGCCGAATATGTTACTGTAGAAGAAGGACAGTGTTTACCCATTCCCAAAGGATTAAATTTTATAGAAGCCGCCAGTCTGCCTGAAACGGTTTTTACAGTCTGGTCTAATATTTTTGAACGCGGAAAATTAAAACCAGACGAAACTTTGCTGGTTCACGGAGGCAGCAGCGGTATCGGAATTACAGCCATACAAATCGCCCATGCTTTTGGTTCAAAAGTTATAACTACTGCTGGCTCAGAAGAAAAAGTAAAATACTGCTATGAATTAGGCGCTACTCTTTGTATTAATTATAAAACAGAAGACTTTGAAGAAATTTTAAAAGGCAAAGGTGTAGATGTTATTCTTGATATGATAGCGGGAACCTATTTTCAAAAGAATCTGAATATTTTAAACGAAGATGGAAGACTTATTCACATTAATGCAGAAAATGGTAAAGATGTAGAACTTGATATCTGGCAGTTAATGGTAAAACGTATCACTATCACGGGTACTACGTTGCGCGCTAGAGATTACAAATACAAAAAAAGATTAGCAGAAGAAGTATGCAAAAATGTGTGGCCGTTAATTGAAAATGGAAAATTCAAGCCCGTTATTTACAAAACATTTTCGTATCGAGATGTCGTGAGCGCCCATCAATGCATGGAAGAAGGCAGCCATATTGGTAAAATAATACTGGACTGGGATTCCTAAAAATTATTGCAAGCCCTGAAGTAAATTACTTAAAAACGCTTCTTTCTCAAATTAAAATTCGAGAGATTATTTTTTTAATTGAGTCACGCCCTGCAGAATAAATGAATGTAAGGGCGTTAATTTTATTTTTATAAAAGCTTTAAATGAAGCAATTTTATTATTGTGGCAGAATCGTGGCACACTAGTATTTCCAAAATTACAAATACAGCAAAATCTATCAATCCCTAAATATGGCTCGAATTTGCAGCTCTGCTTCTGAAGAATCAATTAAAAAACTAACACAGCAGTTTATTAAAAGAAACTCCAAAAAGATTAAACTTCTATTATATTTTTGTTAATTTTAATAAATGAAATTCGTAATTATTTTTACCGATGTCCGGTTCCTTTAAAACAAATCAAAATTGGTTGTCTGGTATGTTCAAAAAATATATATAAATAACACCATACGATACATCTATGCATCGTATGGTGCTTCTTAAAAATTAAATCATCTTAGATTACCTGAAATACTATTTGCAGGCTTCTGCTATAAGCATCTGCATTTCTTCTAATAAACCTGCAATAAGTGTGTCGCTGGTATTTGTGAGACAAAGATTACCGTTGGTACTAATCGCTCCAATAGTCTGCTCCAAACCCTTTCCTGAACGAACCATTGGACCATATACAGATTTAAGTTTGAGCTTTCCAAAATCAGTTTTATATTTCACCTTTACCAGATTAGTAACCATTATTTGGTGATTGAATGCTTCTTTTAATATATCTACCATTTTTTGGATATCTGCACTGTTGAAAGTCAGAGTTCTGAAAAAACCAAGATAATTCTCTACATGTTCTTTTGTTTCTGTTCCATTTAGACCTGATTTTGCCAATCTGGCAATATCCCAGAAAGATTGCTTTTCTTCTGGCTCAAAATAAACGGGATGAGTCGTAATATTCAACCCGCAGTTGTCATCTAGTTGAAGTGCTTTTCGTGTGCAGATAGGAGAAATTAATTCAATTTTTTTGTCATCCCACTCTTGGCGAAGTTTTCTTCCTGCAATAACCACAGCAGCGCAAATTGCACCATGCACCGTTGTTTGCTCCAGTCTTGATCTTTCTATAAGCTGTGATGTATGCTCGCTTGAAAACTTAATACTTTCAACTTTAGGAGAAACAGCGGCAGGTTTTTTAAATACATATTCTGAAGTTTCGTTATCTTCAACAGCAATATCCTTAGGAAGTCCAAGTGTTTCATCGTTAGATTTTTGCGGTGCTAATACCTGCGGAATCTGGCCTGTAACTGCCTCCAGTAAGTCCCTGAATAAATACATAAGTGAAGATCCATCGGCCAATGTATGATTGGCTGCTAAAATCAATACAGTATCTTCAGGTTTTTGTAATACAATCACTCTAAAAAGTGGTCCTTCTTCAGTATTGAATCGTAATTCTAATTCCTTTTCGACTGCTTGCTCCCATTTAAAACCGTTATCGATTTCTATGACCTTCAGTGGAATGACTAAGGAGTCAACATGTTCGATAAAAGGTCTTTTAAATTCATCGATCCTAATTCTTGCTGAAAGATTGGGATGTCTCTTCTGAACCTGATTAACGGCCAGTCTCCATGCATCAGCCGATTCTCTTCCTTCTACTTCTGCTGCCAAAGCAAAGTCCTTAGAATCAATCTGATCCAACAGCCAGAATGTTTTTTCAAATGCACCCAATGTGCGGTTTTCATGTTTTGTCATTTCTAATAGTTTTAAATTTTTACTGATTCTTTGAGAATGATTCTATATCTCGTGTGATTAATAATAATCAACATGACCGTTTTCATTCTCCGCAGCAAAATTCAGTAAAGACCGATTCTCTAAAAATGGATATAGTGCAGTTATTATTGTAGATTTTTCCCTTAATTAGATTTGGTGTGACAGAAGACAAAATCAGGCATCATAAGTAAAGTGCAGAGCATTAGGAATTGTCAAACTACCAGCTCGGGATATTTGTAATTATTTTTAATGATAGAGGAATTGCAAATGCTGTGGTATGTAATAATTGTACAAATAGACAGCACAGAAAATTTATGTATTAATAGAAGTATAGGAAAAGAGAAACGGAAATTTGTAGAGGAATTGGAAACAGAAAAATCTAATAAAAGAGTATAGATTTAGCTGAGCAAAATTAACTCAGACATTCTTAATTTTATTCCGTATCATTTGCTCCGGGAAATTTTTTAATAACTAAAGACTTCAGTCTCTCCTGATTCTGATCACCCCATTGGCCTAAAGCCCCAATAACAGGAATTAAGCTCTCGCCAAATTTAGTGAGACTGTATTCTACTTTTGGCGGCACTACAGGATATATTTTCCTAACAACGAGCTCATGTTCTTCCAGTTCGTTCAACTGGATGTTCAGGACCCTGCGTGATGCATCGGGTATTTTACGCTGCAATTCACTTGGTCTTTTATGGCCTTCATTAATGAACCAAAGCAGGCGTATTTTCCATTTACCATATAATACTTCCCCTATCAGGTCAAGTCCGCAGTTTAAGTTCGGTATTGTTTTTCTTTCATACATATTGTAAAAGTACTAGTATGTTACGATTTGTGCAATAGGGGAAAAATTTATCCCTATATGAATCGTAATTCCGTACTTGTGAGAAAGTTGCATACTTCTGAAATTTGTACAAAAGAAATCATCATGAAACAAATAGTAGATTATCAAAACGAGTTATCAGGCAAAATTGCATTGGTGACAGGAGGTACAAAAGGAGCTGGCAGAGCGATAGCCGAACGTTTAAAAAATGCCGGTGCTACGGTAGTTATCAGCGCAAGAAACCAACCTGAAACACCGGATAAAGAGCTGCATTTCATTTCTGCAGATTTAAGCAAACCAGAAGCTGCTGCCAAAGTTGCTTGTGAAGTATTGGAGAGATTCGGTAAGTTAGATATCCTTGTAAACAATCTGGGAGGTTCTGAAACTCCTGGCGGAGGGTTTGCTGCATTAACCAATACAGATTGGGAAGAAACAATACAAGCCAATTTACTGGCACCAGTTCGTCTGGATAAGGCAGTTCTTCCGCAAATGCTTGAAGGTAAAAGCGGCGTAATCATCCACATAGCATCTATTCAGGGAAAACTTCCTTTGTATGATTCCACACTTCCGTATGCTGCCGCAAAAGCCGGACTTATTAATTACAGTAAAGGATTATCGAAAGAAGTATCTCCAAAAGGTGTACGTGTATTGACCGTTTCTCCAGGATGGATTATGACCGAAGCATCAATACGAATGATGGAGCGTATTTCTGAAAGCAGTAATGTACCCATAAAAGAGGCTGAAAAAAGCGTGATGACAGCTTTGGGAGGTATACCTTATGGAAGACCAGCCAAACCGGAAGAAGTCGCAGAACTCGTTGGATTCTTGGTATCACCCAGAGCAGGTTATCTGACAGGTACAGAATATGTAATCGATGGTGGAACAATTCCAACGATTTGATTTTTAATATAGGTAATAGTTACCTTGAAAGAAGAGATCTATATGTCCAATAAAATAATAGTAAATAAAATAAATAAGCATTAGTAACCATAAAATAGATACATTATGAACTTACCAGAAGTAATACAAGACTTAGTAAAAGCGCAAAACAATTTTGACAGTTCGGCTTTTGCCGATTGCTTTTCAGAAACTGCAATCGTATTTGACGAGGGAAAAAATTATACCAGCAAAACAGAAATAAAAAACTGGATAGAAAAAAGCTCAAAGGAATACAATACGGCAATGAAACCTCTTGAATTTGAAGGAGATGCTGAAAAGGGAAATTTAAAAGCAGAAGTATCCGGAACTTTTCCAGGGAGTCCCGTGATTCTTACCTACAATTTAACCTTTAAAGGACAGTATATAGAATCGTTGAAAATTAATTAAAGTTGCGGAATCAGACCTTAAATTATGATTATTCTATTAGGAGAATTACATACAATTGAATAATTGACCTATTTAATTCTCCTAATTATTTTATAAAGTTTCGAATCTAAATCTTGTCAGTCTAGATCTTGGTGGATTTTACATTCACCTTATCTTTCTCTATTTGCAACATGTTTATGGTTAAGGAATTAATGTTGACGAAATTCCTAAATGAACATCTTTGTGCTTTGCCCCCCACTCATCCAATTGCAGGCAGATAGGAATGAGAGCACTGCTTACAGGAGTAAGTTCATATTCAACCCGCGGAGGCACTTCATGATGCACGGTGCGTATTACCAATCCATCACGTTCCAGCTCGCGAAGCTGTAATGTCAGCATCCTTTCGGTAATGTTCGGGATGATCCTTTTAAGCTCCCCAAAACGTTTTTTACCGTTACTTAACCGTATTAAAATTGGCAGTTTCCACCTTCCGCCCATTAGTTGTACGGCGTAGGTGAGATTACAATCTGAAAGAAAATTTCGATTGATGTTATTTGTGGTATTTTCTTTTCTATTTGTCATTACTTACAAAATTGTATGTACATACAATGGGTTGTGTACACTACAAAATTATAGTGTTCTTGTTAATTTTACAATCAATATAATAGAAATAAATGAAAACAGAAAAAATAAAAGTTGGTATAATTGGGCTTAATCCCGACAGCCAGTGGGCATCAAAGTCACACCTTCCTGCATTAAGGTATCTATCTGATACCTTTGAGATTATCGGAGTAGCCAATTCTACTCATGAAAGCGCTTTAAAAGCTGCGGATAAACTAGAAATACCAATCGCTTATGAAAACCCAGATGCCTTAATAGCATCAGCCGAAATAGAACTGGTTGTTATTACTGTAAAAGTCCCTTACCATTATGATCTTGTAAAGGCTGCGCTTGAAGCAGGCAAACATGTGTACTGCGAACACCCCTTGGGTAACGGACTTACTGAAACGGAGCAATTAGCAGCTATTGCGGCACGGAAAAATGTAGTTGCAGCAGTAGGGACGCAAATGGTTGTATCACCGGAATTGACTTATCTGGAGCACCTCATTAAAGACGGCTATGTAGGGAAGGTTTTATCCACTACACTGCTAGGCTCGGGAGGTCCTTGGTCAGATGAAGCAATTTCGGCTAACTATTATCTATACGATAAAACAAACGGCGCTACAATGCTGACCATCCCCTTGGGGCATACATTGGCAGGTTTAACAAAAGCTTTGGGCGGTTTTGATACTTTGACAGCAAAAATGACAAACAATTACACAACAGTAAAACTTACTGATATTGGTGAAATAAAACCTAAGACCTCTGAAGACCAGATTATGGTAATAGGCCAATTGAAAAATGGAGCCGCAATTTCTATTCATTACCGCGGCGGCGTTTCAAGAGGCACTAATCTTTTGTGGGAGATTAATGGAACACAAGGAGATATACAGGTAACAGGGCCTCTTGGACATGGTCAACTTGTCCCTTTAGAAATTCAAGGAGCCCAAGGGAAAGATACGAAATTACAAAACCTGCCAATTCCAAATGAAATGTATGAGGGTTTGCCTGATAATCCGGTAATTAGAAATGTGGTGCTGCTTTACAAAAGAGTTGCTGCTGATATAAAAAATAAAACGAAAACAGCACCAACTTTTGACGACGCAGTTGTACTAGCACATCTACTCAATGATATCGAGCAGTCCTCAAAAAGTTATGGTAATAAGGTTAAATCTTAAGTTACTACAAAAAATATTTGTTAACAATCTAACTCTTAAGCTGTAAGAGTTTTTTTTGAATGTCTGGGATTTTAATCCGATAAGTACTTTTATTTCCTTATACGGATCGTAATTCCGTACTTGCTTATAAAGCGGTTATATATTAAAATTTTACTTCATTGATTTATTAAAAGTTACAAATTTAATAGGAGTTGTTTTTGTAATAATGAGACTTTTTTTGATATAGGGAAAAATGTACAATGCACTCTTCCAAATATCCATTTTCAAGCCTTAGGGTTTTACGCATCTTTGTACTGTAAATAATTAATAATAGTAACTAATTAAAAATAAACAAAATGAAAACACTTATTTCAACATTAAGCCTTTTATGTATCTTTACTTTAAGCCAGCCGTTATCGGCTCAATCAAAACGAGTTCCTGCATCAGCCGGAAGATTAGAATTTATTGAAGTTGAACCAAATGTAAAACTTCATGTAACCGACCTTGGGGAAGGACAGCCTATTGTATTAATACACGGATGGCCGTTAAATGATGCAATGTATGAATATCAATATCAATATTTTGTTCAAAAAGGTTTCAGGGTGATCGGAATATCAATGAGAGGATTTGGTAAATCTGACAGACCCTATGGTAAATATGATTTTGATGTTTTCTCAGATGACATCAAAGTCGTATTAGATAAGCTTAAAATAAACAATGCCATTCTGGGTGGTTTTTCTATGGGCGGCGCAGTTGTCATACATTATATGGCAAAATACAATGGAGCACATGTAGGCAAACTGGCACTTTTTGCCGCTGCCGCGCCTTCGTGGAAACAACGTGAAGGTTTTCCATATGGTGCTACTGACGAAGCTGCTGCAGGATTAATACATACAACAAGAACAAACAGACAGCAGTTGATTGAAGATTTTGGTAAAGCCTTTGGGGCGTCTGAAAATGCAATCACACCAACTATGTCTCAATGGCTCGCGAGTATCAATTCTGATGCATCTCCTTACGCAACAACGCAGTCTATAATAGCATTACGTGATCTTGATTTACGTCCAGTCTTATCAAAAATTAATGTGCCTGTAGCAATATTTCATGGAACTAAAGATAAGCTATGTGATTTTGTATTCGCAGAACAATTGCACAAAGGGCTGAAAAACTCCTACATTGTAAAGTTTGAAAACAGCGGACACGCACTATTTATTGAGGAAATGGAAAAATTCAATACAGAACTTGAAAAGTTAGCAAAAAAATAATTTATAGTCGCAGTTCATTAAATGCTTTGTAAAAAATAAAGATTAGAAGCTAATATAAGTATCATCGCCGGTCTTTTAAAGACCGGCTTTTAAGAGAATTGATAATGAAAGAACACGTTTTTGATGTAAGCCTGAAAAAAATAGGTATGCTTAAAGTAGATAATGACAGCCTCGAAATGATCAATTCTGAAGCTTACAAAGAATATATTAAAGTACTGTACCTTTCTGCAGACTTTAAGATCAAGGTAGATTTTAAAGTATACAATACTTCAGGCAGTTCTCTTTTTTTTATAAGTCCCAATCAGGTTCTGAGCATCGAAGAGACCGGTAAGCAAGAAGGCTTCTTTATATTTTACCACAGTGATTTTTACTGCATTCAAATTCATGACGAAGAAGTTGCCTGCGATGGACTGCTGTTCAATAATATTCATAATATGCCTATGACGACTGTACCTCAGACAGAGTCCGCATTTATCGATTATTTATTTGTTCAGATGCAGGATGAATTTATTTTGAAAGATTCCTCTCAAGAAGAAATGATCCGTACTTATCTGAAACAAATCTTCATTAAGTCAACCCGACTCTGGAAACTGCAGCACCTAGACGGTGTATTGGGGCAATACCACAATGATCTCGAATGTTTCAGGCGTTTCACCCAATTGGTTGAAGCAAACTATAAACAAAAACATAGTGTAGCAGACTATGCCGATATACTTGCTATAGCACCCAAGACTCTGACCCATAAATTTAAGCGGATGAACCTGCCGCAACCCAATGAAATTATCAAAAACCGAATTATATTAGAAGCAAAAAGACTTTTAGTTCATACTGCTAAAAGTGCGAAAGAAATTGCATATGATCTTGGGTATGAAGACCCAGCTTATTTTAGCCGTCTTTTTTTTATAAAAACAAATGAAACCCCATTTGGCTTTAAGAATAAATACCTCAGCATTCACGCTTCAGAAGAAACTCTTTAAAAAATCAGAAAAAAATAAAATAATGACAAGTAAAAATTTTGTGTATACTTTTCTATGCTTCTTCTTAACTGCAATGTTTATTAATGCGCAGCAAGTTAAAAATCCGAATATTAGCGCATTGGCTGAACGTACTGGGCCTGCGCCGGAGAGTGTTTTTAAAAAATTTCGTGATGCAGGCATGGATCCTGTTGAACATAAATTAACCTATCTTGAAAGAGAGAAGTTAAACAATGCCTTTGCTATACTGCCTCCATTACATCAAAAAATTCTAAAAAAGCATCTGCACAGTATCAGTTTTATGGATAATATGCCCAATACTGCCCTTACATCACCAGTCGAAACATCTGATTCGGTAAAAATGTATAATATAACTTTCCGTGCTGAAATTCTTAACCAGACTATTTCTGAGTGGACAACGTGGAAAGAAAACAGCTGCTATGAAAAATCAACAGACAGTCAATATCAGGTTACAATTGAAGCTGGTAATCTGGATGCCATTATCTACGTTTTACTTCATGAAGCTACACATGTTCTGGATGGTGTTCTAAATCTAACTCCTCATCTGAATGAAAAAGATGTTTGGGAAGGATCAAAAGCCTTTACACAAAATGTTTGGGATAAATATAATGAGCCTTCGGAGAACGTAATCAATCCATTACTGGAGACTGTACTCTTTAGAAGTGGTAAACCAATCGAAGTTTCATATGCACCAGAAGTATAT
Organism: Flavobacterium johnsoniae; assembly: GCF_001879205.1. GTDB lineage: Bacteria > Bacteroidota > Bacteroidia > Flavobacteriales > Flavobacteriaceae > Flavobacterium > Flavobacterium johnsoniae_A. Next base: position 147,167 of record NZ_MLFK01000011.1, read on the forward strand.
AAAGCAATTCAAAAAACACCTTTTGTTTCGCTCTACAGCACAGCATCATGGTTTGAAGATCTAGCCGAAGCATTAACCATTTATCATCTGACCGAGAAAATGAAGCAGCCCTATAAAGTGGTAGTTCTAAAAAATGGAATTCAGGAAGTCCTCTATGAGCCAAGCAAGAATAAACGTGTGAAAAAAAGGCAAAATCAATTACAGATTTTTTATACATAAATTAAGGACTTAAAATTCAAACGAAATAAGATTTTAAAAATGTTTTTTACTTAAACTCATAAATAATGACAATTTAATGTGTGGCAGAATCATGGCACATAACAATTGGAGTTGATACGTTTTTTACTACTGTAGAATAATGCTTCAATCTCTTAAACCTAAATATTCAATATTTTATATATATTTGTAATACAAAAAAAAGAACAATACTACTGACTATTAATTCGTTTGCATTTAATTTTTGTGCATGATTTAAAATTGAAAAAGTATAATTGAATTTAGGTGCAGAATCGGTGCACTTTGGTCAAAGACATTTTATAAAACCTAGTATAGACAGGACTTCAGCGATAAAGTTCGAATCCTGCTCTCCCCACCAAAAGGGTAAAAGAAGCTAAAACGAAAGTTTTTCAATCTTTTCAAAAACCCATAAAAAACGTGGTAAAGCCTGCAAATCGTAAGATTCGCAGGCTTTTTTCTTTTTTACTGCTTTTCAGATTTTTTAAAACCGCTCAAAATTTTTGTGACAGAATCGTGGCATATGAAGTTTGTTAAAAAAGAAATCCAGCAAAATCAATCCCTATCAAGTTTAGATTCGAAACTACTATAGCTCTGCGCAACAAGGTAATTACAAAAGGAATAGAATATTTCTGCAAAATATTTCCAAAAAATATAATATGCTTATTAGAATTAGTAATACACAATGTGATTTAAAAAAACAGCTGCCATTAGCCTTTCAAGTACTTTTTCGAAAAGTTGACTTGACAATTTATCAAAAAAAAAGAGTAGAAAAATTAATTTCTACTCCTTTAAACCCACAATAAAGACCTTAAGACTTTATCGAAAACTCTAGTTTTTCTTTAAGATATAGTATAAAAATGATTGGTTTTTAATACGGTCTATTTATGAATAGTTCGGGTAAAAGAAAACCCAAAAAAACACAAAAAACAACGTTTAATTTTCAGTGTGAATAAATCTCACAAGGCCTTTAATACAAATACCACAAATATATTAAAGGACAGAAAATTAAAATTCCCAAAAACAAATTTATTCCTGACAAACTATTTCATAATTTAGATCTTGCGTTGACCATTTATAGGAAACAACAACAAATTATAAGCACCTAACGATTTATTTAATATAAGTAATCAAGTCCCACAAATCACTTAAATCGAAATCATTAAATATAGACTTTTTCAAATCCACTTCATTCACTAACCTTATCTTAAACTAGCATTACAAAGTTAAGCTAACACACATCAGAGGTATTGACCAATAAAAACATTAAAACAAGACAATAAGTTTTTTTTAAAAAATTATCAAATCACAATCAATGATTGTTTACCCCCCCCTGTCTATTACAAAAAAAGAAATTCTATAATTAAAACTATTATTATTGAATATTCTTTTTAATAAATTAGTATTGCACAGGACTCTGAGTACAAGAGCAATTACTTATTCCCTGAAGGAAATCAAGTCCGATTGTAAATACATGCGTTCCCGAATTATATGCTCCAATTTGATTAAGAGAGGCCTGATATGAATAACCGAAGTAAAAATTATATCTTTTAAAACCAGCCATCGGGCCAATCACTAAAGGTTCTAGGGCCTGATCATTTAAAAAACGATAAGAAAATCCTATCCAATAATAATCTTCATAACGATTGTATTGTCTGAATTTGAAGTTAATATCGGTACTAGAACGTTTATCACTTGCAAAAAACTGAAAAAAAACTGACGGTTCTAACTCAATGCGATTATTATCAGCCCCTTTAAAAACATGTCCTGTATATATCAGCGGACTTTACATACTTATGAAATACTATAAAGAATAATCACTTGTGTACATCGTATAAAAAAAGGACACATAAAAACAGTTTATATCAGCTGTGTATTTTTCATCATAAATCGTTTAGAAAATTCTTCAGGTCTGCAATTTTTAAAATTACTTCTTACTAAAACCTTTCCGTGTCATTTCACCCCAGCCGCTAGTTCCCATAACTTTTTCTTTATAACCGATTAAAGCAGCATAAACTGCCAGAGGATGAAAATAAAACGGTTCTATAAAAGCCGCCAAAAGCAATTTTAAAAAATCAGTTTGTTTTGGGTATTTGTGGTACGTTCGCTCTTCACTATATAAGGCAATTACTGAAAACATAACAGCAAAAAAGTAAACAAAAAGCACCAGTAAAAAGAAAAAATGCCAGTTAAGCAGTCCAAATACAATAAACACCACTGTTATAAGTAAACCGCTAAATTCTATTGCAGGCGCAAGAAATTCAAATAGCGTCCAATATGGTATACTAAGCATACCTAACATTTTGTATTTCGGATTTAAAAACATTCTTTTGTGAAAGCTCAGTGTTTCAATTGTTCCTCTCATCCATCGACTGCGCTGTTTTTTGAATATTTTAAAATCTTCCGGCGCTTCTGTCCAGCACAATGGATCGGGTATGTAAGAAACAGAATAAGGCATCTTGTTCTCAAGCATATAACGACGCATTCTTACTACCAGTTCCATATCCTCGCCTACGGTTTTTGTATTGTACCCGCCAGACAATAAAGCTATTTCTTTATCGAATGCACCAAATGCCCCGCTGATCAGCAATAGACCATCCAGTCTTCCCCAGGCCATCCTGCCAAGTAAAAATGCCCGCAGATATTCTAAAACCTGTATTCTTGGCAGCAAAAGATCCGGAATATTTACTTCTACCAAACGCCCATTTTTAATAATGCACTGATTTGCAATCCTCACAACACCACCGGTAGCAATAATACGCTTGCCGTGAGATTCAAGAAAAGGTTTTGCCAGTTTAAGCAGTGCATCTTTATCAAGAATACAATCAACATCAATACATACAACATAAGGATTCTGCGCAATGTTTAGCCCCACATTCAGCGCATCTGCTTTACCTCCATTTTCTTTATCAACTACAATCAATTTTTTGTATGCTGCATTTCTGGAAGTATAAATACCTTTAATTTTTTTTGTTTCAATTTGATAATGAATGTTCAGCTCTGTACGCACAAGATCATAAGTCTTAATGAGTATTTCCATTGAATTATCTTTACTGCCATCATTTACAACAATTACCTGATAATTATTATAATTTAGAGAAAGTAGAGATTTTACGTTCTCCTGAATAGTAAAGCTTTCATTATAAGCAGGCGCAATTAAAGAGAGTCCGGGTGCAAATTGACTTGTAAGAAGCACATCGTAATCTACAAAACTATTTTTCTTAAGATATTCTCTAAGTTCTTTAACAGAGAGGTAAGCCAATATTAAATAAGACGACATAATCAGGATGGCATACCCAAGTATGAGGATCATATAAACATGGGAGAATATTGCTAATTCATTATTTAAAAAAGTCATTTGCTTAAGATGTTAAGGTCTGCAATACATTTTGGGCTTCATATTTTATAATTGTATTTGGCGTTCTCTCAGCCAACTGTGCCACAAATGGCATTTTTTGTGTAAGTTTCAATTCTCTAATAAGCTTTAGTCCAAGAGTAATTACAGTTGTATTTTGTGATTCCAGTAAAAACTCAACTCCTTCACTATCTCCTATATCGTGTTTTTTAAAAGCATTTATAATATTAACCTGAGTCCAGTCATCAATAGGATAAGGATGTTCTGTAAGATGAATGATGCCTTTTACGCCGGCAAGTTTTATACACGCATTTAAAGCGGTTATTTTTAAAGTTTTATTTTGTGCTTTAGAAATTGTAATAATACTGTCAAAAACTTTAGTAATATTCATTTCTGCAAGCTCGGTAATTCCTTTACATTTTATCTCCCATTTCGAGCTCCTTATTTTTTTGAAAGAATCATTTATTAATCCTGATTCTTTATAGAATTGCTCAAGTCTCTTTGCATAAATACCTTCGTAGTTTTTATGCAAGTTGATAATTGACTTAGTCATTACCTCTCTAAATAAAGCATTATTGATGAGCCTTTTAAAATCTGCATCTTCTTTTATTACCGTTATTGAAGTTTCCTGAAAAACAAGAGCGAATATTAATTTTTCAATAATGCCCCCATATTCAATAGTTCGTTTTTCTTTTTTAATATTCCTGTTTCGGCTTGTAATAATCAAAAGGTAAAGTATAAAAAACACGGCTATAAATACGCCTATCGATACAATTAGGAAAGATTGCACCCATACACCGCTTTTATAAAACTCCCAGATCTCTTTCATATCAAAAACGTTTAGTAATAATAAGCTGTGCACTAAACCTGTTTCTATATTCATCAGGCAGATATTCTTCATACTCATAAAGAAAAACAGGACGTACAAAAAATGCCCTCCCAAAACGACGCTGGTACTGTATTCCTGCTCTGTAAGCCTTTAAAGGAGTAACAAAATTATTGTAAAGATAAAGGTATGGCACATTACCATATTGAAGTTCCAGCCTTATCAGACTCTCTTTTTCTTCATTTGCAGTCTGCACACTTAAAACATGAGAAAATAACTCATTTGAGGTATCATAAAAAGGTCTGTAGGCCAAAGTATAAGAACCTGTACGATACCCCAGCTGACCTGTAAGCAATGTTACATCTTCTGTTTCAAAATGCATATACTTAAAACCCAGAGAATAATCAAATCGCTTTCGCGGAGCAAAAAAATATTCAGCACCAGCCTTTGCCACCGGAAATACGGTCTGACCAGTTGAAACGCCTGCATTTACATACAGGTAATTTCTTTTTGAGAAAGTCTGATAATAATCTGCTTCAAAAAGCATTTGCGTATCATTATTGGCATAACCCAGATTTGCTCTGCCTACAAGTGCCGATTTTGTAAATTTATGAGAATATTCGACATATCCATAATGAAGCGGTGATTGTCCGGGATTTGAAGTAGAAACATTTAAATACGAAAATGCCATTGCATTTTTTGCCTTTCGGCCAATAAGGGTTCGAAGACCTGTAATGGCCTGAGTGCTGTTTTCTGTAACAGATACTTTTTCGACAATTGCCAGTGCTTCTTTATCGCGGCCCAGTTTTTCAAGACAATTTGCCTTGGTTATGATAACATCAGTTGAATTGGGATCAATTACTAAATACCGATCACAATAAAAAATACATTTATCAAACTGCTCTGACCAAAAATAAACGTTAATAATCGCCAATAGAGCATCAGGGTTTGGACTGGTTCTATCTGCCAAAGGAGACAATATTTCTATGGATTTCTTGTAGTCTTTTTTCCAGCTGTATATACGGCCGGCAAAAATCTTTATGTCTTCATTTTCAGGAAATCCTGCAAGCAGAGGTTCGATAAGTGATAATGCTTTATCGTAGCTGCCTTTCTCGGCTTGTTTTCTAGCCTCAGACATTGTCATATCTACATTAATTTCCTGTCCCAGAGAAGTCTGGGAAATAAACAGCAGTAAAAGGGAGCAGTATATAAACTTCATAAAGGGCGTATATTTAGCAGTTTATTAATTCTTACCAGAAGAACAGCCGGACTGACCGGTTTTGCTATAAATTCGTTTGCACCAATGTCAAATGAATCCAGTTCTGTCTGTTCTATTCCTGAGGAGGTAAAAATAATTATCGGAACATCAGAACCCATCGTTTGTCTTACATATTGCGTAATTTCCATTCCGCTTATGCCGGGCATATTAATATCGGTCAGGATTAGATCATAATTGTTTTTTTCAATAGCATCCAATGCATCTTTACCATCAGCAAACTGATCAACGGCAAATCCTTTAGACTCTAAAAAAAAAGATAATGATTTACGCAGGATATCATTATCTTCTGACAAAACTATTCTCATAGGTTTCATATTTAACTTGAGGCAAATTCAATTTTATAAAATAAGTTTATAAAGTAAAGCTAGCTCATATTTATCTTTTATCATAGTTCCTTCAAAATTTTAACTACTTCGGCAATTTGGGAATCCAGCATTTTTATTTCACTTTGAATTGTAACAGAAACTATTCCTTTTTTTGCTTCATCTTCAATAATAGATAAGCAGCTAGAGAGGTCTTCAAGCATAAACATATCCAGACTTGATTTCATATGATGTGCTAATTTCTGCACTCTCTCCGCATTATTATCGTTAAATGCTTCTTGCAGCTGCTTTACTTCATTTGGAATTTTTGCTATAAAAAGATCGATCATTTCCTGCTTAAAGTTTAGATTTCCACACGATATTTCGTTTAAATAGGATAAATCTACATTACGTTTCTGTACAGGAATATTATTTTTGGCGATTGCGGCTTTTATAGCTTCTAAAAGTGCTGGCTGCTTAAAAGGTTTTGGAACATAACCATCCATTCCTGCGGAAAAACAGTGTTCTTGTTCGCCTACAAGAGAATGTGCTGTCATGGCAATAATAGGGATGCTCAAATTCATTTCGTTCCTGATATGCGCAGCAGTTTGATACCCATCCATAACAGGCATCTGAAGATCCATTAATACTAAGTCGTAAGTATTTTTTGACAAAAGATTTATCCCAATTTCACCATTTTCAGCAATATCTAATTCAAAGCCAAAGTTATCCATGACGCTTTTTATGAGCTTCTGATTTAAGATATTATCTTCACAAAGAAGTATTTTAAGTTTACCTAAATTTTCTCCAGGTGCTGCTCCGGTCACGATTTCAGCATTTTTTACTTTTTTGTAATTAAGTACAAAGAAAAACTCTGAACCTCTTTCCTTTTGGCTTTTTACCTGAATCTCAGCACCGTGCAATTCTAAAAGCTGTTTTACAATACTAAGGCCAAGACCGGTACCGCCAAATCTTCGCGTAGTACATTCTTCTGCTTGGGTAAATCGTTCAAAAATAGTTTTAAGTTTATTTGGCGATATCCCTATTCCTGTGTCTTTAACCGAAAATCTTAATGCGTATTGATTTTCTGTTTCATCCACTTTTTTGACAGAAACCGTTACTTCACCTTCTTCAGTAAACTTAAGTGCATTACCAGTGAGGTTAACTAATATCTGATTTAATCTTCCCTGATCGCCAATAACAACTTCAGGCATATCGGCATCCAGAAAAAGATTAAACTCTACATTTTCGGGAACCTTTACTTTTAAAAGATTATAAATATGTTTAAGTGTTTTTTTTAAATTAAATGGCTGTTCTTCAATAGTCAAACTACCAGATTCTATTTTTGAAAGATCCAGAATGTCATTCACGATTAATAAAAGATTTTCGCCCGCAATTTGTACGCTCTCCACATAATCACGCTGAACATTATCAAGCTTAGTCTGTGCAAGAAGATCTGTAAACCCGATTACAGCATTTAAGGGTGTCCTAATTTCGTGGCTCATATTGGCTAAAAAACTATCTTTTGCCAAAACTGCACGATCTGCAATTTTTTTCTGAGTATTGAGCTCTATATTTTTTGTATTTACTTCTAATTGGTTTATAACGTGCTTTGCAACAATCGAAAGTGCATTTCTCTGATTTTCATCTAGTTTTTTACTTACATGATCTATAGCACATATAGTTCCTATATTATAACCATCGGGTGTTGTAAGCGGAACACCTGCATAGAATCTCACTTTAAAACCACCGGTAACATTCGGATCGTCTTTTAACTTTTCGTTTAGGTGAGTATCTTCGATTTCAAGCATTTCCGATTCCATTATAGTATAACGACAAAAAGAAATTTCTCTTGGCACTTCAGATACACCTACCCCTATTTCAGATTTAAACCATTGTCTGCTCTCATCTATAAATGAAATATGAGCTATAGGTACGCCGCAAATGTATGAAACCAGCTTTGTTGCATCATCAAAAGCATCCTCGGGAAGCGTGTCTAATATATTATAACGCTTTAAGGCTGCAAGGCGTTCTCTTTCGTTGTGTGGTATTGGTTGGTTTGGACTGCCCATTTATTAAGTATATACTATAAATATAAAAAAATGTATCAACAAGATTAAAGATCTTGACGATTTTTTATAATTCTTCTCTCTCGAGCTGCCTTTGTTTTTTGTGATCATATTCTTTCTAAGCATATGCACGACTTCAATTCCGCTTAGAGTTCTCTTTGCAGATTAAAAACTTTGAAACCTACTGTATTTTGTATTTTTCATTTTATAAAACGATGGTCCTGCTAAACAATATTGTTTAGATATTTACATTGTGGAATGTTTATATTGTAAAAAGACATTTTCCAAATTTGGCAAAAGCTTCAAAAATCTGAATAATAAATTTATCTTTCTTAAATTTGTTCCAATAACTGTAATTTTTAATTTGTAACTTCTCACAAAAAATGGATTTTCAAAATAATGAATTTTCAAAAATAGAATCATTAAAATCAGAGAAGAAAACTTTTATAGTAAAGGCTTTAGGAGCATTTATTTTTGTTAGTATAATTTTAGGAATAATTAATACAGAGATAATTATTATTGAATCCGGAAAACTATCTGCTGAATTTAAAATCTCTTCTGTAATACTATCCGTACTTCTTTTATCTTTTTTGATATATTTCGTATTAAAGGATACAATTAGTATCAAAAAAAACAAAATTACCAAAGTAATAGTTGATCAAAATGGTTTGCACCATTATAAGGATGAAATAATTATTGACTCCCTAACTTTTGAGTCTTTACAGCCAAATCCCGATCTTAAAAATTATGACGTAATTTTATCAGAGGGTGAAGATGTCGTTTTTGATATTTGTGTATATTATTTCGATAACTCCAGAAACACAATAATTTATAAAGCTATCACATTTAACACTCCGTTTTCAATAGGCAACGGAGAAGAATTAAAAAGGCATTTCATAAAGGGTATTTTTAAATTTCGACCTGATTTGAAAGTTTCACCAAAGGTTTTAGATTTATTAAATTTAAAGAATATATAATTTTTTTCACTCCCCTAATGGATTTTTTGGTCTTAAACACTGGAATAATCTGGAGATACGTTATGGTGATTATACCAGAACTACAAATATGACTTCGAATATTATCAGCACTAGCACAAACAAAAGATAATCAAACACTTAATACTAAAATTAAATTTTCGGCACGTTTCTTGTTTTATCAAATATATTAATGAATAAAAAGTAACATTATGAAAACTATTAAATATTTATTGATTGGAATACTATTTCTTTCTTTTAGTTATACACAGGCTCAGGTATCAGTAAACGTTAATATTGGAACTCCTCCTGCATGGGGACCGGCCGGTTATCCGGATGTTCGTTATTATTACCTGCCGGATCTTGAAACTTACTACGATGTAAGTTCTTCAAATTATGTTTATCTGAATAATGGAAAATGGGTTAGAACCAGATCTCTTCCATATGCTTACAGAAATTATGATCTTTATAATGAATACAAAGTAGTTTTAACTGATTATAGAGGAGACAGACCTTATGATAATTTTAAAACCCATAAAGTAAAATATGGAAAAGGCTATAAAGGGCAGCCTCAAAAAACAATTGGTCAAAAGCCCGGCAAAGGAAATAATAAAGGAAAAGACAATGGACACCACGATAATGGGAACCATAATGGAAATGGTAAAGGAAAAGGAAACGGGAAACATTAATCCAAAAGAGGCTTTTAAGCCTCTTTTTTATTTATTTTCAGCACGAATTGATAAAATTATTGATGAAGAAATAATCTTCGAAAGAATTGCTTACAAGATCGATTACCGGGTAATAAGTTTTTGGAGCGCATACCTATTTTACCACAAAAAGTTAAGACTGTTTATTTCTATGTTTTTACTAAAAAGATTTTTTTTTTGATTTCAAAACAGAACTACAGTACTCATTTACAACAAATTGTCATAGTCACAAATTGGCTGTTTGAGTTTCGTGGCAGCCAAAACAAAAGTTTTTCATTCTTTTCAAAAAACCCTAAAAAACGTGGTAATACCTGCAAATCCTATGATTCGCATCTTGTTTCTTTTATACTGCTTTTCAAGTTTTTTAAAATCGAACAAAATCTCTATAGCATAATCGCGGCACTACCTTAAGTCCATCAGCCTTTTCATCACTAAGCGATGAATAATGAATAATCCTAAATCATTTGTATTTTTTAATTCCTAAAGCTGCACGCACTGTTTGATAATCCAATAAATTCAATCAAAAGTATGTGATCTTGATTCATTAATCTCATCGATACTGTAATAATTGATGTTTTAAATTGTCCCTATAATTTTTGGATCAAGATCACTTAATCTTGCCAAGGAGAAGATAAAGCTACAAAAAAATTAAGCATCAATAAAATAAGCGATTTTTATAAACTAAATTTTAAAGATATAATAAATAAACCGGTAATGTAAAAATGTATTAACCTAACTTTTACAAACTGGCTTCGGGAATGTCAGGTTCATCAAGCCAGGCAATAAATAATTTATAACCAATTGAAAATACTATAGGTCCAACAAACAATCCGATAAATCCCGACATAATAAATCCGCCGATAACTCCCAAAAAAATAACAAGCATGGGAACTAAGGCTCCTTTACCCAGTAAAAGTGGTTTTAAAATATTATCCGAAAGTCCGCTGATAATAAAAAATACAGTCCAAAAAACAGCGTAAGCGGAATCTCCCGTGGAGAATAAATACACAATTACCCCGATATTAATAATAATCGGGCCAATTTGCAAAATAGAAAACACAAGACATAACAGAGTCAATATTCCGGCATAAGGAATGTCTGCCAAATAAAGTCCAAAAGCCTGAATAATAGTCTGAATCACTGCAACTCCTAATATTCCTTTTACCACCTGATGAATCGTAGAAACTGATATTACAAGAATTTCATCAGCTTCATCAGCAGCAATTTTTCTAATAAATTTCACCATTAAATTCTTAGCACTTGTGGATACCATTAAAATTCCTGCGATGATAACCGCTAGAATAAACTGTAAAAAAGCCATTCCGGAACTCAGTACACTACTCATAATCTTCGACGAAACTTCTTTTATTTGCTCCTGATACTTTAAAACTCCCTGCTGTAAATCAGTTGACAGTGAAAACAAAAACTCATGCACAGATTTGCCGATCACCGGCCATTCTTTAATTTTTTCAGCAGGGGGCGTTATTTTAAGTGTATCCTGATCAAAATTATTTTTTAATTCCAAAAAATTGGATGCCGCCGCATTTAGGAAAAAGACCACAGGCAATAACATCAAGGCCAAAATTGCCGCTGTAATCAGGATTGCAGCCAGAGTCTTTCTGCCTTTTAATCTCTTCTGAACAAAATTAAATAAAGGATAAAAAGCAATGGCTAAAATAATTGCCCAGAGTAGCGGCATCAAAAAAGGCAGCATCAGTCTAAAACAAAACCCTACAAGCAGGAAAACAAAGAACAATTGCAAAATGGTTTCGAAAATTTCTTTGCGGTTATTCAAATTGACATTTTTCATTTATTTAATTTTTTAAATCTATACTAAACTTGAAACTATAACTTTTGTTTTCGGGAGAAATCAGCATCAGATACCAATCTTCCAATAAGTATAACAGGATATAAAACACCAAAAAGCGCCTCTAAAACAACCAGAGATCTCGCAAGAGGATGAAGTGGTACAATTTCGCCGAAACCTGTGGTGGTAATAGTGATATAACTGAAATACATAAACCTAGCCTGGTCACTACTTATTTTAAATCTAGAGGATGTAAGCTGAAAAGAACCTTCAATATGATGGAAAATAAATAAATAAACAACAGTCCAAAGATTTGCCAACAGCATATACACTACTATGGATCCTATAATACGATGCTTAGTTACAGGTCCCGGCTCAAAGACTTTGATCAGAACCAATACTATTAAAATCATCCCGGTTATGATTGTCAGAAAAAAATCACTCCATACGATGAAAACTCCCGAATAAAAAATAGCCGTCCACTGACAGGTAATAAACAGAAATGGGATCATGGCATAACGCACGGCCTGCTGTCTGTTTTTTGCCAAAGCAAATATGCCCGACAGCAGCATCAGCAACCAAAAAATATTAAGCATTATCATAAAAGATGTATGGTTTCCAAAAAGCGGGATCACTATAAAATGCATGACAAACAATAACATTAACATACTGCTAAGTCCGCTTTCTTTAATCCAGAAACGATAGAAAAATCGATCTTTTTTTGGTTTCATCTTATGTTTTTTTTCTAAATTGGTATTGGCTCCAGCTCTACTCTTCCAATTGGTCTTCGCCAAAGTTTAAAAAGCAGAATTATAAATATTGGCAAAAAACAAATTGCTGACATCATCAGATAAATATCTTTATAAGCCAATAATATTGATGCTTGAGAAGTTTTGCCTGAAAGACTTTTTTCTGCTTTTTTTTGTGCTTCAGCTTCAGAGAGTCCCATAAATAAATAATTCCTTTTAGTATTTACCAACTGTTTTTGTGCCAATTGATTGGACTCGGTTAATTGCTGACTAAGTCCCGTTTTATGCTGCACATTAAAATTAGAAACCAAAGTTCCTAAAATGGCACTTCCAAGTAAACCTGCGAAAATTGCCTGTGCAATAATACCGCTCATCATACGTGAAGCACTTAGTTTTGGAGGAACTCCTTCTGAGATATAAAGCAGTGATATCGGGAAAAGAAATCCCATTCCAAGTCCTTTAAAAATCAGCGGGAGAAAAAAATCTGAAAAATCTATTCCGGGATAAAACCTGAAAAAGAGTATACTATGATACAATCCATAACAGGCAAAACCCATAATCCAAATGGTAGCCAAATACACTCTTTTGTATAAAAGATAAGTAGATAATGGGATAGAAATACACAAACCTATGAGCAAAGCTAAGTGTGTTCCTGCTCCCGACACAGAATCAAATCCCAAAACATTTGTCATATAACCTGTAATCACGCTTCCTGTTCCGTTCATAACACCAATGTAAAACATCATAAAAGCACCTATAACTACATTTTTATATTTATAAACTTCGGGATCAATTATAGGATCACTAGTAAAACGGGCATGAATTAAATAAACTGCCAGAATTACAAATAACGAACCCGCTGCCAGCCCTATTTTAGGATCATCGAACCAGTTTCTACTTTGTCCTTCGGCGCTCAGAAAAAGTATAATGGTAAAAAATAAAATCATAATTATCCATCCTCGCCAATCAAACTGAAATTTAGTTTTCATGGGCGCAACATCGGCTTTATAAAAATACCAAGCCAAAATAATGCAAACTAAAAAATTGAAATTCAGAAAATAAATTCCAAATGTCCAATTATAAAAACTGGTAAAATATGCTCCAAAATACTGATAAACGTGCTGGCTTCCTTTTTGAATAAACTGAAGAATTCCATACAATAAAGCCATATTAAAAGCCGGATTGTATTTTAACAAAATCGGCACCATTGAAGCAAATATCCCTATCACAGAAACAATTGCCAAAAGTGAACGCCAAAAGGTAAACCATTCAATACTGTCTGCAAATAAAGAAGCGGTATTAAATATGATCGACAAAAAACCGGCTGATAAAATCATGGTACGAACCGGGATTTGTTTGCCGAGTTTCAACCCTAAGGGCATAAATGCCAACATAGCAAAAATGGGTATATATATAGAATAGGTAAAAATGGTAGCAGATTCTCCAAAATGTCCCAAAATCTGCGAGTTATCATAAGCCGTGACATTGAGTCCGTTAAAAAAAGGAATGGTGAGGATATATAATCCCATAAGAGTGAAAAGGCTTCCTTTTTTTCCTGCGAACATTTTTTATTTTTTTACGTCAACCGTTACATTCATTCCTGGTTTCAGCTCTTCTAATTCCTTGGCAGAAGCCTCAAATTCAATTTTAACAGGGATTCGTTGTGTGACTTTTACAAAATTCCCCGTTGAATTATCAGGTTCCACCATCGAAAATTTAGCTCCCGTTGCGGGAGAAAAACCCACTACTTTTCCTTTAAATTCTTTTGAGTCAAGAGCGTCTATGGTAATGGCGACTTGCTGGCCAATTTTAATTTTTTCTATCTGAGTTTCTTTAAAATTGGCCGAAACCCATAATTTCTGATTCAGTACAATGGCAGCAATAGTTTGATTGGCATTGATAAGCTCTCCAATTGACAAATTGCGTTCTCCAACAATACCATCCGTTGGAGCAAGAATAGCAGTGTAAGACAATTGTAATTTTGCAGCTTCCAGATCTGCTTTTTTTCTGGCTACGGTTGCTTTGGCTGCTTCCAGATTAATATTACTTTGTCTGGTTATCGAACTACTTGCTTCTACCCCTTTTTGACCTGCTTTTAAATAAGCTTCTTCAGATTTTAATTTTGAAAGTACCTGATCGTATTGATTTCGTGTTACAGCTGAATCTGCATACATTCTTTTGAAACGTTCATAATCCTTTTGCGCTTTCTCAAGTCCGGCAAGGTCACCTGCCAGTTTTTCTTTTCCGGCAGCCTGATTAGATGTTGAAGTCGTTATGGTTTGTTCCATCGAATGCAAATTTCCTTCGGCTATAGACAGATCAGCTTCAGCTTGTTTTACTTTAATCAAATATTCCGAATCATCAAGAATCACAAGTGTATCTCCTTTATGAACTAACTCATTGGTTTCAAATCTAATTTCTTTAATATGTCCGGCTGCTTTTGCCGAAACATTACTTATATAAGCCTCAACCTGAGCATTATTTGTAGATTCATAAGTGTTGAAATCAAAAAATAAACTCAAAATCCATAAACCTCCAGCGATTAAAAAAATAAAAGAAAGAATCGTTAATACAGTATTTCTCTTTTTATCTTTCAGGTTGGCTCCCTTTGGTGCATTTTCTTCGCTCATACTATTTTTATTTAGAGTTTACCCATTGCGTACTGCAGGGAATAATATTGAATAATTAAATCCAGATTGGCATTAACAAGTGAAATTTTCGAGTTATTCAACTGCAATTCGGCATCAACCATCTCGCTAATTAAAGCAAAATCATTATCATACCTGCTTTTCACGATTTTGTAATTGCTCATTGATAATTCAACATCTTTCTTATAGGTTGTAATATTTTCTTTACTTTCAGCATATTTGATAAAAGCAGTTTTTACTTCCCGTTCAATTTGATCTTTTATGACATCCAATGCAATGTTACTTTTATCAATTTGCAATTTATCGCCTTGTATTCGATGCTTGATGGTATAAAAACTCGATAGGTCCCAATTGAGTGACACTCCGGCAGCCCAGAAATTAATAATATTGACATAATTTGGCCATTGCGCAGGGTATTCTGTATTTAGAATTAAGTTTGCATTTATATTGGGCCTGAACCCGCTTTTTGTAATACTTAAAGAGGATTCCGATACTTTAACACCTATTTCAGCTCGTTTTATTTCTTCTCGATTTTCATAGGCTTCTAATAAACTTTTTTGCAGATCTAATTTTTCCACAGGAATCATACTTGCAGTAACTTCTGGTTTTAGAATCGTATTTGTTGGAAGTCCGGTGAGTATATCCAGATAATTACTGAACAATTCAATATCATTATTATTTCTAAAAACTGAAACTTTAAAATTAGATTGCTGCAATTCGGTTCTAAGTAAATCACTTTTTAAATTTTGCCCATTTTCAACACGTGATTTCAATTGGCTAATTCGAAGATCTGTATTGAGGATATTTTGTTTGGTAACTTCAATTTGCCTATATAATTTTTCTAATGTAAAATAGTAACTTGTAATAGCACTTTTAACTTCGGCTTTTGTCATTTTAACAACTGATTCCTGCATTTGAGCAAAAAGTTTTTGCTGTTCAATTTTATTATTAATCGCACCACCGTTATAAATAGGCATTGATGATACTATATTGGCAAATGCCTGATGATTGTAGTAATCTACAGTAATGTTCTTTTCATAAAAACCTTCATATAACTTAGGGTCACCAATATAGGTGTATCCGCCACCAAGGCTCACTCGGGGAATTTTAGCGATTTTTGCCTGAGCAATATTTTCTTTGGCTATGGCAATATCGGCATCGGCTATTTTAATTTGTCTATTATTTTGAGTCCCTAATAACAGTAATTCTTCAAGTTTTACATTTTTTATATTACTAATACTTTCTTGTGCAGAACTTACGGAATAACTAAAACCAGCAAACACCAAAAATAAATAGTGAAACTGCAATATTTTATGTAAGAATTGATTTCTCATTTTTTATTTTTATACAATAGCGAAACAGCAACTATTAAAATTAAATATTTATCAACAAACCACTCAGATATTAAACGCATTAAACAATAGAGGCTTTATAAGTATAAATTATCTCTATAAAATTATGTTAAATTTCTCTAAAACAAACATTAAAAAACATTTCTTTTTATAAAAATAAATCACTAATATTGAGCAAATTATAAAAAAAAGACACTATGCTAATAGAACTTGCTTTAACAGGAAAATTTATTGTGGATATTGCCAAAAGATTAAAAAATGATAAAACATTTCGAACCTTGGGCTTTCTTCTTTTTGTACTTATTTTGGTGGGAACTATGTTCTTTTGGCTGGTGGAAGGTCTGCCTTTTCTAAAATCACTCGCTTATTCTGTGGGAACGCTCTCCATGAATAGTCCATATGATCATGAAATTAACTTTTCAACGATAGGGGTTGTTTTCAATATCATATACATCTTTATTGGAGTAGGTGTTTATTTAATTTTTGTTCTAGAAGCAGGAAGAACAATTATAGCTGCACACGAAGAATTCGAGAAGAAACAAGCGGAAAAAAAAGCACTGAAAAAAGCCAAAAAGGAAGCGGGATTTTAAAACAGAAAAGACCCGTTTTAGACATTTTGCATCTTACTGAAATATTATTAAAGCAAAAAGGCTTTTTTTACTTCATTGAAATTTAAGCTCTTTTTTCCAAAGAAAAAAGAACTTAAATCTTATCATTAAAGACTTTCTACATCAGGCAAAATCCATTTCTTTTCTAATATCGGCTTTTCCACTCCATAAAAACGAAAAACAAGTTCAAAGTTTTCATTTGCCCTGACTGGTATCCAATTTGAATGCAGCTCATCGGGGGGTTCTGGTCCAAAAAATATTGTTATAGTGCCGTCGTTCTTATTGATTCTTAAATCTTGACTTAATGAAGACCTGCTTGAATATGCGACCCCTTTTATATAACTATGCGTACTTCTGTTATAAGCTGTTACGGACCAATATTTATTTACTGGAACATCCGCCGGAAGAGTTAATTTATATCTCTGGCTGCCATCTAATTTATTGCCGTAACGATCACAAATCAAAAAAAGATAAAACTGGGATATGGTACTTTTAGTTCGTTTTAAACTTCCAAAACCCCAATAATAGGCTGCTGCCCTGGCATCAATAGGATAAATATCATTTTCTTTAAAACCCGAAAACCAAGAATTCAACAATGATGGATCGGCAGGGAAAAACCATTTACTGCTTTTATAAAAAGCTTTATAGCCTTCATACCGCTTGTCCAGATATTCTTTCGCATCAGAGACAGCCTCAAGTAATATTTTCCTCTTCTTTACATCAGGCGTAAAAGGTTTATCTTTCTCAATTCCAATTTCTTTAAGAATATCCACCATCAGCATGTCCCTTTCCAGCCACGGTTCTTCTTGCACAATTCTGTGCAGTGATTCAAAAAATGAAATATCATACTTAATTACAGCATCAAAATTTTTATCCGTTATATCAATATAACTAGTTGAATTCCCAACTTCTAAATTAGCCAAGGGGTATAGCTTAATTTGCTCCATGTAAATTATTGCTCTTGCAAGATCTATGTCTTTATCAGATTTGGGCATACATCTTAATAACGCATAACCCTGAGAATTTGGTGAAGATAAAACCGTGTACCCTGTAGGAACAGTATCTTTATAATTGGGAGGCAGAATTAGATAATGGGAACCATTACCCTGATCAGCACCATCTGTCCCGACATCTTCCAAAGGAAGCTGCCAACAAGTCATTATTGTTCCTAATATAGTAAATTCTGCTGCCTGTGGAATTTCCAATACTAGGGGACCAGAGATCATTGTATCAAAAAATACAAGAGCAAAGACAGCATCAGCATTTGGAGTTAGAAGCTGATTTTTCCAATTCCCGGGTTTGGTCGAATAGGCAATTTGATTATTAGATCCGCCAACGCTTAAAAATGCCTGATAAATTCTATCATAATTCACAGCAGGGATTCCCCAAACCACACTTTGTAAAGCCCTACTGTAAATTATTTTTTCGGAAATTTCATAAGGAAAATCTACCTGATTATTAGATGTCATATTGTAAAGATTTAAAAACGATAAATTATTTAATAATAATGCAATCCTCTGAATAGATACTACCTGTCTCTTAAAGTATAAACAGTATTTCTTCTAATTCCTATGATAAATTTTCATATTTCATTTTATGACTAAAGTCTTTTTCAAACTTTTCCCAATAAATTTCAGTAATTACCTTACTGCTAATATATCGGCCGCACATCATTTTAAATCGATCATCAAGCAATACAATATTTTAATCGATTCAATATATCGGCAAATTTTGAACTATATAACTCACAGGGCATACATAATTAATTAATTACTTGCTCAACTAAGTTACAAAAAATAATACTGCAAAATTTTAGTTCATGTTTCAAACTATAAAATGAAACGTATTCTTTTTATTGCAATTAAATAAAACAGAAAAAGAAATTGATTAATGACAAAAACTCAAATAAATTAAAATGGAAAAATAAATAGTAACCCCTTAAGAATTATGAACCTTCAATTTTTCTTTTTTTATTTTTACTGACAACAATTTTATTTACTTCCACTACACTCCATATCAAGAGTCTTAAAAAAATTAAGATACTAAATTACAAAGACGTAATTCTTCTTTTTTGTCTAAATTGGTATAATATTTTCAAAAAGGCAATCTAAAACCAAACAATATGGAAACAAATACACTAAATCAGACTGAAGCTTGGATAATTGCTCTGATGCTTTTTGCATTAATGCTTATTTCAAGTTTTGCTGGAAAACTCCTGGGAAATTATATTCGAACTAAAAAACATTCAGAAGAAAAATTAACTGAAACTTCAACACTCACTGCATTGCTTTTTTTCTTACTGGCATTTACATTTGGCATGAGTAGTGATCGCTACGATTCGAGAAGAAAAATTGTTGTTGAAGAAGCAAATGATATTGGTACTGCGATATTACGAAGTGATTTATACCCTGATTCAACAAGGAATTTATTCCGTAAAGATTTCGAAAAATATGTAGAAACAAGAATATCGTATTATAAAATAGGTGCAGATGTAAAAGGAATTTTAAAAGCTGACAGTTTATCTCAGGCAATTTCTGCGAAATTATGGAAACGCGCAACTGATCTGTCTAAAGACCCTTCCAATCTGGCAGCAACCCAGCAGATGATTCCTGCTTTAAACACAATGATTGATGTAACCACCTCACGTCTTTCTGGAGAGAAAGCTAAAGTTCCACAAAGCATCTTAGTTATGTTATTTTTTTTGGCAATGATAAGCGCATTTTACAATGGTTATTCTGAAGGTCTCAAAGGCAGAATTGATTGGTTGGTCCAAATTGGATTCTGTCTTTTGGTATCCCTGGTTATTCTATTTACATTAGACCTAGACAGACCTCGAAGAGGTTTTGTAAATTTAGATGGACCAAATCAAACCATAATAGATCTTAAAAAGAATTTTAAGTGATTTTTATTTCAATATCCAAAAAATATTGATCATTCTTTTTACTGCTTTCTCAACTGTAAGCATAAACCCTATCATCGGGATAGTCCTGCATTTAATAAATCAAGCCCTCCGACCATAATGATTAATCACGTCACTGCAGTCAAGAGGGCATGTCCATAAACATAATCTTCCAATTTTATGTTTACTATAAGAACTATGGCTGCCAAATTATTCAATCGAAACGATAATAAAAAATGTACTGCTGTCTTGACTGTAAGCATACCTGCATTTAATAAATCAAGCCCTCCGACCATAATGATTAATCACGTCACTGCAGTCAAGAGGGCATGTCCATAAACATAATCTTCCAATTTTATGTTTACTATAAGAACTATGAACACCAAATTATTCAATCGAAACGATAATAAATTCGCTTCTTCTGTTTAGTTGATGTTCTGCCTCATCACAAGAGACACTATCAGAACAATGATTCAATAACTGACTCTCGCCATATCCTTTTCCTTTCAATCTATTGGATGCAATACCATTTTTAATCAACCATTGTATTGTAGATTTAGCTCTTCTATCTGATAGTGCCATATTGTATTTTGCTGTTTGACGACTATCTGTATGAGAACGAACATCGATTTTCATCTTTGGATACTGCTGCATTACCGTTAAGATTTTTTCTAGCTCAATGGCAGATTCTTTGCGGATGAAGAATTTATCCAAATCAAAATAAATAATCGGAATATCAAGCGTTTTAGCCAAATCTGTCCCAATAGTTATTTGTTTGATTCGTTTTTCTAGTGGAATTTCAAGACTTGTCACCCCTGTTATGGTTTTTATTAAAACTGAGATTTCTTCGGTTTCATAATTTTCTTTAGCTGCTTTTACATAATAGGTTTTACCACAATCAACATTAAATTTATAAGCACCATCAGTTCCTGTTATGGCCTCACTTATTATTTTAAACTCATCATCTAGCAAAGTTACTTTTGCATTGTCCAGTATTTTTCCGGTTTCTAAATCAATAACAGTGACTTTTAATACTTGCCCGCAAAGGAGTTTTTTTGTTTTCGCAAATCGGTATATATCATCATCTCCTTCACCGCCTTCCCTATTGGAAGAGAAAAATCCAGTTTTATTCTCGCTATTGATAATTAAACCAAAATCATCCAGTTTGCTGTTTATTGGCTCACCCACGTTTTGCACTACGGTGAATGTTCCATCGTTATTTATTCCGCAAACAAATATATCTAGTCCTCCTAATCCTGGTCGTCCATCACTGGCGAAAAACAATTCGTTCTCTTTCGATATAAATGGAAAAGTCTCTCTGCCTTCTGTATTGATTGATGGTCCTAAGTTTTGTGGTTTACCATAGCTGCCATCGCTATTAATAGATACGCTATATAAATCTGATTGTCCCAGCGTTCCGGGCATATCTGAAGCAAAATATAGTTTTTTCTCATCTATACTTAACATTGGATGCGCAGTACTGTACTGATTGCTATTGAAAGGCAACTCCCTTACATTAATCCATTTATCTCTAACAAGTTCTGCTTTATATAGTTTTAATAAAGTAATTTTCTGGTCATCTTTACCTCTCTTACCATCTAGAAAGTTATTACGAGTAAAATACATTGTTTTACCATCTTTTGTAAAAACGGGGGTCGATTCATTAAATTTTGAATTGATTTTCTTTTCAAATCTTTCTGGTTTTCCAACTGTTCCATCAGCTTGTAATTCTGCTGCGTATAAATTGCTAAAGGGCTTATTGGTCCATTTGAATGTTTTTCTGGCAATACCTCCAGTATCTCTTGCTGAGGCAAATACAAGTTTATTATTTAAAAAAGCACTTCCATAGTCTGCTTGCTTTGAATTGATTCCGGCATCAGCTATTTCAAACCGCCCTGAATTAGCTTTTATTTGCTCAAGATAATTTTTATTATCTGCAAATAACATTCCTCTTCGATCGGTACTTATTTTTTTATTGAAGCTTTCAAGAATTTTATCCGCCTTAGTGTAATCCCCTATTGCTTTTAAGCATTGAGAATAGCGGTAATAATATTCCAATTCTTGTTCGGTATTCATTTCGAAAAGAGCATCAAACCATTTTACAGCCTTAATTAATTCGCCGTTAAAATAATAAGCATTGCCAAGCCTTTGAAACATTTTTTGGTCTTTATACCCCTTTACGGCTACCTTTTCATAGGTTGCAATAGCATCTACATAAGCGTACTGAAGATAATATATATCTCCTTTGGCCTCACTTACTTTTTGCGCGTTTCCTTTTACTGCTGTAAGTACTAAAAAAATAGTAGAAATTATATATTTAATTTTCATCTTTAATTAGGATTTAGAAGAATCTTGGTGAGGTTATACCACTATAATTATTAAAGAATTCATAACGCAGAAAAATTTCATGAGATCCAGAGTTATACTTATTTAAACGGGTTGTTTCATGATCATATGCATAGCCTATATACATTCCTTCTGTTACCTGAAATCCTGCCATAGCAGTCAGTGCCGCGCTCCATCTATAAGCCATCCCTACAACAAACTTGTCATTAAACATGAAATTGGCGGAGACATCAACCTGCAATGGCGCTCCCTCTACTATTTTAGTAAGCAGCGCTGGTTTGAATTTTACATATTGAGAATGATCTAAATCAAATACGTAACCAGCTATTAAATAATAACTGATCTTTTCTTTATAGATCGCTACATCATTATCACCATAATGGCTGCTTTCAATTAAACTGGGCACTGATAAACCGATATAAGCTGTGTTAGAATGCAAATAAACTCCTGCTCCAATATTGGGTGAAAATTTGCTCTTTAGGTCTTGAAATTGCGGATCCCCTTGTTGTTCAGCATTCAGCTTATTAATATCTAGATTGAAAAAACCAGCTGTAGCTTTGATTCCAAACGATAGCTTAAAGGTCTCAGAAGTGGGTATTGTATAGGATAAATCAGTCGAAAAGACACTCTCATTGGTTGGTCCAATTTTATCGTTTACAAATGAAATTCCCAACCCTAGATTACTATTATTTAGAGGTGTATTTAATGAAAAACTGCTGGTTTGTGGTGCACCATCCAGGCCGATCCATTGGGTACGATAAAGTCCAAAAACACTCATTGCTCCTCTTGAACCTGCATAAGCTGGATTTATATTAATCGTATTATACATATATTGTGTAAACTGAGCATCTTGCTGGGAGAATCCCACCAAACCAGTTAACATTAAAACCAATACTATTACTTTTGTTCTCATTTTATTAAATTTAACTCATGACACTATAAGTATCCACTCATTAGACAAATACAACTAAACCCCTAGTAAAACTTATACAATAATCAGGATTCTAAATTGTTGCTTAGTTTCTTAAATTGATTAATTTGTTAGGTATAAATACCCCGACTTTTTAATCATTGGATAACCTGCTGTTTTATTTTTGAAATTTAAAATATAGAAATAGGTGCCTGCAGGAAGTAATTCCCCTTTTGAAACAGTGGTTCTTCCTTCTGAATAACCTCTAAATACATTGCCATTAGAACCGTAGTTAGTCGTCTCAAAAACTTTTACTCCCCAGCGATTATAGATTTCAACGGTATTACCTGCTGAACAGTCTGATAATCCGTCAATTTTAAAATATTCGTTTTTATCATCTCCGTTTGGCGATACGGCATTATAAACAGTAATGGTATTACAAGGCAATACTATTAAGGATTCATCAACTCTGGCTGTGGTAAAAACATTATATCCTGAAACATTTACCGGCGTAGTGACTGTTTTATTTACGCTGTCAACAACTCCACCTTCGTCAACCCATAGGTTTTTACTGGCATCCCAGCGTACAATGTGTATATCACTTTGTGGAGCTGCCAATATGTACACAGGTGTGCTTGAAGACTCATCCCAGCTCAAGGTAAGCATAACATCTGAATTGCTCGAGGTTTTATCTAAGGTCCAATATTCTTGATTGTTGATAATACTGATCTCTTTTGATTTCTTAGTATGTGGATACAAGGAATTTGAGTTTTCATAAAAAAACTTACCTGTAAAGCTGCTTAACACTGCTTCTGGAGCCGAGATACCCGAAAATCGATATTTGTTCTTATCTCCTATCGGGTAAATAAAGGATTCATCTCCATTTTTTTGTACCTTACCATCTACATGGCTCTGATCATTAACATTGATAGGCTTGGCTCCATTCTCAAATATCAACAATCCTCCGAAATTGTCATCATCTAAAATTCCCTGCTGAAAATCTGAAGTTCCCGATATACTCACTTCATTTGAGAGATGAAAAGCCGGTTGTGCCTTGACATTGAAAAATTCTGCATCGTACCAATCCATCGGCATCTTTCCCGATATATCCTGAGAGCCAAAAAGTCCTCGCATATGCGTTGTACCTGTTGTCGCACCGGTAGAAAAAGTCACCAGACCATCATTATTATAATGACTGTACAGAAAAAAATCCCCGTCATTAAACAAATTACCGCTACTTTTATTATCCATGGCTCCTATTGTAGACATAATTGTCCCATTAGCAATGTACAAATCCCCCGTATTGACTGTTTGTGCAGGCAAGACACCGCTAAATAACAAAGCAGGTATAAAACATATATTTTTGATTTCTAATTTCATGATTTACTATTTTTAGATAAAACTTATAATTCTATTGCCTTTCAATTGCATATGTTTTATGCTGCTATTTAAACATTTTATAAAAAGTAACTATTAAACCTGATTGGCAACTCTGGGATTTCCCATCAACAATACACCTAGGGCATTGCTATCTATGTACTTAACAAGTAATTACTGAATTAAAATTAAGTACGTGTACAGATTGTCTGATCGTTATAAGGCATATTGCTGCTCCACTTGGCGTAAGTATTATTAGCGGAGAGGATACCCATTGTGTTACAAATTTGCTCGCATCGATAGTAAAACCTTTATGCCAAAGTGATAAGCCTGAAATAACATCACCGGGAGATTGACCAAAATCATAGGTAACAAACAACATAATAAAACAGGAGAAGTCTCACCATTATTTAAATAATTAATTTTGACATCTTTTGCATAGCACTTAGCGTAGAGGTTTTGAATTGGCATGGCTAATTCAAAACCAATATTTTATCTTTAGTTCTTAAATTTTCCGAAATTAAAGCCTTTAAAAGTTCTAATTTTACTTAATGGAAAATACAATATTCATAAAAGAATAACCCGTCGTATTGGTGCTTTTCACATCATAAGTTAGTACCCCATTAGCATCAATACTTACATTTTCAAATAATGCTGTGTCGTAATAAGTAATATAATATTCCAGTGCCGTTGCATCCAAAGTAGGGATAGATCCGCTTGCTCCGCTGCTACTTACTTGCGGTGTTCCAAATTGGTTTACATATTCTTGATGTAAATCTTTAGTCAAACCAGCTGTGATAGTAGAAACGTTAAAAACAATGGATGGCATATAGAAAAACTTCGGCATTACTGCATTCACTGTTTTTAAAACGCCATCTGCATCTGCAACTACTATCTTATCTGCTGCCGAACCTGCATTTAAATTTATTGTACGTATACTTACATTCCCATCATGAATATCTAATTTTTCTAAAGGGGCGTCTGTGCCAATTCCTATATTTCCTTCCCCTGTAATAATCATCCTGTCTTCTGCATTATTAGCACTTCCTCCGGGGGTGGTCATAAACTTAATAGGTGCGGACGTTGTGTTATTATTGGTAATAAAATTTAACCCTCTTGTGTCACCATAAGCTGTAACGTTGACAACATTTTCGGAGAAGGCCTGAATTATCAATCGCGACTTTGCGCCGTTCGTATCTAAATCTGCACTAATCAAGCTAAAATTTGCGGCTCCTGTTATACCTTCATGAGATAATGTTCCGCCAGAAGAAAATATAGTTCTTTCAAGACTTCCTTCAAAAGTAAGCGGATATGAGTTGTGCGTTAGGGTTCGAGCTGAATTAAGTGAACCATTTGCAGTGTAGATATTTTGAGCAGGTTTGGGAGCCCAGGCTGATGTTGTTCCATCCCATATCATCATGTCTCCATTAGAAATTCCTGGTGTAAACCCCAAAGTATAAGGGTTAGCTAAAGTTCCTGTTCCTGCTCTTATCAATCCGCCATTAATAGTTGCATTGGTTACCTCGTTGCCGATAACACCATCTACTTCTGTAGCTGTTAAACTTACGGTTCCTGTTGAAGCCACGCCATTTATGGTAGATACTAATTCATTATTACTATTAAGACTTAAAACATTTGTATTAATAATGCTAGCTGTAGGGCTTTCGCTATTAACAGTACTGGTAAGTATATTACCACTAGAGTTTAATGTGTGTGTGATGGTTTGAGGTGTAGAAGTTCCTGCTGGACCAATTGGACCAATAGGTCCGGTTAATCCTTGGATACCCTGCGGACCTGCTGGACCCTGTGGACCTGTCTGTCCTGCAATTCCAGGCACTCCAGTAGGTCCTGTATCTCCTGCAACTCCAGGCGCTCCAGTAGGACCTGCCTCACCTACGTCCCCTTTTAATCCTTGGATACCCTGAATACCTTGTGGACCTGCAACACCTGTATCTCCTTTCGGCCCCTTGATATTGGTCCATGTATTGGCTGTGGGGTTGTATACCCAGGTTCCGCTATCGTTGGTTACAATGGTAGTGCCTGCTCCTGGGTCGCCTGCTGCACCAGATCCTGGTATGCCTGGCATACCTGATGTACCCGGCATACCTTCCACTCCAACTACTCCGGCATCTCCCTTGTCTCCTTTTGGCACTTTTACAGTCACTGGAACACCACTTTCATTCGTATACGTAATAGTACCATTTCCATTATCTACCAGCGTCGTAATTGTTTCCGTACCAGACCCCATTCGATACCATTTGTTAACATACCAATAGTAATAACCTGGTGTGATATCAGCAATAGTTTGGGTATTAAAAACTAACAAACTATTTACATTACCACTAATAATAGTCGTAGTATCTATTGTACTGGTCAAAGAAATTCTTGGTATCAAGATTCCCTTATTTTCGGCAACGATATCTAATTGTGATGATGCATTGGGCAGGAGAGTTCCCACACCTACTTGTCCGTAACAACAAAAGCCTGCTCCCAGAAAAAGGAGTAATGAGTAATATTTTTTCATAAGCAAATTGTTTTAAAAATATTTTTTATAAATCAAGAATTAATAAAAGCAGTATTTATCTTAAAAAATAATCTAATACTATTTCTTCCTTTGACCAAGCATACAGATCATCGGTTGCTAAAAGCACACCTTAAGCATCACCACTTCCTCCACTACTCCCTAGAGCAGCTTTTAATGGAACTCATGTGCCTAATGCTGGAAAATTTGTTGTATTAATTGTTATTAGAGTCAAAATATTTGCGACATCATTATAACCAGCACCTTCAGCCCAGGTTTGAAAAGAACCATCAGCTGTTCTTAAAATTGTAGTATGAAAACTTGAAATAAAGTTATCGTATTCAATTGCAGCGGCATCATTATTAGAATCTGCCCCAAAGTTTTTCAAATTGATATTTGGGTATCCTACCGGAGGGGCACCCCATTGCTCATTTGATTTATGGCCAAATATGAAAAACAAACATAATAAATCATTAATACCCTTTTTAGAATTAGTGATTGCCCATCTTACTGAAGCATCGATGCTTCCAAAATCAATTTTATCACCAATTGAAATTACTTTATAGAATTGCTCCGCGTCAGTTCTGCTGCCATAATTTAGGTTATCAATTTTGTTTTGTGCGGCGGACACAAAATTCATAGCAAGTAAGATGAAAAGTGAAAAATACCTAGCCATAGTTTTATGCTTTAAATTATTTGTTTTTTATCAAACAGAGGTTATACTTTGAAGCAAAACTACTACAAAATAACCTTAACATTTCTTCAATACATGTGATAAATTCAGAAAAAAACACATCAAAAAAACAACCTTAAAACACTATAAACCAATACATTACACATAAAAAAAGCATGATTTAATGTTTATTTTATTCAGAAGTCATTTAAGAAGATTCTGACGATTAATTTTACAAGTTCAAAGTTTTAACTATTTTTAGAGCCAATAACTTACAATTGAATTTAAATCCAAACCAATATTGATTAAGCTAAAACCAACACTTATTTATCTTTACTATGAAGAAATTTCACTACCTGATTCTTTTATTCTTTTCTATTCAATTTATTTATTCACAAACCAATCTTTCTACAAAACAAGAGTTAGATAAACAATTTGAACAAATCAACAATCCTAGCTCTGACAAGGATCTTGAAAAATATGAGCTATTGATTGAGTCATCAAAAAAAATCGGTTATAAAGAGGGAATCGCAAAGGGAAAAATGGGAATTTTAAATATTCTCAATAAGCGACTCGATTATAAAAAAATGTTGGAGCTAATCAGTGAAATAGAATCACTAGAATTAAACGACAATAGCCAAATATCGACACTCTACATTTACAAGTTCTATGTAAATAGGGCACTTGGAATTCAGAAAGAAGAGTTTCAGAATTTAAAAGATGCACTACAATATGCCAAACAAATTAAAAATCCCGACGAAAGACATCTTCGAACCTCAGTTGCGTACAATATGTTCTCAATGTATTATGATTATAAGTCTCCCGACTCTTTAGTCTATTATTTGAAAAAACAATTGAAAGAGCTTGAACAGATAAGTGACAAAAACAAAAAATTAAAATCAAAAAAATATAACTCAATTGCTCTTAACAATATCAATATTGGAAATTTTTACTTAGGAGTAGTTAAACCGGCACGCTTGGACCTTGCAGAACACTATTACCTTAATGTCTATGAGTATAAAACTACAAAGCCAGATATTTTTGAAGCAAATGATATGCCTATACTATGTGGTACAGGCCGGTTTTATCTAGAAAAAGGAAATTATAAAAAAACAATTCTACTTGCAAATGAAGTTTTACAAAGAGAAAGGAATAAAAAAAACGCCACTTATAGACTATATGCATACCAACTTCTTGCTGACGCAAATGAAAAATTAAAAAATTCCCCGGAACAGGCAAAGTTTACATTATTATATGCAAAACTCGGAGACAGTATTAATAATACAGCTAAAAAAGAAGTTGGCAAAGAGTTTAACAGGCTTGTCACAAAAAGAGACAATGAATACTCATCTAATTTAAAAACTATATTTTTAATTTCAGGCACCATTATTTTGCTTCTAACTTTTATTTTATGGTTTTACTGGAAAAGAAAAAACAAAATAATACACCAAAAATATGAAAAGCTAATTGTTAGATTAAGGGATGAAAATAACTCGGAAAAATCTCTAAAAAACATCAAAGACGAAAATAGTAAATCTGTAACCAATATTACTGATGAAACATTAAAAAGCCTATTATTAAAAATTGAAAAATTCGAAAAGTCTGATAAATATTTAAAGAAAGAAATCAGTCTGACTTATCTAGCCAACAGTATTGGCACCAACACTAAATATCTTTCTGAAATTATAAAATTATACAAAGGAAAATCATATAACAATTACATCAACGGGCTACGAATTCAGTTTATTGTAAAGCAACTTTATTCGGATCCTAGAGTAAGAGAATATAAAATAAGTTACCTGGCAGACATGACCGGATTTTCCTCTCGAGAGGTATTTGCTATTGTATTTAAAAAAGAAACCGGCATTACACCTTCTTATTTTATCGAGAATCTGAGAAAAGCATCCGAAATATAACTTTTATTTCTTAAAAGTAATATCTCAATGACTGTCAAATCATAAAAATAATGGGTTTTGAAACCCCATTATTTTTATGGTTAATTTTAAAATTTATACAATCCCATTTTGGTCCTGTCGCATCTGTCAAAATCAAATATAAGAATTTAACAGTCAGCCCGCCGACTTACAGAATGATTTAAACATAGCTGCTCTGGTCTAAGCATCATTCCTTCTCAGCATAGGCTGAGCGCTCATTATTGGTTTTTCTGGTGAAAAGAAACTCTACAGTATTGCCTAATTTATCTACTGCTCTATATAAATAACACAAAATACCTTTTAATTTGATATAAGTCTCATCCCACTCCAGCCCGTCCCCACTCTACCTTTCTCTTCTTCATCTCTGCATCAAGCAAAGACTTAAACTTATAAAACCGGCGTCCGCAACATCTTGTAAATAAAGGCTTTAAAAATTAAAGATAAAGGAAATATGCGGGTTTAGGCCTAAGGTTCGAATCCTGCTCTCCCCACCAAAAAATTAGGACTTTTTATGCTCAAAATTCAAACTATTCGCATTCTATTTTGCGATATTTAAATTCACTATCTACAAGAGCTGAAACGTTTGGATTCGAAATTTTATAATCTCAAAAATCAGATCTTTTTAAAGAAATTCCGAAAAACTAATTCAGGAAACCTGCTCCAATTTACAATAAAGTTAGATTATCAACATCACTGAAGGTTGTATTTTAAGATTCAGAAAAGTAACGATAAAATTCCACTTTAGAAGTAAAAGTCAATGGGATGCCAATAAAAGATCTACATCGTAAATTATACCCTCATCATTCCCTCGCCTAAAGTTTCAAACCACATTTTCTTTGGTTTAAATGTCATAAATGCATCATTTGTATTACTTAATGCATCAAATTTACTACTATGATTGACAGTGTAAAACTACATTTACAATTTTATATTTTATTGATTTCATCTAAATAAACCTATAAAATCATTATTCAAATAAAAGAGAGAATTTAAACAACTTTACCATAAAACTAAAAACCACAATAATGAAAAAACAAATTAAAAGATATGCCTTTTTACTCTTAATCGTTTTTGGCAACGGTTATGCTCAAACCAAAAAACATATGGATACTAAAAAATCAATTGA
Source organism: Flavobacterium johnsoniae (assembly GCF_001879205.1). Lineage (GTDB taxonomy): Bacteria > Bacteroidota > Bacteroidia > Flavobacteriales > Flavobacteriaceae > Flavobacterium > Flavobacterium johnsoniae_A. The sequence goes on from NZ_MLFK01000011.1 coordinate 177,863, forward strand.
CGAGCGAATTACACTTTTGATGCAAGAAATGACATTAGAAGAAAAAGTAGGCCAAATGAATCAGTACAATGGTTTTTGGGATGTTACGGGACCAGCTCCAAAAGGCGGAAGCGCTCAATTAAAATACGAACATTTGCGAAAGGGCTTGGTGGGATCAATGCTTACTGTTCGAGGTGTTAAAGAAGTTCGCGCCGTGCAGAAAATCGCGGTAGAAGAAACACGTTTGGGAATTCCGCTCATTATTGGTTTTGATGTCATTCATGGCTATAAAACCTTAAGTCCAATTCCGCTGGCAGAAGCAGCAAGCTGGGATTTGGAAGCTATTAAAAAATCGGCAGCAATTGCGGCAGATGAGGCCTCCGCATCTGGTATAAACTGGACTTTTGCTCCCAATGTCGATGTTACAGATGATGCACGCTGGGGACGTGTGATGGAAGGTGCCGGTGAAGATCCTTATTTAGGAAGTAAAATAGGATATGCAAGAGTAAAAGGTTTTCAGGGAGAAACCATTGCCGATCTGGCTAAAGTAAATACGATTGCGGCTTGTGCAAAACACTTTGCAGCATACGGTTTTGTTGAAGCAGGATTAGAATATAATATGGTAGACATCAGTAATTCTAAATTATACAACTCGGTTTTGCCTCCTTTTAAGGCAACAATTGATGCAGGAATTCGCACGTTTATGAATTCATTCAATACTTTAAACGGTATTCCTGCAACGGGAAATGCATTTTTACAAAGAGATATCCTAAAAGGAAAATGGAATTTTGACGGATTTGTGGTTTCGGATTATGCTTCTATTCGCGAAATGATCGCGCACGGATATGCCACAGATGAAGCTGATGCTACTGCAAAAGCGGTAATTGCAGGTTCTGATATGGACATGGAATCGTATTTATATGTAGCCAAATTAGCTGCACTTGTAAAAGAAGGAAAAGTAAAAGAATCCCTTGTTGACGATGCTGTTCGCAGGATTTTGCGTGTAAAATTTGAATTGGGTTTATTTGACGATCCGTACCGATATTGCGACGAAAAGCGTGAAAAAGCAGTTATTGGAAGTAAAGCCAATAATGACGGCGTTTTGGATATGGCGAAAAAATCCATTGTATTGTTGAAGAATGATAAAAAATTGCTTCCTCTAAAGAAATCAGGACAAAAAATTGCTTTGATTGGCGCTTTGGCCAATGATAAAAACAGTCCGCTTGGAAGCTGGAGAATTGCAGCCGATGATAATACGGCTGTCTCTGTTCTCGAAGGAATGCAGCAATACAAAGACAATCAGCTCACTTTTGAAAAAGGCGCAGATTTACTTTCACAGAAAGCTACTTTCCTTACAGAAACAGTTTTCAATACAACTGATAAAAGCGGATTTGAAACGGCAAAAACAGCTGCAAAAAATGCCGATGTTGTGGTAATGGTTTTAGGTGAATATGGTTTTCAAAGCGGAGAAGCAAGAAGCAGAACCGATCTAAATTTACCGGGAGTTCAACAGGAATTATTAGAAGAAATCTACAAGGTAAATCCTAATATCGTTTTAGTTTTAAATAATGGACGTCCGTTGAGTATTCCATGGGCTGCGCAAAATGTTCCGGCAATTGTAGAAGCCTGGCATTTAGGAACTCAGGCCGGAAATGCGATTGCTCAGGTTTTATATGGAGACTACAACCCAAGCGGGAAACTGCCAATATCTTTCCCAAGAAATGTAGGTCAGGTTCCTATTTATTATAACAAATACAGTACAGGAAGACCAATTGACAGTGACAAAAATGTTTTTTGGTCACATTATATGGATGTCGAAAAAACACCTCAGTTTCCTTTTGGTTTTGGATTGAGTTACACCACTTTCGATTATAAAAATCTCAAAATAAATAAAACTGCTTTTTCAAAAGGAGAAAAAATTCAAGTAAGCGTTGACGTTACAAACACAGGAAATTTTGACGGAAAAGAAGTAGTACAATTATACCTAAATGATCCTGCAGCCAGTATAGTAAGACCTATTAAAGAACTAAAAGGATTTGAACTTGTTACTTTAAAAAAGGGAGAAACTAAAACAATCCAATTTACATTGACAGAGAAGGAACTTGGTTTTTATGACAATGAAGGCAAATATTTAGTAGAATCTGGTTTGTTCAATATCATGGTTGGCTGGAATTCTAATGAAGGGCTTACCACCAAATTTGAATTAAAATAATTAGAAAGAACTTCATAATTCTTTGTCTAAAGACAATGTCTTAAACAATCTAATAACCTGGGTACGATTAGTTAATAATCGCACTCAGGTTTTTGGCAATATGATAAAATTTACACTTAAAAAGTATATTTCATATTTAGTTTTATTAATATTGTTTTTATTAGACTTAAAAACAAAAGGAAACTTTCTGTGGGAATTGATCAATAATACTATTAAATGAAAAATATTAAATATATTCTTGTATGCTTCTTTATAGGTCTAAATTGCCTGTTTTCTCAAGATAAATTTGACAACTACCAATTTAGAAGTATAGAGGAAACTACTTCAAAAAGAGCCATTTCTTCAATTATTCAAGATAAAAATGGCTTTATTTGGATAGGTACAAACGGCAAGGGTTTATATCGATATGATGGAGTAAACTATTTTGGATATGAATACAATAAAAAGCCGGGCTCACTAAACAGCAATTTTATTTATGCAACTTTTATTGATTCTGATAATAATTTATGGGTTGGCACCGATGACGGTTTATGCTTGTACAATAGAGATTTAGACAATTTTACCAAAATCAATATAGAAGATGTTATTAGAATTGGTTATGACGAACCCATTACCGTAAAAACAATTATCCAGGATAATAATGGCAATTTAATTCTGGGTACTTATGGTTTTGGATTATTCAAACTCAATATAAAAACTTTAAAAACTACTCTGATTTCGTCAAAGGTTTTGGAGAAATTTAATTTTCTAATAAAATCTTCAGTAAAAAATAAACACGGAATCATTTATTTAGGAACGAGTTATGGGCTTTTAGAACTTGATTTAAACGGAAAACTTAAGCAGGTTTATAAAGACAAATTTAAAAGAGAACCTTTAGTAGAGGATATCGAAAATCTTGTTATAGATAAATATGGATATATATGGCTGGGAACAACTGAAAAAGGTCTGATAAAAATTAAACCCGAAACAGATAATTACCAATTTGAAAATTATTCTATTACCAAAAACAAAATCTTATCAATTATCGAAAGCAGTCAGGACTACATAATTTGCGGTACTGAAAATGACGGGTTATTGGTGGTAAATTACAAAGGGCAAGTCCTCCAAAAATATTTGCATAGCAAGTACAATGACTTTAGTTTAAAATCTAATTCGGTTTGGTCCTTATATGAAGATAAAGAAAAACGACTTTGGTTAGGCTATTTTAATAAAGGACTTGGTGTATTTGACAAACCCAATAACAAATTCAATTCCCTTGAATCACAAGTAAACAACAATAATTCACTACAAACCAGCTACGTAACTTCTGTTATAAAAGATAAAAAAGGAAACCTGTTAATCAGTAATGAAGGCGGAGGTCTCGATATTTATAATCTTACCAATAAAAGTTACATTCACGTAAACCAAAACAATCAAAGCTATTATTCGGGTTTGGATGCAGCTGATATTCAGACCATATTTATAGACAGTAAACAAAATATCTGGATAGGAAGCTGGGATCGCGGCATTTACTTTTTGAAAAATGGCACTACCCGATTCATAAACTACAACACAGCAAATACTGCAGGATTAAAATCGAACCGGATTTTTAGTTTTTCGGAAGATTCAAAAGGCCGAATCTGGATTGGAACTTTTATAAAAGGACTGCATTATTATGATAACAAGAGCAACACATTTATTCATTGTAACTCAAAATCATTTACAAAAAACGCTTTAGACAACGCTTTCATTCGCAAAGTTTTTGTAGATTCTGATAATGTTCTATGGGTAGGAACAATTTTAGGGTTATATCAGGTAAGTTTAAAAGACGACTCTGATTTTAAAGTCACCAATATGCGTGATGCCATGTTCAAAGACAAAACCAAGTACAATAGTATTCAGACTATTTTATCGATTTACGAATCTAATGATAAAACGATATGGATAGGAACAGATGGTGAAGGATTATTTAATTACAATAAAAAAGACAAGAAATTTTCTAACTATAATAACTTTCCGGGTTTTAATGAAAAATCTGTCCGTGCCATAATTTCTGACAACAATGGTTCTTTATGGATAAGCGGCGGATCGGGATTAACTAAACTTGATTTCAAAAATAAAAAAAGCACCAATTTTAATAAAGATGATGGTCTTGTTGATAACGATTTCAGCAATAATGCTGTATTTAAAGATGGAAATGGAGAATTGTATTTTGGCAGTTATGAAGGAGTAAATTATTTTAATCCTAACGAGATCAAAAAAACAGAGAAGGCGCCAAAATTGTATTTCAGCGATTTCAAATTGTTTAATAAATCTGTAAAACCAAATGAAGATGCGTCGCCGTTAAGCAAAGTAATTGCGCAGACTAAAGAAATTATTCTGAACTACACACAATCTGTTTTTACGATTGAATATGTGGGAATTAATTATAATTATTCCAAAAAAAACCAATATGCCTATTATCTGCAAGGCTTTGAAAAAGATTGGAACTATGTAGGGAATAACAGAACCGCAACTTATACCAATCTGGCACCGGGCGATTATGTTTTTAAAGTAAAATCGGCAAATGCAGATGGTTCCTGGAGCAATACGCCATTAGAATTAAAAATAAAAATTCTTCCTCCGTGGTGGAAAACATTGTGGGCTTATTTATTGTACACTTCTATTTTGGTTTTCCTGATTATATATCTGAATAAAATTTATCAAAACCGTTTCAAGGCCAAACAAGCCATAATTCTAGAAAAAGAAAAAAACATTCAGTCAGAGAAATTAAACCGCAAGAAGTTACAATTCTTCACTAATATTTCGCACGAATTCAGAACTCCATTAACGTTGATTATTAATCCTTTGGAAGATATTTTAAGAAGCAAAAATTTATCTCCGGAAATACATAATAAATTAAAAATCGTACACAAAAGTTCGGATAGGCTTTCGAGACTAATCAATGAGCTTATGGATTTTAATAAATTAGAGTTTAACAAAATTTTCCTTCAGGCCAAAAAAATCGAGGTCGTAGCATTTACACAAGGAATCATTGGCTATTTTGATGAAGAAGCTGCGGCCAGAAACATCAAAATTAATTTTGAGTCTGCGTTTGATGAGCTTGAAGACTGGCTGGACTCTAAAATGCTGGAAAAAATACTCTTTAATATTATTTCAAACGCATTTAAATTTACTCCCGATAATGGTTCTATTACCATTGCTATAGACAAATCAAATACTGATAATTCATTGTTAATTAAAGGTAATAGCGTTCCTTCTTTTTCGATCACAATTACTGATACCGGTTCGGGAATTCACAAAAAAGATTTAAAAAGAATATTCGACCGCTTTTATCAGGTTAATAATGTAAACAAAGATTATTACGGCAGTACAGGAATTGGTTTAGAGGTTGTCAAAGAATTTGTTGAGCTTCATAAAGGAAGAATTGATGTTGAAAGTCAGATAGGACAAGGCACAAAATTTACGGTAACCTTTCCTTTAGGGAAATCTTTGTATAAGAAAAGCGAAATGATCGACGAGGTTTTTAAAACAGAAAAAGCTAAAAACCAATTTCTGTCTGAATCTGTTAATCATTCTTTCGATGACGATGATGACACGGATCAAACTCCGGAAAATACTGCTGCCGAAACTGCAAAACCCTACACTGTTTTAATTGTTGAGGACAATCCCGAATTAAGAAATTATCTCAAGCAGGAACTAAGCAAATTATATAAGGTTATTGCGGCCGAAAATGGTCAGAAAGGTTATGAACTTGCGGTTCAGAAATTACCTGATTTGATCATTACAGACGTTATTATGCCTGTAATGGATGGATTGCAATTGTGTAAAAACATAAAAGGCGATTTAAAAACCAGCCATATTCCTTTATTAATGCTCTCGGCAAAAGCAATGGTAAAAGACCGATTGGAAGGGATAGATTCCGGCGCTGATATGTATTTAAGCAAACCGTTTGAATTGGATATTCTAAAATCGAGTCTGGCACAGCTTATTACAAGCAGGCAAATCATGTTCAAAAAGTTTTATAGCGGCATCACAAAAGATGGCAAAGAAAAAACGACATCACTTGATAATGATTTCATGCAAAAGATTCTTGCATTTATTAATGAAAACATTAGTGAACCTGAATTAACCGTAGAGTTATTGTCTTCTAAAATTTTCCTGAGCAGAAGTCAGCTGTATCGAAAAATAAAAACTTTAACAGGCGTTTCAGTGAATGAGTTTATTAGAAATGTTCGATTAGAAAAAGCAAAACAACTCATCGAGAAAGGAAATAATAATATCAACGAAATTAGCTATAAAGTAGGTTTTACTTCTCCCTCCTATTTCTCCAAGTGTTATAAAATTAAATACGGACATTTGCCTACACATGAAAAAAGGACAAAAGAATAAAGCAATAAAAATAATTGCTTAAATATAAAATGCTATTAAAAGAGCTTCGATTTTAAAGTCGAAGCTCTTTTTTTATCAGTCAATTTTCTCCAAAAAAAGACAATTTTAAGCCTTTATAAAAATCCATATATAAAAAATATTATCTCTTTTTTTAAACATACAATATATTTTAACCAAAAATTTTAGCAATACCTCAAGCAGCTTTTTCTTGTTTAAGTCTCTTTTTCAATGATTTCAGGGTGTCAGATGTTTTTTTTGCATCATTTGTTGCAGAAAATGCTTCATCTGTTCTACAATAGCGCCCCACTACATTTTACTTTCGTTAAGAAATATTTAAGAAAAAGTTTTCTTCTCTTAACTCCGGTTTTGAAGCATGCAAAAAGCCCTTTCTATTAAATATTTTCCAATAAAAAACTAACTAACTTAATTAACCAATTTTTATGCAGAAAAGAACATTAAAAAAACTATTGTGCTTAATAGTATGTATGTGGGGAAATTTTTTCTTTGCTCAAACTGTTAAAGGAAAAGTAACATCAGGAGGACTCGGCTTACCAGGTGTTAGTGTAATAGTAGAAGGAACAAAAAATGCAGCTACCACCGATTTTGACGGAGGTTTTATCTTAAACAATGTAGATCCAAAAAGTACACTGATCTTTAGTTATATCGGTTACAAAAATGTATCTGTGCCGGCAGATACAAAATCAGTGATGAAAATCAATATGGTTAATGACCTTGAAAAATTAAATGAAGTAGTCGTGATTGGTTACGGAACTTCAAAAAGAAAAGATGTAAACGGAGCTATTTCTTCCATCAAAGCTTCGGAGATTCAGGATAAGCCTTTTACTTCTATCGATCAGGCACTTGTGGGTAAAGCTGCGGGTGTAAATGTGACTCAAAATTCCGGTACACCAGGAGGAGGAATTTCGGTACAAATTAGGGGAATTACTTCTATTAACGGAAATGAACCTTTGTATGTAATTGACGGAACTCCTGTCTTTGCAGACAAAAACAATGATTCATTTTCATTCAGCGCATTAGGCGGAGGAAACGGACAAACTAAAAACTCGGCTTTATCAGGATTGAATATTTCAGATATTGAAACTATTGACATCTTAAAAGATGCTTCATCAACGGCAATATATGGTGCAAATGGCGCGAATGGTGTTGTTTTGATTACCACTAAAAAAGGGAAAAAAGGAAAATCGACATTTACGTATGAAACGTATATGGGAACGCAGCAAGTAACAAATTCAGTTGATGTTTTAAACCTGCCTCAATATGCGGCTTATCAGGCTAAAATTTTCAAACTAAATGGTGAACCGGTTCCGTATCAATATCAAAAACCTGATTTATTAGGAAATGGAACAAACTGGCAGGACGAACTTTTTAGAACTGCTGCGATGTACAACCATCAAATATCATTTTCAGGTGAAAAAGAAGGAACAAGATATTATACCTCTCTGAATTATTTTAATCAGGAAGGAATTGTTTTAAACTCCGATTTCAACAGAATGTCTATGCGATTAAACATAGATTCAACTGTAAAATCATGGCTGAAAATTGGTAACAATATGTCAATCAGTAAATCATCTCAGCAAGTAGTGCGAAACGATGACAGAGGTGGTTTAGTAATGAATACTTTAAGACAATCTCCGGAATTACCGGTTAGATATGCTGATGGTTCTTATGCCGGTCCTACAAGTGGTTTAGGTTCTTCGGCAAATGAGGCGACGAATCCTATTGCTTTATCAGAATACAACAACGCAAAAACAGATCGATATAAAGTCAATGGAAATGTATTTGCTGATTTCACTCTTACCAAAGGTTTGGTTTTTAGAACGGAATTGGGATATGATTTAAATTTTGCAAAAAGCAGCTCTTTTGCACCTGCCTATACTTTAGGCAACGTGTCTGAACTTTTAAACAAATCATTCAAACAGCAGGATCAAAGCTTTTATTGGAGTTTAAAAAACTATTTAACTTATAATAAAACCTTTAACGAGAAACACAATTTTACCTTCTTGTTAGGTCAGGAAGCGCAGGAAAGTCAATACGAATATCTAAGCGGCTACAGATCTGGTGATTTCCTAAGTAAAGATTTTACCAACTTAAATATTGGCGACATAGATACTGCAGTTAACGGAAACGGTTCTGGCAGATGGTCTATGACTTCTTATATTTCGAGATTAAATTATAGTTTTTCTGATCGCTATTCATTTTCGGCGTCTCTAAGAGCCGATGCATCTTCGAACTTTGGACCTAATAATAAATGGGGTTATTTCCCTTCATTTGCTGCAGGCTGGACGGTTAGTAACGAAAAGTTTTTTGAGCCATTATCTTCTACAGTAAATTATTTGAAATTTAGAGCAGGTTACGGTTCTGTTGGAAATCAAAATATTCCGGCAAACAGATACCAAACCATTCTTTCCCTGACTGCATCTCCATTTGGAGGCGTATCTCCAACAATTGATAATTTAGGAAATCCAAATATTAAATGGGAATCTCTTAAGTCTTTTGATGTTGGCTTTGAATTAGGAATGCTTAATAACAGAGTAAAATTAGACTTTGATTATTATGTGAAACATTCTTCTAATTTCCTGACCAAACAAATCAATGACGAATCGAATCAAAGTGCACTTAATTATTATTTGAATACGGGTGAAATTGAAACTAAAGGGGTCGAACTTACCCTGAATACCAGAAATATTATTACAGAAAACTTTACATGGGACAGTACCATTATTTTTTCAAAATACAACAATGAACTAACCAGTTTTCAAGGTGCGGGGAAATCTTTGTTAGGACAAGTACAATTCGACTTATACAACGTGACCAGAACTACAGAAGGTGAGCCTGTTGGACAATTCTACGGATATGTTACGGACGGATTATTCAAAAATGCGGCAGAATTAGCGGCAGGACCAACTCAGGAAACAGGAACAGGAATTGGTGATATTCGTTTTAAAGATCTTAATGGTGACGGAAAAATTGATGCTAAAGATCAAAAAGCTATCGGAAGCGCAATTCCGGATTTTACCTATTCATTTACCAATAATTTTAAATATAAAAACCTTAGTTTATCTATTGTTTTAACCGGAAGTCAGGGCAACGAAATCTACAATTTTACACGTCATTATACTGATGGAATTTATCCCGGATTTGGAGATCGATTTGCAAACGTGAGCACAAGAGCCATAAATACTTTTGAGCCTGGAGTAAACGAAAACACAAATGAACCAAGAATTACCCTTAATGATCCAAATGGGAATGGAAGAATCTCAAACAGATTTGTTGAAGACGGTTCTTACTTAAGAATCCAGAATGTTTCTTTGAGTTACGATTTACCAAGGGATATATTCAAAAATTCAATTATATCTAAAGTGAGATTGTATGTCAATGTTCAAAACTTATATACCTGGACAAAATACTCCGGTTTTGATCCTGCTTTAGGAAATTTAGATCAAAATATAACGCTTAGCGGTATTGATTTAGGACGATATCCAGTGCCAAGAACTACTTCTATGGGTTTAAATTTAGAATTCTAAAATTGATAAAAACACAATTAACTTAATGATTCATAGTCATTAAAATAAAAAATAATAGTCATGAAAAAACTTTTTAAACTTTTTATGATGGGAATGCTAATACCATTGCTGTCTTTGTTTTCCTGTTCTGATGATTTTTTGGATGCACCATCTGAAAATCAATTAACGCCGGGCGATTTACCCGAAGGAGTTACTGCTTTTGACGGAATCGCTGAGAGTTTATATTTTAAGCCCTGGTTTACTTTTAATGATAAATTCCTGATTGCCGTTGGAGATATGTATGCCGGCAACGCTTTTACGTTTGATGGCGCTTATGCACAATTTAAAGATGCTCAGGTAACCTCACAAAACCCAATCCTGACAGAAGGATACACTTCTTTATTTTCGGTTATCGATCAATCCAATAATTTAATGAGTTTAGTCGAAGACAGAAAAAGCGAATTGCCTGAAGCCTCTTATAAAAATGCCATCGCAATTTCAAGATTTATGAGAGCCAATGCCTATTTCTATTTGGTAAGAAGTTTTGGAGCGGTACCAATTATTAATAAAGCAGGAACGGCTGCTCAGCCAAAAAGAAATCTTGTTACAGATGTTTACAAATTCATAAAACAAGATTTAGAATATGCTATCGAAAATCTGCCTGCAGCTTCGGTAAAAAAAGGATATGTTACCAAATTTGCCGCAATGGGAATTCTTGCAAAAGTGCATTTAACATTAAACGAATACCCTGAATGTGCTGCATTAACCCAGAAAATTATCGGAAATCAATATACTTTGATTTCTGATTACGGAAACCTATTCAGCAGTCCGGAGAATAACAATAGCGCCGAAAGTATGTTTGCCCTGCAATGGAAAGCTGTTGCTACAGAATGGGGAACACAAAATACAAATCAGGCTTATATAGTTCCGGGAGGCACAGGAATTACTGGCGGTGGAGATGGCTGGGGAGTTTACCTGCCTTCTATTTCCCTGCAAAGCGGCTTTGAACCAAATGATACCAGAAAAAAGAGCACAATCATGACAGATGGTGACTTTTATCCTGAGTTATTAAAAAATCAGGGAGGCTTCAGATATAAAAAAATATACTCTTCTACGGCTGCCAATTTCAGAAAATACATTGTAGGTTCTGCTGCCGAAAGAAACGATGTGTTTTTTATGAGAACGTCACAAAATACAATTATACTAAGATATTCTGATGTTTTATTAATGAATTCTGAGGCGCTTTTAGCAGGAGCCGGTTCAACAACTTCTGCAGCTGCTTTAAGTTCTTTCAATGAAGTAAGAGCCAGAGCCGGATTACCAGCCAAAACAGTACTTACAAGAGACGATTTATTCAACGAAAGAAGAATTGAATTTGCACTTGAAGGGCAATATTTCTTTGATTTAAAACGTCGTGGTCTGGCAGAAGCAACAGCCATTATTTCGCAGCAAGAAGTTGGTTTTTATTCTGATGATGCCAGAACCGAATTGGTTTCGAGAAAGATCACTCCGGGAAGCAATTATTTTGAATTGCCATTACCGCAATCTGCTATTGATACTAATCCATCATTATTAGAGCCTCCGGTTCCTTTTAACTTTAACTAACCTTTACTATGATTAAGAAAATAACATATAGAATTATAATTCTTTTGGCAGTGGCGTCTTTTACAGCTTGCCAAAATGACGATGCGGCTAGTGCAAATATAGATGCAATGGTTGCGGAACCGGGAGATCTATTGAATCAGGCTTTTCCATTGAATAAAGTCAGAGTTGAAGGTGAAGGTTTAAAAGGATTAAAAAGAATTACGCTGGATAACAAAATTGATATCAGTTTCAATCCAAACCATAATTCAGATAAAGCGTTTATTTTTACCATTCCCTTTGATGAAAAACTGGGAAGCCGATTTGGTGTACAGCCTATTACCTTTGTAACAGCATCAGGTTCGGTTACCAAAAATATTGAGATTTTACAGCCTGTTCCAACAATTACAAAAACAACTCCGGCTGTTGCAACTCCGGGATTTCCATTGGAAATAGAAGGAACATGGTTTTATAATGTTTCTTCGATCACATTAGGAGGAAAAACACTGAGTTATACGCTAAAATCGTCTTCTTCCATTATCATCGGTTTACCTTCAGATGCCGTTTCAGGATCAGAGCTGGTAGTTACGACTCCGGGAGGTGCTGCAAAAAAGACAATCAATTTTGCGACCGTAGTTCTTGTGTCTGATTTTGACGGAAACGGCTCCAGACGTGATTGGAGTGCTTATGGGGATATAGATAGTTTTAACGCTAATACTCCAGGCGGTGCAACAGGTAATTATGCAACATTAGTCTGGGCTGGTTCTACAGCTAATGGTTATAACGGAAGCAGTGCCGGAGGTGGAGCTGGTTTCTTAAGTGCTTCAAATAATGATGCTTCAAAAACTTTCATAGATATTGATGTAAGTGCCAATGTTGTGGGTGCTCAATTTGCAATTCAGTTAAATACTATTGATGGCGTGAACTACGGCTACAATTTTAAAGTAACCGATGTAAACTGGACTACAAAAACCATATTATTAAGTGACTTTAAAGATAACTACGGATTTGGTTCGAATACAGCTGCAACATTAGATCCCTCTAAAATCAACGAAATTAAAGTCGGAATTGCTCAGGGAGATACACCAAACCCAAGTGCAATAAAATTTGATAATATTAAAATTCGCTACCAATAATTACAGGTCTTGTGTTTTAATCTTTAAAATTAAAAAAGAGGTTGTGACCAAAAAACAACCTCTTTTACAACTAAAAACAGAAACTATAAATAAGAGTATTCAAATCACAAAAGGATATTCTATAATAAAAAACAGTATGAAAATTAAATTTTTACTAATGCTGACTGGTATCTTGTTCTTTTTGAATTCTTGTTCAAAAGATGACAATATAACGGCTAATACTTTAGAAATACCTGTTGCAAACGCACCAAAAGACGTGAATGATGCAGGGTTTAGAGCAAAATGGATGTACGTTTCCCATGCAAAAAGCTATCTTCTGGATGTTTCAACAAGCGAGAATTTCTCCACTTTTGTTCCAAATTACAATGCAAAAGAAGTTACAGATCTAAACGAAGTGGTCGCAGGTTTAAACGGAGGTACACAATATTATTACAGAGTCAGAGCAAAAAATGAGACCGAGACTTCTGGTTACTCAAATGTTATTAGTGTTGTAACTACGGGTTCGAGCAACATTCCTGAAGACCCAACATTTTTAAAAGTAAAAGCAAATAAACTAGCTAATCCATTTTTTGTGGGTATGGCAGTAAAAGCTTCTCAATTAACTACCGGAAGTCCTTATGATGTTATTTTGAAAAATGAATTCAGCAGTATTTCTGCCGAATACGAAATGAAAATGGATCAAATTTCTACTGCAAGCGGTGTTTACAACTGGACTACAGCTGATAAAATTGTGGCTTACGGAAATTCCAATGGTATCAACGTTCACGGTCATGCTTTGGTTTGGCATAATTCCGTGCCACAATGGTTAAAAGATTTTTCTGGTACCGATGCCGAATTTAAAGCAGAAGTAAAAAAATACATTACGGATGTAGTTACCCATTATGCAGGGAAAGTAAAATCGTGGGACGTAGTTAATGAAGCAGTAGATGACAATGGCGGAGCCATGAGAAATACAATTTTTCTTCAGCGAATGGGTGCTAACTATGTAAAGGATTGTTTTCAATGGGCAAGAGATGCCGCAAAAGCAGCTGGTGACAACTCTTTATTATTATTTTATAATGATTATGCAACCTCAACGAATATTCCAAAACAAGATAAAGTTTTTAGCATTGTAGATGATTTAAAAACAAGCAATCTTATTGATGGTCTTGGTTTTCAGATGCATAATAATTACTTAAGCCCAACAAAAGCTCAAATCCAGACTGATTTTAACAAAGCAACTGCAAAAGGCCTGAAAATCCATGTTTCGGAATTGGATATACAGGTAAATCAGTCCAATGACATTTCAACTTTCACAAATGAAAGAAGACTGGCTCAAAAAGAAAAATACAAAGAAATTGTGCAGCTCTATAATGCACTTCCTGCAGCCAATAAATATGCCTTAACAATTTGGGGAATGAAGGATAATGAATCCTGGATTCCTTTTAGTACAGAACTAAACCACCCTGGAAATGACTGGCCTTTATTGTACGATTCAAATTTTGCAGTTAAAAGCTCTCATACAGGATTTCTGGAAGGCTTAGATTAAATTTTTTAAAACTATAATACTTTACTTCAACTATTAATAAACCAAAAAATTAAATTATGAAAAAATTAAATTTGTTAGCATTAACAGTTACATGTGTATTAGGTTTAGGATTTACTTCCTGCGGAGATGACGTAACCCCAGCAGCAAAAGACCAATCTGCAAATGCGGGTACAAAAACCAGTACAAGCAAAGCAGCCAGTGCGCCGTGGGTCAAACAATTTGAAGATACTTTTGATGTAGGTTCCAATCTGTCGCAATGGACAAAGGAGCAGCGAGCCGATTATAATTCGTGGTATTGCGACTATGCCAGTTCAGTGCCAACAACGCAATGGAGAGACGGAAAACAATGTTTGGAAATCAAGACTACAAAATTGAGCACGTACAAATATCAATCCGGTTTTATTTCTTCTAATTACCAATATAAGCCTGAAAATAATACAGAATATATGCTTTCTGCCAATATTAAATTAGTAGCGATGGATGGCGGAACTTACAAGTCATTCACACAAACTTATGGTGCCTGGCCGGCCTTCTGGTCTGTACAGCAAAATGGCTGGCCAACCAAAGGGGAAATTGATATCATGGAAGGTTATTCTTTTGCCCCAAATTCAAGCCGCTTTACGTCAAATCTTTTTTATGGAACTTCCAGCGGAGCAAACCAATTAGGAAATTCTGCAGAAAGAAACTATCCGGGGAATTTTGATATTAACGGAAATGGCGGATGGCATTTATATGAATCCTTTTGGAAAATGAAAGACAATGTAGTAACAGTAACTATAAAGGTGGATAATGTAACGGTCTCAACTTATACAAACGGTAGTGCAGGCAATCTTAACTTAAATAATTTCGGGCCGCATTCGATTATATTTAATCTAAATGTTGGATCAAAAGATTCCAATTTTATAGACCCTAATAAAATCAATTTGTTTTCGACTGTAATGATGTGGGTAGATGATGTAACGGTTTACAAAAGACCAATTTAATTTATATTAAAATTGATTTTATTTTCGTTAACAGGCTCAAGTCTTGTTACGGCTGCAACGACAAAAGCTTCAGAGAAATCTGGAGCTTTTTTTCTTTAAGCGAACGTAAAAAGGTATAGTATTCATTAGAGACCCCCTTAACAAGCTAATTTGATGGAAAATGCGGATTATTTTACAGCAATTTATAACTAATTGTAATAATCTACTTAACTATATATCAAACTAAGTAGAAACATAAAAAAACAAAAGCTTCTTTTAAGACAAGAAAACTTCTCTTCACAGTAATTGAAACAAAAATGATGCTTCAAATATGTTATTAATAGCTTAAAAATTGACAATCTTTATTTCAACTTTCCAGCTATTTTTACCTTTAGTATTTTTATTAAAAACAGGAAGCTAAAAGAAGTATCCGCTTTTTGATAAAAAATTTCAATCAAATAATTCTCAATAAGCACAATGTTAAAAAGCAAAGAAAAAACAGCAGGTATATTTAGGAGTAATACATCGCAAAAGCTTTCTATAATAGAAAAAACAGGTTATGGCTTAGGTGATTTTGCCGCGAACCTAATTTTTCAGACTCTGCTGACTTTCCTTGCTTTCTTTTACACCGATGTTTATAAAATTCCTGCCGGCACAGCAAGTATCATTATCTTTACCGGTGGTTTTATCGGAGCCTTTTTTAATATTATTATGGGGATAATTGCTGACCGAACCCAAACCAAATGGGGGAAATTCAGGCCATGGATATTATGGACGGCCCTGCCTTTTGGAATTGCTGCTGTTCTCTCTTTTTTAACTCCAAACTTTAGCCAGAACGGCAAAATAATTTATGCTTTGCTGACTTACTTTTTTCTGGTGCTGATTTATTCAGCAAACAATTTGCCTTATGTTGCTTTAAGCGGTGTTTTAACAGGCGACATGAAGGAAAGAAACAGTCTTTCCTCCTATCGTTTTGTAGCGGTAATGATTGCCCAGTTTATAATTCAATCACTTTTATTGCCATTTGTTTCCATACTGGGACATGGCGATAAAGCAGTTGGATTTCAAAATACTATGATCTTATTTGCTATTACGGGGATTATTTGTTTGTTAATCACTTTTTTTACTACAAAGGAAAGAATTATACCCGCAAAGAATCAGGAATCTTCCATTAAACAGGATTTTATTGATTTGTCGAAAAACAAGCCCTGGCTGGTTATGCTGCTGGTTACCGTTTTGGTATTTATCACCTTGTCTTTAAAAGGAGGGATGTATGTTTTCTATTTTAAATATTATTTAGATCCTGTTGCACAAACTATTTTTTTGAATGATATTGGTTTTACTGCATTTATTGACCATTTGAATAGTTCGTTGACATCTATGGGATTTGTCAGTTTCCAATGGCCAAAAGATGCTCCTACTTCAGCTTTTAGTCTTTTCAATGCCGGAGGTATTATTTTTATGATTTTTGGAATTATGTTTTCAAAACTTCTTGCAGATTCCTTTGGTAAAAGAAACATTTATATCACTTTTATTTTTTTATCCGCTCTTAGTCTGCTCCTATTTAATTTTTATAATAGAACAGCTATTGCAATGGTTTTTTTAACCCAATTACTACATGGGTTTATTTACGGGATAACAATTCCTTTATTGTGGACTATGATTGCTGATGTGGCTGATTACAGTGAATGGATAAACAACCGAAGAGCGACTGCTACTGTTTTTTCGGTAATGATTTTTGGGCTAAAAATAGGGATAAGCATTGGCGGGGCATTAGGTGCTGCTTTTTTATCTAAATATGGTTACGTAGCCGAAGAAGTCAATCAAATACCGGCAGCTGTAGAAGGAATTAAACTTTCGGTAAGTATTTATCCTGGCTTTATATTTATTATTAGTGCAGTCTTGTTGTGTTTTTACAGTATAGATAAAAAAATGGAAATTCAGATTGAAACAGATTTAAAGCAAAGAAGAGAATATTGAGGATTTTTGATTTTAGACTTTAGATTTTAGGTTTTAGATTTTTGATTGCAGACTTTTGATTGCAGACTTTTGATTGTAGACTTTTGATTGTAGACTTTTGATTGTAGATTGTAGATTTTAAACTTTGGAATTTAGACTTTGGAATTTATACTCTAGAATGACTTGTCAAAAAGAAAGTGATTCTGTACTTACTAAAACAACAAACAGCGCATTAAAATGCGCTGTTTGCCAAATTACTAACTTAACTCAAACTACCAAAAATTTAATTTTTTTAGTAACCAGGATTATTATCACTTGGTTTTATATTAGGATTAGAAGATGTTTCTCTATTTGGTATCGGCCATAACTCGTTCTTACCAGCCTGAAAACCAGTACCAGCCAATTCAGTACTCGCGTTACCCCATCTCATAATATCATCAAAACGGCTTTGCTCGCCGGCAAACTCTACTTTGCGCTCATGCACAATAGCTGCGAAAACTGCATCTTTTGTGGGTGCAATGGAAGTTGTTAAACCTGCACGATCTCTCACTTCTTTAATATAGGCAATGGCCGCTGTTTGTGAACCTCCTGCTCTTTGATTTTCACATTCTGCTTTCATAAGCAATACATCTGCATAACGCATAACTTTGAAGTTAATACTTGAGCGTGTCGCTTCATCTTCTCTTTCGTAATAGTTTTGATATTTTTTCCAGCCCGCTCTTCTAATACCTGCAGAGGTAGTAAAATTACTTGCCAGCATTACCTTGGTTCCTTTCAAATAGGTTGAGCCTGGTACATAAAAAGTATCTCCAAAACGTAAATCTCCTGCTTCATACGAATCTAACAGATCGTCTGACGGATACACATTGTACCAGCTTAGGTTCCCATATTCCTGTCCTCTAAGTGTAGACTCTTCAAAACCAGTTCCCTCGCTGTCACCAACAGCTCCCCATTGATCACCTGTTCCATTTTTCTCGTCAAACTCAATCTCAAAAATTGACTCTTTACCGTGTTCTGTCTCTGCCATAAAGTTGTTGTAAAAACTGCCCTTATCTTCAAGGCTGAATCCTGTAACATTATTCAATGCCGCCAACGCTTCATCGTATTTTTTTTCATATAACAATACTTTTCCCAGATAGGCATAAGCAGCTTCTTTATTAGCTCTTCCCGCCACTTCTGTTCCTCTTGGTAAAAGATTTTTAGACGCAAATACAAGATCTTCTTCTATCAAGGCATAAACTTCTGCCTTAGGACTTCTAGCATTGCCAATAATAGTGCCTGTTTTGTAAATTGGTAAATCTCCAAATCGTTTCACTAACAGAAAATAATAATAGGCTCTTAAAAAATGAGCTTCTCCTAAATATTTGTTCTTTTTCTCTTGTGAAAAATCCGAACTGGGAAGAGCATTTATTTTCGCCTCATTATCCAGTACAAAATTAGCTCTGGATATCCCTTTATAACAGGATTCCCAATAATATTGAATAATATCATTTCCTGCATTAAAAGAAAAATCCTGAAAAGGTTTTTTGTTTCCTTCTAACTGCGGGTTTCCTAAAGCATCCTGAGCCATAAGATCCATAGCAAAAGAAAAATTTCTGCCATAAAGCCCTCTTGTCTGCAGATTTGCATAAGATGCATTTACAGATGACTGCACCTGTGCTTCATTTATAAAAAAGGTTTCTGGTGCTAAAGTGTTAGGATTAGTTAATTCTAATTCACCAGAGTCACATGAAGTTATAGTTAAAACTCCTGTCAGAACTATAAGTATATATTTTATTTTTCTCATTTTCTTTTATATATTAAAATGTAACATCAAGTCCAAAAATCACAGATTTTGGCTGTGGATATCTTCCTAAATCAATACCAGCAGAATTTGCATTGGCGTCTGCACGTGCGATCTCAGGGTCTAAACCGCTATATTTTGTAACTGTAATTAAGTTTTGCCCGCTTACATAGAATCTTATTTTTGAAAAATAAGCCTTAAATGCATCTCCGGAAAAGGTGTATCCTATGGCTATATTTTTTAGTCTTGTATACGATCCATCTTCAACATAGCGCTGATTTGCAGAAGACCAGTTGATATCTGCCCCCTGTGCTCTTGGCAGACTAGCAGATGGATTTGTGACAACGCCATTTACAACAATTGCTCTGTCTAATACATCAGTACTTGCATTAAACAAACGATTCATTCCTTTTAGGTCAAAAGTATTTGCATTGAAAATATCATTCCCCTGAACTCCTGATATAAAGCAGTTAAAATCGAAATTTTTGTAAGCTGCAGTAAGGTTTAAACCGTAAGTAAAATCCGGATATGGATTCCCGATATTTGTTTTGTCATTAGAATTAATTATTTTATTACCATCGCGGTCAACAATTTTAATATCTCCTGGCTGGATCGTGGTTTGACCTGGTCCGAAAACAGCATCTACTTCTGCCTGATTTTGATAAATTCCATTGGTTTGATATCCATAAAAATAGAATAACGGCTGACCTACTTCCAGTCTGGAAAAGTTTTCAAGACCAGCTCTGGCCGCCGGACCACCTAATACACTAGTTACTCCTGGCGCTAAGCCGGTTACTTCGTTTTTACTTGTTCCTAAATTAGCTACAGCAGACCATGTAAAATCTCCTTTTCTGTCATTATAACCTAATGATATTTCAAATCCGCTTACTTTCACATCGGCAACATTTTGAATTTGAGTTCCACCACCCGCAGATCCTACAGAAGCAGGAAGGGGCACTGCAAAAAGAATATCACTGCTTTTATTGTTGAAATATTCTAAAGATGCCGTGAATTTATCGTCAAACAAACCAAAATCCAAACCTATATTTCTATCTGTTTTAGACTCCCATTTCAAGTTAGGATTAGAAGCAACTCCCATAGAAACACCTTGTGCATTTCCACCATTAATTGGATAATTATAAGTAGTAAGTAATGTAGCGGCGTACTGATAATTGTCTATTCTGTCATTTCCTGTTGTACCGGTACTGGCTCTAAGTTTCAATGTGCTGAAAATAGAATTTTCCATAAAACTTTCTTTAGCTATATTCCACCCTGCGGCAACTGAGTAGAAGTTACCCCAGCGGTTATTGGCTCCAAAACGAGATGAAGCGTCTCTACGTCCTGAAACGGCAAGTATGTATTTATCATTATAATCATAATTGATACGGGCGATGTAACCAATATTTTTTTCTACATAATTGGCAGAAGTTAAACTTCCTTCATTATATCTTAACTGATCAATTTCATCCGAAATACTGTAACGGCTTCCTGCTGCTAAAGTTTGCGATTTTCCATCAATTTTAGTAATAACTCCTAATACTTCAAGATTATGTTTTCCTGCAATTGTAGTTTTATAAGTTAAGCTGTTATCAAAAACAATAGTCTGACCTTGTCCATTTGTTTCATTTGTTGTAGAAAATGCTTGTTTATGATAAGAACCATCTTGAAAACTAGGCACAAAAGTGTGATCCTTACTTGTATAATAATCTAGGGAAACTTGTGATCTGAATTTTAAGCCTTTGAAAATTTCTAATTCGGCGTAGATATTCCCTATTATAGATAAATTATTAATTTTTTGATATCCCAAATTTGCTACACGTACCGGATTTTCGGCATCATTGCCGTCAATTGCGCTGGGACCTTGATATCCTCCTAAATTATTTGCATTGTAGATAGGAAAATAAGGCGCCATTTTAATAGCATGCTCTAATAAAGTTCTACCTCCTGCACTACGTTCTGGATTAATTGTACCAAAAGATACACCGATATTGCTTCCTACTTTAAGTTTTCCAATATCCTGTGTATTATTAGCTCTAAAAGAATAACGTTCAAAACCAGTGTTAATAATAGCACCTTCTTGTTTCATATATTCGGCAGAATAACGACTTGTTGAAGTCTCAGTACCATTTGAAAAACTAAGATTATAATCCTGCATCAAACCAGTTTGAAAAATCTGGTCTTGCCAGTTGGTATTTATATTTCCGAATTCAGCAGCTCTTGCTGTTAAATCACTTCCTAAATCTTTGGCATATTGCAGATATTGCTGTGTATTTAATACATCATATCTTTTTGTAACCGCCTGTCCACCTACATAAGTACTAAAACTTAGTTGCCCGGGACCTTTTTTACCTTTTTTAGTAGTAACCACAATTACCCCGTTAAAAGCTTTTGAACCATATAAAGCAGTAGTAGAGGCATCCTTTAAAACCGACATACTCTCAATATCATTAGGACTTAAACCTGAGAGGTTACCTGTTAAAACTCCATCAATTACATACAATGGAGCACTGTTTCCCATTGTGGATAAACCACGAATACTAACAGTAGGATTTGAACCCGGCGCACCATTTACAACAGTAACACCTGCCGCACGTCCTTGCAAAGCAGACTCAGCATTAGTTATAGGCACAGCGGCAATATCTTTTGAACCTACTGTTGAGATTGCTCCGGTAACCTTAGCTCTTTTTTGAGTACCATAAGCTACCACAACTTCGTTTAAGTTTTGTGTGGATAATGCTAATACAACATCAATTGTACTTCTTGTACCGACAGTTATGGTTTGCGAAATCAAACCTACATAAGAATACGTTATTTTGTCTGTCGGGCTAACGTCTTTAAGGGTGTATTTACCATCAAAATCTGTTGATGCGCTATTTTTTGAACCTTCTACATTAACACTGGCACCAGGCAAAGGAAATCCTGATGGATCGGTAATTACCCCCTGTACCGTCTTTGATTGTGCAATCAGATTCTGACTGCCAATTATTAGCAATGTAATTATTGCAATTCTGAATTTTAAAATCATTTTTAGTGGTTTTTTGATTAGTTTAAATAGTTGTTTGGTTGTAAAGCTTATTTATTGTTTTGATTATGATATTAGCTTATAAGCTATTTTCGATCCTTTTAAATTGACTAAAAAAAGGCTGACAATAAATAATTTTGGTTTTCATTTCATACTGTAATTTTTTAAAAATGTTAATACTTACTTGTTAAATT
Organism: Flavobacterium johnsoniae; assembly: GCF_001879205.1. GTDB lineage: Bacteria > Bacteroidota > Bacteroidia > Flavobacteriales > Flavobacteriaceae > Flavobacterium > Flavobacterium johnsoniae_A. The sequence goes on from NZ_MLFK01000011.1 coordinate 200,114, forward strand.
GTTTGATTTTCTTTGAATCCAAAAATATAAGGTTAACATACATTTCATCTATTAAAAATGTTGCAAAAACTATCAAATTTGTAGCACGAAACCTTCAAAAAACGCATAATCATCTATTTATCAAATATTTAAATACAAAGCGCCCAAATAAGGCATTCCTAATATTGTTATCTTTTTTTTGAGTATGAAATAAAAAAATATAGGTTTTATAGTTTTTCAATAATTATTTAAAAATGATTTTTAGTGTTAATTCATTCTGTTTTCCACAAATTGATCCTGATTGTATTTCTGAAATCGGTTATTTATTAAATAAAAAAAGAGACTGTCTCACAATTAAGTGAAACAGTCTCTTTTTCTGTTTTTTGGGTCAGAGTCTCTCAACCCGAAACTCTAAAAATATTTAATGCTCAAGGACTTTTCAATAGCACTATTGCTTCTTATTATGCGTGGGCAGATATCCAAATTTTTCTTTATAGCATTTTGTAAAATAAGAAGGAGAACTAAAACCAACTTTAATACTAATCTCAGACATATTATCATTACCCAGCTCTATTAACTCTTTTGCTTTTTCTAAACGAACATTCCGTATAAATTCATTTACGGTTACGCCTGTTAGAGTTTTTATTTTCCGGTATAATTGACTTCTGCTTAAAAACACTTTCGAGGCCAGAACCTCAACACTCAACTCATACTCGCTAATGTTTTGATTAATGTAATTCAGGACATTTTTTATAAATTCATTATCCAAAGTGGTTGTTTTTTCTTTTGCTTTTGGAGTAATTCCGTTATAGAATTTATTAAACATAATTTGTCTGCTTTTGATGAGCTGAATTAAGCTGGATCGTAGAATATCCATATCAAAAGGTTTGCTCAAATACATATCTGCACCAGAATCAATGCCCTCTAATTTGTCTTTAACCAATGCCTTTGCAGACAACATCATCAACGGAATATGACTGGTTTTTAAATCTGCTTTAATACTGGAACACAGTTCTAAACCATTCATAACAGGCATGATAACATCTGTTAAAATCAAATCGGGTAGTTTTTGCAAAGCTAATTCCAAACCGACCTGACCATTTTCTGCTGTTATAACTTTGTACTCTTTTTTGAGCTCATTTTTTAAATAATTTCGCAGTTCAGCATTATCTTCAACAATCAAAATGGTATAAACTCGATCCTCTTTCTCATCATCATCTGATAGTTCAACAACAGATTTTTCGGCAATAGGTGTGAAACTTATTTTTTTCTCCTTTTTAAATTCCTCCGGCATCACTTCGTTTTCATTAAAGAATTCTTTTCCCAGTGGAAATAGCAGTTTAAAAGTTGTGCCAAAACCCAATTTGCTTTCTACTTCAATTTTTCCTTTATGCAATTCTACAAATCCGCGAACAACCTCCAGTCCTATTCCTGTGCTTCCATAATAGGCTTTATTCAAATTATTTACCTGATAAAAACGGTCAAAAATTCTCTTAATATCTTTTTTATCCAATCCTGCACCTGTATCTTCAACAATAACCTCAAAAGAAGGATTGGTATTGGTGGAATTTATCAAAGGAAAATGAACTAACTCTTCACTGACCACTATTTTTATTGTGATTTTTCCATTATCGGGAGTAACCTTAAAGGCATTTGAAATTACATTAAAAATAATTTTCTCAAACATTTTAGGGTCTACCCAATCCTTTAATGTTTTCTCACTGGATTGATAATGCAATTGAATTCCCCTGCTTAAGGCTTCTTCATTAAAATAACTCACAATTTCCTTTGTAAAACTTACTATTTCAACCAGCTGCACCTTTAAAGGCATTTTATTAAACTGGAGCTGATTGAAATCCATCAGCTCATTGATTAATCTTGAAAGTCTGTCCGAACTTTTCTGGATAGTCTGTAATTTACTCAATACATTCGCTGGTAAATCCAGGTTATTATTCTTCAATATATCGCCTAACGGATTTAAAATTAAAGTAAGCGGTGTTCTAAATTCGTGCGAGATATTGGTGAAAAATTGTAATTTCTTATTGTTTAATTTTTCTATTTGAATTGCTTTTTTCTGTTCAAATTCTATCATTTGTTTTTGTTTAAAACGATTTTGATAGTACTGATTGGCAAAATAAATTGCCGCCAATAGTAACAGGGAATAAAATAGATAAGCAAAAGGTGTTTTCCACCAAGGCGGTAAAATTTCAATTTCTAATTCGAGCGGATTTTGATTCCAAACTCCATTTTTTTCTGAAGCTTTCACCTTAAAGACATACTTTCCAGGTGCCAAGTTAGTATAGGTTGCCGAGCGTTTACTGCCCACGTAATTCCATGAATCTTCAAATCCTTCTAAATAATACGCAAATTCGTTTCTGGCAGGAAAAGAATAATTTACAGCAATAAAATCAATCGTAAATACAGATTGATCATGCTTAAGAATGATCTTTTTTGTCTGCGATATTACTTTTATTAAGGGGGAGTTTTTTTCAAGCGGACCTACTGACTTATTAAAAAGTTTCAAATCTGTTAAGTAAACCGGAAGCTGTTTTTTACTTTTAACTAAACTGGCAGGATTAAAATAATTTAAACCTTCATAGCTCCCGAAATAAAGCAATCCTTTTTCGTCTTTCAGGACAGCATTGTTATTAAAATCATTTCCCAGTAAACCGTCATAGATAGAGTAATTAGCAGTAATGTTGTTTTTTAAATCAAGTTTTGTAATTCCTTTTTTTCCGCTTAGCCAAATACACCCGTCATTTGATTCTACAATAGACGAAATTGACTTTTCGTTCAGACCATTGAAGTTTATATACCATTTTATGTTGTCTGTTTTTTTATCATATCTAAATAATCCGGCTCCATCAGTACCAATCCAAATTTCTTTGTTTTTGGCCTCATATAAGGTATTGATAGTATGTATGCTTTTATGATTTTTAAGCTTTTCAGACATTTTATCCCGAAAAGAAGTTACTGAAAAAGAATGAAAATCATTTGTACTAACCTTGTACAAACCTGTTGTTGACCCCACCCAGACAGCATCATCTGAATCTGTCATTATCTTTCTAATGTCTGAATTTATTATACCGCTTGCATAAAATGGTTTAGTATTACAATGATGAAACTGACCATCTGAAGGAGTGTAATAATGCAGTCCTTTTGAAAAGGTTCCGATCCAGATTACACCTCTGGAATCTTCAGCAATACTCATGATATTGTCTGATGCCAAACCGGGAGTGTTTTTTGTGCTGTAGTTAATAAACTTATTGCTTCCTTTTTTTAAAACAAAAACACCTTCATTCCAGCTTGATAACCAGATGTTTTGCTTTTTATCAATAAATACATTCGTTATATTGTCATTGGTTAATCCAGAATAAAAACTTCGGTCAGATTTGGTAATATGCTTAAAACTCTTAGTTATTGTATTGTAAACATCAACTCCTCCGCCTTCCATAGAAATCCATAATTGATCCTGATGATCTTTGGCAATGCCGGTAACACAATTGGTTTGTAAGGACTGTGAATTTCCGGGCAAACTTTCAATAATACTTACCTTACTGTTTATTTTATCAAAAACACCTAAGCCTTTATTGTAATATCCCAGCCAGATTCTATTTTCTTTATCTAAAAATAAAGACCAAACAGAATTTGAACCTAAACTTCGATTATTGTATTTACTGTTTACGTATTTTTTTTGAACAATACCCTGATCGTTTACAATGATTAAACCATCATTTTCTGTGGCACAAAGAATTGTATTGGAATCTGTTGCCAGTATTGACATAATTCTTTTTCTGGTAATAGGATAATAAGCAGCGTCTTTAACTTTAGAATTTAAATCGACCTTTACAAGTCCTTTAAATCCATTGCCAATCCAGAGGTTCTGCCTGCTGTCTATAAACATGGAAATAATATTTAAAGAAAGCATTTCATTGTTCTTGCCAATGTTTAATTCTTTAAACTCATTTGTTATAGGGTCAACTGTTTTTAAACCAAAGTTAGTCCCTAGATAAATAGTCCCTTTTTTATCTTTTACCAGGCAGTTGATAAGGTAATTTTCAGTATTTGAAACATTTGTCTTAATCTTGGTAATTTCGCGGGATTTAATATTTAGCTTCAGTAAATCACTGTTAAGCGTTCCCAAAAAAAGATTCCCATTGTTGTCTTCTACAATACTCTTTACAGAAATTACAGTTTCTTTTTTTATTTTTTTTTGAATATCAATACTTTCAAAAGTATTTAAATTTCGATTATAGAGACATAATCCTTCATCTGTACCGATCCATAACCTATTGTGAGCATCTACATAAGTAACATAAATAAGATTACTATTGATAGTATTAGGCAATTTAGAGTTTTGCTCATAAGCCACATAACTTATCCCATCATATTTAAATAAACCTGCACCATTGGTACCAATCCACAAAAAACCTGACTGATCCTGTGTAATGGCATATATACCGCTTTTTGAAGTTTCCTTATTTAATAACCGAAATTGATAGTCTTCAAATGTATTTTGAGAAAACAGACTATTTATTGTAAAAAATAAGATAACAAGAACTCTAAAATATTTTTTTTGGGACATTATACAATGGTTAGTAAATTAAAATAAATATATGCTCTTTTAGTCGAAACTTATTATTTGCTATTCATTCAATAAAACTATGCCGCCGTTACAGGGAATTTTAATTTCAATCTCCTGGTTATTTTTAAGTTTTATTTGTTCTGTTTTTCCGTTTAATTGTTCATCATCAGAGTACCATTTTAATACTGTTCCCGAAGCAATCATTGACAGTTTCGTTTTAATTTTCAGTGTTTCTTTTTGAGCATTAACGCCTGCTATATACCATTTTGTTCCTTTTCGGCGGGCAATTACTGCATATTTACCCGGATAACCTTCTAAAAACCGAACCTCATCCCAGGTAGTTGGAACTTTTTTCATAAAATCGATCGCCCAGGCCGGAGCATCGGTTAAATTATTGGGTGCCAATGCAAAATGCTGAACGCCGCTTTGAAAAAGTACCGCTGTCGCTAAAGCAAAAACATCAGAGGTCATTCGTTTTGAACCTTTATTGGGAATATTATCACTATTATAAAATTTATTTAAGGCGCTTCCGCCAAAATCCATACTTCCTACCGCGTTTCTAATAAAAGTATGTGTAGCAGCATTAGCAGCTTCCTTGTCACAGCTTCCTTGCCCGAAATGCAGATTTTCGCTTGCCAAAACAGCCTCACTAGCAGCAAAATTTGGATACATACGCTCCCATCCTCTGGGTAATGTACAACCGTGAAAAATAACCATTAAACCAAAATCATTCGCATCTGTCAGGATATCTTCATACAACTTCATGGTGACTTGTTTGTCTCCTCCAAAAAAATCTACTTTTATCCCTTTTACACCAATACTTTTCATCCACGCCATTTCCTGACGACGAATTGTTGAATTGTCCATCATTCCTCTCGGACCCTGAGGCGCATCATTCCAGTAGCCATTAGAATTGTACCACAAATACAAACCAACGCCTTTTGCCGCTCCATATTGAGCCAGTTCTGCAATTTTATCTTTGCCTATTTGTGTATCCCAAAGTGCATCAATTAAAATAGTTTCATATCCCATTGCAGCACTAAAATCGATGTATTGTTTTTGTACCGGAAAAGTAGTGTTGTTGTCCATTTTTATAATCCAGCTCCAGGAACCTTTGGTATATTTATATTCTTGTGAAGCCTTGAATTGTGGTTTAACCAAATCAAACGGAATTGTGGTTGCTACAACCGGAGCCAGCGTTTCGCCAACCGTAATAGTCCGCCATGGTGTTTCGCCGGGAAGTGATATTCCGGGAGCAGTTGTTCCGTTTCCGTTATTTTCTCCCGCCATTGGAAAACCAATCGTATATAATCCCTTTTCATGACCAATCAGTCTGCTGCCACAATAATTACCATCTACCCCTGTTTCTGATATTAAAACCCAGCCATTATTTTTTACTTTAAAAAGACAGGGAAATGTATAGCCTTCTCCCAAACCATTTTTCCCCATTGGAGCATCTAATGTATAGGATGTTTCATAGCTTGGGGCCGTTCTGGCAAATCCTGTCATTGGCTTGCTTTGCGGACAAAGAAATGTAGTTGTTCCTTCTGGCAGAATAAAACCAGATGCTTCTTCCTGTACTACACAAGAGCGGGTTTCATTTTGTGGATGTATTTTATATTTAAAAGCGACATTGTTATTGCTCACCCTAAATACTACATCAATAGCAGATTTATTTTCTTTAGTGAAAGAAAATACGGTTTCATTAGCCTCATAATGCACCTTTCGCTGCTTGATATTGGGCAGCTCGTATTGTTCCTCAATTTTATTTTGAACTGCATCAGGTTTTAAATTTAATCCTGCTGTAAAATCACCGGCATTCGTTTTTAAACCAAGCGGCGAATTTTCAAGGAACTTTTTATCATTGTATGAAATACTGTAGAAAGGCATTCCGCCTGAGACTGAAACAGAAACTTTAAGTTTTCCATCAGGACTAATTACAATTGATTGTGCATTTAATTTAAAAAAACTAAACAGACATAAACATATAACATATTTAAAATTCATAACAGCCTTAGATTAATTGGTTTATTTTTATTTCTAAAAGATGAAACAGTTATTGTACAAATACTTTTGTCATTTTTAAATCTTTTACATCAGAACTGGTACCATAATACACTTCATATTCACCTGAAGTTATATTTATTCCTCTGGTGCCAGCATCATAAAATTCAAATGAAGCGGCAGGTAAATCAATAACTGCATTTTGCTTTTCGCCGGCTTTTAAATTGATTCGTTTAAAAGCTTTCAACGATTTTAAAGGCCCGTCTTTATCATTAACTTTTCGAACATACACCTGAACAATCTCTGTTCCTTCACGTTTACTGCTATTCTTTATTGAAAAACTCAGCTGTGTATTTTCATTTGCTTTTATCTTTGTCTTACTAAGATTTGCAGTACCAATTTGGAATTTAGAATAACTTAAACCAAAACCAAACGGAAACAAAACATTTGTCGTGTATCTATAAGTACGTCCTTTCATCGAATAATCTTCAAAATCTCCTAAGATGTCTGAATTTTTATAAAATGAAACCGGCAATTTTCCCGAAGGATTATAATCTCCAAAAAGAACATCGGCGACAGCCTGACCACCTGATTCTCCCGGATACCAAGCTTGCAAAATAGCGTCACAACTTGCTGTTTCTGGTGTAAAAGCAATTGCAGAACCAGAGCAATTTACAAAAACTACTTTTTTACCGGCAGCTTTCAGTTCCTGTAAACATTTTCGCTGCACTGCCGGAAGTTCAATATTGGTTCTGTCGCCGCCTTTAAAACCTGGAAAAGAAACCGGCATTTCTTCTCCCTCAAGAAGTGTCGAAAGTCCGCCTACGAAAATTACCGTATCGATGCCTTTTAATTTTTGAATTAAGGCTCCGAAATCTATATCGTGTTCTTTTCCAAAATCAAATTCAAGATTAGCCTGCCAATTGTTGGACTGGGCATACAGAATTTCGATTTTGTATTTTTTACCCGCCTCTACTGCAAAGGCAATTTTTCCGGGAACCGTGCGCCAGTTGGTATATTTTGCTATGGATACTCCATTAACAAATAATTCAAAAGCTCCGGTCGCCCCGGTATTAAAAACAAGATTGTCACTTTCTTTGGCCACAAATTCCGTTTCATATTTTGCCGAAAATCCTTCTAACTTAACCCCCGAAGCAAACTCATGCTGTCCGGCAGTCGTCATTTTTATCGGATTTACAATTTGCTGCGATACAACACTATTCCCTTCTCTGTTTGGATTGTTCCAATACGTCGCTTTCATTCCTTTTTTGCCTTCAAATGAAATTTGGTCAAAATAACTCTGATTTACTTTGTCTTCTACCAAATCGCAGGCTTTATCATAAACCATTTTATTAGCAGCAATTTTTGATTCTATACCGCTTTTAATTGTAATAGTTTTAACTGGTGTGCCATTATAATTTCCCCATAACATCGGTTCATTATCTGCATTTGGGCCTATAACTGCTACTTTGTTTATGTTTTTATTTAAAGGAAGAATGTTGTTTTTATTTTGCAAAAGTGTCATTGATTTTTGCGCCATTTCGAGTGCCAATTGCTGATGTTCTTTACTATTAAGCACCGATGCCGGAATTTGAGCCCAAGGCACAATGGCGTCGTCATCCATTTCGCCTAAATCAAAGCGACCTGTTAAAACACGAAGCAGGCTTTTATTAATATCGGCTTCTTTTATCAGGTCTTTTTCAACGGCCTCCGGTAAATTTTTAAAAGGATATTTTTCCCAAACACATTCTACATCAGTTCCTGCAAGTACGGCTTTTGATGCTGCATGTGTTGCATCTGATGAAACTTTATGTGTGGTATAAAAATCTGTAACAGCTCCACAATCGGAAACCACCATGTATTTATACCCCCACTCATCACGCAAAATGCGCTGCAATAAACGCGTATTACTGCAGCAAGGTTCATCATCCAATCGTTGATAAGCACACATTACCTGACGCACATCGGCATCCTGTACTAATGCTTTAAAAGCCGGCAGATAAGTTTCGTATAATTCACGTGGATCTACATTATTCAAATTCAGTTCGTGTCTGCTCCATTCCGGTCCTGAATGAACGGCAAAATGTTTCGCACAGGCCAAAAGCTTTCGGTATTTTGCATCAGCAGGTCCCTGAAGTCCTTTTACAACCGAAACTCCCATTCGCGAAGTAAGGTAAGGATCTTCGCCATAAGTTTCCTGACCACGGCCCCAGCGCGGATCCCTAAAAATATTAACGTTAGGCGTCCAGACCGAAAGGCTCAAAAAACGTTTATTTTCATTGCCGTTTTGAATCCATTGATTGTATTTTGCCCGGGCTTCATCAGAAACAGCATTAAATACAGTATACAACAACTGATCGTCAAATGATGCTGCCATGCCTATGGGTTCGGGAAAAACAGTCACATTATCGTTGTTGGCATAACCATGCAGAGCTTCACTCCACCAGTTGAATTTTTTAACACCAAATCTGGGTATGGCGTCACTTTGGTCACACATTAATGCTGCCTTTTCTTCAAGTGTTAATCGTGAAATTAAATCTTCAGCACGTTCTTTTGAACTCAGAGATGCATCTTTAAAACGATATTGCTGTGCGTTGACATTCAATATAAAAACTAAACTTAAGACAAACAGATATGTATTTTTCATGATTATTTTATTAGAATTAATTTTACTTTGGTTAAATCTTAAACTAATTGTTTTTTGAAATTTGATCTGAAATATGGAAATAATCGAAATCAACAAATCCGCCCACATTTTTTTCAGCATAATTGAACAAGCCAAATCGATACCCCATAAAATGCGGAAGTGTATAGGGCAGTTTTATTGCATTTCCTATTTTATTCCATTTTTTACCATCAAGGCTGTAAAAAAAACTTCCGGTATCAGCTTTGTCTTTAAAATTGCATGCTGCCCTGAGATATACTTTACCCTGCTTTAGAGGAGTACTTTCTATTTCTGTTGGAATATCTTTAAGAACTTCCATCATTATTATTTTTTTGGAATCTTTTTCAACTTTTATGCCCACAAGTCCATACTCTTTTTGTAATAAAGAAAGTCCTGCAAAGTCGCCTTCTTTCATTTTAGAAACTTCCATCAGAATAGTTCCTGTACTTTCAGGGCCAAAGGTTCTTTGCGTTAAAGTGTTTTTAGCCTGAAGAAAACTGCTGTCTGTTCTTCCGGTCTTTAATCTTAAATAACCTTTTCTTTCTTTTAAGGACCAAAGCGAATTATCAGGATTGTGATTCCATTGCCAGACTAAAGGCAAATCCGGCTCGTTTTTTTTTCGATTAAAATCATCTGAGTTTACAATTCCCGGGATTACACCTTTACTTACAGGTAAATCGAGATATTGCGGTACTTTACCATTTTCACCTAATATTGGCCAGTCCTCTTCCCATTTAACGGGAATTAAATAAGGAATCCGTCCTACACCGTCAAAATCCCTGAACAGATAAGAAAACCATTTTCCGTCTGGCGTGTCAATTAATCCTCCTTGTGCCACACCCAAATCCTGCAATCCAACTTTTCCTTCCCACGGGCCTGAAATTTTATCTGCCCGGTGTATTATTACGGTGCGCATTCCGTCTTTTGGCCAGACGATATTAAACAGATAATATTTTCCCTTAATTTTAAAAAGCTGTGAACCTTCTGCTTGCAGCATGATATTGTTTCCGGCAGGAGCACTGGCATTTTCTATTAAAACTTTTTTTGTTTCTTCTTTTACATCTGATAAGTCTGTTTTTAACTCTGCAATCTGTAGTTTTCCTGCTCCCCAAACGATGTAAACCTTTCCGTCATCATCAAAAAAAATAGAATGATCGTGATAAGAATTGTTTAAAACGGTTCGCTTCCAGGGACCTTTTTCAATATCTTTTGTAGAAAAAATATAAGTTTTGTTCGTTGTGCCTGAAAAAGTGCTTATATAATAAATACCATTATGATAACGAAGACTACTGGCCCATGAACCTCTTCCGTAATCATTTTTATCATTGTCCAGATTTAGTTTCTCATTATCATCTTCTAATGTTTGATAGGCATAATTGATGATTTCCCAATTTATTAAATCTTTAGATTTCATTATTGGGACACCCGGATTCATGTGCATTGTCGTACTGCTCATGTAATAACTATCATTAACCCGAATGACGGACATATCAGGAACGTCTGCAAAAATTATTGGATTTTGCGCTTTATTATCCTGAGCGTTTAATACGGTTAGACTTAAAAAAAATACTAATAGATTATATAGAATTTTCATTGTTTTTATTTTCTGATATTTTAAGAAAGCTGTTTAATTTTTTACAATTCTCAATTGATAAAATTTAGGACTTACTTTTCCCTCTTTTGCTGTAATTTTAATAGTTGCAGCTTCTTGTTTTGCAACATCCAGCCTGATTTTTTTATCTTCTAAAGAAATTATTTCAGCTGGTTTATTATTTACTGTTATGCTAATCTTATCTGGGTCAATTTTATCCAGAGTACTTATATCAAGATATTTTCCTGATGCATTTTTATTGATCATTTGATAGGAAATATAAGACTGTGTATTTCTCCAGAAGCGGCCGTCATCATATCCCGAATTGCTTTTTTCTCCCCTGTACAGATGATCTGCTTCCGGTTGTTGTTCTCCACAGTTAATTTTATCTACCGTATTGGCTTCAAGTGTCCTTTCTTGTATTTCCTGTTGTCGTAATACTTCCAGTTTTTCTTTATATTTCTCTTGAGAAAAGGTTTGAAAATACATTTGATAACGTGCATCATGCAGTTCAAAAAAAGGCTCTAATTCTAATGAATCTAAAGCAAAATGCATATTGCCTAGTTCCTTAAGTCTTGAAACATAACCCGCCTTATCTCCTACAAGGGCATACGCTTTATCCATTGGCATATATTTTCCTGAAGCTGCATGTCCCATACGACTGTCATCGGCAAATAACCCGTCTAATGCTTCTGTAGAAGTTTTTGCTGCTAAGACTATAGGCCCGTTTACAAAAGCGCTCCAATTAGAACCATCAGGCAATTGCTCTAAATGGGTTTTCGTTTCGAATTCAATACGTACATGATCTGCCGATTTCCATTTTCTTTTGAGACTGATATAGCCCGATGATTTTAATTCTGTTTGCTGTTCTGTTCCGTTTATAAATACCTTAAAATTTTCTGCCCATTTTGGACGGCGGATATTCAAATCAAAAGTCTTCGCTTTTTTAAGGTTTAGAATAATTTCTGCACTGTTTTCATAAGGAAATTTTGTCTTCTGCTCTATGACAATTCCTTTTTCAATCCAACTTAGGGTCGATGCTATAAAAAGATTCACAAAAACAGCCTCATCAAAATGGGTGTAAATTAATTCTCCATATTTGGAATGATTTTCTAATCCAGACCCTACACAGCACCACATACTGGTTTCGGGCTGCGAATACACACGATAATGACTGGGCCTGATAGGCGTAAAATAAACAAAACCTCCTTTTTCCGGATGCTGGCTTGAAAGTATATGATTGTAAAGTGTACGTTCGTAGAAATCCAGATAAGTCATATCTTTTTTATCCAGGAACAAGGCTTTGCTTAGACGTTCCATATTATAGGAATTACAGGTTTCCGGACCCTGATTTGACTTGAGCATACCGCTGAAATCATCTACCGGATTAAAATGCTCTGCAACACTGTTTCCTCCAAAAGCCACACTTCGTTTCTGAGTAACGTTGTCCCAAAAAAAGAGTACTCCATCCGTCCATTCCTTGTCTCCTGATATAGAGGCAATTTTTTCAAAACCAATAACTTTAGGAATCTGTGTGTTGGCATGAAGTCCTGTAAGTTTGTCTTCTTTTTGTAACAGCGATTCCAAAAAAGCTTTTTGAGATAGTTTTTGAGCTGTTTCGAGATATTTTTTATCTTTAGTAATAAGATATAAATCTGCAAAAGATTCGTTGATGCCTCCGTGTTCTGTTTTTAAAATTTGCTGGATCTGCTCATCACGCAGGGGCTTAATCATCTCAATAAACCAGTCTGCCAGTTTTATTAAAATCGCTTTAGCTTCTTCATTACCTGTATATTGATATGCGTCGTTTAAGCCGGCAAAAAGTTTATGAATATTATAAATGGGAACCCAGGTATTATTTAATCCAAAACTGCTTCCGTCTATGTCTCCGTTATGGATTCGGTCCCAAAAAACTTTTCCCTGCGGAATCCCGCCTACATAACCATTTCCGTTTTTTTCCTGACATCTGGCCAATTCAGAAATCATATATTCTAATCTGTTTTTAAGCTCCTTATTTGCAGTAGAAGCATACATCATGGACAGAGCCGATAAATAATGTCCTGCAATATGGCCGTCAAGACCTAAACTTTCCCAATTTCCGTAACGATCTGATTTTAAAGGCAGATTAGAATCTATTAAATAAGGCGCAAGAAGTTTATCCGGATTAAGTGCCAGCATGTATTTAAGATCAATATCTTGTGCATTTTTAAAAGGACCGCCACCTAATCTCACTTCCTGCAACGGAAATGTTTTCATTTGAGCAGCCGCCGAAAATCCAATAAATAATGCAATCAAGCATCTTAATGCCTTATATTTCACTAAGAGATTTGTCATAATTTTATTTCATTAAATCTAAAAACTTACAGACCATCCTTAGAAACTCTGTCGCTTTCGGGCGCACCAAGATAGGACGGTTTTAAGCCGCCGGTATTAATCAGAATCTTTTGCAGGACAATTCCGGGATCTAAGACACGGAAACGTAAAATATGTTTTCCTGCTTTCGAGATCGTATGTTTAGTTGTCGAATGTATCAGGTGTTTTGCCTGCCATTTCCCTAATTCTCCACGATATTGTCCGTTAAAATTTATGGTCTGCGGTTTTTCTTCATCAAAAGAAATTTCATAACGAAGTCCATTGTTACTGTTAAAGTTAAGTGTAGGAGCCAAAAGCATTTCTACATCAAATTCTCCGGTAGAAATAAAATCAATTTCATACTCAACAAAAACATTCTCATTCTGGTTTGGATATTTATTTTGTGGAAAAGTGGTGATACCGCTTTTGGTTTTTCCAAAATCTGGAATCACTTCCCAATGCATATTTTTTGAGTTATTTAACTTAGAAAAATGTTCTGCTTCGATAGCGACATAACCTTCTTTTTCTGCGAATGTTTTTCTAATGATCTGCTCTTTTTCTGATACGTAACTAATTTCCGGTAAAATGTTTTTAGGGCCGTCGTGCCAGCTTTTGTAGCCAATTCTCATCTGATCCATTATATGAGTCCATTTTCCGCCGGCAATTTCATTATTGTATTTATTTTGAAGAATAGAATCTCTTGCAAAATTCCTTTTTACCTGATCAGCAAAACCATTGGCTAAAATATTTTTTTCTGAAGCCAGTTTTCTGTTTTTCGCCTGTGCAAAATACATTTCATAAAGATTGCTGCAGGCGTCTATAGGATATAAAACCAGTTGAAAATAGGCATCCTTGTATTGTTCTGGAATGTCATTGTAAATTCTGTAAGCATCAAGTGCCAGATTCTTGTAGTCATTAACTACGGTTTGAAATTCATTATAATTTTCAAGACTGTAGGTTTTGCTGTCCAGCATTTCGGGAGTCACTCTTCGGTTATATTTTGGATAGGTATTTAACAGACTCGCAATCTCTTTGGCGTGTTTTGTTCCAAATTGATCCGCTGCCCATTTCTGGGTAAACTCAAAAAGATTCTGCGAGTTGAACTTTTTGGGATTCCATGCCATTTCTAAAAAAAAGCTGATTGGAAATTCCATTGGTTTAAGATCTCCCACATTAACTATCCAGATTTTATCGACACTGTGTTCGTAGCTCAGATTCATCTGTTCCCAAACTCTTTGTATCGGACTTATATTAATCCACTTTGAATTTCTTGGACCGCCAACGTAATCAAAGTGATAGTACATCCCATATCCTCCTTTATGCAGTGGTTTAGTGAGATCGGGAAGTTTACGTACATTGCCCCAGTTATCATCACAAAATAGTAAAACAACGTCATCAGGAACACGCATTCCCTGATCGTAATAGTCTTGAACTTCTTTGTATAAAGCCCAAACCTGAGGTATTTTTTCTGCTTTTTTTTGAGTCACCTCAGCAATAATTTTACGTTGTTCTTTTACGATATTTTCCAGTAAACTTATGTTGGTTCCTTCGCTCATTGCTTCATCACCGTCTCCACGCATTCCTACGGTTACGACTTTTTCCCAATTTTTACTGCGTTCTATGCCGCTTTTCCAGAATTCATCTAAAACGGTTTTATTTTTAGAATAATCCCAAACATTTGGGAGATTATTTTTTTTAATGTACCGATGCCAGTCTGTCTGTGCCAAAGCCATTGGTTCGTGATGTGAGGTACCCATGATAATTCCCATTTCACTGGCCAAAGGTCCGCTTGCCGAATCATCATCATAAAAAGCATTTCCCCACATGGCCGGCCACATATAATTGGCTTTTAGCCGAAGCAGTAATTCGAAAACTTTTTCATAAAATTTACTATTAAAACCTCCAAATGTTGCTTTTGCCCAACCGCTTAATGCAGGAGCTTCATCATTGATAAAAATTCCCCTGTATTGCACGGCAGGTTCTCCATCACTATAGGTTCCTTTTATAAAATAAAGAGTCTCTTTTTTCTCTACTGGAACATCAGCCCAGTAATACCAGGGCGAAACACCAATTTGTGCGGACAATTCGTAAATTCCGTAAATTGTGCCGCGTTTGTCACTGCCGGCAATAACAATAGCTTCTTCTACTCCTTTAAATGGATTTTTTATGTTCTGAATAATAAACTTTTCATTTTTGCCTTTAAGCAATTTTCCATCGATTTTATTTTCTTTAATTAAATCATCAATTATAGAATTGGTTCCTATTGTTCCAATGATAATTAACGGTGCCGAAGAATTTGGCTTCTGACTAAAAACGGCAGGCTTTTCGCCCGTTACTTTTTCAAAATCAACTTGTAAATTACCAATCGCACGTAAAATACCTGCATCTGTTCCGTTACTAACAAAAAACGAAAGAGGTAAAGATTTCTCTTTCAGTACGACAACATCTCCAACTTTTTGAGTTGTTATAAACGGCTGCGCGGCCTTTAAGCTATTAAAACTAAAGGTGATAAAAAATATTAGGATATGTATTGAAAATCTATTCATTATACTTTATTTATTAAATAATAATGGCGCGAACATAAATAAATCGTGTCTCCAAACCGGCCAGGTATGTCCACCTGAATATTCACTGTATTTGTATTTTATTCCAAACTGGTCAAACTTGCTTCTCATTATTTTACAATTTTCAAACGCAATATCTTCTTTGCCTCCCATAGAAATCCAAAATTCTTTGATATTAGAATTGATCTTCTGGGCATTATTTTTCATAAACTCGTACTGAGGTTCTGACAAGGTGGTATTATTTGCCCACCAGCCTGAACTAAATACGCCTATATAAGAAAAAAGGTCTGAATTTTTGACACCCGCATAAAGTGTTTGCAATCCTCCCATTGATAATCCAGCCAAAGCTCTGTTTTTAGAGTCTTTCGCAGTTTTAAAATGGTTTTCTACAAAAGGTATTGCTCCTGTTTTTAATTCATTTTCAAAAGCTTTAAGTGCACTTTCATTAAAACCTGCAATTCCTCCTGTGTTTCCCATATTACCGTCAAGCATGGCAATTATCATTGGCTTTGCTTTATTTTCGGCAATTAAATTATCTAAAATTAAATTAGCCTTACCTTGTGCTGTCCAGCCGGTTTGATCTTCGCCTCCGCCATGTAACAGATATAAAACCGGATATTTTTCTGTAGAATTTTCATAACCCGGCGGTGTGTAAACATACATTTCACGCCAAGAATTAGTTGCTTTTGAAAAATAATTATTTATTCGAATCTCACCGTGCGGAACCTCTTTTAAAGCATAAAAATCTCCTTCTTTATTTGGAATTTCGATACCGCTTGCCATACGACCCATTCCATAAAAAGTCTGGCTGGCAGGATCGGCAACAGCCACGCCATCAATCAGCAGGGAATAATAATTAAATCCTTTGTTTATAACATCTGTCGTTACAGTCCAAAATCCTTCTGAGTCTCTTGTCAGATCATATTTTCTTCCTAAATCGATTTGTACTTTTGAAGCTTGGGGAGCCGCGATCTTAAAAATCACCCTGTTATCCGGTAATATTTGAGGATATTTTGCATTACGGATATTGGTTTGTGCGGGATTGCCTAAAATGGTATATGCTGAAAAAACCGACTGATCGACTGGTTTAAACAAAAACTGTGAAAACATATATAAGCCGTTTTTCCACACTTTAAAATCGTGGACTCCAGGCTCGATATAATAGATATGCGGCACATCATTTTTGTATAAATAATCGTGAGTTCTTTTACTATTCTCTATAAGCCAGTCATTATCACCACAGGAAATCCAAAGCAGTTTTAATTTCTTTTTTGCTTCTTCGGAATTAGGAAGCAGTTCTTGCGGTACTTTAGTATTTGGTGCCGCTGAGAAAGCGCCTACCCAGGCAAATTTATCCAGATTCCCCAATCCAAAATTTAGGGATTGTCCTCCGCCCATAGACAAACCTGCAATAGCACGGTGTTCCCTGTCTTTGTAAGTTGGATATTTTTTTTCGATAAAAGGAATCAGGTCGTTTAATAAGTCTTTTTCGAAAGCAGCAAATGCCTGTACTTTATCCGGTGCCATTATATTTCCGGTTGCACTGTCATCTTTCATAGCTCTTCCGTTTGGCATTACGACGATCATGGGTTCGATTTTTCCTTCGGCATAAAGATTATCTAATATAATCTGCGGACTTCCTCCATTGAGCCATTCTTTTTCATCTCCGCCTATTCCGTGTAAAAGGTATAACACAGGATATTTTTTCTTTTTATTGAATCCCGGAGGTGTGTAAACGGCAGCTTTTCTAATAGACCCAACAGTTTTGGATTCGTAACTGATGCTTTCAATTTTACCCGTTGGTATAGTTGTATTTATCTGATCAAAACCAAGCGGCGCCTGAACTATGAAAGGTACTTTGCCTTCTGATAATTTATATCCCAATAATGAAAGCATTTTATCGGCATAACGTCTTCCTAATTCTCTGTAACCTGCGGCATTAAAATGCAAAAAATCAGCTTCAGCAGTACATCCTTTAGATGAAATTACATAGGAATTAGCTATAGTTTTTGGCAGTGTGGCAATAATTTTATTCATGCTTCCACATTTGCCGTTTTGGTCTTCATTTACGGTTTCGCCTGAAAGTAAAGGCACTTTTTCAGGATCTAGATTCAGATCTTTCATTAAGTTATCGTAGACAATTTTTACTTTTTTCGGCCAAAGTGTATCACCCGTATTCGATTCTCCCTGATGAAGCAGGATACCTTTAATTCCTTTCTTTTGGGCTGTTTTAGCCAATTCCACCAGTCGCTGATACGGATTTCCATCATATTCCTTAATCATGCCTTTCATCCAGTCTGGGGCTGCAGCAATATAATCTGCCGACTTGTCTTTATCAAAAAGTTCAATTTTACAGCCTCCAACAGCTACATTGATAACGCCTACTTTTATATTTTTAGGAAGATTGGCAGCCATATTTCGCCCAAAATAATCTACAGGTGTTAATCCGGTATTGCAACGGCATAAGGGTGGTATGGCGGTATACCAGTTTCCCATCGTGCGATTAAGTTCCGGACAATTAACTGCCTGCAAAACCTGAAACCGATCGTCGACACCCACTTTATCTTGTGCCTCTATTTTAGCATATCCTTCCATATTTGATTGGCCAAGGCTCAAATAAATATGAAAATCAGCATCTTGAGAATACCCTTTTTGTACTATTGAAAAAAGAAAAATAAATACGAAAAACTTAATTATTGATTTCATTTTATAGCTGTTTTATGATCAAAAAATCACTTTAATTGTGAATTGAAACAGGGAAATAATTAAAATAGAGAAGCTGCTATTTAAACAAATTCAGATCTATCGCTTCTCCCATTCTCAGATAACCTGCTTGGTTTGGATGCAAAAAATCACCATCATGCATGTTAGACAAAATGGTTTTTGAACCTTCTTCTGAAGCCATTGCTTTATCAAAATCAATAACAGCATCAAAGGCTTTACTGTTTCTAATCCAGTCATTTACAATATCGCGTGCTTCTTGTTTGTGTGGTGCGTCATAAAATGACTTCGCAAAAGGCAAAATAGTGCAACCGTATACTTTAATTCCTTTGGCATGCGCTTTATCAATCATCACTTTGTAAGCTTCAATAAGTTCCTGAGCTTTAACAGAGGCATCTTCAGGATTTTTAATTCCTCCGATATCGTTAATACCTTCCAGAATTACGAGCCATTTTGTGCCTTTTTGTGAAAGTACATCCCGATCAAAACGATTTAATGCAGTAGGTCCTAACCCGCCTTTAATGACACAATTTCCTCCTATTCCTAAGTTCAAGACTCCTATATTTTGTGTTTTTTTATTTTCCAGTAATCTAGCGGATAAAATATCTGTCCATCGATTTTGTTTGTTGGTGCCTGATCCGCGTCCGTCTGTAATAGAATTTCCTAAACAAACTATTGCTGCAGCAGATTTATTGGCAATGACATCTAATCCCATAATCGAATACCAGTGATCTGTTTTTATGGCTCCCTCAAAAGATGCATTTTGGATATTATCTCCTTCAAGAATGTAAGAAGTGGTGCGTGAACCCGGATGTCCGGATGTTTTTACCGAAGTTGCTCCATAATGAATGGTAATGGCAAGAAGCTGACCCGGCTGTAATTCAAAATCAAAAGCATCTGAAAATACTTCCTGCTCCGGGCTTATTGTTATTTTAGAATTTCCATTAAAGCTGAGTACTTTTTGAGTTTTTAGATCGATAATGGGTGCGTTGATAACATTTGCAATACTTACAGATTTTAAAACTGTGGGCTGATCGCTGAAAATGTTAGAGAAACGCAATCTCATACGCTTTCCTCCTATAGAAACTCTAATAATCTGCCGAAGCGTATTTTCTGAAAGCCCCGGAGCAGGAGGCATATTATTTGGTTCTACCTGCATCTGTGCGCAAGCCCACGTACCAACCCAATTCTCATTATTTGCTTTGTTTTGTGCTATTAAAGATGATTGATTTGATATACATCCTAAAAAAAAGAGATGCAGAAATAACAGCCATTTTAAATATTCCTTTTGCATGTTTAACGTTTTAAAGGTTATTATCTATTTGGTACTTTTTGCTGTAGTTTATTATTGTGGACGGGCATCATTTGCTGCCGTTGCATACAATCCTACCAGTGCTCCGGTAAAACCTCCTGCCTTATTTGTTGACAAAATGTCTCCTGAAACGCTTTCTCCTAAATTTTTAAAATCATCGCCGTTTGTCGCATAACTAAATTCGTAACTGTCTCCTGCTGCTTTTACCTGCAGACGCAATGGTTTTTTGATCTCAATTTTAGTGCTTGCCATAATTTTTGACTCTCCTTTTTCTGTTCTTTCAAGCAAGATGTAAGTATCTTTTCCTTTTTTTGTTATTCCAAAAACATAATTAAAACGCTCATTCTGCAGGCATACAATTCCGGCCAGATCTTTCTCCGATTGAGGTTTATAATCTATTGTTGCTGCGAAAGAAAACGTGTTGTGCATTTGTCTGTAAAAAAGTGTCGAAGTAGGTTTAACTTCTTTAATATTTACTTCGAAAGGATTAATCTGAAGTCCTTTTTTGGTTACAGCAATAAAATTTTCTCGTGGTCCTCTGAGTCCTATCCATCTGTAATCTAATTTATCGGAAGTAAAGTTTTCAGTAAACGTAAAATTACCATTCGGAAAAAATCCGTCTTTGCCCGTTTTATTTGTAGCTCCGGCAGGCATTTTTAATTTTGGCTGCATGGGAATCAATCCGTTTTCAAAAACTGGAAACTCACCAGACCAATCTACAGGCAGTATAAAAGTTTCTCTTCCTATGTTTACCCTGTCTTTTTCATTAGGGCGAATGCCTAAGAAAACGCCATAATATTTATTATCCGGCCCCTGGATTAAATCTGCATGACCCGCCCAGTCTACTTTATTGACTCTGTCTTTTGGAAAATAGCGCTGGGTTAAAATTGGATTATTTGATGCTGGTTTAAAAGGTCCCTTCGGATTGTCACTGCTAAAAATAACTTCGCTGTGATTTCCTCCTGTACCGCCTTCTGCACACATTAAATAATATTTTCCATTTTTTTTATATAAATGCGGGGCTTCAATCCATATTGGTTTTTTAGAAAGGTCTACGCCTCCATCAACAATAATTTTATCTGTACCGGGAATTACCTTATCTGTATTAAGATCATATTCCCAAATTTTAATTACGCGATGACCTTCATATAATTCTTTTCCTTTATCCGGTGCGTCATTATGAACAATATACCCTTTGCCATTTTCATCAAAAAATATAGAAGGATCGATTCCGCCGAAATCCAATTTAATAGGGCTCCCCCATCCTTTCATCGGATCTTTTGTCTTAACAATGATATTTCCAAGACCACCGGAAAATGCGGTAACAATCATGTAAAAGGTATCATTGTGGGGATTATATGTAATTCCGGGTGCATATACTCCTGCACTGATCCCTGTATCATGAGGGTTAAATTCTGCTGCATTATTTAAAACTCCTCCTAAATCTGTCCAATTTACTAAATCTTTGGAGTGAAAAATAGGCACACCGGGAAACATGGCAAATGAAGAACAGACCATGTAATAATCATCTCCTTTTCTGGTAATGGCCGGATCAGGATAACAACCCTGCAAAATTGGTGTGTAAAATTCATCCTGATTTAATGGACTGTTTTTATAAATCTGATCATTGCCATTGTAAATGACATTGGAAAAAACAGCGGTATTTTTGGATTGTTTTTTTTGCTGGGCATTACCCGTATAAAAACATACAAGCACTACCGACAGTAAAAAAAAGATATTTCTTTTAATCATTTGTTATACTATTTTATTTATTCAAAAAATATAAAAAGCCGAGAGAATGCCCCTCGGCTTCTAGCAAGCAAGATTAAGATCATTATAAATTAACCGTAAAATCAACTCTCATAATTAAGATCTAAATCTTGCTGAAAAACTTAAAATCAGTAACCCGGATTTTGATATGCCGCTTTTTCATCGGCACTCATTTCCATACCATCTAATTGTCCTTGTGGTATTGGGCGCAGATAATGATATTTTTCTATAGTTCTTGTAATAATTTCTGGTGTATGCTGGCCATAATTTGATCCTCCAATTGAATATTTACCAGCAATTTCATTCCATTTTTGAGTTCTTACTAAATCATACCAGCGATATCCTTCTCCGTAGTATTCACGAGAACGTTCTGCAAGGATGTAATTAATATCAATTACTGCAGGAGTTGCACTTGTTAATAAAACACTGTTGTCAGCTGTTTTTGCTACTTTACCGTTATTATCCCATCGCCATTTTCCTGCGCGTGCTCTAATTACATTGATAAGATCTCTGGCACTCATTGAACCTGTTGCTCCTTTTACTGCAGCTTCCGCGGCAACAAAATAAAGTTCTGAAAATTTAGCTACTGGATAGGGTCTTGTACTTCCTGCATTCGGCTGTCCTAATCCACCTGCGTTATCAGTACGATATGGACCCAGTTTCCATAAGCCCGGATATACAATTCTGCTTATTCCTAATGGAGAAATTACATAATCAGATCTGCCTGGTAAAACTCCTGCCCCAACACCATTATCACCTGCTCCGGCAGGATATGCAATTGGAGTAACAGGTTCATCATTAAGGAAACTTAAAATAGCATCTCCCGGTTTTACCGGTAATCCGTTAGCATTGTATAATGTTGCTACGTCGGTTAATCCTGTTCCAAGTAAATTCCAGTTTCCACGATAAACAGCCGCAAACGTTCCGTCGTATCTTGAATCATTTGTTTTATCCGCAAAAGTTTTTGTAAAAACTTCAATAGGCGGTACCATTCTTACCCACGGACGTCCTAAGAATTGATCAGCTGCACGCTGCACAGTAGAAACAGCAGCACCGGAAGCATTTTTACTTCTTATAGAAGTATAATTCCATGTTCCCATCCAGCCTGCAAAATTATCAGGTGATCCTCCGCTGCCGTAAGTAAGACTTGCTCCATTATAATATTCGCTGGCTTCTGTATGATCTGCATAAAGCATTAATTCTTTATTACGATCATTAGATCCTAAGTTTACGTCATAATAATAAGGCAGTAATCCATAAGATCCCGGGTTATTAATTCCCTCCAAAGCTATATTATAAGCCTCTTGAAAATACCATTGCGCATTGTGTCCGTCAGGATCTGTTCTTGGCGTATCAGGATAGGTAGGAATATTATTTGGATTTTCTAACCACCATGCATATGTTAGATAAGCTTTTGATAACATTAAACGGGCTAAAGTTTTAGTTGCTGTACCTGTTAATCTTGGCGCATCAGGCAATTCTTTTACTGCTGCTACTAAATCCGGAAAAATAGCTTTGGTATATACTTCTGTTACCGTATTTCGTTTTGAAGATCTTGAGGGTTTACTGTTAAATTTCAGTTCACCTGCTCCTAAATCTAAAGGCACACCTCCAAAAGTCTGCACTAATAAAAAGTAATCAAAAGCTCTGAAGAATTTAGACTCTGCAATTAAACTGCTTGCTATACCCACGGCTGCAGCATTTTCGATAATACCGCTTGCAGTATTGATATCATTGTATGAATTATTCCATACAACATCGGCCCTGCTCGAGGTGGCATTAATTACCCCCACTCCGGATAAATCATGATCTTTGAAATTTCCGTCGGCTTGCTGCCCATAAGTGTTTTCATCTGTACCGGTTTGCACAGAATTGTAATAGTATGCTTGTCCGTAAATCCAGCGTAAATGGGCATAATGCGATGTCAGTCCTTGTATTACTCCCTGTTCTGTTTTAAAATAGCCAGGCTCATAAAAATCATGTGGTTTTTCTTCTAAAATATCAGAGCAGCCCGCAAAGGAGAACAGTACTACTGATCCTATAATTAAATTTTTAAAAATATATCGTTTCATAGTTCTTCTTGATTAAAATGTTAAATTAAGTCCGAATAAAAAGTTTCTGGTCGAAGGTGTATTTGTTCCAATAACCAAGAACCTGCGTTGGTATGAATTTACTGCCTGATTTTCATCTCCATAAGAATTTGTTTCAGGATCCATTCCAGACTTTTTGTTATAAGGAGAAAAAAGTACAAAAGGGTTTTGAGCTGTAAAATAAAGTCTCAATTTTTCAATCCCTAAGTTTCTCATAAATTCCTGATCTAAAGTATATCCAAGTGTTAAGGCTCTGATTTTTACATAAGAGGCATCAAAATAACCCATTGTTGACATGTATTTTGGGTTATCACCACTTCTGATTCCTCTTGGATTTGGAAACTCAGCATCTCTGTTATCCGGTGTCCAGTAATCTACATCAACATTACTTCTTCTACCATTTAAAAGGTTTAAGTAACTGTTGCCGCCATAAAGTGTACTAATTAAAACACCCCCGCTTTTAAATGCTCCAACAGCAGAAAAATCGAAACCTTTATAAGTTAAATTGGTGTTGAAACCTCCCTGAAAATCCGGGTCAGTTTCTATTATTTGTCTGTCACTTGCGTTAATGGCGCGAGTTGGTGAACCATCTGGGTTAAAATCTCCTGTATATTTAACTTTGATAGATCCTACTACAGTTCCCTGCTGGCCGATACCTGTTGGCCCTGGTTCTAATACAGACATATAAGGATCGCCTTCCTGCCAGATACCAACCTTTTCATAATCGTAGATAGAATTAATATTATACCCCACAAACCATGAATTACTCTCATCTCTTTGCGCTCCAGAAGCAAGTTTAACTAACTTATTTTGGTTGGCATATAAATTAACCCCAACAGTCCAGCTCAACCCTTTTGGATTGTCAAGAATAACTCCGTTTAAGGCTATTTCATAACCTTTGTTTTCAGTTTCACCAACATTACCAACGTAGCTGCTAACTCCTGATGTTGCCGGAAGATTTACTCTTTGCAGCAAATCTTTTGTATTTGTTTTGTAATACTCGATTGTTCCTGATAAACGATTATTAAAAAATGCAAAATCCAATCCGTAATTCCATGTTGTTGAATATTCCCATCCTAAATCAGGATTAGGTAATGTTGTCACGTATACACCTGTAGAATTTGTATTTCCAAAATTATAAGGTCTTGTACTTAAAGCTCCCAAAGTCTGATACGGATCTACCGCCTGATTAGAAGTTTCTCCATATCCTGCACGGAATTTCAATAAATTAACCCAAGAAAGTTTTTTCATGAAAGATTCATTTGAAATTGTCCATCCTGCAGAAACAGCCGGATAAGTTACCCATTTATTTCCTTTGGCTAATCTTGATGAACCATCTGAACGAATTGTTCCAGAAATAAAATATTTATTATCGTAAGAATACATCGCTCTGGCCATATATGAGCTTAAACCCCACTGTGTATAATCTTGATTTGCAGGATTTATAACAGCTTCTTCTTCACTCTGTCCCAGGTTATAAAACTGAAATGCATCAGAAGTTATCCCGTTTCTTGATATCTGCGAAGTATTTCCTGTAAACTGCTCATTTGAATATAATCCAACAAAATTTACAGTATGTTTTTGAGCAAAAGTCTTATCATATGTGATCAGGTTTTCTATAAGCCATTGTGTAGATAATGTATTAGTGATAGATGCATTTGAGATAGTAGTTGGATTTACATCAAAGACTCCTTGTCCTTCATAGTAACCACTATTAGACAGACGTAAATTTAATCCAGTATTCATACGATATTTTAAACCATCAACGCCTGGTATTTTCACTTCGGCAAAAATATTATTGTACGAACTAAAAGCTCTTGTCTGATTAACATAAGATTCTCCCAGATTATTAATCGATTCTCTCGTGTAAACCCAATTTTCATCTGCTCCCATTTTAACTGTTCTTTTCAAAGACCCGTCCGGATTATATGGGTTAGATAAAGGAGAGGTTGCTAAGATTGTACCTGTACCAATATTATCTCCATTAGTAACAGAATAGTTACTATTTGTATTGAATCCCATACGAATAGCCCCGCTCAGCTGCTGATCTAAACCTGCTCTAAGACTAAAACGTTCGTATCGCTGGCCCGGAAGAACCGATTCTTCTTTATAATAACCTAAACCTGCATTATAAGCACCGTGTTCGGTACCTCCCGAAACACTCACATCATGGCTGATCATTTCACCAGCTCCATAAAGTGAATCCTGCCAGTCTGTATTTGTATTTCTTGATTCATCAACTCCGTCTGTATATAGAGTCGAATAATCACGAAGTGCGGCAAACTTGGTTCCGTCCATCATATCGTATTTACCAAAAACTTGTTTGATACCGCTAAATCCATTATAATTAAATGTTGCTTTCTGATTTTTGCGTCCTTTATTACTTGTAATTAATATTACTCCATTTGCTCCACGCGAACCATAAATAGCCGTTGCAGAAGCATCTTTTAAAACATCTACAGATTTGATATCAACAGGATTTATATCGCCTATAGAACCTGCAAACGGAACTCCGTCCAAAACAATTAGAGGGTCATTGCTTCCTGTTAAAGATCGCGTTCCGCGTATACGTATCTGCATAGCTGCTCCCGGTTTTGTAGAAGTCTGGGTTAAATCGACACCTGCCAGTCTTCCCTGCAATGCCTGAGTTACATTGGCAGCGGGCACCTCATTTAATTCACTGCCTCCAATAGAAGCAACAGATCCTGTTACTGCTTCTTTTCTCTGCGTTCCGTACCCAATAACAACTACTTCTTTTAATTGAGCCGAATCTTCTTCAAGGGTTACATTAATTTTGGTTTGTCCATTTACAGCTACTTCTTTGCTTTTTAAACCTATAAAACTAAAAACAAGAATACCATTGGAAGGTACGTCAATAGTATAAGTACCATCAAAACCGGTACTTACCCCATTTTTGGTGCCTTTTAAATTCACATTTGCTCCAGGAATTGGACCACCTGCATCCGATATTATTCCTGTGACTTTTGTCTGAGCTCTCGATTGGAGCGACAGCAAAAGCGTAAAGATCAAAAAACAAAAGCATAATAGATGCTTTGATTTACTTGTAACAAAAAAGTTAGTCATAAAAATTGATTTAGATAGTTAAAATTTTGGTTTAGTTAATAAGTGTATTGAAAACAAATATAAAAAAAACAATCAATACACAATCGGTTGTTTAAATTTTTATTTACGAATTACCAAAAAAAAAGCATATTAAAAAACATTATATCTATTTTTTATACTAAAAAAATAGATTATAAATATTCAAACGAGTTGTTTTGACCTAAAAATTAAAAAGTTAAAGAGGTAAGTGGCTATTTATTAAAAAAATCATAAAACAGCACAAAGCCCATTATTTTTTAGCATAATTGGCATTAGTGAAATATAAATATTGTTA
The DNA here is from genome assembly GCF_001879205.1 of Flavobacterium johnsoniae. GTDB lineage: Bacteria > Bacteroidota > Bacteroidia > Flavobacteriales > Flavobacteriaceae > Flavobacterium > Flavobacterium johnsoniae_A. The sequence goes on from NZ_MLFK01000011.1 coordinate 227,144, forward strand.
AAAAACAAAAAATACAACTGGTTGCTTAAGTAGACAACAGCTAACGAGGTTTTTAAAAGCAAAGCAAAAATTAAGCAGAAAAAAGCAATCGGTTGCTCGTTTAATACTTTAAAAATCCTTTGGTAAGTATTTGAAAGGGAATTTTTCTGGGATAATTATACTCTTTTTTTATAAAAAATTATATAATCATTAAACCAATATCTGCAGTAAGAAGTTTCAAAAAAAACTGCTGATAAATTATATTAACAGCTCTTATTTAAATTTAAAATGCTGCTCGTTAAATCTTCCTTGAGGACTCACGAATTAATACTTGTGTATTCAAAAAAGTAATTTCTTTTGCATCCTCTTCCTTAAGAGATTTTAGATTTTTAATAATTAACTCAGCAGCAGCCTTTCCCATTTTTTCTGCAGGATGGGTTATAGTAGAAATGTTAGGTTCAATTATTTCTGAGATTGGGTCATTATTAAATCCTATGACCGCAAACTCTTCAGGTACTTTAATACCTCTTTTTTTAGCAGTCTGAACGGCACTTACCGCTAGAATGTCTCCCGGAGCAAATAGGCCGTCCGGTCTTTCTTTCAGATCAAATAAATGATTACAGGCCTTTACACCTTCTTCATAAGTCATTTCTTTTAAGCTTATGATTAAATTTTCATCGACAGGCAGATCATGCTCTAGCAAAGCATCAACATACCCTCTTTTTCTTTCATTATAAAGAGTACCAAATTCTGACTTGGCAGTTAAGTAGGCTATTCTCTTACATCCTTGTTCTATTAAATGTTTAGTTGCCTTGTAACCAGCCAGATGGTTGTTAATTACGACCCTAAAAGTGTCATAATCCCTGGGAACTCTGTCAACAAATACAAGCGGAATATTATTATTTGAAAACTGCTTAAAATGCGAAGTATCTTTTGTCTCCATTGCCAGAGAACAAATAACCCCGCTTACACGGTTACTATATAATGATTTAGCCAGGTCTACTTCTACCTCATAAGAGTCATGCGACTGCATAATAATAACCGAATATTCTGATTTGCGTGCCGCAATCTCAATACCGCTGATTAGAGAAGATAAAAAAGGCTGTGTAACTGTTGGAATTAAAATACCAATAGTTCTAGACTTATTACCGCGCAGACCAGCCGCTAAAGTATTAGGAACAAACCCCATTTCCCTAGCAGTTTGCTTTACTTTTTTTATTGTCTTATCACTTAGACTATGGTGATCTTTTAGAGCTCTTGAAATTGTTGATGTTGCCAGATTAAGTTTCTTGGCAATATCATAAATCGTTACATGCTTGTGCTCTTCCATAAATTAAAATCTATAATTAGTAAATGTAATTATTTTAACGAACAATAGAAAATTCTTTAAGAACTAAGCCTCCTGGATACTTACATTGGGAATATTATGGTAAAATATTCTTTAACAATTTTTGCTAACATTATTTTTTACTTTAAAAAAAATCTACACTTTACACAATCGGTTGTTTTTAGATTATAGGAATAAATCAGAATTCAGCTAGGCGGTTTTATAAAATACGTTTTACTTTTTAAATTAGATAAATTGTAAAACGAACGAATGAAATAATTCGACATTTTAAAAATATGAAATAATACAGAACCGATATTTTGCGCCATAATAAAATTTTAATATGGAATTATACATTTTCTTAATTTCAAAACAACGTTTTGAATATGAGGCAGGAGCAGTAAAATAACGATTACGAAAATCACACCTGTTAACATCAGCTCATAATAATCCCGGGTTGCACGAGCCAATATTTGGTGAGCTGTCATTTGATTGAAATAACCTGTCGATACGCTTTTTGAAGTATAGATATCACTGCCTGCATTCATATATTGGTTTTGGATATCCAGTAAAGTAACTTGTAATTGAGGGTTAATTTCAGTGAGTGTTTCCCGAACCTTTTCCCTTACTGATGATTTTGCAATTAATTGAAGTTCGTTACTAAATGCAAGACTGGCGGTAAATCCGGTGAATCTGGCAAATATTCCAATAAGTGATGCGTTAACAGCAAGTTTAGAAGGAGCTGATGAGGAAGTAAACGAAACAATTGGAACAAATAAAACACCTGTTGCAACACCATAGATAAACATAGGAAATATAAAATCAATTGTTTCACCCTGTATCGAAACAAATAGTATCATATAGGTATAGAATATGGCCATAATCCCAAAACCAACCATAATAATTCTTATCAGGTTAAAACCCATCAAGACAAATCGGGAAGTGACAAACATACTTACTATGGTTCCTAAAATCACCGCAGTCCATATCGGAATAGTACTGAGCGGGTCATTACCTAAAATAACATCAAGATAACCGTAAGCCAGTCCCGTACTTCCCTTGAAAATGTAGAATGTAAAAAGGAGCAACAGTCCAATAACAAAATTTTCTGTCTTAAAAATCTGCAGGTTGATTAATGGTCTTTTGAGCTTTTTTTCTCTAATTATGAAAAGCAAAAGAATGACCAGATTACCTAAACTGCAAATAAGTATTAATGGACTGTCAAGCCATCCCAATTGGCGTCCATAAACCAGGATGTATCCTAATATTAAAATAAATAAGACATAAAACAGATAGCCGGTCCAATCCACCTGATAAAGCGGTATTTTTTTGGTAAATCTTGCTTTATCGCTCATCGTGAGTAACACTACAAAAGTTAGAATGATCAGTATGATATTGAAACTATAGAATAGCCAGTTAAAATCAAAGAAATGAAGTATTACGCTGGAATAGATGGAATAAAATGGTACTGCAATTTGTATACTTCCGTAAAGTAAACTGTAAGCAATAACACGAGCACGTACAGAATGTAATCTCGGAAAAATAAGCTGTAAGACGATACCTGACATCAATGCGCAGGTAATGCCCTGTAAAAACTGACTGATAAGAAACAGTGTCCAATCTTTGAAATGAAAACAAATAATCGAACAGGCTGCATTTACAGTGAGTGCTGTGAGCAAGTACTTACGTGGTGCAAAATACTTTACAATGCGAAAATCAAGCGCCAAAAAGGCGACCGTAGATCCATAAATAACCACCATGCCGAACTGAACATCCGAAGGCTGTATACCATAGAAGCCCATCGTTGCTGCCGGACTGCCGTAAAAAGCAAAGCTAAACAGACAGGTCATTAAAATGGCAGATATGACTGACCTTGCCATCCATTCGGATACCCAGGCTTTAAAAACCGATATTTTATGTGCCTGCATCATTACTCTTTTACAACATAAACATTCGCATTCATTCCTGCAGATAGTTTCGCTAATTTTTCAGGAACATCGGTAAGTTTAATTCTAACAGGAATACGCTGGATGATTTTAACGAAATTACCCGTAGCATTATCAGGCGGAAGTAATGAATAACGGGAACCAGTTGCTGGAGAAAGCGATTCAATAATGCCGCTGAATGTTTCTTTTGGAAAAGCATCAACTTCTATGAATACGGTCTGCCCTGTCTTAAAACAGCTAATTTGTGTTTCCTTAAAGTTTGCGATTACCCATTTCTCTTCGGCTTTGCTCACCAAAAATGCTAATGTCTGCCCTGGCTGTATAAGTTGTCCTCTTTGGATGGTCTTTTTACCAATTTGTCCATCAAAAGGTGCAGTAATAACAGTATATCTAATATCCAATTGCTGTCTTTCAAGAAGCGCTTCTTTGATTTTTATTTCAGCCTCTACGGCGTTACGCTGTGCTTTGTAATCTTTTAATTTAGACTCGGCTACCAGCAGAGAAGCTTTTGCCTGATTATATTCCGACTGCATGATCGACAAAGAAGCACTGACATTATCAAATTTTTGTTGTGTAGCAGATTCATCAGCCATCAACTTTTTATAACGGTCAAATTCTCTTTCCTGCTGCTTCAATCTCGCTTTTGCGCCTGCCAATTGTGCTTTTATAACCTCAATACTTTTAAGCTGTGTTTCTTCGTTTGCAGCCAGAATAGGTAATTTGGCATGAGAAGCCATTAATTCTGCTGACGCTGCATCTCTTTTTAGTCCATACTCGTCAAGTTCAATCACAACAAGTGTATCTCCTTTTTTAACTTCCTGATTGTCTTTATAATAAATTTTATTAATATAACCGCCCACTTTTGCATTGACAGGCGATAAATAAGCATCAATCTGGGCATCATTGGTCTGTTCATAGCGGTATCCCTTTAAAAAATACACCACGCCCCAAATAACTATTGCTGCCAATAATGCGATTCCAAACCATTTGGTCAGCGTAACAATAATTTTATCTGTTTTATTTTTGTTCATAATTTTTTTATTAAAGAATTCCTGCTATTGCCAGCAGCTTTATATGAGTGAGTTTTACGTTTGCCTTAGCCGTTGTTAAATTAAATTTTGCTTCCAATAAAGCATTCTCTGCTTCCAAAAGATCGATCAGAAGAGATTCCTGATTGAGATAACTGCTTCTAATGACCCGAACAGTTTCAGTTGTTTTTGTAATATTTTTTTCTGCTGTTTCTACACTTTCAACAGCCAGTTCCTGCTGCAGATAAGCTTCTTTTATCTGAAACAAAATTTCATCCTTTTTAATATCGGCTCTTTCTTTTGCCTGATCATAGATGAGTTGGGCATGAGCTGCTGTATGTATATTTTTATATAAGTTATCGATAGAAAACTGTACTTTAATTCCTGTTTGGCCAAATCCCCACAAATCATTCGAATACGGATAAAAGGAAATCTGTGGATAAGTGTAATTGTAATTTGAGTATAGTAAAACTTTAGGCAGCAGCGCAGCTTTAATCTGTTTGATATTTAGTTCACTCCATTTGATATCGCTGTTGGCCATTTTATAAGCCGAAGATTGATTAAGAGCAATTTCTATATAATCGCTAAGAGGATTATTTGTTAAGTCATCTGTAAAAGCATCATTTTGATACCGAATTTGTAATTCCTCTTCGCTATCACGCCCCATCAGAATATTGAGACGTTGTTTGCCGATGTCGATTTTCTTTTTAACATCGGACAGATTTAGTTCCAACTGTGATAATTTCACTGAAGTTCTCAATACATCACTCTTAAGCACAATACCGTTTTTGTGTAAACTTTCTATTAGTGATAACTGTTTCTTCTCTGCAGTGATTTCTGCACCCAGAAATTCCTTGAAATGTAAAAACGTATAGAGCTCGAAATAAGCAGCTGCAGCATTATATTTTACACTGTGTTTTTGCAGGTCGGCTTCGTATTGTTTTCGCGTCTCCTCTTCTTTCTTCATCAGAACATTTCTTCTGTCTTTACCACCATTGAAGAGATTAAAATTTAAATTGTATCCCACCATATAACCATAACCTTTAATGGGTACATCCTGCGGAGATGAGAATAATCCATTGTCATAAATAAGAAATTTTGAATTGAGTTTTAAATCCCCGCCTAAGGTAAGTTCAGGCAGCATACGGTCTTTAGCTTCAAGTACTTCTAAATTACTTTGCTGACGATTTAAATCTGATAGTTTCAGCTGGCGATTATTTGCTTCGGCGGCTTTCCATATTTCTTCCAAATTCAATATTTGGACATTTTCTGTATTTTGGGCATGAAGAGATTGTACAGATAGCAGCAAAAGGATGGCTAAAATTGGAAGTGTTTTAGATTGTTTCATCGATTTCTGTTTTATAAATGCTTTGCACGTTTTCCTTTTCCAGCTAACCACTTTTTAACCATCTTCGTCAATTCATCAAAAACAAAGGTCAAATCTGCCATAGGCATGAAAGAATAACAATAATAAGGATAAGAATAGGTCAGCCAGTAGATATTAGCGGTGTCAATTTTTTCTACCGAAGAGGATAATGCATTATCAAAACATTCATCTGGTTTTTCAAGCTTTATGTCTTTATCAGAGCTTAATATTTTCTGTTTCATAATAATTTTATTATAATTTATACAGCAAAATTATCCAACATGTCAAAGTCTCTTTTTATATAATTAGCCTAATATTTGTTATATTTGGCCACATGAAAATCCTTAACCAATTAATAAATACTGTTGATCAAAATCCTGATTCAATCTTGGTCATGCGACAGCAGACTGAACAGCGTCTGCCTTCACACCAGCATGATAAAGCTCAGTTGTTATTAGTTTATGGCGGGATCGCTTACTTGCAGACTGATGAAAAAGATTTTTACATTCCTGCTAATCATTATATCTGGATACCAAATAATTACCCTCACAATTTGATGTTTAATACACAGGATCTGTATATTATCAACATCTATTTCCCAAAAGAAAGAATGAGTGGTTTTTACGATGAATTAGGTATTTATCCCGTGAGTAAACTTTTATCAGAAATGCTCTTTTTCAGCGAAAAATGGCAGGGTGATTATTATAGAGGTTCGTGGGAATTTGAGTTTTTATCAACGCTCAAAAATGTGCTTTCAAAAGAAAATCTTAAAAAATTTACAATCCAGCTTCCAACAACAGACGATCAGCGGCTGAATGCAATTATCGATAATCTTAGAAATCGGCTCAATGAAAGTCTTACCTTAGAAGACACTGCAAAGCTATCCGGAATGAGTGTAAGAAGTTTGACAAGGTTATTTCAAACAAAACTGCACATCACTTTTATACAATATTTAAAAATGTTGAGGATTATTCGGGCAATGGAATTAATAAAAGATACCGATTTGAACATGACCGAGATAGCCTATGAAATTGGATATTCGAATATAGCGGCGTTCAGCAATAATTTTCAGAAACTAACGAACATGAGACCTACTGAGTTTAAAAAGTAAAAAGATCCTGCTTTCTAGGCTCTGCAATTATCAGATTAACATCACTTGAAAAATTTAAAAAAATAACTGAAATCCATTACAGCAAATAACATAAAAAAACCTATTTCGTTACGAAATAGGTTTCTTAAAATTAGTAATGTAAATCAATTCCAGCCGCCCCCGAGCGCGCGATACAAATTGACAACAGCATGCAGTTTTTGACTTTGGTCGTCAATACCTTTTAATTGTGCATTTAATAAGTTTTGTTCCGCCGCCAGCACGTCAGTGTAATTGGTAGTAGAATTGTTTAATAATTCTTTATTGAACTCGACAGCTTTAAATAATGCTTCTAACTGCTTTTTTCTTTTTTCTTCTTTGAGAGCCGCGTTATTATATTTAGACAGCGCATTGGAAACTTCTTCACTTGCTTTCAGCATCGAAAACTCAAAATTATACAGTGCCTCTTTTTGCAAAGATAATGCAGCAGCTAATCTTGCTTTATTAATTCCTTTATTGAAGATAGGCTGTGTAAGTCCTCCAGCAATATTACCAAAAAGTCCGCCGTTTGTAAACCAGTCTTTTAATCCAAAACTGGAAAAACCAGCGGCGCCGCTAATTGTCAAAGCAGGATAAAAATAGGCTCTTGCCGTATTACTTTCTTCAAATGCTGCTCTAAAATTGTATTCTGCCTGCTGTACATCTGGTCTGTTTGCCAAAAGCTGCATCGGAACTCCAATTTTCAGATCGTAGGTGAGATTTTGCTGTTCTAAAGAAGTACGTTCAATTTTAGATGGAGATTTTGCCAAAAGCAGACATAAAGTATGCTCCGTTTCCATTATTTTCTGTTCGATATCCGGAATCGCCAGTTCAGCTTCATAATAATTTGCTTCACTTTGTACCACGGCTACTCCATTGATAATAGAATTTTCAAAAAGCACTTTAATCGTTTCGGCATCAGATTCTCTGTTTTGAGCTGTCTTTTTAAGAACCTTTAATTGTTCGTCCAAAATTAATAACTCATAATACGAATTGGCAATATTGGCTATTAATTGGGTTTGCACGGCACGTTTGGCAGCATCTGTAGAAAGTAAATTTGCTAAAGCACTTTTCTTAGCACTTTTTAATTTACCCCAAACATCGATTTCCCATCCGGCAGAAATCCCCAAATCGTATTGCGTAGACTGGTCAAAAAGTCCAAATCCCTGCGGAAAAGCCAATCTGGATTCTTTTACTGATAAATTCCCATTTACCGAAGGCAGAAAAGCAGCTTTGCTTAATTTAAGATTAACCGCCGACTGATTAATGCGTTCTACCGCAATTTTTAAATCCAGATTGGCCGCCAATCCGTCGGAAATAAGTTGCTGCAAAGCGGGATCTGTAAATATCTCTGACCATTTCATTGCTGCTATAGTTGTTGAATCTGTACTTTCTTGTTCACGATAAGTTACAGATGAAGTTGGTTTTTTATAGGGCTTCGTGATTTTACAAGAGCTCCAAATACTGGCAGCAATAAGCAATATGACGACTAATTTATAATTGTATTTGTTCATTATACTATGTTTTTATTTTTTATTAAACTGGCTAAAAATTTAACCACAAAGGCCGCTAAGTTCCTTAAGCTGAATTTCAGACAAAGAGCGCAAAGCTTTGCGAACTTTGTGTTTTTATAAGTCTTACCAGATAAAAATCTTCGCGTGCTTTGCGGTAAAATAACCTTCCTGAATTTGAAATGAGAAAAAATGTAACCGCAAAGCTATTTCCTTTGAACCTTTGTTTCTCTGTTCATTTGCCCCTTTACTAATCAATTACTCTCGGTTCATGTGAAGGCACTTTTATCCCGCCCGCTTTTTCCTGCAATGACTGAAAAATGATAAACAAAACCGGAATTACAAAAACACCGAATAGCGTACCTATCAGCATTCCGCCCACAGCGGCTGTACCAATTGACCTGTTACTTAAAGCTCCGGCTCCTGTAGCAATCATCAATGGAATTAATCCGAAGATAAAAGCAAAAGAAGTCATCAAAATTGGTCTTAATCTGGCTCGTGCTCCAAATATGGCCGACTGAACAAGGCTTCTTCCGCTCAAGCGATGCAATAAGGCAAATTCTACAATAAGAATTGCATTTTTTGCTAAAAGCCCAATCAGCATAATCAAACTAATCTGAAGAAAAATATTATTGTCGATTCCAAATAGATTTGCAAATATAAATGCTCCCGCAAGACCAATAGGCAAGGATAACAATACCGAAAAAGGCAGAATATAACTCTTATATTGGGCACTCAGAAGGAAATAAATAAAGATGAGACAAAGCCCGAAAATTAAAGTAGTTTGACTTCCGCTGGAAAGCTCTTCCTTGGTTAAACCGGAAAACTCATATGTATAACCTCTGTCTAATGTTTGCGCCGCGGCTTCTTCGATTGCCTTAATTGCATCACCTGAACTATACCCGGCGTTTGGCGCCCCTGTAACGGTTGTTGATGTAAAAAGATTAAAACGGTTTATAAATTCCGGGCCATACGTTTTTTTCAATGTCACAAATTCCGAAATTGGAGCCATTGCCCCTGTATCTGTTCGAACAAAAACTTTATTAATATCGCTTTCTTTCGCTCTGTAGTCAGGGTGAGACTGCAGCATTACTCTGTATTGTTTTCCAAACTTATTGAGGTCAGAAGCATAGATCCCTCCAAAATACCCCTGAAGCGTATTCAGAACCGTTTTTACACTAACACCGGCTTCCTTACATTTGGCTGTATTTACATTCACTTCCATTTCCGGAAACGTAATATTAAAAGGATTTGCTGCGTACATAATCTCCGGTCGTTTATTGATGGCTGCCATAAATTTTGTAATATTTCTATCAAAATCCTGATAACTGCCCCCTGTTTTATCCTGAAGCTGTACTTCGAATCCGTTGTTATTTCCAAATCCTTGTAAAGTTGGCGCAGCAAAGAAAATAATATTTGCTCCTTTTATATGTGCTGTTTTTTCAAACAGTTTAGCCACAACGGAACTGACATCCTGGTTTTTTCCTTTTCTTTCATTCCAAGGTCTTAATCTGATAAATAAAGCTCCGTATGAACCTCCGGAACCATGAATTAAATCCATTCCTGCAAGCGTAGATGCAAGTTCTACTTCAGGAATACTTCTGGCAATACTGTCTATTTCTTTTGTAATTTCTTCCGTTCTTTCCAATGTAGAAGAGGCTGGTAAAACTACATTTCCATAGATAGCACCACCATCTTCATTGGGTACGAAACCAGTAGGCGTTGTTTGGATTAAAACATAAAATATAATCCCAAAAACTGCAATTGCAGCGACAGAAATCCATTTTCTGCGGATCAGGAATCTAACTGCCCTTATATATTTATTCGTAACAGCATCAAAAGCGGCATTAAAACCAGTATAAAATTTAGGCAGGAAACCTTTTTGATGATTTAATTTTTCGCTGTCATGCGGTTTTAACAAAATAGCACAAAGCGCCGGGCTCAAAGTAAGTGCATTAACAGCCGAGATTAAAATAGCTACAGCCAGTGTTAATCCAAATTGTTTGTAAAATACTCCTGCCGATCCCGTGATAAAAGTCACCGGAACAAATACCGCCGACATAATTAAAGTAATAGAGATAATTGCGCCGCTAATCTCACTCATGGCATGGATGGTTGCTTTTTTTGCCGATTTTGCTCCTTGGTCCAGTTTGGCATGAACAGCCTCAACCACCACAATTGCATCATCGACCACAATACCAATAGCCAGAACCAAAGCAAAAAGCGTCAATAAATTAATCGTAAACCCAAATAATTTCAAGAAGAAAAAAGTACCAATAATTGAAACCGGAACTGCAATAGCCGGTATTAACGTTGACCTGAAGTCCTGTAAAAAGATAAATACCACAATAAAAACCAAAATAAAAGCTTCGATAATGGTGTAAAGCACCTTTTCGACAGAAGCATCCAGAAAGTCATTGGCATTCAAAAATGTATGGTATTCTATTCCTGGTGGAAAATCTTTAGACGCTTTTTTTAATATATCCTCACAGGCAATAATAAGTTCTCTCGCATTCGAACCCGAAATCTGACTAATTGCCCCTCCTGATGAGACATTACCTTGTGTAGTAAGCGAAGAAGTATAGTCTAAAGCTCCAAACTCAATATCTGCCACATCTTTTAATCGCAATAAACTTCCTTGTTTACCGCTTCTCAGCACAATATTTTCAAATTCTGCCGGATTTTCAAGTCGGCCTGTAAATTTTAAAGAATATTGAACAGATTCTTTACTATTCTCTCCAATTTTTCCGGGAGCGGCTTCGATGTTTTGTTCTTGCAGAGCTGCAATAATATCATCTGGTACAAGCCCTTGATTTGCCATAGCATCAGGCTTTAGCCAAATACGCATAGAATATTCACGGCTGCTGTAAATTTCGGTTCCTCCTACTCCAACAACACGTTTCATCTCTGGCATAATATTGATCCTCAAATAATTATCAAGGAATTTTTCATCATATTTTCCATCTTTACTGTACAACAAAAAGCTAAAAGCCGTGCTGCTTAACTGTTTACTAGTCGTAATACCCGATTTTATTACCTCATTTGGCAATAAACTCGTGGCTTTAGTAACTCTGTTTTGCACGTTTACGGCAGCCATATCAGGATTTGTTCCCTGCTTAAAAAATATGGTTATCGCCGCACCGCCGTTACTGCTGGCAGTAGAAGTCATGTAAGTCATATTCTCTACTCCATTAATTTGTTCTTCAAGGGGTATTATTACACTTTTCATCACCACATCGGCGCTTGCTCCCTGGTAAGAAGCATTTACGACTACGGTTGGCGGAGCAATTTCAGGATATTGTGATATAGGTAATGAAGCTAAACCAAGCAATCCTAAAATCACTATAATGACTGATATCACGGTGGATAAAACCGGATTTTCTATAAATTTTCTAAACATGTCTTTTATTTTTTTGATGCAGTGGCTGCAGACGCGATTTTTACTCCATCTCTTAAATTCCCTATTCCGTCTGTAATTATAATATCTCCGGATTTTACTCCTTCTTTAACTACATATTCTTTTTCGGTTGCTGTGTTTCTTATTTTTATTTCGGTGTTGTGCACTACGTTTTGAGCATCTACCGTAAAGACAAAATAACGTCCCTGCAATTCAAATACTGCTTTTTTAGGAACCAGAATTGTATTTTCATACTTTGTTGGGATAATAATCGTAGCGCTTGCTCCACTCCACAATTTTCCTTCCGGATTTGGAAAAACTGCTTTAAAGTCTGCCGACCCTGTACTTGCATTCAGCACGCCGCTCAAAGTCTGGATTTTTCCTTTTAAAGAATAAACTTCGCCATCGGCTGTTAACAAAGAAACTTCGGGCATATTTTTAAATTTATCTTTTAATTGATTTCCGGAATACTGTCCCAAAAATGAATTTAATTGCTGCTGGCTTAAAGAGAAATACGCAAAAATATGTTTGGTATTGGCTACCGTTGTTAAAGGATCTGATGCCGAACTGCTCACCAGACTTCCTATTTTGAAAGGTAGACTTCCTACTATGCCGTTAATCGGGCTTACAATATTCGTAAATGCTAATTTTGATTTTGCCGAGGACAAATCTGCATTCGCCTGAGTTAACTCGGCTTTTTTTACCCTTTCAATATTTTTGGCAGATGTTAATTCATAGTTGTTTATAATTTTCTTTTCAGCCAATGCTGCTGTTCTTCTGGTTTGGATAGAGGCAGTTTCCAAACTGGCTTCTGCGGCTAAAACTGCGGCTTTTTTATTGTTTACTTCCTGCAAATAACTATTGGCATCAATCTTAAACAAAGGCTGCCCTTTGGTGACAACCGCCCCTTCTTCGACATAAACCTGCTCTATATATCCATCTACTTTTGAACGTATTTCTACTTTTTGTTCGCCTTCTAATGTGGTAGGATATTCTACCGAAACATCGGCTTTTTGTTCCTTTAGCCTAAGTGTCGGGTAAGCTGTTGGACTTTCTGATTGTTCTGTTTTTTTAGTCTCACATGAAACTATCAAAAGTGTTCCTATAAAAAGGATTGCTGTTATTTTTTTCATTATTTGGTTTATTTTCTTTTGTAAATCATTAAAGGAGAACCTGCTTCTCCCCACATTAGAGTTTGTACATATTTAATCAACTGGCCTGCAGCCAATACCAGAATTTCTTCAGGTAAAGATGAATTTGCTTTAAGCACTACTTTCTGACTCATGAAAGCCGAAAATTCTATTTTCCGTATTCTTTCCATCCATAAAAGGTTTATCGGATTTTCTGTTGCAGAATACACTACGATTGATGCATGAGGAGCTATTAGCGAACTTATCAATACGTAAGCCCACAGCGGTACTATGGCATCATTTGAGCAAGTAATTATCACTTCTTTTCCTGAATATTGGCTCCAATCTATATTGGCCATTTCTAACCGGAATGCTTTTTCCTGAAGCAAAAAATCTTCTATAAGAAATGGTACAATATCAAACACTTCAAAATCTTTATCGTTTGGTTTATAAAGCCTTAAATCGAGAGTTTGTATACCCGAAGCTTCTATTTTATTTATTATTTCCATATTTATGATGATTAAAAAATTGTTTTTTGCTGAGATTTAAATTGAGATTTTTTCTAATTTTTAGACATAGGTATTCCCCGCCCAGACACAGTACTATTTTACCATGTTGAGTATTTTGTAAAGCTGCTTTAGCTTTTAAATAAGTTTATGCGGGATTTTGTAAATCTACAAGAGACGCATTATTCTATGCATAGATTTTCATTAATACATTCCAATACGGAACGATATAAATTGGAGGATCAATTCTATCGTATGAACTAGTTTGAGAAGATTGTAATTCTAATAACATACTCTATACTATTGGGTTACTAAATTTGTGGTCTACCATTTTGATTGACTCAGACTAATAATATCTTGCAATCAGCTTTGATAAGTAATGCAAAATTAATATTTTTGCATAATAAAACAACTAAATACTTGTTTTATTAATTTATGACTACAAATAAGATTTTAATGCTGCTCAAAATGCGAGGCCCGCTAACGGCTCTCGAAATTGCTCACGAACTTAAAATAACAAAGGAAGGTGTTAGACAACAGCTGCTTAAACTTGTTGAAGATGACTTTATTCATCCTCAGGAAGAATCTAAAGGTGTGGGAAGACCTCAAAAAACCTACAGCCTGACTGAAAATGGAAATTCTAAATTTCCGGATACTCACGCCGAATTAACACTAAAACTCATTAACATCATTAACGCTATGGGCGGAAATACCATGCAGACGGTTATTGATGTCTATGAAGAAGCAGGTAAAAAAAAGTATCACGAAGAAATAGATACTATTGGAAATCTGGAACAGAAAATAGAAAAGCTTGTTGAAATAAGAACAAGAGAAGGTTATATGGCCGAATATTCGAAGAATAACGAAGGTTATCTTTTGGTTGAAAATCATTGCCCGATTTGTGCTGCCGCCACCATTTGCCAGGGCTTTTGCTCATCAGAATTAAATACTTTCCGATCGGTATTAGGAGATAACGTCATTATTAATCGAGTAAGTCACATCGTTGCGGGCGAAAGAAGATGTGCTTATCAGATTACCTTAAACTAATCATTTGTTAAGCTTTTTTCAGCGAGCAGGATTCAAAAAACTCATACGCTCTTTTCTCTGCATACGAATAAGTGGAATTACGCAATGGAAAAGCACAGTGTCCGCCATACTTTGGAGTTTCCAGATAAACGTACGCACTGTCTTGCGCTATGTCTCTGGGATAGCATCTTTCTCCCAAAAAAGGATCATCAAGAGAATTAATAATTAAAACCGGAGTTGTAATATTTTTAAGGGAAAATTCAGGAGACACACGCTCATAATAGTCGTCACGGCTTGCATAACCATGCAGTGGTGCTGTAAAATATTGATCAACCTCATCAAAAGAAGAAATTTTATCTATCTGATCGCTATTTATAAAATCGGGAAACTGCGCCGCTTTGTACTTTAGTTTTTTCTTGATATCAATTGTAAAATTCTTCAAATAGACTCTGTTAAAACCTTGTTTAAGAACAGCAGCACTTGTTGCAATATGTGTTGGAACTGAAATCGAAACAGCAGCCTTTATGCGCTCATCTACTTTCGTCCAGCCTAAATAATTCAAGAGCTGCACGCCTCCCATTGAATATCCAATCAAATAAATATCTTCGAATCCTTTTTGCAGTACAAACTGAACTACTTCATCAAGATCATCAACTGCGCCGTGATGATAAAGCCTTGGAAGACGATTCATTTCTCCGCCGCAGGTGCGATTGTTCCAGGCAAAAACTGAAAAGTCTTTCTGCTGAAAATAAGCAGCACAACTGTTATTATAAGTTCTGCGGGAATCTCCTTCTAAACCATGACATAGAATAACAGCTTTCTTAGAATCATTTATAATAAAATCGATATTAATGAAATCCCCATCGCTTAACTCCCGTTTTTCTCTTGTATATCCGGGTGCGTCAAATCTTTTAATCAAAGCAGCATAAATAGTAGAAACATGCCTGTTGCGATGAATAATAGAAGGGAAATTATATTCTGATTGTTCAATTATAGGCATAATAAAGAGTTTTTATGGTGCGTCACACAAATTTAAGAAATCAATTAATATGTAGTTAAAACTATTTTTTATTTCTGTTTTCAAAATTTTCCTCAATCATAAAAAAAACAAATATCTAATTATCAGAATTATAGAAACTTTATTAGAGATTATGTTTCAGAAATTCCGGCATCCATTTTCATTACGTACTGATCAATTCCTTTACCAAAACCATCTGGTATAATAGTTACAGTTCTAAAACCCTTTTTTTCGTAAAATCCCGCTGTATGCTGTGAGGTATCTATTTTGTAGGTTTTAGAAGGATATAATTTTTTTAAAAGATTTATCCTGTACTCTGTCAAAATTTTACCAATTCCTTTCAAATGATATGCGTTATGCACCATGCCCCATGACAGGCCTGCTTCATCAGTTTTTTTATCCAGAAAGATTCCGCCGCAGCCCACCGCCCGATTATCCTCCATTATCACATAGTAATGGTCTTCAGTATCCTGATCTAAAAAAGATTTAAACAGCTCCAACTCTTCAGGAGCAAAGAACTTTGGCAGGTTGCTTTTAAATATTTCAATACAGTTCTCTTTGAAAAGCGGGGTATATTTAACAATAAGCATATCCAGAAGGAATTAAAAACCGGAAGGTACAACAAATCTATCTTAATTGCTTGTTTAAAAGAAACACGATTTTATAAATAAAAAAAAATAAAAAGGACATAGGGGTAAAATCTAATTCGATTGTATTACTACTATAACAAGAGTACAATTAATTAACTTTTAATTTCAAACTGCCTTATGATACCTTTAATTATAACTGCTGCGTTATTATTTTGGTCATTAAAAAAACATACTTCCAGACTTGAAGCTTTCCGTTGTTTAAGAAAATATTTCCTGATAAAATTCTCTGTACTTTTTTTTCTTTTTACAATAACTTCTCAGGCGCAGGAAAAAACAGTAAACTATAATATCCTCCGTAATGGCACTATCATTGGGCAGATGCAATTTTACCAAAAAACCTATAATGGAGAAATCTATTTAAAAATTTCTTCGGAAGTAAAAACCCGGTTCATCTTTAGTATTGATGTAAAAACCGAAGAAGGTTCTCATTTTAAAAACGGGAAGTTAATGTCGTCCTACGTAAAACGACACGTTAACGGAAAAGAAAAAGCCAATAAAACCACACAGCTTATAGATTCAAGTTATAAAACCTTAGCTGAAAATAAAAAAGGACAAATAAAACAGCAAAATATCGACTATAACCTTATGCTGCTTTACAGTAAAGAACCGATTAGCGAAGATCAGGTTTATTCAGATAGTTTTCAGCAGTTTTTAACCATCAAAAAAACAAACAATCATTCCTACCGTATTGTCTTGCCGGATGGAAACTACAATGATTATCATTTCCAGAATGGTATCTGCCAAAAAGTCGAATTGCATCACTCCCTATTTACCATCAACATTCAAATCGCATAGTTCAATCTAAAAAATAATTATTATGGTTAAAGTCATCAGTTATTTATTTACACAGCTTACATTTTTTGGCGCCCAGCCCATCGTAATAGAAAGAATTCATGAAGTCGAAAAAAGTGCTCCGGACTTAATTGTTTATGCACTTCCGATAGTATTGCTGTTTACTGTATTAGAATTTGTAATTTTTTATTTCTTGGAACGCAAGGAACATGATGCCAAAGAAACTATTGGCTCTATATTGATAGGCTTTGGAAATCTAACCGTTAATTTATTAATGAAAACAGGGCTGCTTTATGCCGTAGTCGGAATTTATAATATTCTGCCTTACCGCATGGAATTCAGCTGGTGGAGTTTAATTCCGTGTTTTATATTCTATGACTTTAGTTCTTACTGGACACACCGAATTTCTCATTATTGCCGTTTTTTCTGGGCGACTCATGTTGTTCATCATTCTGCAGATCATTACAACCTTACCGTAAGCTTTAGACAGAGCTGGTTTCAGTACATTAAAATTGTGTTTTTTATTCCGTTAGTTTTTGCCGGTTTTCATCCTGCCATATTTTTTATTGCCAATCAGCTAAGTGTTTTATATCAATTTTGGGTACATACCGAAGCTATTGGAAAACTGCATCCCTTTATTGAGAAATATTTCGGAACTCCTTCTAATCATCGTGTTCATCATGGAAGTCAGGAAAAATATCTGGATAAAAACTTTGGTGCGGCATTTATGATTTGGGATCACTTATTTGGCTCCTTTCAATACGAAGAAGAAAAACCACGTTACGGTATTACAAGTATACTTAAAAGCAAACTCAATCCGCTTTATCTCAACATCCATGAATTTCAGGATATTATTAAAGACGTAAAAAAGGCAGAAGGTTTTCGGAAAAAGATGTATTACATTTTTGCCAGTCCAGATGCTATTGCTAAAAACAAACTAAAAAAAGAAAGCGTTCAACCTATTAAATTAACTCCATCATGCCAACAAGTCAAGAAAAACAAGAACAATTTCAGCAACAGCTTTTCGAATACTTTACCCGAAAAAATAATTGTGTAAAAACTCTAGGCAATGAAATTGTAATTACTGAAGGAACAGATAAAGGATTATCTTTTACATATCTCTCAGATCACAGCTGTATTATTCATTGTTATGAATTCAGCATAAACACTGATCTTGATATCGATACTACAATTGATCCTTTTATTCAACTGCTGGCCAATCATAATTTGATATGTAATCAGGCTGCCCAATCTTACAATTAATCAAAAAAAGAACATTAAATATAAAAAGTATATATCTTTGATTGAATGTCAAAACGTATTAGTGGAGTATAGCAATATAGACCAAATCTGTTTTTTAAAAAACGGAAACGAAGCTGCTTTTGAAAAGGTTTTTAAAATGTATTTTAAAAACCTTCATGCCTTTGCCTATACTTTTATGAAGGATGATGTTATTGCCGAAGAGATTGTACAAAATGTATTTTTTAAGATTTGGGAAAAAAAAGACCAGCTCCAAATTGATGATTCCTTAAAGGCTTATCTCTACAGAGCAGTTCATAATGAGAGTCTCAATCATTTAAAACACCTAAAAATAAAAAACTCTTTTCAACTGCAGTATTCAGGTAATATGGAATCCTCAAATCAAGATGCATCCAATCAAATCATTGCCGCTGAACTCGAAAACGATATTCAAAAAGCAATCAGCGAACTGCCTCCACAATGCCGCAATATTTTTCAGATGAGTCGTTTCGAGCAGCTCAAATATCAGCAGATTGCCGATCAATTGAATATTTCAATTAAAACAGTTGAAAACCAAATGGGTAAAGCCCTTAAAGTATTACGATCTAAACTGGTTGAGTATCTTCCTTTCCTTCTGCATGTATTATATTTAATCCGAAGATCATGAGCCAAAACAATATGAATATGAACGATGATTTACTAGTGAAATATCTAGTTGGCGAAACTGATGCAGACGAAAATGCAGCAGTAGAAAATTGGCTTAAAGCCGATGAAAAAAACCAAAACTACTACAATGGTTTCAAAAAAATATGGGAAGACAGCCTTTTAATCGCTGCCGAAAATAAAACCGTTGATGAAAACGCCGCCTGGAAACGGCTGCAGAATCGCATTCATGAAAAGGATGTTAGGGTATTAACTCCTAAAAAATCTTCCCGTAATTGGCTGCGTATTGCTGCTTCTATTCTCCTAATTGGTACTTTAGGATGGCTTGGTTATTCTTATTTTGAAAATAAAACTGCTAATTCGCTAATACAGATATATGCATCAAACACTACTTTAAACGATACTTTGCCTGACGGCACGACCGTAACTTTAAATAAAAATTCGTCTTTGTCTTACATCGGCAGTTTTAAAGGCAGAACCCGGCCCGTTACTTTAAAAGGGGAAGCTTTTTTTAATGTTTCGCCAGACAAAACAAAACCATTTATTATTACAATTAATGATGTTACCGTACAAGTTGTAGGGACCTCTTTTAATGTCAAAAATAAAAACGGAAAAACAACCGTAGATGTCGAAACCGGAATTGTAAAAGTGAGCAAAAACAAAGATCAGGTAGAACTAAGACATGGAGAAAAAGTAATTATTGCCGATCAAAAACCAGAATTACTAAAAAGCACCAGCAAAGGCAGATTGTACAACTATTACCGTAACAAAGAACTTGTTTGCGATGAGACACCATTACAGGAATTAGTTGAGGCACTCAACGAGATCTACAATGTTGATATCGTCATTAAAAATCCTTCTTTAAAAGAAAAACCATTAACAACCGTATTTAAAGATCAATCATTAGATCAGGTTTTAGAAGTAATCCAGGAAACATTCAGGATTGAAATTGAACATAAAAACAACCAAATTCTATTAGAATAATTCCTTTTTATATGCCTGTCAATTCAAAAATTACTTTTGTACAGATTTTATTTTTAGTTATTTCCGGTGCGTTTTTTAATGCCCATGCCCAATCTATTTTAGATACCGAAATGTCTATAGATGCTGATAAAAAACCACTGGGCAGTATTTTAGATTTAATGGAGCAAAAAGGAAATTTCCGATTCGCTTATTACAGTAAACTGGTTGTAAAAGATAGTGCCGTTACCATTCATTCTAAACAATCTACGATAAAAGATGTTTTGGACCAATTACTGGGCAATAAGTACGAATATAAAGAATCAAAGGGTTTTGTTATTCTGCGTTATGCCCCTTTAGAACTTGCCCTTGTACTTGAAAAAAACAGCGTTGTGGGCGAACATCAAGTTGTTAATGGTTACATAATGGATGTAAAAACCAACAAACGCCTGGAGAATGCGAGTGTTTACGAAAAAAATGCGTTGCAGTCTACACTAACTGACAAAGACGGTTTTTTTGAACTGAAGCTGAAAAATGTACCCGAAACTATCGAGCTGACTGTCATAAAGGAGAACTACAAAACCATCACAACAATTTTTTTGTCTGAAATCAAAATCCAAATGGGTTCCAGAAAATCATCCTCTTCCTCAGATTATGTCGATGGCGATTTTTCTGCCGTTGAGCGAACGGGAATTGGCCGTTTCTTTATTTCTTCCAAACAAAAAATTCAGTCACTCAACCTTGGGGGATTCATTTCTGAAGTTCCTGTACAAGCTTCGTTAATTCCGAGTTTGAGCACACGAGGTATGATGAACTCACAAATTAACAGCAGTTTTTCGTTAAACTTGCTAGGAGGATATACAGGCGGCGTACGCGGTTTAGAAATGGCCGGCCTTTACAACATTAACAGAATGAATGTCAATGCGCTGCAAATGGCAGGAATATTCAATACCGTGGGAGGTTCTGTAAACGGAGTTCAACTGGCCGGGATTTACAATAATGTTTTTGGCGATCTAAGAGGACTGCAAATGAGCGGTATTCATAACAGCGTAAAAGGTTCTCAGGCCGGTTTACAGGTAACAGGTATTTACAACAATGTACATGGAGATTCCAGAGGAGTCCAAGTGGCCGGTATTCATAATACGGTGAAAGGGTCTCAAAACGGATTGCAGATTTCGGGTATTTATAATACCGGAAACGAAAAAGTCCGCGGGGCACAAATTGCCGGACTTTTTAATTATGCCAAAGAGCTGGACGGAATTCAGTTTGGACTGGTTAATATTACCGATTCACCTTCTGGTTACAGCTTTGGATTATTAAATTTTAAAAAGAATGGATACCAAAAAATCAGTATTACACGCAATGAAATTTCAGATATAAATCTTGCTGTAAAAACGGGAGATAATAAACTCTACACTATTTTGACGGCAGGAAAAAGCGAACGTACTAACGAAGAAAAGCTGTTTTCTTTTGGAATAGGATTGGGTAAAAACATTCCTTTAGGAAAGCGTTTTACTTATAACATGGAGATAAGTACGCAATATCTTTATTTAGGCAATTGGGATTATTATAACTTTTTATATAAATTCGATTCTCCTTTTACCTTTCGTCTATTCAAAGGTGTTGCAATATCTGCCGGACCATCTTTTACTATCTATTCTTCTGAAAAGAGAGATAAAACTATTCCCGGTAATAGCACCTCAACTTTTGTTCAGGATCGGACAAAACGCTATAATGTCATAAAAGATAACGGCAAAGGCCTGACCGGATGGGTTGGGTGGAGTTTTGGTATTTCTTTATTTTAACCGATTATAGTACTACTTTCCTCGAATTTATTACAGAAAAAGAATCTCCTGGTTTAAAATAGAGAAACAAAAAAAATCCAAATCCCAATAATGAAATTGGAATTTGGATTTTAAACTTTATCCCCTTTTGGGATTATTATTTATAAGCTTAGTCTAAAATAAAACTTACGCTGACATTTGCTGTAATTTCGATTTCGCCAATTGCTAAAGTTTCATTTGAAGCCCCGGCTGCATCCATCATTTCAGTTTTCATAGCAGCATAAACTGGTCTTGGGTGATAAACTTGTGAATTGTCTGAAATAGTAATCGCTTTACCCACTTTTTGACCTAAAACAGATACATAATCCTCCGCTTTTGCTTTAGCATCTTTAATTGCTAATTTTCTAGCTTCAGATTGGTGTTGCAATAATTTAGACGATTCAAAAGAAACATTATCGATACGGTTAATTCCTTGCTGTACTAAACCTTCCATCAATTCATCGTATTTAGATAAATCTCTTAACACAATTTCAACCGTCTGTGTGGCATTGTAGCTGGTTTTCTTTTTATCGTAATCGTATTGCGGATTAAGAGCTACTTGCTTCGTTTTAAAATCTGCTGTTGGAACATTCGATTTTTTGATGAATTTTAAAACCGCATCCATCTTTTCGTCATTTTGCTTTTTGACGTCTTTAGCATTATTCCCTTTAGTTTCAACCGTAGCTGAAATACAAACCTGATCAGGGGCTACTTTTACTTTTCCTTCTCCATTTACATTGATTTGAGGAACTTGTTTGATTTCTTGGCCGTAAGACATAGTCATAAACATGATTGTTAAAAATAATACTAATTTTTTCATTTTTGTTATATTAAAGTTATTTGATAAAGACATTTCAAAAGTTATGCCAGCATTATAATTTTCCTGCTTTTGCCATAACAAAAAGTATCAAAATTGGAATTGCCAATAAGATAACCATCAAACTATGATCTACAAATAACGAAGGTTCTTTTACCAAAGTAATTAAGTATCCGCCAATTGCGCCGCCAAAATGTGCGGTGTGGCCAATATTATCATTTTTGGCTTTCATTCCATAAATAGAATACAATAAATATAAAATTCCGAATAAATAAGCCGGCATAGGAATGACAAAAAATATACCCAGCATCATATCCGGCTGCAGTAAAATTGCAGAATACAAAACCCCGGTTACCGCTCCCGAAGCTCCAACGGCACGATAGCTGTAATCGTTTTTATGAAACAGCATCGTTAATAAACTCCCAAAAATTAAACTTCCAAAATAAACCAGCAGGAATGAAAAGTTTCCGAGCCATTGTAAAACTACAGGTGCAAAAAACCAAAGAGTCAGCATGTTAAACAATAAATGCATCATATCAGCATGCAGGAAACCTGATGAAAGCATTCGGATTTGTTCTCCGGCACGAATACTTCCTACATGAAATTCGTATTTTCTAAAAAATGCAAGATCATTAAAACCTTTATAGCTTATTAGTACATTGGCAACTATAATTCCAATTAAAATGGTATTCATAAATAATATTTAATGTGAAATGTAAATATAGTTAATATCAAACACATCTTGATCAGAATCCAAAATATCGGTCATTATTCATTTTTACATATATTTGTACAAAAAATATTAGATGCAATTTATTGTTTATATTCTGGCCTATCCATTGCTCTGGCTCATCTCTATACTACCATTTCGCTTATTTTATTGGTTTTCAGATTTTGTATACTTTTTAGTTTACAGAGTTATTGGGTATCGTAGAAAAGTAGTGCGCGAGAACCTTGCACTTACACTACCGCATTTAAATAAGACCGAAAGAAAAGAAATTGAAAAGAAATTCTACAAGCATATGTGTGATATGTTTTTAGAAATGATAAAAACGATGACTATTTCTCCGGAAGAAATGGAAAAAAGATTCCACGTAACCAACATTGAACTAGTACAGGAATATGCTAAAAAAGGTAAAAGCGTAATTCTGGTTGCTTCTCATTATGCCAGTTATGAATGGCTTTTAACAATTAATCCTAAACTTGGTTTTCAGGGAATTGCGGTTTATAAAAAAGTTGCCAATCCGTATTTTGATAAACTGATCAGAAAAATACGTTCAAAATACAAAACAGAAATGGTCGAAACCAGAAAAGCAATTCCGACTATGGCTCAAAATCAGCGTAAAGGGCTTTTAAGCATGTACGGCTTAGCGAGCGATCAATCGCCTAAACTGGACAGGATTTTTCATTCGATGAAATTCATGGGCGTTGAAGTTCCTGTACACACCGGTGCCGAAATGCTGGCCAAAAAATACGATTTGAGCGTGATAATGGTAAAAGTAAAAAAGATTAAAAGAGGCTATTACGAAGCGACATTTTTATCCATTGCAGATAATCCGCACGATTACGAAAATTTCGACATTACAGAGAAATACCTGAGAGAAGTAGAAAAACAAATTTACGAAGCTCCGGAATATTATTTGTGGACTCATAAAAGGTGGAAACATCGAGTTGAGTAATAACTTTAAAAAAAGCCTAGAAAGCAATATTGTTTTCTGGGCTTTTTTTATGGATTGAATTTGAAAATTTTAAACAGAACTAAAATTCCTTTTTGATGTGTTTTTGTAATATTTTTTTTGACCTGAAAATGATATAAACAATATAAATTTGAAGTTCCCAAAATCTATTAAAACTTCAAATTTTCTAACAATGATTAAAAAGTTCCTTTTTACATTTTTACTTACAGTTTCCCTCGCTGTTTTTGCCCAAAGCCCGAAACGAGGTATTGCTTATGGAAATAATTCTGCAGCCGATTTACTGGCACTTAAACCCGGAATTTCCTGGTGGTACAACTGGGGATCTACACCCGAAAACGATACAAACTCCAACTACGAATCTATTGGTGTTGAATATGTCCCTATGGCTTGGCGCCAAGTAAATGATAATGAAGTCCAGGCTTTTATAAACAGAATAAAACCCGGAACAAAATACTTATTAGCCTTTAATGAACCTAATTTTAATGATGGTTCCCGATTGACACCGCAGGACGCTGTAAATGCATGGGTAAATGTCGAAAAAATAGCTGCAGCTAAAAATCTAGAAATCGTTAGTGCATCGCCCGCATTTAATGATCCCAATAATAATTATGGAGGCTACAGCAGTCCTATTGCATGGCATGACCAATTTTTTCTTTTGTGCCCAAATTGCAAAGTCGATTATATTGCTTTTCATACCTACGATAGTTCCTCCGGATCTGTTATTGGCGTAACAAGCCTTTTAAAAAAATACAATAAACCTATTTGGGTAACGGAATTTGCTAACAGAGTCATTCAAACTGCCGAGCAAAAAACGACCTTTATGAAAGAGATCATAACTAATTTTGAAAATGATCCAGATATTTACCGTTATTCATGGTTTACCGGAAGGGTCGATCCGTTATGGCTGGATATGGCTGAAGGCCCTTTATTAGCTCCCGAAAGCGGCATTTTAAGACCTATCGGACGTGAATATATCAATACCGCTTATACCACAAAAAAAATGAATCTTCCCGGAAGGATAATCGCCAATAAACATTACAGAAGAAAAGGTACCAGCCTGCAAAACACAACAGATTCCGGAACAGGTCAAAATGTAAGCGGCATAGATCAAGGCGATTGGAACGAATTCATGCTCAATATTGATAATGCCGGAACGTATAATTTTACCTTTAGAATGGCATCAGTAACAAACCCCGGCAAATTTGATATTTTAGTAAATGATATTGTCGTTAAAACTGATGAGACATTTCCGGCTACGGGAGGTCTACAAACGTATACCAACAAAATTGTAAACGGTATTGCGCTGCCAAAAGGGGAAGTCTATTTAAAAATTAAATTCAAATCAAACGATATGAGTTTTAATTATATTGATGTATCGGTATCAAGTTTAGGTGTAAATGATCCAAAAACTGAAAATGAAGCTATTACTGTCTATCCCAATCCGATTAAAAGTCAATCGACGCTGCATATAAAATCAACAATAACAGAACCTTTATCTTTAAAAATAATTGATATGAAAGGAGATATTTGTTTTTCTTCTGATGATTATTCAACCAATCAGGATATTAAAATTGATGATAAATTATCCACCGGAATTTACATTCTAAATGTCACATACGGTTCGATAAAAAAATCATTGAAAATCATAAAAAACTAATTTTTTACCGCAAAGCACGCAAGATTTATTATTTAATAGAAAAACAAAAAGTTCGCAAAGCTTTGTATTGATTTAGCTTTGCGAACTTTGTTTTTATAAAAACCAACATTAAAAAAACCTTGCGGACTTTGCGTTTAATTTTTTTCTGTTTAGATTTTATTCTGATGCCGAAAATTAGATTCCTGCAATTACTTTTATTTCATCAATAATTCTCAATGCTAATGCGTCAGCTTCTTTTTGAGAAGGCGCTTCAGTATAAATACGAATAATTGGTTCCGTGTTTGATTTTCTTAAATGAACCCATTCACTTGCAAAATCAATTTTTACACCATCAATGGTAGAAATATCTTCATTTTTATATTTCTCCGTCATCGCAGTTAAAATCGCATCGACATCAATTTGCGGCGTTAATTCGATTTTGTTTTTACTCATATAATATTCCGGATAAGAAGCTCTCAATGCTGCAACCGACATTTTTTTGTTAGCCAAATGCGTCAGGAATAAAGCAACTCCAACCAAACTATCACGTCCGTAATGAGATTCAGGATAGATAATTCCGCCGTTACCTTCACCTCCAATAATGGCATTATTTTTCTTCATTAACTCTACTACATTCACCTCACCTACAGCGCTTGCTTCGTAGCTTCCGTTATGAGCCTTTGTTACATCGCGCAATGCACGGGAAGACGACATATTCGAAACTGTATTTCCAGGAGTTTTACTCAAAACATAATCAGCGCAGGCTACTAAAGTGTATTCTTCACCAAACATTTCTCCATCATCGCTGATAAAAGCCAAACGATCTACATCAGGATCTACAACAACCCCTAGATGCGCTTTTTCTTTTACAACCAATTCAGAAATATCCGTTAAATGTTCTTTTAAAGGTTCTGGATTGTGCGGGAAATGTCCGTTTGGTTCGCAGTATAATTTTACCACTTCAACGCCCATTTGTTCCAATAATTTAGGAATAATGATACCACCAGAAGAATTTACTCCATCCACTACCACTTTAAATTTTGCAGCTTTTACTGCATCAACATCAACCAAAGGCAAATTTAAAACCTCGTCTATATGAATATCCATATAAGCATCATTTACCGTGATTTCACCTAGATTATCTACATCCGAAAAATCGAAAGCTTCAGCCTCGGCAATTTCAAGAATTTTAGCGCCTTCTGCTCCACTTAAAAATTCACCTTTTGCATTCAATAATTTTAAAGCATTCCATTGTTTTGGATTATGAGATGCCGTTAAAATAATTCCTCCGTCGGCTTTTTCTAACGGTACAGCAATTTCTACCGTAGGCGTTGTCGAAAGACCAAGATCAATTACATTTATTCCTAAACCAATTAAGGTATTTACAACAAGATTATGAATCATTGGTCCCGAAATTCTTGCATCGCGGCCAATTACAACTGTTAGTTTTTCTTTTGAAATATTATTTTTTAGAAAAGTTCCGTATGCCGATGCAAATTTTACGGCATCAACAGGAGTCAGGTTATCTCCTACTTTTCCACCGATTGTTCCTCGTATTCCTGAAATCGATTTTATTAAAGTCATTTTTGTGAGTTATGGTTACCAAATACAAATATAGATTTTTTTTAAGTCACAAAGATGCTAAGGTGCTAAGGTGCTAAGATTTTTTAGCATGAATAATAAAGTCGCTTAGTCTGTTATTAATAAAACTTAGTGCCTTAGCAGCTTAGAACCTTAAAGTCAGAAAGATGCTAAGGTGCTGAAATTTTTAAGCAAGAAGAATGAAGCTATCTCTCATTGCTTGAAATGAAGTCAAAAAGTTTTCATACTTTTACTAAAACAAGCTTATAGTATTAACCACTTAGTCTGTTAGTAATAAAACTTAGTGCCTTAGCGACTTAGAACCTTAGCATCTCAAAAAGAATGAATTTCCTAGCCCACATATATCTTTCCGGCGACAATGATTTAATCAAAATTGGCAATTTTATGGCCGATGGCATTCGCGGAAAACAATTTGAACATTTTCCTGAAGATGTTCAAAAAGGAATTTTGCTGCACCGATCTATAGATACTTACACAGACAATCACGATATTTTCAGGCAAAGCACCAAGCGCCTGCACGAAAAGTACCATCATTATTCAGGTGTAATTGTTGATATTGTTTACGACCACTTTTTAGCCAAAAACTGGACGCGGTATTCTGATGAAAAACTGGAAGATTTCATTAATCGATTCTACAATTCATTACATGCCAATTATTCTATTTTAACCGAAAAAACGCAGGGCTTAATGCCTTATATGATAGAAAGGAACTGGCTTTTGAGTTACCAGACAGTCGAAGGCATCCATCAAATTTTGACCCAGATGGATCGAAGGTCAAAAAACATCTCTAAAATGCAGTTTGCAAGCGAAGAACTAAAAGAATTTTACGATGAATTTGAACAGGAATTTACCATTTTTTTTGAAGATCTTCAAAAGCATGCCAGCCAAAAATTACTCTCATTATAATATCAAACCGATTTATAAAATAATATTTATCGTTATGAAAAAAATTACAATTCTATTTTATTTTATTTCCCTTTGTAGTTTTGCACAGCATACTGCTGCACCCACCGGTTTAACAGCATCTAAAGCCATGGTCGTTTCGGCGCGTGAAGAAGCATCAAAAATTGGTGTCGAAATCATGAAAAAAGGCGGTAATGCATTTGATGCAATGGCCGCAACTGAACTGGCGCTCGCAGTAGCCTACCCTTATGCAGGAAATCTTGGCGGAGGCGGCTTTATGGTTTACCGCAAAGCTAATGGGGAAGCAGGAAGTTTAGATTATCGCGAAAAAGCACCGCTTGCCGCTACAAAAGATATGTTTTTGGATAAAGACGGAAATGTAATAAAAGGAAAAAGCACAGAATCTGCTTTGGCGATTGGTGTTCCGGGAACTATCGCCGGAGTTTTTGCCGTTCATAAAAAATTGGGGTCACTTCCCATGTCTGAAATACTAAAACCAGTTATTGCCCTTGCCGAACGAGGAGTAATTGTAACTCAAAAACAGCAAAAACAACTTGAAGCTTATCATGACGCCATTGTAAAAGCAAACGGTCCCAATACATTAATGGCCGGAAAATTCAAAGAAAATGACACTATTAAATATCCTGCACTTGCCAATACGCTAAAACGAATTTTAAAGAATGGAAAAGATGAATTCTACAAAGGCAAAACTGCACAAGTTTTAGTTGATTATCTTAAGAAAAAAGGCGGCATTATAACATTGAAAGATTTAGCCTCGTACGAAGCAAAATGGAGAAAACCTCTGCAGTTTGATTATAAGGATTTAAAAATTACTTCTATGGCGCCTCCAAGCAGCGGCGGTATCTGCCTTGCTCAGATCATGAAAATGATTTCTCCTTTTTATTTATCGAAAATGGGGCATAATTCTGAGCAGTCTATTCAGGTTATTGTGGAAGCCGAAAGACGCGCATATGCTGACAGAAGCCAGTTTCTGGGAGATCCGGATTTTGTAAAAATTCCAGTTAACGGACTTTTGGCAGATGCTTACTTAAAAGAAAGGATGTCAAGTTTTGATTCCGAAAAAGCTACGTTGTCATCCGATATAAAAGAAGGAAAAGTGACGTATAATGAAAGTACCGAAACAACCCACTATTCTATAGTAGATCAATTTGGAAATGCCGTTGCGGCAACCACTACTATTAATGATGGTTTCGGATCAAAATATTATTGTGATGAACTGGGCTTCTTCCTGAACAATGAAATGGATGATTTCAGCTCAAAACCGGGATCGCCAAATATGTTTGGATTAGTTGGAAACGAAGCGAACAGCATTGCACCGCAAAAAAGAATGCTGAGTTCTATGACACCAACCATTGTCGAGAAAAACGGAAAATTATTTATGGTTGTAGGTTCACCGGGCGGATCTACTATTATAACCTCTGTTCTCCAGACTATTTTAAATGTTTACGAATACAATTTGAGCATGCAGGAAGCGGTAAATGCACCTCGTTTTCACCATCAATGGCTTCCGGATTTAATCACTTTCGAACCCAATACTTTCAGCTCTAAAACTTTACAGGGCCTAAAAGAAAAAGGCTATTTGATTAATGAGAAAACCACGCCGGTAATTGGCAAAGTGGATGCTATTTTGGTGCTGCCTGATAATAAACTTGAAGGAGGCGCTGATTTTCGGGGTGATGATAAAGCGGCAGGATTTTAGACAAAAAGATTTAAATAGAAAAATTTGACAAAATAGAATGTTTAAAGCTAAATTTGCATTCTCTGTAAATTTAAAAAAAATAATGATAAAAAAACTGTTTCGAAAATTAGAAAGCATTATTGCCTTGTCTCAATCTATTTTGACACCAAAGCAATTTATTTTTTTATCAAGTGTTTTGGTTGGAATTTCCTGCGCATTTGCAGTAATTGTTTTAAAAACTTTTGCGCATAGCGTATTTTCTTTTGCCACTTACATCAGCGGTATTTTAAAATTAGGTTTTATTAACAGTATCCTGCCTATTATTGGTATTTTGCTGACGGTTTTGGTTGTCAACAAAGTTTTAAACGGAACCATTCAAAAAGGAACCTCTCAAATATTGTATGCCGTTGCTAAAAAAGCAAGTATAATTCCGAAAAAGCAAATGTATGCCCAGATTATAACCAGCTCCTTAACAGTTGGTTTAGGAGGGTCTGCAGGTCTGGAAAGCCCTATCGTAATTACAGGTGCCGCTTTTGGCTCCAATTATGCCCAAAATTACAAACTGACGTATAAAGACAGGACTCTGCTTATTGGCTGCGGGGTTGCGGCCGGGATTGCCGCTGCCTTTAACGCCCCTATTGCCGGAGTTCTTTTTGCGATTGAAGTTTTACTGGTTGATGTTAGTATTTCTGCCTTCACACCTATTATGATTTCTGCCGCAACAGGCGCCTTGGTTTCGGCAATTGTATTAGACGAAAGCATCCTTTTATCGTTTAAAAAACAAGAAACATTCGATTATCACAACATTCCTTTCTATGTTATTTTGGGCTTGTTAACCGGATTTATTGCGGTTTATTACGCACGAAACTTTCAGAAAGTTGAGCATTATTTCTCAGAACTAAAAATGGGACCGTATAAAAAAGCCCTGATTGGTTCTTCTCTTTTAGCATTGCTTATTTTTATTTTCCCCACACTTTTTGGGGAAGGTTACGAAAGCATCAAAACTTTGTCTGAAAGTGATCCGGGACAATTATTAGACAATACATTGTTTGCCAGCTGGAGAAACAATCATTGGGTTTTGCTTTTGTTTGTTGGCTGCACCATGATGGTAAAAGTATTCGCATCCGGACTTACAATAGGAAGTGGCGGAAATGGTGGTAACTTCGCTCCTTCTCTATTTTTAGGATCTTATTTAGGCTATTTTTTTTCAAAATTCATTACACTCATTGGGCTATCCAAATTGCCAATTAGTAATTTTACAATGGTTGGAATGGCCGGAATTTTGAGTGGTCTATTTCATGCCCCTCTTACCGCAATTTTCCTTATTGCAGAAATTACAGGAGGTTACGGCTTGATGATTCCGCTTATGATTGTGTCTTCAATAAGCTTTGCCATTTCAAAACGTTTTGAAAAATATTCGCTTGACGTAAAAAATCTGGCAAAAAAAGGACACGCTTTTACCAGCAATAAAGATTCGAATATTTTATCTACACTTGACATCGATACTATTATTCAAACGGATTATTTAACGGTTTCCCCGGAAGATCATTTAAGTAAATTGGTGGATCTTATCTCCCATTCTAATCAGGTCGTTTTTGCTGTTGTAGACAACGAAAGAGATCTTGTTGGTATCGTACATTTCAATGATATCCGCGAAATTATCTTCAATGCTTACCGCGTAAAATATACTTTGATTAAAGATGTAATGAAAACCCCTGCTGCCACAATTTCATCTAATGACAGCATGGAAATTGTAATGACTAAATTTGAAAGATCAAAATCAGCTTTTCTTCCTGTTCTGCGAAATGAAAAATATTTTGGAATCATCTCAAAATCTATCGCACTTGAAGCTTATCGAACAAAGCTTCGTGCTATGACGATTGAATAACCTTATTCACTATTTCACAACAAGTAAAGCGTTAATAACGATTTCATTTTGTTACTATTTGTAACATAAAGTTTTGCTATCGAGCACAAAAAGAACAAATCAAAGTGGTAACTTTGCGTTTTGCTCAAAATTATGTTAGAAAAAGACAATACTATTGAAGTTCTTGGTGCAAGAGTTCATAATCTAAAAAATATCGACATTTCTATTCCGCGTGAAAAACTGGTGGTTATTACCGGTTTATCTGGTTCGGGAAAATCCTCTTTGGCTTTTGATACGATTTATGCCGAAGGACAGCGTCGCTATGTCGAAACTTTTTCGGCCTATGCCAGACAATTCCTTGGCGGATTAGAACGCCCGGATGTAGATAAGATCGACGGACTTTCTCCCGTTATTGCGATTGAACAAAAAACAACCAGTAAAAGTCCGCGTTCGACCGTAGGAACGATTACTGAAATATATGATTTCCTGCGACTTTTATACGCTCGTGGCGCAGACGCTTACAGTTACAACACAGGCGAAAAAATGGTTTCGTATTCTGATGAACAAATCAAAGATTTGATTATTCAGGATTTTAACGGAAAACGAATCAATATTCTGGCGCCGATTATTAGAACCCGAAAAGGTCATTATGCCGAATTGTTCCAGCAGATTACCAAACAAGGATTTTTGAAAGTCCGTGTAAATGGTGAAGTTCAGGATTTAGTGGCAGGAATGAAACTGGATCGTTATAAAACCCACGATATTGAAATTGTCGTTGACAGAATGCTGATTGAAGATACAGAAGATAATCAAAAAAGACTGGCTGAAAGTATCAATACAGCCATGCATCATGGTGAAAATGTATTAATGATTTTAGATCAGGATACCAATGAAGTACGTTATTTCAGCCGAAATTTAATGTGCCCTACAACCGGAATTTCATACCAGAATCCGGAGCCGAATTTATTTTCTTTCAACTCTCCAAAAGGAGCTTGCCCGCATTGTAACGGATTGGGAACAGTTCACGAAATCAACGTTAAAAAGATAATTCCAAATCCGAAATTATCAATTAAAGCGGGTGGATTTGCTCCGCTTGGCGAATATAAATCATCCTGGATTTTTAAGCAGTTAGAAACCATAGGAGAAAAATTCGGATTTAAGATTACAGATCCAATTGAAAAAATTCCGGAAGAAGCCATGAACATGATTCTACATGGCGGAAAAGATAAATTTACTGTTAGTTCAAAAGATCTGGGCGTTACCAGAGATTACAAAATTGATTTTGAAGGAATTTCTAATTTCATCAAAAACCAATACGACGAAAGCGCAACCACAAGCATAAAACGCTGGGCAAAAGATTTCATGGACAAAATTAACTGCCCTGTTTGCGAAGGTTCTCGTTTAAAAAAAGAAGCACAGTTTTTTAGAGTAAACAGAAAGAATATCACAGAATTATGTGATATGGATATCTCTGACCTAACCGCATGGTTTCAGGATCTGAACACTCATTTATCTGAAAAACAGCTTTTAATTGCTTCTGAAGTGGTTAAAGAAATCAAAGATCGTTTGAACTTCCTGATGAATGTTGGTTTGAATTATCTGGCTTTAAGCCGAAGTTCAAAATCACTTTCGGGCGGAGAAGCACAGCGTATCCGTTTAGCAACACAAATTGGTTCGCAACTGGTTGGTGTTTTATATATTCTGGATGAGCCAAGTATTGGTTTACACCAAAGAGACAATGAAAAACTAATTAAATCTCTGGAGCAGTTACGTGATATCGGGAACTCGGTTATTGTGGTAGAACATGATAAAGACATGATCGAAACAGCAGACTATGTAATTGATATTGGACCAAAAGCAGGAAAATACGGAGGAGAAATCATCAGTATTGGCACTCCGGCAGAAACTCTAAAATCTAATACTATTACTGCTCAATATCTGAACGGTAAAATGAAGCTCGAGATTCCGAAAGAGCGAAGAAAAGGAAACGGAAAGTTTTTAAAACTAACCGGTGCTACAGGAAATAACCTCAAAAATGTTTCTATCGAAATACCCTTAGGTCAATTAATATGCGTTACAGGAGTTTCAGGAAGCGGAAAATCGACTTTGATTAACGAAACGCTCTACCCTATTTTGAATGCTTATTATTTTAACGGCGTAAAAAAACCGCAGCCTTATAAAAAGATTGAAGGTTTAGAACATATTGACAAAGTAATTGATATTGATCAAAGTCCGATTGGAAGAACACCGCGTTCAAACCCGGCAACTTATACCGAAGTTTTTACAGAAATCAGAAACTTGTTTACGATGACTTCTGAAAGTATGATTCGCGGTTACAAAGCGGGTCGTTTCAGCTTTAACGTAAAAGGCGGACGCTGCGAAACCTGTGAAGGTTCTGGTGTAAGAACGATAGAAATGAACTTTTTACCGGATGTTTACGTAGAATGTGAAACCTGTCAGGGAAAACGTTTCAACAGAGAAACACTAGAGATTCGATACAAAGGAAAATCTATTTCGGATGTTCTGGATATGACGGTTGATGAAGCGGTTCCGTTCTTTGAAAACATTCCAAAAATTTACCGTAAAGTAAAAACAATTCAGGATGTTGGTTTAGGATATATTACACTTGGACAGCAAAGTACAACGCTTTCCGGTGGTGAAGCGCAACGTATCAAACTAGCCGGAGAATTGTCTAAAAAAGATACCGGAAATACATTTTACATTCTGGACGAACCTACTACCGGACTGCATTTTGAAGACATTAGAGTTCTAATGGATGTTATCAATAAACTGGTTGATAAAGGAAATACAATTCTGGTTATTGAACACAACATGGACGTTATCAAACTTGCCGATTACATAATAGACATTGGTCCTGAAGGCGGAAAAGGCGGCGGACAATTGATCGCCAAAGGAACTCCGGAAGAAGTAGCAAAAAACAAAAAAAGCTATACGGCTAAATTCTTGAAAAAAGAATTGGAAGCTTAAAATCTTTACTAAAAAAATCTTAAGCAGCGAGGCCTTTGTCAAAATTTGAAACTTTGACAAAGGTCTACGTTCAAATTTAGTCTACACGTTTTTTTCATCCTTTGTTTATTGGAACAAAATGTGATTACACAATTCAAAAAAGAATTAAAATTGATATGCTGAGTGTGGTTAAAATAGTAAAGCCAATATTCAACACACCAATCTCCTGATAATGAATCCACAACCAAAGTCAACACCCAAGAAATGTTACATTTAAATTAATAAATAGACATTCTTGTGACAATTCTCGAAAAAAGCAGTAATTTAGTACGCCCTTTTTGTCAAATTTTTGATTTTGGCAATTTTTTATGGGCAAAAACGATTGTTTCAATTGAAAAATGATGTACTAGCCCTGATGGAGCGGCATCTCCCGACTTAGAAAACAAGGCTTTTTAGCCGGAGTTTTTTGTTTATTGGGAATTATAGTGGACATCAGGACACAAGCGATAGCGAACTAACGAAGTAAACAACTCCTTCTCTTTCGACTACGCTCAGGATGACAACTTTGACCACAATGAAAGACAAAGCTAGAAATAAAAATATAAATAATTAAAATACCTAAAATGAGATTAGAAGATTTTGATAATGATGAGGACAAAGTAATTCAGGACCGTTTGAAACAAAAAACGTGGAATGAAATTAGAACAAACGACAGCTGGGCGATTTTTAAAATCATGGCCGAATTTGTAAACGGTTACGAAAGCATGGGACGTATTGGTCCGTGCGTATCAATTTTTGGATCAGCGAGAACAAAGCCGGACGATAAGTACTATTTATTGGCTGAAAAAATTGCGTATAAAATCAGTAAAGCAGGTTACGGAGTAATCACAGGAGGTGGTCCCGGAATCATGGAAGCTGGAAATAAAGGTGCGCATTTAGGAGGCGGAACCTCAGTTGGGTTAAATATCGAACTACCTTTTGAACAGCACTTTAACCCTTATATTGACCATGATAAAAACCTGAATTTCGATTATTTCTTTGTGAGAAAAGTTATGTTCGTAAAATATTCGCAAGGTTTTGTGGTTATGCCTGGAGGTTTTGGAACTTTGGATGAAATGTTTGAAGCAATCACCTTAATTCAGACTAAAAAAATTGGAAAATTCCCAATTATCTTAGTAGGTGTTGAATTCTGGTCTGGTTTGATCGAATGGGTAAAAACAGTTTTAGTGGAAAAAATGCACACTGTAAGTCCGGAAGATTTAAACTTATTTAAGATCGTTGATACTGAAGATGAAGTAGTTGACGTTCTGGATAAATTCTACAAGAAATACGATTTGAGTCCAAACTTCTAAAGTTTGAGTTCTATATTATCACAAAAAATGAAAGCTGTTTTTTAAAACAGCTTTTTTTATGCTATTTTTACATAAAACCAAAACAACTTTATGCACGTAATTTAAGGTATATCTATAATTTTAAGCCAATTTTTGAAATCATTATATAAAATTATAATCCTCCTTTTTGTTTTATTTACTTCTATAAAACAATATGCACAACATCAGTCTAAGATGGAAGTGGCGGTCAATCTTGAACTTAAAACACTGAATGTAAAACAGGATATTACTTATTTTAATACTTCTAACGATACATTGGTTTCGATTGTTCTGAATGACTGGAATAATGCCTTTTCAGATAAAAATACTCCATTAGCAAAACGCTTTTCAGATGAATTTTATCGCGGTTTTCATTTAGCAAAAGCTGCGGAAAGAGGAAATACCACCATTTTAAACCTGACCGATTCAAACGCTATGGCACTTGAATGGGAAAGAACAGACAAAAATCCTGATTTTATTGTTGTAAGGCTAAATAAAAAGCTGCGTCCGGGAGAACAGATTGATCTTCATATCACTTATATTTCAAAAATTCCGAGCAGTAAATTCACGCATTATGGATTTGACCCAAACGGAATGAATTTAAAGAACTGGTTTTTGAGTCCGGCGCGTTTTGAAAACCACCGCTTTACAAGATACAACAATTTCAACCTTGATGATATTGCCAATGCGGTTACGAGTTATGAAGTTGAAATAAAAATTCCAAACGATTATACGATTACAACCGATTTAAATTCGGTTTCAAAAGACGTTTCTAATACAGCATACAGCACTTATTTATTTTCAGGAAACAACAGAACTGATTTCAATATGTTTATTGAAAAACAAAATAATTTTAGAAGTTATAATAACGGAACGATTGAAGTACTTTCGGATTTAAAAAACAAGAAGATTACCGAAATTCAAAAAGCAATCGTAATCAACAGAGTTGCTGCCTTTGCAAATGAATTTCTGGGCAAATACCCGCATGAAAAGATTACTGTTTCTCAGGCAGATTATGAGCGAAATCCATTTTATGGTTTAAATCAGCTTCCGGCATTTATAAGTCCGTTTTCTGATGAGTTTATGTTTGAGATTACCTTCTTCAAAACTTATTTAAACAATTATTTAAAAAATTCACTCCGTCTTGATCCGCGAAAAGATAACTGGGTTTACGATGGAATCCAGATTTATGCCATGATGAAATATATGGAAGAAAATCATCTGGACGAAAAAATGCTGGGAAGACTTTCTAAAATGAAACTCTTTAAAAGCTACAACATTACCAACCTGACTTTTAACGAGCAATACAGCTATTATTATATGCTGATGGCACGTAAAAACCTGGATCAGCCTCTTGGGGATCCAAAAAATACGCTGATAAAGTTTAACGAACAAATTGCAAGCAAATACCGCGCAGGTTTAAGTTTGAGTTATTTAGACGATTACTTAAATCATAATATTGTTCCCGAGAGTGTTCAGGAATTTTATAATTTAAATAAGGTACAGCAGACAAATCGTTTTGATTTCGAAAAAATTCTGATTGAGAAAAGTCCGAAAAAATTAGACTGGTTCTTTAACACCATAATCGATTCGCGGGAAATTATTGACTATAAATTTACAAACGTATCAAGAACTGCAGACAGTGTAAAATTTTCGATAAAAAACAAAACAGATATTTATGCTCCAATTCCGGTATATGGCTTAAAGAAAAATGAAATCGTTTTTAAAGAATGGATTGAACCCAAAAAAGCCGATTCTGTTTATCAGTTTGATCGCAAAAATGCTGACAAACTGGTTATCAATTATGACAATGAAGTTCCTGAATTCAATCAAAGAAACAACTGGAAATCATTAAAAAGTCTGGTGATCACAAATAGACCTATAAAATTTAATTTTGCAAAAGATTTAGAAGATCCCTATTACAACCAGATCTTATACATTCCGACGCTTACTTACAATTATTATGACGGATTTACACCTGGAGTTCGTTTTCACAATAAAACGATACTAGACAAACCTTTTATTTTTGACATTAATCCCGCCTACTCTTTAAAGGCCGGAACATTATCAGGATCGTCTGCTTTTTCTTGGAGTCAGTACTATCGAAACAGCACTTTGTATAATGTACGATATTCTCTAAGCCAGAACTATTTTCATTATGCGCCAGATGCCACTTATCTAAGATTGAATCCAATGGTTCAGTTTCGAATTCGTGAAGAGAACTTTAGAGACAATAGAAAACAGCTTATCTTATTTCGTCAGGTAATCGTAAATCGAGAAGCAAGTCAATTTATTACGGATAATTCCAAACCTAATTATTCGATTTTCAATGCGCGGTACGTAAACACTAAAACCGAGCTGGTTGATCATTTTAATTTTATGACAGATGTCCAGTTTTCCAGTGGTTTTGGGAAAATTTCCGGAGAAATTGAATACCGAAGATTGTTTGAAAACAATCGCAAAATAAATTTGAGATTATTTGCCGGAAGCTTCTTATATAACACAACAAACTCCGACTATTTTAGTTTTGGTTTAGACAAGCCTACTGATTATTTATTTGATTACAATATTTTTGGAAGATCAGAAACCACCGGGTTTTTTAGTCAGCAGTATGTAATAGCCGAGGGTGGTTTTAAATCTAAACTAAACCCGGCATTTGCTAACCAGTGGATGACAACTTTAAATGTGAGTTATGCTTTATGGAACTGGATTGAAGTTTATGGCGACGTTGGTCTTGTAAAAAATAAACATCAAAAAGAGTACTTCGGATACGACAGTGGAATACGTTTAAACTTAGTTCCGGATTATTTTGAACTTTATTTTCCGGTCTATTCCAATAATGGATGGGAAATTTCTCAAAATAAATACAGTGAAAAAATTAGATTTGTTGTCACTTTTGCTCCAAAAACATTAGTCACTCTTTTTACTAGAAAATGGTTTTAATTGAATAAATTTTAATCAAAAACATAAATTATTATCAGAAAAAGAACAAAAACAATAAAAATAACATAAACAAACTACGTAGTTTTTTGATTTTAAATACAAATAATTAAATTATATTTATTTTAAAGAATTATGATTATTGATTGTTTTTAAGTAATTTCGCAGACTCAACATGACCCCACAGATTATGATAACAGAAAAAAGCAATACTACGTTAACATTTGAAGATTTCAAAACTGAGGTATTGAACGACTACAGAATTGCAGTTACCAGCCGTGAATGTAGCCTTTTAGGTCGTAAAGAAGTATTGACAGGAAAAGCCAAATTTGGAATTTTTGGTGATGGAAAAGAAGTACCACAGCTTGCAATGGCAAAAGCTTTTAAAAATGGGGATTTCCGCTCTGGCTACTATCGCGATCAAACTTTTATGATGGCGATTGGCGAACTAACAGCAAAACAATTTTTTGCAGGTCTATACGGTCATACTGATTTAGAATACGATCCGATGTCGGCCGGAAGACAAATGGGCGGACACTTTGTTACACACAGTTTAAACGAAGACGGATCCTGGAAAGACCTAACAAAACAAAAAAATTCAAGTTCAGATATATCACCTACAGCAGGGCAAATGCCAAGATTATTGGGATTGGCTCAGGCTTCTAAAATTTACAGAAATGTTGACGATATTACAATCAAAGACAAATTCTCTGTAAACGGAAACGAAGTGGCTTGGGGAACAATTGGAAACGCAAGCACCTCTGAAGGTTTATTTTTTGAAACCATCAATGCGGCAGGAGTTTTACAGGTTCCGATGGTAATGAGCGTTTGGGATGATGAATACGGAATTTCGGTTCATGCTAAACACCAGACTACAAAAGAAAATATCTCTGAAATCTTAAAAGGATATCAGCGTGATGAAGACTCAAAAGGATATGAAATCTTTAGGGTAAAAGGATGGGATTATGCCGAACTGGTTTCTACTTACGAAAGAGCCGGTGCCATTGCGCGCGAAGAGCATATTCCGGTTTTAATTCACGTAAACGAATTAACACAACCGCAAGGCCACTCTACTTCTGGCTCACACGAACGCTATAAAAGTGCAGAAAGACTCGCTTGGGAGAGGGATTTTGACTGTATCCGCCAGATGCGTTTATGGATGATTGCAATCAATATTGCTTCGCCTGAAGAATTAGCAGAACTTGATTTTGAATTGAAAAAAGAAGTTCTTGAAGCTAAAAAAGAAGCATGGAATTCTTTCATTAATCCAATAATTGAAGATCAGCAAAATTTGTTGAATTTATTGGAGCAGATTGCTGAAGCAAGTATTAACCATAAAGAAAGAATCAGAAAATACATTACAGAATTAAGTGCTATAAAATCGCCTTTAAAAAAGGAAATGCTGGCAATCGCAAGAAAGATTTTACGCTTTATTGAGGTTCCAAACAGTAAGGTCATTTTATCAAACTGGATCACAAACTTTATAGAAATTACTCAAGAAAAATTCAGCAGTAATTTACATTCAGAATCGGATCAAAATGTATTTTCAGTTAAAAAAGTGCTTCCGGAATATGCTGAAAATGCTAAACCGGACTTAGACGGAAGAATGATTTTGCGTGACAACTTTGATGCTTTATTTAGCAAATATCCGGAAACCTTAATTTTTGGGGAAGATGTTGGAAACATTGGTGACGTAAACCAAGGTTTAGAAGGCATGCAGGAAAAATATGGAGAACTTCGTGTTGCCGATGTCGGAATTCGTGAAGCTACCATTATTGGTCAGGGAATTGGGATGGCATTGAGAGGTTTACGTCCAATCGCCGAAATCCAATATCTTGATTATTTATTATATGCAATTCAAATCATGAGTGATGATTTGGCTACATTGCAATACAGAACTGTTGGAAAACAAAAAGCACCATTAATTATCAGAACACGTGGACACCGTTTAGAAGGTATCTGGCATTCTGGTTCTCCAATGGGAATGATTATAAATGCCATTCGCGGTATCCACGTTTTGGTTCCGAGGGATATGACACAAGCTGCAGGATTTTATAATACGCTGCTGGAATGTGACGAGCCGGCATTGGTAATCGAATGTCTAAACGGTTACCGTTTAAAAGAAAAAACTCCCCTTAATTTTGGTGAGTTCAAAACGCCGATTGGTGTTGTTGAAACCCTAAAAGAAGGTGCTGATATCACTTTAGTTTCTTATGGATCTACTTTAAGACTGGTGCAGCAAGCCGCTGAGGAGTTATTAGTTTTAGGAATTGACTGTGAAGTTATTGACATTCAATCTTTACTTCCATTTGATGTAAATAAAGACATTGTAAAAAGTATCGCCAAAACAAATCGTCTTTTAGTAATAGACGAAGATGTTCCGGGCGGGGCTTCTGCTTTCATTTTACAACAAATTCTGGAAGAACAGGATGCTTACAAATATCTTGACAGCAAACCGCAGACTCTTGCTGCAAAAGCGCACAGACCAGCTTACGGAACGGATGGTGATTATTTCTCTAAACCTTCTGCCGAAGATATTTTCGAGAAAGTATACAGCATGATGAACGAAGTTAATCCTTCTAAATTTCCAAATTTATATCAGTAATTTAGAATGTTTTAGATACAAAAAAAGCTCCAAATTGGAGCTTTTTTATTTTTTACCCTTTGTCAACTTTGTCAAAGTTTTAAACTTTGACAAAGTTCTTTATGCAATATTTGCAGCGTTACTCACAGAGATCTCTCCGTTCCTCGGGTGACAAGATTGCGTTTATTTACTTTGAGGGCTTCGACTTCGCTCAGCCTGACAAAAACAAACAAAAAAAATCCGTTTAAATCAGCGTCTTTGCGAAAGCGAATCCGTTCAAACTACGAGTAATTAAATATCTCTCAACATTGCACGAGCCTTTTCTAAATCTTCAGCCGTATCAATTCCAATTCCAACATGTGTTGTTTCAACCATTTTAATGCGTTTTCCGAACTCTAAATATCTTAACTGCTCCAGTTTCTCAGAAGCTTCTAAAGATTTCATAGGAAGGCTGTAAAAATCTAATAATGCCTGTTTTCTAAAAGCGTAAATTCCGATATGCTGAAAATAACGAACACCAGCCTCTTTATCTCTCGGATACGGAATTACAGATCTTGAAAAATACAACGCAAACTGCGATTGATCAACTACAACTTTTACATTATTCGGATTGTTGATTTCGTCTTCATTGGTGATTTCACGCATTAAAGAGGCTAAATCAATTTTCTTTTCTTCATCATTTTTAAAAACAGATAAAACCTGTTCTAAAGGCCCGGCTTCTGTAAAAGGCTCATCTCCTTGCACATTCACCACTATATCTACATCAAGATTGGCAACAGCCTCGGCAATTCGGTCGCTTCCAGATTCGTGTTCTTTGATACTCATTATGGCTTTTCCTCCATTAGAAACAATCTCGTCAAAAATCAAATCTGAATCGGTTACTACAAAAACAACGTCGAATAAGTTTGTCGAAACCGCCGCTTCATACGTTCGTAGAATTACTGTTTTGCCTCCCAAATCCTGCATAAGCTTTGCAGGAAAACGTGTTGAAGCATATCTTGCCGGAATTACCGCTATTATTTTCATTTTAAATTAATTTTAAGCAAAACAAATGTAAGTATTCAAAACTTAGATAAAAAACATAATTGAAACAGATCGTTACAAAACTGATTGGCAGTGTCTTAAAAAAGATATTATATTTATGAGAAAAAAAATCATGAGAAAACTGTTGATCGTGCTGCTTCTTTTAGTGAATTTATTTTTTAGCAATTCGGCTTTAAGCCAAAATAACAAAACGCTTAATGCTTTTTCCAATCAAATTTTTAACGGAAAAGGATATCAGCCTCTTGCCAGTTTAAAATGGAAATTTAAAACCGAAGGCAGAATCTTCTCCTCTCCAATTGCTCAAAACGGAATTGTTTACATTGGCAGCGAAGATGGTTTTCTTTATGCCGTTGATGAGAAAACAGGAAATGAGAAATGGAAATTTAAAACCAATGGCGCTATTCACAGTTCGCCAAGCATATCAGAAAAAACCATTTATTTTGGCAGTTTTGATGGTTATTATTACGCTGTAAATATCCAGACCGGAAAAGAAATCTGGAAGTTTAAAACCGGAGGCGAACACTGGCTGGGCGAAATTGGATTATGGGGAATGAAACCTGAAACAGAATATATGGAGGATTTATGGGATTTTTATTTATCGTCTCCAATTGTATATCAAAACGGGAAAACGAATTTAGTTTTATTTGGAAGCAGTGACGGAAATATTTATGCTGTTGATGCTAAAATAGGAAAAGAAATCTGGAAATTTAAAACCAATGGACCTGTTCATGGAACTCCGGTAATTGATCAAAACAAAATCTATATTGGAGGATGGGACGCTGTTTTATATGCCCTGAATGTCGAAAATGGAAAAGAAATCTGGCAGTTTGCAACCGGAACACAAATGGGTTTTAAAGGAATTCAATCTACTGTTGCTGTTGCTGACGGAAAAGTACTTTTTGGAGCACGTGATCCGCATTTTTTTTCGCTTGATGCTGAAACAGGAAAATTAAACTGGAAATACGATGCCGAAAATTCCTGGATTTTAAGTTCGGCTGTAATTAAGGACAATACAATTTATGTAGGAACTTCGGATACTTATGCGTTACTGGCTTTAGATTTAAAAACCGGAAAAGAAAAATACCGACTTAAAACAAACGGTTATGTTTATTCATCTCCCGCAATTGCAGGAAATACGGTTTATTTTGGAGATTTCACAGGGAATTTCTTTGCTTTAAACCTACTTTCTAACGGAAAAGAATTTAACTCTGTAAGTACCGAAAACCGGAAACAATTTGCAGCTTCTACTTTAAAA
The DNA here is from genome assembly GCF_001879205.1 of Flavobacterium johnsoniae. Classification (GTDB taxonomy): domain Bacteria; phylum Bacteroidota; class Bacteroidia; order Flavobacteriales; family Flavobacteriaceae; genus Flavobacterium; species Flavobacterium johnsoniae_A. The sequence continues at coordinate 271,012 of NZ_MLFK01000011.1, forward strand.
AATGACCTTTTGGATTTTGGGTACACTGCTCAAAATGAAGATTTATCAATTTACGATAACAACAAAAAAGTAATGGATCAATTTTACAGATTAGGATCTATTCTCTCTTCGCCGTTTATAAGCAGCAATACCATTTATTTTGGAAGTGCTGATGGATATTTATATGCTTATAACTTAGAAAAATAATTCTTTTTGCATTTAATTGCAAATCACGCAAAGATTTTAAATTAAATAGTTTTATAAAAACACAAAGTTCGCAAAGCTCTATCAATATAGCTTTGCGAACTTGGCGTTTAATAAGGGTAATCCATAATAAAAACCTTTGCGTGCTTTGCGGTTAAACTTCTACATAATTTTGACTGAAGTCATACTTAAAGAACCAGCCAAAAGCTTGTCATTAAACAAACTCACCTCTTCTGATTTTCCTTTTAATCCTAAAGTATATAATAAAGGCAGGTAATGTTCCGGGGTTGGAACTGCCAGCTGCACTGCTTTATTCATTTTTTCGAAATCAATTAAAGGCTGGAAATTTCCGTCCAACAGATAATTATTTACAGTTTCTCTGGCTTCAATTGCCCAATCGTAACCATAATTATCTTTGTCAAAATTCCTGAAATCAACCAAACGAAGATTGTGAACAATATTACCGCTTCCGATAATTAAAACGCCTTTATGACGAAGGGATTGTAATTTCTGAGCCAGCTCAAAATGATATTGCCCGGATTTTGTATAATCAATACTTAACTGAATTACCGGCACGTCTGCTTCCGGATATAAATGCTTGATCACACTCCACGCGCCATGATCCAGCCCCCAGTGTTCGTCTAAATCGATCTGTACCGGATCTAAGATTCTTTTAGTTTCTAAAGCCAGTTCCGGACTTCCTTTTGCGGGATACTGCACATCAAAAAGTGCCTGTGGAAATCCTCCAAAATCGTGAATTGTTCTGGGCATTTCCATAGAAGTTACTTTTGTTCCTTTTGTGAACCAGTGCGCCGAAACACATAAAATTGCATTGGGCTGTGGCAATGTTTTAGCCAGATTTCGAAAACCCGCTACAAACTGATTTTCTTCAATGGCATTCATGGGGCTGCCATGTCCCAGAAAAAGAACCGGCATTTTATCTGTATTCGAAAACGCTGATGAAATCGAATGTAAATCGTTTAGTGTTGTCATTTGCTAAAGTTCTTTTCTGCCATGAATTTCACTAATTATTTTTAAGCTCTAAAAATTAGTCTAATTCGTGGCAAACCTTTATTCCTCAAAACTCTCGTCTTTAAATCCTATCAAATATAATTTATTTTTAGCACGCGTCATAGCGGTATAAAGCCATCTAATGTAATCACGATCGATTCCGTTTGGCAAATATGGTTGTTCGATAAAAACAGTGTTCCACTGCCCTCCCTGCGATTTATGACAGGTTATGGCATAAGAAAATTTCACCTGAAGACCATTAAAATATTCGTTTTCTTTTACTTTCTGGAATTTCTTGTATTTTGTACTTTCGTCTTCATAATCCTTCATTACTTCTTCGTACAAACGATTTGATTCTTCGTACGTCAAAGACGGAGATTCACTTTTAATTGTATCTAAAATCAATACCGTTTCAAAAGGTTTTTGGTCCGGATAATCGACCATTCTGATTTTTACTTTAGCAAAAGTAAATCCATATAATTCCCTGATTCCAAATAATTCTAAAACCTCGATTATATCTCCGTTGGCAATAAATCCGGCTTCATCTGTTTCTTTGAGCCAGAAATAATTATTCTTGACCACCATCAAAAAATCGCCAACCGAAAGTTCACTTTCTTTAAACAAAATCCGGGTTCTGATTTGTTCATTGTATTGATTTGCCCTTTTATTCGAACGAACGATAAAAGCGGTATCTTCAATACTATAATTGCTGTAAGCTGTATTTATAGCATCCTGAATATCATAACCATCGGTTAAACGAACAATGTCTTTAAATTTTTTGACATTGAATTTAAACTCAGTAATAAAACTTTCTTTGAGTAATTCACGCAATTCGGTTGCATTAAATAAAATCCCGGAACTTTCTTCCTGACGCATTACTTCATCGAGCTCGATATGTTCGATTTCTTTATCATAATGAACACCCAGAGTCTGAATATCTAAAGCCGGACTAATATCTAAATTTACCGGCGGTAACTGTGCTGTATCTCCAAGAAGAATCATCTTACAATTGCTTCCGGAATAAACATAATTAATCAAATCATCCAAAAGCGAACCGCTGTCGAGAGTACTGTCTGAAATCATCGAGGCCTCATCGACTATAAAAATGGTGTTTTTATGTTTGTTGACCTGCTTGGTAAAAGCTACTCCCCCGCCTGATGATTTTTTAGGAAAATATATTTTTTTATGAATAGTAAAAGCAGGTGTGTTCGAATAATTAGCAATTACCTTTGCTGCGCGTCCGGTTGGAGCCAGCAAAACAAACTTTTTATTAATATCTCCCAGATTATTTACAATAGTCGAAATCACTGTTGTTTTTCCGGTTCCTGCATATCCTTTCAGAACAAAAATGGTATCGTTTGCCGGTTCGGTTAAAAAAATGGCAATTTTTTGAAAAAAAATATCCTGTTTGTAAGTAGGCGCAAAAGGAAATCTTTTTTGTAAAATGCCGTAAAACAATGCTGAATTCATAAGGTAAATTTGAAATACAAAGTTCGGCTTTTTAAATGGCAATGTCAATAATTTAAAACCATATAAGTGATATAAGTTATTTTAGTTTTATTGATGGTATTTTAATTTTTTTAAATTGTATAATTTGCACTGCAGGCTTAAATTACATACATAACTTATATGGTTAAAAAAAATAACGCAACGATAATGCTTCGCTAACCTTCTTGTAATATTGTTTTTTAAAATTGCAATTATAATTGTTCCTTTTTAATTTTGTAAGTTTGTGCTCGCCTTAAATTCTTTCTTGAAACAAAACAGGTAACGAATTGTAAATCAACTATGTCATTACACAATACAAATATCACATCAAAAAATTACAAAAAACTTTCTATTCAGGTTTCCCTGAACGGATTTTCATTTTGTTGTTTTGATACCCTAAATAATACGATTACAGCGTTTGATGAAGTTCAGTTTGATACTTCTCAAAAACAAAATAAAATTGAAGATTTATACGCTTCGGCTTTTAAGAATTATCCTGAATTAAAGGAAACGTATGATGATATTTTAGTCATACACAACAATAACCTTTCGACTTTTGTACCAACTCCATTGTTTGATGAAGATTATTTAGGAAGTTATCTGCAGTACACTACAAAAGTATTTGATACTGATTTTTTTACTTTCGATCAAATATCAAATTATGAAATGCATTCGGTTTACATTCCTTACATCAACATCAACAACTTTTTAATTGATAATGTAGGCTCGTTCGATTACAAACACGTAAACAGCATTTTGGTCGAAAAAATTCTGGAAGGTTCAAAAAACAACGACGAGAAAAAAATGGTGGTTAATTTTAGCCCGGAGCGTTTTGAGATTATCGTTGTACAAAATCAAAAACTATTGTTGTTCAATTCTTTTGAATATCAAACTCCCGAAGATTTTGTTTATTACCTGCTTTTCACCGCAGAACAACTAAATCTAAATCCGGAGATCTTTCATTTGGAATTACTGGGCACCATTAACCAAAATGATCCGTTTTACGCAATAGCTTACAAATACATACGTAATGTTTCTTTTCTGGACGTAAGTACTTTAAAAGAAAAAAATAATTACACAACTGCTCAAAATCAAAAACATTATATCTTATTTCAATCATGAGAATCATTTCAGGAAAATACAAAGGGCGTAGGATATTCCCACCAAAAAACCTTCCTGTAAGACCTACGACTGATATGAGTAAAGAAGCATTGTTTAATGTTTTGAATAATCATTTTAGTTTTGACGGCTTAAAGGTTTTAGATTTATTTTCGGGAACCGGAAACATCAGCTATGAATTCGCTTCACGCGGAAGTGCTCCAATCACTTCTGTAGACGGCGATTTTGGGTGCGTAAAATTCATCAAACAAGTCTCATCAGAATATGATTTCGACATTGCGGCCACTAAAAGTGATGTCTATAAATTTCTGGAAAACTGTAAAACATCTTACGATATTATTTTTGCCGATCCGCCTTATGGACTGGATCAGAATGCTTTTGAGAAAATTGTTCTTACGGTTTTTGAAAAAGAATTACTTTCAGAAGACGGCATGATGATTATTGAACATTCTAAATACACCAAAATGGACCATTTAAGTAATTTTTCATTTCAGAAAAGTTACGGCGGTTCGTTTTTTAGTTTCTTCGAATTGCATTCAACCGATGACGATGAAGAACTTCCCGATGATTCTCCTCTAAAAATTGTTGAGGAAGACGAAGGATAATCGATATCAATTTTTAAAATTTTTAAAATCCCAAATTTCAAACTTCAGTTGAATTTGGGATTTTAATTTTGGAATTTTTCATTTTATCGAATTCTATCTGAATTCTCATCTACACTTTTTTCCTTGAATTCAGTATTTTTAATTTTCCCAAAAGAATACTTAACCGAGATCGAAATTTCATGAGCATCTACCACATATCTTGCTTTCGAGCTGGTATCATTAATTGTAAATTCTTCTGTTTCGGTTACATTTTTAAATACATTATTACAGCTTAAAGTACAATTCCATTTTTTAAAAAATGTTTTGGAAAGTGCCATATCTACAACAAACCTGGGACTTCTTTCAAAAACACCTTTCTTCTGTTTGGTTAATCCCCAAAAACTTAAAACAAAAGTGTAGTCTTTTGGAAGCTTAAACTCATTATTGGAATAATAATACAAATAAGGTTTTGAGTCTAAAAACTCTGCCGAAGGATCTTCAACTTTCTCCAGAAAGAAAAGTATTGAATTAGTCGTTGTCCAAAATTTATAAGTAAAAGGCAATTCAAAATCAAGATTAAAACCCGTTTCCTTATCAAAATTTATATCTTTAAAAGTCATTATATTTTTAGCTTTATCATACAAAAAGCTATTGTAAACCGGATTTTTAACTTGATAATAGCTCAATTTTACTGATTTATCATTGTATTGAAAAGTCGACGAAATTTCATTAACAAATGAAGGCCCCAGATTAATATTACCGGCATAAATAAAATAAGGATTTATGTAAGTTGCAATATTGCTTAACGATGAATAATTAGGTCTCGAAATACTTTTAGCATAATTCAAATTAATACTTTTTGTACTGTCTATTTCCATAGAAATCTGCAATTTTGGAAAAAGATTCGTGTAGTTTTTATCAATTAAGGGCGTAGAATCTGTTTTATATTTTCCGCTTACATTGGTATTTTCAACTCTAAGTCCGCCAGAAAAACTAATCTTTTTAATTTTTCCCGAAAGCTGTGTGTAAGCTGCCAGATTCGCTTCCTTAAAATCATAATTTAAAGCTGCATTTTCATTTTTTTCGAAATCAAAAATATCAGTATCTGATTTTGATTTTGCTGCGGAATAAAGTCCGCCGTATTCGAGATTGATTTCATTTTTAAACTTTTTTTCCAAATCAATCCTGCCCGAAAAAACATCTACATTAAACTTTTGATTCCGATTTTGAGCCAGATCAAATTCTGTTTCGTTGTAATTATTTTTTACCATAGTTTCTAAATTCTGCTGAAAATTAGAATATTGAAAACCTGCAAAAAGCTGCGTATCAATGGTTTTTATTTTCTTTGAATAATTCAGAAAAGAGTTTATAAAATCTTTTTTACTAGAGTTATCACTCCAGGTCAAAACATTATTTTCGACATTTTGATTTTTATTGTATGTGAATGTATTTATAGGAAAAGTGTCTGTACGAAGTCTGGAACTAAAATTGAACGAAAAATAATCGTCATCGTTAATTTTATAAAATAACCCGGCGCCAAAAACATATTGTTTTCGTTTTGTAGTGGCTGTTACATCATATTTTGACTTAATATCAGCATTTCGAATCTCATAATCAATACTATGACTTTCCCAGGGATTGAGACGATTATAATCAAAATTGGCTTTCCATTCTAATTTGTACTTCTTAAAACTCGAATTAAAACCCAAATAGTTGTTGTAATTTTTCTTAAAAGAAGCAACTTCAGAAATATCTGTTCTAAAACTGTCTTTTTTACTGAACTTTCTGGTAATTAAAATAACCGAACGCCCTTCGGCTTCGTACTTCGAAGACGGATTCTGAATAATTTCGATCGTTTTAATATCAGCCGGAACCAAAGCATTTAAATCGTTTATACCTACTTTTTGATTATCAATATAAATCAACGGATTTCCTCTCCCGATAATCGTAATATTTTCTTTGTCGGAACTAACCTGAACTGTTGGCAGTTTGGCCAGTAAATCAACCGTGTTCGGAATCGAATTATAAACAGAGTTCGCAACGTCAACTTTTATATTTCCGTTTGAATTCGTAAAAGTTTTTTTGTTTTGAGTAATTACAACTTCTTTTAACTGCTGATTTGAAATCGAATCTTTAGACTTCTCATTTTGAGCATTTGCAGTAAGTGAAAGAAAAAAAAGTAAAAGTGCTATAAGAAATTTTAAAGGCAAATAAAGGTTCATTTTTTAAAAGATTTTGTGGTTTTGAGATGATGCAAAAATGCTTCTAAAAAAGAGTTACAAAGGTTAATTGAAGGTTAATGGGGGGTTAATATCATTTTTGTCTGATAAAAGCTTTATTTTTGAATCGGGAAAACAGACCACGGATTTTACAGATTAAACTGGTTTGCACTGGTTTATTCTTTAAAATTCAGCTAAAATATAATCTGTTTACACCAGTTCAATCCGCGTTATCCGTGAGCTATAATCTCTCGCAGATTGAGCAGATAATTTTCAATCTGCATAAAAAAATAAATTTGTGTAAACCCGTTTAATCCGCATTATCCGCGGGCCAAATAAAAGAAATGAAACAAAGAATTAATTTATTAATAACATTTTCGGTTATCGCGTTAATCGTTTTATCGACCGTGCAATGTTATTTGGTAAAAACCACTTATGATTATAAAGTGGCGCAGTTTCATACGCAGATTAAAAATGAAATTGCCAAAATTTCGAATAACTACAGCGATATTGATTCGGCATTAGTTTCTAAAAAAGAGGCACTTTACAAAAAATTATCCGAGCAATACATTCAGGGAAAAAATTCTAAAATTGATATTAAAAACGGAATTCTGGAAAATGAATCTCAAAGTTCGTTAACACAGGAAATTCAGCGAAAATTCGAAAGAGATCTGCCTAATTTTAAAATTGATTTTGCGATTGTCCTCAACAAATTCATTCTGTATAAAAACACTAAAAAGGCCGATACTATTTTCTCAGAAAAACCTTTTATTCAAAACAAATTATACGGAAATCTGGCTTCATTAAATCATGCCTTTTTGGTTCGGAGTTATGTTGGAACGACCAACGGAACTTTTGAAAATCAAGACTATAAATTACTAACAGAAGATTCTATGTATGTCTCTGTTATCGATTGGGAAATGATTATTTTAAGACGAATGGCTTTCGTTCTGGTTTTATCTTTACTGTCTATTCTTACGCTTATTACACTTTTTGTAATTGCCTTAAAAGCTTTGATAAAACAGAAAAAGGTAAGCGATGTAAAAACCGATTTCATCAATAATATTACACACGAACTTAAAACGCCTTTGGCTACTTTGAGCATTTCTACCAAAATTCTGGAACAGAAAAACATTCGTGACAACGACGAAAATTTCAATACCATTGTCAATACAATTTCACGCCAGAATAATCGCCTTCAAAGTCTAATCGATCAGGTTATGGCCAATTCTCTGGCTGAAAATGAAATCGAACTGCAAAAGGAAAAGATTGAAACAGAAGATTTTCTGCAGACTATTGTAAATGATTTTAAAATCACTTATCCCAAAATCGATATCAAAACCCATTTTCAAACTCAAAAAACCACTCTTGTTCTGGATAAGTTTCATTTAACAACGGCACTTTTAAACGTTTTGGAAAACGCTGTAAAATATGGTTCTAATAAGATCATCATAAAAACAAAACAAATTGAAAATCAGTTTTCTATAAGCATTGAAGATAACGGAATCGGAATTTCGAAAAACAACCAATCGCTTCTTTTTGAAAAATTTTATCGTGTAGAACAAGGAAATCTTCACAATACAAAAGGTTTAGGTTTAGGATTGTATTATGTGGATCAAATCATTAAAGCACATCAGGGATCTGTTAACGTTATTAGTGATTTAGGAAAAGGAACAGAGTTTACTATTTTATTAAAAGTTTAATTCCCTTATTTTGAAAAAATTACTTTTAGCTGAAGACGATTTTGATTTTGCAGCAATTTTAAAACAATACTTAGAACTGCATCAATTTGAAGTAACCTGGGCAGAAAACGGCGAAATAGCTTTAGACTATTTTAAAAACCAAACTTTTGATATTTGTGTTTTTGATGTAATGATGCCCAAATTAGACGGATTTTCACTGGCCGAAAAAATAATTACAATCAACCCCGAAATTCCTTTTATTTTTCTGACTGCAAGAAAGTTAAAGGAAGACAAAATTATTGGATTAAAACTTGGTGCAGACGATTATATTATAAAACCTTTTGAAGTCGACGAACTGATTTTGCGTTTGCAGAATATTCTAAAGAGAATTGAACAAAAGAGAAGTCTGGAAGGAAATAATATCATTGAAATTGGTTCGTATATTTTTGATAACGAACGTTTAACTCTTAATAATAAAAATCACGTTCAGCAGCTTACGGAGAAAGAAGCTTCTCTTATTGAATATTTATATCTAAACCATAATCAGTTACTAAAAAGAGACCAAATTTTAATGTCTGTCTGGAAAAAAGACGATTATTTCTCAGGCCGAAGCATGGACGTTTTTATCAGCAGACTTAGAAAATATTTTAATTCAGATCCAAAAATCAAGATTGAAAGTGTGCGAAATATTGGTTTGGAATTTAAAATTCAAAAGTAATCCTGCAAATCATATAAGTTTTCATAAACAATTGTATAACAATTCATAGCAATTGAAATTATACATTTGATAAGAACTTATAAATCTAAAATCATGAACCTAAAAAGATTTTTCGGAGGATTGCTGACAATCCTCGGAATAGTAGGACTTATTTATACTGCCGTAATTTTTGCCGGCACTTCGGGCGAAACCAGAGATATTAAATCATTAATTATTTATGGTATCTTGGGAATCGTTTTTTTTATGTCGGGAATCAGTCTGGTTCGTACAACAAAAGACGAATCGTAGTATTTTAGGCACATAGAAATATAGCTTTAAAACACAAAAAAGTCGAAAATCTATGTTTCTGTGTGTTTAAAAGAGATTTTACGCTATCAAAACGGCAGCAATCTTCTCATAAAGAGGAGTTTTTACTCCATATTTTTTTCCTTCATTTACTACAAATTGCGTGAGCGAAACTGCCTCTGTATTTTTTCCGGCCAGAAAATCCCTATGCATAGACGAAGTTGCTTCTTTTGGTGATTTTTCTAATTTCTGTATAGTCTGCGCAACAATATCATGCGGTAATTTTAGCCCTTTTGCCTGAGCGACATCTTCAATTTCATGAAGCAGTTCGATATAAGTTACTTTAGATTCTGAATTACTTAAAATATCACCAATATTCTGATCCAAATAAGAAGTAGCCGAAGCTAAAGCTGAAATAAAAATGAATTTCTCCCAAACGGTTTCCTCGATATTTTCAACAAGATTACTTTCGATTTTTGCTTTTTGCAGTATATTTTGCAATTCTTCCAATTTTGAAAATGAGGCCGTTTTAGAACCAAAAAATAACTTTTCATAAAACCCAATTTTACGAATGGTTCCCGGCGAAAAAATCATTGAAACAATATAAACACAGCCTTGCAATACTTCATTTTCAGGAAACAATTTTTGAATTCTTTCCGGTGCGTCAACGCCGTTATAAAGAGGAAGAATAATGGTTTCTTTTTTAATAGATTCTTTAAAAGACGTTAGGCTTTCTTCTATATCGTAGGTTTTGGTAGCACAAATTAAATAATCCAATTCACCAATTTCCGATGGATCGTTTGAAACCAAATCAGGATGAACAATCATTTCAGAATCATCTGTTACAATTTTTAATCCGTTTTCTGCAATCGCTTTTTGGGTTTCACCGCGTGCGATAAAAATGATTTTCACATCATTTGATTCGTAATACGCTTTAGCTAATAAGCCACCGAAATAACCACCTACTCCGCCTAGTCCTAAAATTCCAATTTTTTTCATAAGATTTTAAATTACAATTTTTAAATTCCAAATTCCAATAAATCATAAATGAAACAGTGCAATTGCTTCGTTTCTCACAATGACAGAATCCGTTAATTAATTTGCTAATATCTATTACTCTTCTAATACAGGATTCAGATCAAGCTCAGTAAAATCTCTCTCCGTTTTTGAGATTATAATGGTTGCTACTGTATTGCCAATCAGATTTGTAATGGCTCTGGCTTCGCTCATAAACTTATCCACCCCCAATAAAAAAGCCAAACCTTCTACGGGAATTTTATGCAGCGCCGTTAAAGTCGAAGCTAACACAATAAAACCGCTTCCGGTAACACCTGCTGCACCTTTTGAAGTAATCATCAAAATACCGATAACCGTCAGGATTTCGAAAAAACTCAAATGCACATCATACAACTGCGCCAAAAATATTACCGACATTGATAAGTAAATTGAGGTCCCGTCGAGATTAAATGAATAACCTGTAGGAATCACCAATCCTACAACCGATTTACTGCATCCCATTCTTTCCAGCTTTACCATAATACTTGGCAGAGCTGCCTCAGAAGAAGATGTTCCCAAAACCAATAAAAGTTCTTCTTTAATGTATTTTAAGATTGAAAGAATACTTATTTTATAATATCTTAAAATGGTTCCTAAAATTAAAAATACAAAAAGCGCCATAGTGAGATAAACGCAGAGCATTAATTTTCCAAGCGGAATCAAAGTTCCTAAACCAAATTTTCCGATGGTGTAGGCCATTCCTCCAAAAGCACCAATTGGAGCGAGATACATTACATATTTTAATCCGAGGAAAACCACATTTGAAATTCGTTCTAAAACTAGAATCGTCTGCTCTCTTTTTTTATAAAAATTCAGCGCAATACCGCATACAATTGCAGCCAGTAAAACCTGCAGTGTAAAATTTGACAAGAAAAATTCCAGCCACGAAAACTGCTTTGCAGCTCCGCCGGTATATTGACTTGCATCGCCCAGTGTTAAACTAGATTTATCGATTTTTCCCGGCTGAAAAAGGTAAGCAACTGCAACGCCTATCGCCAGCGCAACAGTAGAAACTATTTCAAAATAGGTCAGGGCTTTTACGCCAATTCGGCCAACTTTCTTTAGATTTCCCATTCCGGAAATTCCCAAAACAATGGTCAGAAAAATAATAGGCCCGATAAACAATTTGATTAAACTGATAAATTTAGCACCCAAAATTTCCATTTTCACTCCGTTTTCGGGCGAAAAATGTCCGAGCAGAACCCCGGCAATAATGGCTATCAAAACCCAAAAAGTAAGATTGGTAATTACAGCATAAAAAATGCCTTTGTTTGCTTTTGAAGCGGGATTTGGAGTGTTTATATTCATGAAAGCAGGTTAAGATAGTTCACAAATATATAAAAAATGCAGACCTGTAAGCCGGATTCTGTCCCTGATAAATCAAGGCCTTATCATTTATCTAGATTCCGAATTACTTCGGAACTCAAGCTACCTACCCTTCAACAACGGACGAGAAGCCCTTAAATGCTGATATACTTGGTATTTCACCGCATAGAGTTTACCTGGTTTCACTACAGCATTACCTGTACATACTTTCTGCTGCACTTGTCCTAATCCTGATAACAAGTTATCTGGACCGACGGGCGTTACCCGCTATGCTTCTCTGTGGTGTCCGGACTTTCCTCTCTCCCATCCCAATAGCTATCAGGAGGAACAGCGATAAGGCGGTCTGCGTGGCAAAAGTACGATTTTATCACTTAACTATATTGGTTTTAAATTTCCGATTTTATGAATTTTATCATAACTTTTTAATTTTAAAATAGTTATCTTTAAAAATCTATAATTTTAAATTCAGTTATCATGAAAAGAATGTATCATTACGCAACTGTCTCCAAGGCTTTAGATCAATTGAATGAAAAAGGATTTACCTGCGATTTTAATCGAAATGCAGACATGATTAAAAAAAATCCTGAGAAATTTGAAATTGTTCATGTGTATCGATACGAAGGGGATTCGGACCCTGGCGATGAGGCAGTTGTATACGGAATTAAGTCCACTACGGGCAAAAAAGGAGTTTATGTAGCAGGTTTTTCTGCTGATTCAGATCAGGAAACTGCCAAATTTTTATTTGATTTAAGTATTAGGGGAAGGTAGTTTCTTTTGCTTTTTCCATTCAGTTTTGTCATTTCGACGAAAGCAGACTCAATCGACAGCAAACAAACGAAATAAATCTCACGAGAAACTCCATAAAGGTGAATCGTTAAACTTGTCGAATTATAACTGCGATTTCTCCTTTCGTCGAAATGATATAAAATGGGAATTAACCCAAAAAAAAGCCCATCAATAAGACGGACTTTTTAATCAACATAAATAAAAAATTATACTGTTGGTATTTTTAATTTCCACCCCGGCTGAATCACGTCGGGATTTTTAACAACATCTTTATTGGCTTCGTAAATTGCCTGCCATGAAACGCCGTGTGCTTTTCCTATTTTAGATAAAGAATCACCGCTTACAACAGTATATTCTGTCGATGCTCTTTCTGCAACTTCAATATTCATTACTACATCTGCTGATCTAAAATCAGGATCAATTTTTCCGTAAGCATTCCAAAGTTTTTCCTTGTCATCTGCAGATTTTGCTGTTCCATCAACATACAAAACATTATCTTGTTCCCTTACCTGCAAATCAGCTATTCCTAAATTAGAAGCCAAATCTGTCAGCTCTTTATATTTATCTTTTAAACTCATAACCTAGTTATTTAATAGTTAATTTGTTTTCAACTTTTTTCGGCTTCAATTCCTGCACGCTTTTAATTAAAGACTGCAATTGGCTTCTTTTAATTTCTCCCGTAAGTGTAACAACACCATCCTTAACTGCAGCAGTTACACCGCTGTATGTTTTTACAACCTCATTTACCGAAGTAGTTAAAACAGCATCAGGATTAATTTCTACAGGAGCAGTTACTACAGGTTCCGGAGCTGGAATCTCACAATTATTTACTACTGATTTAACCCCTTTTACACCTTTCACTATGCTTTCTGCATTTTGTTTAAAAGCATCATCTTTACATGTACCTGTAATGGTGGCAACACCATCTTGTACTGTTACTTCAACTCCCGGCAGACCGCCAATTTTTGCAGCAATATCTTTTTCAATATCTGCATCTTTAGGTTTACAAGCCACGAATGCCACAGCAAGGCTTAATCCCAATAAAACTGATTTAATTTTCATAATGGATATTTTTAATTAATTTATACTAAAGTTAAACGAATTAAAAACTTAAATATTACATAATAATCTTACAATTTTTACATTTTTTCCATTGTGAAACAAAATTTCAACATGTGAATTTTATAATTAAAACATTAATTATGACTTGTAAATGCATTAAAAACATCACTTTAACCTTTTCATTATATTTAAATAATCTGACAAAAGATCTGACTTCTCATCTACTCCAATAGAATAACTATCAATATAGTATACTTCATTTTCCCCCATTCCGTCTAATACTCCCGTTTTTAAAGCCAGAATATCTCCTTTTCTCACGATTAAAATTTTGTAATATAGATCTTCATCTTTCAAAGTCATTTCATTAAAGTCAGATAACTTAGGATCATTATTGATGTTCTTCTGTCCAATATCTGCACTCAAATAAACCTGAAATCTGCCAAAATCATAATACGGATTATTATTATCGTAATTGCGATAGGTCGTCGTCTTTCCGTTTTCTAAAATAAAGTTTTTAACCTTTTCAAAATCCTTTACAGAAAATTGATTTGTAATTTTCTTGAAATTTACTTGATTAAGATTCATAGTTTGGGAAATTGATTTTGGGAAAATTAAAAATAATAAAAGAAGAATTATTGATTTTGGAACGTTGCAAACTTTCATTTTATTTTGGATAAAATAGATCTTAGATTTAGTTTTCTCTCTTCATGAGACTTCTTAATTCCTAGTGAAGATTTGATTGTCGATTGTGATGGCTTATTACCTTTTTATTGGGAGGGCAGAAAAACAAATATAACGAAAAAAAATCTGCCTAAATCTGTATTTTTGATATAACAAATCCAGTTTATTAGTCCTCAATTTTCTGAATACTATAATAAAATCATTTACAACAGCGTCTTACTTCCTCACATTCAAACCTCTCAAAATTCCCTTAAATATTTATGATTTTCAGATTTGTGATTTGGTAATTTTCGGGCTATATTTGCTATCGAATAAAAACAGAATATGGAACAATTTGTAGTATCGGCTCGTAAGTATCGCCCGCAGACCTTTAAGGATGTTGTGGGACAAAAAGCCATTACCAACACTTTGCTGAATGCTATTGACAGCAATCACCTTGCTTCTGCTCTTTTATTTACCGGACCGCGTGGAGTTGGAAAAACAACCTGTGCCCGTATTCTGGCCCGAAAAATAAATCAGCCCGGATATGATGATCCAAATGAAGATTTTGCTTTTAACGTTTTTGAGTTAGATGCTGCTTCAAACAACTCGGTTGATGATATTCGTAACCTTATCGATCAGGTTAGAATCCCGCCGCAAACCGGACAATACAAAGTATATATTATTGACGAGGTTCATATGTTGTCTTCGGCTGCTTTTAATGCTTTTCTTAAAACATTAGAAGAACCGCCAAAACATGCCATTTTTATTTTGGCAACAACAGAAAAACACAAAATCATCCCAACGATTTTATCTCGCTGTCAAATATTTGATTTCAAAAGAATTACCGTAAAAGATGCTAAAGAACATTTAGCTGATGTTGCTCAAAGTCAGGGAATCAATTTTGAAGACGATGCTTTGCATATTATTGCCCAAAAGGCAGATGGTGCAATGCGCGACGCTTTATCTATTTTTGATCGTGTGGTTTCGTATTGCGGTACCAATTTAACACGTCAGGCCGTAACCGAAAACCTAAACGTTTTAGATTACGAAACGTATATCAGCATTACTGATTTGATTCTGGAAAATAAAATCCCGGATCTTTTAATTGCATACAACGACATTCTTTCTAAAGGTTTTGACGGACATCATTTCATTGCCGGATTAGCCTCTCATTTTAGAGATTTGTTAGTAAGCAAAACACCTGCTACTATTGCCTTACTTGAAGTTGGAGAGCAGGCACAGCAAATGTATGGCGTTCAATCTCAAAAATGCTCTCAGGATTTTTTATTAAAAGGAATTGACATTGCAAATGACTGTGATTTGAAGTACAAATTGAGTCAGAATCAGCGTCTTTTAGTTGAATTATGCCTGATGCAATTGGCCTCTATCAACTTTGATGGAGAAAAAAAAAAGTTGAGCAATACATAATTCCTCCCACTTATTATAAAAATGGGAGTTTCTCGATAACTGAGGTTAAAACTCCAAATTCAAAATCGCAAACTCCAAATACGGACGAAAACGCCAATGTCAATCAAAATGACAATGCCAGTTCCAGTGTTGTAAACACTCCAGCTCCTGAAATCCCAAAGGCTGAAACACCAAAAATTGAAACTCCACGAGTTGAAATAGGCGGTGAACCAAAAGTTTCGGCGTTTTCTTTGGCGAGTATCCGCAAGAAAAAAGAAATGGAGGAAAGCAGTAAAAGCTACGTTAAGCCAACGTCGGTTTTACCTACAGAAGATTTTACTGAAACCGAAATGTTGGTGCAGTGGAACAAATATGCAGAGCGTTTAGGTCAAAAAGGTTTCAAAATCATGGAATCTTTACTGCTGATAAACGATCCAACTTTAGACGGGACTAAGATTACTTTAGAACTTCCAAATGAGGGTTCTAAATTAGATTTTGAAACTCAAATCAACGGTTTGTTAGGACATTTGAAAGGTCATTTACACAATCATGACATTACAATTGAAATTGTGGTTAATGAAAAAGTAGAAACCAAAAGAAGCTACAACGACCAGGACCGCTATAACCGACTTCTCGAAATCAACCCAAATATCGAACTGCTGCGTTCTACATTTGGGCTGGATTTACATGTATAGTTTGTTTTCAGCGAATTACACGAATTCACTTTAATTCTTTTTAAATAAATGTAATTCGAGTTAAGTAAATTATTTGTTCTTCAATCCTAAATTATAGACTTTCTCAAGCCATTTTGCTCTTTGCAGATCGGCAGAACCTTTTATAATTCCGATGTAGGTGACTTTGACAGGTTTGACACCGCAAAATTCCAAAGTAGATTTCTTCAACTGATTTACACTTGGCCTCCCGAAAGAAAACCAATAATACCAACCCGGCTGATCTAAAGTGGTAATAATATGTGCTGTTTTTCCTTTTAATAATTTATCCCACCAAACCGAGTTTTCACGGTATTGAAATGCCATTCCTGGTAAAAATAATCGATCAATAAACCCTTTTGTTATTGCGGGAAGTCCACCCCACCAAACCGGATGAATCCAAACCAAATGATCAGCTCTTTTAATTTTTTCCCAGGATTCCAGCAAATCCGGTTCCAGTTCAGTACGTTTTTGATAACCAAACTGTAAATTTGGATTAAACTTTAAATCCGCAATTGTAATTGTTTCTACTGTTGCTCCCGAAGCAACTGCACCTTTTAAATAGGATTCGGCTATTCCAAAATTAAAGCTTAACGGATTTGGATGCCCATTGATGATTAGAATATTTTTCATGGTTAATTAGCTGGTTTTAATATTAATTGCAGCATAACTCTCTAATGCTTCATAAATTTCCTGAGACGAATGTATTTGATGACTGAAATAATTTCCTTTTAATAAAGTATTGCTCAACATTTTTTCAATATGCAAAACTGTAGAAAAAGCGGTTAACTCAGCCTGACCTTTAACACTTTGTAAGCTTATTTTTTTTGTTTTATCCTGAGTTTTAACAACAACTTCAAAAACGGTTTGATCTCCATTCCCACTCGAACCAAACATCAGCTGCCTTTCTCTTAAAGACATAATATTAAATATTCTAAGTGACTGAAAATATCCCATTAAGCTAGTAATAAATTTAGAATTATAAGTTATCTTAACCGAAACCGTGGGTATTTTTTCGATCTGATTTAAAATAAACAAATCCGGAACATCAAGATTATAAGCCTGTCGTTTTCCAATGCCGAATGAGAAATCAAATTTTTCGGAATTTAAAAAATGTTTGACTTTTTGCGGTTCATTATTTCTGTAAACTACAAAGGGTTTACACACGTTTTCTGCTAAAAAATTGGCTGAACTTTTTCCGGCCAAATCTTTTACGGAATAATAAATATAAAGACTAGTTTCCCGGATTTTACTTTTATCAGATTCCATACAATCGACTAAACTTGCTACAATACCTCCCATCCAGCCAGAACTAAAAACGATATGACTGTGAATATTATGCTGATTAGCTTTAGCCAGATTATAAGCAACGGTTAAATCCGGCGTAGGTTTTGTGATATCAATATAACCTACTTTATTTTGTATGGCAAACTGCAAAACTTCATTTTTACTGTCTTTTGTACACATTACAATCAAATCGATTTTGTTGTGTATTATGCATTCAAAAGTCTTTGGGCTGTTAACATCAATAATCAAATCGTTTGCCGTATTTCCTGATTGACGACTTCCCACAAACAAATTATAGTCGGCATTTCTTCTTTGAAGAATACGCAAAATGACTTTCCCTACTAACCCCGTTCCTCCAATTACTAAAATATTTTTTCTCATTATTATATATTGTTTTCAGCAAAAATAATAACGGAATATCTCAGGATAACTAGACAAATGTCCTATAAAATGGATTTACGAATCCTGCTTAAATGCCTTGGCGTAACGCCTAAATAAGATGCTAAATATTGAAGCGGAATTAATTGAAGGTATATTTTATGATTCTGATGAAGCTCCTCATAACGCTGCTTTCCTGATAATTTCTGAAAAGAAATCATTCGTTTTTGAAGCCTTACATACTCCATTTCAGTTAATTTGCGCCCTATTTCCTGCCAATGATTATTTGATTTATAAAGTTTTTCTAAATTTTCACGGCTGATAACCTCCAGCTCCGTATCGGCCAGAGCCTGAATATTTTCTTCTGCTATTTCCTGAGTTATAAAACTTGAAAATGAAGCCATAAATTCGTTTTCGAAGGCAAAACAATTGGTTATTTCATCTCCCTGATGATTGAAAAAATAGGATCTCAAAATTCCTTTTTTGATAAAAACGCCTTCATTAGAAACCTGGTTTTCAGTCAATAAAAGTCTCCTTTTTTGAGTTTTCGAAATGTAATCAAATCATCTAACTGATCTAATTCTTCTTGTGGTAAAATGTGAATAGACTGAAAAACGGATTTCATTTTTGAAAATAAAAATTTTATTCTTGATACTGCTATAATATCACTCTGCCGGAACTTTGACAACAACCGTCATTTTCCATAAATGTAACACTCTTATAGAGTTTATCCCTTAAACTTTATGATTTTACAGCAAAGGCTCTTTCTATTCTTTTATCAGGAATTAACCATAATAAAGCAACAATAATATAAGCTGCACCGGAAATCCATTCGTTGTAAAATGAAAAAATGATTCCTAATAAATACAAAACAGAAGAAGCATTCCCTTTTACATCTTTTCCTATCGCTTTTGCAATTATGGAATCACTGCCTTCGCTGATAATTATAATTCGCTGTAAAATAAAATATGCTATTGAAGATAACAACAATACCGTTCCGTACAAAGCCATAGAAGCTTTTGCGAAGTTATGTTCTCCCATCCATCCGGTTGCAACCGGAACTAACGACAGCCAGAAAAGTAAATGCAGGTTTGCCCACAAAATCCTTCCGTTGATTTTGGTAAGACTGTGAATTAAATAATGATGATTGTTCCAATAAATACCAACATAAATAAAACTCAAGACATAACTTAAAAACTTAGGTATAAGCGGTTTTAAATTGGCAAATTCAGTTCCTTCCGGCACTTTAATTTCCAGAATCATAATGGTTATGATAATTGCCAAAACACCATCACTAAAGGCTTCAAGTCTAGTTTTATTCATTTATTAATTATTACTGATTATTTTTTTGCCGCAAATTCCACTAATTATATTCTTACGATGTGAGTAAAAAATTAAATTTTACCGTAATACATTGCTTTTACGATTCCGTCAGAAAGTCCAATTTTCGGAACAAAAATCTGGCGTGCTCCACTCCATTTCATCGCATTCAGGTAAATACGTGTAGCATGGATAATAACGTCTGCACGGTCAGAATTTAAACCTAATTCGGCGATTCTTTGCTCGTAAGTCAGTGAATTTAAAAAGGCGTATTGTGAATTAATGTAAATATACGAAAGTGGCTTTTCCTGCTGTTTTCCGGACATTTTAAATAGTTTATTGATGTTTCCACCAGAACCAATAAGTGTAACCTCATCGTAATCTGCTGTATTGGTTTTAATCCACTTTTCGATTTCATCCCAAACCACATCGTGTACCATATTATTAAGTAAACGAACCGTTCCTGCTTTAAACGATCTTGAATTAATCATTTTTCCGTCAGAGAACAATGTAAACTCTGTACTTCCGCCACCCACATCTACAAATAGGTAGGTTTCATCTGTTTTTAATAAATGATGTAAATCAGTAGAAGCAATAATCGCAGCTTCTTTTTTACCATCAATAATTTCAATTTTGATGTCGGCTTTTTTCTTAATTAAAGCTACGACTTCTTTTGCATTGTACGCTTCACGCATTGCAGATGTTGCAAATGCCATATAACGCTCTACTTTATGAACTTTCATCAAAAGATTAAATGCTTTCATGGCATCAACCATTCGATCTATATTTTCTTCTGAAATTTCTCCTACTGTAAAGGCATCTTGTCCCAAACGAATTGGCACACGAACAAGTGAACTTTTATTAAACTGGGGTTCTTTTCCATCCTGTTCTACAACATTGGATATCAGAAGTCTCATGGCATTTGAACCGATATCTATTGCTGCAAATTTCCTTATATTAATCATGCTCACTTTATGATTTTGTAATTTAGTTAATGTATTTAGTCTACTTTTTGAGGAACCTCTTCTAGTACCGAAATTTTATTTTGATAATATTTATAGGTTTCAAACTGGGCTCTAAATGGGGCATGATGGTTTCTAGGCTTATATTTATTATCTAATTTATAAGAATGGTATCTTACTTTTACGTTTCCTTTCCAGGCAATATTGAAATTATCAATTAGTTCTTTTTTAATTTCAAGATCATATATCGGACAGGTTACTTCGACTCTTCCGTCGAGGTTTCTGGTCATAAAATCTGCTGACGAGATGTATACTTCATTTAATCCTGCGTTTCCAAAAATATAAACTCTTGAATGTTCCAGATAATTATCGACAATACTTATCGCTTCGATATTTTCACTCATTCCCGGAATTCCCGGAATCAACGAGCAGATTCCTCTTACCTGAAGCTGAATTTTTACGCCCGCATTGCTTGCTTCATACAATTTATCGATCATTTTAAAATCTGATAAACTATTCATTTTTAATTTAATGAATGTTTTTCTGCCTGCTAATGCATGAAGAATTTCGCGATCAATTAGTTTTACGAACTTTGATCTTGTATAATGCGGCGACACAATTAAATGTTTGTATCTGTGTACTCTATAATTAATATCAAAGAATTCGAATATTTTAGAAATATCTTTCAAAATTCCCTGATGGCAGGTAAACAGTGTAACATCTGTATAAATCTTGGCTGTCGATTCGTTGAAGTTTCCTGTCGAAATAAATCCGTAACGACGTGATTTCCCTTCTTCGCTTCTTTCGATTACACAAATTTTACTGTGTACTTTCAAACCTTTTATTCCAAAAATAAGTTCTATTCCTTCGGTCTGCATTTGCTCTGCATAGGAAATATTCGAAGCTTCGTCAAAACGTGCCTGAAGCTCAATTTGCACCACTACTTTTTTACCATTTTTTGCAGCATTAATCAATGAGCTGATAATCTGAGAGTTTTTGGCCAAACGATATAAAGTAATTTTGATACTGGTTACTTTTGGGTCTAAAGCCGCTTCACGCAAAAATTTGGTTAAGTATGAAAATGATTGATAGGGAGCATGAAGTAAATAATCTTTTTTATTGATTTTTTCCAAAATACTTCCGTCAAGACTCAAACCCGGAACCGGTAAAGGTTCGTTAGGTTTATACAATAGATCATAACGTCCTAAATTTGGAAAACTCATATAATCACGACGATTATGATATCTTCCTCCCGGAATTATACTGTCGGTTTCAACAATTTTCATTTTATCTAAGAAGAAACGCAAAGTATCGTCTTCGATTAAACTGTCATAAATAAAACGAACCGGTTCGCCAATTCGTCGGTCTTTTACAGAAGTAGCGATTTTTTCGAGCATACTTTTACTCAAATCACTATCAATGTCTAACTGGGCATCACGTGTAATTTTGATCATGTGCGCCGAAACCGTTTTATAATCGAATATATTGAAGATATTTTTCAGTTTAAGCCGAATTACATCATCAATTAAAATTACATATTGCTTGTCGTCTTCTGATGGAAGTACAACAAATCTGTTGATTGTTTTAGGTATTTCAATAACAGCATAACGAACTTTATCATTTTTAAGTTCTAAGCGCACTGCCAAATAACCCAGCGTATCTTTTAGCACCGGAAACTCGGCAAGATCATTCAATATAATGGTTACCAATTCCGGACTCAGCTTCTGCATATAAAAATCCTTTAAAAAACATTCCTGTTTTTCTGTAACCTGATCTTCATTTATAATAAATATATTTTCTGCTTCGAGTTCTGTTTCGATATTGCCCAAAATACGTAAACTTTCAGATTGCTGCTGAATTACGATTTCGGTAATATCTTTAATTAATTGATGGGCAGAAACACCGCCTAAATATTTTTCGCCGGAAATTCCGGAAAGACTCAATCTTCTAATTGCGGCATATCGAACTCTAAAAAACTCATCTAAATTGTTTGAAAAAATTCCAACAAAACGCAGTCTGTCTAAAAGCGGCACCGTATTGTCGCCCGCTTCCTGAAGTACTCTTGCATTAAACGCTAACCAGCTTTTTTCTCTATCGATATATTTCTGTTCGTACACTGTATTTATTTTAAGTCTTTGGGGAATATTGTTTTATGGGTTTTGCCTTTATTGATAGAGTCCCAGCTTTCTGAATCAAATTGCAGTGATACAAAGCCAGAGGTTGGAACATTGTCGATAAAAACATCCCCAAATTTATTAACAAAATTTGTAATAGCCTCGTTATGTCCAAAAAGAATAACGCTTTCTAAACTATTATCACATGATTTAATAACCTTTTCGAGTTGTCTTTCATCAAAAGTATATAGATCATCCCTATAAACAATGCTCTCGATAGGGTATGAAATGTTTTGTGCAAATATTAAAGCCGTTTCTGAAGCCCGTGCCGCAGTACTGCTCCATATTATATAAGTTTTTGGAAGATATTTTGAAATATGAGTAGAAACTTCATGTGCATCTAAAATCCCTCTTTTTTGTAAAGGTCTGTCGAAATCTTTTAAAGGTGCTTCCCAACTTGATTTTGCATGCCGTATTAAAATTAAATTTTTCATAAGCAGAAGGTTTAAAAACCGCAAAAATGAATCGCGATTTTATTTAAGTTCTAATTTACAAAAGTTATTTTAATACTTCTTCTTTTTTTATTTCTGTTAACAGTATGGCTAAAATTTAACAAGAATAAATTATCATCAAAATTTTAATAATCCTCAAATTCTGTTTTTCTGAGTAGAAGAAAAAATGTACTTCATCCATTAAAAGCTACACTTAGTCGATATTTCCTATATCTGCAAAAAATTAACTAAATATTTGATTATTAGACATTTAAACAAAAGCAAATCACCTCATTTTCATCAAAAAAGAAAGAAAATTCGATAATAATTTTTGGGCAAATCAGTCAAAAATATATTTTTTTGAGTCAATTTTTGACAAAAAAAGAGCACTTAAACGAGTTTTTAGGTTAGTTACAGATAAAAAAATTTAATTAGAAAAACTCTAATATAATTTTGATTCTGTTAAAATATAACAAATACTTCAAAAACAAAATCCTAATATATGAGAACTAAATCTACTCTAAAAGAAGTAGGGAAATTGATTAAAGGTTGTAAGTATATTTTCCTATTTCGCAAAAACAATCCGAATGAAGTGTTTCTTAAAATGAGATTAAAATTTCTTTTAATTCTAATTTTAAGTTTTTCGTTCTATTGTTCTACAGTATCGGCACAGGAAATTCCTGTGCGAATTGGAAATACTCTACCGGCAGGTAAGGTAACGTCTAAAAGTACAGCAAAAACAGCAGAAGTCAGTGCGCTTGCAGCTGTTGCCGGTTCGATTGATGTTGCTAATGCAGCTGCAGGTTATAACGGCTATAATGCTGATCAATTAGTTCGTAATGTACTTACATCGGGCTGTTTAACTATTAGCAATGTTCGTTTTGGTTATTATAAGAAAAATAATAACAACACCTGGACGTGGAACAACCACAGCTGGTCAACGACTGCAGGAAACCGACAATTGGGTTATTACAGCAAAGGCTCATCCACTTTTCCTATCGATGAAGGTTTGCTTTTATCTACCGGAAGAATTAGTTCGGCGATGGGTCCTAACACCTACACGAACAAAACGGACGAAATGGTAGACGAGGCAAGCGATCCTGATTTAACCACAATTTCCGGTAAAACAATGCATGATGCGTCTATATTGGAATTTGAATTTATTCCGGATGGAAATCTTGTCGAGTTTAAGTTTGTATTTGCTTCCGAAGAATATCTTGAATATGTTCATACGAATTACAACGATGCTTTCGGATTCTTTTTAAGCGGTTTTGGAATTACCGGACCTTATACCAACAATGCCATAAACCTGGCACAATTGCCAAATGGCGACGCGGTAACGATTAATAATATTCACTCCGCAGGAACAAATGTTGACAATGTTTCTTTTCCAGATCATAATGTTGCTTATTACTCTAATAATCCATTAGGTTCTGCAACAATGGAATTTGACGGATCAACCGTTGTTTTAACGGCAACTTATGCTGTTACTCCAGGCAAAAACTATAAAATAAAAATGGCTATTGCCGATGCATACGACCAGAAATGGGATGCAGGCGTATTTTTGAAAGCTAAAAGTTTTGCAACAAATACACTGGTAATTACAAATCCGGCTCCAATATGTGCTAACAGCACAACCAATATTACTTTACCGGCAATTACAGCCGGAAGTACTTCAGGTTTAACATTTAGTTATTGGCAAGATGCTGCGGCAACTATTCCGTATACAACGCCAACTGCTGCTACTGTTGGAACTTATTACATTAAAGGGTTAAACACTCAATCCGGATGTTATGATATAAAACCTGTTGTAGTAAGCCAAGCTAATATTATTATAACAGAAACAACGGCATCACACTTAGATGTAAAATGCAAAGGCGCAACAACTGGATCTGCAGCTGTAACAGCTTCAGGCGGAACAGCTCCTTACACTTATTCATGGAATACTGCTCCGGTACAAACTACTGCAACTGCAAGTAATTTGCCTGCTGGAACCTATACTGTAACTATTACCGACTCAAAAGGCTGCAGTAACACTAAACAAGTTGTAATAACAGAACCTTCCACTGCTTTATCTGCCACGACTTCACAAGTCAACATCAATTGTTTTGGAGGTGCGACAGGTTCAGCAACTGTAACCGCATCTGGCGGTGCAGGTCCGTATACTTACTCTTGGAATACATCTCCGGTACAAACAACGGCCACTGCTTCAAACTTGACCGTTGGAACTTATACTGTAACGATTAAAGATGCAAATCTTTGTACACTTACTAAAACTTTTACGATCACACAGCCAACCGCTGCTTTAGCCCTGGCCGCTTCATCTAAAACTAATGTAACTTGTTTTGGCGCAAGCACTGGAACGGTAACTGCCGGAACAGTAACAAATGCAGTGGGAAC
>NZ_MLFK01000012.1 GCF_001879205.1 Flavobacterium johnsoniae
CAGGTGATTACGATTCAGGATACCACGGCACCTGTTTTTAGCGGTAATCTTCCAGGCGATACTACAGTTTCCTGTGATGCTGTTCCTCAGCCTGCTAATCTTGAAGCAGCTGATAATTGTAATGGAAATTTACCAATTGTATTTACAGAAACAAAAAGTGACATTCAAAACGAATGCGGTTCAAATTATACTTTGACCCGTATATGGAAAACAAGTGACTGCAGCGGCAATATAGTATCACATACACAAATTATAACAGTAAGAGATACTACAGCGCCAACTGGAACTGCTCCAATAAGTTTTGCAGATTTACAAAGTATAGCGCAAATTCCTGCTGGAACTCCTCAAGATATACAAGATGCTGCTGATAATTGCGGAGGAACGGTTTCTATCACGGTTTCAGATACAAACAATGAAGGAAGCGGCTGCGAAGGAAGTCCTTATATCTTAACCAGAACCTATACATTATCTGATTGTGCAGGGAATAAAACAGAACTGGTTCAGACTTTTACAGTTGAAAACAAAGTTTCTGTTAACGGTATTGCAACAAATGCATCTTGTTTTGGAGGAAAAGATGGTTCAATTTTAGTAACCAGCAGTCCCGGCTCATCAGTGATCATTAGAAATGATAAAAATGAAGTTGTGGGTAATACCAATTTACCTGCGGGAACTTATACCCTTACTGCAACATCGCCTGTAAGTGAAACCCAGAACTGTACTGCAGCTGCAACAGTAGTTATAACGCAGCCAGAATATACAGTAAAAATATCGGGTCAGATTATTAATGTCGATAATCATACCGGAATTGCAAATGTACCTGTAACCTTGATTCCGCAGGGTTCTACAACCGGGCCAATTTTATTAAAACTATCAGGAACTGATGGTAGTTACAGCTTCTCAGGAATGCCGGCCGGAACTTATTTGGTTCAGGTGCAAGATGCTAATTTAAACAGTGCTTACCAATTATATCCTGTAGATTCCAGCTTGTTCTTTACGACTCTTGAAGATTGTATTATTCAGAAACATAATTTTGAATATGGTTCATCAACACTTCCTGTATTAGGTGATTATGTTTGGTACGATACAAACAGTAATGGTGTTCAGGATGAATGGTACGATGCTAATAATGACGGAATAGTAACTAAAAATATTCCTGATGGTAACGGGGCGATCGATTACAGCCTTTGGGAATGGATTGACTTTAATGGTGACGGAAGCTACCAAGGCCCTTCGAACGTAGGTGAATTAAACGCTGGAGGTTTTGGAAATGCTCTTAGTCCGAATATTATAATAGATGGACCGAATGGTTATCACGAAGAGGAAATTATTGGAATTCAGGGATACTGGCGAAACCGACCTGAAACTGCAAATCCTTATGGAGATTACACTATTAAATTAGTTAAAGATGCTAATCTCGATGCAGTTGCGGCTGCACTGGGAACAACCGGACTTGTAAAAGTACTGCCAAGTATAAACGATAAAAAAACACCAGCTAAAACCGGTAAGGCACAGTTACATACTATTTGTTCAACAACCAGCGCTAGTAGTTTAATAGCCACAGTAACACCACAAGACTTAGTTCATTTAGATCTCGATTTTGGTGTGAACTGCAAAACTTATTCTGACATTGCTGCCAACGATGACAATGCGGGACCTATTGCGGGGGTAAATAACATTACAAAGAATGTGGTGAATGTTTTATCAAACGATACACTTGAAGGTGTAATTGTAACCTCTTCTGATGTAATTATCACAACTGTAACACCAAATCAATTTTTACAATTAAATTCAGATGGTTCTGTTGATGTGCTTCCAAATGCACCTGTTGGAACTCAAACTCTAGTTTATCAAATCTGTGAAGCGGATGAAACTTCAAATTGTGATACTGCAACTGTGACCATTACAATAGAAGCTCCAACTATGACGGTTACCGCAACAGCAGTTTGTGTTAATGATGTTCCTTACATTGACTATGTGGTAACGCCAACCAATTTTACTCCTGTAAATGGTGTAACAATTGCCTGGGCCAATGCTCAAAATAACGTCATAACCACCATGACCAATCTGGCTCTTTCCGGACGAGTTTTGTGGCCGGGTGCTGTGGTTGATGGAAACGGAAAAGGTATTGACTGGCCGGGATGGGTTTTCGAAAATAATAAATGGATTCAGGCTGCGGACGGATTTGAATCATTGCGTCCAACGGTTAACTTAACGATTTCGACTAATCCAAGTGAAACTATAACTGTAAATTATCCGCCATCTGATCCTTTCTGTACCGCAAGACCAACATTTGCAATCGTGGCAAATGATGACGTACCAGCACCTATTACAGGACCAGCAGGAGTAACTAATATTGTAAATGTATTAACTAATGATACTTTAAATAATGGTGTAATTAATCCAAATGACATTACGCTTACCATATTTACGCCGGACCCTAAAGGAGTTTTAACGCTCAATCCTAACGGATCTGTAGATGTTGCCGCCAATGCTCCGGGAGGAACATATACCTTAACGTATCAAATTTGTGAAAAAGCCGACGCCGGAAATTGTGATACAGCAACTGTAACTGTAACAGTTCTTGATCCTCCTGCACCAGTTGCTGCTAACGATGATAATTATGCCAATATTGGATGCAGCACATTTGGATTAGTTGGCAACGTTTTAAGTAATGACTTTAAAGGACAGGTTACAGCAACTCTTGAACTGGTAAACTTTACATTATTAAATGATAACAATGCAAAAACAGATCCAAATATCACAATTGATGCTTCTGGAAATGTTCGGGTATCAGGTTTAACACCAGCAGGAACTTATACTTATACTTATCGTCTTTGTGATAAATTAAGTACCGAGAACTGCGATACAGCGAACGTAACTATAACAGTTCTGCCAAATGGAATATCAAACATTACCAGTCAGGCTTGTAATGATGATACGACATTATTGAACCTGTCTAATTTATTACCTGAAGGAACACCTGCAACAGGAAACTGGGTAGATACAAACGGCACCAGAGCATTACAAGGAGGCACTCTTAACCCTTATGGTTTGGCACTAGGCAATTACATATTCGAATACAAAGTAACCGATGAAAATTGCCCACGAAGTATTTTACTTAATATGGAAGTAAATGATGATTGTAAAGTATTAGCCTGCCAAAATATTCAGGTGCACAATGCTTTTTCACCAAATGGTGATGGAAAAAATGATGTTTTCGTAATTGACGGTATTGATGATTTAACCTGTTATCCGGAAAACACTGTAGAAATATATAACCGCTGGGGCATATTGGTATTTGAAACTAATAATTACAACAATGCAAGCAATGCCTTTGACGGAAACTCAAGAGGAAGAACAACCGTAAAACAATCTGATGGTTTACCAACAGGCACCTATTTCTACATTGTTACTTACAAATCGTTAGACGGAAACAATGTAATTCATACCAATAAACAAGAAGGGTACTTATACCTGTCTAAATAAAAAAGAGCAATGCGTTATACAGCGCACAAAAGTATAGCGCATTGCATATTAACTAAACAATACACATCTATTATGAGAACAAAATTATTTTTTTTCGTCATTATGTTTGTAACCATTGCGGGTTATGCACAGCAGGATGCACAGTTTACGCAATACATGTACAACACTATAAATATCAATCCGGCTTATGCAGGGTCACGCGGTGCTTTAAGTGTTTTTGGCTTATACCGTACGCAGTGGGTTGGACTTGATGGAGCTCCCGAAACAAGCAGTTTTTCTATAAACACACCTATAAACAACAGTAATCTGGGAGTAGGTTTATCGCTTGTAAATGATAAAATAGGACCTACTAATGAGAACAATATATCAGCAGATATCTCGTATACCGTACAGACTTCAGCCGATTTTAAACTTTCTTTTGGTATAAAAGGGACCGCTAATATATTCAATCTGGACGTCAACAAACTAAATCCAGCCGAACAAGGTGATCCTCAATTTCAGGATCTCGATAATAAGTTCTCTCCCAATGTAGGGGCCGGAGTTTACTGGCATTCTGATAAGGCTTACATCGGACTTTCAGTTCCTAATTTCATAGAAACCAACAGATACGATGATAATGATGTTGCAATTTATAAAGACAAAATCAATTATTATTTAATGGGAGGTTATGTTTTTAATCTGGATAAATTAGAGTACTACAAATTCAAACCTGCCGTATTAGCCAAGATGGTCGAAGGAGCACCGCTACAAGTGGATGTTTCTGCCAACTTTATGTTCATCGAAAAGTTCGTAGTGGGTGTTGCTTACAGATGGAGCGCTTCTTTAAGTGCAATGGTTGGATTTCAAATCACTGACGGGCTTTATTTAGGATACGGCTACGATCGTGAGACCACAAACCTAAACAACTATAATTCAGGATCTCATGAAATATTCCTGCGTTATGAATTCTTCAAAAACAATGGTAAAATGACAACTCCTCGTTTCTTCTAAAAAATAAATATTATGAAAAATTATAGACTTTTCTGCTTAATAATTCTAAATGTTTTTTACGGCTATTCACAAGAGTCAAAAGTGAAATCGGGTGATAAAAAATACGATGGTTATGCCTATATAGATGCCATAAAAACCTATGAAAGAGTGGCTGATAAAGGATACAAGTCTGAAGATTTGTTTAAAAAACTTGGAAACTCTTATTACTTCAATTCAGATTTTGAAGGAGCTGCCAAATGGTATGCCGAATTATTTGCCGTAAACACCTCTCCGGAAGCCGAATATTATTACAGATATGCGCAGTCTCTAAAATCAACAGGACAAACGGATAAGGCTGCCAAAATTATGAATGAATTCAGTTTTAAATATAAAAACGATTCCAGGGCAAAACTCTACAAAGAAGATGTCAATTACATGGATGAGATAAAAGCCAATTCAGGACGTTATAAAATTGAAGATGCTGGAATTAATTCTAAATATTCTGACTACGGAAGTTTTGTTTACAATAATAAAATCTATTTTGCATCAGCCAGAGATACCGGAAATTTTTCTCAGCGAAAACACAAATGGACCGGAGAATATTTTACCAATATTTACAATGCCGATCTGGATGTACAAAGCGGAACCGCATCAAAAGTAAACAAAATAAGATCTGAAATAAATACACGATTTCATGAGTCCTCTCCCGTTTTCACCAAAGACGGAAAAACGGTTTATTTTACCCGAAATAATTTTATAAACGGAAAAAAAGGAAAAGATGCTGCTAAAATTACACTTGTAAAAATATACAAAGCCAGTCTTGAAAACGGGAAGTGGACAAATGTTACCGCTCTTCCTTTTACAAGCGATAACTACAGTACAGGACATCCGGCATTGAGTCCAGATGAGAAAACACTCTACTTTGCCTCTGATATGCCAGGAACAATTGGGCAGTCGGATATTTACAAAACCAGCATTAATAACGACGGTAGTTTTGGAACACCCCAAAACCTTGGTACTTCAATTAATACCGAAGGAAAAGAAACTTTTCCGTATGTAACCACCGAAAACGAAATTTATTTTGCATCCGATGGTTATCCGGGGCTTGGCGGACTGGATGTTTTTGTGGGACAGATTGAAGATAACGGATCTATCAGTGGTATTCAGAATCTGGGCGGCGATGTCAATTCACCAAAAGACGACTTTGCTTATATCATCGATCCCGTTTCCAGACAAGGTTATTTTAGTTCCAATAAAGATGGCGGACAAGGGTCTGACGATATTTACAAATTTCTGGAAACCCGAAGATTAAAATGTCTTCAGGAATTATACGGTGTAATTACAGATTCTGAAAATGGCGCTGTACTGGCGGGAACAAAAGTTACTTTGTACGAAAATCAAAAAATTAAGAACTCCACCGTTTCTAACACGGCAGGCGAATACAGTTTTGCAGTAGAGTGCGGTAAAACATACAGCGTTAGAGCTGAGAAACCAGACTATGCAACCAAAGAAGTAGGTGTAACTATTGGCAGAACAACCGGAAAAACCAGCCTTCCAATTGCTCTTGATAAATCGATATGTAAAGTGGCAGTTGGAGATGATTTAGGAAAATGTTTCGGCATTAAAATGATTTATTTTGATTTGGATAAATCCAACATCCGCACCGAAGCAGCTCTGGATTTAGAAAAAATATTAGATGTTTTAAATCAGCATCCAAATATGAAACTAGACATCCGCTCACATACCGACAGCAGGGCATCGCACCAGTACAATCAGGCATTATCTGACCGAAGAGCTAAATCAACTATTGACTGGCTTATTAAAAACGGAGTATCTAAAAACCGCTTAACCGGAAAAGGTTATGGAGAAACGCAATTGGTAAACCAATGTTCTGACGGCGTTGAATGTACAGAAGATGAACACCAAATGAACCGAAGAAGTGAGTTTATTATTACCGGATTGTAATTTCGATTGATCTAAAATAAATAAAAGCTGTCTTTACAGACAGCTTTTATTAAAAAAAACGGTCGTTGCAAATCAGGAATCACAACGACAACTAACCAACCAGTTCAAACGTTTCTCTTTTAAATTTTTACAAAAATATTTGTGTAGTATTTTTTTCCGGCCGCATCAGTTGAAACTGATATTCCGAAATGGGTATAATCACCCTCAATATTTTCTTTATGTCCGGCGCTTTCCAGCCATGCTTTTAATGCCGCTGCAGAAGTTTTATAGTTATACGCCACATTCTCTCCTACTTTTTTGGCACTAAGAACGCTCATAATATTATTAGAACGCGAAGTAAAGTCATTATGATTTACAACATTATTGTCAATCATGTATTTGTTATGCTCTTCGCATTTATAAGAAATATGATTATTTTTTTGTAATGCATTCAAACCAATACTTACTCTGTATTCGTTTATTAATTGCATCGTTTCTAATTCAGAAGTATTGTAATTATAGCTGGTAATTACCTGTTCATCAGTAGTTGTAGTATCACTTTCATTCCCCTCGGCGCTGTCAGCAGAGCACGAGTTCATTGTGATTGACATCACAATGAACACCATGGCGCACATAATCTTTTTCATAATCATAGTAGTTAAGTTCTAAAGTAAATGTTGGGGCAAATTCTTTGAATATATTATGTGACAAATTGCTCTAAAATTCTTACGTCAAACGTATTCAATTTATCGGTAAACTACAAAAATAATCGATGAAATACACTATTTATTTTATTTATAAGATAAAAATCTTACAAATCAAGAAGAAAGACGTTCGATCGTCCATGAAAAATCAGATTGACTTGTATAACGAATTCTATCATGCAGCCTGTTAGGTCTTCCCTGCCAGAATTCTACTTGTAATGGCGTGACTAAATAACCACCCCAATTTTCAGGTCTTGGAATTGGTTTTCCTACAAATTCAGCTTCGAGTTTTTTTAAATTTTCTTCCAAAAAAGTTCGGGACGGAATTACTTCACTCTGGTGCGA
Source organism: Flavobacterium johnsoniae (assembly GCF_001879205.1). Taxonomy (GTDB): domain Bacteria; phylum Bacteroidota; class Bacteroidia; order Flavobacteriales; family Flavobacteriaceae; genus Flavobacterium; species Flavobacterium johnsoniae_A. The sequence goes on from NZ_MLFK01000012.1 coordinate 7,449, forward strand.
AACAATAGCGCCTAACTTGCTTCCGTCAGGACGGGAATCAAAATAATTATCGGAAATAATTTCAGAAGTTTTCTGTGCAATTCCTTTAATAATCACCTGACGTTCTGCTTCCTGCCAGAAAAATGACAAACAAACATTTGGGTTTGCTTCTATAGCCTTACCTTTTTCAGAATTATAATTGGTATAAAATATAAATCCTTCTTCTGAAAATTTTTTCAGTAAAACAACGCGCGATTTCGGGAATCCATCCAAACCAATTGTCGAAACCGTCATGGCGTTTACTTCTCCGCTTCCTCCAAAATCTTCTACTTCATGAAACCATCGGTTAAATAGATTAATGGGATCTTCTGGAATATTTGTTTCTAATAGTTCGCTCTTCTCGTAAGACTTTCTATAATTACTTAAATCGTTCATGATTTATTATTTTAGATTTTAGATTTTTGTTTCAAGTTTCAAGTTTCAGGTTTCAGGTTTCAAGTGTGCAAGGTTGTGCTTATGTCTCAAAAAACTTAGCATCTTAGAAACTTAGCCCCTCAGAACCTTAGAACCTCAGCCCCTTAGAATTCAAAACTCACACCGTCATCACCCAAAAGTACATTTGGAAAAACTGTTTCGGCTTCTTCTTTAAAACGCTCAATTCCGTCATAACGTGTTGAATAATGACCTAAAATTAATTGTTTTACATTGGCTTTTAAAGCAATAGCAGCGGCCTCTTTTGCAGTTGAGTGTAATGTTTTCAGTGCCAAAGAGGCTTCCGATTCTAAAAACGTTGATTCATGATATAAAATATCCGTATTTTCAATAATCGGAATTATATCTTCGTTGTAAACCGTGTCTGAGCAAAAAGCATAACTTTTTGGCGGAGCCGGATCAAAAGTAAGTTTTTGATTTTCAATTACAGTTCCGTTATCAAGTGTAATATCGCTTCCGTTTTTTATTTTTTGATAATAGGCAACGTGAATATTATATCGCTGAACAGCTTCGACATCTAATTTCCTTTCGTCCGGTTTTTCCTGAAAAAGAAAACCGTTTGTGTAAACCCGATGTTTTAGCGGAATAGTCTTTACAATTACACGTTTATCTTCAAAAATTACTTCGCTTTCTTTCGACTCTAATTCGTGGAAAAACAAGCTGTAAGTCGTCCAGGATTCTGTTAGTTTTAATTGAAGCAGAATTAATTCTTTAATTCCCTTTGGTCCATAAATATGCAGATCGGTTGTTCTTCCCAAAAGAGAAAAAGTCGAAATAGTTCCGATTAATCCGTAAAGATGATCTCCATGCAGATGCGATATAAAAATGTGATTTATTTTAGAGAACTTAATCTTGTTTTTTCGAAGCTGAACCTGAGTTCCTTCGCCGCAGTCAATCAAAAACAATCGGTTCTTGATTTCTAAAACCTGCGAAGTTGGGTTTGTAAGCGTTCTGGGAGTTGCGGCATAACAGCCAAGTATGGTTAATTTCAATTTTATGTTTATTGTTTATTTGATAAATCGTTTAATCGTACAATTATAATAAGGCAAAATCGATTAAACAAATAAACAGTTAAACGATTAAACCAATATTAAAAACCAAGGTCTCTTTCAATTTCTTCCATTTCAATAATATCGTGTGCTTCCAAAAGAGAAGGAACCACAACTAATTTATCTGAAACAGCATTAAAATCAAGATCAGAAGCTACGATAACAAACGATTTCTTTGCTTTTTTCTGAAGTTTAACAAGCGGCAAAAAAACCTTCAAATCATTTTCTGATAATCCAGAATCTGACAATAAATCGATTATAACATTATGTTTTTCAAAGGTTTTAAACTGTTGCGTCACTTTCTCTACAAAGCCATTAAAATCGCCTTGCGTATCTTTTATCGTTACGGTATGTCCTTTTTGATCTACTTTCATTTTTTAAATTTGTGTGGCTTATATTTTGCAAAAGCTAATGTACGAAGTTTTTTTTAGTGTACAGTCGCAGTTTTTAGTCTTATACTGCACATACAAACAATTTATTTCAATAAGGAATCTGTTCTATGATTAAAAATTCGAATAAATTCATCTAATTTACCTGCACCTGAACAAGTAAAACAAAAGTGTAAGATTGTTACCTCTTTTCCTTTTATAATTTCTTTATAAACATTCTCATTTGGGCATCCGTCAATGCCTCCAACTTTTCTAATTAAAATTGGATTTTTCTCTAAATAAAATGCCAAAGCAATTTGATCGATCTGTTGTTTTAGCCAGTCAATTTCAGTTTTATTAAGTTTTAATTCATTCTGAAACTGATAAATACTTTCTAAACCACCAATAGTATTCAAATTCAATGTGAAAAATCTATTTTTTGGTTTAGAAATTTCGTCTACTTTAAAATTTTTAGGTGTTCGGTTTAATAAATTATTATAAATAGTATCTATTCTTATTTGATCAGCATCCTGAGCTTTACATACAAAACTAATTAATAGGAATAATATCTTAAGTGTTATTCTCAAAATGCAATATAACTATTGAATCTTAGATGCTAAAAGATAAATAACTGCCATTCTAATTGCAACACCGTTCTCTACCTGATTTAAGATTACAGAATGATCAGAATCAGCTACCTCAGATGTAATCTCTACTCCTCTGTTAATTGGTCCCGGGTGCATGATTACGATATCTTTTCCAAGAGAATCCAAAAGCGGTTTATCAACTCCGTATTGTTGTGCGTATTCGCGTGTTGATGGAAAGAAGTTCACATCCATACGTTCGTTTTGTACACGCAGCATGTTGGCAACATCACACCATTCTAAGGCTTTGCGTAAATTTGGCTCGACCGTAACTCCAAGCGATTCAATATATCTCGGAATCAATGTTTTTGGCCCGCAAACTTTAACTTCTGCACCTTGCATCTGCAAAGCATATATATTGGATAGAGCTACTCTCGAATGCAGAATATCACCTACAATAACTACTTTTTTTCCGGCAACATCTCCTAATTTTTCTCTGATAGAATAACTATCTAACAAAGCCTGCGTTGGATGTTCGTGTGCTCCATCTCCGGCATTTACAATACTGGCTTTGACATTTTTGGATAAAAAATAAGCCGCTCCGGGATTAGAGTGGCGCATTACAACCATGTCAACTTTCATGGAAAGAATATTATTTACAGTATCAATTAAAGTTTCTCCTTTTTTAACCGATGACTGCGCTGCAGAAAAACTGATAACATCTGCAGAAAGACGTTTCTGCGCTAATTCAAAGGAAAGTTTGGTTCTGGTACTGTTCTCGAAGAAAATATTGGCAATGGTAATATCTCGTAATGAAGGAACTTTTTTAATTGGCCTGTTAATGACTTCTTTAAAATGATCTGCCGTTTCAAAAATCAGGTTAATATCATTCTCGTTGATATATTTTATTCCTAATAAATGATTTACGCTTAATTCTTTCATTTTTGTTTCTTTAATATTATTTGTCAAATTCTTGAATTTCTGAAAACATTCAGTTCTTCAATGCTTCTTTAAAGAGCAGCTACTCTATTGAATCATTCTATCTACAACCTCACTGTAATCTTGCAGATCTCTTGCATCTTCATCAAAAATTTTCTGCCATCTAAAACCCGGAATTTCAATTTTTGTTCTTGAAGATTCATTCCAGTTTATTTCAAAACCATTATTTCGGAGTACTTCTGCAACTTTTTTTCCAACATTAATTGTAGTTTCGTCATCAGAATTATCAACTTTCTGGAAAGCGATATACAAACTTGGATCTTCAATGGCAATTGCTCTTGCTAAATCTTGTTCGTGATAAAAGCAATAACCATCAGACACAACTTCGTTTTCCTGGAGTTCTCTTTCAACTTCAACCACTTCGTATTCACCGTCACTTGTAGTGTAACCTGCATTGTGAAGTGCAATTATATTTTCGTCGCATAATTGATCAAACGCATTTATAAGCTTTTCAGTATCTGTTGGAGTTTTCCATTGTTTACTTTCTAAAAGAAGCTTTTGATATTCCTGATCGATTTTTTCAAAAGCCCATTCTTCTGAGATTTCATCTTCAAATTCATTGTCTTCAATTTCTTCTATGATATTTTCCTTGATTTCATCAATAGAAAGAAATCCCATTCTAACCTGATTAAAAATTGATTCATAAATAAACTCTTCGTTCTCTGTCATGATTGTATTTTCAATTTTTAATGATTCAAATTAATTAGTAACCAAATGAACAACATCTTCACCATCATTTTCTTTCCAGCTTACAATTACTTTTTCTCCATTTATAGCATCTACCTGACGACCGCGATAATCTGGCTGAATAGGTAAATGACGACTGAAACGTCTGTCGATCAAAACCAATAATTCAATTTCTGAAGGTCGTCCAAAAGATTGAATTGCAGTTAAGGCAGAACGAATGCTGCGCCCTGTAAACAAAACATCATCGATAAAAATGACCTTTTTGTCTTCGACTATAAAATTGATTTGCGTTTTATTGGCTTCAAGCGGTTTATCAGTGCGACGGAAGTCATCTCTAAAAAAAGTAATATCCAGATATCCTAAAGAAATTTCAGGAACCTTGTATTCGTCTTCTAATATTTGTTTTAAACGTTCAGCTAAATAAACACCTCTCGGCTGAATTCCCACTAAAATAGTATCGGAGAAATCAAGATGTTTTTCGATTAACTGACAAGCCAAACGATGGAGTATGATAGTAACTTCTTTTGAATTAAGTAATACTTTTTGGCTCATAAGTAATTGTAATGTTTGGTTGGGCAAATATACGGAATTGGAATTTATTTGTTGGGGTGTTTGGGTTGGAAATATTTTTCCCTTTTACACTTTACTTCCCTTTTTATAACATATTTTCGTATTGTAAATATTTTTATTTCAAAAGTTTTAATACAAAATAATAAATGAATCAAACTTTAATTGAACATGTAAAACTTGCAATTAATCCTAAATTTCAAGATTGGGTTTTATTTCAAAATGGCAGCTACATTGTTTTTAACAATACTGATAAGATTGAAGACATAAGGAAAGAAGCAATTAAAATTATGGCTGAATATGGTCCTGTCAATATAGGATCTACCGCAGGTGATTTCGGAGTCATCACTCTTAAAAAAGCTCAAGGATGGTCAATATCAGGACATTATTATGGAATGTATACATATGTTCATCCATCAGAAATAAATACACTAGCTCTCAATGAAAGTCAAATAGGTTTATTTGGTCGTTCAAAAAGAGATTTGGATGGTCAAAATCCCGTCATTATATATATTAGCAGAAAAGATATTGATGTAAAATTAATTGCTGGCTTCGTAGGTTTAAAAACTATAAAGCTTCCATTTGTATTCGGAAGCAACAATTTGAATCCTAGACTAATTTAAAAGACGAATCTTTTGAACACAAAGTTTTTTTTTGGAGCACAACAGAATACTACAAGAACATTGAAAAAATTGATATATACTTGGCTTACAAGACCACTAACATTGAAATTACAAAAACAAATTCTAAATTTACTTTTGTTGGAAATACAAACGATCATTTCGAACTAAAAAAATGCTTAGCATTTTTTCATGAAAAAAAATGTACTTTGACACAAAAAGCTTTAGATTTTTTAAAAAGTAATATTTTTAACGAAATCTAATTGACAACAGTCGTAAATGAAAACATCTCTACAAAAAATTCTCATAAAACCTAAAAACATATTTTTATTAGATAGCTTTGGAGCTTTGCTCACAACTGTTCTACTCTACTCTATTTTATCCTGAGAAATTTCAATGACTTTTTCGGTTTATCTAAAGATGTTTTCGAATGTCTTTCATTAATTGCTTTGATTTTCTTCATTTATTCAAGTAGCTGCTATTTTTTAGTTGGACAAAATTGGAAATCGTTTTTAAAAATAATCAGTATTTTTAATATTCTTTATTGTGTTTTGACATTGGGTATAATCATTTATTATTACCAAAGTATTTCTGTATTTGGAATTATTTATTTTTTGGGAGAAATTATAGTTATAGCAGGAATTGTTTTCTTGGAAATAAAAACAAAAAAACAACAGTTAAAATTTTAGAAATTCCAGTAAAACGATTCATATTTGCAACAAATGTACGCCGAGCCTACGGCTCTTTTCTCTATCAAATTATTTGCTAACCCGGATTAAAATCCGGCCCTACAATATTAATCGAGCCGTTGGCTCTTTTTTTGAACTTACCATTTCCGTGATTTTTCTTATATTTGATACACACTGAAACATTAAGCATCATGAGAAAAATAATCGTCATATCCATGATTACAATCGATGGCGTAATGCAGGCACCGGGCGGACCTGAAGAAGACACATCGGGAGGTTTTGAATACGGAGGCTGGGTTGCACCATTTGGTGATGAAGAATACGGAAAAGTCATGCAGAAACAAATGGCTCCAGCCGACATTTTGCTGGGCAGAAAAACATTTGATATTTTTGAAGATTATTGGCCGAAACATGCCGGGGGCTGGCCAGGAATTAATGAGGTTAATAAATACGTTTTATCTTCTACCCGAAAAAACTCTGACTGGGAGAACTCTGAATTCCTTTCCACTATTGAAGAAATCAAAAAACTTAAAGACACTGAAGGCGGCGATATTAAAGTTTGGGGAAGCGCCTCCCTTGTACAGCTTTTGCTTCAACATGATTTAGTTGATGAACTTGCACTCTTGATTTATCCTGTCATTTTGGGTAAAGGAAAAAAATTATTTAATGATGGTTCCGTTCCTTCAACATTTGTATTAATTGAAAGTACCGTTACACCTCGCGGTGTAATAGCCGTAAGTTATAAAAGGGCTGGTGATGTGAAAACTGGAACTATCGGCGAATAATAAAAATCTAAATCCTAAAACAATTCCCAAAAATTATATAACACAATTTTCCTATTGATAAAGTAATTTTATTAGAGCAATTTAAAACATAAAAATCATGCAAAATAAAATTACAAGATTGTTAATGGTATTCGTTATACTGTTTTCATTTACAAGCTGCGAAGTTATTGGTGACATTTTTAAAGCCGGAATGGGATTCGGGATATTTATCGTAATTTTTATTATTGCGATTGTTATCTGGATTTTAGCTAAGGTTTTTGGAAGTAAATAATAAATAAAAAATCCCAAATTCCAATTTTACTATTGGGATTTGGGATTTTTTTATAGATGTAGAACTTTGTCAAAGTTTGAGACTTTGACAAAGCTGCAAGTTCAAAATTGGAATTTAAAGATTGTACATCTTTTTTCTTTGTTCCTGAATTTTTTCATCATCAAGATATTCGTCAAATGTCATGTAACGATCGATTACTCCGTTTGGTGTTAATTCTACGATTCTGTTACCAACAGTTTGTGCAAACTCGTGGTCATGTGTTGTAAAAATTACAGAACCTTTAAAGTTTTTCAATGAGTTATTGAAAGCTGTAATAGACTCCAAATCTAAGTGGTTTGTAGGTTCGTCCAGCATTAAAACGTTAGCACGCTCCATCATCATTCTGGAAAGCATACAACGTACTTTTTCTCCTCCAGATAAAACGCGGCTTGTTTTTAAAGCTTCTTCTCCAGAGAAAATCATTTTCCCTAAGAAACCTCTAATAAATACCTCATCACGCTCTTCTTCTGTTTTAGCATATTGGCGTAACCAATCTACTAAAGTTAAATCATTTTCAAAGAAAGAATGGTTTTCAGCAGGAAGGTAAGCTTGATTTGTTGTAATTCCCCAGTCAAAACTTCCTGAATCTGCTTGTTGGTTTCCGTTTAAGATTTCGTAGAAAGCAGTTGTAGCACGTGAATCTTTAGAGAAAAGAACAATCTTATCTCCTTTTGCCATATTCAAATGAACATCTTTAAATAAAAGTTCACCATCTACAGAAGCAGATAAATGCTCAACATTTAAAATCTGATCTCCTGCTTCACGATCCTGATCAAAAATAATCGCAGGATAACGACGGCTTGAAGGTTTGATTTCAGAAATATTTAATTTAGAAATCATTTTTTTACGAGAAGTTGCCTGTTTCGATTTCGCAACGTTTGCACTAAAACGACGAATAAATTCTTCTAATTCTTGTTTCTTCTCTTCTGCTTTTTTGTTCTGCTGTGCACGTTGTTTCGCAGCTAATTGGCTAGACTCGTACCAGAACGTATAGTTTCCTGAGTAATGATTGATTTTTCCGAAATCAATATCAGAAATATGGGTACAAACGGCATCTAAAAAGTGACGGTCGTGAGATACAACGATTACAGTGTTTTCGTAGTTTGCTAAGAAATTTTCTAACCAGGCGATTGTCTCGAAATCCAAATCGTTGGTAGGCTCATCCATAATAAGCAAATCAGGATTTCCAAAAAGAGCCTGCGCCAAAAGCACACGAACTTTCATTTTTCCTTCCATGTCGCTCATTAAGGTATAATGATGCTCTTCTGTAATTCCTAAGTTAGACAACATCGCTGCAGCATCAGAGTCGGCATTCCATCCGTTCATTTCTTCAAACTGAACCTGAAGCTCCCCTATTCTGTCGGCATTTTTATCATTGTAGTCCAGGTAAAGTTCATCCATTTCTTTTTTAACAGCATACAGAACTTTATTACCCATTAAAACGGTCTCCAAAACAGTATGCTCATCGAACATGTTGTGATTTTGGTTTAAAACCGACATACGTTTTCCCGGCTCTAAATGAATATGTCCTGATGTAGGGTCCATATCACCTGAAATGATTTTTAGAAATGTAGATTTTCCAGCACCATTGGCTCCAATAACGCCGTAAATATTTCCGTGAGTGAATGTGGTATTTACTTCGTCAAACAAAATTCGTTTGCCAAATTGAACTGATAAATTATTGACTGTTAACATGAATGTCTTTTTAATTAATTTGGTGCAAAAGTAGTGAAAAAGGTTCAGAGTTGCAAAGGTGCAAAGGAGGTAAGTTTTTTTTGTCACCTAGATAATTATTACCTAATCTTGTCATTTCGATCCCGAAGCTTCGGGATCGAAATGACAAACTATGAGTTTAATTGCTTTAAACTACAGTTTGATTTCTTTCGCCAAAGCCACTTCTAAACTTTCGAAATTTGGCAGTACTTTAGAAATCAAACCTTCTTTGTTTAGAATAAAATGTGTTGGGAATGAATTTAATTGAAGGGCTTCATTCATATAATCTTTCATATTTGGAATAACCGAATACAAAAGCGGTTTTCTGGCTAAGAATGTTTTTAGCTGCTCCGGCGAATCTTCCGCGAAACTGATAAAAAGAATATCTTTTCGGTCTTTATACTCTTCTGTTAGTTTATTTACCTGCGGAAATTCTCTTATACATGGCGTACAGTGAATGTACCAGCATTTTATCACGATGATTTTTCCTTTCATCGATTCGTTTGTTACAGGGTTTCCATCTAAATCTTTAAATGAAAACGAAGGAAAAACAGTTCCTTCCATTTTGTAATTTTTAAGGGCATCAAAACCTATTTGGTTTATTGTGGCCTTTATACTGGTATCTGATTTTGGCTGAATTTTAAATAATTTATAGTAATAAGTTCCATCATCTGATTTCAATCGAATTGGAATAAAGTTTCCGTTTGCTAACTGGTCTAAAAAAGTTTCTTTTGAAATTTCCTTTGAAAGAAGATCAAGTGCCGTAAAATCTCTTGAAAGCATGATATTTTTACTTTGATAAACTGACCAATCTCCGTATGTTTTTTGAATTTGTATTGGATCTACTTCCGGATTTCCGAATTTATTTTGACCGAAAGAAAAGGTAAAAAATAAAAATGTGATTATTATGGTGATCGATTTCTTCATGAAGTTTTTATGCAATTATTCTAAAGTCAAAAGTACGGATTTCTTTCTAACCGCAAAGTTCGCAAAGGTTTCGCAAAGTTTAAGTTCTTTATTTTTCATCTCGTACATAGTTTGAGGTAGTTTATTTTAAACATAAAAAAACCTGGCAACAAAAATTGCCAGGTTCATAATGCGATCCTCAAGGAGAAAACCAAATAACAAATCTCCTCAATTCAATGCATTTGTTCGAAATAAAAATTAGATTAAAAAATAAATAACCAAACTCAATTTTAACCGTCCCATTTTTTTTATTTCTAAATTTTCAATCATTTATTCTAGTTTAAAAAGTTCATTACTTTAAATGATTTCTTGTTTCCTGATTTATCTGTTACTACAACTAAAAACAATTGTTTAGATGAGAAACTGTGATCATGAAGCAACACTTCTTTATTGTTTTGAACATTTCTGTGACTTACCAAATTTTGCCCTAAAATGTTAAACACATCAACTTGAGCAATCTCTTCATTGTCATTCGTAACTGATAAGGCATTGTTTTTAAAATACGCTATCGTCGCATTGTTTTGAACAGAAATATCCTGAACTGCTAATGTTTTTGCTGCCGACTGCGAAGCGAAATAAGCCGCATACGCTTTAGATAGTTCAGATGAATTACCACAAGAAGATGCATCCCAGTTTACAGACCAAGTCATTAAACCTCTTAAAGAAGGATATGGTCCGCCTGGCTGCATTGTGTAGGTTCTTCCTGAAAAAGTGGTTCCCGTTCTTAAATAATGCATAGCGCTAACTCCTTCTGCCGGCGTTATATAACCACTTCCTGCTGCACTTGGACAAGCCGGTAAGGCAATAAGAACTTTTGAGGCTGGTAAACCATCAAAATGCATTCCTGTTGTACCAATGTTATAGCCTTTTATTATCATATCAGTCAGGGCTGTTACCATGTTTGCTCTCTTAGCTGAACCATAATATTGACCATCTAATGCGTTTTCTCCTCCTGTATTGTACAATTGTACCGCTAACAAATCTAATTCATTACGCAAGTTTTGAATGATTGGCAGGAAAGAACCAAAAGTATCCGTATAGGTAGAATATCCTCCTTGTACGTATTGTGTTTCCGGAGCTGCAGTTAGTAAAAATCCAGGGCCGTAGTATGCTTTTAATTCTTTGAAAGCATCTACTACATTTTTTAATCTTGGATAAGCCGAAATACCCGCATATGAAATATCCCTTAAACCTCCTGCGCTAAAATTCATTGATCCGCCTTCAAAATCAATATCAACTCCATCAAATTGATACTCATCAATAATTGCTTTTAGACCATTAACAAAAATATTTTTTTGAGTTACATTATCTAAAACAACATGACCATTTTGACCTCCAATAGAAACAATAACAGGAACGCCGCTATCTCTTAAGGATTTGATATCATTTTTCAACAATTGCTTATTGAAAACACCATTGGTCAAATATCTAGTGTCATTTGTAGTTAATACTGGTGTATAACCATCACGATTAACTGTTTCTACGAAAGAATAATCGACTACGTTAAACTTGCTTCCCACCATTTGAGAGAAATATAAAAATGGAGCCGAAGTATTTTCCCAAGAATGTGCATAACCTAAGATAATTTTAGATGGAAGCGGAATGAACCTATTAGTGCCTACTTGAGCAATTTTAATTGTATTGTTTAATGTAGTTACAGCAGCTTTATTATCGGTTGCTTTGATTGCAACTGGATAATCCTGATAAGCAGATGGCGTAAAATTATACGTATAAGTATTATTTGTACCTGCTGTCATGTTAAATGTACCTCCATTTATTGTAATGGTAACACCTGAAACCGATCCGTCACTATCAACAGCTGTAACTGAAATTGGTACAACCTGGAAAGAATTCTGGTATATAGTAGTATTCGATGGTGTATTCCAAGTAATTCCAGGCAATGAATTAGGACAAGTTGTTCCTGAACATTGTAGGGAGAATGCTTTTGTATTTTCTGCTGTTGCACCGCTTGATGCCGTTACAGTTGCTTTCAATGTATAATTTTTGTTGAAATCCGCGGCAGCTGGTGTCCAGTTTGCAACGTATTCTGTTCCTGAAAGTGCTGCCGTAATATTTTGTCCGTTGATGTTGAATACAACTGACGAAATAGTTAAACTGGCATCTACACTTGCAGTTGCTTTCAGTTGAATAGCTGTTCCCGGAGCAATAGCTACAGTTGCAGCTGAAGGAGCCGTAATAGTAACCTGAGGCGGTGTAACTGTGTTTGTGTTGAAGTTATAAACCTGAGGCGTTGCTGGAACTGCAAAGTTTGCCAGATTGTTTGGGAAATAAGCTACCTCTCCATTTTGCCATGAATTTAATTTCAAACTCAAAATTTGCGTATAACCCGCAACAACTGAATTATCGAAAGTATAATTTCCTTGTGCATCTGTTGTGGCAAGTACACTTTTCCAGTTGTGCGTGTTATCTGTCCAAGGCAAAACTATTTCTACTTTTGCATTGGCTACCGGAGCTGAACCATTTTTAACAGTTCCGCTGATTAAGTTTACAGCCGCAGCCAATGCTGTTTTTGCTGTAGAACTTGTATTAAAATTGTAAACCGTTGGGTTTGCAGGAACTGGAAAGTTTCCAAGATTAGATGGTAAATAAACCACTTCTCCATTTTCCCAAGTATTTAATTTTAAACTTGTAACGGTTGTATATCCTGCTACAACTGCATTATCGAAGCTGTATTTTCCTTGTGCATCTGTTGTTGCAATAACACTTTTCCAGTTATGCGTGCTGTCTGTCCAAGGTAAAACCAGTTCTACTTTTGCTCCAGCAACCGGATTTGTTCCGTTTTTAACTGTTCCGCTGATTTTGTTTGTACTTCCAGAAGCATCTTGTGTAAAGTTTAATGTTTTATTAGCATTCAAATTAGAATAAACTGTTGAAGCCGGTGTAAACGTTTGTCCTGTTAATGATGCAGTTACTGTATAATTACCTCCAGAAGGTAAACTCAGTGAATAAGCACCGCTTGCATTTGTCACAGCTGCATAGCTGCCGCCAGTGAAAACAGCAGTAACTGTTACACCAGAAACTGGAGTTGTATTGTTTACAACAGTACCGCTTACGGTATAGTTAACAATTGGTGCTCCTTGAGCAAAGTTCAACGTTTTATTAGAATCAATTGCATTATAAACTGTTGAAGCCGGTGTATAAGAGAATCCTGTTTTCGCCGCCGTAACAGTGAAATTAAGGCCTGCAGTTAAACCTGTAATACTGTAAACGCCGCTCGCATTAGAAACAGCCGTTAAGGTAGTACTTCCTGATACTGCAGAAACTGTCACACCAGAAACCGGCGTTGTTCCATTAAGAACTGTTCCGCTTACAGTGTATGTTGGCTGTGTTCCATTAATAACAACTCCCGTCTGATTTGCCGTAACATTGGTTAACGTTACAGGTGTAAAATTATACGTAGCTTTTGAAGCTGTAAGTATATAATTTTGCCCTGAAGTAAGGTTGCTGAAAGTAAAATTTCCTCCTGTAGAAACTACGGTTTGTAATATTACATTGCTTGCATTACGCAAATCAACTGTAACATCCGAAACTAAAGCTGCTCCGTTTTTTACAGAACCTGAGATACTCACAGTTCCCGGAACAATACTGCCAAAAGAAGTATCAACCTGAGTTAATAATGAATTAGGCACAGAACCTCTGGTATCCTGAGATAATTCCCAAACCATACCTCCTGCTAAATTTCTTGATTTTATATATTGAACTTTTAAATCCATTGACTGCTTATCTTCATAAGAGATAAACTGTTTTAAAGTCGAATTGTACAAATAAGGGACTTTAGTAGTGTTATCAAAATATCGTACCCATCCTGCTGAAGCGGCAGCCGGAGTAACTAACATCGTATTTGGATCTAGATAAGCATGTGAATTCGTAACTGGATTTCCTACTAAGTCGCAAATTTCGATACTTCCGGAACGCTCGCATGCTGCAGGTCCATCCCAGGTTCCGATAGGGTTTTGCGGATTTGTACATCCAGGAACAATATCTCTAGGCGCCGCAACGAATAATCCAGGTAAATTTGGATTGGTTCCGTTATTGGCCACATGATCAAATTTTTTCCCGTAAAAAGGTAATCCCATGATTAATTTATTGGCAGGAAAACCCACTACGTTCAAATACTGATTTGTCAACTCATCTAATGATTCTGACTGTGCCGCACCGTAAAGCGGATCATTTGTATTTCCACTTGCATATAAAGGAGCATTGTAACAGGTCTTATCATACCAGTTTCCTCCAAAATCATATCCGAAGTAAGTGATATAATCACAATAAGTCGAAATGTCTTCTGTCATTCCATATTGTGTTATGTTGTTTGGTCCTAAATATTGCTGTGCTACTTTGCGCACATTATTTCCGGCGGCAATTGTAACTAATTTATTTGGCATTGCCTGACGCATTGCTTTTAATAAATACACTAAGTTTTTATTGTCATCCGGGCTGTATTTCTGTGGAGGAATTGGGGCTCCGTTTATCACTTCGGTACCATCTGTTCCGCCAGAAAGAGGATATTCCCAATCGATGTCGAAACCATCAATAAAAGGATAAGTAGTAATGAAGTTTGCCATGTCTGCTGCCAAAGCGGCTCTTGCAACTGGACTTGCTGCAATTGGAGAAAGATCCTGACCTTTTGTCCATCCTCCTACAGAGATTAAAACTTTTAAATGCGGATACTTTTCTTTGAGCTTCTTCAAGTCATAAAAGTTTCCTTTTACCGGAGCATCCCAAGGAATTCCTCCTTCCATATGCTCAAAATCAGCATAGGTATCCAAACATTGTAATTTTGTATTCTCAGGATGGGCAGGATCATAACTGGTACCATAAAAAGAATAATTTAAATGCGTCAATTTACTTCCATCAATCTTAGGGATGTTAAAATCCCGGGCATAGATAGACCATTGTGCATAATATCCCACTACTTTTTTTCCGTGCGCGGGCTGGGCCAGCGCAAGTAAGGGAAACAGTAACAAAAAGAGTAATCTGTAATAATGTTTCATAATTAATAAATATTGGTTAATAGAAAATAAATAATTGGGCCCGCCGGCTCACAAGCTTTTGGGTTTCGCTCAACTGCAGGTTGGAAGGCTGCTGTCGACTGGAAATAAACTCAAATTACATTCTATAGATAAATATTACTATTACCGATTCGTTGATAATCAATAGCAAATAGTAGTGATTGATATTTATTTATAATTTCAAAAATTAATATTAAATACAACTGATAAATTTGGGACGACTCATCAATTTAAACTCTGTTTTGTCATGTTTTTAATTCTATTCTTTTTTATTTGGTTTTAGGTGTTAATACTCTTCTTAATGGCTATTTGGTTATTAATTCTTTTTTAATGAGTTCAAAAAAATATTCTGAAGTTTAACTATAATTACCTCTGCCAGATGCTTCTGGCAGAGATAACCAGCACTCTTAAAACAACACTGTCAACTTAAACTTACTAATACTAATTCAAACCAAATCTTAAATTAATTTCTTTAAACTTTCATAAACTGACAATTCTACGTCAGCATGCTCTTTTGTATTGCATTGTTCTATTAAACTTTTTAAATCTGCTGATTTTAAAGTTGATTTATTATCTAATACAAGAAGTAATTCTTGTGAGGCATCGCTTAATTTTTTAGATAAAGGCAAAATAGATTGTACCAAGGGTGCATTGGCACTCAACTCTATTAATCCTTTGTTTACCGAAATCCACTTATTAAAAAATGCGGCCACTTTTGCTTTATTATCCGGTGTTTTATTTGCCAGGTATTGACTGACTGCTTCATCAAATGCCAGCGAGTCTTTTGCATCTGGAGTACAAGCATCAGCAAAAAGTGTAAACGGAGAATACATTTGGTATTCTGTTCCTCCTTTATTTCTTGTGTATCCTTTTAATGGTTCACAAACATTCGAAAACTCATTAATTGATTTTATGTTTTGGTTGTTTGCAATATTTCTCAGAATAACGGCTTTATTTCTAATGTGAGTTAATCCTAATTCTTCTAATCTAAAAGAAACACTTTCAAGACGTTTGCGCATATTGGCAACATCTGTAATATTTTCTGCTGACCAAAGTCTTTCGGCGATGGCTGCTGTTCTTGGCCAAACTCTTGAATCGAACGTTGTTGGTGTTGCAAGTTCTGTCCACATTGTTGCTTCTCCCCCTAAGATTCTTGCTTTTTCCTCTGCCGTTAAATCTGCTCCTTTTGGCATAGGATCATTTAAATAATGACTTGCTATTGGGTACATCAAATCGATATAAAATCCATTTGACAATACTGTTTTATATCCTTTTTTTACCGCATCAACCAGTGATTGTCCGGCAACGACACCTTCATTTGGACCTCTCCACGAGTGAACGATGGCTTCTTTTGAAAGATTTTTGGTTAAAATTTCTTCCCAGCCCATTAATTGTTTTCCGTGTTTTTTAAGCATCGGAGCCAATTGCATCGTGAAATAAGTTTGTAATTCGTGGTTTGTTTTTAGATTATTTTTCTTTTTAAACTCTTGAATTTTTGGATTTGCATCCCAGTCTTTCCCTTCATTTTCATCTCCCCCGATGTGAAAATAAGCTCCGGGAAATAATGGGCATACCTCATCAAAAAGTTCATTTAATATTTTATACGTTTTAGGATTTGTAGGGTCTAATGTTGGTGAAAAAATACCAGCATTTCTCTCAATTCCATAGGTAGCGATTGCTGTACCTTGAATATTTTTTTCAGAAGTTCCTCCAGTCAATGTAATCACTTTGCTTCCAATTTCCGGATAAGCAGTAAGTATTGCAGATGCGTGACCCGGAACATCTATTTCGGGAACAATTAAAATACCACGCTCATCAGCATATTTTACGATATTTTTAATTTCCTCTTGTGTGTAATACAATCCATCCGAAGCTAATTCGATTAACTTTGGATGCTTTTTAGTTTCAATTCTCCAGCCTTGATCGTCAACTAAATGCCAATGAAAAACGTTCATTTTCATTGCTGCCAATGCATCTAAATTTCTTTTAACCACATCAACCGGCTGAAAATGTCTTGATGCGTCAAGCATTAAACCTCTCCAGGTAAATCTCGGAAAATCTGAAATTTGCGAAGCCGGAAAATAAAATGATTTACTGTCATTTTGAAGCAATTGCAGCAAGGTCTCTAAACCGTGTAAGGCTCCTAAATCGCTTGTAGCATTGATTGTAATTTTGTTTGCCTTGACGTCTAAGCTGTAGCTTTCGTCTTCATATAAGCCTATTTTTCCGCCTTTATCACAGTTAATCTGCAATTCGGCATTTGGAACTTCATTTAGTTTACTTATATAACCTTGTTCGAAAAAAATACCTGTTCTACCATCTAATCGGCGCAAAAAACGGGTTACTCCTCCAAAAATTCTTGGATTGGGATTACCAGAGATATTTACTTTAAAGTTTTTACTTAAAGTAAAATTTCCATTGTTTACAACAACATTTTGAGGCCAAGGCATAAGATTTAGCTGCTCTTTTTGAACCTGAGCGCTTGCTGTTACGCCTGCTAATAATAGTACAAATAAATATTTCATTTTTATTTTTTTTGGTTCGATACTTTTCTGGAGCATCTTATAATTAGATAAAAAACAAAACTCAGAAAGACTTCTGCTTTACCTCACTAATCGCTTTGAGGTCAATCTGAATTTTGAAATTTGATTCGCTCTCACCCGAATCGTTTTAAAACAACTTTAATAATCAAAACGTTTAAAAGCTTCAATAGCTTCGTATTCTGCCAATCCTAGTTCGTCGTAAAGAACTGCGGTATTTTTGTTACGGTCTTCGGCTCTAACCCAGAATTCTCTGGAGTCATTACCCTGAAACATAACTCTGTCTTTTTGAGATTGATGGTATAAGATAGCGTGGCGTTTCAGCAATACTTCTGATGGAGAAAGCGGCACAGCCATATCGATTTCATGGATATCCCATTCGTGCCATGCGCCTCTGTAAAGCCACAGCCAGCAGTCGTCCATGTATTTTTCCGGTTTTAATTCTTTCATGGCTGCAAAAATCGCATTCAGACAAACTTCATGAGTTCCGTGCGGATCTGCTAAATCTCCGGCTGCAAATACCTGATGCGGTTTTATTCTGGCAATGATTTCTTTTACAATGGCAATATCTTCAGCCCCTAACGGATTCTTTTTTACCTGTCCTGTTTCGTAAAAAGGAAGATCCAAAAAGTGTGTATTTTCATCTTTTAAGCCGATGTATCTTGTTGCTGCATAAGATTCTCTTCTTCTGATTAATCCTTTTAGTTTTCTAACCTCAAGAGAATCAATCTGATTTTCAGATTTGTTGTTTAAAAACTCAATAACCGATTTGAAGTTGATGTCTTTTGGAAGATTTCCGCCCGTGAAATCGTTGCATACTTCAGCAAATTTCAAGGCTTCATCATCTGTAACGGCAATATTTCCAGAGGTTTGATATACTACGTGTACATCATGTCCTTGTTTTATCAATTTTGAAAAAGTTCCCCCCATCGAAATCACGTCATCATCCGGATGCGGACTGAAAAGGATCACTCGTTTTTTGGCAGGATTGGCTCTTTCCGGACGATGAGAATCGTCGGTGTTTGGTTTTCCGCCAGGCCAGCCTGTAATGGTGTGCTGCAATACATTAAACATATTGATGTTCAAGTCATAAGCAGAACCTTCTTGTGCCAATAAATCAGACATTCCGTTGTTGTTGTAATCACGGTCTGTTAATTTTAAAATAGACTGGTTTGTTTTCTGGCACAGCCAAACAATAGCTTTGCTTTTTAATTCTTGTGTCCAGATGCATTCTCCAACCAGCCAAGGCGTTTTAAAACGCGTCAATTCTGATGCAGCAGACTGATCCAGAACGAAAGTAGCGTTTGGATGATTTTGTAAAAAAGTTGCCGGAACTTCTGAACTGATATCTCCCTGAACGGTTCTTTTGATAATATCGGCTTTGTTTTGTCCCCAAGCCATCAAAACGATTCTTTTAGATCGCATAATGGTAGAAACCCCCATGGTAATCGCCCTTTTTGGAACATTGTCAATTCCGTTAAAATCAGACGAGGCATCTACTCTTGTAATATGATCCAGTGTAATAATTCGTGTTCCTGAATTGATGTGTGATCCCGGTTCGTTGAAACCAACGTGACCTGTACGACCAATTCCCAGCAGTTGAAAATCAAGTCCGCCAGCTTGTTTAATATTCATTTCATAGTCGATACAATATTGATTTAATTCATCAATAGATACTGTACCATCAGGAATATTTATATTTTCGGGTTTAATATCAATATGATTAAAAAGATGCTGATGCATGAAATAATGATAGCTCTGATTGTTCTCTTTGTTCATTGGATAATATTCATCCAGGTTAAAAGTGATTACATTACTAAAGCTAAGTCCTTCTTCTCTGTGCATTCTCACTAATTCTTCATATACTTTTATAGGAGAAGATCCTGTCGCCAGCCCCAGTACACAAGATTTACCTTTTTCCTGCTTAGATTTAATTAATTGAGCGATTTCCTGCGCCACAATTACCGAAGCTTCAGCAGAACTTTTGAAGATCTCGTTATGAATTTTTTCGAATCTCGTCTCTTCAAATTTACCGGCGCTCTTATAGCTGATGTCAGGTTTTATTTCTAAAGCACTTTTCATTTCTTTTCTTTTTTTGGTATATACAATTTTGGTTTTTGAAATGGTACAAGCAATTTGCATTGCTTATACCATTTACTAACCAAACTTAAAATCTTATAATTTTTTTGATATTTATTTTAGAAATTTGGAGCGTTAACATCCCACCAGGTTCTTGTTCCTCCATTATCAGGACCTCCAAGTTTTGCAATACCTGTTTTAAGACCTTCAGGGTTTCCGTCTTTTTCAGTAGAAACAAAGTTTATTCTTCTTACACCATACTCAGTAGTAATTGCACCGGCACTTTGGTTATTAAGAATTGGCAATAATTTAGGATAACCTGTTCTACGGTGTTCAGCCCATGCTTCCATACCATCAGGAAAGTTTGCAATCCATTTTTGAGTAATGATTTTTTGCAATTTCACTTCGTTGCTTGCTGCATTATCCCAGGCAACAGTTATATTATTTACTGCTAAACCACTGTTAAATGGGGCAACAGGATCTACATAGTCTTTTGCTGTTTTTACATTATCTGCAATATAATCAGCAGCACCACCTGTAGAAAGCTGCGTAAACGACGCGGTAATACCTGCTTTATAGAATGTTTCAGCATCGCCTCCCATATTCCATCCTCTTAGAGCTCCTTCTGCTCTTAAGAAATAAACTTCGGCAGTATTTAACCAAACAACTTGTTTGTCTTCGTCTATTATCTTACCAAAATTTGAGAATTTTATGTGTAATGATTTATCTCCAAGATTTCCTCCTGTACGGATTCCTTTATATTCTCCAGGAAATTGCTCAGATGTCTTGAAATAAACATTCATTCTAGGATCGTTGTAACCACCCATAATAGATTCCATATCTGCAGACATACGGCTGTCATTATATTCGTAAGCCGCAACTTTAAGAGGATGTTGTGCCACATCTTTGTTAACAATAAAGCTATCTGAAGCAACAGTCATTACCCCAAATTTTTGGCTGATCGCTTTTTCTGCTTCTGCTTTAGCTAATGCCGGATTAGCTTTTACAATACGCATTGCTAATCTTAAACGCAATGAGTTTGCATATCTAACCCATTTTGTATAATCTCCTTTGTATGTTGAACGGTCTGTATTAGTAAAAGCACTTGGCTCTCCTGCATCAATTCTTTTTGTTAGTTCAGTAACAGCAAAATCTAAATCTTTAAACATTAAACCATACGCTTCTTCTTGAGAATCATATCCAATTGCTGCATCTGTTGTACCCAATTTTGAGTAAACAATTGGCCCCCATGAATCTGCTGCTTTATGTAAAGTCTGCACTTTGATAATTGTAGCAAGAGCATAAAAATCATCATATTTACCTTTAGATTCTCTTTCAACTTTTAAGAAGTTTGACATAACCTGAGCATAAATAGCCTCCCATCCCCAAAGGTTCCAGTTATCAGAAAGTGCATAAGAAAGGTTATTAGAACCATCAAAACCAGGAGCTGTAGTATAACCTCCCCATGTATTTCCAGATAAATCAATGGCTACCTGATACTTCCAACCTGGAGTGTTTACCATTACGTTCTCAAACATGTTTTTGAAAGGTCCTTTAATATGATTAAAGTCCTGGGTTGTCTCTTCATAAGTAAAACCATCAGGATTACTATTAACCTCATCAAAGTTATCTGTACAACCAACTAAGGCTAAAAGACTAAAACAGATTAATGATTTTTTTATATTATTTGTTTTCATGATAATTTAATTAGAAAGTTACATTTAAATTAAGACCAATACTTCTTGTTGATGGTAAACCATAAATATCAACTCCTTGTAAACCTTGACCTGTACTTAAAGCAATGTTTGGATCAAAAGGTGCATCTTTATAAATGAAGAATAAGTTTCTTGCGATTAATGATAAAGTTGCTGTATTAACAAATGGCAACGTTTTTTTATTGAAAGTATAACCAAGTGAAACCTCTCTTAAACTTACGTTTGTAGCGTCATATACATACTCAGCTGTAGCTCCATTAAGTCCTCCAACTGTTTCATAATATTTTTGAGCATCCATTGAAGTTACTTTTGTACCATTAGGCATCACTGCATTTACTGCAACACCACCGGCATTTCTTGCATCTCCAGATCTTTTTGAAACTCCATACCAATCGTTCATAGATTCAGTAATACTCATTACATCTCCCCCAAAACGTCCGTCGATTAAGAAGTTAGCTGTAAAAGCTCCAAACTTAAATGTGTTTGACCAGCCCAACATAAAATCAGGATTTGCATTACCAACTTCACGAAAATCAGCTTCTACTGCTAAATTTCCTTTATCATCTAAAACAATTTCTCCGTTAGCATTTTTAACAATGCCTTTTCCTTCGATTACACCAAATGGTCTTC
The DNA here is from genome assembly GCF_001879205.1 of Flavobacterium johnsoniae. Taxonomy (GTDB): domain Bacteria; phylum Bacteroidota; class Bacteroidia; order Flavobacteriales; family Flavobacteriaceae; genus Flavobacterium; species Flavobacterium johnsoniae_A. The sequence continues at coordinate 29,251 of NZ_MLFK01000012.1, forward strand.
CTTCAGTTAAAGCATATCTGTAATTAATGTTGTTTACAGGAGTTAATGGAATTGTACCTCCTAATTCTTCTGGAATTGATTTAACATTATTTCTATTGTGAGAATAGTTTACCATAGTCTCCCAAGAGAATTTATCTCCAGTAATAACTTTTCCACTAACAACAAGTTCGATACCTTGATTTTCGATACTACCTGCATTAATTCCGTAATTTGTATAACCAAAAGGATTTGTTGCGGGAGCAGGAACCTGAACGTATTGGTTTTTAGTTTCTGAATTGTAGTAAGAAAACTCAAAACCTAATCTATTATTAAACATTCTCCACTCAGTACCAAATTCATATTCTGATTTTAATTCTGGCTTTAATGATTCACCTGGTCTTGGTCCTACTGTTGGAGGAATAATTAAACCACCTTGAACAGTTGATTTTGGAGAAGTTACGAAAGCTGAAATATCATTACCAACTTGTGCATAAGTTCCTCTAACTTTTCCAAAGTTAATCCACTCTGGTAAAGTTGTCATTTCGCTTATAAGAGCAGTAACCCCTACAGATGGATAAAAATATGATCCAGTATCTGTATTTACTAATGTAGAAGACCAGTCGTTACGTCCGGTAACATCTAAATATAACATGTTTTTGTAACCAAAAGTTGCAGAAGCAAATAAAGACTGAACTTCTCTAGAAGAACCTGTAGCTTGTAAACTTAAATTGTCAATTCCACTTGAGTTTCCAAAATTTCCTAAAGTAAATAAGTTCGCATTAACAAGTCCGCCAACAATACCAGAATCTAAAGTAGTAGCATGATTTGCTAAAGTGTTATTAATACTTGCTCCAACTATAGCATTAAAACTAAAGTTTTCGTTGAAGCTAGTATTGATTTTAGCAATTAAATCTCCGTAACGTTGTGTGCTTAATGTAGCAACGTTTATATATCTACCGTTTATATTAGATAAAGAAATATTTGTAGTAGCATAGATTCTTTTATCAAAATCATTTTCAATTCTGTTATAGCTGTATCTCGCTCCAATGCTTAACCAATTGTTTGCTTTATAATCTAAAGCGATATTTCCGTTAAAGAAATTGTCTTTATCAACAGATTTGTTTCTATTGATTAACCAATAAGGATTTTGAACATAAATATCAGCATTTGGTGCGCTGTAAAAATTTTGACCGTATAGGTTTCTAGAAGGAATAAATGTTTCGAAATTATCTTTGTAATAATTGAAATCATTTCCTCTTTGGAACAAATATACTCCAGTTAATGGATTTGAATAAAGTCCGTTTACAGGTCTGTTGTCGATAGTTTGGCTTGTATATTTCGCATCAGCAGAAACAGTTAATTTATTATCAAAAAATTTCGCTGTCTGACGAATTCCAAAGTTGTTTTTCTTTAAACCGTTACCTTCAATAATCCCCGCAGCAGAAGTATTAGCATAAGATAAACTTGTTGTAGAAACATCTGTTCCTGTTGTAAAAGTTGCAGAAGTAATTTGAGTCACCCCTGTGTTAAAGAAGTCTTTTTCAAAATCATTTGACTGCACTTTCCCTCCCCAAGATTTTTGAGCATTTGCAGTTCCATATTCATGCTGGAATTTTGGCAAAGAATGTACAGATTCAAAGGTAGTAACAGAAGAAACTGCT
>NZ_MLFK01000013.1 GCF_001879205.1 Flavobacterium johnsoniae
ATAAACTGTTGAAGCCGGTGTATAAGAGAATCCTGTTTTCGCCGCCGTAACAGTGAAATTAAGGCCTGCAGTTAAACCTGTAATACTGTAAACGCCGCTCGCATTAGAAACAGCCGTTAAGGTAGTACTTCCTGATACTGCAGAAACTGTCACACCAGAAACCGGCGTTGTTCCATTAAGAACTGTTCCGCTTACAGTGTATGTTGGCTGTGTTCCATTAATAACAACTCCCGTCTGATTTGCCGTAACATTGGTTAACGTTACAGGTGTAAAATTATACGTAGCTTTTGAAGCTGTAAGTATATAATTTTGCCCTGAAGTAAGGTTGCTGAAAGTAAAATTTCCTCCTGTAGAAACTACGGTTTGTAATATTACATTGCTTGCATTACGCAAATCAACTGTAACATCCGAAACTAAAGCTGCTCCGTTTTTTACAGAACCTGAGATACTCACAGTTCCCGGAACAATACTGCCAAAAGAAGTATCAACCTGAGTTAATAATGAATTAGGCACAGAACCTCTGGTATCCTGAGATAATTCCCAAACCATACCTCCTGCTAAATTTCTTGATTTTATATATTGAACTTTTAAATCCATTGACTGCTTATCTTCATAAGAGATAAACTGTTTTAAAGTCGAATTGTACAAATAAGGGACTTTAGTAGTGTTATCAAAATATCGTACCCATCCTGCTGAAGCGGCAGCCGGAGTAACTAACATCGTATTTGGATCTAGATAAGCATGTGAATTCGTAACTGGATTTCCTACTAAGTCGCAAATTTCGATACTTCCGGAACGCTCGCATGCTGCAGGTCCATCCCAGGTTCCGATAGGGTTTTGCGGATTTGTACATCCAGGAACAATATCTCTAGGCGCCGCAACGAATAATCCAGGTAAATTTGGATTGGTTCCGTTATTGGCCACATGATCAAATTTTTTCCCGTAAAAAGGTAATCCCATGATTAATTTATTGGCAGGAAAACCCACTACGTTCAAATACTGATTTGTCAACTCATCTAATGATTCTGACTGTGCCGCACCGTAAAGCGGATCATTTGTATTTCCACTTGCATATAAAGGAGCATTGTAACAGGTCTTATCATACCAGTTTCCTCCAAAATCATATCCGAAGTAAGTGATATAATCACAATAAGTCGAAATGTCTTCTGTCATTCCATATTGTGTTATGTTGTTTGGTCCTAAATATTGCTGTGCTACTTTGCGCACATTATTTCCGGCGGCAATTGTAACTAATTTATTTGGCATTGCCTGACGCATTGCTTTTAATAAATACACTAAGTTTTTATTGTCATCCGGGCTGTATTTCTGTGGAGGAATTGGGGCTCCGTTTATCACTTCGGTACCATCTGTTCCGCCAGAAAGAGGATATTCCCAATCGATGTCGAAACCATCAATAAAAGGATAAGTAGTAATGAAGTTTGCCATGTCTGCTGCCAAAGCGGCTCTTGCAACTGGACTTGCTGCAATTGGAGAAAGATCCTGACCTTTTGTCCATCCTCCTACAGAGATTAAAACTTTTAAATGCGGATACTTTTCTTTGAGCTTCTTCAAGTCATAAAAGTTTCCTTTTACCGGAGCATCCCAAGGAATTCCTCCTTCCATATGCTCAAAATCAGCATAGGTATCCAAACATTGTAATTTTGTATTCTCAGGATGGGCAGGATCATAACTGGTACCATAAAAAGAATAATTTAAATGCGTCAATTTACTTCCATCAATCTTAGGGATGTTAAAATCCCGGGCATAGATAGACCATTGTGCATAATATCCCACTACTTTTTTTCCGTGCGCGGGCTGGGCCAGCGCAAGTAAGGGAAACAGTAACAAAAAGAGTAATCTGTAATAATGTTTCATAATTAATAAATATTGGTTAATAGAAAATAAATAATTGGGCCCGCCGGCTCACAAGCTTTTGGGTTTCGCTCAACTGCAGGTTGGAAGGCTGCTGTCGACTGGAAATAAACTCAAATTACATTCTATAGATAAATATTACTATTACCGATTCGTTGATAATCAATAGCAAATAGTAGTGATTGATATTTATTTATAATTTCAAAAATTAATATTAAATACAACTGATAAATTTGGGACGACTCATCAATTTAAACTCTGTTTTGTCATGTTTTTAATTCTATTCTTTTTTATTTGGTTTTAGGTGTTAATACTCTTCTTAATGGCTATTTGGTTATTAATTCTTTTTTAATGAGTTCAAAAAAATATTCTGAAGTTTAACTATAATTACCTCTGCCAGATGCTTCTGGCAGAGATAACCAGCACTCTTAAAACAACACTGTCAACTTAAACTTACTAATACTAATTCAAACCAAATCTTAAATTAATTTCTTTAAACTTTCATAAACTGACAATTCTACGTCAGCATGCTCTTTTGTATTGCATTGTTCTATTAAACTTTTTAAATCTGCTGATTTTAAAGTTGATTTATTATCTAATACAAGAAGTAATTCTTGTGAGGCATCGCTTAATTTTTTAGATAAAGGCAAAATAGATTGTACCAAGGGTGCATTGGCACTCAACTCTATTAATCCTTTGTTTACCGAAATCCACTTATTAAAAAATGCGGCCACTTTTGCTTTATTATCCGGTGTTTTATTTGCCAGGTATTGACTGACTGCTTCATCAAATGCCAGCGAGTCTTTTGCATCTGGAGTACAAGCATCAGCAAAAAGTGTAAACGGAGAATACATTTGGTATTCTGTTCCTCCTTTATTTCTTGTGTATCCTTTTAATGGTTCACAAACATTCGAAAACTCATTAATTGATTTTATGTTTTGGTTGTTTGCAATATTTCTCAGAATAACGGCTTTATTTCTAATGTGAGTTAATCCTAATTCTTCTAATCTAAAAGAAACACTTTCAAGACGTTTGCGCATATTGGCAACATCTGTAATATTTTCTGCTGACCAAAGTCTTTCGGCGATGGCTGCTGTTCTTGGCCAAACTCTTGAATCGAACGTTGTTGGTGTTGCAAGTTCTGTCCACATTGTTGCTTCTCCCCCTAAGATTCTTGCTTTTTCCTCTGCCGTTAAATCTGCTCCTTTTGGCATAGGATCATTTAAATAATGACTTGCTATTGGGTACATCAAATCGATATAAAATCCATTTGACAATACTGTTTTATATCCTTTTTTTACCGCATCAACCAGTGATTGTCCGGCAACGACACCTTCATTTGGACCTCTCCACGAGTGAACGATGGCTTCTTTTGAAAGATTTTTGGTTAAAATTTCTTCCCAGCCCATTAATTGTTTTCCGTGTTTTTTAAGCATCGGAGCCAATTGCATCGTGAAATAAGTTTGTAATTCGTGGTTTGTTTTTAGATTATTTTTCTTTTTAAACTCTTGAATTTTTGGATTTGCATCCCAGTCTTTCCCTTCATTTTCATCTCCCCCGATGTGAAAATAAGCTCCGGGAAATAATGGGCATACCTCATCAAAAAGTTCATTTAATATTTTATACGTTTTAGGATTTGTAGGGTCTAATGTTGGTGAAAAAATACCAGCATTTCTCTCAATTCCATAGGTAGCGATTGCTGTACCTTGAATATTTTTTTCAGAAGTTCCTCCAGTCAATGTAATCACTTTGCTTCCAATTTCCGGATAAGCAGTAAGTATTGCAGATGCGTGACCCGGAACATCTATTTCGGGAACAATTAAAATACCACGCTCATCAGCATATTTTACGATATTTTTAATTTCCTCTTGTGTGTAATACAATCCATCCGAAGCTAATTCGATTAACTTTGGATGCTTTTTAGTTTCAATTCTCCAGCCTTGATCGTCAACTAAATGCCAATGAAAAACGTTCATTTTCATTGCTGCCAATGCATCTAAATTTCTTTTAACCACATCAACCGGCTGAAAATGTCTTGATGCGTCAAGCATTAAACCTCTCCAGGTAAATCTCGGAAAATCTGAAATTTGCGAAGCCGGAAAATAAAATGATTTACTGTCATTTTGAAGCAATTGCAGCAAGGTCTCTAAACCGTGTAAGGCTCCTAAATCGCTTGTAGCATTGATTGTAATTTTGTTTGCCTTGACGTCTAAGCTGTAGCTTTCGTCTTCATATAAGCCTATTTTTCCGCCTTTATCACAGTTAATCTGCAATTCGGCATTTGGAACTTCATTTAGTTTACTTATATAACCTTGTTCGAAAAAAATACCTGTTCTACCATCTAATCGGCGCAAAAAACGGGTTACTCCTCCAAAAATTCTTGGATTGGGATTACCAGAGATATTTACTTTAAAGTTTTTACTTAAAGTAAAATTTCCATTGTTTACAACAACATTTTGAGGCCAAGGCATAAGATTTAGCTGCTCTTTTTGAACCTGAGCGCTTGCTGTTACGCCTGCTAATAATAGTACAAATAAATATTTCATTTTTATTTTTTTTGGTTCGATACTTTTCTGGAGCATCTTATAATTAGATAAAAAACAAAACTCAGAAAGACTTCTGCTTTACCTCACTAATCGCTTTGAGGTCAATCTGAATTTTGAAATTTGATTCGCTCTCACCCGAATCGTTTTAAAACAACTTTAATAATCAAAACGTTTAAAAGCTTCAATAGCTTCGTATTCTGCCAATCCTAGTTCGTCGTAAAGAACTGCGGTATTTTTGTTACGGTCTTCGGCTCTAACCCAGAATTCTCTGGAGTCATTACCCTGAAACATAACTCTGTCTTTTTGAGATTGATGGTATAAGATAGCGTGGCGTTTCAGCAATACTTCTGATGGAGAAAGCGGCACAGCCATATCGATTTCATGGATATCCCATTCGTGCCATGCGCCTCTGTAAAGCCACAGCCAGCAGTCGTCCATGTATTTTTCCGGTTTTAATTCTTTCATGGCTGCAAAAATCGCATTCAGACAAACTTCATGAGTTCCGTGCGGATCTGCTAAATCTCCGGCTGCAAATACCTGATGCGGTTTTATTCTGGCAATGATTTCTTTTACAATGGCAATATCTTCAGCCCCTAACGGATTCTTTTTTACCTGTCCTGTTTCGTAAAAAGGAAGATCCAAAAAGTGTGTATTTTCATCTTTTAAGCCGATGTATCTTGTTGCTGCATAAGATTCTCTTCTTCTGATTAATCCTTTTAGTTTTCTAACCTCAAGAGAATCAATCTGATTTTCAGATTTGTTGTTTAAAAACTCAATAACCGATTTGAAGTTGATGTCTTTTGGAAGATTTCCGCCCGTGAAATCGTTGCATACTTCAGCAAATTTCAAGGCTTCATCATCTGTAACGGCAATATTTCCAGAGGTTTGATATACTACGTGTACATCATGTCCTTGTTTTATCAATTTTGAAAAAGTTCCCCCCATCGAAATCACGTCATCATCCGGATGCGGACTGAAAAGGATCACTCGTTTTTTGGCAGGATTGGCTCTTTCCGGACGATGAGAATCGTCGGTGTTTGGTTTTCCGCCAGGCCAGCCTGTAATGGTGTGCTGCAATACATTAAACATATTGATGTTCAAGTCATAAGCAGAACCTTCTTGTGCCAATAAATCAGACATTCCGTTGTTGTTGTAATCACGGTCTGTTAATTTTAAAATAGACTGGTTTGTTTTCTGGCACAGCCAAACAATAGCTTTGCTTTTTAATTCTTGTGTCCAGATGCATTCTCCAACCAGCCAAGGCGTTTTAAAACGCGTCAATTCTGATGCAGCAGACTGATCCAGAACGAAAGTAGCGTTTGGATGATTTTGTAAAAAAGTTGCCGGAACTTCTGAACTGATATCTCCCTGAACGGTTCTTTTGATAATATCGGCTTTGTTTTGTCCCCAAGCCATCAAAACGATTCTTTTAGATCGCATAATGGTAGAAACCCCCATGGTAATCGCCCTTTTTGGAACATTGTCAATTCCGTTAAAATCAGACGAGGCATCTACTCTTGTAATATGATCCAGTGTAATAATTCGTGTTCCTGAATTGATGTGTGATCCCGGTTCGTTGAAACCAACGTGACCTGTACGACCAATTCCCAGCAGTTGAAAATCAAGTCCGCCAGCTTGTTTAATATTCATTTCATAGTCGATACAATATTGATTTAATTCATCAATAGATACTGTACCATCAGGAATATTTATATTTTCGGGTTTAATATCAATATGATTAAAAAGATGCTGATGCATGAAATAATGATAGCTCTGATTGTTCTCTTTGTTCATTGGATAATATTCATCCAGGTTAAAAGTGATTACATTACTAAAGCTAAGTCCTTCTTCTCTGTGCATTCTCACTAATTCTTCATATACTTTTATAGGAGAAGATCCTGTCGCCAGCCCCAGTACACAAGATTTACCTTTTTCCTGCTTAGATTTAATTAATTGAGCGATTTCCTGCGCCACAATTACCGAAGCTTCAGCAGAACTTTTGAAGATCTCGTTATGAATTTTTTCGAATCTCGTCTCTTCAAATTTACCGGCGCTCTTATAGCTGATGTCAGGTTTTATTTCTAAAGCACTTTTCATTTCTTTTCTTTTTTTGGTATATACAATTTTGGTTTTTGAAATGGTACAAGCAATTTGCATTGCTTATACCATTTACTAACCAAACTTAAAATCTTATAATTTTTTTGATATTTATTTTAGAAATTTGGAGCGTTAACATCCCACCAGGTTCTTGTTCCTCCATTATCAGGACCTCCAAGTTTTGCAATACCTGTTTTAAGACCTTCAGGGTTTCCGTCTTTTTCAGTAGAAACAAAGTTTATTCTTCTTACACCATACTCAGTAGTAATTGCACCGGCACTTTGGTTATTAAGAATTGGCAATAATTTAGGATAACCTGTTCTACGGTGTTCAGCCCATGCTTCCATACCATCAGGAAAGTTTGCAATCCATTTTTGAGTAATGATTTTTTGCAATTTCACTTCGTTGCTTGCTGCATTATCCCAGGCAACAGTTATATTATTTACTGCTAAACCACTGTTAAATGGGGCAACAGGATCTACATAGTCTTTTGCTGTTTTTACATTATCTGCAATATAATCAGCAGCACCACCTGTAGAAAGCTGCGTAAACGACGCGGTAATACCTGCTTTATAGAATGTTTCAGCATCGCCTCCCATATTCCATCCTCTTAGAGCTCCTTCTGCTCTTAAGAAATAAACTTCGGCAGTATTTAACCAAACAACTTGTTTGTCTTCGTCTATTATCTTACCAAAATTTGAGAATTTTATGTGTAATGATTTATCTCCAAGATTTCCTCCTGTACGGATTCCTTTATATTCTCCAGGAAATTGCTCAGATGTCTTGAAATAAACATTCATTCTAGGATCGTTGTAACCACCCATAATAGATTCCATATCTGCAGACATACGGCTGTCATTATATTCGTAAGCCGCAACTTTAAGAGGATGTTGTGCCACATCTTTGTTAACAATAAAGCTATCTGAAGCAACAGTCATTACCCCAAATTTTTGGCTGATCGCTTTTTCTGCTTCTGCTTTAGCTAATGCCGGATTAGCTTTTACAATACGCATTGCTAATCTTAAACGCAATGAGTTTGCATATCTAACCCATTTTGTATAATCTCCTTTGTATGTTGAACGGTCTGTATTAGTAAAAGCACTTGGCTCTCCTGCATCAATTCTTTTTGTTAGTTCAGTAACAGCAAAATCTAAATCTTTAAACATTAAACCATACGCTTCTTCTTGAGAATCATATCCAATTGCTGCATCTGTTGTACCCAATTTTGAGTAAACAATTGGCCCCCATGAATCTGCTGCTTTATGTAAAGTCTGCACTTTGATAATTGTAGCAAGAGCATAAAAATCATCATATTTACCTTTAGATTCTCTTTCAACTTTTAAGAAGTTTGACATAACCTGAGCATAAATAGCCTCCCATCCCCAAAGGTTCCAGTTATCAGAAAGTGCATAAGAAAGGTTATTAGAACCATCAAAACCAGGAGCTGTAGTATAACCTCCCCATGTATTTCCAGATAAATCAATGGCTACCTGATACTTCCAACCTGGAGTGTTTACCATTACGTTCTCAAACATGTTTTTGAAAGGTCCTTTAATATGATTAAAGTCCTGGGTTGTCTCTTCATAAGTAAAACCATCAGGATTACTATTAACCTCATCAAAGTTATCTGTACAACCAACTAAGGCTAAAAGACTAAAACAGATTAATGATTTTTTTATATTATTTGTTTTCATGATAATTTAATTAGAAAGTTACATTTAAATTAAGACCAATACTTCTTGTTGATGGTAAACCATAAATATCAACTCCTTGTAAACCTTGACCTGTACTTAAAGCAATGTTTGGATCAAAAGGTGCATCTTTATAAATGAAGAATAAGTTTCTTGCGATTAATGATAAAGTTGCTGTATTAACAAATGGCAACGTTTTTTTATTGAAAGTATAACCAAGTGAAACCTCTCTTAAACTTACGTTTGTAGCGTCATATACATACTCAGCTGTAGCTCCATTAAGTCCTCCAACTGTTTCATAATATTTTTGAGCATCCATTGAAGTTACTTTTGTACCATTAGGCATCACTGCATTTACTGCAACACCACCGGCATTTCTTGCATCTCCAGATCTTTTTGAAACTCCATACCAATCGTTCATAGATTCAGTAATACTCATTACATCTCCCCCAAAACGTCCGTCGATTAAGAAGTTAGCTGTAAAAGCTCCAAACTTAAATGTGTTTGACCAGCCCAACATAAAATCAGGATTTGCATTACCAACTTCACGAAAATCAGCTTCTACTGCTAAATTTCCTTTATCATCTAAAACAATTTCTCCGTTAGCATTTTTAACAATGCCTTTTCCTTCGATTACACCAAATGGTCTTCCTTCAGTTAAAGCATATCTGTAATTAATGTTGTTTACAGGAGTTAATGGAATTGTACCTCCTAATTCTTCTGGAATTGATTTAACATTATTTCTATTGTGAGAATAGTTTACCATAGTCTCCCAAGAGAATTTATCTCCAGTAATAACTTTTCCACTAACAACAAGTTCGATACCTTGATTTTCGATACTACCTGCATTAATTCCGTAATTTGTATAACCAAAAGGATTTGTTGCGGGAGCAGGAACCTGAACGTATTGGTTTTTAGTTTCTGAATTGTAGTAAGAAAACTCAAAACCTAATCTATTATTAAACATTCTCCACTCAGTACCAAATTCATATTCTGATTTTAATTCTGGCTTTAATGATTCACCTGGTCTTGGTCCTACTGTTGGAGGAATAATTAAACCACCTTGAACAGTTGATTTTGGAGAAGTTACGAAAGCTGAAATATCATTACCAACTTGTGCATAAGTTCCTCTAACTTTTCCAAAGTTAATCCACTCTGGTAAAGTTGTCATTTCGCTTATAAGAGCAGTAACCCCTACAGATGGATAAAAATATGATCCAGTATCTGTATTTACTAATGTAGAAGACCAGTCGTTACGTCCGGTAACATCTAAATATAACATGTTTTTGTAACCAAAAGTTGCAGAAGCAAATAAAGACTGAACTTCTCTAGAAGAACCTGTAGCTTGTAAACTTAAATTGTCAATTCCACTTGAGTTTCCAAAATTTCCTAAAGTAAATAAGTTCGCATTAACAAGTCCGCCAACAATACCAGAATCTAAAGTAGTAGCATGATTTGCTAAAGTGTTATTAATACTTGCTCCAACTATAGCATTAAAACTAAAGTTTTCGTTGAAGCTAGTATTGATTTTAGCAATTAAATCTCCGTAACGTTGTGTGCTTAATGTAGCAACGTTTATATATCTACCGTTTATATTAGATAAAGAAATATTTGTAGTAGCATAGATTCTTTTATCAAAATCATTTTCAATTCTGTTATAGCTGTATCTCGCTCCAATGCTTAACCAATTGTTTGCTTTATAATCTAAAGCGATATTTCCGTTAAAGAAATTGTCTTTATCAACAGATTTGTTTCTATTGATTAACCAATAAGGATTTTGAACATAAATATCAGCATTTGGTGCGCTGTAAAAATTTTGACCGTATAGGTTTCTAGAAGGAATAAATGTTTCGAAATTATCTTTGTAATAATTGAAATCATTTCCTCTTTGGAACAAATATACTCCAGTTAATGGATTTGAATAAAGTCCGTTTACAGGTCTGTTGTCGATAGTTTGGCTTGTATATTTCGCATCAGCAGAAACAGTTAATTTATTATCAAAAAATTTCGCTGTCTGACGAATTCCAAAGTTGTTTTTCTTTAAACCGTTACCTTCAATAATCCCCGCAGCAGAAGTATTAGCATAAGATAAACTTGTTGTAGAAACATCTGTTCCTGTTGTAAAAGTTGCAGAAGTAATTTGAGTCACCCCTGTGTTAAAGAAGTCTTTTTCAAAATCATTTGACTGCACTTTCCCTCCCCAAGATTTTTGAGCATTTGCAGTTCCATATTCATGCTGGAATTTTGGCAAAGAATGTACAGATTCAAAGGTAGTAACAGAAGAAACTGCTAAGTTTCCAGTGTTTTGTTTCACTTTTTTAGAAGAAAGTAAAATAACACCATTTGCTCCCTGAGAACCATACAATACAGATGCAGCTGCACCTTTAAGTACTGTCATTCCTTCATAATCATCTGGATTAATCAAAGAAACAGTGTCTCCACCATCACGGTTACCTCCTGCAGTACTACCAAAAGAGTCGTTTGGCTGATTTGAACTTCCGTTATACAAAGGAATACCATCAATAACATAAAGCGGCTGGCTGTTCATAATAGAAGAGTTACCACGGATCACTACCTTTGTAGATCCACCAGTACCACCAGAACTTTTTGTTACAGCAACACCGGCAATTTTTCCAGCAATTGTATTAATAACGTTGGCATCTTTTACACGAGTTAATTCTTCTCCTTTAAGTTCTTGTGCAGCATACGTTAATGATTTTCTCGTTTTTTGAACTCCTAATGAAGTTACCACAACCTCATTTAGCGCATTAGATGCAGCCACTTTCATTTTTACATTAATTGTAGCAGCATCACCTACAACTATGTTTTGTGTTTCAAGACCAACATAGCTAAAAACTAATGTCTGACCTTTTTGAACCTCAATTGAGTACAATCCGTCAAAATCGGTAGTAGCGCCTTTTTGACCTCCTTGTACAGCAACAGATGCCCCAGGTAACGGCATCCCATCAGAATCTGTAATCACACCTTTAACATTTTTTACTTGTGCAAGCGAAACCTGCGCCGTAAAAACAATCATAAAGATTAAGAAAATTTTTTTCATGTTTATTTATTTTGTTAGTTATGAGGTAAAATTATTCTTAAGGGATTGTTAAAAAAAATATTTTATACAAACAACTCTAAATTTTAAACGAACGACATAAAATGATCAATAATCCGCTGCGCGAAAACGTTTTCAATTCTATTAAAAGCAGTATTTGTCCCATTTACGACGATTTTATTCATCAAAACCTAAAATTTGATAAAAAAAATTCAAACCTAATAACTATCTCAAATTCTGACATTTATATAAAAATTATCGCTTCCCTTTAATTTTGACGTTAAAAAGAAGCGATAAACTTATTAATTCATTAACATGTAAGGGTTATTTAATTACTGCATAAACCTGTAGTTTTAATTTTTAATGCAGTGTATTTTTTATGAATTACATCTAACAAAGAATATTCATCAAAGGAATCCTGCGACAGTTCCCAAATCATTATGCCGCCAGTATTTTCTGCAGCAAATTCTACTTTTTTAGAAATTGTTGGCCTTCCGTTATAATATATTTTTCCTATTTCGTCCTGATCTGCAAATTGTTTTCCTGCTTGTACTATTTCTCCAAAAGTGGAACTTGTAACGGCAGCGTAAGTAAAATTATATCCATAAAAAGGTACACCGAGTGTGAGTTTTTCGCTGGGAACATTTTGTTTATGCCAAAAATCAATTCCGTCTTTTGCAAATTCAAACGAGCTGTGCTGTTCTATTTTGTTTGGACTCCAAGGACCAGTACTATCATACGCCATTATATTGATAAAATCGAAAGCATTTAAAGCAGCTTCATTTATATTTACAAATCGGGTATTGTTTGGAAGTGCCGCTGTTAAAAGTTTTTTATTATCCGTCAGACTTTTTCTCAATTCAAGAACAAAACCACTATAGCCTGTTGTAACGGCATCCCATTCGAGATCAACATCAACACCGTCTAAATTATGATCTGTTACAAATTTTAAAATGTTTTGAATAAATGCTGGCCGGTTTTCGGCTTTATCAATTAAAGCAGACCAATTTGATGCCTGCTCTTCTGAAATGACACCTCCGGCAAGAGAAATACTTACTATAATTTTAGGATTAACAGATTTTGCATATTTAATAACTGCATCAATATCTCCGTTAAAAACTAAATTTCCATTTTTATCCGGATTAGCAAATGCAATATTCAGATGTGTTAGTTTACAAAACTGAATAGAGTTTATTTTACTAAAACTATCAGAAGATAAGTACCCGACAACTCTGGCTGTTTTCATTTTGGAATATTCTGTATGCGGTTCTTTGTCAGAAGAACAGCTATACGCCGTAAAAAGTGAACTTATAAAAAAAAGGATGCCTAATAAGGCTTTATTTTTTATCATAATTTTTAATTTAAACATTAGTGTTTTTAATTTAATTAGAATGAAAATAATACCTTATCAGGCATAACTTTATATATGTGGATTTTTATTTAGTTGGCATCCCACCAAACTTTATTCAACCAATCATTCTTTCCTCCCATTCTAGCCAAAGCTTCTAAATAGTGAGCTTCATTTTTCTGCATTTCATCATTAGGATAATACAAACGTTTTGGCGTAACTCCTCCTGTTTCAGAATCAGCATTTGTAATTGGCACTAATACAGGATATCCAGTTCTTCTCCAGTTTGAATACGCTTCAATACTATTAAAAATGTACGTTATCCAAAGCTGTGTTGCAATTTGTACTTTTTCCTGTCCTGCAACCAAAGGTTTTGCATTTAAATAAGCATCAATAGCTGCCTGAGTTGCCGGCGTTGCACCATAAATTTCTAATTGCTTTATGCCTGCTTCTACTCCTTTTTTATAGTAATCTGCTGCAGAACCCGGAACCCAGCCTCTAAATGCGGCTTCAGCAAGTAATAGTTGAGTTTCTGAATAACTTACGTGCAGGAAAGGTGTTGTCTTTTTCTTAAAATAAGCTTGAATTCCAGAAGTAGAACTTGCTCCAGTTGGAACATCCCATTGAAAAAGCCCTGGTTTCACACCTACATACAATGATTCACCTGGCTGTATTGGCCCTCCTGATACTATACCGCTGGTTGTTTTAGGAGTTGCATACATAGTTAATCTTGGATCGCCATTATCTTTTAAAAAGTCAATAACCAATGTACTGAAATGATCTCCGTTTTCATTTCCATTTAGTGCATACGCTAATCCATTACCTCTAAAATCAATTGATGCAGGATCATCGTTAAAAGTTGCATCTAGATGGTTCATGATACAATTATCATCATTGCTAGTAAAAACTCCTCCTTGTAAAGCTGCTTTTACCTGCTTTTCTGCTTCGGCAGGTTTTACTTCAGAAATTCTCATTCCTAAGCGAAGTCTTAAGGTATTGGCTAATTTTTTCCATTTAACAATATCTCCTTTATAGAATAAATCACCTTTTATAGTTCCTCCGCTGGAATTTAATTGATTACTAGCATCTTCTAAATCTTTAAAAAATGAAGCATAAATATCTTCCTGTTTATCATATTTAGGCGTTACAATTCCTTTTGAGAAACCCAGTCCGGCTTCAGAATAAGGCATATCTCCATAAAGGTCTGTTATACGATGTGCTACCATAACTCTCATGATTTTAGAAACCGCATTCATGTTTGAAGCTCCTGGATCTCCTCCTGTTTTTTCAATCATATCTACCACGTTCTTTAATTCGTTTTGATATCCGTTTCTCCAAAGAGCCGTTGCATATCCATCGTCTTTTTTGAATTTACTTCCAAATTCTGTTACGTTCCATGCTCCTGCATAATGCTGGACAAAACCTCCTGAATAAATTAAATTGGCTCTCCATTGGTAAAACCCGTCACCCGACATAGACAATTGTGTAAACGTAAGTTGTCCGGCTGGATTTGCTGACATTGCCACTGGATCTTTTTCCAGTTCGTCAAAATTTTCGGTACAGCCTACTGCAGTAAACAACGTGAGTATGGCTATTAGTATTTGTTTAAATTTCATAATTTCTTTTTTTAGAATGCAACTTTAATATTAAAACCATACGATTGTCTAAATGGTAATGAACCATATTCGAAACCTTGTCCGTTTCCGGAAGTGTACATTGATTCCGGGTCAACGTTTGGAAGATCTTTATTAAAAGTCAATAAATTTCTGGCAAATGCCGAAATATAGATTGAATTGATTTTTGCTCCTTCAAAAACACTTTTTGGTATTGTATAACCTAAACTGATTTCTCTCAATTTCACATAAGAAGCATCATAAATGAATGGTGCCGGAGTGTTGTTGAAAACTGTGTTCCAATAATTTTGAGGATTAACAGGAGTAGTATTTTTTACATATACCGGATTTTGGGCTGTTCCTGTATTTACAACACCTTCTGCAATATAACCAGCCGTTGGAACCCAAGTTGACGGATCAAAGCCAGGAGCGGCCGCAGCTTCTGCTCTTGCATGATTATAAGCATCCCTTCCTTCTGTAGTTACATCCAAAAGTCCTTTTGATGCCGCAACTGAATTCGTCATAGAATATACATCCATTCCAAATTTCATATCAATTAAGAATTGAAGAGTAATACCTTTATAAGAAAATCTATTGGTTAAACCTGCAGCCCAGTCCGGAAGTCCTTTACCTAATTTCACTTTTTCATCTGTAAATAATGGCAGTCCATTTGCTCCTACAATTTTTTCTCCAGCTTCATTTCTTAAGAAATCTCTACCCATAATAGTTCCGTATTGTCCACCAACCTGAGCAACAATTGCGGCTCCGGCCCAGCGAGCCTCTGAAATAGTATAAGTATTAATATCCGGATGCAGCGAAATAATTGAGTTTTTGTTTTTAGAGAAGTTCAAATCAATTCCCCATTCAAAATTATCTGTTTTTATTGGCGAACCAGATAAAAAGATCTCGATACCTTCATTACGAAGTTTTCCGGCATTTACAGAAACAAACTCATATCCGGATGTTGCCGAAGAAGGTAAATCCAGTGTTTGATCTGATGTATCTTCACGATAAAGTGTAATATCAGCTCTTAATCTATTTTTGAAGAAAGCCGTTTCAAATCCAAATTCAACTCCAGTTTTAGATTGGTAAGTTAAATCAGGATTAGGTGCTGATGTATTTTTAATATTTACAACACTCTGTCCGTTATAAGAAGCAAAAGTAGTATAGTTCAAAGCATTTTTGTAAGCTCCAGGCGCATTAGAAACCTGTGCCCATGAAGCTCTGAATTTACCATAAGAAAATGCATCACCTTTAAGACCAAATGCATCAGAGAATACAAAACCTAATGAGGCCGCTGGATAAAACGCATCTTTATTGATTACACTAAACCAGTCATTTCTGCCTGTAAATTCAGCATATAAATATTCTTTGAAATCAAATTTAGCCGATCCGTAAACAGAGTTTGTTCTTGTTTTTGTTTCTACCGGAGCATTTTCTGTCTGATTTACAAAATTGCTGATATATTCTGTTCCAGGTTCTATGATTTTTGTTCCGAATCTCGAATTTTGTTCTCTTTTAAAATCTCTTCTGCTTGCTCCTAAAATTCCGGAGAAAGTAAAATCTGTTGCTAATTTAATACTGCTTAGAGTTGCAATAATATCCGTATTCATTTCCGATACGTTGATATTATTTAAGCCAAGATATCCTTCATCTCTTCCTGGCCAGGTGCTTCCGGCTGCCATAAAATCTTTAGCACTAAAAGCATAAGTATCAAGACCTGTTCTAAATGTTAATGCAATCCATTTTTTTAATTGATAAGTTCCTGTAACATTACCAATAAAACGATTTTTCACAGAGGAGTTATGGTTTTCCTGTGTAGTAAAATAAGGATTCAATAAGTAAATATTATTATTCCATGGATAAATTTCTCCTGTTTCCTGATTTTTGTAATTTTTCAACCAGGCCTGATCAATATTTGGAGCTAATCCGCTTAATGAATACCCTACGTTATTAGGAGAATCTCCTAAACCAGGTCTGTTATCTGTATTTTCCGCAATATAATTTACATTAGCATCTAAAGTAAATTTGTCTGATCTTAAGGTAGCGTTCAAACTTGCGTCATTTCTTTCCAATCCTGATTCCGGAATTACGTCATCATTTTTTAAGTTATTAAAACCAAAACGTACAAAAGCATTTTCACTTCCTCCAGAAATTGCGATTCCGTTTGTAGTGGTAAAACCAGTTCTAAAGAAATCCTGAATATTGTTATCCACTTTAGCATAGGGTCTCATCGATCCGTCAAATATTTTTACCTGCTGTCCTACCGTTTCAGAGAATTTTGGTCCCCATGCATTTGTAGTAGAGGTATAAATTTCGGTTGGAGCTCTTGAAGGATCCGGCAGTACACCATTTGCTCCTGTACCATATTCTGTTTGAAAATCTGAATACTTCGCATCCACACGGTCAAAACTCACGCCGCTGGTTAATTCGACTTGAATTTTTCCTTTACTTCCTTTTTTGGTAGTAATTAAGATAACACCATTTAACGCTCTTGAGCCATATAATGCGGCAGCAGCAGCACCTTTTAGAACCGTTAAACTTTCGATGTTATTAGGGTTGATACCTGAAATACCGTCTCCGTTATCACGACCATCAAACCATTTGCTTGTAGCCGCCTGGTCATTATTTAAACCAGAATTATCAATAGGAACTCCATCTACAATATAGAGCGGCTGGTTACTCTCGCCTATACTGGATATACCTCTAATAATAACTCTCGTACTTCCTGCAACACCTGTAGCCGGAATAGAAACATCAACACCCGCTACTCTACCTGATAATGCCGTGGTAACATTGGTAGTAATTGCTTTGTTTAATTGATCTCCCTTGACATCCTGAACGGCATAACCCAATTCTTTCTTCTGTCTTTTAATACCTAACGCTGTAACAACTACTTCATTCAAATTTTGTGTGTCTTGAGACAGCACAACATTAATGGTTGGCGAAGAACCAACTGTTACAGTTTTAGTTTTAATACCGATATACGAAAAAACCAGAACATCCCCTGCAGATGCCTGAATCGTATACACCCCGTCATAATCCGTTTGGCCGGCGGTTTTTGTACCTTGAACTAAAATACTTACTCCCGGCAGCGGCAATCCATTTTGATCGCTTACCAAACCTTTAATTGTTTTTACCTGAGCAAGCGAGACCTGCGTTGTAAAGACAATCATAAAGATTAACATAATTTGTTTCATTTTTATCATGTTTTTGATTAGTTAAGTGATAAATTTATTGTTAAGGTACTGTTAAAAAAAATATTTTATACAAACGGCTAAATTTTTTAAACAAACGACATAAAACATTCAACATTATGTTTTACGAAAACGATATACCCTTAAAATAAAATATTAATTGCCTTTTTTTATAAAATTTTATTCAAAAGAATTGCGTTTTACCAAGTAATTGTTTAAAGTTGCACAAGAATTACAAGTCCCAAACAAATAATAACAAAACGTTAAAAAAAAGTTGAGCGATATTCAAAAATTAAAATTTGACATAAAGCTTCAAAATCACATTTGGTTTTGGGGAAGTTATTTCACCCTCAACTTTTTACGCTGGGGTGCGTACTTTAATGATTATCCTTATTCGTTCAAATCGAACCTGATTGAATTCTCGTTGCACATCCCTCTGGTATATTTTAATCTTTTTGTTTTAGTACCCAAATATGTACTTAAACAAAAATATATTACCTACACTCTTGCATTAATAACAAGCCTTTTTGGAATTTATCTGCTAAAAACAGCTTTGACCTATTATATTATATCCGAAAATATTTGGCCGGAGGCAAATAGAGAATACCATCCTTTTGATATTAACCATATTCTCGCAGTCTGCATAGGAGAATTATATGTTCTGGCAATGGCTTCGTCTGTTTACCTGACCCTCACATGGCTTCGTGAAAGAGAACGAAACAGGTCTTTGAGAGAAAACCAATTCAAAATCAAACTGAAATACCTCGAAAATCAAATCCAGCCGCATTTTTTTTTCAATACCTTAAATAATCTTTATGCCTTATCGCTGGAATCTTCAGATAAGGTGCCAGACGTTATCATCAAACTTTCAAATTTAATGGAGTATGTTTTGTATGATGTAAAAGGTACCAAGTTTGTCCCTCTTATTAAGGAGATCGATTATATCCAGAATTATATTGAAATTGAAAAACTGCGATTTGAAAACGTAGAAGTCACCATCAATTTAGAATCGAATATTGAAGATATTGTAGTTCCTCCGCTAATATTCATTTCTTTGGTCGAAAATGCCTTTAAACACGGGGGAATAAACAATAATAACCTGAAAATAAAAATCAATTGTAAAGTTACCGACAATAAAATGTTAGACTTTGAAATCTTAAATAATTTTGTAATTTCACAAAATCTTAAGTCCAAAGGCGGTATTGGTTTAGTTAACACAAAGAAGAGACTAAAATTAATTTACAAAAATCATTTCAGTTTAAAAGACACAACAAAACTAAATTACTATATAATCCGTTTGCAAATACCTATTCAGAATGAAGATTAAATGTGTATTGATCGATGATGAGCCTTTAGCTATAAAAGTGCTGCAAAATTACTTTAACAATTTTACAGATTTTGAAGTTATTGGCACATTCAATAATTCGCTGGAAGCATTGGATTTTATAAACAGTACTTCTGTTGATGCTGTTTTTCTAGATATCAATATGCCCATGATGACCGGTTTCGAGTTAATCAGTTTAATCGAAAACAAAACAAAAGTTATTATCACAACAGCCTTTAGAGAATTTGCAGCAGAAAGCTATGACCTTGATGTTTTAGATTATTTAGTAAAACCTATTCCGCTGCCAAGATTCATCAAATGCATCAATAAAATTACAACCGAATACAATTTAAAAAACAATATTAAGATTGACACCACAAAAGGTGATTCGCATATTTTTATTAAGGTTGATAAAAAAATGATGAAAATTAATATTGAAGAAATTCTTTTTATCGAAGGAATGAAAGAATATATAAAAGTTGTAACCGCAGATAAAACCTATATCACTCATAAATCTTTAACTTCTTTATCTGAGGAATTGCCGGGAGACCGCTTTTTACGCATACACAAATCGTACGTAATTGCCTTAAATAAAGTGAAATCTATTGAAGGAAACCGCATTCAGATACAGTCTTACACTATTCCTATAGGAAGAAATTACAGCAAAGACGTAAAAAACAGAATTCTCGAATAAAACTTTAACATTTCTAACTCTCAATAAATTAACACATTGTTGAATAAATGATGCTGTTCGTTTAAATTTAACATTATTTTCAATCAATAATTTTTTTTTGATTCATGTAACAAATATATTTACGGTCTTCAAAAAACAATTTTTATTAAAAATTAACCTTATTACAATTATGAGTTCAGAAAATGTTCAAACCAAATGGGGACAGTTTATCTCATTGATAATCGTCTTCTTCTTTTGGGGTTTCGTTGGTTCGGCCAATGATATCCTGATTCCAGTATTCAAAAAAGTCTTTACTTTATCTCAAGTTCAATCACAACTAGTAGCTTGGGCATTTTATGCTGCGTATTTTGTAGGTTCTATAATCTTCTTTTTAGTTTCATTAAAATTAGATGTACTGCAAAAATTCGGTTATAAGAAAACACTTTCGGCTGGTTTACTTCTTTCTGCTGTTGGATCATTTTTATTCGTTCCGGCTGCGACTATGGAAAGTTTCCCTTTCTTCTTAACCGCTTTGTTTACTGTTGGTTTAGGCTTTTCAATTCAGCAAATTGTAGCAAATCCTCTAGCAATTAAAATGGGTAGTCCTGCCACAGGGGCGCACCGTTTAACTTTAGCAGGAGGTATCAACTCATTTGGAACAACGATTGGTGCTATCCTTTTGGGTATTGCTTTATTCGGAATGGGAGATAACAAAAACACATCTCTTTCTTTAGAAGACATAAAATTACCTTTCATCATTCTTGGTCTTGCTTTTATTGCAGTAGCCATTTTTATGAATTTCTCTAAAATAGAAGACCCTGAAAAAGAAGAAGTTGTTGTTAAAACAGCACACGAAAAATTTAATATTCTTGATTACCCGCAATTGTATTTAGGAATGTTGGGGATCTTTATTTATGTAGGTACTGAGGTAACTATTATTAGTAATTTACCGGCTTTATTACATACCGCAGAATTTGGAAATGTATTAGAAGATGCCATCGCTCCATTTATCGCCCTTTATTGGGGAAGTTTAATGATTGGTCGTTGGAATGGTGGTGTAAACGTTTTCAATACTTCAAATTTAGTTAATACCGCTTTAAAATTCATTGTTCCTGCTATTGCATTTGGAGTTATTATTGGAGCAAACATTTTTGCAGCACACGACGTTTCTGCGTTCTATATTTATCCAATCTGGATTTTATTGTTCATCGCAGTAAGTTTTGTGGGAGGAAAAAATGCTGGAAAAACATTAATGCTTTTCGGAATTTCAGGTTTATTAATGATGGTTGCCGGATTAGCTTGGCCAAACCCGGAAATTGCTAAATTTTTCTTTATTTCTGGCGGATTGTTCTTGTCTATCATGTGGCCTTCTATCTTCGATTTAGCGATCGCAGGTTTAGGAAAAAACACAGGAAAAGCATCTTCATTCTTAATCATGATGATTCTTGGAGGAGGAGTTATTCCTTTGGTTCAAGGAAGTATTTGTGATTTAGACCTGACAAAACCTGACGGAATCTTCGGAATCACCTGGACACATTTCTCTTATATAGTACCACTTCTTGGTTTTGCATATTTAGGTTTTTACGGTTTTTACTGCCCTAAAATCTTAAAAAGACAAGGAATCAACCACGTTGAAAGCGAAGGCGGAGGTCACTAAAAATTTATAAAAAGAATTAAATTTAAAATTCCAAATTCCAGTTTCATAATGACTGGGATTTGGAATTTTTATTTAAAAGAACAGCTATTTTCACAAATAACCTTAGTCACTTAGAACCTCAGTGCCTTTAATCTCTTTCTATTTAGCATTAATAATATTAGCCAGATTCTTTTTAAAAACCGCTTTATTTTGTTCTGATAACGGATAAACAACATCTTTATCAGCATGTACAATAACTTTATCAATATCAGCCTTTAAAAGCGCTTGCGGATCCTTAATTTTCAAAGTGCAGGCGCCATCAAAAAAGCCGTCATCTTCAATAATCTTTTTGGCTTGAATAGTAGTTCCGTCATTTAAAACTGCCGAGATCGTCATTTCCTTATTTAACGTTTTAGAATAAAATCCGTCCATAACCAAAAGTAGTCTATACGTATTTTTTAATTCCGGACCTTTAAATTCATGCCTCGTAATATTATAACGAAGCCCTTTGGCCAAACTCTGAAATTGAGCTGAACAATCCAACTCAAATGTTGCCACATCTCCGGCATCGTTCACACTTTTTAAAACCTTAGCTTCTTGTGCATATATTGATACATTTACAGCAAAAAAAGACAGCAGAATCAGTATAACTTTCATATTCAATCATTTAAGTTTCATATAAAAGTAAAAAAAATCGCCTTTTCTCGTTAGAAAAAAGACGATTTTAATTTTATAAGTATCTAAGTATTATTTATTTCCTTTCTCGAAGTCAGCAACAAACTGAGCTAAACCGATATCTGTCAGTGGGTGTTTCAACAATCCGTAAATTGCAGAAAGAGGTCCAGTCATAACATCAGCACCAATTTTAGCGCAGTTTACAATATGCATAGTGTGACGCACAGAAGCAGCTAAAATTTGAGTTTCGTAACCGTAGTTATCATAAACTTCTCTAATTTCCTGAATTAAGTTTAAACCATCTGTTGAAATATCATCTAAACGACCAACAAACGGAGAAACATAAGTAGCTCCGGCTTTAGCAGCCAAAAGCGCCTGTCCTACAGAAAAAACAAGAGTTACGTTAGTTTTAATTCCTTTATCAGAAAAATATTTTGCAGCCATAACACCTTCTTTGGTCATAGGCAGTTTTACAACGATTTGGTCATGCAATTCAGCCAGCTCTTCACCTTCCTTAATCATTCCATCATAATCAAGAGCATTAACTTCAGCACTAACATCACCTTCTACAAGATTGCAAATGTCAACATAATGCTTTAAAATGTTGTTTTTTCCTGTAATTCCCTCTTTCGCCATTAATGACGGATTAGTTGTTACACCATCCAAAACACCTAAAGCCTGTGCTTCTTTAATTTGAGCTAAATTAGCTGTGTCAATAAAAAATTTCATAATCTATTATATTTAAATTGTGTTGATTTACTGGGCGTGACCACATTTATAAAAGGCGCACTCATCAAACTGCTTATGTGCGCCTTTTATAAATATGGTCGGGCTATCCGCACTACTTCGGTAGTTAGCTTCTATCCCTCACGCAAATTCAGCTGCAAAATTACAATTTATAATTTTTTAAAGATTAAAAACTAAGAAATAATTATAACTATACGCCTCAATAATTTGACACAAACCACAATAATATTGTATTTTTAAAAAATTAAAACAACTACCTCAGTGTCCGAAGAAAATTTCAAACAAGATATAATTAATATTAAAAATATTTCAATTGTCCCTAATTTACTTAATGTAATATGCCAAACCACAGGTATGGGGTTTGCTGCTATTGCCAGAGTAACGGAGGACCGATGGATAACATGCAGCGCTTTAGACAATTTAGAATTCGGGCTGAAACCTGGAGACGAATTACAAGTAAAAACTACAATCTGCGACGAAATCAGACAAAATCCTAAAGCTGTAATTATAGACAACGTAAGCGAAGATCCTGATTATCACAATCATCATACCCCAATAATGTACAATCTGCAGAGTTATATCTCTGTTCCCATTATACGTCAGGACGGAAGTTTTTTTGGCACTTTATGCGCTATCGATCCTAAACCAAATAAATTAAAAGATTTCAAAGTAAGCGAAATGTTCAATTTATTTGCTGAGTTAATCTCCTTTCACTTAAGCGCTGTAGAGCAAGCCCAGGCAGACAAAACACTTTTAAGCGAAAAAAACAATCTTTTAAAGAAAAATGAAGTCGAAAAGAAAGAAGCAGACAAACTAATATCTGATGCAGAAAAAAAACTTATTGAGAAAAACAATTCACTAAAAAAAATGAATACCGAGCTCGAAGCTTTTAACTACATTTCGAGTCATGATCTTCAGGAACCTTTAAGAAAAATTCAGCTTTATACAGATCTTATCGAGCGTGAAGAAGAAAACAAATTATCTGAAAAAGCCAAAGCCGCTTTTCAAAAAATTAAAAGTTCGGCTTTTAGAATGCAGAATTTAATCAATGATCTCCTTACCTACTCTAAAACGAAATTCGACGAAAGGAAATTCGAATTAAAAGACCTCAATACAATCTTAAACCATGTTATTGAAGACTTTAGCGAAGAAACAGAAAACAAAAATGTGATATTCGAAATAGAAAATCTTGGAAGTTTAAATGTAATCGAATTTCAGTTCAGGCAGTTAATGTATAACCTTATCAGTAATTCATTAAAATTCTCAAATCCTCATAAAAAACTCGTTATAAGCATAACTTCTAAAACAGGAAACAAACAGGAATTAAATAATGATCAGCTTCTGCCAGATCAGAAATATAAACTCATCACCATTTCAGACAACGGAATAGGATTCGATCAGGCTTATAGTGACAAAATTTTTGGATTATTTCAGGTATTACAAACCAGATCATTAAACAGCACCGGAATTGGACTTACGATTGTAAAAAGAATTGTAGAAAACCACAATGGATTTATTAAAGCAGAAGGAGTTGTAAATCAAGGAGCAAAATTTGAAATTTTCATACCTGCAGCATAATCTCAAAAATTGCCCCAATAGTATATTATAGTTTGTAATGATTCATTAACATTTTTTCATACACTTTATCCGGAAGTGCACGTTTTAGTACAATCGAAAATTTCTGCATGAACACGCCAACCTTATAATGTACTTTTGGCTTTTCTGTTTGTATGATTTTATAAATTGCTTCGGCCATTTCACTCGGATTGCTCCCTGCATCAACATGTTCGTTCATTGTCGCCAGCGTATCGCCATAAACTTTTTCATAAGCAGATCCTTTTACAACCGGTGCATGATAACGCCCAGAAGCAATATTGGTAGCAAAATCGCCCGGCGCAACATTTGTAATTTCAACTCCAAATTGTTTTACTTCCATTCGTAAAGCCTCTGTAATCAATTCCAAAGCCCCTTTTGACGCCGAGTAAACGCTTCTGTAAGGCAGCCCCATATAAGCCGCAATAGAAGTAATATTGATAATCAAACCTGATTTCTGTTCGCGCATTTGTGGTAAAACAGCTTTCATCACTTCAATTGGCCCAAAGAAATTGGTTTCAAAATTGTTTTTAATTTCTTCCATCGGAATTTCTTCCAAAGGCCCCGTAATTCCAACTCCCGCATTATTAATCACAATATCTAATCTTCCAGAAGTGTTAATAATCTTGGCAACAGCCTTTCGTATAGAATCAGCACTTCGAACATCTAAAGCAACTAAGGGAAAAATCGAATTCAAAACTTTCTCAGGATTTCGACTAGTACCATATACTACGAAACCTTTTTTATGCAAAAATTCTCCAATTGATTTTCCAATCCCTGAGGATCCTCCGGTAATTAAAACGACTTTATTCATTTGTCGGTTATAGATTAAATGTTATAAGTTAAATGTGATTGTCTATACGTAGAATTGAATGCAACAGCTAAAACTTTTAACCTCTTACAAATAGCTTCTAACTTCCGACAGGTCCAAAAATAAAAAAATCCTCCATAAGGAAGACTACATTTAAATTAATTCTAAAAAAAAATCCTGAAAAATTTCAGGACACTAAAAAAAAAAATGGCAAGCGACCTACATCGCACCGCTCAACCACGTACCCTTGCTATGTTCCCATCCTGGGGGAGTCTGCAGGAGCTGGTCGTGTAGGACTTGCCGGTGCAAATATACAATCTTTTTATATTTTTGCAAGAGCTTTGCTGCTATAAAAATAACGTCGTATATTGGCTTATTCAAATTTTTAACTATGAAAAAATATAACTTCCTAACTGTCATTTTATTAGGAATCACATTAATTGGATGTAAAGGCACAAAAAAAGGTGAAAATTCTTTGTTTACTATCGACGATTCTGCTTTTCCTGCCCATTTTTTACCACAAGAAGCTGTTTCAATCGGAATTTTAAATCCAAATTCGAAAGAAATTGACAGCGTTGTTTACTTCGTTAACGACAAAAAAGTGGGAAGCCAAAAAGGATCAGAAAAATTTA
The DNA here is from genome assembly GCF_001879205.1 of Flavobacterium johnsoniae. Classification (GTDB taxonomy): domain Bacteria; phylum Bacteroidota; class Bacteroidia; order Flavobacteriales; family Flavobacteriaceae; genus Flavobacterium; species Flavobacterium johnsoniae_A. The sequence goes on from NZ_MLFK01000013.1 coordinate 25,514, forward strand.
AATTTGAATTAAAAGATCAAAAACTGGGTTATCAATATTTAAAAGCTACTGCTTATTTTGGAGGAGATTCATCTGATGCTACAAAACGCATTGAAATAGTTTCGAATGTTGAACCAAAATTATTAAAGTATAAAATGGTTAATACCTTCCCTCACGATACTACTGCTTTTACAGAAGGATTAGAATTTCATGATGGCCTTTTATTTGAAAGTACAGGCCAAAAAGAAGATTCATACTTTAGATCTGTAGATTATAAAACTGGAAAAGTAATCAAACAGGTTGATCTTCCAAAAGAGTATTTTGGAGAAGGAATTACTTTTATCAATGGAAAAATCTACCAATTAAGCTGGCAGGAAAAAACAGGTTTCATTTACGATGCTAAAACTTTCAAATTAGATAAAACATTCAAATACGATAAAGATATCGAGGGCTGGGGAATGACAAATGACGGCAAATACATTTATCACTCAGACGGAACGGAAAAAATTTGGAAAATGGATCCAAATACGCAAAAATTAGTTGATTACATTAACGTATATTCTGGGTCTTCAAAAATTAAAGCTATCAACGAATTAGAATTAATCAACGGAAAATTCTATGTAAATGTTTGGCAAAAAGATGCTATTGCGATTGTAAATCCAACTTCTGGTGCAGTTGAAGGAATATTGGATCTTTCTGGTTTACGTAAATCAGTGAAATCTAAAAATGCAGAAGTTTTAAACGGAATTGCCTACAATCCTCAAACTAAAACCATCTTTGTTACTGGTAAATACTGGGACAAACTGTTCGAAATAACTGTTTCGGAATAGAAAAATAAAAAAAATAAAAACACGAATTTCACAGATTTCACAGATTAGTTCGTGATAATTTGTGAAATTTGTCTTTTATAACAATCCCAAAAATGACAACATTAATAAAAAACATACAAGAGCTGCTTCAGGTTCGTGAAACTTCAATCGCTAAAGTTTCAGGAGCTGAAATGGCGGAACTTCCTACCATCAAAAATGCTTTCTTACTTATAAAAGATAATCTTATTGCTGATTTTGGCCCAATGGAAAATCTTCCTGAAATTAACGCCGATAAGATTATAGATGCCACAGGAAAAGTTGTCCTTCCTTCTTGGTGCGACAGTCATACGCATATTGTATATGCAGGAAATCGCGAACAGGAATTTGTAGACCGCATTAACGGATTTACATACGAACAAATCGCTAATAGAGGCGGCGGTATTCTAAATTCGGCTAAAAAATTAAACGAAACCTCAGAAGAAGAAATTTATGAGCAGTCAAAAATTCGTTTAGAAGAAGTAATGCATTTAGGAACCGGAGCTGTCGAAATAAAATCTGGTTACGGATTAACGATCGAAGGTGAATTGAAAATGCTTAGTGTAATTAAAAAACTGGCTGAAAATTATCCAATTTCAATAAAAGCTACCTTCTTGGGGGCTCATGCTTTTCCAACGCATTACAAAGAAAACAAAGAAGGATATATTGACGAAATCATTAACCAAATGCTTCCGGAAATTGCCCAAAATAAACTGGCAGATTATGTTGATGTTTTCTGCGAAAGCGGTTATTTTTCTGTTGAAGAAACCGAAAAAATCATGCAGGCCGGAATTGATTTTGGCTTAAAGCCAAAAATTCATGTCAATCAATTTAATTCTATTGGCGGTATTCAGGCCGGAATTAAATATAAGGCACTTTCTGTCGATCATCTAGAAGTTATGAACCCGGAAGATATTGAAGCTTTAAAAGGCACCGAAACGATGCCGGTCGCATTACCTTCGTGTTCGTATTTTTTAAGCATACCTTACACACCGGCGCGCGAAATGATTAAAGCGGGTTTACCTTTGGCCCTGGCAACAGATTTTAATCCCGGTTCTACTCCATCAGGAAACATGAACTTTGTTGTTGCAACAGCATGTATCAAAATGAAAATGACTCCCGAAGAAGCCATAAATGCGGCAACAATAAACGGCGCTTATGCAATGGGACTTTCAGAAACCCACGGAAGCATCACAAAAGGCAAAAAAGCCAATTTAATCCTGACAAAACCTATTTCATCTTATTACCAGATTCCTTATGCCTTTGGGAGCAATTTAATTGAAAATGTTTTTGTTGAAGGCCAAATTATATAAGAGGACATAATTGAATACAAGGCTGGAATTTTAAACAGCAAAAGAGATATAAAAAGAAAAAAGGTCTGCAAATAAATCTGCAGACCTTTTTTATGTGGTATTTATTTTGCGAGATAGATTATCTCAAGCTGAAACTTGTTTTAGAAACTAATTCATCATTATCAAAAACATTGATAAAATAAGTTCCTTTAGCAAAATCTTTTCCAGGAAGATCTTCTGTAACATTTACTGTTTTGTTTTCATACTTCACAGTTGTTTTAAAACTGTATGTTAAAGTATTATCTCCAAAACTCTCTGTTTTTTTCTCGCCTAAAACGTTATTTTTTGCATCAATAACTTGTACATAATACGTTTTATCTCCAGATTTTGCAATTTGGTTTTCAGCAATAGTAAAACTTACTTTTAAGACATCGGCACGACTTGCTTTGTCTGTTTCAATTTGTTTTCCAGAGCTTTTCAATTTATAAGCTGAAGTTTTAGTGTTCAAAACAGATAATTTAGCACCTTTTTCAACTGTTTTTGCAAGCTCTTCATTTTGTCCTACAAGTACTTCATTGTATTTTTTAGATTCTCCTAATACAGTAATTGTACTATCTCTTTGAACTGTTAAAACACCATTTTGTTTTTTCAATTCGTCATTCTCAGCAACCAAAGTTTTCATTTTACCCTGCATTGCCTGAACTTGAGATCTGTATTTAGAAACATCACCTTTAGATTTATTTAAATCATCCATTAAAGCGACAACTTTATCTCTTTCCTGAATTAATTCATCAGACATTGAAGTATTTTCAGCAATTGCAGCATCATAAGTTGCTTTTAATTCCTGAAGATCTTTCATAACAGATTCTTTTTCTGTCATTGTAGTTGTAAGTTCTGTCTTAACTACATCAGTATCAGAAGATAATTTAAAAATATACACTAAGCTACCAATCAGTAGGACTGCTAAAACCGCTATAACCGCTTTTAGACTTGAATTGTTGTTGTTCTTTGGGTTTTCCATATTTAATAATTTTCTTTAAAAACAAATTTAAGAATTAATATATCTTAATAACGTAAGTTGTTACAATTATATTATTTTTGGAAAATAAATTTTTTTCATGGAGAAATTGATTCCTTTTACTGTCAATGATTTGGCAAAAGTCACAAATCATCGTAGTGGTGAAATAAAATTCGGAGAAAAAATGATTGTCCTTCCAAAAGGAGTTGACAAAATCAAGTTTTTGCAAGAATCAGAGGCAAAATACGTCCTTTTAGGAATACCAGAAGATATTGGTGTACGCGCCAATTACGGAAGACCTGGTGCGGCATCGGCCTGGGAAAATGCTATTAAAAGTATTGCCAACATTCAGCACAATCGTTTTTCTAAAGGAAGCCAGATTATTGTTTTAGGACAATTAGATGTGGCTCAGGAAATGCGTGATGTCGAAAATTTAGATTTTAACGATATCGACGATCGTTCAAAATTAAGTCAGTTAGTCGAAAAAATAGACAAAGAAGTTTCTCATATTATTTTCAAGATAATAAAAGCCGGAAAAACACCAATTATTATTGGCGGCGGTCATAATAATGCTTACGGTAACATTAAAGGTTCTGCTTTAGCCAAAGGAAAACCAATCAATGCTATTAATTTTGATGCCCATTCTGATTTTAGAATTCTGGAAGGACGACACAGCGGTAATGGCTTTTCGTATGCTTATGAAGAAGGATTTTTAAAGAAATATTTCATTTTTGGTCTTCACGAAAACTATACTTCCAAAAGTGTATTAGATATTATTAAAAAACTTGAAGACCGCGTTCGTTACAATACGTACGACAGTGTTAATATTCGAAAAGAAAAAGATTTTAGCAGAGAAATGGCACTTGCACTCGAATTTATAAAAACAGATTCATTTGGAATTGAAATTGATTTGGATGCTATTCCTAATATTGCCAGCAGTGCTATGACAATAAGCGGCTTTTCGGTAGAAGAATTAAGACAGTTTATTTCGTTTTTTGGACAGCACAAAAACGCGGCCTATTTACATATCTGCGAAGGCGCACCAGATTTAGCCGATTCTCCAAACAATAATTTAATTGGAAAATTAATTGGCTACCTGGTAACCGATTTTATAAAAGCCAACAACGAAAAAGAGAAATTACACTGAAGTTCAACTGGCTTAAAACCACACATTTTCCAAATAATACAAGATTCAAATAAACGATTGACCGAATAAACCTATCTTTGCACAGAATTTAGTACTTAAAACTAAAATTCTTAATTAGTAAGATATGTTATTCGAAGATTTATCACTTTCAAAAAGTATACAAAAGGCCGTATTTGAAGAAGGCTACCTAAACCCCACTCCCATTCAGGAAAAATCTATTCCGATTGTATTAGCCGGACGAGATTTGATTGGCTGTGCGCAAACCGGTACCGGAAAAACTGCGGCATTTGCAATTCCAATTATACACCAGCTGCACCGAATTGTAGGCTCATCAAAAAAAGCAAAACAAATTCGTGCTCTTATTGTAACTCCTACACGTGAATTGGCGGTTCAAATAGGTCAAAGTTTTGACACCTATTCTAAATACACCAATTTAACACAATTAACGATTTTTGGAGGAGTTTCTCAAAATCCGCAGGTTGATGCACTAAAAAATGGTGTCGATGTTTTGGTTGCAACACCAGGCCGATTGTTAGATTTACAAAAACAAGGTTTTCTGGATTTAAATCATTTACACACTTTAGTTTTAGATGAAGCCGATCAGATGCTGGATATGGGTTTTATAAACGATGTAAAAAAGATTGTAAAGCTTACTCCTAAAAACAGACAAACTTTATTGTTCTCTGCCACCATGCCGTTAGCGATTCGCGAATTGGCTGAAATGTTTCTGCAGGATCCGGAAAAAGTAGAAGTTTCTCCGGTTTCATCAACTGCAGAAAATGTAGAACAGCGTATTTATTTTGTTGACAAAACAGAAAAAAGAAATTTACTGTATCATTTAATTAAAAATGAGAATTTATCAAATGTGCTTGTTTTTTCGAGAACCAAACACGGCGCTGATAATGTAGTAAAAGCACTTCGAAAAAAAGATATTCCGGCTGAAGCAATTCACGGAGATAAATCTCAAAATGCAAGACAACGTGTTTTGGATGCGTTTAAAAATAAGGAAGTCGGCGTACTGGTAGCTACAGATATTGCAGCAAGAGGAATTGACATTGATCAATTACCGTATGTAATCAATTTTGATTTACCAAATATACCGGAAACCTACGTACACCGTATAGGCCGTACTGGACGTGCAGGAAATGGAGGAATTGCAATTTCTTTTTGCGGTAAAGATGAAGAACCTTACTGGAAAGACATTAAGAAATTGATAAAAGTTGATGTAAAAATTATTACAGATCATCCTTATCCATGGCACGCAGGAAGTCCGGAAGCTGGCGAAAAACCTAAAAATTCAAACAGAAGCGGCGGTGCTCACAAATCGAGAAAATCGAGTGCTTCAAAACAAAATAAAAAACGCTGGTATTAACCGGCGTTTTTTGCTTCTGTAATTAAGTAATTTAAAATTTTAAATAATTTTACCGGTTCAAACGGTTTTACAATAATATCATTCATTCCGGATGAAATTGCTTCATCAGTAATTTCATCTTTATCAAAAGCGGTCAGAGCCACGATTGGGGTTTTTATACCCAATAAACGAATCCTTTTTGTTGTTTCAAATCCATTCATTAATGGCATGTTAATATCCATTAAAATGAGATCAAAACCTTCTTTTTCTAATATTGCCAAAGCTCCAAAACCGTCATCGACAACTTTACAGATAAAATTGTTTTTTTCAATGATTTTTTTGGTCACTAACTGATTAATCAAATTATCTTCGACAATAAGAATTTTATAAATTTCGCTGGATGTTAAATCTACTTCGATATCTTCAATAATTTTTTGTGTTTTTAATGGATCATGCTCAAACGGAATAACAAATGAAAATGAAGTTCCGGCGCCAAGATCACTTTCCAGGGTAATTGTACTCCCAAAAAGCCCCAATAATCTTTTTACAATACTAAGTCCCAAACCAGTTCCCTGATAATCTTCATCTTTTCTTCCTACCTGAACAAATTTTTCAAATATTTTATTCTGATCTACTGCTGCAATTCCTACCCCGTTATCTTTAATTAAAAAATCGAGATAATAAAACTTCCCTTCTATCCTGTCTAATTTTACGATAATTTCAACTTCTCCGTCTTTGGTAAATTTTAATGCATTACTAACCAGGTTCATTAAAATCTGTGCCAGACGCAGTTTATCACCAATTAAATATTCCGGAATATATTCATCTATTTCAACGCTTATTTTATTGTTATTCTTTTGAGATAAAAAAGAAAGTGAGTTTTTAATCATTGAAATTTCATCAGAAATATTAAATGTTAGATTTTCAAGCACCACTTTATTCTCTTCAATCTTATTAATCTGCAATATATCATTAACCAGTGAAAGCAAATATCTGGCCGAAAATTTCAAAGCACTTAAATGCTGGCTCTGTGATAATTCTTTATGTTCTTCGAGAAGCATGTTTGTTATTCCTACCACACCATAGAGCGGCGTACGCAATTCGTGGCTTATAGTCGAAATAAATTGTGTTTTGAGCACTGAGGCTTCCTCTGCGATTTCTTTTGCCTGTAAAAGCTCTAAATTGTGTTTCTTCTTAAATCCTATATTCTTAATCAGTGTTACAATCAAGAAAAGCAGAATAAAAGAGATGAGAATAAACAATATAACGATAATTCGGGATTTTTTAAGACTTTGAGACTGAGAGGTTTTCTCGTTTTCAATTTTATCAATTTGCCTTTTGTATTCGTCTAGTTCTAAATTAAAACCAGCAATTGAAGCTTTTTTTAGTTTTTCCTGATTATAAAGTTCTTCGGTAATTTCATTAAACAAGACAAGATGTTTATATGCCTCCTTATAATTCTTTATTTTGGTCAAGAATTTTGAATACTCCAAATGTGCATAGGACAAATCTGATTGTTCATCACTGTTCTTTCCGGCTGCAATTGCTTTTAAAAAATAAGAATTTGCAGCATCATCAGCATCAATAAAGTTAGCATACATGCCATTTAGCATATAAACAATAATTTCTGTAGATTCATCGCCGTACTTTTCGATATTATTACCCACAAATTTTAGGTATGGATATCCTTCTCTAAACCTTCCAATATCAAAATATGCCCAGGCAATATTTACATTGGTAAAATAAACCTGACTGATATCGTTTGTTTTTAAGCTGTATGCAATTGATTTTTTGTAATAATTAATTCCTTTATCGAATTGTTTTTTCTCAAAACAATAAATGTTGCCAATATTATTATTAAGGCTGTATTTTAGAGAATCATTATTGGTTTTGTTGGCGTAGTACAACCCTTTGTTGTAAAAGAAAATTGCTTTATCAAACTCAGAAAGTTCATTATAATTGCCGGCAATAACTTTGTAGGATTTTGCTATTAAAACATTATTCTTGGCCGCTGTAGCGTAATTTAATGCAACACGTGAAGTAATGAGCGATTTCTCGAAATTAGAATCTTTAAAATCGTTCCAGGCTTGTTTAACAAGTTTATTAATCCGTGACTCCGAAACTGGTTCAGATTGACCGACAGCCAAATTGCTGAAACAATTCAGAAAGAGTAATACAAATAAAAAAATCCGTATGTGGGGCATCAATCGGCTAGTTTTATCAAATATACACTTAAAAATAAAAAAAAGCTGTATTTCCTATAAAAATACAGCTTTTCTTTTCCAGCTATTCTGTTCTTGCTTTTCTTACAAAAGCAATTAATTTTCCAGTACGGTATCAGAATCGTCATTTCCTTCCCATTTTCCAACAACCGAAGTTGCCAGTGCGTTTCCAAGTACATTTGTTGCACTTCTAAACATATCACAGAAATGATCAATTGGCAAAATCAAGGCAATACCTTCAACCGGAATTTTAAACATTCCGCAGGTAGCAGCCACAATAACCAAACTCGCTCTGGGCACACCCGCAATACCTTTACTGGTTAACATTAAAACCAAAAGCATAGCCATTTGTGTCCCTAAATCCAGATGTACTCCATAAAACTGAGCAATAAAAATACTGGCAAAAGTCATGTACATCATACTTCCGTCCAGATTAAACGAATATCCAAGAGGCAGCATAAATGCTACAATTTTATCTTTTACTCCAAAATCCTCTAATTCTTCTGTCAATTTAGGAAAAACAGCCTCACTGCTTGTCGTTCCAAAAGCAATTGCTAACGGCCCTACAATGCGTCTTAATAATTCTGTCATTCTTCCTTTTAAGAAAATATAACCTACCACTATCAAAACAACCCATAACGTACTAATTCCGACTAAAAATGACCCGAAAAATTTAAAATAGGTAATAATTAATTCTTCTGCATCTCTAATAGCAAATACTCCTGCAATAGCACCAAAAACTCCAATTGGAGCAAAGTTCATTACATAGTTTACCATTTTTAAAACAATATGCGAAGCTTTATCAAATGCATTTATAATTGGTTTTACCGTACTTCCTAATGAAGCAGCTGCTAGTCCAAAAAAGATAGAGAATATTACAATTTGTAAAATTTCATTAGTTGCCAGTGACTCAAAAATACTTTTAGGAACAATATGTTCCACAAAATTTTCAACAGATAATATTTTTGTTTTAGCCGTAACTTCAGTAGCCGCAGCCATATCTACGTGATCTAATTTTAAACCAACTCCTGGTTTTAAAACATTCACAAAGAATAATCCAATTAATAAGGATATAAAAGAAGCGGTAAAAAACCAGCCAAGCGCTTTTCCGCCAACTCTTCCAACGGTTTTTATATCGCCTAATTTGGCAATTCCCACTACTAAAGTGGTAAAAACCAAAGGAGCAATAATCATTTGCACTAATCTGATAAAGATTGTGGCAAGCATTTTTATTTTATTACTAAATGATACTGCCGCTTCTTGGGAAATTGAATTGTGAATAATAATTCCCAAAGCTGCTCCAAGCACCATCGCAATAATAATCTGCCCGGTTAATCCTGAAAAAAACGATTTCTTTTTGTTTTCTGTAACTTGCATTAATTTACTTTTTGATTATTAAAATATAAGACCCTCACTGTCTTACTTTTTTTAATATGTTTTGTTGATCAAATAAAAATCAGCCAAAACAATTGCCGCCATCGCCTCAACGATTGGCACTGCACGAGGCACAACACACGGATCATGACGCCCTTTTCCGGTCATTGGTGTTATGTTTCCTTTATTATCAAGAGAGTCCTGAGTCTGCATGATAGTCGCAACAGGTTTAAAAGCTACTCTAAAATAAATATCCATTCCGTTGCTTATTCCTCCCTGGATTCCTCCTGAAAGATTTGTTTTTGTAGTTCCGTCCGGATTATATAAATCGTTATGCTCACTTCCTTTCATTTCAGAACCAGAGAAACCGCTTCCGTACTCAAAACCTTTTACAGCATTAATAGAAAGCATTGCTTTTCCTAATTCGGCATGCAATTTATCAAAAACAGGTTCGCCTAAACCAACCGGAACATTTTGAATAACACATGAAACCACGCCGCCAACAGTATCTCCCTGTTTGCGAATATCACGAATATATTCTTCCATAATCGCTGCCGACTTCTCATCTGGACAACGCACGGGATTGCTTTCTATTTTAGAAAAATCTAAATCCTGATAAGGCGTATCTAAATGAATTGGCCCAACAGAAGACACATAAGCATTAATTTTAATTTCAGGAAGCATTTGTTTTGCAATCGCCCCTGCTACTACTCTGCTTGCTGTTTCGCGTGCAGAACTTCTTCCGCCGCCACGATAATCACGAAAACCATATTTTTGATCATACACATAATCGGCATGACTTGGTCTGTAATTATCTTTTATATGAGAGTAATCGTCTGATTTTTGATTGGTATTCGGAATAATAAAACCAATAGGGGTCCCTGTAGTTTTACCTTCAAATATTCCAGATAAGAACTGAACGCTGTCTGGTTCTTTTCTTTGTGTTACTATTGCCGACTGTCCCGGTTTTCTGCGAGACATTTCAACTTCAATTGCTTCTAAATCAAGTTCTATCCCTGATGGACAACCGTCTATAATACCGCCTAAAGCTTCACCATGAGATTCTCCAAATGTGGTAACTTTATATAGGGTGCCGTAGCTATTTCCTGCCATTGTAATTAGTTTTGAGCAAATGTAAGTTTTATGAATTAAATTAAAAAATTAAAAATTGGTAATATTAATTAAAGATTAAACAGTTTAAAAATCACAATTTATTAAAATTGACCTCAAATTAGTAACCTTTTGATAAAACAAATCCAGTTAGATATTCATTCATTTGTAGAACTTCAAAATAAGAAAAATTGAAAAAACGAAATGTCGAATTGGTCATTATCTCTGATGTCCATTTGGGAACTTACGGAAGTCACGCAAAAGAGCTAAACAACTATCTATCAACCATTAAACCCAAAACCTTAGTCTTAAATGGCGATATAATTGATGCCTGGCAGTTTAGAAAATCTTACTTTCCAAAAGCACATTTAAGGGTTATCCAGCGTATAATCGGGATGGCTTCAAAAGGGACAAAAGTGTATTACATCACTGGAAATCACGATGAAATTCTTCGAAAATTCAGCGATATGAATATGGGGAATTTTTCACTGGTTGATAAATTAGTTTTAGAATTAGATGACAAAAAAGCCTGGATTTTTCACGGAGATGTTTTTGATGCCTCTGTACAACATTCTAAATGGATTGCAAAACTGGGCGGTTTAGGTTATGATTATTTAATTCTCACAAATCGTTTTGCAAATTGGTGTTTAGCAAAATTAGGACGTGAACCGTATTCTTTTTCTAAAAAAATAAAAGCCAGTGTAAAAAAAGCGGTGAAATTTATCTCCGATTTCGAAACTACCGCCACTGACCTGGCAATCGAAAAAAACTACGATTATGTAATATGCGGTCATATACACGAACCTAAAATACTGACTAAAGAAAACAAATACGGATCTACATTATATTTAAATTCAGGAGATTGGGTCGAAAACTTAACAGCACTCGAATACCATAAAAAACGCTGGAAATTATATTCGTACACGCATACCCATTTTACTGAAGAAGAAAATCTGTTTGAAATGGAAGACATTTTAACATCTCAGATGCTGTCTAATATTATTCTTAAGAAATAACTAAAAAATCAGCGTTTAAAGTACCTGCAGCCGTTTTTGTTAACTTTTGGATGCTTCGAAAATTCAAAAAATGTGAATTATATAACAATTTCTAAAAATATTATACGTTCTTCATAAACAAGGAAATCTAAATTTGACAAAAATTAATTAACCATTTTATGAAGAAGATCATATTATCTGCCATTATGCTTTTTGGATTAGCATTTACGGCTCAATCTCAAGAAATTTCAAAAAACGCTTTAGGGATACGTTTAGGAGACAATAACGGATTTGGAGGAGAGGTATCCTACCAGTTAGGATTAAACCAAAAAAACAGACTTGAATTTGATTTAGGCTGGAGAAATAGCAGCGATGTAGATGCTATAAAAGGAGTTGCTCTTTACCAATGGGTTTGGAACATCGACGGCGGATTTAACTGGTATGCAGGTGTTGGGGGTGGTTTAGCCGCTTGGGATCACGATTATTACAACAATAATTATCGATATAACGACAGCGGAACTTACGTTTTTGCAGCCGGAGATATTGGTATCGAATACAGATTTTCAGAAGTGCCAATCACACTGTCATTAGATGCAAGACCTGAAATTGGTTCTGGATACTATGATGATGACAATTTTGGATTTGACGTTGGTTTAGGCGTTAAATTCCGATTCTAAATAAAAATAAAAAATAATTGTAAGAAGAAACCTGTCGTTTTAATATCGACAGGTTTTTTTTTATCTTAACTGAAAAAAATGTGTCAAGTTTGAACTACACTGTAATTATTTAATAATAATCTCTTTTTTAGAATGTACTTTCACTACAGTATAGGGATATGAAATCACCTGAAGCAGCATAGCGTCAGGAGCTGGAGCTTTTTCCTTAATAGTGATAATGATATTTTTATCTGTTTCTTCAACATTTTCAATACCTATAGAATAACCGCTGGTGTTTTTCTCACCCATATTCAAAATCACATAATTCGAATTATTAATATCAGCCTGTTTCATTTTATCAGCCAAAAGCGGATCATTTTCAAGCATTTTAATTTCGTTAGGCTCTGTCAGGATTTCAAAAAATTTAATATTACCGCCGCCAGTAGACTGTTCTGTAAGAACTTCATACAAGGCAGGATTTGAACTTGTTGCTTTTTTTGTTGCACAAGAAGTCAAAACAAAAATTACCAAAACCGAAATTACTTTTTTCATTACGTTTAATTTTTAAAATTAATGTTTCTATTCTTTATAATCGTCAATTGCTTTTTGATACAAAGCTTCATATTTAGGCAGAATATTTTTAATATCAAATTTCCTGGCAACTTCTAATGCATTTGCTTTGAATTCATTCAAGGTCGCATCGTCTTTTAAGATTTTAATAGCATTTGCCGCCATTTCATCTACATTTCCAACATTACTCAAATATCCTGAGATACCATCAAAGTTAACCTCCGGCAAACCGCCCGAGTTACTTGATATTACCGGAACACCGCAGGCCATGGCTTCTAATGCGGCCAAACCAAAACTTTCTGTTTCTGATGGAAGTAAAAACAAATCCGTCATGCATAAAATCTTATCAATTTCGTTGCTGTTCCCAAAGAAAATTACTTTATCGTAAATTCCCAGTTCCATACATAAAACCTCCGCTTTTTCTTTTTCAGGACCATCACCCACCATCATTAATTTTGCAGGCATTTCTTTCTGAATATTATAGAAAATTTTAATAATATCCGGAATACGTTTTACCTTTCTAAAGTTACTGATGTGCGTAATAATACGTTCATTTTCCTTTGCCATAACATAACGGTGGCAAGGTGCACCAGGGTCTTTAATGACTTTATCCAATTCAATAAAATTCGGGATTACCTTGATTTTATTCTTGATTTTAAACAACTTCAAAGTATCATCTTTCAAACTCTGTGACACAGAAGTCACATAATCTGATTTATTGATACTAAACGTTACCGCAGGTTTATAAAACGGATGATTCCCAACCAGAGTAATATCAGTTCCGTGAAGCGTTGTAATCATCGGAAGATTAATTCCTTCATTCTTCAGCATTTGCTTTGCCATATAGCCCGCATAAGCATGCGGAATAGCATAATGCACATGAAGCACTTCAATTTTATACAATTTCACCATATCAACCAATTTGCTTGACAAAGCCAATTCGTACGGCTGATAATGGAATAAAGGATATTCAGGAACGTTTACTTCGTGATAATGAACATTAGGATTCAAAAGTGCCAGTCTAACCGGCTGACTGTAAGTTATAAAATGTATTTCGTGTCCGCGTCTGGCTAATTCAAGGCCTAGTTCTGTAGCAACTACACCACTACCGCCAAAAGTTGGATAACAAACTATTGCTATTTTCATGTATTAAATTTAATAACTACGAAAGTACTCAAAAATCAGGTTTAATTAAGTATTTCAATTGTTAGATTTTTGTGAATCTTAGATTTGCCAGATTATTAGATTGTTAGAATTTTCAATTATTATGCTCTGTACCCTCCTGAGCGAAATCAAAGAAAAAATCATCGTAACTTACAATCTTATAATTTTTCAATTCTATTTTTAAGAAGCAGAAAATTAATTTTCATAAGAAACACCCGTCCCGCTGTCCGCTAAATCTTTTGCTCCGCCCCCGAAGTTTCGGGACCTGCACAAAAGGATATCGCTTCCATCGGGGCTAGATTAGAAGTTACTATTTTCATAAGAACTTCATCATCAGTCATTCCGAGGAACAAGAAGTATCTAAACAAAAAAAAAGGCACAAAATCTAAATTTCGTGCCTTATATATAGTAATAAATTTTCTCTTAGAAAAATCTGCTGTGCCAGCTGTCGGCAGCAGGAACTTCCCAGGATTCATTGAATTCTTCGATATTGTTTACCAAATTATTAAAAACAATAGTATTCTCAGAAACTGATTTATCCTTTACCATTTTCTTGAAATCAATTAATGGTTTATGTGCGATATGTTCGCCATTTTTAAAAGTAACGTTCATTTTATCCAATAGATCAACGTTATACTTCTTTTCTAAACTTTGAATAAATTCTACTGAACTATCAATTGAACAGCCTGTTGCAGCCTGTACTTCCTGATTTACAGCTAATATTATAAAACGATTGTATTTTAGCAAAAATGACGCCTCAAGACTTGTTCCGTGTGCGGCCCATTCTTCTACAAAAGCTTTTAAATCGGTTTCGATTTCAGAAAATTCTTCCTCAGAAAATTTTCTGTTCGACTGGTAAATCCAAACTCTTGATTCACCCGGTAAATTTTCAAAAGGTATATACATTTTTAATTTTAGATTTTAGATTGTTGATTTAGATTTGCTGAAAGTGTCAGGTTTCAGGTTTCAGGTTTCAGCTAAAAACTCAGCACCATAGTATCTTAGAACCTTAGCACCTTTTTTTTTACAAATCCTGTGCGTTTGCAATTAACTCAGCAACGTCCATTACTTTTACCTCACCCTCTTTATGCGCATGTTTAATTCCGTCTGTTAACATCGTATTACAGAACGGACAACCCGCAGCGATAATATCCGGTTTTACTTCTAAAGCATCTTCTGTACGAAGAACGTTTACTTCTTTGTTTCCAGGTTCAGCATCTTTAAACATTTGTGCTCCACCTGCTCCACAACATAATCCGTTTGCTTTAGAGCGTTTCATTTCGACTAATTCAACGTCTAACTTCTGAATTAAATCTCTTGGTGCTTCATAAACTTTATTGGCTCTTCCTAAATAGCAAGGATCATGAAAAGTAATTTTTTTTCCTTTAAACTGTCCGCCTTCAACCGTAAGTCTTCCGTCATCAATTAATGATTTCAGGAATTCCGTATGATGAATAACTTCATAATTACCTCCCAATTCAGGGTATTCATTCTTTAGCGTATTAAAACAATGCGGGCAAGCTGTAACAATTTTTTTTGCCTCATATGCATTCAAAACCTCAATATTCATCATGGCCTGCATTTGAAACAAAAACTCATTTCCAGCTCTTTTTGCAGGATCACCAGTACAGCTTTCTTCTGTACCCAATACTGCAAAAGAAACATTAGTACGATTTAAAATACGCACAAATGCCTTAGTAATTTTTTTTGCTCTATCATCAAAACTTCCTGCGCAACCTACCCAAAACAAAACTTCTGGTTGTTTTCCTTCGGCCAGCATTTCTGCCATTGTTGGTACTACTAAACTTTCTGACATCTTATTCTGTTGTTAAATCGGTTAATCGTTCATTTGTTTAATCACTTTATAAGTGAAGAACAAAAAACAAAAACCGAAATTATTTTAAAATCGATTAACGGTTAAACAACTAACCGATTAAACAATAAATCTTAATTTTCGTTTTTCCAATTCAATCGGTCCTGCTGGCTGTACTGCCATGGAGCACCATTATTCTCGATATTTGTCATCATAGCATTTAATGACATTGGCGCAGCACTCTGCTCCATCACTAAATAACGACGCATATCCATAATAATAGACAAAGGACTAATATTTACCGGACATTCCTCAACACAGGCATTACATGAAGTACAAGCCCACAATTCTTCCGGCGTAATGTAATCATTTAATAATGTTTTATTATCAGGAACAAAAACACCTTTGTTAGCATCAATATTTTTTCCAACTTCCTGGAGACGGTCTCTTGTATCCATCATGATCTTACGTGGAGACAATTTTTTACCGGTTTGGTTCGCTGGACAAGAAGATGTACAACGACCACATTCTGTACAAGTATAAGCGTTTAAAAGCTGTACCCAGTTTAAATCCTGAACATCACTTGCACCAAATTTGCTTGGAGCAGCATTTTCATCAACCGGAGCAGCAGCAAACGGATCAGCATTTGGATCCATCATTAACTTAACTTCTTTTGTTACCGAAGCCAGATTATCAAACTGACCTTCCGGATTTAAATTAGCAAAATAGGTATTTGGGAAAGCTAACAGAATATGTAAATGCTTTGAGAAATACAGATAGTTCATAAAAACCAAAATACCTGCAATATGAAGCCACCAAAAAGCTTCAAATAAAATCATAACCAATTCGTTGGACATTCCATTAAACATTGGTGCAATAAACTGGCTTACTGGAAAACTTCCAGCTTTATGAAAATGAGAGAAACCTCCGGGTACATTTTGCAAATGCAAGTCAGAAGCATTCATTAACAAGAACAAAATCATTAAAACGGTTTCAAAATACAAAATGTAATTGGCATCACTTTTAGGAAATCCGTTTAGATCCGGGTTTATAAAACGCTTTAACTTAATCACATTTCTTCTGATCCAGAAAACGGTAACAGCAAAAATGACAAGTATTGCCAAAATTTCAAATGAAGCAATTAAAACATCATAAACCCCACCTAAGTAAGGCGCAAATATTCTATGAGTTCCAAATAACCCATCTATAATAATTTCGAGTAATTCGATATTAATAATGATAAAACCCACATAAACAAAAATATGAAGTATTCCGGCAACAGGGCGTCTCACCATTTTTGACTGCCCAAGCGCAATCAATGCCATGTTTTTCCAGCGTGCTTTAGAATTATCCTTTCGATTTACATCTACTCCCAAGTTTATGTTTCGGATGATTTTTTTTACGCTCGCTGCAAAAAAACCGAAACCAACTATAAGAAGTATGGCGAACAAAATATTATCTAAATAACTCATTACAATTATTTTTTATCAGTTGAATTAGCATCTTCTGCCGGAGCTACGTAAGGTTTGTTTTTCTTTCCAAAAAGAGAAACATTTACGTAACGTGTTGGGTACAAACGAACATCCTGCAGCAACAATTCAAGTTCTTTTGAAGTTTTAGACAGGTTATTATAAAGAGCATCATCATTTAATAATTTACCTGCTGTTCCTTTTCCGGAATTTAAATTAGCCATAATAGCATCTACTTTTGCTAAAGTCTGGTTTAGGTTACGTACTGTTTTTCCTAAATCTGCTTTGTTTAAAGAATCTGATATTTTGTTGAAATTGCTTGACATTTTATTAAAGTTTGTCACCACTCCGTTTATCTGGCCTTTGTTTGTATCCAGAATATTATTAAGACTTCCTGAAGCTCTATGAAACTGCTCCATTGTCTGGCTCAGTTCGGCTAAAGTTTTCTTTAAATCCTGTTGTGTTTTTTGATCTAAAACATTGTTTAATCCAGTAACCAGATTATCAATATTTAAGAGCATTTTATCCAATTTTTGTGTAATTGGTTCGATTTTGCCTCCCAAAGACTCTGTTAATCCTAACTTAACATCTGACTGAAGTGTCTGTCCGTCTTCGGCAAGATCTTTATCTGCTAAATTTGGAATAATAGCAATCTGCTTTCCTCCAATTAAACTGGCAGAATACAAAGATGCTTTACTTGTTTTAGAAATAGGAAAATCCGTTTTTAGCTGCAGTTCAACTAATAATTTTCCTGTATTTTCATTAATAGTAATTTTATTTACTTTACCAACAACAAGACCGTTAATGGTAACTGGTGCTGACTGTGCCAGTTCTTCAACATTATCATATTCAACATAAAATGTTTTATAATTTGTAAAAAGATCTTTGCCTTTTAAAAAACTGTAGCCCCAAATAAATAGTAAAATTGACGCGATGACTAAAATAGCCGTTTTAATTTCTCTTGTTAGTTTCAAAATTCTAGTGTTTGTTACAAAATTAATATAAATATTCGAACTTGTGACTATTATTTAATTGCGTCCTGAATACTGATTTTTTCTCCATCTCTATTTGCGATCAAAAAGGCGGCGCCATATCCTTTATCCTTAGCTTCTTCCAGATATTTTTTGGCAGTTTCATAATTAGAAGTTTCCTGATAGAAATATTTATAAATATTGTTTTCGTATATCATTGTCACATTTTTTAAACCTTTAAAGTTTTTAGGTTCCAAAGGTGTTTTCTTAATACTTGCTATTAATTGTACTTTAAAAAAAGTTCCTTTTTGAACGGGTTTAGCAGGAGCTGCTGTCACTTTGGGCTGTGTTGAAGTATCTTTTACAGGCTTTGCCTCCATTGCTTCTGAAGTTCCAGAACCAAAATACTCTCTTTTATAACTCAAAATTGCTTCCGCAATAGCTTTTGCCACATCATCCTGTCCTTCTTCTGAATTTAAAATATTCCCTTCGGTTGGATTAGAAATAAAACCTGTTTCAACCAAAACCCTAGGCATATAAGCTTTATGAAGCACCATAAACGGGGCTTGCTTTACACCTCCCTGTCTGATTTTTTTTCCTAGTTTTTCAAAGTTGTCTTCAATTTTACTGGCAAGTGAAATACTATTATCTAAATATTCTTCCTGCATCAAAGTCATTCCAATCATAGATTCCGGCGAATTTGGATCAAAACCTTCGTACTTGCGCTTATAATCTTTTTCTAAAGTAATTACCGAGTTCTCTTTTTTTGCAGCTTCAAGATTCGATGCTACTTTACTTAAACCCATTACATAAGTTTCGGTTCCGTCTGCGGCGGTGTTTTTGTTGGCATTACAGTGAATAGAAACAAAAATATTTGAATTGGCTCTGTTAGCAATATTAGCTCTTTCGACCAAGTCGATAAAGACATCGGTTTTACGCGTATAAATTACATTAACGTTTGGACTACTTTCTAAAATTTTACCAACTTTTAACACAATAGCCAAAGCAATATTTTTTTCAATCCGGCCGCTATATACCGCGCCAAAGTCATGATCTCCATGTCCGGCATCAAGTGTTACTTTAAAAACATTTGATTGACTATAAGCACAAAAAGACAGTATTGTTAGAAAAAAAGTAAATATTACTTTAATTTTATGTAATCTATTCATAAATTCAAAAGTTAATTTTAATAAAATGCAGCTGTTATAATTTTTACAATTGATTATTTTTGCCAAAAAATTATATGTAAGTTTGACATGTCAAAAAACAAGCCATAATTTTACAAAAATAGTATTTAAACCTTTGCATACAAACTTATTTAATATCGTTTTAATATCATTTTTCCTGACTATAGGATGTGGTAAATCATATTCGCAAGAGATAAAACCCAAAAAAAAATCTTTACCTGCTGTAAAACAAACAGATAAACCATCAGTTAAGCCAAATGCTTCTACTGTTGCAGCCCCTGTTGCTCCAGCAGTTACTGTTGATACTGTAAAAATTGACAGCATTAAACCTAAAAAGGCTTTTCTCGATGCCCCTACAAAATACAAAGCTAAAGATTACGCAAAATACGATAAGAAAAATAAAACTCTTACTTTATATAATGAAGCCGAATTATATTATAAAGATGTAGAGCTGAAATCTGGTATCATTATTTTGAACCTTGATAAAGATGAAGTTTACGCAGGAAGAATTAAAGATTCTGCGGGCGTTTTGGTACAATATCCAAACTTCAAACAAGGCTCAAATGAAGTACAGCCAGATTCTATTCGTTTTAATTTTAAAACAAAAAAGGCATTAATTTATAATTCAAGAACCAAACAAGGAGAATTAAACATTAAAGCAGCGATTACAAAAAAAGAAAACGATTCTGTTTACTTTTTAAAAGGAGCACGTATTACAACTGCAGAAGATATTGATAATCCGGAATACTACTTTCAAACCAGCAGAATTAAATTTGTTCCGGGAAAAAAGATTGTTGCCGGTTTAACGCAAATGGTAATTGCTGATGTTCCAACTCCGCTGGCACTTCCTTATGGATTTTTCCCGCTGAGTAAAGAAAAAAGTGTTTCGGGAATTATTATTCCAAGTTACAATGATTCAAATACAAGAGGTTTCTCTTTGCAAAATGGAGGATATTACTTTGCTTTAAGTGATAATTATGACCTGACTGTTTTGGGAGATTATTATACCAATGGAAGTTATGCCATGAGGTTTGAATCTGCTTATGCAAAAAGATACAAATACCGAGGCAATGTCAACATACGTTTTGAAAACCTGATAAACAGCGAAAGAGGTTATCCGGATTACTCAAAACAAAACATTTATAACATTCAGTGGTCGCATTCAAAAGACACTAAATCGAACCCAAATTCAACTTTTTCTGCCTCAGTAAACATGGGGAGCAGTAAATACTTTCAGAGATCGATTAATCAGGCCAATATTGGTTCGAATTTAAATAATACATTAAGTTCTTCCATTTCCTATAACAAAACTTTCAATACGATTCCGGGATCACGTATATCGCTTTCGGCAACGCATCAACAAAATACGCAAACGGAAGAAATTTTGATGACGCTTCCAAATTTCCAAGGAAGTATTGATCGTATATATCCGTTTGTTGGAGAAAATGGAATTAAAAAAGGTTTCTTTAAAAATATCAACTTACAATATAATGTAACTGGTAAAAATAATTTTAAAACAACCGATTCATTATTTTTCAAACCTCAAATGTTTAGAGATGCTCAGATTGGTATGCAGCACAGCATCCCTATTAGTACCAATTTTAAAATATTTAAATATTTTAGTGCAGGTGCATCGACTAATTATCAGGAAACCTGGGTTACCAAAACTATTGATAAAAATTATGACCCAAGCAAAGGTGAAGTTTCAAATACAACTGTAAATGGTTTCGATTCTTATAGAACTTACAATTTCAGCACCAATTTAGGAACTACAATTTACGGTACATTTAATTTTGGAGCCGATAAAAAAATTCAGGCTATTCGTCACGTTATGAGACCAAGCATAACGTATGCATACACACCAAGTTTCGACAGATATTATGATCATTATACTGTTGATGCTGCAGGAAGAATTTCGACAGACGAATATACAAGGTTCGAAAATGGTATTTATGGCGCTCCTGGAAGAGAAAACTCTAATATTGTAGGCTTCTCATTAAGCAACACTTTTGAAGCAAAAGTAAGAGACAGCGACAGTACAAAAACAGAACCTAAAAAAGTAATGCTGCTGAACAATTTAAACTTCAGTACAAGTTACAACTTCAACGCAAACGGAAAAGAAACTTTAGCATGGCAGCCTGTGGTAGTAAGTGGTGGAACGCAGTTTTTTGACAATAAAATGAATGTTAACTTTGGAGCCGTTTTAAATCCTTATGCAATAGATAATGCGGGAAATGTAATGAATGTTTACAACATAGACAACGGCGGTAGTTTGTTTAGAATGACGAGTGCCAACCTTACTATGAATTACTCATTCTCCAATAAAGGAACCGGGAAAGAAAAAAATACCCAAAGCCAGCGGAACGGAGGTCGAAGTGATGACTTATTTGGAACCAATACCGACTTAAATGATACTCGAAACAGCCAGTTTGCAAATGAAAAAGACGACGGAGAAAATGTAATTACTGAATTTTTCAGCTCAAAATTACCTTGGGATATGACGATGGCATACTCTTTAACATATACAAACGTAAACAGAGAAAACAAAATTAGCGGAAACTCTATTATGATTTCTGCCAATATGGATATTACGCCAAAATGGAAAGGCGGAATTTCTACTGGTTACGATTTTGTACAAAAGGGCGTTACCTTTACGCAATTTCGTTTTGAGAGAGATTTATTAAGCTGGAGAATGGCATTTAACTGGCAGCCTATGGGAACCAATTCAAACTGGAACTTCTTCATTGGTATTAAATCTGGTATGCTGAGTGATATTAAATGGAATAAACGAAGCACTTCAAATCGATAACTTATCGACTTAAAATAATTTTATTATGAAAAAAATAATCTTTACAGAAAAGGCTCCAGCTCCTATTGGTCCTTACAATCAGGCAGTATTATCAGGCAATACACTTTACGCTTCCGGGCAGATCGCTATAAATCCGGCATCGGGCGAACTTATTATTGATAATATAAATAACGAAACAACTCAAGTAATGGAAAATATCGCTGCCATTCTTGAAGCAGCAGATATGACTTTTGAAAATGTAGTAAAAGCTACTATTTTCATTATGGATATGAACAACTTTGGCGCAATAAACACCATTTACGGCTCTTATTTTGACGAAAAAACCGCTCCAGCTCGTGAAACGGTACAAGTGGCGTGCCTGCCAAAAAATGTAAATGTTGAAATATCTATAATTGCTGTGAAATAGCATCTACTAATAGTTGTGCCGTTGCTTCATTTGTTGCCAGCGGCACATTATGAACATCGCAAATTCTAACAAGCATACTAATATCAACGCCGTGTGCATGACTTGCAAGCGGATCTTTAAAAAAGATTACTACCTTAATTTTACTTTCTGCTACTCTCGCTGCTATCTGAGCATCACCTCCCATAGAACAAGGCAATAATTTAACTACTTTAAAACCTGAATGTTCTGCATTTCGCCCTAATAGCCCTGTCGCAACAAGTTTCACTCTCTCATTTTCTAAAATGATTCGGTTTTTAATTAAAAACTGAACCATATCGGCTTTTTTATTATCATGAGCAATAATCGCTATTTCAATGATTTTTTTCATGAATTTATAATAAAATTATTACCAAATTTAAATAAAAAAAGATAATTCTCACATTAAAATCATCAAAATCAAGCAATTGTAATCAAAACAATAAATTCAAATCTGTAAAAAAAATTTAAATTTACTGCATAAAAAAACCGCGGCATTTAATACAGCGGTTTTACTTTTATATCAAAAGAAAATATTTCTATAATTGCAATGCGATAGCATTTAGCAGTAATTGTGCAGAAGCTTCATTTGTCGCCAAAGGAACATTATGAACATCACAAACACGAATTAACATATTTATATCGACTTCATGGGCATGACTTGCCAGCGGATCTTTAAAAAAGAAAACCATTTTAGTTTTTCCTTCTGCTACCCTTGCCGCAATTTGTGCATCACCTCCCATTGGTCCGGAAAGCATTCTTCGTACTTTAAAACCAGCATTAACCGCTTTACTTCCGGTAGTTCCTGTTGCGATAAGTTTAATTTTTTCTAAAATAAGCAAAGTCTTGTTTTTATTTAAAAACTGAACCATATCTGCTTTCTTCCCGTCGTGTGCTATTATAGCTATTTCCATAAAATTAATTATTGATTAGCAACATGGTACGCAATCAACCCATCAATAGGTCTTCTTAATACATTTCCTAATTTAAGCTCGTATTTATCAAAAGTTTCCTGTAATTCATCTTTCAAATAAAATGCAATAGAACCCACAAAATGTACCGGAACTTCCTTACAGTTATCAAACTGTTTGATATAGTTTTTAACGAAAGACTTCATTCCTTTGAAAATGATTTTTCTACAGAATTCCGTGTCTTTATGTTTAATTAAAAACTTTGCAAAAGTGGCCAGATAAGCATTTGGGTTTGGCTCTTTATATAATTTGTTTTTAATAAAATCAGGATCAACGTCGTACTCTTTTTCAAGTTCAACTGCCAATTCTTTAGGCATTTTATTAAAATAATATTTTCTGATTAATTCTTTTCCAAAAACATTTCCGCTGCAATCATCCATTACAATGTAACCTAATGATTGAACTTTTTGGTGCAGTACTTTTCCATCAAAATAACTGCAGTTTGACCCAGTTCCTAAGATAGATACAATTGCTTCTTCACCTTTTGGAGTTGTAGCATAAACAGCCGCATAAGTATCTTCCTGAACATCCACGATAGCGTTCGTAAAATACTCCTGAAAGATTTGTTTAAGAGACTCTTTCATTCTGTCTGTTCCACAGCCTGCTCCATAAAAGAACAAATGTGTTGCATTTTTTTTATTTTGTAAAATATCAAAACGGTCATTCAATCTTGTTACAATTTCCGGGCCGTCCAGAATTTCAGGATTTAATCCTAATGTTTGTGTGGTGAATAATACTTTTCCATTATCATCAATTGCAATCCAATCGGCTTTAGTAGATCCACTATCAACTATTAATTTCATTTTATTTTAGTTTTTGGATTAGTTTTTCCTCAATAAGTGTATTTTTTACATTAATTAAAGACATAACAAAATAAGAAAATCCCGTTATTTGGTGATAACGGGATTTTGCAAAAATATATAATATTATTTTAAACCTGCGATATGAACAGATAAATCAATCAATTTGCTTGAATATCCGTACTCATTATCATACCAAGATACTAATTTGAAGAAAGTTGAATTTAAACCAATTCCTGCACCAGCATCAATGATTGAAGTTCTTTTATCAGAAATAAAATCTTGAGAAACAACTGCATCTTCAGTATATCCTAAGATACCTTTCATTTCATTTTCAGAAGCTTTTTTCAATACAGCTAAGATTTCTTCGTAAGTAGTTTCTTTAGCCACTTTCACAGTTAAATCTACTACAGAAACGTCAGCAGTAGGAACACGGAAAGACATTCCAGTTAATTTTCCATTCAAAGAAGGGATTACTTTTCCAACTGCTTTTGCAGCACCTGTTGAAGAAGGAATGATGTTTATTGCAGCTGCACGACCACCTCTCCAGTCTTTTCTAGAAGGTCCGTCAGCAGTCATTTGAGTTGAAGTAGTTGCGTGAACAGTTGTCATTAAACCTTCAACAATTTCGAAATTATCGTGAATTACTTTAGCTAATGGAGCTAAACAGTTTGTAGTACAAGATGCGTTAGAAACTACTAAATCAGAAGCTTTTGCAGTTTCGTGGTTAACTCCCATTACAAACATTGGAGCATCTGCAGATGGAGCAGAAATAATAACTTTCTTAGCGCCTCCTTTTAAGTGCTCGCTTGCAGTTTCGATAGTTGTGAAGATACCAGTACATTCTGCTACAACATCAACATCAACTTCATTCCATTTTAAGTCAGCTGGATTTCTTTCTGCAGTAATACGGATGTTTCTTCCATTTACATAAAGTTTTCCTTCTTTAACTTCTACAGTTCCGTTGAAACGACCGTGAACTGAATCATATTTTAATAAGTAAGCTAAGTGATCTACATCTAATAAATCGTTGATTGCTACCACTTCTACATTATCTCTGTTGAAAGACTCTCTAAAAACGATTCTTCCGATACGTCCAAATCCGTTTATTCCTAATTTTACTTTTGACATTTTACTAAATTTTTGCTTTTGTTTTTATTATACTAATTCAAAGTCTAATTTCCTCACAATAAACTTCTCCCTTTTTAAACTTTTTATCTTATATAATTATGTAGACATGATGTCTGACACTCTCAATAATTCTCTATCAATTTCAGATTTTCCTTTAATTGCCTGCTCAAGCGGCGTTAAAGCTACTTTATCTTCTTTTAGTCCAACCATATAATTTGATTTTCCTTCGATTAAAGACTCTACTGCTTTTACACCAAGACGGCTTGCTAAAACACGGTCAAAACAAGATGGAGATCCACCACGCTGCATGTGTCCTAAAACAGATACTCTTACGTCGTATTCAGGTAAATTAGCTTCAACGTAATCTTTTAATTCGAATACGTTTTTACCAATTTTATCACCTTCGGCAATAACCACTATACTTGATGATTTTCCTGAAGCTTTACTTTTTTGAAGAGAATCTAATAATCTGTCTAAACCTAAATCTTCTTCAGGAATAAGAATTTCTTCTGCACCGGCTCCAATTCCGGCATTAAGTGCAATATGTCCTGCATCTCTACCCATAACCTCTACAAAAAACAGACGATTATGAGAACTTGCAGTATCTCTAATTTTATCAATACAGTCAACAACAGTATTCAAAGCAGTATCATAACCTAAAGTGTGGCTTGTACCAAAAATATCATTATCAATAGTACCCGGAATTCCCATTACCGGGAAATCATATTCAGAATTAAAAATTAAACCTCCGGTAAAACTTCCATCTCCGCCAATTACTACCAAAGCATCTACTCCGGCTTTTAAAAGGTTTTCGTGTGCTTTTTTTCTACCTTCGGGGGTTCTAAACTCAACAGAACGAGCCGATTTTAAGATCGTTCCTCCTTTGTTTACAATATTATTAACGCTTCGAGGGCCCATTTCTTTAAAATCTCCTTCGATCATTCCTTGATACCCTCTATAAATTCCTATGCATTCTATATTATGATAAGCACATGTTCGAACAACTGATCGTATTGCAGCATTCATTCCTGGTGAGTCTCCTCCTGAGGTTAGAACACCTACTTTTTTTATTGTTTTTGACATTATTTAAGTATTAAAGTTGTAAATTTAGCAAACATTCACCACTTTTCCGGTTATGTTTATTATAAATTAATAAAATCTGTTAAATTCAAAAGTTTTCGTTAATAAGTTTTTTGATACCAAAAATTTCATTTAAAATAATAAATACCCCATTTTTTAATTAATTCTTTAAAATTAACAATAGCTAAATGAAGTGTTATAAAAATCTTAAACATAGCACTTTAACAAAAACACATCAAAAGCCTTAAATTTAAGCATAAAAAAACCATTCGTTGCTGCGAATGGTTTTTTTATACTCTTTTTAACAATTATCAAACATCGTTATCCGGAATCAGTCCTTCATTATTGTTTTGAGGCTTCGGTTTTTTCTCTTCTTCCTTTTCAGTTTTCTTTTTATCTTTCTCGCTGTCTTTTTTAGATTTAAAATTAAGATAATCCGGGTTTAAATTAGAATCCTGATAATCATCAGAACTCTTTATTGCCTTTTCGAGCTTATGACTTTTAAATAATTTATTGACCAGCTCACTGAAAGTATCAAAATCTACTTCATAAGAAATACCTACCCCTTGCGTATAACCAATTCCTTGTCCTATATAATTAATGTCATTTTCTTTATTAAACAAACGAAGGTTCATCGATCCATCTTCATTTACACGATACAGTATTTCGATATCTCCTACAATTGCAGATTCGTTTACTCCACCTACCGGTACCCCTACTTTTCCGTTTATCGAAATCCTCTCGTTAATCTGTGATGATATATTAGCTACAAATTGTCCGTCAGCTTCCTGCCCTATTCTTCGGTCTGCCGAAATAAAATTCAGGTCTATATTAATAAGATCATTGTCTGATTTAATAATGCCTCCAAGCAAACTTGCCGCCGTTTCTGCAAATGTTCCTGATAAATCACTTTGATTAAAACCGTCAGGACTCATAAAAGATCCTGTTGATAATAAATACAAAGCCTGTGTCTGCCTCACATCTTTATCGTCTAACTTATATTGTATTTCTGATTTTAAAACATTACTAACTGATGGGAACTGAATATCGAAATTAGGCTCCGGACTGGTTAAATCTCCTCTCAGACCAATTACTACTTCTACAGGCACCTTTTTATTAAAAGAAGAGTTTTCTAATAATACGGCAGGATTAGCAGAAGTTCTGTACACTGCTTCTAAATTTAACTGCGCTTTCATTGGGTTTCCTTCCCAAATAATAGACCCCCCTTTTTTAACCGCGAATTTTTTATCAATTAAACCTCCATATTTAAAATTATAGGTTCCTTCGTATGCCTGGAAATCTCCCCACATATTAAATTTACCAAGCGTATTAATTTTAAACAAGAGCGATCCGTATCCTTTTCCTTTCATACCATGACCGGAATTTCGATCAAGGATTACTTCTACTTCGGCATCTGGCGTAATATCAAAGTCAAATTCTAACTCAAGTCCATTATAATTTCTGGTTCTTTCTACAATACCATTAGCAAGATTATATTTTTCTTTCGGCGTTACAAAATGAATCCAGCTGCTTTCGCCCACACTTTGTACATTATTGATTGGGATTTTAACTTCGGTGCCTTTTTCAGATTTGGCATCAACTTTTATAAATAAATTTTCTGTCGGGCCTTTTATGCTGGCTGTTCCGTTTATAAATGCGGTTCCAAAATAAGCCGCATCATCGCTGTCTTTTGTATCGAGCGCCAATAATCGTTTAGAAGTAATAGTTAAATCCAATTTCCAGTCACCAAAATTATGATGCTCGATTGTTCCGTTGAGCAATCCTTTGGTTCCAAATTTTGTATCGGTTAACTGATTATTTCTAAACAGGAATTTTTCATCAGTTAAATCAATTACCGTTCTGTCGCTCAATTCGTAATCTGTATTTAGATATGGAACTGTCATTCCGGCTTTCTCAACATACAATCGGCCGTTAATTTCCGGTTTTTTCAAATTACCAACTACAGCAGCATTTCCTGAAACAGATCCTCTTACATTTGATAAAACATCACCTCCAACAGTCCCTAAGGTTGCGAGATTAAATCCTTCCAGTTTTAAATTTAAATCAAGGAATGTCTCTTTATTTTCGATTGCAAAAGTACCATTCGCCCTAAAAGACTCAGCAAAACCATTTACAATAGAAGAATTTATAGTAAACTTTTTAAAACTTTCATCTCCGGAAATATCAAAATTCAAAGTTCCCAGATCGACTTTATTTAAGTTTAAATGATCTATAACAATAGTTGCCGTGGGCTGGTATACATCCTTATTCTGCTTATAATTTATGTTTCCGTTTAAATTTCCATTAAAAACAAACTTCGAAGTCAACGGGGTAATTTTATTTATATCAACATCTTCAAAATTGAGGACAATATCCTTATAATCTTTTCCTTTAATAACTCCGTTTAAATCAATTTTCTGGTTTTCGTGTGATAAAACAATATTATCAATCGTAAAGTTTTTAAAGAACTGATCGAATACAATCTGATTGTCTTTTGAAGAATCTTCATTCAAATACCACAAATAATCCTTAAACTTCATTTCAGATTTCTTAATCCCAACGATGTTATTTTTGTTTTTATCAATAGTATGAAATAAATCCAGATTGAAATAATCCTGCCCTTTGTCGCCTCCTTTAAACTCAGAACGTACAAACAAAGTGTCTTTTGAAGTTACATTGATTAAGTTGAAATCACGGATTTTATAATAAGGTGTTTTGATACTGTCTAACTCCACAAAAGCATTATAAAGCGGGTTTTTGTTATCAACACTAATTCTAATATTATCAAAAGTATTTTTAGCAGCAGTAATCTGTTTTGATCTAAAACCAAATTTAAATTCCTGCAAATCAGAGTCTATTTTTCCTCGTACAACTGTACTGGAATCAATTTTCATTTCCGGATAAAGCATTTCGACTACCTTATTATATACATGAAAATTGAATCGCAAAAACTGTCCTTTTTTAACCTTATAAGGTTTATAATTGGTATACAAACTTCCAACAGAATTCATTACCAATTTGTCCAATTGTGCAAACTGGAATTTACCAACAATTTTCCCTTCAACAATATCCGATGAATTAATCGTTATGGTTCTAAGTCTATCGGCATCAAAATTGGAACTGATAGTTACATCATCAAACACGTAGGTTTCTTGCGGATTTTGATAAGCAGCATCTTTTATAAAAATAGTTCCCTGAAGATTTTCAATAGAATTTCCGGTTACCTGAACAACGGCATCACCTTTAAAATGAGAAATAGAATCGCTAATAAACTTAAGTTTTCGCAAATCTGAATTCTCAACATTGATATGAAAATCATAACGGCTTTCTCTTTTACTCAAATCGACCAAACCATCAAAAGTCAAATTTAAATTTGGATCGTTTACAGAAATCTGTCCTTTATAATAAGGAAGTTTGAAATTACCATTTACCACAATATTACTATAACTGTACTTATTGTAATCTAATTTAGCGATATCCCCCTTTATAATCGTATTTAAATATTTTTCGGTAAAGCCAACACCGTCTACATCTAAATTTAAAGTAGTTTTACCCAGATCTTTTCGCGCTAATAAAGCTCCAATATTAAAATTATCCAGCACAATGTTTCCTGCATAGGAAGCTTTATCGATAAAATCCATATTATTCATATGAAGATCGACTTTACCGTTTCCTAAATCGGTTGCCATTTTAAAATTGGCCTCTAACTCTGTGGTCGAGACTTTTGCTTTACCTATAATATTAAACTTCCCAATTCTTTTAAGTTCTTTCGGAAGTTTTTTACCTAAAATTCCCGGAAGTATAAAAACCAAATTGTCATAACTGGAAAGCAGTTTATCAAACTTCCCGTCCATGGCAAACTTTTGTTCTTTAGTTCCTACAAGATTTTTAAAATTGATTGTACCAAAAATTTTAGAACCATTTGCATCACTAAGTCTCAGATGATTTAAATTCAAATTGTTCAGCGTTCCTTTTATTTTCGTTTTTACTTTAAAATGCTGGTTTTTACCCAATCCGTCATAAAAATAACGAATATCATTTGAGGCAATATTAGAAGAATCCAATGCCACATTAAACTGAACTTTATCTGTAAAGGCCAAAAAATCTTCGACTTTATAATTTAAAATCGCTTTTCCGTAAATCCAGGATCTCTTAGTCTTAATCGCCAGATTTTCGACTTTAATTTGTTTTTTAGTATAGCTGAATTTACCGGCAAAATTAGAAACATACAAACCACGATGATCTAAAAAAGAAAACCTGTGGATTATCGTATTAATATCTGGACCGTATAATTTAAAATCACTGATGTAAGCATTCAGTTTTTTAAAATCCAAAAAATTAGGCGTTTTTTTATTTTCATCCACAACAGAGAAGTTCCCGTTTGAGATGTAAGCATTTCTAGCAGTTAAAAGAAAATGTTTATTAGATTTTGGCGTTTTCTTTCCGGTTTCAAACAATTTAATAAACTTATTTATATTGTTTTCATCTTCATTTTTATAGGTTTTTAGATTAAAAATCAAACCTGTTAAACGAATATCTCCAAAAATTAAATCCCCATCTACTAATCTTTTTATACTTAAAATGTCAGTATTTATAAGATCAGAGTAGATTAAAGTTTTTTTATGATGGTCTAAAATCAAGACCTTTTTAAGTTTTACGCCGCCAAAAATATTAATGGCAGCTTTGTCAATACTTATATTGGTTTTAAAATCCTTATTAAGGGTTTCTGTAATATACTTTGCGATTTTTGTTTGTACGACAGGAAGAGACAATGTGATAGCAAGTACCAGCAAAAGTAAAATTAAGCCAATCAGGGTTCTGGATACTATTTTCTTTACTCTTTTGATAACTGCTATTATTATTGTTTTGTATAATTTTAATTTGACCAGACAAAGGACGACTGTTTTGATAAAAATTCTTTAATTTTGGCATCTGCTTCAATCAAAGAAATTCAAAATTTGATTTGTCAAATATAATCCAAAATTCGTGCCTTTATATGCAAAATTCAGAGGTTTTTATTCTTGCCATCGAAAGTTCATGCGATGATACTGCCGCCGCGGTTTTACATAACGATAAAGTACTCTCAAATGTTGTGGCCAATCAGTTAATTCACAATCAATATGGCGGTGTGGTTCCTGAGTTAGCCTCGAGAGCACACCAGCAAAACATTGTTCCTGTAATCGATGCTGCACTTCGCAAAGCAAATGTACAAAAAGAACAATTAACTGCCATCGCCTTTACACAAGGTCCTGGTTTGATGGGGTCTTTATTAGTTGGGAGTTCTTTCAGTAAATCGTTATCATTGGCATTAAACATTCCGTTAATTGCTGTAAACCACATGCATGCGCATATTTTAGCTCATTTTATTGAGGAAGAAGGTTATGATAAACCCGAATTTCCTTTTTTAGCCTTAACAATTAGCGGCGGACACACACAAATTGTAAAAGTAAACGGCTTTTTTGACATGGAAATTATTGGCGAAACCACTGATGACGCCGTTGGAGAAGCTTTTGACAAGAGTGCAAAAATCCTTGGACTTCCGTACCCTGGAGGCCCTTTAATCGATAAATATGCTAAAGAAGGAAATCCTAAAGCTTTTACCTTTACAAAACCAAAAGTTCCGGGATTAGATTTTAGTTTCTCCGGATTAAAAACGGCAATTCTCTATTTTATTCAAAAGAATAAACAAGAAAACCCAAATTTTATCGAAGAAAACCTAAACGATATTTGTGCCTCTATTCAGTATACCATTATTGAAATTTTGATGGATAAATTAAAACTGGCCGTAAAAGAAACCGGAATTAAACA
The DNA here is from genome assembly GCF_001879205.1 of Flavobacterium johnsoniae. Lineage (GTDB taxonomy): Bacteria > Bacteroidota > Bacteroidia > Flavobacteriales > Flavobacteriaceae > Flavobacterium > Flavobacterium johnsoniae_A. Next base: position 57,697 of record NZ_MLFK01000013.1, read on the forward strand.
AATTGCTATTGGCGGAGGCGTTTCGGCAAATTCAGGAATCAGAACCCGATTAAAAGAAAGCGAAGGCAAATATGGCTGGAAAACTTTTATTCCAAAATTCGAATATACAACAGATAATGCTGCGATGATTGGAATTGTGGGCTATCAAAAATATTTATCAAAACGTTTCGAAACTTCGGCAGTTGTTTCAAAAGCACGAATTCAATTTTAATTATGCAATTATTTTACAATCCGGACATAGACGAAACGACCGAAAGTTTTTCTTTTGATAAAGAAGAAAGCAAACATATTATAAAAGTTTTACGCAAGAAAGATTCAGATATTCTGCATGTAACAAATGGACTGGGTTTACTGTTTGAAACCCAGATTACATTGGCTTCTGATAATAAATGCATCGTAAGCGTTCTATCTATAAAAAAATCACCTGAACCAAAATTTCGTCTGCATTTAGCCGTTGCGCCCACAAAAATGAACGATCGTTTTGAATGGTTTTTAGAAAAAGCAACAGAAATTGGAATTCAGGAAATTACGCCTATTATCTGCGATCGTTCTGAAAGAAAAGTGATTAATTTAGAACGTTTTGAAAAAATTATACTTTCGGCAATGAAACAATCTAATGAAACTTATTTTCCAAAACTGAATGATGCTGTTTCGTTTAAAGAATTCATCAAACAAAAAAAAGAAGGCTTGCTTTTTATAGCACATTGCGAAGAAACCGATAAAAAATCTCTGAAAAAAACTTTAAAACCAAACCAGGACGTAACTTTATTAATTGGTCCTGAAGGTGACTTCTCAGAAAAAGAAATAACATTGGCCATCGAAAATAATTATCAGCCGGTTACGTTAGGAAATACACGTTTGCGTACAGAAACTGCTGCGGTTGTAGCTTGTCACAGTGTTGTTTTTTTTAATGAAACATCAAACTAATTGGTTTTACACACAGTTATGAAAAAACTTCTTCTTTTATTTTTATTGATTTCTGTTTCTTCATTTTCACAAGAAATTGCTTTGCTAAAATATAGCGGCGGAGGCGATTGGTACGCAAATCCAACATCGCTGCCTAATTTAATTCGTTTTTGTAATTCGACTATCAATACCCGCATAAAAGCCAAACCCTCTACAGTTGAACCAGGCAATCCCGATTTACTTTCTTATCCGTTTGTACACATGACCGGACACGGAAATGTAGTTTTTAGTGATGCTGATGTTGCAAATCTTAGGAATTATTTAAACGGAGGCGGTTTTCTTCACATCGATGATAATTACGGAATGGATCAATACATCCGAAAAGAAATTAAAAAAATATTCCCAAACAATAATTTAGTTGAAATTCCGGCGAATCATGCCATTTTTCAAAAACCGTTTCCCTTCCCAAACGGATTGCCAAAAATTCACGAACATGACGGCACGCGCCCGCAGGCGTTTGGAATTTTTGTGGAAAACAAATTAGTTTTGCTATATACATACGAATGCGATTTGGGCGATGGCTGGGAAGATGCCGAAGTGCATAATGATCCAGCAAATGTTCGAGACAAAGCATTAAAAATGGGTGCCAATATCATCAATTACATCTTCACCAATTAAAATTGTAAAAAGTGCAGCTTACTCACGAAGAAAATCAATTTGAGAGAAAAACATTTCCGATAACTTTAGTCTGCGATCATATTTATTTTCAGCAGAATATCGGTTCTCTTTTTAGAATTTCTGAGGCTTTTGGCGTTGAAAATATTATTTTTTTAGGAAAAGATATTCCGCTTACACCAAGAAAAATAAACAAAACTTCCCGCAGTACACATCTTCATGTACCGCATCAAATCATGGAAGAAACGACTGAATTAATGGCATATCTTCAAAACAACAACTTCGAAATCATTGCATTAGAAATCGCAACTAACAGCAAATCTCTAAAAGAAGTTGTAATCCCTCAAAATAAAAAAATCGCACTTTTGATTGGAAGTGAAATTAACGGAATCTCAGATGAACTTCTAAAAATTTCCAATCAAATTGTCCACATCAACATGTTTGGAAAAAACTCAAGCATGAATGTTGTTCAAGCGGCCAGTATTGCTTTGTATGAGATTACGACTTTGTAATTTTTTGTGTTAAATAGTATATAGTAATTGCTCAAATTTGAAGCGATTTCTAAATCGTCTTTAACGAGAAATATCTAAAACCTCGATTAAAAGCAAATAATAACGTTAAAACACATTTCAAAAATCAATAAGTAAGAAAAAACATCTTAAAAATAATTTTAACTTTTTTGTAGGAACTAGATTATATAAGGGGTTGTAAAATTCTCACAAATAAATTGATATAAAAATTTGGCTACAAATTGATTTTGTTATAAAATTGCGACCTGGTTAACCAAAACTAATTTTTTATAACAAAAACCCCAAGATTTTATGAAAAAAGTTATTATTACCGCAATTACAGCCTTAGTGCTGTTTTCATGTCAAAATGAGTCATCTGAATCTGCAAATGCAGATGCTGCAATTGCAAGCCGTCGTGCTTGTGCAACACAGGATGTTTTAGAAGCCCAATTAAAAGCTGATCCAACATTGGCTGTTAGAATGAACGAAATTGAGGCTATTACAAATGAAAAAATCCTGAGCGGCCGTTTAGTAAACGGCAAAATCGAGATTCCAGTTGTAGTAAACGTTCTGTACAGAACAACAGCAGAAAATATCTCGGCTGCACAGATTCAATCTCAAATTGATGTATTAAACAAAGATTTTAATGCCTTAAACACAGACTACAATAGTGTTCCTGCATTATTTTCTGGTGTAAAAGCGAATATTGGAATTACATTCGTTTTGGACCAAATTATTAGAAAATCAACAACAAAAACCTCATGGGGTACAAACGACGCCATGAAAAAAACAGCTCAGGGAGGTATTGCACCAACTTCGCCAACAACAAAACTTAATATGTGGTCTTGCACCATTGGAGGCGGAATTTTAGGATATGCACAATTTCCTGGAGGAGCATCATCTACAGATGGTGTTGTAATTGACCCAAAATACTTCGGTTTATCTGGAGCTGCAAATGCACCATTTAACTTAGGAAGAACTGCAACTCACGAAGTGGGCCACTGGATGAACTTACGCCACATTTGGGGAGATGCAACTTGCGGAAGCGATTTAGTTGCTGATACTCCAACTCACAACACAGCAAACTATGGTGTTCCTGCTTATCCTCACTACAGTACTTGTTCTGGTACTCCTGTAGAGATGACAATGAACTACATGGATTATGTTGATGATAATGCAATGTACATGTTCTCAACAGGTCAGAAAAACAGAATTTCGGCAATTTTTGCAAGTGGTGGAGCAAGAAATTCTTTTGCACAACCTTAATAAAAAAATTCCAATTAAAGGCGAGATGAAATCATCTCGCCTTTTTTTTCCTAATTATTTAGAACGACCCAAACATTAGAATTATAAATGCTTTTTCCTATATTTATATTCTAAAATCTAAATATGGTAACGTCAAAAACTATTTCTAACGGAATCTTACGAGCATTAGCAACAATCTTAGTAATTGGTATCGTTTTATACTTTTTATACGAAATACAAACTGTAATTGTTTACTTATGTATTTCCCTAATATTGTGCTTAATAGCAAATCCGCTGGTTATATTTTTAAAACAAAAATTAAAATTCAGCAATTCGTTTGCAGCAACAACCACCATTATAGTTTTTATTTTATTGCTTACCGGTTTTATATTTCTTTTTGTTCCTTTAATCATTTCTCAGGCGAATAATTTATCACTTTTAGATACTAACCAGCTGCAGACGCAGTTTATGGAGACAGAACGAAGCATAGAAGCTTATTTTAATGTACAGCATGTTGACTTAAATAAAATGCTGAAAGATTCAAAAATAACTTCAATGCTTAATTTTAGTTATTTTACCGGATTTATAAATTCGATTTTGAACTTTATGGCCAGTATGGGAATGGGATTGGTTTCTGTATTTTTCATTACATTTTTCTTTATAAAAGACCAGGAAAGTTTTAAAGCAACAGCCAGAAAAATACTTCCAGATTCAAACGAAGACAAAATCATTAATTCTATTACAAAAATAAACCATCTGTTAACCCGATATTTTATTGGGCTTTTACTTCAATTAACGGTTGTATTTATTCTTTATCTTATCGTTTTGGTTATTTTTGGAAATAAAAATGCCTTTGTAATTGCGTTTTTATGTGCTGTATTAAACATCATTCCATACATAGGACCTATTATTGGAACTATTCTTGCTGCTATTCTAACAATGATTAGTTTAATTGGTCAAGATTTTAGATCTGAAATTCTTCCAACAACCATTTATGTTGTTATCGGATTTTTATTGGTTCAGGCAATTGATAATAATATCAGTCAGCCAATAATTTCATCAAAAAGCGTAAATTCGCATCCGCTGGAAATATTTCTTATCACTTTAATAAGCGGTATTACTTTTGGGATTGTCGGGATGATTATCGCCGTTCCGCTTTTTACCATGATAAAAGTAATCTTAAAAGAATTTTTCCCAGACAATAAAATTATATCTGTTTTAACTGAAAGAATTTAGCATTGAACACTTCTATTTTAAGTAAAAATATTCAAGATTTTATTACGCTGAATAGCAGTGAATCGATTACAAAATTAGCACTTCAAAAAAATCCTTTTCCTGAAGTGGAATGGATTTTAATTTTAAATCAAATTGAAGCCAAAGCTAAGGCAAAGGATAAATTACCCACTTGGTTTTCGACCCAAAACATCATATATCCAAGTAAAATTTCTGTTGAGCAGACTTCTTCTGAAAAAACAGCTGCTTATAAAGCGTCTTTAATAGATGGCAAAAGCTTAATTGACCTTACCGGAGGTTTTGGCGTTGATGATTATTATTTTGCTAAAAAATTTAAATCTGTCACACATTGTGAAATAAATGAAGAATTATCAACCATTGTAAAACATAATTTTCAGCAGTTACAAATCGAGAATTGTACTTTTTATGCAGGTGATTCTGCTGCTGCTTTAAATGATGCAGATCAAAAATGGGACTGGATTTATATAGATCCTTCCAGACGAAACGATGCCAAAGGCAAAGTTTTTATGCTGAAGGACTGCCTTCCGAATGTTCCGCAATCTCTGGATTTATACTTTGAAAAAACCGACGCAATTTTAATTAAAACGGCCCCGCTGCTGGATATTTCAGCAGGTTTGTCTGAATTGAAATTTGTAAAAAACATTCACATTATAGCGCTTGAAAATGAAGTTAAAGAATTACTTTTTGAAATTCATAAAAACTTTGTAGGCGATATAACTTTAAAAACAGCTAATATTCTAAAAGATAAAACAGAAACATTTGAATTCGCTTTAGACGGCGAAACTCAATTTTTATCATATCAACTTCCACAAAAATATCTTTACGAACCCAACTCAGCCATCATGAAATCGGGCGGATTTGATGAAGTAAGCTCTTTTTTTAAAATAAATAAGCTCCACAAACATTCTCATTTGTACACCTCAGAAGATTTAATTGATTTTCCCGGCAGAAGTTTTGAAATCGAAAAAACAATTTCATACAATAAAAATGAAATGAAAACGGTGCTTTTAAATCAACAAGCAAATGTTACCACACGTAACTTTCCTGAAACAGTAGAAAACATTCGAAAAAAATGGAAAATAAAAAATGGAGGAAATAAATATTGTTTTTTTACAACTGATAAAAATGATAATAAAATAGTCTTAATTTGCAGAAAAATAAACTAAAAATGAAACAATTAATTACACTAACTCTTTTTTTATTAACCTTTACCGCATTTGCCCAAAAACCTTGTGAATACAGCGCCAATGTGACAGACTCTATTGGAACTTATAAAGTAACCAATGAGTATTTAATCAACGAGAAAAATTTTGGAGGGACCTTTAGTTATATTTTCTTTTCGCTTGCACAAACAGATGGTCTGCCAACTTTAAACCTGCAGCTAATTCAAAAAAGTAAAGATTTTATAAAGGCAAACTGCTTCGACAAAAATTCAAAAATCTTCCTTCAACTCGAAAACGGTAAAATTGTTACTTTAATTCATATTGATAGTGAAAGATGTGGCACTTTAATTAGAGATGATAAAGGATTTGATAACCGTGTAAATACAGGGATTTTTATGTTTATGAAAGACAATTATGAAGAACTGAAAAAATCTCCTGTATCAATTATGCGAATTAAATACCTGACCAATATTGAAGATTATATCGTTAAAAACGAATTGGTATCTGAAATGAATGGAAAAACTTTTCAGCCCAGCACTTATTTAATGCAGAATATTAGATGTGTTGAATAATTAATTACAATTCCATTTCTGATTAGAAACATTATCTTTTAAGCCTGCTTTTAAGTTATAATGCCACCATTCAGAATCAAATGAATTGAAACCATTTTGTGTCATGATCTTTTTTAAGAATTTTCGGTTTGCCAAAATTTCTTTAGAAAATTTAATGTAATTATGACCGGCTTCCGGACCAAAAAAGTCAAAAGCGGTTCCCATTTCAACTTCTTTACCGTTAAGATCAACTAACGAAATATCTACGGCTCCTCCTCTATTGTGGATGGAGCCTTTTTTTGGATCGGCAACATATTTTGGATTGGATACAATCTCCCACATTTTCTTCTGGATAGACAAAGGTCTATAGCAATCATAAAGCTTGATTCTAAACCCTTTTTTAATAAAATCATTATTGGCAGCAATTAAGGCTTTAACAGTTTTGTATCGCAGGAAACATTCAGCACAATCATACACTTTAGCTTTTAAGAAATTATCTTCTGTAGCATACTTCATATCGTACACAAAATCTTTACTGTAATCTTTTAGGTTTACAAATATGGTTTCCTCAATTTTATTTTCTACAGGTTCGGAATAAGATTCGTTTTGAGCAAAAGCGGAAAAAATGCCCGTAAAGAATCCAAGAAATAAGAAGGGCTTAAAATATAGATTGTTATTTTTTTTCATCGGAAGAATTTATTGTAAAAAGTAAATATAGATAAAAACAGCCGAAGTAAAAAAACAGGAATTTTAAAGACAATACTCAAAATCACTTTTAAGAGGAAATACTTTAAATCTCACCCGTTACAAATATATTTTCTTTAACACCTTTATTTTTCAACATCCTGAAATGCGATCGTACCGCATGATAAAAGGGATATGAAGTATAAGGAAGGTCATATTCGGCTGCATAACGCATTATAATTGGCGTAATGTAAGGATAATAGGTATGACCAACGCCGGGAAAGAGATGATGCGCAACATGATGCGTAAAACCACCATATAAAAAATTAGCCAGCCTGCTGTTTGTGCTAAAATCTTTTGTTACAATCATTTGGTGCATCGCCCAGGTAGCGGAGAGATTTCCATTTTCGTCAGTTATCGGAAAATGAGCATCTTCATCAACATGTGTAGAAACGAGGGCTACAACACCCAAAACACTTCCCAATAAATGCATTGAAAACCATCCTGTTAAAACCAAATACCAAGGCTGTTTCAAAAACAGCATTGGAATAAAAAGTAAATAAAACAGATTGATAATTTTAGCCGCAAACAATATAAAAACCTGCTTAGGCGGAATTTTTTCCACGACTTTTTTTACGTAATTATTTCTTTTCCCAAAAAAATCTTTAAAATCACGAATGTAAATCCAATTCAAGCTGTAAAGCGGATAAATAAACCACATGTAAATATGCTGGTATTTATGATACGCAAACAATGGACTATTTGGAAAAATACGAATAATATCACTTTGTTTAATATCAATATCCCAATCCGGAACATTAGGGTAAGCATGATGAAGATTAATGTGGCGGCGCATCCAGAGCCAATGATTACTTCCAAAAAGTTCCAAAACATATAAAAACCATTCGTTATGTTTTGCTTTTTTAAATAAAGCTCCATGTGCTGCGTCATGAAATGCATTTATAAAAAGCACAATCATGGTAAAGCCACATAAAATATAAAACAGAAATAAGAAAGGGGTACTGTTTCCAAACAATAAAATACAGCCATAAAATAAAAAAAACAGAACCAAAAGACCTAAAGATTTTACAACATTTAAAAGGTACAATGATGAGTTTTGCAAAACAGTTTCGTTCACTTCTGTGCGTAACTTTTTAAAAAAATCATCAGTACCCGCTTTAAGATAAACCGGGCGTTTTAATTTTTCCATAATAGGTATTGCTAGAAATTCTTACACCAAATTTAATAAAAATTATTAAATCCCTTATAAACAAAATGTTACAACACAAAATCTAATCAAGCTATCATTATTACTAAATATACGCTGATCTGCACCATTACCTGACAATTATAAAAAAATCACATCAAATACACATCAGTAACTTTTCATCATCGAGATAAAAACCTAATTCCTGCTGACAAAATAGACCAAATGCAAATCATTTCTATATTTTTAAAGAGAAACAAAGACAGAATAAATTTTTACTTTTTCGTAATTTTCCAATTGGAAAAACTAAGCTATGCTATCTGACGTAGCTATCGAAGGTGAAAGAATTATATATCAAAAAATGATACTAAAAAAAATCTCTTAATTTGTATGCCCAACAACAGCTTTCCTGGATATTAGGATGTAATGTTTTATGTACCAATTTGGACAAAATAACGTGCCTTGCATGCATTCTAATTATGGACAAGGATCTGGTATACATTTCAAAATGGATATCGATGGAAATGATGAATGTCGATGGACAGAACAATGGATTCCACATTCAGCAAGGTTTTTACAGTCTATTATAGCAATGGTGGAAAAATAAAAACAATGGTATTAATGAAAAAATTACAAATATTAATCTGTTTACTAATAGCAGGCAGTTACTTTCAAGCAAATTGTATCGCACAGACATCAAAAAAGCCAAAGTTCAAAGCATTAGTTCTATATGAAAATGGCGGCCACCATGTACCCTTTACAACTGCAGCTAAACCTTGGCTGAATAAATTAGCTATTGACAGCAGTTTTACAATTGATTATATTGAAAACACAAAAACAATTAATGAAACCTTATTAAAACAATATCAGCTCTTCATTCAGCTCGATTATCCACCTTATAGCTGGAGCGAAGAATCTATGAAAGCATTTCAAAAATATATAAATGAAGGAAGAGGAGGATGGGTAGGACTACATCATGCAACTTTATTAGGTGAATTTGACGGTTACCCAATGTGGCAATGGTTTTCAGATTTTATGGGAAGAATAAGGTTTGTCGATTATATTCCAACCTTTGCAAAAGCTAAAGTAAAAGTTGAGGATACAACTCATCCTATAATGAAAGGAATTCCTTCCTCCTTTTTTGTAGAAAAAGAAGAATGGTATATATATGATAAAAGTCCTCGCTCAAACGTTCGTGTACTGGCTTCTGTAGATGAATCTAGTTATGAGCCTTTTTCAAAAATAAAAATGGGCGACCACCCTGTTATTTGGACAAATGAGCAAGTCAAGGCCCGAAACGTTTATATTTTTATGGGACATGCTCCTGAGTTGTTTGAAAACAAAACCTACACTACTCTTCTTAGAAATTCCATTTTTTGGGCAGTAAGCGTAAAGCGATAAGTTAAATGATAAAATAAACTTAGAAAATTCCCATATTTTCAGGTTTGATAGTAAAGCCTAAACGCACCATGCTTTTATGCTCCTGATAATCAATTAAACTTTCTGTATAACCCACAAACCATTGAATCGTGAGGTAATAATTTTCATTTTTATATGGTTTCCAATTTAGCTGCGTCTGCAGAGACCCATAATTGATAAGACCACTTCCTTTTCTAAAAAGAATATCTGCACTCCACCTTCCAGGCTTAATTTGATAAGTAGCGCTAGCCTCGCCATATCCAACATACTTCGTCAGTTCTGGATTATCCTCTTTATCCACAATAGGAATCCATCCTCTAATTCCAACCATCCAACGTGGAGAAACTTGAGACTTTAATGAAAAGGCAAGCATATTCCATGTTCTGGAATAAATAGAATCTCTTCCATTTGATTCGTGTTCTAACGAAATTGTTCCATAAGTAAGCCTCCCTCCTTTTAGATAAAACGGGCGGACGATGGCAACTCCCGGATTGAAATTAATTTCAGAAAATGGTTTTGAACTCGCATAAATATCCCAAAAGGCTTTTTGAGTATACATTAAATAAGGGAAAAAGCCACCAAGCCAAGGTTTTGATGTCAATCTTAGTTTAAAACTTATTTGATATTTCACATCAGCTGTATTTCGTGTAATATCCGTATTTATTGGTACACCCGTCAGAAAATAATTATCCCTATGAACAGAAAAACTATGTTCCTTCAGCAATGAATCTGCCGCACGGAAATTCTTTTTTTCTTCTACAATTTGTGAATTTGATGTGATTGAAAACAAAATGAAACAAGTCAGCAGGAATCTAAAATACATTTATATAGCAATAAATTAAGGGTTATTTTTGTCTAAAATAAATGTACGCCATTTTAATGAATCATATTAACTCAAAAAAAATAAGAATAACCCAATAAATACAAGAGTTTTTATCACTCAATTTTTAAATCTAAAAGATTTTAAATTCAATAATTTCTAACGTTATTTAAATATGTTTGAAATAAAAATATTCATGGCGTTCCCTCCGGGCCGGGCTGTGCGCTGTATCTTTTGTTTTTTAAAGAAAAAAACAAAAGGATGCCGCTTCCATCCCTAACGCAGGCGGGTTATAAGAAACTTTTTTATTTATTCGAGTGCAATGCGCAGATTGATGCGAAGTTTTAAAAACATCTATAAAACAAAAAACCCTATTCGCTGGAATAGGGTTTTTCAAAAGAAAGGCGACGACATACTCTCCCACATAACTGCAGTACCATCTGCGCAGGCGGGCTTAACTACTCTGTTCGGGATGGGAAGAGGTGAGCCCCGCCGCAATAACCACCTTAAGAAGTTATAATTGCTTTGGGCAATCTGTTTTAATTAACAATTGATAATTCACAATTCATAATTAAAACCAATATCTTAACATACTGAGATAAAGAAAAGTATTTTTATTTAGTATTTCTAGAAAGTTTCTCCCCCCGACTTGCATCGGGGGAAAAGGGTGTACATAAGCTTACGGATTATTAGTACTACTCGACTATGACATTACTGCCTTTACATCTATAGCCTATCAACGTGGTCATCTTCCACGATCCTTAAAAGAAATCTCATCTTGTGGTGGGTTTCGCGCTTATATGCTTTCAGCGCTTATCCCTTCCAAACGTAGCTACTCTGCGGTGCCCCTGGCGGGACAACAGATACACTAGAGGTTTGTCCAATTCGGTCCTCTCGTACTAGAATCAGATCCACTCAAATTTCTAACGCCCACAGTAGATAGAGACCGAACTGTCTCACGACGTTCTGAACCCAGCTCGCGTGCCACTTTAATGGGCGAACAGCCCAACCCTTGGGACCTTCTCCAGCCCCAGGATGTGACGAGCCGACATCGAGGTGCCAAACCCCCCCGTCGATATGAGCTCTTGGGGGAGATCAGCCTGTTATCCCCGGCGTACCTTTTATCCTTTGAGCGATGGCCCTTCCATGCGGAACCACCGGATCACTATGCTCTACTTTCGTACCTGATCGACCTGTATGTCTCTCAGTCAAGCTCCCTTATGCCATTGCACTCTACGCACGGTTACCAAGCGTACTGAGGGAACCTTTAGAAGCCTCCGTTACTCTTTTGGAGGCGACCACCCCAGTCAAACTACCCACCAAGCAATGTCCCCCACAATATGGGGTTAGGCCTCAGATAAACAAAGGGTTGTATTTCAACAATGACTCCACAACGCCTGGCGACGCCGCTTCATAGTCTCCAACCTATCCTACACATCATTTATCCAAGGTCAATACTAAGCTATAGTAAAGGTGCACAGGGTCTTTTCGTCCCACTGCGGGTAAACGGCATCTTCACCGTTACTACAATTTCACCGAGCTCATGGCTGAGACAGTGTCCAGATCGTTACACCATTCGTGCAGGTCGGAACTTACCCGACAAGGAATTTCGCTACCTTAGGACCGTTATAGTTACGGCCGCCGTTTACTGGGGCTTCAATTCAATGCTTCTCCGAAGATAACATCTCCTCTTAACCTTCCAGCACCGGGCAGGTGTCAGGCCCTATACTTCATCTTACGATTTTGCAGAGCCCTGTGTTTTTGATAAACAGTCGCCTGGACCTCTTCACTGCGGCCCTGATTGCTCAGGGCGACCTTTCTCCCGAAGTTACAGGTCTATTTTGCCTAATTCCTTAGCCATGAATCTCTCGAGCACCTTAGGATTCTCTCCTCAACTACCTGTGTCGGTTTACGGTACTGGTACTAATTACCTGAAGTTTAGAGGTTTTTCTTGGAAGCCCTTAGGCGCACTATCTCTTTGTCCGAAGACTCCGAGTACTATCGTATTTCACCAGTCTCTGCGGATTTGCCTGCAGAGCCTATAGCTAGGTACTTTAACGAACTATTCCGTCAGTTCGCGGCGCTTTCATCACTCCGTCACCCCATCACAGTAATTAGTAGTACGGGAATATTAACCCGTTAGCCATCGACTGTCCCTTTCGGGTTCGCCTTAGGACCAGACTAACCCACAGCTGATTAGCATAGCTGTGGAAACCTTAGTTTTTCGGTGTGCGGGTTTCTCGCCCGCATTATCGTTACTTATGCCTACATTTTCTTTTCTAACCAGTCCAGCCCTCCTTACGAAAAACCTTCAACCCTGTTAGAATGCTCCCCTACCACTTAGAGTAATCTCTAAATCCATAGCTTCGGTAATATGCTTATGCCCGATTATTATCCATGCTCGTCCGCTCGACTAGTGAGCTGTTACGCACTCTTTAAATGAATGGCTGCTTCCAAGCCAACATCCTAGCTGTCTGGGCAGACAAACCTCGTTCTTTCAACTTAGCATATATTTGGGGACCTTAGCTGATGGTCTGGGTTCTTTCCCTCTCGGACTTGGACCTTAGCACCCAAGCCCTCACTGTTAGTGAACATTATACAGCATTCGGAGTTTGTCAGGAATTGGTAGGCGGTGAAGCCCCCGCATCCAATCAGTAGCTCTACCTCTATATAACTTTATAACTAACGCTGCACCTAAATGCATTTCGGGGAGTACGAGCTATTTCCGAGTTTGATTGGCCTTTCACCCCTACCCACAGGTCATCCGAAGACTTTTCAACGTCAACCGGTTCGGTCCTCCACTGTGTGTTACCACAGCTTCAACCTGCCCATGGGTAGATCACACGGTTTCGCGTCTAACACTACTGACTAAAGCGCCCTATTCAGACTCGCTTTCGCTGCGGATCCATGGCTTAACCACTTATCCTTGCCAGCAACGTTAACTCGTAGGCTCATTATGCAAAAGGCACGCCGTCACCCCACGAAAGGGCTCCGACCGCTTGTAAGCGTATGGTTTCAGGATCTATTTCACTCCGTTATTCACGGTTCTTTTCACCTTTCCCTCACGGTACTGGTTCACTATCGGTCTCTCAGGAGTATTTAGCCTTAGCGGATGGTCCCGCCAAATTCAGACAGGGTTTCACGTGCCCCGCCCTACTCAGGATACCACTATCTATTACATTTATTACCCATACGGGGCTATCACCCTCTTTGGCGTCACTTTCCAGTAACTTCCGGTTCTGCATGCATAAAATCTCGTGGTCCTACAACCCCAGCAATGCCGTAACATCACTGGTTTGGGCTAATCCGCGTTCGCTCGCCACTACTTACGGAATCACTTTTGTTTTCTTCTCCTCCGCCTACTTAGATGTTTCAGTTCAGCGGGTTTGCCCACCTATCGGTGTACTATGTCTTCAACATAGTGGGTTGCCCCATTCAGGTATCTGCGGATCAATCGGTGTGTGCCCGTCCCCGCAGCTTTTCGCAGCTTATCACGCCTTTCATCGCCTCTGAGAGCCTAGGCATCCCCCATACGCCCTTATTTTGCTTATTGTACCAATCATAAAATCAATTATGACCGTTTTTTTTTGTTCTTTACAATAAATTATAAAAAACGCTTTCTACTTTTTATTATTTTCTTATCTCAATATGTCAATGAACTTTATATGCTTCGCGCTTTACGCACTAGGCCTCAGGCTTACAGCCTTTTGTGGAGAATAACGGAGTCGAACCGTTGACCTCCTGCGTGCAAGGCAGGCGCTCTAGCCAGCTGAGCTAATCCCCCATTTTAAATCTTAGATTTTAGAATTCAGATTTTAGATTTCTAATTCTTCTCTAATTTCCTTTGGTGAATCCCAGCTTCCAGAATTTCCTTTTTCTTAAGTAATTTAGTAGTCCCGGGCAGACTCGAACTGCCGACCCCTACATTATCAGTGTAGTACTCTAACCAGCTGAGCTACGAGACTCTGTTTTACTTAAAAATTTATTATTTGAACTAACAGCAAGAGTAATATTATCCCTAAATCCTAAAACCAATAGAGCATCTTTTTCCCCGGCGTGTGTTTCCACTAACACTCAGGGCTCTAGAAAGGAGGTGTTCCAGCCGCACCTTCCGGTACGGCTACCTTGTTACGACTTAGCCCTAGTTACCAGTTTTACCCTAGGCAGCTCCTTGCGGTCACCGACTTCAGGCACCCCCAGCTTCCATGGCTTGACGGGCGGTGTGTACAAGGCCCGGGAACGTATTCACCGGATCATGGCTGATATCCGATTACTAGCGATTCCAGCTTCACGGAGTCGAGTTGCAGACTCCGATCCGAACTGTGACCGGCTTTATAGATTCGCTCCTGGTCACCCAGTGGCTGCTCTCTGTACCGGCCATTGTAGCACGTGTGTAGCCCAAGGCGTAAGGGCCGTGATGATTTGACGTCATCCCCACCTTCCTCACAGTTTGCACTGGCAGTCTTGTTAGAGTTCCCGACTTGACTCGCTGGCAACTAACAACAGGGGTTGCGCTCGTTATAGGACTTAACCTGACACCTCACGGCACGAGCTGACGACAACCATGCAGCACCTTGTAAATTGTCTTGCGAAAGTTCTGTTTCCAAAACGGTCAATCTACATTTAAGCCTTGGTAAGGTTCCTCGCGTATCATCGAATTAAACCACATGCTCCACCGCTTGTGCGGGCCCCCGTCAATTCCTTTGAGTTTCATTCTTGCGAACGTACTCCCCAGGTGGGATACTTATCACTTTCGCTTAGCCACTGAGATTGCTCCCAACAGCTAGTATCCATCGTTTACGGCGTGGACTACCAGGGTATCTAATCCTGTTCGCTCCCCACGCTTTCGTCCATCAGCGTCAATCAATTAGTAGTAACCTGCCTTCGCAATTGGTATTCCATGTAATCTCTAAGCATTTCACCGCTACACTACATATTCTAGTTACTTCCTAATAATTCAAGTTCAGCAGTATCAATGGCCGTTCCACCGTTGAGCGATGGGCTTTCACCACTGACTTACTAAACCGCCTACGGACCCTTTAAACCCAATGATTCCGGATAACGCTTGGATCCTCCGTATTACCGCGGCTGCTGGCACGGAGTTAGCCGATCCTTATTCTTACGATACCGTCAAATTCCTTCACGAAGGAGTGTTTCTTCTCGTACAAAAGCAGTTTACAATCCATAGGACCGTCATCCTGCACGCGGCATGGCTGGATCAGGCTTGCGCCCATTGTCCAATATTCCTCACTGCTGCCTCCCGTAGGAGTCTGGTCCGTGTCTCAGTACCAGTGTGGGGGATCTCCCTCTCAGGACCCCTACCCATCGTAGCCTTGGTAAGCCGTTACCTTACCAACTAGCTAATGGGACGCATGCTCATCTTTCACCGTTGTGACTTTAATTATATCTCGATGCCGAGGCATAATACTATGAGGTATTAATCCAAATTTCTCTGGGCTATCCCTCTGTGAAAGGCAGATTGCATACGCGTTACGCACCCGTGCGCCGGTCTCTATATCCGAAGACATATACCCCTCGACTTGCATGTGTTAAGCCTGCCGCTAGCGTTCATCCTGAGCCAGGATCAAACTCTTCATCGTATATTTTTATATTATATTGCGATGCTTTATTCTAGTGGTCTTTTTTCGAATCAAACGATTCTATTACTCTTTATTATTTGTTTTGAGATCTCTCTCAAAACGGCTGTCAATTCAATATGTCTACGAACGTGTTTCTTTTTGTTTTCGCTTGTGTTTCAAAGCGGGTGCAAAAGTACACCCTTTATTGAGATCTGCAAGCATTTTTAGAAAGTTTTTTTAATCTTTTTTAAAACTTTTTCATAACATTCTGATAATATATATTTTAGAGTTTGACATTTTTTCAAAACAATAAAGCTTTTTCTTACAATTTAAAAAACACCCCTTTTTATCACTTTCAAATAACAGCCATTTTACAAACTGTAAAACCCGTTATCCTCTTCACTATTCATACACAACTCAAAAAAATCACAGTAAAAACAGCTTCTCACATAACAAACCTTAAATTTACTCAAGCTTAAATAAGCACCACCACTCCTTTCAACAGACATTATCATTTTTCAAACACCCCTAATCATATATACATATATACATATATATGTATACACTCTTTCATATTATAAAATCACAATACAACATAACAACCAATACCCCCTACCATTAACAACTCTTAAAAAAAGCTTTTTAAATTCTTTTCATTACCATCATAAAACCCAACACTCTCTACAAACAATAAAAACCATAAAGTCTCATTTGCGATCTGCAAAGCCTCAACCACTCTCCTCACAGTTTAATTTTTAATGCGACCCAGATTCATTTTCTCCACTTTACTTAAAGACTACCCAAAAACCAGACAAGTAAAAAAAAACATACCTATTAATACTTTTTTTTCATGACCACATATTAATCCGATGATGGTCCGTTTAAAAACAAGTGCCGACCGCTTACAAAAGAAAACAGATGACTTGCAAAAAATTTAACAACAACAGCATCTTCCACTTCTACCAGTCACCTCATTAAACAACTATCTATAATTGTTTTCTTAATACTCAGAATCCACATGCACTTTTTTTTTAAAAACAAATAAAGCCCGCAACTTTTAAGTTTGCAGGCTTTTTTACTTTTAATTTAAGCTTGTTCTTTTCGACATAGAACAGCAGAAGTACTTAGTATGTTTTTTTTAAGTAATTATTAAAATATACAGCTTCTAAAACCAAGCCGATAGATCAATTTCTTTAATCGAAACTGCTGAATTTTACCATAGCGATTTAGCTTCAGATATTGTTTTTATCAGCAATCCATATTACCGCCAACTTACCTGTTTTGGTTTTACAGCAACACTCCAATAATTAAAATGAAGATTTTATGTATTTACACAATCTTACTCCCTAAAAACAGCCTGGGTTTTACTGCTTCCTAAATCACGATAATGCTGTTCCAAAATACACTTAAAACCCTTTAAAATCTGTGAGAAACTATCACCTTAATATATAGAACTATAATCTTCCAAGAAAATACTCCTTTATATTTACAAAAGAACCAAAAATAAACCGCCTATGATTCTATAATTTACACTTGGAAACACCTAAATACTCCTTATGAATTTAAAGATAGATTTGCTCAATCTCATTTTAAAAGCCAGTATTCAGGATTTTGAGATATATTCTTTCTATTAACAAAAACAGAAACCAATTAAAAGATATGGCGATATAGATTTTCTTTCAAAAAAGTATGATCAAAACAAATAAGATAAATTAGATTGTAAAAACAAAAAAGCCACTCGATTGAGTGGCTTTTGATGTGAACGCAGAAGGATTCGAACCTTCGACCGCCTGCTTAGAAGGCAGGTGCTCTATCCAGCTGAGCTATGCGTCCATTTGTTTTTAAACTTTATGGCAAAGTTTTCGTCGGGGTGGCAGGATTCGAACCTGCGGCCTCCTGCTCCCAAAGCAGGCGCGATAACCGGGCTACGCTACACCCCGAGGCAAAAATTAAGCGGAGAGACAGGGACTCGAACCCTGGCGACGGTTACCCGTCGACAGATTAGCAATCTGCTCCATTACCGCTCTGGCACCTCTCCAAGCTCAAGAAACGTGTTCTGTTTTGCGGTTGCAAATGTAAGACAACATTCCATTTCTCACAACTATTTTTGCGCTTTTTTTTTAGTTTTTTTAATCTTTTTTCTAAAACACTTCACAATCAAACGAATAGAATTAACAAAAATTTCATCTTGAATTTAAAATCACCCTATTTGACACAAAATTTGAATTTATTCAAATAAACAGTAAATTTGCTTGATTAACTAATATTAACAGAAAATGAACAAAAGAGTTGTTATCGTTTCTGCCGTTAGAACACCTATCGGAAGTTTCATGGGAGGGTTATCTACCGTACCCGCACCAAAATTAGGAGCTGCTGCCATAAAAGGAGCTCTTTCAAAAATTAACCTAGACCCAAAATTAGTTGATGAAGTTTTCATGGGTAATGTAATCCAGGCAGGCGTTGGACAAGCTCCGGCTCGTCAAGCGGCGCTTTTTGCAGGATTATCAGAAGAAGTTGCCGCCACAACAGTAAATAAAGTCTGTGCCTCTGGAATGAAAGCCGTTATGTTTGGCGCTCAAGCAATTGCCTGTGGTGATGCTCAAATTGTAGTGGCCGGCGGAATGGAAAGCATGAGCTTAATTCCTCATTATGTACAAATGCGTACTGGAAACAAATTTGGTCCTGCAACAATGCTTGACGGAATGCAAAAAGATGGTTTGACAGATGCTTATGACAACAACGCAATGGGAGTTTGCGCTGATTTATGTGCAACTGAATACAACATCAGCCGTGAGGAACAGGATAATTTTGCTATTCAATCGTATGAAAGAAGTGCAAAAGCATGGGATGCCGGAAAATTTGACAATGAAGTTGTTCCCGTAGAAGTACCACAAAGACGCGGAGAACCAGTTATTTTTTCAAAAGACGAAGAGTACACTAATGTAAAATTAGACAAAATACCTACGTTAGGTGCTGTTTTTACAAAAGACGGAACTGTAACTGCGGCAAACGCCTCGACAATCAATGATGGTGCCGCTGCATTAATTTTAATGTCTGAAGAAAAAGCAAACGAATTAGGTTTAAAACCCCTAGCCTATATAAAAGGTTATGCAGATGCCGCACAAGAACCAAAATGGTTTACTACAAGCCCGGCAAAAGCATTACCAAAAGCTTTGGATAAAGCTGGAATTGCAATTAGTGATGTTGATTATTTCGAATTCAACGAAGCATTCTCTGTTGTTGGTCTCGCCAATTCAAAAATCTTAAACTTAGATAACGAAAAAGTAAACGTAAATGGCGGTGCCGTTTCATTAGGACATCCTCTTGGTTGTTCAGGTGCACGTATTATTGTAACTTTACTAAACGTGTTAGAGCAAAACAATGCCAAAACCGGAGCTGCAGCAATTTGCAACGGTGGCGGCGGTGCATCTGCAATTGTTATCGAAAGAGCCTAAATAAAATTACAATTAGGAGTTATTGATCGTTATAACTCCTAATTTTTTAACTAATACATTACGTAAATGTACGGAATTTGTAATCTTGCCATAGTACCCGTTCGATCTGAACCTAGTGACAGAAGTGAAATCGTTACACAACTTTTGTTTGGCGAACATATCGAAATTTTAGAACGCCAAAATCAATGGGCGCGAATAAAAATTCAGTTCGATGATTACGAAGGCTGGGTAGATTCTAAACAATATCAGGTAATTTCTGAGGCAAATTATAATCTGTTAAGCAAAGAAGCTATTATTTTAAATGCCGATTTGATTGATTACATCACAGCGCCGGACAATTTATTACTGCCAATTCCACTTGGAGCTTCCTTAACTTTTCTAAACAACAACGAAATCAATACTTCAAATTTTGATTTTGAAGGAACAAAAACAAGTGGCATCAAACCAAAAAGTGCGCTTATAAGCACCGCTTTTATGTATTTGAACGCACCTTATTTATGGGGAGGAAAAACACCTTTTGGTATTGACTGTTCGGGTTTTACTCAAATGGTCTACAAACTAAACGGATATAAAATTCACAGAGATGCCTCACAGCAGGCACTTGAAGGCGAGCCATTAAGTTTTATTGAAGAAAGCGAAGCCGGAGATTTAGCTTTTTTTGATAACGATGAAGGAAACATTATTCATGTCGGAATCATAATGGACAACAATTATATCATTCACGCAAGTGGGAAAGTTCGAATTGACCGTTTAGACCACACAGGAATTTACAATCCTGAGTTAAACAAACACACTCATAAACTGCGTGTAATTAAGAAAATCATTTAAAAAAAACAAATTCCATGAGTTAACACAGATTAAAAAATCCTTTTAATCCGTGAATCTGTGGCTAAAAAAATTCGTGTAATTCATGTTTATGCACTAATACGAATTGTCTTTCTAAACTCGGAAGGACTATTTCCTCTCTGTTTTTTAAAGAATTTATTAAAATGGCTTTCATCCGTAAAACCAAATTCATACGCAATTTCGTTAATACGCTTATCACTGAATTGCAAGCGGTGCTCAATCAACTTGGTTTTATAATTACTGATATATTGCTGCATGGTTTCACTGGCATGTTTCTTAAAATAACGTCCTAAATAGGTATTCGAAATTCCGAAATAATCACTTATATACTCTGCTTTGATTTTTTCCGGATAATAAATATTCGTCTGAATATATTGTAGAATATCCATCGCTCTGGCTTCAGACCCCACGTTTACCTGTTCCGGTAAATATTTTGCAATATTTCTGGCCACGATAATAATTAATGTATTTACCAATTGCTGAATCAATTCTTTATTATAAACATCTTTATCCTGATGTTCGCGGCAAATTGCTTCAACCATTACTTTTACCAAACATTTATCGGCATCATTTTTTAAAATACAACCCGGCTGATGATTGGCATTTTGCAGAATATATTCTAAACGCTGAATATTCTCATTTTGCAGACTCGAATTCTTTAAATAAATATCATTAAATCTCAAGAAGAAAAACTTCGTTTTTGTCTCAATTGTAAAATTATGACAATCCTCCGGCGTTAGTAAAAACATATGCCCGGCATCATATTCGAAAATATTTTTATTGATGCACTGCCTTCCGGTTCCGTTTAAAATATAAACCAATTCAAAGAAATTATGACGATCTCCCACATCCGGATATTCATCTAATGTTTCAAAAGATACAGTAAACGGTTCGTATAAATTTTCCTTTTTCATGAGTTATAAATTATTTGAAGTTGCAAATTTACATAAAAAAGACAAATATATACAAGTTTACACTCTTAAAAATGGTATAATTTTGTCAAGTGAAATTTAATATATAAAAATACAACATTATGGAATATAGAAAATTAGGCAACTCAGAACTTGAATTATCCACTATTACATACGGTGCATTTGCAATTGGCGGTAATATGTGGGGTGGCAATGAAAAGAAAGATTCAATCGATTCTATCCACGCTTCAATCGATCATGGCGTAACCACAATCGACACCGCTCCTTTTTACGGATTTGGTTTAAGCGAAGAAATGATTGGTGAAGCTTTAAAATCTCAAGACCGTTCAAAAGTGCAGTTGTTAACCAAATTTGGTTTGGTATGGGACGGAAGCAATAACGGAAAAGGCGATTTCTTTTTTGATGCTGATGACAACGGAAAAAAAATTCCCGTTTACAAATATTCTTCAAAAAACAGTGTCATAAAAGAAATTGAAGAAAGTTTAAAACGCCTTCAAACTGATTATATCGACTTATTGCAAATTCACTGGCCAGACTCCACTACTCCAATTTCAGAAACAATGGAAGCTGTAGAAACTCTAATTCAACAAGGAAAAATCAGAGCATTTGGAGTAAGTAATTATAGCATTCCGCAAATTCAGGAAGCACAAAAAACTGTTCAAATTGCATCAAATCAAGTTGCTTACAGTATGCTGAACCGTAAAATTGAATCAGATTTAATTCCCTTTACAGTTTCAGAAAACATCGGGATTATTGCTTACAGTCCAATGGAAAGAGGTTTATTGACCGGGAAATATTTTACAGACGGGAAATTAAAAGACAACGATCATAGAAATGGCTATTTTGGTCAGTTTGATCTTCAAAAAGTAAAAACGTTGGTCGAAGAATTAAGTTCACTTGCAAATACAAGACACATTTCAATCTCACAATTAGTTTTGCGCTGGACAACTTTACAAAAAGGAATTTCGATTGTTTTAGCTGGAGCAAGAAACGCAGAACAAGCAGTATCAAACGCCAAAACGATGGATTTCGATTTATCAGCCTCAGAACTTGATTTCATTAATCAGGCAATTTCTAAACTACAATAAAAAATTTAAATAAGAATTTGGGCGTGTCCCAAGGGCCGGGCTATCCGTTCCAATCTTTTATGCCTCCGAAGCCTCGGGGCATAAAAGGATTTCCACTGCTATCCCTCACGCATTCATTTTCAAAAGAAGCAATCATATAAAATGAAAAAAATATTTATAATCAACGGCAGTCAAAATTTTGCGCATTCAGGTGGAAAATTTAATGAAACTGTTACCAATTGGACAATCGAATACTTAAAAAGTAAAAACTACGAAATAAAAACAACTGACATTAAACAAGATTTTGACTTAGACGAAGAAGTTGAAAAATTTGTTTGGGCAGATGTTGTAGTCTACCATACACCCGTTTGGTGGTTTCAGTTACCAAACCTTTTCAAAAAATACATCGACGACGTTTTTACCGCCGGACACAACAAAGGAATTTACAAAAGTGACGGAAGAACCAGAACAAATCCTGACATCAATTACGGAACGGGCGGACAATTACACGGACGTAAATATATGCTGACTACAAGCTGGAATGCACCCGCAGCAGCTTTTACACTTCCGGGAGAATTTTTCGAAGAAACATCTGTAGATGATGGAGTTATGTTTGGTTTCCATAAAATGAATAAATTTGTAGGTATGGAAAAATTAAACGGTTTCCATTTCCACGACGTTGAAAAAGGTGCAACTGCAGAAAACATTGTCATCTTCAAAGAAAATTACACCAAACATTTAGCAGCAACTTTTAAAACCTTATAATCATGATCTCTATCACTGCAATAATAAAGAGCAAACAGGAAAAAATTGAAGAAGTTAAAAACCTGATTCAAAACCTGGTTTTACAAACTAGAAAAGAGGAAGCTTGTATACGTTACGATCTTCATACAACCGAAAATGTTTTCATTATTTGGGAAGAATGGAAAGATCAGGCAGGACTTGACATACATAATAATCAGCCTTATCTGCAAGATTTTATTAAACAAAGCGAATCTTTTGCTTCAGCACCAATTCAGGTTTACAAAACAGTGCAAATACTATAATTAATGAAAGCACTCTTAGTCAATACATACGAATCTGAATTTGTAAAAACAGAAATCGACAAACCAGCTCCCAAAAAAGGAGAAGTTTTGGTAAAAATACATGCAAGCGGTGTAAACCCAATTGATAATAAAATTAGAATTGGAATTTCCCCCTATGCTTCTCCGGTATTACCAGCGGTTTTAGGAACTGATCTTGCCGGAGTTATAGAAGAAATTGGCGAAGGCGTAACCGATTTTAAAGTTGGCGACGAAGTCTACGGGCTTGCCGGAGGTGTTCTTGGTCTTCAGGGAACTTTAGCTGAATATACCGCTGTCGATGCTGATTTACTTGCTGTAAAGCCAAAAAATCTAACAATGAAACAAGCGGCAGGTATTCCCTTGGTTCTGCTAACCGCCTGGGAAGGTTTAATTGACAGAGCCAAAGTACAAAAAGGAGATAAAGTTTTGGTTCATGCCGGCGCAGGCGGAGTTGGCCACATGGTGGTTCAGCTTGCCAAGATTTTTGGTGCCGATGTATATGCAACCGTTTCTCCAGCAAAAGCAGCAATTGTAAAATCATTTGACTCAACACCAATTGATTACACAACTGAAACTGTTGAAGATTACGTAAACAAATATACGGACGGAAAAGGTTTTGACATTATTTACGATACTCTTGGAGGCCAGTCTCTTGATGATTCTTTCAAAGCAATCCGTCATTATGGCCAAATTAGCAGCTGTTATGCTTTTGGAACTCATACTCTTGCAACAAGTTCTCTTCGTTCGGTAAGTATTCACGGTGTTTTTGTTTTACGTCCAATGATTGGAAATGAAGGCAGAAAACATCATGGAGATATTCTAAAAGAAACAACAAAACTAATTGAAGAAGGAAAACTAAAACCAATTATTGATCCGAGAAAATTCACTCTGGACAATGCTATGGAAGCCCATAAAGCAGTAAGTGACGGTTCTGCAATTGGAAAAATTGTTGTAGATATCATTTAAGTTTTTCGTCACAAATTACACAAATTTCACAAATTTTCTTTACGGGATTGATAAATTAGTGCTGATTTACAAAATTCGTGGCAAACTTCTATACTATTTAATACCTCCAAAAGCCCCGAAACACATGTTTTTATGCAAAATTTCGACGCTTTTAAAACCTGCTTTTTTCATCAAATCTAATTGATAATTCATTGATCTTGGTGTATCTTCCTTGGCAATATAATCGAATACATTTTTGCGGTATGCTGCACCGCCAATTCCTTCCAAATATTCACCATATCGCTGCCAGGTATATTCATTCAATAAATCAGTATCCTGCGTGATCAAATCAGAAATCATAAAACAACCACCCGGTTTTAACAAGCTGAATATTTTAGCAAAAGTCGTTTCCCAATCCTGATCGTCGCGTAAGTGATGCAAAACCGCTCCTGCCAGAATAATATCAAAATGATTTTCAGGCAGTTCTACTTCCCTAATATCCCCTTGTTTTATTTCTACTTTTCCGCCTGTTGCAGCCGAAACTCTTTCTAAAGCCTTATTCAGCATAGGCAGACTCAAATCGACCAAAGTGCAATTTAAATCTGGTAATTTCGAAAGCATCATTAAAGTATAGTTTCCTGCTCCGCATCCAATGTCTAAAACATTCACAGCATTTGGAACAATTCGTTTTGAAGCTTCCGTTATTAATTCTAAAGAAACATTAGCGTCAATAGTAGACAACTGCCCCGTTTCTAAATTTGAAAATCGTTCGACATCATTGTCAAATCGCTCTTTAATCTCTGCAATAGTTGATTTTTCCATGTTTTTTCTTTTTAAAATCTCTCACACATTTAGGCAGATTAAGCGAATCTTTTTGCTATTATTGATTGGAATATTGTGATTAAGATGATTTATCTAAATTCATAATCTGCTATATGTGCCCAATTTGCAAGAGATTTATTTTTTTCAAAATTAACGCTTTGATATATACCTCAAAAATACTTATTTTGTCATTTATCTATACTTTAAAAGTATCATGGAATTACGTCACTTAAAATATTTTTTGGCTGTAGCCGAAGAACTGAACTTTACTAAAGCTTCAGAGAAACTATTTATTTCCCAGCCTCCCTTAAGCCGTCAGATTATTGAATTGGAACAAGAACTTCAGGCTAAGCTTTTCATTCGCAACAATAAAAAAGTAGAACTTACAGAAGCAGGAAAATATCTGCAGAAAGAAGCCAAAGAACTTTTTCAGAAACTAGAGCGCATTTCTCTCAAAACAAAAAAAATTGCAGAAAATGTTTCGGGCGAATTTAGAATAGCCTATATCAGTTCTATATATTCAGCCGTTATTTCCGAATTAATCCAATATTTAAAAACACAGTTTCCTTATGTAAATTTCAAATTATTTGAAGTTTCTACAACAAAGCAAATCAATGCATTGGAACAAGGAAAAATCGAAATGGGAATTATTCGCTCCCCCATAAAATCTCCAACAATAAAATCATATTTATGGTTTCAGGACGGATTTTCATTGGTTTACAATAAAAACAACATCCAAATAAAATCTGAAGAGGAAATTTTAAATCTAAAAAACGAAACTTTTGTTTTCTTCAACAAAGATTATGCACCGCATTATCATGAAGTTTTATTAGAACTTTGTTCTTTTTATGGCTTTACGCCGAAGATTATCCACGAAGCCAACAACATCAATTCAATCGTACAATTGGTCAAAAATGGATTAGGAATTTCAATAGTCCCATCAAACATTGCAAAGAATAATCCTGATTCTGCGATTGGTTTTATTGAACTCAAAAAAGTAAACCTTTTTACCGATGTTTCTGTTATCATCTCAAAAGAAGACAATTCTGAAATCACTAAAACCGCTGTCGATTTTTTATTGAATAAAAGTAGTGAACACTGAGATACTTTATAAATTTAATTTCGCAAAGTCGCAGAGGCGCAAAGTTTTTTTATAACTATTAGATTATCATCAACGTTTTCCATCCTGAGGGGTGACAAAAAAGAGAATAATAACTATCTACAATCAGCTTAAATTTGTAAAATCTGCGTGAAAAAAAATAAATTATCCCCCTGTTGCTTTGCGAGAGAGTTGTTCAAAACAATTTGCAAAAATTAGTGTAATTCGCTGCATACAAAAAATTCGTTACAATTTAGTACAGAAATCCACATCATAAAAACAGAACTTTTAAATACCTTAGCAAATTATAATTCTACTTAATAAAAACAATAAAAATGGCTGAACAATCTTCAATTCAGTGCCCAAATTGCGGAACTCCTATCGATGTCAATGATGTATTAAAACATCAGTTGGAAGACAGCATTCGTAAAGAATTTCAACAAAAAGCAACTATTCAGAATAAGGAGTTAGAGCTTAAAAACGAACAATTCGAAAAAGCAAAAGCCGAGTTTGAAGCCAAAAAAAAGCAAGAAAACGAACTTTTTGCAGAACGTTTGGAGCGTGAAAGAAAAATAGCCGAAAAAGAAATTTCTGAAAAGCTTAAAATTAAGCTGGATGAAGAGAATAAGGATCGTTTGCTTTTAATGGAAAAAGAACTTTCTGAAAAATCTGAAAAAATAAGGGAATTAAATAAAATGCAGGGTGAAATTGCGAAACTCCAACGTGAAAAACTGGAAATGAAGGAAGCAATTGAAGCCGAAGCACAAAAACAGTTAAACGCTACTTTGGTTTTAGAACGTGATAAAATCCGTAAACAGGAAGAAGAAAAAAACGAACTGAAAATCAAAGAATACCAAAAACAATCTGACGATCAAAAAAAACTGATCGAGGAAATGAAACGCAAGCAGGAACAAGGTTCAATGCAATTACAAGGCGAAGTAATGGAATTAGCGATTGAAGAATGGCTGGCAAACAATTTCCCACTTGATAGTATTGACGAAATTAAAAAAGGAGCCAATGGCGCCGACTGTCTTCAAATTGTAAATACGCGCGAACTGCAAAACTGCGGTTCTATTTATTACGAAAGCAAAAGAACAAAAGCTTTTCAGCCTTCCTGGATCGAAAAGTTTAAAAATGATATTAGAACAAAAAGGGCCAATATTGGTGTTTTAGTAACCGAAGTAATGCCAGCAGGAATGGAACGTATGGGAATGCGAGACGGAATCTGGATTTGTACTTATGAAGAATTTAAAGGTTTAAGTGCTGTTTTACGCCAGTCTTTGATTCAGGTTAGTCAGGCCGTTCAGGCGCAGGAAAACAAAGGCGATAAAATGTCGATGTTATATGATTTTTTAACCAGCAACGAGTTTCGCCTGCAGATTGAAGGCATTGTTGAAGGTTTTACGCAAATGCAAAACGATCTGGATTCTGAGAAAAGGGCTATGCAGAGAATCTGGAAACAAAGAGAAAAACAAATTGAAAAAGTAGTTCACAATACTTTAGGAATGTATGGTTCGATTCGCGGTATTGCCGGAAATGCGGTTCAGACCGTTCGTGCTTTAGAACTGGATTTTATCGAAGGTGATGATGAAGATCCTAAAGAATTATTTGAATAACTGAAGAAATTTCAATTTCTAATTCCAATCCCAATTTAACACATCATTTATCATTTAGACGAAGAAGAAATCACATCCGGAGAGCAGCACACTGTTTGTATTCACTTTATGTGATTTCTCCTTCTCCTAAATAATATGGATATTAGACCATTTTTAAATTAATCCACTTTCCTAAAAACCAAAAGCTTCGCAGAAGGATTAGACAGCGTTAACCTGTTATTTTCAATAGAATATGTTGTTGTGCTTTGCAATGCTTTTGTAAACTCCCCTTCTTTGTTTCCGGGTGCACAAGCCATTAAAGTTGAGACAACTTTAGAAAACCTCAGTAACCCTTTTTCATAAAAAATAGAACCGCTGATAGAATTACAACCGCCGTAACCCATAAATCTATTTTCAGACGAATTGATTTCAATTCGCGGAAATTCTCTTTGAAAGTCGGTAACAAATACTTTGAAACCGTTTAATTCTTCAAGAACCCAAATATCATGAAGGCGGTAATCGGTATTGTATTTCCCGCATCCATCAAGTTTTTTAGCTTCCAGCTCCGAATTATTTTTTATTTCAACCGAAACTTTATAAGGCGAAATAGCACCCGACATCGAATTTTGACATTCCAACTGCTGGATTGTAACTGTCACACTTGATGTATCATTACTTAATTTGTACATTTTTACATTTGCGTCCATTGCCTTTATGGCTTCCACTGCAGGAAAAACCAGCTTTTCCTTTCCAGATATAAGTGAAGTAAAAACAATTTTGTCATTACCCATTTTCAATGCCCAAAACGGTTCATTACCGGTGGCTGTAAAGTAATTCGTCATTTCATCTTCCTGAGTTCCATATTCAGAAGTCGTTTGTCCTTCAACAGTTTTGCCCGCTGTAGATTTACAACCTGCCATCAAGGAAACTAAAAGCAATAGAGAAAATATATTTTTCATAACATCTTTATTTAAAATATCATCTTTTAACAAAATACAAGTAAAATTCCTATGAATTTACAACTTTAATTTGAATTTCTTATTTAGAATCTTTTCAAATTTAAACAAATATAAATCATGCCATTTCGCTCAAAACCTGCACTACGTAAAAGATTACGACAAAATACGTAATCATTCTCGACTACACTACTTAAAAAATTACAACAAATAAGTATTTAAATAAGTATAAATACTTATATTTGCGTAGTAATACTTAATTAAAGAAATCATGATTAGAGTAATTGTAGTTGGAAACGGCATGGTTGGCTATAAATTTTGCGAAAAATTCATTGCAAAATCAGGACAAGAGAAGTATCAAATTACCGTTTTTGGTGAAGAACCAAGACGAGCTTACGATCGTGTTCACTTAAGTGAATACTTTGGAGGGAAAACTGCAGACGATTTATCACTCTCGACAACCGAATGGTATGCAGAAAACAACATTACTCTTAACACATCAGAATTAATTACAGACATAAATCGTGTAGAAAAAACGATACATACACATTTAGAAAAAACACATACGTATGATTACTTAGTTCTTGCAACAGGTTCATCTGCATTTGTCCCTCCAATTGACGGAGTTGAAAAAGAAGGTGTTTTTGTGTACAGAACCATCGAAGATCTGGATGCCATTATGGCCTACGCCAAAAAAATAAAAATAAAAGGTGCCACCGAAGCGGCAGTTTTAGGAGGCGGTTTATTAGGTCTTGAAGCTGCAAAAGCAGTTAGGGATTTAGGATTGAATCCACACGTGGTTGAATTTGCACCCAGACTAATGCCCAGACAATTAGACAAAGGCGCAAGTGATATGCTGCAATCTAAAATTGAAGAATTAAATATTGGTATTCACCTTAATAAAGCAACCCAATATATTGATGGAAAAGAATGCATCACCGGAATGATGTTTGCCGATGACGAATTGTTAAAAGTAGACATGCTGGTTATTTCTGCCGGAATCAAACCACGCGACGAACTCGCAAGGGTTTCAGGACTGGAAGTTGGCTTAAGAGGCGGTATTGTGGTAAACAATCAAATGCAGACATCTGATCCTTCTATCTATGCGATTGGCGAAGCGGCACTTTATAATCAAAACATTTACGGACTTGTTGCTCCAGGTTACGAAATGGCAGATGTTGCTGCCGAGCAAATCTTAAATGGTTCCAAAACCATGAGAGAAACCATCGATATGTCGACACAATTGAAATTGATTGGTGTTGAAGTTGCGAGTTTTGGTGATCCTTTTATTGAAAATGATAATGTGACCGCGATTATTTATGAAAATAAATTAAGTGGTATCTACAAAAGAATTAACGTAACTAAAGATTCTAAAAACTTATTGGGAGGGATTTTGGTTGGAGATTCGAGCGATTATAATTCACTTTTTCAGATTTACAGCAATGCGATGGCATTACCAAAAAATCCTGAAGATTTGATTTTAGGTTCTCGTGACGGCTCTGAAGGTTCAAGTTTAGGAAGCGTAATGGATTTACCAGACACAGCTGTAATTTGTTCTTGCGAAAACGTTACAAAAGGTGCTATTTGCTGTTCTCTTTTAGACGAAACTTGTTCCAATTTCTCTGATGTTGTAAAACATACCAAAGCCACTTCCGGATGTGGCGGCTGTAAACCAATGGTTTCAGATTTGGTAAAAGCCACTCAAAAATCGCTTGGAAAAGAAGTAAAAGAAGTAATTTGTGAGCATTTTAGTTATACGCGTCAGGAATTATTCGACTTGGTAAAAATCAATAAATATGAGAATTTTTATGATGTTCTGGATCATCACGGAAAAGGCGATGGCTGCGAAGTATGCAAACCGGTTGTAGCTTCTATTTTCTCCAGCATTTATAATGATACTGCAAACAAACACGTTACCACTCAAGATACAAATGACATATTTTTGGCAAATATTCAACGAAACGGGACTTATTCTGTTGTTCCAAGAGTTGCCGGAGGTGAAATTACAGCTGAGAAATTAATCGTTATTGGCGAAGTAGCCAAACAATTTGATTTATACACCAAAATCACGGGAGCTCAAAGAGTTGATTTATTCGGAGCTCATTTAAGTGATTTACCAAAAATCTGGAAAATCTTAATCGACAATGGCTTTGAAAGCGGCCATGCGTACGGAAAATCACTTCGTGCCGTAAAAAGCTGTGTTGGAAACGCCTGGTGCCGTTACGGAATGGACGACAGCGCCGGATTTGCCATCGAACTAGAAAACAGATACAAAGGAATCCGTTCTCCTCATAAACTAAAAGGAGGTGTTTCGGCTTGCATCCGCGAATGTGCAGAAGCCCGCGGAAAAGATTTTGGACTAATTGCTGTTGAAGGCGGATGGAATTTATACATCGCCGGAAATGGGGGTGCCAACCCTAAACATGCCGTTTTATTAGCAGAAAAAATTGATAAGGAAACCGTGATAAAATACATGGACAGATTCTTAATGTATTACATAAGAACTGCTGGTCCGCTGATTCGAACTTCAACATGGTTAGAAAAACTAGATGGAGGTTTAGATTATTTAAAAGAAGTCATTATCGAAGATAGTTTAGGAATCTGCGAAACCCTTGAAGCCGAAATGCAGACTTTGGTAAACACTTTTGAATGCGAATGGAAACAAGTTCTGGAAAAACCAAGATTACTAAAACGTTTCAATCACTTTGTAAACTCAGATGAAAAAGATGAAAATGCGGTTTTTGTTCCGTTAAGAGATCAAAAAGCACCAAAAGCATGGTCTTAGTTTTATAAATAATTTTCAAACACATAGAAAAATAGCTCATAGGAATGCATAAAGGCGCATCACTTGCATTAACAAACATAGCAAAGCTGTAAAAAAATTGCAGTTCAAAAGGTTTTTAATTTTTAATTAAAAAATCAGCTCCAAAAAAAGAAAAAAAATATCATAAACGTTTGCTGTCCTTCTTACCCTCTTTTTTACTGCGCCATCAAACTCTCTTGATTGTAAAAAGAGGGCTAAGAAACAGGAACAAAAATTTAATACCATGGAAGAAATCTTAAATCAATACGAAACAGTTCATGCAAGCGATGCAACAATTTGGTTTAAAGCGGGTAAAGTAGAAGATTTTCCAACCAATCGAGGCGGCTGCATCAAATATAAAAACAAGCAGATTGCTATTTTTAATTTTGCTCGCCGTAATGAATGGTATGCCTGCCAAAACGCCTGCCCGCACAAAATGGAAATGGTACTTTCAAGAGGAATGACAGGATCATCAGATGATATTCCAAAAATTGCTTGTCCAATGCACAAGAAAACATTTTCACTTATTGATGGATCTAATTTAAACGGAGACGACTTTAAAATTGCAACCTATCCGATTAAGGTTGTAGAGAATGAAGTATTTGTTGGTTTTGTAGATTAAAAAAAATGTGAAATGTGAGATGTGATTAGTAAAAAGTGAAAAATGAGAATGTTTTTTTAGTAATCACATTTCACATCTCACATTTCACATTTCACATCTCACATATTTACTAATTCCGTATCTTTGAAATCTATTATCAAACCAAACAATGACTACACCTTTTCAAAAAGCAAGCGAGTGGATTGATGCTGAAAATGCACAAGATCCCAACATTGAAATCGATCAAAATACAGAATACCCAAAAGAATTATTGTATTCCAACAGGATGTACCAAAGACTAATGGAGTTCGAACCAAATGCATCTGAAGAAATCCAGATTGCCTCAAAAGCGCAGCACATCTGCAGATGGAAAGTTGCCCGTGAATCCTATCCAATGGATCGTGTAGGATACTTGAAATGGAGAGAAGAGCTTAAAAAATTTCACGCCAAAACTACCGCTGAAATTTTGGAAAAAGATGGTTACGACCAAACTTTTATAGATCGTGTTTCGTTTTTAATCGAAAAAAAACTGCTTAAAAAAGATGCCGAAACTCAATTACTGGAAGATGTTATCTGTTTAGTGTTTCTAGACTATTATTTAGATCCATTTGTACATAAACACGATGAAGAAAAGCTAAAAAACATCATTAAAAAAACCTGGGATAAAATGTCTGAGAAAGGACATGAGGCAGCCTTAAAAATCAATTATTCTGAAGAAAACCTCAATCTTATAAAAGCCTCTTTAGGATTGTAAACTTATTTTATGAAGAAAAGCAATCAGGAAGAAGAAAAAATCACTTTCAAAAACTTACGCCGTCTGTATTTTTTTGCGCTTCTTACTATTGCTTTAACTATAATTATCAGTCAGATTTTAGTGCAGTACAATCTGAACCAGCAGTTAAGCGATTCTAAAATCATCAACTTCTCCGGAAAACAAAGAATGCTGAGCCAGAAAATTGTGAAAGAAGTTTTAATTCTTCATTATGTATCTGATAGCACTTCTTCTGAGCAGATTTCGCATTTGCAAAGCGTTTTATTGCTTTGGAAAAAAAATCAAAATGCACTCGAAAACGGCAGCGACAGCCTGGCTTTTCCAAAAGAAAAATCAGAGACACTTCGTAAATTATATCTTGAAATCAATCCTATTTTCAATAAAATTGCCCAAACAACCCATTCTTTTTTATTGAATTTAAAAGAGAAAAAACATTCCTCAGAAAATCAAAAACTGGTTCAGGTTATTTTAGAAAACGAAGGTCTTTTCCTTTCAAAAATGAATCAGATTGTTACACAATACGATCTCGAAGCGCATGAAAAAGTAACAGAGCAGCGAAAAATAGAATATTGGATCTTTGGTTTTACTCTTTTAGTCCTGCTTTTAGAATTCTTCTTTATTTTTAAACCCACAAATAAGAAAATCGAAAGATTAATTGCCAAACTTTTATCTTCAGAAAAGAAAGCTTTAAAACTGGCATATGATACGGAGATCATCAGCGAAATTAAGGAAAACTCGGTTAAAGAATTAAAATCGCTCAACTACGCAATGGAAAACACGCTGCTTTATTGCCGTATTGCGCCAGATGGTTCTATTATACATATCGGAGAAAAATTTGCTAAACTTTTAAATTACACTAAGTTTTCATCAAATAAAAAATTCTCTGAAGTCTTAACGATAGATGAAAAAGAGCAAATCAATATTGACCGGCTTATTTTTGAAAAACAAAGAAGCGGCTGGCAGGGCGAAATTAAAATTTTAAACAAAGAAGATCAAACCATTTGGCTCGATTTGTCAATGGTTCCGGTTACAATAAAAAAAGACGAACTTGAACTTTTAATCGTTTGTTTCAACATTACCGAACGTAAAAAAGCACAGCGCGAAGTAGAGCGTTTGAACCTCGAAAACATCACAGAGAAAATCAATCAGCAAAAAATTATTTCAAGCAAAATTGTCGAAAATCAAGAGAACGAACAAAACCGAATTGCAAAAGAAATTCACGACGGAATTGGACAAATGCTTACTGGCTTGAAGTTTAGCCTTGAAAGCATCAATCTTGACGACAAAGAAAAAGCGGCGCAAAAAATCGAATATCTTAAAAAATTATCCCTCGATATTATAAAAGGCGTTCGTACAGCAACTTTTAATTTAATGCCTCCGGAATTAAGCGATCACGGAATCGTTTCTTCTTTGGCAAAACTAACACAGGAACTCTCAAAACTAACAGGAAAAGAAATCCTTTTTTACAATAAAACTGATTTTGAAAAGCGTTTAGACTCTTTAATTGAAATCAATATTTATCGTCTAACGCAGGAAGCCATCAACAACGCCATAAAGTATGCTGAATCATCGCATATTATTGTACAGCTTTCACACAGTGAAACTTTACTAAGCATTATTATCGATGATAACGGCAAGGGTTTTGACATTGCATCTGTAGATAAAAAACGTAACAGCGAATCCGGAATGGGATTATTGTTTATGAAAGAAAGAATTCAATACATCAACGGACGCGTTTTCATCAACTCAATTCCAGGTGAAGGAACGAGAATTACATTCAATATTCCGATACTGAAATAGAAATTCCAAATTTTTAAATTGCGTACCTGTTCGTTATCGCTTGAGCACAAAATCCAAATACTGTGTGCTTAACAAACTTGACAAAGTTCTGTACAATCTTCTCAGGCTGAGCGATTCCACGGCTTTGGGAGAAGCCCAGGCAAAGTAAATCGACAAAATCATTATCTCATTTTCAAATTGACAAATCATCTAATTTATTTGGGCGAGACACCATCCCGCCAAGAGGGCCAGATCTCCTTTGTGTATATTCGCCCTCTTATCGGGATGCTGTCGGGCTATCCGGGCTACTTCGGTAGCTTCCTCCTATCCCTCTCGCGGACAATCGTTTTCAAAAGATAACATCAAGCTTAAAAACTTTTACCAAACTTTAATACTTTGACAAAGTTGAGCTTCCCAACATTAGAAATTCTAATATTGGAATTTAATTTTAAAAAAAGTACGTATATTAGCATCTTCGTTATAGATGAATATACGTAAAAAATCCAGCAATAAATTAAGTAAATTATGAGTAATATCATTCGTGTAGTACTAGCAGACGATCATGTTTTTGTAAGAGATGGAATTAAATCTTTACTCGAAAATGAAGCAAACATAGAGGTTGCAGGCGAAGCAATTGACGGTGCCGATGCCCTTGAAGTAGTTGCAGAAAGCAAACCTGATTTACTTATAGTAGATATTCGTATGCCAAATTTAACCGGCATCGAAGTAGTAGAAAAACTTAGAAGCGAAAATAATAATGTAAAAATCATCATGCTTTCGATGCACGAATCGGAAGAATATGTATTAAAATCCATAAAAGCCGGTGCCGACGGTTATTTATTAAAAGGCTCAAGCAAAGAAGAATTCCTAAAAGCTTTACATACTGTTGCTGCAGGAGGAAAATATTTTAGCGGTGATATTTCATCTATCTTAATTAGTCAGCTTACAAGCCCTTTAAATTCATTAGAGCCCAAGCAAAATTTAGCCGACGAAATGATGATTACCAAAAGGGAAAAAGAAATCCTTACTCTTTTATTATCAGGAAAAGGAAATAAAGAAATTGCCGAAGCTCTTGACATCAGTAAACGAACTGCCGAAGTACACCGTTTTAACCTGATGAAAAAACTGAAAGTTAAAAATTTAATGGAACTTTCTAACAAAGCTGCAGAATACTCTTTAATTTAAAAAAAATACGTATAAATACGTAATTATTTTTCAAAACCTGCGTTTTCGCATGTTTAAACTAAGTTATAGTACTTATTTTTACTCAAAAATCAAGTACTATGAAAAATACGAACTCACTATCGCAATCACACAAAATTTTATTTTTGAACACATTGGCTTTTACAGTGTGTTTTGCCTGCTGGACATTAAACGGGGTTTTAGTAACCTTTTTAGTTGATAATGGAATTTTCCATTGGAGCGTAGTTCAGGTTGGCTGGCTTCTTGGAATTCCAATTCTAACAGGATCCATTATGCGCCTGCCAATTGGTATCTTAACAGATAAATTTGGCGGTAAATATGTTTTTTCTCTTTTATTGCTTCTGTGCTCCATACCACTATTCCTCCTACCTTATGCTGACAG
The DNA here is from genome assembly GCF_001879205.1 of Flavobacterium johnsoniae. Lineage (GTDB taxonomy): Bacteria > Bacteroidota > Bacteroidia > Flavobacteriales > Flavobacteriaceae > Flavobacterium > Flavobacterium johnsoniae_A. The sequence goes on from NZ_MLFK01000013.1 coordinate 94,030, forward strand.
TTTTTTTATGTTTGCTTTACTTAGTTTTTTCTTCGGAATGGTGGGAACCAGTTTTGCCGTAGGAATTGGATATACCTCAATCTGGTACCCAAAAGAATGGCAGGGACGTGCTTTAGGAATCTTTGGAATGGGAAATGCAGGTGCTGCAATTACTACTTTTCTTGCTCCATCATTGCTAAATCATTTCTCGATCAGCGATCCTCAAAACGGCTGGAAAATACTTCCTGTAATTTACGCTGTTTCCTTAGTTGTCATTGGTATTGCTTTTTTAATTTTCGCTAAAAACAAAAAAATAGAAAACAATACCAAAACAGTTTCTCAAATGCTTGGTTCTTTAAAATCAGCTAGGGTTTGGCGTTTTGGAGCTTATTACTTTTTAGTATTCGGATGTTTTGTAGCGTATTCTCAATGGCTTTTGCCCAACTTTATGAACGTTTACCAAACCAGTTTGGTCATGGGTGGTTTATTTGCAACCCTTTTCAGTCTGCCATCTGGTGTAATCAGGGCTTTTGGAGGATATTTGTCGGATAAATTTGGCGCTAGAAAAGTGATGTATTGGGTTTTAAGTTCTTCTGTTATTTTGAGCGCTTTACTAATGGTTCCAAAAATGGAAATAACTACTGCCGGACCAGGAGTTTTAGCAACCAAAAAAGGAACAATCACCTCTGTTGCAAAAGACAATATTAAAATAGGAGAAACTAATTTTAATATTGCCCAAAGGAAAGAAAGCCAAACTGAAAATGCTATTTTTCCAACCACCACTTCGTGGCAGCAGGTTGTAGTAGAACAAAATCAAACCGTAAAGAAAAAAGAACTTTTAGCAAAGGGAATTACAGTTATTAAGTTTGATGCCAATATGTGGGTATTTCTGGTATTAGTAATTCTAATTGGAATTTCGTGGGGAATTGGAAAAGCTGCAGTTTACAAACACATTCCCGAATACTTCCCTACAGAAGTAGGAGTTGTTGGCGGCATGGTTGGAATGATTGGCGGTCTGGGAGGCTTCTTTGGCCCTATAATATTCGGGTATTTATTGACCGCAACGGGAATCTGGTCGAGTTCATGGATTTTTATTTTGATATTTTCAGCTGTTTGTTTATTTTGGATGCATTACACCATTACTAAAATAATGAACAATAAGCAACCGGTTCTGGCAAAGGTAATTGACAGACAATAGATTATAATAAGATTAAAAAATTATTAGAAATATGATTATAATCATGTAAAAAGAAATCTTTTTCTTATAATTTTACAGCAAAATAAAAACATGACAAATTATGAAAAAACTTAAGCTAATTTTAATTCTAATAGTAGGATTAAGTTTTGAAATTCAAGCTCAGGAATTAGATGTAAATTTACAAGTAAGACCACGTTTTGAATATCGTAACGGATACAAGACACTTTTGCCTGAAGGTCAAAAAGGAACTTCACAAATTTCACAGCGTTCTCGTTTAAATTTTAACTACAAACAAGATGAACTAACTGTAAAATTAACTTTTCAAAATACCAGAACCTGGGGAGATGTTTCACCAACCGCGACTGCAGATAAAAATGGAGTAGCAGTTTTTGAAGCGTGGGCACAATATAATTTTACTGAAAAATGGAGCGCCAGAATGGGACGTCAGGTACTATCTTATGACAACCAGCGTATTATGGGAGAAATGGATTGGGCACAGCAAGGACAAAGCCATGACGCCTTGACGGTTTCTTACCACTCAGGAAACAATCAATTAGATCTTGGAGGAGCTTACAACTCTGATGCCGAAAACACCTTTCAAACTCCTTATACTGTAAACTCTTATAAAACTTTACAATATGCCTGGTATCACACTAATTTGGATAAATTAGGAGCAAGCTTGTTATTGTTAAATACAGGGTACGAATACAAAAATACTGCTGATAAGTTATTAGTAGATTACAAACAAACTTTTGGTACCTACTTAACGTATAAAAACAAAAAGTTCGATGCAAATGCATGGATATATGGACAAACAGGTAAAAGCGCAGATTTGCAGGTAAGCGCCTGGAATGCTGCTGCAAACTTAGGATACAGCTTCACTGAATCATTCAAAGCTGGTTTAGGATATGAATTCCTTTCTGGAAAAGATTCAAATGACGGAAGTAAAGTCATTAAATCATTTAATCCTATCTTTGGTACAAACCACGGTTTTAATGGTTATATGGATTATTTTTATGTTGGAAATCACATAAACAATGTAGGATTACAAGATGCCTTTATCAAACTAAACTACAATGTAAACAAATGGCAGTTTGCTTTAATTCCACACGTATTCCTATCTGCGGCTGATGTTGTTACACCTCTAAACGAAAAAATGGATTCGTATCTTGGAACTGAGATTGATGCAACTTTTGGCTACAATTTCAAAAAAGACATAACAGTTACTGGAGGTTATTCTCAAATGTTTGGATCTAAAACTTTAGAATTTATTAAAAACGGAGATGCAGGTCACGCAAACAATTGGGCTTGGTTAATGATTTCTGTAAATCCTAGAATTTTTAGCTGGAAGAAATAAAAACATACTTAAAAATTTAAATTTTATAATTGCCCTTTTTCTATTTTGGAAAAGGGCTTTTTTGTTTTTTATAAAAAAATGAAGCACTCAATTTTAGTATATTTGAATTCGCTATTTATGAAAGAAACTATACCAGATGAAAATCATAGCTTGGAATTGCAACATGGCTTTCAGAAAAAAAGCTGAGTTTATTTTAGCTCATCATCCTGATATTGTCATTATTTCTGAGTGTGAGAATCCTGATAAGCTAAAGTTTCCGGACGAAATACAGCTGCCAAAACAAATCCTCTGGTATGGTACAAATCCGCACAAAGGACTTGCCGTTTTCTCCTATAGCGATTATCGATTTCAACTCCTTGACTGCCATAACCCAACTTTTAAAAATATCCTTCCAATAGCCGTAACTGGAGGGAAAATTGATTTTACTTTATTTGCAGTTTGGGCCAATAATCCGAAAGACAAAGACGGACAGTATGTAACACAGGTTTGGAAAGCGATTAATTATTATAACGATCTTATCAAGGAGAACAAAACCATTTTAGCCGGCGATTTTAACAGTAACACTATTTGGGACAAACCACGACGGGAAGGAAATCATACAACAGTCGTGAACAAATTAGGAGAAAAAAACATTTTCAGTACGTATCATAAATATTTCAATCAAATACAAGGTAAAGAAGAACATCCAACTTTATATCTTTACCGACACGAAAATAGACCGTATCATCTTGATTACTGTTTTGCCTCCAATGATTTCATAGAAACTCTGGAAAGTGTTGAAATAGGAAATTACCAAGATTGGACCAATCTGAGTGACCACAAACCTTTAATAATTAAATTCAATATATAAACATGAACAACTGGACCAAGAGATGGGACGACCGCTACAGCAGTGAAGAATTTGCTTACGGCACAGCACCTAACAATTATTTAAAAGAACAACTACAAAAACTAAGTCCCGGCAAAATTCTTTTTCCTGCTGAAGGAGAAGGTCGAAATGCCGTGTTTGCTGCAAAATCAGGATGGAAAGTTTCTGCATTTGATATTAGCGAAGAAGGAAAAAACAAAGCTATTAAACTTGCTGAAAACAATAATGTATCGATTGATTATAAAGTGGGAGAATTAGAAACATTAAATTTCCAGGAAAAACAATTTGATGCAATTGCTTTAATTTATGCTCATTTTCCGGCAGAAATTAAATCGGTTATTCATAAACAGCTTGATACCTTATTGAACAAAAATGGTATTATTATTTTTGAAGCTTTCAGCAAAAAACATTTAGAATATCTTGCCGTAAACGAAAAAGTAGGAGGACCAAAAGATATTGAATCCTTATTTTCGACAGAAGAAATAAAAGCCGATTTCGCTGATTATGAAATAATCGAATTAGAAGAAAAAGAAATTGAGTTGAACGAAGGTTTATTCCATAACGGAAAAGGTTCTGTAATTCGATTTATTGGCAGAAAAAAATAAATTAAAATCGACGTGGAGACGCACTGTGTTGCGTCTCTGCAAAAACAATACGTATTACTACGTAAAGAATTAACTTATTATATATTTATGCTCCATAATTTCAGACCTTAATTCTGAAATATTCAAAATCCCAATTCTTTTTCCTGATGTTTTAATCAGCACTTCCTTTTTCAGACTGGAAATTACTCGAATGGCTTGTTCCTCGGTTGTTCCTGCAAAATCAGCAATTTCTTTTCGCGAAAGTTCGATATCAATTAAACCATTGATTTGGCCAAATTTGCGATGAATATAGAGCAGTAAATCAACCACACGTTCACGAACATTCATATGAGCAATCTTACGGATATTATTCTCGCTTTTATTTAATTCATCGGCATAAAACAACATTAAATTATATGTAAATTCAGGAATGTGCTGTAATAGATTTAACATGGTTTCGTTGCTGAAATGACACAAAAGAGTATCTTCTAAAGCATAAGCACCAATTAAGTATTTTCTTCCAGTTCCAAATCCGCGAAAACCAATAATATCTCCGTTTTTTGTGAGGCGTACAATTTGCTCCCGCCCGTTTATTCCCGTTTTAACTGTTTTGACTTTACCGCTGCATATAAAATAAAGTCCTTGCATAGCTGCGCCTTCAGTAATAAACTGTCCAGATTTTTTGCACGCAACACTTTGCTTTTTAGAAACATACTGCGCCATTTTCTCTAAATGTAAATGCTTATTGATAAAACAATTTTCATTAACACAAGAATAGCAACTTGCTTGTCCTTCTTTCATGAGTTCTATTTTTATACCAGATTAAAATCTAATTTGTTGTTCCTCATTTATTTCCATCAAAAGTAAAAAATAAATTCTAAAAATAAGTATTAATACGTAAAAATACTTATTTTTGTATAAGTGATTTATCTAAAATCAATCTGACTTAATAAAATAGTATCCAAAACAGAACTGTAATGCAAAGTACCAAGATCAAAACTACCTGTTCCTATTGTGGCGTTGGCTGTGGAATAATTGTCACCAACGATGCTAAAAACGGCGTTATGGTAGAAGGCGACAAAGATCATCCTGTAAACAGAGGGATGTTGTGTTCGAAAGGAATGAATCTGCATTATGTAGTCAACGATACTTCTGATAGGATTTTATACCCGGAAATGCGCGGCAGTAAATCCTATCCTCTGGAACGTGTAAGCTGGGATACAGCACTCGATCGCGCCGCTGCTGTCTTTTCATCCATCATAAAAAAACATGGGCCAGACAGTGTAGGATTCTATATTTCAGGTCAATGCTTAACAGAAGAATATTATCTGGTAAACAAATTGGTAAAAGGATTTTTAAAAACCAATAATATAGACACTAATTCTCGTCTCTGCATGAGTTCTGCCGTGGTGGGGTATAAAAAAACCTTTGGAGAAGACTCTGTCCCAATCGCTTATGATGATATTGAATTGGCAGATACCTTTTTAATTACAGGTGCAAATCCGGCTTGGTGCCACCCTATTTTATTTAGAAGAATAGAAAAACACAAAGAAAAAAATCCAAAAACAAAAATTATTGTAATCGATCCTAGACGAACAGACACAGCTGCTTTCGCCGATTTGCACTTGCAGATTATTCCCGGATCAGACATCATTTTATATCATGCAATTGCCAAACGTATTATAGAAAAAGGATACGTAGATCATGATTTCGTTAAAAACAATGCTGAGAATTTCAAACAATACAAAGATTTAGTTTTAAGCACTTCGCTTGAAAAAGCCTCTAAATTGTGTGGTATTCCGGTAAACGATATTAAACTTGCCGCTGACACTATCGGAAAAGCAAAAGGTTTTCTTTCGTTTTGGGCTATGGGTTTAAACCAAAGTGCAGTTGGAGTCGATAAAAATACGGCACTGCTGAATTTATCTTTATTAACCGGGCAAATAGGGAAACCTGGTTCGGGTCCTTTCTCCTTAACCGGCCAGCCCAATGCAATGGGCGGACGCGAAGTCGGTGGTATGGCTACACTTTTAGCTGCCCATAAAGACATCGCAAATCCTGTACATCGCAAAGAAGTGGCTGATTTTTGGGGTGTCGATGAAATTTCAGACAAACCGGGCTTGACGGCAACCGAAATGTTTGATGCTCTGGAATCTGGAAAAATGAAAGCTGTCTGGATTATCTGCACGAATCCTCTGGTGAGTTTACCCGATTCAAGAAGAATTGAAAAAGCACTTCAAAATGCTAAGTTCGTTGTAGTTCAGGATATTTCACATAATGCTGATACGGCTAAATATGCCGATTTACTTCTGCCCGCAGCCGGATGGTTAGAAAAAGAAGGAACAATGACCAATTCAGAACGACGTATTTCATATCTTCCAAAAGGGATAAATGCGCCGGGTGAAGCACTTCCGGATATTGAAATATTAATTCGTTTTGCAAAAAAAATGAATTTTAATGGTTTCGATTTCAATAATGCCGAGGAAATTTATAAAGAGCATTGTGCGCTTACCAAAGGTACAAACATTGATATTTCATTTCTAAATTACCATCGTTTAAAAACTGAAGGCACTTTTCAATGGCCGGTTCCTGACTACGGACATCCGGGTACTCCGCGGTTGTTTACAGATAAAAAATTCTACACACCATCGCAAAAAGCCATTTTCAACTTACCAGCAGCAATTGAAAATACATCAGAACAACCAACACCGCAATTTCCGTTTATTCTCACAACCGGAAGGGTTCGCGACCAATGGCATACGATGACCAAAACCGGAAAAGTATCGAGATTAATGACACATACACCAAGTCCGGTTTTAGAAATAAATCCGATAGACGCTTTTAAAAACAACATTAAAAACGGTGATATTGTTATTGTGTCGAGTAAGAATGGTGAAGTTCGCGTAAAGGCAAAAGTAACAGATTCTATAAAAGAAAAAGTTGTTTTCCTGCCAATGCATTGGGGTAAACAACTTGAAAATGACTTAAACAGAACCAATAATTTAACGAATACAATTGTTGACCCTGTTTCAAAAGAGCCTGATTTTAAATTCACCACGGTTGCCATTACTAAATATGTAAAACCATTTCAGAAAATTGCGATTGTGGGGGCTGGTGCGGCTTCTTTTCGATTCATTCAAAATTATCGCGAATTCAACACAACAGATGAAATTATTGTTTTCTCTAATGAAATAAACCCGTTTTACAATCGCGTTTTACTACCGGAATATATGACTGGCGAATTCAGCTGGGAACAACTTTTAAAAGTAAAAAACGGCGAAGCTTTAAACAAGCTTAACATAACCATGAAAGCTGGTGTCGCTATTGATAAAATAGATCCGGCCAATAAAATCATAAAAGACAGCTTGGGCGAAATGCATACTTTCGATTCATTAATTCTAGCCACCGGAAGCAGGCCTTTTATACCTGAAAATGCACAACTGCATCTTCCCGGCCGATTTACCGTAAGACGCAAAGAAGATGCTGACCGTTTAAAAGAACATCTGGACAGCACCAATCTTCCTCCGGAAGAACAGCATGTTGTTATTATTGGCGGCGGCTTATTAGGCTTAGAATTGGCCGCAGCTTTAAAACATAAAAAGGTAAAAACAACTATAATCCAGAGAGCATCACGCTTAATGGAAAGGCAGCTGGATTTAATTTCAAGTAAATTACTGGCTGAAGAAGTACAGCTTCGTGATATTCAAATTTATTTTGATAATGAAGTCAGCACCGTTTTTGAAACCGATAATCCAAACGAAATTGAAATTGCTTTAAAAAGCGGTCGTATCATAACTGCAAATGCAATTGTTTATACCATAGGAACGATTCCAAATATAGAAATTGCCAGAGAAAGCGGTCTCTCCTGCGGACGGGGCGTGAAAGTAAATCAGTATTTACAAACCTCAAATCCGGACATTTTTGCGATTGGAGAAATAGCTGAATTCAACAATAAGTTATTCGGGATCACATCTGCTGCCGAAGAACAGGCAGATATTTTAGCTAACTTTTTAGCGGGCGATATCAGCAGTTATTATAAAGGTTCGGTTTTAATGAATATTTTAAAACTCGAAGATTTGAATTTATGCAGTATTGGCGATATCGAAATTCCAGAAAATGACGATTCGTTTGAAGAAATCGTGTTTTCTGATTTAAAAAAACGCTATTACAAAAAATGTATTGTTAAAGATGACCTGCTTGTTGGTGCCATTTTAATGGGAGATAAAAACGAATTTGCCGAATTCAAAACGATGATCGAAAGTAAAATCGAATTATCAGATAAAAGAAATTTATTGCTTCGCGGCAGTTCCAGTGCAAAACCTGTTTTAGGAAAATTAGTTTGTTCCTGCAGTCAGGTTGGAGCCGGAAATATTGAAGAAACAATTAAAAGCGGGATCAATGATTTTACCGATTTATGCAAAAACACCGGAGCGGGTTTGGGATGTGGCAGCTGTAAAACCGAAGTGAAGGAGATATTGGCGAAATGTAAAGTTTAAAAATAATGTTTCAGGTTTTCTTTGCTTCAAGTTTAAGTTAACCGTATCAAACAGAACTTGAAATATGAAAAAAAAGTCTCACCCTGAGCAAAGTCGAAGAGTTAACTGTAAGGGCTTCTACTTCGCTCAGACTGACAAACTTTAGAAAAAACCTGAAACTTGAAACTTGAAACCTGAAACTTGAAACAAAGAAAAAATGGAACTAACAAGATTAATAATAAAGGGAGGCGTAATTTCGCCGGGAGAATTAAGAGAAGTTGTCAATATGGCGATGGATCAGGGTCTGGATTCGATTTCATTTGGTTCCAGACAGGATATTATTTTTCCAAAAGGTTTTAAATCTATGGATAAAAACGCTTTAGGCAAACATCATTTCGTTTATCCTGATCAAAAAAGCGGTAATAATATTGTTTCATCGTATGTTTCTACAGATATCTTTAGAAATACCAATTGGCTTACAGGAAATAAATTCCTCTATATTTTAGAACTTTTTAAAGAACAGCCAAAACTCAAAGTCAATATAAACGACCCCAAACAACAATTAGTTCCGTTATTTACCGGACATTTAAATTTTATCGCTTCTGAACATGAAGATTATTGGTATTTGTACATTCGACTGCCAAAATGGGAACGTATGGAAGTATATCCTGTTTTGATTTACAGCTGGGATATTGCCAAATTTTATTACGAAATAGAACGTATTACTGCCGAAGAATCTATTGGTATTGATTTGATATTTACCCTCGTGAGCGAAGCTTTAGACACCAATAACAGAACCATTGACAAACCTTTAAATATTCCATTTTATCCGTTTCCGTATTATGAAGGAATGAACAGGATGGGAATCGATCAATACTGGCTTGGCTTATATTGGCGAAATAACCTTTACAATCTCGATTTCCTAAAAGAAATGTGCGATTTATGTTTAGACTGCAAAATAGGGAAAATCTGTATCACACCATGGAAATCTTTTATCATAAAAGGTATTCCAAAAGACCGAAAACTAGAATGGGAAAAATTTCTTGGAAAAAGAGGAATCAATGTTCGTCATTCTTTATTAGAACTAAACTGGCATTTACCGGTTGCGATGGAATGGGCCCTGAACCTCAAAACATTTTTGGTTCGAACACTAGATCAATTTGACATCAGTACCTATGGGTTAACTTTCGGCCTATCTGAATACAATCGCGATGGTCATTATTTCACATCAATTGTTGTTGAAAAGAACGAACTCCCTCCAGCCCTGGAATCAATTAAAATTCGCGATACTTATAATGTTTTGTTTGCAAAGAATTTCGACCCGAATACGCGAGAATATATCGTGCATTCGCAAGACATTGACAAACTTGAGTTACCCACAATTCTAATTGAATTAAGCCGGAAATATTTTGATGAGCTTGGAAATTCAATTCCGGAAACCATCGAAAATCAGCAAAAGAAAGAAAAACCACAATTAGATGTTTATCAATGCCAAGAATGTTTAACGCTTTATAAACCCGAATACGGAGATGAAAGTCAGGGTATTCCAAAAGGTATTTTATTTACTGATTTAGGCGAAAATTACTGTTGTTCCTTATGTGAAGCTCCCAAAAGTAATTTTAGAATTCTGGAAATTGCAGAAAATTAACAACTTCTAAATATTTTAAAAAAATTAGAAGCATATTCCAGCTTTATGCTATATCTTTTGAGCCATTACCGAAGTCGGAAACGGCTCAAAAGGATGCTGCTCCAATCTGGGCTGGAGCAATCGTTTTCAAAATAAATTTCTATAATTGAAATATATTTTTACTTCTAACTTTTACTTTCACTTTGAAAAGTTACTTTCACAATTCACTTTTATATACAGCAATTTCCTCTATTTTTTCATGTAGAATTGTTAAGAGATTTTATTTTTTGTTTTTCAATAAAAAACCAAACAATTAAATATCAATGCGTTAATGTTAATTTTTAAAGAAAAACTTAACATTGGGAGACTTGTTTTATAGTTATCTTTACTTAACTGTAAATTAACAATTTAGTTACATTGTTACTAATTATCCTCATCTAAAAGCTCATTTAATATGGAAAACAAGACCGAAGAGACAACCCCTGAGAAAATTGATTCACCAAAACCTGAAGCTGTTCAGCCTGCTCCAGAAACTGCAAAAGCTGAAAATACACCTGTTAAAAAAGCGCCTGTTCGTAAAGCTGCGCCAGCTAAAACAGCAACAGCTGCAAAACCAGCTGCGACGGCAAAACCAGCTGCTTCAACAGCAACAAAAGCCCCAGCTGCTTCTGTTGTAAAAACAGCAGCGACAACAACAAAAACGCCTGCTAAAGCTGTTATAAAAACAGCTGCAACAACTACTCCAAAACCTGCAGTAAGAAAAGCACCAGCAAAAAAAGTACTTACACCTGCCGCTAAAACAGAGGAGAAAAAGACTGTTACTAAAACAGCTGTTACAGAATCAAAAGAAGAGAGCACAAAAGAAGCAGCTGCAACGGTAGAAACTGCTAAAAATAAATCTGATAAAAAAGCGAAAAAATTGAAAGACAAGGAAAAGGAAAAAGAGAAAAAGAAATTAGCTAAGAAAAAAGAGAAAGCTAAAAAAGACAAAAAGAAAGAAAAAGCTAAAAAGGCAAAACAAAAAGCTGCAGCCAAGAAAAAAGAAAAAGCTAAAAAAGCTAAGGAAAAAGCTAAAGCTAAAAAAATTGCAAAAAAGAAAGCAAAGTCTCAAAAAAAGGCAAAAGCTAAAAAGAAAAAATAATTACAAAGAAGGTTTAACTTGAAAAAGTTGAGCCTTTTTTTATGCCTCGCAATGAAACACTCTGCACAGGGCTTCGACGACGCTCAGCCTGTCAAGTTGTATCTGCCAGTTAGCAGCTTAACTAGATTTACAAATAAAAGATATTAAGCATAACCCACAACTCTACCCTCCAATTGCAATCATACTGCGATTATCAAAATGTTTTGCAGGATCGTTCATTTCATCAATTGTTACCATTCCGGCTCGAACTTTCTTTTTCTTCTGGATCGATTCAGAAATCAAATTTGTGATCGATTCGCCATTTCTAAAAGGCGTTAAAAGATCGGTTTCAGAATTAGAGAACAGGCAATTTTTTACTTTTCCATCGGCTGTTAAACGAATTCGGTTGCAGCTGTCACAAAATGGATTCGTAATAGAACTTATAATTCCGAAGTTCCCCTGAAAACCTTTTATTTGATAGGTTCGTGCTGTGAAGTTTTTTTCATCTTCAAGTTTTTGAATTTCATTTGCTGAAAAAGTATTTTCAACCAGTGACAAAATTTCATTTTGCGATACCATTTTGCTTCTATCCCATTGGTTTCCGGCAAAGGGCATAAATTCAATAAAACGCACGGAGATAGGGAGAAACTGGGTTAATTTGACAAAATCTACAATTTCGTTATCATTAAATCCTTTCATCAAAACTACATTTACCTTTACCTGAAAATCATGATTTAAAAGTAAATGCAAATTATCCACAACCTTTTCAAACTGATTTCTAAGCGTTATAGAGTGAAATTTAGACGCAATTAAAGTATCTAAACTCAAATTGATTTTTTTGACTTTATATTGTTTTAAAACATCAATATGACGGTCGATTAAAATTCCATTTGTTGTTATGGAAAGTGAAATGTCAAGAGAAGCTAATTTGGTAATTATATCCGGAAAATCTTTTCTTAAAAGGGGTTCTCCTCCTGTTAATCGAATTTTGTCAACACCATTTTGTACAAAAGTCTGGGCTATAGCAAAAATCTCATCGGCCGTCATTAAACTGGCTTTAGGAGAAAGCGCAATTCCGTCAGCCGGCATGCAGTATGTACAACGCAAATTGCATTTTTCCAGCAAAGAAATGCGCAGATAATTGTGTCTGCGCCCAAAAACATCCGTTAAAATAGTGTTAGAGGCTGTCATGATTTTTTCCTTTTAAAATATGAAAGACATGCATTACATGCGGAAAAACCGCATCCATAGATTCTCTCGCTCCGTTTGTTGAACCCGGCAATCCCAATACTAAACTTTTTCCCAAAGTTCCGGCTACCGTTCTGGATAACATTGCATACGGCATTCTCTGCTGTCCGTAATCGCGAATCGCTTCTTCAATTCCTGGAATTCTGCTTTCTAATATGGGGGCCAAAGCTTCGGGAGTTACATCTCTCGGCGACAATCCGGTTCCGCCGGTAAAAATTACCAGCTGATGTTCTTTTGCAAAAGCTTTTGTTTTTTCCTGAATGACATCCAGTTCATCCGGAATAATTTCGTAATGAGCGGTTTCAACTCCGTATGAATTTAATTTTTCTACAATAATTTTTCCCGAACGATCTTCTTTATCTCCGGCAAAAATCGAATCTGAACAGACAAAAACTGCCGCTTTTATCGCATTCGGAAATTTATTTTTAAAAGAAGATTTCCCTCCTTCTTTATTAATTAATTTAATAGTCGAAATTTCGATTTCTTTATCGATTGGTTTCAGCATATCATACATCGTAAGTGCCACAATCGATGCGCCATGCATGGCCTCAACCTCAACTCCGGTTTTGTAAACCGTTTTTACGTTGAAGATAATATGAATATCCAAACCTTCAATTTTGTATTCTACCGAAGTAAATTCAATAGGAAGCGGATGACAATCCGGAATGGACAAGTGCGTGTTTTTTACAGCAAATAATCCGGCCGTTTTTGCCATTTCGAACACATTTCCCTTTGGAACTAAATTATTCACCACAGCATCAATAGTTTCCTGTCTGCTGACTTTTACAATCGCGGTTGCTGTTGCTACTCTTAATGTGCTTATTTTATGCGTAATATCTACCATTTTTATTTATTAGGTATTTTGTTTCCAAGTGAATGTATCATTTTCAAACATTTCTTTGCCAAAAATCGGTACATCAGTTTTAATCCAGTTTACGATTGCTTCGGTGGCTTCATAAACCTGTTTGCGACGCGTTGCCGAAACAAAAACAAACAAACAAATTTCGCCTGCTTTTACAACGCCCAAACTGTGGTAAATGTGCATACAGGTCAAATCGAATTTGGCAAAAGCTTTTTCACGAATCGCATGTAAAGCCTCGTTCGCCATATCTGTATATGCCGAATAATCAATCGCTACAACAGTATTATCATGAATAACATCGGCACGAACTTGTCCTAAAAAAATATTGTGCGCCCCAATCGTATGCTTTGATTGGTGTTTTGCAATCGATTCGGCTATAAATTCAGGAGCAATTGGTCCTTGTACAAATACATTTTTACTCATTTTTATTTTTTTTAGAGTTTATGTTTAAAGTTTTACGCAGATTTTCCCTAAAACAATCTGAAAAAATTAACTGTTACTTTAATCTCAAAAACCGCTAATTAAACTTTTTAATTCTTTTGTTCTGCTAATTGTAATTTGCATTCTACAATCTGCGTACATTTTGTTTGCTATAACACCTCCATAACCTTCCGGATAGGATTTAAATTTACAATTTGAATCCCTAAACTTTATCCAGTCTTTTTGAGAAACAACTAACGCTGCCTGATCTTTTGTTCCTAACTTCTTTTTTAACTGATTGTAAACTACATTCAATTCTTTATCTGCTTTATCATAAGCTTGATAAATTTCTGTTTCACCAGTAGCATCAACTTGATTTTGAGAAAACATAAACTGAGTAAAAAACAAGAACGAAAAAAATCCAAATAATATTTTTTTCATAGTATTAAATTTAAATAGCCGTTTTTTCTTTTAATAATTGTTTCATTGCCAAAGCGCCTCCAGCAATACTTTTTATATTTTTAAAATCCTGTTTCTGCAGCAAGTCCACGGCAATTTTACTTCTAATTCCAGATTGACAGAAAATATAAACCGTTTGGTTTTTATTAAGTTTTTCAACTTCCTTTTCTAAATTCATCAACGGGATCTGAATCTGATTTTTTAAACTGATTTTTGGCAGTTCATCACTGTTTCTAACATCCAGAAATAGAACCTTATCGTTATTAGTTTGATCCAAAATCGATTCAAAACTTATTTCTTCGACTGCTGTTTTATTATATTTTTGATCGAATGCTTCTCTGGTTATTTGTGGAAAATTACTTTTCTCAAAATCATACTTTTGCTGTTCGTTGTTCAAAATATTATAAACTAATATTTTCCCACTTAAAACTGTTCCAATTCCGAGAATCATTTTTAAAACTTCATTTGCCTGAAACATTCCAATAATTCCAACCGAAACTCCAATTACTCCTGCTTCTTCACAATTTAATGCATTATTGTTTTCATCCGGATACAAACATCTGTATGTTGGTCCGTTTTGGTAATTAAAAACCGAAACCTGTCCCTGAAACCTAAAAATAGATCCGTAAACCATTGGTTTATTGGTAACCAGACAAGCATCGTTTATTAAATATTTAATCGAAATATTATCTGTTGCATCAACAACAATATCGTATTTTTCAAACAATAAGATGGCATTACTTCCGGACAACTTCTCAGAAAAGGCTTTTACTATAACTAAAGGATTTAATTCTGAAATCATCAAAGCGGCTTCTTCAGCTTTTGATTTTCCAACGGCATCACTTTTATAAATCACCTGACGATGAAGATTTGAAATTTCAATTACATCATCATCAACAATTCCTATTTCGCCCACTCCTGCCCCAGCTAAATAAGGCAAAACGGCAGCACCAAGGCCTCCTGAACCAATAACCAAAACTCTGGATTTCAGTAATTTGTTCTGACCATCTTCTCCAATTTCAGGAAGAATTATTTGTCTGTTGTATCGTTTTGAAGTGTCCATAAAAAATAAATTATCCTCCAGCAAACGGTGGTAACAAAGCCACAATATCATTTGTCTGCAAATTATAAGCTGCAGTTTTTGAAACTATTTTTTGATTTACGGCTACACTAAACGAAAGAGAATTAAATTGATATTTTTCTTCAAGATTACGCAGTAAATCCTGCAGCGAAACTTCAGAAAAAGTCACTTTTTCAAACTCACATTTTGTCTTTTCGGCAACAGCTCCAAAATATTTAACCTCAATCATTTTTATAAATTTAAATTCTGAAAAATAAATTCATCATCAAAATGTTCCTGAAAATAGGAAATCCAATTTGATGTATTTCTAACCACTTCGCCAATCACAATAATTGCCGGTGATGATATATTTTTTTCAGATACCAATTTAGTAATTGTACTTATAGTTCCAACTACTTTTTGTTCTGAATTTTTCGTTCCGTTTTGAATAATGGCAACCGGGAGATCGTCATTTCTGTTTTGCTGATAAATAGCAATTATTTCTTCTAACTTATGCATTCCCATCAAAATAACTACAGTCGCGGCAGATTTAGAAGCTAATTGAATATCTTTTGACAATTTATGATCTGAGGTAGTTCCTGTTATTACCCAGAAACTTTCGGCCACTTTTCGCTGTGTCAAACTAATTCCTACTGAAGCCGGAACGCCTAATGCAGATGAAATCCCAGGAACAATGTGGGTTTCAACACCAAATTCTTCTGCAAATTCAATTTCTTCACTTCCTCTTCCAAAAACAAATGGATCACCGCCTTTTAAACGTACGACATGTCCGTAATTTTTTGCCATCGAAACAATCAAATCGTTGATCTGATCTTGCGTGTAAGCGTGACAGCCTAAACGTTTTCCAACAAAAATAATTTCTGCATTTGGTGCATATTGCAGTAATTCTTCATTGACCAAGGCATCATACAACACCACATCGGCACTTTGTAAAGCTTTTATGGCTTTCATTGTGATTAATTCAACGTCTCCGGGACCTGCGCCGACAATCGTTAATTTTGGTATTTTTAAGCTCTTCATAATTTCTAACTTAAATTGATATTCAGATCGTTTAATTCGTCTGCCGAATTAATATTGGTCAAATGAAAGTTTTCACTTTCTTCTATATTTAAAATTTGATGTGGTACTTTGGCCAGTAAATCCATCATTTTTAATTCATCTGAATCGATAGCACTTTTTATAATCGGAACAATTTTTTTTGAATAAATTCCAATTAATGGATGCGTTTTACTTTCTGAAGCAAAAACCGTAATTCCGGCTTCTTCTGTATGTTTTGAGATTAATTCCGTCAGCAATTCAGTCGAAATCAATGGAATATCACAGCTTAAAATTAAATTGAACTCCGTTTCAGAATGTAGCAAAGCAGTATAAATACCACCTAATGGACCTTTATCTGAAATGATATCCGGTATTTTTTGATACGGCAGATAATCATATTCTTTTGAAGCCGTAATTAGTTTTATTTTATCTGTAATGGGCAAAATTGCCTTAATAATATGTTCTATAAATGGTTTTTTTTGAAACAAAACCAACCCTTTCTCAGACTGCATTCGAGAGCTTTTTCCGCCGCAAAGAATAAATACTGTTGGTGTTTCCATGACTTTTTTATTTCAGGTTTTACTATAACTGCAACTATTAATCGTTAACTATTTGATCTGATTATTATGCTTAAAAATCGCTCACGATTTCCCATACTTGGATTATTTTCTAAGGAAAAATCAATTTAACGCTTGCCATTAAAATTACTGTTCCTAAAACTATTTTTAATGTTTTGTTTGAGAAATAACCGCTTCCGTAGAAACCGCCCAAAACACCTCCTACAACAGCAATTGGCACTAAGTAAAAGCTCTCCATCGGAATTGTTTTTCCTCCCAGAAAGAAACCCAGCATTCCGGCAAATGAATTTACAAAAATAAACAAGCTTGAAATTGCTGCTGATTCTTTTACCGATGCCCATCCTAAAAACAATAAAATAGGACTCAAAATAATCCCCCCGCCAATACCTAACATTCCAGATAATAATCCGATTATAAAACCAATCGCCAATGCAAAAGGAAGATTAATTTTTACTGCTTCTTTTTCTTTAAAATTAAAGATTCCAAACAGCCTCAGCGCTGCAAAAACCAGTACAATACCTAAAATTATTTTATAAATCGTATTATCCAACGTAACAAATCCTCCAATAAATGCAGCTGGAATTGATGCTATTGCAAACGGATAAAAAAGCTTAGGTTTGAAATAATTCATTCTATAATAAAAGAAAAACGAAATACTTGAAACAAATAAATTCAGTAATAAAGCCGACGGTTTCATAATCGCAACCGGAAAAGCAAAAATGGTCATTAATGCCAAATAACCAGATGCACCGCCATGCCCAACACTTGAATATAAAAACGCAATAACAATTAATGCGAAACTAAATAGTAATATGTTTTCAGAACTTAATAGGCTCATTTTGTGTTTCAGTTTTTCTTTGTTTCAAGTTTCAAGTTTTTTCAGCTATATGTTTTAAATTATATACCGCTATTTGCCTTTATACTTAAAAATCTATTTCTACTCTTTTTCTATTTTTTTATTTTAATCTATGGGCAATAAAGTCACCAATTGATTTTTTTTATATTCTTCTACATCTTGCGGTACGATTAACAAACTGTTGGCAATAGCAAAAGTGTTAAGCATTGCTGAACTTTGACCATTTAAAACCGTAACATTTGTTTCGTCGTATCTGGCTTTTAAAAACAATGTCTTTCCTGTATTGTTTGTAATAGCTGCATTTAATTTCCTAACTACTTTTGGTTTATGTATTTCAGAAAAACCCATTTTGTTTTTTACTGCGGGAGAAACATAAATATAAAAATTTGTCAGTGATGAAGCTGGATTTCCCGGCAGAGCAAAAACTAAAGTTTCATTTTTAGAGCCAAAGAACATTGGTTTTCCTGGCTTTTGATTGATTTTATAGAAGAGTTCCTTTACGTTATTCTGCAATAAAGCTTCTTTCACAAAATCATAATCACCAACTGAAATCCCACCGGAAATTAAAACTATATCAAATTTTTTCAGAATGCTTTTAAGCGCTTGTTTTGTTGCTTTTAAATTATCTTTTACACGATAAACTTTTGTTTTTTTGATTCCGATAGTCTGAAGTGCTGCTTCCAGCATAACCGAATTACTTTCAAATATTTTTCCTTTTTTAAGATTTTTTCCAGGTTTTACCAATTCGTTTCCAGTAACTAAGACTGCAACTTTGGGCTTTTTATAAACTTCAATTTCTGTAATTCCCAAGCTGGCTAAAAAACCAATTGCAGCGGGAGTTATCAATGTACCCGCTTCAAACACTACTTCATCTTTACCAATCTGTTCTCCTTTTGGGCGCACATTAGAAAGTTTTGGAGGCATTGTGGCAATTAAAATTGAATCTTTATTTGCCATTACATGTTCCTGCATGACTACTGTGTCAGCTGCATCCGGTACAAAAGCCCCTGTAAATATTCTTATTGCTTCATTAGGTTTCAACTTTATATTTGAATGATCTCCTGCCTGAGAAATACCTACCACATCATATTGATGTTTTATACTATGAATAAAAGCATAACCATCCATAGCCGACTGACGAAACGGCGGCATATTAATTGGAGAAAACACTTTTTCAGCCAAAACATAACCTAATGCTTTGTGTACTGAAATTAGCTCTACAGGCATTTTTGTGCTGTTTGCTTCAATAATCGCTATGGCCTCTTCTACTTTAATCATTATTGCTATTTTATTATAAGCAAAAAAATACTTATTACAAATATAAGTATTTTTACTTAGTTAAATTCATTAGTACCTAAATAATTTTAAAAGATATAAATTTAGTTTAATTCTTTTAAATATGTTCAGAAAAACTTAAATAGCTTTTAAATCAAGATGATTAAAGTTGTTTTCTTCTAAAATTTCCTTTTGGAAGATAATACAGCCAGGCAAATCCAATAAAAAATAAGATTGCCGATGCTATAAAAGCGGGAATTAAAATTTCTTTATTGTTGTCTAAAGCATTATTTAAAGAAGCATATAAAAGCCAAATTTGGATACTTACATTAAGAATTAAAATAAAAATAAGTGTCGAAAGTATATTATTCAGCTTATTGGGATTTGATCTGTTTTGACTTCGTCTAAAAGTACTCATACTTATAAATTTAAATTATACAATCAGCTTTCTTTCTTTTCGATGTACGCTTTTACAAAAACTGCATTTTCCTTAAATACAACCTCTAATTGAGGTAAAGCCCTTGGTGGAGGGCCTGCAATTACATCTCCGGTTTTAGCATCAAATGATCCTTCATGACAAGGACAGTGTATAATCCCGGTTCCTGGTTTGTAGTATACAGAACAGGAAAGGTGTGTGCATTTTTGTTCATAAGCCTTAAACTCACCACTTTCCAGATGTATCAAAATATACGGAATCGTACTTCCTTCAAGCACAAAACCTCTTGTTCCGCCAACAGGAATATCTTCTTTATTGCAGATAAAATGCTCACCCTGAACTTCTTCTTTTGGCAGTAAAAAAGCTTTTGCAGTAACAAATCCACTTCCAACCATTAATCCTCCGGAAACAAAAGTTAGGAATTTAGCAAAATCGCGTCGGCTGACCTGAGTTGATTCCTGTTTTTTTATTGGGAAATCTTTTTTCCAGTTTTTATTTAAATTATCTTCTTTTGACATGACTCGGATTTAATAAATTCTTAATTCTGTGCTGCCTTTTGGCATCATAATATTGACTTTTGTTTTAACTTTTTCCTGTCCAAAAATGAAATTGTTAATTGGTGTGCTATTTGGTCGCATTTCTTCGATTTGTTCTCTTGTACCATAGAACAACGCTCCGCTTGGACAAACTGTGGCACACATTGGTTTTTTACCAACACTTGTTCTATCATAACACATAGTGCATTTCATCATCAAATCGTATTCTTCCACTTTTTTAGGTACTCCAAAAGGACAAGCCATTACACAGTTTGAACATCCTATACATCTTTCTGTGCTTGCGGTATGCACCACTCCAAATTCATCCTGCGAAATCGCATCAGCAGGACAGACATTTGCACAAACAGGATCTTCGCAATGCATACAAACTTGTACTGTTGTCTGGATTGTCGATGCACGATCTACATAATTAACGCTGATTAAGGTCTGCTGTCCGTTTGTTTCACATTCGGCGCAGGCCATTTCACATGCTTTACAGCCAATGCAGCGCTGCATGTCTACAAAAAATTCTTCACTTGTATTAAAATTGGTTAAATTCATAAGTTCATTTTTATAGATTAAACACTTGCATAAGCTTCAGATTCTTTCGATGGCGGTGCTATTTTACCCAGAGGATCTAATAAGCAGGCGCAGACTTTAAATTCCGGTATTTTAGAAATTGGATCTAAAGTTCCCGGTGTTAATTGATTGGCTGATTTATGTCCCGGCCAGTGATACGGAATAAATACAGTATCTTTTCTAATTGTCTCCACAATATTTGCAGGAAAAACTCCTTCTCCTCTTCTGGTTGCAACTCGGACTAATTCACGTTGTTTTATTCCATATTTTTCCGCCAGTTCCGGATGAATTTCTAACATTGGCTCAGGAAACTGATCCACCAGTTTTCCTATTCTACGTGTTTGTGTCCCGCTTAAATATTGAGAAACCACACGACCTGTTGTTAATGTTATTGGATATTCTTCATCTGTAACTTCTCCAGGGAGTTTATAAGGAGCAGGGTTAAAATGTGCTTTGCCGTCTGGTGTTTTAAATTTCTTATCTTCCCATAATCTTGGTGTTCCCGGATGATCTTCTGTAGGACAAGGCCAGAAAATACCCATATTATCTTCTACCTTTTTATACGTAACTCCAAAATAATCTGCTGTTCCTCCTTTTGAGGCTACTCTAAGTTCGTTAAAAATAGCTTCACTGCTATCGTAAGTAAATTTATCTTCTTCACCTAATCTTTTTGCTATTTCCAATAAAATTGAAGTATCTGTTCTGGCTTCTCCCGGAGGCGTAACAGCTTGTCTGATACGAATAACACGTCCTTCTGCAGAAGTTGTTGTTCCTTCTTCTTCCTCTTGTAAAGAACCTGCTAAAACAATATCTGCATGACGGGCTGTTTCATTTAAAAAGAAATCAATACAAACATAAAATTCAAGTTTTTCAAGCGCAGCCCTTACATAATTGTTGTTTGGTAATGAAACCAGCGGATTGAAACAAATAGAGATTAATCCTTTAATTTCATCTCTATGAATAGCTTCTATAATTTCATAAGCTGTAAGTCCTTTTCCGGGCATATCTTTTTCGTCAATTCCCCAAACTTCAGAAATATACTTTCTGTGTTCCGGATTTTCAATGTCTCGATTTCCAGGCAGCTGATCACATTTATGTCCGTGCTCTCTTCCTCCCTGACCGTTCCCCTGCCCTGTAATGGTTCCGTAACCGCAGTAAGGTTTTCCAATTCTTCCAGTAGCCAAAACCAGATTGATACAGCCTACAACATTATCAACTCCCTTTGAGTGATGTTCGATACCACGTGCATGAAGTAAAAAGCTTGTTTTAGCTTTCCCCCATAACTCTGCAGCCGCTTTTATTTTTTCTTTATCAATTCCAGTAACTTCTTCAGCCCATTCTAAGGTATAATCCTTTACAGCATCAATTGTCTCCTGAAATCCTGATGTATAATTATCAATAAAATCATGATCAAGCATATCGTGATCTACTAAATATTTCAGCATGGCACCATATAAAGCAGAATCAGTTCCCGGTCTTACATCTAAATGTATATCGGCTGTTCTGGCAAGCGGAATTATTCTCGGATCAATGACAATTAATTTTGCTCCACGATCACGAGCTTTCCATATCCAGTGTGTTAAAGTTGGAAAAGTTTCGCTAATATTGGCTCCGGCCACAATAATTACCTCGGCATATTCCAAATCAGAATAATTGTTTGAAGCCCTGTCTAACCCGAATGCTTTTTTATTTCCCGCACCAGCGCTCACCATACAAAGTCTTCCGTTATAATCAAGATTTCTTGTTTTTAAAGCAACGCGGGCAAATTTCCCAACTAAATAACTTTTTTCATTGGTAAGAGAAACTCCAGAAAGCATCGAGAAAGCATGTTTACCATATTTTTCCTGAATTCGTTTAATTTCAGAAACAGTTTTATCCATGGCATCATCCCATGAAACTTTTTCAAATCCTTTTCCTTCTACTCTCTGAATTGGATGCAAAAGACGGTCAGGATGGTTATTTTGAAGATAACGTTGCACCCCTTTTGGACATAAACGGCCTTCGTTAAAAGGAAATTCCATCCAGGGTTCAAAACCTACTACTTTATTTTCTTTTACCAATAATTGAATACCGCACTGCATACCGCAGAAACAACAATGTGTTTTTACAACATCATCCGGTTCATCTCTTCCTACATAACCGTCTATAGGGGCATAATTCAAATGCGGACCAAAAGCCTCAATTATTTTTTCAGTTGATACTGGTAGTTTTGCCATGTTATTTTTTGTTTTATTTTGTTTCAAGTTTCAAGTTTCAGGTTGTTCACAGAACGTCAAACCAGAAACTTGAAACAAAAGAAACTTGAAACTATTTTTAATTATCCAAATAAATTTCCGCCATGTAATCTGGCTTTTAAATGTGCTTGTGCTAATCGTGATCGTTTTCCCTCGGGACTTAAATCAAGGTGAGAAGTTCCGTCTTCATGGGTAAAGTCAAATCCTAATTGCTTTGTCACAATTTTTAAATCATCAATATGAAGCTGTGTTGCAAATTCTTCTCCGGTATGAGGACAAACTGCCATTCCTTTTTTAATTCCTTCCTGCTTGTAAATATGAGCCCCAATCTGCGCCGGACGCTGAATAATATGGAAGAATTTCCCAAACGGAATCCATATTAAAAACATAATAACCGTTACGGCATGAATTACTGCCAGAAAATCATAGGCAAATCCTTTCATGAACTGGTAAGAATAAGTGAGGCACAATCCTGTAACAGATATTGCAATTAATAAAATTAAAGGTAAAAGATCACCTTCAAATGTCTGTGTCGCAATTAATCCGGGATTTGTTAACCTTCTTCTTAAATAGTAAACAGATCCAATAATTACTAACCATGATGACCAGTTTAAAGCGTGAAAAATTAGAAACGCTAAAAACGAATTTATTTGGAAATCCATCATCTTAAATCCGAAGAAATGTGCCTCGTAAATTGATATTGAATTGGGAGCCAATGTAAAGTGAATCCATCCAAATGTTAGTGGAATTGTTATCGCAAAAGCGGACAAACATCCTATAGCTATACAAAAGTGGGCAAACCATCTCCATTTACTACGTGGATAAATAAATCGCTGCACTACAATATTTTGAACAGATTCTTTTCCTAAAAACCATAAATGTGAAAATACTTTTCCGGTAAAAAGAAACTTAATACTTCTTTTAAAATACATCCACGTTGGAGGTCTCTGGAGCCAAACGGTATATCGATATACGATTCCGAAAAAAGCAAATACGGTTCCAAATAAATAAGTAACTAACGCTGCATCAAAATTCTGCAGTTCTCTGGATCCATAAAATACAAGTATAATTGTAAGTATGGAAACCAATGAAGCAACGAGTAGAGCCTTGGTATTAAACGTTTTATTTTTCATCGTTAATTAAAATTTAATGATTACTTGTTTAACTTGGTTTTTCACAATTTTTACGATTGTAAAACCACCAATTGATACCTGTAGCTAATATAGCAAAAAAAGCAACACCAATAAAGAATTGATTTACAGTACCATTAGAAGAAATATTATTTCCAATTAATTTAGAAAAGATAAAAGGTCCAAAAGCGGCAATCGCAGCTGTCCATCCAATTACTCCGGCAGCCTGACGTGCATTTTCTTTAAAGATAATTGGATACTGTCTAAATGTACCTGCATTTCCAATTCCGGTAAAAAAGAACATTGCCAAAATTACAGTTACAAAAAGCGGGAACTGCTCCATACTTGTTGGTGCTACTAATCCTTGTGTAACCAGAATAATTGATCCGGCTAAAATTCCTAAACCTGTAATTGTAGTTAAAATAGCCCCTCCTACTTTATCAGCAACAAATCCAAAAGCAATACGGCTGGCAGAACCAATCAACGGACCATAAAAAGCATATACTAAAGGATCCGGTGCATTAGGAAAATCTCCATATAAAAATTTGATCATTAAAGGAAATGCAGCAGAAAGTCCGGCAAAAGTTCCAAATGTCATTACATAAGTGATAGTACAATACCAAGTATGTTTATTTGAAAATATATCTAACTGTTCTTTAACTGATGCTTTCATAGGTATACTTTTTAGGTAAAACCAACTTACAAGCGCCATAATTATTAAAAATGGAGCAAACCAAAACGCTGCAGATTGCAAATATATCTGTGTGTTTTTTACTGCTGTATTTTCAGGACTAATATTATTTAAGATTTTTTCGGCTAATTTTGGATTTGCATTTGCAATCGCTTTTGCTTTTGCTTTAACCGGAAGTGAAGTAAATACCACTACATTATCGTTAGAACTCACTGCAGTACTTACAGAATCTATTACATTTTTCTTTACATTAGAAAGTATTTTTGTCTGAACATCTGCATCAAGTGAAGCAAAAACTTCTTTTTGTTTTTCTACGCTTGAATTTTGAAAAAGAGCAATTGCTTCTTTTGGGTCTATACTTGTAAATCCAGAAGCTGCTCCATAAATTCCGACACTTATAATAAGCGGGGTAACAAATTGTGCTATTGAAACACCAAAATTTCCAATTCCGGCCTGTATCCCCAGTGCTGTCCCTTTTAATCTTTGAGGGAAGAATAAGCTTGTACTTGGCATGTAAGAAGAGAAATCACCACCACCAAAACCTGTAGTAAAAGCTAAAACAGCAAATACCCAAAATGGCGTATTAACATCCATAATAGCAAAACCAATTCCGATTACGGGAATTAACTTTATTGCCGTTGCAATAGATACTACGTGTCTTGTACCAAATATTGGCAAAATAAAGGTGTGAATAATTCTTAGAAATCCAGCGGCCAATCCTGGTATTGCGGTTAGCCAAAAAAGTTGATCTTTAGAAAAGTTAAATCCAAGACCGGGTAATTTAACGGCAATAACACTCATCATGAACCAAGAGGCAAATGATAATGTCAATGTCAATGTTGTAATAATTAAAGTTCTCCAAGCAATTTTACTTCCGCCAGCATTCCAATATGCTTCATCTTCCGGATTCCATTTGTCTAACCAAGTTTTCATTTTTATTCTATTTTAGTTTATTGTTTGTCTTCTATTTCTCTGCTAAATTCTGGTGATTTGCTATTCATAGCATTTATGATTGTTCTGTGCATCCACAATAAACAAAGCACAGAAACTATGAAAATAAAAATCCATGAACTAGTCCAGAGTCCGGTATAATTAAGCAGGTAACCAAAAATAATAGGGCCTAAAAATCCTCCTAAACCACCTATTAATCCTACCATTCCTCCCACTACTCCAACTTCATTTGGAAAATATTCCGGTATGTATTTGTAAACTGCCGCTTTCCCGATTCCCCAGGAAATACCTATAAGAATTACTAAAACCAAATAAACCCAAAGATTTGCACTGAATTTAATTTGCGTAATTCCTTCTGCCAGTAATTCTTTCTTTTTAACTTCCTGATTTTGTTTTACAACAATTTCCTGCCAGGAGTTTTTTACAGGAAAAATAGATTCTTTATTATCCGATTCTTGTTTTGAAGTAATCTGATGTGTTTTTCCATTTACAACTATCTTATCGGCCGTAATTTCTGTTACAGTTCCATTATTCATAGACATAACTCCGGGACCTGCAGTAAAGATTTCCATTTTTGGAAACATCAATAAAAAACTAATTACAATTGAAGAACCTAAAACCCAATACATTACTTTTCTGGCTCCGAATTTATCCGAAAGGTATCCGCCAAAAGCCCTGATAACACCGGAAGGAAGACTGAATAATGTTGCAAACATACCTCCCATTACTAAAGTGGTATGATATACATTCATAAAGTTAGGAAGAAGCCATTGCGAGTACGCAACAAAAAAACCAAAAACCAAAAAGTAATAGGCTCCAAAACGCCAAACACGCATGTTTTTAAGCGGTGACATTAGCTCTTTCATATTTTTTGAAACACCGTTGTTGGTTTTATTTTTAGCAAAAACAATAAAAAGCAAACCTATAACGACCAAGGTTACAGCATAAACAACAGGAAGTATTTTCCACCCGTTTGCAGGGTCTTTTTCAGATAAATAATTTAATAAAGTTGGTGCAATAAAAGTGGTAATTGCTGCACCGGCATTTCCCATACCGAAGATTCCTAAAGCTCTTCCCTGCCATTCTTTTGGATACCAGATTGAAGTATAACCAATCCCAACGGCGAAACTTGTACCTACTAAACCGAAAAGAAAGCTCAGCAGAGCAAAACTCCAAAAAGATCCTGCAAAAGGAAGAAGAAAAAGAGGAATAGAACACAAAAACAATAAAGCAGAGAAAACAATTTTTCCTCCGTACTTGTCTGTTAAAATCCCAATAGGAAGTCTAAATATAGAACCAGAAAGGATAGGGATTCCTAACAACCAACCTGTTTCCACCACCGTAAAATTGAATATGCCCTTATCTACTAAATAGGTCACTAAAACTCCATTTAATGTCCAGCACGCAAAACATATAGTAAAAGCAAGCGTATTTAAAAATAAAATTCTGTGTGATTGAGAAAGACTACTCATATTTAAAAATTTAGAAAATTATTGAATAAACCAAGCACCCAATAAAACATCAAAATTAAAACCTTCAATACTTACAAAAAATGATATATATCATATTAAGGACTTAAGCATCTTTAATATCTAATTGAAAGAAAAAAACCAACTTAGGTATCTTATCAATAAAAAAAGAGATAAATACATTGGCAATGAGTTTGTAAGAATTATGATTATTATTTAGATGGTGCTATTTCTTTAACTTGTATTTTGAAAAATAACTGCCGTAAATAATGTTTTTAAATTTTAACACAACTTATACTTCATAAAATTATAAAAAAAAATAAGACTAATAAATTAATTATTAACCATTTACATCATAATTTTTTATTTAAATCCATTCTATGAATCTTACTGCAGAAAAAACTATCACTTTTATCATTCTAAACTTTAATTTTTAATCTTATTGAGTTCAACGTCTTTGTAAAGACTTTTATGATTCATTTTTTGATGATTTTAGCATCAATTTTAATTTCCTAAGATTTTAAAAACGAGGAAATTAAATGTAAAATACTACAATTACCTCTTCCTTAAAAAAATATTTTAACATTGCTTTAATTTTAAAAACAATATTCAACAGATTAAAAATCAAACAATTACACATATAAAACAATCTAAATTAGGGAAGAAGTTCTAAGATTTTCAAAAAAAATACCTTAATTTTTTGGTTTTTATTATATTAAAATTAACTTTGTCTATAGGATTAGTAGAGTTTATAAATAATATTTGAAACCAAAAAAATTATATTTTGAAAACAACCGAAAGCATATCGTCTTATATTTTTCCTAAAAAATATACTTATAACAATTGTTGTTATATGTGCTTCTGTTGCTAATTCTCAACGCAATAAATTCGTTAAAAGATAATTTCTAAATCTTACAACGAAATCTCAATTTCACCACAAGATTACTATATTGAATTACAAACATCTCGTTGGTGCATTAAAACTGCAGCAGAAAGATCTTTG
This sequence comes from Flavobacterium johnsoniae, assembly GCF_001879205.1. Classification (GTDB taxonomy): domain Bacteria; phylum Bacteroidota; class Bacteroidia; order Flavobacteriales; family Flavobacteriaceae; genus Flavobacterium; species Flavobacterium johnsoniae_A. The sequence continues at coordinate 122,084 of NZ_MLFK01000013.1, forward strand.
AACATATCTATATTTAAAAAAGAAAATAATTAACCAACTAAAAGAACTAAAATGAAAACAATGCAAACCTGCTGCTGTAAATAAAAAAAGCCATTTCTGCGGCAACAGAAATGGCGAGGCTTAAAGAACATTTATCACTAAATCAAGGAAACAATCAGAGTGCTGAAAATTCAGCTCTCAGGGCGCCTTGTTAATTACTTAAACCATTACAAAGAAATGAAAAAAAATATAAACCTCATTTTATGGGTTACAATTTTGTTAACATCCCTGCAATTTCAGGCACAAAATACAACACCGCTTATACAATCTAAACTCGATGGAACTGTAGTTGATGACATTACAAATCAGCCAATTATAGGTGCATCCGTAAATATTAAAGGCACAACACACGGCGTGCAGACAGATGCTGAAGGAAAATTTTATTTTCAGACAGGTCAGAAATTTCCTTATACCTTAATTGTAAGTTACATTGGATACAAAAAACTGGAAATTATAGTTGAAAAAAATCCGGTAACAATTCATTTAAAAGAAGAAAGACAAGAACTCGACGAATTGGTTGTTGTAGGTTACGGAACTCAAAAAAGAAAAGACATTACAGGTTCTGTAGCTTCAGTGCCAAAGGCTAATTTATCACAGGTAACCTCATCGGCAGATAACCTACTAAGAGGTGCGGTAGCCGGTGTGGTAGTTACACAAAGTTCCGGCCGTCCGGGTGCTTCGTCAAGCGTACGTATTCGTGGAGGAAACTCTATTACTGCAGGTAATGAACCATTGTATGTGGTAGATGGAATCTTGATTTACAATGATAATTCAAACAGTTCTGCCGGTGTATCTTTTGCGGGCGCAAGTGTCAATGTACTCTCTACAATAAACCCTGCTGATATTGAATCTATCGAGGTTCTAAAAGATGCTTCGGCCACTGCAATTTATGGTTCCCGAGGTGCAAATGGTGTTGTTATTATTACGACCAAAAAAGGAACAAAGGGACAGGATAATATTTCGTATCAGGGATATTTTGGATTTCAAAACATTTCAAAAAAACTTCATTTAATGAATGCCAGCGAATGGGCAAGTTTACGAAATGATGTTCAGGCAAGTATTGGTCAGGCACCTTCTTTTTCGGCCGCACAAATCGAAGCTTTAAAAACTTCGGGGAACTACGATTGGCAGTCGGCGGCATTTAGAACTGCAGCTCCGGTTCAAAACCATCAATTGTCTTTTTCCGGAGGTGACGAAAGATCCCGTTATGCTGTTTCTGCCGGATATTTTGATCAGGAGGGAATCGTACTTGGATCTGATTTTAAAAGAATTTCACTTCGTATAAACTATGAAAAGAATTATTCTCAGAACTTTAAATTCGGCGTAAATGCAAATTACAGCCACTCAATCTCAAACGGAGTGGGTACAAATGGCGGTGCCGCTGCAGGACGAAATCCAAACCCGCTTGTGAGTGTAGTACTGAATGCTCCAGTTGTACCAATCAAAAATGAAGATGGAAGTTATAATGTAACCAATAATCCGTATGCTACTTCTGTTAATGGTTACATTCCAAATCCGATTAATGATTTAGAAAACACCACAAACGAAACCAAACTAAACCGAATTTTGACCAGTTTATTTGGTGAATATAAAATCACAAAAAAATTAACGGCAAAAATAGCTGTTAGCGGTGATGTATTAAATACCAAACAAAATTACTATGCTCCTGCAAACACCACAACTGGTGCCGGAACAAAAGGTTTAGCTTCTGTAGGAGACCGTTTAGTAAGTTCTGTATTAAATGAAAACACATTAAATTACAACACTAACTTCGGCGAAAATCATAAATTCTCAGCTTTAGGAGGTTATACACTTCAATATACGCAAGGTGAAGTAGTGAATGCCGGTGCCAATACTTTTGTAAATGATGCTAATACTTATAATGCTCTGCAAGATGGTGTAGCAGTAAAACCATACAGCGATGCATTTGAAAGTGTTCTGAAATCATGGCTTGCTAGAGTAAATTACTCTTATAAAGGAAAATACAACTTTACACTATCTGCACGTGCCGATGGTTCTTCAAGATTTGGTTCTGAATCACTTTGGGGTTATTTCCCATCCGCAGGTTTCTCCTGGAATATTACAGATGAAGAATTTGCAAATAACATAAAAGGCGTAACCGAAGCTAAACTTAGAATTACTGCCGGAACAACAGGAAACCAGGAAATTGGCAACTACCTTGCCTTACCTGCAATGGGTTCTGTAAACTACTCTTTTGGTGGTACATTATACACAGGATTAGCCCCTACCCGATTAGCAAATCCGGATTTGAAATGGGAAAAAACAAATCAATACAATGTTGGTTTAGACTTATCCTTACTTGACCGAAAAATAAATTTTGTTTTTGACGTCTATTACAAAAAGACAAATGATTTACTAATTAACGTTCCAGTGCCGCTTACCTCAGGATATTCAACAGTACTTCAAAACATTGGAGGTGTTGAAAATAAAGGTATCGAAATTGGTCTAACAACTGAAAACCTAAAAACAGAAAACTTCTCATGGAACTCCAACATTGTGTTTTCTGCCAATAGAAATAAAGTAGTCGCAATAGGAAACGGCGTTGATCAATTCTTTCCTGTGGTGCCAAACGGCTCATTATTGCAGCAACAACCTGTAACAGTAAAAGTAGGTCTGCCTTTAGGAACTTTCTGGGGATATAGAACCAATGGAATTTTCCAAACTCAGGAAGAAGTAAATACACAGCCAAAAATTAATAGTTTGGCTAATACAAAAGTTGGTGACAGAAAATATGTTGACACAAACGGCGATGGTGTAATTACAGCTCTTGATAAAGGAGATTTAGGATCCTCTCAGCCAAAATTTGTTGGAAGTTTCAGTAACACGATTTCCTATAAAGATTTCGATTTGAATTTCTCTTTCCAGGGATCTTATGGAGGTAAAATATTCAACGCTTTAAATCAGCAGTTAGAAATTTCTACACTTGGTACAAATGCCGCATCAACTTTATTAGACCGCTGGACACCAACAAATCCAAGCAATGAAATTCCTAGAGCTTCAAGTTCTCCTTTAGGAATCGTTTCTGAACGTTATGTAGAAGATGCTTCATTCTTACGATTAAAATTAATCACACTCGGTTACACTTTACCTAAAAGCGTTTCTAAAAAACTGGGAACCAAAAGTGTCAAATTCTACATATCAGCAGAAAATTTAATTACATGGACAAAATATACTGGTTATGATCCAGAGGTAAGTTCATACGAACAAAACAATTTATACCCTGGAATTGATTTTGGCTCTTATCCAAACTCAAAAACATTCGTCTCTGGCTTGAACGTAACTTTCTAAGTAAAAAAAATATAAAATGAAAAAGATAATAACATTTCTATTAAGCGCCGGTCTATTTGTATCGTGCGCGGACCTTGAGGTAACACCAACCTCGTTTGTAACCGAAGATAATTACTTCATTACGCAAGATGATGCCGTTGCGAGTGTAACTGCAGTATATGCTTCACTGAGTCTTGATCCGGGCGAACAGAGTTTATTTGGAAGAAACCTCTATTTCTTAACCGATATGGGGTCTGATTATGCAGCTGCCGGAGTTTCGGCAACAAATCCGCAAGTTAGAGCTATGAGCAGTTTAACACATGATGCCACTAACGACCGTGTTCAGGTTGCCTGGAGACAAATTTATGCCGGTATCAACAGAGCCAACGTCTCTATCGATAACATCCCGAAAGTATCAGGATCTGAAACAGTTAAAACAAGATTAATCAATGAAGCAAAATTCATTAGAGCATTACTTTATTTTCAGGCGGTACGTATTTGGGGCGGTGTTCCAATTGTTTTACATGAACCAAAATCTATTCAGTTAGAAAGTTTAAAATCCAGAAGAGAATCTGTAGATAATGTGTATGCTCAAATTATTAAAGACTTAACAGATGCCGAAAGCTTACCAGCAACTTATCCTGCTGCAGATGCCGGCCGTGCAACGTCTGGAGCTGCAAAAGCAATTTTAGCAAAAGTTTACCTGACTAGAAAAGACTGGCCAAATGCTATTTTAAAATCCAGAGAAGTAATTAACGGAGGTTACGGATATGCCTTATTCGAAAACTTTCAGGATATTTTTACCAAAACAAAAAAGAACGGCAAAGAACATATTTTCTCTGTTCAGTTTGAGCCAAATCAAGCCGGAAACGGATCAAGCGGCAGTACTTTTCAAGCGACATCGTTTACTGGATTTACTGCAACAGAACCTGCTGATATTGTTTCAGATGTAGCTTTATTTTATGATATTTATGCTCCTGGAGATACACGCAGAGATGTAAGTTATGCGAAACAACTGCTTAACCCAACTACAGGAACATTGTATACTTTCCCCAAACCTATTTTCAAAAAATATTTGGATTTAAGCAATTTGGCAACTCCAGGAAACGTAGCGATCAACTTCCCTCTTATTCGTTATGCCGATATTTTATTATCTCTGGCAGAAGCCATAAACGAACAGGGAGCACCAACACCTGAAGCCTATGAAATACTTAATCAGGTACGAAGAAGAGCTTACGGAAAACCAATTACAACTCCTGACCCAACAATCGATTTGACAGGATTAAACCAAGTAACATTTAGAGCTGCAATTCAGGAAGAACGCAAAAAAGAATTTGTTCAGGAAGGACAACGCTGGTTTGACTTAGTTCGTTGGGGAACTCTGGTGACAGAAGTAAAAAAAGTTACCGCTAAAAACTCGGTTTCAGAAAGAAATAATCTTTATCCAATTCCGCAAAGCGAAAGAAATATCGACCCAGTAGGTTTACCACAAAATCCCGGATATTAATAATCAACCACAAAACTATTAGTTATGAAAAAATTTAAAAATACCCTTTCAATTAAAAGCCCAAAAAAAGGGCTTTTAATTACAGCTTTATTAGTTGCCCAATTAGGTTTGGCACAAGATAAACCAGAAGAGTTTAAAGGTGTGATAGGTAAAACTTTAGCCGATTCTAAAGAATATTGGCCGGAACCTGTTAAAGCGCCAAAAGGTGCTCCAAATATTGTATGGATTTTATTAGATGATGTTGGATTTGGAGCTGCAAGTGCTTTTGGCGGGCTAATTCAAACCCCAACTTTTGAAAATCTGGCAAATAACGGTTTGCGTTATACCAACTTTCATACAACAGCAATTTGTGCTCCAACGCGTGCCGCTTTATTAACGGGAAGAAATTCCGGAAGAGTACACGTAAGCGGTTTTTCACACACTATTTTATCGGCAGGTTTTCCTGGCTGGGATGGAAGAATTCCATCTGATAAAGGGACAATTGCAGAAATTTTACGTGAAAACGGATACAACACTTTTGCCGTGGGTAAATATGGAGTTACTCCAGATGAAGAAGCTACAGATGCTGGCCCGTTTGACAGATGGCCAACCGGAAAAGGTTTCGATCATTTCTATGGATTCTTAGGTTCTCAGACTGATCAGTACAATCCTGATTTAGTAGAAGATCAGGTTCATATTAAACCTGACGGACGCCACTTAAATGAATTGATTACAGACAAAGCAATCAGTTATATTCAAAAACAGCAAAAAGCAGCACCTGGAAAACCTTTCTTTTTATACTATGCGCCGGGAGCTGTACATGCACCTCATCAGGTTGCCGAAAAATGGATCGAACCTTACAAAGGAAAATTTGACGAAGGTTATGATGTATACCGCGAAAAAGTATTGGCAAACCAAAAGAAATTAGGTGTTGTACCTGCTAATGCTGTATTGCCGGAACGCAACGCACTTATTACAGAATGGAAAAAATTATCACCGGATCAAAAGAAAGTATATGCAAGATTCATGGAAACTTACGCTGGATTCCTGACTTATACAGATGCTGAAATTGGAAGAGTTGTTAATTATTTAAAAGAAAATAATCAGCTGGACAATACTTTGATTTTTGTTGCTATTGGTGATAACGGAGCAAGTAAAGAGGGAACTTTACAAGGCACTATCAATCAAAGTTTGTTTTCTCAAGGAAAATCAGATGAAGAAAATCTTCAAAGTAATCTGGCAAATATTGGGGAAATTGGAACGCCAAAAGGTTTAAACACCAATTATCCTTTGGGATGGGCGCAGGCAACAAATGTTCCTTTCAAAAACTGGAAACAAGATGCGCAATCTGAAGGTGGAACTCGTAATCCCCTGATTGTATTTTATCCAAACGGAATTAAAGACAAAGGCGGTATCAGAAATCAATACAGCCACGTAACAGATTTACTTCCTACCACTTTAGATATTGCAGGAATTAAAGCTCCGGAGTACATTAAAGAAATTAAGCAGGATAAAATTCAGGGTTCTTCTTTCCAGGCTTCTTTAGACAATCCAAAAGCAGAGTCATTACACAAGGTACAATACTACTACATTTTTGGAAACAGAGCGATTTATAAAGATGGATGGAAAGCGGCGGCAGCGCATCTTCCGGATTCATTTGCAGTAAAACAATCTTTAGGCAAAAACGAAAAACCTGTAGCAAGCAACTTCGACACAGATGTTTGGGAATTATACAACTTAAACGAAGATTTTAATGAGCGTAACAACCTTGCCAAAAAATATCCTGAAAAACTGGCTGAACTTCAAAAATTATTTGACGAGCAAGCCAAAGAAAACAATGTTTATCCATTGATTGACTGGCAGGATGTTTACAACAGAAGAATCCACAATACAGGAGCAGACAAAGGAAAAACACTTCAAGATCTAGTAAAACAGGTAACTAAACCGGGAAGTGCAGGAAGCAGCAACTAATAATTCTAATAGCCTGCAAGGTCTTGAAAATCTTGCAGGTTAAATTATAAATAAAAAATTATGGCAGCAACAAAACCACTCATTAAGAAAGGCATTTTTGCCCTGATCCTTGTAGTAATTGCAATAACATTTTACTACTTAACTATATGGGCAACTCCCTATTATGTACAAAGTAAATTTGCCGAAAAAAGCGCAGGTTATGTAAACACTCCTAGATTTGGCGATCAGCCCAATGCTGAAAACAGCAGGGTAATTCCGCTTCCAAATCCTGATTTCTTGTATTCTACGATTAATTATGATTTAAAAGAAAACGTGCTTAAAATCTCCGGGATTGTTCCTGATTCAACTTATTGGTCCATATCGGCTTATCAGGAAAACACAACCAATTACTTTGTTGAAAACGAAGAAAAAGTAAAATCAAAATTCGAATATTATCTGGCACCGGAAGGAAGTACTTCAGAAGTACTAAAAAATATTCCGAAAGAAAAAATCATTTACAGCCCGACGGCCAAAGGTTTAATCCTGTTTCGTTATTTAGTTTCTAAAGCATATCCGGTAAAAACACTGGCAGAATTACAGCATGGCGTTACGGTTGAGAAATTAGGGAAGTAAGGATTTCTGCGAAGTCCAAACTTTGTAAAAGTTTAAAACTTTGACAAAGTTCTACAAGAAGATGTAAAACTTTAAAATCAAATCAAAATGGCTTTAAATCAAAAAATAAAGAAAATAGCAATTGGATTAGGATTAGTCCTTTTGGCTGTAATTTTAGGAAGCGGTATTGGTATTTACAATATCAAATCAGGAAAAAGTGATTCACAGCGTATTATAGGCAATTGGCAGACGGTTGATAAAGATAAAGACCTCAACACCGCCGATTTACTGACAATCGCACAAGTAGCAGTCTATGGGCCTTATGCTTTGACTAAAAAGGAGGTTATTTATTTAAGCACCAGCACAGACATTGAAGGAAATCCATTAGACCCAAAATCCGATTATGTAATTAGCGGAAAAAAACTAGACGCAAAATACTGGAGCATCACCGCGTATGACGAAAACGGTTTTTTAATTAAAAACCCTATCAATAAGTACAGCTACAATCTTGAAGATGTAAAATACGAAGCCGACAGTACTTCTTATAAAATCAATCTTTCGGGTACAGAAAAGAAAGAAAACTGGCTTCCTGTTACAAATGTTCAAAAAACGAGTTTAATCATTCGTTTGTATCTGCCATCTGAAAAATTAAGAGAAAATCTAACGGTTGAAACGCTTCCAGCCATCCAAAAAGTGAAGTAACATTTAAGATTCTAACAAATTAGGAAAAAATTAAACAATAAAACTCTACTACATCCATAGAATTAGCAGTTAAATTATTTATTTTTACCTTAAACTATTTAAATTCAATAACATGAAACGAGTAGATTATGAAATTATAGGAAAAAAAATTGTCGTAGGGGCAATTGTATTTTTAGTTCCGCTGGTAATATTAGCCGGAGGTTTAGCATTAATTAATCAATTTTTAAAATAAGAGATCATGGCAATAGTTCAAAAAGAAAAACTAACAAGAGATTTAAGTATTAGTCTTTTAATATACAGTCTGCCTGTAGTGGCAATTTTTCTGTATTTTAAATTAACAAATGGAGTTGTAAGCGAGTCGCACCTTACATTACCATCCTTTTTAGAATTTGCAAAACCGGTATTCGAAAACATCCGTACCTGGGGATTAACTGTTTTTATGCTGGTTTTGGGAGTTATCGAATTTACTGCAGGTTTGTACGATGACGAATGGACAGGCGAAGAACGCAAGATAGATATTGTTTGTTTCTTAGCACCAAAATTGCTTTTACCTCCTGTAATTGCTTTTTTCAGCTTAACCGCTTTACCATACTTACTTCCAAATTTGGCCAATTCATTATCATGGGTTCCGTTTTGGGGAGGTTTCTTCCTGATTGCGATTGCCGATGATTTAACACAATACTGGTACCACAGATTACACCATCAGGTTCCGTTTTTATGGCGTTTTCACAGAACACATCACTCGGCTCCTTATATGGGAATGGCAATGGCTTCAAGACAAAACTTTATTTATACGGTTTTCTTTTCTCAAATTTATCTAACGGCAACTCTAACTTATTTAGGCTTAGGATTACCGGCTTTATTTGTATTAGTCATTAAAAGCTTTATCACTTTAGGGGCACATTCGAGTATTGCCTGGGATAAACCTTTTTACAAATACAAAGTTTTACATCCAATTGCATGGGTTTTAGAAAGATTAATTTCTACTCCTGCAACGCACCACGCGCACCACGCAGATACAAGCGGAGACGGTGTTGGGCATTTTAAAGGAAACTTCGGAAACATGTTTTTTATCTGGGATGTCATCTTTGGAACCGGGCTAATCACTCGTAAATTTCCGGAATCCTACGGAACAAAATCATACAAACAAGAAGAATGGTACGCCCAATTTTTATGGCCCATATTTAAATCTAAAAAAGAGGGAAGTTCTCTTGCCGATGGTGTATTGTCATTTCCTCTGAAAGCCAAACCAGTAGAAAATGTAGTAGAATCTGCAGAACCAACTCCGGTTTTAGAGCAGGTTTAATCTTAAATAAATCATGAAGAAAAATAAAATAAGTGCTTTGCTTTTTGGTTTTGCCATAGCTGCAAATGCTCAGGCGCCAAAACAGGCAACAAGTTTTACTCAAAAATCAAATGAGGCAGTATATTCAAAATTAAACTTTGAAGATACTGCCGATTTTACGGATGCAAAGAAAGGATTTATAGCCACTTTACCCGATGGAAAAATCCTTTCCAAATCCGGAAACATTGCCGTGAATCTGACCGATTTTGATTTTATAAAAGGGAAAGCTCCGGCAACTGTAAATCCGGCGTTATGGCGTCAGGCGCAATTAAATAACATCAACGGATTGTTTAAAATTACCGATGGCGTCTATCAGGTTCGTTCTTTCGATGCTGCCAATATTTCTTTTATAGAAACTAAAAACGGTTACGTTGTTATCGATGCCCTAACGATCGAAGAAGCTTCTGCAAAAGCGTATGAATTTGTCAAAAAAACACGTAGCAGATAAACCTATTCTGGCGGTAATTGTAACACACAGTCATGGCGATCATTACGGCGGACTACAGGGTTTGGTTTCTGCAGAAGATATTAAATCCGGAAAAGTAAAATTCATTACGCCAAAAGGTTTTTATGAAGAAGCCGTAAGCGAAAATGTGCTTTTAGGAAATGTAATGCGCAGAAGAGCCGGATATCAATTCGGATTAAATCTGGAAAGAAATTCAACAGGTCAGGTTGATGTTGGTTTAGGAAAACCATTCTTAGGCGGAGGAAGATCTTCGCTTTTACAGCCGAATTTCGAAATTGAAAAAACAGGACAAACTTTAAATATTGACGGACTTGAATTGGTTTTTCAGCTTACACCGAATTCTGAAGCTCCTGCCGAATTAACGCTCTTTGCTCCTTCTAAAAAAGTTTTCTTTTCTGCCGAAATTGCCAGTCATACCTATCATAATGTATTAACGCCCCGCGGTGCCAAAACCAGAGATGCAAAAGCCTGGGCAGGATATCTGGACGAAGCAATAGATTTATTTGGAGCAAAAACCGAATTTATTGTTCCCTCACACACCTGGCCCGTTTATGGACATGATAAAGGTATTACATTCTTAGAAAAACAAAGAGATTTATACAAATACGTACACGATCAAACGGTTCATTTAGCCAACAAAGGTCTAAACAAAGATGAAATTGCCGAAGAAATAAAATTACCTCCTGAATTAGCCAAAGAATGGTACAATCGTGACTTTTACGGAACAGTGAAACACAATGCAAAAGCAACTTACCAGTTCTATCTGGGATGGTGGGACGGAAATCCTGCAGAATATGATAAACTGCCTCAAGTTGAAGCTGCGAAGAAATATGTAGAATGGTTTGGCGGAGAAGAAACAGCGTTGAAAAAAGCAAACGAAAGCTACCAAAAAGGCGAATACCGCTGGGTAGCCGAAGTTTTAAAACACATCATTTTTGCTAATCCTGAAAATACCGCGGCAAAAAATTTACAAGCCGATGCTTTTGAACAAATTGCCTATCAAAGTGAATCTGGAATTTGGAGAGATTTGTATTTAGCCGGTGCAAAAGAACTCCGCGAAGGCGTAATTGTCCCTAAAAATCCCGTTAATCGGGCGACCGGATTTTTATCTGCCTTAACTCCTGAAGCTATTTTCGATTATCTGTCGGTTACGGTTGACGGAAATAAAGCAGCCGGAAAAGAAGTGGCTTTACGTTTCATTTTTCCGGAATTGAATAAAAACATTCTGGTTTATCTTAAAAATGGCGTGTTACACCAAAGTCAAACCCGTATAAACGATAAAGCCGAATTTACCTTAACGATCCCAAAAACCAAATTTGTAGAATTATTGACCACACCGGAAAATGCCAAAACACTTTTATTTTCTGATGGTGTAAGTTTCGAAGGAGATCCGTTTAAATTTAAAGAACTCGCAAGTGTCTTTGAACCAGCAAATCCGTATTGGAATATTGTAACCCCATAAATTTAAAATTATGAAAAACTTAAATTTCAAAAATAGCATCACGGCATTCCTACTGATTGCATCAGCCATAGGATTTTCGCAAAATAAAAGTTCAAATACCGTTTCGCTGGATGTTTTTTACAGTAAAATTCAAGCTGAAAAAAAGCCGCAGATAATTGATGCCCGAGGTCCTGAAGAATTTGCCTTAAACCATATTAACGGAGCAGTTAATTTCAATTTGGAATCGAAAAACTATGCAGAACAAATTGCAAAATTAGACAAAACAAAACCCGTATTTACTTACTCTATTGGAGCCGGAAGAAGCGTATGGTTAGCAGATGAGTTACTAAAAAATGGTTTTAAAGAAGCCTATAGTTTAGAAGGCGGCATTGCTAATTGGATAGGAAGTGGAAAACCTTTTTATTCGAATTCGAAAAGTAAATTAACCCTTGCTGAATACAACAAAATTATCGCTGAAAACAAAGATATTTTAGTCGATATTGGATCTGTTTATTGTGGCGCCTGCAAAAAAGTAAAACCGGTTTTAGAAACCATCAAAGCACAGTACGGCAATAATTTAAAAATCGTAGAAATTGATTTAGAAGACAATACACAAGTAATCGCTGATCTAAAAACAATCAAAGTTTTCCCAACTTTAATTTTATATCAAAACGGGAAAATAGTTTTCAAAAAAGAAGGTTTTGAAAATTTGAAAAAAGAGGTTGATGTGGCTTTGGCTGTTAGATAACAAGCAATCTTCATCCAAAAAAATATACCTCAAAACTTTGTCAAAGTTCTTTATTTAAAAAAAACTAACCCTATGGCAGCCTATAAAAAAATAATCAAAATTGTAATATCAATTTTAATCGTGCTCCTTATTCTGGCAGCATTTTTATTCTGGCCCATCAATACCGATGGAACATTAATTAAAGCAGATCAAAAATTAGCCGAAGGAAAAGCAGCATTTTTGTCTCAGAAAGATACTTCCAAACCTTCAGAAAAAAAGCCCAATATTATCATTCTTCTTGCTGATGATTTAGGCAAATATGATATTTCACTATACGGAGGAAAATCAACACCTACACCTCAAATCGATTCGCTAGCCGCATCGGGCGTTACTTTTACAGAAGGCTATGCATCGTCTTCTATTTGTTCCCCTTCCCGGGCCGGATTATTAACCGGACGCTATCAGGAACGTTTTGGACATGAATATCAGCCGGGCGATCGATATCCAAAAAACAACTTAGAATATTATGCTTTTAAATATTTAATCAATACCAATAACTGGCGTTTAAATGACAAAATTGAATATCCAAATGAAGCTTCAATCGCTACGCAGGGTTTACCTCAGTCTGAAATAACTTTTGCTGATTTGGCTAAAAAGCAAGGTTACAGTACAGCCATTATAGGAAAATGGCATTTGGGTCATAACAAAGGATTTTTTCCTTTAGACCGAGGTTTTGATTATCATTACGGATTTTACCAGGCCTTTTCGCTTTATACACCCGAAGACGATAATCCGGATATCATCAATCATCATCATAAGGATTTTACCGATAAAACGATCTGGGGCAACGGCCGTGTAGGTACTGGACAAATTCGTCGTGATACTACCATCATAAAAGATAAAAAATATCTAACTGAAACATTTGCCGATGAAGCTGAAGCTTTTATTGATAAAAATAAAAACAAACCATTTTTACTTTATGTTCCGTTTAATGCACCTCATACGCCATTTCAGGTTCGTAAAAAATATTACGACCGTTTCCCAAATGTAAAAGACGAAAACAAAAGAGTCTATTTTGCCATGATCAGCGCACTAGACGATGCTATTGGAAGAATCAGGACCAAAGTTAAAAAAGAAGGTCTGGAAGAAAACACCCTGATCTTTTTTGCCAGTGACAATGGTGGTGCCGATTATACTTTTGCTACCACAAATGCTCCTTTAAAAGGCGGAAAATTTTCTCATTTTGAAGGCGGTATCAATGTTCCGTTTGCACTTTCGTGGAAAGGAAAAATCAAACCGAATACTGTTTATAAAACCCCTGTAAGTTCCCTGGATATTTTCAGTACGATTGCAGCTGTAACCCATTCCGGATTACCAAAAGACCGCGTTTATGACGGCGTTAATTTAATTGATGTTGTGAATAACAATAAACAAGCACATAAAGACTTGTTTTGGCGTTCCGGAGATGCAAAAGCAGTACGAAGCGGTGACTGGAAATTAATTATAAGTGGAAAAACACATCAGGAATGGCTTTACAATCTGGCAAAAGATAAAGCTGAAACTATTGATCTGGCCTCAAAAAATCCTGAAAAAGTAAAAGAATTACATGCTCTTTTACAAAATTGGGAAAAGGGTCTCGTTAAACCTTTATGGCCTAATCTGACTTATTATGAGTTTGACTTTGGCAAACAAAAATACTTTGTCGATTTATAATTCTAACGACATACAAACTCATATCCTGCAAGGTTTTCTAAACCTTGCAGGTAGTATCAACAAAACGATTAGATAATCAAACCTGCAAAGTTTAGAAAACCTGCAGGAAATAAACATACAATGTCAGCTACCTCAAAACAATTTACCATTCACGAAGACTGGACTGTCGTAATTCTGGGCTTTATAATAATCGGAATTTCTCTTTTTGTTTTCCTTCCGGAAGTGCCTGTTTTCAGCTGGTCTAATATTGGTGATTTAAAAACAAAAGTATTCGATTCTGCAAACCTCAAAACTATTTTCATTCAATTTATATATTTGATTTCCATTGGAACGCTTGGCGCCTTTTTAATTGGAAAATCAGTAAAATATTTTCTGTTAACTTTCCCTATAGTGTATCTTTTCACTTTAACTGCACTTATTCTGGCAGGGAATTCGGCTGTAAAATCTATCAATTTAGAAGCCGTTATTTTTAGTCTCATTATTGGTTTAGCAATTGGGAATTTCTTTAAACTTCCGGAATGGTTCCGTTCCGCACTTTCTACAGAAGTTTTTGTAAAAATCGGATTGGTTTTACTAGGAACCGGCGTTATTTTCTCTGATATTTTAAAAGCAGGTTCATTGGGATTAATTCAGGCTTTGGTTGTCGTTTTATCGGTTTGGTATTTTGCTTTTTGGCTCTGCCGAAAATTAAAAGTCGACGATGAACTAACCATGATGATTTCGAGTGCGGTTTCTATTTGTGGTGTTTCGGCTGCAATTGCTACTTCCGGCGCTATAAAAGGAGATTCGAAAAAGCTTTCTTATGTCATTTCGATTGTTTTGGTAACCGCAATCCCCATGATGATTTTCATGCCGATAATTGCAAAATATTTCAATTTCCCAGAAGAAGTAACCGGCGCCTGGCTCGGCGGCAGTATTGATACCTCTGGAGCCGTTGCAGCTTCAGGAACTTTAGTGGGAGAAACCGCTTTAAAAATCAGCACTATTGTCAAATTCTCTCAAAATGTTTTACTAGGATTAGCCGCTTTTGCTATTTCGGTTTACTGGACATATTCGCATAATACCTCATCAGAAATCGCAGCATCAAAACCAACTTTAAAAGTAATTTGGGAACGTTTTCCAAAATTTGTAATCGGATTTATTGCAGCCTCACTCCTATTCTCCTTTTTTATTACACCAGAAACCAGAGACGGTGTAAAAGACAGTTTAAAAAATCTGCAGGGAATTTGGTTTGCATTAGCATTTACAAGCATTGGTTTAGAAACCAATTTTAAGGATCTTCTCAGTAATAACAGTCGAAAACCATTATACGCTTTTTTGATTGCACAATTATTCAATGTG
This sequence comes from Flavobacterium johnsoniae, assembly GCF_001879205.1. GTDB lineage: Bacteria > Bacteroidota > Bacteroidia > Flavobacteriales > Flavobacteriaceae > Flavobacterium > Flavobacterium johnsoniae_A. Next base: position 137,194 of record NZ_MLFK01000013.1, read on the forward strand.
ATTGTTACGCTGCTTATTGCCTTTTTGCTTTTTGGTTAATTTTTTTTTCACCGCGATTTTTACAACTTGGCATCAATTATATATGTTTTCACACAAAATCAAACTATTTAAAATCAAATAGTTACAAATATAAACTTTATCTTTACCTACTTATATTCCATCTTTTTTTCAAAAAAACTAAAGATTAATTTGGATATTACAATATTAAATATAACTTTGTCTATAGAATTAGTAGAGTTTAAATCATAAAGAGCTGCAATTTTGAAAACAACAGAGCACAACACGCATTACATTCTTCCTAAAAGATACACTTATAGCACCTTTTGTTATATGTGCAGCTGTTGTTAATTTCTGTTTACCTGTTCGTAATAATTCGGTTTGTATCAAAAATCGAAAAATCTAAACCGAACCGAAATAATTCCCAAATTTTACTGAAATATCAATTTGATGCTTCTGCTTCAGAAAGTATCATGCTATAAGAATAAATCAAAAATGAAATGGAGACGACAAACTAACATTCTTTTTGATTACCAAAGGTCATTTCTGCGGCAACAGAAATGACCTGATTTAAAGAACATTTATCATTTACAAAAACAAAAAACACATTACAATGAATACAAAAATTACACAAATTCTGTTTTCCATTCTCTTAACCGGGGCTTTCACTTCTCACGAGTCGAATGCTCAGGCACCATCAAAACCAAATATTATTTTGATTTTGGTTGATGATATGGGTTATTCAGATTTAGGAAATTATGGATCGGAAATTAAAACACCCAACTTAGATAAACTAGCCTCAGAAGGTTTGCGTTTACGCGAATTCTATAATAACTCGATTTGTGCGCCAACACGAGCTTCACTCCTAACCGGTCAGTACCAGCACAAAGCAGGAGTTGGTTTCTTTGACGTAAACTTGGGTTTACCTGCTTATCAGGGTTATTTAAATAAAGAATCCTTAACACTCGGAGAAGTTTTCCGCTCTGGGGGTTACAGCACACTATTATCCGGGAAATGGCATGTAGGTTCTGAAGATCAGGCACAATGGCCCAACCAAAGAGGTTTTGATAAATTTTACGGAATCTTAAAAGGAGCTTCCAATTATTTTGACACCAAGCCGCTTCCTTTTGGGAAAACACCTTATCCGGTAAAACTAATTCGTAATAATGAAGAACTTCATCCTAAAGACGATTCGTATTACTTTACAGATGAAATTGGAAACAATGCCGTGACTTTCTTAGACGAACAAAACAAAGAGAATAAACCTTTCTTTTTGTATCTGGCTTTTACAGCACCGCATTGGCCATTACAGGCAAAACCTGTTGATATTGCCAAATATCGAGGAAAATTTGATGAAGGCTGGGATGTTTTAAGAGAAAAGAGAATCCAAAAATTAAAAGAAAACGGAATTTTACCGGCCGACCAAACCATAGCCTCAAGAGATCCGGAAGTTCCCGAATGGAATAAACTGACTTATGACGAAAAACAATTTTGGAAAGCCAAAATGGAAGTTTACGCCGCTATGGTCGACAATATGGACCAGAATGTTGGAAAAGTTTTAGACAAACTAAAAGCTTTGAAAAAAGATAAAAATACGCTGATCATTTTCATTTCAGATAATGGTGCTCAGGGCGGATTTAATACTTATAATCCCCTTGGAAGAGGCCTGGTAAGAAATGAAGGACCAGTTGGAACCTCGGGATCATTTGATTATCAGGAACAAAACTGGGCTTATTTATCAAACACACCTTTACAGCAATATAAAAATAATATGCACGAAGGTGGTTTTAGTTCGCCTTTTATCGCTTGGTTTCCATCAAAAATTAAGGCTGGCCGAATTGATAAAGGAACCGGACATATTATTGACCTTGCTCCTACTTTTTATGAATTGGCAGGAATTGAATACCCAAAAGAATATAATGGTGTGACGACAAACGCTTTGGTTGGAAAAAGTTTGCTGCCTGTTTTATTTAATAATGTTTCACAGGTCGACAGAGGCGCACCATTATTTTGGGAAAGAGCAGGCAACAGAGCTGTTCGCGACGGAAAATGGAAATTGGTTTCTATTTATCCTTCTTACGAGTGGGAACTTTACAATCTTGAAACAGATCGAGGTGAAACAACCAATGTGGCACAGCAAAATCCGGCTATCGTAAACAAACTTTCGGCTTCTTATTTTGAATGGGCTGACAAGACCGGAGTTGTAGAATACAGCAAATTCAAACTAAAACCAGAGACAATGCCAGGCGGAGCCGCGTTGAAAAAATAAAACTATTTTCTAACCAAAAGATCATCAATTATGAATTCATTTTATCAGGAAATTGCAAAGCAGCATCAGGAATTATTGATACTTCCTGAGAAAAAACTAATTCATCAGTTTATAGATGATCTCTTCATCATTTTATTTTCAAACACATCAAAATCATACGAATCAGAAGCTACCATAAAATACAAATTCAATCAGTTGAAAAAACAGTTTGAGGAATTGGTTTTGGATTTTTCATCAAAAAAAGACCAAAACCAGGATCAAACCGCAATCTTTTTCGACTCTATTCCGGGTTTGCATAAAGAGGCGCTCAACGATTCTTTAACCATATTGACAAAAGATCCTGCAGCCAAATCCTTAGAAGAGGTATTATACTCGTATCCAGGTTTTTTCGCTATTGCCGTTTATCGATTTTCTCATCAGCTTTGGAAGCAGGATTTAAAATTATTAGCCCGAACAATTTCAGAATATGCGCATATTAAAACCAGCATAGAAATTCATCCGGGTGCCAGAATTGGGAGCGATTTTGCCATAGATCACGGCACCGGAATTGTTATTGGCGAAACAGCTGTTATTGGCAATAATGTTCAAATATACCAAGGTGTTACGCTGGGTGCTTTAAGTGTAAAAAAAGAGGAAGCCTTTATAAAAAGACATCCCACAATTGAAGACAATGTTATTATTTACGCCAACAGCACTATTCTAGGGGGCCAAACAACGATAGGCAGGGATTCTATTATTGGAGGAAATGTATGGCTGACGTATTCTGTGCCGTCCAATTCAGTTGTTTACCACAAAAATGAGATGAAGATTAAGGATAATAATCCTTTTCCTGAACCCATTTTATATTCTATTTAAAAAATTGAGTTTAAATTTTTAACACCTAATACCGTCTTTTAAACTTTGTCAAAGTTTGAAACTTTGACAAAGTTCTGGAAACAACTAAAAAGTATGTGTTAAAAATTATTCTCAATAAATTGAAGTTTAAAAATATCAAAAACATGAAATATCAGAACATTTTAGAAACAATTGGGAATACGCCCCATATTAGGCTGAACAAGCTTTTTACCACACACGAGGTATGGATTAAATTAGAAAAATCGAATCCGGGATCGAGTATCAAAGACCGAATTGCATTGGCCATGATTGAAGATGCCGAGAAAAAAGGACTTCTAAATCCAGATTCAATTATCATTGAACCCACATCCGGAAATACCGGAATTGGACTTTCGTTGGTTGCAGCTGTAAAAGGTTACAAGGTAATTATTGTAATGCCGGAATCGATGAGCGTAGAACGCCGAAAAATCATAGAAGCCTATGGTGCTGAATATGTTCTTACACCGCGAGAAAAAGGAACTTCGGGAGCGGTTGAAAAAGCCAAAGAACTGGCATCGACAATTAAAAATGCTTTCCTGCCTTCTCAATTTACAAATCCGGCCAATGTCGAAGTTCACGAAAGAACAACAGCACAGGAAATCCTGGCCGATTTCCCAAACGGAATTGATTACTTAATTACAGGCGTTGGAACAGGCGGACATATTACCGGAGTTTCCAAAGTTTTAAAACAGCATTTTCCAAATCTAAAAACTATTGCAGTTGAGCCTGCACTTTCGCCTGTTTTAAGTGGCGGCGTTCCTGCTCCTCACCCATTGCAGGGAATTGGTGCGGGGTTTATTCCGGAAGTTTTTAATCGGGATTATATAGATGAAATTATAACCATCGAAAAAAATGATGCTTTTAATTTTGCCAAAAAACTAACAAAAGAAGAAGGCATTTTTGGAGGTGTTTCGACCGGAGCGGCACTGGCAGCGGTTTCAAAAAAAATAAAAAATATACCCGAAGATGCCGTAATACTAACTTTTAATTATGATACAGGAGAGCGTTATCTTTCGGTAGAAGAACTATTCGGATTTTTTTCTTAACAAATTATAAATCAAATGTTTATAATTAAATAAAAACATATAATTTTAATACATAAATCTATTAATTTTTTAATCAAAAAATTAACCAAAAACTATAAAACTATGGCAGATTTACAAAAACAACAGACCGCATTAGGCGATGTTGCAGCAAGACAATTAGCAATTGCAACTCGTACAGTTCCTCAAATTGGAACTATTACTCCACGCTGGTTAACACATCTTTTGCATTGGGTTCCTGTAGAATCGGGTGTATTTCGCCTGAACAAAGTAAAAAATGCAAATCATATCGAAGTTGATTGTTCAGCCCGTGATGAAAGGGTTCTACCTAACACTTTTGTTGATTATATCGATAATCCAAGAGAATACAATCTGGCTGCAGTTCAAACCATTGTTGATGTTCACACTCGTGTTTCTGATTTATACAGCAAACCATACAACCAAATTTCAGAACAGCTTCGTTTGGCTATTGAAACCATCAAAGAACGTCAGGAAAGCGAATTAATCAATAACAAAGATTACGGATTACTAAGCAACGTTGCGCCATCTCAAATTATAAAAACAAGAACCGGTGCACCAACGCCAGACGATTTAGACGAATTGCTGACAAAAGTCTGGAAAGAACCCGGATTCTTTTTACTGCATCCGCTGGCAATTGCTGCTTTCGGACGCGAATGTACCCGTCGTGGTGTTCCGCCGCCAACAACTTCTCTGTTTGGTTCTCAATTTTTAACATGGAGAGGTATTCCACTAATTCCATCTGACAAATTACCAATCGTAAAAGGAAAATCAAAAATCATTCTTTTAAGAACAGGTGAAAGTCGTCAGGGCGTTATTGGTTTAATTCAGCCTGGATTACAAGGCGAACAATCTCCTGGATTATCTGTACGTTTTATGGGAATTAATGAAAAAGCCATTGCATCCTATTTAGTTTCACTTTATTGCTCTTTGGCAATCTTGGTAGATGATGCTATTGCGGTTCTGGAGGATGTAGAAATAGGAAAGTATCATGAGTACAAATACTTATAATAACGGTCTGCCCAACATCGACGAGCTGCAAAATCTCGCAAACGAATTGTTTAAAGCCCTGCCTAATGAATTTCCAAAAGAAATATCATTAAGTCCGGATAAAGCCGAACATCCGCGAGCCACAAAAATTGCAGAAACGATATTACACGCCGGAAATACTGATCAGTTTGGTCAGATTCCCGCGATAAGTCCGTCGAATATACAGCCGGCTCCGCCTGCATTTAGTGGATTTGGGGCTTCTCCTTCTGTATTAAATTATGGAAACACAGGAGTTTCAGTTTTATACCCAAATGCCGGAGCAGGGTTTGATCCGCAAAGCAAAAATACTTCCTCAGGTGTTCAGGAAAACCACAATTTAAATATCGATAATCCTCATACCGGGTTTTATGATGTGAATTTAAAAAACGGAAATCCCGCCCAGCTGAATGAAGAAACTGCTTTTTCATCATTGTTATTGAACAATCAATATCTGCCATTTCAAACCGAAAATTCTTCGTTTGAAATTGAATTACAAACGGCTTTGAAATTTGTTGATACACAATTTAGAAAACGAGAAGATTTTCCGTTAAACGGAAATGAGACAGCCGCTTCCTATTATTTCTTAGATCAAAATCCTTTTGCGTTTGATAAAAGAAGTACAGATATAATAGTTGGTAACTCTTTTGACCATAAAGAAATAAGTCTTTTTAAAGGACATCATTTTGACGCGGCATTAGTCAAAAAAGATTTTCCTATTCTGAGAGAAACGGTAAACGGAAAACCTTTAGTTTGGTTTGATAATGCAGCAACAACACAGAAACCTCAATCCGTAATTGATAGAATTGCGTATTTCTACGAACACGAAAATTCAAATATTCATCGTGCAGCACACGAACTTGCTGCTCGTGCTTCAGATGCTTATGAAGCTGCACGAGAAAAAGTAAAAGTTTTTTTGAATGCCGGTTCTGTAAATGAAATTGTTTTTGTGAGAGGAGCCACAGAAGGAATAAATCTGGTCGCTTCCAGCTGGGGCGAACAGAATTTAAATTCAAGCGACGAAATTATTGTAAGTAATCTCGAGCATCATGCCAATATTGTTCCGTGGAAAAGATTAGCAGATAAAAAAGGGCTGAAACTAAGAGTAATTCCTGTTGATGACGACGGTCAAATTCTGCTTGATGAATATGCAAAGCTGCTCAATTCAAAAACACGTTTGGTTGCTTTTACACAAGTTTCCAATGCGTTGGGAACAGTAACTCCTGCCAAAAAAATTGTTGAAATGGCACATGCTGCAGGAGCAAAAGTTTTAATCGACGGTGCACAATCAGTTTCGCACATGAAAGTGGATGTTCAGGATTTAAATCCGGATTGGCTGGTATTTTCGGGTCATAAATTATTTGGACCAACCGGAATTGGAGCTTTATACGGAAAAGAAGATTTATTGAATGATACCCAGCCCTATCAATCTGGCGGCAACATGATTCAGGATGTTACTTTTGAGGAAATAAAATACCACAAAGCTCCCAATCGTTTTGAAGCCGGAACCGGAAATATTGCCGATGCAATTGGCCTTGGTGCCGCTATCGATTATGTTACCAAACTTGGAATTGAAGCCATTGGACAGTACGAGCATTATCTATTAGAATATGCTACAAGACTGCTCAAGGAAATTCCGGGCGTACGATTGATAGGAACTGCCAAAGATAAAGCCAGTGTATTGTCTTTTAATTTACAAGGATATTCAAACGATCAGGTTGGCCAGGCTTTAAACAAGGAAGGCGTCGCGGTAAGAACCGGCCATCATTGTGCACAGCCTATTTTGCGAAGAATGGGCGTTGAAACAACGGTTCGTCCTTCATTGGCATTTTATAATACAACAGAAGATGTTGATACTTTTATTAAAACCATTTGGGAACTTAAAAAAGTAAGATTCTAAAAATAATGAGAGAATTTATTCTCTAAGAAATAATTACTTTTTTTGATATTTTAAGTAATTATAACCCTGAAAGCGATTGTTGTACAACAATCGCTTTTTTTAATATATAATAAGCAAAAAAGTAAAATTAAGATGCCAAAGCAATTTCTAAATTTTCTATTCTTGACAAAGTAAGCGGATCTGAATATCCAAGGAAAAATACATCTAATATTTCCTGAAATACAGGATCAGCATTTTCAATCTGAGAAAAAAGAGTCATAGAAGAGCGCAGTTTTCTTGCATTTAATTCTCCAAGAATCGCCTCAATAGATTTTGCTTTATACTCTAATAAAACCTTACAAATTTCAATCAGATGTTTTGCTAAAATAGGATGATTTAGGAAATCTTCTGCTTCCTTAAGATCAGCAAGAGCATAATAGTTAGCAATGGTGCTTTTTCCTAAACCTTTTAACTGCGGAAAAATAAACCACATCCAGTGTGTTTCTTTTTTTCCTTTTTTTAATTCTGAATAAGCAGTAAGATAAAGTTTGTTTTGTGCATCTAAAAAGCGGGTTAAATCATTATTTGCGTAAGCCATCTGAAGTTATTTTTATAAGGTTAAAGAAAATTTTCAGCCTTGTTTTTAAAGTCATTCAAAACTACTCACCTTCGCGATTTAAAATTTATATAATTAAAGCCGCTTCATTATATAATTTCAATTGCATAAAAAAACAAAAACAGCCGTGAAAACTTAAGTATCACAACTGTCTTTTAAACCTTTTAAGATGAAATATTATTTTCTAAAATCAGTTAAAGATTTCTCAATAATCTCAAGACATTCTTTAATCTGCTCTTCTGTCATTACCAATGGCGGTGCAAATCTAATTTTGTTTCCGTGAGTTGGTTTTGCTAATAATCCGTTATCTCTAAATTTTAAACAGATTTCCCAGGCCAGATCAGAATCTTCACCGCTGTTAATTACAATAGCATTAAGTAAGCCTTTTCCGCGAACCAGCGTTATAAGATCATTTCTTTCTGCAATTTCATTTAATCCCTTTCTTAAAATGATTCCTAAACTTTCTGCATTTTCAGCAAGTTTTTCTTCTTTAACCACTTCCAGCGCTGCAATTGCAACGGCAGCCGCTACAGGGTTTCCTCCAAAAGTAGATCCGTGCTGTCCCGGTTTAATAACATTCATAATTTCGTTATTAGCTAAAACGGCAGAAACAGGATAAACACCTCCCGAAATCGCTTTTCCTAAAATTAAAATATCAGGTTGTACGTTTTCATGGTGAACGGCTAATAATTTTCCGGTACGGGCAATTCCGGTTTGAACTTCATCGGCAATAAATAAAACATTATGTTTTTCGCATAATGCTTTTGCTTTTGCTAAATATCCTTCTGACGGAACATAAACTCCAGCTTCACCCTGAATTGGTTCTACTAAAAATCCCGCTATGTTTTTTGATGATTCTAAAGCTTTTTCAAGAGCTTCAAGATTATCATATTCAATTTTTATAAATCCGTCTGTAAACGGGCCAAAGTTTTTACGTGCCGTTTCATCATTTGAAAATGAAATGATAGTTGTTGTTCTTCCATGAAAGTTGTTTTCGCACACGATAACCTGCGCCTGATTTTCAGGAATACCTTTTACTTCATAAGCCCATTTTCTGCAGACTTTAAGTGCTGTTTCAACAGCTTCAGCTCCCGTATTCATTGGCAGTACTTTATCAAAACCAAAATACTTTGTTACATATTCTTCGTAATTTCCTAATTTGTCATTGTAAAAAGCACGAGAAGTAAGCGTTAGGGTTTGAGCCTGATCGATCATTGCTTTTACAATTTTCGGATGGCAGTGCCCTTGATTTACTGCAGAGTAAGCAGATAAAAAATCATAATATTTTTTTCCGTCAACATCCCATACATAAACACCTTCTCCTTTTTCTAACACCACAGGAAGCGGGTGATAGTTATGAGCTCCGTATTTATTCTCTTTTTCTATTAAAATTTCTGATTTTGATGAAAGTATTTCTTGATTGTTTGCCATGATAATTTTCTTTTTACAGGAACAAAAATATAAAAATTATTTATTTAACAACCAAAAATAAATACATTTAACTCCAAAACAACAATACAAAGTAAAAAATAACTTATTTTTACCTAAATTTAAGTCATTTTAAAACAAAGCGTTTAAATCGAACTAAGACTTATTTTTATCTTTACAAAAATTAAAAATAACGGTATGGATATTTTAGATGAATTTGACATAAAAATCATCAAGGAATTAGAGAAAGATGGTCGAATTGCCTTTTCGACAATCGCCTCTAACTTAAAAATTTCGAATACAATGGTTCATCAGCGTATAAACCGTTTATTTGAGCAAGGCGTAATTACGGGTATTAAACCTATTTTGAACGAAAAACAAATTGGTTATGACTGGGCATCTTTTACCGGAATTACACTAAATAAAGATTCTGATTCTGAAAGAATTATCGAAGCTTTAAAAGAAATTCCCGAAATTACAGAATGTTATTTTGTAACTGGTTCCTTTACGCTTTACTTAAAAATTACGGCAAGAAACCATGAACACATGCGTAAAATATTATACGAAAAAATAGATAACATTCCCGGAATAGCAAAAACCGATTCGATGGTAGAATTGGGCTGTGCATTTAAGAGAAATGTATCTCTGTAAGTAATATTCATTTTCAATCCATTTTTAAGAATATAAACCTCGAAAGAAATAGCTTTCGAGGTTTTTTTGTAACATTTTATTTCAGATATTTGTTAAAAATTGTAAAAAAATGAAAAATCCAATCCTATTTATTTTCGCTGCAATACTGTTTTCAACTACTATGAACGCACAACTGAAACCCATAAAATATACTGAAGGAAGCCAGACACTTAATGGCTTATTTATAAAATCGGCTAAAAAAAGCGCTAATAATCCAGGGATTTTGCTTCTGCCTGCCTGGTTAGGAATTGACAATGCCTCAAAAGGTATTGCCGAAGATTTAGCTAAACTAGGTTACAACGTCTTTATCGCTGATATTTATGGAGAAGGAAATTATCCAAAAAACACTGGTGAAGCAGGAAAGCAAGCTGGTTATTACAAAACAAATTTTGAAGCTTATCAAAAAAGAATTGATATTGCATTACATGAATTAGTAAAATTAGGTGCTAATAAAGATAATATTGTGGCTATTGGCTACTGTTTTGGAGGAACGGGAGTTCTTGAAGCAGCACGTGGTCATTTAAATCTAAAAGGAGTTGCTTCATTTCATGGCGGTTTAGGCAAAGATGCCGCAAGAAAAACAGAGCCAATTACGACCAAAGTTTTAATATGCCATGGAGCTGATGATCCGTTTGTTCCAAAAGAGGAAATTGCATCATTCCAGCAGGAAATGCGTGATGCTAAAGCCGACTGGCAAATGATCTATTATGCAAATTCTGTGCATTCTTTTACAAATCCTGAAGCAGGAAACGACAATTCTAAAGGTGCTGCTTATAATGCTGTTGCTGCAAAAAGATCTTTTGAGCATTTACAGCTTTTCCTGAACGAAGTTTTGAAGAAATAGAATGTACAACCCGTATAATCTGCGGGAAAAAAACCGCAGTATAAGCTGTAAAAATTAACCAAAATCAAACCAACTAAAATAACCAATGTCACACAGTCCGATTAGAGAAGACAAAACCTGCTTAAACTGCAGGCATGTTGTTGAGCAAAAATTTTGTCCAAATTGCGGGCAGGAAAACACAGACAGCCGAAAAACTTTTCATCATTTATTTATTCATTTTTTTGAAGATTTGACCCATTATGAAAATGCATTCTGGAAAACAATAAAAAATCTTCTTTTTAAACCAGCCACTTTAACCAAAGAATATCTTTCAGGAAGACGTTTGTCGTACCTTGCTCCTGTTCGTCTTTATATTTTTATCAGTTTTATTACTTTTTTATTGATTGCTTTATTTCCTAATAAAGTAACCGATCAGCTTACCAAGAGCGAAAAAGAAATTTCGTCTAGTCTCGAAAAAGTAAAAACAAAAGATCTTAGCTACAAGGATAAATCCTATTTTAAGTCAAAAACAATAGACAAGTCCTATTTTAAGTTGAAAACAATGAAAGAAATCGATTCCATTCAAAAATATGGAAAAGAAAAAGAAAAGCTTTCAGATTTTCAATACTGGCTTTATGAAAAAGTTGTCCACGTGACAGAAAACAACACTAAAAAACAAATTATTGAAAAATTTATAGAATCGTTTGTACATAACATACCAAAGATTCTTTTTATTATAATGCCGTTTTTCGCCTTTTTCTTATGGCTGTTTCATGATAAAAAGAAATGGTATTATTTTGATCATGGGATTTTTACGCTGCATTATTTTTCATTTTTACTGCTCATATTTCTCATTTTATTTATCATAGAAAAAATATTTGGACTTCTTGGTCCGCTTAGTGTTATCTCAGATATTATAACTTTTGCCGGAGTGCTCTGGATGAGTTATTATTTTTATCCGGCGCATCATCGTTTTTATGGAGAAAGCAGAATTGTGTCATTTGTTAAAAGCGTGGTATTATTCTTTATAAACTTCTTTTTTATTCTATTTTTACTCACGTTTTATATTTTATATACATTCATCAATTTACACTAATACAAAATGAAAAAAATTGTAGTTCTTTTATTAATTGCCTCGGCGTTTTCATGTAAAAATGCGCAGTCAGTTGCTTCTAAAGACAATTCAGATCCAACAAAATATGTAAAGCGTATTTCTGAAAAAGATCTTAAAAAAATGCTTTATGTAATCGCTTCAGATGAAATGGAAGGCCGTGAAACTGGATCTGCAGGACAAAAAAAGGCGGGTCTTTATATGATCGATCAATATAAAAAAAGCGGTATATCATTCCCTAAAGGTGCATCAGATTATTATCAGCACATTCCGGCATCTTTTTTAAATGCCAGACGAAACGAAAACTTACCGGATTCTGAAAACATCTGGGCTTACATTGAAGGTTCTGAAAAACCAGATGAAATTTTGGTTATTTCTGCACATTATGATCACGTTGGAGTTAAAAACGGCGAGGTTTATAATGGAGCCGATGATGATGGTTCTGGAACTGTTGCTGTTATTGAAATGGCTAAAGCATTTGCTAAAGCTAAAAAACAAGGTCATGGTCCAAAACGTTCTATTTTATTCCTGCACGTAACGGGTGAAGAACATGGCTTACACGGATCTCGTTTTTATTCTGAAAATCCCTTGTTTCCTATCGCCAATACGATTACAGACATTAACATCGACATGATTGGCCGTCGTGATGTGGAACATGCTAATACGAACAATTACGTTTATGTAATTGGTGCCGACAGATTATCATCGGACTTACACAATGCAGTTGTGGCTCAAAACGAGAAATATATCAAAATGGACTTAGATTTTAAATTTAATGATCCTAAAGATCCAAATCATTTTTATGAGCGTTCTGACCATTATAACTTCGCTAAACATGGCATTCCGTCAATTTTCTTCTTTAATGGAGTTCACGAAGACTACCACGGAAAAGACGATATTCCAGAAAAAATCGAATACGATGCTTTAACCAAAAGAACTAAACTTGCTTTTGTACTTGCCTGGGATTTAGCAAACAGAGAAAATAGACCGGTAGTTGATAAAAAATAGGTGCTAAGGTTCTAAGTCGCTAAGGTTCTAAGTCGCTAAGGCTCTAAGTTTAAAGAAGCAAAAAGGGATGAGTTTTAAAACTCATCCCTTTTTTATATTATAGATTCCAAAAGAAAACCTAAGTATCTTAGAGCCTTAGCTCCTCAGAACCTTTCCTTAGTCATTCATCGAGATCAAAAACTCTTCGTTGTTTTTTGTTTTCTTGAAACGGTCGTTTACAAAATCCATCGATTCTACCGGGTTCATATCCGATAGATATTTACGCATGATCCACATTCTTTGTAATGTTTTTTCGTCTAATAATAAGTCATCACGACGTGTACTTGACGAAGTAAGATCGATTGCAGGGAAAATACGTTTGTTTGCAATTTTACGATCTAATTGAAGCTCCATGTTACCGGTTCCTTTAAATTCTTCGAAGATCACCTCGTCCATTTTAGAACCTGTTTCAGTTAATGCAGTAGCGATAATACTTAACGAACCACCGTTTTCTACATTTCTCGCCGCTCCAAAGAAACGTTTTGGTTTTTGTAATGCATTTGCATCCACACCACCACTTAATACTTTTCCAGATGCAGGCTGTACGGTATTGTAAGCTCTTGCTAAACGTGTAATCGAATCTAAAAGAATCACTACATCGTGTCCGCATTCTACCAAACGTTTTGCTTTTTCTAAAACAATATTGGCAATTTTTACGTGTTCTTGTGGTTCTCTGTCAAAAGTTGACGCAATAACCTCACCGCGAACACTTCTCTGCATATCAGTAACCTCTTCAGGACGCTCATCAATCAAAAGAACAATTAAGTAAACTTCCGGGTGATTTGCTGCAATTGCATTTGCAATGTCTTTTAAAAGCATTGTTTTACCCGTTTTTGGCTGTGCAACGATCATTCCACGCTGCCCTTTTCCAATTGGAGAAAACAAATCGATAATTCGGGTTGATATAGAACTGCCTTTTTCGGCTAATTTAAATTTTTCTGAAGGGAAAACCGGTGTAAGGTGCTCAAAAGAAACTCTGTCACGAACCACCTGCGGATCGTGTCCGTTAATTTTTAATACTCGAACAAGAGGGAAAAATTTCTCTCCTTCTTTTGGAGGACGAACCACACCTTTTACAGTATCTCCGGTTTTTAAACCAAATAATCTGATTTGTGAAGTCGATAAATAAATATCATCCGGAGAAGCTAAATAATTATAATCGGAAGAACGTAAAAATCCGTAACCATCAGGCATCATTTCAAGAACACCTTCACTTTCAATAATTCCGTCAAATTCAAAATCTGAATCCCTAAAATTATTCTTCTTGTTTTTATGGTTTTGGTTTTGATTCCCGTTATTACCATTTCCGTTACCGTTACCGTTTTGGTTCGGGTTTGCATTTTGGTTTTGATTTGGATTCTGATTGGGATTTTGGTTTTTATTCTGATTAGGATTAATCTTTTTAACCGGAGCAGGATTTTCAGACTTCTCAGCAGTCGGTGCTGTTGTGGTATTTTCTATAACTTCCTCTGCAGGAGTTACTTCTTTAGCAGCTTCTTTTTCTTTTTGCAGCGCAACCTTTTTTTCATAAGCCGACTTATTGAATTTCACAATTTTCGGTCCTTTTTTCTCTGCTGTTTTATTTTCAGCTGGTTCTTCAGCTTGTACTATTGGTTTTTCTTCTACAGCCGCAGGTATTTCAATTTCCTTTGGAGCTTCCTCTGTTTTATCAAATTCAAGAACGGGAGCATTTTTACCGGCTGTTTTCTTAGCCGGAGCAATTCGGGCTCTTTTCGGCTTATCAATATTTGCATCCTTTTCTGCAACAGTTTCTGCGGGCGGTGCTGAGGCCGCCTCCTGATGCGCTAATATCTGAGTGATCAGAGTATCTTTTTTAACGCCATTAAACTTTATTGTTTTAGCTAACTTAGCTATTTCTTGAAGCTCAGAAAGCTTCATTTCTTTTAATGCAGAAATATCAAACATGAATGTTCTATGAATTTAATTATTTTAAAGGAAATACTGTAAAAAGAATAGGTAGATATTTTTTTTTCGATTGACCGCAGTATGAAGTGCTTACGGTATTATGATGCAATAATACGAATAAAATTTAATCATACAATAGTATTTTAAAAAAAGAAAATATATTTTTGTAAAACAATTTTAGATCATGATACAAAGAATTCAAACCGTATATTTACTTCTTACCTTTGTAGTTACAGGGGTTTTAATGTTTTTTATGCCGCTTTGGACATTAAATACAGGCAAGGCTTTTTATTTTATGCAAGACCAGCTTTACACTGTTATTTTAGGTTTAAGCACTATGCTTACTATTGTTAGTATTATTTCATACAAAAAAAGACAAAATCAGTTTGTAATGGGCAGACTGAACATAATATTAAATTTAATTTTATTAGGATTATTTGTATATCGCTCTCTAAATTTATCTGGAGAAACGGTTAACGCTGTTTCAGAGAAAGGTATTGGGATGTTTCTTCCAATTGTTGCTATCGTATTATTAGTTTTAGCTAATAAGGCCATCAAAAAGGACGAAGATCTTGTAAAATCTGTAGACCGTTTGAGATAAACCTATAAACTTAATTTTTTTGTGCGAAGAGAACCCGAATTTTATATTCGGGTTTTTTTGTGCCCGTAACTTATTATTGCACAACTAATAAATCAGACCAAAAATACGTTTTGTAAGATATTTTTTTCATAATTTTGCTTTTTGTTCCAAAAGCAGTTATGACAAATAAAATAAGGATACATCTTGCTGATGACCACCAGGTACTTATCGATGGGCTCTCCAATTTATTACAGACAGTTTCAAATTTTGAGGTTGTAGGCAGTTCATTGAATGGTAATACCGTATATGATGATGTAGTTAAAGATCAGGCCGATATTCTGGTTCTGGATATCAGCATGCCCGAAAAAGACGGAATTGAAGTTTTAAAAGAATTCAGTCAAAAAGGTTTTCCATGCAAAGTAATTATCCTATCCAGCTACGATGATTTAAAAATCATTAAAGAAGTAATGAAATTAGGTGCTAAAGGCTATTTAACAAAAAAATGTGCAGGAGAAAACATCATCGAAGCGATAGAAGCAGTTTATCAGGATCAGGAATATTACAGCGATGCCGTAAGAGAAAAAATATTCAGTATATTTTCTCAAAATAATCCAAAATTAAACAAGAATGTTTATATCGAAAATCCGATTTTAAGTCCGAGAGAAATTGAAATCATAACTTTAATCTGTTTGGAATACAGCGGAAAAGAAATCAGCGAACAACTTTTTATAAGCGTGAATACGGTTGAAACACATAGAAAAAATATTATGAAAAAACTGCATATAAAAAACACTATCGGACTGGTAAAATATGCTCTGAAAAACAAATTGATAGCTTCTTAATTCAGTTAAAAAAAAACAGTTAACCATAATAGTCATTTATGTTTATTATTCGAATTTTCATATTGGTTTTTCTTCTGTTTTCCAGCGAAAATAAGATGTTTAGCCAGCATATAATTTCTTCTGAAAAATCAAGTACTGCTTCTTACGAAAATTCAAAAAAAACAAGTGTTTCAGAATCAGCCAAAATTGAACAGCTTCGAAACAAAAAAGTAGTAAGTCTTTCTATCGTCCTGATTATCATATTGTGTTTTCTTTTTTATTTTGTCTATCAAAACAACAAACTGAAACAAAAAATCAAACGAAAAGATACCAAACAAAAAATACTGCTTAATGTTATAAATGAAGGCATTGACAGTCAGGAAACCGAACAAAAAAAGATTGCTTCTTTTTTACACGATAACATTAATTCCCTTCTTTCTTCAGCTGGACTGCATTTGAAAGTTTTTACAGCCAAAAGCAACATACAATCAGAAGAAATTCAAAAAGCAAAAGCAATTTTAGAACAGGCACACGATCTGCTTCGTGATATGTCTCATGAGCTTGTTCCTACCCTTTTGGTGCGATTTGGTTTAATTTACGCCTTAGAAGATTTATGCGAAAGAAATTCTAATTCGAGTATTACATTTAAATTTTCAAATTCTGTTTCGACTGATACCAGATATTCTGAGAAATTCGAAACAAAACTTTACTTTATAGTTTCGGAACTAATCAACAACATTATAAAACATAGTGAAGCAAAAAAAGCCCAAATTTCAATACACGAAAACCATAATCAGTTAATCATTATAATCCATGATAACGGAAAGGGTTTTGATGCTGAAAAACTTAACGAAATTGAAGGTTTTGGCTTAAACCGAATTAGAGTTCGAATTAAAAAACTCAAAGGCACTTTCTCTATTATTTCCAGAGCAAATGAAAACACAGGAACTTCTATTAAAATAAAGGTCCCTATTTCTTAGCTTTATTTTTTACCTATTTCGATAATTTCTAAATCCTTTATTTTATCATCGTCGATAACAAAACGCAGCATGGTTCTCATTTGATGAAAACCGCTTTTGCCTGCCGCACCGGGATTCATGTGCAGTAGATTATTCTTTTTATCAAACATTACTTTCAGGATATGCGAATGTCCGCAGATGAATAATTTAGGGGGATTTGATGCCATTTCTTCTCTAATAGCCGGATTGTATTTTCCAGGATACCCTCCAATATGTGTGATCCAGACAGAAACATTTTCGCATAAAAACCTATTGTGAAGCGGAAACTCTAATCTTGCCTGCGCATCATCGATATTTCCGTAAACACAACGCAGCGGTTTTAGCTTTTTTATAGTGTCGGTTACATGCAAATCTCCAATATCACCGGCATGCCAGACTTCATCGGCCTGAGCCACATATTTTAAAATGGTATCATCGATATGAGAGTGAGTATCGGAAAGAAGGAGGATTTTTTTCATTCTTAAGGAGCTAAGATGCTGAGTTGCTAAGGTTCTGAGTTTTTCTCTTTCTGAGATTCAAAAGACTCGTAGATGCAAAGGTACAAAGGTTTTTTTAAAAGTGGTTAAGGCTCTAAGATACTAAGTTTTTTTTCTGGAGACACACTGCTGTTTTATTAGTTTAATAGCAAATCAATCATTTTAAACATAAAAAACTTAGAATCTTAGTTGATTAAAAAACTTAGAACCTTAGTATCTTAGCAACTCAGCAACTTTTAAAAAAAACCTTTGTACCTTTGCACCTCAAAACCTTTGAATCTTTACCTTGAGATATTTTATTCATTTTGCTTATAACGGAACTCATTACCATGGCTGGCAGTTTCAGCCGAACGCTTCATCTGTTCAGGAAACCTTAAACAAGGCGCTTTCGGTTTTATTGAATTCGACTATAAATGTAATGGGAGCCGGAAGAACAGATACGGGTGTTCATGCCGAGGAAATGTACGGGCATTTTGATTTTGAAAATCCAATTGATGTTCCTGTTTTGGTACACAAACTCAATTCGTATTTACCAAAAGACATCGCAGTTTATGATCTTATAAAAGTTCATGATGATGCGCACTGCCGATTTGATGCTACGAAAAGAACTTACGAATATCATATCAATATGGTTAAGAATCCGTTTTTAGAGGAATTGAGCTGGTATGTAAATCAAAAGCTAGACATTAATTTAATGAATGAAGCAGCAAAGATTTTATTAAAACATACCGATTTTCAGTGTTTCTCAAAAGTGAATACAGATGTCAATACTTTTGACTGCTCGATTTTTGAGGCCTATTGGAAAAACGAAAATAACAAATTGGTTTTTACAATTTCAGCGAATCGGTTTTTACGAAATATGGTTCGGGCGATTGTGGGAACTTTGATTAATATTGGTTTACACAAAATTACGCTGGAAGATTTTGAAAATATTATTGCCAGCAAGAACAGAGAAAAAGCCGGATTTTCGGTCCCGGCACACGGTTTATATTTAACCAAAATTTATTACGACTATTTATAAGCTTTAAGCTTTAGGCAATAGGCTTTAGACTTATTTCTTACTGCTTACTGCTAATAGCTTACAGCCTAAAGCTTAAAGCATCAAAAAAAAAATGAAAGCAAAAGCATTTGATACCGGATTATTTAAAAGAATCTTAAAATATACAAAACCTTATAAGTGGCGTTACTATGGCGTGATTATTTTTGCTGTATCGCTTTCGGTTTTTGCGGCACTTAGACCTTACTTATTAAAACAAACGGTCGACGGCTATATCAAGACTCACGACAAAGAAGGATTACTTCTTTATATTATTTTGATGGGTGCTGTACTTTTAATGGAAGTCTTTTCACAATTTTACTTTGTATATTGGGCAAACTGGCTTGGGCAGGATATTGTAAAAGACATCAGAACGAAACTTTTCAAACACATTTTAAGTTTTAGAATGAAGTATTTTGATTTGGTTCCGGTTGGGCAATTAGTTACCAGATCAGTTTCGGATATTGAGTCGATCGCTCGTATTTTCAGTCAGGGGTTATTTATGATTATAAGCGACTTGATGAAAATGCTGGTGGTGTTGATTTTTATGTTTTACATGAACTGGAAACTAACCTGGATTGTAGTTGTGGCAATGCCAATTCTGGTTTACATTACCCGAATTTTCCAGCGCAAAATGCAGGTTGCTTTTGAAGAAGTTCGTACACAGATTGCCAATATGAATTCATTTGTTCAGGAACGTGTTACCGGAATGAAAATCGTACAGCTTTTTAACCGTGAAAAAATCGAAGCCGAAAATTTCAGGGTAATAAACGACAAACATCGTGTTGCATGGATTAAAACAATTCTTTACAACTCCATCTTCTTTCCTATTGCCGATATTATTTCGTCGATCACTTTAGGATTAGTGGTTGTTTTTGGCGGATTCAAGATTTTGAATGGCGATCATTTTACCACTTTTGGGGATTTGTTTTCGTATACAATGTTTATCGGGATGCTTTTTAATCCGTTAAGGCAAATTGCAGATAAGTTCAACGAGATGCAGTTAGGAATGATTGCAGCTAATCGTGTTTTTGATGTGATTGACACACAGGATCATATTCAGGATACAGGAACACTTGAAGCTCCGGTTTTTGATGGAAGTATCGAATTTAAACAAATTCGTTTCAGCTATATTCCCGAAGAAGAAGTTATAAAAGGCATTGATCTGTCTGTAGCTTCCGGACAGACTGTAGCGATTGTAGGTTCTACAGGTGCTGGAAAATCAACAATTATTAATTTGCTTAATCGCTTTTATGAAATTAACAGCGGCTCAATATATATTGACGGCCAAAATATCGAAAACTATACTTTGGCTTCACTCCGAAAACAAATTGCTGTAGTTTTGCAAGATGTATTTTTATTTGCCGATACTATTTACAACAATATTACACTTTATAATCCCGAAATTACCCGCGAGCAGGTTCTGGATGCTGCAAAGAAAATTGGTGTTCATGATTTTATTATGAGTCTTCCGGATAATTATGATTTTGATGTAAAAGAACGCGGTGTAATGCTTTCATCAGGCCAAAGACAATTGATTGCTTTTTTGCGTTCGTATGTAAGTAATCCGAGTATTTTGATTTTGGATGAAGCAACTTCGTCAATCGATACCTATTCTGAAGAACTGATTCAGCGCGCAACTGAAACTATTACAAAAGGTAGAACTTCTATCATTATTGCGCATCGCTTGGCGACAATTGTAAATGCAGATAAAATTGTGGTTATGGACAAAGGACTAATTGTGGAACAAGGAACGCATCAGGAATTGTTAACGAAAACGGATGGGTATTATAAAAACTTATACGATTCTCAATTCTCGGTTGCGAATTAATTTATAAAATACTTTTGAGATTTAGATTAAAAAAAATAACATCCCGACGCGCATTTTTGATTTATATAGCCGTCTCCATTCTTATTACTGTTTCTTCTGTATATATATTGAGTAATTTGATTACTGATCTTACCGAAAAAGCGAATGAAGAGTCAGCACAACGTAACTTTATTAAAAAGCAGGAATTTTTGTCGCAGGAATTCTCAAAATTTCTGGAACAGGAAAACAGGATAAAGCACGTTTTAAAAATAAGCCGGCCAGAAGAACTGGCCTCAAACTTACATGTTTTATCTTCGGTACAAAACACCAATTCATTGGTAGCCGATAATTGGTTTCAGATAAATGATAATAAAATTCAGTTTGGAACTGATTCTATTTCTGATGTCCTAAAAAAAGATGTCGAAGATTTTATCCAAAAAAATAAAGATCAAGATCAAAATCATATCAACGTTATTATTCCGCAGGGAAAAGAATGGGTTTGGAGAATTTATTTTAAACTCATTTCAAAAAACACAATAGTACGTTACGGCTACGACATCAACTTAAAAAAACTTGTTGATTATTTTTCTACTGTAGATATCAAATCGACTAATAATTATGCTTTTATTTTTGATAGATCAGGAAGATGTATTTATCATCCCGAATCGAATTTTATAGGTAAAAATATTTATGAAATTTCCTCTACCCATGCAATTGACACTATATTTCCTAAAAAGCAGGATTATGTAAAAAGAGTCACCTTGTCTGAATATTTAGGACTGGATGTTATCCGATTTACAAAAAAATTAGATCTTAAAAATTCGCATTGGTTTGTATGTGTCAATTTTCCAAAAAATATTATTAACGAGAATACAGCATTAATTGAAAAATATTCAACCTGGATATATTCAATTACTACCATAATGCTTTTGCTTATTTTCTATTTGTTTTCTTACGCAAACAGACGTGCGTATAGAGAAAAAGGAATTGCGATTAAAGAAAAAAACCGACTTCTTGTAGAAAATGAAAAAATCGTAAAAGAGAAAGCACTTATTCAGCTCCAGCATTTAAAAGAGCAGATTAATCCACACTTTTTGTTTAATTCGCTCAACTCACTTTATATGTTAGTGGGAAGCGATGTAAAAACCGCGCAGAAATTCACTTTGAATCTTTCTCGTATTTATCGCTATTTGATCGATCCGCCGCAAAAAAATATTGTACCGCTTAAGGATGAATTATTATTTATAGAAAAATATATCTTTTTACAGCAGACTCGTTTTAAGGAAGAATTATTCTTTTCTATTAAAATTGAAGACAACGAAGCCCTCGATAAGTTTATTCCGTATCTGGCATTTCAGGTAGTGGTAGAGAATGCTATTAAGCATAATATGGCAACACACGAAAATCCGTTAACGACCGAAATTCTAATTCAAAAAGATCAGGTAATAATCACTAATAATCTTCAAAAAAAGATTCATAGTGAACCCGGTACAAATTTTGGATTAAAATACTTGTTAAGCATTTATAACTTCTACTCCAGAACCAATTTAACCACCTCAGAAAATGACGGCAAATTCGTATGTATTCTGCCATTAATAGCCATTCACTCCTAAAAAAAAGCCATTCACTCCGTTTTGTTTTTTTTCTGAACTAAAATCGAATAGTTTCGACGAAAATTAACTTTAACTTAACATCAAAATGAAGGAAAAGGCATTCCTGCATAATGTAAAATTATTCTGCTTACTAATTTTATTATTGTTCATTCCTGTTACAGTTCTTTCTCAAAAGAAAAAGAAAAAAGAAACAGAAACTGAAATCGTAAAAAAAGATTCTACTGATGCCAAAAAAGGCAAAAAATATAGTGACCTGATAAAAAAGGGAACACTTAAAAAAGGACTATTCAATATCATTCAGGTTAAAACCGATGTATATTTCGAAATTCAGGATAGTTTGTTTAAAAGAGAATTTCTAATTGTAAACAAATTATCTCAGGTTCCTTATGATATTAACGAAGCCGGATTAAATAAAGGAATGAATTATGAAAATAAAGTTATTTCCTTTTATAAAGATACAATTGCAAAGAAAGTCTGGGTAAAGACATACCAGCCTAAAGTTTCTTCTCCTAAAGAAGATGCCATTACAGCATCTGTAATTGATAATTTTGCCGAATCTATTATTGAAGTTTTTGATATCGAAACCAAAAACAACGATTCGAGCGCGGTTGTAATTAAAGTAAACAAGATTTTTGACGGAAAACAAAAAAGCTTTAATGATGTAATGGGCAGCATTGGCTTAAGCGGTTCTGTAAAATCTGATTTATCCTATATAGAAGGACTAAAATCTTTCCCTAAAAACATTGTTGTAAAATCACAAATGACAACATCACTCAGCGATGGAGGTGCTACATTACCCATTACGCTTGGAGTGACAACTAATATTATTTTATTGGATAAAACTCCAATGAAACCTCGTTTTTCTGACAAAAGAATTGGTTATTTTACTGAAAAGCATTGGTATTTTGCCGATGCACAGCAGGCGATGCTTGAAAAAGAATTGATTACCCGCTGGCGTTTAGAACCTAAAAAAGAAGATGAAGAACGTTATTTGAAAGGTGAATTAGTAGAGCCGAAAAAACCAATCGTTTATTACATCGATCCCTCAACTCCAAAACAATGGAGAAAGAATATCATTGATGGGGTACGCGATTGGCAGGCAGCTTTTGAAAGAGCGGGATTTAAAAATGCCGTTATTGCAAAAGAACCTACTGAACAAGATTTAGATTTTGATATTGATGACGTACGTTATTCTGTTATTACGTATGCAGCATCTCCAAAATCAAACGCAATGGGACCATCTGTGGTTGATCCAAGAAGCGGTGAAATTATCGAAGCCGATATTATCTGGTGGCATAATGTAATGACTTCGCTTCAAAGCTGGATGCGTATTCAGACTGGACCAATTGACCCGAAAGCTCGCGGCAATACATTCAGCGATGAACACATGGGAGAAGCAATTCGTTTTGTATCGTCTCATGAAGTAGGCCATACTTTTGGCCTAAAACATAACATGGGCTCTTCTTTTGCTTATGATGTAGAATCTTTAAGATCTAAAGAATTCACAGCAAAAATGGGCGGAACAGCGCCATCTATCATGGATTATGCCCGTTACAATTATGTAGCGCAGCCAGAAGATGATGTTACGGTTATAACTCCAAAAATTGGAGAATATGATAAATATGCAATAGAATGGGGTTACAGATGGTATTCGCCTAACGAAAACGAAAGAGCTAAACTAAACGCCTTACTTACAAAACATCAAAATGACCCCATTTATTTTTACGGCGAACAGCAGTCAGGTCCTGCAATTGATCCTCGTTCACAGTCTGAAGACTTAGGAAACGATGCTGTAAAAGCAAGCGAATACGGTTTGAAAAACTTAAAACGTGTTGTGGATAATATCATAAACTGGACATACGATAAAGATCAGCCTTATCAGGAAACTGGTAATCTATATATTGGAACTATAGGACAATGGAACATGTACAATCATCATGTAACAGCCAATATTGGCGGTGTTTACTTAAACACAACCGTTCATGGAGATAACAAACAAAGTTATGTTCCGGTTCCTGCTGCAATGCAGAAAAAAGCGACCGATTATTTAATTAAAAATGTAATTACGATTCCGCAGTGGTTGTTTTTCAATGACATTTTAGACAAAACAAATCCGCTGAAATATTCTCCTATTGGACCTTATGAGTACACGCCATACACGCTGGCAAGAGAATTACAGTACGATGTTATGTATAGTTTATTATATGATGATCGTTTGCTTCGAATGACAGAAAATGAATTATACCAGCGAAATAAAACCAATGAGAAGGTTTTTACCGTAAATGAATTGTTTAAAAAATTACATCAAACTGTATTTGCAGGAACTATCCAAAACAAATCACTTACTATTCTCGAGCGTATGACACAAAAGAATTATGTAGATGTTTTAATTATTTCGACAAATAAATTGTTTGAGAAAACGGATGCTAAAAAAACAATCGAAATACAAGAAACATTACAAATGCCTCATTTATGTTCTTTAGATGATGCACATATGGTAAGAAACATTAATAACTACTCTTTAAAAAGGGTTACAGAAGTAACCTCCGATAAAAAAGGAGAATTAACAAAAGTGCTTCGTTTATTAAAACTAAAAAAGAACACAGGAGATCAATCGACCCAAAACCATTACTTCGATTTAATACAAAGAATCGAAAAAGCCCTGAATAATACAACCTTTTAATACAAAAACCAAAACATGAAAAAAATTCTACATGCCCTACTGCTGTTCCTGGCCATCGCAGGATACTCGCAGGAAAACCGAACTATTACGGGGATCATTTTAGATGAAGCAGATCAGTCGCCAATTCCTGGTGCGTCTATCTTCGTTGAAAATAATTCCATTTCAAATAAAACTGCTTTAGCAGGAATTATTCAAAGTGAAGGAATTGGAACTACTACAGATTTTGATGGTAAATTTACTTTGAAAATTGGAAAAAATATCACTTCATTGAGAGTTACTTTCATGGGATACAAATCGTATACTCTTGAATTATCTGCTCAAAAAAACTATACAATTAACTTAAAATCTGAAACTGCAAAACTTCAGGAAGTTGTAGTAACGGGTTACCAAAAAATTGAGAAAAGAAAACTTACTGCTGCGGTTACCAAAATTGATATGGCCGCAATCCAGCAGACTGGGGTTTCCAGCATTGACCAATTACTGGTAGGACAAATTGCCGGAGTTGCTGTAAGTACTCCATCTGGAGCGCCTGGAGCACCAGCAAAAATCAGAATCAGGGGTACAGCTTCTCTTTCTGGTTCTCAGGATCCTCTTTGGGTTTTGGACGGATTACCTCTAGAAGGAAATGATGTTCCTAAAAACTACGACAAAGACAATATCGATCAATTGAATAACTTTTCAATCGCAGGTTTAAACCCAGACGATATTAAAGATATTACGATCTTAAAAGATGCCGCTGCAACTGCTATTTATGGTGCTCGTGCTGCAAATGGTGTAATCGTTGTAACTACTAAAAAAGGTAGAGCTGGTAAAATGGTGGTAAACTTTAACACCAATACCTTTATTACACAAAGACCTGATTTTGGTAAATTAAACTTAATGAATGCAAGCCAAAAAGTTGATTTAGAACTTGATATGGCTAGTCGTTCTGATTTAACTTACAGAGATAACGCTGGAGAAATTTCTCGAATCCTTAATGGATCAAATGAATTAAATGCATTCAGAGCAGGAGGATTTTCTTCTTTACGCCCTGAAACACAACAATCAATCAATGATTTAAGAAACAACAATACAAACTGGGGTAACTTAATCTACCAAACTGCGATCAATACGCAGCACGGTTTAAGTTTATCTGGTGGTGGAGAAAGATCAGATTACTATTTCTCTTTAGGATACTATGATGAAAAAGGAACAGCTATTGGAACTGGTTTCAAACGTTACAATTTAACTTTGAAAAACAATTTTGAAATCACAGATAAATTCAAAGTTGGAGTTGGAATCTTTGGTTCTGAAAGCAAAACTTCATCATACTTATCAGATACTGATGTTTACACAAATCCAGGTAGTTACTCAAGAAATGTAAATCCATATTTAACTCCTTACAATGCAGACGGAAGTTACAAATATGACCAAGATATTTCGGGTTACTCAGATCGTTATGTGCCTTTCAACATTTTAGAAGAAAGAGCAAACACATCTAACGATTTAAAAACAAGAGCTATAAAAGCCTTATTAGATGTTGAATACAAAATTACTAAAGATTTAAAAGTTACTTCTCAATTAGGCTTACAGTTAGATAATACATCTAGCGAAAAATTTGCGGATAAAAACACTTACTACACTAGAAAAGAAAAAGAAAGATCTCGTTACTTTACAAATGGAGCTTTCAATTATTTCTTGCCAGATGGTGGTATCATTCAAAACTCAAATACTAACTTTTTCCAATACAATCTAAAAACAATGGTGAATTACTCTAAAATTTTTGGAGAAAAACACGAAGTTGAAGTTATGGTTGGTAATGAGTTAAGAAGAAATTACAATACTACTATTGCTACAAAAGGTTTTGGATTTGATAAAAACACTTTGACTACTAAGCCAATTATGTTTCCAAATGCCACTTATGCTAATGATGCGATATACAGACCTTATCAGAAACTAGAAAATGAAAATGCATTTGCTTCATTTTTTGCTACAGCTTCCTATACTTACAATAGAAAATACAGCGTATTTGGAAGTGTAAGATATGATGGTTCAGATTTATTTGGTGTAGATCCAAAATACAAGTACTTGCCACTTTGGTCAACTTCTGCTTCATGGACAGTTTCTGAAGAAGATTTCTTAAAAGACAATTTAACGGTATCTAACTTAAGACTTCGTGCTTCTTATGGTTTACAAGGTAATATTGACAAAAACACTTCACCTTTCGTAGTGGGAAGCTATAAAAACATAAGTATTTTACCTGGACAATCAGAGCAGATAATTTCTGTTGAAAGCCCGCCAAATGATAAATTACGCTGGGAAAAAACAACTAATACCAACTTAGGTATCGATCTTGGATTATTCAACAACCGTATTAGCATTGTATCTGATCTTTACGGAAGAAAAAGTTCTGACTTAATTGGTTTTAGAGCACTTCCTTTAGAAAATGGTTTTGATTATAGTAACTTGAACTGGGCACAAGTAACAAATAAAGGTTATGAGATTACTTTGTCAACAAGAAACATCGACCGTCCAAACTTTAAATGGAACACAAGTATCAACTTTGCTCATAATAAAAGTAACGTAGATCGTATTGCAGTACGCGATACTGATTTTCTTCCAAGTAGAGAAGGTCTTCCTGTAAACGCTGTCTTTGGATTAAAAACAAACGGAATCGATGAAAATGGTTACCCTTTATTTGTAAACAAAAATGGCGAAACAGTAAATGCACAAACTTTCTTCAAATTGTATGATCCTTATGCAGATTTCTTCCCTGGAGAACTTACAGATTCTTCTTTAACTCCAGCAGAATACAGAGATTTATTTGTGTACTTAGGTGATAGAGATCCCAAATTCACTGGAGGTCTTACAAATACTTTTAAAGTAAGTAATTTTGATTTTACAATTGCAGCGGCTTTCAATTTAAAACAAACTGTTGTAAAGACACCTCCTTACAGCGGAACTCAAGTAGACAGAGGACAAAATTATTCTACTGATATTTTAAATGCATGGTCTCCAACAAATACTTCTTCAAATTTACCAGGAATTAATGGTAAAGATTCTGGTAAAGGAGATTCTTGGATGGCATACCAGTGGTTCTCTAGTAACACTCCTTTAAACTGGAATAATTATTTAGATACATGGGTTAGCGAAATGAGTTATATGAGATTGAGCAGTATGCGTTTAGGTTACACATTACCTAAAACATTTACAGATCATATTAATATTCAAAGCATCAGACTTAATGTTGAAGCAAGAAACTTATTTGTAATCAGTTCTGATTTTAAAGGATATTTTGATCCTGAAACTTACGGAAACATTTATGCACAGCCAGTTCCTAAATCATTTACTTTAGGATGTAATGTAACTTTCTAATAAAATTAAAGATGAAAAAAATCTCAAAATACATATTACTTTTTGTTGCCGCAATTGCAGTAACAAGCTGCGATGACTATCTGGATATTACTCCTGTTGGACGAGTTATTCCAGAAACACAAGAACAATTTCGTGCGGTATTAACATCAGGATATTCAAAATATCCTGAACACAAAGCATTAACAACACTTCGTACAGATGAATTGAAACTGGATGAATTTAACGAAGATATCAATCTCTATAAAGACATTTTTATTTGGAAAGATGCCAACCCGGATCGTATTACAAGAGAATTCCCATATCAGGATTTATACAATGTAATTTTCTACACGAATGTAGTGATCAATGAAGCCTCAAAAAAAGTAGCTGCTTCTGAAGAAAGAAATCAATTAATTGGAGAAGCTTATGCTTTAAGAGCAATGGCTTATTTTGATTTGGTTAACCTTTTCGGAAAACCTTACAATGCTGCAACTGCTGCTTCAGATAAAGGAGTTCCATTGGCCTTAGAAATTGACTTAGAGCAGGTTTTTGTTCCTCAAAGTGTTGAAATAATTTACAATCAAATTATTGCTGATATGCAGGAAGCGGAAAAACTAATCAATTTAAATTCGCAGACAAAAGGTATCAATTATCGTTTTTCAAAAGCTGCATTATACAGCTTAGAAAGCCGTGTTTACTTACATCAACAGCAATGGCAGAAATCTTTAGATGCTGCAGATAAAGCGTTGGCAATAAACAACAATTTAGTTGATTTAAAAGCGACTTCTGTTTTTGCAACAAAATACGATTCAAAAGAATCTATTTTAGCTTTAGAAGATGGATATATTAACAGATTAAAAGGAGCTACATACGCCTCAACTGAGTTAATTACAGCTTACGACAAAACAACCGATTTGCGTTTTCCTCTATACTTCTTAGCAAGCGGAAGCCGTTTCAGAATTCAAAAAGGCGGTAATGATGACCAAAAATGTACGTTTAGAACATCTGAACTGTATTTAACAAAAGCAGAAACATCATTAAAATTGAATAATATTGCTGATGCTAAAGCAACCCTTTTAAGCTTTATCAAAAACAGATATACTGCAGCAGGTTACACACAGCTTGAAAGTGATATTAATGCAATGAATGCAGCAGATTTAACTAACTTCATTTTAGCAGAAAGACAACGTGAATTTGCTGTTGAAGGGCACCGTTGGCTTGATTTAAGAAGAACAACACAAAAACAAATCGTTCATACTTTTAATGGTGACGATTACACATTGATACAAAACGATCCGCGTTATACGATTATTTATCCGGCAAACGCGAGATTAAACAATCCCAATCTATAATACCTATTAAATCCTGAAAAAGGTCCAGTTGCAAAACTGGGCCTTTTTTGTTTTTAAAAATGTTGTATAAAACCCCGAGACAATTATATTTGCAAAATCATTAAGAGTCGCCTAAATTAAAATGATACGTTTTAACTTTATTATAAAAGGAAAATGAGAATTGCCATTGTCGAAGACGAATATCTTGCTTCCAGTTATCTAAAATCTATTTTAGAACAACAGGATATTTTGCAGATAGCTGAAATTACCGTTTTAAAATCTGTAAAAGAAGCCGTCCTTTTCTTTACCCAAAACAATGTTGACTTAGCATTTATGGATATTCATCTAGGCGACGGAAAAAGTCTCGAAATATTCGAAAAGGCAACTATCTCCTGCCCTGTAATATTTGTCACCGCTTATGACTCTTATGCCATATCGGTTTTTAAACATTTTACAATTGATTACCTTTTAAAACCTTATGAAGAGCAGGAATTATTAGAAGCCTTATCCAAATTCAAAAAAATAAAAGACAGTTTTAATGCCGATGCTGCACTACAATCTTTAGTTGCATTAGAAAATCCCGAAACAAGCAAAATACAGCGTCATTTTCTCGTTAACCACGGATATAAGCTAATTTCAGTAAACGAGTCTGAAATCACCTATTTCGCAGCATCAGGAAAACATTTATTCATTTATCTCAAATCTGGAAACAGCTATTTATATAACAACACCCTTACAGATATTATAAACAGCCTTGATCCGTTTACTTTTTTTAAAGTGAACCGAAAATATATCGTAAACCGAAATATTATAAAAGAAGTTATAAAACATTCAAATCAAAAAATCGAATTAATTCTTACTGTTCCAGCAGTCGAAAATGATCCTATTATGATCAGTAAAAAAGAAATAAACAATTTCAAAAACTGGCTCGATCAATAATTGAAGCACTTTTATTCTTAAAATTTTCACTTTTGCCTAAAATCAAAAACTGCATTATTCATAATTTGTGATTTAAAATCTGCCTAAAAACTGTCAAAAGCATTTTAAAACGTTAAAATAGCGTTATAAGAATCATAAAATTGATACTTCATAACCAGCAAGATAGCACTCCACATTTCTGAATTATTTATCTTTGAGAGACAAATTTAAATGAAAAAGAAAATGCCACATAATAGATTTTATCCTAACGAAGTATTCAAAGAAATAGAAATAAACGCCTCACTACAACTTAAATATGCCATTTCAAACAGAGGAAGATTAATAAGCTTTACCGACGAAATTGAAAATGGCCGAATCTTAAAAGGCGGATTAAGCGATGGATATCCAACTTTTAGATTTAAAGTCAAAAAAGACGAGAAAATCATCAATAAATATTTATTTCTCTACAAATTAGTTGCTCACTATTTTATTCCAAAAGAATCTGAAGAACAGACCTATGTCCTGCATCTTGACTACAACCGAAGCAATGATGATGTAAGCAATCTGCGCTGGGCAACAAAACAAGAAATGATGGCGCACAGCCGTAAAAGTCCGCGTGTAATTCAGGCCAAAAAGAACCTGATCGAGCACAACTTAAAAGCCGACGGACGAAAATTAACCACTACAAAAGTCATGTTAATTAAAAAAATATTAGCAAGACCGGAACAAAAAACGCGTCTAAAAATGATCGCTAAACAATTTGGCGTAAGCGAAATGCAGATACGCAGAATTGCCAGCGGTGAAAATTGGGGACATGTAAAAGTTTAAAGTTTTTTTCTTTTTGGCCACAGATCACACAGATCAAACGGATTCGAAAAATCTGTTAAATCCGTGTAATCTGTGGCTTTACTTTTTTTTGTCATTTTTTGATCTTAAATTATACTACTGACCGATCCCGATAAGAGCATCTACATTTAATTTTAGATTTAACTTCTAAATCTGAAATTTCATTCATAATTCACAATTTACAATTCACAATTACTTAAGTTTCTGTGAAAAGATCAAAATCTGAATGTCTAAAAATAAAATTTCAAGCGTTTTTTAAAATAAATCCTTAAATTCGCAAGCACAAATAACAAAAGAGAAAATCGGCAGGAGAGTTTCGGAAATATCTACCTCCTTTTCGATTGTAAATACTAAAAACCAAAAAAATGAAATACGACGTTATTGTTTTAGGAAGTGGTCCTGGCGGATATGTAACTGCGATTAGAGCATCACAATTGGGCTTTAAAGTAGCTGTAGTTGAAAAAGAAAATCTTGGTGGTGTATGTTTAAACTGGGGATGTATCCCAACAAAAGCATTACTAAAATCTGCTCAGGTTTTTGATTACTTAAAACACGCTTCTGATTACGGATTGAAAGTTTCTGAATTTGATAAAGATTTCCCTGCTGTTGTTCAAAGAAGCCGCAGTGTAGCTGACGGAATGAGCAAAGGAGTTCAATTCTTAATGAAAAAAAACAAAATTGACGTTATCGAAGGTTTTGGAAAACTAAAACCAGGAAAAAAACTTGACGTTACTGATAAAGACAATAAAGTTACTGAATACAGCGCTGATCACATTATCATCGCAACCGGAGCACGTTCTCGTGAGCTTCCAAACCTACCTCAAGATGGTAAAAAAGTAATCGGGTACCGTCAGGCAATGACATTACCAGAGCAGCCAAAATCTATGATCATCGTAGGTTCTGGAGCGATTGGAGTTGAGTTCGCTCACTTCTACAATTCTATGGGAACAGAAGTTACTATCGTAGAGTTTATGCCAAACATTGTTCCTGTTGAAGACGAAGACATTTCTAAGCAAATGGAACGTTCTATGAAAAAAGCAGGAGTAAAAATCATGACAAACTCTTCTGTAGAGAAAATCGATACTACAGGAACTGGCGTAAAAGCAACGGTAAAAACAGCAAAAGGAGAAGAAATTCTTGAAGCTGACATCGTACTTTCGGCAGTTGGAATCAAAACTAACATCGAAAATATTGGTTTAGAAGAAGTTGGAATCGCTGTTGACAGAGATAAAATCTTAGTAAACGCTTACAACGCAACTAATATTCCAGGATACTACGCAATTGGAGACGTTACTCCAGGTCAGGCATTAGCTCACGTAGCTTCTGCCGAAGGGATTAACTGTGTAGAAAAAATTGCAGGATTACACGTAGATCCAATCGATTACGGAAACGTTCCGGGCTGTACTTATGCAACTCCTGAAATCGCTTCTGTAGGTTTAACTGAAAAACAAGCAAAAGAAAAAGGATACGAATTAAAAATTGGTAAATTCCCATTCTCAGCTTCTGGAAAAGCAAAAGCTGCAGGTGCTGCTGACGGATTCGTAAAAGTAATCTTTGATGCTAAATACGGAGAATGGTTAGGATGCCACATGATTGGTGCTGGTGTTACAGATATGATTGCTGAGGCGGTTGTAGCTCGTAAATTAGAAACTACAGGTCATGAAATCCTTAAATCTATCCACCCTCACCCAACAATGAGCGAGGCTGTTATGGAAGCTGTTGCAGATGCTTACGGCGAAGTAATTCACTTGTAAAAATATACCGTTTTACGGTTATATATAATTTTCAATTTAAAAATCCGATTTGCGAAAGCAGGTCGGATTTTTTGGTTTTTATCTAAATAAAAAACTCACAAAATCAAAAAGTCGTTTTTTCCTTTCTGCCAAAAAAATTATATTTACGTAATAAGAAAATAATTCTAAAATATCAGTAATGGAAAACACACCCATATTTTTTGCCGACGGAGAAAATCCAAAAATGATCGAAGCATTCAAAAAAGCACAGGAAACCTTTAAATATTTCTGGAGAGAATTATCGTGGGAATACCGCCGAATAATTCCGGGATTAGACGTAGCCTGCGTAAAACTTGCTTTTACTCAGGAAATAGACGGAGAAACCGTAGTAGAACACATGTGGATCAACGACATCAATTTTGATGGTGAAAACATATACGGAGTTTTAGTAAATCAGCCCAACGAATTAACCAATGTGAGTAATGGCGATGAAGTACAAATACCAGTCAATCAAATCAGCGATTGGTTATTTGCCAGTCAGGGCAAAACCTACGGAGCTTTTACAATACACGCCATGCGCTCAGAAATGAGCGAAGACGAAAGAGAACAGCACGACGAAGCCTGGGGATTAGATTTTGGAGATTACGATGACATTCTGGTCGTTTCAGATCAAAAAGAAAAACCGGAAAACCTCATAGAACATCCAATGAGCAAAAACATGCGAGAAAGTCTTATTGATTTTGTAAAAAATAATCCTGAAGAACTTAGTGCCAAAGATGAACTCGGTTATACTTTTCTGCATCGCGAAGCAATCGCAGGAAACCAAACTTCTATCGAAGTTCTACTCGAATCAGGAGCTGATGTTAAAGCTGAGACCCTTAACGGTAAAACAGCATTTGATTTTGCAAAACAACTCAACTGGGAACACTTGATTCCTTTGCTGTAATATTCAGTCTTAAAATCCGATTTACTTTCATAAATCGGATTTTTTATTTTATGAAAATAAAATTAATTTATAGTAACAATTTAGAGACTGATTTTTAATAATAAAGAACTAATTTTGCGGCACCCAAAACATATCTGCCATGAAAAAATTATTGTTCATTTTAACAATTTCACTTTTTTTACCCTCTCTTCTTTTTGCACAAATTAATCCGGAAGGAGTAAAAACATTTGCAAAATCATACGATTATGTAAACGATTTTGAAAAAATCCTTACTTCAGCTCAGCTAAAAAATTTGAATGACTTTTTAAAAGCCGGAGAAACCAAAACAAAAAGCAAAATCCTTATCATTATAACTCCTTCAATAGCGCCTTACACAGATTTAACGGACTATTCATCAGATTTAGATAAATATTTAGTTTCTCAATTAAAAATAGACACTTCTATTTTAATCATTCTTAGCAAGCAATTGAGACAAATTCAGGTTCAGGGAGTCGATAAACTGCGTTTTAAAATGAGCGATCAGCAAATGAAAGATATTGTATCAAGTTATATGCTTCCGGAATTGAAAAAAGGCGATTATTACAAAGCTCTGGAAGTGGGAACAAATGAGCTCGTTAAAAAGCTGGAATAAACATAAATAGAAAAACCGTTTTGTTCACGCAAACCGGTTTTTTTTATGCTCCTTTTTGGCTTGAAAAGATAAATAAATTTATTTTTCTGCCCTAAAAATAATATCTTGTCCTGTAATAACCCAGAAAATAAAAGCGATGGATTTAGACCAATACAAAAAAGAATTCAACGAAGATGACGCTGTTGGATGGCTTGAAATTGATAAAGAGTTTGAACGCCTTTATCCCAATCAGGAACCCAAACATTTTGCGCCGGCAATACCTTACATGCTGGGTGGAGAAAGTCCGCTTGACGGCGTAAGCATCTACGAAAGCAAAAATCAGGAAGATCACTTTCATTTTGTAACCTATGGTTTTTCTGAATTGTATTATAATGAAGAAAAAGTAAATGGGGATTTCAGCAAATGGGGATTTGAACTTACCTTTAGATTAAAACCTTTCGAACCCGATAATGGAAACCCAAGCTGGGCAGTGGCACTTTTCCAAAACATCGCCAAATATGTTTTTGACAGTGGCAATTGGTTCGAAGAATTTCATTACATGCCTGCAAATGGTCCAATTCGACTGGAAACAGAAACTGATATTGTGGCTTTACTTTTTGTAAACGATCCCGAAATCGAAAAGAAACAAACACCGCATGGCGAAGTTTCGTTTCTGCAGATCGTTGGAATAACACAAACAGAATACGAGCAGTTAAAAGAAAAACCGGAAACAGTTGAAGAATTAGTAAATAGACTAAAAGAAAACAATCCACTGTTAATTACTGATTTAACTCGTTAGTTGTATTTTTTTTCAAATTACGTCCTGTGAATTATTAATAAAAATGCTCCAGAGGAGCAAAATATTTATAGAAACGAATTACGATAACGATGAAGCTCCAGCGGAGCGAAATAGCTATCGGCTGTAAAAGATACCGCCCCGTTGGGGCTTTATGCAAGAGAAATCAAATTATGCTATAACTATTTTGCTTCTCCGAAGCATATTTAATGGTGCCATAACTTTTGGTCTGTTAAAAAATATTTCAAAGGCATTTATTTTAATAACTTTATCCGTAAATAATAAGGTTATGAAAGATATCTGCATCGTTGAATTTACTTCTAATTTGGGTTTAAAAGAACCTCATCCCGGAAAAGAACCAGGCGTAAATCGGCTGCCGGATTGGTTATGGAGACACAATCTGCATAAATCTATCAAAGCAAAAAACATCATACGCGTAGATCCGCCTCGTTATTCAAGCATAAAAGATCCCGAAACCAACATTCTAAACGCCGATTCATTGGTTACTTATGCCCGAGAACAGGCTTACTTAATAAACAACTTAATAAGCGCCGATAAATTTCCATTTATACTTGGCGGCGACTGCAGTATTCTTTTAGGAACCGCAATGGCTTTAAAACAAAAAGGCAATTACGGCTTATTTTATCTCGATGGTCATACTGATTATATGGATATTTCTTTATCTGAAACTGGCGGAGTCGGCGGTATGATAGCTTCTATCGTTACCGGAAACGGAGCTGATAAACTAACTAATATTCTCAATTTATCTCCTTATATAAAAGAAGAAAATCTTTGGTGTGTGGGCAATCGCGAATATGATGAGGAATACGAAAACGAAATCAGAAAATCTAAAGCAACGTATTTAAGCCTGCAAAAATTGCGAACTCAAGGCATTAAAAATGCTGTACAATCCTTTCTTCTGGAAGTTGAAAGCAAAAAACTTGACGGTTTCTGGCTTCATATTGATGTGGATGTTTTAAACGACTTAATAATGCCCTGCGTAGACAGCCGAACTCCGGACGGCTTATCGTATGATGAATTTAATGAACTTACCTCCTATTTATTCCAAAGCCAAAAATTAACCGGCCTGGAAATAACAATTCTCGATCCGGACTTAGACGAAACCGGACAATACACAAAAGATTTTGTCGCTGCTATTACATCCACTTTTAATAAAAATTTCAATTCTTAGCTAAAAAAGGATAGACATCAAATAATCAATAATTTAATATTATTTTTACTACTGACAAACCGTTGTCACCATCCTATTTTACTTTTACTAAAAAATAAGTTTTATGGAAACGAAAGACGGAAAATTAGCAGTATATGCCCAAACCAGAGCAGACTGGCGCAAATGGTTAACAGAAAACAGCCTAAATGAAAAATCAGTCTGGCTGATTTTATTTCATAAAAAAAGCAAAACCGAAAGCGTTAAGCTGATCGAAGCCACAGAAGAAGCACTCTGTTTTGGCTGGATCGACAGTTTATGTAAAAAACGTGATGCCGAAAGTTATTATCTTACCTTTTCTCATCGAAATCCCAAAACCAGCAAATGGAGTAAACCCAATATAGAAAGAGCCGAACGCATGATTAAAGAAGGCTTAATGACGGAACATGGCCAAAAACTAATCGATATTGCAAAAGAAAAAGGAAAATGGATTACTGATTAAAATAATTAGGGCGTTTCCTTCGGCCGGGCTGTCCGCTGTATTACCAGTTAACAAAAACTACGGCTAAAGCCTTGTTTTTCTAAACCGGGAGATGCCGCTTCCATCCCTAACGCAATTCGTTTTCAAAAGCAGCATTGTTATAACTTCATCATTAATTTGTATTTTAGTTTAACCAAAACCACAATCTAAACCTTGAATGCTATGACTAATAAATTACTGCTTTTAATCTTTTTAATTATTGGAACGACCGTTTTTGCGCAGGAAATTACTTTTAAAGCTCCTGATTACAAAGCAATAGAAAAAGAAATCCAAGACAAAAAATCTACTTTTTATTATCCTGTTCTAATGGAAAAATTAGTAAAAAGTGATACCCTTTTAACTACCGAAGAATACCGTCATTTATATTTTGGATATGTTTTCCAGCCCAAATATAATGCTTTCTGGAAATCACCTGACGACGAAAAACTTCGCAAGTTTTACAACAAAGAAACCTACGACAACAAAGATTACGACGAGATTATCAAGTTAATAAACCGCTCTTTAGAATCTTTTCCTTTCGATCTTAAGCAGCTTAATTTTCTGAGTTATATCTATCATTTAAAAGGCGACGAAGAGCTGGCCAAAAAAACTTCTATCAAATTTGACAATATCGTGGGCGCTATCTTATCATCCGGTGACGGAAAACAATGCGAAACAGGTTTTCATGTTTTACTGGTAGATCACGAATATATGCTTCTAAACATTTTTGAACTGACTACAAATGGACAGTCTTTAATAGGAAAATGCGATTATCTCAGCTTCGAAAAAGGCAAGTATAAAGTCGATGGTATTTATTTCAATATCGAAAAAATGCTCGAAAATGAGTCTAAGATCTTCAGACAAAAACTCTAGAATTACCCATGAAAATAGTTGAAGCCAGAAATAAAGACTACGATGCTTTAAGAGAATTATTCTTAAAAGAACGACAGAGTACTTTTTTATGGCTTGATACAGCTGCATTTCAATTAGACGATTTCGAAAAACACACACGCGGAGAATATATTTTAACCGCACTTATAGACGATATTCCAGTTGGATTTATTTCAATCTGGATGCCCACCAATTTCATTCACCATTTGTACGTGGACAAAAAGTATCAGGGCAGACAAATTGGAACAGCATTATTAAAAGCTGCAATTGAGGTAACTAAATTCCCCATCACTTTAAAATGCCTGGAAAACAATTTTAAAGCTATTGAATTTTATAAACGAAAAGGATTTATCGCAAAAGAAATAGGACAATCCAGTAACGGAGCTTTTATATTGTTTGAGCTATCTCAGCAAATAAATTAAATATAAAACCAAAAAACCATGAATCAGGAAATACAGGCATACAACGATTCCCAAAGTATTGAAGACAAAAAAATATGTGATATTTTAAGTTCTCAAATTAACGATTTCCTGCATGAAGCCGAAAGCAAAATCTGGCATCGGCATCCGGTTTGGTTTTTAGAAGGAAATCCCGTTGCCGGTTACAGTAAACTTAAAGATTCTGTCCGACTGCTTTTTTGGAGCGGCCAATCTTTTGATGAACCGGAACTGCAAAACGAAGGAAGTTTTAAAGCTGCCGAAGCCCGCTACATAACCGCAGATCAAATTAATATAGACGATCTAAAAAGATGGCTCGAAAAAGCAAGAAATATTCAATGGGACTATAAAAACATAGTGAAACGCAAAGGTGTTTTAATTCGGTTGAAATAAAATATCTCACATTTTTTCATTTCACATTTTAGCATTTATAGAAATCTAATTCTTTGCTTATAATTAAATAAAGACAAATATTAATTAATAAAAGAAAAATATTTATTGATAAACAATAAATTTTAATATCTTTGCGACATACTTATTTTAAATCAAAATATTATGTCGACAAAATCAACTTACATTTTAAAGTTCCTGAACGTAATGTCATGGATCGCTTTTATTGGGCTTTGCGTAAAAGCAGGTGCACTTTTGGCCTCATATGGGGTTAGTATGTTTATCAATGAAGTCGGGGCAAAAAATCTGGCATTAGGCTTAGACTTGTCAGGAATTAAAGCTTATGACCAGATCGATTACTCTATTATGGTTTTCTGCCTTACGGTAATTACCATTTTAGAAGCTTTAGTTTTTTATTCTGTTATTCAAATTTTCCTGAAAATAAACTTTGTCAGTCCGTTTCATGAAACTATTGGAAAACTGATTCAAAAAATGAGCGGATTTTCGCTGCTTGTTGGTATTTTCAGCAATATAACCGTTTCTTATTCAGAAAAATTTACTGCAATGGGAATACAGCTGCCGAATTTAATGGAGCATATTGGACTTGGTGATGCCTTTTTATTTTTTGCGGGCATTTTATATTTCATCTCACAGCTTTTTGCAAAAGGAATTGAACTGCAAAAAGAAAGCGAATTAACGATATAAATTATGCCTATAATAGTAAATTTAGATGTGATGATGGCAAAACGAAAAATGTCATTGAACGAGCTTTCAGAAAAAGTCGACCTCACCCTTTCTAATCTTTCGATCTTAAAAACAGGCAAGGCAAAAGCAGTTCGTTTTAGCACACTCGAAGCCATCTGCAAAGTTTTAGAATGTCAGCCCGGAGATATTTTAGAATTTGTACCCGAATAATATAATTGAATTTGTATTTTCGTAATAGAGAGAACTTTAGGCTCTCTTTATTACGTTTCAAAGAGCATATTTCACTTTCAATATTCGCAAAAAATGAATCTCTTAATTGTTTACAGTCATCCCAGCACGAAGTCTTATACATTTCAGGTTTTTGAAAAACTAAAAAAAGAAATTTTGAAGCAAAACTGGAATCTCGAAATTTCAGATTTATACGCATCAAATTTCCAGAGCGACATGTCAGAAGAAGAATATGAGAGAGAAGGTTTTGCTAAAATTAATCTCCCGATTTCAAAAGATATTTTGGCTGAACATGAAAAGATTGAAAAAGCCGATTGCATTATTTTTTTATATCCGGTCTGGTGGAGCGACTGTCCGGCGAAACTAAAAGGATGGTTTGACCGCGTTTATTCGGTTGGTTATGCTTACGGACAAACGGAAAATTACCCTAGAATGAAAACTATTCCGTACGGACTCGTAATCTGCACAGCCGGACACCCAAATGCTTTTTTAACCGAA
Source organism: Flavobacterium johnsoniae (assembly GCF_001879205.1). GTDB lineage: Bacteria > Bacteroidota > Bacteroidia > Flavobacteriales > Flavobacteriaceae > Flavobacterium > Flavobacterium johnsoniae_A. The sequence goes on from NZ_MLFK01000013.1 coordinate 177,328, forward strand.
ATTGGAATGGCTCAAAGTATGGAAAAAATCATGCTCGAAGATCGTTTAGGAAAACGTTTCGAAAACAAAGAAATGCTAATTCTGGGCGGGACATTAGAATTAGAAAACGTGATGGCTGCTCATTTTCTACAAATTGAAAAAGCAATTGACAAGATTAAAAGGTATTTTAACCAGGCTTAAAAAATGAAAATAGAAACCCACATTATAAACAACAACCGAATCGCCTAAGTTATCGCTGAAAGCCCAATTATTCAATCGATTGAAGATGGTTCAGATTTAGTTGCCACTATTTATTATCAGGATTTTGACCGTATCATTCTGTATGAAAAAGACATAACACCGCTTTTCTTTGATTTAAAAAATGGAATTGCCGGCGAAATACTTCAAAAATTTTCCAATTTTAGAGTCCGTCTGGCCATTATTGGCGATTTTGAAAAATTTAAAAGTAAAAGCATTCAGTACTTTATTTTTGAAAGCAATAAAAATCGAAAAATCAATTTTGTGAAAAGCTTAGATGAAGCATTAAAAATAATGTCAAATTAAAATAAGCCGCTTTTAAGATCGCTGGATTTTCCGTATATTGCAAAGAACAAAAACTACAAGCATGGCAAAAAATATAGAAAATCTTATTCCGCACAGAGCTCCGTTTCTTTTTGTTGATGAAGTACTATCTTATACCAAAGAAGAAATAATTGGTATCAAAACATTTACAGAAAAAGATCACTGGCTTCAGGGGAGTTTTCCTGAACTTGACATTATCCCGGGAACAATTTTAATAGAAGCCATGGCACAATGCGGAGGTGCCGGAGTTAAACTTTTAGGTGTAACCGATGGAATATTTGGTTTGGTAAGCATCGAAAACGCCGAATTTTACAACGGGGCAAAATTTGGCGATCAGGTCAAATTTGTAATCGAAAATATTCGCTTAAGCGAAAAAATAATAAAACAGCAGGGAACTGCTTATATTGATGACAAGGTAATCATGAAAGCAGGCTGGATGTGCGTTAAAATTGCCTGACATAAATTCAAATTTCAAATCCGGTTAATTGCCACTCTTAACTTCCCAAGGCTTCAGAACAAGAGCTGAAATCTAAAATTCCAAACTTGTCCGAAATCGCCCTCTAAATTGTCTTATAAAAACCTATCTGTTTGATTTTTAAAGAATAAATTTGATATTCAACTTTAAAAATCGTGAAGATGAGTACAGCAAATTTTACTACAGCAATAATTGTCGATCAATCTCCAAAAGAAGTTTTTGATGCCGTTACCAACGTGCGAGGATGGTGGTCAGAAGAAATAGAAGGAAATACGGCCAAACTTAACAATGAATTTAATTACCATTATGAAGATGTTCATCGCTGTAAAGTTAAATTGATTGAGGTTATTCCAAATCAAAAAATTGTCTGGCTGGTGGAAGAAAACTATTTTAAATTCACAGAAGATAAAACCGAGTGGACAGGAACTAAACCAACTTTTGAAATTTCTGAAAAAGAAGGAAAAACAGAACTTCGTTTTACGCACTTTGGCCTAACCTCAGAATACGAATGTTTTGAAATATGTCAAGGCGCCTGGACAAACTACATTCAGAACAGTTTAAAAAAATTAATTACAACAGGAAAAGGCGAACCCAACGCAACCGGAAGACCCCAAACTGAAAACGAAAAAAAATTATCTCAAAACTAAGCGCTTAATTTTGATAAAAAACCCAGCCTCTTAGCACCTCATTACTTAGTCCCTTAAAAAGAACCTCTTTTTTTTTAAGCTACAACAATAGTAGATTTGGCTACAGCTGTCGTTTTGATGTTACGCAACTTTGTAACATCAAAAATTAGAACAGATGAAAATTATAATTACAGGTTCTTTAGGGAACATCAGCAAACCCTTAGCTTCAATATTGATTGAAAAAGGGCATTCGGTTACGGTAATTACCAGCAGTAACCAAAGACAAGAAGAAATTGAAAAACTAGGTGCAAAAGCTGCAGTTGGTTCGGTAGAAGATTTAAACTTTCTAACGCAGACTTTTACCGGAGCCGATGCCGTTTACTGCATGATTCCGCGAGCGAATTATTTTGACCCAAATCTGGATTTGGATGCCTTTACCCGCAAAATTGGAAATACGTATGCGCAGGCTATTAAACAATCCGGCGTAAAACGAATCGTTTTCCTGAGCAGTATTGGTGCACATTTAGAACAAAACTCAGGAATTATTCAGCGCTATAATGAAATCGAAGCGGTTTTAAAGCAGCTTTCAGATGTTTCGATTACTTTTATGCGTCCTACTTCTTTTTATTACAATTTACTGGCTTATATCCCAATGATTAAAAATCAAGGCTTTATCTCCGCAAATTACGGAGCCGATGAATTGATTCCGTGGGTTTCTCCAAATGATATTGCCGAAGCTGTTGCCGAGGAAATCACAAATCCGACCGACGGGAAAAAAATCCGTTATGTAGTAAGCGAAGAAGTAACCGGCCATGAAACTGCACGAATTCTTGGTGAGGCCATTGGAAAACCAGATTTAAAATGGCAGTTAATAACCAATGAAGAAACACTGAAAGGATTAGTTTCTGCAGGGATTCAGCCCAAAATTGCCGCAGGTTTAACCGAAATGTATGCCGGACTTTACAGTGGTTTACTGGGTGAGGATTTTGCTAAAAATAAACCTGCCTTATTTGGGAAAACAAAATTGGCTGATTATGCCCATGAATTTGCATCAATTTATAATCCAAAATAAATAACTTTAGGCTATGGCAAATCCGCAACCTTATCGAATAAAAAGCATCAGCGAATTTCACGAGTTTCGAGATTTGCCAAAACCCGAACATCCTTTAGTAAGTGTTTATAATTTTGAAGATTTAAAGTATCTAAAAGAAAATGAACCCAAAAGCCTGATTCTTGATTTTTACTGCATCGCATTAAAAAGACATGCCAATGCAACGATGCGTTACGGCCAGCAGGAATATGATTTTAAAGAAGGAGTTTTGTTATTTATGGCACCGGGGCAGGTTTTTTCTATTGAAGGAAATGCTGATTTACAGCATACAGGATGGTCATTATTGATCCATCCTGATTTTTTATGGAATACGCCGCTTGCGCAGAAAATAAAACAGTACGAATACTTTGGCTATTCGGTTCATGAAGCACTTCACCTTTCGGATAAAGAAGAAAAAATGATTATCGATATCATAAAAAATATCCAGCAGGAATATCAGTCTAATATTGATAAATTCAGCCAGGATGTTATTATTGCCCAAATCGAATTATTACTCACCTACTCAGAACGTTTTTATAACAGACAATTTATAACCCGCAAAATAAGCAGTCATCAAATTCTGGCACGTTTAGAAAAACTGCTTGAAGATTATTTCAGCGATGACTCACTCTCAAAAAAAGGCTTGCCAACCGTGCATTATATTGCCGAAAACTTAAATGTTTCGCCCAATTATTTAAGCGGCTTACTAAAACATCATACGGGCCAGACTACCCAGCATCATATTCATAATAAATTAATCGAAAAAGCAAAAGAAAAACTTTCTACAACCAGCTTATCCGTTAGCGAAATTGCGTTTGAATTAGGTTTTGAACATCAGCAGTCATTCAGTAAACTGTTTAAAACCAAAACCAATGTTTCGCCTTTAGAATTCAGGCAGTCATTCAATTAAAAAACATTTTAGCAAAACCATTTATAATTTCATAAATTCGTAAAACTAAACTGAAAAATTTATGAACCCCATTTTAAGGAACATCCTGGCTGTTATTGTTGGAATTATCGTTGGAAGTATTGTTAATATGAGTATTATTTTAATAAGCGGATCGATTATTCCGCCTCCAAATGGTGTCGACAATACTACGATGGAAGGCCTGCAAAAAACAATGCATTTATTTGAGGCCGAACATTTTATTTTTCCGTTTTTAGCACATGCTATCGGAACATTTGCCGGAGCAGTTACAACAGCTTTTATTGCTTTCAATCACAAAAAGAAATTAGCTTTAGTAATTGGTGCTTTCTTTCTGCTGGGAGGTATTGTAAGCGTTTGTTCGCTTCCGTCGCCAATGTGGTTTACTGTTGTCGATTTGGTTTTTGCGTATATACCAATGGCTTACCTGGCTTTAAGATTAGTTCGCAGTAAAAAATAAAATTGAAAAAATGAACGAGAAAACTCCAAAACAGAAACCGGCAAAAATGTGTTACGAACATATTGGCGGAAAACTAGGTCAGCTGCTCGCCGTAACATTTGCTGAAAAAGGTTGGATTTCCAAGAAAAATCCAGCTGATAAACACTTGTATATTACCGATTTAGGTCAAAAAGAATTTACAAAATTAGGGATCGATGTATCAGAGATAAAACCGGAAGAATTATAAAATTTTTCCGGTTTTTTTAATTAAAAATATAATTCTAAATTTCATAACTTAGTTTGCTGTTTAATCCTTTAAATTATGACTAAGAAAGAAATTGCACAAAACTTCTTAAAACTTGCTGCAAGCGGGCATCCGCATGAGGGATTTAGGCTTTATGCTGGAGAAAATTTCAAACACCATAATGTTCATTTTAAAGGTGATGCCGATACTTTAATGCTGGCTATGGAAGAATCCGCCAGAAAAAATCCAAATAAAATTTTTACTATTCATCATATTTTAGAAGATGACAATTTGGTTGCCGTACATTCACATTTAAAACAAACCCCAACAGATATTGGTTTTGCAGTCGTTCATATTTTAAAATTCAAAGCAGATAAAATAATTGAACTCTGGGATTTAGGACAGCCAATTCCGAGCGAAACAATAAACGAAAATGGGATGTTTTAGATTACTGGTTAGTTTGCAGTATTCAGTCGCAGTCGCGGTTCAGTCGCAGATTACAGCTGAAAAACTGAGACTGAGACTGAGACTGAACACTGAGACTGAACACTGCGACTGAATACTAAACACTAAAAATACTGAATACTAAAAAATGAACCACAAAACCCTATCCTTACTTTCTTTACTTTTCCTTTTAATAAACTGCAATTCATTTGCTCAGAAAAAAGATAGTTACATAACTCAAATCGACAGTGTTATTCAAAATAGTACTTCTCCTGTTTTTAATGGCGCAGTTTTAATTTCGAAAAACGGAAAAACATTATATTCCAAAGTAAAAGGCTTTGCTGATTTTAAAACTAAAAAGTCCCTAACAGCCAATACACAATTCGAAATCATGTCGAATAGTAAACAAGTCGCTGCTGTTTTGATTTTACTGGAAGTAGAAAAAGGCAAAATTAATCTGCAGGATCCTATCAAAAAATATCTGCCTGAACTTACCCAAACCTGGGCAGATTCTGTCACCATACATCAACTTTTAAATCATACGCACGGAATTGTTGACATCAATAAGCCTCTGGAATTTAAACCCGGAACTAATTTTCATTACGGAAATCTTAATTACAGCCTTTTGGGACAAATTGTTGAGCATATTTCGAAAAAAAGCTACAGCGAAACAGCCAATGCACTTTTCAAAAAACTTCAAATGAAAAATACTTTATGTTATTCCGATAGTAAAAAACAAAATTTAGCGGCAGGATATATAAATAATAAAAACACATTTGAGACTGTCGAAAAAACAATGATAACAAATGAAAATTTAGGTGCTGACGGCATAATTTCCACTGTAAATGATTTAGCAACCTGGAATAATAATCTCCACAAAGGAAAAATTCTAAAACCAGAAACGTATCAATTAATGATACAATCCACAGTGCTGTCACAACATAACTTTTTTGGAAAAGAGAAAGAACCTTATGGCTACGCCATTCGAAATATCGAAAAAGAACCTGCAAAATATTTAGGTCATACAGGATTAGGCGATGGTTTTTCTTCTGTAAATTTGTATTTCCCTCAAAGTGATGTGAGTTTGATTGTACTGGAAAATCAGATGAATGAAAATTCAGATTTGTTTTATATCAATGAATTTAAAATCAAAAACATACTGCTGAAAAGTGATTTACTTCAAAAAAAATAAATATTATGGCAAAGAATAAAACCGCAGAAACAGACAGCAGTGTTATTGATTTCATAAATGCCGTAGATAGCGAAGCAAAGAGAAATGATGCTTTTGAACTGGTAAAAACAATGAAACAGATTACCGGTTTTGAGCCTAAAATGTGGGGACCAAGCATTATTGGTTTCGGAACGTATCATTACAAATATGCCAGTGGTCATGAAGGCGATGCACCTTTAGCTGCTTTTTCTCCAAGAAAAGCCGCGACTACAGTATATTTTTATTTACCTGAAGAAAAGAGAGAAGAACTTCTTTCAAAACTAGGAAAACACAAAGTATCAAAAGCCTGTATTTACATCAATAAACTAGCTGATATTGACATCGAAGTCTTAAAAAAAATAATTTTGCTTTCGATTGAATATACCCACAATCTATATCCATCAAAATAAAAATGATCACATTCTTAATTATAGTTCTTATACTCGTTCTTATCGCTTATAATTTCCTGCAGCATCCAAAATTTGGAAAAAAGCCTTCGGGCGAAAGATTAGCTTTAATTGAAAAATCTCCTCAATATAAAAACGGAAAATTCGAAAATCAAAGCTTCACGCCGGATCTGACCGAAGGCGCAACATTTCTTGGGGTTTTACTGGAGTTCTTCTTTAAAAAAGTCGATAGAAAAGTTCCAACAGATTTAATTCCGTCAATCAAAACCAATTTAAACGAGCTTTCAATCGATCAGGATGTTTTGGTCTGGTTTGGGCATTCTTCTTATTTTATTCAGCTCGAAGGAAAACGGTTTTTAATCGATCCGGTTTTCAGCGGGAACGCCTCTCCTATTTCGGGCACCACAAAATCGTTTAAAGGAACGGATATTTATACCGTAGATGATCTTCCCGAAATTGATTATCTGTTGATTACGCACGACCATTACGACCATTTAGATTATGACACCATCATCAAATTAAAACCGAAAACCAAAAAAGTAATAACCGCACTTGGCGTTGGTTCTCATTTTGAGTTTTGGGGATTTTCAAAAGAGATAATTATCGAAAAAGACTGGTTCGAAAAAATAGAATTAGATCAAAACCTAACACTTTATACTACGCCGTCGCGTCATTTTTCAGGAAGAAGTTTTAAACGCTGCAATACGCTTTGGACTTCATTTGTTCTGGAAGCCAAAGGTTTTAAAATGTATTTGGGCGGAGACAGTGGTTATGACAAACATTTTGCAGAAATAGGAGCTAAATTCGGTCCGTTTGATATCGCTTTAATCGATAACGGGCAATACAACGAAAAATGGAAATACATTCATAATATGCCAGATGATGTCATAAAAGCCATAAAAGATTTAAAAGCAAAAAGAGTTTTTCCGGTTCATTCTTCGAAATTTGCATTATCCCTCCATCCCTGGGATGAACCATTGACAAAAGTAACAGAATCAAATGCCAAATCAGAAAATCCAATTCCGCTGATTACCCCAATGATTGGAGAATTAGTAGAACTGAAAAACGAAAAACAAGAGTTTAAGCAATGGTGGAAAGGGATTAGGTAATGGTTGATCGTTGATCGTTGATCGTTGATCGTTGATTGCAAACTTAAAACACTCATTTGTCAACCTATCGATTCTGAGTCTTTCGGGATAAGGGCGCACAAGGTCTTCGACTTCGCTCAGCCTGACAAACTGGATAAAACCTGAAACTTGAAACTTCAAACCTGAAACCTGAAACCTGAAACCTGAAACTGTAAAAACAAATAAAAACTAAAAACCTTGAAACTAAAACTAACCTATATAACCATCACCTTTCTATTCACCTTAAATGTTTTATCTCAAAACACCTATGTCTTTTTAGGATCGTACAATCGCGATAAAACGGCAGAAGCAATTCAGGTTTATCAATTGGATACTGTAAATGGTAAATTGAGCAAAATAACTTCGGTAAAAGATATTGTAAATCCATCGTATTTGACGATTTCTCCAAACGGCAAATATGTTTATGCCTGTACCGATACCAAAACGCCAAATGCAGGAAGTATAAGCAGTTTCGAGTTTAACCCTCAAAATAAAAGCCTCACTTTTTTAAACAGTCAAAGAAGCGGCGGTGAAAATCCCGTTTATGTCACCGTTCATAAAAGCGGGAAATGGATCGCCAATGCGAATTATACAGAAGGAAGTGTTTCTGTTTTTCCAATTTTAGAAAACGGTAAAATCGATTCTATTGCTCAAAATTTCCAATACATCGACGGAAGTACACACAAAGAACGACAAACCAGATCTCACGTTCATTCGGCTGTATTTTCTCCTCAATTCGATTATTTGTTTCTGCCAGATTTAGGTGCCGATAAAATTCGCTGTTATGCTTTTGATGAAAATAAAAAACAGCCTTTAATCGAAACCCAAAATCCATTTACAAAAACTGATTTAGAAGCCGGACCAAGACATTTCACCTTTCATCCAAATCAAAAATGGGGTTATTGTATTGAAGAAATGGCGGGACAAATAAGCGTTTACAATTATGAAAATGGTGTTTTGAGCAAAATACAGCGTATTGCCACGCATCCTGATAAAATAAAAGAAGGTTTTGAAAGTTCTGATATTCATATTTCTCCGGATGGAAAATTTCTATACGCTGCAAACCGAGGCAAGGAAAACAATATTGCAATTTTCTCTATTGATGAAAACGGAATCCTGAAAAACATTGGTTATCAGTCAACTTTAGGAAAACATCCCCGCATTTTTGCCCTTGATGAGAGCGGAAAGTTTTTAGTAGCATCGAATGTCTTATCCGGAAATATTATTGTTTTTAAAAGAGATTCTAAAACCGGATTATTAAAAAAAACAGGAAAAGAAATTAAAATGGAGAACGTTTCTTGTGTACAGATTCGAAAAATTTGAAATTAACTTGTAACTTAAAACCACAAAAAAATGGCAGCATCAAACTTCAATTTACAACCTGATTTCTTAGAAAATGAAATCACAAAGTTAATTCCGTTAGAAGAAAAACATTTTGAAGCACTATTTAAAGCCGCTTCCGACCCTTTAATCTGGGAACAGAATCCTGTAAAAGACCGATACACAAGAGAAGGTTTTAAAACTTATTTTGATATTATAATTACAAAAGGCTCATTCTTAATTCTGGATAAACAAACCAATGAAATAATGGGAACAACTAGTTTTTATGATTACAATCCAGAAAAATCGAGTGTTGGAATTGGTTATACTTTCATTACAAGAAAATATTGGGGCGGGCCCTATAATAACTCAAATAAAAAATTAATGATTGATTATGCTTTTCAACACATTAACTCAGTGCTCTTTCATGTCGGGGCAGAGAATTTTCGTTCTCAAAAAGCCGTTTTAAAACTTGGAGCAGAAAAAATCAATGATATAATGTTTACAATCAATGGTGTAGACGTACCCTATTTTGAATACGAACTTTGTAAGATGGAGAATGTGAAATGTGAAATGTGAAAATGTAAAAAGTGAATGGTGAGTTGGGAACCGCTAAAAAAGACGAATTCTAACTTTTAACATTTACTTTTAAATTTACATTTCACATTTTCACATTTCACATTTCACATTTCACATTTTCACAACTCACATTTTTACATTCCCACAAAAAAATAAAAAATGAAAAGAATAACCGTTTTCTGTGCTTCTAGTTTTGGCACTGAAAAAATTTACGAAGAACAAGCAACAGCTTTGGGCAAGACATTAGCCGAACAAAATATAGAACTAGTTTATGGCGGAGCAAATGTAGGTTTGATGGGTGCTGTCGCTGACGGAGCTTTAAACGCAGGCGGAAAAGTAATTGGTGTGCTTCCAAACTTTTTAAGATCTAAAGAAATTGCTCATTTAGGCTTAACAGAATTAGTTTTGGTAGAAAGCATGCACGAAAGAAAAACCAAAATGAATGACTTATGCGATGGCGTAATTGCACTTCCCGGCGGTTTTGGAACACTCGAAGAACTTTTCGAAATGCTGACTTGGGCACAATTAGGATTACATAAAAAACCAATCGCAATTTTAAACGTAAATGGATTTTACGATTCACTTATAGAATTATTGCAAACAATGACAGAAAAAGGATTGCTGAAAGAAGTCAATCAAAAAATGCTATTGGTTAGTGATTCTATTGACGATTTATTAGATCAAATGAGAAATTACACTGCGCCAACGGTTGGAAAATGGATTGACAAAAGCAAATCTTAAATTCGCTTTTGTCAAACACTTTTAAACTGCTTTTTATAGTCACTTGGATTTAATCCGGTATGTTTTTTAAACAATCGGTTTAAGTGACTGGCATCGCTAAAACCAAATTCATATACAATTTCATTGATCTGCATATTGGTATATTTCAATCGGGTTTCAATGAGTTTTACTTTGTATGCGATTGTATATTCCTGTATGCTCTGCCCTGTTTTAGTTTTAAAATACTCGCTGATATATGTTGGTGAAACATTAAAGGCTGCCGCCATATTCGATGCTTTTAACTGATCGGGCTGATAGATGTTCTGATGAACATAATGCAGTAAATCCAGACTCGGTACTACATTCGACTGATTGAGATTTAGCGGCGCAATCAGCGAAATATTTCTCGCAGCAATCGTAATGATCGTATTCAGAATCTGCTTAATAACTTCCTGTTGCTGCGGAAAATTACTGTTTTGTTCTTTTATAAGCGCTTCGATCATCGCCCTTATCAATGGTTTATCGGTTACTGTTTTTAGAATACAGCCCGGCATATGGTTGTGATTATGGAAAATAAATTCCAATTTCTGAATCCAGTCGCTGTTTTGTGTTTTAAGATAGCTGTTATGAAACCGTATAAAGAAAAATTTTGTTTTCTCAGTAACCTCAAAACTGTGGGTATCCTGCGGAAAAATCAGGAAAAACTTATCACTGCTGTACGGTAAACGATGATCGTTGATAATCTGGGTTCCTTTTCCTTCCAGAACAAACACCATTTCAAAGAATGTGTTTTTACGTTCTTTTGCTTCATATTCTAAAACTTCCAAAAACTGAAGTTCAAAAGGATGGTATAAGTTTCTAATTTCCATCTCCCAAAAATACAAATTATTCCAATGATTGTACAAATTTTAAAAAGTTGTTCTCTGCAACTTTGTATTATAAAATCATATCAATATGGAAACAACCTCTTTTTTATTATTACGTCTTGCTGTCGCCATCAGTATGTTTGGCCACGGATTAGTGCGTCTTCCAAAACTAACCGCTTTCAGCAATTGGATGGTGGGCAGTTTTGAGAATTCGATACTGCCTAAAATCATCGTAACGCCATTCAGTTATATTTTACCTATAGCCGAATTTGTGATTGGGCTTCTCTTATTACTAGGTTTATTTACAAAACCATCTTTAATCGCCGGGGCTTTTGTTATGCTTGCTTTATTGTTTGGAACATCGATGATTGAAAACTGGGAAGCAATTCCTTCACAGCTCATTCACGTTGCATTTTTTGCTTTGTTATTGCATTTTGCAGAATACAACAGTTGGGCGATAGATAACTTAATTAAAAAATAAAAATCATGAGTTCAAGAAGAAATTTTATAAAACAGACCGGAATAATTGGAATGGTTGGCATGATAAATCCTATTGAAACTTTTTCGGAAGTTTCAAAGAACGCTCCTCTTTTCTCCCCGAAAAAAACAAAATGGGCAGACGGCTCAAGACTCGTTGTTTCAATTTCAATGCAGTTTGAAGCCGGTGGACAGCCCCAAAATGCCGAAAGTCCATTTCCTCAAAATATACAAAAAGGCTTCATTGATCTTCCTGCCGCAACCTGGTACGAATACGGATACAAAGAAGGTATTCCGCGCATGCTGGACAATTGGGATAAACTGGGCATAAAAGTTACTTCACACATGGTTGGAACTGCTGTTTTAAAAAATCCGGATCTGGCCAAAGAAATTGTACAAAGAGGCCATGAAGCTGCCGCGCACGGAATGAGCTGGAGCACGCAATACACAATGTCTTATGATGAAGAAAAAAAGTTTATTAAAGACGGTGTCGATGCGGTAAAAAAAATCACCGGTTTTACTCCTGTTGGTTACAATGCCAACTGGTTACGCCGAGGACAAAATACGCTCGATATTTTACAGGAACTGGGTTTCAAATATCATATTGATGATCTTAGTCGTGACGAGCCTTTTATAATTCAGGTCAAAAACAAAGATTTTGCCGTCGTTCCGTATACACTTAGATGCAACGATATTGTTTTAATTGAAGGGAAAAACTTTTCGGCAGATCAATTCTTTCAACAAGTTAAAATGGAATTTGACCAATTATACGCAGAAAGTGAAACACAACGCCGACAAATGTCTATTAGTTTTCATGATCGTATAGGAGGCACGCCGCAAATGGTAAAAGCCGCAAATGATCTCATCAAATATATGCAGCAACACCAAGGTGTAAGTTTTAAACGAAAAGACGAAATTGCCGAAATTGCGCTTCATGACAAAACTACAATTAGAGAATAGATTGTAGTCCCGAAGCCTCAGGATTGTTTTTGGAATTTGGGATTTAACTTTTCAAATACTATTATAATGCATATAAGTCCAAAAACTTGTGTGGATTTTTTTTATTAAATTAGATGTTCGAAAAAAGTATCAGTTTTAAATCCAATCTTGTCATTCCGATCCCGAGGCTTCGGGAGAGGAATGACAAACTAGACTTTTTTCACATTTTACAGTTTGCAACTAACATCCTACCAACAAAAAATGAAAACAGAAAATAACAAATTTGCAAAAGCCGAAATGCTGATTAGAAAACCTGTCTCAGAAGTTTTTCAGGCTTTTATTGATCCGGAAATTACCAGTAAATTTTGGTTTACAAAAGGTTCCCAAAAATTGGAAGAAGGCAAAAAAACCGAATGGACCTGGGAAATGTATGGCTTTTCGCTTTCGGTTACAACGCACGTTTTACAGGAAAATAAAAAGATTGTCATCGAATGGGGAAATCCCGATGAAACGACTTTAGTAGAATGGATATTTACACCATTAAACGAAAATGAAACTTTTGTAAGCATTACAAATTCGGGTTTAAAAGGAGATTCAGATAAAATAATTGATCAGGTTCGAAATTCAACCGAAGGCTTTACTTTAGTTTTAGCAGGAGCAAAAGCTTATTTAGAACATCAATTACAATTGAATTTGGTTTTGGACCGATTCCCGAAAGGACTTGCTTAGAGGATATATTTAACCGCAAAGTACGTTAAGATTTACGCTAAGTAAGCTAAGTTTTTTTTACAGTCTAAAAAACAATTAACGTACTGTGCTGTCATTTCGACGAAGAAGAAATCTCCCCAAGTAACTCCTCAACGAAAGTCCAATCTTTGGCGAGCTTATCGCGGAGATTTCTTCTTCGTCGAAATGACATAAAATGAGAAGATCTTCACTTTAGTGACTTGCAATAGTAACCTGAAACAAAAAAAACATGGAAACGAAAAAACCCGAAAATATAGACGAATACATTGGCGCTTTCCCAAATGACGTTCAGGAAATTTTAGAGAAAGTTAGAATAACAATTCAAAAGGCAGCACCCGATGCCAAAGAAAAAATCAGTTATTCGATGCCGGCTTTTGATCAAAACGGAATCGTGGTTTATTTTGCGGCTTTTAAAAACCATATCGGACTGTATGCTCTGCCAAGCGGTCACGAAGCTTTTGCTGCAGAACTTTCAAAATACAAATCAGGAAAAGGTTCTGTTCAGTTTCCTCTAAAAGATAAAATACCCTATGATTTAATTACTAAAATTGTAAAATTTAGAGTGAAAGAAAATCTTGAAAAAGCAAAAAAGAAGTAAATTTCTCGAATCTAAAAACTTAAATAATTAATTAACATCGATGAAAAATCTAAACTTCCTTTTTATTGGCATTGTATTACTTACTTGTAATTTTGTAAATGCTCAGGATGATGCAGCTGTAGAAAAGGAAATTGCCGAATTTCATCAACCTTATAAAACTAAATTTGAATCTATTCTGGCATTAACCAAACAAAATCAACTTGAAATTGAAACTGTAAAAGATTCGGTTAAATTACAGCAGCTTTTACTCAAAGGTGATTCTTTAATCAACGAGATTGATAAAAATCGGATAAATGAATTAAACCAAGAATTTAAGTTCGCAAAAGAACATCCCAATTCAATAAAAAGTCTGGAAATGATTCGAATAAGAGTCGGACGTTTTGAAGGCATGAATTATTATGATACTTTCGAGGAAGTATTTCAAAATTTTTCTCCAGAAATCAAGAACTCCGAAAAGGGAAAAGAAATGGCAGAAAAACTAAAATACTTCAAGCAAAGTAAAGTAGGAAGTCCTGCGCCCAATTTTATCTTAAAAGATAGTAACGATAAAACTATTTCACTTGCTGATTTTAAAAACAAAGAATATATTCTAATCGATTTTTGGGCCAGCTGGTGCGCTCCTTGCCTGGAAGAATTACCATACATAAAAGAACTCTACAAAAAATACCAACATCAAGGTTTTGAAATCATAAGTATTACAGAAGATAAAGAATCAGATTCCTGGAAAAATGCTATTATAAAAAATAAAATAGAATCATGGAAACATATTTCGTTATTAGAAAACCAAAGTAAAATCGATAAAGAGTATTTTGTGAATGGAATTCCGCATAAGGTCTTGATTGACAAAAACGGAATTATAATTGGAAAATGGAAAGGCACTAGCGAAAACAACAAACGTGATTTACAACAGCTTTTAAAATCAATTTTTGAAGCTGAATAAACTATCTAAATGAACTTAACAGAGCATTACAATCAACTTTATAAATCAGCATCTGAATCTATTTTAAATGGAAATTATAGCCTGGACTCCAAAATAAGCGACATTTCAGATTCCAGATTTGGCATTACGCTTCTCCTCCGCCCCAGCGAAAAAATAAAAGCCAATATTCAGTCGTTTTTAAAAGAATTAAAAGCAATTGAACCCCATCAATATTATTATCCGGATTCTGATATTCACATAACTGTAATGTCGATTATTTCGTGTTATGAAGGTTTTAGTTTAGAGAAAATCACCATTGAAAATTATATCGAAATTATTCGTAAAAGTATAATTGATTTAGATGAAATTAAAATCCAATTTCGAGGCATAACAGGTTCAAATTCGGCTATTATGATTCAGGGTTTCCCATCAAATGGCTCTCTGAATAATTTAAGAAACAGACTTCGGGAAAACTTTAAAAATACTGCTTTAGAACAAAGTATCGACAGCCGTTATACAATTTCTACGGCACATTCAACAGTAATGCGTTTTAAAGAAAAACTTCAAAATCCAGAACAATTAATGGCAGTTACAGAGAAATTTCGTGATTACAATTTTGGCGAATTCAAAGCCGATAAACTTGAACTGGTTTTTAACGATTGGTATCAAAGAGAAAGAAATACAATTCAGTTAAAAGATTTTGAGTTGTGAAATTTTTTTATCGTCGCGAATTACACGAATTTGTGGCAGATTCTTTATTTTTTAAATTCTCCAAAATGCCATAAAACACCGGACGGATCGTGCAGAAAACATTCGCTTCCCCAATCTAAATGGCGTGTTGGCGTAAGTTTAACGCCGTATTTTTCTGTTAGGTTTAGTGCCAAAAGTTCATTATAATAACGTTCGGCATTATCAACTTCAATAAAAATCATCGTATTTTCGATCCAGCTTTTATCGTAATAATCCTGAAGATAAAAAGCTATTTCTCCCACTTTAAAAACAGAAAATTTTGGATCTAAAACTGTTTCTTCAAAACCTAAATCACGATAAAAACTCCTGGAAGTTTGGAAATCTTCAGCCCCAATAAAAGGACGGATTGATTTGATTTTATGATTCATCTTATTGTTTTTTTTGAAATTACTTATCAAAACCAAGTTGTTTTCGTAAATCTAGATTCAGGCTGTATTGTTCCTCAACCGGAATTACTTTTCTGGAACTTTTATTAATATCACTTCCTTCGGCTGTCCATAAAAAAGGGTAAAAATTAAAAACCTGATCGCCTTTTATTTTCGAAACCTCTTCTCTCCATCCGTTCCATCTGTTTCCTTCATAAAACTTGTCGAGATCGTTATTAAAACAGAAACCTAAAAATTCAGAATACGTTATATCAAGCTGTTCATATTCGAGGTTATCCGGCGAAAAATAATAGATTTTCCCTACATCAGTTCCTAATCCCCCGCCATTTAATAAATAAAAACCGCCAATGGCATCATCTGCAATTAATAAAAAAGAAGGATTTTCGCCAAATTCATTAAACGATTTTCCTTTGTTCCAGTCCGGCAGTGAACGGTCAAATCCTGAACTTCCTGAACCCAAAATACGAATCCAGCCATCATCGACTAAAAGACCGCCTGTCATAAAAACAACTGCTCCCATTGTAGAACGCGTTGTAACCTGAGTTTTATACAAAGCGTCTTTTGCTTTAACAGCATCGACCGGTAGAATTTCGACCTTGTTTTTTGCTGTTTTAATCCAGTCCTCAACGATCACCCAGCCAGGGTCATTCTTATCTATTAGTTCTTCAACCTTCTTCATTTTATTTTGTCCAATTGCTGCAAAATTTATAAATATCAATGCAATTACCAGGAAACTTCTTGTCATTTATGCTATAGTAAATATTTCTATTCTAACCTTTTTTCAAAATACTTCCCAAACCACGTCCAATCTGCTCAATTGCTTCCAGACTTTTAGTTAACGGAGATGCCGTAAAATCTTCGTAAGCATCCATGGCACTTTCTTTTCGGTCGTCCTGCGGATAAACTAAAATGATATTGTTATCATTAAAGAATTTTTCGAATTTTTGAGGAAGTCTGTCAAAAATAGAATGATAAGAAACCGAACCTTTTCGGGAAAGGTTGAAAACAATTAAATCAGTCGGACGGATTTCATCTGAAATAGATTCAAAATCATCCCATTCTAAAACACTTTTAAAACCTAATTTAGCATTCAATCGAAGATTATTAGCAATCTGTTGAATGGTTTGATGTGTTTTATATTCGGCATAAATTACTATCGGGATACTCAATTCCTGCGATAACCTGCAGATTTTCTGTAGTAAAAGCTGAAATCCAACACCGCGTTCTGAAAATGGCGGACAAATAAAAACCAGCCTTTTTTCTTCGATAAAATTTCTTTGAAACCTGCAGATAAATAAGCTTTTATCGACATTGTTGATAATTGAATCTACATTTTCTCCAAAAATTTTATCCAGAAATCCGGTTTTTCTTGGCCATCCTACAATCACAATATCCGACATGATTTCTTTAGAAGTCCTTGCAATACCACTCGCCGGATTATGATCGATTCTGGCAATGGTATTGATTTTCACTTCAGATGCTGAACCCTGAATTACAAATTTATCAACCGCTTTTCGGTATTTTAAAATGTTTTTTTCTGCCTGATCGTTATTCGGAACAATTGTTAAAAGCGTTACCGGATTGGCTGATTTTTTATCTTTAATTAAAAGTGCAAAATCTAACAAACTGGCTGTAGCCGAAGTTTTTGCCAGCGGAATTAAAATATGCTCGTCTAAAATTTGGTCTTTATCTGCATCTTCATGCGAAACTTCTTCCTCGCAGATGGCAATTTTTTTCGCTGCTTTTTCAGTAGCGAAAGAAGCAACGATACATGTTATTAAAATTAAAATAATGGTTCCGTTTAGGATGTTTTCATCCAGAATTTCAGCTTTAAATCCAACTAAAATCACGGCCAAAGTTGCTGCGGCATGAGCACTGCTCAAGCCAAAAATAAGCTGTCTTTCGGTTTTGGTATATTTAAAAACGATCTGAGTAAAAAAGGCAGCGATCCATTTTCCAAAAATGGCCACAACGCTCAGAGTTCCTGCCACAATTAAAGCTGTTGGTCCGCTGAGAATTACGCTGATGTCTACCAGCATTCCTACAGAAATCAGGAAAAATGGAATAAACAGCGAATTGCCAATAAATTCAATTCTGTTCATCAAAGCAGACGAGTGCGGAATTAAAGGATTTAATGCCAAACCGGCCACAAAGGCACCAATAATAGGTTCTACTCCTGCTACTTCGGCTAAAAATGCAGCGAAGAAAACCACAGAAAGAACAAATATATAATGCGCATGTTTTTCACTTTCTAATTTTTTGAAGAACCATTTGGCAATTCTTGGAATAACCAAAAACATAATTGCTGAGAAAATGGCCAATGAAACTGTTAGTTTTATCCAGAAAGCCTGATTTAAACTTCCCTGAGCGCTTCCCATAATAACCGCCAGGATTATTAAAACTGCAGTATCCGTTAAAATTGTTCCTCCTACTGTAATCGCAACAGCCTGATTTTTTGCAATACCAAGTTTACTTACAATAGGATAAGCTACAAGAGTGTGCGTTGCAAACATACTCGCGGTTAGGAAACTGGCGTTGAAATCATATTGCAGTAAATAATAACAAACGGGAAAACCAATGGTCAGGGGGAAAATAAAGGTGAAAAATCCAAATAACAAACTTTTATTTCGATTGGCTTTAAACTCATTCATATCCAATTCTAAACCGGCAATAAACATAATATACAAAAGCCCGATCGTTGAAAATAAATCTACAGCTGAATTTTTTGCCAGAATATTAAGTCCGTGCGGCCCAATGATAACGCCCGAAATAATAAGTCCGATAATACCCGGGATATTTATTTTTTTTAATAAAATAGGCGACAAGAGAATAATGAAGAGTATTAACGAAAAAATCAATACTGGGTTATTGAGTGGTAATTCGAATTCTTGTAAAAAATGCTTGAAAAATTCTATCATAATATAATTTTATCTTCTTTGTAGTCTTTTAATTTTTCGCAAAAAAATGTATCCAAATTAAAATGAAATCTCAGAAGTTATGGTTTACCGATTTACTTTGGAACTAAAAAAATCGGATTCTTTAGTGATTGTTTCAATACAAAAATACCTAAAAAAAATACCAAGTTTTCACGAAAACCGCATATTAAGCAATAAATTTTGTTTCATTGCCAAATTATTAAAATTTAATATTTTTTTTAACAAAACTGCAACATTAACAAACGAAAATAAATGTTCATTGCATTATTCAATTATCTTTGTCTTAATAAATATTGCACAATGGAAGAATGTATCTCTGTTTTTGATATGCTTAAAATTGGCGTTGGTCCTTCAAGTTCACATACTTTGGGGCCTTGGAGAGCCGCAGAACGTTTTTTAAAGGAGTTAAAAGACGAATCAATTTTAGACCAGATTAAACGCGTAAAGGTCGATTTATACGGATCACTTTCTTTAACCGGAAAAGGCCATGCTACCGATTTATCTGTTATGCTGGGTTTAAGCGGTCAGGATCCTGAATATATTCCGGTTGATAATATTGCCGGAATTATTAAAAAGATCGAAGATACAAACGAGATTATTCTGGCTGACGAATACTCAATTCCGTTTTATTTTCTTCAGGATATTGTTTTCAATAAAGAGTTTCTTCCTTTTCACGCAAACGGATTAAAATTTACGGCCTATAAAAATGATGATTCAGAATACGAATCTACTTTTTATTCTATCGGCGGTGGTTTTGTCGTTAAAGAAGAGCGCGAAAACGCGAAAATCAAAGAAGTTATAAAATGTGCTTTCCCCTTTCCTATCCAGAATGCGGTAGAGCTTTTAAACTATACGATTTCTGAAAACAAATCGATTTCTGAAATTGTATATGAAAATGAAAAATCAATGCGCTCCGAAGAAGAAATTCATTCAGAATTAATGCGTATTTGGAATACAATGCTCGAATGTATGTATATTGGCTGCCATACGGGAGGAATTCTTCCGGGCGGTTTACATGTAAGAAGACGAGCTTTTGATATGCATCAAAATTTAATTGGTTTATCAAATTACAATGATCCGCAGTCCTGGCTGGAAGAAATCAGGAAAACGGAAGTTAAATTTCGCCAGATTTTAAAATGGGTAAGCTGTTTTGCTCTTGCCGTCAATGAAGTAAATGCTTCGTTAGGTCGTGTTGTAACAGCGCCTACAAACGGAAGTGCGGGCGTTATTCCAGCCGTTTTAATGTATTATCTGGTAATCGAAAACCATAATGCAGGCGAAAAAGAAATTAAACAATTTTTGATGGTGGCCGGAGAAATTGGAAGTATCTTTAAAAAAGGATCTACGATTTCTGCAGCAATGGGAGGCTGTCAGGCCGAAATTGGTGTTTCGTCATCAATGGCAGCGGCAGCACTTTGCGAATTAATGGGCGGTACTCCTGCCCAGGTTTTAATGGCGGCTGAAATTGCAATGGAACATCATTTGGGATTAACCTGTGATCCTATTGGAGGTTTGGTTCAGATTCCGTGCATCGAAAGAAATACCATGGGCGCTATAAAAGCCATAAATGCAGCCGAACTGGCTCTTGAAACTGATTCTAAAAATGCCAAAGTGCCTTTGGATAAAGTAATTAATACCATGTGGCAGACGGCAAAAGATATGAATTCTAAATATAAAGAAACCTCAGAAGGCGGACTGGCTGTTGCAGTAAATATGGCCGACTGTTAAAAAAATATTGCCACAGATTACAGGATTAAAAGATTTTTAAATCTGAGTTAATCTTTTAATCTGTGGCAAAATGCTTTTCAAAAACTACTTCATGAAAAAATTCTACTTTGTAATTGCGTTACTTTGCTCAATTTTACTTCATTCCCAACAACGTTATTTTCTAAATTCAGATACACGTCTTTACAAATCAGCTAGTGCTTCTAGTGATTTTTGGGGCTATTTTAAGTATGGTGCTGAAGTCCGTTTATTATCCGAAAGCCAAAATGGATGGTACAAAGTTCAGGCTGATAATTTTAACGAAGGCTATGTGCAGGAAAAGTACGTTGCAAAGAGTTTAAATGCAAAAGATGTCAAAATCAACGATCCGGAAAATCCTATTTTAGATGGCGGAGATGCCTATTATGGAGGCAATCATTTATTTGTTCTGGCTGCAGGTTTAAAAGCAAGGGCATTGCCGGATAAAAACTCGAAAATAAAAGAAATTTTGTTTACCGGAGATCCGGTTGCTGTAGATTATGTTCCTGTAAACCAAGAGGATTGGGTAAACTTAAACGGGAATTTTGATGAAGAATATGCACAATATTCTTTACGAAAGTTCATTGGCCTAAGACCCAATTTTGATAAACTGCTGAAGGATTTTGATAAACTGGACATAAATGCCGTTGCTGATCGCAAAACAATCAGCGAAAGAATTGTAGAATTAGCCTGGAACAGCGATTATTCAAAATTAGTACCTGCTTACCAAAGATATTATGAAGTGGTTAAGCAAATAAATGATCCCAAATTAATTGCTGAAACAGAACTGAATATGGCTCTGGCCAAAGGTTTAGAAAAACACAAACTGCCAGAACAAATTACTGCTTTTGTTAAAAAAACCGAATTCAGTTTAAAAGGAACCAAAACAAAATCATTATACTTTTCTCAGACTGATTTAGTTAAACTTTTTGGAAAACCAACTAAAAAAGCCAATGTTGGCGATGAATGCGGCATTTACTTAAGTGACTTATTCTATTACTACCCGGATTTAGAAGTTTCTGTAGATGAAAAGAAAAATCAGGCAGAAATTGTTAAGGTTTTTATCAACGAAAACAATAAACTCATTATAAATTCAAACGCAGTATTAGATAATTCGGTGTCCGAAAAAGCTTTCATTGAAAAATACGGGACTTACATCGAAGCCTCTTTAAAAACGCCGCATAATTATTCTATCATAATGGAAGACAGTCAATTCAGAATTGTATTTAAAGACGGAAAGCTTTTTTCTGTCGAAATATTCTTTTATTGCTGATTCCCCTTTTACAATTATTCAATACTTTTACATTATCAAAAAAAATTAAAATGTCAGTAGCAAAAAAAGATTATAAAAGAATCACAACAAAGTCATTAATTGAAATGAAAAGCAACGGAGAAAAAATCTCCATGCTTACCGCATATGATTATACAATGGCTAAAATTGTTGATACCGCAGGAGTCGATGTGATTTTAGTGGGAGATTCGGCATCAAATGTTATGGCGGGTCACGAAACGACACTGCCAATTACTTTAGATCAAATGATATATCACGCTTCATCTGTAGTCCGCGCTGTAGAAAGAGGTTTAGTCGTAGTCGATTTGCCTTTTGGAAGCTATCAGTCTGATCCTAAAGAAGCTTTGCGTTCTGCCATCAGAATTATGAAAGAAAGCGGCGGACACGCTGTAAAATTAGAAGGTGGAAAAGAAATTAAAGAATCGATCAAAAAAATATTAAACGCAGGAATCCCGGTTATGGGACATTTGGGTTTAACTCCTCAGTCTATCTATAAATTTGGAACTTACAGTGTTCGCGCAAAAGAAGAACAAGAAGCAGAAAAATTAATTGAAGATGCTAAAATGCTGGAAAAAATAGGATGTTTTGGAATTGTTCTTGAAAAAATTCCTGCCGATTTAGCCGAAAAAGTAGCTAAAAGTATTTCGATTCCTGTTATCGGGATTGGTGCCGGAGGCGGTGTTGACGGACAAGTTTTGGTTATTCACGATATGTTAGGTATGAACAATGAATTTAGTCCGCGTTTCCTGCGCCGTTATCTAAACTTATACGAAGAAATGACCAAAGCAATCGGCCAGTATGCTGCCGACGTGAAGTCTAGTGATTTCCCTAATGCAGGGGAACAATATTAAGTTTAGACTTTCTTAGATTTTTAGACTGACTTAGACTTCTTAGTTTTTTTTCTTAAATTATTTAAACTAAGAAGTCTCATATTTAAAGTGTCTAAAAATCTAAAACCGTAAATAATATATAAAAAATGCATCAATTTAAAGAGCTTTTAATTTGGAAAAAAAGCAGATTATTTTGTTCTAAAGTATATTCGATAACATCTGTATTTCCTAATGAAGAAAAGTTTGGAATAACCAATCAGTTAAGAAGAGCAGCAGTATCAATTCCATCAAATATTGCAGAAGGTTCGTCAAGAAATTCAAATAAAGATTTTGCTCGATTTTTAGAAATCGCCATTGGATCTGCTTATGAAGTTGAAACACAACTTTTAATTTCATCTGACTTAGGATTTATAAATGAAGAAAACACAAAGGAATTAATCAATATGCTAGAAGAAATCACTAAAATGACATCCAGATTTCGAGCAACTTTATTATAAATAAAATCCAAAATCTAAGAAGTCTAAGCCAGTCTAAAAATCTAAGAAAGTCTAATATGAAAATCGTTTCAGATAAAAACAATCTCCAAATTCTACACGAAGACAACCATATTATTGTGGTTAACAAACGTGTTGGTGATATTGTGCAGGGTGATAAAACGGGAGATAAACCTTTATCTGATGTTGTAAAAGAATACATTAAAGACAAATACAATAAACCAGGTGATGTTTTTCTGGGCGTGATTCATCGTTTAGATCGTCCTACAACCGGAATTGTTGTTTTTGCCAGAACGAGTAAAGCTTTATCACGAATGAACGAATTATTCAGTAATCGTGAAACTAAAAAAACCTATTGGGCGGTTGTAAAAAACAAACCTGCCGAAGCTGCTGCCAAACTAGTGCATTATCTAAAAAGAAACGAAAAAAATAATACTTCAAAAGCACATCTAAAAGAAGTTCCTGATAGTAAATTAGCCAGTCTGGATTATAAAATAATCAAGGAATTGCAAAATTATACAGCTCTGGAAATTAATCTGCATACAGGCCGTCATCATCAAATTCGTGCGCAATTGTCTGCAATTGGTTCTCCCATAAAGGGCGATCTTAAATATGGTTTTGACCGAAGCAATCCTGACGGCGGTATTCATCTTCATGCCAGAAAACTGGTTTTTGTTCACCCTGTCTCAAAAGAAGACATTACAATCATAGCGCCAACGCCTGACGAAACCATTTGGAATGCCATATGATTTTATGATTAAATTGTTAATTTTTTAAATTTTATCGATTAACTTGCATATACTAAAAATCAAGCTAATCATAAAATGGACTATAAAAACGACATCGGATACAGAAAAGAAACGCTGAAAAAGTTATTATATAACATTCAAAAAAGCGAAGATTTGATTGTAAAAGCTTTATACGATGATTTTAAAAAACCAGAATTTGAAGCTGTTTTAACCGAGACAAATTATGTTATTTCGGAATTAAAAGATACCATTAAAAACATTAATTCCTGGACAAAACCAAAACGCGTTTTACCATCTCTGCTAAATTTTCCATCTACAGATTATATTTATAAAGAGCCATACGGGAATGTCTTGATCATCGCTCCCTGGAATTACCCCTTTCAATTGGCTTTGTGCCCGCTTATTGCCGCCGTTGCCGCCGGAAACAGAGTAGTTCTTAAACCCTCAGAACTGACACCACACACCTCTTCTATCATTGCTAAAATTATCGAAAAAACATTTCACATCAGCCATGTCGAGGTTTTTGAAGGCGGTGCTGAAGTTTCGAATAAATTATTAGCAGAACGCTGGGATTATATTTTCTTTACAGGAAGTGTTGCCGTTGGAAAAATTGTGGCCAAAGCAGCAGCCGAAAACTTAACGCCCGTAACACTCGAATTGGGCGGTAAAAATCCTTGTGTTGTTGACGAAACCGCTAATCTAAAACTAGCTGCAAAACGAATTGTATGGGGAAAATTTATTAATGCCGGACAAACCTGTATTGCCCCGGATTATATTTTGATCCAGAAAAACATGAAAGTTAATTTCATTTCTTTTTTAATGGAAGAAATTGTAAACGCGTATGGCAAAAAAATGGATAAATCGCCAGATTTTGCCCGCATAATTAATACTAAAAACTGGGTTCGTTTAGATCAGATGATTGAGCGAGAAAAAGTTATTTTTGGCGGAGAAACCAACGCTGATAAACTTTATATTTCACCTACATTAATTGAAGAACCGAGTTTAGACAGTCCGGTAATGAAGGAAGAAATTTTTGGACCCATTTTACCTATTCTAACATACGAAACCCAAGCTGATATTCATAACATAATCAGCAAGTACGAAAAACCTTTAGCTTTTTATATCTTCAGCGAAAATAAATCATTTGCAAAAAAACTAATTGCAAATTACTCTTTTGGAGGAGGTGCTGTTAACGACACTGTTGTTCATTTTTCTAACAAAAGACTGCCTTTTGGCGGTGTTGGACACAGCGGTATCGGCGCTTACCATGGGCAAATGAGTTTTGATACTTTTTCTCATCATAAATCGATAGTTAAAAAAGCCAACTGGCTCGATTTACCTATGCGATATGCACCTTACAAAGACAAATTAGCTTCAATTAAAAAGATTCTGGACTGGATTTAAATACCGAAAACAATTTCGTAATGTTTTGTAGATTTTTATACGGAATTGATTAAAAATATTATATTTACGTCAAACAATCACTATCGTAAAACGTAAAATATATAACAACTTTACCTTTAAAATGAAATCGACACTTGACCAGATTGAAGACATCAAAAAAGATGGCTATTCAATAGACTTTTCTACTGTTTTTAATTACGCTTTTGAAAACTATAAAAAAATTGCACTTTACTCAGGACTTATAATTTTAGTCTTTTCTGTTGTGGTTGTAATCGTAGTTATGGGATTGGCAGTTGCCTTTTACGGAGTACAAAGCTTAACTGAAAATTTCCTTGAAGAGTTTCAAAATCAAAAATTAACTTACATTCAGCAGGTTATTTCTACTGTTTCTCTTTCGGCAGTCACGGCATTATTTGCCCCATTAGGAGCAGGATTCTTAAAAATGGCCGATTGCGCAGATAAAGACGAAGAGTTTAATGTTTCGACCATTTTTACTTATTACAAAGCGCCTTATTTTCTTCAATTATTTTCAGTTGCGTTTATTTTAGGAATTGTCAGCACCGGTATTGCTTATTTTATTGATAGTCTGGGAATTGAATTCGTAGGAACTGCGTTTTCATTTTTCATTAATTATTTTACCTTTTTTGCAATTCCTTTAATAATTTTCGGAAACTTAAATGCGATAGATGCCATAAAATCAAGCTTCGTTCTTGTAACCAAAAACCCGGCAACTATATTTTTCTTATTTATAGTTGGATTTATTGGTTCCGCAATAGGTATTTTCGGTTGTTGTATCGGAATCCTTTTTACAGCCGTTTTTAATACATCAGTTACATACGCAACATATTTTTCTATTTTTAACGAAGAAGAACAGCCAGATTCAATTGATTCAATTGGAAAATCGGATTTAGAATAAAACTGAAAAATATGGAACAAAAAAAAGAGCCTAACCTACTCTTTTCCAAGATTTTCAAAAATACTATTTACTAAACCAAACATACCCCAAAATCTATGGTAGAAAACTGTAGTTTTTTCAAATTATTGGTTTCAGGAATTGCCGGCTTTGGCAATACCCTGAAATCAATTATGACAAACTGGTACGTTTTCAATTCTGATATCATATTTTACAACAATCCCAAACTTATTATCCTTGGCTTATCGCTCCTGGGCTTTTTGTGTTTACTCGTTTACCAGTTTTTTAGAATTAAAGCAAAAATTGGAAATTTTATCGAGAAAAAGAAAGAAGCAGAAACTGTCGAAAGAGAATATCAGCTTTACATTTTATTCTTTGGTATTGCAGTTATTGTAATCGAAATTATAAATGAAATTTTTAAAATAAGGCCCAAAAGTTTACTGATAATAAACGTTTCGATTGGTTTTTCGGTGCTTTTAATTTATGTCATAACAGATAAAATAAAATGGCTCCGCGATCGAATTCAACGCATTTTTATCTATAGTTTTTTTATCTACATCAGTTATGTAGGTTACAATATCTTAACACTCACTAATGATGTTGTTCCGATAATTGTCTTCCTAATCTCTTTTTTCTTTTCATATAATATTCTAAAACCAATAAAAGTATACTGGCTGTTTGTCGCAATTGTATTTTTATTTTTGATTTTAACGGTTACATTTCATTTAATTCCGCTAAAAACATCCATACTGTTAATCAATTTCTGCATTTTAATCTTCATCATCAATCAGGTTAAATATGCCGTTTTATTAAACAATCGTGACAACTTTAGATTTACAAATGAAATCGTACACAAAGGAAATTCCTTAACAATAGCAACAGATCAAAGAGGAGAAGTTTTGTTTTGCAGCGAAACCATATACTCTATTTTGGGTTATCAGCCAGAGGAAGTTATGGGTTTTAATTTCTGGAAACTTACGAAAGGGGAAAAATACACAGCCAACATTCATCCTATACATCACCACGAAAACAAAGTATATACACGAAAATTAAAAGGCAAAAACGGAGAATACAAATACATTCAGTGGAAAGACAAAAAATTCTCTGATGATTTAATTATCAGCATTGGCCAGGATGTTACAGAGCAGATTTTGGTTCAGGATCAGTATAAAAACTTAATTCAAACTGCAACCGATATTATTTTTGAAGTTGATGCCGAGGGGCATTTTACCTTTATAAATGAATTTGCATATTCTCTTTTAGGCTATTCAGAAGATGAAATAATCGAAAAACACTATTCTAATTTCATCCATGAAAATTACTCCATGAGCGCGGTTGATTTTTATGAAAATTTTGAAAACAACGGAAACAAATTTCCTATAATAGAACTTCCTATTTTAAAGAAAAACGGGCAGGAATTATGGATATCCCAAAAAATCATCATTCGCAAAAATGATTTAGGACAAACTATTGGATTTGCCGGTATTGCAAGAGATATTACCGAAATTAAAAATGCCGAAAACGAGAAAAAGAGGCGTCTCGAAAAGATTGAAGCCTATAACAATTCGACCAAAAAATTATCCACTACCGATTTTAGCACTTATGACAATTTAAACACTGTTATCGATTATATCATCAAAGAAGCTTCAACGGTAAGCCAGTCAAACCGAGTAAGCTTTTGGAAATATTACAAGGATTTAATTACATGCAAAAACCTTTACAGCTTTGATAATCAAAACCTGAATGATAAAAATATCTTAGATAAAGAATCATATCCTATATATTTTGAAACCTTAAAAAATAAAGCCATCATAAATGCCCCTGATGTTTTTAATAAATTAGAAACATCCGAATTTCAGAAGCTTTATTTCACAAAAAATCATATTAAATCCATGCTTGATGTTCCGATTTTTCTCAGCGGACAACTGGCTGGTGTAGTTTGTTTTGAAAGCACAGAAGAGCAAAGAGAATGGGATAATGAAGATATCAATTATGCCAGAACAATTTCAGACGTAATTTCTCTCGCCATTTCGATGCAGATGCGTCTGGAAACAGAACGAAGATTAGAATTTAAAAGTCAGCTTTTATCAGCACTTTCTCTTTGTACAGAGAAATTTTTACTGAGCAAATCTACTGAACAAATGTTTAAGGAAACTTATGATTTAATTGGAAAGGCATCAAAAGCCGATCATATGTTTTATTACGAAAGAGATTTTTCTACCAATACGGTTACTCAAAAATACAAATGGTCGAGACAAGGTGTAACGCATCAAATAACACCGCTTCGCCATATGACCGAAGATAATCTTAAAGAAATTTTTGAAGCTGCAAAAAACAAACGAATCGTAAACACTTATACCAGAAAACTTCAGGACTCTTTTTTTAAACAATTACTTCTTAAAAATGAAATTAAATCAATTCTGGTTCTTCCACTTTATATCAACGATATTTTTACCGGATTCATTGGTTTTGATGATTGTACGGAGGAAAGAAAATGGTCTGAAGAAGAAATTTATATCTTTCAGGTTTTGGCCAATAATATTTCATCGGCTTTAGAAAGAAACCGAAATGAAAATAAAATTATTGAGAGCGAGGAAAAATTCAAATTAATCGCCAACAATATTCCCGGAACCGTTTATTTATCAAAATTCGATGCTTTTTCTACCAAGATTTTCTTAAATGATGAGATTCAGAATCTAACCGGTTATTCAAAAGCCGAATTCATCGAAAACAATCTGTCCTTTTTGTCGCTCATTCATCATGACGATCGCGATGAAGTTATTAATAATCAAATTGATAATCTTCAAAACGGAATGCCTTTGCATAATGTGTATCGAATTAAAAGAAAAACCGGAGAATATATCTGGGTAGAAGAATTTGGAGATGTTATTAAAAAAGGAGATGAAATTGAATTTGTGGGCGGTATTTATTTTGACATCACCAACAAAAAAGAAACCGAAGATGCGATTAAAGCCAAACAACTTGCCGAAGCGGCAAATAAATCAAAATCTGATTTTCTGGCCAATATGTCGCACGAAATTAGAACACCTCTGAATGGAATTATTGGTTTTACGCATTTATTGATGAAAACTGAACTCGAAGAAATTCAGGAAAAATACATGACCACGATTAATCAGTCGGCACATTCACTGTTAGAGATTATCAATGATATTTTGGATTTTTCTAAAATTGAAGCCGGAAAACTGGAACTTTTTATCGATTTGTACGACATTAAAAAAGTACTGGGACAGGTTTTCGATTTAATTGTTTTTGAGTCCAATCAAAAAAACCTGCAGTTAGAACTCAATGTCGATCAAAATGTTCCTAAATACATCTGGACAGATATTGTGAGAATAAAACAAATTTTGATAAACCTGCTTTCTAATGCGGTAAAATTCACAAATGAAGGTTCCATAAAACTGAATGTCTCTGTTTTATCCAAAACAAAAAACAACTTTTCTACGATACGATTTTCTGTAATCGATACCGGAATTGGAATTATGGAAAAAAATCAGAAGAAGATTTTTAAAGCTTTTTCACAGGCTGATAGTTCTACAACCAGAAAATTTGGCGGAACCGGATTAGGGTTAACAATCTCCAATCAGCTTTTAGCTTTAATGGAAAGCGGACTGCAGCTGGAAAGTAAAATTGGAGAAGGAAGTAATTTCTTCTTTGACCTGAATCTCAAAACCAGCAATCAAAGCATTAATGAAAAATACAACAATGAACTCAAAGCCATTGAATTACAATCAAGTGATAAAATCAATGAGCCCAATAGTAAAAGCATACGATTTTTAATTGTTGAAGACAATAAAGTCAATATGCTTCTTTTAAAAACCATTGTTAAAAATCTATATCATAATGCCTTTATTTATGAATGCGAAAATGGTTATGAAGCTGTAAAACAATTTGAGAGCATCAATCCAACGCTTGTTTTTATGGATATTCAAATGCCAATTATGAACGGCTACGAAACTACTAAAGCCATTAGAAACACTATTCTTGGCAAAAACATCCCCATAATTGCAGTAACAGCCGGAGCCGAAAAAGAAGAAAGAAACAAATGCATTTCAGCCGGAATGGACGATTATATTTCCAAACCAATTATGAAAGGTACTGTAGAGCAAACTTTGGCAAAATGGTTAAAATAATTAAAACTAAATGCTGCCAAATAATAACTAATTCCCAAAAATTATATAAATTCGTACAAGAAAAAACACAAAAAGCTTAAATACAAGATACTATGAAGTGGCAAGGCAGAAGACAAAGTGATAACGTTGAAGACCGTAGATCGATATCTGGCGGAAAAGTTGCCGTTGGAGGCGGTATTATTGGTATTATAATTTTACTGGTAAATGTTTTTGGCGGTGAAAATGCCCAGCTTATCACTCCTGTTTTAGAACAAATGCAGGGCGGGCAAACACAGACAGAAGCTGCTGCTCCGTTGAGCAAGGAAGATGAAGAAATGGGTCAGTTTGTAAAAGTTGTTTTAGCAGATAACGAAGACATTTGGGGAAAAATATTTGCAGAGCACGGAATGACATATAAGAATCCAAAATTGGTACTTTTTAGAGGTTCTGTTCAAACTTCCTGCGGAGGTGCCTCATCTGCATCCGGACCGTTTTACTGTCCCGCAGATCAAAAGGTATACATGGATTTGGGATTCTTTGAAGAACTAAAAACAAAATTTGGTGCCAAAGGCGGCGATTTTGCAATTGCTTACGTGATAGCACACGAAGTCGGTCATCATATTCAGACACTTTTAGGAACATCTGCAAAAATGCATCAGGAACAACAGGGAAAAAGTCAGGCCGACGCCAACAAACTTTCTGTAGCCTTAGAACTTCAGGCTGATTTTTATGCCGGAGTATGGGCACATTATAATCAGGAGAACCTAGATACAGGTGATATCGAAGAAGCTTTAAGCGCAGCCAATGCCGTTGGTGATGACGCAATTCAAAGCAAAATGAGCGGACAAATTATTCCCGACTCCTTTACGCACGGAACATCGGAACAAAGAATGTACTGGTTTAAAAAAGGTTTTAAAACCGGAGACATTAAACAAGGAACCACTTTCGAAGAAATTTGATAATACATAAACCAAATATAATAACCGCCAAAAAGCACGATTTAACGATCGTGCTTTTTTTTTGTTTTCTTTCTGAACCATATAAGTTATATAAGTTCATTTTAGATTAGCAGCAACATTAAAACGCAGAATCAATTAAGATTAAAGACATAACCCGTGATATTAATCACTGATTGGAATATATTCAAAAAAAAAAAAAATCTTTCTTAAACTTTTCAGTTTATCCCCGCTTAATAAATCACTTATACAACTTATATGGTTTAAAAAAAATCAAGCGCACAAAAAAAGCCTTGAATTTCTTCAAGGCTTTAAATTTCTGGGTGGCTGACCGGGTTCGAACCGGCGACCCGCGGCACCACAAACCGCTACTCTAACCAGCTGAGCTACAACCACCATTTTTGCTTAGCGAGTGCAAATATAGAACAAAGGTTCAGTTCTACAAAGAAAAAAATGAAAAATTTTCATGAAAATTACATCAAATCTTCTAAGCTATTGACTGCCAAACATCTTTCAACAGTAAAACCTTCGGCAAAATCTTTACCAACTAACCTTCCTAAGTCCTGCGCACGATAATTTAAGCTTTCCATAAAATTCTTACTTGTAATTGGCGTGGCAGGTTCTTTTGAATTCGGATCATAAAACTGGGTTTTATACGCCATAACAGCTTCAATTTTCTTTTCTTCAAACCCCGTAATGTCTACTACAAAATCTGGCTGCAGGTTTTTCCACTGAATATAATGATACACCACTTTTGGTCTCCATGCTTCTTGTTTCTCTCCATCAATCA
The DNA here is from genome assembly GCF_001879205.1 of Flavobacterium johnsoniae. Taxonomy (GTDB): domain Bacteria; phylum Bacteroidota; class Bacteroidia; order Flavobacteriales; family Flavobacteriaceae; genus Flavobacterium; species Flavobacterium johnsoniae_A. The sequence goes on from NZ_MLFK01000013.1 coordinate 209,413, forward strand.
AAGTTTCAATTTTCATCAACCCTGATAGAAAACAGGCATCTGAAACCAATTTACTTCCTTTTCCGTGATCGATATGACGGTCGTCAACTGCATTACACAATACAATTTCAGGTTTATACTTTCTGATCATTTTGATAACTTCCAGCTGATGCTTTTCATCATTTACAAAAAATCCATCACGAAGACCCAAATTTTCACGAACCAAAACTCCTAGAATCTTTGCAGCTGCTTTTGCTTCTTCATCTCTGGTTTCAGCAGTGCCGCGCGTTCCTAATTCACCGCGGGTTAAATCTACAATGCCCACTTTTTTTCCAAGTGAAACTTCTTTTAAAATTGTTCCGGCACAACCCAATTCTACATCATCCGGATGTGCACCAAAGGCTAATATGTCTAATTTCATTATTTATATTTTAGTTGCAGTTTACAGTCCCAGTATCCAGTCTCACTAAACTGAAAACTGTGACTGCGACTGTAAACTTATTTTCAATCTATTTTCTCAAAACTCTTTTCATCGTCATTGATTTGTTGACGCTTTCCTCCCATTCTTTTTCCGGAATGCTTTCTTTTGTAATACCGCAACCCATATACAAAATCGCTTGTTTATTCTGAATCTGCATGCTTCGTAAATTTACAAATAAATCAGAACTTATAGATTCATTAGCAAAACTGCTGTTTAATTCGCCCAGAAACCCCGTGTAAAAAGTACGGTCGTAATTCTCGTTTTCTATAATAAATGCTTTTGCTTTTTTCTTTGGCAGACCGCAAACCGCCGGTGTTGGATGAAGCGTATCGATTACTTCCTCAAGAGTCGAATTCTCATTCAAAACTCCCGAAATATCCGTTTTAATATGCCAGATCGATCCCGCTTTTAAACTGTAAGGTTCCGTAACGACAACCGAATTGGCAACTTCGCGCAAACGCTTTACAATAAAATCAGTCACGTATTGCTGTTCGTCTTTTTCCTTTTGCTCCCAGCGAATTTCGGTTTCTAAATTTGCCTTTTGCGTTCCGGCCAGAGCGGTGGTTTCAAAAACATTTCCATTTGCTTTTAAAAGTTGTTCCGGTGTTGCTCCCATCCAAAGTCCAATTTGAGGATGAAAAAAGCAGTAACAAAAAGTCGTGGGATACAATTGGACCAAATGCTGAAAAGTTTCAATAAAATCAAACTCAGCTAAATTTACTTTTTCATTTCTGGATAAAACTACTTTTTTGAATTCGTCATTTTTAATGGCTTCAATTCCTTTCGAAACTAAGTTTTCATATTGAATTTTAGCCTCGGTGTCAAAATTTAAATCATCAATTTCTATCGATTCAAATACAGTAATTTGTTTTTCGGCACTAATAATTTCCGATTCATTTTCAGGAATCAAAATCAGCTGCTTTTCATCAAAAGAAGCAAAAACAAATCCTTTTTCGCTGTAATCCGAAATTTTGTGCAGTGTATTAGTTTGCTGTAAAAGCCCGAAAACGTTCGATGTATTGGGTTTTGAATAAATTACAAAAGGTAAATTTTGATTGTAATGTTGTTTTGTTTTTGAGAAAAAATTATTCATATTCCTTATTCTGTTTTCTTTTTCTCTAAAACCATATTTGTCAATTTGCAAAGCGAAATCAGGTTTCCGGCTTCATCGGTAATTTTAATTTCCCACAAATGAAGACTTCTGCCTTTGTGAATAATTCTGGCTGTACCAAAAACAACACCTTCGCGGATACTTCTTAAATGATTTGCAGAGATTTCGATACCACGTACTTCCTGCTCTTTCGGATTGATAAAAAAGAAAGAAGCTGCACTTCCTACGCTTTCTGCCAACGCTACAGAAGCACCGCCGTGTAATAAGCCCATTGGCTGGTGAACGCTTGGGTTTACAGGCATTTTTGCAGTTAAAAAATCTTCTCCGGCGTCGATATATTCTATTTTCAGCGTTTCCATCAAAGTGTTTTTAGAAAACTCATTGCATCGCGCTAAAATCTGTTCTTTTGTATAATTCATTAAGATGGACTTTAAAATCGTAAAATTAAAGAAAAGATGAGATACAAATTCGAAAATTAAAAATCATTTATAAACTTGTCAGTTTTTTGCTATTTTTACAAAAACAATGAACTTTAATCTTTGGCTGGAAAGTTTTTTTTTGCCACAGATTAAAACGATTTAAAAATATATCACTGCGAATTTTAATTCAGTTTAATTTGTAAAATTCACCACGAAAAAAAAGCTTTTTAACCTGTGGCTAAAAAAACTATTTAAATGCGTCAATACTTTATACTCTTCATTTTCGGAATAATTCTAGCTTTTAGTTCCTGCCGAACTGATTTTGATACTGTTGCCAGTACCGGAAATTTAAAGTTTTCAAAAGATACTGTGTATTTGGATACTGTTTTTAAAAACATTGGTTCAAGCACCTATCAGCTTAAAGTTTATAACCGGAGTAAAAATGATATTTCGATTCCTGTAGTTCAGCTAAAAAAAGGTCTAAACTCAAAATACCGTATGACCGTTGACGGAATGAGCGGCAATAATGGCAAAATTTTCAATAATGTAACGCTCTTGGCCAAAGACAGTTTGTATATTTTTATAGAAACAACCGCAGATATTACAGATGCTGATCCAACTGATTTTTTATATACAGATGAAATTCAGTTTGACAGCGGTTCCAATCTTCAGGAAGTGGCTTTGGTAACCCTTATTCAGGACGCTGTTTTTTTATTCCCAACGCAAAATCCTGACGGAACAAAAGAAAAAATACAAATTGAAGGAAAAGATGTCGACGGATTTTACCTCGCCGAAAATGATCCGGTAAACGGAAACGAATTGATTTTTACCAAACAAAAACCATACGTTATTTATGGTTATGCCGGAGTTCCGGAAAACAAAACAGTTACTTTTGAAGCCGGAGCCAGAGTTCACTTTCACGCCAATTCAGGTTTGTATGTTGGCGACAAAGCTTCACTTCAAATTAACGGAACGACTTCTGCAACTGATAAACTTGAAAATGAAGTTGTTTTTGAAGGTGATCGTTTAGAGTCTCTTTATTCGAACATTCCCGGACAATGGAAATCAGTTTTATTTGCTAGCGGAAGCGCCAATCATATTATTAATTATTTAACTTTAAAAAATGCAGTTACTGGTTTAGATTTTAAAAACCCGTATAATACTGTCGAAATTAAAAATACTCAGATTTACAATTGTCTTGAATACGGAATTTTAGCTCAAAACACTCATATTATAGGCGAAAACATTGTAATTAACAATGTTGGTATCGCGAGTTTATCTTGCGTTTATGGTGGTAATTACAATTTTGCACATTGTACTTTTAATAATAACTGGACAAATAGTTCGCATTTTGCCGTTAACTTAAGTAACAAATTAGCCGGTAAAACTCCCGAAACAAATCCGCTGACACAAGCAACTTTTAACAATTGTATTATTTACGGCTCCAGCACAAACGAATTTAATTTAGACAAAAATCTAAATACTGCTTTTGTTTATCAGCTAAATAACTGTCTTCTTAAATTCGGCACTACATCAAATCCCGATTATCAATTTAAAACTGATACAGAACATTACAATCAGATTATTCTAAATGAAAATCCGAAGTATTATAATGTTTCTAAAAACCAATTGAATATCGATAAAACTTCTGCCGCTTTCGCGAAAGGAAATCCGGCGTATATAATTCCGAAGGATATATTAGGAATCACAAGAACTTCTCCGCCCGATTTGGGTGCATATCAGAGTAAAGACTTTCCTAAGTAGCATTTTTAAACCATATAAGTGATATAAGAAAAATTTAAGCTCTGTGAATTTTGCTTGCAAAATAGCGAAGTCGCGAAGTTCAATTTTAAAAGAAAAAACACAAGATCTTCGCGGCTTCACTGAAATAAAAAAAGCTCGTAAGAAAATATATGCAGAATTAAACATTGCTTAACGTACCGCATCCATAAAAGTAGTAGATTTGCTACAACGCACATTTTAAAATTCTAAAAATCAGATTTTTAAAATATGTTTTTACAGCCAAATCTTAAACCATAACTTATGAAAAAAAATTACTTTTTACTTTTATTGCTTTCGGTTACTATTGGTTTTGCTCAAATTCCATCTGGTTATTACAACACCGCAACGGGAACGGGTTATACTTTAAAAACCCAGTTGCACAACATTATTAAAGACCATACTAATAATGGTTATGCTGGTTTATATACAACTTATTTAACTTCTGACGTTGACAATTTTTACGAAAACGACGGCACAATTCTAGACATGTATTCTGAAAATCCATCAGGAACAGATCCGTACAATTACACAACGGGAACGACGCAGAGATGCGGCAGTTATTCTGTTGAAGGAGATTGCTACAATAGAGAGCATATTATTCCGCAATCGGTTTTTAACGAGCAGTCGCCCATGGTTGCCGATGCACATTTTATTACGCCAACTGACGGAAAAGTAAACGGAATACGTTCTAATTACCCGCACGGAACAGTAAGTTCCGTAACATATACTTCTCAAAACGGAAGCAAACTAGGATCTAGTTCAGTGTCTGGCTATTCAGGAACTGTTTTTGAACCAATCAATGCTTTTAAAGGTGATATTGCCAGAATGTATTTTTATTTTGCAACGCGCTATGAAAATACCGTGGCGGGATATTCCTATGCAATGTTTGACGGTTCCAGCAATAAAGTTTTTACAACCACTTTCTTAAATATTCTCTTGGCATGGCACGCACAGGATCCTGTTAGCGCCAGAGAAATTGCACGAAATAATGCGATTTATACTCGTCAGAATAATCGAAATCCTTTTATCGATCATCCGGAATATGTAAATCAAATTTGGGGAGGCACACCATCTGGAGATACTCAGGCACCAACCATCCCAGCGAGCTTGGCTTCGACTTCAAAAACATCGACTTCAATTACACTTGCGTGGAATGCCTCTACAGATAATATTGCCGTTACAGGTTATGATATTTATGCTGACAGCGCTTACAAAACCACTGTTTCAGGCACAACAGCAACTATAACAGGTTTAACAGCTTCGACAACTTATTCTATTTATGTAAAAGCAAAAGATGCAGCCGGAAACACTTCTGCATCAAGCAATATAATTTCGGTTACAACCAACAGCAGCGGAACAGGAACAGCAGCAGATTTACTTTTTTCTGAATATATTGAAGGTTCCGGGAATAATAAAGCACTCGAAATCGCTAATAATACCGGAAGCTCTGTCAGCTTAGCTGCTTACACAATTAAAAAACAAACTAACGGAGCCGGCTCATGGAGTACAGGTCTAGCTTTGAGCGGTACATTAACAACCGGAAGTAAATTTGTAATTGTAAACAGTTCGATTTCTTCAACTTGTTTTTCTCCAGCTTCTGCTAATATTTCAACAACCGCAACTGAATTGACTTTTAACGGAAATGACGCGGTAGGTTTATTTAAAAATGGTGTTTTAATTGACATCATCGGAACTTTTAATGGCGGAACAGCCAATTTTGCTGTCGATGTGACTTTAAGAAGAAAATCGACCGTCACTTCTCCAAGTACCACTTTCAATTTAAGTGCTCAATGGGACTCGTATACACAAGATACCTGTAACAATCTGGCTAGCAAAAAAGTTCAGGCAACCGAGGAAGAAATCGTGGAACTTTCAGATGAAATTGTTGTTTTTCCAAATCCATCAAATGGTATTTTTAATATTATCTTAGACCATCCTGACTCCACTTATTCAATAGAAATTCTTTCATTTACAGGACAAAAAGTTTTCGAAAAACAAAACACCACAGATTCTGTCATTTCAGTAAATCATCTTTCGAGCGGCATTTATGTGGTTAAAATCACAAATAGTTTAAAAACTATAATTAAAAAGATTGTAATCAATTAGATATTTTTACGCAGATTCAGTAGATAATGCAGATTTTAAAACTTAATAAATATTGACACAGATTTATTGATACTCTCACCCAAAAAAAATCTGTTGAATCTGCTGAATCTGCGTGAAAAATATTTTTTCTCCTTGATATTATTAAAAGATTATGGGATTAATCCAAAATAGCCGCATTCTTAATTTTTAACTTAATTTCGAATCAATTTCATTTTTTTCAAAAGAGTTTGTTATCAAATTTGCGCTTACTATTATTTTAAACTAAATTTGCAGCTCAATACAACAAACTACACATCACAATGATCCATTTCTTTGAAAACCAAAGCAAAACTGTTTTTGCCGTACAAACGCAAAACGAAATTTCAGCTCAAGACATTTCAAAATTAAACTGGCTTTTTGCCGAGTCGAATAAGATCGAAAAATCCGCACTGACGGATTTTTTTGTTGGTCCCCGCGCCACTATGATCACACCTTGGAGTACAAATGCTGTAGAAATTACTCAAAATATGGGTATTCCGGGCATTATCAGAATTGAAGAATTTCATCCGGCAACGGAAGATTTCAGTGATTTTGATCCGATGCTTTATCAGAAATTCAATCAATTAGATCAGGAAATTTTCACGATAAACATTCAGCCGGAACCAATTCTAGAAATTGATGATATCGCAACTTACAATAAAGTTGAAGGTTTGGCTTTAAGCCAGGAAGAAGTAGATTACTTAGATAATCTTGCAGTAAAACTAGGAAGAAAATTAACCGATTCTGAAATTTTTGCTTTCTCTCAGGCGAACTCAGAGCACTGCCGCCACAAAATTTTCAACGGAACTTTTGTAATTGACGGCGAAGAAAAAGAAACTTCTCTTTTTAAATTAATCAAAAAAACATCACAGGAAAATCCTAACGATATTGTGTCTGCTTACAAAGACAACGTTGCTTTTGTAAAAGGACCAAAAGTGCAGCAATTTGCACCAAAATCTGCCGACAAACCTGATTTTTACGAAATAAAAGAATTTGATTCTGTTATCTCATTAAAAGCAGAAACACATAATTTCCCAACAACAGTTGAGCCTTTTAACGGAGCTGCAACGGGTTCAGGAGGAGAAATTCGTGACCGTTTAGCGGGTGGACAAGGTTCTTTGCCATTAGCCGGAACTGCAGTTTATATGACCTCATATTCTCGTTTGAAAGATGACAGAAAATGGGAAAATGCTGTTGAAGAAAGAAAATGGTTGTACCAAACTCCAATGGATATTTTGATCAAAGCTTCAAACGGAGCTTCTGATTTTGGAAATAAATTTGGACAACCGCTTATTACAGGTTCTGTTTTAACTTTTGAACACTCAGAAAACGACCGCAAAATTGGTTACGATAAAGTAATCATGCAGGCGGGTGGAATTGGTTACGGAAAACTAAATCAGTCAATTAAACAAAAACCACAAGAAGGCGATAAAATCGTAATTCTTGGAGGAGAAAATTATAGAATCGGGATGGGTGGTGCTGCAGTTTCTTCTGCAGATACCGGAGCTTTTGGTTCAGGAATCGAGTTAAATGCAATTCAGCGTTCAAATCCTGAAATGCAAAAACGTGCTGCTAATGCCATTCGTGGTTTAGTAGAAAGCGACAACAACCCAATTGTTTCTATTCACGATCACGGAGCGGGCGGACACTTAAACTGCCTTTCTGAATTGGTGGAAGAAACGGGAGGTTTGATCGATTTAGACAAATTACCTGTTGGAGACCCTACACTTTCTGCAAAAGAAATTATTGGTAACGAATCTCAGGAAAGAATGGGATTGGTTATTGGTCAAAAAGATATAGATACGTTACAAAGAATTGCCGACAGAGAGCGTTCGCCAATGTATCAGGTTGGAGATGTAACGGGAGATCACCGTTTTACTTTCCAATCGCAGTCAAATGGTTCCAAACCGATGGATTATGCTTTAGAAGATTTCTTCGGAAGTTCTCCTAAAACGGTTATGACAGATAAAACGATTGATAGAAAATATGCTGCTGTAGCTTATGACAAAGCAGATTTCGAAAAATATTTACAAGATGTTTTACGCTTAGAAGCAGTTGCTTCAAAAGACTGGTTAACTAATAAAGTTGACCGTTGTGTGGGCGGAAAAGTAGCCAAACAACAAAATGCAGGACCATTGCAATTACCATTGAATAATGTTGGGGTTATGGCTCTGGATTATTTAGGTAAAGAAGGAATTGCGACTTCTATCGGCCACGCTCCTATTGCAGCCTTGATTGATCCGGTTGCAGGTTCTAGAAATGCAATTGCAGAATCTTTATCAAACATTATCTGGGCACCGATTAAAGACGGATTGAAAGGAATTTCATTATCTGCAAACTGGATGTGGGCTTGTAAAAACGAAGGTGAAGACGCTCGTTTATACGCTGCTGTTGAAGGTTGTTCAGATTTTGCAATCGAATTGGGAATCAATATTCCGACTGGAAAAGATTCACTTTCGATGAAACAAAAATATCCAAACGACGAAGTAATCGCTCCGGGAACGGTTATTATTTCGGCTGGAGGAAACTGTACTGACATTAGAAAAGTAGTTGAACCAGTTTTACAAAAAGACGGAGATTCTATTTATTATATCAATTTGTCTCAGGATGATTTCAAATTAGGAGGTTCGTCTTTTGCACAAATTAGAAACACAATCGGAAACGAAACGTCTACAATTAAAGACGCTTCTTTCTTCAAAAATGCATTTAATACAATCCAGGAATTAATCGGTGAAGACCAAATTTTAGCCGGTCACGATATCGGAAGCGGTGGTTTAATTACTACACTTTTAGAGTTGTGTTTTGCTGATGTGAATTTGGGAGCAAAAATTGATTTCAGCGCTTTCGCAGAAAAAGACTTATTGAAAATTCTTTTCGCTGAAAACATCGGAATTGTTTTCCAGGCAAAATCAGATGCAGCTGTTGAAGCTAAATTAAAAGCTAGCAATATCGAATTCTTCAAAATAGGTTCGGCAACAGCAAATGAGACTTTAGACCTTGGTTCCGAAGCTTCGGAATGGACTTTAGACATTAAAAAGTACAGAGATATCTGGTTTGAAACTTCGTATTTATTAGATCAAAAACAATCTAAAAACGGAAGAGCTCAGGCACGTTTTGAAAACTATAAAAATCAGGTTTTAAATTATACTTTCCCTGCACATTTCACAGGAAAGAAACCTGAAATCGACAATTCTAAACCAAGACCAAAAGCAGCTATTATCCGCGAAAAAGGAAGTAATTCTGAGCGTGAAATGGCAAATGCTATGTACTTGGCTGGTTTTGATGTAAAAGATGTTCACATGACCGATTTAATTTCTGGTCGTGAAACTTTAGAAGATATTCAGTTCATCGGAGCTGTTGGAGGATTCTCTAACTCAGATGTTTTAGGTTCTGCCAAAGGATGGGCCGGTGCTTTCTTATACAACGAAAAAGCAAAAACAGCTTTGGATAATTTCTTTAAAAGAGAAGATACTTTATCTGTTGGAATCTGTAACGGATGCCAGCTGTTCATGGAATTGGAAGTTATTAATCCGGAGCACGAAGTTCACGGAAAAATGCTTCATAACGAAAGCCAGAAACACGAAAGTATCTTTACTTCTGTAAAAGTTCAGGAAAACAATTCGGTTATGTTATCGACTTTGGCTGGAAGTACTTTAGGAGTTTGGGTTTCTCACGGAGAAGGTAAATTCAAATTGCCTTATCCAGAAGACCAATACAACATCGTTTCTAAATATGCTTACGAAGGTTATCCTGCAAACCCTAACGGTTCTGATTACAACACCGCAATGATGTGTGATAAAACAGGAAGACATTTGGTTATGATGCCTCATATTGAGCGTTCAACTTTCCAATGGAACTGGGCTCATTATCCAAAAGACAGAAACGACGAAGTTTCGCCTTGGCATGAAGCTTTTGTTAATGCCAGAAAATGGATTGAGGAAAACTAAGAAATATATTTTACTAAAAGCGCCCGATAAATTCGGGCGCTTTTTTTGTTATTTTTCGCCACGAATTTCACGAATTTTCACGAATTATTATTTGCAATTTTAAAAAATAGCCACAGATTAAAGGATTAAAATGATTTTAATGTTTGCTAATTGCAAACAATAAAAAAACAATTCGTGAAATTCGTGGCGAAAAAACTGTTATTAAATATTAACAAATTCTCGGTAACTGTTCTCCAACTAAAGGATTCACCACTCTTTTACCTCCAAAACTACTTTCTATAATTATTTTAGATGGATGTTCATTAGTAACAAAACCGATAGCTGACGCATTTGGATTTACTTTCTTTAAAATTGCCAGAACCTCATCTTTAATTTCAGGAGCTGCAAGACAGACAAAAATCCCCTCATTAGCCACATATAACGGATCTAACCCTAATAATTCACAAGCGCTTTTTACCTGATTTTCGACTTTTATATCATCTTCAAAAAGTGAAATCCCTAAATTGATTTCAGTTGTAATTTCATGCAGTACAGAAGCCAGTCCGCCACGGGTTGCATCTCTTAAAAAATGAATTTTATCGCCAAATCGTTCAATTAAATCCAGAACAATATGATTTAAATTTGTGGTATCGCTTAGAATATCGCTTTCAAATTCTAAACCTTCACGCTCAGACATAATTGCCATTCCGTGAGAAGCAATTGCTCCGTTAATGATTATTACATCATTCTCTTTGATATTTTGAGTTTTGATATTGGCTTTTTCATGCAGAATTCCAATCCCCGAAGTGTTGATGTAAATTTGATCACCTTTTCCTCTTTCTACAACTTTAGTATCTCCCGTAACAATTTGAACATTTGCTTTGTCTGCAGCTGTTTTTACAGATCCAATGATTTGTGTAAACTCTTCTAAACCAAAACCTTCTTCGATAATTAAAGAAAGAGAAAGGTATTTTGGCACCGCACCGCACATCGAAAGATCATTTACGGTTCCGTTTACGGCAAGTTCGCCTATGTTTCCTCCTTTAAAAAACACAGGAGAAATTACATAACTATCTGTAGAAAAAGCCAAATTCCCCTGCAGATTTAAAAAGGCACCATCGTGACGAACTTCTAAAATATCATTTTTTAATACTTTAAAAATTACGTCATTAAGCAATTTAGTCATATGTTCACCGCCACTTCCATGGTGTAGATGAATCACTTCAGATTTTTTGTTCATCTCTTAAAATTAAATCTCTTCGCCCATTTGTTTTAAAACTTCCATCGTTCTTTTGGCTTCGGCTTCATCAATAATTCCGATTGCCGCACCTACGTGAACCAAAAGATAATCGCCAACTTCTGCCTCTGGAACTAGCGCTAAATTGACTTCTTTAATAATTCCTTCAAAAGAAACATTTCCAATTCTAAAGGTTTCATCAAGCTCAATCGTAACTTTTTCAAGTCGTCCGGGAACTGCTAAACACATAAATTATTTTTTTATTGATTGTGCCAAATAATCGTACCAAGCCTGCAAACCTTCTCCCGATGTTGTCGAGACTTCAAAAAAGGTTAAATGTGGATTTACTTTTTTAGCGTATTCTTTTAGTTTTTCTAAATCAAATTTCAGGTAAGGCAGTAAATCTATTTTGTTTATAATACACACTTGCGATCCATAAAACATGTCTGGATATTTTAAAGGTTTATCTTCACCTTCCGTTACAGATATAATGACAACTCGCTGTAATTCTCCCAAATCAAACATTGCGGGGCAAACAAGGTTCCCAACATTTTCAATCATTAAAATTGAATCGGGAACAGGTTTTAATTCTTTTACCGCTCTCGATATCATTTCGCTGTCCAGATGACATCCTTTTCCGGTGTTGATCTGAATTACCGGGACATTTAGTTTATGAATTCTATCGGCGTCATTTGTTGTCTGCTGGTCTCCTTCAATCACAGAAAAAGCTATTTTATCTTTTAAATCAGCAATTGTTCTTTCTAATAAAGATGTTTTTCCGGAACCCGGCGAACTCACCATATTAATTGAAAAGATATTCAAAGCTTCAAAAAAGCCTCTGTTTCGCTCTGCTGTAAGCTGGTTTTTGTATAAAATATCTTTTTCCAACTGTACGATATTTACTTCGTGTGAATGTTCATGGTGATGATGATGGTCGTGATGGTGATCATGATCGTCGTGGTCGTGGTCATGATCGTGGTGATGGTCATGACGATGATCTTCATGATCGTGATGGTGAAAATGGCCAAAATGAGAGTGAGAATGCGAATGAGAATGTTTATCTCCTATTTTGGTAAATCTTATTTCATTTTCATCAGAACTACAACCGCAGGTGGTACACATAACTAACTTATTTAATTATTATTTTTTTTATTTTTAATTCTTTACCCGCTATAATTTCTTTAAACGGACTATTACAATTGGGACAGCTGTCAAAACTTTTATCAATCTGAAATTTAGTTTCACATTCGGCACATTGAGCCTTTCCAATTGGTTCTTCAATAAATAATTTTACATCACTTAGAGCACTTCCTTCAATGCATTGCGGCCAGACAAAATAAAAGGAATCCATCTCTACTCCTGATAATTTTCCTATTTCCAAGTAAAGCTCTAAGGCTTTTTTGCCATTAATCTTATTTACTTCCTGCTGAACGATTTTTACAATTGAAGTAACTACTGAAAGTTCGTGCATTGCGATTCTATTTCTAAAAAATATTTAACCTGGCAAATTACCTTAAAAAAAAAAGAAGTAAAAACTGACAATTATCACGTTTCGATTTTAAAGGTTTAAATAATTTTGCATTTCGTAAAATCAAAAAATTGATATCTATTTATTTCATTTTCAAATAAAAAGCTTCTTAAAAATATAACCAGTATGGAAGATAAAGACAAAATTCCTGAAACCTATTATAACAGTATCGAAAGACAAGGTTACAGCAGGAGAGATTTTTTAAAATTTGTTGCGTACATAGGCGCGTATATGGGTGTGCAAAGCTCAGCAATTGGCCAGATTACTAAAGCTCTGGAAACTACACCACGTTTACCTGTAATCTGGGAGCATTTTCAGGAATGCACCTGCTGCAGTGAATCTTTTATTCGTTCTGACCATCCTATTGTGGCCGATATCATTTTAGATAAAATCTCTTTAGATTATACTCTAACCTTAATGGCTGCATCTGGTCATCAGGCAGAAGCAGCCAAAAAAGCAACAATGGACAAATACAAAGGAGAATACATTCTTTGTGTAGAAGGTTCGATTCCGATGGGAGCTGACGGAAATTATTGCTGTATTGGAGGAAGAAGCGCTTTGGATATTCTTAAAGAATCGGCCGCCGGAGCAAAAGCTATTATTGCGTGGGGAAGCTGTGCAACATCAGGCTGTGTACAGGCGGCAAAACCAAACCCGACAGGAGCAGTGCCAATTCATAAAATTATTACTGATAAACCTATTATTAATGTTCCGGGCTGCCCGCCAATTGGCGAGGTTATGGCTGGAATTATTGTGCATGTAGTAGCATTTGGGAAATTACCTGAACTAGACAGCGCAGGACGTCCGAAAGCTTTTTACTCTAAGAGAGTTCATGACAGCTGTTACCGCAGACCGTATTTTGATGCCGGTTTATTTGCAGAAAACTTTGATGATGAAAATGCAAAAAAAGGGTATTGCTTATATAAAGTGGGCTGTAAAGGACCAAGTACTTATAACGCCTGCGGTAATATGAAATGGAATGGCGGTGTAAGTTACCCAATTCAGTCAGGACATGGATGTATTGGCTGCAGTGCCAATGATTTCTGGGACGCAGGAAGTTTTTACTCCAGAGATGCGGCAATAACTCCTGGTAATATTGAAGCAAATGCAGATACGCTGGGTAAAATTGCCCTTGGAGGTGTGGCCGCCGGTATTGGGGTACACGCAGTTCTTTCGAATATATCAAAAAGAAAAGAACTCAACCATAGAATTAATCAGGGAACTGAAAACGAAAAACACTTAGAGGATTTATAATCTATAAAAAAATACAGAATGGCAGAGAGAATAGTTGTAGACCCAATTACAAGAATAGAAGGACATCTTAGAGCCGAAGTAGAAATTTCAGACGGCACGATAAAAGAGGCATTCCTTTCTTCTACAATGGTTAGAGGTTTGGAGAATATTGTTAAAGACAGAAATCCGAAAGACGTCTGGGCATTTGTGCAGAGAACTTGCGGTGTTTGTACATCAACACACGCAACAGCATCTATACGATCGGTAGAAGATGCGCTCGGAATTGTGGTGCCGCCAAATGCTGAAATTGTCAGAAACATCATGTTGGGCGCTTTGTATCTGCACGATCACGTTGTTCATTTTTATCACCTGCATGCTTTTGACTGGGTTGATGTTTTAAGCGGCTTAAATGCTGATCCTGCAAAAACTTCTCAATTGGCACAATCTATTTCAAATTGGCCAAAAAGCTCACCGGGATACTTTTCTGATCTGCAAAAAAGACTTAAAAAGTTTGTCGCCAGTGGTCAATTAGGAATTTTTGCTAATGGTTATTGGGGACATCCACAAATGAAATTACCGCCAGAAGCTAATTTAATGGCAACAGCACATTATTTGGAAGCACTGGAATGGCAGAAAGAAATTGTAAAAGTTCACGCTATTTTTGGAGGTAAAAATCCGCATCCTAATTTTTTAGTGGGCGGTATGGCCTGCTCTATTAATCTTGATGACGCAAGCGGACTAAATGCAGAAAGGCTGGCATTTGTAAGACAGTTATTAGAAGATGGTAAACGCTTTGTAGAACAGGTTTATCTTCCGGATGTTCTTACTATTGCGGGGTATTATAAAGATTGGGGCGCTATTGGTGGTTTCCATAATTTTATGACTTTTGGAGATTTTCCAACTCAGGGATATAATAATACAAACAACAATACCTTCAAATTTCCTGCAGGAGTTATTCTAAACAAGGATTTAACAAAAGTTCACGATTTAGATCTAAGAGATTTAAAAACTGTAGAAGAATATGTAAACAATTCATGGTACGATTATGAAGGAGACGGAAACTCCGGAAGACAGCCATGGAGCGGTGAAACCAAAATTAACTACACCGGACCAAAACCTCCTTACACACATTTAAATGTAGACGAAAAATACAGTTTTATTAAAACACCAAGATGGAAAGGACACGCTATGGAAGTGGGGCCGCTGGCCAGAATGCTTGTAGGATATGCATCAGGAAGAGAGGAATTTAAAGAAATTATCGATTCTGCTTTGTCAAAACTGCAAGTTCCTGCCGGTGCTTTATTTTCTACGTTAGGAAGAACTGCTGCGAGAGCTTTAGAATCACAGTTAGTTGCCAACTGGAACCTTGAATTTTTTGACAACCTAATTGAAAACATCAAAAAAGGTGATACTAAAATGGCCAATACCGAAAAATGGGAAACTTCAACCTGGCCAAAAGAATCACAAGGTGTGGGACTTGTAGAAGCACCACGCGGGGCATTAAGCCACTGGATTGTTATAAAAGATGCGAAAGTAGCAAACTATCAGCAAGTGGTTCCTTCAACATGGAATGCTTCTCCGAGAGATCCAAAAGGCCAGAAATCGCCTTATGAAAGCAGTTTACTGCATACACCTGTTGCTAATCCTGAACTGCCATTAGAAATCATTAGAACGATACATTCATTTGATCCCTGCATTGCGTGCGCAGTGCATTTATATGATGAAAAAGGTGAAATCATAAAGGCTGTAAACGATATTTCTATTTGTACTATTTAAATATTACAATATGTCAACAAAAACTAACGATTATAAAAGAGCTTACATCTGGCAGTTACCCATTCGAATTTTTCATTGGGTAAATGCCTGGGCTATCACTGGACTTGTCGCAACCGGATTTATTATCGGCAATCCGCCTGGTATTATTTCTACTAAAGAAGCAACAGATCAATTTTGGCTTGGGTACATTCGCGAAATTCATTTTTTATGCGCTTATCTCTTAGTTGCTGTCATGATTTTGAGGGTATATTTTGCTTTTAAAGGAAATAAATATGCCAATTGGCGAGTATTCTTACCCTTCAAAAAAGAAGGTTTTAAAAGAATGTGGCACGTAATTAAATATGATATTTTCCTCCAAAACGAAGAAACAAACGGCTCTCCTACTGGCGCTGTTGGCCATAATAGTGTTGCGGCCGCTTCGTATTTGGTTATGTTTATCATGGGACTTATCATGATTGGAACCGGATTTGCCATGTACGCTCCTACTTCGACCTGGTTTTTCCCGAAAATGTTTGGCTGGGTTACCAATTTATGCGGAGGTGATTTTAACGTAAGAACGATTCATCATTTTACAACCTGGACTTTTATTCTGTTTGCGATAGTTCATATTTACTTAGTGTTTTTTCATGATTGGTTAGAAGGTTTGGGAGAAACATCGGCAATGGTCAGCGGCTACAAATTTGTTCGAAGAGAAAGAATTAGACAAGACGAGGATACAGTACTAAAAAAAGAAACCCCAGAAACCAAAACCAAAACTTCGGTTTTAGAATAAATTTCATAAAGATAAATTGACATGCAAGAAGAAGTTATGACAAGAGAACTGGATGCCTTTCATTCTGATGGGAATGAAATTCTGGTACTTGGAATTGGTAATTATTTAATGGGAGATGAAGGTGTTGGCGTTCAATTTATAAACCGAATTGATAAAAGCAAGTTTCCTGAAGGTATTTCCTTTATTGACGGCGGAACCGGAGGTTTTACTTTAATTCCCTATATAGAAAATCATAAAAAAGTAATCATCGTCGATGCTACAATGGATGGTAAAGAAGAAGGAACTATTACACTCCTTAAACCAAGATTTTCAGACGATTTCCCAATTTCACTGAGCGGACATAATTTTGGACTTAAAGACATGGTCGATATTTTGTCTATGATGGATACCATGCCCGAAATTTATTTGTACACCATTACCATTTCAAAAATGGAACCTATGTGCATGACTCTTTCTTCAAAAGTAGATGCTGCGATCGAAAAAGTAACGACCCAAATTTTGCAGCAAATAGAAAAAATTAAAAATTAATAATTGTTTCCTTGAACCCTTCATTTCAAATAATAATATTAGGCAGTGTACAAGGTGTTGGTTTTCGGCCTTTTGTATACAATTTAGCCATCAAATTCAATTTAAGAGGTTATGTCTCTAATAATGAATCTGGTGTTGTTATCATCGTTCAGGAAAATGAAAAAACTGCGGCCGCATTTTTAAATGAGTTAAAAAGGAAACATCCTAAAAATGCAAAAATAAATTCCATCCAGATTTCTGAGGTTGCAATTGAAGAAAAATTTGATTCCTTCTTTATAAAACCAACAGCGAAAAACATTTCCGTTAATTCACCTTTAACTCCTGATTTTGGAATATGTAAAAATTGCAAGGAAGAAATCCTAGATCCGGAAAATCCTCGTTATTATTATCCTTTTATAAGCTGTACTTCATGCGGACCCCGATATGCAATTGCAAAAAAATTTCCTTTTGAAAGAGAAAACACAAGCATGAACGCACTTAAAATGTGTGATAACTGTCTGGAAGAATATCATAATCCGAAAGACATACGTTTTCATTCGCAAACCAATTCCTGTACTAAACTGCGGCGTTCAAATTACATTTACAGATAATAATGGCATTGCTATTCCCGGCAGCAATAAGGAAATTTTTGAGGCTGTTTCAGAAAAATTAAATGAGGGAAAAATAATTGCCGTTAAAAACACAGCCGGTTATTTACTGCTTTGCGATGCCACAAATTCGAATGCAGTTTTAGAATTAAGAAACAGAAAAAAACGTTTAACAAAACCTTTTGCAGTTTTATTTAACGACACCAAACAAATTGAAAACTATTTATTCTGTCATAAAACAGAAAAGAATCTTCTTAAATCGGCTCAGGCTCCAATTGTAATTTTACCTCTAAAAAAACAATTAGATTTAGCTGTTGAGCAGATCGCTCCAAACATGAAAACTATTGGAGCAATGTTACCCAATTCTGGAATGCTGTATCTGATTTCAACTTCATTTCATAAACCATTAATTGCAACCAGCGGAAATTTCAATGGCTCATCTATTTTTTCTGATGAAAATGAAGCTGTAAAAACCCTTAACCCAATAGCCGATTATTATTTGCACCATGATTTAGAGATTCAAAACTCTCAGGATGATTCGGTTATCAGGTTTTCCAGAAAAAATAAGCAAAAAATTATTCTAAGACATGCCAGAGGTTTTGCTCCTAATCTTGATTTTTCATTTTTAGAAAATTCTTCAGAAAAATTACTATGTCTTGGTGCAGCTTTGAAAAATACGGTTACCATAACGCCAAATCATCAGGTATATATGAGCGAATATATTGGTAACTTGTTAAATTATGACACTTATAAAAGGTTTGAAAAAAAAATAGAAAATTACCAGCGTTTTTTTGATTTCTCTCCTAAAACAATCATCTGCGACCAGCATCCAAATTACGAAAACAATAAAATAGTTAATGCTTTTACAACCCAGGATAAAACTGTAAAAACAATTAAAATCCAGCACCACGAAGCTCATTTTGCTGCAATTTTAAGCGAAAAAAAACTTTGGAAAAAATCTAAAATATTAGGTGTTATATGGGACGGCGCAGGATTTGGAAGTGAGAAAGAAATATATGGCGGTGAATTTTTTGAATACAATTACAACCTTATAAACCGAATTGGACATCTCGAATATTTTTCATGGATTCTAGGAGATCAAATGGCCCAAAACCCGAAAATTTCGGCACTTTCAATTAGCAAAAATAATGGCTATTTCCATACTTTTTTCAATAAAAATGAGCTTAAGATTTATACGAAACATATCAAAAATAGTTCTGTTAAAACTTCTTCAATAGGAAGACTAATTGATGCCGTTGCTTTTACTCTTGGATTTGACAAGCCTATTTTATTTGAAGGCGAAGCGGCCATTTATCTGGAAAATCTGGCACAGCAAGCTTTTAATAAATCAAATGTAAAAGTAAAAGATTATCTAAAAGATGAAAAAGCAGGCACTGTTATTCCCGTCAAAAAACTTTTATTACAGATTATTAAAGCCGTTAAAAATCAGGTAGAACCAGAAATTGCTGCTTTAAATTTTCATTACACTTTGGTGAAATGCATCGAAAGAGCTGCCAGTTTATCAAAATCCAAAGAAATTGCTTTTAGCGGCGGCGTTTTTCAGAATTCAGTTCTTGTTGATTTGATTATTGACCATCTAAAACCAAAATACAAATTACACTTTCACGAAATGCTTTCGCCAAATGACGAAAATATCTCTTTTGGACAACTCAATCATTATTTACATCTAAAAAATTAAACTATGGATATTCTGGAATTATTAGGGCACATTGGTAAAACCGAAGAAAAAGATAAAATTTCATATTCGGCTGGAGTTGTAATGGCTTTGAGCTTAAAGGATATTGGCTTTGATGAAATTAAATATGAAGATTATATTGACGGAATGAAATCTGTTTTTGAGAAATCTGCAGAAAAAATTTCGCCTAAGCGTTCTATTGAAATATTTAACAATTATGTCGCGCTTCTTCAGGAAGAATTAAAAGTTAAAAATGCCGAAACAGGAAAAGTCTTTTTAGAAAAAAATGCTGAAAAAGAAGGAGTTGTTACGCTTTCGAGCGGTTTACAATATGAAGTTTT
This sequence comes from Flavobacterium johnsoniae, assembly GCF_001879205.1. Taxonomy (GTDB): domain Bacteria; phylum Bacteroidota; class Bacteroidia; order Flavobacteriales; family Flavobacteriaceae; genus Flavobacterium; species Flavobacterium johnsoniae_A. The sequence continues at coordinate 228,933 of NZ_MLFK01000013.1, forward strand.
AGTGGAAGGAAACGGAAATATACCTAAAATTACAGATACTGTAAATGTTTTGTATGAAGGTTATCTGCTGAACAAAAACGTATTTGATTCTACCAAAGAGACCGGTCCTCAAAAAATGCGTGTTTTACAAACTTTAACCGGCTGGCAGGAAGCTTTGCAATTAATGCCGGAAGGTTCCCGCTGGAAAGTTTATATTCCGCATGATTTAGCATACGGTCCTATTGGTGCACTGCCCATGATTCAGCCCAATTCTACTCTGGTTTTCATTATTGAACTTTTAAATATTGTTTAAAAATGAAATATCTGTCTGAATATCGAAATCCCGAACTGGTTAAACATTATATACATGAAATCCATAAGATAACCACTCGTCAATGGAACATTATGGAGATTTGCGGGGGCCAGACTCATTCATTAGTCAAAAACGGATTATTAGATTTATTACCACAAAACATCCGAATGATTCATGGACCAGGCTGTCCCGTTTGTGTTACTCCAATTTCCTTAATTGATAAAGCGGTCGAATTAATGAAGCAAGGGGTAATCATGTGTTCATTTGGGGACATGATTCGGGTTCCGGGATCGTCGCATAGTTTATTGCAGGCCAAAGCTGAAGGCGGTGAACTACGAATTTTATATTCGCCTTTAGAAGCTGTAAATATAGCCTCAAAAAATCCGGATAAAGAAGTAGTTTTTTTCGCAGTAGGGTTTGAAACTACTGCTCCCAGCAATGCTTTGGCAGTAATTTATGCACAAAAACTGGGGTTGACTAATTTCAGTTTACTGGTTTCGCATGTATTAGTTCCGCCTGCGATGGAAGCCATTTTATCAGATAAATTTTGTACCATAAATGCTTTTTTAGGTGCGGGACATGTTTGTACGATTGTGGGTCTGGAAGAATATTATCCTCTTGCTGAAAAATATAAAATTCCGATTGTAGTTTCCGGATTTGAACCTGCAGATATGGTTCAGGCTATTTATCATGCCGTTTTGCAATTGGAACAAGGAAAACATGAGGTAGAAAACCAATATACCAGACTGGTAAAAGAAGAAGGAAATATAAAAGCAAAGGAAGTTGTAAACACCGTTTTTACAATAGGAACGCAGGAATGGCGAGGAATAGGTGCAATTGAAAACAGCGGACTCGTATTAAGAGAAAGCTATAAGATGTATGATGCAAATTCTAAATTTTCAATACAAACTTGTACTGTTAAAACAGAAGAACTATGTATAGCCGGCCAGATCCTAACCGGAAATAAAAAGCCAAATCAATGTCCGGAATTCGGAAAAAGATGCAAACCTTCTAATCCTTTAGGAGCGCCAATGGTTTCTTCTGAAGGAGCTTGTGCTGCTTATTTCAATTATTTATAAGATATAAAATGATTCGATTACTAATAACAGTTTACGCCGGACTCGAGCATGCTTTTGAGGCAGATCATTTATTGGCTGTTAATAATCTTGTTACAAACAGAAGCAAAATAAAAGATGCTCTTAAAGACGGAATGTTCTGGGGAATAGGTCATACTTCTACAATTTTTATTGTTGGAGTGATTATGATTGGTTTTAAAATTTCGATTAGCGAAAATATCTTTAGTTATCTTGAAGCTGTTGTTGGATTGATGCTGGTAATTTTAGGAACCATTCGATTGTTTAAATTATTGTATAAAAAAACACACTCGCATACTTATTATCACAGTCACCCGCATACGCACAGCAATGGGGTTACTCACACACACATGCATGCGCATACTTACACCCATTCGCACCCTATCGCTGGTTTTAAGCATAAACATTACGATGGAACCGCAAATTATAAAACTGCTTTTGGCGTTGGTTTAGTGCACGGACTCGCGGGAAGCGGTTCATTGGTTATTTTGGTTATTTCGCAAATAAAAACACCATTAGAAGGATTATTATATATTTTAATTTTCGGAATCGGGTCGATTCTGGGCATGTTTATAGCATCTGGACTGTTTAGTATTCCTTTTACAAAAAGCATTCTCAAATCTCAAAAACTGCAATACAGTTTAATCATTGTTTCTTCGGTAATCTGTATTGTATATGGGTTTAATATCATTTACACCAATTTGTTTTAGACCATAAGTTTAAATTAATTTAAAAAAAAATGCCTCGACGCTATCCCTAAGCCGAGGCATTTTTTTAATTTCTAAAAGCTGTGGCAATACCTGTTATGACATTTGAAGCTCCAAAAGCAAACAGGCCCGAAGCAACTGCATTTTGACCTGCAAAAAATTGATTTTCTGCAATAGCATTGCTAAAGAATAAGCCGCCGGCTGCGCCTGCAATTAGTCCGATACCAATAAGGGTAACGGTCCACCAGGGCTCCGGATCCGGCGGTGGAGGCGGATTTTTCCAAAAACGTTTCCACCAGCCTGGGTATTTGGTTCCGCACCATCCCATTGCTAAAAATAAAGCAGTTTCCATAATTTCATGATTTGATTTGTGCCTACTCGTTTGCTTTTCGGCTTACGCATTTAATTGGAGTAAAATTATGCCGTATTTAATCTGAAATTATAAGGTAAACTACTGTTTTTGAAAGGGGAAAAACCCTGTTTTTTTTCTTTATTAACCATCCTCTAATTTAGACATAAGACTAACTTAATGATATCTTAAGGTGGTTTTCAAAACTTCATTTACCGGGATAAATATCTTTGCCCCCATGAAAAAATTGTTCCAAAAATCAGTCTCCATTATTCTTTTATTTGCTGTAAACCAGTTTTCGTTCGGTCAAAAAATTTCTTCAATGAAAGGAACAGTTACTGACGGAAAACTTCCTGTCGAATTTGTTGATGTTATTTTAAAAAATGCCAACGACTCAACAAAAACGGCTAATTATACTGTAACGGATGCATCAGGAAATTTCTCTTTAGAAAATATAGCCGAAGGACAATATAAGCTGTATTTTAAACTGATTGGTTTTAAAACTATTATTAAAAAGATTCAATTTACCGGTTCTCCTGTTTCTGCTGGAACTATTGTTTTACAGAATGATACTAATTTATTGAATACAGTGGTGGTTAATTCTCAAAAGAAACAGATTCAGAAAACAGACGAAGGATTTATTTTTAATGCGGCTTCTAGTATTTCGCAATCCGGAGGTACAGCCACAGATATGCTGAAAAATATTCCAACTGTTGCCGTGGATGCTGAAGGAAGTATTACTTTAAGAGGAAAATCGCCTTTGATATTGATTAACGGAAAAAACTCTGCCATAACCAATATGGACCAAATTGCGGCAAGCAGCATTGAGAGTATCGAAATAATCAGCAGTCCCACCGCTAAATACGATGCCAATGCAGAAAGCGGTATCATTAATATTAAACTAAAAAAAAATAATCAAAGCGGTATGAATGGTGCTATGGCTTTAGGAAGCGGTTTTGGTGCTAAAGAAAGAATCAACAGTTCGGTTCTTTTGAATCATAAAACAGAAAAATGGAATTTTGGTTTGGGATATGATAACCGATTTGCCGGAAGAACAAAAAAAATAAAAGCAGACAGAACCAATTATTTTATTGATGATGAACATTTAATTCAACAAAACAGAAGTGATCAGCGAACTGAAGGTTTGCAAAATTTAAAACTGAATATTGATTTTTCACCTAATGAAAGAAACAGTTTTTCATTTGAAGCATTGGGAAATACAGAAAGTCAGGACAATGATGAAACTTTATTTACTCAGGTTAATACAAGTACAAACAGCTTTTTTTCTAATACCAGAAGACATTCTTTAGAACTGGAACGTTCAAAAGCGGGTGAACTGGCATTTAATTATGATAGGAAATTTTCTGATGATCGAAAAAACTTAAACGCAAGTCTTACATCATCATTCAACAAACATAAAGAAAACACTAATATTGACACCTATAATTACGATGAATATCAGCAGCAAATCAACGATGCTTCCCTGCAGCGCACACATAATTATGAACATGAAAATATATCCAATGCGATTTTAAATTATACCTTTCCTGCCGCTGAGAAATCAATTGTAGAAACCGGTTACAAAGGAACTTTTCGCTTTTTTAATTCTGATTTCGAAAGTTCCGATAAGGTTAACGGCGAATATGTAATTAATCCGCTTTCGAGCAATTCCTTTGATTTCAATGAACAAATAAATGCGGTTTACGGATTACTAAATTCTTTTATAGGAGAAAAAGAAAACCCCAAATGGAAATACAATTTAGGGCTGCGTGCAGAAAATGTTTCTAACACAGGAGCAACAAAAAATAATAGAGATCGATTTAACAATGATTATCTAAAACTTTTTCCGTCAGCATCATTGCAGTGGAATTTGGCATCAAATGAATTCGTGAAAATTGGATACAGTAAACGTATCAATCGCCCGGATTTAGATGATCTGAATCCGTTTATTGATATTACGGATGCTTTGAATCCACATGGAGGTAATCCGTATTTAAAACCTGAAATTATTCATATTGCCGAAATCAGTTATTTAAAAAACTGGTCTGCATATTCTTTTTCAGCCAATGCTTTTTACAGAAATGCTGCCGATGCCATCAGGCAATATGCAGAACTGTATGATAACGGAGTAATATTACTGCAGCCAAGAAATATCGGAACTACTGTAACGTATGGTTTGGAAACTATTTTTAGTTTAAAACCAATTAGTTTCTACGATGCAAACATCAGTTTAACGGCTTTCCAGCAAAACATCAACGCTTCAAATTTAGCTCAGGATGTTGTGAGTAGTGCTTTCAGCTTGTACGGAAAAATCATTAATAATTTTGTTCCCTGGAAAGGCGGTAAACTGCAGCTTATAGGTAATTACAATTCGGCACTGGCAACACCGCAGGGAAAAAGGATTCCTATTTATAATATAGATATGGGTTTTCAGCAAAAACTCGGAAAAGGAAATGCACGTTTGGGGTTGGTTGTAACCGATGTATTTAACACCCTCAAAAGTGGATACAAAAACAATACTTTATTATTTAGCAGCAACAGAACAAACAAATCTGATACACGCGCTTTAATGGTTACGTTTGCCTATACTTTTAAATCCGATTTTAAAGAAAAAATGCTCGAAAATCAGTTTTCTACAGAATAAATTGCCTTAAAAAATCAAAAATTCAAAAAATAGCATTCTTGTATTTCAGATTTATTTTTCTATCAAAATTTAAACTATATTCGCCATGAAAATCTGCCGCTGATTTTCCCTAAACGCCAAAAACTTTTAAACCTACATAGAATGAAATCTGTACATTTATTACTTATTGCTATATTTTTTGTTACTGCCAAATCATACTCCCAAGTTGAAGTAAATCAAATCACACACAATTCTAAAGATCGTTATATTACCACTACAATTGGTTTTCCGGTTCCGGGAACTTATGCCCCGATTGGACAAAAAGAGCCTATTACGGTATTAAATCCAGACGGAACTGGATCTATTCAGGCAGATGATCTTACAAAGAAAAAAATCAATTGGGGAATTGAATGCACAGAAGAAGGTGTACCGGTTTTTAAAGAAGGTTTCAATAGTAAATCGTATACTTTTTGGTACAGACCAAATGACAGCAATGAATGGTATTACTCTCAATTCTCTATTCATTTTGCCAAGAAAAAAATGTTCTTAATGGGCGAAAGAGTAAAAGCTTACGAAGATTATAACGTGCAATAATCTTTTAAAAAAGTACATCCAAATTAAATATTTCTCGATTTTTAGGAAAATTTACTACAAAAAAGAAAACGTTTTCGTTGATTTTTAATAGTCTCTATAAATTTTCCCATAAATTTCGATAAAATAAAAAATCATACCTTATTTTTATTTAATTTGCAGTAAAATTCAATATATTAAACATGGTTTCAATCACACGCCTTTTTGATTTTCCCTATTATCAACAAGAAACATATAACCTTCCAGTTGCTCTTGCAACCAAAAAAAATGGAGTCTGGGAAAAAACATCCAGCCAGGAATATATTGCAAAAGCAAATGCCGTTTCGAGAGCATTATTGCGCATGGGTGTTCAAAAAGATGATAAGATTGCTTTAATCAGCTCAAATAACCGCAGCGAATGGAATATAATGGACATTGGTATTTTACAAACCGGTGCGCAGAATGTTCCTATTTATCCAACCATTGCAGAAGAAGATTACGAATATATCCTAAACCATAGCGGCAGTATTTATTGTTTTGTTTCTGATGACGAAGTTTTACAAAAAGTAAATGCCATTAAAGCCAATGTACCTTCATTGAAAGAAGTATATTCTTTTAATGAAATTGAAGGCTGCAAACACTGGACAGATTTATTAATTTTAGGCGAAGATGAAAGCAACCAAAGCGAAGTTGAAGCCAGAAAAGACAGCATTAAAACGGATGATTTAGCCACGATTATCTATACTTCCGGAACTACAGGAAGACCAAAAGGGGTTATGCTTTCGCATCAAAACATTGTTTCGAATGTTTTAGACAGCGCACCAAGAATTCCGTTTGACCCGGGAAAAAGTACAGCATTGAGCTTCCTGCCAATCTGCCATATTTTTGAAAGAATGATTTTGTACATCTATCAATATTATGGGGTTTCGGTTTATTTTGGAGAATCTATCGATAAAATCAGTGATAACTTAAAAGAAGTCCGCCCTACTGTTATTACTGCAGTGCCAAGGCTTTTAGAAAAAGTTTACGATAAAATTTATGCAAAGGGTTCTGAATTAACAGGCATCAAGAAAAAACTATTTTTCTGGGCTATCGATCTGGGGTTAAGATATGAGCCTTACGGAGCAAATGGCTTTTGGTATGAATTTCAGTTAAAAATTGCCCGCAAACTAATTTTCAGTAAGTGGAAAGAAGGTTTGGGCGGCAACTTAGATTTAATGGTTTCCGGAAGCGCTGCATTACAGCCTCGCTTAACAAGAGTTTTTGCAGCAGCAGAAATTCCGGTAATGGAAGGTTACGGTTTAACTGAAACATCTCCGGTAATTGCCGTAAATGATCAAAGGAACAGAGGATTTAAAATTGGTACTGTTGGAAAACCAATCCGTAATCTGGAAGTAAAAATTGCCGAAGACGGAGAAATTTTATTAAAAGGCCCGAACGTAATGTTAGGCTATTATAAAGACCCTGAAAAAACTGCTGAAGCTGTAATTGATGGTTATTTTCATACAGGAGACATTGGAGAAATTGACAGTGAAGGTTTCTTAAAAATTACGGATCGTAAAAAAGAAATGTTCAAAACTTCCGGCGGTAAATATATTGCACCGCAGATGATCGAAAATGCCATGAAACAATCTCGTTTTATTGAGCAGATTATGGTTATTGGTGAAGGCGAAAAAATGCCGGGTGCATTTATTCAGCCAAACTTTGAATTCGTAAAAGAATGGGCAAAAATCCATAAAATTAATCTAGGAAGTTCTGATGCAGAAATCAGCGCCAATCCAGATGTTATTAAACGTATCGATGAAGAAGTAGAAAGCATCAACAAAAAATTTGGACACTGGGAACAGGTAAAACGTTTTGAACTTACACCAGATGTTTGGTCTATTGATGGCGGACAACTTACTCCTACGCTGAAATTGAAACGTAAAATTATTAAAGAAATTTATAAAGATCTTTACTCTAAAATATACGGGAACAATTAATAAATCAAAATAATATAACCAAACGAAAAGGCTGCCTTACTAAGACAGCCTTTTTAATTTTGCAGGCACCAATGTAAAATCTTGGCGATGTTTTTTGCATCGTCTATACCACGGTGATGCGTTCCTTCCAGCGGGATATTCAACAGCTGTAAAGCCCCATTCATTCCGGTTGGTTTTTGAATGCCAAATTTTTCGGCAAAATGGTTTTTTACATTAATATGCTCCTCACCCATTGGATATGAAATTCCAAACGATTTACATTGTTTTTTAAGCATATTGAGATCGTATTGACCGTAACTTGCCCAAGTATACAAATCAGGGTTGTATTCGTCGATTAGCTGATTAACAGCTTCTTCAAAACTAATTCCGTTCTGATCTAATAAATCCTGAGTTATGGTCGTTAATTCAGTACAAAATGGACTCACACTAGAACGTTGGGGTTTTATTAAAATTCCCTTGTTCTTTGTAATCGCACCAGTTTCTGTATCTAAAACCGCTAAACCAATTTCGATGATTTCATTTTCCTGGCCCTTCGGGACCGCACTCTGCCAGCATGTGGCTTCTAAATCGATAATAATAATTTTATCTGTTGTTTTCATTTTTTTTAATTTTTAATAATTGTTTTTTTTAACCGCTAAGAGCGCTAAGATTTACGCAATGAACGCTAAGATTTTTTTCGCGCAGATTGAGCAGATTTTTTAATAATCCTTTTAATCCTTTAATCTGTGACTAAAAACTTTGTGCTTTCGTGTCTTTGCGGAATTTTTTAACCGCAAATAGCGCTAAGATTTACGCAATGAAGGCTAAGATTTATTTCACGCAGATTGAGCAGATTGAGCAGATTTTTTAATAATCTTTAATCCTTTAATCTGTGGCTAAAAAACTTTGCTCCTTTGTCTCTTTGCCTCTTTGCCTCTTTGTCCCTTTGCCCCTTTGCCCCTTTGCAACTAAAAAGACCTAGAAAAACATACTTTTAAGATCTCTAAAGAAACTTCTTTTCTTAGATTTTTTCTCCTGTTTTTCCTTTTTATCCGAACTTTTCTTCTCAAAAACTGCTTTAGCTTTCTCAATCCGTTTAACTGGTTTTATTTCCTCAGTTTTAGAATTTTCGTAAAACTTTTTGAAAGGACGCGGTTCAAAATCAACCAAAATTGCAGCCATATTTATCGCATCAATATTTGACGGATCTGTTTCCCCTTTAAAGAACGTCTCAATAGGTCTGAACTTATCTTTTTTCTCCTTAAACTTATTCTTTTTGGTATGATCGAAGTCTAACCCTAATAGATTACTGAAAACATTCAAATCATCCTTTGTTGGGTTATTTTCGAAAATGAGCCAGCACAAATCACGAAGTTTTCCACGAGAAGGTTTGTATAAATAATCAAAGTATTTACCTTCTTTTTCTATCTCGTATTTTTTTCTAATTGCTTTTTTATATTTTTCTAATGTATTGTTTTGCATGGTATTTTTTTTTTTTGCAATTCTTGGGAATCTCAGGAAATCGAAGGCTTTTCCGGGAAATCCAATATCACAAAAGTTTAAAAGCACCCTTGCTTTATCAGAGAAATATCTCTAAATGATATATATTATTTCCTTAAAATTTACCTTTTCATTCCATAGGTTAATCAGTTTCAAATCCATTTTTATATTTGAGGCATATGACGACTCATTAAACTCCACTGTTTCTGTTTGATCACTATGATCTGACCTAAGTCTATTGCTTTGATTCATCCTTAAATTTTTATTGTTAAACTAACGATCAGCTTTCTGCTAATCGTTCCTACTTTTACTTTACTACGATTTTTTTACGAACAAATATTACAATTGTCCTGCGCAATTATTCTGCGTACTTTTTTAAAGTTTCTAAGATACTAAGGTGCTAAGGCTCTAAGTTTTTCTCTTTGTCTGAACCTTTGAACCTTTGAACCTTTGAACCTTTGCTCCTAAAGCAAAAAAAAGCACCCGATTAAAGGTGCTTCATAACAAATACGATATAATTATCCTATTGCCTGTATTCTTGCACCGATATGTAAAAGCATTCGCAATCCGAAGTTGCGCCAGCTAATCCTGGGTTGTTTATATATAATTTAAAACTCATTTTATTTATTTTTTAATTGTTGTTGTTATCTATTGAAACTTTTTGTTTCGATTTTGTTTGGCAAAGATATGATGGAAAAATTCATATTTCCAAATACTTTTTAAGATTATTTTTCTGACTATCAGTTAGTTATACACAAAATAAAAACATAGAAATTCCTGTCCGCATACTGGTGCAGATTACTGTTTTGTATCAAATGATTGGCGCTCATCGAATTACTTTCCAAGACTATATTTCGCTATTTGATTTAATCATTAAACATTTGGTCAAATTATTTTTTAATTATTTTTAGTTATGGTTTGTTTTTTAATCATTTTAAACCTCTTATTTTTCAATACTGATCAAAATCAATGTGCTTTAAAACAAAAAAAGCGTCCCGATTGAGGACGCTTTTTATATTTATGTTGAGTTTTAAATCTAAAATTTACATTTCAATTTCATAAAATACAAGCTGCGCCCATAGCTTTCAACCGGAAGATATCCGGCGAAATCAATTTTTTGTTCTGACGAACGGCTAATATGTATGTTTTTCATTTCCATTTCAGGTACAAATGTAGTTTTTTTCTTTTTAATAATTAAATTCCAATTATTCTTTTAATCTGTCCGCTGTTTTTATTTAATAAAAATTTAACCCAAAAGTTTCCTTTCAAAACAAGGAAAATCTCTTTATTAATTTTATTTTTGAGAGAAAATAAATACACTCCTATAAACCATTCTATACCACATAATGAAAAAAAATCTTAAATACATTGATGGCAGCTCCGATAAATTCTGGGAAATCGAAGTTACCGGATTAGAATATACCGTGACGTACGGAAAAAACGGAACCTCTGGAACATCTCAAACAAAAAGCTTTGCCTCAAACGAAGAATGTCTGAAAATGGCAGAGAAAATATTAGCCGAAAAAATAAAAAAAGGATATTCTGAAACCGGAGAAGTAGACGTTGTTTCTAAGCCCAAATCTGCAAAGAGCAAAAACTCAGATGAAGTTTTAGAAGAATACGACGCCATTTTAAAATCTAAAAAAATTGAATTACTGCTGCCTTTACTGAAAGAAAAGGCGAAAGGAAATATTGAAGCGTTAAAAAAGCATATCAAAAAATGCAAACGTTACTGGATGACGTATACCGATTTGACCAAAGATCCCGGTTATGTTAAAAAAGACAAACACGATCATGGCTGGGGAACCCGCGGTGACCGCACTCAAAGCGAAATCATTACCCTGAGCGCAATCGCTTTGTTTGATAAAACCGATATTAATTCGTGGGACGAAGCCCTTCATTTATTAAATGATTTAGATTACAAACCCTATGTTTTAGACACTTTGCTTTGGGCGAAACCAAATTGGCTTGCCGCTTTTTTACTGGAAAAAGTAAAAAGACAAGACTGGGTAAGTTTTAGCTATCACATTCTGCGAAAGCTGGAAGAAAATGACTTACTGCAATTTAACCCCGAATTATATGCTTTGAGTTTAGCCGCAACAAATGAATGGCGCGCTAAAATAAAAATCAGAGATTTTATCGATAACATCTTAAGTGATAAAGTAAGTTATCAAAGAGATATTCCCGAATTGTTTAATTATGAAACCGTTCTTCATAGTCATTTCTTTCGTGATAATGACACGCAAAAATATGACGAATTCCAAACCTGGAGCTTGATTTACAAATCGTTATTAGACGAAAAAAAGATGGAGCGTTCTTTCTTTATCGAAAACGCGATCCAGATTCAAACCAAAGAATGGAACAATAACCTGAAGTCTTTTTTTAGAAAAAGGCTGGACGAATTTAATGTTACCGCTGATGAACTTGTTGTTTATCAGGGAAATATATTCAGTTTTTTTCACAATGCCTATCCTCCTATTACAAGTTACGGCGTAGAACTTGTGAAAAAAATCTACGAGCATCCTAAATTCAAAACCAAATCATTTCTGGAATGGCTGGAACCGCTTATGATGCGAAACGATTGCAAAGCGGCAATAAAAAGCGTGCTGCCAATTTTGGAAAAAATGACCAAAGCAAATCCGAAATTAAACAATACTATTGCCTCAATAATTGCTGATGTTTATGTGATATCAGACTTGGCTTTGCAGGAACGCGTTTCAAAAATTTTACTAAAAATTGGATCTGCAAAAGACAAAACGCTAAAAGAAAAATTAAGTTCGTATGTCTCTTTAATGCAGGGAAATATCAAATCAGGCCTGACATCGTTTTTAGATGAAGAGGCACTTACGATTGACGATTCGGCATTAGAAGAATATCATTTTGAACCAAAAAAAGAATCATTGCTTACCGAAGAAGTACAGCTGCCAAATGACTGGAACGATATTGTGTTTCAGTTTGGAAATTTTATTAATTCAGATGAAACCCTGGATACCGAGATCCTGATGAACGTTTACATTCAGCAGCGAGATTTATTTCCGGCAGATTCTGCGGCACAATTACAGCCTTACGAAAAACAACTGCAAAAACATTATTTTGAAGCGGTTCATAAAAATTTCATGAAGTCGTTTTTACAGCAGAAAATTCAAAATATAAACGGCAGATTTGACAGCAGTTTCAAGCATTATTCAAAAATAAATACGATTACTTTAATCAAACCGTTATTAGAAAAAGTGCAGCAAAAAATCGAATCCAACTCGGCTTTGCCTTTGCTTTCTTTCCCGAGCCATAAACCATATTGGGTGGCACCAAAGGTTTTGCTGGAAAGAGTAATCGAATATCAAAAAACCAAAGAAGAAATTGATTCTGTCGATTTGGCGATTGCCATTGCGCGTATGCCCAGAGAAAATACCGCAGAAGCAATTCCGTTATTAGATAAAGTCGAAGGCGAATTAAAACAGCTTTTATCGTTCTGTCTGGGTGTTGATGAAAAACTCAATTTAGATTCGACTTCTTTGTTTTCTAAACTTTTGGCAACGATGGGCAAAACGACCAAAGAAACCGGAAATTTATCTTTGTGGGCCGTTGCAGCCAGAACGTTTTATCCAGATGATACTTTCCCTGAATTTGAAAACACGTATCTAAAAGATATACCGTTTGTGGTTTCGCCATTTGTTCCGAAAGTACAATTTAAAGAAAAATGGAACGAGTGGACGAATTATCAAACCAAAGAGAAAGAGCGAACACCGTCTTGGTACGAATTGAAATACGATCTGCCCCATTATAGCAAAATTCCAAACTATTTATTGTACAGTCAGGATATTTACAATCGCGGCAACAGCTGGGATTATTTGCTAAGCTATGCCGGAAACACGTATTACTGGCACAGTTTAATGCCTCAAAATTCTGATGCTTTGGCTTTGACTTTATTGCAGAACTGTGCAACCGGCGACGGAGCTAAGCCGGAATTAAAAGGTTTTCTGGATATCATAAACAGACCGGAGTTTAGATTTTCTGAAACTACGCAGCTTTTGTTCGCAGCTTGTTTCTTTCAGGAAAAGAAAGATTTGCGTTTACTGGCATCTGAAGTTTTGATTCAATTAATCGAAAGACAAGCTGTTGATGTCGAAATATTTGCCCAAAAAGCGGCACTATTGGCTTCAGAAAAATATGGTGTGTTTTTACGTTTTTCTGATGCATTAGCGGCACTGAAAGATATTTCGCCTTTACACAATAATGCTTTGTTCAAACTGTTTAATTCCTTTTTTAAAAATCTGGTTTTAAAGGAAAAACTGCCAACGAATTTCAAAAAAATAGTAGAGAATTATGTTGATGTTTTAACGAAGACCAATCAGAAACCTTCGCCAAAAGCAATGGAATTCTTTGAACAATGGAAAGACAATACCGCGCTTAAATCGTTGATTAAGCAAATTTTAAAATAACGAAAATGACAGATTTAGAATATAATTATAAAGGAATTTCAACCTACAGTAAAAGCAAAGGAATCAACAATCTGGTTTTGGCGCATCAAACCGAAATTGAAGAGATCAATAATATTCCGTGTTTTTTCTGGGGAAGTTTAACTGATCCTTATGTTACGGCAAAATGCTGGGGAACGATTGCCAAAGTGGTTCGTTCGAGTTTTGGGCCTATTCCGCCCAGTTTGCGCGATCCTATTGTTTCGGCGGGATCTGAGCGATTGCGTTTCGAAGGATTCTCGTCCTGCAATGGCGTGTATGTAAGACTCGATATGAAACCCGAAGCCATCGACGGCGAATTTATCGCGAACGGAACCACCAATGTCGATTTTAATGATCCTATGCTGAATGCTTTAAATGCGATTCAGAAAAACGAAAAAGTAACCCTTGCCGTTGGTCAGCAGGATGTTCAGGTGATTACGAGCAAGGCAAAAGTGACCGAGAAAAAAGTAACCCTGCCAATGCGCTGGATTAAAGGTTTAACAAGCGTACAGTTGTATCTGGCCGATATGGATTTAAAGTTTGAAGTAAACAAAATTCAAACGATTCAATTGTTTCAAAGTCTGCCAAAAGGAAACGTAAAAGGTGATTTTTTCATTACCAAAAGAGCCGGAAAATTTATGTTTTCGACTTTGGCAACAGCTGACAGCGTGAGAATTGGCGGTGTGCAGCGATTACGATTATTAGAAGGAATTCTGGCGATTGTCGATAAAATTTTCATTTACGAATCGTCGGACAAACAAACCTGCGCCGTTGTAGCCGAATTTGGAAAAATGCAATTGTTAATGGCTTTTTCTCCTGATTCTTACCGGGGCTTTTCTGGTGAAGGAAATGTACTGGAAACCATGACCGAAAACCTACCGATAGAATGGGTTTACGGTTTAAACAGTTTATTAAAATCGAATGAAACTTTTGACCCCACGATGCTTTCTATAGAAAATGATATCGATTTTGGAACCATGGACAACCTGACTTCGAATTTATCATCGATGGGATTATTAGGTTATGATTTAAGCGAAAAAGCGCATTTCTATCGCCGTCTGCCTTTTAAAACCGAACGTATTTTATCGCTAAATCCGAGATTGAAAAATGCCAAAAAACTTATCGATAACGAAGACATTGAAATCGTTGAACGAAAAGCCGATTATATCGAAGCGAAAGTAAAAGGTTCCGGCGTTGTACACAAGGTAATTATCGACAACGCTTCGCAAAGATGCACCTGCGACTGGTTTACGGCTTATCAGGGAAAACGAGGGATTTGTAAGCATATTTTGGGAGTGAAGATGATGATTTCCTGATGTTTGCTTTTTAATTTTAAATCGCCCTGAGTGTTGGGGCGATTTTAGAGCGCGGATTTTACGGATTCGCTTTCGTGAAAACGCGGATTTGTAAGGATTTTTTAAAGTTAGATTTTTGCCCTACTTGGAATTATACAATTCTTCTCTAATTTTTATTAGAGTTTGAATTGCTTTTCCCTCATCTGGCTTTTCAGGCAACGTAGATGTTTGATAATGATTTTCGATTGAATCGATTAAATCATCTGCCATTTGTAGTAAATCATCATATTCTTTATTTCCAGCTTTTATATCGAGTAATTCATCACGGTTTGGAACTCTGATATTTAATTTTCCTGTTGACAGAATTTTTTCTGCAGTTTGCAAAAGACGAATGGTGTGCATCATATTTTTGCTGTCGTAATTTTTACCATGTTGCTGATTCGTATTATAACGATCTTCGTTTCGTTTATCGATCCAACTCCAATATTCTGTGTATTCTTTACAATATTTAGAATATCCGTCTTGATTGCAGGATAAATAACCAATTAGCTTTTCGTTTTTCGGAATCGAAGAAACAGAAACTTCATTAGAGTTTTCTTTTTGAATAATTCCTTTGTAACCTAGGGTTTTATTTTCATCGTAAAACAAAGCAAACATACCTTTTGAATTAGATAAATTCACCAAACCGCATTGCTCTTGATTCAAATTGTTTTCTTCTAAAAAAGTATTGGCCGAAACAGTTTCATAACCTTTCAGAACATAACAAAAATCTAGAAGACTTTTCTTTTCTTTTGGTAACGGATTTACAATTTTCTTATTTAAACCTCTTGCCTTTTTGATTTGCGTTACGGCATAACCAGCAAAAGAATCTTTGCATAATTTGGACAGAAAATCTTCTATCTTCAAATTATCCATCAACGGATGTTTGTATAAAATATAATCTTCCGGCGAAGCCAAAATCTCTAAAATATTAGGATTATTTTTAAGCAGCAATTCTACAAAACGCCCAATTTCATAATACACCTCATCATTGGTTTCATTCGCCACTTGAGGTATATAATCTAACCCAAAGAATTTGTCTTTCGGAAGATAATAAACGCCCTTTATATCGGTGTCTGATGTTGGTGCATTTAACCCAAAAGATTTACTTCCTGAAATAACTTCGAAAAGGATCAGATTTTGGGATTTTAAGTCTTGGATGGTCATTGTTTTTGTGTGATGAAATTGTAAATCTCGATTGTTAATTGTTCAATCTCGTTATTTCTAGATAAGATTTCCCAAGAAAAATTTTTATTAAAAACTAACTCGCTTAATTCTCGTTTATTAATTATTGTTCCAAATGATTCCTCTGACTTTACTTCATAAGCAGATCGATTAAGTATAAACCTTGAAGAAATCTTTCCCATTTTTTTTCTTATTTCTTCAAGAAATTCTCCAACATATTTTTTTGCGAAATCTGAATAATTAACTTCAGACAAAGCCTTATCAATTTTTAATAAAATTTCAGCTTCATGTGACTTAACTAGGGTTTTATTACAAAGCTCAATAAGAATTTCTTTCCACATTTCATTGGTCAAAAGATTTTCTACCTCTCTTATATTCCAAACAATTTTAGGAATAAAATTATCTGTTTTTGCATCTTCTAATTCTTTTAATCTAATGCCTTTCTTACTACTTTGTTTAGATGCATCACAGTCTGCTAAAAGAAATATCCGATTACTTATTGCTAAAGCTTTTATATCCTTTAAAACAATTTCTACATCTTCTTTTTCTACTTCATCTTCAAAAATATAATGATCGATGTTTGATCCTGCATATTCAAAAAATGCAAAATCGATATCTTCTTTTGGATAAGATTTTCCAATTGAATCACAGTATGATTTTAAAAATGCCTTTAAGTAATTTCTATCAGATATTCCTTCAACCCAAATACTACAATTAGCCATGAATACCGAAGAATTATTTACTCCTAAATCCTTAAGTAAAGAGTTATCTCCTCTGTTTACATTTTTTACAATAAACTGTTTATCATTTAATTCATTCTTTCTTTGAGAAAACAAATAAATGGAAACATCTTCTTTTTCAATTGTTAAATCTAAAAAATGATTTGAATGTGTACTAATTATATATTTAAGCTTTTTATTAATTAAATCTTTATTAGATGTTATTTGTTCTAGAAATAATCTTTGCATTCCAGGATGCAAATTAAGTTCTGGCTCATCAATAAAAATAAATGATTCAGGTTCCGACATAAAAATTTTATACATCAGTACAATTAAAGCCTGAACACCGTCACCTAAATCATATAATTTTCTAGTTTCTTTTTCCCCTTCAACATGTATAAGAATCAGTTCTGATTCATTAATTCCTTTCTCATTATCATTTTTATCGAATTTCGCTACAATATCAATTTGTTTACTATCAAAAAAATTGACACTTAAAAATTTTTCAAAATTTTCAAACTGTATTCTTATACTTTTTTCTGAATTTCTTGAATTCAATATATCTCTATATAAATGAAGTCCTGTAAAAATTTGGACACTCTTGTCTATTCTGTAATTTTGTAGGTAAGTATGAAGAAATATATCTTTTTCAATCTTCTCATAATCATTTGTACCTGGTACATCTAATTTCTTTTCTGAACCATGTTTTATTATCTGAAATAACGAGTGGGCTGTTCTTAAAGTTGGTATGTAATATTTTTTAGGTTTAAATTCTTTACTATATGTATCTTCAATTTTAGAATAATCTTTCAAAAAATCATCTTGCATGCCAGAATAACCTAACATTTCATCTAGTTTTTTTTTGTTCCCATTGATTACAGAAATAATATTCTTAAAATCTCCTTCTTTTAACTTAATAAGTCTATTTTTTTGAATTTTAACAGCTTTTTGATCCAATATAGTTCCTCCTGCGATATTTCTAGAATACTTATCTATAAAGGTTTGTATTTTATCTATATTAAACATTTCAACGTATAAATTATACTCATCAATAAGTTCTCTTATTAACAATAAATCATTAATTCCATCATATGAATTTAGAGACATCAATTGTCTCATAAATCTACTTTTTCCACAATTATTAGCACCAACAATTATATTTATTGAATTGAATTTTGGAAAATATCTTAAAGGATGATCTTCATCATTTAAAAAATAATCTTTAAATTTTTCAGAATCCTCTATAATTAAATCATAAATATTTTTCATAATCTTTTATTTTATCATCTTCCTGAAAAACAAATCCAGCTCCTCACTCAACTTCTTCCTACTTCTCAACTTACTCGCATTTTCTTGATTAAATTTTATCGTTTCCAATAAAAAATCAGTTATTAAAGTTTCTTTTGGATGCAGGTATTTTTCGTCATGGTTGGCTTTTATTTCTTGTAATTCTATTATTGTATCTTGTATATTTTCTGGTGCGATTGGTAATAAATCAGCAAATGCAACAGGCGGAAAAGTATTATTTTCTATAATCCATTTTCCGCATAAAGCGGTGCGTAAAGCATAGAAATAACTTTTTAGTTTGACTTCTTCCATTTCGCATACTTCCATGAAATTCTTTGTCGTTCCTAAATAATGATGCAAAACCGATATGGGCGAAAAACATTCTACGGCTAAGTCCTGCATTTGTTTTACAAAATCATCATTTTGAAAATATACTATTGGCGAAAACAACCACTCGATCAAAGGTGCATTAGATTTTGCTAACAACCTTACGGATTTCCGTAAGTCCCAACCAGAACCATCAAGATCGTCTTCGGTCATGAATTCTATTACGTCTGGCTTTTCCCAAAGTGATAAATAATATTCAAGTTTGTGTTTGTATATAAAACGGATATCATAATCACTGTCTGGAGAAGCAAATCCCCAGGCACGACTTCCTGATTCTACAGCAAAAAGTATTTCTACATTTTTTTGTATTTCTATTTCTTTTAATTTTTGAAGTATTTTTTCTTTCATGATTGATTTCAAATATAAATAAACAAAAAGCCTTTAAACTCAGTAAATATACCTGATTTAAAAGCCAACATTTTTTGCCACTAAGGCACTAGGTCGCTAAGTTTTTTTTAAAAGTTTGTGCCTTTGTGTCTTCGCAGCAAAAACACTAAATCCCAAAAAAGCTTTTAGAATTTCGAGTCGTTTCTTCTGCCACTTTATCTAAAGTAATTCCTTTAAACTGTGCAATTGTCCCGGCAACAAAAGGCAGAAAAGCAGGTTCGCAACGGCGTTCGTGGTATTTTTTTAAAAGGGTCTTCGGGACATTTTTAGGAAGCATAAACGGCGCATCGGTTTCAATCATCATTCGGTCGAGCGGTACGTATTGAATCACTTCTTTTAAATGACTGAAACGTTTGGCATCAGAAATCGCTCCCGTAAAACCCAGATAAAATCCGTTATCGAGATAGGTTTTGGCTTCCTGCAGCGTTCCGGTAAAACAATGCACAACGGCTTTTGGCAATTGCGGTAAATAGTCTTTGGTGATATTCATAAAGCTGTCAAAAGCGGCTCTTTCGTGCAAAAACAAAGGTTTCTGGACTTCGATTGCCAATTCTAATTGGGCTTTATAACATTCTTCCTGTTTCTTTCTGGGCGAAAAATCACGATCAAAATCGAGTCCGCATTCTCCAACCGAAACGACTTGTTTCTGTTTTAATAAATTCCGCAGTCGTGAAATGCTTTTTTCATCAAAACTCTTCGCATCATGCGGATGAATTCCGGCAGTCGAATATAATATTCCCGGATATTGTTTTGCGATTTCTAATGAAGCTTCGCTGTTGCGCACGCTTGTGCCTGTGAGTATCATCTGCGATACGTCGGCGTCGATCGCGTCTTGTACGACATCGTCTATGTCGTTTTGGAATTGTTTATTTGTTAAATTAATTCCGATATCTATGTAATGTTTCATTTTTTTTTAAAGTTGCTAAGGTTCTGAGAGGCTAAGGTGCTAAGGCTTTTTACTCTCTTGAAACCTTTATTATTATTTATTTTTTTGCCACTAAGGCACTAGGACGCTAAGTTTTTTAACACAACGTTTATCATTTCGATCCCGAGGCTTCGGGATCGAAATGACATATGGTGCGGAAAAACCTTTGCGAACCTTGCGTATCCCGAGGCTTCGGGATTGCGTCCTTTGAGGTTAAAATCAGTACAAAGTGTTAGACCCACTGCAGTGCGCCTCTACGCTGAAAACTGCGACCGCGACTGAACACTAAAAATGAGTCGCAACACTGAAAACTGAGACCGCGACTGAAAACTAAAATCAATCCTCACGGCTACCATCATCCGCCATTCTCACCAACTTCGGCGTAAACTTCGCCACAACATCAACTAAATCCTGTTGTGCTTTCATCACTTGGTTGATATCTTTATAGGCCATTGGCGCTTCGTCCAGACCTGCACCGATAAGCGTAACGCCATGATCTTGCAGGATAGATTTCATCTCGGTTTTGGTAATATTTTTTATGGCTTGTGTTCGGCTCATTTGTCGTCCTGCTCCGTGTGAAGCCGAATTTATGGCGTTCTCCTCGCCTTTTCCTCTCACCAAAAATCCCGGCGCAGTCATACTTCCCGGAATGATTCCCATAACGCCTTTTCCGGCTGGAGTTGCTCCTTTTCTATGCACAATAACTTCTTCGCCATTCCAGATTTCTTTCCACGCAAAATTATGGTGGTTTTCGACTTTGGCTAAAATCGTTGCTCCTAAGGCGTGTTCCATTTTGTTATGAATAATCTCGTGACAAGCCGAAGCGTAATCACCCGCCAAATTCATCGCCATCCAGTATTCCTGCCCCAATTGTGAGTTCATATCCAGATAGGCTAAGTTTTTAGCCACATCCGGAAGTTTACAAACGTCTTTGGCGATTTTTGTATAATGTCCAGCGATTGTGGCACCCATTCCGCGTGAACCTGAATGCGTTAACAAAGCGACATATTTCCCTTTTGGGATATTCAAAACCGCATCGTCTTTCGTAAATTCCATGATTCCGAATTCGACAAAATGATTTCCACCACCCGAAGATCCTAATTGCGACCAGGCTTTATCTTTTAAATTCTTCACAAACGGAGTCATATTAAAAGCATCGTTTTCTAAAACCGCGTGATCTGCTTTATGTTGTCCGTGAAAGCCGTGTCCGGCTCCAAAAATCGAATTCGCAATTAATTCTTTTTTGAATTTGGCTTCGTTTTCAAAGTAAAAATCTTCTGCAATATCATAAACTGACAACGCCATTCTACAACCAATATCAACCCCAACTCCATAAGGAATAATGGCATTTTTGGTCGCTAAAACTCCGCCAATCGGCAATCCGTAGCCTTGGTGCGCGTCCGGCATTAAAGCTCCTGCCACCGTAACCGGTAATTTCATGGCAACTTCCATTTGTTTTCTGGCTCCGTCTTCGATTCCCTCTAATCCGTAAGCCGAATACGCATTCGGATTTTGGTTTAAAGCAATAAAATCTTCCGGTTTTTCATTTGCTTTTTCGATCAAAGCGATTGCCAGTTTGCTGAAGATTTTATCGTCTATATAATTCTCCGGAGTTTCTAAGACGTTTTTGAAATTAGCGATCATTTCGTCTCTTGTAAATCCGTTTCTTTTGCTGTTTATTTTTAAGGCAATCCCGATTATTTTTCCTTCCGGGAATCCTAATTCTAATATATCTGTACCGTTTATTTGTGTTTTCATTACTTGTTTTATTTTGATAGTACAAAGGTTGTTTAGTACTGCGCAATTATTTTGCGTATACAAATTAAACTTGTAAAAAATCATTTTTTAAATATTCCTTTATGTTATTTCCATATACAATGATATCACTACCCCATACTGAAATAACTGGGGAGAGATATTTATTTTCAAAAACGACAAGCACTCTATGGCTATAAATTGGTATGTAACCCACAATTTTAGAAACATCAAATCCAGCTTCAATTAAAGCTTCTTCAGCATAAAATTTAAATTTATTGATATCTTCTACCAACCATTTTGATTTCTCAATATCTCTTGGATACTGGTAAAAAAAATTATCAAATTTTATCTCTTCTTCTCCATCCGGATCAATTGAAATTTCTAAAGTATCCAAGCTTCCAAGAATTAAAAGCATTTCTTTATATTCCCAAGGAAAATCAAATCCAAACAATATTTGTAATTCATCGATTTCTTTCCTGCTAATTCCTTTTAAAAATTTAGTATTAGGCTGTACTTGATATCCGCAAATATCATTGTAAAGTTGTATTTTTTGAAACCTCTTTTCTATTTTATATTTAAGATCTTTGATTGTAATCATTTTTTAAATAAAAACCACGAACTCAATTAAGAATCCGCGGTTTCTGTTTTTAATCTACCAATAACTGTGTAACAACCGCTGGATTCATTGCCCATTGCGCTGTATAAACCTCATCGGCATTTTGATCTTCGGTGATTATTAAACCTTGAGCTTCTGCTTTGAGTTGTAACAAACTACCTATGTTCAATTTGCTGCTTAGTTTTGCCAATAACGCCTGAACTCCTTTAAAATCCAAACCTTGAACGACTTGCCCTCCAAATGTCATCTCTAACCAAACGATTTCTCTTTTGTCTACATCCAACACTCCAAAAACCAAACCTTTGGCAACATTCTGAGTCACACGAACCTGATGATCTACACACGACGGATCGTATGCAACTCCCGTTTTCTCCGAAATTTTCATCGGATGTTTGCTGTTCATCCAGCCAACAATTAAATTTGGCGTTATACTTCCGTTGCTGTATGCGTTGCAGGTAAAAGTTACAAATTTAGCTTTGGCTTTCGCCAATTCATCGATGTTGATGTTGATATATTCGGCCGTTCCAATTTTATTCGGAATGCTTCTAATATCACCGCTATGCTGGCAACCTGTTGTGGTTAATCGGCTGAAAGAACAAATATCTGAACTGTTTTCGTATGCGATATGACAGCTCAAATCCATATCTAAATGCTGTGCCGGCAAATCCTTACCCCATTGCATAAACAATCGCACTTCGTTTCCTTCAACTGGGAAACGTGTTCCCATTAATGCAACCGGCAAATCCTGAACAGTTTCACTTCGATCTCCTATAGAAACCGGAATATTAAACAATTGCGGATCGATATACATTGTCTTGTTTGTGTTCGCCATTTTTGCAAATCGTTTTTTCATGGCCAAAAGACACAATTCTTCGATTTGGTTTTTCATTGCTTCCAACTGAACATCATCATACAATTTCAATAAACCATTTGGTTCGATTCTTTTGTTTGTTCCGCCCAAAGGTTTCACACTTCTTTGCATGTTTTTATCAAAATAATTTTGAGCATACATATTTAATGTAAACACCAATCGAGCCGGAACTTTATCGATGATTTCTTCAAAATGTGCCACAGTTTCTTCTGCACCAAACCATAACATATTCGAAAATAACGAACGTGCAAACAATCCCGGACGTTGTTTCAATAAGGCAAATGTTTTATCGGCATCAAATTTCAATCTTGACGAATCTACTTTGCTTTGCCAAACATCATACACTTGGTTGTAAAATACATCCATTAAAAAATTCAATTTCACGAATCCTTTTCTTTTGCTGTATTCTGCCAAACGAAGCGCTCGGATAAAACGAACCCACATTCCACGTTTTGGATGCATGATTTCGCACATGGTCTCAACATCCATATCCATATTATTCAACCAGTTTGCCACCATTAAACATTCTTTTCTTGAATATTTAAGTTTCAGATCTTTTGCAGATGCAATTCTCGCCTGCGCACTTGTATCTAAAGAATTATGAAAATGCTGACCGTTTTTAGCTGTTCTTTTTATAATCGTTTTTGGTTCGATAATCTGCAGCATTCCAGTATTTTTATACCATAAATATCTTAAGATATCAGTTGGCGTTTTTAAAAATTGAGATGCTTCGGCTTCTTTACCGTTTTCAATCAAAAGATCGATCACTAACATTAAAGTTTCCTTCATTGCAACATCAACTTTTGGCAAAGGCAAATTTTGCATCGCCATTTTTAAACTATCTACCTGAGTAGCGTCTAAAGCGGTTTTAGATTGCAATAATGAGATATAGAAATCATTTAAATCTTTTTCTGTCCACAATTCAAGCACTTTCAATTTGCTTCCTTGTCCGAAGTTTTCGATTTTTCCAAATTCAAACGGAGTTCCGCAGAACGGGCAGCCGTTGTATCTTTCTAATGGAAAAGTATTATCCGGGATAATATGTCCGCATTGTAAAGTCGTTCCATTTTTCACACCTAAAACATTCCAGAAATAAGTTAGAATATGATCTACAACAGATTCTCCTGTTGGGATATTCCATTCTTTCACCAATGGCGTCCAGTTTTTATCTGTCCCTAAAACTTCTCTCAGCACTTCTAAAACTTCTACTTTATAATTTGGGTTTACATTATTTAAAGCGTGCAATAAAGATTCAGAAAATGTAAATCCAAGTTTTGAAACATTGGCTAATAAAACTGATGTTGTTCCAGATAAATTTTTAATATCATTCGAAATCATTTCTGATGGAATGAAAATGGCATTTTGGCGTAAACTGATTTTTAATAATTCTTTTGTTTTCATTTTTTTTAATTTTTAAAATTTAGATAATTGCGTTTCTGAGTTCTACCTAAAAGAGTTTGAAGTAAGAAACACTTGACCTGAAATTGGAGTGTAATGGATGAACTGTTTTACCAGATGGGTTTCCCTAAGAAGTAAGTTAATCTTGACCCTCATTTTTTATTAATGATGATTTTAAAACTTAATAACCAGCAACTTCCTTTCGGAAGTTAGGATTCGAACCTAAGAAGTAAGTTTTAATTGACCATTAATTGTGGAACAGGTGGGATTCGAACCCACGACCCGGACATTAAAAGTGTACGAAGTAAGTTTTGATTGACCTTTTAAGGATAATTTCAAAACTACCTGCTCTACCGCTGAGCTACTGTCCCCATATAATAGTAGAATAAAAAGGTAATGGTGTAAGTGTGTACGTTGGAAAGTGTTTCGAAGTAACTCAAACTTGACCTGTTTTATTCTTTTTTTTTATTTCTATGAACGTTTGTTTTTATTTCTGAACAAAGATTTTAAAACTAGTACGCAGTTATTTTGCGTAGTAAAATTTTGTTTTTCATTTTAAGAAATAGTATTTGTTTTATTTCTTGAGCAAAGATTTCAAAGCCACTACGCAATTATTTTGCGCAGTAAAAAAAGAATTTTAAATTTGGGTAAATATTAATTAAAAAAAGCGCGTAAATCCCAGAGGGACGACATATTTATAGCTATTTTTTCGATGTGTTTGAAGAGCCCCAGCGGGGTGACATATTTATTGATAAAATATGAAAGCCGAAGTGTCGCTCCCATGGAGCTTTTGATCCTATCCTATAAATTGCTATAAATATTACGCTCCGCTGGAGCTTTGATCTGATTAAATAAAAAAAATATATGAATTTAACCCAAATCTATTCTGAATTACTCTTGAATATTGGCTTTTCAGCAAATGATATTCAGGAAAACTGGCTGAATTTAGAAAGCGCCTATTCCAAGAAATCACGGCATTATCATAATCTCACTCATTTAAAAGAAATGATAGAAAGCTTTGAAACCTATTCCAATCGGCTTCAAAATCCGAATGAAATATTATTTTCTATTTTTTATCATGATTTTGTTTATTCGGCTTCAAAAAAAGACAACGAACTCAAAAGTGCCCAATACGCTTTGTCGATTTTACCTGAAAATGTCAATTTAAATAAACAATTAGTTTTTGATGCAATCTGTGCCACGCAACAGCATCAACAGAATGAAATTGAAGATATCAATTGGTTAATCGATTTTGATTTGAAAATCCTTGCGAAAGATTGGAACGACTATAAAATCTATTTTGAACAGATCAGAAAAGAATATCGTATTTATCCTGATTTTCTATACAAACCCGGGCGCGCCAAAGCGTTGAAACATTTTTTAGAGAATGAATTTATTTTTCACACCGATGAATTCAGGAGTTTGTATGAAGAGAAAGCGAGAATTAATATTGAGAAAGAGATAAGAATTTTAGAAGGTAAAAAATAATCTCACAAAGACGCGAAGGCGCAAAGTCTTTTTTCTCGCAGATTGAGCGGATTTTTTTTAAAATCATTTTAATCCTTTTAATCTGTGGCTTAAAAAATAAAAACTTTGCAACCTTGTGACTTTGCGAGCAAAAACACAAAGAACAATGTCACAAAACAAAAACGCATTAATCCGGTACAAAACCATTGACAAATGCCTGCAGAATAGATACAGGCAATGGACTTTAGAAGATTTAATTGAATGCTGTTCTGAAGCTTTATTTGAATACGAAGGCCGTGAAAACCCAATCAGCAAGCGAACTATTCAGATGGATATTCAGCTTATGCGAAGCGAAAAACTGGGTTACAACGCGCCGATCGTGGTTTACGATAAAAAGTATTATAAATATGAAGATGAAGATTTCTCGATAACCGATATTCCGCTGACGGAAACCGATATGAATGTTTTAACGGAAACTGTTTCCATGTTAAAACAATTCAAAGATTTTTCTCTTTTTAATGATGTATCGGATATTTTACAGCGTTTAGAGGATAAAATCTACTCCGAAAAATCACATACCAAACCTGTAATTTATCTGGATAAAAATGAGAATCTAAAAGGGCTTCATTATCTGGACGAAATCTATCAGGCGATTATCAAAAAAATGGTGCTAATTATTACTTATAAATCTTTTAAATCCAGAGAAGAAACAAAATTTCATTTTCATCCTTTTATATTAAAGGAATTCAACAATCGCTGGTTTCTAATCGGAAAGAAAAAAGCGTCACAGCCTATTACCAATTTGGCTTTGGATAGAATTATTTCCATTGATTACGATTTCAATTTGCCGTATTTAGAAGAAGATTTTGATGCGGATGTCTATTATAAAGATGTAATTGGCGTTACGGTAAATTCCGGATTAAAAGCAAGACGAATTGAATTATGGGTTAATGCTTCAAATGCGCCTTATGTCCTAACAAAACCACTGCATGCCTCTCAGCGATTAATCAAAGAAAATGAGGACGGAAGTATTATCGTGCATTTATATGTAATTCCAAATTATGAAATGGAAAGGGTCCTATTGGGTTTTGGAAGCTGTTTGGAAATCTTAAGGCCCGAAAGTCTGAGAAATCGTATGAAAAAGATTCTTCGGGAAGCAATTTTGCGCTACGAATCTGAAAATTCAACTGAAATAAATGCATAATTTTTTAAATAATACAGAATTAAAACCTATTTAAAAACCAAAAAGAGATTTTTTCAATACTTAAAATGTTAAAATCTAAAAAAAGAATAGTATATTTCACTATAAATAAACCACCAAACCACTATAAATCAGTGGGATTTTTTAACTAACCAAAAATTTATTAAAAAATCATATGCATGCATAGTATTTTTTAATTATATTTGAAATCGATATAGTTACCTATGAAAGACAAAACGATAGATTATATTTTGAGAGCTACATGGCAGGCTGTTTCAAGAATGTACAATGAAGAAGCTGCTAAATACGATGCCACAATGGCAACAGGATTTGCTCTTTTAAGTATGGACAAAGAAGATGGAACTCCGTCGACGGCCTTAGGACCGAGAATGGGTATGGAAGCTACAAGCCTGACCAGAACATTAAAATCTATGGAAGATAAAGGTTTGATTGTTCGCAAAAAAAATCCAAGTGACGGCCGGGGAGTTTTGATCTACCTGACTGATTTTGGAAAAGAAAAGAGAGAATTATCTAAAAATACGGTTCTGAAATTTAATGAAACTATTAGAAAGCATGTTTCAGATGAAAAACTAAAACATTTTATCGAAGTTTCTGAAATTATAAACGAATTAATTCAGGACAAAAACATATTCAATCACACAGAAAACAAAGAAAATGAATAATCTTTTTTAAGAGAAAATTCAAATTCTACCCAAAAAACAAATTTTACAAATATGAAACGCACAATTAAAAAAGTTGCTGTAATTGGATCCGGAATTATGGGTTCAGGAATAGCCAGTCATTTTGCTAACATTGGTGTTGAAGTTTTACTTCTTGACATTGTACCCCGCGAACTGACAGAAGCTGAAGCTAAAAAAGGATTAACACTTGAAAGTAAAGCCGTTCGCAACCGTGTGGTAAACGAACATTTGGCGAATTCATTAAAATCGAAACCCTCTCCTGTTTACAGCCAAAAATTCGCTAGCCGAATCACAACTGGAAATACAACTGATGATATGGCAAAAATTGCCAATGTTGACTGGATTATCGAAGTTGTAGTGGAACGTTTAGATATCAAGAAATTAGTTTTTGAACAAATCGAGAAATTCCGTACGCCGGGAACTTTGGTTACTTCTAATACTTCTGGTATTCCAATTCACTTTATGAGTGAAGGAAGAAGCGAAGATTTCCAAAAACACTTCTGCGGAACCCACTTTTTTAACCCTGCGCGTTACTTAAAATTATTTGAAATTATTCCTGGTCCGAAAACTTCAACACAAGTATTGGATTTCTTAAACGAATACGGATCTAAATTCTTAGGAAAAACTTCGGTTGTTGCAAAAGATACTCCGGCATTTATTGGAAACAGAATTGGTATTTACGGAATCCAGAGTTTATTCCATTTAGTAAAAGAAATGGGATTAACGATTGAAGAAGTTGATAAATTGACGGGCCCTGTAATTGGCCGTCCAAAATCGGCTACTTTCCGTACGGTTGACGTTGTTGGATTGGATACTTTGGTTCACGTTGCCAACGGTATTTATGAAAACTGTCCAACAGACGAACAGCATGAATTGTTTAAACTTCCTGATTTTATCAATAAAATGATGGAAAACAATTGGCTGGGAAGCAAAACCGGACAAGGTTTTTATAAAAAAGTAGATAAAGATATTCTTTCTTTAGACTTAGATACATTAGAATACCGCGCTGCCAAAAAAGCAAATTTTGCTACGTTAGAACTAACTAAAACTATCGATAAACCAATCAATCGTTTTAAAGTTTTAGTAAAAGGAACAGACAAAGCGGGAGAATTCTACCGTAAGAGTTTCGCTGGAATGTTTGCTTATGTATCAAACAGGATTCCTGAAATCTCAGACGAATTATACAAAATTGACGATGCTATGAAAGCTGGTTTTGGATGGGAAAATGGCCCGTTCGAAATTTGGGATGCAATTGGTGTTGCCAAAGGAATTGAAATCATGAAAGCTGAAGGTTTAGAACCAGCTGCATGGGTTACTGAAATGCTGGCTTCTGGAAGCGAAAGTTTTTACTCTGTAAAAGAAGGGGCTACTTATTTCTATAACATTCCAACAAAATCACAAGTAAAAGTTCCTGGACAAGATTCATTTATTATTCTAAACAACATTCGCGAAAGCAAAAAAGTTTGGAGCAACAGCGGTGCAATCATTCAGGATTTAGGTGACGGAATTTTGAACTTAGAATTCCAATCTAAAATGAATACAATTGGCGGCGACGTTCTACAAGCCATCAATAAAGCAATCGACTTATCTGAAAAAGAATATCAAGGTTTAGTTATTGGAAATCAGGCAGCGAATTTCTCTGTTGGGGCTAATATCGGAATGATTTTCATGATGGCAGTTGAGCAGGAATATGACGAATTGAACATGGCTATCAAATTGTTCCAGGACACGATGATGCGCGTTCGTTATTCTTCTATTCCAGTTGTAGTAGCGCCTCACGGAATGACTTTTGGCGGTGGATGCGAAATGAGTTTACACGCTGATAAAGTGGTTGCAGCTGCTGAAACTTATATGGGATTAGTTGAGTTTGGTGTTGGTGTTATTCCAGGTGGTGGAGGTTCTAAAGAAATGACTTTAAGAGCTTCAGATTTATTCCGCAAAAACGATGTGGAGCTGAATGTTCTTCAGGAATATTTCTTGACAATCGCAATGGCAAAAGTATCGACTTCTGGTTACGAAGCTTTTGATACTGGACTTTTACAGCATGGAAAAGACGTTATTGTAGTAAACAAAGATCGTCAGATTGCTGAAGCTAAAAAACATGCATTGTTACTAGCAGAAGCAGGTTATACACAGCCAATCAGAAGAAATGATATTAAGGTTTTAGGAAAACAAGCTCTTGGTATGTTCTTAGTTGGAACGGATCAAATGGAAGCTGGAAAATACATTTCTGAACACGACAAGAAAATCGCTAACAAACTGGCTTATGTAATGGCTGGTGGTGATTTATCTGAAGCAACTTTAGTTTCTGAACAATATTTATTAGATATCGAACGTGAAGCTTTCTTGAGTCTATGTACAGAACGTAAGACATTAGAGAGAATTCAATATATGTTAACTAAAGGAAAACCGCTTCGTAATTAGAAAAGTAGAAGAAAGATGCAAGAAGCAAGATTTTAAAAATAAAGTTTTGTCTTTTCTCTTGGCTCTTGCTTCTATAAATCTTTAAAAAACAAAAACAAATGAAAACAGCATATATAGTAAAAGCATACAGAACAGCAGTTGGAAAAGCTCCAAAAGGTGTTTTTAGATTTAAAAGACCTGATGAATTAGCTGCAGAAACCATTCAGTTTATGATGGACGAACTGCCTAATTTTGATAAAAAACGCATTGACGACGTTATGGTAGGAAATGCCATGCCGGAAGCAGAACAAGGTTTGAACGTTGGACGTTTAATTTCTCTTATGGGATTAAAAGTGGAAGACGTTCCTGGAGTTACGGTAAACCGTTATTGCGCATCTGGACTGGAAACTATCGGAATGGCGACTGCTAAAATACAATCAGGAATGGCAGATTGTATCATTGCCGGTGGTGCAGAAAGCATGAGTTTTATTCCGATGGGAGGTTACAAACCAACTCCGGATTATAAAGTTGCCGCTGCAGGTCACGAAGATTACTATTGGGGAATGGGTTTAACTGCCGAAGCGGTTGCCAACCAATATAAAATTTCAAGAGAAGATCAGGATGAGTTTGCTTACAACTCTCACATGAAAGCATTGAAAGCTCAGGCAGAAGGAAAATTCGACAAACAAATCGTTCCAATTACTGTTGAGCAGACTTTTATCAATGAAAATGGTAAAAAAGAAACCAAATCTTACGTTGTAAAACAAGACGAAGGACCAAGAGCCGGAACTTCTATCGCAGCTTTATCAGGTTTAAAACCAGTTTTTGCCGCTGACGGAAGTGTAACTGCTGGTAACTCTTCTCAAATGAGTGACGGTGCAGCTTTCGTTCTTATTATGAGCGAAGACATGGTTAAAGAATTAAACCTTGAGCCAATTGCACGTTTGGTAAACTTTGCTTCTTCTGGTGTTGAACCAAGAATTATGGGTATCGGTCCTGTAAAAGCAATTCCGAAAGCACTGAAACAAGCTGGTTTAGAATTAAAAGATATTGACTTGGTTGAATTAAACGAAGCTTTTGCTTCTCAGTCTTTGGCTGTAATTCGCGAGCTAGGTTTAAATCCTGATATCGTAAACGTAAACGGAGGAGCTATCGCTTTAGGTCACCCTCTGGGATGTACAGGAGCTAAACTTTCTGTTCAGTTATTTGATGAAATGAAACGCAGAGGTAATAAATACGGAATCGTAAGTATGTGCGTGGGAACTGGGCAAGGTTCTGCAGGGATTTACGAAGTGTTGTAGTTTTTAAGAGGAAAGAAGCAAGAAGCAAGAAGCAAGACTTGATTTTTGGAATGATAATATTCTGAAAATAAACGCTTATAAAAGTAGTAAAAAACTTACTTTTAATTTTTCTTCTTATCTTGCCTCGAAAAAACATGAGACACAATTTTAAGAATTTGAAAATTTGGATTTTAGCTATGGAAATTACAAATGAAATCTATAAGCTAACCGCCACTTTTCCAAAATCAGAAATTTATAGTTTGGCAAATCAAATGAATCGATGTTCTGTTTCAATGCCTTCAAATATTGCTGAGGGGTCAAACAGAGGCAATAAACATTTTCAACATTATTTGAATATCAGTTTAGGTTCGTCATTTGAATTACAAACACAATTGTTAATAGCTTGTCAAAACAACTACTTAACAAAAGAAAAAACAGAAAAATTAGAAAACAAAATAATTGAATTTCAAAAGATGACAACAGGATTCATAAGCAAGTTAAATTAAGATCTTGCTTCTTGCCTCTTTCATCTTATCAATCTAAAAACAAAAAAGTCATGAGCGACAAAACAAGAGGAGGTCAATTCCTAGTTAAAGAAACAAAGTGCGAAGACATCTTTACTCCAGAAGATTTCTCGGAAGAGCAGTTAATGATGCGTGACTCTGTAAAAGAGTTCGTAGACAAAGAATTATGGGCGCATAAAGATCGTTTTGAGAAAAAAGATTATGCGTATACAGAAGCTTCTATGCGTAAAGCTGGTGAATTGGGACTTCTTGGAGTTGCGGTTCCTGAAGAATACGGCGGATTAGGAATGGGATTTGTTTCTACAATGTTGGTTTGTGACTACATTTCTGGAGCAACTGGTTCTTTCTCAACTGCTTTTGGTGCGCATACCGGAATTGGAACTATGCCAATTACACTTTACGGGACTGAAGAACAAAAGAAAAAATACGTTCCGAAATTGGCTTCTGGAGAATGGTTTGGAGCTTACTGCTTAACTGAACCAGGTGCAGGATCTGATGCCAACTCAGGAAAAACAAAAGCTGTTTTATCTGACGACGGAACTCATTATTTAATTACAGGGCAAAAAATGTGGATTTCGAATGCAGGTTTCTGCAGCTTATTCATTGTTTTTGCTCGTATTGGAGACGATAAAAACATTACAGGTTTCATCGTAGAAAACGATCCGTCAAACGGAATTTCTATGAATGAAGAAGAGCATAAGTTAGGAATCCGTGCTTCTTCTACTCGTCAGGTTTTCT
Organism: Flavobacterium johnsoniae; assembly: GCF_001879205.1. Lineage (GTDB taxonomy): Bacteria > Bacteroidota > Bacteroidia > Flavobacteriales > Flavobacteriaceae > Flavobacterium > Flavobacterium johnsoniae_A. The sequence continues at coordinate 261,667 of NZ_MLFK01000013.1, forward strand.
TCAACGAAACAAAAGTTCCGGTTGAAAACATGTTATCTGAAAGAGGAAACGGTTTCAAAATTGCAATGAATGCTTTAAATGTTGGTCGTATTAAACTAGCTGCTGCATGTTTGGATGCTCAAAGAAGAGTTACCTCTGGAGCTGTAAAATATGCTAACGAAAGAATTCAGTTTAATACTTCTATTTCATCATTTGGAGCTATCCGTTCTAAATTAGCTGAAATGGCTACAAGTGCATACGCTGGAGAAAGTGCTTCTTACCGTGCTGCAAAAGACATCGAAGACAGAATCGCTGCTCGTGAGGCGGAAGGAACTTCTCATCAGGAAGCTGAATTGAAAGGTGTTGAAGAATATGCTATCGAGTGCTCTATCTTGAAAGTTGCTGTTTCTGAAGACGTTCAAAACTGTTCTGATGAAGGAATTCAGGTTTTTGGAGGAATGGGATTCTCTGAAGATACACCAATGGAAAGTGCCTGGAGAGACGCGCGTATCGCGCGTATCTACGAAGGAACAAACGAAATCAACAGAATGCTTTCTGTAGGTATGCTGATCAAAAAAGCGATGAAAGGCCACGTTGATTTATTAGGTCCTGCAATGAAAGTTCAGGAAGAATTAATGGGAATTCCATCTTTTGACACACCGGATTTCTCTGAATTATTTGCAGAAGAGAAAGTAATCGTTGCCAACCTGAAAAAAGTATTTTTAATGGTTGCCGGAAGTGCTGTTCAAAAATATGGCCCGGATTTAGATTCTCATCAACAATTATTAATGGCTGCGGCCGATATCTTAATCGAAATCTACATGGCAGAAAGTACTATTTTAAGAACTGAAAAATTAGCCAAAAAAGAAGGAGAAGCAAAAGTACAAGAGCAAATTGCAATGGCAAAATTATACTTATACAAAGCTGTAGATATCGTAAACTTAAGAGGAAAAGAAGGAATTGCTTCTTTCTCTGAAGGAGACGAACAACGTATGATGTTAATGGGATTAAAACGTTTTACAAAATACACCAACCTGCCAAATGTTGTGGCACTAAGAGAAACAATTGCCTCTAAATTAGTTGCAGAAAATTCGTACTGCTTCTAATACAAAAATAGTTTTTAGCTTTTAATTTGTTTAAACCCGCACAAATCCGAAACTGTGCGGGTTTATTTTTTTGTTTTGTTGCATATTTCAGCATTCTTGCACATCTTAATCATTTTAATCTTGTAATTGGCGGCCTTTTTTTTTAAAAGAGCTTTAAAACAAACCACAATGAGTCGCAATATTTTTGCAACGATTTGCAAAATATTCGTTAAAATTGAGTTTTCAACAGTCATCGAATAGTTAAATATTAAATGTATTGCTTTATATTTAGCATTCTAAAACTTCAAAAAACAAAAAATGAAACAAATTAGCCTAATTACACTTTTATTTTGCTGCATTTTATCCACAACTACTTTTGCGCAGAAAAATAAAAAATTCGACATTATCGCTTATTATACTGGTGATTCTAAATTAATTGACGAATACGAAGTGAATAAATTAAATCAGATTATTTTTAGTTTCTGCCATTTAAAAGATGGAAAACTAAGCGTAGATTCTGCAAAAGATTCTATTACGATTAAACATTTAGTTTCTTTAAAAGCTAAAAATCCACAACTAAAAATTATTTTATCACTTGGCGGCTGGGGTGGCTGCGAACCGTGTTCAAATGCATTTTCAACCGCTGAGGGACGATTGAAATTTGCAAAATCAGTAAAAGAAGTAAGTAACTATTTTAAAGTTGACGGTTTAGATTTAGATTGGGAATATCCTGCAATTGAAGGACTTCCTGGCCATTTATATCAGCCGGCTGACAAACCTAACTTTACGGAATTAATCAAAATATTACGTTCTACTTTAGGCAAAAAATACGAGTTGAGTTTTGCTGCTGGCGGGTTTCAAAAATATCTGGATGAATCTATAGACTGGCATGCTGTAGCGCCATTGGTAAATCGTATCAACATTATGAGTTACGATTTAGTTAACGGATATTCGCAGGTAACAGGACATCATACTCCTTTGTACAGTACAAATCCAAATGAAGAATCAACAGACAGAGCGGTGACGTTTTTGTTGAACCAGGGAATTCCTGCTGAAAAATTAATAATTGGAGGTGCTTTTTATACCAGAACATGGAAAAATGTAGAAAACATCAATAATGGTCTTTATCAGGCAGGTGAGCACGTTCAGGGCGTTGACTTTAAAAATTTTGCCACAACATATACTGAAGCAAACGGCTGGAAATATTTTTGGGATGATAAAGCAAAAGCACCATATTGGTACAATGCACAGACTAAAACTTTTGCAACATCAGATGATCTTAAATCTATAAAAGCAAAAACGGAATATGTAAAAGAAAAAAAGCTAGGCGGTATTATGTTCTGGGAACTTCCTTTAGACAGTACACGTAACGGAATGGTAAACGCTATTTACGAAGTAAAAACCGCTAAATAAGCAAAAAAACACACAATAAAAACGGCAGTTATTTCTTTGAAGTAACTGCCGTTTTTATTTTATAAGAAAAAAATCTATTGAACTTTTGATTTATCTAATTCCCCAATAAACGGAATTGATTCCAGAATTTCGGCTCTAATTATAGTTTGCAAGTAAACTTCTAATTGAACAAATTTAGCCGCATTTATAGCTCCTATGGCTTTTTTTGCCTGCCCGTAAGTTTTAGAATATAATTTTTCGTAATCGATATGATTTTTCAGAGTTCCTTTTGCTAACTCATCTGCTTTTGCGTCTGTTAGGGTTTCATAATTGGCTGCGTAATCATTAATTAGCTGAAATTTGGTTTGGCCAAGTGCTTTACGTTTCGTTTCATACTCATCATATACTTTAGTAAAAGCAGCTGATTGGGTATCAGATAAATTCATATACTGTTTTACTAAATCGCTTTTTGATTTTCCGTAAATACTTTGTAAAACATCTACATCTTCCTTAAATGAAGATTGTGCATAAGATGAAAACGAGGCAATGGCCATAATAAAAATAAGACTTAATTTTTTCATAGTTTCGATTTTTAATTTGTTCCTAAATAATTATGCATTCTAAATTATATTAATTCAAAAAAGTGAGGGTGCAATAAAAAATATAAAAGCAGTTTTATTTTTTATCTGCTGCTGCTTTTGGAGCACTGATGACTCCATCATAAAATATAGGGGCGCGATTATTACTATTAACTGAAAGTGACGTTCCTCCATCAAAAAAAATCGTAAACATTAAATCATAAACATCATTCTTTCCTTTAACAGTAGCTTTCAGCGTGTAGTTCTTTTTGTTTTTCTCTACTTTTATATTTTGAGGTATCCCTTCAAATTTAATTCCTCCGTCGGTTCCATACCCCACATTGTAACCTCTTCCGAAAAAAGGAAGATCACAAGTTGTTTTCTCCATATTAAATTTCAAAAAATAAGTATTATAATCGAGATTTATTAGTCGGCCACCCTGAGGCGTAACTCTTTGAGCCTCGAAAACAAAATTATTAGAATCGATTAGGACTTCGATTTGTTTTTGCTTTTGTACATCACGTTCGGCTTTTAATTCTTTTTTAGTTTTTTCCTGAGCCAAAACAGAAAAATTCAAAAAGCCAAATAATAAAAATAAAACGGATAATTTAGTTTTCATCGTATCCCTTTTTAATTGCTTTCAAAAAGCAGTAAGCCTACTTTTTGGTAAATCTCATCATCGCAATATCTCCCGAAATTAAATTCAGTGTTTTACCATCATCGGTAATATCGTAAGACGTAATTTTTTGAAGCGTACTCATATAAGTCTGTTCGCCTTGATGCCCGTCCATACACATCATCTTGGTAACAGCCATTGGCTGCGTAAAATCAATTTTATTGCCGTTAACCACCAATTTTCCTGTATAAGTATTACAACTGTTATTTCCAGAAACCTGATTATCTTTAGTATTAAAAGTTATCGTTGGTTTTTTATTTGGGTATAAGCCGTCAAAAGCAATTCTGGGTCCGGTAATATAGTTGAGCTCCCAGGTACCGCTGAGTTTAGAAGCAGCATCCGTTTTTTTGCATTTAAAAATATTGCAGGAAAGTAAAACCGAACTCAAGAAAACAAGGGTTAAAATCTTTTTCATCATAACTTTAAGTATTAAATATGAACGAATTAGAAAATTTTAATTTCAGAAAATGTTCGTTGAAACCTTTACGAATTTAAGCAATATTTTTGGGTTTTGTGCTCAATCGAGATTAAATTATAACGAATAGTTTGACTTTTTTTTAACTTTTAGAGTTAAAGTATTCCGTTATTTTATGTTAAATTTACTTAATAATTAATTAAATGCCCATATACTATGAAAAAACTGATTGTATCTTTCGCTATAATTACAGCCTTAATAATTGGCTGTAAGACCAATACAAAATCAAATGATGCAAAAACTCTAACTGTAGCACTTGAGCCAAAAAGCAATAGCAAAGTAGGCGGAACTGCAACTTTTACTGAAAAAAATGGTAAAGTTACTTTTACAGCAAAAATGACAGGATTAGAGCCGGGAGTTCACGCAATACATATTCACGAAAAAGCAGATTGCAGCGCTGCAGATGGAAGTTCAGCCGGCGGACACTGGAACCCTACTTTCAAAAAACATGGAAAATGGGGAGTTGGAGAATATCATAAAGGTGATATTGGAAACTTTACAGCTGATGCAAAAGGCAACGGATCTATCACTCTAACCACTGACGAATGGTGCATAGGGTGTGATGATGAAACTAAAAATATACTAAACAAAGGTTTAATTGTTCACCAGGGAACTGATGATTTTACAACGCAGCCAACCGGAAATGCCGGCGGTCGCGCAGCCTGTGCAGGGATAATTAAATAATAAAATACTAGTAACCACTATTTTTCACAAAAATCTAGTGGTTATTTTATTTTTAATTCATTCTAAAACAATAAAAAGATATAGCTTTGCAGCTATAAATTCAATTCAATGATTAACCCATCAGCACACGGCTGGATAGATAAATTTTTTAGCGAGCAGAAGTTTTCAGAAGCAATTCCTTTTGAAACTGCTGATTCCTTTTACTATAAAGTAAGAGAGACCGGTTTTATCTACGGTCATATCATTGCAATTAATTCTCAAGTTCCAATTCCGATAAAAGGCTGGTTTAAAACCGAAATTTCTAAAGTTGCCTTATTAAACACACTTTATCATGTTTTTTGTTTAGAAAAAAGAAGTTCTGAACCTAATAACTTTATTGCTGAAGTATTGAAATTCTACAAGCAAATGAATCCGGAAGGGTTTAACTTGTTTAAAATGCTCCTGCCAAAAGACTCTCCTTCTTTATCATTAGAAAGTATAATTGATGAAAGAGTACAAACAAACGACAGTATTATAAGCAAGAACTTTTCGCATTTAGTAACTAATGCACTCTTGTTTATTGATGTTTTGGCATTCAGACAATATTTAGAACATGGAGAGATTCCTGAAAAATATCTAAAACGTATTGAAGAAACGGTTCTGGGAATTGTAGGCCTTGCCTTAAAAACTAAAACAATCAAATCGCAGCACGATGATTTACTGATTAAGCTTTTTGAAGCCTCTATACGTTATTCTAAATTCTCAAAAGTAACGGTTGAAACATTAGAAACACTGCAATTAGACTATTTTAAAAATAAGCTGGAGCATTACTATTTAATAGATATGGCCGGAATGGCTTTATGGAGCGATGGTGTTGTAGAAAATGAAGAATCGTATTTTTTATATTCTTTAGGATCAATGATGGGAGTTTCTGATGATTTTGTAACTCAGAGTATCGATACTACTCATACTTTCATTACGACACATAAAAAGAAAATACCTTACTTTAACTATTCAAATCCGGTTAAGCATTTTTATGACCAGATGACGCACAGCGTTGTAAAACTGATTATAAGAAACAAAAACAGATTAATTAAGGAAATTGTTCAGAGTAAAGAATTAATGGTTCTACTAGCTTATTCTACCACCAGGGATCTGGATGCAAAGGAAAAGAAAAAAGTAAAAAAACAGCTTTTGGATATTTGTAAAACAATTCCGTCGCTAACTATATTTTTACTTCCGGGAGGCAGTTTACTATTGCCTATTTTAATAAAGTTTATCCCAACAATGTTACCATCTGCATTTAATGAAAATCTAGACGAAAACGAATAAAAAAAATCGCCCTTTTGAGGCGATTTTTATTTTTTTATAGATTTGTAAGCTGGTAAACTTCATCTAACTCATCATTCGAACTGATGTTTACATTTAAATCGGTTACAAAACCAGAATTTAATCCATAAACCCATCCGTGAAGCATTAAGTCCTGACCATTTTTCCAGGCTCCCTGTACAATCGAAGTTTTTGCCAGATTATAAACCTGCTCTTTTGCATTGATTTCTACAAAGGCATTAAAACGCTCTGTTTCATCTGCAATTGAATTTAAGTATTTATCGTGTAAACGGTACTCATCTTTAATATGACGAATCCAGTTGTCGATAATTCCAACAGATTGCTGACCCATCGCCGCTTTTACACCTCCACAGCCATAATGACCGCAGACAATAACGTGTTTTACTTTTAAAACATTTACTGCATAATCTAATACACTTAACATATTCATATCAGAGTGAACGACCATGTTCGCAATATTTCTGTGTACAAACACCTCTCCTGGTTTAGCACCAATGATTTCGTTTGCTGGTACACGGCTGTCAGAACATCCAATCCATAATAATGGAGGAGATTGTCCTTTTGCTAAATCAGCAAAGTAATTAGGATCTTTTGCCAATGAATCTTCAACCCACTTTTTATTATTCTCTAGTATTTGTTCATAAAACTTTCTCATTCTTTTTTATTTTTTTGTATTTTCAATGCTTAAGCATATCAAAAAGACTTTACTGTAAAGTTATTTAAATTTTGATATTTCTCAAGCCTGATTAATATCTTTATTTATATAATTTGTTTAAAAATTTTCTTTTACTTCTTCTTTCTTAACTAATGCACGCTTTGCAACATCATAATAATGTTCGATAGTTACGTGATTATTATTATCCGGAGTGTTCTCTAATTCATAAGCCTCTTTAAAACCTTTTAGTTTTACTTTGATGTTTTCATCAATTGCACGGGTTTCTTTAAATTCACGAATTAAATCCAGAACATCATGAGCAATATACTCAGTATCATGCGCATTGATAATCACTCTGGAATTTTCAGGAATTTCACTTAATGTCTGTTTTATCGCAGCTTTATTTAAAAATGAAACTTCCTGCGCCAAATCGATATGGATAATATCGCCGTCTTCGTATTCTTCTTTTTTGAAGTTGTATGCTCGTTTTAGGTTTCCTCTTAAAACAAAAATAATACTAATGATAATTCCTAAAGCAACTCCTTTAAGCAAATCTGTCGCAACAACAAAGACCAAAGTTGCAATAAAAGGGACAAACTGGTATTTCCCCTTTTCCCAGAAATGCATAAAGGTTGCTGGTTTTGCTAATTTATATCCTACTAAGATTAAAACTGTTGCCAATGTTGCCAATGGAATTTTATTTAAAATGGCAGGAATAGATAAAACACTTATTAATAAAAGGACACCATGTATGATAGCCGACATTTTAGATTTTGCCCCTGCATTGTTGTTTGCAGATGATCTAACGACTACTGATGTCATAGGAAGCCCTCCTAAAAGAGAACTTACCATATTACCAATACCTTGTGCTCTAAGCTCAACATTTGTATTGGTATAACGTTTCTGAACATCCATTCTATCTGAAGCTTCGATACACAAAAGTGTTTCAATAGAAGCAACAATGGCAATTGTAACAGCTACAACCCAAACCTGCGGATTTGTTACTGCCGCAAAGTTTGGCATAATTAGAATAGACTTAAATTCATCAAAAGATTTTGGAACTGGCAAAGAAACCAAATGCTCTTTTGCAATTGCCAATGAGCTTCCTGAAGCTATAAAAAATTCATTTAATAATACCCCCAGTATAACAGCAACAAGAGCGCCAGGCACCAACTTTAATTTCTTTAAAAAAGGAACTTTATCCCAAGAAATTAAAACGATTAATGATACTACTGAAACTAAAACTGCACCAAGGTGAATGTGATTTAAAACATCAAAAAGAAAAGAAAACGAATTGCTTCCGTCATTTTGAATAAAGGCCTGATCACCTTCAAAATCAGCATCGTAACCAACAGCGTGCGGAATTTGTTTTAGAATAATAATAATTCCAATACCCGCTAACATTCCTTCGATTACGTTAGTTGGAAAATAATTGGATATACTTCCGGCTTTTAAAAATCCTAATGCTAATTGAATTATTCCTGCAATAAAAACAGACAGTAAAAACACATCAAAAGCGCCAAAATCAGTAATAGCGGTTAATATAATAGCTGTTAAACCAGCGGCAGGTCCGGAAACGCTGATATGTGACTGGCTTAAATAACCTACCACAATACCACCAATAACACCTGCAATAATTCCAGAAAATAACGGCGCTCCAGAGGCCATTGCAATACCTAAACACAATGGAAGAGCCACCAAAAAAACCACTAAACCTGAAGCAAAATCAGATTTAAGGTTGGCAAAAAGATTGATTTTTTTTGTCATAATACAATACTAAAAATTGATACATTAAAGATCTACTGCATTTATTCTAAATACAGCTGCTTTCAAATAATCGGAAGTATTATATTAAATTGGGAGGTGGAGCAAATATGCTCGGAGAAATATTATCAAGTTTTACGATGTTTTCAGAAACAATCGTTTTCTTTTGAATATAAACAGGCATCAGCACTTCATGCTCTAAAATAACAGGATGCACTGCAGCTTTAAGTTCTTTATGAACTTCTTCTTCAGAGAAACTAAAAGACATGCAAGTATTATTCCCTTTCTTTATCGCCTGAACAATTGTTGGGGTCGATAAGAAAGCAATAAATATGAATAATAATATGCGGGCTACTAATTTCATTGAGGCAAAAATAGCGTTAAACAAATAAAATCAAAGCGACAAGGCAAAAATTTTATACAATTTTAACAAAAAAGAAAAGCAGAATGATCAAATTCGATCATTCTGCTTTTTTAACATATTAACAAACAACTCATTACAAGGTTTCATCTAACCATGCATTCATCATCCAGATTGTTTTTTCCTGCTCTGCAATAAAGTCACTCATCATTGAATTTGTACCTTCATCATTTATTTCATCTGATTTGTTTAGAATTTCTCTTTCAATTTTTAACAAATCTGATAAAGAGTTAACAATCAGCTGTACTGCTTTTTCATCATTTGAAATATTTTTTCCAACCGTTAATTTGTTGTTTTTAATATAATCTTCAAAAGTATGCAGCGGAGTCCCTCCAATTGTAAGCACCCTTTCAGCGATCATATCAATTTTTAATTGTGAATCTGTATATAGTTCTTCAAATTTCACATGTAAATCAAAGAAACGTTTTCCTCTAATATTCCAGTGAATTCCTCTTAAATTTTGATAATAAACCTGAAAATTCGACAACAGCACATTTAATTCTTTTACTAATAATTCCGACTCTTTTACAGGCAATCCTAAAATATTTGTTTTCATAATATTGTATTTTAATCACTAAGTTACTACAAAAATAAAGCATCTCCTATAAAAAAATTATAAAAAAAAATTATATTTACCTATTTTTGCATCACAAAATACTATCAAAATGACGATCACTCAATTACAATATGTGTTAGCTGTTGCAGAGCATAAAAACTTTACACTTGCTGCCGAAAAATGTTTCGTAACACAACCAACATTAAGTATGCAGATTCAAAAAATTGAAGAAGAACTTAATATTTTAATTTTCGACAGAAGCAAGAAACCGATCCAGCTTACAGATATTGGCCAAAAGATTGTAAATCAAGCTAAAAATATTGTAAACGAAGCCGACAGAATAAAAGACATCGTGGAGCAGCAAAAAGGTTTTATTGGCGGAGAATTTCGTTTGGGAATTATCCCTACGATTATGCCAACGCTTTTACCTATGTTTTTAAATAATTTCATCAAGAAATACCCAAAAGTTAAACTTTTAATTGAAGAGCTTAATACAGATGAAATTATTGTAAAACTAAAGAACGGCCATCTTGATGCGGCAATTGCGGCAACACCTTTGGAAGACGAAAAAATTAAAGAAATTGTTTTGTATTTTGAGCCTTTTGTGGCTTACATTCCGGAACATCATGCTGTTTTTGAAAAACAAGAAATTGAAGTTGCAGATTTAAACATTAACGAAATCCTGCTTTTGCAAGACGGGCATTGCTTTAGAGACGGAATTTTAAACTTGTGCAAAAACGGTACAGACATCGACCAGAATAATTTTCAGATTCAAAGCGGCAGTTTTGAAACTCTAATAAAATTAGCCGATGAAGGTTTGGGCACAACGTTACTTCCGTACCTGCACACCTTAGACTTAAAAGATTCCGACAAACTGAAACTACGAAACTTTAAGGAACCAAAACCCGCCCGAGAGGTAAGTTTAATTTACCCAAAGAGCGAATTAAAAATGCAAATCATTGATGCCATTCGATCTACAATTGCCGGCGTTGTAAAAGGGGCAATTGTTTTTCAAAATGTTCAAATCATCAGTCCGCTGCAAAAAAAGCAATCATAAAAAAAGGAGCCAATTTGGCTCCTTTTTCTTTATACTTTAATTAGAAGTAGACTTTGTTTTAATTCTGGTTTCTCAATAATAAAATTCAATAACCATTCTTGCAATTGTTCCATTTCGTATGGTAACAGGGTTTTGATAGCTTTTTCTAATTCTTTGCAGAAAAGTATCGGATCGAAACTAACTCTCTCAAGTATTGATTTCGTGTAATCAAACATCATTTTAGACATAATAAAATAAGATTTTCGGGGGTTATCTATATTTTTAAACTCGCAACAAATTTAATCAAATAACATTCATAGGCATTCATTTTAACTTATTTTTTTAAAAACTTTAGCAACGAATACGTTTTCTTAAAACATATAAATCAATATAGAATGATTCTAAACAACTCATTTAAACCTTTTTAAAGGCTCTAAACATTTCTCGTTTCCCTGGAGGACCTGCCAATTTCTCAACCGTAAATCCAACAGAAATCATGCTTCTTTTAACAACTCCTCTTGCGGCGTAAGTAACCAAAACTCCATTTGGCTTTAAACTATTGTACATTTTCTGAAAAATCTCGGTACTCCAAAGCTCCGGCTGGACACGATATCCAAAAGCGTCAAAGTAAATCAAATCAAAAATTTCTAAATCGTCAATTTCATCAAAAAATTGTTTCCTTTTGGTTAACGAGAATTGACTGCTAATTTCGGTTTTCTCATTCCATTCACATTTATGCATTTTTTGGAAAATGTTTTCAAATTCCAATGCTTCGAGTTCTGCCACATAATTCATAGCCATGACTTCGTCGGCATTAACAGGATAAGCCTCTATCCCTACGTAATCAATTTGCTGCGTTTTTTGTTCTGATTCTAGAAAAGTGATAAAAGCATTAAGTCCGGTTCCAAAACCAATTTCGAGAATAGAAACCGGATTATTTTCAAATAATGACAAACCATTTTTTATAAATACATGTTTTGCTTCCTGAATTGCACCGTGTTTAGAATGATAACTTTCATTCCATTCTTCTAAATGAATTGTCGTTGAGCCATCTAGCGTTTTTATTATTTCTCTTTTCACAATTTTCGAATTTTACAATGGTAATTTCTCGGGTTTGAGTCCATTTTATCAGTCAAATTTAATCAAAACAAATGCGTAAAGCCTTAAAAAACGACAGTTTTTTCATAAATTCTTTATAAAACTTCCCTAAAATTTTAGGTTTATTATAAGATAAATAAATCTCAGTCAAACACAGGAATTAATGCAGTTTTACTAAGCAAATTATATATTTTTCCGTAATTTTGCATTCAACAAAACCTATTCTTCATCAGATCATTACGTTATATTTTCATTGAAAGAATACAAATTAGATAAAAACTTTACATAATTATGAGTACAACTCAAACAAGCAAAATTGAAATCAGAAAAGCTGATTCTTCTAAGATAAGTTCTGTAGACTTTGAAAACTTAAGCTTTGGTGCTGTATTTACAGACCATTTATTTGAATGTGATTACAAAAACGGACAATGGCAGACTCCGGTCATTAAGCCTTATGCTCCTATTTTGATGGATCCATCTTCTAAAGTCTTTCATTATGGACAAGCTATTTTTGAAGGAATGAAAGCTTACAAAGATGAGAACAATGATGTTTGGTTGTTTAGACCTGATGAAAACTACAAACGTTTCAACAATTCTGCAGTTCGTATGGCCATGCCGGAAGTACCAGAAGATGTGTTTATGGAAGGTTTAAATGAATTATTGAAAATCGACCAAGAATGGATTCAAAGAGGTAACGGAGCCAGTATGTACATTCGTCCTTTTATGATCGCTACAGGACCTGGTGTTATTGCAAATCCGTCTGACGAATATAAATTTATGATTTTACTTTCTCCTGCAAAATCTTATTATGGAGGCGAAGTAAAAGTAATTATTGCTGAACATTACAGTAGAGCTGCGAATGGTGGAATTGGTGCTGCAAAAGCAGCCGGAAACTATGCTGCACAGTTTTACCCAACTAACCTGGCAAACAAAGAAGGTTTCCAGCAAGTTATCTGGACTGATGATGCTACGCATACAAAATTAGAAGAAGCAGGAACAATGAACGTTTTCTTCAGAATCAACGATACTTTATTAACAGCTCCAACAAGTGAGAGAATTTTAGATGGTATTACCAGAAAAAGTTTAATTACAATGGCTGAAAAAGAAGGATTAAAAGTTGAAGTTCGTCCGGTAATTGTTTCAGAATTAGTAGAAGCTGCGAAAAACGGATCTTTAAAAGAAATTTTTGGAGCGGGAACTGCGGCAGTTATTAGTGTAATTAAAGGATTCTCATATAAAGGAGAATACTTTGAGATGACTCCTGTTGAGAACTCATACGCTTCTTTCTTAAAAGAAAAACTAACAAGTCTTCAAAATAAACTTTCTGAAGATACTTACGGATGGACTGTTAAGGTACAATAATCCATAATTGATTATAAAAACAAACCCGATAAATTAAAGTTTATCGGGTTTTCTATTTTATTATGAATATTAAAATGCAAAAGCAATTTTACCGCAAAGAGCGTAAAGGTTTTTAATATTAGTAATAATAAATACACACAAAGTTCGCAAAGCTGGAATTGATAAGCTTTGCGAACTTTGCGTTATTTTCACAAGAGCTGCAAAAAAACTTAGCGCTCTTTGCGGTTAATCTTTATAAAAGTTTAGAGAAATCAGGTTTAAAATAATTTGGTCCTTTCATCACTTTTCCGTCTTCGCGGTAAATCGGCTGACCGTCTTCGCCCAACTTACTCATATTACTACGTTGGATTTCATCAAAAACAGCTTCGATTTTATCCTGCAGCCCGTGTTCGATAATTGTACCGCATAAAATATACATCATATCTCCAAGAGCGTCAGCAATTTCGACTAAATCATTATTTTGAACCGCTTCAAGATATTCTTCATTTTCTTCTTTCATTAAATTATAACGAAGCAGTTTTTTAGTTTCTCCCAAATCAGCAATTGGAGTATGGCTGTGGCCTATTTTAAAAGCAGTATGAAATTCAGTAACCGCATCAAGTTGTTTCTTCATGTTTTTATTCTATTAAATGAGATGGCAAATTAGCAACAAATCGTATACAATTCTCTAAATTTGTCAAAAATAATTTTTAAGTATGTTTAGTCAAGGACAATTAATATTCGGACTCTGTTTTTTTATTGCATTTGTAATTGTAATGATTTTCGCTTATCGCAAAGATCTCGCACTCCATAAAGTTTTTTATAAAGGAAACTATAAAGTATTATTGGTTTTCCTGCTTTTTATAGCGCTTTTGTTCGTCATCAAAATCTTTTTAAAAAGATAACAATCTATTTTTTTATTTTAAGTTATAGTTTAGTCTCCCAATAAAATTTATAACTTTACGAAAAACCTGCACCAATATGAAGATTCTAAAATATTTATTCCTTTTACTATTATTAAGTTTAGTTGCTCTTACCGTTTTTGTTGCTACCCAAAAAGGGATTTTTTCTGTTGAAAGAAGTAAAGTAATCAATTCGCCAAAGGCAACTGTCTATAATTATGTAAATGATTTTAGAAATTACGAAGATTTTGAATCCTGGGCAGTTGAAGATCCAACATTCAAATTTACTTTCCCTAATAAAACTACCGGTATTGGAGGTTCATTTTCCTGGTCTAACGAAGAAGAAACCGGAAATGCAGTAACTGTAAAAACAAAAGACGGAGAAAGTATTGAACAAAAAATGAAGTACAATGGCACAGAAGCTGATGTAACCTGGACTTTTAAAGATACTTTGGCAGGAAAAACCAAAGTAACCTGGAAAGCAAAAGGAACAATGAGTTTTTTATTTAAAGTTTACGCAGCATTAAACGGCGGTTCAGACAAAGTTATTGGAACTATTTATGAAAAAAGCCTTGCAAACATTGACAAAAACCTGGATTACGAAACCAAAACTTATGCTGTACAAGTAAATGGAGTTGTAAAGAAAACGGAAACTCCTTATATCAAACAGACTTTTACAAGTGAAATTCCGAAAATCAATAAAAACGCGAGAATCGTAATTCCAAAGCTTATTCAGTTTAGCGAAAATAACGGATTAAGCGCAAGTGGAAAACCTTTCATTATTTATCACACTTACGATACCACAAAAGGATTGGCTAAAATCTCTATTTGTCTTCCAATAAACAAAGAAATCTCTATTAGTTCAGGAAGTGATATTTTATCAGGAAAACTAAATGGTTTTGACGCTGTAAAAACAACTTTAAAAGGTGATTACGCGCATACTAGTGAAGCTATTGCCAAAACAACAGCTTATATTAATAAAGAAAAAATAACACCAGAACTAAGCTGGTCGCATCTTGAAATTTTAGAAGTAAGCAAACTGGATGTAAAAAGTCCGTCTAAATTGATCACTGAAATTTATTTCCCTATTAAACCAAAAGTGGTTCCTGCGGCAGTTACCGCTCCTGTTTACTCGTCTGATGTCAGCACAAGTACAGATACAGAAGAAACGACACCAAAACCTGCTGTACACAAACCTGCTGCACCAAAACCTGCACCAACAACAACTCCTGCCCAAAAACCAGAAGAAGAACAGTCTGAATTTTAATTTTTTTTAAGGTTGATTAAACCTTTTGCATAAATTTCATTCTAACTGATTATAAAGTTTGATAAATCAAGAAGTTTGATCGACGAAAAGGAATTTATACAACAATTATTAGATCCTAAAACGCAGAACACAGCGTTTCAAAAACTTATATCTGATTATCAAAGACCACTGTATTCTCATATTCGAAATATTGTTTTGAATCATGATGATGCAGATGATGTTTTGCAGAATACTTTCGTTAAGGTATTTCAGTATTTAAAAAACTTTAAAGGAGAAAGCAGGCTTTTTTCCTGGATGTACCGAATTGCAACTAATGAAGCTTTGACTTTTTTAAATCAGAAAGCAAAATTAAAAGGTATAACTTCTGAAGATTTACAAAATAAAACGATCGATAATTTGAAATCTGACGTTTATTTTGACGGGGATGAAATTCAAATTAAACTTCAAAAAGCAATCGTTACCCTGCCGGAAAAACAACAGCTGGTTTTTAAGATGAAATATTTTGAAGAATTAAAATACGAAGAAATCGCAGAAATTCTGGGAACATCAGTTGGCGCATTAAAAGCATCTTACCATCATGCGGTAAAAAAAATCGAATTATATGTTACATCAAATTAAACCTTTTATAGCAAATATTATCTTATAGACATTATGAAAGAATTTAAATTAGAAAACGAACCGAAAACAGCCTCTGGATTTAAAACCCCGGATCATTATTTTGATACTTTTTCGGCAAAAGTTTTAGAACAGATCAATGAAAGAGAAAGGGAAGTAAAAGTAATACCGCTTTACAAACGTAAAAAAGTTATTTCAATAGCTGCGGCGGCTGCAATTTTCATTGCTTTTCTGATTCCAACAGCAAATCATTATTACAAAGCATCAAAAGAATTAGACGAGGCAACTTTAGAAACGTATCTAACTTATCAGTCTAATTTAAATCAATATGATTTAATTAAAGAATTAGACACTAAAGACATCGACAAATTAAACAAAAATCTTGCTCTGGAAGATGAAACCTTAGAGGATATTTTAGCAGCAAATCCTAATATTGAAAACTTAATTTCTGAATAAAAACAAAATTATACAAATATGAAAATCAAAAATATATTAACGGTAGTTCTGTTTTTAGCATCTTTATCCTTTTATGCCCAAAATGATAAAGATGATGAAAAACGAGAAAAAGTTAAAGCATTTAAAGTTTCATTTTTAACGACAGAACTTGAACTTACTTCGACAGAAGCCGAAAAATTCTGGCCAATTTACAATGCATACGATGACAAGCAATTTGAATTGCGTCATGATAAAATGAAAACGTATTTACGTAAACTGGATGATGATAATTTAAGTTCGATTTCAGAAAAAGAAGCGGTAACACTGCTTTCTCAAATAGAAAGTACAGACAAAGAATTATACCTTTTGCGTGAAAAATTCATGACAAACCTAAAAAAGGTGCTTCCTGCAAAAAAGATACTAAAGCTTAAAAAATCAGAAGATGATTTTAACCGAAAATTGTTAAAACAATATCGAGATAAAGCAGGTAAAAATTAATTGCCATTATAAGAAACAACAGCGATAAGAACCCTATATAATAATACTTATTTTATTATTTAGGGTTCTTATTTTTTTATTTAAAATTAAGGCGTACTACTTTATTATGTCCTGCAGCAATTGCCGTATTTCTGTTCACAAAACGAATTGTAAAAAGTTTTGAATCTGTAGACAGCTGTGTCCAGTTTTCGCCTCCATTTTGAGAGTATTGTATTCCTTCGGATCCAACACAAATAATTTCACGGCCATTTCCTCCCGGAACATATTGTACACACGATGCGTATCCAAAACCCATATTCTGCCCTATTAATTCCCATGTTTTTCCTCCATCTTTGGTAAAGGCTTTATTATCTGATTTTTTGTTTGGAAGATCATAATCTCCTCCGGCAATAAATCCATGTTTGGCATCATAAAAATCTGCTGTAAAAATCCCGGTCATGGATTTCCCTTGTACAATTGGTGTTTCTACAACTTTCCATGTTTTTGCTTTATCAGGAGAATAAAAAACACGTGCTTTTTTACCTCCGGAAACCAGCCAGGTATCATTTCCTTTTATAACAATATTGGTATTACTTGCTGCAAAAGCAGCTTCACCCGACGCATTTGTTGGAAGTTTGTCTGATAATAATTTTGTCCAGGTTTCGCCGCCGTCGCGAGTCACAATTACAGAAAAAGTATCCTCCGTAGGGTCGCCAATTGCGATTCCTTCTTTATCATTCCAAAACTGCATACTGTCATAAAAAACTTTCGGATTAATTTCTTTATAAACTAATTTAAACTTGTGGTCTTTTTTTGAAACCGAATAAAGCAAAGCCGGATTTGCTACACTAAGCAAAAAGATATCTTTAGAAGTCTGAGCGATACTTCTAAATTCTAATTTAAGCGTATCACGATAAATATGCTCTTCAAATTTTTCTTTTTTATCCAGATCATAATACCCAAAACGAGAATTATCTGCCCCGTACCAAACCTTATTTTTATCAATTAAAATTGCTCTTATACTAATTTTATCCTTAAACAAAGTATCTACGGTCATGGATGTAAAACCACCGTAAAATACTTTTTTAGTGTCGTAATTAAATGTTGTAAAAGACATTAGCAAAACAAAAACACCACAAAATAAAACCAGTTTTTTCATATAAATTAAAATTTGTTTAATGCTAAAATACGATTATTTATAACATCTCAAATATGTTTAGTTTTTTTTCAGAAAATAATAATTTTCAGATCTTTTTTGTTCAATCAAAATCAAGGTGCAATTCAACAAAACAACAATTACCTAAAAACATGATAGTTACAAAAGCAAACACATTAGAAATAATTTATGGCACAGTAATTGGATATCTCATTGTACAAATAATTTAATATGATTTTATCATGAAAACGAAATTACTTTTAATAGCGATGACAGCATTAGTTTTTGGTTCTTGTGCCGCACAAAATCAAACTACTGTTTATGCAAAAAACTCAGATATAAGTGATAATTTAGATTTAAGAGCAGTTGCTTCTATGTTTGGCGAATCTTCAAATCTTCAGGACTTTGAAAGACGTCTAAACGATCCAAAATATCAAATCTCTAACCTTGACTTAAACGGAGATGATCAGGTAGATTATTTGCGTGTAATAGAATCTGTAGAAGATAGAACACACGTGGTCATCATACAGGCTGTTTTGGACCGTGATGTTTATCAGGATGTAGCAACAATTGATGTAGAAAGAGACAACTACAATAAGGTAAGCGTTCAGGTTGTAGGTAACACTTATTTATACGGTGACAACTACATTTATGAGCCTGTTTATAGTGTCGCTCCGGTAATTTATACTTCGTTTTGGGTTACCAACTACAGACCTTATTATTCAACTTGGTACTGGGGATATTACCCTACTTATTACAGCGCATGGAGACCTTACCCTGTTTACAGATATAGAAACAATATAAATGTATGCATTAACGTACACAACAGCTATAATTACGTAAACACCAGAAGAAGCTATAGAGCTCCGGCTATATACGAAACAAGACGTTCTTACGGTTATGAAAGAATGAGACCCAACTATAGTTTCTCAGAAAGACATTCTAATGTAAGCAACAGATATGATCTGGATCAAAGAAGAATTGCAAGCAGAGAATCTAACCGATCTCAAAATACCTACAACTCTAACAGATCAAATTCAGGACGAGTTTCTACAGATAACAGAAATTATACAGATAACAGAGGGAACTCTAACAGAAGTTACAACAATACAAATCGTACATCAAATACAAATAGAAACAACAGCGGGGTTGTAAACACACCTGCAAGAACTGAAAATACTCAAAGAACAGATTACGGAAGAAATAATTCTAATTCTTCTTCTCCAAGAGTAAATTCAGAAACCAGATATAACACAAACAGAACATCTTCTCAAACAACAGAAACACCGAGAAGTTACTCTGAAACAAGAACAAATTCTTCAAGACCTGCTCCTGTGCAAAGAACAGAAGCTCCAAGAAGCTACTCTGAAAACAGAGGAAATTTTGAAAACAGATCAAATGCATCGAGATCTCAAAACACACAACGTTCTGAATCTCCAAGAGCAAGTCAGGAATCCCGAGGCAGCCAACCGCAAAGAGAAAGCAGTTCAGGCTCTAGAGGAGGCGGAAGAAGAGGTTAAGAATATTTCAATTTATATTAAAAATTAAAAGCACAATTTGGGGATTGTGCTTTTTTTTATCTTTTTAATTATAATTGCCGCTAATTTGTTTTAAAACAGTAAATTTGCAACCGTCTTTTATAAAAATATACATGAGCGCATCGCATAAAAACTTACATAGTAAGTTGTCTATAGGGGGTTTATTGATAACATTAGGGATTATTTACGGAGACATTGGAACTTCTCCATTATATGTAATGAAAGCCATTCTTGGCGACCATACTATTAATGCCGATATTGTTTTAGGAGGTATTTCATGTGTATTTTGGACTTTAACACTGCAAACTACAATAAAGTACGTTCTTATAACCTTAAGCGCAGATAATCATGGCGAAGGTGGTATTTTTGCATTATATGCATTAGTCAAGAAAACTAAAATTCAATGGCTTATTGTACCCGCCATCATTGGAGGTAGTGCATTACTTGCTGACGGTATTATAACACCGCCAATTTCAATTTCATCAGCTGTTGAAGGAATCAGGGCGTTTTATCCAACAATGCAGACCCAGACTATTGTTTACATTGTTATTACCATTCTTTTTATTTTATTTACCATACAACAATTTGGAACTAAATTAGTTGGAAAGTTTTTCGCCCCAATGATGCTGATTTGGTTTGCCATGTTAGGAACCTTAGGTTTTATTCAGATTATAAACTTCCCGGAAGTTATTAAAGCGATAAATCCTTACTACGCTTATCATCTGCTATCTATTCATCCTGATGGTTTCTTTGTTCTTGGATTTGTATTTTTATGTACAACCGGAGCCGAAGCTTTGTACTCAGACATGGGACACTGCGGACGAAAAAATATTAGAATCAGCTGGATTTTTGTAAAAACAACTTTAGTATTAAACTACTTTGGTCAGGCTGCTTATTTAATTCACCACGAAGGAAGCACATTACAACAATTAGGTGGAGAAAACGGAAATCCATTTTACCTTATTATGCCGCATTGGTTTTTACCATTCGGAATTGTAGTAGCTACTTTAGCAGCCGTAATCGCTTCACAAGCACTTATCAGCGGATCATTTACTTTGATAAATGAAGCTATGCGTTTGAATTTCTGGCCTAAAGTAAAAATCAAATATCCTACAGAAGTTAAAGGACAACTGTATATCCCATCTATTAACTGGTTATTGTTTTTTGGTTGTGTTGGGATTGTTTTGCACTTCGAAAAATCAGGAAATATGGAACATGCTTATGGTCTTGCCATTATATTGTGTATGATCATGACAACCATTTTGCTGAATTATTATTTGATAATGAAACGTGTTAAACTGTACTTCATGGTACCGCTTATCACTATTTATTTATTGATCGAATTTAGCTTCCTTATTGCCAACATCACCAAATTTGCCGAAGGCGGTTATGTAACATTAATCATTGCGATACTTCTTATCTCAATCATGACTATTTGGTATTTAGCTAAGAAAATCAACAAAAGCTATACTAAAATCATCAAAATTGACGATTATAAAAAGGTGTTAACCGAGTTGAGTGAAGACTTATCTATTCCGAAATATGCTACGCATTTAGTTTATATGACCAATGCGAATCGTGTTGACGAATTAGAGGAAAAAGTAATTTACTCGATCCTGCAAAAACGTCCAAAAAGAGCCGATATTTATTGGTTTGTACACGTAAATATTTTGACCGAACCTTATAAAACGCAATATAAAGTTACCGAAATTGCGAAAGACGATATTTACAGAATCGATTTTAATTTAGGATTTAGAGAACCTACAAAAATCAATTTGATGTTTAGAGAAGTTATTCGCGACATGGTGAAACGAGGTGAAGTGGATATTACCAGCCGTTACGAATCTTTGAACAAAAACAATATTATTGGAGACTTTAAATTTGTATTGTCGGAGAAATTCCTATCGAATGATAATGATTTAAGATGGCACGAAAATATCATCATGAACTCTTACTTCTTCATTAAAAAACTGAGTTTGTCTGAAGAAAGAGCTTTTGGTCTAGACAGCAGTTCAGTAAAAATAGAGAAATTCCCAATGGTGCTTCACGCTCCGGAAAATATTGGATTAACAAGAATTACAAAATAAAACTGCTCGCAGAAATCTATTAAAAACACTCTTTTAAAATTTTATCAGAGTGTTTTTTTTTCTTTTAAAAGAAAGCTAAACAACAATCTAAATTAAAAATTTAACTTTCAATCAATTAATAGTACCTTTGCACCTCAAATATTAGAAATGAGATTACACAGAAATTTAGTTTATACTACCATCGATTCTTTGAACGCAATTTTCAATGAAGGAGAATATGCAGACAAAGTGGTAGCCAGAGCATTAAAAAAAGACAAACGTTGGGGAAGTTCTGACAGGAAGTTTGTTGCTGAAACGATATACGAAATTGTTCGCTGGAAACGATTATACGCAGAAATTGCCGAAGTAAAAGAACCTTACGACAGAGATAACCTTTGGAGAATGTTCGCAGTTTGGGCAGTTTTAAGAGGATATCCAATTCCGGATTGGAGACAATTGGAAGGAACTCCTGAAAGAAAAATTAAAGGCCGTTTTGATGAGCTTTCAAAAGTGAGAGCTTTAAAAGAATCTATTCCGGACTGGATGGACGAATTAGGCGCAAAAGAACTTGGAGAAAAAGTTTGGGCAAAAGAAATCGCTGCTCAAAATCAGCCTGCCAAAGTTATTTTGAGAACCAATACCCTTAAAGGAACTAAAGAAAACCTGAGAAACACTTTGATGGATTTAAATATTGAAACAGAATATTTAAAAGACCAGCCAGAAGCTTTGGTTTTAAAAGAAAGAGCGAATGTATTTTTAACAGATGCTTTTAAACAAGGACTTTTTGAAGTTCAGGATGCCAACTCACAATTAGTTGCCGGTTTCCTTGATGTTAAGCCCGGAATGCGCGTTGTAGATACCTGCGCAGGAGCAGGTGGCAAAACATTGCATATTGCTTCTTTAATGGAAAACAAAGGGCAATTGATTGCAATGGATTTGTACGAAAGTAAATTGAAACAATTAAAATTAAGAGCTAAAAGAAACGGTGCTTTTAATATTGAATACCGTATTATTGACACTACAAAAGTGATCAAAAAACTGCATGAAAAAGCAGACCGTGTTTTAATTGACGCACCTTGCAGCGGATTAGGAGTTTTAAAAAGAAATCCTGATTCTAAATGGAAATTACAACCTGAATTTATCGATAACATTCGTAAAGTTCAAAGTGAAGTTTTAGAAAGTTATTCTAAAATTGTAAAACCAGGCGGAAAGTTAGTTTACGCAACTTGTTCTGTTTTGCCATCAGAAAACCAGGAACAAGTTCAAAAATTCTTAAAAACAGAAATCGGACAACAATTTACTTTTGTAGAAGATCGTAAACTATTGGCATCAGAATCTGGATTTGACGTATTTTATATGGCTCTTTTGGAAAGAAAAAAATAAAAATAAATCCAATATTTTAAATCCCAAATTCCAATTTTAAAACTTGGAATTTGGGATTTATTTTTTTTAAGCATTTTTATAATTTAAAAACCAAAATATTTATACTTTCAAACTAGACTTGCGGAGTAATTTTCCATTTGCATTTTCTTTGAATTTCGGAACAAATACAACTTCTTTAGGTTTTTCAAATTTTCCTAAAACATCAAAAAAATCTGCTGAAAAATCATATTTTTCTCCTTCAATTACTAAGATTAATTTTTCTCCTAAAACAGTATCAGGAACTCCCGTTACAAAAAATCGATTAGAAATCCTGTCAGTTAATTTAGCTTCAATCTGTTCCGGAATCAACTTTACTCCTCCACTATTAATCACATTATCAATTCTTCCCAGAAAAACAAACTGATCATCACTTACCAAATCAACTAGATCATTAGTCACAATTGGCTCATCAGAAATCGAAGCTACACGAATCACCAAGCACCCTCGATCGTCCTTTTCAATTTTTACATTTGGCAGAATCGAAAAAGCACTCTCACCTACTTTTTTAGCCGCGATATGCGTTATCGTTTCTGTCATTCCATAGGTTTCGTAAATCTCTGTTTTCAATGGTAAAAGTTTTTCCTCAAGAGCACTGTCAATTTTTGCACCGCCTATGATTAGCTTTTTTATATTCCCCAGTTTTTCAATCGAATTTTGTACCTGCAATGGTACCATTGCCACAAAATCGTATTTCTTATTATTGTAAGCCAAAGGTTCTGTACTCGGGATAACGACATCAAGCTCCAGACCCAAAATCAAACTGCGAACAAGCATCATTTTTCCGGCTATAAACTGTGTTGGAAGACACAATAAAGCCTTATTTCCCGGTTCTAATCCGAAGAAATCTCCCGTTGCCAATGCAGATTGAATCATAGCCTGCTTTTCTAACCTTACGAGTTTAGGCAGTCCTGTAGTTCCAGAAGTCGTCATTTCGATATAATCTTTATGATCGAACCAATCCAGAAAAAATTCTCCAATTGCCCTTTCGTAGGCATCACCTTCTTTAATAAAACTATATCCAATACGGCATAAATCTGCAGCATTTAGATGATAGCCATCGAGTTTAAAATAGTTATGTACATTTTTATGAGTTAAGTTTGACATAATAAATTTAGTTTAAGTTTAAAAATTCTGCTGTTTCTTTATTTTTTTCCTCAATTGTACCGGTTAACTTTTCTTTCCAATTTGTCCAATTGTATTTTTTACTAAAGATGAAAAGCAAAATTGGATACACGATTACAACCGGTAAAATAACATCAAAGCCAGCAGAAGGCTCTGACATATCTTTAAAAATAGAATGTGTCTGAAAAACAGACCAATCCGAAGTTACTAATAAAGCTCCTATAAGATTGTTAGCAGCATGAAAACCCAGAGCCAGTTCCATACCATCATCCATTAATGTTATTATTCCTAAAAACAGACCAGTTCCTATATAATAAACCATAATAATATAACCCATTTTTTCTACCTCAGGGTTTAAAATATGCATTGAACCAAATATCAGCGAAGTCATCATTAAAGGAAACCATTTATTATGAGCCAGATTGGCAAAACCCTGCATTAAATAGCCTCTAAAAACATACTCTTCGGTACTGGTTTGAATAGGAATTAAAATAGTTCCAATCAGAACCAAAATCAAAAACGGAATTAATTTAAAATTCCAGACAAATTCTTCCGGCGACTGAAAATAAAGAACAAAAAAGCTAATGATAGAGAAAACAGACCATATCAAAAAAGAAAAAGTCACTCGTTTCCAATCTACTTTTGGCCGTGAGGCAGTCACAGACAACAAGGTCTGATGATGCAGGTATTTGACCACAAAATAAATACCGGCAAAAGCAAATACAAACGAAATCATAACTAAAAACAAAGTCAGATTGGGTTCGAAGATTTTTAAAGCCACATCCTCATTCGTTGGGAAACCTTTTTTATCCTTGAAACTTTTTAATAGAACTGCTGCTGAAAAAGGAATCTGACCTATAAATGACGCTGTAATGATAAAAACTGATCCTATAAGATATTTCCAAAATTTATTTTCGGGTTTAACTCCTTGTTCTAAAAACATATAATTAAAGTTTTAAAATGAGATTTTATTTTAATAGTAAATCCTATTTTTGTTATTGCTTAAGCTCCTCTTTTTAAAGAAATCTATTTTAGCAGACTCTAAATATAAGAAAATGATACAAATTTACCATAATCCGCGCTGCGGAAAATCGAGAAACTGTCTGGCTTTTGTTGAACAAACTAAAGAAGAGTATGAAATTATTCCATACTTAACCGAAACTCCACGTTTCGACGACTTAAAAGAACTTCTAAAAAAATTAGATTTAAAACCTATTGAATTAATCAGAACCAAAGAAAAAATCTGGATAGAAAATTACAAAGGAAAAAATCTAACTGATGATGAAACAATTCAGGCAATGGTCGATAATCCTATTTTAATCGAAAGACCTATCGTAATAAAAGACGGGAAAGCCATTATTGGAAGAGATTTAGACAAAGTAGCTTCTTTTTTAGATTGATTCTAAAATAAACTGTTAACATTTTTTTGTGATCTTTCTCTTTAAACCAAAAGCTACATTTGCCGTCTAAGAAGAAAAGAAACCAGAAAAAAAAATGAAACAAATCAATTTTGCTGTAATGCTTGTGCTATTTTTCACAGGCTTTTACACCTATGCACAACAGGGACCACCTGCAAAAAACAAGGTCAAGGTTACCGGAAAAGTTTTTGAAAAAGTAAGCAGGCAGCCACTTGAATATGCTACTATTTCAATCATGGCTCCAAATGACACAAAAGTTATTGCCGGGGGAATAACCAACCCTAAAGGTGAATTTGAAGTCGCTGTTGCTCCGGGAACTTACGATATAAAAGTAGAATTCATTTCGTTTAAATCTACAGAAATTAAACAGAAAAGTATTCAGGGCGATACCAACTTAGGTAATGTAAATTTATCTGAAGATGCTGCTCAATTAAATGAAGTTGTGGTTCGTGCCGAAAAATCATCAGTAGAAATTAAACTTGACAAAAAGGTTTATAATGTTGGTCAGGACATGATGGTAAAAGGAGGAACGGTAAGCGATGTTTTAGACAATGTACCTTCTGTTTCTGTTGATACCGAAGGAAATGTAAGTTTAAGAGGAAGTGATAATATTCGAATTTTAATTGACGGAAGGCCTTCAAACGCGATAAATGTTGCCGAAGCTTTGCGTCAGCTTCCGGCAGATGCCATTGATAAAGTAGAAGTTATTACCAATCCATCAGCACGTTATGATGCCGAAGGTGGATCAGGAATCATCAACATCATTCTTAAAAAAGGAAAAAATCAAGGTTTAAACGGAACTTTTATTGCTTCGGGAGGACTTCCTGAAGCGTATGGTTTAAGCGGTAATTTAAATTACAAAACAGAGAAATTAAACTATTTTACTACTCTGGGCTACAACCGCAGAACAAGCGAAGGTGCAGGTTTAACCAATACATCTTATTTAAATGCTAACGGAACTCCAAAAGGATTTCTTGACGAAGATCGTGATACTAAAAGAACTTCTGATGGATTTAACGGAAGAGCGGGAATAGAATGGACTGTTGCTCCAAATACATTCTGGACAAATGCCATCAATTATCAAAAGAGTTCCGGCGATACCAGAGACTTTATCACGTATAGCAATTTTGGCGCAGCACATGATTTTACAGGTAATTCATACCGATTAAATGACGGGGAAACCTCAAGCGAAAACGTAGAATATACTTCAAACTTAATCAAAAATTTCAACGATAAAGGACATAAACTTACCGCCGATTTATCGATTTCAAGAAATACAGACGATAGTAATAGTTTCATTACAGCATCACCAAATTTCAATAGCACACTGAACGATCAGGTTCAGAAACAAATACAATTACAAGCCGATTATGTATTGCCATTAGGCGAAGGAAGCCAGTTTGAAGCCGGATATAAAGGAAGTTTTGGCGACTTGAACAACGAATATGTAATAACCGACAATCAAGGTAAACCAGATCCAAAATTATCAAATACATTAGAATACAAGGAAAACATAAACGCAATTTACTCGCAATACGGTTTCAAAGTTAGTAAGTTCTCTTATTTATTTGGTTTGCGCTGGGAAGACACTAACATACAGGTAAATCTATTAGACACTGGCGTTTTCAACACTAAAAAGTACAACAACTTATTTCCAAGTGCCTTTGTTAGTTACGAAATTTCAGATCAAAGCAACTTTACAGCAAGTTACAGTAAGCGTTTATCAAGACCTAGAGGACGTTTCATGAATCCTGCTACGAATTACTCCAGTAATGTTAATATCTTTCAGGGAAATCCTGATTTAGATCCATCTTTAACAGACAAATACGATATTGGATACATCAAACGCTGGGACAAATTAACCTTTAATACTTCGGCATATTTCGAAAACACAAAAGACGTTTTCAGTTTCGTAAGAACTCCTACAGGCGACGTTGTAAATTCTGATGGCGAGGTGGTAACTCCCACTCCGGAAAATCCAGTGGAAGGAATTCCGGTTATTTTAAGCCGTCCAATTAACTTAGGGAGAGAACAAAAATTTGGTTTTGAGTTTACGCTGAATTATACACCATTCAAAATATGGAGAATTAACAGTAACTTCAATTTTTACAACGTAAAATCTACCGGAGAAAACACTTATGTAGATACTAAAGGAAATACGGTTGTACAAAATCTGGATAATCAAGCCAATACATGGTTTGCCAGAATCAACTCAAAATTAACATTACCATACAAAATAGACTGGCAGTTAAGTGCTGTTTACAATGGCGAACAAAAAACGGCTCAGGGTAAAAACTTAGGTCAGTTTGGTATGAATACAGCTTTTAGTAAAGATGTTTTAAAAGACAAAGCAACAATTGCATTCAATATCAGCGATATTTTCAACTCACGTATCATGAAATCCTACACTTATCTGGAAAATGATGTGACGCATGAAAGTCAAAAAGCATACAGCGAAATGCAGTTCCGCAGACGTCAATTTAATTTATCATTTACGTATCGTTTCAACAAACCTAAAAGTGAAAGAGACAGAAACGCACAGCCTAAAAATGATGGCGGTGGTGATGGCGGCGGAGAATTCCCTGGATAAACTAAGTTAATTCCAATACTAAAAATCCCAAATTCCAATTGATTAACTCTCATTGGAATTTGGGATTTTTTGTATTTGAAATTTAATAAAAAAAAGGACTCGTTTTCACGGGTCCTTTTTTATGAAATCAATTAATATTTAACTGATTGTTCTTCTTGTCTTTTTTTAGCTCTCTTTTCTTTGAACATTTCCCAGCTAGCTCCCGTAACCCAATAAGATACGAAACCAACTAAGAAAAACATTAACCAAAACCCTATAGTTAGTATGGTTAAGAAAAGTAAAAAGCCTAAGTACTGTGAAAATTCAAACATGTTTTCCGGAATTTTTGAATGTTACGACAAATGTAGGTTATATATTTTTCCTCAGCAATAAAATCTAAATCAATTTTCATGAAATAACATTTATACGTATATTTATACTCATTTTAAATAAGGGCATTTTCGCTAATATTATTCAACTATCTAAAGTAGAAGAACATGAGTATTTTCAGGAGCCGGAACCTGCTGTCCACTATATCTTTTGCGGCGAACCCCGCCACAAAAGGATGCCGCTTCCATCAGGGCTATGGCACCCTTTTTCAAAAGAAACAGCAATAAAACAAAACATTTCACATCTCACAAGCAACATTTCACATCTCACAAATAACATTTTACATTTTACAAACAACATATTTACAACAAAATGAAATACAGAATAGAAAAAGACACCATGGGCGAAGTTCAGGTCCCAGCCGATAAATATTGGGGTGCACAAACAGAACGTTCTCGAAATAATTTTAAAATTGGAAATTCGGGGTCGATGCCGCAGGAAATTATAGAAGGTTTTGCTTATCTAAAAAAAGCGGCCGCTTATGCAAATTACGATCTGGGCGTTTTACCAATCGAAAAAAGAGATGCAATTGCTGCTGTATGCGATGAAATCCTGGAAGGAAAACTAGACGACCAATTCCCTCTTGTAATCTGGCAGACTGGTTCAGGCACGCAGAGTAACATGAACGTGAATGAAGTAATTGCCAATCGTGCACAGGTTTTAAAAGGTTTTGAAATTGGCGAAGGCGACCAATTTATAAAAGCAAATGATGATGTAAACAAATCGCAGTCATCAAATGATACTTTCCCAACCGGAATGCATATTGCAGCTTATAAAATGATTGTTGAAACTACAATTCCGGGAGTTGAAAAACTTCATACCACGTTAGTTAAAAAAGCGGCTGAATTTAAAAACGTTGTAAAAATTGGCCGTACACATTTAATGGATGCAACACCTTTAACTCTTGGACAAGAAATTTCTGGTTATGCAGCCCAATTGGCTTTTGGCTTAAAAGCACTAAAAAACACGCTGGCCCATTTATCTGAAATTGCTTTGGGAGGAACTGCTGTTGGAACCGGATTAAATACTCCAAAAGGTTATGATGTAAAAGTTGCCGAATATATTGCAAAATTCACCAATCACCCATTTGTAACTGCAGAAAATAAATTTGAAGCTTTAGCCGCCCATGATGCAATTGTAGAAACACACGGAGCTTTAAAACAATTGGCCGTTTCATTAAATAAAATAGCCAACGATGTTAGAATGTTGGCATCTGGTCCGCGATCAGGAATTGGAGAAATCCACATTCCGGAAAATGAACCGGGATCTTCCATTATGCCTGGTAAAGTAAATCCAACACAATGCGAAGCTTTAACAATGGTTTGCGCTCAGGTGATAGGAAATGATATGGCAATTGCTGTTGGCGGTATGCAGGGACATTACGAATTGAATGTTTTTAAGCCGGTTATGGCAGCCAACTTTCTGCAGTCAGCACGTTTATTAGGAGATGCCTGCGTTTCATTTGACGAACACTGCGCTCAGGGAATCGAACCAAACCATAAACGAATCAAAGAATTAGTAGACAATTCACTTATGCTGGTTACCGCTTTAAACACCAAAATAGGTTATTACAAAGCTGCAGAAATTGCGCAAACAGCCCATAAAAACGGAACAACTCTTAAGGAAGAAGCAGTTCGCCTGGGCTATGTAACCCCAGAAGATTTTGATGCCTGGGTGAAACCGGAAGAGATGGTTTAATTTTAAATTGTTAATTATGAATGGTGAATTGTTAATGATCATTATTCAGGTAAAAAATTATGCATTGTCAGACTGAGCGATCCCGAGGGTTCGGGAGAAGTCTTCTTATTTATAAAGACCTTCTCCCGAACCCTCGGGATCGCTCACGGAGACAAAAAACAAAAGCCTGAAATATCAATTTCAGGCTTTTCACTTTATAATTAACAATTAACAATTAATCATTATCTACATAGTCCTGCAAATAACTAAACCTCTCAGTTAGCTTTCCGTTTTCTGTAATTTTGGCACGTTTTAAAATTCCGTCTTTATCTCCATTGAAAAAAGCCGGAATAACATGTTCCATAAATTGTTCTCCAAATCCCTCGCTGGCATCTTTAGGAATTTCGCACGGAAGATTATCAACTGCCATAACCGCAACGGAAGCAGGATGAAACACATCTACCTCTCTGTCTTCTAACGGAAAATAACCGTAAATAGGCTCTGCAATTGTAGAAGAACGCACGGTACAGGCAATCGGCCCTCCGACATCGCAGGAAATATCGGCTACAACTTTCAGTTTACAATCGCTTGCATTTAACATTTCTCTCGTTAAAATCATAGGTGCTTTGCTGGCGTGAAAATGACCTGCAAAATAAATATCTGATACTTTAGTAAATCTTTCAAAATCTGATGTGTATTCTTCCGGATGATTTACGAAATCTTTAAAATCTAAAACCTGACCGTCAATACGTTTGTTATATTCCAAAACATCTAACTGAACATAAACTGCCTGCGCGTATTTTTTAGTCAGATAATTATCTACTGTGATTTCTTTTACTTTAATAGCGTCCAGAATTTCTTTTGCCCCGCTCCCCACCTTTCCGGTTCCGGTAATTACAAACTTTAAAGCAGGCATTGTAATGCGTTTTAAATGCATAATTAAAGCTTCTTTTCCGGCAAGAGTTTCAGCTTTTGGAAGTTTAAACAATTCGAATTTTATTCCAAAAGCACGAATTCCGTTATAAACACCAACCATTCCGGCATATTTTCCAAACCCAATTAAACGGCGATCTAATTCGTCTACGATAGTTTCATGATCGTATAAATCGATATTTTTTTCTAAAATCGCCTGTAGTAACTTTCTATTATGAGGTTGTTTTTTAATGGTATGCGAAAAAAAGAAATAAGCTTTATTTGGAATTAAATTTTCAACCGGAACTTCTTTTACACCAAATAAGACATCACAGTCAGAAACGTCATCCTTAACCGTTATTCCCATATTTTTATATTCTGAGTCCGAAAAAATCCTAATATCAGAACTCTCTACTTCAACAACTGCATCATGATAAAGCTGCTTTAGTTTTGTCAATTCATTTGGAGAAAATACAACTCTTCTGTCCGGCGGGTTTTTTCTTTCTTTTATAATTCCAAATTTCATTTAAATCGTTTTTTAATATTCAATAATATAACTTTTTACATCGTATTTGTTTCAAATATAACAAATTTAGTTAAAATTTTCTTTTCAAATTACTATTTAGAATGTTTAAAAACCGTTACCAGCTGAAAAACAAACTACTAAAAAAAACAGCTGTTAACAAAATGTTAAAAACATGCCTTTTTAAAGCCTTAAAATGAGAAAACAACAAAATTGAATTCAATATATTTGTTTTTAAAGAACGATGCAAATGATTTTCCTTAAAAAAACAAAGATACCACAAATACTTTTCACTGTACTTGTTTTAAGTTCTTGCGGTAAAGACAAAAACACACAAACAGCCAATACTCCAATAGTCGAAGATACTTTACCTAAAATGAAACCGTTAGGCCCTGAACCAAAAATTTCACAGGCCTATAAAAATTCGGTTACAGGCAGAATTAATCATTTTTACAATAAAAACTGGCCAAATAACACCATGAACGGGAGCTTTTTGGTAGCTCGAAACGGACAGATTATTTTTGAAAGATATAATGGTTTTGCCAATAAAAATGAAGGGACAAAAATAACTGCAGATACACCAGTACAAATTGCTTCTGTGAGTAAAGTTTTGACCGCTACAGCTATTTTAAAATTGGTTAATGCCGGCAAAATTGATCTGGACCAAAAAGTAAATACAATATTAAAAACCTTTCCATACGAAGACTGCACGATCAGAATGCTGCTAAGCCATCGTACCGGAATGCGTAATTATGCGTATTTTACAGATAGAGATAAATCTATTTGGGACAGACATAATCAGCTTACAAATAAAGATATCCTGGATATTCTGGCAACAAAAGATATTGGTCTGGAGTCAAAAACCGGAACACGCTTCAGTTATTGCAATACCAACTATGCTATGCTGGCTCTTATTATAGAAAAAATTACAGGTTTGACCTATAAAGAAGCAATGTCAGAAATGATTTTTAAACCATTAGCTATGACGCATACTTATGTTTTTGACGATGATAAAGACAGAAAAAAGATCGTTCCATCCTACAAAGGAAATGGTGTAGAAATAGGATTTGACTATTTAGATAATGTTTATGGAGATAAAAATATCTTTTCGACTGCACGAGATCTATTAAAATTTGACAGAGCCAGAAATTCGCCAGACTTTTTAAAACCTGAATTGCTAAAACAGGTTTATACGGGTTACAGCAACGAACGTAAAGGAACGAAGAATTACGGTTTAGGAATTAGAATGATTAACTGGGAAACAGGACAAAATTTTTATTTCCATAATGGCTGGTGGCATGGTAATACCTCATCTTACATTACTTTAATGAAAGAACATGTTACGATAATTGCTTTATCTAATAAAATGACCAGAAACACTTATGCAGTGCGCAAACTGGCTCCAATTTTTGGAGATTATCCTTTTAACTTTAAAGACGAAGAATAAAATAGTCATTAAGTCGAAAGTTGTAAAGTCTTAAAATTGCTGCCAATATTGACTTTGTTGTTTTTAAGGACACCAATTGCGTTAAATAAAAAGAAACAATCGTAATCAAGCATGTGACTTTAAAAACTTTACAACTTTCGAATTTTGACTTTCGAATTTTTCTGAAAATTTTAATAGAAAGTAATTTCAAATAGTATAAATTTGCAGACTCATTTTTGGGGTCGACTGGTTTTGACAGCAAGTCGAATTGAACAGTAAGCACGTCGAGCATTGAGACCTTGCTCGTAAATATAAGATCTCACACTTTTACACGGCGAAAATAATTACGCTTTAGCTGCATAATCCGAATCATAGTAAGATTGCGCCACGTCTCTACAAGGTAGAGAAGCTGGATTCTCCTGGAAAGCCTTGGTTTGTGGCGTTCCGTCAAGGAGAACCGTAAAAATAAACCTAGATTTCCATGAGCTTCGGGTGGATTTCGAAAATTAAGAAGATAAGTGTTCGGTGGCTGTTTCTGGCCTAGCTTAACATCGAAAATCTAATCAGGAAATAAGCGTGTAGAAAGCTCTTTAGTTGCTTGTTTGGACCCGGGTTCGATTCCCGGCGACTCCACAAAAAAGCCTGTAAACATTAAGTTTACAGGCTTTTTTTATTGGTACTAGTTAAGTACCCTTTTTACTAACTCATTCTATTTAAAAAAGTAACCTATTGTTATTTGAAAAACTCTGTTCTTCATATCGTTATTAATGAAATGATTGGCATCTCCTTCTTTAAAAACATTTGAATACGAAACATTGTATCGTAAGTCTGTATAGAATTTATCTTTAAACTGATAACCTAATCCAAAGTTTACTGAAGTATCTATTCCTGTTGAATATTCTTTTAGATTTAAAGTCTCCTTATTTTCATAGCCTAAAAAATTATCCTGATATTTATTATTAGCTTTTAAAAGAATTCCTATTTGAGGACCGGCTTGTATGCTTAATCCTTTAACTACATAATATTTCAACATTACAGGAATGTTTAAGTAGTTCAAATCTATGGTGCTTTTAAATTGCGAATTAGTTACATCCGGATCCGAAAAAGAAATTTTTGTTCCTTGCTGGCTGTATAATAATTCCGGTTGAAGCGAAAAGTTTTTGGCCAAAGGAACTTCGATCATAACTCCGGCTGTAAAACCCGTTTTATTAGATGAGTTTAATTCGCTTTCATCAAAAGTAAGAGCAGCCAAATTTAAACCTGCTTTGACCCCTACTTTTACTTTTTCTGTTTGAGCCGTAATTGTCATACCAAAAAACAATGTACAGCACATTAGTATATATTTTTTCATATCATTTTTGTTTTAAGAATGGCAGCTCTCAAAAAAAAGAGCTGCCGTTTCTATCTCTAATTTTGCTAGTTTTTAATCAGTTTGGCTGTATATTTTTTGTTTTGTATACTGCAGTCTAAAACATAAACTCCCGGACTTAAAGTGCTCACACTTATGTTTGATGGCATAGCTGAATACGTCTTATTCCAAACTGCCTGACCGTCCATAGCATAAATTTTCATTTGCACCTCTCCTTCCACTTTGTCTGCAAGGAAGATGTTTACATTATCCACAGCTGGATTTGGGAATATTCTAAAGGCATTTGTAATTTTCCCAAGAAGCATTCCTTTTGAATCAAATGGTGCAGAAATATTGTTACATCCATTAGTATTAGTCACTTGCAGACTGTAAACTCCTTCCCAAATTGTAATGATAGATTTCTCTGTTGCATTTGGTATAGGTCTGTCGTTCAAGTACCATTGATAAGATGCTGCGTCTACTGAAGCTGTCAACTTTTTATCTCCTGCCGCTATAATTTCCGGAACAATGTTGTTTTCAAGAATTGATATAGTAGTACTAAACGTTTTCCCTATTCCGTTTTCATTATAAACGGTTACAAAATAATCACCACTTTCTGTTGTTTTGTAAGTTGGCTCTGTTGAACCATCAAACCATTCGTAAGACTGGTAGTTTCCAGGATTTAAAACCACTTCTGGACCGCAGACAGCTCCGCTTACCAATTCAGATTCGAAAGTATCAAATGTTGCTGTAATCTTTTCTGTAAGTGTACATCCGTTTTTGGTTGTTATGGTTACCGAGTAATCTCCAGCCTTATTTATTTCAATACCATTCGTAACTTCGCCTGTACTCCATTTGTATGAAGCAACTTTTAATTTATCGGCATTAAAATTAGTCTGTGCATCAATGTATAAGCTTTTGCCCGCATATCCATGAATAAACGGTTTGTCGAATATTTTAAAATCTGATGTTGTTCCCTGGTAGATATAGTTCTGTATTTCATTGTTTTGTGCTATATCATCATTTTCCAGTTTCGCGCTCACATTAAACACATGGGAGTCTCCGTTTGTATCAAGTTTAGGCTGTTTCTTTACAATATATTCTATGCTTTCGCCTACCGGAATTCCTGCTTCCACAGCTTCTGAAATTGTTTCATCTGTATTGATGTATTCTAAATCTAACTGAATACTATTTGCCGGAATCGCAATTTGTCCTTCATTAGTCAGTTTCACCTTAAATTCAGAACCGCCGCATATATCTTTTGGAGATAGGATTTGTACTGATACATCTAAAACAGGATCACTGATAATTTTTAAATCATCTAAAACCATATACGAATAACCGCCTTCTTTAGCATGTCTAAGTCGCAGCATTACAGATTTCCCTGCATATTTAGTTAAGTTTACTGCTCCTTTTTTCCATTCAGTATCTGAATAATCTCCTTGTTTAGCATCTTTCCATAATTCAGTCCATTCACCTCCCTGTGTTTTAATATCTATGCTGAATGAACTCATGTAATTACATTGTATTCCATAGTAAAATTCTAAAGAAGTAGCATTTTCAGATAACTTATACATTGGCGAAACTAGTTCTCCGTTAATAGCATAATATTCCAGCTGATTGTAAAGCATGGTTGCCGAAGAATCTCCTGTATGATCTTTTTTAGGCAGCGTCAGGTTTGTATTATCCGGTTTAGGAACAGCTTTCCAAGGGTAATTATCATCACTTTGATTGGAAACATATCCGTTTGATCCAAATATTGAACCGGGAGCTATAGTTGAAAAATTTTCAACATCTAATTGTGGTGCCTTAGCTACAACCTGAAAAGATTTTGTAAGTGTAGCCGCCTGATCTTTTGACTGACCGTTTGTTATTATTTTTACAGTAACATCATAATTTCCTACTGGCAATTGCGGAATACCATCGAGTGTGTAAACAATGGTCTGATATTGCAATATCTGATCATTTCTTTCTAGCACAACTGGCTCACCCACAGCTTTACCATTTTGTGTAATTTGATATTCTATAGTAGCTTTTTCTACTTTTTTATAAAATACATTTCTTGCCCCTATAAAAAATTCGTGCGAAGGCGCATCTTCATAAATAATTTCAGGTACAACTAAATCAGATAACTGTAAATATTCTGATTTTTCTGTAATCTTAATATTATCTACCGCAAAACCATCACCATATAAACCATTATCATCATGAAGGAATGCTACAAGAACACAAGATTTTCCTGCATACGGAGTTAAATCTACGTGATATTCGATCCAATTATTGATATAGTACATTTTAAAAACGGTATCCCAGGTTTTACCACCATCTGTACTTACTTTTACATATCCGTCTGAAAGTCCTGCTCCATCTCCAAAGCCATCAAATGTTAAGTGCGCTTCTTTATAATTGCTTAAATCTAACACAGGAGACGTTAACATATCATTTGAAGAATCACAACTACAAATATCATCGTTACTCGCCATAAACTGTGTATGTGGTGTTAAGTAAAAACTTGGAGATCTTAAATCTAAATCTGTTCCGTGTTTCCAGCCTGTTGCTCCTTTGTTTTCAGAAGTTCTCCATCCTTTATATCCACTCGCATCTTCAAAATCCATTAGATAAGGAAGCACAGATATTTTCATGTCTTCATTGTTCCAATTATCGTAACTAAAAGCAGCTGTATTATCTTCTGGTCTTACATCCTGAGTCATATTATCAGGAAAAACACAAACTTTAATGGTATTCTCACCGATACTTTTTAAATCAATATTCGGAATTGAATATGTTATGGTATCTCTAAATTTGGTAAACGCTAAGGATACTTTTTCTGTTTTTGAATACACTTCGTTTTGTAAATTATCAAGAATTTCTACGGCAATATTAACCTGCTCTGCTTTTGTTGCAAAATTATTGATGATTTTAGTTGTTATTGCTGCATTATGATTGTCAATTTTACAGTCGCCGGCATCTAAACTTGCAGCTAAAAGCACTAAATCATATGGTGCCTCATCTACATGAATATTATCAATAAATGCTCCTAAAAATCCGTCATTATAATCATCTGTAACAACACGGAAACGAATAGCTCCTTTTTTACCTGCAAGTTCGGTTAAACGAACACCAATTGGTTTCTTTTCAAAATCATTGTTAATTCCGGTAAACCATGGTCCTGATAATACTCCTTCGTCATCTTGATGTAAAGTAGAAGGATAATCGACACCTGTAACTTTTTTCCAGTTTTGGTTATCTTCAGAATATTCAAGAATTAATCCATCATATCCATTATGAAACAACGAAATGATATCAAATTCAAGATATGGGAACGCCACATTAGTAAAATCAAATACCGGCGATTGTAGTGTAAAATCAGCATTCAGAGCCATTCTCTCACCGGTATCACCAAGTTGTACAGTAGCCCAAAAATATTTAGAATTAGTATCTCTAAAGGTATAAGCAGATGCCTGCCAAACAAATTTTTGATTGGTAGCCAATGATTTTGAATACCAGCCCCCAGGTGTTCTTTCAAAATCCTGAGTATACGGAAATTGAGTTACGATACCGCTGTAAACTGCATTTATTCCGCTATTATTTGTTGTTACCGGATCTTTAGCATAAGATACGTAAGCTTCATAAGTATGCAAACCAGCTACCGATAAATCGATCGTACTATCAAAAGGAATTGTCATTTCTGAGTTACCTTTAAAAGCAGTTGTCAGTATAACGTCTTTCCATATTGTTTGGCTGCCAGGAAGTGTATTTGCATATCCTACTTTAAACTGAGTTCCGGCAGGCATATCCTGACAACCCAAATTAAAAATTGTAACTGATAATGCATGATTTGCTGGTAATGCCGTTCCTGTATACTCCGGAAGATTTAATCTTGTAACTTTAAGGTCAAAATCTTTTTGTGCCGGAGGAACCATAAAACTTGAAACAAAAGAAACTCCATCTTTTGCACCAAACTCTGCAATAGGCTTAAAATCAAATTTAACTTCTACATAGTTTAACTTAGTTGTGCTTATAAGATAAGGAAGAGGTTCCTGGATTTTAAAAGTCGTTTCTTCGCCTATCGCCAGATCTTTAGCCAAAGTAACTGTATTATCATTAGTGTAAGTAGTAGTCAGTCTGCCGCCAAAACCCGGAAACATTAATCTTAATTTGTAATTTAAAGGCTCACTTGCTTTAATTACAGTAGATCCTGTGTTTTTAATGGTAATATAAAAAGGTTCATCTCCTTTTAAAACGCCACAAGCAACAGAAGGTTTTTCTACTGAAATAAGCGCTATTTGTTTATCTGCGTAAGCTGTTCCAACACCAATAGCATACCAGGCATTACTAACTTGTTTGTATTCTTCAGAACCTAATCCGTATAGATCTTCCACAACCAGTAAAGTTGCCTGACGCATATCGCTAAAGTTAGAAGAAGGTGATAAATACTCTGTAAGCGTGATATAAGCAATTTTCTCTGCCTTAGCCAGACCAATAGCTTTAACCTCATAACTATTATTAAGGTCATTTACACCTGTACCTCCTTCACTTAAAAGATAAAACCAGTAATTTGTAATACCACTGTTAATGTGTACACCACCATTATCGTAACTAACATTTGTTGGACTTACCCAATTTACTCCCCCATAAGTATCAGGCTGACCCTGCGCTTTTGGGTTACCCATATTTCTCATGCTGCCATGACTGTACAATTCACTGCCCAGCATCCAGATATCTTCTTTCTTGTCTTTTCCAACATAAAATTCAACACACGTACCAAAGATATCACTGAAAGATTCATTCATAGCACCTGATTCTCCCTGATAAATCAGGCCTGCAGTTAAACCTGTTACCCCGTGAGTTAATTCGTGCGCTGTGATTCCTAAACCAACATACGGAGTGCCGTAACCATCTCCAAATTGCGCCCATCCACCAGTCCATGAAGCATTTTCGACGTTAGTACCTAAATGCGCCAGACCAATAATTGTCATACCTTTATCGTCGATACTATTTCGATTAAATCTTTCACCATAATATTCTATGGTTTTCTGCATTCCCCAATGAATATCCATAGCAACCTCATCGTGATCTTTATTATGCAGTTCATTCCAAATATTATCTTCATCCACAAATTCTGTGATAACCTCATCTGCAGCATGTTCGGCATGGTTCATATTCCAGGTTACCATTGGAACTTTGTATTTCCCCTGCAATCCTTCCAGCCTGTATCCGTCAGCATATTGCTTGGTATTAAAAGTTACTTCTCCGGCATATCTTGATTTACCTCTACCTAAACTTTGGCCGTCAATAGCAGCATCACGGCTCAAATCAAGGTCTAAAATTATTTTTCCTGTATTCGCGTCCACATAGATGGTATGGCTTGATTGCGGATTTGTTGCATAAATATTAAATTTCCATGCCAGGTAATATTCTTTCAATTCGGAAGAAAAATTAGGCCCTACATAAACCAGCTCCCCCAGTGGTTTTGTGCTGATATTTTTATCAACTAATGAACCTAATTTTTTACTCTCCCAAATATATTGTTTCGCATTAACCTTCTTAAGTGCATTTTCTAAAGCTGTTGCCGCATTTATTTTGTAATTATTGCTTGCGGTTAATTTCTTTGCAGTAGATCCAAATGCATCAATTTTAGTCTTATTTTCCCTAACCTTATAAATTGCCCCTTCAACAGGAATTGAATTATGGAATTGCTGATAAGTAGCCACGGTTCTTCCGTGATTATCAGAAATAGATTTTAACTGCATTTTATCGGATGCAGCTAAATCAAATTCTCCTTTTTTAACCTCAAATAAGTTTTTAGCCGTTACGTTTGAAGATTTAGAAAACGACTTAACCTTTGTACTAACAGAATCCTGCGGATTTGTTTTGCTGATAGTATTACTTAAATTTTGCCCAAATAATTTTTGGCTTTGCTGTTCTTGTTTTTTTACTGCCTCACTTTCTGCAGCAGAAAGCTCTTTGCCGTTTATTTTTTCTTCTTTTTCAGTAAGAAGATTTGCAGCATCATTATTCTGACTTGAATATGGATCACTGGCTTTTTTAGAAACCTGATCTTTTTTCTGGCTCATAACCGGCGATCCAAGTGCTGTTGCCGCACTGCCTTTTAGTTTGTTTGGAAAAGGTGACTGGGCCATTCCTGCGGAACAGACAAAGAAACCTAACAAAACAAGCCAATACTGGGTCTTGAAGTAAATTTGGTTCATTCTTTTAAATTTAAATTAATATTCTAGTTTATTTGGTTAATCATAAATACACTCCAATAGTTCATAGCAAACCATTAAAGCATTTTCTTAAAATCAATTTGGAGGCTGATTTTTAGAATTTTCTTTTGTTATTTTTTCCAGAATCTTTAAGAGAGTTTTCTTTTTTGTTTCCGTTTCTTCTAAGAGCTGTTCTAAGCTTTTAGGAGATTCATTTTTTTTCTTCCGGTTCATTCCTGTTTTTTTACATCTGCTCGGTAAAAGTAGAATGGAGGTATAGGTTTTTGAAAAAAAAGGGCTATTGCAAAAACACTCACAGGCGGAAAAGCATCACCAAAAAAACACTCAAATAGGGATAAAACAAACTAAATCAAGTAATTAATTTAATTTTAAAATGATAAGTAATAGGGTTAAATAGTATTTAAATAAGTAGAAAGATTTACTTTTTCGTTGGTCAAATCAAACTTTTTACGAAGTCTGGTTCGGGCATTTTCGATAGATTTAAAAGACTGCCCGGTAATTTGAGAGATTTCTTTTGTAGTTAAATCCAAATATAACAGCGCACATAATCGGCGGTCTTTTGGAGTAAGAGAAGGATAATCGACAGTTAATTTATCAAAAAAAGATTTGTGCACCTGTTCAAAACTTATTTCAAATTCTTTCCAGATGTCTGTATTCAAATTCTTTTCCAGACGCTTTAGAACTATATCAATAGCGTGCTGCATTTCTTTATTAACCGTTTTGAGTTTAATCTGTTTAAGATCAGTCAGAATTTCATTTATGCTGTCTGTACGATGAATTTCGGCCATCGCTTTTCCTATGAGAACCTTCTTTTTTGCTTCGAGGCTTTCATTTAAGACTTGCATATTGCTTTTTAATTTTTCTTGCTCAAGCTGGTTTTTTATATTTTTATTTCGATACTTAATAAGTAAAATAATTAAAATCAATATTCCCACAACCAATATCAAACCGACTACATAATACTTAAATCGTTTCTTTTGTTCCGTAAGCATTTTTATCTGAGTGCGCACTTTGTAGTCTTGCTCCAGCTTTACTTTTTCCAGATTTACTGCTTTTTCTTCAACATGAATACTGTCGTTAATTGCATTGTATTTTTCGAAATAGTAGACCGCATTTTTATAATCTTCTTTCTTTACATATACCTGATACAGTATTTTATTTAGGTTTAATACTGAAAAAGTATATTGATTTTCTTTAGTTAATTCCAGTGCCTTTTTTGCATTTGTAATTACAGCTTCATAATTTTTCTCCTGCAACTTATAATCTGAAAAAGACTCATATACAAAAGCTTGTAATAAATTATCAACATTATTATTTAATAAAGAGAAAGCTTTACTAAAATATAAATCGGTGTTTTTTTTATCTTTTTTCAAAGCATATGCCCGAGCCAGATTAGTAGAAATATAAACTTTTAAAACAGTGTCTTTTATGGTTTTATTTACTAATTCGGCCTTATGGTAATAATATAGAGAAGAATCTATATTTTTAGTCAAATAGGTAGTGCCTATATTGTTTAAAATTTTGACTAATTTTTCGGGATCATTCCTTGACTGAAGATAGCGGTATACATTCAAGAAATTTGCCAGCGCTTTATCTTTGTCTTTTCCTTGTCCGTATATAATTGCCAGATTATTTTCTATTTTTGATACTTCTTCAAGATTTCCGTTGTTTTTATAAATCGCATACGCTTTTAAATAATATTGCAGTGCAATATCTAGAACTTCTTTCGAAGAATACATTTTTCCAGCTGTAACATATACATTTGCCAGGGTCAAGTCTGAAACGCGCGAGTTTTTTGCTTCTGTTTCGGCTAATTCTATATACTTTATGGCTCGATCCCAATCTGTTTTTTGCAGTCTTAAGGCTATTTTTCGGCACAACTCTACTTTCTTTTCATGATTGTTAATCGTGTTTACACTATCAATCAATTCTTTTGTTGAAGACTGAGAATGAACACTTAAAGAAAGTACGAGAAAGAATAAAGAAAAAAAACGCGTCATAATATTTAAAGCTCTTAAGAGAGTTTCAAATTTAAAACAAATAAATAAGATTAATAATACGAGAGCTGTAAAAGAAAGAGAATCAACTAGTATTTAGTTTAAGAATTTAAAAAGCCTCTAGTAGAGGCTTTTTCTAAAAAAAAAATTGAGTTTTTGTAAAATTAAAGTTTATTGCCCAAAAAGGCTGCTTATTATTCTCAAGTCAAGATTTACTCCATATGCAAAATCCCAATCCCATTTTTCTTTCTGCCTCAGATCAAATTGCTGTGGAGTAATCGTTTCAACACCATAATCAAAATCTCCCTGAAAATAGTTGACTTTACTATAATTGCCTCCAAAAAATATACTTGCACCTCTTGCGATTTCAAAACTAAATCCTCCAAAGAAATTTTCAAATGCTTTATCACCTAATTTTATACCAATAGTCGGATATATACGTTCATACCAAGCATGATCATTTATGTAACAACGTGTTGATGCTCTGGTTAATATTGCTTTCTTTTTTTCTTTATCTTTTTCAATTAATGATTCAAGTAAAATTATTGGAGAAGTATATAAAGTCGCTGTCGCGGTTATAATACCATTACTTCCTTCTAAAGACTTTTTGACCGTTGATGTAGAATTGCCCAAATCAACCAATGTGAAATCTGGATTTTCAAGTTGTGACACATAAAGACCTACATTTATAGAAGAATGAAAAGTTGGTGCCATTTTTATACTGTATGTACCTATTTTTGTTTTTGTTACTTCTTTTATTACAGTTCTATATATTTCAAAATCAATATTATCTTTATTAGAAGATTGTAAGGACGTTTCATTTATATGCCAAACCAATGTCTCACCATTTGCACTACCAGATTGAAGTTTAAACTTTCCAGCATCAGGATTTTCTATAAATAAACCACTATCAATAGACCCCTTTGACTGGTCTATAGAATATATATAATTTGGTTTGTTTTTAGAATCTAAATAAATTACATGTACATAATATTGAAAATATGGAATACCCTGCGGTACTGTCGTATTTAAAGAATTACCAAATTGATCTATAAATATATGAATTGCACCTTTTTCATCCTTTAATCCAAATTTTGAAGGAGTGATTTTTTTGGCTGAAATATATGCATCAAGAAAGTCATATAAATTTTGCACAGTTCCTTCAACTTTC
Source organism: Flavobacterium johnsoniae (assembly GCF_001879205.1). Taxonomy (GTDB): domain Bacteria; phylum Bacteroidota; class Bacteroidia; order Flavobacteriales; family Flavobacteriaceae; genus Flavobacterium; species Flavobacterium johnsoniae_A. Next base: position 305,397 of record NZ_MLFK01000013.1, read on the forward strand.
TCGTTACTCCCATTATATTGGAAAGTAAATTCCAATTTTCCCTTTTTCCCTTTAAGTTCACGTATTTCGAACTGTTTATCAAAAAGGCCGTCAGCATCGTTTATGGCATGCCATTTCCCATCATTTTTTAATGATACTAATTTTTGGTCTCCTTTGAAAACTTCATAACCCTTTTTGCTATCTGCACTTCCATCAATTTGGATATACACACTTTTAAAATTATCCTTTTTCTGAGGATCTTCAATTTTTACATTTTCTAAAAGATTCCCATCAAATTTATTTCCATCGAATGAATAATTGACTTTGAAATCTTGCCCCAGACTGACCAATGAGCTTAAAAGAAATAAAATAAGTAATTTTGTTTTCATAGTTTTCTATTTATTAATTTTATAAAACAATTGCATTAAAATAATCTTTGATTCTAATATAAGGCAGATAATATGTATTTTTTCCATCAGAACCTAAAACGATTCCAATAATCTGATTATCATTCATAATTACAATACCTCCCGAATCTCCGCCTGAAGTTACACTATCTTCTAAGCAGCTAACTCCATAAAAAATGTGATAAAAAGAAAGATTATCAGTAGAATAATTAAACTCTAGTATTGTTGAAACATTTTTTATTGTAGACCGCTGCAATTTGCTGATGTTTCCGTATACTTTTACTTCTTTATACTTATTATAATTATTGGTTGCATTATAATAACCTTGAATTTTACCAACCCCAGGGACTATGTTTGATACTTTTTGATGATCATTTGGGTCAATTCTACAAAAAGCTACATCAAGCCTATCATTAAATGCTCCTCTAAAAACAGTTCCTTTTATTGATTGATCCTGCCCTATAACAACTTTTGGCAAATTATTTCCTAAGTCTGGAACATAACTCGTGGAGTCTGTGATAAATTGACTTCCCATTACATGCATATTAGAAACTGCAATAATATCACTATCTTTTTTGAGAAAAATACTGCACGAACCTATTTCGTTAACTGTAGAATTTAAAACTCTACAACCAGGGTATCCGCTTTGAAGTTTAAAATGATTGCGTTCAATTATATCAGTGGGTATTTTATAAAGTAAATGATTTGGAAAAATGATTTCTATATATGGAGGAATTGAATTATAATTCTCATCAGGATTTTTTTTCAAAACATGAAATACAATGCTGTAGATTCTCATTTTTTTGTTTTTTTTAACTTTTTGATCTACATGCAATCCTATCATGTTTGGAAACTTTCGTTTTAGTTCCAAATAATTTTCTTCACAATATTGCTGAAGAAATTTGAGTTTTTTATTTGTGGCTGAATTCAATATTAGAATATTTGATTTTTAAGATATTACTCGTTTTTTTTAATATTACAACCTCATTAATTCTTTCGTAATAAAATTTATTTTTTTTCTTCTGTAGTAGTTACTCCCGTTATAATGTCAGTTGTTACTTTTGTTTTTATTTCTGCCACTGGCTCATCTTCCTCATTATTAACGTCATTATCACTATCCCGCAGCATTTTTATAAAATATAAACGAGTCCCAATATAATCTTAGTCAGCCAGTCGCTTACCTGAAGTAAGTTATCATTACCCATATACCGCGATTTCACCTTTTCGGATTCGTCTATTACTATAGTTCTTGGAATACCAAATAAAAAACCTATTAAAGTAGTAAATGCAAAAATACCTCCTGCTATAAAAAACAAAGTGGTAAAGACAGGAATAAAAGTTTTATCATTATCACATGCGTATAGAACAGTAAAAACAAGTCCTATAATAACTAAAACGAGAATAAATATTATGCCTTTATTCCCTCTCTCATCAACAAGGTTATTTTCAATAGGTGCTTTATTGCTTTTTCCAAAACTAAACATAATTATAATGCTTTAATAATTATCATTAAACCAATTTTAACATTTCAAATTTAAACGTTAAACAATTCTTAAAAAATACTCACTAATGAGTATTTTTTTAAGAATATTTTTCTTAGTTTTAGCTCACCCAAAAACAACTCTATTATGAATCAGGATCCACTAGCAGAATTGCAGAAAATCTGGAGTAGTGTCGCAAAATCTGATGTTTATATTGCACCTAACTACAGTCTGGAGTATATAAAAAGAATAGTTGATATCTTTTCTGTAGGAGAATATTATTATCTTATTTTTAATCTTGCTACCTCAACAATTGAATATGTACAAGATAATGTTACTAAGGTTTTAGGATGTTTGCCAGAAAAATTTACAACCGAATATTCTATTGAAAACATTCATCCTGATGATATTCCATTCTTTTTGAATATCGAAAATACAGCGATGAAATTCTTTTCGCAGTTTTCTCCTGAAAAATTAATGAAATATAAAATCAGGTACGATTACAGGATTAAACACACCAATGGCAAGTATGTGAGGATATTACAACAGATTTATACCATCCAGACATCACCCGAAGGAGGTGCATTACGAGTACTCGATATTCATACGGACATTACGCATTTAAAACCAACCGGCAGACCTGTATTATCTTTTATTGGTCTTGATGGTGAACCTTCTTATATTGATGTCGAAATACAAACTGCTTTTAAACCCTCGAAAGAAATCCTTACTAAAAGAGAAAAAGAGATCTTAAGAAACCTTATTGACGGCCATAACAGCAAATCCCTTTCAGATAAATTATTTCTAAGTGTCGAAACCATTAACACTCACAGAAGAAATATTCTAAGAAAAACCAAAACGAAAAACACAACTGAAGTAATCACCAAAGCAATCAAAGAAGGCTGGTTTTAACTCTCTCATACTTCGCACATTAAACATGTGAATTTGATAAGATATTCATTTTATTATATAAGTAATACTGTATCAGTCTGAGTACTTTTAGATACTTTTATTAAACCTTACTAAGATGAAAAATTCAAAAACAAATCAAAGAGAAAACTACAGCTGCACTGCATCCAGAAGCCGTTTGTTTAGTGGCGAAAACAATGAATTGGTATACGTAAAAATCTATAAAGGCGACTGGGGTGACTGGGATGAAAAACCAACTGGAAGTCATAAAGATAATGAACCGTGTATCCGAAAAGATTCAAATACTGGCGAAAAAAACCTTGCACCTAATGCCTAATCCTTGGAATATAATTCAGATTGAGATTAGACAGTGATATGCTTATTAATTTTAAGCCGGATTTTTCTTGTTCTTACTTCTTTTCCAATACAATAGATATAAAAACCCAATAGTTAATACCAAAATATCTATTTTCATAATCTGCGGTATACGCATTATCTGGTCGCTGTAATAACTGCCTCCCAGAAGTGCTCCTAGTCCAATTCCTAATTCCATCGAAATGTACATCGTTGCTACGGCTTTTCCGCGATGTTCAGGTCTGCTTAAATCAATAGTCCAGGCACTTATTGCCGGTGATAAAATACCGGTACCCATACCGTAAATCCCGGCTCCTATTAAGAGCATTCCGGGACTTTTCCCTTCACTAATTACAAATAAAGCAATGGACGTGATAATTAATCCGGCCAAGATAACATTGGTTCGCCCGTGTCTGTCTGACATTTTACCTGCTCCAAAGCGTACCAGAACAGATGCTGCCGTAAAAGCTGTAAAAAATACCCCTTTGTTTTGTGTTCCCAGATGTTCACTCCAATCCGGAATCAAAGTAAGTATCAGTCCGTAAGCGGTATAAGAAAAGAAAGTTATAATTCCTGCCGGAAGTGCTCCTCTGTCTATGATATCATTTCTGCCGATATAAAACATGGATTTATTTAGTTTTTCTTTCCCGGCCAGCGTTTCTTTCATATTCATTACAATTACAATAGACAAAAAAGCAATGAAAGAAGAAGCATAAAACATCGCATTAATTCCAAATGCATTTACAATTAAACTCCCAAATGCAGGTCCCAAAGCACCTCCAATACTAAAACATAAACCGTGCATTCCCAAAGCTTCTCCCCATCTTTCCTGCGGAATAATATCGGCAACATAAGCTGATGTAGCCGTGGGCTTAAAACCTGTTGAAAAACCGTGAACTAAACGCAGCAGCAAAAAACCGGAAACGGAACTCAAAACAGGATATAGAAATCCGCAGATGACACATACAGAAGATCCTATGGCCATAACAGGAACACGCCCCCATTTATCAGTAAGTTTACCGCTGAAAGGACGGGAAATTGCAGCCGTAAGCGTAAATAACGAAATAATAAGCCCTTTATACTCCGCACCTCCCAGACTGCTTAAATAATTGGGAAGCTCTGGTATCATCATATTAAAACTCGAAGAGAATAATAAAGAACTCAAACAGAGTAAAACAAACTGAAGTGTATAAATTGATTTTTTATTCTGGGACATTATTGGGCGATTAAAGTAAATTTGATATGGAGAGAAAACGCAATACCAAGCTGCAAATTTACCTATTCCAAAGGCATAATTTTAAATAAACTTTTAAAAGTTGAGAAAGTATTGAACTCCTTGAAATTGAATGTTATTTTATTTTTGTAAAGTTTTTTTACTTCGTTTATCACTTAAATATTTCCTAAACGGAATATCATAAAATTTCATTACCAAGTAAGCAAATCCAACAAGCAGAATCGCTGCGGTTACAACAATAAAAGTTAATGACATCGTATCCGGTTTATGTGTCGTGTAATAATTTCCAAACATCCACAATACGGCATAATGAGTCATATAGAGCGGATAAGAGATTTGTCCTGAAAATACGCATATCTTTTTCAAACCAGGTTTCAAAACTGATCCGGCACCCAAAGCCACTAATAATGGAAAGTAAAATAATATTACTAAAGGTTCAGATATCCAGTTCCAATCTGAAAATGGCATTACAAAAGCCAATAACAATAATAGAGAAAGTCCTCCAAATCCGAGTTTGTTTTTGATAATCCAATTAGAGCGGTAAATAAGTAATCCGGCTAAAAAAGAATACGATATTCTGGCACAGCCGTCCAAAAAAGTCGGGCCGCTCCATCCTCCTAATAAATTCCCGGAATTGTACCCCACATAACAAATCGCCGCTGCTGAAAGTATTGTTAGGATCAGCAGGTAACTTCGGCCAATTCTATAAAGTACAAATGCATATACAATATTGGCAATATATTCCCAAAACAATGACCATGCAGGTGCATTAAAACTGAATAAATTAAACCCTCGATCTTCAATTACAGGAAAAGGAATAAGAAATATCGAACATAAAAAAGTCAGCATAATTTTACCGGCGCTGTACAGTTCCAGATGTCCGCCAAACGGATCGAACAAAAAAGCAAGTAAACCTAATATTGATCCAGCGATAACCAAAGGATGAAGTCTTATAATTCTTGAGATAAAAAAATTACGAAGTCCCATTTTTACAATGCGGTCATCATAAGCATATCCAATTACAAATCCGGAAAGACAGAAAAAGAAATCAACAGCCAAAAAACCATGTCCGATAAAATTTTCACCGGGATCTGTAAAAACCCATTCCATAAAATGAAATATTACAACTGCTAAAGCTGCGATACCCCTTAGTCCATCAAGTATTTCAAAATGTTGTTTGGTTTGTAAAATGGCAGTCGGGGTATCGTTTGTATTCATTATAATGTAAATCGGGTCTTGGGTAAATTAATTTATAGTTTAGTTTTTTTTTAATTAGCAGGTTTTAAATTATCACCATCTTTAAAATGAAGTCTTCTAAAAACAAGTCCTGATAAAATAGTTAAAGAACCTACCACCAGAAAAGTATACCTAAAAGCATTATGAATTTCATGATGAATAAGTTTTACATCACCCTGAAAAATTTTAAGGACCAATAATCCAAAAGCAATTCCGAAACCAATTGCCAATTGCTGATTAACGGAAATTAAAGAATTCCCACTGCTGGTATGATACTGTCTTAAATCGGCAATGGAAATAGAGTTCATGGAAGTAAATTGTATCGAGTTAAAGAAACCTAATATTGAAATTATAGGAACATACCAATAAATAGAATTATGAATAGAGGGAATAGCCAGACAGCAAATTAAAACACCAATAATAAAAGTATTCACCATTAATGTTTTTCGGTATCCAAAGGTGTTTAAAATACCAATTACTGCCGATTTTCCAAACATGGCCGTAAGCGCCATTGGAGCCACAATCCACCCGGACACAACAGCAGATTGTCCATAAGCAATCTGAATCATCATTGGCAGTAACAACGGAATAGCACTAATTCCTAAACGGGTAGCCAAATTGCCCACAATACCAACTCTAAAGGTTCTTACCTGGAATAAATTTAAAGGAAAAATAGGATTATTATCTCGTGATGCATGGCGGTAATACCAATAAAGCATTAAAAAACCAGACATTAAAATGACTAAAACAGGAGACACACGAACAGTATTACCAAATAGTTCCAGCGAAATAGACAATAAAAGTGACGCTCCGGCGAAGATGAAAAAACCTTTTAAATCAAAGTCGATTATTTTAGATTTATAATTGGGCATATACTTCAGACTTAAAAGAATCCCAATAAGGCCAAACGGAATATTGATTAGAAAAATCCAGTGCCAGGACAAATAATCAACCATATAACCTCCTACCAAGGGTCCTAATACCGGTCCAATTAAGGCAGGAATAATAGCAAAGTTCATCGCCTTAAGCAATTCATTTTTAGGAAATGTTTTAATGAGAGCCAGTTTTCCTACCGGTGTCATTAAACTACCGCCCACGCCCTGAACGATTCTGGCTAAAACTAAATGAGTCAGGTTTTGAGAAAGCGAGCAAAATAAGGATCCGAGGCTAAATAAAACTAAAGCAGCAATAAAAACTTTTTTTGTACCGAATTTATCCGATAAAAAACCGCTGACAGGCATAAAAAGTGCCAAGGTTAAAACATAACTTATAATTGCATTCTGCATATCCAGAGGCGATTCGTGCAGATCTTTGGCAATAGAAGGCAGTGAAGTATTTAAAATTGTCGAATCAAGCATCTGCATAAAAATAGAAGTCGCTAAAATAATGGGCAATACTTTTTTTATCGCTTCAACATTTTGCTCTGTAATCACTGTCATCGTTTTTATTTTAAGACTTGAACTATCTTTATTTATTATTTTCCGAAGAATAAAATTCTAATTTTCTCCCGAAAAAATAAAGATACAAAAAACATTCTTGCTTATCCTTACTTACAATTTGATTAATGTACACATGAGTGTAAGTGACTCAAATATCTAGTTCCTAAATTTTATTTATTATAAAAGCTCCAGAGGAGCTCAATATTTATAGCATAATTTATTTCTCCATACATAAAGCTCCATCGGAGCGGCATATTTATATCGCTCCGATGGAGCTTGAAATCAGGGATTTATAATTGCTATAGGTATTATGCTCCACTGGAGCATCTTTTTAGCGATAAATTAAATAAGGCGCTCTCATTTTCTTAAAGTTTTTCAAACCTTCCTGCCAGCTTTTTCTAATTTCTTCTTCAGATGTTCCGGCTTCGATTTGCTGTTGTAATTTTTCATTTCCGGCTCTTATAGAAAATTTTCTTTTGTCGAAAAATTTCGATTTATCCGAAGTTGACTGATACGCTTTAATCAGCCATTTAATTTCCAGTTTGTTAATTCTAGGAATAGCCGATAAATCTTCTCCATTACATTCCACTCCATTGTACAAAGGGTCTTTATCTCCAAAATTAGGTTTTGGAGTAAAGGCAAAATTGCTTTTTGGTAAATACGGCGAACCATAAATCTGGAATTGCTTTTCCGTACCGCGTCCCATACTTACGTTCGTTCCTTCAAAAAGGCACAAACTCACATATAAATTAACCGATTGGTCGTTTGGTAAATTTGGCGAAGGCCGAACAGGTAAACTATACGTCATTTTTCTATTATAATTCAAACACGGAATAACTGTCAATTTGCATTGTACTCCATTTTTCAGCCATTTTTGACCATTAATCATTTTCGCTTCTTCGCCCAAAGTCATTCCGTGAAGCAAAGGCGTTGGATGCATCCCGATACCGCTTTGAAAAGCAATGTCCAAAACCGGACCGTCAACAATCGCAATATTAGGATTTGGGCGGTCCAGTACAATCAGCGGAACATTATTCTCTGCACAGGCTTCCATAATTCTGTGCATTGTAGAAACGTAAGTATATAATCTTGTTCCAACATCCTGTAAATCAAAAACCATGATATCAATATTTTTCAATTGTTCAGGGGTTGGCTTATTATTTTTTCCGTAAAGGGAAGTAATCGACAAGCCCGTTTTGGCATCGATTTCATCAGAAACATGTTCGCCTGCATCAGCTGTACCTCTAAATCCGTGTTCAGGAGCAAAAATCGTTTTGATCTTGATATTTTTCTGAACCAAAAAATCAACTAAATGAGTTTTAGAATCGATAATTCCGGTTTGATTGGTAACGATACCAACGCTTTTCCCTTTCAGTAAAGGCAGATAGGCATTGTAATTCTGCGCTCCGGTTTTTATTTGAGCAAACGAAACTGTGGATATTAAAACACAGATTAGGATTAGTTTTTTCATATCAATTATATTTTTTTGCCACAGATTAAAAGGATTAAAATGATTTTTGACACAAATTGCACTAATTAACACAAATCAATTCGGGAAAATTTGTGCAATTCGTGGCAAAATAAAAATAGAAATCTGTGAAAATCCTTTTAATCTGCGGCAAACCTCTTTTACTTATTAATCTGCCTCCAAATTTTAGCACTAAAATCATCTTTATACATTAATCTATTTGTTCTCGTTGGATTTACGCGATTGGTAAGAATAATGAGAAATCTCTCCGTATCCGGATTTAGAAAGAAAAAAGTTCCTGTAAAACCCGTATGTCCAAAATCATCTGCTTTAAAAAACTCATCCGGTTTTCGTTTATCAAAACCGAGTCCGCGGTAAATTCCTTCTTTGGCAAGAGGCGATTTTGTAAACTCTTTTACAATCGCTGCTTTTAGAATTTGTTTTCCATTATACTTTCCGTTATTTAACAGCATTTTGCAGATAACAGCAATCGATTCTGCATTGGCAAACAAACCAGCATTTCCGGAAACTCCACCAAAAATAGCAGCAGCTTCATCATGAACATATCCGTGAATAGTATCTTTTCTAAAAAAATTATCTACTTCAGTCGGCATTACATTTTCGATGGAAGTCCACTTTAAAGGATTATATCCGATTTTTGAAATACCTAGTTCGTTATAAATTTCATTAGTCAGCTGATCTAGTTTTTTTCCTGTTTTGGTTTCTATCATTTGTTTTACCAAAAGCAGATTTAAATCACTATATACATATTTCCCACGTGGATTGACATTTGCAGCGGCAATCTGCGCATAAACGGTTTTATAAAATTCCGGATTCAGCCACATATTTTTATAAATCTGGATCCAATTTTCTTTTGGCATAAAAGAAAGGTAATTAGAATCGTAAACAATATTCTTGTTTACATACATCGTATCAAACAATTCAGGATATTCGGCAGATTTTTCACTGCTTAGCAAAGGCGATCCATCAGGCGTTGAAAGCAGACTTTGATAAAAAGTAATACTGGCTTTTAATCCTGAAGTATGGGTTAATAATTCAAAAAGAGTCAAATCTGCAATGGGTGTACTTTTGTAAACAGCTGCAACATCTCCTAATTTATCGGTAAGTTTTATTTTATCTTCACCAGCCAGACGCATCGTCACCAGAGTTGCTCCCAATACTTTAGACATCGATGCCAGATCGTAAACATCTTCTGATTTTACAGACTGTTTTTTTGAGTAATCCTGAAAGCCATAATTTTTCGAAATAAAAACAGCATCTCTATTTCCCACCATAATCTGAGCTCCCGGAAAAAATCCTTTTTGGAGCGCATTTGTCATCATAGAATCAATGTAAACTTCATTTCGTTTTACATCAAAAGACTGCTTTGCTTTATTTTGGCCATAACCGCTGATTCCTAAAAACACCAACGAAACAAGTGCAATTCTTATCATTGTCTTTTTCATTCTTTTAAGGATTAATTCGTAAGTCCTGCCCCGCCATAAGAGGTTCATTATTTGTTCCTGTTATAACAATTTTTACTGCTTTTACAGGCTCTTTTGGATAGATCGATGTATTTCCATAATCAAAAGCATCTCCTTTTATAAAATCAATTCCGTTATAAGAATATGCTGCATAACCGTTGTTCACAATGAATCTCGGGTGATGCGGAATTCCCGTTAACACATCAATTTTAGAAGACGTTACAGGAGTAGTAAAAGTATACAAAATCCAGTCACCATCTGCACACGGAACATCGGTGCGTAAATAAGTTTCGACATTATAATCTTCTAAATTCGAGATTGGAAATTTAGGATTTTCGGCCATTGATGATGTCACTTTTACTTCCGGTTCTAAATAAGGCGAACAATTGAAATTTACCTTTGCAGCAGATTCTTTTGCTTCTTTATTTTCTACCGTAAAATCTAAACGATAGGTATTTTTTTCATTGTAATTTTCAATTACAAATCGCAGGCGGGGTTTTAATTTTAACGCTTTTTCTTCTGGGAAACTTTGTATCAGTTTATCATTTTCAAAAAGCGAAACTGTTCTTACAAAGCCGTTAGCACTTCCATCTGCAGTTGGATTAAAAGTCAAATACCAAATCCCGTTTTTATCCACATGTTCTGAAATATTTTCCGAAATATTTAAAACCTCTGCTTTTGAAGTATTCCAATTGGCGACAGGCAGTTTTTCTACTTTAACCGCCGGACTTGCCACCTCTTCATTAAAGAAAGTACGAAACTGATATTGCTCGTAGTTTTTTGCTTGAATTGGTCCAGTATACAAAGTCGATTGTCTTGTTGGTTCGCTTCCCTGTGCATCATAGCGTACAACTGCTCCTTCGTAAGGAGGCGTTACGGTAATAGTTCCATTTTGATAAATTGCCGTTGGCGGAAAATCCCTAAAAGCAATACCCATATTGGCTAAACGCTGTAAGTGGCTGTGGGTTAATCTTCCATAAAAATCATCCCAGTTTTTGTCTTCTTTTTTAGACCATCCAATTTCAGACAACGCACTGATTCTCGGATAACTTTGGTATTCCATAATCCGAGCCGGACGATCCAGATATTCACTCCACAAAGCGCCCTGAACTCCCTTTATCATTTTCTGCTGTTCTGGTGTTAAATCATCGGTAGGAATTGGTTCAAACGAATACGCTCTTTTGGTATCTGTAATCGCGGCCCAGCGGTGACCACGCTCATTTTCAGATTGTGCCATATCGAAATACGTATATTGTCCGGGCATCATAATAGTTTGATATCCTTTTTTAGCCGATTCAATTCCATAACTTATTCCCTGCCATGCAGAAATCAGTGTATTCGGATCAATTTCTCCTCCTTTTAAAATCTCGTTCCAGCCATTTGTTTTTTTATGGTATTTATCTACAATTTTTTGAACTCTTCTAAAGAAATAATTTTGAAGCTGAAAACTATCCGTAAATCCTTCTTTTGCCATCAAAGCCTGGCATTTTGGGCAATGCTCCCAGTTGGCACGATTGACTTCATCTCCTGCTATATGAATATATTCAAAAGGAAAAATTCCCAAAACTTCTCTAATGATCGAATCTAAAATTTGGTAGTTTTCCTCACGTCCTACGCACCAAACATTTTTTACTTCACCCTGCACACTTTTAAGTTCCTGCGTTATAGCACAGCCCACTTCTGGGTAAGAAGCGGTTACCGCACGCGAGTGTCCCGGAATTTCAATTTCGGGCATTACAGAAATTCCTCTGGCAGATGCATACGCAACCACTTCTTTCATATCTGCCTGTGTATAAAATCCTCCGTAACGTTTGTCACCAGATCCGTAAGACGGCAGTAAAACTTCTCCGGGTCCTCTCCACGCACCTTTTAAAGTTAAGTCCGGCATTGATTTAATTTCGGCTCGCCAGCCGTTATCATCTGTTAAATGCCAGTGAAAAATATTCATTTTATGTGCTGCCAGCCAGTCAATATAATTTTTAACAGTTTGTTTATCAAAAAACTGTCTCGAACAATCGAGCATCATACCGCGCCATTCAAAACGAGGATAATCTTCTATTTTTGCAAACGGGATTGTTCCTTTCTTAACCTCTTTTGCAGAACAAATCTGCAATAAAGTCTGTAATCCGTTTAAAACTCCATTTGAAGATTTTCCCTTTACCAGAATCCCTTTTTTGTTAATCGTCAATTTATAACCATCATTTGGAAGATTCATTTTCTCATCAACCAAAAATGCGATTGTATTTTTTTTATGTTTATTTCCAATGGAAACGACAGGATTAATTCCGGTATATGTCAAAAAAGAAGCTTTTATATAATCAGCACTTTTTTCTGCTTTTTTATCTACCACGATTTGAACCAATGACGGAATTACGAATGTTCCCTCATTTTGCTCAATCTTAACCGGTTTTGGAATAATATCTAGTTTCTGGGCTTGTATGGTACTTAAAGAACTCAGAAAAATGGCAATTAGCAAAATACTTTTTCTCATTACTATATCTTTTTATCTTGTTATAAATTCTATTGGGAGACTTTCTGTCTGGGTCTGACTCAAAGCAGAAACGGCATAGATATAAGTTTCAAATTCAGTTGTCGGAACTTCAAATTTTGTCGCTGTTGTAACATAATAAATATTTTCAGCATTAGAAAAATCAGTTATTTTTCCTTTTGGAAATCTATAAATAACAAATTTCTTGTCGCTTAATCCTGCTTTCCACGTCAGCACGGCATTAGGTCCTTTTTTAACAATCAAAGCATTTGTTGGCGGCTGTGGTTTTATTCTTGTAATTCTGCTTGCTTCTGGCGTTAAGGCAATATACTTATATTGTTTTTGAAGAAGAGGATTTCGCAGCGTATCTCCTTTTTTAAGAAAAGTAGATGCCGTAAAATGCATCGAACCGTCAATTAAAGGCATTTTGCGGATCATTTCTATCTGTTTCACAATTTGATCCGGACTTCTCCACTCTGGTTCTTTGGCGGTATTCGAGATCTTATAATCACCGTGGCCTATATAAACATTGGCTCCGTATTTGTGTGCTGCCCACCATTTTGCCAAAACTTCAAAATTTGCTCTGTCAAAACCAATGTGCCAATACAATTGAGGTGTTACATAATCGATCCAGTTTTCTTTTTGCCATTTTAAAATATTGGCATACAAATCATCGTAATTAGTCGCTCCGGCCACAGTATTCGAACCTTCTGAATCTTTGGCAATATTTCGCCACACGCCAAAAGGCGAAATTCCGAATTCCACTTCCGGTTTATTCGCAATAATGGTATCTCTAATTTGTTTGATAATTAAATCTACATTGTCTCTTCTCCAATCGTCTTTGTCTTTAAACTGACGCGGTTCTTTCGCAAATGCTTTCTCATCCGGAAATTCTTGTCCGGTTATTTTATAAGGATAAAAATAATCGTCCATGTGAACGGCCTGGATGTCATATTTCCGAACTATTTCACCCACTACAGAAGCAACAAAATCTCGGGTTTCTTTGTAGCCCGGATTAAAATATCTTGATTTTCCATAAGTCAGAAACAGTTCTGGTTTCTTAAAATACAAATGCGTTTTGGCCAATACTTCTTTGGTGGTATCTTTTTGAACGCGATACGGATTCAGCCATACGTGAACGTTCATTCCTCTTTTTCCGGCTTCGTCAATCATCATTTGCAGCGGATCAAATCCCGGAGCAACGCCCTGAGTTCCGGTTATCCAATGTGAAGCCGGTTCTTTTGTCGATTTGTAATACGCATCAGCAGTTGGGCGGATTTGAAAAATGACAGTATTCAGATTATTAGATCGTAAATTATCCAGAATGGTGATCATTTCAGATTTCATCTGTTTGTCTGATAATCCTGGTTTTGACGGCCAGTCGATATTGTCTACGGTAGAAATCCAAGCAGCGCGCATTTCTCTTTTTGGTGATTCCTGACTGAAAAGTTTCGTTTGAAACAGCAGTATCAGAATTAAAATTTTTAGGCTTTTCATAGGTACTATTTTTGGTTAGTTAATGTTGTTGAAAATTAACCGCAAAGAGCGCAATCCCGAAACCTCGGGATACGCAAGATTTGCTAAGTTTTTTTTCTATGTATTCCTTTTTAATCTCGCAAAGACGCGAAGTCGCAAAGTTTTTTAATCTATTATTTTTTCACGCAGATTTAGCAGATTTAATTCGTAACAAATTTCGGCAGCAAAAAATCTTTTTAATCTTATAATCTGTGGCTCAAAAAATACCTAACAGGTTTTTAAAACCTGTTAGGATAGGTAACCAACCTAATTTTATGCATTACTTATTGTAAATCGCAACACATATTTTTATTTTTATTTTCTCTCTAAAAAAATCATTTCAAACAATCTCTTAAAATCGTTACCGGATGCATTGCTGTTCTATTCGTTCCATCAAATATCTGATGACGGCAGCTTGTTCCTGCAGCCGCAATTGCCGTTGTTTGTTCAGTTGCACGAATTTTTGGGAACAGAGTATCTTCGCCCATCTGCATACTGATTTCGTAATGTTCTTTTTCATAACCAAATGAACCCGCCATGCCGCAACAACCGGAATTGTAAATCGTAACGCTGCTGTTTTTTGGTAAATTCAGCATTGCAAAAGATGCTTCAACCGTGCTTAATGATTTTTGATGACAATGTCCGTGAATCTTTATTGTTTTCTCAACATCTGAAAATTGTCCGGAATGAATTTTCCCTTTTGTAATTTCTCTTTTAAAGAATTCTTCAACCGTAAAAGTATTTTTTGATAGTGCTTCAGCACTTTCTTTGTCTTTTGCCAGCCGAATATATTCGTCTCTAAAAGTCAATATTGCCGATGGTTCTATTCCGATTAAAGGGGTTTCTTCAGAAATTAAATCTTTAAAAACGGCGACATTTTTATTGGCGATTTCTTGTGCTTCTTCCAGAAAACCTTTTGATATAAATGCTCTTCCGCTTTCTTCATGGTCCGTAATTATGACTTCATAACCCAATCCGGTCAATAATTCGTAAGCATCAATTCCGACAGAAACATCATAATAATTCGTAAACTCATCGCAAAAAAGATATACTTTTCCGTTTTTAAAAGAATTGGTCTCCGCTGATTTTCTATTCTTTTCGTACCATTTTTTAAAAGTCTTTGGCGCCAATAAAGGCACTTGTCTTTGAGGTGCAATTCCCATGCTTTTTTTCACCAAAGACAAATTAGAAACAAAATTGGTCATCGATGGCGCAATACTTCCTAACTTATTTAATTTGGAATTGAAAGCAAATATTTTATTACGAACAGAAAATCCATTTGCTTTTTGATATTGATATAAAAATTCGGCTTTTAAAGTTGCTACATCTACATTACTTGGGCATTCACTTGCACAGGCTTTACAGCTTACGCACAATTCAAACACTTTATACAATTCTTCGTGATCGAATTTATTGTCTTTTTCAGAATTTGTCAGATATTCTCTCAGCGCATTAGCTCTGGCGCGAGTCGTATCTTTTTCGTTTCGGGTGGCGCGGTAACTCGGACACAAAGTTCCTCCCGCCGAAGGCATTTTTCTACAATCGCCTGAACCATTGCATTTTTCAGCGGCGCGTAAAATTCCCATGCTGTCTGAAAAGTCCTGAATGGTTTTAATATTGGGCTCTATTCTCCCTGCTTCAAAACGAAGATTTTCATCCATTTTAGAAGCATTTACAATTTTTCCAACGTTTAAAATGGTATTTGGATCAAATGCCTTTTTTATTCGTTTCAGCAATTCATAATTTTTATCGCCAATCATAAAAGGCAGAAACTCTCCTCTTAAAATACCGTCGCCATGTTCACCACTTAGTGAACCTCTGTATCTTTTCACCAAGTGAGCCACTTCCGTGGAAATATTTCTAAACTGGTGTAATCCTTCTTTTGTTTTTAAATTTATCTTCGGACGTAAGTGTAATTCTCCCGCTCCGGCATGTGCATAATAAATCGCACTTTGGCCATGCCTTTCCATCATGGCCGCAAAATCGGCAATATAATTGGGCAGATCGCTGAGTTCAACTGCGGTATCTTCAATAGAATCGGCTGCTTTGTCATCGCCAACAATACTTCCTAAAAGTCCTAAACCTGCTTTTCGAACCTCGTTTACTTTATCAATATCAGTTCCGTAAATTTTAGGCAGTGCATATCCAAAATTATTATCCTGCAACTCCTTAATCAAAGCATCGGCCTGTAATTCGGCATCTTCCATACTAATATGCGATCCTACTTCAAGCATAATTACTGCTTTAGGTTCTCCCACGATAAAAAATCGGTTTTTAGCCTGTTCTCTATTAGTTTTGGTACAATCTAGTATCGTATCATCCATCATTTCGCAGGTGTACAAATGATGTTTCATTGCCGTAACCACCGCTTCTAAACTTTCCTGAATGGTATGAAAATGTGCCACAACCATAATATTGTTTGTGGGCGGCAAATCGTCTGCTTTCAAAGTTATTTCGGTTGTAAACGCCAGAGTTCCTTCGCTTCCGCAAAGTAATTTCCCTAAATTGATTGTATCTTCAGTTCCCGAAAACAGTTCTGATTTTAGTAATGCATCAATCGCATAACCTGTATTTCGTCTGTGAATTTCGGGCTTTGGAAATTCCCTTTTGATTTCTTCCTGATTTTCTTTATTCGAAAGTTCCTCGTAAATCGTTTTGTAAATTTTACTTTCTAAAGAATCCCCTTTTGTCTTCTCTATAAATGCTGCAGAAGTTAAATCTTTAAATACCGCCGTACTTCCGTCACTCAAAACGGCTTTTATCTCGACAATTTTATCTCGTGTAACACCATAGCGAATTGAAGTTGTTCCTGATGAATTATTGCCCACCATACCGCCAATCATACATCGATTTGTGGTAGAAGTTGTCGGGCTGAAAAACAAACCGTGCGGCTTTAAAAATAAATTCAGTTCATCCCGAATTACCCCGGGTTGCACTGTTATCGTTTTCTTTTCGGCATCAAAAGAAACAATTTTGGTAAAATGTTTCGAAACGTCTACAATTATTCCGTTTCCAACAGTTTGACCCGCCAAAGAAGTTCCTGCCGTTCTTGGTGTTATTGAAATATTATTTTCTGAAGCAAAGCGAATGATTTTTACAATATCATCTTCGGTTTTAGGAATTGCAACAGCTTTCGGCATAATTCTGTAGGCCGAAGCATCTGTAGCATACAGCTTTTTATGAAGTTCATCATAAAAAAGAGTTCCTTCTAAGGAATCAGATAGTTGTTGTAATTGAAGAGAATCGGGCATTTATTTTGTTGTATTGCTTTTGGTTGGTAATTTTAAAATTCTATTTTGATTGTGTTAACCATTAGATATAATTAATTCAACACATAGAAACATAGATTTAACCTTTTTAAAAAAGGCGTTTCACTTATTTAAAACAAACATAGAGAGCTATGTGTTAGAAACATGTTTCTTTTTATATTCTTTTACACACAATCAAAACTATGTTTCTATGTGTTAAATCAATTTTTTTATTAATTACACCTGACGGGTTTTGAAAACCCGTCAGGTTTATCACCGAAAAGATTAACTTTTCAGAAATTACTAATAATCAAAACGTTTAAAAGCTTCAATAGCTTCGTATTCTGCCAATCCTAGTTCGTCATAAAGAACTGCGGTATTTTTGTTACGATCTTCGGCTCTAACCCAGAATTCTCTGGAGTCATTCCCCTGAAACATAACTCTGTCTTTTTGAGATTGATGGTATAAAATAGCGTGGCGTTTCAGCAATACTTCTGATGGAGAAAGCGGTACAGCCATATCAATTTCATGGATATCCCATTCGTGCCATGCGCCTCTGTAAAGCCACAGCCAGCAGTCGTCCATATATTTTTCAGGTTTTAATTCTTTCATGGCTGCAAAAATCGCATTCAGACAAACTTCATGTGTTCCATGCGGGTCTGCTAAATCTCCGGCTGCAAATACCTGATGCGGTTTTATTCTGGCAATGATTTCTTTTACAATGGCAATATCTTCAGCCCCTAACGGATTCTTTTTTACCTGTCCTGTTTCGTAAAAAGGAAGATCCAAAAAGTGTGTATTTTCATCTTTTAAGCCGATGTATCTTGTTGCTGCATAAGATTCTCTTCTTCTGATTAATCCTTTTAACTTTCTAACCTCAAGAGAATCAATCTGATTTTCTGATTTGTTGTTTAAAAACTCAATAACCGATTTGAAGTTGATATCTTTTGGAAGATTTCCGCCCGTGAAATCGTTGCATACTTCAGCAAATTTCAAGGCTTCATCATCTGTAACGGCAATATTTCCAGAGGTTTGATATACTACGTGTACATCATGTCCTTGTTTTATCAATTTTGAAAAAGTTCCCCCCATCGAAATCACGTCATCATCCGGATGCGGACTGAAAAGGATCACTCGTTTTTTGGCAGGATTGGCTCTTTCCGGACGATGAGAATCGTCGGTGTTTGGTTTTCCGCCAGGCCAGCCTGTAATGGTGTGCTGAAGAATATTGAACATATTAATATTCAAATCGTAAGCAGAACCTTCCAATGCTAATAAATCAGACATTCCGTTGTTGTTGTAGTCACGGTCTGTTAGTTTTAAAATAGACTGGTTTGTTTTCTGGCACAGCCAAACAATCGCTTTGCTTTTTAATTCTGGTGTCCAGATGCATTCTCCAACCAGCCAAGGCGTTTTAAAACGCGTCAATTCTGATGCAGCAGACTGATCCAGAACGAAAGTGGCGTTTGGATGGTTTTGCAAAAAAGTTGCCGGAACTTCTGAACTTACTTCACCCTGAATGGTTCTTTTGATGATATCGGCTTTGTTTTGTCCCCATGCCATCAAAACGATTCTTTTAGATCGCATAATGGTAGAAACCCCCATGGTAATCGCTCTTTTCGGAACGTTGTCAATACCGTTAAAATCAGATGAGGCATCTACTCTAGTAATATGATCCAGTGTAATAATTCGTGTTCCTGAATTGATGTGCGATCCCGGTTCGTTGAAACCTACGTGACCTGTACGACCAATTCCCAGCAGTTGAAAATCAAGCCCTCCGGCATTTTTAATTTTCATTTCATAATCAATGCAGTATTGGTTCAACTGATCTAAATCAATTGTTCCGTCGGGAATATTTACATTTTCGGGCTTAATATCAATATGATTAAAAAGATGCTGATGCATGAAGTAATGGTAACTTTGTCGGCTCTCTTTAGTCATTGGATAATATTCATCCAGGTTAAAAGTGATTACATTGCTAAAGCTCAGCCCATCTTTATGCATTCGAACTAATTCTTCATATACTTTTATAGGAGAAGATCCTGTAGCAAGACCCAGTACACAGGATTCGTTAGCGGCTTGTTTGGAAAGTATTAATTCAGCTATTTCTTGAGCGACATTTTTTGAAGCTTCTGCAGAATTCTCAAAGATCACATTATGATTTTTTTCGAATCGTGTTTCTTCAAATTTTCCGGGTATGTCGTAAGCTAAAGAAGTAGTGGTTTTCATAATATATTGATTGTAGTTAAAATTAGTTTTAACAAATATATATACAAAAAACAAAACAAATACATTATTTTGCGTTATTTAACAAAATTAAATTCAAATAACGCAAAAAAACGCAGAAAAGTTTGACTTACTTTTTAAATTTATAATATAAAGACACCTGATTTGCGGTATTCTTCCAGTCTGGCATCTTCCGGATCTAAATTGGTTACAATCGTATCGAGCTGATTCAAATCACAGACAACATGCGGCATTTTGGTATTTAATTTATCCGCAGAAAACATAGACACAACCCTATCAGAAGCTTCTATCATGGCTTTTTTAACAATCGAGATTTCATATCCAATCTCCGTTAAGCCTTGTTTTATATTAATACTGCTGGCACCAATAAAGCAAATATCAGCTTTAATTTTAGACACAACCTGAATCACGTCCATACCAATTGTTACCATTGCGTTTTTTTGCATTTTCCCTCCAATAAATATTAAATCAATATTTGGGTGCTGGGACAGTTGCATTGCTATTGGAAGGCTGTAAGTATAAATAGTAGCTTTTAAATGAGACGGAATTAATTTTGCAAAAACCAAATTTGTACTTCCTCCGCTCATTATAATAACTTGGTCATCATGCAATAAAGACAATGCTTTTGTTGCGATTGCTTTCTTTTCTTCTTCGCCGGAAATATGGATATCAAAAACATCTGCAGATTTTTCTTTAACCTGAACTGCCCCGCCATACACCTTCTCCAGCAGTTTCTTACTATCCAGTTCGTTTAAATCCCTTCTAATTGTATCTTCTGACAAATCCAGAGCCAAAGCTAAATCTGTTGTGACAACCTTCTGTTCTTCAACAAGCTTAGTCATTATATATTTATGTCTTTCGGCTTTCAGCATTTTTTAAAAAGTTAAAATTCAGCACAAATATATCAAATAATTCAATTGAAAATTGCGCATTTGTAAGAAAGTGCAATAGTTTGCGTTTTTTAGACTCAAAAATAAAACAGGAAAGAATTTACATGTAAAATTTGCGTTGTTTTGCGTTATTTTAGTCAATTTTAGAAAAAAAGTTCAAAAAACTGCATTTATATGCAATAAATAAATATATTTGCTCAACAACCATTAAAAAAACCAAATAATCATGAAAAAATTATTTCTTATTTCATTGTTGGTTTTGTTCATTCAAGCAACATTTGGGCAAACAAAAACAATTACTGGAACTGTCAAAAACAAAGCAGACGGGATTCCGATACCTGGAGTCAGTGTTCTTATTCAGGGAACCTCAAACGGAAGCACAACTGATTTTGACGGAAATTACAGCATTTCTGTATCAGCAGGACAAACATTAAGTTTCAGCTACATGGGCTTTGAAACCAGATTAGTAAAAGTGGAAGGACAACAAAAAATTAACGTTGATCTTTCTGAAAGTACTTCAAAACTTGATGAAGTAGTTGTAGTAGGATTCTCTTCTCAAAAGAAAACAAATTTAACCGGAGCTGTTGCCTCAATCGATGTAGCTAAAACAATTGGAAGCAGACCGCTGACAGATGTGAGCAAAGCTTTACAAGGAACAACACCGGGGGTAAATGTTAGTTTTAACTCAGGAAATATTAACCGTGCCGCTAACATTAATATACGTGGAGCTGGTACAATTAATGGTTCAGACGCTCCTTTAATATTAGTTGACGGAGTACCAACAGATTTATCGCTTATTAATCCAAATGATATCGCAACGATGTCTGTACTGAAAGACGCAGCTTCAGCTTCTATTTATGGAGCTCGTGCCGCTTTTGGGGTAGTTTTGATTACTACTAAAGGAGGAAAATCAGGTGAAGGAAAAGTGAGATTCTCTTATTCTGCTAATACCGCTTTTACAAATCCAATTTCTACTTTAAAATTCTTAGATCCAACAGTAGAAATTCCGGGATTAATTGCTGCAGGTACTCGTACTGATGGTGCTGTGCCAGAGATCTTTGGTGCAAACTACAATACTTTACTGGCCGGAATTAAAAACTGGAAAGAAAAATATGCAAATAATCGTACCAGCCGTGAAATGGTTTATGGTGAAGACTGGGAGATTAAAAACGGTACACCTTATTTCTACAGAGTTTGGGATGCTAATAAAGAATTGTATGCAAGCAACG
>NZ_MLFK01000002.1 GCF_001879205.1 Flavobacterium johnsoniae
TTTTTTTTTGCATTAATCTCAAATATAAATAATACGAAAAAAGGTTATCACGTCCCGATTGAAAATCCGGAAGACCGCAGGTTCTCCCGAAAGCTGTCGGGACTGCCACCCCGAAAAAAGTCTTTTCATTTACTTAAAGACTTTTTTAGAACAAACTGAAGACTAAAACTCCAATATTTTTAATTGTTTAAAATTTATTCCAACATAAAAAACATAGCCCGTGGTTGAAACCACGGGCTATACAAATAAACAATCTCTAAAAATCAGGATATTAAGAGGTTTTTCAATATCAAAATTTATTTCTCCATATTAATATAAGCAGGATAAGATTCCCGATTAGGCAAATTAAATTCCTCATCAAAAGGCTGTGTTCCTTCTCCATTATTATACAACGCTATGCGTTTTGCGCCAGTTGCTGTGCTGCCTCCAATTCCGTTAATAACGTTTTGAATATTCCCTGGCCCCGCAAAACGTGTAATGCACATTTTTTCGAGCTTCACATTTGGACTATTCGGTATTTCAAAGCCATTTTTCTTATTCACCTTCCCATCAGTTCCGGTAAAAACTGCATACGAACCCATACCGATAGTTTGATGTTCTTTTACTGTATTAGCTACTTTAAATGCGGCATAGCCATCTATCCTGCCTCCCTGACTGCTCCAACTTGCCTGATTTGGAGCATCGTATGGCGGTTCGTTCTGAAAGAAATACGTTCTGCCTCTTTCTCCTAGCCAAAGCACCTCATATTCTTGATAATGTTCGGTAAACAGAGCATAAAGGGTAACATCATTACCTGTAACGATAAGTCCGTTTTTACATCTGTCTCTTAACCAGCGTAAATCTCCGCCACGCTGCGAACCATGGTCGGCACGCCACAACCAGAAATGATCACCCACTACATTATTACTATTTATCTGCATCGAAGCGTGTATCTGAATATTTTTTGACTGAACACCTCCTACTCTGCACGTAATATCAGAGAGCAAAATAGGATTAGCAGAATGATCTGCGTTTGCTCCTTCGTTACCAATTCGAACCTGATAAGTTGTACTATTGAATGAATCCATCAAAAGTCCTGCAATGATAATTCCGTCCTTATCATCAGCATAGATACAACCCCACGTATTTTTCTCAGTTGGCTCTAGTGTTACCGAAGCTATCCCTGCTCCTAAAAGTATTGCATCTTTTCTATTTACCTGAATAGGTGCATTCAATGAGTAATGTCCCGGTGTAAAAAATATATTTTTACCTGTTTTTAGTGCCTTATTAATTTCTACATCAGTATCACCTTCTTTGGCAACATACCAATCCGTAAGCAAATCCTGGGCTTTCCCCTTACCCATATCTGAGGCAGTCCAAGAAACCCCTACTCTATCCTTTTCCCATGCCGGAACAAATACTTTGTATTCACCATCTTTATCTATAAAAAGAAAAGGTTTTTCCCTGATAATAGGCGTGGTTGGAATTGGAGAATTAGCTTCATCTGCCTGCGGAGGATTCACACAACCCTGCCACACCATATTGTATGAACCTCCCATAGCTCCCGATCCGGAAGGAAAAATAGTATTTCGGGTATACCATTGTTGTTGTCCGCCCCAGTTTGGTCTGGACGAAGTATAATGCGTATCAGCAATAAAACCACCGCTGCCCCAAAAGTTAGTATCACCAATATCTGAAATATATTTAGAAGTACTTTCAATCAGCATTCTTCGCGCACTGGTAGACTGAGAGACTGTCCACGCAAAATCTCTCATTACTTCTACATTCTCTACAGAACGCCAAAATGTACACGTGGCATTTGCGCCTCCCGAAAGATGAGGCCTTGTGAATACAGAACCTAATTTAACATCTGAAGGAACTTTACCTAAACCTCCAATATGGGAGTAGAAACCCAATTCTATTGAATTGGCCGTCGCCGATGACGCAGAACCAGATCCTCCCGAATCGTAAGTCTGTCCCTCAACATTTGCTTTAAAATAATAAGCCTGCCGTTTTGTGGTCCACTCACCGTTTGATCCGCTTAAACCTATAGCACTAAATTGTGAATTAATATCCTTACGTGCCGTTTCTGCTTTTTCATATTTTCTGTCGTAGAAATACATATTGCTGCCAAAAATTTGATTTTCAAGTGAAACTATAATGGTTACAGCGTTACGGGTAACCTTATAGTAATTCTCATATTTATCAGCATTTGGTTTATTATCTGTAAAGGTCAATTTAGAAGTTGAACCAACAGAAACAAAATCTGACGCCAATCGACTTCCGCCTCTGGTAATTATGTAATTCCCGGAAGAACCGAATGCAGGCCATGACAAGGTTATACTATGGTTTTTCTTGTTGTAGACAATTTTGCCTTCTACCTTATTCTCCTCATTTTTTTCAGCAGATGAATTTGGTGCTGTAAAACTGCATAGTAGCAGCATAACTGCAAACACAGCACATACTGAGATTAACTTTTTAATCATAATCTTTTTGGGTTTAATAGTATTTTTAAAGAGCCCAAAATAGTCATAATCCTTAATCTATATGTTCATTTTTAGTTCCAAATTTCTTATCAAAAACTATACAAAAATGTAAAATTTGTCTTTTAACAGCATTAATATACCTTATTGGACGAGCCCATCCTTTATAAATAGATTTTTTTTGCCGATCGTAAAAACATAGAAAATGAAAAAATTAATACTATTTGTAATATTCCTTATTTCCGCAGCCGCCACTGCACAAAAAACATTCAGGGATTCCTGTAATATCAACATAAAATATGAGTTATATAAAACAAATGCACACGCCTCGTATTATCATGATAAATTTAATGGAAAAAAAACGGCAAGCGGCCACAGATTCAATAACAATGATTTAACTGCTGCCCATAAAAAACTCCCATTCGGAACAATGTTGAAAGTTACAAACGAAATAAACACTAATTTCGTTATTGTAAAAATTACAGATAGAGGACCATTTGTTAAAGGAAGAGAAATCGACCTAAGCAAAAGAGCGTTTTTGCAAATTGCTTCCAATAAAAAAAGCGGTGTAGTTTATGTAAAAATTGAAATATTAAAATAAAGGTCCGATAAAACCCTTCATCAAAGTTAAAATCAAGCTCATTTCTCTTTTAAAACAGAAACACCACTTAAATTCATCAAATTTAGTTTACAATTCTATCAGCATCTAAAAATTATTTTTCTGCCGAAGACGCACGAAACCTCAATTAAGCGAAGTTTCATAAATGTTAACAAAATAGATTTTCAAAAACCATAAATAATTGTATTTTTACGGTTCAAAATTCAGAAAATAAATGGGCAAAATCATTGCGATTGCTAATCAAAAAGGAGGCGTTGGAAAAACGACAACATCTGTAAATCTTGCAGCCTCACTAGGTGTTTTAGAGAAAAAAGTATTATTGATCGATGCTGATCCTCAAGCTAATGCCACATCCGGCCTTGGGATTGACGTAGAATCTGTTGAACTTGGAACTTACCAAATTCTTGAACATACCATAACGCCAAAAGAAGCCATTTTAAAATGTACAGCTCCAAATGTTGACGTGATCCCTGCTCACATTGACCTTGTTGCTATCGAAATTGAATTGGTTGACAAAGAAAACCGTGAGTACATGCTTAAAAAAGCATTAGAAGAAGCAAAAGAAGAATATGATTATATCATTATCGATTGTGCTCCTTCATTAGGTTTATTAACCCTGAATGCTTTAACAGCTGCTGATTCAGTAGTTATTCCTATTCAGTGTGAATATTTCGCACTTGAGGGATTAGGAAAATTATTGAACACTATTAAAAGTATTCAAAAAATACACAACCCTGATCTTGACATCGAAGGATTATTATTAACTATGTATGATTCCAGGTTACGTTTATCAAATCAGGTGGTTGAAGAGGTTCAAAAACACTTTAATGATATGGTTTTTGATACCGTTATTCAGCGAAATGTAAAATTAAGCGAAGCACCAAGTTTTGGCGAAAGCATTATTAATTACGACGCTACAAGTAAGGGTGCAGTTAATTATATTAACTTAGCTCAAGAGATTATAAAGAAAAACAGTAAATAGTTTTTATGACAAAAGCAATTAAAAAACAAGCCTTAGGAAGAGGATTATCAGCATTATTAAAAGATCCGGAAAACGACATTACATCAGTAGAAGACAAAAATGCTGATAAGGTTGTTGGAAATATTATTGAGCTTGAAATAAGTGCTATCGAAATAAATCCGTTTCAGCCTAGAAGCAATTTTAATGAGGAATCATTACGCGAATTAGCCACTTCTATCAAAGAACTTGGTGTAATTCAACCTATTACTGTTCGAAAATTAGATTTTAACAAATACCAGTTAATTTCCGGAGAGCGTCGTTTGCGTGCTTCAACTTTAGTTGGTTTAACTCATGTTCCGGCTTACATTCGTATTGCCAATGATAATGAGTCTCTGGTTATGGCATTGGTTGAAAACATTCAGCGTCATGATTTAGATCCAATCGAGATTGCACTTTCTTACCAGCGTTTAATTGACGAAATTCAATTGACACAGGAACAAATGAGCGAACGTGTTGGAAAAAAACGTTCTACAATTGCCAACTATTTACGTCTTTTAAAACTAGATCCGATTATTCAAACAGGTATTCGTGATGGTTTTATCAGTATGGGGCACGGTCGTGCGATCATCAATATTGAAGATCTAGACATTCAGACCGATATTTATCAAAAAATTGTAAGTCAGAATTTATCTGTTCGTGAAACAGAAACATTAGTAAAAAATTACCACGAAAGCTTAAAGCCAAAAGAAGAAGGAAAACCGAAAGCTGATTCTTCATTTGTAGTTAGAGAAACACAGAAAAATTCTTTTAATGATTATTTTGGCTCAAAAGTTGATATTAAAGTTGCCGGCAACGGAAAAGGAAAAATCACCATTCCATTTAGCTCTGAAGCCGACTTTAATCGAATTGTAAAATTAATTAACGGATAGTGAATAAAATTGTCCCCATAAGTTTATTGTTCTTTCTCTTAGGAACCGTCTCTCTTTTTGCCCAGGTAAAAGAAGAAACGGTTTTGGTCGCTAAAGACAGTACTAAGTTAGAAGAAATAGACCCTCTTACACCAGCAAAAGCAGCTTTCTATTCTGCTATTTTACCCGGTCTTGGTCAGGCATATAATAAAAAATACTGGAAAATTCCTTTAGTTTACGGAGCTATTGGTACAAGTTTATATTTCTATATAGACAACAATAACAAATATCGTGATTATAGAAACGCCTACAAACGAAGATTAGAAGGCTATAATAACGATAAATATGAATTTTTAGATGACAGCAGACTTATTGCCGGTCAGAAATTTTACCAGAGAAACAGAGACCTTTCTGCTTTATTTGTTGTCGGCTTTTATGTTTTAAACATTATTGATGCCAATGTTGACGCTGCCTTGATTCAATTCAACGTAAATGAGAGACTATCAATGCGTCCGGAAATTTATCCCAACGATGTAACATTTAAACCAAATGTTGGACTAACTTTTAATTATCGTTTTTAAATAGTTTTCTTCTATTTAAAAATTCACAAATACATATAAAATGAAAATTGCGCTTTTAGGATACGGAAAAATGGGTAAAGTAATTGAACGAATTGCTTTAGAAAGAGGTCATGAAATAGTTTTAAAGAAAGATGAATTCAATACATACGACGGACTTTCAACAGCCGATGTTGCCATTGATTTTAGTGTTCCCTCAGCTGCAGTTCATAATATTTCTGCTTCTTTTAATGCTAATGTACCCGTAGTTTCAGGAACAACGGGATGGCTTGAACATTACGACGAAATGATTGCGCTTTGCAATGAGAAAAAAGGAGGTTTTATCTCGAGCTCCAATTTCAGTCTGGGTGTAAATATTTTCTTTGGATTAAATGAATATCTTGCTAAAATCATGAAGCAGTTCGATTCATACAAAGTTTCAATGGAAGAAATTCACCACATTCATAAACTTGATGCTCCAAGCGGCACTGCGATTTCTTTAGCTCAAGGCGTTATTGAAAACAGTAATTATACCGGATGGAGTTTAGATGAAGAAAAAAGCTCACATATTCGTATTGACGCAAAACGAATAGGAGAAGTTCCGGGCACACACACCGTGAATTACGATTCTGCTATTGACAGTATTGAAATCAAACATACTGCTCATAATCGTGAAGGTTTTGCTCTGGGTGCTGTTATCGCCGCAGAATGGCTTGCAGGAAAACAGGGAATTTTCACTATGAAAGATGTATTAAACTTACAATAAATCGAATAAGTTTTGGATTAATAAAACATTCAATCCTTAATTTGAAACCTAAAAATACAATATTATGACACTTTACTCTTGGTTCGTATTTTTCTTAGCTGTTCAGATAATTCATTTTCTAGGTACATGGAAATTGTATCAGGCAGCGGGAAGAAAAAGCTGGGAAGCAGCAATTCCGGTATATAATTCAATTGTTTTGATGAAGATTATCAACCGTCCAACATGGTGGACGTTACTGCTTTTCATCCCTATTATAAACTTAATTATGTTTCCGGTTGTCTGGGTCGAAACCTTAAGAACATTTGGTAAAAAATCAACTCTAGATACCATTTTAGGAATTTTTACTCTTGGTTTTTATGTTTATTATGTAAACTATACGCAAAAGTTAGAGTACAATGCCAACCGCAAATTGACTCCTGAAAACAAAACTGCTGATACAGTAAGCTCGTTGCTTTTTGCCATTATCGTAGCAACATTAGTACATACTTATGTAGTACAGCCTTATACTATACCAACTTCTTCATTAGAAAAATCGTTGTTAATTGGAGATTTCTTGTTTGTAAGTAAATTAAACTATGGCCCGAGAGTTCCTATGACGACTGTAGCATTACCTATGGTACATGATTCAATTCCTTTAACAAAAAGAAAATCATATTTAAGCTGGCCGCAATTACCTTATTTTAGATTTCCTGCTTTCGAAAAAATTAAACGAAGCGATATTGTTGTCTTTAACTGGCCTGTCGATACCGTACATTATTTTTACGAACCAAAAGGAAGACCAGGGGTTATCAAGCCTATTGATAAAAAATCAAATTATGTAAAAAGATGTGTTGGTATTCCTGGTGACAGTTTATCAATTAAAGACGGTTTTGTTTTCATTAACGGAAAAAAATTAGTTTTACCTGAAAGAGCAAAACCTCAGTATTCATATTCAGTAGCTTTAGACGGAAAAACATCTATTGATTTTGAATCTTTATTCAAAGAATTGGATATTACAGATCCGGCAGGTTTTAGAAGTGAAAAACGAGATACACTTTATTTTAGAGCTTTGACTGAGGCAAGCGCTGAACGTTTAAAAAACACTCCTGGTGTTACTGCTGTAAAAAGAGAAATTGATAAAGGAAATGACAACGCGATTTTCCCTCATATCAACAAATGGAATCAGGATAATTTTGGTCCGATTTATATTCCGGAAGCTGGTAAAACAGTTGCCTTAACGAATGAATCTTTACCATTTTACAAAGAAATCATTACCAATTACGAAGAAAACACTTTAGAACTAAGCGGTTCTAAATTTATAATAAACGGGAAAGAAACGAATACCTATACCTTTAAGCAAAACTACTATTGGATGATGGGAGACAATCGTCACAATTCTGAAGACAGTCGTTATTGGGGTTATGTTCCGGAAAATCATATCGTAGGAAAACCAGTTTTCATCTGGATGAGCTGGGATACAAATGGAAAAGGAATCAACAAAATTCGCTGGAGCAGAGTCTTCACTACTGTAGACGGCGAAGGACAACCGCAATCTTATTTCAAATATTTCCTAATTGTTCTTGCACTTTATTTCGTTGGAGAATTCTTCTGGAGAAAAAGAAAAGAAAACAAAGCATAATTAAAAAAAGTTATTTTTGTTTCAGGTTTCAAGTTTCAGGTTCGCAAAAACTTGAAACTTGAAACCTGAAACTTTTAAAACAAAAATAGAAATCATGAATTCCTTATTACTTCCTACTTATTTTCCGTCAATAAGCCACTTTGCAGTTATGGCTCAATCTGAAAATATAACTTTTGAAATGGAAGATAATTTCCAGAAACAGACCAATAGAAACCGAACTTACATCTATAGTCCAAACGGAATTCAATTATTAAATATTCCTGTTAAGCACTCCAAATCGGCGCATCAAAAAACAAAAGATGTTAGAATCGAAAATGAATTTGACTGGCAGAAACAGCACTTTAAATCCTTGGAAGCAGCTTATAGGAGTTCTCCTTTTTTTGAGTTTTTTGAAGATGATATTGCTCCTTTTTTTGAAAAGAAACATACTTTTTTAATGGACTTAAATATGGAAGTTTTAGACCTTACAGCTAAATGTCTTCGTATGAAATTAGAATTCGGAAAAACAGCTGAATACTTTCATGAAACAGAGAATATTGCTGATTTCAGATATTTAGCCAACGGAAAAAAAGACACAAATTCATTCGAAAAATACACTCAGGTTTTTGACGACAAACACGGTTTTATCAACAATTTAAGTGTTTTGGATTTACTTTTTAACGAAGGAAAATTTGCAATGGATTACTTAAAAACGCAAAAGTTACTTTAAACGTTTCTAAGCAATCCAGTATTTATTGGTTTAATTCAATTTTACCTGAATTGTTTCTCCTTCCTTAATCACTTTATTAATCCATATTTTGTTTTTGTCTGAAACTGTGATTTTTAGTTTCTTATTGATTCTCTCTACCGTAATATCAAAGTTTTTATTAGCCAGATAAATAGCACTTAAACTCATTTTTGGCCAGGATTGAGGCAACCTCGGAACAAGGTCAAAACTATTTAAACCAGTTGGACGAATTCCAAACAACCCTTCGGTAAAAACCCTGCAGTACAAACCGCTTTCTGCGGAAAGATGACGCTGGTTTCCTTCCGGAAATGCTTCTACAGGATAAGGAACATGATCGCCCAGCAATCTTCGATTAGAATAATAATGTAAAAAACGAATTGCTTTTTCAGATTCTCCTGCCGACAAAACCCCTCGCAAGGCATATAAAGTCGAACGATCCCAAAAGGTTTTATCACCTGCCTGACTCGCTAAGCCATCTTGTGTCCATAATTTTGAAGAGAATAAAGCATCAATAGTTCCTTCTTTTCGATCATAGATTCCCATTGCCAGAGGTGTACAAATCCAGGCACGCAAAATATCATTTTCTTTGTAATATTTATAAGTATCAAATCCGTCAATTCTGGCACCAAAATATCTTTCAATTGCAGCTTTCATTTTATCAGCCTGTACTTTGTAAGCTGTTAGTTTTTTTGATGATCCGCCAAGCTCTTTCCCAAGAAAAACGGCAGAAATAAGAGCATCATAATACAATGACGACGTATTTAGATTTGCTTTGCCTGAAGGAAAACGACCTTCTAATTCATCTGAATCAGAAAGAACAACTCCTTCCTCATTTATTTTTAACCGGCAGTATTCCAGACACCATTCAATCAGAGGCCATAACTGAGCAGCTTCTTTTTTACTTCCTTTCGCCAAAGCATAACGAGCAGCGCCATAAGCTATCATAGCCGCATCTCCCCGATCGCCAGCACCATTCCAAATATCGGTTCCTTCTGCAATTATAGAACTTGGAATTGGCTTATATTCTTTATTCATAAATTTCGCAAAGTGCAAATAAGCATTTAACGAAGCTTTATCTGCATATTGATAGCCTAGAAAAGGAAAAAACGGGCCTATATATTCTGCTTCATCATTTGCCCAAATAGCAGCATAATAAGCTTCGCCTCCCGGGCTGTGCATTGGACCTCCTTTTGTATCGAAGATACTTTCTGCAGCTCTTAATTTCGCGAAAGCAAATTCTGTATTTAATACTTCATCCGGAGTTTTAAGCACTAATTTATTCTGAATTTCAAAAACCAGATCTAAACGTTTCTGTTTTTCTTCTTCTATATTGATTAAAGGAATATTTTCGCCTGTTTTTGTTCCGAAGTATATAACCGAGAACGAAACTTCTTCATTGGGTTTAAGAGTAAAACTGCCATGATTTAAAGTATAAACGTTAACCTGATAACTTCCCTCTGTACCCTTTTCCGGATCAGAATGATAAACAGATTCGGTTTTAGGCACTTCAACAATGCAATTCTTGTCGAACGTGTTTTTTAAAGTATACTTTTCACAATATCCAGCCAGCGATGTCATGGGAAAATATTCTCTGGTAATTTCAAGTTTACTATCAACCTTACTGTTAACTTGTAATATTCCGTTGAGAGAAATAGCCGTTACCTTTTCATCTGTGATTGGTTTGTAATTTACAGTCACCAATTCCAGACCGTCCTGAGCAAACTGCCGTGTAAAACTCGCATGTGTATTATTGGGAATCGTTCTCAGCATTGGCCAGACCAAACTTCGGGTGGCATGAAAAGCACCATTTGCCAAAACACCATAGCGAATAACACCTGAAATTCTTTTACCGCTCATTTCGATATGGTCATCATGCGGAATATCTTCTTTAATTTTCCACGAAATTGAATTTTCAGAATCAATTTGCCAACGATTATTTTCCTGCGAAAACAAATTGCATGCGGCTAAGTTAAAAACAATTAAAAACAGAAAAGTCTGTGTTTTTTTCATTCGGTTATTCTTATTTTTTTGATTATCTATTTATAAGTTTTCTATTTCCAGCCATTTTGAAAGCGTTTTCATGATAAGCTGCTGATCCTTTTCGGGAAAATCTTTTACTCTTGTCGAATGGCTTCCTGTTGGTAAAACCATTTTCAACGCATCAAGCTTTGGATCTGGCGTTGGCGAACAAGAATACCAAGTATCGTAACCGCCATAGATATATAGAATTTTATCTCCTTTATTTTCTACATATTTTCGAACTTTTTTGATGTATTTTGGATTGTACTTTATCACAACTCCTTTGGGTGCAAAACGATCGTTTGATGAACTTCTTACAATTTGAAGCAAATCAGCAACGGGAGATAAATCAAAACCATAATATCCTAATTCAGTTAAATGCTGATAATAGGACGGCAGATAATTAAAATACATTTTGTCGTTGTAGGTTCTAACACCTACTATATTATCGAGATACTCAAATAATTCTTTGGCAGAAGCAGTTACAGGAGGAATCGCATCACATTTTCCTCCCCACTGCCAAAAAGAAAAAGGGAATTCTAAAACCGCATATTCTAAAGCTTCATTGAAAGAAACCTCAGTAAACGTCATTTTTTTTGCCACTGCATATTGCGTAAACTCTTTTAAAACAGCTTCTCTATTTTCTAAAACTGCTCTTTGAAATGCCTTAATTTTTTCTCTGCATTCCGGCGTGCCAACTGTTCTGGTATGTTCTATTGTTCTTGGATCTTCCTGCGTATTAATCAATGGAGCAACATACGGCATTGCCACATCAACATCGTTTGGATATTTTGACTTATATATTAAAGCCGTTTCACCGCCTTTACTTATTCCGGTCGAAATCCATTTTCCTGAATACAAATGCTTTAGCTTACTCACAATATCATGGTAATCTTCAACAGCCTGATCATTCGTTAAATATTCCCATTGAATTGGTTCCGGACGTGATTTTCCGTAAAAACGATATTCAACTGCAACTTGATTGGCGTTTAATAATTTACTCACTTCGCTTTTAATATTCCCTGTATTATAACCGTGCGTTTCTATAACCATTGGCTTATTAAAATCAAGATGAGAAAGATAAATGTAATGTTTGAAAGTGCCTTTTTGGGGATTTAGATGATCTAATGGTTCTTCTAAAATCAATTGATACGATTCCGAATAGCCTTCTAAATTGTCTATAAGGGTAATTTCAGCTTTAGGAAATAATTCAGTCAGCTTTAAAAATAAAGTTGATGCTGTTTGTGCTGCACCATACTGCGGACTTAGGACTATGTAAAGTAATACTAGTAAGCTTTGTACTTTTTTCATTTTTTAAGGTTTAATTGATTTTTTAAAAATACTGGCTATACAAAGCTAAATCCGATACTATATTACCTGTAAATTATCCTATTTTATCTACTTTGAGTTAAAATATGAGTATGCCAAAATATTGACTTAATTTTAATTAAAAAGTGTAAAAAAATAACCTTCAAAATCTTATTTCAATCTGAAAAAAGCTTACTACTTAACTTATGCAAAACTTTATTTATTCTGTATTTTTTTTAACCGTGGTACAGCTTTCTTGTGCCCAAACTCAGTTTCCGAATTTAGAAAACAGCAAAAACAGCCTTAATTACATGGGTTACCCGGCCTCTGTAACAGACAGAACTTCCTTAGCTTTCTCTGATAAAGGTTCTTGGTTTGCTTATGGTTTTTTAAATCCCGATAAAGCAGAAGCCGGATTTTCGGGACCTTTACTTTTAACGGAGCAAAACGGCGTTTGGCTCAGCCCGGCTTTTACTTCTTTACATCTTAAAGAAAATAACGAGCAAAATGAAATCGACTGGAAAACTTCTTTGGTACAGCAAACCAGTTACAATAGTCATCTGGAACAGGAATTTAAAACAAAGAACCTCATCATCAGGCAGGAACTTCTTTTTTTATCCGCCCATACTGCTTTACAAAAAACAAGTATCACAAATATTTCAAACCAAAAGATAAAACTGGATTCTTATTTTTCAGGAGAAAACTATTTAAATACAATGGAACTCACGTCAGGGAAAAATGAAATAATCCTGAATTCAAAAAAAGGAAATGCGATTGGTCAGATACAATTTATTGGACAAAATGTAAATTTCAATATTACTTCCGAAAGCTATAAAACACTTCTTAATTCCTTCGTTTTAAAGCCAAAAGAAACAAAAGAAATTGTAGTTGCCCAAACCTTTATTTTTCCACAATACTCCTGGGAAAAAGAACAAAACAGCATTAAAAAAAGTAATTTTGATAGTATTCTAAAAACTACTAAACAGGAAAAAGAGACCCAATTAGCTAATTTAAACACTCATAAAAAAGCTGTTTACCAGAATCAAATCTATTCTGATTTATTAGGCAAACTAACCCTTACGTTACAAAATAACAGCCGAATTGCAGCAGAAGGTTTAAAACACAGCGGCATTTTCCCAAGCTATCATTATGAATGGTTCAATGGTTTTTGGGCCTGGGACAGTTGGAAACATGCTGCGGCGGTGGTAAATTACGATCCGGATCTGGCAAAAAACCAAATGCGAGCCATGTTTGATTATCAGGAACCAAACGGCTTTATTCCTGACTGCGTTTACCGCGATACTTTAATTGAGCCTAATAATTACCGAAATACAAAATCGCCGTTAGCCGCCTGGGCCATTTTGGAAATTTATAAAAAAACAAAGGATAAAAACTTTCTGAATGAATTTTATCCGAAATTAAAAAAATATCACGAATGGAGAACGAGACCACGATCAGGACGGATTATGTGAGTTTGGTTCGACTGACGGAACTTTAATTGCTGCAAAATGGGAAAGCGGTATGGACAATGCCGTTCGTTTTGACAACAGCGTTTTATTACAAAACAATAAACATGCTTTTTCTATTGATCGCGAAAGCGTAGATTTGAATTCATTTTTGTATGCAGAAAAAATATTTTTAGCTGCAATAGCTTCGGCTTTAGAAGATCATGCTAATTCATCAGCATTTAAAAGTCAGGCTGCGATTTTAAAAGAAAAAATACAAACTCAGTTTTGGGACGAAACTTCCGGATGGTTTTATGACAGCACTATTGATGGAAAAACGCTTTTGAAAGATATGGGCTGCGAGGGTTATTTTCCTTTATGGGCAAAAGCAGCAACTCAGGAACAAGCCGAAAAAATCAAAAAGAATATGATGAATCCTGAAATCTTTAATACTTTTATTCCCCTGCCAACGCTCGCGGCGAATCATCCTAAATTTAAACCCGAAGGAGGTTATTGGCGCGGCCCAATCTGGCTGGATCAGGTTTATTTCGGTATTACCGGCTTGTCGAATTACGGTTATCAAAAAGAAGCAGACCAACTGACTTATAAAACAATTCACAATGCAGAAGGAGTTCTTGAAAAAGGGCAAGCCATTAGAGAAAATTATCAGCCAATTACAGGAAAAGGACTTGAAGCTTATAATTTCAGCTGGTCTGCAGCGCACTTGATGATGCTATTGCTTAACGATTAAATTATTTAAAAAATATACTTAACTATAAAAATAAAAAAAGATGACTATTGGAGTTGGCGGATCTGACGTAAATACAGAACTAGAAAAAATACAAAATATGACGGGGAATGTAAAAGCCATTCAGCCCGAAGAATATAAAATGCGTATTCAAAAAGCCGTATCTATCATGAAAGCAGCAGGTGTGAAATCGCTTTACATTAATGCCGGAACGAACTTATATTATTTTACAGGAACCAAATGGAATCCTTCTGAAAGAATGGTGGGCGGTCTTTTGTTTGAAGACGGCAGTTTAGAATATATTGTTCCGAAATTTGAAGAAGGGACTTTTAATAAATTCAAACAAATAGACGGTAAAATTAACTGCTGGGAGGAGCATGAATCTCCTTATCAATTATTTGGAAAAATATTGAAAAACAAAAATATCAGTTCTGGTAAAATTGCTTTGGATGAATCTGCCGGTTATTTTTTAATTGATGGTTTAACCAAGGCCAATCCGGGTTATGAATTTCAAAACGCACAGCCTGTTACAACAGGATGCCGTATTCAAAAATCAGAAAATGAAATTGCTATTATTCAGCAGGCAAAAGAAATTACGATGGTCGTACAACGCGCTGCTGCCCGTATTTTGCACCCGGGTATAAAAGCAGAAACGGTAGTCGATTTTATAAACAAAGCCCATATTAAAGCTGGAATTTCTTCCGGTTCTTATTTTTGTATAGTGTTATTTGCAGATGATTCTCAATATCCGCATGGCGTAACAAAACCGCAGGATTTAAAAGACAATGACGTTGTATTGATTGACACAGGATGTCGTTTAGAAGGTTATTTATCTGATATCACACGTACTTACATATACGGAACACCAACTGAAGCGCATAGAAAAATATGGAACCTGGAAAAAGCAGCGCAAAGAGCAGCTTTTGATGCCGCACAATTAGGAGCCACCTGTGGCTCTGTTGACGATGCAGCGAGAAAAGTAATTGCACAAGCTGGTTTAAGTGGAGATTATGAACTTCCCGGATTACCTCATCGTGTAGGACACGGAACAGGATTAGATATACATGAATATCCTTATTTGGTTAGGGGAAATAATACCGTTTTGGCAGAAGGAATGGTGGTAAGCAACGAACCTATGATTTGTATTCCGGGACAATTTGGAATTCGCCATGAAGATCATTTTTATATGACATCAAACGGGCCAAAATGGTTTACAACTCCAATGCACAGTATTGAAAATCCGTTTGGCATTGAGGTAAATTAATCCTTATTTATTAGCATACAAAAAGGGGAAACGATATCGTTTCCCCTTTTTTCTTTACAACCAAAACTAAAAATTACTTAATTAACCTGGTGGATCACATTAATTTCAACACATAGAAACATAGAGTTCGCACTTTCAAAAAAGGCATTTCACTTATTTAAAACAAACATAGAGCTATGTGTTAGAAACATGTTTTTTCTATCTGTTAAATGATTTTTTTACTAATTACATCCAACGGGTTACTTAACCAATAATTTTTTACTTTCAGAAAAACTTCCGTCTGTAGCTATGACGATATAAACTCCTTTTCTAAGTTGATGAACCGGATAAGACACCGTGTTATTTAATACCGCTACTACAACTCCGGTATGATCGTAAATCGTTATTTTAATATTTGCTGCATTTAAATTGCTGAATTCAAAATTAACTACGTCTGTGGCCGGATTAGGATACATTGCAAATGATTTTGTAAAATCGACTTGAGCTACGCCTAAGTTTCCGTTTTGCAGATCAATTGTCAATGGTGCGCTCCAATCACTAAATTCAGAGGCGTTTTTCGCTCTTACTCTAAATTGGTAAGCGGTTTGTGTTCCCTGCTTCGGAATCCATAAATAATATGTTGATGAATTTCCAAATGTTGTCCAGCCTGTATTCGCATTATTTAACTGTACTTCATAGCTTGTCGCATTTGAAACTGTGTTCCATGAAGCATAAAAACCTGTAGAATAAACTCCTGCATTACCAATGTTCGAAGGCGTTGCCAATGTTACCGGATTTGGTATAACGGTTCCGGAAACTACGGTATAATCTTCTACTTCTCCGTCGGCAATATTATCACAAGCTGATGATGGGTTCGAATAATATTTCATTACAATTCGCATTCTTGTTGACCCGGTAAATGCAGCGGCAGTAAAACTACCCGTTGCAGTTCCGTTAGACGAGATTCCATCAATCACTTTTTCTGAAGGTTCAAAAATATTGTTTTTGTTATAGTCGATCCAGATTCCCCAAAATTCTGTGTAAGCATCTCCAGAAAAACCAGCTGTCAAACTTACGTTTGTAGGCGTACTTGGCGATACTGTAATTGTTTTAGAAGTATAATCAGCGTAACCACCTGTATTTTTACCGGAAACATTATTAAAACTTCCAATCGTTACAGAATTAATATATTCGTATTTATTGTCTGCCTGAGTAGTACAATAAGCTGAATTAGCCGTAATTGTGGCAGAAACTTCATTAGAATAAGCGGAATAAACAGTATTTGCTTTGGCACGAATTTTATATTTATAAGTACTGCCTGCTGTTAAACCCGTATTGGTATAAGTTACTGCTGTACTTGCCAAAGTTGCTATTTCTGCAAAAACATTATCTGCCCCTGCTCTTTCCACAACAATATTTGTGGCATTTACAGCATTATTTGTCCATGCTAATTGCACTTCTAAACTACTATTATTAGCCGTTGCTGTTAAATTAGAAGGAGCTAATACAGTTGCAGAAGTTTGGTTTCCTGCCAAAATCGGTTCGTTAGGTTTTGTATTGTATGCAAAATCCAAAACGGTATAACCGACTCCGCCAGCTTCTACTTTTACATGCATCCAGCCATAGCAGGTACGTCCTCTGCTTTTATATTCAAAACCTACATATCCGGTTTGATTGTCCCAGGCTGTATAGCTTGAAGTTCTTAAATCTAACTGGTCCGGATAAGCAGCACCGGGAGTTACAAAATTACTTGATGCTCCAATTGAAGTTCCCTGAGTAAGCAAAGAAATGTTTCTGGTTCCTGCCTGACCTACTAATCTTTTTCCGTAGGTTTCCATTTTTAATGCTCCAGGCGCAAACTGCCACACACCATATTCTGTATTATCACCAATTGCTAAATCAAAATACTGCCATGTTTGTGCCGATGAGGCCACATAATCAGGATTGTTTACATAGAAAATTCCGTAAGGAGCATCAAATTTTAAATTGATGGTTTTTGAAGCATTGTCCAGAGTAGAAATACCGCCCGTAATTGCTGCGTCTTTAAACGTAATAATCACCGCTGCATCATTTGCCGGAATATGCGCTGTGGCTTTTCCTGTAAAAGAAACCACCGCTTTATTATTGCCCTGAAGTGTCAGCACAGCAGTCAATCCTGCCAGAACTCCCGAAACCGTATAATCAGTTCCCGCTGTAAAACTGCCGGAACTTTTTGTAAAAGTTCCATTATTAGTTGATAATGAAATCAAACTGGTTGTTGTAACACCTCCATCATTAGCTTCAGCTTCGTATAAAATACTTTCAGATAAAGTAACAGCCGTTTTATTTGACATTCCGGTATAAATTGGCGTATTTGGCTGTGTATTATAAGCATATTCAGAAATAGTAAAAGAATCTCCGTTTGCTGCAACATTCACTTTAAACCATCCATAACAAGTTTGCCCTTCAATTTGGTATTCAAAACCAACATAACCTGATTTTCCTTCCCAAGCGGTATAAGTTGATGTTCTTATATCTAACTGATTTGGATATGCTCCAGGCGCTGTCATGTTGCTTGCAGGCCCTACTGCTGTATTTTGCCCAAGCAAAGAAATGTTTCTGGAACCTGCTTCGCAAACTAATTTTTTAGCATAGGTTTCAATTTTTAAAGCATTCGCAGCATAACGCCAGCCTCCAAATGAAGTATCATCTCCTTTTGCAATATCAAAGGGCTTCCATGTTAAAGAGGAAGAAATATTGACATCTGGCATGTCTACAAAAAATATCCCGTAAGGATCTGTAAATTTCAAATTAAAGAACAAAGAGGTACAAGATAAGCCAGTAGTACCGCCGGTAAAAGCAGCTGGCAAAAATGTAATTCCGGCCGTGGCATTTTGCGCCGCTGCGTGACTAAGCGCTTTTCCCGAAAGGGTCAGGGTTACCTGTCCGTTTGAATTTACGGTAAGTATTGGCGTAATTCCTGCTGGAAAAGCATGTGTAAAATGTGTTCCTGCAGATAAAGTTCCCGAACTTAATGCAAAGGTTTTACCTCCACTCAATGTTATAATCGATGGAGTATTAAAAGCTCCGTCGTTTACAACTGTTTCTTTAAGAGTCGTTACACTTGCCATTAAACTGCTTTCTGTTGAGTTTACTCCTGTATCAATTAAGTTTTGAGGCTGCCAAAGTGTGATTCTTGCAGGATGCTGTAAGGCGGCCAGCATTCTGTCTATTTGCCCTTGCGTATACATTTTATAACAGCCTTGCGCACCGTTATATCCCATGTAGTTTTCAAAATTTACCTTGTCGCCGCTACAGTTTGTGC
Organism: Flavobacterium johnsoniae; assembly: GCF_001879205.1. Taxonomy (GTDB): domain Bacteria; phylum Bacteroidota; class Bacteroidia; order Flavobacteriales; family Flavobacteriaceae; genus Flavobacterium; species Flavobacterium johnsoniae_A. The sequence continues at coordinate 18,686 of NZ_MLFK01000002.1, forward strand.
CCGGTGTACAGGCAAGAGTATGCAAACCATCTTCCGCCGGTGTATCGCTGACTTCATCTGTGCCGGTACAACCTCCTTCAAAAGTGTGAATTAAATTTAGAAAGTGACCAAACTCATGTGTTAAGGTTGCCGAAAACTCTTTACTATACGAATTGTCATAAAGATAAGCTCCATTAAAAACAACACGTGCCGTATTACTTGCTGTCATATCCGAATTAGGATACCAGGCAACTCCAGAATTGTTTAAAGCCCCATCGTTATATAAATCATTCTGGATATAAACATTCATATATTTTGTATTATCCCAGGCATCTGCTGCAATCTGATCGTCGTAACCACCGCCGTTTCCGTAGCCATTTTTAGCGGGATGAAAAACGACACCGGTTGTACAGCCACCATTTGGATCTTTTTTGGCTAATTTAAATTCGACGTTTAAGGTTCCTCTTCTTGGTTGAAAAAAAGGCTCAACAGTTTGGTAATCTGCATTTCTTCCATTAAAATCATCATTCAATTGTGCCAAATGATTGACAATTTTCTCGTAAGTAATCGTTTTGCCGCTTTGCACATCTCCGTATATGTGAAAAACAACTGGAATGGTATAAGTAACCGCTTCTGTTTTAGCAGTTTTACTTTTACGCTGAAGGGTAAATTTCTTCGTAAAAGCATCGAAATCTTTTTTCTCCTGCAATGAATTCGGATTGGCCCGATACACTTTAGCGTTTTCTTCTGTGGTCCGGCAAGGAAGTCCTTGCGCACTCATTTTTGCTATCGCAAAAAAAAGCAATAATACTAGTAGTTTTGTTCTCATTTTTTTTGGGTTTTGTTATTACCAAAATTATTATGATGCCTTTTAACTGACTGATACTATCTAACTAATATTTAATACAAGATTAACAAGTTTTTAACCTTAAAAAAACACATTATTAAAAAATAATACAATTAAGCAATACATTCAATAACAAAAACAACACTTTATTAAAAACACATCAACCATATATAAAAACAAAAAAAACCGGATACCTAATTAAAGATATCCGGCTAAAAACAGGAAAACTAATTCAAATCAAAATTTATCCCAGAAAATTTTTGTGGTCATTAAATCTCCTCCAATAGCTGCGGCAGCTGCCTCATAATTTTCCTTATTCAAAGTTTTATCAAAAATGGAATAAATATTACGTACCGGAACTTTTCCCTGCGCGGCATCAACTGCGGTGGAAGGCGCTTGCAATAGCGGATAATCTAATCTTCTGTATTCCGTCCAGGCTTCAAATCCTCTATTGTAATAGGCTATCCAAAGCTGATAGGCTATCTTTTCTTTAGCAGTTCCTACGGCTGTTGCAAAATCTACATCAGTTCTATTTAGGTATGTTTGAGCATCAGCATTGGCAACTCCCCAAAATTGCATACTTGCCAAAATACCTTTTTTATAATATTCTTCTGCAGTTCCCCCTACACTAAAACCTCTATTGGCTGCATCTGCCAATAGGAAACACGTCTCTGTGTAATCAAATAAAACGCCCGGATTTGTTTTTTCTTTCAGCTTTGGACCCACATTAGAAAAATCACCATAACTTACCTGTTTAGCATAAGGCGCTCCTTTATAAACACCTTGCTTTTTAGAATTCGGATTAAAGAAAATATCACGTCTTGGATCTGCTTTCGCATTTAACTCATTAACAAAAAACTCCGTAGGCACAGTCTGGCTTTCGTTTACCAAAGTATCATACAACGGATTCATATCCACCAATGACGAAAAATACTGAAAAAGAGCTGTCTGGCTTTCGTTTGTCATAAGTCCGGAATTATAGGCACTTTCAACCATAGTTTTGGCTAAAGCAGGTTCAACATCAGCAAGATGCAACCCTAATTTTAGTTTTACACTGTTCGCCAGTATTTTCCATTTTCCAACATTTCCTTTATATATTAAATCGGCTGTTCCAAAACTGGCTTTACTGCTATCCATATCTGCAATTGCAGCATCTAATCGAGCGGCTAAATCTAAGTAAATAGCTTTTGCATCATCATATTTAGGATACGGATGCCCTTTAATATCCAAAGCTTCGCTATATGAAACATTGCCGAATAAATCTACCAGAGTTTGATAGGCCATTACAATCTGAACTTCCAGAATTGCCAAATTGTTTTTCTTAACAGCCATGTCTACCGCTCCCAAAGCTTCTTTGTCTTTAATTTGCTTTTGGGCGTTTACTAAATCCTGCAAAACATCTCTGTACAATAAAACAGCATGAGCATTTCCCAGATTTCTTCTTTCCTGATTGTAATTTACCTCATCTGTATAAGTTGTGGCTGTCCAATATTGCACATAACCTCTAAAGTTATTATTGTTCACAGAGGCATTGGTCAAAAAATAAGCAAAGTTAACTTGTGCACTTGTCATTAAGGCACCCGGTAAAACAGTCGTATAGGCTTTTTCGTCCTGATTTAAATCTTCTAAATTATCACATGAAACAGCCGAAAGTAAAATGGCGCCTGCGAAAAATATTGTTTTTACTATTTTCATTTTGTTTGTTTTTTAGAATTGAACTTTCATGTTAAAGTTGTACTCTTTTGAAGTAGGCAAAACTCCGGTTTGAAAACCCTGAAGATTTCCTGAAGAAAGTCCCGCTTCCGGATCAGCATAAGGCAGATTTTTACTGATAATCCATAAGTTGCTTCCGTTGACAGCGAAAATGATATTACTTATAAAAGTCTTAGTCAGGTATTTTGACGGCAATTTGTAGCTTAAACCAACCTCACGTAATTTTACATACGAAGCATCATATACATATTGCTGCTCTGGCATTGAATTATAAAAAGAATACCCGTCTGCACCTTCTACGCTTACAATTTTATCATTTGGAGTTCCATCTTCTTTAACACCAGGCAATAAAATACCACCGCCATTTGCAATTGGATCTCGCTGCGGGTTTCCTAAATGATTATTAGATACCGTACTTTGGTATATTCCTGTTGTATGTCCAAAACGCTGGTCTAACGAATACACATCTCCTCCTTTTTTTACATCGATTAAGAAATTAAATGAGAAGTTTTTATAATTAATTACGTTATTAAAACCGCCAATCCAATCCGGATTTATATCGCCGATTGTCGCTCCGGCCGTTTGCAAATATCTTCCGTTTGCACGAATTACTTTTTGACCATCAAGATAAGTAAAGCCAGAACCGATAAGCTGCCCAACTGGTTTTCCAACCTCAGCAACATATCCTACACCCTGAAAAGATCCTAACGAGATTCTATCAGCGCCTCCTAATGAAACAACTTCGTTTTTATTGGTAGACCAGTTTATTTTGGCTTCCCACGAGAAATTTTTTGTTTTAACCGGAACTACTGTAAGTGTTACCTCGTATCCTTTATTCTGAACATCTCCTGCATTTATCCAGGCTCTGGTATAGCCCGTTTGTGTTGGAGTTTCAATAGAAAGAATCTGATTTGTGGTATTCGTTTTATAATATGAAAAATCAAAACCTACTCTGTTTTTAAACAATTTAAATTCAATACCCGCTTCTACTCCCTTTGTTAGCTCACTTTTTAAGTCAGCGTTGCTTTTACTGTTTTCCGTAGAAAAACGAACCCCGTCAGGACCAAAATTATCGTTCTTAGGATAAGTTGATGAAGTCACGGCAAAAGGCGCATCATTACCCGTCTCAGCATAATTCAGACGTAATTTCCCGAAAGACAGCCAGTCTGTTTTAATGTGATTACTAAAAATGTAAGTCCCTGTAATAGAAGGATAAGAATATGTATTATTGTCTTTTGGCAATGTAGAAGACTGATCTACGCGATAAGTCCCTTCTAAAAAATACGTTTCTAAAAAATTAAAACTTGCATTGGCATAGATACTGTTTGTTCCTAAAGTAGTCTGAGACTCTGAAGGGCTGTTGATTTTGTCGATAGAATTATTCAACGCATAAATTCCCGGAACGACCAATCCTCCATTTGTTGCAGCAAATATCGAATTACTAACAGAGCGTCTCGAGTTTGCACCAACCATACCGTTAAACTTAATATTATCTGTAATATCTGTTTTAAAGTTCATTATCAAATCAAGATTGATTTCTCTAAAAGTTTTATCATATCTTGTATACTGCCCCAGTGTATTAGGCGTTCTTTTTGATCCTACAGCAATGCGTTCCTCTTGTAATTGATGGTAATAATCCACCGCACCTTTACCTACGATATCAAACCAGTCATTGATTTGTGTACTTAATGCAGCATTTCCGAAAAAACGATCTCGATCCAGCGTATTATAATTGTTATATCTCTGGAAATAAGGATTATCGTGAAATTGAATATTCAAATCATTAGGACCGCCTACACTCCAAGTCGTATTTTCTTTGGTCAGATTATAAGCGTCTTCCAAATCCTTAAAATCTACACTTGTAGAATACCATTGTCTAACACTGCTTAAATAATTATTTCCGCCGTCGCCATAACCTGTTTCATTCATTCCTTTGGCATTTGCTTTTAAGTAATTGGCAGAAGCCGATATTTTAGTCTTAGGCTTTAAATTATAACTTGCCGAGAAATTGAAATTATCTTTACGATTGTCACTGTTAGGTAAAATTCCCTGATCCTGATTGTAATTAGTATAACCAAATCTGAAATCGCCATTTTCATTCCCTGCAGAAACTGCTATTGTATTGATATAGGTTAAACTATTCTGATAGAAACTATTTGGATTATTTTTTACTGCTGTCCAGGGTTTCGCTTTTCCGTATCCAGGCAGTTCAGGATAAAATGAACTCCAATTGTAAACCAACAAATTAGGATCAAATTTCGGTCCCCACGAGGCATCATCAGTTGCAGCAAAAGGATGAACTCCACCACCTAAATCTACTGTACCATAAAAGTCTCCATAACCGCCTCCATATTGATTTTGGTATTCCGGTAATGTTTTTTTATCGACTACCCCAACAGTAATTCCAGAGCTAAAAGTTACTCCCAAACCACCTTTAGATTTACTTCCTTTTTTTAGTGTAACTAAAATTACTCCGTTTGAAGCCCTTGAACCATACAATGCCGAAGCTGCAGATCCTTTTAAAACGTTCATGGTTTCAATATCATCCGGATTAATATCCGAAGCTGCATTTCCGTAATCATAACCACCTGTATTACCGCCGCTTTTCTGATCGGCACTATTGGTATTGTCATTATTTAAAGGAATACCATCTACGATCCACAAAGCCTGATTGTTTCCTGTAAGCGAAGTAGTACCGCGAATGATAACATTTGTCGACCCTCCGATATTGTTGTTCCTTCTAATTTGTACACCGGCAATTTTACCTGAAATTGAGTTGGCAACATTTCCTGTATTTATCTTTGTCAAATCTTCTCCCTTTATCTCCTGAGTGGCGTATCCAAGGGATTTCTTTTCTCTTTTAACACCCAAAGCTGTAACCACAATTTCTTTCAGCTGTTCTGAGCCTCCTGATAAGACTACATTAACAGTAGTATTGGCTGCTGTTATTTCCTGGGTTTTCATCCCAATATAATTAAAAAGAAGAACAGAATTCGGACTCGCCTTAATAGCATATTTTCCGTCAAAATCTGTCTGTGTTCCTGTTTTGGCTCCCTTGATCGATACAGTCGCGCCCGGCAAAGGTATTCCTGCATCATCTGAAACAATTCCTGATACAATCCGCTCTTGTGCAAGCGCAAATTGTGCTAGCAGTACAAAAAAAAGCACCGCCGTTTTTCTTTGAAAAAACTTAAATTTCATAAAATGGTTTTATAATTAGTATTGGCAAATATTTTGCTTTTTCCATAATTTTTATGATAATATATTACCACAAAAACCGATTATATTACCCTTTAATTACGTAATTATTATTTTTACATGTATTATCTTACCATTTAAAAATGCTTCATTTTTTTATTGAAAAAACTATAATATGTATGGTGAAGAAATGATACGCAGATGATACGGATTTGGTATTGCGAAAACGCAGCTTTACACGGTTTTTTTTGATTTAGAAAAATGCTCCGGCGGAGATTTCATAGCAGATCATTTTTTATAGCTCAACTGATTTTTTGATTTATCCCAAAATAAAAAAGGAAGAACTTCTTTTTACAGAAATTCTCCCTTTTTTAACAATTCTAAAAAGTCTCTTATTTTGCTCCTGGCGGGCATTTTTCTTCAATAAATTTTATAAAAGTATCTGCTAAATGTCTTGTTGTTCCTTCGCCTTCGTAAATAGAATGAGAACGATTTGGATAAATCATTAAATTAAACACTTTATCGTATTTTATTAATTCGTTAATTAAAACTTCGGCATTTTTGTAATGGACATTGTCATCGCCTGTTCCGTGAATGTAAAGCAGGTTTCCTTTTAAATTCTTTGCATGTGTTACCGGCGAAGCCTGAATGTATGCTGTTTCATTTTCGCCTGGAAGCCCCATATAACGTTCAGTATAAATATTATCATAAAAATGCTGATCTGTAACTGCTGCTATAGCGACACCTGTTTTATAAATATCAGGATATTGAAACATTAAATTCAGCGTAACAGCACCGCCGCCGCTCCATCCGTGAACGGCCACTCTGCTGGTATCAATGAAATTCCATTTCAAAATTTCTTTTGCGGCCATAGCCTGATCGCGGGTATTTACAATTCCGATATTCTTATAAATAGATTTTCTCCATTTTGTTCCTTTCAAAACCGGAGTTCCTCTATTGTCCATTGCGATTCCGATATATCCTTTTGGAATTAACAAATCTATGAATCCGTTGAAATAAGGCATATCATTGGCAACAGAAGCCATTGGCTCTCCATAAACATAAAAAAACACCGGGTATTTTTTTGACGGGTCAAAATTTAATGGTTTCGCCATGATTCCGTCCATTTCTACGCCGTCAACCGTTGTTACTTTAAACTTTTCTAAAGAGAAATTACGTGTCGGTTTCACCAGAACATCAGCCTCTTTTGGTAATATTTTTTTATGATCTGATACTGAAACTAAGCGAATATTAAAATCACGATTGATATTAGAATTGGTATGTTTTGCATAAGCCCCGTCCGTAGAAAATTCATACTCATTAGTTCCTTCAAATATTTCCGGAGTAATTCTTTTTGTTTTTCGGGAATTTAGATTGGTTTCGTACAAATAGCGCTGCGTCGCATCTTTGGGACTCGCGATATAGTAAATTGATTTTGTTTTATCATTATACGCTTTAAAATACGCATCAAAATTTCCGGTTGTAATAAGTTCTTTCTTTTTGCCGTCACGGCTTATTTTATAAATATGCATCCAGCCATCAGCATCAGAACTCCATAAAAAAGCTTTACCGTTATCTACAAACTGACATGGAAAGCCATCGTAAACTCCGGAAGAAATATCAAAAACATCAATCCACTCTGCTGATTTTTCCTCATAGATTAAATTTGCTTTTCCGGATTTTGTATTACAATTATAAATCGAAGCCTGATTTTGATTTCGGTTTAACTGTACTACCATTACAGCATCTTTCTCCATCCATTCCATACGAACCAAATAATTATTATCAGGTTCACCGGGAATATCCAGCCAGTTTGTTTTTAAAGCATAAACATCAATAACTCCAATTTTTACATTCGAAGGTTTTTCTCCGGCTTTAGGATATTCAACCGGAACAATAAAGGGATACAAAGCATCTGTATTGTTAATCATGAAATGGAATTTTGTTTCTGAAGCATCAACGCGCCAGAATGCAATACTCTTGCCGTCAGGGCTCCAGCGAAATCCGTCGCGGGCTGCCAGTTCTTCTTCATAAACCCAGTCAAAAGTTCCGTTGATTATTTTATCTGTTCCATCGGTTGTTAAAGGTGTTATTTTACCCGAAGCCAGGTTTTCAAGATAAATATTATGCTTAGAAACATAAGCCACATTTTCATTATCATTAGAAAATTTGGTAAACATCAACGAAGACTCTTCTAAATTAGCTCCAAGCTTTCTGCCTTTTCCAGTCGCTAAATCAAAAAACCAGTAATCGCCTTTGGTATTGGCTCTCCATACTTTTTTGGAATTGGTATAAACCAGCACTTTTGTTTTGTTCTGATTCCAGACTAAATCTTCAACTTCTCCGCTAAAACCGGCATTTTTTAATTGCTCATTAGTAAGTATAGTAGTTCCCTGATTTAATTTGTCAACATCATAAACCAAAATATTTTGGTTTGAGTTTACCCAAAACGAATGCGAATTGGGCAGCCATTTTAATTCGTTAATATCAATGTCTGTTTGTGCAAAAAAGCTTGTGCAAACAAACAGGAGCAGTAAAAAGCGTTTTTTTATCATGATTTATTTTTGGTATTTATCAGCTGTTCTATTTCTATAATTTCAATTGGCATTTCTTCACACAAATTGATATTTCCGTTTTCTGTCAGTAAATAATCATTTTCTAATCGGCAGCCAATTCCTTCTTCCCGAATATAAATTCCCGGTTCACAAGTCAGCACCATTCCTTTTTCGAAAGGCTTTGAATACAACCCAACATCGTGAACATCAAGTCCTAAATAATGTGCCGTGCCGTGCATAAAATATTTTTTGTATGCCGGATTTTGAGGATCCTGCGCTGCAATTTCGTCTAAAGTAATCAGTTTCAGTTTTACTAATTCAGTTTCAATAAGATTTGCCATCTGCAATTCATAATCTTTAGACAAAACTCCCGGTTTTAAAAACTTAGACCCTTCTTTTAAGCAATGCAAAACAGATTCGTAAACTTCTTTCTGACGTGCCGAAAATTTCCCGTTTACCGGAAGACATCGTGTAATATCTGAATTATAATTAGCATAACAAACTCCAAAATCTACTAAAATCATTTCACCGTCTTTACAAACCGAATCGTTGGTATTGTAATGAAGTGAACAGGCATTTTTACCGGATGCGACTATGGGTTTAAACGCGTGACGATTTCCTCCGTTTTTAATATATTGATACGCCAGTTCGGCTTCTAATTCATATTCTTTTATCCCGGGTTTTACAGCATTCAAAAGTGCTTTAAATCCTTTTACACTTATCGAAACTGCTTTTTTAATCAAATCAATTTCTTCTTCTGATTTTACCGGACGCAGCTCTCGCGTAATTTTAGCCGCACGCTCGTATTGATGCAGCGGATATTTTTGTTTACACCACTGAATCATTCGATCCTGACGCGTATTCATTTCTGAAGTCAGCCTTTTAATATGCTCATTATGTCCTAAATAAATGGCATCGGCTTCAAATGCAAAAAGCTGTATGGTCTTTTCGAATTCATCAATCCACTTTACATTTTTAATTCCGGAAATGGCGGTGACTTTTTCTTTGCTTAAAAAATCTCCATCCCAGATCAGTGTTTGTTCATTGGCTTCTTTTACAAATAAAATGGCTCGATTTTCTTCTTTAAAAGCATCCGGATAAAGCACTAAAATAGTTTCATCCTGCTCAATTCCGGACAAATAAAACAAATCATTATTTTGGGCAAATCCCATTACATCATCGGCATTATTGGGCATTACATCGTTTGACGTAAGAATTGCCAAGCTGTTGTTTTGCATTTTTGCGGTAAACCTTTTTCGGTTATTTTCGAATAAAGAAACCGGAATTGAATCGTATCTCATATTTTATAATTGGAACATTTTTGTGTCAACAGACGTTGTTTTTCCTGAAACAATTTCAGTGATTAATTTTCCTGTCGCCGGAGCAAGACTTAAACCCATCATGGCGTGTCCTGTGGCAAAAGTCAAATTTACAACTTTTTGCGATCGCATAATAATTGGCATTCCAGATGGCGTACAGGGTCTGAATCCAAACCAGGTATCCTTCTCTTCGGGCATTGCAATTTCCATTTCCGGATAGAAATCGTTTATACTATTTACAATTCCCTGCAATCTGTTTTTATTGATTTTAGTATCGGCTGTATGCGTAATCTCCATAGTTCCCCCGAAACGAATATCTGTATTCATAGGAGTTACCGCTACTTTTCCTTCACATAAAATTGAAGGAATAGAGGGTTTGTGTTTTTTATCTTTTAAGGTAAAACTATATCCTTTTCCCGGTAAAATCGAAACCGAAATTCCTAATTTCTTTGCCAATGAAGGACTCCACGAACCGGCTGCCAAAACGACTTCATCTGTTGCAAATGTACCTTTGTCTGTTACAATTTTAGTAATTTTATGATGGTCAAAAAGAAAATCCTGAACCGTTGTAAGCGGATGAATTTCAACCTTTAATTTTGTTAATTCCTCTTTGATAAACTGCAGGAATTTTTGAGGATACAAATGTGCATCACTTTTATAATGAATACCCCCAAGAACATTTGTCACGGTGCCTTTCTCCACTTTTGCCACTTCAGCTGCCGAAAGGTAATTAACTTTTAAACCTGCCTTTTCTGCTTCTTTTGCTTCGTGAAACATTTCAGCTGCTGTTTTTTCTGTTTTATACAACATCAAAAGTCCTTTTTCTTCATAAAAAAAAGAATCGTTCGTGAGGGCAAAATCCTGGTACAGCTCTTTGCTCAATAAAGACAAATCCCGAAGTGCCGGAATTGCTTTTTCTACATGTTTTGCATTGGCGTGTTTATAAAATTGAAGTCCCCATTTTATTAAATCACTATTTAATCTTGGTTTTACATAAAACGGACTTTGGCTGTCAAACATCCATTTTATCCCTTGTGCAATCATACCAGGCTGTGCCAGCGGAATTATATGCGACGGAACAATCATTCCGGCGTTTCCGTAAGAACAGCCGTCGTTCATTGCCGACTGATCAAAAATAATTACCTCATATCCTTCTTTAGCAAGATAATAAGCTGAACACAAACCTATTATTCCTCCTCCAATTATACTAACTTTTTTCATCTCAACAGAATTAAAAAATTCATTGAAGGAGATCCCCTTTTCCCCTTCAATGAATTAAAATTTTTAATAGTTTTTAAATTACCTGAAAACCGTGTGCATACGGATCATCAGATTCATCGATCATGATGGTATTATAACCGTATACCTTTGCCCAGCCCTGAATGCTTGGCACAATTGCAGGAATCTCTCCAATGTTTGTTTCTTCTACAACCCTGCCAATAAATTTACTGCCGATATAACTTTCATGAATAAAATCCTCTCCTTTTTTAAGCTTGCCTTTCGCATGCAGCTGTGCAATTCGCGCCGAAGTTCCGGTACCGCATGGCGAACGGTCTATAGCTTTATCTCCGTAAAAAACTGCATTTCTGCCAGAAGATTTTGGATCTAATGGTTCTCCTGTCCATAACATATGACTCACATCACGAATGGTATCGTTTTGCGGATGAATAAAATAATCCGGATATTTTTGATTGATTCGTTTGCGAAGTTCCTGACTCAGCTGAATAATTTTGCCTGCAGAAAAATCCTGAATACCCGAGAAATTTTCCTGCGGATCTACAATCGCATAATAATTGCCGCCGTAAGCAACATCAAAAGTAATTTCGCCCAGTTCTGGACAGTCAATTGTTAACCCTTCTGCTGCCAGATATGATTTTACATTGGTTAAACGCACCCATTCTACTTTTCCTGCAGTTTGCTGGTATTCGATATTAACCAGACCTGCAGGAGCTTCCATTTTTATTTTTCCGGGTATTTTTGGCGTTACCAAACCTTCTTCGATTGCAATTGTAATTGTTCCAATTGTTCCGTGGCCGCACATTGGCAGACAGCCGGAAGTTTCGATAAACAAAATTCCAAAATCATTTTCAGGATCACTCGGCGGATACAAAATACTGCCGCTCATCATGTCATGACCGCGAGGTTCGAACATTAATCCTTTACGAATCCAGTCAAATTCTTTTAAAAAATGCTGCCGTTTTTCGCTCATATTGGCACCTTCCAAATTGGGTCCGCCGCCAGCCACAACTCTCACAGGATTACCGCAAGTGTGTGCATCTACACAAAAAAAAGTTTTCTTTGCCATTATGATATCTGAGATTTGGTTTGAATATTATTTACTGTTCTTAAAATTTGCAGCGGATTTTCATTTTGCAATTCAGGAGGCAATAACTCATTAGGCCAATTCTGAAAACTAAACGGACGTACCCAGCGGTAAACGGCATGAATACCAACGGCAGTAAATCTCGAATCTGAAGATGCCGGATAAGGCCCGCCGTGAATCATTGACGGACAAACCTCAACTCCTGTAGGAACGCCATTAAAAATCAAACGTCCTACTTTGTTCTGCATGGCTTTAATTAATTTGTCATACTCTTTTAATTCATTTGGCTCTCCAATGATTGTCCCCGTTAATTGTCCCTCTAATTGATTAACAATTTTCAGTAATTGTTCCTCATCATTACATTGCACCAGTATAGAAACCGGTCCAAAAACCTCGTGACTTAATGTTTTATTTTCTAAAAAAGTTTTTCCGTCAACCGTTAAAATCTGCTGTACTCCATAATTGGGCGCTGTATCCCCTTTATATGCAGCAATTTTAGAAACTCCGGTTTGAGAAAGCATGGTTTCAGTGCCTTCTTCAAAACCAGCTTTCATTGAAGGATGCAGCATACAAGATGGCTCGATCTTTTCAATGGCTTGTCCTAATTCTTCCAAAAATTTATCTAGTTCTGCTCCTTTAATTCCAATTAACAAACCAGGATTAGTACAAAACTGACCTGCCCCAAGCGTAATTGATCCTGCATAGGCAGCCGCCCATTTCTGGCTGTTTACAGCTAATGCTTCTGGCAGAAATACTACCGGGTTTATACTTCCCATCTCTGCAAAAACAGGTATTGGCTCTGGTCTTTGTGATGCAAGATCAAACAAAGCTCTTCCGGCACGAATACTTCCGGTAAAACCAACTGCTTTTACTAACGGATGTTTCACCAGACTAGCTCCAAGAGTTGTTCCCCCTCCAACCAGATTAGAAAAAACCCCTTCGGGCATATTTGTTTTTTGTGCCGCCTTAATAACTGCCGATGCCACCATTTCGCCAGTTCCAACGTGCATCGAATGACTTTTTACAATCACAGGACAGCCCGCGGCCAAAGCCGAAGCAGTATCTCCTCCCGCTGTTGAAAAGGCAAACGGGAAATTGCTTGATCCAAACACTACAACCGGACCTAATGGAACCATCATTTTGCGCAAATCTTCTTTTGGAGCAGGAACTCTGTCTGTTACTGCGGTATCAATTGCAGCCTGAACCCAGCTTCCCTCAGTAAGCATTTGAGCAAACGAACGCAATTGACCAACCATTCTGCCTCGCTCTCCCTCTGCTCTACCCATTGGAAATCCGGATTCACTGCAATACTGAACTAACAAATCATCTCCTAAAGCTAAGATTTCATCGACAATAGCATTTAAAAAATCTGCTTTTTCAAGACCGGAACAATTTTTATAAATTCCAAATGCCTGGTGTGCCAATGTAACCGCTTCTTCAATTTCTTCCTGACTGGCTTCTGTAAAAACCCAGGGATTTTCGGTATTTAACTGCGGATTAAACGTTTTAAATGTTCTGTTTCCTGCAGCTTTAAGCGTATTTCCAACATAATTTTTACCTGTAATCATATTTCTTTTTTTACTTTTTGAATGAAACCTGAAAAACCACCCTTATTCCAAACAATTATAAATTTTTATAATCAGGCAATTCAGGCCTTGATGCTAAAGATTTAGCGATAATCTCTAAAACATTTTCTCTTTCAGCTCCTTGAAGTGGTAATCTTGGTGCTCGGACATTTTCTGTACCAATACCTGTGGCTACTTCCGCAAGTTTGATATTCTGAACTAAAAAAGAATTAATATCCAGCTCCAGTAATGGCAGGAACCATCTGTATATTTTAAGAGCTTCGTCTATACGTCCTGCTTTGGCTAATTTGTAAATCGCTACAGTTTCTCTAGGAAAAGCATCGACCAAACCTGAAACCCATCCATGAGACCCCATTAATAAGCTTTCCAAAGCCAGCGTATCTACTCCTGATAATATTTTTAAACGATCTCCAAAACGGTTAATCATTCGGGTTACATTAGAAATATCCCTTGTCGATTCTTTTACTGCCTGAATATTATCGAATTTTAAAATTTCTTCAAACATATCCAGTGTTACTTCAATTTTATAATCAATTGGATTATTATAAACCATTATAGGAAGCGAGGTATTTTTAGCTACTTCAGAAAAAAATGTGACCGTTTCATAATCCGAGGCTTTGTAACGCATTGGAGGCAGCATCATTAAACCCTTTGCCCCATCTTCTTCCGCTTTATTAGCCGCTAAGATTGCACCCCGGGTAGTTTGTTCTGCTATATTCATGATTACCGGCACCAGATTATTAACCATACCTACGGTACCTTTTACCAATTCTCTCTTTTCTTCTTCTAAAAGTGTGCTTGCTTCTCCTAACGTACCGCCAAGAATTATTCCTTCAACACCAGCTTCTAGTTGTGCTTTTAAATTTACCTCAAACATCCTGAAGTCTAATTTATCATCTGCAGTAAATTTTGTGGTTACTGCCGGCATTACGCCTTTCCATTGAATACTCATAATATTGATTTTAATTAGAGTCAAAATTATTTATATTGAACACAGCAGGAGACTTATAAATTACCTCAAAATGATATTATTTTACCCGATATATGATGTTTACGCAAAAAATTAACTAATATATTGCTATTTTTTTACTAGAATAAAATATATTTGAAGTAACTAACCCAACCAAATCATGAAAGTTTTTCCATTCAAAATCCCTAAATCGGGAGAAGATCCTCTTATATATCAAGAAGATAGAGAAATTGTTTTTTATGACAAACTTCATCAGCATGAAGAAATTCAGATTAGTTTTATCGAAAAAGGGGAAGGTGCAATTTTCGCCGGTGATGCTATTTCGCATTACAAAGAAGGAGATATACTCGTGATTGGAAGCAACTTACCACATGTTTTTCGAAGCGAAGTCCGGGAAAATGAAGCATCAATTATGCGCACCTTATTCTTTACAACCAATTCATTTGGAAAAGACTTTTTCAACCTCAATACTTTTAAAAATATCCATCCGTTTTTAGAAAGCAGCAAAAATGGTTTTATCATACATAATGCACCAAAAAAGATGACAAAATCTTTTAAGAAGCTAAAAAAAGCCGACAATTATGAGCGTTTCATTTTATTTTTAGAAATCATGAAATGGCTTTCAAATAACGATAAAGAATATCTTTCAAACCATTTATACGATAAAAAAATTACGGATAATGAAGGAAAAAGAATGCAGACGGTTTTTGAACATGTGATGACAAACTTTAGCAAAAACATAAATTTAGACGAAATTGCCTCGATTGCCAATATGACCAAAAATGCTTTCTGCCGGTATTTTAAAGTCCGGACGAACAAATCTTTTTTTCAGTTTTTAATTGAAGTAAGAATTGAGCATGCTTCAAAATTATTAGCAAACAATAGTGAACTTTCTGTTCTGGAAATTGCAGAATTATGTGGTTTTAATAACATTTCTAACTTCAATAGAAAGTTTAAAGAGCTAAAACAAACCTCTCCTTTACAATATCGAAAGTTAAACATATAGACTACCTCATAATTTTAACCACACAACACAAAAGATTTGTGTTAATAGCTTTGCAAAATCTGCGTTTTCTACACGTAAAGTAAAATTAAATCTAAGTGTACTTTGCGGTAAAAAAATCTTTGTGAAAAAACTATTCAATAGAAAGTCGTGTCATAATTGGATAATGATCTGAATTTTCAAAATCAGAAAAACTTTCAAACTGCTTTACTTTCATTTTACTGTCGGTAAAAATATAATCTATTCGGGCCGGATAATACTTAAACTTATAAGTAGCCCCAAAACCCTCTCCTGCCTCTTCAAAAGCATCTTTTAGTTTTCCTTTAATACTGCGGTACACATAAGAAAACGGACTATTATTCATGTCTCCGCAAATAATAATCGGGCTTTTACATTTTTTAATGTGCTCTTTAAAAATTTCGGCCTGTTCTTGCTGCTGCCTGAATCCTTTACTGATTCTGGCATAAATAAGCTGCGATTTTTTTTGGTTTACATTATCAATATCATCTGAAATCTCACTTACATCCGGAGAAATTTTAATAGACTGCAAGTGCATATTATAAACTCGAATAACATCTTTTCCGCGTTTAATATCAGCATAAACTACATTATTATCTGATTTAGGAAAAATGATTTTCCCCTGATCTATAATTGGAAATTTTGAAAAAATAGCCTGTCCTGTTTTTATCTGTTTTCCATCAATAAAAATATAACGGTGCGGGTACACTTTCAAATCAATATGAGCCGAATTTGAATATTCCTGAATACATAAAATATCAGGATCTTTTTCATCTATAAAAGCTTTAATATTTTCCGGAATATCATCTCGGTCCAGCCATTTAAAAACATTAAAAAGACGAACATTATAACTCATTATCGAGAAATCTTTTTCATCTTTTACATATTCTTTGGCGGAGAATTTATAAAATTTGCTGATAAAGGTAATTCCGGTAAGCAAAACCAGACCAGACAAAATAAGACGTTTTTTAAACTGAATTGCCCAGTAAACAAAGAACAATCCGTTTGCTACAAAAAAGGCCGGCATAAACAGCGTAAGCACCGATAAAAGCGGAAAACTTTTAGGTGCTAAAAACGGCAGGACATAGACACTAAATGTAAGCACAGTCAGCACTATATTCAAAAAGAACATTATTTTATTAAACCACGAAAGGTTTTTCATATTATTCTGCTAAAAGGATTATTTTCCAGCTTTAAATAAAAACTCTTTTTCTTCTTTTGTAAGACAATCATAGCCGGACTGGCTGATTTTGTCCAGGATCTCATCAATCTGCTGCTGTGTTTTGTCTTTTGTAACAATTCTCGATGCAGGCTTTTCTGTAGGTTTTTTGTAATTTTTATGAACTTTTGTAAATGGGGTCGTTGGGGATTTTCTAAACAGGTTAGCAAAAAAATCTAAAATTCTAGAAATGATAATACTTAAATCTGTTCCGTTTTGAAGTAATTTGATGAAAATAAATCCGAAAAAAGCTCCTGCTAAATGCGAAATATGACCGCCCATATTTTCTAAACGAAGCTGCATTAAATCTAAAATCAAAATAACCGCGGTAATATGCCAAAGTTTTACATTGCCAATCAGCAGTAAACGAACATTCATCAACGGCTGATAAGTTGTAACACCAACCAAAATTGCCATAATAGCCGCCGAAGCCCCCACTATAGGTGCCGAAATATTTAGAAAATAAAAGCTTAATGCAAATACAACTCCTGAAAAAATAGCTCCCAGAATATACAATCCTAAATATTGCTTTTGGGTAAAAAAGGTGAGGAACAAATTACTTGCAAAATTTAAAACCAGCATATTAAACAATAAGTGCATAAATCCAAAATGGAAAAATGCATAGGTTAAAAACGTCCAGGGTTTAAACATAAAAACCTGTGGATCTGAAGACAATGCAATCCAGTTTGGAAAATCAAACTGGCCAATTGAAAATTTATAGAAAAAAATTAAAGAAATAAGAAAACAAGCGATGTTCCAATAAATAACGCGCATTGCTACACCTCCTAATTTATATTGTAGTTTTAAATCGTCAAGAATATTCATAAAGTCTCCTTTTGGTTTCTAAAATTAATTAATTAAAGTTAAAAATTAATTCCAACGATTATTGTTAAACTGATTTTTTTTCCAGTACCACATCATTAAAAAACCAGTAATTGCACCACCAACATGAGCAAAATGGGCTATACCTGTACCGCCGCCGCCAAACAAAGAAGTTCCTTTAACACCTAAGAACAAGTCGATTAACAAAAGTCCAGGAACAAAGTATTTGGCCTTAATAGGTATCGGAATAAACATCAAAGCCAATTCGGCATTAGGAAACATAAATGCAAAAGCCGTTAATAATCCATAAATTGCACCAGAAGCACCAACAACTGTTCCGATGTAAGCACTAGTAAATCCTTGAAATTGTGAAACACTTACTAAACTCTGCCATCTGGTATCAATTTTTCCTTCACTTAAAAGCTGTAAAATCTCTCCTTTATTAAAGCCATTAGCTATCAGGGTATTCATCGTATCCTGAAAGAAATAGTAATTTACAACTGTATGAAGTAAAGCTGAGCCCAAACCACACGAAATATAAAAGAATATAAACTTTTTTCCACCCCAAAAATGCTCCAGGGCAGAACCAAAAGAAACCAATGCAAACATATTAAATGCTATATGCATAATACCGCCATGCATAAACATGTGCGTGATTGGCTGCCAAACTTTAAAATTTGGGTTTTCTGGAAAAAACATTGCCAAATATTCATAAGATACCGGCACTAATTGAGAACCTATAAAAAAGATAATATTAATTATCAGCAGTTGTTTTACAACAGGAGTCATGTTCATCATAAGGCAAACTTTTTATCTATATCTTCAACACGCATGGTGATAAAGGTTGGTTTTTGAAAAGGTGAAATATTGGGATCTTTGCAGGCAAACAAACCGTTTACTAAATTATCCTGCTCTTTTTCGGTTAAATAAGATCCGGTTTTAACCGCTAAACTTTTTGCCATCGATTTGGCAATGGTATCATTTTGACTGTAACTGCTGGCCGGAATTCCGTCCTGCAAATCGCTCAATAATTGCTCGATTACAAGCGAAACTTCGCTTTCGGTAATATTTACCGGAATTCCCGAAATTACGACATGATCTGTTTTTGAATCTTCAAAAACAAATCCGGTTGTTTCTAATGAAGGTTTTAATTCTTCGATCAGTTTCATTTCTGAAGAAGTATAAAATAAATCTAACGGAAAAAGCAATTGCTGGCTTGATGCCTGATTTACCGTCATATTCAATAAAAACTGCTCATACAAAATACGCTGATGCGCACGCTGTTGATCTACGATTATCATTCCGGATTTAATTGGCGAAACGATATATTTTTTATGAATTTGATACGTTTTCTGACTTGCCTGTTCAACCTCATCATCATTAAACAAAGAAGAGGTTACTTCCTCATTTTCAAAAGTAAAAGGCGAACTTTCGATAGTTTCCGGATTCTCCGTATCTAAACCCACATACAAACTTTCCCAAGTTGCAGTAGGCTCTACTCTTTTTGAATATCCTCCAGAATAGGATGAACCTGAACTTGAACCCGAAGACAATGAAGATCCTGAACTGTAACCAGAACCCGATCCCGAAGTCTTGGTGTAATGCTGATTAGTCTTATCATCCGTAAAAGGATTAAAAGTACTATCAACCTGAATAGTAGGCGTTTCAGCCTCCATATCTTTATAATGATAAGGCGTATCTAAATTTGAATCTCTGTCGAAATCTAAAACCGGTGCAACATTAAACTGCCCTAAACTATGTTTTATCGAAGCTCTTAAAATGGCATACAAAGCCTGTTCATCATCAAACTTAATTTCTGTTTTAGTTGGATGAATATTGATATCGATTGTATTGGGCGGTACCTGAAGATACAAGAAATAACTTGGCTGAGAACCATCTTTCAAAAGTCCGTCGTACGCTGCCATAACCGCATGATGCAGATAACCGCTTTTTATAAAACGATCGTTAACAAAAAAGAATTGCTCTCCTCTATTTTTTTTGGCAAATTCAGGTTTACAAACAAATCCCTGAACATTTATAATCTCCGTATCTTCGCTTACAGGAACTAATTTTTCATTGGTTTTACCCGACATAATCCCCACAATTCGCTGACGATATCCTGCTGCGGGAAGATTGTACAATTCACTTCCGTTATGATAAAAACTAAAATGAATATTGGGGTGCGCTAAAGCTACGCGTTGAAACTCATCCATAACATGACGAAATTCAACCGTATCCGATTTTAAGAAGTTGCGTCGGGCCGGAATATTAAAAAATAAATTCTTAACCGCAAATGATGTTCCTTTTGGTAAAACAGCCACTTCCTGCGAAACGAATTTACTTCCTTCGATTACAATATGTGTCCCTAGTTCATCCTGATCTTGTTTCGTTTTCATTTCCATGTGCGCAATCGCTGCGATAGAAGCCAATGCCTCTCCACGAAAACCTTTGGTTCCAAGCGAAAACAAATCTTCGGCCTGACGAATTTTTGAAGTAGCATGACGTGCAAAACACAAACGCGCATCTGTAACCGTCATTCCAACTCCGTTATCAATAACCTGAACTAACGATTTGCCGGCATCTTTTATAATCAATTTAATATCAGTTGCCTTTGCATCAACAGCATTTTCTAACAGCTCTTTTACAACTGAAGCGGGTCTTTGAACCACTTCTCCAGCAGCAATTTGGTTAGCAACGTGATCAGGAAGTAATTGAATAATACTCGACATTAAGTAAAAATAGTTTTAAAGTTTACGGTTTAAAATAAAAACCAAGAAGCACAAATTTAGTGAATTTCTGTTGGGATTTGGAATATCTGCAATCATAAAAAAAACAAAAACCACAATCGGTTAAAAAACAGAAAGGTTGCTGTAATTGCAAAAGCAGGCCTAGTTCATTTTTGCAATTTCGTCCAGCGTGTAAACCCGATATTTAACTTCCATTCTTTCTGCATTTTCTTCGACTGTAGTGGTAAAACCAGCCTGTTTTCGAAGTTCATTTACTTTTTCAGGATTTTTTATGGGCGAAACATAATAAAAGAATTCTTTAAAACCAGTATTCTTATTGGTAATTTGTTTTCCCTGAACCTGCGTTCCGTAAATCTGCTCTTTTCCCTGCTGCGTTAAATAACGATCCTGCATCATGGCAAAACGAGTAAAAGGAATTTCACCTTTCTCTGCCGCTTTTTCTATCAGAGGTAAATATTGTGCTATTTTTTTACTGTGCTGAATTACATACCAGGCCGCTTCATTGGTTGGCTCTCCCACCAGACTTTTTCCGGGATAACCATAGCTGGCGATTATTTTTTCGACCTTCATCACATTAATAGAATCATTTTTAATCATGAGAGGTATTACATTATCCTTAAACAAAGCTTCGTTTTCGTAGCCCAGCTCTTTCATTATAAACGTTTTTCGCTCTTTAGACGTATCATAATCTAAATATTCTCTCAGAATTTGATCTGATTTTAAGATCTCATCTAATTCTGATTTTAATTTAAGATTAAGACTGTTTTGAGAATGAACCAAACTGGAAATAAAAACGAACACAAAAAGAAGTAATTGTTTTTTCATAGAATAACGATTAATATTTAGTTTTAAAATTAGCACATTATTCGGCTTACTTAGTGTTAGAGTAATCACAAAAAAAGCACAAAAAAAACCTGCACTATTTTTACACAGTGCAGGTTTTAATATTATTAAAACAAATGTGTTTTATTCTTTATCGATTTTTATCGGCGTTTCTTCAATTTGAAGCGCACCTGAAGACAATAACGGCTGATTAAACGGATGCGAAATAGACGCCTGTTGACGAATATATGCCATTTTTATTGCAGCGATTGCAGCTTCGGTTCCTTTGTTTCCGTGAGCACCACCGCTTCTGTCAATAGACTGCTGCATATTGTTATCTGTTAAAACACAAAAGATAACCGGAATATCAGTTTGAACATTCAAATCTTTAATTCCCTGAGTTACGCCTTCGCAAACAAAATCAAAATGTTTTGTTTCTCCCTGAATTACACACCCAATTACGATAACAGCATCGACATTTTGTGTTTGCAGCATTTTTTTTGCTCCGTAAATCAATTCAAAACTTCCCGGAACATTCCAGCGGATAATTTGCTGAGCGGGAACATCGCAATCAACCAAGGCTTCAAAAGCCCCATTATAAAGTCCTTCTGTTATAATCTCATTCCATTCAGAAACAACAATCCCAAATCGAAAGTCTTTCGCATTTGGGATCGTAGTTTTATCGTATTCTGATAAATTTTTATTTTCGGTAGCCATCTTTAATATTTTAGATTTTTTATTTTAATCCCGAAGCCTCGGAATAAATTCTTAAATACAAATCTACAATCTTAAATCTAAAGTCTAAAATTTTTATTGCGCTAATCCAATCAAAGCATCAACAGAACCAGCTTCTGGAGTTGCATCGAAGTTATCTTTAATATCATTTAAATATTTTAAAGCATCTTCTTTTTGACCTAAAGCCAAAGCCGTTTTAGCTGCTTTTAATAGGAAACGAGGCGTTGTAAAATCATTTTTATTTGATTCAGCCGCTTTTACATAATAGCTTAAAGCTTCTTTTTGATTATTCTTTTGAGAGTAAGCATCTCCAATAGCGCCTTTTGCCAAAGCACCTAAAATTAAATCATCAGATTTGAATTCGCCTAAATATTTAATAGCGTCATCAAATTTACCTGTATTTAAATATGCCATACCAGCATAGTAGTTTGCTAAATTTCCGGCATCAGTTCCAGAATATTCGTCAGCAATCTTCACAAATCCAAATTTACCTTCAGATCCGTTTAAAGCTAATTTATATAATGAATCACTTGCTACACCGTCTACCGCTTTTTGAAAGTTTTGTTGTGCAACAAACATTTCGTTTGCAGCTTCGTCTTGTTTAGGAGCTTCGATAAATTTTTGGTAAGCCAAATATCCAATAGTAGCAACTGCAATACCAGCAACTAAACCAATAATGATTTTTTGATTTTTAGCAACCCAATCCTCCGTTTTTGAAGCCGTTTCATCTAATTTCGAAAAAACACCAGCTGTTGTGCTGTCTTTTTCATCAATTACTACCTGTTGTTCTTCATTTACTTCTTTAACTTCCTTCTCTTTTGGTGCTTTATATCCTCTTTTATTGTAAGTAGCCATTTAAAATTAATTTAGTGAACGGCAAAAATAAAATTTTTATTGAAACTGAGGTAAAAAAAATCAAATTTATCACTATTTTAAAAAAAATATTTTCAATAAAGCTAACTCCTTTCGCGTCAGTGGTAAAATAAATCAACTTGAAACATCGCAAAAGCCTTTTATATCAATAAAATTAGATAATTTTACAGCCTCAAATTCTTGGTGATTTCAAATCATACTTTTATAAGTTAAAGCTTGGTTTTGGCCGTAGATTTCGCAGATTAACACAGGTTAAAAAGGGGCAGTAAAAAATCTTTCTAATCATTTTAAATCTGTGACAAACAAAAAAAATCAAAAATTTTTATTAGAAACCATCAAATTTTTCCTTTTTAGAGTCTCTTAAAAAATGCATTTAAACAAACTTTCTTTATTCAATTATAAAAATTTCGCCGAAGCCAGTTTTGATTTCGATATCAAGATTAATTGTTTTGTTGGCAAAAACGGAATTGGAAAAACCAATGTACTGGATGCCATTTATCATTTGGCTTATGGAAAAAGTTATTTTAATCCGCTTGCCGTTCAAAATATCAAACATGGTGAAGAGTTTTTTGTAATTGATGCCGAATTAGAAAAAAATGACAGAACTGAGCAAGTAGTGTGCAGTTTAAAAAAAGGACAAAAAAAGGTTTTAAAAAGAAACGGAAAAGCCTATGATAAATTTTCAGATCATATTGGTTTTATTCCGCTGGTCATTATTTCACCTGCAGATCGTGATTTGATTATAGAAGGAAGCGAAACGCGCCGTAAATTCATGGACAGCGTAATTTCGCAATTAGATTCGACCTACCTGCATCAGCTTATACAATATCAAAAAGTAATTGTACAGCGAAATGCACTTTTAAAATACTTCGCTCTCAATCATACTTTCGACAACGACACCTTATCTATATATAATGAACAGTTAAACGAATACGGAAAATCGATTTTTGAAAAGAGAAAAGATTTCCTGGAACAGTTTATACCTATATTTAATACACATCATCAGGCCATAACAGGTTCCGAAGAATCGGTGCAGCTGGTTTACGAAAGTCATTTATTTGAAAAAGATTTATTAACGCTTTTACAGGAAAACATCAATAAAGACCGGGCGCTTCATTATACAACTTCAGGAATTCATAAAGATGATTTGTCTTTTGAAATAGATTCACATCCCATAAAGAAATTCGGATCGCAGGGACAGCAAAAATCTTTTTTGATTGCCTTGAAACTCGCACAGTTTGAATTCCTGAAAAAACAAAGCGGCGTAAAACCTATTTTATTATTTGATGACATTTTTGACAAATTAGACGAAACCCGAGTGGCTAAAATTGTAGAAATGGTAAACAGCGAAACCTTTGGACAGCTTTTTATTTCTGATACACATCCGGAAAGAACCGAAGCGATTGTAAAATCAACACATCAGACCTATAAGATATTTAATTTGTGATTTTTAGTTTTGCCGCGAATTACACTAATTTTCACAAATTAAAGCTTTAACAAAGTTTTGAACTTTGTCAAAGCTGCGTCATAAATAATTAAAAATTAGCGTAAATTCGTGTAATTAGCGAAAAACAAATCAACTGCAATAAAAAAACAAAATATGCTAACGAAAGAATCATTGCAATTTTTAGACGATTTAAAAAAGAACAATAACAGAGACTGGTTTCAGGACAATAAAAAACGATATGAAATCTTCAAAAAAGATTACCATCAATTAGTAAGCGATTTTCTCGATGTGATGAAACCGCTTGATCCTTCTTTAGAATTGTTAGAAGTTAAAAACTGTACTTTTAGAATCAATCGCGATATTCGTTTTTCTAAAGATAAATCTCCTTATAAAGCACATTTAGGCGTTTGGATGTCAACCGGAGCTAAAGGTGCGAACCGCGCCGGATATTATGTTCATATCGAAAAAGGCGCGAGTTTTATTGCCGGCGGCTTTTATTCGCCCGAAGCAGAAGATTTGAAAAAAGTACGTAAAGAAATTGCTTTCTTCCATGATGATTTAGAAGCTATTTTGGCCGATAAAAACTTCAAAAAAGAATTCGGAAGCTTAGATGTAAACGAAACCAACTCACTTAAAAATCCACCGAGAGGTTATGAGAAAGACCATCCGGCCATTGATTTTTTAAAATTGAAAAGTTTTACAGCAACTCAAAAATATGATATTGCAGAAGTGACTCAAAAAGATTTCGTTTCAAAGATGAGTAAAAAACTCATTGCTTTAAAACCTTTGAACGAATTCATAAACCGCGCTTTAGAAACTGAAGAATAAAACAGATAAATCGACACGAATTTCACGAATTGACACGAATTAATTTGTGAAATTCGCGGCGAAAAAATTCATTTACCTAATGAAAAGAAAAATACTTTTTCTTGGAGAATCTTACCGCGCCGATGCTATAACCTGGATGAAAGGACTGAAAGAATTTGGCGATTTTGAAATCATTACCTGGGAACTTCAAACATCAAATAATTACAGATTCAAACGAATTTTAGAATATTTCTTGGCTCCCGCTTCTATTCGAAAAACAATCCGAAAAGAAAAACCAGACATGGTAATTGCCGAAAGAACGACTAGTTATGGTTTTCTTGCTGCAATATCAGGCTCAAAAACTATCGCAATCGCACAGCAAGGCCGAACCGATTTATGGCCGGAGGAATCTAAATTGTATCCTTTTAAGAAATTCATCCAAAAATACGCTTTCAAAAAAGCGCATTTAATTCACGCTTGGGGACCTGTTATGGCAATTCACATGAAAGCATCTGGAGTTGATATGGATAAAGTTCTAGTTCTCCCAAAAGGAATTGATTTGTCGCTTTTTACTTCTTCCATAAATAATTCAAACAAAATTGAAGCGATTGTAACACGCTCTTTAATGCCAGAATATCGACACGATTCTATTTTAAAAGCTTTTGCAATTTTACACCAAAAAGAAATTGATTTTTCTTTGACAATTGTTGGCGACGGAACGCGTTTGCAATTCCTAAAAGATTTGGCAAAAGAATTACAAATCGAAAATAAAGTGATATTTACAGGAAGAATTCCAAATACGGAACTCCCAAAATTATTACAGCAATCAAATATTTATATCAGCATGCCAATTACAGAAGGCGTTTCGGCATCTTTGTTTGAAGCAATGGCTTGTAATTGTTACCCTATAGTTTCTGAAATTCCAGGAAATCAAAGCTGGATTGCACATCGCGAAAACGGACAATTAATTGAAATTGACAACATTGAAATGCTGGCAAAAGAATTGATTTGGTCTTTTGAAAATCCTGAATCTAGAAACGAAGCAATTATCCGAAATAGAAAATTTGTGGAAGAAAATGCTAATTATAATATTAATATGAAAATTATTGCGGAGAAGTATCATGAGTTACTGGATTCTCTGCAATAGTTTAACCGCAAAGAACACTACGTTTTTCTCAAAGTTCGCTAAGCTTTGCATTCATCGCGTAAAACTTTGCGAACTTTGCGGTTAGAAAAAAATTATAATCCTTACTTTTGAACTCAGATTTAAAAGCCTTTTATTTATGGAAATCCAATCCAATTTTTCTTTAAAAAACTACAATACTTTTGGCATTGAAGCCAGTGCTAAAAAATTCGTTGCCGTTCATTCAATTTCCGAATTGAAAACTATTTTGTCAACAAACAAAAACGAGAAAAAATTTATTTTAGGCGGCGGAAGCAATATGCTTTTGACTAAAGATATTGATGCTCTGGTAATTCATATTGATTTAAAAGGTAAAAAAACAATTAAAGAAGATGAAGATTTTGTCTGGGTTGAAAGTCAGGCCGGAGAAACCTGGCACGATTTCGTTCTTTATACTATTGACAATAATTTTGGAGGATTAGAAAATATGTCGCTGATTCCGGGAAATGTGGGTACAACTCCAGTTCAAAATATTGGCGCTTACGGAACTGAGATTAAAGACACTTTTGTTTCTTGCGAAGCGATGGATATCGAAACTCAGGAAATGAAAACTTTTACTAATGCTGAATGTAATTTTGGCTATCGCGAAAGCATTTTCAAACATGAAGCAAAAGACCAATATATTATTACGTCGGTTGTTTTTAAACTAACGAAACGCAATCATAAAATCAATACTTCTTACGGAGATATTTTGGCAGAATTAGCGAAAAATAATATTACTGAACCAACTCTAAAAGATGTCAGTAATGCTGTAATCGCTATCAGACAAAGTAAATTACCAGATCCGAAAGAATTAGGAAACAGCGGTAGTTTCTTTAAAAATCCTATTTTACTAAAATCTGATTTCGAGAAAATTCATCAAAAATTCCCTGAAATGAAATTTTACGAAGTTTCAGAAACCGAAGTAAAAGTTCCAGCTGGGTGGTTAATCGAGCAGGCCGGTTTTAAAGGAAAACGTTTTGGCGATGCCGGAGTTCATAAAAATCAGGCTTTGGTTCTGGTGAATTATGGAAATGCAACTGGCCAGGAAATTTTAGCTGTTTCAAAAGAGGTTCAGAAAACTGTTTTTGACATGTTTGGAATCCATATTGAAGCTGAAGTTAATGTGATTTAAAACACGATTTACAAGAATTATTATTTCTGTCAGACTGAGCGAAATCGAAGTCCTTTTACACTGAAAAACATCTAGATTCCGTTCGATGTAACATAGCAATAAGAATGATCTTTATACGGTAAAAAATGAGCGAGAATATTTTGATTCAAAAAGCTGATCCAAACGATGAAAAAGTTCTGACAATTCTCGAAGAATTGTCTTCAAATCTTTACCTTCGTTTTGGAAGTGATGGAAAGAATTCTTTTCAGGATTGGCAAAACGACAATTTAAATTTTGTATTTGTTACAGCTGTAATCAACAATGAAATTGCAGGTTGCGGCGCCATCAGGCCGATTGATGAAAATATTGGAGAAGTAAAACGAATGTATTCAAAATTTCCAGGCAGGAAAATCGGAAAAACAATTCTGGCTTTTTTAGAAAATAAAGCAAAAGAAATTGGGTACAAAGAATTGGTTTTAGAAACAAGAGTAAAAAATCAAGAAGCTGTTCTTTTTTATCAAAAGCAAAATTATAACGTAATTCCGAATTACGGAAAATATATAGATAGACCAGAAGCTATTTGTCTTGGAAAATCTTTGATATAAAATCACATTTATAATGTACACACCAGAATTATACAAAAACGAAGATCCGGAATCGATAAGAACTTTTTTGAAAGAAAATAGTTTTGGAATCCTGATTAACCAGACAAACGGAAAGTTATGCGCAACACATATTCCGATAGAATTAGGAATTACTGCCGAGGGAAAAGAAATTTTAGAAGGTCATATCTCTAAACTGAATCCGCAGGCTGAAGGTTTTGCCGAAAATGATCAGGTTTTGGCTGTTTTTACTGGCCCGCATAGTTATATTTCATCTTCCTGGTATGATCATGAAAATGTGCCAACATGGAATTATATAGCCGTACATGTTTACGGAAGAATTAAAATTGTCGATTATGACACTTCGGTAGAACAACTTAAAAAACTGGTAGATAAATACGAAGCTAATTCTGAGAATCCTGTTCGAGTTGAAAATTTATCAGCAAAAACAATGCGTGAAGCCAGAGGGATTTTTGGTTTTGAAATCGAAATTGATGAAATTCAGGCCACAAAAAAACTCTCTCAAAACCGCGATGATCACAATTACCAAAATATAATTTCGGAATTACAAAAAACCGAAAACCCTCAGTCTATTGCTGTTGCAAAAGAAATGTCAAAATGCCGAAAGTAAATTGGCATTAAACATTGAAAATTAGTAATTCATAACTACCTTTGTTCTCGCAAAAATTCAAGTATTAACAGACATTAAAATCATATGCTTATTACTTTATTTTACTTTTTTATTGCTATTGTTTTTATTCAACTTTTCTACTATTTAGGAATTTTTGGAAAGTTTGCTTTTGCCAAACCTCAAGAGATTACACAAAAAAACATTCCTGTTTCGGTAATTGTCTGCGCAAAAAATGAAGAAGAAAATGTAAAGAAATTTATACCGCTTTTGGCAGAACAAAATTATCCTGATTTTGAAATTGTTCTTATTGATGACGCTTCCAGCGATGAAACTTTGGAAGTTTTTGAAGAATTTGAAAAACAATATCCAAACATACGTCTGGTTAAAGTTGAAAATAACGAAGCCTTCTGGGGAAATAAAAAATACGCTTTAACTTTAGGAATCAAAGCCGCAAAAAAAGATTATTTATTATTTACTGATGCAGATTGTTATCCTACTTCAAAAGACTGGATTACTGCAATGACTTCTCAATTTACGATGAACAAAACAATTGTTCTGGGCTACGGCGGATATGAAAAAAGAGAACGTTCTTTCTTAAATAAAATAATTCGTTTTGAAACAGTTTTAACTGCTGTTCAATATTTTTCATGGGCCAGAGCCGGATTTCCGTATATGGGAGTCGGACGTAATTTAGCTTATAAAAAAGAGGAGTTTTTTAATGTAAACGGTTTTATTAATCATATTCAGGTTCGTTCAGGCGACGATGATTTATTTATAAATGAAGCCGCAAACAAATCGAATACTACCATATCGTATACTCCGGAAAGTTTTACTTATTCTAAACCTAAAGAATCTTTTAAAGATTGGTTTACCCAAAAAAGAAGACATATTTCTACAGCAGAACATTATAAGTTTTTTGATAAATTTCAATTGGGACTTTTTTTCTGCTCACAATTATTTTTCTTTTTAACAGTTATTATTTTACTGGCTTTTCAATTTGAATGGATTGCTGTAGTCGCAATTTTAGCAACACGCTATACTGTAGCTTGGACTGTAGTTGGATTTTCTGCAGGGAAATTAAAAGAAAATGATCTTAAAATTTGGTTTCCTGTTATAGAAATTGCGCTTATATTAACGCAAATTAATATCTTTATAACTAATATCTTTTCAAAACCTGTATATTGGAAATAAATTCTAAAATAGAAAAAGCAAAAAAAGGTGACCAAGTCGCCTTTACTTTTTTATTAGATTATTACTGGAATGAAGTTTATGGCTTTATGCTTAAACGCACAGAAAACGAAACTACAGCCGAAGATATTACCATTGAAACTTTTTCGAAAGCATTTGACAAAATAGCTTCTTATAACCCCGAATTTCAGTTTAATACCTGGCTGATTGCTATTGCAAAAAACGTGTACATTGATTTATTACGTAAAAAGAAAACCAGTCTTTTTATAGAAATAACCGACACTGAAGACCAACAGGCATATAATATTGCCGACACTACTCCCTCTGCAGAAGATGCTTTAATTAAAGAGCAGAACCTTTCCCGCCTGCTTTTATGCATCAAAGAATTAAAACCCCATTATCAGGAAGTAATACAGCTTCGCTATTTTCAGGAAATGTCTTATCAGGAAATTGCAGCTAAAATTGATGAGCCTTTAAGCAATGTAAAAGTAAAATTATTACGTGCTAAAAAATTATTAGCCGAAATCATCAATCGTAATAGATAATTTATTATCTTTAAGAAAAGAATACGATATAATCATATTTTATCTTAAAAAACTTATTATTCACACACTAAAACAACAACTTCTACGTTGTTTGCTAAAACCAATTCTCTTTCGCGTATGATTTAAAGTTACTTAACCTTAAAACCCAAAAATCATGTCTAAATTAAGCATCTATGAAAACAAGTGGACCGATCTTGTTTTCGAAAACAAAAACAAAGAGTACGGAGCGTACCAACTTCGCCAGGAAAATCCTAAAACAACCGTTACAGCACTGTTTATAGCATTGTTATTAATAACGGCCTTCGGAAGTGTATCGATGCTGATTAATAAATTTAGTACGCATGATCCCGTAGAAACTGAGCCAGTAATTTATGACCCAACTATAACGGTTGTGGACATAGATACAAAGGTAAAACCTCCAACAGCTGAGCCTATTACTCCTCCTGTTCAAGAGGCAGCTGCAGCGGCACCAATAACAGCTGCTCAGCTTACAAATCCTGTAGTAACACGTACCGAAGAAGCTGTTGTCGAAATTGCCACAAACACACAAAACACTCCTGTTGTAGAAAACACAACCGGGACTGGAACTGCTACAAATGTACTGCCTTCAAATGGCGGTGGCGGCGGAACAGCAACAACTGAAGTAATTCCTTCTAATGAACCTGTAAATTCAGGAATATTAGACAAACTTCCGGAATTTCCAGGCGGTATTAATAAGTTTTATACTTATGTAGGCAACAATTTTACTAAACCAGATTTGGATGCCGAAAGAACTTTAAGAGTTTACGTTTCGTTTGTAATTGAAAAAGACGGTACAATGACTGACATTGTAGTTAAAAACGATCCAGGTTTTGGAATGGGAAAAGAAGCAATTAGAGTTTTAAAATCACTAAAAACAAAATGGACTCCCGGAATATTAGACGGGAAAGCAGTTAGAACTGCTTACAATCTTCCAATAACAATAAAAACAGAAGCTGAATAAAAGAAGAAAGCAGAACTTAGGTTCTGCTTTTTTTATGTCTTAATTAATCTTATATCTTTATAAAGAAATTATTTTTCCATTAATTAACACATAAATGCCATTCACTTTTTCTCATCCTGCCATAGTTTTACCTTTAAAATATTTACCAAAAAAATGGTTTTCATTTACTGGTCTTATTATTGGCAGTATGACACCTGATTTTGAATATTTCATCAGAATGAAAGTTCAAAGTAATTACAGTCATACTATTGCCGGAATACTCTGGTTTGATTTACCGCTGGCTTTACTTCTTTCTTTTATTTTTCACAACATCGTAAGAAATCAATTGTTTGAAAATCTACCCAATTGTATTAAGTCAAGATTTCAGCCTTTTATCACATTTAATTGGAATACTTATTTTATACAAAACTGGATTGTCGTACTAATTTCAATTCTTATCGGAACAGCTTCTCATTTATTCTGGGATAGCTTCACTCATGACCATGGTTATTTTGTAAATCACATTCCCGAACTGAAAGAGCCAATCTTAATATTTGAAAAAAAAGTTCCGTTATTAAAATTAGCGCAGCATTTTAGCTCTTTAATAGGAGCCGCAATTATTTTATTTTCAATTTCGAAACTTCCAAAAAGCAATATTCTCAAAAATTCAACAAACAAAAATTATTGGTTTTCAGTTTTATCATTATCAATAATAATCTTTAGTTTTCGTTTTACAATTGGACTTACAATAAAAGAATATGGGCATATCGTCGTTTCTGCAATATCTTCATTTTTATTTGCTTTAATATTGATTCCGCTTCTTTTTAAATTTAAAAGTGATAGTTAAAATTAACAAAATCAATTACTTTTACATTCATTAAAAACAAAAGCATTTAATTACTAAAAACATTAAAAATGGGAATATTTTCAGCTCTTATGGGCAATGCAGGAACTGTAAGCCAAGAAGATTTACTTAAAAAATACGGTCAGTTATTGACTGACAATGAACAAATTGAAATGGGTTTTAAACTAATCCGCGACACTTTCATTTTTACTAACAAAAGACTAATTCTGGTTGATGTGCAAGGATTAACAGGAAGTAAAACAGAATATAAATCGATTGCTTACAAAAGCATAACACGTTTCAGTGTCGAAACTGCAGGAACTTTTGATCTTGACGCTGAATTAAAAATCTGGGTTTCGAGCGAAATAAATCCAAGTATTGTAAAGCAATTTAATAAATCTGTAAATGTATATGATGTTCAAAAAGTTTTGGCACATCACGTTTTAGGTTAATTTAAAAGAATAAAAAAAAGCGGGCAAATCTAAATTCACCCGCTTTTTTATTTATAAAGACTATTTTTTCTTTGTAGTCGTAGTTTTCTTTGTAGTTGCAGCTTTTTTTGTTGTTGTCGCTTTTGGAACTGTATTGTCAATTTTTTGCTGCACGTATGGTTTATACAAACCATCTTTTTCTGCTCTTGCTCTGGCATCATCAGCTCTTTTCTTAGAATCAGGATGTGAACTCATCATTTGATCTATAAAAGAAGCTTCTGCACCTTCGCTCATTTTGGCCAGAATTCTAAACGCAGATTCTTCAGCGTTAACATTGTATCCGTTTTTCTTCAAGAAGTTATAGGAGTAAACATCTGCTTCTGTTTCTTGTTTACGGCTGTGTTTACTATCAATTAAAGCGCTTCCTATTTTCCCTAACTGACTGTCTGTTACTGCCGAAATTTTAGTCGATTGTGAAGCTGCGCCATCAATTAAAGCTTCTTTTTGGTACGCAGCGCGCATTGCATCTCTTGAATCATTATTGGCAACGTGGCCAATTTCATGCCCAATTACTGCCAGCAGTTCATTATCATCCATGATATCCATTAAGCCTGAATATACACGCACACTTCCATCGGCTGTCGCAAAAGCATTTACTTCTTTTACTTTGTAAACTTTATAGTTTAAAGTAAAACCATCACCTGCTGTATGTTTTCCAAAGACCCTATTTAATCTTAAAGTGTAGCCATCAGTTGGACCTGCCACTTCATTTTCAGTATCTAATTTCGCCACGGCTTCTTTTGAAAGCGCTACCGCATCGGCATTTGTTAAAGTAAAAGCTGTTACACCTTTTTGAACCGCTCCTATCGCTTTTTCCCCAAAATTAATCTGTGCATTCATTTTTGTAAAACCAAAAGCGGTAAACAAAACTCCTAATACGATAAATTTCTTTTTCATCTTTAAATAATATTACAATTTAACACCAAATGTATTACAATTAAAACTTCAAAATAAGCTCTTATAGGTTTATTTTTTAACAATTAAAGATATAAAAATTAAATGAGTAATAATCAGGCGATCATTGTAATTAGTATTAAAAATTCTAACAAACAAAAAGAAATCCTATTTTAAATTGATTTTGATAATCAAAACCCAGTATTTTAACTTCTTAACCAAACAATTCACAATAGGTTTTATTAAGAACTAATCTTTTAATCATCAAAATAAGCTTTAAACAAATCCTCAAATAAACAACATTCCGTATCTTTGTATTCTGATTTATGATATATGGAAACAGTCATTGAAAACATACCACCTGCAAAACCGAAATGGTTGAAGGTAAAACTACCAATTGGACAAAAATATACTGAACTTCGTGGTTTAGTAGACAAATACAGCTTAAATACTATTTGCACCTCAGGAAGCTGCCCTAATATGGGAGAATGCTGGGGAGAAGGTACAGCTACTTTTATGATTTTAGGAAACGTTTGTACACGTTCCTGCGGTTTTTGCGGTGTTAAAACCGGAAGACCGGAAACTGTAGACTGGGATGAACCCGAGAAAGTAGCACGTTCTATCAAAATTATGAACATTAAACATGCCGTAATTACAAGTGTAGACAGAGATGACTTAAAAGATGGCGGTTCTATTATTTGGATGGAAACTGTTAGAGCAATTCGCAGAATGAACCCAAATACCACTCTTGAAACTTTAATCCCGGACTTTCAAGGAATAGAAAGAAATATTGACCGAATTGTTGAGGCAAATCCTGAAGTGGTTTCACATAACGTTGAAACGGTTCGCCGTTTAACTCGTGAAGTTCGTATTCAGGCAAAATACGATCGCAGTCTGGAGGTTTTACGTTATTTGAAAGAAAAAGGAATTAACAGAACCAAATCCGGAATTATGCTTGGACTTGGAGAAACTGAAGAAGAAGTTTTTCAAACCATGACTGATTTACGTAATGCAAATGTTGATGTTGTTACTATTGGACAATATCTGCAGCCAACTAAAAAACATCTGCCGGTAAAAGAATTTATAACACCAGAACAATTTGCAAGATACGAGAAGTTTGGTATTGAATTAGGTTTCCGTCATGTAGAAAGCGGGCCTCTTGTTCGTTCTTCATACAAAGCACAAAAACATATTTTATAAAAAGTTTATCGTTTAATCGTTTAATTGTCAAACCGATTAAACGATTAAACGGTCAAACGAATCAACAAAAAATTGAAAACA
The DNA here is from genome assembly GCF_001879205.1 of Flavobacterium johnsoniae. Taxonomy (GTDB): domain Bacteria; phylum Bacteroidota; class Bacteroidia; order Flavobacteriales; family Flavobacteriaceae; genus Flavobacterium; species Flavobacterium johnsoniae_A. Next base: position 53,382 of record NZ_MLFK01000002.1, read on the forward strand.
AGAGTTGCTATTAATGGTTTTGGAAGAATTGGCCGAAATTTATTTCGTCTTCTTCTAAACCACCCTGAAATTGAAGTTATTGCAATTAATGATATTGCAGATAATAAAACGATGTCGCATTTAATAAAATACGACAGTATACATGGAGTTCTGCCTTTTCAGGTAAGCTTTGATGAAAAAGGAATTATTGTAGACGGCAGACATTTTTTATTTTTTCATGAAAAAAGTATTTCAAATCTAGACTGGAAAAGCCAGACAATTGATTTTGTAATTGAATCGACCGGAAAATACAAAACACACGAAGAGCTTAATGCGCATATTGAAGCAGGAGCAAAAAAAGTAATACTCTCTGCCCCATCAGAAGTTGATAGTATAAAAACAGTAGTTCTTGGAGTAAATGAACATATATTGGACGGAACAGAAAATATTGTTTCTAATGCAAGCTGTACCACAAACAACGCTGCGCCGATGATAAAAATCATTGAAGAATTATGCGGAATTGAACAAGCTTACATTACAACAATACATTCTTACACAACAGACCAAAGTCTTCATGACCAGCCGCATAAGGATTTGCGCAGAGCCAGAGGCGCAAGTCAGTCAATTGTTCCAACAACTACAGGTGCAGCTAAGGCATTAACAAAAATTTTTCCTAAATTGCATGAAAAAATCGGAGGTTGCGGCATTCGTGTCCCGGTTCCAGATGGTTCATTGACAGATATCACGTTCAATGTTAAGCGTGCTGTTACTATTGAAGAAATTAACATTGCATTTCAAAAAGCCTCAAAAACAAATTTAAAAGGAATATTAGATTACACAGAAGATCCTATCGTTTCTGTTGATATAATTGGCAATACACATTCGTGTTTATTCGACGCTCAACTCACTTCTGTCATCGACAAAATGGTAAAAGTAGTAGGCTGGTACGATAACGAAATTGGCTATTCATCAAGATTAATAGATTTGATTTTACTGATGAGAAAAACATAAGAATTCATTGTAAATGCACAGTCATACATGAAGTACTATCTTTTATTTGTTGTTTGTTTTTTAAATTCATTTTTGTATTCTCAAACCAAACAGAATACAGATAGTATTTCCTATTATAACAAACTGGCAAACAAAAAACTGAATAGTAAAGAATACAATGAAGCGGTTCTTTTAACCAAAAAATCAATTGATTTTTGCGAAACCAACCACATTCCTGAAGATTTAGCCAACCAAACTTTTAAACTTGGTAAAATTTATTATAATCAGCGGAAGTACGATGAAGCATTAAAAAACTTTCACAAAAGCGTCGCTTCTTTTGACAGTGTAAAACCAACCTGCACAAAAATCTTAGCCCTTCATTATATTGGTGCTGTTAATACCGCTCAAGGCGATTACAAGACGGCCGATATCTATTACGAAAAAGCTCAAAAACTTCTAAAAGAGCTTGGCGTTGTTGATAGTTCTGAAATTCTTAATTTTCAGAAAGCAATGGCATTCAAATCGAATAAGAATTTTGGCCTCGCCGCTAAAACTTTTCAAAAAATCATCAAAACACCAGATAATCCTGCGGTTTTAAAAACAAAAATCAAATCTTATTATCAGCTCGGATTAATTGAAACACAGTTAAAGCGGAATGATTCTGCTATGATTTATTTTGACAAGGCTTTAGATTACAATGCAAAAACAAACGATCTTGCCCAAAAATCAAAAATTATTCTGGCAGTAAGCCGGTTTTACAAACAAAACAAAAATTACGACCTCGCCTATTCCTACCTGGACGAACATTATCAGTTAGAAAATTATATTTTAAAACTAAAAAATGCCAAAATTGATTTTAATGAATTTCAAAAATTCAAAAAAAATCAGACTCTAAACAACACTCTTAAGAGAGAAAGCGAAGAAAAAATTCAGCTAAAAACTTATCGCTATTCTAAATTAGTCAGTATTTTAGCTATTGCCTTAATTTCTATTTTATCTCTTTTGAGTTTGGCTTTATACAAAAACAATATTATTCGTAATCAGAATAATTTGCTTTTAAGAGAAAAAAACAAAGAGCTAATTCTGGCAAAAAACAAAGCCGAAAAAGCTTCAAAAGCAAGATCTGAATTCCTCTCAACAGTAAGTCATGAACTTAGAACGCCTTTAAACGCGATTAACGGAATTACGCATTTACTGCTTGAAGACAATCCTAAAAAAACACAATTAAAGTATTTAGAATCGCTGAAATTCTCCGGAAATTACCTTACTACTTTTATTAACGAAATTCTTGAAATTAATAAAATTGATTCTACAAAAGTAGAAATAGAAAATATCAGCTTCAATTTAAAAGAATTACTATTTAATATTCAAGGATCTTTAAAAGAACTGGCCACTGCCAACAAAAACTACTTTAACCTTGAAATTGACGAAGCAATACCGGATAATTTAATTGGCGACCCAACGAAGTTATCTCAAATTATATTAAACTTAATTAATAATGCTTTAAAATTTACTCAAAACGGACATGTAAATGTTATTGCAAAACTATACGCCGAAGAAGATGAAAATGCAACTGTTTATTTTGAAATAGTTGATACCGGAATTGGTATTCCAGAAGACAAATTACAAACCGTATTTGAAAGTTTCTCTCAAGGTTCTATCGAAGTAAACCGTAAATACGGAGGAACAGGCTTAGGGCTTACGATTGTTAAAAAGTTAATTGAACTTTTAGGTGGCGAAATCAAATTAAAAAGCGAAGTGGGCAAAGGATCTACTTTTACTTTCAAATTAAATTTTAAAATTAATAACGAACCGTTGGAAGCAGTTACAGAAGAAAAACCATACAATGATAAACAATTACAGCACAAATCTATTTTGCTGATTGAAGATAATAAGATCAACCAGATGATTACGCGTAAAATGCTGGAAAACAAAGCAATTTCGTGTGAAATTATCGATAACGGCGAAGAGGCAGTGGAACTTTTAAAAGTGAAGCGTTTTGATATGATTTTAATGGATGTTCATTTGCCTGGAATTAACGGAACTACAGCAACACAGCAAATTAGAGAATTTGATAAAACTACTCCAATTATTGCACTGACCGCTATTTCACTTGACGAAAACAGGGATATGCTTATATCTTTTGGAATGAATGATGTAATTACAAAACCTTTTGTTCCAGACGAATTTTACAGTACTATTGCCAAATTCTTTGATTAAACTAAGATTCTAAGTTGTTAAGAATTTAGTTTAATGTATTCTAAAATCGAAACGTCAAAATTTTGCTGATGATTGATGAATGTGCTTTGAATAGGAAGATAATACAATTGCGAAACCAATTTCGAGTCTTTTAAACGAACATAATCTTTCTCGGTAGTAATTATTTTTCTTCCATTTGCTTTATTCTGAATAGCATCTAAATCGGTATCAGAAAAGTGATGATGATCCGGGAATGTTAAACATTCATCGTTTTCATTTTTCAGATAATCAAAAAATGGTTTTGGTTTTGCAATTCCGGCCAGAAGCAGTTTTGATTCTGATTTAATTTCTTCAACCATTATTTTTTCACTTTTACCATAAATTACAGTATCATAATCTATAAAAGTAAAAAAGATTTGCTGAGAGCAGCTTAACTTTAATTTCAATCGAATCTCAGCTTGTTTTTCTTCAGACAAATGCTTCGGACATTTGGTAACAACTACAATATTTGCCCTGTCTGCACCGCTTCGGCTTTCTCTTAAGTTTCCTGTTGGCAGCATAAAATCATCTGCATACAAATCATCATAAGAAGTCAGTAAAATATAATAACCCGCTTTTACTTTTCGGTGCTGATAAGCATCATCTAATAAAACAACTTGCGGCTTTTCTTTCTGCGAAAACAGCTGCGTTATTCCGTTTGTACGATTAGCATCTACAGCGACCTGAACGTTTGGGAATTTTTGATAAAACTGAAAAGGTTCATCCCCCAGAATTTCGGCATTTGAATTTTGATCGGCCAAAACAAAACCTTCAGACTTTCGCTTATATCCACGGCTTAAGGTCGCCACTTTATATTTATCAGATAATAATCGAATCAGATATTCAATTTGAGGTGTTTTTCCTGTACCGCCTACACTTAAATTTCCAACCGCAATAACCGGGACATTAAATGAAGTTGATTTTAGAATTCCTTTATCAAACAAAAAATTACGCATGCTTGTAATGAATCCGTATAAAAGGGCGAAAGGGAAAAGTATTTTACGAAGTAAGTTCATTTTACGAAAGTATAATTTTTTTCGTTAATTTGTTTAAAGTTTCAACCTGCACATCAAGAAAACCTGAAACTTGAAACCTGAAACAAAACTAAAATGAAAATCAAAGATATAATTACCGTACTAGAAGAAATGGCTCCTCTTGCCTATGCCGAAGATTTTGATAATGTTGGACTTTTGGTTGGAAATCCGGACACAAACAGCACCGGAATCCTGGTTTGTCATGATGCTCTCGAAAATGTGGTTGACGAAGCAATAGCAAAAAAATGCAATTTGATTGTTTGCTTTCATCCCATTCTATTCTCGGGAATTAAAAAAATAACCGGCAAAAATTATGTCGAACGTGCAATTTTAAAAGCAATTAAAAATGACATCGCAATTTATGCCGTTCACACCGCTTTGGATAATCACTCCGAAGGTGTTAATAAAATCTTCTGCAATGCTTTGGGCTTAATCAATACCAAAGTTTTAATTCCGAAACAGCAGTTTCTTCAAAAATTAGTTACTTACACCGTTCCTGATAATGCAGACAAAGTTAGAAATGCAATGTTCGAAGCAGGTGCGGGAACTATTGGAAACTATGACAACTGCAGTTTTAATTCAGAAGGATTTTTTACTTTTAAAGGAAACGAAAAAAGTAATCCTGTAATTGGAGAAAAAGGAAAACTGCATACCGGAACCGAAATAAAAATCGAAGTTATTTTTGAAAAACATTTGCAATCCAGAATTTTAAAAGCTCTTTTAACTAATCATATTTATGAAGAAGTGGCTTATGAAATCTACGATTTGAAGAATTCGCATCAAAATATTGGTTTGGGGATGATAGGTGAAATAGAAACTGAAATGGACGAAAAAGAGTTTCTTTTGTATGTAAAAGACATCATGATTGCGCGCGGCATTCGTCATTCTGCTTTTTTAGGAAAAAAAATAAAAAAGGTAGCCGTTTTGGGCGGTTCAGGAAGTTTTGCTATCAAGAATGCAATTCAGGCTGGAGCCGATGCTTTTTTGACTGCCGATTTGAAGTATCACCAATTCTATGAAGCAGAAAACCAGTTACTTTTAGCCGATATTGGTCATTTTGAGAGCGAACGCTATACAAAAAACTATATTGTTGATTATCTTCGAAAAAAAATTCTTAATTTTGCGATCATTTTATCGGAAGAAAATACAAATCCAGTTAAGTACTTATAGAATATGACGAATACGAAAGAATTAAGTGTTGAGGACAAGTTAAGAGCAATATATGATTTACAGCTTATTGACTCTAGAATTGACGAAATCAGAAACGTTAGAGGAGAACTTCCTTTAGAGGTTGAAGATTTAGAAGATGAAGTTGCAGGTTTGAGCACTCGTTCAGAAAAACTGAAAGGTGAACTTGAAGTGATTGAGGAGCAAATCAAAGCAAAGAAAATTGCTATTGAGGAGCATAAAGAGGTTATCAAGAAATACACAAAACAACAAGAATCAGTTCGTAACAACAGAGAATTTAATTCTTTGACAAAAGAAGTTGAATTTCAAGAATTAGAAATTCAGTTAGCTGAAAAGCAAATCAAAGAAATGAAAGCTTCTATCGAGCATAAAAAAGAAGTTATTTCTAACTTAAAAGAAAAACTTGACGCTAAAAGCTCTCATTTAAAACATAAAAAATCTGAGTTAGATGCAATTATGGCTGAAACTCAAAAAGAAGAAATCTTCTTATCTGAGAAATCTGCTGAATTTGCAGGGCAAATCGAAGAAAGATTATTAGCTGCTTACAACAGAATCAGAAGCAGTGTTCGTAACGGATTGGCTGTAGTTTCTATCGAAAGAGGAGCTTCTGCAGGATCTTTCTTTACAATTCCACCGCAAACACAGGTTGAAATTGCTTCTAGAAAGAAAATCATTACTGATGAGCACTCTGGAAGAATTTTAGTTGACAGCGCTTTAGCTGAAGAAGAAAAAGAAAAAATGGAACAATTGTTCTCAAAATTCTAATAAACGGTCCCGATTTAATCGGGACTTTTTTTTACATACTGTTTTGCCACAGATTAAAATGATTTTAATCTGTGGCAAAATATTTTTCGGCAGGTATAAAGTCATATTTTTTTACCTTTACTAAAAATAAAATTTAAGTTTTGGGAATTAAAAAAGGAATTCGCTTTATTACATTAAAATCGGTTGGATCATACATTAACTTTTTAAGCTATGTTCGTCCGCAAAAAGCTATGGAACTTTCTTATGCACTTTTTAGTCAGCCAAGAGTTGGAAGACTGCAAAAAGAAACACTTCCGAAAGTTTTAAAAAACACCGAAACGGAAATCTTTCATCATAACGAACATCATTTTCAAACCTACATCTGGAAAGGTAACGAGACCAAAATACTTTTGGTTCACGGCTGGGAAAGCAACGCCGCACGCTGGAAAAAAACTTTACCTCATCTTCAAAAATCAGGAAGTACCATTATTGCTATTGATGCACCCGCCCACGGACAAAGCAGCGGCCGGGAATTTAATGTACCTCTTTATGCCGAATTTATCAATAAAGCAGTAGAAAAATATCAGCCTGAAATTATTATTGGACACTCTATTGGCGGCGCAGCCTGTGTATACCATCAATATTTATTTCCAAATACGAGTATAAACAAAATGGTAATTCTGGGAGCGCCTTCAGATTTAAAAACCCTGATTGACAATTATATTTCGATGTTAAGTCTGAACACCAAAATGTTTTCTCTTTTAGAAAGTAAATTTGCAGATCGTTTTAACTTTAAACTAGAAGATTTCTCAGGACAAAAGTTTGCGTCTGAATTTACTATTCCTGGTTTTGTTGCTCACGATACTTCAGACAAGATTGTCGCTTTTGAGGAAGGAAAAAAAATAGCAAGCAACTGGAAAAACAGCAAATTTATCGAAACAAATGGTTTAGGGCACGGAATGCATGATGATGAATTATACCAGCAAGTAATTGATTTTTTGTTTGCTTCAGAAGATTCAAAGTAACAGGAAACAAAGGTTTATACTTTTACACGATATTTCAAATCTCAAAATCTAAAATCCAAAATTATTATGATCGCCGTAATTTTTGAAGTTATTCCAAACGAAGGAAAAAAAGATGAATATCTGGATATTGCAGCCAGCCTTCGCCCTGAGTTAAATACTATCGAAGGTTTTATTTCTATAGAAAGATTTCAGAGTTTGAATGATCCAGGAAAAATTTTATCATTATCTTTTTGGAAAGATGAAGAAAGTATTCAGCAATGGCGAAATCTTGAAATGCATCGTCACGCACAGTCAAAAGGAAGAAATGGGATTTTCAAAGATTATCATTTACGAATTGCAGCTGTTGTTCGCGATTATGGAATGTTTGAAAGAAAAGAAACTCCGGAAGATAGTTCTATTTTTCATGACTGAGTAAAGTTCTAAAAAAACATAGGGACAAAGATTCTTCTCAAAAATCTAAAATCTACAATCTAAACTCTAAAATAGTTTTTTTGCCTACTTTTGCAGTATGGAAGAGAATTTAAAACGTCTTAATAAATTTATTGGAGAAACCGGCTATTGTTCTCGTCGTGAAGCCGATAAATTAATTGAAGAAGGACGCGTAACAATAAATGGCGTAGTGCCGGAAATGGGAACCAAAGTTTCACCGGATGATGAAGTACGCATAGACGGGAAATTAATCGTGGAAAAGCATGAAAAAATGGTTTATCTGGCGTTTAACAAACCGGTGGGCATTGAATGCACAACTAATTTAGAAGTTCGAAATAATATTGTTGATTATATTAATTACCCTAAACGAATTTTTCCTATTGGAAGATTGGATAAAGCGAGTGAAGGATTAATTTTTATGACGAATGACGGCGATATTGTAAACAAAATTTTGCGCGCCAGAAACAATCACGAAAAAGAATATACGGTTACCGTAAACAAACCTATCACGGATCGTTTTATTCAGCGAATGGGAAATGGTGTTCCAATTTTAGATACCGTTACCAAGAAATGTAAAGTCGAGCAAATCAGCAAATACACTTTCAAAATCATTCTGACACAAGGATTAAACCGTCAGATTAGAAGAATGGCGGAGTATTTAGGTTATGAAGTTACAGCGCTTAAACGCATTCGTATTATCAATATTTCATTGGATGTTCCGGTTGGACGTTATCGCGATTTAACAGATGCTGAAATAAAAGAATTAAATCTTTTAATTGAACCGTCGAGTAAAACAGAAGAAGCAAGTTTACCAAAAGTAGAAACTCCAAATAAACCTTCAAGCAGAAGAACAGAATTCATCTCAAAACACGATCCCCGATTTAAGAAAAAAGGAGATTACTAGTTTTTACTCATAAAAAAAGGCGTATTGATTTTCAATACGCCTTTTTACTTTTATCAGATTATGAATTAGATTTTCTTATTGAAAATTCTTAATTCGTTTTCGTAGATGTAATAAACAGACTGCGTTGCAAAATCTACTTCGTAGATTGGACGCATATTTTCGAATAAGATTTTGTCTAATTCCGTTCCGTCATCTTTTCTCACTTTAACTAACACTTTTTGTTGTGTTGCTTCATCTTTAGCAAAAATATAAGAGAAATCACGGCTTTGTCTCATTGCATCAAAACGTTGTGAAAATCTTTTAGAAGCATCAGCTAACATCGCAGATCCTGCTGCTTGTTTTGCTGCTCTGTTTAATTGTTTGTCATTTTGTTTCTTGATAACAGAAGAACCCGTTTCTTGTCCTGTTGCCGGATCAATGTAAACCATTCTCCACTCAGATCCTACTGCTGCATTATATCCTGCAGAAACCCCTAAACCAATAGATCCTGCAGTAGCTAAAGCTTGTCCCCAAGCTCTTCCTCCATCACCTGGCTGTGTATAGATTTTGTGGTATAAAACTTTACCTTCTTTACTTACTCCCATAACTTCTGTAGGTCCTGAAAGAGCAACACCCCATGTAAACAATTCAATAGAGTTTAATTCTTTTTCTTTCTTGATATTCACTTTTGCAAATGCATCTGGCTTATCTTTTACAGTAGTATTGAATTTGAAAAGCTCTTCGTCATTATAAACTAAGAATTGATTGTTTTCTTCGTCAAAAACATTTAATAAAGGACGTTTTGGATTAAATTTCAAGTTTCCTCTCCATAATTTTTTACCCGTTTTATAATCTACCATATTACCATAAGTAGCGGTTAAGTATAAAACTTTGTCATCAACTTTACCTAAGTAGTTAATTGCATCTTCTTTATCATCAGAGATTTCGATGAAGCTCTTCCATTTTTTCTGACCGTCTTTGTCAATAAGCATCATTTCATTTTCGGCAACATATAAATAATCACCATCAATAGAAATTACTTTTTTCAATCCGTCGCCGCGAGCATCTTTTTTCCAAACTTTAGTACCATCTTTTAAGTTATAAAAGTTGAATCCGCTGTTGTGAGCTACCAGGATTTTATCTCCCCAGTCTTCTAAATAAACAATGTATTTTGTTTTGATTGCATCTTCCCAGATTGGTTTTCCGGTTTCAGCATCTAAAACATTTAAATATTGTTTGAAAGAAATTAATCCTTTACTGTTAATTACAACTAAGTTTTTATTGTTTTGCGTTGGAAACACTTTAGTATATTCTAATTCTCCAACCCATTTTAAAGCACCTGTATTTCTATCGATAGCAGATAATTTACCCATATAAAGAGAGTAAATTGTAGTATCACTTATTTCAGCTTCATTAGAAAAGTTTGATTTGAAAGTAAACATTGAAGCAAATGCACTTTTTGCATCTCCTTGTTCTGTTTTCCAAAGCACATCTCCTGTATTCAGGTCAATTAATGACGCGATAACTTTTCCATTTTCAGCACCTTTTACTAAATATTGGTTTTCTCCATATAAAAATTGACTGTTAAAAACAGTGTATTTATAATTAGCAGAATTGTAAACTACTTTTCCATCAATAGTATTAATTAAAACTGTTTTGTAGTTTACTAAAGCTTCAACGTATGGCGTACCATCGATGTTTTTTAAAATTCTTTTGCTTGCAAATAAATTATCTGTATCTAATTTACTTAACGCCTCAAGCGTAGTACTTTGACCAACAGTCTTATCTGCATCAAAACTCCATGCTTCAGCTTTTGTTTCAGGGTTAATTCCCTTTACGACATTTCCTTCTTTAACGACAATAACTCCGGTAATTGGGTTTTGCATTAAATCTTCGATTTTCGAATTCATTTTTAAAACTTCGTCAGCAGCTCTCTGGGCAAAACCAGTGAATCCGGCGAATATTAAAAAAAGAATCATAGTAATTTTTTTCATAGTTTTCTGCAGGTTAAATTTTATATTATTTTTAACAATTTGACAGCAAATATCCTATAATAGAAATTAATTAGCAAGCGGGTTAGTAAAAAAAATCTTTATAAAAATAAATTAATTTTTTATAAAGATTTTTTATTCGTTTTATGGCCTAACTTCAAGAAAATCATAATATAACGCTTTTGACAAAAAAGAATTATTTTGATAATTTTTAATCAATTCTTCTCTATACATTTCAATGTATTTGCCTTTTAAATGATTCTTTGCGGAATAAGCCCTGCGAGCCTCATCGTTAAAATTTAATCCGCTTAAAAATTCAAGCTCAACACCCTTATTTACAGCAATATTATAATTTGTAATCAGGTTTCCCCAATTCACATAACTGCACAAAAGAATCGTGGCATAGAAATACCAAACCAATTGATTCACCAGATATGCATTGGTTTTTTGTTTTGTAATTTTAAGGAAAGAATATACTAAACCTATAATAGCAAGAATTAAAAAAGCATACACTCCAAGACGTTTATATGTTAATCCGAAAAACGAAACATATTCTGAGTTTTTAATTATCGCGCTTATAATTAAAATTACATTTAGTGTAATCCATGTTTTTGCAAGTTTTTTTAATGCTGATGCTTTTTCATCAAAATTAAAACCGCCTTTAAAGTAAAATAAGATTACCCCAACTGCCATCAAAATTGAAAAAATAACAGCGTTTACACGTTCGTGAGTATCTGCGCTTAAGTTTGTTTTTTCAACTACTTCAAAAAACTGTTCGTAATTATAAGTTCCGATGAAAATTAAAAGCATAACATTTAGTAGCAGCAAAGTAATTTCGCCGCTTTTTCTTTCAAAGTCAATATCGAGGAATGAAAACGTATTTTGATTTTTAATTTCAGAAATAGTACTGAACTCATTGTTTAGTTTTGGATTAAACTCGTAACAAGCATCCGGAACCCAATAATTCCAGAAACTAAATGAAACGTAAAAGCCAAGTATACTAATTAGGATTAGCTGGAAAATATCGATATCTAAAGTGTAATCTGTAAAAAGTGATGAGAAATGATTACTTCCGAAAGAATAAACAATAAAAAACAGTCCTAAAAATATTAGCGGAATAACAACAAACGCAACTAATTTTTTGGCAAAATCGTTATGAATTTTACGTTCCGGAAGCCATTGCTTAAAAATGAAAACGCGTCCTAATGATGCAAATGCGTTTAAGAATATTAGCGGAAATATCTGTATGATTTTGAGCTCTCCATCCTGAGTTTTAAACTGTAAAAACAAAATTGATAAGGCTAAAGCAAAAAAGGAAGCAGCATCTCCGTACCACGCAAAAGCAAAACAAGACAAGATAGAAGTTACAACTAAAACCAAATGTGATCTGTCGACAAACTTTTCCTGAAAGAAGTAACTAATTAAAAGCGTTAGTATTACTCCAAAAATTGCGAGATTAACTCCTGGAACTTCGTTGTAAAAAAGCAAGGTAAATACCACCGTGCAGGCTAAAATAATTTGATGTTTTTTCATGATTTAATTTTTAAAAGTACTTTGTATTTCAAAGTTGTTAGACAAAAAAATATAGTTATTAAGATTTCATTAATTTTTCGAGATAAGAAAGGTGCTCTTTAAACGCCGCGCGGCCAAGCGGTGTTACCTGATAAGATGTTTTGGGCTTTTTACCCACAAATTCTTTCTTAATTTCGATATATTGTGATTTTTCAAGTGCAGAGGAATGACTCGCTAAATTACCATCGGTGATATTTAAAAGCGTTTTCATCTCGGTAAAATCTACCCAGTCGTTAACCATCAGAACGGACATAATACCCAATCTGACACGGCTTTCAAAATCTTTATTTAGTTTATCAATTATTCCCATTGGGTTATTTGTATTTTTTGAACATCACTAAACCATATAAAATATGCAGGATTCCAAATCCTAAGATCCAGAAAATTAATCCATAGCCTATATAGAAAAGAGAAATACATCCTAATAAAAGTTCGCAGAAACCTAAATATTTTACATCTGAGAAAGTGTATTTTTCTGCATTTATAAGTGCAAGTCCGTAAAAAATCAAAGTTGAAGGAGCTACAAAACCGTAACTTCCGTGGTACATTAAAGCTAAGCAGAATATTCCTCCTGCTGCAAGCGGTACGGCAAGATTAAACAGCATTTTTTTTGTTGCCGATGTCCAAATTGGCAAATTGTATTTTCGGCTTTTTCTAATGGTGAAAAAGATCCCAAAAGCAAAAGCAAAAGCTAAAATTAAAACGCCAATCCAGAATAATTCTGAAACTAAATTACCGGTTAACAATATATGTTCGTCAGTAAAATATTCGATACCGTTTATTTTAAAAAGCTGATAAACATACAATCCGCCAATTAAAGCCGAAAGTCCCGCGAAAACTCCCGAAAGTCCGCTTAAAGATATAAATCTGGAAGAGCGCTCCATCATGGAACGAATATGTGCTAAATCTTCTTGGTGCTTTTGATTCATAATTAAAGTACTTTGCACTACAAAGTTATTATTTATTTTGAATTGACAAATAAAAAGTATAAAAATATTTTTAATTTTCCTGCAAGGTTTTGGAAACTTGCAGGAATGAGATTTGTTATTATTGCGAAGTGCGTGAGGGATAGTAGCATGCTACCGAAGTAGCGCGAATAGCCCGACCGTGCCGAGATAAGAAGGCGTATATGCGCAAAGTATGTTTGCCTTCTTATCTCGGCACGGTCACGCCCAAAGTATAAAAACGAAAAAGCCCATTCTAATGAACAGGCTTTGTAATAATTTTAAATTCTAATTAAAACCATCTTCTTCTTTTGAATAAAAAGACTCCGAAAGAAGACAGGATAACGGAAACTAAAAGCAGGATCCAGATTCCGTATTTACTTTCTTCTAAGCCGTTTGGCACGTTCATTCCGTACAAACTGGCAATTAGGGTCGGAATCATTAATATGATAGAAATTGAAGTCATCTGCTTCATGATATTATTCATATTGTTTGAAATCACCGAGGCATAGGCATCCATCATTCCGGTTAAGATATTACTGTAGATATTGGCGGTATCTTGTGCCTGGCTTAACTCGATTTCTACGTCTTCGAGTAAATCCTGATCATAATCGGCTTTGTAAGCTTTTAGATTTTTGATGCGTTGAAATAAAACGTCGTTTGCTTTTAGAGATGTTATAAAGAATACGAGACATTTCTCGATTTGAAGCAATGCCTGCAATTCTTCGTTTTTGATTGACTTTTCCAAATTGTCTTCGGCTAGTTTTATTTTCTGATTGACTTGTTTTAAATATTTTAAGTACCAAACACTTGACGAAAGCAGCAGTCTTAAAACCCAGTCGAAGTTGTCTTTGACCTGAATGTTTTTGCGTCTTGAATACAACATAAAATCATATATAATTTCTGTTTTGTAAAAAGTGATGGTTACGCAGACATCGTCTTTAAAAATTACGCCCAGTGGAATGGTCTGAAAAGGAAGTTTAATGTCGTTGCTTTTTATAGGAACGCGCATGATAATAAGGGTCCAGCCGTCTTCGATTTCGATACGAGGTCTTTCGTCGATATCTTCGATATCATTGTAAAAAGCTTCGGGAATTTGAAGTTCTTCTAGTAAGTACTTTTTTTCTGTTTCTGTTGGATCTTCGATATTGATCCAGCAGTTTGGAGTCCATTTTGGTATTTCTAATAATCCGTTGTTGTTTGTGTAAAAGGCTTTCATTTCAAAAATACGGGTGTTATCGCAGCATTTTGAAATTTTCAAAAGCTGCTTTTAATTAAATACTAACGAATAATAATCGTCCATTTGGAGAAGTGTTTTTTTTAAGTGGTGCAAAAGTATCCTTTATTTTTAAGAACCGAAACTTTAAAGTATTAATTATATATTAAAATGGGGTTTAGATTTTTTTAAGCACGTAGAGACATAGATATACAAGCCGTAAAAGGCATTTCTTTTACATCAATCCACATAGCTATGTGTGAGGAAACGAGTTTCCTTTTTTTTGTATTCTTTTTAAACACATAAAAAAACTATGTTTCTATATGTTAGAAAGTTTGGTACAAAAAAAAGCCTGCTCAATTGAACAGGCTCTCTATTAATATTTGAAACGATTTATTTATTTTTTGCGCTTCGCATTTTGCGTGCTAAAAGTGTATTTTTCAAAAGCATTGCAATGGTCATTGGCCCTACTCCTCCAGGAACCGGCGTAATAAAAGATGCTTTTTTGCTTACGCCGTCAAAATCAACGTCGCCTTTTATTACATAACCTTTTGCGTTTGATGCATCGTCTACACGGGTAATTCCAACGTCAATAATTACTACTCCGTCTTTTACCATATCGCCTTTTAAAAATTCAGGAACTCCTAAAGCTGTAATGATAATATCTGCATTTTTAGTGAATTCGGCTAAGTTTTTAGTACGGCTGTGTGTTAAAGTTACTGTCGAATCTCCCGGATTTCCTTTACGGCTCATTAAGATGCTCATTGGTCGGCCTACGATGTGGCTTCTTCCAATTACAACAGTATGTTTTCCTGAAGTTTCTACTTTGTAACGCTCTAACAATTCCATAATTCCGAATGGTGTTGCCGGAATAAAACTTTCCATTTCAAGCGCCATTCTTCCAAAGTTAGTTGGGTGAAATCCGTCTACGTCTTTATCAGGATCGATTGCCAATAAGATTTTTTGCTCGTCAATGTGTTTTGGTAACGGCAGCTGTACGATATACCCGTCCAGATTATCATCTTCGTTTAATTCTTTAATTTTGGCAAGCAGTTCATCTTCGGTAATCGTTTCCGGCAGACTTACTAAAGTTGAATCAAACCCAATTTCCTGGCATGATTTTACTTTACTTCCTACGTAAGTTAAACTTGCACCGTTATTTCCCACTAAAACTGCTGCTAAATGAGGTACTTTTCCTCCGGCTGCTTTTATAGATTGAACTTCGGCTGCAATTTCGTTTTTAATGTCGTTAGATGTTTTTTTACCGTCTAGTAGCTGCATTGTTTTTGTTTCAGGTTTAAATTTATTTTGTTTCAGGTTTCATGTTTCAAGTTGAAAATGAAACTTAATATTTATTGAATTAAAAAAGTTTCAAGTTTTGGTCTCTTAACTGAAACCTTAAACTTGAAACTTTTAATTTTATTATCTCGGCATTCCTCCTGGCATTCCTTTCATGCCTCCCATCATTTTCATCAGATTTTTTCCGCCTGGGCCCTGCATCATTTTCATCATCTTGCTCATTTGGTCAAACTGCTTCATTAACTGATTTACCTGCTCGACTTTGGTTCCTGAACCTTTTGCGATTCTGGCTTTTCTTTTTACGTCGATGATGGCCGGTTTGCTTCTTTCGATTGGCGTCATGGAGTGGATGATGGCTTCTATATGTTTAAAAGCATCATCTTCTATTTCTACATCTTTCATGGCTTTTGAAGCTCCCGGTATCATTCCTACCAGGTCTTTCATATTACCCATTTTCTTTACTTGCTGAATCTGCGTTAGGAAATCATCAAAACCAAATTCGTTTTTAGCGATTTTCTTTTGAAGTTTTCTTGCTTCTTCTTCATCAAATTGTTCCTGAGCTCTTTCTACAAGCGACACAACGTCTCCCATACCCAAAATACGCTCAGCCATACGATCTGGATAGAAAACATCAATTGCTTCCATCTTTTCGCCTGTACCCACAAATTTGATTGGTTTGTTTACAACAGATTTAATTGAGATTGCTGCTCCACCACGAGTATCACCATCTAATTTCGTTAAGATAACTCCATCAAAGTTTAAGATATCGTTGAAAGCTTTTGCCGTGTTTACAGCATCTTGTCCTGTCATAGAGTCTACAACGAACAATGTTTCCTGTGGCTGAATTGCTTTGTGTACACGTGCAATTTCGTCCATCATTTCCTGATCTACTGCTAAACGACCAGCTGTATCGACAATTACGACATTGAAACCGTTTGCTTTTGCATGTTTAATTGCGTTTTGAGCAATTTCTACAGGATTTTTGTTTTCTGGTTCTGAGTAAACCTCAACCCCTATTTGATCTCCAACAACATGTAACTGATTGATCGCTGCCGGACGGTAGATATCACACGCTACAAGAAGTGGCTTTTTATTTTTCTTAGTCTTTAAGAAGTTGGCTAATTTTCCTGAGAAAGTAGTTTTACCAGAACCTTGAAGTCCAGACATTAAAATAACGCTTGGATTTCCAGATAGGTTAACTCCGGCAACATCACCTCCCATTAATTCTGTCAGCTCATCTTTTACCAGCTTCACCAATAATTGTCCTGGCTGAAGCGTTGTTAAAACGTCCTGACCAATTGCTTTTTCTTTTACTTTAGTCGTAAAATCTTTAGCAATTTTAAAGTTAACGTCGGCATCAAGTAAGGCACGACGAACTTCTTTTAAGGTATCAGCAACGTTTACTTCTGTAATTTTACCGTGCCCTTTTAATATATGGAACGCTTTATCTAACTTATCACTTAAATTATCAAACATACTATTTTCTTTATTTGAAGTGCAAAGATAATCTAATTAGATATTTCAGGCAATTTTTATTTGTGTGCAATTTAACCGCAAAGTGCGCAAGGTTTTACGCAAAGTGCGCTAAGTTTTTTTGCCACGAATTACACTAATTTTCCGAATTGCTAAAATTATTCTTTTTAGCCCTCGCAGATTTACAGATTGGGCAGATTTTAAAAATCATTTTAATCCTTTAATCTGTGGCTTTAAAAACAAAAAAGCGCAAAAGAATAAACCTTTGCGCCTTTGTAACTCTGTCCCTTTGAACCTTAAAATTTAAAACTGGAAATAAATAAACGGCTGTGAACCGGCAACGGCTGTAGCGTAAACAATCCAGTAAACAAAGCCCAGAATTATAGCTTTTATTAATAATGGTGTTCTGTCGAATGTCCATTTCATTTTGTCTGTGATAACTTCCGGCAGGAAATGCCAAACGTAACCAAACAACATTAACAAAAACACATTTTTATATCCTAAAATAATGGCCTGCCAATGCTCTGGCTCAAAAGTTAACTGACCAATATTGTTGATTACCTGTAGTGCTGTTTCAAAGTCTCGGGCGCGGAAAAAGATCCAACAGAAAACCACAAAATGAAACGTGATAATGATTGAAAATAATGTCCACAAGAAATTACTTTTCCCTTCTTTTTTAGCTGGGAAAAATTCAAGGAAAATTTTATGAACCGCTAAAGCTAATCCGTGCAGCGCTCCCCAAACGATGAATTGCGCTCCTGCTCCGTGCCATAATCCGCCCAAAAGCATAGTAGTGAACAAGTTTAGATTGGTCACTAAAGTTTGTTTTCTTTTGCTTGACAGCAGAAAAGATAAACAGAAAAGAGCAATGGAAACACCTGCAACAATCAGCGGAATTATACTGATATTGTAATTTGTTATTCCCCAAAGCAATAATCCGAAGAAGAATAAACTCGGGAATAAAAATCCTGCAAATGAACCTTCTCGGTTTCCTCCCATCGAAATATAAAGGAAATCTTTTAGCCAGGTTGAAAGCGAAATGTGCCATCTTCTCCAGAAATCTGTAATAGATGTTGATTTGTACGGCGTTCTAAAGTTGGCCGGTAATTTAAAACCTAATAACAAAGCGATACCAATTGCCATATCAGAATATCCTGAGAAATCGCAATAAATCTGGATGGCATATCCGTATGAAGCCATTAAATTTTCGAACGAAGTATAACTCATCGGCGTATCAAAAACACGATCGACAAAGTTCACCGAAATGTAATTTGAAATTACCGTTTTCTTAATTAATCCGCCAATAATTAAAAACAAGGCGTTGTTTACATCTTGTTTTGTCAGGTTTAATTTTTGGTAAATCTGCGGCAGGAAATCTTTGGCACGAACGATTGGCCCGGCAACTAACTGTGGGAAAAACGAAACGAAAAATAAATATTCGATGTAATTTTTTGTAGGCTTAATTTCTTCACGATAAATTTCGATGATGTAACTCATCGATTGAAAGGTATAAAACGAAATACCTACAGGTAGAAAAATGTCATGAAATTTAAAATTACCATTGAACATATCATTGTAGGTTCCAATCATAAAATTCATATACTTGAAATACCCAAGCAATCCTAAATTCAGGATTACACTTATAACCAGATATATTTTCTTTACATTGTCTTTCTTTTCCCTGTATATAATCTGACTCAAACCATAATCTACAACCGAAGAAAGCAGCAAAAGTAAAAAGTAAATACCACTTGACTTATAATAAAAGAAAAGTGAAAAAAGAATAACGTAGGTTAATCTTAAATAAAATGTTTTGCGTAAAAAGCCATACACAAAATAAAACACCAAAAATAATCCTAAGAATAAACCGGTATTAAATAATAATTTTTCGTCTGGATTATAAATAAACCATCCCTTAACTTGTTCTATTGTAATTGCACCAAAATTTTGGATGAACCAATCATTAATGCTATCTATTGTTATCAACTTACTTCTTTGATTTAAAATTATCGTATGCTTTTAAAAACGCCTCTGAAAACAAATTACCTTGTTTTTCGTATCCTTTTTTAGAATAATGAACCCAATCCGGCCCAATTAATCCTGTTGCTTTTAGATTTCGAATTCCTTCCATTCCTCCAAACTCATCATACAAATCCCAAACTGCAAAACCATCCGTTTGTGCGATTTCTATAATTTGTTTTGTGTAATCATGAATATAGGTATTCGGTCTTTTTCTAAGCAGTGATGGCGGCGGTGTCATCACGATTATTGGAACATTTATTCCTTGTGCCTTTATATTGTTTATAAACTCTCTTAAATGCTTAATGTAATTTCCTGATTCCAGTTTTTCGTAGCTTTCATTTGTTCCGAGTGAAAACACAAGTAAATCCGGATGCAGGGCTTTTAGCTGTTCAAAAAACAAAGGATATTTATTGTAATCTGAATACTTCGCTCCGTTTACCCCAATTCCACTGTAAATTAAACCGGGCGAATCTTTTTCTAAAACAATTCCGTTTAGCTCAAATTTTGAAGCTTTTTTGCCCGGAATCAAATAAATCTTGTCTAATGCTTTTTCTGAATTATAATAATGACAGTAAGAATCAGATTCGAGATTTAGAGATACAAATTCAGATGTTTTTATGTTCTTTGCCTGCGTTTCGTTTGTTGGAATTTTTAAAATTCTTCCCGCCCGAATATTGTTTGATTTAAGCTGATTTGCTCTTTTTATTTCAGCAATCGACACATTATATTTATCTGCAATTACAGAGATTGCTTCTCCTTTTTTAATTTTATGTGTAATTACTTTTCGCTCTGTTGTCTCTATAAATTTGGTTTGAGATGATGTTGCCAGATCAAACATCTCTTCATTTCCCGGAGTTATAATTTTAATTGAATTAAACTTATAAGCCGGATCTTTGATATTAAGTTCCAAAACAAATCCTCCTGAGTCCCTCCAAAGCCCAAAACCGCTTAAACCAACCGGATAATTTCTTTGTGGATAAATATTTCGATAGCTTTCCCAGACTCTATTGCAGCGAAAACGCTCATTATACGATCCGTTTGTTTTGGCCAGTTGATACGGAAAAACCAGACCGCGCCCGGCATTTCCAAATTTTCGCTGTAGATCTTTCCTGATTTCATTTGTCATTAAATCTCCCTGAATATGCGAATCGCCAATATGAACGATATTTATTTTCTGGTTATTATGACTTTCGTTTTTCTTTATCTTTTCAAAAAAAGACTCTAACACCTTGGCATTATAAATCTCATTACTAGAAATAGGGTCAACAACTGCTGTATCCACTTTTTGAATCATATTTTTTGTGGTTGAAATTGGATCTGTCTTTTGAGTCTTATCGTTAGTTGAGAAAAAAAGACAACAAAAGAAAATAATTAGTCTATTCATTTACGCTGTCTTTTTTCACAGAGACGGAATCTGCTTTGGGTTTTCTAATCGCTTTTGGCTTAACACCCGTCTCACGCTTTTCGCGCAAGACTTTATATTGTTCGTAACCTTTGTTTAACTGACTGTACAATAAATTACCAATTGCTTTTGCCCCTCTTTGATTAAAATGTGTATAATCTTTATTGGCTTTCGCAGGAGATTCATCAACCCATTTTACCATCGATCCGTCGCCTCCCATTAAGGTATATAAATTTACAAATCCGGATTCTGTTTCGAGCGCGTACTTTTTCTGAGCTTTCATTAAAGGTACAACTGCCGAGTCGGTTTTCATTTCTAAATCATACTTAGTCGATTTATCTGCTGTCGAAACAATTAAAATAGAAACTCCCGGAAATGATTCTTTTATTTTATTAACGGTTTTGGTCATTCCTTTTTCATACCAGAAATAATTTTTGGTTCCGTAATTCAATACGTTTGTTCCGTAATGAAGAATAATCAAATCGTATTTCAGGTTATTGTTAAAAGCCTGCATTACGCTGGCATCAAACATAGAAATTGGTAATCCTGAATTTCCTCTTTGGGAAAAATTATCAACATGAACACCGGTTCCGTTATCAAAATTAAATCCATAAATCGGAATTGAATCGGCGTGGATGAAGTTAGCTTTGAAAGATTTTATACTTCCTGAAGTTACTTTTAAACTGTTCACAAGATTGTTTGGCGAAAGGTTTTTTCGAAGTGTATCTTTCCCGATAATAAAATTCTCATTTCCTTTTTTAGATGATCTTCCATAAAACAATGTTGGGTTATCTAAAGTAGTAGAATATTTATTTGGTCCGGCTTCATACTGAACCCAGGTTGTATTTACTTTATCATTTGCAAAAAACACATGACCGTTTACACCAAAAGGGCTTGTTGGTCTTTTTACATTTAAATACGATTGTGTTTTCCAGTTTTTAGAAAACAATGTTTTTACCGAACCTCGCGATGCTGATGATTCTGAAATGATAGAAACAAAGCCAACACCATTTCCTCCAAAACGTTCCTGATAATTCATACGAACATCCTGCACAATCAAATCTCCATCGGTCATAGAATCTCCGTAATAAGCGATTCTCACATGTCTCTGCGGATTTTGTTCCAGCTGATATAATTTTTCATAGAAAGAAATCAGATATTGAAATCCTTTGTAATTATCAAAAGTTTCTGATGGAAATTCGATTCCTTCTGATGCATCATAAACAATTTTTTCCTGACCCAGTTTACGTTCACTTTCGGCAATGCTGTCACCATCTGTAGACAACGAATCTTTGGCTACTGATTCCAGAAGCAGACTATCGATAAGTACATTTTTGGAATCAACCTTACTATCAGAAAAAATTTTATCTGGCAAGATTTGTTTAAACCCAATAAAAGCAACAAATGCCAATGCAACGATTGCAAAAGACTGAAAGAAATATGATTTTGTATTCACTTACTAATTATAATTTTGAAGATGGAATAACGAATAATTATTTATTAAATTTTCTGTTAATTCCGTTTATAAAAAATGATGCGCAAAGATAGAATTAAATCGTTCGTTTTTAACTCATTTTAACAATAAAGAAAATAAAAAAAGAGGTTAGAAAAAATCTAACCTCTTTATCAAAAAAAATAAAAAAAACAAAGCTAATGATTAACTAGATTTTTAAATATGTTTTACTTAAAATAACCTCAAATAATAATTTTACCCGAGATTAACAATACTTTTTTTTAGAAATTTGTAGTGCTATTAGCTTGGTATGCGAAATTGAATGTGTAAAATGGAGATACAGAAGTTTCTGTTGGTGCAGCTGGTGCATCTTTATAATAACTTAAGATCTCAAATTTTGCATATTTACCATCATGAGTTTTTATTACAAATACTTTTCCTGCGATAGGTGAAATAATGTGAGTCTCTGCATTATAAGAATACCAACCTTTACCGCTTCCTGTAGGAATTGCGTAAACAGTAGCACCATCTTGAGCAAAAGTACTAGCTGCAGGAAATGCAGTTACACTAGCAAATGTACCAGAAACAATACTTGCAGCTCCAGTTCCTGTTCTTTCAGGTTCATCGTTAATACCAATTTTAGCCCCTCCGTTAACAATAATTGTTGTACCACGGAAAGCAACATCCCAACTATTATCTGTTACCACCTTGTTTTGAGAAAAACTGAATTTTGTAAAGGCACCACCAACCGGCTGTCCTTGTCCACCTGTTTGAGGTGCAGCAAGATTAGACACTTTTGTTGTTACAACTGCAGGAGTTTCCTCTTTTTTATCATCATCGCTGCTGCAAGATGCCGTAAAGATGAATAGTGCTAATAGCGAAAGTTTTAAGAATTTTGTTTTCATTTTGTAAATGTGTTAAATAAATGTTGATTAAAAATTATATTGAAGTCTTGCAAAAAGCTGCCTGCCTGACAGGTTGCTAATTTGTCCTGGATCTGTATAATCAAGTAAGTTGTTAGCTCCAGCCTGAAGCATAAATTTATCGCCTATATATTTTGAAATTGATAAGTTTGTTATGAAGTAATCACTAACAAATTTGTCATATTTGTCAAGAATTTGGTTTCCGTTAGTATCAAATAATCCGTATTTACTTCTATAGAAAACACGTAAATTAATATCTGTTTTTATTTTAGGAATCGTGTAAGCGAATTTAATATTAGCAGTATGTTTAGATCTGTTATACAATCCAAAGTAATCCGATTTTTTAATTTGAACTGTTTGTAAGTCTGAGTTACGGATATACTGATAGTTTTCAAAATTATCCAAAACAGATTTATCTTTTGCTGTAAGATACTGGTATCCAAATGATATAGAGAATTCTTTAGTGAAATCATAGGTCGAATTAAATTCTAAACCATATGTAAAAATTTTACTGATATTGAAATAACTAAAAATATTCTGTCCATTTGTTTTTTGAGCTACAACACGAGTATCAATTAAATTATCTATCGAATTATAGAAGGCATTTGCATCTAATCTTAACTTATTTTTTTTGTAAAAAGTTCCAAAATTGAAGTTTATTGAACTTTCGGCTTCCAATGGTTTATTAAAATTTACACCCTCTGTTCTTGACAAAAGCTGGCCTTCCTGTTCAAATTGGTTTAAACGACTTTCCGCTACATTATAACCCAAAACTGTATATCCTACTGACGGGTTGGTAAAGTCAAAAAATAATTGACGGAAATCAGGCGCCTTATAACCATATCCTACTGAAGATTTTAGCGATAAGTTATCGTTTATTTTATAATTCACTGCTAATTTTGGACTTAGCTGTGACGCATATTCGCTATGGCTATCATATCTGAATCCAGCAAGAATATTCCATTTTTCTGTTGGATTACAATCATATTGCAAATAAAAATACTGAGAATTAAATTTTACATTCTTATCAAAATAAGTTCTGTCTAAAGTTTCATAATTCACCCCAATACCACCTGTTAATTTATCATTCTTTAATGAAAGAGTTGTTCTAATCTCTGGACGAAAAAGCCATTGATCATAATATGCTTGTTCATAAAGAACATTATTTTGATCATTTAGAAAGGAATCATTTTTGTAATTAGTTGCGTATAACTCATATTCAGAATAAAGCTTTTCACTCCACTTTTGTTCTAATTTAATTTGTGAATTCCATTCGTTTTCTTTTGCGTCACCTTTATAAGTTTCTGAATCAATAATTGCTATGTTATCCATTTTCATATTATAAAAACGATTGCTTACAATTAATTTCAAATTATCTGAAAAATCATAGTATAATTTAGGCTGAATTGTAAAATTATAAAATGGCTCAATGTTTTGTAAAGGCATACTTTTATCTAAATCGTACCCATCTGTAGAATAAAAATTTGCAAAAAGATTAGCGGAGAATTTCTTTTTTTTCCAAAGAAGATTAGCATTGGCATCACTTGTATTAAATGTGCTGTATCTATAAGAAAGACTACCAGAAAACATATCTTTTTTGGGCTTTTTTGTAATTACATTAATTACTCCACCCATTGCTTCAGAACCATATAAAGCTGAAGAAGCTCCTTTTACAATTTCAATCCTCTCTATATTTCCAACTGAAACTCTTGATAAATCTAACACACCAGAGCTTCTCCCCACTAAAGGAACACCGTCAATTAAGATCATTGTATATACCGCATCAAGTCCCTGCATTTGAATACCTTCAAAACCACTTTCATCAGGAATTAAGATAATCCCCGTTTGTTCATTCAAAATCTCATTTAATTTCGTTACACCAGACTTCATAATTGCTTCTGATGTGATAATTGTCATTGGTAAAGGCAATGAAGAAAGTACTCTTTCTGTTCTTGTCGCGGTAGTAACTTTAACCTCTGATAATTCGTTTGCTGCAATACTATCTTTTTTAACTTCTTGAGCAACAGAAACCTGAAACAAAAGCAAAACTGCAAAAAGAGTAAATTTTATTTTCATTATTTTTATTCAATCTTAATAATCGATGCAAATATATAACTATTTTTAATTGTTCTAAATTAAATTTATATATTTGCAAAAATTAAAAACAAATCAATAAGTTATGATTACAAAAAGCCTCTATTTTTCAGCCATTATGGCTTTAACATGCAGCCTAGGTTTCAGTCAGGACGCAAAAAAACAACAAGATATTAAGTCAATTAAATCAATGTGTGGTTGTTATGAAGTAAAATTTAATTTTGCGGAAACATTTCAATATGCTAAAGACTCAGCGGCTTACAAACCTTCGCAAACTAAACATGAATCTGCTTTAGAATGGGTAGAATTATTAGAAGATACTCCTAATAAAATTGTAATGCAGCACTTATTAATTGTAAGTGATGATATGATTATCAAACACTGGAGACAAGATTGGTTATTTGAAAATACAGACTTATATACTTTTGATAAAGGAACTTCCTGGAAATACAAAAAACTGGATAAAAAAGCTGTAAAAGGTCAATGGACTCAAAAAGTATATCAGGTAGATGACAGTCCGCGCTATGAAGGATCTTCGACTTGGGTGCACGTAGACGGACAAGATTACTGGGCTAATGTTGCTGATGCTCCGTTACCAAGAAGAGAGCAGACAAAACGTAACGATTATAATGTTTTAAAAAGAAGAAACATTCACGAAATCACTGCTACAGGATGGAACCATGAGCAAGATAATGACAAGTTAATTAGAGATGACAGCGGTAAAGATGTTTTATTAGCTCAGGAAAAAGGACTTGACGTTTATACTAAAGTTCCAGATATTAAATGTATCGCAGCTCAAAAATGGTGGAAAGAAAATAATGCCCTTTGGAAAAACGTTCGCGACAAATGGCAGACTCTTTTTGACAGACATCAGGATTTAAACTTAGAAGCAAAAGTAGACAGAAAAGCGCTTTACTCTTTATTGTTTGATTTAAAGCCAACTGCTACTAAAGCAGAATCTGATGCAATCATCAACAAATTTGTAAAATAAAATATTTGTGTTAGTTATAGAAAAGCCGATAGTTTTAGGACTATCGGCTTTTTTTATTCAAAAAAAACCGTCTAAAATGAGACGGTTATTGTTCCTTATTATTTTTACTAAAAGGGTTACTAATTCAAAATAGTTAAAAATGAATATAAGGAGGTATCTATAAATTCAGCTGTTTACTAACTCAATCATACATATATCTTTTATCTCAGTAACAGCAATTTAACTAAAAAAGTATTGCTTCAAATTACATTTCACAAAATGGTTAAAATCATTTAAAAAAAGCAAAAAATGTACTTGTTTTAAAATAAAGTACGAAAATTAATACAATTATAAATTTATTCCTACATAAAAGTCTCTTTTAACTTAAAAATTAAATTGCATTGTTTTTAGGAGCTTTTTTTGATTAAGGAATTTCTAAAAATTTTAAACAAAAAAAGCCGATAGTTTTACAAAACTATCGGCTTTTAAATTTTCGTTATTATTAAGTTTCTTACATTCTTTCCGGAACCTCAATTCCTAATAAACTAAAAGCTGCTTTTATAACCTCAGCAACTTTTTGCGAAAGCTGAACTCTGAATATTTTTTTGGTCAAATCGACTTCTCCTAAAATATGAACCGACTGATAAAATGAATTATATTCTTTTACCAAATCATACGTATAATTTGCAATTAATGCGGGGCTGTGATTTTGAGCTGCATTCTGAATTACTTCCGGAAACAATTCAATTTGTTTTACCAGTTCTTTTTCTTTCTCATGAAGTTCTTCAATAGTTGTTTTTGCAGAAAAATCAAAATCAGCTTTGCGGATTATTGATTGGATTCTGGCATAAGTATATTGAATAAACGGACCTGTGTTTCCAGCAAAATCAACAGATTCCTCCGGATTGAACAAAATACGTTTTTTTGGATCTACTTTTAAAATATAATATTTCAAAGCACCAAGTCCAATTGTTTTATACAATTTTGCTTTTTCATCGGCTGAATAGCTGTCCAGTTTCCCTAAATCCTCAGAGATTTGTTTAGCCGTATCTGTCATATCCTGCATTAAATCATCGGCATCAACAACGGTTCCTTCACGGCTTTTCATTTTTCCAGATGGTAAATCAACCATTCCGTATGATAAATGATATAAACTTGAAGCCCAGTCAAAACCTAATTTTTTCAGAATCAGGAATAAAACTTTAAAGTGATAATCCTGCTCGTTACCAACTGTATAAACCATTCCGCCAACATCCGGCATATCTTTTACACGTTGAATCGCAGTTCCGATATCCTGCGTCATATAAACGGCAGTTCCGTCAGAACGTAATACAATTTTACGATCCAGTCCTTCATCTGTTAAATCAATCCAAACTGAACCATCAGGATCTTTTTCAAAAACACCTCTATCAAGACCTACCTGAACAACATCTTTTCCTAATAAATACGTATTGCTTTCGTAGTAATATTTATCAAAATTAACTCCAAGATTCGTATAAGTTGCATCAAAACCGTCATAAACCCATTGGTTCATTTTTTTCCAAAGTGCAATTACTGCTTCATCTCCGGCTTCCCATTTCTTAAGCATTTCCTGTGCTTCAATAATAATTGGAGCCTGTTTTTTAGCTTCTTCTTCGGTTTTACCTGTTTCAATTAGTTGATTGATTTCGCCTTTGTAAGCTTTATCAAACTCAACATAATACTTACCAACAAGTTTGTCTCCTTTTAAGTTGGAACTTTCAGGAGTTTCTCCGTTTCCAAATTTTTCCCAGGCCAGCATCGATTTGCAAATATGAATACCACGATCATTGATAATTTGCGTTTTGTATACTTTTTTACCCGAAGCTTTCAGAATTTCAGCCACAGAATATCCTAACAAATTGTTACGTACGTGACCTAAATGCAACGGTTTATTAGTATTTGGCGAAGAATACTCAACCATAATTGCCTTATCATCTGGATTAGGAGTTACATATCCAAACTTATTATTGTCTTTTATATCATTGAAGAAATTAAGATAATAACTATCTGAAATTACAATATTCAAAAAACCCGAAACTACATTAAAGCGTGCGACCTCAGAAACGTTTTCAACCAGATAAGTTCCAATTTTATTTCCTAATTCGGCCGGATTACTTTTAATCACTTTCAGCAAAGGAAAAATTACCATTGTAATATCGCCTTCAAACTCCTTTCTGGTAGTTTGAAACTCGATTTTATCGACAGAAACGTCAAATAATGCTTGTATTGCTTTTTGTATAGAAGGTGTAAGAATTTGTGATAATGACATGTAAACTTATTTTAAAGTGAGCAAAGATACTGCTTATTCATCAATTACAGAAAATGAAAAACATATTAAATTCTATATTTCTCCTAGATATTCTTAAAAAACGCTTTGTTGTGATTGTTAAAATTATCAAAAAATTAAAATGCTAATCTCTTACAAAACAGGAGATCACAAAAATTAAATATTTTTTTTCGCTTTTTTATGTAACATAACGATAACAAAATAGTCTTAATAAGAGCTTCAGAATCCAAATGAAGTACAAAATCAAAAAAGAAAAAAACAAAAAAATCATCATCATCATCAATCAAATCAAAATAATCAAGTAAACAAGCTATGAAACTAAAATTCTTTCTGTTCGCACTACTGGGGGTAATTGCAACAGCACAAGCACAAAACTCGGGAACGGTCTCGGGTAAAATTATAGAAAAATCCAATAATGCACCTATTTCTTACGCTACCGTTTCTATTAAAGACAACGGAAAGGTAGTTTCCGGAGTTAATACAGATGACAACGGAGAGTTTAGCATTAAAAATTTAGCTTTAAAAAGTTATACTATCGAAATTCAATATATCGGATTTAGAAAATACATTGGTTCTGTACTTTTAAGCGAAAACAAAAAAACAGCAACTGTTAATGTTTCTCTTGAGGAAGAGGCAACTCAATTAAAAGGGGTAAATATTATTGCGGAACGTTCTACAATCGAACAAAAAATCGACAGAAAAGTAGTGAATGTTGGTAAAGATTTAACAACAGCTGGAGCTTCCGCATCAGACATCATGAACAATATTCCGTCTGTAAACGTAGATCAGGACGGGAAACTTTCGCTTCGTGGTAACGACAATGTTCGTGTATTAATTGACGGAAGACCTTCTAACATTGATCCTGCTCAGTTATTGAAACAAATCCCTTCAACTTCTATTAAAAAAATCGAGTTGATTACAAATCCTAGTGCAAAATACAACCCGGAAGGAATGTCGGGAATTATCAATATTATTCTACACAAAAATGCGAATACTGGTTTTAACGGAAGTTACAGCGGTGGTATTACTTTTGGACAAACAGCTAAATACAATCAGTCTTTAGATTTAAACTATAAAACCGGAAAAGTAAATTTCTTCGGAAATGTGGGGCAAAACTTTGGGACGTATTACAACGACGGTTTTATTAAAAGATATGATGAAGATATTGTTCAAAAAATAGACGTTATGAACGACAACGATTCTTATTTGTATAAAATAGGAATGGACTATTTAATTGATGATCACAACACTTTATCGATCTATACGAATCAAAACAAATCAAACGGAAAAGGTTTTGTAGATACTGATATCGATTATAATAACGTAACAGATTCTGATATTGCTAACATTTTTCAGAAATCTAGATACTGGGGACCAGATCAGGTTGGAACTTATAATTTAGCTTACAAACATATCTTTAAAAAAGAAGGACATACTTTAGATTTTGAAGCCAATTACAGCGACAATAAAGAAACTCAAAATGCTGCTTTTGATACTAAAACAACAAAAATTGACAATACCAGCGCTGATGTATTGTATAATGACTACCTAAAAGGGACAAGAAAATTAAGTACTGTAAACGTAGATTATGTTAATCCGTTAAACGAAAAAACAACTCTTGAAGCTGGTGCAGAAGCCAGAATTACAAGAACCGATAATGATTACACTACAGGAAACCCATTACTGCCTGTAGCAGATCGAATTTCTAACTATACTTATGACACTGATATTTACTCTGCTTATGTAACATTTGGACAGAAATACAAAAAATTCAGCTATCAGTTAGGCGCTCGTTTTGAAAGTTATAAAATGCAGGCGAACTTAAATCAAGGTGAAACTGCGAGGTCGTATGGTGATGACTACATTACTTTATATCCTTCTGCTTATTTAACTTATAACTTAAACGAAAAAAACACTTTGCAATTTAGCTACAGCCGTCGTGTTGACCGTCCTAGTTTAGAGCAGACAAAACCTATTCGTGAATTTGCTACTCCATTAGTTACTTCTTTAGGAAATCCTGATTTAAGACCACAATTTACCAATTCTGTAGAAGTAAATTACACTAAAACGCTTGAAAAAGGAAGTTTTACTGCTGGTGTTTTTGTGAGAAGCATTAACGATCAAATCAGCAGAATTTTATATCCAGACCCTGCAGATGCAAGCAAAGAAAAGCAGATAATGTCTTATACAAACTACGATCATAATACTGCTTATGGATTTGAAGCTTCTTTTAATTATAAAATTACAAAATGGTGGGACATTCAGCCTTCTATTGATTTTTCGAGCATTAATCAGGAAGGTATCGTATTTCAATACAACCCGAAAGACAAAACAAGTAATCCTATTGAAAGAAAAATTACAGTTGCTGCATTCAACGGACGTATGAATTCTAACTTTAAAGTAAACAAACGTTTAAGCTTTTTACTTTTCGGATTTTACAGAGGTGCGGTTGACGGACTTCAAAACGACAGTCACGAAATGTACAAAATGGACATTGGTTCACGCTATACTTTGTTAGACAACAAAATGAACATTAGTGTACGTTTTAATGACGTTTTCAACACTATGAAATACGCTTTCGACAGCTTGTATCCTTATCCGCAATCAGGACAATTTACATGGGAAAGCCAAACGGTTTATTTAGGTTTAACGTATAACTTTGGTGGAGCAAAAATCAAAAATTTACAGCGTAAACAAAGAGACGATAATACTAATAAAGGTGGCGGCGGCATGTTCTAATCACCGCTTTTATTAGATCTATTTTAAATAAATTCTTGTAGAAAAAAAGCCTGGAGTATGCCAACTCCAGGCTTTTCTATTTATTTAAAGAAAATTTTTCAATTCTTTTATTTCTTCGGGATTTGCTGTTTCTGAATCGTTTGTAATTGCTGATGAATGATAAAACGTTAAATCCAATCGTTCTTGTAATAATTTAATATTGGAAGACCTCAAACCACCGCCGGGCATTATTTCTATTCTGTCTCCGGCCAATTTCTGGATTTTCTCCAAAACCAAAATTCCTTCTTCAACATTTACACCTTGTCCCGAAGTTAAGATTGTTTTGAATCCACAGTCAATCACATCTTCCAGAGATTTCTCTACATCTTTAACAACATCAAAAGCACGGTGAAAAGTACAAGAAAGCGGATGCGCTAAATGCACTAATTCTCTATTTTGTTTTTTATTGACCTTCCCGTTTTCTTTTAAAATTCCGAAAACAAAACCATCGACTCCCAGTTTTTTATATTGTTTGATATCTTGTTTCATTTCGGTAAGTTCTTCATCAGAATAAACAAAATTACCGCCTCGGGGTCTTATGATCACATGCATTTTAATATTAAGACTTTCGCGCACTTTTACCACCAAAATAGAGTTGGGAGTTGTACCGCCAAGTTTCATGTTTTCACAAAGCTCGATTCTATCAGCGCCATTTTCCTGGGCAATTATGGCTGATTCATAATTAAAGCAAGCTATTTCGAGTTGATTTTTTTTCATTGTAAAATATCTAAAAAAGGCTTCGACTTCGCTCAGCCTGACAAATATAAATTAAATGACTTTAACTCGATTGGTTAGCCTGAGCAAAGTCGAACGCTAAGTTACAATTAAAGTTCTTTTTTATTAAAATTTTTATGACTGGATTCGTTTAAACATTCTGATAATTTTTTCAAATCTTCCCACTTATCATTTATTATTGCTTCTTTCTTTTTTCGACTCCAGCCTTTAACTTGTTTTTCAAATGCAATAGCCTGATACACATCATTAAACTCTGTACAAAAAACTAATTGCAATGGTCTTTTATTAAAAGTATAACAGTCTTTATTTAGACCATAATTGTGTTCATTTAATCTTCTTTCAATATTATTTGTAAATCCTGTATAGTAACCATTATCAGAACATTTTAGTATATAGACATAATATCTTTTCATTTCGTTTTTATTCTAAAAATGCAAAAGTAAGAAAATTACCTTTACTCATATTTAGTTGTCAGGCTGAGCGAAGTCGAAGCCACACTCCTATTAGCACGCCATTAACTCATGTAAAAATTGCTTCGACTTCGCTCAGCCTGACAAATGGAAATAAAAAAACCTGCTCCAAAAAGAGCAGGTTTTAAAATATAATGCAAGATGAATTAATTTACCATTTAATGATAGCACTCGCCCAGGTGAATCCACTTCCGAAAGCGGCTAAAACTACCGTATCTCCAGATTTGATTTTACCTTGTTCCCAGGCTTCGGTTAAAGCGATTGGAATAGAAGCTGCAGTGGTATTTCCGTATTTCTGAATGTTATTATGAACCTGATCGTCTGTTAATTTGAATTTATTCTGAATGAACTGCGAAATCCTTAAGTTAGCCTGATGCGGAATCAGCATATCAATATCCGAAACCTGAAGACCGTTTGCTTCTAACCCTTCGTTAATTACTTCTGCAAAACGAACAACAGCATTTTTAAATACAAACTGTCCATTCATATACGGATAATAACTTTCGTCATTTGGATCATTATCAGCCAAAATATCAGTTACCCATCGTGCTCCCATTCCCGGCGCCTGCAAAGCTAATTCCTCGGCATGCTGTCCTTCTGAGTGCAAATGTGTAGATAAAATTCCTTTTGTCAAATCTTCTTCACGGCTTAAAACAGCAGCTCCTGCTCCATCTCCAAAAATTACCGAAACACCACGTCCGCGAGTAGTCATATCTAAACCTGTTGAATGAACCTCAGAACCAATTACCAAAATGTTTTTATACATTCCCGTTTTAATATATTGATCTGCTACAGAAATTGCATAGACGAAACCAGAACATTGGTTTCTAACATCTAAAGCTCCAACTGTTTTTAATCCTAAATCACGTTGTACTAAAACTCCAGGTCCTGGAAAATAATAATCCGGGCTTAAGGTAGCAAAAACTACAAAATCGATATCTTCTTTAGCAACACCTGAACGTTCGATGGCAATTTTAGCGGCTTTTACCCCCATTGTCGTTGTGGTATCTTCTCCTCGAATAATATGTCTTCTTTCCTGAATACCGGTTCTTTCCTGAATCCATTCGTCATTGGTATCCATTATTTTAGACAAATCATCGTTTGTTACAACATTTGAAGGAACATAGTATCCTAAGCCCGCTATTTTTGAATGATACATATCGTATTGTTATTTGTTAAAAATTTAGAATGCAAATTTAAGTATACTTTAAAACATTAGCGTACAAATTACTATTTTTTTCGTTATTATCAATTTAATATACTTTAATTATCAGACTGTTTAAAATCATTTACCCTATAAAAAAACAACTTTTAGAGTATTTTACTGAAAAGAATGAAAATTAACATAGAATATGTAACAAGACAAATGTACCTTAGACAAACATTTTGAATACCATTTTTTAAACCCCTAAAATTCAAATTATGAAATTAAAGGTTACCTTGTTCTTACTTTTAGGTTTTGGGTTTTATTCTTTCGCCCAGGAGAATTTAACCTATCAAAAACCTTCTAAATCTATTTTAGATCTAGCCGATTATCAACGAGCTCCTTCTGTCTCTATGGACACTAAAAAGGAAAACATGCTCTTAATGTATCGAAACACTTATAAAACACTTGACGATTTAAATCAGGAAGAAGTTCGTCTGGCCGGTTTGAGAATTAATCCTATTACTAATATTTCTAGCACTGCAACGTATTTTATCAATCTTAAAATTAGAAAAATAAGCGGTAAAGAAGAAGTTCAGGTCTCTGGTCTTCCAACTAATCCAAAGATCACCAATATACTTTGGTCGCCAAACGAGAAGAAAATTTTATTTTCTCATACTGCCAATTCCGGTGTTGAACTTTGGGTTTTAGATGTTGAATCTGCACAAGCTGTAAAACTTACAGAAGCAAATGTAAACGCCAATCTTGGAAATCCTTTTAACTGGTTCCTTGACAACGAAACCATTTTGGTAAAAATGCTTCCTAAAAACAGAAAACCTCTTTTAGATTCTAAAAAAGATTTACCAACCGGACCAATTGTATCTAATACTTCCGGGGAAAAATCTCAAAACAGAACCTATCCTGATATGCTGAAAAACAAAAATGATGAAGCTAATTTTGAAAACAGCATTACTTCTGAATTATACAAAGTAAAACTTAACGGTGATGCTGTTTTGTTTAAAGAAGCCGCCATGTTTGCAGGAGAAAGAATTTCTCCAGACGGGAATTATATTATGCTTACAACCATTCAGAAACCATTTTCTTATGTTGTGCCTTTAAATAGATTTCCATCTAAGACAATTGTTTATGATATAAGAGGAAAAGAAATAAAAACCGTTAACGAAGTACCACTAAACGAAGTTATGCCAAAAGGTTTTATGGCTGTTCGAAAAGGAAAAAGAGAAATGACCTGGAGAAATGACAAGCCATCTACATTAGTTTATGTAACAGCATTAGACGAAGGAGATCCGGCAAATAAAGTTCAGTTTAGAGACGAGGTTTTTCTTTGGGATGCCCCTTTCGATAAAGATGCATCGTCTTTGGTAAAAACACCACAGCGTTTTAGTGATATTACTTGGGGGAATGATAATCTTGCTGTTGTTTCTGATGAATGGTATGACACCAGAAATACAAAAACGTATTTAATAAACCCATCAAACCCGACAGAACAGCCAAAAGTAATTACAGATAGAAATTCGCAGGATGTTTATTCTGATCCGGGAGTTTTTGAAACCAGAAAAAACGAGTACAACAAACATGTTCTTGTTCTTGAAAAAGACAATTTATACAGAATTGGAGAAGGTTATACTAAAGAAGGACAATTCCCTTTTATAGACGAATTTAATTCTAAAACTTTAAAGTCAAAACGTATATATACTTCGACTTACAAAGACAAAAAAGAAGATATTTTAGAAATTGAAGACTATAAAACCGGTAAAGTTTTAGTTCAGATTCAGTCGAAAAGCGAATATCCGAATTACTACTTCAGAAACATCAAAAAACAAAACAGCTTAACAGCTATAACAACTTTTAAAAATCCGTTTGAAAGTATTAAAAACGTAAGCAAAGAAGTAATTAAATACAAGCGTAAAGACGGCTTAGAGCTTTCGGGAACGTTATATCTTCCTGCTGGTTATGACAAGGCAAAAAAAGAAAAACTTCCTTTGTTGATATGGGCTTATCCTGCTGAATATAAAGATAGAAACAGTGCATCACAGTCTACCCAAAACTCAAACGAATTTACATTTCCGTATTACGGATCATTTGTTTATTGGGTAACAAAAGGATATGTTGTTTTAGACGATGCCGCTTTTCCAATTATTGGCGAAGGTACAACAGAACCAAATGATAATTTTATTTCGCAATTAGTAGACAACGCCGCAGCAGCTATTGACGCTGTTGATGCCTTAGGATATATCAACCGCAAAAAAGTGGCTGTAGGAGGACATTCTTATGGTGCTTTTATGACTGCAAATTTATTAACACATTCTAATCTTTTTGCCTGCGGTATCGCCAGAAGCGGCGCATATAACAGAACGCTTACCCCATTCGGATTCCAAACAGAACAACGTAATTACTGGGAAGCACCGGAAGTTTACAACACTATGTCGCCTTTTATGAATGCAGATAAAATGAAAACTCCTTTATTATTAGTTCATGGCGAAGCCGATAATAATCCGGGAACTTTTACTTTGCAGACAGAACGTTATTTTCAGGCTTTAAAAGGTTTGGGAGCTCCAGCAAGAATGGTAATTCTGCCAAAGGAATCGCATAGTTATGTTGCCAAAGAAAACATTTTTCACTTGCTTTGGGAACAAGATCAGTTTTTAGAAAAGTATTTAAAAAACTAACTTTTAAGAACCGCTTTATATAAAAAACCCGACAGATTTTATCTTCTGTCGGGCTTGTTTTTTATACATCAGAAATTTATCTGATTATCTAATTGGCGCATTTTCTAATTAAAGATAATTTAAGCCCAAAAATATTTCCTGTTCAAGCGGTAAATCAATTTCACTTTCAAAAAAGATCAGCTGTCTTTTGTAAACGGTTTCAATTAAATAATGACTTCCTCTAAAATAAGTTCTTCTAATTTTCACCGGAAGCTTAGATTCTGCAACCATTTTAAATTGATGCGGATATACTAACGTTTTATGCGTTTCGTCTTCATAAGGCACTAATAAATGCGTAGCAACTTCATTTACTTCACCAAATAATGAAGCTACATATTTCGTTTCCGGATCTTCGTATATTTTGTTCGGATCGCCTTTTACAAGCACTTCACCATGGCGCATTACAATTGCCTCATCTGCAAACGACAAAGCATCGGTGCTGTCATGCGTTGCAATAATACAGGTAATACCCTTTTGTTTTAAGTAACGAAATAAATTTCTGCGTAAAGCATTTTTACGAAAAGCATCAATCTGGCTGAAAGGCTCATCCAGCAAAATAACTTCTGGTTCTAATGCTAAAACACGCACCAATGCAACTCTCTGCTGCTGACCGCCGCTCAAAAATTTAGCTTTTACATTAGAAAATTGTTCCATCTCAACCATTTCAAGCAACTCCTGAACACGAAGTTTTTTCATATTAGCAAAACCATTAGAAAGGAATTTTCCAACATTTTCAGCAACAGTTTCATAAGGAGACAAATCAAAGTCCTGCGCCAGATATTTCATAAAAGGCATTCCCGGAATCAAATTGTATTTTGGTCCCAGAATAGGTTTTTCATTATAAAATATTTTGCCCTCGTCTAAGTCGAACAAACCATACATAAGTTTTAAGAGTGTGCTTTTACCGCATCCGCTCTCACCGATAATGGCAATATTTTCGCCTTTATTGATCGTAAAAGAAACATTTTTAATAACCGGAGTATCCGTATATGAAAAAGATATATTTTGAATGTCAAGCATGAGTTCTAATTGAGAGGTCAAATTTACAATGTTTAATTTCTAAAGTCAAAAAAAATAAAATTAGATTATTATCGAAATTAAATCTTTCGTTTGATAATTTAAAATTAGTATTATTGTAAGAAAATATATAATTTAATATTTTATTTTATAAACATGAAAAAATATCTAATTATTGTATTTGTATTTATATCGCAAATAAGTCATGCAACATGGTATCTTTTCTTTTTTTTCAAGTACTGCATCGTTAATACTATGTCTGTATCCAACTTACGGATCAATAAATTTTAAATCATGGTTACAAAAAAAACAAAACTTCTATACCTCATAAGTGTATCAATATTATTATGTTACACAATGGTATTAATAGAAAACTATAATAAAATTTCTGACATAGTACCTTCACATATAGACATTACTGGAAAAATAGACCAATACAGTAATAAAAAATCTTTAATCGTTATTACTATAGTCAATATCATAATTTTAAGTTTTATATGGCTTCTTATTAAAAAACCGCACTTGGCAAATTATCCTCTAGAAATTACAGAAGTAAATAAAGTTTCTATTTATAAAAAAATGCAGGTATTTTTAGCAATTATAGCAATAATTACGACGAGTGCTTTTTCATATTTAATATTTAAAACTGTACATTATGAAAATGAGTTTATCTATTTTCTTTTTTATATAATTATTTCTCCTTTATTAGTACTTCTTTTCTTTAACAATAAATATTAAAAAAAAAGCTGCTTCAATTAAGAAACAGCTTTTTTTATATTTTATTTTGTGTTCGACTATTTTCCAGCTTCAGCTTTTGCGTCGTTCACCATTTTATCATTTGCTGTAATAGAGAATTCAACACGACGGTTTTGTGCTCTTCCTTCTGGAGTGTCGTTTGTTGCAATTGGATCAACAATTCCTAAACCTGAAGTTTTAAAACGGCTTGATTTCAATCCTTTAGAAACTAAATATGCCTGCACAGAAGCAGCTCTTTGTCCTGAAAGTGTCAAGTTATACTCTGGTTTACCAGTGTTATCTGTATAACCAAAGATTTGAATATCAGTATCTCCGTAATCGTTAAATACAGGAACTAATTTATCTAAGTTTGCTTTCGCCTGAGGAGTTAAAGTTGATTTATTTGTATCAAAGCGAACTGCATTTTCATTTAAAGTTAAGTGAATTCCTTCTCCTACTCTTTCTACAGAAGCACCTGGTAAAGCCTGATCAATTTCACGGGCTTGTTTGTCCATTTTGTTCCCAATTAAGGCTCCGGTTCCACCACCTACAGCAGCTCCAATTGCAGCTCCTAGCGCAGCGTTTCCGCCTTTTCCTAAATTATTTCCCAAAATACCACCAATAAGACCACCGGCAACTACTCCAATTCCGGCTCCTTTTTGAGTGTTATTTGCGTTTTTTACTGAATCACAGCTTGCAAAAAAACTAACTAATACAAGTAAACTACTTAAACCTAAAACTGTTATCTTTTTCATTTTTATCTTTTTTAATATTAATTAGCTCTTTGAAATTGGTAAGTAACATCTTTTACTTGTCCACCAACATTGATATTATCGATTAA
Source organism: Flavobacterium johnsoniae (assembly GCF_001879205.1). Taxonomy (GTDB): domain Bacteria; phylum Bacteroidota; class Bacteroidia; order Flavobacteriales; family Flavobacteriaceae; genus Flavobacterium; species Flavobacterium johnsoniae_A. Next base: position 92,008 of record NZ_MLFK01000002.1, read on the forward strand.
CTGAAAAGAAGTATCAGTTAAACCTGCAACTTTTAGTAAGTATCCTTCTTTTACATTTTTTGATTTTGTTCCCGGATTAACAATTTTAAGAACAAAAAGCCCCTGATTGTTAATACTCCAAACAATTGGCGAAGTAAAAGCTGTACAGCTTGCAGAATTCAAAGTCATTGTACCTTTATTGTTGTTAGAAATAAAGTTCCAAGAACTGCCAATAAAACATTTAGAATCTGCCAGATCAAATGAGTTTACTTTAATATAGTCAGAACCCGGATAAGTTACATTGGTAAGAACCCAATTCCCCTTAATAGCAACTTGAGTAGGTCTGTCAAGTTTAGTCGAAAGCGTAGTTGCTTCTGTTGAAGTCGAAGCTGTAGACGAAGCTGATTTACACGCAAATAAAGTTGCGGCAACCATGCAAATGAAAATAATCTTCCTCATTTTGTACATTTATTTAAGTTAATACTTACACGTTTAACAATTATTATACCACAAATATACGATTCATTGACTTAAATTCAATTTTAGAATCTAATTATTTTCTTTCAAAATTAACATTTCCGCCAATTTGTCACCTTAAAAAAAATGGTATTTTATTTGACGGAATGAAAATCATCAAGTTAAATTCAAAAAGTAAAAAAATATGACAACAGGTAAAATTAATGTTTCGGTAGAAAACATCTTTCCCTTAATCAAAAAGTTCTTATACAGTGATCATGAAATTTTTCTTCGTGAGCTGGTTTCAAACGGAACTGATGCTACGTTAAAGTTAAAACACCTTATCAGCATTGGCGAAGCTAAAGTAGAATATGGAAATCCTATTATCGAAATTAAAGTAGATAAAGAAGGAAAAAAAATTCACATTATCGACCAAGGTCTTGGAATGACAGCTGATGAAGTAGAAAAGTACATCAATCAGGTTGCATTTTCAGGAGCTGAGGAATTCTTAGACAAATACAAAGATTCTGCAAAAGATTCTGGAATTATCGGACATTTTGGTCTTGGTTTCTATTCTGCGTTTATGGTAGCTGAAAAAGTAGAAATCATCACAAAATCATACAAAGATGAACCTGCAGCACACTGGACATGTGACGGAAGTCCGGAATTTACTTTAGAACCAGCTGACAAAACTTCACGTGGTACAGAAATTATCCTGCACGTTGCCGAAGATTCTTTAGAATTTTTAGAAGATTCTAAAATTGCCGGTTTATTGAATAAGTATAACAAGTTTATGCCTATTCCAATTAAATTTGGAACAAGAACAGAAACACTTCCTAAACCAGAAGATGCTCCTGAGGATTACGTTAACGAAACTGTTGAAGTTGACAACATCATCAATAACCCAAATCCAGCGTGGACAAAACAGCCTTCTGAATTATCTGATGAAGATTACAAAAACTTCTACAGAGAATTATATCCAATGCAGTTTGAAGAACCGTTGTTCAACATTCATTTAAATGTAGATTATCCGTTTAACTTAACTGGTATTTTGTATTTCCCTAAATTGGGTACAGATATGCAGATCCAGAAAGACAAAATTCAATTATACCAAAACCAGGTTTACGTTACTGATAACGTAGAAGGAATTGTACCTGAATTTTTGACAATGCTAAAAGGTGTTATCGATTCACCGGATATTCCGTTAAACGTTTCCCGTTCAGGTTTACAAGCAGATGGAGCTGTTAAGAAAATTTCAAACTACATTACTCGTAAAGTAGCTGATAAATTAAAAGCTTTATTTAACGAAAACCGTGCTGATTTTGAAGCAAAATGGAACGACATTAAAATCGTTTTAGAGTACGGAATGCTTTCTGAAGATAAATTCTATGAAAAAGCAGGAGCGTTTGTTTTATACCCAACGGTAGACAATACATATTTCACTTTAGAAGAATTAAAAGAAAAACTAAAAGAAAACCAAACTGATAAAGATGGTAAACTTGTAGTTCTGTATGCTGGAAACAAGGAAGAACAACATTCTTACATTGAAACAGCTAAAGAAAAAGGGTACGAAGTATTGCTTTTAGATTCTCCAATTATTTCACATTTAATTCAGAAAATAGAAAACGATAATCAAGATCTAACTTTTGTTCGTGTAGATTCTGATCATATTGATAACTTAATCAAGAAAGACGAAAACACAATTTCAAAATTATCTGATGACGAAAAAGCTGCTTTAAAAACTTCATTAGAAGCTTATATTCCAAAAGCATACAGTGTACAATTAGAAGCTATGGACAGCCAGGCAGCTCCATTTATTATTACGCAGCCAGAATTTATGCGTAGAATGAAAGAAATGAGCCAGACTGGTGGAGGCGGAATGTTCGGAATGGGTAATATGCCAGAAATGTACAATTTGGTTGTAAATACAAACTCAGATTTGGCTTCAAGCATTTTAAATACCGAAGATAAAACACACCAGGAGCATTTAGTTAAGCAAGCTTTAGATTTAGCTAAATTATCTCAAAACCTATTAAAAGGTGAAGCTTTAACTGCTTTCGTAAAAAGAAGTTTTGAAATGATTAAATAATTTTTCAATTACAATATTTCTTAAATCCTGCAAAATAACTTGCAGGATTTTTTTTGCTTCATACGAATCTTCGGGCTTTAAAAAAGGGGAATTCTCCCCTTTTCAGATGAAAGACGAATTTATATTTTTACAATATTGAAAATCAAACAATTAAACGAAATTTGATTTTCAAAAAAGCCAAACCAAAACATAAATTCTGAAAATCATGGAAAAAACAAAATTTACAGAAAACGGCGAAGTTTTAGCCATTCTAAAAGACTTAAAAGAACAAATTAGAGATAAGAAATTCTCAGATATTACAGATATAAACAATTATCAATATGTCGATTTAGTTCAGGAAGGCGGCGGTGTACTCGGAATTGCATTGGTGGGCTATGTGTACGTTTTGGAACAAATGGGAATTCGGTTTTTAAGTCTGGCAGGAACATCGGCCGGAAGCATCAATACCATGCTTATGGCCGCCGCCGGAACCTGCGATGTCGAAAAATCAGAATGGATTTTAGACTGCCTTTGCAATAAAAATTTATACGATTTTGTGGATGGAGATCATGATGCACGAGAATTTATTGACGCTCTACTGAGCGATGCCGGTAATTTGAAATTAATAATGAAAGGCAGTCAGGTTGTCGATAATTTCAAAGATGATTTAGGATTGAATCCCGGAAATAATTTTCATCAATGGATGACCAATCTGCTTTCGCAAAAAGGAATTAAAAATTATGCCGATTTAAGAGCATTAAGAGAAAAAGGCGTTTCAGACCAAAACAAATTATTCCGGATAAACAGAGTAAATCTGGGAGACAAAGAAGAATACAACCGTCCCGATCATTGGAGTGAGATAGCCATAATAACAGCTGATATTACCACCGAAAGCAAAATTATATTTCCAAAAATGATTGATTTATTTTATTCTAATCCTGATGTTCAAAATCCAGCCGATTTTGTACGGGCTTCAATGTCAATTCCGCTTTTCTTCACTCCTTTTAAAATTAAAAACATTCCTACTGGAGTTGAAGCCTGGAATAAATGGAACGATGCTACTTGTTTGAGAACCTCCGTTCCATCTGAAGTTATGTTTATGGATGGCGGTATTATATCTAACTTTCCTATTGATATTTTTCACGAAAATCTGAATGTCCCTGCTTCTCCTACATTTGGAATAAAACTCGGTTACGATAAAAATGAAATCAATAAAAATGAAAAGTTTTCAAATTTAATAAGTTCAATGTTCGATACTGCGAGATATGGATATGATTCTGAATTTCTGAGAAAAAATCCCGATTTCAAAAACCTCATTGGATATATTGATACCGGAAGCCACAACTGGCTTAACTTTAATCTGACTGATGATGCAAAGATTGATTTGTTTATTCGCGGCGCTCAAAAAGCTTCAGAATTCTTAAGCAAATTTGATTGGGAGGAATACAAAAAAATCAGAAAAGCAAAAAGTGAGTACTATAAAACAGTTTAAATTTTATACTTAAAACTATTATATTTGAGGATTAACTAACCAACCTTAAATAATGAAAAAAGTATTGATTGTAATTTCGATTGCACTCTTGTTTATGTCTTGCAACAACGACGATGAAAACAATTTGCAAGTTGAAAGCAAACAAATAAAAACTATTAAAATTAACCAGTTTTATGTTGACAGTCTTTTCTATAAAGAAGAAAAACTAACCTCCCTTAAGTCATATCACCGAGGATTATTAATGAAGACTGATAATTATGAATATAATACCGCTGGATTTTTATCAAAAAAGATAACCAGCAAATCTCCGGGCGGACAGTTAAATTCAGTTGATTATGAGTACTACCCTGACGGGCGTTTAAAATCGAGAAAAGTCAGACTAACAGGATTTGCCGCCACAGAGCAGATTATCACCTACGATTATGCTTATGATGGTAATAAAATTATTATTACTGATGACAAGTATGGACCAAATCAACGCACTATAATGTTAGACTCAAAAAACAGAATTACTTTAATCGAAAAACAAGGCGAATACTCACAACTGAACTTTCGGTTTTGCGAATATTCATACGACGAAAACGATAACATCACGACGATGAATTTTAAAAGTAATGAACTCTCTGAACTTAACATTTATAATTTTGATTTTGACAAAAAAACAAATCCTTTTCCTTCTTTAGATTTTAATCTTCCAAATGACTTAAGTATCAACAAACTAGAAGCAGTATCTATTGATGCCGTTTATGATTTTACACAAATGGGAACCGGCGATTATATTTGCTTTTTTAATTTTCAAAATCATAACAATATTACCAGCATTAAAGTTCAGAACTTTAATAGCAGCTATAATTATCAATATACTGATTTCAACTTTCCATCAGAAATTATATTTAAAAATTACATCATGAAATTCAGCTATTAAGAAACAAATTACTAAAAATCAACCACTTACAAAAACCATTATAACTGTTTTTTTATTAAATTTGACTGCCTTTAATCTAATCTTAAACAAAAACCAATATGAAAAAAACCATTATTTTAATTACCGCTATTTGCATTTCGGCACTTTTGTATGTTTCCTGCTCCAGCAATGATGAAGTTGTAAATCAGGCAGACACTACCAGTATAAGCGCATCTGTAGTAATCGATGCTATAAACGAAATGGATGTTAACACAGGATTAACTGTAACAAACAGTAATCCGACAGGAAAAACAGCCGAAACTCCCAACCCAACCTGCGGTAATGTTACTGTCGCAACTCCAAACGGAACTGCTTATCCAAAAGTTTTCACTGTAGACTATGGCACCTCCGGATGTACGATTAATCAGATTACAAGAAAAGGAAAACTAAAAATTACACTTTCGGGGCCAATTATTACAACCGGAAGCAAAATGACCGTAGAAAGAATAGATTATTCTGTTGGCAATCTTAAACTCGAAGGTACTATAGAATATACAAACACAACAACAGTTGCAACTGTACCGCAATGGACCAGAAAAGTAACTAACGGAAAACTGACTGATGCTGCCGGGCGTGTTTTCACAAATTCAGGATCTGTTACGGTTAAGCAGACTGCCGGGGTTGACACTCCTTATGTTTTAGAAGATAATGTATACGAAATGCCAGAAGGAAATCATACCGTTACTTCAGAAAAAGGCGGCTCAATAGTACTTACCGTATTAGAAACCTTAGTTAAAAAATATTCTTGCGATTACATCTCTAAAGGAAAATTAAAAATTGAAGGCGGTTTTTTAAATGGCGTTGTTAATTACGGAAATAACGATTGTGACAACAAATATACTTATACCCACGAAAGCGGCGCAACGTATACTTTAGGAATGTAAACGCTTCATTTTAAAAAAAATATGTAAATCCCAATTTAGAAATAGATTGGGATTTTTATTTTTTTGAAAAATTAAACAGCGGCTTATTTACATTCAAACTATTTTCTTTATTTTGCACCAAAATCCAATAAACTAATGAAAAAATCAATTATTGCCTTTGTTACTCTTGCACTACTTGCATCATGCAGCAAAAAAGAATCAGCTGACAACTTACATATTACAGGAAATGTAAAAGGCCTGAAAACCGGAACCTTATATATTCAAAGAATTGTAGATACAGCTCTTGTTGCTATTGACAGTATCAAAATCGACGGAAATTCGGCTTTTGAAAGAGATATCAAATTAGAATCTCCAGAAATGCTTTATTTATTTTTAGATCGTGGTGTAACAAATTCTTTAGACAATAATATATTATTCTTCGCTGAGCCGGGAAATATCAATATTGAAACCAATTTGGATAATTTCATTGCAAATGCAAAAATTACAGGATCTAAAAATCAGGAATTATACGAGGAATACCAAAAAATAAATACTCGTTTTAGAGACGAAAACCTGTCTATGGTTGAATTAAAATTCAAAGCTTTAAAAAGACAAGATCAAAAAGCAATTGACAGCCTTGATGCAAAACAACAGTCAAATATCAAAAGAAAATATTTGTATGCTACCAACTTTGCCATCAACAATAAAGATCATGAAGTAGCACCTTATATTGCTTTGGCAGAGATTTATGATATCAATATTAAATTTCTGGACACGATTCAAAAATCGATGACGCCAAAAGTAGCCAAATCACTTTACGGAAAAAAGCTGACCAAATATGTTGCTGAAATCAAAAAAGCAGAACAAAAAGCTCCTGCAGTAACAGAATAATAAAAAAAATGTCCTGAAAATTCAGGACATTTTTTTTTATAATAAATTGAGAATTTTAACTACCCAGAATTGCACCTAAAATACCAAATACAAATATAAGTCCGTACAGCACTATAATGGCAATCATTAAAATACCAACAAATTTATAATGTGATTTTAAATAGCCGAATGAAGTTGTCAATGCTTCTGAATCACTATCCTTAAAAGCCTTTTTGGTATTTGCACCAAATTTAAACAGATAGTACACAGGAAAGAAATAAACCGCAGCCAATACAAAATATACCACGCTCATAATTGTTCCAAAAGAACCACCATAAGCGCCCATTCCAGGCATCGAGCTTCCCATGGTTGAAAATATTGCACCCGCAAAAATGGCGATTAGGATGATAAAGCCAATTCCAACAAACCCAATTATACCTAAAAAATACGCCCATTTTCCGGCTTCTCTTAAAAAGTCTTTTGCAGATTGGTCAAGCTGCAACTCAAATTTTTCAAAAACTGAAGTTTCTTCCATTATTTTATGTTTTTTGGTTAAGAAACAAACATAAGAAAAATATTATTAACAATTACAATTCGAAAAAATTCCACCTGAAACCTAAAACTTAGAATTTAAAATTTAGGCATAAAAAAAACCACCACAAATTGTGATGGTTTTTATTGTTGAGCCGATAGAGGGACTCGAACCCACGACCTGCTGATTACAAATCAGCTGCTCTAGCCAGCTGAGCTACATCGGCCTCTTTTCAGAGTGCAAAGATAAAATTGTATTTTTAATTTCCAAAAATAATTTCACACCTCTCTCTATAAATACAAAAACCATCACAATTGTGATGGTTTTTATTGTTGAGCCGATAGAGGGACTCGAACCCACGACCTGCTGATTACAAATCAGCTGCTCTAGCCAGCTGAGCTACATCGGCCTCATTACGGGTGCAAATATAAAGCGGTTTTTCGTTTTCCCAAAATAAATTTGCACTTTTTTACACTTTTTTTTGCTTATAAAGCGTTGATTTTTTCAATCAATTGATTAGCAGTTTGTTCTAATTCAACATTGATTTGTTTGAAGTGTGCTTTTTTATTTTCAACGTTCTTAGCGTTCACTTTTGTAATCAAAGTATCAAATGCAGCAATAGCTTCATCGATTAAAGCATTCGTTTCCGGAGTAGGATTTCCTGTTGTAGACATCTCAAACAAGTAAACTGCCTCAATAATATCTCCTAATACAAAATTGATGTCTTTCTTTAAATTTTTAACGTTTGCCATTTTTATTATAATTTTAATTTGCGTCTGCAAAAGTACACATTATCTTTAGATTACGTGCTATGAAATGTAAATTTCTAAAATTGAAGCTTTTCCGTTTAAAATAAATGCATTTATCGCAGCCGGAACTAAAACGGTATCACCTTTTATATAAGTGTGTTTAAATCCGTCGTATTCGATTTCGAAGCTTCCTTCAATACACATATAAACCGTAAATGTTTCTCCGTTTTTTGAAACTTCCACTTTATCTTCTAAAGGAATAAAATTTGTCGTGAAATAAGGACAATTAACAACTGTATTCGAAGTATTCGCTTTCGAATCGTATTTCTTTTGTGTATCAACTTTATTGTAGTTAATAGCATCAAGTGCTAAATCTACATGCAGTTCTCTTTTATTTCCTTGTGCATCTACACGATCAAAATCGTATAATCTATAAGTAATATCAGAAGTCTGCTGAATTTCGGCAACCACTAATCCTGCTCCAATTGCGTGAACTGTTCCGGTTTCTAAAAAGAAAACATCTCCGGCTTTTGCTTTTACATCATCTAAAATAGAAACTAAAGTATTGTCGTGTAAATGTTTTAAATATTCTTCTTTACTTGAGTTTTCTTTAAAGCCAACAATAATTCTGGAATCAGCGTCAGCTTGCATTACATACCACATTTCGGTTTTACCAAATGAGTTGTGACGTTCTTTTGCTAATTTATCGTTTGGATGAACTTGTATTGAAAGATCTTCGCGTGCATCCAGGTACTTAAAAAGTAACGGAAATTGTTTTCCAAAGCGCTCGTAAACTCTCGTTCCAAGAATTTCGTTTGGAGTTTCATTAATAAGATCCATTAATGATTTTCCTTTTAAGTCTCCGTTGGCAACTGTGCTGACATCACCTTCTACCGTAGACAACTCCCAGCTTTCACCAGTAATTTTAGAAGTGATCGGTTTGTTTAATACTGTTTTTAGTTTCTCACCGCCCCAGATTCTTTCTTTTAGGATTGGTTCAAATTGCAATGGGTATAAATTTGGTTTCATATTTTAATTTTAGGCTAATATCTATATTAATTAAACAACGATCTAATACTATTTTTTTAATCTATAATACTAATTCTTTTATTATTTCCAGAGCTTTCGAAATATGTTTTTCGGCGTTCATACTATCAAAAATATAAATAACCACTCCGTTTCTGTCAATAATGTAAGTCACTCTGCCCGGTAAAAGCCCAAATAAATTATTTTTCACACCAAAAAGATGTCTCAGTCTTTTATCCTGGTCCGAAAGTAAAATAAATGGCAGTTTGTATTTATTGGCAAATTTATGATGCGATTTTACACTGTCGCTGCTCACACCAATAACCTCTGCACCTAAGTCTTTGAAATCTTCGTATTGATCTCTAAAACTACAGGCTTCGGTAGTACAGCCGGGCGTATTATCTTTTGGGTAAAAATAAATCACTAAAGGTTTTCGTCCTAAAACACTTTGGCTTTCAAAAACATCTCCGTGACTATCTTTTGCAGTAAAATTCGGAACTATATCTCCTATTTTTAATGACATTTATTATTCTCCTTTATAAGTTACAAAATTGCGGTCTGTTTCATAAAGCACGACTTCCAAGTCAAAATCGGGCTGAATTCTTTTTCTAATTTTATTCCATATCACAACGGCAATATTTTCTGCAGTTGGATTCAAATCCTGAAATTCCGGAACGTCCAGATTCAGGTTTTTGTGATCAAACGGAATTTCTACTTCTTCCAGTATAATATCCGCTAATACTTTCACATCTAAAACAAAACCAGTTTCCGGGTCAATTTTTCCTGTAACACTTACTGTTAAACCATAATTATGACCATGAAAATTGGGATTATTACATTTTCCAAAAACAGCATTGTTTTTTTCTAATGACCAATCTTTCCTGTGCAATCGATGTGCAGCATTAAAATGCGCTTTTCTTGATATGGTTACTTTCATTTAGGTTTTGGTTAACTTTGGTTATAATTTGTGGTCTTCGAGATAATGATCAAATTCATCAAAAATTATCTTAAACCAAACCGTGTAAATTTCGGGCTGTTTCTCAATATCGGCTTTAACATCTTCAATACTCATCCATTTCCAGTCTTCTACCTCATCAGGATTTATGGCTGGTTCATCATTATAATAACCAATCATCACATGGTCTAATTCATGCTCTGTTAAACCATTATCAAAAGGCGCCTTGTATATAAAATGAAACAATTCTTTCAGTTCTGCTTTAAATCCCATTTCTTCAAATAGTCTTCTGCTTCCTGCTTCGATGTTAGTTTCACCTTCACGCTGGTGACTGCAGCAAGTATTGGTCCACAGTAAAGGAGAATGATATTTATGATGAGCACGCTGCTGCAGCATTATTTCATTTTTACTATTTAATATAAAAACCGAAAAGGCGCGATGTAAAAGGGCTTTTTCATGTGCTTCTAATTTTGGCATCAGGCCAATTTGTTCATCGTCTTGATTAACTAATATTACGTTTTCTTCTGTCATAAGGCGTATTGATTTAACAAAAATACGAAAAAAGAAATGGCTATAAAATCCTAGAAGACATTGTGAAAAGTTTAACTACTTCTCTTTTTACATAAAATTTTGATTTACAACAAACTGCAATTATGCTCATCACAAAAAACCTTTAAAAATAAGATTAAAAAACTACAGTACTCAGTTTTACGTAAATAATAAAAAGTTAAAACATACTTAAATATATCTGAATTGTAATTAAGGCGACATTTTGAAGTTAAATCTCTCCGTATCTTTGAAATTCAGATTAATGCACCCAAAAATTTATGAAATCTAAAAACTTAATTTTCAGCCTTTGCTTTTTGATTCCGCTGTTTATTTTACAGGCATGCGGACAAAACACAAAAAAACAATCCGCAAAAACGGTTACTATGGAAAACAAAATCTCTAAGCCCGGAAATCCTTACTATTCAAACACAGACACAACCAAATTAAACGTAAGTAATGCCGAATGGAAAAAGGTTTTGCCCGAAGATGTTTATGCCGTTATGCGTGAAGCTGACACCGAAAGACCTTTTACAGGAAAATATTGGAATACCGACGAAAAAGGAACTTATTACTGCGCCTCTTGCGGCAACCTTCTTTTTAGATCAACTGCTAAATTTTCGAGCAGCTGCGGGTGGCCAAGTTTCTTTGAACAGGAAAACAAAAAAAGCATTGTTTTTAAAAATGATAATTCACTTGGAATGGAAAGAATTGAAACTCTTTGCGGACGTTGCGGCGGACATTTAGGCCATATTTTTGACGATGGACCGGAACCAACCGGAAAAAGGTACTGCATGAATTCTATTGCTCTTGATTTTATTCCGGATAATAAATAACTACAAATGAAAAATATATTTTTAATCTGCCTTTTTGCTTTATCAAGTGGCGTATTTTCTCAAAATAAAAAAGCATCAAACCTGGAAACCATTACGCTTGGCGGAGGATGTTATTGGTGCGTTGAAGCCGTTTACGAAAACCTTGACGGAGTAAAATCTGTTGTTTCAGGATTTTCTGGAGGAAAAACTGCAAACCCAACTTATGAAGAAGTCTGCACCGGAACAACAGGACATGCCGAAGTGGTTCAGATTACTTACGACAAAAATGTAACCGATATTAATGAAATCTTTAAAGTCTTTTTTACTGTTCACGACCCCACAACTCTAAATCGTCAGGGTGCAGATGTAGGAACACAATACCGATCTGTAATTTTTTATAAAAATGCCGAACAGAAAAAAGCAGCCGAAAGTATTATTGCCGAATTAAACAAAGCAAAAGTGTACAATAATCCAATCGTAACAAAAGTCGAGCCTTTTAAAGTTTTTTATAAAGCCGAAGATTATCACCAAAATTATTATGCAAATAACAAAAACCAGCCGTATTGCAAAATGGTGATTCAGCCCAAAATAGAAAAATTCGAAAAAGTTTTTAAAGACAAACTCAAAAAGAAATAAAGAGTATTAAACAGATTTTATAAAGACTGTCTTTTTGAGACAGTCTCTTTCTTTCTTCAAGCTTCGGAGGAGCGGCATATATTAGATTATAAAAAATATGTCGCTCCTCCGGAGCTTTTTTATTTGTCTTATTAAATTCTATAAATATTTCACCCCGCTGGTGTTTGCTGATAGCATAATTTTATAAATATTCTATTACCCCAAAAAGGCTGTCTCAATAGACAGCTTTTTTTATTTCACAAACCCTTGTAAATATTGGGTTTTTCTCTAGCTGAAAAAATAATTCACTTTTTTTTTATTTTTTTGTCCAATTCTGAAAGTTCAGTTGTCATTAGGGTATAAACATTTAAAATTATATTATTATGGAAACTAGAATTAATGTATTCGAAAAAGGTCAAAAAGCAATCAGCACTTTATTTGGAGTAACCGGCTATTTGAAAAAATCAACAATCGAGAGATCTCTTATGGAATTGGTAGATTTCAGAATTTCTCAAATAAACAATTGTGCTTATTGTTTAGACATGCACTCAAAAGAGGCTTTGGCCAATGGCGAAACTACACAACGTTTGTTTGGATTAAGTGCTTGGAGAGAAACTCCTTATTTTACAAAACGAGAAAGAGTCGCCCTTGCTTATGCAGAAGCGGTAAACGCATGTGAAGTTCCTGATGATATTTACGATTTAGCAAAAACAGAATTTACAGAAGAAGAATTAATCGACCTTACCCTTGCAATAGCAACTATTAATACCTGGAACCGCATAAATATCGCTTTTTCTAATACTCCGGGATCTTACAGAGTAGGGCAATTTGGATAATAACCAATAGGTTGTTTTCTAAAAACAATTAACTTTATACAGCTTAAAAAGAAATTGATCACTTATAAAACATAAAAAAATGAATGAGTTTTTATTGATTTTCAGAAGAGATTTTATAACAAAAGAAACACAGCCTTCTCCAGAAGAATTACAGCAGCATTTGCAGCAATGGCAAAACTGGTTTGGAAGTCTGGCTGCTCAGGATAAATTAGCAAGACCTTTACAACGATGGGACGGACAAGGAAAACTTGTAAATTCTAATAAAGGAATCACTGACGGCCCTTTTGTGGAAATTAAAGAATCGATTGGCGGATTAATTATCATTAAAGCCAAAGATTATGATGAAGCTGCCGAAATCGCACAAGGATGTCCGGTACTAAATTTTGGCGGAAATGTCGAAATAAGAATGGCCGTTTAAACTTTGAAATAACTTATATAAAATGCCTTTGTATCTTTACTTAGGCATTTTTTCCTTAAAGTATGGAACATAGAGAACTTATACCAAATTTATTCCGAACAGAGTATCAAAAAATTGTATCAGTACTCTGCAGCCTCTTTGGAATTCATCTTATCGAAATTGCCGAAGATATTGTAAGTGACACTTTCCTGACCGCTTCAGAAACCTGGGCGATTAAAGGAATTCCAGAAAATCCAACCGCCTGGCTCTATACCGTTGCCAAAAACAAAACCAAAAACCATTTAAAAAGAAACAATGTTTTTGAAACCAAGATAGTTTCCGAAATAAAGCACAATACTCCATTAAACAATCCTGAAATCGATATTGATTTGTCTGATCAAAATATTGCAGATAGTCAGCTGGCAATGATATTTACAGTCTGCAATCCGTGTAATTCTGAAGAAGCCCAAATTGCTCTGGCTCTAAATTTATTGTGTGGTTTTGGAATAAATGAAATCTCCGATGCTTTCCTCTCAAACAAGGAAGTTATTTACAAAAGAATCAATCGTGCCAAAGAAAAACTCAAGGAAGAAAATATAAAAATTCAAAATCCCAGCAATTCTGAAATAAAAGACCGAATGAAAACGGTTCTAAAAACCATTTATCTGCTTTATTCAGAAGGCTACTATTCTATTTCCCAAAACACTACTTTACGAAAAGATCTTTGTACCGAAGCAATGCGTCTGACTTATTTATTAATTCAAAACGAAAGTACAAATCTGCCGCAAACGAATGCTTTAATGGCATTAATGTGTTTTCATTCTTCAAGGTTTGATGCAAGAACAGGATCTAATGGCGAAATTATTTTATACGAAGACCAGGATCAATCACTTTGGAACCAAGAATTAATCGATAAAGGGACATATTTTTTAAGCCAGTCTTCAACTGGAAATACACTTTCAAAATATCACTTAGAAGCTGGAATCGCTTACTGGCACACCATTAAAACAGAAACAACCGAGAAATGGGAAAATATACTGGAACTCTACAACAATTTGATTATTTTAGAATATTCACCAATTGCGGCACTAAACAGAACTTATGCCTTATCTAAAGTAAAAGGCAAAGAAGAAGCAATTCGTGAAGCCGAAAAATTGAATTTACAAGACAATCATTTTTATTTTTCTTTGCTCGGAAATCTATATTCTGAAATGAACTCAAAAAAAGCCTTACAGCATTTCAAAACGGCACTCGGCTTAGCCAAAACTACTGCCGACAAAAACATCATCAGTAAAAATATTGCACAGCTTCAGTTAAAACAAGATCAGCTTTAGCCCCAAATAAAAAAGTGAAATGATTACTCATTTCACTTTCCCGATATTTTATTTTTTCAAATTATTGTTTAGCCACTTTTTTAAATCGCATCATAGGAACATCTCCTTCAATTAAATTTAGTTTTTCATCTTTATCAATAGAGTAGCTCGTAATTTTTTTCATTTGCTGCAAAAACTGTTGTTCTCCCCCGCCGTCACAAAACATCATTGTCGTTGGTCCAGGTTCTCCAAAAGTTAAGGATTTTCCATTTAAAGTATATGGTGCGCTATAACCATTACATCCGTTATTACCATACACTTTTGTTTCTTTTTTATCAAAAGTAATCTGCGGTTTTTTATTCGGGTACAATCCTTCAAAAGCAATTCTTGGTCCCGAAATGTATTCCAGCTCCCAGGTTGTGTCAAATAAATTTCCTGCATTAGCAGTATCTTTTGATGCATTACATGAAGTAATAAATAAAGTTAAAACCGAAACGACTGCGAGTGTGTATTTTTTCATAAATGTGTTTTTTAAAGGTTATTATAATTTGTTTTTTGAAGATTAAAATTCTGATCAACATTCCCTTCTCAATATCCATGCCCATTTATCAGGTTTATAAAGTTAAATTTTTACAATAAACCGTAATTTTCTGATCTCTAAGTTACATTATTTTATTTAATTTTCTCTTAGTCAAATATTTAAATTCTAATTTTCGATTCCCTTTTTTTCGTAATTTGCATTGATCAAAAAACCAAAACATCAATCAAAAATCAAAAACATGAAACAATTTCTCTTATTGTTTGTCCTCTTTTTTAGTTTCTCTCAGGGTCAGTCTCAGGAAAATCTTCCAACAGATTATCTCTCAAAAGAATTTCATCAGGGACGCCGCGGCGCTTTTAGAAATTTAATGCCTGCTAATTCTATTGCAGTTATTTTTTCTTATCCGGAAAGAGTTTTCTCAAAAGACATCAATTATAATTATCATCAAAACCCTGATATGTATTATTTAACGGGCTACAAAGAACCCGATGCTGTTTTATTACTTTTTAAAGAACCACAAGGCTCTGAAAAATATACAGAGGTTATTTTTGTGAGAGAAAAAAATGCCGGCAAAGAAACCTGGACAGGAAGACGGCTAGGAATTGAAGGCGCAAAAACAAAGTTAGGTTTTACAACTGCTTACAACGGAAAAGATTTTAAAGACTTTAAGCTTGATTTCAAGAAATTTGACAGCATTATTTATGATAAAATCCCAACAGATATCTCAGGAGGCAACAACATTGACAACCTTCACGCTTTAATCCAAATCTTTAAGGCAAAAGCAGAGATCATTCAGGAAAACGAATCCTCTGTCAATTTGTTCACAAATATTACTAATTCACTTCGTGAGATAAAAACTCCCGAAGAACTGGAATTAATGCGAAAATCCGTTAAACTTTCCTGTATTGCCCATAATGAAGTAATGAAAGCAGTTGGCCCTGATATGAGCGAAAATGAAGCTGACGGAATTCATGCCTACATTCATAGACATTATGGTGCCGAAGGCGAAGGTTATCCGCCAATTGTAGGAGCCGGTGCAAACGGTTGTATTTTACACTATGGCGAGAACAACGCTGCAAAAATTGACAATCAGCTATTACTAATGGATGTGGGTTCTGAATATCACGGTTATTCTGCAGATGTTACCAGAACAGTTCCTGCAAACGGAAAATTTACCGAAGAACAAAAAGCAATTTATCAACTTGTTTATGAGGCGCAAGAAGAAGTTTTTAAGATTTGCAAAACAGGAACCCCTTTTCAGGATTTAAACAAAAAGGCCAAAGAAATAATTACCGCCGGATTAATAAAACTCGGAATCATTACAGATCCTAATGATGTCCGAATTTATTATCCACACAGTTGTTCGCATTTTCTTGGCTTAGATGTTCACGACAAAGGAAATTACACAGGTATTTTAAAAGAGAACATGATTTTTACCGTCGAACCTGGAATCTACATTCCTGCAAACAGTAAATGCGATAAAAAGTGGTGGAATATTGGCGTTCGTATTGAAGATGATATTTTGATTACAAAAGATTCCTATGAAAATCTTTCTGCAGACTCTCCAAGAAAATGGCAGGATGTTGAAGCTTTAGCCAAACAAAAAAGCACTTTTAATGAAATGAAATTTCCTAAAATATAATTTACTTTTTTGCCACAGATTATATGATTAGTATGATTTTAAAATCTCCTTCAGTTTGCCACGAATTTCACGAATCTACACTGATTAATTTGTGAAATTCGTGGCGAAAATTATTTTCCTTTTATCCGATAGCCATCAGGAGCGATAAAAAACTAGAACGAATTTTCACGTACTTTGTATTCCTAAATTTAATTTAAAAATGAAAGCACTTACCTTCTCTTCTTTTGGGAATTCTGATGTTTTAGAATATATCGAAATCCCTGCTCCGCAATTAAAAAGTGATGACATTTTAGTTGAGATGAAAGCCATTGGGTTAAATTTTGCCGACGTTTACAGACGAAAGGGAAATTATCATTTAAAAGGAAATCCACCCTTTATTGCCGGTTATGAAGGAGCCGGAATTGTGGTTGATGCCAACAATCATCCTGAATACAAAGCTTGCGATCGTGTGGCTTTCGCCGATGTTCCATTTGCTAATGCTGAATTGGTTGCAGTTAATATAAATCACGTTTTACCTTTACCGGAAACTATTTCTTTTGAAACAGCAGCTTCTGTTTTATTACAAGGTTTAACAGCGCATTATCTGGCAACAGATAGTCATAAAACCGTAAAAGGAGAAACTGTATTAATTCATGCCGTTGCCGGCGGGGTTGGGCAAATCCTTACGCAAATAAGCAAACTTTTGGGCGCCAATGTTATTGGTTTAACCTCATCTGCAGAAAAAGCAAAAGTTGGCTATGATCAAGGTGCAGATCATGTTTTTCTTTACAATGAAGATTGGAAATCAAAAATTTTTGAAATAGCCCCAAATGGCGTTGATGTTGTTTACGACAGTATTGGAAGCACTTTAGCCGAAAGCTTTGAAGTTACAAAAGAACGCGGTCAGGTTGTTTTCTTCGGAATGGCAGGCGGAGATCCCGCACCTGTAGACCCCAGAATGTTAATGGACGGCTCTAAAACTTTAACCGGAGGTGATTTATGGAGCTATTTAAATTCAAAAGAAGAAAGAATCAAAAGAGCGAACCAATTATTCAATTGGATTACCGAAGGAAAAATCAAACTTTCAGAACCCACCTCTTTCAAATTATCCGAAGGCAAACTAGCCCACGATTATCTCGAAAGCCGAAAAAGTACCGGGAAAATAATTCTGATTCCGTAGATAGTTTTCAGTTTTCAGTCTCGGTTTTCAGTTTCAGTTTTCAACACAATCTTGTCATCCCGAGGAACGAGGGATCTTCGCAAGAAACTCCGCAATCAAAATCGTCAAACTTGTAGAGCTACTTACGAAGATCGTTCCTCGGGATGACAAAATAAGCATAAAAAATCCGTTTTTATCAGCGTTTTCGCTTAGCGAATGTTTTATCCACGTACTTTCTTTGCGCAAAAACTCAACCCAATTTACAATTGATCAACCTCAATTTTCGTTAATTGAGATAATTGTAAAATTCTGGGAACATCATTTTTGTTCGCTACAAAAAACAAATAATTATCTCCGTGGGTATCGTAACTCATTAATTCAAGGCCTTTTTTCTCTAAAGCCGATTGAATGTACGGAAACAAATCATGACTATAGGTTTCTTCCGGATATTCAAAATTAAGATCTTCGCCAATCATTTCAGAGATAAAATATTCTGCATCTTCGGGATCAAATTTCCAATCGCTGTTCCAGGCATCAATATTTTCAAAGAAATTAAAATGGCCATTTACTATATTGTGATAATCTTTTGCCTCTTTATTAAAATTTTTAAAAAGCTTTTTTGATTCTTTTTTAAGCTCTTTTTCTTCAATATCTCCTCTCGAAACTAACTTTATAAATTCTTCAAAGGTTTCCAGATTAACGGCTTCGGCTTCTATTAAATTTTCTTGCGAAGGAAGTTCAACACTCTCCGGAATTTCGATATTTAAATACTGGCAGATTCCCTGTAAAACCAATTTAAAATCTTTTATCCCTATTGCCTGGCTTTCATTTTTTGGATTGTTGAAATCTAAAAGTTCACTATCCAGCAATCCTTTTGTATAATCAAAGAAATGGGTTCCTGAATATAAAATTTTAAAATCGTTAGTTTCTAAACTATTTGTACAGCAAAAAAAGATAATGAAATTTTTGATGGAACGTTTAAAGAACTTTTTTTCTTCGGAAGTTGGCTCCGAATAAAACTGAATGTGTATAAAATCATATTCTAATCCCTGATCTATTATATCTTGAGAAAGAACCCCAATATCCATCTTTTTATAAAGTTCATTTAAAACCTCATAAGAATTACTGAATCCTGCTTTTTTGATTTCTGCTCTTCCTTCTTCATGATCTAATGAACCGGGAAAATAAAATAAGTTAACAGATACCTCTTCCTTAATTCCTTTTACTTTAAGCTCAATACCAGACTGCTCATTATATAAGTACGAATAAATGGGATCAATAACATCAAAAGAAATAATCGATTTTGGATCATTATTCCTACCAAACAAATTAGAAAAGAAATTTTTCATTGGGCATATAAGTATTAAAAACTAAAGCAATAAATATATCACTATTTTTAATAACCCGAAACCCGGTTAGTGAATTATTTTAAAGATTCAGCAATCATTAAAGCGCATTTTTCACCGTCGATTGCTGCAGAAATAATGCCTCCTGCATAACCTGCTCCTTCACCACAAGGATACAATCCTTTTATCTGCAAATGCTCCAAAGTCATAGGATCTCGCGGAATTCTAACAGGAGATGATGTTCTGCTTTCCGGAGCATGCAAAATAGCTTCATTGGTTAAATAACCGCGCATTGATTTTCCAAATTCCTTAAAACCTTCGCGTAAAATCTGCGATAAAAATCCCGGAAAAACCTGTCCCATTTCAACCGAAGTTGTTCCCGGAACATACGAAGTTTTAGGAATATCAGCAGAAACTTTATTCTGGGTAAAATCGACCATTCTTTGCGCCGGAACTTTTTGAGTTTTTCCAGCTAAATGCCATGCTTTTTGTTCGATGCTTTTTTGAAATTCCATTCCGGCCAAAGCACCAAATTTTGCAAAAGGTTTAAAATCTTCCAGTTTTAATTCAATTACAATTCCGGAATTTGCCGTTGCCTGATCACGTTTGGAAGGCGACCATCCATTTGTAACTACCTCACCCGGACTTGTAGCACAAGGTGCAATTACACCACCCGGACACATACAAAACGAATACATACCGCGACCATTCACTTGTTTTACAATCGAATAAGGTGCCGGAGGTAAATATTCGCCTCGATAATCACAGCTGTACTGAATACTATCAATTAATTCCTGAGAATGTTCTGCACGAACTCCTAAAGCAAAAGGCTTAGCTTCTATTAAAATTTTCTTTTTATCAAGCAATTCAAAAATATCACGTGCGGAATGTCCGGTTGCTAAGATTAATTTATTGGCCAGAATCTTGTCTCCGTTTTGGGTTACAATTCCTTCAACTTCGTTACTTTTCACCAAAATATCGGTTACGCGTGTATCAAACAAAACCTGACCGCCAAATTCGATGATTTTATTTCGAATATCTTCAATGATTTTTGGCAATTTATTGGTTCCGATGTGCGGATGCGCTTCAACCAAAATATCTTCTGAAGCACCAAAAGCAACCAAAAGCTCTAAAATTCGGGTTACATCGCCTCGTTTTTTAGAACGTGTATATAATTTTCCGTCTGAGTATGTTCCGGCTCCGCCTTCACCAAAACAATAATTGGAATCCTCGTTAACAATGTGCTCTCTATTGATTGCTTTTAAATCGCGTCGGCGTCCGCGAACATCTTTTCCGCGTTCGATTACAATTGGCTTTAAGCCCAATTCGATTAATTGCAAAGCAGCAAAAAGTCCTGCAGGGCCTGCACCAACAACAATCACTTCCTGGGCAGAAGAAACATCTTTATATATAGGAAGCTCGATTTTAGTTTCCTGAAACGGTTCTCCCTTTAAATATATAACAACTTTCAAATTGATTTTAATCGCTTTTTGACGCGCATCAATCGAACGTTTTAAAATAGAAACGTGCTGAATTTCCTTAGGAGAAACCTTTATTTGTTTAGACAAATAGTCTTTAAGCAACAATTCGTTTGCGGCTATTTCCGGAGTTACCTGAAGTAAAAGTTCTCTTGGCATTGTATCTTTTTTATTCTATTAGCTTTTCTTTCTATGAAAAGAAGATGCAAAAATACTATTTTGAACTGACTTTATATAATTAACCGCAAAGTACGCTAAGATTTAATTTTACTTTACGGATAGAAAACACAAAGTTCGCAAAGCTAGATCAACACAAAGCTTTGCGAACTTTGTGTTTTTTATAAAACCGTACCTTTAAAAAATCATAGCGCACTTTGCGGTTAATTATATAGCAGCTTTTCTCTTTTTCGTAAAATCTTTAATATTCATTTTAAGCCATAGATTACTTTGGATTAAAAAGATTTCTTTGAAGAAAAGATAGACGCACTGCAGTGTGTCTCTACAGAAAAAAACTCAGTCCCGAAGCTTCGGGATAGCATCTCAGAGCCTCAGCACCTTTTTTTAAAATAGACTTTGTACCTTTGCCTCTCTGAACCTTTGCACCTTTAAAAAAAATGTCTAGAAAAATAAAATTGATTTGGGATTTTCGCGGTCCGGCTTCTGCAAAAACAGCCGAGCATCATGAAATTCATTTGAAAGAATTTATAGCAATTGAAAAATTACCATTAAATATAACCGGATTCAAAATCATAAATGATATGCATGCAATCGCTTTTATGGTTGTTACGGATGAAAATATGATTCAGGTAAGAGATGCTTTGAAACCGCATCGGGGGGAAGTTTATTCTGAGTAAGATGTGAAATGAAAAATGTGAGATGTTTGTATCGAAAAATACATTTTACATCTCACATTTAACTTATAACTAGTTAGCAACTTCACTAATAAATTTAATACGCATCAAACGTAGTTCATCGATATCATAATCGCCGTCAAATTCTTTTAGAGCGTCTTCGATTTTATCTGATTCTGACTCCATGAAATAATCGTGAATTTCTTCCTGCTGATCGTCGTCGAGCATATCGTCAATCCAGTATTTGATATTTAATTTGGTTCCCGAATATACGATTTGTTCCATTTCTTTAATTAAGGCATCCATCGTCAGCCCTTTTGCAGAAGCAATATCACTTAATGGCAGTTTTCTATCGATATTCTGAATAATGTATAATTTGTTGGCAGAGTTTACTCCGGTAGATTTTACAACCAAGTCGTCTGGGCGAATGATGTCGTTATCTTCAACGTACCTACTTATTAAGGTAACAAATTCGCCACCGTATTTTTTTGCTTTTCCTTCACCAACTCCATGAATATTATACAATTCCTGTAATGTTATTGGATATTTTAAAGCCATATCTTCAAGAGAAGGATCCTGAAAAACAACAAACGGAGGAACCCCTAATTTTTTAGCTACTTTTTTACGCAGTTCGCGAAGCATTCCCATTAAAACTTCATCGGCTGTGCCAGATGATTTTGCTGATGCTACAATTGCTTCGTCATCGGCTTCACTGTATTCGTGATCTTCAGACATCATAAACGAAACAGGTTTCTTGATAAAATCCAGACCCTCTTTTGTAATTTTTATTACGCCGTATGTTTCTATGTCTTTTGAAAGATAACCAGAAACTAAAACTTGTCTTAGTAAAGCCATCCAATATTTCTCATCGTGATCTGAACCAGAACCAAAATAAGGCTGTGTATCTGTTTTATGCGCTTTAATAACCGCATTGATTCGGCCAATTAAAGTAAACACAATTTCTTTAGACTTATAAATATGTTTGGTATCGCGAACAATTTCAAGCAGTTTAACGACTTGATCTTTGGCTTCAATTTTATTTTTCGGATTACGAACGTTGTCGTCCATATCTGCACCTTCTCCGGTTTCGCTGTCAAATTCTTCACCAAAATAATGCAGCAGGAATTTTCTGCGCGACATTGAGGTTTCGGCGTACGCTACTACTTCCTGCAAAAGGGCAAAACCAATTTCTTGTTCTGCAACTGGTTTCCCGGACATGAATTTCTCCAGCTTTTCTACATCCTTATAAGAGTAATAAGCTAAGCAATGTCCTTCTCCTCCATCACGACCGGCGCGTCCTGTTTCCTGATAATAACTTTCGAGAGATTTTGGAATATCGTGGTGAATTACAAAACGAACATCTGGCTTATCAATTCCCATCCCGAAGGCAATTGTGGCTACCACAACATCTACGTCTTCCATCAAAAACATATCCTGATGTTTCGCACGTGTTTTTGCGTCTAAACCTGCGTGATAAGGAACGGCACTGATTCCGTTTACTTGTAAAACTTCGGCAATCGATTCTACTTTTTTACGGCTTAAGCAGTAAATAATTCCAGATTTGCCTTTATGCTGTTTGATAAATCGAATAATATCCGATTCTATATTTTTTGTTTTTGTACGTACTTCGTAATATAAATTCGGCCTGTTGAATGATGCTTTAAAAGTATTGGCATCGGCCATATCCAGATTTTTAAGAATATCTTCCTGAACTTTTGGAGTTGCTGTAGCGGTAAGTCCGATAATTGGCACCTTCCCTAATTGCTTAATAATATTTCTAAGATTCCTGTATTCAGGCCTAAAATCATGTCCCCATTCTGAAATACAGTGTGCTTCGTCGATTGCAACAAATGAAATTGGCACACTTTGCAAAAAGGCCACATATTCTTCTTTTGTTAAAGATTCGGGAGCAACATATAAAAGCTTAGTTAATCCAGAACTAATGTCTTTTTTTACTTGGGCAATTTCTGTTTTGGTAAGAGAGGAATTCAACACATGTGCAATTCCGTTTTCTGATGAAAGGCTTCGAATCGCATCTACCTGATTTTTCATCAAAGCAATTAAAGGAGAAACAACAATGGCCGTTCCGTCCTGAATTAAAGCGGGTAATTGATAACAAAGAGACTTCCCGCCGCCCGTAGGCATAATTACGAAAGTATTCTTTTTATTTAAAATACTCGTAATGACTTGCTCCTGCAAGCCTTTAAATTGGCTAAAGCCGAAATACTTCTTTAATTCCTTGTGTATTTCAATTTCGTTTGAATTCATTCTTTATATTAATGGATATTTTGTATAAATTTGCAACACATAAAGATACAACTTTCTTTTATACATACAAATTTTAAATATTCTGTTTTGATTACAAAAGAAAATATATTGGCAATCGCCAAAAAAACAATACTCTCTGAAAGTGAAGCAATTATAAAGTTAATTGATTTTCTGGACGAAAATTTCTTCGAAGCAACCCAACGTATTTACGAAACTAAAGGCCGATTGATCGTTACAGGGATTGGAAAAAGCGCCATCATTGCACAAAAAATGGTTGCCACTTTTAACTCAACCGGAACGCCGTCGATGTTCCTGCATGCCGCAGAAGCTATTCACGGTGATTTAGGAATGATTCAAAATGATGATATTATAATTTGTATTTCAAAGAGCGGCAACAGTCCGGAAATCAAAGTATTAGTTCCGTTATTAAAACGCTTTGGAAACACCTTAATTGCTATTACTGGAAACGTAACTTCGTTTCTTGCAAAAGGTTCTGATTATGTTTTAAATACAACTGTCGACACAGAAGCATGCCCGATAAATTTAGCCCCAACAAACAGCACTACAGCACAGCTTGTTATGGGAGATGCTCTGGCAGTATGCCTTATGGAAATGCGTGATTTTAAACCCGAAGATTTCGCAGTTTATCATCCGGGAGGTGCTCTGGGGAAAAAACTTTTGCTTCGCGTAAAAGACATGATAGAACATTCTCTAAAACCAGCCGTTTCTCCGGATACTTCTATCAAAAAAGCAATTTTCGAAATTTCTGAAAAAAGACTGGGTGTTACCGCAGTAATTGAAGACAATAAAATTATCGGAATTATTACAGACGGAGACATCCGAAGAATGCTAAATGACGTAGATACTATTGCAAACTTAACTGCTAAAGATATTATGTCAAAAAATCCTAAATTAGTTTCTTCAGAAACTATGGCAGTTGATGCTTTAAATATTTTAGAAGATTTTTCGATCACACAGCTTATTGTGGCTGACAACGGCGAATACAAAGGAGTATTACATTTACATGACATTTTAAAAGAAGGAATCGTATAATGGCAAAGAAAAACCTTGGCGAGATGTCATTTTTAGACCATCTTGAAGAACTAAGATGGTTATTAGTTAGAAGTACAATTGCAATATGTATTATGGCATTTGCTACTTATTTTATCAGCGATTATTTGTTTGATGATATTATTTTAGGCCCAACAAGACCAACATTTTTTACCTATGTTTGGTTTTGTGATTTATCGCACCAGCTGGGTTTTGCAGACAGTATTTGTATTACCAAATTGAATTTCATTATTCAAAATACCGAAATGGAAGGTCAGGTAAACATTTTTGTATGGATGTGCTTACTAGCCGGTTTCATTTTAAGTTTCCCGTATATTTTATGGGAACTTTGGAAATTTATCAGCCCGGCACTTTATGAAAAAGAAAGAAAACATGCTAAGATATTTATATTCACATCTTCTCTTCTTTTCTTTTTAGGAGTAATATTTGGGTATTATGTAGTAATTCCAATGTCGGTTAACTTCGTGGCAACTTTCTCCATCAGTGAAATGGTTATCAATCAGTTTACTTTAGACTCTTATATGGGAATGGTAAAAACCAGTATTTTAGCCAGCGGATTGTTCTTTGAACTGCCAATTATCATTTATTTCTTAACCAAACTAGGACTAGTAACTCCTGAATTTTTAAGAAAATATTGGAAATATGCTGTTGTAATTATTTTAATTATCGCTGCAATCGTGACGCCGCCAGATGTTGTGAGCCAGACTATTGTTGCGATCCCAATGCTTATTATCTACGAAGTGAGTATCCTTATTTCGAAGATTGTTTATAAAAATAAATTGAAAGAAAATGTCTGAATTAATACAAGAGTTTAACGACTATCGTTCTAAAATGAACGAAAAATTACTAGCTGACAATAACAAAATTGTAAAGCGAATTTTTAACCTGGACACCAATGCTTATGCGCCGGGAGCTCTTGATGTAAAAACAAAAGAACTTTTAGGCTTAGTTGCTTCTGCTGTTTTGCGCTGTGACGACTGCGTAAAATACCATTTGGAAACCAGTTTTAAAGAAGGCGTGTCTAAAGAAGAAATGATGGAAGCCATGGGAATCGCTACTCTTGTTGGAGGAACAATCGTAATTCCGCACCTTAGAAGAGCTTACGAATTTTGGGAAGCTTTAGAAGAAGCCGAAACTAAATAATTGTTAATAGGTTTATTTGTTGAATCGTTTATTCGTTAATTTGTACCGAATAAACGATTCAAACGTTTAAACAATTAAACTTAAAAAATGAAATTAAGAGCCGATAATTTAATCAAAACATACAAAGGCCGAAGTGTTGTAAAAGGAATTTCTGTTGAAGTAAATCAAGGAGAAATCGTTGGTCTTTTGGGACCAAACGGTGCCGGAAAAACAACTTCTTTTTACATGATCGTGGAGTTGGTAAAACCAAATTCAGGAAATATTTATCTTGATGATTTGAACATTACCGATTATCCAATGTACAAACGTGCACAGCAAGGAATTGGTTATTTAGCACAGGAAGCTTCTGTTTTTAGAAAATTAAGTATTGAAGATAACATTCTAAGCGTTCTGCAGTTAACTAAGCTTTCAAAAGAAGCACAAATTGCCAAAATGGAAAGTTTAATTGAAGAATTCAGCTTAGAACATATTCGCACCAACCGAGGAGATTTACTTTCGGGAGGTGAGCGTCGCCGTACCGAAATTGCCCGCGCCTTGGCAACAGACCCGAAATTTATTTTATTAGATGAGCCTTTCGCCGGAGTTGACCCCGTTGCCGTAGAAGACATTCAAAGAATTGTAGCACAGTTGAAAAACAAAAATATCGGAATCCTGATTACAGACCACAACGTTCAGGAAACTTTAGCTATTACCGACAAAACTTACTTAATGTTTGAAGGAGGAATCCTGAAAGCCGGAGTTCCCGAAGAATTGGTAGAAGATGAAATGGTTCGCCGTGTTTATCTTGGACAAAACTTCGAACTTCGTAAAAAGAAACTTGAATTTTAGTTTAAAGTATTCAGTCGCAATTTTCAGTCACAGTACTGAAAACTGCGACCGTTAACTATAAAAAAATGAAATCAGAAAAACCAACTCAGGAAGATTACGACAAGTGGCACAAAGACCCAAAAAATTGGTATTTCGGATTTTGTTATTACAATCCTAAAGACAAACGATTACTTCCGCCAAAGAGAATTGAATGGATGGGTCTTACTATAAATTTTGCCAATCCTTATTCTGTAATGCTTTTGTTGCCCTTTCTGATAATTGTTATTTTAGTTTTATCAAAATAAAGCCAAGAAACTAGAAGTACACTACAACTGCGACCGAGACTGAAAACTTATTCAACCGTTATAAACTGCAGCTGTTCTATATCTCCATTATAAATATTAACATCAACACGATGTTTGATTCCCGGCAGAGAAGCTTTTTCTGTAAACTGCCAAAACAGCCAGTCGTCTTCAATTTTTTCTCTGTAGAAGTTGTAATTGGCAATCCAAAATAAATATTCTCCAAATTCTTCTTTTAAGAAATCAGAATAATATCGTTCACCGGAATAAATAATCGGACGAACCTGATAATGCTTTTCCACTTTAGTCAACCAACGTTTTAAACCTTTTTTCAAACTGTCCAACGGCTGATTTTTTGGCAATTTTTCAATATCTAAAACAGGGGGCAAATCTCCCTTTTGCAATTTTACCGTTTTAATAAAAAGATCAGCCTGCTCGATAGAATTTTCGTTTGGACGATAGTAATGGTAAGCACCACGCATGATTTTATTTTCTTTTGCACCTTCCCAATTACGTTTAAACTGTCTGTCAACGCGATCGTTTCCGGCTGTTGCCCGAATAAAAACAAATTGCACAGGATATTTTTCGTCTAAAATCTCAACTTCTTCCCAATCTACTTTTCCTTGAAATTCAGATACGTCAATTCCAACCACTTTTCCTTTATGATTTTCAAGAACACGAATATTTCTCACATCAGAAAGATGCTTACCTACCTCATCTTCATCTAAAACTTTATCTGTTTTAAATCCGAGATAATAAGCTAGTCCGGCACGATAATGATAAATTGTTCCAATGAAAAGCAAAGCCAGAAAGGAGAAAACAACAAAACGGATTACTCTGCCGAACAAAGATCGGCTAGGTTGTGGTTTTCGGGAATAAGAAGTTCTTTTTGTCGTTTTTCTTGCCATTCGAATAAAACTACTTTTTCAAAAACAAATTGTTTACAACTGAAAGTAAAACGTAAAAAATAATAATTAGAGGAATAGCTCCAAAATGAAATAATAAAAGTAAAACGAAAGAAATTAAAAGAAATACAACTTGCAAAGCATTGTCTTTTAAATTAAACTTTTTCACCTTTAAAGAAAACAACGGGATTTCAGCATTCAAAATATAAGCACTGCATAAAGTAATCACCAATAAAACCCATTGATTTGTCAAGATTTCAAGCAGCATTAAAGAATCTGAAAATTGTAAAACCAGAGGAAGACTTAAAATAAAAAGCGAATTTGCAGGCGTTGGCAATCCAATGAACGAATCCGTTTGACGTGTATCAATATTAAAATTTGCTAAACGATAACAAGAACCCAAAGTCACGATAAATCCTAAAAACGGAATCGCTGGATGAGTACCTAATTCATGAGCACTGTTTGTAAACAAAGTATACATTACATATCCGGGAGCTACGCCACTGGTTACCATATCTGCCAAAGAATCTAACTGAAGCCCAAGAGGGCTGGAAACTTTGAATAACCTGGCAAAGAAACCATCAAAAAAATCAAAAAAGATTCCGAGGCAAACCATATAAAAAGCCATTTCGTAATTAGCTTCAGAAATAAAAACTATTGCTACGCAGCCACAAAAAAGATTAATTAATGTAATTAAATTCGGAATGTGCTTTTTAATATTCATGTTTAGGTTTTGATAAATTTTGATTGACAAATTTCGCATAAATAAGCGACATTAGTAGAAAAAATTTCTATTAAAATTTCTATTAAACAAAAAGTAAAATTAAAGATAGATTCTTAAAAACTTAACTTTTACAATAATTTGAATTAGATGCATAAAATATTATATTTTTGATGAAAATTAAAACAGGCCTAAGTCTGCAAAAAAATATCGATTGAAAAAACTTTTTGCGTTTTTATTATTTTGGAATTTTACATCACAGTATGCCCAAACTGTTCGAAAATATTCGAACGAGTTTATGAATATTGGTGTTGATGCGGCGGCGTTAGGAATGTCGAGCGCTGTGACAGCCTCTACAAATGATGTAAATTCTGTTTATTGGAACCCGGCAGGTTTAACCAATCTTGAAGACCATCAGCTTTCTCTAATGCACGCCAGTTATTTTGCCAATATTGCACAATATGATTTTATTGGTTATGCAAGCCCAATTGACGATCGAAGCGCCTGGGGAATTTCAATGATTCGTTTTGGAGTCGATGATATTATGGACACCACGCAGTTAATCGACAGTCAGGGAAATATTGATTATAATAGAATCCGTTTGTTTTCGACAGCCGATTATGGTTTTACTTTTTCATACGCCAGAAAACTTCCGGTAGATGGCTTTCAATACGGAGTAAATGCAAAAATTATTCGAAGAGTTATTGGTAAATTTGCCAATTCATGGGGTTTTGGTTTTGATGTAGGACTGCAGTTTGAGCACAATGACTGGAAATTTGGATTAATGCTTCGTGATATTACAACAACTTATAATGTTTGGAATATTGATGAAGAGGAATATGCGAAAATTGCAAATGCAATTCCGGGAGAAAATAATGAATTACCGGAAAGCACTGAAATAACACTGCCAAAAGCACAATTAGGAGTTTCTAAAAAATTTGAATTTCATAACGATTATAGTCTTTTGGCTGCCGGAAATTTGAACATGCGTTTTGAACAGACAAATGATATTATTTCGTCAAAAGTAGTAAGTATTGATCCTGCACTTGGATTTGAGTTTGGATATACCGATCTTGTTTTTTTAAGAGCCGGAGCCGGAAATTTTCAGAATGTGATGCAATTAGACAATACTGAAAAATTGAGTTTTCAGCCTAATATCGGACTAGGCTTTAAATACAAAGGTATTCAGGTTGATTACGCTTTAACTGATTTAGGAAATCAAAGCGCAGCTTTGTACTCAAATATATTTTCGATAAAAGTTGATTTGGGTATTTTTAGATAAAAATTACAAAAACGTTGAACTTCTTAAAATTTTAAATTATGAAAAAGGTCCTTTTACGAAAAACACTTTTTAGTTTACTATTATTACTAAGTTTTGCAATTGGCTTTAGCCAAAACGTTCCTTTATCAAAATATGCCAAAATAAGCGTTATTACATGCGGATTAGGAAATGAAACGTATTCATACTTTGGTCATACCGCAATTAGAGTTGCAGATCCAATCAACAATCTTGATGTCGTATACAATTATGGAGCCTTTGACTTTAGAACTCCAAATTTTGTTGCCAAATTTACAAAAGGTGACTTACAGTATTTTGCAGTTGCTCATTCATTTGCCGATTTTATAAATGATTATACTTCTGAAAAAAGAAGCGTTTTTGAGCAGGAGCTACTTGTTTCTCCAGAGTTAAAACAAAAGTTGTTTGACAAGTTAAATGCCGTATTATTTTCGAACGAACGTTATTATACTTATAAGTTTATTGACAAGAATTGTACTTCTATGGTTGTCGATGTTATCAATTCGACTTTAGGCAGCAATGTAATTGTAAAAAAACAAGACACAGATAAAACGTATCGTTCTATTTTGTTTCCTTATTTTAATGGTCATTTTTATGATCAATTAGGAACCAGTATCATTTTTGGGACTAAAGTCGATCAATTAGGAACTAAAATTTTCCTGCCATTTGAGCTAAAAAACAGTTTAGAAGACACTACTTTTCAAGGTCATCTTTTAGCAGCAAAAAGCCAGACACTTTTAAGTTTTGAAAAAGAAACTCCTAGCTCATGGTGGAACAACATTTATACCTATTTGTTTATTTTAGGGTTTGTAGTTGTGGTACATAATAAAGTAGTAGACAAAATCTATCTTTTGATTCTATCTTTAATGGGAATCTTTTTTGTTTCGGTTGGATTTTATTCTTTTCACCAAGAACTGGCGATGAATTATAACGTATTGTTATTTAGTCCGTTTTTATTGATTCTGATTTTCTTTTCAATTGCAAAAAACAAAAGATGGACGTATAGGTTTGCTGTTTTACATTTAATTTTTCTGATTGTTTACAGCATATTTATGATCAACAAAGCACACTTTTTAATTGTCCTGCCAATGATTATTACAAGCGGTTTTGTTTTAGTAAGAGTTGCAATAAGAAACAAAAAACGTATCCCGATAATTATTTAATTATTGGCCGCGGTAAAATAAAACAGTTGTAATTGTTTTAAAAGTAATACTCAAATCAAGAAATATACTTCTGTGTTTGATGTAATATAAATCATATTGTAATTTTATCAAACTTTCGTCAATAGATTCTCCGTAAGAATAATTTACCTGTGCCCAGCCTGTAAGTCCAGGTTTAATAACATGACGCGTTTCATAAAAAGGCATTATTTTGGCAATTTCATCAACAAAAAATGGTCTTTCGGGTCTTGGCCCAATTACAGCCATATCTCCTTTTAAAACATTATAAAACTGCGGTAATTCGTCTATTCTGGATTTACGCATGAATTTACCAAAGGGAGTTATTCGTTTATCGTTTGAGACTGCAAAAACAGCTCCATTTGTTTCAGAAGCTTCAATCATGGTTCTGAATTTATAGATTTTAAAAACATTTCCATTTTTCCCCACTCTTTCTTGTGTATAAAATAAACTTCCTTTATTCGCAATAAGATTTCCGACAAAAATAAAAGGAATTAAAAAAAGACAAATCAGGAGACCTGTGAAAGAAAAAACTAATTCTAAAAAGCGTATCAAAAACAAATATAATTTGTTGTTATTGCTTCGGCTGAAAGGGAAAAAACGATAAAAATCACGTTCAATATAATGCACAGGAATACGCTGTGTTTTACTTTCGTATACCTGAGTATATTCTCTAATTATGTTTCCCGACTCCAAAAGATGTAATAATTGCTGATATAAATCAGGAGTGATACCATCTGTCCTTTGAGAAGCAATAACAATTTCTGAAACATTATGCTTTATTACAAATCTCTCCAGGTAACTTTTCTTAATTTCTTTTACGTAATGAAAATTAGAACTGGTTTCAGAAAGTGAATCTGAATTCACGAAACCAATTATTTTATAATGCGGATCAACATTTTCAAGTCCCAAAACCAATTCTTCAACCTGCTCCTTATCACATATTAAAATTACATTTTGAGAAAAACGATGGGATGCAAGAAAAATGGCATAAAAAAAACGCCATAGCAGCATAATAAGTAATACTACCGAATAAAAAATCAAGATTACTAAACGCTGTTTTGGAAGTTCGGGAGATAATACTGGCGTAAGAAGATAAACCAGAACTGCTGTAGAAACAGAAAGAACAACACTTTTTAGTACCTGAAACTGATTACTTGCAACTTGCAGATTATACATTTCGAAAATAGTTCCAAAAATCAACAAATAACCAATAAACATAATAGGTCTGTATATGGTTTCGCTTTCAAATGCAAAATAATGAAAATCGAAAAAGACATTTAAAAGATACAATATTACTGCAACAAAAAAAATATCCGATGCAAAAAGCAAAACTTTTCGCTCTGAAATTTCAAAATGCATTTTCCTTTTTGGACGCATATATTTATGTAGATTAAGGGCTTTAATTTGAGGCAAATGTATTATAAAAAAACAATTTACCTAATAGGCTCATTTGTTTTTTCAGGAATTTTTACCTGAACAGAAAGAAGACATAAGGCATAAACAAATGCAGGAGCCGCAATTCGCATAGCTGCGTGATTTATTGTAAGCAGCCAAAAAACAAAAAACGATAAAAAGTACAGATGCTGCCGGTTATTAATGTATAATATAAAAGGAGTTACAAATAGGATTAGTAGTCCAAAAATTCCAAATAATCCGTGTTCACTAAACATTCTTGTGATTTCATTATGAGATGCTGTATCTTGTCCAAATGACTCTTTTCTTAACTCTTTTCCCATTCCTGCTCCGACACCTGTAACAGGGTTGTCTAAAAACAATTGATATTCTGCACCCATAATTGCTTCTCTTCCGCCCAGCCGATCATTTTTCACTCTTCCTCTTGCATCTTTATTGGCATATCTTTTTTCTATGAGCCCACTTGTTTGTAAGGAAGTATATCCCCAAATTCCAATTCCTAATAAACCAACTAAAACTACAACCAAGCTTAGTTTAGTTTTTCCGATAGAATTAGAAAAATAGTACATTAAAAACATTAAACACATAATCATAGCAACTCCAGCAACCACTCCGCCACGCGAAAAAGTTGCAATTCCTCTATAACTAACAAAAATGAAGAGAATTCCATTTAACAAAATCATTAGCTTCGTTTTTGAGAATAATACTAATTGTGAAAAGAATATAAACATTCCCAATCCTAAAATCGTTGAAACCTGATTTGGTCCGAATCCGCCCGAAGTCGCAAAATTAGAACTAGTCCCTTTAACCACTTCCTTTATACTTGGATTATATAAAAAAAGATAAACAACATTAGAAACTATTGGCAGCCCCATAAGCTTTAAAATTTGCTCTAAATCTGTAAATGATATTCTCCTTTTATACATATATATAGAACAAAAAGCTAAGCAAAACGGCCCAGACAAATTAAATACTAAAGCTTTTTTTACATCTGTATCAAAATGTGCTGTAACAGTTGCTACTAAAATTCCCGGAATTAATAAAATTAGGAATAAGCCATAAATAAGTGCATTCGTAGAAAAATTTCTATAGAGCATGCCCAGCAACATAAATATCATAACACAAATCTTTATGTACTCATTGTTAAAGTTACCTCCGGTCATCCTTAAAAAAACCTCAACACCAACTAAATATGCCGAAACATACAGAACTTCATTATTCTTATTTTTATTTCGGGAAACAAAGTATAATCCGATAACAGGAATTAGGAATGCGTAAACTTTTGATAAAAGCGGTATTGTAAAAACAACTAAAGCAATTACGGCATGAATAAAAACCGCAAAACCATAAGACATGATTTTTTTCATTACTTTATCTTTTATATTCTAAAATTAATTTTTCGACCACGACTTCTTCTGAATAATTTTTAATAACCGACATTTTAAAGTTAGAAGAAACTTTTTTTCTCAGGAAATCATCCTCAATCATTTTTTTTAATTGGCATTTGATTTCAAAATCATTGAGAGGATTAAATAACAATCCATTAAATTCATTTTGAATAATCTCAGAGCAAAAACCAACATTAGTAGATACAACACCGAGATCATTCATAGCATATTCCAGCAATGTAACAGGAAATCCTTCTTGTGTAGATGCTAAAACTCCAATCGATGCCTGAGATAAAATATTTTTAATATCTCTTCTTTCTCCGTACAAATGTATATGATTTTCTAATGAATTTAATTTTATAAAGTCTTTTAGTTCTTCTGAATAACTGTTTAAATAATCTTTGCCAATTAAATGAAGACTCCATTCAGACTCGTACAATTTTAATTCTTCATAAGCCCTAATAATTGCAATATGATTTTTAGGTTCTTTTAAATTTGCTAAAAAAACAATTCTTTTACCTTCTTTTCCCTTCAAATTTGTTATTTGGGTATTATCTTTTTTATCAATGGTAAAATTTGGAATGAAAACTACCTTTTTACAAAGCAGGTTCTTTGTACTCCAATTTTTTAATTGATAATTAACAACAAAAATGGAGGAAAAAAGAAGTGAAAATAAAAACAAAACTTTATTTTCTTTTCGTGATTCTTTAACTCGGGTTCCATAATGTTCATGCCATATAATCTTAGCTTTTGGTAAAGTCAACTTAACCAAAACAGCAATAAAAAAAGAAGAGCTGTGCGCATGAATGATATCAATTTTATTTTTGACTATGTATTGTCTTAATTTAAATATAGCCTGGATATCAATTTTCTTCTTTTTATTTAAACACAAATACGAAACACTTTCGCTTATTTGATCAAGCAGCTGACCTTCTTTTCTAGTAGCAATTAGTCCTGAAAAAGTTATCTTCTTTGATAATGCATTAGCGTAATTAACGGCCATTCTCTCGGCACCACCGGCTTCCAGTGAATCTATTAATTGCACCACTCTCATTTAATCAACATTTTTTTTATTTCAGATTCAAAAAGTTCAGTTGTATAATATTGAGACCATTCACTTGCCTTTTCACTCATTTCTAAAAAATGTTTTTCATCTGAAATAAGATTTACTATTTGATCTAAATCTTTCTCTAAATTTTTATCTAATAATATTCCTCTTTTTCCACCGCCAAGCATATAAGGAACACATGAAACTTTTGTTGCTATTGGTACGCACCCCCAAAACATCCCCTCTGCAATTGCTTTCGGCCAACCTTCACTTTTAGAAGGCAAAATTACAAAATGACTTTTTTTGTATGCACTTTTTAAAGTTTCCTTACTTTGATTTCCTTTTAAAAAAATAATATTTTCCAGTTGATTTTCTTTTATATATTTTTCTAAAAAAGTTCGTTCGACACCTTCTCCATATAAACTTAAAGTTACAGAATGCACCTTTCTGGCTAATTCTTCAACTAATTTTATAGCATAAATCGGATCTTTTCCCGAAACCAAACTTCCTGCAAAAACAAACTCTATAACTTGGTTTAATGATGTTTTTTCAATTGCTTCTTTTTCATTTTCTGAATAAGTTGCTGTAAAAAAGGACTTAATATTTTTAGTTTGTTTTTTCCAATCTCCATAAACTAAAACTGTCATATTTTTAGTTAAAAAAGTATTATTTAGGATCTTTTTTTGCAGCTTATAAGTCCAAGGCTGCTTACTTTGAGGATCCCAATTCCCAGCATATTTTGCCGTTTTTGTTTTATTTGGAAAAAAAATCTGCACAAAACATCCCAACAAGCCCATATTTCCAGGGCATCTTAAATGGATATGATCCGCATTTTTCATTGCCCAAAAAATTTTCCAAAGGATGAAAGGAATTTTAAAAACAGAAAAAATGCTGTTTTTAAAACTTGTAAGATTAAAATCAGGTATGCTCCTAAAATCGATTTCAGTATAATTATACGAAATGTCTATAGCGGTTTGATTAAGATTTTTTAATGGAGCAACAATTATCAATTTATTGATATGCCGAAGCCATATATTCATTTCGCTAACATAAGGAGCATAACCATAAAATTGATTATTTTCTTCAATATGTCTAACATGTGTTATTATAACAAATCTCATTTAAATATTTTTTTTGAGAAATTCAGACAATATTTTCCAGATTAAATCTCTGTAAATGGTAATTCTCGTTTGATCATCAAGTTAAAAAAATCAATATTTTGTTTTATATTATTTTCTAAACTATATTTTTCGAATACAAATTCTCTAGCATTTTTGCCTATTATTTCTGTTTCCGCTTTGTTAGCAAGAAGCCAAACAATCTTTTCAGCAATATCTTTCGGATTATAAGGATCACATAATAATCCGGTTTTAAAATCTTCTATAGCTTCAGGGCCTGGGCCTAATTTGGTAAAAACAACAGGTTTTCCCATAGCCATTGCTTCTGGGGCGACTAATCCCTGAGTTTCCATATGAGACGGAAAAACACAAACCTCAGCTTCTGAATATGCTAAAGGAATATTGGAATAAGAAATGGCTCCATGAAAGTGAATGTCTTTTATTATTTCTCCCAACTGAGGCAATTCTTTTTCTTTTAGCATTTGAATGTACGAACTACCGTCTGGATAAAACCAATCTCGTCCATAAATTTCTAAAGCAGCATCCGGAAATTCTTTTTTCACATATGGAAAAGCCTGAATTAGTTGGCGTATTCCTTTTTTTTCGCAAACTGTACCGGCAAATACAATTTTATCAGCAAGTTGGGTATTAATTATCGGCTTAAAAAAATCCGTATCAATAGGGTTACTTATGTAAGCTATCGGTTTATTTTGATAACTTAAATACTGCTCTGTATGTTTTTTTACATATTGAGAAACTGCAATAAAACCATCAGCTTTACTAAAAGATTTCTTTTCCTGAAATCCTTTCCATTTATTAATTTTTCTATTCTCGCTCTCAGCAAAAAAATGATGACCTCCGTGTAAACGGATTATGTATTTAATATCTTTTAATTTATTGATAAAAGCGAGACCTAGTTCAGAGGATTCAACAATATGTATTGGGTCTTTTTTATGAATTGCCTTAATTTTACTATTGATCTTTTTGGAATTTAAATACCAAGAAAACCCTTTTACTACGCTCTTTTTTAATCTATAAATCTTTATACCATCTATTATGTGAGTTTCATCTTGGGCGACATAATTTATTCCAACAACAGATACCTTCAAGCCTTTTTTAACCAATGCGCTACCGATCGTTTTTACAAAAGTACCTATTCCTCCATGTGGAAAACCATCTTTTGGAAATTCATTTGTTAAGAAACAGATGTGCATTTATATATGTTTTTGAATAAAGTTTTCAATTGGCAAATAGAAATCATTTATGTTTAGTTTAATTTTTTCTTCAGACCAATTCCACCAGCTAATAGTATTTAATGCGTCTATAATTTCTTGATTGTGCTTGAATTTAACTACTTGTGCAGGTATACCTCCTACTATTGCATAATCTGGAACATCATTAGATACAACCGTACCTGCCATAATTGTAACCCCGTTTCCTATTTTTATTCCTGGCAAAATAGTTGCATTCATACCAATCCAAACATCATTACCAATTATGATATTCGCTTTTTGAGGTTTTAAGTTATTCTTTATATCTCCAGCTTTATATCTTACATTGTTAATTGTAACCTCATCTTCTTTCTGTAAAACTTCGTGAAATAAGGGGAAAGAAGTAATTTGACTTTCTGTATGAAAACCAGAATCGCAAACAAAATTTACATCATTTGCAATAGAACAATATTTTCCTATTGTTAAGCTGGAATCGTTATACCATTTCCATGCAAAAGCTCCATTGTCATAGGTTTTATCTCCAATATTCGCCCATTTAGCATCTTTTAAATAGACTTTATTTTTGCCTTTTAAGTAATTATAGTAATTAATTCCGAGAATATGCCACAGTAGTTTTCTGATATTCTTTATCATATTATTTTTCTGTTTTACTTTCTAAAACTTTTGCAATTTTAGATGATGCAGTATTCTCATTATTGCCATTTACAACCTCGAACCATTCTTTGAGATTTTGCATTGAATGTGCATCTTCTTTATTTATGACCTTACTTATGATTTCTTCTTTATTATTAAGCCAAATTACAGAATTATGGTTTGGCATGCTTTTAAAATGCTGAAACTGATAAATTGTTTTTACTGACCAGTTTTTATTCGTTTGATTTTGCTGGTCATAATTAATAAACACACATGGTTTATTAAACATTCCAAAATCAAAAGCCATAGTTGAACCAACATTCACTACAATTTCTGAATAAAAAGCAGTGCTTACCAGTAATTCAACATCATCAAATGAGGGATAAATAGAGTTCCATTCTTTCGAAGTATTAAAATACCATAATGGCGAAGCCTCTTTAATTAAATCTTTATATTTATTTGTAACCGCATCAAATCTTCCTGAAAAATCAACAGGACATCTTCTTAACAATATTTGGTACTCATCTTGTAAATTTGCTTTTAAAATTGCATCGGCAATATCTTTTAGATAACTCGGATCATCTGGAGATGTTTTAACGTCATCCCCTGAAAAACAGATTATTTTTTTATTTAAATCTAAATTATATCTTTTGTAAAAAGTCTCTTTTTCAATTATATTTTGCTGGTCCTGATAAAACTCAAATTGTGGAGTTCCGGTAACTTGAATTTGGTCTGGAGAAATTTCAGGATAATATAATTTCAATTCCTCTTTCATATATTCTGACCAAACGAAATAATTATCAGCTCGTAAAGCCAAACGTGCTTTAGGCAGATTATCCCAGGAATAAATTACAGTTGATGAAGAAATCCCCAGATCTTCCGCTGCAGCAAATATTGTTGCCGCTTTTAATGCTCTTTGATGTGAACAAAAAATAGCTTTAGAATCTGTTTTCTTCATAACATCTTTAACCTGAACATAAAAAGAGTTTTGCCGAATAGCTTTCTGATATTTTTTTTCTAATCCTAGTATACTGGAATAGCTTTTAAAAAGCAGACTTAAAACTTCGATCGTTTTATAAAAGATCTTATTAGAAATTGTTTTTTGGTTCCAATTCCAATTACTCAATAAAGACGGATTGTTGACTTTCGAATTATTATATCTTAATCTGGAAAGACAAATTAACTCTCTTAAAAACTTTTCTTTTACAGATTCCTTGTAGCCAGGAATTGTAATTTCTTCATCAAAATGAGTGTATTGCTTAATAGCCGTTATAGTCTCAGGATCAAAGTTATGAAACAAAACTAAATCTTGTTTTGAATTATTGAACACGTTAGAATATAGATAATTTCTAATTCCAACTCCATCTGGAAACAGCAATAACACTTTCTCTTTCTTCATTTAGTTTTTGGAAAAAAAGTCATTTAATATTTTTGCTGTAAAAACTCTAGCTCCCGCATCGTTCATATGCCCGCAAGACGAAAAATATTTATCTTCGATCACTACATTTTCGTAATTATGAATTTCCGGATAGGCTTTTTTTACTTTATCAAAATAATTCATCCCTTTAGTATTTTCGCATATTGGGGTCATAAGAGCTATAAAATTGATTTGATTAGCTTTACAAAGCTCTTTAATTTCTTCGTAATATTTATTGTGTTTTAATGGGTTTAAATTGACAATATTATTTTTCATATTGCCATTTTTATGTTTTTCTAAAGGATAATAGCCTAAATTATCTAAAGCATTTGTTTTTCTATCGACAGAAATAAAAAAAGCTTCTCTGAATCCTATTTTACCATCATATTTAATATATCTGTAAAATGGAATATAGTAAAGTTCATTAAAATCAGCTTCATTTGAAAAATGATCTTTGATAACTTCTGAGTTATGAATATAAGGCAGGAATCTAGCGGAAATCCCTTCGGCCTGATGCTCGTTTGACAAATTCAAATCGGCTTCTAGAATGACATTTTTTATTTCGTATTTTCTTTCGATCATTAATTTCAGCATTAATGAAGCTTCAAATAAATGACCGCCACTCATTCCGTAGTTGAATGTTTTTAGCCCTTTGTCTTCAAACATTTGTGCCACAAAGTGGTTGTTTGCTCTTGACGACCCTAAAATAACAACATCATATTTTTGAGCATTGGAATTAAAAACCTTTTCAATTTTTCCGCGATTATTAGAATGCGTAAAAATAAACGTATACAAACCATCTAGTACAAATGCTGTTAAAATAGTTATTGCAACAATTTTTGCTATATAAATTAAAAACTTCTTCATTAAAACTGAAAATATATAAATTCCTTATAATCTGAAAATGTTCCAAACGCCATAATCGCTAAAATTGCCAAGGCTGTTTTGAGTGTTGACCATTTTCCAGAAAGCGGCTCTATTTTACTACGGTTATTCCATTCGATTAAAACAAATATTCCAATCAATAAAAGGAGTTCATAACTATAGCGTTCGTTAGCTAAATATTGAAAACTAAAATCCTTAGTAGTGATAATACGTTTAAGATACAATAACGCATCTGAAATTGTGCGTGCCCTAAAAAATACCCAGGCAACACAAGTAATTATAAAGGTTAAAAATATACTTAGAATTGTTTTTACAGAATCGAAATTTCGTTTTAGCACTATCTCATTTATATTATTTCTGTTGCTGTTTGAAAGAAGTAAAGGCAGGAAATAAACAGCATTGATAAATCCCCAGGCGATATAGGTCCAATTGGCTCCATGCCAAAACCCACTTACAACAAAAATGATAAATGTATTTCTAATTTTCATCCAAAGTCCGCCTTTGCTTCCTCCTAACGGAATATATAAATAATCGCGAAACCATGAAGAAAGTGATATATGCCAACGACGCCAAAACTCGGCAATATCTCTTGAAAAATAAGGATAATTAAAATTGCGTAATAAATCTATCCCAAACAATTTTGAAACTCCCAGAGCTATATCTGAATAACCTGAAAAGTCACCATAAATTTGAAAGGCGAAATAAACCGCTCCCATAATTAATGAAAAAGAATTCATTGAAGTATAATTATCGAAAATTGCATTGGCGTAAGTGGCACAAGTATCTGCAATAACTACTTTTTTAACTAAACCCCATATTATTTGACACACTCCATCTTTCGCCGTTTGAAAGTTAAATTCACGTTTTATTTTTACCTGTGGCAATAAATGAGTTGCTCGCTCGATTGGCCCGGCAACTAAAAGAGGAAAATAGCTGACAAACAATGAATAATCAACAAAATTATATTCGGCCCTAATTCGTTTATAATAAATATCTATAACATACGACAATCCATGAAATGTATAGAATGAGATTCCGACAGGAAGCACAACATTCAGTAAAATTGGACTTGCTTTTAATCCCACAGAAGTTAATAAGTCGGAGAATGAAGCTGCAAAAAAGTTATAGTATTTAAAGATCCCCAGAAAACCCAGATTGACCAATATACTTAGCCAAAACCAAAATTTTCTGCTGTTTTCTGATTTTCCTTTTTCAATTTGAATTCCGGTGTAATAATCTAAAAAAGTTGAGAAAACCAATAAAAAAAGAAAACGCCAATCCCAACAAGAATAAAAATAGTAACTGGCAATAATTAATAAAGCATTCTGCGTGCTTTTGTTTTTATTAAAAACAAACCAATATAATAGAAAAACAATTGGCAGAAAAATAGCAAACGCTATGGAATTAAAAAACATATAGTGTTAAAAAAAAAATTGTTTTGAAAGCAACAAAGAAAAGATTTTTTCCCTTAAAAAGAAGTTTTTAATTTCTATTCGAATTTATTATATAAAACATTAATGCATTGTTTTAATTTTATATTGTTTTAAAAGGGTTAATAATTTAAACTATCAAATCAATTAAACTAAAAATAATTATTTAAATTTCCCACGAACAATCTCTTCAGCCTTTTCCCAATCTTCCAATGTATCAATATTGATGTAAAATTCAGGGTCTGACTCTATAAAAGCAATACTTTCTCCATACAAAGATTTATTCTCCAAAAGAACTTTTGTCTTTGTTATGTAAATATTTCCATCTCTGTGATAAGTAGTTGGAAGTTCTTGTCGTCGACTAATGATTTCTGTTTCTCCTGTAGCAATTTTCAAATTTCCTTTATCATTCATTTCAAATGTCCAATGCGGATTATATATATGTGGCACTTTGAGTACTGAGACCAAAGAATCCGCATCCTTCTCTATAAAATTTTCAATAGCCTTGTCTAAAAAATCAACTGTTCTAAAAGGGCAAGTTACCTGCAAAAGACAAACAGCATCAAAATAAATATCATTAAATTGGTACCATTCTAATGCATGAATGATTGTATCAATTGTTGGTGTTGTATCTTCTGCCAAGTTCATTGGCCTGATAAATGGTGCTTTTATTCCTAATTTTTTTGCTGTTTCAATAATTTCATGGTTCTCTGTCGAGATAATCAACTCTGTAAGTTTTTTTGACTGCAGAGCTATTTCTGAAGTATAAGCCAATAATGGTTTATCATTTAACAGCTTAATATTTTTACCTGGAACTCCCTTTGAACCTCCTCGAGCAGGAATCAAACCTAAAATCCTCATTAGTAAGTAATTGTTTTATGAAACTGCAAAGGTAATTCCTGTAATAAGTCAGCAATTTCATTACCAGCACTTCCATTTCCGTAAATAGATGAAGAAGCAAATTTTCCATTATTAATAGAATTTAATATTGCAGATTCAATTTTCTCTTGACAATAATCAACATCAATGCTATTACCTCCCCTGTCTCTTTTATTTTGTCTAGACCCAATATTTACAACTGGAACTCCTAGAAAGGCACATTCTCTAATACCAACACTTGAATTTCCAATTAAGCACAAACTATGATTCAATAAATGTAAGAAATCTATTCCCTCCATATTCTTAAAAAAATGAACGTTAGGTAATTGATGTTTTTCTCTAAAAGCACGTATTCCTGTTGATGTTCCATCTGCACCAGCGTCTACATTTGGCCAAAACCAAAGTGTGGGAATATCTAATTTATAAATGGCTTCAAGAGTTACTTCAATATGTTTACGCGAATCTTTATATTCTGTTGTTACTGGATGCTGCATTACAACAAGATATCCTTTTGAAAGATCCGGTTTTGCTCCTACACCACCGTATTTCTCATATGGATCAAATAAAAGTTTTTCCGTTTCATTAATAGTCGTTGCTAAATCAATCGATGGACAACCTGTATTAAATACCATTGAAGGGTCTTCTCCTAATTTAATTACACGCTCTTTTGCATTTTCAGAAGCAACAAAATGATAATCAGCTAATTTTGTAATTGCATGACGTACCTTCTCATCAATATTTCCTGTTACCTCACCTCCTTGAATATGTGCCAGAGGAATATTCATATAAGAAGCAGCAATAGCTGTAGCCATTGTTTCAAATCTATCGGCAATTGTAACTACAATATCAGGTTTTAGATTATCAAAAACACTAGATAATTCTAAAATACCTATTCCTGTTGTTTTGGCAGCTGCGGCTAAATTTTCGCCCTCCAGAACATTAAAAACTTTTGCCGCAATATTAAAACCATCTTTTTCTATATAATTAACCGCAGAGCCATATCTATCTAAAAGTGCAGATGCAGCAACTACTAATTGCAATTCTAAATCAGGATGTTTATTGACAGCTTCTAAGACAGTCTTGACACGACTGTATGAAGGGCGCGCTGTAACAACGACAGCAATTTTTCTTATTTGGTTCATGCTAAATCTTCTTCATTTAAAAAGTCCCATTGTTTCATATCAGATTTAAGAGGTCTCCCAATTATATCTTTATAATTGCTGGTTTTAATACCATATCCTGTTGGTTTTTTTGCTTCTAAATCTTCGAAGCTTAGAATATGACCTTTTGGTAAGTTTTTATTAACAGCTAAAGATTTTTCAAAAATTTGTTTCAAAGATAATACAGAATCAACATTGTTTTTATTAACCGGATGCAACAATGATTTAGAAATATTTCTAACTCCTTCTATTAATTCTTTAGCTTCATATAATGTCAATGAAGCTTTTGAATCCGGGCCAAAAAGCCCTCTGTCAAAAACCACATGAAATTCTAAAATAGAAGCGCCTAATGCCGTTGCAGCTATGCAAGTTTCTTTTTTTGCAGAGTGATCTGAAAAACCAACCGGAACATCATAACGCATTTTTAATTCTGAAATAATATTAAAA
This sequence comes from Flavobacterium johnsoniae, assembly GCF_001879205.1. GTDB lineage: Bacteria > Bacteroidota > Bacteroidia > Flavobacteriales > Flavobacteriaceae > Flavobacterium > Flavobacterium johnsoniae_A. Next base: position 136,225 of record NZ_MLFK01000002.1, read on the forward strand.
CCATACTGTTCCGGCTGTGTAGGATAAGCAGTCATACATTGCAAAATTGAAAAGCTAACATTTCTTTCTTTTAAAAAAGTGACTGTTTCATCCAATTCGGTATATGAACTCATGCCAGATGATATAATTACTGGTTTACCTGTCCTGGCTATTTTTTCTAAAATTAGAAAATTATTGACTTCGCCTGACCCAATTTTATAACAGCTAATTCCAATTTCTTCTAACCAGTCTACAGCCATATTACTAAACGGAGAACATATAAAATCAAGTCCGATTGTATCACAGTGTTTTTTTATTCCTTTCCATTGATCTAGCGAAAAGCCCATTCTTTTCCAATAGTCAAAACGAGTGTTATCTTCTAAAGAAAACTTAACTCTAAAAGGCTCAAACTCGCTGCTTTCGGCTTCTGCAATATGCATTTGAAATTTTACTGCGTTGGCACCAGTTTGTGCTACAGCATCAATATAAGAATACAACATTCCTAGACTACCATCATGGGCCTGACCAATTTCTGCTATTATATAAGGCGTAGGTTCTTTCAAATACATGTTATACTTTTATTATTTAAATTTGATTTTGCTAAAAAGAAATTCTTTTTAGACTTCATTTTGTTTCGAAGTGGTTTTTCTACCAAAATATATAAAATAGAACTACAATCAATAGAATAAACCTTATAAGAAAAACGACTGTTGGGTCAATAATCTTAAAATATTTATTAATACTATAAGCACTTACTATAGAATAAATTGGATGCTGCAATATGTAAATTCCGTAACTGATTTCTCCTAAAAAAACAAATGCTTTTTTCTTAAACAATCTTGTTAAACTACCAATATTAATAGATAGTAAAATGATTAATGGTATGAAAAAAACTGCCAGCAAACCATTGTGATAGTGCATTTCCATTGGAAACCTTAACGCTAAAGCGATTAATCCAGACAGTAATAAAATAAAAAAATCATAATTTGCCTTTTTATCTTTTAAATACTTTATAAAAAACAATCCTGCCAAATTTCCTATTAAAAATTCATTTAAATGCATTATAGGATTACGATCTAAAAGGAGAAATTCATTATCAAAAAACAAATGATATATTATTTGGCTAAAAATCCAGAATAAAATAATATAGAGAGAAAGCTTTTTTAGTTTTATGTTTTTAAATAACGTATTGAACAGGAAAGGAAAAATTAAATAAAAAATAAACTCTACAGATAATGACCAGCCAGGCGGGTTAATCGTCAAACTTTTGTCTGGAACCCAAGATTGAACCATTAAGATATTTAAAACTAAACCTGAAAAATCCAAATTTTCTGAGCGAATTTGCAGAATAAACATCACTAGGATTGCCAAAAAATATAATGGATAGATTCTTGTAAATCTATTTAAATAGTATTCTTTATTCGAAATAAGCGACTGATTTGAATAGGCTATTATCATCACAAAACCAGACAAAATAAAAAAGTAACTTACAAATACATCTGCATTAAGAAAAATAAAATCTACATATTTATTGTTAAATAAAAAACTTTTCTGACCATAGTGAAATATAACAATTGAAACTGCCGCTAAAAATCGGGTAAAAGTTAACTGTTCTACCCTCATAATTCTAACAAGTTATTTTCTATCCTAAATTTTGCGTTTTTTATAATAATGTTCATCTGGGTATTCCATTTTTCCATAGAATATAAATCAGAGGAAAATTCATATGTTTCAAATTCTCCTTCTAAAAAATCATTTATTGCAACTTCCCATTCTGATACAAAATGAGGTCTTTGAATTAATTTTCCCAACTTCCCATATTGTAAAACTTCCGGAACACCACCTAAAGCAGAAGCAATACAATAATTGCCACAATGTAAAGCCTCGATTAAACTAAGACCAAAACCCTCCTGCCATAATGTTGGAAAAAGATAACAATCTGAAACTTGATAATATTTTGGAAGTTCGTCATTTTTAATTTTACCCAAAAAAACAACTCCGTCTATTTTTATCTCCGAATTACAACCAATAACTAACAAAACAATATTTTTTTGAGGAGTATAAAGTCTATTCCAAACATCTAAAATTAAATGTAATCCTTTTTTAGGTCTATCTTGAGAACACCATATAAAAACTTTTTTACCATCAAATCCCATTTGCCGTTTTAATGTTATTTTCTGATCAAAACTAATTTTAGCGAATTTTTTAGTATCAATACCATTATGCAGAACCGAAAAATAACTTGGCAAAACAGTAATCTGTTTTTTGTGCTCCATATAGCTATCATTTGTAAGTACAATTAATTCATTGACTATTTCATAAAAATCTTTTACTGAGTCTTGTTTAATATGTGGAAAATACCCATGATAAAAGAATTGAATATAACATTGTTTGTCAATGCCTTTTGAAATAAGATATTTTTTTAAAGGCTTCACTATTCCATAATTGTCAACAATTTGGATAATATACTTTTCACTCGGCATAATTAACTTACTTAGTGCCTGAAAATATTCTGTATTTTTTCTTTTAAAAATTTTATGCTGTAATTTGTTCCAAAGTGTAAAATTTACAAAACTATAATTTATACCATTATATAGGTTATCAGGTTTACTGCAAACAATGTAATCTATTTTATGATTACTTCTCAGATAATTAGCGTATAAAGTAGGCCAACTTCCAATTTTTGAAAAAGGCAGTGGCACTTGAGAAATCAAAATGACTTTACAATCAACAAAAACATTTTCCACTTATTTTAATAATTTAAAGGGTTTGTTAAGCCTATTCTTTTTAGCATAAATGTTCTTGTTTTTTTATTATTAACTAAACGTAAAAACAATGAACCTATTTTTCTTGAAAGAAAGCCTATTTTTTTATCTTTTATATCATTAATGTCAATGCCATTAGAAGTTTCCTGAATTAAGTCAGAACAAACATCATTCATCCACTTCTCTTTTTTATTTCCCATATGAAAAGCAAAATTCTCCCTTGTTGCAAGCCTTAAATAACCAAGATTATCATTTGGTGTATCTATGAATTTTGCCTCTACGCCACCTACTATTTTTATAAATGCCGGCTCATTAGTGCCTTTATCAAAAACATCTCTCTTAAGTGTAGCTACAAAATGACCGCATCCCATTACAGCTCTCGCAGAATTAGTTTTATTTTTTAAAACTAAATATTTTTCTAGATGAATAGGTTTATACATTAATTCTTTATTTCCTAAACTCACATCAAATTTATGCATTGCTTCAGGATCAAGCACATTTTCAAATCTCAGTTTACCTTTAAAAAAACCATAAAACCATGTACTTGAAGTATTATTTGTTAAAGCTTTACTGCTAGGCACAGGACTTACCATTCCTGCTTCTGGAAAATTAACAAACACATCTTCAACTGCGGTCTGCCATCCTTGTTTAAATAAAACATCAGCATCTGTAATAGTAATCAAAGGCTCTAAATTGCCTTTAGATGCCGCCAAAATAGCATTTATTTTTCCTAAATTCTCCTTGGAATGAAAAACCTGATCAATATAAATTGATTTCTCAAATTCCGTATCAATAAATTCTTTTACTAAGGGATGGCAATCATTATTATAAATTGTAATTCGTGTTTTTGTATGTATCGTTTTTAATAGGGATTGTAAACATAACTTAAACACCTCAAATGATTCTTCAAAATATCCTTCGAAATGAGGAATATAAACAGGAATTATTACCCTATGATAATTTTCAATTATAAGGTTTTTATTTTCCTTTTCAGGATTAATTCCTATTCTCATAATGCTCTACTAGTTTTTTAATTCCATTTTCTAAAGAAATTGATTCTCTCCCTAAAAGAGTTTTCATTTTTGTAGTGTCAGGACATCTTCTTAACATATCTCCTTCTTCAAGAGCAGGTAAGTAAATAATTTGTGATTTAGAATTTGTAATGGTAATATTTTTTTGTTCCAAATCTAAAACAGCAATTTCAATATCACTTCCTACATTCCCGGCACTTCCGGTTATAAGTATTGTTTTCATTTATTTTAAAAATTATTTAAAAGAAGATAAATATGTATTATCTTGTCAGGAGTTCTTTAAAGAAGTATTATTTTCATTAAAACATGTATTTAGAAAATAAAGAGGTCTAAGGTATAAATTAATTTTCTTTATTCTCAGAGGATTTTCCATCAACTCATTTCTCGTATTTAAAGCGCTGATTAATAATTTTACACGAATCCAGTATAAAACAAAGGGATTTTTTATCCTCATTCTTTTAAAATTCTCATACATTTTTTTCTCAATACCAATATACTTTTTTCTCTGAACTGATAATCGTGCTCCATCTAGATATTCTCTATAAAACGCCAAGGGTTCATTAATGTAATATACTTTATGTCTATAAAACATTCTTTGGTAGAAGTCTATGTCTTCACCCACCATTATACTTTCATCAAATAATAGATCTGACTGGAAGACCTCTTTTCTAATTAAAGGAGTTGGAGACTTCACTACCCAGCAGCCTAATGCATTCCAAAAGACATATCCAGATCGTTTATTTATTTTATTCTGTGCTGCTCCTATAATATTTCCAGTAAGTTCTCCCTTTTCATTCACTACTGCTGCAGATGAATGAACACAATCAACTAAAGGATTTTCCATTAGAACTTTAACCTGTTTTTCAATTTTTAACTTATCCCAAAAATCATCATCATCTAAAAATGCAATAAAGTCTCCTTTGGCTTGTTTTATGCCAAAATTTCTTGCCGATGATAAACCACCATTTATTTTGAAATAATAAGTGCAATTAGAAAATTTAGAACAAATATTCTGAGCATAATGATTCACTGAACCATCATCTATTATCAAAATTTCAATATTTAAATAAGATTGATTTACTACTGATTGAATTGCTGTTTCCAGATATTCTTTTCTATTATATGTCGTGATAATGACTGTTATTAAAGGGGAAATCATTTTTTTAGGAGTTTTGAAACAAAAAATTGAATCAATTTATAAAAATATAAAGCTTTAAGATTTTTATCTATTTGAATCTTTTGAATACTTGAAGTATTTAAAAAATTATCTTTATGAGTCCAAATATAATTTTTTATGTAATGATTTATAAAATGCTCATATTTCTCTGTCTGTCCAAAAAAGTTCAAATAATTTGCTCTTTCATGATAAACCCCTTCTAATTTATGTTTCAATAAAAAAGATGATGTCGACCCTTCATGTCTTCGAAAAAAATTCAAGTTTTTATTTAAAAATGCAAAAGAGCTATTTTGAAGTAAATATGACCAAAGAAAAATATCCGAGCATAATCTATTATCAAAAACTATTGCTGGAATGGAAAACTTTGGTTTTCTAAAGACCACAGAACTCCCATTCGTTATATAAGTATCAAAAGGCATACGTTCAAAAAAAATCTTTCCATCAATAATTTTAAAAGCATTTTTTTCAACAGCTAAATCTTGTGTTCTTTTGGTTGAATCGTAAATAGTTCTATTATTTTCGACATAATTGCTTGAGCAAAAAGCTAAAGCAGTTTCTTTATTAGAATCTAAAATCGTAACTAGTTCTTCTAGAAATTTTGGTTCACAAAAATCATCAGTCTCTGCAATCCAAACATATTCTGTGTTGGCCAATTCAATTCCTTTTTTCCATGAGAAATAACCGCTTCCTGAGTTTTTATCGTTTATAATATAATGCTTCACTTTAAAATCAGTATTTTGCTTCAAAAAGTCTGAAATTATCTGTGTACTGTTATCTTTAGATTGATCATCAATTATAATCGCTTCCCATTCTTTGTAGGTTTGATTAAGAATACTATTCAATCTCTCCAATAAAAATTCACCATGATTATAGCTTGGTAATATTATAGAAACTTTAGACATCAAATCTAAATTTAGTTTTTAATTTATACATTTTTAATTTCAATATCTTGTAATTTAATATATCAAAAGGCCTATTAAGTATGTTAAGTATCCAAAGTTTAAAAGGTACATTTTTATAATAAAGACATAATTCTAGAAATTTTTTTAGTGCTAATGATTCTAAATGACTGTTTTTGTTAAAAACTCCTTTTGGGAGTTTACTTTTGTATAAATCATGAAATTTAATAATTCCTTTTATAAAATCTAAGTTTGTATTCCCATTAGAAAAATGTTCTATTAGAATTTGATCAGAAACTATAATCTGATATCCTTTATCTAAGACATCAATACTAATACCTAAATCATAACAATGAAAACCAGAAATTCTTTCATTAAACTCAACTGCTGTGCTTTTTTTTAAAGCCATAAAAACACCATCTATTCTGCGACATTTTCTTCATTTCTTTCTCTAAAACCCAATTTAACATATCTTGACGGCTTATAAGGATAGTGTTGAATCAAATTCATGTTCAAAAGTTCTTCTTTTGTATGCCAAAATGCGCTAGGATATTTACTTTTATATTTTGCGCCTGCAACTCCAATTAATCCTAATTTTAAATTTGATTCAAATGTATTAATAACTATCTGTCCCCAATTCAGGGTATGAAAAATGACATCTTCATGGACAAACAGCAAATATTCGTATTTTGATTTTTGAATTCCTTTATTGTAAGCTTTCGTAATTGATAAATTCTCTATCGAATTATCAATCCTTATAATTTCATAGTCTAGTATTCCAATGGTTTCTTGAATGCTTTTATATACTTTATCGTAAAGATGTATATTTCTAGAGCAGATAATTATCGAAATCATATTTTTCTGGTTTACGAAAGATTTAAAGATTACTTATTTTTAGTTTTGAATTGTAAAAATTTCTTAAAAATTTTTTCTCCCAATCTTAGCATTCCAATTTTTTTGAATATTTTTTTCATTATTAATCCAAACTGATAACTGTTTGATTTTTTAATTGCGCTCAAGTTATTGCGAAACAATTTAGCCGAATTAAAATGTCGTGTTATTAAATCAACTGAAAACTTATGGTATTGATCGTAAGTCAATATTTCTTTTAACGAATCTAGAATTTTAATTTGATTATCATCTGCGCCAATTGTATTCATCCTTCCAGACGGATTAATCCTATAATACGCTAATGGCAAGTCTATAAAACGATAATTAGGATTGTTTTTAAAAATTTTAATCCACACAATCCAATCTTCTTGGGCTGATAAATTTTCTGAAAATTTTATGCTCTGAAATAATTTTATATCAAAAAAGCCACATTGTAATTGAATTGAAAATAGATTATACAAAAAATTATCAAACGTAAATGATGCTTCATTGAGCTGACAAAAAGCTGGTAAAATTTCTTTAGAATCAGAAGATATCATTTTAAAGTTTGAAATCACTAATTGTGTATTTCCTTCAACAGATTTAAGCATTTCATTTACAGAAAACTCTATTTTTTTATCATCTAAAAGATCATCTGAATCTAAAAATTGAATATAAATTCCTGAAGCTTTTAAAATACCAAAATTTCTTGTACTGCTTACACCGCTATTCTTTTTATAAAAATATTTGAATCGACTGTCTTTAATTTCCCATGATCTGGCGATTTCTTCTGTTTTATCAGTACTCCCATCATTAACAATTATACATTCCCAATTACTATAAGTCTGGTTGTAGACAGATAGCAGAGTTTCATTAATAAATTTGTCCTGATTGTAGCATGGTATTATAATCGATACTTTGGGGTTTTGCATTGACATCTTTTATATTTTGATTTAATCAAGTAATAATGATTTATATTTTTCTCTAAAATTTTCAATTCCAAATTTATTTACTCCATATTCTTTTGCATTGTTTGAAAGCAATAGTCGCTCTTCATCATTTTGATACAAATAAATTATTTTTTCAATAAATTTATTTTCAATATCCTTAAGAACTAATTCATTTTCAATCAAAAAACCATTAAAATTATCCATTAAATGCTCACTAATGCTGCCTACATTAGTAGAAATAGGAATTACTCCATACATCATTGACTCCATAATTACCATTGGAAATCCTTCTCTATAAGAAGTTATCAAAAGAATATTTATCTTACTATACCATTCCTTCAAAATATTTTCATCTTTAATTTCTCCTAAATTGATTATACCCGCATTTTTAATAGCTTTTTCGTTTTCTTCAAAATTAGGACCAGCCATAACAAATCGAATATTAGGATAATACAATTTCATATTATTTGCGATTTCTAAAAACATCTCAGGTCTTTTTTCTTTAGCCCACCGACCAACAAATCCAACGTAAAAAATATTAGATTCTTTGACATTATGACTTTCTTCCAAAGTTTCTATACCATTAGGAATAATTTGAATTCTTTCATCGAACTTGGACAAACTTTTAGATTTATATAAATCCATGTAATCCTCCTTTGTTTTGAAATTAATTACGATCCTTTTATCTAAATTTTTGACATATGGTAAGCTGAAAATTTCAATGCCTCCTTTGTCTGGCTTAATGAATGCATGGGTAAGATCATATTTTTTAATTGTTTCGTTCAAATGAGGTATTAGTTCATAATAAAACAATGAATGACAACCAAAAACTGATTTTAAATTTTGACAGCTATTAATTTTACTTATCAAAACTTTGGTAAATATTTTTTTTACAAGATAATTTCTATTTAGAAAATCATATACTTCATAACCATTTGCATATTTAAAAAATTGTTTTTTAAAACCCTCTGAGTAAGATCTGTCAGTAAAAAAGATATAATTTTCAACTTCATTTACCGCTTTAACAATATTTAAATGTACTTTTTCTGCTCCGCCAGTATGATAATAAGGAAAGAAGAAAATAACTTTAGCTCTTTTAATTTTATTCAATTCGAAAACTATGAAAGAAATAAGTTTCAGCAATGCCTTTACTTTCAAAAAAAACAATCTTATTTTAGATTTATTATTCACTCTTTAGTTTTCTATTTTTTTTTAAAACGTTGCTTTCTGTTCCTAATATTTTTTTTACAATTCTAAACTGTAGTAAGAACAAATTATCTCTTTTTTATGTAGGACTCTTTTATTGCAGATGCTATTTTCCGTATATATTTAAAATCTATTTTTTTCTTTACTTACTTTATTGAATGCTTTTTTGAATCCTAGCAAATATTCTGAGTTTCTAAAATAATAAAACTCCGAAAATTCGATCCACGATGAATGCCATAAATGAACTGTATAGGATTCGGTATATATATACTTTTTATAATTTTTAAGATCCTTTTTGTTTTCAAAAGGAAATGGGTAGAAATAGGGATAATGACACTAACTACGATCTTTGAAATTTCATCTCTTATTTTTTTTCAGATTTTCTTTGACATTAAACATGTGATCTCTTCATAATTAAATTATCTGAAAGTTTCTAATTTTTTTTCAATTTTATTACCAATACTCTTGTTTGACTTAATAACTCTTTCTTCTAATCTCTCTATTAATAATCTTGAATTCTCTTCATTCAGCATTCTTCTACGGATATAATAGAGTAAATAAAGCTTATAATCTTCTTTAGGAATATAATACTTTCTAAGTTATCTAAGGCAGATATTGTATATTCTAACATATGGGAAAAACTTTTAGTCATATTATTATCATGACTACGATAGTAAGCTAATATTTCATCAATAAAAACTGCATGAACATTTTTTTGAAAAAAAATAACCACATTAACCAATCTTCTTTCGCTTTCAAATCTGTTGGAAAACGAAAATCTAAAAATAAAGCACTACTTAACAAACCACAATGTATCGGAATATTAAATCTAAAATCCCACCCATATAATATCTGATTATATTCTAGACAATCTTGATTAATTGACCATGACTGGTTAACCAATCTTTAGGATAATCTTTAAACATTTTAAAATGAGTAATGATAATATTGAATAATAAATGGTATTTTATGGAAGCAAGTGATTTACTTATTTTCTGAGAATCCAAACAATCATCAGCGTCTAAAAACTGAATATAATTACCTTTTGCAACATCCAATCCAGCATTTCTAGCACTACTTAAACCACCATTTTCTTTATAAATGTATTTAAAACGCGAATCTTTTATAATCCAGTTCTCGGCTACTTCCTCGGTATTATCTGAGCTGCCATCATTAACAATAATACATTCCCGATTTCTACAGGTTTGATCAAATACAGATTGTAAGCTTCATCCAAATATTGGGCTTGATTGTAACAGGGAACAATTATGGAAATTAAATTATCCATTTTCTAAATTCTTTTTGGACGAATTAATATATGAATTTTCTAAAACAGAAATATATTTATCAATATTTCTTGTTTGTAAAACATCCTTAAACTGAGACATTGATAATGATTCTGCTTTTTGCTTATCATTTAATATTTCAATACTAAAATCCACAAAATTATTTAAGTTCTTAAAATGTGGATAAATCTCATTGTATGGATTGAATGGCTTCGCAAAAAAATCCCAACAAATCAATGGGGTTCCTGTAGTACAAATATCAAAACCAGCATATCCAGCTGGTCTATCATTATTATATCCTTGAAACCACGACAAATCTATATTTTCATTAATAGTTGTCTCTAAGATATCTTCCTGATGTCCCCGAAAAAAAACTTTTTCTGTAATTCCTAATCGTTCTAAGTATCCTGTCATTTCTTCTATTATGGGATCGCCGTTTCCAAATACATGTAATTCAACATTTGGCATTTTATCAAGTAACAATTGAAAAGCATAAAAAAAAGGATCTAAAGGTTTGTTTTTGTTTAATCGTGTAAATATTCCAATTTTCTTTACTGATTTTTCATTGAAATTCCATTTCTTTTCCTTTACATTGATTTTCATTAATAGAGGAAAAAAAGTGTGCTTAATATTTTTAAACTGACTATATTCACCATCTTCCTGTTTAAACCCTGAAATAAAATGATAGGGATAATCAAAATCATATAAGTCATATAAACGAGCATCTTGAAACTTAGCGCTCATAGAATGAATCAAACTTTTCTTTTTGATATTTTCTGGCACACTATGTATAAAAGTATATTCGCCCATCCAATGAATTATTTCAAATTCATTTAGATAAGAAAACAACGACGAATTGTATTTGCTTTTCTTTCTTTTAAATTTTCTCCTTGTGATTTTATGGAAAATCATTTCCCATATTGATATATTTTTATTTTCTAAAAATGGATCTATAAAATTTATTTTTGTCCCTAGAGCTTCATGTCTGCTTTCATAATAACGTTCTTTCCAATTAGCAGATATTGATTCTTTTTCTTCAAGACACAAAATAGTTAAATTGAATTTGCTTTTATCAAGTGCTGAATCGATTTCATAAGCAAATCTTTCTGCTCCAGCTCTATAAAACACCTGAACTACAAATAATACTTCAATCTTATTCATTTATTATTTCATTACAAATTTTTATTACATCAGTATTCGTTAATTCAAAATATAAAGGCAGACGTAGTAATCTTTCTGAGTAATAATCTGACCATCTTAGTTCCAAAGCTTTGTTATATTTTAAATAATATTCACTTCTGTGCAAGCTTAAATAATGAAAAACAGCTTGAATTCCATTTTTTTTCAGACGAAAAACATATTCATTCCTTTTTTCCAGAGATTCAAAAACCAAATAAAACATATGAGCATTGTTTGTCGCATAATTTGGTATTTGTGGCAATTTAAAATTACTGTTGGTATTATTTAAACGCTCATAATACTGTTCCCAAATTGCTTTTCTTCTTTCCTGTATCTTATTTAACTGCTTTATTTGCGCCCAAAGGAATGCTGCAATAACTTCAGATGGTAAAAATGAGGATCCAATATCTACCCAGCTATACTTGTTCACTTCGCCTCTAAAAAAAGCAGAACGATTAGTTCCCTTTTCCCATATAATCTCAGCACGGTTAGCAAATTGCATATCATTAATGGCTAACATTCCGCCTTCTCCCGAAATAATATTTTTGGTTTCATGAAACGAAAAAGCAGCTAAATGCCCTATCGTTCCTAGAGCTTTTTTTATACCGTTTTTTCCCGTGTAAAAACTGTCTACAGCTTGAGCGGCATCTTCTATAACAAATAAATTGTATCGATTAGCCAATTCCATTATAGTATCCATATCGCAAGCCATACCTGCATAGTGTACTGGAACTATAGCTTTGGTTCTAGGTGTAATTAAAGCTTCCAATTTAGTGGTGTCTATATTTGGATTCTCTTCACTTGAATCAGCAAAAATGATCTTTGCTCCTCTTAGCACAAACGCATTCGAGGTAGAAACAAAAGTATATGAAGGAATTATAACTTCATCACCGGGCTCAATATTTATTAAAATAGCAGCCATTTCTAATGCATCTGTACAAGATGTTGTTAACAAACATTTTCCGAAACCATACTTCTGTTCAAAAAACTGCTGACATAATTGTGTATACTTTCCGTTTCCTGATATTTTTCCGGAAGCTACTGCATCCTCAATATACTGTGTTTCTTTGCCTGTTAAATATGGTTTGTTAAAATTTATCATTATCTTATAAATCGTACTGGACTGCCTATATATAAACCTTTTTTATCAATAGATTTTATGACCAGTGATCCGGCTCCTATTTGGGTTTTAGCTGTAATATTAATATTATCTATTATTGTCGAATTAATTCCTAAAAAACATTGCTCTTTGATTGTTGTAAACCCTGCAACTGCAACTCTTGGCGATAAAAAAGAATGACTTCCTATAATGGTATCGTGTGCGATTGTACAGCCAATATTTAAAACTACATTTTCTTTAATGACTGCTTGAGCATCAATAATACAACCAGGATAAATTACTGTGCCTTTTTCTACTATTGCTGTTGAATCTATCAAAGCTGTTGAATGTATAATTTTACCAAAAGGGATTTTTGCCTGAAATTTTTCGAATATTATTTTCTTTTCTGCCAAATGTTTATAGCCAATACCAATTAACAACTCATCAAATTTTTTCAATTCAAAAGCTTCTTCAATATCTTTCGTTTTACCTATCACTGGAATATTGTTTACTATTTTTTCTTTAGAAAAGTCATCAAAAAATACCACATTACTATAATGAAGATCAGACAGAGCATAACGGGACAGTTGCTGTCCTAAATCTCCTGAACCAATGATGGCTAATGTTTTCATATTAATTGTTCAGTTTTTTTTGATTCTGAAAGGATTTTTATATTGGATAATGTTAAATAAGAATACTAATTCAAACACTGAATTTAAAGAAATTAACTGCATTTTTTCCCTCACAAAAAATTAAATCCAAAACTGACACATAATGTTCAAATTTGCCATGTAGCTGCTGATATTCTGGATAACCTGAATAATCAAAATAATGAACTTTTATGCCCGCTTCAATAAATACTTGTTCATTCATATAGGACTTAGCGGCGGGGCCTGAATAATAATCTGTTCCATTTAAATTTAAACAAATATCTGCTAATCTTTCTGAACGTTCTTCTTTTAGTTTAAATTCAGAAGAAAATTTAATATTTGATTCTATTTTTAATATTTCGCAAATTGAAGAAATAAATCTAAAATTTATTTCTGTTAAATAAAGTGATGTGGAATTAAGGTACAATTCTTCAAAAAAATCTTTAAAATCTATAAAATTTTTAGATTTAGAGTAATTGGCTTTAATACTATTCCAATGGTCTATATTCCATTTTTTATCTGAAATTTTAGTTTCATTTATTTTTTGAAAATATTTACCTTTCACTTCAACAGGAATTGTCAGCCATTTATTACCATTAGATGTTTTAATAATGTTTCTATTTCTCCAATCTCTTTTGGTAAACTGCATATCATCATATATAACAAATTCATCTGATAAAGCAATGGCATCAAAATAACCTTTCCAAGGGATATAGTTAGATTGTGTAATAACAATTTTCTTCATTTTAAGCTTCATTATTCTGGCTCCAAGACAACGAAGGCCTAATAAAACCATTTACTTTGCCTAAATAACCAGATTCTCTTTTAACATCTTTTACTTCAAATGTTAATAATTCCTCATCACTAAATAAGTCTTTCATTTCATTTGTGTGGAAGTAACAATAAATTTGATATACATCGTCGTTTAAAAAATTTGCCGGAATTCGACAACTAATATCAGTAAGTTCTCCAATCTTACAATCAAATTTACCTCCTGAACCAAATACAACATCGCCTTTTATAGTTAGCAAATCGTATCCTATAGAAATTCGTTGCTTATCGGTTTTATTTATGATTTTCATTCTAAAGTCGACTGCTGATGTCACATCAATAACCTGACTTTTATCCGAAGCGGATGCATTTTCGATTGCGGCATACAGAATTTTAATATTGTCGTTCCCTTTGGCTTTATCTGCATTATCAAAATTAATTATCCTTTCAGAAAAAGAATTACTTTGCAAATATTCAGATATTATTTGAGTTGGACTGCCATCTCCAAAAACACTTCCATTATTCATACTTATAACTCTAGTACAAAGTGTTTCTATTGCCGCCATGTTATGACTTACAAACAAAACTGTTCTTCCTTGACCTCTTGATATATCCTGCATTTTTCCAATTGCCTTTTTCTGAAATTCTGCATCGCCTACTGCCAATACTTCATCAATAACCAAAATCTCAGGCTCTAAAAATGCCGCAACAGCAAAAGCCAGTCGAACAGTCATTCCAGAGCTATATCTTTTTACAGGAGTGTCAATATAACGTTCACATCCGGAAAATTCAATAATTTCATCAAGCTTTGAAGATATTTCCTTTTTGGTCATTCCTAGAATGGCACCGTTTAAAAAGATATTTTCCCGACCAGTCATTTCACCATTAAAACCAGTTCCTACTTCCAATAAAGATGCTATTCTCCCACGAGACTTTATTATTCCGGTTGTTGGAGCCGTAACTTTTGAAAGTATTTTTAGAAGTGTCGACTTTCCAGCACCATTCTTACCAATTATACCCAAAACTTCCCCACGTTGAACTTCAAAATTAATATCCTGTAATGCCCACACATAATCAGAAGTTCCTTTAGTAGAGCGGTCATTTGTATCACCAATTTTTAAATACGGATTCTCTTTACCACGAATTTGATGCCACCAACGATTTAAATCATGGCTCAAAGTTCCGGTTCCTACTTGGCCTAAACGATATTGTTTAGAGATATTTTCGGCTTTTAAAATAATGTCTTTCAACTTAAAAATAGATTTGAGATAAAAAAAGTGATAGTTAAATTAGTTTTATACAGTATCGATGAAACTTTTTTCTGTTTTATTAAAAATTAATAGTCCTATAAAAAAAATAGTAATTGTTAATCCAATAGTATAAGTTAATCCTAAAATTGAAATTTCTCCAATATCTAAAAGCATATATCTCGATGTTTCAATGATATAGGCAAGTGGATTATATTCTACAATCCATCCGTAAGAAGGCAATTTACTTTTAACCAATTCCATTGGATACATAACTGCTGATAAATACATCAGTAATTGTATTCCAAATCCAATTAAATTATTTAAATCACGGTATTTAGTTACCATTGATGAAATTAACATTCCGAGTCCTAGTCCTAAAATCCCCATTATGATTATCAAGATGGGGAAAAATAACACAGATCCGTTCAAACTTAAATCATAACCGCTGAAATAATAAAAAATGTAGAATGCAATAAATATCAAAAATTGTATTCCAAACTTAATTAAGTTAGAAATTACAACTGCGAGAGGTGTAATGATTCTTGGAAAATAAACTTTTCCGAAGATACTTGCATTTGCCCTAAAAGTATCAGAAGTTCCAGTAAGACAAGCAGTAAAATAGTTCCAAACTGTAATACCAGCCAAATTAAAAAGAAAAGGTGGAACAGTACCTGTTTTAATTCCAGCAACATTATTAAATATTATAGTAAAAGTTACAGAAGTAAATAATGGCTGTATTAAGTACCAAAGTGGTCCTAAAATCGTTTGCTTATATACTGTAATTACGTCCCTTTTTACAAATAACATTAACAGATCTCTATACTGCCAAATCTCTTTGAGATTAAGTGATAAAAATTTATTTTTTGGTCTTATTTCGAATAGCCAGTCACTCGAGGTATTTGTATTGTTCATTAAAATTTTTATAAATGTATTTTTATAAATCTAAAAGACTGAAAAACAACCTAAAATCAGAAATTAACAGGATTTTTACCCTCTTACTAAATTCCTAAAATGCAAAAAGGCGTTTTATAAAAAAAACACCTTTTAGTCAATAATAAGTTTTTATGTCACTTTAAAAATCTATTTGTCTAAAATTTCAAAAGCAGAATTCATACTTTTAAATTCAGGCACTATTTTCTTCATTTTTGCGACAATATCATCATTTTCATAAAAGTCTGCAATTCCAATTAACTCATCAATATCAATATGTAAATCTTCATATTCATCTTGAATTTCCTGAGCAATCATAATTTTATTATGATAAGTAGGTAACGTTTTAGAAGTATCATTTAGCAATTCTTCGTATAATTTTTCACCAGGTCTCAAACCTACAATCTTTATTTTAATCTCCTTGTCTGGAATAAACCCAGCAAGTTTGATCATTTTCTTAGCCAAATCAATTATTCTAACTGGTTTACCCATATCAAAAATATAGATTTCACCACCATTACCCATTGCTCCAGCTTCTAATACCAATTGACAGGCTTCCGGGATAGTCATAAAGTACCTAATGATATCCTGATGCGTAATTGTAACTGGTCCGCCTTCTGCAATTTGTTTGGTAAACAAAGGTACTACAGATCCATTCGAACCTAAAACATTTCCGAAACGAGTTGTAATGAATTTCGTTACACCTGGAATATTTTCCTTTTGATTTTTCAAAGATAAAGACTGCACGTATTTTTCAGCTATCCTTTTACTGGCTCCCATAACATTACTTGGGTTCACAGCTTTATCAGTTGATACCATTACAAATTTTTTGACATGGTATTTACAAGATAAATCGGCTAGATTTTTTGTTCCTTTAATATTTGTTAAAATAGCCTGTGAAGGATTTTCTTCCATTAATGGAACATGCTTGTAAGCTGCTGCGTGATAAACAACATGCGGATTATAATTTTTAAAAACTTTTTCTAAAGCTTTTTTACTTTTAACATCGGCAATTACAGCTACAATTTTAGCTGTACAATTCATACTAAGAGTTTCCAGACATAAATTATGTAATGGAGTTTCGGCATGATCTAAAATAATAACCGTTTTTGGATTAAAACCAAGAACCTGTCTTACTATTTCACTTCCAATGGAACCAGCAGCACCTGTAATGAGGACTGTTTTATCTTTTAACTGCTTCGAAATAGATTTACTATCTAAAACGATAGGTTTTCTTTCTAATAAATCTTCAATCTGTATATTCTTTACTTTTTGAGAAATCTCTTTTTGATTCTCCCAATCTGAAATTAAAGGAACTGTATAAACTCTATAATTAAATTCAAGACATTGATCAACGATGATTAATTGTTCATCTTTTGTCAAACTCTTGTCAGCAATAATAACACCTTCTGCGGCAACTGAACGCATTAAAGCAGGAAGTTTTTTTCGCAAAATCAAAATTGGCAAATCTAACATACGCTTAGATGCATTTTGATTATTTTTATCTACAAAACCAACAATTTTAAAACGAGATGGAGTTTCAAATTTTAAAGCATTTGCAACAGAAATTGCATTTGCATCTGTTCCGTAAATTACAGTACGAATTAATTTTGAGTTGGTTTTTTCTGAAAAATACATTTCAAAAGTCTGCTTTACAATCACTCGATATAGGAACAAACCACAAAATGACAAAACAAGATTAATAAAAAGCGCAGTGTTTAAAAATGCTTTATGCCCAGTATATAATTCAAAAACTAAATTAAAAAACAAGAAAAAAACTAAAACTGACATTTGAGAAAACAGCAGTTTTATAGCATCAATATAAGATGAATGCCTAATAATTCCTGAATAGGTTCTAAATAGCCAAAAGAAAAATATGTTTACAAAAAGTAAACTTGCCACGTAATAGAATTGATGCGAAGTAACAATATATCCTAATGCTGTCCCTTCGAAAAGCATATAGGTGAAAGTAAATGAAAAAATTAAAACCATCACGTCAATTGCCACAATGATCCATCTAGGCAAATAACTAAGGTTATTAATATTTGCCCTTAAATTCCTTGGCGACAAGGAATTATATAATAGAGACGATATTTTGGTTTGATTATCTGTATCCAATTTGGTTTGATTTAGTTTTGTAAACTTAGTCTGTCTTACAAAAATACAAATTAAAGGTTTAAAAATTTATTTCATATGAAAATTAAACTTTGGATCCTTTTCTCTTTTGTTTTAAAAATTCTATTAAATATGTCCCATAACCAGATTTAACTAAAGGTAATGCCAAATTTTCCAATTGTTCATCATTAATAAATCCTTGTCTCCAAGCTATTTCTTCAATACAACCTACTTTTAAACCCTGCCTTTCTTCTAGAACCTGGACAAACTGGCCCGCTTGCATTAAACTATTAAAAGTCCCTGTGTCTAACCATGCTGTACCTCTGCTTAGAATTCCAACTTTTAAAATTTTTCTTTCTAAATATACCTTATTGACATCAGTAATTTCATATTCCCCACGAGAACTAGGTTTAATATTTTTTGCAATTTCAACAACGGAGTTATCATAAAAATATAATCCCGGTACTGCAAAATTAGATTTTGGTTCTTCAGGCTTTTCTTCAATAGAAATTGCATTTAGGTTATCATCAAATTCAACAACACCATAACGTTCCGGATCAGAAACATGGTAAGCAAAAACTACACCTCCATTTGGCTTTGTATTAGCTTTTAATAATTCTCGCATATTAGACCCAAAAAAAATGTTATCTCCAAGTATTAATGCAACATCATCATTACCAATAAATTCCTCACCTATTACGAATGCTTGTGCTAAACCATTTGGAATTGCCTGCTCCGCATAACTAAATTTACAACCTAAAGAAGATCCGTCTCCTAATAATTTTTTAAAATTAGGTAAGTCATGTGGAGTAGAGATAATTAATATTTCATTGATACCTGCCATCATTAAGGTTGATAACGGATAATAAATCATTGGTTTATCATAAACTGGCATCATTTGTTTACTCATTGCCAAAGTTAACGGATGTAATCTCGTACCAGAACCTCCGGCTAAAATAATTCCTTTCATAAATCTTAATTTTAGATCTTAGATTTAAATTTCTTAAACAAATATGTCTGAAATTTAAATTCGGAGATTTTTATATAAACATATTTTTTAAACTTTTCTTATAGTCAGGTATATCTAAATTATAAGATATTTTTATTTTTTTCTTATCTAACAATGAAAATTCAGGACGCTTTGCCGGAGTTGGATAGGAAGCTGATGGTATACCGCCAACTTTGCAATTATATCTTCCTAATTCTTTTATAGAAAGTGCAAATTCATACCAGCTAATTTCTCCCTCGTTTGAATAATTATAAATACCTGGAATCCATTTAGAAAATTTCAGAATCTCAATCATTGCCTGAGCCAAATCTGCGGCATATGTGGGCGATCCAATCTGATCATTTACTACATTAATTTCATCTCGCTCCTGCATCAATCGCTGCATTGTTTTGACAAAATTGTTTCCAAATTTGCTATAAACCCAAGAGGTTCTAATAATAATTGAATTTGGATTTTCTTTCAAACAAGCTAATTCACCCGCCAATTTACTTTCTCCATATACATTTATCGGATTTGTATCAGCATTTTCATTTAAAGCAACGGAAGAAGATCCATCAAACACATAATCTGTAGAGACATGAATTAGTTTTATATTATTTTCAAATGAATAATTAGCGATTATTGCTACAGCAAGATGATTGATTGTAAACGCAAGTTCTTTTTCAGTTTCAGCTTTATCAACTGCTGTATAAGCTCCACAATTAAATATAATATCAGGTTTAATTTCTTCTAACTGAACTTTCAATAACTCTAGATTATCCAAAGTTATTTTTGTTCTGTCTGCAAAAATCCATTCAAATTCAGGATACGATTTTGACAAAACTGCAAGCTCAGAACCGAGCTGCCCATTTGCTCCTGTAACAAGTATTTTTCTCATTAAAACAAACTATTACAATTCTCAATAAATGGAAGAACCTGATCTTTTTCTGAAACGATTGCATCATTTAAATCCAAACCCCAATCAATATTTAAAGAAGGATCATCATATTTAATTCCGCCTTCTGAAGCTTTATTATAAAACTGATCGCATTTGTACATAACAGATGCCGTTTCGCTGATAACCGAAAATCCATGAGCGAAACCTTGTGGAACTAATAATTGCTTTTTATTCTCAGCAGATAATAAAACACTAAATGATTTCCCATAAGTAGGAGAATCTTTTCTCAAATCAACTGCAACATCAATAATTTCTCCTTCTAAAACACGCACTAATTTCGTTTGTGCAAATGGCGGATTTTGATAATGTAAACCTCTCAGTGTACCTTTTTTAGAAAAAGACTGATTGTCCTGAACAAATTCTATATTAATACCTAAATCTTCAAATTTAGTTTTACTATATGACTCAAAAAAATAGCCTCTTTCATCACCAAAAACTGTTGGCTCAACAATAACTAAATCTTTTATAAATGTTTCTTCAATCTTCATGTTTAATTTCGCTCCTAATTTTATTATACAAAGAAGTTTTCCACTACTTGTTTTATTCTTTTTTTATCCTCTAAAGATAGATTTCCCGATGGAAGACATAAACCTTTTTCAAATAAACTCTCAGCAATATTTTTACCATAATAGGGATATTCTTCAAAAATAGGCTGTAAGTGCATTGGCTTCCAAAGCGGGCGACATTCGATATTTTCGTTTTCAAATGCCATTATTAATTTTTCCCTGTTTATATCTTTTTCATTATGATAATCAACTAAAATTGTTGTCAGCCAACAATTCGAAAAAAAATCCTGATTCGAATTTTCAAAAACAGTAACTTCTTTAATGTTTTTAAAACTTTCTTTATAAAAAGAATTTATTTCCCTTCTTTCTTGGATATTCTTTTCTAAAATCTCCATCTGACCAAGACCGATTCCTGCGCAGACATTACTCATTCTATAATTATAGCCAATCTCACTATGCTGATAATGAACTGCTTTGTCTTTGGACTGAGTTGCAAAAAATAATGCTTTTTCTTTAACAGATTTAGAATTTGATATTAATGCCCCTCCACTTGAAGTCGTTATTATTTTATTTCCGTTAAAAGACAAAATTCCTATTGTACCAAATGCACCGCAGTTTTTACCTTTATAACAACTTCCTAATGCTTCTGCACTATCTTCTATTATTGGAATGTCATATTTATCTGCAACAGCATGCACTTCCTCAATTTTATATGGATTTCCGTAAAGATGTACTGCAATTATTGCTTTCGGCTTTTTACCTTTTTTAATCCTATCCTCTATTGCTATTTCTAAAAATTCTGGGCAAATATTCCAAGTTTCTTTTTCGCTGTCTACAAAAACTGGTACAGCTCCTTGGTATAAAATTGGATTTGCTGAAGCTGAAAAAGTCATACTTTGACAAATAACCTCATCTCCAGCTTTAATTCCCAATACAACTAAAGCCAAATGAATGGCAGATGTTCCCGAATTTAACGCTGTAATAAATGATTTCTCTCCAAAATACATCTCTAAAGTATCCTCAAACTCCTTTACATTTGGACCTCCTGAAGTAATCCAGTTGGTTTCAAATGCACGTTGAATGTAATCCTGTTCAGAGCCACTTTGTCTGGGTAATGAAAGATAAATTCTCTTATTATCCATTTAATTTCCAATAATTGCTTTCATATCGCACATCATCTTCACTAACCTTTGTAAGTGGTAATGTTGAAAACGAAATTAACTTTGAATTTGATTCTAAAGATTCTATTGCATTTGCATATCCTGCTGGAATATGAACAATTTTACTGTCTGATTCCGAAACCAAGATAGTTTCAATAGGCAAATTTTTTGAAGGGCTTTCCCAATTATCGATTTTTACAAAATGAATTTTGAAAGAACCTGTCAAACAATAAAAATTTTTTTCATCTAATTTATGACCCTGCCAAGCCCTAATCGGATTTTCATCAGAATTACTTATGATATAAAATCTCTCAATATCTTTAAATACAAAATCATTTACATAAGAAATACTTCCTCTATGATCCGAAAAACTTCCGCCTTGAATTACTTTCGGATTCATGCTTTTGCTTTTACATTATATTTACTCAACAAGTAAAATTTTGATGAGTAAATCATTATCAATGGAACAATCACAATAACAAACAAAACTATATCATTCACTTTTTGATAAAGGAATATCACCAAAAAAGAAATTCCTATCTGAACCAAAGCATAGTACAACGAAACAAGCCTGTGTTGTATTTTATACTCATTACTTAAAATCTGGTAAAGGTGTAAACGGTGCGCTTCGAAAATATTTTGTTTTAGATATAAACGATGCAAAATAGTACAAACAGCATCAGCTCCGTAAACTGCTAAAAATAAAAGCCAGATTAAAGAATTTGTATTCAAAATAAGTTTTAAAACCAAATAAATAATCCAAAACGCAATAGCAATACTTCCTACATCTCCCGCAAAACATTTTGCTTTTTTTCTGTAATTGAAAAACAAAAATACTAAGCTTGCTATTATGGCATACTTTATAAAGGACCCGTCTGTAAAAAGTTGGATTCTTGTATTTACATACAATAAAGATCCCATTACTACAATTGTATACAAGCCAGTAATACCATTAATTCCGTCCATGAAATTATAGGCATTAATTAGACCAATAGCCAAGATATATGCAATAATCACACTCCACACTGGAACTAAAGTAAATAAACTTAAATCATAAAAAATTAAAGTTATTGCGATGAAATGAATTGAGATTCTGATTTTATTTGATAAGCTCTGAATATCATCCCAAAAACTCACCAAGCTAACCAAAGTAATTCCCGTAAAGAAAAAATAATTAATTTGGATATGCTGAATAAAATAAAGCAAGGCCGAAAACCAAAAAATGATTCCCCCTCCGCGTAGCGTAATCTCTGTATGTGAACTTCTTAGATTTGGTTTATCAATGATATTGAATCTATCAGCTACTTGGAAATAAAGTAACATTAAGATCATTAAAAATATTCCTAATATAGTGTATTGCATTATTTATTTACGAAGCTTTTAATTGTTCTTTCTAACCCTTCTTTGGCAGTATTAGGTAGTTTATCAATCCCTATTGCATCTTTAATTTTTTGATTAGAAACCCTATAATTTTCTGTCAACTTTTGAACAGTCTCAGAATTCAAAGGAAATTTAATTAAATCGCCAACTTTTGCAATGCCATTAATAATTCCTTTGGGAATCGGAATTGATCGATCTCTCTTATTTAAGACAGTAGAAATAATCCTTACCAGTTCATTTGTTGACAATACTTCATCATCAGCAAAATTATAGACTCCAGAAGGAATTTCTTTATTTTCAAGAATTCCTTTAATTAAAAAATTAAGATTATCTATACCTAAAAATGATCTTTCATTATGAAATGATCCTAAAGGATATGGAATTCCTTTTTTAACTAGATTAAAAAGTAGATTTAAATTTCCTTTATTTCCAGGGCCATGAATCATACACGGTCTTATTATAAAAACTCTTTTCCCTTCCGGAATTTCTTTTGACAAAATATATTTTTCTGCAGACCATTTAGATTGTCCATATGGCGTTTCAGGATTGGCATGAACATCTTCAAATAAAACTTCTTCAACCTTATCAGCAACAGCTTTTACACTACTGAAATAAATGAAAACTTTAATTCTACTTCCCAAAAATGCATCAAATAAATCTTTCGTTAAATTTGTATTTATTTCAAAATAGTCTGATACAACACTTGTTTTTTTTGAGTCGTGAGCTTTACCCGCTAAATGGATAATTGCATCACCCTTAATTTCAGATTTCCAATTTAAATTTCTTAGTGAAACAGATGTTATTGAAAAATATAAATTTGATAAATAAGACGATAAATTTTGCCCAACAAAACCTGAAGTTCCTGTTATTATTATTTTGTTCATTTTACATTATAAAATTTCATTCAATTTTTAAAATCATTAACAAGCTTTAATTGTTCTTGAACAAAAAAAGAACGAGAATATATTTCTCTATCTAATAAAGAATTAGAAAAAAAACGCTTACGGGTTTCAGGTTGTAAACTTAAAAACTCTATTTTTTCGACAATTTCATTAATGTCTTTTTCCTTAGAAATCGATTTAATTAAATACCCATTGTAGTTATCTTTCACAACATCTGAATTTCCTCGTTCATCTAATGTTACAACTGGTATTCTCATTGCCAATGCTTCTACTATGCAAACGGGCAAACCTTCTTTTTTACTAGGAAATAAAAATACATCTGTAATGGATAAATATTTATCTACCTCGGATGTATAACCAATATTAATAATGTTTTCATTTCTCAATAAATCTATTTCATTTGTATCCTTAAGTCCCGTTGAATGTATAGGATCACGGCCACCTATTAACAGTAATACGAATTTTCCAGGAAATTTTTCTTGTAATTTAACAAAACTATAATAAACTAAATCAAATCCTTTAAACTCAACAAATCTACCAGTATAAGTAATTACAAATTTATCCTCGATTCTTAAATTTTGTTTTAATTTTAATTGATCAGTTTTAGTAAATTTATTCGGATCAAATTTATTAATATCACATCCAACACCACAAGAATTATACTTAAATGTTTTTCTATTAAAAAGTTTGCTTACAAATCTATAGTCTTCATTATTTATAAGAAATATTTTATCTAATCTAAAAAAACAAAATACTTCAACAACTGAAAACATTATTTTTCTAATACCGTTGCTGGCATTCATTCCCAATCCGTGGAAAGTTCCCCAATATTCTATACCTCTTTTTTTAAAAAAAACTGTTGGAAAGATACCCGTAGTGAAATGAGCGTAAATTAATTTTGGTTGTACTTTGTTAACTATTTGCCTTATTGACAAAGCGCTTTTTATCAATTTTATAATAGATGTAGATCTTGGTATTTCAACATTGTGGAAGTTTAAGTTGTATTTTTTATAATCAAATTTATCAATAATATTAATAACATTTGAGCTTGAGCAAATAATATGAACTTCATTTTCAGTACTTAGACTTACTGCAAGTTCCGCTAAAAAATTATTAAAGCTACCGTAATCGGTTATAATAATTAGAATTTTCATCTGTTTATTTTATTACTGGACCATTTTTTTTGCATAACACTACCAATTCAACTTATTTATAAAACTTCTTCTCTTTATCAATAGCACTCTTCTAGCATATTTTAAGCAATAAAAATTAAAAATTAAAACATATTCAAACAAGTCAATTAATTTACATTTGTAAGCATACCTTAAATTTATAAATTCACCTTTTTGCATTTCCCAAAGATTGCTAGATAGTCCACGCTCTTCAAAAAATGTTTTACCGCCACCCGTAATTACAAGACTCTCATTTAATAGATAACACTGTTTGCTAATTGCAATTTTTATAAAATAATTTGCATCTTCGCTAAAATTTTGATATTCATCAAAAAAGCCAACATCATTCAAAATATTTTTCTTAAAAATTACAGTTGGAGTAATAAAAAACATTTTATAAAGTAAATTTTTTGCAGAAATCTTAGTTACCAATTGAAAGTGTATGTTCAAAAACTTCTTAAAATGTTCTCCATTTCTATTTGCTCCCAAAAAGTCAATAGTAGGATTATCTAATAAAATTTCAATTTGTCGTTCTAATTTATTTGGCAACCATTCGTCATCACTATCCAAAAGAGCTATATAATCTCCTTTTGCATGTTTCATTCCTTCATTCCTAGTCTTTGAAACACCTTGATTTAACTGACTAATATATTTAATATTAAGATGATCATTTCTTTCTATGTATTCTGATATAATTAGCTGAGAATCATCCTTACTTCCATCATTTACAATTATTACTTCAAACTCTTTATAACTTTGATTTTTTACAGATTCTAGAGTTGCTAAAATAGTATTCGAAGCATTATAAACTGGAATAATAATACTAACTAGAGGCTTGTACACTATTGTCATAATTTTTATTAGTTAGTAAAATTTAGAATTTATATAAAATTATTCTCATTGCATTATCTGAAATAAATTTTCACAGTAAATTTCCCAAGTACATTTTTCATCGACCCTCTTTCTTGCTCGTAGTCCTTCATTTTTTAATATCGATCTATCATTTAATAAAGAGCTTATCAAATCATACAAATCTGATTCATTATCTTGTTCTATTAACCAACCGCCATTATTCTGTTCAACAGCATCCGAAATACCTCCTGTTGTCGTACCAATAACAGGTATTCCGCAAGATTGAGCTTCTAAAAAAACTAATCCAAATCCTTCTACGTTAATATCTTTATGATTTTCTCTAGTACATAAGACAAATAAGTCATTAGAATTATAAAAATTAGGTAAATCCTCATCTTTTATAAAACCGTGAAAAGTAACTAAATTTGAAATCCCTAGATTATTTATTCTTTGAATTAATTTGCTCAAGTATCCTCCCGTACCAGCAATGTTCCAAATTATTTTACCATTATAATTTTCATTCAATTTTAACAGTGTCTTAGCAACAAAATCATGACCTTTAAATTCTTCAATTCTGGATACGGTACAGATTTTCAAAACTTCATTAGAGATTTCTACATTAGAAGGCTTAAAAAAATCATTATTAACACCTAAAGGCAACTCTTGACAATTTGCAGAATCAGAAATTTTATTCACTAATTTTTTAGTAAAATTGCTATTAGCTACTGTTAGTTTTACATTGTTTAAAATAAATTTTGCATAGAAAGGCAACCAAACATTTCTTCTAAAGGAAGAATTTCCACTAGTTAATTCTGCTCCATGTGCTAAAACAAATATATTTTTAAAGCCACTAACTTTACATAAAATAGCTTCAGGATGCCAAGTTCCACATATAATATCATAATTATCCTTGTTTTTTATTTTAGATAAATATTGTATCGCTTTTAACTCGCATAAAATACGTCTCTTAGGAAGTTTAATAACTTCCACTTCTTTCAAATTGTATGGAAGATTAACACCCTCTTTCTTTGGTGTCAAAACTTGGATTGACTTATAGTAAGGTTTCATTCCGACCGCAATCTCTTGGCAAAGTCTTGCTATTCCTCCATTAGAAGGTGGAAAATCGAATGAAAATATTATAAGTTTTTTTGAAGAGTTCATAAATGATAATAAATATTAATACTTTATAAATAAAATTAAAGGCCTTCTCTTGGAAAATACTCATTAATAAAAATGCCTTTATATGGTAAAAACAACATTGGAAATTCAGAAATGGATTGATAAAATATCAAACAGGCATATATCAATAAAATAAGTAAAATATAACTTCTTTCTTTTTTGTACTTAAATAACAATAACTGGCTTGCCAAAAGAAAACACTCCATCACATTAAAATAGAAACCTCCTCTACCTACCAAAATTATGAATGTATCTTTGAAAAGAAAATAGATACAAAGTCCAAATACATAACCATTAAATATTAGCCTATAAGACTGCCATTTTTTAACAAGGAAATCATAATTGACTAGAAACAAGACAAAGAACAGTAATCGTCTAATTAATCCTGTTAAACTCAAAGATGTTTCAGAAAGCTGATTCAATACATATCCTTCAGCTTTGTCTGAAGAAGCTCCTCCTAAAAAATTTGCAAAACTGGAGAAAGCATATGTAGGGATGCTTGATTTCCCTATTATAATTGCTAATACAAGCGCTCCAACAACAAAATACCTTTTAAAATCTCTATTTAAAAAATAATATATAAGAAAAAATAGTGCGGAAGTATGAAACAAAAATGCTAAGAAAACGTATAAAAAAAATAGTCTGTTTTTATCTTCTAAAATAAATTTTAATGAATAAAGACAAATAGCCAAAGCTAAACTGTCTATTAGAACCTAATATTCCCATAGTCGATGTATAATATATAAACATCGAAATTACAGGATAAGGACTTAATAGTTTATTAGCCTTAAATACTAAAAAATAATAAATTAAGGCATGAATAATTAAAAAAAAAGTATAACTATCTGTAAACGACCTTATAACATAGACAAAATATCCATATCCAATTTCGAAACCTAATAAAACGTCTAAAAAGATTTTCTCGTATGCTCCTGCGGCTAAAAAATGCGTATAATAAGGAACCCAGTCAGTTCCTGTTTCCCACCTAAATCCAACTTGAAATATTAAAAAAATAAAAATTATGGAATACAATATTTTCTTATTGTAATCAGTCAAATCTATTCTTACTTCAAAATAAGCAAATATACTAAACAATAAAAAAGTACATATATATATAGCCAAAACAAGTTGTTAAGAGATTTTAAATTTGTAAGAATTAGAAAAAGTAAATATCATATAGTAAACTATAATATTTTTTAGTTTGCATCATCAACAAAATCATTAACTAAAAATTTAGCTCTTGAAATATAATTGTCATCCAAATCAATTGCTTCTCTAAATTTATTTGCACTACTTAGTGCTTCATCGTAATTTTTTAAAATAAAATTTGCAATTTCTACTAATTCTTGCAAACTTCTGTAGTAATAAACATGTTCTTTATCTACAAATTTATTTTTAAATTCTGGAACAACAGTTGAAATTTGAGGAATTGACGAAAGAGCAATTTCAAAAAATCTTAAATTTGAAGATGGATAGTTTAAGTGATCAATTGCATTTAACGCAATCTTACTTTTTGCAGTATAATTTAAAAACTCATTTAACTCTACCATTTTGCTCACAATCTCAAGATTCTTTTTATTATGAAATGGTAATTTTTCCCATCCAAGACCAACAATTAAAAATTTGCTGTTTGTGAAATTCTTCATCAACTCATTCACAGCCTCGTAACGCTCTGGCCTATAAGCACCTACAAAAGAAAAATCGTATTCAGTTTCTTTATGCGAATTTGCAACATAATTTTGAGTTAGAAGTGTATCGCCTGCAAAAGGCAACCACTTTGCGCCTACACCATGACTTGCAAAAATCTCGACGTTTTTTTCAGAATGTGTATAAATATTATGATAATATTTTAAATTTGAAAAAACACCGTTAGACATATTGACTATTGAATCTGGCCAATAAAAGGAAACATTATTACAAAAAATTTTAAAGTATTCAATTGTCCCAGGATATATTAACACACTTGTAAATACAATAATAGCATGAGGCCTTTCTGTAAATATCTTTTTCGATATAGCATGATTTCCGCGTATAGTTGAAGGTAAAATATCTATATAAAGCCCAACTCGTTTTAAAATTTTAATAGGTATAAAGGAGTTACACAGATTTTTAAAATCAACTATTTCTACCTCAAAGTTACATTTTTCTAATGCCGATTTGTAACTTCTTTCCATTCCAAATTTACTATCGGATCCAATAATAATTATTTTCTTCATTTTCAAATTTTAAAATACTTTATAGTAAAATTAGATTTTCAATATAAAATATTAGTATTAAATTAAAAATTACTAAGGTAATTTTTAATTATTTTAAATATTTCTGTATGAAATCCTGTTTTAATAATAGTTCAACTAACTCTTCAGTATTTAGAATTTTTGTATTACTAGAGTCGAATGGTAGTACAGATGAATTTCCTAGGAAATTATTACTGTTAGAATAATTTAAATCTCTTAAATCTGGCTGTACTCTAAAATAATTATCGTGACTTGATGATCTGGTAGCTTCTTCTGAAGATAATAAAGTTTCGTGAAGTTTTTCACTATGTCTAAAACCTATAGTCTTTATTCTAGCTTTTTTATTAAATATTACCTCTAATGCGCTAATTAAACATTCTATTGAAGCGCTGGGGGCTTTTTGAACAAATAGTTCACCTTGAGTACCATGTTCTAAAGCATATAAAACTAGATTTACTGATTCTTGTAATGACATCATAAATCTTGTCATATTCATATCAGTAACCGTCAATTCATCATCATTTAAAAGTAACTTAATGAATAACGGTATTACTGATCCTCGGGATCCCATTACATTACCATATCTTGTGACATTGTAAATAGTCTTCACAGTACTTTTGTGATTTAAACCATATGTAAAAGTTAACTTTTCCATCATAGCTTTTGACATACCCATTGCGTTTATCGGCTGTACTGCTTTATCTGTACTTAGCATTACAACTTTTTTTACGTCGCCTAATCTTGCTACCTCTAATACATTATTAGACCCAACAATGTTTGTTTTTACAGCTTCGAAAGGGAAAAACTCACATGAAGGTACATATTTTAAAGCTGCTGCATGAAAAACATAATCCGAATTTTCAAATGAACCAAATAATGAATCTCGATCTTTAATATCACCTATAATAAATTCAACTTTATCACTTGGAAATTTTTTCCTTAAAGTATCTTGTTTCGTTTCATCTCTTGAAACAATCTTTATTTTTTTAACCTCACTGTTGCTTAAAAAATCTAACAATGTAGATCCAAATGATCCTGTTCCCCCAGTTATGGTAATTGTTTTATCTTTTAGAAAGTTTGTATTCATATTTTATTTAAATAAAAGTTATATGTAGTAAATAAATTATTTAGAAATTTATCTTTGTTATTTTCAGAAAAATTAAATTCAATTTTTTTTATAGTTTCAAATAAATCGTTAACTGTGATTTCCACAGTTTCAGAAAACACTTCAATCATTTCAAATCCTTTGTTAGTCCTATTTACTATTTTACTGTTAATTGTGTGCAGTAAATCATCGACATACAATAATTGTAGAACTTTGTCTCCATCAACAATATTGCTTTTTAACTTATTGACTATATTATTGCAGAAAGTAGCCACAACTGAAACATAATTAGGCTTCATTCCTGGTCCAAATATGCTTGGAATTCTTAAACATAAAAAATAGTTCTTTTCTTTGAATACTAATTCATTCAATAAAAACTCATTATATCTTTTACTGACTCCATAAATGCTATCTGATGAATAATGAATTGATGAAAAATAGATATACATCTTATTTTCAAATTCATTTATGAAAGAAAAGATTCGCTGAGAATGGTAAATATTATATAAAAAGAAATCGTTTTCACAGTTAGATCTAGAAACACCTGAAGCGTTTACGATAACATCTGCACTACTTATTTTATTTTTCAATGCCACATCCTCATCGTCAATTTTCGCAACTTCTATTTGATGACTCTGAGATAGAAAAGAGATTAAATTTTTTCCAATAAAACCTGTTGCTCCAAATACTAAAATATTCATACTTTTTTATAATTAATATTTTTTTGCTACTTCTTTAAAATATTTTAAATTTTCACTCATTGTATACTTTAAATTTAAAAAGTTTAAACTCAAAAAGAGAAAATCAGATATAACATATTTATAAAAATTCTTTAAATCATTTTTCTTCAAATACACTACTCTACTTTGGTGCGTTATAATTCTTTTTCTGTTAGAATAATTCTCTATTACTTTACCGCTTACTTCTTCAAGGTGAATAATTTTTGTATTCGTAAAGACATACTGTCTGTAACCTAAATTAGAAATTCGTTTCTGTAAATCCGATTCTTCATAGTACATAAAAAAATCTTCAGAAAAACCATTCATTTTATCAAAAAGTTCTTTTCTTATAAACATATCTGCGCCTATCACATAGTCAATCTCAAAATATTCTTTTTCAAAATCATATGTTTTAGCAATTGGATCTAAGAGAAAAGATCTTAAAAAGGGGATTTTTCTCCAATTTTTTCTATTTTCTTTATCACAAGTTGGGAAACTATTTCCAAAGCCATTATGTTCAAGTTTCTCGTCAACTAATAAAGTACCTAAAACTCCAATATTTAATTTTTTTTCATTTTCAGTGAAAAATGAAATGAATTTTTGGATTGAATTTTCAATTAATATAGTATCAGAATTCAACAGAAACAAAAAATCTCCTTTTGCGTATTTAGCACCCAAATTATTAGCTCTTCCAAACCCAACATTTTCTTTAGAAGAAATTACTTTAACCGTTGGGAAGTTTGTTTTTATATATTCTCGTGACCCATCAGACGAAGCATTGTCAACAACAATAACTTCAAATTCAACTAGTTGAGTATGTTCAAATATAGATTGAATACAATTGAATGTTATCTCTCTAGTATTATAGTTTACTATGATTATAGAAACCATTAAATATCTTTTTTAATTAAATTAATTATATATTGGTCTAGGGGAGTATAAAATAATTCAACATTTTTAAGTATCGCTTCTAAACCAATCTTTTCCAAATCAATTGCAACTCTTTCTTGTATTAAATTTTCTGATATTCTCCATTTTATAAATTTAGCAGGATTTCCACCCACAATTGAAAATGGCATAACATCTTTGGTTACAACACTTCCTGCTGCAATTATAGAGCCTTTCCCTAATGTTACACCAGACAGAACAAGTACATTATTGCCAATCCACACTTCATCCTCGACTTTAATTGGTCCCTTAGTTCCCGCATCATCTTCTGAAAAATCTTCTAAAAAATGCGCTTTTAATGGATAAGTTGTAAATGTATTTATCTTATGATTTCCCCCCAATATAAACACAACATTAGAAGCAATGCTTACAAAGTTACCGATAGATAACTGCTCACTCTTATTCTCAAACGATTCAGTAATAATTTCACCGTAAGAGTGCTTTCCAACAGTTATTATTTTAGAATTTTTAACATTTAGCGAAATGGTCGTAGAATTATGTTTATTATTTAATCTCCATTCTACCATTTGCATTCTTCTTTTCAAATTCCAGATAAATTCTACTCGAAGAAGATTTATTAATTTTAAGTACTTAATCATATTTTTTAACGTAAGTTGCTTTAAACTATAGTAATCTAATTAGTGAGACAAATAAAGATTAGCTTTATTTTATATTATAATTCAAACAATTTTAGTTTAGCTCTCGTAAAATAATTTCATTCAGGTTGCCACAAATTTTCTTCCAATAAAAATTATCATATGCGTAATCCTGTATTTTTTCGCAGTTGTACTCAAGTTTTGCCGAATTATTCGCCATTTCTGTAATTTGTATAGTTAGAGAATCGTAATTACCTACCTTGAATAATACTCCTAATTCCCCATCAGAAGTAACATCAATTGCGGATGAAAAATTAGGACAAATTAAAGTACAACCAGATTTTATAGCTTCTAAAAAAACAAGAGGAAAAGCTTCCATAGGAGAAGTCAATGCAAATATTTTTGCTTTATCATATTTTGCTTGCAATAAGCCTCTATCGGTAATATTACCAGTAAATATAACTCTAGAAATTAAATCTGGATTTTCCTTAAAATAATGATTGATGTACTGATTAAATCCATTATCAATAGGTCCTACTAATTCTAGTTTCCAGTCTTCATTCTCTTTTGCAAAATCTTTAAATGAATTTAATAAAACTTCATTATTTTTTTCTTTACTGCCAATTCTGCCAACCGTTAAAATTATATTTTCCTTGGAACTAAATTTGACTTTGTTTTTAGAATTATAATATCCATTTGGAATATAATTTAATTTCCCATTAAATAAATTTTTAGAATTTAAATATTTATATAATGTCTTGGTTTCGACGCTTAAAATATTGATCTTTTTCAAAATATAAATTAATTTTTTACTTAATCCAGCATTTTTTATAGAATCATTAGCATCAAACTTTAAGTATGTAACATTCTTAGAAAATGTAATAAGTTTTAAAAATTTAAAAAACAATAAATATATTATACTCTCTTTCGAAATATGATAGCATTGGACAATATCATATTTTCTAAAATTTAATAATATATACCAGCATACATCAATTATTTCATTATTAAATTTCCTAGTAATAAAAAGGTGTTTTAATCCTTTAACATCAGTTTCTACATATGGATAACGTCCATTTTCAAAGCTAATAAGAGAGGAATCGTAACCATATTCTTTATGGAGCACATAAGGAATCATTCCGACATCTTTTATTAAATGAACATTGGAAGTCTTAGGGAAGATCGTTAAGAATTTAAGCATTTATTCTTTAATTTTGAATAATATTTATAAATTATTTCTTTTTCCTCTAAATTAAAAACATAAGCAAATATTGTTATAATTACACCAGTTAATACTGATATATTGAAAATTTGTACGTAAGGATTAATATTTCCATTAAAGTATTTGCTAACAAAAAATATTGTTACAGTGCTAATGATTAATATGAACATGTATTTACAAAATGATCTAATAATTTTTTTAGTTTTGTAAGGAAAATACAATGACATGACTATTCCTGCAATTATATGAGAAATAAAAAGGGATATTGGAAATATATAAATCCCCACAGTTGAAATAAATACTAAGTTTATTACAATAGAGATAATTTGTGCAAATACACCTAAAAAAGCATATTTTTTACTACGATTTGAGGATAAAAGAGCCATTCCAAAAATTACATAAATAAAAACAGCAAGTATACTCCAACTATAATAGATTGTTAATTCACTAATTTGAAACAGCATATTACTCGGAATTTTTCCTTTATTAAAAAAAATATAAACAATAGACATTGAGCATGAAGTAAATATTGGAATTACAAAAGATAATAACAGTAGACCTAATTGTAGTATTTCCATAAAATTTGATGTAAATTCTCTAGGTTTTTTATCAATATATTTTGAAGATAATACA
Source organism: Flavobacterium johnsoniae (assembly GCF_001879205.1). Taxonomy (GTDB): domain Bacteria; phylum Bacteroidota; class Bacteroidia; order Flavobacteriales; family Flavobacteriaceae; genus Flavobacterium; species Flavobacterium johnsoniae_A. The sequence continues at coordinate 170,936 of NZ_MLFK01000002.1, forward strand.
GGAACCAACATTGTTACCAAAACACTAGTTAATACACTTGTGAAAATATCTGTAAATTTTCGCGAATAATCAAGTACAGATACATATCCAATTCCTAAAGTACTAACTAATGTTTTTTCTAAAACAGCAGATATTTGACCGAAAGAATAAGGTAAGAAAAAAGGAAGTGCAAAAATAATAAAGATTTTAAAATCTTTAACTTTTATAACTGAATATGAAAAAATTAAAATATTTAATTTTTTTATTTGGAAGAGTAATAAAATAAGTAAAAGTATTGCTCCAATGTAATATGATAAAACCAAAGAATATATCCCGATATAAGGAGCTAGAAAAACAAGTAAAACTAAATTTATAATTGAAGTAATAAATCCCGTTATTTCTGGCACAAAAAAAGATTCATATGCATTTAATAAACTTGTAGCTATCGCTGAAAGTTGTGTAATCAACAATATCGGCGCAGCTATTATAATCATTTTTATTAACCTCTCATAATGCATTCCCGAATATGTTGGAGCAATAATATTCGCTAAAAACTGAGGATAAACAAAAATGAAGCATACTAATCCGATAGATATTAGTACAGTAAAAAAAAGCATTGATTTTGTTTTCCTTAACGCCTCAATTTCTCCGCTTTCACCGCGCAAAAAAATGAATTTGGATCTAAAAGTTTCATTTATTGGTCCCCAAATTGCCATGTCCAAAAATAAAACAACAGATAAAGCTAATAACCATACATCTTTATCCAAACTTACACCAAAATATTTTGCTGTAAGTGATAAATTTAGAACTCCAACTAATAATTTTACAATTCTTATTAGAAATAGTAAACTTGTATTCCTTTTCAAAATATCTAACTTTATTTTATCACTGTTAAAAAGAAATAATTAAACCATCTCGTTAAGAATTCTTCGAATTACAAGAAAAAAAACGGTTAAAAAACCTGCCAAAATACCTCCCAATATAATGCCCTTTAATTTTCCGAACTTTTCTTTAGCTAATGGCAAAATTGGTCTATCAACTACCTGAATTAATGGAGTTTCTTTTCGTAAAGTAACCTTTGCAAGTTCGGCTTGCTTAACTAATTCTGTTAAGATTGCAGTATTAGCTTGAACATCAACCTGTCTTCTGGCCGATGGTGTTCTACGTACATTCAGTGCTGGATTTAGATTAAAAGTGTTATCATTAGCGATTGCAACTCCAGTAATCGCACCATTAAGTTCCCTACGTATTGAATCAACTTGATGTTCTAAAATATCCATATTTATTCTAGCTTTTTTACTTTTAGTAGTTACATAGAATTTCCCCACTTCTTTAGCTAATGCTTCACAAAAAACTTTGGAAAATAACTCGTTTTCAGACGCGACATCAACACTAATAATTGATGCTTTTTTATCTTTTTGTAAAACTGATAAACTTGATTTAGATAGTTGATTATAGATACTGCCTAATATACTATCTTGTATTCTTGTAAAGTTTTTACGATTAGCATTTGGCAAAAACTGAATTTCATTTAGTGATGGATTATTAGACCAATATTCTCTCCATTTATTGTTTTTAATATACATCTCAGCTATTGAAATTTCTTTTCCATCTAATCTAACTGGAGATAGTAGGGTTTTCTCAACCATTACTCTTGATTTAAATAATTCAGTCAAATTAGAGCCAGTAAATATACCACCGCCACTTCCACCTAAATCTAAACCAAAAGAACTTGCTAAACCTAAGGCGCTTCCTAAACCACCTCCTCCAGATTTCTCATCCTCTAATGCAAAAGACAATGTTGCAGTATAAATAGGCTTTTTTAAAAATGAATATGTAAGTCCTAATCCTCCACCTATCATTCCAGACAAAATAATTATCTTCCATTTGGAAAGCAAAAACCCAGACCATTCTCTAATTTTTTGAATTAATTCTTTAAACGAAATTCCATCGTTTTCTTTAATACTTTTTTCCATTAAATAGATTAGTTATTTAAAAGCAGTTACAATTAATAAAGCTAAACTCGAAATTACACTACCGATTCCAACCCATTCTCCTGTACTCATTTTTTTTCTATCTGGTTTTTCTGGAACAACAATCTGTGAATCTGGTAATACTTTTGGATAAGATCTAAAAAACAAAAATGATCCCGTAACAGCTGCTTTACCATTTGGATAAATTATATAAGCCTTTCTTTTCCATCCTTTATTATCAACACCACCAACAGAGTTTATATAGTATTTAAATCCTTTTCCACTCCTATATGGAATTTCGGAAGTCAACAATACATTACCTGTTACTTTTACACCTTCATTGTAAACTGCAACTTCAATTTCATCTCCAGGAAATAAAGTCACATTTGAAAAATGATTTTTATCTTTAACTATTTTTTCCCAATTAACTGGAATTGTAGCAAACTTTAATTCTTCTTTTAACTTTTTAGTCAATTTATCTTTTAAGGTATCATTTTTAGATAAATTCAAATCTATACTTTCTAACTTTTCAATTTGTTCTTGTTTAATTGGTCTCTTGATTTTCATTCCATCTAAATTTGCAATAGATGTCAATCCTCCTGCTCTCATTACCACATTGTAAACCGTCTCTTTTTTATTTGCCAAAACATATTTACCTGGATATCCGACAGCACCACTAACAGTAACCATTTCTGGTTTTTCATAAACAGCCATTCTCCGAATATTAATGACATCGAATGGTTTTAAAACAAAATTTTTAATTTGCTCATTATTGTCTGCTGTAATTTCAAGCTCAACTAACTCAATTCTTTTAGGATTAGCATCATCAATTTCATCCGACTTAACCATCCTGGCAATCTCAACTCTTTTAGAAGCTGAACCTGTTAGTCCTCCAACCTGAACTACTAAATCGTTAAGGGTTAGATTATCAAAATATTCATATTCACCAGGATTTTTTACTTCTCCATCAATTGTCACTTTATATTCTTCTCTAAAATCTAAAATAGAATAAACAGTTACAATATCTTCTCTTTTCAATTCAAGATCGGCACTTAAATCCCCAGATAGAGCTGCACTTAAATCTACATTTACAATTTCTGTTGTCAAATCTGTTTTTAAACGAATAATTCTAGCTCTTTTTGTATACGCGTCTTCTTTTAAACCTTCTGCTCTTGTAACAAGATCAGAAATTCTCATTCCTTCATTGTACGAATAGTAATCTGGCCTGAAAACTGCACCCTCAATTTTGATACGATTTTCGAAACGATTTAAAATTTTTGTAATTCTAAAGACATCCCCAGATTGTGGCTGATAAGTACTATATTCGCTTTCATTTATATCATGAACCTTAAATTCTTTACCTGTTTTTTGCAAGACATTTACAGATGCAGTATATGCAAATTCGTTAAATCCGGATGCAAAATTCAATAGATCAGAGAATTTTTCTCCCCTTTTCATTTCAAAAATCCCTGGACGTTTGACTTCTCCTTCAACTGTAACTCTCTGACTGTAAGCAGGGATTCTGATTACATCATTGTCCTTTAAACTGACATTGTCAGACTGATCTCCTTTCACTAAAAAGCGGTAGATATCTATATTTCTATAAACTTTATTATTTCGTATTAATTCAATGTTTCTGTAACTTCCATTTTTTCCAGGTCCTCCAGCCAAATGCAACGCATTATAAACTGTTGCTAGAGAAGAGATAGAGTAGTTACCTGGCTGTTTACCTCCAACAACGGTAATTTTAATAGTACGAATACGTCCTAAACTTACACTTACTTGAGATTGCCCAGACGAAACTGTACTATAAACTCTTCCTATAGCTGCCTTAATTTTTTGAGTAGCAGCTTCAATTGACATCCCTGACACAGAAATTTGTCCTACATAATCAATTGTAATTTTACCTTCAACGCTAACAGGTATGCTTGCATTATATTCCTGAACTCCATATACACTCACTTGCAATTCATCTCCAGGGCCTAAAACATAGTTCATTGGAGTTGCCAATTTTAAATCTGGTTCAAAATTTAGTGTAGGATTATCAAATAATTCTGATCCAAAAATTAAGGCATTAGCTGAATCTTTAACTTTTTCATTTTTAATTTCTTCCTGCTTTCTTCCTGAATCCTTATTTCCTGTTTTGGATTTATTATCTTTATCCTTGGCGTCCCCTTTAGAATTTTTCTTCTCAAATTCAGTAAGTTTAATTCGCAGCTTATTAAATTCTGTTTGACTCATTCCTTTAGAAAGTGCCATAGGTTCTACTTGATCAATTGAAGTATTATTACTTTTAAGCTGTGCACTTATTTTTGCCAAGTCATCATCAGACAAATAGTCTACTTTTATTGTACTTAAATCTTTCGATTTAAGAATATCTTGCGCATATCCATTAAAAGAGAACAAGAAAGTAAAAACCAGAATAAGAACGTATATTATTTTTTTCATATTTATTAATCTTAAAAGAACTAAGTTTTAATTAAAATTGTCTTTTTATGAATATTGTTTTTCATAGTATTCCTTATAAGAACCAGATGTTACGTTCTGCAGCCACTCTTCATTACTTAAATACCAATTTATAGTTTTTTCCAAACCTTCTTCAAAAGTAACAGATGGCTTCCATCCCAATTCTTTATTTATTTTTGAAGCGTCAATTGCATATCGTAAATCATGACCAGGTCTGTCTTTAACGTATGTAATCAAATTTTGAGAAGTACCCTTATCTCTTCCTAATTTTTGATCCATTATTTCACATAGTAACTTCACCAAATCAATATTTTTCCACTCGTTAAAGCCTCCAATATTATAAGTTTCGTGATTCTTCCCTTCATGAAAAACTAAATCTATAGCAATGGCATGATCTTCAACAAATAACCAATCGCGTGTATAATTACCATCACCATAAACAGGTAGAGGCTTGTTATTTATAATGTTATTTATAAAAAGCGGGATTAATTTTTCAGGAAAATGATAAGATCCGTAATTGTTTGAGCAGTTTGTTAAAACATAAGGTAACCCATAAGTTTCTCCATAAGCTCTAACAAAATGATCAGAGCTAGCTTTTGATGCAGAATAAGGAGAGTTTGGATCATAAGGTGTTGTTTCTGTAAACAAACCCTCAGCACCCAAAGAGCCATAAACTTCATCTGTACTAATATGATAAAATCTCTTTGCTTCAAAATCTCCTTTCCATTGATTTTTTGCAGCATTTAACAAGTTCATTGTTCCTATGACATTTGTTTTTACAAATGCAAGCGGATCTTCGATAGAACGATCTACATGAGATTCTGCCGCCAAGTGCAAAACTCCATCGAAATTATGTTGTGCAAAAAGTTTATTGATAAAAACTTCGTCAACAATATCACCTTTCACAAAAGTGTAGTTAGATTTATCTTCTATATCTTTTATATTCTCAAGATTCCCAGCATAAGTCAGAGCATCCAGATTAAATATCTGATACTCCGGATATTTATTTACAAAACGTCTTACTACGTGAGAACCAATAAAACCAGCACCGCCAGTAATTAGAATTTTTTTCATTTGATTAATTTAATAAATCTGAATTTATTCTTTCCAACTCACTGTAAATGTCTTTTACATCTTGTGAGTTTTCTTTCTGCAAAATTAAATTTGCTGTATCTGTATATACAAAAATAGTGTTTTTTAATCCTAAAAACGTGGTGTGCTTTCCTGAACCAATTACCATATTTCCGTTTTTGTCTATTGGATGCCCTTTTGAAACTAAATACTCATAAACTGATTCAAAAGAACCTAAATCTGACCATGAAAAAGAAGCTGGTACAACTTTAATTTTTTTACTTCTTTCCATAACAGCATAATCAATACTGATTGACGGAATTTGCATTGATAAATCTAAATCCAAGAATCCCTCTTTGGATGCTTCCCAAACTTCTTTAGATTTTTCATAAACATCTGGTTGAAATTGTTTCAACTCTTCTAAAAGAACTCCTGCTTTAAAACAAAACATGCCGCTGTTCCACAAAAAGTTGCCTCTTGCAATAAATTCTTTAGCAGTAGTTTCATTTGGCTTTTCACGGAACGAAATTACTTTATCACCTTTTGACTCGATATATCCATATCCAGTTTCTGGCTTAGTTGGAATAATTCCAAATGTTACGATATAACCTTCCTTAGCTTTTAAAACAGCTTCTTGGATAGCATTATTATAATCATCCATTTTATCAATTATATGATCAGAGGGAGTTATAATTAAGATATCATCAGGATTAGATGCAAAAGCTGCAAACGCAATTGCCGCTGCAGTATTTCTAGGTGTAGCTTCTACAATATTTAGATAAGACGTTTTAGTTTTATCCATCACTTTTCCGCTTAAATGATGATTATCAACGTTGCCAACAACCATCACTTTATCTGCTAAATGATTATTGCGTTCAACCGTCATTTCGAATAAAGATTTATTTTCAAATATCTCTAAATATTGTTTTGGCTGACTTTTTCTAGAAAGAGGCCATAACCTGCTTCCTACACCACCCGTTAAAATAACGTGAGTTATTGACATATTATATTTTTTTTAATTGTTTTTCAGCAACTTCTTTTCTAAGATTGCTACTTGAAAATCGATGATCTCTAACATTAAAATATAGCGTTATCCCTTTCTGTTCACAGTAATCACGGCCAGTAAAGTTTTTCTCTCTATATTCATCTCCAATGATTCTTACATCTATTTTAAAAGATCTCAAAATATCTTCTAAATCTTGTTCTGTTGCATAAGGGACAATTTCATCTACAAACTTGCAGCCTTTTAATTGTATATACCTTTCCACCACTGTTTGAGAAGGACTATTTTTTTCAGGACGATCAAGTGTTGGGTCTGTTTGCAAGCCAACTATTAAATAATCACATTCTCTTTTTGCTTCTTCTAACATCTTAATATGTCCAGCATGCAATAAATCAAAAGCACTAAAAGTTATTCCTACTTTCATAATTTAATAAAATTTAAAGTCTATTATCAGCTATGGTTCCCAAAACTCCTTTTACATCGTATAATAAACTATTTTCTTTTTGCAACTCTGAGAAATTTAATTCTAAACACTCCTTGTGAGAAACTCCCAGAACAATGGCGTCAAATGTATTATCGGGAATACTGTTAATTGTTATTAAATTATATTCTTTTTTTACATCATTTGCATTAGCTAACGGATCGAAAATTGTTACTACAATTCCGTATTCTTTTAATGCTTTTACAACGTCTACAATTTTGGTATTACGAACATCAGGACAATTTTCTTTAAAAGTAATTCCAAGCATTAACAAATTTGCTCCATTAACCGAAATTCCTTTTTTAATCATTAACTTCACGATTTGAGAAGCTACATATTCTCCCATACTGTCATTCAAACGTCTTCCTGCTAGAATTATTTCGGGATGATATCCAAATTCCTGAGCTCTTTGTGCTAAGTAATATGGATCTACACCTATGCAGTGCCCACCCACAAGACCTGGTTTAAATGGTAAGAAATTCCATTTTGTAGCAGCAGCAGTTAAAACTTCCTGCGTATCGATATTCATTAAATTGAAAATCTTAGCTAATTCATTCACAAAAGCAATATTGATATCTCGCTGAGAATTTTCAATCACTTTGGCTGCCTCGGCTACTTTTATTGATGGGGCTAAATGCGTACCAGCAATTATAACTGATTTGTATAATGCATCGACTTTTAAACCAATTTCAGGAGTTGAACCAGAAGTAACTTTTAGAATTTTTTCTACAGTATGTTCCTTATCTCCAGGATTTATTCTTTCAGGAGAATACCCTGCGAAAAAATCTTCATTAAATTTCAGTCCTGAAACTTTTTCTAAAACAGGTACACATTGTTCTTCTGTAACACCTGGATAGACCGTTGATTCATAAATCACGATATCTCCTCTTTTAAGTATTTTGCCAACTGATTCGCTGGATTTATATAAAGGTGTTAAATCAGGTCTATTGTTTTTATCAACTGGTGTTGGAACTGTTATAATGAAATAGTTACAGTTTGCTATATCTTCAAGCTGATTTGTACAGTATAATCCAACTTCATTTGTTTGATTATTAACCAATACTTTTTTTAAAGTCTCAGAATCAATTTCTAAAGTTGAATCAACTCCAGAATTTAAACTTTCAACTCTTGTTTCGTTTATATCAAATCCTACAACTGAATATTTTGTAGCAAATAATCTTGCTAAAGGCAAACCAACATAACCTAAACCAATAACAGCTATTTTTATGTTTTGTTCCAATTTCATTACTTTTTTATAATTTCACTCATTACAACTCATGGCTTCGCCCTTCTGAGTCACAAAATTTTGTCTCAGATGCCTTAAAATCATTTTCGGCAAATATAACATATTCACATTACTTAATCAATACGGTTTGTCGTATTACTAAAAAGAAATCGTATTAATTTTTTCTAAAAAAAACAAACTACTCTTAATCAAGTAATAAAGATTTTATTTACAAAAACGAAGAGAGTATAAAACATTAAACAATGATTAAACTCTCTTCCTTAATTTAATTCGTTCCTCTTTAGAAACGCAACTATTTATATTTTATTTTCAAAACACAGCCTAATGATTCAAGTACTAAAATATAATGTGTCTTCGAGACCTCCTGAACTATTGCATTTTGATTACTAAAAGCTCCTGTTTCTAATTTAATCCTGTCACCAACCTGAATTTTAGTTACTGAAACATCTACAATATTTGAAGCATTTAAACTACTCTTAATGTTCGATATTTCTTCATCTCTAACAATTGCAGGTTTCCCTAACCAAAACAAATATCTTACAACACCAGCAATTTGAAACACAGAATTTCGATCTGAATTTTCTAATTGCACAAAAACATAGGAATTAAAAAGCGGCATTTCAACCTTTTTCTTTCTATCAGACCATTCTTTGATTTGAGTAATCAGTGGACAATAACATTCAATTCCCATTTGAGTAAGCTTTTCAGCTACTTTTTTCTCCCATTTCGGCTTTGTATACAGAACATACCAATTCATAATCTTTAATTATCTCGAAAATAAAACTCTTTTTCAATCTCACTTTGCCAACTTTCCATCTTCATCTTAATTTTATTTCAATTCATAAGATCCAATTACGAACCTATTCCATTATATATAAATCCAATTGACTGCAATTCTTTTGCATTTAGAATATTTCTTCCATCAAAAACAAACGCCGGCTTATGCATTGAATCATAAATCTTTTGCCAATCGTAAGTTGTAAATTCATCCCATTCTGTTAAAACGGCAACTGCATGAGATCCTTTACAAGCTTCGTATGCATTATCAAAAATTATTAGCGCCTTGGCATTTTCTTCTGCAGATCTTGTTTCTAAATAATCTAAATCGCTAAGCATTTTAGTTCTTGAAACTTTTGGATCATAAACAGAAATTTTTGCTTGTTCATTAATTAAATCATCGGCCACATAAATCGCCGCTGATTCTCTTGTATCGTTGGTATCTTTTTTGAATGCCCACCCTAAAAAGGCGATTTTCTTGTCGGCTACAGTATTATACAGTGTTTGAACAATTTTATTTGAAAACCTTCTTTTTTGATGATCGTTCATAATAATAACTTGTTCCCAATAATCTGCCACTTCATTTAACCCATATGTTTTTGCAATATAAACCAGATTTAAAATATCTTTTTGAAAACAAGAACCTCCAAAACCAACAGAAGCTTTTAAGAATTTTGGTCCTATCCTACTGTCCATTCCGATTGCTCTTGCCACTTCATTTACATCTGCACCTGTTTTTTCGCAAAGTTCAGACATTGCATTAATAGAAGAAATACGTTGTGCCAAAAATGCATTCGCAGTTAACTTAGATAACTCAGATGACCAAACATTTGTTGTTAGAATTTTATCTTTACTAACCCAGTTTGCATAAACATCAACCAAAGCTTTAATCGCGGCTTCCCCTTCCGGAGTTGTGTCTCCTCCAATTAAAATTCGGTCTGGGTTCAATAAATCTGTAACTGCAGTTCCTTCTGCTAAAAATTCAGGATTTGACAAAATCTGAAATTGAACACCATTTCCTGTATTATCTAGTATACTTTTAATTGCTTCGGCAGTTCTAACAGGTAAAGTTGATTTTTCTACCACAATTTTATTCTGCTTCGCTACTTTTGCAATTTGTCTGGCACACAATTCAATATACTTTAAATCAGCTGCCATACCTTTTCCTTTACCATAAGTTTTGGTTGGGGTATTTACAGAAATAAAAATAACTTGTGCCTCATCGATTGCCTTTTCAACTTCTGTTGAAAAAAATAAATTTCTGCCTCTAGCCTCAGCTACGATTTCTGAAAGTCCAGGCTCATAAATCGGAATATTATCAGTATTTGGATCATTCCAATCTTTTATTCTCTGTTCATTCAAGTCTACAACTGTAACCTGAATATGTGGACATTTTTGAGCAATTACCGCCATTGTCGGACCTCCAACATAACCAGCACCAATGCAGCAAATTTTTGTAATTTCCATCTACTCTCTTATTATCTTATTTTTATTTCAAATTATTCCAATACCAGCTAACAGCCTCTTTTAATCCCTCTTGTAAAGAATATTTTGGATTGTAGCCCAGTAGTTTTTTTGCTTTTTCGATACTTGCCAACGAATGCGGTATATCTCCTGCACGGTTTTCACCATAAATAATTTCGACTTCAGCAATTTTCGGATCAAATTCCGACAGGTACTTTTTTAGATAACCCACTAAATCATTTAATGTATTTCTATCACCAAAAGCAGTATTATAAACGGTATTAACTGCAGTCTGATTTTCAATAGTCATAGCTAATTCATTCATTTGAATTACATTATCTATATAGGTAAAATCACGTGAATAATTGCCGTCGCCATTAATTACAGGGCTTTCAAGATTCATTAACTGTCTAACAAATTTCGGAATAACTGCCGCATAAGCACCATCCGGATCTTGTTTTCTTCCAAAAACATTAAAATATCGAAGTCCAATAGTTTCTAAACCATAGGTTCTGCTGAAAATTTCAGCATATAATTCGTTTACATATTTTGTTATTGCATAAGGTGACAAAGGTTTCCCTATTACTTCTTCAACTTTTGGCAATCCTTCAGAATCTCCATAAGTAGACGAACTCGCTGCATAAATAAAACGTCTTACTTTTGCATCACGAGCAGCTACCAGCATATTTAAAAACCCAGAAACATTGACATCATTAGTTGTTATTGGATCATTTATTGATCTTGGAACAGAGCCTAAAGCTGCCTGATGCAAAACATAATCTACACCTACAACCGCCACTTTACAATGTTCAAGATTTCTAATATCACCTTCAATTAATTTGTAATTGGGATTATTTATAAAATCTTTCAGATTATGACGATGACCTGTAGAAAAGTTATCTAAACAAATTACCCTATGTCCCAATCCTAAAAAATACTCCGATAAATTCGAACCAATAAATCCTGCTCCTCCGGTTATTAATATGGTATTTTGACTTGAAGTTTTCATTTGCTCTACATTATTTTTTTCTAAATACATTAGAAATCAGTTTCCAAATTCCAGTTTTTTCTTCTTCTTCATGATATCCGTTTGCATAAGCTCCATAGCCGTAGCCATATCCGTAAGTAGAACCATATTTTGCTTTATTTTCAAAACCGTTAAAAACGATACTGGCATTACTCAGTTCTCCTCTTTTAATTCTGTTATTAAGCAACGTGATCATATCTTTTTTAGTATAATTTTGTCTTACTATATAAAGAGTAACATCGGCATATTGAACTAACTCCAGAGCATCTGAAACCAAACCTACTGGAGGCGTATCCAGAATAATATAATCATATTTCTGTTTAAGTTCCTCCATCAACTCAGTCATGGCATCGCTTAAAATTAACTCAGATGGATTTGGTGGAATTGGTCCTGAAAGTATAACATCCAAATTTGATATCTGGGTTGAATTTGTAATTTCCGCCAAAGTATTTTGTCTGATCAAATAATTCACTACCCCTAATTGATTATTGGTCAAACAAAATTCATCTGCCAAACGAGGTTTTCTCAAATCTAAACCAACAATTACGGTTTTCTTTTCGCTTAAAGCAAAAACTGTTGCGATATTTATAGAGCAAAAAGTTTTTCCTTCACCACTAATAGAAGACGTAATCATTAAGGTTTTTGAACCGTTTAACTGCTGTCTTTTGTATAAAAATTGCAATGACGAACGAATACCTCTAAAAGCTTCTGAAAGTGCAGACTTTGGCTTATCAAATACAGCCAGGCTTACAGCATCTTTATTAACCCCCACAACACCTATTATCGGTATATCGGTTAGTTTATTAATATCATCCGTATTTTGAATTGAATTATTTATAAAGAAAATCGCAAATACGAACATCAGTGGAATTAAAATTCCTAAAAACAAAGCAAGCACATAATTTGCTGAAGTTTTTGGCCCAATTAACCCCCCGCCAATATCTTTAGCAGGATCAATAAAATGAATATCTGATAAATTAGAAGCTTTTACAATTTCGGCTTCATTTCGTTTCTGAAGAAATTCAGTATAAATATTATCGCTTAAATCATATTTTCTCTTGATTTTTAATAATTCCTGCTGCTCTTCCGGAAGTTTTCTTACTGTGCTTTCTGCCTGACCAATTTTAGCATTCACTAATGAAAGATCGTATAATAAAGAAGCTTTTGCAGAAGCAATATTTTCTAACAAAACACTTTTTACAGCCTGCATTTGATTGTCAAAATCCTTAAAAATCTTATCGCTTTTTACCGCATAAGCCATTTCTGATCTTTGCGTCGATAAAGCAATAAGTTTTGAAACACTTGAAACAATATTTGGATCTTCTATACCAGCAACAGAAGGCGCCGGAAGTCTTGAATAATCAACACTATTATTCAAATATGTTTTTAAAGAATTATAATAAGCAATTTTTCTTGTAACTTGATCTTTTTCTACATCAAAGTCCATTATTTTATCTGAGAATTTTGCTCCTCCGTCTTCAATCTCAAATATATTTTTATCTTTTCTGAAAGTTTTTAATTCATTACCCGTTTGCTTTAACTGAGATTCCATAGCAACAAGTGTACTATCTATAAATCTTATTGTATTAGTCGCGAACTGGTTTTTACCATCCAGCTGAATTTTAATTAACATTTTTACAGTCGAGTTCAAGTACTCAACCATTCTTGCTTTGTTAGTCCCCTGTAAACTTAAAGTTAATAGAGAACCTGCATTTTTATCCGCATCAACATTTATTTCTCTATAGCGAGCAACAGTTCCGTCAAAATCATTAAATTTTACGAAATATTCTTTTCCTTTATAAAAACCTGGATTGTCATTAATTTGCAATTTCCAGTTTAAAAAAGGAAGAGAAACCTGCTCTCCAACTTTATATTTTTTAGCAAAAGTTACAGGCTGTACAGAAGTATTACTGTATATGTTGTTTGAATATGTTATTAATGAAACCGAATTAGTTTCAAAAGGAATCTCAATTTGGTATTCATTTTCACTTAAAAATTTAATCTTGATTAAAGTATTGGCAAGCTGTCCTTTTGTTTTATCAATGTCTACATAAAAAGGAACTGCACCATAAGAATCGATTAAATTATATTTACCTTGTTCTAAATAATCTATATAGTACTGCAGTTTATTAACAACTAATTCGTTGTGAGATCGAGATTGTAAAATTGTCGAAATTCCGTTTACCTGATCAGAAATACCTCCCCAATTAAAAACCAAGCTGGTATTTGATGTAAAAAACGGATTGCTTTCTTCTTTGATTGAAATCATAGTCTGCATTCCGTAAATTTTTTCTTTTCGAATATTTACCTGATATGCAATAGTAAAAGCGATTATTAAACTGGCCAAAAACCATTTCCAATAACTTAAAATTTTCAGCAAAAACCCTTTAAAATCAAAATTTGAATGATTCTCAAAAATGGAAAAATCTTTTATATCTAACATCTTCTGAATAGAGTTTTAATTTTTGATTATCAAATAAACTGTCGTTGCTAATGACAATAAAGTTATAATAGTACCTATCGACTGTATACCTGTCTGTCCTGTTCCCCATGTTTTTTGCCTTAAAGGCTTAACATATATGTAATCATTTGGCTGAAGATTATAGTAAGGTGACTTCATTACATTGACATCAGTAAGATCCAGATCATGCATTTGAACTCCAGTAGGTGTTTGACGAATGATTGTTACTGATTTTCTATTCCCAACAGTTGTAATATCGCCTGAATTCGCGATTGCTTCCATTATATTTACTCGTTCTTGAAACAATGTTTTAGTACCCGTACTTCCAACTTCTCCATTGATAGTATATCTAAAACCCGCTAGTTTTACTGTTACAAAGATATTAGCTTCGCTTTTAAAATGCTCTTCAAGAAGCTTTTTTTCAATGTTAACCCTAACCTCTTCTAGAGTGTAACCAATAACGTTAATTTCTCCTAAAATTGGCATTCTTATATTTCCGTGATCGTCAACCGTAAATCCATCAAAATACAAAACCGCCTCTGATTTTGCGGTGGCTGCAGAAGTATTTTCTGTTGTATTAAAAATAGCTACCAGCTTTGGATCGATTGCTTTTATATTAATACTTAAAACATCATTTACCTGAAGTCTATATGGTTTTGATTCTACCGCAGCAATATTAGGGTGTTCACTTGAAGAATTTTTATCTTGCAAATAAGTTAGATCTTTTATAGGAATGCAAGAGGTAAATAATGCACTTATTAATAATAGAATACAGATGCTCTTTCTGGTCATTGTTAAAATTTTACCGCAAATATAGCTTTTCCTTTAGTTTCCAGAAAATCTATGTTTTATTTGATTTTAGTTAATTATTTTTGAAAGTTTTTTCGAATGGAACCCGATGCAGAATACTTCGTCCAAGGGTAATTTCGTCCGCATATTCTAATTCATCTCCAACAGAGATTCCTCGTGCAATAGTGGAGATTATTATTTCTGATTCGGCGATTTGTTTATAAATATAAAAATTGGTAGTATCTCCTTCCATTGTTGAGCTCAAAGCAAAAATAATCTCAATTATTTTTCCTGCTTTTACTTTTTCAACTAAGCTAAAAATATTTAACTGACTTGGGCCAACCCCTTCGATTGGAGAAATTTTCCCACCCAAAACATGATAAATCCCTTTATACTGTCCCGTATTTTCAATAGCCATGACGTCGCGAATATCTTCAACTACACAAATGGTCTGATGATTTCTGGCAGAATTTGCACAAATTTCGCAAACTGTTGTATCCGAAATGTTATGGCAATTTTCGCAAAACTTAATATCTTCACGCATATTCAACAGCGCTTGCGACAAGAAACCTGTCTGCTCTTTTGGCTGTTTTAACAAATGAAGAACCAAACGCAATGCCGTACGCTTACCTATTCCAGGCAATTGCGACATTTCGTTGACTGCTTTTTCTATTAGTTTTGATGAAAATTCCATGACGACAAAAGTAACATATTTAATGGTATCCGCAGCTTTGACGCATCTAAAATCAACTCTTTACATAAATAAAAAATTGTTTCTTAAAATTTATCTGACCAAATAGAAACAACATCCATTTATGACTATCTTAAAGCAAAGAGACCATAAAAGAAGCAGTAGAAAATCCTTAATATATTAATATTGGTTTGTAGCCAGCAAAACCAAAGTGCAAGCAACTTCTACTTCTATATTATTTAATTCTAGTAATTGATACAGTTCAGGGTTTTCTGTTCCGGGATTAAAAATTACTCTTTTTGGCTGCGCTTCAACAATATAATTATAATAATCTCTTTGACGCGAAGGATTTAAGTACAAGGTTACGGTATCTATATTTTTAACAGGAACCGCTTTGGTATGGATTTTCACACCTGCAACTTCACCTGTATTTTGTCCAATTGCAAGAACTGTATGTCCTTTTTGAGTTAGTGCATTTATCGCTCTAAAAGCATAACGATCTGGTTTTGTGGTAGCACCAAGAAGTAAGGTTTTTTTATTTTTCATCATTTTTAGAATATTCCACAAAAGTAGTCAAAAAGGATGAGCTTAACTTGTCTTATTGATTTAGAAAATTGACTGTAAAAAACAATATCATAATATTAATTTGCCTGCAGATATTAAAATTTGACTATTTTTACTTTACTAACCAATATTCTATGGATCTATTTATCTATCTGTTTGCAGCGCTTTTCTCAGTACTTAACCCAATAGGAACTGTTCCAATTTTTGTTGGATTAACACAGCATGACTCACAAAAAGAACGTTCGCGAATTTCTCTGTGGACTGCCATAAATGTTGGCATTATCTTATTGGTCTCTTATTTTATTGGCCAATACGTCTTAACCTTTTTTGGAATAAGTATTGATGCACTTCGCATTGCGGGCGGAATTGTAATCGTAAACTCTGGTTTTTCATTGCTTTCTGGTAAATTCAATAAAAAACGAGGAATTAACAAAAAAATTGAAAACGAAGTACAACAAAGAAACGATATAGCTTTAACTCCATTAGCAATTCCTATGCTTGCCGGACCTGGCTCTATCTCTTTATTAATTGCATTTTATCAGGAGCATCATGAAATGGAAGAAATTCTTTTTTCCTGCCTGGCAATTATAGCAATTGCAATAGTAATTTTTCTGATTCTAAAAAGCGCACATTACCTCGCAAGAATTTTAGGTGCATCTGGAATTGTAGCAATTTCGAGAATTGTAGGGTTTATTGTAATCTCTATAGGTATTCAATATATCGTAAGTTCTATCGTAAATATTATCAAAGGAAATTTAATGTGATTAATTATCTCCTAAAAAACAAAAAGGGATAAAAATTTAATTTTATCCCTTTTTGTTTTTTTTGAATTACTTTAATTTCTTGGCAAGAAAACTTCCGCCATCATACATCTGGCACTTCCGCCTCCGCAAGCCTCAATAGTATCTAAGCTTGAACTTAAAATCTCTGCATGTTTTTCTAATTGCTGCACTTGTTTCGGGGTTAGACTTTGATGAGCTGATGCACTCATAACAATATATTTTTTATCGTTTGTTCCTCTAACTTCTAACATATTCCCGGCAAAATTATTTACCTGATTTTCTGTAATTAATATAATTTCTTTTTTATCTTCTTTTAAATTATCAAGAACCATTTTACGTTCTTTTTTATCATCGATACAATCTGCACAAATAACAGCAAAAGTTTCACCAAGGCACATCATAACATTGGTATGATAAATCAACTTACGCTCGCCGTCAACAGTCTGAAAAGCTTCAAAAATTACAGGAGCATAATCAAAATCTTCGCAGAATTCAATAAACAATTCCTCATCTGCACGCGGTGATAATGCGCAATATGCTTTTCCATTGGCACGGTCTAAAAGCAAGCTTCCTGTCCCTTCCAAAAAATAACCATCATCTTCTGCAGATGTATAATCCATTATGTTTGAAATTTCAAAACCTTTTTCCTCCAAAGTGTCTAAAATATCTTCACGACGTTCCTGACGACGATTCTCAGCAAACATTGGATAAAGAGCCACATCTCCATTTTCATGAAATGATACCCAATTGTTTGGAAAAATACTATCTGGAGTATCTGTTTCCAAATTATCCTCAATTACCGTTACATCAACTCCAACTGCTCTAAGTTTTTCAACAAAAGCATCAAATTCTTGCTGCGCCTTTGCGTTAACTGTACTCGGTAATAAACCATCCAGTACTTTTTGATAATAATTATTTACGGCAGTCTGCTCATTCATTCTGAAAGCAACAGGCCGAATCATTACAATTGCATTTGTTGTTTGTTTCATTTTATATATTTTTTTGTTTCAGGTTTCAGGTTTCACGTTGCATAAAAAACTTGAAACCTAAAACTTTGAAACTATATTTTAGTCTCTAATTAACGGCAAAGTTGAACATCTCAACAATCCTTCTTGCTTAGCAATTTCGGCATACGGAATTTCTTCTACAGTAAAGCCATTTGCGCGCAGCCAGTTATTTAATCTTGTAAAGTTTTTCTCAGAAACAACAACATCTTTATCAATCGAAAATACATTCGAAAACATGTTGTACATTTCTTCTCTTTCGATATGAAATAAGTTCTCTTTTCCGAAAAGATTTACCAAATATAAATAATCTGCCTCTTCTCGAAAACCTCTTTTATAGATGATTCCCTTATTTCTTCCCACAGGTTGAAAACAGCAGTCTAAATGTAATGCGTTATCACGAGCTTCTAATTTTGATTTAACCAAATCAAATTCTTTTACAATTTTATCAGGAAACAATTCTTTAATAAACTTAACCCCATGCATATTGGTTCTGGCTGTTATATAATCTTTGTAATCACTTCCTTTATAAGTTCCTATAAAAATATGATCGTTCCAAAGCATTACATCACCGCCTTCAATATGAACTTCTTCCGGTGGACGAACTACTTTTAAAGGATCAATTTGATCAATTACGTATTGAATAGCATCTAACTCACGTTCGCGATCAGGTAAAATATTCGACTTTATAAAAATATCATCAATTACAAATCCGATATCTCTTGCAAATATCTGATTGTAATTTTCGATCATTTCAGGACGATAAACAGTTACATCATACTTCTTAAAAACAGCATTAAAAGCATCCATTTCTGCGACCATATCTTTTTCAATAGGATATGTTCCTGCTTTAATATGTTCCAATGATTTAGGATCATAGGCTTCATCAATTGACGGAGTTGGCCCATTATGAACGGCTGAACCCAAAACTACAGCACGCAGTCTCGACGTTTCGTTCTTTACATTTAATTGCAACATAACTTTATTATATTTTGGACAAAGATAAAAAAAGCTTCACAGTTAAGTGAAGCTTTAGTTTTTTTATTTATTAGACTTGAACTCTCTTAAAGGATGTCCAGTATAAATTTGTCTAGGTCTTCCAATTGGTTCTTTATTTTCACGCATTTCTTTCCATTGCGCAATCCAACCCGGAAGTCTTCCAATTGCGAACATTACTGTAAACATATCAGTTGGAATTCCTAATGCTCTGTAGATAATTCCAGAGTAGAAATCAACGTTTGGATATAAGTTTCTTGATTTAAAATAATCATCTTCTAAAGCCGCAGCTTCTAATTTTTTAGCTATTTCTAAAATAGGATCTTCAACTCCTAAAGTTTCTAAAACTTCTTTAGCTGCTTTTTTGATGATTTTTGCTCTTGGATCAAAGTTTTTATAAACTCTATGACCAAATCCCATTAAACGGAAAGGATCATTTTTATCTTTTGCTTTCGCCAAGAATTTATCCGTATCTCCTCCATCTTTATTAATTTCTTCCAGCATTTCAAGCACTGCTTGATTTGCACCTCCATGAAGAGGCCCCCAAAGAGCTGAAACTCCAGATGAAATAGAAGCAAATAATCCTGCATGAGATGAACCTACCATTCTTACTGTAGATGTAGAACAATTTTGTTCGTGATCTGCATGAAGAATAAATAATTTATCTAAAGCATCAACTACAACTGGATTTGCCGAATAAGGCCCTGTAGGCAGCTTAAACATCAATTGCATAAAGTTCTCTACATATCCCGTTGTATTATCGTAATAATTTAAAGGATACCCCATAGATTTTCTATAAGTCCAAGTTGCGATTACAAGAAATTTACCCATTGTTTTACAAATGGCTTCGTACATTTCTTTTTCATTGTCCACATTAACTGCTTTTGGATTAAATGCTGTTAAAGCACTTGTTAAGGCAGATAGTACACCCATTGGATGAGCTGTTTTTGGGAAACCGTCAATGATATTTTTCATCTCTTCGTTTACCAAAGTATGTTTTTTAATACCATTTTCGAATTGCTCTAATTCCTGAGCTGTTGGTAATTCTCCAAAAATCAACAGATAAGAAACTTCCAAAAAGTTAGCCTTTTCAGCCAAGTCTTCGATTGAATATCCTCTGTAACGTAAAATTCCTAATTCGCCATCTAAAAAAGTAATTTCACTTTTACAAGATCCAGAATTTTTATATCCCGGATCAAGAGTAATAATACCAGTTAAATCACGTAATTTGTTAATATCGATAGCTGATTCATTTTCGCTTCCTGTGATTATTGGAAGTTCAATTTTCTTACCATCTATTTCTAATGTAGCTATTTTTGACATAATATAATTGGAAATAATTCTATAAAATAATAATTTACCAAATCTAATGAATTTAAGACTAATTAAAAAAAGAATACTGCTATGAATTTGTTAAAAGTCCAAAAAAAAACCATTCGTAAAAAACGAATGGTTTAATATTACTATATAATTCTTATAATTATTTGATCTTGAAAGCGTTTAATCCAGGGAAATAAGCAGTACTTCCTAACTCTTCTTCGATTCTTAATAATTGATTGTATTTTGCCATACGATCAGAACGAGATGCTGAACCAGTTTTAATTTGACCACAGTTTAAAGCAACTGCTAAGTCCGCAATTGTATTATCTTCAGTTTCTCCAGAACGGTGAGACATTACTGAAGTATACCCAGCATTTTTAGCCATATTTACTGCAGCGATAGTTTCTGTTAAAGTACCAATTTGGTTTACTTTTACAAGGATTGAATTAGCAATACCTTTTTCAATACCAGTAGACAAACGAGCAACATTAGTCACAAACAAATCATCACCTACTAATTGTACTTTGTTTCCAATTTTTTCAGTTAAGTATTTCCATCCATCCCAGTCATCTTCGTACATACCATCTTCGATAGATATAATTGGATATTTAGCTGCAAGTTCCGCTAAATAATCAGCTTGTTCTTCAGATGTTCTGATTTTTCCAGTTTCGCCTTCAAATTTAGTGTAATCGTATTTTCCGTTTACATAAAACTCAGAAGCAGCACAATCAAGAGCAATCATAATTTCGTCACCGAAAGTATAACCTGCCTTTTCAACCGCAAGTTTGATAGTATCCAAAGCATCTTCCGTTCCACCAGCTAAGTTTGGAGCAAAACCTCCTTCATCACCAACAGCTGTACTTAAACCTCTATCGTGTAAAACTTTTTTCAAGCTGTGGAAAATTTCAGTTCCCATTTGCATCGCGTGAGTAAACGAAGTCGCTTTTACAGGGAAAATCATAAACTCTTGGAATGCGATAGGCGCATCAGAGTGAGAACCTCCATTGATGATGTTCATCATTGGAACAGGTAATGTATTAGCAGAAACTCCACCTACGTATCTGTATAAAGGTAATCCAAGTTCGTTTGCAGCCGCTTTTGCAGCAGCTAAAGAAACTCCTAAAATAGCATTAGCTCCTAATTTAGATTTATTTGGAGTTCCATCTAAATCAATCATTAATTGATCGATAGTATTTTGTTCAAAAACAGAAGTTCCAACTAATTCTTCAGCAATAACAGTATTTACATTGTTCACTGCATTTAAAACTCCTTTTCCAAGATAAGCCTTACCTCCGTCACGTAATTCAACAGCTTCGTGTTCTCCAGTTGATGCTCCAGATGGAACCGCAGCTCTACCTAAAACTCCGTTCTCAGTTACTACATCAACCTCAATAGTTGGATTTCCTCTGGAATCCAGAATTTGTCTTGCGTGAACTTTAATTATAATACTCATTATTTTTGTTTTTTATTAATAGATAATATATTTTTTTTCCGAAATTATAAAAATATTCAATATTAAAAACGTATTTTCCTTATTAAACACCTTTATTTATTAACTACATCGTTTTAGAGGCAGCTAGTTTTATATTCTCAACAAATTGATCAAATAAATAAGACGAATCATGTGGTCCAGGACTTGCTTCTGGGTGATATTGCACTGAAAAACAATTCTTATTTTTCATTCTCATACCCGCCACAGTTCCATCATTTAAATGTAAATGTGTAATTTCTAAATCAGGATGATTATCTAATTGTTCTTTGTTTACAGCAAAACCATGATTCTGAGAAGTAATCTCTCCTTTTCCAGTAATCAAATTCTTTACCGGGTGATTAATACCACGATGTCCATTAAACATCTTATAAGTCTGAACTCCATTTGCCAAAGCAATTACCTGATGTCCTAGACAGATCCCAAATAAAGGTTTATCCTGAGCAAGAATTTTCTTTGCTACTTCAATCGCTCCAAATAAAGGATCTGGATCCCCAGGCCCATTCGACAAGAAGAAACCATCCGGATTAAACGAATTTAAATCCTCATAAGTTGAGTTGTATGGAAAAACTTTTATGTAACAATCTCTCTTAGCAAGATTTCTTAAAATGTTCTTTTTAATTCCAAGGTCAAGTGCAGAAATTTTATAAGTTGCATTTTCATCTCCAACAAAATACGGTTCAGTCGTCGATACTTTCGAAGCAAGTTCTAAACCCTCCATATTTGGAACATTTGCTAATTCTTTCTTTAAATCTTCAATTGAAGTTCCGTCCGTGCAAATTACCGCATTCATTGCGCCGTTATCACGAATGTAACTTACAAGAGCTCTTGTATCAACATCAGAAATACAAATTAGATTTTGCTTAGCAAAGTAATCCTCTAAACTTCCAGAAGCACCTTCTCTTGAATAATTAAAGCTAAAGTTTTTACAAACCAAACCAGCAATTTTTATGCTGTCTGACTCAACTTCTAAATCATTAACACCATAATTACCAATATGCGGATTAGTCGCAACCATAATTTGACCAAAATAAGAAGGATCTGTAAAAATCTCCTGATATCCGGTCATTCCAGTATTAAAACAAACTTCACCAAAAGTTTTACCGCTGATTCCGATAGATTTACCATGAAAAATAGTTCCATCGCTAAGTAATAAAATGGCGCTTTGTCGTGTTGTGTATTTCATTCTTTAATTTGTATTGTTTTTAATCGTCTTATGAAACTTTTGATGTTTCATTTGTAATTAGATATTTTGCAAATTTACTTCTTTAAAAGAGCGCTGCCAAGATTTTTTAAAAATTTCATTCATAAAAATAAAACCAAGGCGTTGAAATAAGTTAAATTTTGCTCTTTAAAAAAAATCAAAAAAAAAGGATAAACTAAAAATTAGCTTATCCTTGATTTCTATAGAATCATTACTTTCATAATTATTCAGAAGCTTCAGTAGTCGTTTCTGATTCAGCAGCAGGAGCTTCAGGAGTACCCTCAGCTTTTTTAGCTTTACCACCACGACGGCTTTTTGCTTTTTTAACTTCTTTTTTACCACCATTGTAAAGTTCATTGAAATCTACAAGTTCGATCATTGCCATATCAGCATTATCTCCCAAACGATTTCCAACTTTAATGATACGAGTGTATCCACCTGGACGGTCTCCAACTTTAGCAGCCACATCTCTGAACAAGTCAGTTACAGCATATTTGCTACGTAGGTATGCAAAAACAATACGACGATTGTGAGTCGTATCTTCTTTTGATTTAGTGATTAAAGGCTCAACGAATTGTTTAAGCGCTTTAGCTTTAGCAACAGTAGTGTTAATACGTTTGTGCTCAATAAGAGAACAAGCCATATTAGCCAACATAGCTTTTCTATGTCCAGTCTGTCTGCTTAAGTGATTGAATTTTTTTCCGTGTCTCATTGCTATTTTAAATTTAATCCGCCGAGGCGGATTGAATTATTCTTTATCTAATTTGTATTTAGCTAAATCCATTCCGAAAGTTAAATTTTTAACTGCAACAAGTTCATCAAGTTCAGTTAAAGATTTTTTACCGAAGTTACGGAATTTCATTAGGTCATTTTTATTGAACGATACTAAATCACCAAGTGTATCAACTTCAGCCGCTTTCAAGCAATTTAATGCTCTCACAGATAAATCCATATCAACAAGCTTAGTTTTAAGCAATTGTCTCATATGCAATGACTCTTCATCATACGATTCTGTTTGTGCAATTTCGTCAGCCTCAAGTGTAATTCTTTCGTCAGAAAACAACATGAAATGGTGAATTAAAACTTTAGCAGCCTCAGTAAGAGCATCTTTTGGATTAATAGATCCATCAGTTTTGATTTCAAAAACTAATTTTTCGTAATCTGTTTTTTGCTCTACACGGAAGTTTTCAATTGCATATTTTACATTTTTTACCGGAGTAAAAATAGAATCTGTAAAAATTGTTCCAATTGCAGCATTCTGTTTTTTGTTCTCTTCAGCAGGAACGTATCCTCTACCTTTTTCGATTGTTAAATCGAAGTTCAATTTGATTTTAGAATCTAAATTACAGATAACAAGGTCTGGATTCAAAACTTGAAAACCTGAGATAAATTTTTGAAAATCACCTGCTGTTAATTGATCTTTACCAGAAACAGAAATAGTAACTGATTCATTATCGATATCTTCGATCTGACGTTTGAAACGTACTTGTTTTAGATTAAGGATAATTTCGGTAACATCTTCAACAACACCTGAAATAGTAGAAAACTCATGATCTACACCTTCGATACGAACAGATGTAATTGCATAACCTTCTAATGCTGAAAGCAAAACTCTTCTAAGTGCATTACCAACTGTCAATCCATAACCAGGTTCTAAAGGTCTAAATTCGAATTTACCTTCAAAATCGGTTGAATCGATCATGATAACTTTATCGGGCTTTTGAAAATTAAATATTGCCATAAATTTCGACTAAGTCAATTATTATTTGTTGTACAACTCTACGATTAATTGCTCTTTAATGTTTTCTGGAATTTGAAGTCTTGCAGGTACAGAAACGAAAGTTCCTTCTTTAAGATCATTGTTCCAGGTAATCCATTCATAAACATGACTTGAATTTGACAAAGAACGTTCGATAGCTTCTAAAGATTTAGATTTTTCACGAACTGCAACTTTATCACCAGGTTTAAGGTGGTAAGAAGGAATATTTACAACTTCACCATTAACAGTAATGTGTCTGTGAGATACTATTTGACGAGCACCTCTTCTAGATGGAGCAATTCCCATTCTAAAAACAACATTATCTAATCTTGCTTCACATAATTGTAATAAAACTTCACCAGTAACACCTTTAGTAGCTGATGCTTTTTCGAATAAATTTCTGAATTGTTTTTCTAAAATTCCATAAGAATATTTAGCTTTTTGCTTTTCCATTAACTGAACAGCGTACTCAGATTTTTTTCCTCTTTTTTTAGCCATCCCGTGTTGTCCAGGTGGGTAATTTCTTTTTTCGAAAGATTTATCATCTCCGAAGATTGCTTCGCCAAATTTACGAGCGATTCTTGTGCTAGGACCAGTATATCTTGCCATTTTGAATTGTTTAAGATTGAGATTATGAATTCAGGTCTTATCCTTCGATAATCTATTTTCAATCTAGGTTATACTATATTATTTTGAGTATTAAACTCTACGTCTTTTTGGAGGACGACATCCGTTGTGAGGCATTGGAGTAACATCGATAATCTCAGTAACTTCAATTCCACCGTTATGAATAGAACGGATAGCAGACTCACGTCCGTTTCCTGGTCCTTTTACATAAACTTTTACTTTTTTAAGTCCTGCCTCAAGAGCTACTTTACTACAATCTTCTGCTGCCATTTGAGCTGCGTACGGAGTGTTCTTTTTAGAACCTCTGAAACCCATTTTACCAGCTGAAGACCAAGCAATAACTTCACCTTTCTTATTTGTCAAAGAAATGATAATATTGTTGAAAGTCGAAGAAATATGAGCTTCACCCGTTGATTCAACGATAACTTTACGTTTTTTTGCAGTTGCTTTAGCCATATTACTTATTATTTAGTTGCTTTTTTCTTGTTAGCAACAGTTTTTCTTTTTCCTTTTCTAGTTCTAGAGTTGTTTTTAGTTCTTTGACCTCTTAATGGAAGACCAGATCTATGACGAATTCCTCTATAACAACCAATATCCATTAAACGTTTGATGTTTAAAGAAACTTCAGAACGTAACTCTCCTTCAATTTTGTAAAATGAAACAGCGTCACGAATCGCTCCGATCTCATCATCATTCCAATCTTGAACTTTTTTATCTTGGCTAACTTGAGCTTTCTCTAAAATCTCAATAGCTCTACTTTTTCCTAATCCGAAGATGTAGGTAAGTGCTATAACACCTCTCTTGTTTTTTGGGATATCTACCCCTGCTATTCTTGCCATAATTATCCTTGTCTTTGTTTAAATCTAGGATTCTTTTTGTTTATCACGTACAATCTTCCTTTTCTACGCACGATAATGCACTCGGCACTTCTCTTTTTTACTGATGCTCTAACTTTCATAGTGAATATCCTTTAATATCGATAAGTAATTCTTGCTTTTGACAAATCGTAAGGACTCATTTCTAGTTTCACTTTATCACCAGGTAATAATTTGATATAATGCATACGCATCTTTCCAGAAATATGAGCAATTACAATATGTCCATTTTCTAACTCCACACGGAACATCGCATTAGATAATGCTTCGATGATTGATCCGTCTTGTTCTATTGCTGATTGTTTTGCCATAAATATATTAAGCTACTGCTTTTCTATTTTTACCAGTCTTCATTAAACCATCATAATGTTTGTTTAACAAGTATGAATTGATTTGTTGAATAGTATCTATTGCAACCCCAACCATAATTATTAATGAGGTACCTCCAAAAAACATTGCCCAAGATTGTTGTACATCCATAATACTTACAACAATAGCTGGGAACACAGCAATCAAAGCAAGGAATAAAGATCCTGGGAAAGTTATTAAAGACATCACTTTATCTAAGAAATCTGAAGTTTCAGCTCCCGGACGAACTCCAGGAATAAAACCACCACTTCTTTTTAAATCATCAGCCATTTTGTTAGTAGGTACAGTGATTGCAGTATAAAAGAATGTAAATACAATAATTAAAGTTGCAAAAACAAAGTTATACCAAAAACCAAACATATTACTAAATGCACCAACAATAGATTGTGATGTATCTGACTTAGACAGTCCAGCTACAGCTGCAGGGATAAACATAATTGCCTGAGCAAAAATGATTGGCATAACTCCAGAAGCATTAAGCTTTAGAGGAATCCATTGTCTATTACCTCCTGCCAAATCTTGCTCATAGTCACCAGTTGTTGTACGACGAGCGTACTGAACCGGAATTCTACGTACTGCCATTGTAAGCAATACACAAGAAATGATTACTAATAACCACACAATAATTTCAATAACTAACAACATTGGACCTCCATTGTTATTGGTAACTCTCGTAGTAAACTCTTGAATAAAAGCTTGCGGTAAACGAGCTAAGATACCAACCATAATTAATAATGAAATTCCATTTCCAATACCTTTATCTGTAATCTTCTCACCAAGCCACATAGCAAAAATTGTACCTGTAACTAAAATGATAACAGACGAGAACAAAAATTCAGGAGAATTAAAGCCTAGTAGAAATGCACTACCAGGCAATGTTCTGTATAAATTATAGATATAAGTTGGACCTTGAACCAGTGTAATAGCTATAGTCAACCAACGAGTGATTTGATTAATCTTTTTTCTACCACTTTCTCCATCATTTTGAAGTTTTTGCAAATAAGGAATCGCAATTCCCATTAACTGAACAACAATAGATGCAGAAATATAAGGCATAATACCTAAAGCAAAAACTGAAGCTTTAGAGAAAGCACCCCCAGTAAACATGTCCAGGATAGATCCTAAACCATTTTTAGTTTGTCCCGCTAAACCTGTTAATTGAGTTGCGTCAATACCAGGAAGCGTAACGTGTGCACCAAAACGATATACTAAAAGCAATCCTAATGTAATTAAGATTCTGTTTTTCAGTTCTTCGATTTTCCA
Organism: Flavobacterium johnsoniae; assembly: GCF_001879205.1. Taxonomy (GTDB): domain Bacteria; phylum Bacteroidota; class Bacteroidia; order Flavobacteriales; family Flavobacteriaceae; genus Flavobacterium; species Flavobacterium johnsoniae_A. Next base: position 198,616 of record NZ_MLFK01000002.1, read on the forward strand.
AACATTACTTATTGATTCAATAAATTTCTTCATCTTAATAGATAAGTTATATAGTTACAGCCTCTCCACCAGCAGCTTCAATAGCCGCTTTTGCAGTAGCAGTAAATTTGTGGGCAGTTACTTTTAATTTTGCTTTCAATTCTCCTCTACCTAAAATCTTAACGATTTCATTTTTGGTAGCTAGACGATTTGCTACGAAATCTGTCATAGAAACAGAATCAGTAATCACACCATTGTCTACTAATAATTGAAGCTTATCTAAATTAACACCTTCGTATTCTTTACGATTGATGTTTTTGAAACCAAACTTAGGAACACGTCTTTGAAGCGGCATTTGTCCACCCTCAAAACCAATCTTTTTAGAATAACCAGAACGAGATTTTGCTCCTTTGTGACCTCTTGCAGCAGTGCCACCTTTTCCAGAACCTTCTCCTCTACCTAATCTTTTATTTTGATTGTGCGTTGATCCCTCAGCAGGTTGTAAGTTACTTAAATTCATAACAGTATTTGTTATTTAGCTTCTTCGACAGAAACTAAGTGTTTAACTTTGTTTATCATCCCAAGGATAGCAGGATTTGACTCATGCTCCACAACTTGTCCCATTTTACGTAGACCTAAAGCTTCTAAACCTCTCTTTTGAGAAAGAGGGCAGTTGATCTTGCTTCTTACTTGTTTTACTAATAATTTAGCCATAATTTCCTTGATTAACCTTTAAAAACTTTTTCTAAAGAAACACCTCTTTGTTTTGCAACAGTATGAGCGCTTCTCATTTGTAATAAAGCATCAAAAGTTGCTTTAACTACGTTATGAGGATTTGATGATCCTTGAGATTTAGATAATACATCGTGAATACCTACTGATTCAAGAACCGAACGAACAGCTCCACCAGCAATAACTCCTGTACCATGAGAAGCAGGAATTAAGAATACACGTGCACCACCAAATTTACCTTTTTGTTCGTGAGGAACAGATTGACCATTCAAAGGAATTTTTACTAAATTTTTCTTAGCATCTTCTACTGCTTTCGCAATTGCTTCAGAAACGTCTTTAGATTTTCCTAATCCGTGACCAACTACTCCATTTTCATCACCTACAACTACAATAGCAGAAAAACCGAAAGCTCTACCCCCTTTTGTAACTTTAGTAACACGATTAACACTTACCAGACGGTCTTTAAGTTCAAGACCACTTGGTTTTACCAATTCTACATTTTTGTATTTAGACATAATATATTAGAATTTAAGTCCAGCCGCTCTTGCGCCTTCTGCTAATGATTTAATACGACCGTGATATAAATATCCACCTCTATCAAAAGTAATGGTATCAATCCCAGCTTTTAACGCTTTCTCTGCAACTAATTTTCCAACAGCAGCAGCGATTTCAACGTTAGTACCTTTTCCTATTTCTTTTTCTCTCGAAGATGCAGCTAATATAGTAACTCCATTTACATCATCAATAAGTTGAGCATAAATTTCTTTGTTACTTCTAAATACAGATAGTCTTGGTTTAGCAGCAGAACCACTAATCGTTTTTCTAATTCTGAATTTAATTCTCTGTCTTCTTTCAGATTTTGTTAATGACATAATCTTATTTTTTAAGCTGATTTACCCGCTTTTCTTCTTAATACTTCACCCACAAATTTAACACCTTTACCTTTATATGGCTCTGGCTTACGGAAACCTCTGATTTTCGCAGCAACTTGTCCTAAAAGTTGTTTATCAAATGATGTTAATTTTACGATTGGGTTCTTACCTTTTTCAGATATCGTTTCTAAAGCTACTTCTGGAGCAATTTCTAAAACAATATTGTGAGAATATCCAAGAGCTAAATCTAATTTTTGACCTTGGTTTGAAGCTCTATAACCAACTCCAACTAATTCAAGTTCTTTTGTAAAACCTTCATTTACTCCAATAATCATATTATTGATTAATGATCTGTATAATCCGTGTTTTGCTCTATGGTCTTTATGATCAGACGATCTTTCAACTTGTACTTGATCGCCTTCAACTTTTACATTTACGTCCGAAAACTCCTGAGTTAGTTGACCTTTTTTTCCTTTTACTGTAATAATACCGTCCTTAACTTCTACAGTTACTCCAGCAGGAACTACAATTGGGCTTTTACCTATTCTTGACATCTTATTTAGTCTTTAAAATTAGTATACGTAACAAATTACTTCACCACCTACATTTAATTGTTTCGCTTGTTTTCCAGTCATAAGACCTTTTGAAGTTGAAACAATTGCAATTCCTAATCCGTTAAGGATTCTTGGTAATTTGGCAGCACCTGCATATTTACGTAAACCAGGTTTACTAATTCTTTGGATATCTTTAATTACAGGCTCTTTAGTATCTTTATCATACTTTAAAGCAATTTTGATAGAACCTTGAACAGTGTTCGTCTCAAATTTGTAACTCAAGATATAACCTTGATCAAATAAGATCTTAGTTATTTCTTTTTTAAGATTAGAAGCTGGAATTTCAACAACTTTGTGGTTTGCAGCCACAGCGTTACGAACTCTAGTCAAATAATCTGCAATAGGATCTGTATACATATGTATTTGATTGCGATTATGGTTTTCAGGAAGCACTCTGCCTCCTGAACCTTTAATCAATTTATAAACTTTTTTAAATTACCAGCTGGCTTTTTTTACACCTGGAATTAATCCATTATTAGCCATTTCACGGAAAGTTACACGTGAAATACCGAATTGACGGATATAACCTCTAGGTCTTCCAGTTAATTTACAACGGTTGTGTAAACGAACAGGTGAAGCGTTTTTTGGTAATCTTTGTAAACCTTCATAGTCTCCAGCTTCTAATAAAGCTTTTCTCTTTTCAGCATACTTAGCTACCGTTTTTTCTCTTTTCACCTCACGGGCTTTCATTGATTCTTTAGCCATATCTTAATTCTTTTTAAAAGGTAATCCTAATTCAGCCAATAATGACTTTGCTTCCTTGTCTGTTTTTGCAGTAGTAACAAATGTAATATCCATTCCTGAAATTTTGTTTACTTTGTCAATATCAATTTCTGGGAAAATGATTTGCTCTAAAACTCCAAGATTGTAGTTACCTCTTCCGTCGAAACCAGTAGCTTTGATACCACTAAAATCTCTAACGCGTGGTAAAGCAGAAGTAATAAGTCTATCTAAAAACTCATACATTCTTTCACCACGTAAAGTAACTTTTGCTCCAATAGGCATCCCTTTTCTCAATTTGAATGACGCAACGTCTTTCTTTGAAATTGTAGATACTGCTTTTTGTCCAGTGATCTTTGTTAACTCATCAACTGCATAGTCAATAAGTTTTTTATCAGATACAGCTGCACCAACTCCACGGCTCAAAACGATTTTTTCAAGTTTTGGAACTTGCATAACGTTTGTATATCCGAACTCTTCTTTAAGAGCAGAGATTACTCTACTCTTATATTCTTCTTTTAGTCTAGGTGTATATGCCATTACTATAGTACTTGATTAGATTTTTTTGAAAATCTTACTTTCTTATCTCCTTCTACTCTAATACCTACTCTAGTTGTTTCCTTAGTTTTAGGGTCAATTAGAGCAATGTTAGAAATTTGAATAGAAGCCTCTTTCTTAACGATACCACCTTGAGGGTTTTTAGCACTTGGTTTTGTATGTTTCGAAACCATGTTTACACCTTCAACTATCGCTTTATTTTTCTCACGGTAAACACGTAAAACTTTACCTTCAGCACCTTTATGGTCTCCAGCAATAACTCTTACGATATCTCCTGATTTTATTTTTAGCTTTATCATCTTAAAACGAATTAAAGCACTTCTGGTGCTAATGATACAATTTTCATGAATTGTTTTTCACGAAGTTCTCTTGCTACCGGACCAAAAACACGAGTTCCTCTCATTTCCCCTGCAGCGTTCAAAAGAACACATGCATTGTCATCGAAACGGATATAAGAACCATCAGCTCTTCTCACTTCTTTTTTGGTACGCACAACAACTGCAGTTGAAACAGCTCCTTTTTTAACGTTTCCGTTTGGAGTTGCATCTTTAATAGATACTACAATCTTGTCACCAACAGAGGCATACCTTCTTTTGGTACCTCCTAAAACACGGATAGTTAAAACTTCCTTAGCTCCCGTGTTATCTGCTACTTTTAGTCTTGATTCCTGTTGTACCATAATTATTTAGCTCTTTCTAAGATTTCAACTAATCTCCAACATTTTGTTTTACTTAAAGGACGCGTTTCGCTAATTCTTACAGTATCTCCAATGTTACAGTCGTTTGTTTCGTCGTGTGCAACATATTTCTTAGTTTTCAACACGAACTTACCGTATAATGGGTGTTTTACTTTTCTTACTTCAGCAATAACAATAGATTTATCCATTTTATTCGAAGTAACAACACCAATTCTTTCTTTTCTTAAATTTCTTTTTTCTTCCATCTTTCAGCAGAATACAATTATTGTAACTCTCTTTTAGTTAACTCTGTAGCCAATCTTGCAACTGTTCTTCTAACGCTTCTAATTTGAAGTGGGTTAGCAATTGGAGAGATAGCGTGAGCCATTTTTAGGTCAGCATATACTTTCTTAGTTTGACTAAGTTTTTCTTGCAACTCCGCTGCAGAAAGATCTTTTATTTCTGATTGTTTCATAATAAATATTAATTATGCTTCGAAATCTCTAGCAACGACGAACTTAGTTTTTACTGGAAGTTTTTGAGCTGCAAGACGTAAAGCCTCTTTTGCAACTGACAATGGAACTCCTCCAACTTCAAACATAATTCTTCCTGGTTTAACAACAGCAGCCCAATACTCAACTGCTCCTTTACCTTTACCCATACGTACTTCAAGAGGTTTCTTAGTAATAGGTTTGTCTGGAAATATTTTAATCCATAATTGTCCCTCTCTCTTCATGTAACGAGTTGCAGCGATACGCGCAGCTTCGATTTGACGAGAAGTTAAGAACATTCCATCTTCATGTACAGATTTAATACCAAACATTCCATTAGAAAGTTCATGCCCTCTTTGAGAGTTACCTTTCATTTTACCTTTTTGTACCTTACGGTATTTTGTTCTTTTAGGCTGTAACATTTTTCTTTAGTTTAAAAATTTACTTTCTTTTACGAGCGTCTGGTTTTCCACCTTTATTAAAGTTAGATTTACCTCTAGGGGCATCTCCACCTTTACCACCGCCAGTACCAGATTGTTTTTTATCCATTCCAGCAAGTGGAGAAAGATCTCTCTTTCCATAAACTTCACCTTTCATGATCCATACTTTGATACCCATTCTACCGTAAGTAGTGTGAGCTTCAGCCAAAGCATAATCAATATCAGCTCTGAAAGTTGATAGAGGAATTCTACCTTCTTTGAAACCTTCTGAACGCGCCATCTCTGCACCATTCAAACGACCAGAAATCAAAACTTTGATACCTTCAGCGTTCATACGCATAGAAGCAGCAATAGCCATTTTGATTGCACGTCTGTAAGAAATACGGCTTTCGATTTGACGAGCGATGCTTGTCGCCACAAGATAAGCATCTAACTCAGGTCTTTTAATTTCAAAGATGTTAATTTGAACCTCTTTGTCAGTAACTTTCTTAAGTTCTTCTTTTAACTTGTCTACCTCTTGTCCGCCTTTTCCGATAATAATACCAGGTCTAGCAGTAGTGATAGTAACGGTTACAAGTTTCAAAGTTCTCTCGATGATTACTTTTGATACACTAGCTTTTGATAAACGAGCGTGGATATACTTTCTGATTTTGTGATCTTCGGCAAGTTTATCACCGTAATCATTTCCACCATACCAGTTTGAGTCCCACCCTCTGATGATACCAAGTCTATTTCCAATTGGATTTGTCTTTTGTCCCATGCTGCTTAAGAATTGCTTTGTGTGTTATTGATAGCTCCAAGCACGATTGTAACGTGATTAGAACGTTTTCTTATTCTGTGTGCACGACCTTGTGGAGCTGGACGAAGTCTTTTTAACATCATTCCACCATCTACTCTGATCTCTTTAACAAATAATCCAGCTTCTTCTAAATTACCTTCACTATTTTTTTGCTCCCAGTTATTGATTGCAGATAATAATAGTTTTTCTAATTTTCTTGAAGCTTCTTTAGAACTGAATCTTAAAATGTTAAGTGCTCTTTCTACCTTCTGACCTCTTACCAAGTCCGCTACTAAGCGCATTTTTCTAGGTGAAGTAGGGCAGTTATTCAATTTTGCGAAAGCAATAGACTTATTAGCCTCTTTTCTCGCATCTGCTGTTTCTCTTTTACGAACTCCCATTGCTTCTTATTTTTTACCTTTATTTTTTGCTCCAGCATGACCTCTAAAAGATCTAGTTGGTGAAAACTCTCCTAATTTGTGACCTACCATGTTTTCTGTTACGTAAACTGGTACAAATTGACGACCGTTATGAACTGCGATAGTTTGTCCAACAAAGTCTGGAGTAATCATTGAAGCTCTAGACCAAGTCTTTACTACTCCATTTTTTCCACTTTCTATGTTTTCCTGAACTTTCTTGTCTAATTTATAATGAACGAAAGGTCCTTTTTTTAATGAACGTGCCATATCTTATTATTTCTTTCTACGTTCTACGATATACTTGTTACTCGGGTTTTTCTTAGAACGAGTTCTGTAACCTTTAGCTGGCAATCCGTTTCTTGAACGTGGGTGCCCTCCAGAAGAACGTCCTTCACCACCTCCCATAGGGTGATCAACTGGGTTCATCGCTACTGGTCTAGTTCTAGGTCTTCTTCCTAACCATCTTGTTCTACCTGCTTTTCCAGATACAACTAATTGGTGATCAGAATTAGAAACAGCTCCAATTGTAGCCGAACAAGTTAACAAGATTAATCTTGTTTCACCAGATGGCATTTTAATTGTTGCATATTTCCCGTCTCTTGCCATTAACTGAGCAAAAGTTCCAGCTGAACGAGCGATAACCGCTCCTTGTCCTGGACGTAACTCAATACAAGATATAACAGTTCCAAGAGGAATTCTGCTTAAAGGTAATGTATTACCAATTTCCGGTTGAGATTCTGGACCAGAAACTAATTTCTGACCAACTTTCAATCCGTTTTGAGCAATAACATAAGTTTTCTCTCCATCAGCATAAGCTAATAAAGCGATAAACGCAGTACGATTTGGATCGTATTCGATTGATTTCACTGTAGCTGGAATTCCATCTTTAGTTCTTTTGAAATCAATAATACGATATCTCTGCTTGTGACCACCACCCGTATAACGCATGGTCATCTTTCCTTGACTATTTCTACCTCCAGAGTTTTTTATCGGCGCTATCAAAGAGCGTTCCGGCTTATCAGTTGTAATGGCGTCATAACCATTCACAACTCTAAATCGCTGACCTGGGGTAATAGGTTTTAATTTTCTTACTGACATTTTTCTATCTTAGATATTGTTGTAAAAATCAATTGTTTCTCCTTCTTGTACTTGAACAATTGCTTTTTTAATTGCATTTGTCTTTCCACTGATTAAACCACTTTTAGTGTATTTAGTAGATCTGTCTGGTCTCACATTCATTGTGTTAACAGAAACGATAGTTACTCCATAAGCAGCTTCAACAGCTTTCTTAATTTGAACTTTGTTTGCTTTTTTGTCAACAACGAACCCGAAACGGTTTAGAACTTCACTTTCTTTGGTTACTTTTTCAGTTACTATAGGTCTAATTATGATACTCATACTCCTATTATTTACTTAAATTTTCTTCAATTAACTCTAAAGAACCTTCCAAAAGCACCAAATTATTAGTGTTTAATATTGCGTAAGTGCTTAATTCTGAGCTAGTTACGACATTAGAAGCCTTTAAATTGCGTGACGACAAATATACATTTTTATTTGACTCTCCCAACACAAATAGAGATTTTTTATTTTCTAACCCTAAAGCTTTCAAAACGTTAATGAAATTTTTAGTGTTTGGCGCATCAAAATTAAAGTCTTCAAGAACGATAATATTTGACTCTTTTGCTTTGATTGAGAAAGCTGATTTTCTTGCCAATCTTTTCAATCCTTTATTCAATTTAAATGAATAACTTCTTGGTCTTGGTCCGAAAACTGTTCCTCCACCTTTAAACAAAGGATTCTTAACACTTCCCGCACGAGCTGTACCCGTACCTTTTTGTTTTTTAATCTTACGCGTACTTCCAGTTACTTCAGCTCTTTCTTTAGCCTTGTGAGTACCTTGTCTTTGATTAGCAAGATATTGCTTAACATCAAGATATACTGCGTGATTGTTTGGTTCAATTGCGAATACTGAATCAGAAAGTTGAACTTTTCTTCCAGTATCTTTTCCGTTGAAATCTAATACTTTTACTTCCATTACTTCTGAATGATTACGTAAGAGTTTTTATGCCCAGGAATACATCCTTTAACAACAAGTAGGTTCTTTTCAGCAACTACTTTTAAAACTCTAAGGTTTTGAACTTTTACATTATCTCCTCCCATTCTTCCAGCCATACGCATTCCTTTGAATACTCTAGATGGATAAGAAGAAGCTCCTACAGAACCTGGCGCTCTTAAACGGTTGTGCTGACCATGAGTAGCTTGCCCAACACCACCAAAACCGTGACGTTTAACAACACCTTGGAAACCTTTACCTTTAGACACACCTTGTACATCTACAAATTCTCCTTCTTCAAAAATAGAAACATCGATAAGATCTCCTAATTTTTGTTCAGTTGCAAAATCTTGGAATTCAACGACTTTTTTCTTAGCAACAGTTCCAGCTTTTTTAAAGTGACCTAAAGCCGCTTTAGTAGAATGTTTCTCGTTTTTGTCATCGAAACCTAGTTGCAACGCTTCGTACCCGTCAACACCTTTGGTTCTGACTTGGGTAACAACACACGGCCCAGCTTCGATTACTGTACAAGGAATGTTTTTCCCGTTTTCGTCGAAAATACTAGTCATGCCGATTTTTTTACCAATTAACCCAGACATAAATATTAATTATTAATTACTAAAATTCCCTTCAATTTGAAAATAACAGAAATTTCCAAACAGGGAGTGCAAAAGTATACATTAAAATCGAATATACCAAACAGTTACAAAAATTAAATCGCTCATTATCAAAATTCAAGGATTCAACTTCGTTACAAACAGACTTAATTTGATCTGAAAAATGTTTTTTCACAATACAAAAACCAAATAAAGTTATTAACAATAACAATCTAAACAATTAAACCAAAAACATCGTCAAGTACTTAAAACAAAAGGCATTTCAATAAAAAACTTACTATTCAACCAAACTCAAAGCAAGAAAAATTAACATTAAAATTCAAAAGCAACCAACAAAAAAAGCGAGACATTGCTGTCTCGCTTTTTATATATAAAATATAATAAAATTATACTTTTATCTCTACTTCAACTCCACTTGGCAATTCAAGTTTCATTAATGCATCAATAGTTTTAGATGAAGATGAATAAATATCAATCAATCTCTTGTATGACATTACTTCAAATTGCTCTCTCGCTTTTTTGTTAACGTGCGGAGAACGTAACACAGTGAAAAGTTTTTTGTGAGTTGGCAACGGAATTGGTCCTGTTACAACTGCTCCAGTAGTTTTTACTGTTTTTACGATCTTTTCAGCAGATTTATCTACCAACATGTGATCGTAAGATTTTAGTTTTATTCTGATTTTTTGACTCATTTTCTTAAAATTAAGCGTTACCTTTTGCTTTTTTGATTACCTCTTCTGAAATATTAGAAGGTGTTTCTGCATAGTGAGAAAACTCCATTGTTGAAGTTGCTCTACCAGAAGATAATGTTCTTAATGTCGTTACATATCCAAACATTTCTGATAAAGGCACATCAGCTTTAATAGTTTTTGCACCATTTCTATCACCCATATCATTAACCTGACCTCTACGACGGTTCAAGTCACCTACGATATCACCCATATTTTCTTCTGGAGTAATAACTTCGATTTTCATGATTGGCTCAAGAATAACAGCTCCAGCAGCACGTCCTGATTCTTTATAACCCATTCTTGCAGCTAATTCAAAAGATAATGCATCAGAATCCACAGGGTGGAAAGATCCATCAGTTAAAGTTACCTTCAAACTATCCACAGCATATCCTGCTAATGGACCAGTTTTCATAGCCTCTCTAAATCCTTTTTCAACAGCAGGGATATATTCTTTAGGAACGTTACCACCTTTTACAGCATTGATAAATTGTAATCCAACTGGAACTTTACCATCAACTTCATCAGCAGGTTCGATTGTAAATACGATATCACCAAATTTACCACGACCTCCAGATTGTTTTTTGTAAGTTTCTCTGTGTGTTGCAGATCTTGTAAACGCTTCTTTGTACTCAACTTGAGGCTCACCTTGGTTCACTTCAACTTTAAATTCACGTTTCATACGATCAACTAAGATATCTAAGTGAAGTTCACCCATACCAGAGATAATTGTTTGCCCAGAAGCCTCATCAGTTCTAACTGTAAATGTTGGATCCTCTTCAGCTAGTTTAGCTAAAGCCATACCCATTTTATCAACGTCAGCTTTTGTTTTTGGCTCAATAGCAATACCAATAACCGGATCAGGGAATTTCATAGACTCCAAGATAATTGGATTCTTCTCATCACATAAAGTATCTCCAGTTTTAATATCTTTAAATCCAACAGCAGCACCAATATCTCCAGCCTCAATAAATTCGATTGGATTTTGTTTATTAGCATGCATTTGATAGATACGAGAAATTCTTTCTTTATTACCAGAACGAGTATTTAAAACATAAGAACCAGCATCTAAACGTCCAGAATACGCACGGAAGAAAGCTAAACGACCAACGAATGGGTCAGTAGCAATTTTAAATGCTAAAGCTGCGAATGGCTCTTTAACGTCTGGCTTACGTAAAATTTTCGTTTGATCTTCCTCTAACAAATCAGCATCATCAGGATGAATACCCTCAATACCTTCTTTATCTAAAGGAGATGGTAAATATTTACAAACTGCATCCAACATAAATTGAACACCTTTGTTTTTGAAAGACGAACCAGCAAGCATTGGAATGATTGCCATATCGATAGTAGCAGCTCTTAATGCATTGTTGATTTCTTCCTCTGTAATAGAGTTTTCATCTTCCATGTATTTATCCAAAAGATTCTCATCATAAGTTGCAATCTCTTCGATAAGGATAGAACGGTAATGCTTCACATCATCAACCATATCAGCCGGGATATCAACGATATCAAAAGTAGCTCCTTGAGTTTCATCATGCCATACAATAGCTTGATTTTTAACTAAGTCAACAATACCTTTAAAATCAGCTTCATCACCAATAGGTAAAGTAATTGCAACCGCATTGGATTTCAACATATCTTTAACCTGTCCGCACACAGCTAAAAAGTTAGCACCTTGACGGTCCATTTTATTTACGAATCCCATACGAGGAACTCTATATTGATCAGCAAGTCTCCAGTTAGTTTCTGATTGAGGCTCAACACCATCAACAGCACTAAACAAGAAAACTAAACCATCAAGTACACGCAAAGAACGGTTTACCTCTACAGTAAAGTCAACGTGTCCAGGAGTATCAATAATATTAAAGTGGTAAGGCAATGATTCTGGAAGAACTTTACCTTGCTCTGTTGGAAAATTCCAAGTACAAGTTGTAGCCGCAGAAGTAATTGTAATACCTCTCTCTTGCTCTTGTGCCATCCAGTCCATTGTTGCAGCACCATCGTGTACTTCACCAATTTTATGTGACTTTCCAGTATAAAAAAGAATACGCTCAGTTGTTGTTGTTTTACCAGCATCAATGTGAGCAGCAATCCCGATATTTCTTGTATATTTTAAATCTCTAGCCATTTCTTACGAATTAAAATCTAAAGTGAGAGAATGCTTTGTTAGCTTCTGCCATTTTGTGAGTATCCATTCTTTTCTTAACCGCAGCACCTTCTTCTTTAGCAGCAGCTAAACATTCTGACGCTAAACGTTGTGCCATAGATTTTTCATTTCTTCTTCTAGAATAAAGTATTAACCACTTCATTGCCATAGAGATTTTTCTATCTGGACGAATTTGCATTGGGATTTGGAATGTAGCTCCACCAACTCTACGGCTACGTACTTCTACGTGAGGCATAACGTTTGTTAAAGCATCTTTCCAAATTTCTAATGAAGTTTTCTCTGAATCTTGCTTTTTAGACTCAATGATGTCAATCGCATCATAAAATACTTTGAAAGCTGTAGATTTCTTACCATCCCACATTAAGTTGTTCACAAAACGCGTTACCAATTGGTCATTAAACCTTGGATCCGGTAAAAGTGGTCTTTTCTTTGCCGCTCTTTTTCTCATGTCTTTTTCTTAAAAGTTTTTAAATTACTTTTTTGCTTCTTTTGGGCGTTTAGCACCGTACTTAGATCTTCTTTGCGTTCTTCCTGCAACACCTGACGTATCAAGCGCTCCACGAACGATATGATATCTAACACCTGGTAAATCTTTTACCCTTCCGCCTCTAACTAATACTATCGAGTGCTCTTGTAGATTGTGTCCTTCTCCAGGAATGTAAGCATTCACTTCATTACCATTTGTCAAACGTACACGCGCAACTTTACGCATTGCAGAGTTTGGTTTTTTTGGTGTAGTAGTGTAAACACGCGTACAAACCCCTCTTCTTTGAGGACAAGAATCTAAAGCAACCGATTTACTCTTCTTAGTTATCTGAGTTCTTCCTGTTCTTACTAATTGTTGAATTGTTGGCATAATTAATACTAAAAATTATTATGTTTATTAAATTCCCGCTTTTTACGGGGTTGCAAATGTATAAAATAATTTTCACTATACAAACGTTAATCTATTAATTTTCAACAACATTATTTAATGGTATGTTTTTACAAACAAACGATAGATATTTGCAATACATTTAATTAAACAAAATTACTACACTTGAAACAGTTTTTCCAGACATTGTTTTTTTTACTGATAAGTATCTCTGCTTATACACAAAATTTTCATTTAAAAATAAATGGATCAGACACTACGGAAAACAAAATCATTGATTCACTAAACTACGCCACAATTCATCCCAACATAAAATCGCTTTTTAACGAAATTAAAATCACTTCTGAAAAGCTTTCAAAAAAAGGTTTTTTAGACAACAAAGTACTAGAAACTAAACCAATAAATGACAGCACATACCTCACGCTTTTTAGCTTAAAAAACAAAATAAAATACATACATATATATATAGGTACAAATAATGCTTTTTTAGATACCGATAAAAGACAAAACGACACCATAATTATTCCCTATAATGAAGTTGAAAATTATCTAAATGAAAAAATAATTAATGCCGAAAAGGCTGGTTTCGCACTTAGTAAAATTAAACTTGAAAATATTCGAAGAAAGAATCTGGCAATTTATGCTGACTTAAATTTTAAATCCGAAAAAAAACGCCATGTAAATTCAATTATTCTAAATTATATAAATAACTCTTCAAGCAATTTTTTCCCAAAAGGACATCTAAAGCAGCTTAATAAAAAATACCTAAACAAAACCTTTAACCAGCAAATCACAAAAGAACTTTACGAAGACATTAACAGCTTTGAATTTGTTACACAAACAAAATACCCGGAAATACTTTTCACAAACGACTCTACGAAAATCTATACTTATATAGAAAAAAGAAAAGCAAATACGTTTGATGGCTTTATTGGATTTTCGAATGATGAAAACAAAAAAGTAATACTCAACGGCTACCTTGATGTTTCATTAATTAACACACTTCATGCCGGTGAACAATTTTCATTATACTGGAAAAGCGATGGAAATCAACAGAAAACTTTCAGTACTAAACTTGAAATTCCATATATTTTCAATTCATCTTTAGGAATCAAAGCGCAACTGAACATATTTAAACAGGACAGCACATTTCAAAACACGAAAACCGGTATCGATCTTGGATATTATTTAAACTATAATTCTAAAATTTATCTTGGCTATCAATCTACCGAATCAAGCGATATTCAAAACACAAACAACTCATTTATAAGTGATTTCAAGAATTCATATTTCACAAGTTCTTATGAATATAAAAAAATAGATTACGAAAACAGCCTAATGCCTAAAAAAGCTTTTCTATACTTTTTAACTGGTTATGGAAAAAGAGACACCAACAATGATCCTGAGACAGCCGGTACCAGCAAACAGTTTCAAATAAACTTAAACGCTTTATATAATTTCGAAATCAATAGCAAAAATTACATCAATTTAAATTCACAAACTTTTTATCTAAAAAGTAAAAATTACATCTCAAATGAATTATTTCGTTTTGGAGGAACAAAGTCAATTCGAGGATTTTTAGAAAATAGCCTGCAGGCAAATTTTACCACATCAATTCTTACAGAATACAGATATGTAGTTTCATCAAATCTTTATATAAATTCTATTTTAGATTATGGCCTTTATCAAGATTTAACAAGCTCAATTAATCGTCAAAAAATAAGAAAATTAATCGGCTTAGGAGTAGGCACAGCAATACAAACACCCAACGGAATCATCAATATAAATCTAACAAATGGTGCAGAAAAAACTGCAGAATTAAAATTATATAACACTATCGTAAATATATGTTATAATGTTAAATTTTGATGTTTGTAAAGAAAACATTACCAAAAGATTTGTTTTATTAACAAATTATTATGAATTTAGTTAAACTAATTCAAAATAATTTGTTAATTATGAAACCAAAATGCTACAAATTTTTAGTACTAATATTAGTACTAATTGCGCAAGTAACCATCGCGCAAGAAAGAGTTGTTTCGGGTACCGTTACTGATGAATCAGGCCTCCCTCTCCCGGGCGTAAGTGTCTTATTGAAAGGAACAAACACTGGAACACAAACTGACTTTGACGGAAAATATTCGATTAAAGCTACACTAAGCCAAACATTAGTTTTTAGCTATATTGGCACGACGTCTCAAGAAGTTAAAGCTAGTTCCACAAATGTTAATATTAAATTAACAGGAACAGCACAGCAATTAGAAGGAGTTGTTGTTACAGCCTTAGGTTTATCAAGAGAAAAGAAATCTCTTGGGTACGCAACACAAGAAGTAAAAGGAGAGAATTTAGCGGCTGTAAAAAGCGACAACTTTGTAAATGCTATTTCTGGAAAAGTTTCGGGCGTACAAGTTAAAAGAACAACAAACTTTGGAGGATCAACCAACATTGTTATTAGAGGAAACTCATCTTTAACCGGAAACAATCAGGCTTTATTTGTAATAGACGGTGTACCAGTAAGCAATAACAACTCCAACTCGAGAGACCAAGAGCAGTCTGGAGCAGGTTACGATTATGGCAGCGCTGCATCTGACATTAATCCAGAAGATATCGAATCAATAAACGTACTTAAAGGCTCGGCAGCAAGTGCACTTTACGGATCACGCGCTGCAAATGGAGTTGTTGTAATAACAACAAAAAAAGGAAACAAGAAAAGTAAAGGATATTCTATTACTATTAATTCAGGAATAACAGTTGGCTCCATTGATAAAAGTACTTTTATAAAATATCAAAATCAATATGGCGGCGGATACGGACCTTATTATGGTCCTGACGAGGATTCCTATTTAGATCATATTGACATCAATGGAGACGGCGTTTTAGACAATGTTACCCCATTAACAGAAGATGCCTCTTACGGACAAGCATTTGACCCTAATTTATTAGTGTATCAATGGGATGCTTTCTATCCGGAATCTCCAAACTACATGAAAGCTACTCCGTGGCAAAGTGCTAAAAACGGCCCAATAACTTTTTTTAAAAAACCAGTTGCACTTACAAATTCCATATCGATAGACAAAGGTTTAGAAAATGGTTATTTAAGATTAGGCTTTAACAACCTTGATCAAACCGGGCTTTTACCTAATAGCTCGTTAAAGAGAAATACTTTAACATTAAATGCCTCAACTCTTATTAACGACAGGTTAACAGTATCCGGCTATGGAAACTTTACCAAAACAAGCACTATAGGACGAAATAGTACCGGATACAATGACAACATTGCCGGTAACTTTAGACAATGGTGGCAAACTAATGTTGACATTCAAGGCTTAAAACAAGCTTACGACCTAACAGGAAGAAACATAACATGGAATCCTAAATCATATACAAATCCTACTCCAGCATTCTGGGACAATCCTTATTTTCAACGTTACGAAAACTACGAATCAGACAGCAGAAATAGATTTATTGGTAATGCTTCTTTAAACTATAAAATAACAAGCTGGCTTGATGCATTTGGTAGAGTTTCTGTTGACACCTATGACGAAATACAAGAAGAACGAAGAGCCATAGGTAGTGTAGCGGTTAATTTTGGTATTGGAACCGGTGGAGGCGATGGATCTATTAACAGAAACCCGGCATCTTCAGGATACTCAAGAAAAAACATTGGTTTTAGTGAGTACAATTATGATTTCATGTTAAACTATAATACAGATATTACACAAAAACTAAACCTTAAGGGAGTTGTTGGGGTAAACATCAGAAGAAGTTATTACAGTTCTATTTTTGCGGCAACCAATGGCGGTCTTGCAATACCAAAACTTTATGCTTTACAAAATACTGTCAGCCCATTATTGGCACCTATTGAAAGAGATGAATCTATTGGCGTAGATGGAATATACGGAAGTGCTTCTTTTGGATATGAAGATTATTTATTCCTTGAAGGGACAATAAGAAGAGATCACTCTTCAACTCTTCCAGAAGCAAACAGTTCTTACTACTACCCTTCAGTTTCATCAAGTTTTGTATTCTCTAAATTTGTACAAGCTGACTGGTTGTCATTTGGAAAAGTCAGACTTAATTATGCTGAAGTTGGAAACAGCCCAGGTTTCGACAGAGTATTAGATACTTATAATGTTAATACAGCATTTGGAGCAGCATCTGCTTCTGTAAAAGACACTAAAAATAATCCGAATCTAAAACCAGAACGCACAAAAAGTTATGAGGCAGGTTTAGAACTTTCTTTCTTTAAAAAGAGACTAGGACTTGATTTCTCCTATTACAAATCAAATTCAATTGACCAAATCATCCCTTTAAGACTAACAGCATCTACAGGATATCTATACGAATTAATTAATGCCGGTGAAATAGAGAATAAAGGAATTGAAATTTCCTTAAATGGTACTCCCGTAAAAACAGATAATTTTTCATGGGATATTAATCTAAACTTCGCACGTAACAGAAATAAAGTAGTAGACCTTCTAGACGGAATTGACAACTTACAATTGGGATCATTCCAAGGTGGTGTTACAATAAATGCGGCAGTTGGACAACCATACGGCGTAATTTATGGAACTCAATATACTTATTTAAACGGCCAAAGAGTTGTTGATCCTGCAAATGGTCAATATATCAAAACTTCAACTTCTGACAATAAAATTGGAAATGCAAATCCAGATTACACAGGAGGTTTAAATAACAAATTTACCTATAAAAATTTCTCTCTTGAGTTCTTAATTGACATCCAAAAAGGAGGACAAATATTCTCATTAGACCGTTATTATGGCCTAGCAACAGGTTTACCTGATGATACGGCTTTCTTAAATGATCTTGGAAACCCTATTAGAAATCCAATTACTTCAGGTGCTGATAGCGGCGGATTCATCAATCCGGGAGTTAACCCAAATGGAGCTGTGAATACAACCAGAATTAACGCCAGCCAATTTGGAGCACAAGGATATAGAAGAGGATTGCCAGACGAAGCATTTGTATATGATGCGAGTTACATAAAATTAAGACAAACCTCAATTTCTTATTCTTTATCAGAAAAAACATTAAGAAATACTTTTATAAACGGAATGACTTTAAGCGTTGTTGGAACAAATCTTTGGATTATACATAAAAACTTACCCGATGCAGATCCAGAATCAGGTTTAGGCGCAGGAAATCTACAAGGGTATTCAACAGGATCTCTTCCATCAACAAGAGATATCAGCTTCAACGTTAAAATCCAATTTTAAATCAAGAAATCATGAAAAAAATATTTATAATTCTACTCACTGCAGCAACATTTTCATCTTGCTCGAATGATTTAGAAAATCTAAACATAAACGTTAAGGATCCATCAAACGTACCTGGGGAAGCATTATTTACAAGTGCTCAAAAAAGTTTAGTTGACCAGATGACGAATACAAATGTAAACAACAACATTTTTCGATTAATTAATCAATATTTTACCGAAACAGTATATACTGATGAAAGTAATTATGATTTAGTAACCAGAACAATTCCTGAACAGCATTGGCAATTTCTTTACAAAGATGTATTAAAAGATTTAGATCAAAGCGCCAAAAATATTAATGCTACTCCAGTTGGTTTAACAGAAAATCCTCTAGACAAGCAAAACAAACTTGCGATCATTGAGGTTTTAAATGTTTATACTTATGCAATATTAGTAGAAACCTTTGGTAACGTTCCTTATTCTCAGGCACTAAATCTAAATTACAAAACACCTAAATATGATGATGGCCTAACTATTTATAAAGATCTTATATCCAGGTTAAACACCGCTATAGGAAAACTTAACACGGGAGGTAAAAGCTTTGGAGATAACGACAGAATTTATGGTGGAGATGTAACTAAGTGGATCAAATTTGCAAATACTTTGAAATTAAGAATGGGTATTACTATATCTGATATTCCTGCTGAAAGTGCATTAGCACAAGCGACCGTTTCTAGTGCGGCCCCTTTTGTATTTACATCAAATCTTGACAATGCCGACCTTAAATATTTAACAGCAACACCAAATACGAATCCATTATATATAGATCTCGTTGCCAGTGGTCGTGACGATTTTGTTCCTACGAATACATTAATAGACAAAATGAATGCCTTAAATGATCCAAGACGTGCAAAATATTTCGACAACAATATGGATGATCCTTCTACTCCGGAAATTGAATATATTGGCGGAGAAAATGGCGCAAGTAATTCATATGCCCAAAAAACTCACATTACACCAACAATTAAGGCTCCTGATTTTCCCGGAACAATTTTAGATTATGCCGAGACAGAATTTTTATTAGCCGAAGCAGCTGAAAGATCTTTATATGGAACTCCATCTGATGCTGAAGGACATTATAATGCAGCAATAACAGCTTCTATATTAGATTGGGGAGGAACAGTGGCAGATGCAACAACTTATCTGGCTAATCCAGCCGTAGCATATACAACTGCTGCCGGAACCTGGAAACAAAAAATTGGAACTCAAAGCTGGATCGCTTTATATAATAATTCCTTTGAAGGATATTCTTCTTACAGAAGACTAGACTTCCCTGTTTTGGTCAAACCAGCCGACGCAGTATCTGATATACCAATGCGTTATACTTATCCAATTATTGAACAATCTTTAAATAAATCTAGTTATACACAGGCGAGTGCCGCAATTGGAGGTGATAAAGTAGAAACGAAGTTATTTTGGGATAAATTTTAGATATTGATTATTTTAAGACAAAACCACCTCAAAAAGAGGTGGTTTTTCTGTTTAAAAGTTACAGAAAAAACAATTATTCCATCCATTTTCTTAAATTTAACATTTCAGTTAATAACGATATTTTTAATTATTATCAAATTATGCCTTTCTAATTGCGAATATCAAAACTATAACTGTTTTTTAACGCTAAAAAAACAATATCTTATAGTAAAATCATAATTTAACGAAAAAAAAAGCATTTTATATTAGGTAGATTAACAAATTATTAAGATTTTTGTCGAACTAATTCAAAATATTTAAAAATGAAACTAAAGTTCAATGGATTCTTAGTACTTTTATTAGTACTAGTTGCGCAACTTTCTTTTGCGCAAGAAAGAGCTGTTTCTGGAACAGTTTCTGATAATGCAGGAATGCCTTTACCAGGTGTGAGTGTATTAGTTAAAGGAACAAAAACAGGAACACAAACTGACTTTGATGGTAAATTCTCTATCAAAGCATCTTCAAGCCAAGTTTTGGTATTTAGCTACATCGGGATGAAAACCCAAGAAGTAGCTGCAAGTTCTTCTACTGTAAATGTAAAATTAGCAGATGCGGGAGCGCAAGAACTTGAAGGTGTTGTAGTAACTGCCTTTGGTATTAAAAGAGAGAAAAAATCTCTTGGTTACGCAACAACAACTTTAAAAGCAGATGCACTTACAGCTGTAGTAAACACTAACCCTTTTGAAACATTATCAGGAAAAATTGCTGGGGTTGACATTACTGCTCCATCACAACCTGGAGCTGCAACAAAAGTTATCATTCGTGGATTGAATACTATTACAGGTAATGCAGGACCACTTTACATCGTTGATGGATCTCCAATTAACAATACCTCTACTGGTACAAGTAATAATGGTGTTGCATCAGTAAGCAGATCATACGATTCTGGAAACGGAGTTAGTGACCTTGACCCTAACAACATTGAAAGTATGACAGTTCTTAAAGGAGCTGCAGCTTCTGCATTATACGGATCAAGAGCTGGAGGTGGTGTAATTATCATTACAACTAAAAAAGGAAAAGCAAACACTGGTATCAAAGTTGATATGTTAGCTTCGACAGAATTTAGTGAAGTTGCTAGAGTTCCACATTTACAAAATGATTTTGGACAAGGATGGAGCGGAGCTGGATACACAGGATCTGGTGCAAGTAATGAAAATGGATCTTGGGGACCTAAATTCACAGGAGAACTTAGACCTTGGGGAACTGTTTACAATAACAGTCAGCAAATTAAACCTTATGTTGCTTTAAAAGATAACGTAAGAGATTTTTACAACACTGGTATATTAGCTACACAATCTGTAAACTTAAGCGGTGGTGGAGACACATCTGACTTCTCTTTAGTATTTTCAAATGTAAATAGTGATGGAGTTGTTCCAACAGATGTTGATCAATACAAGAAACAATCTATTGGTTTCAATGGAGGATTAAAAGGTAAAAGATTCACTTTAAGAACTTCATTAAACTACGTATACAAAAACCAAGCTGTAGTTAACACAGGACAAGGTGATGACGCAGGACAAGGTTCTACATTACAACAAGATTTATTACAAATCCCAAGAGACATTAGTATAGTTGATTTAAGAGATTACAAAAACAATCCTTTTAACAGCCCTTCTTACTATTTCACTCCTTACGCTGCAAATCCATATTTTTCAGTTAACGAGAACAGCACTAAAGTTTACGGAAACAACGTTTTTGGTAATGTTAACTTAAGCTACAAAATAACTGATAAATTAACAGCTTCATGGCAAATTGGTGGTAACGTAAGATCTGAAAGATTAAAAAGTTACGGAGCTATTGTAAATTATTTACCAGGAAGCCCGCAAGATATTGCTGGAAGTTTAACTGTAGGTGGAGTTACTGAAGGAAGATCTGAATTCTCAGAATTTGATACATTCTTCAACCTTAACTACAACACAAATTTAAGTGAAGACTGGACATTAAACCTTTTAGGTGGTGTTAACTACAACAAAAGAGAGAATGATCAGTTAACTAATACAATTACTAACCTTGGTATCCCTGGATACTATGAACTTTCAAACTCAGCGGTAAGACCTACTATTACACAATCTAATAGTTTGAGAAAAACTGGAGCAGTTTATGCATCTGCAGAATTTGCTTTCAAAAACAGATACTTTGCTACAATTACAGGAAGAGAAGATGTAACATCTACTTTACCAATTGGAAACAACGCTTATTTTTACCCAGCTTTATCTTTGGGTGCAATTGTAATTGATAACGGAAGTACTTTCTTAAAATTAAGAGGTGCTGCTTCTAAAATTGCAAATGATACTAACCCTTATGTTACTGAAAATTCATACATCTCTGGATCTGCTGCTGCAAACTTTGGTATAATTGCATCTCCAATTGGAGGAGTAAGTTTCTATGAAGCTTCTGGAAGATTAGGTAATTCAGAATTAAAACCAGAAAGTACAGTTGAGTATGAAGTTGGTGCTGAAGGATCATTATTCAAAAATAGAATTAGCTATGATGTTGCTTTGTACCACAAAACAACTTCTGATTTAATTGTTAATTTACCATTAGATCCATCTACTGGTTTTACACAAAAAGCTATCAACGCAGGAGACATTGTAAACAAAGGTATTGAGCTTTCTATTACTGCAAGCCCAATCAAAAACAAAGATTTTACTTGGAGCTTAACTTACACTTTCACTAAAAACCTTAATGAGGTTACTAAGTTAGCTGACGGTTTTGACAGAATTGATTTAGCAACAGCTTATGGTGTTTCTTTCTCTGCTGTAAAAGGACAACCAATTGGAGCATACTATTCTCTAGTACCAAAAACTACTCCTACTGGTCAACCAATCGTAAGCCCAACTACAGGTATTAATGTACAAACTACAGATTTACAAAATATTGGAAATGCACAACGTAATTTTGTAATGGGTCTACAAAATAACTTCAAATACAAAAACTTTAATTTAGGTTTCTCTTTAGACTGGAAAGATGGAGGAGAATTCTACTCTTACACAAAAAGACTTTCACATTTCGTAGGAAATGGTATTGAGACTACTTACAACGACAGAGGACCGTTCATCGTGCCTAACTCAGTTAATGAAGTAATAACTAATGGTGTTGTAAGTTATGTTGAAAACACTACTCCTGTTGCTTGGGATCAAGTAGCAAATTACTACAACCCTCAAAACAATGTATCTTCTGAAAGCACTCACGTAATTGACAAAACTTTCGTAAGATTAAGAGAGATCAACTTTAACTATGATTTCCCTTCTTCAGTTAGCAAAAACATGGGACTAAACAAAATTACATTAGGTATCTACGGAAGAAACTTATTTATGTGGACTCCAGGAGAAAACCCATATACAGATCCAGAAACAGGAACTTATGGAACAGGTGTACTTTCAGATTTAGGAGAATTTGGAACTAACCCTTCACAAAGATCAGTAGGTGGAGTTTTAAAATTATCATTCTAAAAAATAATATAGAAAAATGAAAAAGATAGCAACATTAATAACAGCTCTTTTCTTATTGGTGTCATGTGATGAAACATTTGACATTAATAGAGACCCGGATGCATTAGCTCCTGGACAAGCAAATAGCACTATTTTTCCTGCTGGTATTGCAGGTCTTGCAGGTGCTCAAGGATCTTACTATGCAATAATTGGTGGATTTTGGTCTCAATTTTGGACACAAAATCCAACATCTAATCAATATAGAGATATTGATCAATATAGTATTGGAACAAATAGCTACCAAGCTGCATACACAGCTATGTTTGATGCATTAAACGACATTAGAGTTGTAAAAGCACAAGCTGCTAAAGAAGGAAACACGAAATATTACTTAATGGCAACTGTACTTGAAGTTGAAGCTAATCAAGTTTTAACAGATTTATATGATGCTATCCCATATGCTGAGGCAAATAATGTAAACATCTTACAACCTAAATTTAACACAGGAAAAGAAGTTTATGACTTAATGATTGCTGATTTGAAAACAGCTTTATCAAAAGATTTAAATGCTTCTGTAGGTGATAACCCAGGTAAAGATGACTTCCTTTTCCAAGGAGACATGACTAAATGGACAAAATTTGGTAATACATTATTGTTAAAACTTTATACAAGATTAACTGAAGTTGACCCAACATTAGCTCAATCTGGAATTACAACTTTAATTAATTCAGGTGCTGAATTTTTAGATGTTGATGATGCTGCTATGACTCAATTTGAAGATGCTGCTGACAGAAGTAATCCACTTTACGAATCAGATAGAAGACAATTAAATACTACTTTAAACTTAAGAGCTAGTAAAACATTATTTTCTTACTTATCAGTTAATGGAGATCCTCGTTTAGCTAAATACTACAATCAACCAGGAAACCCAAACAACCAAGGTGATTTTGACAATACTTCTGTTCCTAACTTATCTTTAGTTATTTTAAATGCAAAAACTCCTGTTTTCTTTATTAGTAGAGAAGAGAGTAACTTTTTACAAGCTGAAGCTCTTACAAGATACTATGGAGGTGCTGGTGCAAAAGCTAAATATGATGCTGGTGTAACAGCTGCTATGGCTAGATTTGGAGGAGATGCTGCTCCTTTCTTAGCTGCTGGAGGAAAATATGAATTCCCAGCTGCTGGAACACCTGCTGCACAAATAGAAGCAATTATTACTCAAAAATGGATCGCTAGTTTCCCTGGAAACGGTTATGAATCATTCTTAGAGCAAAACAGAACTGGATATCCTAAAGTTTCTGCTGTAGCACAAAGTAGTGAATTTTATGTACCTGGTCAATTTACAATTTCAGTAAAAGGTCAAACAGGTACTTTATTCCCAAAAAGAATTGTGTTACCTAATAACGTAAAATCTAGAAATCCAAATGCGCCAGCAATTAAAGCAATTACTGACCCAGTTTGGTGGGATGTTAACTAATAAAAAATAGATCATGAAAAAAATATATATACAATTAATGGTAGTTCTTGTTTCTGGATTATTGTTTACATCTTGTGACGCAGATTCAAGTGCTAATGTTTCGAAGGTAACTTTTTACCCGAACTTAACCATGCATGGTGATGAATTGGTTGTCCTAAATCAAGGAGAAACTTACACTGAAGCAGGTGTTGATGCTGAAGCAAACGGACAATCACTTCCAGTAAAAATAAGTGGTACTGTAGACACAAGCAAACCAAGTATGTACAAGATTAACTATTCTGCTGTAAATACTGACGGATTTCCAGCTACTTTAACTCGTACTGTAGTTGTTTTAAGTACTGCACCAAGTACTATTAATTTAGAAGGTTCATTTGTTAGAGGTGCTAACGTTAACGTTGTAACAAAAATAGGCGACAGAAAGTATGTTTGCGACAATGCTACAGGTTATAATGTAGATGCTGACAATCTAACTTTGGAATTCTATAACATAGATGACAAACAAATTTACGCTCCTTACAACCCAAGCGCTTCTGAATCAGGAATTTCTGCAGAAAGCAATATTGGAACCATAACAGACAAAGATAACTGGAAATGGGTAATTTATGCTTCTTCAGTGTTTGGTACAGCTGAGAGAATATTTAAACGAATCTAAAATTATTAAAATGAAAAAATTAAAACTAAATATAACACGTGTACTTGTAGCAATACTTGTACTTACGTCATTTGTAGCTTGTGACGAAGTTGGTGATACTGATCCAGGAGGAACATCTGCTGAAGCATTTGCTGGGGATTGGTTTATTTCTGCAACAAATCCTGCTGGAGCACCAGTGTCAAGCCACTTATTGTTTTCTACATACAATACTGCGGCTAATGACAATACTTTATGGTTAGATGATCATAATCTTGCTGCTGCTAAAAAATTCAAAGTTAAAGTAACTTTCAATAACGATGGAACATTTTCAGTAACATCTGCAACTAGTGCTTACGGTACAAAAACTGTAACAATAACAGATGGTAAAATTGAAAAAAACGCAGCTACTACTCAGGGAGGACACACTGTAGACAAAATCTCTTTCAAAGCTGAGTTTAGTGGAGAACCAGGAATTATCTACTCTTACGTAGGTGAAAAGAGAACTGGTTTCTTAGAAGACGAATACTAAAAATAAAATTCTTTTAGTATATTTTAAACCGCTCTGTTAATTCAGAGCGGTTTTTTTATATAAACATAATACCTATATTTGTTCCATGGAAAAAGAACATCAAATATTTGGCATTAGAGCCATTATAGAAGCAATACAAGCAGGTCAGGAAGTCGATAAAGTATTTATACAAAAAGAGATTTCGGGTGAATTAATGAAAGATTTAATGAAGGTGATGAAACGTGCCAACATTAATTTTTCTTATGTTCCTGTCGAAAAACTAAACCGATTAACACCTAATAACCACCAAGGTGCTGTGGCTACGATTTCGCCAATAGGATTTATCGATATAGAGCATCTTGTAGAATCAACTATCGCTTCGGGTTCAAAACCATTATTTTTAATTTTAGACCAAATCTCTGATGCCAGAAATTTTGGCGCCATCATTAGAACTGCTGAATGTACCGGCGTTAATGGTATTATAGTTCAAAAAGCAGGTTCAGCACCCGTAAATGGAGACACAGTAAAAACATCAGCAGGTGCCGTTTTTAATGTTCCAATCTGCAAAGTTGAACACATTAAAGATGCAATATTCTATTTACAGGGATCCGGAATCAAAACTGTTGCCGCTACCGAAAAAACAGACCAAAATATTTATGACTTATCATTAAACGAACCTCTAGCTATTATAATGGGTTCAGAAGATAGAGGTATAAACCCTTCTGTTCTTAAAATTGTAGATGAAAAAGCAAAACTGCCAATGTTTGGTTCAATAGGATCACTTAATGTTTCTGTCGCTTGCGGTGCATTTTTATACGAAGCAGTACGCCAGAGAAGTTAAAGCATCAAAAATAGAATGACAACTTAATAATAATTAAATGTCTTCAAAGTTTGCTCATAACATAGTCCATAAAAAAAAAACTTATCTCATTGTAATTTTTTTAATTACAACCATGAGTTATGGGCAGACAACAAAGTACAATCAGTACTGGGGTGAAATGCAGTTTAACAGAACCATAAGTGAAAAATGGTCTGCAGAACTTGATTTAGCCACCAGTTACAGCAGTACGGCATCATCTCCAAACATATTCGAGAAAAACACACAAAGATCATTTAGAGGATGGGGACATTACTATTTGTCTCCACGCTGGAAATTATCCTCATTTATTGGATACTTCAGCAACAAAGATGTTCCTGAAATTGGGCAGTTCGAATCTCCAGAATGGCGATTTGCTTTACAAGCAATTTACTACTTTCATAAAACCGGCTATACGCTGAGTACCAGAATGCGAACGGAACTTCGGCATATGAAAAATGAAGACGATACATATGAAAATGTTATACGCTATCGTCAGCAAATAAAATACATACAACCCATCAACAGTAAATTTCTACGTAAAGGTGTTATTTATGCTATTGCTTCTGATGAGATTTTCCTAAAATCGGAAACAAAAGTAACCGGCCTTAGTTTTTTTGACAGGAACCGATTAAATATTGGAGCCGGATACTTATTCACAGACGATATACAAGTAGAGATTACGTATGCCAATGAATATCTGCCCAGAGATAACAACAATCAAATTGTAAACGCGGCATCTTTAACAATTACGTTTAACAATCTTTTTAAAAATCTGGAAAAAAAATTCCTCCATAAACCAGAAGAAAAACATGATGAATAAATCATTTGTCTTCTTCTTTTAAGAAACAAGCAAGTTGTTTTATAATAGCGCTTTTATGGAGTTTAAAGTTATAATCACGGACAAACTCCGTCCCTTCCATATTAATTGCAGCTACAACAGCTTCAAATTTCGAAAATGCATCAATGTCTTTTTTATCTATAAGATATAAAACCTGCATAACCGAATCGTTTCTTATATACTGTGTATCATAATGTGCCAATTTATAATCTTTATTATCAGCCAAACGAATAACTAAATCATCATTGATTTTTTTTCCTTCTTTTTTTTCAGGGAAAGGTGTAGGCTGCAAGGCTACGTAATAATTTTCTTTATCCGTTACAATGTTAATCTTCAAAGATTTTGTTTTCGTCGTATAGAAAACCGCCGGATCAAAATAATAAACCATAGAACCATCAGCAAGGACCTTATTTTTTATATCACATTGTGCATAAGATTTAGCAGCTCCTAAAATCAATAAAATCAAAACAGAAAAAAGAAGTTTTTTCATAATGTCAACAGATGAAATTAAAATGATTCATACACAAAATTAAACATTTTAATCAACACCTATTTAATTTTCAATCTTTATCTACTGATTCAGATTTAGTTACAATATAATTCACAACAACATTTGAATTAAAAAAAGAAGCTGCCTCCTCTTCTTCAACCACTTCTGTATTAACAAAATTTCCTTGTTCATCAAAATGTTTCATAAAGGGATCTTCCATCGGATCAAAATCCGGCTTCTGCCAATCGTAAATTATTGGTTTTGTATACTCAGGAGTTTTATAATATAAAGAAAGTCCAAATCCTGTGATAAATCCAGCTAAATGCCCTTCCCATGAAATTGTCTTATCAACATCCGGAAAAACATACCAAATCATACCGCCATAAAGTAATATTACCGACAAGGAAAGAGCAACTAAACGATAATATTTGGTTTGTATTCCTTTAAAGAAAATAAAGCTGACCAAAACATAAATCAATCCACTGGCTCCAATATGAAAATTTTCACGTCCGATAATCCAGGTTATTAATCCCGAAAACACGATCCCATAACCAATTACAGGAATACATTGTTTTGGATAAAAATATTGCAATGCGGCCAACAGCACTAAGAGCGGAATAGAATTGTTATATAAATGTTCTAGATTTTCATGAATAAAGGGACTAAAAAGAACACCTTGCAGACCTGAAAAATCTCGAGGGTAAATTCCGTTTTGATAAAAATCAAAATCAAAGCGAATCTGCACCCAATAAATGATCCATAAGAGAAGAACAAAAAGTACCGGAAGTCCGATAACGGAATTTGTGAATTTAAAGTGGTTATCATTCATAAATTTTAATTCTAATTTTCGGATATTAAGACATCAAAAAACTATCCAAACGAAATTTACTGATAATTTGTCAGCTGAAAGCATTTATGTTAAATGTTTATGATTGAACTGGTATATCTTTTTCTAACCAATAAATTTAATTCTGAAAATAGTAATTTTACAAAATGGAAGCACCGTTAGCCGAGCGAATTCGCCCACAGAAACTAGAAGATTATATAAGTCAAAGCCATTTGGTTGGTCCTAATGGATCTCTGACACAGCAAATTTCGAAAGGAATAATTCCGTCCCTAATTTTTTGGGGACCGCCGGGAACAGGAAAAACAACCCTGGCACAGATTATTGCCCAAGAATCAAAACGCCCATTTTATGTACTGAGTGCCATAAACTCCGGAGTTAAAGATATTCGGGATGTGATCGAAAAGGCAAAACAAAGCGGTGGTCTCTTTACTGCCAAAAATCCGATTTTGTTTATTGATGAGATTCACCGTTTTAGCAAATCACAGCAAGACTCCCTTTTGGCAGCAGTAGAAAAAGGCTGGATAACACTTATTGGCGCCACAACAGAAAACCCAAGTTTTGAAGTGATTCCTGCATTATTATCCCGCAGCCAGGTCTATAGATTAAATGCCTTCACAAAAGACGATTTAGAAGCCTTATTGCATCGCGCAATGAAAATCGATACAGAACTGGCTTCAAAAAATATAGTCCTAAAAGAAACCGAAGCATTATTGCGACTTTCCGGCGGTGACGGAAGAAAATTACTTAACATATTTGAACTTGTTGTAAATGCTTCTCCAAGCAATGAAATAGTAATAACGAACGACCGCGTTTTCGAATTAGTACAGCAAAATACTGTTTTATATGATAAAACCGGAGAACAGCACTATGACATAGTTTCTGCTTTTATAAAATCGATTAGGGGAAGTGATCCAAATGGAGCAGTTTACTGGCTGGCAAGAATGATCGAAGGCGGAGAAGATGTAAAATTCATCGCAAGAAGAATGTTGATTTTATCAAGTGAAGATATTGGCAATGCAAACCCAACTGCATTTATCATGGCTAATAACACTTTTCAGGCAGTTTCTACAATTGGCTATCCGGAAAGCAGGATCATATTGAGCCACTGTGCAATTTATTTAGCCACTTCGCCAAAAAGTAATGCATCGTATATGGCAATTGGAAATGCCCAGCAATTAGTAAAACAAACCGGCGATCTGCCTGTTCCAATTCATTTAAGAAATGCTCCTACAAAGCTGATGAAAGAACTAGGTTATGGCGAAGATTATAAGTATTCGCACGATTATGTTAATAATTTTGCTGAACAAGAGTTTTTACCGGACGCCATAAAAGAAACGGTTCTTTACAATCCAGGAAGCAATTCTAGAGAGAACAGCAACCGTGAATTTTTAAAGAACCGTTGGAAAGACAAGTATGGATATTAAACCATTCTTTATTTAGAATTTTACAGAAATTTTTTCTGAAACTAGTTTGTCATTTTGGTAATACTCAAAGTACCAGCCATTATCTTTTGCATTTAAAGAGCCTTGTACACCGTCTTTAATAGCGATAAAAGAGTCCGGACGTGAAGTCTTAAGTAACTTCATCACAACTTTTGGTGTTTTATCAATTAATTGATATCCATTTTCAGTTGGCTGTGCATACAATAAATTAGGATCTGACACATCTGCCACAGGCGCTGCAGAAACCACATTTGTAGAAACAACCGCCGCAGCTGCAGCCGTAGTTGGAACTTGTTTAGAAGACATCGTTTTTCCGTTATAAGCATAATGCTGTGCAATAATAGACACAAATGCATTATCAAGACTTTCTTTATACGCTACTTCATAATCTTTTTCTCTACTTTTTCCTGTTTCAGAAGTGTAAATTACTTTTCCGTAGCAATCTTTAAATTCAACAAAGAGCTTAGTAACTAAAAAAGCATTGTCTCTTTTAACGTCAATATAAAGTAACTCACATCTGTCACCTAAACCTGCTGGTATTTCTTCATTAGCATAATAAGCTTTAAAACCAGCTTTAAGCAAATTAGATTTAGTAACGGTAGCCATCCTGTACTGATTATCAGTTTTCATAAACTCGTACTTTAATGGTATAATTACAGCTTTATAGTCATTAATAGATTGCGAAAATCCAAGGACTGAACAAAGTAGTAAAGCAAATAAAACTTTTAGTTTCATAATTATAAATATTTTTTAAGTTCTAATAAATGATTAATTTGTTTATAGTTTTTAGGAGCATCGATGTTTCTTATATTAAAAAAAATAGCATCCAGCCCTGCATTTAATGCTCCGTTTACATCTGCATCAAGATCATCACCAATCATAATACTATTCTCTTTTGATGCCTGAGCCAAGTTAACAGCATAATCAAAGATAATACTATTTGGCTTTTTCACACCAGCTAATTCAGAATTTGTAATAGTAGTAAAATAATCCCCGAGCGCCGCATTGGTAATTTTCTTGTCCTGAACATTTGCAAAACCATTTGTAATAATATGGAGTTTATATTTTGGTTTTAAATATTCTAAAACTTCAATTGCTCCATCAAACAGATAATTATTGTCAGTTAAAAACTCAATGTAATCGCTGGCAATCTGATTAATATTTTCATCAGACATTGAATAGTTTAAAGCATCAAAAGAAAGCTTTAGTCTATTGTAACGCAATTCCTGATGCGTAATTTGATCGTTTTGATATAATCTCCAGCATTCCTGATTTATAGGGATGTATTTTTCAATAAAATCTTCGATTCTAATTTCTCCGAAATTATTTTTAAAAATACGATCAAAAGCCATTTGAGAATTTTTATCAAAGTCCCACAATGTATGATCTAAATCAAAAAAAATGTCTGTAATGTTGGTATTCATAAATTAAAAAATTCCTTCATCTACAAAACTATAATATTTTGTCTCAGTAATGATTATGTGATCTAAAATTTTAACATCTAAGAGTTCCCCACCTATCTTAATTTTATTTGTAATTTGTTTATCTGCATCGCTTGGGTTAAAGTTCCCCGAAGGATGATTATGACACAAAATCAAGCTTGTAGCACCATTTTCTAATGCTAATTTAAAAACCAATCGTATGTCCACAACGGTTCCGGTAATACCGCCTTTGCTTAATTGCGATTTTGAAATTACTTTATTTGAATTATTAAGAAAAAGCACCCAAAATTCTTCATGAGAGAGTTCGCCTATAATGGGCTGCATGATTTCGAAGACAGCTTTGCTGGAGGTTATTTTCTTTAATTTCACCGCATCTTCTGTTCTTTGTCTTCTACCCAATTCTAATGCAGCAACAATTGAAACTGCCTTTGCCTCTCCTATTCCTTTAAATTTCATTAATTGAGAAATAGATAATTTTGCTAACGAATTTAAACCTCCAGCACCAGCCAAAATACGTTTACTCAAAGCTACAGCTGACTCATTACGACTTCCTGAACCAATCAGAATAGCAATCAACTCGGCATCACTTAAGACATCTTTCCCTTTTAGTATTAATTTTTCGCGCGGTCTGTCATCTTCGGACCAATTGGTTATGGGAAAATGTGTTGCTTCCATTTAAAAATAATTATTTAGAAGAAATATTTAATCGTTTTCTTCAGGGCGAATATATCAAAAAATAAGAAAAATCGCTCATAAAAAGAATTCTATTATTTTTATCCCTAAATTTAATCGCATATCTCTCTTAACTAGTTTAAATAATGAAACTAACCGTCATAGTCTTAATGCTATTTGTATTTTTTTCTTGTAACCAAAAGCCAACGGATTCATTTAAAACTGAATTTTTACAAGAAACGCCAGAAACATTTGAACAAAGATTATCAAATGCAGCTTTATCTATCATTGATCCATCAATAGATTATGATCCGGCATACTTTTCTATTGAATATCCAAACGGAGATGTTCCGGCAGACAAAGGAGTTTGCACCGATGTTGTAATACGTTCTTACCGAAAACTAGGAATTGATCTTCAAAAAGAAGTTCATGAAGACATGGTGGAAAATTTTTCAGATTATCCGAATTTAAAAAGATGGGGAATGACCAAAACCGATACCAATATAGATCATAGGAGAGTGCCAAATCTGGAAGTTTTTTTTGAAAAAAAAGGAATAAAACTCCCTATCAGTCAAAACTCAAAAGATTACAGAACAGGCGAAATTGTAACCTGGATCATTAACGGCAAAATGCCGCACATTGGAATTATAACAAATAAAAAATCAAAAGACGGAAAACGAAATTTAATCGTTCACAACGTTGGCGGCGGACAAGTTCTCGAAGATTGTTTATTTGAATATAAAATTGTTGGGCATTATAAGTATAAAAAAGAAGTCTTGAACTAGAAAATTCTAAATCCAAAAAAAAAGCCAGCTGTAAAACAGCCGGCAAATTATCTAATTTTCAAATTGACTAATTAATCAAACCTTTAACATCGTCAAAATTTAAACCTCCGTAATTTCCGGAACTCATTAGTAAAAGTGCCGAATTATCTAGATTTAAGTTGAATAAATATTCTTTAAATTCTGTTGGGTTTGTATATATAATTAAATCTTCTCTATTAAATGAAGTTGCAATCTGCTCGTATGTCACCTCTTCTAGCTGCTTAATTTTTACAGCATCCGGCGAATAAAACACAACTGCTACATCAGCATATTCTAACGCTCCTTCATATTCTTTCAAGAATTCAGCATTTAAACTGCTGTAAGTATGCAATTCTAAACAAGCAACCAAAGTTCGATTTGGATATTGCTCTTTTACGGCTTTTGTTGTTGCGGCCACTTTACTTGGCGAATGCGCAAAATCTTTATAAGCTACTTTTCCTTTTCCTTCTGCAATTTTTTCCAAACGTTTTGATGCTCCTTTAAAACTTGCAATTGCTTCATAAAAATCGGCTTCGTCAACGCCCATGTTTTGGCAGATCCATTTTGCTCCGGCTAGATTATTTAGATTGTGTGCACCAAAAACTTCAATTGGCATATCGCCTTCCGGTGTTTTCAGCAACGTTACACCATCAGCAACAGTATATTCCGGAGTATGGTAAGGTAATTTACGAATTGGATTTGTCGCAGCCTCAGAAACACGTTTTACTTCAGGATCATTTTCGTTATAAACCAAAATACCACCGTTTGTAATTTTCGAAATAAAAATTTCAAACTGTTCTACATAATTTTCATACGTTGGAAAAACATTAATATGATCCCAGGCAATTCCGGAAATTAAAGCAATATTTGGCTGGTATAAATGAAATTTCGGACGGCGGTCTATTGGTGAAGACAGATATTCATCACCTTCTAAAACCATAAAATCATTTTCTTCAGTTAAATGCACCATGGTATCAAACCCCTCAAGCTGTGCTCCTACCATATAATCAACCTCAATATTATGATAATGCATTACGTGCAAAATCATCGAAGTGATTGTTGTTTTTCCGTGCGAACCTCCAATTACAACTCGTGTTTTATTTTTAGACTGCTCATATAAAAACTCCGGGTACGAATAAATTTTCAAACCTAATTCCTGCGCTTTTAACAACTCCGGATTGTCTGCTTTTGCGTGCATTCCTAAAATAATGGCATCAATATCAGACGTGATTTTTTCAGGAAACCAACCCATTTCTGCAGGAAGAATTCCTTTTTTTTCTAATCTTGATTTTGATGGTTCAAAAATAGCATCGTCGCTTCCAGTTACCTGATATCCTTTATTGTGTAATGCCAATGCTAAATTGTGCATCGCGCTTCCGCCAATGGCGATGAAATGTGTTTTCATTTAAAATATTTAATCGTTAAACTGTTTAATTGGTTAATCGAAATAGCAAATAACTAATAAACTCAGTAATTATTCTTCAAAAATAAGGAAATATCGAATGCTTCATTTGGTTTTAAAAATAAATTATTAATTTGTACGAATATTATTTTTAAAAAATAATCGAGCCTCTTCCCAACCTTTTCCAAAATTTGATCCTCTATAGATTAAAACTTTCATATGAAAAATATAGTATTTGCATTCTTATTAATTTCTACACTAATCTTTGGTCAACAAAATGATAAAAAGTGGGATAATGTTATTGCTCTTGAAAACGAAGGCAAAATAAAATCTGCTAACGAAATCGTCTCTAAAATCTACAAAAAAGCTATAAGTCAAAAAGACGAAGTTCAAATGATAAAATGCTTTTTTTATCAGTCTAAGTATATGCAAATACTGGAAGAAAATGCACAAACCAAAATTCTAAACAATTTAAAAACAAACATTGAAAGAGTTTCAATTCCTTCACAATCACTTTTAAATTTAGTTTATGCGAAGTGCTTAAACGATTATTTAAACCGAAACATTTACAAAATCAGAAACAGGACCAATATGACTTCGTTAAGCGACGATTTTTTGACATGGTCAGAAAATAATTTTAATGATCAAATTAATACCGCATTAAAAAAATCAATTGAAAACGAAGCTGTTCTAAAAAATATTTCACTCACAAAATACGAAGCTACTTTTGATTTTTCTACTTTAGAAAAATTCAAGAAAGAAAACTTATATGATTATATTATAAAAGAAAATATAATTCTTTATTCAACAAAAATTCGTGATTGGGAAATTAATAAGGAAGACTTTATTTCTTTCAAAGAAGATCTTTTAGGAAGTTCAAATGCTTTTATAAAATTGAATTTTGACTTCGTAACGAATGAAAACCTACGTTTGGTACTTTCCTTATACCAAAAACAGGAAACAATTAATCCAGAAACAAAAAATCAATGGGAGCGCATTCAGTTTTGTAAAACGTATTTAATTAATGCTGATGATAAATATTTTTCACTACTAAATCAACTTCAAAAAAACACAACTGATGAATCATTGATTCAGAAAATTCAATTGGAAAAAGCTGTTTTTTTAGTACAAAATGCTTCAAAAGAAACTCATCCGGATTACAACATAAAAGCAGTTGCAAGTTTAGACAGTATCCTAAAAATCAACAACAGGTCGAACACCTACAAATTAGCCCTGCAAAAAAAGGAAAACATTCTATACAAAAGCATACAGGCTCAACTTCAAAAATACAGTTATAACGACGAAAACACAAGGGCCTATATTCGATATAAAAATGTAGAAAAATTAAAAATTTCATTTTATAAGATCAATCAAAAGCAATTAAAAGAATTCAAAAAGTTTGGTTATAAAAAAGACAGCTTAAGTAACGCTATTATTCTTAAAAAACAACCCATTAAAAGCGAAATTCATACGCTTCTGAACAAAAAAGATTTCTTTGAATATACTACAGAAGTGCTTTTACCTAAATTAAAAACCGGCACCTATCTGGCTTACTTTGAAAGCGACTCTGATGTACAAGATAAAAAAACTGTTGCGTTTGAAACTATTTCCATTTCAAACTTATCAGTTTTGGCATCTCAGACAAAATCAAAAGAAACATTCCAGGTTCTTGATCGAAAAAGCGGGAAACCGGTAGAAAATGCAAGCATAGAATCTCCTTCATTTTCTATTAAAACCGATAAAAACGGAATAGCAATTAATGAGCAAAAACACAACAACTATAACTACGAAAATTTAATCGTATCGACACAAAATGACACTCTTTCAATAGATAAAAACTACATAAGTTATAACACTGAATATCTTGCAAAGAGTAATAAAAGCGATGAGGATTCAGACGGAAAAGTAGAGTTTTATCTGGACCGTGCTATTTATCGTCCGGGGCAAACGGTTTATTACAAAGGAATTGCGTTTTGTAAAAAAGACAATAAAAAAGTTATCGTCTCTAATACTTCTTTCAAAATTATTGTGAAAGATGTCAATGACAAAAACGTTAAAGAATTTGACGTCACAACAAATAATTTTGGTTCGTTCTCCGGTGAATTTGAATTACCAAAAAATGGATTGACAGGCAGTTTCAGAATCAAAGCCGAAGAGCCAATTGATTATGAAAAAGATATCATCTACGACAAAGCAGAAAAAGATCATCCGTTTTGGGATCATGTAAATTTTCAAAACTCAGAACTGTCATTTAATGTCGAAGAATACAAACGTCCAAAATTTGAAGTCA
The DNA here is from genome assembly GCF_001879205.1 of Flavobacterium johnsoniae. Lineage (GTDB taxonomy): Bacteria > Bacteroidota > Bacteroidia > Flavobacteriales > Flavobacteriaceae > Flavobacterium > Flavobacterium johnsoniae_A. The sequence goes on from NZ_MLFK01000002.1 coordinate 235,217, forward strand.
CTTTTGATCCTAAAAAAGAAAACTTTCAGGTCAATCAATCTATAAAAATAAAAGGAACAGCCAAAGCTTTTGCCGGAAGCAATATTTCTGACGGTAAGGTAATTTATACGGTAACCCGATACACTAGTTATTATAGAAATTATTATACACAGGATCAAAATGAAATTGTAGCATCTGGCGAAACCAAGACCGATGCTTCAGGAAAATTTATTGTTGATTTTGTCGCTCTTCCATCTAAAAACAGTAAAAAAGAGCAATTGCCTATTTTTAATTACCGCATAAGAGCGAGTGTAACCGATATTAATGGTGAAACGCATGAAACTGAAACTACCGTAAAAGTGGGGTATCATGATCTAGCCCTTACTGTGGCAGTTCCAGATGTGATAGAGACTAAAAACAAAAATCAAATTAAACTATCAAGTACAAATTTAAATGGAGAATTTCTCGCTGCAAAAGGTGAAATCAAAATATTCTTTATAAAACCGTTTTCGAGTAAATTAAAACAAAGAGTATTTCCTCAACCGGAAATTGAAGGTATATCAGATCAGGAATTTGAGAAATTATTTCCATATGAAAAAAACCAAAAAATAAAAGACAGCGTAAAAGAAACTCTAGTTTACACTAAAACTATCGATACCCAAAAAGACAAAAATGTAGTTTTAGACTTTATCTCCAATTATAAATCCGGAAATTATAAAGTTGTCTTTTCGGCAAAAGACAGTTTTGAAAATCCTATAGAGAGTATTGCTGAATTCCAGCTTATTCAAAGCAAAGATCAATTTGATCCAAGTTCATTATTGAAAGTAAATCAAGTAAATACAGATCCTAAAAAAGATGGTTTTGTACTAGTAAAACTTACATCTGTTGTCCCTGAACTTTATGTGATTACAACAGGAAATTATGAAGGCAAAATATTTCATCAGGAAACGTATCACCTTCAAAATAAAGAATTAACAATTAAAATTCCGCTTAAAAAAGAATTTGAAAAAGAATTAAAAATAAGTTTCGAAAGCGTATTTGAAAATGAAACTTTCAATAATGAAATTGAAGTACTTCTAAAAACTTCACTCCCAAAACTGGACTTTAGTGTGGAAAGTTTCAGAAATAAAATACAGCCTGGAAGCAGCGAAAACTGGTCCTTTAAACTCAATGCGGCTAATGCGAAAAAAGAGGCAGAAGTTTTAGCGTCTATGTATGATAGTTCACTAGATCAATTCGCAACAAAAAGCTGGAATATCCTAGGTTTTAATGATTATATCAACAACGAAAGCAACAGAAAATCCCGCTTAGGTTTTGATAAAACATATGTCTCTATAAATAATTTAAACACTCCATACAGGCAAATAGAACTCAATAACGAAACGACTAAATTAATGTGGTTTGGATTTAATTTTAATAACGACCAAAGAGCTTTTTACATTCAAAAAGAATATCAAAAACAACTGAACAAAAAGTTTAAAAAACCAAAAAATGCAAAAGTAATCTACGGATCTGTTACGGATAAATCAAACCAGCCCCTTCCGGGAGTCACAATTACAGTAAAAGGAACTCAAAGAAGTACATCATCAGATTATGATGGTTATTTCGAAATTGAAGCGGCAGGAACAGAAGAACTTGTATTTAGCTACATTGCCTGCAAAAGCCAGACTATCTTAATAAATAATCAAAAGAATATTAATGTTGTTTTAGAGGAAGACTCAAATGGTTTAGAAGAAGTTGTTGTAGTAGGATATGGCAAAACAACAAAAAGAAATATGACGGCTGCCGCCGTAAAATTAAAATCAGTTATTTCAGAAGAGGTTCAGGAAGATAATAATGTTTATAATTCCGCTGCTGTGCCACAAGCTCTGGCCGGAAGCGCCGCAGGAATTATAATTAGAGGAAATTCAACAATTAACGCAGGAATTACTCTATATGTTATAGATGGAGAAATTGCTTCTGAAAATGAGGCTAACAAAATAAATCCTTCAGACATTCTTTCAATAGATGTTTTAAAAGGTGAAAAAGCAACAGCCCTTTACGGAAGCAGAGCTGTAAACGGAGCCATAATCATTACAACCAAAAAATCCTTAGAAGCTTTAAACCAGGTAAAAGCAAGAAAAAATCTCTCTGAAACTGCTTTCTTTTTACCTAATCTAAGAACGGATGCAAAAGGAAAAGTAAGTTTCACTTTTACATCTCCTGAAGCTTTGACTGCCTGGAAACTTCGTTTATTGGCACATAACAAAGATGCTGTTTCCGGTTATTTGGAGAAAAGCGTGATCACACAAAAAGAAATGATGGTTCTTCCAAATTTCCCTCGATTCTTTAGAGAAAAAGACACGATTGTAATTAGTGCCAAAATTTCGAATGTTACGAATGAAACAAAAACAGGAATTGCCATTTTACAGCTTTTTGATGCAGTAACCATGCAGCCAATCGACGCCAAAATGCTGAATGCAAAAAACATCAAAAACTTTACGGTTGGAGCTTTTGGGAATACAACGACTAGCTGGACAATTTCTATTCCTGAAGGTTTACAGGGTGTTCAGTATAAAATTCTGGCAAAATCGGGTAATTTTTCAGACGGAGAAGAAAACATTCTGCCTGTTTTAACAAACAATATGCTCGTTACCGAAAGTATTCCAATTTGGGTTCGTGAGAACTCCACAAAAGAATACACGTTTGAGAATTTAAAAAACAACAATTCATCAACCTTAAAAAATCATCAATTTACATTTGAATATACTTCAAACCCAACCTGGATTGCAATTCAGTCTCTGCCGTATTTAATGGAATACGAACACGAATGTGCCGAACAGACTTTTGCGCGTTTTTATGCCAATGCTCTGGCTTCAGAAATTATTTCTGATAATCCAAAAATTGCAGCTGTTTTTGAAAACTGGAGAAAGCACGGAAAACCCATTTCTAAATTAGAAGAAAACGAAGAACTAAAATCAATCATTATTGCCGAAACGCCTTGGCTAAATGATTCTCAAAGCGAAGATGAGAAGAAAAAGAATCTGGCACTTTTATTCGATCTGGAAAAAATGAAAACTTCACAGGAAACTGCTTTTGAAAAATTAAAACAAAAACAAAAAGCATCAGGCGGTTTTTCATGGTTTGAGGGCGGTTACGAAAGCGAATACATTACCAGACATATTCTGGCAGGTTTAGGGCATTTGCAGAAATTGAGCAAAAACGAAACATCAAAAATTGATGCCATCGCTAAAACCGGAATTCCATATTTAGATGGTAAGTTTTTAGATTATCATAAAAGCAGAACCAAAAACTTAAAAACAACTGATAAATTAATCTGGATCAATCCGTATTCTGATTTGCATTATTTGTATACCAGAAGTTTTTATTTAGAGAAATATCCGCTTTCTGACACTTTAAAGAAGGCAACTAAGCTGTATTTAGAAACTGCCAAAAAAGACTGGCTGAATTATTCGGTCTATGAAAAAGGATTAGCAGCTTTAACTTTGAATCGTTTTGGCGAAAAAGAAACAGCGAAAAAGATAATTGAAAGCCTAAAAGAAACTTCATCAACCAATGAAGATTTAGGAATGTACTGGATTGCCAATAAATCTGGATGGTATTGGTATCAGGCGCCAATAGAAACTCAGGCTTTATTAATTGAGGCTTTCGCCGAAGTAAATAATGACACCAAATCTGTTGATGCCATGAAAGTGTGGTTATTAAAAAACAAACAAACCAAAAACTGGCCAACTACAAAATCCACAACCGAAGCTATTTATGCTTTATTAATGCAGGGAACAGACTGGCTTTCTGTAAAAGATAATACTGTTATAAAATTAGGAGATGAAAAAATCATAACTAAAAAACTGTCTGCAACTGAAAAAGAAGCAGAAACTGGTTATATAAAACTAAACTGGAAAGCCGAAGAAGTAAAAAAAGAAATGGCTTCGATAAGTATCCAGAACAAATCGAAAGTTCCTGGATTTGGAGGTGTTTACTGGCAGTATTTTGAAGATTTGGATAAAATCAAAAATAATTCAGGATCAGTTTTATCTGTTTCGAAGGAATTATATCTAAAGAAGAATACATTAAAAGGAAATGAATTAGAAAAGATCACTTCTAAAAATGCTCTAAAAATCGGAGATTTGGTTACGGTTCGATTAATCATTACTTCTAAAGAAGATACAGAATATATCTACTTAAAAGATATGCGTGCTTCTTGTTTTGAACCTGTAAATGTTCTTTCAGAATATCAGTATAAAGATCGTTTGGGTTATTACATGAGTACAAAAGATGCTGCAACGCATTTTTTCTTCGACCAGATCAACAAAGGAACTTATGTTTTAGAATATGACATAAGAGTAAATAACAGCGGAGAATTCTCAAACGGAATTACAACAATTCAAAGTATGTACGCGCCAGAATTTGCAAGTCATACCAAAGGAATTCGAGTGAAAATTAATTAAAAAACAAAAAACCCGACAAATTTTTAAAAAATCTGTCGGGTTTACTTTTATAAGAAATTGAGATTATTTCACAATCGTTAATTCATCTACAATGTTTTTAGCTCCAGCGTATTTATCAATAATCCAAAGTACATAACGAATATCAACGTTGATAGTTCTTTGTAATTTAGAATCAAAAATAACGTCACCAGCCATTGCTTCAATGTTTCCGTCAAAAGCAATTCCAATTAATTCTCCTTTTCCGTTAAGAACCGGTGAACCAGAATTTCCTCCTGTAATATCATTATCAGTTAAGAAGTTAACCGGCATATAACCTGCTTTATCAGCATATTGTCCAAAATCTTTTGCTTTGTTTAATTCCAACAAACGTTTTGGCAAGTCAAATTCCTGATCTCCTGCTTTATACTTTTTCACCATGCTTTCCATAGTAGTATAATTATTGATTTTAGCATCGTTACGAGGATCTGCAGGTAAAGCACGAACTTTTCCGTAAGTTAATCTTAAAGTAGAGTTTGCATCAGGATATTGAATCGCGTTTAATTTTGATTCTCTTAAACCTTCAACTAATTCACGGTAAGCAGTTGCAAAACCATCATCAGCTTTTGCCTGATCATCTGTTTTAGAACGGTATTTTGTCAATAAGTCGTTAGAAATAATATATAACGGATCGTGTACAATTGCTAAAGGTTTAGGATCAGCCATAAAAGCCAATACTTTTTCTTTAGTTGTAAAATAACTTACATCTGTCGCTTTTGCCACATCTGCAGTAAAGTCACCATTGTTTTCTGATTTCATTTTAGCTACTTGCGTTGCTAAACCATATTCAGATGCTTTAGAAGCGTATAAGTTTAACTGCGCAGTTAAAACATCTTTTTCTAATGGTGCATAAAACTCTCCATAAATGTTTTCGATCATGGCATTAATCTTAGGAAGCATTTCTGCTTTCTTAGCGTCATTTTCATTATAATAAGCAATAAGTGCGTTTCCTAAATTTGCAGGACCTGTTGCATAACTAGATGTACGTAAAAGCTGCGTTAAGTAATTATCATGACGTGCTTTTAAGTTTGTTTCTCTGTAATAGTCATTAATAGTTGGAATAACATTTTCATATTTTTCCTTATTAGCCGGTTTACTCGCCCATTCGTAGAACTTATCTTCCTGTTGTGTTTTAGTTTCTACAGTTCCTGCTTTTGTTAAAGCATCGATCATTCCCTGACGGTTTTTCCAGTAGTTTGCTGTCGAAGCATATTTAGAAGCATACTGTAAACGAACAGTTGCATCTTTATCCATATACTTTTTCATTACGTCCATTCCGGTTTTAGCACCTTCAACCCACGCAGGATATGCATATTTAATGTTTTGCTCAATTCCACCTGCAGGCATCCAGCGGTTTGTTCTTCCCGGATAACCTAAGATCATAGCAAAATCATTTTCTTTAACACCTTTAATACTTACAGGTAAGTAATGTTTTGGTTTCAAAGGCACATTATCTTTAGAATATAGATCAGGATTTCCGTCTTTATCAGCATATACTCTAAACATAGAGAAATCTCCAGTTTGACGAGGCCACTCCCAGTTGTCTGTATCACCTCCAAATTTACCAACGCTTTCTGGTGGTGTTCCTACTAAACGAACATCTGTATAATCTTGATAAACGAAATAGTAATATTCATTTCCTTGAAAGAAAGGACGAACAGAAACGGTATATTTTCCGCCTTCATTATTTTCTTTTTCAATCAAAGCAATTTCTTGCTGAATAACTTTGTTTCTTTCAGTTTCTGTCATTTTATCATTTACTTTTGATAAAATTCTTTTAGAAACATCATCCATACGCACAAAGAAACGCACGTATAAAGATTTTGGTTTCATTTCGGCACTTTTTTGTTTTGCCCAAAAACCATCTTTTAAATAGTTTTGCTCAGCTGTAGAAAGTTCAGCAATTGCATTATATCCACAGTGGTGATTTGTTAAAACCAATCCTTCTTTAGAAACGATTTCTGCTGTACATCCTCCGTTAAATTGTACAATTGCATCTTTCAGACTATGGTGATTAATACTGTAAATTTCTTCGGCTGTTAATTGCAAGCCCATTTTCTCCATATCTCTATGGTTCAATCTTTCGATAAACATCAAAAACCACATACCTTCATCTGCTCTTACAGGAAAAGCCATAAGACACATGGTCAAGAATAAAACTATTTTTTTCATGTTATTTTGTTTAAGTCCTTCGAATATAACTCATTTTCGCAAAAAAAATAAACTTTAAAGGCAAAAACAAAACATATTAAACAAATCCAAAGATGATTTTGCGAAATTCATAATTTGTATAAGTCAACTCTTAACGTTAATTAAGCGAATAAAAAGTCACAAAAGAATCAAAAGATTAAAATTATTAAAGATATAAAACTAAAAAAACACGTTATTTATAATAATAAACTTTCAAAACAAAATAAATATAATAAAACATTTCTTACATTAATAAATATTATAAATTTGCTGTCTATTCAAAAAAAATAAAAGAATGAAAAAACTACTATTAGCAGTTGTATTTTTAACAACAACAATTGTAAGTGCCCAAAAGGGTTCAGTTTTATTAGGCGGTAACGTAGGTTATTCTTACGAAAAAATTGGAGAATCTAAATTAGAAAACTTCGAATTCTCTCCAAAAGTAGGTTATCAATTTGCAGATAAATGGACAGCTGGAGTTGAAGGATCTATTATGAATGTAAAAACTACAGGACTCGACAAAACCGAAAAATACAAAATTGGAGGTTTCGTGCGTTACTCGGTGCCGCTTTCTGAGATATTCTCTGTTTTCGCAGATTTAGGAGCTGGTTACCAAAGCACTTCATTAAATGATGCAAAAGGAATGTATGCAAACTTAACTCCTGCATTATTTATCAACATGAAAAGAGGATTTGGTTTAAACTTTTCTATTGGAGGTATAAACTATGATAACCTGGATGGAAAAAATGATCCAAGACAAGAACGTTTAGGTTTTGACTTTGGTAAAACTTTTAACATTGGAGTTTCTAAAAACTTTGCATTATAATTTAAAGGATTGAAGTTAAAAAGTAATCCTATACTTTTTGTTTTTTCGCACAAAAAGTAAAAAACCCGACAATGGAAATTGTCGGGTTTTTAATTTATAAATAACTTAATATTATTCATTAAGCATTTTCCAAAGCTTATCCTTTAAATCTGTCAGACCTTGTTGTGCAACAGACGAAATAAACATATACGGCACATCTTTAAAAGAAACATCCAGTTCCGCTTTCAGTTCTGCTTTCAGCTCGTCATCCAGCATATCACATTTCGATATAACTAAAAGACGTTCTTTGTCCAGCATCTCCGGATTATATTTCGTTAATTCATTAACCAAAATATCATATTCTGCTTTAATATCCGGGGTATCAACCGGAACCAAAAACAATAAAGTTGAGTTACGCTCAATATGACGCAGGAAATAATGCCCCAAGCCTTTTCCCTCTGCTGCTCCTTCAATAATCCCGGGAATATCGGCAATTACAAAAGACTGAAAATCTCTGTAAGCTACAATTCCTAAGTTTGGTTTTAAGGTAGTAAACGGGTAATCTGCAATTTTTGGTTTTGCCGAAGTTAATACAGACAATAAAGTAGATTTTCCTGCATTAGGAAAACCAACTAAACCAACATCTGCCAGAACTTTCAGTTCCAGAATAACATCCATCTCTAAACCTGGCAAACCAGGCTGTGCATAACGTGGTGTTTGGTTTGTCGAACTTCTAAAATGCCAGTTTCCTAAACCTCCTTTTCCTCCTTTTGCAAGAATTCTTTTTTCGCCGTCTTCTGTAATTTCAAAAAGTGTTTCCCCGGTTTCTTTGTCTTTTACAACAGTTCCCAGAGGTACTTCAATAAATTTATCATCTCCATCTGCTCCCGTGCTTCGGTCTCCTCCACCATCTCCACCGTGTCCGGCTTTAATGTGACGCGCAAACTTTAAATGAAATAATGTCCAGAGTCCTTTATTTCCCACTAAATATACATGTCCTCCGCGACCGCCATCTCCTCCGTCGGGACCACCTTTTTCAATAAATTTCTCTCTATGTAAATGCGTAGATCCTTTTCCTCCTTTTCCGGACGAAACATATATCTTAACGTAATCTACAAAATTTCCTTCTGTCATTTTTTCTTGTTTATGTGTAGTTTCAAAGTTTCAGGTTTCAAGTTCAAGTTAAGTGCGTAAGCTAACCTGAAACCTGAAACTTTAAACTTGAAACAAATTCTCTCTACTCTTTAAGCGCTTTTACAAGTACTTTATCAATTTTTACACCGTCCATATCGACTACTTCTAACACAAATTTTTGCCAAACTAGTTTTTCTCCTTCTTTTGGAATATGAGAAAGCTCGGTCATAATCATACCGCTTACGGTGTTAACTTCGTAATCATTTGTTAATTCGTCCAGTTCAAAATACGTTAAAAAATCGTGCAGTGAATAGTGACCGTCAACCAGCCAAGATCCATCTTCACGCTCTATAAGCTGGAATTCATCTTTATAAAATTCAGATGCATCACCTACTAAAGCTTCCAGAATATCATTTAGGGTAATCATTCCCTGAAAAACTCCATACTCATCTGAAACTAATGCATAATGTACTCCTGTTTTTTTGAAATTCTCCAAAGCTTTGTAAGCTGTTGTTTGTTCCATTAAATAAGGTGCATCAGTCATTATAGACGACAAATCGAAGTTATCGTTTTCGATACTGGCAAATATATTTTTAAGCGTTACAACGCCTACAATATCATCATAATTATCATTATAAACCGGATATACAGCGTGTAAATCCTGAACAACTAGTTCTTTGATTTTAATTCTGTCAGCCGTTAACGGAAGCATATCTACTGATTTTCGGTGCGTCATAAGCGAGCTTACTTTACGGTCTCCAATATGAAAAACACGCTCTACAATATCTTGCTCAATTTCCTGAACCTCACCTACCTCTGTTCCTTCTTTTATTATTGCTTTAATTTCTTCCTCGGTCACTTTTCCATCAGCAGTTGGTTTTATCTGCAAAACATTCAATAGAAAATCTGTCGAAGATGTCAGCAGCCAAATGAACGGCGCCGTGATAATCGAAACTACTTTCATGGGCATGGCTACCATTTTTGCAATCGATTCCGGATAGTTTAATCCAATTCGTTTTGGAAGTAATTCACCTAAAACTAAAGAGAAAAATGTTAAAACAACCACTACAATTCCAACCGCAATAGAATGCGCGTAAGGTTTTAAAGCAGCAAATCCTGCCACGAACAATTCTACGTCCATTGTAATTTTATCACCACTGTAAATACCCGTCAAAATTCCAATTAAGGTGATTCCGATTTGTACAGTTGATAAAAATTTGTTTGGAGAATTGGCTAGATCGAGCGCTGTTTTGGCACTTTTATTTCCTTTTTTTGCTGCTGTTTCCAGTCTATTTTTTCGTGCAGAAATCAATGCAATTTCTGACATCGAGAAAACTCCATTTAATAGTATTAGAAAAAATATTATTAGTATTTCCAATGTTTAGTAGATTCGTTATTTGTTTGGTTCGTTATTATATATTTAATTTTTGCTGTTTTTTTAGCCCGCCTCAACACATCGTGAGAAGTACTCCTCTAAAAAAACTAATTTTTCTTACCAGAAAACACTTCACTCCCAAGATCTTGAGAGATACTCATTTTATGGACAGAAAAATAGTTCTTTAGCGTCCCGACAGCTATCGGGATGTAACGTACAGCTGGAAAGCTTCTACAAATTATCTATAACTGACGTTAAGCGCTCTGTAATTTCTTCGATAGTTCCAATACCGTTTACAGCATGAAACTTATTTTGCTCTTTATAATATCCAATTAATGGAGCTGTTTTTTCATTATATTCCTGATATCTTACGCGAATTTTTTCTTCATCCTGATCATCAGCTCTTCCGCTTGTTTTTCCTCTTTCAAGTAAACGTGCTACCAAAATTTCATCATCAGCCTCTAACGCAATTGTAGCTGTTACGCTGGACCCAATTGTTGGTAAAAATTTATCTAAAGCCTCTGCCTGTTCTAAAGTTCTTGGATATCCGTCGAACAAAAATCCTGCAGTATCAGGGTGTTTTTTTACTTCATCTATTAACATTGCTGTGGTCACCTCGCAAGGAACTAATTCGCCGTTGTCCATAAAAACTCTGGCTTTTTTACCTAGTTCAGTATCATTTTTTAAATTAAAACGGAAAATATCTCCTGTTGAAAGGTGTGTTAAATTGTATTTTTCTTTTAAAAATTCTGCCTGAGTTCCTTTTCCTGCTCCTGGCTTTCCAAATAAAACAATGTTAATCATAATACGTTTGAGTTGTGTGACTTCTTATTTTTTGAAGAAGTTTAAAATGAATATATAGTTGTGTTTTGTTTAATGTTATTCTGCTAATTTATATACTTCTGTCAGGTTTCGTCCCAGGCCGTTATAGTCTAATCCGTAGCCCACAATAAATTTATTCGGAATTCTGATTCCGATATAATCAATCTTAATGTCTTTTTTATATGCTTCTGGTTTAAAGAACAAAGTCGCCACTTTAAAGTGTTTTACATTTTGTGCTTTAAACAAGTGCTTTAATTCTTCAAGTGTATTTCCTGTATCAATAATATCTTCAATTATGATAACGGTTCTGCCAGACAAATCCTGATTAATTCCAATTAATTCTTTAACAGAATTTGTTGTCTCAGTCCCCTCATAAGATGCCATTTTCACAAAGGAAACCTCACATTGGCTTTTATACTTTTTCAGAAAATCGGCAACAACCATAAATGCGCCATTCAAAACTCCAATAAAAATTGGAGTATCATCTCCAAAATCATCTTGTACTTGTGCAGCTAATTTGGTTAAAGCAAAATCAATTTCCTTAGCCGAAATAAACGGAACAAATTGTTTATCGTGAAGTTGTATCATTATTTTTAATTTTAAAATAATGGACAAAGATACAGAATTACAACCAATCTGCCCACATGAAAATATATTCAGAATGTGACTTTTTTACGAATGTTAAATATCAGTTAATAATTACAAATGCTTTCTTACAGGTATTTTTTAATTCACTAAATTGTTGTTGAATAACCATTTAACTCCAAAATACCAATGAAAAATTTCTTACCACTATTTTCTATATCGTTATTATTATTAATGACGGCCTGCAACGGACAAGTTAAAAAAGAAGAAAAAGAAGCGCTGGCAAAACAACCCGGAAATGTTGTAAAAACTGCTATTGGCGATATTACACTGCCTCCTCCTTATGCAACAGAATCTAAAACCAACAACAGTAAAGTTATCGGGTGGCCAAAAGACAAAACACCAAAAGCGTCGGAAGGCTTTATCGTTACCAAATTTGCAGATGGTTTTGAAAATCCACGCTGGACTTATATAGCACCAAACCAAGATATTTTTGTCGTAGAAAGCGGCACACGCGCCAGCAAAAACCAAATTACGGTTTTGCGTGATAAAGACAAAGACGGAAAATTTGAAACCCGTGAAGTTTTTATTAAAAACTTAAACAAACCTTTTGGAATGCTGGAGCTAAAAGATTTTTTCTACATTGCAAACACAGATGGTTTATACCGTTATCCTTATAAAAACAATCCGCTTAAATTAGAAACCAAAGGCGAAAAAATTCTTGAACTTCCTGCTGGAGGTTACAACAATCACTGGACAAGAAATTTATTAGCCAGCCCTGATGGTTCTAAAATTTATGTTTCTGTAGGTTCAGGAAGTAATGTGGGAGAAAACGGAATGGATAAAGAAGTGCGCCGTGCTGCTATTTTAGAAATTAACCCTGATGGAACGGGAGAAAAAATATTTGCATCAGGTCTTAGAAATCCTGTTGGAATGGATTGGAACCCTGTAAATAAAGAACTTTGGACCGCAGTAAATGAACGCGACGAATTGGGCGACGATTTAGTACCGGATTATATTACAAGTGTTAAAAAAGATGGTTTCTACGGATGGCCATATTCATACTTTGGAAGTATTCCTGATCCAAGGCTTAAAGGCCAGCGTAAAGATCTGGTTGAAAAAGCAATTGTTCCGGATGTTCCGGTTGGGCCTCATACAGCATCGTTAGGATTAGCTTTTTATACTAAAGATACTTTCCCTGCTAAATACAAAAATGGTGCTTTTGTTGGACAGCATGGTTCCTGGAATCGTTCTAAAATTTCTGGTTATAAAGTCCTTTTCGTTCCTTTTAAAGACGGAAAACCTTCAGGAAAACCAGAAGATTTTTTAACCGGATTTATTTCTGATGAGAATAAAGCTGAAGTTTATGGGCGTCCGGTTGCCGTTACGGTTATGAACGATGGATCGCTTTTGGTCAATGATGACAGCGGCAATACGATTTGGAAAGTTTCAGTTAAATAAAATTTCCATCTTCTACTAGTATTAAACACATAGAAACATAGATTTATTTTTGTTAAAGATTGAAAAGAAAACTCGTTTTCGCACATTACTAATTTGTTTAGAAAAGTGCAACGCCTTTTTTGCCTCCCTTAATCTTATGTTGCTATGTGTTTTAAAAAATCTGCCTTTTAACCCGACCTATTTATGGCCTTAAATAAATGTTATCTTTTTCTTTTTGTGTGTTGTATTTTTCAAAACATTTCTGCACAAAAAAAAGAGAGCACCAGTATTGATTCTCTAAAAACTGAAAGAAGTTGTTATCAGCTCACTTCACATCAATAATAATTTATTAAACACACCAGCCTCTATTGGTATTCTTTCAAAAAAAGATTTACTTCAAAACAATACCACAGACATTACAACGGTAATCAATACAATTCCTGGTGTTTTTATGCAGTCTTCTAATTTTACAACAACCCGAATTTCGATTCGTGGTATTGGCGCGCGAACGACCTACGGCACCAATAAAATCAGAGCTTTTTATGGCAGTATTCCACTGACTTCCGGAAACAGTGAAACGGTTATTGATGATATCGATTTGGAAAACATCAATCAAATAGAAATTATAAAAGGACCTCTTTCGAGTATTTACGGTGCAGGTTTGGGCGGTGCTATTTTAATTTCACCCCAGCTTTCTAAAAATAACGGTCAAAGTGCAGGAATAAGTTCCGTTTTTGGTTCTTATGGCTTATTGAAAAACAGCTTGAATTATAGTTTAGATGAAAAAGAAGGAAGCTTAAACATAAGTTATCATAATTTAAAAACCGATGGCTGGAGAGAAAACAATGCCTACAAAAGAGAGGGAATTACGCTTGCGGGAGAATTATTCAGAAAGAAAAACAGTAAACTGACTTATATTTCAAATTATACTCATCTCGAGGCTTTTATCCCAAGCTCGATAAATAAAACTGCATTTGAAAACGATCCGAAATCCGGAGCACCAACCTGGGTGGCTTCAAAAGGATATAAAGAATACAAATCGACCTTGGGCGGATTAGCTTATGATTTTAAAATTAATGATAAGCTGAGTAATTCAACTTCGGTTTTTATCAATTACAAAGACAGCAACGAGCCCAGACCTTTTGATATTTTGCGTCAGTATACTTTTGCGGCTGGGGCCAGAACTCAATTCTCAGGAAACTTTAAAATTGGAAAAACAGAAAATAATTTTATCGCCGGAATCGAATATTTTACAGACACTTATAAAGGCAATACTTTTGAAAATCTGTATCAGCAAAATAATGGTTTGGGAAGTCTGCAAGGCGATCAGCTTACAGAAACGGGACAAAAGCGGCATTTCTATAATATCTTTTCGCAATGGAGAACTTTACTTTCGAAACAATTTGAAATTCAGGCTGGCTTAAATTACAACAAGACTAGATTTAACCTCAGCAATTATACAGAAAACACCAATCAGGAATACCGTTATGACGGCATTTTTTCGCCGCAATTGTCTTTATTATTTAAGCCAAATTCACAACAAACCATTTACTTTTCGGCAAGCCGTGGATTTTCACTGCCGGCAACAGAAGAAACCCTTACCAGTGAAGGCACAATAAATACAGATATAAAACCTGAAAATGGTTATAATTTTGAGCTTGGCGGCAAATTCTACTTCTTCAATAAAAATCTGTACACTGAAATTGCCATTTACCGAATGGAAATTAAAGATTTATTAGTCGCAAAAAGAGTTGGAGAAGATCAATATGTGGGTTTAAATGCAGGGAAAACATTTCATGAAGGAATCGAAATTACTTTAAATCACAATTGGCAGATAAATAATTCATTATCTCTTAACTCTTATCTGGCGGGATCATTGGGCAATTATGAATTTAAAGAATTTATTGATAACGGAAACGATTATTCCGGAAACAAACTAACCGGAGTAGCAGCCAATAAAATCAATGCGGGAATAATTTTTAATACAAATCTTGGAATTTATTTGAATGCCGATTATCAATTTGTGGATGAAATTCCGATGAACGATGCTAATACCGCTTTTTCTGACTCTTATAATATCATCAACTTAAAAGCAGGTTATCGATTTGAGATTCTGCCTCGTTTAACTTCACATTTTGCTGCAGGAGTAAACAATGTAACCAACGAAAAATATGCTTCTTTAATTCTGCCAAATGCTGTTGCTGGCGGTAATGCATTGCCACGTTATTATTACCCCGGACTTCCTACAAATTATTACGGGACTATTTCATTAAATTATTTATTTTAGATGCCTCAAATCAAATCAAAACCAAAAAAAATGTCTTCTGAACTACAGGAAAAACTGGATTATGTAAGTGCATATCGGGAAAATCGATTAAAATGTGCACAGGAGGTTCTTGAAAATCCCGGCTTGTTTGAAGAATTAGTTTCTATTTGTTTTTCACCCGAAGATAAAAACAATCATAAAGCCTGCTGGATTTTAGAATTCGTATCGTATGAAGAACTAATATGGCTCCAGCCGCATCTTGATTTTTTCTGTTCTAATCTAAAGGTTTTAAAAGACGAAAGTTCGCTTAGGCCAATTGCAAAAGTCGTACAGCTTTTAGTGAAATCGCATTATAAGAAAAACGAAAACAGTATTTCTTTATCCGAAGAAAATCTTCAGGATTGTATCGAAGCGAGTTTCGATTGGCTTATCAGCGATGTAAAAGTAGCGACAAAAGCTTATTCCATAAGAACTCTATATATTTTGGGAAACCACTACGACTGGATTCATCCCGAACTTCAGATTATTCTAAACAAAGATTACGGAGATCATTCAGCTGCATATAAAGCCGTAGCACGCGAAGTCTTAAAGAAAATTGAGTAATGTTTTTGTTGGCCGCTAATGACGCCAATTCCCACAAATTATTTTCTTTGAAATTCAACAAAGAAAAATCCTTCTAATCTTTTTAATCAATGGTAAAACTTAAAAAAATAATTCGAGAAAATTCGTGTAATTCGTGGCGGAAAAACTAAATTTTGGCTAAAAAAAGATTAAAAGGTATCTTTGCAAAAACACAACACAAAATGAATTATTTTTCTTCTGATTTTAAATTAGGAATATTAGGCGGCGGGCAACTGGGTAAAATGCTTTTGTCTGACACCAGAAAATTTGACATACAAACTTATGTTTTAGATCCAAGTGACGAAGCGCCAAGTAAAATTGCCTGCAATAAATTCTTTCAAGGTGATTTAATGGATTATGAAACGGTTTATAATTTTGGGAAACAAGTAGATGTACTAACTTTTGAAATCGAATTGGTAAACCTTGAAGCTTTAACACAATTAGAAAACGAAGGCTTAAAAGTATATCCATCTCCAAAAACTTTAAAAGGAATTCAGAATAAAGGAACTCAAAAAGATTTTTATACCCAAAGTAATATCCCAACTGCATCTTATTTACGGTTTGAAAGTCCGGCACATTTACAAAAATCTGTTGGAAATAACGAAATCACAATTCCGTTTGTGTGGAAATGCACCGAATTTGGTTATGACGGAAATGGCGTAAAAGTGATTCGCCAGATTTCTGATATGGATGATTTGCCAAATGTAGAATGTATTGCAGAAACAATGGTTCCGTTTAAAAATGAATTGGCGGTAATCGTGGTAAGAAATCCATCGGGAGAAATAAAAACATATCCGGTTGTAGAAATGGAATTTCACCCGGAAGCTAACCAGGTTGAGTATGTAATATGTCCTGCCAGAATTGATGAAAAAGTAGCAGAAAAAGCCAGAGCAATCGCTTTGAATGTTTCAGAAAAATTTAATCATGTTGGACTTTTGGCAGTTGAAATGTTCCAAACCCACGAAGACGAAATTTTGGTAAACGAAGTAGCGCCGCGTCCTCATAATTCTGGACATTATTCAATTGAAGCCAGTTATACTTCACAATTCGAAAATCATTTACGCGCTATTTTAGATCTTCCTTTAGGAAATACCGATAGTAAAGTTGCGGGAATTATGGTAAATTTAGTAGGTGCCGAAGGATTTTCAGGAGATGTAGTTTACGAAAACATCGAAACGATCTTAGGCTGGAATGGTGTGACACCGCATATTTATGGTAAAAAACAAACACGTCCTTTCAGAAAAATGGGCCACGTTACCATTGTAAATGAAAACATGCAGGAAGCAAGACGAATTGCGGAGGATGTTAAGAATACTATTAGAGTAATTAGTGCGCAGTAATTAGTAATTAGTCACAGTTTTCAGTCGCAGTTTACAGTTTACAAACTAATAATATTTTAAGTCTCGGTAATAACTTGAAACTTTAAACCTGAAACAAAACACAACAAAAATAAAAACATGAGCAAAGTAGCCATTATAATGGGAAGCATCTCAGACATGCCAGTAATGCAGGATGCAATCGACATATTAAAACAATTCAATGTAGAAGTTGAAGTAGATATCGTTTCGGCGCACAGAACGCCGGAGAAATTATTCGATTTCAGTAAAAATGCACATACCCGCGGTATTTCGGTAATTATTGCCGGAGCGGGCGGCGCGGCACATTTACCTGGAATGGTGGCTTCGATGTCGCCGCTTCCTGTAATTGGAGTTCCTGTAAAATCTAGTAATTCTATTGATGGATGGGATTCGGTTTTATCTATTCTTCAAATGCCGGGCGGTGTTCCTGTTGCAACAGTGGCGCTAAACGGTGCAAAAAATGCCGGGATTCTAGCCGCACAAATCATCGGAAGCCACGATAAAAAAGTTTTAGATACTATTATTTCTTATAAAGAAGAATTAAAAGCGGCAGTTAATAAAGCTGCTGAAGGATTAAAATAGTATTCAGTCTCCGTTTTCAGTCTCAGTGAGCACTGAAAATTGAGATTGTGACTGAAAACTAAAAAAACAACTCTTTAGTCCCATTTCATACTGAAAACTGGGACGGAGACTGAAAACGAAAAAACATGAGCGTATTAACACAATATTTCAACACCAAACATAACACTGCACCTTTTTCGCAGATTAAAATCGAAGATTATGTTCCTGCATTTAATGAAGGAATAGCTTTGGCTAAAGCCGAAATTGATGCAATCGTAAATAATCCGGAAGCGCCAACTTTTGAAAATACAATCGTGGCAATGGATTTTTCAGGAGATATTTTAGATCGTCTTTCTAGTATTTTCTTCAATTTGAACTCGGCTGAAACGAATGATGAAATGCAAAAAATTGCTCAGGAAGTTTCGCCTTTGTTATCTGAATTTGGAAATGACATTCGTCTAAATGCTGATTTGTTTGCAAAAGTAAAAGCCGTTTATGATCAAAAAGAGAGTTTGAACCTCAACCCGGAACAAACGACTTTATTAGACAAAAAATACAAAAGCTTTTCGAGAAATGGAGCCAATTTACCTGAAGATAAAAAAAATCAGTTAAGAGAAATTGACAAAGAATTATCTAAACTGAGTTTACAGTTTGGTGAAAACGTTTTGGCAGAAACCAATAACTTCGAATTGCATTTAACCGATCAAAAAGATTTGTTCGGTTTGCCGGAAGGAACAATCGAAGCCGCTAGATTATTAGCCAAAAATCAGGATAAAGAAGGCTGGATTTTTACTTTAGATCATCCAAGTTACGTTCCGTTTTTAACTTATGCTGACAATCGTGAACTGCGTAAAAAAATGGCAATTGCATTTGGTGCAAAAGCATTTCAAAACAATGAATTCGACAATCAGGAAAATGTTCTGAAAATTGCGAAGTTACGTTTTGAAAGAGCCAATTTATTAGGTTACAAAACCCACGCACATTTTGTTTTGGAAGAGAGAATGGCCGAAAGTCCGGAAAAAGTTTTCTCTTTCTTAAATGATTTATTGGCAAAAGCAAAACCGGCAGCTCAAAAAGAGTTTGCAGAATTAACTGCTTTCGCGAAAGAACTGGACGGAATTGAACAATTAGAAAAATGGGACGGCGCTTATTATTCTGAAAAATTAAAACAACAGCTTTTTAATTTAGATGATGAAAAGCTAAAACCTTATTTTCAATTAGAAAAAGTTTTAGACGGTGCCTTTACGGTTGCCAAAAAATTATACGGTTTAACTTTTACCGAAGTTTTTGACATAGATAAATATCACGAAGAAGTTACCACTTATGAAGTAAGAGATGCCGAAAACAATTTGGTTTCAATTTTCTATGCTGATTTTTTCCCAAGAAAAGGAAAAAGAAACGGTGCCTGGATGACTTCATTCAAATCACAATATGTAAAAGACGGCGTAAACGAAAGGCCACACATTTCGAACGTTTGCAACTTTACAAAACCAACAGAAACAAAACCTTCATTACTGACTTTTAATGAAGTAACAACTTTATTCCACGAGTTTGGGCACGGTTTACACGGAATGCTGGCTGATACAACTTATCCAAGTTTATCCGGGACTTCTGTTTACTGGGATTTCGTAGAATTGCCAAGTCAGATTATGGAAAACTGGTGTTACGAACCGGAAGCTTTGGCTTTGTTTGCGAACCATTACGAAACAGGAGAAATTATTCCAATTGAATATGTTCAGAAAATTAAGGAAAGTGCTAGTTTCCAAGAAGGTTTGGCAACATTGCGTCAATTAAGTTTCGGACTTTTAGACATGGCTTGGCACGGACAAGACCCAACCAATATTACAGACTTAAAAGCATTTGAAACAGAACAATTTGCCAACACGCAATTGTATCCTGATGTAAAAGAAAATGCCATGAGTACGGCTTTCTCTCATATTTTTCAAGGTGGTTATTCTTCTGGATATTACAGCTACAAATGGGCAGAGGTTTTAGATGCCGATGCTTTTGAATATTTTCAGGAAAAAGGAATCTTCAATGAAGAGGTGGCAAAAAAATTCAAAGACAATGTACTTTCTAAAGGAGGAACAGAACATCCGATGACTTTATACAAACGTTTTAGAGGTCAGGAACCTAAACCGGAAGCTTTGTTGAAAAGAGCGGGTCTTTTATAGACTTTCTTTGATTTTTAGACTTCTTAGATATTAGACTTCTTTGATAAATACAAAACCGAAGCATTTCTGCTTCGGTTTTTTTATTTGATTTTGTCTACCGTTAAAATTAGTTATCTTCGTCTTTTTAAATCTAATCTTACAAAAAATAACTTTGAAAAAATATTTTAAAATCGTCCTTTACCTTGCAATTATTGGATTGGCCGCAATTGTATCTGTAAATTATTACGTAAAATCTTCGACCAAAAAGAACATTTATTATTCGATTAAAAGATTCCCTAAAAATGATGTCGGAATTATTTTTGGTGCCGGAATTAACGGAAACCAGCCGAGTAAATATTTGAAAGATCGACTGGATGCAGGAATTATGCTTTGGAAGGCAAAACGCATCAATAAAATTTTACTTTCCGGAGATAACGGCCGTGATGAATATGATGAATTAACGGTAATGAAAAACTACTGTTTTAATCACGGAGTTGATACAACCAAAATTTTTATTGATTATGCCGGCTTCGATACTTATTCTACAATGTACCGCGCCAAACATATTTTTAAAATTAAGAAAGCTACTTTGATTTCGCAGGAATATCATTTGAACCGAGCGATTTATATCGGACAAAAACTCGGAATTAAATCGGTTGGATATTCGGCTAACAAAGGAGAATATCTCGGATATAAATATGTAACGTTTAGAGAATATCTTTCAAGATTTAAATCTTTTCTGGATGTTTTAAGAAATCGTGAACCTCGTTTTTTAGGTCAAGAAATTAATATTAACGGAGAATCAAATTATTCAAAAGAAGATAAACGATAATAAAAAAAGCCTGCAAAAATATTCTGCAGGCTTTTTTTATCAAATTCTAAAAGCATAGATCTTTATTTTATTTTCGATATTCTTTACTCTTTCTCCAGAACCTTTTTCGCTAGTTTTCCAACAGTTAGTCCTTGTACCACAATTGAAAATAACACTACAATATAAGTTACTTCCAAAAGTAGGTTTTTATATTCGCCTTCTGGCATAGAAAGGACCAGCGCAATCGAAACTCCTCCTCGAATTCCTCCCCAGACCAGCACCATCAAAGAGCCTTTATTATAAGCCGATTTGATACCGAAAAACTTGAAGATATCGAAAAATTTCCATGGTAAAACGATAGAGGCAATTCGGGAAAACAATACGATAAAAATAGCAACAAAACCTGTTATTAATTGTTTGTTCAAATCTGGCAGCAATAGCAATTCAAAGCCGATAAATAAAAATAAAACAGCGTTTAATATCTCATCTATAAGTTCCCAAAACTTTCCTAAATAATCTTTAGTCATTTCGCTCATTGCCACTTTTTTACCGTAATTACCAATAATTAATCCGGCAACCACCATAGCTAACGGACTTGAAACGTGTAAACTTTGAGCTATTAAAAATCCTCCCATTACAATAGAAAGCGTAATCAGAACAGAGACTTTATAATCGTCAATTTTTTTCATGACCTTTGATGCCGTAAATCCAAAAACAGCTCCTAACAAAAGTCCGCCGATTCCTTCTTTTATAAACAACCAGGTAATGGAACCAAAAGTGACATCAAATGTTGGATCGGTTGCCATTTTTAAAACAACAGCAAACATCACTACTGCTACTCCATCATTAAACAATGATTCACCAACAATTTTGGTTTCTATTCTTTTAGGCACTTTTGCCTCTTTTAAAACTCCAAGAACTACAATTGGATCTGTTGGAGAGATTAATGTTCCGAAAACCAAACAAAATACATAAGGGATTTTTATCCCCAAAAGTGGTGCAATATAATACAACAGCATCGAAATAATTAATGCCGATAGCACGACGCTTACTGTAGAATAAATCATAATGGGAACTTTTTGTTCTTTTAGATCAGACATGTTTACATGCAGTGCTCCCGCAAATAAAAGAAAGTTCAACATTGCACCCATTAAGATTTCATTAAAGTCAAATTCCTTTATTAAATCAAAAAAATGTCTTGTTGTAGCAGGAAAATAAGAATCTCCCAATAGACGAATTCCTACCGAAACCAACATGGCAATAATCATGATTCCGATGGTTCCCGGAAGTTTTAAAAATCTTAAATTTAGATAGGCGAAGAAAGAGGCCAATACAATTAGTATTGAAAATGTGTAGTATAATTCCATAAAAGTGATTTTTACAAAAATATCTTTCCATTATCTAATACAAAATTTCAAGACCTGAATTAACATAACTTTATAATTCTGAAAACTGATAAATAAAAAAGCCGAAGTGGTACTTCGGCTTTTCATTTGGAGCAAAATTAAACAAGACACTTTGGTTCTTTTCAAAAATGAATTATTTATTTTGTGGAACAAACAGCTCTTCAAACTGTTTTAGTTTTAGCGCTTTTGTTTCATCAATACGTTTTGTTTTCAGATTTGCATTTTTACTTGTTTCAACTTTAGGTTTTGTTGTATACAAGTAAGATTCGAATACATGGCTCAAATACAAAGGTGATTTTCCAATACCACGTGTGGTATCAAAATTTTGCGATTGATGACAGGTAAAACAGTTTACTAAATTTGCTGCGGCAATATCATGTACATCACTCTTAAATGTCTGCGTGTAAGTTTCCATTGTAATATTAGCCAGGTTTGAAGAACCTCTGGCTAATGAATCTGGCAGAACGCTTGAAATTTTATTTTTTACAATTATGTTCGCCTGTTGTGCCGGAGACAATCCATCAGTATCTAACCAAATAGATCCATTGTAGAAATAATTCTTAAAAACATCTTTTAATTTAGAGGCTACACATTTGTTGATGTTATCAATATTATCAAAATTTACCGGTTCAGACTGACTTGTGGCCATATACGCATTCGTACCTAAAACTTTTGGAACACCATACTCATAAAGAACAAATGCTTTATTTGGTGTTAATGGCTTTTTGGTCGTTTTATCCCATTTGATACCTTGAAGTCCGGAAGTTTTTCCGCTTTCATAAAACAGCATTTCAGCTGCCGAATTCACAGCATTGTTTTTCCAGTCGTATACCGGCGCCATGTCTTTATGTTCAAAAGTTGCCCAAATAAATTCAGGATGATTTTTTACGACGCCTACAACGTGCATCCCTAATAAGGCAACTGATTTAGCAGTATATTGTCCGTTTTTATTTTGAACTGCTGCTTTGGTAACAAAATAATCAGCCAATTTTGCTTTCGGAATTGCATCTGCACTAATCCAGGAAACTTTTAATTCAAGCGAACCAACAGGAAATGTTTCTAAGTTAGAATAAGGAAGTTTTCCTCCATTAATTTCAGAAGCTGCTATAATAGCCTTATCCATCAATGTTTTGTTTACATGTATAGAATAAAATACGGTATCGCCGGCGGTTTTTCCGGGAATAACTTTTGGATTAGAAACCAAAACACCTTCGGGACCTGCCTGATTGATTGAACTCAAAACCAATTTTAACCCCAATTGCGGACTCACCGGTGCCATTTCAGGAGTTACGACATTTAAAGAATCGAGAAATAAAGGATTTCCACTCGCCAATGGTTTTGTAAGCCATAAAAACTTTTGCCAGGACCATTGGTGAAAAATACAATTTGTTGTACTTGATGTATCAAACGGACTTCCATCTCCTTCAGCCGGAGCCGGAGTCTGCTCATGCGGAAACCAGCTTGTTTCGCAGTTGCATGGTTCTGCTGGAGCTTCAGTGGCAGCATAGCCGGAAGTAGTTCCAAACTTTTCCATTACTTTTTCTTTATTCAGAAAAAATAGGGAAACAGCTGTTATCAAAAAGACAACTAATACGATTATAATAATAGGTTTTCTTTTCATTTTTTTGGGTTTTTATTTTTTTTTGTAATAAAAAAGGCCGTCTAAAAAAGACGACCCTTTAATCAAAACTGTAACCAAATCAAGAACTTATTAAATTCCTAATTGTTTCATGCTTCGAGTTGTAAAAATTTGGGGCCTTTTTTACGCCAACTCGGCTTGTAATGCTGCTGCAGCTTTTACTGGTACATTTTCAATATTATGTTGATAATATGAAAATCCTCCCGTTCCGTTCCATGCACCATCGATTGCTAAGTGAGCATCAAAATTGGCCAAAAAAGCACCAATTGCCGGAGGAGGGAAAGAATGAACGTATTGTCCTTGCAAACTAACTACTTGTGTAAACTGTCCAAATCCTGTTGCATATATTTTACCCGTAACAGGAATAACAATATGGCTATCAGGACCACTTATTGCCTGAGTAATTACTACTGTACCTGAAACAGAATTTTGTGATGGTACAACAACTAAACTAAATGCTGCGATTGGAGCACCTGGTGTTCCAACATTTCCAATTGTGCCTTTTGCTAAATAAGCACCTGCTAATAAATCTGACATAACTTTTTCGATTTAGGTTTTCCTACTCGTATGGCTTTTCGGTACCGCCTCGTTTTTTCTAGTGGGTTCTGCTCCACTCATTTGGTTTGTTTTCTTTTTATTATTTAAAATATTTGAGTAAACATTTTAAAACAATAGTTTGGGTTTATTTCTATATCAAAACTATATCAGATAAGTAGACATAAATAAAAAGATGACATGAAGTGGAGATTTTTTGACACGAATCAAACAAACATTGACATAAGAAAATTCGCTACCGTACAAATACTTATCTAAAAAAAGACAGATAGATTGTAAATTGAAATGAACAGTGATATTCCAAAAAAACTAAGCAAATGGATAAACAACTTCAACAGCTGTTATTTGACTTGAAGACTCTGTAATATCAGAAGTTGGCGGTATAAATCCCGGAGGTTTAGGTTTAATTACTACCGTAACAGAATTACTATTTTCATTTTTTACTTGATACGAGTAAGACAACGCCTCAGCTGGATTTCCTATTGATTGTCCGAGAAAGTTAAATCTTGATGATTTATTATTTTCAAAGTACTTTTTTACTTTCCCGACATTGCAGTCTGTAAAAGTTATGTACAATTCCAGAAATTGACTAAATACCATAGAGTTTATAAATCCGAAATCACCGCCTTCGCTAAAATTAAAATTAGGCTCACTATTAAAAACATATCCCGTAATATTGGTTGGAGGCGGATATTTGTTTTTAACTGCCTGCTTTATTGGTTCCGAAAGCATCCAGCCTGTATTGGTCATAATGTCAAAAGGAACTGGGCTTACCATCATTTGCGGATTAACCACCGGATTATTAACTATAGCTTCCACTACATAAGAAGTTCCTGAAAATGTTTCCTTAAAAACACTGTTGATAGTTCCTCCTGCTAAAGTATTAGACAAAAATTTTAATGGCGAAATAGTAATTTCTTTTGAATTTATTATGTTTATTTTTAAGAGTTCTGAGGATAATCTATCCACATTATTATGATTGGTATAAGAAACAACCGGAATCCTGCTTAACTGATTTACAATATCATCGGCGTCAGAAGGTTCAAACAACAATCCCGGAATTAACTGATCTGTACCTGTTACAGAAATCGCCTTGTTTGTATTACTGGGATAAATGAGATTATAAATTATAATGGCCAAAGTATGAACGGCATTGGCAATTTCTGCGGTAACAGCTCCGGCTGCACCTGACAATTCATATATGCTCTTCATTAATTCCTTCATCTTAATAGAAACCCCTTCCTCGGGAATTTCACTATAAATAATATAAAAATCATTAATATGTGTGTATGGATATGAGGGTTCTTCTTTCAACTTTAAAATATACTCCAGATTAATCCATACTGTATTCAATGCATCTGTCACCTGAATCAGGGCAATATCTGTATTGGTTTCATTTAGTTTGCTGATTTTTTCCGGCTGGTATTCCGTTACATAAGCATTCCAAAGCGGAATAAGTTCTGATACTGTAGACGAAACATTCTTACTTATGCGTTCTTGTTCTGCATTGTCTTTTGGAGATAACTGATATCTTAATTTCAGATAAACACTTAAATAGCTGTTTATAAAGGAGTCTGATGTTAGACTAACTTGTCTAACTCCATATTGAGATCCTTCTCCGGATATTCTTTGGTTCAAAAAATTATTATATAAGCTGGCATTCAGCTGGCCTGCATTATTCATAAAATAAAAAGAAGCTTGTCCGCTGGATGTTCCTGTCAAAAATTGCAGTTTCTCGGAATTAGGCAGCTGCAGAATAATATTAGACATATATTCGGCATAGGTCTGATTTTCTACAGAATCATCAGAAATGCATTTAGTAAATATTCTAGTAGCGGCATTCGATATTAAATTTTCCATTAGTATTCATTTAAATTCTAAAATTGGATAAACTTATTTTACTGTATTTTTATTGAAGAATAAAATCACCGTTGAATAACAAGAGGGTTATCAATCATCTTATTATGATTAACAACCCTCTTTTATTATTTAAATCAATAATTAAGCGAAAGGATATACTGCTCCTACGGCAACTAATTGAGATAATGACTGAGTAATATTATCCGTTCCAGGAACATAACCCGGAGCCTCAGGTTTTACGGTAACTTTAATTGAAGTTGCCGTTTCTTCGCTAAAAGAATAGCTGTAGCTTGCAGACTGACTTGCGCCTCCTAAACGAATTCCTAAGAAATAAACTCCCATATCGGTATGCTCTTCAAAGTATTTTCTAACTTGTTTGCTGTCACATTTATCAAAGCTGATTCCTATTTCAAGAAATTGGCTAAAAATCAATGAATTAATATATCCAAAATCTTTACCTTCTTTAAAATCAAAATTTGGGTTGCTGTTAAATACATAACCTGTAATTCCGGTTGGCGCAGGATATCCATTTTTAATGGCATCTTTTACAGGAGAAGTTGACATCCAGCCTTGTCTTGTAGAAATATTGTAAAGCATTGGACTACTGCTCATAAGCGGACTAACTGTAGCATTATTTACTACAACCTCTACATTAAAATTTGAACCTGAATAATCTCTTTCAAAAATACTTGTTTTAGCGCCTCCGCTTACTCCAACTGAAAAGAATGATAAAATTGGAATTGATATGCCGCCGCTCACAGAAGCCTGAACATTTAATGTTGTTTCAGTAGATTTAGTAACTCTTTTTGAAATTTTAAATACGGAAGAAGGCGGATTAGTTCTAAGCTGATCCACTATAGCATTTGGTCTGGCTGGTTCAAACACCAATCCGGGAATGGCTTTATCTGACCCTGTAATTGACATTCCGCCATTTCCATCATCTCCTGTTGTTGGTTTTTGAATATTATCGATAATCCCTGCCAAAGTTTGTGTCGCATTTGCAATATCTGCAGTAATAGCTCCGGCTGCACCAGATTTATTAAACACATCAATCATATAATCTCTCATTTGCTTAGAAACAGAAACGGGTATTTTACTGTAGATTGTATTAAAATCGTTTAAGTGGGTATAAGGATAAGCAGAATCTTTCTCTAAAATTTCTTTGAAAGCCGGGTTAAGCCAAACTGTATTCAAAGTATTTGTCATTTGGATTAAAGCAATATCAGTATTAGTAGGATTAAGTTTTTTAACATCTTTTGGTTCAATTGCTTCGAACCAGGCATTCCAAACCGGAATAAGAGCTCTTACTGTTGAAGCAACATCTGCATTTACTCTTTGTTGTGTTGCTTTGTCATTTGGAGATAATTGATATCTTAATTTTGTAAAAACACTTAAATAACTGTTCGTAAATGCATCTTGTGTTAGTCCAACCTGATCAATACCATTTACAGTTCCTTCTCCTTCAATTCTTTGATTTAGTAAATTATTGTATAAAGTAGCATTAACAGCACTAGTTGCGTCATCCAGAAAATAAAACGATGCCTGTGCACTTGAAGTATTCGTTAGCAGTTTCAACTTACCCGGATTTGGAAGCTGTTTAATAATGTTTGACATATACTCTGCATAAACATCATACTCTGCCGGCGTGCCAATAGTTTTCACCGTTGCATTCTCTTTTAAAATTTCTTGTAAAGTTTCCATGATAAATTTGTATTTGGGTTCCTACTCATAAGGCTTTTCAGATTCCGCCTCGTTTTTTATAGTGGGATCTGCTCCACATAGCAATCAAGTCGAAAATAGATTGGGCTAGCTTTTTTTATTTTCCCTACCAAAATTACTTTAGAAGCATTTCTTGAATCAAAAAAATGTCACAGAATATAAAATATTAGTAATGAAACACTTAAAAACACATCATAAAACTATTCTTACGACAAAATCAGTAAAACAGAAAAGAAACAAAACAAACTTTCAATTATTTTTGAAAGTTTAAAAACTTTTGCTTACATTTGATCCATGGAATTCAAAGAAGCAAAAAATAAGTTTGTACAAACCTGGGGAGCATTAGGCTCTCAATGGGGAATTAATAAAACGATGGCACAGATCCACGCTTTATTAATGGTCTCGAACGAACCTGTTTCTATGGAAGATATTATGGATGAATTACAAATTTCGCGCGGCAATGCCAGCATGAACCTAAGAGCTTTAATGGATTGGGGAATTGTGTATAAAGAATACAAAACCGGAGAAAGAAGAGAGTTTTTTACTGCCGAAAAAGATTTAGACGAGCTGGCTGTTAAAATTTCAAGAGAGAGAAGCAAGAGAGAAATCAAACCTGCACTTAAAATTTTAAAAGAAGTTTCAACAATCGAGGCAAAAGATTCTGCTGAAGAAAAACACTTTGTGGATCAAACCTCTAAACTATATGATTTTGTTTTGAAAGCAGATAATATGTTAGATAAAATGACAGAATTCAACGAAAACTGGTTAGGACGTTTGGTTCTAAAAATCATGAAGTAAAAAAAATTTAACCCAAACTTTCATTTTTTTCTGAAAGTTTAAAACAATCAATAACTATGAAAGCTATAAATTATCTTAATTACTTTTTTGTTGGCTTACCGCTATTATTAGTTGTATTAGGAATATTAACAAAGGAAAGCAACGGAAATCTTATCGGAACCGGACTTTTATTTACAATACTAACGGGTTTGTTTCAATTAGTTTTCGGAATAAAAATGCTAATAGATGAACCTCAGGATAAAAATCTAAAATATTATTTCAGAGGTGTTGTTCTGTTTTTCTCATTATGGCTTATTAACGGTCTGATATTCAATATTGAGATTGTTTATTTTATAATATTCATACTCCCGATTATACTTGCAATATTCTTTTCTACAATAACTTATAAAAAAGCACACCCATGAATTTCTTAAAAGCAGAATGGAAAAATCTGGCACTTTTCAATTATGAAGTTGATGCTAAAATCTTAGAAAAATATGTTCCTGCCGGAACTGAAATAGATCTTTGGAACAACAAATGTTATGTAAGCTTAGTCGGCTTCATGTTCAAAAACACCAAAGTTTTAGGATTAAAAGTACCGTTTCATGTAGACTTTGAAGAAGTCAATTTAAGATTCTATGTAAAACGTTTTGAAAACGGCGAATGGAAGCGAGGTGTTGTTTTCATAAAAGAAATTGTCCCTAAAAAAGCCATCACTTTTATCGCCAATACTTTGTATCAGGAACATTATGAAACGCAGAAAATGAGACATGAAAACATTGAAAACGAAAACACAAACACTTTTATTTATCAATGGAAAAATGATAAGAAATGGAATACTATTCAGGTAGAAACTAAAAATATTCCACAAGAAATTAAAGTTGATTCTGAAGCTGAATTTATTACCGAACATTACTTCGGCTATACTAAAATTGATGCAAGCAAAACTTTCGAATATGAAGTTCAACACCCAAGATGGGAACAATTTGAAGTTTTAAATCATAGCATTGATGTTGATTTCAAAAAAACATACGGGAACGATTTTGAATTTCTTCAAATTACAAAACCAACATCCGTTTTCTTAGCAAAAGGTTCAAAGATCACGGTGAAGAAAAAAAGAAAACTGCAGACCGATATTGTTTTAGAAGAAATGTACTAAAGCTCAATTTGATTAACCAATAAACCAACCCATCATGAATCTAAATATCCTTGGGTATTTTATTTACCTCAGCATCACGATTTTCATCATCCTAAAAGTTGGAAAAATCTGCTACAAGAACGGTAACATTTACGTCGCAGAACTGATTCCAAATCATGCAGATCTTTGCCAGAAAATCAATCAGGTATTGCTTTTAGGATATTACCTCTTAAATATTGGGTATTGTGCCATGACCCTAATTTCCTGGCAGAAGATTATTTCTTCTGCACAATTAATTGAAACGATTGGAACAAAAACAGCTATCATAGTTTTTATCATTTCGGTTTTGCATTACCTCAACATCATAATTTTAACCAAATACATTCATAAATTAATTAAATAACAACTAAAATTCAAATATCATGGAAACTACAAAAATCTTAATTGGTTACGGAATTTATTTACCTGTCGCTTTATTTCTTACTTATTACGTTTCTAAAACGCTTTTTAAAAATGGAAAAATCTTTATGCTCGATATATTTAAAGGTCGTGAAGAAATTGCTCAGGCAACCAACAAACTTTTTGAAACCGGGTTTTATCTTTTAAATATTGGTTTTGCATTAATGATTTTAGAAATGCAGTTAAGCCACGACAGTTATCAGGAATTAATTGAAAATTTAAGTTATAAAATTGGCGGATTTTCTATCTATCTTGGCATTATGTTATTCTTTAATTTGTATTTCTTTTTTAGAGGAAAAAGAAAAGCTAAAGAAGCTCAGCAAGAAGAACGATTGGTTTTTAAAGCTTAATATTAATTACTAAAAAAGGTTTGCCACAAATTGCACAAGTATTTAAATGCAGGAATTCGTGCAATTCGTGGCAGAAACCAACCTAAAATTTATACGCATGAAAAAACTCGTAATCGCAGCCGGAACAGGATTTTTAGGACAGGTCTTAGTCAATCATTTCAAAAGTAAATTTGAAGAAATTGTAATTCTGACCAGAGGAAAATCTCAGATAATTGACGGAATTAAATATGTAAACTGGAATGCGAAAACTTTTTCTGGCTGGGAAAAAGAACTTGAAAATGCGAGTGTTCTAATAAATCTAGCCGGAAAATCGGTTGATTGCCGTTATACCCAAGAAAATAAAAAACAGATTTTACTATCTCGAATAGAAAGCACAAAAGTTTTAAATAAGGCCGTTTTAAATTGCAAAAACCCGCCGAAGCATTGGCTGAATTCATCAACTTCAACAATCTACAGATTTTCTTTAGACAAACAAATGGATGAAGTTGATGGCGAAATTGGAAATGACTTTTCTATAAACGTGGCTTTATCTTGGGAAAAAGCATTTTTTAAAACCGAAACTCCAAATACCTTAAAAACTGCCCTGCGAACTTCAATTGTTTTAGGAAAAGATGGCGGGGCTTTTATTCCGCTGAAGACTTTGGCAAAAATTGGTTTTGGCGGAAAACAGGGAAAAGGAAATCAGTTTATAAGCTGGATTCACGAGGAAGATTTTGCGAATGCGGTTGATTTTGTAATTGAAAAAGAAATAACAGGCATTATTAATGTTGTTTCTCCAGAACCAATAAGAAATACTGATTTTATGCTGGAACTGAGAAAAGCAGCCGGTTTCCCTTTCGGAATTCCGATAAACAAATTTTTTCTCGAAATTGGCTCTTTCTTTATTCGCACAGAAACGGAATTGGTTTTGAAAAGCAGAAATGTGATTCCGAAACGACTTTTAGAAAATGGGTTTCAATTTAAGTTTGGAGATATTCATGAAGCTTTTGAAAATTTATTAAAAAAATGAACTATACCTACATAATACGCCATTGGATTCTAACCTTATTATCCGGTCCTATAATTTTTATTTTAATAAGTCAACTATCCAATCCTAGCTATCGAAATGTTTTAAGCTTTTTCGAAATATATCCAATTATGATCATTATGGGTTTTATGTTTTCAACACCAACCTTCTCCTTTTAATTTTCATTTTTATGTTTATCGAAGAAAAAAGTATAAAAAAACCTTTACAAAAAAATATTTTTCATCTTGACAGTCATAATTGGAATTTGGACAACAACAACCATTCTTGGCGGAACTCTTTCGGATAATATTGCAATATCTTATACAATAGGTGCCTGTATATTCGGATTAATTTTGAAATCAAATTTTAATTTGCCTTGCCAATCATGACAACTATAAACTTAATTACCAAAATAAATGCACCCAAACAAATCGTTTTTGATGCCTCAAGAAATATCGATGTTCATCAACAATCTGCCAGTCCATCAAATGAAAAAGCCATTGCCGGCGTAACATCTGGCTTAATCAATTTAAATGAAACAGTAACGTGGCGCGGGAAACATTTTGGTTTTTATCTCACACATAAAAGCCGAATTACAGCTATGAATTTGCATGATTATTTTGTGGATGAAATGGAACGGGGCAAATTCAAGTCTTTTAAACACGAACATTTTTTTGAAGAAGAAAATGGAATTACAATCATGAAAGATAAATTGCAATATGGAACTCCGTTTGGCATTTTTGGAAGTTTATTTGATTTTTTATTCCTGAAAAAGCACTTAAATAATTTTCTTTTAGAGAGAAATAAGATCCTGAAAGAAGTCTCTGAAAAGCTTTTTTTTTAAAATAAATTTCTTACTTTTAAGAAAAGTATAATTTAAAACCAGACTTATGAAATTAAAAACTAAAGTTTTATCGATAGCATTTTTCGCTTTTTCTATTGTTGGATTTTCTCAAAGTAATTGTACAACTTTAAAAGGATGCGAAAGAAAATTATGCGAGCTAAATACAAAATTAGCCACTGCTAAAAAGGCTGGAAATCAAAACCAGATTAAAGGTATTGAAGATGCGATTGCGCAAACCAAGAAAAACTGCACAACCAAAACAGTAAATAAAGATCTTGACAAAAAAGTAAAAGAGAAACAGCAAAAAGTAAACGAAAGAACTGCGGATTTGAACGAAGCTATTAAAAACAATGAAAGCAAAGAAAAAATCGACAAGAAAAGAAAGAAACTTAATGAAGCAAAAGCTGATTTGAATAAAGCGCTTGCTGAACAAAAGACCAAATAGATTGTTATTTTTTGCTCTCGCAGATTTTGCAGATTCCGCAGATTTATGAATTCTAAATTCTGAAATTAATTTAAATAGCTTCCAGCTTTAGCTGGATGAAAATTGTGATGGAATTTTCTCGGCTTTAGCCAAACTTAATACTGTGGCTAAAGCCCTGATGTAAATCTTCTTTTTACCTCCAGCTAAAGCTGGAGGCAATTCAAAAAACAAATTCAATTAAAATTTATTTTTCAAACTCTGCAATTCGCGGTTTCAGCCGTGGGAAACGTTATGTAAAGAAAGCCTCCCAATGGTTGAAACCATTGGCTATGTTACTAATATTTTATATTCTCTCAAGATATTTTAAAAATGAATTTTCTTATTTTACGGTTTGCGTGAGGGATAGAGGCGGTATCCTTTTATGAAGCGGAGCGGAATAAAAGATATAGCCGAAAGCCCGACCCGAAGGGACACGCCCAAATTATTTAGAATCTTAAATACTTTTATAAAAACGCAATCATTAACCACCAAAATATAGGTACGCTTTCCACCCAAAAGGAAGTATAATATTTCGAGCGGTTTGTATTGGCGAAGAGAATAAACAACATCAAGGTCACAACCATAATAAGGTTGATAACAAGGTCATGAAGTGTAAAACTCAAAATTCCTAAAACCCAAAACGGAACCAGAAGAGAAAACCCTAAAATCTTAGTTCGCTTTACACCAATGGTCTGCGGAACGGTTTGTAAATGCGGATCATCGTTGGCCAAATCTAAAATTTCAAAAACCAAAATCAGTACAAATACCAAAACAAAACGCTGAATGCATTTTATAAAAAAGTTGGCTGTAAAAGGAACTTCGGCGTTTATATAAGGCAGAACTAAAGTCGCACCTACCCAGCAAAGTGCCACAATATAAATTTTTACTCCCGCCCAGTTTCTGGCATTTTTTCTGTTTGGGAAAAAAGGCAGTGTATAAAGCGCGGTTATCGCAAAAATGACAACAGAAACGATTTGTGTAATTCGCTTTAAATGAAAAAAATAATAACCAACTAAAAGCAGCGAAACAAAACTTAAAACAGCAATGATTTTTAACTGATTTCCGATTGGTTTTTTCTTTACGCGAACTAAGGCATCGTATTTTACAAAATTATATCCTACAATTGTTCCGAAAAAAACGAACAGTGCCATAGATTCATCATACTGAATATGAAAGAAATAAAACGTAATTCGAACCAAAGCATAACACGATAAAGCCACGTGAATACTGCTGTTTAAATAAAAATCGAAAATTTGTTTTAGAAGTTTCATGCCTCAAATCTAATCAATTGGTAACAAATCAACTCTTTAGTTAGAAATTTGATAAAAATTGAAGTTAAAAATACCCATTAAATTATTAATAATACTTAATTTTGCGCCACAAAAAAACAACACATTTACTATAAATTGTAATAAACCTTGTGAAATCGAATAAAAACACTCGGCAAATTACTTTTGATCTTTAAAAAATACACTGCTACAAATGAAAACAGATGCTTTTGCTTTAAGACACATTGGTCCAAGAGAAACAGATCTTCAACACATGCTACAAACCATTGGTGTTGAATCGATTGAACAACTTGTTTATGAAACCCTTCCGGACGATATTCGTTTAAAAGCGCCTTTGAATTTGGACCCTGCGATGACAGAGTACGAATTTGCAAATCATATTCAGGAATTAGGAAAGAAAAATAAAGTATTCAAATCGTATATTGGTTTGGGTTATCATCCAACTATTGTTCCGGCTCCAATTCAAAGAAATATCTTTGAAAATCCAGGATGGTATACTGCTTATACACCTTATCAGGCAGAAATTGCTCAAGGTCGTCTAGAAGCAATTTTAAATTTCCAAACTACTGTTATTGAATTAACAGGAATGGAAATTGCCAATGCCTCTTTATTAGATGAGGGAACTGCTGCTGCCGAAGCAATGGCTCTATTATTTGACGTTCGTACACGTGATCAAAAGAAAAACAATACAAACAAATTCTTCGTTTCTGAAGAAATTTTACCTCAAACTTTATCTGTACTTCAAACACGTTCAACTCCAATCGGAATTGAATTAGTTGTTGGAAACCACGAAAACTTTGATTTTTCAAATGAGTTTTTTGGAGCTATTTTACAATACCCTGGAAAATACGGTCAGGTAAACGATTACAGCGCTTTTGTTGCCAAAGCAAAAGAAAATGAAATTAAAGTTGCCTTTGCTGCTGATATTTTATCATTAGCTGCGTTAACTTCTCCGGGAGAAATGGGAGCTGCAGTAGTGGTTGGAACTACACAACGTTTTGGTGTACCAATGGGTTACGGCGGTCCTCACGCTGCTTATTTTGCAACTAAAGACGAATACAAACGTTCTATGCCGGGTCGTATTATCGGAGTTTCTGTTGATGTAAATGGAAACCGTGCTTTACGTATGGCTTTAGGAACTCGTGAGCAGCACATTAAACGTGAAAAAGCAACTTCAAATATTTGTACGGCTCAGGTTTTATTAGCAGTTATGGCCGGAATGTACGCGGTTTATCACGGACCAAAAGGCTTAAAATATATTGCAAACAAAGTTCATGCATCTGCAGTAACTACTGCTGAGGCTTTAAATAAATTAGGAGTTTTCCAAACCAACACAGCTTACTTTGATACTATTTTAGTAAAAGCAGACGCTCAAAAAGTAAAAGCAGTTGCGGAGAAAAACGAAGTAAACTTCTTCTATCCTGATGCTGACACGATTTCAATTTCATTTAACGAAACGACTTCAATTGCCGACATCAACCAAATTATTGTGATTTTTGCTGAGGCTTTAGGTAAAGAAACTATTACTGTTTCTGAATTAACTGCAGCAAGTCAATTACCGGCTTCATTAGAAAGAACATCTTCTTTCTTAACGCATGATGTTTTCAATAATCATCATTCAGAAAGTCAGTTAATGCGTTACATCAAAAAATTAGAGCGTAAAGATTTATCATTGAATCATTCGATGATTTCATTAGGTTCTTGTACGATGAAACTAAACGCAGCTTCTGAAATGTTACCTTTATCAATGCCAAACTGGAACAGCATTCACCCATTTGCACCAGTAGAACAAGCAGAAGGTTATATCACGATGCTTAAAAAATTAGAGGAGCAATTAAACGTTATTACCGGATTTGCCGGAACAACATTGCAACCTAACTCTGGAGCTCAGGGAGAATATGCTGGTTTAATGGCTATTCGTGCTTACCACTTATCAAGAAATGAAGGTCACCGTAATGTATGTTTGATTCCTTCATCTGCTCACGGAACCAATCCTGCTTCTGCAGCAATGGCCGGAATGAAAATCATTGTTACGAAAACTACTCCGGAAGGAAATATTGATGTTGAAGATTTAAGAGAAAAAGCAATTGAACACAAAGATGATTTATCGTGTTTAATGGTAACGTACCCTTCTACTCACGGAGTTTACGAATCTTCAATTATCGAAATCACAAAATTAATCCACGAAAACGGCGGATTAGTATATATGGATGGTGCTAATATGAATGCTCAGGTTGGTTTAACAAACCCGGCTACAATTGGTGCCGACGTTTGTCACTTAAACTTACACAAAACATTCGCTATTCCTCACGGTGGCGGCGGACCTGGAGTTGGCCCTATCTGTGTGAACGAAAAATTAGTTCCGTTCTTGCCAACAAACCCAATCTTAAAAGTAGGTGGTGAACAAGCTATTACAGCTATTTCATCGGCACCTTACGGATCAGCTTTAGTATGTTTAATTTCTTACGGTTACATCACAATGATGGGTGCCGAAGGATTAAAAAGCGCTACAGAACACGCAATCTTGAATGCGAACTATATGAAAGCTCGTTTTGAAGGACACTACCCAATTCTTTATACTGGAGAATGCGGAAGAGCGGCTCACGAAATGATTTTAGATTGTCGTGCATTTAAAGAAAACGGAATTGAAGTTGGTGATATCGCGAAACGTTTAATGGATTATGGTTTCCACGCTCCAACGGTTTCTTTCCCTGTAGCAGGAACTTTAATGATCGAGCCTACAGAATCTGAAGATTTAGCTGAGTTAGATCGTTTTTGTGATGCTCTTATTTCAATCAGAAAAGAGATTGAAGCCACAACAGCCGATGATAAAAACAACGTATTGAAAAATGCACCTCATACATTGGCAATGTTAACTACTGATTCTTGGGACTTCCCTTATACTAGAGAAAAAGCAGCTTACCCATTAGAGTATATTGCAGAAAATAAATTCTGGCCATCTGTTCGTCGTGTAGATGACGCATACGGTGACAGAAACTTAGTTTGCAGCTGTGCTCCTATCGAAGCTTACATGGAAAACTAAGAAATAAGTTTTTGTTATTATATTCAAACCCGACAAGTTCAAAAACCTGTCGGGTTTGTTTTTTGTTCCAGGTTTCAGGTTTCAAGTTTCACGTTCTACAGAAACCTGAAACTTGAAACCTGAAACTTGAAACCTGAAACCTGAAACCTCAAACCAGAAACAAAAAACTTTTTTCTCCTCCTCCATCTCAAACGTTTGAAATCTTACAAAAATTAAAAAATCATTAGAAAATAACCATTATATCTCCTCAAAATTTGATATTTCACAATTATATGCATGCATAGTATTTTTTATGATGATTATCATGATTTTATTTATACTTTAGCAATATATTTATCGGATAATAAAGGGAAAATGAAAATAAAAATCATTGGTATTGGGAGTTATATTCCTAATTTAGAAGTAAAAAACACAGACTTTGACAAACATATTTTTTTAAACGAAGATGGAACTCCATTTGCTTATCCGAATGAAGTTGTAATAAAAAAATTTAAAGGCATTACCGGAATAGAAAATCGCCGTTATGCAGAACCTCAATATACAGCATCAGACTTAGCTTTTTTTGCAGCTGAAAAAGCAATCGCAAACGCAGCAATTGACGCTGAAACTTTAGACTACATTATTTTTGCCCATAACTTTGGTGATGTAAAAACAGGAACGCATCAAACGGATATTCTGCCAAGTTTAGCAACTCGTGTTAAAAACAAACTAGGGATCAAAAATCCTAAGTGTGTAGCGTATGATATTCTTTTTGGGTGTCCGGGCTGGATCGAAGGTGTTCTTCAAGCCAATGCCTTTATTAAATCCGGAATGGCAAAGAGAGTAATGGTAATTGGTGCCGAAACTTTATCCAGAGTTGTTGACGATCATGATCGTGATTCTATGATTTATTCGGATGGAGCAGGAGTTTCGATCCTAGAAGCATCAACTGACGAGGCCGGATTATTAGCTTATGAAAGCGCTACTTTTGCCAACGATGAAGCAAACTATCTATACTTTGGAAAATCATACAATCCTGATTTAGATCCGGATATTAAATATATCAAAATGTATGGTCGTAAAATTTACGAATTTGCTTTAAGCAATGTACCATGCGCCATGAAAAGCTGTTTAGACAAAAGCGGAATCGGAATTGATGAAGTGAAAAAAATCCTTATTCATCAGGCAAACGAAAAAATGGACGAAGCAATTATCGAACGTTTTTACAAATTATATGATAAAACGGCTCCTAAAGATATTATGCCAATGAGTATTCACGATTTAGGAAACAGCAGTGTTGCAACAGTACCAACTTTGTTTGATTTAATCCTTCAGGGAAAAATTGAAAACCACGAAATCAATAAAGGCGATGTCGTAATTTTTGCTTCGGTTGGAGCAGGAATGAATATTAATGCTTTTGTTTACAGATACTAGTATTCAGTCACAGTTTACAGTCGCAGTGATCAGTTCGACAAACTGTAAACTGCGACTGTAAACTGAAAACTTAAAAAAGTCCGCATCTTACAATGCGGACTTTTTTAGTATATTTGCGACCTAATTAAAATCAAGAACGAGAGATTGTTTCGTTCCTCGCATTACTATGTACGAAAAAACGTTTCCGAATAAAAGATTCAAACTTACCTTAGAGTTTTTACAAAAGCATGTAAACACATCAGAGACCATTTTTGATTTTGGCGTACCCAATCCGTTTTCTAAAATAATGGAAGAAAATGGGTATACAGTAAAAAATACAAAAGGCGAAGATTTAGACAACGATCAAACTGCTTTACAAACAGAAGACTATACCGTTTTTACAGCATTTGAAATTTTCGAACATTTATTAAATCCATACACCATTCTACAAAACGTAAAATGCGATAAATTGTTAATTTCAATTCCGTTACGTTTATGGTTTTCTCCCGCATATCGCTCTAAAACAGATATGTGGGACAGACATTACCATGAATTTGAAGACTGGCAGTTAGACTGGCTTTTAGAAAAAACAGGATGGAAAATAACAGATCGCCTGCAATTTACACATCCGGTCAAAAAGTTTGGATTCAGACCCTTACTAAGATATTTCACGCCTAGATATTATATCGTGGCTGCTGAAAAAATAAAAGCCTAAGTCAAATTCCAAAAAATAAAATTCCAAATTCCAATTGAAGCATATTTAATTGGAATTTGGGATTTAAAAAAGTTGGGATTTATTCTCAAGAGTTGAAATTTGGAATTTAAAAAAATTGGAATTTAAAATGAAATATTACATCGTCATTCCCGCACACAACGAGCAAGATTTAATTGGCCTGACTTTACAATCTTTGGTTTCTCAGACTGTTTTGCCATCCAAAATTGTGGTTGTAAATGATAATTCGACTGATAAAACAGAAGAAGTTGTATTGGGATTTGCAAAGGAAAATCCATATATTTCTGTTGTAAACAAAACTTCAGATGCAATTCATTTACCGGGAAGTAAAGTAATTCAGGCTTTTCAAAAAGGTTTTGAAACTTTAGATTCTGATTATGATATAATTGTAAAGATCGACGGCGATTTAATTTTTCCTCCCAATTATTTTGAAACCATCATCAGCCATTTCAAATCAGATTCAAAAATTGGAATGGCCGGCGGATTTTGCTATATTGATAAAAACGGCGAATGGGTTTTAGAAAACCTAACTGACAAAGATCACATTCGCGGAGCATTAAAAGCATATAGAAAAGAAACATTTCAGCAAATTGGAGGCTTAAGACCTGCAATGGGCTGGGATACAGTAGACGAATTGCTTTGTAAATATTACGGATGGAAAATAGTTACAGATGAATCATTGCATGTAAAACATTTAAAACCAACTGGTGCAAATTATAATAAAACTGCACGCTATAAACAAGGAGAAGCTTTCTTTACGCTGGGATACGGTTTCTGGATTACAGCAATCGCATCGGCCAAACTGGCGATGATGAAAAAAAAGCCTTTCCTCTTCTTTGATTATATTAGAGGCTTCTGGAAAGCCAAAAAAGCCAAAACCCCTTTATTAGTTACCCCGGAACAAGCTAAATTTATTAGAAATTATCGTTTTCAAAAAATGAAACAAAAGCTTTTTTAGTTTTTTAAAACTTAAAAAACTGCAAAGTGAAACGGTAAACTGTAAACTAATCCTTAATTTAGCCAATATTTGTAAAACTTATGATGCTAATTCGTTATTTATCCCAAATAGGAAGATATTTTTTAATGCTTAAAGAAATTTTTAATAAACAGACCAAATGGCCTGTTATGAAAAATTTAATTTTCAAAGAAATCGATGATTTAATAATTGACTCTCTTGGAATTGTTTGTTTTATATCTTTTTTTATCGGAGGAGTTGTAGCCATTCAAACGGCATTAAACTTGACTAATCCTTTAATTCCAAAATATTTAATTGGTTTTGCTACACGTCAATCTGTAATTTTGGAGTTCGCTCCTACTTTTATTTCGGTAATTATGGCCGGAAAAATGGGATCTTATATTACTTCAAGTATCGGAACAATGCGCGTTACGGAGCAAATTGATGCTTTAGAAGTAATGGGGGTTAATTCATTAAACTATCTTGTTTTTCCAAAAATAGTAGCTTTATTGATGTATCCTTTCGTAATTGGAATTAGTATGTTCCTTGGTATTTTTGGCGGATGGCTTGCGTGTGCATACGGAGGATTTTCGACCAGCCAGGATTTTATTCAAGGTGCTCAGATGGAATTTATTCCTTTTCATATTACCTATGCCTTTATTAAAACTTTAATCTTTGCAATGTTATTAGCTACCATTCCATCTTTTCACGGATACTACATGAAAGGTGGTGCATTAGAAGTTGGTAAAGCAAGTACCGTATCGTTTGTATGGACATCTGTTTGTATTATTCTTTTTAATTACATATTAACTCAATTATTATTAGGATAATGATAGAAGTAAAAAACATAGAAAAATCATTTGGGGACAGTAAAGTTTTAAAAGGTGTTTCCACCGTTTTTGAAACAGGAAAAACCAACCTGATTATTGGACAGAGTGGATCCGGAAAAACTGTTTTATTAAAAACTTTATTAGGAATTCATACGCCGGATTCAGGAACTATTGAATTTGACGGAAGAGTTTACTCTGAATTAAATCCGGATGAAAAAAGAGAACTAAGAACTGAAATTGGAATGGTTTTTCAGGGAAGTGCCTTGTTTGATTCGATGACTGTTGAAGAAAATGTAGCTTTCCCATTAAAAATGTTCACAAACGATAACAAAGCTAAAATTCAGGAACGCGTTGATTTTGTTTTAGAAAGAGTAAATCTGATTGATGCTCATAAAAAACTGCCTTCGGAGATTTCCGGCGGTATGCAAAAACGTGTGGCGATTGCCCGCGCAATTGTAAACAATCCAAAATATTTGTTTTGTGATGAACCAAACTCTGGCTTAGACCCAAACACCTCAACTTTGATTGATAATCTGATTAAAGAAATCACTGAAGAATACAACATTACAACTGTAATTAATACGCACGATATGAACTCGGTAATGGAAATTGGCGAGAATATTGTTTTCTTAAAAAAAGGGGTAAAAGCGTGGCAGGGAACCAAAGAAGAAATTTTTAGAACAGATAACAAAGATATTGTCAAATTTGTGTACTCTTCAAACCTATTTAAAAAAGTAAGAGAAGCATATTTGAAAGGATAAAAATTCCAAATTCCAACTCTGGAGTAACGCAATAAAAAAAATCCAAATTCCAATTTTATTAAGATTGGAATTTGGATTTTTTTATTGAAGTTTTTAATCCATTAGTTCGACTTCCGCATTTGGATTAAAAAGATATGTTTTTCCAGAGCTTATTTCGATGCATTCAAAACGTTTGGTCCTCACGGCTAATTTCTTGAATATTTTTCCATTTTTGATCCTAAAAACACTTCCAAAAGGGATTTCGAATACGTAACTCTTATCATTGTCCGCATCAAATTGTTTTAATGCTAAAGACAAAGTGGTATCTGTATCACTGCTGGCCGAAGGATTCTTAAAATGTCTTGCCAGTAATGGTAATATTTGACTAGGGAATATTTCCGGCCTAATGAAAGGCACCATTAAACGTTGAAAGGTATATTTCCATTCGTTTCCATGCGGTTTTATATGGCGTCCAAATTTTTCAAATGCAACCAAATGTGCAATCTCATGAATCAGCGTAATCATAAACCTGTATTTATTCAAACTAGCATTGACCGTAATTTCATGTTTACCGCTTGGTCCTCTTCTATAATCTCCATGACGTGTTTGACGCTCATTTACAATTTTCAAATGAACCTGATTGGCCACAATCAAATCAAAAACAGGTTTTACTGCATGTTCCGGTATATATTTAGCTAAAGTATCGCTCAATGTGTGTTAAAAGTTATTTGTTACAAGTTAAAAGCCTTTTCGCAAAAACATTGGAATTTGAATTTTTAACTTTGGGATTTAACTATGGATTAGTTGAAGAAACTTCAAGTACTTTTCCGTTAAAATATTTATTTCCGTTAAGCGTAAAATCATAGATATAAGCAGCCATTCCTTCTGCAGAAATTGGAGCCTGATAACCCGGAAAAGCTTCATTGAGCATTTCAGTCTGAACAGAGCCTAAAGCTAAAACGTTAAAAGAAATTCCTTTTTCTTTATACTCTTCCGCTAATAATTCGGTTAAAGTAATTACAGCGCCTTTACTTGAGCTGTAAGCGGCTAAGCCGGCAAATTTCAAACTTCCTCTAACGCCGCCAATAGAACTAATCGTTACAACATGGCTTCCTTTTTGCAAATACGGTAGACAGATTCTGGTAAGATTTGCCACGGCAAAAACATTAACTTTATAAATGCTTTCAAAATCTGCCTGAGTAGTTTCGGCAAAAGGCTTCAA
Organism: Flavobacterium johnsoniae; assembly: GCF_001879205.1. Lineage (GTDB taxonomy): Bacteria > Bacteroidota > Bacteroidia > Flavobacteriales > Flavobacteriaceae > Flavobacterium > Flavobacterium johnsoniae_A. Next base: position 278,221 of record NZ_MLFK01000002.1, read on the forward strand.
TAATAGAGCCCCTGCATTATGAACCAGTGCATCTACTTTTTTCCATGATGAAGAAAGAAAATTTTCAACTTCAGGCAAAGCTGTTTCATCAGCTAAATCAACTGATAAACATGTTACATTTTTGTGCTCTAAAAGTGATTGTGGAATTTTTCTTGAAATCGCTAAAACCTGATTTCCGGCATTTGCAAACTGCAAAGCCAATTCATAACCTATACCTCTACTCGTTCCGGTAACAATAATATTTTTCATGAAGCAAAAATAAGCAAAACCAAAATAATGACCTGTTATTTATTCATTACAATTTCCTCTGTCGGCGTTGAAGCAATTTTAGTTACAGCAGGAAGAAATTCCTGAATAAACGAGGTCATATGCGGAATATCCATTACTTTAAACTCATCCGAAACATGATGATAAAAATCAAAATTTTCAAAATCGAAAGTACTTATAGACTGGCATGGTTTCTTAAAAGCTTCGTAAAAAGAATAATTATCAGACCTGTAAAACAATTCATACTCTGCTTCTTTAGGTAAAAAACCAATGGTCTTTTTTCCTGTATATTCATTTATTTTTTGAGCCATGTTCGATTTATCAAAACCTGTAATATAAGCCAGGTAGTCGCGTTTCATGGGAACACCAATCATTTCGATATTCAGCTGGGTGTATAAATTAAAATTCTTTGCTTTTAGTTTTTCAACCATACTTTTAGAGCCTAAAAGACCTTTTTCTTCTCCGGCAAAAAAGACGAAAAGAATACTTCTTTTATTTGATTTGGTTTTGCTGAAATATTTAGCCATTTGGGCAACAGCTGTAACGCCCGAAGCATCATCATTAGCCCCATTATTAATAACATCAGGCTGTTGTTTTTTTTCAATTCCGATATGATCGTAATGCGCACTTAAAACTACATATTCGTTTTTAAGTACAGGATCTGTTCCTTCCAAAACGCCCACAATATTATAAGCCGGAGATGTAAAATTTGTTAAAGTATCGCGATAAGTTGCAAAATAAGGTTTAACATGATTCTTTTTGAAAAAATCTTCCAAAAAAACAGCTGCTTTTTCAATTCCTTTTGTTCCGGTTTCACGTCCTTCTAATTCATCTGAAGAGAGATATTTTAAAAAATCTGAAACCTCAGATTCTTCTACTTTATAACTGATTTCAAGAGATTTTGAATCAGATTTTGATGCTTTTTCGCTTACTGCAGAGGTATTTGATTTGCAGGCAAGCAAAACAAACGGAATAAGAAAGTAAAGTTTTTTCATAAAATGATCTTAGTATTAATAAACTGGTAATTGGTTTGAAAGAATAAACTGCCGAAAAGTAACAAAAAAATATCAAAAAACCCTTTCGAAGCTAAAAAAGCTGAAAGGGTTCTTATGCTGTTCTCTAAGAGAATCTATATTTATCCCGCAATTACGGCTCTTGAAATTACAATTTTTTGAATTTCTGAAGTTCCCTCATAAATTTGAGTAATTTTTGCGTCGCGCATTAAACGTTCAACGTGATATTCTTTTACATAACCATTTCCACCGTGAATTTGAACTGCTTCAACCGCTGTATCCATTGCAACCTGCGACGCAAATAACTTTGCCATTGCACCGCTTACATCATAGTTTTTATGCTGGTCCTTATCCCAAGCTGCTTTCATACATAAATGACGCGCTGCTTCTATGTTAACTGCCATATCGGCCAATTTAAAAGCAATTGCCTGATGATTGCAGATTTCTGTTCCAAATGCCTTACGCTCTTTTGAATATTTTAAAGCCAGTTCATAAGCTCCAGAAGCAATTCCTAAAGCCTGAGAAGCAATACCAATTCTGCCTCCGGCAAGGGTTTTCATTGCAAATTTAAATCCAAAACCGTCTTCACCAATTCTGTTTTCTTTAGGAACTTTTACATCGCTGAACATTAAAGAGTGCGTATCAGAACCACGGATTCCCATTTTTTGTTCTTTTGGACCAATAGAAAAACCAGGCATATCTTTTGTCATAATCAATGCATTGATTCCTTTATGTTTTTTCTCAGGATGCGTTTGTGCAATTACTAAATAAACAGAAGCAGTGTTACCGTTAGTAATCCAGTTTTTAGTTCCATTTACCAAATAGTGATCTCCCATATCAATCGCAGTTGTTTTTTGCGAAGTCGCGTCACTTCCTGCCTCCGGTTCACTTAAACAAAATGCCCCGTGAATTTGGCCGGAAGCCAAGCCTGGTAAATATTTTTGTTTTTGTTCTTCAGTTCCAAATTCCTGTAACCCCCAGCAAACTAAAGAATTGTTTACAGACATTACCACAGAAGCCGAAGCATCAACTTTAGAAATTTCTTCCATTGCAATAACATAAGAAACAGCATCAAGTCCGCTTCCGCCGTATTTTGGATCAACCATCATTCCCATGAATCCCAGTTCGCCCATTTTTTTAACTTGCTCAGTCGGAAAAATTTGTTTTTCATCACGTTCAATAACTCCTGGCAATAATTCATTTTGAGCAAAATCTCTTGCGGCTTGCTGAATCATTAAATGTTCTTCGGTAAGATTAAAATCCATAGTTTTTTATTTTATTGTTTTTTTCTAAACCGAATTACAAATTCAGTTCATGTGGTTTTTATTTTTTGTTTTTTGAAATGCCGATTTAAATAAAAAAGGCTTTCAAAGATAATTTTTAAAAGCGGATTTTACAATGCATGCATATAAATTTAATAGATCAGCAACAATAACGATAACGTTTTCGTAATTATTTATAATTTACAATCAAGAAGCAATAATCCTGCAGCGATTTTTCTAAAATTCAGTATCTAAAAAAGAACAAAAAACACACATTTAAAATGAAATTTAAGGTTAATTCCTGTCTTTAAAATATTAAACAATTCATAAAACGGACAAATCTACGTAAAACTAGTACTACTAATTTGATTATTAAAGTGATAGAATAAAAAAAATAGCAAAAGCCTGAAAAAAAAACTTCTAATAAATGGTTATAAAATTGATAAATTAACATTATTTTTGCTCAAAAAATAAATAATTGATAGAACATGAAAAAGATTTTACTAGTATTTACACTCCTATTAGCTTTACAATTTTCTACACTTTTTGCACAAACACATTTAGAAGTAAACGGTGTTACAGTTCCTCGAAAAATAGAATTCCAGAACAAAACTTTACAGCTTAACGGTGCTGGAGGAAGATCAAAAATGTGGTTAGAAGTTTATGTGCAGGCTTTGTATTTATCTCAATTAAGTCAGGATCCGCAGTTCATTATTGACAGTGATACCGAAATGGCAATTCGAATTGAAATTACATCTTCGATGGTTTCATCAAATAAATTAACAAAAGCTATGAATGCAGGTTTTGAAAAATCGGCAGGAAGCAATCTCGAACAGCTGCGCCCAAGAATTGAACAATTTAAAACTTACCTGAGCGATGCCATTACAGAAAAAGATGTATTTGTTTTAGCCTATAATCCGTTGGATCAAACCATCAATGTATACAAGAATGAAGTTTTGAAGGGAAAAATCCAGGGATTTGATTTCAAAAAAGCCTTGTTTGGAATCTGGCTTTCTGATAAGCCAGTTGACGAAACTTTGAAAAAACACTTATTAGGGATATAATTCTTAATTTTTTAAATATTCAAAAAGCCGAAAACCAAATAGTTTTCGGCTTTTCTTTTTTGTTTAATAAATTTGATGCAAAATACATTATTCGCATTATTCTATTTTATACATTTACGCAAAATAAACATATCACAACAAAATGAAAGATTTATTACAGCAATTTGAAAATAAAGCACCTGAAATTGTTTTTAATTGGAAAGATTCTGAAACAGAAGCCGAAGGATGGACGGTAATTAATTCACTTCGAGGCGGAGCTGCCGGAGGTGGAACAAGAATGAGAAAAGGCCTTGATATGAATGAAGTTTTATCACTGGCCAAAACAATGGAAGTAAAATTCTCCGTTTCTGGTCCTGCAATTGGCGGCGCTAAATCTGGAATTAATTTTGACCCGAACGATCCGCGTAAAAAAGGTGTTTTACAACGCTGGTATAAAGCCGTTTCTCCTTTATTGAAAAGTTACTACGGAACCGGAGGAGATTTAAATGTTGATGAAATTCACGAAGTAATCCCAATGACAGAAGAGTGCGGTGTTTGGCATCCGCAGGAAGGCGTTTTCAACGGACATTTTAAACCAACTGAAGCTGATAAAATTAATAGAATAGGACAATTGCGTCAAGGTGTTATTAAGGTGATTGAAAACCCAAAATTTTCACCAGACGTAACCAGAAAATATACTGTTGCTGATATGATTACCGGTTTTGGCGTTGCCGAAGCTGTTCGTCATTTCTACGCAACTTACGGCGGAGACATAAAAGGCAAAAAAGCAATCGTACAGGGTTTTGGAAACGTAGGTTCAGCCGCTGCTTTTTATTTAGCCGAAATGGGAGCAAAAGTTATCGGAATTATTGATCGCGACGGCGGATTGATTAAAGAGGATGGTTTCTCTTTTGAAGAAATCAAAACGTTGTTTTTAAATAAAGACGGAAACAAATTAGTTGCCAATAATATGATTCCGTTTGAGGAAATCAATTCTAAAATATGGACGATCGGTGCAGAAATTTTCACACCATGTGCCGCTTCAAGACTGGTAACTCAAAATCAAATCGACAGCTTAATTGCAAACGGATTAGAGGTTATTTCCTGTGGTGCAAATGTACCTTTTGCAGATAAAGAAATTTTCTTCGGATCTATTATGGAAGAAGTAGATCGTAAAGTTAGTTTGATTCCGGATTTTATTTCAAACTGCGGAATGGCAAGAGTTTTTGCTTATTTCATGGAGAAAAAAGTTCAAATGACAGATGAAGCTATTTTTAATGATACTTCAGAAATTATTAAAAATGCGATTGTTAAAGCACATGCTTTAAATTCGTCTAAAACAAATATCAGCGCAACGGCATTCGAAATTGCATTGAAACAATTAGTATAATTTTCTTTTATACTTTATTACAAACGAGCTAAACTTTTTTGGCTCGTTTTTTGTTTCTCGCAGATCTAGCAGATTGAGCAGATTTTTACTTTGCGCAATAAAGTTTTTGTTCATTTTATGTCATTTCGACGAAGGAGAAATCTCCGTAAGAAGCTCGACAAAGATTGGATTTTCGCTGCGGACTTACTTGCGAAGATTTCTCCTTCGTCGAAATGACAAACAGGGCGATTTTAAATTATTACTTTGCGAAACCTTAGCTCCCGACAGTTATCGGGATTGCGGTTAAATTCTCCCTTTCATTCTAAACAATTTTTAGTACTTTTAAACGTTTTTATTTAATACAATTACAAAATTCAGAATTACAATGAGTTTCACTATTTCTTCAGATAAAAAGAAATCATTACTACTCACTACTGCGATATATGCGGTAATTATTTTATTGCTGTTTTTCATCCGTTTTTGGCCTCCTTATAATCCGGAAAACAATGCGGCATTAGCAGAAGGCGGTGGCGGCGGTGGTGTAACCGTAAATTTTGGCGACAGCGATTTGGGCTCAGGGGCTAATTATAAAAGCGAAGTTCTGGATGTAAAAAACAATGTAAAACAAGCACCTGCAAAAGCAACTCCAGAGGAAGAAGCTATTATTACTCAGGAAAATTCAACGGCAGATAATGATGTCGTGATTCCAACAAAGGAAAAACCTAAAAAACCTGTTCCGGTTGAAAAACCTGTACAAAAACCTGTTCCTGAAAAACCAAAAGTTTCAAACTCTACAAACGACGCACTGGCCAGTATCATGAAAGGATCTAACAAAGGCGGAGACGGCGATGATAAAGCAGCAGGAAACAAAGGAAAAGCTAACGGAAGTTTAGGTTCCAGCGGTTACTATGGATCCGGAGGATCTGGCGGAGGAACTGGAGGCGGTCATGGAACCGGAAATGGAATTGGTACAGGAAGCGGTTATGGAGCCGGAAGCGGCGGTGGTTCTGGAGGCGGATCAGGTTATTCTTTGGGAACCAGAAAAGCACTTTCTAAACCTGCACCAAAATATACTTGTAATGAAGAAGGGAAAGTTGTGGTTGAAATTACGGTTGACCAAAACGGGAAAACAATCAGCGCAACTCCAGGAATAAAAGGAACTACAAATACAGCAAGATGTTTGCTTGATCAGGCAAAATTAGCAGCAATGAATACCAAATGGGAATCTGACAGTGATGCTCCTGCAAAACAAGTCGGAAAAATTATTTATAATTTTAGTTTGGATTAAAAAACCACGGATTTCACGGATTTACACTAATCTGTTTTATAAAAAAGGCTTTCTGAGAAAATTTCAGAAAGCCTTTTTTATATCATTCATCTCATAATTCACTTCAACCGAAATGACAAGATTGTTTTTTTTTGCGTGAGGGATAGAAGCTGGCTGCCGAAGCAGCGCGGATAGCCCGACCCCAATAAAGAAAATGGGCGAATCAACGTTATGCTGATTGGCCCATTTTCTTTATTGGGGTCACGCCCTGATAATAATTTTTATTTCGGACTTGTAGCGATAACAAACTTCAAATTGTTCTTCACTCCTATCTGCAATACATCTACTAAATCCTGTACTTGCAAATTAAACGGAATTCTAACTACGACAGTCTGCGTTTTATCGGCACCAATTTTATTCATTAAAGTGGTTTCTAATTCTTCAAACGCAACAGGCTGTTTGTCGATATAGAATTGCTTGTCTTCTGTAACGGATAAACTTATTAATTGTTTATTCGTTTTTTCATTTGATTTGGCTTTTGGAAGCGTCATCTTAATAACATTAGGATTTGCAAGTGTTGAGATAATAAGAAAAAACAACAACAGGAAAAACATAATGTCACTTAAAGATGAAGTGGCTACTTCGGCGTGAAATCTTCTTTTTCTCTTAATTGACATACCTTATGATCTTTGAATTATGTTTACAAATTCTAATATCTGTTTCTGAATTTTTAAAGCAAAATCATCAATTTTTCCGTTCAATAAATGGTAGGCGCTATAAGCGATAATTCCCACGATAAGTCCGGAACCGGAACTGATCATTTTCTCGTATAAACCTCCTGAGATATTTCCGATACTGATATTTTCTGTAACCGAAATGCTGTAGAAAATCTTAATTACCCCCGAAATAGTTCCGATGAAACCAAGAGTTGGCGCAATACCGGCAATAAGTCCTAAGTGACCTAAACGTCTTTCCATTTCGCCAATTTCAATATCAGCGGCACGGTCCATGTTTGATTCGATTTCGGCAATTGGCCTTCCAATAACCAAAACACCTTCTTTTAAAATATTTCCAACAGCTGTATCATTTCTTTCTACAATCGTTCTTGCTAATTCAATGTTTCCTGCATGTAATTTATCCCCTACATCCTGCATTAATCTAGAGTCGATTCTTGAAGCTTTTTGGATATATAAATAACGCTCAAAAATTACATAAATCGTATAAAACAATAAAAGTGCGATTGGTATTAGGAAAAAACCTCCCTTTAAGATAAAGCCTAAAACAGAGATTTCGGTTTCTGGTGCAATTTTTTCGATCACCACGTTTGAGGCGTTTGCGATAGTATCAGCTTGTAATTGAATGTAGCTAAACATATTTTAATTCTGGTTTTTAATAATTAATTCTAAAAAATATTTCAATTTTGCAATAAAGATAATTTTCATTGTAATATTAAACTAAAAAAAACGAAAATTATTTCAATTACCAACTATTTTATCCAAATACAATGAACTATCAGGAAACAACAAACTGGATGTTTAATCAATTACCAATGTATCAGCTTCAGGGTGCTTCGGCATACAAAGAAGACCTGACAAACATCAAGTTACTGGCAGAGCATCTTGGTAATCCGGAGAAAAATTTACAAACCATTCACGTTGCGGGAACAAACGGAAAAGGCTCAACTTCGCATATGCTGGCTTCGGTTTTGCAGGAAGCAGGTTACAAAGTGGGCTTATACACTTCGCCGCACTTAAAAGATTTCAGGGAAAGAATTAAAATAAACGGCCAGGAAATCTCAGAAGACTTTGTTTGTGAGTTTGTCTCAAAACACAAAGATTTCTTTGAAGCCAATGATATGAGTTTCTTCGAAATGTCGGTTGGTTTGGCTTTTGATTATTTTGCAGCAGAGAAAACAGATATCGCCATTATTGAAGTTGGTTTGGGCGGGCGCTTAGACGCAACGAATATTATTACACCTTTGGTTTCGGTAATTACTAATATTGGTTTAGACCACACGCAGTTTTTAGGAAATACGCTTGAAGCTATTGCGGGCGAAAAAGCCGGAATTATTAAACCAAATGTTCCGGTTGTAATTGGTGAATATACTCTGGAAACGCAGCCGGTTTTTTTGGCTAAAGCCGAAGTAAACAAAGCGCCTATTTATTTTGCCTCTGATTTAATTTCAGAAGTTTTTCCATCAGACTTAATTGGCGATTATCAGTTTCATAATAAAAAGACGGTGCAGCAGACTATTAAAATCGTAAACGAAACAACTGATTTCAAAATTTCTGAAGAAAGTCTGAAATCAGGATTATTGAATACGGTTAAAAATACCGGTTTACAAGGAAGATGGCAGCAACTGGGAGAAAACCCAAAGATTGTCTGCGACACGGCGCACAACAAACACGGATTATCGGTTGTGATGAAGCAGCTTCAAAATGAAAAATTCGAAAAACTGCATATTGTTTTAGGTGTTGTAAACGATAAAGATTTAGATTCTATTCTGCCGCTTTTTCCAAAGGAAGCGCAATATTATTTCTGCAGTCCAAATTCTTCACGTGGTTTACCGACTGAAACATTACAAAACGCAGCAAAAAACTTCGATTTAATTGGAGAAAAATACGATTCGGTTGAAAGCGCTTTCGCAGAAGCCAAACAAAATGCTTCAAAAAGTGATTTTATCTATGTTGGCGGAAGTACTTTTGTTGTTGCCGAATTGCCTTTGAACTAACGAAATTTTAAATTGTCTGAAAAAGACTAAAAAAAATTATACTATAATAAATTCAATTACAAGGATATAGAAAAAACTTTAAAAAAACTTTAAATTTTTAGGCTATTTTGTTTGCAGAACTGAAAAAGTGACTTATATTTGCACTCGCAATCACAAACGATAGCAACCTAATAAAATAGGGCGATTAGCTCAGCTGGTTCAGAGCACCTCGTTTACACCGAGGGGGTCGGGGGTTCGAACCCCTCATCGCCCACCAAGAAACTCCTTAAGAAATTAAGGAGTTTTTTTATGCCTTTATTTTTTTCCATAACTTCTTGTATTAATCTAATAAACAATCAGGTTCAATAAACGCAAAGTTTTTGTCATTTCGACCGAAGGGAGAAATCACAAAAGCATCTCTAAAATGATTGGCGAATATATATGCGTCTCGAAGCTTAAGGATAGTTTGTTTTCTCTCTTTAATTCAAATGGCAAGATTGCGCAACTATCTTTATCTAGATTAATTTTTCTATATTTATTAAAATTTAGAGGATGAATACAATCATTAAAAAACTTAAAATCATAGTTTTTACTATTACATTAACAATATGCACAAATTCTTATAGCCAGAAAGATCAAATAAAAGTAAACCTCGATACTTTATTTCAAAAAGCACTTCAGTCAAAATCCTTTAACGGAAGTGTTTTAATTGCTAAAAAGGGTAAAATAGTCTACACAAAAGCTTTTGGAAAAGCTGATGCAAGTAACACCATACCATTAAATACAGATTATCGTTTTCATATCGGTTCAATTGCTAAAGAATTAAATGCGGTTGGAATCATGATGTTGAAAGAGCAGGGAAAATTAAACCTTGATGATCCTGTTTCTAAATTCCTGCCTGAACTTCCTTCTTGGGCCAATAAAATTAAAATTATCAATCTGCTTCAATATACAAGCGGACTGCCACAAATAAAGTGGAATGAAATCAATCAGGATTCAGATAATCTGGCACATCTGCAAAACACTTTGGCTCTTGATTTCGAACCAGGAACTAAGTATGATTACAATAATAACAATGTGTTTTTACAGCGACGCATTATTGAAAAAATCAGCAATATGAGTTTCAATTCATTTGTATTAACGAAAATATTGAAGCCTATCGGAATAAAAAATGCGGTTGTCGATCCTGATGAAAAAGAGCCGCTTTTTGCAAAATCTTTTAATGACAAAGGAAAGCAGGATGTTTTAAAATACAATATTTCGGGCTGGACGGCTTTCAACTTAAAGGATTTTTACAAATGGTCTGAAGCTATTAATTCCTTTAAAATTATTAATCAAGAATCGACACGTGAACTTTTCGAGCCTTTTTCTAAAGACAATCAAACCGGTCTTGGTGAAGGGACTATTGAAAACGGAAAAGTAACCAGCCATATACACGATGGAGCAGCTTTTAATTATCAGGCTTTATTAATAAGCAGCCCCAACTCTACTATTATTTTAATGACTAATAACAAGCAGAATAATTTAGAAGAAATTAGTAATTCGATAGAATCGATACTAAGTAATAAATCATTACAGTAGATATTCTTGCGGCCGTAAAACTTCTAATACCCATAATAATTTTTAACTATATTTGACGCTGATATTGATTTTGTTTGGCAGTTTTTTTGCTGATAAAAAAACAAATCATCAAACCCAAATCTTAAAAATGAAAACAAAACTAATAACTCTTTTATTTGTATTTGCTGTTATAAATACGTTTGGACAAGCACCAGCTGTATTAAAACCTACTAACACTAATAATAAAGCTTTACCGCCCAGCGAAATGGTGACTAATAAAGCGATAAGCGCACTTAAAAAAGTACCGTTAGACGAAGCATCAATTTTAATTTATGACTACGATGGTGCTCTTTTTTCATACGATTTAGAATCTGAACAAATTGGCTGGACTGTAAAAGCCACAGATTCTCATACTGAAATGTGTGCCAATAAAGTAACGATCTCTAATGGTGTTGTCTATGTTCCGTTTATAAATGGAGAAATTTATGCCGTAGACAACCAAAGCGGTGATGTGTTTTGGAAATCAAGATTAGGTACTATTAAAGATCAAATTGTTCTGAAAGATCAGGTTCCGGTTGTTAGTAATGGAAAGTTGTATATAACCGCTCAAAATCAAGACGGAAGCAGTAATCTTTATGCTCTTGACACAAAAGATGGCAGCCTGGCATGGACTTACAAGCTGGATACTCCAAATAATGATATTCCGGTACTTTTATTTAATAACAAAGTTTTTGCTCCAAGCGCATCTAACTTGTATAGTTTTGATGCTAATACAGGAAAAGTGCTTAACCAAAAAAACTTTGAGGAAGGCATGCACAGTAAACCTGTAACAGATGGTGAAAATGTATTTATAGCAAATGAAAAAAACGTACTTTTTGCCTTAACTCCTGATAAACTTGATGTTTTATGGCAGTTTAAATTAGATGAAAATCAATATAACATTAAGGAACGTATTTTCAGCAAAGACAAAAAATTATATTTTGCCGCACAAGGCGAAACCGTTTCTTCTATATATGCTGTAGATTCTAAAACAGGAACTCAGATTTGGAAAAGAAATTTTAATGATGATAATGTCGAATACATAACGGAGGACAGTGATAATATTTGGGGATATACTAAAAAAGGAAAACTTTTTCAGCTGGATATAGCAAATGGTGAAATTGCATTTGAAATAAAATTAACAACACAGCCTATTTCAAATATTGAATTTCCGGTTGATGATACTATATTCTATTATTGTGATGCGGGTTTAATTAAATTTGATTTAAACACCAAAGACGAAGACTTATACTATATGAGAACTTCTCTTAAAGACAATGTTTACAGCGCATATTTAAAAATAATCCGATAACGAAAAAGAACCAACCCCCCATAAATGAAAACAAAAATTACCACTATTTTAGTTGTCTTATTTTTTCTTAACAAGTTACACAGTCAATCGCAAATAAGTTTTGGAAGCACTGCTCCTGCTATTGACGTTAGTAATTCTTTATCCAAACAACCTTTAAATTTAGAAAACAAGTTTATAGTTCTTGATTTCTGGAATCCTGAATGTCTAAGCTGTTTAGATGATATGCCGCATTTAAATGAATTAGCGTCAAAATATAAATCAAACAAAAACTTAATATTCTTATCTGTAACCTACCGAAAGATTGATGACCTTAAAAATATTCTAAAAGTAATTCCTTTTGAAACTAACATCATAATAGACGAAACAGCTAAATCTTTTAAAGATTTTGGAAGAGTTCTAAAAGGAGATTACGGTGCTTCGATTGATTATGAAACTATATTAATCGACAACAAAGGAGTTATAAAATGGATTGGTTCTTTAAAAAATTTAGATGGACAGGCTATTGACAATCTTTTAAATAATAAATCAATATCAGCTGAAAAAAGCAGTGAAAATAGTTATACAGCAACCGACAATACTGATACTCCGGATACTAATCAGTTTTTAGGATATATCAATAGTAAATATGAGAAAGTAGATTATTTATTCACCTTAACAGGCGTTCAAAGAGCAGAAAAGTCTGTAAAGAAAATAATTTACAGACCTGATGATGGAATTTACGTTTCTGTAAATCAAAACTTAAAAAAACATATTTCAAATTTAACAGAGGTTAGTGAGCTTAAAATAATTACGCCTCAAAGCAGATTAGAGAATTTTAATATAATTTACAAAAACAGGTTAGATAAATTAAATACCACCGAAGAGTTAATTAAAAATGATGTAAAATTTAATTTACTTAGAACGCTAAACTTAAAGGAAACGTTGGAAAATAAAACTGCCGAAGTGTATGTTTTAAGTGTAGCAGATAAAAATAAATTAGAAAATGCTATTGATAATGGATTACCGAATAAGGTGAACGAAAATAAAAATTACTTTTTCTTCAACAATAGCAACACGAAATATCTTGCCGGCAAACTATCTGAAAAGTTTAATTTAATTATTGAAGATGAATCTAATTTAACTACCAATTTCAATTTTATTCTAAACAAAAATAATATTGAAGAAACGGCAAAGAATTTAGGCGCTTATGGTCTTCAATTAAAAAAACAAAACAAAGAAATTCAGTTTCATGTTTACAAATAACAATTTGACGCAAATCGTCAGGATTGCAAAAATCACTCAAAAACTCCTTAAGCAATTAAGGAGTTTTTTTTTATCTAAATGTAACAATTTAAGTAAATACTATATCAAAACACAAATTCTGCTATATCAATTATTATAATTTATAAAAAATCTTATAAAACTCCTAAACATGAATTTAACAGAATGGCTTTTTTTATTTTAATACTGCTTATTGTTCACGGAATTTCTACTTGGAAACTTTATAAAAAAGCCGGAAGAAAACCTTTTGAATCATTTATCCCGGTTTATAACTTAGTTATTTTAATGAAAATTATAAATCGTCCTCGCTGGTGGGTGATTTTGCTTTTTATTCCTATTATTAACCTTTTAATGATTCCTGTGGTTTGGATAGAAACTATAAGAAGTTTTGGAAAAAACTCCACACAGGACACCGTATTGGTTTTACTCACAGTAGGCTTCTATATTACTTTTTTAAATTACAGATCAGAAAACCTAACTTATATTGAAAACAGAGATTTACAGCCAAAAACAAAAACAGAAGATACCGTAAGTTCTCTTTTATTTGCGGTTATTATCGCGACATTGGTTCATACTTATGTTATACAGCCTTTTACGATTCCGTCTTCATCATTAGAAAAAACCCTGTTAATTGGAGATTTTTTATTTGTAAGCAAGCTTAATTATGGTGCAAGAACTCCTATGACTTCGATTGCTTTGCCTATGGTTCACGACTCTATTCCTCTTACCGGCGTAAAATCATATTTATTTAATGATGATATTAAGAAGAAAAATACCTCATGGTTAAACAAGCTTCAATTGCCTTACTTTAGATTTCCTGCCATAGAGAAAATTGAGAGAAATGAAATTGTAGTTTTTAATCAGCCCGCAGATACTTTGCGTGATATGGATAATTTTCATCCGGATCGAAACTATTACAAGCCAATTGACAAAAAAACAAATCTGGTAAAACGATGTGTCGGGATGCCGGGAGATACTCTCGAGATTCGCGATGGAGATATTTATATTGATGGTAAAATATCTAAATTGCCCGGAAGTGCAAAAGCGCAATATAATTTCCTTATAGATACGCAAGGCCAGGCTATCAGTCAGGATGCTCTTGTAAATACCTATGGCGCCAGAGAAGGCTTAAAGTATAACGATGGAAATTTTGCATTGACAGATAAAGGACAATACTTTTTGACTTTAACAGATGAAGAAGCTAAATTAATGACTTATAATCCAGTCGTAAAAAGCGTTACAAAACATTTAGCACCAAAAGGACAAAATGAAGATGTTTTTCCTCATGTTCCTTCTTTGGGATGGAATATCGATAATTATGGCCCAATTTATATTCCGAAAAAAGGGCAGACTATAAAACTGGATTTAAAAACACTTCCGTTTTATAAACGGATTATAGAGGAATACGAACATAATACTCTTAAAGTTCATGGTAATGAGATTGTAATAAACGGAAAAATAAGCCCTGCGTATACTTTTAAACAAGATTATTACTGGATGATGGGAGACAATCGTCAAAATTCTTTGGATGCTAGATTTTGGGGATATGTTCCTTTTGATCACGTTATAGGTAAACCTGTATTTATTTGGTTTAGCTGGAATAAAGACGGCAAAGGCATTAACAAGGTAAGATGGAATCGTGTTTTTTCTGTGGTTAACGGAAATAGCGAGCCTAAATCTTATTTAGTACATTTTCTAATATTTATTGCTCTTTGCTATGCAGCAGATAAAATAATCAAGAAAAAGAAGAAAGCATAAGTATATTTATAGGATTTAAAAGCTCCAAAATCGCACGACTTTGGAGCTCTTGTTTTGTTATTTATTATTCTCTCAATTTTTTCTCAAAACGAATATAAGAGAATATTCCTTCTACCCTATTTTATTGATTTAATAAGCGTTTCAAGTGTTTCTTTTTTTTGATTTATTACAATCAATTGGCTTTTGTCGTCCAAAAGAATTTTGTATGCAAAATCCTTGTCGGCTTTAAACTGCCATTTGTTTAATTCTTTAAATTTACTTTTCAGCAATTTTAATTTTTGAGGATTATTTTTAGAAATGATGACCATTTTTGTTAATGGTGTTTCTTTCATCTTTTCAATACTGCCGTCCGTAATCTCAGAATCATATTGCGTTCTGGAACGATAACGAAACATTCTGCCTATTGCAGTAAAATCATTTTCATTTTCTGAGAGTACATATCTATACGTCATGATATTATCGAGCTCATTTATCCAATTCGGAAAATTCTCTTCATAAAGCCTGATGTAATTATCAATAAAATTTTTATCAATTGGTTTCTTCTGCTCAATGTATTCTTTAACCAAAGGATAAATTTGCTTAGCCATAAGATTTATGTATTTTCTATTGTACCAATCGTAAGTATCTGTTTTACCATCTAATTGTTCATAAACATAACCATTTCCCAGATCTGTTGCCAAAACTTCATTCATTAACTGATAAGCATAATTACTGGAATTCGATTTGTTTTCCTTAAAATAAGTGTCAATTGCTGTTTTTACTTCCAGCGATTGTTCATCATAAATAATGTGATAAATTTCGTGCATCATAACACTAAACAAGTCCTTGTATGATTTTAGATCTGTTTGTATGGCGCTTATCGCATTATTGCAAAATGCCTGCGCTGTAAACCCTTTGGAATTAGGCAGCGGATAAAAAGCAATTTCAAAAGGAATTGCATTATCCCAGCTGGAATTGTAAAACAGTAATCCGGTATTAAAGAAGTTTTCTATATGATGTTCATTAGAATACTTTGTAATTTCTTCCAGTTGCTTTTCAAATTTTTCTTTGTTCGGATTATAAATCAGTTCGTTGTAAATTGGCGTAAATTCTGAAATACTTTCGGCTAAATCAATCAACGTTTTACTTGGAATAATACCCACAGAACGATTTTTGAAACTTATTAAATCAGTCGTCTCAATTAGATTTTTTTTCAAAACATCTTCCGTCTGCATTGTTTTTTTTGAGCCATAAGGAAACTCATCAAATCTGCAGCTGTAGTCCAAAACTAATTTATCAAATTTTGAGATTACGATTTTGTATTTATCTGTATTATATTTTGACTTTTCAAATTCGGTTTTAAAAACATTATCGGGATAATTTTCAGAGAGATGCTGCAAAAAAATAAAAACAGCTAATTGTTCAGAATACTTAATTTTAAAAGTTGTTTTTTGTGCAAATGCAAAAACTGTCAAAAATAAAAATGCGAGTAAAAATCTATTTTTCATTATGGCTTGTTAAATTTATAGTTCAATAGTTTTCAATTTCCTTCTGCTTTCGTATATATTTTCAACTTCGATAAAAAGAACAGCATTTATGAAAATAAAAGCAATAGCGTACCAAAAATTATAATAAAAACTTAACCAAGAAGAGGCTCCAAAAGAATGAGCTATTAAAACAAAAAGAGAAAAAATCTTCAGTTTTTTATTTGATAAATAATACCCTATTATTCCAATTAACACAAGCCAAAGTGCACAAATTACAAATAATCCAGAAGTGTGATTGGCCATCATAAAAGCGCCAATAGGATTTCCTTCGTTTGCTTTACTTAAATTGCCTTTCCAATATTCATTAGATTGATTGATAATGGTAATCGTTTCATCAAACAGGCAGGCCCAATAGGCTGGAATTAACAAAATCAATTTAGAATTCAGAAATTTTTCTTTCATTAAAATGGTAGTTTTTGGCTGTTTTTCTACTTTTTTTATCTAATAATAAAAAGTATTTATTTTGCTAATATATAAGAAATATCTATACTAAAATTTAATGCAAAAAACTTATCCCTCAACCAAACAAATCTCAAAAGTAGTTTTGCCCTCTTCTGTTTTAAATGAAATATAGCCGCCATGCGCTTCGATTATGTTTTTAGAAAGTGTTAAACCAATTCCGGCACCTTCATTTCGGGTGGTAAAAAATGGCAGGAAAATTTTGTTTTCAATTTCTTTTTCAACTCCGTTTCCGGTGTCGGTGATTTTAATATAAGTCCTGTTTTCTTTGGCTTCCGCCGAAATTAAAATCTGTTTCTGGCCGCTATTTTTTAAGGCATTAATCGAGTTCGTCAAAAGGTTAATAATAACCTGCTCCGTTTGCTGCGGATCGACATTTATAGAACTTTTCAAAGAAACAGCGTTTATAACTTCGATTTCATCTTTTTTAAACAACGGATTCATAATTTGAAGACAATTTTCAACTAAATTCTTTAGGGCTGTTTTTTCTTTTTTAGGAGACGGAAGCATCGCCAGTTTTCGATAACCTTCTACAAATTTCTGCAAATGATCACTTCGTCTTAACATAGTTTCAACGCTGTTTTTAATGTCTTCCAAATCTTCCGAAGAAAGCGAATCCTGCTCAACTAAATCCTGGAGATTCTGGCAGATAGAACGAATTGGCGTTATCGAGTTTAAAAGCTCATGAGAAATCACTTTCATCAAATTTACCCAGGCATCTTTTTCTTTCTTTTCGACCACATTTTGAATAGAATCCAGTAAAACGATAAAATAATCGCGTTCAAAAATCTCGGTTCTTGATGCCTGCAGAACAAAAGTCTGTTTGTTTTGTTCGTTTATACTTATTTCTACAGCTGTTTTTATTTCGTGAAAATCATCGGCTTCGATAATTTCGCAAAGCGATGGCAGTTGATTTTTAAGGTATTTCCATTTCGAGACTTTGGGCACATTAAAATGATTCGAAAAATAATCGTTCATTAAAAAAATATCCCAATTTATATCTTGTTTTTGCAAAATGATAATTCCGGTTTCGATGTTATTTAAAATAGAACGGTAAATAATATCTTTTGAAATCTGTTCGTTTTGTCTGTTCTTTAAAGTATCATACAATTGAAACAAATCATCATAACTTTTATTGACTTTGTGTTTTGTAAAATCTGATGTAAAATCATTCTGCAAAATCGAAGCAATGGTTTTATCGTAAAGCAAAACAAAATTCCGAACATAAAAATACATTTCGCGAATGAGCAGAAAAACAATAAAAAGGCCAAATACACCCGTAAAAATCAGTCCGACTCTAAAAAAATAAATCGAAATTTCTATCGCCGCAACAATGGCAAGTAATCGAAAAAAAAGCAGTTTATAAGTTTGAAGTGATTTAAACATACTAATTCATGTTGATATTATATTTCTCTAAACGACGATACAAAGAACCTCTGGACAAGCCCAGTTCTTCGGCTGTTTTACTGATATTGTTATTGTGCTTAAGAAGCGCTTTTTCGATAGCCGCTTTTTCTACGGACGAAAGCTGAATATCATCCGGGTTTTCATCATAAGGCGTTATGGTTTGCAAATCCAGATCTGAAACCGTGATTTTATTATTTTCGCAAAGAATAACGGCGCGTTCAATTTTATTTTCCATTTCGCGGATGTTTCCGTTCCAGGCGTGTTTTTCAATTTGTTCCAATACTTTTTTGTCAAATGTAATTTCGCTTCTTCCGTATTTTTCCATCATTTTTTCCAGAAGATATTCGGCAAGCGGAATTTTATCTTCGTTTCGTTCGCGCAATGGAGGCAGCACAATTTCCATTGTATTAATACGATAATACAAATCTTCCCTGAAATTTTTATCGGCAACTTCCAGTTTTAAATTCAAATTGGTTGCCGTAATAATTCGCACATTTAAAGGTCTTGCTTTTGTTTCGCCCAATCTTGTTACGGTTTTGGTTTGAATGACCTGCAATAATTTAGATTGCAGATGCAGCGGAACGTTTCCTATTTCATCTAAAAAAATAGTTCCGTTCTGCGCCATTTCAAAACGTCCTGGCGTATCCATTTTAGCATCGGTAAAAGCGCCTTTTGCATAGCCAAACAATTCACTTTCGAAAATATTCGAATTCAAAGAACCTAAATCAACGGCAATAAACGGATTGTTTTTTCTTTCGGACTGCTTGTAAATATGATGTGCCAAAACAAATTTTCCGGTTCCGTTTTCTCCCAAAATCAAAACATTGGCATCGGTTTTTGCTACTTTATCCGCCAGCGAATAGGCCTTTTTTATAATTTCAGAAGTTCCGGCAAAAAAATCATTTTCGACTTCAATTTCTTTGTCCTTTTTTTGTTCCTTACGAGATTTGTCTACAGCTTGTTTTACAGATTCTAAAAGTTTCTTGTTTTCCCACGGTTTCAGGATATAATCAAAAGCCCCTGATTTCAGTCCTTCAACGGCAGTTTCTACTTTTCCAAAAGCCGTCATTAAAATCACAACCGTTTTTGGCGAAAGCGTTTTTATTTCTTTCAGTAAATACAAACCTTCTCTTCCGTCTTCAAAACCTATACGGTAATTCATGTCGAGCAAAACGACATCAATCTTTTTTCCCGACAATAATTCGACAATATTTTTGGGATTATTTAGGGTGTAAATCTCTTCAAAATACTTTTTTAAGTAGACTTTCGACGCAAAAAGAATGTCTTCCTGATCGTCGATGATTAATATCGAGGCGTTTGTTTTTTTCATTTTTGTTCAGTTTTGGACGAAAGCTGTCCACTTTTGGACACTTTCAATTGTATTCAAAAAATAAAAATGTAAAAATAAGGCAGTTACATGTTTTAAATTTTTGGCACGAAAATCACATTATGACTATCAAATCATCAAATATGAGAATCATTATTGCTCGTAAAAGTAACAAAAATTGATATCTAACAACTATATTGTCAAATATCTTAATTTCGATGCGTTTCTATTACTTCGGCAATAAAATTTATTAAAAACATCAATCTAAAAACAAACAATTATGATCAACATTAACAAGCTTTCCAAAATTTTTAGAACCGAAGAAGTCGAAACTAAAGCTTTAAGCGAAATTTCATTAACCATAAACGAAGGCGATTTTGTATCGATCATGGGGCCGTCAGGAAGTGGAAAATCAACTTTATTAAATATCATTGGATTATTAGACAGTGCTTCCGGTGGAAGTTATAAATTATTAGGACAAGAAATGGTTGGCCTGAAAGAGAAATTAAAATCAAAAGCCAGAAAAGAAAACATCGGATTCATTTTTCAGAATTTTAATCTAATTGATGAGTTGTCGGTTTATGATAATATAGAATTACCGTTGATTTACAATAATGTTCCGCTATCGCAAAGAAAGAAAAAAGTAGACGATATTGCCTCTATATTAGGCATTTCTCATCGTTTAAAGCATTTTCCGCAACAGCTTTCAGGAGGACAGCAGCAACGTGTAGCCGTTGCAAGAGCTTTAATTAATGATCCAAAAATTATCCTTGCCGATGAGCCTACAGGAAATCTGGACAGTAAAAATGGTAATGAAGTAATGGAATTATTGACGGATCTTCATGCCAGCGGTTCTACAATTTTAATGGTTACGCACTCTGATTATGACGCTTCATTTTCGCAGAAAACAATTTTAATGAAAGACGGAATTATTCTTTCAGAAAAATTAAATCACAAAAATGTAGACGTTTTAGTAACTGCAAAAAATTAAATCATGCTAAAAAACTGGATCAATATATTTATATACCACATCAAAAATAACAAGCTTTTTACGGCCTTGAATGTTTTGGGTTTGAGTATTGGAATCGCAGGTTTAATTTTTGCGATTCTATATTGGAATGAGGAACATAGTTACGACCAATGGAATCCTAATAAAGAAAATATCTTTTTGGTTGCTAACCAAATGGACGCAACTACTTATTGGGGTTCAAGTTCGGCACCAATAGGAGCTGCCATAAAAGAGGTAAGTCCTGAAGTAGAATCTTATTGTTATTTAAGTGGTGATTACGACAATGATATCATTCGTTTTAATAACAAAAAAGTGCAGTCAGATAAAATAATTTTGGCGCAAAAAAACTTCTTTGAGTATTTCCCTTATCCATTTATAGAGGGAAGTTCAAAAACCGCCTTACCAGATGTAAACAGTATTTGTTTATCTAAGGATTTAGCCATTCAGATTTTTGGAAACGAAACCGCTTTGGGCAAACAAATTGTACTGAAAGGTAAAAACCTAATCGTAAGAGGTGTTTATAAACTCGATAAAAAATCAGCTTATAATCCGTCATGTGTGGTTAATTTTATGGATGAGCAATTAAATCAAAACATCCAATCCTGGGGGAATTTTCAATTTGTTCTGCTATTAAAACTGAAAAATCCGGATGGACAAAAATCAGTAACTCAAAATCTTCAAAAAATGTATTTTGAGAATATGACCGCTCGTTATGCAAAACTTCAAGGTATTACAGCGAAAGAATTTATTAAGAAATACGGAGAAGTAAAACCCTGTTTAGAGTCATTATCGTCTATACGTTTGCATACAAAAACTGGTGGTCTGGCAGAATCAAAAGGTAATTTTCAATTTCTGGTAATCATGGTTGGATTATCTGTTTTAATTCTAATCTTATCAATTGTAAATTATGTTAACTCGGCTACGGCAAATGCTGTAAAAAGAGCCAAAGAAGTTGGAGTTCGCAAAATTATCGGCGCTTCAAAATCAGCTATAATTAAACAGTATATTTTCGAAACCGCTGTAATTTCATTACTTTCTATTTTAATATCGCTTGTTATTGTAGAACTTTCCCTTCCTTTTTATAATGCTTTTTTAGAAAAAACACTTGTATTGCAAAGCAGTCAGTTCTACTTACAACTTGCGGTTATATTTATTGCAACCGTAATATTAGCAGGCATATTTCCCGCAGTGTATGTTTCTAATTTTGAATCGCTAAAAGTATTGAAAGGAAATTTTGGAAGAAGCAAAAACGGTGTTTGGCTTAGAAACGGCATGCTGATTTTTCAATTTGCTGTGGCATCTTTCTTCATTATTGGATCGTATATTGTATATGAGCAAATCGATCTTATGAATTCTAAAGATTTGGGCTTTAGCGGCAAACAGATTCTTAATATTTCATATCGAAATACTTACGGTGAAGGAATAACCCATAAAGATCGTTTTGAACGATACACTATTATTAAAAACCAATTACAACATATACAAGGGGTGCAGCAAGTTGCTGGAGGAGGATTTGTTTTTGGAAGCGGAGCAAAATCTGTAATTTCCTATCATTATAAAGATCAAAATATTGACGGCAGTAATATGCCAATCGATTTTGGACTGCTGGAAATGATGAAAATAAAAATTACAAAAGGACGTTTTTTGAATCCTAAATTTGCCCAGGATACCATTTCTTCAATGTTAATTAATGAAACAGCTCTAAAATTGTTAAATGAAAAAGATCCAATAGGAAAAAAAATAAACTGGAACGGACAAGATGCTATTATCGTTGGAATAGTAAAAGATTTTAATGTAGGAAACCCAGGAGAACCAATACCTCCGATGTCTTTTTTCCATTTTAAAACGGTACCTTGGTTTACATCAAATTTGAACAATTTTTATGTCACAGCCGATCCTAAAACCATGCAGCAGACTATTGCTGGCATCGAAAACCTTTGGACCAAAAAAGTAGATCCGGATTATCCTTTTATATATGATTTTGTAGATAAAGAATATAAAAGATCGTACAGCAGCTATGTAAAACAAAAAAATCTCTTCTCTTTATTGAATATTGTAGTCATTGTAATTGCACTTTTCGGACTCTTTGCTTTGGCTTCTTATTCTATCGAAAGACGCATGAAAGAAATTGCAATTCGAAAAACCCTGGGAGCCGAGACGAACATTTTGTTGAAAGAACTTTGCAAACAATATATCGTATTCAGTGTAGTTGGATTTCTGACAGCCTTATTTCCCGCCTATTTTTTATTAGACAAATGGCTGGAGAATTTTGCTTATAGAATCACGATTTCTATCTATCCATTTTTAATTGGGTTTACTGCTTTACTAACCTTAACCCTATTAGTGGTGCTTACCAGAGCTTATCAGGCAACAAAAGTTGATGTTTTGAAATACCTAAAATATGAATAGACATACAAAATTTGATGTCCGTAACTAACCAACCACAAAAACCATGATACTAAACTATATTAATACCTTTATTTACCAGTTAAAGCACAATAAACTTTTTTCATCATTAAATATTTTAGGGTTATCAGTAGGAATTGCAGGGCTTATTTTTGCCCTGCTTTACTGGAACGACGAGCAAAATTATAATGTCTGGAATCCTGAAAAAGAAAAAGTATATCAGGTTTTGGTTCAGCTAACTGATATGCCGGCGTGGTCAGATTGTGCCTTATTCCTGAAACCGACTTTAGACGAAGATCCTAATATTGAAACCATAATGTATGCTGATTCCTGGTATCAAAAGGATAAAATTATCTACAAAGGAAAAAAGGAATTTGTAGATAAAATCGTCAATGTCGAACAAAATTTCTTTTCTTTTTTTCCTTTCGAAATTATTCAGGGTGATGCAATTTCAGCTATAAAAGATGATTCCAGCGTTGCGATTTCTGATGTTACGGCTGAAAGGTTTTTTGGAAATGAAAACCCCATTGGAAAACAAATAAAATGTTTTAACCAAATGTTTTCTGTACGTGCCGTATATCATATTCCCGGAAATTCTTCAATTGCTCCAAATGTGATTATCAATAAAATGGAGGAACTGACAACTTCAGGAAAGACAAATCCGTTTATTTTAAAATTATTGCTAAAGGTAAAAGACCCGTCAAAAATTGATGTGACAAGACAAAAACTCGAAAGAATTTACAACCACGATTTTATTACAAGACTTTCCAAAGAAGCCGGTTTTACACCCAAAGAAATGGCTAAAAAAGTAGGTTATTTTAGAGTTATTCTTGAACCTTTATCAAAAGCCAGATTACATTCCATAGCAGATGGTTATCCTGAAGCGCGGGGAAATTATCAGTTTTTAATGATCATGATGGGTTTGTCGCTTTTGATTCTCATTTTGTCGATTGTTAATTACATCAATCTCGCCACTGCTAGTGCCGTAAAGCGGGCGAAAGAAGTTGGAGTTCGTAAAATATCCGGTGCCTCAAAAGGCGATATTGTTAGTCAGTTTCTTTTTGAAACGGTTTTAACGACGAGTTTTTCTATTTTACTGGCTTTAGTAATTGTAGAACTGACTTTGCCGTATTACAACAATTTTTTAAACAAAAACATTGTACTTTTGGCCAGTCAGTTTTACATACAATTGATATTGATTTTTATAATTACAATTTTGACAGCAGGATTATTTCCGGCCATTTATATATCCAATTTCAAAACTTTTAAAGTTTTGAAAGGAAATTTCGACAGAAGCAAGAACGGAATTTGGCTTCGTAACGGAATGCTTATTTTTCAGTTTGCCATTGCAGCATTTTTTATAATTGGTTCTCATATGGTGTATCAGCAAATTAAATATCTGCAAAATAAAGATCTAGGTTTTAAAGGCGATCAGGTTCTTACAATTCCATTAAATATTCCTTTGACAGAATATACATCCGAAAATGCAGAACAAACTATTTATGCTAAATACAATACTTTAAAACAAGAATTGAGCAAAATTAAAGGTGTTGAACAAATTTCAACCGGACTTATTTCTTTTGATGGATCTGATAATTCTATTTCTCCAGTGCTGTATAATGATGAACTTTTTAAAGAAAGAACTATCGCTTTAGACTTTGGTTTACTTGAAATGCTGAACATTAAAATGAAAGAAGGCAGAAATTTCGATAGAAAATTAGCTTCGGATACTGTTAATTCGGTTATAATAAATGAAAGTGCTTTAAATTTAATGAAGCTTAAAAATCCTATTGGGAAAGAACTTCTGATACGCGAGCGAAAATTAAAAATCATTGGTATTGTTAAAGATTTCAATTTACTGAGCCCTGAATTAAAAGTGCCTCCAATTGCCTTCTATCATATTAAAACCTTTAGCATGGCGCACAACATCAACAAGGTTTACATAAAAGTAAAATCTGACAATCTGGAAACTACGATTAAAAGTATTGAAAAATTATGGTTAAAAGTGGATACCGAATATCCTTTTAAATACGATTTTGTAGACAAAGAATATGCGAGAACTTATGAATCTTATACTAAGCAAAAAAACTTATTTTCGCTGCTTAACATTGTAGTAATTCTAATCGCTTTGTTTGGTTTATTTGCGCTGGCATCATTTTCAATACAAAGACGTATGAAAGAGATTGCAATTAGAAAAACACTGGGTGCCGAAACGAATACTTTGCTGAAAGAATTATCGAAACAATATATTTTATATTGTATAATTGGGTTTCTAATTGCTTTGTTTCCGGTTTATTATCTATTAACAAAATGGCTTGAAAACTTTGCACTTAGAATTGAGATAAGTTTCTATCCATTTATTCTTGGGTTTGCAATTTTATTGTTTCTAACTTTAATAATTGTATTATCAAGAGCCTATACAGCCACTAAAACAGACGTTTTAAAATATTTAAAGTATGAGTAAAAACTCTTATAAAAATTTTAAATGGAAATATTAATTCAGCTGTAAACCTAAAAAAGACTCCAATATGGAGTCTTTTTTAATTTATTCAATTGAAATTTTACCACGGACTTATTCCTGTTTCATCCTCAATATCATTACTATAAAATTGTCCCGTTGGCGCACTATCATCTGTCAATGTATGTTTAATAATAAATGATGCAGCACTTTCTATAGTTCCGGGTCCGCTATGATGATTAAAATCTGTTGCCGTGTAGCCCGGATCAATTGCATTTACTTTAAATGAAAGGTCTTTTAGTTCGTAAGCTAAATTAATTGTATAAGCATTTAAAGCTGCTTTTGAAGTCCCGTAAGCAGCCGATTTAAAATTGTAATATTTCCAAGTGGGATCACTATGCAGAGTTAAAGACCCAAGTCCGGATGTGATATTACTAATTCTTGGACTTTCAGATTTTTTAAGCAATTCTAAAAATGCCTGCGTAACACTTATAACGCCAAAGAAATTGGTATCAAATACATTTTGAATTGCTTCAATATTTGTATCCGAAGCGTTTTGAGGAAATTCCCCGCTGATTCCGGCATTATTAATCAGGATATCTAGTTTACCTTGCTCGTTTTCTACAATTGCTTTTGCTGCTAAAATAGAAGCTTGGTTGGTAACATCAATTTGAATGGCTTTGATGTTTTCATATCCATCTTCATTTAATTGTTTTACAACTTTATTTCCTTTTTCAAGATCACGCGTTCCTAAATAAACAAATACTCCTTTTTTTGAAAGCTGTTTTGTTATTTCTAATCCAATGCTTCTATTTGCTCCTGTAATTAATACTGATTTCATTTTCTAGTGTTTTAAATTAACAAGGCAAAGATCTTTGGTTTAAAAATGAAATCATTTGTCATTTGGCAAAAAGCAATTTATCGGATGTTTTTTCTAATTCTGCTCAAAGAAGATTGAGTTATTCCTAAATAAGATGCAACATAAGATAACGGAATTCGATTGATAACATTAGGGTAGATTTTCAGAAACATCAAATAACGTGTAGTCGCATCTTCTGAAACCAAAGGACTTCTTCTTTCTACTTTTTGTCTTAATGCTTTCGAAATAATTTTATGTACAATAGCATCCCAGCCAATAATGGTATCCAAAAGTTCTTTCCAGTCTTTTTTAGAAAAAACCAGTAGTTTACAATCCGTAATAGCCTGTACATAAGAATTAGAACAGATATCGTTATCAAAACTTTCGATATCAACAACCAAGTTATTTTCATCGATAAAATATTTGGTAATTTCTTCTCCTTTATTATTGTAATAACAAACCCGGATAATTCCGTCTAAAACAAAACCCACTTGCTGTGCTATCTTTCCCGCTTCCGAAAAATATTCATCTTTCGAAAGTTCCAATTCATTTGCTTTACTCGAAATTAAATCCAATTGCTGTTGATTTAAACTGCCAAACTGCAAAATATATTCTATAAATTCTTTCATAAATGCAAGTTAATCAAAGTTGTGTACACAGAATTTGTCATTTGGCAAAAACCATTCAACTTTATTTAGCAGATTTTATTTGCTGGTTAAAAATTCTTCCTTTTTTCAATCACCTCCGCCACAGCCGCCACACGAACTTCCGCAAGAGCTGCCACAGCTTGAGGAATTGCTCGAGGACGAGCTATCATGATTATTTACCTGCACCGTTAGGGGTACAAAGGAAATAGCCAAACTTCCATATAGAAAATATCTCCACTGCCAGTCATTTTCTGCATCAGTATTTCGTTTCTCATTGTTAAAAACGGAATGCACCGTATTTAGAAACAAATAGTTTGTCATTTTTTTTAAATAATGATACGAGATCGCTGCTAAAATCATCATTACAATTACCAAATTTGTAATCGCTTTTCCTCGAGAAATACCTGTAATAATTCTGCTCAATCCTATACTTAACAAAAGTCCAAAGACAATAAGCACCACTTTTATAATCGATAGAAATTGTTTAGAATTTATAATTGTTTCTCTAATTTTTTCAACTCCATTTTTTAATTGCAGAAAAACAGGTTTACTTTTAATTAATAGATTTAGCTGAAAGTAGGGTATCAGATTGTAATCCTTCATGATCCCGATGACACAATTTTCGTATACATTGTCTGTCAAACTTTCGTCTATTAATTTTAATTTATTACCTGCAACCTGTATTTTTTTGTTTTCAATCAGATTATTTACAATACCATGAATCACAAAATCTATTTTGTTCTTTTGAAAAAAGACCAGTTCAAATGGTGAAAGATTATCTATAATTAATTTTGATTTAATTCTTCTTATTAACAAATTACAGGCTGCTTTTACAAACTGCATCAACAAAATTGTTACAATTGCAAATAAGAAAATATAAGAATAAACAAAATCGGGATTTTTGATCTGAATTAAAACTGGTTTGAGAAGAAGTGAAATTGGAAAAACCAAAACTAACAGAGCTCCAAGAAATATAATTTTCAGCTTCGTTAAATCTAAATTAGAGCTGTCTAATTCAAGAGAATGAACAGGATTATTATACTTCCAGATTTCCTCTGGCTGTTTTCCAAAATTTAATTCGTATAATCCTTTCGTTACTTCTTTTGCTTTTTGAAACTTTTCAAATTCTGATTTATTATGTGTTGAAGGAATGTGCTCAACTCTCTTGGACAAAACGGTGCACAACTCTGAGTAAGAATTAGTAAATATCAAATGCTGATGCCACACAATATCTACAATTTCTGAAGGTGAAACCATTTCATTTGAAGTTGCCGCCAGATACATGAATTTTTTATATTCTAAGATTGCCTTTTTTGTAAAATAAATAGTCCAATTATTCTCTACAGCTAATCTTGTTGAAAATCCATATTCATCGTTAGGATTATCTAATTCAAATTTTTTAATTTCTTCCCAAAAAGATTTATTCATAAATTTTTTAAGATTCTTTCGTTAAACGATCCAGCTCTTTTAATAAAGCGGGCATTCTAAATTCACCCGCCATACTTGCTACTTTTTGGAAAGCTTCTTCCAAATCTATTCCAATAGAAGTTATAAATAATGGTTTTATACTGTCGCCTCTCAATAAAGCTTTTTTATTTTTTTCAATACTTGAAAAATTGGTTTTGGCAACACCGATAATGGAAATTTGTTTATTTAATTTTTCATATAAATATCCGCCTAAACCGTACTTTTTATCGTCATCTAAATATACAAATCCATCTACAATAATGGCTTCAATATTTTTTAGATCAATCAGATTTAACAAACTGATAATACAAGGAAGCTCTCTCTTGTAGAATTCTCCCGGAATATATTCTTCAATGTTCTCAATAATTTCAGTATGAATTTTAAAATTTTTGTTTTCGTTCCATTTCTCAAATTCAAGACAAACTGTTTTCGCTTTATTATCAAAATAATAAGTATCAAAGGCTAATATCATTCTATTTATTTATTTTTTTCAAATTCTCAAAGAACCTCTAAAACCTCTTGCTGCATAGTAAGAATCGGCACCGTTATGATATACAAAAACGGTATCATAACGAAAATCTGAAAAAATTGCACCGCCAAGTTTCCTAATATTGGAAGGAGTTAAAATCCAGCTTGAAGTTTTGGTATCAAATTTCCCATATTTTTGAAGTTCGCGATATTCCGTTTCATTCAAAATCTGGATTCCCATTTCAGAAGCCATATTTACAGCGCTGTTTTTAGGTTTATTTTCTTTCCTTTTTTCTAAAGCTTCGTGATCATAACAAATGCTTCTTCGTCCTTTAGGGCTTTCTGCTGCACAATCGTAAAAAATATACTCTTTTGTTTCTTCATCATACCCCACAACATCAGGTTCACCTTCAGTTCTTTCCATTTCGTCAAGTGACCAAAGTTTCTCAAGATTAGCTTTTAGTTTTAACTGAACTTTTTCCCATTCAATGTTTTTATGCCGATGCATATTATTTTCAAAACGTATTTCTAAAACACTCAATAATGATTCCTGCTGTTCTGATGATAGTTTATTCTTTTGACTCATCCTTTGTTATTTTATGTTTGCTGACATTATTTTAAAACTTATTGAAGATGTTTAAAATTTAACTAATCATTAAGCCCCTTGCCCTCCAAAATATTGGGAATATTTTTTTCTACTCGCACTTCTCTGGTCTTTGACTGTTTGGGCTGGGAAAAATGAAGTAAATAAGCCCTTTGCCTTCCCGGAGTTAAAGCATCAAAAGCTTTTTGGAGATTTGGCATTTCGTCTAATTTCTTTTGAAATTCCTCAGAAACAGCAAAATCAGAAGTTTTTTTCAGCTCCACTTTCACACCCGCTTTTTCAATTTCTACAGCTTGATAAATGTATGTTTTCAAAACAGTTCTTAAATCAATTATTTCCTGAAGATTAGTAAATCGTATCTGACGAGCCGCCTGAACATTCTCAGATTGCCGGATCAAAATGCTGTCTGTATCTTTTAACAATGCTCCTTTAAAAAATAAGTAAGCACAATATTCTTTAAAAGCATGAATTAAAACGATATTATTTTCTTTAAAAGTATAACAGGGAACTCCCCATTTAAGTTCTTCGCTTAACTGACATTCGAGAGCAATTTTTCGCATTAAAATTAATTCTTCGTGCCATTTAGTAGCTTTATCAAAAAAGAAATCAACTTTTGGATTCTCTACATTTGCTGACATATCATCCGTATTTTAATTAATATATCTAAACTGCTATAGGAAATAAACAAAATCTAATACTTAATATAATTTCCATCCTACTTCAAATGTAACAAATCTTACAAAAGTGAATACGAAATTTGAGTTCTTTTTAATACTACAATTTAATTAATGCGATTCCAACTTGGATTCTTTTATAATTCCTCTTGTAGAATATTGTATAAAATTAAGGATTTTATCTCGTTCTGAAGTTTGATCAAATAAACTAAACAATAGCTTTTGATGCATTAAATTTAAAAAGATGGCTTATTGTGCCGAATTCGGAGAATAATAGAAAATAAAGAAGAAAAAATACGTAAAAACAAATCTAGAGTCAAATTCATCAGAATGAATAAATCATCATCGTTTGTTTCAATCATTTCAGAGTACGATTTTTTTTGCAAAACATCTATAAAACAAAAAACCCTATTCGCTGGAATAGGGTTTTTCAAAAGAAAGGCGACGACATACTCTCCCACATAACTGCAGTACCATCTGCGCAGGCGGGCTTAACTACTCTGTTCGGGATGGGAAGAGGTGAGCCCCGCCGCAATAACCACCTTAAGAAGTTATAATTGCTTTGGGCAATCTGTTTTAATTAACAATTGATAATTGACAATTCATAATTAAAACCAATATCTTAACATACTGAGATAAAGAAAAGTATTTTTATTTAGTATTTCTAGAAAGTTTCTCCCCCCGACTTGCATCGGGGGAAAAGGGTGTACATAAGCTTACGGATTATTAGTACTACTCGACTATGACATTACTGCCTTTACATCTATAGCCTATCAACGTGGTCATCTTCCACGATCCTTAAAAGAAATCTCATCTTGTGGTGGGTTTCGCGCTTATATGCTTTCAGCGCTTATCCCTTCCAAACGTAGCTACTCTGCGGTGCCCCTGGCGGGACAACAGATACACTAGAGGTTTGTCCAATTCGGTCCTCTCGTACTAGAATCAGATCCACTCAAATTTCTAACGCCCACAGTAGATAGAGACCGAACTGTCTCACGACGTTCTGAACCCAGCTCGCGTGCCACTTTAATGGGCGAACAGCCCAACCCTTGGGACCTTCTCCAGCCCCAGGATGTGACGAGCCGACATCGAGGTGCCAAACCCCCCCGTCGATATGAGCTCTTGGGGGAGATCAGCCTGTTATCCCCGGCGTACCTTTTATCCTTTGAGCGATGGCCCTTCCATGCGGAACCACCGGATCACTATGCTCTACTTTCGTACCTGATCGACCTGTATGTCTCTCAGTCAAGCTCCCTTATGCCATTGCACTCTACGCACGGTTACCAAGCGTACTGAGGGAACCTTTAGAAGCCTCCGTTACTCTTTTGGAGGCGACCACCCCAGTCAAACTACCCACCAAGCAATGTCCCCCGCCTTTGCGGGGTTAGGCCTCAGATAAACAAAGGGTTGTATTTCAACAATGACTCCACAACGCCTGGCGACGCCGCTTCATAGTCTCCAACCTATCCTACACATCATTTATCCAAGGTCAATACTAAGCTATAGTAAAGGTGCACAGGGTCTTTTCGTCCCACTGCGGGTAAACGGCATCTTCACCGTTACTACAATTTCACCGAGCTCATGGCTGAGACAGTGTCCAGATCGTTACACCATTCGTGCAGGTCGGAACTTACCCGACAAGGAATTTCGCTACCTTAGGACCGTTATAGTTACGGCCGCCGTTTACTGGGGCTTCAATTCAATGCTTCTCCGAAGATAACATCTCCTCTTAACCTTCCAGCACCGGGCAGGTGTCAGGCCCTATACTTCATCTTACGATTTTGCAGAGCCCTGTGTTTTTGATAAACAGTCGCCTGGACCTCTTCACTGCGGCCCTGATTGCTCAGGGCGACCTTTCTCCCGAAGTTACAGGTCTATTTTGCCTAATTCCTTAGCCATGAATCTCTCGAGCACCTTAGGATTCTCTCCTCAACTACCTGTGTCGGTTTACGGTACTGGTACTAATTACCTGAAGTTTAGAGGTTTTTCTTGGAAGCCCTTAGGCGCACTATCTCTTTGTCCGAAGACTCCGAGTACTATCGTATTTCACCAGTCTCTGCGGATTTGCCTGCAGAGCCTATAGCTAGGTACTTTAACGAACTATTCCGTCAGTTCGCGGCGCTTTCATCACTCCGTCACCCCATCACAGTAATTAGTAGTACGGGAATATTAACCCGTTAGCCATCGACTGTCCCTTTCGGGTTCGCCTTAGGACCAGACTAACCCACAGCTGATTAGCATAGCTGTGGAAACCTTAGTTTTTCGGTGTGCGGGTTTCTCGCCCGCATTATCGTTACTTATGCCTACATTTTCTTTTCTAACCAGTCCAGCCCTCCTTACGAAAAACCTTCAACCCTGTTAGAATGCTCCCCTACCACTTAGAGTAATCTCTAAATCCATAGCTTCGGTAATATGCTTATGCCCGATTATTATCCATGCTCGTCCGCTCGACTAGTGAGCTGTTACGCACTCTTTAAATGAATGGCTGCTTCCAAGCCAACATCCTAGCTGTCTGGGCAGACAAACCTCGTTCTTTCAACTTAGCATATATTTGGGGACCTTAGCTGATGGTCTGGGTTCTTTCCCTCTCGGACTTGGACCTTAGCACCCAAGCCCTCACTGTTAGTGAACATTATACAGCATTCGGAGTTTGTCAGGAATTGGTAGGCGGTGAAGCCCCCGCATCCAATCAGTAGCTCTACCTCTATATAACTTTATAACTAACGCTGCACCTAAATGCATTTCGGGGAGTACGAGCTATTTCCGAGTTTGATTGGCCTTTCACCCCTACCCACAGGTCATCCGAAGACTTTTCAACGTCAACCGGTTCGGTCCTCCACTGTGTGTTACCACAGCTTCAACCTGCCCATGGGTAGATCACACGGTTTCGCGTCTAACACTACTGACTAAAGCGCCCTATTCAGACTCGCTTTCGCTGCGGATCCATGGCTTAACCACTTATCCTTGCCAGCAACGTTAACTCGTAGGCTCATTATGCAAAAGGCACGCCGTCACCCCACGAAAGGGCTCCGACCGCTTGTAAGCGTATGGTTTCAGGATCTATTTCACTCCGTTATTCACGGTTCTTTTCACCTTTCCCTCACGGTACTGGTTCACTATCGGTCTCTCAGGAGTATTTAGCCTTAGCGGATGGTCCCGCCAAATTCAGACAGGGTTTCACGTGCCCCGCCCTACTCAGGATACCACTATCTATTACATTTATTACCCATACGGGGCTATCACCCTCTTTGGCGTCACTTTCCAGTAACTTCCGGTTCTGCATGCATAAAATCTCGTGGTCCTACAACCCCAGCAATGCCGTAACATCACTGGTTTGGGCTAATCCGCGTTCGCTCGCCACTACTTACGGAATCACTTTTGTTTTCTTCTCCTCCGCCTACTTAGATGTTTCAGTTCAGCGGGTTTGCCCACCTATCGGTGTACTATGTCTTCAACATAGTGGGTTGCCCCATTCAGGTATCTGCGGATCAATCGGTGTGTGCCCGTCCCCGCAGCTTTTCGCAGCTTATCACGCCTTTCATCGCCTCTGAGAGCCTAGGCATCCCCCATACGCCCTTATTTTGCTTATTGTACCAATCATAAAATCAATTATGACCGTTTTTTTTTGTTCTTTACAATAAATTATAAAAAACGCTTTCTACTTTTTATTATTTTCTTATCTCAATATGTCAATGAACTTTATATGCTTCGCGCTTTACGCACTAGGCCTCAGGCTTACAGCCTTTTGTGGAGAATAACGGAGTCGAACCGTTGACCTCCTGCGTGCAAGGCAGGCGCTCTAGCCAGCTGAGCTAATCCCCCATTTTAAATCTTAGATTTTAGAATTCAGATTTTAGATTTCTAATTCTTCTCTAATTTCCTTTGGTGAATCCCAGCTTCCAGAATTTCCTTTTTCTTAAGTAATTTAGTAGTCCCGGGCAGACTCGAACTGCCGACCCCTACATTATCAGTGTAGTACTCTAACCAGCTGAGCTACGAGACTCTGTTTTACTTAAAAATTTATTATTTGAACTAACAGCAAGAGTAATATTATCCCTAAATCCTAAAACCAATAGAGCATCTTTTTCCCCGGCGTGTGTTTCCACTAACACTCAGGGCTCTAGAAAGGAGGTGTTCCAGCCGCACCTTCCGGTACGGCTACCTTGTTACGACTTAGCCCTAGTTACCAGTTTTACCCTAGGCAGCTCCTTGCGGTCACCGACTTCAGGCACCCCCAGCTTCCATGGCTTGACGGGCGGTGTGTACAAGGCCCGGGAACGTATTCACCGGATCATGGCTGATATCCGATTACTAGCGATTCCAGCTTCACGGAGTCGAGTTGCAGACTCCGATCCGAACTGTGACCGGCTTTATAGATTCGCTCCTGGTCACCCAGTGGCTGCTCTCTGTACCGGCCATTGTAGCACGTGTGTAGCCCAAGGCGTAAGGGCCGTGATGATTTGACGTCATCCCCACCTTCCTCACAGTTTGCACTGGCAGTCTTGTTAGAGTTCCCGACTTGACTCGCTGGCAACTAACAACAGGGGTTGCGCTCGTTATAGGACTTAACCTGACACCTCACGGCACGAGCTGACGACAACCATGCAGCACCTTGTAAATTGTCTTGCGAAAGTTCTGTTTCCAAAACGGTCAATCTACATTTAAGCCTTGGTAAGGTTCCTCGCGTATCATCGAATTAAACCACATGCTCCACCGCTTGTGCGGGCCCCCGTCAATTCCTTTGAGTTTCATTCTTGCGAACGTACTCCCCAGGTGGGATACTTATCACTTTCGCTTAGCCACTGAGATTGCTCCCAACAGCTAGTATCCATCGTTTACGGCGTGGACTACCAGGGTATCTAATCCTGTTCGCTCCCCACGCTTTCGTCCATCAGCGTCAATCAATTAGTAGTAACCTGCCTTCGCAATTGGTATTCCATGTAATCTCTAAGCATTTCACCGCTACACTACATATTCTAGTTACTTCCTAATAATTCAAGTTCAGCAGTATCAATGGCCGTTCCACCGTTGAGCGATGGGCTTTCACCACTGACTTACTAAACCGCCTACGGACCCTTTAAACCCAATGATTCCGGATAACGCTTGGATCCTCCGTATTACCGCGGCTGCTGGCACGGAGTTAGCCGATCCTTATTCTTACGATACCGTCAAATTCCTTCACGAAGGAGTGTTTCTTCTCGTACAAAAGCAGTTTACAATCCATAGGACCGTCATCCTGCACGCGGCATGGCTGGATCAGGCTTGCGCCCATTGTCCAATATTCCTCACTGCTGCCTCCCGTAGGAGTCTGGTCCGTGTCTCAGTACCAGTGTGGGGGATCTCCCTCTCAGGACCCCTACCCATCGTAGCCTTGGTAAGCCGTTACCTTACCAACTAGCTAATGGGACGCATGCTCATCTTTCACCGTTGTGACTTTAATTATATCTCGATGCCGAGGCATAATACTATGAGGTATTAATCCAAATTTCTCTGGGCTATCCCTCTGTGAAAGGCAGATTGCATACGCGTTACGCACCCGTGCGCCGGTCTCTATATCCGAAGACATATACCCCTCGACTTGCATGTGTTAAGCCTGCCGCTAGCGTTCATCCTGAGCCAGGATCAAACTCTTCATCGTATATTTTTATATTATATTGCGATGCTTTATTCTAGTGGTCTTTTTTCGAATCAAACGATTCTATTACTCTTTATTATTTGTTTTGAGATCTCTCTCAAAACGGCTGTCAATTCAATATGTCTACGAACGTGTTTCTTTTTGTTTTCACTTGTGTTTCAAAGCGGGTGCAAAACTAAAACTTTCTTTTTAAATGTGCAAGAAAAATTTAAAAAAATTTGAAACTTTTTTTTCGCCTCTATTTCTTCTATTTTCTTATCACTATATCAAGGAACTTTCCGTGTTTTGCGGGGTGCAAATGTAACATCCGTTTTCCATTCTCACAAGCTTTTTTTAATCTTTTTTTGAAAAAATTTCTTCATCCAAATCTTATAAGCTTGTCAGTATTTCAGGGAACGTCTGTCGCTGTTGCGGGTGCAAAAGTACCACCTTTATTTACATTTACAAGCCTTTTTTTTATATTTTTTCCATCTTTTTTAACCTTTTTTCTTAACCGTCTGATAACAGCAGTTTTACAATTTGTTCTTTTTTGAAACATTGTCAGTTTTTCCTGCATTTTACTGTTATTTATATATTTCAACCCTATATCACACACTCAATTTTGAAGAGTTTATACGTTTTATAAGCGT
This sequence comes from Flavobacterium johnsoniae, assembly GCF_001879205.1. Lineage (GTDB taxonomy): Bacteria > Bacteroidota > Bacteroidia > Flavobacteriales > Flavobacteriaceae > Flavobacterium > Flavobacterium johnsoniae_A. The sequence goes on from NZ_MLFK01000002.1 coordinate 314,656, forward strand.
TAATCTATAAAGAGCTAAACCGAAAAGGGCAGTTTTATGCGGTTTTTATAAATCTTTCAGAGTTCCCAATATGCTTTTCATTGTTTTCTTCCATACATGATATCTATTTCCAGAGATTTCTTCTAAAAACAACTTTTTATAATTCAAGCTGCAGTTTCCTCTTCTATATATGTATAAAGAACAAACCCGACAGGTTTTGAAAGCCTGTCGGGTTTGTGAAATGATTTATTTATAATTAATCGAAGCGGATTGCTTTTACTGGAGAAATTTTGGTTATTATATATGAAGGAATCAACAACACCAAGAAACATACAGTTATAGTCAGCAAATTCAACAATGCTATATATCCCCAATTTAAATATACTGGCGCCTGATTAACATAGTAGTTTTCGGGGTTCAGTTGGATAATCCCGAATTGCTGTTGAATTAACAATAAAGCAATTCCAATTAAGTTACCCCAAAACAGTCCACGAATTATTAGATAAAACGCATTGTATAGAAAAACTTTACGAACCATCCAGTTATTTGCCCCAACTGCTTTCAAAATGCCTATCATTTGTGTACGTTCTAAAATAAGAACCAGCAATGCTACAACCATATTAATTGTAGCAACCAGGATCATGATCGCAAGTATAACAATTATATTAAAATCAAAAAGCTGCAGCCAGTCGAAAATATAGCTGTATTTCTCGGTAATGGTTTTCGTATCGAGGTTTGAAGAGATTTGTTCGTAAATCTCATTTCCGGTTTGTTTAATCGCCGTGAAGTCTTTCACAAAAACCTCAAAGGCACCAACCTGATCCGGTGTCCATTTATTGATTCGCTGAATATGGCGAATATCCCCTATTATATACGTAGCATCAAAATCCTGAAATCCCGAACTAAAAATTCCGGCAATTTTAAATCGACGGCTGTTCGGCAGTTTACCTTGTTCTTCTTTTATAAAAAAGGTATTAAAACTATCTCCTAATTTTAAATTTAGCCTATCTGCCAAAAATCGCGATATGATAACTTCTTCGTTTAATGCTTTTGAAAAATCAGGTAATTTTCCCTCTACTAAATATTCTTTTATATTATTCCAGTTATAATCTGCTCCTACCCCTTTAAAAACAATTCCTTCAAAAGCATTTTCTGTCCTAATAATTCCGGCTTTACTTGCGATAGCCTGAATATGGCTTACTTCTGGAATCGATTTGAAATTGGGATAAAAATCTTGTTTCTTTGAAATTGGGGTTAAAGTAATCTCAGAATTATTATTGTCATAATTCGAAATAATGATCTGACCATTAAACGCTGAAACTTTTTCGCGTATTTTTTGCTGCAAACCTATTCCTGTTGCTACAGAAACAATCATCATAATTATACCAATTGCAATTGCCGAAATAGCAATTTTTATTATTGGCGCCGATATGCTGCTTTTGTAATCTTTGGCAGTGATAAGTCTTTTTGCTATAAAGTATTCTAAATTCAATTTCGGATTTCTTATTATGATTTATATTCTATTCAGATTATTCAAAAATACATTTAAAAAATGAATGCATAATCTTAAAGTGATAATGCAATCAAATGATTAAAGCGGCAGCTTCTTTTTCATTTCTTCCACTATATTATAAGCAGCAGGACAAATGGCAACATTTTTCAAAGTCAAATCGGCAATTTGATGGAATTTCTTGCGATCTGTGTGCGGAAATTCTCTACAAGCTTTTGGGCGCACATCATAAATCAAACAATAATTTTCACTATCCAGAAAAGTGCAAGGAACACTTTTTAAAACATAATCGTTATCCTCATCAATACGCAGATACTGATCAATGAACTGCTGGGGTTTTTGTCTGAAAGATTTCGAAATTCTCTCAATATCTGCTAAAGTAAATAGCGGACCTGTCGTTTTACAGCAATTGGCACATTTTAAACAATCCGTTTTTTTAAATTCAGCATCATGCAGATCTTGCATAACATAATCCAAATTTTTTGGCTGTTTCTTTTTCAGCTTATCAAAATACTTTTTGTTTTCGATATGCTTATCTTTGGCTAACTTATTTAAGTTATTTAAAATTTGTTTCAAGTTTAAAATTTAAAGTTGAGCTGCAAAATTAAACAACTTTGAACTTGAAACCTTAAACTTTGAATTAAAATACGATGAAAGATCTTTTTGGGAAAGCGATGTTCGATTTCCAGACCAATAATTCGCCCGAAGATATTGTTACCGAAACTTCAATTTCTGAAGAAGACGAAATGAGCGTTGCTTATTTATTTCGTTCTTATAATGAAATGCCAAAAATCGAACAAAAGGCTTTACAACTCGCAGCAGGAAAAACTTTAGATGTAGGATGCGGAGCAGGAAGCCACAGTCTTTCATTACAAAATGATCGCAACTTAGATGTTACCGCCATCGATATTTCTGAAAAAGCAATTGAAACCTGTAAACTTCGCGGTCTAAAAAATGCTTTAGTAAAAAATATATTAGATTTTGAAGACGAAAAATTCGACACAATAATTTTACTGATGAATGGTACCGGCATCTTTGGAAAATTAGAAAACTGCAACACCTACTTATCAAAGTTAAAATCGCTTTTAAATCCGGGCGGCCAAATTTTAATTGACAGTTCGGACATCATTTATATGTTTGATGAAGATGAAGACGGAGGAAAATGGATTCCTTCTGAAACAGAATATTACGGAGAACTTACTTTTACTATATCATATAAAGGAGAAAAAGAAGAAACTTTTGACTGGTTATACCTCGATTATAATACGCTTCAAAATGCAGCAATTGCAAACGGATTAAAATGCGAGTTAGTTATGGAAGGCGAACATTATGATTATTTAGCAAGACTTTCTATTTAGCACAAAGCAAAAATTAAAATCATGGAAAAATTAGATCTAGAAAAGTTAAAATATCCAATAGGCAAGTTTATTACTCCTGCTGAATATTCGTTTGAATACATTTCAAACAAAATTGAAGAAATCGCTGCTTTTCCAGAAAAATTAAAAAGCGAAGCAATCAGTTTAAGCGACGAACAATTAGACACCCCATACCGCCCTGATGGATGGACGGTTCGACAGGTAATTCATCATTGCGCCGAAAGCCACATGAATTGTTACATAAGATTGAAATGGGCTTTAACTGAAAACAATCCAATTATAAAACCTTATGACGAAAAATTATGGTCAGAACTCCCGGATAGTTTAAAAATGCCAATTGCTCCAACATTAAGTTTATTAGATGGATTGCATTTCAGATTATCTTACATCATGAAAAATTTATCTGAAGCTGATTTAGAAAAATCGTTTATTCATCCGGAAAACAATTCAGAATATAGAATCAAACAAATAATCGGAATGTATGCCTGGCACGGAAATCATCATTTAGCACATATTTCTAATTTAAAAAAAAATAAGAACTGGAAATGAACGACTGTTTCTTTTTTACACAATGTATATTTATTACATAAAAAAAACTCTCCAAGATTTGGAGAGTTTTTTTTTATGATCTAAGGAATATTTAAATACTTATGTGTTTGAAGTGAAACCCTCCATTTTGGATTATTCATTACATAATCGACTATCAGGGGAGTCATTTCTTCTTTTTTACTCCATTCTGGCTGTAAAAATAAAATTGCATTGTCATTTACCAATTCCGCTTGTTCTTCTGCAAAAATAAAATCATGTTTATTATATATAATCACTTTTAATTCATGTGCATTATCATAAACATCTTTTGTTGGCAGTTTGTTCTTTTTTGGCGAAAGACAAATCCAATCCCAAGTTCCAGATAATGGATAAGCTCCAGAAGTCTCAATATGAACTTTTAAGTTTTTATCCTTTAATTGTTTTGTCAATAGAGTCATATCCCAAGTGAGCGGTTCCCCGCCAGTAACCACAACTGTATTGGCATAACTTGAAGCATTGTTCACAATCACATCAATATTAGTCGGCGGATGTAATTCTGCATTCCAGCTCTCTTTCACATCACACCAGTGACACCCAACATCACAGCCTCCAATTCTAATGAAGTAAGCAGCAGTTCCTGTATGAAAACCTTCTCCCTGAATGGTATAAAATTCTTCCATCAAAGGCAGCATCGCTCCTTTATTTACTTCTAATTGTATTTCTTTTGATAACATTATTCTAATTTAATGTGCAAAGATAGTCAATTAAATACGGAACAAAAAAACCCGATAGTTCGGTTTGAACTATCGGGTTATATAAATTAGTTTAAAACTATATTATTTTAAAGCTTTTACTGATTGTGATGCATAAGCGTTTGTTGGATCTAAAACTAAAGTTTTATTGAAATACTCAACCGCTTTTGCTTTATCAGTATTCGCATAACTAGCACCAATACTATTGTAAGCTTCAATTACTTTTTTAGTAGTAGCCGGTTTTGCCAATTCTTCAGCACCTTTAGCTGTAGTTCTTGTAAGATACTCTTCGTAGTTTTTGATAATTAAATCATCTTTCTCTAACAAGTTGTTGATTCTTCCTTTGTATAGGTAAGCTTCATCATACGTTGGAGAAGCAACTAAGATTCTATCAAAAGCTTCTTCTGCTTTAGCTAATTGAGCTGCATCAGCTGCACCGTTAGATTTATTAGCATTTGCATAGTAAACTGAAATACCGTAGTAAACATTATCATCTAAATAATTTTTAGATTCTTTGTTTAAAGCTCCAAATTCGAAAATAGTAGCTGCCTGTGCAAATTGCTTTTTACCAAATAAAGCTTTTCCAACTTCATTAAGTTCTTCTACTACTAATGGCTCTAATTCAACTGCTTTTTTAATATCAGCAACACCAGAATCAAATGAAGCCTGATCTACAGCACCTTCAGCATTTGTTCCTTTTTTGATTTTCGCAAGTCCTAAATACATATAATCACTTCCAATTACTTTATTGGTTGGAACTTTTACAAAATCCTCAATAGATTTAATAGCTACATCAACGTTTCCGTTTTCATAAGCCGCATAACCTAAATATCTGAAAATTCTAGGGTTTACTTTATCCTCAGCAATCATTTTGTTCGCAACAGTTTCTAAACTCTTATAATCTTTTACCAAGATTAAGAAATCTGCATGACGCATTTTAGAATCTAAAGAGTAATCTGTTAAACTTAAGTATTTCTCGTAGTTTGTAATTGCATTTTGCAAATTAACTTTAGCAGTAGAAGGTTTGTTTCTTCCCCACTTGTAGTAAGTCTCTGCTAACTCTCTGTAAACTGGGCCATAATTAGGGTTCAAAGCGATAACTTCGTTAAAAGATTTAATAGCTTCATCATAAGATTTTGCTCCTTTTAATAAAACTCCTAACTGCATTTTAGCTCTCAAAAGAGTTGGATCTGCTGTAAAAGCATCACGATACGATTTGTAAGCTTCGTTTTGATTGTTTGCACCATAATAAGCATCTCCAATTGCCAAAAGGGCAGTTGCGTTTTGAGGCTCAATTAACAATGCTTTTTTCAAACTGGCAATTGCGTTATTATAATCAGGATTTACTGAATTTGTATAAGCTTTACCAATGTAGATAAATTCATCTACATCTTTACGTTTCACGTCTTTTGTAGCTAAGGCAAAATTTGCCTGAGCAGCAGCAGCATTTTTATTATCAAGATCTAATTGTCCCAAACCAATGTAGTTCAGGTTTTTCTTATCTGATGCCTGTAATCCATTTGTGTAATAGATTTTAGCAGAATCAGCAATTGCCTGATTTAAATATACGTTTCCTAAAACAAAATTAGCTTCTCCATCAGAAGGCTTAGCTTTAATTATTGATTTAAGTAGTGATTTTGCTTTTTGAAATTGTTCAGCATCGATTGCTTTTTTAGCTTCTTTGATATCCTGCGCTTGTGCAACTGTGGCCGAAGCAACTAAGGCAAGACTGAAAATTTTAAATTTATTCATCTTTTAGTGTAATTAATTTATTCGTTATCTTTTAAAAGTTTATTTCTAATTTGAAGTTTTCTTCCTGGAGTTCTCACAGGCAGTAAACCCGATTTCAAAACTATGCGCTGTCCGATCTCTCCGGCAATGAATGAACCAAAGCCCATTCCTAAGCCATTATATCCCTGACAGTTTATAATAAACAAATCGCGTGCCAAAGGGTATTTTACTTCAGCAAGGTCATTTTGAGTTGGACTATAATACTTATCACTGTTTAGTCCTTTTACGCTTAAAATATTTATTTTTTTCACAATATCCACCATTTCCGTTGATGGTTGTGACAACCAATTTACTCCAACTACACCAATCATTCCATCATTTTCAGAAACAAATTTAATTACTTCGTCATTTGTTTTGAAAGAATAAACATTTTGTGTTGGAACGTTTTTTACTTTGGCCAGTTCTTTCATATATCGAACTGTACTGGAGTTTGGATTATCGAACACAAGTCCTTTAATCCCCGTATCAGGTTTGCCCTGCATAAAATCAATTACACTTTTCAACGCAATTAATGTGTCATTATTGCTCTTGCTCGAAATAAAAGCAATCGCATCTTTTGCAAAAGGGGTTACACGAGGTTTTATTTTACTTTTTTCAAACCTGCTCAATTCTTCTTTCGTTAAATCTCTGGTTGCAATAACAACTTTAGTTTTCTGATTTAATAAATCATTTATTAATTCTGCTTCCGATTTTGGATTAACTGTAATTTTAGCACTATAATAAGTTCCTTCAAAAACAGCCACCTGATCATCCACAATTGGTTTTACAGTTTCATCAACCGTAATATCCAGCGAACCTTTTAAAATTGTTTCTTTGTCGGATTTATTCTTGCTTGTTTGGTTACACATGGCAAACAAAAAAACAAAAACAATCAAACCTAAAAACTTACTATATTTTAGCATAATTATTCTGCATTTGAATTAATCAATCTTAAGAAACGTATTGCCGAATAAACGATTAGCAATCCGCCAAAAGCATATCTATATTTAGGTTCCATATCTAAAGGGAGCTTTTCCCAAAACATAATCATTAAACCAAGCACAAGATATATTAAAAAAAACAGTATTCCTAAAACAAGAAGAAATCGCTCTTTGAGCGATTTCTTCTGAAAATTATTAAGCATATTTCTTAACATTACTCTGCAGATTGAATCGTAATAGGAAGAGAGTATAATACCCTAACTTTTTTACCATTTTGCTCGCCAGGAGTCCATTTTGGACATTTTTTAAGAACACGAATTGCTTCTGCTCCTGTACCGTAACCGATATCTCTTAAAACTTTAATATCAGTTAACGACCCGTCTTTTTCAACTACAAACGTAACGTAAACTTTACCTTTAAGACCTTCTTCTTCTGGAGTTTTATAATTATTTCCTACGAATTTGTAGAATTTGTCCATCCCTCCAGGGAAATCAGGTTTTACTTCGATACCAGCTGTGTTATATACACTGTTATCTTCTTCTACAACCTGAGAAACAGGTCCTTTACCTACCGGCTCATCAACAGTTAAAACTGCATCTGGATCTCCTTTGATTGTTTCAGAACCTACTTTTTTATCTTTAAGTTCTTCAATTTTTGGAGGATCTTCGGTAACTTCATTTGCCTTAGCAACAACCGGTTTCACGAACTTCACCTGATCCACTTTTGGTGGCGGCGGTGGTGGTGGCGGTTGGTTTGGCTTAATTTCCTCTTTTTTCGGAGGTAATTTTACTGTCGCAATCTTAATATCTTTATTTACCTCTTCTTCAGTAGAATCTGGTAAAAAGCTTGCAATAAGAGGAGCTGCTACAGCAAAGCTAAAGATGATCGAACCTATGATAAGTGCTTTTACCGTAGTTTTTCCGTTCGATTTTCTTAACTCATATGCACCATATATCTTATTACGTCCTTCGAATACGATATCAAGCCACTGATTTTTTATAATATCTAATTTCATTTTTCTTGATTATTAGGATGTTAAAACAAGATAATTCTTATTTTTTATCGATCAAATTTGTTTCCTCAGGACTAAACTCAGGAACAATTGCATAAGTATCTACTCCTGTAATAGCCATCTCATCCAACATATCAACTAAATTACGATAAGTTGATTTCTTTGTTGGCTTAATAATTACGATGATTCCATTTTTAGGCTTTCCTAATGAGGCAGAATATTCTAAAACTGTTTTCTTTCTCTTAAGCAGCTCTCTTCGAATTCCATCTTTACCATATGCAATATCTTTAGGTCCAGCAATAGGAGTAGCAAGTAATCCCATATAATAAACGATCTTATTATCTGCACCTAGCATCACAGTCATCGTACGATTCTCATCTACTTTAGTTGGATTCTCAGGTTTATCTTCATCAGACTTATCTGGCAATGACAAATCCATCGATTGAGGTTTTGACAACGATGTGGTTAACATAAAGAATGTGATCAATAAGAATGCCAAATCCACCATTGCCGTTAAATCGACCTTAGAACTTTGCTTTTTACTTCTTACTTTGCCACCTTTTCCGCCACCACCGTCGCCGGTATTTAATTCAGCCATTTTAGTGTATCTTTTTTAATTAAAAGTCTTTTCCTCTCATACCAGTAACTAAGTTAAAGGAATTGATTTTCTGATCTTGTAAAATATCCATAATCTTTTTGATTTGTGGATATTGTTCTTTAGCATCTCCTTTAATTGCAATTTGCAATTCTTTATCATCAAGGTCAATTGCAGCTCTTCTTGAAACCAACAACCATTCTTTCAATTGATTATCTGTAGAATCGATTGGAATTCCACCTTGATCTGCTTTCACTCTGTCAGACGCTTTCATACCAATGATACTTTTCAATTCTGCTACCGGAACACCGAAGTCATCCATCAAAGCGAATTTAGTTTTATCATCTTCTGAAAAAGTCACACCGAATTTTGCACCCATACCCTCAAGAGTTCTTTTACGAATCTCTCTTCCTTTGATATCGAAAAACACTTTGCTTTTCCCGTCTTTTCCTTTACCAATTGTAATAATTGCCAAATCTGAATCTGGTAATTTACTTTGAACAGTAGAAGAAGGCATATCTACAGGAAGCGCCTCAGGCACCTTAGCAGTAGCAGTCAAGATAAAGAACGTAAGCAAAAGGAACGCAACATCACACATGGCAGTCATATCTGTCGATGTTGACTTCTTTTTCATTTTTATTTTAGCCATTATCTTTTTATTTTTATTTTGATATAATTAATTCTAATTATTATATATCAAAAATTAATTATTGTCTTAAACTTCCTCTGAATCTTCTGTAAGTATTCACGATAGTAGTACCAGCCTCATCGATAGAGTAAGTTAAATCGTCAATTTTAGCAGTAAAGAAGTTATAAGAAATAATTGCTAATACTGAAGTAGAGATACCTGTTGCAGTGTTGATAAGTGCCTCAGAGATACCTGTTGCAAGAGCAGCCTGGTCTGGAGTTCCAGCAGAAGCTAACGCACCAAACGCTTTAATCATACCTGATACAGTTCCTAATAATCCTCCTAAAGTTCCTAAAGATACTAAAGTAGAGATAATAGTCATATTTTTTTCTAACATTGGCATTTCTAATGAAGTTGCCTCTTCGATTTCTTTGTGGATTACTTCTGAAGCTTCTTCACTGTTGAAACCTTCTTTTTTAACATCTTGATATTTAATCAAAGCAGATTTAATTGCGTTTGCAACTGAACCTTGTTGTTTGTCACATGAAGCGATAGCAGCCTCGATGTTTCCTTCTTTAATACTTCCTTGTACATTTTTCATAAATGCATCTAAGTTAGCTTTTCCAGCAGCTTTACCGATAACAATGAATCTTTCAATTGAAAAAACAACAACCATTAAAAACATACCTAATAATGCAGGTACAATGAACCCTCCTTTATATACCATACCTAAGGTATTGATTGGGTGACCTGTCTCAGGATTTCCTCCTTCGAAGTTAGCAGGAGAACCCATAACGAATTTCCAAATTAACACCCCAACTACGATACACGCTACAATAATGATTCCTGTAATCATTCCCCCTCCGTTTGAAGTGCTTTCTTTTTTAACTTTAACGTTTGCCATTTTTTTTAATTTTAATAGTTTTAAATAATTTTTATTTTTTAGTTATATTTAACTTGTAGAGGAGCAAATTTATACGTTTAGTTTAAATAAAAAAACTTTTTTTAATTTAATTGAACGAAATTTAACGTCAATTTAAAAAATATCTCATTAAATTGCCGGCATCATTTTTATGATAAAACAAAAATAAAGGCGAATAATAAAAAATTTACAACGTTTTAGTAAATATTCAAACAATCCATTGAAATGTTCTTAAAAAGCTGCGAAATTATTTTTTATGTATTTTTCAATCAAAAAAGGCATTTTCCTACTAAAAAAAAGAAGTGAAAAATGTTAAAAAAACAAGCAAAACTCTTATAATCATCTAAATTACAAATAAAACATGAATAAAAAGGACAATTTCATTCAAGACATAAATAATGGATATTCATCTAAAGGCGATTCGATAATACTTGGTGGTGCTATTTTAGATGGAGAAGCAGTTGCTGAGGCTCATTTAAAAATTCCTTTAAAAACATTAAACCGCCACGGACTTATAGCCGGTGCTACCGGAACAGGAAAAACAAAAACAATTCAGGTTTTTTCTGAGCAGTTATCAAATGCAGGGATTCCAGTTTTAATGATGGATATCAAGGGTGACTTTAGCGGTATTGCAAAAGAAGGTAAGGAAGAGGGTTTTATTACAGAGCGCCATGCTAAAATTAATGTACCTTATAATGTAGCCGCATTTCCTGTTGAACTAATGTCATTGTCTAAACAAAACGGGGTTAGGCTGCGTGCCACAGTTTCAGAATTTGGTCCTGTTTTATTTTCAAGAATTTTAGATTTAAATGATACCCAGGCTGGCGTTGTAGCAGTTATCTTTAAGTATTGCGATGACAAGCAAATGCCTCTGCTTGATTTAAAAGACATTAAAAAAGTTATTAATTATATTACTGAAGAGGGCAAAGATGAAATTTCGGCCAGTTATGGTAAAATTTCGACTGCTACAACCGGAACAATTCTCAGAAAAATTATCGAACTGGAACAGCAAGGCGGTGATTTATTCTTTGGTGAATTATCTTTTGAAACCGATGATTTAATGCGAATTGATGAAAACGGAAAAGGTTATGTAAACATCATCCGCTTGACGGATATTCAGGATAAACCAAAATTGTTCTCGACTTTTATGCTAAGTCTTTTAGCCGAAATTTATCAAAAAATGCCCGAAAAAGGTGATGCCGAACAACCTGAATTAGTAATTTTTATTGACGAAGCGCATTTAATTTTTAATGAAGCGAGCAAAGCCTTATTGGAACAAATTGAAACGATTGTAAAATTAATTCGTTCTAAAGGTGTCGGTGTTTATTTTGTAACCCAAAATCCAATGGATGTTCCGAGCGGGGTTTTAGCGCAATTAGGATTAAAAATCCAGCATGCGTTAAGAGCTTTTACGGCAAATGACAGACAGGCAATCAAAAAAACAGCCGATAATTACCCTACTTCTCAATATTATAAAACAGATGAACTGCTGACTAGTTTGGGAATTGGAGAAGCACTTGTGACAGCATTAAACGAAAAAGGTGTTCCAACACCGCTCGTAGCTACAATGATGCGAGCACCGCAAAGCCGAATGGATATATTAACAGCATCTGAAATTGATGAAATTAATAATAAATCAAAATTAGTTAAGAAGTATAGCGAAGAAATTGACCGTGAAAGTGCTTTCGAAATTTTAACTAAAAAAATAGCCGATGCAAATGAAGCTGCTGCTCAACAACAAGAGCAGGCACCGGCAAAAACTTCAAAATCAGAACCAAGTACTACAGAAGTAGTTACAAAATCTGTTTTAAAAGTGGTAACAAGTGCTACCTTTATAAGAGGCGTTTTTGGAGTTTTAACCAAAATTTTTAAAAAGTAAAAATCTTATTTAAACCATATAAGTGATATAAGTTCATTTAATTTAGATACCGAATTATATGGAACATTAAATGTTAAACCCGACAGGTTTCAAAAACCTGTCGGGTTTTATTATTATTATACGCAAAGCATTATATTAACTTATATAACTCATATGGTTTAAAAAACTATGCTTTTTCCAACAGCTCCAGAATTCTGTTTTCAACTTCTGGTGAGTTCCAGATATTCTCGATATTATCTAGTTTTAGAACTTCTTCCATAATTCCGTTTTGGAAATCCCCAATTGCCAGAGCCTCGGCATAAGGACGGTCACTAAAAGTAACGCGGCTGTAAAGCGGAATCCATTTATCAGGATGTTTATCTGAAAACACTTTTTCTATTTTCTTTTGAAGTAAGAATTTTTCATCTGCCGTTTTGGTACTCATTTCCATGAAATTTCGGTATGAAAGTTCGGCAATGGCATCTGCATTTGGTTTACGTGAAATTTGATATTCAGAGAAGATTTTTTTCCAGTCATCTCCAAACTTCTCAATCATTTCGTTCAGAACCGTAATATCTTCAAAACCGGCATTCATTCCTTGTCCGTAAAACGGGACAATTGCATGACAGGCATCCCCTATCAAAGCAATTTTATCTTCGTATGTCCACGGAAAACATTTCATGGTAACCAAAGTACTGGTTGGATTTTTAAAGAAATCTTCTGCCAGTTTGGGAATCACCTCAATTGAATCGGGGAAATTTTTCTCAAAGAAATCCTCCACCATTTTACGATCTGTAAGCGATGCAAAAGAGTTTTCTCCCTCAAAAGGCATAAACAAAGTACAAGTAAAACTTCCATCAAGATTAGGAAGCGCAATTAACATATATTCGCCTCTTGGCCAGATGTGAAATGAATTTTTATCTAATTTATGTGTAGCATCCGTATTTGCCGGAATATTCAACTCTTTATATCCCATATTTAAAAATTCCTGCGAATAATTAAACATGCTCTGGCGCTGCATCCTGTGGCGGATTCTGGAAAAAGCTCCATCAGCACCAAAAACCATATCGTATTTTCTCTCTTCCCACTCGCCTCTTTCGCTTTCGCCAATATGCAAAGTGGCATCACTCAGCGTTACATCCCAGATTTTTTGCTCAAAATAAAATTCAGCTCCGGCATTTTCGGCCAAATCAATCATTTTTCTGTTTAGCGTTCCTCTGGAAATAGAATAAATTGATTCGCCTTCCTGACCGTAATTCTGAAAATTCAGTTTATCGACCAAATGAATGGCGCGTTTATCCATTGGAATTGCGATTTCCCGCACTGCATCGCCTACTCCAACTCCGTCAAGTGCTTTCCAGCCTCGGTTTGACATTGCCAGATTAATAGAACGGCCTGAGAAATTTATTTTTCGAATATCAGGGCTGCGATCATAAACATGAACCGTGTGACCTGCTTTTTTAAGATAAATTGCCAACAGCGATCCTACAAGTCCAGAACCTACAACGGCAATTTTTAGTGAAGTTTGCATCGGGGAAAATCTAATATATAAGATCGTAAAAATAAGTAATAATTGTACATAAGCTTTAAAATACAACAAATATTTAACCTTAAACACCAATATTTACTTGGGCATGACCTCTGATCCCGAAGCCTTGGGATGCGGGTCGGGCTATACATTATATTCCAGATTAGCAAAAACTACGGCTGAAAAGTCTTGTTTTTCTAAATCGGGATATATCTTTCTATCCTTCATGTAACAGCATAGTTTTAGAAAAATGGCTAAATACTAAACGAGATTATTTTGGGGAGTTTATTTAAATATATGGTAATAGAAAAAATCTTATTTTAGTCTGGATTTAAAGATTACAAATACCACATAAACAAATCCTCAAATGAACCTATATTCAGAACATTACGTAAGTCAAAAAGCTGAAAGGTTTGTCAATAAAATTTGGTGTCTCGATAACAGCATCGGCGAAAGCCTGATCGAAAACAAACTCGTTCTTCCAAACGGCTGTTTTAATCTTGCTATTGTTTCTGGAAATGCGATAGAAGTTCATACCAGCAAAAAGAAATACGAAATGAACGAAGGCATTTACTTTTGTTCGCAAATGACCAATAAAGTTTTGGTTAACATGCAGCCTAAAACTAAGGTAAGTATTATCCAGCTTCATGCCTGGACACTTTCGATGTTTCCGCAATATGATTTGAGCAATTTTACTGATTCTATTATTAAAATTAATCCGTCAGAATTGCCATTTGAAGTTCAAAGCAGCTTTGAGATTGAAACTTTATTAGATACAATTACTATTTATTTTGAAGAATTAGCGACTTTACATTCAGATAAAAATGTCATTGAAAAGATTTGTGAAATCATTAAAATTCAGGAAGAAGAAATTTCGGTTTCGCGAATTAGTACTGATTTAAAATCGTCGCAGCGATTACTTCAAATCAAGTTTAAAATCGCAACCGGATTAACGATTAAAAAATACATTCAGATTTTGAAATTCAGGAAATCGGTCGACCAAATGGTAAATTCTGATTTAGAGAAACTAAAACTGACTGATGTTGCACTTTACAATAAATACTTCGATCAGTCGCATTTCATAAAAAAGTTCAAAGATGTGACCAAAACAACTCCCAAAATGTTTGATCCAAAATCGTATTTTCTTTCTCAAAAAAGATAAGTTTTCGCATTTGTACAATTTTTGAAGTTTTGATTACTGTATTATTGCAGAATCAATCATCATCAATCAAAATGAAAATCAATCACACTTTTTTCCAATTAAAAGTTCTTTTAGTTGGACTGTTACTCTTTCAAATCCAATTTGGGTTTTCTCAGGAAGAAAAGAATTCGGTTTTATACAAAACCATTATGTCAAAAGACAGTCTTCTTTTTAATATTGGCTTTAATACCTGCGACGTAAAACAATTTGAAAATCTTTATACCGGGGATTTTGAGTTTTATCATGACAAAGACAGTATTTCGGATAAAGCCCGGTTTTTAAAAACCTTTAAAAGCGGCATTTGTTCTCCAACAAGAAAATACAATTATCGTCGTGAACTAATTGACGGAAGTACCGAGATTTATCCGCTATATAAAAATGGTGTTGTATATGGTGCGATACAAATGGGAGTACATCGTTTTTATGAAAGCACAGCCAATACTGCAGAGCAAGCGGGAAGTTTTGCCAAATTTACACATCTTTGGCTGCTAAAAAACAAAGATTGGAAACTAGCCAGATCACTTAGCTACAACCATCAAATGACGAGTTCTACTGCGGGCAAAGGGAATCTTTTTGACAACGATCAGGAAACCGAAAAATGGCTCAAAGAAAACAAAATTCCGGCTTTAGGAATTGGTATTATTAACGATGGAAAGTTAAAACAGATTAAAGTTTTTGGTGAACTTAAAAAAGGCATTACAGCACCCTACAATACGATTTGGAATGTTGCTTCACTAACAAAACCTGTAACTGCTATAACGGTTTTGAAATTAGTGAGTTCCGGAAAATGGGATTTAGACGAACCGCTATATAAATACTGGACCGATCCTGATATTGCAAAAGACCCGAATTTAAAATCACTGACAACAAGAATTGTTTTAAGTCACCAAACGGGTTTCCCCAATTGGAGGTCCATGAACGAATCCGGAAAACTCGATTTTAAGTTTAAACCCGGAACTAAATACCAATATTCTGGCGAAGGTTTCGAATATCTGCGAAAAGCATTGGAGAAAAAATTCCACAAAACTTTAGATCAACTAACTGCTGAATTGGTTTTCGAACCTTTAAAAATGAGTAATTCTCAACTCATCTGGAACGATAAAACAGATCTTACGAGATATGCCATAAATTACGATAACAAAGGAAATTCTTATGAACCTGCAAAAAACAAAACCGCAAATGCCGCCGATGACCTGCTGACGACTGTTGAAGATTACAGCAATTTTTTATGCAGTGTAATGAATGGCGACAGCTTAAGCAAAAAAGTATTTGATGATATGAATTCGCATCAGGTAACCACTAAAAAAGACAAATACTTTGGTTTGGGTTTTGAAATCTATGACTTAGGAAATGGCAATTTTGCTTTATCACACGGTGGTGCTGACAAAGGCGTACAGACCATTTTTATTTTACTGCCAAAAACAAAACAAGGTTTAGTCATTTTTACCAATGTTGACGATGGTTATAAAATTTACGAAAATATAGTGGTGCATTATCTGGGAGAGAATGGACGAAAAATAGTTGAGATTGAAACCAAATAATGAGACGTAATAAAACCTTATAAAAATATAGTCATGCCAAAAATGATCAATATACTAGTTCTCTTTATGCTATTTTTAAAAAGAGAAACAATCGCACAAACAAATTCGGAAGTTTTAAAAATGGATCTTTTAAAATCCGAAATCATCAAAATGGACAGTTTACTTTTTGATGTTGCATTCAATCAATGTGACGCCGCTCTCTTTAAAAAAATAATTTCAGAAGATATTGAATTTTACGACGACCGCTCCGGATTGAACATATCGCAAGCCAATGAAATCAAATCGCTGATTTCAAAATGCGAGAGACAAGAAAAATTAACCCGAAAATTAAATTCCTGTACAATTGATAAATTAGGCGATTTTGGAGCTGTACAATTAGGAGAACATACCTTTTATGTTAATGATGTTCCAAAAGGAACAGGAAAATTTGTTCATATCTGGGAAAGAAAAGGTAATGAATGGAAGTTAAAACGAATTGTTAGTTACGAGCATAGACCTTATAAAAAGTAGCTTAGTTTATGCTCGGATTCGTTTTATTTTGAAAAAAAATGATAAATGTTGAAACCAAATTCCAAATCAATCGTCTTACATTTTATCAAGAGAGATCAATTCGGGGTGAAAAAATCGTAATTTTGATTCAAAATACTGAATATCTAATTGTTAGCAGTTTCAATCATCAATCAAAACGAATCATTTATTAATCTTCAACCATTATCATTAATCATGAAAAAATCAATCAAACTAATTGCAGTAAGTGCATTGCTGTTTCTTTTTACAGCAAATATTTTTGCACAGGATAAAGCAAAACAAATCGAAGAGCTTTTGACCAAATACAATGAATACGGACAATTTAATGGTTCGGCCTTAGTATCCGAAAATGGAAAAGTAATCTTCAAGAAAGGTTTCGGTTCTGCCAATATGGAATGGGATATCCCAAATCAACCTGATACAAAATTCAGATTAGGTTCTATCAGTAAACAATTCACCGCACTTTTAATTGTAAAACTGGCTGAAGATGGAAAAATAAAACTCGATGTTCCCATTACTACATATCTGCCTGATTATCCTAAAGAAAATGGCAGCAAAATCACAATTCATAATTTATTAACGCATACATCTGGAATTCCGAATTATACCTCTGCACCAAACTTTTTTAAAGACAAAGCCCGAAATCCTTATACTCCGGAAGTTTTTGTAAAAACGTTTTCAAGTCTTCCTCTTGAATTTACACCGGGAGAAAAATTTAGTTACAGCAATTCCGGTTATTTTTTATTGGGTTATATTATTGAAAAAATTTCAGGCAAAACATACGAACAAAATTTGCAGGAAATTATTTTTACGCCTTTAAAAATGACCAATTCCGGTTACGATCACAGCAATATTATTTTAAAAAACAGAGCTGCAGGTTATGAAAAACAGGGCAAAGTAATTACTAATGCCGCTTATTTAGACATGAGTATTCCGTATGCCGCGGGATCTTTATATTCTACTGTCGAAGATTTATACTTATGGGATCAGGCACTTTACACCAATAAACTGCTTTCAGAAAAATCAATGGAATCTTTGTTTAAACCCTACATAAAAGCATGGGAAGGATTTTATGGATACGGATGGTCAACTTATGAAGTTCCAAATGGGGAAAAAAGTAAATTAAATGTCGTAGAACATGGAGGCGGTATTAATGGTTTTAATACTATTATTTCACGTATTCCTGCAGATAAAAACCTGATCGTTTTGCTTAACAATACTGGAGGAACTGTTTTAGGCGAAATGAATGCTGCTATTCGTGCTATTTTATACAATCAGCCGTTCACTCAGCCTAAGAAATCACTGGCTCTTGATTTATTAGATGTTTTCTCTGCTAAAGGTACTGCTGCCGGGCTTGATACTTACAAAAAGCTAAAAAACGATCCCACTTATGGCATCAAAGAAAATGACATGAACCAAGTTGGATATCAATTATTGCAAAGCGGCAAAAAGAAAGAAGCAATCGAAATTTTTAAAATTAATGCTGAAGCTTTTCCAAAATCCGGAAATGTTTACGACAGTTTAGGAGAAGCTTATTTAGCCGATGGTGATAAAAAACTGGCCATTGCAAACTATACCAAATCAGTTGAACTGGATCCGAAAAACGAAAGTGGTAAAAAGGTTTTAGAAGAAATTTCAAAAAACAAGACAAAATAAATTAAACAAACTTCTTAAAATTTAACTCCGATAAAATAGATTTGAAGTCTATTCTATCGGAGTTTTTTGTTACAATTTCTAACATTCAAATTTTATGATTTAGGATTAAAAATATTATTTTAGCCCTGCCCAAAATAACAATTTAACCTATGAAAAATTTTAAGAAACACGGCTTTGCGGCTGTATTTTTATGCTTGTTTATTTCCTCCACCTGTTTATCTCAAACAAATACCCCGCCTCCGGCAATGCCTTCACAGCAAAACCGTATTATAATTGACAAAATTGTCGAAGCCACACATTACAAAAATTATGTAATTGATTTTTGCTTGTCTAAAATAAACGAAGCTTCTGCAAAAGAAGGCTGGAACGAGCAAAAGGCAATGGAAATTACAGAAAGTATCAATTACAAAAATTTCAGAGATGCGATTTACAATAGTTTTGTTGTATTTGATGAAGTCGAACTGGAAACTTTGCTTAAAGCATACGAAAAAGATACAGCCTATCAAACTATAAATGTGATGACCAATAATAAAGTCCTTATCAATAATCTGAGCATTTTTGCTAGTGATATTGTGAAGGGAAAGTATGTTTCTAAGTAATTAAGCTTTTGAGAAAGTTGCAAAGGGACAAAGTAACAGAGTAGCAAAGGTTTTCTTTTTAGTTCCTAATATCTTTGTCAAAGTTTAAAACTTTGACAAAGATCAACCTGACACCTGAAACCTGAAACTTGAAACCTGAAACTTGAAACTTGAAACTTGAAACTTGAAACAAAATTATCTCTTCGGTTTCAAAACCAGTTTAGTTGATGTTTTTATAATCTCGTCTTTATTTAATTTCATTTTTCTGAATTTCCCGGCGTTGTACATTTCGGCCTGATCGCTGTAATGTTTGCTGAACGGGTTTCCGGATTGTCCGGTTGGAAGAATACTCCAGCTGTTTTCAATATCAGAAAAATCAACAATTCTTCTGGTCGACGGACCACCTTTTACATAATACTTTCCGTCATTGGTTAAACCGAAAAATAAATTATTAATTACTTCATTTGATCCCGGAGAAGCAAAAGGCCCCACGTTAAATAAACCGCGAAGCGCCGCCACTTTTCCCAGCGGATGTTCGTGTTCAACAGTATGAACTTCTCCCCATTTCCAATCGGCGACTGCATTTCCTAATTGTTTTTGAAGCGATGTAACAGTTTCGTGAAATGATTTCGCAACGATATCTTTTCTGGTTTCTTTTACATTTTTGGTTTTGATATTATCCCACCAAACTGAATTTTCATTTTTAATTTGATTAGCGATTACTTGTTTCCCAACAGAAATTCCTAAGAACAAATTAAAATTGTCCTCGCCCATTTCGTCTTCAAAAGTATTTTTTAAATAGAGATAAACCCATTTGTTATAAATAGTTGGCGCTACATCTTCTAAATTTGTGGTTCCTTTCCAGGATTTTAAAATAGTTACGGCTTCCTTTTCTTCTTTTGAAATAGAATTAAGGTCAATATTCGAAATTAGATTCTGAACTGTTTCCACCGCAACATCAGAAGTATTATCATAAATCATTTTACTGATCGCTTCTTTATCCCAATCTGATTTTGCATCCATTAAACCTGAGATTCTTTTGGCGCGGTCTTCCGGAAGATAATATCCCGGATACAAGTAACCATCAATCGCTTCCGGCTGATTATTCGCTGAATATACATAACCCCATTCTGGATTTTCAGCTGATGGATTTTTGGAAAAATCCAGATATTCGACAATATCATCTTTTCCGCTTGATCCGTCTAAGATTAAATGCGTATTTACCCCTTGATTGTGTTTGTACAATTTTCCGGTTGCCCACCAAGCTACATTTCCTTTGGCATCTCCGTACATTACATTGAGCCCCGGAGCGGCCACCAACTGAACCGATTTTTTAAAATCATCCTTACTTTTGGCATGCGAAAGTCCGTAAACCGCATCTAAAATCTGAATAGGCTGCTGCGTATAGATCCAGGACATTGCAATTGGATTTTTGCGGTCTAAACGCTCCAGTAAATCGTTCATAATAGGTCCATGTCGAGTTGACTTAATTGTCAAAACAACATCTGAAGTATCTTTTACTTTAATAGTCTTTTTTCTGATCTCATACTTTGCAAAACCATCTGGCGTTTGATATTCGCTCGAATTATCAGCTTTATTTTTTTCCTGATAAAAATCGATGTCATCATTTTCAAACATCGTTAACCCATAAGCATAATCCCGATTGTGCGCCAGTAACGGAAACGGAGTTCCGGCCAGATAACAGCCATACAATTCATGTTCAGGAGTTACCAAATGCGCTTCGTACCAAGTTGCCGGCTGCGAAAATCCAATATGCGGATCATTGGCAAAAATCACTTTTCCGCTTTTGGTTTTGTGCGGTCCCGCAACCCAGCTGTTACTCCCAATAAAAGGCGGAATCGGTGATTTGTCTAACAATGCCGTAATCGATTTTGAAACAGTTGTATAATCTTCAATGTTTTCTTTTGAACTTTTAATCTGTGTGGTATTAAACTCCCCTTCAATTCCTAAATCTTTTAAATAAGCTGATCCGTATTTATTGCGAATATCAGTTAATAAAGGATCCGTTTTTTGAGCCATTGCAAAACTAAAAGACATATATCCAAAGATATTGTAAACGTCTTTTACTGTGAATTTCTCTTTTTTCACACCAACAAGCGTAAATTCAATTGGCGTTGTTCCTTCTTCTAAATATTGATTAATCCCGTCTAAGTAAGCTAATGTTAATTGGTAACTCGGACTGTTTTTATCTAACTTGGCAATGGCCTTTGCAGAAGCTTCTTCAATACCAATTCCGGCAAAAAACTTATCATTTTTAAGCGCAACCGATCCGAATATTTCTGACAATCTCCCCGGCGCAATTCTGCGGAGCAATTCCATCTGCCATAATCTTTCCTGAGCGTGAACATAACCAAGCGCCGTCATGGCATCTTTCTCAGAATTGGCATAAATATGAGGAACTCCAAATTCATCAAAATAAACGGTGGTTTCTTTTTGGAGATTTTTCAATTGCAATTCACCTTCATATTTTGGCTTCAAATGAAAAATATAGGCACATAAACCTATTCCAATTACAACTATAAGCACTAATAAAACCAGCAGAAATTTTTTAAATCTTCTCATATTTTGCAAAAAGTATAACAACAAAGGTTTGTAAAATGATGTAATCAAAAAGAAGAATAATGTAACAATCCTTCTTTTTAAAAGCCTAAATTTATGTATTTAAAATCAATCCTATAAATGTCAGTATATAAAAAAATAGCAATCGGTGTAATTTCCCTTTTCTTACTTGTGATTTTTGCCAATATTGGTCTTAATTACTGGATCAAAAAACAGCTTCCGATTATTATTAATGACAAAAACACAACTCCTTACAACATTAATTACGAAAAAATTGAGGTAGCTCTTTTTTCTCGAAATATCTACGCCCAAACCTTATTAGTAAGTCCTAAAAACCAGCCGAAAGACAGTAAAAATGGTCTTTTTTCCAAAATTGAATCTATTACAATTAAACATTTCAATATTTGGGATCTGGCTTTTCGCGACATTATTCAGGCCGAAAGTATCATCATCAATAAACCACGCGTAATTTTATACAAAAAAGGCGAAAAACTTTTAAATAACAGTAAAAGCATTAAAAATGAAATCATCGAGCCTTTTCGTAAAATTGTTGCCGTTTCGAATATTTATCTAAACGACGGATCTGTCGATGTGGTTTCATTAGACAGTAACAAACCTATTCTGAGCGTTAAAAAAATCATACTAAAACTCGAAGGTATTTTAATAACCGACACCACATTAAACGAAAAAATTCCGCTTCGTTATGAGAAATATGCATTAGTTTGTGACAGTCTTTTTTATCGTGCCAGTCCGTTTTACCACATTAATATTGGCAAAATAAGCACCGAAAAAAACTTTCTGAAAATCAATAATTTCTCTTATCTCCCGCAATTCAGCCGAAAAGATTTTATTTCTAAATTAGACAAAGAAAAAGATATTTACACCTTAAAATTAGATTCGGCCAGCATTGAAAAAATGGATTGGGGATTTAAAAATGACCGTTTTTTCTTTAAGGCAAATTCGGTTGTAATGAATCATTTTGATGCAAATATTTATCGCGGTAAAATGCCAAAAGACGATTTAAGCAAAAAATATCTTTACAATCATTTATTGCGAAACATTAAATTTCCACTTCAAATTGACACGCTGCAGGTTCTAAAATCGAAATTGGTTTATGAAGAAGAAATTGATTTCTCTAAAGGGCCGGGAGTTTTAAATTTTGATAAATTCAATTTGCGCGCTACAAATCTCCGCAGTGGTTTTGGCTTGAAAAAAACCGATGACGTAAAAATTAAAGTAAAATGTATTTTCATGAAAACTTCACCTCTTGATGTTGATTGGAGTTTTAATGTTCTGGATAAAAAAGACAGTTTTCACATTCAGGGTGTCATTTCAAATTTTGATGTAAGAGCCATGGGGCAGTTCAGCAAACCATATATGAACGCTTCGTTTACGGGAGTTTTCAATAAATACCGATTTAATTTCTACGGAAATGATAATATTTCAAAAGGAAATGCATCTTTGGACTATGACGATTTAAAAGTAAAATTATTCAAAAAGAAACATCCTGAAAAAGAAGCCAAACTAAAATCGGCAATTGTTAATTTACTCGTTAAAGACGATTCAAAAGACAAACCCAAAACTGCCGACGTAGAACTGGAAAGGATTCAGGAAAAATCATTCTACAACTTTTTATGGCGAAGCATTGCAGAATCTTTGAAGAAGATTTTGATATAGCTTTTTTGCCACGAATTACATCAATTTTCACGAATTCATTTTTTAATCTGTTAGAGAAAAAATTAGTGTAATTAGTGGCGAACATTCCCAATTAAATGCGTTGCCAATTTGAAAACTGACAATTATCAGGTTTTAAAAAAAGTTTTTTGTTTTCATTTGTCTCTATTTTAATTTGAAAACAAATGACAAAAAAACCTTTACACACTTTTCATATTCCTGTAATGGGTCTTGCGTATACGATTGACAGCCCAATACGAGTGGCGCAATATGGGATTTCGTCTGTTGTTTCTATCGCCGATGATGATTTAATTGAAAAGATGCGTAATTTTTACAGCACTAAATTCAATATTCCTTACGAAGAAATCACTCAAAAATTTCACGATTATCGCGCAGAAAGAATTACTTCTTACCTAAATTTAGTTGACAAGATTGTAAAAGAAAAATTTGAAAATTTTAAGACTGAATTAGCAGAAAGCAAAACGGCTCTGGAAAATTTTATGTCGATGCTTCCTAATACTTCTGATATAAAAAAAGGATTTCAAAATTTACTGGATGACGGAATTGCCGTTAAAGAAAACATTCAGAATTATATCGAAACACATCTTTTTCCAGGAGATATTGATGTAAATATCATGACCAAACTAGATAAAGATAATTTTATTAAAAACGAACAGCTTCCAATTGAATTTAACGATGCACACGCTGCTTTAAGAGGTTTTGCAAACAGTAATTTAGAATCGTCTGTTGTACTTTCTGCCGGAATGAACCCAAGATTGTACAGCTATTTTGAAAATTTTAAAGATTTTTTTCCAAACGAAAACAACGAACTGAAAAAGAAAATTATCTTAAAAGTTAGTGATTTTCGATCAGCTATGATTCAGGGAAATTTCCTTGCTAAAAAAGGGCTTTGGGTTTCTGAATACCGAATTGAATCCGGATTAAACTGCGGCGGTCACGCTTTTGCTACGGATGGACTCTTATTGGGCACGATTTTAGAAGAATTTAAGCAGAAAAAAGAACAACTGGTACAATCTGCCCACGACTTAATGATTAAAGCTTTACAGCTCAAGAATCAAGTTTATCCAGATAAGCCTTTAGAATTAAAAATTACAGTTCAGGGCGGTGTTGGAACTGCAGAAGAACATGAATTTTTATTAGACAAATACAATGTAGATTCTGTTGGCTGGGGATCGCCGTTTTTATTGGTTCCCGAAGCTACTTCTGTAGATCAGGAAACGAGAAAATTATTGATGAATGCTAAAGAAGAAGATTTGTATTTAAGCCATATTTCGCCTTTGGGAGTTCCGTTTAATACTTTGCGCGGCACAACAAACGAAATATTAAAGCAAAAACGAATTCAGGAAAACAAAGCCGGAAGCTCCTGCCCAAAGAAATTTTTAGCTTTAAGCAAAGAATACGATCCTCATGGAATTTGTACGGCTTCAAAAAAATATCAGGATATTAAACTGGCAGAGCTTGAAAACGCAAAAGATACTTTATCTGCCGAAGCATTTGAAAAAAGTAAAATTAAGATAACCGAAAAATCTTGTTTGTGCGTAGGTTTGGCAAATGCTTCATATCTTGAAAATGATATTAAAATAAAAGGCCAGGCTCAAGGTGTTGTAATTTGCCCGGGACCCAATATGGCTTATTTTGACC
Organism: Flavobacterium johnsoniae; assembly: GCF_001879205.1. Taxonomy (GTDB): domain Bacteria; phylum Bacteroidota; class Bacteroidia; order Flavobacteriales; family Flavobacteriaceae; genus Flavobacterium; species Flavobacterium johnsoniae_A. The sequence goes on from NZ_MLFK01000002.1 coordinate 339,475, forward strand.
ACGAAGTTTCCTTGAAAGAAATGGTACAGCATATTTATCAGGGAAAAACTGTTTTGAGAACCAATGAGCGTCCTAATTTATTTGTGAAAGAATTAAAAATGTATGTTGATTAGTTCAGAAATGAAATCGAATCCATTTCAGGAGAAATAACCGCTAACCAGCTTAAAAAATGGAATTCTTTTAAAGCTAATATTTTAGACGGAATTGATTATTATCAAAATCTTTTATCCTCAAGTTTTTATTTTAAAACTGAAGAAGAAAAGATTAAAAATCAATTTGAGTTTTATAAATCCGAATTAAATGCGATTCAGATTCCGGTTATCCAATTAGTATAAAACAAACGCCGATTTAGAAAATCTAAATCGGCGCTCTTTATTATAGAGGTTAAAATAAAATCTATTCTTTTTTCTTTTTGCTGTCAATAACAGCTCCTGTTCCAGTTCCTAGCGCGGCTCCTGCTAAACCACCAATAATTGCACCTTCGCCTTTTTTCTTACTGACGATTGCTCCGGTTGCAGCTCCAACTCCGGCACCAATTACAGCACCTTTAGCAGTTGCACTCCATCCTTTTTTCTTAGTAGTTGTGGTTGTTGTGGCAGTATTTCCGTTTGCCTGCTGGTGTACTACAACAACTTTTTCTTTTTGAGATTCAACTTTTTGTTCTTCTTTTATCTTTGCCATTTCAGTCTTCATCGAATCTATAACACGCTGTTTGTTAATTTCAACTTTCATTGAATCAATACTGGCTTGTTTGGCTTTGTTTATATCCTCTTTACTTTGATTTTGACAAGAAGTTAAAAGTATTGCCGCTAATAATATATATAAGCCTTTCATGATTGTAGTTTTTAAAAATTATACACTACAAAATACGGAATATCTGCTATAATGATTATTACAGAATTTTTGAGAAAGTTTATAAAATTAAAAGAAATTAGTTTGCCGATTTCCCGCTGATTTGTTTTTTATTCTCGCAAAGACCCAAAGTCGCTAAGGTTTATTTCGTAATGCATTCATTTCGACCTACGAGAAATCCCAAACAGCTATTTATCACTTAAAAACTTTACAACTCTGCAACTCTGCCCTCTGCAACTTATTACTTATTTCCCTAAAATTCCTTTTTTCAGAATTTGTCCAAAGTCGTACATATCTTCGTAAGAGCAATATAACGGAACTGGAGCTAAACGAATTACATTCGGTTCGCGCCAGTCTGTAATTACTCCATTTTTCATTAAATAATCAAACAAGCTTCTGCCTTCTCCATGAAGAAAAACAGATAATTGCGAAGCTCTTTCTTTAGGATTTGAAGGCGTAATAATTTCAAAATTACCTTTTACTTCTTTATCAATTTCATGCAGAATAAATTCTAAGTAGGATGTAATATGATCTCTTTTTGCAATTAAAGCATCCATACCAACTTCAGCAAACATTTCTACCGAAGCCAAATATGGTGCTAAAGAAAGAACCGGAAGATTACTAATCTGCCATCCTCCTGCTCCATGAACCGGATCAAAGTTAGGTTCCATTTTAAAACGGCGTTCTTTGTTGTGTCCCCACCAGCCGGCAAAACGCGGCAAGTCGGGATCATTATGATGTTTCTCGTGAACAAAAATACCAGAAGCATTTCCTGGTCCCGAATTCATATATTTATAACTGCACCACGCGGCGAAATCTACATTCCAATCGTGAAGTTCTAGTTTAATATTTCCCGCGGCATGTGCCAAATCCCAGCCCACTTTTGCACCTGCTTTTTGCCCCGCAGCGGTAATTGTTTTGATATCAAAAACTTGTCCTGTATAATAATTAACCCCTCCAATTAAAACCAAAGCCAGTTCATCACCTACTTCTTCAATTTTTGCTAAAACATCTTCAAGACGGATATTATGCTCTCCTTCTCTGCGTTTGATTTCTACGATTGCATCTTCTGGTTTATATCCGTGAAAATGAACCTGACTCTGAAACATATACTGATCTGACGGAAATGCTTTTTCTTCGCAGATAATTTTATAACGCTTGCCTTTTGGCTGATAAAAAGAAACCATCAATAAATGAAGATTTACCGTCAAAGTATTCATAACTGTAACTTCTGACGGAAGTGCTCCCACAATTTTACTCAACGGTTCTGCAAATCTTTCCTGATAATCCCACCAGGGTTTTTGTGCATAAAAATGACCTTCAACAGCCAATTCCGCCCAGTCGTTCATTACTTCGTCTACATAAGCTTTGGTGTTTTTTGGCTGTAATCCTAAAGAATTTCCCGTAAAATAAATAACTCGTTTGTCATTCACTTTTGGAAAAATAAATTCGTTTTGATAATGATTTAATGCATCTTGAGCATCAAGTTGTTTCGCGAATTCGCGTGTATTTTGAAAAGTCATTGTGTTTATTTTGAATCGTAAAAATAACAAAAATTTCGATTATTGTTTTTTTTGTTTCATGTTTCATGTTTCATGTTGACATGCTTTGTGTGTTTAACCGCAAAGTTCGCAAAGCTTTGCGTTCTTTAGCACTTGGCAAATACAAACTGAGCAAAAAATCCTTACGAACTTTGCGGTTAAACTGCAGAACTAACTTGAAACCTGAAATTTGAAACAAAACCATTAAAAATAGAAAACCCGACAGGTTTTAAAAACTTGTCGGGTCTCTTTATATGATAAACTCTAATTATAGAATTAACATCGCATCTCCGTAAGAATAGAATTTATATCCTTCTTTGATTGCTTCGTCATATGCTTTTTTCATTAAATCGTGACCACAGAAAGCAGAAATCATCATTAGTAATGTTGATTTTGGTGTGTGGAAATTAGTAATCATACAATTTGCAATACTAAAATCGTGTGGAGGAAAAATAAATTTATTTGTCCACCCTTCGTAAGGATTTAGTGTATTTGCAGAAGAAACAGAACTTTCGATTGCACGCATAGAAGTTGTTCCAACAGCACAAATACGTTTTTTCTTTCCTTTTGCTTCGTTAACAATATCACAAGCTTGTTGATTGATGATCAATTCTTCAGAATCCATTTTGTGCTTAGATAAGTCTTCAACCTCAACTGGATTGAAAGTTCCTAAACCAACGTGAAGTGTAACCTCAGCAAAATTTACTCCTTTGATTTCTAATTTTTTCAAAAGGTGTTTCGAAAAGTGCAAACCAGCAGTTGGTGCTGCTACAGCTCCTTCTTCTTTTGCGTAAATTGTCTGGTATCTTTCAGCATCTTCAGCAGTAACTTCCCTGTTGATGTATTTAGGAATTGGCGTTTCTCCAAGTTCTGTCAATTTGTTTCTGAATTCTTCATAAGAACCGTCGTATAAGAAACGTAAAGTTCTACCACGAGATGTTGTATTGTCAATTACCTCAGCAACTAACGAGTCGTCGTCACCAAAATAAAGTTTATTACCGATACGGATTTTTCTAGCCGGATCTACTAAAACGTCCCAAAGACGCTGCTCAGAATTTAATTCTCTTAATAAAAAAACTTCAATTCTTGCTCCAGTTTTTTCTTTGTTTCCATACAAACGAGCAGGAAAAACTTTTGTATTGTTAAGAATTAAAACGTCTCCGTCATCAAAATAGTTGATAACATCTTTAAACATTTTATGTTCTATAGTTTGTTTTTGACGGTCAATTACCATTAAACGAGATTCATCTCTATTTTCTGCCGGGAATTCAGCTAAAAGTTCTTTCGGTAAATTGAAATTGAAGTGTGATAATTTCATATTTGAAGTTAGATTTTAAAATATCAATCTTAGACTTTTTTATCTAAAATTTTAAATCGCCTGCAAATATACGATTGTGAGATAGGCGTTGTCAAGTGTTTTGACGTTTATTTTCAAAAGTCGTTGATTTACTGAGGTTTTAGCAACCATTAAAAATGTTTTTTTTAACATATAAGTTATATAAGTTCCTATTAACTGGATTTTTTATTAAAAAACAAAAACCTCCAGTTTTTAGCTGGAGGTTTTCAATTATGCTCATTTTTATTTAAATGAACTTATATAACTTATATGGTTTAAACCCTTTACAATTCTGAAACCTGGAAGTTTAAAGCTTTTAAATCGTTCCAGAAATCCGGATACGATTTGGAAACTACTTCGGCATCATCAATAATAATTGGAACTTTTATGGCAAGAGGTGCAAAAGCCATTGCCATACGGTGATCGTTGTAGGTTGCAATGTGTACATCGTGATTAATATTTCCAGAACGCTCTAAAGTTAAGCTGTCATTGGTTACCGAAATATTAGCACCTAACTTTGTAAGCTCAATTCGCAATGCTTCCAGCCTGTCAGTTTCTTTGATTTTTAAAGTATGAAGACCTGTTAAGTGGCACCCAATTCCTAAACCTAAACAAGTTACTACAATTGTCTGTGCAATATCCGGTGTATTGTTTAATTCAAAATTTACATCTTCATATTTAAAACCAACTTGTTTTTCCAAAGTCATTTTATTGTTTTGGAAAGTAGTTTTCACACCCATTTTTTCATAAAGAGAAACTAATTCGGAATCTCCCTGCAGACTATTTTCTTTATAACTGCTTAAGGTAATTTTTGCTGCATCGGCCAAAGCCACAAGACTAAAGAAATACGAAGCAGAACTCCAATCTGATTCTACGATCATTTCTTTTGTTTCTACTTCATCTTTAGGATAGACTTTAATTACATTTCCTTCAAAACTGGTTTGAATATCTAAATCATTCAGCAAAGCTAAAGTCATTTTGATATACGGAATTGAAGTAATTTCTCCTTCCAGAGTAAGTTCTAAACCATTTTCTAATTTTGAAGCTACTAATAATAGAGCCGAAATATACTGACTGCTTACATTTGCTGCCAAAGTTACTTTTGAAGCAGTAACTTTTTTTCCTTTAATTCTTATTGGCGGATAACCTTCTTCTTTTTCATAAGAGATTTCAACCCCTAATTGAGCTAAAGCTTCTACTAAAATTTTAATTGGTCGTTCCTGCATTCTGCTTGAACCTGTCATGACAACTTCTCTGCCTTCGTTTACAGCGAAATAAGCCGTCAGGAAACGCATTGCAGTTCCGGCATGGTGAATGTCTACGATTTCGTCATTGCCAATTAAGGCTTTCTGCATTACTTCGCTGTCGTCAGAGTTTGAAGTATTAGCCAATGTAATATTTGGAAATAAAGCTTTAAGTAATAATAAACGGTTCGTTTCGCTTTTAGAACCTGTGATATTTAGTTGCGAATCATCAATTGTGAATTGCGGATTCGTGCTTAATTTTAAATTCATGATATTAGTTATGAGTTGCGAATTATGAGTAACATAATCCAGGCACGCAATTTACCACTCCTCGCCCGTAAATCAAAATTCGGGCTGAAATTTCACAATTATTTCAATTTATCGTTGTTTTTGTGACGATCTTTATCTCTAACCGATTTTAAGTCCATTTTTTTATCAAAAGCAGCCTGCAAATCGATTCCTGTTTGGTTGGCCAAGCATAAAACCACAAAAACAACATCGGCTAGTTCTTCGCCTAAATCTTTGTTTTTATCGCTTTCTTTTTCTGATTGTTCTCCGTAACGGCGCGCAATAATTCTGGCAACTTCTCCTACTTCTTCTGTAAGCTGTGCCATATTAGTTAACTCGTTAAAGTAACGAACTCCATGTTCTTTTATCCAGGTATCAACGTCTAGTTGTGCATTTTTCAAATCCATGATTATATTTTTTAAGTACAATTTTTTCATTTTGACTGGCAATTACCTTCTGAAAAAGATCTTTCAGCCCGCCATATTGATCTGTTGCAAAAATACTACTGTTAATCTCTTTTGTGCTGCTAATTTGAATTTTGTTTCCTTCGGCAAAAAAATTAATTGTGTAAAGTATGGCTTTATCTTCCGAGGAAATTTTTACTGGTGTAGGCAGAGATTCTATCGCAAAGCCTTCTGGAACTTCAATATTGATGTTGTATTTCTCTTGATTTTTATATCCAAAATAGACAGGCATTAACCTTTGTTCCTGATTAAATGGGTTTTTACTTTTTGTAAAAAACAACAAAGGATTTATAAAAATTTTTCCGCCAATAATATCGGATTGATTATTTGATGTAAAAGAAAAGGTTTCTACTAAAGGATCTTTTAAGTTTGATTTTTGATTCTCGGTACGATAATTTGAAATATTTAAATTGCCTAACTGTCCTTCCAGCTTCTCCAGATAATTGTCTTGGCTTTTTTCGCTATTTTCTACTCTAAATTGATACGCATCATAATCTGTTCTCATGATTCTAACCTGGCCGTTCATTTTTCCTTCGCGATCTATTTTAACCATGATATTAAAGTTCTCTTTAGATGGATTTAAAGGATCTAAATCAATTTCTATTGAGGTTCCGTCATTTTTTATCAATCTGCCTTTCCAATTCAGGACATTTAGAGGCAGAATATTGGGAGTTGTATATTTATGAGTTGCGTCGAGCAAAATTTGCTTACCGTCTATTTCGGCTGCTGCAATTACATAATTAAATCCCGTTCTGGTTGGGTAAACAGCTTGTCCGTTTTCGATTGTACTTACTAAAACCGGATTTGCTTCAACCCCAGCCAATCGTAGCATATTGATTAAAATAAAATTAATTTCGGCAACATTTCCTGCTTGTTCTGAATAGGCTTTTATAATACCTTTATCCGTATAATAACTTCTGCTTCCATTCCAGTTCATTTTGTTTTGTACATAGGCAAAAACAAGATTCAATCTTTCGCTTAAAGAAGTGACATTCCCTATTAAACGCTTAACATCTTCTACTAAAAAACTCTTTTCATTAAGCTGTTTTCCAAAGCTGTCATCTTTGTAAATGGTTTTCGCAACTCCTTCCCAAGTCAAAGCATAATCTTTTACAGGCTGTTCCGGCATTCTTACTCTTTCGAGTTCGTGAATGATTCTTCCTCTGTAATTTTCAATATTATTTACATAAGGTTCCTCGATTAACGCGGGAATATTTTTTCCGGAGTAAAAGGCTTCAATTTGTCGATATGTAAATGAGGTGCTTTTACCGTGTTCATTATCGAAAGTTGTACTGCCCGTAGAGAATTTAGATTCTGTTTCCAGTGGAATACCTCCAGTTAAGATGGGTTTATAAATGTAGAATTCCGGTATTTCAGCTTTATAATAGAAATAGTTTACCGGTATTTCGTATTGAATATCAAAGTCAGGAAATTTTACAAGATTTTCAGATCTCAATATGTATTTATATTCGATAATAGAACCCACTTTTACATTAGGTAATGTAATGGCTTTTTCTTTCCAGTATTCATTGATTTTCTGTTTGAATGCCCCTTGATTTTCAAGCTTAGTTTTTACAATTGCTCCTTTTTCGAGATTGTATGTAATGGCATCCTGAAACTGTAGTCTGTCTTCGTTTAGGTTTTCATATCCAATATAAAACTGAACTTTTTGATTGGCCCATTTGAGCCCTTCTTTTTTGTAAATTTTGATTTTGATTTCGCAGACATGATTGGCAGAAAAACCAACGTCTCTGTTATAGCTAAAAAAGGTTCTCCCTTTTCTAAACAAGACAACAGCGGGTGCGCTGCTGTCTTTAGGATGTACTTTCTCTTCAAGTTCTGCAATAGTTACTTTTCCTAATTCGTAATTTTGGGATTGAACTTTTGCGATAAAAAGAAAAAACAGTATGAATACAGAACTTAAAATTTTCATTTGATTAGATTCTTTTTAAAACTATTTTCTCTGTTTCTTTCGCTACCATTGCCTTATAGTATTCTTTTAGCATTTCGTACTTTTCAGTGCTGACAATTGCATCATTAATCTGATGCAAAATAGCCAATTGCAAAACATTGCCACTTGCCGCAATATTGTATTTAAAAGTTCCCAGATTTTCTTCCATTACTAATGCTGCAGGAGCCGGTAATGTTTCAACCGCATAACCATCAGGAATTTGAATAGTGATGTTAAATTTATCTACATACGGATAACTAAAGTCTACAGGATATTCGCGAACTTCCTGTTTAAATGGATTTTTGTCGTTTGTAAAAAACAACATCGGATTTACGTATATTTTTTCTCCAATTACTTCGCACAAGTTTCCAGTAAACGAATACGATTCCAGCGTTGGCATTAAAATTTCCTTTTCGTTTGTTCTGGCATATTCGCTGATTTCTATTTTATTATAGTCATTTTCAAGTTTTTCCAGATACTCTTCTTCTTTTAAACTGCTCATATTCCCTCTGGTAATCATGGCATTATAATCCGTACATTGTCTTCTTGTTTTTCCAGAAACTTTTCCTTGCGGATCAATGCTATAATTCATAAAAACATTATCATTAGATGGTTTACTTGGCATCAAATCTATTTCTTGCGACGTCCCATCTTTGCGTATTAATCTTCCTGACCAGTTTAGAGCTCTTATAGGCAAAATATTTGGAGTTGAAAATTTATCACTTGCGTCAATTAAAATATTTCCTTCCGGTGTTTCAACGGCTGCGATTACATAATTAAATGCATTTCTGTTTGGAAACAAGGCTATTCCGTTTGAACGTGTACTTACCAATACCGGATTTGCTGTCAAACCAGCATAACGAAGCATTGCAGTAAGCATTAAATTGATATCGGCGATGTTTCCTGTTTTTTCCTTGTATGCTTTTTTAACCCCACTATCGCAGCTATAACCTGTATAACCGTTCCATTTTACATTTGATTTTACGTGGTTTAAAATAAGCCATATTTTTTCTTCCGGTTTTGTAATTCCTTTAAGCAAATTGTTTATATCGTCTTCAAAATATCCCGTTTTATTTAATTCAGATCCAAAATCATCATATTCATAAATTGTTTTTACAACAGAATTCCAATCTGTAGAGTATTCTTTCATTTGAGAATTTGGAAATTTTGTCAATGATAATTCATACGAAACTGATGCTGTATAATTGTCTATATTATTTACAAAAGCTTCATCTTTCATTGCCGGTAAATCTGTGGCAATAAAAGTGGTTTTGTTCTCTATATAATCATGTTTTTCTGTTGAAAAAGCAGTAGGTGTAGAGCCATAGCCACTGCTTCTTTCTTTAATATTAAAAATTATCGATTTTGGATTTTTAACCGTGGTTACTTTAGGAAAAAGATACCCTTTTTGTCTTGAATTAAAAACATAATATTCTGGAATATACGTTGAGAATTCAGAATAATTTACAGGAATACTGGTCTGAAAATCCCATTCTCTAATAACTCTGTCACTCGAACATCTTATGGTGTATCTAAATTCAATTACAGATCCTTCTTTTACATTTGGCATTGTCATTTTCTTCTGCCCTCTGTATTTACTAATCACTTCATCAAAAATTCCGTCACTTTTCAACTTTGTTTTCTCAATTTTACCATTCACTAAATTATAAGTAACCGCATCTGCAAAAAATACTTTTTCCTTTAGATTATTAGTATTATAATACCACACTTCCTGATTAGCCCAGTCGTACCCTTCTTTTTTATAAATTTTGATTCTCGTTTCAACATCGGTCAAAACAACGAATCCGTCATTTTGATCGTATTCAATTCTCGATTCACCTTTTCTATACAAGATAGCCGCTGCTGCAGATGAGTCTTTGGGATGCACTTTTTGCTCCAGTTCTGCAATTGATACTTTTCCTAATTTAAATTCTTGCGCCGTCATTTCTGAAACAACGAAGAGTAATAATAAGCTGAAAAAATTGATTAATTTCATTGGTTTTGATTTCTGGTTTTGGTTAGTTTTTATTTAATATAATTTTGGCGTTATCATTTCTGTTGATTTGTTCAATAAAGAGGCGGTATTCATCGTATTCTTTGTTTGAATATTTCCCTTTATTAACAAACATAGAGCGTTTATAAAGCAGTTTGTTATTGTCTTTTTTAATGATTTCTGTTTTATATTCTCCAAATTTCCCTTTCAATTCAAAATTTTGAGGAAGAAATTCAATTGAAAATCCTGCTGGCAGATTAATCTCAATTTCATCAGTATCTAAATACCCTCGCTGAATTTGAAATGGATTTTTGCGATTTCTAATTCGTCTTACATTTTCTGAAGATTGATTGAAAGCATCTACCGTAAAAATCATTTTTGCTCCCGTAACTGCTCCATAATCTACAGCGCTTAATTGAACATCTTCGGCAAAACGAATATTTTCTTTATCATTAGCAAAAGTTATTTTACCCAGTTTTAGATTATTGATGTTGTCCCAGTATTTTTTGTAATAAGCTTCTTTTTCTGTTGGCAGAAACTTCTCAACTCTTTGTTTATTTCCATACTGCGAACCTTCTGAAACAATATTTATTTTACCTGAAAAAGATCCATTTTCATCTATAGAGTAAGATCCCTTACTGAATTGGGTATTACTCTTTGGCTCATAAATTTTTGTTCTGATTATTTCTCCTCCTTCCGGTTTAATTACAATAACTTTTCTATTATCTGTAAAGTTGGCCTGATAACCAAAAGGATCGTCCTGACTGGTACATTCTAAAAAAACATATTTATCTTTATCCGGAACGCATAGAATGGCATGATTACCTTCTATGGAAAAAAAATCTTCATCAATATCAACCAAATCGCGATCGCCATATAATTCTGTATAATAGGATGGTACACCTACAACGTCTAAAAGTGCCCTTGTATAATTAGAAAGCGCTTTACAATCTCCATATCCTAAACGATCAACATCTGTCGCCAGCATAGGTTTAAATCCTCCTATTCCTAATTGAATACTCACATATCTGGATTTCTCCTGTACATATCGATAAACAATTTTTGCTTTTTTAATAGGATCCGTTTCCTTGCCTGCTAATTCTTTAATTTTAGTTTTAGTTTCTTCAGGAAGTATCGTAGTTTCGGTTAAAATTTTATTTGAGAACCATTTCCCATATTCTTTCCAGTCTTTTGCATTTCCGTCAACACCTTCAAGATTAAAGTATTCCAGACTCATTGCTACTTTTGGATACAACTCTTTAAATGCCGGACTGTAATCTTCTGCTTTCTGTGCTACAATATTTGATGCGGTATAAGAAAGCTGGGTATCTGTATCCTGAGTCTTTTTGATATCAAAAACAGAAAGCAGACTTTCTTTTTTTCTAAACCCAAGATTATTCGGGAATTTGACATTTAAAATAGTTTTTTCAACACTTAAAAAATAGTTTTCTACAGGATACCATCGTGGAATAAAAGCAGTATTTGAAGTTTCTGTTTCGCAGTTATACACGATTGTGTAAGGATAGGATATTGGAGTATAATCTAAATAAATATATCTGCCATCAGAAGCGAGTGTAGCACCATCTGCGGCACTTATATCTTTAAAATCTTTTCGTCTAATTTTTTTTATTTCATTACCGAAAGCATCATAAACAACTGCCTCAATATTTTTTACAGACTTTCTTTTAGTGTAACTTTCAACAGCTCCAACTGTTTTGTTTCCTTTTTCATTCAAAACCGTTACTACTCTCTGTGTTTTGATATTCATGCTTCGCTGAGAAGTAATAACAATATCCGTTTGGTCTAAACGAACAACGGCATTTGCATTTTCTTTAAGACTATCGGCAATGGTAAGAATGGAATATTCGCTTTTTTGAGCAGAAGAGAAAAGGGAAAATAGGAGAAAAAATAACGTAAAAACCTGGCTTTTCATTAGTAAGTAATTTCGCCAAATATATATTATTTTTAGAAAACGTTAACATTTGTAGAAGAGTTTTTTTACTCCCTGTTTTTGCTGTCCATGACAATAGTAACCGGTCCGTCATTTAAGAGATTGACTTTCATATCGGCACCAAAAATTCCGGTTTGTACTTTTTTATTAAACTCTTTTTCTAAAGTTTTTACAAAGTTCTCGTACATAGGAATTGCAAACTCTGGTTTTGAAGCTTTTATGTAAGAAGGACGGTTTCCTTTCTTAGTAGAAGCATGGAGTGTAAATTGAGAAACGACAATAATATCACCGTCAACATCTTGAAGCGAGCAGTTCATGACATCATTTTCATCACCAAAAATTCTCATTTTAATAATTTTTCCAGAAAGCCAGTCAATATCTTCCTGAGTATCCGCATCTTCAATTCCAACTAAAATCAATAAGCCTTTTTGAATTTCGGCAGTGATTTTTTCATCTACTGTTACAGAAGCTTGAGAAACTCTTTGGATAACTACTTTCATTTTGTTGGCATGTGGTTTTAAGCCACAGATTAAAGGATTATTTGGATTTTATTTATGAATGTTAGCTGCATGGCAATGCAGCTCTACAAGTGCAAATTGGCGATTATCTTGGATTTGAAATTTAAAGAATGGGATTTATTATTTCTTATTTCTTACTTTCTCGTTTCATCGCTCGCGGCCCTATCTTCTCCATAAATATCGGTGCGATAATGTTCGTCATCGCCTTCCAGGATTTTAAGATAGCTATTGTAACGCGACCAGGCGATCTCGTCTTTTTCTAAAGCTGCTTTTATAGCGCAATGTGGTTCTTCTTTATGTAAACAATTGTTAAACTTACATTGATCTTTCAGTTTGAAAAACTCTGGAAAATACCCGCTTATTTCTGTAGGTTCCATATCTACAATTCCGAAACCTTTTATTCCCGGCGTATCAATAATTCGGGCATCAAAAGACAAATCATACATTTCAGCAAAAGTGGTAGTATGCTGCCCTTGTTTGCTTTGTTCTGAAATGACAGAGGTTTTTAAATGTAAACTTGGCTCCATGGCATTTACCAAAGTTGATTTCCCAACTCCGGAATGTCCAGAAAACATACTTACTTTTCCCACCATCATTTCTTTTAATTTGTCAACACCTTTATTTTCTGTTGAAGAAATGCGAAGACATTTATATCCAATTTCGGTATAAATATGCTGTAAATAAAGCTGATCGTCTAAAGTCTGCTCGTTAAGTGTATCGATTTTGTTGAAAATCAAAACTGCTTCAATTCCGTATGCTTCTGCGGTAACCAGAAAACGATCTATAAAACTCGTAGTCGTTGGCGGATTATCAATCGTAATCAATAAAAAAACCTGATCGATATTAGAAGCAATAATGTGAATCTGTTTAGATAAGTTAACCGATTTACGAACGATGTAGTTTTTTCTTTCGTGAATTTTATGAATTGTTCCGGTTAAGGTATCCGAAGTTTCCTCTAATTCATAATCGACAATATCGCCTACAGCAATAGGATTGGTACTTTTAATACCTTTCATCCTAAATTTCCCCTTCATACGGCATTCTATAAAATCACCTTTTTCAGATTTTACAGTATACCAGCTTCCTGTAGATTTATATACGAGTCCTGTCATTCAATTCAAATTGTTGATTTAGATTTCTGATTTTAGTCCCGAAGCCTCGGGATAGATTCAAACTTTAATGTTTCGCAAAGATAAATGAATAATTTAAACCATATAAGGCATTGATGAAATATAAACACATGGTTATAAAACGAATTTTAACCTCTAATCTCATTTCAATCCGATTTTAAACTAAAACAAAATCCCTGCCACTTTTCTCAAAGCGACGGGGATTTTAAAAAAAACAATCTAAGTTTAATGTTGTGATATAAGAAAAGTCAAAGTGTATAAAAACTTCAATTATCTTATATTACTTATATCGTTCAGCAAAAATTATGCGTTGAAAATTTTCTCCTGGTGACCAATACTTTCCTGGTGGATTGCTTTGAACATTCTCAAAACAAACTCTTCAGTAAGACCTTTTTTCTCACCTTCCAAAATCATTTTTCCTAAGATTTCGTTCCAACGGTTGTTTTGAAGAATTGCAACGTTTGCATCTTTTTTCACCTGACCAATTTCGTCAGCTACTTTCATACGTTTTCCTAACAACTCTAACAAGTTAGCATCAAGAACGTCGATGTTAGCTCTTAATTTTGTCATTTTTGAACTGTACTCATCTGTAGTATCATCCGTTTTTCTGATAGTCAAATCTTTAATGATTTGTTTCAAAGAATCTGGTGTAACTTGCTGTGCAGCATCAGACCAAGCGTTATCCGGATCGTAGTGCGTTTCGATAATCATACCATCGTAGTTCAAATCTAAAGCCTCTTGCGTTACTTCAAAAATCATTTTACGATCTCCTGTTATGTGAGATGGGTCGATGATTAATGGTAAATCAGGGAATTTATTTTGTAGTTCGATAGCGATCTGCCATTCTGGAATATTTCTGTATTTTGTTTTTTCGTAAGTAGAGAAACCTCTGTGAATAACTCCTAATTTCTCGATTCCAGCCATGTGTAAACGCTCAACACCACCTAACCATAAAGCTAAATCCGGGTTTACAGGGTTTTTAACCAAAACGATTTTATCAGTTCCTTTTAAAGTATCAGCAATTTCCTGAACTGCGAAAGGGTTTGCAGTTGTACGGGCACCAACCCATAAAACGTCGATATCGTGTTCTAAAGCTAGTTTACAGTGCGCTGCAGTTGCCACTTCAGTACCCATTAATAAACCAGTTTCAGCTTTTGCTTTTTGTAACCATTTTAAACCAATTTCTCCAACACCTTCAAATCCTCCCGGACGCGTTCTTGGTTTCCAGATTCCTGCTCTGAATACACTAACTTTTGAATCTTTTAATTCGTGAGCAATTTTCAATACTTGATCTTCCGTTTCTGCACTACAAGGTCCAGCTATCACAAGTGGGTGATTTAAATTGAAATCTTCTAACCACTTTCTCATTTCTTTCTTATTTTCCATTTTTATTATAGTTTACTTTTTAATTGTTAATCCGTTTAATATTTCCTTAATCTTATTTGTGCTTTCCATTTCTTCAAAAATGGCATTGTAATTTTCATCTTTTAACAAATCTCTAAACCGACTGAGATTTGAAATGTATTCTTCTAATGTTTCCAGAACGTGTTCTTTGTTCTGCTTAAAAATCGGCGTCCACATTGCGGGAGAGCTTTTTGCTAAACGAACCGTGCTTTCAAATCCACTTCCCGCCATATCAAAAATATCCTGTTCGTCTTTTTCCTTATTCATTACCGTTTTCCCCAGCATAAACGAACTAATGTGCGAGAGATGCGAAACGTAAGCGATGTGCTTGTCGTGTGAAATCGGGTCCATATATCGAATTCTCATTCCGATTTCGCTAAAAAGCTTCAAAGCCTTTTCCTGCAATTTAAAAGTGGTTTTTTCCACTTCGCAAATAATGTTTGTCTTTCCTTTAAACAAACCTCTTATCGCCGCCGAAGGTCCTGAAAACTCCGTTCCTGCTATTGGATGGGTAGCGATAAAATTTCTTCTTTTTGGATGACTTGCTACTGCTTCACAAATTGGTTTTTTAGTCGACCCAACTTCAAAAACAATTGTTTTATCTCCAACCGAATCCAGAACTTTAGGCAAAACCGTCAGCGCCACATCTACCGGAACCGAAACAATTACAAAGTCGGCCTCTGCTAAATCTTCAACGCTTCCTGCCTGGTCGATAACACCTAAATCAATTGCTTCCTGCAAATGCTTTTCGTTATTATCTATCCCAAAAATAGTTGCGTCAGGATGTTGGTCTTTGATGTCCAGCACCATCGAACCGCCTATTAATCCTATTCCTATTACGTATACTTTCATAATTCTTTTTATTTGAAGCATAGCTTCTAAAAATTTCAACTTTTAAAATTCCAAATTCCAATCTTTGTCGAGTTTCTTACGGAGATTTCTCCTTCGTCGAAATGACAAACTGTGGCAAAAAATCTGAAATCTATCCCGAGGCTTCGGGACTAAAATCTAAAATTTTTAAAATCGATCTATCGCTTCTTGTACTTTTTCTTCTTTCACACACAACGAGAATCTAATATAACCTTCACCATTGCTTCCGAAGATTGTTCCCGGCGTGATGAAAATATGTTTCTCGTATAATATTTTGTCAATGAACTTTTCTGATGATTCAATTCCCTCCGGAAGTTTGGCCCAGACAAAAAGGCCAACTCCTTCTTTATAAACTTTACAGCCTAATTTTTCTGCTAATTTTTCCGTTAATTCTCTACGGCGTCTGTAAATTTTGTTTTGGTCTTCGAACCAGGATTTATCACAGTTTAACGCTGCAACTGCCCCTTTCTGGATTCCGTAAAACATTCCGCTGTCCATGTTGCTTTTTACTTTTAGAACCGCATCGATAATTTCAGGATTTCCTAAAACCATTCCCACTCTCCAGCCGGCCATATTGAACGTTTTACTTAAAGAGTTCAATTCTAAAGCAACATCTTTTGCGCCTTCAACCTGCAATAAACTCATCGGGTTATCATTCAAAACAAAACTATACGGATTGTCGTTGATCAATAATATGTTGTGTTTTTTAGCAAAAGCAACCAATTTTTCAAATAACGCTAAACTTCCTCTTGCTCCAGTCGGCATGTGCGGATAACCCAGCCACATAATTTTTACTTTCTCCAGCTCTAATTTTTCTAAAGCTTCAAAATCCGGTTCCCAGCCATTTTCTTCTTTCAAATCATAATAAACCGGAACTGCCTGAACCAAATTGGTTACCGAAGTATATGTTGGATAACCCGGATTGGGAATCAACACGTGATCGCCTTCATTTAAAAAGGCTAGCGAAATGTGCATAATTCCTTCTTTCGAACCCATCAAAGGCAAAATTTCATTATTCGGATTTAATTCAACACCAAACTGATTCTGATAAAAATCTGCCATCCCTTTTCTCAATTCCGGTAATCCCTGATAGCTTTGATAACCATGCCCGTTTTCATCTTGAATTGCTGCAGCGACTGCTTCAATTACTGCTTTCGACGGACTCAAATCTGGACTTCCAATTCCCATATTGATGATTGATTTTCCTTCAGACTGCAGTTGACGAACTTCTCTCAATTTAGATGAGAAGTAGTATTCTTCAACTGTATCTAATCTTTTTGCTGTTGTAATCATTTTTTTTGTGCTTTAGGCTTTAAGCTGTAAGCTTTAGGCTCTTTTTAACTTTCTATTTTGACTTTATAACTTTAAGACTAATATTTAAGACTGACTCAAAGGTTTCGTGTTTTTATATTCTCCCAACACTTTAAAATATTCTGCCATTATATTTAATAACGTTTTGGCTTTTGCAAAATCTTCATATTTCTCGAATGTTACATCTACGAAAAATGAATATTTCCAAGGTGTTTCAATTTTTGGAAGTGACTGAATTTTTGTCAAATTCAGTTTGCAGTCGCTCATTACGTTTAAAACTGCTGCTAAGCTTCCTCTTTTGTGATCTAATTCAAATTTGATTGAAGCTCTGTTGATTTCGTTTTCCGGCAAAAATGAATTTTGCTTTTTGATAATCACAAAACGGGTCATATTGTTTTTGATCGTTTGAATTTCCGGCGCAATGATTTCTAGATCATACATTTCTGAAGCTACCTTACTTCCTATTGCTGCAATTCCGGTTAATTGTTTTTCCTGAATTCTTCTTGCTGTTTCGGCCGTATCTTTATCCTCAACCAATTTGATATTTGGATATTGCTTTAGGAAATCCATACATTGCAAAAGCGCCATCGGGTGCGAATGAACTTCTTTTATGTCCTCAATTTTCTGACCTTTTAAAGTCATTAAATTTTGGTGAATGCTCAAATAATGCTCTCCAATAATGTGTAAATTATTCTTGTCAATCAAAGCATAATTTGGAATAATTGGCCCTGCAATCGAATTTTCAATCGCCATAACTGCCTGATCTGATTTTCCAGAAAGAAGGCTGTCGACTAATTCTTCAAAAGACAAACACTCATCAATAGCCACATTTTCAGAGAAATACTCTTTCACAACCTGATGATGAAAAGAACCTTTTATACCTTGTATTGCAATTTTCGTTGTCATATATTCAAAAAAAAATCCTGATTTGCATCAGGATTGTATATTAGTTTTATTTGTCTTAAAATATTTTTCAAATAACCATAGCACAATCCTGACTTCTACTAAAGAAGAAATAAAAATTGTTGCTAAAATAAAAACGGTTTGCTGCCATTTTGTTTGTGTTATTTTGTAAATTCTCTGCGAATGTATAAATTATTTTTACCGCACCAAAAAAAATATTGCATTTTGTGAAACAAAAAAGGATTTCTTAACAAATTTAGCAGGTTTTGTATGATAATATAAAAATATCAGCTTAAAATGAGATATTTACAATTGGTTTTTTTGAGGTGGTATCCCGAAACTTCGGGACTGAGGTGCTAAGGTTCTAAGGTTTTCTTTATTTAAATAGTATTTCGAAGATGATTTACCAGCAAAATTCGGTTTGTTTGTCATTTCGACGAAGGAGAAATCTCCGCAAGTAACTCCGTAATCAAAAGCGCCAATCTTTGTAGAGTTTCTAACGGAGATTTCTCCTTCGTCGAAATGACAAGATTGCGATTATGTAAACAATCCCGAGACCGGTATATTCTTAATCCCTATTTTAGAATAATCAAAATTCATTTTTTCTTTTAACAAAGAGGCATAAACACTTCTAAAATCAATTTCGTGTTTTAAATCACCATTGTCTAAGCTTGCTAAATTTGGGTTATTCCCTAAAATAGTTCCTTTATTATTTCCTCCAATGATAAACATTGGCGCTGCGGTTCCGTGATCTGTCCCGCTTCCGTTGTCTTTTACTCGTCGCCCAAATTCTGAAAAAACTACAACTGTAACATTCTGCAACAACTGCGCTTGTTTTAAATCAGAATAAAAGCTGAATAAGGCGTCGTTTAAGTCTGTCAATTTTCGCTCGTGAATTGACAACTGATTATCATGGGTATCAAATCCGTTAAGCGAAGTGTAATATACTTTCGAATTTAAGTTTCCTTTTATCAATCTCGCAATCCATTCCAGGTTTTTACATAATTCGGTTTTAGGATAACTGATTTCAGCTTTCGATTTTGCCAACGCTTTCTGGATTTCATCTGAACCTTCGGTAACCGAATTAGCTATTTTTCGAACAAAATCCAAATGCGGATTTTTAGACAAAGTCACATTTTCCTCTTTTGATTTTACTTTAAAACGATCCGGATCTTTTACTGTGATAAAATTGGGTTCTGTACCTTTTAAAGCCAAATTATCAATCGAATCTAAATTGATTCCCGCCGTTGCCTGATGCCCGTTACATTGCAAATCCAAATATCTGCCCAGCCAGCCTTCGTTTATATATTTATTAGAATCGGCTGCCGTCTGCCAGATTTCCTGACTTCTAAAATGCGAACGCACCGGTTCCGGATATCCCACATTCTGAATCACGGTTAAATCACCATTTTGCTGCATTTGAGCAAAATCTTTTAGCGACGGATGAAAAGCCATTCCGTTATTTTTTCCCACAACTGCATCTTTATTCAATGCAATTTTTGTTCGCAATTCATAATACAACGGATCTTCAAAGGGAATAAAAGTATTCAAACCGTCGTTTCCTCCATTCAACTGGACAAAAACTATACATTGCTCGCCAATTACTAAATTTGGCTGTGAACCAAAAGCGTGTAAAAAATCAGGCAGCACAAGCATCCCGCCTGTAAATGTTCCTGTTAACGTTAGAAAATCTCTTCTATTCATGATTCTTATTTTCTAGATTAATTGATATTCGGGCAGTTTTGCGATATAATTGAAAACTCTGACTACAGCAAAATCAGCGTGAGGATCTTTTGGGTCGAAATCATATTTCAAAAGATTTTCCATGTCTTTTTGAGCCGAATTGCTGACAGAAAATAACAATCTGTCTGACAATTCAGAGATAATGGTTTTGTTATTTCCATTTGAATCAAAAACGACTTTTACCGCAGTTTTTTCATATTCTGATTTTTCTTTTTCGACTCCGTTTACCATGGTTTTCAAAACCTTTCTGTTGAGGCTTTTACCGCTGCATAATAAATCGGATGTATTGTTTCTTTGGAGGTAAATCTGAGAAGTCAGCCATGAATTGCCCCCGTCCCATCCTTTTACATTAACCTGATTATACAAATCCATTCCCTGTTGTTTTATAAATGCCATAATTGCAGCATCCTCAACATTTTCAATCTGCAATTCATTACAAAGCTGTAAAATGTAAACCAGCGGATTTTTAATTTTATTTCCCGAATTCTCTTTTTTAAATTCTTCTGTAAAAATCTTTGTCAGCAAAGGCTCGATTTCAAATTTTTGCTTCCGAAAATAATCTCCGTAATAAACCACCAGATCTTCGGGCGGATTATCATAAACAAACCATTTCAGGATTTTTCTGGTAATGAGATACGGAATATTTTTCTGTTCGAAAATAATATCGACTAAGTCATCTGCTTTCCAGTTTCCGGTTTTTCCGAAATAGGTTTTATCACTATTATCTTCAATATTTTTTCTGTAAACAGCACCATCATCTCCAATACTCAAACCGGCCAAAGCTCTGGCTCCGTTTTTAATATCATCTTCGCTATAATTCCCAATTCCGATAGTGAATAATTCCAATAACTCGCGGCTTAAGTTTTCGTTGATTTTACCCTTTTTATTATCGCCATTATCAAGATAGCGCACCATTGCATTCGATTTTAGAATCTGCTTCGTTAATTCTTTAAAATTTCCAAAAGCATTTTCACGTAAAATCATATTATGCTGGTAAATCCAGTAATTGATTTTTACTTTTTGAGAAGTGGAAACGAAATGATTGTGCAAAAAACAAACCATATTCTCGCGGAGTGGAAATTCGTCATTACGCATTTTGGCAATCCACCATTTTTTGAGTTCTGCGGTTGCTTGATTTTCTTTTTTCTGAATTTCCTTTTTAGTTTCAGGATCTGAGGTTTTAACTAATTCGCGAACTTGCTTAAGCTCTAAAGCAGTTTTAGGCTGATCTTGCAGAAACGCTGGAATTTCTGTGTCAAATTTTGAATCATAGGAATGTTTTAGAAATTTTTCTAATCCGAGCTTTTCAATTTTATCAGCTTGTTTTCCAGAAAAACCTAATCGAAGGGACCAAAGACTGCTTTTTTTCATAATTCAGAAATTATTATAATAAGACTTGACTTTTCTTTAAAGGTTTAATTAAAAGAGGCTAAGTCGCTAAGATTCTGAGGTGCTAAGTTTTAAAAGTCTTTGGTATTAATTAAAACGAGGATTTTTTGAGGATATTGTTTTATTTTGTGTTGGGCAATCATAATCAGCATAGCCAATAAACAAAATAAAAAAGCAGCTATCATTACAATAACTGCTTTCTATAAATTAAGAATAAAATCTTTCTCCTTTATTCTATTTTCTTTCTTCTAAAAAAGAATTAAGACCCACACATTTCACAATCCTCAGGATCTGCTGCTTGAGCTTTTAAAAGCATAGCTTTATAATCCTCAACGCTGATTGCTTCTGTTTCTGCAACTAATGTTGGTGTTTCTTCTTTTTTATCGTTGTTTAATGTGAATTTAATCGCATCTACAGCCGCTTTTGTTCTTAAGTAATACATTCCTGTTTTTAAACCTGACTGCCAAGCGTAGAAGTGCATTGACGTTAGTTTAGAATAGTTTGCATCCTGCATGAACAAGTTTAACGATTGTGATTGGTCAATAAAATATCCTCTTTGACGAGACATATCGATAATGTCTTTCATCGACATTTCCCAAACTGTTTTGTAAAGGTCTTTTAAGTCTTGCGGAATCACGTTGATGTTTTGAACAGATCCGTTATGACGCATAATTTCTTGTTTCAAATCTTCGTTCCACAAACCTAATTTTACTAAATCTTCCAGTAAGTGTTTGTTTACTACGATAAATTCTCCAGATAATACACGACGTGTGTAAATGTTTGATGTATACGGTTCAAAAGCTTCGTTGTTTCCAAGAATTTGAGAAGTCGATGCAGTTGGCATTGGCGCAACCAATAATGAGTTACGAACTCCGTGTTCAACCACTTCTTTTCTTAATGAAGCCCAGTCCCAACGGCCTGATAATTCTTCATCTTTCATTCCCCACATATTGTATTGGAATTCTCCTTTAGACATTGGAGAACCTTCAAATGTAGAATATGGCCCTTCTTCTTTTGCCATTTCCATAGAAGCGGTTACAGCTGCGAAGTATAAAGTTTCGAAAATCTCCTGGTTTAATTGTTTAGCTTCATCACTTGTAAAAGGCATACGCAACATAATAAAAGCATCGGCTAAACCTTGCACTCCTAATCCTACCGGACGGTGACGCATGTTAGAGTTTTCTGCTTCTTGTACCGGATAATAGTTTCTGTCGATTACTTTGTTCAGGTTACGAGTTACACGTTTTGTAACATTGTAAAGTGCTTCGTGATCGAATTTTCCGTTTTCAATAAACATTGGTAACGAAATAGAAGCCAGGTTACAAACTGCAATTTCATCTTTAGAAGTAAACTCCATAATCTCTGTACACAAGTTTGAAGAACGAATTGTTCCTAAATTCTTGTGGTTCGATTTACGGTTTGCTGCATCTTTGTACAACATATATGGCGTTCCAGTCTCGATTTGAGATTCAAGGATTTTCTCCCATAACTCACGAGCACGGATTGTTTTTCTTCCTTTCCCTCTAAATTCATAATCCGTATACATTGCTTCGAATTCATCTCCGTAAACATCATATAGCCCCGGACATTCGTTAGGACACATTAAAGTCCAAGTTGAATCTTCCTGAACACGTTTCATGAACAAATCTGATGTCCACATAGCAAAGAATAAATCTCTTGCACGCATTTCTTCTTTTCCTGTATTCTTCTTTAAATCAAGGAATTCGAAGATATCAGCATGCCAGGTTTCAATATAAATTGCGAAACTTCCTTTACGTTTTCCACCACCTTGATCTACGTAACGAGCCGTATCGTTGAATACTCTCAACATCGGAACAATTCCGTTTGAAGTTCCGTTTGTACCGCGAATGTAAGATCCGGTTGCACGAACGTTGTGAATAGAAAGTCCGATTCCTCCCGCTGATTGCGAGATTTTTGCTGTTTGCTTTAGTGTATCATAAATACCATCAATACTATCATCCTGCATGGCCAAAAGGAAACAAGAAGACATTTGTGGTTTTGGAGTTCCGGCATTAAACAACGTTGGCGTTGCGTGCGTAAAGAACTTTTTAGACATTAAATCGTAAGTTTCAATTACCGATTTTAAATCGTCTAAGTGAATACCAACAGAAACACGCATCAACATATGTTGTGGTCTTTCTACGATTTTCCCGTTTATTTTTAGAAGATAAGAACGCTCTAAGGTTTTGAAACCAAAGTAATCGTAATTAAAATCTCTTGTGTAGATGATATGAGAATCTAAAAAAGCAGCATTTTCCTGAATCACTTTAAATACGTCATCAGCAATTAATGGTGCATCCTGACCATTTCTTGGATTTACGTAGTGATACATATCTTTCATCGTTTCCGAGAAAGATTTTTTTGTATTGGAATGTAAATTTGAAATTGCCACACGAGCTGCCAATTGTGCATAATCCGGATGAGCAATAGTCATAGATGCTGCAGTTTCTGCTGCAAGATTATCTAACTCAGAAGTCGAAACTCCGTCATACAATCCTTCGATAACTCTCATAGCTACCTTTACCGGATCTACAAGCTCATTCAAGCCGTAGCACAATTTTTTGATTCTTTCTGTAATCTTATCAAACATTACGGGCTCTCTGTGGCCATCTCTTTTTACTACATACATAAGCTTACCTTTTTAGTTATTGGAAAAAATGAAAGTAACTAGAAAACGAATTCCAGTACTTAAACATTGCGTGTTTTTAAATTATTTTTCGAGAATTACAGAATTCTCAATAGTTGTCCTTTCCCAGTTTGTAAATCAAACCGAAAAGCCGTTAAAATTGCTATTAAATCTCCGATTTGGGTGATAGAGATTTAACCTAATAAATGTTCTGTAAATATCAATTTAAGCTTTAGATAAAATAGGCTTAAATTAATTTTGCTGTTGTTCTAAAAATCTGCGTCAAATGAAATTTTTTGAGCATCGCTGTCTGTGTTCATTACACCAGATTTTTGATACTCGGCAACACGTTTTTCAAAGAAATTAGTTTTTCCCTGAAGAGAAATCATGTCCATGAAATCGAATGGATTCGCTGATCCGTACACACGCTCGCAACCTAACTCGACCAAAAGCCTATCAGCAACGAACTCTAAATATTGTGTCATCAGAGCAGCGTTCATACCAATTAAACTTACCGGAAGAGACTCAGTTACAAACTGTCTTTCGATATCCAGAGCATCGACAATAATTTCTTTGATTCTGTCTTTTGGCACTTTGTTTACCAAATGGTGATTGTGCAGGTGAACTGCAAAATCACAATGCACGCCTTCGTCACGAGAAATCAACTCATTAGAGAAAGTTAAACCTGGCATTAAACCACGTTTTTTCAACCAATAAATTGAACAGAAAGCACCAGAGAAGAAAATCCCTTCAACAGCTGCAAAAGCAATCAGTCTTTCAGCAAATGAATCAGATTCGATCCATTTTAAAGCCCATTCTGCTTTTTTAGCAATTGCAGGAAAAACTTCCAAAGCATTAAACAATTCTGCTTTTTCGCCTTCGTCTTTTACGTAAGTATCAATTAATAGTGAATAAGTTTCACTATGAATATTCTCCATCATAATTTGAAAACCGTAGAAGAATTTTGCCTCAGCATATTGAACTTCGTTTACAAAGTTCTCAGCAAGGTTTTCATTCACGATTCCGTCAGAAGCTGCAAAGAATGCTAAAATGTGTTTAATGAAATATCTTTCGTCGTCATTAAGTTTGTTATTCCAATCTGTCAAGTCTTGGTGCAAATCGATTTCTTCAGCTGTCCAAAAACTAGCTTCCATTTTTTTATACCATTCCCAGATATCATGATGTTTGATAGGAAAAATAACGAAACGATTTTTATTTTCTTGTAAGATTGGTTCTACTTGAGACATGGCAATTTTTATTTAATTTTTATATCGAATTTTTTGCTAATTCAATAGACTACAAAGATTGTCAATTAACGCCAAAAATAAAAGTCAAACTTATTCACAATCTGGCGTAGTTTTTAACAACGTTAAATTTTTGAAACATTTTTCATACAATAATTAATTTACTGTAAATGAATTGCTTAAAAACAACAATCACACCTTAAAGCCCCGTAAAATATAGACTTTTTAATATAAAAAGCAAGAAATTTTAAATTGTTTTAAAAAGTTTTTTTTGAGTTAAACCTTTATTTTTTTGAGTTAAAATGTGCCCTTGCAAAAAGGTATTTAGCACACTTTAAATTTTAAGAATTTTTAAGCTCTTCGGCCACTTTTTCAAGTTCCAAATACCAGTCTGCTCCAAAACGTCTAATTAGTGCTTCTTTTACAAATTTGTAAACAGGAACTTCTAATTCTTTTCCTAAAGAACAGGCATCATCGCAAATATCCCATTTGTCGTAGTTTACCGCAGCAAATTCCGTAAAGTCTTTTACGCGGATTGGATACAAATGACAAGAAACCGGTTTTTTCCAGTCTACAATTCCTTCGTTATACGCTTGTTCGATTCCGCAAAGCGCAGTTTTTCCATCAAAAATAACATAAGCGCAATCTTTATTATCGATTAACGGTGTTTCAAGATCACCATCGGTTCCGGTTACCCAGGTTCCCTGTGCTTCGATAGCAGCAATTCCTTCTTTTCTTAAAAAAGGTTTCACTTTTGGATAAATTTCTTCTAAGATTTTAGTTTCAGCCTCATTTAAAGGCGCGCCCGCATCTCCATCAACACAACAAGCCCCTTTACAAGCAGACAAGTTGCACACAAATTCTTTTTCCAGAATATCTTCTGAAATAATAGTTTTCCCTAACTGAAACATGATATAAAATACTCTAATTTATAAAGTGCAAAGATAGTTAAAGAAAACAGATAAAATACTCTAAAATATTAACCGCAAAGTTCACAAGGGTTTACGCAAGGTTCGCAAAGATTATTTTTCAAATTATACTAGTAGCAATTAAAACTTTGCGAACCTTGCAAATTAACTTTGCGTGCTTTGCGGTAAAACTCTTCATACTTTTTACTATATGTAAAAGAAAAGCGCAATTGTTATAAATATCACTTTTTAAACCATTAAAACGTGTTTTTATAACAAAAATACAATCTATCGAAAAAACACCTAACTTTATTAACTACTTTTGCAGCAGTTTTTAAATCCTTAAAATCAAAGCAGTATGTTAGAAATAGACTTTAAAGAGATCGTTACAGTAAGTATGGTGCTTTTTGCAGTAATTGATATTGTAGGTTCAATTCCTATTATTGTCAATCTAAGAGCAAAAGTTGGACATATTGAATCTGAAAAAGCTTCTATTGTGGCAGGAGCGATTATGATTCTTTTTCTTTTTGTTGGAGAAGGTTTTCTGAACCTTATTGGTATCGATGTACACTCATTTGCCGTTGCAGGTTCTTTTGTTTTATTCTTTCTGGCATTAGAAATGATTTTAGGAATCAGGATTTATCGTGATGAAGAACCGGGATCTGCTTCTATCGTGCCACTGGCTTTTCCGTTAATTGCCGGAGCCGGAACTATGACTACCTTATTATCGCTTCGATCTCAATTTCATACGATCAATATTGTCATAGCAATCTTACTTAATATTATATTGGTTTATATCGTTTTAAAATCATCAAAAAAGATTGAAACTCTGCTTGGTGAAAACGGACTTGGCGTAGTGCGCAAGACATTTGGAGTAATACTTTTAGCAATTGCTGTTAAATTATTCGCTGCTAATGTTAAAGGTTTGTTTGTCTAACATTTATTTTTATACTTTTACCCCCATTTAAACTTATAAATGCAACTTTAAGACATTTTTTATTAAAGTCTGCTTTGATTTTTAGACAAACAAAACAACCAATATGAAAATCTTCACTTCAATCTTAGTGCTTTTAGCATTAGCTTTAATTGTTTTTAATATTACGCTATTAGACTTTTCAAATCCTTTTCAAGGTGATAGTATGGTAGCTTTTATTGGAATCGCAGCTTCGTTTTGCGCCGTATTGATTCTTTTGATTTTTAGAATTTCTAAAAGAATTGAAGAAAAAACAAACGGTCGATAATATATGTTTGACGTTTTAATTATCGGCGGAGGCGTATCAGGCATGTCTTGTGCCTTAGTTTTGGGATCTGCCAAAAATAAAGCTTTTGTTACCGACAAAAAAATCGGGATTTTTACACATCAAAAGAATTCTTCTCTACAGGAAGCAATTTTCTACAATGCTTATGGCATAACGCCAGGAAAACTAGGCTCTGAATTATTAACAGAAAGCACGCAGGATTTAGCAGTGACTTATCCGCATATTGAGCAAATTGCAAATGAGAAAGTAATTAAAGTTGAAGGTGCTTATCCTAATTTTACTGTTACTACAAACAAAAACTCATACCAAACAAAAAATATCGTCGTAGGAATTGGTTCTGCGAATACTTTTGACATTGAAGGTTTAATGCAATATATCGAACCTCATAAAAAAGCATTACCCGAAAAACAACGCATTCAGCTTAAAAACGAAGATCATAAAGTTACTGATGGCATTTATGTTATTGGAACTTTAGCCGGCTGGAGAAGTCAATTGGCAATCGCTGCAGGAAGCGGCGCTGCCGTTGCAACAGATATTCTTACTTTATGGAATAACGGCACACAAACACACTCTCACGACAGCATTCGATAAAACATCTTAAAAAATAAACCATATAAGTTATATAAGGTCATTTTAGCTTTGCGCATAATTAAATGAACTTATATAACTTATATGGTTTTAAAATTTTATGTTTTTATTTTATTTAACCGAAACGATTTCTGTCACTTTAATATGATTTTCCTCCTCTGTTTTCCATTTTTCTCCTTTTACAGAAACTACGTCACCAATTTTTAATTGTTTGTAGTTTTGTGGTCCGCCCACGTTTACAATACTAATTACTGCAAAATATACTTCTTTTTTATCTGTAGTAATTTTTGCTGTGTAACCGTCTTTTCCAGATTCTATAGATTCTACTTTACCTGAAACCGCATCATTTGTATCATTTTTCATAGTTGTACAAGAGATTACAAAAGCCATTAGAAGCACAAGAAAACTTATTTTTTTTAGATTTTTCATATTTGAGTTTTAATCACAAAGTAAGTCAAGGTTACGAAGCTTTGTTTTATGTTATTATTAAATTTCTTTTCAAAATTTATGCCAGCTGAGTACAGCTTCCAGCAATAACTTTTAAATTGTTTTCGAATTTTTTCCAGACTCTGATGTACTTAAAAACACCGTTTACCGGTGTTCCTGCATAAGCTCCTTTTAATGAAATTGTTACAGCCACAACCGCCGTATCGCCGATTATATTGATAATTTGATCCGAGGCTTCGAGAGAATCTATTTTCATAATCCCGGAACGATAAGTATTCAAATCAAACTCTTTGGTAATGGTTTGGCCGTCTGGCAGATTAAAAAGCAAATCATCATGAAGAATTTTTTCTAAAACATCTATATCAGCGTTTTTAACAGCAGTTAAAAGTTCGATTTCGGCAGTTACAATTACATCTTCTTTCATAAAATGCGGGTTTTTAAAATTATTTCTTCGGATTCAAAACTGTTTTTATCATCGCGTCCTCTTTTAAAATAACGTCATAATAATACATTTCGCCATACAGCTGACGCGCAAATTCTGCAGTAATATATCGGTTTACTAATGCTTTGGTTTTATCTAATTTAAGATCTAAACCAGTCATTAAAATGTAGTTTTTAAACTTCTTAAAATAAGCATCAGAACTTTTCATTTGAGTCAAAAACTCATTAAACTTAAGTCCTGCAAAAGCATCCCTGTTTTTATCTAATTCTTCAAAAACAAAATGCCCTACGATCCCGGTTTGAAGCAAATAAGCCACATTTTCATTTCCGTGTTCTGCTTCCATCGGAACAAAAACATCCGGAACGATACCACCGCCACCGTAAACAATTTTACCTTTTGGTGTTTTAAATTTCAGCGAATCAGCTACTTTTATGCTGTCTTTTGCATACAATTCGCCGGTTGCAATTCGCGATTCTGATTCTTTAAAATATTCGTCGTTTCCTTTTTTATATGGTTTTTGAATCGACCTTCCGGTTGGCGTATAATATCTCGCGACAGTAAGACGAACTGCAGATCCGTCGTTAAAATCCATTTCGCGCTGTACTAAACCTTTACCAAAAGAACGACGGCCCACAATAGTACCACGATCGTTATCCTGAATAGCTCCAGCTAAAATTTCGCTGGCCGAAGCACTGTTTTCATTAATTAAAACATATACTTTTCCGGTTTCAAAACTTCCGGCTTTTGTAGCAAATGTTTTTTCGGTTGTTCCGTTTTTGTTTTTGGTAAAAACAATCAGTTGTTTGTCTTTTAAAAATTCATCAGCAATCGCAATAGCTTCTTCCATATAACCGCCACCATTGTCGCGAAGATCTACTACAAGAGACTGGATTCCTTTTTGTTTTAACCGCGTTAAACCTGTTTTAAACTCATTAAAAGTAGTTTCGGCAAAACGATTTATTTTGATATAACCAATGTTATTTCCAATCAATAAAGAAGCATCGACACTTTTTATCGGAATAATATCTCTTTTGATTTTAAACTTCAATTTCTTTTGTTCCGATTTTCTAAAAACAGTCAACTCGATTTCAGAGCCTTTGATCCCTTTTAATTTAGAGAACAAACTGTCTGAAGGCAGTCTTCTGCCGTATAATTTAGTCTTTCCTGCAAATAAAATTCTATCGCCGGACTTTAATCCCGCTTTCGCTGATGGTCCGTTTTCGACTGGTTTGATAATGGCAACAGAATCTTTATACATATAAAAATTGATCCCAATTCCCACGAAATCACCTTTCATGCTTTCGGCAACTTCGGCTTGTTCGCTTGGCGGAATGTAAACAGAATGCGGATCTAATTTTGAGAGTATATTGTCGACTGTAAGATTTACAATCGAATCTGTATTGACGCTGTCAACATATTCAGTATTGATAAAATCAATTAATTTATTCAGCTTGGTTTTGGAGTAATTTTTAGCCAAAAGCTGATCATCTGCGGAAGCGTTTGTCAAACTTCCTATCACGGTTCCGAGAGCAAAAGCTGCTCCGATAACGATTGGCAGATATTTGGGATTAAATTTCATTCTTCTTCTAAAACAGGAATATGTTCAACTTCGATACCTGCTTTTATTAAAAATTGAATTCCGGAATCATCGCGATATCCATCTTTATACACCACTCTTTTAATTCCGGATTGATGTATTAACTTACTGCATTCTTTGCAGGGCGAAAGTGTAATATACAATGTCGCTCCTTCGCAGGACTGCGTTGATCTTGCTACTTTTAGGATTGCATTTGCCTCGGCGTGCAAAACATCCCAGCGTGTTAGTCCGTCTTCGTCTTCACAACAATTTTCAAATCCTGATGGTGTTCCGTTGTAACCGTCAGAAATAATCATTCTGTCTTTTACGATAATTGCGCCAACCTGTTTGCGCTTGCAATACGATAAAAGGCTCCATTCTTTTGCGATTCGCAAATAAGCTTTATCGTATTTATTTAATTTTTTTACTTCCATTTATTTTATCTGTTCCAAATTGGACTTTCAATAATCATCGGAATTACAACTCCAATAATAAAAGCTGACATTACCAATGCCCAATCGCGTTTTGAAAAACGAAATACTGTCTGTACAATATAAGAGATTACCAAAACCACAAAAACAACTACTAATTGTGCTGCTTCGATTCCTAAAGCAAATTCCCCTAAAGGCAATAATTTTGAACTTGGCGAACCTCCCAAAATGGTTTTAAAATAATTCGAAAATCCAAGTCCGTGTATGATTCCAAAGAACAAAGTCACAAAAAATATTAAATTTATTCCGTCGTTTTTAGTTGCTTTTCCTGCTGTAAAAAGATGAAATAAAGCCGTAATCAAGATCGTAATCGGAATTAAAAATTCGACGATATTCACTTTTATTGCAATTATTCCGAAAACAGAAAGTATTAAAGCCAGGGTATGACCGATTGTAAAAACCGAAACCAAAAGCAAAATACGTTTCCAGTCTTTAAAAGAATACGGAACAGTTAATGCAATTAAAAAAAGAACGTGATCGTAAGCGTTAATATCTAAAACATGCTTTAATCCTATTTGAAAATAAATCCAAAATTGTGACATACGGGTAATACTATTAAATGATTAGGGGTTGTAAACTTACGATTTATTTTGAAGAAAAAGTGATGTCGAATCTTAAAACAACAAGTAAAAATAAGTTAAATTTATGAGAAATTTAAAATTGTTAAATTAAAATAAGATTTATCTTTGTTCAATAAAAACCCTATTTAATTATGCCATTTTCAGAATTATTTGATAACGAATTCAAACAAAGAAACAGAGGTCACTTCTCTGCAATTGTGCGTGTAGCATTTGCTGACGGTAAAATAAGTCCAGAGGAGCAGGATTTCTTGGATAAAATTGCTTCAACTTTACAAATATCAGAAGACGAATATAAAGAAATCCTTGCAGATCCGTGGAAACACCCAATAAACCCTCCTTATTTATATACGCAGCGTTTAGAGCGTTTGTATGATTTGGCAAGAATGGTACACGTAGACCACCATTTGGGAGATCAGCAGGAAGTTATGTTAACCCGTATGGGATTAGCTTTGGGCTTTACTCCAGGAAACGTAAATTATATCGTAAGAAAGGCATTGTCTCTAGTTGACAAAAAAGTAGATTTGGATACGTTCCTTTTCGAAATGGAGAATATGAACAAGTAAGAAAGTATTCCGTTTACAATCACAGTATACAGTTACTAACGTAAATAAATAAACCCGACAGATTTAAAAATCTGTCGGGTTTCTATTTATAGTTCAATCTGCGCTGAAGACTGTGACTGTAAACTAAAGCGCTTCTGCCATAAACTCCTCAGCTTTTTCTACCATATTGTAGCTTCCGCAGAAAAAGGGAACTCTTTGATGCAGTTCTGTTGGCTGGATTTCCATAATTCTTCCAAAACCATCGGTTGCTTTTCCTCCGGCTTGTTCTGCAATAAACGCCATTGGATTGCATTCATACAACAAACGTAATTTTCCTTTTGGCGCTTTTGAACTTGTTGGATAAATATATACACCGCCCTTAATCATATTTCGATGAAAATCGGCTACTAAACTTCCGATATATCTTGATGTGTAAGGTCTGTCCTCTTCTTCTCTTTGACAATATTTGATGTAGTTTTTTACACCTTGCGGAAAATGAACATAATTCCCCTCGTTTACTGAATAGATATGTCCGTCCTTCGGAAATTTCATATTCGGGTGCGAAAGGTAAAAAGTCCCAATCGCAGGATTGAGTGTGAATCCATTTACTCCATGACCGGTTGTATAAACTAACATGGTTGAAGTTCCATAAATTACATAACCTGCTGCAACTTGATTGATTCCCGGTTGTAAAAAATCCTCGCTTGTTACCGGAGTTCCTATTGGCGTTATTCTTCTAAAAACAGAAAAAATAGTTCCCACAGAAACATTTACATCAATGTTTGAAGATCCGTCAAGCGGATCCATTAAGATCACGTACTTATTATTATGACTGTTGTCGCTCCCCTGAACAGTTATAAAATCGTCGTTTTCTTCAGAAGCAATACCACAGACAATCTCACGGTTTATTAACGTCTGGATAAATACTTCGTTTGCATAAACATCTAATTTTTGCTGGTCTTCTCCCTGGATATTCTGCTCGCCTGCGGCACCGATAATATCCACTAAACCTGCTTTGTTTACTTTATAGTTTACGACTTTGGCCGCTAAACGTATAGAGTTGATAATTCGGGAAAGCTCCCCCGACGAATACTGAAATGCTTTTTGGTTCTCAATAATAAACTCTCCCAGTGTTTTATTGCGTTCTTCCATTGCTATATCGTTATAGTTTTAATTTTAAGTCACAAATATCGCTTATTTTGTGAGAATGATTTAAAAATTATTTTGTTAGTTTGCTACTATTGTATATTTGCTAATTAATGGCAAAAAGTACCATATAAATAAATGCTTTTTTAGCTAATAAGTGATTAATAATAGGAATATATGAATATTAGAAAAGGAAATCCCGAAGATATGAAATCGGTTTTGGGGTTAATACAGGAGCTGGCAATATTCGAAAAAGAACCTGATGCAGTTGTAATTACTGAAGAAGATTTAGTACGCGACGGATTTGGAGAAAAACCTCTTTTTCAGGTTTTTGTAGCAGAGATTGACTCAAACGAAAGTAAAAACGGAAAGGAAATAGTAGGAATAGCATTGTACTATTACCGCTATTCGACCTGGAAAGGAAAAACAATACACCTTGAAGATTTAATTGTAAAAGAAAAAATGCGCGGCACCGGTTTAGGTTCTGCCCTTTATTCTGAAATTATGAAACAAGGAAAAAGAGATAATGTGCGAAGAGTAGAATGGAATGTTTTAGCGTGGAATACACCAGCCGTAAACTTTTATAAAAACTCAGGAGCCAAAATTCTAGACGACTGGCAGGTTGTTCAAATGGATGAAACAGGAATTAACGCGTTCTTAGAAAAATTATAAAAAAATATTTAGCCGCAAATTTCACGAATTACACTAATCTAAATTCGTCTATTTCGTGGCAGACAAAAATAAAATACCAGATTTCGTTCAATCTGAAATCTAAAATTAAAAATCTAAAATCAACAATGAGAGTATTTAAATTTGGTGGTGCGTCAGTAAAAGATGCAGATGGAATTAAAAACGTATACGACGTTTTACAAAAAGTGGGTTATGAAGATGTGATTTTGGTTGTTTCGGCAATGGGAAAAACCACAAATGCTCTTGAAGTTGTAATCAAGAATTATTTTGATAAATCGGCAGAGTTAAACTCCTCTCTGCAGGAAATAAAAGATTATCATCATCAAATCGTATTAGATTTATTTAAAGACGAAAACCACGCAGTATTTGCTGCAGTAAATGCTCAATTCTCCGAATTAGAATATTTCCTGGCACATAATAAATCTCCTAATTACAATTTCGTTTATGATCAGATTGTAAGTTTTGGAGAATTAATTTCGACTACTATTTTAAGTCATTTCATGAATTTCATGGGAATCCAGACGCAATGGCTTGATGTTCGTAATTTTATCAAAACAAATGCAAATTACAGAGATGCCGAAGTAGACTGGGAAACTACAGAACAAAACATCAGCAAAAATGTTCCAAGAAAAATCCTGAATATTACGCAAGGTTTCCTTGGTGCTGATGAAAATAATTTCACTACAACTTTAGGCCGTGAAGGTTCTGATTATACTGCCGGAATTTTTGCTTATTGCTTAAATGCCGAAAGTGTAACGATCTGGAAAGACGTTCCGGGAGTTATGAATGCTGACCCGCGTTATTTTGAAAATGCAAGTCTGCTTAACCAGATTTCATATCGTGAAGCAATCGAGTTGGCCTTTTACGGTGCAACGGTGATTCACCCAAAAACGTTGCAGCCATTACAGAAAAAAGAAATTCCGTTATACGTTAAATCATTTATTAACCCTTTATTAAAAGGAACATGCGTTTCTAAAGGCGTTGACCTGGAGCCGCAATATCCATGTTTTATCGTAAAAAGAGAGCAGCTTTTAATTTCGCTTTCATCAATTGATTTCTCTTTTATTATGGAAGAAAACATCAGCGAGATTTTTGGTTTATTCCACGAATTCAAAATTAAAGTAAACTTAATCCAAAACTCTGCGATTAGTTTTTCTGTTTGCGTTGAAGATAAATTTGGAAATTTCAATGAATTGAATGCTATTCTTTCGAAAAAATTCAAAGTAGATTACAGCCAGAATGTAACCTTATATACAATTCGTCACTTTACAGAACAAGCTGCACAAACAGTTGAAGAAAACAAAGCTGTTTTATTAAAACAAGTCAGCCGCGAAACCATGCAGATTGTGACTAAAGAACTTAACTAATACTTTATAAAAGGTAATTATTTCAATTCAAATTATATTTTTAGAAAGGCTTCCCTTATTTGGTGAAGCCTTTTTTAGTTTTACTTTGCTCTGTTATTCTCACTCTGCTCAATTTCTGATTTCTTAAAGGCTGTTTTCTTTGAGTTCCCAAAACTATAGGTCGCAATCAATTTAAAATAATTGGTTGTGTACGTTCTATGATAATAAATCTGGGTTTGTCCCACATTATAATCTCCAGAAACCATAAACTTATGAAAAATATCATTTGCTGTGAAATTTAGTTTTAGCGCCTCTTTAAAAAAGTTTCTTTCGATTCCTAATGTTACTGTTGATCGGCTGTTATCACTTCCCAATCCATAGCCTCTATCTCCCAAATACCAGGCAAGAAGCTGAATTTTAAAAAGATCAGGAATTGTAAATGTATTATTAGAATAAAAGTAAAACTGAGGTTTTACCGGACTAAAAACATACGAGTAATAATGGTCTATTGATTTCGTTAAGTTAACACTTACTGTGTTTGTCGAGTTCCACCATTTGACATTAAAAGACCTTGAAAGCGAACTAAAAAACACATGTCCGGCTTCAAGATTTATGGCCTTTAAAACATAACTGTCGGGTGTATCTCCTCTCAAAGCGGCCCCTGAAATAGGGTCAACTTTATAAGTATACCCCAATTTAAAATCAAACTTCTTGTACATGGCCCCTATTTCAAAAGCATGTGTTTTCTCCGGAAGTAAATTCGGATTTCCTTCGATCGTGGTAAACGGATCCTGATAAATAACATACGGATTTAAAGCTTGATATCTAGGTCTTGTAATTCGGGAGACATACGAGAAATGCGCTTTCCAGTCTTCGGAAATATCCATATTTAAAAATACATTCGGAAACAAATTCCCATAACTTTTATCGAATTTCTGAATTCCGTTTGCATTTGTATATAAGCTATAATTCGTTTTTTCTGCTCTTGCACCAATTGAAAAATTGATTTTTTCACCAAGCCTGCTCCCATAACTAAAATAAGCTGCAGCAATTTTTTCAGTGTATTTAAAATCACTCGAAAGCTCGTCATTCAATTCAAAATCCATAACATCGGCATCAGCCGTTAAGAAATCAGTTCCTGATTTTATAGTGGCATAACTGAATTTTGCCCCCATTTCGAGCTTGGTTTTTTCATTAACTTTCTCGGAATAATCGGCTTGTGCAGCGGCAATATTTATTGTGTTTCCCACATTTTTTTTCAAATACCTTTTGACATTTCCTGCCTCAACAAAACTATTTTCTTCAATAAAATCATGTATCGTTCCGTTGTAATTCGAATATTGAGTTCCTATAAACAAGGAAGAGCCCTTGTTATCAGTTATTATATTGTAATTCAAATTCACAAACTGATTCAGTAAAACATCATTTTTAGCAATATCTGTCGCATAAAAACTATTCCCAAAATTATTATCTATCGAATTTCGGCTTTCTACAGTTCCTCCCAAATCTTCGATATTACCACTGTAAGCCAATGAAACATAACTTTTTTCGGAAAAAGAATACTGAACTCCAAACCCGAAATTCGAATAATTATTAAATTCTCTCAGCCAGTCTGTTGTCAGGGTAGATTTCATGAATTCATTAGGATTTGGACGCGTTCTTGTGGTGTATAACAATTCACGCCCCTTGCCCAATTGCAGTCCGTAATTACTTATAAACGAGAATTTTCCTTTGGTATAATTAAAATCAACAAGGGTATTGGTGCTGGTTCCGGCAAATTTTGAAACAGTAATATGCTGGCTTGCAGATCCCATAATACCATGCTCCTTATTTTGTTTCGTAATGATATTGACAACTGCTTTTCCTTCGGCATCGTATTTTGAGGACGGATTTGAAATTACTTCGATTTTTGCAATCTGCGAAACCGGAATTGTGGCAAAACGTTCGTAGTTAATCAAAATTCCGTTTAGATAAATAATAGCTTCGCCTTTTCCGAGAACGCTTATCTGGCCTTCGGCAACAATCACATTCGGGACTCTGCTTAATAATTCATTTACAGAACTACTTGTCGAAAGCACCGTATTAGCCACATTAACATCTATTGTTCCGTTTGAAGAATACTTCACTAATGCCGTTTGTTTTTTAATAACAACTTCGTTTAACTCATTATTACGGCTGACTTTCTCCGAAACAGTTTTTATAGATTGTGCATTTACTCTTATCGAATAAAAAAACAGACAATAAATGAAAAAGAATAATGAAGCAGGGAATTTCATAAATTTTAGTAATTATGGATTTGACTTTTATGAGACAAAAGTCAATTGAAAATCACTAAAAAAGGTCTCCAAAATAGAAATCAGGAGTACGGATTTATAAATCAATACTTAATTTCACTAGCAGACTGAGTATTTAACGACATGGATTTTTTGTAAAGAGCCGCAAAGTTTTTCTGAATTGGCTCCAGGTTTAGCTGGAGTTTATATAGGCAAGGCTTTAGCCAAATACGAGATTTGGATGACTCTGGTAATCTTTTCCCGAAATTATTTAGCTACATTTTTTGAGGAAAGCCTAGCTAATGAGTTATAAAAACTGTAATTGATAATTTAAAGGTGTTGTCCCAGTGTGTTTTTTAAAAGCTGCGAAAAATGTCGATTTCGAGTTAAAACCAACATCATAACCCACGGATTCTAAAGTCAGTTTATTATTTGAAGCAATAATTTCACAGGCATTATTTATTCTGAATTCATTAATATAACTGGTAAAATTCTTGCCCAGATTGGTATTTAAAAACTGAGATAATTGATGACTGGACATGTTTACTTCTTTGGATAAATCTCTTAAACTCAAATTCGGGTCTTTGTATAATTCTTTTTCAGTCATAATTTTTTCCAGCTTTTGAGACAGAATCAAAACTTCTTCCTTATTCCGTTTTTTATTTTTTTGAATGTTGAGAACGAACAAATCGTCGGTTCTGTTTCTGTATAAAAGAATTAAAATAATCAGGTACAAAATAAAAGTAAACGCAAGCGCTCCCGTAATACAAGAAACAAACGAAACTCCTGCAAATCCTAAAAAATAACTTATAAATATGAAAATATTTCCAACGAGAATCATTCCGAACCATTTTTCAGACGGAGTTGAACTGCTGTAGTTATTAAATAGTTTTTGAAGGAATATTCGATTTTCAAAACCGGAAAAAGCCAGATATAAAAACCATTGGAAGAAAATACAACTAACAAAATAATCATTCCATAAAACCGGATAGTTTTGATAGGGAAACAGAAAACCAAAAATAAAAACAGCTAAAAACCACAATCCTAAATGCCATTTCCATTTTCCTGAAATCGTATTCTGAATTCCTGACTGAAGTGCATAATACAGAAACGGCCCGATGAACAAACAGGCCGAGAGACCAATTTGAAGATACGTTTTAGCCAGATGATTATTAAAGTATACAAAAACTGTAACGGTAATTCTGGTGCTTAGTGCCAATAATGCTGCGCCGAGAAAAAGATTGGCAAGGTATTTTTTCCTGGTAAAAAATAAAAAATACAAGCCCAGAATAAATCCGTTAAACGCCCCCAGAGCTCCAAAAAAGAATAGTATTTCCTTGCCAATACTCATATTTACGTTTGTAATGCCTGAAGCTGATAATTTAAAGGCGTTGTTCCTGTATGTTTTTTAAAAGCCGCAAAAAAGGTTGATTTCGAGTTAAAACCAACATCATACCCTACAGACTCTAAGGTTAACTTATCGTTTGAAGTTATAATTTTGCAGGCTTCGTTTATTCTAAATTCATTTACAAAACTGGTAAAATTCTTTCCCAGGTTATTATTTAAGAACTGCGACAATTGATGGCTCGAAATATTAATTTCCCGAGACAAGTCCTGCAAGTTTAAATTGGGATTCTTAAACAGGCTTTTTTCACTCATTATATTCTCCAGCTTTTCGGAGATAATAACAGCTTCCGCCGAATCGATTTTTTTAACTGCAGCTTTCGGGCCATTCAAAAGAAACAAATCATCGGTTTTCTTTCGATATAAAAGGATAGAGATTATCAGGTATAAAATAAAAGAGAAAACAACAGCACCACTTATATAAGTTGCAGCCGAAGCCCCCATAATGGCCAAAAAGTAAAAAAGAAACAATAAAAAATTGCCAAGAAAAAGGGTTCCGAACCACATTTCTGACGGGTTAGATTTTTCTCTTGTAGTAAAGATTTTCTTTAAAACTCTCCTAATTGCAAATCCAGAAAAAACGATATAAACAAACCATTGAAAATAAATCCCAATAATAAAGTACGCTCTCCACAACTCTGGATTGTATTCATACGGATATAATATGCCGGCTCCCACAATAAGTGTTCCCCAAAACAAGAGAATGATTTTCCATAATTTGGGCATTACATTTATTTCGTCCACTGCAGATCTTAAAAAATAATACAAACATGGACCAATAAAAAAGCAAGCCGTAAGCCCCAATTGCAAATACATTTTGGGCAGTTCAGGATGAAAATAGACGAAGACCGACTTTCCAATTCGGATGCTTAAAGCAAACAGAAGCGCGCCAAGGAAATAATTAGTCAGGAATTTTTTCTTGGTAAAAAAGAAAAAATAAACTCCCAGAATTACTCCGTTAAAAGATCCCAAAGCACTAAAAAAGAAGAGTAGTTCCTTGCTGGTATCCATAGTTTAAGTTTCGTTATGTTGTTAACAAAGCTAAAAAAAATTGATTTCCGCAAGACTATTTTTAAAATATTTAATTAATTTTATTTGAACAAAGAAAACAAAACTCAAAGATTATCAGCGCTTTATAAAAATGAAAGATTATAACGACCCCTCCGAGGAACAAAAAAACCAATGGCAAAATGATCCGGATAACTGGATTTGGGGAATGTTCTATTATAATCCGGATGACAAGAGACTTTTTGCCCCAAAAAGAATAAAAGAATTTGGATGGACTGCAAATTTCGCAAATCCACATTCGGTTTTTATAATGAGTTTGTTGATTTTAGTACTTATTGTTTTTGCAAAATTTGCTAAATAACTTTCGTTTTAACTGCGGCATATTATCTCAATAAACTAAATAATCCTTCGCAGCTTTTCTTGATTATAAATACTACTTTTGGATTTTGAGAGTTAAAGTGTTTATGTTGAAAAAATTACTGTTTTTTGCGCTGCTATTTTGGTATTCCGGTCTTATGGCGCAGGAAACAGAATCGCTGTACAAAACAAAAAAAGTGATTGCGGTAAAAGACACTATTCATCTCGAAAAATTCAGCCTCAACTCCAGCTTTTTTGAACTTTTAGACACAAAGAACCAACCTGTTGATTCTAGCTTTTACAAAATCGACTTTCAAAAAGGAACGCTTATTTTAAACAAAAAATTCACTTCGGTTTCAGATACTTTAATTGTCAATTATCTTAATTATCCTGATTTCTTAACGAAAGAATACGGACTCTACAAAGAAAGCCAGGTTGTAAGCAACGATGTCAATTCTGAAAAATTATATAAAATTGACAACAGCAATGCTAAAAAAGTTACGCCCTTTGACGGCCTAAATACTTCCGGAAGTATTACCCGAGGCGTTACTATCGGAAATAATCAAAACACGGTTTTAAACTCTAATTTAGATTTACAAATTACAGGAAAAATTTCAGATAAAGTCAGTTTGCGGGCGTCTTTGCAGGATAATAATATTCCGCTTCAGGATGGGGGTTATTCTCAAAAGCTAGATCAGTTTGATAATATTTTCATGGAACTTTTTACTGATGATTGGAACATCCGTGCAGGTGATGTTTTTCTGGAAAACCGAAAAACGCAGTTCCTGAGTTTCAACAAAAAGGTTCAGGGACTTTCAGCCAGTTTTGATTTTGATACAGAAGAAAGAAAAACCAATGTTTTTGCTTCGGTTTCATTTGTTAAAGGTCAATATGCCAAAAGTACGTTTACAGGTCAGGAAGGAAATCAGGGTCCGTATAAATTAAAAGGGCAAAACGGAGAATTGTATGTATTGGTTATTTCGGGTTCTGAACGGGTTTACGTAAATGGGGTTTTATTAAAACGCGGCGAAAACAACGATTATGTTATTGATTACAATGCGGGAGAAATTGTTTTTACATCGCTTTTTACCATTACTTCTGAAATGAGAATTAATGTCGAATATCAATATTCTGAAAGAAACTACAATCGCTTAGTAACATACGCCGGCGCAACAACAGAAAGCAAAAACTGGAGTTTTGGCGGTTATATCTATTCAGAAAATGACATGAAAAATCAGCCTTTGCAGCAAAATCTTTCTACAGAGCAAGTCCAAATTCTGGCTCAGGCCGGAGACGACACCAATTTGATGAAAGCCCCATCGGCATTTGAAGATACCTATTCTGAAAATAAAATCTTGTATAAAAAGACAATGATAAACTCGGTTGAAGTTTATGAATATTCCAACAATTCTTCCGATGTTTTATACAATGTAAAATTTAGTCTTGTTGGAAATAACCTGGGCAATTACATCATTCAAAACAATACTTCTGTCGAAAGAATTTACGAATATGTTTCTCCTATTGGCGGTGTTCCGCAAGGAAACTACGAACCTATTGTACAACTGGTTGCACCTATGAAAATTCAGGTGGCTACTTTTTTAGGAAAATATAATCCTAACGAAAAAACATTGGTTGATTTTGAAATTGCAATGAGCAATAACGATAAAAACTTATTTTCCGGGATTGATGATTCTGACAACGAAGGAATTGCTTTTAAGACCAACATTAAAAAGCGACTCTTTACCCGAGGCTGGACTTTAGATGGTTTTGCCAATTATCAATTTGTTCAAAAAGATTTTAGATCTGTCGAACGTTTATATAATATTGAGTTTAACCGGGACTGGAATTTAAACGGAATGCTTTTAGGAAACCAAAGTTTACTGGTTACAGGCGTTAATTTTGATTTATTTGCCAAAAAGGAAACTTCAAATATTGGTTTGTTTACCTATCAGTTCGAGAAATTAGATTTTACCGAAAGTTATTCGGGAGCACGTCATACCACAACGGCTTTGTTCAAATTTAAAAAATGGACAATCGAAAATCAAGGCAGTTTTTTAAATTCTGATGCAACGGCGTCAACTTCAAAATTTATTCGAAACCAAACCAGAACGAAATATCATTTTGGTAAAAACTGGATTGGAGGCAGTTTACAAATTGAAGATAATCAGGAAAAAGATAAAGCTGCAAATCAGTTTTCGACTTTAAGCCAACGATTCTCAGAATATGGTG
This sequence comes from Flavobacterium johnsoniae, assembly GCF_001879205.1. Lineage (GTDB taxonomy): Bacteria > Bacteroidota > Bacteroidia > Flavobacteriales > Flavobacteriaceae > Flavobacterium > Flavobacterium johnsoniae_A. Next base: position 381,541 of record NZ_MLFK01000002.1, read on the forward strand.
TTTTCGTGGGGCGTGGAGACAGTACCAAAGTTTTTGTAGAACTCGGCTATTTACAACGTCGCAACGATAGTTTGCAAAATGGTCTTTTGCAGCACGTAAACAATTCACAGACGTACTTTTTAAAATCAAAACTGATTCAGAATAAAACAACGGATTTAGCAGTTTATGCCAGTTATCGAAATCTGGATTTTACCGATTCGAGCAGAAAAAATGAACCTTCGTTAAACTCCAGAATCTTATATAATGATAAGTTTTTTAATCAGTTTATGCAGATTGGGACGGCTTATGAAACCAGTTCAGGAACCATTGCACAACAGGAATTCACGTATGTCGAAGTGCCGACCGGACAGGGCGTTTATACCTGGAACGATTATAATGGAAACGGAATTCAGGAATTGGAAGAGTTTGAAATTGCCGCTTTTCCCGATCAGGCAAAATACATCAGGATCTTTTTACCCAACCAGATTTACATCAAAACCAATCAAAACAAGTTTTCGCAGTCGGTTATTTTAAATCCGCTGCAGTGGCAGAACGAAAAAGGTTTTAAAAAACTGCTATCCTATTTTTACAATCAGACGTCGTTTATTATGGATCGCAAAGTGCGAAGCAATGGCGATCGTTTAGAATTAAATCCGTTTTATTCTTCAGATGAAAATATTCTTGGTTTGAATTCAAGTTTCAGGAATAGTTTGTTTTACAATCGAGGCAGGCAAAAGCATTCCGTTACGTATTCTTATCTTGTTAATAATGGTAAAAACCTGCTTTCGGTTGGTTCACAAAATGTCAAAAACAATTCGCACCAATTGCAATACACCCATTTGTATCAAAAAAGCTGGCTGTTTAACTTCTTTACCAAAACCATCAAAACAAATTTAATTTCGGAAGATTTTGTCGAAAAGAACTACGCCTTAAAAGGTTATCAGCTGGCGCCAAAAATCAGTTATTTATTTTCTAAAAACACCAGTCTGGATTTCTTTTATGAATTTCAGAACAAAGAAAATCAAATAGGAAACCTGGAAACTTTAGTTCAAAACAGACTGGGGACTTCGTTTTCATTTGCCGGAGAAAAGAAAGTCACTGTAAATGGGGAGTTCTCTTTTTATGAAAATAAATTCAATGGAAACGAGTTTTCATCCGTTGGTTTTCAAATGCTCGAAGGACTTCAGGAAGGACAAAATTTAGTTTGGAAATTGCTTTTGCAGAAAAACATTACGCAGTTCTTAGATGTTAATCTAAATTATCAGGGGCGTAAAAGCGAAACTGGGGCAACAGTTCATACCGGAAACGTTCAGCTTCGTGCTTATTTTTAACACTTTACGAAAAACATATGAATTAATTGCTTAATTTTAATTGGAATTTAAACTATAACCACCATGAAAAAATTATTATTACTTTGTTTTATAGTAGTTTTATCTACTAATTTCTACGCACAGGAAACTACTGCAAAAGCTGCTAAGAGCAAAACCGAAGCCTCTGCTAAAAAAGCAAAATCTGATGCTGACAAAGCAAAGGCTGATGCTAAAAAAGAAGCAGCGAAAGCAAAAAAAGAAGCAGTAAAAGCAACAGATGCATCAACAGCTGCGAAAAAAGAATCGGCTACTGCTGCCAAAAAAACCGCTGACAAAGCAAAATCTGATGCTGACAAAGCAAAAGCCGATGCTAAAAAAGAAGCAGCAAAAGCAAAAAAAGCTTCTGACAAAGCAGCAAGCGCAACAGATGATGCGGCCAAAGCAGTAAAAAAAGATGCTGCCACTACAAAAAAAACAGCAACAAAAACGTTGAAAGAAACCAATGAAAAAGCTCCAAAAGTAGCTGATAAAGTTACTGGAGAATATAATGGTAAAAAAGTATACACGGGTCCAAAAGGCGGAAGATACTATATTAACAAAAATGGTAATAAAACGTATATTCAGGACTAAGACTCTAAGTTTCTTAACATTCAGGAAAGAAAAAACCGGACTTGTGTTCGGTTTTTTTTATATAAAAACCTCAGAACCTGAGTGTCTTAGCACCTCAGAAGCTTAGAAAAGAGTTAATAATTTAGTAATATGTGCGAAATAACATAAAAAACATATTTCTTTATCTTCGTTTTCAAAAAGCGTTAAAAATATGAGCATTGACTATTCTGCTAACAAAACTATTTTAGTTGCTCCGTTAAACTGGGGACTAGGCCATGCCACAAGATGTATTCCGATAATTAAGGCGCTTCAAGAAAATAATTTTATTCCAATTATTGCTTCTGATGGTGTTGCGCTGGCTTTATTGCGAAAAGAATTTCCATACATACAAACTCTCGAACTTCCTTCTTATCATATTGAATATGCTAAAAACGGCAAGAATTTTAAATGGAAGCTTATTAAAAATCTTCCTAAAATGATTACGGCCATTTTAGATGAAAAGAAAATGGTGAACAGCTGGATTAAAAAACATGGTATTGACGGTATAATTTCAGATAACAGACTGGGTGTTTTTAGTAAAAAAGTTCCCTCTGTTTTTATGACGCATCAATTGAATGTGATGACCGGAAACACAACCTGGTTTACAAGTAAATGTCATCAGCACTTTATAAAAAAATATACTGAATGCTGGGTTCCTGATTCTGATGAAAAAGTAAATCTTACAGGTGATTTAGGCCATCTTAAAACGAATGAACTTAATCTAAAATATATTGGCCCCTTGAGCAGAATGAAGAAAAAGGAAACGCCAAAAATATATGATTTAATGATTATTTTATCCGGGCCGGAACCACAGCGCACTTTTCTGGATGAAAAACTTCAAAAAGAAGCAGCCAAATTTAATGGCAAAGTTGTTTTTGTACAGGGAATTGTAGAGAAAACACAGGAAAAATGGCAGGCCGGAAATGTGACGTATTATAACTTCATGAACTCTAAACAACTGGAACAGACTTTTAACGAAAGTGAATTTGTCCTTTGTCGTTCTGGTTATACTACTGTAATGGATTTGGCAAAACTAGGTAAAAAAGCTTTTTTTATACCAACTCCCGGACAATATGAGCAGGAATACCTGGCGATAAAACTTCAGGAAGAAAATCTTGTACCGTATGCAATGCAAGACGACTTTACAATTGAAGATTTATCAAAAGTAAAGTCGTTTCAGGGTTTGTCGCAATTTAAAAATGATATAGACTGGGACTTATTATTTAGTGTTTTTGAAGATCACCTTTAGAAGTTAAACTGCGCTTGCAATCGCAATAAATTTCCTTGTTGTCTGTTTATTGGAAGCGCGCTGTCTTCAAAAGTTCTGTCTGCGATTACATATTCTGCCGTTAATTCAAATGCTTTAATTGGCTGCCATTCTACTCCAATTTCGTAATCTCTTACAACATAACTTCTGGCATCTTTTTCATATTTTTTCCCTCCGTCATAATATTGAAATTTCGCAAAAGGGTAAATATGCTGTTTTTTAATATCCCATTTATAGTTTAGCAAAACGTAACCACCGTTTAAATCTGTTTCATCAACTGTATTCGTTAAGGTATTATAACGAGGCCCTGTACCAATGTTATATTCTGTCTGGATTCCGAATGGTTTTGGATATAAAACAAAAGTTGCGCCTATTCTCTGGTCTTTTACATATTGTGGATCATTTACGGTAACTCCTGAAGAAATTTCTCCGGTAAAAGCCCATTTTCCAGTATATGCCTGAATTCCCGGTTCTATAATCTGATCACCAATTACAAATGGATAAGTGACTCTGGCCACGACATTTAAATCTCTGTTCCCGTCCAGTTTATTAGCAATCTGCCCGTTGTAAACTCCAAAAGCAAATACTCCAAAATCGCCTGAACCTTTGTATCCGTCTTTAACCAGCATATCAAAACGTTTTCTGATTTCGGCTGGTGCCCAATAAAAGAATATTCCTAAATCACGCTCGTTTAGTATGGCACTGTTCATTGCATCATTTCGGTCTAAAGCCAGACGCTGTGAACTTGACTGCATGTTTTCGAAACCATACGGTATTTTACTCTGCCCCACACGAACGCGGTATTCTTTCTTTTTATCAAATGAAAGATCGAAATACAAGTCACGAATTTGAACAAAATTCTGAATTCCGGTACTTGGAGAACTGGCAAAATCTGGTTGAAAATAGAAAAACACATTTGGATGAACCTGCCCTGAAAATACTAAACGTGCACGACGAATAAAAAGGCCGTTATTTGATTTTGCATCCGGAGCTGTAGAAGTTGTTCCCCAGGATTTATCACATTGTTCGCAGGAAACTTTGTCGTTTGTAGAGAACAAACCATTGTATCGGATTTGTGCGTATCCTCTTAAAGAGATTCTATCGTACCAGTGTTCTTCAACTCCTCCACCAGATTTAGTATCCGGAAGTTTTGCTTTGTTAATGGAATCTAAAATACGAATTACTTCATTTTTTACATCCTGTTTGTTTAAATCTTGTGCATTTGCAGCGCAAGTAAGCAGCATTAAAACGGCTAATATTTTTCTTTTTATCATTAGTTCTCTAATTCCCTTAATTTCAGGATGCAAAGATGACTCACCTATGTTAAGAAATCATTAACCAGATGTTACTATAATAAAAATTTAATGTTATGGACAAAATCCGTATGTTGATTTATTGTTAAACACCTTTGTTTTAAGGCGTTTCACGAAAATCTGCTTACTATTTTTTAACGTCAGCTTTTTGACTTTTAAATGCTTTTTCGAGCGTAAAAGAGAATTCTGAACCAATTCCGAACTCACTTTCTACATAAACTTTCTCTTTATGTGCTTCAATAATATGCTTTACAATTGCGAGACCTAAACCAGAACCTCCTTCAGAACGGGTTCCGCTTTTGTCAACTCGGTAAAAACGTTCAAAAAGTCGAGGAATGTTTTGTTTTTCAACTCCTTCTCCGTTATCACTTATACGAATTAGGACTTTTTTCTTGGTAAGATTGACAACTCCCACTTCAGTGAGACCGCCTTCTTTTCCGTATTTAATTGAGTTAACAATCAGGTTTTCTAAAACCTGTTGAATTCTGTCCTGATCACCTCGAATAATAACCGATTGCACATTTTTGCTTTCAAAGGCAAGTTTGATTTTCTTTTTATCGGCTTTCATTTCCAATAAATCAAAAACATTCTGAATCAGCTCAACGATATCAAAATCAGTCATATTTAAATCCAGATCACCTGATTCTAATTTGGTAATCATGTCTAAATCTTCGACTATATAAATAAGACGTTCTACGCCTTTTTCGGCACGTTTTAAATATTTTTTCCGAATGTGTTTATCATCCATCGCTCCATCAAGCAAAGTCGAAACATAACCCTGAACTGTAAATAATGGTGTTTTTAATTCGTGTGAAACATTCCCAAGAAATTCTCTGCGGTATTGTTCGCGAATTTCGAGCATTTCTATTTCCAGTTTTTTATCAGTGGCAAACTTTTTCACTTCCCGCGAAAGTGTTTCCATATCAGTAGTGATAGGCTGATTGATAAGATTTGTTGATTCCAGCAGCGAAACCTCATCGTAAATTTTCTTTACTCTTCTGTAAATAAAACGTTCTACCCTATATTGTAAAACCAAAAAAGAGAATACATAAATAGCAATAATGAAAACTATTCCAAATGCAATTTGATGCTGCAGCTGGTTTTTATAAAATAAAGACATTAATATGAGTACAAATCCTGTTGAAAAAAGACTTATATATAATGCTGATTTTATGGCAAATTTGTACGTTTTTTTAAAATTTATTTTCATTGAAATATTTAAAATAATAAAACCTTTAAGAGTTTATTTTGACCATATAAGTGATATAAGTTCATTTAAAAATAACTCTTTTTTAGTAACAAATAATAATTTTTAAAAGCCCATCCTTATCAAAGTTCGCACTTTGACAAAAATGAGCTTTTTATTGTAAAAGTAAACACTATAAATTATATGAACTTATATGGTGTAAACTTCTATAGAATGCTTAAACTTCAAATTTATAACCAACTCCTTTTATGGTTTTAAAAAGGTCTTCGCCTATTTTTTCTCGCAGTTTTCTAATATGAACATCAATTGTTCTTCCGCCAACTACAACTTCATTTCCCCAGACTTTATCAAGTATTTCGTCTCTCTTGAAAACTTTACCTGGTTTTGAAGCTAGTAAATAAAATAATTCGAATTCTTTTCTTGGCAGCGCAATTTCTACATTGCCTTTTATGATTTTATACTCTTCACGGTTAATCTCAATTCCGCCAACATTTAGAGTATCTGTAACGACTTCTTGTTCTTTTAACCTTCTTAACAAAGCCTTTACTTTAGACACTAATAATTTAGGTTTAATTGGCTTTGTAATGTAGTCATCAGCACCTGCGTCAAAACCAGCCACTTGCGAATAATCTTCGCTTCTTGCAGTTAGGAATGTTATGATAACATTATTTAACTCAGGAATTTTTCTGATATGCTCGCAAGCTTCCATTCCATCCATTTCTGCCATCATCACGTCCATGATAATTAATTCCGGCAATTCTTTCTGAGCCTTTGCTATAGCATCTTTTCCGTTAGAAGCTGTAACAATTTGGTAGCCTTCCTGAGCGAGGTTATAGCCAACGATTTCTAAGATATCCGGTTCGTCGTCAACTAATAAAATCTTAGTTTGTGTTTTTTTCATAAATAGCAAAAATTGAGATTTTTACATCAAATATTCTTAATTATTTATCCGATGTTTTTTATTTCACAGGGTAAATATACTAACAAAAGGATCGTTAAAAATTAGTGTTAACGGTAATTTAATCTGGTAACAATTTGATAATCTATAGAACACAAAAACATAACAAGTGCGTAACATGAACTTTACAGCGCGGTTATTTCTTTGCACAAAAATAAATTAAACACAACACACTAATGAAATTCAATTTAAGATTTCTATTTATTGCATTATTTATCTGTACGATTTCGATCGCGCAAAACAAAGGTACAATTTCTGGAGTTCTAACCGACAAAGAAATGAACAATGATCCGCTGCCTTTTGCAAATGTTTTAATTAAAGGTACAAACATTAACGTAAATACTGATGTTGATGGAAAATATTCCTTAAACGTAAATCCTGGAAATTATACTCTTATTTTTAGTTTTTTAGGATACGAATCTAAAGAAGCTCCAGTTTCTGTAAAAGCAGATGAAACTGTAGTAGTCAATCAAGTACTTTCTTCTGGAAGTTTTACATTAAAAGATGTAGTGGTAAAATCAACAGCAAGTAAAGAAAAAGAAACTGCTCTTTTACTAGAACAAAAAAATGCTGTTGTAATCAAACAAAGTATTGGTGCACAGGAAATGTCGAGAAAAGGTGTAAGCGATGTCGAAGAAGGTTTAACTAAAATAACAGGAATCACTAAAGTAGACGGAAGAGGGTTATTTGTAAGAGGTTTGGAGGATCGTTACAACAGTCTTTTACTAAACGACCTGGCTATCCCATCAAACAATCCATTTAAAAAAATCATTCCTTTAGATATTTTTCCAACTGATATTGTAAGTGTTTTAGAAACATATAAAACTTTCAATACTAATTTATACGGTGATTTTGCAGGAGCTACTTTTAATATCATAACAGCTGCAACTGGAAAAAGTCAAACGAAAATTAATTTTGGAGCTGGTTACACTATCAATAATAACCTGAAAAAATTCCTTATTTCCCAAGACGCAACTTCAACAGGTGATTTTTTTGGGTTTTCTGGCAACGAAAGAGATTTACCATCTGCATTGACTAAAACTCCTAGTAACCAAACTTTGACTGCAGATCAGGCTGCGAACGGATTTGGTTCAGGGTTTGACGTTAAAAGTGATGTAGCTCCTTTAAACACAAGTTTTGGAATTACACATTCAGAAAAATTCAACTTAGGTAAAAAACAAAATGTATTTCAATATTTGGTATCCGTTAACTATGATAATAAATATCAAATTAGAAGTGGAGCCGATAGAATTTTCAATACTGCACAAGGTAACTACGACAATGATTTAGTTACAACACAATATAAGTTTATCACAAACTCATCTGTATTAGCAGGTTTAACTTATAAAACAAGCAGATTTTCTCTTACATCAAACACTATCTATCTAAAATCAACTGAAAATTTAATACAGGATCAGGTAGGTTATACGAATTCTAATGCTGCCCAAACAAATGGTTTCATTAGAATGAATCAATTGCAAGAGTCTACTTTTTTCAATACGCAATTGTTTGGTAATTATAAAATAACAGAAGATGAAAGACACACTTTAAAATCTGGTATCTCGTACTCTACAACACAATATGAGCTTCCTGACAGAAAATCTTTCAAGGGTATCAAAATGGACGACAATACAACGTCAATATCTTATACTGGTAACAGTATAACAAGACAATACCTTGATTTTAAAGGTGACGAACATGTTTCTGGTTTATTAGAATACAACTGGAAATTTGGAAATGAAGATCTAAGCAAATCTAACAAGTTTACAGCAGGATACAGTGGTTATATGAACAAAATGGGATCTGAATTTAGATTCCTGGTATCACAAAATCTAGACTCAAACAGTGCTACTTTCCCAACTAATACTCCTGATGCTACTTTAAAAGACCAAATTTTAAACAACGGTTTCACTTACAGAGAAGGGACAAACTCAACTTACAAAGCAATGTTAGAAGAGTTTATTAACGCTGGATATGTAGATTTAGCTTTAAAATTTTCTGATAAATTTGAATTAAATGTAGGTGCAAGAGCTGAACAAACCCATAGAGAAACAAAATACAAGTCAACAGGAAGTTTTGAAGATCCATATCAAAAAATAACTACTGACAAAACAGATATTTTACCCTCTATAAACACAAAATATATTATCAATGACAAATCAAACTTAAGATTTGCGGCTTCAAAAACCATTACAAGACCTGTAATTATGGAATCTTATCCTCTTGAGTTCGTAAACCCAGACGGTACTATCGAAAGAGGAAATGAATTCTTGAGTAATAGTGCGAATTATAACTTTGATTTGAAATACGAATTATTTCCAACGAGTAAGGAATTAATTTCTGCGACAGTTTTTACTAAAATGATAGATAATCCTATTGAAAGATTATTTACAAACTCAGCAGGAAGCGGCGGGCAAATCATAACATACGGTAATTCTAACAAAGCTGTACTATATGGTGCTGAATTAGAATTCTTATTCCAATTTGAAAGAATTTCAAAATCATTATCTAATTTCTCATTTGGTGCAAATGCTTCATTAATGGATACAAAAGTAACTATTGAAAAAGTTTTTGAAAACGGAGTTAACAATCCTGAAACCATTGCAGTTGATGCTAACCCATCAAGAAAACTACAGGGAGCCTCTCCTTGGATCTTAAATGCTGATCTTAGATACGATTCTGAGTTTAGTGAAAAATGGAAAAGCTCTATGACTATGGTTTACAATATCTACAGCAAAAGAATCTATGCCGTAGGTACAAATGGATTAGATAATTATTATGAAATGCCGTATGGTAAACTTGACTTCATCTGGCAAAACAAAATTTCAGACAAATTTGATGTTAAGCTTTCTGTAGATAACTTATTAAACCCGGCTTATAAAATACAAATGGGCGACAAGAGCAGAATCGAAATAACAGAAAGTGATTTAACTGTAAGAGAGTACAAAAAGGGAGTTGGTTTCTCTATGAATGTATCTTACACATTTTAAGAAACACTTAACAATTACAAAACACAAGCTTAAATAACGAGTAATGATTTGATAACATTCTCTTAAATAGATTGCAAGAGACTCAGATTAAATTTGTTGAAGATTGAAATAAATAAAACAAACACAAAACTTATGAAAAAATTAGTATTCTGCTTAGCAGTTTTAGGAAGTATCTTTACAGGATGCTCATCAAGTGACGACAATAACGATACACCGGTAAAACAACCAGTAACAGGAGAAATCTCTGCGAATATTACAGCAAATAAAACTTACGCTTACGGTAACTATACATTAAAAGGAATGATTAAAGTTAGCAGTGGTGTAACGCTTACTTTCGAGCCTGGTTGTACAATTACTTGCGATAAATCTACAGGAGAAAACGGTCTTATTATATTAAATGGAGGAAAACTAATTGCTAACGGTACAGCAGACTCTCCAATCGTTTTTACTGAAAAATCAAAAGTAGGAGGTTCTTGGGCTGGTATCATTATGTACGGCGATGCTCCAATTGTAAATTCAGCAACTGCTGCTACTCCGCAAACAGCAGTATCAGAAGATGGTTTAAACTTAACTTACGGAGGTTCAAATGCAGCTCACAATGGAGGTTCATTGAAATATGTAAGAGTTGAATACGCTGGACAAGTAATTACAAGTAACAGTAAAGAAAATAACGGATTCTCATTCTACTCTGTTGGATCAGGAACTGTATTAGATCACTTAGTTGCATACAAAGGTAACGATGATGGTTTTGAATTTTACGGAGGAACAGCAAGCTTAACAAACGCTATCTCTTACGGTAATAGTGATGATTCTTTCGACTGGCAAGATGGATGGAGAGGTCAAGAAAACACAAACTGGTATGCATACCAAACAGGTGTTGCTAACTACGGTATTGAAGTTGAATCTAAAAGTGTTGACAATGCATTCTGGCCAAAAGTTACTAACATCACTCTTAGAAGAGCTGCTGGTACAACTACAGAAGCACAAAGCGAAATTCAATTAGATGCTATCCAATTCAAAAAAGAAGGAAATGGTGACTACAGCAACATCGTAATTGATGGTTATGTTAGCCAAACTACTCCAAGTGCTTACAATGGTGGTGTGATTCAAATACAAGACAAAGCTACTTATGATCACCAAGTTGCTGCAGGAAAAATTAAATTAAACAACGTGAAAATCACTAACTCTCCTATTACATTCATTTCAGGAGTACCTGCCTCATTCACAGTAACAGCTGCTAGTTTTGTTCCTGCATCTAACTGGACAACTAGTACTACTGCTACAGGAGCTGCTTTAACTGCTGGTGCATGGGCTACAGTTGATGGCGTAAACCTATTAGCTAAACTATAAGTTCTTCACATATAAAATGTTAAAAACATCCTAATTTTTTAGGATGTTTTTTTTTGGTGTTATTTTTGTAATCTTTTTTTTGTATATTTACTTATCAAATAAACGCGATGGCAAAAAACTACTTTTATATTACATTCTTATTGGCTTTTTTCTTTACTGTAAGTGTCGCGGCACAAGACAGTAAGCAATTACCAAAAACTCAAGACGCTGCGGGTATTGAGGGACTAAGCTTGTACCCTAACCCTGTCCTTAATGGTAAAGTATATATTTCATCTAAAAATGATTTAGAGAAAGAAGTTATCGTTTTTGATATCTTAGGAAAAAAAGTATTACAAGCACATTTAACCACAAAGGAATTAAACGTTTCAGACTTAATTCCAGGTGTATACATCATAAGAATAAGTGAGCAGAATGCCTCGGCCACCCGAAAACTCATCATTCGATAAATATTTAAAGCTCCTTTGGAGCTTTTTTTAGTTTACAGTCTTAATCACGGTTCTCAGTTTTTGAGGAACTCTGAAAACTGCGACTGAAAACTGCGACTGAAAACCGAAAAACAATATCTTTGCATAAAAAAAGTTTTGATTACAACAGCCGATATATTTACGATTTCAAGCCATAAACAATTTGAAAAAACAGCACTAAAAGTGTTTCGTTTTCAACATGAAAACAATAAAGTATATCGTGATTTCTGTGATTTTCTAAAAACAGATGTGCAGCAAGTAAAATCACTGAAACAAATTCCGTTTCTACCTATTCAGTTTTTCAAAAGCCATGAAGTGATATCTAACTCAGATCCTGCCCAGGTAACTTTTACCAGCAGCGGTACAACCGGAATGGTTACAAGCCGACATTTGGTTACCGATGTTTCGCTATATGAAGAAAGCTACAGAAAAGGATTCTCCCAATTTTACGGCAATATCGAAGATTACGTTGTTTTAGCCCTTTTGCCGTCTTATTTAGAACGCGATGGATCTTCGCTTATCTATATGGTCGAAGACCTAATAAAACTATCCAATCAGCCTGAGAGCGGGTTTTATCTGCATAATCATGATGACTTAATTAAAAAGCTGACTGAATTAGATGAATCAGGGCAGAATGTAATATTAATTGGTGTTACTTACGCCTTATTAGATCTAATCGAAAAACACAAATTCAACCTTCAAAATACTATTATTATGGAAACCGGAGGAATGAAAGGAAAACGCAAGGAAATGATTCGCGAAGAACTTCATGAAATACTCTGCGAAGGTTTTGGCGTAAATGCCATTCATTCAGAATATGGAATGACTGAACTTTTGGCGCAGGCTTATTCTTTAGGCGAAGGTGTTTTCGAATGTCCGTCCTGGATGCATATTTTAGTCCGCGATCCGGAAGATGCTTTAACTTATATACAAGACGGAAAAACCGGAGGCATAAACGTTATCGATTTGGCCAATATCAATTCTTGTTCTTTTATCGCTACACAGGATTTGGGCAAAAAAAATCCCAACAACTCTTTCGAGGTATTGGGACGTTTTGATAATTCTGATATTCGCGGTTGTAACCTGATGGTACTTTAGTGTTTAATCGTTGATTTGTTTACTTTTTAATTGAGCATTCCAATTGTAATCATAATTACGAAATACAAAACTGGCAATAAACTAGTGAAACTCCAAATCAGCTTTTTTTTCCAACTATAATTTTCTTTTAAAATCAAAATTGAATTTATTATTCCATAAACAAAAGAAGATAGAACAAAAATATAATTAGATATCCAGAAAAATGATATAAAACTCCAAAATCATTAAATCTATATCTGTATTTTCCAGACATATAACCGAAAAATAATCCGATTATAAAAATTCCACATATAATTAAAGCTGTTTTTTCTAACTTATTTAATCTCATATTTTTCATAAGATTAGAAACGATTAAACAATTAACCGATTAAACAGTTAAACCACTCTTATCACAAAATAGTTTTTCTTTCCGCTTTGTAACAACACAAATTGATTGTTGATTAAATCATTTGATGTCAATACAAAATCTTCTTTGATTTTTTCTCTGTTTACAGAAATAGAATTTGCCGTTAGAGCTCTTCTTGCTTCTCCGTTTGATTTAAAGAAACCCGTTTTTTCATTTAAAACAGTAATAATATCCAATCCGTTTTCAAGATCTGCTTTTGCGATTTCTGCTTGCGGAACTCCGTCAAAAACTTCTAAAAAAGTTGCTTCATCTAATTTCTTTAAATCTTCTGCAGTAGAATTTCCAAACAAAATATTCGAAGCCTGAATTGCTTTTTCTAATTCTTCTTTGCTATGAACAAAAATCGTAATTTCTTCCGCTAATTTCTTTTGCAAAATTCTTAAATGCGGTGCCGTTTGGTGCTCAGCAATTAAAGCATCAATGGTATCTTTATCTAAAAAAGTAAAGATTTTGATATATTTTTCTGCATCAACATCAGTTGAATTAACCCAAAACTGGTAAAATTTGTAAACCGAAGTTTTATCAGCATCCAGCCAAACATTTCCACCTTCAGATTTTCCAAATTTAGATCCGTCTGCTTTTGTAATTAAAGGCGTTGTTAAAGCAAAAGCTTTTGCCCCTTCTCCACCCATTCTGCGAACTAATTCTGTACCTGTGGTGATATTCCCCCATTGGTCAGAACCTCCCATTTGCAGAACGCAATTGTTATTCTTATATAAATGGTAAAAATCGTATCCCTGAATTAACTGATATGTAAATTCTGTGAAAGACATTCCTTCACCTTCTCCGCTAAATCTTTTTTTAACAGAATCCTTCGCCATCATATAATTTACCGTAATACGTTTTCCAACTTCACGGGCAAAATCAATAAACGAGAATTCTTTCATCCAATCATAGTTATTTACCATAATTGGGGCATTTGCATCTTTTGAATTAAAGTCTAAGAAACGAGACAGAACACTTTTAATTCCGGCAACGTTTTTGGCCAAAGTTTCTTCGTTCAACAAATTTCTTTCGTCAGATTTCCCGGAAGGATCACCAATCATTCCGGTCGCACCACCCACAAGGGCAATTGGCTGATGACCAAAATTCTTTAAATGAACCAATAAAATAATCTGAACCATACTGCCTATATGCAGCGAATCTGCCGTTGGATCAAAACCAATATATGCCGCCGTTACCTCTTTTAGCAATTGCTCTTCCGTTCCTGGCATGCTATCATGGTATAAACCGCGCCACTTTAATTCTTCAACTAGATTCTTCATTTTTAAAATATTTTGCGCAAATATAATCAATGGCAATGGCAATCACAAAAAGTTATGCCACTAAGGCGCTAAGGCACAAATATTATTTAAAAACCAGGAAACTTTGCCCCTTTGTGACTTTGCGGCAAAAACTAAAAAAGTTATCTTTACAAAATGGTATTAGTAACTGGCGGAACAGGCTTAGTGGGCTCACATTTATTACTTCATTTAATTGAAAATGGAGAAAACGTTCGGGCTATTTATCGAAACGAAACCAATATTCAAAAAACAAAGCTGGTTTTTGAATTATATAAAAAAGCTGACTTATTCAATAAAATAGAATGGCTTGAAGCCGATATTTTAGATGTTCCTTCTTTAGAAATTGCCTTTACAAATATTGACTATGTATATCACTGCGCTGCCTTAATTTCGTTTGATCCTAAAGACGAAGAAAAACTCCGAAAAACAAACATTGAAGGCACGGCCAATATGGTCAATTTTTCGATTGCAAAAAACGTAAAGAAATTTTGTTTTGTAAGTTCTATTGCTGCTCTTGGAGATTTAGCCGCACATGAAACTTACATTACCGAAGAAACCGACTGGAATCCGGAAAAGCCGCACAGCGATTATGCTATTTCTAAATATGGTGCCGAAATGGAAGTCTGGCGCGCACACCAGGAAGGTCTAGATGTTATTATTGTAAATCCGGGTGTAATTTTAGGCCCGATCCCGAAAACAAAAAGCAAACAGCGAGGCAGTGCCGAATTATATACAAAAGTCGCCAACGGGCTTTCTTTTTACACGCTTGGAAGCACTGGTTTTATCGCCATTGATGATGTTGTAAAAACAACGTATCAATTAATGAAAAGCGAAATCAAAAACGAACGTTTTACCTTAATTGCTGCCAATATTGTTTTTAAAGATATTCTCGGGACTATTGCAGAAGCTTTAAACGTAAAAAAACCAAGCATTCACGCAAAACCGCTTTTAATGAATTTCCTTTGGATTGCCGATGGGATTTTCTCTACTTTATTTTTCCAAAAAAGAAGCCTTACCAAAGCAACCGCAAAAGCTTCTTATTCTAAAAATCTATATTCAAATGAAAAAATAAAAACCGCTCTGGGAACGGTTTTTCTTGATGTGCATAAATATGTAAAAGACATTTCGAAATTATAAATCTAGTTTACTTTCGGTCTTATCTTATTTTTTCCTTTTATCGAATCAACGTTAACCGGTTTTAAAGCCTTTTTAATCGAATCCTTTACAACTTCTTTTGGTTTATTTTTTGCCGCTTTCGCCGCTTTTTTCTCTTCGATTGTAACAATAGAATCTGTTGCTCTTTGAACCTTTCCTAATCGTTTTGCCACTTCATCAAACATATCCTTGTAGTTCTCGTAATCTGCCGCATAATACATATTGTTTTGTGCAAACTGCAGACTGTCTATTTTATATTTTTTCAAAATAAACTTTGTCGGGTTGGTTTCTGTAGAATCGATCAGCTCCGGATGTTGATATTTCATAGCATCAAGAAGAGACAAATCATACATAATATCAATCATTTTATCTTTCTCAATAAGTTTCGCAGGCTGCTTTACGACCTCTTTTTTACAACTTACAGAAAGAAACAAAACCAATAGTATTACAAAATAATTCTTCATTTCAGCTTTTTATCTATCAAACAATAATCGTTTTCCGGCACGGATATCTTTTACTTTAAAGTTATTGTAAACCATTTCTCCGTTTACAAAAGTGTGTGTAATTCTCGACTTAAAAGTGGTATTTTCAAATGGAGACCAGCCGCATTTATATAAAATATTATCTGAATTCACTCTCCAAGGCAGACTTGGGTTTACAATTACCAAATCAGCATAATACCCTTCTCTGATAAAACCTCTGTTTTCTATTTTAAAGATTTTAGCCGGATTGTGGCACATTTTCTCTACAATTTTCTCTACAGTTATTTTCCCTTGATGATGCGCCTCAAACATAGCTACAACAGCATGCTGTACAAGCGGTCCTCCTGAAGGTGCTTTTAAATACGATTGTAGTTTCTCTTCTTTAGTATGCGGTGCGTGGTCTGTTGCAATCACATCAATACGTCCGTCATTTAAAGCTTTCCATAGTTCGGCACGATCTTCAGCCGTTTTTACAGCCGGATTCCATTTAATGAAATTCCCTTTTGTTTTGTAATCCTCATCGGTAAACCAAAGATGATGTACACAAACCTCAGCCGTTATTTTTTTATCTTCCAGCGGAATTTTATTGGTAAACAATTCCATTTCTTTTGCAGTCGAAAGATGGAAAATATGCAGTCTCGCTCCTGTTTTCTTTGCCAGCGCCACCGCTTTTGAAGACGAAAGATAACAAGCCTCTGCACTTCTGATTAAATTATGTGCCGTTACCGGAACATCTTCACCGTATTTTTCTTTGAATTCTGCCAGATTGTTTTGAATTGTAGTTTCATCTTCGCAATGAACCGCAATTAACATCGGAGTGCTTGAAAAGATTTTTTCTAAAGTCGCTTCGTTATCAACCAGCATATTTCCTGTTGAAGAACCTAGAAAAATCTTGATTCCGGCAACATTCTTTGGATTTGTTTTTAAAACTTCTTCCAGATTATCATTGGTCGCCCCCATCATAAACGAATAATTCGCAAATGATTTTTCGGCTGCAATTTGATATTTATCTTCTAATATTTCCTGAGTAACAGCATTTGGAACCGTATTTGGCTGTTCGATGAAAGAAGTGATTCCACCTGCAACTGCCGCTCTCGATTCAGACTCGATATCGCCTTTATGCGTTAATCCCGGCTCTCTAAAATGTACCTGATCGTCAATTGCTCCCGGCATTAAATAACTTCCTTCAGCATCGATCACAATACAATTAGATGTTTTTAGACTGATGCTGTCCGCGACTTCAACAATTAAGTCGTTTTCAATCAAAACATCTCCTTCAAAAATAGATCCTTCGTTTACAATTTTTGCGTTTTTTATTAAAATCCTATTCATGTGCTGTCTTTATAATGAATTGACTAATTTTTTTAATCGAAGAGAAATAACGCCCAGAATAGCTTCTTTTATAATGGCATTACTCATTTTTGAAACTCCTTTTGTTCTGTCTGTAAAAATAATTGGGACTTCTGTTATTTCAAATTTAGCACAATAAGTTCTGTACTTCATTTCGATTTGAAACGCATATCCAACAAATTTTATTTTATTAAGATTAATTTTCTCCAAAACTTCTCTTTTATAACATACAAAACCTGCCGTTGCATCGTGAATTTTCATTCCGGTAATAAACTTAACATAAACCGATGCAAAATAAGACATTAAAACCCGGCTTAGCGGCCAGTTTACCACATTTACACCTTTAACATAACGAGATCCAATTGCCAAATCGGCACCGCCAAAATGACAAGCGTCATAGAGTTTTTCAAGATCATTTGGATTATGCGAAAAATCGGCATCCATCTCAAATATAAAATCATATTTACGTTCCAATGCCCATTTAAAACCATGAACATAAGCTGTTCCTAAACCCGATTTTTTGGCTCTTTTTTCAAGAAATAACCGATTAGGAAATTCTTCCTGTAAAGCGGCTACTTTATCAGCTGTATGATCGGGCGAATTATCGTCGATTATTAAAAGATCAAAAGGCTTATGCTGCGAAAGTACAGCTCTCACTATACTTTCTATGTTTTCAATTTCGTTATAAGTAGGAATTATGACAATACTATCATTCATTTTTTCTCGGTAATTTCACCGCAAAAGTAAACTTTTTATAGCATTCGCTTCATAATAAATACATAATAAAAGTATTGATACAAAAAATTACTAATTTTGTGACGCTATGATTGAACACCTTCATCCTCGAATTATTGAAAACAAAGACTGGGCAACTGCTTTATTTGTCCTGACCTTTGCAGTTGTTGCTATAACTAAATCTGCTTACGAAACTCGTTTTACCGAATTCAGCAAGCTTATTTTCTCAGATAAATATGCCAAGATTTATCGTGATAACAGCCACATGAAAAGCAGCTTTACAGTTGGGTTATTTTTTGTGCAGGTTATTTCGTTTGCATTTTTCATTCAGCTTACGATGAATACTTTTGGACATGCCTCAAAAACTGATTGGGTTTTGTTTATTCAGATCGCCACTTTTTTACTTTATTTTATTCTGGCAAAGTATTTAATAGAAAAAATTGTAGCAACCTCATTCAACATTGATGACTTTGTAGAGCTTTTTAATTTGCAAAAAGTTACTTACAGAACTTATATAGGCGTTTTAATCCTTCCAATTAACGCTATTTTGTTTTATTATGACAATATTCCAACGATTGTACCGCTTGCCATTATTGGTATTTCACTGTGTATCAGCCTATACTCTTATTTTATTTCAATAAAAACGTATCAAAACGTAATTATCGGTAAGTTATTTTATTTTATTTTATATCTTTGCGCTCTTGAAATAGCCCCTTATTATTTTCTTTATTATTGGATAACAAAAGGGAGTGCTTAGAAAATGTTTATAATATGAAAGTGAAAACAATTTTGGTGTCACAGCCTGAACCTAAAGTGGAGAATTCTCCTTACTTTGAGCTCCAACAAAAACACAAAATAAAAATTGATTTCAGACCATTTATTCATGTGGAAGGGGTTAGCGCAAAAGAGATTCGATTGCAAAAAATCGATCTTAATCATTACACTGCGATCATTTTAACAAGTCGAAATGCTGTAGATCATTTTTTTAGAGTGGCTGATGAAATGCGTTACAAAGTTCCAGAAGGATTGAAATATTTTTGTCAATCTGAAGCGGTAGCATTTTACCTGCAAAAGTATGTGGTATACAGAAAACGTAAAATTTACGTTGGAGCAAAAGATTTTGCAGACTTATCACCTCTTATCAAAAAGTACAAAGACGAGAAGTTCTTACTGCCAGCATCTGACCAGCTAAATGCAGATGCCCCTATTACATTAAATAGTCTAAAAGTAGATTGGGCGCAAGCTATTTTTTACAGAACCGTAATGAGCGACTTATCTGATCTTGCTGATGTTTATTATGATGTTTTAGCGTTTTTTAGTCCAACCGGAATTAAATCTTTATTTAAAAACTTCCCGGATTTCCAACAAAACAACACCAGAATTGCTGTATTTGGAAGCACAACTCAAAAAGAAGCTTTAGATCATGGTTTAAGAATTGACATTCTTGCTCCAACACCTGAAACTCCTTCTATGACAATGGCTCTGGAAAAATATATTGCAGAAGCAAACAAAGGAAAATAAACCTGACCGATAAAAAATATTTAAATTCCAAATTCCAAATTAATCACTTGGAATTTGGAATTTTTTGTTTTTAATCACATTCGTTTCTTATGGCTGAAACCACGGCTATATTTTGAATCTGATGCAAAGCTTCAATATCAAATATTAGAAATTGGGATTTTTAAAATTGGAATTTCCATTTCAATAGCATTTTAACTACATTTGATTTCTATTCTAAACCCAAATCACAATAAATAGTTTCAAATTATAAGTTATGAAAATCAACTCCCTCTTAATTGAAATTGATGGTATCGACAAAGAAATTCTTCGTTATCTGATGGATGATGCCAGAAAACCAATATTACAAATCGCCAATAAAATAGGCATCTCCGGAGCTGCAATTCATCAGAGATTAAAAAAACTGGAACAATCCGGCGTTATCTCGGGATCTAAATTTACCGTTAACCCAAAAGTTCTGGGCTATAATACCATGGCCTTTGTGGGCGTTTATCTAGACAAAGCTTCCCGAAACTCAGAAGCAGTAAAGGACCTAAAGAAAATCCCTGAAGTTCTGGAATGTCATTACACCACCGGAAACTGGTCGGTACTGATTAAAATCATCTGTCGTGATAACGAACATTTAATGCAGCTTTTAAATACTAAAATCCAAGCAATTGAAGGAGTTTCAAGAACCGAAACTTTTATTTCACTGGATCAGCAGATTGACAGGCAGATACAGCTTTAGATAATTAGATAATGTATCTATTGATAATTATTTTTAAAACAAGGGATTCGACTACACTGCTCTGACAACAAACAGCAAGATAATTACAAAACAAAACCCGACAGGTAAAATCTGTCGGGTTTGCTTAAATTCTCTAATTCTCAAATTAATTCCTTCTGCTTCCGGAATAAATTGAGATATAGTATAACAACGTTGCGATAGAGCCTAAAGCAGCGACTACATAAGTTCTTGCAGCCCATTTTAAGGCATCTTTTGCTCCAGCCTGCTCTTCTTGTGTTAACATGTGTTTATTTTCAAGCCAGGCCAATGCCCTGTTGCTTGCATCATATTCTACCGGCAGTGTTATGATCGAAAATAATGTTGTTACAGCAAAAATTATAATTCCCACTAATAACAACTGCGGAAAAGTTCTGATCATAAGAATTCCGGCCAGTAAAATCCACTGCATGAAATTTGAGGCTACGCTTACGATAGGAACTAATTTAGAACGCATCGTTAACCATTCGTACCCAATAGCATGCTGCACCGCATGTCCGCATTCGTGAGCTGCAACTGCCGCTGCTGCCGCATTTCGATGATTATAAACTGCTTCACTTAAATTAACTGTTTTATCTGACGGATTGTAATGATCTGTTAACTGACCCGGAGTCGAGATAACACGCACATCAGTAATTCCGTTATCAGCCAGCATTTTTTGAGCGATTTCTGCACCGCTCATTCCGTTTCGTAATTGCAGCTTAGAATATAATTCGAATTTACTTTTTAGTTTTGAGCTCACCATCCAGCTAAATAACATTATAGCTCCGGCAAGTATTAAATATCCACTTCCCATATTTTTACTTTTTTTGATTGAAATTTAAAGTTACGAAACAAACCGCAATTTCTGAACCAAATTCAAAAAATGTCATTTTGGCATTTTTCAGGACAACTTTTCAATCTAAAAGGTTATTTTTCAATAGCAGCGTAATTAATTCTGCGACATTTTTGGTTTTGTACTTTTGAAGAATATTTCTTCTGTGCGTTTGTACCGTCAAAAAGCTTAAAAAAAGTTCATCTGCAATTTCCTGAGTTTGTTTTCCTTTTGAAAGCAAAACAGCAATATCTTTTTCTCTTCTGCTTAAACTCGGAATAGTATCTAAATCTTCGGATAAAGGCTGGCTCACAATTGTTTTAACCTCATCACTAAAAACAATTTCTCCTTCAATCGCTTTATTAATGCAGTTTTTAAATTCCTCAAACGAAGCACTTTTTAATATATATCCACTTCCTCCATTCTGAATAAATTTCATTACTAAACTTCGTTCCGACTGACTGCTCATTCCAATAACAATTACCTGCGGATATTTCTGTTTAATAGCTTTACACAAGTCAATACCGGTTACAACAGGCAGAAAAATATCCATTAAAACCATATCTACTTCATTGCTTCCTATATAATCTAAAAGCTTTACACCAGATTGCATTTTCTCTATAATTTCAATATTTTCCAAATCAGACAGAAGTCCTGAAATACCCGAAATCACAATTGGATGGTCATCGACCACGACCATTTTATACTTTTTACTCATTTCCCTGGTTTTCGTTTATTACATTTAATTCGATATAAGCAGATGTTCCCTGATTTATTTTGCTTTCAATTTCTAATTTCCCACTCAAAAATTCTACACGGTTTTTAATATTTTTTAACCCCATTCCGTTTTTGTTTTTTGGGTCCAAAATATCAAAACCAATTCCATTATCTTCCACCGTAATAAAAAATACATCTTTGTTTTGAGAGCAGGAAACCAAAACCTGAGAGGCTTTTGCATATTTTAAAGCATTATTCAGCAACTCCTGAATAATTCTGTAAATCATGATTTCATAGTTTTTTGGCAGCCTGGATTTTTTTATCAAATATTGAAATTCGACTTTGGTAGCCGTATTTGAGTTTGCAGCGCATAAATCTCTTAAAGCGTGTTCTAAACTTAATTCCAATAAACTTTCAGGCATTAGATTCTGCGATATATTCCTAAGTTCCTTAATTGAATTATCGAGCAGCGTATCAACTCCGTTTACAGTTTCGGGATTTTCTTTTTTGGCCAGGTTTAAATGAATTTTCACACCCGAAAGCATACTTCCCAGACCGTCGTGAAGATCTCTGGCAATTCTCTTTCGCTCCATTTCCTCACCCTGAATCAATGCTTTAGAAACCGAAAGTTTATGACGATCTTCAAAAGCAGATAATTCCTGCTTAAGGTTAATTTCTTTTTGAATACTTAATTTCTTTTGGTTTTTATTAAAAATCCACAAAAACAAAACAATCAAAAACAGTATAAACGACAAACCTGCAAGAAGCACCGAATTCAAACGATTATTGTACACCAATAAAGCGGCTTTGTCATTTTGCGACTGCAGCATCGTAATTTTTTTCTCGCTCTCTGCTTTTTTATATTTTGCTTCCAGTTCTACAATTTCACTTTTAAACTTCGTGTTATTTAAACTGTCGTTTACTGCATTGTATTTATGAGAATAGTAGTAAGCCTTATCGTATTCTTTTGTGGCATTATATACTTTGGCCAACTCGTTATAATAATTCTTCCTATCTACGACAAAAGGAGTATTTTTTAAAAGATAATCTAAATTGCTTTTGGCTTTGCTGTAATTTTTCAGCTTAAAAAGCACTTCATATTCGGCAAATTTTAAACGGTTTAAAGCAATTGCATTTTGATGTTTTTCAGCAGATACAATTCCTTTTTCATAACTTTCTAAAGCGTTTGTATTTTTATTTTGTTTAGCATAATACAGCCCTTCAGAATAAAAATAAGAGTCGTTTAAGTTCGACTCGGGGAAGTTTTTTAATGTTGAAAAAGCTTTATCGAGAACTTTTTTAGCATCATAAAAATGCTGTAACTCCACTAAGTTTTCGGCATTAATAATATATGTTTCCATTTTTGACTCGGCAACTGTCGGCGATTTCTTAATTGCCCTTTCAACATATTTCTGTGCTTCACTTAAATATTCACTTGCTTTTTCACGTTCGTTATTATTCATAAAAATAATGGCGACTGCTTTATACAAACCGCTTATAAGTTCATAATCACGGCTTTTTTTTGCAGCCGGAATAGCCTCATTAATCAGCAGTTTCATGTATGCCTTTTCATTATTCTTCCGTTGCTGCATAATACCATAATTCTGTAAAATTATCGCTCGAAGCCTAAATGCTTCGGTATTATAATATTTTTTCAGCTTGTCATTTGCCTTAAGAAGTGTTTTTTCGAAACCATCTACATCGCCTTTTTCTAAAAAACTATAAGAATTATAAAAGATTCCCGCATCTTTTAAAAACGGAAATTGGTCTTTAAGTCTATTTGCCTGCTCTAAATATTCTTTTGATTTTTTAGCATCCTGAACCATCAGGTACATTTTCGATAATTTAAAACTATACAAACATTTTATACTGTCTGACTTTGTGTTTTTCGTGATTTTGGCGATACTGTCTATATAAACCGAATCATCGTCTAGAGAAAGAATAACCTGTGAATATGAAATGGCAGATAAAAATAGAGAGAGTGTTAATAAGTAGATTTTCTTCATAAAAGTGGTATTTATTCAAATTTATTAATTAAAAATCGTTTAAAAAGGAATTTTCTCGCTTTTACCTGAAATCAGGTAATACAAAATGCATTTTATCAGGTATTGCCGTCTGTTTAATAAGGGTCTAATTTTGTTATAAACGAATATTAATTATTAAAGAATTTATTATGAAATCAATTATGAAAACTCTAGCTATTGTACTGACTCTTGCTTTTACAGCGGTATCTTGCAGCAGCGACAACGACGATAATAACTCAGGAAATGCTTCAAGAGACGTAAAATATGAAGTGTCAGGAAATTACACAGGAAATCTGGATGTAACTTACACTGAAGCTGGTGGTGGTGTACTTAATGAAGACATTACTTCTCTTCCTTGGACTAAAGAATTTACAGCAGGACCAAATACTAATGGAGTAACATTGTCTATTGGAGGTCATGGCGGAAGTAAAGATCAAACGGTAACAATAAAAATCTTCGTAGGAGGTAAAGAAGTTCGAAACCTGCCTGCAACTGCAAATAGTGAGGGAATTATTGTAGCTGTTCCACAACCTTATGTTTTTGGAATGTAAGTTTTAAAATTAAATTTTAGTTTTTGGTAAAAGTAAAGCTTCGTAACATCACGAGGCTTTACTTTTTTTTTATGATTCAAACTGATGGTTGATTTCTTCAAACTTCCCGATCAGGCTGTTTATTTTTGACTGCTGCTTTTTGATTTGTTTCGGGCGAAGATAAAACCAGTTAAAAATTATCCAAAACAAAGTTATTCCATACGTGAACGCTGCGCCTAAAAGCGTCATTCTACTCGCATATTCATACATATATAAGCAAATTCCAACTGTAAGCGCAAGAAAGTAAAAAGTCATCATTTTGGTCTGTAGAAATTGTTGTTTCTTTTTAATTACAATCAAATTTTGAAGATATTCCTGATTGGTCTGTGTTGTTTCGATGTTTTTATACTGACTCAATAATTTGTTATGAGCAAACAAATAAATCATCATTGCCAAAATCGTAAAAATAATTCCAAGTTTAGTCGAAACAAATTGCGGCTGATAATATATCCAGATAAAAACAATAAATGCGCTTGTTGCAAAAAGCAAAATATTGATTATCCACAAGTTTCTTAAACCAGCTTTTTTAAACTTAGTTAATCTCGCCAGCAAGTCCTGCATATCCGGTTGACTTACGGATTGTTTTTTCCATAAATCTTTAAAATCTATATTGTTATCGTTGTCCATTTTCTTTAAATTTTTGAGTCAGTTTTTCTTTTATCCTGTGAATTTTAACCCGTACATTTGCTTCAGAAAGTCCTACAATCTTGGCGATTTCAGCTTGTTTTATATCCTCTAATTCTAATGAAATAATGATACGTTCCGTTTCCGGCAGTTCTGCAATACATTTATACAAAAACTGAATTTGCGGCTCTATTGAAGTTTGTTTTTCTTCAGAAAGATGAACTGGCAATTCTGATTTTGGAAAACGCTGTTGTTTTTCAATCTGTCTTAGGCAGTTATTAGAAGCAATCCTGAAAATCCAGGTCCCAATAGCCGATTCATTTCTAAAAGTTTCCAGTTTCTGCCACACAATTATAAAAGTTTCCTGAGCCAAATCCTGCGCAGCATCATAATCATTCATGAAACCCATGCAAAGCCTGAAAATTCTATCCCAATATGTTTTATAGATCTCTTCGAATTCCATTTTAAGATTTTATAAAAGAGTTTAACTGCGCCATATACCATTCTGTATCATCATACATTATAAAATGTAATCCTTTAGCAGCATACTGAAAATTGGCTGTTTTCAGGTTTTTATACTGGCCTTCGATTGCAGGTTTTAAATTTATAAAATAGGATTCTAATAAAATTAAGGACGAACATTTTATTGTCGAGATTTTATCTCTCAAATCTACATTAAAGAAGTCACAATACATTTCTGCAAAAGTTTTTCGGTCTGATTTCACACTCCA
The DNA here is from genome assembly GCF_001879205.1 of Flavobacterium johnsoniae. Lineage (GTDB taxonomy): Bacteria > Bacteroidota > Bacteroidia > Flavobacteriales > Flavobacteriaceae > Flavobacterium > Flavobacterium johnsoniae_A. The sequence continues at coordinate 407,317 of NZ_MLFK01000002.1, forward strand.
GCTCACTACCGTTTCCAGCTTTGAAGCATCCTGCAAAAGTCTTGGCATGGTTTGTTTCTGCATATCATAAAACTGCGTTTCGGTCATTGCGGTCATTTGCGTAACCATTGGCGAGCAGTCAATATTTTCTTTTGATTTAAAAGAAGGATCACTCAAAGCGGCCAAACAAGGCAACGCATCAACCACCACAATTTTTCCAATCAATTCCGGATAATCAGCTGCGATGGCAAGCGTCAGTCCGCCACCCATACTATGACCCACCAGTATTGGTTTTTCTATTTTATTGTCTTTAATATAATTGGCAATTTCCGTTTTCCAGTTTTCAAATGAGGGATTTGGCTGTGGTTTCACCCCGGCAAATCCGGCCATTGTAAGTGTATAGCAAGTGAAATCTTTTTCGAAAGCCGTTCTGGTTTCGTTCCAGACTTCACCTGAAGAAGCAAATCCGGGAATGAATATAATAGCTTGTTTTCCTTTTCCGGTTTTAAGAACTTCGAAAGGATATGATTTTGTTTGTGCAAAAACATTTAAACATAATGCAGAGAATAAGAATGCGATAATTAAGATGATATACTTTTTCATTTTTAATAGTTTTAAGTTGTTACTTTAATCGGATCCATGCTTTTGATACGACAACTATTAAAATGTTACAAAAGTTTTTAAACTTTTAATGATAAAATTCCAAATTCCAATGTTGGTGCGGTTTTTAACCGCAAAGTACGCGAAGGCTTACGCAAAGAGCGCTAGGTTTTTTTGCTTACAAAGGCGTTAAGGCGCAAAGTTTTTTTGCCACGAATTGCACCAATTTCCACTAATTTTTATTTCGCAAAATGCATAGTTTGTCAACCTGAGCGAAATCGAAGACCACGCAAGAAGCTCCGTAAAGAAATCGCCAATCTTTGTAGAGTCACTATGTGGTCTTCGACTTCGTTCAGACTGACAAAAAGAGACAAAAAAAATCCCAAACCCCAATCGTAAAATTGGAATTTGGGATTTTTATATTAAAATTTTAAATAATTAACCCACAAGGTTGATAATTTTTCCAGGAACGATTATCACTTTATTTGGAGTTCTTCCGTCTAATTGTTTTTGTGTTCTTTCGTCTTTCATGACGATTTCTTCGATTTGTTCTTTGGTTAAATCCAAAGGCAATTCGATAGTGAAACGCATTTTTCCGTTGAAAGAAACCGGATATTCTTTGTTTGTTTCAATTAAATGTTTCTCATCAAAAGCTGGAAAAGCAACTTCAGAAATAGAAGTTGTATGTCCTAACTGCGACCATAATTCTTCTGCGATATGCGGTGCATAAGGTGAAACCAAAATGGCTAATGGTTCTAAAATCGCTCTTGAATGACAGTTTTGAGAAGACAATTCGTTTACACAAATCATAAATTGAGAAACCGAAGTATTGAAAGAGAAATTCTCAATATCATCAGCCACTTTTTTGATTGTTTTATGCAACGATTTTAAGTTGTCTTTTGTTGGTTCGTCATTGTTTACGATTAAACCGTTATCATCAAAATACAATCTCCATAATTTTTTCAAGAAACCAAAAACTCCAGAAATACCAGCCGTATTCCAAGGTTTTGCCTGTTCTAACGGACCTAAAAACATTTCATACAAACGCAATGTATCAGCGCCGTATTCAGCACAAATATCATCCGGAGTTACCACATTGTAATATGATTTCGACATTTTTTCGACTTCACGTCCTACAATGTATTTTCCATTTTCATCAAAAATAAATTCTGCTGTATTAAAATCTTCTCTCCAAGCTTTGAACTTTTCGATATTTAATTCATCTGATGAGTTTACGAAATTAACGTCAACTCGAATATCCTGAAAAGAGTCTTCATATAAAGTTATTCCATGCGTATTTGGGCTAGCTTTCTCAAACAACATATAGTTCAACTTATGAAACGGAGAAGATTGACTTTCCTCTATGCTAATTCTTTTTAAATCAACCCAAAAAGCTGTTGCCCCGTTAGTTTTTTCATATTCTTTCCATTTATCTGTACTTTTAGTTTCTTTGATTAATTTATGGAACTCTTGTACAAAGTCACGACTTACAAATAAGTTTTCTAAACCTGATCCAACATTATCAACACCGGACTCATCTCTAGTTCCCTGTGTATTTCTAGATCCTAATCTATAAACAAAAGCACTAGTCCCCAAAATCATTCCCTGATTAATCAGTTTTTTGAATGGTTCTTCAGTTGGAGCAAAACCTTTGTCTTTTAAGAATTTATTCCAGAAACGAGAATACAATAAGTGACCTGTTGCGTGTTCGCTTCCGCCAATGTATAAATCTACACTTTCCCAGTAAGCCAAAGCTTCTTTGCTTGCAAATTCGTTTTCATTGTGCGCATCCATGTAACGCATCCAGTACCATGAACTTCCAGCCCAACCCGGCATGGTGTTCAATTCAAGAGGAAAAATCGAAACATTATCAACCAAATCTGTAGTGACAACTTTATTTTGTTTTGTATCCCAAGCCCAAACTGCTGCGTTTCCTAATGGCGGCAATCCGTCTTCTGTTGGTAAATATTTTTCTACTTCCGGCAAAATAATTGGCAAATGCTGTGCATCAATCATTTTTGGCAGTCCGTTTACGTAATAAACCGGGAAAGGCTCTCCCCAATAACGCTGACGAGAGAAAACAGCGTCACGCAAGCGATAATTTGTTTTTCCTGTTCCCTGCCCTATTTCTTCTAATTTAGCAATTACCTTTTTAGTCGCGTCTTTATAATTTAATCCGTTTAAGAAATCAGAATTAGCGATTTCCACATTGTCTTTTGATCCGTAAGCCGCTTCAGAAATATCAACATTAGCGAAAATATTTTTGATTTCCTGCATTCCGTTTTGACCTTTAAAGAAATTAGCAAAAGCATAATCTCTTTCGTCTCCGCAAGGAACCGCCATTACAGCACCAGTTCCGTAACCTGCCAAAACATAATCACCAATCCAAACCGGAATTGGTTCTTTCGTAAAAGGATGTTCTGCATAAGCTCCGGTAAATACTCCAGAAATGGTTTTTACATCGGCCATACGCTCACGTTCAGAACGTTTTGCTGTTTTTTCGATATAAGCCTCAACTGCTTCTTTTTGTTCCGGAGTTGTAATTTTAGCCACCAAATCATGTTCTGGCGCCAAAGTCATAAAAGTCACTCCAAAAATAGTATCAGGTCTTGTTGTAAAAACTTCTATAACTTCGTTATGATCTTTTACATTAAAAGTCACCAAAGCCCCTACCGATTTCCCGATCCAGTTTCTTTGAGATTCTTTTATAGACTCGCTCCAGTCGATATCATTTAAACCTTGAAGCAAACGTTCGGCATAAGCAGAAATTCGCATGCTCCATTGTGTCATTTTTTTTCTTATAACAGGAAAACCTCCACGCTCTGAAACTCCGTTTACAATTTCATCATTTGCCAAAACAGTTCCTAAACCAGGACACCAGTTTACTTCGGTTTCCGCCAAATAGGTCATTCTGTACTGCAATAAGATTTTTTCTTTTTGATCTTCAGAATATGACTTCCATTCGTCAGAGGTAAAAATTGCCACATTGTCATCGCAGACTGCTTCAACCAATGCATTTCCGCTTTCTTCAAAAACAGTTACCAATTCTGAAATATCAAAAGCCTGTCCTTGTTTTCTGCAATACCAAGAATTGAACAATTGGATAAAAATCCACTGTGTATGTTTGTAATAATCAGGATTTGAAGTTCGTACTTCACGACTCCAATCGAACGAAAAACCAATTTTATCTAATTGCTTTCTGTATCCTGCAATTTGCTTTCCTTCTTTATCTACACCTCCGTCTATATTTACGCGCGTGGTATCTTCCGGACGCTGTCCTGTCTGAATCGCATATTGTTCTGCAGGTAATCCGAAACTGTCGTACCCCATCGGATGCAAAACATTGAAACCCTGATGTCTTTTGAAACGAGAATAAACATCTGAAGCAATATAACCCAGCGGATGTCCAACGTGTAATCCTGCTCCTGATGGATAAGGAAACATATCGAGAACATAATGTTTAGGTTTTTCAGAGTTGTTTTTTGCTGCAAAAGTTTGATTTTCTGCCCAATATTTTTGCCATTTGGCGTCAATTTCGTTTGGATTGTATTTCATTTCTAAGTGACTAAGGTTCTAAGTGACTAAGGTTCTAAGGCTTTTCACTAATTAATTAGCCGCAAATTTACATTTATTGTAGATTGTACCAAAGCTATTTCGCTGACAAACAAATAAAATAACAAAATACCTATTTTTAATTACGTAAAAATACTTATATTAGCTTTTTTAATACGTAGTTCAAATTCTTTTACTGCCTTTTTATTCCTATAAAACGAAAGAATAGATTTACAGAAAAAACAATTACTTTTACAAGTAAGTAAAAAATCAAATGAGTACCGATAAAAAATATTCGATTGAAGTCCGTCTTTGGATTGAAGAAGCAGAAGGTCCCTTTTTAGGAATTGGTAAAATCTGGCTTTTAGAAAACATTCAAAAAACAGGTTCTATTACAAATGCTGCAAAAGAGATGAAAATGGCGTATAGACAGGCCTGGCAACTGGTTGAAGAAATGAATCAGCGTGCCGAAAGTCCGCTGGTAGAAAAATTATTGGGAGGAAAAGGCGGTGGCGGGGCACGATTGACAGATGCCGGAGAAAAGGCAATCACTGTTTTTTATGAAGTAGAAAAACGTATTAAGGATTTCGCCCAGAAAGAAACACAAAATTTAAAATTTTAGCAAAAATAGAATTTCGATATTTTTTGTTCTAATTTATAAAGTATGATTTTAATCACATTTTATATTTTTAAAAAGCCGTTGTTTTGTAACGCAAAGCAGTGTTCTTTAAAAAACACACTGTGTTTTGAGTATTTTTAGAAAGCAAACTACCAAAAATCCTTTTTTTTAACCAGCAGTATTCATTTAAAAACATACTGAAAAACATCATCAAATATGAAAATAAAATTTCTCACATTTTTACTCTTTCCGTTAATTGGATTTTCACAACAAAACAATTCAAAGTATGCTGATTCTTTAAAAACATCCAATATTTTTATGCTTGGAGAAGTCATCATCACCAATCATAAAAACAAAGACACTTTAAACAGAGTTACCACAAAAGCGATGGAAGCCCAAAATAAAATGGATGTTTCTAAAGCTTTAAATATGCTTCCCGGAATAAACTTAACCGCTTCGGGACCCCGAAACGAATCGATGGTCTCTGTTCGTGGTTTTGACCTAAGACAAGTTCCGGTTTATATGGACGGAATACCGGTTTATGTTCCGTATGACGGCTATGTAGATTTGGCCAGATTTACCACCTTTGATTTGGCCGCAATTGATGTTTCAAAAGGATTTTCATCTATACTTTATGGGCCAAACTCACTCGGAGGTGCTATCAATCTTGTTTCCCGAAAACCTTCAAAAAAATTAGAATACGACGGATCTTTAGGAATGATTAATGAAAACGGATACAAAGGAAACATCAACATTGGTTCTAATTTAGGAAAATTCTATTTTCAGGGCGGGTTTTCTTATTTAGACCGAGATTCATTTAGAATGTCTTCTAATTTTATTCCAACCGCAAATGAAAATGGCGGACAAAGAGACAATTCGTATAGAACAGATCAAAAAATTAGTTTTAAAATTGGCTGGACTCCTACTGAAAAAAGCGAATATGCGATAGGTTACATTAATCAGCAGGGTGAAAAAGGAAATCCGGTTTATACAGGAAACGATCCTTTAAACTCTCTTTTGCTGAAACCACGTTTTTGGCAGTGGCCAAATTGGGATAAAGAAAGTATTTATTTTATTTCAAATTCTTCTTTCGATGACAAAAACAGCATTAAAACCAGATTGTATTTTGATCGTTTCAAAAATACGCTGGACAGTTATGACGACGCCGCTTATTCGACACAAACCAAAGCGTATGCTTTTGAAAGCATTTACAATGATTATACGTATGGCGGAAACCTGGAATACAACACAAAATTTATCCCAAAAAACGATTTAAAAATTGCTTTTCATTTTAAAGAAGATGTGCACCGCGAGAACAATCTTGGAGAACCTGTCCGTCATTTTATAGACAATACTGTTTTAGTAGGGATTGAAGATGTTTATAAAGTAAATTCAAAATTTACTGTAATTCCGGGTGTGAGTTACAACATCAGAAAAAACATTGAGGCCGAAGATTACAACAGTACCACAAAAGTAATTTCAGATTATCCTGCAGCTGATGCCAGCGACGCTTTTAATGCACAGATTGGTTTATTTTATCAACTAAATGAAACACAAAAATTGGGCGCAACTGTTTCTCAAAAAACAAGATTTGCCACAATTAAAGATCGTTATTCATACAGAATGGGAACTGCAATCCCAAATCCGGATTTAAAACCGGAAAAAGCAACCAACTATGAGCTGAATTATACAGCCAACTTATTCCATAAAATCACTTTTCAGACGGCACTTTTCTACAGTTCGCTTTCTGACGCTATTTTAAGCGTGAGCAATGTGGAACCTGGAAAATCTCAAATGCAGAATTTTGGCAAAGCCGAATATATGGGCATTGAAGCACAAGTAAATTATGCTGTTTTAGAGAATCTTTCGCTTAACTTGAATTATACTTACCTAGAAAGAAATAACCTCACCAACCCGAATATTCATTTTACGGATGTCCCAAATACTAAAGTCATGGGAACTTTAGAATATCAGCCCATTAAAATATTACGATTTATTGCTAATTCTGAATTTAATTCTTCTCGTTTCAGTACAAGTTATGGTGCCAGAGTTCCAGATTATACACTTTTAAATTTTTATGGTTCGGGTAAAATTTCTAAAAACTTCAGTATCGATGCAGGAGTCAATAATATATTCGACAAAAACTATTGCCTTGTAGAAGGTTACCCGGAAGAAGGGCGTAATTTTTTCGTAACACTTCGCTTTTTTAATAACTAAATCAAAAAATAAATGAAAACTCAAAATTACATTCTCGTTCTCTTAATTGCATTTTCATGCGCCATGTGTAATTCTTCTAAAAAAGAAAAAGAAGATAAAGCCGTAACCCAAAAGATTTCTAAAACAGATAATGACAAACATATTCCTCTTACACCGGAAGACAGTTTAAAAATGGTAAATCACACCATTGAAGTAAAAGGCGATGTTGAATTTCCGCTTCAGCTAAGTGTTGATTCTTTAAAAAAGATGAAAGTTGTTACCATCGATGATTTTAAAGTAGTCTGCCAAAGCGGCCAAGTTAAAAAAGACAATAAGATTTGTAAAGGCGTACTTTTAAAAGACATTCTGGAGAAAGCCAAAATAAAGCAAGATGGTCACAAAGACCGCAATTTTTATATCGTAGGAAGAGCTTCAGATGATTATAAAGCCACTTTTTCATGGGCAGAAATTTTTAATAATCCAACTGGAGAGAATACTTATGTTTTATTTGAAGAAAACGGAAAACCGGTTAAAAGCGGGGAAATGATTTTAATTTGTAAAAACGACATTAAAACCGGCCCGCGACACGTTTACTGGCTGAAAAGCATTGAAATCTACAAAGTGAAATAAGAGTTTTAGAGTTTAACCACAAAGTGCGCAAAGATTTTTTACTTAGCAGTTCTCAGACAAATCGCAAAGTGCGTAAAGCTTTACCAACACAAAGCTTTTCGCACTTTGCGTTATTATAAAACACACATTAAAAAATCTTTGCGCACTTTGCGGTTAAATCAACATTTTATTTAATAGCAAATTGTATATTTATAGTATAAAAGTTCGTTAATAACTTTAAATAAAGAAATTCTTTATTATTTTTACCACATAATTTTAGCATACTATGAGTTCTAACTTTGATAAATTTCAAAAACGCAGGTTAATTTCCTCTTATTTTTCGGTAGTATTAAGTGTTTTCTTGGTTTTATTCCTTTTGGGAGTACTGGGATTGTTCATTATTAATTCTAAAAAACTGGCAGATGATTTTAAAGAAAAAATCGCAATGACAGTTTTCTTTAAAAATGAAGCAAATGACAGCATTATCAAAGCATTTGATACAGAATTAAAAAGAGCTCCTTATGCTTTATCTTATGCTTATGTAACCAAAGAAAAAGCGGCAAAAGAGCATACTGATATCATTGGCGAGGATTTCCTAACGTTTTTGGGCGAAAACCCATTATTGAATTCATACGACATTCACTTAAAAGCTGATTATGTAGAGCGTGACAGCATCCTTAAAATAGAAAGTTCCTTACGTAAAAATACTATGATTGAAGATATTGTTTACGACAAACAATTGGTAAATCTGGTAAATGACAATATTAAAAAAGTAAGTATGTGGATTTTGATTATCAGCGGTTTCTTAACCATTATAGCTGTTTTATTAATCAATAGTTCACTTCGTTTATCTATCCACTCGAACCGTTTCATCATTAAGACCATGCAAATGGTGGGCGCTACAAAATCGTTTATTCGTAAACCTTTTGTAACCCGAAGCGTAAAATTAGGAATGCTTGGCGCTTTATTAGCCATTATTGCTTTAATTGGACTTTTATTCTATGTAGAAACCAATTTCCCTGGCTTAGGAATTTTAGAAGACAAAGCTTTAATTGGATTGGTGCTGCTGGCTGTATTTGGTTTAGGAGTTTTAATTACATGGGTAAGCACACATTTTGCGACACAGCGCTTCCTCAACTTAAGAACTGACGATCTTTATTAGTATTCAGCAGCAGTTTTAATTTTTCAGCAATAATAAATTCCTTGACTTGCTCAGGTTCACAAATAAAAAACAAAAATACCTTGGGTTTTACTTAAGGTGATAAAAAAGATACAATGAAAAACAACAATAATAAAGAAGAACTACAACAAAAACAGGAATTCCTTTTTGACACTGTCAATTACAAAATCTTATTGATTGGAATTGCAGTTATTGCATTAGGATTTATTTTAATGTCTGGCGGCGGAAGTCATGATCCAAATGTTTTTAATGAAGATGTTTTTAATTTTAGACGTATTCGTCTGGCTCCTACAACTGTTTTAATTGGTTTTGGAATCACGATTTATTCTATTTTCAAAAAATCTAAATAGACTTTCTTAGACTGCTTAGAGTACTTAGATCTTTAGATTACTAGATTAATCTCAAAAAATCTGATATCTAAAAAGTCTGATAATCTGATAATCTAAATTAAATGAATACATTACAAGCTATCGTTCTTGCCATTATTGAAGGAATTACAGAATTTTTACCTGTTTCTTCAACTGGACATATGATTATTGCCTCTTCTTTTTTTGGAATCGCACAAGAAGATTTCACTAAACTTTTTACCATTGTTATTCAGCTTGGCGCTATTCTTTCAGTAGTTGTTTTATATTTTAAGCGCTTTTTTCAAACACTTGACTTTTATTTCAAACTTTTAGTTGCATTTATTCCAGCGGTGGTTTTAGGATTATTGTTAAGCGATTTTATCGATGGCCTATTAGAAAACCCAATTACAGTTGCGGTTTCACTTTTAATAGGAGGTTTGATTTTATTAAAAGTAGACGAGTGGTTCAATAACCCAAATACCGCAGAAAGCTCACAAGAAATTACTTATCTACAGGCTTTCAAAATTGGGTTATTCCAATGTATTGCCATGATTCCGGGAGTTTCCAGAAGCGGTGCCAGTATCGTGGGCGGAATGTCTCAAAAATTATCCAGAACAACAGCTGCCGAATTTTCATTTTTTCTTGCAGTTCCTACTATGCTGGGAGCAACGGCAAAAAAATGCTACGATTACTATAAAGCCGGATTCGATTTATCTCACGATCAAATCAATATTTTAATTATTGGAAACATCGTTGCCTTTATTGTAGCTCTTTTGGCAATCAAAACCTTTATTGGATTTTTAACTAAAAACGGTTTCAAGGTTTTTGGTTATTATAGAATTATTGCAGGAATCATTTTATTATTGATTCACTTTTTCATTCACCCGCTTACCATCATATAATGACACCTGAAGAATATTTAAACGGACAAGTTTTACTGATAGACAAACCTTTAAAATGGAGTTCGTTTCAAGCTGTCAATAAATTAAAATACCTTTTGATTAATAAAGTCGGGCTTCCCAAAAAATTTAAAATTGGTCATGCCGGGACTTTAGATCCCTTAGCATCTGGCCTTTTATTAATCTGCACCGGAAAATTCACCAAAAGAATTTCTGAACTTCAGGGTCAGGCAAAAGAATATACGGGAACATTTTATATTGGTGCTACTACCCCATCGTATGATTTAGAAACCGAAATCGATCAGACTTTTCCAACTGAACATATCGACGAGGCTTTAATTCACGAAACGGTAAAACAATTTTTAGGCGAAATCGATCAAAAACCGCCTATCTTTTCAGCTATTAAAAAAGACGGTGTTCGCTTATACGAGCATGCGCGCGCCGGAGAAACGGTAGAAATTGCCAGCAGAAAAACGACCATTCACGAATTTGAAATTACAAGAATCGCTCTGCCGGAAATTGATTTTAGAGTGGTTTGCAGTAAAGGAACCTACATTCGTTCTCTCGCGTATGATTTTGGAAAAGCAATGCATTCAGGGTCGCATTTAACTGTTTTACGCCGAACAAAGATTGGTGACTATGATGTAAAAGATGCAATTGACATCACTTTGTTTGAAGAAAGCTTAACTTCTTAAAAAACAAGAAGCACATTACATATTATAGATTGTAATGTGCCTACTCCTAAAAATAATGTTACACCATACTTGTCTGCCAATTAATAGTGAGGAACATTTTTTCCTCCAAACAAGAATGTTGAAAAAAAATCATAAAACCTTTCGAATAACTTTTTCATAATAGTGCATTTTTTAATTGTTAATATTAAATAGACACCAATAAAAAGAGTAAATCAAAAAATAAATAATAGAAGTGGGATCTTAACAGCAAGATACAAAAATTCTGTTTTAAAAAATACATTTTAATAAAACATTATCATATTTGTTATCAACACATTAACCACATTCCTCTTCAGACTATTATTACAAAACAAACTATAGATTTATAGTCGGTTATATTTAATATTTTCCATAATCTCAACCAATTCCTGCTGAACAGACATTCCTTTATCTGCCAAATACCACAATTGTAAATCGGTTTTAATTTTTTCATCAATTGCTCCAACTTCTCGTTTGTGCTTTGCCATTAATTCAGCAGCTCCTTTTGGTCTTGGCCCCCAATCGGTTCTCACGATCCCGGCTTCTTTGCAAATTACAATAACTTTAGGGATTGCTTTTCCGCCATTTGTCAAATATTGATTCATTAATTCTTCATTTTCATCGCGAAGTACAATTCTCAAATCAATTTTTTTATCAGATTCGTGAGCCATTTTATTTAAAATAGGAAGAATCTGCGCTGCATCGCCACACCAGCCTTCAGAAATTACAAGCCAGATGTAGTGATTGTCTAAATGCTGCAGTTTTGAAATCACATCTTCAGAAATGGTTATTGTTTTTTCCAGCCTGTTCATTCTGGCTTCGTTCAGTTTAGAATAATTGGTCAGACTTTCAGACTGCTCATTCCCTGTTGATTTTCCTTCAGATAATAAATCGGTAACCAATTTTCGATATTCAACATAAGAATGACTATTGAATAATGCTTTTGCTACAGTACTTTTCATAGAGGTTTATTTTGCTTAGCATAAAATTAATGATTTTAAGAAGACGCCCGAATGACTTTTATCACATTCGAATGAAAAAATCATAAAAGTCTTTATAATATTAAATTCAGACTGCAATTAATTTTTTGTAAACATTATTTCTAAAAATAAGAATATGTCTATATTTGCACAAATTAACGCAACACAAACATGAAATATAAAAGAATTCTTCTAAAACTTAGCGGCGAGGCCTTAATGGGTGATTTACAATACGGAATTGACCCTAAAAGATTGGCCGAATATGCAGATGAAATTAAGCAGATTCACGCAAAAGGAGTAGAAATTGCTATCGTTATTGGAGGAGGAAATATTTTTAGAGGCGTTGCCGGTGCCAGCGCAGGAATGGACAGAGTGCAGGGAGATTATATGGGAATGCTTGCTACTGTTATTAATGGAATGGCTTTGCAGGGCGCACTTGAAGACAAAGGAATGAAAACGCGTTTGCAGACTGCTTTAAAAATGGAATCTATTGCAGAACCTTATATTAAAAGAAGAGCAGACCGCCACCTTGAAAAAGGAAGAATTGTAATTTTTGGAGCCGGAACCGGAAATCCATATTTTACAACAGATACCGCAGCTGTTTTAAGAGGAATCGAAATTAATGCTGATGTGATCTTAAAAGGAACCCGTGTTGATGGTGTTTACGATTCTGATCCTGAAAAAAATGCTTCGGCTGTAAAATTCGATTTTATCTCGTTTGATGATGTCCTTAAAAAAGGATTGAATGTAATGGATACAACTGCTTTTACTTTAAGCCAGGAAAATAAATTACCAATTGTTGTTTTTGATATGAACAAAATTGGAAACCTTTTGAAAATCTGCGAAGGAGAAAACATCGGAACTGTAGTAAATATATAGTCTCAGTAACAGTTTACAGTCACCTGTAAGACTTAGCTGAGAATGAAAACTGAAAACTTTAAAAAAAAATGACTGAAGAAATCGATTTTATATTAGAAAGTACTGAAGAATCTATGAACGGTTCGATTGCACACTTAGAAAAAGAATTTCTAAACATTCGTGCCGGAAAAGCTTCTCCAGCAATGCTTGGAGGCGTTTTTGTTGATTATTACGGATCAGCAACACCACTTTCTCAAGTGTCAAAAATCAGTGTTCCTGATGCAAGAACAATTACTTTACAGCCTTTTGAGAAAAACATGCTGAAAGAAATTGAAAAAGCGATCCTTGTAGCCAACATTGGTTTTAACCCAATGAATAACGGAGACGTTATCATTATCAGTGTACCGCCTTTAACAGAAGAACGTCGTCGTGATCTGGCTAAACAGGCAAAATCTGAGGCTGAAGATGCAAAAATTGGTATTCGTAATGTTCGTAAAGACGCAAATACTGATATTAAAAAATTAGAAAAAGAAGGAACTTCAGAAGATATTTGTAAATCTGCAGAAGAAGAAGTTCAAAACTTAACCAATGCTTTTATCAAAAAAATCGATGAATTGTTAGCTGCGAAAGAAGCTGAAATCATGAAGGTATAAGTATTTGGAAATGAATTTTAAAAATCCGTCTGGTAAAATTATCAGACGGATTTTTTTATTCTTATTTTTGCATACCAAAATCAAATACTTTTCGTTTTTGAATCTATATAATTCTCTATGAGGCTATTTTGTTTATTGACTTTATTTTTTACGCTTACTATTCAGGCGCAATTTCAAATAAGCGGAATTGTAACCGACTCAAACAACAAACCTCTTCCTTTTGCTACTATTACAACTTTAGACAACAGCAGCACCATAACAGATGTTGACGGAAAATTCACTTTTAAAGCCTTAACAAAAACAGGAAATTTTACAGTCTCTTATATTGGTTTTCAAAGTAAAATTATTGCTTTAGCCGAAAATAAAAAGTTTTATTCCGTTTCATTATCTCAAAAAACAGATGATTTAAAAGAAGTTATTGTTTCTAATGAAAATCCGGCTTTAACCATTATCAAAAAAGTTATTGCCAATAAAAACAATAACAATCCACAGAAGAGACTAAAAAGTTTTGACTACAAAACCTACAATAAACTAATTGTTACTGCCAATCCTGATTCTATAGACGGAAGAATCGATTCATCTGCAGTTTATAAAGATTTGAACAAAAAGAAAATCAATATAGACTCATCTGATTATAAATTCAAAGAAATTATAAGCAAGCAGCATTTGTTTCAGACTGAAAAAGTATCTCAGTATCAGTTTGGAAACAATAAACTGAAAGAAACAGTTCTGGGCACCAAAATCGCGGGTTTCAAAAATCCTATTTACGAAGTTATTGCTTTCAACCTGCAGTCGATCTCGATATACGACAACAAATACGAGCTTTTTGAAACCAAATACGAAAACCCAATTTCAAATACCGCTCCTGCCACTTATAATTATAAATTATTAGATACCGTAAACATAAAAGGACGCGAAACTTTCATGATTTACTTTAAAAACAAACACAAAAGAAAAACTTCAGGTTTAGAAGGTGTATTGTATATCGATTCCCAAAATTTTGCAATTGCCAAAGCTGTAATGCGCATAAAAGGTGTTTTGGATATTAGCGGTATTCATGAGTTTGATTATGTATCCGGTGAAAAAATATGGTTTCAAAGCAATACCACTTTTAAAATCGTAAAAGGGAAAAATGATGATGATATTAAGATTTTAGGCGGTACAATTCAGTTCGACGGCGATGTCGAAGACAATTTTGAACAGAGAAAAAAATCGGCTTCAGACTTTACTTATTTACTTTCTGAAAGCAACAACTTTGATATTCATTACAACCCGGATACACCCATAAAAAACCCATCACTTTATATTGAAATTAAGGATGATGCAAGCAAAAAACCGGAGGAATTCTGGAATAAGTACCGAAAAGAAATTCTGGATCAAAAAAGCCAGAAAACCTATCAATTACTAGACAGTCTTTCCGTAAGCCGAAGAATCGAAAAACGTTTGGGATTTGGCCGAAAAATCATCAATGGCTACATTCCTATCGGGCCGGTTGATTTAGATTTGAAGAAAATAATCAGTTATAACAATTATGAAGGTTTTCGCTTAGGTCTTGGAGGTGTTACCAATGATAAGTTTTCTAAAGATTTCAGAATTGAAGGATATACCGCATATGGCACTAAAGACGGGGTTGTTAAATATAATCTGGGAGCCGGAGTTTTATTAGACAGAAATACCAACACGTGGGTAAACGGTTCTTATACTGATGATGTGCGAGAGATTGCAAGTACACTTTTTGCGGTTGACAAACGCGTTTTTAAAATCTATGATCCCCGCCCTATTAACATTAGTACATTTTACCATTACAACAGCTGGAAAGCCAATGTACAAACCAAAATAATTCCGAAAACCGAAGCTGTTCTGGAATTGGCCAGAACATACGTTGAACCAAAATTTGATTATCTTTTTAATTACAACGGGCAATTGTATTCGAACTATATCATGACAACTGCAATGCTTTCGATTGTCTGGGCGCCTTTTAGCGATTTCATGCAGACTCCAACAGGAAGAACAGAATCTGATAAAAGATTTCCAAGATTTACTTTTCAATATACGCAATCGCTGCCAGATGTTTTAGATAATGATTTTAATTTCGGGAAAATAGATTTCAAAACCGAATATGAAAAGAAATACCTCAACGGTCAGAAAACAAGTCTGCTTTTGCAGGGAGGTTATGCTTTTGGCGATGTGCCGCTTACGCATTTGTATAACACAATGCCTAATAACCTTACCAAAGAAACCGTTATTCAGCGTATTACTTTTGCCGGAAGAAACAGTTTTGAAACCATGTTTTTTAATGAATTTTTCTCCAGTCAATATATATTTTTCCAGATTAAACATGGTTTTAACCGACTTAGAATCCTGAAAAAAGTTCGTCCAACAGTAGTTTTAGTAAGCAGAATGGCGTGGGGAAATATGGAAAAACCCGAACAACATGTTGGGCCGACCTATAAAACGCTGGACAAAGGTTTCTTCGAATCGGGAATTGAATTAAATAAAATCTACAAAGGTTTTGGTCTCGGCGGATTCTATCGTTATGGCCCAAATCAGTTATTCAAATTCGAGGATAATATTGCCGTTAAGATTTCTTATGTTCTGGATTTGGGGCTTTAAGAATTAAATTCCATTTTTTTATTCCGAGGCTTCGGGACCAAATTCCAATTTTCCTCGCAATGACTTTGTTTGCGCTTAGACCTTTGTAAAAGTTTGAAACTTTGACAAAGGTTCTACCAAAAAGTAAAACAAAAAAAATCCCAAACCCCAATCATAAAATTGGAATTTGGTCCCGAAGCCTCGGGATAAAAAATTGATATTTAAAAAAATTATGGTTTCAAAATCAAGACTGATGGTGTGTTATTCAGCCAAGGACTTTGGGATTCGATTAATTTTTTCCAGCTGTCTAAACTTATAATCATTAAGTTTTGACCGTCTAAGAACTCTTTTTTAATTGTTCTGTCATGCATAATCATAATATGATTTGGGGCAATCTGTTCGATAGATCGAATGGTTTCCTGAATATCACGGGTATTTTTTACATCACCGCTGGCATCCAGAACCGTAATCTGAGAACCATTATTGTTGATTAGTTTTTTGGCATAATCAATTAAAAAAGCATCTTCTTTACTAAAAATAGGTATAAAAACCTGATCTACTTCTTCCAGATCCTTATCGATAAAAATACCAACCGGCATTTTGGTTTTTGCAATAATATGACGTGTTCTTTCGTCAAAAGGGTTGTTTTCGAACAAACCTTCTTTCCCTGTAAACTTATCAATTAAACGATCCGGATTTACAATTCGGGTAGTGAATCCAAGAATTTTTCCCAGTAATGTCCCATCAAAAATTGATTGTCCTAAACCAACCAGTAACAAATCATATTCTCCCTGGTTTGCCGAGTCAATAATATCAGTATCAATATCATTCGATACTTTAAATAAACTCACCATATTTTGATTCAAACGCTGCGATTCTTCAATAACCGGAACCAGCATTTTACGTTCGTGATCCTTAATATCAAATGAATGTATTTCTGTACTTAGAGACAAATGCATTGCAGTTACAATCGAATTATCTCCTTGTTTCTTAACTAAGCTGTTTGCAATTCTCAAAAGCTTTTTACCTCTTTCAGGCGTTGCAAAAGAAAGCAGTATTTTATATTTGCTTTTGTTTCCAATTTCCTGCGGAATAGCGGTTATTTTATCTTTAAAAATAAATCCAATGAAATCTAAAGCCGGACCTGTCATAAAAGTTGTAACCAAAGCCATAATTACCATCATGGTAAAAATTTCTGTTGATAAAACACCCAGGTCATAACCAATGTTCAATACAACAAGCTCCATTAAACCTCTTGTATTCATTAGGGCTCCAATCGCAAGGCTGTCTTTCCAGTTCTGGCCTACAAATTTTGCTGCCAAAGCACTTCCAAAGAATTTCCCTGCAACGGCAACCGCAATAATTAATCCGGTAATTTTCCATAATTCAGGATCATTCAGTAAACCAATTTGTGTACGTAAACCTGTAAATACGAAGAATAACGGCAGTAATACAATTATAGCGACATCTTCAACTTTTTCAATAAATATATTTCTGAATTTATTGTTTTCCGGCATAATTGCTCCGGCTAAGAAAGCTCCAAACAAAGCATGGATCCCAATTAATTCAGCAGCATAAGCTGAAATTAAAAGTGTAATAAAGAAAATAGCAACAACAGGTTTGTTTAAACTTTCTCTTGTTGAATTTAAATCCCCAACACGTTTAAGGAAAGGACGAACGATTTTTAACATTACAATTACATACAGTATCGCTAAACCGATAACATACAATGCACTCGTAAACGAGCCTGCTTTTACAATTGCGATTACAACTGCCAAAATACACCAAGCCGTAATATCATCAGCCGCCGCACAAGTTATGGCAATAGTACCCAATTTGGTTTTCTGCATCCCGCGTTCCTGAACAATTCTGGCCAGAACCGGAAATGCCGTAATACTCATGGCAATACCCATGAACAATCCGAAAGAAGCAAATTCTACCCCTACTGGTGCAAAAGTATGATAAATGAAATAAGCCAATGTTAACCCTAAAGCAAACGGAATAACGATACTGGCGTGACTGATAACAACGGCATCATGTGCTTTGTTTTTTAGTACTTTTAAATCCAGTTCCATCCCAATAACGAACATGAAAAGTATTAAACCAATCTGACTTAAAAATTGTAAGTTTCCTAAAGATTCTTTTGGAAATAAAGCAGCGGAAAACTCCGGAAAATACATTCCCACCAAAGAGGGTCCTAAAACAATTCCGGCAATCATTTCTCCAATTACCGAGGGCTGTCCTATTTTTCTAAAAAACCATCCGAACAAACGTGCAACCAAAATAATAGTTACGATCTGCGCCAATAAAATTGCTAACGGATGCTGTAAGTTTTCAACCATCGAATGCAAAAAATCATTCCAATGATTACTTTCTATTTTTTTCTTAATGATATTGCGCCCCACTTCAAGTGCTGCACCTTTTGAAATCACCCAATATATCAGAGCGGTAAAACCTCCAATAATTGTTACGTAGAATAAAGAGTTTTTAATGTTATTCATAACTCGTTCTTTTAATTTATTGCCGCAAATATCAGAAGTGAGCTTTAAGTAGAAAAGCAATTTTCGAGCTAATTTTAAATGTATGTAACAAGTCGGAAAAACTTTGTAATAAGTTATAATTTCACTTTTTTCAAAAAATCAGAACGGTAGGTTTCGCTTAAAATTAAAGTTGTATTCTTGTGGTTTTCTTCTACGTGGTGCAGTACAATTTCATTATGATTAAAGAATTTAATTGCTTTTACGGCAATGATTTCTTTTTTGTTGATTCGGCAGAAATCAGGTTCAGGAAGTTCGTTTAAAAGCGTGTCGAATTTTACGTTTTTTAAATTCAGAAAACTCCCATCGGCAAGCAGAACCGTTTTATCACGGCTGTCACTTACTGCTGTTTTTATGTATTGAATTTGATTGAAATACAATAACGTTTTTCCTTTATCTGTATTTAACTGAATGAATTTTTTAGCGGTATCCGGTTTTTCAAAACGTTCCAGTGCTTTTGAAATTGCTTTTTGCAGGCGTTCCAGTTTTACCGGTTTGGTGATATAATCTACAGCATCGATATTAAAAGCATCGGCAGCATAATCTTTATATGCGGTACAGAAAATAACCATCTTATTGCTGAGCATTTCGGCCAAATGCAAACCGTCCATTCCAGGCATTTCGATATCTGAAATTAATAAATCAAATTCGAGATCCGGAATATCAGTCAAAAGTTTCTGCGGATTATTAAACGTTTTTACGATTTCTACTTCGGGAATTTGTTCGCAAAGCATTTTCAGGTACGTTAATCCCGGAAGCTCATCGTCCAGAAGCAAGCATTTCAGTTTTGTATTCAAGTAAATTTATTTTTAGATGGGCAATATAAACATCGTTTTCTATAAACTTGTCTAATTTGAAATTATTCTTGTAAATAATACGTAATCGATGTTCTAAAGTAGCGTGTCCAAAACCGCTTCGTTCCTTTTTCAGTACTTTTTTATCTGATATTTTATTCGAAACCGTCATAAAAAAAGCATTATCACGAAACTCAAAAACAACAGAGATAAAAGCATCTGCACTTTGCAGGTCGGCATGCTTAAAAGCATTTTCAATTAAATCAATCGAGATTAAAGGCGCAAGCAAAGGCTGATCGTACAATTTATCATCTTCGTTGATATTTGTTTTAATCTTAAGCTCAAAAAGCGGACTAATTTTGATTTTGTTGATTTCGATTAAATTCAGCGCAAAATTAATTTCTTCTTTTGCCGTCACGAATTTCTTTTTGCTTTCGTATAAAATATAGTCCAGCACATTTGCGAGTTTATCCAGCGCAAAATAAGTTTGATATGCGTGTGACTGAATCGAATTTAAAATATTCTTAAATAAATGCGGATTCAGTTTTGACTCCAGATTTTCTAACTGCAAGTCGTTTACTTTAACTTCGAGTGCATAAAAACTCTTTTCGGCATCGTCTTTTGCTTTTTTTGCCTGCATCAATTGATACACCATAAAGCAAATGATGACAATCAGCAGCAAAAGAATGGCTAAAAAAATTAAAGTTGTTGTATTGTTTTCCTGCATTGTTTAAGATTGTAAAGTTAAATGTTTTGTGCCTGCGGATTTTACGGATTAAACCGCCTATCGCAAACTTTCTTTTTATAATTTTTATAATCAGCCTAAATCTATTTTATCCGTAAAACCCGCGTCCCACTATTTTTTAATGACTGGAAACAAATTTTAATCCAATAATCGATGCGATTAATGTAGTCAGGAAAAATATCCTCCAGAAAGCTGCCGGTTCTTTAAAAATAAAAATCCCCACCAATACTGTTCCCACTGCTCCAATTCCTGTCCAAACAGCATAAGCGGTTCCAATTGGCAAAACCTGCGTTGCTTTATACAACAAAATCATACTGATCGAAAGACACACAAAAAAACCAACCATCCAATACGTTGATACAATTCCTGTTGTCTCTTTTGCTTTTCCCAGACAAGAGGCAAATCCTACTTCAAACAGTCCGGCAATAATCAATAAAATCCAATTCATTACTTTTCATTTAAATTAATTGCAAATATGAGAAAAGCTAACGATTAAACAGCTAAAAGAAAGAAATTTATCACAAACAGTAAACTGGAAAATTTGTGTTAACATTAAGTAAAATACAATCGATTGTTTATGATTTTGAGCACTTTTCATTACATTTGCATCCATTTTAAAGATTTTATGAAAAACGCAATTCAAGTTGGATTTTGGGAAAAATTAGCCCGAATCATACTTAAGAACAGAATCACAATTCTAGTTATCCTATCTATTTTAACAATTTTCCTTGCTTTGCAGTGGAGAAACCTTTCTATGACTTATACCGAAGCTAATTTACTTCCTAAAGATCATATTGCGAATAAAGAGTATCAAAAATTTCTGGATAAGTTTGGTGAAGAAGGAAATCTTATAGTTATTGGCTTTAAAGACCCTAAGTTTTTTACTCCAAAAAATTATGCTGCGTGGAATGAATTAATGACGGGTTTAAAAAAATCAAAAGAAGTTGATTTAGTTGTTTCTTTAAATGATTTGAAAAAACTGGAAAAAGATACGGTTAATGAAAAATTTGTTTTAAGTCCGTTTATCGACCAAAGTAAAACACTTGATCCGGCTTATTTAAAAAGTGTTCAATACGATTTATTTCATAATTTACCTTTTTACGAAGGACTTTTGTTTAATAAAGAAAGCGGCAGTGTTCGTTCTGCGATTTACATCAACAAAGCCTTGGTAAATACTGCAGAAAGAAAAACTTTTATCCTTGAAAATTTAGTTCCGAAAATCGATAAATTCGAGAAAACAACCGGAATCGACCTTAAAGTTTCGGGAATGCCCTACATCAGAACGATCAATGCCGACAATATGAAAGGCGAAATCGGGCTTTTTATCGGCGCGGCTTTATTTACCGTTTCATTGATTTTCTTTTTCTTTTTCCGTTCGTTCAGAGCTACTTTTATCTCCATTTGTATTTTAATTGTTGGCGTAATCTGGTCGTTTGGAACACTTGGATTATTTGGTTACAAAATCACAATTTTAACGGCTATTATTCCGCCATTAATCATCGTAATTGGTATTACAAACTGTATTTTCCTGATTAATAAATATCAGCAGGAAATTAAACTGCATAACAATCAGGCAAAAGCATTGCAGCGTGTTATTTCAAAAATCGGAGTGTCGACTTTAATGACGAATTTAACCACCGCGATTGGTTTTGCAACCTTCATGATTACCGGAAACGATCTGCTTTTTGAATTTGGTCTGGTAACTTCAATCAACGTTATTTCTGTTTATTTATTGACACTTTTTATTGTGCCGATTGTTTACAGTTTCATGGCATTGCCAAAAGAAAAACATTTATATCACTTAACAAAAACTTACATTTCGACTTTATTGAATGTGGTTGAAAATCTGGTAAAAACAAAACGCAAATATGTTTATATCATTTATGGTTTGCTTTTGGTTTTTAGTGTAATCGGAGTTTCTCAAATGAAAGTTTCGGGAAGTTTAATTGGTGAAATGCCAAAAAGCGCTTCTTTCTTTAAAGATATTTTATTTTACGAAAAGGAATTTAACGGAGTTATGCCGTTAGAAATCATGATTGACACCAAAAAGAAAAAAGGTGTTATGAAGGCGTCAACAATTCGTAAAATGGATGAACTGCAAAATACAATTTCTGAAATTCCGGAACTTGCAAAACCAGTTTCGATTGTAAATTTGGTTAAATATTCTAAACAGGCTTTCTACAATGGAAATCCGGAATATTATCAACTGCCAACTTCTCAGGAGCAGACTTTTATTTTGAGTTATGCCAAAAACGCAACTAAAAACAGCAAAGAGAATTTAATGAAAGCTTACGTTGATTCGACTGGACAATATGCCCGAATCACAACTTTCATGAAGGATATCGGAACGGATGAAATGGCCAAAGTAGAGAAAAAACTACATTCTAAAATTGATGAAATTTTCCCTAAAGATCGTTATGAAGTTACCGTTACCGGAAAAGCATTGGTTTTCCAAAAAGGAACTTCGTATTTGGTTGACAATTTAATTGAATCGTTAATCTTTGCGATTTTAACGATTGCAGTTCTAATTTTATATTTATTCCGTTCTTTCAAAATGGTGATGGCATCTGTTATTACAAATGTTTTACCACTTTGTATTACATCAGGATTAATGGGTTATTTTGGAATTCCGTTAAAACCGTCTACAATTTTAGTATTCAGTATCGCCTTCGGAATCTCGGTTGATAATGCAATTCAGTTTATGGCCAAGTATCGTCATGACTTGCTTCAAAGTAATGGAAAAGTAAAAAAATCGGTTTTCAGTGCTTTAAGAGAAACCGGAATCAGTACGTTCTACACATCTGTGGTTTTGATTTTAGGTTTTGCAACTTTTACTTTATCAAGCTTTAGCGGAACCATTGCACTTGGAGGTTTGATTTCTTGTACACTGGCTTTTGCGATGTTTGCGAACTTGGTTGTATTACCTTCGCTTGTTTTGACTTTCGAGAAGAAGAAAACTAAGAAAGAGGAATTGGAGAATTTGGAGAAGTAAGATTTTCTTTTGCCACGAATTTCACGAATTAAAATTAAAAACCTTTGTCAAAGTTCAAAACTTTGACAAAGGTTATGCAAAGTTTGTTATTTCTGCCAAAAACGAGATAATAAAAAGTTTCTCATGAAACCGACTGCCCTAGCCCTGATAGGAGCGGTATCCTTTTTCTTGCTCCTTTAGCAAGAAAAAGATATAGTGGATAGCAGGAAACAGCTTCAAAAATTAATTATTATCGTTTATATTTGCAATTCGATATAAAAAACACTGGTTTTATTTTAATGTAAAATCAGCAATCTATAAATCTAAAATTAAAATGAAACACACAAAGGTTAAAGACTTATTAAACAGTACTACGACGCTACAGGAAGTGAATGCAAAAGGATGGGTGAGAACTTTTAGAAATAATCAGTTCATCGCGCTTAATGACGGTTCTACCATTAATAATATACAATGTGTTGTTGATTTTGAAAATACACCGGAAGAAACCCTAAAAAGAATCACTACCGGAGCTGCAGTTTCTGTAATTGGAACTTTGGTTGAAAGTAAAGGTGCTGGTCAGAAATACGAGATTCAGGTAAACAAACTGGAAATTTTAGGAGATTCTGATGCGGAGAAATTCCCAATGCAGCCTAAAAAACACTCTTTGGAATTCTTGAGAGAAAATGCACATTTACGCGTACGTACTAATGCTTTTGGAGCGATTATGCGTGTGCGTTCTGTATTATCTTATGCTGTTCACAAGTATTTTCAGGATAAAGGTTTTGTGTATGTAAACACACCAATTATTACCGGAGCTGATGCTGAAGGTGCAGGAGAAATGTTTCAGGTAACATCGTTGCCATTGGATAATTTGCCAAAAACGGAAGAGGGAGAAATTGATTTCAAAAAAGATTTCTTCGGAAAACATACAAACTTAACGGTTTCAGGACAATTAGAAGGTGAAACTTTTGCAATGGCTTTGGGTCAGATCTATACGTTTGGACCAACTTTTAGAGCAGAAAACTCAAACACTTCTCGTCACTTGGCAGAATTCTGGATGATCGAGCCTGAAGTTGCTTTCAACGACCTTGACGACAACATGGATTTGGCTGAAGATTTTATCCAGTACGTAATTAAATATGCTTTAGACAATTGTGGAGATGATTTGAAATTCTTAGAAGGAAGACTTCTGGAAGAAGAAAAATCAAAACCACAGGCAGAAAGAAGCGAAATGGCTTTGCTAGAGAAATTAAACTTCGTTTTGGAGAACAACTTCAAACGTGTTTCTTATACAGAAGCAATTGATATTTTAAGAGATTCAACTCCAAATAAGAAAAAGAAATTCCAATATTTAATTAACGAATGGGGAGCTGATTTACAATCAGAACACGAACGTTACCTGGTTGAAAAACACTTTAAATGTCCGGTAATTTTATACGATTACCCAGCAAACATCAAAGCGTTTTACATGCGTTTGAATGACAACACAGAACCAGGAAGAGAAACTGTTCGCGCCATGGATATCCTTTTCCCAGGAATTGGAGAAATCGTTGGTGGTTCTGAAAGAGAAGAGCGTTACGATGTTTTAGTTCAGAAAATGGAAGCTTTAGGAATCGACAAAGAAGAATTATATTGGTATTTAGACACCAGAAGATTTGGTTCTGCAACTCACGCAGGTTTCGGTTTAGGATTTGAACGTTTGGTATTGTTTGTAACAGGAATGACAAACATTAGAGACGTAATTCCTTTTCCAAGAACTCCTGGAAGTGCAGAGTTTTAATAAATTTAGTTTAAAAAGTTTCAAGTTTCAGGTTTCAAGTTATTGGAACTTGAACTAAAATTATAAAATTTGTTTTCAAGTTTCAGGTTTTAGGTTTATCCGTTCAGTTGGAAAACCTGAAACTTGAAACTTGAAACTTTTAACAAAAACAAATGCTAAAGCAATTTTTAAATTTAAAATTATCCCAAAAATTATCTCCGCAGCAAATTCAGCTGATGAAGTTAATTCAATTGCCTACGCAAGCTTTTGAGCAACGTTTATTAGAAGAAATGAACGAAAATCCGGCTCTTGAAGCTGGAAAAGAAGATGAATACGAAGCAGATGAATTTGCAAATGAAGACTACGACGATTATGATGATGCAGAATCGGACAGAATCGAAGCAGACGATATTAATATAGACGAATATCTGAGCGACGATGATACCCCAGATTACAAAACTCAGGTTAACAATTACAGCGAAGACGAAGAACGCGAAACGCCTTTTGCTTCGCCGATAAGTTTTCATCAGGATTTGATCAATCAGCTGAATACTTTTATTTTGAATGATGAAGAACGCGAAATCGCTGAATTCCTTGTGGGAAGTATTGATGATATGGGTTACATCCGAAGAAGTGTTCCGGATATTGTAGACGATATGGCTTTTACTCAGGGAATTTATACTGACGAAGCAATGGTCGAAAAAATGATGACCGTGATTCACGAATTAGAACCTTCGGGAGTTGGAGCGCGTGATTTACAGGAATGTTTATTATTGCAGTTAAAGCATAAAACCCCAACAGAATACGTTGATTTGGCGATTGATATTATCGAAAACCAGTTTGATGCTTTCACAAAGAAACATTACGACAAACTATTACAGAAATACAGCGTTTCGAACGAACAGCTTAAAAAAGCCATTCACGAAATCGAAAGGTTAAACCCAAAACCGGGCGGTTCATTCACAGGAAATAATAAAGTCACCGAAAATGTCGTTCCGGATTTCGCCATAAGAATTGTCGACGGCGAACTGGAATTGACCTTAAACGGCCGAAATGCTCCTTCCCTGCACGTTTCTAAAGATTATCAGGAAATGATGCAGACGTATAAAGATTCACGCGATAAATCGGCTGCACAGAAAGATGCAGTTCAGTTTATTAAACAAAAACTGGATTCGGCTAAATGGTTTATTGACGCGATCAGACAACGCCAGGAAACGCTTTTTGTTACTATGAATGCCATTATGCATTATCAGGAAGAATATTTCCTAGACGGCGACGAAACCAAACTAAAACCAATGATCTTAAAAGACATTGCAGATATGGTTGGCTTGGATATTTCGACTATTTCGCGTGTTGCCAACAGCAAATATGTTGAAACACCATACGGAACAAAACTGATTAAAGAATTTTTCTCTGAGGCAATGAAAAATGATCAGGGAGAAGATGTTTCGACTTTAGAAATTAAAAAGATTCTTCAAAACACAATTGAGGAAGAAGATAAAAAGAAACCGCTTCCGGACGATCAATTGGCAGAAATCTTAAAAGAAAAAGGGTATCCAATTGCAAGAAGAACAATTGCAAAATACCGCGAACAATTAGATATTCCGGTTGCAAGAATGAGAAAAAAGATTTAAAATTTCTTTAACCATATAAGAAATATAAGTTCATCTAAAAATATCAAAGCCCAATAGATTTTAAATCTATTGGGCTTTGTTTTTCCCACATAATCATTGCACATCAAATCGGATTAAATCCCCCACAATATAGCTCGAGCCGAAGCTTCTTTTGTAGTTCCGAAAGAACTAATCATATTGTAGAGCTGGACTTCAGTCCAGTTTAATATATGCATATAAAAACAAACCCGACAGGCTTTTGAAGCCTGTCGGGTTTACCAACAGAATTATTTATACTGATCCGGTAATATTTTTACTTGAAACAAAAATACTTTCTTTTTGTCGCTGTAACTGTAAACTAATGTATAATCATTATCTCTAAAAACACGAAGCCCGGGGTTTCCTTTCGCAGTACTTAAAAGGCTTTTATGAATTTCCTCCTTAATTACATCAACCTCCGCAGTTTCTTTCACTACATTACTTAATGTTAAATTATATTGAACCAGTCTCTCCTCTGGTAAAGTAACACTGTCTAAACGAATACCTTCCTGAATAGGAACAGGACAGCTTTTATTGTATTTTTCGACTAATTCTGTGATTTCAGTATTTACTTCATCTGCTTTTTCAGAAAGAAAAAACTGAAAGAAAACAGCCAGTCCTATGGCAATTACAATTATAACTAATAATAAAATATTCTGTCTTTTTTTACTTTGTTTTTCTGTCATTGCTTTTAAAACTTAAATGTAATTTACAATCTATTTTTCCTGGTTTTTCTTCATTGCTTTAAAGTACGCTGCACGGCTAAGCGGCTCGTATTCTTCGGTTTCACCAAGCATCACCAATTTATCATTGTCTGTTTTTCTAAAACTGTAATTTGCCAGATTTCCGGTTCTGTTGCAGACAGCGTGTACTTTGGTAACATATTCTGCCGTTGCCATTAGTGCCGGCATGGGTCCAAAAGGGTTTCCTTTAAAATCCATATCAAGCCCTGCCACTACCACACGAATTCCCTGATTAGCAAGATCATTACAAACAGTAACAATTTCATCATCAAAAAACTGAGCTTCATCGATCCCAATAACATCGCAGCCTTGTGCCAAAATAGCAATATTAGCTGCTGCAGGGACCGGCGTTGAACGAATCTCATTGGCATCATGCGACACCACCATTTCGTCATGATAACGGGTATCTATAGAAGGTTTAAAAATTTCGACTCTTTGTTTGGCAAATTGAGCGCGTTTTAATCTGCGGATTAATTCCTCGGTTTTACCCGAAAACATTGATCCACAAATAACTTCAATCCAACCAAATTGTTCTTTGTGATTTACTGTATTTTCGAGAAACATTTTGTATTTTTCTGCCTTTAAAAATGAATAGTTTTTATTACTTTGTACTGGTAATAAATCGACGTAAAAATGTGCTGTTTTACATTTTTTCAAAAGTAGAAAATTTTTATCAAATCGGAGATTGGCTGACGCTTATTAACAGAAATAAAAAAATATCTATTAGATTTCCTTAAGAATAAAGACATTCAGACATCAAATACACTAAAATACCTTATTCACTATAATTTCAACAGTTATGAAAAAAAAATTGGAAGCCGATTTAATCAGCATTGCACATCGAATTTTAAAGCTTAAAAATAAATCCGATATCAATCAATTATATCTTGAAACACAGAAATTATATGAGAAACTAGCGATTTTAAAATTTGTTGATGAAAATTTCGACGAAGTAAAACCAACTATCAGCCACAGCGAAATAAGTTCTAAAATCGAAACGATCTTTGAAAAAGAAGAAACTAAGGCCGAAACCAAAATTGAAACTCCAGTTCCAGTTGAAGAAATTAAAGCTGAAGAAACTCCTGAACCAGTAATTATTGAAGAAGTAAAGGCAGAAATTCCGGAAGAAATCGTTGCTGAAGCAATTATCCCGGAAGAAACTCCGGAAGAAACTCCTGAACCTGTTGAAGAAACGGTCGAAGAACCAATTACAGAACCCGAAGTTGAAGCGATTGAGGAAACTGAAAAGACAGCTGAACCAAAAAATAATACGGAAGAATTTTCGTTTACAACTGTAAATGAGTTAAAACCAATTCCGGATTTTAAACCTGCTTTCGAATTAGATCTGGAAGAAGTAAAAAACGAAGTTACCGAAGAAATTAAAGAAGAGCCTAAAGCAGCAGCACCGAAGCCAGGACCAATTCCTATTGCATTTGAAGATTTCGGAATAAATTATGCCGATGCCCAATTTGTAAAAGTAGACAGTTTTGAAGCCGTTCCTCCCGCTTCAACTCCTGATTTAAAAGAGCAAAAAGTGATTGAAACAGCCGTTTTAGAAACTTCAAAAGAACCTAAATCAGTTTCTTTAAACGAGAAATTGGCAAAAGGTTTTCATATTGATTTAAACGACCGAATTGCTTTTACTAAAAACCTTTTCGGAAACAGCACCGAAGATTACAGCCGCGTCTTAAATCAGTTATTAACTTTTGATTCTTATGCAGAAGCAAAGGATTTCATTGAAAACATGGTAAAACCGGATTATAATAATTGGGAAGGAAAAGACGATTATGCAGAACGTTTTCTTGGAATTATTGAGAAGAAATTCGCCTAAAAAAATAAAACACAGATTTCACGAATTAACACGAATTTTTTCTTTGTGAAATTTTTAAAAGAACTTGTAATCTGCGTCAATTCGTAAAATTCGTGTTATAATATCAAAAAATATGTCAAAATTATATATCGTTCCAACGCCAATTGGCAATCTTGAAGACATGACTTTTAGAGCCATTCGGGTTTTAAAAGAAGTCGATTTAATTTTGGCTGAAGACACTAGAACAAGCGGTAAACTCCTGAAGCATTTTGAAATTGGCACGCACATGCACAGCCATCACATGCACAACGAGCACAAAACAACCGAGAATTTAATTGCCCGTTTGAAAGCCGGCGAAACCATCGCTTTGATTTCAGACGCAGGAACTCCGGCAATTTCAGATCCCGGCTTTTTATTGACTCGCGCTTGTGTCGAAAATAAAATTGAAGTAGAATGTTTGCCTGGTGCAACGGCTTTTGTTCCGGCACTTGTAAACAGCGGATTACCAAATGATAAATTTGTTTTCGAAGGTTTTCTGCCTGATAAAAAAGGACGTCAGACTCGATTTTTGGCTTTAGCCGAAGAAACCAGAACGATGATTTTGTACGTTTCTCCGCATAAACTTGTTAAGACTTTAGCCGAATTTATTCAGTATTTCGGAGAAGACAGACAAGTTTGCGTTTCAAGAGAATTATCAAAATTGCACGAAGAAAATGTACGCGGAACCGCTAAGGAAGTTCTGGCGCATTTTGAAAAAACAGCACCGCGCGGCGAAATCGTAGTGGTTGTTGCCGGAAAAACAATAACAAAAGAAGCTAAGAAAAGTAAATTTTCGAAGGACGAATAATAATAATTATTTATGCCACAGATTAAAAGGATTAACACAGATTAACATAAGGTTGCCACTCATTACACTAATTTCCACTAATTAAATTCGTGCTGATTCGTGATTCGAGCGATAGCGAACAGACGAAGTAAATTCGTGGCAAAAAAATCCTTTTAATCTTTTAATCTGTGGCGAAAAAAACAATACATAACAACATGAGCATACAAGCCTTTTTAGAAAAAGTAAAACAAACTCCAACACAAATCACATTTCCTGAAACTATTGCCGTAATCGAGGAAAACTACAATTTTACCCCAACAGCATTCCAAAACGGAACCCAACATAATGCTGCCGGAGAAAATTCAGGTTCTTGTAAATTATTTTCTTTCGCAAAACTGCAAAACTTAAGCAAAGATGAAACTTTGGCGTGTTTTGGAGCTTTCTATTTTGAAGAAGTTTTAGGAGATCCAAACGGAACCAATCATCAGAATATTAGAAATTTCATCAACTTAGGCTGGGACGGAATTAAGTTTGAAGGAAATGCTTTAGAAGTGAAATAACAGTTGTCAGGCTGAGCGAAGTCGAAGCCCTATTACATACAAAATATTTTTGCCACAGATTTCACAGATTAACACAGATTAAAAAATACTTTTAAATCATATAATCTGTGGCAAAAAAAAATTACAATCAGATTAAACGATTTTAGAAATCTACAATCTAAAATCAATAATCTAAAATCTAAAATCAACAATGCGTTGGACCTTAAAACCAAAACCTTCTGAAGAAAAAGTCAAACATTTGGCGCAAGCCTTAAATGTAGAAGATTTTGTAGCCACACTTTTAATTCAGCGCGGCATTGAAACTTTCGAAGATGCGAAGAATTTCTTTCGTCCGTCTTTAGAACATCTTCACGATCCATATTTGATGAAAGATATGGACAAAGCCGTTACCCGAATAGAACAGGCAATTGAAAATCACGAAAATATCTTAGTTTTTGGAGATTATGATGTCGACGGAACAACAGCCGTTTCATTGGTTTCGGCTTATTTAAAATCGCATTACCCAAATATTGCCACTTATATTCCGGATCGTTATGACGAAGGTTACGGAATTTCTTTTAAAGGAATTGACTTTGCCGATGACAATGGGTTTTCATTAATTATCGCACTGGATTGCGGCATTAAATCAATCGACCATATCGCTTACGCAAAAGCAAAAAACATCGACTTTATCATCTGCGATCACCACCGTCCCGGAGAATTTCTTCCGGATGCAGTTGCGATTTTAGATCCAAAACGAGAAGACTGCTCCTATCCTTATGACGAATTATGTGGCTGCGGTATTGGTTTTAAATTGATTCAGGCATTGGGTCAAAACCGAAATGAAACCATCCACGATTTGGTTCCGTATCTCGATTTAGTAGCTACGGCAATTGCAGCTGATATTGTCCCGATCACGGGAGAAAATCGGGTTCTGGCTTATTTTGGACTGCAAGTAATTAATAGCGATCCAAGACCCGGAATTAAAGCTTTGGTACATCAGGTAAAAAAGAAAGTTCTCGATATAACTGACGTTGTTTTTATTATTTCTCCCCGAATTAATGCGGCAGGAAGAATCAAGCACGGAAATCATGCGGTTGAATTACTGACTGAATTCGACTTTGAACAAGCACAGCAATTCGCTTCAGAAATTGAACAATACAATGCTGACCGAAAAGATTTAGACAAAAAAATTACCAAAGAAGCCTTTCAGCAGATTCTGGAAAATCAGGAACAAGAGCGTTTTTCTACCGTTGTTTTTCAGGAAGACTGGCATAAAGGCGTTATCGGTATTGTGGCTTCAAGATTAATTGAAACCTATTATCGACCAACGCTGGTTTTTACAAAAAGCGGTGACAAATACGCAGCTTCTGCCCGATCTGTAAAAGGATTTGATGTTTACAACGCATTAGATGCGTGTGCAGAACATTTAGAGCAATTTGGAGGGCATATGTACGCCGCCGGAATGACCTTAAAAGCCGAAAACTATCAGACTTTTAAAGAAGCTTTCGAAAAGCAGGTTTCAGCTACTATTTTACCGGAAATGCGAACTCCAGAAATTGAAATCGACGCCGAAATAAATTTCTCAGACATTACACCAAAACTCATCCGGATTTTAAAACAATTTGAACCGTTTGGCCCGCAGAATATGACTCCGGTTTTTATGACTTCGGATATAAAAGATACGGGTTACGCTAAAACTCTGGGAGCCGAAGAAGAACATTTAAGACTTTTTGTAAAACAAATCTCCCGAAGCATCGGGACCGATGGAATTGCCGCAATTGGCTTTGGACTCGGAAAAAAACTCCACATAGCACAAAATCAAAATCTGTTTCAACTCGCTTATTCAATTGCCGAAAACGAATGGAACGGAACTGTTTCAACACAGCTTATGCTGAAAGACATTAGAACAAATGACAACTAAATCAAACAAACCAGATCCGTATCAGGCACTGCGTTACAGAGAATTCAACGTTTTTTTAATATTGCGTTTTGCTATGGTTTTTGCCTGGTCGATGCAGTTTATTGTAATCGAATGGGAAGTTTACAGTTTAACAAAAAATCCTCTTTCGCTGGGGATTATAGGTTTAATGGAAGTAATTCCTGCTGTTGGAATGGCTTTATTTGCCGGGCATATTGTAGACCAAAGAGAAAAGAAAGGATTATTGGTAAAATGTATTTTAGGATTCTCGATAATCAGTTTCGGATTATTTTTATTGACTTGGCCAAAAGTTGTTGGCGGCTGGTCTTCAAATGTAATTCTGTATTCGATTTACGCTTTAGTATTTTTTGGCGGATTGGTTCGTGCTTTTATGGGACCAACTATCTTCTCGCTTCTATCCTTAATAATTCCTAAAAAAGCATACCCTAATGCGGCAACCTGGAGCAGTTCGGTTTGGCAGATTGGAGCGGTTATGGGACCGGCGCTTGCAGGATTTTCTATCAACTGGATTGGCGTTCACTGGTCGATGTGTCTCGTCTTCGGATTCTCGATTCTTTCCTTAATTGCCTTATCCCAAATTAGTACAAAACCAATCATAAATCCTAAAATTGGAGAATCAATAAAAGACAGTCTTACAGAAGGTTTGACTTTTGTATTTAAAAATAAAATCGTTTTGGGCGCATTATCACTTGATATGATTGCGGTACTTTTTGGAGGAGCTGTTGCTTTATTGCCTGTTTTTGCTCAAGACATCTTGAAAGTAGGTTCTGAAGGCTTCGGAATTTTAAGGGCTGCTCCTGCTGTGGGCGCTTTTATCACGATGATTGTTTCAGCTTATGTACCATTATATAAAAATGCAGGTAAGAAGCTTTTAATCGCCATATTTGTTTTTGGATTATCTATCATTTTATTTGGACTTTCTACTTATTTCTGGCTTTCTGTTTTTGCTTTATTTTTAAGCGGACTTGCCGATGGAATTTCGGTAGTAATCCGCCAGACTATTTTACAGCTTAAAACTCCTGATCATATGCGCGGGCGTGTTGGTGCTGTAAATTCTATTTTTGTTGGATCTTCTAATGAATTGGGAGCGTTTGAAAGCGGCGCAACTGCTAAATTAATGGGAGCTGTGACATCAGTTGTTTTTGGAGGAAGCGTTACACTTTTGACTGTTGTTGTTACTGCTTTAAAATCGCCGACATTTAGAAATCTAGATTTACATAGAGATATGGAAGATCATCAAAAATTGGAGTAAATGAAGTCCCTTATTCTTTCTCTGATTCTTGTATTTCCATTTTTAGCGAAAGGGCAAAATCTCTACATTAAAACCTACGGAAACGAAAAAAACAAACCTTTAATTTTTATTCACGGAGGTCCAAGCGGCAACGCAACTTTGTTTGAAGGAACAACAGCTCAAAATCTGGCCGCCCAGGGTTTTTATGTTATTGCTTATGACCGAAGAGGAGAAGGAAGATCAGCAGATCCTGATGCAAAGTTTACTTATGAAGAAGCTTTTCAGGATTTAAATTCTATTTACAAAAAATATGATTTAAAGAAAGCTATTTTACTTGGTCATAGTTTTGGAGGTTTGGTTGCGACACTTTATACCAATAAATATCCACAGAAGGTAAACGCATTGGTTTTAGCGGGTGCTTTGTTTGCCCAACAGGAAACTTACGACCATATCTTAAATTCGATAAAGAAAATACATAACGGTGATTCTAAAACACTAAATAAAATAGCTTATGTAGAGAAATTGGATAAAAATTCTGCAGAATATAGAAAACGTTGTTTTGATCTGGCAAGTGATGAAAATTATTTTAAAATGCCAAACCCAACTACAGCATCCAAAAAACT
This sequence comes from Flavobacterium johnsoniae, assembly GCF_001879205.1. Classification (GTDB taxonomy): domain Bacteria; phylum Bacteroidota; class Bacteroidia; order Flavobacteriales; family Flavobacteriaceae; genus Flavobacterium; species Flavobacterium johnsoniae_A. Next base: position 441,266 of record NZ_MLFK01000002.1, read on the forward strand.
ATATGCCGATTACGAAGCCGGTGAATTTTACAAAAACAACATCAGAAACAAAAATGCGCCTTTGCTTTTTTATCAAAATGAAAAACAAAATAACATTGATACCCGAACAATTTTAAAGAAAATAAAAACTGCCGGCGTACCTATTTTTGCAATTTATGGAAAAGAGGATCGTATTTTTTCATCGGAACAAATTACTTCAATTAAAAAACTGGCCGGCGAAAATCACTTTGCTTTTCTGGATAATTGCTCTCATTATTTATTTGTAGATCAGCAAGATGAATTTCTGAAACAAATAAAAAGATGGGTTAAATAATTTTTCAAATTTTTATGATTTTTTTATTTAGAATTAATATAAATAATATTTATATTTGTTGGAATAAAAGGATTTACGATGAGAGAAATAGAACAGATATATCATAATAATTTTGGAATTGCCTTTTACTGGAAACGAAATAACCAAACCATTCTTGATAAAGTACAATTGGTTTTTAAGGAAACAGGCTTTTATTTCAGCGTATCAGAGCTGAATCACTTTTGCAATTTAATCGAAGACAGTATCATCGAAAATACTTGTTGTGAAGCTTGTGAAATGAAATATTCCTGCCATAAATTTTTATTGAAAACCCCATGTAACTCAATAGATCTTGCCGTTTCCATGACCGAATTAAAATCGATTAAAGATTTGGTTGAAGGTTCTTTGTTCAAAATTGAGCTTGACGAATATGTTTACGGAGTAGGCTTAAATTAAGAATTATTATAAATAAATTAACATCATTTTTTCATTATTGAAATATATTTTGATTGTATTCAAAAAAAAGTATATTTACAACAATGAAAAAAACAGGCATTCTTATTACCCTTTTTGTTTTATCAGTTTTATTAACGAACTGCAGCAACAAATCTGACGAATATATTGATCCGCGCGGTACCGATTACGCTGGTTCCGAAAGCTGCATACAATGTCATCAGGTTCAATATAATATGGCTTTGCAGAGTTCTCACTTTAAAGCTACTGCTCCCGCAATTTCAGGAAATGTTTTAGGCGATTTTGATAAAGGAAATCACACCTTTATCTACGACAAAAACACTAAACTAGTCATGGAAAAACGCAATGACAGTCTTTATCAGGTTTTATATAAAAATGGTAAAGAAGTTGAGGCACATCGTTTTGAAATTGTTTTTGGCGCCAAACATGCGCAGACTTCTGTTTACTGGCGCGATAACAATACTTACGAACTACCTGTTTCTTACTACAACTCTATCAATAATTGGGCGACAAGTCCGGGATTTCCGGCAGATAAACCTTATTTTGACCGAATGGTGCTTAAAGATTGTTATTCTTGCCACGCTTCCAATGCAAGCAGCAGAAACGTCAATCAAAATTCAGCTGAGAAAAACTTCATGTCAATGGACGTTGAAGATATTATAGACAAAAAAACAATTGTTTACGGAATTGACTGCGAACGCTGTCACGGTCCGGCAAAGAAACATGTTGACTTTCATTTAAAAAATCCAAATGTAAAAACAGCAAACAGCATTACAAGCATTAAAACTTTAAACAGACAACAAAAGTTAGATGCCTGCGCTTTATGTCACGCCGGAAATGACGGAATGAAAATAAAATCCCGTTTTGATTTTAAACCGGGAAATAGTTTATCTGAATTTTACAGAGAAACACGAAGTATAAATGACACCGCTCAATTTGATGTGCATGGGAACCAATTTCGTTTAATGGCGCAAAGTAAATGCTTTGTAAACAGCGATAAAATGGATTGTATAACATGTCATAACCCGCATGAAAATGCTTCTAAGAATATGGCTTCTTATTCTAAAATCTGTATGAGCTGTCATCAGGGTTTAAAACACGATGAGAAAACCTTAAAAATAATGCCGGAAAAACTAATGGCAGATAATTGTGTAGAATGCCACATGCCGAAAAAATTATCGGGTGCAATTAAATTCCAGTTATCTAATAGCAAACAGCTTTCTAATTATATTTTAAGAACACACAGAATTGGGATTTATCCGCAAGATAAAAAGTAATTATTTTTCGAATTTCTTAAGTTCAAAAGTTTCACCATCAAAAACGCCATAAGTAAAATACCCAATCCAGTCACCCAGATTTACGTATTTAGCATCTTGTCCAACCTCTATAATCATAGGCAGGTGACGATGCCCAAAAACAAAGTAATTATAATGTTTGGTTTCCAGTTTGCGTTTGGCATATAACACCAGCCATTCGTTTTCTTCTCCCAAAAATTTGACATCTTCATCACCGGAAATCAGTTTATTTTTAACCGATAAATATTGAGCCAGGCTTACCCCAACATCTGGATGAAGCCAGCGGAAAAGCCATTTTGAAAACGGATTTGTGAATACCTTTTTCATTCTTTTATAACCTTTATCGCCAGGACCTTTTCCGTCGCCATGACCAATTAAAAAAGTTTTTCCGTTAAAAGTAAATTCCTTGTTATCGTGATAAACCGGAATACCTAATTCGGTTTCAAAATAATCATTCATCCAAAGATCATGATTTCCCACAAAAAAATAAATAGGAATGCCGCTGTCACGTATTTCGGCCAGTTTGCCTAAAATACGAACGAAACCTTTTGGTACAACGGTTTTATATTCAAACCAAAAATCAAATAAATCTCCCAGCAGAAAAATTGCTTCGGCATCTTCTTTTACCTCATCTAACCAGGCAACAAATTTCTTTTCGCGAGGCAGGCTCAATTCTGGAGTCGGCGCACCAAAATGCTGGTCTGAAGCAAAATATACTTTTTTCATGTAGATTATTAGATTGTTAGACTACTTAGATTTTAGACTTTTGTCTCTCTGAGTGAAGTCGAGGAGTTTTGGAATTTAGAATTTAAATAATTAGCATTTTACAAATTATCACTTGCATACCATTCTGCAAACGAAGATTCTGTTTCCTGAAGTTTAAGCGAAAAAAGAGAAATTCCGTGAGGAAGTCTTGCCACAATCCTTTCGGCAAAATCAACAACCATGTTTTCACTTGTAGGCTGATAATCTACCAAGATAACATGATGACCGCGATTTTTTAATTCATTTGCCAATTCAATATGCGGTGTTGTCTGATTGAAAACAGTTGCATGATCAAATTGATCGACGATCTCTTCTTTTACAATTTTCTTTAGATCCGAAAAGTCAATTACCATTCCGAACTTTACATTCGATCGGTCTGTAATTGGCGAACCAATAACTGTTACCGATAATTTATAACTATGTCCGTGAACGTTTTTGCATTTTCCGTCGTAACCGTACAGTGCATGGCCGGTTTCGAAACTAAATTGTTTTGTAATTCTGATATTACTCATCGATTTTTAATTTAAGGTTGCAAATTTACAAATTAATAACCGTTTTTGTCTCTTTTTTTGGCTCTGTTATACATCCAATACGCAATTCCTATTAAAACTATAAACGGAATGAAAGATCCAATCACAACTCCAATCTGATAACCGCTGTCTGGAGCGTTCTTAATTTTCTCTGCTACATCGACATTCTGAAATAATGAAATAATTTTCATGGTAATTTATTTATAAGCATTTAGCGATATACAAACTTGTCAAGTTTAAAACTTTGACAAAGCTGCTAAAAACAGAGTATCTATTTTTATTTTTTAAACTGCAGTAAAGCATTTCGGCTGAAATCAGACAAAACCAGTTTACCCGTAATGGATGCACGTTCTAAAAGAAGTGATTCCCAGTGTTCTGTTCCTTCCCAGATAATCTTTTTCATTTCTTTTAAAGCTTCCGGATTATAGGAACTCAATTTTTGCGCAAAATTTTCAACATCTTTATCCAGATTAACCGCCTCGCTTAAAACCGAATACAGTCCTTTTTGAAAACCCCAGCCTGCTGATTTCCATTCGTGAGGCGCCAATGTCATTTCGGTCATGGCTGTTTTACCTATTTTACGTGAAACAGCAGGTTCAATAACAAAAGGCCCGATTCCTATTGCAAGTTCAGATAATTTTATATCACTTTCCGGGGTTGCAAAAACATAATCGCAGGCCGAAATAATTCCTACTCCGCCACCGACAGCTTTTCCCTGTACGCGTCCAATAATTAGTTTATTGCAATTACGCATTGCATTTAACAAATGTGCAAAACCAGAGAAAAATTCAGTTCCTTGTTCTTCATTTTGAACTTGTAAAAGTTCATCAAACGAAGCCCCGGAACAAAAAGCTTTCGCTCCTTCGCTTTTTAATACAATTACCGAAACGTTTTTATTTTGACTTAATTCATTGATTTCAGCGGTTAAACGATCTAATAATTGACGTGGAAAAGAATTACTTGCCGGATGCCCAAACTGCACGGTTGCAATAGTATTTCGAAAAGAAGTTTCTAAAGTCCCCTTTGTATTTTCTAAGCTCATAAATATAGATTTAATTGTAAAGTTACGGTTTTGAAAAATATTTCTATCAGATCCCTTTTGAAATTTGTTTTTTGAAAATTAAATGACTTTATTTGCTATCACTTTGGGGGATTAGCTCATTTGGCTAGAACGTCCCGACTACAATCGGGAAGCTGACAAGTTTGATTCGAATTCTAAAGTTTAAATACGGGGGATTAGCTCATTTGGCTAGAGCGCTTGCCTGGCAGGCAAGAGGTGACCGGTTCGAATCCGGTATTCTCCACAAAAAAAATACCCAAACATCTGTTTGGGTATTTTTGTTTATACAAAGATATGTTTTACACTTATATTATATATTCTAAAGTCCTTAACAAATATTATATTGGTTCTTGCCAAAATATTGAGCAGCGTCTTGAAGATCATTTGAATGGCAGAAGTAAATTGTAGAAATACTTATAACTTACAAACCGTCTTTCAATTTTTCAATTATTTTTCATTCGCCGAATCCTCAACATCCACGTCATCCTTTTCAGTTTTTTTAAAATCATTATTAAGCAAATCGGTCAGTTTCTTTTTCTCTTTTTGATTTTTTCTGATCGTCAATACAACCAAAAGAATAACCAGTACAGCCACAACTCCTATTACAATCCAATTAATTTCCATAGTTTTAGTTTTAAATAAAAGTAAAGATTAAAACTATCCCCCATATTATCAAAAGGTTAAACATTACATTCAGGCACTAAAAGCTTAGCTTAATATAATTATAACTTTTGAAAGATCTCTCTTTAAAACTGTTTCTTATTTTTGTGTACCACAAAACATTCAGAAGAGAATATTTACAAAACTGTCCAAACCTTTTAAAATGAATCAAGTCTTAAAAACCAAAATATTCTCATTCTTAAAAAAACTCATCTCAATTGCGATCTTAATTTTTGCTTTTACTTTCTCAGAAATTTATTGGTCAATGGGAAGCCTTTCTGAAAGAGTTTCTAGTGGAAATCCAGACAGCAGTTTTTTTGATGACGCTTATTTATTGTCCTTGTTTACCACTTTTATCCTAACTATTATTTTTTTGTTTCTTACTTTAATAAAAAACATATATTTAAAAATCACAATTGAATTAATATTTCTAATTTCAGTTTGGTTTTTCTGGAATTACAGCATTTTTGTTGATCGTGAATCTTCATGGAGCACTTATCTTTTTAAGGAAGAAATAATTCACACACTTGCATTGTCATTTATTCCTATTTCCGTTTTATCAATTGTTGTGGTATTTGCTTTAAATTTTATCTCAAAAAAATTATGAGTACAAATAAAAAAATAATCTTGCGGGTGTATTTGATTCTCAGTTTTCTCTTTGTGCTAACCGGTTTCTTATATTATTTTAAACAAATAAGCTTACGCGGTTATTACAGCGATGTTTTTCTTTTCTGGCTCTGGCTTTTTATGAGTTTTGTGGTAATTGTAGTTTTCTGGAAAAAAATTACGGCTAAGCTTCTTTTAGCAGCTTTACTGTTGACTTTGGCATTTAGTATTATTCCCATGATGATTCCTTTTTATGCTTTACTACTCTCAACTACATCATTGGGATTAATAAAAGATAAAAACCTGAACGAAAAATATCGGGCGCAAATTGTGGGTTACGGAGTGATGACATCTCCGTGGCTTGAAGTAATTGAAAAGAATGGATTAATTGAAAAAAGGATTATAAAATGCACTGATTCGCAGCTTATGGATGAAAATCCGGATATCAAAATCAGAACTGCAAAAGATATTCTTTTTAATAAAGAAACTGACAGCACCATTACACTCACACTTTTTTATGGCGGGCCTAACAAAACCTTTACATTCAATAAAAAAACAGGAGATATTGCAGCGCAAACGCCTGATCTAAAAAACCTGGTCAAGAAATATGACGGAACATGGTTCAACGAAAGCGAAAAATCTTTTCTCACTTTCTATTTCGAACAAGGATCTGATTATGCTGTAGTAAACACCTGGACTGGAAGCATAGATAAAAAAGAAAATATTGATGCTTATAAAGCTTTTATAAAAGAACGTAAATTAATCCTGCCTGCAGAAAACAGCGATCACCACGCGCCGTACTGCGAAATAGATATAGAAAACAATTTACTTGTTTACAAATGCAATCAGGGACTTAATTTCTCTGACAATTCCCTTACTACAAAAAAACCAATAGCTATAACAAAATACAAACGCATAGCAGATTAATCCTAACACAAATTGTAAATTTTATATCTTGTACAATCTATTTAATCCCCCATTATTTATGAAAATAAAACTATACGCCGTGTCTACATTTCTTGTACTGTTACTTTTTTCTTGTAAAAAAGAAAACACCAAAACCGCCCAACCCAATTTGGTTGAAAAAACAGAAACTAAAACCGACACTTTACAAGAAGTCGAAGACGGTCCGAGAAAAGAAAGTATCAATTTATTTACCCTTACTCCAAAAGACAGCAGTGATGTTGCTTTTGTTTCTCTTTCTGACATTTATCCTGTAAGCGACGAAAAAGACACCCTTACTTTACCCAATATTGAAAAAATAGGAAAATACAATGCAGAGTATTTTTCTTTTGAGAAGAACTACAGAAAAAGATTTTTATCGAAAACCAATATAGCCGAAACTGATTCTGTTTTTGTCTATGATTATGCTAAAAACAAACTGGCTTCTTTTGCCGTAAAAAACCTAAAAACAGCCGCGATGCTAAACGGATATTCATCCGGAGAAGATTGGCCGTATCAAAATTACGATTTCATGATTGGTTTCGAAATCAGTAAAAAATATTTAAACGGATTTAGCGAATATTATAGAGATGCACTAGTATATGTTGGTAAAGAAAATCCATTTTCGAAAGAACGTTTAAAGCCAATTGCCTGGAAAAAAATTGCCGTAAAAGACTATCCTTCTAAAGCAATGAAAAATAAAGATCGTACTTTGTTAAAAGGCAAAACTACTGGTAATACCTACTCTTTTAAAACTGACAGCTATCAATATTTTTTACAGGATTATTTAGACAGCAATAAAACAATTTATGGCAGACGTCTTTTAGTTGTCGATTCTAAAACGAAAGACATTATACTTGAGAAACTGTACAGCCAAAGCGAAGGCACCTCGCCTGCTCCTTTAAATTATGAAGAAGGAGACGATGCGATTAACCAATGGACAGGAAAGCTCTTTAAAGACAAACCTGCAGTTGTTTTTGGTTTCGAATATCATTCATTTGGATGTCCGGAAATTTCAATTATAGATAAATCAAACGAAGAAATTTATCTGCAATGCGATAATCGTCATTAAGAAAATATTGACCAACAATAGTAATTCTAACAACATGGAACAAATAAAAACACGCATCGCCGAATGTGAACTGGAATATGATGAAATAAAGGAATCTTCTCCTGCTTCAGATGAAGAAATACAACAATTAGCTTCTTATTTTTCTCTGCCTTTGCCCGAAGAATTGATCCGCTTTTATAAAACTATCGGCGGCATAGAATCTGATGATATTTTCTGTATTTCGTCTGCTGAAAATCTAATCCGATACATCGAACAAAGAGCCGATTTTGCTCATAATTCGACAGGTATTATTGATACGATTATTGCTTATTGGGGAAATGACAGACCAGAATTACAAAAATATCAGCTGCTAACCCAGGAAGAAACCGCAAAAATTAATGCGTCCTTCCAATGCATCGGCTGGATGACGTCAGAAGAAGATGTTGAGGAAAGCAGCGAATATGTTATTTTTGATCAAAACGGAAACTTTACCAACGTTTACTGCCACCAAGATGATATTAAAGCGGCCACAGATCAATTATTGAAATTTTTAGAATCTGGACTTCCAAAAAGAACTCTTAAAAATGTACTTGACGAATTGTTTAAAAGAGCCGAAGGAACTTTAAGTCGTTGGGATTAAGTATTGAATTCTAAATCTCTGTAATCAAACCAATAACAAGCTAAAATCTTACATCATGTCTGAATTAAGTTCTTTATTCTGTAAAGTAAAAATTGCGAAACCGCAGCTGGAAAAGTTTTTAAGCAGTCCGCCTGAAGAACCTGACTTAAATAAAAACTGGATCGATTGGTGGGACAGCCGCAAAATGTATTCGAAAATGGAACTGACTCCAGAATTACTGCGCACTTATAGCGATAACACCAATCAGGAAGTTATTGACGGCTGGATCGATTATCCGCAAGCAATGGCTTTTTCAGATTATGATGAAACTACCGAAGAATGGAATTGGGGAATGATGTTTTTTAGCGAAAACTTTACGGAAATGCTGCCTATGTTTGCTTTTATTATAAGCTTGGAAAAATACGTTAGCGAAAGCGTCGAAAATATGGCAATCGTTTTTCCTTTCTTTTGGGGAGATGATGCTGTTCATGCTTATATTAATTTTGAAGATGGAGATGCCATATTAAGTCCGAAAGTTCAAACTTTAAAAGACGTAAATCCGGAGACTGTGGAAAAGACAAAAGATTACCTCAACAAAAAATGGGATCAAATTGCCAAAGAAATGGATTTGGATAATTTGGATTAATCTTTGAAATATGGTGCGAAGTCTACCAACTTCGCACTACTCCAATGTTCCTTTTTATGATTTAAATTCTTTGCAGAATTTCTTCCAAAGAGCCTTCGAGACTTAGCAGCAAAACCTATCGCAGTAAAAACCCCATTCTTATAGACCCATAGAAATATCCCGTATTCGTATTAATTCCCGGATCGTTTAATTCCCTGCCCCGGTAAAGAAAAGAATAGGAAATATTGAAATTGTTGTGACGGTATTTCAAACCGGCCTCGGCATTGAAACGAAGCGGTTCTAAATCGAAAGTTAATGGACTTGTATCGTTAAACATACTGCCTTCGATTGTGGCATCATAAAACTGATAATTAACACTTGGGGCCGCGTAGAAATAAAATTCCCTGATATTTGGCTGCGCATTTGCACTCACCGAAGCATCATGCATATTGGAATCGTAAATAGGCAATAATTTTTTAAAACCAATTCTGGCCATAAAACCTGTTGAAACGCCTGTAAAAATAGTTCCTAAATTCGCTTCAGACTGCCAATGAAGATCGATAAAATCATTGTGTTTCGATGGAAATAATTTCTTCGAATACATCACATGTGCCTGTACGGCAAAGGCATTATGAAGCTGGTTTTCCCAGCCGTATACTTTTTTATATCCAATAATTTTATGAAAGCCAACCTGTGTTTGTTCTCCAAAAGCATTTGGCCCCATAAAACCTACTTGAAAATCAGTTTTTAAAACTGATTCACTTTGATAGAAAAAGCTTCGGCCTGCTTCGGCAAAAAGATAAGCTGTAAAAGGGCGATCATTTTCATGAATTGCCTCTTTGTTAATAAATCTCGGATTGTAGATATATTGGCCAATTCTAAAATCGGTAATTTTTTTATTGATTTTCTCATTATCATTTTTAGATAAAAACCGATAAAAAATTTCCAAACCATTGGTATAATACATATCATTTTTTGATGATGTGTATAAATCATTATCGCTTATAAAACCTATTTCGGTAGTTTTTCCTTGTCCAAAAGTTAACGTTGCTGTCAAAATCAGAAAAGCAAAAAGTGCTTTTTTACTTCCCATCTCCTTTGTAATTGATTTTCCCAACGTAACGCATTTCGCGCACAATTCTTTCTTTTCTTCTGTTAATATAACTTGATGAACCTGTAGCTTTAAATTTTCTCGGATTTGGTAATATCGCCGCAATTCCCGCCGCCTGCATTGGCGTTAAGCTCGAAGCATCACGTCGGTACCAATGTTCTGTTGCGGCATAGGCTCCGTAAACACCATCGCCCATTTCGATACTGTTTAAGTACACTTCCATAATACGTTCTTTGCCCCAGATAATTTCAATTAAAACGGTAAAATAAGCTTCAAGGCCTTTACGGAAATAACTTTTTCCCTGCCATAAAAAGACATTTTTTGCCGTTTGCTGCGAGATTGTGCTTCCGCCGCGAATTCGTCGTCCTCGTTCGTTGCTTTTATATGCTTTTTGAAGCGCTTTAAAATCGAAACCATTATGCGTTAAAAAAGTTCCGTCTTCACTGGCGATAACGGCTTTTTGTAAATTCATTGAGATTTTTTCTATTGGTTCCCAGTCGTGGTCAAAGTAAACTTCTTTTCCGCCTAGTTTATTCTCGATAGCGCGAATAATCATTAAAGGTGTAAAAGGCACGGGAACATATTTAAAAAATATAACTGATCCTATCGATAATCCAAAAAACCACAACATCAATTTAATGAAAAACCATTTTACTTTTTCTCCAAAAGAACGACTGGATTTCTTTGGTGACGCTTTTGGTTTTGGTTTGTTTGCGGTTGTTTTTGGTGCTGGTTTTTTAACTGCCATTATATTAAATCTGCTAATTCGGTTCCTATTAAACTGCCAATTGCTACTCCCATTCCGCCTAAACGCACTCCACAAAACACGTTTTCAGACAGTTGAGAAACAACAGGACTTTTACTATTTCCAACTCCCATAATCCCGCTCCATCGGTGTGCGATCTGGAAATCCTGATTTGGTAAAATTACATTTTTCAGTAAATCTTCCAATCTATTTTGAATAATTTTCGTCTGTCCAAATTCAGTTGTTGTTTCGGTTTCAAAATCCAAGTTTCTTCCTCCGCCAAGAAGAATTCGGTTGTCGATATTTCTAAAATAATAATAACCGCGATCCAGATGAAAAGTACCTTTTATATCTAAGTCCGGAATGGGTTCTGTAATTAAAACCTGCGCTCTTGCAGGCTTTACAGCACCTTTGGTTAAAGTATTCGCAAAACCGTTTGTAGCAAAAAATAATTTACCTGATTTAAAACTAAAATTGGACAAAACCACTTCAACATGGTTTCCAGCATCGGCATAAGAAGTTACCGTCTGCTGATTTAAAATTAAAATATTGGCCGAAACTGCCTGCTTCAACAATTCCTGCATCATATATCCTGTATCAATCTGGGCTTCAAACGGATTAAAAATGAGATAATCCTGAATATTTCCAAATCCAAATCGGTCTGTTTCTTTGGCAAAAACATCGGCTTTAAAAAGTGGTTTTAGAATTTCGTTTATAAAAGACATTTTCGAAATGCATTCATTAAATCCAAATTCATCTTCTTTCAAAAATAATTCGTAACCACCGTGAGGTTTAAAATCAATTGCTTCATCTCCTAATCTTTTTCTTAGCAATTGCAATCCCTTCCAGCGCTTTTCGATTAAATTCACAACTTCTTCTTCTGAATGTGTTTTTAAATCCTCCATAATTTCAGAGAGACTTCCAAAACAGGCAAAACCGGCATTTTTTGTACTGGCTCCCTGTGGTAACATTCCTCTTTCAAGAACCAATATTTTTGCCGCCGGAAATCTTTCACGTAAGCGCAAAGCCGCATGGAGGCCAACGATTCCGCTGCCCACAATTGTGTAATCAATATTTGTAAACCAATTTTTTAGTTCCCAGTAACTTAATTCCATCCTCAGACTTTTTTATAAAAATAATATTTTTATTTAAATCCCAATTTTTAAAATTCCAAAGGTTTTAAAACGTTGTCAGGCTGAGCGTAGTCGAAATCTCTAACCGACATACCCTTCTCCCGAAGCCTCGGGACGCTCAGGGGTATTAACGCAGGTAAAAAGTGAAATTAGATTTTTTATCTAAGTTTTAACAAATTTGAAATTTGGAATTTAAAAGATTGGTATTTTATTGTTGTATTTTTAGCGCACAAAAAAATAGAATTTTTATTATGAAAAAAGTATTATTAACAACCTTAATAATGATGAGTTTAAACGCTATCGGGCAGAATGTTATGTCTCCGGAATTGTTATGGAAACTAGGAAGAGTAACACCCCTTGGAATTTCTAAAGATGCAAAAAATGTGGTTTTTAAGGTTTCGACGCCTTCTGTAGAAGAAAACAAATCGAATTCTAAATTCTACACCATTCCTGTAAACGGAGGAAATGCTGTTGAAATTAAAGATACAAAAGACATCCTGGCAGATAAAAATGTTTCTCCTGACGGGAAATATGTGGTGTACAATGAAGAAGTGAAAATCGATAAAGTTTTAGGTAAAGATTTCTACCCAAAATTAGACAAATCTGATGCTCAAATTTATGACGGTTTAGATTATCGTCATTGGGATACCTGGAATGAAGGGAAATTTAATCACGTTTTTTATAAAGAAAACAAAGACGGAGCAAAAGGAATTGACATTCTGAAAGGTGAAAATTTTGATTCTCCGCAAAAACCTTTTGGCGGTGACGAAGATTATATCTGGTCGCCAGACAGCAAAAGTATTTTTTATGTGTGCAAGAAAAAAGCAGGAACTGCTTACGCAATTTCTACAAACACAGATATTTATGAGTACAATTTAGAAACTCAAAAAACAACAAACAAAACCGAAGGAAATTTAGGTTACGATACGGCACCGCAGTTTTCTCCAACAGGAAATTTGTCATGGTTGCAAATGAAACGTGACGGTTACGAGTCTGACAAAAACGATATTATTGTTGAGTTTAAAGGAATTAAAACAAACCTGACTGCAAACTGGGACGGAACAGTAGATAATTTTATCTGGAGTAAAGACGGAAAAAATGTATTTTTCGTTGCTCCGGTTGATGGTACAAAACAACTTTTTACAGTTAATTTTCCAGGATTAACAAGAATTGCAATTACAGTTCGCCAATTAACTAATGGTGACTTTGATGTAAATGATTTAGTTGGTTTTTCTGGAGATGATATCATCGTTACAAGAACAGATATGAATCATGCCGGAGAAATTTTTTCTTATAATTTAAAGAAAAACTCCTGGAAACAATTATCAAATGTAAATACTGATACTTATAAATCTTTAGCATTAAGCAAAACCGAAAAACGTTACGTTACTACAACTGACGGTAAAAAAATGCTGGTTTGGGTAATTTTACCTCCAAACTTTGATGCTTCTAAAAAATATCCAACTTTATTATTTTGTCAGGGCGGACCTCAAAGTCCATTAACACAATCGTATTCTTTCCGTTGGAATTTTTCATTAATGGCCGCTAAAGGTTATGTTGTTGTGGCGCCAAACCGCCGCGGAATGCCTGGACATGGTGTTGAGTGGAACGAACAAATTAGTAAAGACTGGGGCGGACAAGTTATGGATGATTACCTTTCTGCAATTGATGATGTTTCCAAAGAAAACTACGTTGACAAAAACCGTTTAGGATGCGTTGGTGCAAGCTACGGTGGATACTCTGTATTTTATTTAGCTGGAATTCACAAAAACCGTTTTAAAACTTTCATCGCTCACGATGGTGTTTTCAACACAGTTAGTATGTTAGGAACTACCGAGGAAGTTTTCTTCAATAACTGGGATTTTGGCGGGCCTTACTGGGAAAAAGATAATGCTGTGGCTCAAAAAGCGTATACTACATTTAACCCGGCCACTTTAGTTCAAAACTGGAACAGACCAATTTTGATTTTCCAGGGCGGAAAAGATTTCCGTGTGCCAATTGGACAAGGTCAGGAAGCTTTCCAAGCTGCTCAATTAAGAGGAATCAAAAGTAGATTTGTGTATTTCCCGGATGAAAACCACTGGGTTTTAAAACCACAAAATGCTCAGGTTTGGCAGGGAGAATTTTTTAAATGGTTAAACGAAACGCTATAACATTCAAAGTCTCAAAAACGAACCGCAGATTTACACAATCTGCGGTTCGTTTATTTTTAAAACATTGGAATTATATAAATATTCGGTTTGTTTTTACTTTTCTTAAATAGAAATTTTAAATAAATTGCAGGGAATTCCCAATATTAAAAAACTTCCCAACCCCCGATAAATATTATGGAGAGCAAAAAAAGTTATACAGCACTCAAAGTTCTATTCAGTTATGTTGCATTACTTGCTTTGGTTGTTACTGTGGGATGGTTTTTATACTCTGAAAATGTCGTTTATAAAAAATTAGAAGATAAAATTGCTTTCGAAAAAACCAAGATTCTTAGGGTGAGTAAATTATTTTCGAATGTATATAAAACCGAAAGTTTAGCCCGAAAAACAATTCAAACCAATTCTGAAAGTGATTTTAAAAGCTACCTTGTTGAAACAGACTCTTTAAAATCCAGAATTGATACTCTAAAACAAATCGTTACTACTCAATATCAAAAAACACTTTTGGACAGCGTTACGTACCTGCTGTCTGAAAAAACTAAAAATATCAGGCAGTTAAAAACAATAAAAAATAAAGCCGAAGACGAAGTTTCGGTTAATACTGCTATTGATGAAATTACAAAAATGGAGTTTAAACTTCGAAAACTGGAACTTCAGGATTTCAATAAAAACCCCAATCAATTAGGAAGTTATCAGCGAAATGTGTTGCAAAAATATGTTGATTACCTCAATCAGAATATTCCGGATGACAGCACTAATACTTTGAGCAAAAAAGCCTCAGATTCTATTTTGGCCAATTCTAAAAAACTGCTCAGCAATGTAAAACTCAAAGCCGAAAAGAAAAAAGAATCACTGAATTTTGAGGAGAATAAATTGCTTAAAAATGAAATTGCCATTTCGGACCAGCTTCGAAAAGTGCTTCGAATTATCGAAAGAGAAATTATCATTAACTCCATAAAGAACAATTCCTTAAAAGAAAAATCACTTAAAAAAGTCAATGAAATCGTAACGGCTTCGGCCATTATTGGTCTGATATTGACGATCTTTTTTTCTATTCTTATTGTAAGTGATTACTCAAAATCGCAGTTGTATAAAAAACAGCTTGAAATTGCCAATTTCAAAACCAAGAACTTACTAAAAAGCCGCGAACAATTAATTTCGACAGTAAGTCATGATTTAAAAACACCTTTAAGTACAATTGTAGGTTATTCTGAGCTTTTGGGCAATTCAGACATCAATACCAAACAATCTTACTTCGTTAAAAACATTAAAAATTCATCCGAATACATTACGCAGCTGGTTCAGGATTTATTGGATTTTTCCCGAATTGAAGCCGGAAAAATCACGATTGAAAAAGTTCCGTTTTTTCTTCCTGAAGTTATAGAAGATACAGCAAAAAATATCCAGACAGTTTACAAACAAAAAAATATTGATTTGATTATTAATGTCGATGAAAAACTGAATACGAGAATTGTGGGCGATCCGTTTCGATTAAAACAGATTCTGACGAATATTATTGGAAACGCTTATAAATTTACTGAAGAAGGTCATATAAAAATCAGTTCGTATGCTACAGAAAACGAAAACTTTTTTATTATTCGAATCGAAGATACCGGAATTGGCATCGAAAAAGGAAATCAAAAATTAGTTTTTGAAGAGTTTGCGCAGGCCAACGAAAACATTGAGAAAAAATACGGAGGAACAGGCTTAGGGCTGGCTATTTGTCAAAAAATAATTTCGTTTTTAGGCGGAAGATTAACACTGGAAAGTACTTTCGGAAAAGGAAGCACATTTGAAATTAAAATCCCACTGGTTTTTGATCACAGCGAAATTACGGTTGAAGAAATAAAAAGAAATATCGCAAGAAACACAAAAAAGCAGACTTTTATTGTAATCGATGACGATATTAATCTGCTGAATTTAACTAGTGGCGTTTTGAGACAGGACAAGCATGAAGTACTCTCTTTCAGCAGCGCTGTAAAAGCCTTAGAAGCGATTCAGACCGCTAATTTTGATTTTGTGATTACGGATATCCAAATGCCGGAAATGGACGGTTTTATGTTCTTAGAAAAACTTCGTAATTCTAAAAACGGCATTTATCAAAATCAACCCGTAATTGCCTTAACCGGAAGAACAGATTTGGATTCCTCTATTTACACCAAAGCTGGTTTTACAACCGTGGTAAAAAAACCATATTCGCCTAAAATTCTATTGGAAACGATTCAGCACATTTTAGATAATGAAACACTGCCGGAAGTTGAAATACAGGATAAAGAAGAAACAACTTCAACACAACTTTATTCATTAGAAACCCTGAAAGAGTTTTTAGGCAATGATACCGATGCTTTAAAAGATGTACTGAAAGCTTTTATAATAAGCAGCAACGAGAATTTACATTTGCTCGAAAATGCCATCATAGACGAAAACATACCCGAAATTAATTCTATTGCACATAGAATAGCACCAATGTTCAGGCAAATTGAAGCACGTGATATCGGTACTATATTAAAAACACTGGAACAGAATAATCTCGAAATTTCGGATTTGAAAGATATTTTTGCTGCCCTAAAAGCGAAAACAACTAAACTTTTTATCGCTTTAGAACAAGAAATAGTTTAATCGATATTGTATTGCTTCAGTTTATTGTAAAGTGTTTTTCTGGTAATTTTCAGCAATTTTGCTGCTTCAGATTTATTATTCTGTGTTCTGTTTAGCGCATGAATAATGGCTTCTTTTTCATTTTCAGATAATGAAAAATTCCCGCTGAAACCTTGCTGCTGTTTCTGAACCTGAAAAAATTCAACCGGCAATACATCACTTTCTATGAAATCTCCCTGAGTTAAAAGCGTAGCACGTTTAACACAATTTTGCAACTCACGTAAATTTCCCGGCCAGTTGTAATTTTGAAAAATTGAAACCACTTCCGGCGAAAATCCAATAATATCTTTATTTAGCTGCTGATTGGCTTTCTCCAGAAAATAATCGGCAAAAACCATTAAATCTTCATCACGATCTTTTAATGATGGAGACTGAATAGAGAATTCGTTGATTCTATGGTATAAATCTTCCCTAAAATCGCCGTTTTTTACTGCTTCGCGTAAATCTTCATTGGTAGCCGTTATAATGCGGATATCGACGTTTATTTCTTTATTGCTTCCAACGGGTTTAATTTTTCTTTCCTGAAGTGCGCGCAGTAACTGAATTTGGTTTTCATACGAAAGATTTCCAATTTCATCCAGAAAAAGAGTTCCTCCGTTTGCAGCTTCAAAATATCCCATTTTATCGCTGATAGCCCCGGTGAAGGATCCTTTTAAATGTCCGAAAAATTCACTTGCTGCCAATTCTTTTGGAATAGCGCCGCAGTCAACCGCAATAAAATTATTGTTTTTTCTATGACTTTGCTGATGAATACTTTTGGCAATAATTTCTTTTCCGGTTCCGCTTTCTCCGATAATTAAAACCGACATATCAGTTGGGCTTACCAATTGTATATGATCTAAAAGTTTTTTAGAAGCTACAGAAATACCTTTTACAAATTCGTTTTCTGTTGAAGCTGCTTTTTTTGCAGGCTTTTTTTGTTTAACCGGAGTTTCGCTTTCCTCTTCTTCAACCTGATTTTGCAGTGCATTTGTAATTACAAGCAAAACTTCATCAGGATTAAATGGTTTCGAGATATAATCGGCTGCGCCATTTTTTATTGCTTTTACGGCCGTATTAACGTCGGAGTATCCCGTCATTAAAATAACCGGAATTTCGGGATGCGAATTTTTAAATTCAGACATAAGCAGAATACCGTCAGAATCAGGCAGACGAAGATCTGTCAAAATCAAATCGAAAGATTCATTTTTGATTGCTGATCTGGCTTCTGAAGCGGAAAAAGCGACGGATACTTCATATTTGTTTTTTATTAGAAATTTCTCTAATAATTTGCAAAACGAAATATCATCTTCTATTACTAATATCTTTGGCATTTGTTTTTAGGGACTTTTTTGCTAAAATAATACTATTAAAGTTATAATTTCTTAAAATTATGCGAAAAAAAAAGAGATTGCACGACGCAATCTCTTTTTCACCAAAAACATAAATCTAATTTCACCTAATTATATCTTCAACCAGTTGCCATTGACATCTGAATACACAGTAGCCTTTTGGTCACCAACTGATATTTCTAGTTTGTATTCTTTTTTATCATTAATATATGCTTTCACCAATTTTGCATTTGGGTAAGCAGTTTGCAGAGCAGTTTTTACAGCCGCCGGAACAGCATCTGTTGTAACTTCGGTATATTCTGATTGAACAGAAATAGATGTTTCTGCTTTATTGGGAGTTATTTCTGCTATGGCAGGTATTGACAAACTTCCTAAAATAATAGCAGCTGAGATGGCTAACTTTTTCATAATGCTCTGTGTTTACTTATTTTTTAATGATATTTCCTGAAGCATCTGCAAAGACAGTATATTTTTTGTCTCCGCTTGATATTTCAAGTTTATACTCGTTCTTGTCGTTTTTGTACGCTTTTTCAAGTTTTGTACCTGGAAACGATTTTTCTATTGTTGATTTTACAGCTGCTGGTACAGCATCTGCAGTAACTTCAGTGTATCCGTCCTGGATATTAACTGATGCAATTATTGGAGTTGATTCTGATGGTACAGCTGCCTGAATAGACAAACCTCCCAAAATAATTGCTGCTGACAAGATTAACTTTTTCATAATACTTAGTTTTTATAATTATTTTTTAAGGATGTTACCTGTGGCATCAGTATAAACAACTGATTTTTCTCCTCTAACTGTGACTTCAATTTTGTATTCTTTTTTTGAATTCACGAATGCTTTTTCAAGTTTTACACCTGGATAAGCTTCATCTAGAGATTTTTTAATCGCTGCCGGAACAGCATCAACTTCTTTATAATCATCTTGATATTTTACTGAAGTTACTGCTGAGTTGGTTAGAACAGCATTTTCTGCTTGCATTGACAGCCCTCCTAAAAGGATTGCTGCCGTTAATATTAGCTTTTTCATAATAATAGTTTTTTTTAAGGTTAGTTTAAATTATTTCTTAACCCAAGATCCGTCTGCATTAGCATAAAGAGAACCTACTTTGTCTCCAACTGTTACTTCTAATTTATATTGAGAAGCACTGTTTTTGTATGCTTTATTAAGAACTGCGTCTGGATATGCTTTTTTAAGTGCATCTGTTACTGCAGCAGGAACTTCTGTTACATTAATTTCTGCATAATCATCTTGAAATGATACTGTTTTTACGATTGTATTTGAAATTGGAGAAGTTGAAGCAAATGATGTTAAACCTCCCAAAACGATTGCGGCTGATAAAAATAAATTTTTCATGATAGTGATATTTTAATATAGTTAATTTAATTTTAGTATTCTTAATTTGAATTTTCATAAGAACCTAAGTAAGTTAGTTTGTTAGATTACCTTTAATCTTAGATTATTTTTTAATCCAGGTTCCGTCAGCGTTAGCAAAAAGATTTCCTACTTTGTCACCAACTGTAACGTCTAGTTTATACTCTGATTTTTCGTTTTTATAAGCTTTAGTAATTACTGCATCCGGATAAGCTTTTTTCAAAGACTCAACAATTGGCGCAGGTAATTCTTCTAATTTGATTTCAGTATATTCGTCTGAAACTGAAACAACTTTTACTATAGAGTTTGTAATTGGAGAAGTTGAAGCAAATGATGTTAAACCTCCTAAAACAATCGCGGCTGATAAGAATAAATTTTTCATAATGTATATAATTTAAATAGTTAATAGTTTGTTTTACACTTTAGATAAAGAAACTATTGTGCCGAAAACCAAACATTTCAAAGCAAAACCCTGCAAACACTTATAAATAAAGGGTTTCAACCTATTGTGCCAAAAAATCACACCCAGCCGAAAATGCGTAAAAGTGTATAAATCCGTAAAAGAGTGTGTAAAAAGTATACACAAATTGTGTTTACTGCTTTTATTTTGGTCTGTTCCCTGCTGCAGTTTTCAGTCCTAAGTTTATAAAGAATACTTAAATCTTATTTAATTGTAAAGCACAAAACCCGACAGCTTAAAAAAACTGTCGGGTTTGAATATTATTATGAAATTTGATGATATAAAAAAAGCTGTCGAAATTGACAGCTTTTTTTATATTATTCTTCTATAGGTTTCATTTTGAAAGTATCCATAAATGCAGTTGTATAATCTCCTGCAATATATTTTGGATCATCCATTAATTGTCTATGGAAAGGGATTGTAGTTTTTACGCCTTCGATAACAAATTCGTCAAGAGCTCTTCTCATTTTACTGATAGCTTCTTCACGAGACTGCGCTGTTGTAATTAACTTGGCAATCATTGAATCATAATTTGGCGGAATGCTGTAGCCAGAGTAAACGTGAGTATCTAAACGAACTCCGTGACCTCCCGGCATATGAAGTGTAGTAATTTTTCCTGGTGAAGGACGAAAATCATTATAAGGATCTTCGGCATTAATACGACATTCTATAGCATGTAATTCTGGTAAATAATTTTTTCCTGAAATTGGAATTCCGGCAGCAACCATAATTTGCTCACGAATTAAATCGTAATCAATTACTTGTTCTGTAATTGGGTGCTCAACCTGAATACGTGTATTCATTTCCATGAAATAGAAGTTTCTGTGTTTATCTACAAGAAATTCTACCGTTCCAGCTCCTTCGTATTTAATGAATTCGGCAGCTTTTACAGCAGCTTCCCCCATTTTAGTACGTAATTCGTCTGTCATGAAAGGCGAAGGTGTTTCTTCAGTAAGTTTTTGGTGACGACGTTGTACTGAACAGTCTCTTTCAGAAAGGTGACATGCTTTTCCGTATGAATCTCCAACAACCTGAATTTCGATATGACGTGGTTCTTCAATAAGTTTTTCCATGTACATTCCGTCATTTCCAAATGCTGCGGCAGCTTCCTGACGTGCACTTTCCCAAGCTTTTAAAAGCTCATCTTCTTTCCAGATCGCACGCATTCCTTTTCCACCACCTCCGGCAGTAGCTTTCATCATTACCGGGTAACCAATTTCTTTAGCTACTTTTTGTGCATGTTCAAAAGATTCTAACAATCCGTCTGAACCTGGTACACAAGGAACTCCTGCCGCTTTCATTGTAGCTTTTGCAGAAGCTTTATCTCCCATTCTATCGATCATTTCAGGAGCAGCACCAATAAATTTGATTCCGTGTTCCTGACAAATTTTTGAGAATTTAGCATTCTCAGAAAGAAAACCGTATCCTGGGTGTATTGCATCTGCATTTGTAATTTCTGCAGCGGCAATAATATTTGACATTTTTAAATACGATAAGTTACTTGGAGGAGGACCAATACAAACCGCTTCGTCAGCAAATTTAACATGCAAACTTTCTGCATCGGCTGTAGAATAAACTGCTACAGTTTTAATTCCCATTTCCTTGCACGTACGAATTACACGAAGTGCAATTTCCCCTCTATTCGCAATTAATATTTTTTTAAACATCTTATTTATATTAAAAATTACAAATTCCAATCTCCAAATTCCAACTATTGGATTTTGTGATTTCTCTATTGGAATTTTTAAAAATTATGATGGATCTACTAAGAATAAAGGTTGGTCAAATTCTACCGGAGACATATCGTCTACAAGAATTTTCACAATTTTACCTGAAACTTCTGATTCGATTTCGTTGAATAATTTCATTGCTTCAATTACACAAAGAACATCACCTTTTGCAATAGTGCTTCCAACTTCAGTAAAAACTGGTTTATCTGGAGATGGTTTTCTATAGAATGTTCCAATGATTGGAGATTTTATAGTAACGAATTTAGAATTCTCAGCCGGAGCTTGAGGCTCTGCAGCAACATTTACAACTACTGGAGCAGTTACTTGTGGAGCAGCTGTTTGAGGCAATGCAGCCTGAGCTGGCAATTGCTGTACATAAGTAGTCTCCGTTACATTTCCTTCTAAAGTTGTTCTGATCGTGATTTTTACATCATCCATTTCTAACTTCACTTCTGCAACACCCGAATTTGCTACAAATTTGATTAGGTTTTGAATTTCTTTTAAATCCATAATGATTCGTTTTTAGTTTTGATTTATTTTTTATCGTAAGCCCATTTTAGGTAAATAGATCCCCAAGTGAATCCTCCTCCAAATGCCGCTAAAATAATATTATCTCCTTTTTTGAGTTGTTTCTCAAAATCGTAAAGTACCAAAGGTAGTGTTCCTGAAGTTGTATTACCATATCTTTCGATATTTACTAGTACTTTAGACTCTTCCAGTTCAAGTCTTCCTGCAGTTGCATCGATGATGCGTTTGTTTGCCTGGTGCGGCACTAACCAATCAACATCCTGATTCGTTAAATTATTTCTTTGCAAAATCAATTCGCTGGCATCAGCCATATTGGTTACAGCATATTTAAATACTGTTTTACCATCTTGCATGATATTGTGTTGTCTGTTTTTCACAGTATCTTCTGAAGCCGGGATTAAAGATCCTCCAGCTGGTATTTTAAGAAAATCGCGTCCAACACCATCACTTCTTAAATATTCGTCTTGTAAACCAAGACCTTCGTAATTTGGCTCGAACAAAACTGCTCCTGCTCCATCACCAAAAATAATACAAGTTGCTCTGTCTGTATAATCTACAATCGACGACATTTTATCGGCACCAATTAATAGTACTTTTTTATATCTTCCAGATTGCACATAAGCCGCAGCAGTAGACATTCCGTATAAGAAACTTGAACAAGCTGCCTGCAAATCGTAAGCGAATGCATTTACAGCCCCAATTTCTGTTGCAACAAAAACTCCCGTAGAAGCCACCAGCATATCTGGTGTTGCTGTTGCCATAATAACCATATCAATTTCTAAAGGATCTATATTAGCTTTTGCTATTAAGTCCTGTGCTGCTTTTATAGCAAGGTACGATGTTCCTTTATCAGCATCTTTAAGAATTCTTCTTTCTTTAATTCCTGTACGAGTGGTAATCCATTCGTCATTGGTATCTACCATTGTTTCCAACACTTTGTTCGAAAGCACAAAGTCCGGAACGTATCCTCCAACAGCGGTAATTGCGGCTGTGATTGTATTCATTATATTCTATTATTTCCTTTCAAATATTAGTATTTGAAAAATTTTTAAAAGACTCGAAAAGTACAAAAAAAATCAAAACGAATTTGACCGTATTTTCTTAAAAAACAAAAATTATAACCAACAAAAAAAACTCTCACTATGTGAGAGTTCTAGTATAATTTACAAAAACGTATTAAGCAACCGCTTCAGATTTATCGATAACAACTTGCCCTCTGTAGTACATTTTACCTTCATGCCAGTAAGCTCTGTGGTATAAATGTGCCTCACCAGTAATAGGACATGTAGCGATTTGAGCTACAGTAGCTTTATAATGTGTTCTTCTCTTATCTCTTCTTGTTTTCGAGGTTTTTCTCTTAGGATGTGCCATTTTACTATATTATTTATCCGTTAATAGTTTCTTTAATTTTTCCCAACGCGGGTCAATATCTTCTTCTTGTTTACTCTCTTCCTTTTGTTCTTTTACGCTTAATTCATTCAATTTTGTCAAAGCTTCGGTTTGTAATGTCCCGTCTTTAACTCCTGGATGAACTCGTTTAAGAGGCACTGAAAGTGCTATCATTTCATAAATGTATTGTGACACATCTAATTCATGTTCTCCATGTGGCAAAATCAACAATTCTTCATTATCATTATTGAATTCCTCTCCAAAGCGAACAATCAATTTCATTTTCCCTTTTATAGGAAGATCAAAATCTTCGCCTGTTAGATCACAAGGCACATTTACAGTTCCTTTGTGTTTGAATTCTAACTCTAACATGTTGCTCTTCTTATCGAAAACCAAACTCACTTTAATATCTGAACTTTGAAACTCATCGTAATCAAAGTTCTTAAAGAACGTGTTATTTATTTGATACTCAAAATGGTGTTTTCCCAGCTTTAACCCTACGAAAGGAATTAAAAATTCTTTTGTTTTGCTCATTTCAACATCAATTTGTGTAATCCAGATACAAAACTACATATCTGAATTGGGGTGCAAAGATATAAAATTATTATAAATCTAATAATCTTATTCACCTTTTTTTGTTTATAACTGTTTTTCTTTTATTTTAAGAGGTTTTTCGCTAATCTCCTCATACTGATTACGCGAGCGAAAAATATCCAGCGCCAGATAAACGGCTTCTTTAAATGAGTTGAAATCTGCCATGTCTTTCCCTGCAATATCGTAGCCTGTACCGTGATCCGGAGAGGTTCTTACTCTATTTAAACCCGCAGTATAATTAACTCCTTTACCAAAAGACAAGGTCTTAAACGGAATTAATCCCTGATCATGATACGTCGCTACAACGGCATCATATTTTTCATACTGACCGCTTCCGAAAAATCCATCGGCAGAAAATGGTCCAAAAACCATTGTACCATTGTCAAATATTTTTTTTAATGTTGGTTTTAAAACCAAATCATCTTCTTTTCCAATAACTCCTCCATCACCCGCATGCGGATTTAGCCCTAAAACTGCAATTTTTGGTTTTACAATACTAAAATCCTGAATCAAAGATTTTCTTATCGTTTCGATTTTTCGGGTAATTAATTCTTCTGTCATATGAGAAGAAACTTCACTTAAAGGAACGTGGTCTGTCAACAAACCAACTCTTAAATTATCCTGAACCATCATCATTAGGGCACTTCCTTCCAATTCCTGATCTAAATAATCTGTGTGTCCCGGAAATTTAAAATCTTCTGACTGAATATTATATTTATTGATAGGCGCAGTAACCAAAACATCTATAAGTCCTTCTTTTAAAGCTTTAGTCGCTGCTACAAAAGACTTTATAGCATACTCCCCGATTTTCTCATCGTTAGCACCAAAATTAATATCTACCCCTTCTCTCCAAAGATTCAGAACATTTACTTTTCCCGGAATTACCTGATCTAATTTATCAACACCGTGAAACTGAACTGTAGAAGTGAAACTTTTTTTAACAAAAGAAAGTATTTAGCGTTTTGCAAAAATGACCGGTGTACACAATTCTAACATTCGAGAATCTTCGAAAGTTTTTAGTATAACTTCGCTTCCAATACCGTTTAAATCTCCCACCGAAATTCCAACAATTATATTTTCTGCTTTTTTATTCATGAGCTCAGCTTATTTATTACTAATTTTGATGTGCAAATTTAGTAAAATAAAACTACAATGTTTACAGGAATTATTGAAACCCTTGGAAGGATTCACGAAATACAAAAAGATAAAAACAACTTACACGTTACGGTTGACTCTTCTATTACAAACGAATTAAAAATTGACCAAAGCGTATCGCATAACGGAATCTGTCTTACAGTTGTTGCTATAAAAGATTCCTTTTATACTGTCACGGCAATTGAAGAAACCATTTTAAAGACCAATATTGGCGATTGGAATGTTGGAGATATCGTAAATCTGGAAAGAGGAATGAAACTTGGCGACCGTCTTGACGGCCACATTGTTCAGGGTCATGTAGATCAAACCGGCACCTGCATTAAAATTGAAGAGGCAAACGGAAGCTGGAATTATACTTTTGAATACGACTCAAACCTAAGCAATATAACGATCGAAAAAGGATCAATCACGGTTAACGGGGTAAGTTTAACTGTTGTAAACTCTAAGACAAACGAATTTAGTGTTTCGATTATTCCTTACACTTTTGAAAATACCAACTTTAAGGATTTTAAAGTAGGAACTAAAATAAATTTAGAATTTGATGTTGTCGGTAAGTATATCTCCAGACTTTATGCAATTAACAAATAACTTCAAATAATATTACCACAAAAGGCTTCAATATAAATTGAAGCCTTTTTTATTTCCTACTATATCAACTTCTAAAAAAACTTCTCTAATTTATTTTTTTCCAACATTTCACCATACAATCAATCAATAGATACCTAAAAATCATATATTTACAATTTTAATTAGAAATATTTTCTTACATTTAATGCGCATTTTCAAAAAAATTGAATCCATAAAACGCATTAATATGAAAAATCCAATTGAAAAGAAAATACATTCTGTAGAAACAAACGGCGCTTGTCCGTTTTTAAACAAATCGCATGTTCCGATTAATTTTGAAGATCCGGTACTTACAGCAAATCCAGAACTGACTTTTAAAGAATTAAGAAATATTGCTCCTATCCAAAAAATTACTTTAGGGGATGGATTTCCGGTTTGGCTAATTTCTAAATTTGATGACGCAGTTACTGTACTTCGTGACCCACGATTCATTAAATCACCCAATAATTTAAGAATTTCAAACGATGAGCCTTTAAAAGGAAAAACAGAGCGAGCATCATCTGCCTATATCCTTCGAAGATTTCACATGCTTGCTAATGATCCTCCAGAACACACCCGCCTAAGAAATTTTGCCCAAAAAGCATTTACACCAAAAATCACTGCAGGAATGCGTGTTCGAATTCAGAAAATCACCGATGAATTAATTGATAAAATTCAAAACAACAAAAGATTCGATTTTATTGATGACTTTGCCTATCAGCTGCCCATTATGGTAATAGCAGAATTATTGGGGCTGCCAACCGAAGATCGCGAAAAACTCCGAAACTGGTCGGATATATTAATTGAAGTTCAGGTAACCGAAAAGAACAAAAAATCTATTGAAGAAAGTGCTGATGCTTTTATTAATTACTTGAAAAATGTTTTTGCTTTTCGCAGAAAAAAACCAGGAAATGACTTAATCACCGCCTTCTTAAAATTACAAGAATCCGATGGACATATAACAGAAGACGAACTCTACGCAACCATTTTTCTACTAATTATTGCAGGTCATGAAACTACTGTTAACTTAATTAGCAACGGAATGTATGCTTTGCTGTCTCATCCTGAACAGTTAGACCTCCTAAAAAATAATCCTGAATTAATCCACTCAGCTGTAGAAGAAATGTTAAGATACAATGGCCCGGTTATAAATTCAACGATGAGATTAGCGGCAGAAGATATTCTTATTAATGGAATTACAATTAAAAAAGGAGAAGGTGTATTAGTAATTTTTTTATCCGCAAATCAAGATGAAACCAAATTTGATAACTCTCTAAATTTTGATATAACGAGAAAAAACAACAAACATCTCGCTTTTGGTTTTGGCATACATTTTTGCATAGGAGCTCCGTTGGGCCGCTTAGAATGCGAAATCGCCATTACTACTATTTTAAATCGTTTGCCAAATTTAAAACTCGATCCCACAATGGATTCTCCAGAATGGCGCGCCAGTAATATAATTAGAGGATTAAAAAGATTTCCTGTTGTTTTTTGATCTCCCCAGTTAAATAAAAATATTCGAAAAGTACTTTACACAAAAAAAAGCTCCAGTTTAAACTGAAGCTTTTTTTATTTTATTTCGATATATAACTGCTGTGCCCAGAATTAATCCGGCAATAATTAAATAAGGCAGATCTTCATTTATGGGCATGTCTAAAGGGGGTTCAGGTGTTCCTACAGGTGGAGAAGGCGGATCCTGCTGAGCTACAATATTCCACACATTCAATACTAGAAAAAATACTAAAAAAACAATTCTTTTGATCTTCATAAACTTGGGGCGCTGATAATCAATAATATACAATATTGGCAAATATTTTTTAATAGAAATTTCTCATAAAAAACACTCTTTCAGGGAAATTCTTTGGCAAAAATATACGATTTTTAGAAAAAAACAACTTTATAGCTAAAAAGGCTCGATAAATTTAATATACGCATTGTGTTATAATTCGGATTTTTTTATGATTTTAGTTTACTCTTTTAAATACTTTTTTGAATAAGTATTTTCTTTTACTATTCTATGTAATACCTTACCAAACGGGGAATTACTACTGTTTATTATCTAAAATTCATGTCATTATAAAATTAACCTTTATTTTCAAATCTGTAATAAGTTATTTAAAATTCTTACAAAATATTTTTTTATCAAAATCATTAAAATTTTAAATAAGTCAGAAAGAACTGTAAATTCATTTTTCAAAAAGAGTTAAACATTTTCTTTTTAAATTCTCACCGTGAACAAGTCTCCGCGAATTAATATATTTGCATAATAAAAAAGTCATTCATTAAATCTGGGCAAATAGTAAATGAAAAAAACAGTTGGAAGTTTGTATGCTGGTGTAGGCGGTATATGTTTGGGTTTTGAAAAAGCTGGGTTTAAACTGGAATGGGCAAATGAATTTGACAAAAATGCCTGCATTACCTATAAAAATAATTTCGATCACAATCTTATTGAAGGTGATGTGATGGCTCTGGATGTTACTGCACTAGAAAAAATAGATATTTTAACTGCCGGATTTCCGTGCCAGCCGTTTTCGGTTGCAGGTTACAGAAAAGGTTTTGAAGACAGTCGAGGAAATCATTTCTTCAAAATTTTAGATTTTGTAGACCAAATGCGTCCTAATGTTATTTTTCTTGAGAATGTTAAAAACCTTAAAGGACACGACAAAGGAAACACAATTAAAGTTATCGAAAACGAAATAAGAAAACGCAATTATACTTTTGACAGTGCGGTTCTAAACACAAAAGATTTCGGAAACATTCCTCATAACAGAGAAAGGATTTTCATTGTAGCTTTTGATAAAGATTATATTAAAGATGATAAATTTGAATTTCATTTTCCTGAGAAAGAAAACCTGACTAAGTCGATTAAAGATTTAATTACCGAAGAAAAGGTCGACGAGAAGTTTTATTATCACGAAGACAAATACATGTACAATATGCTGAGAGAATCTATCACAAACAAGAATAGAATTTATCAGTTTAGAAGACAATACGTTAGAGAAAACAAGTCGAGTGTCTGCCCTACTCTAACGGCCAATATGGGAACCGGAGGTCATAATGTACCGCTAATTACAACCGATTTTGGTTTTAGAAAACTTACACCAAGAGAATGTTTTAGATTTCAGGGTTTTCCTGACGATTTTAAACTTCCTGCCATTTCAAATTCGCATTTGTACAAACAAGCCGGAAACTCTGTAAGTATGCCTGTTATTCAAAGATTAGCATCAGAAATATACAAGGTTATCGAAAAAGTGGAATCTAAAAAGTCGAAAAAAACTAAAGAAAAAGCTTAAACTGCCCATCCTGATTGTCTGTGGCTTTTTCGATAAAAGATTCGTATTCGTCTAATTTGGTAAAATCTATAAAATAGTCCTGATCTGTTGATTTTGTGATTTTCACGCTGTCATAACCTATTTTTCTGAGTTTATCATAAGTCAGGATTTCATTTTCTTTCAACAATAGAACATCACGAAGCATCCAGTCGGCCATTGCTTTGTTTGGATTGGTCATTAACGCTTTGCTCCCATCCTGACAGACTTTTGCCGAAAGAATCGATCCATTTGGAATTTTCAGATTAAAATTCACATCTTTTTCCGGAAAAAAATCAGGAGCATTCTTTCTGATTTTTGAAGGTATCGAAATATAAACCTCTCCCGGATCTCTTTTTCTTCCGCCGGCATTCCACTGGTTCAACTGACTTTTAACAGGCACAATAGGTTCTTTTAATTTCTTTTTCGCTTCTGGAGAATATAACGGTAGAATTACATAATCTACAAACGGTATTAATTCTTCCTCAGTCAATAAACCAATTGCACTTCGAAGCTGTTTTTGGTTTACCTCATCAAATTGTTTCGCCGACTCTGACTGCGCTAAATTTAAAAGCACATTTATTGGTTCTTCTAAAATTTCGATATTAATTTCAATACATTCTTGAGGAACTACAAAACGCTTCATTAAAACGCTTTTCGAAAAAT
This sequence comes from Flavobacterium johnsoniae, assembly GCF_001879205.1. Taxonomy (GTDB): domain Bacteria; phylum Bacteroidota; class Bacteroidia; order Flavobacteriales; family Flavobacteriaceae; genus Flavobacterium; species Flavobacterium johnsoniae_A. The sequence continues at coordinate 471,124 of NZ_MLFK01000002.1, forward strand.
TAAAATTGTATTCGTTTAACGCATCTTTGAATTTTAGCGAACTTTTAGTTTCTTCTATAATTTCAATTGAATCTTTATCGATTAAATCATAAGTGGTTTCAAAAACTTTGATCAAAAATTTATCACGGCCAATAATATGATAAACTCTGTTTTGAGTATTATAAACCCGATCTGCAAATTCAATTCGTTCATTTCTAAAATCAGCCAGTTTATTAGCAAGATCTAAACCTTTAAGCATTCTCAACTCAGAGCTGTGCGAATTAAATTCTGCTACTTTTTCAACTTTAGAACTTCCTGATAGTACAAATGTTTTAATTCCAATGCCACAACCGTTTATAATGGCGTCGTAGGCCACATCTGCCCGCGCCAGATTATCGGCTCCAAAGGCTTTACAAAAAGCATTCTCAGCAACTCTATACTGAATAAAAGGTTTATCTGAAGAACTAAACAAATTCGAAAACGCGCCAATTGCTTTTAAAGCATTTGTATAGTTTTCAATATTTTGATTAGTTTGAGTTTTTAGAAACATTATTTATTTTGAAAGTTCAATTTCCTGTTTAATTTTTTCGATGCAAGATTCTAATTCTTTTTGAATTTCTTTGCTCCAAAAACGCAAAACTTTCCAATTTTTTGAAAGCAGATAATCATTCACCTCAATATCACGCTTCATATTGCGTTCGATTTTAGGAATCCAATAATCGCGATTTGACTTTATTCGAAGCTGCTGTGTTTCCCAATCTTTTCCATGAAAAAATTCACTGTCAATAAAAATGGCTATTTTATAATTTGCAAAGGTTAAATCCGGTTTTCCGAATACTTTTTTATTGTTTTTCCGATATCTATAACCCAATTTCCACAACGCTTTTGCCAGTCGTACTTCATCTTTTGTAGCCGTACTTTTTATCGCCTGCATATTTTTTCTCCGTTGTTCTGGAGTTAAATTATCCATCGTTCGTTAAGATTAAATTGTCTTTGAACGATAAATTTAATCTATTTTTCTCTTAAACCCGAATATAAACGATTTACATTATGCAAATTACCAGACTGAATATAATAGTTTCCAGCATCCATTTTAGTTTTACCATTCAGCAACGCATTTTTAGAAATAACATATTGATTTTTAATTATGTAACGAATTGTTTTAGCAGAACAGCATCCTGGAATATCATAAGACCAATCGAACTTTTGGATTTCCTGCCATAAATTTTCTTTTTTCTCCCCAATATTTTTTAAAATAAATTTTATATCAGGTTTAATTCTAACTAAAACAAAAAAATCATAAGTATCTATATTTGAATTATCCAGATTCGGAATATATCTCCCATCGGAATCCCAATCTTTAGTTTCTAAAAGCAACAAATTAGAAAAGAAAGCTGCCGATTTTACACAAATTGATTTTCCGTTTGCTTTTAAATCTGTTTCATCCCAAATCCCTTTTCCGTGAATACTGAAATCCGGCGCTTCAACTTCTATGTTTTGAAGTTTCAAATTTTCATACAACACAATTTCTCCTAATTTTCCCTGAAAAGTATTTTGAAAAATCTCTGCATTTGTTCGGTTTACCTCACCGCCTGATCTTTTAATTCTATGAGATCCTTCTCCATAGACCATTTCATAAGCAAATTCAAAAGCTTGTTTTATAAAAACAACATCAACATCATTTTCCTCAAATCTCTTTTTTAAAGTAATGAAATAGTCATTATCCTTTTGCTCCAACTTCATGATTTTACTTTTGTCTTGAAAAGTAAAAATACATTTTTTATTGATAGAATAATATTACAAAATTAAATCCCGCCAATAAAAAAAGCCTCTACATTGCTGTAAAGGCTTTATATTCTAAAGAAGTGGTCCCACCTGGGCTCGAACCAGGGACCACCTGATTATGAGTCAGGTGCTCTAACCAGCTGAGCTATAGGACCGGTTTAGAGGATGCAATATTACTACTATTTTTCATTCACTCCAAATATTTTAGGACTTGATTTGCATTTAATTTCAATTCAATCCTTTTGGTTTAAAAAGAAGATTGATTTTCAATACATTATTTAAAATCAAAAATGATATTTTTTTATCTAATTTCCTGGCAAAGCTCGACCAAAACTCCATTTGTATTCTTCGGATGCAGAAAAACCACGAGTTTGTTGTCGGCACCTTTCTTTGGAACTTCATTTATTAATACAAAACCTTCGCTTTTTAGACGGGAAATCTCGGCATGAATATCCTCGACATCAAAAGCGATATGATGAATCCCCTCTCCTTTCTTTTCTAAAAACTTCGCAATTGGACTTTCCGGATTTGTGGCCATTAAAAGTTCAATTTTGTTTGTACCGGTTTGAAAAAACGAAGTCAAAACGCCTTCGCTTTCTACCGTTTCTTCTTTGTACGACGGAACGCCTAATAATTTTTCGAACAATGCATTAGCATCGTCCATATTTTTAACGGCAATTCCGATATGTTCTATTTTACTAACCATCTTATTTTAATTGAGTAACGTAAGTATTAAAATAACCGCATTCTGCAATTACATCCTGATAGTATTTAGTATCTGAGTAATCCTTTTGAAGGGTTTTGAATCCGTTCCAGGCAATAAAGTTTACTTTATCGTCATTTGCATCCCACCAATATCTAACACTGTTGTATTTAGTGTTATAATATTCGTTTCGTTCGCATTTCGAAATTAAATACACACATTTTGCTTTCTGCTCTTTTGTAGTTGCTGCCTGCAAAGCTTTTTGATAATACATTTTTGAAACGCTGCAGTCGGTAATCATCTTTTTCATGGAATCTCTAAACGAATATGGACTTGATCCATAGCCTACAATACTTATTTCGTAAAAAGTACGTCCGTTTCCAAAATGCGAAATATTATAAAATGCATTTCCTAACAACAAACTATTCGTGTAAACATCTTCGTTTTTAGCCAGTTTATCCTGCATTTCTTTAATCGTAGTCAGGAAATCCATCTGTGTATATTTTCTTTTTTGATAAGCGACATGATCGCAGTCATGACAATCTTTTATACTTCCGTTAAACGGATTTCCTAAAAATTTATAATGCTGAACAGAATCTGTCTGCTTCAAAAATTCAATTGCTTCCGGGATTTTGTTTTTAAAAGTCGCCTGAACTGCCTGAAAGTTATTAATATCTTTTAAGCTCAAACTATAAATTCCGGCACCAATATTCTCAATTTCGGTTTTATTTGACTTAGCCAAAAATGTTTTTATACCTTGAAGATTCTTTTCGTCATCATAAAAAGCATTCCCATCGTTCCAATAACTGTAACGCGATTCACCAAAAATCTCCGCCAGAACTAAATTTCCTTTTTCTCTGTAAAGTGTAGACAGATAACTTCTGCTCCATGAAGAAGCATTCTGATAGCGAAATTCCTGTCCTTTATATGTTTTAGGAAGCTCATTATACAGCCAGTTCAAATCGGCTATAATTGTTTTTTCGTTTTTATCAGTAAGCTTATCTATTTTATTCAGGTTATTTACAAAACGCAATAAACGAAGCTGCATTCCTGCCAACTCGGTTTTAGGAAGCGTTTTTACCGCTTTATCAAAATTCTTATCTGCATTGGCATAATCTCCTTTTAAAGTCTGTAAATATCCCAGAGACAAATCCCATAAATAAGGCCTGTCAGTATTTCCTGCTGCCGAAATTTTAGCAATTAAATCCAATGCTTTCTGATCAACCTTAGCTTGATTTTCAGCTTTGCTTTCTGCAACAGTCAGTTTCTTTTTGGGCTGGTCTTCTCCTGCTGCATCCTGCTGAAAAGAATTATTGATAGACTGCTCCAGTGCGTTTACCAATCTTGTTGCCAGATAATTGAAGTGTTCGCTTTTAGGATCTAATTCGTAAATCTTTTCAATGGACTGTTTTTCATCTTTATAATATCCATGAACAGCCCAAAGTGCCGCTTTTTCTTTATTATTTTTTGCCATTGCCAGCGCTTTATTCCAATCTGTTTGATTTTTTGGATTAAAACTATAAGCGGTCACCACTCTTAACTCTGGACATTTATCAAAAACCTGCGCATACAAATAATTTGAAACTGCGTATTTTTTTTGTTTATGATTGATTCCCGCAACGTATGAAAGTGCACGGTAATACAAAACATTTTTAGGAACAGAACTTTCCGTTTTATTAAAAAAGTCAATTGCTTTCTGTTTGTCATTGCTGTAAAAACGAGCTTTCATGGTAAGAAACCAATATCTGTTTTTTAAGAAAGGATCCGAAAGGGTATTGTAAACATTCTCGATTGACTGGATCATTTTAGCATCGTTGAATGTTTTTGCCACAACAGGCTCGTAACTCCAGTAATCTTTATTAATCGAAACAGTTTCTATTTTTTGTGCCAGATACAAAAACTCAACAAAGCTTTTTACTTTCTCATCTTTCAACGGCATTTTTTTACCCCATTTTACAGATGCTGCATTTTCTTTTTTGTTTTTATAATAGACATGAAGACTTGTAATTTCTTCCTTGTTCTTAATCGCATTTTTATTATCCGAATAATAATTCAGTTTTTCATCTCCAATTAAGAAATAATTTACCGTTGTTGTATCTATTTTTCCTTTTAGATAAGCTGCCCAATCTGATTTTATATCTTTATTAAAGCGGGAATTATGCTGGGTATCAAAACCAATTCCGTAAAAAATGCCGCCTGACAAAAAAAGAGGCGAATAGGATTTATCTGCAAAAGTTTCCGGAGTGAAATTCGAATTATAACCAAAAAAATCCCAATCGTCTCCACCTGCACACGCATAAATTATTCCATACACAAAAAGGAAAGCCGCACTAAAACCAAGAAACAACTTGCTTAAAAATATTCTTTTCATAATTATTTAAATTGAATTCGTCTAAATCGTAAAATATAATTTCTTTTGGAGACTGAGCTTTGTTATCGCTTAAATCCTCAGCCATTTCTTTTAAATCTTCTGGAGAAATAGTCTCTGTTTTCAACAGATCATTTTCCTGGTAATAAACACCATTTTTGTAATTAGATTGTTTCACCCTGAAAAATATTGGGGTAATCTGCTCGAAGTTTTTATCTTTTTTGAGTTCGCTTACATTTAATTTCGAACGTAAACCTAAAACTTTCTGGTTTCGGATATGAATCGCCCACGAATAAACAGGCAGTGCATAATCAAGGTGCAGTGGGTATTTCTTTAAACTTTTAAGATATTTCTCTGAGATTTTTCGGCTGTAAATAGAATTCAGCGAATCCGGCGCAATACTTCCCATATTATAAAACATCAAAACGCCATTATCTACATTTGGGATTTTGGTTTTCTTGAAATATTTAACCTGATGAAGCCTGATTGTAGCCGAAAGTTTTTTCTGTGAAAGCTTTTTAATCTGTTCAATAAACTTAAGATAATTGTCTTTACTGTTCAGGGTCCAGTCGCAGTCAATTTGAATTTCAGTACAATTAATTTTATTCTTTTTATTGATTTCAGTAATTAAATGAATCGTCTTTTTTGCCAGATCTTCAATATCCGGATTCTTCTCAAGCATTACTTTATTCTGAATAAAAACCACCGGAACGATTTCAAATCCCTGCATGTTTTCATAAAAATGAACAGGACTTATCGGAAATGGTTTTTGCGTTTGAGGATGAAGTCCGATGTCAAAATAGCGAACATACAGCCTACGAACATCATTATCTTTCAGGGTAATTCTTTCTGTTTCAGAAAACTTCAAATTAGTTTTCCAATAATAAAAAGCAATTATTGGTTTGTCGTTTTTACTGCAGGCAGAAAGCAAAACAAACATGGAAACCAAAAAAAATCTTTTAATCAAAACAAGTGTGGAATTATATTTGAACTCAAAAGTAAGAAATTATAACGTATTGATTAATTCAAATTCAAAAAAAGAAGAAAACACAAAAGCTGTAAATCCTAATAAATGGCCAAAAAATTTCAATTAAAGCAAATATAATTGTTATTTTGTGCAATCAAATTTAAAAACCGCTATGTTTAAAAGCAAACTCAAATATATTTCATTTTTATTGGTATTATTAATGGTGAGCTGTGCCAAAAGAGGCAGTATTACCGGCGGATTAAAAGATACACTGGCACCAGTTTTAGTGTCTAGTGCTCCTAAAAATTTGACAACTGATTTTAAAGGAAACGAAATTACCTTGGTATTTGACGAATACATCAAATTAAAAAACCTCAACAAACAGCTTATTATTTCTCCTCCAATGAAATATGAGCCGGTAATTACCCCAACAAATGTCAGCAAATTCATTAATATCAAACTAAGAGATACTTTACAGCCTAATACTACTTACAGTTTAAATTTTGGTCAGAGTATTGCAGATAATAATGAAGGAAACGCAATAAATCAGTTTAAATATATTTTCTCTACCGGGCCTTATATTGATTCCCTTAAGCTTGGCGGAAAGATTAAAGATGCTTACGAAAAAAATGTAGACAATTTTGTTTCTGTAATGCTTTATGAGGCGAATGATAAATATAAAGATTCTGTTATTTACAAAGAATTTCCCCGATATATTACGAATACTTTAGATAGTTTACGAACTTTTGAATTTGAAAATTTAAAAGCCGGAAAATATCTTTTGGTTGCTTTAAAAGACAAAGGAAACAACAACAAATTCAATCCGAAAGATGATAAAATAGGTTTTATCAAACATTTTATCACGGTTCCAAATGATACAATCTTTGAATTGGAATTATTTAAAGAAACGCTTCCGTTAAAAACTTTTAAACCTATACAAGCTTCAGGAAACAGAATACTCCTGCCGTATGAAGGCAAACAAAATTTTAAGACAAACAGACCTGCAATTGTACTTAAACACAATGGCGAAACATTAGAAACTATTATAACACAGTTTCCTAAAAAAGATTCGCTGCAAGTTTGGTACAAACCGCTAAAAGCAGATTCTTTGTCATTAGAAGTGAGTAAAGACACTTACGATAAAAAGTTTACCTTTAAGGTTAAAGACCAGAAAAAAGACACTTTAAACATTAAAGCCGTTCAAAATGGTTCTATTAATTTTAGAGAAAGATTTACTTTAGATACCGAAACCCCATTGGTTAAATTTGATAAAACAAAAATTAAATTAGTCAATAAAGACTCGACTGCAGTTGATTTTACAACGGAATACAACGAATTTGAGCAGAAATTATATGTTGATTTCAAGAAAGAACCTTTGGAGAAATACAACTTTACATTTTTCCCCGGCGCATTGACGGATTTCTATGAAAAAACCAATGATACGTTATCATATAAATTATCAACAAAAGAATTCGCTGATTATGGAAATCTAATTTTGAATCTAAAAAACGTAAAACGTTTCCCTATCATTGTTGAAATAACCAATAAAAAAGGAGATGATGTGCTTGCCAGCGAATATTCTGAAGGAAAAACTCAAATTGAATTCAATTTAATGGTGCCGTCACAATTTACCGTAAGGGTTATCTACGATGATAATAAAAACAAAATGTACGACACCGGTAATTTCCTTGAAAAAAGACATGCCGAAGAAGTATTTTATTTTCAGCGTGAAATTGATGTACGAACCAACTGGGATGTTAACGAAACCATTGACTTAAGCGTTCCGTATAATCCTGATGTAGAGAAAAAAGAAGACGACAAAAAGAGAAAAGACGCCGAAAAGAAAAGTAAAGCTTTCTAAATTTTAATTTCAAAAGAATCTTTATCGCTTAAAAAATCGAGTTTTTTTCTCGTTTCCAGCATTTCATTTTTATCTAAATCGGCTACAAAAACACCTTCTGTTTCTTGTGGTTCTAAAATATAATTACCTAAAAAGTCCACAACCTGCGAGTGGCCTATGTGTTCGTAATCATGATGATCTAAACCAATTCGGTTTACTCCAACTACATAACTCAGGTTTTCAATAGCACGTGCTTTAAGCAAAGCATCCCACGCATTTGTGCGCACTTTTGGCCAATTCGCAACGTACAAAAGTAAATCGTAGTTTTCGACATTACGTACAAAAACCGGAAATCTTAAGTCATAACAAACCTGCAGGCAAATCTTCCAATCGAGATAATCGATGATTACTTTTTCAGTTCCTGCTGTGTAGAATTTATCTTCGCCAGCCAATGAAAATAAATGGCGCTTGTCGTAATATTTAATTTCTCCTGACGGAAAAACAAACACCATTCGGTTATAATACTTATTGTTTTCCGTAATTACCAAACTTCCCGTTATGGCGCTGTTTTTTGCCTGCGCCATTCTCTTCATCCATAAAATAGTTTCGCCTTCCATCGTCTCGGCAACTGCCGAAGGATTCATTGTAAAACCAGTCGAAAACATCTCCGGAAGCACAATCAAATTTACTTCAGAATCGATTTGATTTATTTTCGATTCGAAGTTTTTTCTGTTTTGCGAAGCATCTTCCCAATGAAGATTTGATTGAATTAAAGTGACTTTCATATTTCAAAAATACGAATTTTCAGCCAAAATTAATTTTTAAGTAAAAAAACGCTTTCTGCAAAATTTTCTCAAAAGACCTTTAAAAACCTCATATTTTTTGGATTATAAAAATACTTGAATAAATTTTATTGCAAAAAAAATGCATTTAATGCAAAAAAAATGCAACTGTGAAAAAATAATATATATATTTGATTCGCCAATAAAAACCAAAAAGAAAACATGAAAACCAAACTATTATGAAAACAAAGCTTATTTCATTAGTATTTATTGGGGGGATGATCCTCTCAGCAAATGCAAAGGAGACTGCAATAAAAATGCATCTCTTTGAACAAAACAGCAGTCAGATTGAGATTACTGGCCAGGTAATTGGCCAAGATGACGGAATGCCAATTGCAGGCGCCACGGTCTATGCAAAAAGCAATAGTAAAATAGCAGCGATAACAGACGAGTCAGGAAAATTCAAACTAAATGTTCCTGAAAATGAAAAGCAAATCGTTATTTCTTATATGGGTTACGGAACTTTAGAATTTAATTTAGACCGCACCACAGATTTAGTTATTAAATTAAAACCAGCCGAAAATGTATTAGACCAGGTTCTGGTAACGGCATTGGGAGTTAAAAAAAGCAGTAAAGCCATTGCCTATGCAGTAACAGAACTTAAAGGAACTGAATTCACAAAAGCAAAAGAAACAAATATAGCCAATGCATTAGTTGGGAAAATTGCCGGTGTTAACGTGAGCAGCACTGCAACAGGACCAAACGGATCAAGCCGCGTTGTAATAAGAGGAAATGGTTCATTAAACGGAAATAACCAGCCGATGTATGTTGTAAACGACTTACCTATCGACAACACACAACTTAATTTACCGGGAATTGGAAACGGCCCGGGATCTACCAGAATTAATGTGGATCGCGGAGACGGAACTTCGGTAATAAATCCGGACGACATCAAAACCATAACAGTTTTAAAAGGTGGAACTGCAGCGGCATTATACGGTGCAAATGCAGCAAACGGAGTCATTTTAATTCAGACTAAAAGAGGTGCTGTTCAAAAAGGAATTGGAGTAGAATATAATACTTCGTTTACTTTCGAAACTCCTTCTATTATTCCTGACTGGCAATATGAATACGGCTCTGGAGCCAATGGAAAAAAACCAACTAACCAGGCCGAAGCAGTAGCTGCCGGACGCTGGTCATGGGGAGCAAAAATCGACGGAACGGATGTTGTGCAATTCGACGGAGTTGCCAGACCTTATGTGGCGCAAAAAAATAACATTAAAAATTTCTACGAAACCGGAACAACATTCATCAATTCGGTCGCCTTATCTGGAGGAACTGAAAAAGCCACAGGACGTTTATCTTTCTCTAATACAGACAATCAATCGGTGGTGCCAAATTCTGATTTCAATAGAAAAAGCATCAATATTGCAAGTAACGTTAACATGACGGACTGGTTAAAATTTGATGTTGTTGCCCAATATAATTTAGAAAAATCAAACAACAGAGTTACCGTTTCAGATGCAGAAGCAAACCCTAACTGGGGAACTTACATGATTGCCAATACAGTAGACATTAGAAACCTTGCCCCAGGATATGATGAAAATGGTATTGAAGAAGCATGGAATCCTGTTGCAGTAGCTACAAACCCATATTTTGTTGTAAATAAAATTAAAAATAAAGACACTAAAAACCGTTTTATCGGAATGTTGAATGTAAAGTTGAACTTTACTCCTGAATTATTTCTTCAGGGAAGAATTGGGCAAGATTATACCAACTATGATTTCTTTGGATACATTCCAAAAACAACTTTAAACAATCCGGTTGGATATGCTCAGGGCCAAAAAACAAAAATATCTAACTTAAATACGGAGGCAATTTTAAATTATACTAAGAAAAACATTTACGGTAATTTCTCTTTAAATGCTTTGCTTGGAGTGAACTCGCGCACTACTTTAAGAGATGAAACAAGAGTAGAAGGATCGAATTTTGTATTAGACGATTTTTATGCTTTAAGCAATTTATCTACACTTACTTATACTTATCCTTACGGAAAAACAAAAACAAATTCAGTTTATGGTGCCGTAGATTTAGATTATAAAAATGTCGTTTTCCTGAACTTTACAGGTCGTCAGGATTGGTTTTCGACACTTTCAAAAGATAACAATACGGTTTTTTACCCTTCTGTAGGAACAAGTATTATACTTTCGGATATTGTAAAAATGCCTGAATTTGTTTCATTCGCTAAATTAAGAACTTCATGGGCGCAGGTTGGAGGCGCAACTCCTGATCCGTATGCATTGAACCAATCGTACACAATGGTGCAAGGCGGACATAACGGCCAGCAACTGCAAGGCCCAACAAGCACAAGAGTTCCTAATTCAACTTTAAGTCCGTTAACTTCTACTACTTTTGAAGTTGGAACTGATTTAGGTTTTTTCAACAATCGTTTGAATCTTGATTTCGCTTACTACAACCGTGCGACAACAAATGATATTGTCGAAACTACAATCTCAAATGCTTCAGGAGCCAATACAGCTTTATTGAATCTTGGAAAAATGAGAAACAAAGGAGTTGAATTTTTACTTAGCGGAAAAATCATCAATACAGAAAATTTCTCATGGGATGCAACTTTCAATGGTTCGTATAACGAAAACACTGTTGAAGCACTTACAGACCAGTTAAGTTCTATTACAATGGCAACTTCTGTAAACGGATATGTTACGATTACAAGTGATGTGGGTCGTCCTTACAGTATTATAAAAGGATACAAACCACGTAAGGATGCTAACGGAAATACCGTTTACAATGTGAGCGGGGGTTCTGCAACAATCGCGCAAGGTCCGCTTGAAGAATTAGGCCAGGGAGTTCATCCTTGGGGAGCGGGTATCAGTAATGAATTCAAATACAAAAACATCTCATTCAGCTTTTTGATCGATGGTAAATTTGGAGGAAGTTTATACTCAGGAACTGATTTATACGGAACTCGTATGGGACTAACAAAATTAACTCTTGAAGGCCGTGAAAGTGGTTTACCAATAAAAGGTGTTGACACTAACGGAAATCCGGTAGATATGGTTATCGCTCCGGAAAACCTAAGAACATATTATGACGGCTTGAGAAACATATCATCTACATTTATTTATGATGCAAGTTTCATCAAATTGAGACAAATCATTTTGGGTTATCAATTACCGCTTGACAAAATAAAAGGATTATCAAAACTTCAGGGAGCTTCCATTTCATTTGTGGCAAGAAACTTATTCATCCTTTATAAGAAAACACCAAACGTAGATCCCGAATCTGTATTCAGTGCAGGAAATGCTCAAGGTGTAGAACAATTTGGAGTGCCAAAAACCAGAAGTTTCGGTTTAAGTTTAAATATCAAATTTTAAACTCGTTTTATCTCTAATTTTTAAATTAAAAGACATGAAAAAGTTAACCATATTATATATCGCAGGAATACTTTTAGGAAGTATGGCATCCTGTACTGATGATTTTGAAGAAATCAACACCAACCCTAATTCAGTTGACAAACCAAATCCAAATTTTGTTTTCAGCAAAGCACAACTTGACGGTTTAAACAACAATTATTTCTTTACCAACATTCTAGAATGCGGAGGCATGCTGCAGCACTATGCCACATATAAAGAAGCTTCTGGTGTGGGAGATAAATATTTAAATAATGAAGTTTATTTTTCGGCTTATTTTAATCAGGCGTATCCAACCGCTTTGAGTGAAACCGAAATTGTAATCGATGCTTTAAAAAACAGCCCAAACGACAGCAACAGACTTAATATTGCCAGAATCTGGAAGGCCTTTTTGTATCATAAGCTTACCGATTTGTATGGAGACATCCCCTATTCTGAAGCGGCGAAAGCCAACAGCACGCAAATTTTTCTTCCAAAGTATGACAGTCAGGAATTCATCTATAAAGATTTATTGAAAGAATTAGACGAAGCTGCAACAGCACTAGATCCGGCAAAACCAAGTTTTGGAAAAGCTGATTTCATTTATGATGGAGACGTGGCAAAATGGAAAAAATTCTCTTATTCGCTAATGCTTCGCCTTGGTTTACGATTATCTAAAGTTGATCCAGCATTATCTAAAACATGGGTTACCAAAGCAATTGCAGGCGGCGTAATTTTAAACGGGGCAGATAACGCTATAATGAGATATACAGACGGCCCGAATGATTTTAATAGAAATCCGGTTGGTTTTGATGCAAGAAGACAAGATTTTACGGCGGGGTCTTTTGGACAAAAAAATGTAGAAGGCGGTAAATTAGCCAAAACTTTTATTGATTTATTACAATCAACTGCTGATCCAAGAATTAGTGTTTATGCCGGAGTTTGGCAGGGAACTGCTCAAAATACAAGTATTGCCGTTCAAAAAGGTTTTCCTAACGGAACAAAAATCGCCCCAACTCCTGCAGAGCAGGCAACGTATTCTGAACCTAACCAAAGTACTATTTTTAAATATGATGCACCTCTTGTATTAATCAGCAACGCCGAAACCAATTTGTATTTGGCTGAAGCCGCCGCAAGAGGATGGTATACAAACGAAACAGATAAAGATTTATATGAAAAAGGAGTAAAAGCTTCTTTCTTAAACATGGGAATTTATGGTGCCGCTTATACTATTCCGGATGCAACGCCTTATTTAACGGCAAATCCGTACAATGCAGCGGGCTCATTTGAAGCCAAAATGAATCAGATTCATACTCAAATTTATATCGCTTTGTTTGTAGACGAACAAGAAATTTATGCCAACTGGAGAAGAACCGGATATCCTGTTTTAACTCCTGTAAATTTCCCCGGAAATGTTACAAACGGCACAATACCAAGACGTTTAAAATACTCAACCAGCGAATATTCAGTGAATTCAGCTAACTTAGCAGAAGCAGTTAAGCGTCAGGGAGAAGATGCTTTTACAACAAGAATCTGGTGGGATAAATAGTAACTGAAATGCTGAATTAGAACGCGGATAAAACGGATTTGCTTCGCAAAGACGCGGAAAAAAACGGATTATTTTATAATTGTAAAATCTGTGTAAATCAGCATTTTCGCGAAAGCGAATCTGTTAGATCAGCGTGTAAAATAATACACAAGTTATAGAAAATATAACTTGAAATAAAAATACGATAGATAAATGAGCATTTTAATTCTTACGGCATGCATTGCGTTTTTAATCATTCAAATAGCCTGGCTTAAAATAAATCCGTTTATAGCCTTTATCATAACAGCTTTATTAGCAGGTCTTTTTTTAGGCCTGCCAATAAACACTTTGTCGCAAACCGTTCAAAAAGGGCTGGGCGAAATGTTAGGATCTATTACGTTGATTATCGTTTTTGGAACCTGTATTGGTAAACTTACCGTTTCATCAGGCGCCGCAAATGTCATTGCCAAAACAGTTATGGGATGGACGGGCAGAAAATACGTTCGACTCGGCTTAATGATTACCGGATTTATTGTTGGGATACCTCTATTTTATAGTGTTGGATTTGTTTTGTTAGTACCTCTAATCTTTTCAGTAGCCCATCAATTTAAACTTTCAAAAGTATATCTGGGAATTCCAATGCTGGCGTCGCTTTCAGTAGCACACGGTTTTTTGCCCCCACATCCGTCACCAATGGCGTTAAGCAGTATTTTAAATGCCGATATTGGACTGGTTTTGGTCTACGGAATTATAATTGCAATTCCCACGATTTTTATTGCCGGTTTGTTGTTTTCAAATTTGCTTAAAAACATCAAAACCGAATCAGATCATGAAATTTTAAATGTCGAAGAAGTTGCAAACCACGGTAAACTACCGAGTTTTTCACTTAGTCTATTTTCTGCTTTGTTTCCTGTTTTTGGATTAACGCTGACTTCGATATTACCCTTATTTACAGAAAATGAAACAGTAGAAAACATCTGTAAGACAATAGGCGAACCCAGCATGATTATGCTGATTTCTTTACTCATCTGCACTTACACCTTAGGAATTCGGATGAACCGAAGCATCACCTCTGTTATGGATGATTATGCTGCCGCTATAAAAGATGTCGCTCTAATTGTTTTGATTGTGGGCGGTGCCGGAGGACTCAAAGAAGTTATGATTGTAAGCGGCGTAAACGAAACAATAGTAGGAGCGCTGACACAAATAAACATTCATCCTTTTTTATTGGCATGGATAATGGCTGCGATTATTCGCGTTTGTGTTGGCTCTGCTACAGCCGCCGGATTAATGACGGCCAGCGTTTTACTGCCTTTACTGCAAACAACTGGACTCGATCCTAACTTATTGGTTTTATCCGTTGGAGCCGGAAGTTTAATGTGTTCGCACGTAAACGACCCAAGCTTCTGGATGTTCAAAGAATATTTTAATATCAGCCTAAAAGACACTTTTAAATCCTGGACTGTTATGGAATCTTTAGTATCTGTTTTAGGAATCATTTTCGTTTTTATTTTAAACTCTATAATACATTAATATCATGAATTTATTACCACAAGAAAAATTTGAAACTCTCGGCTTATCACTTCCGCCGGCGCCTCAACCTCTTGGTATATATAAACCTTACTTAGTCGACGGAAAATACTTGTATCTTTCTGGCCACGGACCGGTTAGAGACGACAAATCTTTAATTATTGGGCGAATTGGCGATGATATGGATATCGAAGAAGGGAAATTAGCCGCCAGACAAGTCGGACTAACAATGCTTTCGACTATTGTAACCAATTTTGGAAGCCTGAATAAAGTAAAAAGAGTGATAAAAGTTTTAGGAATGGTGAATTGCAACGGCGATTTTTTAAGACATCCTTATGTAATAAATGGCTGCAGTGAATTGTTTGCCGAAGTTTGGGGACAAGAAAACGGAATTGGAGTAAGAAGCGCCGTAGGAATGGGATCTCTACCGGATAATATTCCCGTAGAAGTTGAAGCTGTTTTCGAATTATTTTAGACAAGGAATACGCCACAGAAACAAAGATTAAAGAGTAATCTGTATTGGTTAAGGAAAATAATTTAATCCGAAAGTCTGTGGCTAAAAAATAAACACATAGAAACATAGATTTTTTACTCGATAAAGAATACAAAAAAAGCCAGCTTTTAACACATAGTAACTATGTGCGTTAATGCAAGTGAAACGCCTTTTTTTCAACAGTTCTAAAAACTATGTACCTATATGTTTAAAATTAATCGCTACGTTCATCGCATAAATTAAAATACGCCATAGATTACACAGATTAAAATGATTTTTGGTTTGCCACAAATTACACGAATTAACACAAATCAAGACGTTCAATTAATTCGTGCAAAAAAAGAAAAGAAATCACTTTAATCAGTGTAATCAGTGGCTAAAAAATTAAACACATAGCTATGTGCGTTAATGCAAGTGAAACGCCTTTTTTCAAAAGCTCTAAAAACTATGTCTCTATGTGTTTAAAACTAATCGTTACGTTCATCGCATAAAATCTGTGACTAAAAAACAAAACATGAATACAAATACCTCGCAAACAAGAATAGCAGCATTTGGAGAATTATTACTTCGGATGAATGTTGCCAATGGAAACCGGTTTACACAGGCCAATGAAATAAAAATTCATGTGGGCGGTGCCGAAGCCAATGTTTGTGTATTACTTTCGCAGCTCGGAATCCAAACCGATTATATCAGCCGATTACCCCAAAATGATTTGGCACAACTCGCTTTAAACGAACTTCAGAAACACAAAGTAAACACTTCAAAATGTGTTTATGGGGGCGAACGCTTGGGCTTATATTTTGTAGAATCCGGAAACCAAATCAGGCAATCGCAGGTTATTTACGACCGAAGCAATTCTTCTTTTGCAACCATACAAAAAGATCAGATAAATTGGAATGCAGTTTTAGAAGGTGTCACACATTTTCACTGGTCAGGAATCAGCCCGGGAGTTTCAAACGAAGCAGGTCTGGCTTGTAAAGAAGCCATTTTAACTGCGCATAAAAAAGGCCTTCCCATTTCTTCCGATTTTAATTATCGCTCCAAATTGTGGCAGTACGGAAAACATCCTTCTGAAATTATGCCCGATTTGCTTCAATACAGCACCATCACAGTTGCCGATTTAGATGCGATTGAAATTTACTTCGGAATCCAAACAGATAAAAATGAATCTGATGCATCTCGTTTTCAGAAAACATTCGAATTATTAAAACAAAAAATGCCTTTTCTAAAAACACTTGCCATGAGTTTTAGAAAATCTGATGGTCCGGCACATTTATACAAAGGATTATTGATGCACGAAGGTAATTTCTATCAAACGCCAGAACACAAAATACATATAGTAACAGATCAAATTGGTTCTGGAGACGCTTTTAATGCCGGATTACTATACGGATTATCGAATAAATTATCCGGACAGGAATGCATTGACTGGGCTGTGGCTTGCGGCGTTATCAAACAAAGCATTCACGGAGATTTTGCCATAAGCACTCTCGACGAAATAAATCATTTTATCAAAAACGGATCAAGTAATAGAATTAACAGATAAACTAAGAATATGTACAGCATTTTAAAAACGCAAGGTGTACTTCCGTTAGTAACCCAAATCAACATAGAAACAGCCCAAATAGTATTGCAATCAGCGGCTGATGCTGGCATAAAAATTATTGAGTTTGCTGCGCGTGCCCATGACTCAAAAGAAGTTTTTGCTCAAATGACAGCTTTTAAAAAAGCGCATAATTTAGATGTAAAAATTGCGGTTGGATCAATTTTGAGTGTTCAGGATGCCGAAACCTACCATCAATTAGGCGCAGATTGCATTATCTGCCCTCATACCGATTTAGAAATTGGCAATTACTGTTTTAAAAATAACATTTACTGGATTCCCGGCGCCGCAACTTTAAACGAAATTCTACACGCCAATAAACTGGGAGCCGAAGTGGTAAAACTTTTTCCCGCCGATAAAATTGGCGGCCCGGGATATGTAAAAGCAATAAGAGCGCCTTTCCCGAATTTAAAAATAATGCCCACAGGAGGCGTAACGCTGGAAGAAAGCAATCTAAAATCCTGGTTTAAATCTGGAGTGGTGTGTGTGGGAATTGGTTCGAATTTGTTTTCAAAAGAAATGCTTTTGAATTTAAAATATGAGGAAGCTTTAGAGGCTTTTCAAAATTTAATTGAAGTGGTAGATAAAACAAGAAACTAAGTTATGCAAGAAAATTGGTGGAAAATTAAGTCCGACATTATCATTGATACGCCATTTTTAGCTGTTTACGAAGATCGTATCCGGTTTAATCTTGAACGCCTTATTGGCGCTGTAAATGGCGATACCCAAAAATTAAGGCCTCACATTAAAACACATAAAATTGGCGAAATTCTGGAATTGTTTAAAATTTACAATATCAAAAAAATAAAATGCGCCACAATTGCCGAAGCCGAACTTGCCGCAATACACGAAATTCCAGACGTTCTTCTCGCCTATCAGCCTGTTGGAATTAAAACGGAAAGATGGTTTTCGTTAATTCAAAAATATCCAAACGTCAAATTTTCGACCATTACAGACAATCTGGAATCGGCGAAAGCCTTAAATGAAATTGCAAAAGAAAACAATTTAAAACTGCATATTTATCTGGATTTAAACACCGGAATGAACAGAACCGGATTTTCTATTTCTGAAAACTGGAGCGCGTTAACAGATAAAATTGTAAAATTAAAAAACCTTCATTTCGAAGGCATTCATATTTACGACGGACATTTAAAAGGAAGTGCCGAAGAGCGAACAAATGCTGCTTCAATTTCCTTTTTGAATATAAGAGAAAAAGCAGAAGCAATTGGGGAAAAATTAGGTTACGAATTAAAAATCGTGGCAGGAGGATCGAACACCTTTCCGTTTTATGCCACGCAGGAAAACGTAGAATGCAGTCCGGGAACATTTGTTTTTTGGGATTTTAATTATCAGACTAATTTACCGGAACAAAAATTTAAACCGGCGTTAGTTATCGTTGGAACCATCATTTCAAAACCAACAAATTCAACACTCTGCATTGATATTGGTTACAAAGCCGTTTC
Organism: Flavobacterium johnsoniae; assembly: GCF_001879205.1. Lineage (GTDB taxonomy): Bacteria > Bacteroidota > Bacteroidia > Flavobacteriales > Flavobacteriaceae > Flavobacterium > Flavobacterium johnsoniae_A. The sequence continues at coordinate 489,575 of NZ_MLFK01000002.1, forward strand.
TTCAGAAAATCCAATCGATAAAAGATTAGTGATTTTAAATGATGAAAATCTAATTCCGACATCACATTCAGAAGAACATTTGATTGTAGAAAACCAAGGAAAAAACAAATATGCAATTGGCGACACTATATATGCGCTTCCGTATCATGTCTGCCCTACCTGCGCACTTTATGATTCTGTTCAGGTTGTCAATAAAGGACACCAAGTTTGTGATCAATGGAAAGTTGCCGCCCGAAGCAGAGAAATTAATATATAAAATTTTAAGCCGAATACTATGTTTATAATAGACGCCCATTTAGACCTGAGCATGAATGCAATGGAATGGAATCGTGATTTAAGAAATGACGTTCCCACTTTGCGTCAGCTCGAAAAAGGAATGACAGACAAACCGGATCGTGAGCGCGCAACGGTCTCGTTTCCTGATTTGCGACGTGGTAATATCGGGATTGTTGTGGCCACTCAAATTGCAAGATTTGTAAAACCAGACAGTATTATTCCGGGTTGGAATTCTCCTGAGCAAGCCTGGGCACAAACCCAAGGACAGCTTGCCTGGTACAAAGCCATGGAAGAAGCCGGAGAAATTACCCCAATTACAGACAAAAAATCGCTTCTGAAACAAATTGATTTATGGAATGACGGAACACCAAACGACAAAAAACCTATTGGTTATATTTTGAGTTTGGAAGGTGCTGATTCTATAATTGACATTTCATATTTAGAAAAAGCATATAATTACGGATTACGTGCGATCGGTCCGGCGCATTATGGCCCGGGACGCTACGCAAACGGAACAGACGCAACCGGAAAAATGAATCAAAACGGAATTGATTTATTAAGAGAAATGGAACGTTTAAATATTATTTTAGATGCAACTCATTTGTGCGACGATGCTTTTTGGCAGGCATTAGATCATTATAACGGACCAGTTTGGGCAAGTCATAATAATTGCCGAAGCCTGGTAGATCATAATCGCCAGTACAGCGATGAAATGATTAAGGCTTTAATTTCTCGAGGAGCCGTTATTGGCGGCGCTTTAGATGCCTGGATGCTGGTTCCGAACTGGGAAAGAGGTGTTTCGATGCCTTTAGAAATGAATTGCAATCTGGAAACGGTTTTCAACCACATGGATCATATTTGCCAATTGGCCGGAAATGCCAATCATATTGGCGTAGGTTCAGATTTGGACGGTGCTTTTGGGACAGAACAATCTCCGTATGATTTAAATACCATAGCCGATTTGCAGAAATTGGTTCTGATTTTTAAAAACAACGGCTATTCTGATGAAGACTTAGATAAAATCTTTCACCAGAACTGGATCAACTTTTTAATAAAGAATTGGGATTAGATAAAAACTAAACTTGGAACTGCCTTCTTATATGCTTGTAATTTTTCGTCGCCCGGATCAACTTCCGTGACAACGTAATTAACTTCAGATAAGTTGGCAATTTTCATTTTTAGAACCGTATCCAGTTTCTCAGAAATCGTAAGAATCGCTGTTTTTTCGGAAGCCTGAATCATTGCTTTTTTAACCTGAACCGTTTCCCAGTCAGAGTCTGAGAAACCGCCTTCGATATCTAAAGCATTCGTTCCTAATATTAATAAGTCAACTTTAATATTAGCTAACTGATTATAAACATCACCGCTCACACACATTTGGCTGTAAGATGAAATACTACCGCCAATCATGATAATTTTAACATTGGGTTTATCCAAAAGTTCAACCGCAGATAAAACAGTAACTGTAAAAATGGTCAAATTTAAATCATTAGGAATCAAACGGATAAATTCTCGAATTGTAGTTCCGCCTCCAATTAGCAAGACCATTCCGTCATGAAGCAGTCCTAACGTTTTTTGAGCAATAATCTGCTTCGATTCGCCCGCATAAGTTTGATTAGATGAAGAATGGTGATAGGCCTTAGTCATTGCACCGCCTTTTACCTTAATCAACAAAGATTCTGATTCAAGTTCATTTATATCACGTCTTACAGTATCTTCAGAAACAAATAATTTAGCCGAAAGTGTTTCAAAACTTACACGAGTATGCAGGTTGATTTCTTTTAGGATAAGATTTTTACGTTCCTCTTTAGTGTAATTTATTACTTCATTATCATTATTCATGCGAATTCCTTTTTTTGAACAAATGTAAACAATAAATGCAATATTCTTGCGAAACAAATTATAACACAAAGTAATTAAAAAGTTAATTCCGCTATTTTAAAGACATTTAAGCAAAAATACATTTTGCAAAAAATATGCAAACCAATTAACAAACCTTAAATTTGTTTAACAAAACCAAAAAGTAACCATGCAAAAAAGTATATTTCTATTTTTAATTTTCTGTTGTTTCTTTGGAAATGCTCAAAGTACGTTTAACAATAAATCGATAATTCCTGCTCCTAATGTTTATAAAGCAAATGGAGACAGCATTCGCATAAACGGCAAAATTAAAATTTCATTTAATAAAAATAAATACAGCACAAAAGAGTTTAAAACGGCGCAGATTTTCGAGTCGGCTATAAATGCCAATACAACAAATAAAAAAAGTAATCTTGAAGTTTTATTTATTACCCAAAAACCAGCTGTATCTTCAAAAAAAGAAGCTTATAAAATCGATATTACTTCAAAAAAAATAACGGTTACCGGAAGTGAAGAAGGTTTATTTTATGCTGTGCAGAGTTTATTGCAGTTACTGCCTGATAATTCGAAGAATCAGGAAATAAAATTACCTTGTGTCACCATCGAAGACGAGCCCAGATACGACTACCGCGGGCTTCACCTTGATGTCTGCCGTCATTTTTTTACTGTTGATGTTATAAAAGATTTTATCGCACAGATGTCATATTATAAATTAAATAATTTCCATTGGCATTTAACTGATGATCAGGGCTGGAGAATTGAAATAAAAAAATATCCAAGACTAACCGAAGTCGGATCGAAAAGAGCGCAGACTTTAGTTGGAAATAAATTTGAAAGATTTCCTTATTTTTTTGACGCAAATCCATACGGCGGTTTTTATACTCAGGAAGAAATTAAAGACGTTGTAAAATTTGCCGAAGACCATTATGTCAATATTATTCCGGAAATCGAAATGCCCGGCCACGCAACTGCAGCCGTAACGGCTTACCCAAATTTATCCTGTTTTCCCGATCGTCCGTATAAAGTGGTGGAATCATGGGGTGTTTTTGAAGACATTTTCTGCGCTGGAAAAGAAGAAACTTTTACTTTTTTAGAAGATGTTTTAACCGAAGTTATGGCATTATTTCCAAGTAAATATATTCATATTGGCGGAGATGAATGTCCAAAAGCAAGATGGAAAGAATGTCCGAACTGCCAAAAACGAATCAAAGATTTGGGATTAAAAAATGAACACGAATTACAAAGCTATTTAACCACCCGAATAGAAAAATTCCTAAACGCAAACGGCAGACAAATTTTGGGCTGGGATGAAATGCTCGAAGGAGGACTCGCACCAAACGCAGCCGTAATGTCGTGGCGAGGCGAATCTGGCGGTATCAGCGCAGCGAAACAAAAGCATTTTGTAATCATGAATCCCGAGCAGGTTCTTTATCTGGATTACAATCAGGGATATTCTCCGCAAGAGCCTTTAACGATTGGAAGACTGACCACAGTTGAAAAAATTTACAACTACAACCCCACTCCCGTAGATAGCTTAACTATTGAAGAACAAAAATATATTATGGGCGTGCAGTCGAATCTTTGGTCTGAATATTTGACAAGTCCCGCGAAATTAAATTACATGCTTTATCCCCGGGTTTTTGCTTTGGCAGAAATTGCCTGGACTGAACCACAAAATAAAAACTATAATAGCTTTATTCTGAATCAGATACCGCATCATTTAGAGAAATTAGAATCGCAAAAAAGATTGTATAAAGTTCCAATTCCTTATGGATCAGAAGAAACAGCATTAATTGGTTCAAAATATATTTTAGATTTAAAACCAACAATTAAAAACGGGCAGATTTTCTATACCATCGATGGCTACAATCCAGATGAAACGGCGGAACTTTATACTAAACCTGTCACCATAAATATACCAAAGGGCGAATACCGAATTATAAAAACAGTTCAAATTAGCCCAGGCGGCAGAAAAAGTTCTATCAGTAAAATATTAGTTAGAAATCCGGATCTTAAACAAGCTTTAGCAGCAAAACCAACTAAGAAAGGATTAAAATTCGATTATTTTACCGGTAAATTATTTCAGCAGGTTCAGGATTTAGAATTGGCAAAACCAGTTTCATCAGGCATATTTGAAGGTAAAATAAGCAGTGAAAAATGGAAAACAAAAACAGAGCGCTATATCGGCTTAAAATTTGAAGGATATATCTTTATCCCGGAAACGGCAAATTATACGTTTTCGACCCTTTCTGACGACGGATCAAAGCTTTTTATAGATCATGAATTAGTTGTAAATAATGATGGTATTCATTGGTTAAACGAAGCTTATGGCGCGGTTAAGCTCGAAAAAGGATTTCACAAAATCAACATCAGTTATTTTGATCAGATTGGAGGAACTACTTTAACCTGTTTCATTCAGCAGGAAGGAAAAGAAAAACAGGAAATAAACGAATCACAATTGTATTACGAATAAAAACAAAAAACGCTTCCGTCGTAACGGAAGCGTTTTTCTATATAAACTAAAATTGTACGTTTTAATTTATCCTTTTAAACTTGCTGCTAAATACTCACGGTTCATACGTGCGATATTTTCAAGCGAAATTCCTTTAGGACATTCAATTTCACAAGCTCCGGTATTAGTACAGTTACCAAAACCTTCGTGATCCATTTGGTGAACCATGTTTAATACACGGTCAACCGCCTCAACTTTACCTTGCGGTAATAAAGCATATTGCGATACTTTTGCAGCAACGAACAACATTGCTGATGAGTTTTTACAAGTTGCAACACAAGCTCCGCAACCAATACAAGCAGCAGCATCAAATGATTTATCTGCATCGTGTTTGTTAATTGGAATTGTATTCGCATCAATTGTATTTCCTGAAGTATTTACAGAGATAAATCCACCTGCGTGCTGAATTCTGTCAAAAGAACTTCTGTCAACAACTAAATCTTTAATTACAGGGAAAGCTTTTGCTCTAAATGGCTCGATAAAAATCGTATCACCATCTTTAAACATACGCATGTGTAACTGGCAAGTTGTAACACCTCTGTCTGGTCCGTGAGCTTCTCCATTGATGAATAATGAACACATTCCGCAGATTCCTTCACGACAATCGTGATCAAATGCTACCGGCTCTTCTCCTCTGTTGATTAATTGTTCGTTAAGAACATCAAGCATTTCAAGGAAAGACATATCTGGTTCGATTCCGTCGATTGGGTATTCAACGATTCCCCCTTTATCTTGGGCGTTTTTTTGACGCCATATTTTTAATGTAAGTTTCATACCTTTTTAGTTTGAAAGTCATAAAGTCGAAAGTCGAAAGTCGTTTGACACATTTTGCCTTTTGACTTTAAGACTTTGGACTTTCGACCAAATTCTTATTTATAGCTTCTTTGAACTAATTTAATGTTTTCGTAATTAAGAGGTTCTTTGTGTAATACGGCATCACTTGGTTTTCCTTTGTATTCCCAAGCAGCAACGTATGCAAAGTTTTCATCATCACGAAGTGCTTCTCCTTCTTCTGTCTGGTATTCCTCACGGAAGTGACCTCCACAAGATTCGTTACGGTGTAAAGCATCTTTCGCGAACAATTCTCCTAATTCTAAGAAATCTGCAACACGAGTTGCTTTTTCTAATTCCTGATTAAATTCGTTAGCACTTCCTGGTACTTTTACATCTCTATAAAACTCTTCACGTAAAGCGGCAATTTCTTCGATAGCTTCAGTTAAACCTTTAGCATTACGAGCCATACCTACTTTATCCCACATGATTTTTCCTAATTTTTTGTGGAAATAATCTACAGAATGTTTACCGTTGTTATTGATAAATTTCTCGATTTGATCTTTTACCGCTTTTTCAGCTTCAACGAATTCTGGTAAATCTGTAGAAATTTCTCCCATTTTAATATCCGGAGCAAGATAATCTCCGATAGTATATGGCAATACGAAATATCCATCAGCCAATCCCTGCATTAAAGCAGAAGCTCCAAGTCTGTTTGCTCCGTGGTCAGAGAAGTTAGATTCTCCAATTGAGAAACATCCCGGAATTGTAGTCATTAAGTTATAATCAACCCAAGTTCCACCCATTGTGTAGTGAACCGCAGGATAAATCATCATTGGTGTTACATAAGGATCTTCGTCTACAATTTTCAAGTACATTTGGAATAAGTTTCCGTATTTACTCTTAACGATTGCAGTTCCTAATTTAGTAACCAAAGCTGCATCATTAGCATCTAAACCTTTTACGTAAGCTTCTTCAGTTCCGTAACGTTTAATTGCTGCTGCGAAATCTAAGTAAACCGCTTCTCCAGTTTTGTTAACTCCAAAACCAGCATCACATCTTTCTTTAGCCGCACGAGACGCAACGTCACGAGGAACTAAGTTACCAAAAGCAGGATATCTTCTTTCTAAGAAATAATCTCTCTCAGCTTCAGATAAATCAGTTGCTTTTTTTCTTCCTTCGCGAATTGCCTGAGCATCTTCTAATTTTGCAGGAACCCAAATACGACCGTCATTACGCAATGATTCAGACATCAAAGTCAGTTTTGACTGATGATCTCCAGAAACCGGAATACATGTTGGGTGAATTTGTGTGTAGCAAGGATTTGCGAAAAACGCTCCTTTTTTATGAATTTTCCAAGCTGCTGTTGCGTTTGATCCCATAGCATTTGTTGAAAGGAAAAATACGTTTCCGTATCCTCCAGAACCAATTACTACCGCGTGAGCAGAATGTCTTTCTATTTCTCCGGTGATTAAGTTACGAGCGATAATACCTCTCGCTTTTCCGTCAACGATTACAATATCAAGCATTTCGTGACGGTTGTACATTTTAATTTTTCCACGGCCAATCTGACGGTTCATTGCAGAATAAGCTCCTAGCAACAATTGCTGTCCTGTTTGTCCTTGTGCGTAGAATGTACGAGAAACCAAAGTTCCTCCAAAAGAACGGTTATCTAAAAGTCCGCCGTATTCACGAGCCAATGGTACCCCTTGAGCTACACACTGGTCAATAATATTAGCCGAAACTTCAGCCAAACGGTGAACGTTTGCCTCACGTGCACGGTAGTCACCTCCTTTTACAGTATCGTAGAACAATCTGTAAACTGAGTCACCGTCACCTTTATAATTTTTTGCAGCGTTGATACCCCCTTGTGCTGCAATAGAGTGCGCACGACGTGGTGAATCCTGGAAGCAAAATGCTTTTACGTTATATCCTAACTCAGCCAAAGTAGCCGCAGCCGAACCTCCAGCCAAACCTGTACCAACTACAATAATATCTAAATTACGTTTGTTAGCAGGGTTTACTAAATTAATATGATCTTTATAATTTGTCCATTTGTCCGCTATAGGACCATTTGGAATTTTTGAATCTAATGCCATTATAATTGATATTAATTATTGAAATGATGAAATAATGCGATAATTACGAAAAGTGCCGGCACCACAACTGCGAACCAGTAACCTACTTTACTTAAAAATCTTGAATACTTGTTGTGCATCCCTACTGATTGAAGAGAAGATGCAAACCCGTGCCATAAGTGGAATCCTAAAAGGATGAAAGACACGCAGTATAATCCTGTGCGAATTGGATCGTGAAATTTATGAACTAACTCTCCATAATACCTAGTAGCATCTGGTGCTGTACCTGCAATATATTTGTAGGTAACTTCAGGAAACCAGAAATCATAAAAATGCAATCCTAAGAATGCCAAAATAACCAATCCAGAAATAATCATATTTCTAGAACTCCAAGAAGCATTTGCCGCTCCGTTGTATTTTGCATACGCAATTGGTCTTGCTGCGCTGTTTTGAGCTGTTAGTACAAATCCCATAACGAAATGGAAAATTACCCCGAACGCCAAAACTGGCTGCATTACATATTGTATCAGCGGATTGTATCCCATAAAGTGAGAAGCTTCGTTGAAAACGTCTTCACTCAAAATAGAAATAAAATTTAAGGAAACATGCAGCGCTAAAAACGTGATTAAGAATATTCCCGAAAGAGCCATAGCTACTTTCTTTAAGATGGAAGCATTCAATAGTGCAGATTGTGCCATAAGTGTTTAAGTAGTTTGTTTTAAAAAATTAGACAAAAATAACTCAATTACAAAAGAACTACAACCATTTCGCTGTTATTTATAATGATTTTAAAATAGACTACGTATACGTACTTTTACTTATAAAAAGCAGACATTACCAATTTATTTTATTATAAAATTTTGTAAAACTGGCTCTTAGACGTTTAATTCATACTAATTACGCACTACACAGTCTTTCATAAAAGTTTATCATATTACTATTTTATTCAAAGTTTTAATTTGTTTTCTTCAAAAGTGTCTTTAAAGAGGAATTTTATGGGATTAAAAAATTGTCATTCCACAACATAATTTTACCTTTATCGGCTTCAAAAAATAACATAATGAAAACAGGAATTGATGCCATCTCTTTTGATGTCGCAAACATACACTTACCCATAAAAACTTTGGCAATCGCCAGAAATATTGAACCAGAAAAATTAGAAAAAGGACTTGGATTACTAAAAATGACTTTCCCAGATGTTCATCAGGACGCGGTTGTTTTTGGTGCAAATGCTTTAACCAAGCTTATTAGTGACAATAAAATTGACTTAAAAGAAATCAGCCGCATCTACGTTGGTACCGAAAGCGGTGTTGACAGTTCAAAACCAATTGCTTCTTATTTAATTAATTTAATGGAGCAAAAATTTGGCGAAGATTCATTGGCAGAATGTGATGTTGTCGATTTTACTTTTGCCTGCATTGGCGGTGTAGACGCTTTGCAAAACTGCCTTGATTTTGTAAAATTGAATCCGGCTAAAAAAGCAATTGTAGTCACGACCGATTTTGCAAAATACGATTTAAACTCTGGCGGAGAATACACACAAGGCGCCGGAGCAGTAGCAATGTTAGTAACTGCAAACCCAAGAATTATTGCTTTTGATGACAATTGGGCAACGAGTACAAAAGGTGTTTTTGACTTCTTTAAACCTTACAGAACTATTTCTAAAGAAGAAATCACTCAAAATACCAACAACGATTCTTGGTTTGACAATCTGGAAGCTGAGATCGAAATTCATAAAGACCAGCCGGTTTTTGACGGTCAATATTCCAACCAATGTTATATGGATCGTACGCGTAATGCTTACTTTTCATTTAAAAAATTAAAAAATACGACCGAAACTTTATACAATACCTGGCACAGTATCGTAATGCACTTGCCTTATTCTTTTCAGGGGCGCAGAATGTTGTCTGAAATCTATGCCTTAGACAGCGCTGAAAAAATTATTACTGATGATATTGCTCCTTCAGATTATCAGACAAAAATTAAGGAAGTAGCAAAATCTGATGATTACAGAAGTTTTGTAACTGAGAAATTACAACCTGCAGAATTGGCTTCTTCTTTAATTGGAAATCTGTATACAGGTTCTATTTTCATGGGATTATTATCAACTTTGGCGCATTTTCATGACACCAATAAAGAAGTTGCCGGAACTAAATTCGGTTTCCTGGCTTACGGAAGCGGATCGAAATCGAAAGTTTTTGAAGGAACAATTCAACCGGAATGGAAATCGGCTTTAGCAGATGTAAAACTTTTTGAAAACTTAGCGGAAAGCGTAGAAATAGACTTTAATACTTATGAAAGTCTTCATAAAAAAGAACAAAAACAAAGTGTTAGAACTCCAAAACAAGAATGGGTTTTAGACAGAATCGAAAAAGAAATCCCTGTTTTGATTGGGGCGAGATATTATAAATGGGTGGAATAAATTTTTAAATTCCATTTTTTTATCCCGAGGCATCGGGACCAAATTCCAAAAAAACCGAAGCAAGTACTTCGGTTTTTGTTTTATATCCACATGACAAGATTAAGTAAAAAACCTTTGTCAAAGTTTAAAACTTTGACAAAGGCCTCATCAAATAGAAAGCATTCTTTAATTATCGCATTGACATATTCTCTAATTAAAAAATCAATCCATTTTATGCTGCTCCGTATAATTTTGATTTCCTTTTATTCTTGTATCTTCTACATTCATTCCGTTTGCCATTCCCAGCATAAAAGCTGTTATTATTAAAATTAATCTTCTTTTTATCCAATGAAGTGGTCGCTTAGACTGCTCTAAACGTGTTTTATTTTGTTTATACATTTTAAAATGATAAATGATTAGACATTATAGTATCATCTTATGCCATGAAATAGCATAAAAGCTCAGAAAAAGAAATTTCTTAAGCGGTGTATAAACTTTTCTTGAAGTTACCAGAAGTAATTACTTCATTTACAAAAACAGCTTGTTTTATAAATGAATTTATTTTTTGATGAAGATTTTTATGGTTTTTGAGAATAATTTGAGTTTGAAAACTCAAAACTTCTTTTACACTTTTGTAAAGTATAAAAAACGAAAACGAAGCTTTTTCAAGAGATCTCGAAAAGCCAAATTGGTATACACGAGAATTTTTAAAATCTAATTCTCTGTTTATAATAACTCGCGAAGATTGATAATAATCTGCCGATTTTGACTGAAAATTTAAAGCACCATCGCCCGCAATCATGGCAAAAGCCAGAAAGAGCGTAATTAGATATTTTAATTTTTTTGTCAATTTAACTGAATTAAATTACCGTTTTATGCGACGAAAATACGAATTAAAACAAAAGATTCAATTTACTCCAACTGTTTTTTCTTCTTTTCTTAATAACAACAAACCCAATCCTAAAATAAAAAAAGTACAACTCAAAAGCATTAAAACTCCATTTTTTAAAGCAAAGAAAGAAAAACCAATTGCAGGCGCAGCAATAATCACCATTAAAGCGCTTACTGTATTTGTTTTAATAAAATTAAATGCATGCATCGCCAAACCAATAAAGAGCAACGAAGGACCAACAGCGACAAATGGATAAAAAATCACTGGCGAATTGCTGATATGCTGACTTAATTCGGTTTTTGCGATTTCATTATTTCCATAGCTGGACATAATAAAATCGATTGTACAAAGACCAATATGCGCAATAACGCCTAAAGTCGTTAAAACAGAAGCAACAGTTTTTATTTTGCTTTTAGTAAATGCATCATTAAACGAAAGCAAAAAACAAGCACCAATTAAATTAAACCAATGCGCAAAATCTATTGATGTATTGAGTCTCGGTAAAATATTAGAAAATAACACATAACTGGTTAGAAAAAACAGCAATCCGATGAGGCAAAAATCTTTTGTTTTCATAATTTATATTAAAATTGATGAAACAAAACTAAAACAGAAAATTACCTGAAAGCCTATTGCTATTGACTTAGGTACGAAACATATTGTTTTAGGTACAAAATTTATAATGTTAGCAAGATTTCTTTATAGTTTTTAGAAACCGGAAGTTCTATTTGGGTAAGCATTATTGTATTTGGATTTCTCCAAGACTTAAAATGCACAGGATTTATTAAATGCGAACGATGTATTTGAACCAAAAAACTAAAATCATCCTGCACTTTTTTAAGAGACGATCGAATAAGCTTTGAATGGAGTTTGCCATTTTCGATATAAAAAATCTCAACATAATTTTGAGCATTGGAAACACAAACCAAATCTGTTTTTTTGATTTTTAAAACATCCAATCTGTTTTCTCCCCTAAAAATCAAAATATCATCTTTTATAGGAATCAGCTTAATCAAATATCTTCTTGCGAGAACAATTACGGGAGCTAAAATCAAAGCGACTTTAATAAAAATTATAGAGAAGAACTCCACAAAACTATAACCTCCATTTAAAATTGGACTTTTGTAAAACGAATAAATCCCAATGAGATAGATTAAAAAAAAGAAAAGAATACTTGCTGTTTCTAAACCCAGATTCCATTTTGAGATTTTCGAGTAAATTATTTTCTGCAGAAGTGCCAAAATGCCGTAACCAAAGAAAGCAAAAAAACTAAATCCAAGGCTGATTAAAAACCACACTCTGAAATTTATAGTGCCATCATCAAAAGGTTTGATAATGAAAGCAAATACAAATAACCAGACACCAATAAGTAAACCAACTACTAAATGATGCTTTATTTTAGGATTTAATTCTTTCATCTTTTCTTAAAGTAATTATAGTATACAATATTAAACTTTAATTCAACTTGTCTCAGGTAAGATTTGCTGGTTTTTCAGTTATTCCTAAGATCAACAATTACAACACAAATAAAAAAGAAGTAAATTACCACAAATTTAAGATTAGAAGCTTTTATTGTAAGTATTTATTTAAAAATAATTTGTATTTTTATCAGAGTGGTATCCGAAAAACTTATAGAGTAGGAAAATCAAAAAACAAATTAACCCATGAAAAAATTCCAAAAACTATCAAAAGAAGAATTAAAAACAATTAACGCTGGTAATGGTGCACCTTGCATACCATGGCCGTTATGCAACGGTCAGGAAGCCACTTTTTATACCATAAACTCATGTGGCTGGTATTTATACAAAACAGCAACAGGCAGTACCTGTATGGAATATGGAGCAGTATAATCATCTGTTTATCAAAACTGCTGTCTTTCGATAGCAGTTTTTTTTATGTTCAATTTCTTCATTCCGGAAAGCTTAGTTATAAATCGTAAATTTATTATGCGTTAAGCCAAAACCAAGATTTTCGTAAATAGCCACATTCTCTACCCTTCTTTTATTGGTTGTAACTTCAATACTTTTTAGATCATTTTGAGCAGCAAAATTCTTGATTTCATTGATCAATAAACGTCCAACACCTTTTCCTCGATGATTTTGATGAATAAAAAACTCCTGGATTTCTCCCACTAATCCGCAATGATGAAGGAGGTTTTACGTATGGAAACTAATGAACCCTAAACCTTCCTTTTCGTTCTCGGCAATTAGATAAAGATTTTTTGGATTTGAAATATTTTCATTGAATATCGTTTCGAAAACTTTAAAATCTAAAACTTCATTTTCGAGTTCGCAAATTGCTTTGTAGATGAAGTCTAAGTCTTGTTTTTCTATTTTTCTGATTTTAATATCTAATTCCATTAATCTATTTATAAATATTCATTCAACTCAAGACGCTCAAATTTAACTTTATATTTTTGAACATAATTACTCCACTCCTCTTCATTTTTATAAACCGAAAAAGCATAATCAACCGTTTCTTTACTGAAATGATTTCCAAAAATGTTATCCAGATATTGAATTCCAGAATCGATTACTTGTTTTAAAACTTGTAATTTATCAATTCCGTTTTGTTTGCAGACGTTATCAAGCCAAAGTCCTTTTGCAATTTTTACATATTCTTCTAAAAGACTTTCGGTAATAAAATCAGAAGGAATATCATTAATATCCGGTTCATGTTTTCCGTTTTTGAATGTCGTTAAAATCAATTCTTCAGAATAATATTCTGCCGGAATTAATCTTATCATTGTACCGCTTTGAGCCGCTTTAAAACAAAGTTCTTTCGTTATAAATTCATCAGGAATAACCTGAATCGCAAAACCATCTTTGCCAACTAATTGTTCGCAGAGTTCGGAAGTTATTAAATCCTGATCGATAAACGGCAAAGCATGATAGCTAGTATTTAATGCCAGATTACAAAGTTCTTCGGTTTTAAATTCTTTCGGAACCAGTTTGAGATCTCTATAATTCGCCTGAACACGATCTCGCCAATATTCATAAGTTTTAGCCGGCGGATTGTTTTGTTTTAAAACTAATTCGCCTCTTGCCAAGTCTCTTTCTAATTCTTCAAAAGTTTCAATTAGCGGATTATCGAGTAATTTTCGAAGTTCGTTGGAGATAATTTCATCACCTGTTTCATCGTCATATTCACATTCATTTTTTGGGTCAACATCATCGGCTCTGTCATTGTAATAAAACAAATCATTTTTTCTTTCTGCAAATGTTGTATTATGATCTGTAACGATAAAAACCGGAGCATCAATTAAACCGCCACATCTAAAATTACCATGATTATAATAGGTCATCACAACTTCTTTTGCTGTAATTTTTCCTTTTATTTCAACATTGGCTCCGCCAAGTAAAAGACTTTGACAGTTAATATTTCCGTTTACAAAAACATAAGGTCCATAATCTCCCTCTGAATTAATAATTGAACCGCTTGCAGAGAAATCTCCATTTATAAAAACACCTTCAATTCTTATTTCATGCATCTTTTTAGCTGGAAGATTTAATAAGCTGCCAAGCCATTTCTTCTCTTTCTCTTCATAAAGATCTAAATAAAAATTCCCTTCAAAATTTACATCTTCTTCTGATACCAGAAAAAAATCTTCGTCTTGCCATTCTTCAAAATAATCAAATCCTTCATTATCAATTAAAAATGGATACTGCGATTTTATTTCTTTTATTATTATGAGTTTAAAGCTTGAATGCTGCATTATTATTATATTAATCGAAGTTAACTTTTCTAATATCAAGGTTAAACAATTCTATTATAAAAATCAACAATAATCAGAAAATTGTACTCTCAAAAAAGATTGCAAATAAAAACCGAAGTTGAATTACTTCGGTTTTTATTTGCATTTTAAACTAAATGAATCTTTTTTAATATTGTTGGTATTTTTTAACTAATAATATCAACTCACTAATCCATATTATTCTTTACCCTCTAATTCTATATTAAAATGCCATTCGTGTTTATACCAAACAGACAAATCCTCCAAAGTATTTTTCTTGCTAATCTTAGATTCTCCTGCATAACCCGAACTAAAACAGAATCCAGATCCATTTTTATTATTAGCCGAACTACCTGCATTAATACCTAATTTCTCACCATCAACTAAATACCAATAAAAAATATACGTTTTATGAGCTTCTAAAAAAAGGTTTAGCCTTTGTAAATCAAACGAGATAAAACCTCCTGCAAACTGCCCAGAAACATCTGTAGTTGTAGTTGCTAAAATATTAAAACTTGCATCTCTTACAATTAATTTTAGAGTTACAGGTTTATTGTAATCTTCTTTACTTTCGAAATACGAAAAACCTTCACGAAGATGAATACTAAAAGCAGAAGGCACTAAATTTTTATCTAAAACAATTTCTTGCCCTGTTCCTAAATTTCTATCATAAGGTAAAATATCCGGTGCGTTAGCTCTGTTATCACCGCCAAACCATTTCCATGCATTTGCTTCTGAACATGATCTTACTATATTAAAATCCATATGATGCAGTTTAACCTGATAAATCTTTTCTGCGCCTGATTCAGATTTTATGGTAAAATTTACTGGTTCAGAATAATCTTTTATCGTTTTAGGATCGGGTGTAATTACTGCGTGCTTTGAAATTTTTAATTCTACATCTAAATTTTTAAGGTCATTAATCTCTGGCAGTCTTTTTGTTATTAAACCAGTTAAATTATCAATATCAGCATTTAGCAGCAAGTTTGGAGTTTTAATACTTAATTCTAAGATAAAATTATCAATACTTGGCTCTCTTTTTATATCTACTTCATAATTTCTCGCTTCTCCATTTTCTGCTGTAACAACAAAATTCAATATCCCATTAATAGATTTAATTGAAGCCGGATCCGGACTAATCGTCGCTCCTTTAGGAATTGAAACTGATAATTTGATATCGTCTAATTCAAATGTACTTTCTACCACACCACTTATAGAGTTTTCGACAATTGAAAATTCTTTTGTTACACTACCTTTTGTTATACTAAAAGATTGAATTGTATTTGCAGAACTTAAAATTCCCTCTGAGACACAAGATATCATTAGAACAGAGATTAATAAAAAGACAGCAAATCGATTGATTTTTGTTTTCATGAATTATATTAAGATTAGTTATAGAATACAAATATTACTATTTACAACCTAATTTCTTTACGGAAAACCACATTTCTATAAAATCTAATAATTAATTTCTTTTCAATATTTAAGCTTGTCGAATTCTTTGAAAAAAGCTTCTCCACCATTAGAATTGAAAGGATTGTCTAAAAATGTTATGGTTTAGCACTTTCACAGTAAAACAAAAAACAAATAAGAAAACTTTAATAAATCAACTATACGCCACTTCTTCAAAAATCACTAATTTTGAAATTCGAAGTTCAAAAACGAAATAATTATGAAATATCATCAAATAAACAGCGCTCTTTTTGTAAAAAACCGCAAAAAATTCACGGCAGAAATGAAACCTAATTCGGTTGCCGTTTTTAATTCAAATGACATTTACCCAGTTAGTGCGGATAGTACTTTGCCTTTTGCTCAGCATAGAGATATTTTTTATCTGAGCGGTGTAGATCAGGAAGAAAGTGTTTTGCTTCTTTTCCCAGATGCGCCTTATGAGCACCAAAGAGAAATTCTTTTCCTTAGAGAAACTAACGATCATATTGCAGTTTGGGAAGGTGAAAAACTGACTAAAGAACGTGCTTTTCAGGTTTCTGGAATCAGAACTGTTTACTGGTTACAGGATTTTCATAAAGTTTTGAACGAAATGATGACATATGCCGATACAATGTACATTAACACAAACGAGCATTATCGTGCCTCAGTTGAAACTGAAACCCGCGAAGCTCGTTTTGTAAAATGGTGGAAAGAACGTTATCCAGCACATAATGTGGCAAAAAGCAACCCAATTTTACAACGCATTCGTTCTGTAAAAGAAAGCGAAGAAATCGATTTGATTCAGCAGGCTTGTGATATTACAGAGAAAGGTTTCCGTAGATTATTATCATTCGTAAAACCAAACGTAATGGAATACGAAATCGAAGCCGAATTGGCTCACGAGTTTATTCGCAACCGTTCTAAAGGTTTTGCTTACACCCCAATTATTGCTTCTGGAAATAATGCGAATGTTTTACACTATATCGAAAACAATCAGCAATGTAAAGCCGGAGATTTGATTTTATTGGATGTTGCAGCAGAATACGCAAATTATTCAAGCGATATGACGAGAACAATTCCGGTCTCAGGTAGATTTTCTGATCGTCAAAAAGCAGTTTACAATGCTGTGTTAAAAGTTAAAAATGAGGCTACAAAAATGCTGACTCCAGGAACACTTTGGAAACAATATCATATCGAAGTTGGTAAAGTTATGACATCAGAGTTGCTTGGTTTAGGTTTATTAG
This sequence comes from Flavobacterium johnsoniae, assembly GCF_001879205.1. Taxonomy (GTDB): domain Bacteria; phylum Bacteroidota; class Bacteroidia; order Flavobacteriales; family Flavobacteriaceae; genus Flavobacterium; species Flavobacterium johnsoniae_A. The sequence continues at coordinate 506,773 of NZ_MLFK01000002.1, forward strand.
ACAAAGCTGATGTTCAGAATGAAAATTCAGAATGGCCAGCTTATAAAAAATATTTCATGCACGGAACTTCTCATCACATGGGACTGGACACGCACGATTACGGATTACTTCACGAACCAATGAAAGCGAATATGGTTTTTACAGTCGAACCCGGGATTTATATTCCTGCAGAAAAATTCGGAATTCGTCTTGAGGATAATGTTGTAGTTCAGGAAAAAGGAGAACCTTTTAACCTAATGCGCAATATTCCGCTTGAAGCAGACGAAATCGAAAGCCTGATGAATTCTTAAAAAAAAATACAGAAAAACAGATTAAAGACGGTTCGCAGAAATGCTGCCGTCTTTTTTTATTATATCCGAAACATACTTCAATATTGAACCGAACGAGTACTATTTTTAACTCGATTGAACTTATATTTTCCAGATGATTTCTCAATTATTACTTTTGCATTCTACACTTTAAAAACATCATTTTGAAAAGCATTCTATATAAAAACACAAAAATATCTTTTACTGACTCCGGAGAAGGAACTGCCATTGTACTACTTCACGGTTTTTTAGAGAATAAAAAAATGTGGAAAACCTATATTGATCTATTCTCAGAAAAACATCGTGTTATAACTATTGATTTGTTAGGTCATGGAGAATCCGATTCGTTAGGTTATGTTCATGAAATGGAAGAAAACGCAAATGCTGTTCATGAAGTTTTAAAACATCTAAAAATTGAAAAAGCCACAATTTTAGGGCATTCAATGGGAGGTTATGTTGGTTTGGCTTTTGCCGAATTATTCCCTGAAAACATCAAACAATTAGTTTTATTAAACTCAACTTCTAAAGAAGACAGTGCTGAGAAAAAACTAAACCGAACCCGTGCCATAAAAGCAGTGAAGCAAAATTATGTGAACTTTGTAAGTTTAGCGATTGCAAATTTATTTAGCGAAAATAACAGAGTCCGCTTAACAAAGGAAATTGAAAGAGCAAAAGAACAAGCCCTAAAAACACCTTTGCAGGGAATTGTAGCTTCCCTTGAAGGAATGAAAATACGAAAAGACCGCGAATGGCTTTTGCACGAAAATCGATTTCCGGTTTTATTGATTTTAGGAAAGCAAGATCCCGTTTTAAACTACGAAGAAAGTCTTGCTCAAATAAAGGACACAACTGTAGAATTAGTTTCTTTTGAAGACGGACATATGAGCCACATAGAAAACAAAGAAGAACTACAAAGTATTTTACTAGACTTCTTCAACTAACATAAACTGATAAAAGCGGAAAAGGCCATTTCGAACAATCTCGAAACAGCCTTTTCCTCATTTTTGGGGGCAAAAATTATAATTTTGTAATAATGTCTTTTTTGAATTTTGCCAAGGTTGCTCTTGTTAATCCAAGATTCGCTTTTTTAGCATCGACAGCTAAGTAAATAAAATACTGCCCGTCTTCAGAAACATCTAAAATATGTATTTGATCCGTTAATGTAATTAAGATATCGTTGATTTTTTGATTTAAACCTAAAGCTTTAATAGCGCTTAATTTTGCTTTTACAACTTCTAAATTATAAGCAGATGCCAATTCGGGATCAAAATCTGGATTTACAGAAAGTGAGCAGTAAGACATTCCTGTCTCAACCTCAGTTACTGAAACTGCAATGAATCCGTTAATATTTTCTTTTAAATCATTTTGAAAATTCTGTAAAAAATCTGACATGTTTATATATATTGGTTTAAATTAATTATTGAAAATAGTATCCATTTTTCTCAACAGAAGGCCCATTTTACTTATATCTTTAGAAATCAACGCAACGCAGTTATCATCCTGATTTTTGTTTGCAACTACAATACCATCATAGTTCTTAATCATTACTTGCTTTAAATCTCCATTATTTACATCCTCAGACATTTCCAGACACATTTTTAATATCATTCCAATCATTGCAGCAACATTTCCGTCATATTCTAAATTAACAGATTCTAATAAAATTCCGTCTATATTAAAGGTAATTCCAGATTCTGCACCTGTCTCTTCTACCAGCGTAGTTAAGTCAATCATAGTAACATTAATTTTTTAAGAAGTTCAAAGTTATTTCAATAATCAGAATTGTGCGATAAACACTTGTTAAAATAATAACCACGCACAACTATCTGAACCACTTTTATTTAAACGATAATCAAACTGAAATTTTTAAATAAAATCGTTAAAAAAATTTAACAGAAAAAAGAGATTTGCTTATAATTCAAACATTTCTCTTGATAAAACTCAAATTAGAATTATACTTCCATCACAACCTGAGTTTAGTAGAAGTTTTTCTTAAATTTGCAAAAAAATTATCCAATGAAAACAGTTGACGAATTACGCTTTGACTTAAATGTAAAACTGATGAAATTTAGAAGATTTCGTTTTGAAAACGGACCAATAAATAATTCACCTTCGCAAGAGCCGGCAAAAAAGGGCTTCTTTAAAAAAATATTTAGTTAAATACTACTTACAAAAAGGCGCAGTAATTATTCGATAATTATTGCGCCTTTTTCCTTTATGATGTGAAGCTTATCATTTTCAATTAATTCAATCTTTCAAAAAATCGGATTACATTTTAAAATTGCAACTCATCTATTATCGTTCTTCAGCATCATCAATCTTATTTCTAGGATTAAAAATTAAATCCATTCTCAAAAAGAGTTTTTAATTCTCTAGTAGTATTAGCTAAAAGAAACTTTGTAAAACTTAAAAAAGCACTCATTTAGTTTTATTTGAACATAATTTTTAATCTAACTCTCTAAAATACTTATCCGACAGCTATTATAAAAAACACCAAACATTAAAATAATCCCCTATTTTGTTTATCGAGTAAATTATTAAATCGTTTTTAAACCCTGGGCAGTGACTCAAAACAATTAAAAAAATAGCTTTAATTACACTTTTTCTTCAAACGGAATATCGATATCCAAGATTTCACTTAAGAGTAATACAATTTCTTCTGTATAATTATTTAAAACTTTATTGTCAACGATCATGTCCAAATCTTTTTCTTCCTTAAAACCAAAAGGCAGGAATCCCGACTTTAAATTTTTAAATGAAATAATACCCGCTTCTATTGGAGTTTCGCCTGCTTCCATTTCATACATAAAAGCATAAGCTAAAACCTGGATAATTTTATCGTTTTTAAGCTCCTGTGTTAAACCATTCCATGACTTAAGTACTACATTAGTTTTTTCAACTTTTCCTGTCTTGTAATCAATTATTCTTATTTTTCCATTGCGGAGTTCAATCCTATCAACATTTCCTTTAATTAAAACCGGAAATGGCAGATTTGGATGAACGAGCTGGCGTTCAAAAGTTTTTTCCAATGCGATAATCTGAATTGCATCACCATTCTTAATAGATTCAAGTTCCATTTTCAGGAAATTAGACACATTTCGTTTTGCCACCTCAAAGGCCAGCAGATTACGTCCTTTTTTTATTTCACCCTCTTTATAAACCACTTTGAATTGCTTCAAAACCTCTTCATCCAATAATTTAAAACAATTTGCAATATCAGATTCTGAAATAAACTTCTCAATAAAAGGCTCATACAAAGCTTTTAAGGTTTCATGAATTATAGTTCCGAGTGTATTCAAGGCAATATTCTCTTCAACTTCCTCAACTTCACGAATTCGTAATATTTTTTGAAAATAAAATTCAAGTGGATTTCTAATATAACTAGTTAATGCAGAAGGAGAAAAACCGGTTGAAGCAATTTCTTTTAATCGTTCCATCACCGCTTCTGATTTTTGAATTACCATTGGCTGATATGCTGTTGATGGCAAAACCGGATTATAAATATCAAAAACAAGATTGTGATTTGTTTTCTTTTCAACCTCAAGCTGGGTTATAAATCGACTGCGTTCACCAGCATCCAATCCATCATTTTCGGTATTATAAATAAGATAAATATTTTTTGCACGCTGCAATAAATGATAAAAGTGATAGGTATAAATAGCATCCTTTTCTTTAAAAGTAGGCAGACCCAATTCTTTTTTCACATCATAAGGAATAAAAGAATTTTGAGATTTGCCAGCCGGAAATTTCCCTTCATTCATTGAAGTTACAATTACTGTATCAAAATCAAGTACACGACTTTCAAGAACTCCCATAATTTGCAAACCTCTTAATGGTTCCCCTTCAAATGAAACTTCTGCAACATCGATAATTTGTTTATAAATAGCATGAAGTGTATCTATATTATCAATGTGTTTGTGCTGCGAATAATAATTAATAAGCTTATTGATTACCTTGAAAACAGCATACACAAAAGTTTTCGCTATTTTCTCCTCTTCATTATCATTACTAAAATTCTGTTTTATAAGAAGTAAAATTGCAGATATATTTTCCAGAACAGCTATTGATCCGTTTTCCCATTTCTGAAACAATAGAGAAAATAATTTAGACGGGTTTGAATTGAGTTCTAGAATCTTGTTTAGAGTAATAAAAGTGTAATTATTCTCTTTAATGATTCGCACCAAATGATTGGTTCCCGCATAAGGTTCAACCAAAGGATGAGTCAAAATATCCAGCACGTCTTTATAATAAAAAACATAACTGCCTCCAGCACGAGAAAGCGCATTTGTATGCATTTTAAAAAACTTAGCAACTAATATTTGCGACGGATTATTCTTTCCCGAATATCCCATTGTAATATTTAAAGCCCCAACAGAAGAAGGCAGCGAGTACAAAACCGGAATCAATAAATTTTCCTCCCCCAAAACAACTGCAACTTTATCAAGTGAAGCCATCGGGTTTTTATTGATCAAATCTTCAATAATACTTCCGGCCAATTTTGCCTGTCCGATTGTTTTTGGAGTACCAATTACATTGATATTTTTAGTTTGAGAAAAATCATCCACAATCCATTCAAAAGGATGTGATTTATAATACTTCCATTTTTCTTTAAAGCGGCGAACAAAAAGTCCTGCATCATGATAAGGATCATTTAAGAATGTTTGATCCACATCCCAGTAAATTTTAGCCTGATCTAAAGCTAAAAGATGCTGTACTATTTTTTCTTCCGCGGCATTTAATGCATTAAAGCCGGCGAAAACAAAATTTCGATTAGAAATTGTATTTGAAAAGTGATTAAGATTATTTACTGCTTCTCTATAAATTAATCCTTGATAACCAATCGCTTTATTTAAAAGATGATTATAAAGCGAATCGTAATAAAGGGGAAGTAATTTCCAAAAGTCTATATAATTCTCTAATAGCTTCGTTTTATTTTCAACTTCTATTCCCCATTTCTTGATATCTTCAATATCTTTCAAATACGACAAAACATGATTTGGATCTAAAAGGTAGCGGTCAATTTCATTAAAGTCCTGTAAAAGCGTTTTTGCCCAATTGGCAAATAGCTCAAAAGATTGTTGATTCTGTTTTTCTGTAACCGACAAATAAACTTCGTAAAACTCGAATAAAAGCTCAATAGAATCTATCGATCTTATTGATGCTACATCTTGCACAAAATCCTCGATGCTAATAATTTCGGGAGACAGAATAGTTTTTGCAGTTTCTTTTTTTAGGGCTTCGATTAAAAAAACCTTTGCTCTTTTGTTCGGCAGAATGATTGTAGTTTCAGTGAGTTTATTTGAATAATTCTGAATTACAATAGCTGCGATTTTTTCTAAAAAAGAAGTATTTACCATTTGATAAAAATAAAAAAAGCCATTCAATTAAGAATGGCTTTTCAGTATTATTTACAAAGTAAATTATAGTTTACCTTGGTATTTAGAACCAATATGTTTGATTTCAGTTCTTCTGTTTTGTGCTTTACCTGCAGCAGTTTTGTTACTAGCAACTGGTTGAGAAGATCCAAAACCTTTAGCTTGTAAGTTTTCTGGGTTAACACCTCTTTCAACTAAAGCATTCAATACAGCGTTAGCTCTATCTTGAGAAAGTTTGTCGTTGATTTTAGCAGAACCTGTACTATCTGTGTGTCCTTCAATAGAGAATTTCGCGTTTGGATAGTTTTTAAGGATTTCTTTAATAGCATCTAATCTAGCTGGAGTTTCTTTGTCTCCAGTTTTGAAAGTAGCTTTTCCTGAGTTGAAGTAGATTGCTCTAGCTTGAACTTTAAGATCTTCTAAAGCCTCAGAAGTTACTTCTGGACATCCTCTGTTACTAGCTGGACCAGCAACTGTAGGACAATCATCATCTTTATCTAAAACACCATCTTTATCAGCGTCTAAGAAAGGACAACCACCATTTTCTTTAGGACCAGCAACTGTAGGACATTTATCGTCTTTATCAGCGATTCCGTCTCCGTCAGTATCAGGACAACCTTTTAAAGCAGCTAAACCAGCAACATCTGGACAAGCGTCATCTTTATCAGCAACACCGTCTCCGTCAGTATCAGGACATCCGTTTAATGCCGCTAAACCAAATACATCTGGACAAGCGTCAGAAGCGTCAACGATTCCGTCTCCGTCTGTATCAGGACATCCGTTGAATTGTTTTAAACCAGCAACATCTGGACAAGCATCATCTTTGTCATAGATTCCGTCTCCGTCAGTATCTTTACCTCCGAATTTGAAAACTAAACCAGCAGTGTGTTGGAAGTGAGATGGAGCATCTGGAACACCAGCTGCATCTTCTCTATCTCCACTAACTGACCATTTGTATCTTGTAGCTAACTCAAGACCAATAGCATCAGTAAACCAGAAAGTTACACCAGCACCTGGGTTAACAGTTCCGTAGCTGCTATCTCCGAAGAATGTATAACCTCCACCAACAGATAACGAAGGATCAATCACTTTAGATTTGATTAATTCTTGGAAGCTGTATTTGATAGTAGCATCAATTCCGTAGTACATCAAGTCACCAGGATTACTTACAACATTTCCTCTTGAATCATGCCCTGGAGCACTTGGAGCGAAAGTTACATATTTATCAATTTTGTTTACAGATCCTTGTAAACCAACTGAGAAACCGCTACCAACATATCTAGACACACCAATGTAAGATAAAGAAGGAAGAATATTCCAGTTGTCTTTTACAGCGAATGGCTGAGAAAAGTGTTGATCGAAGAATCCACTTCCGGCACCAGAACTAGTCCTAGTGTCAACGGCATTAACTCCAAAAGAGATAGCCCATGGATTGTTACTGTCTTGCGCGTGAGAACTTAAACCCATCACCATCATCACAGCAACTAAAAGTTTGTTAAGATGTTTCATACTTAATTTTTTTAATTACAATTTAGTTAATTACAAGCAAAAGTAACACCAAATTTTTTAAATACAAAATCAAATGTTAAAAAAAACCTACAAAAATTACTCAAATGTGGTAATTATATAACTTTTAACATTTTACCTGTTAATATAAAGGCACTGATAGCCTTGTCTAAGTGCTCTTTTGTATGTGCAGCAGAAAGCTGAACTCTTATTCTTGCTTTGTCTTTTGGAACTACAGGAAAGAAGAATCCAATTACATAAATTCCCTCTTTTAAAAGTTCATTTGCCATGGTCTGCGATAATTTTGCATCATAAAGCATTACTGGAACAATTGCAGAATCTCCATCAATAATATCAAAGCCGGCTTTCTTCATTCCTTCTTTAAAGTAATTGGTGTTCCATTCTAACTTATCCCTAAGTGTAGTATCTTTTTCCAGCAATTCAAATACCTTTATTGAAGCACCTACAATAGATGGAGCAAGTGAATTAGAAAATAAATAAGGTCTCGAACGCTGACGTAGAATTTCTATTATTTCTTTTTTGGCCGTTGTATATCCTCCCATTGCGCCACCTAAAGCTTTTCCAAGAGTTCCGGTTATAATATCCACACGCCCCATAACACCTTTTGCCTCTAACGTACCTTTTCCTGTCGCACCAATAAAACCTGCCGCATGACATTCATCTACCATAACCAACGCATCGTATTTATCAGCCAAATCACAAATTTTATCTAGTGGAGCAACTAAACCGTCCATAGAGAAAACACCATCGGTAACGATTAATTTAAATCGCGTGCCTGCTTCAGTTGCTTTTATTAACTGCTGTTCCAGATCCTCCATATTATTATTCTCATAACGATAACGAGCTGCTTTACACAAACGAACCCCATCAATAATAGAAGCATGATTTAAACTATCTGAAATAATCGCATCGTTTTCACCTAATAATGGCTCAAAAACACCACCGTTTGCATCAAAAGCCGCCGCATATAATATAGTATCTTCAGTACCATAAAAATCGGCAATTTTTTTCTCTAATGTTTTATGAATATCTTGAGTACCGCATATGAAACGAACTGATGACATTCCGAAACCATGTGTATCCATAGCATCTTTGGCAGCCTGAACAACTTCAGGATGCGACGAAAGTCCTAAATAATTATTTGCACAAAAGTTTAAAACTTTTTCTCCTGTAGAAATGGTAATTTCAGCACCTTGAGCAGATGTTATAATACGCTCTTTTTTAAAAATTCCATTTTCTTCGATTGTCTGCAGCTCACTTTGCAGATGTTCTTTAATTTTACCGTACATTTTTCATATTTATTTAAAACGTTAAAAATTAACAACTTAGACCTAAAAAAGCCACATTATTTCTTTAACATCTGATTAATTTTTTCACAAATTTACCACTTCAATTTCCGACCCTATATATATCAAAGCCTTTTTTAACACTTTGTATCCTAAATCTTCAATAGCATCCTGATATTCTTGAATTTGCTGCTGATATTTCGAATTAATTGCTCCGGTTTTATAATCCAAAAGATAAGCCTCCTGATTATTTGTCAAAACAACTCTATCCGGCTTTAAAATTTTACCTTCTTTCTGAACTATTGTCTGTTCGTTTAAAACTTTATAATTACCCTCAAAACAAACACTTAGTTCCGGATGATTCACAATTTCACGAAGCGTATTCAAAACCATATTCGACTGATCCATAGTTATTAAACCATTCTCAAGTGCCTTTGTAACAGCAAGATCAACATCATTTTTATCTTTAACGAAAGCAAGAATTTCATGGACAATATTTCCATAAGAAATCGCCTCTTGCTGATGTGTTCCCCACATCAAAGCTTCCCGTTGCGCAATTTTAATATTTTTCGGATTTAAAACCTCTTTGACGATTGGAATTGTTTTTACCAAATCAACTGATTTTTGAGAAGCTGAAAGTTTAATTTTATTTCCAAATTCATACTCTAAAACATCAGGATCGTAAATCCCTTTATGCATCAAATATTTAATAAAATAAGAAGCCATATTATTCGGAAGTTCTCCATCTTTTCTTTCCTTTAAAGATTGAGAAATAATATACAATTGCTCTTCCGCACGCGTTAATGCCACATACAAAACATTGATATTATCTAATAATTCTTCCTGCTTTTTCAAATTAAAAACCACCGAAGCACTTTCTCCAAAACCTTCAACAGCACTGCTGTTATCAATCAAAGCTTTTGGAACTCCCAAATCAGATTCTTCAGTATCAAGCCATAATTTATCTTTTGGTTTTCTATTATAATCTTCTTCAGCAAAAGGCATAATTACAACTGGAAATTCTAATCCTTTAGACTTATGGATTGTCATAATTCGTACTGCATTATTTCCCTCCGGAGAAGGAATACTGAATTTTTCAGAATTTTTATCCCAAAAAATCAAAAAATCGGCCACTCCCGCTTGATTACGAATATCCCTTTCTAAAACAATATCAAGAAAAAACTGTACATAAGCATTTCCTTCAGAAGGAAGAATAAATTTTGAAATAATTATTTCAACCGCTTCATAAAGTGATTTTTTTCGGATATTTTCAAATGAAAGCGAAACATCAAAATTGAGAAGCCATTTTTCAAAGTCTTCTTCAAATTTCTGCGCCATTCCTTGAGCAATAAAATCATGCACAGGCATTTCAATCTCCTTATTTTCGGCCAGGAAGTGAAGAAAATAAGCTTTAGATTCTAAGTCGGCACTGTTATTTAAATACTTAAGCAGATTAATAATTAATCGAACCTCCGTGGCATTCTTTATCATTAATGTTTCGGATGATAAAAGCGGAATACTCTGCTCTGTTAAATAATTTGCAATTGCAATTCCCTGATCTCTTTTTCGGGTCAAAATCACAATGTCTTTATATTCAAAACCTTCGTGAATTACTTTCTGAATGGTATTTAAAGTTGCTAAAACATACAAATCTGATTTTTCAACTACTTCTTCTTCATCTGCAAAATCATTTTTTTCAATTACAGGTAAAAAAGAAATATTCACATAACCGCCTTTCTTTGAATTTGTATTTTGAAAACTATGATTCTCATACAAATCTTTATAATCTTCGTTTGTAAATTCAGTCGAAATTAATTTAAAAAAAGCATTATTAAACTCAATTACTTCGCTGTAACTTCGATAATTTGTATTTAAATGTTTAATTGCTTTATCCGGATTATTGAATGGATTGACATCTTTGCTTAATTCAATAAATTGTTCGGCTTTTCCGCCTCTCCAACGATAAATTGACTGCTTAGGATCACCAACAATCATCAAAGTTCCTTTATTTCCTAAGTCATCTAAACCGGAAAGTGAATTATCAATCAGCGGAATCAAATTCTGCCACTGCATTTCTGAAGTATCCTGAAATTCATCAATAAAAAAATGACGATAACGCTCTCCTAAACGTTCGTAAATAAAAGGCGCCGGCTGATTTTGAATTTCACGATGGATAATGGCATTAAATTCTGAAATTGATAAAATATTTTGCTCTGACTGAATCTTCGCCAATTCATTACTTACCGTATTTAGCAGTGAAAGCGGTGTTATATTTTTCAGGAAAGCTTTATAAAAATCTCTTTTTTCAAAATTTTTATAAATTTTATCTAATATTTGAAGCAGTTCCGGAATTATATTCTCAATTAATGATTTGTCTTTTGCTGTTTTATTTATTGCAATATCATCAAATTCATGAAAAGTCTTGTTTCGCGGATTAAATCTTCCATCACGAATGCTTTCAAGATGATTTGGAAATGTCCCCCTTGAAAAAGACTTTAGATCAATTCCGTTCTTGTCTATTAAAGAAAGTGCTTCTACAGCAAATTGTTCATTCTCTGATTCCAGTTCTTTGCATAAGGCAAGCATTTTCTTTTTAATCTCAACAAACTCTTCGATTGTTTTATCATTAAAATGCAGAATTTCGTTTCGATTATTCTCATTCAAAACCAAACGGCCTGTTTCAAGAATCTCACGCGAAATATCCCAGCTTTTATCGTCATCTGTTTTTTCCATCGTAAAATCGATCAGCAGTTTAGTCAGTGTTTCATCCTGACCTGCTTGTGCGATAATAGCATCAACAGCTTCAACTAATAAATTTTCGGTATCCAAAGTGACCTCAAAAGTCATTGGCAGATTCAGATCGTGTGCAAAAGCCCGAATTACTTTATGAGTAAATTTATCGATTGTAGAGATATCAAAAGCAGCATAATTATGAATTAAGTGTTTGATGATACTTTGAGATTTCACCTTTAATTGAATAACAGAAAGTCCGGTTTCCCGAGACAAATCTTCCATTAAATCGATTGCTTTTGCAGAAGGCTGTTCCTTAGCAAACTCAGACAAGCTTCCAACTATTCGGCTTTTCATTTCATGAACCGCTTTGTTGGTAAACGTTATGGCCAAAATATTACGATAAGCATCGTTTTTTGGAGAAGAAAGAATAATTTTTAAATATTCCTTAACCAAAGTATAAGTCTTTCCTGATCCTGCAGAAGCATCATAAATGGAAAAAGACGGACTTTGCATAATTCTGAATTTTGATATGGTAAAAATAGAACAATAAAATATTAAATCCCAATAACGAAAAATTCCAATATCTGCCAGCAACAAATGCTTCAAATATTGGAATTTTATCCCGAAACTTCGGTATTGAAAATTTTAAAATATTTAGTTATTTTTCGGAAATGCTCTTTTGTTGAAAACCAGTAATACTCCAACTCCTGTTGAAATCGCCATATCGGCAACATTAAAAATAGCATTGAAAAACATAAAATGCTTTCCTCCAAAAAACGGAAGCCAAGAAGGAAGATTACCTTCCCAGATTGGAAAGTAAAACATATCTACCACTAGACCATGAAACCATGTTCCGTATGGATGAGGCGAAAAAAGTGTCGCTAAATTATGTGTACTATCATCAAAAATTACTCCGTAAAAAACAGAATCAATAATATTTCCGGCTGCTCCGGCAAAAATCAAAGCAATTGAAACTATTAAATAAGTCGAATGACGTTTCTTTACTGAATCAGCTAACCAATATCCGATTCCGAATACTGCAAAAATTCTAAAAACTGTTAGAATTAACTTCCCGTATTCCCCTGGTATTTTTGTCCCCCACGCCATTCCTTCATTTTCTATGAAGTGAATTCTAAACCAATCAAAAATAACCACTTCTTCACCTAAAATGAAGTTGGTTTTTACATAGATTTTAGAAAGCTGATCGACAATTAAAACTAGAAATATAAGGAAATAGGCTTTTCTTAATGACATTTTACGATTTTTTGATGGCGCAAAAGTAACAATTAAATCAAAAAAAACGCCCCATTAGGAACGTTAATTGTTTTGTAATAAAACTAAATACACACTATTCGCTCTGTACTTAGGATTAAAATCTATTTTTTTGCTGTTGAATTTGCCGGACTGTCGCTAAAGAAATCTGAAATGGATTTAAAAATCCCTTTGCTGGGTTTTCCTGCCGCAGTTCTCTTCGCTTCTGCCTTCTTAACATCGGCTTTGAATTTGACACGTAATTTTTCGAATTCTTTCATTCTGTGTTCAACATCAGAATTTACATCTTTGAATTTCAATACTTTAGCCATTGTGTAAGTTTTTTAAGTAAAAAAATGAAATATTTAACGATTTGGTTTTACAATAATACATAATTTAATTTATATTTGTTAATAAAAATTAACACTTGTTTAGGACAAATCACAACTACAACACATAATACATACCAAAAACCAATTAATTTTAACATTTCCCCAAACCTTACAAAATATGAATGAAATAACTACTATTCTAAACAAATTTTTGGTCGATACTAAAGCAAGCGCTGCTTTAATCTTAAACGGAAAAGGAAAACTAATCACTTCTCTTAACTTGGACTACAGTGACAGCATTGCGGCAATGAGTGCGGCTATTTTGTCAATGAGCGAAAAATTTCTTCTTGATTTAGAAAAAGGCGCACTAAAACAGCTTTATCTAAAAAGCTCAGACGGGGTTATCATTGGAAACAAAATAAGCGGTTCAAACTTCGTAGTTGTATTTTCCAAAGAAGGGAGCAACCTTGGCTTATTAATGCACTCTACAGATGAATTATCTACGGAACTCAGCAAAAATTCCCTATTAAAATAACATAAATCTATTAACACCAAACCCCAAAAACTATGAGCAACGACTTTTTAAACGTGTTTTTGAATGAAATGAAAACAAACGTAAACGGCTTTATAGCCGTAGCTGTAACTGAAATTGAATCAGGATTAAGTTTTGGTAATTTAACCATTGATTCCGCTTTTGATCCTGAACTTGCCGCTGCTTATAATTTAGAAGTAGTAAAAGCAAAATTAAACGCCGTGAAAGCTCTAAATTTAAATCAGGATATCGAGGATATTTTGATTACGCTTTCAAATCAAATTCACATTATTGACATTTCGCCAAACAAAAAATTCATGATTTATCTGGCTGCAGATGCAAGCAAAGCAAATCTTGGAATGACAAGAGCGGTTTTAAGAAAACACAAAGCTGAATTAGAAAAAAATCTAGCTTAATTTCTATTTTTAATTAGAACTGTCTTTTTTTGAACAGACAGTTCTAATTAAAATACTTTTCATTTGTTTCGACGCCTTTCTCTTCTTACAAAAAACAACTCTGTTTCTTGTACTTACCTTTTATTGTTTGCAGTTAATTTCTTTCAAAACAATAAAAACACACAACACCCTTAAATCATCAAAATCTTAAACAAAAAAACGCCCCTAAAAGGAGCGCTTATTTTATTAGATATTTGTATTATCTCTGCAAGTTTTTAGCTTCGATACTCATTGTTGCATGAGGAACGATTTTAAGCCTTTCTTTGCTGATTAATTTACCTGTTACTTTGCAAATACCGTAAGTTTTATTTTCTACACGGAAAAGCGCGTTTTTTAAATCACGAATGAATTTTTCCTGTCTGATAGCCAACTGAGAGTTCGCTTCTTTAGACATTGTTTCACTTCCTTCTTCAAAAGCTTTAAAAGTTGGAGAAGTATCGTCAGTTCCGTTATTCAAATCATTCATATAAGCACTCTTGATTAAATCAAGATCTGCCTGAGCTTTTTGTATTTTGCTTTGGATTATTTCTTTGAACTCTGCTAAATCAGCATCAGAGTACCTTGTAATTTCATCTATCATTTTATAACTATTTTGAAATTAATATCATTGTTTTAATATCATCAAACTCAATTTCTGTGCCGTTTTCTAAAGCGTCCACAAAAACCAGGTCATCTGTTAGTGTCTCAGACTTAATATAGTCTTCATTTTTTGAAACCGCTTCTTCTAAAAGGCCGTTTCTTTTTATTTGTACTTTAATCTTATCAGTAACTTCAAATCCTGAATCTTTACGGATATTCTGAATTCTGTTTACTAATTCTCTCGCAATACCTTCATTTTTTAATTCATCAGATATAGTAATGTCAAGCGCAACTGTAATTCCGTTTGAATTTGCAACCAGCCATCCTTCGATATCCTGCGATGTTATTTCGACGTCTTCTAATGATAAAGTTACATTATTTCCAGCAATAACAATATCTAACGTTCCCTGCTTGTCCAATTGATTGATCTGATCCGCAGAAAAACCTTGTATCTCCTTAGAAATCAACCCCATATCTTTCCCAAAGCGTGGCCCTAAAGCTTTAAAATTAGGCTTGATCTGCTTTACTAAAATACCAGAAGCATCGTCTAAAAGTGCAATTTCTTTCACGTTTACCTCGGCTTTTACCAAGTCAGAAATAGCTTCAATTTCTGCTCTCTGATTCTCGTCAAGTACCGGAATCATTACCTTTTGCAACGGTTGACGCACTTTAATCATCTCCTTTTTACGCAATGATAAAACCAAAGATGAGATGGTTTGCGCCTTCTGCATTTTGCTTTCCAACGTTTTATTAACAAAGTTTTCGACAAATTTCGGGAACTCAGCCAAGTGAACACTGGCAAATTGCTCTGTTTGAGTCGAACTCGTTAAATCCCTGTATAGTTTATCCATGAAAAAAGGAGCTACAGGAGCGCTTAATTTACTGATTGTTAGCAAACAAGTATAAAGCGTTTGGTAAGCTGCAATTTTATCATGAGCATATTCACCTTTCCAGAAACGACGACGGCACAAACGAACGTACCAGTTACTTAAGTTTTCTTGAACGAAGTCAGAAATAGCTCTTGTAGCTTTTGTCGGCTCATAATCTTCATAACATTCATCAACAAATTTGATTAAAGTATGAAGTTCAGAAATAATCCATTGATCAATTTCCGGTCTTTCGTTTAACGGGATTTCAGCTTCTGCATACTTAAAACCATCAATATTGGCATATAACGAGAAGAATGAATAGGTATTATATAATGTTCCAAAGAATTTACGGCGAACCTCAGCAATTCCTTCAATATCAAACTTTAGGTTATCCCAAGGATTTGCATTCGAAATCATGTACCAGCGTGTAGCATCCGGACCATATTCTGCAATTGTTTCAAAAGGATCTGTTGCATTCCCTAGACGTTTAGACATTTTTTGTCCGTTTTTATCCAGAACTAAACCATTAGAAACTACGTTTTTATATGCTACTTTATCAAAAACCAAGGTTCCGATAGCGTGCAGCGTATAAAACCATCCGCGAGTCTGATCTACTCCTTCTGCAATAAAATTCGCAGGAAAATCTTTATTCTCGTCAATTTTGTCTTTGTTTTCAAATGGATAATGCCATTGTGCATAAGGCATTGCCCCAGAATCGAACCAAACATCGATTAAGTCACTTTCGCGCTTCATAGGTTTTCCTGAAGCTGAAACTAAAGTAATTTCATCGACTACATTTTTGTGCAAATCAATTAAGTCATAATTTGATTCAGACATGTTTCCAATCTCAAAACCTTTAAACGGATTTTCTTTTTGAAAACCGGCTTCGATAGATTTTTCGATCGCATTGTATAATTCTTCAACAGAACCAATCAGAACTTCTTCTTTTTTGTCTTCAGTTCTCCAGATTGGCAACGGAATTCCCCAATATCTAGAACGAGATAAGTTCCAGTCGTTGGCATTTTTCAACCAATTTCCAAAACGTCCTTCACCAGTAGATTTAGGTTTCCAATTGATAGTTTCGTTCAGGTCGAACATTCTATCTTTGACATCGGTTACTTTTATGAACCAGGAGTCTAGTGGATAATATAACAACGGCTCATCAGTTCTCCAGCTGTGCGGATAACTGTGTACGTATTTTTCAACCTTAAAGGCTTTGTTTTCTTCTTTTAATCGAATTGCAATTTCAACATCTACAGATTTCTCCGGAGCTTCACCTGCATTATAATATTCGTTTTTAACGTATTTACCAGCAAGATCCCCTAAATGTGAAGTGAATTTTCCTTGCAAATCTACTAATGGAACTGCTGTTCCGTTTTCGTCTAAAACCAACATTGGCGGCACTTCGGGTTTTGCTTCTTTTGCTACTTTAGCATCATCTGCACCAAAAGTAGGCGCTGTATGCACAACTCCTGTTCCATCTTCGGTAGTTACGAAATCTCCAGCGATAACTCTAAATGCGTTTTCAGCATTTTGATATGGCAATACATAAGGCAATAATTGCTCGTAACGTATTTCTACTAAATCTGCTCCTTTTGCCTCAGTTAAAATTTTATACGGAAGTTTTTTATCTCCATTTTTAACGTTATCAAAATCAGCGTCATCTTCACTTAAGAAAAATCCTTTTCCAAATTGTTTTCCAACTAAATTTTTAGCTAAAACAACATTGATTGGCTCAAAAGTATATTGATTGAATGTTTTTACTAAAACATAATCGATTTTTGGACCAACTGTTAAAGCGGTATTCGATGGCAGTGTCCAAGGGGTCGTTGTCCATGCCAAAATGTGAATATCTCCAAAACCTTGTAAAAAGCTCGGAAGCGTTTCCGGCAATGTTTTAAACTGCGCCACAATCGTAGTATCTGTAACATCACGATATGCTCCCGGCTGATTTACTTCGTGAGAAGACAATCCTGTTCCTGCTTTTGGAGAATACGGCTGAATCGTGTAACCTTTGTACAACAAACCTTTATCGTAGATTTGTTTTAAAAGCCACCAAACAGACTCCATATATTTTGGTTTATAAGTAACATACGGATCTTCCATATCTACCCAATACCCCATTTTTTCGGTCAAGTCATTCCACACGTCAGTATAACGCATTACGGTTTTTTTACACGCTTCGTTATATTCTTCGATAGAAATGGTTTTACCAATATCTTCTTTTGTAATTCCTAGTTCTTTTTCGGTACCTAATTCTACAGGTAAACCGTGAGTATCCCATCCGGCTTTTCTTTTTACCTGAAAACCTTTTTGAGTTTTATATCTGCAAAAAATATCTTTAATCGCACGTGCCATTACGTGGTGAATTCCAGGCAATCCGTTTGCTGAAGGCGGACCTTCAAAAAATACGTAAGGTTCAGCACCTTCGCGAGTTGTTACACTCTTTTCAAATATATTTTCTTTCTTCCAAAAATCAAGAACTTCTGACGCTACTGTTGGCAAGTCAAGTCCTTTGTATTCAGTAAATTTTGTACTCATTTTATCCTTTTCTTAAACGAGGTGCGAAAGTAAGGAATTTTGAGTAAAATAGATAAAAGATGAAGGAAAAAAGACCATTTTGAACCAATTTATAACATAATTTTTAACAAACGCTAACGTTTTAAATGGTTTTAAAAGAAAACTCAGTAAAAATGGTTAAGATTTGAACAAAAAAAAACTACAGCTTTAAACTGTAGTCCTTTTTTTATTTCATTTTTAAATTACATTTTATTTACAAGCATCTAAGGCTTCTACAAATTTTCTAAGCGAATTAAGATCGTTTTGGAATTCAGTACCATTTGCCCTTGCGACTAATTTAGGACAAGGTCTTGCTAATTCTACAAACTTAGCTTTAGTATTCATCTGCCAGCCAACAGAACTTGTAGAAGAACCCGTGGCTTCACTTTGTTTTTTGATGATTATCTCACTATTTGCATATCCGTATAATGAAATTGTTTTTCCATTTAAAATTTCGCGAACAAATCTAAAGACCGGTTTTGATGCCGCTCTTAAAGCTTCTTTAAAAGATACTGTTGAATAAAAATCATTTTCCTGAAGTACTAATTTTGTAACCTGATCTGCAAAATAGGTCTTAAAGATATGATTGTGATTTCCGTTTTCATCCGGAATACTTACTGAAATTCTTCGGTCTAAATTTTCTATTGCTCTTATTTTTGCATATCCTGAAACGGTATCTTTTGTAGTCAGAATAAGAGAAACCAATTGATATTTTGGATCATCTTTCAAGAAATAATTCGGGTCAAAATTAAGTACATCAACTTCTTCATGCTTAGCTCCGTTCGATCGAAGCTCAACATCCATATGTCTGGTTTTAGTCTGATTTACAGCAAACATCTCTCTCAAATTTTCATTTTTAAGTTTTATGCTTTCTGCATCTGAGGCATCATATTTATTTTCAATTAACTTAGCACACCAAATATCAGATTCATCCGGCATGTCTAAATAATGATAAATAACGGCCAGATTAAAGTATGCTTCATATCTAAGCTTTCTGTGTCTTCTTTCATCTTCAGCATAAGTTTTATCAATTCCTTTGAAGTACTCAATTACGGGTTCTAATTCCGTTTTTAAAGCTGCAACATCTTGGTTATACTCCATTTTATTAAAAATCGCTTTAATACTTGTAAGCGCTTTAACACTGTTGTCATATTCCGAATGTTTTTTAGAATCTAAAATCCAAACATAATCTGATGTTTGTTCTACTATATAACCATAATCATGATTTAATCTGTATTCTATATTAGAAATAATATTCGACCAATAATTACTTTTTAGTGCTACTGGTGATAAAAAACTGCTTGCATTTGATTCTCCCTGATTTCTATATGACCTTAGTGCTGTGTAACTATTTTCTAAACTATATTTTTTATTTAAAGATGGGTCTGCAGCACAAACCACATTGTAACTTCCATAATCCTTGCATTTAAAAACATTCGTATATATAGTTACAGGAACTTCTACTCCATTTGCATTTCTTTCAAAAATCACTTGCTTTGTTACTTGTTCTAAAATCGAAACTGAATTCTCTAAATTAAAGACAATTTCAAGATAACCATTTGAAGCTACTCTCGAAAATCCATCTATACCTGCATTTTCTTCTATGTATTCTTTTGCACCCTTTGGATCAGCTGCATTAAGAGAATTAATCGTAATACTAAAAGTTCTGTTTTTTCGATCTAAGACAGGTTTCGGGGGAAGGTTTACATAAGAAACATTAAAGCTATGCGGATCTAAATCGACAGATTGAGAGAACGCAGGCTTTATTAAAATAAGAAGTAAAAAAGTAATTATTCTTTTCATATAAATTGGTTTTTGGTGTGCCAAATATATGAAATTAGAGATCAGTCTTTAAGAAAAAATTTCTTTCAAAACATCTAAAGATTTTGGTTTTTTAAAGCCCTCCAGATGATAGCTGTAATAATCAATTATAATTTTAAGAAGTATTTGCCTTTCAATAACATGAAAAACTTTCTGGCTATTATCAAATCGAAGATCAAGTAGTTTTTTAAACAAACTGGTTTCGTGTTCTGTCAGCACACTTCCGCCTTGAAAAAGAGTAAAAACACCTTCATTCATTTCAAAATAAGGCAGATTAACATCAGAAACATCCGGATAAAAACCCAGATATTTTGTGGTTTCCAAAAGTAAGATTAAATGAAAATTTGAAATTTCGTCATGATTATCCAGCCAGGTCAGAGCGGTTTCCAAAAACACAAAAAGCGATTCGTTTTTTTCTTCTTCCTGAATTGAATAATGAAGCATTTCAGACAAAAACATTACAATTGTGCTTTTAAAAATATCAGTGTGGATGGTTTGAAAAGGAACAGCTGTTTTTATTTCTTTGAAGTTTTCCAAAGTCCCTTTGTTTTTATGAACAGCTTCGATTTCCAAAATTGATAATGGCTGAAAATAAGCAATTTTCTGACTCGCTTTCCGACTCGAGAAAGCATCGCGTACGAAATAAGACTTCAGACCGTTTGAAAGTGTGAAACATTTTACAATCAAACTTTTTTCCTGAAATTTTAACGATGAAATTACTATTGCTTTGGTTTTGACTTGCAAAATTTTGAATTTTAGATTGTAGACTTTAGATTAGCATTAAAGCCGAGAACTGTGACTGAAAAACTGCGACTAAAATACTATCGAATAATCATTACTTTCTTAACCTTAGTTTCACCGCCGTCTTGTGCCGAAATGAAAATCATATAAACACCAGAAGCTACTTTATATTTCCCAAAAGCAGTTGTATCCCATTCAATAGTACCGCCTTCGGAAGTTGTTTCGTGAACTAAGTTTCCTTCGATATCTGTAATTTTAATATTAGCTTTATCAATTAAACCTGCGACTTTCACAGTACCGGAATAATTAGGTCTCACAGGATTTGGATACACGTATACATTATTTAAATCTTCGTTTGCGCCGGTTGCAATTCCTTTAAAAGAAATCATTCCTTTATTGGTAACTATAAATACCTCTCCTGTTGCACTGTTAATTTTAATATCGTTAATCGTATTACTTGGCAAAGGCGAATTGTTGATTGTAAAATGATATTTAGTTTCCTGACCGTTTGGCGAAACCATAAATATGCCCGAATCTGCTGTACCAATCCATTTATTATTTGCACCATCAACTACAATTGAAGTGATGAACTGCTCGTACATTAATTCCTGAGCCAGATTATCATCCATAATAATAATTGGGTTTGCTTTTAACTGGCTGTCGGTTTGAAAATTTCCAATATTTGACAAAACACGTAATCCTTTTGTAGTACCGATCCATAACTGATTTTTAGTGTCAATTGCCACAGATCTAACATCAGCCGTTGGAAGATTTCCGGTATCAGCTCCGGTAGTTATTTTCTTGAAAACATTTCCGTTTTCATTAAAAGCTATTACCCCATCATTATAAGTTGATATCCACTTTGTATTGTTTTTATCAATTACGATGTTGGCATAACTTGTACTTTCGGCATTATTTAAAATGGTGTTTGTTGAAAAGCTCTGCCAGCTTCCATTTGTTTTCAGAACTTTCAATCCGTTTTTAATTCTGCTGTTGGTTACCCAAAGATTTCCTGATTTATCAAATGCAGTTCCGTTAATACGAACATCAATATAACTTGGTCCTTCAAAAGTCAAAGTTTCTAAAC
This sequence comes from Flavobacterium johnsoniae, assembly GCF_001879205.1. GTDB lineage: Bacteria > Bacteroidota > Bacteroidia > Flavobacteriales > Flavobacteriaceae > Flavobacterium > Flavobacterium johnsoniae_A. The sequence continues at coordinate 528,228 of NZ_MLFK01000002.1, forward strand.
CGCTGTTTTTTTCATTAAACAAAAAATTGGGAACATCATCTTCTATCCTCAGTAATCCAGAAAAAAAAGAACTCGCATACACTTGTTTTTCATTGCCTGGATTAACAATAATACGAGTAATAGATTTTGCATCATAAACTTCTGAATATGGGATATTTAACCATTTCGAGTTGTTAAGTTTACTTATACCATAACTATCTAATCCATAAGGATTATAATAAATATCATAATCTCCATAGACTGCCCAAAGCGAATTTGGAGTTACATCAATTGAAAAAATATTATTACGAAATGGGCCATCAGGAGTACTGTTTTCAAAACTGCCTATTCCTGAAAGTGTTGAAGAAAACAATCCTTTTTCTTTTGTTCCGATGTAAACCAGGTCACCTGTCGCCGATGCACATGAAAAAGTCAGATTAGCATCAGGAAGCTGCGTATTAACAATCTGACGATTTAGTACCATTTGATTATTATAAATGTAAACAGTATTTGCCGTTGTGATTAACAAATTATGATTGACTGTCCGCATGTCCTGTGCAGATTGCGGTAATTGCAAAAACCCCGCAAAAGTATTCGAATTATAACGATGAATATTGCCGCCTGCATTTATTGCAATTAATTCAGTATCCAATGCGCTTATACTTGTCCAATCACCAGAATTAACGACTGTCCATTGGCTAAAATCAATCAAATTAGGTTTTGTACTGTCCGCTCTTCTAATTCCGGCAGAAGTTGCAGCAAAAAGAAAACCGTTGAAAAAAGCCGTCTGCCTTACACTGATTTCGGCTCCATTATCACCAATAAAATAAGTATCTCCAAACTGTGATGTCGATAAATTAAACTGCACAATTCCAAAATCGCAGGAAACATACAACAAACTATTATGCTCTAATAAATGATTTATTTTTTTTAGACTTGCCGGTAATTGTTTATTAATAATGTCGACTTTCTTTATAATGCTTCCATCAGCTTCATTAATTACAATCATCAAACCATTTTCATAACCTACAATTGTCTTTTTGAATGTCTGACTATAATACACTGCAGATATTGTTTGTCCGGAAAGCCCGTCAACTGTAGTGGTTGTTTTTAGTATGTTAGCTGAATTCTTAGAGAATAATGCATTTTCTGACGCTGCAAAAACGGTTGTTGGAGATTCGGATATGTCTTTAATTTCGTTAAACGAAAAATAACCCTGCCACGACAATTGTCCTTGAGCAAAGCCAAAGTGAAACAAAAAGAAAAACAAAATACACCAATACCTTCTCACCATTTTTAATTTATTCTGATAAACAAATATAGTACAACAAAAGTATTTGTTTTTTGTTCTCATATAAATAAAAAAAAGTGCCCTCTATTTATCTTTTAAGACAAACGAGAGCACTTTTTCAATTGCAATTAATCTTATACTACACCTTGAGCCAGCATAGCATCGGCAACTTTAACAAATCCGGCAATGTTTGCACCTTTTACATAGTTAACATATCCGTCTTCGCCAACACCATATTTTTTACATTGGTTGTGAATACCAACCATAATATCTTTTAATCTTAAATCTACTTCTTCACTTGTCCAGTTTAGACGAATAGAGTTTTGAGTCATCTCTAATCCAGATGCAGCAACCCCTCCGGCATTTGCCGCTTTACCAGGTGCAAAAAGTACTTTATTATCCAGGAATAATTTAATAGCATCCAGAGTAGAAGGCATATTTGCAGCTTCAGTTACACATAAAACACCATTATCAATAAGTTTTTTAGCATCCTCGCCGTTCAATTCGTTTTGAGTTGCACACGGAATAGCAATATCAACTTTTACTTCCCAAGGGCTTTTTCCTTTATGGAAAACAGCATTTGGATATTTCTGAAGATAAAGTTCCGCTCTGTTATCACCAGTAGCTCTCATCTCAACCATATGATCGATTTTTTCTCCGGAGATTCCTTCTTCATCATAAATATACCCATCAGGACCAGAAATAGTAACGACTTTTCCGCCTAATTCATTTATTTTTAAAGCTACTCCCCAAGCCACATTTCCAAATCCTGAAATCGCAACTCTTTTTCCTTTAATCTCATGCCCAATAGTACGAAGCATTTGATCTGTAAAATAAACAACTCCGTAACCTGTAGCTTCTGGTCTAATTAATGAACCTCCGTAAGCAAGACCTTTTCCGGTTAATACTCCTGTAAATTCATTTCTAATTCTTTTATACTGCCCAAATAAGTAACCAATTTCTCTTGCTCCAACACCAATATCTCCGGCAGGAACGTCAAGATCCGGACCAATATGACGGCACAATTCAGTCATAAATGATTGGCAGAAACGCATGATTTCTCCATCAGATTTTCCTTCCGGGTCAAAGTCAGATCCTCCTTTTCCTCCGCCCATTGGAAGAGTTGTCAAACTATTTTTAAACACTTGTTCGAAAGCAAGGAATTTCAAAACAGATAAATTTACCGTATGGTGAAATCTAATCCCTCCTTTATATGGTCCGATTGCAGAATTCATTTGAATTCTAAAACCTCTGTTTACGATTATTTCTCCTTTATCGTCAACCCACGGAACTCTAAAAATTATAGATCTCTCTGGCTCAGCTATTCTAAGAAGTAAATTTTTACCATCATATTTTTTTCTTTCAGCGATAAATGGAATTACCGTTTCTGCAAATTCTCTAACGGCTTGAAGAAATTCTGGCTCGTTTGGATTTTTTGACTCAACAAGAGCCATAAATTCATTTATTTTTTGTTCCATTTTTAAATAAATTATTCAAATAATAGTTTTAAACTTAATCAATTAAATAAGAAAATACGTTTTAAGAAAACGTTTTCGTTACAACATGCAAAGATAAATGAAATTGATCATGGTTTGTTATTTTTTTTCGTTTTTCAAGGAGAATTGTGTAATTTCTAAACAATAATTAAAATACAATTTTTCCCTTCCGAAATTACTTCAAATTACCCTACTTAAAGTCAGAAAATTAAGTGTTTTGTTACTAATTTTTTAATAGAAGTATTTAATATTTTGATTAGACTATGTTTTTTATATATTTGCCCAAGATTTGAAAGCCCCAAACCATGTTTAAATACCTATATACCACGATTTTCGCCTTATTTGGATTTTCTACAATAGCAACAGCGCAAGGCATTGCACAAGAAGTAGGAATTATTTTCGGACCTGTATCTTTCCAATCTGATTATGGCGAAAGAAACAATTTTGACACAACTGTTGGAAACACCGGATTTGGTGTTGGAATTGTTCACTTTATAAACTTTTCTGCCAATAACAACAGAGAAAGCTTCTTTACAGAACACTTTAAAGTAAGATCTGAATTATCTTTTAACACAACCAAATTGGAGCATTTCGGCCAATGGGTAGACAGAGAGAAAGAAAAAGGTCTTGTAAAACACCTCCAGGCTATGCATGGAAGTTCTACTTTAGTAAACCTTGGAGCGCAATTAGAGTTTTCTCCTTTTATGAAAATTCATGATTTCGAAAACACAGTAGGCAGCTTTAGCCCTTACATCAGCTTAGGTTTTCAGGTTAGTTATTATTCTACCAAAGTCGATTCGAGATTAGGTCAGCTGGGACTTCCTGCAACCACTTTTCCAAAATACTTAACTCCTTCAGATGGACGTCAGCATGGTTTCTCAAGTGAAAACGGAGTAGTTTTATCAGGAACACTTGGTATTGGAGGTCATCTAAAAATTGCCCCAATGAGCGATTTGATGGTCGAAGTACGTTATCAAGGTTACGCTTCTGACTGGGTAGATGGACTTAACCCAAACAAAGACCTTTACAAAGAAAACAAAAGAAACGATTCGCAAGTATGGCTTAATGTAGGATACATTTACTACTTAGAATTCTAAAAATATTTCAAAATAAAAAAATCCCAAATTTCATAAAAATTGAAATTTGGGATTTTTTTTATTTTAATTTTAAGCCAAAGCTTGTTCTAAATCTGCGATTAAATCCTCGGCATCTTCAATTCCAACGCTTAATCGAACTAAATCATCTGTAATACCTACTTCTGCTCTTTTATCTGCAGGAATAGATGCATGTGTCATTAAAGCCGGATGATTCGCTAATGATTCTACTCCGCCTAAAGATTCTGCCAGAGTAAATACTTTTAGTTTCTCTAAAAATGCAATCGAATCTTCTTTTTTACCTGATTTGAAAGTAAAAGAAACCATTCCGCCAAATGCTTTCATTTGCTTTTTTGCAATTTCATGAAACGGATGACTTTCTAATCCAGGATAATAAACTGTATTTATTTTTGGATGTTTACTCAAATATTCTACCACTTTCTCTCCGTTTTCGCAATGTCTCTGAACGCGCAGTGCAAGTGTTTTGATTCCTCTTAAAACCAAAAAGCTATCCATTGGACCTAAAGTTGCGCCGGTTGCAAATTGCTGAAAATGCAATTGTTCTCCCAAAGCTTCATCTTTTACAACTAAAGCTCCAGCGATAACATCAGAATGTCCTCCTAAATATTTTGTAGCCGAATGCATAACAATGTCAGCACCCAAATCAAGTGGTTTTTGCAAATATGGCGTAGCAAAAGTATTATCTACAGCAAACCATATTTTATGCTCTTTTGTAATTTTGGCAACTTCTGCAATGTCAGCCAATTTCATTAACGGATTGGTTGGTGTCTCCACCCAGACCAATTTTGTATTTTCATTAATTAAAGATTTCAGTTTTGCGATATCTGTCATATCAACAAAATGAAATTTAATTCCTGAATCTTTATAAATCCTTGAAAACATACGGTAAGTTCCACCATATAAATCATCCATAGCAATAACTTCATCACCTGCTTTAAATGATCTCAAAATACAATCTGTAGCCGCTAAACCAGAAGAAAAAGCTAAGCCGCGTTTACCGTTTTCAATACTTGCTAAGGCTTCTTCTAAAGCTGTACGAGTTGGGTTCGACGCTCTGCTGTATTCATAATCCGCCAAGGGTTTACCCGGACTTGTCTGAATAAAAGTCGAAGTTTGATATACAGGAGGCATAACAGCTCCTGTACTTGGATCATGATGCTGACCACCATGTATTACTTTTGTATTGAATTTCATATAATTACAAATTTTAAACACTTAATATCTGTACAAATTTACCGCTTAATTTATTTTATCCTGACACAACTTCTTACCTTTGTATATAATTAACACTTTTTGATATGAAACATTATACATTTTTAGTCTTTCTGTGTTTGATTTTTACAAGTTGCAACAAAGAGCTTTCATTTGAAAATGAAACGTTTGAAGAAAAATCAACGATTCCGTGCGAAACTGACTGCCCAAAAATTACTATAGATATACCTATTGCGAAAAAAATTCCTGTCGTTGCAGACAGCATTAATAAAAAAGTTTTCGCTGTTGTAAAAGAGATTGTTTACTTCGGTGAAGATTCTACAAAAGTCAATGATTACAAATCTTTGTCTAAATCTTTTATTGCGTCTTATGAAGAAATGCATAAAAAATTCCCCAATGATACTTTTGGCTGGGAAGGAAAAATAACCGGAAATGTCGAATTTGACTCAGATCAGATCGTAAACATTAAATTAGACCACTATACTTTTACCGGAGGCGCTCATGGTTATCAGGGTTTTCGATCATTATTATTTCATCGTAAAACAGGTAAAACCATTTTAAACAATCAATTATTTAAAAACGAAAAAGAATTTAAGGCTTTCGCCGAAAAGGAATTCAGAGCCAAATATCATATTCCCGAAAAAGCCAACATTAATGCAACAGGTTTAATGTTTGAAAATGATAAATTTCAACTGCCTCAAAATATTTTTTATACATCTGAAGGATTGCTTTTATATTACAACTCATACGAAGCCGCATCTTACGCCGACGGGCCAAAAGAGATTGTATTTCCTTATGATAAAGTGAGTAAATATTTAAAGTTTAAATAGATAATTTCAGTATTGGTTAGAGCAATTCGGTGCATCTATACATAAGCGTTTCTACAAAAAACCTTTGAACCTTTGTCACTTACAACCTCTAAACCTTTATTGCACATCATACTTCATCTTCCTCAAAACCCTCAAAGCTTCTTTAAAAGATAAATATGCCTGCCCGAAAGGCTTTAAAAGCAATTTAGCATCAATTAATTTTTGTTTGGCATCATCAAAACCATTCAAATAGCAGATCATAAAAGTTGAAGGCAGATTTTCAAGATCTTTTAATTCACGTTCAGATAAAGAAATTCCTTTTTGTAGTTTTTGAAGTAATGCCATATTCGAATTATAAATATGAAATAGCATTTTCCGATTAAATTCAGGAGGTTGAAAAAGTATCTGACGATCAATTTTATAATATCCATTATCGAAGAAATGAATTGTTTGTTCTTCCAGAGGATAATAACTTGTTTTGTCGTTTAGTCCAAGGGGGATATATTCTGTAATTGTAAAACTATCATCATTATAAAAAATCGTAACCACATCCTGAGACGAGTAAAAAAGCTTTACCTGCTCGTTGATTAACTCAATGTCTACACGGGATAAAAAGGTTTTATCTCTTGACTTTTTTGGAACTCCGGCCCAGCAGATCACAAACAATTCCTTAAAAACATGGTATTTGGGCGACATGTCTTTATGCCTGAAATTCATAAAATCGATAACGCCGTCCAGCGTATACTGAATACTGTTTCTGGAACTATTTTCAATCCCGATTACGGTTTCGGTATTTTGATAATTTTTTTCAATTTCTCCTTCAACCGGAATAGAATTACTGCCTCTCCGCACAAAAACACTGTTGGCAATAATAGTGTGAATTCCTTTCTTGAAATAAGAAACCTGACTTTTAGGTTTAATTGTAACCAAACCAATTACTTTGTCTTTTGGAAGATTTGGAAATGGTACATTTTCGTATTGAATTTTTGGAGGATTTTCTAAAAAAGCATTTACGAGATTCTGGATTCGGCTGTCGTCAAAGAAATCGTCGCCTACGATCTCATTATCCTGATCTTCTACTCCAACAACGATATAAGAATTATTAGCCGGATTTGAATTGGAAAGCGCACAAATGTGTTTGAGAAACTTCGCTTTGCCTTCTCTCGAATGCAAATTCAACTGCCTTTTTTTATCATAAAAACTGCTCTCGTCATTATGAGCAAGTAAATTTTTTATTAAAAGGCGTTTATTAATCATTCTTTTTTCAGATTATTTAGACTTCTTAGATTCTAGACTTCTTAGATTTCAAACTATAACAAACTTCAAATCTAAGAAGTCTAAGTTAGTCTAAAAATCTAAGTTAGTCTCTTTTTACAATTGTCGAAGATGCCTGCGCTGTACTCATTACAACCAAATCAGCAATATTTACATGATAAGGTCTTGAAACCACGAAGTGAATAATATCGGCAATATCTTCTGCCTGAAGCGGATCAAATCCTTTATAAACATTTGAAGCCCTCTCTGTATCACCTTTAAAACGCACTTCACTGAATTCTGTTGCCACCATTCCGGGATGAATGGCACCTACACGAATTCCAAATGGATTTAAATCTATACGCATTCCGGCTGTAATTGCATCTACGGCATGTTTTGTACCGCAATACACATTTCCGTTCGGATACACTTCTTTAGCTGCAGTTGAACCAATATTGATAATATGTCCGGAATTTTTAGCCGTCATTTTCGGAATCACCGCTTTCGAAACATATAAAAGCCCTTTTACATTAATATCGATCATGGCATCCCAATCGTCTAAATCTCCTGTTTGAATAGGATCTAACCCGTGCGCATTTCCGGCATTATTAATTAAAACATCAATATCTGAAAATGCATCCGGAAGATTTTCAATTTTCTCTAAAACATCATTCTTATCACGAACATCAAAAGAAAGCGAATGCACTTCGGTAAAAGCAGAAAGTTCTTTTTCCAGCTCTTCTAAACGATCTTTACGTCTTCCGCAGAGAATAACTTTAAAATTGTTTTTTGCCAAAATCTGTGCAGCTGCTTTTCCAATTCCGCTTGTGGCTCCAGTAATTAAAACTGTTTTTTTCATTCTATATTTTTATTTTTTTTGCCACAGATTAAATGATTCTCCCAGATTTAAAATCGTATTAATCTCTTAATCTGCGGCTATATTTTTTCCAACTAAAAATTAAGCAACGTCGTCGCCCATACTTTCTGTCCAGATGGCAAACCAGTCTTCCTTGTCCATTTCTAATTCAACCGCTTTTGCTAAAGACTGAATTCTGGCAACGTTAACAGTTCCGGCAATTGGAATAACGTTTGCAGGATGTTTTAAAATCCAGGACAATAAAAGTGTGTCCGCTCCCAGATGATATTTTTCCAGTAAAGTCGAGAATAATTTTTTCAAGCGTCGTGTTTTCTTGGTATCTTCTCTAAAAACAGTCCCAAGCGGATTCCATGATAATGGGCGTATTCCGTTTGTCTGCATATAATCTAAACTTCCGTCGATCATTGGCTCATAGTGAGTTGCCGAAAATTGTACCTGATTATAACTTACTTCGGTTTTTTGACGAATTAATTCTGTTTGAGAACTTGTAAAATTAGAAAGTCCAAAGTCTAAAATTTTTCCATCCGCTTTTAATTTTTCAACTGCCTCAGCAATTTCATCTGCCTGCATTAACGGACTTGGCCTATGTAATAAAAAAACATCAACATAATCTGTTTTAAGTTTCTTTAAAGATTCTTCAACAGACCAAATAATGTAATCTTTAGAATAATCGTAATGTTTAATTTTGTTATTACGACTTTCAGTTACCAGCTGAATCCCGCATTTGGTAATTAATTGTAGTTTTTCACGCGAAATCTTGCTGGCTTTGAATGCCTTACCAAAGTCGGCTTCGGTAGTATAATCACCGTAAATATCGGCGTGGTCAAAAGTTGTAATTTTGTTTTCGATACAAATTTGTATCAGGTTTTCCATTTCTTTTGGCGTAAGGTTTTTATCCCAAACACCCCAATTCATAGTGCCCGAAATTATAGGCGATAATGCTGTTTTACTCATGGTTTTATTGCGTTATTTTTGGTAATAAATATGCTTTTTGCAAACATATCCATCAAAGTTCTTAAAAATATAAAAATAGATTCACAATTCGTCCTTAAAATTAGATGATTGGTCGAAGTTTTAACCATTCTTTAACATCTTACTTCTCAAAAAATAGTCAATTTGCACTCTCAAAAAACAGGCGTACAAATCAAGGTTATAAAAATATTTATATGGAAGAAAATACAACGACTTTAGACATTAGAGCGATAAATGAAAAAATTGAAAGAGAAAGTGCTTTTATAGACCTTCTTACAATGGAAATGAACAAAGTTATTGTGGGCCAAAAACATATGGTCGAGCGTTTATTAATTGGTCTTTTGGGACAAGGGCATATTTTACTGGAAGGTGTTCCTGGTTTAGCAAAAACATTAGCCATTAATACTTTGTCACAAGCGGTTCAGGGTTCTTTTAGCCGTATTCAGTTTACGCCTGATTTATTACCTGCCGATGTCATCGGAACAATGATTTACAACATCAAAGCAAACGAATTCTCAATTAAAAAAGGACCTATTTTTGCCAATTTCGTACTTGCCGATGAGATTAACCGTGCTCCTGCAAAGGTTCAGTCAGCACTTTTAGAGGCAATGCAGGAAAAACAAGTAACAATTGGCGACACTACTTTCAAACTTGATCGTCCGTTTTTAGTTCTTGCAACTCAAAACCCTGTTGAACAAGAAGGAACATACCAGCTTCCTGAAGCGCAGGTTGACCGTTTCATGTTAAAAACGGTAATTGATTATCCAAAAATTGACGAAGAGCGTTTTGTAATTCGCCAAAACTTAAAAGGATCTTATGAAAAAGTAAATCCTGTAGTTTCGGTAGAACAGATTTTACGTGCACAGGAAGCTGTTCGTGAAGTTTATATGGATGAAAAAATCGAAAAATATATCTTAGATATCATCTTTGCTACCCGTTATCCAGAAAAATACAAATTGGCCGACTTAAAACCTCTTATCAGCTTTGGAGCATCGCCGCGTGGAAGTATCAATTTAGCAAATGCTGCAAAATGTTACGCTTTTATCAAACGCCGCGGTTATGTAATTCCTGAAGATGTTCGTGCCGTTGTACATGATGTTTTACGTCACAGAGTTGGGATAACATATGAGGCTGAAGCCGAAAATATTACTTCTGTAGACATTATCAACAAAATCGTAAACGAGATTGAAGTACCTTAAAAAGTTGATGGTTGATAGTTTTTTGTTGATGGTACATTCGCCGTCAACCAACAACCATAAACCATAAACCAAACAAAAAATGGATACAAAAGAGCTTTTAAAAAAAGTACGGAAAATAGAGATCAAAACCAAAAGACTGAGCAATCATATCTTTTCGGGAGAATACCATTCTTCATTTAAAGGGCGCGGGATGACTTTCAGCGAGGTGCGTCAATACCAATATGGCGATGATATTCGTAACATCGATTGGAATGTAACCGCACGCTACAACGAAGCCCACGTAAAAGTTTTTGAAGAAGAACGAGAATTGACCATGGTTTTAATGGTTGATATTTCGGGTTCTGAAGGTTTTGGCTCAAAAAGTCAGTTTAAAAAAGACATCGTAACCGAAATTGCGGCAACGATGGCTTTTTCGGCTACACAAAATAATGATAAGATTGGATTAATCTTATTTTCTGATAATGTCGAATTATATATTCCGCCCAAAAAAGGCCGTTCGCATGTTTTAAGAATCATTCGTGAATTGATCGAATTTGAACCAAAAAGTCAAAAAACAGATGTGGCTCAGGCTTTAAAATTTTTATCAGGAACTCAAAAAAAGAAAGCAATTGTTTTTATGATTTCAGATTTTATGTCCGAAGATTATGAGCAGACTTTAAAAATTGCTTCTAAAAAACATGACCTTACAGGTGTTCGTGTGTACGATATTCGCGAAGAAAAAATCCCGAATTTAGGAATGGTAACCATGCTTGATGCCGAAACCGGAAAAACGCAGTTAGTTGATACGGGTTCAAAAACAGTGCGCATGAATTACGAAAAACATTATCAGGAAAGAGTCAATTATTTCAAAGATACATTTCGTAAATCTGGTGCAGGAATTGTAAACACAAGAGTCGATGAAAATTACGTAACCAAATTATTAGGTTATTTCAAATCAAGGTAAAGATTTTTGATATTTGATTAACGATTTTCGATTTATGATGTGCATGATTTATGGTTAAAGGAAGAATTAAGGAATGACTAAACAAGAATTAGAAAATAGATTGATTGATTTTGCTGCGAGTATAATATTACTAACAATTACATTTGAAAAAAATTACGCTGGAAATCATTTATTAGGGCAAATCACTCGTTCAAGTACATCGCCTGCTTTAAATTATGGTGAGGCGCAAAGTGCAGAAAGTAAAAAGGATTTTATTCATAAAATGGGAATCTGCCTGAAAGAATTAAGAGAAACATTTGTTTGTTTAAAAATAATAGAAAAAGCAAACCTTTCAACAGATCAGGAAAGTTTAATACGAGCAAAAACAGAAGCCAATCAATTAATCTCAATTTTTGTCTCAAGTATCAAAACATCAAAAAATAATTCATAAATAAAGAACAAAGATTAAACATTTAAGTTTCACATAAATCTGAAATCAAAAATCGTTAATCTTCAATCGTTAATCATAATGAAATTAAAGTTTTACATATTTTTATTTTTGCTTTCATCGGTTGTTTTTGCACAGCAAAAACAAGTCGAAACAAGTATTGATACTACAAAAAATAAAATTGGCGCCGAATTTAAGCTTACACTTAAAACGGTTGTAAATGCTAATTCTAAAGTTGTTTTTCCAAAACTAAAAAGATTTGGAGCCCTTGAAGTAATTCAATCCTATCCGGTTGACACCGTAAAGAAAAACGATACTTATGAATTAATTAAAAAATATGGCTTAACACAATTTGATTCAGGAAGATATGTAATTCCAAGTGTTCAGATTCTTATTGACAAGAAACCTTATTTATCAGATTCTATTCGTGTAGAAGTTGCCAATGTTAAAGTAGATACTTTACAGCAAAAAATGTACGACATTAAAGACATTACCGCTGCAGATGGCGGTATTGGTGATTGGTGGAAATACATTTTGGCTTTGGTTATTATTTTAGGAATTGGGGCTTTCATTTACTGGTATGTTAAAAAACACCAGAAAAAGAAAATCGAAGAAGAAGTTTATAAAACGCCAATAGAAAAAGCAACGAGCTTATTGAACAATTTAGAACAAAAAGAATTAGTTCAAAAAGGAGAAATTAAAGAATATTACAGCGAACTAACGGATATTGCCCGTAATTATATCGAAGAAGCGATTCATATTCCTGCAATGGAAAGCACAACTTCTGAATTGATTCAGGCCATCAGAACAGCTTCGACTAAAAAGAAAATGACTTTAACGCCAGAAACGGTTGAGAATCTGGAACGTGTTTTACGTCAGGCCGATTTAGTAAAATTCGCAAAATCTAAACCTTTGGATTTTGAAATCACTGAAGACAGAAATAAAATTCAGAAAGTAATTTTAACCCTTGACAATGCCATTCCTACCGAAGTTCCGGAAGAAGCAGAAGATCAATTATTAAACGAAGCCCAAAAACAAAAACAGATTCAGCTTCAATTAAAGAAACAAAGAAACAAACGAATCGCAATTACAGCAGGTTCAGCTGTATTCTTATTATTGGCTACAGCTACTTATTTTATTGCAACAAAAGGTTTTGCCTACGTAAAAGACAATCTTATAGGCCATCCGTCTAAAGAATTATTAGAAGGAGAATGGGTAAAAAGTGAATACGGAAATCCAGGCGTTATAATTGAAACTCCAAAAGTTTTGAAACGTATGGATGCTTTAAAAGCACTTCCAAAAGAAACAATGGCCCTGATAAAAGAAATGCAGCTTTTTGCATACGGCAGTATGATTGATAATTTTTATGTGGCAGTTTCTACCACTAAATTTAAAAATCCAACTGAAATTGATTTATCAAAAGCTTTAGAAGGAAGTTTAAAAGTAATCGAACTTCAAGGCGGGCAAAATATCATTGTAAAACAGGAAGATTTCCAAACCAACCAAGGTATCCAGGGAATAAAAGGTTACGGAACAATGAGCATTTTAAATCCTAACACTAAAACAAGTACAAAAGCGTATTACGAAATCCTTCTTTTTAAACAAGATCAGGGATTACAGCAAATTATTATTTTGCATGAAGAAGGTGATACTTATGCGAACGACATCACAACCCGAATTTTAAATTCTGTTGAACTTAAAAAAGCAAGTAACTAATGAATAATAAGATCACTTTTTTAAATCCGGAATTCTTTTGGTTGTTTCTTTTGATTCCCATTGCAATCGCTTGGTTTTTCTGGAAAAGAAACCAGCAGTCGGCTACATTAAAAATGAGTTCGACCGCAGGTTTTAAAAACAGTCAGTCACTCTTAACCAAATTAAAACCCTGCTTATACGTTTTTAGAATTATAGCTTTAAGTTCATTAATTATCGCTTTAGCAAGACCAAGAACAGTTGATATTAGTAATCAGACCAAAACAACAAAAGGAATTGATATTGTAATGGCAATTGACGTTTCTGGAAGTATGCTGGCAAAAGATTTAAAACCTAACCGTATGGAGGCTTTAAAAAGAGTTGCCGCGGATTTCGTTGGAGAAAGACCAAATGATAGAATTGGTCTGGTTTTATACGCTTCTGAAGCTTATACCAAAACGCCGGTTACAAGCGACAAACCAATTATTCTGGAAGCCATAAAAGGAATTAGATACGATACCGTTTTACAAGACGGAACCGGAATTGGGATGGGATTAGCCACGGCTGTAAACCGTCTAAAAGACAGTAAAGCAAAAAGCCGAGTTGTTATTTTAATGACAGACGGGGTTAACAATGCCGGTTTTATTGAACCGGAAACAGCTGCAGACATTGCCAAACAATACGGAATAAAAGTGTATACAATTGGTATTGGAACAAACGGAATGGCTGAATCTCCTTATGCATATGCACCAAACGGAGGTTTCTTATTCAAAATGCAGAAAGTTGAAATTGACGAGAAGTTAATGAAAAGTATTGCCCATAAAACAGATGGAACATACTTTAGAGCCACAAGCAACGATAGATTAGCCGAAATATACAGCGCAATTAATAAATTAGAAACAACAGAAATACAAGAATTAAAATTCTACGATTACGACGAAAAATACAGAGGATTTGTTTTACTCGCAGTATTTTTATTATTGCTGGAACTTGGTTTAAGAAATACGGTTTATAGAAGCTTTATTTAATATTTTAGTCGCAGTCAAAGTTTACAGTTTACAGCTGAAACTGCGATTGAAAACTGCGATTGAGAACTAGAATTAAAAAATGGAATTAGACGAAAAAAAATATTTATATCTATTATTATTACTCCCAATTGTGGTGTGCATTTTCCTTTTCAATATGTATTGGAAAAGAAAAAAACAACGTGAATTTGGTGATTTAGAAATGGTAAAAAAACTGAGTCCGGAAAGATCTGTTTTTAAACCTGTCTTAAAATTATCTGTTTTACTATTAGCTTTGGCCTGTTTGATTATCGGATTGGTAAATCCGAAAATAGGAACGAAAATGGAGACGGTAAAACGAGAAGGTATTGATATTGTTTTTGCTGTTGACGTTTCTAAAAGTATGCTGGCCGAAGATGTGGCGCCAAGTCGTCTAGATAAAAGTAAACAATTGGTTTCGCAGATTATTAATTCGCTCGGAAATGACCGAATTGGAATTGTTGCTTATGCAGGAAGTGCTTTTCCGGTATTGCCAATTACATCAGATTACAGTGTTGCCAAAATGTTCCTGCAAAGTATGAGCCCGGATATGGTTTCCTCTCAGGGAACCTCTTTGGATGAAGCTATCCGATTATCAGCCACTTATTTTGATGAGAAAAGCAAAACAAGTAAGCTTTTGATTTTAATCTCGGATGGTGAAGATCATTCTGAAGGGGCGTCTTCTGCCGCAGAAGAAGCTAATAAACTGGGAATGAAAATCATTACAATAGGTGTTGGAACAGAAAAAGGAGCAACAATTCCTTTAAAAGAAAATGGCGTGGTAAGAAATTATCAAAAAGATCAAAATGGGCAGACTGTTATTACAAAATTAAACCAGGAAGGATTAAAAACTATTGCAAAAGCCACAAAAGGCGGTTATGTTTACGGCGGAAATACTAAAGAAGTTTTAGAATACATTAAAAATGCCCTGAATAACATTCAAAAAACCGAATTTGAATCAACACAAATGGCCGATTTTCAATCGCAGTTTCAATGGTTTCTTGGGTTTGGTTTCTTACTGTTGTTTGTAGATATTTTTCTTTTAGAACGAAAAACAAATTGGATTAAAGAGTTGAATTTATTCAACGAAAAGAAATAAAGATCCGCTTAAACTCGGAACAAAAAATAAAAATAATAGAATGAAAAATTTACTTCTTTATATTTTACTAACGCTTTCTTTTGCAGTTTCTGCTCAGGAAAAAGACAAAATATTGCCTGGTGCCAATGAAGAATATAAGCAGAATAAATTTGTAGATGCAGAAGCAAACTATAGAATTTCGGCATCAAAATTTCCAAAGCGCGCAACTGCTTCATACAATTTGGGGAACACGATTTACAGACAAAATCAGGCTTCTGAAGCTAAATACGCTTACGCAAATGCTATAAAGAATGCCAAAACAAGACCTGAAAAGCATAAAGCATACCATAATCTTGGAAACACTTTCATGAAAGAGAAAGATTATACGCAGGCGGTTGAGGCTTATAAAGAAGCATTACGTAACGATCCAACTGATGATGAAACGCGTTACAACTATGCTTATGCCAAGCAAAAACTAAAAGAAAACCCTCCTAAAAACGATCAAAACAAAGACAAGAATAAGGACAAGGACAAAGACAAGGATAAAAATAAAGACAAAGATAAGGACAAGGATAAAAATAAAGATCAGAACAAGGATAAGGATAAAAAAGACGATAAAGGCGATAAAGACAAGGACAAAAAAGACGGTAAAAATGATCCGAAGAAAGACGATAAGTCTGATAATAACGGAGAACCAAAACCAATGCCTGGCGGAATTTCAAAAGAACGTGTTCAGAATTTATTAGATGCTGTAAACAACGAAGAAAAGAAAATTCAAGATAAAGTAAACGCACAAAAAGTAAAAGGAAATCCTAAAAAACCGGAGAAAGACTGGTAAAATAAGTTGAATCGTTTAATCGTTATTAAATTGTTTATATACTAAACGATTAAACGGATAAACGATTTAACAGTTAAACAAACAATGATCAAAATTTAAATGAAAAGATATTTAATTCTATTACTATTCACTTTTCAAGGACTTATGGCTCAAGTTCAATTTGAAGCCAGAGTAAGCAAAAACACACTTGGACTTAACGAAAGACTTCGTATTGATTTCGTCATGAATGTTGATGGAGATAATTTTGACCAGCCTTCATTTGAAGGATTCAAGATTGTAGGCGGACCAAGCCAGCAGGTAAGTCAATCCTGGATAAACGGCCGAAGCTCTTTTCAAAAAATATACTCTTATATTCTGCAGCCTGAAAAAAAAGGATCTCTTACAATTAAACAAGCGGCAATAGAATATAATGGCCAGATCTATAAAACTACACCAATAAAAGTTACGGTAACCAATGCTGTTGCGCAGGAACGAGATCCTAATGACCCTCGACAACAAGGCGGCGGCGGATATGGAAACGAATTACTACAATTGGTTGCAGAGGTTTCTAAAAAGAATCCGTATGTAAACGAACCTATTACAGTTGTTTACAAACTGTATTTTAATGAAATTGGAGTTACAGGATTTAGAGAACTTGCAAAACCTAAGTACAACGATTTCTGGAATCAGAACATCGACATCAAACAATTGGTAATGGAAGAAGGAAGTTTTCAAGGTCAGAGATGCCATTTTGTGGTACTAAAGAAAACAATCCTTTATCCTCAAAAATCAGGAATACTTACTATTGAACCTTTTTCATTAGATATTGGAGTTCAATTGCCAACAAATCGACGTGATATGTTTGGTCAAATGATTATTACTGAAGATAATAAAATTGTAACAACAGGAGCCAGATCGATAAATGTTAAGCCGCTTCCGGAAACCGGAAAACCAGAAGGTTTCACTGGTGCAGTTGGTAAATTTAATTTTACGGTTACTCCATCGAGAACAACATTAAAAAGCGGTGAAGGTCTGGATTTACTTGTCAGCGCCTCGGGAACAGGAAACATGAAATTGTTTACTTTACCAAAACCTGTTGTTCCAAATGCGTTAGAAATGTACGATCCGGTTCACGATGAAAAAGTAACAACTTCATTGGCTGGAATGTCTGGAAAAATTACAGATAAATACACTATTATTCCGCAATACAAAGGAAAATATGCCATTAAGCCAATGTCGTTCTCTTATTTTGATCTGAATACGGGATCTTATAAAACGATTACTTCGCCTGAAATTATGGTGGATGTTTTAGACGGCCCTACTTTGGCAGAAGCAAATCCTTCGACAGCAGCTAAAAATGTAGTTACAAAAACAGAACAATTTAAATATATTAAGCCAAAAACCACTTTAACATCAATTGCTAAAGATGATTTTTATGGTTCAGATTTATATTATGCTCTATTGTTTTTCCCTTTTGCTATTATTCCGATTATTATTTTAGCTAAGAAGAAAAAAGAAGCAATAGACAGTGACGTAACCGGAAACAGAATTAGAATGAACAATAAGCTTGCGAAGAAATATCTATCGCAGGCTAAAAAACAGCTTAATAACAAAGAAGCGTTTTATATTGCTCTTGAAAAAGCAATGCATAATTTCCTGAAAGCAAAACTGCATATTGAAACTTCAGAAATGAGTAAAGACAATATTCAGGAACTGCTTTTATCAAGAAATTCAAACCCAGAAACGGTTCATAATTTTATTAATCTGACAGAAAACTGCGAATTTGCCCGTTATGCTCCGGCATCAAGTGCTTCGATTCAGCAGGATTATGATAAAGCTGTTTTAATTATATCCGAATTAGAAAAACAAATCGTTTAGTTTTTAACTTAAAATCAAACCCGACAGGCTTTTAAAACCGTTCGGGTTTAACAAAATACTAATGAAAAATATATTATATCTCTTTTTATTAATCTCGCAGGTTTTCTTTGCTCAAAGCAGCTTTGAAAAAGGAAATGCTTTGTACCAAAAGGGACAATATCAGGAAGCTGTTCAGGTTTATGAAGATATTATTAAAGAAAACAAACAGCAGTCTGCAGAGTTGTATTTTAATCTGGCAAACAGTTATTATAAACTAAATAAAGTTGCTCCTTCTATTTATAATTATGAAAAAGCATTGGTATTAAAACCAAATGATCCGGAGACTTTAAACAACCTTAAATTTGCCAAAAAACTAACTATCGACGAGATCAAGGAAGTTCCAAAAGTAGGTTTTGCAAAACTAATTCAAAACTTTACCGGAATTTTTGACTATAATCAATGGGCAAAAATTTCTGTTGCCATTGCCTTTTTGTTTCTGTTGAGTTTTATTGGTTATTATTTTTCTCAGCTTACCCTTACCAAAAGAATCTATTTCGTCGGAATGTTTGTTTTGCTGGTTGCATTAGTATTAAGCGTTTCGGCAGGAATGTCTGAAAAAAACCATTTTGACAACGATCGTCCGGCTATAGTTTTTGCAGAATTAAGCGAAGTTAGAAGCGAGCCCCAAAAAGCAGGAGCTGCCGTAATTTTACTGCATGAAGGCGCTAAAGTATATGTTATGGAAACTGTTGGAAAATGGAAAAAAATAGAGCTGACAGACGGCCAGGAAGGCTGGATCGATGCTTCGACAATTAAAGAGGTAAAATAAAGTTTAAACAATTCAAATAAAAAAATCCCAAACTCCAAAGCATTTATTGGAATTTGGGATTTTCTTTTTTGGTTTCAAATTAGTTTACCGCATCAACTAATCTAACAAACTCTGCTCTGTAACCTTCGTCGTCATTTGCTAAACCACTTTTGGCTAATTTCTTAATATCGGCACTTGTTGAATTTGCAATGAATTTTGAATCTCTTAATTTCAATCCAAACCAGGCAACTGCAGTTGTAAATTTAAAGTCTGATGAACTGCTTTCAAGCGTCACTTTTTTGTTTGGAATTGTATTAACGATCTCAATACTTTTATCACCATCGGGCTTTTTGTAACGGAATTTAATTGTTGCCAATTCATCACTGTAATCAGATTCATCCGTTTTGACCTTTGTATATTTTAAATCAGACGGAACATAATCGCTTTCAACACCAGTTGGAATAATTTCATAAAGCGCCGTCACGGTATGTCCGCTTCCTAATTCTCCAGCGTCAACGGCATCATTTTTAAAATCTTCATCTTTTAATCTTCGGTTTTCATAACCAATTAAGCGATACGCCTGAACGTGTTTTGGGTTGAATTCAATCTGAATCTTCACATCTTTTGCAATGGCAAACATTGATCCTTTAAATTCTTTACCTAAAAATCGGTTCGCTTCCTGAATGTTGTCTATGTATGCATAATTTCCGTTTCCTTTATCGGCAAGGATTTCCATTTTGCTGTCTTTGTAATTCCCCATTCCAAAACCTAAAACGGTTAGAAACACGCCTGATTTTCGTTTCTCTTCAATAAGTTTCTCCATATCAGAATCTGATGATGAGCCAACATTAAAATCACCGTCTGTTGCAATTACAACTCGATTATTTCCTTCTTTAATGAAATTTTCCTGCGCCAGTTTATACGCCAGTTCAATTCCTTCTCCGCCGGCTGTGCTTCCACCTGCATGCAAATCGTCAAAAGCATCCATAATTTCGTCTTTTTCATCACCGGAAGTTGGGGATAAAACTACTCCGGCAGAACCAGCATAAACGACAATCGAAACTTTATCCTGCGAACGAAGTTCTTTTACCAAAATCTTCATTGATTCTTTTAACAACGGCAATTTATTAGGTTCATCCATTGAGCCCGAAACGTCAATTAAAAAAACAAGGTTTGAGGGCGGAAGATTTGTCATCGGAATGTTTTTTCCCTGTAAACCTATTTTTAATAACTGAGAATTTTTATTCCACGGACTGTCGCTTACTTCGGTATTGATAGAAAACGGATTTTGTCCTTCAGGCTGTGGATATTTGTATTTAAAGAAGTTCATCATTTCTTCGATGCGAACGGCATCTTTTGGAACCTTTTGGCCTTCATTGATAAATCGGCGAATATTGGTATAAGAAGCATTATCGACATCTATGGAAAAAGTAGAAAGAGGAGATTTTTTTGGAGACTCAAAAGGATTTTCTTCAAGTCCGGCATAACTTTCAGTATTGGGGTCTGAAATATTTTCTTCGGGAATTTCATCCGTCGTTGCAACAACAGTCATATCCATTGCTTCAATAGCTGAGGCATCTTGTTTTTTACAACTTGCCAAAACAAGAAAAAGGAATGCTAAGAAATAAAAGGCTTTATTTTTCATTTAAAATAAATTTTAGGAATTAGTAATTTGATTTTTTTTCTCAAATAATAATCAGCATTCCGGATGTACTTAAAATTATCTGCAATTTTCCGCAATCCAAATTTAATGCCAAGATTCCTGTTAAATATTTTATACCGAAAAATAATGTTTATTTCACGATTTGATTAATACCATATAAGTGATATGAAAAATGTTAGAGGCGCACTGCAGTGCGTCTTTTTTAATATCTTTTTTGCCAGAGATTAATCATTTAATCTCTGGCAAAAAAAAAAATTAAAATTGATATATTTTTTCAGGCGTAACGCAATAATCTAATTTCACATCAGATTCAAAAACGTCATCGATTTGATCGACGGATTCGAAGAAAGAAAGTCCAATTTTAATCGTTTCGGGTTTACAGCTGGCTAAAAATTTATCATAAAAACCTTTTCCGTAACCAATGCGGTTTCCAAATATATCAAACGCCAGAAGCGGTACAAAAACAACATCAATATGTTGGGTTGACACCGGAAGTCCGTTTACAGGTTCCGGAATATTATATTCGTTTTTTTTGATTTTGGTATTATCCGTCAATAAAAAATGTGTCATTTCTCTGGTTTCAAAATCACTTTTAGAAATCACGATTTCTTTATCTTTCCCAGAAAGTAAATGCAGAATAAACTCTGTATCGATTTCCTTTTGTTCTACTATCGGAAGAAAAACGTGATAATAGGTTCTATCCCAAATAGGCATCTTGATTAAGTTATTGGCTATCGCCAGACTTTTTTCTTCGATCTCACTTTCAGAAAGTACTGCCCGAAGATTTTTATAATGAAGTCGTAATTCTTTTTTACTCGTCGGCATTTACAGGGGAATTTTTAGATATATGATAAATTGCATCGCCTTCATACACAATAGGCGAATGATTAGCGTTAATGACATATCCGTCGTGCGGTGCTTTCACTTTTTGTTCAAACTTTCCAAACGGATCTGTAATAATGGCTAAAATAGTTCCTTTGGTTACAAATTTTCCAACCATATTATAGTCATGCAGTAAACCGGAGCACTTTGCGCGCATCCAAACCGAATATTTTATATAAATTGAAGATTCTGAGGCCGGTTCAACAATATGTTTTGGATCCAGCATATTCAGATAATCCAGTAATCGCTTCACCCCTTTTACACCTTCATTAGCTACGGCATCATTTATATCCAGTGATTTTCCTCCTTCAAAAAGCAGCATTTTTACATTTGCCTTTTCGCAGGTATTTCTAAAAGACCCTCCAATATTTCTGGAATATAAAGTGAAGGGTGCATTAAAAATATCAGCCAGTAATTTCAACTCCATATTATTTTCGGTAATTCGAATCTGTGGTACATTAAAGCGGCTTGCTCCGCCGGCATGAAAATCGACCGCATAATCTATAATGGGCAAAATCTGTTCTACAATATGATAGGCAAATCGGCTTGCTAGCGACCCTTTTTTACTTCCCGGAAAAACACGGTTTAAATCTCGGCCGTCAGGAAATTCGCGGGATTTATTGACAAAACCATACATATTGATAATCGGGATACAAATGATCGTTCCTCTTTCCGGACGGTTTATTTTCTTACTGATGATTTGTCTAACGACTTCAACACCGTTAATTTCGTCGCCGTGAATTCCTGCCGAAAATAAAACAACAGGGCCTTCAAGCTTTGACCGCCTTACAATTACAGGAATATTAAGTTTGGTTGTGGTGTGTAATCGCGCTATTTCGACATTTATGGTTTTATGTTCTCCCGGCAAAATCGATTCGCCAAAAATAACCAGGGGCTTACTATTTTTCATGTAGAATTATAAAATCTAAATATAGAAATTATTCTTTTGATTTCGTAAATTTGAAACTAAATCAGTGTTAAGCTTTTTTTCAGGAATCAAAACGGTTTTTAAAAACACTTATCACCTATCTTCAGAAATAAAACAGAATGTCAAAACCGTCCTTAGATCTTCAAATTCTCACCTTGCCGGACAATCCCGGCGTGTATCAATATTATGATAAAGACGGGAAAATTTTATATGTCGGCAAGGCCAAAAATTTAAAAAAAAGGGTTTCCTCCTATTTTAATAAAATTCATGATACGGCCAAAACAAATGTTTTGGTTCGAAAAATTGTGACCATAAAACACATCGTCGTTCCTACCGAAAGCGATGCCCTTTTGTTAGAAAATAATTTAATTAAAACACTACAGCCAAGGTATAATGTTTTACTTCGTGATGATAAAAGTTATCCGTGGATTTGTATTAAAAAAGAACCATTTTCCCGAATATTCTCAACAAGAAGAATGGTAAAAGACGGCTCAGAATATTTTGGCCCTTATACCAGTTTCAAAACCGTACATACTATTCTTGAGTTAATAAAAGAATTATATCCGCTGCGAACCTGCAATTACGATTTAAGCAAATCGAACATCGATTCAGGCAAATTTAAAGTCTGTCTCGAATATCATATTGGCAATTGCAAAGGTCCGTGCGAAGGTTTGGAACCTCTTGAAGAATATCAGCGTCAGGTCGATGCGATCCGTGAAATCCTAAAAGGAAATTTCAAAGAAAGCATGAAAGATTTTAAACGTTTAATGGTAAAATACGCCGAAGACTTACGTTTTGAAGAAGCACAGAAAATAAAAGAAAAAATAGAAGTTCTCGAAAATTATCAATCACGATCAACGATTGTAAATCCAAAGATTACCAACATTGATGTTTTTTCTATTGTCTCTGATGAAAGCGCGGCCTATGTCAATTTCCTGCAAATTTCACATGGTTCGATAATTCGTTCGCATACTTTAGAAATGAAGAAAAAGCTGGACGAAAGCGACGAAGAATTATTAGAGCTGGCAATTGTAGAACTTCGCGAGCGTTTTCATTTATTATCAAAAGAAATTATTGTTCCGTTTGAAATTGATTTGGGCGAAAACATCAAAACAACCGTTCCGCAGCTTGGAGATAAAAAACAGATTTTAGATCTATCGATTCGAAATGCAAAATTCTACCGAATCGAACAACTGAAACAATTACAAATCGTTGATCCCGACAGGCACACTAACAGAATCATGGCACAAATGCAGAAAGATTTACGCCTTCCTTCTGAACCTCGTCATATCGAATGTTTTGATAACTCCAACATTCAGGGAACAAATCCTGTTGCTGCCTGTGTAGTTTTTAAAGACGGGAAACCAAGCAAAAAAGATTACCGTCACTTTAACGTAAAAACGGTTGAAGGCCCTGATGATTTTGCTTCGATGACCGAAATTGTGTATCGTCGTTACAAAAGATTATTAGATGAAAATGAACCTCTGCCGCAGTTAATCATCATTGACGGTGGAAAAGGACAATTATCGGCAGCATTAAAAAGTATTGACGAATTAGGTTTACGCGGCAAAATTGCGATTATTGGAATTGCAAAACGTCTTGAAGAACTCTTTTATCCCGGAGATTCGATTCCGTTATATTTAGATAAAAAGTCAGAAACTCTGAAAGTAATTCAGCAGCTCCGAAACGAAGCGCATCGATTCGGAATCACATTTCATCGTGACAAACGAAGCAAGGCTGCGCTAAATTCATCTGTAGAAAGTATTCCAGGTATTGGCGAGAAAACCATGCTAACATTAATACAACATTTCAAAAGTGTTAAAAGATTGAAATTAGCAACAGAAAAAGAAATATCTGCTGTGGTAGGAGTATCAAAAGCCAAAAAAATTGTCGACTTTTACAAAACCAACTAGTTATTTTTTATGCGCCCAAACCAGCTGTCCATTTCAAATACTCGGTCAAAAGGATTTTTTTCCAATCCAAAAAAAGGAGCTTCATGGGTCGCTCTTTTTTGGCAGGAAAAAACAACCTTTTTTCTCTCGCAGTTTTCCATTCCCATCTGGGGCGTGACACTGGTGTTTTTTGCATTTTTATTACTTACTCCAGAAAAGACATTTTCTCAAGAGATAAAAAAAGACAGTGTAAAAAGACCTAAAATTGGTTTGGTATTAAGTGGCGGCGGCGCCAAAGGTTTTGCGCACATTGGTGTTTTAAAAGTTTTAGAAGAAGCCGGAATCAAAATTGATTACATTGGAGGTACAAGTATGGGATCTGTCATTGGCGGACTCTACGCTTCCGGCTACAACGCCTCTCAAATTGATTCAATTTTCAAAAAAACCAATTTCGATGAATTAATAAACGACTATATTCCGCGTTCATCAAAAAACTTTTACGGCAAGAAAAATGACGAGTTATACGCTATTGTTTTACCTTTCAGCAAGTTTAGAGTGGGCATTCCGGAAGCACTTTCAAAAGGAATGTACAATTACAATTTGCTGAGCAGTTTAACTAGAAACGTACGCCACGTTCGTGATTTTAATAAACTGCCAACACCGTTTTTATGTATCGGAACTAATATAGAAACCGGTGAAGAAGTCCTGCTTAATAAAGGAAATCTCGTGCAGGCTATGATGGCAAGTGCTGCTTTTCCATCGTTATTTACCCCGGTAGAAATAGACGGGAATTTATTAGTCGATGGTGGTGTGGTAAACAATTACCCTATAAAGGAAGTTCGTAATCTTGGTGCCGATATCATTATTGGTGTTGACGTTCAGGATGATTTAATGAAACGAAAAAACTTAAAAAACGCCACAAGAATCCTGGTTCAGATTACCAATCTTCAGTCTATAGACAAGATGAAAAGCAAAATAAAAGATACCGATGTTTATATAAAACCGGATATTCGTGATTATGGCGTAATTTCATTTGATAAAGGTGAAGAAATCATCCGCAAAGGAGAAGAAGCTGCTTTTGCCGTTTACGAAAAAATCAAATCATTGGTAAACGAAGATAACTTTTATAAAAAACCAAAATTAAAAGTGGTTTCTGATACACTCGAAATTGAAAAAATAAATACAGCTCAATTAGACAATTATACCAAAGAATACATTCGTGGAAAACTTCGTTTCAAACCCGGAAGTACAATAACCTATGACGATCTTAAAACCGGAATTAACAATTTAAATGCGACCCAGAACTTCAGCACCATTTCTTATTGTCTTGAACCGGATGGTCAGAAAGATGATCTTGATTTGGTTTTAAAAGAAAATCCAACACAGACTTTTTTAAAACTGGGACTTCATTATGACGGACTTTACAAAAGTGCTGTTTTACTAAATCTTACCCATAAAAAAACATTCTTAAAAAATGACGTTACTTCGCTTGACATCATTTTGGGAGATAATTTTAGATACGATTTAAACTATTATGTAGAAAATGGTTTCAATATCAGCTTTGGTTTTCGTTCAAGATTAAATCAGTTTAACCGAAACGTTACAAATAGTCTGGGAGGCTTACTTTCAGAAAATCAAAATCTGAACTTGATCAATGTAGATTTTATGGATTTGAATAATCAGGCTTATTTTCAAACCATTTTTGTACAAAAGTTCCTTATGGGAGGCGGTTTAGAATATAAGTACCTAAAAATAAATTCCCCAACTCTTTCTAATACTGAAAACATAATTGACAAGAGTAATTATTTCAGTGCTTTTGCTTACTTAAAATACGATTCGTTTGATGATAAATATTATCCAAGTTCAGGATTGTATTTCTCTACAGATTTACAAACCTACATGGCATCTTCAGATTACACTAATAAATTCAAACCTTTCTCAATTGCAAAAGCCGAAATTGCCTTGGTTAAAACCTTCTTTAGAAAAGCCACTATAAAAATTGGTGCCGATGCCGGGTTTAATATTGGCAGCGACAGCGTTCCGTTTTTCGATTTTATATTAGGAGGATATGGATATAATAAGATCAACAATTTCAATTATTTTTATGGGTACGACTTTTTAAGTATTGCCGGAAATAGTTTTATAAAATCTGATATTACCATAGATTATGAAATTCTGAAAAAGAACCACATTAATATTTCAGCCAATTTCGCCAATCTGGGAGATGATATTTTCAGTTCAGTCGACTGGGTTTCAATGCCAAAATATTCTGGTTATGCATTAGGCTATGGATTAGAAACCATAATTGGCCCAATCGAAATCAAACAATCATGGTCGCCGGAATTGTCAAAAAGCTTTACTTGGTTTAGTATAGGTTTTATGTTTTAAACTGGTTTTTTGCAAATATTTTATGTTATAAATAATATAATATGTAATTTTGATCAATAAAAATTACGACATTTGTCATAATGAAAACAAATTGGACAGGTTTATTAGAGTATCTTCAATTTCTTATTAAGAGAAATCCGGAATAAAATCTCTATCGAATTGAGATAGTTAGTCAATTTAAAAATTGAACTGATTATTCACTCTGCAATTCAAATTTTCGAATTATCTAATTTACAAATTATCTAATTGAAAAAGCCATGCCACTATACCATAAACTTGGGAATTTTCCCCAAAAAAGACACACCCAATTCGAAAAACCAAACGGTGGATTTTATTACGAACAGTTATTTGGAACAGAAGGTTTTCACGGACATTCATCTCTGTCTTATCATGTTCACAGACCAACACAGGTTAAGGAAATTCTAAACTCTTATTCGGTTGAACCAAAAATTGCAATCGGTAAAAATATAAAATCACTTTTGTTTAAAGGTTTTGAATTAAAAGCCGAAAACGACTTTCTGGACAGCCGAAAAGCAATGCTGATCAATAAAGACTGCATTATTGGTTTGGCCGCACCAAAAGAATCGCTTCGAAACTACTTCTATAAAAATGCCGATGCAGATGAAATGCTTTTCATTCACAGAGGAAAAGGAAAATTAAGAACCATGCTTGGAAATATTCCGTTTGAATATGGTGATTATCTTATTATTCCGCGTGGTATTATTTATCAAATCGAATTTGAAACAGAAGACAACCGCTTATTTTATGTAGAATCCTATTCTCCATTTTATACTCCAAAACGATATAAAAACCAATCTGGTCAGCATTTAGAACATTCTCCTTTTTGCGAGCGTGATTTTATTTTGCCAAGTGAATTGGAAACACATGACGAAAAAGGTGATTTTTTAATTAAAATCAAAAAAGAAGGCATGATTCACGAAGTGGTTTATGCTACTCATCCTTTTGATGTTGTGGGCTGGGACGGATATAATTTCCCATACGGGTTTTCAATTCATAATTTTGAACCTATAACCGGGCGTGTACACCAGCCGCCACCGGTACACCAAACTTTTGAAACGGCCACTTTTGTCGTTTGTTCATTCTGCCCGAGACTTTACGATTATCACCCTAAAGCAATTCCTGCGCCATACAATCACAGCAATATAGATTCTGATGAAGTTCTGTATTATGTAGATGGCGATTTTATGAGTCGTAATAATATCGAGCAGGGACATATTACTTTACACCCAAAAGGAATTCCGCATGGTCCCGCGCCAGGCGCAATGGAGCGCAGTATTGGTCATAAAGAAACTCAGGAATTAGCCGTGATGGTTGATACCTTCAGGCCGCTTATGGTTACGGAAGAAGCTATGGGTCTCGACGATGGGCAATATTATAAGTCATGGACGGAGTAATTTTACTTTCAATCTAACCGCAAGTTCACAAGGACTTTACGCAAAGATCGTTATAATCAACTTTGCGATTTTTACTTAGCGCTCTTTGCGGTAAAAAACAAATCTTAAAAACATTTCGGTTCAATCATTAAATGATTAACCGATTAAACAAATAAACACAATGAGTAAAGAAGTTAAATCAGTAGAATACGGATTAGAAAAAATCTTTGAAGGAGCACAGGATTTCCTTCCATTATTAGGAACAGATTATGTAGAATTTTATGTAGGGAATGCAAAACAATCTGCACATTATTATAAAACTGCTTTCGGATATCAGTCATTGGCTTATGCCGGATTAGAAACCGGAGTAAAAGACAAAGCATCTTATGTTTTAAAACAAGATAAAATCAGAATTGTTTTAACAACACCTTTAACTGCAGATTCTCCAATCAACGAACATTTGAAAAAACATGGTGATGGTGTAAAAGTGGCGGCACTTTGGGTTGAAGACGCAACAAAATCATACGAAGAAACCATGAAACGTGGCGCACGTTCTTTTATGGAACCAACTGTAGAAGAAGATGAATTCGGACAAGTTATTCGTTCCGGAATTTATACTTACGGAGAAACCGTGCATATTTTTGTAGAAAGAAAAAACTACAATGGTGTTTTCTTACCGGGCTATAAAGAATGGAAATCAGACTATAACCCAGAACCAACCGGATTAAAATACATCGATCACATGGTCGGAAATGTAGGATGGAATGAAATGAATACGTGGGTAAAATTTTACGAAGACGTTATGGGATTTGTAAACTTCTTATCTTTTGATGACAAGCAAATTACAACAGAGTACTCGGCTTTGATGAGTAAAGTAATGTCAAACGGTAACGGAAGAATCAAATTTCCTATCAACGAGCCGGCCGAAGGAAAGAAAAAATCGCAGATTGAAGAATATTTAGATTTTTACGGTGGACCAGGAATTCAGCATATCGCTATTGCTACAGATGACATTATTAAAACAGTATCACAGTTAAGAGCACGTGGTGTAGAATTTTTATCGGCTCCTCCTCACACCTACTATCAGGCAATTCCCGAAAGATTAGGAGTTCACATGGATATGATGAAAGAAGATATAAATGAAATTGAAAAGTTAGCAATCATGGTCGATGCCGATGAAGATGGCTATCTTTTACAAATATTTACAAAGCCTGTTCAGGACAGACCAACGCTTTTCTTCGAAATTATTCAAAGAATGGGTGCAAAAGGATTTGGCGCAGGGAACTTTAAAGCTCTGTTTGAGTCAATTGAGCGTGAACAGGAATTGAGAGGAACTTTGTAAAAATGCATTATTTTTACATTATGCAAAAAAATTACCTGTAAAATGATGATTTTTATGCAAATGTTATGTTAAACTTACTATTTGCTATTTTTTTTATGGATTTTGTATCTATCTTTGCACTCGCAAATCAAGAAGGGGTGGTTTCCTTCTGAATTGATATAAATTTCATAATTTATAGTTTTTTGGTTAGTTAATAGCATAAAAACTCAGTCATCCTTGACTGAGTTTTTTTGTTTTGGTACATTTGGAATAGAATTTGCATTTATTTATCTTTATAATGAAATGTAAAAATTGTACTATGAAAAAATTGATCCTCACTATATTAATCCTCTCCACTTTGGCTTTCGATACTCAAAGAGAAAATGCTTTTGATACTGGAGAGTATTTCAAATTTAGAATTCATTACGGTATTGTAAATGCCGGATACGCAACCCTTGAAATTAAAGATGCCACTATAAACAACAAAAAAGTGCATCATGCTGTAGGTAAAGGCTATACAACAGGAATGTCAAAATTTTTCTTTAAGGTCGAAGACCTTTACGAAAGCTATTTTGACAAAGAAACAGGAAATCCTTACCGCTTTGTTAGAAAAATTGACGAAGGCGGTTATACCAAAAATCAGGAAGGTTTTTTTAATCAAAACGAGAATAGGGTTTTGGTAAAAGACTACAAACGTAAAACAGAAAAAACGATTATTGTTACTGAGAGCGTGCAGGATATTGTGTCGGCTTTTTACTTCTTAAGAAACCATCCAAATATTGACAAATTAAAATCGGGCGAATCGATTACTATCGATATGTTTTTTGATGACGAAATCACAAAATTTAAGTTAAAATATGTAGGCCGTCAAGATATTACAACTAAATTTGGATCCGTTTCTACGATGGTTTTCAAACCACTTGTACAAACAGGAAGAGTTTTTAAAGAAAAAGAAAGCTTAACACTCTGGATAACAGACGACGACAACAAAGTTCCGATTCGAATTAAAGCCGATTTGGCCGTTGGATCTCTGAAAGCAGATCTTGATCAATATAAAGGATTAAAAAATCCATTTAAAGTTAAAAAATAATGAACCTTACTGAGCATTCAGAATCAATTTTAAAAGAAATTGACCTTAAATTTCAAGCCATAAACCAAAAAACTGATGTTCAGTTAGAAGGATTACTTTGGTCAAAACCAATCACATATTGGGACTATATTCAAACAGATGCTCTGCTAAATTTACAAATACAACGCACCACACTTCCTGACGAAATGGTTTTTATCATGTATCATCAGGTAAACGAATTAATCTTTAAAATGATTTTGTGGGAAATTGATCAAATCGCCGATGAACAAAATATTCAGGTTGATTTTTTCAGTGAAAGACTTTCAAGAATTACCCGCTATTTTGATATGCTGACCAATTCATTCAGCATCATGGAAAACGGAATGGAAGTCGATCAATATATGAAGTTTAGAAACACGCTTACTCCTGCAAGCGGATTTCAAAGTGCACAATACAGAATGATTGAGTTTGCCTCAACAGATGTTATCAATTTAACGGATCGTCGATACAAAGCAAACTTTGACGAAAATACTGATCTCGAAACCAGCTTTGAACATTTATACTGGCAGGCTGCAGGAAAAGATTACCACACCGGCGAAAAATCATACTTGCTTAACGAATTTGAAAAAAAATATAAAGATCAATTTTTAAAGCAGATTACTTCGTTTAAAACGAAAAACATTTGGCAGAAATTCACTCAGTTACCAATTGAGGATCAGCAAAATCCTGAATTGATTAAAGCAATGCGTCATTACGATCACACCGTAAACATTACCTGGGTAATGCAGCACTTAAATACTGCCAGAAAATATATTTTAGAAAGCGGAAAAGGCAACGGTGAAGCGACCGGAGGAAGTGACTGGCAAAAATATATGCATCCAAAATACCAAAGACGCATCTTTTTTCCTAAATTGTGGACCGAAGATGAATTGTCCAATTGGGGAAATGAACCAACCGCTTAATTTCCTAAAAAAAATTTAAAGTTTGAAAAAAGCATTCGTAATTATAATAGTATTATTTTCAATATTTTCGTGTAATAAAACCGAAGAAAAAGTTGAAATTAAAATTACAAAACCAAAGACTAAAAAAGTAGAATTCGGTTTTAATTACGCTGATTTTAATGTTGTTAATGATACTATATCCAAAGGAGATTCCTTTGGCTCCATTATACAAAGTCAAAATATTGGCAATAAAAAAGTACACGACATTGTAGAACAGGTAAAAGATTCTTTTAATGTTAGATCTATTCGGTACAACAAACCTTTTACTTTACTTCGATCAAAAAACAAAACAAATAATCTTCAGGTTTTTATTTATCAGCCAGATGCTTTAACCTATTATGTAATCGATTTAAGGGACAGCATTGCAAAAGCATATAAAAAAATAAAACCCGTTACCTTAAAAAGAAAAATTATTGGAGGTGTTTTAAAAAGCTCGTTATCTGAAACTTTAGGCAACGAAAGCGTCGAAACAGCGCTTGCCAGCAGAATCACAAAAGTATTCTCATGGTCGATTGACTTCTTTAAGCTAAAAAAAGGTGACCGTTACGGCTTAATTTTCACCGAACGTTTTATAAATGGAAAAACCTACGACGGGGTTGAAGAACTTGAAGCCGCCTTTTTTGAGTACAAAGGAAAAATAGTATATGCATTTCCTTTTGAAAAAGACACGCTCTCCGGAAAAGTTGAATATTATGACGACGAAGGTAAAACTCTGAAAAACTTTTTCTTAAAAACGCCAATTAAATTCAGCCGAATCACTTCAAGATTCACCATGAACAGATTTCATCCTGTGCAGCACACCTGGAAAGCACATAAAGGAACCGATTATGCTGCGCCAACAGGAACGCCAATTTCAACAACTGCATCTGGAGTCGTAGAAGCAACCGGATATACGGCAGGAAACGGAAATTTTGTTAAAGTTAAACACAACGGAACCTACTCTACCCAATATTTACACATGTCCAGAATTTTAGTAAAACGCGGACAAAGAGTTACTCAAGGACAAACTATTGGTTTAGTAGGCAGTACAGGTTTAGCTTCCGGGCCTCACGTTTGCTATCGTTTCTGGAAAAACGGCGTTCAGGTAGATGCACTTCGATTAAATTTACCAACCGGAGAATCATTAACAGGTAATGATAAAACCCGTTTCTTTAAACAAATCGAACCTTTAAAGAGAGAATTGGACAGCATTGGAAATTTGTAATTTCTTATTGAAAACTCAATTCTAAAAAACAAAAACTAATGAAAAACACTCGTCTTAAAGCAATTTATAATGAAACTTTTTCAGGTTTAAAATTATTTTACCGAGACACCAATCTTTCAGAAAACTTAATTTCAAATTACAAAATTGGGCAGATCATTCAGGAAAAAGGATTTACTGATATGACTTCTTTAGGAGGCGGACTTTCTAACAATATTAGATATTTAATTGCAAGTGCTCATCCAAAAGATTTATCAAAATTCAATCCTGATTCAGCAAAAATTGGACATTTCCTTTTAGATACTATCGCTTATTTTAAAGTATTGGATATTCAGAAAATTGGAGATAAAACCCAGGTTTTCCTTCTGAATATTCCCGACAATTCTCTTTCACTTTTTAAAAATTCAACTTCAAATTTAGAAGAAGAAATTATAGAAAAAGCTCAAAAACGCTTTCGCGAAAAAATCGATTTACCTTTAATTCCAGAATTACAAACTCAAGAATGGAAAGAAAGAACTAAACTTCCTCTTGGTATGAGCGAGAGTGGCGAATTATTTTTTGATGATTCTAAAATTAAAACAGAATCTCAAAAAAGAATTGATGTCGATATTACGAAGAAAGTAATTGAAATCAATAAAAAACCGT
This sequence comes from Flavobacterium johnsoniae, assembly GCF_001879205.1. Classification (GTDB taxonomy): domain Bacteria; phylum Bacteroidota; class Bacteroidia; order Flavobacteriales; family Flavobacteriaceae; genus Flavobacterium; species Flavobacterium johnsoniae_A. Next base: position 561,481 of record NZ_MLFK01000002.1, read on the forward strand.
GGTGGAAGTTTTGGTAAAAGTTTTCACGCTAAAACCCCATTCTATAAACCATAATTATTTAATGAAAAGAACTTTATTACTACTTTCTTCTACAATAATTTTAGGATGTTCTTCTCCAAAGACATTTGTATTAAATGATGTAAAAGAAAATAAATATATTGTTTCAAAATTAGTCAACAACGCCTTTGAAGAAAATCAAATTGGCAAATCACCTTTGATTGTAATTGATGGAATTCCGTTTAAATACGATAAAAAACAGGACACGATCGTATTACCTCTGAAAAAATCAGATATCGAAAATTTAAATTTTTTGAACCAAAACAGCAGCCGCATCATTTATAATGAAAAAGAAAACGATGGTGCTATCATAATAACGACAAGAATACAAGATTAACAACATCATAAAACGTTTTCGTAACTAATTGTTATATAATCCTTATCCGTTATCCTTTTAAAAGTTATTTCAGTATTTTTGTGTTTCTAAAAAAAACAAAATCTTCAATATAAAATACAATGGCTTTAAACACAACAAACCCAACCGGGACTGAAGCGTGGAAAAATCTGCAAAACCACTATAATGCAATTCACGGAACCACAATTCAGGAATTGTTTCAACAAGATAATGCACGTGCTGAAAAATTCAATTTACAATGGAATGACTTTTTAGTTGATTATTCTAAAAACAACATCAGTCAGGAAACTGTTTCTCTTTTATTAGAATTGGCAAATTCTATTGGATTAAAAGATGCAGTTGCTCAATATTTTGGTGGTGCATTAATCAATCAAACTGAAAATCGCGCTGTTCTTCATACTGCTTTGCGTGCTCCGGAATCGGCAGTAATTAAAGTAGACGGCGAAAATGTAATTCCGGAAGTTTACGAGGTAAAAAACAAAATCAAAAATTTTACAAACAAAGTTATTTCCGGAGAAAGGAAAGGTTTTACCGGAAAGGCTTTTACTGATATTGTAAACATTGGAATTGGAGGTTCAGATCTTGGGCCAGTTATGGCTGTTGAAGCTTTACAATTTTACAAAAATCATTTGAATACACATTTCGTTTCAAATGTTGACGGTGATCACGTAAACGAAATCATCAAAAAATTAAATCCTGAAACCACTTTATTTTTAATTGTTTCTAAAACTTTTACCACTCAGGAAACATTATCAAACTCTGAAACTATTAAAGAATGGTTTTTGAAATCAGGATCTCAGGAAGATATTGCAAAACATTTTGTGGCCGTTTCAACAAATATTCAAAAAGTAACAGAATTTGGAATTAACCCAGACAACGTTTTCCCAATGTGGGACTGGGTTGGAGGAAGATTTTCTTTATGGAGTGCTGTTGGATTAAGCATAGCATTGGCAATTGGTTTTGACAATTACAATCAGTTATTAGTTGGTGCAAATGAACTGGACGAGCATTTCAAATCAGCAGAATTTGACGAAAACATCCCTGTAATTCTGGCTTTGTTAAGTGTTTGGTACAATAATTTCTTTGGTGCCGAAAGCGAAGCTTTAATTCCATACACGCAATATTTATCAAAACTGGCTCCATATTTACAGCAGGCAACTATGGAAAGTAACGGAAAAAGCGTGGGCCGCGACGGAAAACCAGTTGACTACCAAACCGGAACTATTATCTGGGGAGAACCAGGAACGAATTCACAGCATGCTTTTTTTCAATTAATTCATCAGGGAACAAAATTGATTCCAACTGATTTTATTGGATTTGTAAAACCATTATACGGAAACGAGGATCATCATAATAAATTGATGTCAAACTTTTTTGCTCAAACAGAGGCTTTATTAAACGGAAAAACTCCAGCGCAGGTTCAGGCTGAATTTGACAAACAAGGTTTATCTGCCGATAAAGCGTCATATTTATTACCCTTTAAAGTTTTCACAGGAAACAAACCAACTAATACAATTCTAATTCAAAAACTGACTCCAAAAAGTTTAGGATCCTTGATTGCATTATATGAGCACAAAATTTTTGTTCAGGGTGTAATCTGGAATATTTTCAGTTTTGATCAATGGGGAGTTGAATTAGGAAAACAGTTAGCAAATTCCATTTTAGACGAGATAAATTCTAAAACTGTTAAGAACCACGACAGTTCTACTTCATTTTTATTGAATCACTTTTTAAAAAACAAATAAATTTAACTGAAAGTTTGCTTTTATAAAACACTGAAACGCCTTAATTTAACAAAATTTAAGGCGTTTTTTCGTATAGAACAACCATAAAGCAATGCTATTTTAACATCAATTGAGAGTTTTGGACTACATAGTTATTTAAAATATTGTCATTTTAACAAAATTGAGCTATTAAAATTCAAAAAATCATTATTTTCTTTAAAGAAAAAAGAAAAATTCATTTTAATACGCAACAGTAATTACAAAACTTATTTTTCTTAACATTTTGATAACATTATCTGATTTTATTGTTATAATTTTGCCAAAAACAATAAACTAAATAACAAATGAAGAAAATGAAAAATTGGTTACTTACTGGACTATTTTTTATGATAGTTTCAACCGTATTTTCACAAGGAAAAGTTACTGGTACTATTACCGACGGTACAGGTTCATTACCAGGAGCAAACGTACAGATCAAAGGATCTTCTACGGCAACTTCAACAGATTTTGATGGTAAATTCACCCTTAACGCAACAACAAGCACAGGAGAAATTGTTGTTTCTTACTTAGGATATGAAAATCAAACTGTAAAATTTTCAGTATCAAACGGCGGTACAACCAACTTGGGAACTATCGTTTTATCTTCTAATTCAAACGAATTAAGCGAGATTGTTGTAAAAAGTACAGTAGTAGATATTGCTAAAGACAGAAAAACTCCGGTTGCTGTTTCTACAATTAAAGCTGCAGAGATTAAAGAAAAATTAGGAACTCAGGAATTTCCTGAAATCTTAAGAAATACACCTTCTGTGTATGTTACTAAATCAGGTGGTGGATTTGGAGATTCAAGAATTAACATTCGTGGATTTAACCAAAACAACATCGCTGTTATGATTAACGGTATGCCGGTTAACGACATGGAAAACGGTTCTGTTTACTGGAGTAACTGGGCTGGTTTATCAGATGTAACATCTGCTATGCAGGTTCAAAGAGGTTTAGGTTCTTCTAAATTGGCTACGCCATCTGTAGGGGGAACTATCAACATTGTTACTAAATCTTCTGACATGAAAGAAGGAGGATCTGTTTCTTCTGGATTTGGTAATGCAAGAAACTTCAAAATTCAAGGTTCATACAATACAGGAAAATTAAGCAATGGTCTTTCTGCTTCTGTATTATTTTCTCAAACAATGGGAGATGGATATGTTGACGGTACTGCATTTGAAGGATCAAACTACTTCGTTGCTTTAGGTTATTCTACTAAAAATGAAAAACACGATTTTCAATTAACTGTAACTGGTGCTCCTCAATGGCACAACCAAAGATCTACAGCTTCTACAATCGCTGTTTACCAACAATATGGTTCTCTAGACAGACCAAACATCAGATATAATGCTGATACAGGTTATTTAAATGGTGAAGAGTACAACATCAGAAAAAACTACTACCACAAACCTGTTGCTGCTTTCAACTGGGATTATAAAATCAACGAAACTACTAAACTTTCTTCTGTTCTTTACGCTTCTATGGGGCGTGGAGCTGGTGCTAGTGCAACTGGTGGTATCAAAGGAAAAGGATATAATGACGTTTTAGCTTTCAGAAGACCTGATGGTTTAATCGATTATGATAAAATTGTAGCTTACAACTCTGGTCAAACAGTTACAATTGGTGGTCTTACAGGACCTCAAACAAGAACAAAAATTGGCGGCGTTTACCAAAATAGCTCTTATTTCAACACAAGCTCAAACATAAACGATTACAACCCAAGTACAAATATCAACACATCTGGTATTTCTCAAACTTCATCAATCAACTCTCACGACTGGTACGGAGCAGTAATTAACTTAAACAAAAAATTATCTGAAACGTTAACATTAGACTTTGGTATTGACGCTAGAACTTACACAGGATACCACTTTACAGTAGTAAATGATTTATTAGGTGGAGATGAGTATTTTGACAACTTTATTGCTAGTCAAAAACCAAACGGAAGACACTTAACAACAACTTACCCTACAGATGTTCAATGGAATGTTTTCGACAAAAAGAACTACGATAAAGTTTCTTTCAACAGTACAGGAAAAGTTAGATGGTATGGTGCTTTTACTCAATTAGAGTACTCTAAAAACGATTTAACTGCATTTGTTCAGGGAGCTATTTCTCAACAAGGATTTAAAAGAGAAGATGATTTTGTTTACTTACCAACAGATCCATTATCTTCTACAAGCTACAAAAATATCTTAGGTGGAAACGTAAAAGGTGGAGCTAACTACAACATCAACGAAAAGCATAATGTTTACGTTAATGCTGGATACTACTCAAGACAACCATTCTTTAACTCAGTTTATCCAAACAACAGATCTACAGTAAACCCTAATCTTACTAACGAGAAAATTACTGGTTTTGAAGCAGGATACGGTTTCCGTTCAAGATTCTTTAACGCTACCGTAAATCTTTACAACACAACTTGGAATGACAGATACCTAAAAGGTAATGCACTTCCTGCTGGTGGAGGAATCGTAGCAAACACAACTTATACTGAGTTTACAGGTCTTAACGAAGTTCACTCTGGAATTGAGTTTGAAGGATCTTCTAACATCACAGACAAATTTAGAGTTAACGCTATGTTCTCTTACGGAATCTGGGAATACAAAGGAAACGCAACTGTTAATGCATACTATCAAGCAGATAATACTCCTGTTGTAGGATACACTGCTGCTACAGTATACATGGACAAAGTAAAAGTTGGTGACGCTGCTCAAATGACAGCTTCTTTAGGAGCTTCTTACGAAGTTTTAACAAGAGTAACTGTTGATGCTAACTACAACTTTAATGATAAATTATATGCTGGCTTAAGCCCAACTAACTTTACAAGTGCAAACAATAAGGGTGCTTTAGAATTGCCTTCTTATGGTTTATTCGACGCCGGTTTCTCATATAAAATGTTAACAGGTAAAAACAAAGACAAATCAGTTAATTTCAGATTGAATGTTAACAACTTATTTGACAAAATTTACATTGCTGAGTCAAGAACAAATACTTTTGCTGATGACAACTTGCCAGTAGCTACTGGGCAACCAGCTGGATCTAAAGGAACATATGCTTCAAACGGTATGCTTTACAAAGGTGTAGCAAATGTTAACCAGGTATTCTTCGGTTTCGGAAGAACTTGGAATTTTACTCTACGTTACGATTTCTAATATTTAGAATCTAAATAAATATCATAAACGGCATTGACTTTTAAGTTCAGTGCCGTTTTTTTATAGCCTTTTTTGCTATATTTGTTTTTAACAAAAAAACACAGTTTATGTACCATTTTTTACAAAAATTACACTCTGGCTGGGCATATTTAGCATTATTGCTTTTATTAATTGCCGTAATCAATGCTATTATCGGCCTTACTTCTAAAAAAGAATTTACAGCAAAAGACCGCAAAATCTCTTTGTTTGCCTTAATTGGAACACACACACAGTTATTGATTGGATTAATACTTTATTTTGTTTCTCCATTAGGAAAAGACTCTTTAGGACAAATGTCTAACGCAGCACTTCGATTAACTTCATTAGAGCATCCGCTGATCAATCTAATAGCAATTGTTTTAATTACTATTGGATGGTCAAAACATAAAAAACTAATCAATAGCGAAGCTAAGTTTAAAACCTTTGCTATTTTTTACGGATTAGGATTAATACTTATTTTAAGTAGAATTCCATGGAACCTATGGTTCGCCAAATAACCAATTAAAGCCCTAGAAAAAATAGGGCTTTTTTTATCTCGGCATATTATTTGTACAAACTCCCCCAAGTCTGAAAAAAAATAACCCATGAGTAAAAAAAACATCATACTTACAACATTTGCAATAACTTTTTTAAGTTGTTTTACCTACGTCATCAGTCAAACAAAGCCAGTAATTGAACCCAAAACTACTCAAGACACTGTAAAAAATATTAAACCCAACATAATTGCACTTCCTACTGATTCTGTTTTTACGGATAAGGGTTTAAAATTAAAGACATACAAAAAAAACGCTCATGCCTCCTACTATGCAGATCGTTTTAATGGCAGAAAAACAGCTGACGGCAGCAGATTTAACAATAACAAATACACCGCCGCACATAAAAAACTTCCTTTTGGAACAAGAGTCAAAGTAACTAATGAGGCCAACGGAAAATTTGTAATTGTAAAAATTACTGACAGAGGCCCATTTGTAAAGACTCGTGAAATAGATCTTTCGAAAAGAGCTTTTATGGAAATCACCAAACACAAAGGTGCTGGTGCCATGAAAGTAACCATCGAAACGATTATAGAATAAAAAAAATCCCGTTCTGAAATTTAGAACGGGATTTTTTTATTAAACGAATTTCTTAAGACTCATTATAATGCCTGTATGAACTCCTTCATGGTAATTATTAAAATCCAAAGCTCCGTGAATGTTCTTAAGCGTATAACCCAAACTTGTTGTATATTCATTATAATCAACAAAAAGACCGCTGGCAAAATCATTCTCTGTCTTCTCTAAAGTTGTACTAAGCAGCGTTCTTATTTCATCAACCTCAACCTGCGAAACATCTCCTTCTGGTTTAGTTCCTTTTCGGTATTTCGAAATAAACTCTTCCGAAACAATCGTGGGCAGACCTGAAAGCTTATAAATTAAAACCTGCTGAGAAGATATGCAATGTGCAACATTCCAAATTATATTATTGCTGAAGCCAGCCGGAATCTTATTTAATTGTTCTAATGAATGATTGTCTACTACCTTCAAAAGAATTTCTCTGATCGTTTTCTGTACATCAAAAACTGAATTCATATTTTTATTTTTTTTCTAAAAATAGGCAATTTTCAGTTTCAAATGAATTTTCTTTGTAGTCTAATAAAACTTCAAACAATGAACAAAATATATTACTTAGCGTCATGCGATACATGCAGAAAAATCATCAAAAGTCTTCCTAAAAACAATTTGGTTTTTCATGACATTAAACAGGATCCTATTACTGAAGCTGAGCTGGAAGAAATGTATAAACTTTCAGGAAGCTACGAAGCTTTATTCAGTAAAAAAGCACAATTGTACAAATCAATGGGATTAAAAGATAAATCACTTACTGAAGCTGATTTTAAAAAATACATCCTGGAGCATTATACTTTTTTAAGCCGTCCCGTTTTTATTATTGATGGTAAAATTTACATCGGCAACAGCCAAAAAAATGTAGCAGAAGTGATAAATGCTTTGAGCTAAAATGCCGCTATTTTTTCTGTCAAACTGAAAACTGCGACTGAAGACTAATTTCCAACTGAATAGAGCAAACTTTTATTTATCTTTGCGCCTTTATACTCAATTATATGATACAATCTATGACAGGGTTTGGCAAAGCTTCTTTGCAATTGCCTACAAAAAAAATCACAGTCGAAGTAAAATCCTTAAACAGTAAAGGTTTGGATTTAAACGTAAGAATGCCGTCGGTTTACCGTGAAATGGAATTAGGTTTAAGAACTCAAATCTCAACTAAACTTGAAAGAGGAAAAATTGATTTTGCAATTTATATAGAAAGCACTGCCGAACAGACTTCAACAAAAGTAAATGTTCCTGTTGTGAAGAACTATATCGCGCAATTGAGAGAGGTTTATGCAGATGCTGATGAAACTGAACTAATGAAAATGGCCGTTCGTATGCCGGATACATTAAAAACAGAACGTGAGGAAATCGACGAAAACGACTGGGAGCAAATTCAGATTATCATTGACGAAGCTTTACAAAATATTTTAAGTTTTAGAAAAGACGAAGGCGAATCTCTTGAAAAAGAATTTAACCTGAGAATTGGAAATATACGCCAATATATGAACGACGCCCTGGCACTGGATCCAGAACGTGTTCAGGCAATTAAAGATCGTCTGCAGACTGCGATTTCTGAACTGCAGGTGAATGTTGACGAAAACCGTTTTGAGCAGGAACTAATCTACTATCTTGAAAAATTAGATATTACAGAAGAAAAAGTGCGCTTAACGAATCATTTGGATTATTTCTTAGAAACCATAAAAGGCACCGAAGCTAATGGCCGTAAATTAGGTTTTATTACTCAGGAAATGGGTCGTGAAATCAATACTATGGGTTCTAAATCGAATCATGCCCAAATGCAGAAATTGGTGGTGATGATGAAGGATGAATTGGAGAAAATTAAGGAGCAGGTTTTGAATGTGTTGTAAACGCAATAAGCTTTAAGCTATAGGCTATAAGCGAAATAACGATCTCAAATTAAAGCTTAAGGCTTACTGCCTAAAGCTTAAAGCATAATAAGCCTAAAGCATAAATTAATGAACAAAGGAAAATTAATTGTTTTCTCTGCCCCATCAGGATCAGGAAAAACAACTATAGTAAAACATTTACTAGGGAAAGAAGATTTAAATTTAGAATTTTCGATCTCAGCGGCTTCACGCGATCCGCGCGGAGAAGAAGAACACGGAAAAGATTATTATTTCATTTCGCTGGAACAATTCAAAAAACACATTAAAGCCGAAGAATTCCTGGAATGGGAAGAAGTATACCGTGATAACTTTTACGGTACTTTAAAAGCCGAAATCGAAAGAATCTGGGCTATGGGGAAAAATGTAATTTTTGATATTGATGTTGCCGGCGGATTACGTATTAAACATAAATTTCCGGAGCAGACTTTAGCTGTTTTTGTAAAACCACCAAGTGTTGACGAACTAAAACGCCGCTTAAAACAACGCTCTACCGAAAGTGACGACAAAATCAATATGCGTATCGCAAAAGCATCGGTTGAACTGGCAACAGCACCGCAATTTGATACTATTATAAAAAACTACGATTTAGATACGGCAAAAGAAGAAGCGTATCAACTTGTAAAGGAGTTTGTAAATAAATAATTTTATTCCACAGAGATACACAAAGAAAAAAACACAGAGATTCGCAAAAGTATTATTTTAAACTTTGCGAATCTTTGTGCTATCTTAGCGCCTCTCTGTGAAACTTTTAAAAATGAAAATAGGCCTTTACTTCGGAACGTATAATCCAATTCATGTTGGTCACTTGATCATTGCCAATCATATGGCTGAGTTTGCAGATTTAGATCAGATTTGGATGGTCGTTACGCCTCATAATCCGTTAAAAAAGAAAGCAACTTTACTCGACGATCATCAACGTCTTCAAATGGTTTATCTGGCAACAGAAGAATATCCGAAAATTAAACCTTCCGATATTGAGTTCAAATTACCTCAGCCCAATTACACAGTCATTACGTTAGCACATTTACAGGAAAAATATCCAAATCATGAATTTTCTCTGATTATGGGAGAAGATAATCTGAAAACGCTACACAAATGGAAAAACTACGAAGTGATCCTTGATAATCATGACATTTATGTCTATCCTCGTATTTCTGATGAACCAGAAAACATGGAATTAAAATCACATCCGAAAATTCATGTAATCGATGCACCCATTGTGGAGATTTCTTCGACTTTTATTCGGAACAGTATAAAAGAAGGAAAAAATATTCAGCCTCTTTTACCTCCAAAAGTTTGGGAATATATTGATCATAATAATTTTTATAAGAGGTAAAAATAAACGCAGTCTTGTTATTGCGAGGAACGAGCAATGACAAGCTGAATGCAAAAACAAATCATAAAAAAAAGCCTGAACTTTAAATTCAGGCTTTTTTGTTTTTATGCTTCAACGTTAATTTCGCTTTTTACTCGGTTTCGAATCTCGCTTAGCGATTGATCGATTAAAAGTTTTCCGTCTCTGAAAATCTCTTTCAATTCACCCTGTTTTTCTTCTTCCCAAGAAACATTATCACTTAAATGGTACTTGCCGTCGATTAGATCAATTTTCATCAATCCTTTAGCCGATTTTTTAGTTCCGTCATCTGTAATCGGATCTTTGAAGATCGCTCTTCCTTCTCCGTTAACTTCTCCATAAGTTGCTTTCATCGCAAAACCGAAAGTATCACGAGTATTATATTGATAGGTAAAAGATCCAATTCCTAAAACAACATTGGTAGAAGCAAATCCTTTTTCTTTCAGTCTTTCGCAAATTTGAGTCGCTCTTGCCACCGTAATACTGTCGCCATAAATAGCTCCAATCTGCGGCACTAATTCTTTAAATCCTTTATTGTTTACAGCACCGCCAAAAACATCCCAAAGCAATTCGATTACCCCTTTCTTTTCCTGTTCTGTTTTTCCGTTTGGATTTCCGCAGATGATATCAACCGGATCACCGCTGTCAGGACGAATTACGACTTTACCTTCTCTTGAAATAATATCTTCTTTCAATCTCGGAAGATAATCCGTTAAAACCTTCCATAAATCCCAGGTATCAGACACGATAGAAACAATTCCTTTTGGATAAACCTCTGTAATTAATCTTTTAAAAGTTTCATATTCACCCTCTGTAGTTCCCATACACATTACAGAATGTTCTGTAGCAGCAACTGAACCTGCGATTAATTCTGAATCCGAATTGGCTTTGTAATATTCTTCGAAGAAATCTATTGCCGGAATGGTATCAGATCCTGTAAAGCTCAATAAATGGCCTGCTGCAGAAGTCAGCGCTGCTTCAATTCCGCCCATTCCTCTCATTGAGAAATCATGCGCCTGCCAGTCTACCAATTCCGGAACAGATGAAGTTTGATCTGCATATTTGTCCAAAACTTTTCTGTATTCTTTTGCAATTGTTGCTGAGTTACAAGGAAGCCAGATCACGGCTGAAAGCAAAGTTTCAAAATAATTAGTCAGCCAGAAAAACTCCGGAATCGTGTTGTACATGGTAAACATTGGCACTCGCAACGGCACGCTTGCCCCTTCTGGCAAAGCTTTAAAAACCATCGGAATATATCCTAAATCATGTAAATCTTCGATATGTTTTGTTCCTACCTGGTTTTCACCCAAATAATTATTGATTCTTCTTGAATATTTCTTAATTACCTCCTCTTTTGGCTGTTTGAAAAAATATTCTTCAAAATCGTGAATGATATATTTTTTAATGAAATATTGTAATCCGAAAAACACAACCTCATCAAGACCTTCAATTCTTGATTTGCGAGGTGTCCAGTTAGAATATACTAATGTGGTATTGTCCGGGTATTGTCTTCTGTGGTCAACTTTGTAACCGTCTGTTAATAATAGTGGGTTCATATATTTTTTATTTACATTTTTGTGATAATCGTTCTGCTAAATCTTTAATATCATTGGATCTTACTACTTTGTCGATCCATTTTTGAGGCATGTTTCCGATTCCGTAATACATTCCGGCTAATCCTCCTGCAATTGCAGCTGTTGTATCGGTATCTTCACCTAAGTTTACTGCTTTTAAAACCGTTTCTTCATAAGAATCAGAATTTAAAAAACACCAGAAACCCGCTTCTAAACTATGCAGTACGTAACCCGATGAACGAATTTCGCTTTCTGGATATTCGGTAATATCGTTCTTCAAAACCTTGTCAAATAACTGAATTTCATTAGGATTATACTTTTTATCTTTCAAAAATCGTGAAAGTACATTTTGCATTTCCTTATAAGCTTCGAATTTATCTTTATCTTTTAGAATCTCCAAACAATATACAACATAAATAAAACAAGCAAATACCGAACGGAAATGAGCATGTGTTATCGATGAAACTGCTTTGACTTTCTGGTAAACAACCTCAATATCTTTCTCGTTTTGAAGATAAAATACCAATGGCAAAATACGCATTAGCGAACCATTGCCGTTGTCTTCCTCAAAAAGATTACCCGAATTTCTGGCAGATTCTCCTTTTACAACTCTGGCTAAAGAATGTCTGGTCGTTCCTCCAATATCAAATACTGTATGGTGTGCTCCCCAATATCCTTCCTGCATCCATTTTACAAAAGTTAAGGCCATATCTTCTATATCAAAGCCTCGGCATAAACTTTCTGCCGTACAAAAAGCCAATGAACTATCATCACTAAATGTTCCCGGCGGCTGATTCCAACACATATATCCCATCATGTCTGCAACAGGATTTTTTCTTAAATAATCTCTCGATTTAAACTCTACCGGAACACCTAAAGCATCGCCAATTGCAACCCCAAATAAACCTGATTCTATTTTATTGTTCATCATTTTATTTATTTCTTCCTTTTTCATTTGGATAAAATGTCTGTACGGCATCACTCTGCCAAAATGCTTTCGTTTCAATGTCCAGACAGCTTAATTTTCCATAAAAACCAGCTCCGGTATCAATATTCCAGACATTACAGCCCTGCATGGGAATTTCAACATTATAATGAAGCGTTGGTGTGTGACCGATATAGATTTCATTAAAAAGCAATAATCTTTTTGGATACGAGAGTGAATCTTTCTGAATTCTTTTGTCCATTGTCAAAGCCATTTCCCAAAGCGTTCTATCCCAGGAATAATTGGTTTTATAATGTTCCTTTTCCGGACCATGCATAGATGAAAAACCAGCATGAATAAACAAATTGTTGTTTTCATCTACAAAGTAATCTTTCATAGCGTTGAAAAAATGACAATGTTTTTCTTTTTCTGAAAACTCAATAGCGGCATAACTTTCTATGGTCGATTTTCCTCCGTGCAAAAACCAAATATCGTTTACAACATTATTTTCTAACCATTCCTGACACCAGGCATCATGGTTTCCTCTTATAAAAATGCATTCTTGTTTTTGGGATAAATCAATTAAAAAATCAATCACTTGTCTGGATTCGCTCCAGCCATCGACATAATCTCCCAGAAAAACAAATCGGTCACTTTCTGAATAATCAATTTTTTCCAGCAACTGAATTAATGCTTTTAATCCGCCGTGAATATCGCCAAAAACTAAGGTTCTTTTCATGATTTAAACTCGATATACTTCGCCGGAACTTCGTCTGTAAGCCAGACATTATTTTCAGACAGATAAAATTTAAATCCGTCTCTGTGCATGGCACCGCTTCTAACTGTTAAAATCTGAGGAACTCCTCTCCTGCTTCCTACTTTTACTGCGGTTTCTTTGTCTTTGGAAAGATGCACATGCTGACGGCTCATTTTTTTCAAACCTTCTTTCTGAATGCTTTCCATGAACTTCCCAACGGTTCCGTGATACAAATATTCTGAAGGCTCTGTTTCTGCTAAATCCAATTCAACTGAAATTGAATGTCCCTGACTCGCACGGATTCTGGTTTTGTCTTCGTTATAAGCGAAACGTTTTTTATCGTTATTCTCTACAACGTAATCTAAAAGTATTTTGTCTAATTTATTGCCTTTTTGGGAACATTTTATAATTAATTCTTCTACATCTGCCCAGCCGTTTTCGTCTAATTTTAATCCTATTTTTTCTGGCGAATGTCTAAGTACTAAACTTAGAAATTTGCTTACTGTTTTTGCTGCTTTTTCATTCATTACCTATGAAATGTTCCCATGGAACATCTTTATTTTTTATAATTTCTAATTATCTACTACCGATGAAATGTTCCTACGGAACATTGGTTTTTCTTTAATTTTACCTCAATTCATCCCGAACCTCCATTAAAGCAAAACCTAACAGATTTAATCCTTTCCATTTCTCCGGATTTAAAGCATCTTTATGATCGCCTGCCATTCCAATTCCCCAGATTGGGTCAACCGGACTTGCTTCTACAATCACTCTTTCATTTGTATTTAGCAGAAACGTTTTTAAATCAGGATTTTGACTGAACTTATGATAGTTTCCTTCTTTCACAATTTCATATCGATTTTCTAACCAAACTTTGTCATCATAATTTCTAACCTTTCTCCCTAGCTTTTTGGCTTCCGCTGGCGAATTACATTTTATGATTTTTTCTAAAATTTCCTGATCCTTAAATAATTCTGCTTTTTTTGCCATCATCCAGTGTTCGGCTGTTTTGTAGGTCACACCGTCTACTTTAAAAGAACTTAACCACCACTGGCTGAAACAGGTTTTAGTAATCGTTCCGTCTTTACTTGGCTGATGTCCCCAGAAAAATAAAAATTTACTTTCCGGAGCTGTATTTTCTATATTGTATTTCATTTTTCTGTTATTGAAACAAAGATGTAATCTCTTTAAAATCTTTAGAATCGGGTGAAAATGATCCGTAAATCGTGTTGAAGTCTGTTGTCAGGCTTTCAAATTCATAATCCTTTTCTAGCTGGTCCATGCAGGTTACCACCAGGTTTCTTTTTGCCATTGGGCTATATGCAGCATCTAATTTTAAAGCGTAGTTCAACAAGTCGTAATCAAGATTGCCAAATCTTAAATGTTTTTGATATTCGTTGAAAACACAGGTTTCTTCTTCGTTGTTTTTTAATTGTATTTCTCCTTCGCCAGGCATCCAACCGTGACCGTGTCTGGTAACATAACTTCTGGTTACGTAATAAATGTTTACTTCCTCAATATTTAGTTTATTACAGATTTCAATCGCATTTTTTGAAGTCGTATTGGCATACGTAACATTCGGAAAAACACCATGATCCATATCAAGGAGAATTCCCTGACTTCCTTCAAAAATTAAACTGTTATAATTTGAAAGAAAACTGTAATCGACTATATTCCATTTGATTTTATCAATTGCTTCCAGATAAGCCTGAACTTCCTCGTCGATATTGGGCTCATTTAAAAAACCGTAGTAATACGCGATTTGGTTCAATTTTTCTAAAAGCATTTCGCTGGGTGCAATCAAATCAATCGCAAACAATTTGTACGGACCTTCATTTCTTTTCATCGTTGATCCAATACCTTTTCCGCAGGTTCCGTGGTCAATGTTTCTTACGTTTCCTCTATTATGCCAAACATCAAAAGGAGTCGTAACTTTTGCTAACGGATGGATAAACAAATCCAAATTGGCATTTTTTTCTTTTAATTCTTCTCTTTCGTTGTATAAAAAAAGTGGATGAATCGTACAGTGTTCACTGTAATAAGACGGAAGACCACGAAGTGCGCCGCTCGCAAAACTTGAATGCACGTGTTTTTTAGCGCCAATCATAACCGTGTGCGCCGCCTGCTGCCCGCCTGAAAACCGAATAACTATAGATTCAGGATTTTGTTTTGCCAGAAAATCTGTTGTTATTCCTTTTCCTTCATCGCCAAATCCTAAACCTATAACTATTTTTGCTGTTTTCATTTTGTAAAATATTATTTTAAACACATAGAAACATAGGTTTTGGAAACTTTAAAAAGGCGTTTCACTAGTTTAAACAAACATAGTATCTATGTGTTAGAAACTAGTTTCTTCTTTTAATCTCTCAAATTCAAAAAATAAAACTATGTTTCTATGTTTAAAAATTAAAGCATTTCTATATTATCTAAACCGCCTGAAACAGGTGTTGTTCCTAAACCTGAAGCATCACTTTTATGTTTATCGCAGATTATTTTCTTAATTACATTCGGGATTTCTCTGTGATCTTCGATAGACAAACAGTTTTGTCCTAAAAGTTCTTTCCATTCTACATCAGCATTAATTGCTTGTCCTGAATGCAGCACGCTTATGTGATAAACATCGTATCTCTTTTGGGCTTCAGCCAATAATTCGAGATGCGTATACGTATTTTGTCCAGAACCCATAATTTCTTTTATTGCCGATGCCGGAAGCGTTTTTAAACCCGGCTCATCGCCCACGGTAAACAACAATCCTTTTTGGCCTCTTTTTTCGAATGCATCGGTTTTGGTATGGAATGCAGCAAAATACCAGGCTAATAAATAACTTTCACCGGCGTTTCCTCCGCCTCCGCCTTCAATATAGGTTCTCGTAAGCCACATTTCCAATTCTTCATCTCCAGACTCAAACTGTCCTACCTGCAAAGGATATCGATCGCATTCGTGGTCGCCGATTCCTAAAAATAAAAGTGCCGGATCCGGAACGCCTCCCTGAATAATTCCTCCCATTAATTTTGGAAGTCCTTCTTTGATCAGTTCGTGTGGTATATGTCCCATACTTCCCGTCACGTCCAGTCCTAAAATAATTGGAACTGTGTTTGGATGAACTTCAGAATCTCTGGCTTCCCGAAACGTAATTCCGTTTGGATTCATAGATTCATGCGCCATTCGTAAAGAATTTTGCGTAAAAATCTCACTCGCAGATTTAGATCCGTAACCTGCTGCTGCTGCTCTGCTCAAACGAGCGCCTAAGTCATATCTTGTACCTCCCATAACTAAAATGTTTTACCAAATAAATACTCAAATCTCTTTTTTGTTACTTCAAACTGGATATTTAAATTCCTGATGGTCAGCGAAAGTTCCATATCTTTTTGTACAAAAGCTTCTGGCTGAAAATCGGCAAAGGTTAAACTGTTTTTATCCAGCGGACTAATATCAATAAGTCCTTCCTGCTCTCTCTCTAATCGTTTTATTTTTAGTTCAATATCTTCAACTCGACGTCTGTATATTAATTCAGAATCTTCGCCGATGGTTTTGGCTCTGTCTTCTCTTATCTGATCATTGTTTCTTTTTAAAGATTCAATAAATCTTGGTTTTAAATCGCTCATTTTTTTTTGTTTTTGTTTCAGGTTTTCTCTGTTTCATGTTTCAGGTTGCATGCTGGAATTGAAACTGAAATCTTAAACTTGAAACGATTAATAGACTTTTTTTGTTTCAGGTTTTTTTGTTTCAGGTTTCAGGTTCTCTACAGCAACTTGAAACCTGAAACTTGAAACTTTTAAACTAACTTATCAAGTCCGATCACCTGAACACTTTCGCCTTCAAAATCTTTAAAAGAATTTGTGGTAAAAATGGCATCGAAGCAGTTTAGAACTTCAAAACCTTTATTAAAAATTCCGTGGCTTACGGCTAAGTATAATTTTCCGGCATTTTTCTTTTTTAATTCTTCGGCTAAGCCAACAAAAGTGCCGCCGCCGTCGCAGATATCATCTACAATTAAACAATCCATTCCGTTTAAATCGTCTTCATAAACTTTAAAACCAGATAATTTTCCGGTTTTTACATCTCGGCTTTTACTGCATTCTACTACCTCAACACCGCCTAAAAATTCAGAAACTTTGTAGATTTTCTTTAAAGCACCTCCATCTGGAGAAATCAATTTTACGTTCTGACCAATTCTATTTAATACTTCTTTGATAAAAGTATAGTTTGGAATAACGGTACTGTTGTTCAATAAAGCAGGTGTCACTTCAGAATGTGCATCAAAAACAAAAACTTTATTCAACTGAAGTGCGTTTATAATATCAGCATATACTTTTACAGATAAAGGTTCACCCGGAATCATAACACGATCTTGTCTTGCAGCCGGGAAATACGGAATAAAAAGATCGATGATTTTCACATCCATTCTGCGTAAAGCATCAACCGTGATACACAATAAACCTAAATCGTTAAAAGAATTTAGTCGGTGTGTAATGGTTATTTTTCTGTTTACATCAAAATCCGGACTGATTTTAATGTGGGGTTCTCCGCCAGAAAATGTAAAACTTTGAAATTTGATTTCTTCCTGATTTTGAAAAGGAGCGAATTTTGGGTCGAGATTTAGTATCATAGTTTTTTAGTTTGCGTTAATTATACGCAAATGTAGAATTAAATTTTTAATAAACAATTTATTTTGTGTAAAAATTACGCAAACTTTATTTCGAAGTGAAAACCTTTATTGGTTAACTCATTGTATTTTAATTTATTAAACTTAAAAAGTTTAGCAGGACGACCCGTTTTAATGGGTGAAAAATTTTCAGTTTGTTCTAAAATACCGTAACTGAGTATTTTTTTTCTAAAATTTCTGCGGTCAATTTCTTTTTCTAAAATTGTGCAGTACAAGTTTTCGAGATCAGAAAACAAGAATTCTTCGGGAAGTAAATCGAAGCCTATGGGTTCATAAGTCAGTTTTGCTTTTAATCTGGTAATAGCCTTTTCAAGTATCAAATTATGGTCGAATGCCAAAGCCGGAATTTCATCTATTTTACACCATTGTACTCTTTCGGCATCAGTATTGGCTTTTATATCTAAATTTGAAGCATCGACCAAAGCATAATAAGCCACCGAAATAACCCGGTTTCTGGAATCTCTGTAAATATCATCACCAAAAGTGTACAATTGTTCCATAAAAGTCAGCTGTACGTTTGTTTCTTCATGTAATTCTCGTATTACCGCATCACTCAGCGATTCGTCATTTTTAACCAAACCGCCAGGCAAAGCCCAATATTTATCTGAAGTACCAAATTGCTGTTCAATTAATAATACATATAAATCATTGTTTTTGTATCCAAAAACAATTGCATCAACAGCAATTCTTATATTTTGTAAATTTTCCATAATCGTAAATCCTATCAAACAAATATAACGAATGAGAGTCAATTTTATAATTTAATGCACGCAGTTAAATTATAAAATTGACTCTCAAAAAAATCTTTTTTCCGGTCCTTCTAGTTCACCGTAATGTTTTTCTTTGGACTCACGGTGCAGCTTCCTCCCGATTTGGAAAGCGTGACATCTGCTTTAACTTCAAATGTTCCGGCCGCAGTATATGTATGCTGTACGGCACCTGTTGCCGTACTTACCGTCTGCGCCGGAGTTCCATCGCCGAAAGTCCATTTTACAGAGGTTACGGTATTGCTGCCACTGTATTGTATTGAGTAATTAATTATTTTAGAATTAGTTTCGTCTGCCGAATGTTTCAGTGAGGTTAAAATTGAATCTCCAAAACAATCTATTATTGCCTCATCATCATGCTTACTGCAAGAATTAGACATAAAAAGTACCATGGTCAGGATTAAAATTGCTGTAATCTTCTTCATAAGTTGGAATTTTAGTGGTTTGTACAACAAATTTATTCTTTAAAAAAATAAACCTTGATGATTTCAATCATAATCTATTACCAAAAAACAATTTCAATTCTTTAGAAATGATCTCAAAAAAGGAATTAACATTGTTATTTTTAGGAGTTAAAACATACACAAATTCCTCGGGAACATGAAAACTGTTCCATACCAACTGTAATTTATTTTCTTTAATGTAATTTCGGGCATTACAATTCCAGGTTACCGCCACTCCTTCATTTTTAGACAAAAGTCTAAGCATTTCAGATTCTGATGGAATAATATAATTAGGAACCATTGATGGTCTTTTTTTATTAAAAGCATGCAGCCAGAATAATTTTATATGCGGAATTCTCGCATCATGACTATACCACTTTTGCCCATTCAGCCATTGTTCTATTTCGGTAAAATTATCCGCTTTTAATCTTTGGCGGAATTCTGTTATATCCAGACTTGTAGGCGCAACCAATATCAGTTTAATTTTTCCAACAATCTCATAAGTGGTATCAAAAGTGTCAAATCTTTTTGTGGTAATGGCAAAATCAAGTTTTTTAGCATCCACTAATTCAAAAAGTTCGTCATTTTCGGCAAAGGTAAAATCGATTAAATCAAACTTAGAAATTAAAAGATTTCCAACGCAGTCAAAAAGATGTTTTGAAATTCCAACAGAAATTAATCGATTGGCATCTTCTGCTTTTGCTCTAAAACCCGTTTCGACACTTTCCAGTCTGTCGAGCGCGTCTATTATCAAATTATTCAGTAACTTAGCGTATTCGGTTGGCTCAACTCCTTTTGATTTTCGGTTAAATAATTTATTTCCTACATGAGCCTCCAGCATAGAAATTTGCTGACTAACGGCAGGCTGACTCATAAATAATTCCTTTGCAGCTACCGAAAAATTACCGTTTTTATAAACTGCCTTAAAAGTTCTATACCATTCCAGATTTACCATGACATAAATTTATTTATAACAAACATAGTTTATTTTATTTTTACAAATATCACTTAAGCATTAAATTTGTCTAAAATTTTAAAATTATGAAGAAAATAGCATTACTCGCAATAATTGCATTTACAGCGACAAGCATTTCAGCTGTGGCTCAGAAATCTAATAAAAAAAGTATGAAAAAAGTATTATTTGTTGTCACCAGCAATGATAAGCTGGGCAATACAGGAGAAAAAACAGGATTTTGGTCAGAAGAATTTGCTGCGCCATACTACGAACTACTAGATCAGGGAGTTGAAATTACAATTGCTTCTCCGCTTGGAGGGCAGCCGCCAATAGATCCAAAAAGTGCTGATCCGGCATCGGCAACAGAAGACACAAAACGTTTTGATGCCGATAAGGTTTTACAGGAAAAATTAAAAAACACGCTGAAACTATCAACTGTTAACCAGAAAGATTATGATGCGGTATTTTATCCAGGAGGTCATGGTCCGCTTTGGGATTTAGTTGAAGATAAAAACTCTATCGCTTTAATCGAATCTTTTTATACTCATAATAAACCTGTAGCTTTTGTATGTCATGCTCCGGCTGTTTTGAAAAACGTAAAAGTAAAAGGAGAATATTTGGTAAAAGGTAAAAAAGTAACCGGATTTACCAATGCAGAGGAAGAAGCAGTTGGTTTAACTAAAGTGGTTCCGTTTTTATTAGAAGATGCTTTGACTCAAAATGGGGCTCAATTTTCGAAAGGAGCAAACTGGCAGCCTTATGCTGTTGCTGACGGACTTTTGATTACAGGACAAAACCCTGCATCGTCTAAATTGGTAGCTGGAAAGTTACTACAGGAATTGAAATAAAAGCTGTTGAGATTCTAAGGCACTAAGGTTTTATAAACTTTGTGTATATCTCTTTAGTACTAATTAAAAGAATAAAATAAATTCAGATGCTGGGATTTTAAGAGAATTAGGTTAAAAAGCTTAGTCCTTATAATCTCAGCATCTTAGAAACTCTAAAAAAAAATGCTAAACTTTGAATTATATAATCCTACGAATTTAATATTCGGAAAAGGACAAATTGAGAAACTTTCGACTTTAGTTCCAAAAGATGCCAAAATCTTATTGGCTTACGGCGGCGGAAGTATCTTTAAAAATGGTGTTTACGATCAGGTAATCGCGAATTTAAAAGGTTTTGAAATTGTGGAATTTGGCGGTATTGAACCAAACCCAAGATTTGAAACTTTAATGAAAGCCGTTGATGTTATTAAGGCTGAAAAAATCGACTTTATCCTGGCTGTAGGCGGCGGATCTGTGATTGATGGTGTGAAATTTATTTCGGCAGCCGTTAATTTTGAAGGAAATCCGATTGACATTTTACAGAAACGAATTTTAATTAAAGAAAATGCAATGCCTTTTGGAACTGTTTTGACTCTTCCGGCAACAGGAAGCGAAATGAATTCCGGTTCTGTGGTTACGATCGAATCGACCCAGGAAAAACTGGCTTTTGGCGGCAGTGCAATGTTCCCGAAATTCTCTATCTGTGATCCAACCGTGATCGCTTCTTTACCAAAAAGACAAATTCAGAATGGTGTTGTCGATGCGTACACACACGTGATGGAGCAATATTTAACATATCCGCACGAAGGTTATTTACAAGATAGAATTGCCGAAGGTATTTTGCAGACTTTAATAGAAGTTGGTCCAAAAGTGGTAGAAAACCCAACAGATTATGCTTTGGCCTCTAACTTTATGTGGAGCTGTACAATGGCACTAAATGGACTAATTCAAAAAGGAGTCCCAAGTGATTGGGCAACGCACATGATAGGCCATGAGTTAACCGCACTTTACGGGATCGATCATGCACGCACTTTGGCGATTATAGGTCCAAGTTTATACAACGTGATGTTCGAAACCAAAAAAGGTAAATTAGCACAATACGGAAGAAGAATTTTTGACTTAAAAGGTTCTGATGAAGAAGTAGCAAAAGAAGCCATTAATAAAACAGTCGAATTTTTCCATACTATGGGAATGGACACAAAACTTTCGCAATACACAGAAGATTATAACAATACCGCAGATTTTATAGTAAATCGTTTCGACGAAAGAGGCTGGAAAGGTCTTGGTGAAAACCAATTGGTAACTTTAGATAAAGTAAAATCAATTGTTGAACTTTCTTACTAAAGATCAATTCTGAATTTAGAAAATCCCAGTTCCAACATTTTAAGATTGGAATTTCATCAAAAAAGGCGTTCTTAACTAGTTTAGGAACGCCTTTTTAAAATACTAAAACAAAACTAACTAACTCAAATCTAGATAAATTCATTAAAATTCTAATTTATAAAGACTTACAACGTGCAGTTTTGTGTTTTATTGTGTGAAAGATGAAATATTTTTTTATTTCAACATTGCATAAATTTATTTAAAGTCTTCCTTGATTTTCTTTTCAAGAATATCAATCTCTTTTCTAATATCCTTAAAAATTACATTCTTTTTTTCTCCCAAAACTTTTCCTTTCAGAAAAGATTTTAGATCATACATTTCATTTTTGTTCTTTTCTATTAGAATTCCAAAATCCGGTTTTTTTTCTTTATTAAACCATAATCTAGCTAATACTCCTGTTTCCTCTCCTCCTCTTAGTAAAGTTTCAAGAGCTTTTTTTGTCGAAAATTCTTCTGCTATTTTATTGAAGTTGGCTTCGATTGTTTCATTATCGTTAATATGTGAAATAAACAAATTAGTAATAATCGTAAATTCCTGACTATTATCTTCCTCAGAATCTTTAAGATTATGCTTTTCAAAAGATATCATTTTTGCCAAAACCTCATTATCTGATTCATAATACAATATATTTTCTGCTATATCGGATGATAAGGTATTATTTAATTCTACAGAAGATTTAGACATTAGGGTTTTCTTTCCAACAATCAGTTTACTGCTATTTTTACTTCCTTGTTTTTCAATAACGATTTCAGCCTTTTTTTTGCTGTTAAATATTGTAATTTCAATGGCTTTATCTTTTAAATCGAAATGAAAACGATTAAAATAGTGCATGGCAAACAAATCAATATCATAGCTTGTCAAAACTCCATTTTTCCAATACTTAGAAATAAATTGGCGCTCTGATTTTATATACTCCGGACCGTCAACTATTTTTCCATCTTTATAAGTAGATTTTATATCATAGTTTGGATATTGATACTTCTCAAGATTTTCTAAATAATTATTCGAATATTGGTATTTAATAACTCCATTTTCATAATAATCAACATGATTAAATTCGTTAAAATCTGTTGCAAAATATCCCGAATAAGGTTTGTCGTTTTTATAAACTCCTTCGTAAGAATCTTTCTTGTCTGAAGTAATTAAAAAAGACCGATTTACGATTTTTGTTCTTTTTCCGTTTTCAAAGTATACTGATTTTAGAACATTATTCTCTTCTGTTCTATCATATTTACTTCTATAGAAAATTTCTTCTGCAACTGATCCATTTTTATATACTATTGCTGTATTGGATTCAACTAATTTCCCATTATAAGGCAAGCCGTTTTTATATTCGAGTTTTCCGGTAACTTCTCCATCTTCATAAAAAATGGTTTCACCATCTACCACATCATTCAAACAGTTATAAGTTTTATTAACATCATCGATATTGTAATTAAAAACTTTTTGTAAACCATTCTTCTTAAAGTTCTTCACATTAATCAATTCATGAATATCTTCTCCGGTTTTTACAATAAATGTTCCGGTATATGGTTTGTCATTTTTGTAAATCCCTTTAGCGACAATACTGTCACTATCTGTTTTTACGATGGCTTCTCCTTCTCTTAAGCCTTTTACATAGTTCGCATTAGAAACTAAACTCCAGAAAAGATTCTCGTCAAAATTACCATCAAAAGGTTTTCCGTCTTTATATGTACGTTTTTTCATTACAGTACCATCTTTATCATAAAAAGTTTCATCTCCTACTATTTTACCGTCTATATATTTAGTGAATTTCTGAATTTTACCGTTTGGATAATATTTGATTTCTTCCCCGGACTTTTCTCCTCCTTCATAGGATGTTTTCGATTTTATGGCGGCTGCAAATTGGTTTTGAACGTAATATTCGTAAATAATACCTTTTAAAATGTTATTCCTATACTCTTTAAAATCACTTTCATTAATTGTTTGAAGTACTTTTCCAGCCTGATCATAATTTACCTGCTTAAAAGGATGTAATTGGTCGTACTCAATGTCGTACCAAATTTCCTGTGCCAATTGTTTAGAGTTGATCCAGAAGATTTTGCTTTTAATTATTTTTTTTATCGCCTTTTTTTTAGTTCCGGCACTATAATCATCAACCATTACGGGTACTGTCATTTTGGTCAAACCTTCTTTTTCTTCATTAGCTTCTCTGTCTGAATTGTTACTTCTATAATCCTCCCAATTTCTAACCTCTTCAAAATCTCCTTCAATAGGTTGTCCTTTGCTATATTTTCCTTTTATTAAAATAGTCCCATCCTGATGATAAACAATATGTTCTCCGTCTTTTTTACCATTTTTATACTGAATCGTTTTAAGTCTTTTTCCATTTGGATAATAGTACGTTAAAACCGAAGAAGATGTATTATTATAAAATTGATAAACAGACAAGTCAAAGCCATTTTCATCATACCAAACTATATCTCCAGCATAATTATTTTCATCACTTTGCAAAGAATAACCTTGAAACTGAGGAGTATTGTTAATGTAAAAATCTTCGATTAAAACCAAATCACCCACTTTTTTTGAAGGCTTAATTCTATAAAAAGAAGCATTTTCTTTAGAGGTTTCTTTCCATTTTTTATCAAAATAAATTGGATCTATATTTTGAGAAAAAGAAAGCCCGCTAGTTAATGCTAAAATAAGGGTGAAAATTTTATTAATCATAATTTGAAGGAAATTTCATCAAAAATAATAATTTTAAATCATTATTTAGACAAAAGATTGTCAATCCTCTATTAAAATTAGTTTTGCTTTTTAAGCGCAAATAAACTTAAGGTTTGTTTTTTAAATTTCTTAAATGAGTTTTTGCTTTATTACTACATTATTAAGTACTTTTGTTTTAAATTATTAAAATAATGAGCGAAAAGTTAAAATTTGCAGTGATTGGAGGAGGAAGCTGGGCAACGGCAATTGCAAAAATGTTATGCGTGAATCTTTCAGAAATTGCCTGGTATATGCGCAATGAAGCTGCAATAGAACATATAGAGAAATACAAACACAATCCAAACTATTTAAGTTCAGTTGAATTCGATACCAACAAACTTAAATTAACCAACAATATAAACGAGGCTATTGAATATGCAGATTACATCATTTTTGCGATTCCATCTGCTTTCTTAGATGCCGAATTACAAAATATGACGGTTTCATTGGCTGATAAAATCATATTTTCTGCCATTAAAGGAATTGTTCCTGAAACCAGTTTAATAGTTGGAGAGCATTTTCACATTCAATACGATATTCCATATTACAATATTGGAGTAATTACAGGTCCTTGCCACGCAGAAGAAGTGGCGCTGGAAAGACTTTCTTATTTAACAATTGCCTGCGGCGATCCTGAAAAAGCTTCTATTGTAGCAAAATCACTTTCAGGAAATTACATTAAAGCTAAAATTTCTGATGATATTATTGGCACCGAATATGCGGCAATGCTTAAAAACATTTACGCTATTGCAGCCGGAATTGCGCACGGATTAGGTTATGGAGATAACTTCCAATCGGTAATGATGAGTAACGGAATACGTGAAATGAAAAAATTCATCCGTAAAGTACATAAAATGAAACGTAACATTAACGATTCGGCTTATTTGGGTGATTTATTAGTTACAGGATATTCAGTTTTCTCCAGAAACAGAATGTTCGGAAATATGATTGGTAAAGGATATACCGTAAAAAGTGCCATGATGGAAATGAGTATGGTTGCCGAAGGATATTATGCTACAAAAAGTGCGTATAAACTAAATCAGGGTTACGGAGCAAAAACGCCAATTATTGATGCCGTTTATGCTGTTTTATATGAAGGAAAAGACGCAAAAACAGTATTTAAAAGACTAACTGAATCGTTGGATTAAGTTCTTAAAATACAACTATAAAAGGGGTCAGAATTAATTTTCTGGCCCTTTTATTTTGGTTAAATCTTAAAATTCAGAGAAACTAAATCAGAAAATCGTTTGAATTAACAAGAAATTTTTTCTTTGATAATACATCAAACCTACATCTTACGAAAAAAAAGTTAATCCTCGCTTCTTACAAAACCACCTAAACAATATAGACCTGGCTATCAACAACATAATTCTATATTTTAAAAAATTTCTGAATACGTTTTTCTCACAAATTACACTAATTATCATTTATTAATCCTCAATTTGGCCTTGCTTCGCAAAGAAATATCTATAGATTTGCATTATTATTTTTATTGATTCTAATTAAACACAATGCGTTCTATCTTGTTTTTTCTTTTTATTTCGAGTACTGTTTTTTCTCAGAGAGTAATTACAGGTAAAGTCATAGATAAAGAATCTTCAGCTTTTTTAACAGGAGTTTTAATTCGCGACACGAAGACAGACAATTGGACAATTTCTGACAAGGAAGGGAATTTTAAAATCAAAATTGCTTATTATCAGGATATTGAATTAAATTTTTCTGTTCTGGGAAAAAAAGATGTAAATCAAGCTTTAAAAAACGACCAAAACTTTATTACGGTTTATTTAGAAGACAATACCCTGCATTTAAAAGAAGTAGTCGTTACCGCTGAAAAACAACGAAAATATTCCGAATTAACACTGGGTACAAATGCGATCAACAACGTTCAGGCATTTTCACTCGATGATGTTTTACAACAGCTTCCTGGGCAGACCACGGCAGATTTTAATTTAAACCAGTTTAAAAACATTGTTTTTCGTACGGCATCTGATGGGAATTCTAAAAACAGTAAGGCTTTTGGAACCTCATTTATGATAAATGATATTCCTGTTTCCAACAATGAAAACATGCAGGCTTTAAATCCAAATGTCCCTACTTTAGCTTTTAGTGATTATGGTCTTGGTCAAAAAAATACTTTTACAAATCCAAATAAAGGTATTGATCTCAGGGAAATTTCAACAAATACTATTGAAGAAATTAAGGTTATTCAGGGAATCCCTTCTGCAAAATATGGAGACCTGACTTCGGGACTTGTTTTGATTACAACTAAAGTGGGAAACAGTCCGTATAGAGTTTCTGCTTCCATAAGAGATGCTACAAGCGAATTGAATTTAACCAAAGGTGTTGAATTAAATGCAAGAAACTCAATGAATTTTGGGCTCAACTTTTTAGATTCGAAAGCAGATCCCAGAGATAATTTATTGAATTATCAACGCTTAAGCGGAAGTATCGCCTGGAAAACTACAGATAAACTTTCTAAAATAAAAAACACGCTGAATTTATCTTTAAGATCAAACCTTGATGATGCAAAACATGATCCGGATAATATTGCTGCCGATGTGGTTAAAAATGAAAAACAAGGGTTTTCTATCTCTAACAATTTAATGTGGAAACCTTCTAATATATGGCTGGATGGTATAAATGCAAATATTGGTTTCTCTTATGACAGGCAGTTTTCAAGAAGAGAGAGATGGATAAACCGATCCTTAACTGCAGCAACTGATTCTAAAGAAGAAGGAATTCATGAGGCTTTTGTTCTTCCATCGCAATATACCAGTATAAGCACGGTAGAAGGTATTCCGATCTCAACTTTTGTTAACCTCGATTTTACGAAAACAATTACCAATAAAACAAATTGGGTGCACAGCTTTTCATTTGGATTATCAGGAAGATCAAGTTCAAACAAGGGAGAAGGAAGAAAAAGCAATGCAACCGGCTTAATAAATTATTATGTTCTTGCTGAAGGAGGCGACAGCAAACTTGGCTATAGAGATTATGATTTTAACAGAACCAGAACTGAAACTCAATTTTCTGCTTATCTGGAAGACAGGGTTTATAAAAAATTTGAAGAAGATAAAATCCTGAATATTGATTACGGAATTCGATATGAAAACCAGTCCGGAAATATATCCTTACAGCCGCGTATTAATTCCTCTTATTCTATAAACAAAACCTTTAGAGTTCGAGGCGGATTGGGATTATCTTCCAAAGCTCCTTCGCTTAATCAATTATATACTGGAGACCGTTACTTAGACAGATTATTAGGCAGCGGCATTTACAGTTATCCGGGAGTTTATCAAAAAGCATGGATTATGACCGTTGTTACTCCGGGCGATAACTTGAATTTAAAACCTTCAAAATCATTCAAAACGGAAGGCGGAATAGATATAGATCTTTCTTTTGCCAATATAAACCTGACAGGATATTATAACAAACTGACTAATGGTTTTACCGGCCAGCAGATTCCTGTCTCAAAACAAATCCCAAAAGCAAACGTCATTACAAACGGAGCGGAGATTCCAACTTATGAAATTGTTGGCACAGAGAATCTTTACTATTTAACAAACAGCATTCAAAACAATACTAATTCTGAAGATACAGGTATTGAAACGATAGTAAATTTCCAAAAAATCAAAGCTTTAAATCTGGACATCAGTATGAATGCGTCTTATGTTAGATCTAGAGATTATAGTAAATCCATAGATTATTATGCCTCTACAAGTTTAACATCTGCGGAAGAATATGGCGTATTTCCCTCAACCTCAACAACAAATGAAAATTTAACAGCAAGTTTCAATTTTAGTTACCATATTCCGAAAGCAGGTTTGTTACTTTCCTTGAGAAGCGAGCATATTATATTGCGTACTTCCCGTATTCCTACAAGTGATTATCCAAGTGGTTATCTGGACACTCGATTAACTTACCACGAAATTCCGGAGGCTGAGCGTAGTGATTTGCAAAAATACGGTCACATTATTCGAACTATAAAAGGTTCACAAACCGAACTTGAAAATATACTGCATAATTTTCATCTGCGTCTTTCTAAAGATTTCTTAAACGGATTTAGTGTTTCATTTTATTCTACCAATTTTTTAAATCTCAAGCCTTATTACGACAAAGACAATATAAGAAGTTTGTACGATATCGCAGACTTCTCGTTTGGAACCCGACTTAATTATCAATTTTAAATCTATAAACTATGAAAAAAACACTCTCCATTTTTATAATACTCTTTGGATTAATCATCCAGTCCTGCAGCAATGATGACAACGAAAACGAAGCATTAAAGCCTGTAGACTTTAGCGTTTCTCTTAAATACGATGCCGCATTTAACAGTCAGGTTGTTAAGAAGGCAAGTGTAACTATCGTAAATACAGAAACAGCAAACAAATACACTGTTGAATCGGATGAAAAAGGTGTTGCTCTTTTTAAACAAATTTTACCCGGCTCCTATTCTATTACGGCTACAAAAGTAATACCGGCGGCAGAATTCACAGAGACTTTTGGCTATACTCCAACAGAAGCCGAAATTAATTTTAATGGAGCGGCAAGCAGTGTTATTGTAAATGCAGCGACTGCTACCGTTGATATTGAAATGAAAACTTCGAAAGTAGGTGATTTCGTCATCAAACAAATTTACTACGGCGGATCTGACACTAAAAAAGGTGCTGTTTTTAGAGATCAGTTTATCGAAATTTACAATAACTCTAATACAGTTCAGTATGCAGATGGTTTATACATGGCACAGCTTACCGGATCTACAACCACAACAGTAGCGGCATACACTTTGGCAAACGGGCAGTTTGACTGGAGTAAGTCTGAAGGAATGACAATAGGAAATACTGCAAATACAGATTACGTGTACGGAATCAATATTATTAAAATTCCAGGAAACGGCACACAATATCCAGTGCAACCGGGAAAAAGCATTGTAATTGCACAAAATGCTATTAATCATAAAGCTAATTATGTTGACAATAACGGCAAAGCCGTGAGTATTGTAAGTCCTGAACTAACTGTAGATTTAAGCACTGCAGATTTTGAATCATTTTTAGGAACTTATTCTGGTGATGTGTATCAATATGATATTCAAAATCCTGCTGTTCCAGATGTCGATATCGCTTATTGGGGAAATAGTAACAACGATATGATATTAGATTCTAATGGAAGACAAGCGTATGTTATCTTTAAAATGGATGACAGCAAATTCACCGCTTTAAAAAAATACAAAAATCCTAAAGGAGACAAAAATTTATTCCTTCAAATCCCTAATTCAGTTCTTATTGACGGTGTTGACACAACAAAAGATTTAGGATCAGGTTTAGTTCCTAAAAAATTAGCCTCACAAATTGATGGAGGAAATACTTATTTACCTTCTGGAGCGTACTCTTCAAAATCAGTAATGAGAAAAACCAAAACTACAATTGCCGGAAGAATTGTTCTTCAGGACACTAACAATTCTACGAATGATTTCGTAGAAGTAACTGTAAATCCAAGAGGATTCAACTAAAATTTTCTTTAATGAAAATCAATAAGATTAAAATACATAACATTAAAAGTAATACCTGGAAATACCGGGTATTACTTCTTTTGTTGTTTTCTTTCGTTTTTAGTGTAAATGCACAAGACACTATAAAAGTGCAAAATCATATTATTGACGATCAGATTAAAGATCAAATTTTCAGGTATCCAATCATTTACACCACTCCAAACATTAAAGATTTCACATTTACTGAAGTTTCCTATGAACATCAGCAAAATGAATTTGCCAGAAAACAGATTGCTAATGAAATCAATACCTATCAATTTTCGGCACAGGGGTATTTTACCACAAAATCTAAATGGAAGTTTTTTGGTGATTTGTCCATCAAAAAAATACTGGAAAAAAACTTAGGATGGGTGCTTTCTGATGATCGTGCAGAAGAACACGAAGTTATTGCACCACATTACTTTTATGTTCCCAGAAAAGCCAATTGGGACAATCAGGCTTATGTCTTAAGCGGAGGTTTTTCTAAAGATATTACCAATCATTTATCTGTTGCTGTAAAAGCCAATTACGGTACCGAAAAATACAGCCGGACTTTAGATGCCAGATCACAAATTATCAAAAGAAATTTGGGAGGAGAATTGCAGATTGGTTATCAGATTTTACAAAATCATAAAGCCTTTATTTTAGGCAGTTATGCCGAAAACCAAAAAGACTTTGATTACACTTACAATAACCTCAACTTAAACTACGAAGCGTATCCGGAAACCTATTTACGTTTTAATGCTGGTTATGGCAGAATATTGAATTATTTTAAAAACACCGAATCTGGCTATTTATATCAGGATATTGTAGACAAAATTGGATTAGGTTATACCTTTACAGGTAAAAACTCAATATTGACTGTATTATACTATACGCAGAACTCAAACAATGTTTTTTACACTAGTTCTCTTGATTTGCCTGAAAACGAAAGAATGAAAATAAAAACAAAGTCTAATCATGCAGAATTATTCGCTTTTCATAAATGGAATAATATAGAAATCCAGTCTACTTTACAATTCGATCAAAGCGATGCGCGTAATTTTGACAAACAAAGCAATGGTTACAATTATACGAATTCATTAAATAAAATAAACTGGACAACCTCATTTTCTAAAAAAACAGGTTCGAAAATTGATTATTTATTTGGTTTGAATGTACTTTACCAGCAAAACGAATACCACGATATTTTAGCGACAGCTCATATCGAATTAAACTCATTAAATACTGGAATTTACACCAGCAAAGATTTTGCTTTCAAAAAAAGCAAATTAAATGCCACTGCAAGTTTCAATATGTATTTTCCATTGTCGTCGTCTAAGCTTAATTATTATGACACTTCGGGCGGCACAAATGCCCGCTTTTTTGATGAAGTGATTATTTACGATTACGCTGTTAACACAACCAATTATTTTGCTCCAGCCATACGTTTAGAATACAGCTATCCTGTAAAAAACAATAAAACAGTGGTTTTCTTCACCAATTTAAAAGAAAAAATCGCGCTAAAAAAACAAACTGATTATCCTGTCAGCATTAATACCAATAACACCTATTGGGTTCAAATGGGTGTACAATTAAATTATTAAAAAATGAAACCAAAATTTATTGCCATTACGGCAATGTTATTTTCACTTGTTATCCTTTCTTATTCTAAGATTGAACCTGATTTTACGATTACTGAATTAAAACGACTTTACAGCAGCGGCGATTATACCAAATGGCCAAAACCAGAAGTCGATTCTCTTGTTTATGCTCAGGGATTTGAAGATATCGGAATTTTAGGAAAACCCGAATTTCCTGAAAACAATCAATACACAGAAGAAAAAGCCGAATTAGGCAAAGTACTATTCTTTGATCCAAGATTGTCAAAATCCGGGCAGATTTCGTGTGCTAACTGCCATGATCCGGAATTAAACTGGGGCGATGCCAGAAGGGTTTCGTATGGAGAAGGAAGACTTCAGGGAATTAGAAATTCTCCAAGTCTAATGAATATTGCTTATTCTAAAATTTTCTTTTGGGACGGAAGAGCCGCTACTTTAGAAGATCAGGCAAGTTTCCCGATAAAAGACACCAAAGAAATGAACTTCCACATTGACTTAGCAACTAAACGTTTAAACAAAATTAAAGGCTACAAACCTTATTTTAAAAAAGCTTTCGGTAAAGAAAAGCTGACTCAGGAAGAAATTTTAAAAGCAATTGCCACTTTTGAAAGAACATTAATAAGTCCAAAAAGCAGATTTGATAAATTTATTGAAGGAGATTCTACTCAATTAACCAACAGACAAGTTGAAGGTCTGCATCTCTTCCGAACAAAAGCAAGATGCATCAACTGCCATAATACAGCGAATTTTTCAGATAATAAATTCCATAATATCGGATTAACTTATTACGGAAGAGAATATCAGGATTTAGGAAGATATAATGTTACCGGAAAAGCCGAAAACGTAGGCGAATTTAAAACGCAGTCTTTACGCGGTGCCGCGCAAAACGCACCTTATATGCACAACGGCTTATTTCCAAATATACGCGGTGTTTTAAACATGTATAACGCCGGAATGCCACAACCCAAAAGAAAAGAAAGTCAGCTAAATGATACCCTGTTTCCAACTACTTCTAAACTGATAAAAAAATTACAGTTGAATAAATCAGAAATGGATGCTTTAGAAGATTTTATTTCGAGTTTATCAACGGGTGCTTATAAGATGAGGCCGCCTGTGATGCCGATTTGATTTTTAGTATTCAGTCGCAGTATTCAGTCTCAGGGGGCAGTTTTTGAGTAGCTAGAGTAAAATAGAAATAAAAAAAGAGTCTGGAAAAAATTTCCAGACTCTTTTTTTATTGTGATAGAAAATACTCTAAGTCATCATTTCAACACTGCGACTGATCACTGCGACTGAAAACTAAAAAAAACTACTTCACCATCACACCTTCAACAAACAAAATCGGCACTTCTTCCGTATTGTTCTCGCTGATTAGGTTTGATTTGAAAATGAATTTCTTGTCGTATAAAGTATTTCCAATGAAGAAAGTAACCATAAATTCGTTGTTTAAAACCAAAAGGCTTTTTTCAATCATTTCGATTTTTACTACAGAAACAGCAGGAACTTCAACAAAGGCATGACGCAGAATAGACGTTTTTTTCATTTCGCCGTCGATAGTTCCAAAAGCTTTTGAAACCACCATAACACTGTCTAGATTAAAATCGCTGTCGTTTACCAGATAAGCGTACCAAACTTTTTCCATAAAGTCATCGCTCCATTCCTGAACTGCTGCCAGAAATACGTTTTCTACCTCTGGGATTATTATATCTTTTTTCATATGAGTCAAAAGTTTAAAAGTCGAAAAGTCGAAAGTCCCAAACTTTGAGACTTTCGACTTTTGGCTTTCGACTTAAATTATATATTTGCTTTGAACTGCTCTAAGAAACGAACATCGTTTTCGTAGAACATACGGATATCGCCAATTTGATATAAAAGCATCGCAATACGCTCTACTCCCATTCCAAAGGCAAAACCATTGTATTCATCTGGGTTAATATCACAGTTTTTCAAAACGTTTGGATCTACCATTCCGCAGCCTCCAATTTCCAGCCAGCCTGTTCCTTTCGTGATACGGTAATCGGTTTCGGTTTTTAAACCCCAATAAATATCAATCTCTGCACTTGGTTCTGTAAATGGGAAATATGACGGACGAAGACGAATCTTAGATTTCCCGAACATTTCTTTTGTAAAATAAAGTAAAGTCTGTTTTAAATCAGCAAAAGAAACGTCTTTATCAATGTACAATCCCTCAACTTGGTGGAAAATACAGTGAGAACGAGATGAAATCGCTTCGTTACGAAAAACACGTCCCGGAGAAATAGTACGAATTGGCGGTTTATGATTTTCCATATAACGCACCTGAACAGATGATGTATGCGTACGCAGTAACACATCCGGGTTTGTCTGGATGAAAAACGTATCCTGCATATCACGTGCCGGATGGTATTCCGGTAAGTTTAATGCTGTAAAGTTATGCCAGTCGTCTTCGATTTCCGGTCCTTCAGAAACGTTGAAGCCAATATTAGCAAAAATATCTATAATTTGATTTTTAACAATTGAAATTGGATGACGAGAACCAATAATTACTGGTTCTGCAGCACGGGTTAAATCGCCAAAAACTCCTTTTTTTTCTTCTTTGCTTTCAAGCTCTTCCTGAATAACTCTTACTTTCTCTTCAGCAACCGCTTTTAAAGTATTTATAACTTGTCCAAAATCCTTTTTTTGGTCATTTGGAATATTTTTAAACTCAGTAAAAAGCTCTTTTAATAAACCTTTACTACCTAAATATTTAATACGGAACTGTTCTAAAGATTCTTTGTTTTTATCATTAAAGGCTTTGGCTTCCTCTATATGTTGTTTTATCTTGTCTATCATTTTCCTTCAATAATTGAGATACAAATTTAGTGTTTTTAGTTTAAAGTGTGCAGTCACAGTCGCAGTTTTAAGAATTTTGCAACCGTATTTAAAGAATCGCAGGAATTTTTCAATTACTTTATAAGCGCAATTTTATTTTCAATTTCCCTGACTTTTGCAAGCCAATGATCAATTCCTTCCTGATTTTTAACAATTTCCTTTCTGTGTTTTGATGCGACACTGCCCAGTTTTGCCCAGTTTTTATTCCAATCTTTGTCTCTTTCGATATTGTTTGAAGGCTCAATTCTGTTTCTCCAGAAGTCAAGATTTTTAAAGTAACCTTCTTTCAGCTGTTCAAAATATTCAACTAGTTTTTCTTTCGAATTCGGAATATAGCCCGGCCCGCCGCACCCGCAGGAATGAAATGTAATTCCAACAGAATATAGGCTTTTAATATGTTCCCATTTTTTTACATCGTCTTTTTTAGGCGATTCAAAATCAAGTCCCATGTTTGCCATCAATCCCCCGCATTCCGGGCATTTTGCTTCGTATGTTGATTCTTCTCCTTTTTTAATATCCCCTTTCAGTCTTCTCTTAAATGTCTTCCGACAATCAAAACAAGCGTAGTGAGGTTTATATGAAACCATTGCGTATCGGCACATTTTTTTAAAATTTTCAGTCGCGGTTTTCAGTCGCGGTTTTCAGTCTCAGTTCAGTTTACGCAGTAACTGAAAACTGAGACTGCGACTGAACAATAAAAAAACTACTCAATAAGTTTTCTTTCTAAAAAATAATTTACAATCGCTTCTTTCATTAATACCGACTGTTCGCCCGCTTTTAAAGGCGGTAATTGCTCTTTTACTTTATAATGCGGCCAGCCTTCATCATCAAAAAATTCAAACTCGTAAAATCCGTAAGGCTCCAGCAGTCTGCAAATAGCGATGTGCATTAAGTTTAGTTTTTCATCTTTTTTGAATTCGCGATGCACTTTTCCGAGTTCCTGAACTCCAATTAGGTAAATTATGGCATCTAAATCTAAATCTTCACCTTGCGAAAATTGATTTGAAAGTATATCGACAAGCGCTTCCCAACGCTCTTTTAGTTGTGTATCTCTAGACATTTTATTTATGGTTTTTGATTATAGATTTTAGATTGCTCGCAAAAAATCAGTTCTGAAGGGTCAGAATAGCAATCTGAAGTCTAAAATTTGATTTGCAAAGATACACAGTTCAAATTTCAATCATACCAAAAATAAAAAATATAGGATTTTAAAAAACAATCGTACAGATAAGTCTGCTTGTTTATTGATATTCAATGACCGTTTTTGAAATTACAAAATTATTATCCTTTGCTATCTTTTTTATTTCTATTGGAAAATCATCAGCGTTATATGTTATTTCAAAATCATAATAGGCTGGAGTTTGAGTTATAACAGGATAATAGTATTCTCTCGAAGTAACATTATTATTAGATATACCGTCAAAGCCTTCAACCTCAAAAACAAGTCGGTAGTATTTATTCATAAATTTCATCGGGTTGTTTTTATTGTCATAAAAATATTTGCTTTTAGAAATTGTTTCAGGACCAAATAAAGATTTTCTGTCTGTAATTTGCACTGCATTTTTATTCTGATCAAAAGAATATGCTGATTCTTGCTGAACTATAAAATTTGAATTACTTAAATAACCTGATTTTTGCGAGGCAAGAATTCCATTTTTATAAGCATACTCCGTTCTCTCATCCTGATTTGCTCCTGATAAAGTATATTCTAAAAGATCTCCAGCATAATTAAATGTTGTAAAACCATTTGCGACATCATTTTTAAAATAATTTACCTTACTGATTTTGTCTCCATTATATAAAAACTCAGATCTGTTTGCACCCGAAGTAACGCTTTTCAAAACATTATTTTCGTATGAAAAATTTAATATCTGGGTTTCAGAATCGTTCGAAAAATAAATGGTTTCAGTTATTTTTTTTATCAGAATTGATTTTGGATCAACTGTATTATCTTTGTCGCCGTTGTCGTTTGAGCAAGAAGCAAACAATATAACAGTCAAAATATTGATTAACAGATTTTTTCTCATTTTGATGTTTTTTCACAAAAATAAAAATATAATTTTTTTCACAGCCTTACCATGAGTTTTTTTGATATTATCGTTGCCGTCCTGTTGTCTTACAGTTTATACAAAGGCATAAAAAATGGACTTTTTGTAGAAGTTGCTTCTTTTATCTCTTTGTTATTGGGCATTTATCTTGCCATAAAATTTTCTTCCATAATGAAAGAAATGATCAGCAAACATGTTTCCTGGAATCCAAATACAATACAGGTTACGGCTTTTATCCTGACTTTTATTTTAGTTGTAATTGGGGTTTATTTCTTAGCCAAAATCCTGACCGGAATTGCCGATTTTGCTTTCTTAGGCTGGGCAAATAAACTAGGAGGCGGTTTCTTCAGAATTTTAAAAACAATCCTGATTTTAAGCATTTTCATTGCTTTGTTCGAGAAAATCAACTTCAATAATACTTTTGCCAAAAAAGAAACTTTAGACAAATCGATTTTTTATAATCCGGTGAAAAAAGTAGCTGCTTTTGTTTATCCGTCAATCGAGAAATGGTACGAGGAATTTAAAGAAACACAATCTCATAAATCGGAAGAAAAAGAGGAAACCTCAGAAAAAAAATAATCAATATTTAGAGGAGTAAACCCGATAGCTTTTATCCCGAGGCTTCGGGACTGTCGGGTTTACTATTTTAATCCTAAACTAACTATTGTCAGGCTGAGCTTAGTCGAAGCCCTTTTACGTTTAAACAAGCCTTCGACTACGCTCAGGATGACATTCGTTTTCAAAATAACTTTTAGAACGTTACTTCTAATTTTTCTCCCTTTTTCAAAACAATTTCTTGTCTTTTATTCCCAAAAATCAAAGTTGTTTTTCCTCCATTTTTAGAAGAAACTATTACTCTTTCAGGTTTTTTATTATTCCAATTCATTTCAATTTCAAAACCGCCCCGTGCACAAATGCCACTTACTGAACCTTCGCTCCAGGCATCTGGCAAAGCAGGCAGTAATCTGATTTCGTTTTCGTCTGACTGTACTAACATTTCGGCGACGGCTGCGGCACCTCCAAAGTTTCCATCAATTTGAAATGGCGGGTGCGCATCGAATAAATTCGGGTAGGTCCCTCCTCCTCTTCTTGGTTTTTCTGTTTTCTTTCCGTCAGGATCAACGTAGCGGAGTAATTCACGAAACATTTTATAAGCCCGGTTTCCGTCCCAAAGTCTTGCCCAAAGATTGATTCTCCAGCCTTTTGACCAGCCGGTTGTTTCATCCCCTTTTATTTCGAGCGTTTTCTTTGAAGCTTCTGCTAAATCAGGCGTTTTTAAAGGCGTAATTTGATCGCCTGGAAAAAGCCCGAATAACTGCGATTGATGGCGATGTTTCGGTTCTTCATCTTCCCAGTCAAAATACCATTCCTGCAAATTTCCTTTTTTTCCAATTTGATACGGATGCAGTTTAGCAAGTGCCGTTTCTAATTTTATTCTGAAATTGGCATCAATATTTAGGATTTTTGAGGCTTTAATCGTTTTATCAAAACATTCTCTAATCATGGCCAAATCGGCAGTTCCACCATACATCGTTGCGCCGATAAATCCGTCTGGTGTTATGTATTTGTTTTCAGGTGAAGTGGATGGCGACGTAATTAAATTTCCGTTTTTGTCTGTTACCAGCCAGCCTAAAAAGAACTGCGAAGCGCCTTTCATTATCGGATATCCTTCTGTTTTTAAATAATTTTTATCTTGGGTAAAAATATAATGCTCCCAAATATGCGTACTCAGCCACGCTCCCGATAACGGCCAGCATGCCCAGCTTGGATCTTCTTTTCCAAACTGCCCTACCGGATTGGTCATGGCCCAAATATCTGAATTATGTGCCGAAGCCCAGCCTTCATTTACGCCGTAAAAACTCTTCGCGGTTATTTTTCCGGTTACCGAAAGGTTTTTTATAAAACTCAAAAGAGGCAGATGCATTTCTGAAAGATTGGTGTTTTCTGCCAGCCAGTAATTTTCCTCCAAATTGATATTCATCGTATAATTACTGCTCCAGGGCGGATTTAAATACGGATTCCAAATTCCCTGCAAATTGGCCGGTACGCCCAAAGTTCTCGAAGAACTAATCAATAAATAACGTCCGTAATTGAAATAGAGAATCTCGAGATTTTTATCTTCTTTTCCTTCCGAATATCTTAGTAAACGTTCATCAGTTGGTAAATCTGGTGCTGTGGTTTTTCCCAAATCTAAATTGACGCGATTAAAGAATTTTTGATAATCTGCAATATGGGATTCTTTTAATTTATCAAATGGTTTTGCAAATGCCTTGCTCATATTTTGCAATGCAAGGGTTATGTCATCCAAGCCTTCGGTTGCAGGATTTTTGTCAAAACCATTAAAACTGGTTGCGACAGAAACATAAATAATGGCTTCTGTTGCATCTTTTAAACTTAAAGACTCTCTCGAACTTGTAATTTTTCCATCGGTTTTTTTAATTTGAACTAAAGTGGTGAATCTTGTTCCTCTTTCTTTTACATCAAGATATTTTGGTAAAACGGCATATCCGGGATTTTCATGAATTGGTGCGGAACCTGTCATTATCAAGATATTGTTTCGCACTTCGGCATTAGATTTTAAAAGACTTTTTAAATTAATATCAAAATTTAAAGCCCCCTTGTAATCCGCTTTCAATTTGATTACCATGATTTGATCGGGAGCGGAAACGAAATATTCGCGTGTGTATTTTATTCCGGCTATTTCGTAACTTACTTTTGATATGGCGTTCGAAATATCCAGTTCCCGATGGTAATTTACCGCTTTTCCTTTGTCAGAATTATTAATTTCTAATGTTCCTAGAGGTGCATAAGATTCGGAATTTTTTCCTTGTACTTTTTTATTAAGTTCTTCGGCCAGTTTGTAATTTTCATTTTTTAAAGCTTCGCGAATTGCCGGAATGTTTTTATATGCTTCGGGATTCATGTTAGCGTTTACAGGTTCTCCCGACCAAAGCGTAATATCATTCAAATAAATTTTATCTGAATTTGCTCCTCCAAAAACCGTTGCTCCCATTTTTCCGTTTCCTAAAACTAAACTTTCCTCAAAAAAATCTGCAGGCTGTTTGTACCACAAAACATGTTGGGATTGCGCAGAAATGGTTGTATAGTAAGATGTGAGAAGTATGATGAAAAATGTTTTTTTTATGAGGGTTGAATTCATTTTGCTGCGTTTTAAATATTACCGATCAGATGTTCCTAAGGAACAATATTGCATTGTTAATTTTTTACAACGGATTTCATCCGTTGACCGATGAATTGTTCCTAACGGAACATTTTTAATTTATTTTTCATTCAAACAAGTTTCGAAAACCGTTCAAATTACCTTTTACTTCTCACTAATTACTATTTACTAACCTTATATTTTTCATTCGCCGTAATCATTTCCCAATTATCGGTTCTGAAAGGTGATGCTGGGAATTTTTCTTTATTGAAAAGATTGATTTCCGTATCGTCGTCTGCCCAGCCGTAATGTACCGCAATGGGATTTTTGACATTTTCGCTCGAAACTATTATTTTGTTGTCTTTGATTATCGCTTTCGCGGAATGAAAAACTTTGTCTGAACCGGCAATCTCAAAGCCTTTTAATTCATCGTTATTTGGCGTTGAAAGTCCGCTGCCAATATTATCGAAGGTCAGGATGATTTGGTTTCCTTTTATTTCCTGCGATTTAAAAGCTGGCCCGCTGTAAACTTGTTTTTTATTGTAAACATTATTCAATGCAATTGCGGCTAAACGCAATCCAACATCTTGTTTGTTGGTTGGGTGAATGTCTTTTGCGTTACCAATATCAGTTGTAACAGCCATTCCAGTATTTGGCAATTTTAAGGTTTCAAGTTGTGCTTCGCGAAGTTCTGCCCAACGGCTTCCTTTTTGACTGTTACCGCCAAATTCGTCGAAAGTTGACAATTGAACAAAATAAAAAGGAAAATCGCCTTGTTTGAATTGGGTTCTCCAATCATTGATCATTAACGGAAATGACTTTTTATATTCTTTTGCCCGCCAGACATTGGCTTCGCCCTGATACCATAAAACGCCCTTAATTGCATAAGGAACCAGCGGATTTACCATTGCATTGTATAATAATGAGGGATAGCTATTTGGCGACAAAGAGGTTTTGACTACAATAACTTTAAATTTCCATTTTCCGTCAAGCGGAATATTTTTACTGCCGAGTGCTAGTTTTAAATCTGATGCTTCGCCGTAGATACCACCGCCGCCACTGTTGTCTACGATTCTAATTGCAATTACATTTTTACCTTCTTTTAAAACATTTGAAGGAATTTCATAAACACGTTTAAGATCGTATTGTGTATTTTTTCCCACTTCGATGCCGTTTACATAGGTAATGTCTTCATCGTCAATTTTTGAAAGATACAATACCGCTTTGTTTTTGATGTCATCTGCAGAGAGCGTAATTGTTTTTCGCATCCAGACTACACCGTCTAAATCTCCCAGAGGCTGGTTTTCCCATAAACTTGGCGTATTTAATTCTCCCCAGGCTTTATCATCAAAAGCGAGATCTTTAAAAACATTTTCATTTTCTGTACTTACCGGAGTTCCCTGAATTTTTTCGACTCTTTCTTTCATCTGCAATGCATACAATTTTGAAATCGAATCAACGTTGAGCCTTGGAACATCGGCGATCATGGTTTTAAAATCTTCACTTTTTTGAAATGCTTCACGGCTTGTCCAGGTTTCTACATTGGTACCGCCCCAAGATGTATTGATGATTCCGATTGGAATTTTTAATTCGGCGTACAATTTTTTAGCGAAATAATAACCAACTGCTGTAAAATTACCAACAGTTTCTTTGCTTGAAACTTCCCATTTCCCAGCTTTTAAATCGTCTTTTGGAAGTCCGCTTAAATCTTGCGCTACACCAAAATGACGAATCATAGGATAATTTGAATCGGTGATTTCCTGGGCTGCATTTTTGGTTTTAAAAACCTGAAATTCCATGTTCGATTGTCCGCTGCAAATCCAGACTTCGCCCACCAAAACATTTTTTATGGTTATTTTATTTTTTCCTATAATAATTAATTCAAATGGTCCCCCGGCTTTTTCTTCATTAAGATTTAGGTTCCATTTTCCGTTTTTATCTGCTTGCGTTTTTACAATTTGTTTGTTAAAATGAACTTCTACTTTCTCATTGGCATCAGCAAAACCCCAAACCGGAATTTTCTTGTTTCGCTGCAACACCATCCCATCAGCAAAAAGCAACGGCATTTTGATATTTGCATTAGATAAAATACTAAATATCAATAAAATAAAAACAATTAACTTTTTCATTTTCTTATTTGTTAAATGAGTTAAACCATATAAGTGATATAAGTAAATTTAAGATTATTTTCATATTGCACTTAAATATACTTATATCACTTATGAGATTAAAAACCTTTTTACTGCAAACCTTCCACTAAGGCGGTTAATGCCTGCGTATCAAAAACGGTATTGTTACTTCTATTAAAAATTCCGAAACTATTGTCTCCCATACTTCCTTCATCCCAATAAAAAGGTAATAATCCATTTGCTTTTGCAGTTTTTACAACCGTTTTTAAATAATAAGCTCTGGAAGCTAAATGTAAAGTTAAAGCATCTCCGGTTAAAGTCGTTCTTCGAATGGCACCAAATTCTCCTAAAAGAACCGGAATTCCTTTGTCTACAAACTGAGTTTTCATCAGTTTAAAATTTTTCTCTAAATCAGCTTCTTCCCCCCAGTTTGCATTTCGTTCTGTATCTGTTGCGGAATGATAACCTGATCCCCAATAGTAGAACATTTTTCCCCATGATTCGTCTTTGGTCAAGCCTGCAAAATTCCATGGTGTGTAATAATGAACCTCAACCATCATTCGGTTTGCCGCTGTATCGGTTGGTAAAACAGTCATCCATTTATTGGTTTTTTCAATATCGGTGGTTGGTCCTTGAACTACTAAAGTACGATAAGCATTTTTTCCTCCCGTAGAACGAACAGCATCGATAAAAGTTTGATGATAGGAAGTTAAAATAGACATTTGAGCCGCTTCATCAACTGCAGGTTCATTGGCACTTGCAAAAAGCAAATGTTCGTCGAATCCGCGTAAATGTGTTGCAATTTGCTCCCAGAATGCTTTTTGTTTGGCATTGTTTTCTACTTTTTTTGCCTCGGTAATATTGCTTTCCAGCCAGCCTCCGTCCCAGTGAATATTCACTACAACATACATATCATTGTCTACACAATACTGAATTACTTCTTTTACTCGGTTTAGCCAGTCAGTACTAATTTGTGCTGTCGCAGGATTTGACAAATTCTGATTCCATGAACACGGAATGCGGATTGCGTTAAAACCATTTGCTTTTACAGCATCGATCAAAGCTTTGGTAACTTTTGGATTTCCCCAGGCAGTTTCGCCTCCGGTTGCTTCCATCGTGTTGCCAATATTCCAGCCTAATTTTATTTTAGCCGCTAATTGTACAGCTGTACTTGCCATTCCGGATTGATCTGCTGCGATTGGATTTGTATTGTAATTTGGATACAAACCTGCTGCGGGAGCTCCACCTGCCTGAGAAACTGAAATTTGTACCGGCGAAGTGTCCGCAGAAGTAATTGTAATAACCGCTGTTCTCGCTTCTTTGCCTGTATTTTCTAAAGCTGTAATCTTAACCAAAACAGATCCGGTAACACCAGAGGTCTGACTTAATTGTATCCAGCTGGTATTTGCACTGCTGATTGTCCATGTTCTGGCATTTGTTGTAACTTTTATATTTACATCATTTCCTTTGGCGGTAAAATCAATTTTATTCGTATCAACAGTAAGAGTCTTTTCTGCTGTGGCTTTTTCCTCTTCTTTATCTGAACTGCAGGCCCAAATACTTAAAAAAGAAAAACACAACAGGAAACTCAACAGGTAATTTGTTATTGCTTTTTTCATCTTATTTGATTGTTACAATGATTTCTTTTTTAATATCTCTTGAAGAAGTTCCAAGTCTTAGAGTGTATTTTCCTGGTTCAACCGTCCATTTTTTAGCCGTTACATCGTAATATGCCAGTTCTTTTACTGGTAATTTTATCGTAATGTCTTCTGAACTTCCTGATTTTACTAAGACTTTTTTGAAGCCTTTTAGTTCTTTTGCAGCACGTGATACTTTAGAATCTGATTTTG
Source organism: Flavobacterium johnsoniae (assembly GCF_001879205.1). Taxonomy (GTDB): domain Bacteria; phylum Bacteroidota; class Bacteroidia; order Flavobacteriales; family Flavobacteriaceae; genus Flavobacterium; species Flavobacterium johnsoniae_A. The sequence continues at coordinate 605,391 of NZ_MLFK01000002.1, forward strand.
AAGTATACAATTGTACTACTTCTTTTCCGTCTGTTTTTCCTGTATTTTTAACATTCACGGAAACTTCAACAACATCGTTTTGTGCATATTCTGTTTTATCCGATTTTGCATTGTCAAGGGCAAAAGTTGTATACGATAATCCGTAACCAAAAGGATATAAAGGCGCCACATTTTTAGTATCAAACCAACGGTATCCGATTAAAATTCCTTCTGCATAATTTACCGTTTTATCTCCAGGGAAACTATTGGTAGCATGTGCTGGAGAATCTTTTAATTGTTTAGGCATTGTCCAAGGTAATTTTCCTGACGGATTTACTTTTCCTAAAATCACATCTGCCAAAGCATTTCCTCCTTCAGAACCATTGAACCAGCTCCAAACCAAAGCTGCTGATTTTTGGCTTACTTCATTAATATCAAATGGAGCGCCGGCAATCATTACTACAATAGTTTTTGGGTTTACGGCCAATACTTTTTTAATTAATTCTTCTTGTCCAAAAGGCAGGTGCAAATCTCTTCTGTCTGAAGCTTCTGTTTCGTAATCACGGTTAGAACCTGCAAAAATGATCGCAACATCTGAGTTTTTAGCCGCTTCTACCGCTTCCTGAACTTTTGCATCGTCTAATTTATCGATCGTAACAGGTCCTGTAGAAGTAATATTTCCTAAGTTTCCTTTGTTTTTTTCGTCGTAACGCTCTAAGTATCCTTCTGCGTAATTGATTTTTATTGTAGAAGGTAATCTGTTTTTGAGACCCTCAAGCGGTGTAACTTCTCTTTTTGTTTTTACACCAGCTCCAAATCCGCCAAGAGCATTTTTCTTTGTGGCATTGTTTCCGATTACGGCAATAGATTTTACTCCGTCTAATTTTAACGGCAATGTGTTGTTTTCATTTTTCAATAAAACGATCGCTTCAGCTGCAATTTCGTAAGCGTCTTTGTAATGTGCTTCGGTTGCGATGCTTCCTTTTGCACGCGTTCCGCCGCCCATTGCTTTTACTTGGAACAGCGTTCTTAAGATGCGTTTTACATGAAGATCAATTTCTTTTTCTGAAACTTCTCCAGACTTAACCGCAGCAATTAATTTATCTGCTAAGAAAAATTCATTGAATGGTTTTGGAGTTCCCATTTCGATATCCAAACCATTTTTCAATGCTTTTCCTGTTGAGTGCACCGCAGCCCAGTCTGAAACGACAATACCTTTAAATCCCCATTCGTCACGAAGGATTTTATTGAGCATATAATCGTTTTCACATAAGTATTCGCCTCTAAATTTATTATAAGCTCCCATTATACTGTATGCTTTTGCTTCTTTTACCGAAGCTTCAAAAGCTGGAAGATAAATTTCGCGCAAGGTACGCTCGTCAATCTGTACGTCTACAAAATCACGATTGGTTTCCTGATTGTTTGCTGCATAATGTTTTACGCATGCCATTACGTCTTTTTCCTGTAAACCAACGATTAACGGCACAGCGATTTTTTTATTCAAAAACGGATCTTCAGACATGTACTCGTATGTTCTTCCTCCAAGCGGTGTTCTCACCATATTAATAGCCGGCGAAAGTAACATGTCTTTGTCTCTTGCACGCAATTCTTCTCCTAAACTGGTTCCGAAAGTATGTGCCATTGCAGTATTAAAAGTTGCTGCCAAAGCACCTCCAGCTGGGTAATAGGTGGCAAAATCGTTTGTTAATCCTGCCGGCGCCCAATTGTCACGTGAGATTTCTTCACGAACTCCCAACGGTCCATCGGCCATTTTTAATTCTGGAATTCCAAGACGTTTTACTCCTGCGTTAGCAAACATGCTGTTTCCGTGCAGCATTCCGATTTTTTCTTCTAAAGTCATCTGCGAAATCAGTTTGTCGATTTCTGCATCGTGCTCTGTTCCTATTTCTTTACCTGCGTACTCTTCCGTTTGATCTAAATTGGAAACTGTCGTTTGGGCATCATTTTTACAAGAAGTAAAAAGGGCAAAAACCAAAGCTGCCGAAAGGTATATCATTTTGTTTTTCATAGATAGTATTATTAGGTTGTTTGTGGTTTTTTGTTTTTAGTTTATTGTTGAATTTCGTACTGTGTTTTAACACATAGAAACATAGTTTTGCATTTTGTAAAAGGCGTTTCACTGGTTTAAATTCACATAGCTTTTCTATGCTTCTATTGCTTAACTAAATTTAAAAATACAACATCATTTTCTTTTATTTTAAACTCTTTGCTAAAGGTTCCTTTTGCATCTATTGTTATATTTTCTGTTGCAATCGGATCGCCGTTATTTTTCTTTTTCATAGCGTTTACCTGCTCGCGCGTTAACTGATTTGGTTTGTTCAACGCCAGATAATCTGCATAAACGTCATTTACTTTGTAACCTACTTTGTAGATTTCTAAAGTATATTTTCCTTTCTGCAATCCGTCGACTTCAACTTTTACAGTTCCTTTTTCTTTTGATGGAAGATCCTTAACGTAATAGGTTTGATTCCAAACTTTTTCGCCCGGATGTGTATTGGTAAAATCCCAAAGTAAAACTTGTACATCGCCTTTTGCATTTTTAGAAGTCCAAGAAGCTTTATCCGAATTTTGAAGTTCTGTTTCTCCCAATTTGTTCAAAAACTGATACGAGAAATAAGCCGGTTTTTTGATTCCCTGCGTATTCAATAATCCAAAGCCGCCGTGAAAAGGTGTAAATCTTGGGCCTGGTTCTTCAAAAATATCCGTAAAAACCCAATACGACATGGAGTTGGCTGCATTGCCAACTTGTTTTAATTTCTGCAGAATATAAGCTGCCGAGTGATAACTGTCGTGAATGGGATCTGCAGGTGTGTACGAAGAACTCCATTCTGTATAATGCAATTCTAAATTGGGTTTAGCCGAATTGGTAATCTGCTTACGCGAATTAATAACGTCGCCGCTAATACTGTTCTCGTCTGGACTCAAAACGGTTCCAGAAGTTCCGAATTCATCCAAATATCCTTGGTTTACACCGTAAGTATGTGTCGAAACAAAATCCATCGGCACGTTGTTTTTAGCACAAAAGTCTATAGTTTCAGGAACCCATCCTGCACCTGCTGTTGCTGGACCGCCCACTTTGTAATCTTTGTTTACTGCTTTTACACCGCGAGCTGCATAATCATACAATTTGAAATATTCTGCCTGCGTTCCTGTCCAAAAACCCGGAGATAAATTCGGTTCGTTCCAAACTTCAAAATACCATGTTTTTACTTCTTCAACTCCGTAACGTTCTGTAAAATGCTGGGTTAGATTTTTAACCAAATCTTCCCATTTTTTATAATCTTTTGGAGGCGTAACATTTCCTTTCCACCAAAAAATAGTTTCTTTTCCGCTTGCCAGGGCGTTCGGCATAAAGCCTAATTCAACAAAAGGTTTCATTCTCAGGCTCACAATATAATCAAACAAAACATCTACGTATTGGTAATTGTATTCTGGATTTCCTTTTGAATCTTCACGATAAACCGCCATATCATCAGACAACAAACCATGAAATCGAATGTATTTAAAATCGCATTCTTTTTTTACCAATGCCAATTGCTGCTGCCAGTCGGCTCTCAAACCTTCGTTTGCTCTTCCGGCACCGATGCATTCTTTAAACATGGTGTTTAATTTTCCTGCTTCTTTTTTATAATCAACTTTTATGATTCGATTTCCAGCATTACCATTTTGTCCAATGATTTGCATTGAATGAATTAAAACCAGCAGTATTAAAATTCTTTTCATCTGAAAATTGTTTTTGTTATCCTAACAGGTTTTAGAAACCTGTCAGGTTTAACTTTTTACTTCTAACATTTAACCTCTAACTCCAATTACAATTTTTTAAATCTCACTACACCACCTCCGGCACCGCCTAGATTCAATTGTAATTTGTCTGATGCTTTTACTGTTTTCTTAGAAATAGCAACTGCTTCAGGATTATTTTTTTGATTTGTTCCTTCTGCATCTACATAAATTTGTGCTTCGTAAGTCGCATTTGGATCTAAGAATGATAATGAAACGTCTACTTTTCTTGGATTTTCATTGGTCAATGTTCCCAAATACCAGTCAGCGCTGTTTCTGTCTTTTCTGGCTGTTGTAATGTATTCACCAATTTTTCCTTCTACAATTTTGGTATCTTCCCAATCTGTCGGAACATCTTTTAAGAATTGTAAAGCTGGTGTCCCTTCGTAGTTTTCCGGAAGATCTGCCAGCATTTGAATTGGAGAATAAAGCACTACATACAATGCCAATTGCTGCCCAACCGTTCCTTGAATTCTTTTTCCCGGATAACCTTGTTTTACCTCAACATCAAAAATTCCCGGCGTAAAATCCATTGGTCCGGAAAGTAATCTTGTAAACGGAATAATACTTAAGTGGTTTGGAGGATTTCCTTCGCTCCAAGCATTGTATTCTTGTCCGCGTGCTGCTTCTCTCGAAACCATGTTCGGGAAGGTTCTTCTTTCTCCTGTATCTTTAATTGATTCGTGGTATAAAACTGCTAAATCATATTGTGCTGCTTTTTCTAAAATGTATCTGAAATAGTTCACTCCAAATTGCCCGAAGTGCATTTGTTTCATGTTCAATTTTGAACCTACGTGACCAATTTTTACGGTATGAATTCCCAGTTTTTTGTATAAAGCAAATCCTTCATCAACTTCTTTTAAATAGTTGATTAAGTTCGAACCTGTTTCGTGATATCCAATTAATTCAATGTTTTTGCTTTTTCCGTAAGCGACTACTTTTTCTAAATCAAAATTGTCGGCGCTTTTCGTGAAACTGAACATGTGCATGCGGTTTTCATACCAAGCAGGCGTCCAGCCTTTGTTCCATCCTTCGATCAATAAATGGTTGAAACCTTCTTTTGCCGTAAAATCGATATATTCTTCTGCATGTTTGGTTGTTGCTCCTTGTTTGTCGCTTTCCCAAAATGTATATTTTCCGATGTGCATTCCCCACCAGATTCCTAAGTATTTATAGGGTTTGAAATAAGATGCTGTGTTTTTTAATTTGTCTGGTTCGTTCAAATTTAAAATCAGGTAAGAAGTAATCAATTCTCCCGGATTTTCTCCAATTTGAATCGTTCTCCAAGAAGATGTAAAGGTATCTTTTACACGGACTTTTACTCCGTCTGCCCAAGGCACTAAGTCTGATTTTAGTTCTGTTCCTTTATTGTTTACCAAAGTCATACTTGCAAAATCATATAGATTTGCTTCGTGGAAACTTAAGGCCAAACCGCTTTTACTTTCGATTGTTAATGGAGTCAAAACGGTATCCAATGTACTTACTGCCGCTTCTTTAAACAAGTATTCGTCACGATCTGGACGGTTTGCCGGAATCCACCATGCTTTTCCGTCTTCTTTTAGATTGAAAGTTGTTTTTTCATCCATGATGAAAATACTGTCTTTTACATTTTGTTTTGGATACACATATCTAAAAGCAACTCCGTCATCAAAAGCACGGAACTGAATTTGCAGCTTTCTTTTGTTTCCTGTTTTCTGCTGTAAATCGACTACCAATTGGTTGTAGTGATTTCTAATATTTTTCTTTTCTCCCCAAGCTTGTTCCCAAGTTTCATCAAAGGTTGAAGTTTTAGCTCCTTTGATTTCGAAATTGGTGCTTAAATCTTCATTTCCTTTTAATAAAAATCCCATTTCTGACGGTGAAATCACTTCGGTTTTTCCGTGAGAAACACCATATTTTGGAGCGTTTTTTACTAATTCAAATTTAATTTTGTTTTGTCCGTTTGGCGAAGCCAGTTCATAAGCATTTTTACTTTTCTGACTGTATCCAATCGAAACTGAAAGTAATAAAGCGGGAAGAATCAGGTGTTTTTTCATGATATTTTTTCTTAATTCATTTTTAATAAATCGGGTGTTGCAAGTGCTTTCACCCGATTTAGAAACTCAACAAAAACTTATTTTTATCCTAAGTTGGGATTTATTTTTTTGGCCACAGATTGCACAGATTAAAATGATTTCTGTGTGTTTTCTTTTTCTTAATCTTTGACTATTTTTTTTAAACACATAGAATCATAGTTCATCGGAACTTAACAAAAGGCGTTTCACTAGTTTAAACAAACATAGTCTCTATGTTTTAAATATTTTCTAATAGATTTTATTTTTCAAATCTTTTTTTGCCACAGATTAAAAGATTTAAATGATTTTTTCTTTTCTGTGTGTTGATTTTTTCTCGCAGATCTAGCAGATTTTTAATTTTTAATCCTTTTAATCTGTGGCAAAAAATTCGTGCAATTCGTGTAATTCGTGGCAAACTTTTATTTTACCCACTCCGTTTTGAAAGTGGTTTTTCCGTTTAACGGATTTGCAGTTACATCAAAATTGTTTCCGTTTTTAGTAACTTTTATTTCTTGTACGGCATCGCCTTCTGGTAAAAATACTTTAGCTGTTGCCGCTGTTGTTTTATCGCTTGCGTATACTTTTAATGTCAATTTGCTCCAATCCATATCTTTTGTAGACTGCGCTAAACCGATGTGTGGAATTGCTGTTCCGTCTTTAATTAAAACTACACTTGGCACTTCGCCGGCTTTAATTTTATGCCATCCCGATTGGTATACTTTTTTAGTTTGGTAATCGATCCAAGTTCCTTCTGGAAGGTAAACGTCTCTTTCTTCTACTTCTTCAAAAAGCGGTGCAACCAACATACTGGATCCAAATAAATACTGATTATCAACTAACCAAGCTCCGGGATCATTTGGATATTCTACAAATAAAGCACGCATCATCGGAAGACCTTTTTGAGAACTTTCTTTTGCCTGAGCATAGATATACGGCATTAATTCGTAACGCATATTATCTGCTTTTCTAAATCCTTCTAAGAACTCTTTACTGTACAACCAAGGCTCTCGAGGCGGTTCTCCGTGGCTTCTTACGTGAGACGTCAACATTCCGAATGGTGTCCATCTTCTGTAAATATTCTCAGGAGATTTAGTGGCAAAACCTCCAACGTCATGACTCCAGAAACTGAAACCAGAAAGACCTAATGAAAGTCCGCCGCGTAATTCTGCCGACATGGCTCCGTTTGAAGTTTCAGAATCTCCTCCCCAATGTAACGGATAACGCTGCGATCCTGCCCAAGTACTTCTCGCCCAGATTAAGGTATATCCTTTTTCTTTCTGCGTAATTTCAGCAACAGCTTTATTGTATCTTAAAGGATATAAATTGTGCTCGTAGAAACCAGTTCTTCCAGAATGGTAGATTCCGTCCGGCGGTGCAGCTTCTCCAAAATCTACTTTGAAAACGGCTACGCCTTCATCAAATAATTTTTTCAATTTTCCTTGGTACCAAGTTATCGTTTCAGGGTTTGAGAAATCTAAAACGGCATCTTCATAAGGAAGGTTTCCTTTTCTGTCTCTTACGGCTAAGTTTTTATCCATGATTTCTGGAAATAAAGTATTCTTTGGCGTGAAATACGGCAATTGCCATAAACAAACCTGGAAACCGTCTTTCTTTAAATCAGACATCATTTTGGTTGCGTCTGGAAAACGAGATTTTGCAAACTCATAATTGTTTCTCCAATCTACATCAAACCAGCCGGTATCAAAGTGAATGACATCGGTTGGGATTTTGTATTTACGCAAATCTCTTGCAACTTCACGTCCTTCTTTTTCTGAGAAATACGTGATACGGCTCATCCAGAAACCAAATGACCAAAGCGGCGGCATGGCAGCTTTTCCGGTTAAATTGGTATATTGATCTAAAACGTCTTTTGGTTCTCCAATGAAGAAAAACAAATCGGCTTCGTCATCGCCAATGTACATTTCGTTGGCACTTGAAAAATATTTTCCAAAGTCAACCGTAATTGGTGTAGAATGGTGCATGAAAACACCGTAGCCGCGGCTGCTCATGTAAAACGGAATCGGTTTGTACATCGTTTCATTTTGGATTCCGTTGGCGTCATCTGTCCATAAAACTACTTTTTGACCGCGTTTGTTGAATTGTGTGAAAGATTCTCCACAGCCAAATATTTTTTCGTCTGGCTCTAAACTGAACGCCGCGCCCATACTTCTAGAGTAATCGCTGTTTCTGCGAACGTAAGAAAACGGAAGTGTTGGTGTGTATGTGTTTTTAAAATCGGTATCGTGAAGAGTGCTTGTCAACAATTTCCCTTTTTCATCGTAGATTTTTACGTGCCAAGGTTTTGTCAAGATTTCAACTCTTCCGTGTTTGCTTGTATAGCTATGCCCGCCTTCGATTTTAGAATATTTCCATAATTCCGGGTGATTTGGCGCAACGCCGTCAACCAGCATTAAAGATTCCTTTTGTGGATGAAACTGCGGCCCGGAAGTCGTTTTGATTCGAACTGTTCTATCCGAAACAAACTGAATTTCAAACGGCAAAACCGGAGATTCTGCGTATTCTGTTGTTGGGAATTCGTTTGCTTTTTCTACATCAGGTTTCATCATCATGTTGTTGAAAGCCTGACGCGTTTTGTAGTTGTATCTTAAATATTTGATTGTTCCTTTTCCTGTTGCAGGATCAAAAGAGGCCAACTCATCAGCAAAATAAAAAGTGTTCAGATAGTTCTGAAAATCTTTACTGATATCAATTGGTGCGTTCAGTACATCTGCGTTCTGAATTTGAGCTGAAGCATTTGGAACTGTAAGAAGTCCAAAAACGCAAATCGAAAACAAGGTTTTTAAATGTGATTTTTTCATTGGTTGTTTTTATTTTTTATTCAAAAGCCTTTTTTTTTTTAAACACATAGAATCATAGTTTTTCTTTGCGCTAAAAAGGCATTTCATTTGTTTAAATTCACATAGTTCTATGTGTTAGAAACTAGTTTCTTTTTATTCTCTTTTTACAGAAACAAAAATCTATGTCTCTATGTGTTTATTTTTTGCCACAGATTAAAATGATTCGAAAGGATTTTTTTTCTCTAGCAGATTTAATCCTTTTAATCTGTGGCTATATTTTTTTTTAAATCTATACGCTGAATTATACACTACTATTCTGCTGTAATTACGATTGTGGCTTGTTTTAGTCCATTCGCTTTAGCGGTTAATTCCAATCTTCCAGATTTATCTCCAGATTGTACAATTACTAAACATTTTCCAGCCAAAGCTGTGTGTTTATTTCCTTTGTACGGTTCATGACTTACCGGATCTCCGCTGCAAACTCCAACAATTTTTCCGTTTCCTTTTAAAGAGAAATTAATTTCTTTATTAGCATTTGGAGCTAATGTTCCTTTATCGTCTAAAATATCAACTGTAATAAATGACAAGTCATTTTTATCTGCTTTTATCGTACTTCTATCCGCAGTCAATTTTAATTGCGACGGATTTCCAGCCGTTTTAATTTCTTTTTCTAAAACTCCTTTTCCGTCTTTACGAGAAACTGCTTTTAAGGTTCCTGCTTCAAAAGGAATTCGCCACATTACGTGTAAATCATCTCCTTTTTTACTTCTTTTTCCAACCGATTTTCCGTTTACAAAAAGTTCCACCTCATCGGCTTTGTTATAATATGCCCAAACATCAACAGTTTGTCCAGCCTTCCAGTTCCAATGCGGAAAAATATGCAGTACCGTTTTGTCTGTCCATTCGCTTTGGTACATATAATACACATCTTTCGGGAAACCGGCTAAATCAACGATTCCGAAATAAGAACTTATTGACGGCCATTCGTATGGCGTTGGTTCTCCGATATAATCGAAACCAGTCCAGATGTACATTCCAGAAAGGAAATCGTGTTTTTTGATTACTTTCCAGGTTGCTTCGTGTGTAGAACCCCAAGGCGTCTGTACCTGATCGTAAGCCGAAACCGTGTTTCCAGGATTTCCTTCTGTAAATTTAAGATCCCATCTTACCGGCCATTTTTTTATGGTGTCTGAAAAGGCATCGTAATATCCTCTTGTCTGCAGTCCCGAAGTTGTTTCGGTTGCGATGAAAGGTGTATTAGGGAAATTCTTCAGATGATGTTCATATGTTTGATGCGCATAATTGTATCCAATTAAATCTAAAACACCTGATCCGGCAAGCGGATTGATCGAAACATCTTTTTTCTCAAACTGTAAAGTCACGGCATCAATATTCATGTTTACCGGCGGATTCATCGCTGCAGTCAACGGACGTGTTTTATCATATTGGCGCGTTATTGCTGCTAATTCTTTGGCAATTTCCACACCTTTTTCATTCCATTGTTCCGGAATTTCATTTCCGATGCTCCAAACAAAAATACTTGGATGATTTCGGTCGCGCAGCAATTGATCTACTAAATCTTTCTTGTGCCATTTGTCCCAATCGTTTCCGTAATCGTATTTAGTTTTAGTTTGTTTCCACATATCAAAAGCTTCATCCATGACAATGAAACCCATTTTGTCGCAAAGGTCTAAAAGTTCTGGTGCAGGCGGATTGTGTGAAGTTCTGATTCCGTTTACGCCCATTTCTTTCATGATTTCTAACTGGCGTTCGATCGCGCGCGTGTTAATTGCAGAACCCAACGGACCCAAATCGTGATGCAGACAAACTCCTTTTATTTTAACTTGTTTGCCATTCAAAATAAAACCTTTGTTCAAATCGAATTTAAAATCTCTGATTCCGAAATTGGTTTTGTATTGATCAATGATTTTATCGTCAAGCGAAATTTCCGTAAATGCGGTATACAATTCTGGTTTTTCAACTGACCATAAAACAGGATTTGGTACTTGTATTTTTTGCTTACTTTTTTGATTGGCATTTGCACCAATTGTTATATTTTGACTAGTCGATTTTATTCTTCTAAGATCATTTCCTATACCATAAAAAATAGTTGTTGTTAATGTTGCTTTCTTTGAAGTCGGATATTGATTCTGAATTGTAGTTTCAATATTTACCGAAGCTGTGTCAGCAGTAACTTTTGGCGTTGTCACATAAGTTCCCCATTGTGCAACATGAAGTTTATCTGTGGTTTCGATCCAGACATTTCTAAAAATTCCTGATCCCGAATACCAGCGAGAATTGGGTTGTTTTGAATTGTCAACCTTAACAATTATTTCATTATTTTTTTCTCCGTAATTTAAATATTTAGAGATTTCATATTGAAAACCAATATATCCGTTTGGACGTTTTCCTAAATAATGGCCGTTTACCCAGACTTCGCTGTCTTTATAAACACCATCAAAAGTGATTGAGGTTATTTTTGTGCTGTCTGCCGCAGCAACTTTAAATGTTTTTTTATACCAGCCCAAACCTCCGTTTAGTGCGCCTCCGCCGTAACCTGCAGGGCTTTTTTCATCAAAATTCCTTTCGATGCTCCAATCGTGAGGAACGTTTAATGTTCTCCATTTTGTCGAAGTGCCGATGGTATCTTTATCAATAATGCTGTCATTTAAGTGAAAACTCCAATCTTCATTAAAAGAAACTTTTCTGTTGCTAAATTTTTCATTTGTTGTTGTTTTACAGGCTGTGAAAAACAACAAGCTGACAAAGAATAATCCTATTTTTTTATATGCAGTCGGCTTAAACATAGTGTTTTAAATTTTAATAACCTGAAAGCAGTTTTTCGGCTGCTTCCAAGTTATTAGTTAACCAAAATTTATTTCATTTTTAAGGGATTATATAGTGGAATACAAACCATTCATCTTTGCCCGCATCATATGATGTTCCAAACCAGATACCTTTTTGAAGGAAGTCATTATTGTAGGCTTTAACTACTTTAATAACGTTGGTTGTTGGGTTCATCCAGCTTGTTGAATTTTGAATAAGCGTGTTGGTTCCTAAATTGATTTCATTTTTGGCTTCATCAATTGTAAATAATCCTGTGGTTACTACGCCGTTTTGGCTTCGGGTATAATTTAGTTTTCCTCCAAATTGATCAAAACGAATCCATGAATTACCAGCCGCTTCTGCCCAGTCATCATTCCATCCCCAGTTATAAGAACTTGTGGCATTGATAGTCCATCCTTTTCCTTTTCCTAACCAGTCAACAGGATTTCCTTTGCCGTCTAAGCTCCAAACTCTTCCTGCACCAACGCCTCCGGTAATCATTTTTAATAATTCGCCTGAAGCAAAAGTTGGATTGAAACCTTCATCGTAAGTTGGTCCGGTAACCGGCGGTACATAACTGTCTGCATATTCTTTTGAAACAAAGTTCCAGATATACCACCACGGGCCTTCGCTATTGGTTCTCATAATGGCAATTCGCAACTGGTTTTCAGTAAGTTTTAATACTTTAATATTGTTATTCCAGTTGGTTGCGTTTGCAATATAATTGTCTGGTCTTAAAATCGTTGCTCCAGTTGTGGTTAAAGTATGCGTATTAACGTCTAAGAAATAAGTACCGCTTTCTTTAGTTGTACCATCAGGTTCATTAACCGTCATGAAAGGCCCGCCTTCAAGACTGAATGTCATGGTTCTTCCCCAATGCATATCAGCATCTGAACTTGAATTTGCATTGCCTTCCGGCTCCCAGTTTGGTGTAAAATTACCCCATTCTACTACTGTACTAGGATCTGCATAAGACATTGCTCCCATTGCTAAACCATATTTACCATTGTCTGCAATCCATACTTTCTTTTTGCCAACTCCTCCTGATAAAGCAGTCCAAAGCGGATCATTCACATAATTTAAATTATCCTGAGTAACGGCCACCGTAACAGGATCCAGTTCTACGATTCCTGCGCTTGTTACTGCCGAAATTTTTATCGTATAGTTTCCTTTAAAAGCGTACTGAACCGTTTGTACAGCCTTATCTGATTTTCCTGTAACATAATCCCAATTTAAGATAACACCAGGAGTTGTGTTTTTTAAGATCACGGTATTTCCTCCCGGATCTTTTACTAAATCCTGAGTAATTTCAAAATGTATATCCGATTTGTCGATCGGGCCGTCAAGAGAATAACTTTCAGGCGAACAAGATGATACCAGCATTGCCAGCATCAAAAATGATGTCATTAATAATTTTATATTTTTCATTTTCTTTCATTTATAGTTAAAATTACCAACCGGTATTTTGCTTTAAAACTCCTCCAGATAATGTAATCTGAGTATTTGGAATTTGCTGCAATCCTTTAGTGTTTTGAATTTTTGCTGCAGAAATTGTTTTGGTAGTCTGTGCGCCGCCACTAAGTAAAGTCGTTGTTTCGGCAATACTTGAAGATGCCTTACCAATTCCCTGACGAAGTAAATCCCAATATCTGATTCCTTCAAGTGCAAATTCCAAATGTCTTTCGGTCATGATGTTATCATAATTTACAGGAATTTGAGTGTAACCTGTTTTGTAGGCTCTTTTTCTAACAGTATCAAAGTAATCCTGTGCACTTCCGCTTCCTAATTCGGCAGCCATTAACAATACATCTGAGTATCTTAACACCACATAATCCTGAAACTGGCTGATATCCCAAAACTGGCTTCCCATAGTAAGCGGTAAATCTTTTCCATCTTTATCAACCATTGGCGAATATTTTTTGTTGTAATATCCTGTATACTCACGCTGATTATTCAATTTATCAAATGGTATTTTTTCTTCTGTAATTCCTATTATAGTTGCAGTGCGTCTTGTATCGTTAGTTGCATACGCATTCCATAATTTAGAATTTACTGTTACTCCCCAGCCGCGTCCGTATGGATAAGACGAGAATTCTCTCATCCCAAACATTACCAGCCAATGATTACCATCTGTATTTCCGTTATAATCACTAGTATAAGTATATTTAATAGAAAACACTATTTCTCTATTGCTTTCTCCTGCGTATTTATCTACAGAAGCTGCCGGCCAAAGTGTTGAAAAATCTTCTAGTAAACCATGTCCGCTTGAAGCCACAACATCTTCTAAATGCTGTAAAGCCTGTGCTTTTGTAACTACACCAGCTAAATCAGTTTTTCCGTAATATCCTGTATAATATAAGAAAACACGGCCAAGTAAAGATTTGGCGGCCCATTTGGTAACACGTCCGCTAACTGTAGCACTATAAGCTGATGAAGGTAAATGATCTGATGCAAAAGCCAAATCCTGAGCAATAACTTTGTACACTTCTTCTGGCGCTGCCTGCGGGATATTATCTGTTGAAGGAGCTGTCAATAAAGGAATATTTCCCCATAGACGAACCATTTCAAAATAAAGATAGGCTCTAATAAATCTTGTTTCAGACTCATAGGTGTTTCTTAAAGTTGTATCTCCGTTCCATTCTATCTGATCCATTTTAGACAGCAAAACGTTGCAGCGATAAAGTGCTTTGTAATAGGCAATCCAGTTATCGTTATACATATCTATTTCAGACGGAGCACGTGTAATATCGAACTCGTCTATTGCTGCATAATCGTATTTATCTGAATTACCTGTTCCGCCAAAGCAGTCATCTGACATTATCTCACTTGTCACCGGAATTCCTTTACCAGCACCTCCTGTTGCAACCTGCAATCCGTCATAACAACCTATTAATGCTGTATAAGCATCATCTGTTGTTTTATAAAAATTTGTATCTGTCTGCTGTGTGAGCGGTTCTGTTTCTAAACTGCAAGAACCCAGAGAGAATAAACTCAAACAGAAAATATATAAATATGTATTTTTCATTTTTTTATTTATTAAAGTTTAACATTTAGACCCAGCATGAATGTTCTTGGTCTTGGATAATATCCTACATCTACACCTGAAGAGAATTTTTGGTCATCATCTGAAGAACCAAATCCAATCTCAGGATCCATACCATCATATTTTGTAAAAGTGTAAAGATTTAATACTGAGAAATACACTCTAAACTGGCTTGCAAAAAATGGTTTTGACTGTTTCATCTTTGCTAAATCAAATCCTAATGTTACCGTATTAATTCTCAAGAAATCACCATCCTGAACATATAAATCTGAAAACTGTGCAAAGTTTCGGTTATCCTCAGTAACTCTTGGAATTCTGTTTGAAGAACCTTCACCATGCCAGCGGTCTAAAATTGCCGATGTGTAATTTCCGTAAGCATTTGTCTGATTTCTGTAAGATTGTACAATTTGATTTCCTGCAACTCCATTTGCGTTAAGCGAAAAATCAAACGCTTTGTAGCTTGCTGATAGAGAGAAACCGTAAGTAAAATCAGGATTTGGATTTCCGATACTGGTTTTATCAGAAGCATCAATTTTATCGTCTCCGTTTGTATTTGCGTAGATAAGATCTCCAGGAGCCGCAGTTGGCTGCAACACTACCCCGTTTGCCGATTTATAGTTATCGATTTGTTCCTGATTTTGAAAAACTCCTCCGGTTTTATATCCCCAGAAATATCCTAAAGGATATCCGTTTTGAGCTCTGTAAAATTCGCCGGCATTGTCATAAAGTTCATTACTCAACCCGTGAATAATACCATCTGTAGTTGGGATTTGCCCTACTGTATTTTTATTATAAGCCCCATTTGCACTTATGCTGTAGTTAAAATCTCCAATTTTATTTTGATAATTTAAGCTTAACTCCACTCCTTTGTTAACCACATCACCACCGTTAATAAAGGGAGGATTGGCACCGGCAGTTGCTAAAATTGGAGCCAATATCAGCCAGTCTTTATTTGTTTTTTTATAAACATCAAAAGTTACGTTCAGTGCGTTGTTTAAAAATCTGGCATCAAAACCAAGGTCAATTTGTTCGGAGGTTTCCCATTTCAGACTTGGATTTGCAATATTCTCTAAATACGCTCCCGGTGTAAGAACACCTTCTTTATCACCAAAAATATAGTTGGTCGTATTTGATTTTACAAGTGCCAAATATTGAAAAGGTCTGATACTTTGATTACCAACCTGACCCCAGCTTGCTCTTAATTTAAGGAAATTGACAACTTTAGAGTCTTTCAAAAATTCTTCATTTGATGCAATCCATCCTCCAGATACTGATGGAAAATAACCCCATTGATTGCCCGGAGCAAATTTTGATGAACCATCTGCTCTTAACGTTGCGTTTAATAGATATGTTTCTTTATAATTGTAGTTTAATCTTCCAAAGTACGACATCAATTTATTCTCAAACTTGCTTCCTTTCATTGTCATTCTTGCTCCATCTTTGTTTGTCGTGTTATCTATCCAGGCATGTTCCAGATCATTAAAAACAGAATCTGCATTAGCGGCTTCTATAGAAGTTTGATCATAATTAATAAAAGACGTTCCTGCAAGAGCCTCAAAATGATGATTATCAGCCACATCAAACTTATACGTTAACAAGTTGTCCCAGTTGATACTTTTGCTTTTAAACATATCCTGATTAACTCTGTCAAAAGCACTATTGGCATAAATTGACAATCTGTAAAAAGGTGAATAAGAATGACCTTCGTCAACATTATAGTCCAAACCTAAAGTAGTTTTGAATGTCAGGTTTTTTATTGGCTGAATCTGCAAATAAACATTACCCAGTAATTTTTGATTATTGCTTTCATTTTGGTTATTATAAACCATTAAAGCATAAGGATTTGCTACACCAGATAACCAAGGCTCTGTGCTGCTAGACGTGTCAAAATAATTACCATTTGCATCGTACATAGGAAGCAGAGGCGTTGCCTGAAAAGCACTTCTAAGTGAGTTGTTGTATTGATTTCCAACTCCAATACCATTTTTATCAACATAAGCAAAACTTAAATTTTCACCTATTGTCAATACATCTTTGTATAATTTATGTTCTGAATTGAATCTGAAATTGTAACGCTCATAGTTGGATAAATCCTTGCCGCCCACAACTCCTTCTTGTCCTAAATAAGATAATGAAGTAGAATAAACAGAAGTATCTGAGCCACCTGATGCACCAAAAGAGAAATTTTTAGTTGCTGCATTATCTGTCAGCATTTTGTCCATCCAGTTTGTTCCGGAACCCATTCCTGCAATTTGAGCATTTGTAAAATAGGGTGTATTACCAGAGTTTACTCTCGACTCATTTAGTATAGTTGCATATTCCCTGGCATCCAGCATATCTATTTTTCTGGCAACAGATTGTACTCCATAATATTGGTCAAAAGTAATCTGACCTGTTGCGCCTCGTTTTCCTTTTTTGGTTGTTACCAAAACCACACCGTTTGATGCCTGAGAACCATAAATCGCAGCCGAAGCGGCGTCTTTTAAAACAGAAATAGATTCGATATCGGAGTTGTTCAAATACGAAATATCACCCGTTAAAATTCCATCAACAACATACAAAGGTGTACTTCCTGCAGTAGATCCCACACCTCTAATTACTACATTTAAACTTTCTCCCGGCTGTCCAGACGTAGACGTAACCTGAAGTCCAGCTGCTTGTCCCTGAAGTGCCTGAAGTGCATTTGTAGTATTTGTTTTTACCAGATTCTCACCACTTACCTGAGTAACGGCATTGGTTACAAGTGTTTTCTTTTGTGAGCCATATCCAATAACAACCACTTCTTTAAGTTCTGAAGTTTCTTCCTGCAGTACAACATTGATTGTTTTTTGAGTTCCTACAGTTATCTTTTGAGATTTAAAACCAATAAAAGTAAATACAAGCACGTCGCCTGTTTTTGCTTCTATTTTATAATTTCCATCAAAATCAGTTGCTGCACCAATTTTGGTTCCTTCTACTGCAACAGTGGCTCCGGGAATTCCCATTCCGTCAACGGCCGATGTTACATTTCCACTTACAGATCTGGATTGTGCCTGAGCAAAACCCGACTGCATCATAAATAAGCTAAACAACAGTGTCGTACAAAACGAGAACACAGTTGTTTGAATACAATCTTTGCTTTTCATAATAAATAAGAGTTGGTTTAAATTAAGTTAGTTACGGTTATATTGATTAAAGTGTGAGTTTCATAGAGAATGGTTTTGTAGTCAAATCATCAAATATTTATAAGCAGGTTCGATTGATTTTATAAAGCATAAAATGGTTCTTTTCAAAACTTATAGTCACAATGAACTTATCTTATGGTGATTTTGACTACAAGTGTAAAACTTTTTTTCTATTTTAGCAAAATATTAAGGTTATTTTTTTTCGATTCTGATTTATAAGGAAGCATTTTTATCAATCTGACAAGAATTTAATTTAAATCGAAATATAAATTTTAGAAAAAACAATCAATTATAAAATTGACAATCAAGTGCTTAAGGATTTTCGTTTTTTGATTCTGTTTTTGAATCAACTTTAACCAACTGATTATCAATTTTTTGGTTTGTAAAAAAAATATTAAGTAATCATTAAAGACAGTTATGCATTTTATTTGCTTAATTTGTCAAAACTTATTTCGCAAATGGATAAAAAAGTAGATGCCGGTTCTGTTGCAAAAAGCGAACAAAATGCAATGAATGCAATTACAATTGACTGCGTTGTATTTGGGTTTGATGAGGGAAGTTTAGAAGTGCTTTTAGTACAGCACGCAGAAGGAATAAGCAAAGGTAAGTGGGGACTTCCGGGAGGATGGATTTATAAAAGGGAAAGTACTGATGATGCAGCCCATCGTTTGTTAAATGAACTTACGGGTCTCGATAATATTTATCTGGAACAGCTGAAAGCATTTGGAGATCCGGATCGTTTTCCGCTTAGACGTGTTATCACGATAGGTTATTATGCACTTGTAAAAAGGGAAGATTATAATATTAAAGCCGGATTTACAGCTTCTGATGCTAAGTGGTATAAAATAAACAGTATTCCGGATTTGATTTACGATCACAACGAAATCTTATCTTACAGCATACAAAATCTCCGCAACCGCGTTCGCCAGGCACCTATTGGATTTAATCTGCTGCCAGAAAAATTTACTTTACTGCAATTGATGCATCTTTATGAAGAAATTCTTGGTATTGAATTGGACAAATCTAATTTTCGCCGAAAAATTCTTCACATGAAATTACTTGCCGCTCTGGATGAGAAACAGCAGGATGTTTCGCATAGGGCAGCAAAACTCTATAAATTCGATCCTGATATTTATAAGAAACTGACTGAAAAGGGCTTTAATTTTGAATTTTAACAACACGCTTATAAGCAGAGAATGACAGCATTATCTTCTAACAATATTAAAACACCGGAAATTGACGGAATTTCAATTGACTGCGTAATTTTTGGTTTCAAAAAAGAAAGCCTTGAAGTACTTTTGGTACAGCATGCCGGGGGAGAAAGCGAAGGCAGCTGGGGATTACTTGGAGGCTGGATGAAAAGAGAAGAAAGCGCCGACGATGCCGCCCACCGAATTCTCTATGAACTTACAAGTCTTGATAATATTTATCTGGAGCAGTTAAAGGCATTTACAAATCCGAAACGCGTTTTGGATCGTCGTATTGTAACTATAGGATATTACACTCTTGTTAATCAGGAAGATTATAATGTTAAAGCAAGTTTAGACGTGCGCGAAGCCAAATGGTGCAAGATTAAGGAAGTTCCAAATTTAATATTTGACCATAACGAGATTTTAAATTTCAGCTTACTGCAGCTTCAAAACCGTGTACGCCAGGCACCAATTGGGTTTAACCTGCTGCCAGAAAAATTTACTTTATTGCAGTTGATGCATCTTTATGAAGAAATTCTTGGTATTGAATTGGACAAATCTAATTTTCGCCGAAAAATTCTTCACATGAAATTACTTGTTGCCCTCGACGAAAAACAGCAAGACGTATCACATAGGGCTGCAAAATTGTACAAATTTGATCCTGCCATCTATAAAAAACTGACTGAGAAAGGATTCAATTTTGAGTTCTAAAATACAAAGAGGTATCAAATAATTGATACCTCTTTTTTATACTAATTCAATTTCGACTATAAACAAGTCAGAACACAGGTATATCCATCAAGCATAGGATAAGAACTTCCCTGACAGCCCGTTGCTACTAAACCGTATCCTGAAGCGCAAATGCTTTTAGGAACTGTGAATCGGCCAACAGGTGTTACGCCTCCAGTAATGTTTTTCATTTCGTCATTTGAAAGCCTGCCAAATTTAGCCGCAAGCTGCATGGTTTGATTTTTCATAATTGTTGGGGTTTAATTAGTAAATAATAAAAACTCATCTATTATTTTTCAAAGTAATCCTGTGCACAGAGATTTTAAAAAATAATACTAAAACCAAAAGCTGATCAATCTTATGGTTATATTGACTACAAGTATAATCATATTTCGCTAAACCGACAATTATTCGCACAAAATTTACAAATTAATCAGCTAAAATTCATTTTTGATCTTTTTTCAATAAGCAACCCGTCAAACAAGTCTATTAATCAAAACATTCTTCAAGTTTTTGTACTAAAGCTAAAAGCTCTATAAAAACCAATAACTAGGTTTAAACACTGAAAAACAGCTTTTTGTACCCAAAAGTCAAAATCCGGAAACTAAATTCCAGAATCCAAAACTTTGCGTTATCTTTGCCCCTCAATAAGATGCGTTAAAGCAATTGCTACAGCGTACTTTAGATGCTGAAAAATACTTAAAACTCGTTAGAGAACTGATATATTAAAATGAAGAAGATTCGTAACTTTTGCATTATTGCACACATTGACCACGGTAAAAGTACACTGGCGGACAGATTACTAGGCGCAACACAAACCGTTACAGCTCGTGAAGAAAAAGCACAATTGCTTGACAACATGGACCTGGAGCGTGAGCGTGGTATTACCATAAAGAGTCACGCCATTCAGATGGAATACACTTATAAAGGTGAAGAATACATTCTGAATTTAATTGATACTCCGGGCCACGTAGATTTTTCATACGAAGTTTCAAGATCTATTGCTGCCTGTGAAGGAGCTTTATTGATTGTTGATGCAGCGCAAAGTATTCAGGCACAAACGATTTCAAATTTATATTTAGCTTTAGAAAACGACCTGGAAATTATTCCGGTTCTAAATAAAGTTGATTTACCAAGCGCAAATCCAGAAGAAGTAAGCGACGATATTATCGATTTATTAGGATGTAAATTAGAAGATATTATTCACGCTTCTGGTAAAACAGGTTTTGGTGTTGAGAACATTCTTGCTGCTATTATCGAAAAAATCCCTCCTCCAAAAGGAAATCCGGAGGAACCCTTACAAGCTTTGATTTTTGACTCGGTTTACAACCCGTTTCGAGGCATCGAAGTAATCTTTAGAGTGGTAAACGGTGAAATTAAAAAAGGCCAGAAAATTAAATTCATGGCTACTGATAATGAATATTTTGCTGATGAAATTGGAACTTTAAAATTAAATCAGGTTCCTAAAAATGTAGTTTCAGCCGGAGATGTAGGGTATTTAATTTCTGGAATTAAAGAAGCACGTGAAGTAAAAGTTGGTGATACGATTACGGATGCAAAAGTGCCGACAACAAATATGATTACTGGTTTTGAGGATGTAAAACCAATGGTATTTGCCGGAATTTATCCTGTTGATACTGAAGATTATGAAGATTTACGATCTTCAATGGAAAAATTACAGCTAAACGATGCTTCGTTAGTATTTACTCCTGAGAGTTCTGCAGCGTTAGGATTTGGTTTCCGTTGCGGCTTCTTAGGAATGCTTCACATGGAAATTATTCAGGAACGTTTAGAGCGTGAATTTGACATGACGGTTATTACTACAGTTCCTAACGTTTCGTATTTAGCTTACACTAAAAAAGAACCGGAAAAAGCATTAATAGTAAATAATCCTTCAGATTTACCTGAACCTTCAAAACTAGACCGTGTTGAAGAACCTTATATAAAAGCGACTATCATTACAAAATCTGATTTCGTAGGAAACGTAATGAGTTTATGTATTGAAAAACGTGGTTTAATTACAAATCAGACTTATCTGACTACTGAACGAGTTGAATTAAACTTTGATATGCCTTTGGCCGAAATTGTATTCGATTTTTACGATCGTTTAAAAACGGTTTCTAAAGGTTATGCGTCTTTTGATTACTCTCCTATCGGGATGCGTACTTCGAAATTAGTAAAACTGGATGTTCTTTTAAATGCACAGACTGTTGATGCACTTTCTGCCTTAATTCACGAGGATAACGCGTATAACATTGGTAAAAAAATGACCGAGAAATTACGTGAATTAATCCCAAGACAACAATTCGATATTCCGATTCAGGCTGCAATTGGGGCAAAAATTATTGCTCGTGAAACAATTAAAGCACTTCGTAAAGACGTTACCGCAAAATGTTATGGTGGAGATATTTCGCGTAAGCGTAAACTTCTTGAAAAACAGAAAAAAGGTAAAAAACGTATGCGTCAGGTAGGAAACGTTGAGATTCCGCAAGAAGCATTTATGGCTGTTTTGAAATTGAACGACTAGACTTTCTTTTCAAGATAGAAAATAGAATAAAATATAGATTGAACCCGATGACTTATGTTATCGGGTTTTATGTTTTTATAGAACTTTAATTCTCAATAAATACGTGGCTTCATCCCTAAAAACTTAAATTTTCACCTGCAATTAAACAAGTAAATACCTATAAAAAAGACTAAATATTAACTCAATAGAATCAATATTAATGCATTCGACTAGCACAGCAAAGGTTTTAACATTAAAAACATAACTTTAATCTTACAACTTAAAAATTAATATTATGAAAACTAGATTTTTTATTATTTTATCAATGCTGACTTTTTCATTTGCCAATGCACAACAACAAGAAGTTGATTCTGAAATGAACTCCGCAAAAGGTATCACTTTTCAAAGCGGCGACATGTTTCTTGAAGGTTCTATCAAAATCAGCACTGGCGGCGAAAATGATTATTATGGGTTCAGCCCAAAATTTGGCTACTTATTGAATGATAAATTTGCGGTTGGAGCAAAAATAGATTACTCAAGCAACAAAGAAGAAGCAACTGGTATCAAAACCAATGTATTTGGAGTTGGCGCTTTTGCACGTTATTATTTCTTAGAATTGGATAAAAAACGTTTAAAAACGTATGCTGAAGTTGGTTTGGGTTACGGACAAAACAAAACCGAAACACCACTTGCCGGCAGTGATACGGATAACAGTTTAACCGCTGATATTAATGTGGGGTTAAACTACTTTGTAACCAAAAATATAGCAGTAACTTTTGTTCTGGCAAACGTTTTGGCTTACAACAGTGTTTCACCTGAAAATGGTCCATCGTCTGACACTTTTCAATTAAACATTAATTTATTTGAAAACATCTTCGATCAGCCTCAATTTGGAGTTTTATACAGATTCTAATATAAACAGAAATAGGGTTTTAAAAAAGCTGTCTCAATTTGGGACAGCTTTTTTATTTCTTTAAACTGCAAACCTTTGTAACTTTGAGCTGCCTAACCTTTGAACCAAAAGAAAAATGCTCGACGAAACTCCAAAACGATTTGACAGAATTGTTGCCATTCTGATTCAATTACAATCTAAAAGAATTGTAAAAGCCCAAGAATTGGCTGATCGTTTTGACTGCAGCCTTAGGACTATTTACAGAGACATCCGAACTCTTGAAGCTTCGGGCGTTCCTATTTACAGCGAGGCCGGAGTGGGTTATGCTTTGATGGAAGGTTACAGATTACCGCCTGTTATGTTTACACGCGAAGAAGTCAGCAGTTTCATTGCGGCGGAAAAACTAATGCAGAAATTTACGGATCCGTCTTTAGGAAGTCATTACGCTTCGGCGATGTACAAACTAAAATCGGTTTTGCGAAGTACAGACAAAGACTGGCTTTCGAATATTGAATCGAGAGTTGTAATGCAAATGCAGAGTACCGAACCCATGTTTAATGATAATTCGCCTAATACTTTGGCGGTTCTTTTTGAAGGAATTGCCGAGAAAAAGCAAATTTTGCTTTCGTATAAAACTTTTGATAAAGACGAAACTACGCAAAGAAACATCGAACCCGTAGGCGTTTTTCATGATCATAACAACTGGTATTTTTTAGGATATTGCCACTTACGAAAAGATTACCGTCAATTTAGAACCGACAGAATTCTGGGAATCAAAAAAAGCGAATCTGATTTTACAATCGAACATGATTCTTTAGATTCTTATTTAACTAAAACGGAGACAATCCCAACAACAAAAGTCCGCATCTTAATTGAGAAGAAAATCGCAAGATACTTGTCTACCGAGAGAAAATACCACGGTTTTATTTCTGAAAAAGAAGTTGATGGAAAAATCGAAATGAATTTTATGTGCCGGGATATCGAAAGCGGTTTTGCAAGATGGTTTTTAATGTTTGGCGATTATGCCGAAATACTGGAACCGGAAAGATTAAAAACCAGAGTTTTAGAATTAATTGAAATCAACAAACAAAGGCTTTTATAAAAAAAAACTCCCGAGAGATTATCTTCGGGAGTTTTTTGTTTTATTTCTGTTTAATAACATTATAAAAATTATAATCGGTATTTGAGGCATCTGTAATTCCTATATTTCGGCCCATTGTTACGATCTGGCCTCTGTGATAAGTACCGTGATTGATAACCTGGATTAAATACTCAGAAATTGACAGTTCGCATTCAAACCACGGATTAACAATTTTAACTTCTTTAACTAAATCTTCTTCTGACAATGAATTGATAAGATGCTTCAATTTTGAAGATGAATTCAAAAGTCCGTCAAATATTTCTTGTTTCGATAATTCATTTTCTGTTTTCTTTTCAGACATTGCAGTCTCTGAAATCACAGAAAACCAATATTCCTCGGTAGACCAAATATGATCAAGTGTTTTCATAATAGTTGAAAAACTTGAAGGAACTTCAGCGTAAAGCAATTCATCAGACTTCGGCGAAAGCCAATTCACAAATTGTTGATTTACCCATAAATTATAATCCGCATAATTTGACATTATCTTTTTTAAACTCATAGTCCTTAATTTTAGATTTACTTAATAAAGTTACAAGAAAATTCTCTAATTATCTCTCCCAGAAAAATGGCGGTTCAATGTTTAAAGCTCTTAAATATACATAAGCTTGTCCGCGGTGGTGTACTTCATTATCAATAAAATACAAGATGTTTTGAATAACAGGAAATTCATATTGTCCAAAAAGATTAAAGGTTTCGCTAAAATCTTCGATAGATAATTGTTCCCAGTATTTATTGATTTCTGCTGTCGCTTCGTCCCATTTTTCAAGATACTGCGCTTTAAAAATCAGTTTTTCTGCTCCTTCTGAGAATGGTGCCGTTTCTTTAGTTACAATTCCTTTCAAACCAGGAACCGCAATTGCCAGAAGTTCATCTACTAATTTTGCAAAAGGACGCATACCGCCAATTGAAAATTCAAAGAAATCTTTCTCAGGAAAAAGTTCAATTAAGCGGCGTGTAAGTGCGCGGTGACCTTGCCAGTGTTTCAATAAATCTTCTGAAGTAATTACTTGTGCTTCTAATGTTTTCATGATTTTTATGTTTTTAAATTTCTATACTTCAAAAGTAAAATGGCCCGGTGACAACAGTTTGTCAGCAGGGAAAATTATTTTTAAAAAATATTTTTTCTGTACTGAAGAAGCACCGCAACACTGTGAGAAAAAAACTTAGAACCTTGGCATCTCAGAATCTTAGCATCTTTAAAAAAAACCTTTGTACCTTTGCGCCTTACAAACTTTGGAACTCAAAAAAATGATTGAAGATAAAAATCCGCAGCGTACCAGTATAGCTCAATTAGGCGAGTTTGGCTTAATTGAACATTTGACCAGAAATTTTGATGTCACACAGGAATCTACTTTAAAAAGTATTGGCGATGATGCCGCAGTTCTTGATTTTAAGAACAAAAAAGTAGTTGTTTCTACCGATTTATTAATTGAAGGCGTTCACTTTGACCTGGCGTATATGCCATTGAAACATTTGGGTTATAAAGCGGTTGTCGTAAATGTATCTGACATTTGTGCCATGAATGCAAAACCAACTCAAATTACGGTTTCTGTTGCTGTTTCTAACCGTTTTCCGCTAGAAGCCCTAGAAGAATTATTTGAAGGCATTACGCATGCTGCAAAAGAATATAAAGTAGATGTTATTGGCGGTGATACTACCTCATCTCAAAAAGGGTTAATTATAAGCATTACGGCTATTGGTGAAGCAGATGAAGATGAAATCGTGTACAGAAATGGCGCGAAACAAACTGATTTATTAGTTGTAACCGGAGATATTGGTGCTGCTTATATGGGATTACAGGTTTTAGAACGCGAAAAACAGGTTTTTCAGGTAAATCCAAACAGCCAGCCAGATCTTGATCCGTATACTTATTTAGTCGAAAGACAATTGAAACCGGAAGCCAGAAAAGATGTACGCACGCTTTTGCATGCTCTTGAAATAAAACCAACGGCAATGATTGATATTTCTGATGGATTATCTTCGGAGATTATTCATTTATGCAAGCAATCGAAAGTGGGTTGTAATTTGTATGAAGACAAACTTCCGTTAGATCCGCAGTTTATTTCGACTTGCGAAGAATTTAATATCGACAGTACAACCGTTGCTATTAATGGCGGAGAAGATTATGAACTTCTTTTTACGATTGATATTAACGACTTTGATAAAATAAAAGGAAATCCAAACTTTTCAATCATCGGCCACATGGCACAGGAAAGTGAAGGAATTCATTTAGTAACCCGAGCCAACACCAGAATTGCTTTAAAAGCACGCGGCTGGGATGCTTTGAGTGAATAAATCTTTTAATCTCAAATAAAAAAATTCCAAATTCCAACGATATTAGTATCAGTTTTGGAATTTGGAATTTTTTGTTTGGAATTTTATTTTAAAAAAGTCCTTTGCTTTTTGCTTCTTTAACCAAATCTTCGTCTGATCCTGATCTTACTTTAAGCAATTCTTTAAGACTTATTCTGCGTTTTTCTATTTCGGTTAAAGAAATGGGAATGTATTGGGGCATTTCGTAAACTTCGGTTCCTTTTGATAAATGAAACAAAATCTGCTTATCAAACTCATCAATTTCTATTGAATTGTGCGGAGACTGATTCAGCATTTTAACCACTGACTGACTGTAATATTTGTGATTTTTCATCACCTTATCAAAAGCTACAAGCAATTCGTCAAAAGTGAGATCATTTTTGATTATCAACCCGTTTGGATTGATAGTTCTAATAATGGTTTTAATTTTCAGCAGCTCTGTATACATGGTCAATAGAATGATCTTGCAATGAGGCATTTTCTTCATGATGAGTTTAGCAAGATCTTCGCCTGAAAAAAGATCTTTTTCTTCATAAGCAGGCATACTGATATCCAGAAAAGCAATTTCGAACTCTGGCGTGTTCTTATTTTCTAGTAAATCATAGGCCGATCTGCAGTCATGAGCTTGTGCAATTTCGAACTCATATTCTTTGGGTTTGTAACGCGTTATTGCATTTTTGTATCCTTCAATAATAAAAGGATGATCATCAACAATTAAGATATTGGGCTTAATTAATTCCGAAATGGGGGATTTGAAATTAAATGTCATTTTTTTGCAGGTTAATTTTTTGATCAATTGGGATTTTTACAACAAGAAGTGTCCCTTCTCCTTTAGTAGATTTTATCGTTACGGTGCCTTTACACTCTGTTGCTCTATATTCAATATTATGCAATCCAATTCCGTTTTTTGTGCGCTTTACATTAAATCCTGTTCCATCATCCAAAATCGACAAAATTAAATGGTCGATTTCACTTTTAAACTCTACTTTTATTGTATCTGCATTTGCATATTTATTACAATTTTGAAGTGCCTCCTGAACTATTCTATACAAATTAATCTTGACCGTATTATTTACAAGCTCCCATTTTATATGAGAGTCAAAAGAAGTTTGCAGTTCAGACGAATACGTATTTCTTTGATTATCAAATAGTTTGTTTAAAATTACAACAAAATTATTAATTAATTCCGATTTTTCTCTGTTTAGGTCATGCGATATTTCCCGGATATCTTCTTCAATATGTTTCAGTTCGGCTAAATACTTCTTTCGCTTTGAAGCCGCCTCTGCTTCATCAATTTTATCTAAACTATCCAGACTTATTCTCACTCCAAACATACGCCCCAAAACACCATCGTGCAGTTCCTGAGCTACTTTTTTCTTTTCCTTAATTCGCGTTAATTCAATTTCATTTTGCTGCGAGATCATCAAATTGTAAATATCTTCATTCGCAACTTGTTGCTGCTGTTTAAAAAGCAGTTCTCTGTTTTTTGCCTGCTGTGTTTTGTAAACATAAAAAAATAAACCGATCAAAGTACAAATACTAAAAACATAGATTAAAGTTTTGTTTTTTTCCTGCAGATTAGAATTTTGATCCTTTATTTCGTTGGTTTCATATTCGATTCTGGAGAACTTCTCTCCCATGTTTCGTTCTGCTTTGAGTAATTTATCGTTCAGCTGTATATACTCTTTTGAATATTTTGATTCATTTTTAGGATCGACAATAGCAATTTGTTTAAGTGCGTCTAATGTATTTCTTATTTTATTTATACTTCTTGAGAGATTTAAAGCTTGTTTAGAGAATTGAATTGCCCGTAAAGTATCTTTTTTAAATGCATAATATTCAGATAAATGAATTTTACTTATTATAACACCCGATTCCAGTTTTAAACTATCTCTAATTTTCAAAGCATCATAAAATTGCTGAGGCAATCCTGTTAACTCTTTTGATTTTAATTTAGATACGGCTAAATTATCCAAAAGCATGGCATACAAATCAGTGTTCCCGTTATACAAGTCTTCCTGATCCAAACCTCTTCGCAAATACTCCTTTGCTTTATTAAAGTTATGCATCCTCAAATACACAAAACCAATATTATTTAATGAAGTTGCTTTTAATTGAAGGTCTAGCGGAATTGATTTGTCTTCAAGTGTAACTAATGCCTTATTATGATATTCAAGTGACTTTTCGTACTCTTCCCGTTCATTGTAAATAATTCCCAGTAAATTGTAACTGTCATAAATATCCCTTCCGGCATTTTTTTTATCTTTTAAAATCTTAAGGGCTTTAAATACTGTAATTTCACTTTCAAAAAAATCTCCTTGAGCTAATTGCAAATCAGCCTTTATTAAAAAAGTTTTGGCTAAGTTAAAATCATCATTAATTTCTAAATATATTTTTTCTGCCCGAAAATAATTTAAAAAAGCACTATCTGAGATAGTCTGCGATTGATAATAATCTCCTAAATAAGTATATGCCTTGGCAATATTTGCTGAATCTTTACTGTTGATTGATTTTTCTAAAGCTAATTTTGAGACATTTTGAAAGGAATGCCAATCGCCCATATTGTAATAGCGATTTGCTATCTTAAAAAGATTAACTTTTTTTACAGAGTCGTCTTTCTGGTTTTTAACAATATCAAATGCCCTTTGATTATACTTTTGTTTATATTCAAAAGGAAGATCTATATTATTTGCTAAAGAAAAATAAATAGAAAGACTGTCCTCAGAGAGATTTAAAGATACATCCTTCTTTTTCTTATTTGTACAGGCAAATAAAACAAGAAGTAAAAACAATAGTATCTGCAGGTATTTTTTCAATTTATATTTTTGATTTTCACCAAAAATACTAAAACTATAAACACAAAAAAAAAGCTGCCAAAAAACTGACAACTTTTTATTATATTATTTAATGACGCTTATTAGTCCAATTTTATTCTTGACTTTGTCAATTGACTTTCAGAAGAGAAACTTTTAAACTGATTATTACTTGAGTTCTCTTGAGCAGACCCAGTATAATCCGACTTTCGACCATTCCTTCCTTGTTGACTTCCATCAGTATCAAAACTGATATCAATACCTTTTTCAGCAGGTGAATTAGTTACTACAGGATTTGCAAAAGAAGTTGCTACCATTACTAAAGAAAATAGTCCGAAAGTTAAAGCTGTTTTTTTCATTTTTTTGGGAGATTTAATTGATTTGTATTTGGGGCTTATGATTTTGTTTACATGTTAATGATGGTGTAAAACTAAGCCTGAAATCAAAAAAAATTTACATGAAAAAATCAGTTTGTGGTAGATCATGCCCAATTGATAGTCAATGAACGTCAAATTAATGTAATTACCTAATTATTAGACCTCTAAGTAATTTCCTGCAGAAAAATCAGCGATAATTAAATCAACATTTGATTTATAGGTTTTAGAAAAAGGAATCTTTTTCGAAGAGTTTTTTATATAACAAATTGAGTTTCCGTTATGAATTCTTGCAATATAATTTCGATTGATAATATAACTGTTATGAATTCGAATAAACGGATAGGATAAAACCTGCTCAAAATGTTTTAAAGTTTTAAAAGCAGTTATCATTTCTCCCGAATTTAGATAAATATCCGTCGAATTATTGTCTGCCTGAAAATAACTTATATCGTCTGCATTTATATAGCGGTAATCGCCGTATGATTTAATGCAAATTACAAGAGGTTTATCGATAGTTTGACGCACGTTTGTATCAGATGTTACAACGGCAGATATTTCTTCTTTAAAATCAATTGATTTTATGTCTTCTGTTTGTCGATTTAATTTCAAAACCGTTTTTAACAAATCAACTGTAACCAATGGTTTTAGGATGTAATCGAAAACACCATATTGAATGGCATCAAGCGCGAAGTCTTTTTTGGATGTGATGACAACAATTCGAGGCAGTACATTTAAAAACCGATGAAGTTCGTTTATAAACAGAAGCGATAAATTGCAGGAAGAATGTTTAGGATCAATTTCGAGAAAAACAAGACAGGGTCTATATTGCAAAACCAAATTTAAACCATCCTGATAATTTGCTGCAGATGCCAGAAAAGACAATTCCGAAAAACCTTCTGCAATTGTTTGGGTTTTCGAAATACTCTCTGCATCATCATCAATAATTATATACGAATACTTTTTCAATTTTGGTTTTATTGACTTTCTACGAATATAGGAGACTTATTTACTTTTTGAACACTGATCGTTATTCAATTTGCAGAAAAAATAGATCCTGCTCTATTATTCGCAATTAAAATTACGACTTTCATTCTTTTAAGCATTTCATTGTTAACATATTGCAATCAAATGTTAACACATAAGGATGAAATGCAAAAATCTCCGATGAATGACCTAATTTAAAAATTAAAAAAATCCCAAACTCCGTTAAGGAATTTGGGATTTGTATGGTGCAATATATAAAATTTACATTTTCATTAACCAGTTTTTCATCGAAACTTCGTTTTCAATAATATCTCTTAATTCAGCTATTTTAACGCGATCTTGTTTCATGGTATCTCTATGACGAATGGTTACCGTTTCGTCTTCCAGAGTTTGATGATCAACTGTAATACAAAATGGTGTTCCAAGAGCATCTTGTCTTCTGTAACGACGTCCTACAGCATCTTTCTCATCATAAGAAACATTGAAATCCCATTTTAAATCTTCGATGATTTTCTTTGAAATTTCTGGCAATCCGTCTTTTTTAACTAGAGGCAATACCGCTGCTTTTGTTGGTGCTAAAACCGCAGGTAATTTTAATACTGTTCTTGTAGAACCGTCTTCTAAAGTTTCTTCCTGCAATGATGTTGCAAAAACAGCCAGGAACATACGATCTAAACCTACCGATGTTTCAACTACATATGGCACATAGTTTTCATTTAGTTCAGGATCAAAATATTGCAGTTTTCTACCAGAATATTGTTCGTGTGCTTTTAAGTCAAAATCGGTACGAGAGTGAATTCCTTCCAGTTCTTTGAAACCAAATGGGAAATTAAACTCAATATCTGCCGCTGCATTTGCATAATGGGCTAATTTTTCGTGATCATGAAAACGGTAATTATCTTTTCCTAATCCTAAAGATAAGTGCCATTTTAAACGTGTTTCTTTCCAGTGTTCATACCATTGCATTTCTTCACCCGGACGCACAAAAAACTGCATTTCCATTTGTTCGAATTCACGCATACGGAAAATAAATTGTCTTGCAACAATTTCGTTTCTAAAGGCTTTACCCGTTTGAGCAATTCCAAAAGGAACTTTCATACGGCCTGATTTCTGAACATTTAAAAAGTTCACAAAAATACCCTGCGCTGTTTCCGGACGTAAATATAAATCCATTGCAGACTCTGCAGAGGCACCAAGTTTAGTTCCAAACATTAAGTTGAACTGCTTTACGTCTGTCCAGTTTCTGGAACCAGTTTCAGGATCAGCAATTTCAAGTTCTTCGATTAAAGCTTTTACATCTTCAAGATCGCCATTCCCTAAAGAACGTCCTAAACGCTCTCTGATTTCTCTTTCTTTCGCTAAATATTCAACTACTCTGGCATTTGTAGTTACAAATTCCTCTTCGTTAAATGCATCGCCAAAACGAGCTTTTGCTTTTTCGATTTCTTTTTTAGCTTTTAGATTAATTTTTTCAGCAAAATCTTCAACTAAAACGTCAGCTCTATATCTTTTTTTAGAATCTTTATTATCAATTAACGGATCATTGAAAGCATCAACGTGGCCTGAAGCTTTCCAGGTTGTTGGATGCATTAATATTGCAGCATCAAGGCCGACAATATTGTCATTCATCTGAACCATTGATTTCCACCAATATTCACGGATATTCTTTTTTAATTCGACGCCATTTTGTGCGTAATCATACACTGCACTCAATCCATCGTAAACTTCGCTTGACGGAAAAATAAATCCGTACTCTTTTGCGTGCGAAACCACATTCTTAAATATATCTTCTTGTTTTGCCATAGTAATGCAAAAATATAAAAACTACTTATAAAAAAAAGAAAAATAAAAAAGATTGAAGCTCAATTTTGGCTATTTTTGTAACTAAATTCTTTCTATTTGTGTTTAATTTCATTATTGACTTATTTTTTCCCAAAGTCTGCTCCGGATGCCGCTCTGTTTTAATGACTAACGAAACGGTTTTATGTACAAACTGCCGTCATGAAATGCCCTTAACCCAATATCATTTAGATTTAAATAATCAGGCTGTTAAAAAATTCTACGGTAAAATCGAAATCGAGCATGCATCGGCATTTTTATATTTTAATAAAAAAGGAATTGTTCAGGAACTCATTCACAATCTAAAATACAAAGGCCACGAAGAAATTGGCACTGTCCTTGGCTATTGGTATGCCGAGGATTTGAAAGAACTAAAGCTGGAAAACCCATTTGATGTTATAATTCCCGTACCGCTTCATCCAAAAAAACTCAGGGAAAGAGGCTATAATCAGGTTACAACATTTGCAAAAGCTTTGTCCGAAAGTTTAAAAATTCCTTTAAATGCTTCTGTTTTATACCGAAAGAAATATTCTAAAACACAATCCAAAAAAAATCTTTTAGGAAGATTGGAGAATATCGAAAATATCTTTGATGCTCATTTATCCGAAGAAAATCAAAATAAACATTTTTTAATTGTAGATGACGTACTGACGACCGGTGCCACTCTCGAAGCTTGCTCCCGGGCTTTATTAAAAATTCCCGGTGCAAAAATCAGTATTGTCTGTATGGCGATGGCGAACTCTTAAATTCCAATAAAAAAATTCCAAATTCCAATAGACTTATCATTGGAATTTGGAATTTAAACTATTTCAATTTTATAAACCTTTAAATTATAAAAATCTTCTTCACGGTTTTTTTATCTCCATCCTCAATTGTCAGCAAATAAATCCCGGACGAAGAGCCAACCGGCAATGAAATTTCTTTACTAAAATTATCTGCATGCTCAAAAGATTGCGAATAAACAACTTTCCCCTGCATATCGTGAACATAAATCTTGGCTCCTGCTTTGGACTGGCTTTTAAACTCTACTGTAAAAGTTCCTCTGCTTGGGTTAGGGTACGGAACTGCATCTGCACTTACAGGTTTATCAACTCCTAAAGTAAAGGTTTGATTACAGATGTTTACGGATGCCGAATTTATTGTACCAAAGCTTCCCGCAACTGCATCACGAACTCTTAACGTCCAGTTTCCTTCGGGATTTTCGCCATTAAACATACTCAGCGCATCTGTTGGAACAATAATTTGACTGGTGGTTGTAGAACATTGCAAATTAGATCCCGAATCATCAAACTGCAATGCCAAAGTTGAGTTTGTACTCGCACAGCCTTTATTAAATAAACGAACCACAGTTCCTTTTGGACTTACGATTTGAATTTCAAGATCAGAAAATCTGGCATGCGTAACATTAATAGCAACATTTACATCTGAAACTGTTCCTGTAGATGAAGGAACCGCAACTGTTCGGGTTGTAAAAGAACTTCCGTATGGAATTGCAAAAGAACTTCCAAAACTATAATCATTACAGCTTGTGGTTGAGCTGTAACCTATTGCAAATGATTTACTATTTAAGGCATAATAAATATTTGCTGTTGGTTCTATCAAAATCCTGCAATATGTTGCCACATCAATGCTTTCTGGAATCAACACGGTTTCTGAACCATCATTGGGTGTTGCCGCTGCCAAAACAATTGGAAAAGTCAAACCTCCGTCTGTAGACAATTTAATATTTACGGTTGATGAACCTTGAAGTGTATTGGTATTGTTAACGCTCCATGTAATATTTTGATATGCTCCTTGCTGCCAGCTCAAATTTTCGGAGTTTTGAGAAGTTACAGCAAATGGTCCTGCCGAAGGCGTTACGGTTACTACCATTCCGTCTGTATTCGTTTGTGCCTTACCTAATGCCCCATTGTCTCTTCCTGTTAAAGCAAAATTTAATGTTCTCGCTACAGAAGAAACAGATTCCCAAGTCGTTGTTAGTTTATTTTGAAGCACAGAAGTAAAACTCGGCATATAACGAACCGGAGAAGTACTTGGAGGTATTGATCTAAACAGCGGTCCATTTGGTTTTGTAGCATAGGCAATACTATTATCACCAGAAGTCGATGTTGCATTGTCGTTTTCTTCCCAAGTAAAAGTAAGCGTATCTCCTGTCGAAGCAGTACCTGATCCGGTTAAAATAAAGGGTGTGCTTATCGGGATTGTAAAATCAGAACCGGCATTAATTGCTGGCGGATTGTTTGTTATGTCTACACTAACCGGACAGTTTTTCCCGGCAAGGTTATTTTGAATTTGAAGAATACTCGCGTATGCAAAATAATCATCAGAATTATCCTGAATATCATAATCATCCGTCACACCGGCATATCCCATAATGGTAGAACCGCTTCCAGGCTCAACACTAACTCCTGCACCTTCTATATCATAAGAAAATGTATGATTAGCGCCTAATTGATGTCCGATTTCGTGAACTACAAAATCAACATCAAATGTGTCTCCTTTTGGTATTGCATTCGACGGAGAAGTATACGCACTTCCTTTTCCTATTACGTTTGATGGGGTTGGACTATCACACACGCAGCCAATACAAGCAGCGTTTCCGCCACCGCCAGAAGCACCAAACAAATGTCCAATATCGTAATTAGCTTCGCCTATTACACTTGTAAGCGTGCTTTGAACTTCTTTGCTCCAAAAATCATTTCCATCTGTATCTGTAGAAGTTCCTTTGCCTGCACCAGAATAGGGATCTGTAGCGGCATTTGTATAAATTACTGCGTCGTTGTTGGCAATTAAAAGTAATTGTACCGCTAAATCTTTATTCAAAATACCGTTAACTCTCGTCAATGTAGCATTCATTCCTGCCAATGCTGCTTCTTTGGTTCCTCCAAAATAAGCGGCATATTCTCCGGTACAGGATAATGCCAAACGCATTGTTTTGAAAACTTTGTTATTTGAAGTAGTTTTTGTCGTTTTTGATGTGCTTGTATTTTGCGAAATCGCATCGGCCGTTTTACACGATAATTTTGATTTCGAAGATTTACTTTTAGAAGAAAACAAAACGTATTCTGATTTATTATCCGGATTTTCTTCAATAAACTCAGTTGCCTGATCGGCACGAAAAACCATGGTCTGCAAACCGCTTGGTGAAAGACTAAAATGTATTTTAGCCGATTTATCGTCTAATCCGTTTCCTTCGTATGCTCTAATTTCCGGATATTTTGCCTGAAGTTCAGGTTCAAAATTCGAAGATTCCCAAACCTGAAATCTTTCCAAAACACCTTCTGAATTAGGAATTGTAATTTGAGAGCCTGCTTTCTTCGTCTGTTTAGCTGCGACAGACGAAAGTTTTGCTTTTAGAAAATCTGTGTTTAACCGATAATATAATTTATCAGAGCTGTCAATATTTACCTGTTTTTTTAAAGAAGAAACAGAACTTGATCGCTGCCACAAATCATCACTTTGGGCATGAAGTTGTACACAACAAAATATAAACAGTAAAAGAAGTAGTTGTTTTTTCATACTTACAGTGAGCTTTATAACGTCAAAATTAATAGAATTAAATCAAATTCTTACATCTAAACGACAATTAACGTTTTTTAGTCGGCCAATCAAATCTTTTTTAAGCAAAAGAAAGCGAATCTTCTTAAAAAATCAATTCATCGAAGCACAAAATTTAAAATAGATAGTATAAATTTGCAGCATCTTAAATAATTTGTTTTGAAGCTCTTTCATTCTATAAACGATTTCCATTCGACCAAGAAAACAATTTTAACTCTTGGAACTTTTGATGGCGTACATATTGGTCATAAAAAAATTCTGGAAAGAATTACTGAAAATACCGAAAACGGAAAATATGAAAGTTTGGTGCTTACTTTTTTTCCGCATCCCAGAATGGTACTGCAGGAAAAATCAGAAATAAAACTTCTAAACACGATTTCTGAAAAAACAAAACTTTTAGAAGCTACCGGAATCGAAAATTTAGTTATCCATCCATTTGATGAAAGCTTTTCAAGACTTACTGCCGAAGAGTTTGTACATTCGATTTTAGTAGACCAGTTTCATATTCAAAAAATAATTATTGGGCACGATCATCGTTTTGGAAGAAACAGAACGGCGAATATTGACAATTTAATTGCTTTTGGAATTGAATACGGTTTTGAAGTCGAACAAATATCAGCAGAAGAAATACAAGATGTTTCTGTGAGTTCGACCAAAATCAGAAAAGCCTTAACCGAAGGAAATATGGAATTGGCTAATGATTACTTAGGTTACGATTATTTTTTAACCGGAGAAGTCGTAAAAGGAAAACAATTAGGAAGAACCATTGGATTTCCTACGGCAAATGTTCAAATTGAGGAAGAGTATAAACTGATTCCAAAAAATGGTGTTTATGTTGTTAAGGCCCTTATCGAAGATTTAGAGGTTTTTGGAATGATGAACATTGGTTTTAATCCAACAGTAAATGGCCAAAAACAAACTATCGAGGTTAATCTTTTTGATTTTGATGCCGATATTTATGGTAAAAAAATTGAAATCTCATTATTGCAATATCTTCGTGAAGAGCAAAAATTTGGTTCGATTAATTTATTAAAAGCCCAGCTGAATCAAGACAAACAAAAGGCATTGGCCATTGTAAGCAAAATCCAGTAAAGTTTCAAAAAACACTTTTGCTTCTTTTTGGATCATCGTAGTTGTTTTTTTAGTAAATTTGATATAGAACTCTGTTTTTCAAATATTTACTATTAACTTCTTTAAAAATAACCACTATGAAATTACCTAAAGAAATAACAAACGGTTTTTTAATATTCCTCGGAATCGGCATTTATTTTTTATTGATGAATGTATTGGGTTTAGCAGATTTATTTTACCTGCGTACGCTTAACGTATTTTTTATATTTTATGGCGTAAACAGAACGATGCAGATGAATCTTCATGAAGGGGAAACAAATTTTGTATCAAATGCGGTTTCGGCAATGGCAACTTCTGTAGTTGGTGTGGCTTTAAGCGTTTTTGGATTATTGGTTTACAGTTATGCCCGAGGCGGCGACGCTTATGTCGAAACTTTATCTAAAACATTTATGTTTGGAGGAAATCCGTCAGTACCAACTTATTGCATCTGTTTACTTTTTGAAGGACTTGCTTCTTCGGTTATTGTTACTTTGATGATGATGCTGTATTGGAACAACAAATATGCTGCCGATTAATTTATCACAATAAAACTAATATTTTAAGCTCTCTAAAATCATAAAAAAATACAATTCTATGATTTTAGAGAGCTTCTTTTATGAAAATACCTGATAAATATTCATTTACATTACCAGATGTTGTTGGTTGGAAAATTTAATTACATTTGAAACTTCAAAAACAATGTATCCATGAGCATGATTACAAAACACAACTGGACAAAAGAAGAAATAATCGCAATCTACAATAAACCGTTGATGGATTTGCTTTATGAAGCAGCCACGATTCATAGACAACAACATGATCCAAACGTAGTTCAGGTATCTACTTTACTTTCTATAAAAACCGGCGGATGCCCAGAAGATTGCGGCTACTGTCCTCAGGCCGCAAGATATAATACTGGGGTTGAAGGAAATGATTTAATGACTGTAAGTCAGGTAAAAGCACAAGCTTTGAGAGCTAAATCTAACGGATCTTCCCGCGTATGCATGGGAGCTGCCTGGAGGAATGTAAAAGACGGTGAAGAATTCGATCAGGTTCTGGAAATGGTTCGTACCATCAATAAACTTGACATGGAGGTTTGCTGCACTCTTGGAATGCTTACCGAAAATCAGGCACAACGTTTGGCAGAAGCCGGCTTATATGCTTACAACCATAATTTAGATACTTCTGAAGAATATTATAAAGACGTGATTTCGACACGTGGTTTCGAAGATCGTTTACAAACTATAGAAAATGTTCGTAAAACAAATGTTACGGTTTGCAGCGGCGGTATTATCGGGATGGGCGAAAGTATCGAAGACAGAGCGGGAATGCTTGTAGCGCTTTCGACTTTAAATCCGCAGCCGGAATCAGTACCAATTAATGCTTTGGTAGCGGTTGAAGGAACGCCTATGGAAGAAGAAAAACCTGTTGAAATCTGGGAAATGATTCGTATGGTGGCTACAACCAGAATTGTTATGCCGGAAACTCAGGTTCGTTTATCTGCCGGAAGAACCAATATGTCTCGCGAAGGACAGGCTATGTGCTTTTTTGCAGGAGCAAATTCAATATTTGCAGGAGATAAATTACTTACTACTCCAAACCCTGATGTAAACGACGACATGAAAATGTTTGAAACTTTAGGAATGGTCGCTCAAAAGCCTTTTATCAAAATAATGCAGCCCAAAACTGTAGAGGCAGCAGATTCTCAATTTGCACCATTAGGAGAAAAACCAAGATGGTCAAGACCGGGACATACAATTGAAAGAAATGTTGAGGCTTCGATCAAATCAAAAATTTAATTAAAAGAGCTCAAAAATCTCGATAAATATTTTTAAATTGCTTATGACACAGAGTTATAAGCAATTTTTTATTTATAAAAATGAAATTAAAACAAATCGAGAGGGTTAAAAAAATCTCTAAAGCTGATTTTATTTCCCAATATGTAAAAAAACAAATTCCAGTTGTTGTTGAAGAATTAACCGAAGACTGGCCAGCTTATGAAAAATGGAAATTATCCTATATCAATAAGATTGCCGGTGACATCACTGTTCCACTATACGATGACAGGCCCGTAAATCACGAAGAAGGTTTTAATGAGGCTCATACAAAAATGAAGATGAGTGATTACATTCATTTATTAGAATCAAAACCTACTAATTACCGCATTTTCCTTTATAATTTAATGAAAGAAGTACCATTGTTGAAAGAAGACTTCTTATGGCCGGATATTGGTTTAAAATTAGTCAGACAGCTGCCAATGTTGTTTTTTGGCGGAGAAAACGCAAAGGTATTTATGCATTATGATATTGATTACTCGAATATTCTGCATTTTCATTTTCATGGAGAAAAACAATGCATGATTTTTGCACCTGATCAGTCAAAATATATGTACAAAGTACCTCACGCTTTAATTTCAAGAGAGGATATTGATTTTGACAATCCGGATTATGATAAATTTCCTGCGCTTAAAAACGCCGAAGGTTATATCACCAATCTTAAGCATGGAGAAATGTTGTACATGCCGGAAGGATACTGGCATTATATGAAATATTTAACTCCGGGGTTTTCGATGAGTCTTCGTGCATTTCCAAAAAACATTACCAATTTATCAAAAGCAGCGTACAATGTTTTTATTATGCGCTATTTTGATATTATGATGCGAAAGTTTAAAGGCCAGAAATGGATTGATTACAAAAATGAAAAAGCTATTATTAATACAAATCAAAATCTTCGAAAGAGTGCGTGATTACGATTTTTAAGAAAGAAAAAACCAGCTGCAGTATTTCAATCTCCAGCTGGTTTTTTGTTTTTATTCCTTAGTTAAAAACAATTTTTCTAGTTTCTATTTTTCCATTTTCTAAAGTTACTTTTAAAATCAAAACCTGATTACCAGATTGGAAATTTGAAATCTGAAGTTCGTTATTATCAACTTTTTTATTGTTATAAAGTAATTTCCCCGAAATATCAAAAATCGAAACTTCTTTTATTAAATCTACATCCGAATTTAATCGTATATTTTTATCTTTTACTGAAGCATACAAACTATTGTTCTGACTTTGAAAATCATCAACACCTAAAGTACCGTTTGTATATCTTAAAACAAATCTATTGTTAAAAGTTCCAATGGCCGTAGTGAATTTATAGTTGCTGTTTTGCAGATTATGAACTGTATTGGTTACTTTATCTTCAAGATAAATTGCATGATTGCTTAAAACTCCATCTGTATGGTCAATCGCAATTGTAAATTCACCTACAATAGCAGATCTGTAACCTAGCGGCACAATATCAGATTCATCAAAAGGAAGAGCCCTGCCTTGAATCACTAAATTTTGGCCTTCGTTAATACTGTAAAAATCAAGATAAGGATTTCCGTTTAAAGATATTCCATCATAATTATGATCCCATGAATTAGTCGCTCCTTCAATATAACCTACTAATAATTGTTTAAACGCTCCTTCTGTATTCGTCAAATTTATCCAGGCTCTGTGTCTTTCTAAATTTGTTTTATTATTAGCCGTTGTTTTAAAAAACTGACTGTTATTTCCGGGCACTCTCATTGTATTAGTAAAAATAGCGGATGGATTTGTTTTTGATAGTGCGAAAAAGGCCTGGCCAGCCGCAATGTATCCAGACGGGGCAGTTTGATTTCCAGGGCTCTCTGCGCCCTCGCTGTCCATGTCTCCTATCAGTACACTTCCTGTTATATTATAAATTGCATAATCAGCACTATTGTATTTGTACGGAGCTGTTCCGCCAGTTCCCGGAGTTGTATTATGAGTCCAAAAGTATAAAGTACCATATAGATTATCCGCATTATCAAAAATAAACTGATCTGCATATATTGCTGACGGATAAGGATTCCCTATTAAATTCCATTTTTCGATACCTACAAGTGCCACAGGAATCGTTCCATTATTAGGAACCCCAACAAATGTGGCAGTTTGCGTCCCTGGTGTAACAATATCAAAATACTGCGGTCCTCTAACACTGTAGCCCTGACCGGGAATCATTTCTATATTTCCATTATAATGAATCACCCAGCTTGCATTAGGATTATAACTGGTATACTTATCGGCCAAGGTACCCGGAGATAAATCATGCAAAGTAAAAATCGGGGTACGAACAATTGGTGAGGACCAATAAGTATAATCATATCGACGGGTTAGAGTGTTTCTTTTATAAATAATATTTCCAGTATTTACTGCATTGGCAGTCTGCAATAAACTTGAATTGTTTTCAAAAGTTAATGTTCCTCCATTATTATTCACTGCATTTGTAATTGTTAAGGTATGATTCGAATTTACCGTAACATTTACACCTGGATCTACAGTACAAGAACATCCGTTTAAGTTTCCTGTTGTAGAATAATTACCTGAAAACCGAATAGCATCTGTTATTAGAGGTTCACTTCCTTTTGACCAGGCTGTTCCGTTCCAGGTATTTGTAACAGGTGCAAAGATCTCAATACCAGCTGTTGGCAATGAAGGGCAGCTTGAAATTTGTTCAACAGTAAAAGTGTAGATTCCCGGAGCTAAATTAGACACCGTA
The DNA here is from genome assembly GCF_001879205.1 of Flavobacterium johnsoniae. GTDB lineage: Bacteria > Bacteroidota > Bacteroidia > Flavobacteriales > Flavobacteriaceae > Flavobacterium > Flavobacterium johnsoniae_A. The sequence continues at coordinate 647,056 of NZ_MLFK01000002.1, forward strand.
AAACTCGGAGTTGAACCTGTGTAAATTTGCTGTACGGTTCCGTTACTTTGCCTGATAGTCCAGGTAACTGATGGAATTAAACCGTTTAATGTTATACTTCCGGAAGGATTAACACAAGTGGGCTGCACAACCGTTCCCGGAACTGGTGCGTCGGGTTTTGGGTTAATTGTAATTACCGCTGTTCCATTTGTAAACCCCGAACTTCTAGTACAGAATGCATCAGTAACCGAAACCAGTACATAAGTCGTCGAGCTGTTAATTGGGGAAGTAAAAGGTATAAAACCAGTTCCGCTTGCAATTCCTGTGGCAGTTATATTTGGCCCGCCGTTCTCAGTGTAAACAATTGTATAAGGCCCTGTACCTGCAGATGCTGTAAAAGTTAACTGACCAGCACTTGTTCCACAAAACGGACCATTGGCTGTTAGACTTCCTTGTGGCAATGGATTTACTGTCACCGAAAAAGGAGAACCTGCAGAAACACAGCCGTTCGCATTTTTAACTGTTAGTGTTCCCGTATAAGTTCCTGCTGCTGTTCCGGAAGGAATTGCAAGAGTAACCGAACCCGGCTGAAGAGCCTGGTCTGTAACCGCGGCAAAAGTATTCGCAGGACTTGTATTCCAAACAATACTATACGTTGTCGGGCTATTTGTCGTAGCACTGTAAGTTAAAGCAGTAGTTTG
>NZ_MLFK01000003.1 GCF_001879205.1 Flavobacterium johnsoniae
GTAATACAAACCGGAGCAGCCGTTGAGGCCAGCGTAATGGTCGGTAATGGATTTACTGTTACGATTGCTTCCGATGAAAAAGCGGCAGTGCAAGTTCCACTGGCTACAACTGCTCTGAATCGTGTGGTCTGCGTTAATGGTCCAAAAACAAAACCCGTTCCTGCAGTACTTGGAATATCTACCCAAGTTGTAAAAGGAGCAAATGCATACTGCCATTTTTGCACCGTGCCTGTATGTCCAGATAATATTAAGCTGCCACTATTAGCACCACTGCAAATTGTACTAGAACCTGCAATTGTTCCTCCAACAGATGGTGGTGAAACAGTTACATTTGATGCTGCAACTGTTACAGTATTTGTACAAACTCCTGATGCTAAACCTGTAACAGTTATTGTACTTGTTCCTGCTATTGTTAAACCAACCACATCAAAATCTCCTGTACCTGCTGAAGTTACTGTCATTGGTGCTGTTAAGGTTCCTGCTGGATTGGTGCGATTATAAGTTACCACGTATATGCCGACTGGCAAATTAGTACCTGTAAGTCTTAGTTTGGCAGTCCCAACTGAAGTACAAGCATTTACTAATGTCTGAAGATTACTTACACTGTAAGTTGGACAAGTATAGGTTACATTAACCCGACCGGCAGCGCCGTTCCCTCCAACTTGACCTGGAGATCCTGACAAATGCAAGCCCCCACTACCTCCACCACCTGGAGGACTACCCGGCTGTCCTGGACCAACACCTAATAGCACACTCCCTGCAGCCAGTCCTCCTGCTCCGCCACCTGTACCTCCTCCTTTTCCTCCTGCCCCTGAGCCAGCTAAAAGATTAAGTAAAGCAGTAGCCCCTGCCCCACCATCTGATCCTGCTGTTGTTGTAATAGAACCTTTAGAAACTGTAGCCGAGCCACCCGCTCCTCCTGCTGGACTCCCACCTGTAGAATTAGCGGGTCCACCACTGCCACCTGCAGCTAAGAAAACTGTGTCATAACCTTGAATATAAGAATTTCCACCATTAGCTCCTGATCCGGACCCTCCGGCAGTTGTTTGAGCCACTTTAACAGACAGCGTTGCGCCAGCAGTAACAGATATAACGCCTTTAGCATAAGCTCCACCGCCTCCACCTGCACCACTTCTTCCTGTTAAAGCCGTTGAAGCACTTGCACCACCACCAGCTCCACCAGCTCCCCAACCTTCTACATTCATAGTGAGAACTCCTGCGGGAACTAATATAGTACCATCAGCATTGAAAGGAGGATGCTGTGCCCACATAGAAAAACAGATAAAGAAAAATAAAAGGGAAAGTTTTGTCTTAGAGGACGAAATTTTAGAATGAAAATTCGATAAAGAAAATCGAAAGATTAAAAATTGAGGTAAAATCAACGAGGCAGGTAATTTTTTTTTCATCGCACTATTTTTTAAATTGATAGAAAAACTCAAAATCAAGTAAACTCGGATTGGATGGAATTCTAAATACCTCAAAAATAATTTTGACTGCAGAAAATAATCTGTAAAATCAAAACCCAAAAAATATGTAAATGCTTTTTAGTGGTATTTAAAAAAGGCAATCAATATTCCTGGCTGATAAAAAATAAAATACATTTTCATTTATAGGAGTAAATAAAATGCATTTCAACGGCTTTTATATACGTTTGTCGAGTGATTATTACAACAAGGTACGATTTTATTTACATTACTATTAATTCTGAAAGTTAAAAATCAAAATTTTAACACTCTGACTATCAAAAAGATACTTTTATAACAAATATGTTAAATCGGTAAAGCTTCAATAAAAACAGGGCTTAATGAAAGAAAACACCTCTAAATCTAAAGATCGGATACAAAAAATCCAGACATGTTTCGATGTCTGGATTTGACTATTTGCTATATCTTTATTTGTTAAAAAATGATCTTTTTGGTCATCAAACGATTATTTTCTAAAACTATTTTAACCAACAATACCTGGTCAGACGATTTTAAATTTGGGATTTTTAATTGCGCTGCGCTTAAGCTGTTTTTTTTATAAATCAATTGTCCTCTCATATCAAATACAAAAACATCTTTAAGATTTTCTTTTAAACTTTGGATGTCGATTATTTTATCTTTTATCGAAACTAAAATTTCATTTGTATTATTCTCAAAATTCTCTACATCTAAATTTTCACTCTGAAAATGAATTTCAAATCTATCACTAAATTCTCCTGCTTGGCTGTAAAATGTATAATCTCCTGAGCGTAAATCATAGGTAACATCTTTCAATTTATCGTATATATAAATTTCTTTTTCACTTATTTCACCATCGGTACGATCCATCGCAATAGTAAAATTGCCAGATTCTGCAGTTCGATAACCCAGAAATATTTGATCACTATCTTCAAAAGGCAATGCTCGTCCTTGGATTACCAATTTTTTATCTTCTATAATGCTGTAAAAGTCGGCCTTTTGATTTGCATTCATTGATTCCGCATCATAGCGTATATCGTAAGAATTTGCAGCTCCATTTACATAACCCACTAAAATTTGTTTATAAACTCCTTTTTCATTAGTAAGATTCAACCAAAATCGATGTTTGTCAAACTGTTTTGTGCTGTTAGAATTTTCAATTTTCGCAGGTTTATAAAAAGCATTATTCTTGTCTTTAATTCTCATACTATTATTAAACTCAATAGTTTCAGAAGTAGAACTTCTTATAAAAAAGGCCTGGCCTGAGGCAATTTTACCATCTGGAGGAAGTTCTTTATCATCTGCTGAAAGCGCTTTGGTACTAACACCGCCTACTAAATTATAAACGGCATAATCATCTGAACTGTATTTAAATTCAGCTATTGGCGTATTGTGCGTCCAGAAATATAGTGCTCCTGCTGTTTTCGATTCGTTTGCATTTAGAAAAATATCTGCATCAATTGCTGACGGATAAGGATTTCCAACTAAACTATACAACCCCGATTCTACTAAGTTAATTTCTACTTTTCCGTTATTGGGTATTCCTTTAAAAACTCCTTCAAAAACAGACCGCTCTGTTATTGAATAATTCTGAGGTCCTCTTATAGAATATCCTTTCCCAACAATCATCACATTTGAAGGCGCTTCTATATCCCATTTTTTTAACCGCGTATTGTAAGATGTGTATTTATCAGATAAAGTATTAGGAGAAAAATCAATTAATTTCTGATTCTGAACAGGAGATGACCAATAGGTATAATCGTATCTAACAATTGGATTTGTTTTTCTTTTAACGTGAACAATGCCGGTATTTATCATATCGTCATCTGATTGATATAAACTTGCTCCATCTTCTAAAACCAGAGTTCCTGACCCTAAATAAGAAAATTCAATTCCTAATGTGTTTTGACTTAAAAGGGTAACTGTTTTATCTGCGTCTATACTACAGCTGCATACATTTGAAGAAATGAGATTTGAAAAACTTTCTTTAAAAAACACCTCTTTCCCTCCTGAAGGATAGCCCTTAGACCATGATGAACCATTCCATGTGGTGGATTCTAAGCAAAGTTTCAGACGTGCAATTCTATGTTTGGAAATTCCTGAAACCGAGTTAAAATCCCCTCCAATTACTAATCTATAATCTGCCGTAAAACTTAATGCATAAAGATTCTTGTTTAAACGAGCATCAAAAGAGGGATCAAAATCTCCCGTTTTTAAAAGTCTGACAAATCGTGATACAATATTATTTTTGAAAGTTCCTGAAAAAGTCCCTCCAACTAAAATACGATCATCAGGCTGTACCAAAATAGTTCGAACATCTCCTTTACTAAACCCCGTTCCGGAGTCGAAACTCAAATCTAAACTTCCATTGCTATTTAAACGGACTATTCGTTTTTGGGAACTTTCGTTAAATGTTAGAAAAGTTCCCCCAACAATTACTTTTTGGTCAGATTGTAATGCGAGTGCGTACACTACTTTATCAAAACCGGTTCCAATATTAAAGCTTGTGTCAATACTTCCATCTGCATTTAATCTGACCAGACGAGAAAACTCCTGTCCATTAAATTTTGCAAATTTCCCTCCAACCAAAATTTTACCATCGGGCTGAACTAAAACATCCTGAATAGCAGCATCAGTTTCAAAATTAACATTAAAAGAAAAATCTCGTGATCCATCTGGAAATAACCTAACAATTTTTGCGGCGGCATTTTCATTATTATAACGGAAAAAACTTCCTGCAACAATAATCTTTTGATCTGATTGAAGAGCCATTGTATAAACCGCTCCATTAAATCCGGAGCCAATATTAAAAGTGGGATCTATTGAACCATCTGTAAAAATCCTTACAATTCGGCCACATGGCATATCATTATATTTAATAAAGTTTCCAGCAAAAACAATTTTACCATCAACTTGTTTTACTGCTGTTTCTATTGAATTATTAGCTCCACCTTGTTCTTTATTAAAATTATTATCAAGAGTACCGTCTTCTAAAAGCCGGGCGATTCTGGAAACTGGAATATTATTGTATTTAGTGAATTTTCCAAATACCATTTCTTTTTTATCCTCCAAAGAAATAATTTTCAAGACTGTATTATCGAATCCAATTCCAGCCGAAAGATAGCTTATATCCAGCTCGCCACTATTACTTACTTTTGCAAGCCGGCCTTGATTTTGTCCATCAAAAGCAGAAAAAGATCCCCCTATGAACCACGATCCTTCAGAATCTAAAGCAAGAGCCAAAACAGAGTAATTTCCAGGTCCCGAATCTGTTTTAAAATCACTGTTTACAGTTCCATCAGGATTTAACAAAACCAGTCTGTTTACATTTTCATCATTATAGAAACCGGTGAAAGATCCCCCCAACCATTATATTGCCATTATCGTCTGTTTTGATAATCTGTACTGCATCTTTAGTAAAACCAGTGCCTTGAAAATCTGTATCTCTTGAGCCATCTTCATTGAGACGAACAATTCTCTCTGCGGTACTTCCATTGAACAGAGTAAAACTTCCTCCCAAAATAATTTTATTATCAGATTGGATTTCGACGGCATTCACGTTATCATTAAAACCTTCTCCGATATTAAAGGTTCCGTCAACACTTCCATCAGAATTTAGACGTACTATTTTATTACTTGGAATTTTATTGAATGAAGTGAAATTACCAGTAATTAAAATTTTTCCGTTTGCCAATATTCTTGTATTAGTGATATTTAAAGAAGAACCTGTACCAGTCGTAAAAGAAGTATCTAAAGCGCCGTCGGGCAATATACGTGCTATGCGATTTACAGTAACATTGTTGTATTTTGTAAAACTCCCCACGATTATTATTTTTCCATCTGGCTGTAGAGCGATATCATAAATAATTCCGGAAGCTCCAATAGAAGTATTGAATGAAGTGTCTTGGGTTCCATCGTTATTTAATCGAATAAGTCGGCCGCAACTGTTTCCATTATAAGCCGTAAAATTACCTGACGCAATAATTTTGCCATCCGGCTGTACAACACAGGCATAGACATTTCCGCTAAAACCGGTTCCTGTACTAAAATCATCATCAACTGAACCATCGGGTTTCAGGCGCGTTAAATGAGAAGAGAGGTTTCCGTTGAGACTTGAATATTCGCCGCCAACAAGGAGTTTTTGATCTGACTGCAAATAAAGAGTACGTACAGCGGCATCAAAACCATCTCCTTTTACGCCGTCATCAATTGGGTTAAATGTTATATCAACCTTACCTTGCTGCGAAAAAACAGCTGTCGAAAAAGGAAAAATAAGAAGAACCAGTGAGCAAAATAAGTTTTTTACCAAAGTAATCAATATTATGATTTGTAAGAATTAACCGAAATTAAATATCTTTTTACTAAACAGCAATACCCACTTTTGGTGATTTTTAAATAAAAAAAATCCATCTGATTTGACAGATGGATTTTTTATAGTTTGGGAAAGTGATTTTTATTTAAAGATCACTTTTCGGGTTACTTCAGCATTGTTTTCAAGCGTAACTTTTACAAGCAGCACCTGATCCCCAGACTGCAGGTTTGAAATTGAAAGTTCCGTAATGCCGACTTTCTTTTTATTGTAAATCAGTTTTCCTGTAATGTCGAAAACAGAAACTTCTTTAATGTTTTCTTTTGCAGAAGTTACTTTGATTACTTTATCTTTTACAGAAACCAGAAGTCCGTCCTTTACATTTTCGAAATCACCTGTTCCTAACGTTTTATTGGTATAACGAAGCGTGAAACGATCTTTAAAAGTTCCTATTTCGGTTTTAAAAGTATAATCCCCGGCTTTTAAATCTGAAATAATTCCGGTTTTTTTATCTTCCAGATATACTTCCTGACTGTTAAAAAGTCCGTCAGCATGGTCAATAGAGATCGTAAAATCTCCGGCAATTGTTGTTTTGTATCCTAATGGAATTACGTCACTGTTCTCAAACGGAAGTGCACGTCCCTGGATAGAGAAAGTCGTACTTTCGTTGATACTGTAAAAATCCACATAACTGTTTCCGTTAAAACCAACAGCGTCAAAATTAAGGTCCCAGCTGTTTGTAGCTCCTTCAATATAACCTACTAAAGTTTGTTTGAAAGCCCCTTCTTTATTAGATAAATTCAGCCAAATACGATTTCTTTCAAGATTGTCTTTTTTAGCTGTTTTGTAAAAATTATTATTGCCGGCACCTACTCTCATATCGTTTGTGTAGGTAATACTTGTAGTTGTTGGGGCGGCAAAGAAACCCTGTCCGGCTGCTATTAATCCCGTGGGAGGA
>NZ_MLFK01000004.1 GCF_001879205.1 Flavobacterium johnsoniae
TAATCCGCAGAAGCATATTTGTACTTACTTCCTGCTCCGCCATTAGAAGGAGGAGTATTGTGGGTCCATAAATATATCGTTCCAATATTAGTATCACCAATAAGTTTATAACCGTCTATTGCCGATGGGTATGGATTTCCAAGTAAATTAAATTTGTTTTGTACTGTCGTTTTGACAACATCTCCGTTATTCGGAACTCCAACGAACGATGCTGTTTGAACTGAAGGATTTATAATATCAAAATTCTGAGGTCCTCTCACGCTGTATCCTTCTCCCGGAATCATTACTGATAAGTCTGCGTTGCGGATTACCCAGCTTGCATTTGGGTTATAACTTGTGTATTTATCTGAGAGTGTATTTGGTGACATTTTCTTAAGAGTAAAGCCGCTGGCCAGTGTTAATGGCGATGACCAATACGTATAATCATAACGACGAACACTGGTTTCTCTTTTGTATGTAATGTCTCCACTGTTAACCGCGTTCTTGTTAGACTGCATTAAGCTTGAGTTATTATTGAATATTAATGAACCTCCCGAGTTAACGGTTAGGCCATTAGTAATATTTAAAATAATACCTGAGGGAACAACTAAATTTACACCTGCATTAACTGTACAAGAACATGCATCAAGATTTCCAGTAAATGTATATGGCCCTGTAAAAATTACACTTTTAGTGCTATTTGGAGGATCGTTAGACCAGCTGGTTCCATTCCAAGTCGTAGACGACTGATTGGTAACGGTAACTGTTGCGCTTGAAGGAGATTTACATCCCGCAGCGCTTGTTACTCTAAAACTGTAAACTGTTCCAGCCGTCAGACCTGTAATTGTTGTACTGGTACCAGAGCCTCTTTTTATTACCCCGTCAGGGCTTCTTACAATTTCCCAGTTTCCTGTTCCTGGCAAATTATTTAAAACTACTGTTCCTAAATCTGTACAAGTTGTATTAACTATTGTGCCTATCGTTGGAGGAGCAAGTAAATCTATAGAGGTTGGTGTATCATTAGCGAATGATGTGCCCGAAATATCTTCGACAGTATTTAACGATGGATCTGTTCCTGTCACTTTTGCAGAATTAATAACCCTTCCAGCTGCTGCATCTGCGGCTGTAACGGTATAAGTACCTGTTAATATTGCACTTGCTCCTGGTGCTAAACTTGCAATGGTATTTCCAGTAGTATAAGTAATAAGTTTTGGATCTGTTATATGTATATCTGTAATAGGAACTTCACCGGGATTTTTTACTTCAAATGTATAATTGATTGTACTGCCTTCCGTTCCACAAGAAGTCATGGAAGCTGTTTTTAAAAGTTGTAATTCGGCAATTTTTAATGAATTGGTATTAAAAGCGATAAAAGCGCAATCTGAACTACCCGAAAAGGTTACAACAAATCGATCTACTGATGATGCGTTAGAAGCATTAATTTCGAATTCACTTGTTTCAATTGCCAGCATTCTGATTTCTCTTGTTGCAGCAGGTGTAAAAGCATAAGTTCCGTTCATGTTAAACAAATCCAGACTGTAAGTCCCCATTGAAGGAGTAGTAGAACCAAAAGTTATGGATAATTCTTTTCCAACAGTTTTACCAGTAGCATCAATAAATTTAAACTTATCTGGACTACCTCCGTATTCTGCAACCTGAGTTACAATCAAATCAGGAGTACCATCATTAATTCCGGTTAAATTTAGATTGCTTGTTCCTATTTTAAATTCTGCGCTACCCTCTTTTATATTTGCTACTCCGGTTCCTAGCGATAATCCGTTTACACCATCGGTTAATCTTGACGCTAGTTCTGCACCAGTAGCCGTAGATCCAGCCAATGCAGGCTCTAGTCTTGTAGTGGCATTTGATCCGTCAATCTTAGAACCTTGTAAAAAATAAGTACTTGGACCTATTCCTAAAGACTGAATTTTTAATGCCCTGAATTTTTGTTTAGAATAATCAATCGTGCGTGCATCAAGGGCACCATCATTTACGCCTGTAGAGTACGTTTTGGTTTTCCAGGAAAAAGCAATTAGATTATTGTCTAAGTCAGGACGATTATTTACAGGTGTTGAAGAATTCGATGTCCAATACCCATTCCAATCCGTATAGATTCGTGACACCGAAGATTGTGCGGAGAGGTTGAATGATATTAAAAACAGAATTAATGTTAATTTTAAAAATAAAGAACGGGTAAACAAAAGTGATTTTGGGCACATATAGTTTGTGATTTTTTGGTTGATTTGGGTTAATGAGATGGTAATTTTCTAATGCAATATTTACTTGTTTAATTTGTATCGTTTTTACATGGAAAAATCCGGCAGCTTTCACTGTCGGATCTTTATTGTTTTTACTTCCTGACTATTTAAAAATTACTTTTTTAGTCGTTGTATAATCATTTTCGAGAATAACTTTTACCAACAAAATCTGATCACTTGATTGTAAATTAGATATTGATAGTTCTGTTGTTCCTACTTTTACTTTTTGATAAATAAGTCTTCCCGAAATATCAAAAAGATTAACTTCTTTAATATTTTCTTTTACAGATGTAACTTTGATCACTTTATCTTTTACAGAAACCAAAAGCCCTCCATCCACATTTTCAAAATCGTCGGTTCCTAATGTTTTATTAGTGTAACGAAGAGTAAAACGATCTTTAAAAGTTCCAATTTCTGTTTTAAAAGTATAGTTTCCGGTTTTTAGGTTCGAAATAATTCCGGTTTTTTTATCTTCCAGATAAACTTCCTGATCGCCAAAAAATCCATCAACTTGATCTATAGAAATTGTGAAATCGCCGGCAACTGTTACTTTGTAACCTAATGGAACGACATCACTTTTTTCAAACGGCAGTGCACGTCCCTGAATTGATAATATTGTATTTTCGTTGATACTGTAAAAATCAACATAGCTGTTTCCGTTAAAACCAACTGCATCAAAATTAAGGTCCCAGCTGTTTGTCGCTCCTTCAATATAACCTACTAAAGTTTGTTTGAAAGCCCCTTCTGCATTTGATAAATTCAGCCATATACGATTTCTTTCAAGATCATTCGTTTTTTCTGTTTTATAGAAAGTACTATTGCTGCCGCCAACCCTCATACTATTTGTATAGGTAATACTTGTAGTTGTTGGAGCGGCAAAGAAACCTTGTCCAGCTGCAATATATCTTGTTGGCAGACTTGTGTTACCACCAGTTTTGATACCGCCAGATAAATTAAATGACGCATAATCGGAAGAACTATATTTGTATTTATTACTTGTCCCGTCATTAGCCGGAGGAGTGTTGTGTGTCCATAAATAGACTGTTCCTATCTTTGTGTCATTAATAAGTTTATAGCCGTCTATTGCCGATGGGTATGGATTTCCAAGCAAATTAAATTTGTTTTGCACAGTAGTTTTTACCACATCTCCGTTATTCGGAACTCCAATAAATGAGGCTGTTTGAGTTGCTGGGGTTGTTATGTCAAAATTCTGAGGTCCTCTCACACTGTATCCTTCTCCAGGAATCATTACTGATAAGTCTGCGTTGCGGATTACCCAGCTTGCATTTGGATCGTAACTTGTATACTTGTCAGCAAGTGTATTTGGTGACATTTTTTTAAGCGTAAAACCAGAAGCCAATGTTAATGGTGATGACCAGTACGTATAATCGTAACGGCGAGTTGATGTGCTTCTTTGCATCTCAAATGAAGCTGTTCCGCCTTGAAAAGCACTGGAAGTTGTATTATTTTGTAATAATGAGCCGCCATTACTTATAAGAATTTTTCCAGTTCCTTCGAAAATTAAAGCATCATCTACTGTTAGCGTTTTATCTTTTGGAACCGTAAGTTTAGCACCATCTTGAATTGTACAAGAACAAACAGAAACATCTGATCCTAAAATTACATTCGATCTTGCTATAGTTATTGCAGTACCGCTTGTTGGAGTTGAAGTTCCATCATAGATATTTGGTACACTAACAAATTTAACAGCTACATTGGCATCACCTCCATCTTCTCTAAGGCGAATTTCAATTTTAGAAGCAGAATTTAAGGGATATGTTCCAACATTCGTTAAAGCTGTGGTATATCCGTTTTGTAGATAAATACTTGTCCCGTCTAGGTATATTTCACCTACATCATCACAATTTACCAGTTGTATTTGATAGCTGCCACAAGGAAAACCTTGGCGTCTGTAACTAACTGTAAAATTATCTACAGGTATTGGTGCACCTTGCCATCCCGAATAACTTGATGGTGACTGGGTTTTATTCCAGAATGTTTGTGTATCTACATTTAAGTTGGAATCAACATAACTTCCCGCATAACTAGATTTTATGTTTTCAAGTGCTAAGTTATTCTGTGTAAACCCATAAACATTCCAAACTTTATTTCCATAAGGAAGATTTTGATCTCCCTGTACAATTCCGTATGAAATAGTTGTACGAGCAGATCCAGCATTTTCATAATATTCTAGAACAAACTCATGAGAAGCCGCTGTCAAAGTATACTGTACGGCATCTGCAAGATAACTATGATCATTCCAACGTCCAACTACAAGTGTTCCATCTATATAAAGCCTAATACCATCGTCTCCGGCAACCGTAAAATTATAAATACCTGCAACGGTAGTTGTTTTCATTTTATAACGAACGAAAAATTTATCTACGGGCGGAGTTCCACAAATATTAGTTGTTACACCTCTAACCGCACCTGCGCCAACATTTCTATCAAATTGTGCTGGTTCCGTCACATTTCCTATAAAAACATTTGTTGCGCTTGCAGGAGCGTCGTTTAATGCTGGATTTGGAGCATTGTTTCCAGTCCATTTATACACGTAACCAATCCATGAGTTTGTACCAAATGAAGTTTGATCTCCTTGCTCGCATATAATAATTTCATCAGCACCCATATCAGGTGTTGTTGTACTTCTGATTTCATCGTCGATATCGGTGGTAATAGTAATACCAGTTATTGGTTCTCCTTTTGCATGTATACCAGAATTTGTGGTATTTTGAGCTAAATGGAAATCAGTTGTCGAAATAAACTTTGGTTCAACAGCAATAGAACTTCTTTCTTTTGGAGCAGTAATTGCTGTCATCCAAGATGTTAAATCAGTATAAGAGCCTGTGGACAATCTATTTTGAAATTTAGAGGTAGTTGTCGATAAATAGTAGGCATTGTTATTGAAATCTGTTATTGCACTTTGAGCAATATTTGAATTTATTAAATATTGCGTACCATTTGTCTGTGAACTATAAAAAATATTATTTTTTATTGCAACATTAGTACCATTAGCAATATAAAGACATGATGACCCAGTTGGGTTTGAATTATTATTCATTACAACAGTATTGTAATAGAATTTGTTATTATCTCCTGAATTTAAATAAATTCCATGCCCAATGTTGGAGGAAACAACATTACTAATTATATTGTTATATACGCTATTGTTATTACTGTTAATATAGATTCCTGCACAATATCCATTTCCAACGCTGTTATTGATGTTATTAATTGTGTTTTTTGAAATTATCCCATTACTTGAACCAGTAATAATTATTCCTGAGTGCAAAGGATTATAATCTGTTGTGTTTTTTTCGACTCCATTAATCGTATTTCCGGAAATCTCATAATCTTTCATGTTTGAAAGATAAATCCCTACGAAAGGCTTATCAGCCGTTGTTGTTCCGCCAATCACGTTATTTTGTATTTTCCAATTAGATGAAAGTGCAGATGCCGATCCTGTGGAATATACTGCTTGACCAACTTTTGTAAAAGTTACATTTTGTATTGTATTGTTTGAATTTGCAGCTTGTGCGTCACTTCCAACTTCACTTGTTCCACCCCCAAATACTCCTACTGAAATATTATCATCGCGATAGTATTGTCTTAAAATTAAATTTTTTATTTCATTATTTGAAGCTCCATTTGTACTGTTTTCACTGGCAATCCAGATAACAGATTTCTTTGGATTTATAGGGTTATTATTGTAAATGGTTAGATTTTTAGTCGTAGTACCATTGTTACTTCCATCAAAAACTACATTATCGACACCATTAAGTTTAAATACTGCGGGTGTTGAAGTATAAGATGGCGAGTTAGTAGATTCAATAGTAACCGTTCTGTTTGTATTAGGTTTAAAAGTTACTTTGTAATTTGTATTTCCCGTGTAAGGATTAATTACTAATGGAAAAGTTTCGCCTGTAGAAATATTGTAGTTAGTATTATCTAATAATAAATTAACTGCTCCAGAAACTCCCACTGCATTTAATGCTCTAACTGTGCTAGTAAGAGTTGGAAAACTTGCTGTCGCTGCACTTCCTACAATGTAGGTTCCATTCATTGGAGATGGATTTTGTGCGATAGTCCCTCTAAGCTTTAAAAGGTTATTATTCATTAACTTCCAAGTTCCTCCACCGTTGTAAGCGTAAAAACGAATGTATATTCTTTCGCCGGCATTGATTGCTATATTCAATCCTGATAGATTTCCAGGGGTAGAAGTGTCATTTGTTGCCGCTCCGGTTACATTAGCTATTGTAACTGGGGAAGAAAAATCGGCTTGTTTAGAATAACGAATCTGATACCCCGCAGAGTTTCCTTTGTAGTTGAATAAAATTTCATTTAACACAATTCGACCATCTAAAATCGGATTTAATGTTATTTGAAAATAGCGTCCTAGGTTTATTGCTCCTGTTGGCCAATTGGTACCTTCAATTCCATCATAAGTTGGGGTTGGATTACCGTTTGAAAAACCCGCTCCAGTAACATTACTTGCAACTATGTAATTGTTTAAAATAGTTGGAGCTAAATCTGTTGAACCATTCCATTGCACAAAATCAATATTTTGTGTAATTCCCAAAAAAGGCAATAAAAATAAAAATAAGAGTAGAGTTTTTTTCATACTAGATGTTTTTCTATCAGATTGTTATGCTGGCATAGTTTTTCGAACCGAGCAAATATAGATACATCTACGTGTTTGATTTTATCGCGGTTTTTATAACCACTATATAATCGATAAACCGACAAAATAATCGATGAAATACATCAGAAAAATTAGGAATCAATGGAATTTCCTATAAAACAAGCTTGTTAAAAATAAGAAAAATCCGTAATATAAGTCCAAAATAGACTAAAATATTACGCTAATAATACAAAAAACGTCGCGTTTTGTAAAAAATCTGCAAAAAAGTAATTTTTCACAACTGTCCGTTATTTTTTAAAACGTAGGTAAATTTGGATTTTTTATGAAGTGAAATTGAATACTTCAAAAGTGTACATAAAAGATTTTTCTTTCCGTTATTCCGCTCTTAATTTTGTTCTAATTCTTTTACTTTTTCATATACCAAATCACTTTCATAACCACGGCGCAGCATATAGTCGCAGAATTTTTTACGCTTTTTTAAAGCATTTTGTTCGTGAATGGAATTCCACCCTCTTTCTGAAAGATTTTCGAAAGTTTCAAAATATTCTTCATTTGAAATTTCTTTTAGGGCAAGAGTAATATTTGTGGAAGAAATATGCCGGGCTTTTAATTCGTTTGTAATTTTGATTTTTCCCCAATATTTCATTCGATGTTTGCCTCTTGCAAAGCTGCAGGCAAAACGAGTCTCATTCAAAAAATCCCCCTCAATCAACTGAACTACAATTAAATCAATTTCATCTGATGTCATTTTTAAACTGTAAAGTTTCGATACAACTTCATCATGACAGCGTTCCTGATAGGCGCAAAAGTGCTCTAATTTCTGTAAAGCTTCCTTTGGAGTACAAATTGATTTCATGGCTTTTTTCTTTCTTTTTAACTTTTATTGATAAAAATAGATAATTAACTGTTAAATTTTATGATAATTTATTTAGTTTTCTCAAAACCATTTTTTTAAAGAGTTGTTTTTTATTCCAAATTGTAATAGTTTTGACCGTAAATTCTGTTTGTTAAACTGTTTAATACATTAAACACTTACTAACAAGATTTTTAACAGTTTAACAATAAAAAAGCAAGTTTCGTACATAACGAAATTTCATGTTTTTTATTGAGTTTACACCAAAAACAAAATTTAATACCACGCCTATATGATTAGAAAACTACTTTTGATTGTTGTTTTAATTTTTTTACCAGTACTTAGTTTTAGCCAATCAATTTGGAAAAATGATATTAATGCTAATAACATTAACAGTAATAGTGCATTTACAAGTGGGCAAATCGTTGATCCCAATATTACCGTTTCTGGAATTTTACGATCTTCAGGACTATCAAACTCAAATGCTAATGATAGATTTAATGCCTCGGGATGGCCGAGCACCTTTAATCTTAATAATTATTTTGAGTTTACTTTGACGCCAAATTTAGGAAATGCGATTAATTTTGTTAGTCTTGTTTATAGTGGACAGGCGTCCAATACCACAAGTTTTGCCATAAGATCTAGTGTTGATTCATTTGGTGCAAATATTGCAACACCCGGAGCATCTGGAGGTACAATTTCATTATCCGGAGCATCTTACCAAGGTATTACTAGGACTATAACTTTTAGAGTTTATGCTTGGGGAGGAAGTGGTACTAGACAATATAGTATTAATGATTTCACTTTTAATGGAACAGTAAATTGTGTTGCGCCACCCAGCACCACAGGAGTAGTTATTTGCCAAGGAGGAACCGGTGCTTTAACAGCTTCTCCTTATACTAGTTTTGTGAATACTTTTACAGGTTCTTGGAACTCAAGTATAGATCCTATAGCCAGACGAGTGCAAAATTCAATGCAAAATTCCACTAATTGTAGTTTTGACTCACAGACAAGAAACTATGTTGCTCATACTTTTACAGTCACTACATCAGGAGCTTATACTTTTAAGATGTCTGATACAGGTAATTATGACGGTGCGGCATATATTTATTCCGGGGCTTACACACCAGGTAATTGTTCGGGCTCTGGATCAGACTACTGGAGAGGAGATGATGATGCTGATGGACAAGCGCGAGAACCAAGAATTACTGCAAATTTAGTTACCGGTGTTACCTATACTATAATCTCTACTACTTATGGAAATACAGGAACAGTAAATGATGATTTTCTATGGACAATTACACCTCCAACATCTGAAGGTGGGATTGTACTAACAGCTCCTGTTAATTGGTACAATGCAAGTGGTACATTGCTTAAGGCTGGATCATCATTTAATCCAATCAATGTACCTAATTCAGGCTTAACAAATACAAACACCCCCGGAACAACAATATATTATGCAGGATACGGAGCAAGTTGTGCAAAGACAGCTGCCAATTTTGTAATTAACGGAAATAATACCCCAACAAATTCTGTTGGAACCTATACACTTTGTATTGATGGCAGTTCTCAAACTACGGGGAATGTACGTGCTGGTGAGTATGCTTTGGTAAATGTTATACAAGGAAATAAATATACATTTGAAGTTGGTGATGTTTTCTCTGGACTTAACGAAAAATTGAACATTCTAAATGCTTCGACAGATGTAGATGTATCCCCTTCTGCAACTAATACCGGAAGCGCTGGAACATCAATTGTAGACTGGCATGCTACTTTTTCAGGTCAGGTAAAAGTTGTTATATCTACAGGGAGTTGTGCAAATAATGGAACAGTAGGAACAGGAGGCATTGTACTTTCCGCAAAGTCAGTTGGAAACTCATTAGATAATCCTTTAGCAACAGGAACAACAGATAATAGATGGAGAGGACACATTTATAACTGGACTAGTGCTACAGTACCTCCGGGAGGAACTTCACCTTCTTCGGTAGAAGCAACAACTCCTTTCTCAGGTACAGAATATGCAGGATATTATGATGAAACATCAGAGTCCATTGTTCAAGGTTTTGGAGGTGATGACGTATGTTTTCCTGTTCTTTCAAATGGAGTTCAGAGAGCAAGTATTCGCACGGAACAATTTGCAGTACGTTATAGAATGAAATCGACCAAATCAGGATGTCATTTAGTTCGTATTAGAGCGGATGATGGTGTTCGTTTATATGTAGACGGCGTAAAAGTTTTTGACCGATGGGGAGAACAAGCAGCAACAACATATGAAAATGTATTAATCAATCTTACTGGAAATAATAATTTAGTCCTGGATTATTATGAAAATGGAGGAGGAAATATTATTGAATTCAGTATGGCTCAATTTAATGCATCTTCAAACTCAATCGCAACTACAACGCCAGCTGCTGTTTGTAGCGGAAGCACACCAGGTGTTATTGATGGATCAACGTATCAGTATGTTGGAACAGAAGTAAATCCAACAATACAATTTCAATGGGAATCATCCACAAACCCTTCGGGCCCATGGGTAAATGTTACAACGGGTACAGGAATAAATAGCGAAGATTATACTCCGGCTGCCATAACGGTAAATACAACTCAAAACGTTACTTATTATAGACGTACTGTATCAGCAGCGTACAATGGATCTTGTTTGAATAGTAGTACCCCTGTTTCTATTACAACAAATCCTGCTCCAACAGCACCAACAACAAATACTACACAGCCAACCTGTACCAACAATACGGGTACAATTACAGTTTCTAATCCATCTAGTGGATATGGCTACAGTATTGACGGTACAAATTATAGTAACACAAACGGAATTTTTCCATCACTTGCGCCAACAACATACAATGTAACAGCAAGAAATATCAGCACAGGTTGTACATCTGCTGCAACTTCTGTAACAATCAACCCATACGTATCAAAACAATGGAATGGTTCGGCAGGAGTTAGCTGGAGTAACCCGGCAAACTGGACGCCAAACGGAGTTCCAGAACAAACGGATTGTGTTGTCATACCAAATAGTGCAACAAACAAACCAGTTATTGACGGAGCCGGTCCTGAATTTTATGCACATACACTTTCAGTGGGATCTACTACAACATTGACTGTTAACTCAGATAAGATTTTAAAACTTACCAACGAAATAACCGTTAATCCGGGAGGTTCATTAATATTCAATAATAACTCAAGCTTAATGCAGTCTAACAAGAACGCGGTTAACAGTGGAGACATTACATACAAAAGAGAAACCAGTGTTCGTCGTTACGATTATACCTACTGGTCATCCCCATTAACGCTGGCCAGCGGCTTTACTCTTAAGAAAATGTCACCAAATACACTCTCAGATAAATACACAAGTTATAACCCAAATGCAAGCTGGGTAATTCGCAACGCAGACTTATCAGTAATGATTCCGGGAGAAGGATACAGCGTGAGAGGACCTCAGAATTTTGATATTATAAATCCTTCAGTTCAAACAGCATCGTTCGTTGGAGTTCCGAATAACGGAGATGTTGTCAAAACGACGGTACAAAACAAATTTAATTTACTTGGAAATCCATACCCATCGGCAATAGACGGTTATAAGCTTATTGGTGATACTAATATTGGAACGATATATTTATGGACACACAATACTCCTCCTTCTAATGGCGGAGCAGGAAGTAAGTACAAATATGCTTCTGCGGATTATGCCTCATTTAATCTTTCTGGTGAACTTAAAACCGGAGGTGATGCTA
>NZ_MLFK01000005.1 GCF_001879205.1 Flavobacterium johnsoniae
CTTCCGTTTGAGAACAGTGACGTAATTCCATTAGGATACAAAACAACAATTGCCGGAGATTTTACGATCTCTATTGACCATGCTGACGGACTTTTTAACAGTCAGGAAGTATATCTGGAAGATAAAAAAACCGGAATTATTTCAGATTTAAAAGCCGGGGATTATACTTTTAAAACGGAAATAGGAACTTTTAAAGATCGTTTCACGCTTCGTTATACCAATAAAACGTTAGGAACAGGTGATTTTGAAAATGTAAAGGACGGACTTCTGGTTTCTGTAAAAGATAAAGTAATCAAAGTAACTTCTGCAAAAGAAAACATTAAAGAAGTTTCTGTTTTCGACATTACAGGAAAACTGATTTACAATAAAAAGAAAGTCGGCATTACGGAACTTTCAATTTCAAACCTGCAGTCAGCAGATCAGGTGCTGCTTGTAAAAGTTACGCTTGAAAACAATGCTGAAGTAACCCGAAAAGTGATCTTTAAATAAAAATCACTTTCCCAATTATAAAAAATCCATCTGTCAAATCAGATGGATTTTTTTATTTAAATAATCTATGCTTTTTCAATTAAAATACTCACCGCATTTCCACCAAAACCAACGGCATTTATTAAAACTCTTTTAATTTCCTTCTCTTGATTTGTCTTTTTCGAAAATGGTGTTTCTATAAAGTTATTATGCTGTATCATGAGCAGTCCCAGTTCCAAACTCAACAATCCCGATGTGCCAAAAGTATGCCCTATTTTCCACTTATTTGTGGTCAATAAAGGTAACTCTGAACCAAATACTTTTTCAATCGCACGCAATTCTGTCAAATCTCCTTTAATAGTTCCCGGAGCATGCATTACAATCGCATCGACACTTTTTAAATCAATATCTCTTAAAGCCATTTTCATCGACTTTTGGAAACAATCTGCCTCTGCAGAAATAGAAATATTATGTTCTAAAATTTCTGTGGCGTACCCAACCCCGGTTATATAAGCAATTGCATTTTCTTTTTCACCCGATTCTAAACAGCAAACGGCGGCACCTTCGCCCAAAATCATGGTGTTTTGCGTTTTTTCAAAATCAAAAGCTAAATTCGGCCACGAATCTACATCTTGATCGAGACGAGAATAAATTTTTAAAGCCCGCATCTGACCAATTGTAAAATCAGTTAAAGGGGCTTCGCTTCCTCCCACTAAAAATTTATCGGCCATTCCTGATCTTAACCATGCCACACCATTTAAAAGTGCATGAAGTGCCGTGGAACAAGTAATTGAATGCGAAATTTCCGGACCGGTGCTTTGCAAATCGTGGGCAATCCAAGATGAAATATTTCCTAAGGTAGTTGTTGGAGAAGCTAAAGTTTGTGCTTTTCCGGTTTCAAGATATTCTTTGTAATGTTTTTCGAATAAATCTGTGGCACCTCTTGAAGAACCAATATTAATTCCGAAAACATCATTTGTTTTCCAACCTGCATTGTGAACTGCTTTTCGCGAAGCCGCAATAGCAAATAACACAGAATCATCCAGAAACTTGTATTTAATATCAGAATCTCTTAATTCGGTTACAATGCGTTTCGATTCAGCATTTAAAGCCGCAACAGAAGTTTCCTGCTGATCTAAAAACAGCTTTGTAAAACAATGCTTTTTATCGAGATATTTCTCCCAAACTTCATCACTATTATTCCCCAACGGAGAAATAGATGAAAAAGCAGTTATGGCAATTTTTGGTGTATTCACAATAGTTTATTTAGCGCAAAGGTCTGTAAAAAAATGGCACGCGGATGACACCGGTTCAACAGATTTACACTGATAGATTATTTTCTTTGTGTTTATTCTTTTAAACCGTTAAATCAATGGGCAAATTACACCATTTCAATAGCTTCTTCAATTGTATTATATACCTTTTGAAGCTGATCGTCCGTCATTATATATGGTGGTAAAATGTAAACGATATTTCCAACCGGTCTTAAAACAACGCCTTTATCAATAAAGAAATTATACAATTTGGTTCGCATTGATCCGTAATAACTTTCGTTTGAATCTGATTTTATTTCAACCGCAAAAATAACCCCCAAAGTTCTGGCCGTTAAAACTTTTGGGTGGCTTTCCATTTTCTTTTGAAAATCTAAATGCTTTTTATTTATTCTTTCAATATTACGCTGCATTTCATCGGTCTGCAATAATTCGATACTTGCTAAAGCTGCTGCACAACCTGTTGGATTTGCCGTAAAAGTATGTCCGTGAAACAGTGCTTTATTAATATCATCGTCATAAAAAGCATCAAAAATATCCTGGGTAAAAGTCGTTATCGCCATTGGAATTGTTCCGCCGGTTAATGCTTTTGAAAGGCAGATCATATCCGGTTCTTCTGAAACATAATCCATTGCAAAAGTTTTTCCGGTTTTTCCAAAACCTGTCATTACTTCATCGGCAATTGTCAGGACTTTATTTTCTTTGCAAATCTGAATTAACTTTGCTAAAGATTCTGGTTCATACATCACCATTCCGGCCGCACCCTGCACCAAAGGTTCAAAAATAAATCCGGCGCAATTGTGGTTTTTGATTGTATTTTCCAGCGCCTCAAAACTGATCTGTTCTTGTCCTTTTACCGGAACCGGAATTCGAACCACATCTATAAACATACCCTGAAATGCCTGTGTGTAAAACGAAATACCACTTGCCGCCATTGCCGCAAAAGTATCGCCGTGAAAAGCATTTTCAAAAGCGATAATAGTAGTCCGTTTTTCATTTTTATTGAAAAAATACTGCAGAGCCACTTTTATAGCGACTTCAACAGCCGTTGAGCCATTATCTGAAAAGAAAATCTTCTGCTGATTTTTAGGCAGAACATCTATTAGTTTTTCAGCCACTTTTACAGCCGGTTCGTGCGTAAAACCTCCAAACAAAACATGCTCCAGAGTTGTTAGCTGCTTATAAATTGCATCGGCAATAAATTTGTTGCTATGCCCAAACGGATTTACCCACCAGGAAGCAATTGCATCAAGGTACTCTTTGTTATTTTCATCCCAAAGCAATGCTCCTTCTGCTTTTGTAATAGCAATTGGGGCTTGTGCAGTTTTGTGCTGTGTATAAGGATGCCATAAATATTGACTGTCTTTTTCTGTTAATGTCATTTGATTTCAGATTGTAGACCCGAAGCTTCGGGGTTAGATTTTAGATTTTCCCAAAGCCAATATATTGTCTCTAAATAAATCGGCGTATTCTTTTATTACGTTTTGATCAAAATATGGTTCTTCATCAATTCTTCCAATACATTTTATTTTGGTTTTATTCAAGATTAAACTTTCCGTTGATTTGTTTTCGCTTCCGCTGAAGATAATTCCAGCCACTTCAAAACCCCGATTCTGAATTGCTTCAATGGTCAACAAAGTATGATTGATGCTTCCTAAATAATGTCTTGAAACGACAACAATTTTATAATCTGCTTTTATTAAATCGATGATTGTTTCTTTTTCGTTTAACGGAACAAAAATACCGCCCGCACCTTCTATAACTAAATGATTCGCTGTTTGGGGTTCCCGAATTTGATTTAACTCAATCATAACCCCATCAATCTCTGCGGCCAAATGCGGACTTGCCGGTGTGTTTAATTTATAACTGTTCTCCAAAATCCGAGTTTTTTTATTTGAGATTCTGGAGTGAACCTTATGACTATCTGAATTATCCAGATCACCAGCCTGAATAGGTTTCCAATAATCAGCTTCTAAAGCTTCGACAATAATCGAAGAAGCAATTGTTTTTCCAACATCTGTTGAAATTCCTGTTACAAATATTTTCATAAGTTTTACACCGCGGATGCCACTGATAAACACGGATTTTTTACATTTTACATCGGTCCAAAACCAAGAATCAGCGCAAAACTGCTTCATCTGTTTTATCTTCGGGCCTTCAGCAAAAATACCAATAAAAAAAGAAACCCATCATTACGATGGGTTCTGTTTATTATTCTTCTTTTAATTCGTCTATTACTTTTTTAATTTCTCTGGCATACTTTCCATAAAATTTATGAACCCACCATTCTAAAGAAATTCCCATAAAAAGAACACAGAAAACAATAATAAAAAAGAATGTAATCAATTGTCCGCTGGTAAATTCATGGTCAAAAAAACCTGGAATTTTTAAAAATGCATAAAGGTAAAATCCTACCAAATACAAAATTAAAAAAGGCACGAGGGCAAATCCAAAGGTTTTATACAATTCCATATTCAGTCTAATATCAAAATAGGTTTCATACAAACTATCTTTAGTTTTTAATGTAATTACACTTAGTCTTTTATAGAAAAAATAAAGTTTTACTAAATAATAAGTACAAACCGCGACATACAAACTATAAATTAAGTAATAGAAGAAAACCATTTTGGGTGCAAAATCATAGATTAAAGGAACAAACGCTACTATCAAAATCGATATGATTTGATATATAAATTCATTCTTGATATTTTTTTTAATTTTATCTAAAGGCGTGTTTGCCAATTGTATTTTTTCTAAATTATTAGGAACAACAACATTATCCGTCTTCTCGTTATTCCAGGCATTTTGTATGTCGTTAAAATCCATATCCTTGGTTTTTAATTATTTCTTTTAGTTTTTCTTTTGCCCTATTGAGTTTTACTCTTGCATTTCCTTCAGAGATCCCAAGGTTATCGCCAATTTCTTTATGTGAAAATCCCTCTAACTGATAAAAAATAATAGCCTTGTCAATTTTTTCCAGTTTTTGAACTGCTTTGTAAAAGTGCTCGATCTGGCTTTCTTTAATTTGAGAATCCCCTTCCTCCTCTTTTATGTTATCTGAAGCGATGTCATATTTATCCACTTTCCGCTTTTCTTTCTTTAGAAAAACAATCGCCGTATTTACCGCAACGCGATACATCCAGGTAGAAAATTGACTTTCGTTTCTAAAAGAATCATACGATTTCCAGAGCTGACAAATAATTTCCTGAAATAAATCCTGCTGATCGTCATAAGTATCCATATACATTTTCGAAACTTTGTACAAAATTCCCTTGTGACTTTCTATGCGATTTAAAAATTCTTGTTCCCTTTCTTTCAAAATCTTTTACTTCAGAATTGGTTTTACTGTATAACCTGCTTTTCTTAATAAATTAATAACTCCTAATTCTCCAGCCAAATGACCTGATCCTACTGCAAAAAAAATACTTTGTTTCTTCATTAATTCAGGCATATTTTTTACCCAGTTTAAATTTCTGCTGTCCAGAATAATCTTTTTTGTTTTCTCACTTGTGAACTTTTTATCGGTTGTAGAATCATACAACAAATCGATATTTTCAGTTTTATAGGCAGCAACTAATTTTGCTGTTTCATCTGGAGTCGATTCATCAAGCATAGCAATCATTTCATCATTTGAATAGGCATTTTCAAGTATCCCAAACTGCTCCTTTACCGTTTCAAGTCCGCCAATTTCGATATTTCTTTTCTTGGCCTGTTCAATAAATTCCATTTCATAGAATTTTAAATCGGTACAGCCAAAAGTTTTCATCGAAATCAAACTCATTACAGTAAGCAAACTAAAACTGTCTACTTGCTGTACTGTCATTCCGGTACTTTTTTTCAAAACAGCATCCAACTTAGTTAATTGTTCAGGACTTAGTTTTTTGCTTAAAGGTTCTTTTCCCATTGCCAATTGCTGCATTTCTGACATTTCTTTTGGGTCCGAGAAATTAATTTCCAGCATCACCTTTTCTGAAGACTCAAAAGCTTTTTTTGTTTTATCAGTCAAGAAATAATCCGGAGAACAAATCATGTGTATGGTTCCGTATAAATAAGAAGGCTTTGAAAGTCCGTTTCCGGAAACTTCCCATAATAGTGAGTTTTCTAATTTTGGGGATGTTTGAGCTTGAGTTTTTGCTCCAAAAAGAAGTATTGTAACTATAAATAACTTGAATAAATTTTTCATTTTTGAGATGAATTAGGTTGATAAATGAAACTCATTTTGTAATTACAACTCGTAAGTATAGGAATTGTCGAAACGTTACAAAAAAACCTAACATTTATTTTTAGCCCACTGGTTTTACTGATTAAACGGATTGACGCGGAATTAAATTTTGTTTTCTATTGTTTGTGTAAATTAACCGTTTGAAATCAGGGCTTTCTCCAAAATTGAGAAGTAAACCTACTTCTATTTTTGTCGATTTAAGATAGTTCATCAGTTGGGCAATATGTGAACTTAACAAATATTCACAAGCTTTTAGTTCTATTATAATTACATCATCAATAACTAAATCAGCATAATACTCACCCACTAATTGGTTTTTAAAGTATACTTTAATTTGTTTCTGCGCTTCAACTTTATAACCTTGCGCTTTTAGTTCAAAATACATCGCGTTCTGATAAACTTTTTCCAAAAAGCCATAACCTAATTGGTTATAAACATCATAAAATACTTTAAGAATAGTTTTTGATTTCTCTTTATGTAATAAGTCAGACATTTTACGCAGTGTAAACCCGTTTAATTCGTTCCAATCGGCGGGCCTAATATACGTAATTTCTTAATAATTCTAATATCGAAATAATTTCTTCCTCTGAATTATAACTGTGGATGCAAAAGCGAAGACGCTCCTGACCTTCCGGAACTGTTGGGGAAAGAATTGGTTTTACATCAAAACCTTTATCTTGTAGTTGCTGCGCCAACTTTTTTACATTTTCATTTCCCTGAACAATTGCTGATTGTATGGCCGATTTACTACGTACAAACATGGGCTTTAACCCCAACAAATTCTTCTGCTGATTAAAGAAAACAATATTTTGACGTAGTTTTTGAATAGCTTCTTTTTCAATTTCCAATTGCTGGTACGCTGTTAAAATAGAAGCGACAGAATGCGGTGACAATCCGGTGGTATAAATAAAGCTTCGGGCAAAATTTATTAGATATTCTTTAAGTTCCGGACTTCCGAGTACCACTGCGCCGTGGCATCCCAGCCCTTTCCCAAAAGTCATGATTCGGGCAAAAATTCTGTTGTGGAGTTCTAAATACTGACTCAGTCCTTCTCCTTTTTCGCCAAACACACCTAAAGTATGTGCTTCGTCAACAACAATATAACAATTGTACTTTTCAGAAAGCTGTACCAATTCTTCCAGATTCGGGCTGTCGCCGTCCATAGAAAAGACAGTCTCCGTCACTATATAAATATTTGCATCTGGAAATTTGAGAATTAAACGTTCTAAATCTTCAAAATCATTATGATTGAATTTATAGGATTTGGCATTTGACATTAGAATACCGTCCCGGATAGAGGCGTGACTTAACTCATCGTACAAAATAACATCATTTCTTTGCGGTACAGCGCTAAAAAAACCCAAATTGGCATCATATCCCGAATTAAAAATTAAGGCTGATTCTGCGTCATGAAATTGAGCAATAAAATTTTCTGTAATTTGATATAACGAATGATTTCCAGAAATCAATCTCGAGCCTGTTGCGCCATTTTGAAAAATTTCATTTTCGAGCAGATAAGCATGAGTAAGTTTGAAAATCGATTCTGATCTTGAAAAACCAATATAATCATTAGAAGAAAAATCAATCAGATTATTAAACACAGGAAGTTTTCTAAGCGAATTATGCTGTTTTCTGTTCTCGAGCTTTTGATTAAGGTTTTCAGGTAATTTCATAAAAACAAAGTTATGAAATTGAAACTTGATATTAAGAAACAGCGGGTTTTGATGTTCCCGCTGTTTTTGGAATTTATTTTAAATGGCACTTATAAAAGGCGATTGTCTGCTGTAATTTGATTCGGTCATTTCCTTAATCATAAACCTCGAAATGTCAAATGCAGTTATTTTATCTCCCAAACAATCCTCCAGGCTCACTGCTATTTCAGAACTTTCATCTGAAAATTCAATAAAAGGCACCCGGACCTGAGTCCAGTTTACATCACTTTCTTCCAAAAGATCGTACGCTTTTTGACGGTCTTCCTGAATAATTGGAAAATTAGTTTTCATCCAATCTGTTGCCATAACTGTTTTTGGGCTCTTTTTATCAAACGGAGTATCAATATTAAGCCCTGCTAGAAGAACATAACGGTCTATATTGTACGCTTTCATTGCCTTTAAAACATTCTTTGTTACTTGTCCTGCAACCAAAGGTTCGTCTTTTCTCTGTCCAATAGTACTTACAACAGCCTGACAATCTTTAAGCAATGATTTTATAGATTCAAAATCGAGTGCATCGCCTTGAATAATTTCAATATTGGTATTTTGAATTTGAAAGTTTTCGGGATTTCTAAGTAAAAGTTTTAAACTAAATCCTTGTTCTAATAACTGGTTTACAAGAAAGTTTCCAGTTCTTCCGCCGCCGCCTAAAACAGCCGTTTTTGATATATTTTTCATATGTATTCTTTATAAAATTTGACATAAATAATTACGCTTTATGAAATCAATAAAGCGAAAACATAAAAGCTTACTGAGCTTTTATAAGAATCAATATTTTATAAAGAGATTTTAATACTTCAAAAATAAAAAAATATTTTAAAAGCAGTAAACAAAAAAAGCCAAACATATCGTTTGGCTTTTTATTTATTCTAAAATTGTCTTAGTCTACTAAAACAATTACTTTATTGTCTTTCATTTCGATTGTACCTGACGTAATCTCCAATGTATAAGTTTGGTCATTAACTCTCGTAAATTTACCCGCTACCTCTTTAGAAAAGTTAAAACTTGGCGCTGCAATTTTTACAGTTCCTTTTTCTAGAATAGAAACAATAGGAGCGTGATTATTCAATATTTGAAAGCTTCCATTAACTCCAGGAAGTGTAACCGATGTTACTTCTCCTGAAAATAATTTTGCTTCTGGTGATACTATTTCTAAAATCATGTCTTTTTTAGTTAATAGTTGATGGTTGATGGTTGATGGTTGCTTTCTAACAACTGACAACTAACAACTAACAACCAAATTATTATGCTTCAGCTAACATTTTCTCTCCAGCTTCGATTGCATCCTGAATAGAACCTTTCAAGTTGAAAGCTGCTTCTGGAAGATGATCTAACTCACCGTCGATAATCATATTAAATCCTTTGATAGTATCTTTAATATCTACTAAAACTCCAGGAATACCTGTAAATTGCTCTGCTACGTGGAATGGCTGAGACAAGAAACGTTGTACACGACGTGCTCTTGATACAGAAAGTTTATCTTCTTCAGATAACTCTTCCATACCTAAGATCGCGATAATATCTTGAAGTTGTTTGTATTTTTGAAGAATCTCTTTTACTCTTTGTGCACAGTTGTAGTGCTCATCTCCTAAGATATGTGGAGTTAAAATTCTTGAAGTAGAATCTAACGGGTCAACCGCTGGATAAATACCTAGCTCAGCAATTTTACGAGACAATACTGTTGTAGCATCTAAGTGGGCGAAAGTTGTAGCCGGCGCCGGGTCAGTTAAGTCATCCGCAGGAACGTAAACCGCTTGTACAGATGTGATAGATCCTTTGTTTGTAGATGTAATACGCTCTTGCATAGCCCCCATCTCTGTTGCCAAAGTTGGTTGGTATCCTACTGCAGATGGCATACGACCTAAAAGTGCCGATACCTCAGAACCTGCTTGAGTAAAACGGAAGATATTGTCAACGAAGAACAATACATCTTTACCTTGGTCAGATCCAGCTCCATCACGGAAATACTCAGCGATAGATAATCCTGAAAGTGCCACACGTGCACGAGCTCCAGGAGGCTCATTCATTTGTCCGAAAACGAAAGTAGCTTTAGACTCTCTCATTCCTGGCATATCTACTTTAGATAAATCCCATCCTCCATTTTCCATAGAGTGCATGAAATCATCACCGTATTTAATAATTCCTGACTCTAACATCTCACGAAGTAAGTCATTTCCTTCACGTGTTCTTTCACCTACTCCAGCGAATACTGAAAGTCCACCGTGACCTTTTGCAATATTGTTGATCAACTCCTGAATCAATACTGTTTTACCAACACCTGCACCACCAAACAATCCAATTTTACCTCCTTTTGCGTAAGGCTCGATCAAATCGATTACTTTAATACCTGTGAATAAAACTTCAGAAGAAGTTGATAAATCTTCAAATTTTGGTGCTTGTCTGTGAATAGGCAAACCATTTTCTCCTGTTTTAGGTAAATTACCTAAACCATCAATGGCATCTCCAACAACATTAAATAATCTTCCATATACGTCTGGACCGATTGGCATTTGGATTGGATTTCCAGTTCCAACTACTTCATATCCTCTGCTTAAACCATCTGTTGAATCCATAGAAATGGTACGAACAGTGTTTTCACCAATATGAGATTGTACTTCTAGAACTAATAACGTTCCATCTTTTTTAGTGACTTCTAGTGAATCATAAATTTTTGGAAGTTCAACATCTTTACCGTTGAAAACTACGTCTACTACTGGTCCAATGATTTGAGCAACTTTTCCTATTACTTTTGACATTACTTATGTATTTATTAAATAGCTATTTAGGTTTATCGAAAATACCTCTTTTTTCAGAGCGCAAAGATAATTTTTTAAAATATAAAATCAATTTTTTTTTCATAAAAAATACCACGATTTTGTTTGATTCATAAAACTTACCCAAAAAATAACCAAAACAGCATTTTTTTAATAAAAGAAAAAAAACCGCTTCATCCTAAAAATGAGCGGTTTTTTGAAGTTAAAAAAAGTTTTAATTATAATTTCGCCGGGAATAAAACCTGGTAGTCACCAATATTTACACCTTTTAAGTTTGAACCATATTTACCATTAATTGCTTCTATAAATTTATTAGCAATAAAAGCATATCCTCTCGGAGAAGGGTGAACTCCATCTAAAGAAAACATACCTCCTGTAACAAATGTCGCTTTTAATGTAAAGTTATTCATCGTGATTCCGTTTGGCTTGTTTAAATCTGCCATAATTGATTCTGCATCAACAATTGCTAAACCGTTTGCTTCGGCAACTGTTTTTATAGTCGAATTATAAGCCGCAGTAGCAACTCCAATTTCTGCCACTTCAGAAGGTAATAAAACATATCTGTCCGGCAAAGGAAAAGTAACTCCTAATTGCGATAAAGAAGGTGAAGGAGAAGCAACTCCATCAAGAGCTACACTTGGAACTTTTCCAATTCTGGAAGAAGCGCCCAAAACAATTAAATCAGTAGGCAGTGCTTGTCTGGCTCGTCCAAAAATCTGCCCCATTACCGTGGCAGTAGTCACATCTAATCCGCCGCCCATTAATACAGTTTTTAAGCTTGCCGACAAATCAGGCAAAGTCTCGTCTACAATTAACAACGGGTTATTTCCAGTTGTTGACAAAAGATTAATCCTGCTTCCCTGCCCTAAAAAGACTAAAGCATTGCGCAATGGCCCGTACAATTGAGCGTTTAAAGTATTTACCAAACTAACGCCTCCCGCACTTAAATTAGCCTGAGTAAGTTGATTATAAGCAATCACACGGAAATGAGGAAGAGTAGTAATAACAGGCAAATTAGCCACAACACCTTTTCTTCCGCCAGCAACAAGCTGCGTAACTAATCCTTTATAAGCTGCATCGAAAGTTGCAGGCGGCGTTAAAGGATTTACCGCTGGATCTCCTCCGGCAGTTGCATATCCTAATTCATCATTTCCTCCAATCCACAAAGAGAAGAAAGTAGGATTTTGACTTAAAGCATCTGCCAAAACTGTAGTTGTCGCACTTGAAGCAAAACGAGCAAAATAAGGATTTGCTGTTCCTGCAGCTACCCCGGCAGGATTACCATAACCAGGCGCAAGCAAATGAAAAGATTTAGCACCAGGCACTCCTAAATTATTAAAACTGCCCGCCAAATGAGCTGTAACTTCTGTTGTTGGCACTCCCTCAACCGGAATCGGAGTAACATTAAAATACAAACGAGGTCCAGCAACAACATTCCCTCCTAACAATAAACCACCTATATTATCATTTGTAAAAGGCGTTTTAAATTCCCCTCCTCCAACTAATGAAAATTGCTGTGCCAAAATATTAGGATAAGCACCTTCCTGCCCTTTAATAAATAAAGCATTATCACTAAATCCTGCCGCAAAAGAATCACCTAATGCAACATATTTAGAAAAGTTGGCAGAACCGGAAGTTAAGGGCTGCCCATCTGAAGAATCTACAACAGTAACCGCGTCATCGTCGCTGTTACAGGCCGCAAAGGTCAACGAAACCAATAAGAGCCATTTGAAATTTTTTATCATGATTATATATTTTTAAATTATTTCTTCCTCAAAAGTTATTTTCATGAAGGAAATAATATGATTATAGTACTTTAAAGTTTTTCAATTACGGATTAATTGTCCACGAAGCAAAATATTGCTGTCCGATTAAACCAGCTCCAATTACCTGGTAGTATTCTTTACCGCCAATGTTAGCTGCTCCTAATTTTATAACCGATTTTAATTGTGGAATTCCATAATTAATCTGAGCATCTATTACAGTTGCAGATTTGATTATACCATCAGCAAATCCTGCCTGCCACAGATATTCACTATTCCATCGTCCACTTACATTAAATCCGAAATTTTTGAATAATTTCTCATTTCCAATAGACACTTTTACTCTATGTTTTGGAGTATTAAAACCAGCCTCAAAACTTGGGTCTTTTGCCTGATCAAAATCAAACTGAGCATAATTATAGTTAGCCCCTAATTCGAAGTCAGAAACTATTTTTTTAGAAAGACCAACTCCAAATCCTAGTGAATGTATTTCTACATCTGAATTTGTATACAATTGATACGTTCTATATTCTCCATTCTGAAGAGCACGTATAGATTGTGCGCCTGCATCAGTAACAGGATTATTAGGCACCGGCAAATTTGGACTATCCTGAGCCGTTCCATAGTAAGGAGCAACCACATTTAAGTTACCAATAAAGTTATTGTATATATTATAGTAACCATTAATATCTATTGACATACCTTCAAAAACAGAACGATATCCTAATTCAAAAGCTTTCACTTCTTCAGGCTTCACAAGATTGGCTCTTGATTTCGTTAACAATGCCGCCGCTGCAACCGGATTACTTCCTGCCATTGCAGAGAAAGCAGTAACAGAACTTGCCAAATACGAATTATAATAAGCATCGTTACCGTTCATAACTTTAGTTGGACCGCCGTTATAAGCCTGACCTTCGGCACTAAGATTGAAAGTTTCATTAAATCTCGTTAAGTTATCCGGAGCAGATCCAAGCAATACTGCGTTTCCAATATTAAATCCGATATACTGATCCTGAGTTGACGGATTTCTAAAACCTGTCTGGAACGATCCTCTTAAGATATGATTTTTCTTCTCTCCTGCTGAATACACCAAAGATAAACGCGGTGAATAATTTCCATCAAAGTTTTTAGATTTATCATAACGGATAGAACCTGTAAACTTCAATCTATCATCCAAAAACTTTTTCATCAATTGAGCATAAGCACCATATTCGTTATAATCAATCGGCCCATTTGCATCAGTGTAGATTCTTCCGTGAGAATTTAACTCATAAGCTCTAAATGATCCCCCAACCTGAATCTCTGCAAATTTTATAATATCTCTGAAATTATAATTAGCATCCGAATGATAAATTTTAGAATTATCAACCAATTTTGAACCAGAAAGAACGTCTGCTTCATTTACAACTTCATTAAAAGCACTTTTAAACTGAGCGGAACCTGGTAAAAAACGGCCTGTGTCAGCTGTAGATCTTGCTGCCGCATGAGCCTGCTGAGGCGTCATGCCAGCCAAAGTACCCTGAATAAAAGCTCCTGCATATTGACCAAACCAAGTATTATCATCTTTCCATTTTCTATTCACATTGATACCCGTAAAAATCATATCATAAGAATGCCCTCCATCTTCTGAAGTCATATACCCTCTCAAGAAAAAGTTTTTCCCCTTGAATTCTAATTTATGCTGCTGCATAAAAAAGTCATTCAAATAATATCTGTTTGCTCCTTGATAAACTGCATTACCAGTACCAAATTTACTCTGCCAGATAATTTCCAGTCTTTCATCTCCAAAAGGTCTTCCGTGAAAAGAGAAATCAATTTTTTTATTTGCCGCTTTATTATCAGTCAGATCAATCTCATTGTATCCGGTTCTGCTTACATTTGAATTTGGAAGCAAATTAGAAGCTCCTGCAGGAATTAATCCCATAGCTTCCAGTTTTAAACCAACACCTTTAATATTTGTTGAAGCCTCGTCGCCATACACATTGATACCATCATAACTAGGATCTGTTCTATCAATCCCTGATCTTGTTTTGTCGTTGTAGTTTGTTGCGTACCAATCCGTAGCCTGCATATAGGTAAAATTCGCTTTTGCAGCAAAATATTTATTGAAAGCATGCGCGAATCGAATACCAAAATCATAATAACCATTTGTACCCGCAGCTTCTTGCGAAGTTACTCCATATTTAAAATAAGTTGAAACGCCTTGATAAGTAAACGGACTTTTGCTTGTCATGAACAAAATTCCGTTGAATGCATTTGCCCCATATAAAGCAGATGAAGCCCCAGGAAGAAGTTCCACACTTTGAACATCAATTTCAGACACTCCAATCATATTTCCTAAAACGAAATTTAACAGCGGAGATGAGTTATCCATACCATCCACCAGCTGCATGAAACGAGTATTTGCAACTGTAGCGAATCCTCTTGTATTAATCGATTTAAATGACATACTGCTGGTATTCATCTGAACCTCTTTTAAATTCTCCAAACCATCATAAAAAGACGGCGATGCTGTTTTCTTGATATCCTGTATACCCATTCTTTCAATTGTAACAGGAGATTCTAAAATACGTTCAGGTGTTCTTGAAGCCGAAACCACTATTTCATCCAGCTTATTTTCTTCACCTTTTAAAACCACATTTACTTTTTGATTTGCCGATGTCACATTAACTGTCACTGTTTCAAACCCTACTGCCGAAACCTTTATTGAAAATGGCAGTTTAGCATTTGTGGTCAATTTAAATGTTCCATCAAAATCAGTTGATGCTCCTGTGTTGCTGCCGGACACAACAACATTGGCACCAGGAATAGATTGTTTGTTACTATCGGTAACAGAACCTGTAATTGTATTCTGCGCAAAGGATATTCCGCTGAAAAACAACATAATTAGCAAATAGACTCTCATTAGGGTTAGGTTTTTGGTTAGTTTTATTACTAGTTTGTATAGCCAAAATACAAATAATTTTAATATTAATAATAAAACGTTAAAAAAAACCAATATTAAGCACAATTTTTACAACAATTTTAACTATTTCGTAATTGCTTTTATTAGATTAAAATCAATATTTAATTACAATATCCACAACAATACTATGCATACATATAAAATTTCATAACATTTTTGAGGATTTAATAAAAATACATATATCAGAAAAAAAATTTGACAATAAAAAAAAGCGAGACCTAAATCTCGCTTTTTTAACATTATTATATTTTAAAAATATTTATTCTACTGTAACTGATTTTGCTAAGTTACGAGGCTGATCTACATTACAACCTCTCATAACTGCAATATAGTACGAAAGTAATTGTAAAGGTATAGTCGTAATAAGCGGTGATAATGCGTCTGAAGTTTCCGGAATTTCGATTACATAATCGGCTAATTCACGAACTTGCGTATCTCCTTTTGTTACAACTGCAATGATTTTACCGCTTCTGGATTTAATTTCCTGAATGTTACTTACAATTTTGTCATAATGACCTTGTTTTGGTGCAATTACAATAACCGGCATATGTTCGTCGATTAAAGCAATAGGACCGTGTTTCATTTCGGCAGCAGGATATCCTTCAGCATGGATGTATGAAATCTCTTTTAGCTTCAAGGCACCTTCTAACGCAACCGGAAAATTATATCCTCTTCCTAAATAAAGACAGTTTGGCGCATCTTTAAAAGCCGCCGCAATTTCTTTTGCTCTGTCGTTAGTTTCTAAAGCTTCAGATACTTTCTCCGGAATTAATTCTAATTCCTGCAGATAAGCATGGAAATCAGGATTTGATAATGTTCCTTTTGCTTTTCCTAATCTCAACGCAATCATCGTTAAAACCGTGATTTGAGTAGTAAATGCTTTTGTAGAAGCTACTCCAATTTCTGGCCCTGCGTGTGTATAAGCACCTGCATGACTTTCTCTTGAAATAGACGAACCTACAACGTTACAAACTCCAAATACAAAAGCGCCGTTTTCTTTAGCTAATTTAATAGCAGCCATAGTATCTGCTGTTTCTCCAGATTGAGAAATAGCAATTACAACATCGTCTTTATTGATAATTGGGTTTCTGTATCTAAATTCAGAAGCATATTCTACTTCAACCGGAATACGGGTAAACTCTTCAAAGATATACTCGGCAACTAAACCGGCATGCCATGAAGTTCCGCACGCAACAATTAAAATTCGCTTAGCATTTAAGAATTTCTCCAAATTATCTTCAACACCAGCCATTTGAACAATTCCTTCATTGGCATGAAGTCTTCCTCTGTAAGTGTCTTTAATTACACTTGGCTGTTCGTAGATTTCTTTTAGCATGAAATGGTCGTAACCACCTTTTTCAATCTGCTCCAAATTCATTTGAAGTTCCTGAATATAAGGATCTACTAAAGAATCATCTTTAATTTTTCTAATTTTAAGAGGCTTGTGCAGTCTGATATTCGCCATTTCACCGTCTTCTAAATATACGGCATTCGAAGTATATTCGATAAACGGAGAAGCATCTGAAGCAATGAAGTATTCTCCTTCACCAACTCCAATTGCCAATGGACTTCCTAATCTTGCTGCTACAATTTCGTTTGGATTTTTTTTATCAAAAACCGCAATTGCATAAGCACCTACTACCTGGTTTAAAGCAATCTGAACAGCTTTACCCAATTTTATATTTTCATTTTTCTGAACTTCCTCAATTAAGTTTACCAAAACTTCTGTATCAGTATCAGA
Source organism: Flavobacterium johnsoniae (assembly GCF_001879205.1). Classification (GTDB taxonomy): domain Bacteria; phylum Bacteroidota; class Bacteroidia; order Flavobacteriales; family Flavobacteriaceae; genus Flavobacterium; species Flavobacterium johnsoniae_A. The sequence continues at coordinate 16,917 of NZ_MLFK01000005.1, forward strand.
TTTGAAAGCATAACCACGCTTAATTAATTCTTCTTTAAGCGGTGCATAATTCTCAATAATTCCGTTATGAATAATTACTAAATCTCCGGAATTAGAAACATGAGGATGTGAATTCACATCATTTGGAACACCGTGGGTTGCCCAGCGGGTATGTCCAATTCCAATATTTCCACTAATAGAAAAACCTTCCTGCGATTTAGCTTCTAGATCTGAAACCTTACCTTTTGTCTTACAGACTTTTATACCCGACTCGTCATCGTACAACATAACGCCGGCACTATCATATCCTCTGTACTCAAGCCGCTTTAATCCTTTTATAACAATAGGATAAGCCTCTCTATGACCGATATATCCAACAATTCCACACATATATATTTATTAATTTGGTTTCGTGTAGTAAACCTCAAGTCTCAATCGTTTATCATCTGGAACAGAAGATTTTCCACCATACAAAATTGTACCCAGCGGATTCATGACTGATGCTTTTGGCACCTGTGAAAAGTACTCAATTGGATCATTGAAAAGTACAATTCTTTTTTCCAGAAAATTAGAGGTACTAATACCAATACTTTCTGTAACAACAAGCCCTAAATCAACATTTTTGGCTGTTTTGTCTTTAATTAGATTTCTAATGTGGTTTGTAATCCTAATTTTATAGGTTTTACCTCTCTTGTTATCACCAAGATTAATTAAACCTCCAAAAATATATTTAGCTCCTTTTGTATCACCAGTAGTTAAACTTGAAGTTTGATCTGAAAAATAATCCACAACTGGAACATTGTTGGTTAGATCATATAAATAAATTCTTCTTGGCTCATCAGCTCCGGTCATTTTATCCGAATCAATATTGAATACTAAATTAGCTTCATTCACTTTCCAGTTTTTAGCTCTAATATCGTCTAATTTTGATGCGAAATCAGTAAGTCTGATTACAGCTGCAGATCCCTGGCCTCCTTTTATATAAAGTCTTTCGTCTCCTTCTATTTTATTTACATTTGATGAATTTATAGCATCTGCATAAGCAGTAGATTTAGCATCTTGCAATAAATTTGCCGTACCACCTGAACTAGTTGGGGTTACAAAATTAATTACTAAAGTTTTCTCTTCTGTCGTGTTCTCATCATCAGTTGTAATCGCTGTTTTAGCTTTATAGGTAATGGTAATTTTACCTTTAGAGAAATCCATTAAAGCCATGTTAGTTGCCGGGCTTCCGTCCGCTTTTTCAACTTTAAAATACAATCCTCTGAAATATTCCTGAAAAACATCAGCTGCTGCTAGTTTAGAAGCTGGTGCTTTTAAAATTTTATCCTGAAAAAATGCAGTATCTAAATTCAAACGCATTTCCGGAGCCGTATAAGTCGTAGTTTCTTTTCCTGCATCATCCTTTGTAACTAACTTATATTCTTCTGCGCTAAAAAAGAATTGATCATTTTGGGCAGGTTTACTCACATCATTATTTAAACGAGGTTTTCCTCCTACTGCCTGTTCAAAAATAGAATTTTGAGCAGTATAATAAAACTGCGGCAATTCAGATCCGTTATCCACATACGAGCTGCGCATTTGGTAACCTGACTCATAAACACTTAGCTTCAATTTCCCATCAGGTGGCCCATAAATAGAATCTATGCATAAGTATGACTTCCATCTGTATTATTTGCTGTTATATGGCTGAAATAAGGAACACTTAAAACAGCACTTTCGATAACAGGAGTTTCTCCTATTGTTGGTGCATACGTGGCAAGGGCAACCTGAGTTACATAATTTCCTGTAGTTTCTCCAAAAACCGGATTATTATAAATTCCTAAAGCAGTTGTAGATAAAATATTCGACTGTACCGAAGTAACTTCTTGATTAAAAGCAACTACATCATATTTTTCAGACTCAAGACCGAAATGATCATCACCAATTAAATCTTCGCCAATCGCATTAAAATCTTTGTCACAAGAATATAAAAGAACAACCGTAGCGGCTAATAGAATTTTCTTAATAAAAGAAGTATTATACATGTTTAATAATAAAGTTAAATTTAAAGTCCCATTGTTTTATAGAAATTTGTATACGCCTCTGCGAATGCATCTTTCGTGGCGAAAGGTAAAAAAGGTTTTCCTGACGATTCTATAAATTTTGTTAAACTTGGGGAAACATTCTCAGATGCGATGATAACAGCATCAGAATGTAATATACTAGCTTTTAAGATATTTTCGTAGTTTGGCGTCTCAAGATCAGAGATTGACTCGTGCGGAACGCCGTCAAATTTAACCTTATTAATCATCTCTAAATCTAAGTTCTCATCAAAAGACTGCCCATAAACCGAGGTAACAATTTTTGTATCATTAAACAAAGCCTCATTCTTATAATAATGCTTCATATAAATTGGAAGCATTGATGCCAGCCAGCCATGAACATGAATAATATCCGGAACCCAGTTTAATTTTTTTACTGTTTCGACAACTCCTTTTGCGAAAAATATAGCACGCTCATCATTATCCGGATATAAAACACCCTCTTCATCTGCAAAAGTGGCTTTACGTTTAAAATATTCATCATTGTCAATGAAGTAAACCTGAATTCTTTCTTTTGGAATTGAAGCTACCTTGATAATCAATGGCATATCTAAATCATTCACTACCAAATTCATCCCTGAAAGCCTGATCACTTCATGTAATTGATGTCTTCTTTCATTGATATTCCCATATCTTGGCATGAAAATTCTTATCTGACCTCCCTGATCATTAATCATTTTAGGAACGTCATAAGACATTAAAGAAACCTCATTTTCAGCCAGATAAGGCACGACTTCAGATGATACGTATAATATCCTCTTATCTTTCATAATAGTATTTTACTTAATTTTTGGTAATAAAAACGTCGCAAAATTACAAAAATTTATGCAGTTTATAACTAATATATTATGTTTGCACTAAATTTTAATAATACTGCCATGCATATTTTCTACGGTAAAGTAGCTCTGATAGCTTATTTAAAAACTATCAAAACCGCAAATTCAACCATCGGATTTGTACCAACCATGGGAGCTTTACACCAAGGGCATCTGGCTTTAATGCAGCGATCACTTAAAGAAAATGACGACACTGTTGTGAGTATTTTCGTAAACCCAACCCAATTTAACAATCCTGAAGATCTTGAAAAATACCCGCGCACTCTTGAAGAAGATGTAAAAAAAATGCGAGGTTTAAGTGACAAAATAATTTTATATGCTCCTTCAGTAGATGATATTTATGAGGGACAAACTATCTCTCAGTCATTTGACTTTGATGGTCTAGAAAATCAGATGGAAGGAAAATTCCGTCCAGGGCATTTTAATGGCGTTGGAACCATAGTAAAACGTCTGTTCGAAATCGTTACTCCAACAAACGCTTATTTTGGCGAAAAAGACTTTCAACAGCTTCAAATTGTTAAAAAACTGGTTGAGAAAAACAATTTACCAGTAAACATTGTAGGCTGTCCTATTTTTAGAGAAGACAATCTTCTGGCGATGAGTTCCCGTAACGAACGCTTAACTCCCGAAGAAAGAAAAGAAGCTTCAATAATCTACAAAGTTTTAACCGAAGCCAAGGAAATATTTCAAAACAGTACACCTGAAGAAACAATTAAATTTGTCGAAGACGCTTTTAAAGACAACGAAAGATTTGATCTCGAATATTTCGTAATTGCTGACGAATCTACATTATTATCTATCGATCATAAAATTAAAGACAAAAAATATCGTGCGTTTATAGCGGTATTTGTTAATTCTATAAGGTTGATTGATACCATTTCATTAAATTAAATTACCTTTGCAGCATGCAAATTCAAGTTATAAAATCAAAAATTCATCGAGTAAAAGTTACTGGTGCCGATTTAAATTACATTGGCAGTATTACTATTGATGAAACCCTGCTGGAAGCCTCAAATATTATTGAAGGCGAAAAAGTATCTATTGTTAACATCAATAATGGAGAACGTTTTGAAACTTACGCTATTAAAGGAGAAAAAAATTCAGGCGAAATTACACTGAATGGTCCTGCAGCCAGAAAGGTTCAAAAAGACGACATTATCATTATCATTTCTTATGCAACCCTGGATTTTGAAGAGGCTAAAACCTTCAAACCATGGATCATTTTCCCTAATGAAAATGACAATTCGTTAACTTAAGTTATTCTACATCTTACTTGTATTCTTAATTTGTCAAAAAACTCTTTTTTGCACAAACAAATTTTCATTTGCCAACACCAAACTGGTTTGCGTAAGAAATCATTGCTTTTTTAAAATCTCAAATAACAAAAAAGCAAATAAAGTATTATATTGCTCCCTATTTTCAATACTTTTTAATTCACTGAAATACCCCAAATCATGAAGAAAGTTTACCTGCTGATTACCTTAATTTCCATTTCTGTTTTTTCGCAGAAAAAATTTGACAACATTCAATCAGAAAAACTGGGAGAAGAAAGAAGAATAACAATTGGACTTCCTGCTTCTTACGATGCAAAATCAGACAAAAAATATCCGGTTTTATATTTATTAGACGGCGATTATTTATTCGATCCGTTTTCCGGAGCTGCAAGTTACGGCGCTTATTGGGATGATATTCCGGAAATGATCATCATCGGGATTCATCAAAATAAGGATGAGGAACGTTATGACGACACTACAATTGATCAGAATGAAGGACTGCCTTTTGAAAAAGGAGCAAAATTCTTTGAGTTTATTGGTGCAGAATTAATTCCTTACGTTGAAAAAAAATACCGCACAACACCATTCAGAATTATTGCAGGTCATGACGTAACTGCCAGCTTTGCTAACTTTTTCCTGTACAAAGAAAATCCGCTTTTCAATGCATACATTTGTTTGAGCCCGGAACTTGCACCAAAAATGGAAGTTCGTATAGCCGAGAAATTTGCCAAAATACAGAAACCGATATTCTACTATCTTTCTGCAGGCGAAGGTGATATCAAAAAAATTAAAGAACCGATAGAAAAGTTAGACAGCAATATTAAAATTGCAAATAATCCGTTAGTAAACTATAAGTACGAGTTATTTAAAAATGCAACACATTATACCGAAGTTTTACATTCGATTCCGAGTGCATTGTATCAAATTTTTGAAGTTTACAGACCAATAAACTCTGCCGAATACAGCAATAAAATTGCGGTTCTTGAAACGGGTTATGCCGATTATTTAGAAAAAAAATACAATGCAATGTCTGAAGTTTTAGGAGTTCAGATTCCGGTTAGAATGAGCGACTTTAAAGTTATTGAAAACCTTATTCTAAAAAAGAATGCATACGATGAGTTAGGGAAAATGGCTGAAATTGGAAATGTAAATTACCCAAAAGCCATGTTAGGAGAATATGAATTAGGATTGATGTACGAAAAAATGGGCGATCCCAAACATGCTTCAAAAAAATACCAAAATGCTTCGCAAATGGAGCCAATTGGAGATTTGAACAAAGATTTGATGTATGAGAAAATTGACGAAATGAATACGCTTACTAAAAAAAGTAAATAATGTCTAAAGTTAAAACTTCATTCTTCTGCCAAAATTGCGGCACCCAGTATTCTAAATGGCAGGGTCAGTGCAACGCATGCAAGGAATGGAACACAATTGCTGAAGAAATAATTCAGAAGCAGGAAAAAGTGGCTTGGAAAAGCGAACCTGCTTCATCAGGTAAAGCTCCTCGCCCTTTAAAAATTAACGAAATTGATTCGGCTCAGGAAATCAGAATGGACACTACCGATGGTGAACTGAATCGTGTCTTGGGCGGCGGAATCGTTCCGGGATCTTTAACGCTTTTGGGTGGAGAACCGGGAATTGGAAAAAGCACACTTTTACTTCAAATCTCATTAAAATTACCTTATAAAACTTTATATGTTTCAGGAGAAGAAAGCCAGAAACAAATAAAAATGCGCGCCGAAAGAATAACGCCAAGCAGCGAGAACTGCTATATTCTAACGGAAACTAAAACGCAGAATATCTTCAAACAAATAGAAGCGATTCAACCTGAAATTGTAATTATCGATTCCATTCAGACGCTGCATACAGATTATATCGAATCTACAGCAGGGAGTATTTCTCAAATTAGAGAAACAACTGCCGAATTGATCAAATTTGCTAAAGAAACCAATATTCCGGTTATTTTAATTGGACATATTACTAAAGACGGAAATATCGCCGGACCAAAAATCCTGGAACACATGGTCGATACCGTTTTACAGTTTGAAGGCGACAGAAACCATATTTACCGAATTTTACGTTCGCTTAAAAACCGTTTTGGTTCAACATCCGAATTAGGAATTTATGAAATGCTAGGAAGCGGTTTGCGCGAAGTAAGCAATCCTTCTGAAATATTGATTTCACATAAAGACGAAGAATTATCCGGAACTGCAATTGCGACTACACTCGAGGGCATGCGTCCGCTGATGATCGAAATTCAGTCACTGGTAAGCACTGCTGTTTACGGAACACCACAGCGAAGCACAACCGGCTATAATGCAAAAAGGCTAAATATGATCCTGGCTGTTTTAGAGAAAAGAGCCGGATTTCGTCTTGGAGCAAAAGACGTTTTCCTGAATGTAACCGGCGGAATTTCTGTAGATGATCCAGCAATCGATCTTGCGGTTGTTGCGGCAATTTTATCATCAAACGAAGACATTCCGGTTGGAAAAGGTTTTTGTTTTGCCGGCGAAGTTGGGCTTTCGGGAGAAATACGTCCTGTAAACCGCGTAGACCAACGTATTCAGGAAGCCGAAAAATTAGGGTTCGATACGATTTTTGTTTCTAAATACAACAAAATTGCTTTAAAAAATACAGGAATCAAAATTGAGCTTGTAGCAAAAATTGAAGATGTTGCCAGCATTCTTTTTGGCTAATATTTTTTTTTAGCCACTAATTACACGAATTTGCACAAATTTTTATTGAAATTTATTCGCCCCGAACTTAATTCGAGAAATTAGTGTAATTCGTGGCAAAAACTAAACTCTATGAATTTTCCAAAACAAAAAATATTCAAAGCTTTAAAAATACTTGCCGTAGTATTAATATTGATTTGTATCGGACTTTACTTTTTTCGTAATTCACTTTTAAAACAAGCAATTGCAAAGGTAACCCACAAAATGGCCGTTGATTATAATAGCGATTTCTCTATTAAAGAAGCTTCATTTGACGGCTTGTCCAGCATCAAACTAACAGATGTGGTTTTGGTTCCAAAAAATGCAGATACACTTTTAAAAATCAAAAATATTGAAACCAGTGTCAGCCTAAGTAATTTATTGATAGGCGATGTTCAGGTAGGAACTTTAAAAGTTAACAGGGGTTATATTCAATTAGTTAAAAAAGGAAAAATCCGCAATTTTGATGCTTTTCTAAAAAGAGATCGTGACGATTCTGAAAAAAGCGAAAAAAGGAAATACGGTGCTTTTGCCTATCGCATTATTTCGAAACTGCTTAATTTGGTTCCGACCGATATGAATCTGGAGAACTTCAAATTTAAAATAGACGATAATGGCAAAAAAACCGATATCGCAATTAATAAATTGGTTTTAAACAACAAACAGCTCGAAACCAGCATTCATGTGCAGAGCAAAAATTTTGATCAGCGCTGGAACTTAAAAGGATTTGCCGACCCAAGAAATCAAAAAGCCGATATTCGTTTTTTTAATTTAGATACCGGCGCCATACGTGTTCCATATCTTGATGAACGCTACAACTTAAAAGCAAGCTTCGATTCTATTCGCTTAAATGTTCAAAATATTGACAAAAGCGGCAGTGAATTCCATCTTGACGGCTTTACTTCTATCGTAAACTTAAAAATTAACCACCCTAAAATTGCCAGCAAAGATGTTATTATTAAAAATGCCCGTTTTGATTATCGTTTTTTATTAGGCGACAATTTTATTTCGATTGACAGCACCTCATCAATGACGCTGAATAAAATAAAACTGCGTCCATATGTTTCATACGATACCGAAAAGGATACGGTTTATATTTTAAAAGTTGATATTCCGAAGATGAAAGCACAGGATTTTATTGTTTCGCTTCCTGACGGATTATTTACACATTTCCAGGGTATGCAGGCGACTGGAAATTTTGATTATAAACTCGATTTCAAATTCAACAAAAACAAACCCAATACGCTTGTTTTTGACAGCAAATTAAACAAAGAAGATTTACGAATTACAAAGTATGGCGAAGCCGACCTGAATAAACTAAATGGCGAATTTGTTTATCGCGCCATAATTCAGAATGTTTTGCAGCGTCCTGTTTTAGTTGGAAATGCAAATCCAAATTATACGCCTTTAGACCAGATTTCGCCGTATTTAAGAAAATCTGTTTTAACGACCGAAGATCCTTCTTTCTTTTCGCACCGCGGTTTTATCAATGAGGCTTTCAAACAATCGATTCTTAAAAATATTCGAACTAAAAAATTCTCCCGCGGCGCCAGTACAATCAGCATGCAGTTGATTAAAAATGTGTTTTTAACCCGGGAAAAAACGCTTTCGCGAAAGCTGGAAGAAATCCTGTTGGTTTACATTTTAGAAAACAACCGAATTGTAAGTAAAGAAAGAATGCTGGAGGTTTATTTCAACATCATCGAATGGGGACCGAATGTATACGGAATTGGCGAAGCAAGTCATTTCTATTTCCAGAAAAGTCCTTCGGCCTTAAATGTTGACGAATGTTTGTTTCTGGCAACCATAATTCCGAAACCGAGAAAATTCATGTACCAGTTTAATGACGAAGGAAACCTGAAAGATTTTGCCATTAAAAATCAAAAGTTCCTAAAGAATTTAATGTTCCGTCGAGGTTTATTAATTCCGGAAGACACAATTGGACAATTGCCTGTTTATATTTCAGGAAACGCACGTTCTCTAATCAGGATAAAAGCACCGGATTCTACAGCGGTTAAAAATGATTCGCTGTCTATAGAAGAAGAATTTGATCTTTAGAAAACTATTTCAATAAATGAAAAAACTATTTCGTTTAATACCGTTCTTATTTGTAACTCTTGCACTTATAACCTTTTTGATCTACAATCACCGATTAAATCAAAAATTTACTAATCAAGAAGTTGAAAGTGTAATTGTAAAAAGAAATAATTGGCAATTAAGAACTACAGAGTTTTATTTAAAAAATGGTTTAAGAATAGACTCAACTTATCAAGACAACTTTGATCTAAAAATCGGAGATTCCATATTTAAAAAACCTAATACTCGAAAATTTACAGTTTATAGAAAAGATCTATTCAATAAATATCACTTTTATAAAAATTACTTTACAGAATAAAAGCTAAAATTCCACAAACTCACACAGATTAATCCGTGAAAATTTGTGGAATTTGTGTTTATTTTAGTTTCTTAATTACGGCGCCGGATCTGGAATTACGGCCTGAACCGCATTAATCTCAGCAAGAATTTCTTTTGAAAGCTCCACATTAATAGTAGCAATATTTTCTTTTAACTGCTCTATTGTTGTAGCTCCAATAATGGCACTTGTTAAAAAAGGCTGCTGCAATACAAAGCCCATTGCCAGTTCTGTCAGGGTTAATCCGTGTTTTTGAGCAATCTGCTGATAAAGTTTAGTCGCCTGTGTACATTGCTCGCTGTTGTAACGTGTATATTGCGGGAAAAGCTTAATTCTCGCGTTTGGATGCGCTTCTCCAGTTAAAAATTTCCCAGTTAAAGTTCCAAATGCTAAAGGAGAATAGGCCAATAATCCCACATTTTCATGTTTAGAAACTTCGGCAGAATTCACTTCAAAAAGCCGGTTTAATAAATTATACGGATTTTGAACGGTTTTGATTCTCGGCAGATTTTGATATTTACTTTCTTCCAAAAGACGCATCATTCCCCATGAATTTTCGTTTGAAACCCCAACATGTTTAATTTTTCCTTCTTTAATTAATCCGTCAAAAGTCTCCAGGATTTCTCTAAAATTATCTTCCCAGGCATCTTCATAACCTGTAAAAGCACGGCTTCCAAAATTATTTGTTTTACGTTCCGGCCAATGCATTTGATACAAATCGATATAATCTGTCTGAAGACGTTTTAAACTGTTTTCTAAAGCATATTTTATACTGGCAGGAGAGAAATCTAATTTTTCGCGCATATAACCAAAATTAGCATTAGGACCCGCAATTTTAGATGCCAGAACAATTTTGTCACGGTTGCCTGATTTTTTAAACCAGGTTCCTATAATTTTTTCTGTACTTCCGTAAGTTTCTTTACTTGCCGGAACTGAATACATTTCGGCTGTATCGAAAAAGTTCACACCTTGATCGAGTGCATAATCCATTTGTTCGTGACCTTCAGCCTCGGTATTCTGCTGGCCAAAAGTCATGGTTCCAAGATTGATTTTACTAACTTTTATATCTGTGTTTGGAATTGTAGTGTATTTCATTTTTTTATAATAGGTTCAAAGTTGCAGAGGAACAAAGGTACAAAGGGATTTTTCAAATTGAAATTTGTTAAAGGTTAAAAAAACCACAAGATTTTCTCTTTCTTTTTTATACCTGCAAGGTTCTCAAAACTTGCAGGTATAAAAAAGGCTCAAAGTAAAAACTTTGAGCCTTTGTAACTTAGAACCTCAGTTCCTCAGAACCTTAATTAATACTATTAAGCATTTCAGCAATTTCATCTAATCTTGGTGTTAAGATGATTTCGATTCTTCGGTTTTTAGCTTTTCCTTCCGGAGTGGCATTACTTGCCAGAGGAGAGAATTCACTGCGTCCTGCTGCTGTTAATTTTTGTTTATTGATCTTTGCGTTTTCACTTAAAATAGCCACAATTGCTGTTGCTCTTTTAGTCGATAAATCCCAGTTGTTTGCAATTGGTCCTGAACCTGCATACGGATCGTCATCTGTATGCCCTTCAATTAGAACCGAAAGATCCGGATTGTCGCCCAAAACTTTTCCAAGTTCTACAACTGCTCTCCTACCTTCTGTTCCAACTGCCCAGCTTCCTGAATTGAAAAGCAGTTTGTTTTCCATAGAAACATATACTTTTCCGTTTTTCTGTTCCACTGTTAAACCTTTACCTTCAAAACCATTTAAAGCTTTCGATAAAGTTTCTTTTAGTTTATGCATCGCGGCTTCTTTAGCTGCAATCATATCTTCAAGTTCTTTCAAACGGTTTGCTGTTTTGTCTAAACGTGCCTGTTCATCGGCTAATTTTTTAGATTTTGCTTCTAATTGTGCCAGTAAATCACGGTTTTTAGCCATGTTGCTTTCTAATGCATCGTTGCTGTTTTTCTCCAACGCATTATACGAATCCTGCAATACTTTGTATTTTTTTTGTTCCGCAGCTAAATCCGCTTTTTGTTTTGCAAGTTCATCTTTTGTTGCTGATAAATCTTTAGTTAACTTATCACGATCTAATTCTAACTGATTTTTTGTCTTTTTCAAATCAGCATTTTCATCAGCAATTGAACGGTTTTCTTTTTTAAGATCTGAATATTTTGTTTCAAGATCGTTGTAAATCTTTTTGGATACACATGAAGTTGCAGACAATGCCAAAACTACTAATCCGATAGAGGCTTTTTTAATCATTTTATTTTTTGGTTTTTATTTGGGGCGATTAATAATTCTAAGTATTCAAATTCCAAAACTCAAATTCCAAATCCCAAATCGTTTCATAGTTTTATCGGAATGTGTATTTAAATTTTCGAATCGCTATTCTCTCAACAAGAACAATACCAAACTTTACTCGATTTCGACTAAAACCGGACAATGGTCTGAGTGAACAGCATCTGGAAGAATTACAGCGCGTTTTAACCTGTGTTGCAGCGAATCGCTTACCAGATTGTAATCGATACGCCAGCCTTTGTTATTACCCCTCGCTCCGGCGCGGTAACTCCACCATGAATAATGATGCGGCTCTTTATTAAAATGACGGAAACTATCAATAAAGCCAGATTTCATAAACCCGTCAAGCCAGGCACGTTCTGCAGGCAAGAACCCGGAAACAGTTTTATTGCGAACTGGATCGTGAATATCAATTGCTTCGTGGCAAATGTTATAATCACCACAAATAATAAGATTTGGAATCGTAAGTTTCAACTCATTAATGTACGTTTGAAAATCATCCATGAACATAAATTTATGGTCTAAACGATCAATATTTGTTCCGGATGGAAGATATAAACTCATTACAGAACAATCCTCAAAATCAGCACGAAGATTACGCCCTTCAAAATCCATATGATGAATTCCGGTGCCGTATACCACTGTTTTAGGTTCAATTTTAGATAATATTGCAACACCGCTGTATCCTTTTTTTGTTGCAGGATAATAATATTGATATGGATAGCCTGCGGCCGTTATAGCCTCTACAGGAATTTGATCCTGAGTCGCTTTAATTTCCTGAAGGCAGATAACATCCGGGCTCGCAGCTTGCAGCCACTCTATAAAACCTTTAGTAATTGCAGCACGAATTCCGTTTACATTATAAGAAATAATTTTCATTGAGGTAATTTTTTTAGGATTCCAAATGTAATAAAAAAGTGGAAAGTTTGTGATTGGAACAACGAAAAGTAGAGTTTTTTGTTATCTTTGTTCGCTGCTCTAATAAATTAAAAATAGTACATGGGTTTAGTTACCGCGAAAGAAGTTGCAAAGGCAATAAATGTTGAGAAGTACGGGGTTCTTGGTACTTTTTCAGGCTGGATTCTTATGAAGGTTCTTAAGATCTCTACCCTTAATAAAATTTACGATCATAATAAACATTTAGAGGATGTTGCATTTTTAAACGGAATTTTGGATGAGATGGAAATCAAATTTGAAATTCCCGAAGAAGATTTAAAACGTTTGCCTAAAGAAGGGCCGTATATTACCATTTCAAATCATCCGCTTGGAGGAATTGATGGCATTTTGCTATTGAAATTAATGCTTGAAAGAGAGCCAAATTTCAAAATCATTGCCAATTTCTTATTACACAGAATTGTTCCGCTAAAAAAATACATCATGCCGGTTAATCCTTTCGAAAATCATAAGGATGCTAAATCGAGCGTGGTAGGAATCAAAGAAACTTTACGTCATTTAAGTGATGGTAAACCGCTGGGGATTTTTCCTGCCGGGGAAGTTTCGACTTACAAAGACGGAAAATTAGTAGTAGACAAACCTTGGGAAGAAGGCGCCCTGAAATTAATCAGAAAAGCAAAAGTTCCGGTTGTACCTATTTATTTTCACGCCAAAAACAGTAAATTGTTTTATTGGCTTTCTAAAATTGATGATACTTTGCGTACTGCAAAATTACCTTCTGAACTGCTTACGCAAAAAGATCGTGTAATTAAAGTTCGTATTGGTAAACCAATTTCTGTTAACGAACAAAACGAAATTGAATCATTTGAGGAATATTCAGAGTTTTTAAGAAAGAAAACGTATATGCTTGCCAATCCGTTTGAAAAAGACACCAAATTGATAGACACAGCAAGTCTTAAAATTCCAAAAGCGCCTAAAAAAATCGTAACGCCGGCAAATGAATCAAAAATGATTGATGAAGTTCAGGCCTTACGAAACAGTGACTGCCGATTATTGCAAAGTAAAAATTATGAAGTGTTTTTTGCCAGAGCAAAATCAATTCCGAATATTCTGCATGAAATTGGACGTCTTCGCGAAATCACTTTTCGTGAAGTAGGCGAAGGAACTAATGAATCTATAGATATTGATCAATACGATCAATATTATCACCATATGTTTTTGTGGGACGATGAAACCAAAAAAATAGCAGGAGCTTACCGTATGGGATTAGGTTCTGAGATTTATCCTAAATATGGCATTGAAGGTTTCTATCTAACTGACTTGTTTAGATTCGAGCCGGAACTGCACGATATGATGCATAAATCGATCGAAATGGGACGTGCTTTTATCATTCGCGAATATCAGCAAAAACCAATGCCATTATTCCTGCTTTGGAAAGGTATTATTCACACCACGCTTCGTCATCCGGAACACAAGTATTTATTGGGTGGCGTAAGTATCAGTAATCAGTTCTCAGATTTCTCAAAATCGTTAATGATTGAGTTTATGAAATCGAACTATTATGATCCTTATATAGCACAATATATTCATCCGAAAAAAGCATACAAAGTAAAACTGAAAGATGCCGATAAAGATTTTATCTTCGATGAAGCCGAATCTGATTTGAATAAGTTTGATAAAATCATTGATGAACTGGAACCAGGGAATTTACGCCTGCCGGTTTTAATCAAAAAGTATATCAAACAAAATGCGAGAGTAGTTGCTTTTAATGTTGATCCTTTGTTTAATAATGCCGTAGACGGCCTAATGTACATTAGAATCGCAGATATTCCCGAAAGCACTATGAAACCCGTTATTGAAGAGTTTCAAATAGAATTGGAGCGTAAATTATCTGAAAAAGAAGATTAGTCTAATCTCTCAAAATAAAAAAATCCCATTCGTTGCGACGAATGGGATTTTTTATGTTTTAAAACCAAGGTTTTCTTCCAACCTGATAGGTCTGGTAAAACTCTTCATCGGTTTTTGTCAGATAAAGAATCCCTTCTATTAAACCAATTACACCGCCAATTCCGCATAAAAGACCTAAAACAAGCTGAATAATACCTTCTTTAGTATATCCTAGATAAAACTTATGAATTCCAAATACACCTATTACAATGGCCAAAATTCCGGCAACTACTTTTTTGTTTTCTGGTTTGGAACCTCCAAATTCTGATTGCGTATTTTCCATATTGTTATTTTTTTTTTTAAATTAAAATCTATAAAAAAAATCCCATTTGTAAATTACAAATGGGATTTAATATGTTTTAGAACCAGCCTTTTTTACCTACTTGATAAGTTTGGTAGAATTCTTCGTCTGTTTTTGTCAGGTAGATAATTCCTTCAACAAATCCGATTATACCTCCAAGTCCACAAGTAACAATACTAATTACTAATTGAATTATACCTTCCTGAGTATAACCTAATATAAATTTATGGATTCCTAAGTATCCAAAAATTATTGCCATAATTCCGGCTAATACTTTTTTATTTTCTTGTCTTGGAGCTGATGGAGTGTTCCAAGATTCTGGTTTTGTAGTTTCCATATTTCTTTAATGACAATTACAATTCTGCTTTACCAATTTCATTAACTTCATCAAACTCATTTTTAGGATCCGGTCCGTAAGCGTTTGCTCCTCTGTCTCCTTCTGTACAAGCTAAAATCAAGTTGTAGATTGGAATAAGGATAAACCAGCCGCTTTTTCCAACATCATGCATTCTTCTAACTCCAACAGCAATCGAAGGAACTAAAACTGCAAGACTGTAAACATTTCCAATTAATCCTAGGGTTGGAGAAATTAATCCGAAAATAAGGCCTAAAGCAAAACTTATAATAATATTTGCTAAGAAAAACATCCAATATTCTTTTCTTCTTGCTCTTCCTTCAAAATTTGCATAGTTTTCAAAAACCACTTTTTTGTACCATTCAATCATAATTAATAAAATTAGTTTAATAATAACGCCTACTCTTTTTAGGATTTTCGGCTACTCCAAATAAAACAAAGAAAAAGTTATTTAGACTGATTCTTTAAATATGGAAACAATATTATTAAAAATTAACAAATAAAACTAATCGGCAGCAATAAATTTACAAGAAAAGACTCGTTATTTAAAATTAAAGAGGTAAATCAAACATTAAGCATACACCGCCTTAATTTTATCTACTATAACCTGCGCCAAGCGTTCATGACTTTCAAACGTCCAACCCGCAATATGAGGCGTCAGCAGCGCATTTTTAGCTTCCAGCAAATACTGAAATGCTTCGGGAGTATTTTTATCCTGAAAAAGCGTTTCAAAAGATAATTTTTCATATTCCAGCACATCCAGTCCGGCCCCTAAAACTTTTTTAGTTTTCATTGCTTCAACTAAGTCTGCAGTTACTATATTTTTTCCTCTTGACGTATTTACAATCCAAAAAGGTTTCTCAAACGCATTTATAAAAGCGGCATTAACCATTTTATCTGTCTGTGGTGTCCATGGAAGATGAAGACTTAATACATCTGCCTTTTTTTGCAATTCTGACAATGAAACTTGTCTGGCATTTTCGTCTCCGATATTTTCTAAAATATCGTGAAAAATAACGTCCACTTCAAAACCACGAAGTTTTTTGGCGAAAGCTTTTCCCATGTTTCCATAACCAATAATTCCAACCGTTTTCCCATCAAGTTCATGGCCTCGATTGCTTTCACGATTCCATTGTCCGGCTTTCACTTCGGCGTCGGCCTTATTTAGATTATTAAAAAGAGATAAAATTACACCCAAAGAATGTTCGGCCACTGCATTTCGATTTCCTTCCGGTGCCGCGATTAAATGAATTCCTTTTGTTTCGGCATAATCACAATCGATACTTTCTAAACCTGCGCCAACTCTGGCAATAAACTGAAGATTCACCGCTTTGTCTAAAAAAGTCTTATCAATTTTAAACCGGCTTCGAATTACGATTCCGTTATAATCCTGAATTTTGGCTTCGATTTCTTCTTTAGAAGATTTAAAATCGGCATGATTTTCAAAACCCGCTTCTTCCAATTGATTCCACAGAACCGGATGGTTGCTGTCGATATGTAAAATTTTTATGCTCATTTTATTGCTTTTTATAAAAAACAAAAATACGGTTAATTTATTTTTCTCTCGCAGATTAAAGAAATTAAGCAAGATTTTCTCATCTCATTTTACTTTTTAAATCTGTAACAAAAACCTTTAAAATCTGGGTACATTTACGGCCGGCCAGCGTTCAATAACAGTCAAAATTTTTTATTGGTCAGATTTTTTTTAACTTTGAAAATACAAGCTTCAGGAAATTCTATTTCTTAGATCAATCATTACAAACTTTCCAAAATGAAATTAACCAAGATTTTTACAGCCTTTTTTGAGAACGAAAAATCAGGCGGATTACTCTTATTATTTGTCACTATAATTTCTTTATACGCGGCCAACTCGGCATATTCGGCGGAGTATATTGCTTTTTGGGAAAAAGATTTCGGCGGGCATTCTATCACACATTGGATTAACGACGGATTAATGGCCATTTTCTTTTTGCTGATTGGTTTAGAATTAGAACGTGAAATTTATCATGGCGAACTGTCTAATATAAAAAATGCTTCACTTCCTATTATGGCGGCTTTTGGAGGCATGCTGGTTCCTGCCGCTATTTTCCTAGCTTTAAATTTTGGAACCGCTGCTCAAAAAGGAGCCGGAATCCCAATGGCTACTGATATTGCTTTTGCCATCGGAATTTTATCTCTTTTAGGCAGTAAAGTTCCCGCTTCATTAAAAGTTTTTTTAACCGCGCTGGCTGTTATTGATGATCTTGGCGCTATTATCGTTATTGCTGTATTTTATACTACTTCAATTGCATTTGTAAATTTGGCAGTCGCTTTAGGAATCTGGGCTTTATTATTTGTTTTAAACCGAATGAAAATTCATAACCTTATTCCTTATTTAATTGGAGGTGTCATAATGTGGTATTTTATGCTCAATTCTGGTGTTCATGCTACAATTACAGGTGTTATTTTGGCATTTGTAATTCCGTTTGGTGACGGCGGAGAGAAATCATCTTCATACAGGTTACAGCATTTTCTTCATAAGCCTGTTGCTTTTATAATTCTGCCTTTATTCGCCATTGCCAATACTTGTATTGCGATCGAATCCAATTGGCATGCTGGTTTAAATCATCCTAATGCGTTTGGAATTATTTTAGGATTGGTAATAGGCAAACCTTTAGGAATTGTTCTTTTTTCTTCAATTGGAGTAAGTGCGGGTTTATGTGCTTTGCCAAAAAATCTAAAATGGGCTCATATCTTAGGAGCCGGAATGCTGGGCGGAATTGGTTTTACAATGTCAATCTTCATTACGCTTTTAGCTTTTAATGATCCCGAAACCATTCTGTATTCCAAAATATCAATTCTAATAGCTTCTCTACTTGCAGGTGCACTTGGTTTTGCTTACTTAAAGTTTATTTTGACGAAGGAAAAAAGTGCTTAGATTTTAACGCACGGATTTTACAGATTAAAACAGATTTAATTTTTAAAATTTAAAACTCCAATTATGATCGCAAGAATATGGCACGTAAAAACAAAATGCCCAGACTTTGAAGAAAACGCGGCGCACTTTGAATTTTTTGCTTCATGGTTAAAGCTGTGGAAGTAAAATATCAATTAGCAAATTCCAACATTACTGCCTTTCTTTAGATGAAAACAATAAGACAAATACTTACTTTATCAATATCAATTATAATACTGATTATTGGTATTATATTATATCGAATAATATTTAAAGCCCCTCCTGATCCGAATTATAAAATTCCTGTTTATTTTTGTGGAACATCAAGTCCTGAATTAGAAGAAAACGAATATAAAGGAAAAGAAATATTCAATGCTAATTGTGCCGCTTGCCACAAACTAGATGCAAAAAGTACTGGTCCTGCTCTTCGCAACATAGATTCATTAGTCTTTGTAAAATGGGTGATCGATAAAAATCATAAAATTGACAGCACTAAAATTGAAAAATTGGGGTTAGATTATCACAGAATGAAGTTCAAAGATTTAATAAATGAAGATAATATTTCTTTCCTAATCGATTATTGCTCAAGAACACGTTATTAAATTCCAAAAACAAAAAATCCCAAATCCCAACTCAGGAATTGGAATTTGGAATTTTAATATTTGAAATTTTAAAATCTTAGCCTTTTATTTGTTTCAAAGAGGTCTTAATTCCTTTAATCAAAGAAGAACTAAAACCGTTATGTTCCATTTCATTCAAACCAACGATTGTACATCCCTGAGGAGTTGTTACGCGGTCGATTAATTGTTCCGGATGCACTTTTTCTTCTAATAACATTTTTGCAGCTCCTTTTACTGTTTGTGCGGCAATTGCCAAAGCAGTATTTGAATCAAACCCAATCTCAATTCCGGCCTGCATAGAGGCACGAATATATCGTAAAGCATACGCAGTACCACAAGCACCTAAAACTGTCGCTGCATCCATTAATTTTTCATCGATTACAGGAGCTGTTCCTAAATCCTGGAACAGATCTACAATTGGCAAAGCTTTTTCACGGTCTTTTTCCGGAAAAGAAATACATGTTGCCGATTCTCCAAACTGCGCCGCGATGTTTGGCATAATACGCACAACCGGATATTCGTTATTGGTTTTCGACTGAAGAATATCCAAAGACAAGCCGCTTACTGCCGAAGCAATGGTTTTATTTTGAATAACCGGAAGAATCTCTGCCAAAACAGTATCTACCTGATACGGCTTTATAGTCAAGATCACTACATCCGCTTCCTGAATATTGTGTTTATTGTCATTAGAAACTGTAATTCCATATTCGTTTAAATATTGAATACTGGCTATGTTTCTTCTTGTTACGGTAACTTGATTGTTTTTTGAAAATTTTGCAATTCCCAAGGCAATAGAAACCCCGAGGTTTCCTCCTCCTATAATGTGTACTTTCATCCTGCTTGGTTTTAATTTATTTCTGGACTTGTTAACAGCCTGTTTTTCGGCTGTAAATTACGCAGATTTTAAGGATTTTAAATCACTGTAATCTATTAATTTGTGGCAAAAATTAAAACCCAAGAATCAATTTGGCAACTCCAAAATAGAGCATAATTCCAAATACGTCATTAGTTGTAGTAATAAAGGGACCTGTAGCAATTGCGGGATCTATTTTATTTTTATGCAGAAAAAGCGGTACTAAAGTTCCTAAAGTTGCAGCAAACATAATAACCACGATCATAGAAATAGAAATGGCTATTCCAACTAAATACTGCTGGTACATAAGTGAATGATAACCCAGCAAAAGCAGGGAAATGATACTTCCGGAAATCATAGAAACGGTAATCTCTTTGCTGAAATAGCTTCGGCTGAATTCTTTCAGAGTTCCGTTTGCTAAACCCTGAACAACGATTGCCGATGCCTGAACTCCAATATTTCCCGCTGTAGCCGAAAGTAAAGGCACAAAAATAATTAAGGTTGAATATTTCTGAAAAGCAGTTTCATTGTCTTTTAAAACAAAAGAAGCCACAATCTCGATTACCATCCCTATTAAAAGCCAAGGCAGACGTGCTTTTGTTAATTCTAAAACACTGTCATTCGTTTCGATGTCTTGTGTAATACCCGCCGCTAACTGGTAATCTTTATCGGCTTCGTCTTTAATTACATCTACGATATCATCAATTGTAATTCTTCCAACCAATCGTCCAAGCTCATCTACCACCGGAATTGCCTCTAAGTCGTATTTCTGCATGATACGCGCTACCTCAACATCTTCGGTATCTACGTTTACAAAATTTAGTTTTCGGATATAAACATCACCAATTTGAGTTTTGGTTGAAGAAGTCAATAAATCCTTTAGCGATAACCTGCCTTTTAAGCGGTTTTCATCATCAACCACATAAATAGAATGCACTCTGGATACATTTTCTGCCTGAATTCGCATTTCTTTCACGCAGGTAAGAACGTTCCAGTTTTCATTGACCTTTACAAGCTCTTTTCCCATCAAACCACCCGCCGTGTTTTCGTCATAACGAAGTAACTCGACAATATCTTTTGCGTGCTCAACATCGACTAATTCCGAGATAACTTCTGCTTTGATTTCCTGCGAAAGTTCTGCGATAATGTCGGCAGCATCATTTGTTTCCAGCTCATCAAGCTCCTCTGCAATCTCTTTAGGCGAAAGTCGGCTTAAGATATTTTCACGCAGATCTTCTTCTAGTTCAAGAAGAATTTCGGCTGTTTTATCACTATCTAAAACCTTGAAGATATAAGTTGCCTCATCAAAATCCAGCTCATCCAGGATTTCGGCGATATCAGCATGGTGAAGGTCGTTAAGTAAAATTTCAAGTTCATTGTCATTTCTCTTAACGATATGTTCCTCTAATTGGTGGATAAATTCTTTGCTAACTTTGAACTCCATCGGCTTCTATTTTTTGAGTCAAAACAATAAATTCGTCAACACTTAGCTGTTCGGGACGTTTATCAAAGATAGTGTCTTCTCGCAGTTTATCTGATAAATTTAATGTTTTCAAACTGTTACGTAATGTTTTTCGTCTTTGCTGAAAAGCCGTTTTTACAACGGTAAAAAATAACTTCTCACCACATGGAAGGCTATAGTCTTCCTTTCGGGTCATTTTCATCACACCCGACTTGACCTTGGGCGGAGGAATAAAAACATTTTCGTCTACAGTAAACAAATACTCAGTATCATAGAAGGCCTGGGCTAAAACGGATAAGATTCCGTAAGCTTTTGATCCTTTTTTCTCGCAGATTCGCTCTGCAACTTCTTTTTGAAACATTCCGGAAAACTCCGGAATCTGATCTCTAAACTCTAATGTTCTAAAAACAATTTGAGTTGAAATATTATAGGGAAAGTTTCCAATTATAGCAAATTGCTTATCCTTGTACACTTCATTAATATTGTATTTCAGAAAATCCTGAGAGATAATCTGATCTTTTAATTTTGGATAATTTTCGCCTAAATACACCACAGATTCTGTGTCAATTTCAATAACGTGTGTATTTATTGGCTTCTCAAGCAAATACTTAGTCAACACACCCATCCCTGGTCCTATTTCTAAAACCTCATCATATCCCTTTAAGCTTAAAGTATCTGCAATTGCTTTGGCGATACTTTCGTCTTTAAGAAAATGTTGTCCTAAATGTTTTTTGGCTTTTACTTTTTCCATTTTATCTTTCTTGTTTTGCCGCGAGGGCGCAAAAGTATTCTTTTTGCTGTGAAGGGTCAAAGACTCAAGGATTTATTTTTGCTTTTTATGCTTTTTTTGCCACAAAGACACAAAGACACAATATTTATTTTTTTCTTGGCTCGATGACAATCTGAAAATTATCCTTGTTTTTATCTACTTTGTTCTTTACTGGAAATCTGCTAATACGTTCGCTTAAACGTAAAAAACTATAAAAAATCTTTCTACTTTAGTTAACTTCAAAAAATCTTCTTGCTGCTGTTTATTGCTTTCCTCTTTAGTTTGAAATCGAATTTCCACAATAGACTTTTAAGTAAAAACTGAGGCCGAAAACCGAGACTGAAAACTAAAATTAATGTTCAGAAATAACCTCAAGCTCTGTTCTAAAAGAAAGCATTTTATCTGCAAATAACTCTAATGCTTCTCTGTCAAAATGCGGCTGGTCTTCGATGTAATATTTTTCTAAAGTTTCTTTGCTGTCGGTTGTGTATTGAACTGAATAAGTAATCCCGCCCATTTCTTCTTCCACCAAAACCTTAACAATTCGTGCCGAAGAGAATTTCTCCGTTGCCAGGATTTCCGGAATATGTTTTTCCTGCATCCATTTTAACCATTGGTCGTGAACGCTCTCGTGTATATTGGTTGTAATATTGTAAATAATCATTTTTTTTAAAGGTTCTGAGATTCTGAGGCTCTAAGATTCTAAGGTTTTAGATTCTTGAACACAAATCATCCTATTACTAATTCTATTGTTTAATCATTAATTCGGTTAAACGGTTAAACGAATAACCGGTTAAACCAAACTATAAATTCTTATCCCCTCTCAATTCCCGGTATTTTTTTCTGGCATCAACAAAGTAAATACTATCCTGATGATTAAAAATTACCTTTTCATACAAAGGTTTTGCCTTTTCTGTATCTTTTAATTCGTCGTTGTAAATTTCTGCCGAAAAAAACAGCGCTTCATCCACATAAATCCCATCGCTGTGATTGTCTATGATCTGCTGGTATTGACTTAAAGCAGAAGCATAATCTTTCTGACTTTCATATATTTGGCCTAAACGCAACAATGTTACAGCTTCAATTTCCTGTCCTTTAAAGGTTTTTAGAATATTCTGAAACTGCGTAACTGCTTCTTGTTTCTTATTTTGATAAAGTAAAAAATCACCTTTTGCAAACTGCTTTAATGCCGTTTGTGTCGAATCGGCTGCGGTATTGTCATTTATCAGTAAAAAATATTCAAGAGCGTCGTTGGCAATTAATTGTGTATTTGCCGATTTTAATTCTTTAAATTGTTTTAAGGCCCATTCAAAATCAGTTTTAAAATAACTTGTTTTTGCGGCTTTTAAACTGGCTTCGTGCGACATGACGTCATTCTTTAAATCCAGTTGAATCTGCGAATAATAAATCAATGCCTGATTGAATTTTTCTTCTAAAAGCAAAATATCTGCCAGTTCCATTTTGGCATCTGCCTGTTGATACGGGTTTAAATTTAATTCCAGTGCCTTTTTTACAACTGCCTTGCCCTCTTCTGTCTTTTTTAAATTAAAAGCCAGAAAATGCGCCTGAATTAATTGCAAAGATAAGGTAAAAGGATTTATTTCATAAGTAACCAGTAATTGCTGCAATTCATTTGTAATAGCCGGATAATCTTTTTCCTGTGCCTTATCAATTTTAATCTCCATTAAGCTGGCATTACTCTGAATAAGTAAATCACGGTCTTTTGTGTTTAACAGAATAAAATTCAGAATTTCTTCGGCCGTTTCAGTATCATCTTCATTCAATGCAAACTGACTCAAATTTACAATACTGATTAAAGATTCCGGTTCGCGTTTATAAATAGCTTTTTCCTGAATGAATGCTTTTCCAAACTCTTTTTGCTGTACATAAAACCAGCTCAGATAATGGTTCCAAAAAACGTCCTGATCTTTCTGTGTTCTTAAGATCAATGCTTTTCGCATCGCATCTTTAAAAGCCGTATTGTCCGTTTCCCCGTTCATAAAACGAGCAAGCTGCATTTGGATTAAATTGGCATTTTGCTGGTTATTATAAGATTCTGTCAGTAAAAGGTCGATCATCAAATCTGTTTTTCCCAACTGACCGTACAACATTCCTATCTGGAAATTGAAATTGTAATTCGGCTGCACCTGCATTGCTGTCTGATATGATTTTAAAGCATATTCCAGCAAAACCTTTTTTTCGAAAGCATTTCCAACTCCGTATACATCATTCGGATTGGTTTTTATTTTTTCGATTGCCTGTTCGTAGTAACTTTTGGCTTTAGATTCGTTTTTCTGTAATTGATAATTGTATCCCAATTCAACCAGAAAAACACCTTGTTTGTAACGATTGTAACGTTCCAGAATTGTTTTCTCGGCAATATCAAATTGCTGTAATTGCTGATAACAATCTATGGTTCGCAAAAAATATTGAGTATTAGACGGCGAGCTTTTTAAAAGATCTTCGTAAATAATTTTAGCTTTTTCGAAATCGCCTTTATCGTAGTAATTATTTGCTAACTGTTCGTTTTGAGAGAACGCAAGACCAGACCACAACAAAACGATATAGATAAAGATGTTTTTCATATTTCAGTTCTTTTTAGCCGCGGTTCTCAGTCTCAGTGTTCAGTCACAGTTTTTAGTGTTAGTCGCAGTTTACAGTTTCAGTAATTAGTGAAATTAACGTGAGACTGTAAACTGCGACTGTAAACTATATACTAAAGTTAGTCAATTATATCAAATCCGCAGTATGGACGTAAAACTTCTGGAATTACGATTCCTTCCGGTGTTTGGTAATTTTCTAAAATTCCGGCCAAAACTCTTGGCAATGCTAACGAACTTCCGTTTAATGTATGTGCCAATTGGTTTTTTCCGTCTTTGTCTTTGAAACGCAATTTCAAACGATTTGCCTGGAAAGTTTCAAAATTAGAAACAGAACTAATTTCTAACCAGCGATCCTGAGCTGTTGAAAACACTTCAAAATCATAAGTCAAAGCCGATGTGAACCCCATATCACCTCCGCAAAGGCGTAAAATTCTATATGGCAATTTTAATTCCTGCAGAATGTTTTTTACATGTTCTACCATTCCGTCAAGTGCTGCATATGAACTATCCGGATGCTCAACACGTACAATTTCGACCTTGTCAAACTGATGTAAACGGTTTAATCCGCGAACGTGTGCTCCGTAAGAACCTGCTTCACGACGGAAACAAGGCGTATAAGCCGTATGTAAAATCGGAAGCTCACTTTCGTTTAAAATAACATCACGGAACAAATTTGTAACCGGAACCTCAGCCGTTGGAATCAAATATAAATCATCAACTCCG
The DNA here is from genome assembly GCF_001879205.1 of Flavobacterium johnsoniae. GTDB lineage: Bacteria > Bacteroidota > Bacteroidia > Flavobacteriales > Flavobacteriaceae > Flavobacterium > Flavobacterium johnsoniae_A. Next base: position 41,957 of record NZ_MLFK01000005.1, read on the forward strand.
GCGTGGTACATCTGCCCTTCTTTATCCGGCAATTGTCCCGTTCCGTAACCTGAAGCTTCGTTTACCAAATGCGGAACCTGAACTTCATTATATCCGGCAGCCGTATTTTTATCTAAAAAATAATTGATTAAGGCACGCTGTAAACGAGCCCCTTTTCCTTTGTAAACAGGAAAACCGGCACCTGTAATTTTCACTCCCAATTCAAAATCGATGATATCGTATTTTTTAACCAATTCCCAGTGAGGCTGTGCGCCTTCGTGTAAAACCGGAATATCACCTTCTTCAAAAACATTCAAATTGTCATCTGGAGTTTTTCCTTCAGGAACAATATCAGCCGGAAGATTTGGCAGCGTGTATAATTTATTTGTTAACTCAACAGCCAAAGCCTCTGCTTTTTCTCCAAGTTCTTTGCTTTTTTCTTTTAACGTAACAGTTTTTTCTTTTAAGATTGCTGCTTTAGCTTTCTCTCCAGCCTTCATTAATTCGCCTATATCTTTGGACAATTTATTAGATTCAGCTAAAGTATTATCTAATTCCACTTGGGCTGCGCGACGATTTTCGTCTAATTGCACCACCTCTTCAACAACGCTTTTAGCATCGATATTTCGTTTTGCTAAAGCCTTGATTACTTTCTCCTGATTTTCTCTAATAAATGCGATTTGTAACATAGCTTGATTTTTATAACTATTGTATTTTTTTATAACGGAAGCAAATTTAAGGAAATGTTTGCTAAGATTACCTACAAATTGTGATCAACATTTTACTCCTGGCAGAGCATTTACTTTATATCACCTATTCTTTTATAATTTTAAAAGTTTCTACAACATCGCCAATTGTAGTTTTTAAAACATAAAATCCGGAATCTAACGAGATGATGTTTATACTTCCGTCGCTGGTTTTTCCCTTTAAAACCGATTTTGATTCGAAATTAAACAATTCAAAATCAAAGTTTTTAGACTTATAGTTTTCTACAGAAATGGTTGTTTTTGCCGGATTTGGAAAAACGAAAGGCTTATTTTTAACTATACGGTCTGGTTGAATATTACTGCAGGCATTTTCTAAAAGCATATCCAAATCGGATTCATCATACACCAGCGTATAATTGAGTTCCTTTGCTTTTTGAAATAACTTGCAGGCTTCGTCATATTTTTGCTGATCGAGGTAAATAATACCGAGATTTTTCATGGCAAACGAATTGTTTTTATCCATCTCTAATGCCGCTTTTAGATCAGCAATTCCTTTATCAGATTCTCCCAGTTTATGATAAATTAAACCTCGGGTAGTTTTTAAGTCTCGGCCTCCGTAACCCGTTGTTCTTTCAATAATAACACTTTCAGATTGAAACGCCTTTTCGACATTCTCAAATGCTTTTTCATATTCGCCCGTATCACTGAATAACCTGGCGAGTCCCCAGTATGCGTGGGCATGATTGGGTTTTTCAATTATAATTTTCTCTAAATAATAACGCGCCAAATCATACGCTTTTCGATGTTGCAACAATGTTGCAAAATTGTATAAAATGCGATAATCATTGGGCGCGTTCTTAATTGCTTTATGATAATAGTGAAACGCAAAAGCTTCCATTTCCAGCGAAGCATAAATGCTTGCTAATCGGTCATAAAGTTTACTTCTAAAAACTGCCATTTTCTTTTGAGCAGTATCAGAAAGAGTCAGGTTCTTGTTTTTGGGATCTTTGTCAATAGCAAATTCTACCTTTTTTAAATCTTCAATTGCCAAAGTATTATTGCCAAGCCTTACACTCAAAACGCCACGATTATACAAATCATTAATACTTGTGGGATTGAAGTTGGTTTTCGCATTAATGTCTGTCAGCATTTTTAATGCTTTTTTAACGGTTTCCTCCTGGTCTTTATTAAACGGAAGTTTATGGTCTGTTCTTCCGGTCATTTTTCCATGTGCAAAATTCCATGTTACGAGTTTTTCGCCTTGTTTGTTCAGCTGAAAACAATCGCCGTCTTTTTTCCCGTCTTTGTCAAAATAAAAAACTTCGTTTAATTTTCCGTTCGGATAATAGGTTTTAGAACTGTCCGCTTTTTTGTCTTCACCATACCAAATGGCAACCGAAACAATCTTGTCGTCATAAAAATAGCGGGTTACATTATCAGCTGTTTCTTTTTGTTTTTCCTGAGCCAACAAGAAAACAGGCAGAATCAAGAGAACAAAAAGTAGTTTTTTACACATTTTTTAAGTTTTTGATGCGAAATTACAAAAATCGGTTGCGATCGTCTTTTTTAAATGAGTAGTTTTTTCCGTCAAATTTTAATCTTTGAAATTCTTTTTTGACTTTTAAATCGCTTTTTTGCTGAATATCATTTTCCAAATCTTCTTCGGCTGATTCTTCATAAGAGTAGATTTTAGAAACCAATAAATCACTAAAACCATTTGTACTCATATCCGAAATACTAATTCCGGTTTCCAGGGTTTCTATTTGATAAGTTCCTCCTCCGTTAGAATCTCCATTTGCAGAACGAATTGGATATTCGTATAAAATTTTCTTTATTCTATTTCCGTCAAAAGTTACGATTGTAAATTTTTCTTCAGAATACATTACCACCCTGCTGCTCGAATATACTTCTGTACTAAAAGCAATTGCAGGTGTTTTTTCATTTAAATGAAGTAAATCTTTTAGAATGTACGTTTTGGCAACCCTTAAACCTTCATTTTCATAATAACCAAGATTATTATCTGTTTCCTGAGCCAGAACTTTTCCATCTTCATTATTGACAAAAACGTATTTTCGTTCGTAATAATTTCCAAGATTTTCCTCGGCTGATTTTACTTTGGCTTTTTTATTAATAACCGAAATAACAAAAAAAGTGACCGAATCGTTATACCGAATCGAACTTACATCTTCTGTTTTAATTGCCTCATACTTGATTTGTAGGTTTTCAGCTGTTTTCTTCAGCAGACCCAAATTTAATTCGTCTGAAGGAACTATATATTCACTTTTTTTAAAAATCAGTCTTTCAACTGCTTTAGGAGTTTCTGTTTGAACGGCCAGCGATGGAGCGTTCTCGTCAATGATCTGTTTTTCACTTTTTCCGCAAGAGGATAAAAATAGAAAAATGCCACTGAGAATTAAGTAGGAATTAATTTTCATTGGTTTTGATTTTAAAATTAGGGGCTCTCAAATATAAAATATTCTTAGTAAGCTTTTTAAATAAAATCAAAATTTTAAAAAAGTTCTTAATTTATTTATATTCCACTAACAATTCCCGCAATTCGCTTGTTTTTAAAAACACGGAAAATCTTTCTGCCAAAAGCAAAATATCTCTTTCCTGAACCAATTTATATCTGAAAAAAGGGCAGCTGAAGGCATTAGTTAATGCTGCATTTTATTTTATTCCACATTAAACAATCTCAATATATAAGAAAGTTCATAAACAATAAAAAGCAATACCAGAATACTGTGAAACACTTTATTATTGATTTTTATTGCGGCCAAACATAATACAACATGGCTTATAACCCGAATAAAATATTCGGTTTGATTGTATAAAAAGTAATCGCCGCCTTTAATTGCCGTATCGATTATATCAGCGATAAAACTTATAGCCAGTATAGAAAAAAACCATTTCTTGCGAGAATAAAAATAATCTTCATATCCGGTATAATCTGCTAAATCATCGGGGTAAAGAATAGCACAGAGTAAATAATAAACCAAAATATAACAGATGATGAAAAAATAATCAGCAAAATACCACTCGTGGATTAATTTAAGATTAAACTCCCACCACCAAAAATGAATGAGCATTAAGAAAACATAAAATACCCAGAGGGAATGCACAAAGTAGATTTTCTTACGACCCGGATGCTGAATAAAAATTACTGATCCCTTGATAAGATGCGTTAAACTCAATCCCAGAATAATTCCTATTATTGATTTGACATGCGTTAGTTCTTCCATAAATAATCAATATTTATACAGAACTAAAATTAAGGTAATTAATTCAAAAACAAATATTTATGGAATTAAATTTATCGCAGGATATTTTCTTCACATTGTCAGGCTGAGCGAAGTCGAAGCCCACGTTCGCTGAATCACTTTGCGTGGCTTCGACTTCGCTCAGCCTAACAATACTGGAGTTAAAAACTTCGCGAGATTAAAACAAAACTCTTTGCGTGCCTTGCGTCCCTCTTAGCAAACTTTGCGGTTAAAAAACCTTAAGCACGTTTTATCTCATGTCCAACAAATTCCTCCAAAACCGCAAACATATCGTCTACAGAAAGCACTTCAAAATCGGGATGGTTTTTTAAAAACTCAGCATTTAGTTTCGCTAAGTTTTCTTCTAATTCAAAAAAAGTATCATTATTCAACGAATCGCGAACCGGATTTACGCCTTCTAATTTCCCTTTCAGGAATTTACCCAGTTTTATATTACTCATTAATCTTACTTTTTTGCTTTGTTCCTGAAACAATTCTAAATGTTTTTCGGCACCAATTAAAGCCAGACCTTCTTCGATAAGTTCATTTAGTTCTTTGTTCCAGCCTGAGTTGTAAACAAACTGCGAAAAGTTTCCTTCGGCATATTGCGAATAGTAATAATCAAGATAGTAACTCGTAAGTGCATCTTCGTGAATAAACTCATCGTCTACACCTTCTTCTCGCATTAAGTTGATTACCGAAATATTAGAGTGAATGACATCCTGCGGATTTTCACTTTTCATTGCCGTTTCCGAAACTATTATTCTACCGAATTCCTCCATTTTGTTTTGTTTTGAGATTTGCTTTGCAAATTTCAGTTAAATAAAAACAGAAAAGAAATTCATTTTGATTTAAATAACATCAGACTCGTTGTTATTCTTTTTTTCATTCATTTTTGCCACCAAAGCTTTCAAGCGTAAGGCATGCGCTTTTTTCTCTTCTTGAACTTTGGCTTTTTTCTTATTGAGCAGCTTGGTATGCAAAGCCTTGTTTTTTGTATTTTTTTGAGGTCCTTTTGCCATGATTCCTATTCTTCATTACTTTATGAGGCAAATTTCGGGGAAATAATGATACAAATAGAAATGTTTTTATGTTTCTCTCCCAAAGCAGAATAAAATCGAATTCTGTTTTCAAAAAACCAGTGTAAATACTTAGTAATTAGTTTTATTTTATTTATACACTTGTATACCAAATAATTACAAAAAACAAAAAACTATGAAAATCAAGGAACTGAAAAAAGATCTTTTATATAGTGATATTGAAGAAAGAATTAATAGTATTAAAAGAAAAAAGAATATTTACTTACTGCTTTACCGAGCAACAAAAATTATAGTTTTTATTGCAGGTGCAACTGTTACGGTACTTACAGGCTGGAAAATATTAAACGAAGATGAAAAATTTGATCCTGGGAACTATGTTTTAGTTATCAGTGCTTCCATTACTGTTTTAGCCGCCATAGAAGGATTGTTCAGTTTCAAAGACAAAGGAAAAAGTAATGACCTTTTGTTGTTTGAATTGCGAAGACTTAGAGATAGAATGTGTTATGATTTTACAAAAGGGAAATGGATATATGAGAAGAATAAAGATTATCATTTTTTAAAATATCAGGAAATTTTAGAGGCGCAAAAAACTATCATCGAAGATTTAAGTGGTGGTGAAGATTAATTGCAGTCAGAAATAAGTTTATCGGTCACGCAACCATTTAAAAAAATAGCATCTGTTTAATAAATAGCATTTTACAACAAATCCTAATTAACTAAAACCATGAAACAGATTTTTTTTATTTTCATCATTTTGCTTGCTTTCGTGAGCTGCAATCGCGACGACTCAGACCAAGATTCATCAAATGTAACGTACACCGAAATTATTAAGGGCGATTTTTACAATGGAGAAAACAGCAATCCAAAAGCTAATTTAGTTATACAAGACCAAGCTACATGGAACAATGTACTTTCTAAAATGAATCTTCTTTTGCCTGCAAATACGATTTTTCCTGATACTAACATCGATTTTACAAAATATCAGGTAATTGCTGTTTTTGATCAGATACGCAATTATGGAGGTTATTCTATTGACATTACCAAAATTACCGAAACCCGTAATCGCATAATCATTAAGGTAGAACAGTTAAAACCAGGAGGCATTGCTACTGTGATAACACAGCCATACCACATTGTTAAAATACCTAAAAGCAATAAAAAAGTAGTCTTTGAATAAATAACAAATTTACTAACCAAAAATTAAACTAAGTACGATTTATCTTTCTGTTTTTATTCTACTTTTATAAATTATTAGCAATATAAAATGCCTTTGTAATCTATATTAAAAAATGGAAGATTTAAATACAGCCATAAAGTTTGCTTTTTTGATTATTTTAGTTATTTCGCCTATACTACTATTAAACAAATTGTATAAGCGCGATTTAAAAATGCTTTTCATTTCCTATCTCATAACCTCCATCGCCATAACATTCTCTTTAGTATTGATTATGGCATGGTGGTCTCATTTTTCAATTGAGCTTTTGCTTTCTCATTATGGCTATGATTCCAATCTTTTGACCGAAGCTGAAAGGCTGAAAAATGTTACTGCCGAAAATTTAGACCGCGTAAAAACATTAGATTCCAGCAGAATGGGAATTGGATGGCCGTTAAAAGCAATTCTGTTTTATATTTTTTATTCTCCTTATCTCTTAATAGTATATTTTGGCTGTTATTTTTATAGAAAATCAAAATTAAGCAAGCAGACAAATGGAACTTTTTAAAGGGAATAGAAGAGAATCTAACATAGAATTTGAAGAAGCTTTTTCCAGTTTAAAAAGAATGGAAAACATAGTTCCAAGTGCGAAAAGAACTCTTGAGTTACTGGCCAAATTAAACTCTGAAACAACAAATTCAGAGGCCGATGTTTTAATTGATGAATTCCATAAAATACAATACGGATCTAATACAAACAATGTTTTTTATTTCTATTTACCAATAGTGAGTCATATTTTGTATTATAAACCACAATATGAAAAAGAACTTTTAAAATATTTAGTAGGACCTAATTTTGCAAACGGAACATCGGAAACTAATGAAATGATTGAGATAATTATTAGCGCCATGAACTATAAACTCAGCCAAAACCAATATTATTTAACCAAAGAAAGCCAGCATTGGATTATAAATGAACTTCCAAAATTGCAAAAAGAAGTAGAACGAGAAATACAGGTTTGCTGGAAAGAATTAAACGAATAAAACAACTTTGCAATAATGAACCCAACCTTTTTCGCAACACAAGAAAATTTTAGAGAATGGTTAGAAAAGCATCACACAAAAGAAACCGAGCTTTTAGTAGGTTTTTATAAAGTGAATAGCAAAAAGCCCTCTATGTCCTGGTCAGAATCTGTAGATCAGGCACTTTGTTTTGGCTGGATAGACGGCGTTCGAAAATCTATTGACGAAGAAAGTTATACAATACGCTTTACGCCGAGAAAAAAATCAAGCATTTGGAGTGCCATCAACATTAAAAAAGTCGAAGAGCTTACAAAAGCCGGATTGATGAAAGAAGCAGGCATAAAAGCTTTCGAACTAAGATCTGAAGAAAGATCTAAAATTTACTGCCATGAAAACGAAACGTATATTCTTGATTCCGAACTTGAAAAACAATTTAAAGCCCATAAAACAGCTTGGGAATATTTTAGCAATCAGGCACCATCATACAGAAAAGTAATAATACATGTGATTATGAGCGCCAAACAAGAAAAAACCAGACTTGCAAGATTGGAAAAAGCAATAAAATTTAGCGCTGAGGGAAAACGAATGTTGTAAAGGTTGTTGCTTTGATATTTTATAAACTGTAACTTTATTCCGTTTAAAAGCTAAAAAAAAAGGAATGAGACAAAGAAAAACATTAGAATATTACGTTTTAGATGTATTTTCAAACGAAAGTTATAAAGGAAATCCGCTTTCTGTGGTTTTTACTGATGGCAACTTAGATTTAGAAACTTATCATAATATCTCTAAAGAGTTTGGTTATTCTGAAACTTCTTTTGTTTATTATTCAACAGCACAAAAAGCTTTAAACGTACGTTCGTTTACCCCAACGGGAATCGAAATCGACGGTGCAGGACATAATTTATTAGGCGCAGTCTGCGGTGCTTTGCTAAAAGGAATGCCGATTTTTGAGGAACAAAACGAAAGCGAGCCCTTTGTAATCATGAAACATTCGGCGATACCTGTAACAGTAAGCTTTGACCCTGTTACTTTTTATCCTGTGGTTCAAATGCATCAAAAATCGGCAGTTATTAAACAAGAAATTCCAACATATAAAATTGCGGTAGCTCTGGGCTTAAAAATTGAAGATCTGGATGTAAATGCTTTTGTACCAACGGTAGTTAAAACAGAAGTTGCACACACGATGGTTCCTATAAAAAATAGTCAATTATTAAACAGTTTTGTTCCAGACAATCAACTCTTAATTGAAATCTCAAAAGAATATAATTTTGAAGGTTTTTATTGTTTCACTATTGTTGATGAAGGTCAGGAACATATAGTCGAAACCAGATTTTTCAATCCAATAATCGGCATTAACGAAGATCCGGCAACAGGAACAGCGGCAGGTCCTTTAATTGGTTTTTTAACGCAAAAGAAATTCACTAAATCCGAAAAGGAATACAAAATTCTCCAAGGCGTAAAATTAAAACAAGCTTCGCTGATTGAAGTTATGAACCGTGAAGAAGATATTTTAGTTGGCGGTTCTTCAATTATTACGATGAAAGGAGAACTTTACATATGAAAAAAGCTGCATCGAGAAAATGCAGCTTTTATATTTTAATCAAAACAAAATCTTAGTTTGTTTTCATTGGAGGTAAATCAAACGCAACAGAATCGTGTTCGAAGTTATTTCTGTGTCCGCCATCGCAAAATGGTTTGTTTGCAGATAATCCGCAGCGGCAAAGTCCAAGTGCAGCTCTTCCTTGTAAACCGTATAGAGTTCCTTCCGGATCCATGATTTCAAAATCACCTTCAATTTTGATAGATCCGTTTTTATTGATAATTAGTTTTGTCTTGCTCATAAAATTTGTTTTTTCGGTTACAAAGATTGCAAAATATATTCCGAAGATTTTAGGGCGAATGCTAGTTTAAACTGGTTCTATTTTAGGTTTTAACGCGGAGATTCAAAGAGCTTTTCAGGGAGATTCAAAGAGCTTTTTATTGTTTGGGCGAAATAATCTCGCAAAGGCGCAGAGTCGCAAAGGTTTATTCTTTTGTCAGACTGAGCGATCCCGAGACTCTGGGAGAAGTCACACAAAGTTTTTTGAATTGCTCCTTTGCGAGATTAATTCGATTTACTTAAAAAAACTTAGCGAATCTCTGTGTTTTTCTTCGTGCGGCTCTGCGAAATTGCGTGCGAATCTCTGCGTAATAACAAAATCTCAATTCTATTGCTTATTTTTGCACTCAATAAAATTGAAATATGATACAGAATCCAAAGAGATATACGATCACGGCGGCATTACCTTATACTAATGGACCAATTCATATTGGGCATTTGGCGGGGGTTTACGTGCCTGCAGATATATATTCGAGATATTTAAGATTGCAAGGAAAAGATGTAGCATTTATCTGCGGAAGCGATGAACACGGAGTTGCAATTTCGATGAAAGCCAAAAAAGAAGGAATTACACCACAAGAAGTTATTGACAAATATGACGGAATTATCAGAAAATCATTTGCTGATTTCGGAATTTCATTCAACAATTATTCAAGAACTTCGGCTAAAATTCATCATGATACGGCTCAGGATTTTTTTAGAAAACTGTATGATAATGGTGATTTTATTGAAGAAGTAACCGAACAATTGTACGATGCAAAGGCAGATCAGTTTTTAGCTGATCGTTTTGTGGTTGGAACTTGTCCACGATGTGGTAATGATGGAGCTTATGGCGATCAGTGCGAAAATTGCGGGTCGACTTTGAATGCGACGGATTTAATTAATCCAAAATCTACCATTACGGGTGAAACTCCAATTTTAAAAGAAACAAAACACTGGTTTTTACCTTTAGACCGTTATTCTGATTTCTTAACAAAATGGATTTTAGAAGGTCATAAAAACGACTGGAAACCGAATGTTTATGGACAGGTAAAATCATGGATCGACGGCGGACTAGAGCCTCGTGCTGTTACACGTGACCTTGATTGGGGAATTGACGTTCCGGTTGAAGGTGCCGAAGGAAAAAAATTATACGTTTGGTTTGACGCGCCTATTGGGTACATTTCTTCTACTAAAGAATGGGCTGCACGCGAAGGAAAAGACTGGGAACCATATTGGAAAGATGAAGAAACGAAACTGGTTCACTTTATCGGGAAAGACAATATTGTTTTTCACTGTATTATTTTCCCGGCGATGCTAAAAGCCGAAGGAAGCTATATTTTACCAGACAATGTTCCGGCAAATGAATTTTTGAATTTAGAAGGAAACAAGCTTTCTACTTCAAAAAACTGGGCAGTTTGGTTACACGAATATTTAGAAGAGTTCCCGGATAAGCAGGATGTATTGCGTTATGCCTTAACATCTAACGCGCCGGAAACAAAAGATAATGATTTTACCTGGAAAGATTTCCAGGCGAGAAATAACAACGAATTGGTTGCCATTTTTGGAAACTTCGTGAATCGTGTTGTGGTTTTAACCAACAAATATTACGATGGTGTTATTCCAACGCCAAATGAATTTACAGAAATTGACGAAGCAACATTAAACGAATTAAAAGCATATCCTGCTGTAATTTCTAGTTCAGTTGAGCGTTATAGATTCCGTGAAGCTTTAGGCGAATTGATGAATGTTGCCCGTTTAGGAAACAAATATCTTGCTGACGAAGAGCCTTGGAAAGTAATGAAAGACAATCCTGAGCGTGTAAAAACGCAGATGTATGTCGCTTTGCAAATTGCTGCTGCGTTGAGCGTTTTGGCAGAACCCTTTTTACCTTTTACTGCTGCTAAACTTTCTAAAATATTAAATTTAGGTGATCTTAAAGAGCATTTTGAAGGATTCAGTAAATTTTTGAAAGAGAAAAATCGCGATGCAAAAGATATCATAATTGATAAAAAATTAGGCTGGAATGATATTTCTGAAAATTCAGATTTAATTCCGGCAGGACATAAAATTGGCGAGGCAGAATTGCTTTTTGCTAAAATTGAAGACGAAGAAATACAAAAACAAATAGATAAATTGGAAGCTACAAAAACCGCAAATATTGCTGAAAGCAAACAGCCTGAACCACAAAAAGATTTAATTCAGTTTGATGATTTTGCGAAAATGGATATTCGTATCGGAACTATTTTGGAAGCTGAAAAAATGCCAAAAGCAAACAAACTTTTGGTATTAAAAGTAGATACTGGAATTGACGTTCGTACTATCGTTTCGGGAATTGCAGAGAGTTTTTCTCCAGAAGAAATCATTGGAAAACGTGTTTCTGTTTTGGCCAATTTAGCTCCAAGAGCTTTACGCGGTGTTGAAAGCCAGGGAATGATTTTAATGACAACAAACTCAGAAGGAAAATTAGTTTTCGTAAACCCGGATGCTGATGCTCCAAACGGATCAACCGTAAACTAAAGTTTTATAAACGATATAAAATTGCGTGAATCGGTTAAAAATTAACTGATTCACGCAATTTTCTTTTTTAACTATAAGCCAAAAAATAATTTGAAAAAATAAATAAAAATGAAACTCACCAAACCAAGATTAGCATTAATCTGCGGTATACTCTGCATCTCGATATTTCCAATATTGGTAAAATTACGTCTAACTCCAGGATTAATTTCGGCTTTTTACCGAATGTTTTTTGCTGTAATTTTGCTGCTGCCTTATGTGCTTTTTAGCGGCAATTTTAAAATTCCTAATTTAAAATTTACTCTTCTGGCAGTTCTTTGCGGTGTATTATTTTCTTCAGATGTTGCCGTTTGGAATATTGCTATTCAGGATTCAAGCGCTACGCAGGCTTCTCTGCTTACCAATTTATCGCCGGTTTGGGTAGGAATTGGTTCTTTTCTCTTTTTGAAATCAAAACCCGCGACAAACTTCTGGATTGGAACCATTGTATCTTTATTTGGAATGATAACTCTGGTTGGTTTTGAGTTCTTTATTGACTTAAACTTCGATCAGGCTTTCCTTTTCGCCGTTTTATCCGGAATTTTATATTCAATTTATCTTTTGGTCAGCAAAAATGTACTTTCAGAAGTCGATGTTTTATCGTTTATGACTATCAGTTTAACGGCTTCCAGTATATATTTGGGAATTTTGTGCTACAGTTTAGACGAACCTTTCACCGGATTTTCAAATACAGGCTGGTTCGTATTGGTGCTTCAGGCAGTAATATGCCAATTGTGCGCCTGGCTTTCTATTAGTTATGCCACACAGCACATGCGCGCAACCAGGGTTTCATTGAGTTTATTGAGTCAGGCGGTGATTACCTCTATTTTAGCTTGGTTGTTTTTAGAAGAAAAAATAACTTTACAAATGGTTTTCGGCGGAATCATTCTGCTTTTCGGAATCCGAATTACTTTTTACGATAAAACTATTTCTTTAAAAAGGCTGTTTTCCAAGAATTAAATTCAAAGGTATCACGCAGATTTGGCAGATTTGAAAAATCATTTTACTTTCAATAATCTGTGAAAAAATTCAAGAAAATTAGTGGAATTCGCGGCAAAAACTTGAAACAAAAAGAACCTCAAACTTGAAACAAAAAACTTATGTTACATAAAAGCAAAATACCAAACTTAAAAGTAATCGCATTTGATGCAGATGATACTTTATTTGTAAACGAGCCTTATTTTCAGGAGACTGAACATAAATTCTGCGCTTTGATGGAAGATTATCTTTCGCATCAAGGCATTTCGCAGGAATTATTCAAAATTGAAATCGCCAATCTGCCTTTGTACGGTTACGGAATAAAAGGTTATATTCTTTCTATGATCGAAGCGGCAATGAATATTTCTAACAATACCATTCCGGTAGAAGTAATTGAAAAAATAATTCAATACGGGAAAGAACTTCTTGAAAAACCAATCGAACTTCTGGACGGAATCGAAGAAACGTTACAAGCCTTACACGGAAAATACAAATTGGTAGTTGCAACAAAGGGCGATTTAAAAGACCAGCACAGTAAATTGCATCGTTCTGGTTTAGGTCATTATTTTCACCATATCGAAGTAATGTCAGACAAACAGCAAATCGATTATCAAAAACTTTTGGGCCGTTTAGACATTCAGGCAAATGAGTTTTTAATGATTGGCAACTCATTAAAATCTGATGTTCTGCCTGTTTTAGAAATTGGAGGATATGCCGTTCATATTCCGTTTCACACCACTTGGGAGCACGAAAAAATCAATCACAAAGTTGAACACAAACACTTTAGTTCATTTGAAAAAATCACTGAAGTTGTTCATAATTTATTATAATGAAAACACTTTTAGACTTAGAAAACTGGAATAGAAAAGAACATTTTGCACATTTCAGACAAATGGACGAGCCTTTTTTTGGTGCCACTGTCGAAATTGACTGCACTCAGGCCTATCAAACAGCTAAACAACTAAATGTTTCTTTTTTCATTTTCTATCTGCATAAAACATTAACTGCGGTTAATGCAATTGAAAATTTTAAGTACAGAATTGCCGAAGATAAAATATACATCAACGATCGTATCGATGCATCAGCGACTATTGGCCGCGAAGACGGAACTTTCGGATTTTCTTTAATCGAATACAATCCGGATCTTACCCTCTTCAAAGAAAATGCTTTGGCAGAAATCAAGCGTATTCAAAACACAACCGGACTTTTTACAAGATCTTTTGATGATGATAATTTAATTCATTTTTCGGCTATTCCTTGGTTGAATTTCACTTCACTTTCGCATGCCAGAAGCTATACGTTTCCAGACAGCTGCCCTAAAATTTCTTTCGGAAAAATGATGACTTCAGAAACCGGAAAACGAACCATTGCCATGTCTGTTCATGTACACCACGGCTTAGCAGATGGTCTTCATGTGGGGCAATTTGTCGATTACTTTCAAAATGAGATGAATACAAAATAGCTTTTGTCTTACAAATTTACCTTATTTTGATACTCTAATGTCTTTTAGTGGCTAATGTGAGCGGCAATAAATTTGTTTGTTTGAGGAAAATTTTAAAACTCAAATTACAATGAAAAAAATTGTTATGACTCTGGCATTTGCATTAGGGTTAATTCATGTAAATGCACAAACAGAAAGTACTGCAAACAACTACAACAAGTGGTCTGTTGAGTTAGCCGGAGGGGTAAACAAACCTCAACGTCCAATGACTTCAGGTTATTTTACAAGCACACCAAGTCCTTGGGTAGGTGATCTTGGGGTTCGTTATATGTTTAACAACAAATTTGGTTTGAAAGCTGATTTTGGATACAATAGTTTTACAGCCAAAAACAACTCTATCGATTTTGATTCAAAATATTATAGAATAGATTTACAGGCTGTTGCTAACTTAGGACGCATCATGGATTTTGAAACATGGACCAATACATTTGGTTTATTGGCACATGCTGGTTTTGGTGTAGCTCAATTAGAAAACAAAGATTTACATGTAAAAGACAGAATGGGTAATTTTATTGCTGGTATAACCGGACAAATCAGATTATCAAACAGAGTGGCTTTAACTGGAGATTTTTCTACAATTTTAAATGCTGATCAAAATCTGAATTTTGATGGTACTTATATTGGTGAAAACAGAGGATTTTCAGGATTGCTATTTAACGGTACTGTTGGTTTAAATGTTTATTTAGGAAAAAACACTAAACATGCTGACTGGGCTGTAACTTCTCAAAATGTTGATCTTTCTGCTTACGACAGCAAGATTGCTGAACTTGAGAATCAAATAAAAAACATGCCTTCAAAACAAGTTATCGTAGAAAAACCAGTTACAAACAATGTAGTTGAAAATAAAGATGTGATGAAAGAAATGATAAACGATAAATATTACAGCGTTTATTTTGATTTCAACAAATCGACTCCAATTGAAAACTCTACTGCTGCAATAGATGTAGTTTTAACTTACTTAAGAAAAAACCCATCAGCATCTTTAGATATTATTGGATATGCTGACCAAGTTGGGAAATCTGAGTACAATGAAAAATTGTCAAATACAAGAGCAACTAACGTTAAAACTATATTTGAAAAAGCAGGAATCGCATCTTCAAGATTAAATGTTGTTGCAGCTGGTGCTGATACATCAATCCAAAAAGATTCTGAAGAAGCTAGAAGATTAGCAAGAAGAGTTACTTTTAAAGTAAAATAATTCTTTTCTAAGAATAAAAATTCAAGAGTCCTTACGAAATTCGTAAGGACTTTTTTTGTTGTCTTAAATCAAAACCAATACATATTGGCATGATTGAATTCTATTACACTTAAATATGGTTTATTTCCTTAAATTTGGAATGATATTTGACGATTGAAAATTCATGAAAAAACTATTTCTTTTCTCTCTTTTACTCTGTAAATCAGCACTGATAGGTCAAACAGTATTGAACTCGCTCCCATTAAATTTAGATGCCGCAGCAGAAAATGCCCAAACCCTGAATGCTGAAGATGTAAAAACTCACGATATTTATGTTTTTGCAGCAGACAACAGGAATATTAATATTTTAAAATATAATAAATCTCTGTTTCTTACCAATCAGTTTACAGATACTATTCGAAATCCTGAAAACAGATCCTTAACGGGATACAGCATTAGTGAAGACGGCAATCCTTTATTGTACTGGACTTCCCAAAACACACGAAATATTAAAATCATTAAATACTTTTTAGGCCTTAAAACTTCAAGAGTATTAAATTTCGATTTTCCCGAAGAAAATGAATATATCATAACCACTTTTCAAAAAAACAATATTTTTTACGTCCTGGGAAAAGAAAAAGGCCAAAAACATCTGCTGCTTTATGAATTTCAGAATGGAAAATGCGAAATAAAAATGTTTGATTTTTCGGCTTTTAACTTTCAAACAGAAAAAGGCCAGAATTTTACATTCAATGCACTTATTCGAAATTATCCTGTTCAAAAAATGGAAGCTTCTGATTTTAATCCTTTAGAAAAAGCATCTGCTATAAACAAAATGTATATCCTTGAAGATCATATCTTTTTGACATTTGACTATAACACACAAAAAACACAGGTTTTTGATCTTAATTTAAAAACTCTTGAAATTAAAGAAAAAATCTTTTCACAACCGGCAACAAAGAAAGTATCCAGAAGCTCGAATTCTTTTTACAGCGATGGCAGATTATTTCAGGTAAAGGCAAATAGTGATGAGTTTTTATATACTATAAAAGATTTTGATTCCGGACAGACGCTAAAAAGTGTTTCTGTTTCAAAAAATGATACGATACGATTTAAAAATTCTCCCTTGTTTCTTCAAACAAACAATGACAAACCTATAGAGCTGAAAAACACTGCAAAGTTCCTTAAGCAACTTTCAGATTTAAGTACAGGAATTTCAGTTTTTAAAAACAAAAAAAACAGCTTTGTGACATTTGGAGGCTTTGTAGAATATATAGTTTCCAACTTTCAATATGGACAAGGTGATTTTTTCAACGATTATAATGGCGGGCAATCTTATTACGTTCAAAATAAAATGGTGTTTTTTGATTCGATGTTCGATTCTAACCTTGACTTTGTAAGTAACAAACAATCAGAACCATTGGCCATTGACAACGCTTATTATTATTTAAGCACTAACAGAAATGCGGCGCTTCAAAATATTTTAAAACTAAAAGACTATTATATTTTGAGTTATTATGACACAGCTCTAAAGCAATTTATACTTCGCAGATTTACGGATGGATTTATTAGAGAAGGAGACGGAAACCCAGTTATGAACAAGGCTCAATTCTCTAAACCGTTCTCTTTTGAACCTATTAAAACACGTTAAATTTATTGAGAATTAATCCAAATGTATAATGTTTTCGCGGTTTCAAAAAAAGGGAATGAATTATTTTTTCTAACTTTACCAAAAAGACACATATTATGCTATCAAAAAATATTGAAACAGCTTTAAATAAGCAAATCCGCATAGAAGCAGAATCTTCGCAAACTTATCTTTCTATGGCTTGTTGGGCTGAAGTACACGGACTTGAGGGAATTGCTCAATTTATGTACACACAATCAGATGAAGAGCGTGCACATATGCTTAAACTAGTTAAGTATGTAAACGAACGCGGAGGACATGCTCAGGTTACAGATCTAAAAGCGCCAAGAACATCTTACAATACTTTTAAAGAAATGTTTGAGGAACTTTATAACCACGAAATTTTTGTTTCGCAGTCTATTAACGAATTGGTTCATATCACTTTTGAAGAAAAAGATTATGCAACGCACAATTTCTTACAATGGTACGTTTCGGAACAAATCGAGGAAGAAGCTACAGCTAAATCAATTTTGGACAAAATCAACTTAATTGGTGATGACAAAGGCGGACTTTACTTATTCGATCGTGATATTCAGCAATTAACAGTTACAAGCTCGATTGCTATCAATCCTAAATAAAAAAGTTAAAGTTTATTTAGAATATTTAAAAATAACTTTTTTCGTTTATATTTGTCTCTGTTTTTATAATACAGAGGAAAATTGGGCAAGAAAGAAAAAGACAAGGACAAAAAAAAGGATAAAAAGAAAAAAAAGAATAAAGATATCCTTGATAAAATTAAGAAGATTGAAAATTGCAAATCTTCTTGTTGTGAGAAATATAAAAAGAGTGAAAAGAAACGCTGCTCACGTTGTCCTATGTTTGATTTATTCAAAAAAACGGCTTAACGATATATACAAAACCCACCAAGAAATCTGGTGGGTTTTTAATTTTACTTAAATTCGTATTCTGATTTAAAAAAGTCTCCACCTTATTATGAAAAACGACATCATTATACCCCAATCCAGCCTTGATTTTTTGACTCAGCTAAAAGAGAACAATAACAAACCCTGGTTTGATGAACATAAATCAGAATATTTAATCGAATTAAATCATATCCAAAACTTTGCAGACGCTTTACTAAAAGAACTTTCCAAAAGTGATGTTCTGGAAACACAATCGGGCAAAAAAAGTGTGTACAGAATTTATCGTGACATTCGTTTTTCT
The DNA here is from genome assembly GCF_001879205.1 of Flavobacterium johnsoniae. Classification (GTDB taxonomy): domain Bacteria; phylum Bacteroidota; class Bacteroidia; order Flavobacteriales; family Flavobacteriaceae; genus Flavobacterium; species Flavobacterium johnsoniae_A. The sequence goes on from NZ_MLFK01000005.1 coordinate 60,039, forward strand.
AAAGACAAAACTCCTTTTAAAACCTATTGGGGCGGAAGTTATACACGAGCAACAAGTGCAAGACGCGGCGGCTATTATTTTCATCTGGAAAAAGGAAACAGTTTTTTCGCCGGCGGCTTTTGGGGGCCAAATGCTGCGGATCTAAAACGCATAAGAAGCGAATTTGCACACGACCCTGAATCTTTTAGAGAGATACTAAATTCAAAATCTTTTGTCAATAATTTTGGAACGCTTCAGGGCGAACAGCTCAAAACATCACCCAAAGGTTTCGACGCAGATCATGAGGCCATTGATTTACTGCGCTACAAACAATTTTTAGTTATCAAACGGTTTACTGATGATGAAGTTTTAAGTCCTTTGTTTCTGGAAAAGGCTTTAGAAGCATTCAAAAACATGAGGCCTTTTTTTGATTATATGAGCGAAGTACTTTCGACAGATGTAAATGGAGCTTCGGTTTTATAAATACATTCTTAATACAAATAATAAACCCGACAGGTTATCCCGTCCCGAAGTTTCGGGATCAGGACTGTCGGGTTTGCTTTATTTAATCAAGATTACTTACTAAGCAATAAAATTTCGTTTACAACAACCTCGGTGATATATCTCTTTTCTCCATTTTGGGTATCGTAACTTCGGTGGGTTAATTTTCCGTCAATCGCAACTTCTTTTCCTTTTGCAACAAACTTTTCGATAATTTCAGCGGTTTTTCCCCATGCTGTTACGCGGTGCCATTCGGTTTGCTCTACCCTTTCACCTTTATCATTTTTATAAATGTCTTTTGTGGCAATAGTTAAATGCGCCAGCTTTTTTCCGCTGTCTAATGTTTTAATTTCAGGATCGTTTCCTACGTTACCAATTAATTGTACTCTGTTTTTCATTGCATTCATGGCGTATAATATTTAAATGTTCGTATAAAAAAATCGTTGATCAAATTCAACATTGCAAAGATGCGCTGACTGTCAAAAATTATTCGGCTGTAAACTATTTACTTTCGGTTGTAAATAATTGTAAGCGTTTGTAAATGGAATTTATTTTTGCTATATTTGAGATAAATCCTACGATATGCAGACACAAATCAAAAAAGTTGAATTGCGAAATTTAGAACTGGAAGATTACAAACAATTGAAAAACTCAATGGTTGAATCGTATCCTGAAATGGCCAATTCATATTGGAGATCAAACGATATAAAAAAATTACTTTCAATATTTCCGGAAGGCCAATTGGTTATTTTAGTTGACGGAGTCGTAGTCGGCTCGGCTTTATCGCTTATTGTCGATGAAAAATTAGTTGATAAAAGGCATAATTACAGACAAATTATTGGCGATTATACTTTTTCTACTCATAATCCCGATGGTGAGATTTTATACGGAATCGATGTTTTCATCCATCCAAATTACCGAGGCCTGCGTTTGGGACGACGTTTATACGATGCGAGAAAAGAACTCTGCGAACAGCTAAATCTAAAAGCGATTGTTTTTGCCGGCAGAATTCCAAACTATAATCAATACGCAAAAAAACTTTCTCCAAAAGTTTATATTGAAAAAGTGAAGGACAAAGAACTCCATGATCCGGTACTTTCTTTTCAGCTGAGCAATGATTTTCATGTACTTCGAATAATTAAAAATTATCTTGAAGGAGATGAAGAATCAAAAGAGTTTGCTGTTCTTTTAGAATGGAACAATGTCTATTATGATGAAAGTCCGAAGCTGATCAACCTCGAAAAGAGCGTCATCAGGTTAGGATTAATTCAATGGCAGATGCGTCAGCTGAACAATGTTGAAGCACTTTTTGAACAGGCTGAATTTTTCATCGATGTTGTCTCCGGTTATGGAAGCGATTTTGCCTTATTTCCAGAACTTTTTATTGCGCCTTTAATGGCAGATTACAATCACTTATCTGAAGCAGAAGCCATCCGGGAACTGGCACGACATTCGGGACCAATCAGACAACGTTTTCAGGAGTTTGCCATTTCATACAACATCAACATTATTACAGGAAGTATGCCGCATCTTGAAAATGGTATTTTATATAATGTTGGCTTTTTATGCAAAAGAGATGGAACTTCAGAAATGTATTCTAAAATTCACATAACACCAAACGAGGTGCATCACTGGGGAATGAAAGGCGGATCTGAGTTTAAAACCTATGATACAGACTGCGGTAAAATTGGAATTTTAATTTGTTATGATGTTGAATTCCCGGAACTTTCAAGACTATTGGCAGATGAAGGAATGAACATTTTATTTGTTCCATTCTTAACTGATACTCAAAATGCTTACACACGTGTAAAACACTGCTCGCAGGCTCGCGCAATTGAAAACGAATGTTATGTTGCCATTGCCGGCTGCGTTGGAAATCTTCCGAAAGTAAACAATATGGATATTCAATATGCTCAGGCTTCGGTTTTTACGCCTTCTGATTTTGCTTTTCCGAGTAACGGAATTAAAGCAGAAGCTACTCCTAATACTGAAATGACACTGATTGTTGACGTTGATTTAAATTTATTAAAACATCTTCATGAACATGGAAGTGTGCGAATTCTTAAAGACAGAAGAACCGATTTATATCAAATTAATAAATTGTAATAATGAGAACATGTCTTGAATGCTCGGAAAAGCTTGTGGGCCGTGAAGATAAAAAGTTTTGTTCAGACAACTGCCGAAATGCCTACAACAATAAAATAAACAAAGACAGCAACAATTTCATGCGAAATGTAAACAACAAATTACGAAAAAATTACCGTATTTTGTCTGAGCTGAATGTGGATGGAAAATCAAAAGCAACCAGAGAGAAAATGATTAATAAAGGCTTTGATTTTGATTTCTTTACTAATATCTTGCACACCAAAACAGGCAATACCTACTATTTCCTGTATGACCAAGGATACAGGTCTTTGGACAATGATTATTATATGCTTGTTAAAAAAGAAATTTAGATTTATTCATCATGAGAAAAAACCCCACCTCAATTCTGGCAATAATCTGTATTCTGGCCATTCTTGCTATTATATATGCGACAATGATGCCGCAATGGATTTCAAAAACAGATGAAGCCCTTGCCGAATTCTCTACTGAAAGGGCTTTAAATCAAGTTGAAATCATAGCTCAAAAACCACATTATGTTGGCTCTACTAATCACGAGTTGGTCGCTAATTATCTCAAACTTGAACTTAACAGAATTGGTTTAGAAACTAGTATTCAGGAAGGTTTTACACTTAACGATAAAGGACTGCTGGTAAAATCTAAAAATATTCTGGCCCGAATTAAGGGAACAAATAACACCAAGGCTCTTTTACTTCTTTCTCATTATGATAGCGCACCGCATTCTTTTTCAAAAGGAGCAAGTGATGATGCATCAGGGGTTGCAACCATCCTTGAAGGAATCCGAGCATTTTTATACTCAAAACATCCGCAAAAAAACGATATTATAATTCTTTTTTCTGATGCTGAAGAACTAGGCTTAAACGGTGCCGCTCTTTTTGTAAACAAACATCCCTGGGCAAAAGATGTGGGTTTGGTTTTAAATTTTGAAGCCCGCGGTACTTCCGGACCAAGCTATATGCTGATGGAAACCAACAAAGGAAACCAGGCACTTGTTCAGGAATTCTCTAAAGCAAAAGCAGCCTATCCGGTGTCCAACTCACTGATGTACAGCATTTATAAAATGCTACCAAATGATACCGACTTAACCGTATTTAGAGAGCAGGGAAAAATTCAGGGGTTTAACTTTGCTTTTATAGACGGCCACTACAATTATCACACACAACAGGACGACGTTCAGCATTTAAACAAAACTACACTGGCACATCAGGGCTCATATCTGATGCCTTTATTAAAATACTTCGCCAATACCGACTTAAACCAGACTGCTTCATCTGAAGATTATGTTTATTTCAGCGCTCCATTCTCTTTCATCAGTTATCCATTTAGCTGGGTAATGCCAATGACCATTATTGCTTTAGGATTACTTATCATTTTTATATTTATAGGAAAAGCAAAGCGAATGATCTCTTTCAGAGAAATTTTCAAAGGATTTGTACCGCTTTTAGGATCTGTAATTACAGCAGGTTTAGTAACCTTTTTGGGATGGAAAATAATCTTAGAGATTTATCCGCAGTATTCTGATTTACTAAACGGATTTACTTATAACGGTCATGCTTACATTGGTGCATTTGTAACCTTAAGCATTGCCATTTGTTTTGCGTTCTACCATCATTTTTCTGACGCTAAAATAACGATGAACCATTTTGTGGCACCTTTACTGCTTTGGATCATCATTAATGCTTATTTGGCCAACAGTTTAGCCGGAGCAGGATTCTTAATCATTCCGGTTTATTTCGGCATACTTTTATTCGGAATCTTTGTTTTGACACAGCATTACAGCTTAGGTCTTAATTTACTTTTCAGTATTCCGGCCTTAGCCATTGTTGCCCCTTTTATTGTTATGTTTCCTATTGGTTTAGGATTAAAAATCCTTTTTGGAAGCGCTATTTTAACCGTGCTGCTTTTTGGATTATTACTTCCAATATTTAATATTTTCTTCAAAAAAGGAGCCTGGATTATGGTTTTCTTTGCTGTGTCTATTGGTTTCTTTATCTACGCCGGCTATCATTCAAATTATGAACACGGAAAAGCAAAATCTAACAGTTTACTATACGTTTACAATGCTAATACCAATTCAGCAGTTTGGGCAACTTACGATGTAAACCTTGATGATTGGACAAAAACCTATTTAGGCGAGAAGAATCAAAAAGCGGTTGGATTAAACAATCTGCCTATTTCAAGCAAATACAATTCTGGTTTTACATACAGTGCAATTGCACCAGTTGTTGACGTGCCAAAACCAACCATTTCTTTCCTGAAAGACAGCGTTGTGGGCAATAACAGATATTTAAAAATTAAAATCACTCCAAACCGAAAAGTAAATCGCTACGATATTTATGCCAATCCAAAAATGACATTTTATAACTTTAAGGCAAACGGAGTTTCTTCTTCCGGAGAAAAAGGAAATCGATTGGAAAGAGACGGAATGCGACTTTTGTGTTATTATGTTGTAGGCAATGAACCCCTAATTATGGATTTCTATATTAATAAATCGTCTGTTTTTGATATGGATTTAATCGAAAGTTCATTTGATCTAATGACAAATCCTTTATTAAAAGTGAACCCAAGAAGTGACTGGATGATGCCAACTCCTTTTGTTTTAAATGATGCCGTACTGATTCAGCAGAAAATAAAAAGATATACCGCTCCGGTAAGTCCGCCAATACAAGCGGCACCAGTTAAAGACAGCGCCGTAATTGTAAAAGACAGTTTACAGCCTGTGCTTAAACCATAATAAATATATCTTTCAAAAAAACAAAAAGCAGACTTTCTAATCAAAGTCTGCTTTTATTTTTTAGCAGGCGCATTCAATTTTTAAACCTTCTTTTACTCCTTTTGTCCCCTCGGTTGCATAGCCGTCGAACTTCCACCACTCGATGCCGCCAATTAGTTCTTTTACTTTAAACCCTAATCTGGCCATATTTAAAGCGCCCTTTGTTGAGGCATTGCATCCTATTCCGTCACAATATGTTACATACAAAACATCCTTATCTAAATGTTTCGTTGTTTCTACAGACATTTCGCGATGCGGAATGTTAATCGCACCCGGAATATGTTCTGCTTCATATCCAAAAACTTTCCTTGCATCTATTGCAACTATCTTTTCACCATTATTTAAAGCATCGAATAAATCTGACGGATCCATTTCGAATGCTAATTTTTGCTCATAAAATTTAATTTGATCTTCCATTGTAATATCGTTTTATCGATTTTGTTTTTTCAAAAGTAACCGAAGAATCGATGCCGAAAAAACGAAAAGAATTCATGAAGCGCATTAGTTTTTTTCATACAAAAGCGATTCTAAAATTTTGTTCCTTTGTATGTAAATCTCAAAAAATGGAAATACGTCATTTAAAATTGATAAAAGCAATTGTCGAAGAAGGAAGCATTACAAAAGCGATTGACAAACTTCATTTGACACAATCGGCTTTGAGTCATCAGCTCAAAGAAGCAGAATATCAATTAGGCACACCCATTTTTTTGAGAACCAATAAAAAACTGGTACTCACAAAAGCCGGAGAAAAAATCTATGAACTTGCCAATGACATTCTAAACAAACTCAGCGAAGCACAAACACAGATCAAACAAATGGTTTATGGCGAATATGGCGAAATCAGGATAAGTACCGAATGTTTTTCGAGTTATCATTGGCTTCCGCCGGTATTAAAACAATTTCATCTTTTGTATCCAAATGTAGAATTGAAAATAATAACCGAAGCAACCCATATTCCGCTTCAAAAGCTTTTAGAAAACTCCATTGACATTGCCATTGTAAGCGATACTATTAAAGACAATCATATAAAATATACGGAGCTTTTTCAGGACGAAGTGGTAATGGCTGTTTCTGAAAATCATCCGTGGGCAAATAAAAAATATGTCGTAGCCGAAGATTTTATTGATCAGCATTTATTAATTCATTCTCTTCCAATGGAAACGGTTACCATTCATCAGTTTATTTTGGCTCCAGCCAAAGTAACACCAAGAAAAGTAACGCCGCTTCCTTTAACAGAAGCTTCTCTGGAAATGGTAAAAGCCGATATGGGCGTTATGTCGATGGCAAAATGGGCTTTGCTTCCGCATTTAAAAAACAATCCGATTAAAGCTGTAAAAGTGGGCAAAAACGGTTTGAAACGAAAACACTTTATCGCTACAAGAGCAAATGAAACTTATCCGGATTATTTTCAGCACTTTATTAATTTTCTACAAAACGAAATTAACCTGCAATGGAATATTCAATAAGAAACTGCGAAATCGCCGACTTACCAAAACTGGTTATTTTATGCCAAAAACATGCAGCATTTGAGAAAGCAGCTTATTCTCCGGAGGGAAAAGAAGAAAGTTTAAAAGAAGCTCTTTTCGCCGAAAAGCCAAAACTGTTTTGTTTAGTAGCAGCCACAAAAGAAACGATCGTTGGGTATGTTTCGTATACTTTTGATTTTTCAACCTGGGATGCCCAGACTTTTGTTTACATGGATTGTTTGTTTTTGGAAGAAGAAGCCAGAGGTTTTGGAATTGGAGAAATTTTAATTGAAAGGTTAAAAGAAATTGGAATTGAAAATAACTGCGTCAACATTCAATGGCAAACGCCTCAGTTTAATGAAAGAGCCATAAAATTCTATAACAGAATTGGCGCAAAAGGAAAAGATAAAGTCCGATTTACATTAGATTTGTAATATGCAAATTTAATCTCGCAAAGTCGCTAAGACGCAAAGTTTTGAATAGCCTCCAGCTTTAGCTGGATGGAAAATATAGTTAAGGTAAAGGTCTATATTTGGCTAAAGCCCTTTTATATTTAAATCGTATTTCTCCAGCTAAAGCTGGAGGCTATTCAAAACTTTGCGTCTTAGCGACTTTGCGAGATTATTCTTCAAAACAACCTTAAAAAAAATGAAAAAAATAAGCATATTAGGCTGCGGGTGGCTTGGATTTCCCTTAGCGAAAAGATTAATCGAAAAAGGCTATACCGTAAAAGGATCTACAACTTCTGAAAATAAACTTTCCATTTTAGAAAATGCGGGAATAAATCCGTTTCTTGTCATCCTGAGTGAAGTCGAAGAATCAATTGAAAGCGAAAATGTATTAGAAAGTATAAATGACTTTCTAAATAACAGCGAAATCTTAATCATTGACATTCCACCAAAATTGCGAGGAAATAATGCTGATTCATCTGGTTCTTCGAGAAAAGTTTTTGTTGAGAAAATTCAGAATTTAATTCCGTTTATAGAGAAATCAAACGTTAAGAAAGTTCTCTTTGTGAGTTCAACTTCTGTTTACGGTGATGAAAACGAAATTATTACAGAAGAGACTAATCCAAATCCGGAAACAGAAAGCGGCAAACAATTACTTTTAGCGGAAGCGATTCTTCAAAAAAACAAGAACTTCGAAACTACAATTCTGCGTTTTGGCGGCTTAATTGGCGAAGACCGACATCCGGTTAAGTTTTTAGCAGGAAAAGAAAACCTCGAAAACCCGGATGCACCTGTAAATTTAATTCATCAAAACGATTGTATCTCCATCATTGAAGAAATCATAACTCAATCAAAATGGAATATTGTTTTTAACGCCGTTGCGCCCTTTCACCCAACCCGAGAAGAGTATTATACTCAAAAAGCAAAAGAGCAAAACCTGGTTGTACCAAAATTCAGTTCTGAAAAATCGAATATTAAAAAGACCATTTCAAGCGATAAAATCCAAAACGTTTTAAATTATAAGTTTAATTTAGAAGATTACTAGAGTTTTAGATGTCAGACAATTGTGCAAATTTTGTAACATAACTTTATAGGGTTTAAAAAAAACTTTGCGAACTTTGCGGGAAACATTTGCATCTTTGCGGTTAAAAAGTTGCAGTTAAACTATGGAAACAGTATATATCAATTCACCCTTAGGAATCACCAAAATAATTGGAGATGAAAACGGTATTGCTGTAATTTCAGTTTCAGATGTTGATACAAACGAAATTTCGGAAACAATTCCGGAAGTTTTGCAAGAAGCTGTTTCGCAGTTACAAGAATATTTTGAAGGTAAAAGAACCGATTTTGATTTAAAACTAAATCCAAAAGGCACCGAGTTCCAGCAGAAAGTCTGGAAAGCTTTATTAGAAATTCCATACGGAAAAACAGTAAGCTATATGGATCAAACAAAGAAACTGGGCGATGTAAAAGCAATTCGTGCAGTGGCTTCAGCAAATGGCAAAAATCCGCTTTGGATTGTAGTTCCCTGTCATCGTGTTATTGGCACAAACGGCTCCTTAACCGGTTACGCCGGCGGATTGTCTCGCAAAAAATGGCTTCTTGAACACGAAAATCCTTCTGCACAACAAAGCTTATTTTAAAATTCAACAGGAATTTCGCAGATTTACATAAATAAAAAATTTATAGTCTTATATTTACAAAACATTAAAATCTGTGTAATCTTTTACATAAAATAATGATTGAAAAAATAAACCTCAATAATATCCTATTTCTTGATATAGAAACGGTTCCGGAAGAAGAAAACTTCAATTCGCTTGATGTAGAAATGCAGTCGCTTTGGGATCTAAAAACACAATATCAGCGAAAAGATGATTTTACTCCAGAAGAATTCTACGATCGAGCCGGAATTTGGGCAGAGTTCGGAAAGATTATCTGTATTTCGGTTGGATATTTTACTATTAAAGGTGATGTTCGCAATTTTAGAGTGACTTCTTTCTTTGGAGAAGAAAAAAAGATCCTGAAAGACTTTAATAATCTGCTGAACAATCATTTCAATCAGCCGCAACATTTATTATGCGGTCATAATGCCAAAGAATTTGATATTCCGTTTATTGCCAGAAGAATGATTATCAATCAAATTGCAATTCCAGACAAACTGAATTTATTTGGTAAAAAACCTTGGGAAATTCCACATCTGGACACTTTAGAACTTTGGAAGTTTGGTGATTACAAACATTTTACCTCACTCAAATTATTAACTAAAATTCTCGGAGTTCCTTCTCCAAAAGGAGATATCGATGGCAGTCAGGTTGCGCATGTCTATTATGTCGAAAAAGATATTGACCGAATTATAACATATTGTGAAAAAGATACTATTGCCGTAGCGCAAATTTTCCTTCGTTTACGTCGTGAAGATTTACTTATTGAAGATGAAATTATTCATGTATAATTTTTTGAGTTGCGGAGCTGCTAAGATTTTGAGGCACTAAGGTTTTTTATTAGAAGGTCAACTTAAATTACTTATATAATTTATACGGTTTAAAATATGACGCATTCTGAAATTTCACATCATCGTATGGTTTCTCAGAAACTGTTTAATACAGAAAAATGTTCGCCACAGGAAATTGTACATCATTTGGGTGCCATGCAGGCGCAGGATTATGCCATGGCAAAATGGGCAATTGGTTCTCGTTGCGATGCATCTGAAAAAGAAATTGAAGAAGCTGTAAACTCAGCACAAATAATCAGAACGCATATTTTACGGCCAACCTGGCATTTTGTTTCGGCCGAAGATATTTATTGGATGCTGGATGTTTCTGGTCCGCAAGTACAAAAAATGACCCTTTCTGCTGCTAAAAAATATGGCTATGATCTCAAAAAACTAGAACAAACCAATTCAAAAATCGAAAAATTATTAGCAGGAAATAATCATTTAACCCGAGATGACATCATGAAGGAACTCGACATCAAAAAGAGTTCTAAAGAAGATTTTCTGGCCACTGCAATTATGATGCATGCAGAATTGGAAGGTTTGGTTTGTAACGGAAAAATGAAAGGGAAACAAATTACCTATGCATTGCTTGAAGAACGAGTTCAAAAACCAAAAACCAAATTAACTAAAGAAGATGGATTAGCGAAACTCGCCCTTCGTTATTTTGAAAGTCATGGTCCGGCAACGTTGCTTGATTTTTCGTGGTGGTCTGGTTTTTCGCCTACTATCTGTAAAAACACCATTAATGCAATTGAGTTGCAACTGAATATAATTGAGATTGAGAATCAAGCTTATTACTTTGTAAATCAACTGTCTGATGAAAAATTATTCCGCGAGAGCGTGCATTTTCTTCCAGCATTTGATGAAATTCTAATTGCTTATAAAACCAGAGAAGCTTCTATTTTATTAGAACATCAGAATAAGGCTTTTACCAATAATGGTATTTTTAAACCTATAATTCTCGAAAATGGAAAGGTCATCGGCACCTGGAAAAGAACTATAAAAAAAGATCACGCCAAAATAGAAACGGAGTTTTTTAATGAAACCGAAAGTTCGAAAAAAGAAATTCTATTTGATGGTCTTAAAGCTTTTGAAAATTATCTCGAAACCAAAATCGTGATCGAATAATGCTTCGCAAAATAAAATCTTATGCATTTTATCTCTAAATAATTACATTTACAAAAAATTAGTATTATGGTATTAAGCAGATTCTGGTTAGTTATTTTTATTTCTTCAATTTTCTTTATTGTTGTCAGTTTATTTACGGCCAACACGTACACTATTGATTCTGTATTGAATGGAAAAAAAGACGATCCTGTTTTAGTATCTGAAAAATACATTGACCAGCTTCCTGTTTTTATCAAAGACAGCATTAAAAAAGCACCTGATCAAACCATGATTATCAATCGTGACACGCTTAATGCCGACACGACTTACGTTTATAAAAACAAAACTGTAAAAATTTACAGCGGTCTTCAGAAATCCGATGGTTTATTACCAACTTGTAAAAGCACTTTAGTTGATTTAATTCTGCCGCTTATTGCTTATCTGGCTTTTTTCTGCGGATTGATGGAACTTTTAATCGTATCCGGAGCTTCTGGTAATTTAGCTAAGTTATTGAGTCCGGTATTTGTAAAAGTGTTTCCAAGTATTCCTAAAAACCATCCGTCAATATCCTACATGACCTTAAATTTTGCTGCTAATTTCCTCGGATTAGATTCGGCCGCAACCCCATTTGGACTTAAAGCGATGGAAAGTTTACAGGAAATAAATCCCGATAAAGACAAAGCCAGTGATGCGCAAATTATGTTCATGTGCCTTCATGCCTCGGGTTTAACCTTAATTGCCACTTCGATTATTGGATATCGTGCTGCTGCAAACGCCAGTAATCCGGCCGATGTTATGCTGCCTTGTATCATTACTTCTTTCATTGGTACGATTGCTGCATTTTTAATTGTTGGAATTAAACAGAAAATCAATTTTAAAAGTGCGTCACTTGTAATTGGCTTAATGGTTTTAATTGCCGCAATTATTGGTCTTTTGATGTATGTAAATCATTTGGATTTAATCGGAAAAAATTACTTCACTTCTAATCTTTCCGGCTTAATATTACTTGCCATTATTGCTTTTACACTGGTTTTTTCTTTCTTTCATGAGAAAAAATTCAAAGATGCAGAAACTACCGTTTTTGACACTTTTGTAGTTGGAGCAAATAACGGAGTTAAAACCGGAGTCACTATCTTTCCTTATGTACTGGGAATGTTAGTTGCAATTTCCCTATTCAGAAACAGTGGATTATTTGAAATTATCAGCGATGCCATTGGATTTATCTTTTCGAATATGGGAGTAAGCAAAGAAATCACAAACGCTTTACCTGTTGCTATGCTTCGTCCTTTTAGTTCTGCGGGATCACGAGGTTTCTTAATTGATTCAATGAATACTTTTGGAGCCGATTCTTTAACGGCAAGATTGAGCAGTATTTTTCAATGCAGCGCCGAAAGTACTTTTTATGTAATTGCAGTTTATTTTGGTTCGGTTAATATCAAAAATACTCGTTACGCCTTGGGCACAATGCTTTTGGTGGATCTTATTTGTGTAATTACGGCGATTTTTGTCGCAACTTGGTTTTTTTAAATCAGTATCTAAACTGGACTGAAGTCCAGCCCTACAATACAGGGTGAGCCGATGGCTCTTATTAGAGTTCAGGAGGAACGATTTATATTGTAGGGCCGGATTTTAATCCGGTTTTAAATAGAAATTGAACCCATAGTTTTTTGAAAGTTCCGGAGGAACGGATTATTTTGTAGGACCGGATTTTAATCCGGTTTAACATAAAATGAATTAATAAATACCACAAATTAATGAAACCACAATACCTTTTTATCCTATCCCTTTTAATTGGCTGCCAAAAACCAAAACCAGCCGATCAGGCAATTGCTACAACTCCGCAACCTAAAACAGAAACAATTGCAGTTAAAGAAAATTTCTTAAAAACAGATACTATCTCTATTGCTGATTATGGAGAAACATCAAAAGACAATTATATTCTGGCGCATCTTTTAGATCAAAAAGCAGATAAAGACAGTATTGTAACAGCCAAATATCAACTTGATTTTTATCAGAATAAAACCAAAACTACTTCTTCAGAAATTAATATCAAGGGTGTTGATAAAGGTTCAGAATGGTCAGCAATGTTCGGATTAGGTACAGAAAGTGCCAAAAGTTCTCCTTTTATTCAAATTAGTTTTGGATATCCTGCCTGTGGTTACAATCAGAGTCATTATCTGTATTATTTAAAAAACAATGATATCCAATTGGTATACGATTGGTACACGATGTCTGATAGTGGCTGGGGAAGCTGGGTTGAATTCGAAAATCCTTCGGCGAAAGCCAATCCTGAATCATTCTACTGTAAAACAGTTTCTTTTGAACCTGAGGATAACGATGAAAATATGGGCATTGCCAAACATTCGGATTCGATTGTTTTTCGCTTAAGCGGAAATCAATGGCAAAAGCAACTACTTTCCGCAAAAGAGAAGATTTATTTTGAGAAGAAAATGAGTTTTGATGACTTTCACAAACAAAAATAAACACTTTAAAACACCCCTTATTCAAATTCTTTCTTAGGTAAATAATTTCTAACTTTGTAAAAAAACAAAGAAATGATTGATTTTATATACCAAGATCCTTATCCAATTTTAAAGGATGATACGCAGTACCGCAAAATCACCTCTGATTTTGTAAAAGTGGAACAATTTGGAGACCGTGAAGTTTTAACTGTTGATCCAAAAGGTTTAGAATTATTAGCTGAAGAAGCCTTAACCGATGTTTCATTCATGTTGAGAACAACGCATTTACAAAAGCTGCGAAAAATTCTTGACGATCCTGAAGCGACCGATAACGATCGTTTTGTGGCATATAATTTACTTCAAAATGCTTCGGTTGCCGCCGAAGGCCAATTACCAAGCTGTCAGGATACCGGAACGGCAATTGTAATGGCAAAAAAAGGCGAAAGCATCTTTACGGGTGCTGATGATGCGGAATGGCTGAGCAGAGGAATTTTTAATACTTACCAAAAACGTAATCTACGTTATTCGCAAATTGTGCCTATTTCGATGTTTGAGGAGAAAAACTCAGGATCAAATCTTCCGGCGCAAATTGATATTTATGCTAAAAAAGGAACTTCATACGAATTCTTATTTATGGCAAAAGGCGGTGGATCTGCTAATAAAACGTATTTGTATCAGCAGACTAAATCGTTATTGAATGATAAATCTATGGATGCTTTTATCCGTGCCAAAATTAAAGATTTAGGAACTTCTGCTTGTCCGCCTTACCACTTAGCTTTGGTAATTGGGGGAACTTCTGCGGAAGCGAATTTAAGCGCTGTTAAAAAAGCCTCTGCCGGATATTACGATAACTTGCCAACTTCAGGAAACATGGCCGGTCAGGCATTTCGTGATTTAGAATGGGAAGAGCGTGTTCAGAAAATCTGTCAGGAAAGTGAAATTGGAGCTCAGTTTGGAGGAAAATATTTTACACATGATGTTCGTGTAATTCGTTTACCGCGACACGCCGCTTCTTGTCCGGTTGGATTAGGTGTTTCTTGTTCTGCGGACAGAAATATCAAAGGTAAAATTACAAAAGACGGAATCTTCGTTGAGCAGTTAGAAGTAAACCCAAAACAATTTTTACCAGAAACAGCTCCACATTTAGAAGCTCCTGTTGAAATTGATCTTGATCAGCCAATGGCAGACATCCTTGCTAAATTGTCTCAATACCCTATCAAAACGCGTTTAAAACTAAACGGAACCGTAATTGTAGCAAGAGATATTGCGCATGCCAAAATCAAAGAATTATTGGATGCCGGAAAACCAATGCCGGAATATTCTAAAAATCACCCTGTTTATTACGCAGGACCTGCTAAAACACCGGAAGGAATGGCCTCTGGAAGTTTTGGACCAACAACGGCTGGACGCATGGACGTTTATGTAGATGAATTCCAAAAACACGGCGGAAGTATGGTTATGCTGGCTAAAGGAAATCGTACCAAACAGGTAACTGACGCTTGTAATAAATATGGCGGATTCTACTTAGGTTCTATTGGAGGACCTGCGGCTATTTTAGCTCAAGACAACATTTTGAAAGTTGAAGTGGTTGATTTTGAAGAATTAGGAATGGAAGCGGTTCGTAAAATTACCGTGAAAGATTTCCCTGCTTTCATTATCACTGATGATAAAGGAAATGATTTCTTTGAAAACTTGTAACGTTCTGTCTTAACCAAAAAGAGCACAAAGATTTACGCAATGTTCGAAAAGTTTACATAAACAAAAAACCGCCTTTTTGGGCGGTTTTTTGTTTTTCTTATATATCTCTTTGTTATTTCCGATTTTTCTAGTTTAAAATAGCACACTTTGCAGATAAACTTCAAGCACTTTTATCTTCTTTTTCAAATGCTATAAAATGCGAAATCTTGCCTTTTAAATTATACACCGGTGTTGCATCTACGCTGCATTTATAGGTTCTCCCGTCTTTTTTATAGTTTTCGATTGTTTTTTTAAACGGAACTTTGAGTTTTATAGCTTCTTTTATTTCTTCTAAAACAGATTGAGAAGTTGCAGGCCCCTGAAACATTTTAGGTGTTTTTCCTAAAACTTCTTCTTCCTGATACCCCGTCATTCTTTTAATTCCATTGGAAGCAAAAACGATTTTTAGGTCTAAGTCGGTAATAAGAACGACTTCATCTTTGATTCTTTCTTCAATTTTGAGATCTTTTTCGTTCCAGGTAAATTGAGCAGAGATTTTATTGACCTTTTTCATATCGGCAAAAACTGCCTTTAATTCATTTAAATACTCATAATGAAGATCTAGGGCCAAAATGGGCACCCAAGTGCGGTTTGCAGTTTCTTCAGAGCTATTCTTTTTCATTTTAAATGAATTTTAGAAGTACTTTTCCCTCAAAGGTAGCATTAAAATTGTGAATAAAATGATGAAAAACCTTATTTAGACAAATTAAAAAGCAAATTTTAACTGCACAACCACCGCCTTTTTTTCTTCAGTATTTAAATTACTGAGCGAAATTCCGAGCAACCGAACGGAATCTTTCATTTTTTCCTGATACAACAGCTCTTCTACAATCTCCATAATCAAGCTTTTGTCTGAAATAAAATATGGCAGGGTCTTGCTTCGTGTTTGCTGTGTGAAATCGCTGTATTTAATTTTTAGAGTAACCGTTTTTCCGGAAATGGTATGCCTTTTTAATCGTTTTTCTAATGAAACGGCAATTCTCTCCAATTGTTCCAGCATAAAAATCTCCGAAGAAAGATTGACATCAAAAGTATGTTCTGCCGCAACTGATTTTGTAATCCGATGTGATTTTACTTCACTGTTATGAATGCCTCGAACGACTTTATAATAAAAAGCACCAGACTTTCCGAAGTGTTTTTCCAAAAATTCCAACGATTTACTTTTAAGATCTAAGCCTGTAAAGATGCCGAGCTGGTACATTTTTTCGGTCGTTACTTTTCCCACTCCATAGAACTTTCGAATGGGCAATTCTTCCAGAAAAGGTATAATTTCATCTGGATTTACGGTTTTTTGTCCATTTGGTTTATTGACATCGCTGGCAATTTTGGCAACAAATTTATTAACCGAAATTCCTGCTGAAGCTGTTAATCCAACTTCATTTAAAATTCGGGCTCTGATTTCCTGCGCTAATAAACTGGCGCTTGGATTTCCTTTTTTATTCTGCGTTACATCCAGATAGGCTTCATCGAGCGAAAGCGGTTCTACCAAATCTGTATATTCATGAAAGATTTGATGAATTTTAGATGAAATTTCTTTGTACCGATCAAATCTCGGCCGGACAAAAATAATTTCCGGGCAGTATTTTTTGGCCAAAACACCACTTATGGCACTTCTAACACCAAATTTTCTGGCTTCATAACTAGCAGCCGAAACTACTCCTCTATTCTCAGATCCGCCCACAGCAACAGGTTTTCCGCGCAAAGCAGGATTATCCATCTGCTCTACAGAAGCATAAAAAGCATCCATATCTATATGGATAATTTTTCGATATGTTGGCGCATCTGACATTATGCAAATTTAAACAGTAAAGCGATATAAAGAACGCTGTCAATAGTTATAAATAGTATCATTTTTTAAAGATTAACAACTAAATGATACTAAACAAATCATTTTATTTATTTTTGTAGTTACTACCCGAAATATTTTAAAATGCGAACATTTGTTATAGGCGACATACACGGTGGATTACTCGCACTTGAACAAGTGTTGAAAAGAGCCGAAGTTAATACACAAGATACTCTTATATTTTTAGGCGATTATGTTGACGGCTGGAGCCAGTCGGCAGAAGTTATTGATTTTTTAATCGACCTTAAAACCAAACAAAACTGCATTTGCATTAGAGGAAATCATGATCAGCTGGCCCTGGACTGGCTTGAAAACAGACATGAGGATTTTGATGAAGAAATGTGGTACAAACATGGCGGAAAAGCTACTGTTGAAGGATATTCTAAAATTACTCCTGAAAGAAAAAAAGAACACATTGCTTTTTTCGAATCACTAAAAGATTATTATCTGGATGACGAAAACCGTCTTTTTGTTCATGCCGGATTTACCAATTTAAATGGAGTAGTATGGGAATATTTTCCAAAACTATTTTATTGGGACAGAACTCTTTGGGAGTCGGCATTAGCGTTAGATCCTAATTTAAAACCTGACGATTTGTATTACCCGAAACGTTTTACGGTTTATAAAGAAATTTATATTGGTCATACTCCCGTTACGAGAATTGGAGAAACTGTTCCGGTAAATAAAGCATGCGTTTGGAATGTTGATACCGGGGCCGCTTTTAAGGGGCCGCTAACGATTATGAACGTGGATACCAAGGAATTCTGGCAAAGCGAACCGTTAAATGAATTGTATTCTAACGAAAAAGGTAGGAATTAATACATAAAAAACTAAATTTGCACTGCAAAATAATTAATATTTAAGTTATGAAAAAAGTTATCACATTTTTGTTTTTAGTATCATTTGGGTTTATTCAGGCGCAGCAGGCTTTTAATGGAAAAGGAGACATCAAAGTAAACGTAGGTGCTAATCTTCAAGATGGCGGTTCAGGAATTCAGGGATCTGTAGATTTTGGTTTAGGAGAAAATTTCTCTTTTGGTTTTGTTGCTAATTATTTACTTGGTGTAGATAATTTTAATGGATTTTACCAGGGAACTACTTACTACAATGATTACAAACCAGAATTTCAAGACCGTTTTGATGCAAAAGCCAGAATTAATGCTAATTTAAGCAGTGTTATTGGAGTTAAAGAACTTGATGTTTACCCAGGCTTAAGTTTAGGTTTACGCAATTTTGGAGGACATGTTGGAGGTCGTTACTTCTTTACTGACGGATTTGGTGTTTTTACAGAAATTGGTTTCCCGATTGCTAAATACAGCGATGAGAAAGATGTGTTTGATCACTTAAACAATCAGGTTACTTTTAGTTTAGGCGCCTCTTTCAATTTGAACTAAGATTTTCAATTGCAACAAAATTGCAATATGTATAAAAAACCGCTCGTAGAGCGGTTTTTGCTTTATATAACAGCATCAAGGAAAAAAGCCTCACAAAATTGTGAGGCTATTCATTTTTACTAATTCAATCCATTTATTTTTTAGCAAACTTCTTTACGATTTTCTTTTCGCCATTAGTCAATTCAATCAAATAGATTCCAGTGCTTAATTTACTTACATCAATCGATCCTGCAACTTGACCAGAACCAAGCTGTTGTCCTAGTGTATTTATAATTTTATAAGAGTATCCGTTATCTTCTGAAAATAAAACATTTAATTCACTTTCAACCGGATTTGGGTATAAAGCAAAACTTGCTGTTTCTATAGTGTCAAGCCCTAATACAATCTGCTCAGCCTCGACTGTTCCCGAAGCTGTAATGTTTACAGTATAATCTTCTACTTGTCCATAAGAAAATCCTTCACAAGCTGTTGGAATTGCATTGTATTTCATAGAAACTCTCAATCTTGTTGCCCCTAAAGATGCCGTTGCCGGAATGGTGATTGTTCCTGTTACCGGAGTTGTTTTCGATGCTGCTTTTGTCCAAACCGTTTCTCCTGAATCTGAGAAATCACCATCTTGATTATAATCGATAAATACGGCATAACCTTCATTATAAGTTGTTGATGCCCAAGTTGGTGTTATCGTTATCGCATAAGCACTTCCTCTTGCTGCGTTTGTAGAAACAGCAGTGTAATTTTCATAACCCGTTGTTCCGGTTGACGTATTATTTATTGTTCCGAAAACAACTTTGCTAATTCTTTCATCGGCAGTACTATTGCCCTGAGAAGCACAATAGGACACCGTTGCTGCTGTAGTTGTTACGCTAACAGCATTACTCGCCGCAGAAACATTTCCGGCTGCGTCTTTCGCTTTTACAGTAAAGCTATAAGTGGTTAAAGCCGTTAATCCGGTTACATTGTATGAAGTTGTAGTCGATGATCCTTTAAGAGTAGTTCCCTGATAGATATCATAACCCGTAACGGCAACGTTATCTGTCGATGCTGTCCAAGTTAAGTTTGTTGTAGTCCCCGTTGTTCCAGAAGCCGCTAAACCTGCAGGTGCAGATGGCGGTGTTGTATCCGTAGTTCCTGAATAGGCTGCGCCAACTCCTATCGCATAAAACGCATTTGTAGTGGCAATAACTTCTGCAGAACCAGCTCCGTACAAATCAATAGCAGACTGAATTCCGGATGTTCTCGCATTAGCAAAAGTTGAATTTGAAGTTAAATAAACATCTTCTAAACGAAATGCAATTTTGGCTGCTTTATCAATACCAATTCCGGCTACATTGTAAACACTGCCAATATCATTAGTTCCTGATTTTCCAACGGATAAAACGTAAAACCAATGATTAAAAACTCCAGAGTTAGTATGCACACCGCAATAATCATTGCTGCTTGTTGGCGTACAACTTACATTTATCCAGTTTATCCCTCCATAAGTATCCGGCTGGCCTTCGGCTTTTGGATTACTCATAGAACGAAGAGCCACGTGCCCGGTTCTTCTTTCAATATCTTCGCCCACCAGCCAAGTTGATTTTGTTGGTGCCGCACGATATTCAATACAAGCAGCCCAGATATCTGAGAAAGCTTCGTTCATTGCACCAGATTCTTTTTGATAAGCCAAATTTGCTGTATAGGTACAAACGGCATGGCCAATTTCATGGCCGGCAACGTCAAGTGAAGTTAAAATATCAAATCCGCCCGTACCGCTTCCGTCGCCGTATGTCATCACACTTCCGTTCCAAAAAGCATTATTATTGCTGGAATATCCAGCGGCAATTAAATTATAATGCACATAACTTTTAATTTTTGCTCCGGCATTATCATAGCTGTTTCTTCCGTGTACAGCTGACCAATAGTCGTAAGTCATTTCGGCTCCCCAATGTGCATCGAGTGCTCCGTTGTCTTTGTTTGTATTATTATATTCTGCTGCCGTCCAGTTATTATCAGTATCTGTAAAATTTGTCGTTGGATAACTGGCCGTTCTGGCAGAATTATAGGTTTGAATTCCCGTACCACGTGTTCCGTCTAACAAAATATAAGATGAACCACTCAATGTAGTTTGTATGGTTTGTGTCCCGCTGTAACGAGTCGCTGCATTTGCCTCAACAATTGTCTTTTTGGAAGAGGCAATTGCTTTACTTGTATTTTCTGAGGAAGAAAATTTTCTTGCATGAACATTATCATTCAAATGTTTTATTGCAGCATTGTAAAACAATGCTTTTCCTGTTTGGGCGTCAATGTACAAATCTCCGCGGCTCAGCGGTTTTGTAGCATAAATATCAAATTTGTAAGCAAGGCGGACTTTGTCAGCCGTTCTTTTTTCTCCCTGCTCTTCCATATCTGGCAATAAAACAAGTTCTCCAACAGGTTTTTCATAACCTATCTCTTTTGCGTCTTGTGGTTTTTCCCAAAGATATTCTGAGGCATGCGTATGATTAAGAGCTCTGCTAAAAGCTTCCTGAGCAGAAAGAGCCGGAGTAAGTTTTACATTTTCGATGTTATAGTATTCGCCATTCATCGAAACTAGTTTCCCATTTTCTGAGTGTAACGTATAATTCGCAAATTCTACTTTGATTCCCTGCTCATACAATTGAAACTTTTCGTGCGTATAGCCCTGCTTATCAGTTTCTGTTTTTACTTTTCTAAAAGTCTGGTTATCTTTTAGTCCAAGCTGTTCTTTAAAAACCTTTTGAGAATCTGTTCCTTTATAAGTCGAGACATCGCTAAACGTTATTAAACTTGGCTGTCCATTTTCAGATACGTTTTTCTGGCTTACCCGTTTGTCTGTGGTCTGCGCTGCTGCAGAAAATGAAAAAGTAAGTACAATAGCTGCCGCCATAATTTTTGGTAATTTTCTTTTCATAATAATTGGGGTTTTAAGTTTGGTTAAATAATTACAAACAGATTAATTAAAGTAAGTAAATACTTCTATTTACAGATAAAAGTATTTCAATTATGTTATATAATCGATTAAATTTGCCTTTAATCGATAAAATGCAACAATTTTTACTTTAAATTCACTTTTATTTAACAATGTGTGATAAATTCTCAAATAAAAGTGCGAAAATTTGTATAGTTTAAATATTAACCAACTGATAAACAGCACGAAAAGATATAGAAAGATATTCTAACAAATACTTTTTTTAATATTTTCCATAAAAAAAGCCAGCGGTTGAGCTGGCTTTAATTTTTTTATATTTTTTAAATTTTTTAGATATCCATTTCCGGAATTTCTCCTTCAATTATCAAATCAGCTTCGGTCGAAGCGATAATATGCTCAACAGACACGCCTGGCGCTCTTTCTAAGAGCTTAAAACCCCTCTCGGTTACTTCGAGAACAGCAAGCTCAGTTACTACCTTTTTTACGCATCCTACACCAGTTAATGGCAAAGTACATTTTTTTAGAATTTTAGATTCACCCGCCTTATTAACGTGCATCATCGCTACAATGATATTTTCGGCGGAAGCCACTAAGTCCATAGCGCCTCCCATTCCCTTTACCATTTTGCCCGGAATTTTCCAATTGGCAATATCGCCGTTTTCAGAAACTTCCATCGCGCCCAAAATAGTCAGGTCTACTTTTTGGCTTCGAATCATTCCAAAACTAAAAGCCGAATCAAAAAAACTTGCTCCCGGTAATGTTGTAATGGTTTGTTTTCCTGCATTAATAATATCGGCATCTTCTTCTCCGGCAAAAGGAAAAGGTCCCATTCCCAAAACTCCATTTTCGCTCTGAAACTCCACAGCTATGTCTTCTCTGACATAATTGGCAACCAAAGTCGGAATCCCGATACCGAGATTAACAAAATACCTGTCTTTTACTTCTTTTGCAATTCGTTTTGCTATATCTTCTTTTGTCAACATATCTCTTAATGTGTCAATTAGTCAATTTGATAATTAGATAATTTTTAAAACACTGCAAAAATTATCTAATTGACAAACTATCTCAATTATCTATTTTTTTTGGCGTACTGTGCGCTGTTCAATTCTTTTTTCAAATTTTTCTCCCTGAAAGATACGCTGTACCATAATTCCCGGAATATGAATCTGATTTGGATCTAAAGTTCCAACAGGAACCAATTCTTCAACTTCTGCAATCGTGATTTTTCCGGCACCGGCCATACAGGCATTAAAGTTTCTGGCTGTTCCTTTAAAGATAAGATTTCCCGCTTCATCACCTTTCCAAGCTTTTACAATAGAAAAATCAGCTTTGAAAGCTTCTTCCATAATGTGCATTTTTCCGTTGAATTCGCGAACTTCTTTTCTCTCAGCAACTTCGGTTCCGTATCCGGCAGGTGTAAAAAATGCAGGAATTCCAGCCTGAGCGGCGCGGCATCGTTCTGCCAAAGTTCCTTGCGGCGTCAATTCAACTTCAAGTTCGCCTGAAAGCATTTGTCGTTCAAACTCGGCATTTTCACCTACATAAGATGAAATCATCTTTTTGATTTGTTTCTTTTGTAAAAGCAAACCTAACCCAAAATCATCGACACCTGCATTATTTGAAATACAAGTTAAATCTGAAATTGGAGTGTTTACCAATGCTGCAATCGTATTTTCGGGAATACCGCATAATCCAAAACCTCCAAACATAATTGTCATTCCGGTTTCGATTCCTGCAATAGCTTCCTGAACATTATTAACTTTTTTTGTTATCATAACAAACTGTCTTTATTACCGTATAATTTTGATAAAAATAAGATTTTTAGATTAAATTATAACGATTTCGTAAAAAATAAAATTTAAAATTAACTGTTCAGTATAACAGATCTTGAATCTGTAAAAAGGTGTTTCTCTTTGCATAAATAAACATTGCTATTCGCAAGAATGCGTTTTATGATTGATTTTAAAATCTGAAAGTCTATGCTTCTATGTGTTAAACAGAATTTTAAAAATTATACTTAGCGATTAACCAAAAAAAAATCCTTTTGCTTTCTTCTAAACTAATAGAACATCGCAAAAGGATTGTTTTTTATTTTAAAGCCGAATTAAGTCTATAATTCGAATTCGTCTGTATTTTGTTCTGTCTGTGTTGTGTCTTTAACCACTGCAGGTCTTTGGTAACAGTCTACTTTAATAGAAAGATTTGCCGGACGCTCAAATTCTGATTTTGAGATTTGGAGGTTTTCATCTTTATAACAAAGTTTCATGAAATAAGCCCAAACCGGTAAAGCTGCCGTTGCACCTTGTCCGTAAGTTAAACTTTTGAAACGTGCTGAACGATCTTCACACCCTACCCAAACTCCCGTTACTAAGTTTGGAACCATTCCCATAAACCAGCCATCTGACTGATTTTGTGTTGTTCCGGTTTTACCTGCAATTGGGTTCTTAAACATATACGGATATCCTGTCCAGCGATTATCTCCGCTTCCTCCGCCCTGCGTACGTAAACGTGCTCCAGAACCGGTTTCGGTTACACCTTCTAATAATTTAATTACTGCGAAGGCAATATCCTTATTTAAAACGTCGTGAGATTCTGGAATTGGTTCGTAAATAACCTCTCCGCTTTTGTTTTCAATTCGGCTTAAAAACTGAGGTTTTACGTAAACTCCCTGGTTTGCAAATGTGCTGTAAGCCGCAACCATATCTTCAACTGTAATATCAACTGCTCCCAATGCAATAGAAGGCTGTACCGGAATTTCAGTTTTTACACCTAGCTTTTTTGTCAGCTCTACAACGGCTTCAGGACCGGTTCTGTCAATTAATTTGGCAGAAACGGTGTTTATCGAATTCGCCAAACCTTGTTTTAAAGTTACCATTCCACGGTATCTGTTGTCAGAGTTTCTTGGTTCCCAGTCCTCTGTTACATGATGACGTCCTTTATGAATCATAAATGGCCCATCAAGAATAGAATCACAAGGAGACATATTTAATTCTTCAATCGCAGTTGCGTAAACAAAAGGTTTGAAGGTAGAACCTACCTGCCTTGCCCCCTGACCTACGTGATCGTATTGGAAATATTTGTAATTGATTCCTCCAACCCAGGCTTTAATGTTACCAGTTTGAGGTTCCATTGCCATTAATCCGGATTGCAAGAAGTGTTTGTAGTAACGAATAGAATCAAGCGGTGTCATGATTGTATCACGTTCGCCTTTCCAGGTAAATACACGCATTCTGGTTTTTACTTTGAAAGAAGCAATAATATCGTCTTCGCTTTTATCCATTTCTTTCATTTGAGCCCAGCGAACCGAATTTTTCATGGCCTGCATCATGATTCGTTCTGTCTCAGCCTGAGTAATATTTACGAAAGGTGCGTTTTTATTGTTTTTCATTTCAATAAAAAATTGCTGCTGCAAATTTTTCATGTGCTCAGAAACAGCTTCTTCCGCGTATTGCTGCATTCTGGAATCAATAGTAGTATAGATTCTTAAACCATCTTTGTAGATATCATAATCAGATCCGTCTGGTTTTTTGTTTTCGGCTACCCATTTTTTCATATAATCGCGAAGATATTCTCTAAAATAAGTTGCTGTTCCTTCGCGGTGGCTTTCTAATTTGAATTTCAATGCAATTGGCAAAGCCTGCAATCTTTCTTTTTCTGCCTCAGAAATCATTTTTGCTTTTACCATCTGCCCAAGAACCACATTACGACGGTTTTTTACTCCCTCAGGATTTCTAACCGGATTGTATAATCCTGAGTTTTTGAACATTCCAACTAAAATAGCCGATTCGTCCATTGTTAAATCTTTGGGATCTTTAGAGAAATAAGTTTGCGCCGCCGAACTTACCCCAACAGAATAATTCCCGAAGTCGTAAACGTTGCAGTACATTGCAAGAATTTCATTTTTGGTATATTGTCTTTCCAGACGAATGGCAATAATCCATTCTTTTATTTTTTGTACAATTCTAAAAGGAAGAAATTTGGAACCTTCACCGTGAAACAATTGTTTGGCAAGCTGTTGTGTTAAGGTACTCGCTCCACCATTTGTTCCTAAACTAAAAACCGCTCTTAAAGTTCCGCGTCCGTCAATTCCCGAATGTTCGTAAAAACGAGCATCTTCGGTAGCAACCAACGCTTCGACTAAGCTTTTTGGCAAATCTGAGTATTTAAGTTGAGATCTATTGGTTTTAAAATACTTACCAATTACAACTCCATCCGAAGAAATAATCTCAGTAGCCAAATTAGAATCCGGGTTTTCTAAATCTTCAAAAGAAGGCATTGAACCGAAAAATCCCCATGAAGCAAATAAAAAGAAGGCCAGAACGCCCAATAAAGAATAGGCAAAAATTCTCCAGAATTTCTTTTTGTAGTAATTAATATCCTTTGTGGTATTTGATTGATTGTTTTTCTTAGCAGCCATATAACTATTTTTCTAATCTTTTTGTTCTATTCTAAAACCTACGTCGGTAATTCCGTCTAAAGCTTCAACTCCCGGAATTTTTCCTGATTCTCTAACAGCTTGTTTAATATGAACTTTGTATTTCCCTTTAAACTTCACATCTTCTTTGTAATATAGTTTACTTTCTTTAATATCAGTAAAACCATTACCCATCAATGTCCCGTCTGGGTTTGCCATTTGGTATTCTAAAGTATCTACTTTCGTAAAACCGCTTGGTGTTTCAATAGCCACAATTAAAAATAAATTATTGAAAGGATAATTATTGTTATCTCTCAAATTTACAAACAAATTGTACTTTTTGGTAGAATCTAAGACTGGCAGGTCAAAGGTTACAATACTGTCTTTGTGCCAGGCACTGCCAACAGATTTGTATTCATCGAATACTCTTTTTTTATCGCACGAAAAAAGAAGTATCGCTGCCAAAAGAAGAATCCCGCTATTTTTTATTCTCATTTTTTGTGATAATTATAGGTTTTCTAGGTTCAGCTGGTTTATTTTCATTTGAATTTTGCTTGTTCGAATTGTTTTTATTCGGGTTCTGCTTGTTCTTCTGATTTTGTTTATTTGGGTTGTTTTGTTTATTCTGCTGATTTGGATTTCCTCCAGCAGGTTTGTTATTATTGTTGTTACCTGCCTGTTTTGGTTTTTCAGGCGCTGCAACAACCGCATTTTCTGTATTTTTACGTTTGCGATTTGGTTTTTTCTTTCTTTTTGGCTGATCGAAACGGGTTAAACTTTCCTGACCCATTGCGTTATTAAAGTCTTTTTCAGGCTCTGAAGTAACTTCTATAGCAAAATCTTCTAAAGAGGAAACTTTATTCTTTTGTTTGTTTTCGGCAATAATTTCTTTTACCTGATCTATTTTTAGAACATGCCAGTTTGCAAAATTATTAGTATACGCAAACCACATTAATCCTTTAAAAATATCTTGTTTCTGGCAGACTGCATCTCCTTTTTCGGTTACTAATTTAGTGTCGTAATCCGGAAAATCCTTCAATGCGTCCATGTAAGTATCTAACTCATAGTTCAAACAGCATTTTAATTTACCACATTGCCCGGCTAATTTCTGCGGATTCAATGATAACTGCTGATAACGTGCTGCTGATGTATTGACACTTCTAAAATCTGTAAGCCAGGTCGAGCAGCAAAGTTCACGTCCGCAAGAACCAATTCCGCCTAAACGGGCAGCCTCCTGACGGAAACCCACTTGTTTCATTTCGACTCTTGTACTGAATTCTTTGGCAAAATCTTTAATCAAAAGTCTAAAATCGACTCTATCATTTGCTGTGTAATAAAATGTTGCTTTTGATCCGTCTCCCTGAAACTCAATATCTGAAATTTTCATTTCAAGCTTATGCTGAATTGCCAATTCACGGGCACGAACTTTCATAGGTTCTTCGCGATCACGAGCAGCAGACCAGATATCGATATCTTTTTGAGATGCTTTTCTGTAAATTTTTGGAACTTCGTTACTATCCGGATTTACTCCTTTTTTCTTCATTTGAATTTTAACCAATTCTCCTGTCAAAGTAACAATTCCAATATCATGTCCTGGCGAAGCAACAGTTGCTACAATATCGCCAATACTTAAAGTTAATTTTTCTGAATTTCTAAAAAATTCCTTGCGTCCGTTTTTAAAACGAACCTCAACACAATCAAAAATCGCCTCTCCATTAGACGGACTCATGTTAGAAAGCCAATCAAAAACCGTCAATTTATTGCAGCTATCGGTGCCGCAACTCCCATTATTTTTGCAACCTTTTGGCGCACCGCCATCTGAGGTTGAACAACTTGTACATGCCATAATTATATATGTAGTGCTGCTAAAACGCAGCTTAAGTTCATAAACGTTTGATCGGTAAAGATAGTATTTTTTTTATTTTGCTTTTTATCGATAAAAACTAAAGGCTTGTTAAATAAAAAATGCTCCCTTTTGCAGTCGAAAAAGTTCTACATTTTTTTCTTTTCTTTCCTCTTTTTAAAACTTTTTTTTCACAAGAAGCTGTATTCTGCGCATTTTATCGCATAAAATGCTGTTTTAAATTTTTATTCTAAAATATATTTCTCAATTTTATGTTTTATCTTACAGCATCGCTTGTGAAGTCAATAAATCTAAAGAAAACTTCACTGCGGCTTTACCTTATATTTTAAAATAAATTTCCAATGCAAATACAAAACCAAATTGAAAATCTCCTTTTTCAGGGAAAATTTGACGAGGCAAGAGAATGCCTCAACAACGGAGAAACTTTTAGCAAGCAATACCTTGAAAACAATTTTTCTCAAATAGCAGCAAAAATCATTGAAGCCAAAGAAACTGATTTTATCGAAAAATTAGTTAAAGCCGGTTTTATTGAAACCGATATTTACGAATTAGACAGTTTTGACAAATCAATTTTTAATCCATTGACCCGATATTTAAAAGATGATGATGAATCGGCTGCTTTTTTTAAAGACCTAATGTCGAAAATGGACAACATTAATGATGAAGTAAGCGACAAAACTTTACTTGGTTATTTTCTTGAAAAAGGAGTTTCGCCAAAAATTATAAAAGTGCTTATTGATGATTTCGGAGCCAACACACAGTACAAAAATAATGCAGGAGAAAATTTCATGTATAGCGTTTTAAATACTTATGGCCTGGAAACAGAAAAGGTAAAAGAATACATCACCATTCTTATAGATAATGGCGTTGATATCAACGAAAAGAATATTGTGGGGACAACTCCGTTAATATGCGCCGTAAAAAGAACCCGAAAGGAACTTTTACCGTTTTTACTTGAAAATGGCGCAGATGCAAATGAAACCGACAATCTTAATAATACTGCATTTTATTATGCCGCCGCTGAACAGTTTTCGTATGATATGTACGATGCATTAGCAACAGTTTCTTCACCTGATTTTAATATTGTGAATAAAGACGGGCGAACTTTATTAACTAATTTTATAAGTTCTGTTTCCGGATCTGCAAGCGACATCACTTTTTTAGAAAGATTATTATCTGATGGCGCCGATGTCAATTTCTGTGCGCAATATTACGGCCAGCCTAAATCAGGAATTGACTTTATTGTAGAAAAAAAATCCGATATCCTAAAATCGGTTTTAGAAAATGTTTCATTAGATGTCAATGAACAAGACAATCAGGGAAATACCATTTTGCATAAAGTTTGTGCCCACAATGTCAATTATGATTCAGAGATGGCCAAAGAAACCTATCGAAAAGTAAAACTGCTCTTAGATCAGGGAGCCGATACTTCGATTACCAATGATAAAGATGAAACAGCATTAATGCTCGCATCCGGAGATAATTTGAAGATTAAAACGGTCGAACTTCTAATGAAACAATAAAACGATTATTATTTAAAAAATTAATACATGTCAATGTCATTTATAATTGCCTGCGAAAACGGCAACAGAAAAATAGCCGAACTACTGCTTCAAAATAAAGAAGTCGATGTAAAATATACTGATGAAAAAGGAAGAACTGCGCTTCATTATGCTGCGCACAGAGGTTATCTGGATATTGTAAAAATACTAACCGAAGACGGCGCCGATATTAATTATGAAGATCATCAGGGCGAAACACCTTTGTTTTTTGCCTGTCTTCAAAAACAAAAACAAACGGCTTTGTATCTGCTGGAAAATGGTGCAGAAATTACCAAAAATGATAAATACGGAAACAGCCTTTTACATTTGACTGCTCAGACCGCTCAAATTGAAATTGCAACAAAGTTGCTTGAAGCTGGGATTGACGTTAATTTACTGAATAACAATGGAGAAACTCCGTTATTATTAGCTTCTGCAAAACTAAACAGAGAAATTATACAATTGTTTTTAGACAATGGAGCCGATATTAATGTAACCGATAAACAAGGAAATACACCTTTGATTTATGCTTGCTACACCAAATCGATCCCAATGGTAACTTTACTTCTCGATAATGGCGCAGACATAAATCACGTAAATCATTCCGGTGAAAATGCACTTTTAATTGCGTGTTATGAAACCAACAGAATGCTCGCTAAATTATTAGTAGAAAAAGGTGCCGATGTTTTCACCTCAAACAATAATGGCTATTCTCCTATTTGGTACGCTTGCGCAAATAATCAAAAGGAAATTGTCTCTTTGTTTTTAGAAAATGGCGTTGATGTAAATTACAGTAAACCCTTGGCCAGCGATACATCTTCAATGAACGATTATCTGGATTGGATTGTGAGTGCAACCAATATTTCGAACGAATCTAGTTTTACGCTCAACAGTTCTTATACGTATGGCGGAGAAAGTCTTTTGCACGTAGCAACAAAAAAAGGCAATTTGAGCATGGTAAAACTGCTTATTGAAGCCGGAGCCAATATCAATATTCAGGACGAATCCGGAAATACGCCATTGCATTACAGTGCCGCAAACGGAAAAAAGGATGTTGTAAAATATTTATTGGATAATAAGGCCGATGCTTCAATCGTCAACGTAAAAGAGCAAAAAGCTATTGATTACTCCAATGTAAAAGGTTTTAATGAAATTACAGAATTGATTCTAAAATATGCCCCATCAGGAACTGTTGTAACTCCAATTCAGAAAGAAGAACCGCAAAAATCAGATTCAACAAATTCTATGGAAGGAAAGAAAAAGGCACTTTTAGATTTAAAAGAACTTTTGGATGCCGGAATTTTAACTTCGGAAGAATTCGAAACTGAGAAAAGTAAAATTTTAAAAGGATAAATAATAAACAAAATTAAAAATGAAAAACACTTTAAATAAATCCATAGCATTCGTATTAATCGCTGTAAGTATAATTACCACTTCTTGTACAAACCTTTCACCAGAAAAGACGTTTGAAATTGCTGCTTTAAATTCAAATTTGTTATCTCGTTTTGGAAGCAAAGAAATTAATGAAAAGCTGCAATCTGAACCTCAGGTTTATGACGAGAGCCAAAAAAAGATGATTCCGTCTTCTTACCAGGATAATTTCAAATACGATATTAGCAATTTAGAAATTCAATTTAACAGAATTAAGGAAATTCCGGAAGATGATGATAATAAAGAACTTCTTCAGGCATCAAAAGACCTGTTTGCTTATGCGATTGCAAAACAAAAAGAAGGTTATTTGCCAATTGCTAAAATGAAAGATGAAAAAGTTTCACCAGAACAACTAGAAAAAGCAATTGCAGATTTTGACGCCTCAACTCAAAATGAAATTGATGCCAAGTTTACAAAATTGATGACTGCAGCTAAAGCCTATGTAGAAAAACATAATATCAATGCAAAAATCGGAATTTAAATTTCATATGCTTGATAAAAAAAATCCTATTTTGTAATACTGCAAAATAGGATTTTTTTTATCGTTGAATCTAAGTTTCTTTAACTGTAATAATCTTCACCGGACAAGCTTTTGCAGCCAATTCAAAACTCTCTGCAAGCACATGATTTGGTGATTTTAAAGTAAAAAATCCTTTTGCGTTCTGTGAATGCAATAAAACCGATTTTCCGTCTTTTTTTGACATCTGAAAATGAACCGGATCCATTTCGACACAATAATTACAGCCAATGCATTTTTCTCTTTGTAAGGTAACAATAACCATTATGCCTCAACAATTTTATATAGTTTATCCGACATTCTGATTCTGAATGGTAATTTGAAACTGCAGTCATCTCCTTTAGTCGCTTTTTGACCTGCAGCATCATTTACAAACATTTCATCAATAATCATTTCCTGAGCACCTGTACTTGGCCCCGTTACCAGAATTTTGTCTCCAATTTTGATGTCGTAAGCTTCAATTTTAAATTGTCCAACCTCAGCTTTAGGGAAATAGTGCGTTCCTTTTCCAACATAAACCTTTTTCTGCGTTGCCGCAGATCCCGGAATATCACTCCACTCTCCCAATTCCTGACCCAGATAATACCCTGACCAGAAACCGCGATTGTAAACCGTTTCTAAAGCCTTCATCCAAACTGCCGTTTTTTCTTTAGAAAAAGTATCGTCATAATAAGCATCAATCGCTTCCCGATAGGTTTTGGTTACTGTTGCTACATACTCTGGTGCACGGCCGCGTCCTTCAATTTTTAAAACTTTAATTCCGGAATCAATAACCTGATCTAAGAAATCAAGTGTACATAAGTCTTTTGGAGACATCATGTACTCGTTATCTAATTCTATTTCAAAACCGGTTTCCTGATCGATAACAGTATATTTTTTTCGACAGTTTTGTTTGCACGCACCTCTATTTGCAGATGAATTATGCGAATGTAAACTCAAATAACATTTTCCCGAAACCGCCATACACAAAGCACCGTGACCGAAAATTTCGATTTCTACTAAATTTCCGTTTGGACCTTTTATCTGTTCTTTCTCAATTTGATCCGTAATATTCTTAACCTGGCGCAGGCTCAGTTCACGGCTTAACACCATTGTATCAGCAAATAAACTGTAGAATTTTATGGTTTCGATATTAGTTACATTCAATTGAGTTGAGATGTGAACTTCCATTTCAATTGATCTCGCCATGGCAATTACTGCCTGATCAGATGCAATTACTGCTGTAATATTGGCTTCTTTGGCTTTAGTCAATAAGGTTTTTACAACAGATAAATCGTGATCGTAAATGATCGTGTTTAAAGTAAGATAGCTTCGAACGTTTTTGGCTTCACATCGGCTGGCAATTTCTTTTAAATCCTCAATTGTGAAATTTACTGTCGAGCGGGCACGCATGTTAAGCTGTTCAACACCAAAATAGATAGAATCCGCGCCATTATCGAGCGCAGCCTGAAGCGACTCAAAATCTCCGGCAGGAGACATGAGTTCAATTTTATTATTTGTTGTCATGATAACCTATTCTAAAATCTTATATATTTTATCTGACAGCCTGATTCTGAAAGGAACCTCAAAAGTAACTTTATCACCAATTTTAGCAGTTTGAGTTTCTGCTCCGTTAACAATTAGTTTCTCTAAAGTCATTTCCTGATTTCCAGTAGTTGGTCCAGAAATTAAGATTTTATCGCCAGCGCTTAATTCTTGATTTTCAATAGTAAATTGTCCCACTTGTGCTTTTACATAATAATGCTCTGCTTTTCCAAGAAGTACTTTTTTTACTTTTATTTTCTGACGAATATCGGCTGGTTTTTCTGCCGCACCTAAAGCTGAATTTGGCAGATCTCCCGAATGTTTGAATTTTAGATTTTCAGATTTCCCTTTTCTAAACACTTTGTTGCCCACTTGTTTTCCGGTTCTTAATCGAACTTGGTCTACTAATGGCATGTGAATAATTTCTAAACATTCTGTAGAACAGCAGTTTTCCATTGCAGCTTTACATTCATCACATTGAATAAACAACAAATGACATCCGTCGTTTTCACAATTCGTGTGATTGTCGCAAGGTTTTCCGCATTGATGACATTGTGAGATAATATCATCTGTGATTCTTTCGCCAAGACGATTATCAAATACGAAGTTTTTACCAATGAATTTACTTTCTAAACCTTCTTCTTTCAATTGTTTGGCATAATTAATAATACCGCCTTCTAATTGAAATACATTTTTGAATCCCTGGTGCTTGAAATAAGCGCTTGCTTTTTCGCAGCGAATTCCTCCGGTACAATACATTACCAGATTTTTATCTTCTTTATGGTTTTGAAGCTGCTCGTTTATAATTGGTAAACTCTCTCTAAAAGTTTCAACATCTGGAGTAATTGCGTTTTTAAAATGCCCTACTTCACTTTCGTAGTGATTTCTAAAATCAACAACAATTGTATTTGGATCATCTAAAATTTCGTTGAATTCTTTGGCTTTCAAGTGAACGCCTATATTGGTAACATCAAAAGTTTCGTCGTTCAAACCATCGGCTACGATTTTGTGACGTACTTTAATAGTTAATTTTAAAAATGAATGGTCATCATGTTCTACAGCTTCATTCAAACGAATGCCTTTCATGAAATCATAAACTTCAAGAGTTGCTCTAAAAGCTTCCAAATTTTCTTCAGGAATACTCATTTGAGCATTTATTCCTTCATTGGCAACATAAATTCGGCCTAAAGCATCAAGCTTATTCCAGGCTAAAAATAAATCGTCGCGAAATTTTTTGGGATCTTGAATTTTGGCATACGCATAGAAAGACAACGTTAGTCGTTGTTTACCTGCATCATCGATCATGATGGCTCTTTCTTCTGCGCTCAAAGTGTTGTACAGTTGCATGCTATAAACAGTTTTAAGTTAAGAATATAATCGAATTCTATTTTTCTGAGTGAATTCGGGCGCAAAGGTAGGTTTTTCTTTTCAATTTTAAAAACAATTAAAAACATCTGTTTGAGCCCTATATCAGTTAAAACTTCATTTCATTTTTGTTAAAATTAGGACATAAACTTTATTGATTTTACGAACAACTTTGTTGCATTAATAAAAAAGACAACTGTTTTCCAACATGTTACATTTATTTCACTAAATTTATATGGTAAAATTTTAACATTTATGATTATGAATGATTTAAAACTACCCAAGCTGCTCTTCCTAATTTTTTTATTTTTAACAATCTTTAGTTCTTGTAAAAAAGAGCAACCGAAAGCACCTCCTCCCATGCAGGCTCCTTTTGTAACGGTCAAGAGCGAAGATGTTCCTATCTATAAAGACTTTGCAGGACAGACTTTTGGAGATTTAGACATTGAATTAATCGCCAGAGTTGACGGAATTCTAACTGGAGTTCATTTTAAAGAAGGTCAGCGAGTTAAAAAAGGTCAATTACTTTATACCATTGATCCTCTGGAATATGACACAAAAGTAGATCAGGTTCGAGGACAAGTCGCTGCTGCACAAAGTAATTTGGTAAATGCTGAAGAAGAATTGAAACGAATTCGGCCTCTTGCTGACATGAATGCAGTAAGTAAAAGAGAGTTAGACGCGGCTGTTGCCAAAGACAAAGCGGCCAAATCAAACTTAACCAGCGTTCAGGCCAGCTTAAGAAACCAGCAGATTGAAAGAAGCTACTGCGATGTAAGATCACCAATAGATGGTGTAATCGGGCTTTCGAATGCCCGATTGGGTGATTACATCACAAAGATTGGAAATGCTTCAAAATTAAACACAGTCTCCAAACTAGAAAAAGTCAGAGTTCAGTTTACAGTCAGCGAGTCTAATTATCTGCAATATCAAAAACAGGTCAAAGCCGGAGAACGTATTACAGATCTTCAATTAATACTTTCTGACGGAAGTACGCATCCGTATAAAGGAAGTCTCAATTTCTCTGACACTAAAATAGATCCAACAACCGGAACTGTGACCATTGAAGCACAGTTTCCAAATCCTGACGGCACACTGCGATCCGGACAATTTGCCAAAGTCCGTGTTTTACTTCGAACTCAAAAAGATGCCATAATCGTTCCTCAAAAAGCCGTAACCGAAATTCAGGGGTTATTTCAAGTCTCAATAATTGATACAAAAAACACTATTCAAACCCGAATGGTCGAAGTAGGACAAAAAATTGGAGTCGATTGGATCATCACCAAGGGTTTAAAAGCCAATGAAAAAGTAGCCATTATAGGCAATCAGTTTATTCAGCCTGGATCAACAGTCGTTCCAGTTCCTTATGTAGCCGAACAAAAACAGAACGCTGTATCTCTAAATGACTAAACTATGGATAATTTCTTTGTAAGACGACCAATTGTTGCCATCGTACTCTCCATTTTTATTGTTCTTATCGGAGGACTTTCGATCCTGTCAACACCCATTGCACAATATCCTGAAATTGCACCGCCTTTGGTTCAGGTTTCTACCAGTTATCGTGGCGCCAATGCCTTAAATGTTGAACAGGCTGTTGCAACGCCAATTGAGCAAAAAGTAAACGGAGTTGAAAACATGCTCTATATGCAGTCAACCAATACGGGAGACGGAAGTATGACGCTTTCTATCACTTTTGACATGGGAACAGATCTGGACAATGCCACCATGTTAACCCAAAACCGTGTTAACGAAGCAACCAATAAACTCCCCAACGATGTTAAAACAACGGGAGTTACGACCAAAAAGTCACTTTCGATGCCGTTGCTTATTTCGTCATTGTATTCTCCTAACAAAACTTTCGACAATAACTTCCTGACCAATTATGCTAATATCAACATAGTAGATGCTTTGGCACGTATTAAAGGAGTTGGAGAAGTTACCTTATATGGCGGTAGTAATTATGCAATGCGAATTTGGGTCAAACCTGATATTATGGCCAAATACAACCTGACTGTTCCGGATATCATCCGATCTATTCAGGAACAAAACGCAATTGCACCGGGAGGAAAATTTGGAGCGCCGCCAGCAACCGAAAACAACGAATTCACCTATAATGTAATGCTAAAGGATCGTCTGGTAAATCCGGAAGATTTTGAAAACATCATTTTAAAATCAAACATCAGCAACCAGCAGGTTCGCTTAAAAGATGTTGGAAAAGTAACGCTCGGAACTGAAAGTTATGCATCTGTAGCAAAACTAAACGGAAATACTGCAGGAACTATAGGAATTAAACAAATGCCGGGTTCTAATGCCCTTGAAGTTGCCGAAAATGTTAAAAATACCATTGCACAGCTCAGCAAAAGATTTCCACAGGATTTAAAATACAGCGTTTCGTTAGACACCACTTTAGCTATTTCAGAAGGTATCAACGAAATCATACACACTTTAGTCGAAGCTATTATACTAGTAATCATAGTAGTTTTTATCTTTCTTCAAAACTGGCGTGCGACATTAATTCCGCTTTTAACGGTTCCTGTTTCATTAGTTGGTGTTTTTATGCTTTTTCCGCTGCTTGGATTTTCCATAAATGTACTTTCTCTTTTAGGATTAGTACTCGCCATCGGAATTGTGGTCGATGATGCCATTGTAGTTGTCGAAGCTGTAATGCATCATATTGAACAGGGAATGTCTCCCAGAGAAGCAACAAATCAGGCTATGCGCGAAGTTTCGGGTCCTGTAATCGCCATTGCAATTGTTTTAACAGCCGTATTTATTCCGGTTGCTTTAACTCCCGGCATTACCGGAAGATTGTACCAGCAGTTTGCCATTACTATTGCTATTTCGGTGATATTCTCAGCTTTAAGCGCTTTAACTTTAAGTCCGGCTTTATGTTCTCTTTTATTAAAACCCAATCAGGAGGCAAAAGGCTGGCTCGGTAAATTCTTTAAATGGTTTAATGTAAAGTTTGGTGCTTTTACCAATAAATACACAGGCTTTTCAGGATTCTTAATTAAAAAAACGGCAAGAAGCTTACTATTTATCGGAATTATAGTGGGAGCTATTATTCTTTTGGGAGGAAGAATTCCCGGCGGCTTTGTTCCCGAAGAAGATCAAGGTTATATGTTTGTTAATATCGAACTTCCAGGTGCTTCATCTTTAGAAAGAACCAGCAAAGTCATCGAAAAAGTAGAACACATTTTATCTAAAAATCAAGGTGTTGAATATTATACTTCTGTTGCCGGTTTTAGTTTGATTAAAAACTCAGTGGCAACCAATAATGGTTTTTTCTTTGTGGCTTTAAAAGAATGGAAAGAACGCGAGCAGGATGTTTTTCAGATCTTAAAAGAAGTAAATGGAAAAGTGGTATTTGGAATTCCCGAAGCCACAGTTTTTGCTTTTGGACCACCGCCTATTACCGGAATTGGAAATGCTGCGGGATTCTCAATGATGCTTCAGGATAAAGAAGGAAATACACCGCAGTATCTTTTTGAAAATGCGCAGCAATTTATGGCTGCTGCAAAAAAAAGACCGGAAATTGGAACCATCCGAACGACCTTCAATCCCAATGTGCCACAAATCAGTCTGGATATTGACAGGGAAAAAGTATCAGAACTTAATCTTTCTTTATCCGATGTTAATCTAGCCATTGGAGCAAGTTTGGGAGGACAATACATTAACGAATTCAATAAATTTGGGCGGCAATATATTGTTTTGCTTCAGGCAGATCCGAGTTTTACCGTAAATCCCGAAGACATTAATAAGATTTTTGTTCGAAGTCGTGATAATAAAATGATTCCGATTTCGAGTATTGCGACGATCAGGAAAGAAAGCGGACCTGAATTTACCACGCGTTTTAATTTGTACCGCGCTGCCGAAATTGGCGGAACGCCTGCGCCCGGATTTACTTCGGTGCAAGCCATGACAGCACTACAGGAAACTGCCGCAAAAGTACTGCCCGCCGGAATGGGGTACGAATGGGCCAACATGAGTTTTCAGGAAAAACAAGCTGAAGGAAAAGGAAACACCGTTTTTATCATGGCGCTGTTTTTTGTGTTTTTAATTCTCGCCGCACAGTACGAAAGCTGGAAACTGCCTTTTAGTGTTTTGCTTGGTACGCCTTTTGCCGTTTTTGGCGCATTCCTCGGATTATATATCTGCCGATTACTGAGTCCTGATTATGTAAATAACGTTTTTGCGCAAATTGGTCTGGTAATGCTTATTGGCCTTGCGGCAAAAAATGCCATTCTAATTGTAGAATTTGCCAAAGAAGAATATGAAAAAGGAATGCCGGTTAAAGATGCCGCATTGTATGCTGCCAAATTACGCTTCCGACCAATTTTAATGACTGCTTTTGCTTTTATTTTAGGAGTTGTTCCGCTGTTAACTGCAAGCGGAGCTGGTGCACAAGCCAGAAAAGTGATGGGAATGACTGTTTTTAGCGGTATGCTTGTCGCTACCATTTTGGGTGTTTGTTTAATACCGGTGTTGTTTGTATTTATTGAAACATTCGGGAAAAAACCTACTGAGGAAATCGATAAACCTAAAGAGGAAGAAAAATGAAAAATCTAAAAATACTTTCAGCGTTATTTTTGATGGCTGTTTTTCCTTATGGATGTATGGTAGGGCCAAAATATGTCAAACCGGAACAGCCTCAAGCAGATACTTTTCGTTACGGTGATCAAAGTCAAGACACCACAAAATCAGTAAGAATGATAAAGTGGTCTACAATTTTTAATGATCCGGTTTTGATTGGATTAATAGAAAAAGGACTTCAGAATAACTTTGATTTAAAAATTGCCATTTCACGTTTAGAACAAGCTCGTGCCAATTTAGGAATTGCAAAAGCTGATTTATATCCGTCTCTTCAATATTCCGGACAAGTGAATAGTGCCGAAACCATTATGCAGCCTTCATCCTTACTTGCCAATATGTCGTGGGAATTGGATTTTTGGGGAAAATACCGTCATCAAAACAAAGCGTTCCTAAACGATCTTTTGGCATCTGATGAAGCCCGAAAAGTAGTTTTATCCGACATAGTGAGCAACATTGCGATTTCGTATTTTGAATTGCGCGATTTCGATAATCAACTAGAAATTACCATTCATACTTTAGAAACCAGACAAAAAGCCTACGACATCATCAATGAACGTTTTATAAGCGGCTATGTCGCTGAATTAGACAAAGTACAAATTGAACAGCAAGTTGCTATTGCCGAAGCCAATATTCCGGCTCTAAAAAGACAAATTACCGCACTGGAAAATTCTATTTCGATCCTAATAGGACAAGTCCCCCAGCCTATTGAGAGAGGAAAAACGAATAGTGAATTATTGATTTTGACGACTTTTCCAACTTCTGTTCCATCTGCCTTACTTGAAAACAGACCTGATGTTAAAAGCACAGAACTTTTGTACCGGGCAGCAAATGAAAGAATTGGTGTAGCTCAAGCCTTGCGATATCCGTCATTCAATATTGCAGCAATCGCAGGTTTTACCAGTGTGATGGTGGGAGATTTGTTTAATGATGCCTCTTATACGCAAAATGTTGGCGCTGGAATAGCCGGACCAATCTTTAACTTCGGAAAAAACAAACGTCGAGTTGATGTAAACAGACAAATTGCACAGGAACGCAAATTGAATTTCCAGAAAACATATTTAACCGCTATTTCTGAAGTCGAGAATTCATTACAAAATGTAGCAATGTACAAAGAAGAATGGGCCGCCAGAAATAGGCAAGTTATAGCTGCTCAAAAAAACTACGAACTCTCAAACGCCAGATATTACAACGGTTACGTTTCATATTTAGAAGTTCTAGATGCGCAGCGTTCATTGTTCGAAGCGCAATTGAGTCTTTCTCAATTAACCCAAAAACAATTAACTTCAATGGTGCAATTGTATAAAGCACTTGGCGGAGGGTGGAATTAGTTTTTTTAAGCGACTAAGTTACTCAGATACTGAGATACTAAGATTTTTAAGCAGCTCTATAAAACAACAAAAGCACTATTTTCATAGTGCTTTTGTTTTAATTTTTCGTGTCTTCGTTACTGTGAGGTCTAAGAAAATCTTATCATCTCAGAAACTTAGTCCCTTAAATTAGCAAAACTCGTTGAATGCATCTTGCAGGTTTTCAGCGATTAATTCAGCTGGACGGCCTTCGATGTGGTGACGCTCTAACATGTGAACCAATTCTCCGTTTTTGAACAAAGCCATAGAAGGCGATGATGGAGGAAAAGGAAACATGTGTTGT
Organism: Flavobacterium johnsoniae; assembly: GCF_001879205.1. Taxonomy (GTDB): domain Bacteria; phylum Bacteroidota; class Bacteroidia; order Flavobacteriales; family Flavobacteriaceae; genus Flavobacterium; species Flavobacterium johnsoniae_A. The sequence continues at coordinate 100,196 of NZ_MLFK01000005.1, forward strand.
CTTGCAGCATCAACCGCTTCTTTGTCAACACCAGCAAAAACTGTAATAAGGTGATCTGGTTTTTTAGCTCCTTCTAAACTCATTTTTGCTCCTGGGCGTGCATTTCTTGCAGCACATCCGCAAACAGAGTTCACAACAACTAAAGTGGTACCTTCTGCTTTGATAGCATTCTCTACAGCTTCGGCACTATGTAAATCTTGAAACCCAGCAGCTGTAAGTTCAGCCTGCATTGGTTTTACCATTTCTTCTGGATACATATTTTTATTTTTTAAATTTTACTTTTGATCTGCAAAGTTACGAAGTTTACTCGCAACTACTTAATTCGAAGTATAAAGTTTTGTTATAGTTCGATATTAAATTTTAAATCCAACTTGAAATCAAACTGCCTCGTGCTGCATTTTTTTGTGAGCAAACTCATAATTGTATTTTTTCAAATGCCTGTTTCTGCCTCTTAATTTATGCTTCGTTGTTAAAACGGTGGATTTATCTTCTTCAGAAATTTCAATCGTTGAAAGATAATTGGCAAAAAACTTTTTAAGTATTTCTATATTATCAACTTCAATAGAGTAGATTGTTTTTTTTCCTTCATGTTTTACATTCACCAAATCTGCTTTTTTCAGTTCCAGTAAATGTTTGGATATTGTAGATTGCGCAAGCGGAATCAATTCAACAATTTCACCACAAGTTCTATTATTTCTTTTCCATAACAGTGTCATAATCTGAATTCGGGCAGAATGTCCCAGTGCTTTACAAATTTTTCCGATTGCTTCTGTTTCTATATCAAATTTTAAATGCCCAATTCCCATAAGTGCCAGTTAATTCATCATCGCAAATAATCGATTATAATAGACTTGCGTTGTTTAAAAGGTTATTATTTCTAAATCGGCAAAACTAATTAAAAGGTGTTTTTTAAAGCACCCCAAATAAAATATTAAAATAAGAAAATAAGGTATTTTTATTAAAAAAATTGGTCAATGCAGAATTTAGAATAGGCCGTAAAGACTCATTATTTACTAAGTTTTATTTGATACGGATACGTTTCATAAATCGTATTATCTTCATTAATTGAAAAACCTTTTTTTGCATCTTCTCTAGCTGAATCAATTAAAGTTGTAATTTCTTCTTTTGATTTTCCTTGTTTGAACCAGCAGATTGCTTTATAGAATTTTGCATCCGAAAACTCTGGATAGATTTTTAAAGCTTTATCAAAAATGGCAATGGCTTCATCCCACTTTTTTAGTTCGTATTTGGCAATTCCTTGATAAAAATAAGCAGTGGGATGTTCTAATTGTTGTCTGTTTTTATAAATATCATTTACATAATCATCAAAAAGTTTTTCTGCCTTCTCATATTCATTTAACTGTAAATAACATAATCCTTTATAAAAGTTGAAAGAATGATCCATAACATAACTATTTCCATAGGATTTAATAGCTTCATCAAAATCAATAATAGCTTCTTTGTAGTCACGTGAAAAAATACATTTCATGAAAGCTCTATAGGAAAGCCATCTCACTTTATCATAAAAAACAGCTTTATTTAAATATGGCATTCCAATCTCATACTTTTTACATTTGAAATACGGCATTGCTTTCTGCTGCCATAAATAAGCGACTGTACTGTCTTTTTTTAAACCTTGATCTAAACAAGTCTGCCATTCGCTCATTTCAATAACATAATTATGTTTTTCAGCGCAATTGGTTAAAAATTCTTCCACAATGGCATCATGAGCTTTATTAACTGACACTTGTCCGAAAGAAAAAATAGAGATAAATAAACAGAAACCCAGCGTAATTTTTTTCAATAGTTTAGAATTTAGAGTTATGATTTATTTGAGAGAAAAATCACTCTAAATAACGCTTTAATAAATGGAAGTTTTGGACACTTTAAAATAACTTTAACATCTTCTAAAAAAATAGTTTCCTCATCTAAAAACTTAAAAATCAAATCAGGGTTTCCTTTTCTGAATAAAGAAGAAAAAATCGAGCTTCCTAATTCATTATGACGATAGAGAATATCCAAAAGCAATAAATCATAAAACCAAAATCGGTTTTTTTTATAAAAGTCCGTCATATTGAGAGTTTCTGATGCGTTGCTGAGCGATCCCGAGACTTCGGGAAAAACACTTTTATCTATAATGAACTCAACTAATTCCGAAGATTTTTTATCTGAATTTTTAAATGTATAACCTGTACTCGCTTTTGTCCAGCCTCCGGCAGTGCCCATATTTAAAACCCGTTTGGTATTTTTCTTCCAAAAAGGATAAGACGTCATTGGAATACTTCCCTGCTCTTTTTCGATGATTTCAAACTTATTTATTCCGAGTTTCTTCAAATAGACTTGAATCTCATTTTCATATTCTTCTTTAGAAAGAAGTTTTTCTGAAAACAGCGTATATTCTACCAATGCTTCGATTTTTGAAGTTGGCAAAACATACATGAACCTTGTATTTGCTTTTTGTTTAACCGAAAAATCCATAAAAGTAACTTCATCCGGATTGAAAACTTCGGATTCTGATTTTATAAACCAACCGAGAAAATGCTGCTGTAAAACAGGATATTTCGTTTGTCCTTCGGCGAAAGCCTTTGTATAAATACTGTTGAATAAATACTGGCAGGTATATCTATTTGCTTCTGTACCAACAAAAACATGGGTTTCAAGTTCATTGATATCGGTTACTTTTTCGTTTAAAAAAGTGATATTTGGCTGACTTGAAATTGTTTCAAAAACGAAATTATAAAAATCTAATCCATTGATTTTATTGTATGTATAAGGCGCTAATTCAAGATCGCGTTTAAAGTTTTCATTGGCAAACAAAGCCACGTCCCATTTTTTGGAAATAATCGGATTCCAAATTGAATCTTCTTTTTTCCAAAAACACCAGGTTCTGTCATTTGTTTTCTTCACATCCTGATCTAATAATAGAATAGATTTTTTGGTGAATTTCCCCGAAATAACCATTTTATAAATGGTCATTAAAGACGCAAGGCCTGTTCCTGTAAAAATGTAATCGAAGTGTTTAATTTGCGAAGAGTTCATTTTCAAAAATAAGAAATTTTATTCTTCAACTTTCCTTAAAAAAGTATTAAAATCCTTTGGACTCAAATAGTTATTGTACTGGGCTATAATTTCATTATTCTCATTTAAAACACACAAAACCGGATATACAATTTGATTGTTTATGGTTCCAAGCTGCAAGGCCAGTTCGTTAACCCCTACATTATTTCCTGAAGGTTTGTATTTGAATACCTGATTATTAAATGTAATATCTCCTTTTTCTTCGGCATTAAAATCAATGAAATAGAAATTAGAGTTTAGTTTTTCAATAATTTCTTTATTATTAAAAGTTGTACTTTTCATTCGTTGGCAAAACTGACACCAATCTGTATGGATAAAAACGATGATTTTTCGTTTTTGAATTTGCTGTAAGCTGTCTACTTCTTCAAAAGTGCTGCTTTTGAGCTGGCAGAATCCCGTTGAAGTTATTCCGAAAAAGAAGAATATTAGAAATAGCTTTTTCATAATGTTGTTTTTTTGCCCATCGATTTTACAGATTGAACGGATTTATCTGTTTACTGTAACGTTTGTCATCCTGAGCGATCCCGAGGCTTCAGGAGAAGGGCCTTTTAACCGGAAGAGGCTTCTCCTGAAGCCTCGGGATCGCTCAGCCTGACAATCAGTTTAAAATCTAAAAAGAACTAAGTAAAACCCGTTCAATCCGTGTAATCTGCGTGCCATAAATTTACCTAAAATTATATCGAAGTCCGAAAAAACCACGAATCGTCTGGTTTTGACCGTACACATAAGTTGTGTCAAAAGTCAATCCGTATGGGTTATCCGGAGTTACCATTACTTTTCCAGCTGCATCGTATTGTACATTTTTATCAAAAGGATCATTCGTTCTCGAAATCAAAAACGGATTATTTCGTTTTGGAGTAAAGTTCAACAAATTCTTAATACCCCCGTAAACCTCGAAATTCTTCCATCCCGTATAAGTAAATTGAATATTCTGAATACTGTACCAAGGCGAATTTGGATCTCTTGGATCGTATTCATTCAACAAAGGCAGTTTCATCGGGCTGTAAACATTTCCAGTATAGTCCAAAAGTAAATTCCAAGGTTCTATTTTATAGGAAATGCTCCAGGTTCCGGTGAAGTTCTCGGTTAAAAAAGGCCTTTGTGAAATTCCGTCCTGAACATTTTTATTATCTAAAACCGTCGCGCCCAGAATAAACTTTAAACCGTTTGTGAAATTAACATCAACATTTGTGCTGATTCCCTGACTGATAGCATAACCGTCAATATTATCATAAATGATTTTATTAGGATCTGTTTCATAATCTGAAATAATTTTATTGCTGAAACGGGTATAAAAAGCGGTAGTTTCAATTCCGATAAAAGTACCGTTGTCAAGATTAATTTTCTGAATATAATTCAAATTTACATTCACTGATTTCTCCGGTTTTAAATCATTTTGAATTACAACATCCCTAGAACCGGTAAGCGCTGCGTGATCTTCGGTAAATAAATTCACAACCCTAAATCCGGTTCCAGCGTTTAATCTGAAAATCGTATTGTCATTTGCTTTAAAGCGATACGCAAATCTTGGCGTAAAAATAGAACCATGAATCGAGTTATAATCGTAGCGCGCTCCCAGCAAAACCTGGCTTTTTGGCGAAAAAGTAATTTCGTCCTGAACAAAAACTCCCGGCAGCCACGTGCTTTCGGCATCTTTGGTTGCTGGAGTGTTATCATCATAATACGAATATCGATTCGCAATTCCGGCAAGGAAATCATTTCGACCAATTTTTTTATCCCAGGTCAATTGCAGAAAACCTATTTTTTGATTCGCGATATACGATGTAGTTCCGTAACGGCTGTCCTGGTAATGCACATTTCCAGAAAAAGAAAGCATTAGTTTTTCTTCAAATGGCAATTGGTAACTTCCAATTAATTCTCCTCTTTTGGTATAAATGCTTTCGCCATAAATTTCATCGCCTCCCCTATACTTTTTCTCCCAGCGAACGTCTCCGCCCCAGCGATCTTCATACATACCCCGCGCTGCAATCGTAAAAAGACGATTATTATTTCGATTAAAACTCCATTTATTAAATAGCGAAATTCTTTCAGAAAGCGTCACATCGGTAAAATTGTCTTTATCCTTATCAATAACCTGATCGTAGTTGAAGTAATTAATACCTATAAGGGAAGTTGCTTTTTTTCCTGCATTAAATTTCATTCCCAGATCGAGATTACTTTCAAAATAGGTTGTTGTAAAATAATCTGCTGAAAAAACCGGAGCATTCGTTGGGTTTTTAGTAATAATGTTAATCAAACCTCCAACAGCTTCACTTCCGTAAAGCGACGAAGCAGGACCTTTTACAATTTCGATTCGTTCAACCAAAGAATTCGGAATTCCGGATAAACCATAAACTGTCGAAAGACTGCTTACAATTGGCATTCCGTCAATTAAAACCAAAGTATACGGGCCTTCCAGACCGTTTATATGAATGTCGCCCGTATTGCAAACGCCGCAATTAAGCTGAGGCCGAACACCATTTATATTTTGAAGCGCATCATAAATACTGGCCGTTGGATTCTTTTTGAAGAAAGTTGGCGAGTAAACCTCAACCGGAACAGCACTTTCTAAACGTTTCACAGCTTTTAAAGTTCCTGAAACCACCACTTCATTAAGTTGGTTTTCGTTGTCTTCTAAATCAAAATCAAGATTTAGATTTTGTCCTTTTGTAACCAGAAATCTTTGGGTTACTGGTTTGAATCCTGTTGAGGTAACCTGAATTCTTCCGTTTTCAATACTAACATTTTCAAAAGTATAATAGCCTAAACTATCTGAAACTGTTTTTAGGTCGGTTCCTAACAATTGAACATTCGCGGCTTGTAATTTCCTTCCATTTCCAGATATAAAACCGGAGATTTTGCTTGTTTCCTGAGCAAAGGAAAAGTGTAAATTGAATAGTATCAATATCCAAATTGAATTTTTCATCGTGGTAAAATTAAATTTAGACAAAACTAAAAATTAAATTCGATAAATAATGGTTTTAAATTTAGAATTTTATAACTTTTATTATGTCAATATGTTATATTTCTAATATTGCAATCAAAAAACGAATAGCGTCTAATTTTAGTTGGATAAAAAATAAACGAAAAAAAGCTTTAGCCAAACCGTTATAATTTGGCTAAAGCCCTCTCGATTCAAATCTAATTCTCCTTTGCTGAAGCTGGGCTATTCAAAAAACCTAACAAAATTCAACCAATTTTAAAGTCAGAAATCTTCGTCAATAAGTTCTTTATTGATTACAGCTCCGGCAAAAGAACCAGTAGATACTGCAATGGCCACAGACCTCATTTGGGTTGTACAATCGCCGCTCGCATAAACACCGGCAACATTTGTTTTTTGCATACTATCGACTTTTAATAAACCTTGTTCGTTAAGATCACAACCTAAATCTGCTGGCAAATTGCAATGTTGTTCAAAAGGCGGTCTGACATAGACAGCTTTTACCCCAGCTTTTTCCTGATTTTTGAAGATAATGTTTTTGATATTCCCCTCTCGGTGCTCAAAAGAGTCTATTTCTTCTTCAAAAATGATAACACCGTGCTGTTTAAGTATTTTTGTTTGTTCCAAAGTCAAAGTTGATTTTCCGTTGGTGCATAATCTCAAATCTTTTGTCCAATTTGAAATCAGTTTAGCAAAGTCAAAACCCATTTCACCATTGGCGATAATAGCTGTTTTTTCATTTTTAACTTCATATCCATGACAATACGGACAATGTAAAACAGAGATTCCCCAGCAATCTGCAAAACCTTTAATATCAGAAAGCAAATCTTTAACGCCGGTCGCGAAAAGAATTTTTCTCGAGCTAAATACTTCGCCAGACTCTGTTTTGATTTCAAATCCATTTTCCTTTTTAACAGCTTCAATAGCGAGTCCGTTATAAAAATGAACTGTTTTGTAAAGAGCTACTTGTAATTTAGCTTTCGCCGAAATCACAGCAGGCTTTTCACCGTCTTGTGTAATAAAATTATGAGAATATGGCGTTTGTCTGTTACAAGGCAAACCACTGTCGATAATCAAAACCTGACGCAGGGAACGTCCTAAACTCATAGATGCAGATAATCCGCTGTAGCTGCCGCCAATAATAATCACGTCAAAATTCTTTTGTTCCATAACAATACTTTTTAATGGTTTTGTTTTTTGTGTAATTTGTAATTAATCAAATGCCCGATAATCATTCCGATTCCTCCAAAATAAATCAGCTCCAAATGAATCTCTAAGAATAAATCTGCCAAAATACTGATCCAAATTAAACTCATTGAAACAATCAAAATAGACGAAACCAAAAGCGTTGATTTTTTCGTAATTTTGAAAATGGCAAATGAGCCTATCGAAGCAAATAATAAATCGATAACAGGATTGTGACTTAAGCCCAAAGGGAGGATCGTTAAAAGTGGAAAAATCAAACAATGAACCAGGCATATTGTCGCGCTTGAAATTCCTAAAATATCGTAAAAGGATGAGGTCGTTTTCTTCATTTCTTGTACATTTGCTTAATGCAATTTTGTTGCAAATATACACATTAAAATCAAATGCAACATTGTTGCGTTAAAATTTTTTATATTCAAATAAAATGAAAACCACACGTAACACCACAGCAAAGACAGCCGTTTTAGAGGTTTTTGAGAAATCGAAGACTGCACTTTCTCACACCGAAATTCAGAAACAATTAAACGATGTCTGCGATCGCGTTACCATTTATAGAATTTTAGATCGGTTGGTTAATGATGATATCATACATAAAATCTCTAATCTTGATGGTACTGTAAAATATGCAAAATGCAATCATTCGCACCAACGTGTGCACATACATAACCATGCTCATTTTAGCTGTGAGAACTGTCATGAAATAACGTGTCTGGAAAATGTGAAACCAAGTTATATTATGCCTCACAATTATAAAGTAAACGAAATAAATTTTACGTTATCAGGATTATGCCCAAAATGTTTGAATTCTAACAACTAAGTTTTAGACTCGCCTAAAAATATTGTTCAGCGAATATAATTTTTCTATATATTTGTTAAAACAATACTTTTAAAATGACCAAATCTTTAGAAGAAGTAAACCAATCGGTTGCTACTGAACATAAAAAAACAGGTTTTAGAAAAATATTAGCCTTTTTAGGCCCGGCATATTTAGTAAGCGTTGGATATATGGATCCCGGAAACTGGGCTACCGATATAGCCGGCGGAAGTCAGTTTGGCTATACCTTAGTCTGGGTTTTGCTTATGAGCAACTTAATGGCGCTGCTTTTGCAGAGTTTAAGTGCCCGACTCGGAATTGTAACGCAGCGAGATCTTGCCCAGGCATCCCGAGAAACGTATTCAAAATACATCAATTACATTTTATACTTTTTGGCCGAGATTGCCATTGCTGCCTGTGATTTAGCCGAGGTTCTCGGAATGGCGATTGGTATTAATCTTCTTTTTGGAATCCCTCTTTTTGAAGGTGTTTTGATTACGGTTTTAGATACTTTTATTTTATTGTTCTTAATTAATAAAGGAATCCGAAAAATGGAAGCTTTTATTATCGCCTTGGTTGCTATTATTGGTTTTTCTTTCATTTTTGAAATGATTTTTGCAGAACCTGAAGTTTCTAAAATCATTGCAGGACTTGTTCCTTCTATTCCAAATTCAGCTGCTTTATATATTGCAATTGGTATTATTGGAGCAACGGTAATGCCTCACAACCTCTACCTACACTCATCTTTGGTGCAAACCAGGAAATTCGACAGAAGCCCGGCCGGAATCAAACAAGCTTTAAAATATAATTTAATCGATTCAACCATCGCTTTAAATTTGGCTTTCTTCGTAAATGCGGCCATTTTAATACTCGCAGCCGCAACTTTCCATAAAAACGGAATGTTTGAAGTTGCCGAAATTCAGGACGCACATCAATTTCTGGAACCTTTATTGGGCACAAAATGGGCACCTATTCTTTTTGCTGTTGCCTTAATCGCCGCAGGACAAAGTTCAACGGTAACGGGAACGCTTGCAGGTCAAATTGTTATGGAAGGTTATTTGCACTTGCGCATTCAGCCTTGGGTACGCCGAATCATAACCCGCCTAATTGCTATTGTACCGGCTTTAATCGTTATTTGGATTTACGGTGAAAGCGTTACCGGAAAACTTTTAATTCTAAGCCAGGTTATTTTGAGTTTACAATTGGGATTTGCGATTATTCCGCTGATTCACTTTGTGAGCGACAAATCAAAAATGAATGGTTTTCATATTTCTAAAACTACACAGGTGGTTTCCTGGATTATTGCTTTGATTATAGTTTCACTAAATGCGAAGCTCGTTTATGACGAAATCTCGACCTGGCTTGCGAATTCCAATCATCCCATAATTTTATGGCTGACCGTGGTACCGCTTGCTATCGCTTTTTCGGCACTGCTTCTTTACATTGTTTTCAAACCTTTTATTACAAAAGCCAAATCAAATATCGCCAATCATTCGCCGCATAATTTAAAATTACAGTTTTCACCAAAAGAAAGTCAAAGCCTTAAAAACATCGCCATTTCGGTAGATTTTTCAAATGCCGATGAAGCGGCGCTCAACAGAGCATTTGAATTGGGCGGAATCGATACGCAATATACTTTGATCCATATTGTCGAAACCGTTGGGGCACATATGTACGGTGTTCATGTACACGATCATGAAACCACAATAGATGAAAAATTATTGCTTGAATATAAAGAAATGCTTTCGCAGAAAGGATTCAAAATCGAAACTGAACTTGGTTTCGGAAAACCAAACAAAGTAATTTCTAAAATTATAAACGAAGGAAATTTTGATATCCTGGTTATGGGAACCCACGGCCACACTGGATTAAAAGATCTTCTTTTTGGCACAACGGTAGATAAATTGAGACATAAAATTTCAATACCTTTGTTGATTGTTAAAAAATAGATGCTGATGTTCTGAGTTGCTGAGGTTCTAAGATTTTTCTTAGTAAGCTTAAAACAAACTTAGAACCTCAGCATCTTAGAACCTTAGAACCTCAAAAAAATGACTTTCTCAGAAGAAAATTATCTAAAATCTATATATCATTTAACTGCGGCTTTAGAAACTGAAGTGAGCACAAATGCCATTGCTGAAATCATGGAGACAAAAGCTTCTTCGGTTACAGACATGCTTAAAAAACTGGCTGATAAAGATTTAGTGAATTATAAAAAATACCAAGGCGTATCTTTAACCGAAAACGGAAAACTGGCCGCTAAAATGATTGTGAGAAAACATCGTTTATGGGAAGTTTTTCTGGTAGAGAAGCTAAATTTCAGCTGGGATGAAGTTCATGATATTGCCGAGCAGTTAGAACATATTAAATCTGAACAGTTAATTAATCGCTTGGATGATTTTCTCGGAAATCCTACTGAAGACCCTCATGGCGATCCAATTCCGGATGCCAATGGCCGAATTATTAAAATCGAAAAACAGCTTCTTTCTGAATTATTAGATAATCAGTCCGGAGTTTGTGTGGGCGTGAAAGACACTTCATCTGAATTTCTAAAATATCTGGACAAACAGGGAATCGCTTTGGGTTCTAAAATTGAATTCCTTTCTAAAGAATCTTTTGATTTATCGTTAAAAATTAAGGTTGATGGAAGGGAATTATCCATTTCGAATAAAATTGCCTCCAATTTGTTTGTAAAGCTGGTTTAAAAGGTTATTTGGCAGAGATACACAAAGAATAAAACGCAAAAAAATAGATTTGCTGGTTCTATAAATCTAAATTAGAAAATCTCATCTCTAAATTCCGAACTAAATTATCAGCTTTTTCAAAGCTCATCAGATTAACTACGATTCGTTTATTAGAATTTGTAATGACGTACAATATTGAACGTTTTATCACAAATCCTTTTATCTCGCTAAATTTTAAACGGCTGCTTTTAAATATATCTTTCGAAATAATAGAATCATTCGTAAATATTACTTTTCTTTTAAAAACATGCAGAATTAGAAGCGTGCCCATAAGCATTAATGCAAATATTAGAAGCGGTGCCAAATAGTATAAATAAATGGAGGAACAACATAAAGTATACAATTTCCAGGCAAGAGAATGTGCTGGCAGAGAAATGAAAGGAATCAATAATAAACTGCCAACGGTTAAGATTTGGAGTAATGCAAAAAGAAAGATAAAAACTTTCAACCGATCTGAAACTCTATAAATATTCATCTGAAATTATCTTAAGCTAATTTTGGGCAAAATTAAAGTCTTTTTCCTACAAAGCAAACAAACTTTTATAAATTAACTTTTTTAAGATTTTTTGATTCAGAAAAACTATTCCTCCATCGTTTAATATTAAACAATTCCCTTCTCAATCATCTCCAGCATTACAGGAGAAGCATTTTTAAATGTTGGAGGCTGTTCTATAATACTGCCGGCGTTCTTTTTATTCACCTTAAAAGTAACATCGTTATCTGTTGTAAACAAAAGCGCGGTTAAAAATGGTTTTTTGATATAGGAACCCAAAACCAATAAAGCTTCATCCAAAGTATGAATACTTTCTATTTCTTCTGTTTTATAACGGGAAGTTAATGAAATTGAGAACGTATTATCTTCATTTAAAACTAAACGAAAATAGATATTCTTAATCTCGGTGTCGCCCATAGTTTTGGCCAAAGTTAATTTTGCGAAGGTACCCGCTTTGATACTTTCTTTAACTCGTTCACAAAAAAGGGCAAATATTGGTTCGTAGGACATACTTTTTATTTATTAGTTGCTATCCCGAAGCTTCGGGACTGAGAGGCTGAGTTTCTAAGTTTTTTATCCTCTTTATGTTATTATTTAAGCGCAAAGTTCGCAAAGTTTTATACAAAGGACATAAGTAAAATTAAAAACTTTGCGAGCCTTGCGTAAATCTTAGCGAACTTTGTGCTTAAGAAAAATTATTTCCCTGTAAATTCTGCTTTACGTTTTTCTAAAAAAGCCGTTGTTCCTTCTTTAAAATCCTGAGTTCCGAAACATTTTCCGAATGATTTTATTTCAGTATCAAATCCGTTTTTACCGTCTTTAAAGTTGGCGTTGATAGCTTTTATGGCCTTGCTAATTGCAAAAGGGGCATTTTTTATGATTTTTTGAGCAATTACATTTGTAAAAGACAAAAGCTCTGTTTGAGGCACCACATGATTTACCAAACCGTATTGTTTTGCTTCTTCTGCAGAAATCATGGCCGCAGTCATAATCATTTCCATTGCACGGCCTTTTCCAACAAGCTGTGGTAAACGCTGTGTACCTCCATAACCCGGAATCAATCCCAAAGTTACTTCTGGCAATCCCATTTTTGCATTATCTGAAGCTACTCTAAAATGACATGCCATCGCTAATTCTAATCCGCCGCCTAATGCAAAGCCATTAACAGCTGCAATAACCGGTTTTTTAAGGTTTTCTATAAAATCAAATAACGATTCCTGGCCTTCAGCTGCTAATTGCGCACCTTCAATCACAGTGTAATTTGCAAATTCCGAAATATCGGCTCCGGCTACAAAAGCTTTTTCTCCGCTTCCAGTTAAAATAATAACGCGGACATCATCACTTTTGCTTACTAATTTAATTGCATTACTCAAATCGCTTATTGTCGCTTTATTTAAGGCATTTAATTTCGTAGGTCTGTTTATTGTTATGGTAGCAACTTTGTCCTCGATAGAAATCAAGATATTTTCGTAGTTCATGACGCTGAATTTTAAGAGTTTGTAATAGGCAGGGAAACTCTAAATGTGGTCCCTTTTCCGTATGTTGATTCAAAGGTAATTGTTCCTTTGTAATTTTCTATAATGTTTTTGATAATTCCGAGTCCAAGTCCCATACCACTGGTCTTAGTAGTGAATTTTGGTTCAAATATTCTTCCTATATCTTGTTTCTGAATTCCAATTCCGTTGTCTTTTACCGCAATTTCCACGTTGTTATTTCGTCTTTTTACCGTAACCACAATTGATTTTTGAAATTGACTTTCGGGAATAGCCTGCGTAGCGTTTTTAACCAGATTGGTGATAACGCGGATGAGCTGCGTACGATCCATCTTAGAAATGATTTCTTTCTCCTGACTTTCAAAAACGATATAATCTTCATTGAAAATATCCAAAGCCAGTTCGACAACCTCAACCACATTTAAAGTTTCGTTTTGCTGTGCCGGCATTGAGGCAAAGTTCGAAAATGCCGAAGCCACTGCCGTCATAGTATCAATTTGCTGAATTAAGGTTTCAGAGTAATCGTTCATCTTCTGCTTTACCTCTGGATCGTTCGGATCAAATTTTCTTTGAAAACTCTGCACCGTCAATCGCATCGGCGTGAGCGGATTTTTAATCTCGTGCGCAACTTGTTTGGCCATTTCGCGCCAGGCTTCTTCACGTTCGCTCTGAGCAAGTTTAATCGCACTGGTTTCGAGTTTGTCAACCATTCCGTTATAGGCTTTTATAAGGAAATTGACCTCTTTACTATTGGCTTCTAAAACAATTTTCTCGTTTTTCTGATCCAGATTGGTCTCTTCTAATCTGTCGGAAATTGTTTTTAGTGATTTTGTGATGTAAGTAGAAAGGAAATAAGCCAAGGCAAAAGCCACAATAAGCATGAAAGAATATACTTGGCTTAAGCGAATCAGGAAAGTATTCAGCTCATTATCGTAATAACCATCGTCTTCTAAATACGGAAGATTTAAAATTCCAAGTGGTTTAAATTTTTCGTCTTTTATTAAGCTGTATGAAGATCTGTTTTTAACTCCGTCGATCGTTTTAATATCTACAAAACGTTTCTCGATTGAAGACCGAACGAGTTTCAGAATATATTCGGGAATTGGAGGTGCAATTTTATCAACTGCAAAAGATTCTTTTGAGGACTTCAGCAGTTTTCCGTCGAGGCTGTAAATATTGATTTCAATTTTGTGAATCTGCGCTAATTCGTGAATTTTATCTTTAAAAATTAAATCTAAATTTCCTGTTTTTAACGGATAAGTTGTAGTAGAAAGAACGTAATTAATATGTTCTTTTACCGCATTTTCTTTTCGCTCTAAACGTTCCTGATGATATTCTTTGGCTTCAGTTTTAAATTGAATAATTGAAATCGATGCTAATAAAAAAGATGCCACAACAATCAATACAATCATCGACAGGAAAATCCTGGTACGAAGGGAAAGCATTGACATTTTGAAGTTCTGCATCTGTTTTTTTTTGTTTTATTTGTTTCAGGTTTCAAGTTCCAGGTTAGGCTGCGTTTGGCAGCTTGAAACTTGAAACCTGAAACTAAAAAACTATTTTTTCTCTCGAATACGTTTGTAAAAACGGAATCCCAGCATGATTAAAACCGAGAATAAAATAATTCCGATGACGCCGTAAATCCAGTTGATTGCACTTTTTAAAACTACTAAAAAAACAACAGCAAACAAAATAATGGTTGCTCCTTCATTCCACAAACGCATGAAATTATTAGAATATTTCACCTCATCATTTTGCAGTTGTTTGAATATTTGGTGGCATTTTAAATGATACAAATACAATAAGAAAACAAAACCTAACTTAACGTGCATCCAGGGCATTTTCATCCATACACTTCCTGCATCGGTAAAAAACAGCATCCAGAAAGCAAAAATACTTGCTAAAACTGCTGACGGCCACGTAATGATGTACCACAAACGGTAGGCCATAATTTTGTATTGTGCCTGTAAAATTTCTTTTTCGGGAGATGGTTTTTCATTGGCTTCAATTTGATAAACAAACAAACGCACAATATAAAACAAACCTGCAAACCAAGTAATTACAAAAATAAGGTGCAGTGATTTTAAATAGTTATAATATTCCATTTATCATTATTCTTTAAATGTAGATTTTTTAAACAGATCGATCATTGCGTTTCCATGCTCTTCATTATCATAAACTATTTTAGCAATAAAGAGTTTTTCCTTAAATGTTCTCGAAAAAATTACCATGGTTACAACTGTTTTTCCATCTTCAGTTAGTACCGTTTTAGATTTTCTAAATTCTAAACCAGAAACACCTTCATTAGTAACTGAATAATCTCCCATTTGTGCTTTTGGATAAATCTGGCCTATATCTTTCAAAAAAAGAAAATCTTTTAATCTCATACTTAAACCGGCTGACCGAGCATCTGCAGAATAATCTTCGTAGTTTGCTTCAAAATAATTGGCCTTGTCTTTCTTAAAAGCAACGATAGAATGTTTCCTTTTAGCTAAATCCGGGTCTTCATTAATTTTCCCGTCTTTTATTTCCATTTTTTCATAATCCTCTGGAATTGAAATAGTCCAGTTGAATGTTTTGTCTGAAAAACTGTTGTTTTCAAAAGTGTCTCTTTTTTTGCATCCAACTAAAATTGCCAGAGCAAGAAATAAAACCGAAATTTTAGTTACTTTATTCATTTATAATAATTTAATACTATTTTGCCCAATCATTAATCCAGTTTCCAACCGTCTGGCACCATTCGTCGTCATCATTCAAACACGGAATGGCCAAGAATTCTTCTCCTCCATTCTTTTCAAAATCTTCTTTGGCACGCATGGCAATTTCCTCTAAAGTTTCTAAACAATCTGAAACGAAAGCTGGTGTTACAACTGCTAATTTCTTGATTCCTTTTGCCGGCATATTGTCAATTTCAACATCAGTATAAGGTTCCAGCCATTTGTCTCCCGCTAAACGCGATTGAAAAGTCAGGCTGTATTTATCTTCCGGGAGTCCTAATAATTTAACGACTTGTCTTGTGGTTTCATAACATTGATGACGGTAGCAGAAATCATGCGCCGGAGATGGTGTATTACAGCAAGAACCATCAATTTTACAATGTGATTTAGTTACATCCGTTTTGCGGATATGACGTTCCGGGATTCCGTGGTAAGAGAACAATAAATGATCGTAATCAAACCCCACTAAATGTTTCTGAATTGAATCGGCTAAATTCTTGATATAATCCGGTTTGTTGTAAAATGCCGGAACATCTGTAAACTTCATGTGTGGGAATTTCTTTTTGCGGATTTCTTCGGCTTTTACCAAGATTGTCAAAGTAGAAGCCATGGCATATTGCGGATATAAAGGAAAAAGCATTACATCTGTAACTCCTTTATCATGTAATTCCTGAAGTCCTTTTTCAATCGTCATGCTTCCGTAACGCATTGCTAAAGAAACAGGAACATTTACAAGAGGCTGAACCTTTTTTTGCATTCTTTCTGAAAGAACAACTAATGGAGAACCCTCTTCCCACCAAATTTTAGCGTAAGCGTGCGCTGATTCTTCTGGTCTTTTTCTTAAAATAATACCACGAACCAATAATGCTCTCAATAAATACGGAACATCGATCACGTATTTATCCATTAAAAATTCATCTAAATAAGGTTTTACGTCTTTTGTTGTTGGACTGTCCGGAGATCCCAGATTTACTAATAATACGCCTTTCATTATGTTTTTTTGCTTTAGGCTTTAAGCTTTAGGCTTTAAGCATTGTATTTATTTTTAAAAATTTCGTCAAAAGTAGGACTTGCCGCTTTTTAGAAATATGATAATTATTACTTTTTATTTATTGCTGAATATCGAAAATCAATCTTGTTAAATTTTTCACACAGATTTTTTAATTCGTGTTTAAACATTCGCATTAATCGACATCAAATATTTTTTTGGAGTTGTGGCAAACTTTTTCTTGAATGCTGCTATAAAATGACTTCCGGTGCTGTAACCAATTTTCAATCCAACTTCGTTTACATTATAAGATCCGCTGTCCAAAAGTTTTCGGGCGAAATCCATTTTGTAGTCGAAAAGAAAACCATAAACCGTGTCGCCATAAATTTGTTTGAAACCCATTTTGAGTTTTTTCAGATTTAAACCAATTTCATCTGCCAGTTCTTGCAATCCAGGAGGTTCGGCCATATTAGCAATGATGATTTCTTTGGCTCTTCGAATTTTCAAAACATTATCTTCATCAATCAAAAACGGACATTGTTCTGCATTTGGATCTTCGGTTCTATTGAAATACAAACTTAATAATTCGTATCCTTTTCCTTTATAGTAAAGATTTTTTATCGATGGATGAAGATTGTAATGAAATAACTGACTCAGAACAATTGCCATTGACGGACTTATATTTCCTTCGTTATAATACTTTTTATCCTTATTATCAGGACTTAAAAAAGTAATATAATCTGCCTCGGCAGAAAACAACGCGTGAAATTTTTTAATGGAAACAATTACCGAAATCACCCAGGAATTTGGTGCCAATTCTAAATTAAGAGGCAATTCTTTCTGTGGATTGTACAAAAGAAGCGATTTTTCTTCTTTCAATTCTAAAGCATAATTGCCCTGATTGAACAAAAATTTAGCATTGCCTTTTATCCCGAAGTGAAACTGTATCAGTCCAGTACCTATTTCGTGCTGAGCATAAAAAGGCTCAGAACCATCGTTTTGAAAACGGATCAGCGTAAAGTCGTCTTCAATTTTTATAACTTCTTGAGAACTCATAGCGATATTTTTTTTGAACTAAAATCAAACGTTATGCAAAATCTTATTTAGAATCACTCTAAACAAATCGTTTCTAATGACTTGATTTTGCTACAAAAGTACTTCTTTTTGCATAAAAACAGACGATTAGGATCAAAAAAACACGAAGCGATACAAAAAGTACTTTCAGCGTTACTTTTATAAACACTATAGTGATAATTTTGTTGCACTTTATTATGAAAGTGAATTATGGAAAACACTAACGTACCGAAACATCTTTATTTTTACTCAGTTGGTCTGAGTTATAAAAAAGCTGATGCTGAGGTCAGAGGTCAATTTAGTTTAGATGCAGCGGCAAAAACACGTTTGCTGGAACAAGCTAAAAACGATGGAATAGAAAGCTTAATTGTTACTTCAACCTGCAACAGAACCGAAATCTATGGTTTTGCAGAACATCCTTTTCAATTAATCAAACTTATTTGCGACAACAGCAATGGTTCTGTTGATGCTTTTCAAAAAGTTGGTTTTGTATACAAAAATCAAGAAGCGATTAATCATATGTTTCGTGTAGGAACTGGTTTAGACAGTCAGATTCTGGGCGATTTCGAAATTATATCTCAAATTAAAACCAGTTTTACCCACTCAAAATCAATGGGATTAACCAATACTTTTATGGAAAGATTGGTAAATGCGGTAATTCAGGCAAGCAAAAGAATTAAAAATGAAACTGAAATCAGCTCTGGCGCTACTTCTGTTTCTTTTGCATCAGTACAATACATCCTTAAAAATGTGGAAGATATCGGTAACAAAAACATTTTACTTTTTGGAACCGGAAAAATTGGAAGAAATACTTGTGAGAATTTAGTAAAACATACTAAAAACGAACACATTACTTTAATCAACAGAACAAAAGACAAGGCCGAAAAATTAGCCGGAAAACTTAATCTGATTGTTAAAGATTATTCTGAATTACACTTAGAACTTCAAAAAGCCGATGTTGTGGTTGTGGCAACAGGCGCACAAAACCCAACAGTAGACAAAGCCATTTTAAATCTTAAAAAACCTTTGTTGATTCTGGATTTGTCTATTCCTAAAAATGTAAACGAAAATGTAGAGGAATTAGAAGGCGTAACTTTGATTCATATGGATTATTTGTCTCAATTGACAGATGAAACATTGGAAAACAGAAAATTGCACATTCCGGCAGCCGAGGCTATAATCGAAGAAATCAAAGAAGAATTTGTGATTTGGATGAAAGGCCGAAAATTTGCGCCAACCATCAACGCGTTAAAAGACAAGTTAAACGCTATTAAAAACTCTGAATTGGATTTTCAAAGTAAAAAAATTGCTGATTTTAATGAAGAGCAGGCAGAAATCATCAGCAATAGGATAATTCAAAAAATCACTACTCATTTCGCAAATCATTTAAAAGACGACGAGACCATGGTCGATGAAAGCATCGAATGGATCGAAAAAGTCTTCAAAATAAAAGCATCTTAAATTAAATTTTAAACCATATAAGTCATTTAAGTTCATTTAATAATTGTCTTTAAACGCAAAGTGCTTAAATTTCCTTAAATGACTTATATGGTGAAATTCGACAAAATGGCTGAAAAAACAATCAGAATTGGAACTCGTGACAGCGAATTAGCACTTTGGCAGGCTCATACTGTCGAGCAAAAACTAAACGACTTAGGTTATAAAACCTCAATTGTTGCGGTTAAATCTCAAGGTGATATTATTCTGGACAAACCTCTTTACGAACTCGGGATTACCGGGATTTTTACCAAAACGCTGGACATTGCCATGATCAATGGCGATATTGATATCGCAGTACATTCTATGAAAGATGTTCCAACGGCTTTGCCTAAAGGAATTGTTCAGGCCGCAGTTTTACCAAGAGCAAATGTTCTGGACATTTTGGTTCATAAAGGGAATACCAATTTTGACAATAATCCAAGTACAATTGCAACTGGAAGCTTACGCCGCCAGGCACAATGGTTTAATAAATACCCGAATCATACTGTAGTTGATTTACGCGGCAATGTAAATACGCGTATGCAAAAGCTAAAAGACAATGATTGGGACGGAGCTGTTTTTGCCGCTGCAGGTTTGGAACGAATTAACCTAAAACCGGAAAATTACATCAATTTAGACTGGATGATTCCTGCGCCCGCACAAGGAGCAATGCTTGTCGTGGCAATGGAAAATGACAATTACACGCTCGATGCGCTTTCGCAGTTAAATGATATCGAAACCGAAATTTGTACCCATATCGAACGTCAATTTTTAAGAACACTTGAAGGCGGCTGTACGGCCCCAATTGGTGCCCTGGTAAAATATAATGAAGACGAGGATACTTTGCATTTTCAGGGTGTTTTACTTTCTATTGATGGAAAACAGAAAATTGAAATCAACAAAACTGTTGATATTTCAGAATGGAAAAAACTAGGTTTCCATTCGGCTCAGGAAATTTTAAATGACGGCGGAACAGAATTAATGCAGAAGATTAAAGAATCCCTGAAAAAATAATGGCGAAACAAATTCAGATATTATCTACTAAAATATTATCTCCTCTTCAAAAAGAAGAGTTGAAAAAAGCCGGCTTTGATTTAATTGAAGCCGATTTTATTAAAACCGAAAACAAGCCTTTTGAACTTAAAAACCTCAACGAAAGTTTAATTTTTACCAGTCAAAATGCCGTTCACAGTGTTTTAGCGAATCCAAAATCGGAAGAACTTAAAAGTAAAAACGTGTATTGCGTTGGATTAAAGACAAAAATTCTTTTATCTGAAAACGGATTTAATGTTGTCGCTTATACTGGTTACGCATCTGATTTAGCCGAAATTATCACTTTAATTTACCGCAATGAAAGCTATACTTTTTTTAGCGGGAACCTTAGAAGAGATACTTTGCCAAACGCTTTAAATGAAGCCGGAATACAACTCAACGAAATTCAGGTTTATGACACTTCTTTACAGCCTCAAAAAATAAAGACAACTGTTGATGCAATATTGTTTTTTAGTCCGTCTGGGGTTGAGAGTTATTTAAAAGAGAATACAATCAAAAAAGAAACCTGTTTCTGCATTGGAGAAACCACTGCCGAAGCTTTGCAAAAAATCACAAAAAACATCATTATCGCAGATCAGCCAACGGTTGAAGATGTGATTGAAGATGTAATTACTAAATATAGCAATACGCTTTAGGCCTTAAGCTTTAAGCAAATTCAAGAAAGAAAAACAAAGACAAACACCGCTTAAAGCCTAAAGCTTAAAGCCTAAAGCAATAAAAACAATGTTAAAAAACGACCTATTTTTAAAAGCATTAAAAGGAGAAACAGTTCAACGCCCACCAGTATGGATGATGCGTCAAGCCGGAAGATACTTACCGGAATTTATCGCTTTGCGTGATAAATACGATTTCTTCACGCGTTGTCAAACTCCGGAATTAGCTGCCGAAATCACGGTTCAGCCAATTCGCAGAATTGCTCCGGATGCTGCTATTTTATTCTCAGATATTTTAGTTGTCCCGCAAGCAATGGGAATCGAAGTTTTGATGAAAGAAAATATCGGTCCGTTTGTTCCAAATCCGATTCGTTCTATGGCAGATGTTCATAGAGTTTATGTTCCGGATATTCAGGAAAGCCTTGGTTATGTAATGGATGCCATTAAATTGACTAAAGAAATGCTGGATGACGAAGTGCCATTAATTGGTTTCGCAGGTTCACCTTGGACTATTTTATGCTATGCTGTTGAAGGAAGAGGTTCTAAAAGTTTTGATATGGCAAAAGGTTTCTGCTTTTCAAACCCCGCTGCAGCTCATACTTTATTACAAAAAATTACAGACACTACCATTTTATACTTAAAAGAAAAAGTAAAAGCAGGAGTTAATGCCGTTCAGATTTTTGATTCATGGGGAGGAATGCTTTCTCCTGTTGATTATCAAGAGTTTTCTTGGAAATACATCACTCAGATTGTTGAAGCTTTGGCAGATGTTGCTCCAGTTATTGTTTTTGGAAAAGGATGCTGGTTCGCTCTTGGTGAAATGGGAAAAAGCCGCGCTTCTGCACTGGGAGTAGATTGGACTTGTTCTGCCAGAAATGCTCGTTATTTGTCTGGTGGAAACATTACATTACAAGGAAATTTTGATCCGTCAAGATTGCTTTCTCCAATTCCAACTATCAAGAAAATGGTACACGAAATGATCGACGAATTCGGAAAAGATAAATATATTGTAAATTTAGGTCACGGAATTTTACCAAATATTCCGGTAGATCACGCAAAAGCGTTTATTGACGCGGTGAAGGAATACGGACAATAAGTATTAGCTTTCAGTCGCAGTTTCCAGTTTTCACGATAACTGCGACTGAAAAATTTGAATAAAACCATTTTCACAATATGGAACAAAAAAATATTATTTCTGAAATTGAACAAGTGAATAGTAATTTCATTGGATTTAATATTTTTCTGCTATTTATTTTTATTATTTGGTGGTATAACGTTTTGAGTGCTTTTCTTTTTAACCATTTTTATCTATCTGGCGAAAAGCAAATGTTTGAAATCTTTGTTTATATCGCTGGTTCATTTACTTTACCCTTACTATACACGTTTTATATTTTAGCTCATATCGACTATAATAAAATTAAAAAGCAGTCACTCTATTTTAAACTTATTGGATTATCGTGGCTTCCATTCTTAATTCTTTTTATTTTTTACTCTTATAGTATAGCAACGGTCGATAATCGGGTGTATTTTGAATAATTTAATTACGCAATAAAATGCTAAACAAAGGTTTACGAGACGAAGAAAGCATTAGAATAGAGAATACTCTAAAAACTTTGCACGCTTTGGTTTTTGTGCCAAAGTTTTGGAATGCTGAAGACACAAGTTTAATCGATGAGCAATTAAAGAGTTTTGGATTAAGTTTAGAAAGAACAATTGAAATTCCTGAAGAAGAATTGATTATTTTGTTACAGCGATGTCATTTAGACTGGAACCAACAAGAACAATTTGCAGATATTCTGGTGAGTTTATCTAAGGAAAAACAATTTGATTTCTTAGGAAAAGCTTTAGCTATTTACCAATACATTCAGCAGGAAAGCAAGGATTTTTCTTTTGGGATAAATTCGAAAATTACTTCTCTAAAAGACAAATAAAAAATGAGTTTTACAAATTGGAAAATAGACCGAATTGAAAATATTCTTCCTGAAGAATTTTATAAATTAATTGATAAGAATAGAAATCATATCGGACACACTTTCCCTGTCACGCTGGCTAACTCTGATTCACCAAAAAAAGCCGAAAACTTTATATCAGTAAGTAGAGACAAAGAAAAAAATAGTGAAGGATATTATTTCTATGCCCGAGAAATTGACACAAATGATTTAATTGGTTATTTGTGTGTAAAAACAATTGATTATCGCATTTCTAAATGTGAACTTGGTTATTTTATTGACGAAGATTTTCAGGGAAAAGGAATTACCTCAAAAATGGTTTCGCATGCGCTTGATTTTTGTTTTAACGAATTAATGATGAACAAGGTTTTTATCTGCACTTCCGAAATTAATCTGGCAAGTCAAAAAATCGCGTTGAAACATAATTTTAAACAAGAAGGAATTTTAAGAGACGAATTTAGAAACGGCGATGGGCAATTGCAAAACACCGTTTATTTTGGACTTCTTAAATCAGAATACACAAAATCATGAAAGATAAATTTTACGCATACATACAAAAATTACAAGACCAAATCTGCGCTGGATTAGAAGCTGTTGACGGAACTGCAAAATTCCGTGAAGACTTATGGAAACGTCTAGAAGGCGGCGGGGGAAGAACACGCGTTATTGAAAACGGTGCTGTTTTCGAAAAAGGCGGTGTCAACATTTCTGCCGTTCATGGAAAACTTCCAGAAACGATGCAAAAGATGTTTGGTGTGGGAGAAGCCGATTTCTTTGCCTGCGGATTAAGTTTGGTTATTCACCCGAAAAGCCCGATGGTTCCTACTGTGCACGCCAATTGGCGATACTTCGAAATGTATGATGATTCAGGAAATGTCATTCAGCAATGGTTCGGAGGCGGACAGGATTTAACGCCTTATTATTTGTTTGAAGAAGATGCGAAACACTTTCATCAAACCTGCAAAACCGCCTGCGACAAACACAATCCGGAGTTTTACCCGAAATATAAAAAACAATGCGATTCGTACTTTTGGAACGCACATAGAAACGAAGCCAGAGGTATTGGCGGTTTATTCTTCGATTATTGCAAAGCAAATGAGCAAATGTCTATGGAAGACTGGTACAATTTCGTAACCGAAGTCGGTAATAGTTTCCTTGAAGCTTATGTTCCGATTGTAGAAAGAAGAAAAAACCTTGAATATACTCCAGAAAACAGAACCTGGCAGGAAATCCGTCGCGGCCGTTACGTTGAATTTAATCTGGTTCATGACAAAGGAACATTATTTGGTTTAAAAACAAACGGAAGAATTGAAAGTATTTTGATGAGTCTGCCGCCACACGTACAATGGGTTTATGATCATCATCCTGAAGCTGGAAGCGAAGAAGAAAAATTAGTACATGTGCTGGAAAACCAGCGTGAATGGATTTAATCGCTTTCATTTTAATTTATATCGCTCCGATGGAGCTTTAGATTCTTTGTGGTAATTCATTGCTATAGATATTTTGCTCCTTCGGAGCATTTTAGCATTGAATAAACTAACGATAAAAATGCTCCGAAGGAGCAAAATATTTATAGCCTAATTTGTTTGCTTCCTACACAAAGCCCCAGAGGGGCGACATAATTATCACGTATAAAAAAACAGGTATTTATCTTACATTTTTAAAAATTATTACTTAGCTTTATCTCATTAATAATTTAACTAAATCGTGGCAAATACTTATTCTCAAGTGTATATCCAAATTGTTTTTGCGGTAAAGGGAAGACAAAACTTAATTTCCAACACTAAGTAAGGACGAAATTTATAAATATATCACAGGAATTATTACCAATCAAAAACAAAAATTGATCGCAATTAACGGAATGCCAGATCATATTCATATCTTAGTTGGTATAAAACCCAATATTTCATTATCTGATTTAGTAAGGGATATTAAATCAAGTTCATCCAAATTCATAAACGAACAAAAATGGGTGAATGGAAAATTTGAATGGCAGACAGGTTTTGGTGCGTTTTCATACGGACATTCACAATTGAACAATGTTATAAAATACATTGAAAACCAATAAGAACATCATAAAAAGAAAACATTCAGCGAAGAATATACTGCATTTTTAAAATTATTCAATATTGATTTTAGAAATGAATATCTTTTTGAAGAAGTTTAATTAAATATCGCTCTCACGGACCAGTATAAAACTGATTGCAGATGAATTTAAAATTAATCAATATATTATTCTTGTTTAGTTTTGTTGGGTCTTTCGCCCAAAACGATTCTTTGCAAAATCCTTATTTTAAATCATACAATGATAAAATTACCGTCAGTGCCTATTATTTAAATACTTCAAATAGTTTCCAGATTGCTTCAGATGATCAGGATCCCAAAGTATATCTAAATCTTATTCCAAATCGAAAGGAACAGATTGGTTTTAATTTGAATTATAAAATCATTGATATTACGCTTGGTTTTGCACCAAAATTTCTTGGCGGGAACAAAGGCGATTCTAATTCGAAGCATTTTAATTTCAACACCCGTTTTTATTACAAAAAATGGATGCAGTCCTTTACTTTTATCAATCAAAAAGGATTTTACATCAGTGATGATAATATAACAGCGCAGCTGCCTAATATGCGTACGACTAAAATAGGCGGATCGACATCGTATGTTTTTAATGATAAATTCTCTTTTAAAACATTAGTAAGCCAAAACGAATGGCAGACTAAGAGCTCCGGAAGTTTTATTCCAACATTCTCCTTTTACTATACCAATTTAGACTTAAATACTCCCGATTCTTCGCCTGGAGATTTGTATGTTTTTACCTTGGCGCCTTCCTATTTTTACAACTTTGTAATCAGTGATCGGGTTTTAATTGGTGCCGGAATTGCCTTGGGTGCCGGAATAAACGATATTGACGGTGACACATCAGCTTTGCTTGAGGCAGATTTCAATTTAAAATTAGCCTATAACAAAGATCGTTTTTTTGCTTTTGCAAGTCTTAATACTATAAGTTTTGCTCAAGATGAGAAAGTTGATCCGCGATTGAATGATAATATTGTTACTTTAAAATTTTCTGCAGGTTATCGATTTGATCCTCCAAAAAAGGTAAAACAAGTTTATGATAAGGTCAATGAGAAAATAGGATTGTAAGAAATCTAAAATCTCACAATGAATAAGTTCTAAAAAATGCTTAAATTACAGGGATTTATACAACCTAAAAAAGCATTATTATGGGAAATGTAAACTTGAAACAATTAGATAGAATGCAATCCGGTAAAGGATTTATCGCTGCTTTAGATCAAAGCGGAGGCAGTACTCCAAAAGCATTGGCACAATACGGTGTGCAGGAAAGCAGTTTCTCAAATGATGAAGAAATGTACACCCTTGTACATGAAATGAGAACCCGAATTATTAAAAGTCATTCATTTGACAGCAAATATATTCTTGGCGCTATTTTGTTTGAAAACACAATGGATCGCAAAATTGACGGCCAATGGACTGCCGATTTTTTATGGGAAAAGAAAAATATTGTTCCTTTTTTAAAGGTAGATAAAGGTCTTGCTGATCCTGCAAATGGTGTACAATTGATGAAACCTATCCCCGATCTGGATCAGTTATTGACGAGAGCCGTAGATCGAAATATTTTTGGAACCAAAATGCGTTCTGTAATAAAAGAAGCCAACGCAACAGGAATTCGTGAAATAGTTGAACAGCAATTTGCCGTGGGAAAACAAATTTTTAAAAAAGGGCTTGTACCGATTATTGAGCCTGAAGTTGATATTTACAGTGCTGACAAGGAAAAATCAGAACAAATTCTAAAAGAAGAAATCTTAAAACAGCTTAACGCGTTAGATAAAGATGTAAAGGTGATGCTGAAATTATCTATTCCAACAGTCAATAATTTTTACAAGGAATTAATGGCTGATTCACATGTAGTGCGTGTCGTTGCCTTGTCTGGCGGGTATTCCCGAGAAGAAGCCAATCAAAAACTGTCAGAAAACCACGGATTGATTGCAAGTTTCTCCCGTGCATTATCTGAAGGACTTACTGCCGGCCAGTCTGATGATGAGTTTAACGCTGTACTTGGCCCTACAATCACGGCCATTTATGAAGCGTCAATCACATAATCAAATTGATGTTTAATGCAAAAAAAATCCCCGAACGTTTCAATTCGGGGATTTGTGTTTTATAGATTTAAAACTATTTAGAAGTTAATTCCTGAGTTAAATCTAAAGTTTGCAGAATAATATTTTTATCAGATTTCAATGAATTTAACTTAAATGCGAAAACCACTTTATTGTTAATTATCTTTTTAGGAGATTCAAATGTAATGTCTGAAAATTGTTCTGAAACTTTGCTGAATTTCCCTAAATCCGGAGATTTAGCTTCCCCTGACTTACCAAATGCATTTATTAGTTCAGCGATATTCAGCTTTCCGAACATATAATTTTTCTTCAAATCCTTTTTTGCTTCGCCAGAAAATGTGCCGTTTCCTGCATTAAAATAATCCAGTGTATTTGCCAAAATAATAACATCTTTATCTTTTTTGAAGAAGATATCTCCATATTCTTTCGTTCCGGTAATAACATAATAATTGTCTTTTTGCACCAGTACTTTTTTGCGAATGCCTAACTGGATCAATTTATCAGCAAACGTAGGATGCGTCGAAGTAAAAATCACAGAAAACAGCGGAACGGATTTTTTACTCTTTTTCTCTGTTATTTTTTCTTCATAGTTTTCATCATAGTCATAAGATTTAGTCATAACCTCAACTTCCTTGAAACCGTATAAAAATGCGCTCAAATCGCCATCAAAAAGTGTTGCCGCAGCTTCTTCATCAACAATTGTCGAAATTAAATCAGTAACAACAGCAATATCCTCTTTTACCAGTTTTGGACTTTGAAATATATCTGTCATTAAAGTTGGGAAATTTTCCAGTGCCGCTTTCGTATTAACATGATAAGACATATACCCCAAAGGCTTTTGCGCAGGGAAATAATTAAAAACATTCTTATTTATTTTTCTATTCGTGATTTTACTCACAACCTCAGCAAGCTGAGGGGAATATTCTACAACTTCTTCTACACGCGCATTGTTGTTATCAAAATAAAAATCAAGATTTATGCCTTTTATAAAATTCCCGAAGTTTTTCTGCATTGGCAAAAACTTATCATAACCCCCAAATATGGCCATTGGATAATTGTATACAGAATATAAACTGGTCATGACAGCACTGTAATTTATCCAGGACGAAATATCGGCATTGGCATTTATCTTTTCTGAAATTGGCGGAGTAAATCCATTTTCGAATAATGATTTTATAATATTCGTGAGCTTTTCTGCTTGTTCCAGATTAAAACCAGCTTCCTGAATCGTGTACGGTGCGTTTGGGGTATACCCTTGTTCCCCATTGTAAGGAACCGGAGCTTCTTCAACCGCAATTGGTGTATCATTTAGGGGAGCTTCAATCATAATAGAATTTTCATCTGATTTCGTTTCTTCGTAAACCTCATCAACAGCAACAGAATCCTGCAAAACTGTTTGACTTTGGGTTGTATAAAAATTCGAAGGAAGTCTTTGAGTTAATTCCAGAATAACCAAATAATTATCGTTCCATGCTACTATTTTGTTTTTACCTTTTGGACTAAAAACAGCATATTTACCTAAATCCTGAATCTTTTCGTTTTGAACAGAACCATTTTTTTCTCCGCCGCCAAATTCTTGTATTACAAATTGTTTCACGGCTTCTCTGCTTTTTACAGGAATTGTAACTTGATAATACGGAATACTGTCTGAGAACTTTCCGTGAATGGTTATTTTTTGATCTAACTGAATAAGTGAGGTGTATTTGGTAAAATCTAAATCAGGCTTTTTATTGCTGTACTTGGTTACAATAGGATGATTAAGGATTTCGGCAACACTTACTTTTTTTGAAAGCTGGTTTCCGTTAAATTGAACAAAATAATCGTATTCGTTTTTACTGACTTGGCCAAAAGTTAAATACGAGGCGAATAATAAAAATAAAGAATAAAAGTGCTTCATGGATTAAGGCGTTAATTGGATGGTATTATTCATTAAAGTCGATTTTTTAAGAACACTGTACATACTTTGTTTTAAAAAAACGGTTTTTTTGTTTTTAGAAATTTTACTGTTTTGGTTTTCAACCGACTGAATGTCTTTATCGAAAGTATAAATAGCAATTATATTAGCTTCTTCCAGATCTTTCTTTTTCTTTGGGTCTTTTACCACTTTTTCGGGAACCGGATACGACGCAATTCTCTCGAAATTTTTTCCGCTTCCGCTAAAGTGAATCTGATCGCGCTGATTGTTTATCGTATTGACAACAGCATTTAGCGCTTTTAAATTGGCATAATTGAGTTTAATGATGAAAATGTAACTATCAAAATCGGTTTTTGTCGTTACATTTGAAATTCCGTCAATTTTTAAAGCTTTTACTTTAAAATCTTCCAGTTTTTGGGAGATTTCCTGTTCGTTTGGGATTTTAACTCCATCGACTTCTTCCAAAAATATAGCCGATTTAGTCTTAAACCAGGATTTGGAAAAATCGACCATTAAGGTATATTCACCACTTTGGTCGTCGTGGTGTTTGATTCTTTCTGTTATTTCAAAACAACTCGTTAAAAACAGACAACAGCATAAAGCGAGAATTTTCTTCATCAGGCAAATTTAGACCGAAAATATTTAAAAACCATATCCTGATAAATTTCTTAAAATTAAATAGTCGAAAACTCTAAATTTTTAGATAATATTAACGGATTCCAAGGTTGCTAAATGCCTTATTCTGTTGATTTTTCTTTAACTTTGCCCTGCTTCTTAAAAAGTAAAAAAATCTTCAAAAAAATAAAAAACAACTCCAGTTTTTAGAACTAAGGATTAATCTATCTGCTTTCAAACAAATTAAGATTAAAATCTGAAATCTAAAATCTAAAAATCTAAAACTATATGTTCCCATTACAAAGAAATCGTCGTTTGAGAACCAATGAATCTATTCGTTCTTTAGTTCGTGAAACCAGTTTAAGTCCGCAGGATTTTATGCTTCCAATGTTTGTCGCAGAAGGAAAAGATATAAAATCTGCTATTCCTTCTATGCCGGGAATTTACCGTCATTCGCTGGATAATACTATTAAAGAAGTGAAAGAAGCCTGGGATTTAGGAATCAAAGCGGTGAACATTTATGTAAAAGTAAGCGACAATTTAAAGGACAACAAAGGAACTGAGGCCTGGAATAAAGATGGTTTAATGCAGCAAACAATTCGTGCCATTAAAGATGCCGTTCCGGAAATGATTGTAATGCCGGATGTAGCATTAGACCCCTATTCAATTTACGGCCATGACGGAATTATAGAAAACGGCCAATTATTAAACGATGCAACAGTTGATGCTTTAACCCGAATGAGTTTAAGCCATGCTGAAGCCGGAGCCGATTTTGTAGCTCCAAGTGACATGATGGACGGAAGAGTTTTGGCAATCAGAAAAGCATTAGAAGAAAACGGGCATCATAATGTTGGAATTATGAGTTACAGTGCGAAATATGCTTCGGCATTTTACGGACCGTTTCGTGATGCTTTAGATTCTGCTCCTGTAGATTCTCAAAATATCCCGAAAGATAAAAAAACCTACCAGATGGATTATGCCAACCGAATCGAAGGAATTCGAGAAGCATTACTGGATGTTGAAGAAGGAGCAGATATTGTAATGGTAAAACCAGGAATTGCTTATTTAGACATCGTTCGCGAGGTAAAAAATGCTGTTCATGTACCGGTTGCCGTTTACCAAGTATCTGGTGAGTACGCTATGGTAAAGGCCGCAGCCGAAAGAGGATGGCTGGATCATGACAAAATTATGATAGAGCAACTTTATTGCATTAAGCGTGCGGGTGCCAGTATTATCTCGACTTATTTCGCAAAAGAAGCTTCACTTTTATTAAATAAATAACATGAAAAAAGTATTATTCTTATCTGCTGTATTAGCATTTGCATCCTGTAAAAAAGAAAAAGCCGAAGATCCTGTTCAGGATCCGACAGAAAATTATTCAGAAGGCCATTCGGCGGAAGTCAAAACTCCAGAAGCTTTAGGAAAAGAACTTTTTGAAGGACCGGGAAATTGTGCCAGCTGCCATCAGCCGGATCAAAAAGTTATTGGACCAAGCATTAAAGAAATTGCCAAAATCTACAAAGACAAAAATGCTGATCTTGTGGCGTTCTTAAAAGGAAATTCAGAACCAATTGTAGATCCAAGCCAGTTTTCAGTAATGCAGACAAATTTACCTATAACAAAGGCAATGTCTGACGAAGAATTAAAAGCAATTGAAACGTATATGTACAGTCAATTAAAATAATTGATTTGTATTCAAACAAAAAACGGCGCTGAAATCAGCGCCGTTTTTTATATTCTAAAAATACGATTACCAGATTTTTACTCGTTTTTCTGGACTTACATACATTTTGTCTCCACTTTTAATACCAAAAGCTTGATAAAAAGCATCAACATTCTGAATTGGAACATACGCTCTGTACATTCCTGGCGAATGCGGATCTGTTTTTACCTGGTTTTTAATAGCTTCGTCTCTTGATTTTGTTCTCCAAACTGTTGCCCAAGAAATAAAGAAACGCTGTTCTGGAGTAAATCCGTCAATTAAACCAGGATTTCCATGAGCCTTTAAGTACAATTGCAATCCATCAAAGGCAGCATTGATACCTCCTAAGTCACCAATATTTTCACCAAGAGTGAAATTTCCATCAACATGAATTCCAGGTAATGGCTCTAAAGCGCTGTATTGATCAGCTAATTCTTTTCCTAATTGTGTAAATTGTTTTAAGTCTTCCGGAGTCCACCAGTCAACAAGATTTCCATCAGCATTGTAACGTGCTCCAGAATCGTCAAAACCATGAGAGATTTCGTGACCAATTACAGCACCAATTCCACCATAATTTACAGCTTCGTCAGCTTGGTAATTGTAGAAAGGCGGTTGTAAAATTGCAGCTGGAAATACAATTTCGTTGTAAGATGGGTTGTAATAAGCATTTACGGTTTGAGGCGACATTCCCCACTCTGTTTTATCAACAGGTTTATTTAACTTTTCAATTCCTTTTTTGAAATTCCATTTTGAAATGTTTTTTGAATTTTCAAAATAGCTTCCGCCTTCGGCAACACTTTTAATTTCAAGTGCTGAATAATCTTTCCATTTATCAGGGTAACCTACTTTTATGGTAATTTTATTTAATTTCTCGATCGCTTTTACTTTAGTCGCAGCCGACATCCAAGTTAGGTTATTAATACGGTTTTGGTACGCCGTAATAACATTATGTATCATATCAAGCGCTTTGGTTTTTGCTTCAGCAGGAAATACTTTATCTACATATAGTTTTCCAAGTGCTTCACCAATTCCTCTATTTACAACTTGTAATGCTTTTTCTTCGCGAGGTAATTGTTTTATAGCGCCTCTTAATGTTTTACTGTAAAAATCAAAACTTGCAGTTTCAATATCTGTAGACAATTTAGAACCTGCAGCATTCAGTAAATCCCATTTTAAATATTCTTTCCATGCGGCTACTTTATTTTCAGTAAAAATAGTTTGTAAAGCCTTCATGTATTTAGGCTCCATTACTACAACCGTATCTAATTTTGCTAAACCAATACCTGCAAAATAAGCATCCCATTTAATAGCCGGAGTTAATTTTTGAAGTTCAGCAACGGTCATTGGGTTATATTGCAAACGGCTGTCTCTGCTTTCTACACGATTTAATCTTGCTGTTGACAATTGTGTTTCTAAAGCCAAAATTTCTGTGGCACTTTGCTTGGCTTTTACCGGAGACTCACCTATAAACTGCATCATTCTCGCAACGTGAAGTTCATACTTCGCACGTTTTTCTTTAGAATCCTTATCGTCTGAAGTATAATAATCTTTATCAGGTAATCCTAATGAGCTTACACCAAGACTTACGGAATTTTTAGAGCTGTTTTTTTCATCTGCTCCAACATAAATTCCAAAAAATCCTGATCCTCCTTCTGGTTCCATTTCAACCAAAAACTTTTGAAGATCTGCCACATTTTTAATGGCGTCAATTTTTTTCAAATAAGGTTTTAAAGGCTCCGCTCCTCTTTTGTTTCTGCCTACAGTATCTAAAACTGTTGCAAACAAGTTTACTGCTTTACCCTGATCTGTATTTGATTTGTATTTTGGATTGCTTGAAGCTTCCTTCAAAACCGCCATTACATCTTTATCCGTTTTTTTGATCAATTCATTAAAACTTCCCCAAGAAGTTCTGTCACTCGGAATTTCTGTCTGGCTTAACCATGTTCCGTTTACGTACTGAAAAAAATCCTGGCTCGGACTAATTTTGGTATTCATGTATGATACATTAATGCCTGGTTCTTTTGAAGCTGTGCTTTGAGCCTGCATCGCTGTAACTGATAACATTACAGAAAAAGCGCAAAACAAAGGTTTACTAAGTTGTTTTTTCATTTATATTTAAGTTTTTAGTGCATATGCAAACATATTGTTAATATTTGGAATTTCATGTTAATTTTTTTGCAATAATCTCAATTTGACCCTTCATACTAAGATTTTAATAGAAACCATTGATTCTTTTCATGAATATTTCTGACGTTTTTCGCAGAATATTGAAATTGTTTTTGGAATATTTGTTCAACGTATTAAAGTAAAAATGAGAGCAAAAATTCAGAATGCTGTTTCAGGAAAAATCGATGCCATTGGTCTGCCAATTATGGCTTTATGCTGGGTGAGTTTTTTTTGGGGAACTACCTGGCTGGCTTCAAAAGAAGGCGTGAGACACATGCCGGCACTACAGCTCGCAACAATCAGGCAGTTTTTGGGCGGATTGATTTATGTTGCTTATTTTATTCTGAAAAAACAGCCTTGGCCAAAAGGAAAACAATGGCGCACCATTTTGGTTTTAAGCGTTTTAAATTTTGCCCTCAGCAATGGTTTGAGCACTTGGGGCGTAAAATATATTACCAGCGGATTGGGCGCCATCATTAGTGCACTTTTTCCAATCTGGATTATTATAATTAATTTCTTCAATGGCGAAAGAATTGCCAGAATGGCTTTATTTGGAATTCTAATTAGTTTTGCCGGCATCTGCGTTATTTTCGTTGATTATATAGCTGACTTTTTGCGACCTGATTTTCAGTTCGGAATTATTTTGATGACGGCTTCTACCATAACATGGGCTTTCGGAATTTTAGAAACCAAGAAAAAAGCGGCCAGTTTTAATCCCTATTTTAGTTTGGGACTGCAGATGCTGATTTCAAGTATATTTCTTTTTGGAATTACAGAAGCTGCTGACATAAATATTCCGCTGAGTGAAATTCCATCAGAATCCTGGTGGTCAATTATCTATTTGGTTATTGTGGGTTCTGTTCTGACTTTTATTGCTTTTATTTATTCGCTGCAGCATCTTCCCACAGAAATAAGCAGTATTTATGTTTACATTAATCCAATTGTAGCTATGATTTTGGGTTCTATCATTTTTAGTGAAGTGCTCACACACGCTATTGCAATTGGTTCTGCAGTTACTTTAACGGGCTTATATATGGTAAACAAATCGATCCGGAAGCCTAAGAAGATAGCACGCGGATGAGGCGGATTCGCTTTGCGAAAACGCTGATTTATACAGATTTTAATCTTTCTAATTTTTTTAATCTCGCAAAGCCGCAGAGACGCAAAGTTTTCTAAGTCCTGTTGTCAGTCTGAGCGAAGTCGAAAACTCACAACGTACATACATAATCTATAAAATCTGTGTCATTCCGTAATTTTCGCAAAGCGAATCCGCCTCATCTGTGTGCCATTTCACAATCCTACTGCAGAAA
Organism: Flavobacterium johnsoniae; assembly: GCF_001879205.1. GTDB lineage: Bacteria > Bacteroidota > Bacteroidia > Flavobacteriales > Flavobacteriaceae > Flavobacterium > Flavobacterium johnsoniae_A. Next base: position 134,725 of record NZ_MLFK01000005.1, read on the forward strand.
AGCTCTTTTACATTGTAGCTTCTCTGTTAAAAAGTGTTATAACTGCGGCTTTTGAAATGCTCTTTTCGTATTTTTGCGCCAAATTATTTTTATGAAATCGTTTCTTTATAAATACCGCAAATTCTTCATTGTCTTAATTGTATTTTCTGTAGTCACAATATCTTTATTTTACTCAGCCTTAAAACCACAAAAAACACTTCCAATTTACAATCCAGCCGATGTAAATCCGGAATTGGTAGACAGTACGATTCAGTACAAAAGTAAATATCATACAATCGCAGATTTTTCATTCGTAAACCAAAACGGAGATACAATTACGCAAAAAAATTATGAAGGCAAGATTTATGTTGCTGATTTCTTCTTTACAACCTGCGGTTCTATCTGCCCAAAAATGTCCACTAATCTGGCCGATGTTCAAAAGGCAGTTTTGAATAATCCAAAAGTGATGCTGCTTTCACATACGGTTTTTCCTGAAGTAGACAGTGTTTCGGTTTTAAAAGCATATGCTGTAAAATACGGAGTTGTAGACAGCAAATGGAATTTGGTTACCGGAGATAAAAAAGAGATTTATACCATGGCCAGAAAATCTTACCTGGCTGTAAAATTAGGTCGGCCAGATCAGTTGTATGATATGGTGCATACAGAGAATTTTGTTTTGGTAGATCAAAAAAGACGTGTTCGCGGTTTTTATGACGGAACCAAAAAAGAAGAAATTCAACGTCTGCTAGAAGACATCGATTTCTTATCAAAAGAGTAAAATCCCTTATTTTTAGAAAGATTTAGCATATTCAAAGGCTATTATTGCCTTGGAATAAATAATTATTGCCTATTTTTGCAATCTAAATTCAATCTAAATAAGCTTTGCAGAATACAATCCATACCCTGAAAAAAGGCGATAAAGCCATTATCAAAGATTTTGATATCGATTTGATTCCTTTAAAATTATTAGAGATGGGTTGTTTGCCGGGCAGCTTAGTCGAACTACTTCAAATTGCTCCTTTTGGAGACCCTCTATATCTAGACATTAACGGTTCGCATGTTGCTATTCGTGTAGAAACTGCTCGTGAAATTGAAGTTGAACTTATCAAAAACAATTTATAATGAGCATACAGAATATCAATGTTGCCCTTATTGGGAATCCAAATACAGGAAAGACTTCTGTTTTTAATCAGTTAACAGGTTTAAATCAACAAGTGGGGAATTATCCCGGAATTACGGTTGAGAAAAAAATTGGTTTTTGCAAATTACCTCAGAACATAAAAGCTAACATTCTGGATTTACCGGGAACGTATAGCCTGAATGCGAGTTCAATGGATGAAAGCGTGGTAATTGAACTTTTGTTAAACAAAAACGACAAATTATATCCAGACGTTGCCGTTGTCGTAACTGATGTCGAAAATCTGAAAAGAAATTTACTGATCTACACGCAGATAAAAGACCTTGAAATTCCAACAATATTAGTCATAAATATGTCTGATCGTATGGAAAGTAAAGGAATTACTTTGGATATCCCGTATTTAGAAGAAAAACTAAAAACCAAAATTGCTTTAGTAAGTTCGCGTAAAGGTTTAGGAATCGAAGAATTAAAAGAGCTGATTGTTTCCTATAAAACAATTACACATGAACCATGTTTAAATGCTTCGGTAATTGATCCTGAATATTTTGAAAAGTTAAAACATGCTTTTCCAAATCAATTAATGTATAAGCTGTGGCTGGTAATTACACAAGACGTCAATTTTTCGAATTTAGACCGAAATGAAATCCGCAGTACTTTTACGAAATCGCATTCAGAGTTAAAGCGTTTACAACAAAAAGAAACTATCAAAAGATATCAGTTTATAAATGATGTTTTAAAAGAAGGTTTAAAAGTAGATGCCTCAACAGCAAAAGATTTTAGAGCAAGATTAGACCGCGTTTTAACTCATAAAGTTTGGGGATATGTAATTTTCCTCGGAATTTTATTCCTTATTTTCCAATCGATTTTCAGCTGGTCAACTATTCCAATGGATTTTATCGATGGCACTTTTGCTTCATTAAGCAGCTGGGTTGCTGATGAATTGCCAAGTGGTATTTTAACCGATTTGCTTTCTCAGGGAATCATTCCGGGAATTGGCGGTGTTATTATATTTATTCCGCAGATTGCCTTTTTGTTTTTATTCATTTCTATTTTAGAAGAAAGCGGTTATATGAGCCGTGTAGTATTTCTAATGGATAAAATAATGCGCAAATTTGGTCTTTCGGGAAAAAGTGTTGTTCCTTTAATCTCAGGAACTGCCTGTGCAATTCCGGCTATTATGGCGACTAGAAATATCGAAAACTGGAAAGAACGTTTGATTACCATTTTAGTAACGCCGTTTACAACCTGTTCTGCCAGACTTCCTGTTTACGCTATTATGATTTCACTCGTAATCCCGAATAAAAGAGTTCTTGGATTTTTAAATCTTCAGGGGTTATCTCTTATGCTTTTATATCTGCTAGGATTTGTGGCAGCTATAATCTCTGCTTATATTTTAAATAAAGTTTTAAAACTAAATTCAAAATCGTATTTCGTAGTTGAAATGCCAAGTTACAAATTACCTCTTTTAAAGAATGTTGGAATTAACGTTGTAGAAAAAACCAAAGCTTTTGTTTTGGGCGCAGGTAAAATCATCTTGGCAATATCTGTTATTTTATGGTTTTTAGCCTCTTTTGGGCCAGGAAAAGAATTTAACGATGCGGAAACTATCGTAAAAGAAAGATTTGCAAATACGCCTTTAGATGAAACTCAATTTGAAAACGAAGTAGCATCTCAAAAAATAGAGAACTCGTACATCGGAATTATGGGTAAAACTATCGAACCGGTGATTTCTCCTTTGGGTTATGACTGGAAAATAGGAATTGCTATTATCAGTTCGTTTGCAGCACGTGAGGTTTTAGTGGGAACATTAGCTACTATTTATAGCGTTGGAGACAGCGATAACGAATCGACAATTAAGAGTAAAATGCAAAAAGAAGTAAATCCGGAGACTGGAGAAAAGATCTTTAACTTTGCTTCCGGAATTTCATTATTACTATTCTATGCTTTTGCCATGCAGTGTGCCAGTACATTGGCCATTACGAAAAAAGAAACCAATTCATGGAAATGGCCTGTAATGCAGCTTGTCTTTATGACAGGTCTGGCCTATATCTCAGCGCTTATAGCGTATCAATTTTTAAAGTAAAAAGTCATGATACAAGAAATTATCGCTTTTGCCATATTATTTATCGCCGTTGCTTTTTTGATTAGAAAATTCTTTTGGAAATCTAAAAAGAAAAAAGACTGCGGTGACGGAAATTGCGGCTGTTCTTAATTGAAGTTATTAAGTCTTATGAATGGCAAAGATTAAAAGGAATTTAGCTTACTCAGCTCGACAAATTACTGATGTTTTGAAAAATTAAACTTTAAAAAATGGCAAATTTCATTTACTATATATTCTTCATATGCTTAAATCTTTCAATATTCTTAATACTTTCTAAAAAAGTTCTTTTAAATCGATACATTAATTTAAGCATTGCAGCTTTTTTTATAATTGTTTATTTAATACATCAATTGAATCTCTTTGTATATCAAATAAATTCATCCGATTTTAGAAAAATATGCTTTTTTAGTGTCGTTCTAATATTTTGGTTTTATCTTAACGGACTTTTTTTAAAACAAATGGAATCTAAAAAAAACGCTCTAAATTATTTCAATAAAGGAATATATCTTTTTGTAAAAAAAGGTTTTCTAATTTATACTCTTTTTATAATTACAACAATAACTCAAATAGATTGGGTTTATCGCATAAACTAAAAACCAGCATATACTTAAATTCTGAATTTAGAAAAGTATCATTTCACGGAGATACAAAGAGTAACCTAAAAACTGAGACTGAAAACTATTTAACCCCTTCCCATTCAGCATAAAACTGAGCCAGGAATAGTTCCATAAACTGATGTCTTTCGGCAGCGATTTGTTTTCCTTTTTCAGTATTCATTTTATCTTTTAAAAGCAAAAGCTTTTCATAAAAATGATTAATTGTCGGGGCATTGTTTTTCTTATACTCCTCTTTCGTCATATTTGTAATAGGTGCAATTTCGGGATTGTGCAGGGCTCTATTTTTAAATCCGCCATAATTAAAAGCTCTTGCAATTCCAATTGCCCCAATTGCGTCTAAACGATCTGCATCCTGAACAATATCCAATTCTACAGAAGAGAACTTCTTTTCGAAATTTCCGCCTTTATATGAGATGTTTTCAATTATTTTAACTACATGCTCTATAATATCTTCTGAAACATTTTCTGACTCTAAAAACAAACGTGCTGTCCTTGGACCAATAGTTTCATCTCCGTTATGAAATTTACTATCGGCAATATCATGAAGCAAAGCTCCTAATTGTACAACAGTAAGGTCGCAATCTGTATCTTTTGCAATTAAAAGTGCGTTTTTATATACACGTTCGATATGAAACCAATCATGCCCGCCTTCGGCATCGTTTAGTTTCTCTTTTACAAAAGCGATTGTTTTAATTATAAGTTCAGGATTATTCATAAGTGTATTCAGTTTGTAATAAAAATGGCTCACAGATAACGCAGATTAAACGGATTGAACTGGAGTTTCTTATATTTTAAATAAAAAATGTTGATTGTTGAAGCTTTGAAACTTCAACAATCAACAATATTTTCAATATCAATGTAAACTGTAAAAATCAATTTTAAATCTAAAACCAGAATCTGCAGTCTAAAATCTTAAAGTCTGGCTGGTTCAACCCATTTAAAGATGTGGCTTTCAGCAGGAATAACAATTCTTTCAGAAATTCTAGCCATACGTGCCGGTAATTTCATCAAGTAATCACGTGCTTTTTCTGCTTCATCAGTTAAGTTTGTGATTTTATCAATTTCCCATTTGTTGATTAATTTCTGCATAATATCAACATAATCGTTTGCGGTATAAACACCTATACGTTGTGCAGAATCAGAAAACTGCTCAAAAGCAGAACTGATTTTTTGACCGGATTCTCTTAAGAAATGTGCCGGCATAACGATTTTTTGTTTCATCATGTATTGAAAAGCCAACATCATTTCGCTAGGGTCAACCTGAAAAATTCTGGTTACAAACTCGCTGTAAGCATGGTGATGACGCATTTCGTCACCTGCGATCATTTTACACATTTTAGACAACTTGTTATCGCCAAATTTCTTTGCGATCTGTGCTACTCTATTGTGAGAAACGTAAGTTGCTAATTCCTGAAAACTAGTGTATACAAAGTTTTTGTACGGGTCAGTTCCAGTTCCAATATCAAAACCGTCGTTGATTAAATGCTGTGTTGTCATTTCGATTTCACGCATGTTAACACGACCAGACAAATACAAGTATTTATTTAAAAGATCTCCGTGGCGGTTTTCTTCTCCGGTCCATTGTCTGATCCATTTCGACCAGCCATTACCACCATTCTCCACCTGGTTTACTCCTTCTACATCCATTAACCATGATTCGTATGTTGGAAGCGCTTCTTCGGTAATTGTGTCACCCACAAGCGTTACCCAGAAATCGTATGGCAATTCTTTAGCAATTTCGCGTAGTTCCTTTACCTCCTCGAAGAAATTTTCTCCTTCAGAATTAGGCAGGAAATCTGACGGCTGCCAAATTTTTTCCACCGGAATTAAATACTGTTCAACGAAGCTGTCAACGTTTTTTTCCAAAAACTGCATCACTTCTAATCTAATGTTTTTTATAGACATTACTTATTTTAAATTTGGGATTTACGTTTTAGCTCGGACTAAAACTTAAACCTGTTTATACTCGTTTACTCCTTCCACTACTGCTTTCTCTGTTAATTTCATTAACTCGGCAAAATCATAATCTTTTACTGCCATAGCTTTATGAACTGTAAAAGACAGACGGTTTCCTAATCCAACAGGAAACATACCATAGCGAACCATTTTCCATGAATTGTTAATACTTACCGGAACAACATACGCTGATGGTGCGTATTTGCATAGAATTTTTAAACCGCTTTGGGCAAATTCTTTAGGTTTCCCTGTTTTGCTGCGGGTTCCTTCCGGGAAGATTACAGCAGATCTAGTGTTTTTTTCTATATATTCAGACAAGCCTTTGATTACTGGAATCGCTTGTTTAGGGTCTTTACGGTCTATTAAAACAGATCCTCCGTGGCGTAAATTAAAAGATACACTCGGAATTCCGCTTCCTAACTCTTTCTTACTTACAAATTTACAATGAAAACGTCTAAAGTACCAAATCATTGCCACGATATCGTACATACTTTGATGATTAGAGACAAAAATAATAGGAACTCCGGTTGGAATTGTATCTACACCGGTAACTTTATAAGTTGTTCCAACTAGGTTTGTGCATTTTAAAAGCGAGAAATTTAAATAATCAACGCTTTTTTTGTGCGCCTGATAACCAAAAAGATTAAGGCAGATCCATTGTATTGGATGAAATACCGCCAAACACAAACCAAAACATAAATAATAAATTACAGAGATTGGATATGAAATTATCTTTTGCATGCTTGAAAAAATTTGAGGTCAAAAGTAGTAAATATATTTTTAGCGGTATAAAATTTGAAAACAATAACCGTTTTTATGGTTTAATTGTACCTTTGTCCATAAAATTGCAAATTTTTTCTGAATTAAATGAACTTCACTTACCCTAAAAATGAACGCTTAAAGAGCAAAACGACGATTGGATTACTTTTTTCTGAAGGGAAATCTGTTTCAAAATATCCGCTTCGTCTGGTTTACCGTCAAGCGGAACAAGAGTATCAGGGTAATACAAAAGTTGGGGTTTCGGTTTCTAAGAAATACTTTAAAAAAGCCGTTGACAGAAATTATTTCAAAAGGGTTTTAAGAGAAACCTATCGGTTAAACAAACACCTGCTTCTGGATAATCTAGATCAGCCCTATTCTTTCATGCTTTTTTATCAGACAAAAGACAGATTAACATACGAAGAAATCAATACCAAAACGATTCAGTTGTTTGAGAAATTTTTGCAGCAGCTAAACAAAACTCCCGATTCTGAAATCAAAAAAGATTTGTAAAGCTTAAAAGTCAACTTTGTACTCTAAATCAGATAAAAAATTATAAAAAAATTGTAGTTTTAGCACTAAATTGAAATTTTATGCGATACATTTTCTTTTTATATGTCGTTTTTTTGATTCTTTCGGGCTGCAATAAAGCTGATGCAAATTATGAAGATATGGCTATAAGTGCCATAAAAGTTACTCCTCCACCTCCGCCTGCTGCAGGAGCAAGCTATAAAGATGAAGATAAAAATGACGCTCCTCCGGAAATTCCGCAGAAAATAATCAAACAAGCATCGCTTCGATTTGAATCGAATGATTTAGAAACTTCATTCAACCAAATCAAAAACGCCGTAATTGCAAATAAAGGAAAAATCATAAACGATTCTGAAGGAAAAGATTATCAAACAATTTATAGAAGCCTAACCGTAAAAGTTCCAAGTGAGAACTTTGACAGCTTTTTGAATTCAGTTTCTAAAGGTGTATCGTATTTTGAAAGAAAAGAAATTTCGGCAGAAGATGTTACAGAGCAATATATTGATCTCACAACAAGATTAAAAAACAAACGAAAACTGGAAGAACGTTATCTTCAAATTCTGCAAAAAGCCACCAAAATAAGTGAGATTCTGGAAATCGAAAAACAAATCTCTATTATTCGTGAAGAAATTGAAGCCAAAGAAGGCCAGCTGAAATATTTAGAAAGCCGCGTTTCTGAAAGCACTTTTACAATTGAGTTTTATAAAACGCTGCCACAGCAGGAAGCTGTACAATCATCATACGGATCTAAAATCTGGACGGCCATTAAGTCTGGATTTTTTTGTTTGTCCAGCTTCTTTATATCAATTATCAGCATTTGGCCGTTTATTATTATATTTTGTGTATTAGCCTATTTTATTAGAAAAAGATTTAAAAGAAAAAAACCATAGTCATGTATCCTTATTTCAAGAAGAAATTCATCATACCAGCTGTTGCAGCAGGATTTTTATTTGTTGGAACCAGTTTCAAAGAAGACTTTTTTGAGATTGCCAAACAAATCGAAATCTTCACCACATTGTTTAAAGCAGTAAACACCAATTATGTAGACGAAACGAATCCGGGTGATTTAATGGACAAAGCCATTAAAAGCATGCTCGGAAGTTTAGATCCGTACACAGTTTACTTTAACGAACAGGATGTTGTTAATTTCAAAATCAACAATACGGGAGAATATACCGGAATTGGCGCTATGATCGCGCGCAAAAAAGATCGATTAATTGTTCGCGAACCTTATAAAAATTACCCTGCAGACAAAGCCGGTTTAAAAGCAGGTGATGAAATTATTCAGATTGGCGATGTTTTAATTGCTGATTTTAAAGATGATGCGTCACAATTATTAAAGGGAACCAAAAACACTAAAATTGCTATAAAATACCTTCGTCAGGGAAAAACCTTTACAACCGAATTGGTTTTAGATGAAGTTGATATTAAATCGGTTCCGTTTTATGGAAAAATTGATGAGAAAACCGGTTATATCGTTCTGGCACATTTTAGCAGAAAAGCTTCGGCAGAAGTTAAAGAGGCTTTGGAAAAACTAAAAGCGGATGGTGCAACTCAGATTGTTTTGGATTTAAGAGGAAATCCAGGCGGACTTTTAAACGAAGCGATTGACATCTGTAATTTATTTGTGCCGAAAAACGAAGTGATTGTAACTACAAAATCAAGAATCGAAAAACATAACAATACCTATAAAACGACTAAAGAACCTATTGATACTCAGATTCCGCTTGCTATTTTAGTGAATGGAAGAAGTGCATCGGCATCTGAAATTGTTTCCGGAGCTTTGCAGGATTTAGATCGTGCTGTAATTTTAGGAAGCCGCAGTTTTGGAAAAGGTTTGGTACAGCGTTCTGTAGATTTGACTTACGGGACTCAGTTGAAAGTTACGATTTCGCGTTACTACACTCCATCCGGGCGCTGCATTCAGGCCCTTGATTATGCACATAAGGACAAAAACGGCGTTGCTCAAAAAACAGATTCTAAAAACTTCAATGCCTTTAAAACCCGAAAAGGAAGAACGGTTTATGATGGAGGTGGTGTTTTACCTGATATTGAATTAGAAGATGCCAAAATGAGCCCAATTACGACTGCTCTTTTGAAAAATGACGGAATCTTTGATTATGCTACTACGTACTATTATAAAAATCCAAATTTAGGTGATAAAATTCCTGTGGTTACAGATGCTGATTATGTGAGTTTTAAACAATACCTGAAAGCAAACAAAATCAGTTTTGATACTGAAACTGAAGTTGCCCTGAAAAACACTTTGGCTGCAGCCAAAAACGAAAAAATAGACGAAACAATTGCTCCGGAATATCAACAATTATTAGCCGCATTAGAGAAAAGCGAAACCACATTATTAGATAAAAACCAAAAAGAAATTAGAGGTTTGATTCAGGAAGAGCTTATTAAGAGATACCAATACCAGGAAGGTTTGTATCAATTTTATATTAAAAACAATTCAGAAATTAAGAGAGCAGTAAGCGTATTAAATAATCAGACTGAATATAAAACGATTTTAAAAATGTAGAAAATGAAACTTTACCGGGTCCTTTTTTTGTTTATTATTTACAATTTATCGGCGCAGCAAAAACCAATCGAAACCGTGTATTTTGATTTCGATAAATATGATCTTACTGAACCGCAGGTAAAAGTTGTAAATAACTTTATAAAATCTATAGACACGGCAAGAGTTGAATCTATACAGATTTACGGCTACTGCGATGACCGCGGTACTGATGATTATAATTTCCGATTGTCTCACGATCGGGTTAATACGATACAAAACTTATTACTTTCTTCGGGATTTAAGGAAAGTAAAATTGTTATTCTCGAAGGAAAAGGGCGTGTGGTCGTAAGGCCTGATACGGTTGAGAATCTTTACGAAACCCGTCTGCGAAATCGGCGAGTTGACTTGATTGTCGTTAAACGCAATAGTTTCGGCAAAGGCATTTATACTTCCTTCAAGGACAAACTAAAAGTGGGCGATAAAATTTACCTCGAAAGCATTTTATTTGACCTTGGAAGTTCCAGATTAACCCAAAATTCAAAAAAAGAACTAGATAATATCGCAACGACACTCCTAAAGCAAAAAAACATTCAGTTTGAAATTAGAGGTCATGTATGCTGTACTCCGGAAATTTATAATGACGGAATTGACAAGGATACTAAAGAAAGAAAGCTTTCCTGGAATCGCGCCAAAAGCGTTTTTAATTATTTGAGTTCAAAGAAAGTTTCTAAAAACAGAATGACATATCAAGGTTGCGGTAATAGATTTCCGTTGAAAAGAGGCGATAATTACGATCGTCGTGTCGAATTTTTAATTACAAAGATTTAAATTTTATCGACAGGAAAATTTAAAGTATTCCAAATTTTATATTTAAAGTTTTACTCTAAACTACACTACTAATTTATTCTTTTAAAGATAATTATAATTAATAATAAAACCACAAAATAAATATCGCAACAAAGTTGCTTTAACAAATAAAGCAACTGATCGTTAAAAGAATCTAGCTCTTTTGAGAAGTAGCTGCTAATTTAATTTCATCAACTCTTTATCATTTCTATATGCGGAATATTATCCTCTAAATACATTTCGCTAGATTGCACAAAACCGTGACTTTCATAAAATCTCTTCAAATACAATTGCGCACCAATTGTAATTTTATCTTTATTGAAATTCGATTTTATGCCAGCAATTGCTTCGCGCATTAAATCATGACCCCATTTTCTGTCGCGATAATTGACATCGACCACTACTCTTCCTATTGAAGCGTTATCAAAACTAATTCCGGCATCAAACAGACGCGAATAGGCCACAATTTTACCATCATATTCTCCAATTAAGTGAAGCGCTTTCTTATCCTTACCGTCATGATCCAAATAAACGCAGTTTTGCTCGACTACAAAGATTTCACTTCTAAGTTTGAGTAAATCATATAGCTCATTTACATTTAATGCCTCAAAGGGCTTTATTTTCCATTTCAGCTCCATTTCTTATATTGTTTGTTGTTTCTGTTTGTTCTTTAGTGCTCAAAACTAATTTTAACTTTATGAGAACAAAATTACATCAATATTGCTAAATGAAAATCCCGACTGCAAAATGCAATCGGGATTTCTATTTTATAACACAAGCTTTTGTCCCGAAGTCTCGGGATTGAGAGATCTGTTATTATTTTTTCTTCATGATGATTTCCATGCTTTTATATTCTTCCCCATTTTTGGTGTCGAACATTTCCATTTTACGGGTTGTGGCGTCTACAATAGTATACACTTCTCTATAAGGAGATTTAATTCCGTTTATCGGATTTACTACATCGCCTTTTAATTCCATGCTTTTTGTTTTTTCATCAAATTTCCCTGTAGCAACCATCATTCCGGTTCCCATATTATCAATAAAGGTTGTAGTGTATTCTTTGCTTGCATTATTATAAGCAAGTGTACTTTTTCCTTCAAACGGCGCTCCCATAATTTTGCCCACATAGTTGGCTTCCTGGTAACGTCCGCCCAAAATCATTTTTACAGTTGCAACAGAAGATGCTTTCTCGGGTTTGCTGTCTTTCTCGTACCAAAAAGTCATATCACAGTTCCATGTTCCCACTTCATCGCTCATTAACTTGTGAGGTTCTCCCGGAGTTGCATAATCCTGCCATGCTTTGGCTTGTGCTGCAGAATCTACAGGTGCTTCTGCAACGGGTGTTTCGGTTTTAGTACCATCCAATTTTAGACTGTCTGCATTTGAGGTTTCCGTTTTTACTTCCTTTTTGCAAGAAGCAAAACACAGTGCTATTATTACTAGTGTTGCGGTTAAATTTTTCATAAGTATTTGTTTTTATGTTTGTTACAAACAAAAGTATGAAATTAATTAACGTTGTTTAAAGTTTAAGGTTTCAAGTTTTTAAATCGCATACATGCGATCTACCATATAAGAAATTTAAGAAAACATTAAAAAGACTTGCGTAACCCTTGGTGAACTAGGTGTCAAAAAATCTGAAACTTGAAACCTGAAACCTGAAAACCAAAATAAATCTTATCGCTTGTCTATTTTGACTGATTTTATGATGGCTTCTAAATCCAGCATCAGGTCACGTTCTTGATTTGAGGGAGAGTAACAAAATCCTTCAATCACCAAAACTCTATTGTAAACTGGGTCGACGATTGCGTAGTTTATAAAAGGGCCGGCCATAAAGTCATTTTTAAGTTCCCAGTTTCCCTTGGTTTCAAACGCTTCTTTGCCATCGAGCGTAGTGTTAGAAAAATATGGTGCATAAGCTTCACCGGTAATCATTGGAGTATTGGGTTCACGGCCTTTGATATAACGGCCTATAGAATCTCTCATTTTAATAATATTGCCTACTACATTTCCCTTGGTTTTGAAATTGTGAAGCGGAATCTGGTAAATTAATAAACTGGTATTACCGCTTATAATATCCTTTTTGAGCCAGATGAAATTCTTTTTATGCAAAACATATTCATATCCTGTTGGAATTTGAATGTCGATATGAAATTTGTTTTTAATAACAGCAGGGTTTAAAAGAGATTTGCTGTTGTCTTCCTGGATTTTTTCAATCTCGGCATCGCGAATCATTTTGATGATTTGCGCCGAATTTAATTCGATACTGCAAATGATATCATCTATCGATTTTCCGTAAATACGAAAAGTATTGTGCGGTAAAGATTTACTATGAATTACTTCAAACTTTTCGTTTGCGGTTTTCTTAACTACAATAATGCTTCGGCTGTCGGTTACAAATCCTTCAAGAAGTTTTGCAGGATATTGATTGATGGTAAATAACGGTTCTTCCTGAGTTAAACCCAGAACCGGTGAGGCAAATTTATTTCGAATAGTATCACCTACTTCGCCATACCATAATTGATCGTCTATAATTATAGAAATAGTATTGGCTTTTCCAGAAACAGGCTGCGACTGTTTATCTGTTTTTAAACAAGAAATCAGTAGAAACGGAAGTATTATAAATAAAAAATGGGTTTTATTCATTTTATTAATTTATGAAATAAAACCCAAATTTAAATAAGATTTTTTATTATCCGTTTATTTTAAGTTTCATTCCGGGTTTAATATCTTCATCTTTAATACCATTCCATTTTTTAATATCTGAAATTGTTACTCCAGGATATTTTTTAGAAATACTGTACAAAGAATCACCTTTTTTTACATAATAATCCTCACCCATACTTTTTGCTGAAGGGGCTTTTTTCTTGAAAGAATCTACTGAGTTTGAAGCGATAGCTGTAGATACAGGCTCTTCGATCTCTGTAACTATTTTAGAAACTACCAAAGTCTTCCCTAAACCAATATTATTAGATGCCAGATTATTTAGTTCTTTTAAGTCCGCAATAGTCGTACCGAATTTTTTAGCGATGCTTCCTAAATTATCTCCAGATGCCACAACGTACTCTACAGTTTGTACTGAAACCTTATCATTATCCTCTGCAGAAGCAATTGCAACATCAGTATTTTTGTCGATTGAAGGAATTGATTTTGGTTCTTTAACGGCTTTTGCAGCAGTGTCTACATCTGATTTAATTTTTAAGGATCTTCCTAAAGCAATAGCATTTGATTTAAGATTATTCCATTTTTTTAAATCCGAAATATTCACATTATATCTATCTGCAATGGCGCCTAAGTTATCACCTTTTTTAACTTTATAAAACTGAATTTCTTTTGATGATTCAACTGCTTCTCTAACTGGTTTTGCTTTTGGAGCTATTTTAGCTGCCAAACGAGTTGGAATTGTTTTATTTAATGATTCATATTGTGCATAAGCATAAATTTTATCTTCGTTTGAAACAAAGGCTGCAATTTTATCTTTTGGCAAACGAAGAAAATGCTGTTCTCCATGATATGCGGGGACTACATTTAATTTATAAGATGGATTTAAAAGCTGAATCTGCGATTGAGGCATATCTAACAAATCTGCCAGCTGCTTAAATGTCATTTGATTTTTGACAGCAACGGTATCTGTTTCAAAATTTTTAACTACAGCTCTTTCCGGATTGATTCCATGCTCTTTATGGTATTCGAATAGATACATTGTAGCGTAAAAAGCCGGAACATAACCTTGTGTTTCTTTTGGAAGGTGGTTACGAATATCCCAGTAACCTGTTTTTCCGCCAGAACGACGAATTGCTTTGGTTACATTTCCTGGTCCGGAGTTATAAGATGCCAAAACCAATTCCCAGTCATTAAAGACGTTGAACATTCTGGTCATATAATCTGAGCATGCAATTGTAGCTTTAAGAGGGTCACTTCTTTCGTCGATATAAGAATCGATTTTTAAAGCGTATTGTTTTCCGGTTCCGTACATAAACTGCCAAAGTCCCGTAGCGCCCATTCTAGAAACTGCTTTAGGATTTAAAGCAGATTCTACAACGGCTAAATATTTTATTTCCAATGGAATTTTTTCTTTTGCGAAAGTTTCCTCGAATATTGGAAAGTAGTATTCTGATAATGCCATTAATCTAGAGAACGATTTTTTACGGTTCTTAAGAAATGACTTTATTACATTTTCTAATCCCTGATTGTATTCTATCTCAAAAGGAGATTTAGCGTTCATTGCTGCCAGACGTTGTTTTAGCAATTCGGTTGGCAGTTCTTCATCTACAGTTACATCCTTATTTATGGTTTGAATATCTTTTGTCAAATCATCGTAGATGTCTAAACTTACTAACTCATTCATCCAAAGACTGTCAACTCGCGCAGCCATATCGTCTTTTTTGAATGTGCTTTTAATAGAATCTAGATAGGACAACTTTACTTCGGGCTTTATTTCTTTTGAAAGTTCTGCAGTTTCCTGCGCAAACATCGACATCGAAAATAAAGCTGTAACCACTAAGGAGATTTTCTTTACAATCATATAACATTTTTTTAAAATTCTATAATTCAATCAATTACAGGACTTGTATATTTGCAAACTTAAAAAGTTTAACTATAAAAAATACGCAAAAAAATGTTAATTGTGATATTTTAGTCTAAAATTGCTGCAATTCCAGGTAAAATTCTTCCTTCTAACATTTCCAGCATTGCCCCGCCTCCTGTAGAAACGTAGCTCATTTTATCTTCAAAACCGAACTGTTTTACTGCTGCAACTGAATCACCTCCTCCAACAAGAGAAAATGCGCCATTTTTAGTTGCTTCAGCAATATAATCACCTAAAGCGATCGTTCCTTTTGAGAAAGTTTCCATTTCAAAAACTCCTAATGGACCATTCCAAAGGATAGTTTTTGACTCTAAAATTACTTTTTTGAAGTTTTCTAAAGATTTTGGACCTGCATCAAGACCTTGCCATCCGTCAGGTATTGCTGTTACATCTACAACCTGAGTATTGGCTGTATTTGAAAAATCATCTGCAGCAACAACATCAACCGGAATGTGAATCTGAACTCCTTTTTCTTTAGCTAATCTTAAAATTTCAAGTGCTAATTCCTGTTTGTCATCTTCACAAATCGAATCACCAATTTTACCGCCTTGTGCTTTAATGAACGTAAAGGTCATACCGCCTCCAATAATCATGTGATCTACTTTGTCTAAAATGTTTTCAATAACGGTGATTTTTGAAGAAACTTTAGATCCTCCTAAAACTGCCGTAACAGGTTTTTCACTGTTTTTAAGAACTTTATTTAAACTTTCTATTTCTTTTGCTAATAATGTTCCGAAACATTTATCATTTGGAAAAAACTGAGCAATAATTGTTGTTGAAGCATGAGCTCTGTGTGCTGTTCCGAAAGCGTCATTCACATAGATATCACCAAGTGAAGCCAATTCTTTTGCGAAAGCTACATCTCCAGCTTCTTCTTCTGCATGAAAACGTAAATTTTCAAGTAATAAAACTTCTCCTGGTTTTAGGTTTTTAGCAGCTGTTTGAGCTGGCTCTCCAACACAGTTTTCAGCGAACTGAACTTGAACTCCTAAAATATCAGAAGCTGTTTTTAAAATATGTTTTAATGAATATTTTTCTTCAGCACCTTTTGGTCTTCCCAAATGCGACATTAAAATAACACTCCCGCCTTGAGCTAAAATAGTGTCAATTGTTGGTTTTGCAGCTTCGATACGTGTTGTATCTGTTACATTAAAATTCTCGTCCAACGGCACATTAAAATCAACACGGATAATTGCCTTTTTATTTTTAAAGTCGAAATCGTTTAAAGTTTTCATTTGATAATTTTTTAGTTTTTTTGAAAGAAAAACAAATATAGAACATTTAAGCTTGTGTTAAATTCGAAAAAAACGAAAAATAATGCGTCATTACAACGAAAACGATGTAAACACTGAAAAAAAACAAAAATTTAAGAAATAAAGAAAAAAATCGATCTGCTGTAAAACATTAAAACTTACTGTATTTGATTTACAGTAAGTTTTAAGTTATAGTTTTTAATCGTGAACCGGACTTTGCGTACAAGGACAGTTACTAATAGATTGTAAGAAATCAAATCCGATCGTGACAACGTGTGTTCCTGTGTTATAAGACCCTAAATCGTTGAACATAATTTGATATGAATATCCAAAATAAAATTTAGATTTCATGAAACCAGCCATTGGCCCGACTGATAATGGTTTTGGAAACTGGTCGTTTAGGAAACGGTATGAAACCCCAATCCAATAATAATCTTCGTAACGATTGTATCTTCTGTACTTGAAGTTAAAATCGGTTGTAGAACGTTTGTCACTGGCAAAATACTGGTAATAAACAGATGGTTCGTATTCTATACGGCTGTTTTCTCCGTCTTTGAAAATCATACCCGTGTAAACCTGATAGTTTGACAATAAATCCGGTTCTACTCCGCGGTATTTATTAGTGTTCTTCTTTAAAACGTTATTGGCATTAAAACTCAAATAGAAGTTTTTGTTTCGGTACAAAGCACTAATATCAAAGTTGTTATTTGTTGTATAACGGTTATCTGTTACGGACGGATCCAGAATAGGATGTTCGATGGTGTTATTAAACTCATCAATATCAATTCTAAACGTATTAAAATTATACGAAATACCGAAAGACAAATACTGTTTTGAATAATAATCTAAAATCAGGTGATGTGCAAAAGAAACTTTGGCACCAGTTTGTTTAGTATATCCGTTTTTATCATTGTACATAGAGATACCAACTCCTGAACGATCTAAGACTCTAAAATCGGCATAAAGAGATTGGTTTTGCGGTGCGTCTTTAATTCCGACCCACTGCGTTAATCCATTTGCTCTTATTCGAAGATTATCTCCGATACCTGCATACGCAGGAGAAAGTACAAAAGGGTTATCAGCTAAATACTGAGTAAATACCGGTAGGTTTAACTCTTGGCTGTAACTTGTTGTTACAGCCATGAGTACTAAGGATAAAATAAACTTTTTCATTGTAATAATTTTTTTAGATAACATCATAGGGGCTATTATTTTGTTATCTGTATAAAGTGAAATGTCCAACAAACTCTCTTCCATCATTCTCGTCATTTAGTTTAAGAACATACCAGTAATCACCTGAAGGTAAATCTTCGCCATTGTATTTACCATCCCATTTTTGACCATAGTGATATTTAGCAATTACACGACCATATCTGTCAAAGATTGAGAATGTAAGGTTGTTGTAAATATTTGTACAACCAGGACCCCACATTGTGTTAGTCGAACCAGCCGGAGTAAAGTAATTATCAAGACAAACATCTACGTATTTGATGTAGTAGTCTTTTGAATCTGTACAACCGTTTTTATCTCTAACCGTGATTGTATAAGTACCTGTTTTGTAAATCTTGAATTTATTTTCTGTACTAAAGTTTACTCCATCAATACTGTATTCATATTCACCTCCACCGCCAGTAGCAGTTGCTGTGATTATGTTCCAAACACCTTTTTCTTCTGCCAGCGTTAATTCTAGTTTAGTATAACCAACGATGTTAAACTTAACTTCGGCAGGACATCCGTTTGTATGTCTTACTGTAATAATATGATCACCAGCAGGAACATTGATAAAGACATTATCTGGCTGGATTGCACCTCCATCAAGAGAGTAATCAATATCAGCAGGGTTGTTACTTTCATCAACTGTAACTACTACCATGTTTGACTGCGCATTGTTAACACAATCGTAAGAGATAGTATACTTAGGATCCAGAAGAACCGGTAATCCCATATCTACTTCAATTTCGGTAGGACATCCTCCGTTATCTGCAATGTATACTATGTGCTTACCTCCGGTTAAACCTTTGTACTCAACAGTATTACCAGTTACAGGAAGGAATGGACCCTTCTCGTTATCAAGACTTGCTGTGTAAGGAGCTGTTCCGCCTTGAATTTCAATAGCAAACTCTCCGTTTTTATCTCCAACACAAACCTCTGGAATCATAGAGTTAGGAACTAAAGCTGCTGTAAGCGGATCTGGTTCTGTTACCTCAACATCTTTAAGGAAAACATAACATTCGTTTTCATCCTGAACTAAGATATCATAGAATCCAGGTTTCAAGTTTTCGAATACATTTTTGTCAAAGAACTGTTTAAATTCAGGCTCAATAGCATATTTGTATGCTCCTGTTCCTCCTGTTACATTTACAGTTATTTTACCGTTGTTATATCCGTTACATGTAACTCCTGTAACAACAGGACTTGCACTTAATGGTGCATTTGGTTCTGTTAATTCGATAACAGGTGTAAAGATCAAACAATCAGAACTTTCAATTTTAACAATATACTTACCAATAGGTAAATTTGTGAAAGTACCTGGTGTTGTCTGCACCGGAGCTGGAGTAATGTTTACTCCTGCCTCATTTTGCAGCGTATAGATATAGTTTCCTAAACCTCCTTTTGCTACCACTATAATAGAACCTGTTGAGCTTCCCTGACATCTAATATCAACTTCGCTTAAACGCTCGATATCTAATTTTGGAACTGGTGAGAATGGAATATGATTCGTCTCAGCATTAATACATCCATTTGCATCTTTTACAAAATATTTGTATTCCACTTTTGCCACTGTTTGTGGTAATGTGATGTCAACAAATGAGTTGTATGGTCCAAAATAAGTAGTACCGTCTGCACTATAGTAATATGGCGGTGTTCCTCCCTGGAAAGTAAGCTTAATTACCGGCGCTTTTTGACAAGTTTCGTTATCTACGATAGTTAAAGTTCCTGACGCTTTTGTTGGCTGATTAATAATTACTGTATTAGAATTATTAGTACAACCCCAAGTATCGTTAACCGTTACATAGTAACTTCCCGCTTTAAGACCTGTAAACTGAGCTGGTCCTTGTGACTGCTCAACCGTAATAGTACCATCAACTAATACTCCGTGTAATGTATAAGTATAGTTACCTGAACCACCTGTTACAGTATTAATAGTTACTACTCCATCTTCGTTATCGAAACAAGTAAGCAATGGCGTAGCACTGATTTGTACATTGATTGGTGTTGGGTTCACTAATGAAGCATTAACAAAAGTCTCACAACCAAAACTGTCTTTAGCATACACTGTATAATTTCCGGCAGTAAGATTCTCGAATATTGGAGAATCATTATAAGCCTTAACTACAGCACCACCAGATCTTAATTCGTATAAGTATTCTCCTGGCCATCCACCAGTTGCATTTGCAATGATTACACCGTCATTATTACCTGCAACACAAGTAATTTCAGACTTAGTAGCAGTAACAATTAATGCTGCTGTTGGCTGCTCTATTGTAAAGATTATTGCAGCCGTTGTACACTCTGGAGTGTTATCTAATTTTGCAACAACACTGTATTGTCCAGCGAGAAGATTACTTACTGTATTTGGACCTGGTCCTGTTATAACTGCTGTACTTGGGAACGGACCGGTAATTGTATACGTGAATGGACCTGCAGGATTACCCAGATTATCCAATAACGTTAAATTAACTACTCCGTCTGAAGTACCATAACAAATTTTATCGCTTGCAGGAACTGCTTTCAGTTCGTACACATTTGGTTCAAAGATGAAATGAACATCTTGAATGATACAGTGTGTAGCTGTGTTAAGAACTGTAATTAAATAGTTACCTACATCTAGTCCTCCAAATTTTCCGTCATTATTAGTAATTGGTCCATAAACTGTTCCGTTAGTTCCAGTAAGAGTGTAATCGAATGTTCCAGGAACATTCACACCATTCTTATCTTTCACTGTTACCGTAATGTCTTCTTTTGAAATACAAGTTATCTTTTTGTCTACAGTAACCACTACATCATCCATAGCAATAAATGGTAGAACTGAAGCAGTTTGTGTATTACCAATACAACCTTTGTCATCTTTAACAATTATTGTATAAGTACCTCCTGTATAATCCATTTCTGTATATACATTTATTGGGCCGCTGTATTTTACTACCCCTCCTTTAATGAAGTCGTAAGTATATTTTCCTGAACCACCATTTACACCATTAACCGTAATTGTTGCATGGTTACTAATGTTATCTGTAGTACAGCCATACTCTAGAACTGTTGGCGTTGGAACTACGATTATAGCCGGAGTTCCTACAGTTACCGGTTTTGAAGCCGGACAACCTCTGGCTGAAATCACCGCAACAGTATAAGTTCCTGCTGCCAATCCTGTAAAATAAGGATTGTCTTGTAATGGACCTCCATCTAAACTGTATTTGTAAGGAGGGTTGTCATTTGCACCTGTTTGATCTATAACAGCTGTAATTGTACCATCTGTACTTCCAAAACATGTTACTGGTGTAGAAGATGCATCAAATCCTATAATAGGAGTTGCAGCGCCTAATGTTACCTCAACTTCTGCAGTACATCCTGTAGATGTATCTGTTACAACAATTATATGTTTACCCGCAGTTAAAAATTTGAAATCGGCCGGTGTTGTTGTAATAGTTGTGGCTCCAATCGTATAACTGTAATTACCTGAACCACCTGTTGCTGTTGCGCTAAGACTTCCGTCACTATCTGCACAAGTTGGCAGTACAACATTATTATATTTTAAATCTAATGGCTCTAAAATTTCTACAATTTCAGTAAATACAAAAGGACATCCAAATTTATCTTTTACAGTTAAATCATATTTTCCAGGAACTTTTACTGTAAATGTTTTATCTGTTTGGAAGTCTCCACCAATACTGTATGTATAAGGTGCCATACCTGTAGCTAAAGCATCATTTACAACTATTACATAGTTTCCGTCATTATCAGGACATTGAGATAAAGCCGAAGCAGTAAATCCAGCTGGTAATGGGTCTGTAGTAATGTTTACAGTAATAGGAGCAGAAATACATCCGTTCAAATCTTTTGCATATACAAACCAAGAAGGAGTTGCAGGATTTAATTCTCTGGTAGCTTCTGGCTCAAATGTACCCGCAGGATCTCCAGCTTTTACGAATGAATAAGTATAGTCTGGGCTTCCACCATCTCCTTTAACTGTTACTAAAGCTCCTTTTGTACAATTTGCAGGTATATTATCGATTTCGGCAACTGTAACAAGACTTGGTCGTTTCACTTCAACTGAATAAGTTGCCGGACAGCCTGTAATAACATCAGTTACACTAATTACATACGTTCCGTTAGATAAACCTGTTAATGGAATTTCGGTATCAGAAGTTGTTATTGGTCCTACTGAATAGGCTCCTCCATCTGTAACTGAATAGGTATACGTTCCGGCAAATTTAGAAACTGTAAATGTTATTTTTCCATCATTTAAAGCATTACAAGATATATCAGCAAGTAATGAATGACCTACTTCTATTCTAACAACATCCTTAATTGGAAGTAATTTGCTGTATGAACATCCGTTGTTATCTGTTACTTTAAATAAGTAATCTCCAAATGGTAATCCGTTAAATACTGCTGGAATTGTATTATCTGCAACTTTTACAGGAGCATAAGGCACTGCAGGAGCTGCACCATTAAACTCAACAATTTCAAATGTTAACTCTCCAACACCTTTTGCAGCCGTAATAGATACATTGCTGCTGTTTCCGCTGATACAAGTAATTGGGCTTGCATTGAATGTTAAATCAATTGGAGGATCTAATGGAGCAACTGGTATTGTAACTATTCCTGTTTCACATCCGTTTTCATCTCTAACTGTATACGTTACATTTTGAATTGAATTATTATTGACTACCGTGAAAGTATTTTTAGTATCATAACCTTGATTATTAAAGTTATAATAATACTTACCATCTGCTCTTGGTGTACCGCCAGCAGCTGTAACTTCTATAATAGTTTCAACACTACATGAATTGTTTTTTAAGATTTCATATGTAGCTGTAAGCAATGTTGGCTGACTAATTACAACCGGAATTGCAGCAGAAGAACAACCTTTACTATCTGTTACAATAACAGAATAATTACCTGCTGATAAACCTGTGTAAGTTCCAGAATTATCTCCTGTTGTATTACCTGCAGGAGTTAACGCAAAAGTATAAGGACCCACTCCTTTTGAAGGCGTGATAGTTAAACTTCCATCTGTATCAGCCATACATTTTAAATCTACATGAGTTTCTGTACCTTCTGGCTGCTCTGGAGTGGTTACTTTTTCTGTATTTGTTTTTACAGGACAAGCAGGTGTATTACTATCTGTAATTACAAAATAGTAATCTCCAACAGCTGTTGGTGAAACTGTAAATTTGTTTCCAGTAGTTACCGGTACTTGTATACCAGAACCTGCTCCATTATGATATATTTCATAAAAGTATGGAGCTACTCCACCTTGAATTTCAACATCGATTGTAGCAGCTATAGCACCTGTACAATAAAGATCTTTCTTTAAAGTTGCACTTGCTGTTAATTGTTTTTGGATAACAAAAGTTTTGCTGTCCTCGCAACCATTATCATCAATAACAGTTAATACATAACTGCCATCTGCAGTGAATTTTGCTAAAGAGCCTACAGATAAACCGTCTACTTTAAATGATTTCACACCATTGTAAGTTGTAGAAAGTGCATCAAGATCTACTGTTAATTCTGCACCAACAAAGCATTGTTGTGCTGGCATATTAAGAACCGGAGGCAAGTTGTAAGTAACCAGAACGTTTTGTGGTCCTGCAATACAACCGTTTGCATCCTTCACATAAACGTTCCAAGATAGATCAACTAAACCAGTATGAGCTGTAAATGGTGTATCGATATTATCTGTAAAAGTTGTTGGAGCAGGATCTACTGCCTTAACTACAGCGTAAGTATAAGGAGATGTTCCTCCTGTTACACTCGTAACTGTAATTTGTGAATCAGGACTGTTACAAAATACTTTTGTAGCATTTGCCGCAATCACCATTGGAGCCGGCATTGTAATTACAACATTAGCAGATTTTGAACAATTTGTTGTATTGTCTGTTACTGTTATTGTATAAGTACCTTCAACCAAACCTGTAACTGTAACAATATTAGCTGCTATAGTTGGTGTGTTGTATGCTAATGCAGCAGGAGTACTTGTTACTGCAACTGTATAACCAGCCGCACTATAGTCAGAAACTGTGAAAGTTGCTGTTCCGTTATTATCAATTCCGTTTGCCGTATTACAACTTACATTTGTTGATGATGTACGTGTAATATCAATTGGTACAACCGGAGCAATTTTATAGTAATCCTCGATATAACATCCATTAGCATCTGTAACTCTAAACAGGTAATTTACATTTGTATCTAAATTTGTAAATGTATCTACTGTACCATTATTAAAATATGCTGGTGAAATTATTTCATACTTCGCATAAGGAGTATAACCTCCAGTAACTGTAACTTTTACATCGGCAACGTTTGTTGGACAAACAGGAGCTGTCACTACTGCGAAGTTAATAGTTAATAATTTTTGATATGGAGCTACAATTACAGTATCATCATACAAACATCCATTAGCATCTTTCACATAATAATGCACTGTTTCTCCAGCAATATTATCAACTAACTTAATGTTATCATCATAGTACACGGTACCTCCATCAAAATTATACTGATATGGTGCTGTTCCGCCTGTTCCGATAATTGTAACCACAGCTTCTTTAACCGAATTACTTGTATTACAGCTAAAAGGATCTACATTAACAATAGCGCCTACAGCTGCTGTTGGCTGACCAACATTATATTGTTTTGTAAGCGAGCACCCTTTTCCTGAAGTTACAGTAATATTATAGCTGCCTTGAGGAACATTAGTAAATACATTACCTACTAATACAATTCCCCCAGGAAGAGGTGTTGCCGTTGCTGAAGCAATAGTATAAGTATACACTGGTTCTGTATTACCCGGAAGTAAGTTTACCGTAATCGTTCCTGTACTAGAATTAAAACAAGTCGCATCTTTTACCACTGCATCAAAAGTTACAGGAATTGGAAGTTCAAGCTTAACCGGAACGGTTGCGCTGCATACACCATCTGTAACAGTAACAGTATAACTTCCTGCCGCAAGATTAGTAATAACATTATTTGTTACCACCGCACCCGGAGCATCTATAGTATAGGTATAAGTTCCTGTACCACCCGTAGTTGTTAGTGTTATTTTTCCTCCGTTTACTGCCGTACATGTTGGTTCTAAATTAACAACAGCAGGCGACAAGTCAAGAGGAGCATTAATATTTATAGTTTTAAAATCAACACATCCGTTGGCATCTTTAATATAAATTGTATGCGATCCAGAAGAAAGTCCTGAAACAGTATGAGGCAGACCTGATGGAATACTTGTATAAGAATTATCACTGTCTACACTAATTGAATAAGTTCCTGTTCCTGCAGTAGTTTCTATAACACTTACATTAAAGTCACCTTCTGCTGCACAGTCATTAAGTAAATCTAAAGTAATTACCGGACTTGAATCTACCGGAATTACTTGTCCTAAAGGAACCTCACAACCTTGTGCATCTCTAACAACTATATTCCAATTTGTACCTGAATTAGGATCTAATTCTAAAACATTATTAGTACTTGTGAAAAGAGTAGGAATAGCAGGTGCAACTGCCGCGCCATAATAATATGGTCCTGTTCCGCCTGTTGTTTTAATAGTTACGAATGCACCATTATGGCAATTAGCAGGAATTACTGAAGTAATACTTGCATTCAGAGGCTGAGCTGGCTGCGCAATTTCAAATGTGAAAGCTGTTGAACACTGTGTCTGATCATCTTCTGTAACCTGCAATACATAATTACCCGCTGGTAAATTATTAATAGTATGGGTTACAGGACCACCTGCTGGTCCAGTTAATGGTGGACCCAATGGTATAGCAACAGGCAGTAAAGTTAATGCATCAAGTATTTTAAAATTTATTTGTGTTACAAGAGGATTATAATCCTGAACTGTAAACGTTAATGTTCCATTAGAAGTACCAGAACAAGTAGCATCTGTACTTGCTGTACCGGTAATTTTAATTGTCGAAGGAGCCGCAGGCGTTTGAACCTCTTTAATAGAAATACAATTATTTTTATCTCTTACTTGTAAAAAGTAAGTTGTATTGTGTAACAAACCTGTAAAAACATAAGTATTACTTGCTATTGGAGCTGTCTCTGGCTGACCAAAAATAGAATATCTATAAGGACCTTGTCCTCCACTTGTAATAACCTTAATATCTACTCCTGTAGCACAACTATTAGAGTCAACTACATCGTCTATTTGTAAATCAGGTGGTGTTTCAATTCTAAGTCTTGGTGTTTCAAATTTACATCCATTAACATCTACTATTGTAATATAGTAATAACCGAAATTAAGTCCTGAAAAAGTATAAGGAGTCGTTGGAACTGTTCCTGAATTTTCAGTATATGTTGCTAATACAGCACGGTTTGTGTCATATAATGTATATACATATGGAGCAGTACCACCAGAATTTACACTTACGCTAAAGGTTCCAAGAGTATTTAAATTACAAATAATTGGAGTTTGAGTTACAACTCCATCAATTGGAGCAGGATTAGTTAAAACTACTGTATCTGCATACTCACAGCCTTTTACGTCTCTTACAATATAATTGTAAGTTCCTGCTGTTAATCCTCCAAATATATAAGCATCATCAAAAGGTAATCCGTTAAAGCTATATTTAAACGGAGCTTCTCCGGTAAGTGCATTTAAACGAACTACACCATCTGTACCTGCGTTACAAGTAGGATTAGTAGGAGTATGAGAAGCTGTTACAGTTGGAGTAGGATTAATAACAACTGTACTAGTTTCTTTAGTACAACCATTGGCATCAGTAATTTCAAACTGATAAGTTCCTGCCGCTGATGTAGTATATACAAAAGATGTTGACATTCCTGCAAAAGGAATTGGTGTTCCTGTGTAAGCAGCAGGAAGCACTTTCACTCTATATCCAAATGCTGGTTTTCCTCCTGTTACTGATACTGCAATAGTTGCATCTGTAGGCGAAACAGCAGCACATGTAAGATCTTTTGTTCTTACTGCAGTAGGAATCATTGTTCCGTTTACAGTAACAGTTGTTGTATTAGTACATCCGTTTGCATCCTTAACTGTAATTGTATAAGTTCCTGCAGCTACAGTAAACGTATCTGCCGGGCTTGGTGCAACTCCTGTATTAATAGTATAAGTATATGGCGCAACTCCATCAGCTCCTGTGGCTATAATTTTAAATGAACTACCCGAAGCAGTACATTGATTGTCCACAACAGCAGTTACTGTTGGTTTAGTATCTGTTGCAATTGTAACTGGTATTGATGTTGTACATCCTTTACTGTCTTTGGCATAAATAACCCAATTTAAGTCTGCACCAGAATTAGAATTAATATTAAATACAGCTCCTGGACCATAAACCGGAGCACCAGTTGTATCATCAGCATCTAATATTGCATATTGATAAGTTGGTGTTCCTCCTGTAGCCTGTACAGTTACAGTAGAAGTTATTTTTCCGCAATTAGCATTTACATTAGAATCAATTGTTAAACCTAAAGCATTTGCAGGTTCTAAAATTTGAATTGTTCTTGTTAATGTACAATTAGTAGTCTCGTCAGTAAATACAACATCATAGATACCTACACCACGATTTAATGTAAATACCTTTTCAGTTCTACCCGTTACAGTAGGTTCGCTGTTTACTTTGTAGCTATAAGTCGAAGTAAAGTTTGAAACATTAAATCTCATTGTTCCAGTTGCATCTCCATGGCAATAAACATCATTTAATTTAGTTGCCGTAACATCGATTGAAACTAAAGCAGGAATGTTTTTAGCAAAATCATCATAACAACCATTTGCATTTGTTACTCTGAAAACATAATTACCCGCAGTAAGATCTGTGAAAATTCCATTTGTAGCTCCAGATGTATTACTTACTGGTCCTGAAACAATTGTATAAGTTCCAGATCCCGCACTTAATGTAATTGTAGCTGTACTGGTTGTGCTTTCAACTGGATCACAGTAAATTACAGTAGCATCAACTTTTGAAATCTTAGGTAAAACAAGCGGTGCTATTGTAATCGTTTTTTCTGCTGTTATACAGCCATTATCATCTTTTACAGAATATTTTACTGTTTGTGTATTACCGTTATCAGAAACGATAAATATATTTGAAGTCTCATAAGAACCTCCATTGAAACTATAAGTATAAGGAGCTTTTCCTCCAGTTGCTGTAACTGTAACGTCTTTAGATTCTTTAGTATTAGAAGTATTACATGTAAACGGATCAACACTTGCAGTAGCCGCTAATACCGGAAGCTCAGTAATTGTAACCTGTGCTGTACCTTGACAACCTATAGCATCTGTAACTACGATATCATAAATACCAGCAGCCAAACCTGTAGCTGAGGCTGATGTAGTTGAAGCAGAAACTGTTGCAGGAACAGCTGCTCCGCCTTTAGTTATAGCATAAGTATATGGAGCTTTTCCAGAGGTTGGCGTAACCAAAAGACTTCCTGTGCTTTCTCCATGACATTTTACATCTACTTTGCTTGTGTTTACTGTTAGAACAGTAGATTTTAATGTAACATTAATAATCGTAGATAAAGCTGAACAAGCCGGAGCTGGTGTTTTAGAATCGGTTACTTTAAATTGATATGTACCTGTTCCTGTTGCTAAGTATGGATTCGCAGCAGTTACAAAACCTCCACCATTATAAGAAACCTGATAACTTACAGTACCTGTACCTCCCGTTGAACTTAATTTAATTGTTGTATTTGGAGTACAAGCAGCATCTGCTTCAACTTCTGTTTTTATAGTCAGCTGTTCCGGAACTACATAAGTTGTAGTAGCAGGACATCCAAATCCATCTTTTAAATATAAAGTGTATGTACCTGGAGTAAGGCTGAAATTATTTGTAGGTACGAAATTAGTACCATTAATACTGTAACTTGGTGTTCCTACGTAAGTTCCCGTAATTAATATATCAACTGGTGAACCTGTATAACACTGCATAGCAGGAGTATCAATATGCGGCGGATCTTCAGTTAAAACTGAAACTGTTTTCTTAACGACACAGCCATTAGTATCTTTAACATAAACATCTATAGTAGTTGTTAACACCGCTGTATCAACTTTTAAAGTTGTTCCATAAGCAGTAGTTGGCGCTGTAGATAGGCTTTTTGCGTAAGCATAAGAATAACCACCGCTTCCGCCAGAAAGACCTGTAATTGTTAATGTTGAAACTGTAGTAGAACAGTTAATTTTTGAAGCAGTTACAGTATAGTTGATCTCAGTAGCTGCATCAATCGTAACTTGTGCTGTATTTGATACACAGCCTGTAGTAAGATCAGTTGCAACGAAAGAATAAGTACCGGCACCTAGACCCGTAACTTTTACTTCATTGCTTACTTTTG
This sequence comes from Flavobacterium johnsoniae, assembly GCF_001879205.1. GTDB lineage: Bacteria > Bacteroidota > Bacteroidia > Flavobacteriales > Flavobacteriaceae > Flavobacterium > Flavobacterium johnsoniae_A. The sequence continues at coordinate 163,509 of NZ_MLFK01000005.1, forward strand.
TTGCTGTTCCGGAGTTAGGAGTTAAAGTATAACTAAAATTAGTTGAACTTACCGTAAAAGTTGCTGTACCATTGTTAGCTCCAAAACATACTTCATTTGTTTTTTCTCCTGAAGCTGTAATTGCAGCTGCCGGATTAATAACTGTTGAGTCTGTAACAGAACATCCTCTGGCATCGGTTACTTTAAATGTATAGGTACCAGCCGTTAAATTACTAAACGTACCAGTTGTATTAGTCCCTGTTACAGGCCCAGATGTAATGGTATAAGTTAACGGTGCAATACCTCCGGTAACGGTTAAAGTAATACTTGTTGAAGTATTATTACATGTAATCGCAGCTGGTGCTGAGAAACTAATTGCTGTTGGCGGGTTAAATGCCGGAACTACAATAGTTTTAGTATCAATACAACCATTAGTATCTCTTACAGAGTAAGTGATTGTTTGTGCTGCATTTGTATTTGTTACTACTAATGTATTCGTATCGTTATAATTTGTATTACCTACACCAAAATTATATTTATAGTCTCCTGTACCTCCTACAGCTGAAGTCGTAATAGTTGTCGTAGTGCTGCAAGTTGTGTTTGCTGCAAAATTTGCCGAAGCTACAACTTTTGTAGGGTTGTTTAAGGTTACTTTATAAACTGGAGAAACACAGCCTTTACTGTCTTTTACCTGATATGTATATTCTTTACTGTTAACTGCTCCAACAAAAGCATCAAGACCTGAGAATGTTGCAGAGTTACCAAAAAGGCCTCCGTTAAAACTATATGTATAAGTTGGTCCAAAACCACCTGCTCCTACAACTGTAAATTGACCATCTGTGCCATTATTACATTTAGGATCTGTTTTGCTAACCAAAGAAGCTGTTGGATCTACTTTTGCATTTACTGCAACAGCTGATGTTGTAAACTGACAACCTTTAGAATCTGTTACTCTAAAAATAAAACTACCTGCTGTACTTGTTTCATAAACAGCCGTCAGCATTGGATCAAATGAAGTTCCTCCGTTAGTAGATACTTCATAAGTATATCCAGGTGTACCACCCTGAACATTCATTACCGTAATTTGAGCATTAGGCGAATTCGTACAATCTAATGGTTTGGTTAATTTCGCTTCTGCTTTTAATTCATTTGCTATTGTTGGAATTCCAGAAACATTGGCAGTACATCCGTTAGCATCTGTAACTACAATAGTATGTGCCCCAGGTCCAACATTTTTAAAAATATTGCTTGTTTGTCCTGTCTGACCATCTAAACTATAAGAGAATGGTGATTTTCCGTTATTTACAGTAACTACCAAAGTAGCTTTGTTAGTTAAATCATAACATAAATCTGAGGCCGTAACATCTAATGATGCAGTAGGCGCAACTGCTCCTGTAACCGTTACTTTGTTTGAAGCCGGAGAGGCACAATTGCTGGCATCTTTTACAAAAACTTCAAAATCTCCTATTTGTCCAACATTAAGCTGGAAAGTATCTGAATCTTGAAATGGTTTTACAATAGTACCATCAGTTAAACGCAGTTCATATTTAAAACTTGGTGTTCCTCCACTGGTCACTTCTGCTTTAATAAGAGCCCCTACCGTACATGTTGGCGGTGTAACAACACTTGCTGATAATACAATTGCAAGCGGTGATTTGATTTCTTTTGTAAAAGTTGACGAACATAAACCTGCGTCGTCATTTTTAACAATAACTTTATAAATTCCTTTCGCTAATCCGTTGATAATTACCGGAGATGTTGTTGAAGAACTCCAGTTTGCTCCGTTATCGATAGAATATTTAAAACCATTTACAGTATCAAAATTCTCTACAGCTATAGTAATACGCCCGTCGCTTTTATCACTGCAGGTTGTATCATCAATGATTGGCTCCGAAACTTTAAACGCTTTATTGCTTTGAATAACAACATCAAATTTCTTCTCTGTGATACATGATTTAGGTAATTGACGAACCCAAATATCATCTACAAGTAAATCATTTCCACTGAATTTATCATTATAAGAACGAATTACAAAACTAAGATTATTATAGGCCCCAGGATTTAAAGACAATTCTTTATAATTCCATATTTCATTTCTTGGCACTTTCCAAGGATTTGCAGTATCGGTTGTTGCAACGATAATTTCTCCTGGTCCGCCTAAGTCATTAACTAATTGTATCGTTAATTCCGGATCATAATAATTGGCTCCTGTAGTACTCTTCATTAAATTTTCTGCCCATAATGAAATAATTACGGGTTGATCTACAATAACGTCTTTAATAGGTTTACTGTAAATAATACCTCCAATTCCCGCTGAACTTCCAATATTAACACATAAAAATCTTCCTAATTTATTCGTAGGTAAAGTGTGATCTTTAGCAACTACCCAAGTACCTCCAAAAGTTGTTTTGATACTGCTTGCAACAGCATATTTACCATCGTTTATCTGGTAATCATTGATGTTACCGCATATTGATGGAAAAGTTACCGGGTGTGGAGTCGTTTCATCTTCAAAGCAATATTTCGAGCTGATTCCTGGAGTTGTAGTATAACCTCCTGTTCCAAAATCTTCTTGTAATAAATTACTATATGTTGCAGCTGCAACAGCTTTGTATTTTACTGAAATTTGATGAGTTCCTGTAGGAACATTATTAAATACATTACTGGTAATAGGAACATTAGGCTTGGTATCGATATAATACTCATATGTATAATTTCCTCCTCCTGTATTGTTTACAACAATAGTAGCTTTTCCTGTTCCATCACAATTATAAACAACCTGAGGGTTTGGCTCAATAGTTGGATCTGCTGGTTTAGGATCTAAAACAATATCTGACATTGGAAAGATACAACCTTTGCTGTCTTTAACGTAAACCGTGTACTTTCCTGGATTAACATAAGCTTCATTTGAATTTATCCAATTTACTTGGTTATCAAAACTATAAGTATATCCTGGTGTTCCACCCTGAACGTTTGTAATTCTAATTTTACCCTGGTGTTCAAATCCTGCTGGTCCGCATCCTGCTAATTCAGATACACCCGCAGAAGCTGTTAAAGCATCTGTTGGACCTGCAATTATAATTGTTCTGGCCGGATCTGTACATTCAACACCATCATAAGTATACTTAACTACTAAAGAATGTGATCCAGCAGCTAAATTGGTAATTGGTGTAACAGAACTGAATGCTCCATTATCAACGCTGTATGAAACTGCATAACCTGAATTTGCAGGTGTAACAGTGATATTTATTTGTCCGCTGTTAGTTCCATAACAATCAACGGAGTTCGGCGTAGCCGTAACTGTTGGTTTTGGAATCTGCGTAATTTTAATTGGCGCTAATGTTACTTTACATCCTTTATCGTCTACAACCACAATGTTGTAAATTCCGTCTGTTGGTAAAGTAGCAGTAGTTACCGGAATAATAGGGTTTGTAATATAATTTGTATTACCGTTTATGTAATATAAGTAATAAGGTGGCGGCCCCGGTCTTGGAGTACCTCCTGTAACTGTAACTGTAATTTCACCATCGCTGCAGGCAGAAAGCGTTTTTGTAATTTTGGCTTCAGCAGTTAAACGATAATCTAGTACTTCAATTTCTTTAGTTGCGAAACAACCATTATGATTTGTAGAAAAATCAACTTCATATACCCCCGGATCAACTCCTGTAAATGTAATGTAGTTGTTTGTTATTAATCCTGTATTTTGAATTTCAACAGTACTTCCTTTTTTTCTAAGGATAAACTTGTATTCGCCAGGAACATTACTAATAGAAGCTTTAATTGTTCCCTTATCTGCAGTACAAATTGGGTGCGTAGCTTCAAGATTTGTTTTAAATTCTAGTTCCTGAACAGTAACATCAACAAAAAACGGACATGTTGAAAGTACACCATCAATTAATACCGTCTGTCTGATTTGTACTTTATAATCTCCTTTTGCAACATTATTAAATGTACTGGACGTTTGGTAATTGGTACCATCTAAACTATAGCTGTAACCTGAATTTTCAGGTGGATTTGTAACGGTAATTCTACCTGGAGTATTACAAATGATGTCTTGCTTTTCTGCTTTTGGATCAAGTAAATTTTGGTAAACATTAAAATAATGTGTAACCACACATGTATTACCATAATTAATTACAAGTCTGAAAACACCCGCTCTATCTGCTGTAAAAACTGGACCATTTGCAACAGTAGTCCAGTTAGTTGCACCTTCATAAGGACAGCTGTCCGGATTAGGTGTTTCTGCAGGAGGCACATCTTTTGTTTCCTGCCAAACGATACTTGCAGCATTAGTAATTTTAGTGTCTATGATTCTTTTATCATTTAGACCACATAAAAATATTTTTGGAAATGGCTTTTGGTCACGTACACAACCATAAGCTTCACCTGTAGCAGGATCAATATTGTCTCCTTTTATTGGACTTTTATTTGTTCCAGCCAAATAATCTGTAACAACAAATGTCTGCTTAATAGGTTTACAATTTGCCGCACCGCTGTTTTCAACAGTATAAGTTCCCGGTTTATCAATAGTAACTTGTCTGTTGTTACCTCCAAAAATAACGCCGTTAGGGTCTTTCCATACATAAGTTGTATAACCATTAGCAGCAGTTAAAACGGCAGTACCACACAACGACACATCGCGGCTGAATAAACATTTATCAATACCTACTAAGAAATTGGTTGATGTTGGTTCGCCCACATTACATTCTGATATTGTAGAATAACTACCCTCTCCAAATCCTCCTGGAGTTGTGTTTTTATCTCCAAAGTATTTAGAAACCGCTGTGTTTTTAATTTCGTTAGAACAAGCATCAACTAATTCATTACAATCTTTTACAACACGAACCTTAAATTTAATATTGTAGTAATCTCCACTGCCCGTTTGTTTAGAAACAACCATATGATCTGGTACTGTAAACACAAGTGTTCTGGTAGCAGCAGTATAAGCCGCAGTAATACCGGGCTCCATAAATATTATATCACTAAGACCATTAAAGATTACATTGTTTGGAAGAACGTCTGTAATAGTAAAGTTTTTAGCATTATCATTACCCTCATTTCTAAACTTCAGTTCATATCTAAGTTCCTGATCCAGACTTACAGGCTGACCGCCAATAATTTTATCGTCTTTGTCAAGTACATTCTTCCTGATTACAATTTTTGGAGCAATAATTTCTACTGATAATGCATTAAAAAACATATAGTAGGAATCCGATGAAGTACTGATTCTAAGTGTAGCATCGGTTTCATCATTTTGTATGATACTATTATTAACGTTATCAATTTTTACAACCCCTGCATCATACCCCAGCGTATTTCTACTGGATGGAGTACGGCCTCCCATAACAACATCACCATCTGTTATAGAACTATTAAAAAAGTTTGGAGTACTAGCTCCCCACCAACTTACATCAATTGGTCGAGCTAATGAAGATATAGCTCCCCACGCACCAGATTTAGCACCTTTAATTTCAAGGCCGTCTCCTGTTAATTTATTATCACCTTCAAGTGCACTAAAAGCTAGTTTTACATTTACATCTCCAAAAGGATTTGTTCTAAAACCAGAAATTGGAATATCTAATGGTGCATCACTATTTCTAATAATACTAAAACCGTCAAAACTTGTAATATATTTATTTGGAAGTAATGGATCTTTATAGATTACATAAATAGACCATCCGGCTGAGTTACCTCCTCTTCCGTTATCTAGTTTTCCTTCTGAACATACTAAATCACCAACAGTATAAACACCTTCTTTGGCTGCTTTAACTTCGTCTGTAATTTCTTTAAAACAGGCATATGGTTTTGATACGTATGCATTATTAACACCTGCTGCTCCTTCATCCCATAGTACCGTTCCTGTAACTGTTTTATAAGCTGCAGTAGGAGTCTTTAATTTCACCTGATTAATCTTGCTTCTATCAGAACCCTGATAAGTTCCTCCCCAATACAAAGCAGCATATACAATTTCATAACAAGTTTTACTTGCCTGAGGAATTGTTAATGTTGCAGAGCTTGAATTTAATGTTGTGGTATTGTCGTTATCAATATCAATGTATTTCATGTTGAAATTATCATTGACTTCACTCTTGCTGCCGACATCATTATAAGGATCTTTTGGACGCTTATTATTTCCATCATCCCTATTTAAGATATTGTTTCCAATAACTAAAATATCACCATTTAAACTGGTTGTATGCCGCGTAGTAAAACCCTTTCTTAACTGAGCGAAAGAAGTAATACTGAGCAACATGAATACAACTGCAATTAATGCTTTAAAAATAGTAGGTTTTTTCATAGTCTTCATTTTGTTTTTGGGCTTTTCCTTTATTCTCTAAGGGGCGTTAAAAAATAAAGTACAGCATTCTGAAACATTTATTATAAATGTCCTTCTCAGAAATAGAGAAGGACGAGTTTTATTCTCAATAATTATATTAATTCTCCACTTTTACGATCGCCATTTTCCCGTTATATGACTTAGATCCTTTTGCTTCAAGTGCCTTTGTAGCCTCTTGTAAACCATCGAATTTCTCGTAATAGATGTAATACTTACTTGTTGTAATGTTGTAGAAGAAATTAATGTTTGTAAGTCCGGCTGCAACAGCTTTCGTTAAGAATTGATCTCTTTTTTCAACACTATTATGTACCGCAAGAATCATGTAATAACCACTTTCAGAGTTTTTAATATTCTTAATAATCTGCATGTTTGACTGATCTTCACCAAAATCAAAATCACTTGCTGTTAGCGGCGTACTGCTTAATTTGGTTGTCTCTTTTATTCGTTTAAGAGCGGCAACGTCCTGCGCATATCTTCCCTGATCATTTTCATAAGCTGCACGTTTAATTCTACGTTTTTTCTCAATTTCCGTTTCCGTTTTGATACGCTCTAAATCGGCTAATAAAGCTGCACCCTCCTGTTCCATTTTTAACTGCGCTGCTTTTAATTGATTTATCTTTTCAAGATAAGCTTTGTTTAAAGCATCGTTTTTATTTGGAACTTTTTTAAGCCTTTCGTTATATAAATTTGTCAGCTTGGCAATTTCATCTTTCTGGATTCTGCTTGCATCAGCAAGTTGTCCTTTTAAAGCCTCTAACTGGCTGTTTTCTGCAGCAACACTTTTAAATGGTTTTGGCTCTCTATAAATTCCTTTTTCACTTAAATCATTCTCTTCTTTTAAGTCGTTCAAGTCTTTTTGTTTATTTGCTACAGTAGATTTAAACTGATCTAATAAATCATTTTGTGCTTTACTTGTACCTTCAATAGACTGCGTTAAACTTTCAATTGCTTTTGCTGTATCGTCTTTTGCGGCTGCTGCTCTTGCTGCTGCTTCGGCATCTGCCTTAGCTTTTTCTGCAGCTAATCTTGCCTGACGTTCTTCTTCCTCTCTTAATAATCTTGTTTCTTCTTCAGCTTTTAGTTTTTCTGTTGCTTCGGCATCCGCTTTTGCTTTTGCATCGGCCAATAACTTAGCTTGTAAAGCCACCATATCTGCTTTTGCTTTAGCATCTGCTGCCAGCTTAGCTTCAAGAGCTTCTGCATCGGCTTTAGCTTTAGCATCAGCTGCTAGTTTTGCTTGAAGTGCTTCTGCATCTGCCTTAGCTTTTGCGTCAGCTGCCAGCTTAGCCTGACGTGCTTCTTCTGCTTCTCTTAATTGTTTCGCTTCAGCATCCGCTTTTGCTTTCGCTGTAGCTTCGGCATCTGCTTTTACTCTTGCATCAGCAATTAATTTAGCTTGAAGCGCTTCCATATCAGCTTTGGCTTTCGCATCAGCAGCAAGTCTAGCTTGTTCTGCCTCTGCATCCGCTTTGGCTTTAGCATCTGCTGCTAATTTAGCCTGGCGTGCTTCTTCATCAGCTTTGGCTTTTGCTTCTGCTGCTTGTTTAGCCTGAAGGGCTTCAGCATCAGCTTTGGCTTTGGCATCAGCAGCTAATTTTGCTTGTAGTGCTTCTGCATCGGCTTTTGCTTTTGCATCGGCTGCTAATTTGGCCTGGCGCGCCTCTTCTTCTGCTTTAATTTTTGCTTCTTCTGCTTGTTTTATTTTTAATGCTTCTGCGTCGGCTTTAGCTCTTGCATCGGCAACCAATTTTGCTTGTAATGCTTCAGCATCTGCTTTTGCTTTTGCTTCGGCATCTAACTTAGCCTGTGCCTCTGCTGCTGCTTTTGCTTTTGCTTCTGCCGCTAACCTTGCTTGTAATGCATCTGAGTCGGCTTTTGCTTTGGCATCAGCTGCTAATTTTTCTTTTAGAGCTGCCTCTTCTGCTGCTTTTGCTTTAGCATCTGCTGCTAATTTTGCTTTGTTTGCAGCATCAATAGACGCTTTAGTTTTTGCTTCAGAAGCTGCTTTTGCTTTTGCTTCTGCCGCTAACCTTGCTTGTAATGCATCTGAGTCGGCTTTTGCTTTGGCATCAGCTGCTAATATAGACTGCATGTCTGCTGCTTCTGCTTTTGCTTTTGCATCAGCTTTACGTTTAGCTTCAGCTGCATCAGCTTTGGCTTGTGCATCGGCTGCTAATTTTACTCTTAATGCTTCAGCGTCAACTTTTGCTTTTTCAGCTGCGGCAAGTCTTGCCAGTCTTGCTGTTTCTGCATCAGCCTTAACCTTTTCTGCAGCTGCTAATCTTGCTTTAGCTGCGGCTTCAGCGTCAGCTTTTGCCTTATCTGCTGCTAATTGCGCTGCTGTTTTTTGTGGTGCTGCAGGAGCTGGGTTAGCCGCAGTTTGTTTTGCTTTGGCTTCTGCATCAGCTTTTGCCTTAGCATCTGCTGCTAATTTTGCTTTGTTTGCAGCATCAATAGACGCTTTAGTTTTTGCTTCAGAAGCTGCTTTTGCTTTTGCTTCTGCCGCTAACCTTGCTTGTAATGCATCTGAGTCGGCTTTTGCTTTGGCATCAGCTGCTAATTTTTCTTTTAGAGCTGCCTCTTCTGCTGCTTTTGCTTTAGCATCTGCTGCTAATTTTGCTTTGTTTGCAGCATCAATAGACGCTTTAGTTTTTGCTTCAGAAGCTGCTTTTGCTTTTGCTTCTGCCGCTAACCTTGCTTGTAATGCATCTGAGTCGGCTTTTGCTTTGGCATCAGCTGCCAGCTTAGCCTGACGTGCTTCTTCTGCTTGTCTTGCCTGAAGTGCTTCTGCATCGGCTTTTGCTTTTGCGTCAGCTGCAAGTTTTGCCTGAAGAGCTTCAGCGTCTGCTTTGGCTTTAGCATCAGCTGCCAATTTAGCCTGACGGGCTTCTTCTGCTTGTCTTGCCTGAAGAGCTTCTGCATCGGCTTTTGCTTTCGCATCAGCAGCCAGTTTAGCTTGAAGTGCTTCTGCATCTGCCTTAGCTTTTGCGTCAGCTGCCAGCTTAGCCTGACGTGCTTCTTCTGCTTGTCTTGCCTGAAGAGCCTCTGCATCTGCTTTCGCTTTTGCATCAGCAGCCAGTTTTGCTTGAAGTGCTTCCGCATCGGCTTTTGCTTTGGCATCAGCTGCCAGCTTAGCCTGACGTGCTTCTTCTGCTTCTCTTAATTGTTTCGCTTCAGCATCCGCTTTTGCTTTCGCTGTAGCTTCGGCATCTGCTTTTACTCTTGCATCAGCAATTAATTTAGCTTGAAGCGCTTCCATATCAGCTTTGGCTTTCGCATCAGCAGCAAGTCTAGCTTGTTCTGCCTCTGCATCCGCTTTGGCTTTAGCATCTGCTGCTAATTTAGCCTGGCGTGCTTCTTCATCAGCTTTGGCTTTTGCTTCTGCTGCTTGTTTAGCCTGAAGGGCTTCAGCATCAGCTTTGGCTTTGGCATCAGCAGCTAATTTTGCTTGTAGTGCTTCTGCATCGGCTTTTGCTTTTGCATCGGCTGCTAATTTGGCCTGGCGCGCCTCTTCTTCTGCTTTAATTTTTGCTTCTTCTGCTTGTTTTATTTTTAATGCTTCTGCGTCGGCTTTAGCTCTTGCATCGGCAACCAATTTTGCTTGTAATGCTTCAGCATCTGCTTTTGCTTTTGCTTCGGCATCTAACTTAGCCTGTGCCTCTGCTGCTGCTTTTGCTTTTGCTTCTTCTGCTTGTTTTATTTTTAATGCTTCTGCGTCCGCTTTTGCTTTAGCCTCCGCTGCAATTATAGCTTGTCTTGCTTCGGCATCAGCTTTTGCTTTGGCATCAGCTGCTAATTTTTCTTTTAGAGCTGCCTCTTCTGCTGCTTTTGCTTTAGCATCTGCTGCTAATTTTGCTTTGTTTGCAGCATCAATAGACGCTTTAGTTTTTGCTTCAGAAGCTGCTTTTGCTTTTGCTTCTGCCGCTAACCTTGCTTGTAATGCATCTGAGTCGGCTTTTGCTTTGGCATCAGCTGCTAATATAGACTGCATGTCTGCTGCTTCTGCTTTTGCTTTTGCATCAGCTTTACGTTTAGCTTCAGCTGCATCAGCTTTGGCTTGTGCATCGGCTGCTAATTTTACTCTTAATGCTTCAGCGTCAACTTTTGCTTTTTCAGCTGCGGCAAGTCTTGCCAGTCTTGCTGTTTCTGCATCAGCCTTAACCTTTTCTGCAGCTGCTAATCTTGCTTTAGCTGCGGCTTCAGCGTCAGCTTTTGCCTTATCTGCTGCTAATTGCGCTGCTGTTTTTTGTGGTGCTGCAGGAGCTGGGTTAGCCGCAGTTTGTTTTGCTTTGGCTTCTGCATCAGCTTTTGCCTTAGCATCTGCTGCTAATTTTATTTTCAATGCTTCAGCATCTGCTTTTGCCTTATCTGCCACTAATTGCGCCTGTGTCTTTTGTGGAGCCGCGCCAGCTGCTGCCGGTTTATTTGCAATCGCTTGCGCTCTTGTTGCTGCGGCTGCATCAACTCTTGCTTTATTATCTGCCGCTAATTTGATTCTGCGTGCTTCCGCATCGGCTCTTGCTTTATCAGCTGCCAATTGAACGGCTGTTTTTTGTGTTGTCGCAACTGCTCTGTTTGCTGTTGCAGTCTGCGCTCTTGCTGCAGCTGCGGCATCAGCTTTTGCCTTAGCATCGGCTGCTAATTTTATTTTAATAGCTTCGGCATCTGCTTTAGCTTTATTGTCTGCTTCTAATTTTGCTTTGGCTGCAGCTTCGGCATCTGCCCTAACTTTTTCAGCCGCCGCTAATCTTGCTTGTTTTGCTTCTGCATCTGCTTTTGCTTTTGCTTCTGCGGCAAGTCTGTTCTTTTCAGCAATCTCAGTTCTGTTAACTTGAGTTGCTTCAGATTTTGGTTTAGCCTTAACTGGCTTTGGTTTTGAAGGATCGATTAATGAACCTTCTTCGTCATCTCCGTAATAGTAATTTCTACTTTTGAATTTGTATGCAATTGCAAATTCATGAGAACCTCCCATGTTTGTAAAATTGCCCATTCCTCTTTCGTAGTTGTATTCGATTGCAATGCTTGGTGAAATATTAATACCCAAACCTGCAGAAACTCCGTATAATGTATTGTAACCTGCCTGTGCCCAAACTCCTTGCTGTAATGCCAGCATAGCAAGTCCGGAAATCACTGTTTTATCCTTTTTAAGTTCTGTTTTTACAATTCCGGAGAATTTACTTCTGTCAAAAAAACCATAGCTGTCCAGATAGCCTGTGTACATAGCATGCAGTTCGATTGCTCTTTCAGGATCGTCTTTTACCATTCCTGAACCAAAATTGTAAAGCACTAAATTGTTAACCGATACTCCAAAATCAAGAAAAGCGGTTCCGTAATTAATACCTGGATTAACAGTAAGTAAAGTATTTGACGGATAATCTCCGTTTAAAATATCTGTATCGTCTGTTATAATTTTTCCTTTATCTAAACCACTTTGGTAAACACCAACGTTTAAACCAAAAGTTAAATTACTGTCTTGTTCTAAAACGATATTATGAGCGAAATTGGCAATACCGCCAAAAACGGTCATTAATCCATAATTTTGTTGAAATAAGCCAACCGCAAAAGCTTCATTCTCTCTAAAACGACCTGAATAATTTGCTAAATAAGTTTGTGGTGCGTTGTCAAACTGAACCCATTGCCTTTTATTATAAAAACTGGCATACGGATTAGATTCGCGAACGAAACTAAAAGTTGGGTTAATTAAATATCTATTAAACTTTAAAGAATTTCTTATAGGTAATGAAAACGAAACAACTCCATTCTCATTTTGATCCTGAGAATAGAGTGCATTTGAAAAACCGTAAAATAAAGTTATGAATAGTAAAATTTTCTTCATATTATTTAATCACAGTTATTGATCCTTTTTTTTCACCTGTGTCTGATTGAATGACATAATAATATACTGGATTTACATTTTTAAAATCTATTGCGGTCTGAGGCCAATCGCCCTGATAGTTGACTACATCCAGAACCTTTTCTCCGTTTGAACTAAGAATTATTACTTTGGTATTTGCGTTTTTATATTCATCTGGTATGTTCCAATATGGATTTAAACCACTTAGTTTAATAATATTTTGAATTACAGATGACGGCTGAGAAGGCCCCGTTACTCTAAAATTAAACTCCTGAGAAGAGATACATCCGGTTGCCTGAGAAATTTTTACTCTATAATTACCTGGTACGGCTACCAAGTACGAATTTGATGCTGCACCGCTTATAGCATTTCCGTTTAAAAACCATTCAAAAGTCGGATTTGCGGCATCTGTAGTAACTGATACATTTAAAGTTTCTCCTTCGTTTATAGAAGTTGTTTCTGCCACATCTATACTAGCTGTAAAACCATTACTTTGTAAGTTAATAGACCCTGAAGCTTTACAACCTCCAAAATCAACTTCTACGTTATAAACACCGCTTTCTTTTGCGTTAATACTGCGGGTTGTTCCTATTTGTTTTCCATCTTTTGTCCAAACATAACTGTTACCGCTTGTTGCAGTTAAAACTGTTCCATCACCGTTTGAACAAAAAGGGTTTCCTAAACTTGAATCGATTGTAACTGCAGAGCCTCCTCCTGAAGATGAAACTGTTACACGATTCGAATAAGATCCCGATGTACAAGTACCGTAATTTGTTTCAACATAATAAACACCTGGTGCAGTAACGCTGTAAGTTGGCCCTGATGCACCCGCCATAAGAGTTGGAAGTGCAGAAACGCCATTGTCTTTGTACCAGTTGTATGTTAGAGAAGAAAATTTCAAAGGAGAATCATTAACAGGATCTGCTGAATCCGGGTCAATTTTTAATAAATAACTTCCTCCTGCACAAAATGCAGCCGTACCATTAAAATTATTTATGGTATACTGCCTGTCATGTGCTTTATAATAAACCGGGAAAGCATTCTTTAAACCAAAAGAAACAAATTTACCGCTGGAAAAACCTGTAGTAGAAACTCTCAGACTATAAGTATCTGAACCAACAAGATTAGTAGGAACCGAAAACTTTACAGTTCTTTGAGTACCAGTATCGCTAACAGGAGTAGTAGCTGCCGTTACAATGGTTGTAAAATTGTTAGTTGAAAGCTCAACCACAAAAACCGTTTCGGCAGGAAATCCTGTATAGGTAAATGTTGCCGTATATTCATTACCGTCAATACCCGCACAAATCCTATCAAAAGGCAGTACCTGCGGACTGATAGTTTTTGTTTGGGCATAACAGTTTGATTTAGTAAAAATAATTATACTAAATAAAAGCAATATTTTGGTAAAAGATAAAGTAGTTTTTTGAATCATATAGTGCGAGTTCTTGCTAAGTCTATACGCTCAAAAAACAAGATATCAATGAATGTTTCTGAAAAATCATATTTATAGTTCTCAATGATATCTTTTGCAAGAATTGAGGTAGAACTTATAAATGAATTTTCATTACAATCTGTAGACTGATCTTTCATTTCAGTTGCCATAGTAAGGTTGTCCTTGGGGGTGGACAACCCTACTATAAACTGATTTGAATTATCTATTTTGCTGTTAGTCGTAACAGCTGAATCGTTATTTTGATTTTCTTCGATTACCGTCGCTGATTTGCAGTCAGAACCAACAGAAACTGTAGGCTTTTCTGTTGCTGAGCTTTGCGCATACAGACTTAACGAAATAGGAGAAAGCAAAAAGAATATATATAAATACTTTTTTGTAGATAGAGCCATTATGTTTTGATCTTTATTTGGTCCTTATAAGACGATACATAAATTGTGTCTGGGGACTTTATTAATAAAATTTACGCGAAATAAAAATCGAAATCTATTTATCTATTGCCGCTAGAAGCTGTAATTTTTCCTAATTGTAATCTGTAATCTGGTTTTTTAGGGTTGAACATATCAATGAATGTTTCTTTATTGCTGCTTTGAGAGTAAACATTAAAGAACACACTGTTACCATACCAGCTCTCTAAATCTTCGTTGTTAGAATTGTATTCAGTAAAGATATTTCCTTTACATAAGTTGAAATACATTTCCTCAAATTTGATTTTTTTAAGGTTAGCATCATTGATTTCTGTTTTGCTGTCTAATAATACTGCAGGGTTAAATCCAGAGATCACACTTCTTTTCATTTCAAGAGAAGCATTTTCAGCCACGTAAACAGCCTCTTTTACTAAACCTGCCTGAATATCAGCATTGATATTTTCACTGTCATTAAGCATTGTAATATTAGTTGCAACAACTAAAGTTTGTTTTTTAGTAAAATCTGTTTCGCTTTTCTTCTCATACGATTTTACTTCCATGCATCGAGATCCGTCTTTTGTACTTGAGAAGTAAGAAGATCTAACTGCTAATGAATTATAGAAACGACATTGTACACCTTGTGTAAATTTGTAATCGTCGTTGATTGATTTATAAGAAACAAATTTTGTAGCATTTACATCTCCGCCTAAGAAACCAAAAGAATCTCCTCCAGCGTAGCTTACCATAATGTTTTCAAGAATTGTTTTGTTTCCAACACCAGCCAAAGTTAAACCGTTGAAAGTATCAACACCTTTTACTTTTTTACCGGCAAATTCGATTCTCACGAATCTTAAAATTCCAGAGTTTGAAGCAACATTATCACCACCATAAGTAGTTAAAGTTGGGTCAAGATCCATATTGTAAGAACCTACGTTTCCGAATTTGTTAATTGGAGCATCTCCAAGAATAACAACTCCACCCCAGTCTCCAGCTTTTTTCTGGCTGCGGTTTGAAGTAAATACAATTGGGTCAGTTTCTAAACCATCTGCAACTAGCTGTGCACCTTTTGTAACTACCAATGTTCCTTTTGTTTCGAAATCACCAATAATTAAAGTTCCCGGTTCGATTGTTAAAACTGCATTGTTAGTAACATAAACGTTACCCTGCAAAACATAAATATTCCTCTTAAGCAATTTAGTATTAACAGAAATGTTTCCTGCTAAAATTTGATTTGCTTCTCCATACTCTACTTTGTTAGGCTTAAATTCAGTCCAGTTGTTTAACCAGTTCGTGTAGCCCATAATTCCTTTCTCTTGTTGAGCACTCATACTTGTAACTGTCAAAAGTACGCAGATCATTTGAGTAATTTTTTTCATGATAAAGGTGTGTATTAGGTTAATAATAAATTTGGGTATGCGTAAATGAAAAAACTCCTCCCGTGTTTTCTAAGTAAAATTCAGAATACAGCGAGAACGAGTTGTTTTTTTTATTCTTTTGTAAAATTGTCTTCGAATGAAATTTAATCCATCTACGCAAACATTCTAAAAAAGGTTTTAAAATATATTTTTAAAATATTACATTTCGTTCAATTCGTTGAACTCGTGTAATGATTTCAATGTGTTTTCGTAAAATAAAATAGCTGCAATAAGGTTTCCTTTATCAGAGTAAGGCATCATTTTTCTTTGAAACTCAACTGTAGTATCTAAGAAAGTAGATGTACCAACTGCCTGAGCATCTAAAACTTTTTTGTGCTCGTTATCGTCTGGAATACCTAAGTCTGCCATCGTAACACCAGGTTTTGTAACCAACGCAATGTAAGGGAGAGTTTTTACTAATACTTTAATTCGCTCAATGTATAATTCCAAAAGTTCTCCTTTTTGCATACCACTCAATTCTTTTTGATCGTGATATTTACGAATAAGAGCAGTTGTACTGATAATACTTCTTGGAGCGTTTTTTGCCTGGGCAGAAACAGCCGCAGTTGTCATGATAAAAAATGCACTAAATAAAATAATTTTCCCTTTCATAAATTCTTATTATATAATTGGTTGTTGATGAAAACAAAAATATAGAAATTAACTTAAATTCAACTTTATTGATTTTTTTTTTCAAAAAAAAAGCTTAAAAAAACCTTAAAAACCAGCGTTATGTCGAGAAAATGTGCGTTTTAACGTGGTTTTTGTTAAAATTGTTAAAATAGAAACCGTAAGATATTCCGCATAAAAAGACACTCATTTTAATTAATAAATAGCCAAAAAAACCGTACGTTTATCGTTTTCAGTAAAAAAATATTAACAAAAAAGTCTTGATATCTGCTCGCGTCAACTAATTTATTAACAAAAGTTAGTTAACATCCCGCAAAGTTTTTAGCAAAAATCAATCATAATCTCATAAATGAAATGCAGCTGATAATCTTTTAATCGAAAATTTTTGACTACATCATTTTCTTCTATCTTTGCTTCATGCAATTTTCACAAATTTTAGGTCAGGATTACATCAAAAGTCACTTGATAAAAAGTGCCTCTTCCGGGCGAATTCCGCATGCGCAATTATTTATCGGACCCGAAGGAAGTGGTACGTTATCTACTGCAATTGCCTATGCCCAGTACATTTTATGCAATAACACAGGGAACGAAAATGAAAACGGAAACGATTCCTGCAATTTGAAATTTCAAAACATTTCGCATCCGGATCTTCATTTTATTTACCCAACCGTTACAACCGAAGATGTTAAAACCAAACCCAAAAGTTTAGACTTTATTCAGGATTGGAGAACCTTCATTCAGGAAATGCCTTACGGCGGATTATTTGACTGGTATAAAATTCTGGGCGTTCAAAACAAACAGGGCGAAATCAGGGTCGAAGATGCACAGGAAGTTCTAAAATCGCTTGCGCTGAAATCATACGAAGGCGGTTATAAAATCATGATTATCTGGATGGCCGATAAAATGAATATCGCCGCTTCAAACAAACTTTTAAAACTACTCGAAGAACCTTCAGATAAAACCATTTTTATTCTGATTTCTGAAAATGAAGAAGACATCATACAAACCATACGTTCTCGCTGTCAGGTAATTCACTTTAACGGACTGCCGGAAAAAGTTATTGCCGATGCTTTGGTTTCTCAGGAAAATATTGATGCTAATGTCGCTAAAAAAATTGCCCATCAGGCACAGGGAAATTTTAATAAAGCACTGCATTTGTTAAAAGAAGATGATTCTGAATATCCTTTCGAACAATGGTTTGTAAACTGGGTTCGTGCGGCTTTCAGAGCAAAAGGAAATGCGGCCGCCATTCAGGATTTAATTTCATGGAGTGAAGAAATTGCCGCACTAGGACGCGAAAGCCAGAAAAAATTCATTCAATTCTGCATCGAAATGTTCAGACAGGCACTTTTACTTAATTATCAAACACCAAGTTTGGTTTACATAGAGCCAAAAGTTGACAAATTTAAACTCGAAAATTTTGCCCCTTTTGTAAATGGCAATAACATTCATGAAATTTTCAAAGAACTTTCAGATGCGATGTATCACATTGAAAGAAACGGAAACGCAAAAATAATCTTAACCGATTTATCTATAAAACTGACTCGTTTAATTCATAAAAAATAGTCCTCAAATGAATAATGCTGCCTCTATTTTATTACTAGCTTTTTTAGCCTTAACTTTTTTACAATCAGGCTATGAGAAGATTTTTTACTGGAAAGATAATGTGGCCTGGCTTAAAGAACATTTTGCCAAAACACCGCTAAAAAATCAAGTGCCTCTTGCTCTTTTTCATTTGCTGGTTGTCGAACTAATTTCCGGAATTTTGTGCGTAGTGGGTGCCATTCAACTACTCACAAACAGCGGTCGTGAATATGGTTTTTATGGCGCTGTATTTTCATGTATATGTTTGTTAATGATGCTTTTCGGACAACGATTAGCCAAAGATTACGATGGTGCAAGAACCATTGTTATATATTTTATCCCTGCTGTTATGGCAGTTTACTGGTTGAATTAAAAAATATGCCACTAATTTCACAGATTCACACAGATTTTTTAATCATTTTAAGCTGTGAAAGCTGTGGCAAAAAAACCGTCTGTTTAGCTGACATCAAAAAAATTTTATTATCAAAAAAATGAATCCAAAACACCCTTCAGAATCCCTAACAATATTAACTGATTTAGTTTTACCAAGCGAAACTAATCCTTTAAACAATCTTTTTGGCGGCGAATTATTAGCCAGAATGGATCGCGCGGCAAGTATTGCTGCCCGCAGACATTCGCGCCGAATTGTGGTTACGGCCTCTGTCAATCATGTGGCTTTCAACAGAGCAATTTCTCTTGGCAGTGTGGTTACTGTTGAAGCAAAAGTCTCAAGATCATTCAAAAGTTCTATGGAAGTTTTTATAGACGTTTGGGTTGAAGACCGCGAATCTGGAAACAGAACAAAAGCAAATGAAGCAATTTACACTTTTGTAGCTGTTGATGATACCGGAAGACCTGTTGAAGTTCCGGCAATTGTACCCGAAACAGAACTTGAAATACAGCGCTTTGAAGCTGCATTGCGCCGTAAACAATTGAGTTTACTGCTTGCAGGCAAAATTAAACCTTCGGACGCGACAGAATTAAAGGCTTTATTTTTATAGTAAAAATTGTAGCAATTTGTAACAATTGGGAAGGGTCAAACTTCAAAAAAAAGAAGTATTTTTACAAAATTACAAGCCTAACAAATAAAAATCAGGAAGTTGTTTGCCTTTTTGATTTTTTTTGAGAGAAAAAATAACAATTTTAGACAAAAAGAAAAGATGAGTTCAGACAAAGAAGCCAAATTAAAAGCGTTACAATTAACGCTTGATAAACTTGACAAAACCTACGGAAAAGGAACCGTAATGAAAATGGGCGACAGAGCCATTGTAGAGGTAGAAACGATTTCTTCTGGCTCACTTGGTGTTGATTTAGCTCTTGGAGTAAATGGTTATCCAAAAGGAAGAATTATAGAAATATACGGGCCAGAATCGTCTGGTAAAACTACATTAACATTACATGCTATTGCCGAAGCTCAAAAAGCAGGCGGAATTGCAGCGTTTATTGATGCAGAACATGCCTTTGATAGAAATTATGCCGAAAAATTAGGCGTTGATATCGAAAACTTAATTATTTCTCAGCCAGACAATGGAGAGCAGGCTTTAGAAATTGCCGAAAACTTAATTCGTTCCGGAGCTATAGACATCGTTGTAATTGACTCTGTAGCAGCTTTAACTCCAAAAAGTGAGATCGAAGGTGAAATGGGAGATTCTAAAATGGGTCTTCATGCACGTTTGATGTCTCAGGCTTTGAGAAAACTAACAGGAACTATCAGTAAAACAAATTGTACTGTTTTCTTCATCAACCAATTACGTGAAAAAATTGGAGTGATGTTTGGAAACCCTGAAACAACAACAGGTGGTAACGCATTAAAATTCTATGCATCTGTTCGTTTAGATATTCGTCGTTCGTCTCAAATTAAAGATGGTGAAAACGTAATTGGAAACAGAACCAAAGTTAAAATCGTTAAAAACAAAGTAGCGCCACCATTTAAAACTGCCGAATTTGATATTATGTACGGAGAAGGAGTTTCTAAAACAGGTGAAATTCTAGACTTAGCGGTTGAATTCGAAATCGTTAAAAAAGCCGGATCATGGTTTAGCTACGGAGATACAAAATTAGGACAAGGCCGTGATGCCGTAAAAGCTTTAATTAAAGATAATCCTGAATTAGCTGATGAATTAGAGGTGAAAATTAAAGCTCACATCAAAGAATTAGCAGATGCATAATATCTCATAATAGTATTTAAAATCAATACTTTATATACAAACCCAATAGCTTAAAAGTTGTTGGGTTTTTTATTTTCAAAAAAAAATTAAAAACGACGCAACCTTTTTCAAATAAATCCATCTAGTTATAAGACACCCCGATTTGCTGGTATTGCCATAATATCCATTTCGGCGTTTTTAGAATAAATTTGGTTGGTTGATTCGACAAAAGTCCGTTAGTTTCCTGAACTAACGGATTTTTTTATCTCTTTTTTTTGTTTTTTTTTATCATTCGACGCAACCTTTTACATTTTCTTCTCTCTTCATAAAGTATGATATTAACTTGAGTTTATATTTTTTTTAAACTCTTTATTACCAACCTTATAATATTTTAACCATGAAAGAGAAAATAGAAGTGTTGTTGATTAAAAACCGAAAAAAAACCAAATTAAAATTTAAAAAAGTATTACGATTTATCTCAGAAAAAATAATACATAGATAAGCTTTTTGAATATAAAAGGGGTTTTAGTTCAAAAGAAAACCCGATAATTCCGAGGCTTCGGGATTGTCGGGTTTATTATTTAAATTAAGCTTTTAAATCTTTCTTTTTAAATTCGAGTAACGTTTTATAAATCAATTGTCTCACAGTATCCCGAAGCTCTTTTCTGTTATCAGATGTCAGACCGCTTGTTTCAATAAAAGGCAAAACTTTTCCACGCATTTTTCCCGGACTTCCACTTAAAAAAGTATAAGAAAATCGTTCTTTATTATCGGGAAAAACAATGGGTACAATTGGAATTTGATGTTCTATAGCAAGTCTAAAAGCACCGTCTTTAAACTCATCCAGTAAAATAGATTCATCATCAGGAACACCTCCCTCAGGAAAAATACAAATGCTTAAACCTTGACTTAACCGGTCTTGAGCTCTTTTAAAAACTTCATTTTTACTTTTCGAAGAATTTCGGTCTACCAAAATACAGGTTCTCTTGTAGAAAAACCCAAATAACGGAATTTTCACCAGTTCTTTCTTTCCCACAAAAACAAATGGATTTCTAATAATGGCAAGCATCAGCATAATATCTGTCATTGAGGTATGGTTTGCCACGATCATATAGCTCGTATTTTTAATAAGCTTTTGTTCTCGTTTCACTTTGTAATAGAAACCCATGCCAAAAAGGATGAATTTAGCCCAAATGCGGGCCATTTTAAAGAAATAGGGATATCCTCTTTCTGAGATGATAGAAATAAGCAAAAACGGCAGCATAATCAGTATTGGAACCGCCATTAAAATATAGAACCAAATGCGCCAAATAATCCAAAAAATAATCTTTAATCCTTTCATGGTTTCAAATGTAAGAAAACAGAAGTGAATTTAATTTCAGACTCATAGATTTTTTAGAATATTAGCCTTTTCTAATAAATAAAACTTTGAAATAGCACAGATGTTCAATAAACTTTGCAGACTTTACGAAAACTTTGCGAACTTTGCAGTTATAAAAAAACTTCACGAACTTCGCAGTTAAGAAAAAAACTAGAATGGCAAAAATACTTACTGGTGTTCAGAGTACTGGAACACCGCATTTAGGCAATTTATTGGGAGCAATTATCCCTGCAATTGAATTATCGAATGATCCTGCAAATGAATCTTTTTTGTTTATTGCTGATTTACATTCGATTACACAAATTAAAGATGGTAAAACATTAAGAGAAAACACTTACAGCACTGCCGCTGCTTGGCTTGCCTGTGGTTTAAATCCTGATAAAGTAACTTTCTACAGACAATCTGATGTGATTCAAACTGCAGAATTAACCTGGTATTTAAGCTGTTTTTTTCCATTCCAGCGTTTAACTCTGGCCCATTCTTTCAAAGACAAAGCTGATCGCTTAGACGATGTTAATGCCGGACTTTTTACCTATCCGATGTTAATGGCTGCCGATATTTTACTTTACGATGCAGAGTTTGTTCCGGTTGGAAAAGACCAATTGCAGCATTTAGAAATTACGCGTGATGTAGCTTCACGTTTTAATCATCAAATGGGAGAAACATTTGTAATTCCAGAAGCTAAAATTCAGGAAGACAGCATGCTGATTCCAGGCACAAATGGTGGAAAAATGAGTAAATCAGCCAATAATATTATCAATATTTTCCTTGATGATAAAGTGCTTCGCAAACAGGTTATGAGTATTGAAACAGACAGCACGCCACTTGAAGAACCAAAAAACCCAGATACTTGTAATGCTTTTGCAATTTATTCTTTATTAGCAAACGAGGCTCAAATTGCAGAAATGAGAGCGAATTATCTGGGCGGAAATTATGGTTATGGCCACGCAAAACAAGCTCTTTTTGAATTAATTACAGAGAAATTTAAAACAGAAAGAGAAAAATACAATTACTACATGAACAATCTTGACGAGGTAAATGCTTTATTAAAGAAAGGCGCTGCAAAGGCTTCAGTTGTTGCTGATGGTGTTTTGGCCAAGGTTCGTAATGTTCTCGGATTTGAGAATTAAAAAAATTACAATTTCTTCATTATCATAAACCTCTTGTTTTTACAGGAGGTTTTTTTTATTCAAAAAAAGATCTCAACTCATTTTAAATTTGTAAATTCATAATAATGAAATGTTTATAAATTTTAAATTAAAAAATAATGAACAAATATATTGAAGATTACGACATTCCGCCTTATCTGTTTCAAGTTCTAAATATACTTTTTGGACTTTTGGCCATCTACATTTTATATCGATTATTTAAGCACTTTAGAAAGAAAAACTAAAGTTTAAAATAAGCTTTTATTCTCTTAAACAGCTTCAAACATTTTGCCGGGCAAAGGCCTTATAATGCCTTTCAGCTCCATATTTACCAACGTGCCGGAAATTCTAAAAATGGGTAAATTACATTCTAAAGCAATAATATCAAGTAATTCTTTACCATTCTTTAAAAGAAAATCATAAATTTTCTGTTCATAAGGATCAAGATCAATAAACAGTTGTTTTTGAATGGCTTGAGGTTTCTTTTCAATATCCCAATTCAACACATAAATCAAATCTGCTGCACAGGTAAGCACATTTGCTTTTTGGGTTTTAATCAGATCATTACAACCCTGACTATACCTATCTGTTACCCTTCCAGGAACAGCAAAAACATCACGATTATAATCGTTAGCTAAATTGGCCGTGATGAGTGATCCGCCTTTATCAGCCGATTCAATTACAATTGTAGCTTCACTGATTCCGGCAACAATTCGGTTACGGCGAACAAAGTTTTCTTTGTCAGGACTTGCAGAACTCCAAAATTCTGTAATAAAACCGCCGTTTTCTTCCATTTTCGCCATATATTTTTTGTGCACTCGCGGATAAATCTGGTTTAATCCGTGTGCCAAAACTCCAATAGTCTGTAAATTGTATTCCATTGCAAACTGATGCGCCACTATATCAACTCCGTATGCAAAACCGCTTACAATTACTGGATCAAGAAGAGCCAGATCCTCAATCAGTTTCCTGCAGAATTCTGTTCCGTACGAAGTAATCTGCCTCGTGCCTACAATACTAATTATTTTTCGGTTTTTCAAATCGATATTTCCACCCGAAAAAAGTAAAACCGGCGAATCTATACAATGTTTTAAGCGATCCGGGTAATTTTCATCCTGAAAAAAAGAAACATCTATATTGTTTTTTCTAATAAAAGCGAGCTCTTGATCTGCCTTCTCAAAAATTATTTTATCTTTTAAATTCTTTAATAAAACTGAACCAACTCCATCTATTCCAGCTAATTGATTCAATTTTGAATTCAAAACATTTTCTGCATTTCCACAGTAATTCAATAACTTTTTGGCCATAATATCTCCTACTCCATCCACTTTCATTAAGGCTAATAAATAAAATAATTCCTGATCTGACATTTTGCAAAAATATTATGTAAAATAGAATTAGAAACTCTATTAAATTATTAGTGCAAATATGGTTAAAATAAAGTAATTTCTTAATAAATATTACATTTTAAACTTGTCTTGTTTTATAAAAACTAATAAGGCAATTATTAAAATACTGAGAATTAATTGTCTATAAAAAAATGAGAATTGTTAATAAAAATTGTGAATAAAATTTTGATAACTATATTCATTACATAACTTTGTTACTATGAAAATCGAAGTATATATCTCGCAGTTATTGTATCGTTATCAGTGTGTAACGGTTCCTGGGTTTGGAGCATTTTTAACCGAAATTCAGTCAGCACAGCTGAATGAAAGCACTAATTCGTTTTTTCCACCCAAAAAAATGATTTCTTTTAACAGTCGTTTGAAAAACAATGACGGACTGCTGGCAAATCATGTTGCCCAGGCAGAAAATACATCATATGGTTTTGCTGTAAGCGCTATCGCATTTGAAGTGCAAAGCTGGAGACAAACACTGGAAGAAAATGGTGTTATCAGTCTAAAAAATATTGGCGATCTGCGTTTAAATTCTGAAAATAATATCGTTTTTACACCAAACGAACAGATTAACTATTTGTCCACTTCTTTTGGATTGGCGCCTTTTGTTTCTCCGTTGGTGAAAAAAGAAATTTTTGATAAAAAAATCGAGCAGATTTCAGAAAGAGAGCCTGTTGCATTATATGAAAATGACGAACCAAAATCATCTGGTTCTTTCTTAAGATACGCCGCTATTTTTGTTCTTGGTCTTGGAATTACGGGAAGTATTGGATATCCATTATATCAAAATCAAATCGCAGCACAAACACTTGTTGTTGAAGGAAATGTTCAGAAAAAAGTTCAGAACAAAATTCAGGAGGCAACATTTGTTATTCAAAATCCAATGCCTGCTGTAACACTGGCTGTTGATTCTGCAAAAGTAGAAACTGCCGAAAAATTAATGCCTTATCATATTATGGCTGGAGCTTTTAGAAGCGAAGCAAATGCCAGAAAAGCATATAACCAATTAATTAAAGATGGTTATAATGCCAGAATGCTGGGCGAAAATAAACACGGCTTATTCCCTGTTTTGTATGGAAGCTATGCAACTATGTCAGAAGCTGAAAAAGCGCAAAAAGAAATTCAGAAAGGTGAAAATCCAGATGCCTGGATTCTTGTCGAAAATTTATAAAAACTGAAAATCCTATTCCTAACGAATAGGATTTTTTTTGTCTTATTCTGTTATTTTTAAAAATTCTTCGGGTAACTTTTATTTTCTTCATCTTATAATTTCGTCATTAAAATAAATTATAAAAATGATGAATAAAATTTTAAAAACATTTGCTGTTCTGTTATGCATAATGAACTCGCAATTCTTTTTTGCACAACAAATTATAACAGATCAAAAAGCACAGGAATTAGAATTAAAAAAAGCCGAAAAAGAAGCCCAAAAGGTTTCGGATCAGAATCATAAAAAGCTTGATGATAAAATTTCAGAATTAAAAAAACAGCAGAAAGAAGAGAATACAAAAAAGAAAAATCTCATCAAGTCTGAAAATAATCTGAAGTCTACAAAAGAGAAAATAAGCAAGCTGGAGCTTGAAAACCAAAAAATCGAAAGCAAAATTAAGTCATCTTCTCTTTCTGATGAAAAAATACAAAAGCAGAGGATTAAAACTAAAGAAAACGAACTCCAGATTCAAAAATTAAAATTAAAGCAAATAACGCAGCAAAAAGAACTTGAAAACGCTATGTCTGCCTATTAATAGCAAAGCCAATTCGTATTGAATTGGCTTTTTGTTTATCGTGGAACAATTTTCGCATTTTGAGAAAGAATCTCTTTCTCGTTCTGGTATATTGTTAAAGTGGCAGGCGGAGAATTTGATGGACCCAAAACCATGATGTAACATTCGTAAAGATAAGCGCCTTTTTTAAAATCAAATTTACTGTTTCCTCCGCTTCCCTCCGCACTCCATTTTCCGTTAGAAATAATCAAATCCGGTTTTTCACTCATTGGCTTTTTAATAGCCCAGGAAGCATAGCGGTAATTCTCATTTCCTAAATCGTCAATTCGAATTCGAAACTTAGATGTTTCCAAAACATACAACGGTTTTTTAAAACTGGCTATACTGGAATGCAGGTTTTTCTTTTGACCCGAGATTAGTCTGTCTTTCAATTCCCTTTCATATCCAGACTGATAGTTTATCGTTTTCAATTTTCCGTCAGTATCAAACCAAATCGTTCCGTTATTCAGCATAATACCGCGCCAGCCAACTTCTGACCAGTCTTTAGCGGGTTTTGACGATATTATTTCTTTCTTCAAAGCAGCATCAAAAATTTCAGAATATCGCTTTATAAATTCCGCTTTGTTCTTGATTGAAGGAATAGGATTTTCTCTGTTCAACGGATAAGAAATGATCTTTGCAATTTCTTCTTTCTTATCGTCTTTTACGTTATCGATAAAGGTTTGAATGAATTTTTGGTGTTCTTTTTTTAGTTCCTGCCCTGAGACATTTGTGACTGAAAAAATAACTAATGTAATGTATATGAGCTTTTTCATAATTTCTATTTTACATAATGTTTTATTATAATAATCCGAAAATTCCACCTGAGCTTTCGTCATCAAATTCTAAACCTAAGTTACAAAATCTAAAATCAATTAATACTTGCTTTGAACATTTTAAGTTCGTCCCATGTAAATTCATCACCGTATTTTTCCTTAAGAGGATTTAGAGATTCTTCCTGATAAAACTGGAAAGCATCCCGAAGCGCAAGTATTTTGTCGTATGGAAGGACATCTGAAATATCAACTTTCTTAGCCTGAATTAGTTTTATTAAATGCGTTTCCACAGTTTGAACGGTAAGTTTCCTGAGTCGTGCGATATCTTCAATAGAATTTTTAGCAAGCCACAATTCGTGCGTTTCTTCTATAGTGGTCTTTTTTTCGCCTTTTTGTTCTGTTTTATCAACTTTTTTGGCCGTATAACGTGTAACAGGCTCATCAACCTGAAACATGTCTGTATTAGTCATTTTATGCTCATCTCTGATTTTGGAAATCTTATCCGTTTTGTAATTTTTAATAGCCGGAGAAGTTAATTTTTCCTTTGAAATTGTTTCACGGGAAACGACAATCTCAATCAGCAGTTTGGCTTTCATTAAACGCAAAACTGCTTTCGTTTGAAGATCATCCAGAAAAGCCAGTTCTTCGTAGAATTCCTTTACTTTTTTAAATTTCTGAATTTCAGCCATTTTATTCAAAAGATCCGTAACCAGTTTGTCCATTGGTTTAAAGAAATAATCATAGGCAGCCACTACCCTTTCCTGAACAAAATACATGTCAACGGTTTCTTTGTTAAAAATTTTATTCAGCTGCTGAACGAATTTCTGTGCCGGATCTGCAAGACCATCAATAATTTCTAATCGTTTATGTGCCCATACCGCATGCTTTGATTTTTCAGAACTGGCTGCATTTTCATTGTAACTAAATCGATGATTGCGCCATTCTTGTACCAAATCAGTCCAGTTAAAGCTATTAATCAAATAGTTATGAATAAAAATCTTGGTTTCGAAATGAAGCGAATTTTTTAAGACTTCTTCGGTTGCTTTGTTCAAAGCGTAGTCCATTACATCCTGATCGTTCGAAAGACCATTCATTTGTATCTGAGAAAGCAAAATAAGGCCTTTTAAGGAAGTTAAACGCGATAATGCTACATAGGCCTGCCCGGGCAGAAAAACCTGCGATACATCAAGCGCTGCTTTCTCAAAAGTTAATCCCTGACTTTTATGAACCGTAATGGCCCAGGCCAGTTTTAGCGGATAATGCGCAAAAGTGCCCAGAACCTCTTCTTCAATCTCTTTTGTCAGTTCGTTTACTTTGTAACGAATGTTTTTCCATTCGTATTTTTCAACTTCGATCGTTTTGTTTTCTTCAGGAAAATGAACAAAAATTTCCTCGGGAGAAAGGGATTTTATCACGCCCATTTTTCCGTTGAAATATCTCTTTTCAAAAGACAAATCGTTCTTTACAAACATAACCTGAGCGCCCACTTTGAGCTTTAGATTTTCTTCAACCGGAAAAATTTTCTCCGGAAAATCTCCCACAACAAAAGGCTGAAAAGAATGCTCATTACCAGGAAGATCACCTATTGCCTGTTCGTTTATAGCATCTGCTTTTGCATTATGAGTGGTCAATGTAATAAAACCCGGGTTGTTTTTTAAGTCAAAATCGGGTTGTACATATTGGTTTAAAACCTCAATATCTTCTTTAGTGATTTGGTTGTTTCGAAGATTGTTCAAAACAGAAATAAAAACGTCATCGCTTTGGCGATAAATCTTAGATAATTCGATATATAAAGGCGGATTGTGCTGCATTACATGCGAATGGAAAAAGAATTTTCCTTTGTAATAATTTCGCAATGTCCGCCATTCTTCATCCCGAATAACAGGAGGTAATTGCAGTAAATCGCCGATAAAAAGCACCTGAACACCTCCAAAGGCTTTTGTGTTTCTGCGTACTGTCTGCATCATAAAATCTATAGCATCCAGCAGATCAGCTCGAAGCATACTGACCTCGTCTATAATCAGCAATTCCATATTGCGGATTACATTACGCTTCACATTATTCATTTTAAAATGCCTTCGAAGTGATTCTTTATTTTCGAATTTTACTGTTTCTGTAAACTGCGAACTCTCTTCATAAGTGGGCAAAAAAGCCGAAAAGGGCAGCTGAAACATCGAATGAATCGTTACACCACCTGCATTTAGTGCCGCAATTCCGGTTGGAGCTACAACAACAGTATTTTTATGCGTAGTTTCAATGATTTTACGCAATAAAGTTGTTTTTCCTGTACCGGCTTTACCTGTCAGGAAGATTGATTTTTGCGTTTGATTTATGAATTGTAATGTATAAGCTGCAGCTTCTGTAACGTTTTGCATTCGGCAGGTATTAAAGGCCCAAATATCGGACTTTTATAAAAGAAAAAAACCTAAATCTGTAAGAGATTTAGGTTTTTCATTTAGTTTAGTTAGTTTGGCAGTTTATTATTTTTTAGCCTCTTCTTTTGCGGCTGGTTTATCTTCTGCTTTTGGAGTTGCTTTGTATTTATCATTCAAAGCTTTAACTATTTCTTTTGTAATATCATACTTATCTTCAGCATACAATACTGTTGCAGCATCACCAGTTCCGTAGATATAAGAATAACCATTTTTCTTCCCGTAATCTTTAATGAATTTTTTAACTCCGCTTACAAGAGAATCCATTTCAACACCGCTTTCTTGCTGTAATTGTTGTGATAATGCTTGTTGAGCATAACCTAATTGCTGCTCTCTTTTTTGTAATTCAGCTCCTCTTTGTTGCGCCCAAGCTTGACCATTTGCTTGTGCCTGACTTTGAAAATTAGCAGCGTCTTGTTTAAAACGAGTAATTTCAGCTTGCAGTTGTCTTCCTTTTTCTTCCGCTTGAGCTTTGTATTTAGCTTCAAGGTCTTTTGCTTCAGTGTACTCTTTCATTAAAACTGAAGTATCTACGTAAGCTGTTTTTACTTCCTTAACTTCTGTTGCTTTATTACACGAAACAACCAAAATTGAAAGTGCGATAATTACTAATGCTTTTTTCATTTTCTAAATTTCTATTTTTTTTATTGTATGAAAGACAAAAATATAAAAAAATAAATAGCATCGACATAAAGTTTAAAAAATGCCCTAATTTTATGATATTAGTTTTATTTATTGATCAAATTTTTATCATAAAATATCGCTATTAAAAACGGCTTTAATAGCTTTTATTTAAGACCTCTTCTATAAAAAGACGACACTAACCCCCGATTTACCTCAGAAAATACTTTAAATGCGCTTATTTTAGGTTTTAGCTGTTTTTTAAAGCTTAAATATACAGCAAATACATCTTTGTAATCGAAACGATAAAAATGGACTTAAAAACTCAAATTGAAATAAAAATCCAGTCGGCATCATTTTCAAAAAATGGCAAAAATAAATTCAATAAGATAAAATAAAATTTCCTCCATTTTTTTCGCGTATAGAAAAAATTGAAAGCACAAAAAAACAGCACAAAATTTCGAAAAATCAGGCTGTTTTTATGGTATTGTTTTTATTTATGAAGCAAGATTTTATAATAAAATATCGCTATCAAAAGTGGCTTTCACAGCCTTTATTTAAAGCCTTTTCTAAAAAAAGACAACACAAACCCTCATTTTATATCAGAAAACGCTTTAAACGGGCTTATTTTACGTTTTAGCTGTTTTTTAAGACGTAAATGTGCGACGAATACTCTTTTGTACTCGATGCTTTTAAATTGGAACGTAAACCAATGAAAAAAGCACGAATAAAATTCATTTTTCCAGTTTTATATTTTTCAGACAAAAGACTCACATAAAATGAATCAAATTTCATTGGCAAAACTTTTTCAAGTTTCATATCGACTTTTTCAAAAAGCGATTGAATGGCTTTTTTTGAGAAATGCCAAAAATGAATTGGCACATCAAAAGCTGCCCAAAATTCTTTATAGTATTTTGCATCGTATGATTTAAAATTTGGAACCGCAACAATTAAAGTTCCAGTTGGTTTTAATAATCGTTTCAATTCCTGAATTTGCAGTTCTAAATTTGGAACGTGTTCTAAAACGTGCCACATCGTAATTACGTCAAAAGAATTATTTTCAAGCTGGCTGATTTCTTCTACAAACGGAATTCCTTTTTGCTTTGCAATATTTTTTGCGCGGTCGCTTGGTTCTACTCCAATTGTTTCCCAACCATCATTTTTTGCCGTCAATAAAAAATCACCGGTTCCTGCACCGATGTCTAAAATTTTTCCTTTTTGTGATTGTTCTGAATTAATTAAATTCAGCTTATTTTTTAAGGCAATACTTTTGACAAAATGATAAGCTTTTTCAAAAACAGAACGTTTGTTATCTGTGTGCGAAATATAATCTTCACTTTCGTAATATCTTCCTAAATTTTCTAAATCTGGCTGCGGAGAAGTGATCAGCATATCCAGATTTTCATCATAATACAAATCGAAAATTTCTTTTGAAACAGAATGGTCTTTTACAGTAAGAAAATGTTTTTTATTTAAAACGTCCATTTTTTAATTATAGGTATTTTGGTTTAATTTTTATAGCAAACCCAAAAACTGAAAATTCAGTTTTTGGGTTAGTTTTTTAGTACTTATATTTTTTTTAGCTTTTCCAATTTATTTTTACAGCCGACATTTTTTCATTTTCAATTCTTGTTTCTGTCAAAATTGAAAATCCATTTTTAATATAAAATGGCATTGGAGATTTATAAAATTCGTTGTTTTGTTTTAATTCGTTTTCCTGATCAATAACCCAGCCATTCAAACTTTTATTTTTCTTTTTAAGTTCATTGATCAAAAGTGAGCCATTTCCTTTTCCCTGAATTTGATGATCTAAAATTATAGCAAACCAATTTTCTTTTTCTCTTAAAAAAGTAAATGTCAATCCAATGATTTTATTCAAATCATCAAACAGCAAATAATGTTTTGTATTCAATAGTCCATTTAAATATAAATCAAAATCTTCAATAGTATTCAAATGTAATCGCTCTGGATATTCATTATTCCAAAGCTCACGTAAAACTTCTTTTTCTTCTATCGATAAAATCTCTTTTTCAATAATCATGATTAGCAATGGAGATCGTCGTTCCTCGGAATGACAAACTATGTCAAAAATATCTATAATACTTTTCTATTTTCAAAATAGTTTCACGTGGAACATAATTATTTTGTTTCAAGTTTTAAGTTTCACGTGGAACATTTGTAGTTTTCAGTCTCAGTTTTCAGTCTCAGTTACAAAAAACTGAAAACTAAAAACTGAGACTGAAAACTTATTTACCTTCCCATATAAATCAAAAGCACGGAAATATCACTTGGAGACACACCGCTGATTCTTGATGCCTGCGAAATTGTAACTGGTCGAATTTTACTCAGTTTTTGTTTGGCTTCAATCGACATGGATTTAATTTTATTATAATCGAAATTCTCCGGAATTTTCACTTCTTCCAAACGAGTTAGCTTATCAGCGTTGTTTCTTTCCTTTTCGATATAACCAGAATATTTTACCTGAATTTCGGCCTGCTCTAAAATTTCTTTATCTAAACTATTTTCTTCAACATACGCTTTCACTTTTTCAAATTTCAGCATATCCTCTAAATCAATTTGTGGACGAGAGAAAACTTTAAACATTTTATCGCCTTGTGTAATTGGAGCGGTTTCTTTCGCTTCTAAAATTGGATTCGTTTCTGCAACCGAAACACTTGTTTCTTTAAAAAATGCAACCATCTTTTCAGACTCGTTTAATTTTTGCTCCATTCGGCGTAAACGTTTTTCAGAAGCAAGACCAATTTCGTATGACATTGGAGTCAATCTGAAATCAGCATTATCTTGTCGCAACAATGTTCTATATTCTGCTCTTGATGTAAACATTCGATAAGGCTCTTCTGTTCCTTTCGTAATTAAGTCGTCGATCAAAACTCCAATATAAGCTTCATCACGTTTTAAGATTAACGGCGCTTTTTCGTGCACTTTTAAATGTGCATTTATTCCAGCCATCAAACCTTGCGAAGCTGCTTCTTCATATCCCGTTGTTCCATTAATTTGTCCGGCAAAATATAAACCTTCAACAAGCTTTGTTTCCAAAGTATGTTTTAATTGCGTCGGCGGGAAATAATCATATTCGATCGCGTAACCCGGACGGAAGAATTTCACTTTCTCAAAACCGGCAACAGAACTCAAAGCTTTAAACTGAATATCCTCCGGAAGCGAAGTTGAAAATCCGTTTACATAAACTTCGCAAGTATTCCACCCTTCCGGTTCAACAAAAAGCTGGTGACGTTCTTTATCAGCAAAACGATTAATTTTATCTTCGATCGAAGGGCAATATCTCGGACCTAAACTTTTAATTCTTCCATTAAACATTGGCGAACGATCAAAACCTTCTCTCAAAATATCATGAACCTCGAGCGAAGTGTATGTCATGTGACAAGACCTTTGATGCGTTAAAGGAACCGTTAAATCCGAATAAGAAAACTTATCCGGAACTGCATCTCCTTTTTCTTCGTTCATTTTAGAATAATCCAAAGAACGACCATCAACTCTTGGTGGCGTTCCTGTTTTCATTCTTCCCGCTTCAAATCCTGCTTTAATCAAATCTTCGGTAATTCCGGTTGCAGCACTTTCTCCTGCTCTTCCTCCTCCAAATTGTTTTTCTCCAATATGAATCAAACCATTCAAAAAAGTTCCGTTTGTCAACACAACCGACTTTGACCGAATTTCAACACCAAGCGAAGTTCTAATCCCTTTAATTTTTCCGTTCTCGATAATCAGCCCTTTTACCATTTCCTGGTAAAAATCTAAATTTGGAGTTCCCTCCAGCATCATTCTCCATTCTTCCGCAAAACGCATTCGATCACTTTGAACTCTCGGCGACCACATTGCAGGTCCTTTTGATTTGTTCAACATCTTAAATTGAATTGCGGTTCGATCCGAAACAATCCCGGAGTATCCTCCAAGCGCATCGATCTCACGAACAATTTGTCCTTTTGCAATTCCTCCCATTGCAGGGTTGCAAGACATCTGGGCTATGTTCTGCAAACTCATTGTAACCAATAAAGTTTTAGATCCTAAATTTGCGGCCGCTGCCGCGGCTTCAGATCCAGCATGACCGGCACCAACTACAATAACATCATACTCTTCTAAAAACATTTTGTTTTATTATTCTCTGCAAACCGTTTAGGGCAGTTCTCAGAATTAAATTTTCTTTTCTTTTTGTTCCACGTGGAACTACACTAACATGCAATTTTCAAATTTCCAAATTCCAATCATGAAACTGAAAATTTTAACTTCAAACATTATACTGTTTCACGTGGAACATTTATACACAAGCAACGTTTCCAAATTATCAATCTGTTCCACGTGGAACAGATTTAAAAACTAAAACTAAAAACCAAATTATTCAAGAGCTTTTATGTTCCACGTGAAACATCACTTAAATCAAAGCTTAAATAAATCATCTTAAAAAATTTTATAACAACGTTCCACGTGAAACAATAACATATTACTTTAAAAAAATTTAACATGTTTCACGTGGAACATTGATGATTGTGGTTTTATAAATTTCAAGATTATAATTCAGATTACTGTTCCACGTGAAACATCGCAATCTTTTCATCCTCTTTCGAACGCATAAGTTCTGCATCAGCATCACTTTTATCTTTGTATCCACAGTAATGTAATATACCGTGAGCAAGAACACGTTTTAATTCTTCTTCAAAAGAAACATTAAAATCTTTTGCATTGTCTTCTACTCTTTCAACAGAAACAAATATATCTCCGTTTAATTCGTTACCAACCGTATAATCAAAACTGATAATATCTGTTAGTGTATCGTGGTTTAAATATTCTACATTTATTTTATGCAGGTATTCATCATCACAAAAAATATAATTTATTTCTCCTTCACTTTTCTTTTCGGAAACAATAACAGCGCTCAACCAATCCGTAAAAGCTTGTTCGTTGTCTAAAGAAAATTCGGTTTCGTAATTAAAGTTTATCATTTTGTATTAAAATATTCTTGAACCTTTTGATTAAAATTCGAGCGCAAAGGTAGCGATTGTCTATTTAAAATCTCTACACTGTTTAAATAATCAGTTAATGAACTTGGCAAAGCATTGGAACGATTAGAAAATTCAGTCTTGTTTGTTTCAGATTGACGCTTCGTATCTTGACCTTGTTCCTGAACTGCATTGTTTAATTTTAATAATTCTTGCTGAATATTTAAAATCCTTTGCAAGTTTTCATTCTTAAATCCTTTATTCAAAATCTGCTTTTCTGAATTTTTCATCTGATCGATAACAGATTTACCTTGTGAGTCTAATCCTTTTTTAGCTAACTCCTTTTGCAAAGCTTCACGAAGTTTCACTTGCTCTTTATAAATCTCCATTATCTTTTCAGCATCTCCTTCTCCATCTTCACCTTCATTTCCATCTTTACCTTTACCTCCTTCTTTGGATCCTTGTCCATTTTTACCCTGTCCATTTTTCCCGTCTTTTCCATTTCCTTCTTTACCTTGTCCGTTTTCTTTACCCTGACCTTGTTTTCCTTCTCCTCCTTTTCCTTGCTGACCACTTCCTGGTTTATCTCCCGGCTTCATTCCTTCTTTCATTTTATCTGCCAAACCTTTTTGTTTTTGAATAATATCCGGAAGCTGCATTCCTTGTCCATCACCTGGTTTTGGTTTTCCCGTTCCTGGTTTAGACATCTGCATCTGCATATTATTTAAAAGATCACTTAAAAAATCTGCCAGTTTATTTGCTGATGATACTGCATACTGTTGATGAGAAACTCCTTTTGGTATTTGTACATCAGTTAAAACTTCAATCGCTTTATCCATATTATATTGTACGTTGCCAATTTCTTTAGTTACATCTTCTGCAATTTTTGGGTTTCTTAACGACATTGCAAACAAACTATCATCAACATGACGGAACTGTTGTTTTAAATTCTGCTGAATTTTGATGTTCTTCGTATAGGCAGAAGAACCTAGTTTCATCGATTTAAATTGTTTCATTACATCTTCCTGAGATAATGAAAAAGCTAAAAGGTTATCCAAAATCTGACGAAGCATGGCAACATCTTCTTCCAGTTGTTCTTGTTCACCACCTTCCATACTTGACTCCATTTGCTCAGCCATTGACTTCATTTTCTTTGAAGCACTTTTTTGTTTTGGCTTGGCCGAAGAAGTATTCTTTTTATTCAGTTCTTCCGAAGCTTTATTCAAATCATTCTCTACCTCTTTTTCTTTAGATGCATCTTTAGGAATATCCAACGGAGATTTTAAACTATTATTTTCATCCTTTAAATCTTTGAGATCTTCCTTAATTTTATCAAATGACTTATTGATATCGTCCTGCTTCTCTTTTGTATTTTCGTTATCTTTATTAGAAAGCTGCTCTTGTTTTTCTGCTAGCTTATTTAGTTTTTCCGCAACCTGATTTGCTTTCTTTTCTACATAAAAACGCTTTGTCAACTCAACTAATTGTTCTAAATTACGAGATTGATTTTTGCTGATTTGTTTGAATTTTTCCATCTTATCAAACAGCTCTTCACTATTTAATTTATCGTTTAAGTTCTTTAATTCATCCAGAAGCTTTTGATTCTTTTCTAAATCTTTCTCTGCATTGTCTAAACGTTTTTGTAAATCATCAGCAGTTTTGTCTTTCTTTTCAGATTGGAATTTATCTAAATTCTTATTCATTTTTTCAGCAAACTGTTTCATCATTTCGTCTTGTTGTTTCTGACGTTTGATAAAATCATTGATTTTTTGCTGATCCTTAAACTCTAAATTATCTTTTTCTTTTCCGGTGTTTTTTAGTTTATCCATTTCAGAAAATTGCTTTTCCTGATTCTTTAATGATTTTGATAAACTATTAATATTAGCATTTTGCTGTTGCAATTCTGCATCCTGAATTTCATCTGTAGTAGAAACACGATCTGAAAAAGTCGATGACTTTGTACTCTTAAATCCATGCAAAGCATCATTATCAAAAACCTCAAAATAGTATTCATAAAATACTCCTTCTTCTACTGCAAGGTTACTTGGAAAGTTAAAAACGAACTGATCAAATACTGCCTGCTTTACAGGAATAGTTCCACGCTTTGCAGTTTGTGGTTTGCCATGTTCGTAATAAACAATTTGCAATTTTGATAAGCCATAGTCATCACCTAGTCTTCCTAAAACATAATTCTTATCCAGCTTTAAACTATCCGGAGCCGGCGAAACTGTAATCGTTGGATGCTGATCTTTGATAACAGACAGCTGATAATCCAGTTTTTCATAGTTTTTAACCTTATTATTAGAAGTAAGAATTTGATATTCTGTATTTTGGCTGATATTTTTAGCCAATTTAAACTCGTTTTCGGCTTTATTAAACTTCAAAATTGAGCTTTCATCTTTCCATACTACTTCCTGAGTCGATTGGGTTTTCATTTTCCAGGTCACAGTTGTTCCTTCCGGTACAATTGCATTTCCGGTTCCCTGAATAGTTTCTGATTTCTTTTTTAAATAAGAAGGAAAATTCAAAACCATTTCGAAGTTGGCAATGGATGGAACTGTTATCACTTTTAGTTCATATTCATTTGATGAAACTGAATTTCCTTCAAAAGAAAAATGAACATCTGCTGTTGGTTTTTCAATCTTAAATTCAAACTTTCCGGTTTGGGAAGATTCCATAAAATAGCTTTCATTACCGATATGGATCATGACATTTTCCGGAACAACGTTTCCTTCGGTTTCTACTTTTACAATAAAATCTTTGTTTTGTTCTGTCTGAAGATTGTTATTTAGAACTACAAATTTGAAAGGAGCCGGAGGTAAAAACGAAGCATTAAAATGCACCACTCTATTAAAACTTTGTGAAATTATATTGCTGTTTCCGGAAACAAAAAACACTGCAAATAGCAAAACCGGAATTAAAGCTAACGGTAAATACTTTTTGTTTGAATTAAAATTAATAGCATTCCCAAAAGGAATTGGCTGTAATGAATTTGCTTTTTGTTCTATAGAAGCCAGCATTAATTCTGAACTTTCGGCTGTATTTTCATTTGAAGAAAGCTGTAAAAAGTTCGTCAGCTTATCACTTACCTCTGTAAAATGATTTCCAATAATTTCCGAAGCCTGTTTATAATCGATTCCTTTTTGAAGTTTGAACAACTTAAAAATTGGAAATAAGATAAATCGAAACAACAGAAAACCTTCTACCGCAATAAAAATCCAAAATAAAAGTGTTCTTCCTACTGGTTTAAGCCAAAGAAAATACTCTATAAAAAGCGTAAACAGAAAATATAACAATCCGAAACCAATAAAAAGAAGTCCTCCTTTTATCAATTCATTCATATAATATTTTTTAATAAAAGCCTCTAACTTTTGATATATAGCAGATGATGTTTTCAAAATAAAATCTCTTATGATTATAACCCATAAAAGTAGTAATTATAACGATAAGTCTGAAAGTCAAAAGTCGAAAGTCAAAAGTTTAGTACACAGCTAAAAACCTTTCTAACTTTCGACTTTTGGCTTTTGACTAATATCGTATCTTTGCATCAAAATTTAAACAAAATGTCAAAGCAAGTTCGAGTGCGTTTTGCACCAAGTCCGACTGGACCATTACATATTGGCGGAGTTCGTACTGCCCTATTTAATTATTTATTTGCAAAAAAACATAATGGTGTTTTTTATCTGAGAATTGAAGATACAGATCAGACCCGTTTTGTTCCAGGTGCCGAAGTTTACATTATGGAAGCGCTGGAATGGTTAGGGATTTCTCCTGAAGAAACCGTTGGAAAAAATGAAAAATTTGGTCCGTACAGACAAAGTGATCGTAAAGATTTATACCTAAAATATGCAGATCAACTGATCAATTCAGGTTGGGCATACTATGCTTTTGATACTCCGGAAGCTCTTGATGCTTTAAGAAAAGAACAAGAAGCCGAAGGGAAAACATTTATTTATAATCACACAAACCGTGAAAAATTAGATACGTCTTTAGTAATTTCTACTGATGAGGCAGCTAAAAGAATTGCAAATGGCGAACATTATGTAATTCGTTTTAAAACTCCGGTTGATGAAACTTTACATTTAAAAGATATCATTCGTGGTG
This sequence comes from Flavobacterium johnsoniae, assembly GCF_001879205.1. Classification (GTDB taxonomy): domain Bacteria; phylum Bacteroidota; class Bacteroidia; order Flavobacteriales; family Flavobacteriaceae; genus Flavobacterium; species Flavobacterium johnsoniae_A. The sequence goes on from NZ_MLFK01000005.1 coordinate 201,907, forward strand.
ATGTTAAATTCGAAACCGGTTTACTTGATGATAAAGTATTGTTTAAAAGTGACGGAATGCCAACATACCATTTAGCGAATATTGTGGATGATCACTTGATGGAAACTTCACACGTAATTCGTGGTGAAGAATGGCTGCCATCTATGCCCCTTCACGTTTTATTATACAGAGCTTTTGGCTGGGATGCTCCGGAATTTGCACATTTACCTCTGATTTTAAAACCGGTTGGAAATGGAAAATTATCAAAAAGAGATGGTGATAAACTAGGATTTCCTGTATTTCCATTGGAATGGAAAACGGAAGAAGGTGTTTCATCTGGTTACAGAGAGAAAGGATTTTTCCCGGAAGCGGTTGTAAATTTCCTTGCTTTGTTAGGATGGAATGACGGAACTGATAAAGAATTATTTTCATTAGAAGAATTAGTAGAGTCTTTTGACCTAAACAGAGTTCATAAATCCGGAGCAAAATTTGATCCGGAGAAAAACAAATGGTTCAATCACCAATACTTAATCAAACAAAATGATGCTGATTTAGCGAAAAGCTTCTCTCCTATTTTGGTAGAAAAAGGTGTTGATATTTCTAATTTTGATGTTACAAGAATCGTTTCTTTGATTAAGGAAAGAGCAAATTTTGTTTCTGAATTTTGGGATTTGACTGATTTCTTTTTCCACGCGCCAACATCTTACGATGAAAAAGCAAGCAAAAACTGGAAGGAAGAAACACCGGCTTTAATGCAGGAATTGATTTCTGTTTTAGAAAATATTGAAGATTTTACTTCTGCAAATATTGAAACTATCGTAAAAGATTGGTTAACTAAAAATGAAATTGGAATGGGTAAAGTAATGCAGCCTTTCCGTTTAAGTTTAGTTGGAGCTTTGAAAGGTCCTCACCTATTTGATATTGTTGAAATCATTGGGAAAGAAGAAACTATTTCAAGAATTCAAAAAGCAATTGAAACTTTATAATTAAAATTCAGTTCAAAATAGAAACGCTAAGAAACATCTAACAAATGTTCTTAGCGTTTTTTTAATCTCTAAAAATTTTCATTTAGAAGAATTTTCGTAATTTACCAAAATCAAAAATATAAACTATATAACCATGAGTACAGCATTTATTATCTTATTAGTACTAGCATTCTTCATTTTCATGTCTTCTTTCTTTACAGTAAAACAACAAAGTTCTGTAATTATAGAAAGATTTGGAAAATTTCATAGTGTTAGAAATTCAGGATTACAATTAAAAATTCCTTTGGTTGACAGACTGGCCGGACGAGTAAATCTTAAAATTCAACAGTTAGATGTTATCATCGAAACCAAAACAAGAGACAATGTTTTCATTAAAATGAAAGTTTCGGTTCAGTTTAAAGTTATCCAGGACAAAGTTTACGATGCTTTTTACAAACTAGAATATCCACATGATCAGATTACAGCTTATGTATTTGACGTAGTTCGTGCCGAAGTTCCTAAACTAAAATTGGACGATGTTTTTGAAAGAAAAGATGATATCGCAATTGCAGTAAAAAGAGAATTAAATGAAGCCATGACAACTTACGGTTATGATATTATCAACACTTTGGTTACTGATATTGACCCGGACATTCAGGTAAAAAACGCCATGAACAGAATTAACGCTGCCGATAGAGAAAAAACAGCGGCAGAATTTGAAGCCGAAAGTTCAAGAATCAGAATCGTAGCAAAAGCAAAAGCCGAAGCTGAAAGTAAACGTTTACAAGGTCAAGGTATTGCAGATCAGCGTCGTGAAATTGCAAGAGGTCTAGTAGAAAGTGTTGAAGTTTTAAATAATGTAGGTATTAATTCTCAGGAAGCTTCTGCCTTAATCGTCGTAACACAGCATTATGATACGTTACAAGCAATTGGTGCCGATGCAAATTCTAATTTAATTTTATTACCAAATTCTCCTCAGGCAGGAAGTGATATGTTGAATAATATGGTTGCATCCTTTTCAGCATCAAATCAAGTTGGCGAAATGATGAAAAAACACAATAAAAAAGTAGAAAAACCAAAACCAATTCAGCCCCAATCTGGTTATGAAGATGATATTCAACCAGATGTTCAAATATAATTTAAAATAAAAAAGAGGCTTAACTGCCTCTTTTTTTATTTATAAACCAACCTATTAGATAAGGTAAAATAGATTGAATTATTTTTACATATGAATTTGAAAAGTAATCTTTATAAGATGAAACAAATCCGTTTACGATATTTTGCGCTGTTATACTTTCCTTAGTTTTCTGAAAACTCAAAACTAATTTTTGATAATTAATATCTTTCTCTAATTTTAAAATTTCCAAATCCCGGTCAATTTCAGCATAAGATGAGTATTTTTTCTTTTCCATAATTTCCTAATCATTAAAAAATATTTCTGAAAACTTTTCTAAAATCGGCCCTTCAACAATCTTATCTTTTATCAGAAAAAGTAAAATTGTAAATAAAAGATAAATCCCTCCTACTGCTAAAAAGCCAAGAGCATTACTTCCAAATAAATCTCCAAAAGCATATGCTGCCGCAAAAGATCCAAAAAGTAAAACCATACTAAAACACAACAATATCAAAGTAAACTTAAAAATTAAAGTTGTTGATTTCATTGCAACTTTAAAACCCCAGAGTTTATAATAAGCTAAATGACTGTCTATGTAAACTTTAGTTTTATCCTGAATTTTTTCGGTATTTTCTTTTAACTCTTCAAAAGCCATAATTAATTTTTTAAATAAAAAAAGCACAAAACCGTCTTATAAAAATAAGCAGGTTATGTGCTTTTGTATAAATATTATTTTTGAAGTTTAGCGTTCTGTGCTTTTAAATCAGCCAATTTAGTTTCTAAAAAAGTGATCACTTCTTCTGTTTTATGACTTACATTTGAAAGTAAATCAGTCAGTGTTCCGTCCAGGTTTTGTGTTGCACTGGTAAATTTTTCACGAAGAACTTCTGAACTTGCTTCAAAAGAATCCTGCAAATTATGTTTTGCATCATCAATCCCTTCTTTAATTTTAGCGCGAGTTTTAGACCCTTTATCTGGAGCAAATAAAATTCCGATTGCCGCTCCTACTGCAGCACCAGCTAAAATTGCTGCAATTGTCTTTGAATTATTTGACATAATATTCTTGTTTAAGTGATTAATAAAGATACTCTTTTTTGAATAATAAATTACTGACAAAAACTAATTTACCTAAACTTAATATGCATAAGCAACTGCTTCATATTTTCCATTAGCTTTTTCAACAATACTTACAAAAGGATAACCGTTTGAGGCTGATTGTGATTTTATTCTCATTGCAGTCTGGTTTTGATTTGCAATTGGCGGTTCACCTTTTGTCCTTGTCGAGACGCCGGTAAAACTTGCTGCCTGCTTCAGCCCTATTGTCTTTTCCTGAGGTAAAACAGTTACCATTTTGTAATCGTCTTTTGAATCTACTATTATTTTATCAGAAATTTTCTGAGTTTGTTTTGATTGTTTATTAGTAATTTGAGAAACAGCATATTTGCTAATTTTTACTTCTTCAGAACTTCCGTTCAAAGAATAATAAATTAAACCATTTTCATTTTTAATGAAATTAACATCAAGTTGTTCTCCATTGTGTTTTGTAATTTGATGTGTTTGGGAAATTGCAATATTTGCAAATAACATTGCCAGCGTAAAATATAAAATTTTCATGATAATTGAATTTTAAGTTTAATAATTAAAATTTGTCAAAATGAACTACAAAAACAATAATGGCCTAAAACTAATGCTATGGAAATTTCTTTATTGCCACCTAATTTGAAAAATACCTTTTACGCGAAATATTATCAAACAAAATCACAATAGAAATTAGAACATAAAATTTGTCTTTTCCAGAATTCAATTTAGAAATAATCATAAAACTAAAAATTGTCTTTTTGGTTTCAAGAAATTCAATTTAGAATCTGTACGGAAATATTAATTTTTATAAAATCATCTCTGACTTTTGGTATAGTGATAAAAATAGCAACTTTATAAACAATTGTGTGTTAATAACGCGTTAAACTGACAAAAATAAGGTCTAAACTTAAAATAAAGATCATAAATAAACAATAATTCAAAAAATGAGTTACGTATCGGCAGGAGTAAAAAATGGTCTTAAATTTAGTTTATGAGGGTTGAAATCAATATAATATAACTATCAAATTTTATTATTTAATAGATTATATAAATCATAATTAAAAATAATAAAAATCATTTTTTAAATAATTTAAAGTAATATCTCTAAAAATGAAATTTGATATTAAAAAGTCAAAAATTACAAAAAAAGACAAAATCTTAAAATAAAGAGTTTTAAAAAAGTATTTTAAAAACTATAATTCAAGAGATGTAAAAAAGTAAAACTTGCCTTAAAATTGATTTATGAAAGCTATTTATAATATAATAAATTTATAATTTTAAATATATGATCGATTTTATAAATAATTATCTAAAACTATAAATAAATAAAATTAAATCATTAAGAACTATTACAATAAAAAAAGATGTGAAAAACCTCTAAAAACGAGAAAATAAAAACAAAAACTTAAAATAAAAAGCATTTTTAAACGATCTTTTAAAATACGATCAAAGAGTTGAAAGAATTAAAAAAATAGCTTAAAATTAATTTATGAAGGTCATTTTTGATTTACAAAATTTATAACTTTTAAAATAAAATAGATTATATATATAATAAAAAAAGCGCTTTAATAAAGCGCTTTTTCATAGATTATATTTATTTTACTTCTTTACCATCTCGGCAAGAATTTCAATTTCTCTCTCTGATGCATTTTTTGGAGGATTAGAATATAATTTCAAAATTTCGTCATCAAACTGATTTTTGAAACTTTCATTTTCAATATCTCTTAAATTTAAAAGTGCTTTTGATCGAACATAAGTAGATTCACTTTTTAAAGACATTGAATATAATTTCTTAACATCATCTTCTTCAAAATCAGAAGATTTCCAGCTTGAATATTTCAAAATAAATTGAGAAAACAGCAAAGAAGCCTTATTATTGTTGATATTCTTCTTTAAGGAATTTTGTAAAAGCGAAAAAGTAGAAACATTTTTAATGTTCTCCCCTATTGCACTTTCAATTGCAATTCGCTCAGGTTTTGTCTCAACTTTAAAATATTTGTTGATTTCTTTTAAAGAATTATTAATACTATTTTCTTCTTTTTTCCCCTTTTCTTCCCAGGCATCTTTTAGTCCAACAGTTTTGTTAAATACTAATTTTGAAGTAGTTGAGTCTTTATCAACAGTAAAATAACCTAAACGTTGAAATTGAAATTTGTCTTCGTTTTGAGCTGTTGCTAAACTTGGTTCAACAAATCCGGTTACAATTTCTAACGAATTTGGATTAACAAAATCTAAGAAGTTTTTCTCTTTATAACTATCCGGAGCTTCATCTGTAAACAAACGATCATACAAACGAACTTCTGCTTCTAATGCATGTTGAATTGAAACCCAATGCAAGGTTCCAGATACTTTTCTCTGGCTTGCTTCAGTACCGCTTCCACTTAAAGAATCGGTATCATAAGTAACATGAATTTCTGTAATATTTCCATCAGCATCTTTTATAACAGATTCACCTTTAATGATATAAGCATTTTTAAGACGTACTTCTTTTCCTAAAGTTAAACGGAAAAATTTAGCCGGAGCTTCTTCTAAAAAGTCTTCTCTTTCTATGTATAATTCACGAGAAAAAGGAACTTTTCTGAAACCAGCATTCTCATCTTCCTGATTATTTTCGGCTTCCAGCCACTCTTCTTTACCTTCAGGATAATTTGTAATTACCAATTTTACAGGATCTAAAACCGCCATTACACGAGGTGCAATTTTATTTAAATCTTCACGGATACAGAATTCTAAAACCGATACATTGATTAAATTATCACGTTTTGCAATACCAATTGTATTGGCAAAATTACGCAAAGAAGCTGCAGTATAACCACGTCTTCTTAACCCAGAAATTGTTGACATTCTAGGATCATCCCAACCGTTAACGTGCTTTTCTTTAACTAGTTGCTGTAATTTTCTTTTACTAACAACGGTATGCGATAGGTTACGTCTTGCAAATTCTCTCTGCTTTGGACGCAGTTTATTTTCGTCTAAAATCTGATCTAAAAACCAATCGTATAATTCACGGTGAGGCAAGAATTCAAGTGTACAAAATGAATGTGAGATTTCTTCTAAATAATCACTTTGCCCGTGTGCCCAATCGTACATTGGATAGATTTTCCAGGCATCTCCTGTTCTATGGTGATGTTTGTGTAAAATCCTGTACATGATAGGATCACGCATCAGCATATTGGTTGATTTCATGTCTATTTTTGCACGAAGAATATGTGTACCAGCCTCAAATTCACCGTTTTTCATTCTTTCGAATAAATCTAAATTTTCTTCAACAGAACGATTTCTGTACGGACTATCTGTTCCTACAGTTGACGGAGTTCCTTTTTGAATTGCCATATCTTCAGAAGATTGGCTGTCAACATAGGCTTTGTCTTTTTTAATTAATAAAACTGCCCAATCGTACAATTGTTGAAAATAATCTGATGCATAACGTTCTTCTGCCCAGGTATAACCCAGCCATTCAACGTCTTTTTTAATGGCGTCAACAAATTCCTGCTCTTCTTTTTCTGGATTTGTATCGTCAAAACGTAAATTTACAGGTGACTGATAATCAATACCTAAACCAAAATTTAAAGCAATAGAACTCGCATGTCCAATGTGTAAATAACCGTTTGGTTCTGGTGGAAAACGAAAATGAAGTTTAGTTTGCGAAAGACCTGATTTTAGATCCTCCTCTATGATTTGTTCAATAAAATTGAGTGATTTCTCTTCTGATGCCATTATTTTATAGTAATTTTAGCAAAGATAAAAAAGTTTATAGTTTATAGTTTATGGTTTATGGTTTTCTTTGGAAACTTACTCTAAACTTGAAACTTAAAACTTGAAACTAAATTAAAAAATGGGAATTATTAAACTAAAGAATATCCGTACTTTTTCTTACCACGGATGTTTAATTGAAGAAGGAAAAATAGGATCTGATTACACTGTAGATCTAAAAATTAAAACAAATTTGCAGAAATCAGCTCAAACAGATCATCTTTTAGACACGGTTGATTATGTTCATTTGAATAAAATTGTTACCGAAGAAATGGCAATTCGTTCGCATTTATTAGAACATGTAGCCAAAAGAATCAATATTCGTGTACTGGCAGAGATAGAAACAGTAGAAAAAACAACAGTTTGGGTTTCTAAAATTAATCCTCCTATTGGTGGTGATGTTGAGTCAGTTACTATAAAAATGACGGAAACTAGAAAGTAATTATTTGAATTAAAAGTCTAAAATTTTAAAATAGTTGATTCGAAACTTTTGAAATTTAAAGATTTTAGTTACTTTTGCCATCCGTTCAAGCAATGGCGTCGTGGCCGAGCGGCTAGGCTGGGCTCTGCAAAAGCTCCTACTCCGGTTCGAATCCGGACGATGCCTCTAAAACCTTCAAGGAAACTTGGAGGTTTTTTTATGATTAATTTTTAGAAAAAATTAGATCAAGATTTATGTTCGAATCCGGATGATGCCTCAAGAAGAGATACAGAATGTGTCTCTTTTTTTTATGCCTAATTTTTCCGCAATCTTGTCATTTCGACGTGAATAATGATCAACTTTGTCAAAGTTTAAAACTTTGACAAAGTTCTAAAGAACAGTTATAAACACAAAAAAACCTCTGAAATTCAGAGGCTTAATTTTATATTTTTGAGTTATTAACAACTACTTTTCAATCTTTTCAAAAGCATTTTTAACCATTTCTTTTTCTTTTGGAAACCAGCCTTGTGTTATTAACACAAATCCAAAAACCATTAGAACAATACTAATTCCTTTTTTAATTTTTAAGATATTAGTTGGTGTCATTTTAGATTTTAATTGTTTGGCTAATAATATTTTAAGGCAATCAACTGCTAAATATGTTATGATTACTGAAGTAAAAAAAGTAATCATTCTTGAGTTTTGCATTTCTAACTTTGGTCCTACCGAAATAATTACCGCTAACCAAAAACCAAGAACACCAATGTTGATAACGTTGAGTAAAAAACCTTTTATGAATAAACTGCCGTAATTTCTTTTAATAATATCTCGGTCTATTTCTTCATCATCAATTTTTTCTTCATTTTTTAATCTTACGAAAGAGATTATACCATAAGCCAGCATTATAATACCGCCAAAAATAAACAACGCAGGTTTATCTTTTAAACTCTGAATAAGTCTGTAACTTCCTAGATACGCAATTGCTATGAAAAAAATATCACCTAGAACTACACCAAAATCAAAAACAATTGCTGCTCTAAATCCTTTTGTAATACTGGTTTCTAGTAGTATAAAAAATACCGGACCTACCATAAAACTTAGAAAAAGTCCCCATGGCAGTCCAGCCAGAATATCATTTATCATCAAAATACAACTTGTTATTTTACTTCTTCTATTTTACCTCCAAAAACTGTTTTTTGATTAATTTGCTTTGGTTTACCATAAATGTAAATAGAGCCTCCTGCGCTTACTTTTGCATCGACAAGGGTAGAAGCATTAACATCTGCTTTTCCGCCCGCAGAAACGCTTACTTTCGTCTGAGACGTGGCTAATTTACTTCCAAGGAAATATCCTCCGGCTCCTAAACTTGCATCAAGGTTATCTGCTTTTCCGGTTGCAGTGATTTCTCCGCCTGAAACTGAACTTACTTTTAGCTTATCAACATCCAAATCTACGTTAATTTTACCACCTTCCTGTGCACTTACTTTAAATGAAGTTGCTTTAACAGCTTCACTGCTGGTAACAATAGCACCTTCGTTAACATCAATAAGTTCTATGTGCTTGTAATACAAAGTAATATTTAGATCATTTCCTGACAAAAGTTTAGGAAAAGGCATTCTTAATTTTAATATACCATTTTTATTTACAGCTTCTACTTCTGCTTCTCTGGTTCCTTTTATAACAATTTTATTTTCAGATGACTGAACTAACTTTACACTTAACTTATCAAATACTTTTACAGAATCAAAATCACCTAACTCTTTAGTAACCTGACCAAAAGACATTTGTACAAATAAAATTGCTGCTCCAATAATTAGCTTTTTCATACTTTTATTTTTTTAAATTAATATTATTCTGCTCTTCTTAAAAAATGAAAATCCAGCTGTTTTTTAACTAAATCGGCATTTTTTACTTTAACATAAATTTCGTCTCCTAATTGCAAAATGCTGTTTGAAGTTGCTCCAACTAATGCATATTGTTTTTCATCGAAAGTATAATAATCATCTTTTATTTCTCTGATTCTTACCATTCCTTCGCATTTGTTAGAAACGATTTCAACATAAATTCCCCATTCTGTAACACCAGAAATAACTCCCAGGAATTCTTCATCCTGATGATCCTGCATATATTTAACCTGCATGTATTTAATACTATCACGCTCAGCATTAGTTGCTAAACTTTCCATATTGGAACAATGCAGACATTTTGTTTCATAAACTTCTTCATCTACAGAAGCTCCATTATCTAAATAATATTGCAGCAATCTGTGTACCATAACGTCCGGATAACGACGAATTGGCGATGTAAAATGGCTGTAATAATCAAAAGCTAAACCATAATGACCAATATTTTCTGTTGAATATTTGGCTTTACTCATACTTCTAATAGCAAGAGTATCAATTAAGTTTTGCTCTTTCTTACCATTTACTTCTTCCATCAATGCATTCAAAGACTTCGAAATATCGCCTTTGTTACGGAAATCTATTTTATAACCAAATTTAGCAATTACGGTTTGCATCGCAATTAATTTGTCTTCGTTTGGTTCATCGTGAATCCTGTAAACAAATGTTTTCTTTTGTTTACCAATGTATTCAGCCACTTTTCTATTGGCCAAAAGCATGAATTCTTCAATCAAATGATTGGCATCTTTTGAAACTTTAAAGTAAACTCCTTCTGGTTCACCTTCAGCATCAAGATTAAATTTCACTTCGACTTTATCAAAAGAAATAGCACCATTCTGCATTCTTTTCTTTCTCAAAATCTTAGCCAGTTCATCTAGTTTTAAAGTAGCTTCAGTAATTTCATCTGAAACAACATAAGACTCACCTGTAATAGAAACATCAACCGGAATTGTATTGTCTTTTGTTTCAATAATATACTGCGCTTCTTCATAAGCAAAACGCTGATCTGAATAAATTACTGTTCTTCCAAACCATTGGTTAATAACTTGTGCGTTTTCTGAAACTTCGAATATCGCAGAGAATGTGTATTTCTCTTCATTCGGACGAAGTGAACAGGCAAAATTAGATAAAACTTCGGGAAGCATTGGTACTACTCTATCGACTAAATAAACCGAAGTTGCTCTTTGATACGCTTCATCATCCAGGATTGTTCCTTCTTCAAGATAATACGAAACATCGGCAATGTGAATTCCAATTTCGTAATTTCCATTTTCTAACTTTTTGAAAGACAAGGCATCATCAAAATCTTTTGCATCTTTTGGATCAATCGTAAACGTAAGCGTATCACGCATATCACGACGTTTTGCAATTTCAGATTCCTGGATTGAAGTATCCAATTTTTGTGCAAAAACCTCTACTTCTACCGGAAAATCTGATGGCAGACCGTATTCAGCCAGAATAGCATGAATTTCGGTATTGTGTTCTCCTGGTTTTCCTAAAACACGAATAACAGATCCAAAAGGACTGTCCGCTCTCTTAGGCCAATCTTCAATGGTCACCAAAACAACATCACCATTTTCAGCTTCTCCAAATTTATCTTTCGGGATAAAAATATCCGTATACATTTTTGGATTTGCAGTAGAAACAAAAGCGAAATTTGCCTGAATATCAATAACTCCAACAAATTCTGTTTTATCTCTTTCTATAACTTCAATTACTTCACCTTCAGGTCTTTTACCTTTTCTTCTGTTATAAACGTAAACTTTTACTTTGTCTTTATCTAATGCACGATTCAAATTATTTGTCGGAATAAAAACATCTTCTTCAAACTCGTCACAAATAAAATATGCCGTTTTTCTGCTCGTCATATCTATTGTTCCTTCGTAATAATCCTGACTAATAGCTTTGACTAAATATTTTCCAGGTTCTGTTTCTACAATCTTCTTTTGAGCAGCAAGAATTTTTAAATCTTTTATAATTTGATTTCTGCTTTTTGTATCATCAAGTTCAAGCTTTGCTCCTATTTGTTTATAATTGAATGGTTTATTAGCATTTTGCGATAAAATCTTTAGTATTTTTCCTGAGAAATCTTTCTCACTTTTTATCGGCTTTCTAATTTTCTTACTCATATATCTTTTCTTATAAGGCTTAAAATTACAAATAAGATATCAGATAATACTTTTTAACAAATAGAATTATTAAAAATATAACTTTTCGTACATTTACAAAAAGACCTAATATGGAAAGCTTTCAAACCATTGCTGTATTCAATTTTCAATACGAAACCGTGGTTCTCAAACACTTACTTGAACAGGAAGAAATCCCCTATTTTTTCGAGAACGAAATGACACTTTCTGTCGTTCCGTTATACACAACAGCGCTTGGCGGTATTAAACTCAAAGTTCATCCAAACGACTTCGAACAAGTTCAGGAAATCCTTGACAACTTAAACAATCCTCTCAAAATCGTTTAATCAATTTCATTTTTCCATTCTCAAATTTTTTTTTCTCTTTTCAAATTTCAAAGTTGTCAACATATATTAAATACAACAAAAAAGAAATTTTAAATTTAATTAATTTTTGATGGTTATTATAGCTTGTTAATATGTCGAATAAATTTATTTTTAAAAGTATTGAAATGAAGTTTCTCTTAGTTATTGGGAGTTATCAACATAGTTATTTTTAGCTAAAAGATTAATTTATAAGACTTTTTGTATTTTAATTAACAACGGTTGACAACCAAAAATGAATTGATTTTGTAGATAAGTTCATATGTTGATATTTGTTGAAAATGACATTTTTGATATTAATAACTTTTCTAAAAATTCCCGAAACTTTATTAGGATTTTTAATTCCAATTTTGGATTAGGTTTTTTTTCGACACAACCAAAAAAAACTTCTAATTTTCTTTTCGAACTTATTAACAAATTATGTTAACTTAAAGTTAACTGAATATCAAGTAATTACGATTCGATATCAACACCTCAAAAATTTAACAAATATTCTATTTATTCTTTATTGATTATGAGATACTTATAGACTTATCAAAAATATTGATAACTGTTAAGCTTTTGAAAGTAAGATAGTTGTAAAATGATATTTTTTTAAGTCTAATTAAACAAATGTATTCTAATTAATGTTGTCATGTTGGGATTGATCTATAAAGAAAATAATTTGTGAAAATTGATGCAATTCGTGGCAAACATTTATTTATTGAGTAAATTTGCATGACACAACTTAATAGTATAGAAAAGATGAAAATTTCGATAGGAAACGACCACGCAGGACCAGAATATAAAAAAGCAATTGTTGAAATGCTTAAAGCAAAAGGATATGAAGTAACAAATTACGGAACTGATACGGATGCTTCTGTAGATTATCCAGATTTTGGACATCCGGTTGCGAATGATGTATCTGAAGGAAAAGCTGATTTTGGAATCGTAATCTGCGGAAGCGGTAACGGAATTGCCATGACTGTTAATAAACATCCTAAAGTAAGAGCTGGCTTATGCTGGACTAAAGAAATTGCTTATTTAACACGTTTGCATAATGATGCTAATATCGTGAGTATACCGGCACGCTTTACCTCTATTCCACAAGCTGTTGAAATTGTTGAAACTTTTTTAACAACAGCATTTGAAGGCGGAAGACACCAGAATAGAGTAAATAAAATAGCTTGTTCGTAAAACTTCAAAAAAAATCGGGTGCGAAGCACCTATAAAGTATAATCACACCGGGCGGATTTTATAATTCATCCGGTTTTTTATTTAATGTATTTAAAATCAGTTTATTAAAATAGTATTTTTAGGTTATTAACATTGTTAATATCTAGGTTTTACTAGTTGAATACAAGTAAATCAAAGCTAGCTGAATCAAAAATAACAGCGTGAATTTGACAATAAATGAAGTTTTACTCGTTTTATGTCTAAACAAAAGCATTGCTGTTAATAAACCTATTGTTCCGCCAATTGCTTCAAGAAAAAACAACGTATTTTCGGGAATTCTTCGTTTGCCTTTTCGAGCAAGATATTTGTCGTATCCGGCAAGAATAAAAAGGATGATATTTATAAATAAAAAATACAGTAAAAAAATTTCCATTGGCGTAATATTAAAAACAAAGATATTATTTTAGCCAAATGATTGACAAATTTACTTTGATATTTTAACAAGTAAATTATATCAATTTATAATTAAGAATTTATTTCATTAAAAGTATGACTAATATTCAATTCATTGCCAAGTCTGTTCAAACTGCAGCAATAAACATTCAAAACACTGTCAAATTACTGGAAGAAGATTGTACGATTCCGTTTATTTCTCGTTATCGAAAAGACAGTACAGGAAATCTTGACGAAACTGTAATTGAGCAGATTGCAAAATTGCAAAAAGATTATGAAACAATTGTAAAACGTAAGGAGGCAGTTCTAAAATCAATCGAAGAACAAAAAGCACTTACGCCAGAATTGAAACAAAAAATTGAGCAGAGTTTTGACTTGCAGGAAATTGAAGATTTTTACCTTCCGTACAAAAAGAAGAAAAAAACAAAAGCTGATGTTGCCCGCGAGGTTTGGTTTAGAGCCATTGGCAAAAATTATTATGTCAGAAAGTGATGTGGATGTTGATTTTATTTCGACGCAGTACATCAATGAAAATGTTATTAATGAAGAAGCGGCAATGCAGGGTGCGCGAGATATTGTGGCCGAATGGATTAACGAAAATATTTATGTTCGTAAACAGCTGCGTAGATTGTATCAGCGAAAAGCAACTATAGGAACCAAAGTTGTAAAAAAGAAAGCCGAAGAAGAAGGAGCACAAAAATTCAGTCAGTATTTTGATTGGGAAGAACCGCTTACAAAAACACCATCACACCGATTATTAGCTATGCTTCGTGCTGAAAATGAAGGATATGTAAAACTAAAAATTGATGTTGATATTGACGATGCTTACGATGTTATCGACGAAATTATCATCAAAAAACAAAACAGCACAACGGCACATTTGCAATTAGCGATAGAAGATAGTTACAAACGATTATTGAATCCGGCAATTGGAAACGAAACGCTGCAAGAAGCAAAAGCAAAAGCCGATGCCAATTCTATTCAGGTTTTTGCTAACAATTTAGGTCAGTTATTATTAGCACCGCCTTTGGGAGAAAAAAGAATTCTGGCAATCGATCCGGGATTTAGAAGCGGTTGTAAAGTGGTTTGCCTGGATGAAAAAGGTGATTTGTTATACAACGAAACGATTTATCCGCATGCGCCTCAAAACGAAGAGGCAATGGCAATCAAGAAAATCCGTTCTATGGTAAATGCGTATCAAATTGATGCAATTTCTATAGGAAACGGAACGGCTTCGCGTGAAACCGAATTTTTCATCAAAAAAATCGCGTTCGACAAACCAGTGCAGGTTTTTATCGTATCTGAGGCAGGAGCTTCGGTATATTCGGCGTCAAAAATTGCAAGAGAAGAATTTCCTAATTACGATGTAACGGTTCGTGGTTCGGTTTCAATTGGGCGACGACTTTCTGATCCTTTGGCCGAATTGGTAAAAATTGATCCGAAAGCGATTGGAGTAGGCCAATATCAGCACGATGTTGATCAGACTAAATTAAAAGAAGAGTTAGATAATACCGTAATTCGCTGCGTAAACTCGGTTGGAATTAATATTAACACCGCAAGTAAACATTTACTGAGTTATGTGAGTGGAATAGGTGAGAAGCTGGCCGAAAATATTGTACAGTATCGTTCTGAAAATGGCCCGTTTGAAGATAGAAAACAATTGAAAAAAGTACCTCGTTTGGGGGATAAAGCCTATCAGCAGGGAGCCGCGTTTATCAGAATTACAAATGCTAAAAATCCGCTGGATAATTCAGCAGTACATCCGGAGGCTTATCCGGTTGTGGAGAAAATGGCAAAAGATTTAAAACTTTCGGTAAACGACTTAATTGCAAACAAAGAGAAAACAGCGCTTATCAAGGCCGAAAACTATATTACACCTGAAATAGGTTTACTAACACTGAAAGACATCATAAAAGAGCTTGAAAAGCCTGGATTAGACCCAAGAAAATCGGCTAAGGTTTTTGAATTTGATGCAAATGTAAAATCGATTAAAGATTTGAAAACCGGAATGATTCTTCCGGGAATTGTGAATAACATTACCAACTTTGGTTGTTTTGTTGATATTGGAATCAAAGAAAGTGGATTGGTTCACATTTCACAACTAAAAGCTGGTTTTGTAAGCGATGTAAACGAAGTGGTTAAATTACATCAGCATGTTGATGTGAAGGTGACTGAGGTTGATGAAGACAGAAAGAGAATTCAGTTAACGATGGTTTTATAAAATTCCAAAAAATAAATTCCAAATCCTTTGGAATATTTTAGATATAAAAAAATCCCAAATTACAAATTGTAGTTTGGGATTTGTTAATAAGTTGAAGTTTACTATTTCGTTTCTTCTTCTTGTTTTTTAGCGGCAGGTTGATCGTCTTTAGCAGCGTTTTTAAATTCCTTAATTCCACTTCCTAAACCTTTCATTAATTCTGGAATTTTTTTACCTCCAAAAAGTAATATCACAATACCTACGATAACAAGGATTTCTGTAAGACCTAATCTTCCCATGACTATTATATTTAATGCCGAAGCAAATTGATTTTTATTTTCACCGCAAAGGTATATAGAATATACGAACAAGAATGGTTTTTGGATTAAAAAATTTCTTTTTAAGTGCGTTAAATATTTTATAAAATCATTAAATTAATGTTTTTACACATTTTTCACGGGCATCAACAATGCGATTAATTACTATATTTGCTCGTATAAAATACCAAAATGACTAAGAAAAAGAAAAGAAATCTGAGGAAAAAACTATTCATCAAGAACCGATTGGTAATTTTGAACGAAGATACTTTTGAAGAGATTTTTTCTTTCCGGCTTACTTTAATGAACGTATTTGTGACCTTTACTTTGGGCGGTATATTTCTTATTTTGGTTACTACTTTCATTATTGCTTTTACTCCTTTGCGCGAATTTATTCCGGGTTATTCTTCTTCACAATTAAAAAGAAATGCAACTCAACTGGCAATAAAATCAGATTCGCTGGAAACGGCGCTCAGGAAAAATGAAGCCTATATAAAAGGAATACAAAAAGTTTTAAAAGGGGAGCTGGAATATGCTAAGTTTAATAAAGATTCTATTTTGGCGGATGCCGATGTCCCTTCTGATTTGAATATGAAAGCAACCGAAGAAGAAATTAAACTTAGGGAAGAAGTTGCTAAAATAGAAAAAGAATCAGGAGAAAATAAAGGCAGGAAAAGTAAAAGCGACAAAAAATAATACTATAAAAAATGTCAATTAAATCTATAGCGGCGAAAATATTTGCCCGTAAAATATACAATCAAACACTTTCGTGGGCCAATAAACCTGTTGAAACACAGCTGAAAGTTTTTAAAAGTTTGATCGAAAGTGCAAAAGAAACCGAGTTTGGAAAAGATCATCATTTTGGTGAAATAAAAACATTTGAAGATTTTCAGAAAAATGTTCCTATTCGTGATTACGAAGATTTAAAAAGCTACATAGAAAAGGTTAAAGAGGGTAAGGAAAATATTCTCTGGAAAGGAAAACCGCTGTATTTTGCCAAAACTTCCGGAACAACTTCGGGAGCAAAATATATTCCGCTTACCAAAGAATCAATGCCTACGCATGTCAATGCAGCACGCAATGCTATTCTGCATTATATTAACGCAACTGGAAATGCTGATTTTGTTGATGGAAAAATGATCTTTTTGCAGGGAAGTCCCATTTTAACTGAAAAAAATGGAGTTAAATTTGGAAGACTTTCTGGAATTGTAGCGCATTTTGTTCCGAAATATTTACAGAAAAACCGAATGCCGTCCTGGGAAACGAATTGCATTGAAGACTGGGAAACCAAAGTAAATGCCATTGTCGACGAAACAATTAAGGAAGACATGTCGGTTATTTCAGGAATTCCGTCTTGGGTACAAATGTATTTTGAGCGTTTACAGCAAAAAAGCGGCGGAAAAAAGATCAGCGAGATTTTCAAGAACTTTAATTTGTTTATTTACGGAGGCGTGAATTACGAACCTTATCGGGCCAAATTTGAACAAATGATTGGTAAAAAAGTGGACAGTATTGAGTTGTTTCCGGCTTCAGAAGGTTTTTTTGCGTATCAGTCCCGAAATTTCGGGATAAAAAATGAAGAAGGAATGCTTTTGTTATTGAATTCCGGAATTTTCTACGAATTTATTAAAGCCGATGAATTCTTTACCGACCCCAATGGTTCGGGACCAAAACGATATACAATTGGTGAAGTTGAGGTTGGTATAAACTATGCTTTAATTGTTTCTACGAATGCCGGGCTTTGGGGTTATAATATAGGTGATACAGTTCAATTTACTTCTTTGGCGCCATATAGGGTCATAGTTTCAGGACGTATTAAACATTATATTTCTGCTTTTGGCGAACATGTTATTGCCAATGAAGTCGAAAACGCAATGAAAGAAGCCACAACAGGAACCAATATTGTAATAAACGAATTTACCGTTGCACCGCAAATTACACCAGCCAGCGGATTACCATATCACGAATGGTTAATAGAATTTGAAAAAGAACCGGAGAACATCGAAACTTTTGCAGAAGCGATCGACGATTCGATGCGAAGACAAAATATTTATTACGACGATTTAATTACCGGAAATGTTTTACGAAAAGTAGTAATCAGCAAAGTTTCAAAAAATGGTTTTCAGGAATACATGAAATCTCAGGGAAAACTAGGCGGACAGAATAAAATTCCGAGATTGTCGAATGATAGAAAGATTGCGGATAATTTGAAGTAGAAAAAGTGATTTTTACTTATTATTCTAACAATTTGTTAAATACCGTTTTAGGGAAATTACATATATAATCCCTAATTTCGTTTAATCGAAATACATATTACCATCTTCTCAAACAGAAGATTTTTAAAATAAACAGCATGAAAGAAACCAAACATATATCAAGATCAAGAGCTCAGGAATCATCTGCAGCGATAGAAAAAATGTACATTACAATGCGCCATTTATTCAACCGTGGTTTTTACAAACCAATGGGAGTTTCTGGCGATAGTTTAAGAGAATCATTATTAGCATTACGTCCGGAAATCTATGGAAATATTGCCGAAGAAAAAGTAGAACTAAACGGGCTTTTATACGTTATAGAGCGTCTTCCGATAGGAATCGAACAATGCCGTTTCATTAATTTAACTTCGGATGAAGGATATTCCAGATCACATTTCCAGGCAATTGTTCCTCCAAAAAGAAGAAGAAACTGTTATCGAATTGACGAAGAGCAAATGAATGTTGAAATAACACGCGGCCGTTCTGATATTTACGATATTTTGACGCATTTGACTTTCATTTTCATCGAATCTCACAAAATTAAAAATAGGGTTTTAATTGATGATGGCGGAGAAGTTTCACGCGATTGGTTAAAATTAGAACAAGCCGTTACGCAGACCAAAAAGCTTTCGCAGATAGAAAAAGAAAAAGCAATTTCGCACGCGGCAAATATTTTAGCCCGAACTTTTGAAGAGGTTTTGGATATCTATGATGCTTTTGGTTCTGAAAATGCACCAGATCGTTTCCTTCATGTTATTTACTGGTTAGGGAAATTAGCGATCGAAGAAATTGTCGAAAATAACAAACGTACTATAACATTTAGTCCCGTTTTGCGCGAGCGTTTAGGACATCATATTCACGGAGAAATCTGGGCAACCAATATCAAAGAAGTCCTAAAAGCAAATAATCTTTTAAAAAGACCAATTCACGTTATAAGTGCTAATATGCACAGTGTGATGAATTCGCTTTTTGCAACGCCGTTATTAACCTCAAAATTTAAAGGTAAAACAGATTTCTTTATTTATGAAGAATTAAGCAATTCCGGTTCAAAAGAAATTAGAAGCCAGGTTGAAGAACTGGCTTTAAAAAACGGAATGATTTCACTGCCGGATTCTTCGGGAACGAATATCGATGTTCAGATTTTTGATACCGCTAAAATAGATTGGTCGAAAACAGCATTTTCATACGCTAATATAGACGAAGATAAACCTGTGATTATCGTAATGGATTATGCTTTTGGTGAGCAGGCTTATGAAACAATCGATGAGCTTTTAAAACCATTTAAAAAAGAGACTTTACTAAACGTAAAATCGGTTTCGATTATGGGTAAAGCCGGAATTCTGGAAGGTGGAAAAGGCGATATCATGATTCCAACAGCACACATAAACGAAGGAACTGCCGATAATTATTTCTTTGAAAATGAATTAACAGGCGCGATGTTCGAAGGAAACGACATTGATATTTATGAAGGAGCAATGGTTACCGTTTTAGGAACATCATTACAAAACAGAGATTTGTTGAAATTCTTCCACGAATCGACCTGGGGAGTTATTGGTCTTGAAATGGAAGGATCTTATTACCAAAAAGCAATTCAGTCTGCATCAAAAATTAGAAAAAGCGTGCCGCACGATATCAAAGTTCGTTATGCTTATTATGCTTCAGATAATCCATTAGAAACAGGAAGCACATTAGCTTCAGGAGGATTGGGAACTACAGGTGTAAAACCAACTTATTTAATTACAATTAAAATTCTAGAGCAGATTTTTAACATAAAAGAAAAAGTATAAATGAGTACAAAAGTACCACAGAATAATACAGATCAGGAAGTTGATTTGGTTTTGATTTCGAAAAAAATAGGTAACTTTTTTGAAAGAATTAATGCTTCTATCTTTAGAAGCATTCAGTTCTTTATACGAAATTGGCTGATTGTCTTGATTTTAGTTATTGCTGGATTTGGACTTGGAATGTTTTTAGATAAGACTCAAAAAACATATGATAATCAAATAATTGTAACGCCAAATTTTGGCAGTGTAGATTATTTGTATGCTAAGGTTGATTTATTTCAGTCAAAACTTTCGACAGATGATCAGGTTTTTCTAAAAACAATTGGAATAGGGACAGATGCTAAAATTTCTACGATTAAAATAGAACCTATTATTGACGTTTTTAAATTCGTTAATAACAATGAGCAAAATCTGGAAGTTTTAAAATTGATGACCTCAAATGGAGATTTTAAATCGATAATAAAAGAAACAACAACTAGTAAAAATTATCCTTTTTATATTATAACATTTACAACAAAAGAGATAGCAAAGAATGATAATACGGTAAAAGCATTATTGAATTTTTTCAATAAAAGCGATTATTATGCTGAGGTTCAAAAGATTTCTATAGATAATATCAAACAAAAGATTAAAGCAAATGATCAGATTCTTTTGCAGATTGATAATATTTTAAATAAGTTCTCAAATTCTGAATCTTTGGGTGCAGTAAAAAACGATAAACTGGTTTATTATAATGAAAATGTACAGCTAAATGATATACTAAAAACAAAAGAAGGTCTTATTAGAGAAAATGGAAGCTTAAAGATAGAGTTAATTAGATGTAATAAAATCATAAAAGAAGTTTCATATGTGACTAGTATTGAGAGTACAAAATCTTTGAAAGGAAAGATGAAGTTTATACTACCTATTTTGTTTGTGTTAATTTATATATTTTCTATTCGTTTCCTTAATTTTTATAAAAAACAGTCTATTCTCTCTAAATAATCTAATTCTTAAAATAATGAATTCAAAGTCATTTTATCTTTATATAATTCTATTTTTCATAGTTTCTTGTAATAAAAAAACTGAAGAAGATAAAGTTTTAAATAATAGTTTCTCAGTAATTATTGAAGGTGTTTTTGTAAAAAATGATAAAGTTCAGGTTTTTTATTTAACCGAAGGTAAAGATTGGAATGATGAGAATTCGGTAATTAGCCCTGTTTATGCTTCATCCGAAATGCAAAAACTAAAAATTGATTTTCCAGAAAAAATGATTCCAAAGAATATTAGAGTTGATGTTGGTGAAAACGAATATCAGTCAAATATTACGCTAAAAAATATTTCAGTATTATATAAAAACGATACAATAAGCGGAGATAATGATAACTTTAAAATATATTTTTATCCTAATGAGTTTATTACTTGGGATCCTGTATATTACGGTTATAAACTTAGTAAAATTAATAACTCTTATGATCCATATTTTATGGGTAACGATTTATTGATTGATAAATTAGAGCAAATAAAAAATCCAACAAAAGAGTAATATTCTGTCCGAGCAGCGTAAAAAAAATAGAGATGCGTTTTAATTTTAAAATTATCTTAAATAATGAAAAAATTAGAGAGTATCTTTTTTTTATAGGTGTTCTATTTTTAATTTTTCTGCCAAAAGGAGGGTTTAAAATTGCAGGAATTCCAATTACTTGGGGTTACCTGTACTTAGGATTTCTTTTTTTACTTTCAATTTTAATTGTAATTAATAAAAAGAAGTTTTTAGTTTCTACTAAACATTTTTTGTGCTATGCAGCGACTTTACCATTTGTTTTATACTTTTCTTTTAATTTAGCATTTAGAGGCTATGACGGTTCATTTGGAAATCTTATAGCTTTTTATGTAAGTTTTGGATTTCTCCCCTTACTATTTTATATTTTCCTTAGTCCTTTTTTAAAGAAAATAGATTCAATATTTGTAGAAACGCTCTTAAGTAATGCTGTATTTTGGATTTCGCTTTACGGTATTATTTTATTTACTTTTAAACAGCTAACAGGTAATTATATTGAAATTCCCTATATAACCGTAAATGCAGATGATTTAGGTACCTTAGAAGGAAAATATAACATGAGAGGGTCTTTGTATAAGCTCATTTCAACATATAATAACGGTAATATTTTTGGAGTTTGTATATTGATGTTGTTTCCAATATTTCATAAACAAAATGTTTCCAAAATTAAATTAGGGATTGTAATTTTAGCTTTGCTTTTAACCCTTTCCCGAACCGTTTGGCTAGGATTACTTTTTTATTTTGTCATTATTTATAAGGATAGAGTTTTCAAGTTAATCAAAATCTACGCTTTTTTGGCATTAATTTTATTTGTTTTTGCCACTTTTTTAATGAATCGATATTTTCAATATGGTTCATTATCAGGGTTTATTTTAGATTCTAATTTAGGCGGAAGAATTAATCAAATAAGACAATTTACCGGAGTAAGTTTTTTTGGTAGTCAAACCTTCGATTTTATTGAAGAAATAGTTTATTTATCAATCTTTAAGCAATTAGGAATTATTGGTTTATTATTATTTTGCATTTCATTTTTTTCCCAAATATACATTGCGGTAAGTACTAAAAATAATAATTATCCTTATCTTTTAGGAAGCCTAACCTATTTATTTGTCTGCTTAAGTGATGGCTGTATGCTTTACATTCCAACTTTAGCATTTTTCTACTTCATAAATACTATGATTTTTATTCCTAAAAATACTGCCTAAAAGTAAAATTTCGCAGAGAAAATAAATATAAATTCCATATTGGCGAACTAAAATATTTTCTGTGATAAATGCTATTGCAAATAAAACAGTTATAGAAAAATATAGATATTCTTTTTGCTTTAAAGTCTCTTTTAGTTTGATAAATAAAGACCAAATAAAAGTGAAAAATAATAAGAATCCGCCTTTTAGTAAAAAATCTAAATATTGATTATGAGAGTTAATCTTAAATTTTTTTAATTCAAAATTATTAAAGGGAAGATAACACTCATTTAATTTTTGCTGGATTAAATTATAGTCCATTCCTAAAAAATGCGAATCGTAGATTAGTTTTAAACTGCAGGTCCAGCTTGCATATCGTGTTGAATTTGTAAAAGACTTGTTGGATAAAAAATGAATTGTATCAAGATATCTTTGTGATAATAAAATTATTAGTAAAATGATAAATGCTATACTTAGTTTTTGGTTAGTCGTTATTACTATTTTTTCTCTTTTTAATATTGTTAAGCGTAATAAAACAACTATAAAAAGCCCTAGAAGTATATTTCTCGAATTATAAATGATTAAACCTCCCAGTAAACTAATAAACATTAAAATACTGCAGATTTTTAATTTCTTAGAACATTTTTTATAGTCTGAAATGTAATCTGCTAAAAATAAAATTGCAATTCCAATCCACAAACAAATATACGTTCCGTGGATCTTACAATAAAATTCAAGATTGTAACGAGCTAAGTACCAATCAAAATGGTGATTTGGAATATCGTTAATATAAAACAGCAGAAAATACAAACACAACAAACTAATTGAGCTAATATATGCAAATTGAATTTTCTTTCTGATTTTTATAAAAGAATCGATTTGGTAAAGATAATAACTAAATAAGGGTACTATAAAAAGTAAAAAACTTTCACCAATAGTTTTAAAACTAGATTTGCTAAAATAAAGTAAATAGTAGAAAGTAAGGATTATAAAAGAAGCTATAAACGGAGCATTTTTAAAATTAATTTTAAAGTCACTAAACTTAGTTATAAAAAGCAAAAGCAAACCAGTCAAAATCATTAGTAAACTCTGAATTGCTTCTAAATAGTAAACAAAAGAAGAAATAACGAGCAGATAAAGTGTCGGAATGAGAAGCAGTTTTATATTAGCTTTAATTTTCATTATTCAATTTGAGATTTGAAAAAATTAAGTTTTTTGTCAAGAGTTATTGAGAAATTTAGATAAAGTGTAATGAAAAGTTCAGTTAAAATCAGCGAAATTATAATTCCGTATACTTTAAAATAATAACAAAGAATAATTCCTAAAGATAAATTGAGTATTAATCCGAAAAGGTGCGCATAAAAATAACTGCTTTTTTTACTATGTAAAATAAGTGTCATATAAGCAGATTGACTTAATGATGCAATCAAAGGAATTGGAGCCAGTAAAATAAGGTAATGGCTAGATTCTACTGTTGCCTCGCTGCTTAAAATATGAATAATGAGATTCGGAAACATAAATAATGCAATCATTCCTAAACCATAAATAAGGAGATAATAGATAAATACAGATTTAAAAAAAGTATTAAGCTGAGCAGTTTTTGAAATCCCGATAGAACACGCTTTTTGATAAACACCTTGAAATAATACACTCAGGGATTGTTTACAAAGCATAATTATTTTTTCAGCAACATTATAAATACCAACTGTCTTAGTATCCAAAAACAGACCTAAAATTAAGGTATTGGAATTAAGCATTGCTGCAATAGTTAAATTTGTCAAAAATAATCTGAATCCTTTTTTTAGTTCTTCGAGAATTTCAATCCAGGAGGTAATAGAGTAATTATAACTATATTTTTTTATCAAATAATAAGTCGAAAATATAAATATCAAAATATCTGTTATTCCTAAATAATAAAAAACATATTGATAATCTGTTTTTTGATTTAAGGTAAAAATTATAAGAATAATGCAAGTTATTTTAACAATAGTATTGATTACAAAATAAGGAGATACATTATCTAAACCGATAAAAAAACAAAGATTATTTTGCGACCTGGAGAATAAAAACACCAATAATGAAAATGAAAATATTACTTCATTTTTGAGATTATTAAAAAAGGATATAAAAAAAACTAAAAATACAACAGAAGGTATAAAGAGAATAATTTTAGTATTAATAACTCTAGAAATATATTGATTCACTAATACTGATTCGAGTCTAATTTTATTAATTTCTATAGGTGCAAATGCATACCAGGAATAGTCGTAAAGAACAGAAATAATATTTATTAATGACATCGAAATAGCAATTAATCCATATGTATTAATACCAAATATTTGAATATAAAAAGGTATCAATAATAAAGGGAATAATAGATTAATAAAATTTATTCCAAAACTCAAAGAGATATTTTTAAGCACTAGGTTATAGAATTGCGTTTCTAAAAGTTTTTATTAAAACAAAGATGATTTTTTATTTTAAGCTTTTACAAATTAAAATCATATTTTTGAAAAAATCAGAAAACAGCGGCTTTTTAATGGATAAAATTATTGACGGATATAGTATCGCCATTCCTGCGTATGATCGGCCTGAGGAGTATGATGAATTACTTAGGTCTATTTTTGATATGACTTTTTTACCAAATGAAATTATTATTTGTGAAGATTTTTCAAAACAAAGAAATGAAATTAGAAAAATAACAGAAAAGTATCAAAGTCAATTTGCCGAAAAGCAAGTAATAATGACTTATATTGAAAATGAAACAAATTTGGGCTATGATGCCAACATTAGAAAGTTAATTGATCTCGCCTTATACAAATGGGTAGTTTTGATAGGAAATGATGACTTATTTTTAAAAAATGGACTGGAGGAAATAGACAAGTTTTGCAAAAAAAATCCAAATGTTGCAATGGTTTCAAGACCATTTTTACGATTTGAAAAAGATATTAGCAAACCAATTGGCGTTTCTAGAATTTTACCCAATGAAACGATTGTAAAAAAACAGGATTCACCCAGGTTGATTTTCAGAATGTGCGGTTTTGTAGGAGGATTGGTTATTAATAAAGAATGGGCACAGCCTTTGAAAACAGATAAATATGATGGCACTTTATATTATCAGATTTATTTAGCAGCAAATGCTTTTTGTACTAAAGGAATAGGATATTTAGGAAAACCTTCTGTTGGAGGCCGTACAGGTAATCCTCCATTATTTGGAGATTTTCAGAAAGCAGGTGAAATACATATTCGTGGTATTTATTCAGTAAAAGGAAGAGCGAAAATGTGGAAAGGTGTTTTGGACATTGCTAAAGACACACAAGACTTTTATAAAGTTGAAATCGTTGAAGAATTAAGAAAAGAATTAATGATTAGACAATCATTTCATATTTTTGAAATGAATGTTGGTATCTCAAAATGTACTTTGAAAGAGTTAAAAGAAGAGCTTCAGAAACTCAATTTATTTGGTCATTGGATTCCTAAAACATTATATTTTTTAAATATGACTTTTGGTAAAAATGCATTTTATTTTTATTATTTGACTCGAAAACTAATGCAGTAGAAATGAAAAAAGCCCTAATTAGCGATTGGTATTATGTGAATGGTGGTGCCGAAAAAGTGATTCATTCGATAAATTCAATTTGGGATGATTTTGATCATTTTGCATTAATAGATTTTCTGAGTGATGAAGACCGCAATTTTATTCTGAACGGTAAAAAAGTTAAAACAAGCTTTATTCAAAAACTGCCAACAGCAAAAAAAAACCATCGCAAATTTTTACAATTATTTCCAATTGCAATCGAACAATTTGATTTAAGCGATTATGATCTCATTATCAGTTCTTCCTCAGCTGTTGCAAAAGGAATTAAAACTCATAAAAATCAACTGCATATTTGTTACTGTCACTCTCCAATGCGTTATGCCTGGGATTTAAAAGACCAGTATTTAAAAGATGCAGGATTAGATAAAGGCTTAAAAGGCATTTATGCGAAATCTGTTTTAAATAAAATCAAGAAATGGGATCTTTCAAATTCAGAAGACGTAGATTTTTTTATTGCAAATTCTAATCATATTGCTCAAAGAATAAAGAATACTTATGGAAGAGAATCAATTGTAATTTACCCGCCTGTCGATGTTGATTTCTTTAGTTTAGAAGAAAAAAAGGAAGATTACTATTTTACAGCTTCGCGATTGGTTTCCTATAAAAAAACGCAATTAATTGTCGAAGCTTTTAATGAACTACCCCATTTGAAATTAATTGTTGCCGGTGACGGACCAGAATTAGAAAAACTTCAAAAAATAGCTAAAAGTAATATTGAATTTGTTGGTTTTATTGAAAACGGAAAATTAAAAGTATTAATGCAAAAAGCAAAAGCATTTGTTTTTGCAGCCGAAGAAGATTTTGGAATTATTCCTGTAGAGGCACAAGCTTGCGGAACTCCAGTAATTGCGCTAGCTAAAGGCGGAACCCTAGAAACAGTTATTGCAAATAAAACCGGAATTTTCTTTGAAGGGCAATTTGCACAAAAAATCAAAGAAGCAGTACTTAACTTCGAAACAAAAGTTTTTGATCCCAAATTAATACGTGAACACGCTCTTTCATTTTCAAAGCAAAGATTTGAAAAAGAAATGAAAGAATTTGTAGAAACTAAATTTAAAGAACATCAAGAGTCTTTAAAAACAAGATAAATTGAAAAGATAACTGAAAAATAATTTTCAAATCAGTTACATTTGCGGTGTATAAACAACTATCATGAAAAGAATACTTATAACCGGAGCGGCAGGATTTTTAGGATCACATTTATGTGACAGATTTATCAAAGAAGGATATTTTGTTATTGGGATGGATAACCTGATTACCGGCGATCTTAAAAATATTGAACATTTATTCAAATTAGAAAACTTCGAATTTTATCATCATGATATTACCAAGTTTGTACATATTCCGGGTGATTTAGATTATATTTTACATTTTGCTTCGCCTGCAAGTCCGATAGATTATTTAAAAATTCCAATTCAGACTTTAAAAGTAGGATCTCTTGGAACGCATAATTTATTAGGATTGGCAAGAGTTAAAAAAGCACGAATTTTAATTGCATCAACATCTGAAGTTTACGGAGATCCACTAGTGCATCCGCAAACAGAAGAATATTACGGAAACGTAAATACAATTGGACCACGTGGTGTTTATGATGAGGCAAAACGTTTTCAGGAATCTATCACAATGGCGTACCATACTTTTCATGGCGTAGAAACCAGAATTGTACGTATTTTTAATACTTATGGACCAAGAATGCGATTAAACGATGGTCGTGTAATTCCAGCCTTCATCGGTCAGGCTTTACGTGGTGAGGATTTAACGATTTTTGGAGATGGTTCACAAACACGTTCTTTCTGTTATGTAGACGACCAAGTTGAAGGTATTTTCAGATTATTGCATTCCGATTATGTATATCCGGTAAATATTGGAAATCCGGACGAAATCACCATTAAAGATTTTGCAGAGGAAATCATTAAATTGACAGGAACTAATCAGAAAGTAGTTTATCATCCATTGCCAGTAAATGATCCTTTACAGCGTCAGCCAGACACGACAAAAGCTAAAGAATTGCTGGGCTGGGAGGCAAAAGTAAGCCGTTCTGAAGGAATGAAAATTACATACGATTATTTCAGATCATTATCTCCGGAAGAACTTTCTAAAGAAGAACATAAAGATTTTTCTAGTTACATAAAATAAAATAAGGGGAAATATTATTAGAATATTTCCCCTTTTCATTTATAACAATTTACTTAAAAAGCATCATTCTCAATTAGATTTTTCATTTGCAAATCAAGATTAAAATTGCTTTTTGCATGCAGAAAAATTGTCTTTTTCATGCTTTGAATTTTATCCTTTCCAGTTTCTGAAATCTTTTGTAAAGCGACGTTTAAACCTTCAAAATCCTCAACAGGAACCACCCAGCCTAAATTATTTTCGGCAACAATTGATTCCCCTTCGCCACCGCCAAAATAAAGAATAGGAAACCCTAAAGCACTGTATTCAAATATTTTTGAAGGAACAGAACCGTAAATTCTTGTTTTTAGAGGAACAAGCGCAATGTCTAAACTCATTAACTTTTCATGCAGGACATTTCGATCTAACATTCCGTGAAAGATAATTTTCTGCATCGGATTCTGATTCATATAATTTACGATTTGAGCTTTCTCAGCTCCATCTCCAAAAATATGCAATTCGACATTCAGGTTTTCTAAATTCAATTGCTGAATAAGCTCAAAAACACCCTGAGCAACGCCTAATAATCCGGCATAAAACAATTTTATTGGTTCAGTAGAATTATCATTTTCTTGGATAACATTTTCCACAAAATGATCAGGATAATTGCGATATAAAAAGCATTTCTTTTCTGGAAAAACGGAATGTATATGATCAATAATTTCATTTGATTGTCCAAAAATATGCGTTGCTTTTTTGTAAATAAAACGTTCTATAAAAAGAAGTATTTTATGTGAAATACTGTTTTTCTTCAAAACCTTAAGCTCAATAGCAGCAGTTGGCCAAAGATCTGAAACATTCAAAATTATTTTTTTCCTTTTGATCCAAAGGGCAAAAACAGAAACAAAAGACAATAGTAACGGCGGCGATTGTACAATTACTTTTTTTGGTGTTTTAGCAAATAGCAAATAAAAAAACAAAACACTAGAAAACGAAAATGTCGAAACAATTCTTTTAAAAATATTAGAACTGTTGCTTGGATAAATCCAAAGACGTTTTAGAGTAATATTCTGAATTTTTTCTGTAACAAAAAATCTGCCTTTATATTCTGGAAAAAGTTCGCCTTTTGGATAATTCGGAAGCGGAGAAATCACCGAAACTTCATATCCGTTTTGGTTTAATTTCAAAGCCAATTGTTCAATTCTGTTGGCTGCGGCACCTTTTTCAGGAGGATAATAATTGGATATAATTAAAATGTCGTTCATTATTTCTTTTCCAATAAAATTGAAATAATTCTTTCAGAAGCTTTTCCGTCCCATAATTCTGGAATACCGCTTTTTCTGGCACCATTTTGTAAAAATGAACCAAAAACTTTTTGGAGATTTTTTAAAGATGTTCCCACAATTGTATTAGAACCAATGGTTTCTGTTTCAGGTCTTTCAGTATTATCTCGCATAGTAAAACATGGAATTCCAAGAACAGTTGTTTCTTCAGAAATTCCTCCGCTGTCTGTAATAACGGCAAAACTGTTTTTGATTAAATACATGAAATTTAGATAACCTTGAGGAGAAACAAAAATGATGTTCTTAAACTCGATTTTGCTTTCACTTAAAATTGCCTGCGTTCTTGGGTGAATCGGAAAAATTATTTTTTTGTAGTTTACTAACAAATCAATTCCATGTAGTAAATCAATAAGCGATGAAACTTCGTCAACATTTGCAGGACGATGCAACGTTAAGATGATATAGTTTTTCTCTTGTAATTGATGTTCGTTCCAAAAATCAGGCGCTGTAATTCTGTTGATATTTTGATATAAAGTATCGATCATCACATTCCCCACAAAATGCACATTTTCTGGATTGGAACCTGACTTTAATAAATTTTCTGAAGCTGATGTTGAGGTTGTAAAAAAGTAATCAGTAATACTGTCCGTCAGCATTCTATTGATCTCTTCGGGCATTGTTAAGTCTCCGGAACGAATTCCGGCTTCGACATGTGCTACTTTTGTATTGCATTTTTTTGCCACTATAGAGCAGGCCATTGTTGAGTTTACATCTCCTACAACCAAAACTAAATCACACGGATTTTGAAGTAATTCTTTTTCGAAAGCAATCATAATCGCTGCAGTCTGTTGGGCCTGAGAACCGCTTTTTACTTCTAAATTAACATCTGGATGCGGAATATTTAGTTCCTCAAAAAAAGTATCACTTAAGTTCTTATCATAATGCTGACCAGTGTGAACTAAACGAAATGAAACATCAAAACCCTCATTCTGCTTACTTTTTACAGCATTAATAATCGGTGCTATTTTTATGAAGTTTGGCCGTGCACCTGCAATTATGGTAATTTTCATAGATTCTTTCTAAAAACTTTCTTTGGCAAAAGTAAAGTTTAAATTGGATTCTGGATAGTTTGAAAGATTTTCTTCTAAGTGTAAATGTGATTTTTTGAAGAATCTCGTAATTAATCTTCAATTGGAGGTCACGATTTGTGACCTCCAATTATTTAATTTTTAGACTCTTTAAAATCACAATTTATGACCGTAAAGATTGCTGTTCATTTTCAGTAAGTTGAAAGTTAAGTTTTTAAAACTTGAAGTCGCAATTTGCGCCTTGAAGATTTAAAGTTATTTTTTATAACCAATTTTCACTCTTTCACTTTGGTCTTCTTTTTTCTCAGTCAATTCATCTAAATAAGAAAAAACCAATTCGATATTTTTATCATGATTCTCTAACTTCTTTTGTCCCGAGGCTTCGGGATGAAGAATATCAACTTTAATTTCTGTTGTATCCAAAAGCATTTGTCTCACTTTCGTGAAAATACGCATGATTTGAATATTGGTTTGAATGGCTTTGTTGCTTTTTAGAACGCTTGAAAGCATCAGAATACCATGTTCAGTAAAAGCAAAAGGTAATGTTCTGCTACCACCCCAACTTGAAGTCGCAATTTGCGACTTCAAGTTTTCAAATTCGTTTTCAGTAAGCTGGAACATAAAATCTTCAGGAAATCGAGATGAATTCCTTTTAACCTGTTCATTTAATCTTTTGGTTTCAACATCATACAGTATTGCTAAATCAAATGCAAGCATCACTTTTTGACCACGGATAAAATATATTTTATTAGAAATTGTTTCTTCAGAGAGTAAAGATTTATCGTCCATAAGTATTTAATAAAAAACAAATGTAGGATTTTATTTATATTTATAAATAAGATTTAAACTGTTTTAATTTCCCGCGATTGGTTCTTTCTAAAACCGTTTTTCGGGTAAAAGTAAAGTTTAAATTGGGTTCAAGATACAAATCTATTGCCTCTTTAATTTTTTGAATTTGTTCCGAATCTAATTCATTTTCAGCAACATATTCAATTTCAAAAGTATCTAATTGGGTTTGTTTGATGATAAATTCTTTTACATTTCCATCATCTTCAATAATACTTTTGGTTACATAATAAAAGGTCAGACCAGGGGATTTTTTTCCGCTTGGCAAAATGGCAACGTCATTAGTTCTGCCAATTAGTTTTTTTAGAATTGGTTTTTTGGGTGTACTTTTTTTATCCAAAATTCCAATGTCGCCAATTTCATATCTAATAAACGGATTTGCTTTGTTGAAGAGCGAAGTAATTACAATTTTACCTTCTTCCCCGTAAGGGAGAACGTTATTGTTTTCGTCTAAAATCTCGACAAAAAGGGTTTCTGCATTTACCTGCCATTCTCCCTGAGGGTTTTCAAAAGCAATTAAATCCAATTCTGATGCGCCGTATTCACTTATAATTGGAATTCCGAATTGTTTTTCCAGCAATTTTTTATCTGTTTCAAAAAGCATTTCCGAAGTAACAAAACAAGCTTTTAAAGTGGGACAAGTTTCTTTTAATACGATATTTTTCTGTTCTAAAAATTTAGCAAATAAAACGATCGAACTCGTATAACCATTGATATAATCGAATTTTTTGGTTCTGAATTTCTGCAGAAATTTATTCAGAACGTCATCAGATAAATCAAAAACCGGAAAACGAAAACGATGCGTTAAAAAGTCTTTCAAACGTTCTTTATGATATCCAATAAAATCCATGGGAATGCCATAAAAACGTGCTTGGTACGAATGATTAAAATCAATTTCAAACCATCCAAAACGCATCATATTTGAAGCCCAGGTTAAGGCGTGCGAATATTTATCTTTGGCAAAAACAAAAGGCGTTCCGCTGGATCCTGAGGTTTTGTTGAGGTAAATATTGTTTTTTAAATAACCTTTTGAAAGCCTATTTTCGAGTGGTTTTTGTAAATTTTGTTTGTTTAAAATTGGCAGATCTTCCCAATTTAAAGCCGTTTTATTTCCGGCTAATTCCTTGTAGAAAGAATTATTTTTTAGATGAAAATCGACAATTTCCTTTTTTTTATTTTCGAGAAACAAGACATATTCTTCTTCAGAAAAATGAACAATTTTATCCAATTCGGCTTTGGCTTTCTTAATAGGAAAACCATTTAATTGAAGGGAAAGATCAAAAAGACGAATCATTTTTCGGTATAATTTTCGTCAAAAATAATATTTACCAATTACTAACAGCGAAGAATGAACAAGTTTTTAAGATTTAATTATTTTTTACGTTCAAAAGCAATTATTTTTGCACCACAACTAAATACAACTATACCATGACAATTTTATTATTGGGATCAGGCGGAAGAGAGCATGCTTTTGCGTGGAAAATGATTCAGAGTCCGCTTTGCGAAAAACTTTTTGTTGCACCAGGAAATGCAGGAACCGCTGCAATTGCCACAAACGTTGCAATGTCTCCAACCGATTTTGATGCTGTAAAAGCATTTGTATTACAAGAAAAAGTAAATATGGTTGTGGTTGGTCCCGAAGATCCATTAGTAAAAGGGATTTATGATTATTTCAAAAATGATGAAAGTTTAAATCATATTCCGGTTATTGGCCCATCAAAATTAGGAGCACAATTAGAAGGAAGTAAAGAATTTGCAAAAGAATTCTTGATGAAGCATAATATTCCAACTGCGGCTTACGATAGTTTTACTGCCGAAACGGTTGAAGAAGGCTGCAAATTTCTTGAAACTTTGCAGCCTCCATTTGTTTTAAAAGCAGACGGATTAGCAGCAGGAAAAGGAGTTTTGATTATTCAGGATCTTGAAGAAGCTAAAACTGAACTTAGAAACATGCTGGTTCACGAGAAATTTGGAGCAGCAAGTTCTAAAGTAGTTATTGAAGAATTTCTGGACGGAATCGAATTAAGCTGTTTCGTTTTAACTGACGGGAAAAGCTATAAAATTCTTCCAACAGCAAAAGATTACAAACGTATTGGCGAAGGCGATACAGGATTAAATACAGGCGGAATGGGAGCAGTTTCTCCAGTTCCTTATGTTGATGCTGTTTTGATGGAGAAAATCGAAACACGTATCGTAAAACCAACAATAGAAGGTTTCCAAAAAGACGGAATCGAATACAAAGGATTTGTTTTTATTGGTTTGATCAATGTAAAAAACGAACCAATTGTTATTGAATACAACGTAAGAATGGGAGATCCTGAAACTGAAGTTGTGGTTCCGAGATTAGAATCTGATTTGTTTGAATTGTTTTTGGCAGTTTCAAATCAAAAATTAGATGAATTCGAATTAAAAGTTGATCCAAGAAGTGCGACTACCATTATGGTGGTTTCCGGCGGATATCCTGAAGATTTCGAAAAAGGAAAAGTAATTAGTGGTTTAGAAAATATTACTGATTCGATAGTTTTTCATGCAGGAACAAAATTAGATAACGAAAATGTCGTTACTAATGGAGGACGTGTTTTGACTGTAACATCATACGGAGATGATTTTCAACAGGCCATAAAAAAATCTTACCAAAACATAGATAAACTAAATTTTGATAAGATGTATTTTAGAAAGGATATCGGCTTCGACTTACTTTAAGAAAGAGTGAGCCGTTGTATCTTGGTTTTCAGTTCCTGCAGCATCAAAAATACGTAATTGTTTAATCCAATATACGATTGCTGCAGAACAGATAATCATAAAAATCCAGTTGATAGTGTTTGCACCAAACCATGTAACTAATTCCAAATGACGTAAAAAGTCAAGAGGAGCAAACAAAATGTTAACGAATAAGTATTGTATTCCTTCAAAAAAAGCTTTCATAATTTATAAAATTATATGTTATTATTGTTTTTAACGCATTGAAGTAAAATTCAAACAGAGAATCTTTTTTCAACTTGTTGGTTTTCCTTTTTAAACAAGTATTATATTTACAGTCACAAAAGTATAAAATATCCTTATGATAACAAGTGTTTTTAAAAAATCTACGCCATTAAATTATTCGTTGGTTGTAATTTTGATACTGGTTTTCTTTTTCATGTTTCAAATTCGAGAAACGTCTTGGATAAATTCTTATTTTACGATATTTCAAAAAGTAAGTCTGTTGTGTTTTGTTTTTGCTTCTTTTTTCATGGTAAATTTCATCGTCAAGAAAAACGGACTCAGCAAAGACAATGGTTACGCGATATTTTTCTATTTATTATTTCTACTGTTTTTCCCCACGATATTCGATAATCCAAATGTAGTATATGCCAATTTCTTTATTTTATTGGCTCTCCGAAGATTGATCTCACTACAATCGTTAAAAGCTTCAAAAGAAAAAATATTTGATGCTTCTTTTTGGATATTTGTAGCTTCTTTATTTCAATTTTGGAGTGTTTTGTTTTTAATTCTAGTTTTTATATCAATTGTTTTTCACGTTTCGAGAGATTATAGAAACTGGGTTTTGCCTTTTGTGGCACTTTTGGCGGTTGCAATTGTTTTTTATATGATCTCATTAATGTTTCATATTGATGTTGCTGCCTTTTTTCAAAAACGTGCCGTAATTGATTTTAGAATAGATTATTTTAAGAACAATTACGAAAACGGCGCACTTTCAATTTACGCAGCAGTGGTTATATTTTTTCTCTTTTCAATGTTAACTACATTGTCAAACAGACCGCAAATAGTACATACTTCGTATAAAAAAGTAGTAGCTTGTTTTTTTATCGCAGTGCTTGTATATATTCTTTCGCCAGATAAAAGCAATGATTTATTATTATTCAGCATAGCTCCATTATCGATTATGGCAGCGAGCCACGTCGAATATATGCAGCAAAAACTAAATAATGAGATCGTATTTTATGTATTGATTTTGTGCAGTTTATTTACTTTTTTCTCTCAATTATAATTTACTTCCGTAGGCAAGATCACCTGCATCGCCAAGACCAGGAATGATATAATTTTTTTCATTTAGCTTTTCATCTAAAGAAGCAACCCACAAATGACAATTTTCAGGAAGATTTTTTTCAAGATGAGCAATTCCTTCAGGAGCCGCAATAACTACTACAATATGAAATTCTGCTGGTGTGGCGTTTTCTAGTAATTTTTTGTGTACTGCTACAATAGATTGTCCGGTTGCCAGCATAGGGTCAAGAAGTAAAACCGTTTTATTGTTTAAATTAGAAATTGCTTGATATTCAACTAAAATTTCAAACTCATCATCATTGTTTGGATGATGTCTGCAGGCCGAAACGAAGCTGTTTTCAGCATGATCAAAATAATTTAAAAAACCGTTATGAAGCGGTAATCCGGCTCTTAAAATAGGACATAAAACCAAGTCGGTTTCAATTTCTGTTGTTTTTTTGATACCAAGAGGTGTTTGAATTTCAACATTTTTATAAGGCAGAATTTTGCTCAGTTCATAAGCCATTATTTCTCCTATGCGTTCAATATTTCTTCTAAACCGCATGCTGTCATTCTGAACGTTTACATTCCTTATTTGACCTAGAAAATGATTTAAAACACTGTTCTCTTCAGATATATAATGAATTTTCATGATGATTTTTTAATTTATTAACCGATAAAAATATAATAACGAAAAATATTTTGTTTTATTCGCAGCATAAAAGTATAAAAAGTATCTTTGTAACTCTAAAAAATAAAGACATGTTTTCAAAATTAGCATATTCGGTTTTCGAACAAAGCATTAAAGATTATCATCAGTTTGATAATGTTGATCAGCCTATAAATAATCCTTATCCAAAAGATAAATTTGAGCATTTATTGTATTTAAAAAACTGGATTGATACTGTTCAATGGCATTTTGAAGATATCATACGTGATCCACAAATTGACCCTGTAGCGGCTTTGACTTTAAAAAGAAGAATCGATGCATCAAATCAGGAACGTACTGATATGGTTGAATATATCGACAGTTACTTTTTGCAAAAATACAGTGGTGTACAAGCAAAAGATGGAGCAAAAATCAATTCTGAAAGTCCAGCCTGGGCATTTGACAGATTGTCTATTTTAGCCTTAAAAATTTATCATATGCAGGAAGAAGCGACTCGTGCAGAGGCTTCTCAGGAACATAGAGATAAATGTCAGGAAAAATTAAATGTACTTTTAGAACAAAGAACAGATTTGTCTACAGCAATTGATGATTTATTGACAGATATCGAAAACGGTGATAAATTCATGAAAGTGTACAAACAAATGAAAATGTACAATGATGATGATTTGAATCCTGTTTTATACCAAAACAAGAAATAATTTGGCAGACTTGTCGAACAATAAGATCAAACATATAGCCGTCATGAGACTATCCGCAATGGGAGATGTCGCCATGACGGTTCCTGTTTTACGTGCATTTGTAAAACAATATCCAACAGTAAAACTGACGGTTATTTCACGTCCTTTTTTTAAGCCATTTTTTGAGGGAATTCCTAATCTGGATTTTTTTGCTTTTGATGAAAAAGAAAAACATAAAGGATTTTTAGGATTGATACGTTTGTATAAAGACGTAAAAAAACTCAAAATTGATGCTTTTGCAGACCTTCATAATGTTTTGCGATCTAAAATTGTGAGTTTGCTCTTCGCTTTAAGCGGAAAAAAAAGAGCAACTGTCGATAAAGGACGAGAAGGAAAAAAAGAATTGACAAGAGCCGGGAATAAAGTTTTCAAGCAGCTGCCAACCATGTTCGAAAGACATGCAAAAGTGTTTGATCAATTGGGCTTTCCTTTAGATTTATCATCACAAATCCTCGGGACTGTATTTCCTGAAAAAGCAGATCTAAGTGCCGAAATTTTGGAAATAATAGGCGGCAAAAATGAGAAACTCATCGGAATTGCACCTTTTGCGCAGTACGATTCTAAGGTTTATCCTTTAGATTTAATGAAGGAGGTTATTGCAAAATTAGCCGAGCAGCCATCTTATAAAATTTTGCTTTTTGGCGGAGGGAAAAAAGAAATAGAAATTTTGGACTCGCTTTCAAAGTCGTATGAAAATGTAATTAATATGGCTGGAAAAATCAAGTTTCAACAGGAATTACAATTAATCAGCAATCTAGATATAATGCTTTCTATGGATTCAGGAAATGCGCATATTGCAGCAATGCTGGGTGTAAAAGTAATTACGCTTTGGGGTGCCACACATCCTTATGCTGGATTTTTACCTTTCAATCAAAGTTTAGAAAATGCTTTAACTTCAGATAGAAATCAATATCCAAAACTGCCAACATCTGTTTATGGAAATAAAATTGTTGAAGGTTACGAAGATGCGATGAGAACGATTTCTCCGGATAAGGTTGTTTCAACAATTAAGAGTCAATTATAATGGTATTGTCATTCTGAGCACTTTGAATATATAATTCTTAAATTTCTTCAGATGAAGATGTAAATAATTAAAGCCAAAAAAAATTCCAAATACCAACTTTACAATTGGTATTTGGAATTTTTTATTTTGAGAATTATAACTATGATAAATCTAGTAAAAGATACCCCAATGCTTTCTTTTTGCTTTTATCAACTACAACTTTAACGAAATGATTTTCTTTTTCAGTAGCTAATAAAATGTGTTCACAATCATTGGTTGAATTTCTGTAGACTTTATGTACTAAATCAGATTCTTTAATTTTTTTCGATAAAATTTTAGCCGCTTTTAATTCACTCACATAAGGCCAAATATTAAAAAAACTCTCATTAGAGATTGATATTTCTTCCATGCCCTCATTCATTGAGCAATTATATTTTTCTTTTGAAAGTAGTTTTGGCCCTTTTTTCTCTTTCCTTTTTTTAATTATAAAATAGACACAAAAAAGAGAAGTTATTACAAAAAGTAATATAAAAGTTAGACGGAGGTAGTGATGCATTGCCATAATATTTAATGTTTTAAAAAAGTGTTGACAATTAAATACATGTCTTTCTGTTTTTTAAAAAGAGATGTATCAGACTTAAGCACAATACTAATATACTAAATTTTAAGCCTGCTTTTTTAAAAATGTCTAAATATTTGAATGCTTTTTTGTGTATTGTTTAAAATGTTTTTAAATCTGAGATTCTGAACTTTTAAACAAAAAAATCCAAATCCCAATTTAACTTGGAATTTGGATTTTAAATATTGCGATTTTTTATTGAAATATGAATCGACTAAACATCATCATAATCAACATAGATAGTATCTGATGTTGGATGAGCCTGACAAGTTAAAATTAAACCTTCTGCGATTTCACCATCCGTTAAAATCGAATTTTTTGTCATTTCAGCAGAACCTGCCGTAACACGTCCTAAACAGCTGCTGCAAATACCGCCCTGACAAGAATAGGGAGCATCTACACCATGTTTTAAAGCCGCATCAAGAATAGTTTGCTTTTTAGACATTTCGAAAGTAACTTCTTCATCATCAACTAAAACAGTAATTTTAGTATGTCCTTCCTGAGAACCTTGAATTACGTGTTCTTCAGACGAAGATGTAAAAAGTTCAAATTTAATAGCAGATTCTTTTACATTTTTTTCTTTTAAAACATTAGAAACTGTATTGATCATTTCTTCAGGACCACATAAATAGAATTTGTCAAATTCAAGTTCTTTGTGTTTGTTATTCAATACAAAATTCACTGTTGATTTTTCGATTCTTCCAAACAATGCATTTTCAACTTTTGCCTGGCTGTAAATATAATGCACGAAAAAACGACCTACATATTGTAACTGTAAGTCATGTAATTCCTGGTGAAAAATAGTCTGCTCTGGAGTTCTGTTTCCATAAACCAATACAAATGAACTTTTTGGCTCATTTTTTAAAACTGATTTTATGATAGAAAGTACAGGCGTAATACCGCTTCCGGCAACAAACGCCGCATAATTTTTTTGTCTTTCAGCATCAGGTTCAAAAGTAAATTTTCCTTCTGGCTGACCCACTTCAAGAACATCTCCGGCTTTTAATTTTGTATTGGCAAACTGAGAAAAAAGACCGTTTTTTACTGCTTTTACTGCAATTCGCAGTTCACCGCTTTCTGGTGCAGAACAAATAGAATAAGCACGACGGATTTCTTGATTATCAAGAGTTAGTTTTAAGTTTATGTATTGTCCGGCTATAAATTTATAGTCTTGTTTAAGTTCTTCTGGAACATTAAAAAGTACCGAAACAGCATCGGCAGTTTCGCGTTTAACCTCTTTAATTATAAGTTTTAAAAATGAAGGCATGATTTTAATTTTTTGCAAAAGTAGCAAACCATAAGTAATTGACACTTACTAAAATATTTTTTTTAACTTTTTTTGTAACGTTTTCCTACATTTGATCTCTTACTACAAAAATCAAAACCAATTAACCATGATTAAAAAGTTTATTTATCTCGAATGGAAAGCCTTTATAAGATCGGCATCATTTGGCAAAAACCTGGCAATGAAAATTATACTGGGTTTATTAATGATTTATTTTTCATTAATTTTTATCGGGATGGGAGTAGGTGCATTTTACATTCTTAAAAAAATGAATCTCGAACCATTAGTTACAGTTAATAGATTTTTAGTCTATTATTTTTTATTCGATTTAGTAATTCGATTGTTACTGCAGTCAATCCCGGTTTTAAATATCAAACCATTATTGGTTTTGCCTTTTAAAAAGCCCGTTATTGTTCATTTTTCATTAGGAAAAACAGTTTTGTCATTCTTTAACTGGGTTCATACCTTATTTTTTATTCCGTTTTCAGTTGTATTAATTTTAGAAGGATACGATGTTGTTGGAATTCTTTTTTGGTATTTAGGAGCGATGTCTTTTATCTACATTAATAATTTTCTGAATATTATTTTAAGTAATATCGACAAATTGTTTGTTGTATTTGTGGTATTAATTTTAGCCTTGGCTGGTGCACAATACTATAAATTATTTGATATAACTGTATTTACAACTCCTTTCTTTCAGAATTTTTATGAAATAGAGGGCGTATTTTTAATTCCGGTTTTGTTATTGATAGCATTATATGCCTTTACATTCAAATATTTCAAAAACAATTTATATCTCGATGCCGGCCTATCTTTAAAACATGATATTGCAGCAACAGAAAATCTTTCTTGGCTGAATCAATTTGGAACTTTAGGAACATTTTTAAAAAATGATATCAAACTGATAAAAAGAAACAAAAGATCCAAAACTACTATTTTTATGAGTTTTCTATTTTTGTTTTACGTATTGCTCTTTTTTAGAAACTCCTATCAGCCTGAAGTAATGCGCACATTTTTGCAGGTATATTTGTTTCCGGCGGATTTTTATTTGTATTTGGCCAGTTTGTACCAAGCTGGGATAGTTCGTATTATCAATTAATGATGACACAAAATATTCCGTATCGTGGTTATATTACCTCAAAATGGTGGCTGATTGTTATTGTTACTTTCTTCTCTACAATAATTGCCTCTTTTTATTTATTCTATGGATGGGAGGTTTACTTAACAATCGTTGTAGGAGCTATTTACAATATTGGAGTAAACTCTCATCTAGTTCTTTTGGGAGGAGCTTTTACTAAAACACCAATCGATTTAAGTAGTGCAGGAGGAGCTTTTGGAGATAAAAAAGCATTTAATGTAAATGCTATGCTGTTATCTCTTCCCAAGATATTTTTACCGCTTTTAATTTACTGGTTAGGAATGCATTTTGGAAATAAAGCTATTGCACTGTCGCTGGTTGCTGGAGCAGGAGTTTTAGGTTTTATTTTTAAAGACAGAGTTTTTTCTTTAATCGAAAAAAGATATAAAATCGAAAAGTACAGCACAATAAGCGCTTATAAACAAAAGAGTTAGAATAATTTAAGAATGTGTCAATTTGATAATAAGAAAAACTTTATCGGATTGACATTGAATATTAATAAACTGATTTTTTAATCTAAAATCAACAATCTAAAATAACACCATGATACAAGTAAATGAACTTTCAAAAAAATATAACGGAACTACAGTTTTAAACATTCATAATCTTGAAATCCCAAAAGGACAGAGTTTTGGACTGGTAGGAAATAACGGAGCAGGAAAAACAACTTTTTTCAGTTTGCTTTTAGATTTAATCCAGCCTTCTACAGGATATATAAAAAATAATGATATTCAGGTAAATACAAGCGAAAACTGGAAATCGTTTACTGGATCTTTTTTAGATGAAAGTTTCCTGATAGGATATTTAACTCCCGAGGAATATTTTTATTTTATCGGAGATCTGCGTAACCAAAACAAAGCCGATATTGATGCACTGCTGGCAAAGCATGAAGAATTTTTTAACGGAGAAATTTTAAACAACAAAAAATACCTTAGGGATTTATCAAAAGGAAATCAAAAAAAGGTGGGAATTATTGCCACATTAATTGGTAATCCTGAAGTAGTAATTTTAGACGAACCTTTTGCAAATTTAGATCCCACAACTGTAAGCCGTTTAAAGAAAATTATAAAAGAATTGGCCGAAAATCCAAATGTTACCGTTTTGGTTTCGAGCCATGATTTACAGCACACTGTAGAGGTTTGCGACCGAATTGTGGCACTTAATAAAGGTGAAATTGTAAAGGATATCCAAACCTCAAAAGAAACCTTACAAGAACTCGAATCGTTTTTTGCGGTTTAAGTTTCTATATTTCAAAAAGAAGCGTATTTTTACAAGTCATTATACTAAAAATGCTTTTTAGAAGTTAATGCTTTAAAATCAGTTCTATTGAAAAAGAATACTCTTAAATATAGTTTTTTTCTCATTTTTTTATTTCTTTTGATAGCGTGTTCTACCAAGAATAATACTTTTGTGAACAGGAATTCGCATGCATTAAGTACAAAATACAACATTTTGTATAATGGTGGATTAGGTCTTGAAAAAGGTTTAAAATCTATTCAGGCAAATAATCAGGATAATTTCTGGAGTATTCTGCCAATTGAAAAAATGCAGTTTGATGAAAATTTTTCTGAAGGGGAAAAAACTAAAAACCCCGATTTTGAAAAAGCAGAAACAAAGGCTACAAAAGCAATTCAAAAACACTCCATGAATATTGGAGGAAGAGAAAAAAACTATCAAATAGATGAAGCCTACTTAATGCTTGGAAAGGCCAGATATTATGATCAGCGTTTTATTCCGGCATTAGAAGCTTTTAATTACATTCTTTACAAATATCCAAACAGCAGTAATATTTACACAGCAAAAATCTGGCGCGAAAAAACCAATATGCGTTTAGGAAATGATGCGATTGTGGTAAAAAATATTAATCTTTTACTAAAGAAAACAGATTTAAACAAACAGACTTTTTCTGATGCAAATGCGTTATTGGCCGAAGCTTTTTTAAACTTAGAAGAAAGAGACAGTGCTGTTACTAAACTAAAGATTGCCGAAGAATTTTCGCGTGTAAATGAGGATCGTGCCAGATATCGTTTTATATTAGGACAAATGTATCAGGAAGCCGGCATGAAAGACAGTGCCGCATATTATTACGACGGCGTAATCGACATGAACCGTAAAGCCGACAGAAAATATATGATGCACGCGTATGCCAAAAAAGCGCAGATGTATGATTATGAAAAAGGAAACGACACTATTTTCCTGAAAACCTATAATAAGTTAGTCGAAGATCGTGAAAACCGCCCTTATTATGATGTGCTTTTTTATGAAATGGGAGTTTTCTATGATAAAAAGAAAGACAATGAAAACGCATTGAAATTCTATAATAAATCTTTGGGCAGAAAATCTACAGATCCATATTTATCAGCATCGGCATATCGAAATATTGGAAATATGTATTTTAAAAATACAGATTATACAATGGCTGCGAAATACTACGACAGCACACTGACAAAACTAAATCCTAAGACAAGAGAATTTGCTTTCATCGAAAAAAACAGAAAAAACCTCGATAACGTAATTAAGTACGAAGCAATTGCAAAACGAAATGACAGTATCATTAAAGTTTACGGACTGCCGGATTCTGAAAGAAAAATTTATTTTGAAAGTTACATCGCAGAACTTAAAAAGAAAGACGAAGCGAAACGAATTCTAGAAGAAAAAGAGAAAGAAAAATTAGTCAATATTGAACGAAACAACAGTGCTTCGAGCGCGCCAACGGCTGTTAATCCAAATTCGTTAGGAAAACCTGTGGATGTTCCGACTGATGGAATTAAAC
The DNA here is from genome assembly GCF_001879205.1 of Flavobacterium johnsoniae. GTDB lineage: Bacteria > Bacteroidota > Bacteroidia > Flavobacteriales > Flavobacteriaceae > Flavobacterium > Flavobacterium johnsoniae_A. Next base: position 245,656 of record NZ_MLFK01000005.1, read on the forward strand.
CTCCATCAGGTAATGACCCTGTGAGTACATTCTATTTTTACAATCCAACAACGGTTGCTTACGGAAAATTGCAATTCAGGAAAATGTGGGGTAATCGAAATCTTGGCGGCAACTGGAGATTATCTGCCATAAAATCTGCCAACGATGCAGCAATGCGTAATGATAGTATAAACGAAGAAACAGCAAATAAATTAAAAGATACAGTTGTTATAGAAAAATATACAACTGATTTTTACGAAAAACAGCTTCCAAAAACAAAAGCGGCTATCGACAGCATAGGAACAGAACGCAATTTTGCCTACTATCAATTAGGACTTATCTATAAAGAAAAATTCAAAGAATATACTTTGGCAAGTGACAAGCTGGAACAATTATTAAAAAATAATCCGGAAGAAAAACTGATTTTGCCATCAATGTATAATTTGTATAAAATTTATCAAATTACAAATCCGGCTAAGGCCGAAAGAATAAAATCGGATATAACAGCGAATTATCCAAATTCCAGATATGCGCAGATTTTAAACAACACAAATACAGATGATATGCCTTCACCGGAAAAAGAATACCAAAAATGGTACAAGCTTTTTCAGGATGAACAATTTGATGTTGTCTTGGATAATATCGACAATTTAATCAATCAATATTCAGGAGATGAGATTGTTTCTAAATTTGAATTGCTAAAAGCCAATACTTTAGGAAAAGTAAATGGACTCGAAGCGTATAAAAAAGGTTTAGAAGCAGTGGCAGATAACTACCCAAATAGTGAAGAGGGTAAAAATGCCAGAGAAATTCTTGAGAAACAAGTTCCTGTTTTAGAAAGATTAAATTTTACAACAGAAGACAATAAAAGCTGGAAAATTTTATATTTAATTCCTAATAATGATTCTAAAACGCGTAAACAAATAGAAGAAGCTATTAGAGTATTTTTGTTAGTCGAAAATTACGAAAGATTAACAACTTCCTTTGATAAATACAATAGAACAGACAGTTTTGTGGCTATTCATGGTTTGAAATCTGAGGCCTATGCTAAAGATGTTGCGGGAGTTTTAAGAGATGACAAAAAATATAAAATTGCACATCCAGCAGTAATTATGTCAACAGATAATTACAAAGTGGTTCAAATTAAAAAGAACCTCGATGCTTACCTTGCCCCAAAAACCCCATAATATAATGTTTGATAAAGTAAAAAAAAACGGAACAGAACTTTTAGGAAAAACAAACCGAATTGTTGAAGGAACCTCTATTGTAGGAGACATAGTCTCAAAAGCAGATTTTAGATTGGATGGAGAATTAATTGGAAATTTTACCTCGCAGGGAAAATTAGTAATAGGCGCATCCGGGATTGTAAAAGGCGAAATTATATGCAATAATGCCGATATTGAAGGACAGTTTCACGGAAAAATCAAAGTTCTGGAAATCCTTAATATTAAAGCAACAGCCCAAATTCATGGAGAAGTTGCCGTTGGAAAACTTTCGATAGAACCAGGAGCAGAGTTTACAGCAACATGTACTATGCTTACACCTAATAAAGAAGTAACTATAAAAGATGGAAAAGGAGCCGAATAATAACAGAAGAAATAAATGGCTCGCGCTTATTAATATCCCCTTTCAAATGGGGGTTATTATTTTTATTTTTTCTTATTTCGGAACCTGGCTGGACGAAAATCATCCAAGTCCCAAAGTATATTACAATACAATTTTTGTAATGCTGGGAGTTGGTCTTGCCCTATATAATGTCATTCGCCAGGTTAATGACATTAATAAAACAAAGTAATTTTAGCAATGAAAAGCAGCTTTAGATAAAAGTTGCATCTTTGCATAAAATTATTTCAAATGCTTTTAAAAAATTACAAACCTGTTTTTCATTTATTTTATTTCGCTTTAGCGGCGTGCGTGCTGCATAAAGCGATTTTTTATTTTTTAAAAATTGATGTTCAGAAATTTCATTACAGTATAGAATTTCTGTATTTAATTTTTTTCGGACTATCCGCTTTATTATACCTTATATTATTAATAGTAAAAAAGAAGAATTTTCAAATCGTGGGAATGGTTTTCTTATTTGGAACTTTTACACAAATGCTGTTAGGATATTTAATTTTGCAGCCAATTTTAGAAACCAAATCAGAAACAGTCAATCTTGAAAAAGTCAGTTTTTTTATAACATTTATTTTGTTTTTGTTATTTCAGACGCTTTTAACTGTCCGATTATTAAATGAAAAGCGTTAAAATCACGAATATGTAAAACAAGGTTCAAAAATAATTTTTCATATCCTTTTGAATATTAATAAAAAATGTACCTTTGCACCAAATTTTAGAAACGTAAAAAAATAAGATTTTCAAAAGATATGGTGATTCCAAACAAACCACTCAGATTTATTCTTGCCGCTTTTGTAGCTTCTCTACCAATTATGGGTTTCGCAAACCCAGAGACTGACTCAACGCATGTACAAACTGAAGCAGTTCATGAAGAGAAAGTAATTTCACATAATGCCCCTGTGGAAGGAGAGCACGCAGCTCTTGATCCAAAAGCAAAAGTGGATGCTTTTATTGATCACCACTTACAGGATTCTCATGACTTTGTTTTCTTTTCAGATGAAAAAGAAAATAAACACTACGGATTTTCATTACCAGTTATACTTATAGATGGTGGATTGAAAATTTTCTCATCTTCAAAATTACACCACGGAGAAGAAGTTGCAGAAGTTGACGGAAACTTTTACAAACTAGTTCACGGTAAAATTTATAAAACAGATGCAGCCGGTACAATTAATTTTGACGAACACGGTCATCCATCAAACGAAAAACCTTTAGATTTTTCAATTACAAAAAATGTTGTTTCAATGCTTTTTGTATCAGTATTATTATTCTTAATGTTTACTGGTTTAGCAAGATCATACAAAAAAGGACCAATCCCAACTGGATTTGGAAGAGTTTTAGAACCGCTTATTATTTTTATTAGAGACGAAATTGCCGTTCCTAATATTGGTGAGAAAAAATACCGTAAATATATGGGTTACCTATTAACTGTATTTTTCTTTGTATGGTTATTGAACTTATTAGGAATGACTCCTCTTGGAATTAACGTTACAGGTAATATTGCTATTACAGTTTGTTTAGCTGCATTTACTTTCTTAATTACACAATTTAGTGCAAACAAAGATTATTGGGGACACATTTTCTGGATGCCGGGAGTACCAGTTCCAATGAAAATCATCTTAGCTCCAATTGAAGTTTTAGGAACATTAACAAAACCATTTGCATTATTAATTCGTTTGTATGCAAACATTACTGCAGGTCACGTAGTAATTATGAGTTTGATCGCTATGATCTTTGTGGGTAAAAATTTAGCTGCAGATTTGCCAATCTCATTAGGTTTAACATTGTTTATCTCAGTTATCGAAGTTTTAGTTGCATTTTTACAAGCGTTTATCTTCACGATGTTATCATCACTATTTATTGGTATGGCTGTTCAGGATCATGATCATGCTCACCACCACGAAGACGAAACAGCAATTATTTAATTTAGAAGTTTAATTTTATATATATAAATACTTATGGGAACAATTCCAACTTTAGTAGGTGCAGGTTTAGTAGTAATCGGTGCAGGTTTAGGTTTAGGTAAAATCGGTGGATCTGCTATGGACGCTATTGCTCGTCAACCAGAAGCTGCTGGTAAAATTCAAACTGCGATGATTATTATCGCGGCTTTATTAGAAGGTTTAGCATTTGCTGCTTTAATCTTAGGAAAATAATAAAGAGAAAAATAACGACATCTTTAACGGTTGGTTAAAGGTGTTGTTACTTTTAAAAAAGAAATTAAATATTTAATATAGTTATAAAATGGATAAGTTAATTAACGATTTTTCATTCGGTTTATTCTTTTGGCAAGCTTTAATCTTGTTAGTATTAATTTTACTTTTGGTGAAATTTGCATGGAAACCAATTATGGAGTCTATTACTGCAAGAGAAGAAGGTATTAAAAATGCATTGCTTTCTGCTGAAAACGCAAAGAGAGAAATGGAAAATTTACAAGCTGACAATCAAAGAATTTTGAATGAAGCTCGTGCAGAACGTGACGCGATGCTAAAAGAAGCTCGTGAAATGAAAGAGAAAATGATAGCTGATTCTAAAAACGAAGCACAAGAAGCTGGTCAAAAAATGATTGAGCAGGCAAAAGCGGCTATCGAAAGTGAAAAAAATGCTGCAATGGCCGAATTGAAATCTCAGGTTTCAACTTTATCATTAAGCATCGCTGAAAAATTATTGAAAGAAGAATTATCTAACAAAGAATCTCAAACTAAATTAGTTGAGAAAATGTTAGGTGACGTAAAGTTAAACTAAGATTATGGCAAGTACAAGAGCAGCAATTCGTTATGCAAAAGCAATTCTAGACTTAGCAAACTCTAAAGGTGTTGCCGAAGCTGTCAATAACGATATGAAATCAATTGCATCTGCAATTGAGACTAATACAGAATTGAGTACATTTATACAAAACCCAACTACAAAAGTTGAAGTTAAAGAAAGTGCTCTTTTAGAAGTTTTCGCAGATGTAAATGGCGTAACCAAAGGTTTATTCCACTTATTGTTTGAAAACAAAAGATTTGAAATTCTAAATGCAATTGCAGTAGAATACAACAAATTATTTGATGAGAGTAATGGTGTTGAAGTAGTAACTGTTACTACGGCAATTCCGATGGATGCTGCTTTAGAAGCTAAAGTTCTGGCAAAAGTTGCAACTTTATCAGATAAAAAAATTACAATTGAAAATATAGTAGATCCTTCAATTATTGGTGGATTTATTTTGAGAATAGGAGATAATCAATACAACGCTTCTGTTGCAAACAGATTACAAGTATTAAAAAGAGAGTTAAGTAATTAGTTTTATTACACATAAAAAGTGTCTAAATTATAAATTAAGATGGCGGAAATCAAACCTGCTGAAATTTCAGCAATATTAAGAAAGCAAGTAGAAGGTTTTGAATCTGGTGCTACGCTAGAAGAAGTAGGAACAGTACTTCAAGTTGGAGACGGTATTGCTCGTATTTACGGGCTATCTAATGTACAATATGGTGAGTTAGTTGAATTTGATAACGGACTTGAAGCTATTGTATTGAACCTTGAAGAAGACAATGTTGGTGTGGTACTTTTAGGACCATCAACAGGAATCAAAGAAGGTTCAACAGCAAAAAGAACACAACGTATTGCTTCTCTTAAAGTAGGTGAGCAAATGGTAGGACGTGTAGTTAACACTCTTGGTTTTCCAATTGATGGAAAAGGACCAATTGGTGGAGACTTATACGAAATGCCTTTAGAAAGAAAAGCACCTGGTGTTATCTTCCGTCAGCCGGTAACAGAGCCATTACAAACTGGAGTAAAAGCAGTAGATGCTATGATCCCTGTTGGTCGTGGACAACGTGAGCTTGTAATTGGTGACCGTCAAACAGGTAAATCAACTGTTTGTATCGATACAATCTTAAATCAAAAAGAATTTTACGATGCAGGAAAACCTGTATTCTGTATATATGTTGCAATTGGGCAAAAAGCTTCAACTGTAGCAGGAATCGCTAAAATGTTAGAAGAAAAAGGTGCAATGGCTTATACAGTTATCGTTGCAGCTAATGCTTCTGATCCAGCTCCAATGCAAGTTTATGCTCCTTTCGCGGGTGCTGCAATTGGAGAGTACTTTAGAGATTCAGGTCGTCCGGCACTTATCGTGTATGATGATTTATCTAAACAAGCTGTTGCTTACCGTGAGGTTTCTCTTTTATTAAGAAGACCACCGGGACGTGAGGCTTACCCTGGAGACGTTTTCTACTTACACTCTCGTTTATTAGAGCGTGCTTGTAAAGTTATTGCTGATGATGGTATCGCTAAAAACATGAACGATTTACCAGATTCTATCAAGTCTATCGTAAAAGGTGGTGGTTCATTAACTGCTTTACCAATTATCGAAACTCAGGCTGGTGACGTTTCTGCATATATCCCAACAAACGTAATTTCGATTACAGATGGTCAGATTTTCCTTGATGGAGATTTGTTCAACTCTGGAGTTCGTCCTGCTATTAACGTAGGTATCTCTGTATCTCGTGTTGGAGGTAATGCTCAGATTAAATCAATGAAAAAAGTTTCTGGAACTTTAAAATTAGACCAGGCTCAATTCCGTGAATTAGAAGCTTTCGCTAAATTTGGTTCTGACTTAGATTCTGTTACATTAAACGTAATCGAAAAAGGAAAAAGAAACGTTGAAATCTTGAAACAAGGTTTGAATGATCCTTATCCAGTTGAAAATCAAGTTGCTATTATTTACGCTGGTTCTAAAAACTTATTAAGAAACGTTCCTGTAAATAAAGTAAAAGAATTCGAAGCTGATTTCTTAGCTTACTTAAACAGTAAACATAAAGATACGCTTAACGCGTTGAAAGCTGGTAAATTAGATGACACTATTACTGATGTTATCGAAAAAGCGGCAAAAGAAATCTCAGCAAAATATAACTAATTAGATAATTGGTAAATTAGATAATTAGAGAATGCTTAAAACATTGTTCTAATTATCTAATTTTCAAATTGTCACATTTTCTAATTAATAGATGGCAAATTTAAAGGAAATCCGTAATAGAATTACTTCCGTTTCATCGACGATGCAGATTACATCGGCTATGAAAATGGTTTCTGCTGCAAAGCTTAAGAAAGCACAAGATGCAATCACTGCGATGCGCCCTTATGCCGAGAAATTAACGGAGTTATTGCAAAATCTTTCTGCTACACTTGAAGGTGAAGTTGGAGGAGATTACACGACTCAGCGTGAAGTAAAAAAAGTATTGCTTGTAGCTATAACTTCAAACAGAGGTTTATGTGGTGCATTCAATTCAAATGTTATTAAAGAGATTAAAAATCGTACTGATTTTTATGCGGGAAAACAAGTTGATGTTTTTGCTATTGGTAAAAAAGGAAATGACGTTTTAAGCAAAACGCATAAAGTTCATGGACATCATAATGCAATTTTTGATCATTTAACTTTCGAAAATGTTGCTGGAATTGCAGATAATTTAACTGAGAAATTCTTGTCTGGAGAATATGACAGAATTGAATTAATCTACAATCAGTTTAAAAATGCTGCAACTCAAATTGTTCAGACAGAGCAGTTTTTGCCTTTAGCACCTATTAAATCTGATGTTGCAGTTTCTGCGGGAGATTATATTTTCGAACCTTCAAAAGAAGAAATTGTTTTGACTTTAATTCCTAAGTCTTTAAAAACACAATTATACAAAGGTATTCGTGATTCATTTGCTTCTGAGCATGGTGCACGTATGACAGCTATGCATAAAGCAACTGACAATGCAACAGAATTAAGAAACCAATTGAAATTAACTTACAACAAAGCACGTCAGGCGGCTATTACAAACGAGATCTTAGAAATCGTAGGTGGAGCAGAAGCTTTGAATGGATAATTAATTCATTGATATATAAAAAAATAGCCGGTAAAATTTTACCGGCTATTTTTTTTTGGAAGTTTTTTCTTTTTTAAGAATATCTATAAACAAGAAAGTTTATAAAATGGTGATTCTCAATTTACCCAAAAATTGAGAATCAATACCATTTTATAAAATTATTGACACAGATTTTATCACTCTGTTGCTTTGTCTTTCATGGGAACAAACTAGCTTTATTAATCCCAATGCTCTGTTTTTTTAAGGGTTACATTTCAGCAGAATCAATCCCTGTGCTTTGTCTTTTATGGGAACAAACTAGCTTTATTAGTCCCAGTGCTCTGTTTTTTTAGGGTTACAATACAGCAGAATCAATCCCTTATGCTTTGTCTTTTATGGGAACAAACAAGCTTTATCAGTCCCAGTGCTTCCTTTTTTATAAGGGTTGTATCTAGCTTTCTCAATCCCTGTGAAACAAATTTAAGAAAACACTGTCTAAAAAAAGTTATATAATTTTTAACTTAAATTTATATATTTCACATGTCAGTCTCCTGTTAATTATATAAGAGCCATGAAAATTTTAATTATTTTTGGTATCTATTTCTTTTACAATGACTTTACAAACACGCGAACTTACTACGATTGAAGAAATGTTGTCACAAATTAGTACAATGAGATTTCTTTATCCCAATATTACTATCGAAAAATACCAATCATTTTTAGCTGAAATGATTCCTCATAACTATATACAAATTGCCGTTTTTGAAAACGAAGTTTGTTTAGGCATTACCGGCTGTTGGTCTGCGACAAAATTATGGACTGGTAAATATCTCGAAATAGACAATTTTGTGGTTCATCCGGAACATCGTTCAAAAGGAATTGGAAAAATACTAACAGATTATATCGAACAAAAAGCACTTGATTTGGGCTGCAGCAGTATTGTTCTGGATGCTTTTACAGGAAATTTTGGAGCACATCGTTTTTATTATAACCAGGGTTATGGTCCCAAAGGTTTTCATTTTGTGAAAGTTTTGGACGAAAATAAATTAACCCAATAAATTTCTTAGTAAGTTTTTTTATTGAATCTTTAAAAGCACTAATAAAACCAAAGAATTGGTTATTTTTGTTTTCCGAACTTTATTACTAATTATTTTGGGATTATATAAAAATCTATTCAAACAAACTGCAATTTATGGACTGGCAACCGTTTTACCACGAATGCTTAGTTTTTTATTGGTCAGATTATATACAGGTATTTTGCCTACAGCCGAATACGGCGAAGTTTCGATCGTTTTGTCTTGGATGGTTTTCTTTAATGTAGTGCTTTCTTATGGAATGGAGACGGCATTTTTTAGATTTTACAGTGCTGAAGAAGACAAGAAAAATGTTATCGCAACTTCTACAATATCAATATTTTGGTCTTCAATAGGTTTCTTATTTGCAGCCTTGATTTTTAGAAATACTTTAGCCAGCTGGGCCGAAGTTGATGCGCAGTATATTACCTATTCCGTTTGGATATTAGTTTTGGATGCCTTGGTTTTAGTGCCATTCTCAAAATTAAGAGCAAACCAGCGCCCGATGGTTTATGCGGCAATTAAAATTGGAAATGTGATTATTAACTTGCTGCTCAACATTTTCTTTTTAATCTATCTGCCAAAACTGGCCGCTTCAAATCCAAACTCTGTTTGGGATAATTTATATGTAGAAAATTTCCAGATTGCTTATATTTTCATTGCCAATTTACTGGCAAGTTTAGCAACATTCATTGTACTTTCTCCAAATTATCTTTCGCTTGGGCGAAAATTCGATCCTGTACTTTGGAAAAAAATGATGAAATATGGTCTTCCAATTTTAGTGGCCGGACTCGCATTTGCAGTTAACGAGCATTTCGATAAAATCTTATTAGGATATTTACTGCCTGAAAATCTGGCAAAATCCGAAGTTGGTGCCTATTCAGCCTGTTACAAACTTGGATTATTTATGGTTTTATTTGCAACAGCTTTCAGACTAGGAATAGAACCCTTCTTTTTCAGTCATGCAAAAAATGAAAATGCACCACAGACGTATGCTGTGATTACAAAATATTTCGTGATTTTAGGTTCTCTTATTTTATTAGGAGTTATCGTTTTTGCAGACCTTTTAAAATATCTTTTGCTAGACAATAAATCATATTGGGAAGCCATGAAAGTAGTACCGCTAATTATTTTGGCAAATTTCTTTTTAGGGATTTATAACAACTTATCGGTTTGGTATAAACTTACAGACAAAACAAAAATTGGGGCGTACATTTCAATTGTCGGCGCAATTGTTACCTTGGTTTTAAACTACCTTTTAATTCCAAAATACAGTTATTACGGTTCTGCAATCGCAACCATTTCTGCTTACGGAAGTATGATGTTAATATCGTATGTTTTAGGAAATAGATATTACCCAATTCCTTACGACATGAATAAAATTTCGGCTTATTTAGGAATTTCAATTTTATTTTCGGCTATCTCATTTTATGGATTTAGAGAAAATTATTTTGTTGGAATTCCGTTATTATTAGGCTTCATGTACTTTGTTTATCACAATGAAAAAGACACAATCAAAGGAATAATGAATAGAAAGTAAAAGTGCTTTTTTAATCTTTTTATAATAAAAATGAAAATACAAATTATCAATAAATCACAACACGATTTACCAAATTACGAAACTATAGCTTCTGCAGGAATGGACTTGCGTGCCAATATTACAGAACCAATTACGTTAAAACCTTTGGAAAGAACAATTGTAAAAACGGGACTTTTTATAGAATTACCAATTGGTTACGAAGCACAGGTAAGACCAAGAAGCGGTTTAGCGGCAAAAAAAGGAGTAACAGTTTTAAATTCTCCGGGAACTGTCGATGCTGATTATAGAGGTGAAATAGGAGTGATTTTGGTCAATTTATCAAATGAAGAATTTGTAATCGAAAACGGAGAAAGAATTGCGCAGTTAATTATTGCTAAACACGAAAGAGCAGAGTGGATAGAAGTTGCGGAACTTACTGAAACATCAAGAGGAGAAGGCGGATTTGGAAGTACAGGTGTTAAGTAGTTTTTCAGTTGCAGTAATATAATCTCTTCGTGTATTTTAAAAATTAAAAGTTGAACTAACCAAACTGAAGATTTAAAATCTTCCCATAAAAATAGATATTAGATGAAAATAATCGTTCCAATGGCGGGTCGCGGATCAAGACTTCGTCCTCATACTTTAACAGTTCCAAAACCATTAATTCCGGTGGCAGGAAAATCAATCGTGCATCGTTTAGTAGAAGATATTGCTAAAATATTAAAAGAACCAATTGAAGAAGTTGCTTTTATTCTTGGAGATGAAGCTTTTTTTGGAGCTGATCTTGTTGCCAGTTTAGAAGAATTAGCAAAAGGATTAGGAGCAAAAGCATCAATTTATCGTCAGGATTTACCTTTAGGAACAGGTCACGCTATTATGTGTGCAAAAGAATCTTTGTCAGGACCAGCGGTTATCGCTTACGCGGATACTTTAATCAGAGCCGACTTTGAACTTGATCCATCTGCAGACGCTGTAATCTGGGTAAAACAAGTTGATCAGCCGGAAGCTTTTGGTGTTGTAAAATTAAACCAGAATAACGAAATTATAGAATTGGTTGAAAAACCAAAAGAGTTTGTAAGTGATTTAGCCGTTATCGGAATTTACTATTTCAAGGAAGTGGGCGATTTAAAAAAAGAACTTCAAGGTGTTTTAGATAACAATATTCAAAACGGCGGCGAATACCAAATCAACGACGGAATCAAAGCCATGATGGCAAACGGTAAAGTTTTTAAAACCGGAAGCGTTGACGAATGGATGGACTGCGGAAACAAAGATGTTACGGTTGAAACCAACAGTAGAATGCTGGGATTCCTGCACAACGACGGCGAACATTTAGTTGATTATGATGTTGTCTTAGAAAATTCAACCATTATTCCGCCATGTTATATAGGTGAAAATGTAGTATTGAAAAATACAACCGTTGGTCCAAATGTTTCGATAGGAAAAGGATGTCATGTAACAGACAGTTCTATTAAAAATAGCTTAATACAGACTTATTCTCAAATAAAAAATGCTAACTTAGATAATGCAATGATCGGAAATCATGTTAGTTATGATGGAAAGTTCTCAAGTATTAGTATAGGAGATTATTCAGTTTTAGAATAAAGGACAGATTCGGTTTCTTATAAACGAAATCATAGAAGAAAGATGAAAAAAGGTATTTTGATAATTTTATTTTTTGCTTTGCTTGGCGGCTCAGCTTCGGTTTTTGCACAAACCGAACCGGAAGATATTGCCTTGGCTCCAGATGAATATCAAGATGCTTTCTATGAATCTTTGAAACAAAAAGGAATCGAAAATTACGATAAAGCGATTGCATCTTTAGAAAAGTGTATTAAACTAAAACCTTCGGATGCAGTTGCTTATTTTGAAGTTGGAAAAAACTACCTGGCTCTAAAAGAATATCAAAATGCCCAAAATGCATTTGAAAAAGCCACACAATTAAATCCAAAAAATAAATGGTATTGGTTAGGAATTTACGATGTAAGTTACGAAACCAAGAATTATCCGCTGGCGATAGAAACAATTCAGAAAATTATTGTTTTTGATGAAGAATATAAAGACGATTTAATATCGTTATACATGATTACAAATCAATACGATAAAGCACTTATAACGATTAATGAAATGAACGATAAGTTCGGAAAATCGGAAGATCGTGATCGTTACAAAATGCAGATTTTATCTCAGGGAAAATATCAAAATGCCGAAATTTCAAATCTGATAGAACAGATAAAAAAGAATCCGAAAGAAGAATCAAATTATGTCAATCTGATTTTTTTATATTCAAAATCAGAGGAAACAGATAAAGCTTTGGATGTTGCCAAACAACTGGCAAAAGAAATTCCAAATTCTGAATGGGGACAAGTAAGTTTGTTCAAAAGTTATTTAGATGCAAATCAGGCTGATAAAGCCATTAAGGCGATGAATGTTATTTTATCAAGTTCAAAAATTGATTCGAAAATAAAACACCGCACCTTAAATGAGTTTTTGATTTATGTAAATAAAAATCCGCAGTACGCGCCAGATTTAGAAAAAGCGATTTCTTATTTTGACAATGATAAAGATGTTGACGTTGCCAGGGAAATAGGAAAATTTTACCATAGCAAAGGCCAGTTTGAAAATGCTATTAAATATTATGAAAAAGATTTAGCGGCCAATTCAGATACAGATCGTGAAACTAATTTGCTTTTGCTTGAAGCTTATACGCAGGCAAAACAATTTGCCCCAATGACGAAAAGAGCCATGAGTATGATTGAGATTTATCCAAGTCAGCCTCAATTTTATTATTATGCAGGTTTGGGAAGTAACCAGCTGCAGCAATTTAAGAATGCAAAAACCGTTTTAGAAATGGGGCTTGATTATGTTGTTGATGATAAAAAATTAGAAGCAAATTTTAATATTCAGCTAGGAGAGGCATATAATGGATTAGGAGATGCTAAGAAAAAAGAGGAATACTTTTTGAAAGCAAATGAGGTATTAAAACAAAAGAAATAAGGAGTAAAGATGAAAAAATATATTGCAATACTAGTGCTGTCGGTTTTTGTGATTTCATGTAAATCAAAAGCAGTTGCTGTTAAGAACAACAATACTACCGAAGTTGTCGCTAAAAAAGACAAGAAAGCCATAGAGAAACACTACGAAAATAAATTAGATTTTTCGACTTTATATATTAAAGCAAGCGCAAAGTATGTTGATGATAAACAAAGTCAAAATGTTACCGCTGAAATAAGGATCGAAAAAGACAAACAGATTTTAATAAGTGTTAGATTTTTGGGAATCACAATGGCAAAAGCTTTAATAACACCAACAGCTGTAAGTTATTACGAAAAAATAAGCAGTACTTATTATGAAGGCGATTTCAGCAGTTTAAGCAAATGGCTGGGAACGGAACTGGATTATAGTAAAGTTCAAAATCTATTGGTTGGAGAAGCTTTTGACGATTTAAGAAAAGGCGATTACACACAAACAATCGTTGAAAATCTTTTCCGTTTAGAGGATGAAAAAGATGAAAATATTAAGAAAGCTTTTTATTTAGATCCTGAAAAATATCTGGTACAAAAAGAAGAGATTACGCAGCCATCTGAAAACAGAAAATTAGAAATCAAATATTCTGATTCAAAAACTTTCAATCATGGAACCATTCCAACGTCGATTGAAATTAATGCTGCCCAGCCAAAAGGAACAACTAATATTAATTTGAACTACAATAATATTTCGTTTAATGAGGAACTTTCTTTTCCGTATAGCGTACCAAGCGGTTATAAGAAAGTTTTAATTAAGTAAATTTGCAATAAAGAAACATAGAAAGATGCCAAAATTTCTCCTAAGCCTAATTTTTGTTTGTGCCACTACTTTTATGTGGGCGCAGGATTCACAGCAAGAAAAACTTGAACAGCGTAAAGCGCAGATTCTTCAGGAAATTAAAGACAATGAAAGAATGCTTCAGTCTGTAAGAAAAAAAGAAAAATCAGCTGTAAATGAATATTTAATTCAGGCCAATAAAATTAAACTTAAAGAGAAACTGATCAATACAACTGCAAAACAGGAAAAAATCCTGAGCAACGATATGTATATTAATCAAGTTAAGGTTAATAAACTAAAAAAGGAATTGGCGGTTTTAAAGGAAGATTATGCAAAAATGATCTTGAAATCGTATAAAAGCCGTTCAGAGCAAAGCAGGGCAATGTTTATTCTTTCTTCAGAGAGCTTTTTACAAGCCTATAAAAGAGCGCAATATCTAAAACAGTATACTAATTTTAGAAAAAACCAAGGTTTGGAAATTCAGTCTAAAACAGCAGAATTAGTAGATTATAATGCAAAATTAGACGGACAAAGACAGGTTAAGAAGAAAATTATTGCTGAGAATCAAAAAGAAAAACAAAGCTTAGAAGTAGAGAAAAAGGAACAGCAAAAGCTTGTTAACGCTATCAAAAAAGATAAAAACAAGATTGCTGCAGATATAAAAAACAAAAAGGCAGAATCGAAAAGAATTGACAGACAAATTGATCGTTTAATTCGTGAGGCAATTGCCGAAGCAAATAGAAAAGCAGCAGAAGAAAGAAAAAAAAGAATTGCTGAAGGAAAAGCTACCGAAGCAGAAAAAGCGGAGGCAGCAGCACCTAAAAGTTATTCATCAGATAGAATTGCATTAACCCCAGAAGGTAAAATTTTAGCGGCTGATTTTAAATCAAACCAAGGAAAACTGCCTTGGCCGGTAGAAAAAGGATTTATTTCCTTAAAATATGGAAATCAGTCACATCCGCTTTATCCGGACCTTACAATTCATAATTCTGGAATTGAAATTACTACAGAGCAAGGAGCAAGTGCACGTGCCGTATTTGAAGGTGTAGTTTCTACGGTAATGGTTATTGGTGTAAACAAAGTGGTAATGATTAGACATGGAAATTACTTTACAGTTTATCAAAACCTTAGTTCAGTTTCTGTAAGTGAAGGAGATAAGGTAAGCTTTAAACAGAATATCGGGAAAGTTAGAACGAATGGAGATACCGGAAAAACAGTCATTAAATTTTTAATTCAACAAAATATAACAACGATGAATCCGGAGGGATGGTTGCAAAACAGATAATAAAAAAGGGAGCTATTTAGCTCCCTTTTTTATTGCGATTGCAATTGTTGAATGTGAAATTGCAGCGATTGAATTTAAAAATACTATTTTTGCACTATGGAAACAAATAGACAGAAAAAAATAGGAAGTGTCATCCAAAAAGATCTGGTTGATATTTTACAGGGTGAAGTGAGAAAAAACGGAATTAACAATTTAGTAATTTCGGTATCCAAAGTTAGCGTGACTTCAGATTTATCTGTAGCAACCGTATATTTAAGCATTTTCCCTCAAGAGAAAGCACAGGAAACTTTAAAAGGAATTAAATCAAATACTACTTTAATTAAGCATGATTTATCGCAGCGTGTTCGTTTGCAATTACGTCGTGTACCTAATTTGGTTTTCTTTATCGATGACTCATTAGATTATATCGAAAAAATAGACAATGCGCTTGCAAACAGAGAAAACCCTATAGAAAATCGTGATCTTTTAGAAAAAAGAAGAAAATCGTAAATTGAATTTCCCCCTTTACATAGCCAAACGTTATATTTTTAGCCGAAGTAAAAATAACGCTATCAATATCATCAATCGCATTGCCAGCATGGGAATCATTGTTGGTACAATGGCTTTGTTTGTGGTTTTATCTGTTTTTAGCGGATTAAAAGTTTTTAGTCTTTCGTTTACAAACGAAATTGACCCTGATTTAAAGATGACCAGTACACTCGGAAAATCATTTTTAATTTCACCGGAACAGGAAAACCAGATCAAAAAAATAAACGGCGTTGCGTCGTATACCAAAATTATCGAAGAGCGTGTTTTGTTTTTATTTAAAGACAAGCAGCACGTTACTTATTTAAAAGGAGTTGACAGCGTTTATCCTGTTGTTAATGATATCAAAGTCAAACTTTTTAACGGCCAATGGCTAAAACCGGATTCCTATCAGGTTGTTATTGGGTACGGAATGGCGCAGGACTTTTCGCTGGGTATTCTTGATTTTGAAAACCCATTGCAAATATTCGCTCCAAAACCCGGAAAAGGCGCCATCGAAAATCCGGAAGAAGCCTTTAACAAAACCGATGTTCTTCCGGTCGGAATTTATTCTATAAGTGAAGATTTAGATTCAAAATATGTCTTTGCCGATTTAGGTTTGACTCAGGAATTGTTGATGTACAAACCCAATCAAATTTCTGGAATTGAATTTAAGCTGCATCAAAATGCAGATGAAAATCTCATAGATACACAGTTAAAAAAAATATTCCATAATAAAATTACTTTAAAAAACAGGGCGCAGTTAAATGAGTCTTTGTATAAAATGCTTAATACCGAAAATATAGCAGTTTACTTGATCTTTACACTCGTAATCATTGTGGCGCTTTTTAACTTAGTCGGCGCATTAATTATGATGATTTTGGATAAAAAAGGAAATCTGAAAACCCTTTTTAATCTAGGGACAGAAATTAATAGTCTGCGAAAAATATTTTTACTTCAGGGAACTTTACTGAGTATTTTTGGAGGTTTGATAGGACTGTCTTTGGGGATTATTTTGGTAATTCTGCAACAGCGATATGAGCTTATTATGATCACGCCAACTTTGGCTTACCCCGTAGTTTTTACATTAGAAAACGTGATGATTGTAATGGCAACAATTGTATCTCTCGGATTTGTGGCTTCATTAATAGCCAGCAGTCGTGTAAGTAAAAAGTTATTAGATTAATATTTCTTCTTTAAAAATATTACCTATATTTACCGCCTTGAAAATCTACAGCATATGATTGTTTCTGCCTAATCCTATTTTATTTCTACAATAATTAGGATACTTACGTTTTTATTTTTTTAGTCCAGATAATACTTCTGGACCATTATATTATTTATCCTAACATATCATGACAGAAACAAATATAAAGAAAAGTCTATTTTCTAAAATTTTTACCACATTAAAACAAGCCTTAAAAGGCGACGAATCATTTGATTATACTGCCGGAAGCATCAAAAAAGCCGTAATCCTATTAGCCATACCCATGGTTTTAGAAATGATGATGGAATCGGTTTTTGCTTTAGTCGACTTATATTTTGTGGGGCATTTGGAGCATAGCAGTTTTGCCATTCAAACAGTTGGTTTAACCGAATCAGTTTTAACCATTATCTATTCCCTGGCTATCGGTATGAGTATGGCAGCAACGGCTGTTGTAGCGCGTCGCATTGGAGAAAAAGATCCTGTTGCTGCTGCAAAAGCCGGAATGCAGGCGATCATTATTGCCTTTGCCGTAAATAGCGTAATGAGCATTTTGGGAGTTATTTATGCCAAAGATATACTCTTACTAATGGGAGCATCTGTTGATGCAGCTGAGCACGGTTATCGATTTACCCAAATTATGATTGGCTCTAGTTTATGCATTATGCTTTTATTCCTGATCAACGGAATTTTTCGTGGTGCCGGAAACGCTGCAATCGCCATGAAAAGTCTTTGGATTGCCAATATCTGCAATATTATTTTATGTCCAATTTTAATTAATGGTCTCGGACCAATTCCTGCTTTTGGATTAGTGGGTGCAGCTTTGGCAACTACTTTAGGAAGAAGCATTGGAGTTTTATATCAGGTTTACCATTTGTTCTTTGGCAATGGAGTTTTAAAAATTAAAATTGCTTATTTCGCACCGGATTTCAAACAAATAAAAGCTTTAGTTAAAATTGCCGCACCTGGAATTCTGCAATTTGTAATTGCCTCTTGCAGCTGGATTTTCTTGGCACAATTAGTTGCGACAACTGGCGGTGATCATGGCTCTGCAGGTTATCAAACTGCTTTGCGAATCATGATGTTTTTCATTCTTCCGGCTTGGGGATTGAGTAATGCCGCTGCGACTTTGGTTGGACAGAATTTAGGCGCAAAACAAATTGAACGCGCCGAAAAATCAGTTTATACCACAGCAAGGTACAACGTGATTTTTATGGCTTCGATCATGATTATTACATTATGTTTCGGGCAATATATAATTTCATTTTTCACAAATGATGAAATGGTAAAAAGCATTGCAGTCGAAGCATTACAGATTATGAGCATCGGGTTTATATTCTACGGAATTGGGATGGTTTTAATCAATACCTTTAACGGAGCAGGTGATACCTGGACACCAACCGGAATTAATTTCTTCGGATTTTGGTTGTTTCAAATTCCGCTGGCTTATGTATTGGCTAAGCATTTTAATATGGGACCAACCGGAGTTTTTATTGCAATACCAGTTGCAGAAACTGCCATTACTTTAACGGGAATCTTTTTCTATAAAAGAGGAAAATGGAAACGAGTTCAAGTGTAATTCATAACAAAAATGCCTTCAATATTGAAGGCATTTTTTATGTTGAGTTCTTTATTAAAATTCAAAATAATAATTTTAAACAAATTCATATCCTGCATAAACCTGTTCAATTTCTTTCATAATTGCGAATAAATCTTCAGGTGCATCAGTTGTGACTAATTTTTGTTTGAATTCTTTGAAGGAGTGTATTCCTTTAAAATAGTTCGTATAATGACGGCGCATTTCTACAATTCCCAAGCGCTCGCCTTTCCATTCCATTGACCATTTTAGATGGTTTCTTGCAGCTTCAACACGATCAATAACCGTTGGAGCAGGTAAGTGTTCGCCGGTTTTAAAATAGTGCTTAATTTCATTGAAAATCCACGGATAACCAATCGCAGCACGGCCAATCATGATACCGTCAATTCCGTATTCATTTTTATATTTTAATGCTTTTTCAGGACTGTCGATATCGCCGTTTCCAAAAATAGGCATTGTAATTCTAGGGTTGTTTTTGACACGGGCAATATGCGACCAGTCAGAGTGGCCTTTGTACATCTGCGCACGGGTTCTGGCATGAATCGTTAAGGCTTGAACGCCAATATCCTGAAGTCTTTCGGCAACTTCATCAATATTAATTGAGTTTTCATCCCAGCCTAAACGGGTTTTTACCGTAACAGGCAAATCAGTTCCTTTAATAACAGCTTGTGTCAAACGTACCATCAAATCGACATCTTTCAAAACTCCCGCTCCGGCACCTTTGCAAACTACTTTTTTAACCGGACATCCAAAATTAATATCCACTAAATCTGGTTTTACTGTAGAAACAATTTTAGACGACATTTCCATTGCTTCTTCATCGCCTCCAAAAATCTGAATTCCTACCGGACGTTCATAATCAAAAATATCCAGCTTCATGCGGCTTTTTATAGCATCACGAATCAATCCTTCTGATGAAATAAATTCAGAATACATCATGTCAGCACCGTGCGCTTTGCATAATCTGCGAAACGGCGGATCGCTCACATCTTCCATTGGTGCGAGTAATAAAGGAAATTCGGGTAGTTCTATATTGCCAATCTTAACCATCTTCATAATTTTTTGCAAAATTACAACATTTAGTTTAATTCATAGCAAAACATTCTAAATCAGCATAAATAGCTAAAATTAAACCATATAAGCTATCTAAGTTCATTTAATTGCAATGCAGTTATTTTTCAAAACTTAGAAGTTTGGAAAGATTATTTAAGTCCACACATTTTTTATGCTCAAAGTTTAAATGAACTTACATAACTTATATGGTTTCAAAAAAATTAGCGGTAATCAAAAAAGCGAATTGGTTTTCGGCTCATTGGGTTAAAAACCAAAGGATTTAAAGCTTCTTTTGAGGCGAATTCTATTTTTGGAGTTACCCTTAATTTAGCTCTAAAGTGATCTTTAATTTCCTGAAGAAATTCCGGGGTTTGATTTTTTGCGGCGATTTTTATCACGATTTCATCTGTGCCTAAATCGTTGGTAGAAATTTCAATAATATGATTTTCGATATTATCAAATCCGCTTAAAACATCGTTCATTGCCGGCGGATAAAGCGTTGTACCTTTGTATTTAATCATTTGTTTTTTGCGGCCAAGAACCGGACCAACGCGCAAAGTATTTCTTCCACACGCACAAGGTTCGTTATGAAGCTGCACAATATCTCCGGTTTTAAAACGCAGCAACGGCATGGCTTCAATTCCTAAAGTGGTAAAAGTAAGTTCGCCGGTTTCTCCATTTTTTACAGGCTGATTATTTTCATCCAAAACCTCAATGATAATCAATTCCGGATGATGATGTCCGCCATTTCCATGTTCACATTCTGTAAAAGCCGTACTCATTTCGGTAGAAGCATAAGTCGAAAATAACTTAATATTCCATTTATCCGTGATTTTTTTTGATAAAGTATTCATCGAAAAATCCTGGTCTCTTAATGATTCTCCAATGCAAATCGCACCCTTTATACTCGAATTATTATAATCGATTCCGTGAATTTCAGCGTATTCAATTAATTTCAATAAGAAAGAAGGAACGGTAATTAAGTAACTCGGATTGTATTTTAAAATGGAATCCCATTGCATTTCCGGAATTCCGGCGCCAACACGAATGACACCCACTTTCAATTTTCGAAGTCCAAGAAAATAAGCCAGTCCAGCCATAAATTTTCGGTCAATTGTGGTCATCAACTGAACAACATCGCCTTCGGAAATTCCGGCGCAGGCAAATGAAATCGCTTCATTATAAGCCAATCGGTCTAAGTCAGAATCGGTTAAACCAAAAGTTACCGGATCACCCAAAGTTCCGGATGTTGAAGCATAGTCGATAATTTTATTTTGCGGAACGCATACAAAATCATCATTATATTGTTGTAAATCTTCTTTTGTCGTTACAGGTAAATGTTGTAAATCTTCTAGAGTTTTAATTTTTGAAAGATCAATATTTTGTCCGGCAAATAATCTTTTATAAAAAGGAGAATTTTGACTTATGTATTCTAAAAGCTCAGTCAGTTTTTTTTCTTGAAAAATTTTAATTTCTTCTAAAGAACCTTTTTCTATTGCTGGAATCATTGTAATTTTCTTTTGATTTTTTTTAAATATTTTTCAATTTTTTCTTTTTCAGGCGCTGTAGTGATTTCTCTTTCCAAAGCTTTTTCAAAATTAAGCTGCGCCTTTTGAAATTCTTTTATTTGGTAAAAGTACAATCCTGCTTTATAATACACAACCCAATAATCAGGGTTTAATGATTGGTAATTTTGAATGAATTCCGTAGAAATATTTTCTTTTTTATCAAGCATCGAATCTATTTTGTGATCTTCAATCCTGAATTTTTTATATTGTTGAAAAGCAGTAGTTTTTAAAAAAGGATCTTGTGCAATATTTAAATTTTGTTTTTGAAAAGAAACCAGGCTGTCGGTTTTTCTTTCATTAAAAACAGAATTTAAATCATAGCAGACAAATTCGCCCAACTGATAAGGATTTGCCGAAACCCAAACCAGTTTTTCTTTAGGCTGAAAAATAATTCCGTGATGCGCCATCAACTGGTTCAATGCTTTTTCTGAACCGTAACCCAGCGGGATATCGTTTAATCCATTTTTGTTTCGCAGAATTTCAGAGGCAATTTCTGGATTTATTTTTGGATTTTCTTTTAAAAGTTCCTGCATTCTTTCAAATCGATATGCAGAATGACTGTTTGCAATTTGTTCCTGATTCCGTTTATCAGCTGCAAAAGCGTCGCCCTGAAAATGATTGGAACAAATTAACTGATCACTGTTTGGAACCTCATAAACATCCATTTTTTTTGGAGAAACCTCAATCAAAATGGCTTTATTATCGTTTGCACTTCCCACCATAATGGATTCAGAAACAAATACTTTTCTTTTTTTTGCAATCGAAATAGCTTCGTCTATAGTTGCGGCATGCTGTAAAATTTCACGTGTCAAAATCGAAATCGGTGTTTTGGCAATCAGCGGAATTTTAGATTTTGAAGCATTAATGGTTACCGTTAAACCTTGCTGATTCATTCCGGAAACAGCGCCAATCATTCCGGGCCAGGTAACCATCATAAATTTGTAACCTTCCTTCGGATTAATAAACGCAACGATTTTATTTTCCGCGAAAGCGTCATTTACGTAAAAATCAAAATTTCGACCGAGGATTAAATTTCCATCTTCAGATTTTTCATTCCATGCTGCAAAAGACGAACAACCCACCAGAGCTAAATCCTGCAAAGCATGACCAATATCGTGTGCCGCGTGCAAATACAAACCGCGCTGGTATTTTGGAGCAATATTGTCAAATTCGTGCGAAGTGTATTCTGAAACGCCAAAAATTTCGGTTTGATATTCTTCGGGAACATTCAGATACAATTTTCGGTTGTACCATTTTAGAAAGTGACGGAGCATTTTTTGCTCAAAATTGGACGGAATTAAATCTTTGATTTTGGAGAAGAAAATCTTTTGCTGTCTTTTTAAAAGCGAATCGGTCAAAGCGCCGGTGTTTAAACCAATTTCAAGCGGATCGCCTTCGGCATACAATTCCCAAAGCCCTTGTTTGTTTTTTAAAAGAGAATTATTTCCTGATATAAAAACTGAATCAGATTTTTTTGTAACGACAGGTTTTGAAGAATTATAGCTTGAAATATCAGGCTTATGATGCATTGATTTTGATGTTCCGCAAGAAACAAACAAGAGGATAAAACCGATAAATAAAAAAAGAAAGACTCGGTTTTTCATGATTTTTTATTCACATTCCTTATTAATTTTGGTAACCAGATATTCTTTACCAATAATTTCAGAGCAGGTAGAAACGGCGCCAATTGTTACGCCTAGTACACCATGCATGTTTATACTTTGGCCCGTAAGATACAAATTATCTAATTTTGTTTTTGCCGGAATTAAAGTTTTCATCGGATTATTAGAATCTTTAACATATCCGTACATATTTCCGTTGTAACCGCCAATATAATCCCGATATGAAAGCGGTGTAGAAGTATGAATCGATTTTATACAGTTTTTAATTCCGGGAAATTTAATTTCTATTTCGTCTAAAAACTTTGCTGCTTTTCTTGATTTAAATTCATCATAGCTTTCGCCTCGATCGCTTTCTTGGGCAGTTGTATTAAAAGTATCAATCCAGGGAGTAACATCTTCATATTTCATGTAGGTAATAAACGTCATTCCTTCTGCCCAGATTTCTTCTTTTTTTGAGGCGTTCATCGAAGCCATAAAACCTTTTGGCCATGAATCTTCGTCATATTCATGTGCAGTCCAGACTTCGGTGCTTTTCTTGAAATGATAGAAATTATGGTTAATGTATTTAAAAGTCTCCGGTTTAAAAACGATATACAAACTAAAAGCCGAAATGACGCCTTCAAGGCTTTGAACTCTATTGACAAATGCTTTTCTAAAGTTCTCCTCACCAGCCATTTTCAGGGTTGTTTTGGGTTCAATATTCGAAATAAACATGGAGCCAAAAACGTTGGTTCCGTCTTTTAATTCAACAGAATCAACTTTATTATCTACAACATTAAAACGGGTTACTTCTTTATATTTATAAAATTCGCCGCCATATTTTTTGAGTTGTTTCAAAAGCTGTTTGGTAATCTGGCTGCCGCCGTTAATGCAGCGCCATGAGCTTTGAATATAGGAGTTTACCGAAAGGGCGTGTACATAAAAGGGTGATTTATCAGGAATACCGGCGTATAGAAAATTTGAACCTGCAAGTACTGCTTTCAGTTTTTCATTTTGAGTAAATTCGTCGATGGTTTCTTTTGCGTTGAGCGCCAGAATTTCGTTATCATATTTCCCTTCCCAGTTTAAATTATAAAGCGGAAAAGCATCGCAGATTGTTTTTAGTTTTTCGCAGTATTTTTCAATATTTGCTTTTTCATCAGGAAAAAAAACAGTCAGTTGTCGGGCAAAATTTTCATATCCCTGCGCATGAGGATATTCGTTTCTGTCGTCTTCAAAAGAAATCATATCGTAGCAGTTTTCATCTAATTTTTTCAAATTTAGATGATCCATAATCCCGATATATTTGAAATATTTATAGAGATTTTCGTCTTTGTCTAAACCGCCTATATAATGAATACCAGTGTCAAAAATAGTTTTATCACGAACGAATGTCTGCAGATTCCCTCCGTATTGATTGTTTTTTTCGAGCACACAAACGCTGTAGCCTTCTTTAGCCAAAATTATAGACGAAACCAATCCGCCCAAACCGCTGCCCACAATCACTACGTCGTAATGCTCTTTCATTTATTTTTGTTTAAAACAAGTATTGCATTTTCTTCTGAAATTATTTCGAAACCAAAATCAATTACTTTGGTTTTTAAATCCGCGCAATTAACCAAGATTACAGAAATAGAATTAGAAACAATTTTATCCAGATCAGCCTTATAACTTTCGTCAGAAATAATCAAAATTTCAAATTGGTTTTCAATCGCCGATTCTAATTGATCGACATAATTTATTTTTCTTTTCTTTAAAAAATAATTTGTTTTGGCAACAGATAATTTTTCTTCATCGTTTATAAAAGAAACTATTTTTCGTTGTGGTTCCTGCAGCGTCAATAAAACATCCAGCTGACCGTAATCATTGGCAAGATGTAAAATTTTAGCTTTTGAATTAATGTATTTATTTAAATTGAAATAGGTTTCCAGGTTTTGTTTTAAATCTTTTTTTACGCTGTTTCCAATTTCAATTTCTTTGTAATCGTAACTGGCAATCAGCATATTTTTGAAATAATCCGGACCTTCCAGCTGCTTGCGTATTTTATGATATTCGGCTTTAAAAAAGGAACTTATTTGTTTGGTTCTGTCAGCGTAATTATTTCCGAATAAAGGATTATCAGGAGCAATTCTTTCTAAAATAGTAAGGGTTAAATTACCCCGATGAATGACAAAATCACCTTTTGGAATTAACTCTGAAGCGCCATGAATAACCACCGGAATTATATCCAGATTAAATTCTTCTGCAAGAAAAAAAGCGCCTTTATGGAATCGTTTGATCACATTGTTTTCTGAACGTGTTCCTTCCGGAAAAACCATCAGCGAATAGCCTTCGCTTACTTTTTTACGCAAATGTTCAACACCGCCTTCCAGACCTTCAGAAACCGGATAAAAGCCCGCTTTTCGAACAACACCTCCAAAAATAGGAGAGTTGTAAACCCAGTCACTTACCAGAAAAATGATTTTTGGACTCAGCATTCCAATTGCCAGAATGTCTAAAAAAGAAGAATGGTTGGCAATAATAATGGCTGGTTTTTCGAACGTTTCATTAAAATTATTAACGACTTTTTTATGTATAAACGGATTTGAATATAAAACCGATTTCATGAATTTTGAAATCACATATCTAAAAGCTTTCATTTTTGTTTTTTCACTAAGCGGTATAATCGGCATAATGGTAAAACTGAAAATAGACATTATAATACCGCCCATACCGTAATAGAAAAATGAAATTACACCATGAATAAATGTACGAAGCTGGAAAGGAGGGTTTCCTTTCTTTGGTCTGTTTGAAAGAAATAATTTAAACAGAATTGGATAAAAAATAAACGTAATAATTAAAGCGGCAAAAACTCCAATTAACGAAACGGACGAAATCGATCTTAAAGCCGGATGCTTGGCAAAAATCATCGCTCCAATTCCTAAAATGGTTGTAATAACTGCCAAAATAATGGATGTCCTGTAAATGGCAATTTCGTTTTTTCCGGTTGAATATTCTTTTTGTAAAGCGCTGGTCATGAAAATACTAAAATCGACGCCGTGCCCAAAAATCAAAGTGCAGACAATCATGCTGAAAATATTCATTTGAATACCAAATATTCCCATAATTCCTGCCGTTACAATTCCCGTTAAAGCAATGGGAATACAACTGATGATTACCAATTCTATTCTTCTGAAAAAGAAAAATAAAATCAGGATTACGGCTACGAAAGAATAATTTACAAGCGAATTAAAATCGGTTTTTAAAGTGCTGAAAAACGTTTCGTTCATCTGCTGGCGGTCGATCGCAATTAGATTTTCTTTGGCGGAAGCCGATTTTACAAAATTATCGCGCTGTTCAGGAGTTACTTTTACTAAGGTTGAAATCGTATAAAAACCGTTTTTTTCGGTTATAAATTCTTTTAATTGCAGTGCCTGAATTTTTAAATAATCTTCAGTAGAAATAGGTTTGAAATCAAAATCTAAATGATCAAAAAACAGTGAATAAGTGGTTGGCTTAAAGCCGAGTTTGGAACCTTCGGCAATTAGTTGTGATTTTAAATATTGTTTGGTTTCTGAAGTCCAGAATAAATTCCATTTTTGAATTTTTTCTTCTTGTTGTTTTTGTGAAAGAACAATACCTCCAACCGAGCTGAAATTCAATATTTTGTTTTGTTGTTTTTCTCTGGATAAATCGTAAAATAGTTTAGAGTTGTTTTGCAAAACTTCTTGCATGCTTTTTCCGTACGACGCAACATAAATGGTTTTTGAAGTCAGGCTTGTGCTTTCTTCCAATTGTTTTTCAGCCGCCTTAATGTCTTTCGGAACAAAATTTAGCTGCGACAAATCGTTATTAAAACCAACATTATTATAAGTAAAACAGCAAATAATGGTTATGATAACGCAAAAACCAATTAGGAACTTATTGTTGTGAAATGAAAAATGCGCGAGTTTATCGATCACATTTTTTTTGTGTTCGAAATTGTTTTCTTTTGGTCTATACAAATGCGGTACAATCAAAAGAGAAAAAATTCCGGTTGCCATAACAATTACGGCAGCAAAAATTCCGAGATCATTTAACGCATCAGACTTTACAAAAAGCAGACATAAAAAAGCAACAGCTGTTGTGGAACTGCTCATAATTACCGGCATCGTAATATCTTTATACAACGTTTTGATATCGCTGTTGTGCTTGTAATGCGTAAGAATGTGAAGCGAATAATCGATTGTGATTCCTAATAAAATAGAACCGATTCCGAGGGAAATTGCAGAAATCTGTTCTTTTACAAAATATAAAAACGCAACGGCAAACAAAGCTCCAAAAACGGTTGGCAGGAAAATAATTAACGGAATCAATATTTTTCTGTAAAACAAAATCAGGATCAGCATTAACGTAAACATCGCAATTGATGTTGTTAAAACTATATCGCTTTTAATTTGTTTTGCATTTGCGGCCGCAATTAATGCCGAACCAAAATAACTTACAGAAGTTTTGCCTTTAAACTGAGTATTTAAATTTTCCTGGATTGATTTTAGTTTTTCGGCAAAAAGTGTGTTTTTTTCAGTTTCACTTGACGAAATATCAGAAGTTAAAAATAATAGTAATTTCTTTTTGTCTTTTGTCATTACAAAACCGTTATCGAGCGTAAAGTCATCGCCAATATTTAATTGCTGCAATTTTTTTAAGGCGATAAATGAAATCCCAAGCGGATCCTGCAGAATAAAATCTTTGGTAATAAAACCTGATGGCGAAATAATCGATTTGTAATTTCCCTGAACGGTTGCGGTAATGCTGTCTTTTTGCAGCTTTTTTTGAATAGTATTATAATCTTGAGTATCCAGAAAAAGAGGCAGATTATGGTAAACAAAATCAATAGTTTCCTGAATGTTTTCTTCGTCTATTTTTCCCTGGATTCCGGTTATATAAGGTTTACAGGATTTAGAAACGCTGTCTGAAAATACAGCTGCCATTTCTTTTAAATTATCTTCAGAACCATTTTTTTCGAGGTTGAAAATTACGGTTGTTTTGTCGGCAAAGTTTAATTGTTTTAAAACTTTTGCTGTGGCATCTGCTTTATCGTTTGTGGGGATAAGTTTGGTGATGTCTTCTTCGAACTTAATTTGAGAAGCAAAAAATCCGAAAATCAAAAGCATCAAAACAGCCAAAAAAACCGATAGCGATTTTCGTCGGTTTACAAATAAATGAATGGCGTAGAAGTATTGATGCATGATATATTATTGTTGTTTTTTTGCCACAGATTAAACAGAATGGATTGATTTTATCTGTGTGTTTTCGCGGCAAAAATAAATAAATTTTATTCGATGCGTTTTTTGCTAAAAGCTGTTAAAAGCATATAACTTATAAGGCCGGCTGACAGCGCTAAAACGGATGCTAAAATAAGACTTCCGACGATATATTGCGCAGCGTTTTTTTGAATATCGTCGAGTGTGGCCGAACTATCTAAAATTAACGGCGCATCGCTGGGCACAAAAAAGCTTCCGGTTTTTAAAGAACCGTAAATGATAAGTGGAATAAAGGGAGGAAAACTCACATTTGAGGACAAAAAAGCAATGACTTTATTGAGCCTGAATAAGGCAGCAAAGGAAAAAAGAAGGATGGTTTGGAATCCCCAAAAAGGCGAAATTCCGATAAAAATTCCCAAAGCAATCGCTGCCGATTTTTTAAAATTAGAATCTTTGCTTTCTAAAATGTCTTCGAGGAAGAATTTTTTAAGTCCTTTTTTTTTTGCTCTTCTAAAGAAATCTCTCGGCTTGATGTACAACAAAGCATTGGTTACCAAAACCGTATTTAAAATACTGATTCGGGTAAAATCCCTGAAAGGGCGAAAATGAGAAACGCGTTCTGCAGGATCGTACAAAACCTGAATGGGAATATTTTTTACTACAATTCCTTTCCATGCTGCGCGTACAATTACTTCAATTTCAAATTCAAATTTATTGGTATAAAATCGTTTTGGAAGTAATTTTAAAGGATATAATCTAAAGCCGGACTGTGTATCTTCAAGCGCAATTCCAGTTTCGAACTTGAACCAGAAATTCGAAAATTTGTTGCCAAAACTACTTTTCTTAGGAACATTCTCCTGCGTCATGTTTCGGCTCCCAATTAAAAGAGAATTGGGTTGTTTTTGAATTTCCTCAATGAAACCCGGAATATCAGCTGCGAAATGCTGGCCGTCAGAATCAATTGTAATCGCGTATTCAAAATTGAGTTCCAGGGCTTTTCTAAAACCATTTCGAAGCGCTCTTCCTTTTCCTAAATTTTTAGGATGGTGAATTTGAGTAAGCTGCGAATATTGTTTTAAAATTTCGCTGGTTGTATCAGTTGAACCATCATTTACAATAATGACATTTGAAGTGAAATCTAAAATAGAATCCAACACTTTTTTCAATGTTTTCTGGTTATTGTAAGTGGGAACAATAACACAAAAAGAAGTTGAATCGAGCAATTCCTGCTTTGATAAAATAGGTTTCATTGAGAATTTTTCATGAGCTTATTTTACAAACTGCTTCTCTTTTTCAGAGAAACTTTTTGATTGTAAAACAAAGTCTTTTAGATATTCTTTCAAAGCACCACTTTGCGATGCATAATAAGTAGTGATGAATTTTTTATCTTCTTTAATATTTTTTTTATATCCTGTAATACCCGGAACATCTTCCTGAATACTCAGTCTGATCATTCGCATTTCGATATTGCTCGGATCGCTTTTTATAGTAGCTTCCAAAAGTTTTGCACCTTCTTTAAAGCGCTCAATTTTTTCGCCTAATTTCTTCTCAAACTTTGAATCCAGTAAAATAGAAGCAGCTTTGTAAGCCACTAAAATTTTATCATCGTTGTTTGAAACTGCCGAAAGTTTTTCGGTAAATTCTTTAGCATTTGTTTCTGATTTTGCAACATCAGAATACATTTTTCGGATAGAAGCCAAATCTGGAGTTCCGGCAAAATTTATCCATAGAAGTAATGATACTAGTAATTTCATAATTATAATTTTTTATACACATTGCTTAATTTTAAAGCAACGGTGTCGTTAAAATATGTGGTGTTTTTCACCTTTACCAAATCATCTTCTGAGGTTGTAATGTCAAGTTCTAAACGTAGTTCTGGATTAATTTCCGGATTAATCAATGCCATGAATTTTACATTCGAAAGTGTTTGGATAATCAGTGAACTTTTGGTAATTGATTCTGTAAGTTCTTTAATTATCTGAATCATGCAAACACCCGGCATAATTGGGTTTCCAGGAAAATGACCTTTAAAAACCTCATGATTGGCATTAACTAATATACGAAAATTATATTTAGCATCTCCTGTTTTTTCTTCTGAAAGTACTTTGTAAAAGTCTTTTAAAACCATAATTGTATTTTTTATTTCACGTCAAAAGAGTAAGAAACACCTATTTGAAAATTGACATTAGTATTATAGTCACCAAAAAGATAATGACTATTAGAATTGTTATAATAGTAATCACTGTCTAAAACATCTAGCAGACCCTTTTTAAATCGAAATTCAAAAGCAAGTCCCGAAGGCATTCGATATCCAAGCCCCATTACAAAAGCCAGGTCATTATATGTTTTTCTGAAAGCTAAATTGTCGTTTAGCAGTACATCTAAAGCCGGTCCAAACTGTACCTGAAATCCCTGCCCAAATGTAAATTTATTAATGACAGCAATCGACAAATAACTCACTTGTAAATCTTGGTAGATGACTCTTTCTGTCTGTGGCGTATCTAGTTCAAGATAATTTCGGGCAACGTTATTAGATCCTTGTCGGATGTAATTAATCTCCGGCTGTAAGGCATATCTTTTGGACAGATTTATTTCTCCAAAACCACCAACATAAAAATCAGGGCGGTAATCTGCATGCATTTCAGAAATGGTCGAAAGACTTAAACCTGCTCTTAAGCCAGGTTTAAAAGTTACTTGGGCTTGTATGTTTACGACTGCAAAAAAAAGGAATGCAGCAATAGCTAATTTCTTTTTATACATTATTTTACTTTAAAAGTGTAGCTGATACCAATTTGAAAAACCTGATTTAAAATTACTTCATCATAGTAATAATCATTATCATTATTAATTCCGTCATAACCATAAATATCTACCAAACCTTGTTTAATTCTGGCTTCAAAAGTTAATCCGTTTGGCAATGTATATCCAACGCCTCCAACAATGGCAAGATCAAAATTTTCAGGATTGCTATTGATATAATTATCAGAAATTTTAAAATCAAGAGATGGGCCTCCTAAAATGTGAAAACCCTTACCTCCAATATTAAATTTTGCAACTGCGCCAAGTGTTAAGTAATTTAATTCATATTTTTCAGAATAATAACGGCCGTTTTCAAAATACCTTCCTTCATCACCTTGTCTTGAATACGTTATCTCAGGCTGTAACGAAAAATATTTATTAAATTTAATATTGACTAATCCACCAACATAAAAATCTGTTTTAGATCTGTTATCATCAATATTGGTTAAGGTAGATAAATTTAATCCGCCTCTTAGACCTGGACTAACTTTTACCTGTGCTTGCGACTTTACAAGACCGATAAATAAAACGAATGCAATTAAGGTTATTTTTTTCATCTTTAGATTAGTTTAATTTTATTGTTAGTTTAATTTTTTATTCCGATTTAAAATAATTAAGCTCAATTTTCAGCTTGATATTTTGGTGATTAATCTGAATCTTCTCGGCAAAAATATTGTTTTCTGAATTGAAAAACAGTGTAAATTTTTCTTTTGTTTTAGAAGCGTGAACGATCTTTTCTAATTTTTTATCTTTTTTGGAAATGAAAATATAATTATCACGTTTGCCGTCTGCCGATTTATAAATGTCTGCCGATTCGTTTTCAAATTGTTCCTGAATCAAATATTGCTTTTTTAAAAGCAGTCGAAAATCTTCTTTTAAAGTATTAATCAAAATTTTTCGATCTAATTCTGATACAATCGAGTTGACTTTAAAATCATTTTCGGAGATTTCAAAATCCATTAATTTGTTGCCGAATTCTGTTGTAAAAACGATTCGGTGTGTGGTGTCGTTTATTTTTTTTGCAATGAAAATTCCCGACAATTCATTTCCGTAAACGCTTATGTTGGTTTTATAAACATAATCCGTTTTTGAGTCTGAAAAATACGGAACTTCTACAGCCGTTTTGTCTAATTTCTTGGGCGTGTAATTTTTTGTCACCGAGCCGCAAGAAACCACTACAAGAGCCAGAAAGCAATTAATTAGTAAAAACTGAATCGTCGATTTTTGCATTGATCACTTTATTTTTAAGTACAATTCTGGTATAATCTTCAGATGATTCTAACAATTTTACCTGAACCACAGTTGCTTCTTCTTTGTCAAAAGTCAGTTCAATTTGTTTGATGTATTTTTTCAGCGTAGCATCTTTTGGGATAAATTTCGCTAGGTTCTGACCTTTCAATTTGAAATACGAAATTGTAAATTCTTTGTCGTCAAACATATTCCCGCTTACGCTTCCTACGATTAATTTATTAATTCGGGCAAAGATTTTGCTGTTACCAATATCAACTGCACTTTTCTTTCCTTCGTCGTTAATCAGGATTTTGCCGTTTTTGAAAACAATGCTGTAATTGTATGGTTTTTTATATTGCCATTGCAAAAGTGCCGGTTCTTTAAAAACCATTTTTCCGGAAGTTTCAATATCTTTTGATAAAAAATCCAAATGTTTATACTGAACGAAATCGGTACTTAAAGTTTTGATTTTTTTGGCCACAACATTTACATCTTGTTTAAAAGATGCAATCTCCGCATCGGTCATTTTTTGTTCCTGTGCGAACAAATTGCCTGAAATAAATAGAATTAGTAGTGCTATTTTAGTTTTCATATTTTTTAAAATTTTTTGCCACAGATTAAAATGATTGCCATAGATTATTATTTTAACACATAGAAGCATAGAATTATAGAACTCAAAAAAGACGTTTCACTTGCGTTAACATATCCCGAGGCTTCGGGACTATGTTTGAAAAACTATTTTTTTTGATTTACTTTTTCAACACATAAAATCTATGTTTCTATGTGTTTAATTAATTCTATCATCATTAAACCAATAGGTTGAATAAAATCCGTTTAATCAGCGTCCAATTCCATAAGCTTTAAGACTCAAAAGTTCTTCAATCGAAATCACTTCATAATGATTTTGTTTTAAAAATTGCAAAAACTGTTCCAATACCAAAACAGAGTGTGGAGCCGTGTCGTGCAAAAGTACGATTCCGCCGGGAGAAACCCGTTTTATAATTCGGCTGAAAATTAATTCCTGATTTTTTGTCCCTCCGTCAAGCGAACGGATATTCCAGCCAATCACTTTATGTCCGGTGATTTTTAAGGCCCTCCTGATCGATGGTGTTGTAACGCCGTAGGGCGGACGAAAAAAGTTTATTTTTTTTGAGGTGAATTTTTCCAGAAGTTCATCTGTTTTCTTGATTTCAGTTTTTATTTGTTCAGCATTATAAAAATCAAAAAACTTTGAATGGCTGTAGGAATGGTTTCCAACTAAATGCCCTTCTTCAATAATTTGTTTGATAATTTTAGGATGTTTTTCAATATTTTTCCCGATGCAGAAAAAAGCCGCTTTGGCATTGTATTTTTTCAGAAGTTCCAAAACTTCTAAAGTAAATTCAGTTGGGCCATCATCAAAAGTAAGCGCAATCTTTTTTTCTGTTTCTAATGGATTATTACAAAAAGCTTTTACATGATAATTGGAAGAAATTCTGGAAGAACCAAAAGCGTTTATTCCAATCCAAAGAAAAATTACAGCCAAAAAACACCATATATTTATTGCAATATAGAGATTCAAAAGAAGCAGTAAAAGCAATAAAAAGATAAAAAATATCGAGATGTTTTTATGCGTTATCATTTTGAAAGTAACGTAAAACTATGATTTTTTCCGTTTAATTGATTGTACAATAAAATGGTTTTGTAAGCTGGTTTTGTAACCGAATTTACTTTTATGATTTCAGGAATTTCCTGTGTTTTTAAAATTTTAGAAGCCATCCAAAAAGCAAAAGCTGAAGCCGTATCATACTCGCCGCTTAAATGTTTGTAATACAAAACAGGCGTTTGTGCGAAAGTATTTTCAGCCAGATTTTTATAATAATTTTCGAAATCAGCGTTTCCGTCAAAACCTAAAACCAATACATCAACATCTGAAATTTCTAAATTATTAGATTTTAGAAAAGATGAAATTTCAGTTTCAATTTCATTTTCTTCCAGCGTATTTACAATAGCAATATCCAAAAGTTCAGCGTATGTGTTTTCTTTTTTTTCGTTTTCTAAAACAAAAAAACTAGCACCTTCACCATAAACGGCTCCACTTGTAGTTGAAGTTAAAACATCGTAAGGCGATGCATTATCAGCTTTGATGCGTCCGTTTAATTTGAAAAGAGCAGTTGTATAATCACCATTTTCATCTACACCACCTACTAAAATTGAATTGGCTTCATCTTCTTCAATCTGCATTTTAGCATCCAAAAGTGCCGATTCAAAAGAAACCGCCCCATTTACATACGTAAAATTATAACCTTTACATTGCTGTAAAAGTGCAATCTGAGCACCAACGGTATTATGTGTAGATTGGATAAAAGAAGTTGGCGTTAAAAACTCTTCTTTATTATCTAAAATGCTTTTCAGGAATTTTTCAGAATCTTCGATGCATCCTAAACCGGTTCCTGTAATAATGGCATCAACTTTTTCGACATTTGCATCTTTCATGGCCAAAGCCGAAGCTACGATTCCATTTTTTACTCCTTTTGCCATTCTGCGGCTGGCAGCCGGAGAAATATATTCTTTATATGCCGGCGAAACGATTGCCAGTACATTTTCATCGTGATTCACAGTGGCTTCTTCCAAAAAAACAGTATCAAATGTTTTTTGAGTCGAAATACAGCCTACTCCATTTATATATGTTTTTTTTGTCATTAGCTTTTTGAAAATATAAGGGTTGAACAATTTCCTCCAAATCCAAAAGAATTAGACAAAACGTGTTCGATATTTTTATTTTTTAGAGAAGTCTGCGGTGTCAAATCAAATTCTTCCATTTGAGTTTCAAAATTCAAATTCGGATAAACAACATTATTTTGGATTGCCAAAACACTGTAAACGGCTTCAATTGCCGCCGCAGCCGCTAAAGTATGTCCTGTAAAAGGTTTTGTCGAGCTAAAATCCGGAACTTTTTCGTCTTCATAAATGCGGCGTATAGCTCTTCCTTCAGACAAATCGTTATTTGGCGTTGCCGTTCCGTGAACGTTGATGTAATCAATTTCAGAAGGTTTTAAACCCGAAACTTCAAAGGCTTTTTTCATCGCCAGATAAGCGCCGTCTCCATTTTCTGAAGAAGCAGTTTGGTGAAAAGCATCATTTGCATTTCCGTAACCCGAAACTCTTGCCAGCACTTTTTTATTTTGTTTTTCTACAATCTCATCCGATTCTAAGACCAAAAAAGCAGCTGCTTCTCCAAGGTTTAATCCTTTTCGGTTATTGTCGAAAGGTTTGTTGTAATCGTCAGATAAAATCATCAAAGTCTTAAATCCGTTGATGGTAAATTTAGATAAAGCATCAGCTCCGCCCACAATAACGCGGTCCAGTTTTCCGGTTTTAATTAATCTGGCGCCCAGCATAATCGAATTTGCCGCAGAAGAACAAGCCGTACTGATGGTTGAAACCATTCCTTTTAAACCCAGTTCTTCGGCAATTTTTTCTGCAACATCGCCTCCATCATGACACGTAATATATTTTACAAGTTCCGGTTTTTCGAAATAATCGTAATAATGTTTCTCCGTCATGTCCATTCCGCCCACGCTTGTAGCCGAAATAAGTCCCGTTCTAAATTCGTTAATTGAGGTTATGCCGGCATTTTCAACAGCTTGTTTTGCTGCCAAAGTACCAATCATAGCGGTTCTCGAAAAATTATTATCGCTGTTTAAGTTCAATTCGGCGATGAGATCATCGTTGGTTTTTTTGATTTCACCCACTTTAATAACATCTGCATGAACTGTAGAAATATTGGAGATACGGGAAATCCCAATTTTATTTTCGATTAACGAATGATAATTTTCTTCAACCGAATTTCCAATCGAAGAGATAATTCCCATTCCCGTTATTGCAACACCTTTCATTTAGACTTGCTTAGATTGTTAGAATTTTATTTTTAGACTTGCTTAGATTTTTAGATATCAGACTTCTTAGATTATTGGACTTTTTATTCCTGTCTATGAAGTCTAAAAATCTAAGCAAGTCTAAGTAAGTCTTACTTTGTTCTGTTAGCGCTGATGTACGCCGCCATAGTTTCGATAGACTGGAAAATTGTTTTTCCTTCTTTCGGATCTACTAATTTAATTCCGTAATCTTTATCTAAAATCACGATCAATTCAAGTGCATCAATCGAGTCTAAACCTAAACCATCTCCAAACAAAGGATCGTTATCAGCAATGTCTTCAACTGCGATATCTTCAAGATTTAGAGTAGTAATAATTTTGTTTTTCAATTCTTCTTTTAATGCTTCCATGATTATTTATTGTATAATGTATTGATAGTCTCGTTTTTATAATTTGTATTTTCTTCTTTGCTTATCGTGCAAAGAAACGCTTTATAACTGTCATTAAAAAATTCTACCCAGCCGCACAAAACCGTATCTGCCTTATTTGTATTCAAAAGAATATTCGAATAATTCGACATGAATTCAGTGTTAAAGGCATCAAATATAAAGAAAGAATTTTCACTTTTCAGCTGATGACGAATACTTATTTCGCCCAGACAAATATTTGGCAGTGTATACACAAAAACAGCAGGACTCGGAAAATAGTTTTCTTTGTCTAAAATCGATTCCTGATATTTTACATCGGTATCTAAACTTGAGGATTTATTAGCCAAAACCAAAGCAATATTATTTTCCTCTTCATTTGAAGTTATCGGACTCAAAAGCAATTCTGATCCTAAGAAAGCCAGTTTGCTCAAAGCATCCATTTTGAAAAACTTTGGATATTGCATTTCAAAATTACGGTATACTTGTTTAGAGAAATCGGCAAAATCTGTTGGTTCAATTTTGAATACAGAAGTTCCGTTCAAAACAATTTCGTTGTTTTGTATGGTGATATAGGATTGTATGTTTGTTTTATTTTGAGTCATTGTTATTTTAAGAACATAATTTTTTAATGTCGGCTTTTAAAAGTAAATGTTAAAAAAGAACAGGAAAATTTGTTTTATAACCTTTTTTAAGCATTGTTATATAAATGTTATTTTTGTCTAGAATAAATATCCTGCTGGATTGATATAAAGAACTACTTCCGAAAGAGTCTGATTTGTTATAAATTATTATATCTTTTGAATTTGCAGCTCTCTCAAACCCTAATTTCTTACAATATTCAGTAATAATTGTTCTGTTTTTTTCAGCGTCATATTTGCTTATAATTTTTGTAAGATGTTTTTCAGTTGCCTTTCGATAAATTGCATAGACAAAAAAGAGGCTTCCAAAAAACAGAATATAATATTCGCTTCCGGTTTTTGAATGATCTCGATATGGATCGTAATAAACTAAAAAAGGACAAATAAATCCAAAGCTAAAAAACACAAAAAGAAGTATGGTGTCAAATATATCAAACCAGCTTTCAGAATAAACAAGTTTATTTTTGGCAATACTTTTCTTGATATCTAAATTTTTCAAATTTCTCATTATACTTTTTCAAAAACAACCGCCGTATTACAACCTCCAAATCCAGAAGCCGTCTTCAAAAAATACTCAATAGCCGCCTCTTCATTTTTCTCAATAACATTTATCATCTCACTCACGCCAATTTCATCAAAACCTTTTGATTCAAAAAGTGTATTTTGATTCGTAGATTCAATAGCGATTACCGTTTCTAACAATCCCGAAGCGCCTAATGTATGACCGTAAAATCCTTTCAAACTATTTACTGGAACATTTTGTAAACCCAAACGGCTGAAAGCAATGGCTTCCATTTCGTCGTTGAATGGTGTTGCGGTTCCGTGTGCTGAAATATAATCTAATTTATTGGGTTCGATTTGTGCTTCTTTCAAAGCATTTTGAATACTTCTGAACAAGCCTTCGCCCGTTCTTGAAGGCCCCGAAATATGATTCGCATCGTTTATCGAACTGTCTCCAATTACTTTTATTTTGGCATTTTTGGCTTCCGCCGAAATTAAAACAGCTGCCACAGCTTCGCCCAAACTTACACCAGTTCTATTTTTAGAATACGGTTTACAAGGCAGATCACTCATCGCCTGGAAGGCATTAAATCCAGACAAAACAAATTCTGAAACTTCGTCGCCGGCCACAACAAAAACATGGTCATACAACTCAGACTGAATCATTCTTTTAGCAATTGAAACGGCCAAAATTCCAGAAACGCAGGCATTTGAAACAACGATTGGCTGTGTTTTAAATTGGAAGAAATCGGCAACATTTTTTGCTAAAACATCTAAATGTGCGTTATTAAAACTTTCCTCAGAATTGTCTTTTAAAGCCGTAACATTTCCTTTTGTGGTAGAAAGAATAAAAGCTGTTTTTGAATTGAATTCAACTCCAGCATTTTTGATAATCGGCTCTAAAGCCAAAATCATCATTTTCTCTAAACGGGAATATTGGGTTTCGGTACTGATTTTTGAAAAAGCAGTGTTTATTTTTTCATCAGAAATGATTGAAGCATAAAATGAATTCGGCATCAAAGAAATATCATTGTGCAGCTGGATACCAGAATCACCACGAAGAATCGCTTCGATATTGGACTCAACATCAAAACCTAAGGGCGTGATACAATTTGTTTCTGTGATGTATATTTCTCTTATCATTTTGTTATTCTTAATTTCTCTTCTGCAATCCCGATGCTTTGGGACAAAACCTTGCAGTATTTTTTTAACATAGATGCATAGTTCAGTTTGCTTGAAAAAGACATTTCATTTGTTTAAACAAACATAGCTATGTGTAAAATCTTGATTTTATTTAATTCTTTTATTCCCTTTTAAATTCTATGATTCTATGTGTTTAATTTTTTTGAACACATATTTTGTAGATTTAAGCGGATTTAAATAGAATATTTTCTTTTTTAATTCGTGCTAATTCGTGAAATTTGTGTTCTATTTCAACAATCCTACTTTTCTTTTCCATTCCTCATAAAAAGGAGGATTCGTAAGCATTAGATTTCCTTCTTTATCTAAAAAAACCTGAACAGTTTCTCCAGTACAAGCGACTTCGCCTTTATCATCAATAATTTTAAAACGGTAAATCATTTTGGCTGCGGGCGTGTCTACCACAGTTGTTTCGATGGTAACAACATCGCCGTAGCGCAAAGACAATTTATGTTCGCATTTTGATTTTACAATCGGCGTTGTGTAGCCGGTATTTCCTATGTCTAAATAAGTAAGTCCGTGTTTACGGCCAAAAGCTTCTCGTCCATCTTCAAAATAGGTAATATAATTGCCGTGCCAAACGATTCCAAGCGGATCAGTTTCGTTAAAACGAATTCTGATTTCGTGAGAAACGGTTAAATCTGTGGCTTCGTTATACTGTTCTTTTCTTTTTGTCATAAAATAATGCAATGGCTGTTGTGATAATGAAAAACAAAAATAACAAACTTATTTTTGGGATGATTTCAAGGAAAGAAACGTTACGAAGTAAAACGTCATAAAAAGCATCTAATCCCCAATTCATAGGAGATGATTTGGCAATTATCTGCATGATTTTCGGCATTGCAAAAACCGGAACCCAAACACCTCCAATTGCGGCTAAAATAATCACACTTGTGGCACCAAACGGAGCTGATTGTTCTTGTGTACTGGCAACGGTTCCTAATAAAATTCCGAATCCAATTGCAGCAAAACCTGAAAATAAAGCTACAACGCTCATCAAGGCTAAATGTCCTTCGATATTTAAAGAAGGAAGTCCGATGGATGGAAATAAAAATACCGCAACAGCAACCATCATATAAAACTGAATCATGCAGATGATCGAGTAAGTAATGGTTTTTCCAATAATCACAATTAAATTAGAAACCGGATTGGTTCTTAAGCGAACAAAGGTTCCCTGTGATTTTTCTTTTACAATATTGATTGATAACGGAATAACGATAAAAAATATCGCAAAAAGTGTCCAGGCCGGAACGTTATGCTGCACCGAATTTGGACGAACTTCTTTATTGTTTATTTTCGGAATTATCTCTTTAAATGAAATGAAACTTTTTTGTTCAAAATCAGTAGTTCCTTCTCCTAATTGATTTTGAAAAGTCGTGTAAATCGATTTGGTTTCAATCTGTGAAATCATTTTGTCGATAGAACTCATGACCGCATTTTTGAAACTCATTTGAACTGCCGGATCAAAATAAAGTTTGACTTCTTTTTCTTTTATAATTCGTTGAGGTTCGCTGGCTGCAGTACTATCTGTCATGCCTAAACTGCTGACAATTTTTTCGACATTTTGATCAACTTTGGCCTGTAAATCAGAACTTAAATTTTTAGGGATTACAATGGCTAATTGAAATTTTCCTTTGTAAACGTTTTCACGTGCAGCATCTTCGGTAATGGTTTTATTGTCGATCTGAGTTACAACGCTGAATAAATCGCTTTTTTCTAAATTATCAAAAACAGTTTTTGAAACAGAACCTTTGTCGTTATCTACCAATAAAATTGGAATTTTAGAATCACTGACTTTTTTAAAAGTGCTGTCCTGAATTAACGTAACGGTAATGACCAAAACCAATGGCATTATAAAAAGAATAATCAAGCCGCCTAAATCGCGTTTAAGCAGTAAAAATTCTTTTACGACGGACATCCAAATTTTATATAGCATCTCTCAAGTCTTTACCGGTTAATGAAATAAAAACGTCTTCGAGATTTCGGGCATCTTCAACAGAATTAATTAAAGTTGAAGGTGTTCCTTTAGCGTAAATTCTGCCCCGGTCCAAAATAGCAAGATTGGTACAGAAATCTTCGGCTTCAGCCAAATGATGTGAAGTATAAATAATAGTGGTTCCGTTTTGGTTCAACACTTTCAGGTAATCTATAATGGCATTTTTAGACTGAACATCAACACCAACGGTTGGCTCATCTAAAAATAAAACTTTTGGTTTATGCAGAATTCCGGCAATCAGATTTACACGGCGTTTCATACCTCCCGAAAAGGTTTCTACCCGTTTATCAGCAAATTTCAGTAAACCCAAAAGATCTAAAGTTTCAATTACTTTATCTTTTAAATCGGAACCTTTTAAGCCATACATACTTCCAAAATAATGCAGGTTTTCTCTTGCTGTAAGAGTAGGGTATAAGGCATATTCCTGAGGAACAACGCCTATGATTTTTTTAATTTTTGAAGAATGATGCTGATAGTCTAAACCGTCAATTGTAAAATGACCGGATGTTGGTTTTACCAAACCGCAGAGCATTGAAATTAAGGTTGTTTTTCCGGCACCATTTGGACCCAGAAGACCAAAAACTTCTCCTTCATTTATAGTTAGCGAAACATCGTTCAAAGAATACTGGTCGGCATCTTTGTACTTTTTCGAAAGGGATTCTATTTTAATTATGGATTGCAAAATATCTAGCTGATGGCTTTTTTTAGTTTCTTAAAAAAGATTTCTTCTCTATTGGCAATGTCCAAAAGTTCATCGGCAATGGTGTTGTAGGCGTCTTCTTTGGCACTTCTGTTTTTATAAATTCGAGAAGCTTCAACCGCAAAGTCACGCCATGAATCGCCAATTTTGGTCATTTCCTTAGAAAGATCTTTTAATTCTTCATTATTTAAAATAACCGAAGCTTCCTGTAAAAATGCGGCATAAATAAAACGGAAACCACCGCCTCCAGTTCCAATTTCTTCCTGCATACGAACCATTTGTGCCAGATAATGATTGGCTTTTTTGGTGCCGTGTTTTACGGGCCATTTCCTAATTTGTTTTGATACAAATTTGATCCCTCGAACACCTACAATTGGCATTGGTGCCAGCATATCACGGCAGGTATTTTTTATTCCTTTTATGATAGCACTTTTTAAATCGACTTCATTTGGAATTTGAATTGGATAATACATTTGGCCGCGTGGCGCAAAAGCTCCTTTTGCAAAACGTACTTTATCTAATTCTTCATGTGTTAATGTCGTTACGGTTTCCATAACAGGATCGCTGATTAAATAATCGGTTTCCGTTTTTCCGTAAACAACTAAATTGTGTGCGTTGAAATGAAAACGATATTCGTCTGGAAAATAACTTAAATTGTAAACACCAACTTGTAATCCGGTTGGGATATTATTTTTTAAATTTTCATCCAAAGCTTTGTTTGCATTTGCTGCAGAAGAAAATTTTTGTCTTTTTATTTTTAGGTTTAAACGGGTTGCGACTTTATTAAAAATCTGCCCAGGCAAAGTCCTGTAACTTATCGCTGGTGCATAATTAACTTTTATAAAAGGTAAATACACGAAGAAAAGCCCGGAACCGATACCAAAAACCATTGGTTCGCTAATGTTGAGTCTGTTGTTTTTTAACAGATTCGATGCTACTCCATTTTCACAGTGAGCAGATTGGTGATGTGTAAAAGTAACTTGCATTAATCTGTTTTAAAGTTTTTTAATTCGGTTATAGAAATTTCAAAAGCAGCGGCGTATTTATTCAAAATAGAATCGCTTAATTTAGCAAAAACAGCAGGTTTAAAATGTCTTTTTACGCGCCATTTCCACATGCCGACATAACTGGATAAAATGGTAAGATCCATTTTGTTTACTTCCATATAATAGCAGATTGGGCTTACTTCTCCATTTTCTACTTGTGCTTTTGCCTCGGCAATACGTTCGTTTATTTCATCAATAGAATTAGAAAGAGCAATTGTTTTGGGTTCCCAGCCTGTACTTAAGGTTGTGGTATAATTGCCATTTTCATCTGTTGCATATAAAAGCTCTTTGACATTATTTTTCGTTAAGTTGCTTTTATCCTGAGGTACTTTGTCTTTTTCCATATTGCTAATTTAATTTATTAGAAACATACAGACTGAAACTATACATAAACTAATTATTAAAAATCCCAGATTTGCGAAAGCTAAAATTCTGTTTTTCTTTACAAATAAATAAATCATTTCTATTAGTAATGCCAAATAAAACATTTGTGTTATCAAAAATAGCAGGATAAAAAATCCTAAACCGCCATCGACATGTTTGTGTCCGCTTTCGTCACAATATTTATGAGGGTCATAGGTAAAATGCCAAAATAAGAAAACCAAACCAAGTAAAAGAATCAAAATTCCGATTCGGATTACAAGATGTAAAATGATTTTTTTTGAACTATTCAACCGAAACTGTTTTTTGAATGAACAAGTTAATTTCGCATTCTAAGAGTATCTGGTCTTCGACTGAGCTTTGACAGCTCATCGTGCATAAAGTGTAATCGTCGCCAGCGAATTTTGAAACTAAATTTGCTTTGGTAATTATAGTATCGCCGACTTTTGGCAGCGAATGAATTTTTACATTTTTTAAGGCACTGATAAATCCAATTACATTTACGTTTTCATTTTCTGTTCCGTTTTCGTCAAAAAAGTATTTTTTTCCAACAATAGACGAACAGGTCTGCGCCGTATTTTCGATTAAACCCGCTTCGATAAAAACATTATTTTGAACAAAAATATTGTCTTCTTTTATCAGGAAAATGGTTTCTACAAAGCTGGCATCAATTTCCAGAATTAAATCTACCATAAGCATTGGTGCTCGGTGCGGTAAATAATTTTGTATGTCAACTCCGGTATTCAAAATCTATATTATTTGGCTAAAACGGTTTTCATTTGTCCGTTTGCAATTTCTTCATTGTTTAATGTCGTAACAATATCCACCAAAGTAATTCCGGCAAATTCCTGCAGAATAGTTACCGTTGACTGGATTGTATCGTTAATTTTTGGCAGCTTTTTAATTTCAATTTCTTTAATAGAACCAATGTAACCCGTTGGGGCTGTTTCGTTTCTTAAAAAGAACTGATAACCCGTATGCAGCGCCACAGATTGAGCCATGTGCTCAATTAAACCCGCTTCTAAAAAGGCATTACTGTCAAAAAAAATATTGTCACTTTTAATTGTATAACCAGAAACTAATGAGGTTTCACTATAAGAAAGCATGCTGTCTACCATTACAAAAGGAAACTTTTGCGGTAATAAATTCTCGACAGCTTCTTTTTCTAAAAGTAAAACGTCCATTAGCATACAGTTAAATACGCATAGGCGAAAGAAAATCTTCCACTTTCCGGAACTGATAAAAGAATATGATCTCCTTTTTTCAGGTTTCCTGAATTCATTAATTCTTCTAGAGCAAGGTAAATAGAGGCAGAACCAACATTCCCTACTCTTGAAAGATTCATAAACCATTTATCATCAGTCATTCCGATGCCTTTTTCATTTAATCCTTTTTTCAATCCTTCAACAAAAAAGTTAGAAGAAACGTGAGGAATAAAATAATCGACATCTTCAGATTTGATATTGTTTTTATCCATGGCATCTTTCATGCTTTCGGCACCTTTTGACAGGATAAACTCATCTAACAATTTTACATCTTGTTTGATAGAAAAAACAGATTCGTTTAACCATTGTTCCGGTGCATAATCGCTCCATGATTTGATTTCTCCGTTTTCTAATTTATCACCTCCGGCATACATGCAGGTTTCTAATTCGTAAGCATACGAAAAAGCTTCCATCCATTCTATTTTTAGAGAAATTGCTCCTTTTGGTTCATTTTCTAATAAAAAAGCACCGGCACCGTCAGATAACATCCAGCGTAAAAAATCTTTTTTGAAAGCTATGATAGGCTGTTCTTCAAGTGTTTTTAAATTGTCGGCTTCGTGATTGTATTTTTGAGCATTCAGCCAGGTAGAAACTTTTTCTGATCCTGTGCAGATTGCATTTTTTGAATTTCCAGATTTTACCGAAAGAAAACCAAATTTAAGAGAGTTCATTCCGGCACAGCAAACTCCTGTTGAAGAGTTTAATTCTACCGATTTATTTTTTAGCAGACCATGAACCATCGCGGCATGCGAAGGCAGAAAAATATCCGGAGTTGAGGTTCCGCATGAAAGTACTTCTAAATCCTGAGGCGTAAAATTTTCGTCGAACAACGGCAAAATAGCATTTCGTGTTAATTCGGCATTACTGTGTGTGCTTTTTCCTGTTTTGTCAACAGCATAATAACGGCTTGTAA
Organism: Flavobacterium johnsoniae; assembly: GCF_001879205.1. Classification (GTDB taxonomy): domain Bacteria; phylum Bacteroidota; class Bacteroidia; order Flavobacteriales; family Flavobacteriaceae; genus Flavobacterium; species Flavobacterium johnsoniae_A. The sequence goes on from NZ_MLFK01000005.1 coordinate 290,467, forward strand.
TTTTGTTGTTGCGCAAAATAATACGTCTTGCCTTAGAGGCAGTATCGTTGATAAGGCCCAAGTAAGCTTCCATTTCTTCATTTGAAACAGCTTCGTTTGGCAAATATTTTGCAGCTTTTGTGATATATACTTCAAACATAATCTAAAATTCTCTTTCTAAACTCCTTGATAATACTGAGTTTCTCTTTTTATGGTGTTTAATTTAAAGGGGTAGGAAATAAGGTGCAATATATACACTATTGGTGAGATTAACCAAATCGCAAGGAATAAATAAACATTAAATACTTTTAGAAGCTGTTTTCGGTTTTTTTGATTTTTATAAATAAGGTTTGACCATTTATTGAAAATTTTATTGGCAGTTTTGTCAACAGTCACTAAATAGGGACTAATCTTTACAGCGTCAATGGCCACTAATTTGGGCTGTAAATGCTGTAAATTGTTTTCATTAAATGCTTCTAAAATTACTTCTCCAAATTTTGGAGATTCCTGAATATCCTTTTCTGAAACTCCCGGTAGAGGAAAAATACCTAAATATTTTTTCTTAACTCCGGAAAACATCCACTCTACAATTGTAATAACACTGATTAAATTTCCTACACGATCTACTAAAGCTACATTGCCAACTAATTGTGCATTGGCTTCTTTTAGCAAAGTTTTGATTTTTTCCTGTGCCATAATCCACATATTTCTCGAACCGCTGATGGTTACTACCGGCGTATTGTTGAGGATTTTTTTGGCGTCGTCACTTTTTAAAAAAGAGTTGACAGGGATAGAGGGCGATAAATACCAAACTTGATAGTGGAAAAGGACTAAATCGAATTTTGTGTTTAAAATCTCTTCAGGAACTGGTTTTAATGCTGTCGGGATCTGTAAAAAAGATTCTGGAAAGGCATCAAAAAAAGAATTTTTATCCCAAGGAAAAGGGAATGGTTTTTCTAGTTGAATTTCGTGAAAAGTTACATTTATATTCTCTGAATTTAGAAACGGTTTTGCGATGTTTTGCGCAATGGTTTCTAACTGCCCTGATTGAGAATAATAAATAACGAGAACATTTTTCATTAGGTTTGTCTGCTTTGGTTGCGGACAAAAATAAGTAAATTTATTTAAACGGATTTTCTTGTTTACGGGATGAAGGGTTTGCCGCGAATTACAAGATTTTTTTGCCACAGATAAAATGATTAACGCAGACTATTTCTTCAAAAAAAACTTGCACTTTTGAGCCTTCGCACCTTTGTATCTATGCACCTTTTAAATCATTCCAGAAATCGAAATAATTAAACCATTGCAGCGGATATTTTTTTATGATGCTTTCTACACTTTTTACATATTCTTTCAGCAGTGCTTTTTCGTCGCGGTGCTTTACAGCGGCTTCTCTGGCATATAAATGATAATGTAAATTTGGCTCTTTCATAACATAAACAAACACAACCGGAACTTTTAACCGTGATGCAATTAAAAAAGGACCTGCAGGGAAATTGGCTTCTTTGCCCAAAAGGTTTTCAGAAAGAGATTTAGTGCCTTCAAAATAGCGATCGCCTGTAAAACAAACTAATTCGTTATTAGCCAAAGCAGCATTGATCTCAAAAATATGAGACAAATCTTCTTTGATAATGATAAATTTTACCGTTGGTTTTTGCGTAACGCTTTCCAGATAATTTTTAATGGCCGAATGTTCTAGATCTGTTGTAACCAAATTGATTTGGAAATTAAGATCGATGTCGCCCAGGAAATGTTCTGCAATTTCAAAATTACCCATGTGCGCGCTGATTAAAACCCCGCCTTTTTTTTCGGCCAAGAGGTTTTTCAGAATTTCGATTCCGTCAAACTCATAAGTGAATTTGTTTCGAAGACCAGCCGAAATGGAAATTTTATCAATAATAGTTTGTCCAAAAGTGTAGTAACTTTTGAAAACCATTTTTTTGGATTTGAAATTGGAGTATTGCAGCCTTTCCTTAAAATAATAAAAAATAGCACGATTGCTTTTCTTTAAAAATAAAAAGTAATAAGAGGCAACAAAATAAAGTAAAGCATAAGCAGATTTTACACCCGCTTTTTTAATCAAAAAAACGAATATTCTATAACCTAAAACAGTTCCTTTTGATTTGCCATCCCATTGACTCATTAAGCTGTTTTGGCTTTTAATTTGGTTTCAATAAGGTCGTAGAAACTTTGAAAATCAGAAATTCCAACAAAGTCTGCCTCTACAAGTTTTACACCAAAGTTAGATTCTATCGAAACTACCAAATCAACATAATCTAAACTATCTAATCCAAGTGTATCTTTTAAATTAGCATTTGGTTCAATGTCGTCATTGTCTACTTCAAATTCATCAACTAAAAAACCATTAATTTTTGCTATAATCTCTTCTTTATTCATCGTTCAATTTAAACTTTTTAACCACCAACGCAGAGTTGGTTCCTCCGAAACCGAAAGAATTGGACAAAAATATGTCAAATTTTTTGTTTAACGTAGTTTTAACTAAATTTAATTTTGAAGCATCTTCGTCTGGATTTTCTAAATTGATGTTAGGCGCAATAAAATCGTGCTGCATCATAATGATAGAGTAGATAATTTCGCTTGCTCCGGCCATCCAGCATTCGTGGCCCGTCATTGATTTTGTAGAACTTACATAAGGATTTTTCTCACCAAAAACTTCGAAAATCGCTTTGGCTTCGTTTGCATCGCCAACCGGAGTTGAGGTTGCGTGTGCATTTATATATTCGATATCCGATGCATTTAGTTTAGCATCGTCGAGTGCTCTTTTCATTGCTGTGGCTGGTCCTTCGACATTTGGAGTCGAAATATGTCCTCCATTTGACGAAAATCCGTAGCCGGAAACTTCGGCAATAATTGTGGCACCTCTTGCAATGGCAGATTCGTAACTTTCCAGAATTAAAGTAGCACCTCCGCCACTCGGAATTAATCCGTCGCGGTCAGCATCAAAAGGTCTTGACGCTTTTTCAGGATCATTTTCTCTGTTAGAAAAAACGCCCAATCCGTCAAAACTGCTCATGGCATATTTATTAATTTCCTGTGCTCCGCCGGTAATGATAATATCCTGAAAACCGCTTTTTATTAAAAAATAAGCCAATCCGATAGAATGTGAACCGCTCGCACAAGCCGCACTTACGGTTAAATTAATACCTCGAAGCTTAAAAATCGTTGAAAGATTCATTGTAACCGTAGAATTCATCGACTTAAAAATAGCTCCTGAACCAATTAAAGCGGTGTCTTTTTTCTCGCGAACAATATCTGTAGCATCAATAATAGCTTTAGAAACACTGTCGTTTCCGTACATAATTCCTACTTCGCGATTTTCAAAAAAAGCGTCGTCGATATTGGCATTTTTCAATGCTTCGATAGTTGCCATATACGCATACTCGGTTTCTTCACCAATGCTCATACGCTGTCTGCGTGTCAATAAATTTTTTAAATCAGCTTTAGGAACCATTCCGGTCAGGGCTGATTGAAATCCAAATTCTTTTCGTTCAGAATCAAATTTAATACCCGATTTTCCGTGGTATAAAGATTCTTTTACTTCATCTAAAGAAGTTCCGATGCAAGAATAAATTCCCATTCCAGTAATTACCACTCTTCTATTCATCGTCTTTCAAAGTAATTTTTGTCCTTAAATTGTAATTTTTTAAACACATAGAAACATAGTTTTTGTAAACTCAAAAAAGAGGTTTCACTCATTTTAATAAACATAGTTCTCTATGTGAAAGAAATGTATTTCTTTTTTAACTATTCTTTTTGCAAATAAAACCTATGTTTCTATGTGTTAGATTTTACGAATATATTCCTCCGTTTATATTGATAATTTCTCCGGTAATATAGCTCGATTTTTTAGAAATCAAAAAGCTTACCAAATCTGCTACTTCTTCGGCTTCGCCAAAACGATTTACCGGAATCAGCTTTAATAATTCCTTTTCGTCAAGCTCACTTGTCATATCAGTTCTAATAAAACCGGGCGCAACAGCATTTACGGTTATATTACGTTTTGCAACCTCTTGTGCCAATGCTTTTGTAGCGGCAACGATTGCGCCTTTTGCTGCTGAATAATTGGTTTGCCCTGCCGTTCCTTTTACTCCGGAAACCGAAACCATATTAACGATTCGGCCATATTTATTGCGAAGCATTTTTTGAATAAAAAACTGCGTTACATTAAAAAATCCGTTTAAGCTTGTGTTTACAACACCGTTCCAGTCTTCGGGAGTCATCCACATAAAAAGACCGTCTTTTGTAATTCCGGCATTGTTTACAATTGCTTCCACAATTGCGTCAGGATTTGCTTCCTGCCATTGTGTTAAAACGTTTTGAACCTGCTCAAAATTGGCAACATCAAAACCTAAAATTTCTCCTGTTGCTCCTAATTTTTGTATTTCCTGAAGTGTTTCTTCAGCAGCAGTTTTGTTTGAATGATAATTAATCAGAATATGATAATTAGATTCAACGGCTAATTTTTTACAAACAGCACTTCCAATTCCTCTCGAACCGCCTGTTACTAATACACATTTCATCTATGTAAATTTTATTTTTATTGGTCGTAAATGTTTCCGTCTTTATTTATAGACGTTTTCATTTATGTAAATTTGATTTTTTGCCGGCGATAAAAATTATTTCTTCTTTTTAGCCGCTGGTTTTGCAGTTGATTTTGCTGCTGGTTTAGCTGTTGCTTTTACTTCTTGTTTGGGTTTTTCTGCCGCTATTTCTACGGGCTGATTTTTTTCTGCCGATTTTGAGAATAATTCAGCGTTTTCAAACCATTGGTTGCTTAGTACAGTTCCGTCTGGTTTAAGAAATCCCCATTTTCCTTCGTTTTTTACTCTGGCAACACCATCAATAAATCCTTTGTCCTGTTGTGTAAACATCGCAATAATGGCATTTGTAGTGATACCGTATTGAGTTGGAATTACTAGTTTTCCAGATTCGTTGATAAATCCCCAATTGCTTTCTTTTACCGGAGCCAGGCCGTTTGAACTAAAAACTTCTGCATCGCTGTAAGTTGGTTCAATAGCAAATTCTCCTTTTGGATTAATAAATCCCCATTTTTTTCCAACTAAAACAGGTGCTAAATTTTTTGAGAAAGCTTTACCTTTATCATAAATAGGAAGAATCGCCCAGTTTCCTTTTAAATCGATGTATCCAATTTTTCCGTTCTTTTTGGCAAAAGTCAAATCTTGTGTTTCAAAATCCCAGATTTTTTCGGCTCCGTCAACCGGAATAAATTTCCCGCCGCTTACTAATCCAAAAGTTTTATCTTTTCTGGCCCAGGTTGTGTTTTTGAAATAGTTTCCAATCTCGGCATAAGCAGGCTCAACTAATTCTTTTCCATCAGTATTTATAATTCCCCAGTTTTTATTTAGTTCTACTCTGGCATAACCATTTTCAAAAGGTTTTATCTGATCGTATTTTGGTTCTAAAACCACCGCCATTTTGTTGTTAATCAAACCAACTTTATTGTTTTGTCTGATAAAAGCAACTCCATTATTAAAATCGAATAATTTTTCGGTTGTCGGAGCTTTTTGAATTTCACCTTTTTTATCAATATAAACCCACTCCTTATCTTTTTTTACAATTGCAATACCGCTGTTAAAATCTTTGGCATCATCAAAAGAAGCCTGAATGGTCCAGTTTCCTTTTGTATCGATAAATCCCCATTTGCCGCCATTTTCAACAGCAGCTAAACCTTCAGAAAAACTTTTGGCAGATTTGTATTGAGGTTCGATTTTAAAAGATCCGTCTTTGGAAATATATCCAATTTTTGAATTCTTTTTAACTAATGCCAGTTCTTGACTATTAACAAATTGAATACTTACTAGCAGCAAAAAAATAAGTGTCTTTTTCATGATTTTAAAATTCAATGTTTAATGATTAAAAAGCTAAAACTATTTGGGGCATATTTTTATATTGATTTTTAATTGTTGATCAAATGATCTTTTACTTTTTGAACAAAAGGATACATTACCTGATCTTCCTTAAATTCCGGAATTATATTGCGAACGTCATCGTACCATTTTTTGGTTACTGATGAAATTTTATCTTTTTGACCCAAATAATCAATTGCCTGAACGATTGTAATCATTTCGATAGCTAAAACTTCAAAAGAGTTTTCGATTACTTTTGAGGTAATAACTGCTGCATTTGTTCCCATGCTTACAATATCCTGATTGTCATTGTTGTTTGGGATACTGTGTACATACATTGGGTTTGATAACATCTGGCTTTCGTCAGTTGTTGAGGTTGCAGTAAACTGAACGCCCTGCATTCCGAAATTAAATCCTAATGTTCCTAAGTTTACGAATGGAGGAAGAATTTCGTTGATTTTTGAATTTAATAAATAATTCAATTGACGTTCTGCCAGCATCGTTAATTTGGTAATTACGATTTTCAGTTTATCCATTTCAAGTGAGATATAATCTCCGTGGAAATTTCCTCCATGGTAAACGTGTTTATTTTTTACGTCGATAATTGGGTTATCGTTTGCCGAGTTAAATTCGTCTTCCAGGATAGAAGCAACGTTGTTGATTGTTTCTAAAACCGGTCCTAAAATTTGAGGAACGCATCTTAATGAATAATATTCCTGAACTTTTTCTTTAAAGATTTCTTCGGTATTTTCACCAGAATATAAATGGTCTTCTCTTTTACGGATTAAAGTACTGTCAGAAAGATTTTGACGCATTTTTGCAGCTATTTCCTGCTGTCCTTTATGACGTTTTGTTTGGTTTAATTCTTCAGAAAAATGATCATCATAAGCCTGAACCAGTTCGTTTATGGCACAAGACGATTTTAAGGACCAATCTAAAAGTTTTTTAGCGTGATACACATTTACAACACCAATTCCGGTCATTACTGATGTTCCGTTGATTAATGCCAAACCTTCTCTAATTTCAACCTGAATTGGTTTTAAACCTTCAATTTCAAAAACTTCGGGAGTTGGTCTTCTTTCGCCTTTATAAAAAACTTCGCCTTCGCCAATTAAAACTAAAGCTAAATGCGAAAGCTGTACTAAGTCACCGCTGGCACCAACACCGCCGTGTTCAAAGATTAAAGGAGTGATATCTCTATTAATAAGTTCAGACATTAAGTTAATTACTGACGGATGAACGCCTGAATTTCCTAATGAAAGTGTATTTAAGCGAGCCAGAATTGCTGCTTTTGCACAAACTGGGCTTAATGGTTTTCCGGTTCCTGATGAGTGGCTGCGGATTAAATTATACTGAAGCTGAATTTGGTCAGACTCTTTAATTCTATATTGCGCCATTGGGCCAAAGCCAGTGTTTACGCCATAAATTACTTTGTTTCCAGAAAATTCTTTTAGGAAATTAAAGCTTTCGTTTACTCGGTTTAAAACAACATCGCTAATTGTAACTTTTTGATTTCCAAAGATTATGTCTTCGAATTCTGCTAAACTTAAATATTCATTAATTGTATTCATTAAATCGGTTTTGATTGTGCTAATTTAATTTTATTTATCAAAATAATTGTAGTTATTTTGATGATGGCAAATGTAGTTTAATAATTGATAATATTTTTATTATGACCAAGGAGTTTGTAGATGTTTTAGTGATAGGTGCAGGACCATCAGGATGCGTGTCTGCATCGTATCTTCATAAAAATAATGTAAAGGTAAAAGTTGTAGAAAAACAAAAATTCCCAAGATTGGTTGTGGGGGAAAGCTTAATTCCAAGGGTAATGGACCATTTTGCAGAGGCAGAATTGTTTGATGCTCTTGATGCAATGAATTTTGAAAAAAAACTGGGCGCACGATTTATAAGAGGAGAAGAAATTTGTGTTTTTGATTTCAGCAAGAAATTTGGCAAAGGCTGGGATTGGACCTGGCAGGTGCCTCGCGCTGATTTTGACAATACAATGGCTCAGGAAGTAGTTCGCAAAGGTGTTGATCTGGAATTTGAAACAGAGGTTCTGGAAGTTTCTTTCGAAGGAAAAAACTCTAAAACAATTGTAAAAGATAAAGACGGGAATTTAAAAGAGATTCACGCTAAATTCATTATCGATTCAAGCGGTTATGGTCGTGTTCTTCCAAGACTTTTAGATTTGGATACGCCTTCGAAATTAGATCCGCATTCTTCTATTTTTACGCATGTAAAAGATATTAACAGAGAAGAAGGTGAAGAGGGAACTCAAATTTCTTTTGATATTCTGGAAACCGAAGTGTGGCTTTGGGTAATTCCTTTTTCTAATGGAAATACGAGTTTGGGAGTTGTTGGTCCTACAGATTTTATTAATTCGCTTTCAGAAAATAAAGATAATGCCGAGGCTTTAAAAAACGCTATTCAGCTATCAGATTATTACATTAAGAGATTTGAGGGTACAGAATTTTTGTTTGAGCCTGTAAAACTGGAGAATTATTCGCGAGCGGTAAAAAGAATGTACGGCGATGGTTTTGCTTTAACAGGAAATAGTTCAGAATTCTTAGATCCTGTTTTCTCATCTGGAGTAGCTTTTGCAACCGAGTCCGGAATGCTGGCAGCAAAATTATACCTTAAAGAATCGCAGAGAATTCCTGTTGACTGGGAGGTTGAATTTACACAATATATGAAACGAGGTATTGCTGTTTTCACAACATACGTACAAGAGTGGTACACAGGAAATCTACAGACTTTATTCTTCCATCAGCCGGAAAATCCTGAAGTAAAAGAAAAAATATGTTCGGTATTAGCAGGATATGTTTGGAATGAAGAAAACCCTTTTGTTAAGAAACACGATCACGTGATCGCAAATATGGCGTATTTATTAAATATGCAAAAAGAAAAAAGCCCTGAATAATCAGGGCTTTTTTTTATTTATAAGCTTTTTTTGCTATAAGCTTAGACATCGATTTTGCTGTTTTGGCGAAACCTTCACCAATTCTTGATTCGTTGCTGAAATTACTTCCCCATTGATCACCCGGAGCTTCTTCGCTGGTAATTTCCAATAAAACATTTGATTTATTAGCTGTTTCCACAAATTTCAAATTGGTAGTTACTTTTGCAGGCTGCTTCATAATTCCCGCATCCCAGCCCGGATAAATCCATACGGTTTGTACAATTAAAGTATAAGGTGTATTTAATCCTTCCTGAAAGTTTAAATCTTTTTTTTCTTTAGTCAATACAATGTTTGCGATTTCTAAAAATTTAGGCGTCCAGATTTGTTCTTTTGCGGCAATCCATTTCTTCTGCCAAATGTTTCCGTTTCCTTTTGCTTTTTTGTCTAAATCAGCTTTATGTTCTTCAACATATTGGGATTCGGGCTTGTTTTCTTTCATCATAGTAAAATTACTATAATCAAATTCGGTGTTGATTTCTTTTTGATCTTTTAAGAAATCGAAATTTCCTTTTACAACTGCCATATCTTGAGCAAAAGCAGCTCCGGAAATAAGCATTAAGGCAAGAATTAATTTTTTCATGTTTTGGTTAGTTAAATTTATTTGCTCAAAAGTAATTAAAAAAACCACATTTAAAACAATCTTTTTCTTGTTAAAATATTTATCATATTTTTATAAAACAAAAAAGACCGCCTGAATGACGGTCTTTCTTTTTGAAGATATTTAAAAATTCTATTACCAGAATTTAACGTATAATGCTACAATAATCAATAATGTAATTACGATTAAAACAGTAGTTTGTGGTTTTACAGTAAACATTCCCGGCTCAGATTCAAAAGCTTTAGGATTGATTTTTGGTCCTGCAAAACTCATAGCCACCATAACTAAAGTCGTAAACAAGAATGACAATCCCATACAAATGTGGAAAGGAATTTCATAAGCACCTTTTCCATTAGGATATGCTGTGTATAATAAAGTCTCGTTTCCAAATAACATTGGAGCATATTCGTTGAATAATACAGACAATACAAATCCTAAAATTACACCCACGATAGCAGCTGCTCCGGTTGTTCTTTTCCAGAACATACCCAAAACGAACATAGCGAAAACCCCTGGGCTGATGAATCCTGTATATTTTTGAATGTAAGTGAAACCACCAACACCGCCAATTCCTAAGATATCATTCCATGTAAATAAAACTGCTAAAAGCATTGCTGCAAAAACTGCAAGTCTTCCAATATTTACCTGTTGTTTTTCTCCGGCTTCTTTCTGGATGTATTTTTTATGAATATCTAAGGTATAAATTGTAGAAATACTGTTTACTTTTCCAGCCAAAGAAGCTACAATTGCAGCCGTTAAAGCCGCTACAGAAAGTCCTTTTAATCCTGTTGGAAGGAAAGTCAATACAGCAGAATAAGCACCGTCTTTTCCGCCCACTAACTGCGGTACATGTCCGTCTTTGTATAAAACGTAAGCAGCAATTCCGGGAAGCATTACGATTAATGGCATTAATAATTTCAGCATACCTGCAAACAAAATTCCGGTACGAGCCGTTTGTAAATCGGCACCAAGAGCTCTTTGTGTAATGTATTGGTTACATCCCCAGTAGTTTAAGTTGATAATCCAGATACCGGCAAGATACGACATCAAACCAGGGAAAGTTAAATATTTGTCGATTTCCAATTGCGAAGAATTTGCAGTTGGTTTTGGTATAATCATTTTAAAATGTTCCGGAGCTTCTCTCATTAAAACTTTAAAACCAGCGATTGCATTTTCGCCAACGCCAAAATATTGTCCTACTGTTGTTAAGGCAATATAAGAAGTTACAAGCCCTCCAATAATTAATACCGCAACCTGAATAACGTCTGTATAAGCCACAACTTTCATTCCTCCTAACGAAATAAATAAGGCAAAAACGGCAAGACCTACCATGATTACATGCAGATATTCACCTCCCGCAAGACCGTTAATAGCAACGGCACCTAAATATAGAATAGAAGTTAAGTTTACAAAAACATACAAGAACAACCAGAAAACCGCCATAATCAAAGCCGTCGATTCGTTGTAACGTGTTTTTAAAAACTGAGGCATCGTGTAGATCTTGTTTTTAAGATAAACAGGTATGAACCAAACTGCTACAATAATTAAAGCGATAGCGGCAATCCACTCATACGCAGCTACTGCAATTCCTAAAAAGAAACCTTCACCACTCATTCCGATGAATTGTTCTGCAGAAATATTAGAAGCAATTAACGATGCACCAATGGCCCACCAGGTTAAATTTCCTTCAGCAAGAAAATAAGCTTTAGCATCTTGTTCGTCTTGTTTACGTTTGCGGTAAACGGTGTAACCGTAGACAGAAACTACGATGAAATAAATAATAAAAACCGCATAATCTGCGAGGGAAAGGTTTTGGTTCATTGTTAATAGTATTTTAGATAATTAGTATGGGTGATTGTTTGTTTTAAGGTTGATAAAGTACTTATAGTTTGAGATAATCTCGTTAAAAATGAAATATGTGTTTTTATTCTGTTATTTTTTTATCAAAACAAGAATGGAAGCCAAATTTAAAATAAAAACTTAAAAAACTACCATTGTAAATGTGTTATTTACATTTATAATGGATTTATTATGTGTTAAATTTTAAAAATGGATCATTTAGAGTAAAATTTAGTCAATTTTTACAGCACTTTTATAATGTATAACTTCTTGTTGTCTTAAAATTTCTGCGCTTTTTTCCGGGGTTATATCCCTTTGAGATTCTCCCAGCATTTCGTAACCAACCATAAACTTTTTTACAGTTGCTGAACGAAGCAATGGCGGATAAAAATGCATGTGAAAATGCCATTCAGGATGATCTAAGCCATCTGTTGGCGCTTGGTGAATACCTGATGAATACGGAAAAGAAGTGTTGAATAAATTATCATATTTAATTGTTAACTGCTTTAAAATTTTGGCGTAAGCTGTAACTTCTTCGGCATTAAAATCGGTGATTTTAGAAATAGCTCTTTTGCTTACAATCATAGTTTCATAAGGCCAGATTGCCCAAAACGGAACTAATGCAACAAAATGTTCATTTTCTATAACAATTCTGCTTTCTACTCTCAATTCGGCCTGAACGTAATCTTCCAGAAGTGTTCTTTTGTTTTTATCGTAATATGCTTTTAAGCTGTTGTGTGTTTTTTCAACTTGAGTCGGCAGTGATGACTGAGCCCAGATCTGCCCATGAGGATGAGGATTGCTGCATCCCATAACACTTCCTTTGTTTTCAAAAATCTGAACGTGATTAATATATTTAATACTTCCTAATTCTGTATATTCTTTCTGCCAGGTTTTAACGATGTTTTCAATATCAGAAACTTCCATTTCCGGAAGGGTTAAGTCGTGTCTTGGCGAAAAACAAACGACTCTTGAAATTCCCTGTTCAGGTTCGGCCTTAAAAAATGTATGCTTGATATCTTCTTCAAAAATAATTTCGTCTTGTTTAAGGGCTGCAAAATCATTGTCGAATACAAAACTGTTTTTATAGGCAGGATTAATTTCTCCGTTTGCCCTAACATTTCCGGGACATAAATAACAGCTGGGATCATGTTTTGGAAGTGCTTCGGTTGAAACCGTCTCATTTTGTCCCTGCCAGGGACGTTTTGCACGATGCGGTGAAACCAAAACCCATTCATTAATTAAGGGATTAAAACGTCTGTGAGGATCTTCGTTAATGTCAAAATTTTTCATTGTGTTGTGTGTGGTATTAAAGTAATGTTGTTCCGTTTGAGATTTTTACATCATAAAATTTTAATTCAATCCCAAATGTATCTAAATATTGATTTGAAAACTTACTTTTTACCTCATTTTCATGTCCTTTTTTGATTAAATTTATGGTGCATCCTCCAAAACCGCCTCCCATTAAACGAGAACCAATTATCGCATCATCTGCTTTTGCAGTGTCTACAAGCATGTCTAACTCAGCACAGCTCACCTCATATTCCTGAGATAAACCATAATGAGTTTCAAAAAGTAATTGTCCTAAATGTTCTATATTTCCTTTATCCAGAGCCACACAAGCTTGTACAACCCGATTGATTTCTTTTATTACAAAATGAACTCTTTTAAATACGGTTTCATTCATTTTATCCTGAATGCTTAAAAGCTGTTCTTCAGTACAATCCCTAAAACTTTTTATTTCCGGAAAGTTGTTTTTTATAATCGACAAGCCTTCTTCGCATTCCATTCTGCGGGTATTGTATTCAGATGTAAAAAGAGAATGTTTAACATTACTGTCGAATAAAACAAGCGAGTAATCTTTAAAATCAGCATTATGATATTCAAAATCCAGTGTGTTGCAATCTAATTTTATTACTTTATTTTCAAGGCCGTGAACGCTCGAAAACTGATCCATAATACCGCAGTTAATTCCAACCCAGTGTTCTGCTTTTTGTCCTAATAATGCTATATCAACTTTCCCAATTTTTAAACCAAAAAGCTGTTGAATTCCGAAAATCATCCCGCATTCTAAGGCTGCAGAAGAAGACAGTCCGGAGCCGACCGGAATATTACTGCTGAAAACGCAGTTAAAACCTTCAAAAGAAAATCCGTTGTCCTGCAGCTGTTTAATAACGCCTCGAATGTAATTGGTCCAGACAACATCACTCAATTTCACTTCTTCGGTTAAATCAATTTCAAATTCTTCATTTAAATCGATTGCAAATATTTTTGATTTTTTTGAATTATTTTTTTCAAAAGCAAAGCAAATTACTTTATCAATTGCAGCCGGCAGTACGTAACCATCGTTGTAATCAATGTGTTCGCCGATAATGTTTATTCTTCCTGGAGAAAGCACTACTTTTTCAGGTTTTGACCCAAAAGAATTCTCAAAAAAAGCAGTAGTATTTTGTATTAAAATGTCATTCATTATTGTAAAAATGGTTGGTGGTTTTTAGTTTATATTTTCAAATTTATAAACTGTTTTCTGGATATATTCTTCGTCTTTCTTTAAAACCGAATTTGGAAAATGAGCCTGATTGGGAGCATCTGGAAAATTTTGGGTTTCAAAACAAACACCGCTTGTTTTATGATACACCGCATTATTTTTTCCTTTTAAGACGTCAAAACAATTACCGCCTACATATATATGTACGCTGGGCTGATTGGTGTAAACGCTCATTTTTAAATTATTTTTGGAACTTAACAAATATGCCGCGACGTTTCCTTTTTCGTTAATAACAAAAGAATTATCAATTACAGAAGGACAGTTTTTCTCTAATCTGAAATCAAATTTATGGCTGGTAAGATCTGCAAAATTTCCTGTTGGAATATTTTCGTGATTGGTCTCCAGTATTTTGTCAGCATTAATAAAAATCTTTTGATCCAGAACGCTGTTGTCGTGACCGTCAAGATTAAAATAACTATGATGTGTTAAATTTACAATAGTATCTGCTGTAGAAACGGCTTTATAATCTAATTTCAATTCATTTTCTTCGGTTAAAGTATAAGTCAAATCGACTTGTAATTCTCCCGGATAATTTTCATCTAAATCTTTGCTTAAAAGACTAAAAGTCACAGACGGATTTTCGCCGGAAGTTCGCTTGGTAACATTCCAGATTTTCTTTCCAAAACCTTTATTACCGCCGTGCAAAGCATTTCCGTTATTGTTTTTGGCTAATTGATATGTTTTTCCGTTTAAGCTAAAAATCCCCTTATTGATTCTTCCTGCATAACGGCCGACAGTTGTACCAAAATAAGGCGCACTTGGCAAGAAATAGGATTCTAAATAAGAAGAAAGCGAATCGAAACCTAAAACCACATCAACAATATTTCCTTTAGAAGTTGGAATTTCTAAAGAAGTTACTGTTGCGCCATAATTTATAATCTGAACTTTCATTCCGTTTTTATTTGATAATTCGAAAGAAAGAATTTCGTTGTTATCTGCCATAAAACCGAAAGATTTAGAATTACAAGTTTCCTGAAAATGAGATTTATGTTTTATTTCCATATCAAATCTGCCAAATGTAAATTTCAAAAATAAAAACATTCTTTATTTTTACATACCAGTACCTACCAGTTTTTGTATATTGCGCAAAATTCTTCTTTTTTTATGAATATTATTTCGATTCAAAATAACATCGGGCAGCCGAAATATAAACAGATTATTCTTTCAATAGAAAAAGCAATTGAAGATGAAAAGCTGATAAAAGGCGATCGTCTTCCGTCTGTAAATAAAGTTTGTCTGGCGTTTTCGTTATCTCGCGACACGGTTTTACTGGCTTATGATGAGCTCAAAAAAAGAGGGATAATTTATGCCATTCCCGGAAAAGGATACTACGTTAAGAGCGTTGAAACCACCATAAAACAAAAGATTTTTTTACTTTTTGATGAGTTAAATATTTTTAAAGAAGATATCTATAATTCTTTTTTAAATAATATTGGCAAAAATGTTCAGGTCGATATTTTCTTTCATCATTTTAATGGAGGTGTTTTTCAAAAACTAATTAACGACAGCAATGGCATGTACACCAAATATATTTTGATGCCAACGAATTTGAAAGATATTGCCGCATCTATAAAAACCCTACCAGTAGGGGATGTTATTATACTAGATCAGACCAATCCGGATTTGAAATCGTATCCGGCAATTTATCAAAACCATCAAAAGGATATTTTTGAAGGACTGCAAAAAGGAAAGGAAAGATTGAGCAAATACAAAAAGCTGATTTTAATTTTTCCGGGATTTCGGGAACCGCTCGGAATGAAAATGGGTTTTGAGGATTTTTGTGCCGAATATCATTTTGAATCTGAAATCATAACAGAATTTACGAATAGAGAAATTACGATTGGAGATTTGTATATAATACCAAATGACCGAGATTTGGTTCGGGTAATTGAAAAAGCAAGAGATCAAAACTTAAAACTTGGAGCTGATTTTGGCATTATATCGTATAATGAAACACCGTTGAAAAAAATCGCAGCTAATGGAATTACAACCATTTCAACCCATTTTGAAGCTATGGGAAAAATTTTAGCAGAAATGGTTTTAAAAGGAAGCAAGGATCAAATAGAAAACAAATCGTCTTTGATAATGCGAAATTCTTTGTAATACTTTGAGTGATGATTTGTGATGTAATTTGCTTACATCACAAGGAAATGATATTTTGTTTAAAAAATCTACGCTTTATTAATAAAAAAAATAAAAATGCAATTACTTGTTTTTCAAGATTAATTTTACTTACATTTGCAAATGTAAATTTTACACTTATTATTGTTTTAGCGATTAGTGTTCATAATGATCGCTTAAAACATAGGTTAAAAATAGAATAAATGAATTTTGTTTATTTTTTTTAATAGTAGTTTTATTGAAGAAAAAACCCTGAAAGTTGTGGATTTCAGGGTTTTGTTTTTTTGCTAAATCGCTAAGATTAAAATGATTTGAAAAATCTGCTGTATCTGACCTTTTTATAGATTCAGAACAAAATTATTAAGTAATTTTTCTTCGTATTTTTCTTTATTAAAAGTATACAAATACGATCCTTTTCTAGACGACTGCATGTCTTTTTCTTCTAATTTATTCAGGATTTCGAGAGAATTAATTTTACTGATAAAATTTCTCTTATCTAATTCCTTATTCAAAATAGCTTCGTATAATTCTAAAAGCTGGCGCATGGTAAATTTTTCCGGTAATAATTCAAAACCAATTGGTTTTATAGAAGTTTTGTAACGAAGTCTTTTAATTGCATTTTGAACCATTTCGTTGTGGTCAAAAATTAAGTTGGGCGCCTCATTAATAGGGAACCATTCGGCATGGTAATTTTTAATTAGTTCTGCATTATGATTTTCGATATTAATCAAAGCAAAATACGAAACCGAAATTGTTCTTTCAACCGGGTCACGATCAATTTCACTGTACGCATACAGCTGCTCCATATATATATCGTTAAGACCTGTATAGGTATTTAATATCCTAATAGCTGCATCATCTAAAACTTCATCGCGTTTTAGAAACCCTCCAATCAAAGACCATTTTCCTTTTTCAGGTTCAAAATCTCTTTTAATTAAAAGTATTTTCAAACCTTCACTGTCAAATCCAAAAATAATACAATCTACTGCTAGTAAAACTTTATCGGCAGAGCTATAACTGTTTAGCATATTCAATATTTTATTGGTAAAGATATAAACTTCTTATTTTGTTTCATAATTCATTAATGTAATAATTACACTTATGCAAATATATTGATAAAAACAGGAAGTTTTAACAATTGATTTCGGCATATAATCTTGAATATATTTATTCTATTTTCTTAATTATTCTAATGTTAAAATCAGGATCAAAGGTAAAAACATTTTTAAAAGAGCATTGCTGTAGGGATTATTATTTTTATTTCAAAATTTTAAACAACCAAGTATTGTTATAAAAAACGTGTTTTTCTGTGTTTTTTGTAATTTTTTCAGCTTTAAAACTTTTTGTTAAATGTTTTTTGAGACCTTAAAGTCGCTTTATTGTTCATGTTTTTGAAAAAGTATTGCGAATTCTGTTTTTTGCAACCAGTTGTTTTAGCTTTTTAATTTGTTTTTAAGATTTTTTTTTGTTTAAATTTACAAATGTTAAACAAACACTTATTTTAAGCTGTTTGGGAAAAAGAAAAGCCAAAAATTACAACTATTATCTAACCAACTTGTTTTTCTGCATGTCAAAAACCACAATAGACTATGAAAAAAACGCTGCTATTACTATTTATTACATTTTGTGCCCAATCTACATGGGCTCAGAAAGAGACGGTGCTCATTACTATAAAAAATGATCCTGCGTCGCCTACTATTAACAAAAACATCTACGGTCATTTTGCCGAACATTTGGGCCGATGCATCTATGGAGGATTTTTCGTTGGCGATACTTCCAAAATTCCCAATACAAATGGAGTAAGGAATGATGTGATTAAAGCCTTAAAAGATTTAAAAATTCCGAATTTGAGATGGCCCGGAGGTTGTTTTGCCGATACGTATCACTGGAAAGACGGAATTGGCCCAAAAGAACAAAGACCAACAATTGTAAATCAATGGTGGGGAGGCGTAACAGAAGACAATAGTTTTGGAACTCACGACTTTTTAAATCTTTGTGAGGTATTAGGAGCAGAGCCTTATTTGTCTGGAAACGTAGGAAGCGGAACGGTTCAGGAATTTGCTGATTGGATCCAGTATGCCAATTTTGGAGGCAAAAGCCCAATGAGTGATCTGCGTAAAAAAAACGGTAGAACAGAACCATGGAAAGTAAAATTCTGGGGAATTGGTAATGAAGCCTGGGGTTGCGGCGGTAACATGACTGCAGAATATTACGCAGGCGAATACCGCAAGTTTGCCACTTTTATGGCAGATTGGAATAATAGCGGAGGTATAAACCGTATTGCATCCGGAGCCAACAGCAGCGATTACAATTGGACTGAAGTTTTAATGAAAAATATTCCGCTGAACATGCTGGGCGGCGTTGGCGTGCATCATTATTCTGTAATTGACTGGAATAAAAAAGGCGACGCTGTTAATTTTTCTGAAGAGGAATATTTTAAAACCATGAATCAGGCTTTAAAAATGGAAGAACTGGTAACAAAGCACGCTGCGGTCATGGACAAATACGATCCTGAGAAAAAAGTGGCCATGGTGGTTGACGAATGGGGAGGCTGGTATGATGTAGAAAAAGGAACAAATCCGGGATTTTTATATCAGCAAAATACCATTAGAGACGCTGTTTTGGCAGGAGCAACTTTAAATATTTTCAACAATCACGCAGATCGTGTTCGAATGGCAAATTTAGCTCAATGTGTAAATGTTTTGCAAGCCGTAATCCTGACCGATAAAACCAAAATGATTTTAACGCCAACCTATCACGTTATGCAAATGTACAATGTGCATCAGGATGCAAAACTGCTGCCTCTAAGTTTTAATTCTCCATCGTATACTTTTAAAGACCAGACGCTTCCGGCAGTTTCGGCTTCGGCGTCAAAAGATAAAAATGGTGCCGTACATATTTCATTGGTAAATGTGGATGCAAAAAGCAAACATAAAATAGAAATTGATACAAAAGATTTAAATGTTAAAAATTTTACAGCAAGAATTATTACTTCATCAAAATTGCAGGATTTTAATTCTTTCGAGAATCCAAATAAAATTAGTCCGGCAGCATTTAAGGATTTTGAAAATAAAAAAGGAAAATTAGAAATCAATTTACCGCCTTTTTCGGTTTTGGTTTTGGAAGGAAAATAACTTTAGAAAAGAAAAAATCTGATAAAATACAGGGAAGAAAGCAGTTTGTATTTTGCCATTTTGGATCGTAAGATGAAATAATCGCAGCAGAATAAATGTTATTCACATGTTTATTTTTTCTTTTAATCATAAAATGCTGTTTTAGTGCAATATCTGCAAAAAATAACTGACGCTTTTTTATTAAGTGTTTTTTGTACACTTATAAATATTTATAAGTATATTTGTCACCATTAAAAATAAATTTCGAATGAAAAATTATGTCATAGGATTAGACTACGGAACAGATTCTGTTCGTGCGGTTCTTATAGATACTGAAAATGGGCAGGAATTGGCATCCAATGTTTCTCATTACAAAAGATGGAAAAATAAGCAGTATTGCGACGCATCCATAAATCAATTTCGCCAGCATCCTTTGGATCATATCGAAGGACTGGAAATTACGATTCAAACGGTTATTAAAGAAAGCAAAGTCGATCCAAAATTGGTGAAGGGAATTTGTATTGATACAACAGGATCTTCTCCTGTTCCGGTTACCAAAGACGGAACACCATTGGCTTTGACAAAAGGTTTTGAAGAAAATCCAAATGCCATGATGGTGTTATGGAAAGATCATACTGCTATAAATGAAGCAAACGAAATCAACGAACTGGCAGTAAGCTGGGGAGGAGAAGATGTTACCAAATATGTAGGAGGAATTTATTCATCAGAATGGTTTTGGGCAAAAATCCTGCACATCGCCAGAGAAGATGAAGCAGTTCGAAATGCAGCGCACACCTGGATGGAGCACTGCGATTTGATGACGTATTTGTTAATTGAAGATAAAGATTTAAAAACTTTCAAAAGAAGCCGTTGCGCAGCGGGACACAAAGCCATGTGGCACGCAGACTGGAACGGACTTCCTCCAGTAGAATTTTTAGAAAAATTACATCCTTATTTAGCACAACTTCGTGGTAATTTATATGATGAAACCTATACATCAGATTTAGCTGCCGGAAATTTAAGCAAAGAATGGGCAGATCGTTTAGGACTTTCTACAGAAACAGTTGTGGCTGTTGGAACTTTCGACGCACATTCTGGAGCTGTTGGAGCTAAAATTGGAGAAAATACTTTAGTTCGTGTTATGGGAACTTCAACCTGCGATATTCTGGTTGGTTCTTATGATGAAGTAGGAACAAAAACCGTTCGCGGTATCTGCGGACAAGTTGATGGTTCTGTAATTCCAGGTTTTATTGGTCTTGAAGCCGGACAATCTGCTTTTGGAGATTTACTGGCCTGGTACAAAGAATTATTAATGTGGCCTACAGAACATTTATTAGGTTCTTCATCTCTTTTAAATGAAGAACAAAAAGAACAATTGAGAGAAGAATTCAGTGATAAATTGATTGTTGAATTGACAAAAGAAGCCGAGAAAATCCCAGTTTCAGAAAGTCTTCCAATTGCTTTGGACTGGATCAACGGAAGAAGAACTCCAGATGCGAATCAGGAATTAAAAAGCGCGATTTCAAATCTTTCTTTAGGAACAAAAGCGCCTCATATTTTTAAAGCTTTAGTAAACGCAATTTGTTTTGGAGCGAAGAAAATCGTGGACCGTTTTGAAGAAGAAGGAGTAAAAATTGACAGCGTGATCGGAATTGGCGGCGTTGCCCGAAAATCTCCTTTTATCATGCAGACTTTGGCTAATGTATTAAACAAGCCAATTAAAATCGCAGCTTCAGACCAGACTCCAGCTTTAGGAGCGGCAATTTATGCAGCCGTAGCAGCCGGAATTTATCCAAATGTAATCGAAGCAAGCCAAAAAATAGGAAGCGATTTTGACGGAGAATATTTCCCTCAAACAGATAAAGTCGAAGCATATCATAAACTGCTTTTGGGATATGAAAAATTAAGCGCTTTCGCAGATCCAAACATTAAAATAGCACAGCATGAGCTCTCTTTATAAAGATTTAAAACAAGAATGTTACGAAGCCAACATGCAGTTAAATGCATTGAATTTGGTCGTATATACTTTTGGAAATGTAAGTGCCGTGGATAGAAAAACTGGTGTTTTTGCCATTAAACCAAGCGGCGTTCCTTACGAAGATTTAAAACCTGAAGATATTGTAATTGTAGATTTTGATAATAACATTATTGAAGGAACTATGCGTCCGTCATCAGACACTAAAACGCATGCTTATTTGTATAAAAACTGGCCAAATATTGGAGGAGTGGCACATACGCACGCAACCTATTCTGTGGCTTGGGCGCAGGCACAGCAGGATATTCCGATTTTCGGAACTACACATGCTGATCATTTAACGGCCGATATTCCGTGTGCACCGCCAATGGCTGATCACTTAATTGAAGGAAATTACGAACACAATACCGGAATCCAGATTTTGGATTGCTTCAAAGAAAAAAATCTTTCGTACGAAGAAGTAGAAATGGTTTTAATTGGAAATCACGGTCCGTTTGCCTGGGGGAAAAATGCTGCAAAAGCGGTTTACAACAGTAAAGTTTTAGAAGTTGTTGCCGAAATGGCGTACCTGACTTTGCAAATAAATCCAAACGCACCAAGATTAAAAGATTCACTAATAAAGAAACATTACAACCGTAAACACGGAAAAGATTCGTACTACGGACAGTGATAGTTTTGTTTCAGGTTTTCTTTCTTTCAAGTTTCAAGTTGTTGGAACGTGAAACTTGGAACGCGAAACAAACAAAACAAAATAAAAATAATAACATAACAATAAGATTTTCCACATTTCAGAACTTGAAACCTGAAACAAAGAAAACTTGAAACAAAATAACAAAATGATAGACATTTCTCAAAAAGAAGTATGGTTTGTAGTAGGAAGCCAGGAATTATACGGTGAAGAAACATTAAGAAAAGTAGCAGAGCATTCGCAGATAATTGCAAAAGGATTAGACGCTTCGTCTAGTATTCCTGTAAAAGTGGTTTACAAAGATGTGGTAAAATCGCCTTCGCAGATTTTAGATGTTTGTTTGGCTGCCAATTCGGCTAAAAACTGTATCGGAATTATTGCCTGGATGCATACTTTTTCACCGGCAAAAATGTGGATTGGCGGGTTGAGTATTTTAAAGAAACCATTATGTCATTTGCATACACAATACAATGCTGAAATTCCGTGGGGATCTATCGATATGGATTTCATGAACTTAAACCAATCTGCTCACGGAGATCGTGAATTTGGTTTTATCATGTCAAGAATGCGTAAAAAACGTAAAGTTGTTGTAGGGCACTGGGAAGACGAAAGAGTTCAGAAAAAATTAGGAATCTGGTCAAGAGTGGTTCTTGGATGGGACGAACTTCAAAACCTGAAAGTAGCTCGTATTGGAGACAATATGCGTGAAGTTGCCGTTACCGAAGGCGATAAAGTAGAAGCGCAGATTCGTTTTGGAGTTTCGGTAAATGGATACGATTCTTCAGATGTAACCAAACATATCGAGAAAGTAACAGAAAAAGAATTAAACGATTTATTAGCTGTTTACGAACAATCCTATACTTTAACCGATTCTTTAAAAGAAGGCGGTGCTCAAAGAAGTTCTTTGGTTGAAGCAGCAAAAATCGAATTAGGTTTAAGAGCTTTCCTTGAAGAAGGTGGTTTCGGAGCCTTTACAGATACATTTGAAAACCTTGGAGTTTGGAAACAATTACCAGGAATCGCAACACAAAGATTAATGGCCGACGGTTATGGTTTTGGAGGAGAAGGCGACTGGAAAACAGCTGCAATGGTTAGAGCTTTAAAAGTAATGAACATTGGTTTGGAAGGCGGAACTTCTTTTATGGAAGATTATACGTATCACTTTACACCACAAAAATCGTATGTTTTAGGTTCTCACATGTTAGAAATTTGTCCATCTATTGCCGACGGAAAACCTTCTTGCGAAGTGCATCCTTTAGGAATTGGAGGTAAAGAAGATCCTGCACGTTTGGTGTTTAATTCGCCTGCAGGAGATGCAATCAATGTTTCTTTAGTAGATATGGGAACTCGTTTCCGCTTAATTGTAAACGAAGTGGAAGCTATTAAACCAATGGCTGAATTACCAAAATTACCGGTTGCAAGAGTTTTATGGGATTGTAAACCAAACCTTGACATTGCAGCAACGGCCTGGATTCTTGCAGGTGGAGCACACCATACGGTTTACAGCCAGTCGCTTACAACAGAGTACATGGAAGATTTTGCTGATATCGCCGGAATCGAATTATTGGTTATTGACGAAAAAACTACGGTAAGAGAGTTTAAAGATAAGATCAATGCAAATGAAGCTTATTTTCATTTGTTTCAACACGGCCTGTAAGGCAGTAAAATGTAATTTGTAAGATGTAAAATGTGAAAAAACTTAAAAAGGTAATCTTTACATTTTTAAAATGATTAAATTTCACATCTAACATTTTACATGTAACATTTAACTTTTTACAAACCAAAAAATATCATTTATGAATGTAGTAAAACGTTGTATTTTTGGAATTAGCCTGTTTAGTCTGGCTTTAATTTCAGTTCAATGCAAAAGCGATAAAAAAATGGATACCAAAACAGTTTCGGATCAAAAAGCAGTAGTAACGATTGAAAAATCTTCTTATGGAACAACTGCAAAAGGAGAAAAAGTCGATAGTTACAAATTGAAAAACCAAAGTGGGATGGAAGTCGATATCATCACTTTTGGCGGAAGAATTACAGATTTGAAAGTGCCAAATAAAGAGGGTATTTCTGAAAATGTAGTAATTGGATTTACTTCTTTGGCACAATATGAAAAAGAGAACCCATTTTTTGGAGCTTTAATAGGAAGATACGGAAACCGAATTGCAAAAGGGAAATTTACTTTAGACGGAAAAGACTATCAGTTAGCCATAAACAATGAACCAAATGCTTTACACGGTGGACCGCAAGGATATTTTAATGTGGTTTGGAAAGCAGATGAGGTTAAATCTGGCGAAGCAGCTTCTTTAAAATTATCTTATTTAAGTAAAGATATGGAAGAAGGATATCCAGGAAATCTAAAGGTTTTTGTAACCTATACATTGACTAATGATAATCAGTTAGAAGTTTTGTATGAAGCAACAACGGATAAAACAACGGTTGTAAACTTAACGCAGCATTCTTATTTCAATTTATCAGGAGATTTCACAAAAACAATCTTAGATCATGAATTGACCTTAAATGCTGATAAAATTGTTCCGGTTGATGCAACTTTAATTCCAACAGGAAAATTAGAAGATGTTGCCAATACGCCTTTCGATTTTAGAAAACCAAAGTTAATTGGAAAAGACATCGAAGCTAAAAACGAACAAATAGAAAGAGGAAAAGGATACGACCATTGCTGGGTGTTAAACAATCCTGAAAAAGGAAAAACAGTAATTGCAAAAGTATATCATGCGCCAAGCGGAAGGGTTCTGGAAGTAACAACAGACGAACCTGGAATTCAGTTTTACTCAGGAAATTTCCTTGACGGAACTTTGCCAACACGTGATGGAAAAACATACGGACACAGAACCGGACTTTGTTTAGAAACAGAACATTATCCGGATTCTCCAAACCAAAAAAATTTTCCAACAACGGTTTTAAACCCGGGAGAAAATTATAAAACTAAAACTACTTTTAAATTCTCGGTAAAGAAATAGTTTTAGAATTTGTTTATTAGTTCAGTTCTCTAGAAAACCTCGAAAGCAATCCTTTCGAGGTTTTTTTATGATTGAAAATTTTGCTTGGGAATTGCACTAATTTATTCGGTTTTTTGTCAAAACTCTGTGGTTTTTCAGGATTAAAAAATTACAGCTTATAAAACTTTAACTTAGCGATAAAAAAAGTAAAAAAAATGAAACACCTTTTCCAAGCAGAATTAAACTGGAATTCAAAACAAAATCCAAAAGAAACAGGTTCAAGATCGACTAAAAACCATCAAATTAAAATTGAAGGAAAACCACTTTTAGAAGTTTCGGCAGCAAAAGCTTTCAAGGGCGATCCCTCATTATACAATCCTGAAGATTTATTATTGAGCAGTTTAGTTTCCTGTCATATGATGTCATACTTATATGTCTGTTCTCAAAATGGAATAGAAGTTTTGGAGTATTCCGACAACGCCGAAGCAACACTAGAAGTTTCTGCAGACGGAAGCGGCCGTTTTACAGAAGTACGATTAAAGCCAAAAGTAAAAATCTCAAACCCTGACCAAATCGACTTGGCTTTAGATTTACATTTTAAGGCCAATCAATTGTGTTTTATTGCTAATTCATGCAATTTTCCTGTTTTGCATGAGGCAAGTTGTGAGGTTTGAACCATGTAAACTGCGTAAGAAATCTCTATTTAAAAAGTATACTAGAATTTTCTTTTTTGATAAGGCGTCCCTTCGTTATCCTCACAATAGCTTTTAAGACTTAATAGAAACATTGCCCAATTGTAGTTGCACCATTGGTAGAATTCTGTTAGTTCGCGCCAGTCAAAATGTTTAAGGACGACAGCTGTGGTTCCGTTTTTTTCTGTCAGATCGAATGAAATTTTTGTTCCAATCCATTCCGGGTCAGAATCGGTACATTCCCATAATATCCTTTTGTTTTGGGATAATTCGACTATTTTCATTTTTGTGAGATCATCGTCTCCAAAACTAAACTCATTGACACAACCTAATTCAGGTTTAACTGCTAATTCTTCTGTCCAAACAGCGCCAAGACCTGCTTGTGTTGTTAATGCTTTATAAACATCTTCGATAGGTGCTTTGATGTAGTTGATGTGTTCGATTTTTTCCATTTACAAGGGGATGTATTTTTTTTAAATACAAAGGTAGTAAGTTTTAGAATGCTGCAAAACAGATAATTATTGTTGTAATTAATAGTTGTTGTTTTTTTTCAGAGCTGTAATTGGAATGGTATAAAATCAAAAAAACCTCTTCCGTTAAGAAGAGGTTTTTGTACCCGGAGCCGGAGTCGAACCGGCACGGTTTCCCACAGGTGTTTGAGACCAGCGCGTCTACCAATTCCGCCATCCGGGCTTAGCAGACGAAAAAATAACCGATAAATCAATTATTCTAACGCAATAGAATGAGTTCAATAATGTGCTCATTCCTTTAACACGGTGCAAATGTAAAAAATTAAATTAAATGTTCTACTAAAAATACTTAAATTTTTCCTTTCAGTCTCCAATAAATTTTCTAAATTTGCAGCTCGTTAAAACGACGCACACACAACTAACTACAAAACAACAAATTATAATGTCGCACCTAGAACCAGAAGCTAAAATTTTTGCTTGTTCACAAAGTGTTTATCTTGCAGAAAAAATTGCAGAACAGTACGGAATTCCGTTAGGAAAAGTAACGATGTCAACGTATAGCGATGGAGAATTTCAGCCATCATACGAAGAATCAATTAGAGGATTACGCGTTTTTATCGTGTGTTCGACTTTCCCATCGGCAGATAATTTGATGGAACTGCTGCTGATGATTGATGCTGCAAAACGCGCATCTGCAAGACATATTACAGCTGTTATGCCTTATTTTGGTTGGGCAAGACAGGATAGAAAAGACAAACCAAGAGTTCCAATTGGAGCAAAGTTAGTAGCAAACCTATTGACCGCTGCAGGAGCAACAAGAATTATGACAATGGATCTGCATGCAGATCAAATTCAGGGATTCTTTGAAAAACCAGTAGATCATTTATTTGCATCTACCATCTTTTTGCCTTACGTGCAAAGTTTAAATTTAGAAAATTTAACTATTGCATCTCCGGACATGGGAGGTTCAAAAAGAGCTTATGCTTACTCTAAGTTTTTAGAATCAGATGTAGTAATCTGTTACAAACAAAGAAAAGCAGCCAACGTTATCGACACTATGGAATTGATTGGTGAGGTAAAAGGTCGTAACGTAATATTAGTAGACGACATGATCGATACAGGCGGTACTTTAGCAAAAGCGGCCGACTTAATGATCGAAAAAGGAGCACTAAGTGTTAGAGCAATTTGTACACATGCTATATTATCTGGCGGTGCGTATGAGAAAATTGAAAATTCGAAATTGAGCGAATTAATCGTAACCGATTCAATTCCGTTAAAGAAACAATCGGATAAAATTAGAGTAGTGAGTTGTGCACCTCTATTTGCTGAAGTTATGCACATGGTGCACCACAACAATTCCATTAGTGGAAAATTTATAATGTAAGAAGCGATACGCTTTAGGCTTTAAGCCGTAAGCTGTTTCACGATTACAAAAAGCCTAAAGCCTGGTGCTTAAAGCTTAAAGCAAATTAGAATATTTATTAATAACTATATTTTTTTACAATGAAATCGATTACAATTAAAGGATCAGAAAGAGAAAGCGTGGGCAAAGTGTCAACTAAAGCCTTACGTAATGCTGGACAGGTTCCTTGCGTATTATACGGAGGAAATCAGGCAGTACATTTCTCAGCGGACGCTGCGGCATTCAAAAACTTGATTTACACTCCAAACGCTCACACAGTTGTGATCGAACTTGGAAAAGGAAAATCATTCAATGCAATTTTACAAGATATCCAGGTTCACCCTGTATCTGACAGAATCTTACACATTGACTTCTTTCAATTATTTGATGATAAAGAAATCACTATGGAAGTTCCTGTAAAAATCGTTGGTACATCTAAAGGTGTTCTTGCGGGAGGTGTTTTACGTTTAAACCAACGTAAATTAAAAGTTAAAGCTTTACCAGCAAATCTTCCTGATTTCGTTGAAGCTGACATCACACCACTTGAAATGGGTAACAAATTATACGTTACTAAAGTTGGTGCTCCAGAATACAAAATTATGCACCCAGACAACACAGTTGTTGCTCAGGTAAGAATTTCTCGTGCTGCTATGAAAGCTGCTCAAGAAGCTGCAAAAGCTGCAAAAGCTCCTGCAAAAGGAAAGAAAAAATAATTTTTTTCAACTCAATACAAAAAGCATCAATCGAAAGGTTGGTGCTTTTTTTTAGCTTTTAAGTTTCTAAGGTGATGAGGTAATAAGTTTTTTACCATGCGAAAAATCTTTTGTGTTCTTTGTGGTTAAATAACAATTCAAATTATCTAATTATCAAATTGCCACATTCTCTAATTAATCTTACTTTTGCAAGCATGATAAAATGGATAACAAAACTGTTTTCATCAACACAAAAAGAAGAGAACATAGATAATATGAAGAAATATTTAATCGTTGGTTTAGGAAATATTGGTGCTGAATACGTAAATACCAGACACAATATCGGATTTAAAGTATTAGATTTTTTAGCTAAAAAAGAA
The DNA here is from genome assembly GCF_001879205.1 of Flavobacterium johnsoniae. Taxonomy (GTDB): domain Bacteria; phylum Bacteroidota; class Bacteroidia; order Flavobacteriales; family Flavobacteriaceae; genus Flavobacterium; species Flavobacterium johnsoniae_A. Next base: position 318,771 of record NZ_MLFK01000005.1, read on the forward strand.
AGCCTTTCATTCGAAACCGTAAAGCTGGGCTCACTGGCAGAATATAAATTTAAAGGAAGGACTTTTCTTCTGCTTAAACCGAATACATACATGAACCTGAGCGGAAAAGCAGTAAAATACTGGATGGACAAAGAAAATATTCCGTTAGAAAATATTCTGGTCATTACAGACGATTTAAACCTGTCATTCGGAACGATCAGAATTAAGCCCAAAGGAAGCGACGGCGGTCATAACGGATTAAAAAACATCAATCTTGTTCTGAATACACAACAATATACCCGATTTAGATTTGGAATCAGCGATCAGTTCAAAAAAGGACAGCAGATAGATTATGTTTTAGGAGAATGGAATGACGACGAAAACTCAAAATTGCCGGAACGTTTAGAAACTTCAGCAGAAATTATAAAATCTTTTGGCACTGCCGGATTAGAAAATACGATGACTACTTTTAATGGAAAATAAAGAATTTCAAGTATTTAACTTAAAAAAAATCGATTTATCGATTAATTAAATTGAATTATAACGAAATAGTATTTTCAATTCCAAAGTTAAATGTCTAAATTTGGGATAAATTATTATAAACCATAAAAATTATTATATCATGGCTTTTGAATTACCACAATTACCTTATGCATATGATGCATTAGAACCACATATTGATGCACGTACAATGGAAATCCATCATACAAAGCACCACAATGCATACACAACAAATCTTAACGCTGCTATTGCTGGAACAGATTTAGAGGGAAAAACAATCGAAAATATCTTAATCAACTTAGATAAATCTAACGCTGCAGTTCGTAACAATGGTGGAGGTTTTTACAACCACAATTTATTCTGGACTGTAATGTCTCCAAACGGAGGCGGATTGCCAACTGGAGATTTATTAGCTGCTATCGAAGCTTCTTTTGGAACTTTCGAAGAGTTTAAAGCAAAATTTGCTAAAGCTGGAGCAACTCAATTTGGTTCAGGATGGGCTTGGTTAACAGTACAAAAAGGAGGAAAATTAGAAGTTGTAGGTACTCCAAATCAAGACAATCCATTAATGCCGGAAGTTGCTGGCAATGGTGGAACTCCAATCTTAGGAATGGATGTTTGGGAGCACGCTTACTACTTAAACTACCAAAACAGAAGACCAGATTATATTGAAGCTTTCTTCAGTGTAATTAACTGGACAGAAGTGGCTAGAAGATTTGCTTTAGACAAATAGTCTAAAAAAGAGAATAGAATATAGAAAAAAGACGAGTGCCTAGTGCTCGTCTTTTTTTGTGTCTTATATTTTGTCTATAGTCTTTCTTCTTTTTTCTTAAAAAAAGAAAATAAAAAAGGCGGAATCTCTTCCGCCTTTTTTGCCCCAAATCTACCATAAACTTAACCTACTAATGTTATGGTCTAGTAAATGTATGGCAGCTAATTTTATGAAAAAAACTTTTTAGACGAAAGGTAAAAATATCCGACAAAGTGAGAAGTAAAGTGTTAAAATTGAAATACTTGAGTTTATTCCAATAAAAAAGGTGGAATTGCTTCCACCCTTTTTGCCCCAAATCTACCATAAACTTAACCTACTAATGTTATGGTTTCTCAAAAGTATTGTAGCTTTTCAATTTCACCAAACAAACAGGATGAACGGCAAAAAAAACCGATGAAATGCACTATTTAACCTTTTGTTAATACTTTTTTAATAAGCTCTTGCATCTTTTCCTTCGTAGAAATTCATAAAAGCACGGTTTACAACACGATTTCCTCCCGGGGTAGGATAGTCACCTGTAAAATACCAGTCGCCAAGATTTTTAGGACAGGCAATGTGTAAATCTTCAACTTTTTGGAAAATAATTTTTACTTCGGCGTTAATTTCCGGAGAGCTCAACATCTCGGCAATTTTATCTGAAATTTCTTCTGGAGTAAATTGATCGTAAATCGCCGTTACATAATTTACAACATCCTTGTCTTCAAAGTTTTCTTGTGCTTTACATTTAGCATAAACTTCGTCAACTATGTGATATAAGTTTCTTTCTTTTAATAATGTCAGTGCGGCTCTAAAAGCTACAAGGCCTTCTAGTTTTGCCATATCAATACCATAGCAATCCGGATAACGAATTTGCGGTGCCGATGAAACGATTACAATACGTTTTGGTTTTAAACGATCCATCATTTTAATGATGCTCATTTTTAAGGTAGTACCACGTACGATACTATCGTCAATAATAACCAAATTGTCTTCTGGTTTAATTACACCGTATGTAACATCATATACGTGGGCAACTAAATCATCGCGACTGCTGTCTTCGGTTATAAAAGTTCTAAGTTTAGCATCTTTAATGGCAACTTTCTCTGTACGTATTTTTACAGCTAAAAGTTCCTGAAGTGTTTCGGCAGTAAGCGTGTTTCTGTTTTCTAAAATATAATTGTTCTTTCTTTGGTTTAAGAAATCCTGAGCAGCTTCTACTAAACCATAAAATGAAGTTTCAGCTGTATTAGGAATATATGAGAAAACAGTATTGTCTGTATCGCTGTCAATTGCTTTAAGAACTGCTGGTAAAATTAATTTACCTAAGTTTTTACGTTCCTGATAAATTTCAGCATCACTTCCTCTTGAGAAATAAATTCTTTCAAATGAACAAGCTTTTTTTACGGTCGGTTCTAAGATTTGATTCATAGAAACTTTTCCGCTTTTTTTGATGATCAAAGCGTTTCCTGGTTCAATTTCCTGAACACTTTCAAACGGAACATTAAATACAGTTTGAATAACAGGTCTTTCAGAAGCTACTACCACTACTTCATCATCTTGATAAAAATACGCTGGACGAATTCCGGCTGGATCTCTAAATACAAATGCGTCACCATGACCTAATAAACCGGCCATTGCATATCCACCATCTAAATTTTTAGCTGAACGGGTTAATATTTTTGCAATATCCAGGCGCTCTGCAATTACCGGCGAAGCTTCTCTTTTTGAGTAACCTTCTGCTTTACAGTCTTGGTATAACTGCATTACTTCCTTGTCAAGGAAGTGGCCAATTTTTTCCATTACGGTAACAGTGTCGGCCATTTCTTTTGGATGCTGTCCAAGTTCAACCAGATTTTCAAAAAGTTCTTTAACATTAGTCATATTAAAGTTTCCGGCCAAAATCAAATTGCGATGCATCCAGTTGCTTTGACGCAAAAATGGGTGAACGCTTTCGATGCTGTTTTTTCCGAAAGTTCCGTAACGAACGTGTCCTAAAAACAATTCGCCTACATACGGGATTTCTGATTTTATTTTGTTGATGTCGTCACCAATTTCAGGCTGTGCTTTTAATTCTTCACTGATTCTCTCATTGATTTGTTTAAAAACATCTTGTATAGGCTGTGAGTGATTTGAACGAACCCTGCTTATGTAGCGTTGTCCAGGTTCAACATCCAGTTTAATGCTTGCAAAACCAGCACCGTCTTGTCCACGGTTATGCTGTTTTTCCATCATTAAATACATTTTCTGAATTCCGTAGAAAGCAGTTCCGTATTTTTCTTTATAATATTCAAGCGGTTTAAGAAGTCTTACTAAGGCTATACCACATTCGTGTTTTAAAGCGTCGCTCATTGTTTTTTTATTTTTTTTTGTTGTGTTGTAAGTTGTGTGTATTAACGTAATAAAAAAGCCCCGTTTTATCGAGGCTCTTGGGCATTATATTTCTATGTCAAACTGAGTTAACGACTTAAATTGCTGTAATCGAATCGCTACTTCGGCTTTGCTTAATGTTTCCATCCTTTCAGTTCCAAATTTCTCTACGCAGAACGAAGCTAAATTAGAACCGTAAATTATTGCATTTTTCATGTTGCCAAACGAAATGTTTTCGCTTTGTGCTATAAATCCAGAGAAACCACCTGCGAATGTGTCTCCGGCTCCGGTTGGATCAAAAACATCTTCTAATGGTAAAGCTGGTGCAAAGAATACTTCTCTGTTGTGGAATAAAAGTGCTCCGTGTTCTCCTTTTTTGATCACCACATATTTTGGTCCCATGTCCTGGATTTTGGCAGCAGCTTTTACTAATGAATATTCACCAGAAAGTTGTCTTGCTTCTTCGTCATTGATTGTGATAACATCTACACGTTTAATAACGTCTAGTAATTCCGGAAGAGCGCAGTCCATCCAAAAATTCATTGTGTCTAAAACAACTAATTTTGGTTTTTTCTCTAATTGATCTAAAACACTGCTTTGTACTAACGGATGCAGGTTTCCTAGCATCACAACATCAGCATCTTTGTAATTTTGAGGAACTTTTGGCTGAAAATCAGCTAAAACGTTTAATTCAGTTACAAGAGTGTCTCTAGAATTTAAATCGTTGTGGTATAAACCACTCCAAAAAAACGTTTTACCGCCTTTTACAATTTCGATACCGGAGATATCAATATTTCTTGAAGTTAATAGATCTAAATGTTCTTGAGGAAAATCGTCGCCAACTACAGAAACAATGGCCGATTGCAAGTTAAAAAAGGATGCTGATAAACCAATATACGTTGCAGCACCGCCTAATATTTTATCTGTTTTTCCGAAAGGAGTTTCAATCGCGTCGAAAGCAACTGTTCCAACAATCAATAATTTATTCATTTTATGAATTTCGAATTAGGGTGCAAAGATACTCCATAAGTTACAATATTGCAACGGTTTAGGTTCTCAAAATTTTCATAAAAAAAGAATATCGTTTTCGGGGCTAAAACTATTGTAAATGAATGGGTTAAATTTGAATGTATTGAGTGCTTAAAATATGTTTTCCGGATTTAAATTGCAAGGATTATTTTGTAAAAAATCAGTATTTTTATATAAGCTTTCTGAATGAAGAAGTTTTTCTTTTTCCACTTAAAACACCAAGAATTGTAATATGCTTATTTTTAACTTTAAAAATGATCAGCCAGGTTTTATAAGTGGTTTCCCTATATATTTTAGTTGGCAAGTTTTCACATTGAGAATAAATCAAAGGATTTTGAATTATTTTATTCATGCTTTGTTTATTCCGTTACCAATTTTAACAGCGTTTAAAGGTTGTTTTTTTTCGAAAGCAATATAATCAACAATTTCTTCTAATGCTTTTCCAACATAATTCTTTGGAATCTCAAAAGAAAGATTCGCAATTTTATCTTTGGGAGTGATGGTTTTCTGTATCATTTTTTTAGATTTAATGAACTCTGCAAAAATGAGACAAATAAACAGATCATTGGTAAACTAATTTTTTTTAACAATTTTACAATTCATATTTCTTATCAAAATAATTCTTCAAAACCCCAATCTGAATCAGGATCATAAAAGGAACAATTAAAAGAGCATACATTATATTTTTAGAAAAATGAATTCCTGAAAATGCATCTGCGATTTTGTCTGTATATAATTTTCCAGTTTCCAGGTTGTTTTGTGCTCCTGAAAAAAGAGATATATAAATGATTAAGGCGATTAAAGCCGTCCCGATAAAAAACCAGACAGGTTTAGAGATTAAAGGTTTGTAGTTTTTAAGTTTTTTCTCTTCTAATAGTAAAACTTCAGACATTATTTTTGAAGTAAAATCTATTGAAGGCGACTGCAGTTGGTCTTCCTTCATCATTTTACTAATAAGTTGTTCTATGTTTTTATCGCTCTCTTTCATAACATTCTATTATTTCGGGTTCTAACTGCTGTCTCAAAATTACGGCTAATTTTTGTCGGCTTCTAAATAATTTTACTTTCGCATTGTTGGCCGATATATTCATTATTTTTCCAATTTCTTCTAAATTCTGATCATCAAAATAAAATAAGGTTAAAAGAAAATTTTCGTCACTTGGTAATAAATTTAAAGATTTCTGAATGGTTTGCTTTCGTTCTTTTTCTTCCAAAGCATTCAAAGCATTGTCCATTGTTTTGATTAAATGTGCCGAAAACTCATCTATAGAAATATTAGAATCTTCTTTTTTGCTTTTCTTTAATCTGTCCAGACAAGTATTATAAGCGATTTTATAAATCCAGGTCGAAAATTTAGAATCGCCTTTAAATTTAGAAAGCGAACTATAGATCTTGATGAAAGTATCTTGCGCGACTTCTTCTGCCTCTTCCCGGTTCTTAACCATTTTGAGCGCTAAACTAAAGATCATGTCTTTATAACGATCAACAAGTGTTGCAAACGCATTTGTGTCGCCTTGCAAAACTTTATCGATATAATGCTGATCATTTATTGTACTCATATTATATAGGACGACAGTTTATTATTTTAGGTTACAAGTTTTAGCAAAAAATTCAAATTTTTAAATTCCAAATTCCAATTGGCTTTTTGAACTTTGTCAAAGTTTAAAGCTTTGACAAAGTTTGTGTCATGAAACACATTCAAAATTAACTGATTATCAGTAGTTTTTGATAATAGGAATTTAAAAAATGAAATTTTTCACCAAAACTTGTAACCTGAATTTAAAAAGCCTCGTCATATGGAGTATCAATCAATTAAAAAGTAAAATATTATGGATGCTAAAATTTTAATCCCAATCAGTTTTTTTCTAATGATCTTCGGAATCGTTTATCTTATTTATTCAACACGTCACAGAGAACGTCTAGCTCTTATAGAAAAAGGGGTTGATGCCAGTATTTTTTTAAAAGGAAAAACGAACGGGGTTCCGGCATGGAAAATCTTTATTTTAAATACCGCTTTTCTTTTAATCGGAATTGGAGCTGGATTTTTTATCGCTTTGCTTCTTTCAACTTATACCCAAATGAATTCGGATGTTATTTATCCGGCAACAATTATTACAATGTCTGGTGTTGGTTTGCTTGTGGGATTTCAGAGAGCAAAAGATTTAGATAAAGAATAAGTAGTTTTAAATTAGTAATTAAAAACGCGTTTAAGGCAATTGCTTTAAACGCGTTTTGGTTATTCTTTAGACCCTATAGTTTCATAATAAACATCTATAGAAAGTTTGGGCTGCATGGATGCCATAACGGCAAGTTCATCACAGCGTTCGTTTTGCGGATGATTGTTGTGGCCTTTTATCCATTTAAAATCGACCTGATGTTTTCTGTAAGCAATTAAAAAACGTTTCCATAAATCCGGATTCTTTCTGCCTGCAAATTTCTTTTTCTCCCAGCCCAAGACCCATTTCTTCTCGACAGAATCAACAACATATTTAGAATCAGAAATTACAAGGACTTTCATATTTGTTTTTTTTAATTTCTCTAAGCCTACTATTACTGCCAGAAGCTCCATTCTATTATTGGTAGTAAGGCGAAATCCTTCGTAGAATTCTTTTTTGTGTGGTGTTCCAACTAATTCCATCACCACGCCATAGCCGCCATTTCCCGGATTTCCTTTTGCAGCGCCGTCTGTATATATATGTACTTCGTGATTCATTTAAGGCTTCTTAGATTATTAGCTTCTAGACTTCTTAGACAAAAGACTTCCTGGATTTTTTAGACTTTTAATTATTTAAAATAAAGACATAAAATCTAAGAAGTCTGATAATCTAAACAATTTATTGTTCTAAGATAGTCTGAATTATTTGTGGAAAATGTTTTTGTTCTAATTCATGAATCTTTTCTGCGACTGTTTCTGGCGTGTCTTCGTCTGTTAATGATACGTTTGTTTGAAAAATAATCCCTCCTTCGTCGTAATTTTCATTTACATAATGAATAGAGATTCCGGTTTCTTTTTCTTTATTATTAACGATTGCTCTGTGTATGTGCATGCCGTACATTCCTTTACCTCCATATTTAGGTAAAAGTGCCGGATGTATGTTGATTATTTTGTTTGGATATTGTTCGATTATGTTTTCCGGAAATTTCAATAAGAAACCTGCAAGAACGATCAAATCCGGGTCGATTTTTTGTATTTTTTGTAGTACGTTTCTCTCTAAAAGTTCATTTTTTGAGAAGATTTCGACTGGAATTTGATGATTTTTTGCTCTTTCAATAACTTTTGCCGAAGCATTATTTGTAAAAACCGAAACGACCTTGGCGATTTCGATCTCCGAAAAATATTTTATAATGTTTTCTGCGTTAGTTCCTGATCCTGAGGCAAAAACGATAATTTTTTTCATAATAGAATTTATTTTGAGAATGCAAAAAACGGAATAAAAATCGAAAATAAATAGCTTTAAAAGACCTTTCTTGAAATTAATTTTATAAATTAGTGTCACATTTATAAACTAAATAGTTGTTTTAAAATAAAGTTTTTTATTTTTGCCAACAAATTAAATTCTAAAATTAAAGATTATGTCAGACATTGCATCAAGAGTAAAAGCGATTATCGTAGACAAATTAGGTGTTGACGAAAACGAAGTTGTAACAGAAGCAAGCTTCACTAATGATTTGGGAGCTGACTCATTAGACACTGTTGAGCTTATTATGGAATTCGAAAAAGAATTTGATATTCAAATTCCAGACGATCAAGCAGAAAACATTGCTACTGTAGGTCAAGCTATTTCTTATATCGAGGAAGCTAAAAAATAATAATACCACACCCGATTTTTAAAAATCCCAATTTTTAATCCCGAAGCTTCGGGACCAAATTCCAAATTGGAATTTGTTTTTTTGAAACTTGAAATTTGTTAAAAGTCGGGTGTTATTATTTTTTAAAATTTAAATTTAGATTGATTTTCAATCAAAAAGATATATTTATATTGTAATACCCATGGCTCTTAAGTAGCAATACAATTAAGATAGCAATGGGTTTTATTTGTTTAAAGACACAAAATACATATTTATGGCATTAAGGCGAGTTGTTGTAACAGGATTAGGTGCACTTACTCCTATCGGGAATAATATCCAGGAGTATTGGGATGCACTTGTGAATGGGGTAAGCGGAGCCGCTCCTATCACATATTATGATACAGAGAAGCATAAAACGAAATTTGCCTGCGAAGTGAAAAACTTCAATATTGAAGATTACATGGATCGTAAGGAATCTCGTAGATTAGATAAATTTGCTCAATATGCAATTGCTGCCAGTGACGAAGCTATTAAAGATGCTGGACTTACAAATGATAATATCGATAAAACAAGAGTTGGTGTTATCTGGGGAGCAGGAATTGGAGGTTTAGAAACTTTTCAGGAAGAAGTAATTTATTACGCTAAAGGTGACGGAACTCCAAAGTTCAATCCGTTTTTTATTCCAAAAATGATTGCCGATATCGCTCCTGCGCATATTTCTATGCGTAATGGTTATATGGGACCAAATTATACTACGGTTTCTGCATGTGCATCTTCTGCAAATGCATTAATAGACGCTTTCAATTACATTCGTTTAGGAATGTGTGATGTTATTGTTTCTGGTGGTTCAGAAGCTGCAATTACCATCGCTGGTATGGGAGGTTTTAACTCTATGCATGCTTTGTCTACAAGAAACGAGAGCCCAGAAACAGCTTCAAGACCTTTTGATGCAACCAGAGATGGTTTTGTTTTAGGAGAAGGAGCAGGAGCTTTAGTTCTTGAAGATTACGAACACGCAAAAGCCAGAGGCGCAAAAATTTACTGCGAAATTGGCGGAGGCGGAATGTCTTCTGATGCTTACCACTTAACAGCACCACATCCGGAAGGAATTGGAGTTATTGCGGTAATGAAAAATACGTTAAGAGACGCTGGAATGAATCCTGAAGATGTAGATCATATCAATACTCATGGAACATCTACTCCGTTAGGAGACGTTGCTGAGTTAAAAGCGATCAGTGCTGTTTTTGGAGATCATGCAAAAACAATCAACATCAACTCTACAAAATCTATGACAGGACATTTACTTGGAGCTGCCGGAGCTATCGAAGCAATTGCTTCTATTTTGGCAATGAAACATGGTATTGTTCCTCCAACGATTAACCATACAGTTGTAGATGAGAATATCGATCCTTCATTGAATCTTACCTTAAACAAACCTCAAAAAAGAGAGGTAAATGTTGCTATGAGCAATACTTTTGGTTTTGGCGGACACAATGCATGTGTATTGTTTAAAAAAATTGCTGAGTAATTTTCGGATATGAATATTATCAAAAAAATATTTTCTAAATCCCGTTCTCTAGAAGACGGGATTTTTTTTGACACTATTCAGAAAATTCTTGGTTTTCAGCCTGTAAATATAGAATTTTACAGGAAAGCCTTTACCCATAGGTCCTCAAATAAATTAGATGAAGCAGGTCATCCTATCAATTATGAGCGTTTAGAATTTTTAGGAGATGCTATGTTAAGTGCTGTAATTGCAGCGCATTTATTTAATAAGGCGCCAAATGGAGATGAAGGTTATTTAACAAAAATGCGTTCAAAAATCGTAAGCCGTGAGCATTTAAATGAACTTGGTAAAGATTTGAATTTAGTACGTTTTGTAGAAAGTAAAGTACCAGTGCAGCATTTTGGAGAAAATATCCACGGTAATATTTTCGAATCGCTGATTGGAGCTATTTATTTAGATAAAGGATATTCGTATTGCGAACGCTTTATTCAAAAAAGAGTAGTTACTCCATATGTCGATATTGCACGACTTGAAGGAAAAGTAATTAGTTACAAAAGTTTAGTTATCGAATGGTGTCAGAAAGAAAAGAGAATCTTTCATTACGACATTTTTGAAGATAATGGTATTGACGGACAACGCTTGTTTGGTGTCAAATTAAGTATAGACGATAAAGTTGTCGCAAGAGCGCGTGCAACTTCAAAAAAGAAAGCAGAAGAAAAAGCTTCACAAAGAGCTTATTTTGCATTTCAGGAAAAAATTGACAAGAAATAATTACAAAATATAAGTAATTTTCTTAATGCTAAATCGTTTTCGTTTATAAATTAATAAAAACAAGCTGCTTATAACTATTTATGCTCCGTAAGAAATAGTATATTTACAACTTGATTTTTCATGACATGGCTATTCATAGATTGGATTTAGACGAATTTGACGAAATTGATTATTATTTAATGGCAATTCATACTTCATTAGAAGATTATAGACTAGCCTATTTTATCAATAAGAACCTTCCGATTAACTTAAGTAAGAGCAAAAACGAGATCCATGCTCAAACTAAAGAAGGTGAGGCAAATTTTTCGAGATTTTATTATTATGATTCTGAGAAAGCTGTTTCATGGAATTTGATTCAGAATAAAAATGAGATCATTTCTGTGAGTACAAATGATTTCCAGAATTTGTTTTCTAATGAAACAAGTGAGGTTTCTACAACAATTCATTTACTTCCTGAATTCAAAAAGGTAGATTTTTTCCTGAAAATTGATAATAGCGAAGAGGCTGTTGATTTTTCAGAAATTCAGCAAAAATTAAATTCAATAGAAAGTATTGCAGCAATTTATGCTGTAGATACCAATAAAATAAAATCAAAAAACAATCTAATTTTTTAAAAAAAATGTTAACAAACAAGAAAACCAAAATTGTTGCTACACTTGGGCCTGCCTGTAGTACAAGAGAGATCATTAAAGACATGATCGAAGCAGGGGTTAATGTGTTTAGAATCAATTTTTCGCATGCTGATTACGAAGGAGTAAAGGAAAAAATCGATATCATTAGAGGATTAAACGAAGAGTTTGGTTACACGACAGCAATTCTTGGAGATTTGCAAGGACCAAAACTTAGAGTGGGTGTGATGGAAGAAGGAACTGTTGTACATGATGGTGATGAAATTACTTTCACAACAGCAGAAGATATTATCGGAAATGCGAAAAAAGCATTTATGAAATATCAAAATTTCCCAAATGATGTGAATGTTGGAGAGCGTATTTTGCTTGACGATGGTAAACTTATTTTTGAAATCGTTTCTACAGATAAAAAGACAGAAGTTGTTGCTAAAGTTATTCAGGGTGGAGAATTAAAATCTAAAAAAGGAGTTAATCTTCCAAACACAAAAATCTCTTTGCCAGCTTTAACAGAAAAAGATATTGCAGATGCGATTTTTGCTATTGAGCAAAAAGTAGACTGGATCGCACTTTCATTTGTGAAAACTCCTCGCGATTTACAAGATTTACAAGAACTTATCGCTAAGCATTCAGAAGTTAAAATTCCAATTATTGCGAAAATTGAAATGCCGGAAGCTCTTGAGAATATGGACAAAATTGTAGCATATTGTGATGGATTAATGGTTGCTCGTGGAGATCTAGGTGTTGAGCTTCCTGCTCACGAAGTTCCATTGGTACAAAAAGATTTGATCCGTAGAGCTAAAACGGCTAGAATTCCAGTTATCGTTGCTACACAAATGATGGAGACAATGATTACAAGTTTGACTCCAACTAGAGCAGAAGTAAATGACGTTGCTAACTCAGTAATGGACGGTGCAGATGCTGTAATGTTGTCTGGAGAAACTGCAACAGGAAACTATCCTGTACAAGTTATTCAAAGAATGACGCAAATCTGTGAAGCAGTTGAGGATTCTCCGCTAATTCAGGTGCCGCAAAATACACCGCAGATTAAAACAAAACGTTTTGTTACTAAAACAGTTTGTCACCAAGCGGCTTTATTAGCAAATGAAATTGAAGCTAAAGCAATTTGTACTTTAACAAACAGCGGTTATACAGCTTTTCAAATTTCAGCATGGAGACCATCAACAGCACATATTTTAGTATTTACTTCAAACAGAAGAATCTTAACTCAATTAAATCTATTATGGGGAGTTAAATCATTCTTCTATGATAATGAGGAAAGTACAGATGATACTGTGACAGATGTAAACCAAATTGCTGTTGAAAAAGGTTATGCTTCAAAAGGAGATTATTTAATTAATCTTGCAGCAATGCCAATTAAAGAAAAAGGAATGGTTAACACCATGAGAGTTTCTGAGATAGAATAGTTTCTGTAAAAAGACAACCATATTTTTTAAAAGCCATCCGATAATCGGGTGGCTTTTTTGTTTTATAAAAGTCATCCAAAAAAGACTTCTGGTTTTAATTTTCAAATAAATTCAAAAAGCGTTGCTTTCTAATTTTTATAAATTTTTAAGGTTTAGACTAGAAAATGCAGCATCGTAGAGTAAAATTAAGCCTTTTTGATGTTGCAAGTTATAATTTGCAACAACGTATCGCCTTAAAAATAAGATAATTCGGCTTTTTATTACTTAATTTTGAAATACTTAACAAAACGTTAAAAAATAACTGCTGGAAATTATCGCCGCACTCCGCAGTTAAAATGTTCTAAGAAATTGTTTTTTAATACGGTTATTTTTCTCCTTGATTAGGTAGAAATACAATTTGATTTTTACATAAACCACGATAAAATGAATTATTAATAAATCTTAGTTACCATGAAACAAAGTAAATTTAGAAATGCCGTAATGCTCTTTGCATTAGTATGCTTCACAGTTGTTCAGGTGAAAGCTCAGGACAATAAAAAACCAAATATTCTTATTATCTGGGGAGATGATATCGGTATAAGTAATATCAGTGCCTATAGTGATGGATTAATGGGGTATACCACACCAAATATTGATCGTATAGCAAACGAAGGAACGAGATTTTTGCAATATTATGGAGAACAAAGCTGTACAGCTGGAAGAGCGGCTTTTTTGACAGGCCAACATGGTATTCGTACCGGCTTAACTAAAGTAGGATATCCTGGCGCACCAATGGGTATGAGCCAATTAGATCCTTCTATTGGCGGTATCATGAAAAATCTGGGCTATGCTACGGGGCAGTTTGGTAAAAACCACGTAGGTGATAGAAATGAAAACCTTCCGACAGTAAATGGTTTTGATGAATTTTTTGGAAATCTTTATCATTTAAATGCAGAAGAAGAACCAGAATTACCAGATTATCCTAAAGATCCAGCTTATTTGGCAAAATTTGGTCCAAGAGGTGTTTTAAAATGTACTGCCACAAGTACAGATGATGGGACTGTTGATCCTCGTTTTGGAAAAATTGGAAAACAAAGAATTGAAGATACTGGACCTCTTACAAAGAAAAGAATGGAAACTGTAGATGACGAAACTTCAGCAGCTGCCATTGATTTTATCAAAAGACAACATGCAGCAGGAAAGCCATTTTTTGTGTGGTGGAATGGAACGCGTATGCACTTGCGTACACACGTTAGAGCAGAGCATAGAGGTAAATATACTCATGGCGACAGCGAGTATATTGACGGTATGATTGAGCATGATATGACGGTTGGAGAACTATTAAAAGCATTAGACGATTTAGGAATTGCTAATAATACAATCGTGGTATATTCTACAGATAATGGTCCTCACATGAACAGCTGGCCAGATGGAGCGATGACACCTTTCCGTTCCGAAAAAAATACAAACTGGGAGGGAGCATTTCGTGTACCATGTCTTGTCCGCTGGCCTGGCATAATTAAACCTGGACAAATTAGCAACGAATTAATGTCACATAATGACTGGATACCAACCTTAGCTTCTATTGCTGGAGAACCTGATTTGGTGAAAAAGCTTTTAACAGGATACAATGCAAATGGTAAAAGCTATAAAGTACATCTTGATGGATTTGATCAGGCAGCTATGCTTAAGGGGACAGCTAAAAGTTCCAGAGATAAATTCTTTTATTCTGATGATGATGGATTGCTTGTAGGTATGCGACAAGGCGATTATAAATTTGTTTATGCAGAACAACGTTTGGGAGGAACTTTAGGAGTATGGGCTGAACCATTTACTAAATTGAGATTGCAAAAAATATTCAATTTATATCAAGATCCTTATGAAAGAGCAGATATTACCTCTAATACATATTGGGATTGGATTTTAAATCACGTACAGTTAGCATATGGAAACATTGCAGAGGTAGTAACATTTGCTGAGACATTCAAACAATATCCTCCTCGTTCTATTCCTCCAAGTTTCTCTCCTTATACTATAATGGATGAAGTACTAAGCGGTATAAAAGCCAAAGCATTTATTGAAAAAAATATGATGCCTCAAGACGGTAAAGGCGAAGAAGTGAAATCTTCAAAGAAAAAGTAAAGATATCATTTAGGAAAAATAAAGCTTGAGTTACCCCATAACTCAAGCTTTTCAATAACTTAAAAAATCAAGATCATGTATAAGAAAATATATATATTGCCCTTATTTTTATTGTTGTTGGTTTCTTGCAAAAAAGCCGACAATGTTTCAACAACTACGCCCGCAACATCTGATACTACAAATGTTGCAACAAGTTCTGATCCGCTGCCAAGCTGGAATGATACCCCATTAAAGAAAGAAATTATTGATTATGTTACGAAGGTAACCAAAAAAGGAAGCGCCGATTTTATTCCGGTTGAAAACAGAATTGCCACTTTTGATAATGACGGAACACTTTGGGCTGAAAAACCATATGTTCAGGAATTATTTGCTTTTTATCGTGTAAAAAAAATGGTGGAAGCAAATCCTTCTTTAGCACAAAAACAGCCTTTTAAAGCCGTAGTAGAAAAAGACAAATCTTTTTTTGAAAAAGGAGGAGATAAAGCACTTATCGAGTTAGTTGCCGCAACTCATACCGGCATGACCGAAGATGAGTTTGAGGCTTCGACTAAAGAATTTTTTTCGGGAGCGCAATATCCGGGTAGAAATGTTTCCTTAAAACAAATTAGATACCAGCCTCAATTGGAGTTATTGAATTATTTACGTGCAAATGGATTCAAAACGTTTATTGTAACCGGAGGAACCATTGAACTAGTTCGGGCGATATCTGCTGATTTTTATGGAATTCCGAAAGAACAGGTAGTGGGAACCTCTTTTAAATATGTTTTTGATGACGCATCAAATAGTGTAAAACGACTTCCGGCCTTAGATCTTTTAGACGATAAAGCAGGAAAACCGGTAGGGATACAATTGCATATTGGGCAGCGTCCTGTTTTTGCCTGCGGAAACGAAGGCGGGGCAGGTGATCTTGCCATGCTGAGATATTCTTCGGGAAGTAAATATCCTTCATTCCAAATGATTGTTAATCATGACGATGCTGCCAGAGAATATAGTTATCAGGAAAAAGATAACTTATCACTCAATACTGCATCGAAGTATAAGTATCATGTAATCAGTATCAAAAATGATTGGAAAAAAGTTTTTCCAGATAAATAATTTTAAATTTAGTTAAGATCAAAAATGGGACAGCTCTTGCTTGCCGGGGTTGTTTCATTTTGATTTTAAAAAGTGATTTTTAATCTTTTTAAAGGAATGTTTATGAAATCAATTAAGCGTTGTGCCGCAAACCAATTATTTTTTAGTGCAGTATTTTTGTTCTTTAGTTTTTCAGTTTTTGCTCAGGAAGCAGAAACTAAACCAGGATCAAGCGCACAAGAACTGGCAGATAAATTGGCTAATCCCGTTGCCAGTCTTATTAGTGTACCGTTGCAAAATAATTTAAGCTATGGTATTGGCCCCTTTAATGGATCAAAATATACAATCAACATACAACCGGTAATTCCTTTTAAATTAACAGAAAATCTAAATCTAATTACCCGTTATATTTTGCCAGTTGTAGATCAAAGAGATATTACAGGAGAAAATACACATCAGTTTGGATTAAGTGATGCAACAGTTACTGCCTTTTTTGCACCCAAAACAAAAGGGCTTATTTTTGGATTCGGGCCTGCTTTTTTGGTGCCCACTGCAACTGAAAAACTTTTAGGAACGGAAAAATTTGGTGTAGGTCCAAGTGTTTTATTGATGCATCAGGGCAAAGGACTTTCGGTAGGTTTTATAGCCAATCAAATCTGGTCTGTTGCAGGAAATGAAGACCGTGCTGATTTCAATAGTTTTTACACACAAATATTTCTTTCGCACAGTTATAAAAGCGGAGCAAGTTTAGGTGTAAATGCTGAAATTACTCAAAACTGGGAAGGAAATACAACCTTAATTTCCTTAAATCCATCAATTGGAGCCGTAACCAAATTAGGAGATCAGGTGGTGCAGTTTGCCGTTATGCCGTTAATTCCGGTTTTAGGGCCTCACGAAATTAAACCTGATTGGGGATTAAGAGCGGTTGTAGCATTTGTATTTCCGGGTTCTTAAAAAAACATTTTCTCACTTTTAAAATTTATTAATATGAAAAAAGCACTTCTTATTTTAGTTGCAGCATTTCTATTTATTAGCTGCAAAAAAGAAGCATCGACTTCAGATACATCAACAACAGCTGCAGAAACAAATGCAGTTCCTACAGATCAGGATATTGTAGATGCTTATACCTATTTGTATGCAAGATATTTAGTTCTGCAGCAAGAAAACTACGATATCAATGTCGAAAAAATAGGATATAATAAAATCAAATACAATCCGCTGGGTTCTGCTCAATTCGTAAATCCAAATCTGGATGTCGCTTATCTTGAAGCCTGGATTGCTGTTGATAAGGACCATGCCGTTATTTTAAATGTTCCTAAAATCGATGGACGTTACTATACCGCACAATTATTAGACGGCTGGGCAAATGTAATTGTGAACATTAACAACCGTAATTTTCCTAAAACACCTTATGGGAAATTTGCTTTGGTGCTAAAAGGATCAAATCCGACGATTCCTGCAGATGCTGTAAAAATAGAGTTACCATCAGAAAAAGCTAAAATACTGGCGCGTGTCGAGTTAAAAGGAACTCCGGATGTCGCACAAAAATTGCAAAAACAATTTACGCTGACAGTTCCTGAAGGAATAAAAATAGCGCCTCCGGTGTCGATTCCTGATTTTACGCCCAAAAAGCCAATTGGCGGTGAAATATTTGACAAAGTCGAGGAAGTTCTTAATTCATATCCTGATGTAATGCCAAAAGGAAAAGAATATCAGGCCAAAGCAATTGCAATAGGAGAATATCGTAAAAAAGACGACAAAGCAAAAGCCCGTATTGATGAGATTGTTGAAACCAAAGCAATTCCCGGATTTTTAGCCGGAGCAAAAGGCTTTGGAACTCAAAAAGGAGGCTGGTCAGTATCCTACGCAACAGGTAATTTTGGTGATGATATTTTGGCAAGAGATATTATTAATTACGGAGGCTTATGGGCGAACAAAATAGATGAAGCCATTTATTTTATTGGATTAATTGATAGTAACAAACAGCCATTAAGCGGCGATAAAGTGTATGAAATCAGATTTCCAAAAGACGGTCTGCCAGACACCGTGGTTGATGCCTTTTGGTCTGCAACAGTGTACAGCGTACCCGATTACAGAGTAGTCGAAAATAAATTAAAACGTTATAATTTGAATAATGTTTCCGGCCTAAAGAAAAATCCGGATGGTTCATTAAGCATTTGGCTGGCTTCTTCATTACCTAAAGGTGCAATCGAAAGCAACTGGCTGCCAACTCCTGCAGGAAAAGGTTTCTCTATCAACTTTAGAACGTATGTTCCTAAAAAAGAAGTTCAGGACGGCAAATGGTTTCCCGCTCCCATTGAAGAAAAGAAATAATTGCCATATCAACCTTCAAAAACAAATCTCATGAAAAATAGATGCCTTGTAATTTTAGCAGTTTCTTCGTTGTTTTTAAGTGTCGGATGTGAAAAAAAGACCATAATAAATGAACCACCATCATTAGACTCTACATCTGTTGTAGTTTCTGAATTTGGAACTCAAATAAAAATGGATGGTGAATTGCCTTCAAAAGAATCGATTCCGGCTTTGTTTGACGAAATGGATTTTCAACAGGCAACCCAATGTTACTTATGGGGATTGCCTATTGTGGCTTTCGCAGAATGGCAGCAAATTCATTACAAAACATTTAATGCATCAAGCAATGATCTTGTTTTTTACAATACGTATAATGATCGTTTAGGAATCCTGACAGGAAACGCTACAACACCTTACATCATGTCGTTCATTGATCTTGCTGCAAATGGGCCAACGGTTATCGAAATGCCTGCCGGACATACTGCCGGGGGATTGGGCGATTTTTGGCAGCGAGAGCAGGCAACTATTGGAGAAATGGGACCTGATAAAGGAAAAGGTGGGAAATATATTTTGGTTCCGCCAACAATGAAAGACTTTAAACCGGCAGGATATTTCATAGTTCCGTGTAATACTGTAA
Source organism: Flavobacterium johnsoniae (assembly GCF_001879205.1). Classification (GTDB taxonomy): domain Bacteria; phylum Bacteroidota; class Bacteroidia; order Flavobacteriales; family Flavobacteriaceae; genus Flavobacterium; species Flavobacterium johnsoniae_A. The sequence continues at coordinate 337,663 of NZ_MLFK01000005.1, forward strand.
ATGTATTTTTCGGATTCAGGGCTTTAGACCCAGATCCAAAAGCAACGGAAACTTTAGTAAAACAAGTAAAAATTTATCCGTACGATAAACGATCGAACCCAACACCAACAAAAGTCATTAGTCCGCCGGCAGGAAAAAAATGGTACGGAATTCAGCCAACAGGAATTGCCTATTGGGAACGTCTTCATTCTATTTTGCAAAATGAGCCGGTAGAAGAGCGCGATCGTTTTTTCATGGCCTGGCTTAGAAATCTCGGAATCGAAAAAGGAAAACCTTTTGCTCCGGACGAACGCCAGAAGAAAATTTTAATTGCCGCTGCTGCGAAAGGACAACAAATGGCCATGGCAAATTCTTTCAACAAACGGTTTGCAGATGTAAAACACTGGCCGGATAAAAAATGGGATTATGTAATGATTATTAAAGATCCGTCGCAGCATGCTGATAATTACGATGAATTCTTCGAAAGAACTTCTTATTTCTACGAAGCTGTTACGTACTCAAAAGCTATGATTACCAAAATACCAAACTTAGGTCAGGCGTATTTAGGAGCTTACTATGACAGCGAAGGAAACTGGTTGGACGGTGGTAAAAATTATACTTTGAATATTCCCGCAAATCCTCCGGCAGTAAACTTCTGGTCGATTACGATTTATGATACAGCAACACGTTGTCTGATCGATAATCCGCAGAAAAATGCTGATTTATCTTCCCGTAAGGATTTAATAAAAAATGCCGACGGATCTGTTGATTTGTATTTTGGACCAAAAGCTCCGGCTGGAAAAGAGAAAAACTGGGTTCAGACTTTACCGGGAAAACATTGGTTTACCTATATGCGTTTCTACGGACCAACAGCGGCTTATTTTGATAAGAGCTGGAAAATGGATGATATTAGAGGTGAAGTAATTAAAAACTGATCTAATGTAAAATGAAGAGCATCAACCCTAAAAATCTATTTATTTTAATTGTATTGACTCTATTTTCCGGCACAAAAATAAACGCCCAAAAAATGGCGCAAAATTTTGCTGCCTGGATAGGTTATGAAATGTATCTGCCTTTTAAAGAAGACGGAAGATGGGGTTTGTTGTTAGAAGGATATTCAAAAGGAAATGATTTTGTATCAGAACTTCAGGGCTCTTTTTACAGGGCAGGAGCTAACTATTATCTTAAAAATGGAAACCGATTAGGTGCCGGTGTGGCCTATCAATGGGATATACCTTATGATGAGGTTTCACTGCCATACAACAATCCCGATTACCGAATATACGAGCAATTTATTTGGCGTATTGTTAAAAAAGAAGGAAACGAAGTTTGGTCGCAGCGTTTTAGAATGGAGCAGCGCTGGTTAGGCAGAAAAGACGATCCTAACAGTACAAGCGATCATTTTGATTATTACAAATTCGAAAATACATTTCGATACCAGCTAAGATATCAATTATGGTTTAAACAACGGTGGGCCGCGGTGGTGTATGACGAAGTTCATATACGAACCAATGCCGCCAGCAGTAATGAAAATTATCTGGATCAAAACAGACTGTATGTAGGAACGGCTTATAGTTTGGATAAACACAGGGAAATTCGAATGGAATTGGGATATATGAATCAGATTTTCTGGAAATCACCCGATACCGAAAGTGGTCTCAGCCGAATGAATCACACCATCCGAATTACCTTAACGACAGATCTGCCCTTTAAAAAGAAATAAAAATAAAGCACTATGGCTGATGACTTTAAAGATACGAGCGAAAATAGATTTGATCCGGCAGTATCAAAGGCAGAACGTTTTGATAAAGGTGTCGCGATCAGAAAAATTACGCCTCGTTCAGCTCATCAGGATTGGATTCCTCGAGAAAACCGTGAAGATCCGGTAGAAATTTTAATTAAAACGAGTACTGGAAGAATAGAAAGTTTACTTCCAATTCGATACAGAAGGATGATAGAATCGCCCTTTGCATTCTTTCGCGGAGCCGCTGCAATTATGGCCGCCGATTTGGCACAAACACCAAACACAGGGATCAATTTACAATTATGCGGTGACTGTCATTTAATGAATTTTGGCGGATTTGCAACTCCGGAACGTAAATTGGTTTTTGATATTAATGATTTCGACGAAACTTTCCCCGGGCCATGGGAGTGGGATTTGAAAAGACTTGCAGTAAGTTTTGCAATTGCGGGAAGATGGCGCAAATTTTCTAACAAAAGCTGTAAAGAGTTTGCCTGGAATGTTGCTGATAGTTATAAGAGGCACATGCTGGATTACAGCAAATTATCGGCACTGCAGATTTGGTATGCTGATATTGATCTGGCAGAACTTATTGAATTAGGGCAGGATGAAGAACTAAAAGAATTTCATCATAAGCGAATAAAAAAAGCAGCTGAATATACAGCACATGAAAAAGAATTCGCCAAAATGAGTTATCTGGACGGAGTTAGGGCCAGAATAAAAGATGAGCCGCCCTTGATATATCACCCGTCAGAAAACGAAGAGGATCAAATTTTAAAAGAGGCAGAGCTGGTTCATAAGCGATATATAGAATCTCTTCCGGAAGATAAACAAGTTTTGCTAAGCCGTTATTCTATGCATGATTTTGCGATAAAAGTCGTAGGAGTAGGAAGCGTTGGAACACTCTGTGGGATTACATTGTTAATGTCGGCAACAGGCGAGCCTATTTTTTTACAGTTTAAAGAAGCAAGACAAAGTGTATTACAACAACATGTAAAAACCAAAACAAAGTATAAACATCAAGGCGAGCGAATTGTAATGGGGCAAAAACTGATGCAGTCTGCCTCGGATATGTTTTTAGGATGGACAAATGACGACAAAGACAGGTTCTTTTATATACGTCAGCTTCGTGATGCAAAAGTAAAGCCTGTGCTGGAAATCATGAAAGAGCAAAACATGATAGACTATGCCAAAGCCTGTGGATGGGCGCTTGCAAGAGCTCATGCACGTTCAGGAGATCCTTCAATGCTGTCAGGCTACATAGGGAAAAGTGATGAATTTGCCCATGCAATCTCTAAGTTTTCTATTTTATACGCAGACCAAAACGAATCAGATTATAATAAAATGGTCGAAGCAATAAAAGAAGGCAGACTGCCAATAGCTGCAGAAATTTAATTAAAGTTGAAAGAGGTACAATATTTCAATACATTTTTTTAGAAAATATCTTAAAATAAAATAAGTAAGAAATTTACGAATTATATATCGTTAATTAAAATAAATGATTTATCTTTGAGTGTCTGCTAAGAGGTTGTTGTATAGCCTGTTGTGTTTAGTCTGCACATTTTATAAGCCCTTAATCGTTCATTCAAGATTTTCAGAATTAATAATTTCAAGTTAAGCTAATTAATCATTAATTTAAATTCTACAAGATGAATATTAAAAGAACAAATCTTCGCATTATTCCAATTCTGTTATTGGGATTAATTTACAGCTGTTCCCCAACTGTAAAAGTTACAACTGATTATGATCATGCTGCAAATTTCAACGAATATAAAACTTTTGCAGTTTATGATTTAAAAGCCCAGCAGGGGCAGGTAAACCAGTTGAATGTTGACCGTGTTACAAATGCAATTCGTGCCGAAATGATTGCAAAAGGATTTACAGAAAGTGCAAATCCGGATTTAAGAGTAAATGCAGTTTCTATTTTAAAAAATAAAACATCAGTATCTGCCAATACCGATTTCTATGGTTATGGCGGTATGTACAGACCGTATGGATATTGGGGAGGCGGAGCCATGATGGGTGGAGCCAATACAACTTTTAATACATACGATTATGTTGATGGTTCACTGGTAATTGATATAGTTTCTACAAAAACGCAAAAATTGGTTTGGCAGGGAATAGGAAATGCTGAAATTGACAGCAAACCAGATAACCCTGAGGAATTTGTTAATAGTTCTATCAAAAAAATCCTAGCCGGTTTTCCTCCCGGAGCAGTACAAAAAAAATAACTCAGAATTTATTTTTTACAGGAGTAAAAGCTGTGCTTTTTATTTAGAAAAGCACAGTCTCTATATACTGCCTTTTAAATTTTCTTTTGAATTATAACTATTCAAAAGAAAACGAGCACCTATTTATAATTAAGACTAAAATTATGATTGATATAGTACTTTCTCTTTTCTTTTTTATTGCTGTAATTGTTGGTTTTGCAACTTCATTTATGGTTCTTTTTTCGAAGAAAAACTATTCAAAATCCTTTTTTTTAGGGCTGTTTTTGTTTAGTCTTACTGTTGTAAGTATTTATAATTTTTATTTATCTGCCAATATTTTTAAGAGTTTTCCGGATCTTTTTATGATTACGAAATCATTTATTTTTCTGGTTGCGCCATGTGCCTTCTTATACGTACGCAGCATGTTGTTTCCTGATTCGGCTTTTAAAAATTACGAATGGCTGCACTTTTTGCCATTTTTAATTTATTTCTCGCTGACAATTTTAGTTTGGATTGGAAATTATACAGATATTTATTTTATAGACTATTTGGCTCTAAAAGTAAAAAGTCCGTTTTCTATATTAAGCCTGAGTGTTTGGTTGTTTTATGCTTTTTGCCAGACCCTTATGATTTTAAATTATGATCTAAAAAAGTTTAAAGATACTAGCCTTCAGAAACTAAAAATTTTAAGTTGGATAAGGGTTTATAACCTTATGATCCTATTTTTATTTTCAGCTCTTTTTGTACACTTCTTTTTAATTAGTGCAGTTGCAAATATAGATTACTCTTGTTATGTCCTCATTTCTTCTGTGCTTATTTTTACCGGAGGCTGGCTGTATTTTAAACCTCATATTTTTTATGATGAAAACGAGATTAATGAGATTGATTTTGTGGAAGAAAACTTAGAAATTTTTACATCAAAAGAAACTAAAAATTCACTGCCGGTAGTTAAAGAATTAACTCCGGAAAAAAAACAATTATACCTTTCTAAATTAGAAAACATTTTTGCGTCCAAAAAACTTTTTTTGAAGAAAGATTTGGTAATTCGTGATATTTCAGAAGAAACCGGAATCACGGTAAACAATATTTCTAATTAAATTAACTCCGAATTTAACCTGCATTTTCAGGACTATATAAATCTAAAACGCATTGAATATTTTAAAGAAAAAATAAACGATATAGATTGGAAAGATTTATCTCTCGAAGGAATGGCGTGGGCCTCTGGGTTTAAGTCCAGAACTACATGTTTTAGAGCATTTATTAAACACACCGGAAAATCTCCTTCAGAATACTTTAGAGTAATCAGGATAAATCCTGAAAAAAACAATTCTTATTTTTTAAAACAATCTACAAGCTGAAATAAATAGTTTGTAAAGATAAATTATGAGCTCTCATATAATTAAAAGAAGAAATCATGAAAACAAAATTAAAATCAAAGCAAACGATAAAATCAGTACTTACATTATTATTTCTGTTTACTTTCTTTCTGGGACATTCACAACTCAAAGGAGGGCATATTTTAGGGGCAATGGGGCTGCAGTCCGGAACCCAGTCTCCGGCTAATACTTTGAGTCTTTATGTACCGGGTTATTTGTATGACGCCTCTTCATTGCGAAATGAAGATGGAGATAAAGCCATTGCAAATCCTGATATTACCATGTTTATTACAGGAGTTGGAGCCAACTATGTAAGTGATTTTAAAATTTTAGGAGCCAATTATGGTGCTACAATTTTGCTGGCTTTTGCCTCAAATACTATCCAGGGAAATACAGTCGATTCTAAAAATTCGCTTGCCTTTACAGATATGTATATACAGCCGGTGCAATTAGGCTGGCATAATAAAAAAGCCGATTTTGTTTTTAGTTATTCCTTATATCTGCCTACGGGAAGATTTACTGCCGGAGCTTCGGACAATGCCGGTTTAGGAATGTTTATGAATGAGTTTTCAGCAGGAACAACTTTATTTTTTAATGATAAAAAAACGGTTCATTTTTCAGCTTTGGCATCTTACGAAATAAATGGTAAAAAGAAAGATACCGATATAAAAACCGGAGATATCTTAAGTATTGAAGGTGGTTTAGGAAAAACTTTTTATATGATGAATGCCGAAAAAACAGCTCCAAAATCAATACTTAACGCAGGACTAATTTATTATATGCAATATAAAGTGTCTAATGATAAAATACCTGTAATAGGCAGTATAGTACTCGAACCAGATAAAGACCGAGTAGGCGCTTTAGGTGCTGAGGTAAATTATTTTCATATTGGATGTAAAACTTCGGCAGGATTAAGATGGCTTTCGGAAATTGGTGCTGTAAATCGTTTTCAGGGAAACACTTTTTTCCTTACGCTGGCTCATGTTTTCAGCTTTGAAAAAAAATAACTCCGATAGTTTAAGTTGATGTTTTTTAAAGGAATACAATAAATTTTAAATTGATTTAAATGAGAGATATACATTCAGATTTTTCAATAAAAAACAGAAAGCTTTTTCGGAAAATGGTTTTCATTTTTGTTTTTTGCCTTTTTTCTTTTCAAAACATAATGGCTCAGAAACCTCATATTAGTGTAAAGGATTCACTTGACGGAGCTTTTGATTTAAGCGATTATATCATTTATGCGCATGGTTTTATAGTGGTTCCCACACTTATTACTGAGCCGGCTCTGGGCGGAATTGGAGGCGCTATTGTACCTATTTTTCTAAAAAAACATGCTCCGGTTATTGATGAAAACGGAAAGAAAAGATTTGTAGATCCGGATATTACAGGAGCAATGGGAATGTATACCGGTAATAAAAGCTGGGTTGCCGGTGCATTTCGAGCAGGAAGTTTTATAAAATCAAGAATAATGTATCGGGTGGGGGCTGGTTATGGAGATGTAAATATGTCTTTTTATGAAAATCTGCCCAGTGGCAATGATAAAGAAATTGACCTGAATTTTAAGTCATTTGTATTTTACACCCGTGTTATGAAGCAGTTTCGAAATGGAAAATGGAGCGCAGGGCCTCAGTATTTTTTATTAGATTCTAAAATTAATTTTCCGGATTTAAACAACCTTCCCTCCTTTGCCAAAATAAAAGATATAAATAGTGTCGTCAGTCAATTAGGAGGAGCTATTCAGTTTGATGGACGCGATAATATCTTTACGCCGGATAAAGGAACACGCATTCAGTTTGACTTTTTTTGGTCAGATAATATATTAGGCAGCGATTATGATGCCTGGAGGATTAATTTTTCGGCAATAGGCTATTATCCTTTAACCAAAAAATTAATTGGCGGACTTAGATTAGAAGGAGAGCAGGCAATAGGCAATCCTCCTTTTTATCTCAGACCTGGAATTAATTTAAGGGGTGTTCCTGCCGCAAGATACCAGGGAAAAGCCAGTGTTGTTAGCGAAGGAGAATTACGATGGGATTTGTACAGAAGGTGGAGCCTTATGGGGTATGCCGGTTTAGCAAGTGCTTTTAATGATTGGGATAAAGCTTTTAGTAAACCCGTAGTTTATAATTACGGAACCGGATTTAGATATTTAATAGCGCGTAAATTTAAACTTAGAATGGGGGTCGATGTTGCCAAAGGACCAGAAGATTGGGCGTATTATGTGGTTTTCGGCAGTAACTGGCTCAGATAATAAATTTCTGTAAGAAGTTAGCTTTTAAAATAATATTACAAAAAGCCTCTAAAGACATGTCTATAGGGGCTTTTTGTAATAAATGCTTTGATAATAAGTAATATTAAGAAAAAATTAACAGTTATACTTCGCACAAATACTTTAATATTTAATTGTTTTGTAACAAAAATAAAATAAAGACTACTAACTAGTCAACTATTTAAATCATTGATTATGTATAAAAATACGATGAAATCAGTTTTCGCCGCTTCAGCTTTTTTAGTTGGTGTGAGCAGCTGTTTTGCACAAGACGTTTTAGTAAATTCACTAAAGTTAAACGCGAGTGATAAAAGTAAAGAGAACTTCAAATTCACTGAAGTTGTAAACTTAGGAACAACATCTGTAAAAGCTCAGGGTTCATCTGGAACTTGCTGGAGTTATTCGACAAACTCTTTCTTAGAATCAGAAATGATTCGTTTAGGAAAACAGCCTGTTGAGTTGTCTCAAATTTATTCAGCAAGAAACGTGTATGTTGAAAAAGGAATTAATTACGTACGTATGCATGGTGCTGTTACTTTAGGTGATGGTGGTGCATTGCACGATGTAATTAATATGTATAAAAAATACGGAACAGTGCCGAGAGAAGTTTACACAGGATTAAACTACGGAACTGATAAAAATAAATTTGGTGAAATGGCAGCTCTTATCGAAGGAGTTTTAGCAGCTGTTGTAAAAAATCCAAACGGAGAATTAACACCAAACTGGCAGAAAGCGTATGCTGCAGTTATTGATTCTTATTTAGGAAAAGTGCCTGAAAACTTTACATACAAAGGAAAAAATTATACTCCTCAATCTTTTGCTAAAGAAGTAGTAGGGATCAACCCTGATGAGTATATCGAAATGTCATCATTTACAACGTCTCCATACTACCAAAAAACAACAATGATGGTACCGGACAACTGGTCATTTGATCAGGTTTACAATGTAAAAGTTAATGACATGACTGATGTTATTGACAATGCATTGAAAAAGGGATATACTGTAGCTTGGGCAACTGACGTAAGTGAGAAAAGCTTTAGCTGGAAGAATGGTGTAGCTTATGTTCCAACAAAGAAATTTGACGACATGACTGCCGAAGAAAAAGCAGATATGTTCAACGGACCAAAAGCAGAACCAGAAATTACTCCGGAAATGCGTCAGGCTGCGTTTGATAATTACACTACTACAGACGACCACGGAATGCACATTATTGGTCTTGCAAAAGATCAAACCGGAAAAGAATATTATATCGTAAAAAATTCTTGGGGCGAAACAAACGACTACAAAGGTTTCTTATTCGTAACCAAAAATTTCGTAAAATATAAAACGACTGCCTTAATGGTAAACAAAGGAGGAATCCCTTCTGAAATTGCTAAGAAATTAGGAGTATAAGTTTAGGTTAGTTTTTAAGAAAATAAGAAAGCGCTGCAATTTTTGAATTGCGGCGCTTTTTTTGTTTTCAATAATAAAATTTGCAGTTAAACGTTTTTCCAGGCACTTTACAGTTAAAGTGAAAGTTAAATAACACAAAATCAGTATCTTTATAGGTGTTTTTAATGCAGTATGAACTTTATAATAAAATCATGAAAAGGTATGCAGCATATTTTACTATTATTTCCGGTATTTTTTCTTTCAGTTGTTTTGCACAGACCAACTATACTATTATTGATGGTGACACCAAAGAAAAAACTTTAAAGTTTGATGACAAATCAGACGAAGATCTTGTCATTGATTCTTATCTCGTTGTAGAAGTAATCAATATGCCTTTTGGAAAAAGAACAACCAAATACGAAGTTTCTAAGCTGGATATGGTATATACAAACGATTTGGGGCCAAATAATACCAGAACCGTTACTCCAATATACAAAAAGAAAAAAGTACGGCGTGCAGGAGCAGTTTCGCCAAAAGAAATTGAGACAAATACTCAGTCTATTCAGCCGGTAGAAGTTGAGGTGGCAGCTCCGGCATACTCAGAAAAATTCGTAAAAGTAGATATTATAGAAACCTATACTAATGTTTTAGATAAAGGCTACAAATCTATAGATATGCTAAAAAAAGTAGCTGACAAGCATTATTTTGAAAGTGATTACGAAGCTTCAGCAAAATACTATTCAGATTTAATAAGTTTGGAACCAGATTTAGAAGAAGTCTATTATTTTAGGTATGTTGAATCATTAAAAGCGATTAATCAAATGGATAAAGCAAATGAAGCAATGCTTTTGTATGAAAGTAAAAATATAGGCAACAATATAGCGAAGCATAATAAAGTAGCGAGAAATTGATTAAAAAAGACTCAGCTTTGTCACTTCCGACTGAAAGGAGAAATTACCTTTAAAGTATGTCTTCAGTCTTTATCGATTAACTAATGCGATTTCTCCTTTCAGCTGACATATTAAACAGGAACTGGTACAAATAAAAAAAGACGATCATTTGATCGTCTTTTTTTTAGCTCCCCCTCTTGGGCTCGAACCAAGGACCCTCTGATTAACAGTCAGATGCTCTAACCAACTGAGCTAAGGAGGAATCACCTTAAAGGTAAATATGTTTGCTAAAAAAAGTTGCTCCCCCTCTTGGGCTCGAACCAAGGACCCTCTGATTAACAGTCAGATGCTCTAACCAACTGAGCTAAGGAGGAAGTTGTTGCTCTTTTTAGCGAGTGCAAATATAATTGAATTTTTAGTTTCTCAAAAACATTTTTGCACTTTTTATCAAATATTTTTACTTGCCTACAATTGCTTTGTAAATATCGTTTCCGTTAGCAAACAAAAGCAGTGTGATAAGTAATACGAAACCAACCATTTGGGCGTTTTCTAAGAATTTGTCGCTCGGTTTTTTACCGCTGATCATTTCATACAATAAAAACATCACATGACCTCCGTCAAGTGCCGGAATTGGCAATAAATTCATAACTCCAAGCATAATCGACAATAAAGCGGTGATTGACCAAAATGTTTCCCAGCTCCAAAAACTTGGGAAAATGTTGTAAATCGCAGCAAAACCACCCACTTGTTTATAGGCTTTAGTTTCTGGATTAAAAATCATTTTTAATTGTTTTCCGTAACCTACTAATTGATCTTTTCCTTTTTCAAGTCCAACCGGAATAGATTCGAAGAAACCATATTCTTTTGTGCTTACTTTATAGTAGCCTAATTTTTCTAAAGATTTAATATCTAAACCTCCAACACCAACGCCTAGTTTTCCATCTTTAGAAATATTTAAATTAACCGGAGTCTCTTTTAAATCACGCAAAACTACAGCGGGAATTGTTTTTCCTTTATTAGCTTCTAAAATGACCTTTCCTTCATCATAATATTTTATTTTTTGACCGTTCAGGCTTACAAATAAATCTTTTGGCTTTAAAGCAGTATTTTTTGAGTCATCTAAAACTTTACCCACAACAAAAGGCATTCTGATGCCAACAAGTAATCCTTTTTCATGTTTCGATAATTGATCAACAAAATCTTTAGGAATTGTAATCGTCTGCTGCTGTCCGTTTCTTTCTACCAAAACTTGTTTCGACATAATGATATTCATGTTCATATCATTATCAAAATTCTCTACTTTTTTTCCATCAATAGAAATTATTTTGTCTCCGGTCTTAAAACCAGCGTTGATCATGGCAGGATTTTCAATAAAAACACCATCTTTTAGATCAGCATTGGCTACATAAGTATCACCATAAGCAAATGCCATTCCGATATAAATAATAAAAGCGAGAATAAAGTTTACGGTAACACCGCCCAGCATAATAATTAAACGCTGCCAAGCTGGTTTAGAACGAAATTCCCACGGCTGTGGCGGCAGAGCCATTTGTTCTTTGTCCATACTTTCGTCGATCATTCCGGAAATTTTTACATAACCTCCAAGCGGCAGCCATCCAATTCCGTATTCTGTTTCGCCAATTTTCTTTTTTAACAGCGAATATTTAACATCAAAAAATAAGTAAAATTTTTCAACTCTTGTTTTAAATAATTTTGCAGGAATAAAGTGTCCTAATTCGTGAAGAATAATAAGTAAAGATAAACTCAATAGAAATTGAGAGAGTTTGATAACTATATCCATTTTGTATTTTTAGTTCGTATTTAACGCACAAAAGTAGCGTTTCTATTTTAATTTGACAGTGCAATATAATATATAAGGTTTTAAATGTTTGTTAATTAATAAACATTTAAATTTCTCGTTTTAGCTAGATGGTGTAACTTTACTTTATTAAAAGGGCTGTCAATTCAATTGGTAGCACAAAATCATTAAAAGTTACAAATATGGCTTCAATATTATTTTCTCCCCTAACTTTAAAAAAACTTACCTTAAAAAATAGAATTTCAATCTCGCCCATGTGCCAGTATTCGGCCGTTGACGGATTTGCAAACGACTGGCATTTGGTTCATTTAGGAAGTCGTGCCACAGGAGGCGCCGCCTTAATTATTCAGGAAGCGACAGCAGTTTCTCCGGAAGCAAGGATTTCTCCCGTAGATTTAGGGATATGGAAAGATGAACACATCGAAAAGCTCAAACAAATTAACCAGTTTATTGTCTCTCAAAATTCTGTTCCCGGAATCCAGCTGGCACATGCCGGAAGAAAAGCAAGTGTTTCGGCTCCTTGGGAGGGAAATAAAAAATTAGATTTCGCTCAAGGCGGATGGCAGACTGTTGCTCCAAGTGCGATTCCATATCATGATGGAGAACCTTTTCTGCCGGAAGCTTTAGACAAAAACGGAATCCAAAAGGTGATTGCCGATTTTAAGGCAGCAACAAAAAGAGCCATAGAAGCAGGATATAAAGTTGTCGAAATTCATGGTGCACATGGCTATTTGCTGCATCAGTTTTTATCGCCATTAACCAATACAAGAACCGATGAATATGGAGGAAGTTTTGAAAACCGAATTCGTTTTACATTAGAAATTCTTGATGCAGTTCAGTCAGAATGGCCTTCTGATTTGCCCTTATTTGTTAGAATTTCGGCAACAGACTGGGCAGACGGCGGATGGAACCCGGAAGAATCTGTAAAGCTTTCCAAAATATTAAAAGAGAAAGGAGTAGATTTAATCGATGTTTCTTCTGGAGGATTAGTTTCCCATCAAAAAATTGCAATTGGTCCGGGGTATCAGGTTCCTTTTGCAGAAAAAATAAAAAAAGAAGCGAATATTTTAACGGGAGCTGTTGGTTTAATTACTGAAGCCAGACAAGCCGAAGAAATTTTGAATAACAATCAGGCTGATTTAATTTTATTTGCAAGAGAATCGCTTAGAAATCCTAACTTGCCTTTAGATTTCGCCAAAGAATTAAATGACGATATTCAATGGCCAAAACAATACGAACGCGCTAAAATTAAATAATATATTAGCCACAGTTTCACATATTAAAAAAATACCATTAAGAATTACACTAATTTCCAGAAATGATTAATGGCGAAAGAAAAATCATTTTAATCTGTGAGATCTGTGGCAAAAAACTAAATACCAAACTCAAATGCAAAAAATAAAAACAGCACTATTATCATACGGAATGTCGGGAAAAGTTTTTCATGCTCCATTTTTAGATATTCATCCGGGGTTTGAATTATTAGGTTCTTGGGAAAGAAGCAAAAAACTCATTCAGGAAGACTATCCATATGTAAAAAGTTACCCTTCAATTGACGAATTATTGGCAGATGATGTAGATTTAGTTATCGTAAATACACCTGTTGGAACGCATTATGAATATGCCAAAAAAGTATTGCTGGCAGGGAAACACGCTGTGGTGGAAAAAGCGTTTACAACCACAACGGCAGAGGCACAAGAACTGGCGAAAATAGCAGAAGAAAAAGGATTAAAATTAGCCGTTTTTCAAAACAGAAGATGGGACAGTGATTTCAAAACCATTCAAAAAATAATTAACGATGGAGTTTTGGGAGATTTAGTAGAAGCCGAATTTCATTTCGACAGATATAACCCATTATTGAGTCCAAAAGCACATAAAGAAACAGCAAATGATGGTGCAGGAGTCTTAAAGGATTTAGGGCCGCATATTATCGATCAGGCGGTTTGTTTATTTGGTTCTCCAAATTCTGTTTTTGCAGATATCAGAATTACAAGAGAAAATTCATTAGTTGATGACTGGATCGATTTATTGCTGATTTATAAAGATTTCAGAGTTCGTTTAAAAGCAGGTTTTTTTGTAAGAGAAGCTAATCCTGCCTATACCATTCACGGAAAAAAAGGTTCTTTCTTAAAACCCCGCGGAGATGTTCAGGAAGATGAATTAAAGATTGGCAAAAAACCAAATTTAGAATCCTGGGGAACAGAATCTGAAGAGCTGAAAGGAATACTTCATACAGAAATCGATGGAAAAGTAATCCGAGAAAAAGTGCCGACACTTCAAGGAAATTACTTTTCTTTTTTTGACGGTGTTTACAATTCAATTACAAATAACATTACAGAACCGGTTACCGCTCAGGATGGCGTTAAAGTAATGCAGATTATCGATGCTGCAATTGCAAGTAATGCGCAGCGTACTGTAATTAATTTATAGTATTGTCTGCAAATTGAACGGATTAAACCAGTTTTAATACTGTGAAAAAAAATTAGTCAAAATATACTTGTAGAGACGCACAATAGTGCGTCTTTTTTATGTATTATTAGGAAGAAAAGAATCAAGGCAAAACAATATAAACTGTAAAATTTGTGGGCAAATCCATAAAAAACAGGGCTCAAACAACACAATTTATAAACAAATAACGTTGTAAATAAATGAACAATTTGTACCTTTAAGTAAATACGAAGGTTTTTTGTACTTTTATATTATAATCCCAAAAAGCATAGATTTTGATAAATTTCAATCCATTACAACTTTTTCAGACAAAAGGAAAAATCAAGAAAGTTTTTAGAGAAGCAAAAGCTTCGTATTTGAACCGAATTCGTTTTGCTGTCGGAATGTTTTATTTTGGAATGGGTTTGAGTTTTGCAACCTGGGCAAGCCGTATTCCGGATATCAAAACAGCTTTACATTTAACCGAAGGCGACTTGGGTTCTATACTTTTTGCCCTGCCAATGGGACAATTAATTATCATGCCGTTTTCAGGAAAAATGGTGACCAAATTTGGAAGTCATCGTGTTTTAATATTCTCTTTAATAATGTATGTTTTGAGTCTGGCAAATTTAGGTTTGGCAACAACAGCACTGCAGTTATCATTAGGTTTGTTTTTGTTTGGAATATTTGGAAATCTGGCCAATATTGCGGTAAACACCCAGGGAGTTTATACAGAAGTGCTTTTCAAAAAAACGATAATGTCTTCTTTTCACGGAATGTGGAGTTTCGCAGGATTTACAGGCGCATTGGTAGGTCTGGGAATGCTGGCTTTAAATTTATCACCCTTGCATCATTTTTTAATCGTGGGAGTTGTGGTATTGTTAATGGTTGCTTTTAATTTTAAATTTTTGGTGAGAGCCAAAGAAAAAATTAAACATAAAACCGAAAAGAAAAAAATATTTACAAAACCAGACAGTGCCTTGATCTGGCTTGGTGTAATTGGATTTTGCAGTATGGCCAGCGAAGGAGTAATGTTTGACTGGAGCGGTGTTTACTTTAAAGATATCGTACAGGCACCAGGGCCTTTGGTGATTTTAGGTTATACATCGTTTATGATCATGATGGCCGGAGGAAGATTTTTAGGAGACGGAATGATTAATAAATTTGGCCGCGAACGCGTTATGCAAATCAGCGGTGTTATGATTTCTGCCGGACTATTTACGGCCGTTTTTCTTCCTTATATTATTCCGTGTACAATTGCTTTTATGGCTGTTGGTTTAGGAGTTGCCACTATTGTTCCAACGGTCTACAGTATGGCGGGAAAAAATCCAACTGTACCACCGGGAGAGGCCTTAACGATAGTTTCAAGTGTAAGTTTCTTAGGATTCTTAATGGGGCCGCCTGTAATTGGACATATCGCTCAAAACTTTGGACTTCAGTTTTCTTTTGCTTTTATCGGAATCTTTGGGGTTTTAATCGCTTTTATGGTATCTAAAATTAGAACTACAGACTAAATTTTTGACCGCAATTTAAATGAATCAAACAGATTTGCATTGATTTTTATATTTTAACATTGTATTTTTTTTGTAAGAATTTATTTCTTTTTAAAATGTTTTTTATATACATTTGAACGTTGAGATGTTTGTCTCGTTAATAAGACTCTTTTCCAAAAACCAATTTTATCTTTTGAATAGGATTAATATCCGAAAACAATTTTCAAAGTAAATTGGAATTTTAATGGTTAACAAATACACAGTCTTTTTTATTTTATGGTCTTTTAGTTTTGCATTTGCTCAGGAAACAGTTTTTACAGGAACTGTAATAGAATCCAAAACACAAAATCCGCTTGAGAATGTTGTAGTCAATATTCAAAATTCTTCTCATACAGAACTTACTTCCAACAAAGGAAAATTCGAATTACATTCTGCCATCGATGGCGAACAATTGCTTTTAATTCGTAGTCAGGGATACAAAGATTTACTATTGAAAGTTCATTCAAATTTTGGGCAGCAGGTAAATCTTGGTGTGCTGCAATTAGAAAACACTTTTTCAGATGAAGTTCCGGCAGCATTGATCACATTGTTAGATAGTGATTTATCTGATGATAACAGCTCTTCTGAAATGACTTCCGGGCTGTTGCAATCCTCAAAAGATGCTTTCATGCAGGCTTCGGCATTTAATTGGGGTCAGGCCCGATTTAGGATTCGGGGTTTAGACAGCGAAAACGGAACCATGATGCTGAACGGAATGTCAATGAATAAAATATACGATGGCAGACCGCAATGGAGCAATTGGGGCGGCTTAAATAATGTACTTCGTAATCAGGATTTTTCAGTTGGAACCGCAGCATCAAATTATACTTTTGGAGGCATTT
This sequence comes from Flavobacterium johnsoniae, assembly GCF_001879205.1. Taxonomy (GTDB): domain Bacteria; phylum Bacteroidota; class Bacteroidia; order Flavobacteriales; family Flavobacteriaceae; genus Flavobacterium; species Flavobacterium johnsoniae_A. Next base: position 354,119 of record NZ_MLFK01000005.1, read on the forward strand.
TAGGAACACAGCAAATCTTTACCCGTGCCTCTTTGTACAGAAAAGGAGGTTCTCTCACATTTTCAGGAAGTAATACAACCTACACATGGCGCACAATAGGAACGTATGCATCAGGGATGAATGCTGACGGCTGGGCTTACGTAGTTTCTGCCGGAAAAAGATGGGCTGATGAAGGTTATTTTGAAGGGACAAATTTCAACGCCGATTCTTTCTTTTTAAGTGTCGAAAAGAAATTAAACAGCAGGCATTCCTTAAATTTTACCGGATTTTATACACCAAATTCCCGGGGTAAAAATTCTCCAAACACTAATGAAGTCACTGATTTAATGGACGAGAAATACAATTCGTACTGTGGTTTTCAAAACGGTCAAAAACGAAATGCCAGAGTAAAAACGGTAGAAGAACCTTTGTTCATGCTCAATCATTATTTTAAAATTGATGAAAAGACAAATCTCAATTCGAGTGTGATGTATCAATTTGGAAAAGTAGGTAATAGTTCTATCGATTATCAAAATGCTGACAGTCCGGATCCTGTTTATTATAAAAAAATGCCGAGTTATTTTAGTTCACTTTATGAAAAAGACCAAGGTGAGTTTTCAGGAGAATTTACTCCGGATTATGAAAATGCACAGAAAAGCAGGGTTGCATTTCTGGCTAATTCTCAACTTGATTGGGATGCTATGTATTTGGCAAATCAAAAACCCGGTCAAAATGGTTATGAACCGGCGCAAAGTCATTATGTTTTATACGAAGACAGAACAGACGATAAGACTTTTGCCGTAAATTCTAACCTCAATACGCAGATAACGCCAAACATTTCTTTTGATGGAGGAATTACTTACCGCAATTTAAAATCACATAATTTTCAGTACTTATTAGATCTTTTGGGCGGAAAATATTTTGAAGATATCGATCCGTTTTATAAAGGCGATCTCTCACAGTCAGATTTACAAAATCCAGACAGATTGGTGGTAAAAGGAGATATTTATGGCTATAATTATAATTTTTTAGCCAGTACGATCGATGCTTTTACGCAGTTTAAATTCTCGTATAATAAAACGGAATTTTATTTGGCTCAGTCTTATTCAATATCAAATTATCAAAGAGAAGGATTGTATCAAAATGGAATTTATCCCACAACTTCTTTAGGAAAAAGCGAGAAAGTGAACTTTGAAAATTTTGGTTTCAAAGGCGGATTTACTTATAAAATCTCAGGAAAACAATGGCTCTTTTTTAATGGAGCACATTTAACGAGAGCGCCTTCACTTCGAAATACATTTTCGAATTCGCGTTTAAATAACAATATCGTAAACGGAATTGAAAATGAAAACAGCAGCAGTGCCGAAGCCAATTATGCCTATCGTTCGCCAAAAATTAAATTGCGGTTAACAGCTTATTATGCTTTAATTAAAAACACATCGAAAACCTCTTTTTTCTATGCCGAGGGAATTTTTGATAAAACGGGAGGTTACAGTGCAACAAATGCTTTTGTAAGCCAGACTTTAACAAAATTGGATAAGAAAAACACAGGTGCAGAATTGAGTTTTGAATATCAAATTTCGTCTACATTGAAAACAACTTTAAGTGCGGCTTATGGAAATCATATTTATAGCAGCAATCCAAATGTTTCGATTACAAATGACGCCAATGCAGCAAAGGATGATGCGCATACTACTTTTGATTTTGGTAAGGCTTACCTCAAAAATTACAAACAGCCGGGAACGCCGCAAAATGCTTTTTCGTTTGGACTGGAATATCGTGATCCGAAATATTTGTGGCTTGGAGCCAATATTAATTATCTGACTGATAATTATATCGATGTTTCGCCAATTTCCAGAACATCTCAATTTTATATTAATCCGGTAAATGGATTTCCTTATCCTGAAGCAGATGCCGGGAAAGGAATTGAATTATTGAAACAAGAAAAATTTGATCCTGTAACCTTATTAAATATTAACGGTGGAAAGTCGTGGCGCATTTATAAAAAATATGTTGGTCTCTTTGCCAGCGTAAATAATGTTCTGGGCTTAGTATATAAAACCGGCGGTTTTGAACAAGCCAGAAATGCAAATTTTAGAGCCCTAAATCAAGATGTTTCAAGCGGAACACCATCATTTGGGCCTAAATATTATTACGGTTACGGAAGAACTTATTTCTTAAATCTTACAATCGGTTTATAAATCGAAAATTTATTTCTCATGAAAAATATAGTTTTAAACTCTCTTTTAGTTTCATCATTATTATTGATTTGCAGTTGCAGCAACGAAATCGAAACACCAAAATTAGCTTGTAATCAACCTGATTTTATTGTAAATAAAAGTGTAGAAAAAATTCATGAACTTTCTGGTACTACGGCTAAACAATATTTGTACGATGATATAATTGAAGCGTATGTGGTTTCCAGCGATGAAGACGGAAATTTTTTTAAGACCATTTCATTTCAGACTAAGACGGCTCCAAACACACCGGCAATTGGTTTTAGTGTTCCTGTTGATGCATCAAATACCTATATTGATTATCGTTTGGGAAATAAGGTGTATGTAAAACTTAAAAATCAATTCACAGATTTATATTATGGCGGATTAAGAATTGGAAGTTTATATGTTAGTAACGCCGGTGATCCGACTATTGGCAGAATTTCTCCAAATGAATATAAAAGTGTTTTAAACGCTTCCTGCACTATTATTGATGAAGATCAATTGGTCAAATCTCTTTCAATAGAAGAAGCACTTACAGACAGCAGGCTCAATACGCTGATCGAATTGAACGATGTTGAATTTACAGAAGCAGCAATTGGGCGTCATTATTTTGAAGAATCAAATAATGTGGGAGGTTCTACAAACTGGAATTTACGCGATAAAACCGGAAATCAAATTATTTTTAGAACAAGTAGTTATGCAAAATTTGCAGATCATGTTGTACCGGAAGGAAGTGGAAAAGTAAGAGGGATTTTAACCAAATTTGGTACAGATTATCAACTGATGGTGCGATCTGAAAGGGATGTTTTAATGAACGGAAAAAGAAATGTTCCGTTTTTTGCCGAGGATTTTCAGTCGGTTAAAAACAATGTCAATTTTGCACTTCCGGGCTGGAGTAATATTGTTGAAAAAGCTTCCAAAATATGGAAAAGTATGGTTTATGCAGGAAACGGTTACGCCGAGTTTAATACCACAAGCACTACAGCTGCCGAAAATATTGCATGGCTGGTTTCGCCTAAAATTAATTTGACGGGTTATAAAAATGCAGTGCTTTCATTTAGAAGTGCACAGCATGATTTAAAAGTCGATTCGCCTCTTAATACGCTTGAAGTTTATGTTTCTGCCAACTTTGACGGCTCTAGTGTAACAAAAGCAAAATGGATAAGACTTGAAGCTAAAGTTCCAACGTTATCTTCACCTTCGCGAGAGTTTATGAGCTCTGGAGGAATTGATTTATCGGCCTATTCCGGAAATATAAATATTGCCTTTCGCTATGTTGGTTCAGGAAAAGATAAAACGCTAAATGGTGCTTTTATGGTTGACGATATTAAGATTTTTGGAGAGAAGTAAAAGGGTAAAATCTTTTAATTAAGATAAACTGTTGATCTTTAAATGAATATTGTAATGAAGTTTCTTTTTTCATGTTAAAACTGTTAAAATTTGACAGAATTTTGTATTTTGGTCATCCCAAATCAATACAAAAACAACATGAAAACCTACTTTATTGCCATCTTAATGATGGTGTTTCCATTCTTGATACACAGTCAGGACAACGTTAGATTAAAGCAGATCAACATTGTAAAAACAAATTACCAAAATTCTAAAGACGGAGAAATTGTTAATAAAACAATGGTTTTTAAAGATGGTAAACTTCAAACTATTACAACATCTGATGTTGTGCAGCACTTTTTCTACAACAAAAACGGATTATTGGATATGACCGTAAAAGATAAAGTAGGAAGCGACTGGAAAGAGGTAGTAAATTACACGTATGACGCTGATAACAATATTACCAAATTTGTAAAAAAATATCAGGAAGGTCCAAATTACATTACCAAAGTGGTGTCATTTGTTTATGAAGGAGCGAGGATAAAAGTAACAACGAAAAAGAGTACGAATCACCAGAATTTAGTTGATGATATTGAATATCTTGTTGAAAACGGAATCATTGTAAGACGTACTTCGCGCGACAGAAACAAAGCAATTATAGGAAAACTAGAATATGTTTATGTAAACGATAATGTCTCTAGACATAAAGGATTAGTGGGAGATAAAATTTCAAAATCATTTACTTATGACGATAAAAAATCTGTAGACCAGTTAATTGTTCAGAGTCTTTTTGGTGATAATTATAAAGTAATTGTTCCTATGATTTCGTACCATGAAGAAGAATTTAGCTTTGAGTCGATTTCGTATAATAATGAAATGAATTTCAGTCCTTCATCTTCAGCTTTGGTTGCAGTAAGCAGAAAATTCAAGTATAACAAATTAAACTTCCCGATTTCTTGCTCGCAGATTGAAGAAAACGGAATCGTTAAAACAGAAAAAACGTTTATTTACGAATAATCTTTTTTAGATAAAACTGTAAGCCATTTATTAATCTTGTCATTAAGATTGTAAATGGCTTATTTTTTTAAATAGAATTTAAAATCGTAATTCTATAATTGTAGTAGTTTACAAATGATTAAATTTGTAGCTTATTTTAAGATATGTTAGAGAAAGAAGTTATAAATTTTGAAAAGACAGCCATTGTTGGTATTGTAACTCAAAATCAAAGTGAGGAAAAACTTAACGAATATTTAGACGAATTAGAGTTTTTGACTTTTACCGCTGGAGGTGAAGTTATTAAACGCTTTTCGCAAAAAATGGAACGTCCAAATCCTAAGACCTTTGTAGGTACGGGAAAAATAGACGAAATCAATCTTTTTGTAAAAGAAAACGGAATATCGACTGTTATTTTTGATGATGAACTAACACCGTCACAACAAAAAAATATTTCAAGAATTATAGACTGCAAAATTCTGGACAGAACCAATTTGATTCTGGATATTTTTGCGCAAAGAGCCGAAACTTCTTATGCAAGAACACAGGTAGAACTGGCACAATGTCAATATTTATTACCAAGACTTTCCGGTTTATGGACACACCTTGAGCGTCAAAAAGGAGGAATTGGTATGCGTGGTCCTGGTGAAACAGAGATAGAAACAGATAGACGTATTGTACGTGACCGAATTTCGTTATTGAAAGAAAAAATCAAAACGATCGATAAACAAATGAGTATTCAGCGAAGTAATCGAGGCGCAATGGTTCGTGTTGCGCTGGTTGGTTATACCAACGTTGGAAAATCGACTTTGATGAATGCAATTGGTAAAAGTGATGTTTTTGTTGAAAATAAATTGTTCGCTACTTTGGACACAACGGTTCGAAAAGTCGTGATCAAAAACCTTCCGTTTTTACTTTCAGATACGGTTGGATTTATCCGAAAACTGCCTACACAATTAGTTGATTCTTTTAAAAGTACACTTGATGAGGTTCGTGAAGCCGATCTGCTTTTGCATGTTGTAGATATTTCTCATCCTGATTTTGAAGATCATATTGAATCTGTAAATCAGACTTTGTTAGAAATAAAAAGCAATGATAAACCAACAATCATGGTTTTTAACAAAATCGATGCTTACAAACACCTAACAATTGATGAGGATGATTTGATCACCGAGAAAACAAGAAAACATTATACTCTGGAAGAATGGAAACAAACCTGGATGAGTAATGTGGGGCAGGATAATGCTTTGTTTATTTCGGCTACGCAAAAAGAAAATTTTGAAGAATTTAGAGAAATGGTTTATGAGGCAGTACGCCAGATTCATATAACCAGATTCCCATATAATAAGTTTTTGTATCCGGATTATAAGGACGCCATTGAAAAGGAAGAGGAGCAGGACTAATTTAAAATTTACCGCAAAGAAAACGGAGATTTTTATATAACAGGTTTTTATTAAACACAAAGTTCGCAAAGCTAAATCTTTATAGCTCTGCGAACTTTGTGTTTTAAGATGTATTTAATACAATCTTAGTGCTCTTTGCGGTAAAATTAAACAGTTTTCAATTTGAAATTAAAACCCAAAATTAACTCCTAAACCAAATACTTCTCTGGTTTGAAGGCCTCTAAAAGCATTATCGTCATAAATGGCCTGGAAGGCTAAATTCGCCGATAGGAATTTGTTTACTTTCATAATGATATTCAAAGAATAATTGATATCTACATTTTGAGGATCTTCCAGATAATTAGAATATAAATTCAGTGTGTTCTCTGCCGTTACATTGGTCATGATGGCCAATTTATAGTAAACAGAAGCATAAAAACCCAGCTCATATCGCATGGTTTTGCCTTCGTCAACTCCAAAATAATCGCCATCTACATAAGGAAGGCCTGTAAATCTATCAATTCCGCTTGTATAGGCATTATCTACAAAAGTGAATTTTGAAGTTAGAGGGGCAAAGTTTATTTTCAAGTTTTCATCTTTAGACCAGTAAATACCAGGTCCAGTAGTAAGATATCCAGGTGACATAAATTTAGTTTGCTCAGTTCTAATTTCTTTACCATTAGCATCCTGACCATAAATATAACCCGTTGTAAACTGAGTTCTAAAGTTTAAAAAGAAGGAGTAGTACCATTCGCCAAAAGCTCTTTTTCCAACTATTGAGTTAAACTCTAGACGGTCATCTGTCTTCTTGCCAAAATCTGTATTTTTAGTTTGCAGAAGACCATAAGAAGCAAGGATTTTATTATCCCAGGTTAGATCATCTTTTTTATAATTGAAGTCGTAGTTTATTCCTAAAGTTCCGGAAAAACTATCTTCTCCCCCTGCAATCCAGTTATTAAAACTTGATTGATTTAATAAAAGTGATACTGTACCTTTTGCTTTCCAGCCTTCTTTCTCAATAGTGTCATTGATTTTTTTTACGGCTTTCTCTGTGTTTTGAACTAGTTCTTTTTCTGAATTTTGTGCCTGAACAAAAGTGAAGTTCGCCACAATGCATAGTAAAAACGCCAGCTTTCTCATGATTATTTAGTTTAAGTGTATTATCAAATATACTAAAAACCAATTGAAAACTAAATGATAATTAATGTAATTGCAGGTTATTTCTTAGATTCTTTGTATAAAGGTACTGCAGAACATGCTTCACCATACATTATGCTTCGTGCAAAAGGTTGTAAATAATTAGCTGCTAAAATATAAGCACGCATGGGAACTGGTTTTCTTGAACAGCCTTTTACAATAACAGGTTTGTTTTTGTAAACAGAATAGTCTATTCTGCTCAGTATTTCTTCGTATAAGCTGGAGTCAAGATCTTCGATATTTCCGTTGACTACTTTTTTTGCATAAGGAGCTAAATGAACACTCACTAAAATTAGTGCCCACGCCGGAACTATCGCATCTGTACTACAGTGTACAGCAACATACTGATCTTGATATTGCGACCAGTCATGATTTTTAAGATGTTCTCTAAAGTCTTTTTCTTTCAATAAAAATCCTTCCAAAAGCCATTGCGAAATGTCAATTTGCACACGCATTCCTTTTGGATAATAATCCTCAAGATCAAAAACTTCTAAAGCACTATTGGCAACTTTATTGATAATTTCTTCCATTTTTACTAGTTTTCAGTCACAGCTTTCAGTCGCAGTTGAGCACTGTGACTGAGACTGTAAACTGTATACTTTTTTAAAGCATTCCTAATTCTAATTTTGCTTCTTCGCTCATTAAATCTTTGCTCCAAGGCGGATCAAAAGTAATTTCAACTTCTACATCTTTAATGTTTTCGATTGTTTTTACTTTTTCTTCTACTTCTCTTGGTAAACTTTCTGCAACAGGGCAGTTTGGAGAGGTAAGTGTCATCAGGATTTTTACTTCGTAATCTGTGTTTACCATTACGTCATAAATTAATCCTAATTCGTAAATATCTACAGGAATCTCAGGATCGTAAATCCCTTTTAAAACTTTTACGATTGATTCTCCTAATTCGTTTGTGTCTATTTCTTGTTCCATTTTTTTTATTTTTTCACCATATAAGTTATATAAGTTCATTTAAAACTGGACGTATATAAGTACAGATGATATTTTTATTTTTTTTTAATCATCTAGCCAGCGATATAACTCGTTGACGTATGTTTTTTGACCTTCATGATAAATGTTGGTAACATTGAAATTTATCATTAATCCTATTGGAGATTTTAACAGTTTCATATAAGACATAAGTTTTGCAATATGAATTGGTATAATTTGATCCACTGCTTTCAATTCCAAAACCAAACAGTTCTCAATAAACAAATCACATCTTAAATCTGACCGTAATTCCAAACCTTTATATTCAACAGGTATTTTGAGTTCTGATTGAAAATGAATTCCTCTTAAAGATAATTCTTTAATCATACACTGATGATAAATACTTTCTATAAGTCCTGCTCCAATACTTTTATGAACTTCAATTGCCGCTCCGTTAACTTGATAAATTAAATCAGTTAAATATTTCTTTGTTATCATTAGTTTTTTTTACAATAATAAGAAATATAAAATGAAGGATAAAACCTACTTTATGTGTTTTTTTATCATATAAATTTTATAAGTTCATTTAAACAGAAGACTTACACTTCTTCTGCTTATCGAGATAATTAATTTAAGCGTAAAACTTCAATTTTCTTATGTAACTTATATGGTAAAAAAATCTAATTTTTGTTTTTAGCATCAAAAGCCAAAGCGTACATTTTGATGTTTTTAATCATCGAAACCAAACCATTAGCACGTGTTGCTGATAAATGTTCTTTTAGGCCGATTTCATCAATAAATTCGGTGTCAGCATTGATAATGTCTGAAGCTTTTTGATTAGAGAAAGCACGAATTAAAATAGCAATTATACCTTTAGTCAAAATAGCGTCACTATCAGCTGTAAAAACAATTTTATCGTCCTTTTGTTCGCCTTGCAGCCAAACTTTTGACTGGCATCCTTTAATTAAATTTTCGTCGGTTTTGTATTCTTCTTTAATTAACGGAAGACTTTTTCCCAGTTCGATAATGTATTCATAACGCTGCATCCAGTCGTCGAACATCGAAAATTCGTCTATTATTTCGTTTTGTATTTCTTTTATTGTCATAATTATTCTTTAGCAAAATCAACCAGTAAATTTACCAGCTTTTCTATTTCCTTTGGAGGGAAACCATTGTCGAAACCTGCAGTTTCGTATGTTTTTTGATTTTGGGTTATTTTTAAATTACCTATAGCGGCACCATCGTGAAAACGTTTTTCTGTTGGTGCTTTTAAGGCCGAAAGACTGTCTAAATTTAGTTTAGAAAATTCGGCAGTAATCTTATTCCATTTTGCATTATCAATTTTGCTTTCAACCGGCTGTTGATCTCTTCCATTGGTAACGGAAACGGTTTGATTTTGAACCACAATCTTCTTGAAATATCCTCTTGACATCGCAGAATATTCAATTTGAGCGGTAGTCATATCTGCTTTTTTTTGGCTTGAACAGCCAGTTCCAATTACGATGGTCAAAATTAATAAAGACAATATTCTCATAAGATTTTTTTTAGCTTAGCATTATTTGTGCTTTTTTAACAGAATCAACCATTTGGTCAATTTCTTCTTTTGTATTATAAAAAGAAAAAGAAGCTCGAATCGTTCCCGGAATACAGAAGAAATTCATAATAGGCTGTGCGCAATGATGTCCGGTTCTAACTGCAATTCCTAATTTATCTATAATAGAACCAACATCATAAGGATGAATTCCATCAATATTAAACGAAATTACCGATGCTTTATTTTTTCCGGTTCCATAGATTCTTAAACCTTCAATTTCAGATAAACGCTTTGTTGCGTATTCTAAAAGTTCATGTTCATATTCCTGAATGTTATCAAAACCAATATTATTTAAATAGTCAATTGCAGTTCCAAGAACGATGCCGCCCGCAATATTTGGTGTTCCGGCTTCAAACTTATGAGGAAGATCTGCGTAAGTTGTTTTTTCGAAAGTAACTTCTTTGATCATTTCACCGCCACCCTGATATGGAGGAAGTTTATTCAGCCATTCTTCTTTTCCATATAAAATTCCGGTTCCGGTTGGGCCGCACATTTTATGACCTGAAAAAGCATAAAAATCACAGTCTAATTCCTGAACATCTGGTTTTAAATGCGGAACTGCCTGAGCACCGTCTATCAAAACTGCAGCGCCAAAACTGTGCGCTTTATCAATAATATATTTTATCGGATTAATAATTCCGAGTGCATTTGAAATATGATTAACCGTAACCACTTTTGTTTTTTCTGAAAGCAGTGCATCAAAAGCTTCGATGATTAATTCACCATTTTCATTGATCGGAATTACTTTTAAAACTGCTCCTGTTTTTTCGCATAACATCTGCCAAGGCACAATGTTACTGTGATGTTCCAGAGACGAAACAATTACTTCATCGTCCGGTTTTAAGATAGAAGCAAAGCCGTTTGTTACTAAATTGATTCCATGCGTAGTTCCCGAAGTAAAAAGTACTTCGTGCGCGAATTTTGCATTTATATGTTCTTTGACTTTGCCGCGAGAAACCTCGTAAGCATCAGTGGCTAATTGGCTTAAAGTGTGAACGCCGCGGTGAATGTTGGCGTTAATTTCCTGATAATATTTTACTTCGGCATCAATCACAACTTGTGGTTTTTGAGAAGTAGCACCATTGTCGAAATATACTAAAGGTTTTCCGTTTACAGTTTGTGAAAGTATTGGAAAATCAGCTCTTATTTTTTGAATATCTAGCATGTCTTATTTAGAAAAAATCTATTTACAAAAGTACTAAAACTAAATTTGTTTATACAGCAATTCTATAATTTCCTTTTATGGCATCATTGTTACAAGGCGCAAATGCTGATTTTGTAAAAATCGGTTGAGTTTTCTGAATAATCCGAATCATATTTATAATTTGAGTTCTAAAAACGTGAACATAAATTATTTATATTGCAATAAAAATAACTTTAATCGTCATGAAAAAATTCCTTAAAGTACTTTTACTCGTTTTGGTTCTTGCTTTTTTATATTTCGGATTTACAACATATCCAAAGCTTGATTTGATTTCTGGCTTTTCGGCAAAAAGTGTAGCATCCGGCCATTTTATAGATAATCGTACATTGGATTTAATCGAAAAAACAGACAATGATATCAAAATGATAGATTTGGCTAAAAATTCAATTGATGATGCAGGAAAATTTGCAACAGCCACTGTTTACGGATTGAAAGAACGAAAAGCAATCTACCGTGAAGGTTTAGGCGCAACTTTGATTAATGATGATTTTGATGTTTCAAAACCTTATTTACTTCCAAAGAGAACAAAATTGGCAAATAATCTTCCCTTTCCTTACGGAAATAATGAGCCAAAAGATACTTTGTTTGCAGATGTTGATTACTCGAAATTGAAAAAAGCCGTTGATAATGCATTTGATAAACCTAGTGGAGGAACAAAAAGAACCCGTGCTGTTGTAGTTTTATATAAAGACAAATTAATTGCTGAGAAATATGATACAGGGTTTAATAAAGACAGTAAAATTTTAGGTTGGTCAATGACGAAAAGCATTACAAGTTCGGCTTTTGGTGTTTTGGCAAAACAAGGTAAAATCGATATTAATAAACCTGCTCCAGTTGCCGAATGGAAAAATGATGAACGCAAAAATATTACGCTTAACGATTTGCTTCACATGAATTCTGGTTTAGAATGGGAAGAGAATTACAGTACAATCTGCGATGCTACTAAAATGCTTTTTCAGGCGGAAGATATGGGAAAAGTGCAAATGGATAAACCGGCTCAATTTAAACCCAATACACATTGGAATTATTCATCTGGAACAACTAATTTATTGTCCCTGATTTTAAGAAGACAATTTAAAACGCAGCAAGAATATCTTGATTTTTGGTATAGCGCCGTAATCGACAAAATTGGGATGAATTCGATGATTGTTGAACAAGATATGTCAGGAACTTTTGTTGGCTCTTCGTACGGATGGGCAACACCGCGTGACTGGTCAAAATTTGGATTATTATATCTAAGAAAAGGAAACTGGAACGGCGAACAAATCCTTGACGAAAGCTGGGTAAAATATACTGCAAAACCAACTAATACTTCTGAGGGTAAATACGGAGCACAGTTTTGGTTAAACGCGGGAGGGAAATTCCCAGACGTTCCTCGAGATATGTTTTATTGCAGCGGTTATCAGGGGCAGATGGTAGCGATTATTCCATCTCTGGATATGGTAATTGTGAGAATGGGAGTGAGAGAAGGTGATAAAAGTTTTGACTTTAATGGGTTTTTGAAGGAGGTAATTGCAGCTGTTGGGAAATAAAATGTAACCGCAAAGACCGCAAGGTATAAAACCGCAAAGTTCGCAAAGCTTATAATAAACTTTGCGAACTTTGCGTAAATCTTAGCGAACCTTGCGGTTAAGCTATTACAAATCAAATCCTAAATTCACGCCCAATTTCATGGCAATGATTTTAGTAATTCTTTGTTTTAATTCTGGTATTTTGATGCTTTCGATAACGGCATTTGAGAATGCGTACATCAATAAAGCTTTAGCTTCTTTTTGAGGAATACCACGAGACTGCATGTAGAACATAGCTGTTTCATCCAATTGTCCAACTGTACAACCGTGAGAACATTTTACATCATCAGCAAAAATCTCTAATTGTGGTTTTGCGTTGATGGTTGCTTTGTCACTCAATAAAATGTTGTTGCTTTTTTGGAAAGCATTTGTTTTTTGAGCTTCTTTTTCTACCAAAACTTTTCCATTGAAAACTCCTGTTGAGCGATCAGAGAAAATTCCTTTATAATCCTGGAAACTTTCGCAGTTAGGCGTTGCGTGATTTACCAAAGTATAGTGGTCAACGTGCTGCTTATCATTTAAGATAGAAATTCCGTTAAGCGTACTTGTCAATCTTTCTCCAAAATGGTAAAAGTTTAAGTTGTTACGTGTCAGATTTCCTCCAAATGAAAAAGTATGAACTGAAGCGTGGCTTTCTTGTTGTTGTGATACATAAGTGTTATCAACTAAGTTAGCTTCGCTATTATCGTTTTGAATTTTGTAATAATCAACAATCGCACGTTTTTGAGCAAAAATCTCAGTAACAGAGTTTGTTAAAACTGGATTTTCATTCAAACTTTGGTGGCGCTCGATAATTTGAACATGTGAATTTTCACCCACAATAACCAAATTTCTTGGCTGAACCATTAAAGCCGATTCGTTCCCTGTTGAGAAAAACATAATCTCAATTGGTTTATCAGCGACTTTTTTCTTTGGGATATTGATAAAAGCACCTTCACTTGCAAAAGCAGTGTTCAATGAAGTTAAGCTGTCATCTTTACTTGCAATTTGATTGAAGTAAGTATCAATAATCATTTTATATTTTGGTTTGGTCAATGCCGATGACATCAAGCAAACATCGATTCCGTCGTGTGTTGTAGAAGATAAATGCGAACTGAAAACACCATCTATAAAAACTAATTTATAAGTGTCAATTTCGTGTAAAAAGTATTTTTTTACCTGATTAAATTCGATTGCATTTTCCTGCTTAGGAAAAACCGTAAAGTCATTTTTTAAGATGGCGTTTAGCGATGTGTATTTCCAAGCTTCTTCTTTTTTGGTTGGGAAACCTTTATTTTCGAAGTTTTTTATAGCATTTGTACGTATGTCATGTAAATCTGAATGCACATCTACACGCTCTTCAAAAGCCATAAAAGACGATACTAATTTTTCTTTTAAATCCATTGTTCTTTTGTTTCCTTCGGTGTTTCAGGTTTCAAGTTTCAGGTTGCCTGTTGAAACTTAATTCCTTTGAATCCATGTTTCAGGTTTAATGTTTCATGTTTTTTTACTGAAACTTATTTCCTTTGAAATCTTTTTTATTTAGGTAAGTGATAAAGTTTTTTATTTTACCACTTAAATTTTCATAGTCCTTTTTTAAAACTTCGAATTTTTCTTCTGAAATATATTCAAAATCAAAAACCCGATATAATTGAGATCTTGTTTCTCCGGCTGAGCCTTTTGCAATTGATAAGAATTGTCGAAATTCTAAATTTCCATCTCTTTCAAATCCTTCTGCAATGTTATCCAATACTGAACCCGAAGAATCTTTAATTTGATTTTTAAACCTGATATCGAATCTTAAATCGGTATGAACTGCAATAAGATGAACTTCTTTTGCTAATCGTCGAGCCTCTTTCCAAATTTCTAAATCCTCAAATCTATTAATTGTCGCCATATTTTTTTTAAGTTAAAACTTACAAATATAGTTTGTAACTTGAAACTAAAAAAACATGAAACATGAAACAAAATCTAGTTCTCCGCCTTAATCCAGTCGTATCCTTTTTCTTCCAGTTCGTAAGCCAATTCTTTTCCGCCTGATTTTACGATTCTTCCGTTGTAAAGAACGTGAACGAAATCCGGAACGATATAATCTAGCAAACGTTGGTAGTGCGTAATAACGATAATTGCGTTTTTGTCGCTTTTCAATTTGTTAACTCCGTTGGCCACAATTCTTAAAGCATCGATATCAAGACCAGAATCGGTTTCGTCAAGGATAGCTAATTTTGGCTCTAACATTGCCATTTGAAAAATCTCGTTTCTTTTTTTCTCTCCTCCCGAAAAACCTTCGTTTAAAGAACGAGATAAAAATTTGCGGTCGATTTCTAATAATTCAGATTTCTCACGAATTACTTTTAGCATTTCGTTAGCCGGCATTTCTTCCTGACCGTTTGCTTTACGAGTTTCGTTGATTGCCGTTTTCATAAAGTTAGTTACACTAACTCCAGGAATTTCTACAGGATATTGAAACGAAAGAAAAACACCTTTATGTGCTCTTTCTTCAGGAGCTAAATCAGCAAGATCTTCTCCGTCAAGAATAACTTCTCCGTCTGTCACTTCATAGTTTTCGTTTCCGGCAATTACAGCCGAAAGTGTACTTTTTCCGGAACCGTTTGGCCCCATGATAGCGTGTACTTCGCCAGCTTTAACTTCTATATTAATTCCTTTTAGGATTTCTTTATCACCAATTGAGGCGTGAAGGTTTTTTATTGATAACATTGTTTTTTTATTTTATATAAATGTCAATTCTATTTTTGTTTGTTGGTTTAGGATATTGGCATTAAAATGCGCGTGCCCTAAATATTCCATGCCTAAATAATCGGCTGTTTTTTTGAACGGAATGTAAAAACTGTCTTCAATTTCATTGTCATGTGAATTTGATATCACACCAATTTTCTTCCCTCTTAGTTTTCGTCCGGTTTCTTTTTCAATTCGGATTAAATCTGAAAAACGATCAAAGAAAACTTTCATTATTCC
The DNA here is from genome assembly GCF_001879205.1 of Flavobacterium johnsoniae. Classification (GTDB taxonomy): domain Bacteria; phylum Bacteroidota; class Bacteroidia; order Flavobacteriales; family Flavobacteriaceae; genus Flavobacterium; species Flavobacterium johnsoniae_A. The sequence goes on from NZ_MLFK01000005.1 coordinate 369,466, forward strand.
ACTCATATTGTACCAATATATTGGCGTTGCAAAAATTAAAGTGTCGTACTTTTCGAGTATTCCCTTTATCAAAGGCAAAAAATCGTCTTCTATATTTTTACTTTCGTAATCATAATGGGAAATATTATAATCACTTAAATTCACTACATCAATTCCGGTTTCTTTAGCAATTTCATCCACAATTCTGGTTGTGTTTCCGTTTTTTCTGGATGAACCTAAAATGATGACTTTTTTGTTTTCCATTAATACTTATTCGTAATGCCCTTTTAATGAAAGGATATTTAGTATTTCTATATTGTTTTCTTCTGTTATTCTGTAAATAATTCTGTGTTCTTTGTCAATTCGTCTTGACCATCTTCCAGATAATTCATATTTTAATTGTTCTGGTTTTCCAAGTCCTTCATAAGGATGAAGTAAAATGTCTTCGATTAAACTTGTGATCTTTTTCATTATTGATTTGTTTCCGGACTTCTTCCAAAAAAGAATGTCTTTTTGTGCCTTTTCAGAATAAATTATTTCCACAAATCTTCAATTTTCATTTTAATTCCTTTTCCTTCTTCAATACTTTTTTCAGCATCAAGAATCTCTTTTACAAACTCTGGATTATATGGTTTTTCATTTTCTTCAATAATTTCAAAACCAAGAGATTTTGCCAGTGATTGAAAGACTGGGAAATCTTTTTTCTTTACATTTTTTAAGATGATGTCCATATCGCTTTGTTTTTTTTTACCCTACAGAACCTTCTAAAGAAATCTCTAATAATTTTTGAGCTTCAACGGCAAATTCCATTGGAAGTTTGTTCAATACATCTTTACTAAAACCATTTACAATTAAGGCAATCGCTTTTTCTGTCGGGATACCTCTTTGGTTGCAATAAAAAACCTGATCTTCTCCAATTTTACTTGTAGTTGCTTCGTGCTCTATTTTTGCCGATGGATTTTTACTTTCTATATAAGGGAAAGTATGCGCCCCGCAATTGTTCCCCATTAAAAGAGAATCACATTGCGAAAAGTTTCTTGCATTTTCAGCTCTAGGGCTGATCTGCACTAATCCACGGTAACTGTTTTGTGATTTACCGGCCGAAATACCTTTAGAAATAATAGTCGATTTGGTATTTTTTCCTAAATGGATCATTTTAGTTCCAGTATCTGCTTGTTGGTAATTATTGGTAACGGCAATTGAATAAAATTCTCCAACCGAATTGTCTCCTTTAAGTACACAAGAAGGATATTTCCAGGTTACAGCAGAACCTGTTTCTACTTGTGTCCATGAAATTTTAGCGTTTGTTTCGCACAAACCTCTTTTGGTTACGAAGTTGTAAACCCCGCCTTTTCCTTCTTTGTTTCCAGGGAACCAGTTTTGAACGGTAGAATATTTAATTTCAGCATCATCCAAAGCGATTAGTTCCACTACCGCAGCGTGCAATTGGTTTTCGTCACGACTTGGAGCTGTACAGCCCTCAAGGTAAGAAACGTAACTTCCTTCATCAGCAATAACCAAAGTTCTTTCGAATTGTCCGGTTCCTGCCTGATTGATTCTGAAATAAGTTGAAAGTTCCATTGGGCAGCGAACGCCTTTTGGAATATAACAGAAACTTCCGTCAGAGAAAACTGCTGAGTTTAATGCTGCATAGAAGTTGTCTTTTTGAGGTACAACAGTTCCTAAATATTTTTTTACTAATTCAGGATGTTCTTTAATAGCTTCTGAAATTGGACAAAAAATAATGCCTTTTTCAGCCAAAGTTTTCTTGAAAGTTGTTGCTACAGAAACAGAATCGACCACAATATCCATAGCGACATTGTTCATCATTTTTTGTTCGTCAACAGAAATTCCCAGCTTTTTGTACATCTCTAAAAGTTCCGGATCTACATCATCCAGTGTTTTGTTAGGATCTACTTGTTTTGGAGCTGAATAATAAGAAATTGCCTGAAAATCCGGCTTTTCGTAATTTACGTTTGCCCATTCTGGTTCAATCATTTCTTTCCATGCACGGAAAGCCTCAATGCGCCATTCGGTCATCCACTCAGGTTCTTCTTTTTTCAGCGAAATAGCTCTTACAATTTCTTCGTTTAAGCCAATAGGGAAAGTCTCAGATTCTATATTGGTATAAAATCCGTATTCATATTCTTTGGTTTCCAGTTCGATTTTTAAATCGTCTTCGGTGTATTTGCTCATTGTTGATTTAAAGATTTAAAGATTTAATTCAGAGATTTCAAAGAATTAACCTTTATTAGTCTTGGTATTATCTTTTATTATAGTGAAAATGATTCACCGCATCCGCAAGTTCTGCTTGCGTTTGGATTATTGAAAACGAATCCTTTTCCGTTTAATCCGCCAGAAAACTCTAAAATTGTTCCGGCTAAATATAGGAATGATTTTTTTTCAACTGCGATTTGTATATCATTATCCACGAATATTTTATCATCATCTCCTTTGGTTTTGTCAAATTTCAAATCATATGACAAACCAGAGCATCCACCACTTTTTACGCCTACTCTTACGTAGTCGTTAGCGGCGTCAAAACCATCATCAGTCATCAAATCGATGATTTTCTTTTTGGCTGTATCAGAAACCTTTATCATTGTTTATGGTATTTGTTTTTAATAGATCATTTTAATCTGCATTTAAATAGTAATCAAATTATTACATAAAATTTAAATACCAATTTCTACGTTCAAATGAAATTGTCTGCAAAGATACGACTTAAAAACCTTTTTCCATAACGGTTCACATTATTATAACAAATGTTAAAATAGATAGAAGTTATTTTGGCTCAAAAAATGAAAAAAAAGCCTCTTTTATTTCGGCTCCATTTTTATTTTGAGAGAAAAGTCATATGGTTTTGTAAAGTGTTCTTGCTGTGCGGGTTAACTTTGTTTCGATTTTGTTAAAATACCGTATTTCTACTTGTTATGCCGGACAAATTATTGGTATTTTTGCAAAAAATTGTGAGTAATTATGAAAAAGCATTACACTAGTGAATGGATACGAGTACTTTTTGCCATATTTTTTATTTTTGGAATAGGAGCAACCTTCTTTTTGTTTAGCAATGAGCTTAAAGAAAGCGCTGAAAAAGCAAAAGTAGTCAGCAATAAACCAGCATATATAGGATTTAGCAGAGAAAATTCGGCTCAAAAAAGCATACTCGATTCTTTAAATATTTTAAGATTAGAATATGATGTGGCTCTTCTCGAAAAAACTTCATTATCGCAGCAGTTAGAATTGGAAAAGAAGAATGTTCAAAATTTAATGGACATTATTCAGGTATCAAAGAATCCGTCAATTACCCAAATGCAAATTTTCAGAAGACAGCTCTCTGATTTAAAAACGGCACTGGCGGCCAAAATTACTGAGATTAAAAATTTAAAATCTCAGAACAAAAGCCTGCTTACAGAAATTGAAAGTCAGAATGTGGTAATGTACCAGCAAAAAAAAGAGAATGATACCTTGATTTTAAATCAAAAGAAGTTAGAATCCGCCATAAAAGATGCTTCAAAATTATCGCTGAATAATTTTAAGGTTATTGCACTCCATGAAAAAAAATCAGGAAAAGAACAGGAAACAGAGAAAGCTAAAAGTACAAAAAAACTAAAAATAAGTTTTTCGGTTAATGGAAATGCAATTGCTAAAACCGGAAAAAGAGTTTTTTATGTTCAGGTTCTTGATCAAAAAAATACTGTTTTAGGCGAAAATAAATTAGTTGAATTCGATAACGACAAAGCTTTAGTTTACAGTTTTATTGTTGCAGTAGATTTTCAGGGCAAACCAGCAAATGTTTATGGGGTTTTGAATTCTGATGGAAACGAATTTAAAAAAGGAACTTATTTTGTCAACTTCTTCGACAAACAAGAAATAATGGGAAGTTCTTCTATTACTTTAGAATAAGAATTTTTCAGCCTGCAAATTTTACTGGTTTAACAGTTTATGCTATGTTTTTGTTTATACCAAAGCGATGAAAGTATTATGAGGTAAGACTAAAAAAATCTGTGTAAATCTGCTAAACTCGTAATCTCGGTGGCCAATTTAACATCTGTGTAAGAAACATATTTTGAGAATGCGTAGCAAAACGAAATTGGATTTCCTAGCTTTGTTTTCTTATTTGAAACTTATACTAATGAAACTTTACCCAATAGAATCAGGAAATTTTAAATTAGATGGCGGTGCAATGTTTGGTGTTGTTCCCAAAACAATTTGGAATAAAACGAACCCGGCAGATGAAAACAATTTAATTGATATTGCAGCAAGATGTTTGCTTATTGAAGATGGAAATCGCCTTATTTTAATTGATACCGGAATGGGAGATAAACAGTCTGAAAAGTTCTTTGGCTATTATTCGCTTTGGGGATCACATTCTATCGATAAATCGCTGGCTAAATATGGTTTTAGCAGAGATGATATTACTGATGTATTTATGACGCATTTGCATTTTGACCATTGCGGCGGAAGTATTCAATGGAATTCTGATAAAACTTTTTATGAGCCGGCTTTTAAAAATGCAAAATTCTGGACAAACGAAAACCATTGGGAATGGGCAACAAAACCTAATGCCCGCGAAAAAGCTTCTTTCCTTACAGAAAACATTATTCCCATGCAGGAAAGCGGACAGTTAAACTTTATAAAACGCCCTGAAGCTGATTTTGGTTTTTCAGAAGAAATGAATTTCGGAATTTATTATGTTGATGGTCATACTGAAAAGCAAATGATTCCGCATATTCAATACCAGGATAAAACCATTGTTTTTTGTGCCGATTTGTTAGCCACAGCCGGACATATTCCGCTGCCATATGTTATGGGTTACGACACAAGACCTTTATTAACAATGCCGGAGAAATCTAGATTTTTGAATGAAGCAGCTGATAAAAATTATTATTTGTTTTTAGAACATGACGCTCACAATCAAATTATAACTGTGGAACATACAGAAAAAGGTGTTCGATTGAAAGAGGTCTTTAGTTGTGAAGATATTCTTTAAAAAAATACAATTAAAAAAATCCCATTTTCAACTTAATGAAGATGGGATTTTTTAGTTGAACTAAATTGGTTGAGAAGATTACTCAATTATTATTTTCTTAGCCGAAGCAGCGTCCTGATTGATTAAGTATATAAAGTAGACTCCTTTTGGTAAATCTGACAAATTGATTGTGTTATTGGTGTTGTCAGCGTTTAGTGTAAAAGATTTTACCAGTTGTCCCAAAGTGTTATAGACATTAGCCTTTTCTAAATTTACATTTTGAATATTTAATTCGCCTTTAGTTGGGTTTGGATAGATTGCTGCTTTATCAAAAACAGTTTCTTCAAGACCTAATGATGAACAATTCGTAGAAAAAACCGCCGCCGCATCTTTTCTTTCTGCCCAATTTTTAGTTGAATAATCGGGATCATCTACCTGAATGCATTTTAAGAGTGGGTTTTCTGTTAAGTTAAGACTAATTATATCATTTGTGATAAATCTGTTTGAACCATTTTTTAAATTTAATGTCGACAGGTTGTTTTTAGAACAATTGATTGTCCAAAGAGGATTTGCGGAAAGGTCTAGGTTTGTTAATTGATTTGAACTACATCTCAAATCGCTTAAACTTTTATTTTTTGCAACATCGAGAATAGTTAATTTATTGTACATGCAAAAAAGACTTTTTAAATTGGTATTGTTAGAAATATCAAGACTTATTAATTCATTTTCAGAAATACGAAGAGTTTTTAATGCTTTATTATTTGAAAGATCTATGCTTGTTAATTTATTATTGTTAAGCATTAAATCTACTAAAGCAACATTTTTAGAAAGGTTGATCGCAGTCAATTCATTACTTTCACAACTTAAACTTGTCAATGATGTAAAATCTTGAATTCCAGTTAAGTCCGTAATAGATGCATTACTTAAATTTATAAAAGTTATAAAAGAAATTCTTGATGTCGGAATTCTGCCATCTGGTTCTCCGGCATCAATTTTTAGGGCAATTAACTTTTTCTCAAAATTGATGTCAGGAATTAAAGTATAATTTTCATTACAAACCTCATTAAAATTAGCACTTGTTTCTTTTTTACTTGACCAATTTGTTGTCGAATAAGCAGCATCATCTACTTGAATGCAGGCTAGATTATAGTTGTATCGGAAATCAGAGCTTGACAAATCTAAATTTTTGTTATTACCATTTTTCAAATTCAAATACCATAAAAGATTAGAGCTGCAATCCAGTTTATTAAGGGCAGTATGTTTAGAAACATCTATATATTCTATTTTATTATGATCACAAAATAGAGTAGTTAAGGATAGATTTTTTGATATATTTAAATCGGTTAAATCAAGATCAGAACATTTTAAAGTTGTTAAAGCAGTGTTGCTGGTAACGTCAAGTTCCGGAAAAGTGTCAAAAATAGAATTATTACTTAAATCTAGATAAGTCAGGGCGGTATTCTTAGAAACATCAATCCATTTTAATCGGTTTGTATTAATGTCTAAATAATTTAAGAATATATTTTTACTGACATTTAAAACGCCCACATTATTATTAGAGCAATATACAGTTGTTAGAACAACATTTTCTGAGAAATCTAGATAGGAAATTTTATTTCTTCCGCAATCTAAATAAGTAAGCGACACAAAGTCTTCTAATCCGGATAAACTTACAATATTGCTTGAAGATACATCTAAAGTGGTTAAAGAAGCAACGTTTGCCGTTAGTACTTTTCCGTTTTTACCATCAGTGTCAATTCCGATATCTATTAATTTTTGTTCAAAATTTGTATCAGGAATTAAGGTGTAGGCAGTAGCTGTGCCACAGTTTCCATTGTAAGTAGCGATATTTTCTTTAGAAGTAGACCAATTTGCATTTGCACTATTTGCATTATCTACAGTGATACATCTTAAATCCCAATTATCCTTAAAGCTGCGGGTTTTTAATATTGTGTTCGTGCCATTTTTTACATTCAGGTTAACTAATTTATTGGTATTGCAATAAAAAGTAGTTAGAGAATTGTTTTTTGAAACATCAAGATTTGTCAATTTATTATTAGAACAATTAAAATAAGACAGATTGGTGTTTTTTGAAACATCAAGTAATGGTAATCTATTGCTGGAACAATCTAGAGTAGTAAAGTCCCAGCTGTCTGGAAGATCTAAAATTGTCAAAGCATTATTGCTGCAATTTAAATTTGCCAAGTTCAAATTTTTCGTCAAATTTATAGCTCTCAAGTTAGTATTCCTGCATTCTAAAATAGCTAAAGCAGGATTTTTAGAAAAATCTAAAAGCGCAAATTGATTCGTATAAGAACAATTTAAATTTGTTAAGGCAGCATTATTCGAAACATCAAGAGAAGTTAATTGATTTCTGCCGCAATTTAAATCAGCTAATTTTAGGTTTTTTGAAACATTTAATGACGTCAGTTTATTGTTGTAGCAGTTGAAAGTCTTTAATGCCAGATTTTTGGAAATATCCAAGCTATTGATGCTGTTTCCTGAACAGTTTAAAGTAGTTATCTGTGTAAAATCTTCGATTCCGGTTAGATCGGTAATTGTAGCACTGGAAACATCTAAAGTCTTTAATGAAGAAATACTTGCCGTCAGTACTTTTCCATCAAGCAGCTCTCCAGAATCTATATAAAGATTTCTTAATTTTTGTTCGAATTTTGGATCTGGAATAAGGGTATATTTTCCATCACAAGCCAAGGTATAACTTGCTCTATAATCTCTAAAGCCTGACCAATTTTTATTGGAATAGATTACATCATCTACAGAGATACAATAAAGCTGAGTAGTAGTTCGAAAATCAATATGATATGAAAAATCCCAATAAAAGGCAGTATTGTTTCCGTTTTTTATATTTAAACTTGTCAGTGGGTTATTATTGCAATACAAGGAAGTCAGTGCAGTATTTTTTGAAACATCAAGACTTGTTAAGGAGTTGGTTGAACAGCTTAAAGACTTTAAAGCAATGTTTTGAGAAACATCCAAACTGGTTAATTTATTTACTACACATTGTAAAGTGGTCAAGCCTAATTTTGTAGAAACATCAAGATTGGTTAGTTTATTATTACTGCAATTAATAGAAGTTAAAGCTGAGTTTTTAGAAATATCTAAACTTGTCAGCAAGTTGCCCTGACAATTTAAAGTTGTTAGAGCTGTATTTTTAGTTAGACTTAAAGTTGTTAATTCGTGACCTGAACAATTTAAGGAGGTCAGCGCCGTGAAATCTTGAATTCCTGTTAGGTCTGTAATGTATAAACCTGATCCATGAACATTCGTAGTTACATTTAAAGAAGTTAATGTAGAAATACTCGAGGTTAGCACTTTTCCGTCTGGTGCGCCGGAATCAATACCAATACCAATCAATTTTTTTTCAAAATTCAAATCCGGAATAAGAGTATATTGCTCACTTCCTTTAGCATAAATCTGCACGTAATCAATATTTGCGTTAAATCCGATGTTATCAAGAGTATTTAAAGAAATACTTAAATCATAGGATAAATTTTGATCTGGTGTAAAAGTAGTTTCAGCTGTTGCCCAGTTATTATCTGTAGCAAAAAAACTATTAGAAAGTGTTGTCGCACTTCCGTTTTTATTAATGTTTAATACAATTGGGTGAGAGCTGTTAAAATTACTGCTCAAATATTTGTATTTAAACTTAACGACATAAGTAACTCCAGCATTTAAAGGAACTTGCGTTGTGATTTTTGGAATTGAAGCACTGCTTGCAAAAGATAACTTTATGCTGTTAAACCCTTCCCAATACTCTGCCGCATTTTGAGTAACATTGTTTTGAGTCGTCCAATAAGGAAGTGAAGTGGTGCTTGTCCAGTTTTCGAATCCACCGTTTAGGACTAAATTGGTTTGCGCATAAATAGAAAAATTCGCTAAAAATAAAAGTAAGAGTAGTTTTGTTTTCATAGGCTGGTTTGTTTTTGGATCGGACAATTATACAAAAATCAATCGGAAATTTATTACGGAAAGACGTAATGAGAAGGAATATTTTTAGGATTTTTGTCTTTTTAAACTTTGGTAATCTGTAAGTTATAAGCTGTCAGTTGCTTGGAGTATAAAAACCATTTTAAAATGAATTTTTGATCAAACTTTCATAACACAGTGTTAACAGTTAGTTTTTTGTAACAAAAAAGCATAATTTAGACCCATCTTTTAACTTTACATTTATAATATAGATACATGAGTCATATAAAACCTCTCAAATTATCTGCTTTTGCATTACTTGTTTTAGCAGGCTGCAGTGCTACTTTGCAAGCGCAAAGTTCAACGTCTAAAGAATTTATTAAAGCTCCGCTGGCTGTGGTTAAAAAAGCGCCGGTAAGCGAGAATGAATTGAAAAGATGGAGTCATTTGGATTTAATAAAAGATTCAATCCCGGGAATGAGCGTTGATAGGGCTTATGCCGAATTATTACAAGGTAAAAAAGGACAGAAAGTAATTGTAGGAATTGTTGATTCTGGTGTTGATATCGAGCACGAAGATCTGCAAGGAATGATCTGGACAAATACTAAAGAAATTCCGGGTAACGGAATCGACGATGATAAGAACGGATTTATTGATGACGTACACGGATGGAATTTCCTTGGTGACGCCGTTCATGAAAATCTTGAAATGACCCGTATTGTTAAAAAAGGAGACGACGGTTCTGCTCAATATAAAGAAGCTTTAGCCCAATATACTGAAAAGTATGAAAAAGCTTTAAAAGACAAGCAACAGGTAGATTTTTTATTAGAAGTACACGCTACGATTAAAAAAGAGTTGAATAAAACGACTTATAAAGTAGAAGATTTAAGTACAATTACTTCAACGGATCCAAAAGTGTTGCAAAGTAAAAATATCATGACCCAGATATTTGGCAACGCAGGTCCAACTTTTGATCCAGAAGCTGAACTTGGAGAATATAAAGAACAGGTTTATGATCAGTTAGAGTACAACTTAAATAAAGAATTTGACGGTAGAAAAATCGTAGGCGATAATCCGGACGATATTAAAAACAACCGTTACGGAAATAATGTTGTTTTTGGACCAGACAAAGAAAAAGCACTCCACGGAACTCACGTTGCGGGAATTATTGCTCAGGTTCGTGGTAATAATTTAGGCGGAGACGGTGTGGCAAACAACGTTGAAATTTTAACGGTGAGAGCAGTTCCGGACGGAGATGAGTACGATAAAGATATTGCTTTGGCAATTCGCTATGCAGTAGATAATGGTGCAAAAGTAATCAACGGAAGTTTCGGAAAAAGTTTTTCTCCTCAAAAGAAGTGGGTTTACGAAGCGATTAAATATGCAGCTAAAAAAGATGTATTAATTGTTCACGCAGCAGGTAACGACGGTTACAATATCGACGAAACAAAAAATATTAATTATCCAAATGATTCTGAAGACAATGTAAAAGAATTTACAGATAACGTAATCACAATTGGAGCTATTAATAAACAATACGGAGAAACTGTTGTTGCACCATTTTCAAACTTCGGGAAAATAAATGTTGACGTTTTTGCTCCGGGTGAAGAAATTTATGCAACAGTTCCTAATAATAAATACAAGTATTTACAAGGAACTTCTATGGCATCTCCAAATGCAGCAGGAGTAGCGGCGTTAATTCGTTCTTACTATCCAAAATTAAAAGCATCTCAGGTAAAAAATATTTTAATGGATTCTGGAGTTGCACTTCCTTCAAAAGTAATTTTGGGTGAAAATCCAAACCCAGATCAACAACCAGTTGCTGTTTCTTCTGTTGAATCATCTAAAACAGCTAAAATGGTAAACGCTTACAATGCTTTAATTTTGGCTGAAAAAATGTCTAAAAAATAAATAACTATATATTACTAATCCAATGGAAGAGTGGCAGCTCTTCCATTTTTATTATTATAAACATGCGAAAAATTATTCTACTGTCATTTTTGAGTTTGGGTATAAACTCGACATTTGCACAAAGCGCCCCATATTGGCAGCAACACGCCGATTATAAAATGGAGGTTTCGATGGATGTAAAAAACTATCAGTACAAAGGAAAACAAGAATTGGTTTATACCAATAATTCTCCTGACACATTAAGAAAAGTTTTTTATCATTTATTCCCAAATGCATTTCAGCCGGGAAGTGAAATGGATGCACGTCTTCATTTTATTAAAGATCCAGACGGAAGAATGGTCAATAAAACAAAAGGCGCTGACGGAAAAGATATTAAGCAAAGCCGAATTGAAACGTTGAAACCAAATGAAATTGGCTATTTAAAAATAACCGATTTTAAACAAGACGGAGTCGCAGCGCAGACAAGAGTTTCAGGAACTATTCTTGAGGTAACTTTAGCGAAGCCGATTTTACCAAATTCAAAAACTACTTTTACTTTAGATTTTGACGGACAGGTTCCTGTTCAGATTCGTCGTTCAGGAAGAAACAATTCTGAAGGAGTAGAGCTTTCAATGTCGCAATGGTATCCAAAATTAGCCGAATTTGATTTTGAAGGATGGCACGCAGATCCGTACATCGCAAGAGAATTTCATGGTGTTTGGGGAAATTTTGATGTAAAAATTACAATCGATAAAGATTACACAATTGGTGGTTCTGGATATTTGCAGGATAAAAATCAAATTGGCCACGGTTATGAAGATGCTGGAGTAACGGTTACTTATCCTAAAAAAACAAAAACACTGACATGGCATTTTATTGCGCCAAATGTTCACGATTTTACATGGGCAGCAGATAAAGAATATACGCATGATATTGTAAAAGGACCAAACGACGTCGATTTGCATTTCTTCTACAAAAACAATCCAAAAACTACAGCAAACTGGAAACAATTAGAACCTTTGATGGTAAAAGTTATGGATTATTACAATCATAGAGTTGGAGCTTATCCATATAAACAATATTCATTTATTCAGGGCGGCGACGGCGGAATGGAATATGCAATGTGTACTTTAATGTTAGGAAACGGAACTCTTGAAGGAATTCTGGGAACAGCAACACACGAATTAGGACACTCTTGGTTTCAGCATATTTTAGCTTCAAACGAGTCAAAGCATCCTTGGATGGACGAAGGTTTTACCACTTACATTGAAGACAGTGCTTTGAACGAATTAAAAGGAGATAAAAAAGAAGTAAACCCGTTTAAAGGAAATTATGCCGCTTATTATAGTTTAGTAAATTCCGGGAAAGAGCAAACGCAAACCACTCACGGAGATCGTTACGATGAAAACCGTCCGTACAGCATTTCATCTTATGTAAAAGGAAGCATCTTTTTATCTCAATTAGAATATGTAATTGGAAAAGACAATGTTGATGCTACTTTAAAAAGATATTTCAATGACTTTAAGTTCAAGCATCCAACGCCAAATGATATTAAAAGAACAGCAGAAAGAGTTTCTGGAGCTGAGCTTGACTGGTATTTGACAGACTGGGCGCAAACAACCAACACAATTGATTACGGCATCAAAGATGTTGCAGATAATGCAGGTAAAACAACGGTAACTCTAGAGAGAATTGGAAGAATGCCAATGCCAATCGATTTAAAAGTAGATTATACAGACGGAACTTCTGAAACTTTCTACATTCCTTTAAGAATGATGAATTTCATTAAGCCGAATCCAAATCCTAACGAAAAAAGAACTGTTTTAAATGACTGGGCCTGGGCACAGCAGAACTACAGTTTTACAATCGATAAAAACAAAACTGCAGTCAAAAAAATCACCATAGATCCAAGCGGATTAATGGCAGATGTTAAAGCAGCGAATAATGTTTATGAAGTGAAGTAATCTTCAAATACAATCAAAAAAAGTCCCGTTTAGAATTCTAAACGGGACTTTTTATTTTATATCGGTCGAGATTTAACTCAAATGTTCGATCATATCTTTTGTCATCGATTCCAAATCAAATCTATGGTTCCAGTTCCAGTCTTCTCGAGCAGAACTATCGTCAATACTTGCCGGCCAGCTGTCAGCAATTTTCTGACGGAAATCAGGATTATAAGTGATTTCAAAATCAGGAATATGTTTTTTGATTTCGGCAGCAATTTCAGTTGGAGTAAAACTCATTGCAGCCAAATTATAAGAGGAATGAATCTTAATTTGTTCAGCCGGAGCTTTCATAATGTTGATTGTTGCATCAATAGCATCATCCATATACATCATTGGCATTTTGGTTTCAGATGATAAAAAGCATTCGTATTTTTTATCAGCAATAGCTTTGTAAAAAATATCAACAGCATAATCAGTTGTACCGCCGCCCGGAGGAGTAGACCAGCTTATTAAACCCGGATAACGAATACTGCGGACATCAACACCATAAATGTTATGGTAGTATTCGCACCATCTTTCACCAGCTTGTTTACTAATTCCGTAAACAGTAGAAGGCTCCATAACGGTATATTGAGGTGTATTTTCTTTTGGAGTTGTTGGTCCGAAAACTGCAATACTGGAAGGCCAGAAAATCTTTTGAATTTTTTTTGCCTTAGCCAGATTTAAAACATGAAAAAGCGAATTCATATTTAAATCCCATGCAAAAGCCGGATTTTTTTCTGCTGTTGCAGATAAAAGAGCTGCCATTAGATAGACATCGGTAATTTTATGAACTTCAACAAGATGTTCAATTTGATTAAAATCTAAAGCATTGACCACTTCAAAAGGTCCTGAATTAACAACATCAGTATTTAATTTTCGAATATCAGAAGCGATTACATTTTCGGTTCCGTATAATTTGCGCAGTTTTTGCGTCAGCTCTGTTCCAATCTGACCGCAGGCACCAATGATCAATATTTTAGGATTCATTTTTTAATGATTTTTAGAGACACAAATATAACGTTTTCGCAATTACGTACGATTTTTTGAATCATAAATTATAAATTCAACAAGGATAAAGTTTGTTTTTTGGATTATTCTTTGTGAGAGCATTAAGACAAGCTTTAGTTTAAAAATGAATCTGGCAGCAGATTTCACGGGTTAATTCCTAATAGAAATACAGAAAAAAATAAGTTTAATATGCGGCAAAAACTAGATTTAAAAAAGTGTAGTGATTAAAAATAACCGGTGTCAATTTGTTTAATCCATTAAATCTGTGAGCAAAAAAACACAACTGATTTATAGAATCTTTAGCAAAAAACAGAATTCGTAATTGTAAATTTACTTTGTAACTTTGCGGTCTAACATTTTATCAAATGAAATATAAAATAGCGCTGTTTTTTCTTTTTCTTTTAGTGCTTCAATCTTGTCAAAATGAGGATGAAAAACGTAAAGCTGAAAATGCAAAAGAGGCTAAAAAGAACGAAAAGATTTTTAATAATATAAATAAAGCATGGACTTTTATTGATGAACCGATTAATGAGGTTTCTGAGCAAAATATAAAGGTCTGGACAGAATGGCGTGATTTCATGAAAGAAATTGGAGATAAGCCAAGAAAAACAATCGGGGCTTTTCAAAAAAAATCGACTGCAATTTCAAAAAAAGCCCTGGCTTTAAATAATAATATTCCAGCCGATTTTAATACACCTGCCATTAAAAGCCGAATTTCAGTTTTGATTACCAAAATCAAAATGATGGATTTATTTATTCATTTAAGTCAAATTCCAGATGATAAAGTTGCTTTTTTAATTGGAGAAATCAACAAAGAATTAGTTGCTCTCGAAAGACAAATGGATAAAATCGTAGAGAGAAGCAAAGTTCCGAAAGAGCAGGGCGAAGAAGATTTCCTTAAAATGTTAGATACAACGCGCGCGATTCCAAACGCATCACCAATAGATCCAAATTTACCTAGAGTTGAGTAAAAACGCCTTATATACAATATACGACAATCTGCCAAAAGCAGGGCAGATTGCCGCAAATTTACTGGAAGGAAATCAGATAAAAATGCATCTCAGCGGACTGCTGGGTTCTGCAGTTTCATTTGTAATCCGCTCTGTTTTTAAGAAAACAGAACTGCCTTTTTTAATTGTTTTAGACAATAAAGAAGAAGCGGCCTATTACCTTAATGATCTTGAGCAGATGATTGGCGAGCAGGATGTATTGTTTTATCCCGCTTCTTTCCGTCGTCCGTATCAGGTTGACGAAACAGACAATGCCAATGTGCTGCTTAGAGCGGAGGTTTTAAACCGAATTAATTCCCGAAAAAAACCAGCTATAATTGTTACGTACCCGGAAGCTCTTTTTGAGAAAGTGGTGACACGTCAGCAATTAGACAAAAACACTTTAAAAGTTGCCCTAAACGATAAAATTTCGATTGATTTTATCAACGAGGTTTTATTTGAATATGAATTTAAAAGAGTCGATTTTATTACAGAGCCGGGTGAGTTTTCGGTTCGTGGAGGTATTGTCGATGTGTTTTCTTTTTCAAACGATCATCCGTACCGAATTGAATTCTTCGGAAATGAAGTAGACAGCATCAGAAGTTTTGATGTAGAAACGCAGTTATCGGTAGAAACGCATAAAAAAATCACGATTATCCCCAATGTCGAAAACAAGATATTTCAGGAAAACCGAGAAAGTTTCTTAGATTATATTGCGGAGAAAACCGTAATTTTTATTCAAAATACAGACGGACTTTTTAGTCAGTTAGACAAACAATTCGCAAGGGCAGAAGAAGCTTTTTCAAAACTTTCCGGAGAAATAAAACATGCTGCTCCAGAGCAGTTATTTTTAAATCAAAGCTCATTTATTAAACGCGCTTTAGATTTTTCGGTTGTTGAATTAGCATCAAAACCCATTTTCAAAACCACTAAAAAATTTGAATTTCATATTCAGCCCCAGCCGTCTTTCAATAAACAATTTGATTTATTGCTGAATAATTTGAGCGACAATCATTTTAACGGATACAAAAACTATTTGTTCTGTTCGAATGAAACGCAGGCCAAACGTTTTCATGATATTTTTGAAAGTTTGGACGAAGTCAATTCAGAGAATATCCGAAAACAATATCATACCATTGTACTGCCTTTGTACCAAGGTTTTATTGACGAAGAAAATCAGATAACGGCATATACCGATCATCAGATTTTTGAGCGTTATCATAAATTCAATATTAAAAACGGTTATTCGAAAAAGCAAAATATTACCCTTAAGGAATTAACGGCGCTTTCGGTTGGTGATTATGTCACGCACATTGATCACGGAATAGGAAAATTTGGCGGTTTGCAGAAAATTCAGGTTGAAGGCAAAACGCAGGAAGCCATAAAACTGGTTTATGCAGATAATGATATCGTGTATGTAAGCATTCACTCGCTTCATAAAATTTCGAAATACAATGGAAAAGACGGAACTCCGCCGAAAATCTACAAATTAGGATCAAACGCCTGGAAAGTTTTAAAACAAAAAACCAAAGCGCGTGTCAAACATATTGCGTTCAATTTGATTCAGTTGTATGCAAAACGCCGTTTAGAAAAAGGATTTCAATTTGCACCGGATAGTTACCTTCAAAACGAATTAGAAAGTTCGTTTATTTATGAAGATACGCCGGATCAGACCAAATCGACACAAGAAGTAAAAGCCGATATGGAAAGCGACCGCTCGATGGATCGTTTGGTTTGTGGTGACGTTGGTTTCGGGAAAACAGAGGTGGCCATTCGTGCTGCTTTTAAAGCGGTTGACAATAGCAAACAAGTTGCCGTTTTAGTGCCGACTACTATTTTGGCGTATCAGCATTATAGAACTTTCTCGGAACGTTTAAAAGATATGCCGGTTACAATTGGGTATTTAAACCGATTTAGAACGGCTAAACAAAAAACACAAACCTTAAAAGATTTAGCCGAAGGAAAACTCGATATTGTAATTGGAACACACCAATTGGTCAACAAAAATGTAGTTTTTAAAGACTTAGGTTTATTAATTGTCGATGAGGAACAAAAATTTGGAGTTAACGTAAAAGATAAACTCAAAACCATTGCAGCAAATGTGGATACGCTGACCTTAACCGCAACGCCAATTCCGAGAACGCTTCAGTTTTCGCTAATGGCTGCGCGCGATTTATCGGTAATTACAACGCCTCCGCCAAACAGGTATCCGATAGAAACGAATGTGGTTGGCTTTAATGAAGAGGTTATCCGTGATGCGATTTCGTATGAAATTCAAAGAAACGGGCAAGTTTTCTTTATCAATAACCGAATCGAAAATATAAAAGAAGTGGCAGGAATGATTCAGCGTTTGGTTCCAAATGCCAGAGTAGGAATCGGCCACGGACAAATGGACGGAGCAAAACTCGAAGAATTGATGTTAGGTTTCATGAACGGAGATTTTGATGTTTTGGTAGCCACCACAATCATTGAAAGCGGATTGGACGTTCCGAATGCCAACACGATTTTCATCAACAATGCCAATAATTTTGGATTATCAGACTTGCATCAAATGCGTGGCCGTGTTGGACGAAGCAATAAAAAAGCATTCTGTTATTTCATCTGTCCGCCATATTCTTCTATGACCGAAGATGCGAGAAAACGTATTCAGGCATTAGAACAATTTAGCGAACTGGGAAGCGGTTTCAATATTGCCATGAAAGATCTTGAAATTCGTGGTGCCGGAGATTTATTAGGAGGAGAACAAAGTGGTTTCATTAATGAAATTGGTTTTGATACCTACCAAAAAATCATGAACGAAGCCATTGAAGAATTAAAAGAAAACGAATTCAAAGATTTATATCCGGAAGAGAACAATATCGATACCAAAGAATATGTAAAAGACATTCAGATCGATGCCGATTTTGAGCTTTTATTCCCGGATGAATATATCAATAACGTTTCGGAACGTTTGGTTTTATACAACGAATTAGGAGCCATAAAAGACGAAGCCGGTCTACAGGAATTCGAAAGAAAACTAATCGACCGTTTCGGACCACTGCCAAAACAAGCTGTTTCGTTATTAAACAGCATCAGAATCAAATGGATTGCTACGAAAGTGGGAATCGAGAAATTGGTCTTAAAACAAGGCAAAATGATCGGTTATTTCGTTTCAGACCAGCAATCCGATTATTACCAGTCTGTGAAGTTTAGAAATGTTTTAAACTTTGTTCAGAAGCACAGCAATCTCTGTAAAATGAAAGAAAAACAAACCGTAAACGGATTACGTTTGTTATTGACTTTTGAAAACGTAAAGTCGATAAAACGAGCGTTAGAGTTAATGGAATTGTTTGAGGAATAGTATTTAAGAGATTACATCACAGTTAAAACTGTAATTATTACACACATTTACTATCAAAAAGACACAGATTTATTAAAAAAATCTGTGTCTTTTTGTGTTTTTGCGATATCGAATCAGTTCAATCTGCTTCTATGTAAATTGTATTTAATGATTTAGGTTTCTAATTTCTTGATCCAAAAATTCATTAAACAACTTAGAAGAATCTTGCTGAATAAAATGATTTGGACAAGGAATGATAATATGTTTACCCCCGGTTAATCTCGCAATTGCTTTGCAGCAGGCATCTTGAGAAGGACTGTAACCGCCAGAAATAACAAATACAGGTATGCCTTTGGCTTTTACAATATCGGCAGCTGTACGCATCTCTTGTGGTGTTCCTAAAACAGCATTAAGAAGAGCGCATCCCAAAGATTCTGCACTTTCCGGGTGAGCTTGAAGAGCTGCCGCAGAAGGATTTAAACCTCCATCAATCCCTTCTCCCATACATTCAGAAAAGATTTTGGCAAAATCTCCCGGGCTTTCTGCAGCCATTAAAGGAGCCGATACAACCTGCAAAGCTTCCTGAATTTCAGGTAATTTCAAACCTTCTAAATCAGTTGCTAATATAGGTTGTAACGCTGGTTCAATTAAAACTAATGATTGAACTGCTTCAGGTCTGATTGCTGCAGCTAATAATGCTTCGGCGCCGCCAAATGAATGTCCCACAAGATGAGAACCTTTTCCTAATTCTTCTGCGATCCAGATAGCATCAGCTGTTTGACTATCTGCACCACGAGAAGGACTTTCTCCAAATCCAGGCCTGTTTGGGACTCTCAATTGATACCCTTTATCTACAAGTTCACGCTGGTTGATAAAATTAATTGGCCCTCCTCCTAAACCTCCCTGCACACCTCCGTGGATTAGCAGGACTACAGGCCCTGAATTTCCCCATTCAGTGATATGAATTGGGTGGGTTTCAGGTGAAATTTCTATTATAGTTTGGTTTTTTGTGCATTGTTGCAACAAAAGCTCTTTTTTTTCATCTAATGTCATAATATATTTATTTAAATGTTTGATTACTTATTTTGAGCAAAATTATGTAAGATAAAACTCCTGTGCTTTGACAAATGTCAAAAAGGAATTTTGCGGTTTTTTACCAATACTGTAAAGAAGAAAACAAACACCTTTTTACAGTTCTAAAATTATAGGTATTATCTTATTTTTTATTGTATTGATAATAAATTTATTTTATATTTATAGGTCACAAATTGCTTAAATTGATCTCCAAGAAAAGCATCCTAAACTTGGATTATGACAGATATATTTAAAGATTTTATTACGCAGCTGGCAGAAGTTAATAAGCAGGATATGAATAGAATAATGTCCTGCATTACTACTCATAAAGTAAAACGAAATACCATTATTTTATCGCAGGGCGAAGTTTGTACCCGATTTTATTTTTTAGAAAAAGGCTGTATGCGCACTTATTATATTACTAAAGAGGGTCAGGAAAAAACCAGATTAGTTTCATTTGACAATTCTCCCGTTACAGCACTCACCAGTTTTATTACTCAAAAACCTTCTGTTGAATATATCGATGCCTTAGAAGATTCAGAATTACTTTCTATTTCGTATGATGACTTTTTTATTCTTTTAAATGAAATTCCAAGTTGGGCATTATTCTACAGAAAAATGCTAGAATTGGCTTTTGCCTTTCAAAATCGTAGAATTGAGGATTTGGTTACCTTATCAGCCAAAGAACGCTACGAAAAACTTTTAAAAGAACAGCCTCATTATATCCAGCGCCTTTCTAATAGAGTTGTGGCTACCTATTTGGGAATTTCTCAGGAAACCTTAAGCAGACTCAAATCCAAATAACCCTTTTTGACTTTTGTCAATGCACAGGTTTTTCTATCAGCCTAATTTTGTCCTATAAATCATCAGAAAATAGACTGATATTATTTAGAACTAAAATTAAAAGGTTTGATTATGAATACACTATTAAGAAAACCATCTGCTAATACTGCTGAAAACGTAATCGATAAATTCAATATCAAAGAATTAATTGAGTTCGAACGTTTTTGCAGAGACAATGCACAATGGGAAGAAATGAAGAAATGTTTTGCAGAAAATTCAACTGTAGCAATTTCCTGGTTTAAAGGCTCCGGACATGAATTTGTTACCGCTTCAAGTAAAATGGCAACCTATGCGCCCCATAAATTATTCGACACTTTGGTCTGGTTAAATAAAGATAAAGCTGTTGCGATTACAATGGCAACGATTCAGATCAGAATGGAAATCGAAGGACATTTATTAGAACTACAATCAGACGTAAAGCTTTTATATAAAACTCAAAAAATAAACAACGTCTGGGCAATTATTTCAATGGAAGGAATTTACGAGAAAGATTCCCTGTTACCGGTTTCACCAGCAGATGGCATCAAAATTCCGAAAGAAGAAATTGCAAAATTCAGACCAAGTTATGCGAATATGTCTTATGCTTTAAGCAAAAGCGGTTATCCTATAGATGTTAATTTACCGGGAATTGACAAACCAGAAACCGTGTCAAAATTGTATCAGGAATCTGAAGATTGGTTAAATTCTTAAAATTAGAAAAAAATGAAAATTATCACGATAGAAGAACATTTTAGCTCACCAAAAATAAGTGAGAAAATGAAACAATTTCAGCCAAAAAATAGTGATGCTGAAAAAGATAAAGACGTAAAAGCATTAATAAAACATTATTTGCCGACAAATGAAGACATTGAAGATGTTGGCGCGCGCAGACTTAAATTTATGGATGAAAGCGGTATCGACATGCAAGTCATTTCATACGGCAGCGGGAGTCCGCAGGGAATTGCTGATCCTAAAATGGCAATTGAACTTTGTGCAGAAGCCAATGATGAATTAGCCTGTTTAATCAAACAAAATCCAACTCGTTTTGCCGGTTTTGCCACTTTGCCCGTGGCTGATCCTGTTGCAGCTGCGGCTGAATTAGAACGTGCTGTAAAAGATCTGGGTTTTAAAGGTGCTTTATTAGCCGGAACTTTTCAGGATAAATTTTTTGATGATTCTGTGTTTTTTCCAATTTTTGAAAAAGCAGCTCACTTGAATGTGCCCATTTATTTGCATCCCGGAATTATTGATAAGAAAGTTGCGGATTATTATTTTAAAAACGAAAACTGGCCCAATTTGGTCAACGGAATTTTTCCAACATCGGGTTTTGGATGGCATATGGATAGTGGTATTCATGTTTTAAGAATGATTCTTTCGGGCATTTTTGACAAACTGCCTAATCTTAAACTGATCTCAGGACATTGGGGCGAATTCGTACCTTTTTTTCTGGAAAGAATGGATGAAGAATTAGGTGCGGCGGCGAGCCATTTAAAACGCAAAATTTCAGAATATTATAAAGAAAATGTCTATATCACACCAAGCGGAATTTTCTCTGAAACTCAACTACAATTTGCCATTGCGCAAGTGGGCGCTGATCACATTATATACTCAGGAGATTATCCTTATTTAATGAAGAAGGAAACTGGTGATTTTCTTAAAAACGCTTCAATTTCTGAAGAAGATAAAGCGAAGATAGGACACTTAAATGTGGAAAAATTATTGAATTTATAAACTTAAAATTTTAAAAAAAATGGAAAATAACACACAATCAATCATAGAGGTTACAACAGGAATATTAAAAGTTTCAGGAGCCGAATTGTATTATGAAACTAAAGGAAACGGACCGATTTTATTAATGATTCCGGGAGCAAATGGAGATCATTTTATCTTTACGCCCATTCGCGAAATATTGTCTAAAACATTTACCGTTGTGACTTACGACCGCCGAGGATTTTCAGGTTCAAAACTGGTGGGAGAACAAGATTACAGCCACAGAATAAATACCGATGCCAATGATGCGGCAAGTTTAATCAAACATCTAACCAATGAACCGGCTTTTGTATTTGCAAGCAGTTCAGGAGCTTTGGTTTCGCTTCAGTTGATGACACTTCATCCAGAAATTATTAAGGCACTCGTTCCGCATGAGCCAACTGCTTTAAAATATCTTCCGGATGTAGAAAAATGGAAAGCAACGGTTCAGGAAATCTATGATATTTATACAAAAGAAGGAGAAGGTCCTGCAAAAGATAAATTTGTAAATGAATTGATTCCGGGTACTCAGGATGGTGAATTGATGAGAGGCGGAAAAGGACCGGAAACACCCAACACAACGTATTGGTTTAAACATGAAATGAGACAATATCCGTCGACTGATTTTGATACCGATAAATTGGAAGAGAATAAAGATAAAATTCTTTTTTGCGTAGGCCGAGATTCGGTTAATACCATGCCTGCCTGGCCGGTTACCAATCTGGCCAAACAATTTGGAACCGAAGTTTTATCAGTTCCTGGAGGACATTTAGGCTATGCGCTTCATCCTGCTGATTTTGCAAAGGATCTATTGGCAGGCTTGCAAAAGAGAGGTAAACTTTAAGATTGCAATCTATAAAATGGCTTACAACTATTTGAAGCATAATTATAATCTGAAAGCAACAAGGGATTTAGGAAGTTTTTGAAAAACTAATAAAATTTATCGGGATGAATACAAAAACCGATTGGCAGAAAATCCAAGTGCCAGAAGTGAATTAAGAACGATATCACATTGAGAAATGACTTTAGGGATGTCCTAAATATTCTTTTTAGAAATAAAACAAAAGGGTGTATGAAATCTTCATACACCCTTTTGTTTACACTATTCTAATTTTAAATAATGCAGACCTTTTTTGCCTGATATAATTATTTTGTTTTTAGAGAAAGCAATATCATTTATTATGGAACCCACAGGTAGTTCTAATTCTAGTTCCCAGTTTTTACCAGAATCTTTTGTTACTAATAATTTATCTCCAGATTGAACGTACCATTGTGTTTCTGTTCTAAGAAATATAGAAGTTACATCTGTTTTTACCACATTCCAGGTTTTTAACAAATCTGTAGATTCAACCAGAGTTTTATCAGTTGCATTAATTGAAAAAATGCGGTTTATGTTTTGGAATTTATAGTAAAATGATTGTTTTAAATCCGTTTCTGATATGCTGTCTTTTACTGTCCAATCGCTATATCCGGTTGGAGATTCCATAACAACATTTTTATATTTATTTCCATATTTTTTAGTATCAGTTAAGATACCCAGTTGATAAAATTTATTGTCAGATGTTGATTTCCCAAAAGCTCCAATATTTGCTCTAATTTGATTTCCATTAGCACCAACGATCCATACAGGCGGAGAATTTTTTATAACTGTTTTACCATTATCAGACGTATAAATTTGACTTCCTACTATAGTGTATATAATGGAATTCTGGCCATCCAGATATCCGATATTTAATCCGTTTATTTCTTTTGCAAAAGGGTTTTGTACAATAGTTTCATTATTACTTACAAAAGCATTATCTGTAAAAACCGCTCGATAAGTAGCTGTTATCACACCTGTTTTTTCATCAAACATTTTAAAATCCCCAAAGAAATTACCTAAGTTTAATGAAGTTTGTGTATAACCGGCAGCTTTAGCTTCTAATTTTCTTGGAGAACCGGACTCAACAAGTGAAAAGATAGTTTTACTATTGTCAAACACAGAGGATGAAGTAATGTCAATAGTTCCTAATACATTTAGTACATTCCATCCTTTTGACATCGCAAAAAAATTAACAGAATTGCTTTCCACATTTTGAATTTGAACTTTTAAGGTATTAATACCAGGAGTTGCATTTGGACTAGATAATGTAATTTTAGTGTTTGTAATTTCTTTTGGAGATATCTCTACACCATTAAGAAAAATTTTAGTTGGAAAATCTTTATTGATAAAGTTAGTTCCGGTAATTTCTAAATTCTCACCTGTAATAAGAAATTCAGAAGAAGTGCCTGTAATTGTAATAGGTGAAGGGCTAACGATCACAGGAGTTTCGGTTTTATCTTCGCCGGTTTCGTCGCTTGAACATGAAATAAACATTCCTCCGGTTAAGAGGAACATAATTAAAAGTAGTTTTCTAGTCATTTTTTTTGGATTAATTTTCTGATGTAAATGAAGGAATTTATATAATGAAATCAAAATGAAAAGAATAATTATTGGTTCTTTTCTTAATAAAAAAAGCGCATGATAATTCCATGCGCCTTTTAATTTTTTAAACGAAACTTGAATTATTTAACGATCAGTTTTTGGCTCACGTTAAAAGAGGCAGAGTTAATATTTACAATATAAATTCCCGCAGCTAAACGGTGATCGATTTTTCCTGAAGATGAAAGTCTTTCGGTTAAAACAGTTCTTCCGTTCATATCAGAAACTGAAATCGAAGCAATTTCTCCATTTTCTAATTCTGGCAGTAAAATATTAAATTCATTATTTGTTGAAGGATTTGGATAAATACCAATTACTTTTTCAGTTTGTGAAGTTTCTTGAATATTTAGAGCCGATTTACCAGTTCCAACTGTTGTAGGTTCCAACTGCCATTGAGCACTGAACCAGCCGTCTTGCGAATTTCCGTATTGAGCAGAACCTGTTTGGTTTTCAACATGAATAATATTTCCAGACTGCCATCTGTTTCTTAAACGAACCCAGGTTCCATCAATATAATCGCTTGACCATTGTGCACTCCAGAAAGTAGTATCTGTTATATTTGATTGAACACTTCCGGTTTGACTTTCGATATTCATCAGTTCACCGGTTGCTACATTTTTAAGTACAAAATAAGTGGCGTCAATAGCAATTTTCTGCCATTTGTAATTGTTGCCAGAAACGGTTGTTCCGTAACCAACATTAGTTCCGGCGTCAGATAAATATGCGCCTGTCCATCTGTTTTTTATAGTGAAATATGTTCCTCCGGTTGAAGATGTAGAAACGGTAACAGCACAAGTACTTGTTTTGTTTCCATCAACAGTTGTGACTGTAATTACAGCTGTTCCGTTTGAGATGGCAGTAATTAATCCAGAACTGTTTACCGTTGCCACGGCTGTATTATTTGAACTAAAAGTTACAGCTTTGTTTGTCGCTGTAGATGGCAAAACCGTTGGCGTTAATTGCTGTGTTCCGCCAACATTTAAAGATGCCGTAGATGGACTCAAACTTACGCTTGTAACTGCAACTCCTGTTCCCGGATTAGAATCGTACCAAGCGCTATTCATATACCAGCCTGTTTTGTTTCGGCTTAAATCTGCAGTTTGGCTGGTTCCGTCGTTAAAAATTAAATTAGTAGAAGTAATGTTCGTAAATGTATAACTGTACCAGCCGTTTCCTGCATTGGTCATATTTACGCCCGGCCAGGCTGCATCTGCTAAAACTCCAGCTGGTAAGGTACTCCAATAATAAATTTTAATTCCGGTTCCCCAATTGGATGGTTTGTAGAAATAGACTGTAAAATTGGTATTTGGATTTACGGTAATGTTGGCCGAAGCGGTTTTGTTTCCGTCTTGTGTTGTTGCTGTAATGGTAGCTGTTCCTGCCGAAACTGCGGTAACCAATCCAGATGAATTTACGGTTGCAGCTGCTGTATTGCTAGAACTCCATGTTACGTTTTTGTTTGTTGCATTTGCAGGAGCAATTGTAACCGAAAGCTGCTGCGTATTTCCTGCATATAAACTTGCCGTAGTTGGTGAAACTGCTACCGAAGAAACCGGAATTGCAGCAACCGTTATGGTTGAGGTTGCGGTTTTGTTTCCGTCAGCCGTTTTTACTGTAATAGTTGTTGTTCCAGTCGCAACGGCTGTAACTAATCCAGATGCATTTACAGTGGCTGCAGCCGTATTACTCGATGTCCAGGTTACGTTTTGATTGGTTGCATTTGCCGGAGTAATTGTTGCATTTAATTGCTGAGTAGTTCCTAAACCAACGGTTGCAGTTGTTGGGCTAACCGAAACTCCTGTAACTGCTGTAACGGGAGCATTTGTATTGGTTAAAACCAAATATTCGTACGCTGCAAATGTTCTTGTCGAGCCCGTCGTTAAGATAACAGAAGCATTATTGTTATACGGATTGACATAAGTTCCAGCTAATGCTGCCGGAATAACATACGATTTTGAAGCATTTCTCAAATTAGACATTACAATAACTTTTTCTGAACCCATTGTTTTAGTGAAAATACTGATGTCGTCATTCGCATAGGTGGTCAAATCCCCGCGTCGTATTGCTGCGCTTGCAGTTCTGAAATTTAAAATTTTAGCAAAATCGGCAGCAGCTGTCGGGTTTTGCGACCAGTTGAATTTGAAACCTGTCCAAGGCCAGTCGGTTTTGGGTTCGTAGTCGATTTCCTGTCCGCTCATTAAGAAAGGAACTCCTCTCATATAAGCCGAAACTAAGAAATTAGCAACGACTCCGTTATGATTTTTAAAGGGTACGAATGGTCTTCTTACACCGTCATCATTGGTATAGGTGTCATGATTACCCGTATATCTAACGATTTGCTGATTACCCGTCGCTTTAGCATATTCATAAGTAGTCTGATCTTGGAGTCTTTGAGAAACGGGACCGCCATTTGCAATATCATACAAACCGCTGTGAAACCATCTGTCTCCGTAATTCATATCAAAACCAACCTGAAAATTCTCCTGTCTGTCACCTTCGGCTAACATTAATAAATTATGTGAAGATATACTTCTAAGATTTGAATTGACTTCGGACCAAAAATCTAAAGGAGGATTATTGGCATAATCGCAGCGGTATCCGTCAATATTGGCGGCAAAAATCCAATAACGCATCGCATCTTTTATGGCATTTCGAGTAGCCGAATTATTGAGATCCAATGCTGCAATATCAGAGAAGTTTCCTAATTGCTGAATCGTTGTGCCGCTTCGTTTGTAATATTCTGGATGTGAAACGGTCCATCCGTGATCCCAAGAAGTTCCGTTGATGGCAATATCCAAAATAACAGCCATACCGCGGCTGTGAGCACCATCAACCAAGGTTCTTAAATCGGCAAGTGAACCATATTCTGATCCAACGGCTTTAAAATCTTTGATGCAATAGGGCGAAGCCGAACTTCGGGAATCTGTTCCGTGGGGGAAAATCGGCATTAAATAAATCACATTGGTGCCGAGTGCTTTTATGTTGTCTAAACGGGCGGTTACTCCGGCTAGATTTCCGTTGGCACTAAACGGTCGTATGTGCACCTGATACATATTGACGTCTCGTGTATCGGGAACGCCTGTAAATGGAGTCCCATACTGAGCAGGATCTTGGGCATAAAGAGAACTTGCAAATAATAGAAAACAAAATAGTGTTTTCTTAAAATGAAATAACGTAGAGGTAATGTTGATTTTCATAATAATAGTTTTTGCATGCTTGTCGGCATTTCTAACTAAAATTCATTTTCACTCGCATTGTTTTTTAAATTCGACAAACATTTTGTGGTTAATAGTTTTCAAGTAGTAAAATTTTTAATTTTTTGCTCATTAATGAGCATAAGTTTCTGCCACGAATTGCACGAATTAGCACAAATTTAATCTGCAGCTTTAATTCTCGTGTCAATTCGTGAAATTCGTGGCAAAAAACTTAGAACCTTAGTGTCTTAAATTATAACTTTTTCAATCCTTTTAAATCTGAAGCAGTTCCTTCTTTGATGCTGATGGCAGTACCACCGTCTGGAGCTAAGTATTGCTTCAATTTGCTTTTGGAGTTTACAACAACTTTAGTAACCGTATAGCGCTGTGGATTTTGCTTCCAATCAGCGTCTTTAGCATCGGCATAAATTGTGGCGATAAAGTTTTTTCCGGCAGGTAAATAATCAAATGAAATGTTTGCAGTTCTTGCATTTTCATCTGTAATTCCTCCAATAAACCATTCGTTTTTACCTTTTGCTTTTCTTGCAATTGTAATATAATCGCCAGGTTCAGCCTCCAGAATATAACTGTTATCCCAATCAACCGCCACATCTTTAATGAACTGAAAAGCATCTGGAAAACGTTCATAATTCCCTGGGATATCTGCTGCCATTTGCAACGGACTGTACATAGTTACATAGTAAGCCAATTGTTTTACCAAAGTCGTGTTTACTCGTTGTGAACTTCCTGTTCCGTAATACGAAAGGTCAGTTTGGAAAATTCCCGGTGTATAATCCATCGGACCTCCCATTAAACGGGTAAAAGGTAAAATGGTTGTATGATCCGGAGCTAATCCTCCCATAGATTCGAACTCGGTACCGCGCGCTGATTCCTGAGCAATCCAGTTTGGAAAAGTTCGGTGTAATCCCGTTGGGCGAACGGCTTCATGGCTGTTAACCATAATTTTATAATCGGCAGCACGTTTGGCAACATTAATGTAATGATTCACCATCCATTGTCCGTCGTGATGTTCGCCGCGCGGAATAATCTGTCCTACGTAACCTGTTTTTACGGCATCATAACCGTTATCATTCATAAATTGAAAAGCACGATCCAGACGACGTTCGTAATTGGTAGCCGATCCTGAGGTTTCGTGGTGCATGATAATTTTTACACCTTTTGAAGCAGCATAAGCGTGAACTGCTTTTACATCAAAATCAGGATATGAGGTTACGTAATCAAAAACATCTTCTTTCCAGTTGCCGATCCAGTCTTCCCAGCCAATGTTCCAGCCTTCGATCAAAATCGCATCAAAACCATTTTTAGAAGCAAAGTCAATGTATTCTTTAGCGCGTTCTGTCGTTGCTCCGTGTTTTCCATTTGGAGTAAGTTTTGTAAAATCATCCGTCATTTTAACGTTGTTTTCTTTTCCAAAAGCCCACGTACTTCTTCCGGCTACAAAATATTCCCACCAAATTCCGATGTATTTCACTGGTTTAATCCAGGAAACATCTTTGTATGAAGTTGGGTCATTTAAATTCAAAATAAGTTTAGAGGCCAAAATATCGGTTGCTTTATCACTTACAACAATAGTTCTCCAAGGAGTCTGCGTATCAGTCTGCATATAACCTTTGTTTCCAACGGCATCTGGCGCCAGATGACTTACCATTTTGTTTGTTTTAGCATCAACTTCTAAATACATTGCCGGATAATTGATTAACCCTGCTTCGTGAATATTGATGTACAAACCATCATCAGATTTCATCATAGACGGAGTCTGAACAGATAATTCTTTGATTGGCTGTTGTGCATTGATTTCGATCGTTGCTTTTTTTATCAGCGAAGGAATTTCTGAAATCTTTGAAGTTGTATACGCATATTCGTTGGTATCATAATCTCCCGGAATCCAGAAAATTTTGTGATTTCCGGCCAAATTAAATTGTGTACGTTCTTCTTTAATTACAAAATAATTCAGGTCATTTTGTTTTGGAAATTCATATCTAAATCCCAATCCGTCGTTGAATAAACGGAAACGAAGACGGATAAATCTATTGTTGTTTTTCGCTTGCGCTAAAGTGACAACCAATTCGTTATAATGGTTACGAATCGTTTTTTCTTCGCCTAAAACCGGATTCCAATTTTCATCAACAGAGGATTGTGCTGTATTTGTAATGGTAAAACCATCCAAAAACGAAGGCAGATTTTGCAGCTCTAAACCCAAAGAACTTGGTTTTATAACTGCTTTTTGTTTATATAATAATTGGTAAGAAGGGATTCCGCCTTCTTTTAATTCAAATTTTAAAGAAAGATTTTTGTCCGGCGAAGTTATTTCTTGTGCCCGAAGCCAGAATGTACTAAGGCATATAAAAAATAAAAACGCTGTTTTTTTGCTCAAACAAATTTGAAGCAATGATTTTTGGGATTGAAAATTCATGTTTATTTAGTTTTTTGCAAATCTAATTTATTAGAAGCTGCTTGTAATTAATTTTTCAATACTAGATATTGAAAAGGCTGTAAGGTTAAATCTGCTCCAACTGTTACAGAAGCACCTGTAAAAGCATCTTTCCAGTTTCCTTTTAAGGTAGATGGAATAAGTTGTTTTACAGTTGAATCAGTTAAATTTGAAAGTACAAATACTTTTTCAGAATCTTTAATCATGGTAAAAGCACTTACGGCATCGCTGCTGTAACCTGTAAATTCTCCGGTTTTAAGAGCATTGCTTGTGTTTCTAAAAGCGATGATTTTTTTGTACTCTGCCAGCATTTCAGTATCTGCTGTTGACCAGTCAATTGGAGTTTTTGCGAAATAATTCAATCTTTTGTTATAACCAATTTCCTGTCCGTTGTAAATCATAGGTACTGATTTTAAGTAAGCAGCAACAACAAACGCTGCGACAGATCCTTTCTTGCCTCCAAAAAGTTCTAACGGAGTTCCTTCGGTAAAGTTTACGTCGTGGTTGCTTGTATATCGAACTATTCTGTTTGCTGAGTTGTAATTGTTTGCATATTCTGTTGCATTTGACTCTTGGATAGTAGTCGCAGCTTTGTTTTCTTTGAAAAGTTTTTCTAAAGTACTGAAGAAATTAAAGCCAAAAGTATAGTCAAAACCTGATGCAAAGTGGTTGTATTTTGAACCTTCTGCAAGCATTAAAATTTCCTGATTCTTTTTAATTTTTCTCAATTTAGCAATAGCGTCTGTCCAGAAATTATTTGGCACAAAATCAGCATAATCGCATCTGAAACCATCAATATTAGCATTGTGAACCCAATATGACATGGCATCGATCATGGCATCTTTCATTTCATTATTTTCGAAGTTTAACTGGGCCACATCGTTGTAATTTGTTCCCGGCGGGATTATAATGTTGCCGTTTCCATCTTGCTGATACCAGTCTTTATGCTGTGTAATCCAGGCATTGTCCCAAGCTGTGTGATTAGCAACCCAGTCCAGAATAACTGCCATATTTTTTTTGTGTGCTTCTTCGACTAAAGTCTGTAGATCCTGCAGAGTTCCAAAATCCGGGTTTACGGCTTTATAATCTTTTACAGCGTATGGAGAACCTAATTCGCCAGATGCTTTTTCTTTTCCAACAGTAAAAACAGGCATTAAGTAAATAACATTTACGCCTAATTCCTGAATTTGAGAAAGTCTGTCCTGAACACCTTTTAATGTTCCGGCCTGACTAAAAGCACGAATATTTACCTGATAAATAATGGCATCTTCCCTTTTGGGCATTTTATCAAAAGGAGCGCCGTATTGTGTATACGGAGATTCTGGTGTTTTGTTATCGTCATCAGAAGAACTACATGACATAAATGCTAATGCAAGTACTAATCCGTAAACGAATTTTATATTAAATTTCATAATTATTTGAATTTGGCTGTAATAAATTTAGAGTTTAAGATAGCCTGCCTTTCGCTCAAAAAAGGCAGGTATCACTCAAACTAATCTAGCTATATTACAATGTTAGATTATTTTTTAACTATCGTACAAGTTGCTGTTGCCGGATAACCATTGCTTACAGGATCAACTTCATCAATTTTGAAAGTTACTTCGTAGACTCCCGCTTCCGGAATGTCGTAAGCACCTCCATTATCTAAATTAATAGTATTTGTAGAAGGGTCTGCTGGTCCATAATTGATAGTCCAGCTATTGTTTAGTCTAAATTTTAATGCTCCTGTTACTAAATTGGCTGTAATTTTCCATGTTTTTGTTTGATGATCGTAGTTCATAGGTGTACTGTTATCCCAGCCGCCGGCTTGAGAAGTTCCAACAATTCCCCATGAATACGGTGTTGAGCTCCATTTTAAAGTATTTAAATTTGCTTTTATTTGATAAGAACCGGCACCCGGAAGAACGAAGTTGGTATCGCTCATATTTTTTAGATCACTGTTTGTTGCTCCTGCACCGTAGAATTGAGTCCAATTTCTGGCTTTGTTAAATTTAAAAATTGGATCTCTATCAGCAGCAAGTGTCATGTAGCCCTGATAAACGCCTACTTGAATTTCATTTAATGATGCCGCCGTTTCTACATTCCATTCGCCCTGATAACTTCCCGGCATATAGATTTCGCCCATAACAACAGTTTTAAGGTAAGGCGTAACTGTTATTGTAATAGGATCTGAATAAATTCTATGATCCATAGTCGATTCTATACGAATTACTAATTCTCCTGCAGTGTCAGGTTTTAGACCTAAATCTGTGGCAATTTTATTTAATTCTGCTCCGGTAAATGATTTGCTTAAAACATCTTGACCTGCATCAATTCGTTTGGCTTTCTGCCAGGCTTCGCTTCCTTTAATGTCTGTAGTTAAATCAAATTGTATTGCATAACTCACAGGTGCACTAATAGGATATGTTACTTTTGGCCATGAAATAAGTAAGGCCGGCTGATCTGAAACGTCTTCTTTAAGTACAATTGTACTTGATGAGGCTTCTATCGCAGAAGGAAAAGTGACTGTTGCTAAGGTTGTTAATTGTCCTTCGGTTTCGCAGGAAGCAGCTAAAAAAAGCAAACTGCCTAATACGAATAATTTATTAATATATTTTTTCATAATAGTTTTTGTTTTTAATAACCCGGGTTTTGTTTAAGTCCACGATTTGCATCTAACGCTGATGTTGGAATTGGGAACAATTTTCTGAAAGATGGAGATGCTGGTCGGAATTCGTTTGCCAGTAAAAATTTGTCAAAACGAATCATATCCTGTCTCCTGTGGCCTTCCCAGTTTAATTCAAATCCTCTTTCATTGTAAATATCATCAAGAGTAGGATTGTGGTCTAAAGCAGCTAATCCTGCACGTTGTCTGATTTGATCTATAAAAGGCTTTGCAGCCGCAGAATTTCCTAAACGCGCATTACATTCTGCCATCATTAAAATTACATCAGCATATCTGTAAATAGGGAAGTCGTTCGAAGCGCCGCCGCCGCTTTTTACACCTGCCGGATAAAACTTCACATTACGAACTCCTGCCTGCGGTGCAGCTCCCGGATTGTCTAACGAAGCAACATCGAGCGTATAATTAAATCCTCCCGGCTGTTCTCCAAACAAAAATTGTTTTCTTCGAATATCGTTTACGTCATATTTCAGAAAGAAATCTTTTGGAACTATAGTTCCATTCCAGCCGCTTAATCCAAACATATTTGTACCCTGCGGACCGTATACACTGCGAACTGCATAAACATTTCGAGAAACAAGATCGAGAGTTGCGTAAATAGGCAGGATCGTTTCATCGTCTGGAAGGACGTCACCAAATAATTCATAATATTTATTTTTTAACGGACTTGCATCGTTTGCCTCGCCAGAATGCAGTGAAAAACCGCCTTCGCTTACTTTGTTACAAGCGGCTAAACACTCAGTCCATTTTGCTTGTCCTGTATATACTTCGGCATTTAAATATACTTTTGCTAATAAAGTATAACCAGCCCATTTATTGAATCTTCCGTAGTAATTACCACCTTTTGTAACTGAAAGTAATTCTACATTTTCGGTCAGTTCTTTTACTATAAAATCAAAAACTTCTTTACGGCTTGACTGCGGGATTTTATCAACAGTAATATTGTTGTCTGTATAAAAAGGAACATCGCCAAAATCATCAATCAATAAGTAATAAAAGAAAGCTCTCAGTACTTTTGCTTCGGCGATTTTTGAAGGTTCTGCATTTCCTTTTTCTAATAATTCAACTGCTAAATTGGCATTGAAAATACCTTTATACAACCAGTTCCATGTATTGTTGATGATAAATTCTGAAGGAAGCCATTCGTGTTTGTGTAAACGGGCAAAATCCTGCTGCCAGTTACCGTCATTTCTATGCGGAATTACCTGCTCATCTGATGACATACAATTCATGTCGTACCAGCCGTTATCTGCTCCTGCATAACCTACGCCTAGTACACCTTTACGTTCAAAATCACCCGGAATTTCTGCATAAACACTGGCAAGAGCTATATTGGCTCCTTCCGGAGTTCCATAAAAGCTGTCCGGCTGATATTTGTCGTAAATATTTTCGTTTATATCTGTACAGCTGAAAAGTGTCAGGAAACATGCGCTTCCTGCTATTACTATATTTTTAATTTTCATTTCTTCTACTATTTAAATTTTACAGTCAAACCAAATGCAACACTTCTGGTACGAGGATAAATTCCTTTATCGCCGCCAAAGTTATCATTAGGGTCACCACTTCCGCTTATGTTCAATTCCGGATCAACACCTGTGTAATCTGTAATTAACAGTAAATTATTTCCAGTAAGAGAAAGGCGTACAG
Organism: Flavobacterium johnsoniae; assembly: GCF_001879205.1. Classification (GTDB taxonomy): domain Bacteria; phylum Bacteroidota; class Bacteroidia; order Flavobacteriales; family Flavobacteriaceae; genus Flavobacterium; species Flavobacterium johnsoniae_A. The sequence continues at coordinate 403,599 of NZ_MLFK01000005.1, forward strand.
AGTCTACATATTTATCTGTAAAGCGGAAAGTATATCCGGCAGTAACATTTTCTAAACGAACAAATGAACCATCTTCTAACCATGCATCAGATCCGTATGGAGAAGAAAAAATTCCTCTTTCAACAGCACTTTGTAAAACATTCGAACTACCTGTGTTTTCAAGCATGCTTAATCGTTGATTAAGATTGTTGTAAATTTTATTTCCTCCTGAACCTCTTACTAACATAGAAGCATCAAAGTTTTTGTATCTGTAAGACGGATTAAAGGCAAAAGTGTAAGTTGGCAGTGCAGAACCTGCATAATAACGATCTGCGCTTGTAGCTCCCTGATCTATTTTACCGTCTCCATCGCGGTCCTTTACGGTTTCTACACCATTACTATTTGTACCTGTACTTTCTAAAATATAAAATGAACCAATTGGTTTTCCCTGAACTAATAATGAGTTTGGCGCACCCCAGTTTACAAAGTTTGTATTTAAAGGAATACCGTTAATGCTTCCGCTTAAATTAAGAACTTCGTTTTTCATAAAAGACACATTTCCTGCTATTGTCAGCGTGCTGTTATCTGTTCTAATAACATCATAAGCAAGAGCAGCTTCTAAACCTTTGTTAGAAATGCTTCCCACATTGGCTTTAATTTTATTATACGGATAAGGAGGCTGAGGTACGGTATAATCAAATAAAAGATTATCAGTTCTGGAATCGTAAACATCAATGCTTCCTCTTAATCTGTTGTCTAAAAGAGCAAAATCAAGTCCAAGATTGGTTTGTTTTTTAGTTTCCCATTTTAAATCAGCATTTGCATTTTGAGAAATACCAAAATTGGTAATGATAGATCCTCCAAAATAAATATTTCCTGCGCTGTCAACTAATGGAAGGGAAGTCTGCGGATAAAGTCCCTGCTGGTTTCCTGTTTCACCATAACCGGCACGCAGTTTTAATTCGCTGAACAAAGTCTGGTTCATCATAAAAGGCTCTTTGTTAATCTGCCACGCAACAGATGCTGAAGGGAAATTCCCCCATTTGTTGTTGGTGCCAAATACAGATGAACCGTCACGTCTGATACTTGCCGTTAGTAAATAACGATCTAATAAAGAGTAGTTTAATCTTCCTAAATAAGAAACCAATGATCTGTCATTTTTATAAGATCTAATGTCTCCGGTTCGTACCTTTGATAAGTCTCCAAACTGAAGTGCATTATAAGTCGCTTCATCACTTATAAAACCTCTTGCCTGAGTATAATTGCCCTGATAAGTCTGACTTTGCCATTCGTATAAAGCCAATGCATTAAAACTGTGGATTCCGAAAGTTTTTTTATAAGTAAGGCTTAAATTGGTTAATTTTTCGTTTTGTTTTTTATTGTCGATGTTAGCAAAACCATGCTGTTCAACGGCATTAAAATCTGTTGACTCTGCCGGCATATAATAACCTGCTGTATAGTTTGTTTTTCTCCAGCTTCCAAACCAGTTTGCGCTAAAACCTTTACCTAAATCAAGATCGGCTTTTAAGCTTCCAAATAAATTATCTTCTTGTCTTTCATTTGTAACTTCTTGCGCAGCTGCATAAGGATTTAAGTAATGAAATACCGCAGGATCTGTAAAATAAGTTCCATCAGGATTATAAACAGGATCTGTTGGTCTTGCTAATAATGCATTTGTAATTAAGTTTGATGTATAAGCAACGGTACCAATACTTCCAATACTGCTGGTAATATTATTTACTCCGGAGTTTAAATTAAAAGTCAATTTTAATTTATCATTAAGAGCCATTTGTGTCGCCTGAATACGTCCGATGTATTTTTGGTTGTTTGAATTAATTACAACACCATCCTGCATAATAGCCGTTATAGATGCTCTGTAGTTAAATTTATCTGTTCCACCGCCAAATGATAATGTATGAGTCTGTGTGATTCCGGTTTCTGTTAAAAGACCGTACCAGTTTGTATTTGAACCATGATTTGCAGAAGCCGGAACACCATATTTTTGACCAGTTTCCCACCATTGGTCTGCACTTAGCATATCCAGTTTTTTTGGAATAAAATCAACAGAAGTTGATCCTGTATATTCGATCGTAGTTTTTCCTGCTTTGTTTTTCTTTGTCGTTACAATGATTATACCAGGTGCACCTCTCGAACCATAAACAGCAGTTGCAGAAGCATCTTTTAAAATATCGATACTTTCAATCTCACTTGGCGGAACCTGATTTAGTAAATCCATATTTCCCTGAATTCCGTCTACAACTACCAAAGGATCATTTCCTCCAATTAAAGAAGAAACACCACGAATACGAACACTTGGTCCGGAACCAGGCTCGCTTCCTATTTGAGTGATATTAACTCCGGCAGCTTTTCCGGAAATCAATTGTAAAGGATTTACAATCGCACCCTGATTCATATCTTTTGCTGCAATTGAAGAAACAGCTCCTGTTACATCTTTTTTGACTGTACTTCCATAACCAACCACTACAATTTCCTGAAGATCTGTCGCATCCGGAAAAAGCTGAATGTTTATTACCGTTTGATTTGCGGTTACTTTTTTCTCTTTATATCCCACAAAAGAAACAATAATTACAGCCTGAGCACTTTCGACAGTAAGTTTGTATTTTCCGTCAAAATCCGTTACCATTCCGTTTTTCGTTCCTTCTTCAGTAACAGAAGCGCCGGGCAAAGGCAGTCCGTTTTCATCTGTAATAATACCAGAAACGGTTTGTTTTTGAAATTGGATCACCTGTGTTTTCAGCTCGGGTTTTTTAAGGATAATCTGGGTGTCCCTGATTTTAAATTCAGTTGGAGTTCCTTTAAAAAGTTTATCTAAAACAACATATATCGATTGGTCTTTTACAGAAATAGAAACAGTTCTGTCTAAGTCAATATCATTTAGTTTGTAAATAAACCTGAAATCTGTTTTTTGTTCAATGGTCTCAATAACCTTTTCGATTGTTGAATTATTTAACTCAAGGGTAACTTTTGTTTTTTGGGCATAAGTATTCCCTCTAATATTAAACATGGCGACCAATATGAGTAGTGTAGTTAGTTTCAATTTTAGGTCATTTTGGAACACTCGGTATAGAAACCCAGTGTTCTTAGATTTTTTTTTCATAATTTTGTTAATTGATTGTAGTTAATTCGTTATATTCAATCACTTAGTTAATCGGAAATTGTTCGCAGCTCTTTCCGATTTTTTTATTCCCGTAATTTTATTCCATCATATTTTTTTATTGGTTTTAGTGGTTATTTAATTAGTATCTGATCGTTTTTTATAGTGTAATTAATACCGTGAATGTCGTTGAAGTAACTCATCACCTTATCAATAGATTCATCGCCAAAACTTGCATTGAATTTTTCGTTGGCCAGCTTCTCATTTTTGTTTACAATTGTAACATTATAGCGTCTTTCCAGTTTGGTAATAATGTTTTTGAAAGTCATGTTTCTAAAAGTCAGTCCGCCATTTACCCATGAAGTATAGATGTCTGTAATGACAGCTTTGGTCGAAATTTTGGCATTTTCTTTATTAAAACTTCCTTTAAATCCGGGTTTTAAGATTGTGTTTTTTGCAGCGTCAAATTCTGTTTTTGATTCATACATTCCCACAGATCCTTCAACCAAAACAACATCTGTCGAGGCATCTTCAGGATAATTTGACACATTGAAATGAGTTCCTAAAACTCTAACATTCAATTCATCAGCATTTACGATAAAAGGGTGTTTTTTGTCTTTTGCTACATCAAAAAAAGCTTCTCCATTAAGAAAAACCTGTCTGTTCTCGCCGGCAATAAATTTTACCGGATATTTTAAAGTCGTTCCTGAGTTTAAGTGAACAAATGTCCCGTCTGACAATTGAAGGCGGAATTTTTTTCCATAGGGAATTTTAATCGTGTTGTAAACTAATTTTTCGTTGTCTAAACTATTTTCATACACTATTTTGTCGCCATTTTGGTTCCCAACGATATTGCCATTTGCATCTTTTACCTGTGCTGAGGTCTGTTCAGACAAAATTTGAGTTTCGCCATTTTCTAACTGCAGTACAATGTCAGAGCTTTTGAAGTTAAACTCTTTTTCAAGAGGTTTGTCTGAAATGTTTTGTTTGTAGAAAAAGCCAATTCCCAATAAAACCACAATCGAGGCGGCAATAGAAATGTATTTTCTCAAATTCGATTTCCTTTCCGGAAGTTCAATTACAGATTCTTGTTCTTTTGAAGCAGATAAGATATTCATAAAAATGTCATCTGCAGTTTTTTTATCCATTTGAGGCATTTCGCTAAGAAGATTTTGAATGTCTTCAACGGTTGGGAAATCATCTGTAAGCTGGTTTTTTTTGTAATAGGCAATTACCTCGTTTGTTTCTTCGGGCGTACATTGGTTTAAAACAAACTTTTGCAAAAGGCTTTTTATTTCAGAGTTTGAATTCATTACGAATTGTTTTTGGTGGGGTTTTTATATAATACAGTTGAAAAGGATTTGAGTACTACTCAAACGTTGTAAATTTTTAAATTTTAACATTTGGATGTTGTTTTTAAATTGTAAAGCATTGATTTTAAGTAATTATTAAAAAATATTTTTTTTGAGGTAAGTAGAAATCTTTGTCAAAGTTTAAAACTTTGACAAAGATGAACTGCAAAAATGTTAATCATAGTCTAAATGAAATGGTAGCCACAAAAAAAAAATCACCCTAAAAGAGTGATTTAATTGGTTAAAAATGGTTTTGGTTAGATAATCTCATCATGAACTTGAAAAAAGACTCGCATCGATTCTAATGCCTTGCTCATTTGGTTCCTGACAGTATTTATAGAGATGCCGAGTTCCTGACTAATTTCTTCGTAACTCATGCCTTTCTTTCGTGACATTTTAAAAATTTGTTTCCGCTTTGGCGGTAATTGTTTCATCGCCTGTTTTTGAAGTTTTTTACAATCTTCTTCGCGAATAGAGTAATCTCCGTATTCATGCGATTTTTGGCTTTCATAAAAAACAGCTTCTTTCAGTGCCAGATCATTTGCTGCTCTATTCAATAAATTAAAGGCCTGATTTCTGGCAATTGTAAAAATATAGGCTTTAAAGGACTGTTCTAAGTTTAGGTTTTCCCGATGCTGCCATACTTTCATAAAAACATCCTGAACATTTTCTTCGGCAGCTTCTTTCGATTTTAATAAACTAATGCTGTAACCATAGATAACCTGATAATACAAATCAAAAAGGGAACGAAATGCTTTTTCGCTGCCATTTTTGAGTTCGCTTACCAATAATTTGTCGTTATAATCTTTGGCTTCTAACATTAAATTAATTAGTTTGTATTTAAATCTAATTATATTACGATACTATTAAAAATCGATACTCTAATGCATTGAGTGGTTAGCAAATATATAAAAATATTATTCGCAGCAAAAAATGCCAAAAAAAACTTATTTCTGTTTTTTTAAGTTTATTTCGGCTGAAATCTCAGTAAACACGGTGTTAAAATGCTTTTTGTCAAGTTGATATCTTTTTGGCTAAAATTTTAAAAATTAACTATAAGTAAGTTGTGTTTTTGAGAATATTCTTATTGTAGTTCCAAATACATAAAAACTTTAAAACAGAAAATTGTAAAAAAAATCCTTTTGTCTTTTCCTGATTAAGACAAAAGGATTTATAATTCCGAATCGTTTAATGATTCTTAATTTCTATAATTTCAGATTAGTTTTTCAAATCTTTGATTACTTTAAAAGCAACATCAACCTGATCTTCACCAACCAAAATTGTAAATTCATTTGAAGTAGAAATTACCTCGTTTATAATGATTCCTTCCCAAGCTAAACGCTGGAAAATAAAGTAGTAAATTCCCGGGACTACGATGTTTTCTTTCGGTAATTTTACAGTAATTGATGCTAAATTATCTAATTTTTGAATTAGTTTTTCTCTCATAAAGTGCTTTTCAACTAAATGATTTACACTGCTGCTTACCACAATATTAGTTTCGTTTACCCCACGAGAAGAGGTGTAGAAAATATCAGATAAAGCATTAATATCAGAGATTAAGTCTGCTTGTTTGTTTAAAACAGTTTCAGATGCAGCAAAAGTGTAATCTGTTAATTCAGATCTTACGGTAATCTCACCAATGTTTTTAATTACTTTGTTGATTTTGTGGTTTAGTTTAAAATCTAATTCCTCAGTCAAACGTTTTAGAGACATTACTACCGCACCTTGTTTTACCTCCTTACCAAACTCACTTTCAAGCTCAGTCATAATGTTCCGAGAAAGAGAAGTCAGGTTAATAATCCCTAGAGATAAAGCGTTTAAGAGAAATGGTTTCGTTTTGATGTAATTTTCGACGATTGAAGAAACGGTTTTCATAGTTTTTTTTCTTTTTTTTTGTAACTTAATTGGGTTGGTTTAGTTAATTTGATGTTATAAATCTTAGCAAAGATAAATAAAAAAACAATTTGTTACAATTATAACAATAAAAAATTATGTTAAAAGTGATAAAAAGCATCGGTAAAATGTTCAATTGCAAATGTTTCCCCGTTTTTATGGATCGCAATGATATCAAAACGAACATTTAAATCATCCTGTAAATCCTTTTCCCTATAGTTTATGTAGGCATTTACTGCTTTTATGAGCAGCTGAATTTTTTTTGGTTTCACAAAATCCTGTGGAGAACCAAAATCTAAACTCGATCTTGTTTTAACTTCCACTACAGCCAAAGTATTTTCTTTTTGGGCAATAATATCTATTTCTGCTTTTTGGAAACTCCAATTTCGGTCGAGAATTTCATATCCGTTTTGTTGAAGATATTCTACAGCAAGTTCTTCTCCTTTTTTTCCAAGTTCGTTATGTTCTGCCATTTTTTAGTTTTCAGTCTCAGTCTCAGTTTTCAGTCTGGAGCTGTGTTTTATTATACAAAAATTTGTTCCATAAAGAGAAACGCAAAGTCGGAAAGTAATTTTAAACTTTTCGTCTTTGCGTCTCTGCGACATTTTATGTGGTATTTTTGAATCTTCCCTAAAAGGGAATTAGAGCGTTATTTCTGGAAAATAACAGTACTTCCGGATGCATTTACATCAATAGAAATGGTGCTTCCCATAATTAAGGCGCGATTATCCTGTACATGGCCGGCAGGGAAATTGAAAATCACCGGAATATTGTATTTCTTGGTAACACCATCAATAATTTCTAATGCATTTTTACCCCAAGGCACTTCATTATCTTTCATTTTAGTCATGCCGCCAATGATAATTCCTTTTAAGTTTTCGATGCAGCCGTTACGTCTTAAATTCATCATCATACGATCGATATGGTATAGATATTCATCTAAATCTTCAATAAACAGGATTTTATCTTTACAGTCAATTGCAGAAGGAGAGCCTAACAAACTATATAAGATCGAAAGATTCCCGCCCACTAATTCACCTTTCGCCTGACCAAAACGGTTCATTTTATCCGGACCAATGGAGTAGGAAAGAGGTTCGCCAAACAAACTCGATTTCATTGAACTAATGGCAGCCGGAGTTGCACGCGGAATTGTAACGGGCATTACACCGTGAATGGATTTATAGCCCATCGTGTTTAAATGATTGTGCAAAACAGTAACATCACTAAAACCAATAACCCATTTTGGATGTTGCTTAAATTTTGTGAAATCAAGTAAATCCAGCATTCTAACTGTTCCATAACCACCACGCACGCACCAAATGGCTTTTATATTTGGATTGTCTAACTGTTTTTGAAAATCGGCGGCACGTTGCTCATCTGTTCCGGCTAATTGGTGGTAATCCAGCCCAATAGAACTTCCAATTACGGCTTCTATCCCCCAGCTTTTTAGCAAATCTATTGTTGGTTTTAAATTATCGTCGATGTTTTTTCTGGCTGTTGCCACAAGAGCTACAGTATCTCCTTTTTGTAAATAAGGTGGTGTTATCATGATTTGTTGGGATTGACAGGTAAATGAATGTAAAGCAAAAATAAGAAATGCCAGTTTAGCGTAATTAAAATAATTTGTGATACAAAAGCTTTTCATGTTTTGTTGTGCTTGATTTTAAAATAAAAGAGTTGCAATAAATAATCACCTAAACAAAAATATTGAAAATTCTTACAATTTATTTAAATTAGGCGCTTTAATTTTTAAAGTTATGCAAATTATTAAATTTCACTTTTGTTTACTCGCCTTTTTTATAATTTCTCTTTCAAACGCCCAATCAAAAAAATACATTATACACACTGCCGCATTTTACAATTTCGAAAATCTATTTGATATTTATGATGATGAAAGCACAAATGACAATGAGTGGACACCGGCCGGAGCGCAGCATTGGACAAAAGAAAAGTACGAACAAAAACTAAAAAATCTTGCAAGGGTAATTTCAGAAATTGGAAAACCTGAAAATTCAAACGCTCCAACATTGCTTGCTTGTTCCGAGGTTGAGAATCGGGGTGTTCTCGAAGATTTAGTTAAACAAGAAAAAATTGCTGATTATGATTACGGAATTATACATTTTGATTCGCCGGATCAACGTGGAATTGATGTGGCGCTTTTATATCAAAAAAAGTATTTCAGGCCGACTTCTTATACTAATATTCCGCTGTTAATCTATAAAAATAAAACCCTTATTCAGGAAAATAATAATGAAGACTTAGGAGATGTTGAAGTAAAAAAGGATCTTAAAAATAGAGTTTTTACCAGAGATCAGCTTTTGATAACCGGTTTTCTCGAAGACGAAGAAATACATATTATTGTAAATCACTGGCCGTCTAGATCTGGCGGAGAAAAAGCCAGCAGTCCTTTTCGTGAAGCTGCCGGTCGATTAAACAGAAAAATAATTGATTCGTTACAGCAAATAAATCCAATGGCGAAAGTTTTAACGATGGGAGATTTAAACGACGGACCGTTTAATAAAAGTGTAAAAATTGCTTTAGAAGCAAAAGCTAAAAAAGCGGAAGTTCCTGAATTTGGAGTTTATAATCCGTTTGAAGAAATGGCAGGAAAAGGAATGGGAACTCTGGCTTTTCGGGATTCCTGGGATATTTTTGATCAAATAATTATGACTAAGTCTTTTATAGAACCTGACTTTTCGAGCTTTAAATTCTGGAAAGCCGGGATTTTTACTAAGCCATATCTTATTCAGACTTCTGGAAAATACAAAGGATATCCGTTGCGAAATACTTTGACAGATGCCGGATTCAGCGATCATTTTCCGGTCTATATTTATTTGATACGCGAAATGAAATAGTCTCAGCATTCAGTCTCGGTCGCAGATTTAAATTACCAAATCAAAGACTGAAAACTGCGACCGCGACTGTACACTAAAATACTTTTCACTACCTTAGCTTTTCATAAAATTTGAAAAAATGGCTATAGCAAAACCATTCAATCTAACAAAATGGATTGAAGATAACCGACAACTATTAAAACCACCCGTTGGAAATAAAAATCTATATGTTGATTCAGGCGACTATATCGTAATGATTGTTGCCGGACCCAATGCCCGAAAAGATTATCATTATAATGAAACCGAAGAACTTTTCTATCAATTAGAAGGAAGCATAAAAGTAGTGATCCAGGAAGATGGCGAGCGCAAAGAAATGGAATTAAATGCCGGAGATATGTATTTACATCCTGCTAAAGTGCCGCATTCTCCCGTACGTTCCGAAGGTTCAATTGGATTGGTAATTGAGCGAAAACGTGCCGGAAAAGGATATACCGACGGACTTCTTTGGCATTGCGATAACTGCAATCACAAATTATATGAAGTGTTTTTTGAATTGCATAATATAGAGAAAGACTTTCTTCCGCATTTCGAACATTTTTATAATTCAGAAGAATTAAGAACCTGCGATAAATGCGGTACCGTAATGGAAACAGATCCTAGATTTACAGCTAAGAAATAATTGATTGAGTATAAAAACCCGACAGTCCCGAAGCCTCGGGATAAAACTTGTAGGGTTATTTTTTTAATATTTTATGAATAAAATGAAATGTAAATAATCGTTTTTGATGTATTTTTGTATCATAAATGAGATATAAAAACATCAATTATGATACAAGAGATAATTGCATATAAGAATATAGTAGATAATATTGAGATTTTAATGGAAAAATCACCGTATAAAAAAAACTATATTATTGAAAAAATTGGTATTCCAAGTCCAACGTTTTATAGAAAATTAAAAAATCAATCATTTACACCAGATGAAGTATTGTCTATTGCAAAAATACTTTCACCGGAAGAAAATTTTATTCTGGAATTGAAAGCTAATATTGAGCAGGGAAAACGTGATCTGAAGAACGGGGATTTTATAACACATGAGGAAATGTTAGCCGAATTTAAAAGTAAAAACCTAATATAAATTACAAATCAATTGTATTTAAAGGTTTTTGACGACTGTTGTGGAAAGTGATTAATTCTATGTAATCTTTTCCTATTTGATAATATAAAGTTACGTGTCGTGAAATTATTATTTCTCTACATTCCAAGCTTGAATTGTATTTTCCAAGCAGAGTGTTTTTTCCTAATAAGTCGAGGATGTGTAAAACATCTTTGATGAATTTTTGGGCTATTGATTGCGACCAAAATTGTTCTAAGTAATTTCGAATATTGTAAAAGGTGTATTTCGCTTTTTCAGACCAAACAATTTTCATAAAACAAAATTTATTTGCTAAAATATAAAAATTAGCTTACAAATAAATTGTTTTACACCTCAAAACCTGAATAAATTTTGTAAGCTAAAAAATCCGTTTAATCCGCGTAATCTGCGGTCTAAATAAATTACAACTCAAATCTTTTCCCCTGCTGCGGGTAAATAATCTTCAGTCCCAGATCATTTTGATTTTTCAACTGCTCTTTAATTTTGGTAATACTTTTAGCAGGAGGTTTTAAATGAGTAATAATTATTTTGAAATTATTTAAAGAACCTTTTCCGGCTAATTCTTCTAAAATGTGAAGTTCAGCCATTAAGTGATTTGGAGTTAAATGCCCAAATAAAAATTTATCCGGCTGCTCATTTGGAAACGAAACTTCGATAAATATTCCTTTCAATTGTTTGCTTTGAACCAAAGGTGCAGCTGCTATCCATAAAGCTTTTAATTTATCGCTTTTTTCTACAGAATCCGGACCGGTATCTCCTAAATATAAAACGTAATTATCTTCATTTTTAATTAAAAAAGCAGTGCTTTCAAACGGATTAACATGGCTTAAAGGAAAAGCTTTAACTGTCATTTTTGTATTAGTAAGCTGTGTTTCTTCGCCTAAATTTAAAGTTTGAAAATGATATTTTTTCAACGGAAATCCTACGCCTTTATCTCCAAAATTAGCCCAGGTTTGATCATTAAAATAATGGTTTTCCATCATTTCCATACATTTTTCAGTTGCGTAAACCGTTTTAGAAGAATCGGCAGGAGAATTAATAATCAGCCCCGAAACGTGATCTAAATGCGCATGCGAAATCAAGTATCCTTTTATATATTTTCTTAAAACTTCACTTGTTGAAACTTTAAAAACTTTATTTTCAATTGCCTTTTCTATTCCGGCATTTAAGGTTCCGGCATCTAAACAAATGAAATCCTTTGTATTAGAAGGTGCAACTAAATAAGCCGAAAGATTTTTTTCGTCAATACCGCCTTTAATCCCTAAAGGAACAACCTGAAAAGATGATTTTTGTTCTTTTTGAGAAAATGCATTAAATGAAACTAAAATAAAACAAAGGAAAAGCCGACTTAAAATGGTCATATTATTAATTATTAGAAGTGCAAATTTCATCAAATTTTGCGAATAAATCATGATGAGTTTGCGTTAATACTTATATAATAACGCTAAATTTACTTTGTTTTTAATAATTCAATTCAATTTGAAATTAATTCTAAAACAATATCTTTACATAAAAATATAACAATTTTAACTAAAAAAGTTACAATGACAACAATAGCATCACAATTTGGCATGAATGAAGCTTTGGAAAAACTGGGAATAAAACTGGTAAATGAAGGAACTTCAACTGGAATAGAAAATTTTTCATCGGGCGAAATTTTAGATAGTTTTTCTCCTGTAGACGGAAAATTAATTGCATCTGTAAAGACTTCAACTCTTGAAGATTACGAAAAAGTAATGCGTTCGGCAACTGAAGCTTTTAAAACTTTTAAATTAATTCCTGCACCGCAACGTGGAGAAATTGTACGTCAGTTTGGAGAAAAGTTACGCCAGAATAAAGAAGCTCTTGGTAAATTGGTTTCTTATGAAATGGGAAAATCATTGCAGGAAGGTTACGGAGAAGTTCAGGAAATGATCGATATCTGTGATTTTGCTGTGGGATTATCACGCCAGTTACACGGTTTAACAATGCATTCTGAAAGACCAGGACATAGAATGTACGAACAATATCATTCATTAGGAATCGTTGGAATTATTTCTGCTTTTAATTTCCCGGTTGCAGTTTGGTCATGGAATACAGCTTTGGCCTGGATTTCCGGAGATGTATGTGTCTGGAAGCCTTCTGAAAAAACACCACTTTGCGGTATTGCCTGTCAAAATATAATTGCTCAGGTTATTAAAGAAAATAATCTTCCGGAAGGAATTTCTTGTTTAATAAATGGAGATTATCAAATAGGTGAACTGCTGACAAAAGATACTCGTATTCCGTTAATTTCTGCAACAGGTTCAACCCGAATGGGAAAAATTGTGGCTCAGACGGTTGCCGGAAGATTAGGAAAATCGCTACTGGAGCTGGGAGGAAACAACGCAATTATTGTAACCCCAGACGCTGATATTAAAATGACGGTCATTGGAGCAGTTTTTGGAGCAGTTGGAACAGCCGGACAGCGTTGTACTTCAACCCGAAGATTGATTATTCATGAAAGTATTTATGATAAAGTAAAAGAAGCGATAGTTGCCGCTTACAAACAACTGCGAATCGGAAATCCGCTTGACGAAAACAATCACGTAGGCCCGCTGATTGACACTAATGCGGTTGAGCAATATGCTGTTGCTTTGAACAGAGTCGTTGCCGAAGGAGGTAAAATTTTGGTTGAAGGCGGTGTGCTTTCAGGAGAAGGTTATGAAAGCGGCTGTTATGTAAAACCTGCAATTGCTGAGGCAGAAAACTCTTTTGCTATTGTACAGCACGAAACTTTTGCTCCGGTTTTATACCTAATTAAATATTCTGGAGATGTTGATAATGCTATCGAGCTTCAAAACGGAGTGGGGCAAGGATTATCTTCTGCAATTATGACAAATAATTTACGTGAAGCCGAAAGATTCTTGTCTGTTGTAGGTTCTGACTGTGGAATTGCGAATGTGAACATTGGAACTTCTGGAGCTGAAATCGGAGGTGCTTTTGGTGGTGAAAAAGAAACCGGAGGCGGACGAGAATCTGGTTCTGATGCCTGGAAAATCTATATGCGACGTCAGACAAATACAATTAATTATACCACAAATCTTCCTTTGGCACAAGGAATTAAATTTGATTTGTAAAAATATAATTTATCCTAAAAACCACTTTTTCTGTTTGGAAGAAGTGGTTTTTTTTATGCAAAATTTACAGCAATTTATCTAGATTTGTAATATAAACGCCAATAAATGAAACAAACTCTACTTCTCTTCCTAATTATAATTTTAGCTGGGAGCTGTAAAAAAGAAACTGCAAAAGTTTCAGAAAATCCTAAACCCGTAATAAATAATGTTCCTGATTCGTCATCAGTAGATGAAGAGGGAGAAATTTTTGACAGTGGTGTTTTGGCAGTTTTTCCCAAAACGGGAAAAAAAGCTCAGGATTTTGTTATAGAACCTTATGAAATTCAGCTTGAAGCCGAAGGTTTTTTAAATGATGATCAATTAAAAGATGTTGTCATTGTTTTAAAAAACAAAGACGATGATAAAGATATACGCGCCACTTTAGTGCTTATCAAACAAAAAACAGGAGATTATATTTTGCAGGAAACTTCATGGCATGCATTGAATGCTGAATATTCGTATGAAGGATACAAAACCTATGAGTATGAGAATATTAGTATTGATAAAGATAGAATACTTCGTGTTACATTACAAGGAATTGGACCTTCAGGAGCAAGAGAGACCGAATATAAATATATAAATAATGAACTGGTTCTATCCAAAATTCATACTTTTAATATGGGAGCGGGATCTCAAATATCAGTAGATTATGACTTGATTTCGGGAGTTGCACAGATGGAACTTATTAATACAATGGTAGACAGCATGCCAAGTACTACCGAGAAGAAAAATTTTAAACTTAAAAGAACCCAGCTTTTTGTTGATGATAATCCGGACAGAGTTCTAAATGATTTACCGCACGCTGACTGGTAAAATCGAATAATCATAATTTATAAACAATTAAAATGAAGCTGATTTTTTTAGCAGGACTTACCCCTTTTGGATACGGATTTATAGGAGTACTTCTTTTATCCTTTTTACTGGCTTATTTTTGGCTTAAATCTACCAATAAAGATAATAAGCCGGGGTGTATCTCTATTGGTTTTGCGGCAATGCTTATTTGGTTTGTTCTCATGTTTCCAACGTTTATAACCTTTACCATTATTGAAAACGGAAATGAAATTGCCAAAATAGGAGTGACCGTTTTTTGGATTTTAGTTCTAGCCTTAATTGTCTATTTTATAACGGCAAAAGATACGGCCAAAGTTAAAAAAGTCATTTTCTCATTTTTTAAATACCTTCTTTATCTGATATTTCTGGGGTTGTTTTTGGTTTTGTTTTTTGGCATGGCTTATTATGTTTACCTGAGGCTTTTTACCTCAGAAAAAAATGAAGATCCGGTTTGGGTTTCTTTTTTATGTATCTTTTTTGTGGCGTCTCTTATTTTAGCAGGTTTTGGCCTTTTGAACCGAAATAAAGAAGAAAAGAAAAAAGAAAAATCAACATTTTATAATTTAGAAGAAGCAAAACGCAAACCTGAATTAGTTGTTGAGCTTGACTTGTCCAAAACGAAACTAGAGGTGTTTCCCGAGGAGATTTTGAAATTCAAAAATCTGAAATTTCTCATTTTAAGTGAAAACGAAATTAGTGAAATTCCGAATGAAATAAATAAATTGCGGTTTCTCATTGGAATTGATTTAAGTAAAAATACAATTTCTGATCAGGAAAAAAATAGAATCCGAAAACTGCTTTCAAAAGAAGTTGAAATTATTTTTTAAAACCTGTCTCTTTTTCAATCTAAATGTATGAATGAAGTTTTAGAATTTTTTAATCAAAATAAAGCAGACAGTGCACAAGTTGTCTTTTTTATGCTTTTTAGTCTTGGTATTGCTTTATTTCATACCATAATTTTTTCAGGATTATTCAATTTAAAATTTCCAAGCTGGCTGTTTTTTGTTTTACTTCCGGCACTAATTGGTGTGAGTTTTTTAATTGATGCGCGATATCCACTGGCTCTTCTGTTGTTTTTATTTCTTTCTGTTTTTGTATTTGCTTTTATTGGAATGATTTATTCGGGAATTAAAAGCAGTAAAGAAGATAGAAGAGAAATAGAAAGCTTTAACAGAAAACACAATATTCAAAAAACGCCATTGTTTAAAAAATTTATTGGTATAGCTGTTTTAGGTTGTATGATTGGGGCTGTTTTTTTTCTGGCTCAAACCGAAAATTTAAAGCTTCTTTTTTTAATTATACCAGGTTTGATACTTCTTAAAAGTATATTTTTTCCAAGCAGTAAAAGTAAATTTTTGAGACTCCAGTCTATTTTACCTACTTCAAAGATAAGTGCTATTGCGATGGGACAGGTTGAAGTAGAGGGTGATTTAGAAGAAATAGAACCCATTATTTCTCCTTATTTTAATAAATCATGTATTGGTTAGTTTTATAGAATTGAAAAAGAAAGCCAACGTGATGATGATGGAAAAACAACCTATAGTACTGTATTTACAGAACTTAAAACAGGGAAGTTTAAGATAAAGGATGAAACAGGATCTGTAACCGTTGATGGAGAGGGGTTGGAGTATTATTTTGACAGAATCGATAATCAGCAGGGAGGTAAGATGAGATATAGTGAAACCTACTTGCAAAAAAATGATTATATGCTGCTTATTGGTTATGCTTCATCAGATAACGGAAATGTGCTAATTAAGAAAGGAGATTCAGATACTGTTTTTGGTGTTGCGATTCCTAGAAGTATTTCATTTAGAAATAAATACAAACCTTTATTAGATTCTTTTTTAGCGGCTTTATTTTTCATTTCGCTTATTCTCATTTATATCATTTTAAATTAAAGAAATATGACTGTTCAAAACATTGCATTAATTGCCGGGATAATTCTGATTATTATATTTTTCAATTTTTTTATCAGGATTTATAACAAGCTGGTTATGCTGAAAAATAACAACGAAAAAGCATTTAAAAATATTGATGTTATTTTGATGCAGCGAGCCGATGAAGTTCCTGAATTGGTGAAAGTGGCTTCTAAGTTTATGGAACACGAAACGGCTATGCTTACCAATCTTACGAAATTGAGAACTGATTTTTTGAACGCTAAAACGGTCGAAGAAAAGATTGATAATGCCAATGAGTTTTCAAACGCGATGAAAAGTTTATTTTCAGTTTCGGAGAATTATCCAACGCTTTTATCCAACAGTAATTTCCTGGAATTACAAAAAAGAGTTTCGCAGATGGAAGATAAAATTGCTGACAGAAGAGAATTTTTTAATGATAGTGTAAATTTTTACAATGTTGGTATACAGGAGTTTCCTAATTTTATTTTAGCAAAACTGATAGGATATAAAACTCAAGCTTTATTTGATGTAACACCGCAAGACAAGAAATATGATGGAATTCAATTTTAATACCTTTTTTGGTTACGAAAACGAAATTAACAGCTTAAAAGATCAGGTACTTATTTATGGTTTTGCGGGTATCATTTTTACTTTATTGGGTTTGATATTTATTGCAGTGCTGTTGAGAAAAATTGGCTTTAATGCTGTCAATAGTTTTGTTATTAATCCATTAATGCTGGCTTTGGGATTAACATTGCTTACTGCTATATTGCCCACGATTGTCTTTTATGTAGTGGCTTCAAATGTATCATCTGTTAAAATTGTGTACAGCTGGATTACTATTTTTCTTGGGATGCTTTTATTTGTAATGTTTAATCTTGAAATGATTAAAAGTTTTTTTAAAGAGTTTGGTAAGATGACTGAGCAGGAAGAATTTAGAAATAGAAAAAGATAATTTTATAGAACAAAGAAGGCTTCCAAATTTTGGAAGCCTTCTTTTTACAAAACATTCTAAATGCTTATTGTTTTACAATTGTCTGGTTGAAGGAGCCATTGGATGTAAAAATCTTGGCTAAATAAGTTCCTGTAGTTAGATTGCTTAAATCGATTGCTTCATTTCCTTTTTGAGATGTTTTTACCAAAATCCCCAAAACATTATAAATCATTACCTTTTCTACTTTCTGGTTTATATCTGATAAATACAAGGTGCCAGATGCCGGATGTGGATATAAAAATGGTTTAGAACTGTCTGTTTCGATTAAGGTTTCTGTTTGAGCAACTCTAAGCGTGCCGCTATTATACGCCGTACTCATATAAAATAAATTAGCAGTATCTTTTTTGGTAATGGTATGATTTCCTGAAGATAGTGTTACCGTTACAATTCCGTTAGTGGCAACTCTATCTACATTATCAACTTTAATAGTTGCTGCTGCTTCAACAAAAACCAGAGTTAAAGTACTTGATTGCGAAGTTGTAAATGAAATATTTGTTGATGATTCTATTTTTAAACATTGTGTCAGGGTGAAACCATTATAAGTAACCGTTCCTTTTGTGGTAGAAAGATTCCCCGTTATGGTATAGAAATCACTATCTTTTCCTGATGTTGTAAAGTTGTGTATTTCGTTTCCTGCAGGATTTCCGGTTGTTACTGTAATTGTCCCTGAACTTGTAGCTGCAGTTCCTGTTCCCGTTGTGGCGATTGAATAAGAAACTGTTGCAGTTGGTGTTCCGGTAATCGTAATTGTTTTGGCCGAAGTGTTTTTCACAAAACTGATTCCAGAAGCCGGTAATCCTGTTACAGTGGCATCTGTGGCTGTTCCTCCCCAGGTAAATACAATTGCATTTATGGCCGTTCCACTGGCTACAGTTTGGCTGTTATTATTAGTTGAAGTTAAAGTTTGAGTTCCTGCAGCATTAACGGTAATTGTTCCGGAGCCTGTTGCAGGGGTTCCTGAAGAACCCGTTGTGGCAATAGAATAGTTTACTGTTGCAGTTGGAGTTCCGGTAATCGTAATTGTTTTTGCCGAACTGTTTTTAACAAACGTTAATCCAGAAGCTGGTAAGCCTGTCACTGTTGCATCTGTTGCATCTCCTCCCCAGGTAAAAACAATAGTTGCAATAGCAGTACCGCTTGTTACGGTTTGATTGTTATTAGAAGTTGAAGTTAAAGTTTGATTTCCGGCAGGAGGATTTGTACCGCCTTGTACAGAAACTAAACTTGTCTGGTAAGCATTTAGTGCATCTCTTAAACCAGTATTTACACCATCGGCAGTATCATCAACGGCGTTGTTGAATGTCCATTGAAAATCTCCGCCAGAAATACGTCCCGCATATTGCATTACAGTTGTTTTTGCGTTTTCCGGAGTTTCAGGCGTATAGGCATACATTACACTGGAATTCGTGTCAAAATTATTGTATGTTTTGGCCCCTTTTTTTGATGTGATACTGCTGCTGATAGTTTCGTTTCTGGTTGATGCGATATAAGCATCGAATTCAACAGGATTGGTTGAAGCATTATACCCAACAAAACGATTTTGACCGCTCATAGTATTGTTGAACGCTTTAATCGTACCTCCATCTTCACTAGAAAATGTTCCGGCAGCACCATTATAAACATCTGTTCCCTGCATTGAAGTAAGCATTGGATATTTACAATTTCTGAAAAAATTTGCTTCTACAAATACAGAGGAGCCCAATGTAGATCCTACGCCATATTTGGAATTTCCGTCATAATAATTGTTGTAGACGTGAGCTGAATAATAACGTATTCTTGGATGGCGGGAATCGGAATGGTCGTACCAATTGTGGTGATATGTAATATATAAACCTGCAGTTGTTCCTTCACTTAAACCTAAAAGATTACTTTTTCCTGAATCCCAAAAGTGATTGTACGAAAAGGTTACATAGGTTGATTTTTTGCAATCCAAGGCTCCATCTCCTTTTATTTGATCAGCATCGCTGCCAGGTTTTCCATAAAAGAAATCACAGTTGTGAACCCAAACGTAATCATTATCCTGCTGCAGTCCAATATTATCACCTTCGGAACTGTCTACATTCATAACTCCGATATTTCGAATTTCGATGTTGGATGCATTTTTAACTCTAATTCCCCATCCATCGGCTGTTGCGTCGTTTCCGATTCCTTCTAATGTGATATAACTTTGCGCATTGTTGTTATTTTCAATTACAAGATCACCACCCATCATATAGCTCAAATCGGTGATTTGTCCCACCATTCGAATAATCAAAGGTTTGGTTTCTTTCCCTTTTTTGTAAGCATCAAGAATCGTCTGCAAACCAACACAAGGATTTACCGATGCTCCTGTTACAGTAAGCGAAACGGTATTTTTTGTTTGCTGTGTAATGTAAATAATTGAAGCGTTGCTTTTAGGGGTTCCATCTGCATTATAAGCTCCGGGAACACGGGAGTTGGCAAAAGCAAATCCAGATCGGTCGTGAGCTTTAACGGTTAATGAACTGGTTGTGGTTCCAGTTCCTTCAACTCCCGAAATAACAGGTTTGATTTTTACGGTGTAAGATCCGGCTTTTAATCCCGGAATATCAGCACGAAAATACGAGCCATAACTTCTAATAAGTTCGTTGTCAATTTTTTGATCAACAATTCCTCCTCCGGTAAAATATACATTATAAGTTTGGGCATTACTTACCGGCTGCCATTTTACAAAAACAGATTCAAGCCATCCGCTTGCTTCGTTAATTTGCTGCGACCATGTTTGAAGTGTGAGTAAAAACATAGTCAGAAAAAGTAGGTTTTTTTTCATAATTGTTTAAGTTAGACATTAATAATAGTTTTTGTGGTTTTTTGTGATTCTCAATACAAGTTAATTGTAATCGATTACACATAATTATACAAAATTTCTATATTCTCAGTTTTTAGTGCTTAAAAAAATATATATGAAAAAAATAATTTACTTAATTTAGTTAAAATGTAATAAATTGCACAAATTGTAATTTATTACATAATTGTGGTTTTGCTCAAAAGCATCGATTTTGCTGACTTTTTTACTTACAAAAAAGTAAACATTTCTTAATTGTTGTTTTTATGTTCTTTTTTGCTGTTTTTGTGAAATTTTAAAATATTCATCAATTATCTGTTTTATAAAACAAAATTTTCGGTTCTATCAAAGTTTTGAGCAAAAAAAAAGCCTTCTTGAAATTCAAAAAGGCTTTCTTATTTATATAGAAGAAATTTAATCTCTACTTGCGAATTTAGATAGCAATCTTAGAAATTCAATATACAGCCAAACCAATGTTACCATTAATCCCATAGCTCCATACCATTCCATAAATTTTGGCATTCTTTGTTGTACTCCTTTTTCAATTTGATCGAAATCTAAGAATAAATTCAAAGCAGCAATGATGATTACAAAAACGCTGATACCAATACTCATCATAGAATTTCCGTGGTGAACAGGGCTAAAATTAAAAATCAGTGAAGCGATCCATGAAATCAAATAGTAAGTAGCAATTGCTAAAGTAGCCGCAATAACTACTGATTTAAATTGCTCTGTAACTTTTACAATTTTAAATTTATATAAACCAAGGCAAACCAAGAAAGTAACTAATGTTGCTCCTACAGCGTTAATGACTATTCCAGGATACATCGCTTCAAAAATTGCAGAAATTCCTCCTATGAATAATCCCTCAAAGAAAGCATAACCGGGAGCTAAATACTGAGAGTATTGCGGTTTAAAAGCAGATACAATAACCAAGATAAAACCAACAATAGCGCCACCGATAGCAGGAACCATTATGTTCATTTCCTGAAAAAACATCCACCAGGTTATGATTGCCCCGGCGCATAATAATAAAAATAAAATAGCTGTCTTGTTGATCGTACCAGACAAAGTCATTTCCTGATTATAGTCAATGATCTGTGCTTGATGCGTTTCTCCAGCTCTCGAAACAGCATTTGAAGAAAAACGCTTGTCGCTTAAAAATGGATTTTTTGAATTGAAGGCCATAGTTTTAAATACATTTTGATTGACCTCAAATATATGGAGTTTTTTCGAAGTCTGCAGGCTTAGCCTAAATTTTTAATATGAAATTTTCTTTTGAAAAACAGCTGTAAAAAACAAAAAATCCATCAAAAGAAACTCTTGATGGATTTGTATATTTTATTATGAAATTTTTAATTCAATAAATCTAAAACTAAAGAAGGGAATAAACCTAAAGCTATGTTTAAAGCAATAGAAATAATTGCAACAGCATAAATAAGAAATGGTTTTCCTGTGCGTTCTTCATTCGGCTCTTTAGAATACATTGCCAAAATTAATTTGAAATAATAACCTACACTTATGATAGAGTTAATTACAGCAACAATTACAATAGCTACATAACCAGCATGAAGTGCCTGATCAAACAAGAATAATTTTGCAAAGAATCCTGAGAAAATTGGAATACCAGCCATTGATAACAATGAGCCAGTCAATATTGCAGCCAATAACGGATTTGTTTTTCCTAAACCATGAAAATTCGTAATATCTTCATTATCCTGATTTTTGCAAACATATAAAATCACACTAAATGCAGCTATACCAGCCAAGGCATAGGCAGCAGTATAATATAATAGAACTCCTGCAGAAGTAGCGATAGTTAAGAATGTCATTAACATGAAACCTGCGTGTGAGATTCCGGAGAATGCCAGCATACGTTTTACATTTACCTGACGAAGAGCCATTATATTTCCAACCGTCATAGAAGCAATTGAAATGATAAGAATGATATTTTCAAAGGTGCCTAAAAGATCCTGGTTTTCTAATGAAGGAATTAAATTTAATCCGGAAACTAATTTATAAAGAGTTGCAATTGCCACAACTTTTGCCAGTGTACTCATTAAAGCAGTTGTTAAGGCCGGAGAACCTTCGTAAACGTCTGGTGCCCAAAAGTGAAATGGTACAGCAGCAACTTTAAAGAACATTCCAATAGTCATCAAAATCATTCCGATAGGAAACCAGATTGGCAGCTCAGCAGATAAAGAACTTTCGTGAATTTCCGCAATATCAAAAGTTCCCATTGCACCGTAAATCAAGCAAATTCCAAATAATATAATTCCTGATGCGAAAGATCCCATTAGGAAATATTTCATACCTGCTTCATTACTTTTAATATTCAAACGATCGCTCGCCGCAAGAACATATAGTGCGATTGATAAAATTTCGATTCCAAGGAAAAACATAGCTAGGTTTCCAAAAGAAACCATTGCAACGGCTCCAGCTAATAAAAATACTTTTATGGCAATATAATCAGAAATTTTAGTCTGGTGATTTTCGTAAAAATTATGACTTAATGCTACAAGGAAAATGGTTAGAATAATGAACAATGAAGAAAAGGCAGTCGAAAATTTACTTACCGTAATCATGTTATTGTAATAACTTGCTGTTGTTCCAAATTCATAATAATTAAGCGCCAAGACACCCAATAAACCTAAAATGGTAAACGGAACAATGCCTTTTCTAAAATTTAGAATTTCAAACAATAGGCAGAAAATACCCAATCCTGTTATAGCTATTAATGTATTCATTTTTGTTTTTTTGATTTAGGAAATCTAAAACGCCCTAATTTATTTTATTTAAAATATATTTTTATTTTTTTAATGTTTAACTTTTCAATTTTCGAAAATCTGAAATCAAAAATCGTTAATCATCATTCTAAAATCTTAATTTTTATTGATAACGTTTAAAATCGTTTCTAAACTTGGAGTAATCAAATCTGTAATTGGTTTTGGATAAAATCCAAAGAATATTAATACAGCAATAATTGCAACCATAGAAATTCCTTCGTTAACAGAAACATCTGCAAAAGTTTTTGAATTTGTTTCACCAAGCATCACGCTTTGAAACATTTTAAGCATATAGTAAGCTCCCAGAATAATCGTTGTGCCGCCTAATACAGCAAACCAGATATTGATTTGAGAAAGACTATATAATACTGTGAATTCTCCAATGAAGTTAAACGTAGTTGGTAAAGCGACAGAAGCCAGTACCAAAATTAAAAACATAGAAGTAAATTTTGGAGATTGTGTACGAATACCGCCTAACTCTTCAATATTTCTCGTTTCAAATCTTCTGTAGATAATTTCTGCAGCGTAAAATAATCCAACTACCACAAAACCGTGAGCAATCATTTGTAATACCGCCCCGCGGAAACCATCAATTGTAAGTGTATAAGTTCCGGCAGCAATTAATCCAACGTGAGCAAGAGATGAATAGGCTAGTAATTTCTTTAAATCTTTTTGTCTTAAAGCTACGATAGAACCGTAGATAACTCCTGCAATTCCTAAAGCAATAAAAATGTTCATGTATTCTTTTGCAGCAAGTGGTGCAATTGGCAGCTGCCAGCGAATAACACTGTATAATCCCATTTTAAGCATGATACCAGATAAAAGCATAGTTCCAACAGTTGGTGCTTTTTGGTATACATTTGCCTGCCATGTGTGGAAAGGAATAATTGGAATTTTAATAGCATAAGCCAAAAAGAAAGCAAGGAAAATCCAAAACTGCTCATTAGCTGATAAATCTAATTTGTATAAATCCTCAATTAAGAAACTGCCTGCTTTTTGATATAAATAAATGAAAGCAACTAACATAAATAAAGAACCTGCAAGTGTATAAATGAAAAATTTAACCACTGCTTTTCTGCGTTCTTCAGCATCTCCGTTACCCCAAATAAGAGCAATAAAGTAAATAGGAATAAGAGCTAGCTCCCAGAAAATATAATATAAAAGACCATCTGCAGCAAGAAAAGTTCCCGTCATTGCAAAAGCCATAAATAAAATTAGTGCATAGAAACCTTTAGCGTTTTTATATTCATTTCCAAAAGAAGAGAATATAATAATTGGAGTTAATGCCGTTGTCAATAAAAGCATTGCAAGAGCTAACCCGTCAGCATTTAGCGCAAACGAAATTTTAGGCTGTGTGATCCACGCATTAATAAGGCTGATGTTTTCTCCAGCATTAAAATGGTTTAACAATACAACCGAACAGCCTAAAGCTGCCAAACTAAAGAACAAAGCTACTTTTGAAGCGAGTTTGTCACCAGCAAAATAGGTGATAAATGCACCAACTAAAAGAATAATTAATATAAGAGAAACGTTCATAGTTATAAAATTATTGAGCTAAAAATATATAAGAAACAATCGCGCAAAGACCTAAAACGAAAGCAAATAGATATAATCCGATACTTCCAGTCTGCAGTTTTTTACCTTGAAAAGCTAATTCATTTGTTATTTTTCCTAATGCGAAAACAAGTGCAGATAAGCCGGTTTCAATATTGTCTCTAAAGAATCTTGATAATGCATTTACAGTACGCACAAATATTGCATCGTAAATTTCATCTACATAATATTTGTTGTACAATACTTTTGTTAAGCCTGTAATATTTTCATCTGCTTCAGGAACATTATCTTGTTTAAAGTATTTGATGTAAGCAATTAAAATTCCTAATAATCCGCCTAAAACGGCAACTCCCATCAAAGTATATTCTGTTGCACCTAAATGATGCTCTTCGCCAGCAACTTTTGTGAAAAGAGGAGCTAAATATTCATTTAACCAGCTGTTTCCAGGTAAACTGATTAATCCTCCAAAAGTGGCAAGAATTGCTAAAATGATTAAAGGGAAAGTAATTAAAGCACCGCTTTCATGTAAATGGTGTTTTTGT
Source organism: Flavobacterium johnsoniae (assembly GCF_001879205.1). GTDB lineage: Bacteria > Bacteroidota > Bacteroidia > Flavobacteriales > Flavobacteriaceae > Flavobacterium > Flavobacterium johnsoniae_A. The sequence continues at coordinate 428,473 of NZ_MLFK01000005.1, forward strand.
TCTTCAGTTCCTCTAAAATCTTTAAAGAAAGTTAAGAACATCAATCTAAACATATAGAAAGCCGTCATGATTGAAGCAATAGATCCAACAGCATATAATGGAATACTGTGGTGGAAAGCAGTCAGTAAAATTTCATCTTTTGAGAAGAAACCTGAGAAAAACGGTACCCCTGAAATAGCCAATGAAGAAATCAACATGGTCCAGAAAGTAATTGGCATTGCTTTACGCAATCCACCCATTTTGCGCATATCCTGCTCACCGTGTAAACCGTGAATTACAGAACCAGATCCTAAGAATAAACAAGCTTTAAAGAAAGCGTGTGTGATAACGTGGAATACAGCTACTTCGTAAGCTCCAAATCCTAATGCCAGGAACATTAATCCTAATTGAGAAACGGTAGAATAAGCTAATACTTTTTTAATATCAGTTTGTACTAATCCAATTGTAGCTGCAACTAATGAAGTTATTGCTCCAATAATGGCAATTACAGTTTGTACATCTGTTGCAAGATCAAAAACAAAGTTCAATCTCGTTACCATAAAAATACCGGCTGTTACCATCGTAGCAGCGTGAATTAAAGCAGAAACAGGAGTTGGTCCTGCCATTGCATCTGGTAACCACGTGTACAACGGAATTTGAGCTGACTTACCACAAGCCCCAATGAATAAACATAAAGCAGCTAAGGAAAGTAATGGTAAATTCAAATCTGCCGTTCCGGCAATTGCAGTTTTTAAAGTTGTATAATCTAAAGTTGAGAACATTGACCCAATGATGAACATACCAATTAAAAGACCTAAATCTCCAATTCTGTTCATAATAAAAGCTTTTTTTGCTGCATCATTGTAATCCTGGTTTTTATGCCAAAATCCGATAAGTAAATAAGAGCAAAGTCCGACACCTTCCCAACCGATAAATAAAACTAATAAGTTGCTTCCAATTACAAGTGTGATCATAAAGAACACAAACAGATTTAAATAGGCAAAGAATTTATGCATATTCTCATCATCGTGCATGTAATTGATAGAGTATAAGTGAATCAACGATCCAATTCCGGTTACGAAAAGTAACCAAAGAACAGATAATTGATCTAATAAAAATCCAAGATTGATTTTTAGATTGCTAATTTGAATCCAGTCAAATAAAGTAACTTCAATTCCTTTTCCAGTTGAAGTTATTTGATTAAAAAGTACAAGCGTAACTATAAAAGAGACAGCTACGGCCGCAGTTCCGATAATTCCGGAAACTGTTTTTCCTAAGCTTTTCCCAAAGAAAACATTGATTAAAAATCCTAAAAAAGGAGCTAAAACTAAAACTAAAGCTAAATTGGTATCCATTTCTATTTTATCCTTTTAAGTTTTTTAAATTATCGATACTAATTGAGCCAATGTTTCTAAAAATAGAAACCAAAATCGCTAATCCTACCGCAACTTCGGCAGCAGCAACTGCCATCGAAAAGAATACAAAAACTTGTCCTTGTGCATCTTGATGATAAGTTGAAAAAGCTACAAATAAAAGGTTTACTGCATTCAGCATGATTTCGATAGACATGAAAACGATAATTGAATTTCGTCTGTACAATACACCAAAAACACCAATACAAAAAAGTACAACACTTAAAAAGATGTAATTTTCAATACCTATTTGATTTAATATATTACCCATTATTTTTTTAATTTTTCTTTTTTAGACAATAATACAGTTCCAATCATCGCAACCAAAAGTAAAATCGAAGCAAATTCAAAAGGCACCATATACTCGTTCAATAATATTTTACCCAATACTTTAATAGATTGGAAATCTTCACCGGTCGAATCATAATCGCCAACAATTGGTTTAGAGTTGATGAAAATTGCGATTAAAACGATACAAATCAAACAAAAAGAAACGATTGCTCCTAAACGTGTAATTCGAGGGCGGTGAACATCTTTTTGCTCGTTAAGATTCATTAACATAATCGTAAACAGGAACAAAATCATAATTGCTCCGGAATATACTATTATATGTACAATTGCTAAAAATTGAGAGTTTAGTAATAAATAATGACCGGCAATAGAGAAGAAACAAATCACTAAGTAAATTGCTGAATGAATTGGGTTTCGGCTAAAAATGGTTAAAAAAGCAGTTATTACCGTAATAAACGCTAAAATACAAAATATAACACCTACAGGAGTTGCGTTTGCGAAATCAGGAATATGTATCATTAGTTAGCGTTATTAAGTTGTGAATTTTTAATAGCCATTTCTAAAGGCATCACTAATTTGTCTTTTCCAAAGATGAAATCTTCTCTCTCATAGTTAGCAGGAACTAATACTTTAGATGTTGTCAAGTAAATAGCATCTTTAGGGCAGGCCTCTTCACATAAACCACAGAAAATACAACGAAGCATATTGATTTCATAAATCGAAGCATATTTTTCTTCTCTGTATAAATGTTTCTCATCTGGTTTGCGCTCGGCAGCTTTCATTGTGATTGCTTCTGCCGGACATGATAAAGCACATAATCCGCAGGCAGTACAGTTTTCACGACCTTGCTCATCACGTTTAAGCATGTGCTGGCCACGATAAACCGGACTCATTTCACGAACCTGTTCCGGATAATGAATCGTAATTTTTTTTCTAAAAAGGTGTTTAAGCGTAATAGCAAGACCTTTTACAATCGCCACAAGATACAATCGTTCCAAAAAAGTCATCTCTTTATTAGAGACCACTTTTTTTCTACCCGATAATGATATAGTTTCTATTGACATTTTTTAATCTATGATTTATGATTTACAATTTGAGGTTAGTCAAATTCAAAATCTATTTTATTTTTTATTTGAATCCCGATACCTATCGGGACTGTTCCGATTACAGTTCTTAAAATCCTAAAGCTGCTGCGATATCGTGTCTTAAAATAACAACACCCGTAATCATAATATTAATAATCGAAAGTGGAATTAAAATTCTCCAGCCTAAGTTCATTAATTGGTCATATCTGAATCTTGGAATAGTCCAGCGTACCCACATATAAAAGAATATGAAGAAACATATTTTCACAAATAATACTGCAATTCCTAAAAGATTAGCTGTGTTTACTCCAACATTATCTACCATCCATTGCATGCCCGGATAGTTGTAACCTCCAAAAAATAATACAGAAATAATAGTAGCAGAGATAAACATACTTGCATATTCAGCAAACAAATAGAATCCCATTTTCATGGAAGAATATTCTGTATGGTAACCTCCAATTAATTCGTTTTCACATTCTGCTAAGTCAAACGGGGTTCTGTTAGTTTCTGCAAATGAGCAAATTAAGAAAATTAAAAAGGATAAAGGCTGATAAAAAACATTCCAGTTCATGCCTGACTGCTGTAATGAAATTTCTTTTAAACTCATTGTTCCGGTCATCATCAATAGAGCAATCATCGATAATCCCATTGCAATTTCATAAGAGACCATTTGAGAAGCTGCACGAACAGCACCCATTAATGAGAATTTATTATTAGAAGCCCATCCACCAATCATAATTCCGTAAACGCCAACAGAAAGAACTCCAAATATGTATAATAAAGCAATATTAACATCGGTAGCCTGCAGGTAAATGTCTTTTCCGAAAAGGTGAAGTTTGTCTCCCCATGGAATTACGGCACTTGTCATTAAAGCAGTGCTCATTGCAATTGCCGGACCTACAATAAATAAAAATCTGTTTGGTGTGTTTGGAAAAAATTCTTCTTTAGAGAATAGTTTCATACCATCTGCAAGTGGCTGTAATAAACCTCCCCAGCCTGCACGGTTTGGTCCAACACGATCCTGAAGGAAAGCTGCAACTTTACGTTCAGCCCAGGTAGAATACATGGCCATAATCATTGTTACCGCAAAAACGACAACAATAACAACACTTTTTTCTATAATAAATGCACTTTCCATTTCTTAAGAATTTTTATCATTAGTAGTTAATGGAATTGCTGCCATACTAATTTTTTTACGGTCGATATCGCGGCCTAAAAGAATATTCTTTTCAGTATCAATTTCAACTTTTTCTAGTTTTTGAATGTAGTTATTTTGGTTGATAACAGAATCTTTTTCAAATTCTCTTGGTCCTTCAATAACCCAGTCCGAAACATTTTTATGATCAAAACGACAGCTGTTGCAAATAAATTCTTCAACTTCATGATACTCGTCTTTACGACCCGTTACACGTTGAATTTCACCACCAAACATCCAAACTGTAGTTTTACCACAGCATCCTGGAGTTGTACATTCTCTGTGTGCGTTATAAGGTTTATTAAACCAAACTCTTGATTTAAAGCGGAAAGTTTTGTCTGTTAAAGCACCAACCGGACAAACGTCAATCATGTTTCCAGAGAATTCATTGTCGATTGCTTTAGAGATTCCGGTTGAAATATTAGCATGGTCACCACGATCTAATACTCCGTGAACTCTGTTGTCTGTCAATTGATCTGCAACTTGTACACATCTTTGGCATAAAATACAACGGTTCATATGCAGTTGAATATTTGGACCAATATCTTCTGGTTCAAATGTTCTTTTTTCTTCAATAAAACGTGATTTTGGGTTTCCGTGCTCAAAACTTAAGTTTTGAAGATCACATTCACCAGCCTGATCACAAATAGGACAGTCTAATGGGTGGTTAATCAGCAAGAATTCTGTAACAGATTTACGTGCTTCGGTAACCCTTGCAGAAGATTTACTGTTTACTTCCATTCCGTCCATACATCCTGTTACGCAAGATGCCATTAATTTTGGCATTGGTCTTGGGTCAGCTTCACTACCTTTAGAAACTTCAACTAAACAACAACGACATTTTCCGCCGCTCCCTTTTAATTTTGAGTAATAGCACATGGCTGGCGGTACCAAATCTCCACCAATCATACGTGCAGCCTGCAGGATCGTTGTTCCTGGCTCTACGTCTATACTTTGACCGTCTATGGTTACTTTCATCTCTATAATTTGTTTTTTTAGTTTCACGTTTAAAGTTTCAGGTTGAACTTGAAACTAAAAAAACTTGAAACTTGAAACTATTTTAAACTGTTTGTTTGCCTACTAAATGCTTTACTTGTGAGAAAGGTTCAGCAACAAAGTGCTCTCTATTTTTAATCTTTTCAGGGAAACGAACGTGATATTCAAACTCGTCTCTAAAATGACGAATAGCTGCTGCTACCGGCCAAGAAGCGGCGTCGCCTAGCGGGCAAATTGTATTACCTTCAATTTTACTTTGAATGCTCCACAATAATTCGATATCTTCTTCACGGCCTTGACCGTTTTCGATTCTCCATAATATTTTTTCTAACCATCCTGTTCCTTCACGACAAGGTGTACATTGTCCGCAAGATTCGTGGTGGTAAAAACGTGCAAAATTCCAAGTGTTTCTTACGATACAAGCAGTGTCATTGTAAACAATGAATCCGCCTGAACCTAACATAGATCCGGTAGCAAAACCACCATCACTTAAAGATTCGTAAGTCATTAATCTGTCTTCGCCATTTGCTGTTTTAAAGATTAATTCAGCGGGTAAAATTGGCACAGAAGAACCTCCCGGTACAAAAGCTTTCAATGGTCGGCTCGAAGACATTCCTCCTAAATATTCATCAGAATTCATGAATTCGTCAACACTTAAACCTAATTCAATTTCGTAAACTCCAGGATTTTTAATGTGTCCGGAAGCAGAAATTAATTTAGTTCCGGTTGAACGGCCAATACCAATTTTAGCATAATCATCACCAGAATTATTGATGATCCAAGGCACGGTTGCGATTGTTTCAACATTGTTTACCACAGTTGGGTTTGCCCAAAGTCCTGAAACCGCTGGGAAAGGTGGTTTAATACGAGGGTTTCCTCTTTTACCTTCAAGAGACTCAATAAGTGCGGTTTCTTCTCCGCAGATATATGCTCCGGCTCCACAATGAACATGTAGTTCAAGATCGTAACCTGTACCTAATATATTTTTTCCTAACCATCCGGCAGCTTTTGCTTCGGCGATTGCTCTTTCTAAAATTTTGAAAACCCACATATATTCTCCACGAATGTAGATGTATGAAAGGTTGGCACCTAAAGCGAAACTAGAAGTAATCATTCCTTCAATCAATAAGTGAGGAATAAATTCCATCAAATAACGATCTTTGAATGTTCCTGGTTCTGATTCGTCGGCGTTGCAAACTAAGTGTCTTGGTTTTCCTGATTTTTTATCAATAAAGCTCCATTTCATTCCGGCCGGGAAACCCGCGCCTCCACGACCACGAAGACCTGATTTTTTTACTTCTTCAGTAACTTCATCCGGTGTAAGTGTCTTTAATGCTTTTTCTACAGAGGCATAACCACCATTTTGGCGATATACTTCGTAGGTTTTAATTCCCGGAATATTGATTTTATCTAATAATATTTTTTGTGACATCTTATTTATCGTGTAATATTATTTTATCTTCTTTGCAATCAGCGATTAACTGATCGATTTTATCTTCTGTCAGTTTTTCTTTGTAGAAATCGCCTAACTGCATCATCGGAGCGTATCCGCAGGCACCTAAACATTCTACACCGGCAATGGTAAACATTCCGTCTGGAGTTGTTTCGCCCATTTTAATGCCTAATTTTTCAGAAGTGTAATCCATTAAATTTTCGGCACCATTTAAACAACAACAAGATGTCTGGCAAAACTCAAACATGTATTTTCCAATTGGTTTTTGGTTGAACATGGTGTAAAATGTAACCACTTCATAAACCTCAATTGGTTTTATCTGAAGAATTTCGGCAACTTTGTCTTGCAATTCAATGCTAAGCCAGTTGTTATGCGCATCCTGCACTTCATGCAAAACAGGCAGTAAAGCCGATTTTTGTTTGCCTTCCGGATAATGGCTGATCAATTCATTGATGCGGTTCATCAATGCCTCAGTCATATTTATTTCTTGTTTGTAATGTTTACGTTCCATTTTTAATTTTAGATTTCGGATTTTAGATTTTAGATTTTTTCAATCTTTGTCTATAATCTATGATTCTTCAATCATTGTTTAAGTTTTAGATTCTTCAATCTGAATTTTTCAATTCCTAATTATAATTTTTAAATCTAAATTCTAAAATCTGCATTTTCAATCAGTAATCTAAAATCTACAATCTAAAATTTACAATATTTTAGGCGTCTAACTCTCCTGCGATTACATTTAAACTAGAAAGAATAACAATCGCATCAGAAAGCAGCGAGCCTTTAATCATTTCAGGATATGCCTGATAGTAAATAAAACAAGGTCTTCTGAAATGTAATCTATATGGAGTTCTGCTTCCGTCTGTCACTAGATAAAAACCTATCTCTCCGTTTCCGCCTTCAACAGGGTGGTAAATTTCGGCTACCGGAACAGGAACTTCTCCCATTACGATTTTAAAGTGATAGATTAAAGATTCCATCGAGTTATATACATCTTCTTTTGGAGGAAGGTAATAATCAGGAACTTCTGCATGATATTCATTTCCAGCCGGCATTTTGTCCAGAGCTTGGCGAATAATGCTTAAACTTTCCCAAACTTCAGCATTACGGACACAGAAACGATCGTATGTGTCACCTGATTTTCCAACAGGAACAATAAAATCAAAATCTTCGTAAGATGAGTAAGGCTGTGCAACACGTACGTCGTAATCAACTCCGGCAGCACGCAAGTTTGGACCTGTAAATCCGTAAGCCATAGCCTGCTCTGCAGAAATTGCACCTACGTTTACAGTTCTGTCAAGGAAAATTCTGTTTCTTTCGAATAAGTTTTCGAATTCTTTCCAGGCAATTGGAAATTCTTCAAGGAAAGTATCTAGTTTTTTGAAAGCTTCTGGAGACCAGTCTCTTTCAAAACCACCAATTCTTCCCATATTTGTAGTTAAACGAGCTCCGCAAATTTCTTCGTAGATTTCGTAGATTTTTTCTCTAAATTGAAAAACGTATAAGAAACCAGTATACGCACCAGTATCAACTCCAAGAATCGAGTTACAGATTAAGTGATCTGTAATACGAGCCAGCTCCATTACGATAACTCTTAAGTATTGTGCTCTTTTTGGAACTTCGACACCTAATAGCTTTTCTAATGTCATCCACCATCCCATATTGTTAATAGGAGAGGAGCAATAGTTCATACGGTCTGTAAGAGGAGTAATTTGATAAAACGGACGATTTTCGGCAATTTTCTCGAAAGCTCTGTGGATGTAGCCAATAGTTGGCTCTGCCTCCAGAATTCTTTCACCATCCATTAATAGGATATTTTGAAAAATACCGTGAGTCGCAGGGTGAGTTGGACCTAAGTTCAGAACCGAAAGCTCGCTTCCGTCTTCGTTAAGTTTCTCCTTAATTATTTTAGCATAACGATGCTCTGGTGGTAATAATAGTTCTGACATTTTATAATGTTGAATTATTTATTTTTTAGCAATTTGTTGTTGTTCTTCCAAAGAATCTGTCGTCTTTATCAGTTCTTCCGCTGTCTTCCATTGGGAATTCTTTTCTCATCGGGAAAGATACCATTTCATCCATATTCAAAATACGTTTCAACTGCGGGTGGCCGATAAAATTGATTCCAAAGAAATCATATGTTTCTCTTTCCATCCAGTTCGAACTCAGGAAAATATTTGAAACAGTTTTGATCTCTGGTTTTTCACCATTTAAATAAACTTTAATTCTAATACGTTTGTTTTCGTACCAGTTGTGTAAGTGGTACACTACTGCAAACTGACGATCAAGATCGTTGTCTGGATAATGAATCCCGCATAAATCTGTTAAAAAGTGAAAACGCAGCTCAGAATCATTTTTTAAAAAAAGAATTAAAGCTGTAATTTTTTCAGCTGTTGTTTCTAATGAAAAAACATCTCTTTCTTCTTGAAAGTTAAAAACACTTGAATCAAATGTTTCTGTAAGTTTATCTTGGATCAGGGTATTTTCTAAAGCCATCTTATGAAATGTTATAGGAAGCTAATAATTCTTGGTATTCTGGAGAGCTTCTGCGTCTAACAGATTCGCTTTTTACCAATTCTTGTAATCTCATTACTCCATCAACTATTTGTTCTGGTCTAGGAGGACATCCTGGAACATAAACGTCAACAGGGATTACTTTATCAATTCCTTGTAAAACCGAGTAAGTATCGAAAACTCCGCCTGATGAAGCACACGCTCCAACAGCAATTACCCAGCGCGGCTCAGACATTTGTTCGTAAACTTGTCTTAAAATTGGAGCCATTTTTTTTGAAATAGTTCCCATTACTAATAGCATATCTGCCTGACGAGGAGAGAAACTCACACGCTCAGATCCAAATCTTGCTAAATCGTAATGTGATGCCATTGTGGCCATAAACTCAATTCCGCAGCAAGATGTAGCAAACGGCAGAGGCCAAAGAGAATTCGCGCGTGCCAAACCCACAACATCATTTAGTTTTGTAGCGAAGAAACCTTCTCCTACAACTCCTTCCGGTGGCGCAACCATATTTACATTTGAATCGCTCATTTTATTTTAGATTTTAGATTTTAGATTTCAGATTCTTTCAAATCTTGGTCTGTGATCTATATTTTTAAAATCGTTATTGTATTTCGAGAAATTAAGTTTTCAAATCTAAATTCGAGATCAAAATAATCTAAAATCTAAATCTGGAAATCAAAAATTTCTTATTCCCACTCTAAAGCTTTCTTTTTGATGATGTAGAAAAATCCCACTAAAAGCAATGACATGAAAACGATCATTTTAAGCATTCCTTCTACGCCAAGATCTTTAAAGTTTACTGCCCAAGGGTAAAGGAAAATTACCTCTACGTCAAACAATACAAACAAAATCGCAACCAGGAAATATTTAACAGAAAAAGGAATACGGGCATTACCAACAGATTCGATACCACACTCGAAGTTTTTATCTTTAACTTCAGAGGTTCTTTTTGGGCCTAATTTTCCAGAAATAATGATTGTTCCTACTACAAAACCAACTGCCAGAATGAACTGCATTAAGATAGGAATGTAACTGTATTGATCAGATTGCATAAGCTTAACTTTTTTACTTAAAGAATAAGCCACAAAGATAACTTTCAACTACGTAAATCACAAACTAAAGGGGGAGATAAGTACTGTATGAAACCGCGTTTACCTGTAATTTTTATTGATTATAAATAACATTCTCGTTTTTTAATATTTTTTTAAGAAATGAGCAAAAAAAAACGTCTCGAAATTAATCGAAACGTTTTAAACCATTCAGAGGCAAAAAAAATAAATTGCTATATTTTTCTTAGATTACTGCTACTTTAGCAGCAACTTTCCCTTTTCTTCCTTCTTCTTCTTCGTAGCTTACACGGTCACCTTCGCGTAATTCTTCCGCGTTAATTCCTGAAGCGTGAACGAAGATGTCCTTTCCTGTTTCTTCGTCTGTAATGAATCCATAACCTTTAGATTCATTGAAAAATTTTACTGTACCTGTACGCATTGTAATTGTAATAATAATTTATAATAAAGCAAATGTAATATATAAATTCATACAAAAGACATATACCTGTTAATTTTTTGTAAAAATTATTGATTTCCAGTGTTTTTACGTGGTTTATTGCATCAAATTTTATATGAAATACCATAATTTGAGAATCATTAATTGTAGGAATATAAAAACAGGCAAATTGTAGGAATTTGATAAATTGAAAAAAGGATATTTTAGGATTATTTTTATAAATTTTGACAAAAAAAAGCGGCTGATTTTTTTTCAGCCGCTTTTTTGGTATTTAAATTTTATAATTTTTATACAGCATCAATTTTAATGTGTAATTCTTTTAATTGAGCATCGTCAATTGCAGCTGGAGCATCGATCATAACATCACGTCCAGAATTGTTTTTAGGGAAAGCAATAAAATCTCTAATAGTTTCCTGTCCTCCTAAAATAGCAACTAATCTGTCAAGACCAAAAGCTAACCCGCCGTGGGGTGGTGCTCCAAATTGAAATGCGTCCATTAAGAAACCAAATTGTGCTTTTGCCTCTTCTTCGGTAAATCCTAAATATTTAAACATTAATTGCTGTGTAGCTTTATCGTGAATACGAATAGACCCGCCGCCAATTTCATTTCCGTTTAAAACCATATCATAAGCATTTGCACGAACTTTTCCTGGTTCTGTTTCCAGTAAAGCCATATCTTCTGGTTTTGGAGATGTAAATGGATGGTGCATTGCATGGTATCGGCCACTTTCTTCGTCTAACTCTAATAATGGGAAGTCTACAACCCATAAAGGAGCAAATTCTTCAGGATTACGCAATCCTAAACGAGTCGCTAATTCCATACGAAGAGCAGAAAGCTGCGCACGTGTTTTATTTGCCGGTCCAGAAAGCACAAAAATCATGTCGCCAGGATTTGCTTCTGTCGCTTTTGCCCAGTTTGTTAAATCGTCCTGATCGTAAAATTTATCTACAGATGATTTATAAGTTCCATCTTCGTTGCATTTTACATACACCATTCCAGATGCTCCAACCTGCGGACGTTTTACCCAGTCAATCAATCCGTCGATTTCTTTACGCGTGTAATTTCCGGCTCCCGGAACTGCGATTCCCACAACTAATTCAGCCGAATTAAAAACCGGGAATTCTTTGTGTTGTGCAAATTCATTTAACTCACCAAATTTCATCCCAAAACGAATGTCTGGTTTGTCATTTCCGTATGTCTTCATAGCATAGTCGTAGGTAATTCTTGGGAACTTGTCTACTTCAATACCTTTAATTTCTTTTAATAAATGTCTTGTCAGGCCTTCAAAAACATTCAAAATGTCTTCTTGCTCTACAAATGCCATTTCGCAGTCAATTTGTGTAAACTCCGGCTGACGGTCCGCACGCAAATCTTCATCACGGAAACATTTCACGATTTGGAAATACTTATCCATGCCTCCAACCATCAAAAGCTGTTTGAAAGTCTGAGGTGATTGCGGTAACGCATAAAACTGCCCTTCGTTCATACGGCTTGGCACAACAAAATCTCTTGCTCCTTCAGGAGTCGATTTGATTAAGTAAGGCGTTTCAACTTCGCAGAAATCTAAATCAGATAGATATTTACGAACTTCCATCGCTACTTTATGACGAAATAATAAACTGTTTTTTACCGGGTTTCTACGAATATCAAGATAACGATATTTCATTCTGATATCTTCACCGCCATCAGTTTCATCTTCAATTGTAAATGGAGGCGTTAAAGCGGTATTCAAAATATTCAATTCTGAAACTAAAATTTCGATTTCACCAGTTGGGATATTTTTGTTTTTGGCTTCACGCTCAATAACAGTTCCTTTTACCTGAATTACAAACTCACGACCAAGAGTTTTGGCTAATTCAAAAACGGTTTTATCGGTACGACTTTCGTCGAAAATAAGTTGTGTAATTCCATAACGGTCGCGTAAATCGACCCAATTCATAAATCCTTTATCACGTGATTTTTGAACCCAGCCCGCAAGTGTAACTTCGGTATTAATATTTGAAGCGTTTAATTCGCCGCAATTATGACTTCTATACATAATCTCAATTTTAGACTGCAAAAGTAAATACAAAATTCAAGATAATATAGTAAAGTGATAAACTTGATGCTTATAATTTTAAAAATTTTGTTAATTCTGAAATTTGGAAGCTGTTATTTCTTTAGATTTGATTCTCTAAAAACGAACTTTAATACTATGAAAAAACTTTTTGTTACGGGTCTGTTGATCTTTAGTGCTTTGAATGTTATAGGTCAGGCTAAAAATCAAATAAAATTTACAGCTAAGATTGCCAATAGAAACAGCGATACTTTAGTTATTAAAGGAAACAACAATTTTAAACAGGTCATTCCGATAGACAAAAAAGGTGTTTTTTCTGCAGATTTTGAAGCTCCTCAGGGATTTTATATTTTTTCTGACGGAACAGAATCTTCGCGCTTCTATTTAAAACCAAATTCACAAGTTAATCTGACGATGGATGCTAAAATGTTTGATGAAACTATTGTTTACAGTGGTAAAGGTGTTGATGAGAGCAACTTTTTAGCGCAGCAGGCATTGAGAAATGAAAAATTTGACAACGAAGCTTTTTCTAAAGAACAGGCTGAATTTGAAGTATTATTAGAGGCTAAGAAAAAGGCTGATAATGAAAGTTTGGAGAAAGGAACTTTTGACAAAGAATTTATAACGTCAATGAAAAGCAATTTTGCGAATTTTACTCAATTCTCAATTGAGCGTTATGCAAGTGCCGTTAAAATGAATAAGCTAAAAGGAAAGCCGTCTCCTGAATTTGATTATGAAAACTTTAAAGGAGGAAAAACAAAACTTTCTGATTTAAAAGGTAAATACATTTACATTGATCTTTGGGCAACCTGGTGCGCACCTTGCAGAGCTGAAATTCCTTACCTGCAAAAGATTGAAGAAAAATACCATGGGAAAAACATCGAGTTTGTGAGTATTTCTATTGATAAAGCGAAAGATAATGAAAAATGGAAAAAGTTTGTAACTGATAAAAAGCTTGGCGGCGTACAGTTATTTGCTGATAAGGACTGGGAGTCTGAGTTTGTTGTAAATTATGGAGTAGACGGAATTCCGAGATTTATTTTAATTGATCCAAAAGGTAATGTTGTGAGTGCTGATGCCGAAAGACCTTCGTCTCCAGACCTTCAAAAGCAGTTAGATTCAATATTGAACTAATTTATTTACCAAATATATAACGTTATCGTAATTTTAGTATTTTACTAGAATACCAGTAAAACCAATACTTCAGCGTTGGTTTTTTTGTTTTTGGAAATTTTCCAATGTTAAGTTTTTATTCAATGTTACCAAATTGTTAAGTAAAAGTTTTTTTAATGTAAACTAATAAGTATATTTGATAAAGATTTCTAAAAACATTAATACCTAAAGATATGAAAAAGAGTATAATTTTAGCTGCAGTGTTGTTCTCTGGAATAGTAACTGCACAAGAAGCAAATCCGGAATTAGAAGCTGTTGGAAACAAGGTAAAAGCTACATACTATTATGATAATGGCAGGGTACAGCAAGAAGGCTTTTATAAGGATGGTAAATTAGACGGTGTCTGGGTATCTTATGACGAAAAAGGACATAAAAAAGCCGTTGGAGAATACACAGATGGAGTGAAAACTGGAAATTGGATTTTCTTTAATGAAAACAATTTAAGCGAAGTTGCTTATGTAGACAACAAAGTGACCTCAGTTAGAAACTTACAAAAAAATGCTTTAGCAAACAGAAACTAATTGAGTTTCGAAAATTTATAAATAATCGTCTCGTTTTTAACGGGACGTTTTTTTTTATTTCTGTTTTTTAGATTTTTTCTTTCTTCCAAACCAAATTACAAAACCTGTTACGGGTAAAGCCGAAGCAATTAAACTAACTGTAAAGGCAATGATTTTTCCGGGCAAATCTAAAATCTGTCCTGTGTGAATACCATAATTCATTTCGACAACCTGCAAGCCTAAACTTTTTGTGTGGTAAGGATCGCTTTGAATTAATTTTCCATCTTGCGGATGAAAATAATAATTGCTTTGATGATCGTATCGTAATGTATGCGGATAAGCTCCGGTATTAATCACGTCTCCTTTTTGCTGTGGAAATAAAACAAAAACCATTTCGGCTTTTGGCTGTAACTTTACTGTTTCCATAAAAGCACGATCAACAGCTTTAATCGAATTTGATTCAAACTTTGTGGTGTCAATTACTGGTGCTTTTGTCTCAACCGACTTGTCTCCGCCCAAATTAAAAGCTTTGTAAATTCCGTTGCCAACCCAATCGTATGTAAAAGTCAAACCGGTTATGGCCAGAATAAGTGCGATTGAAGCAATGTAAAAACCAGAAGTATTGTGCCAGTCATAATTTACACGACGCCATTTTGCAGACCATTTTATAGTAAAACTTCTTTTAATATCGCTTTTACGTTTTGGCCACCATTGAATTATTCCCGATATCAGCAAAAGAATAAATATGATCGTTGCACCGCCAATAATATGTTTCCCTATATAATCAGGAAGGAGAAGATAAAGGTGAATGTATTCGACAATGATAAAAAAGTCGGTTTCCGGATTTTCGGTTTTTAAATATTTTCCTGTGTACGGATTAAAATAGAGATATAAATTTTCGGTATCCGAATAAGTAAAAACAATTGCCGAGCGATTTCTGCCATAATAAGAAACCATGCTCGCTTTATTATTCGGGAGGATTTCTTTTGCTTTATCCTGCAAAACCGAAGGCAGTACAAAAGATTTATTTTGAGGCTCAACGAAACGCCATTCTTTTCGCGTAATGTCTTTTATTTCATCATGAAAACAAAAAATGCATCCGGTAATGCAAACTATAAAAACAATTAGCCCGGAAATTAATCCGAGCCATTTATGCAGAAAACGTATTTTTGTTTTAAATCCCATTTTAAAAAAAGAATCTTTTTGGAGGCAAAAATAACATTAAATGAAAGACTGTCTAATAAAGTTCATTTATAATTGAACTTAAAATTTATAAGTAATACTTCCCATAAAAGTTCTTGGTGCCTGTACATTTACTGTTGTATAACCATTGAAATAAAGTTCGTCTGTCAGGTTATCTGCCTTTAAAGTAAGTCTGTATTTTGGCTGGTCGTAATATAAGGTAGCGTTTACAATAGAGTATGATGGTAAAACAAAGGCTTCAACATCTGCAGGATTTCCTGAACCTGTTGGATTTCGGTTGTAAACAAAAGTTTCACTGCCGTAATTTCCTCCAATACCAAAACCTAAACCTCTTAGTTTAGAAGTTGGGAGGCTGTAACTAATCCAGTAATTAATTAAGTTTTCAGGTCCGGCAGTTTCAGGTCTTAGACCGTTTACGTCGGCATTTGCATTGTTTAATTTGCTATTGTTGTAGGCATATCCAAAAATAAGGTTCAATCCTGAAATTGGGTTTGTAGTAACTTCAAGTTCGAAACCTTTGCTAGTTTGATTTCCATCCTGAACGTTAGTGTTAACTACCTGGCCTGCACGAACAATATCTTTTACCTCAATATTATAGTAACTTAAATTCGCGCTTAATTTATTGTCTAACACATTTAGTTTAAAACCTGCTTCAAATTGATTTGCTTTTTCGGGATCAAATTGTTTTAATTCTGGATTTCCGTTTACATTGGCAAATAAGTATCCCATGTTTTTAAAACTATTTTGATAATTTCCAAAAACAGAAACCTTGTCTTTTATAATTTGGTAAACAAGCCCAAATTTTGGAGAAAAGGCATTCTGCGAAAAAGCTCCCGAATTGATATTTGTTGAAGGATCGTAAGTCCCGTTATTTTTATAATGATCAAAACGTAAAGCTGCCGAAAGAATTAACTGATCTGTAATATTGATCACATCTGCAGCATATACACTGTAAGTCGTCAAAGAGGTAATAGTTCTATATTGATAACCGTTTACAAATAACGGCTCGATATTGTTTGGGTTGAAATTGTAATAATTGGCATTAGCAGCGGTATAATCTACAATATCATAATCTGTTTTAAACGGATTATTGGGATCTCCACTAAGATAGCCAAGACTGCTATTGGTTTCAGATCTTAAAATATCTCCGCCAAAAAGCAATTGATGTTTCATGCCAAAAAGTTGTGTCTGGCCATTAAAGTTTTGCTGGAATTCAATGATATTGTCTTTTCCTACCATATTCCAGGCATTTCGCGACATTTTGTTGTTTCCTAATAAATAAAACCAGGCCTGCGGACCATCAGATTGATTAGCACTTGAACTAAAAATAGTCTGCGATTTCCAGTTTTCATTGATTTGATAATGAGCCTGTGCAAAAATATTAGTAGTCTTAGTATTCATCATAAATTCGCCGCCTGTAAAAGATCTTTTCCAGTCTCTGGCAATTTCTTTCGCGCTATATAAATTAATACTGTTTGGAGTTTGTCCGTATGGAATATAAGTAAATGCCGGCGATGATGAATTAACTGTTGATAATTCGGCATCAATAGAAATCGTTACTTTGTCGTTTATTTTATATGAAAAGGAAGGAGCTGCAAAGTAACTTCTGTTTTTTCCGTAGTCCTGAAAAGTATTTGCATCGTTGTAAGCCGCATTTATTCGTAATAAAGCAGTTTTATCATCATTTAAAGGAGTATTAAGATCTGCTGATAATCGGTTTAATCCATAACTTCCGGATTGATAACTAATATCTCCCCTGAAAGTTTCGGTTGGTTTTTTGGTAACTCGGTTAATCAATCCCCCATAAGAAGTTAAGATACTTCCAAAAAGTGTTGCCGAAGGCCCTTTTATACTTTCAATTCTTTCCAGGTTTGCCGCATCAACACTATTGGTGATTTTTCCGGCGATTCCGTCTCTTAATAAACTTTGCGTTACAAATCCGCGAGAAGCGAAATATGAACCTCCATCGCCTACTTTGCCCGTTGCCGCCCAAAGCTGATACAATCCTGGTACATTTTTTAAAGCTTCATCTTGGTTGATAACCAATTGATCTCTCATCAAACTTTTTGTTACAACGCTGTAAACTTGTGAATTTTCAAGATTTTTAATCTGCATTTTCGAGACATAAGGACTCTCAGATTTGTTGTATTTATTGATGCCGCCTTTAATAAAAACTTCTTCTAGTTCTTCAGTATTAGTAGTAAGTATAAAATTTTCTACGATCTCGGGTTCGCCGCTAACAATAATTTTCTTTTCTTTTGAGGTATGACCAAGTGCCGATATACGAATTGTATAGTTTCCTGAGCTTATATTTTTTATTTCATATACACCCTGACTATCTGTAAGAGCACCAATTT
Source organism: Flavobacterium johnsoniae (assembly GCF_001879205.1). Taxonomy (GTDB): domain Bacteria; phylum Bacteroidota; class Bacteroidia; order Flavobacteriales; family Flavobacteriaceae; genus Flavobacterium; species Flavobacterium johnsoniae_A. Next base: position 446,201 of record NZ_MLFK01000005.1, read on the forward strand.
TAGTTCCTCTTAATTGAACTGACACATTTTCTAAAGGTTCACCATTTATAGCTGTAACAGTTCCTTTTATGACTGTTTTTTGTTGTGCAAAAGCCGATGTTGATGCAAATAATAAAAAGCAAAAGCTAATTAATCCTATAGTAAATTTCCCTCTCATTTTATTTAGAATAAATATCAATTGAGCAAAAGTAATACTAAAAGTTTATCTGACCAATGGAAAGTGTAAATTATAAGAAAAAAAGCACAAAATAAAAATAACGCTTTGTATGTTAATTTGTTTTTTTAGGTTTTAAATGATAGGCAGTATACAGTGTTATCGATTCCAAAACGATCCAGAAAACATCTATAAAGAAAATCTGAATTTTGTTTTCCATAAATGAAGTCCAAAACCAATCACCAGAAACAATTCCGTTTGTTACTGGAATTAAAAAGCCTAAAATACTTCCTGAGATTAAACAGAATTTGTTCGTAAAAGCATCATTCTTTTTAATGATGAAGAATATTGTTAATAACAGCCATCCGCCAAAATATAAACTAAACAAGTTAGATTGGCTTAAAGGATAGAATATTTTAGTTCCAATAAAGGCCAAAGCAGTAATAGGATACATGCTTAAACAAATAGCCAGATAGATACGAACCACTGCAGCATTAAAACGTCTTTTCTTTTCCGGCAGATTGTTTTTTTGTCTTGCAACCAGCCAAATCATAACTCCTGAAATGATCACAAAACAGGTAATAATTCCTAAAATGAAACTTACTATTTTTAAGGCATAACCGCCATAATCTCCAAAGTGAATTCTGTACAGAACATTTTTTACAACATCAATATAACCATTTTGCGTTACAGGATTTTTGCGTGCGATTTCTTTTCCGTCAGAAATGCGGTATACTACTTTTCCAATTCCGGTAAATTTCTTTTCGCTCAATAATTCGCCTTCAACCAAAACATGCATGTTGGCATCGCCGTAATTTTGAATGAAAACACGGGTAATTTCAAAATCAGACCAATTGCTTTTTGCTTTAGAAACAAGCTGATTGACGTCAAAAGTTGCGGCTAATTTTTTGTTTTCAAACTTATAGTCAGGATCGTTGTATTCTAATTCTTTGTAAAGCTTGTCCTGATCACCTTTATATAAGGCCATTACGGCTGGGGCTACGATTAAAAGTTTAATCATGAAAAAAGCTCCTGTAACAGCATAAACAAACTGAAACGGAAGTCCGATCATTCCTAGTGCTGTGTGAGCATCTGTCCATAATGTTTTTAATTTTTCCTTTGGACGGAAAATATAAAAGTTGGAAATAATTTTGTTCCAGTGTAATAAAACACCAGTTACAATAGCAAATAAGAAAAACAAGGCAACAAATCCTGAAAGATAATACCCAACAGGATAAGGGATCTGTGCCAGAAAGTGCAGACGGTATAAAAATTCTCCTAAAGAATAAGATTCTTCGTAAGTGAATGATTTAAAATTTTTATTGTCTAAGTAAAAGAATGTTCCTTCTTTTTGTTTGGCCGGAGCCAAAGTATCTTTGGTTCCTTCCATATAAACCGCAACTCTGTTTTCAAGAGATGGTTTAGATATGGTAATGTTTCTTCCGTGTAAAACGTATTCTTTATCCAGATTTTTTAACGCTTTGTCGTAATCTAGCTGAATTTCTCTTGTTATGGCAGTAGATTCACTTCTTTCCCAATTGATGATTTCATCTCTAAAAAAAGAAAAAGATCCTGCAAAGAAAATTACAAACAGCACAACGCTGATGACAATACCGCTAACGGTATGCGTATGAAAATAGATATTGTAATGACGGTTATTCATATTTACGCGGTAGGATTATAAGTTTGACCAAGATATATAAGAAGAGAAAAAACTAAAGAAAGGAGAATGTAAATACCCCATATTTTCCATCCGCTTTTTGCCAGGAAGGCTACAACCATAAGAACAACCCAAAGAATAAATCCGCTGAAAGCCATTGTCATTAAAACTTCAGGACGGTTAAACCACGAAGCTAAAGCTAGATGAAAGGTAACAGAAACAAAGTAACCGCCTAAAATAGCGGCTGTAATTTTGGCAAAACGAGGCCAAAAAGCAGGGGTTAAATATTTTGGATTTGCTGGCATTGGTTAGTGGGTTAGTTGTAATAAAGTTCTAAAAGCGCAATAATAATTACAATTGCCAAAATTGCTTTGCTGTTTACTTTTTTTAGAGGTGCCAGAATGATAATTAAACTTCCAATTGTCATAAGCTGAATAAAAAACATTAAAGTACCACAGCCAAAAGATTGTGTAAAAAGCCAGATGACATAAGCAGTAACCAAAAGAGCTAATCCGGTGATTTTGGTTTGTTTTGGATTTTTTTTCATCCATTTTTCAAAACCTAAATCATAAGATAAAACGGCTCTTTTTGAGGTATAATAAAGCGTATAAAAAGCTAAAAAAACGATAAGGCTGGCTATTGTTATCATAATTTCATAAAATTTAAAAAACACCTTTCTGCTAAGCGAAAGGTGTTTTTGTTATTTGTTTTTAGAATCGGTAAGAGAAACTTGCGATTAATGCTCTGGCATCTTTTGGATGTACGGTTGACCATCCATCATATATTTCTTTATTTGTAATGTTGTTTAATTTAAGTGTGATTGTAAATTTTTCAACATTGTAAAATAGAGATGAATTTAAAGCTGTGTAAGCAGGTATTGTAAATGTTCCTGCAACATTTCTATTCATGATCATATTATCGCCAACGTAATTTCCTCCAAAACCTAAGCCAAAACCTCTAAGTAACCCGTTTGTAAATTTGTAACTAGCCCAAAGGTTTGCCAGGTTTCTTGGTCCTGCATTTTCAGATCTGTGACCTACAAAATCAGGATCTCCTTTTGTTAAAACGGCATCATTATAGCTGTATCCCAAAACAATATTTAAACCATTAATTGGGTTTGCAACAAATTCTGCTTCAAAACCTTTATTTCTCTGAGCACCATCTTGAAATGAAGTCTGATCGTTTGGTAGTTCAGCTGTTGGATCTGTCGGATCTATGTAAGGAGTTTCTACTACATAAACCTGATCTGAAACCTGAATGTCGTAATAACTAAAAGTAGCATAAAGTTTATCTTTAAACAGGTTTAATTTAGTTCCAATTTCAAACTGATTTGCGCGCTCAGGATTAAATACAACTGGTGTAGTTACATTTGAAGTACGGTTTTGTCCCGGAGCAACATTTACGAATCCATTCATATAATTAGCAAAAATGGAAACTTTGTCTAAAATTGGCTGATACACTAATCCGAATTTTGGAGAAAAAGCTGTTTGATTGTATCCGTCATTTTTTGCATTCATAAAACGGTCAGCACGTAAACTTAACATAGCAGAGAATGCAGGTGTAAAGTTGATTACATCAGAAACATAAGCGCTGTAAACTTCTTGTTTCGTATTATTGTTGTTTCTTGGACTATTTGCAATAAGAGCGTCTGAACCTGCTTTTGTTAAATCTCCAGAATCTCCGTTTGTTTGTTTTCCAATAATGTTATTAAACGTTTGTAAGTCATTACCAATATATACAAGGCCATTTGCAACATATCCGGAACTACGATCAGAAGAGGTTCTTTTGAAATAATCAAAACCTACAACAATTCTGTTTCTGAAATTTCCAATTTTGAAATCACCATTAAAGTTTTGCTGAATATCTGTTGTTATATTTTGATTGTCCTGATCGGTAAATTGTCTGCCTAATACAATTCCGTCTTTAAGTGATGCGAAAAGTTTGTTACTTGTACCTTCGTATAAGTAAGTATAGTTTCCTTGTGATTTTGCTGAACTGGTAGAGAAAACGGTTTGAGAGCTCCATTGATCAGAAAATTTATAATTCATCTGAGCCTGGATATTGTATGAAGGAGTTTTCATCGTTAGTTCGTTACTTGTGTAAGAACGTTTGTTATCGTAATTTAACTCATTAATATTGTGAACTCTTAATGGCGTCCCTCTATCTAAAAACAGCATCGTTGGATTTGTAGCTTCGCTGCTCATAAATTCAGTATTTACTAAGAATGATAATTTATCATTTACTTCATAAGATAATGAAGGTGCTATAAAAAAAGATTCTTTGAAACCAGCGTCCTGAAAACTTTCTTGTTTACTGTAAGCTGAATTTACTCTGAAATTTAAAGTTTTTTTATCATTAAGAGGAGTGTTTAAGTCTACAACTGCACGTTGTAAACCATAGCTTCCTGTAGTATAATTTACTTCTCCTCCAAATGTTTTATAAGGTCTTTTTGTAGTGGTATTAATCAAACCTCCGTAAGAGATTAAACTGCTTCCAAACAACGTTCCTGATGGTCCTCTGATAATTTCAATTCTATCAATATTTGCAGGATCTAAACTTCCGTTTGTTAAACCTGGCAAACCATTAACCATTGTTGGCTGAACCGGAAATCCTCTTAAAGAGTAGTAAGCGGCTCCGTCTCCGGCACGTCCTGTTGCTGCCCAAAGTGGTGTTATACCAGATGCATTTTTCAAAGCATCATCAAAATTAGTAACAACCTGTTCTTTTAATAATTCTCCTGTAATAGTAGTATATACCTGTGGGTTTTCAAGATTTTTAAGAGGTAATCTCGAAATTTGTCTGTTGTCCTTACGTGCAAAGTGATTTTTCTTACTATTCACAACTACTTCTGTCAAATCTTCTAAATTGGCAGAGATTGAAAAGTTGTGAATTAAGTGATCGCCTTCTTTTACTACAATTGTTTTTTCCTGAGTAATGTATCCTATTGAAGAAACTTTTATAGTATAAGTTCCGGGCTTGATGTTTTTTAAAATATAATTACCAGAATCATCTGTTGTAGTTCCTGATTTTGTTCCTTTTAAAACAACAGAGATATTTTCTGGAGATTCATCACTATTTAAACTAATTTGACCTTTAATAGATGCTCTTTCTTGTGCTGATATACTTGCAGCGGCTAATAGAAAAAAGCAAAAGCTCAAAAAAGAAATTGTAAACTTATATTTCATTTTATTTAGAATTGATTTTAATAGCGCAAATTTAGTTGTTGATTGTCAACTACACAAGCTATCCTTATTTATTCTAAATAAAATATTTTTTAAAGGGTAAAATTTACGTTTATTTAAAAAATTAACATCTTAAGCAAATCTTAAGCAAGTTTTGCATAAAAAAACCTGTTCAGACTAGTGAACAGGTTTTTTATTATTGTGAAAATTACTTACAATTACAATTCTAAAGCACGTTTAGCATCGCCGTTCATCAATAATTCTACCGGATTTTCTAATGCTTCTTTTACAGCAACCAAGAAACCAACAGACTCACGTCCGTCGATAATTCTGTGATCGTAAGAAAGGGCAACGTACATCATTGGGTGAATTTCAACTTTTCCGTTTACAGCAATCGGACGCTCAATAATGTTGTGCATTCCTAAAATTCCTGATTGAGGAGGGTTGATAATTGGAGTACTTAACATACTTCCGAAAACACCACCATTAGTGATTGTAAAAGTTCCTCCAGTCATATCGTCAACTGTAATTTGACCATCACGAGCTCTTAAAGCTAATCTTTTGATTTCAGCTTCGATACCACGGAAAGTTAATAATTCAGCATTACGAACAACAGGAACCATTAAACCTTTTGGTCCAGAAACTGCGATTGAGATGTCAGCAAAATCGTAAGCGATTTTGTAATCACCATCCATCATAGAGTTAACATCTGGATATAATTGTAAAGCTCTTGTAACTGCTTTTGTAAAGAATGACATAAATCCTAAACCTAAACCGCCATGTTTTGCTTTAAAAGCATCTTTGTATTCATTACGAATTTGGTTGATCGGTGTCATGTTTACTTCGTTAAAAGTAGTAAGCATAGCTGTTTCGTTTTTAGCCGAAACCAATCTTTCTGCTACTTTACGACGTAACATAGATAATTTTGTACGCTCAGTTCCACGGCTTCCACCAGTTGGAGTTCCCATAGAAGGTACTGCATTTACAGCATCGTCTTTAGTAATTCTACCGCCTTTACCAGTTCCTGAAACTGTTGCCGGAGCAATATTTTTCTCGTCTAATATTTTTCTTGCTGCTGGAGAAGGAGTTCCTGCCGCGTAACTTGCTGCTGCCGGAGCTGCTTTTGGAGCCTCCGCTTTCGGTGCTTCTGCCTTTGGAGCTTCTGCTTTTGGCGCCTCTTTAGGAGCTTCAGCTTTTGCCTCTGCTGCTGGTGCACTTCCTGCTGGTTTTGCAGCATCTGTATCAATTAAACAAACTACAGCACCTACTGCAACTGTATCACCTTCTTCAGCTTTTAGCGTGATAACACCGCTCATTTCAGCAGGCAATTCAAGAGTAGCTTTATCTGAATCAACTTCAGCAATCGCTTGATCTTTTTCTACATAATCTCCGTCTTTTACTAACCAAGTTGCAATTTCAACTTCTTTTATTGACTCCCCTGGTGATGGGACTTTCATTTCTAAAATCATCTTTGTTTTTGTTTAAAGTTTTAATTGTTTAAAGTTTCATGTCAGCATTAAACCTGAAACTTTAAACTTGAAACATTTTTTTTATCTAAATAAATTTTTATCGAATACCATTCTAATTGCATCTGCATGACGACGTTTTGCACGTGTATAACTTCCTGATGCCGGTGCAGCATAAGCTTTTAATGAGGCTAATCTCCATTTTACAAGATCAAAGTTCATTAACATAAAGCTGTAAGCTCCCATGTTTTTAGGTTCTTCCTGAGCCCAAACATAATCATCTGCATTTGGATATTTTGCAATGATTTCTTTAATCTGCTCAACTGGGAAAGGGAATAATTGTTCGATACGAACAACTGCAACATCATTTCTTCCGTTATTTTCTCTTTCTGCAGTAATGTCATAGTAGAATTTACCAGTAACAAAAACTAAAGTTTTCACTGCTTTTTTGTCTACTGTATTGTCATCAATTGTTTCCTGGAAGCTTCCGCTTGCCAATTCTTCAACTGTAGATACACATCTTGGGTCACGCAATAAACTTTTTGGAGAGAAAACTACCAAAGGTTTACGGAAATTTGTTTTCATTTGTCTTCTTAACAAGTGGAAGAAGTTGGCCGGTGTTGTACAATCGGCAACATACATATTGTGTCTAGCACAAAGTTGTAAATAACGTTCCATTCTTGCAGAAGAGTGTTCAGCACCTTGTCCTTCGTATCCGTGAGGTAATAATAAAACGATACCGTTTTGGTTGTTCCATTTGTCTTCACCACAAGAAATATACTGGTCAATCATAATTTGAGCTCCATTAGAGAAATCTCCAAATTGTGCTTCCCAAATTGTCAAGGCTTTCGGATTTGCTAATGCATATCCATAATCAAAACCAAGAACTCCATATTCAGATAAAAGAGAGTTAAAAACTCCAAATTTTCCTTTTTTGTTTTCAATAGCATCTAAAAGAATTACTTCTTCTTCAGAATCTTCAACTTTAACTACGGCATGACGGTGAGAGAATGTACCACGCTCTACGTCCTGACCAGAAATACGAACATCAAATCCTTCTGTTAAAAGTGAACCATAAGCTAATGCTTCTGCAGTTCCCCAATCAATAGTGTTGTTGTCGTATCCTGCTTTTCTATCTGTAACAATTTTAGTTATTTTATTGATAAACTTTTTGTCCGATGGTAAGGTTGAAATTGTGTTTACGATAGAATCCAATCCTTTTTTGTCAAAAGTAGTGTCTACTTTTTCTAACATCTGCGTATCTGTTACCTGAACAAATCCGTCCCATTCGTTTTTCATGAATGGAGTTATGATAGTCAAATCTTTTTTACGGGAAGCTTCTAAATTTTCCTCTAAAGCAGATTTGTATTCTTTTTCTAAAGCATTTACATAAGATGCATCGATTACGCCGTCAGACAATAGTTTTTCAGCATAAATATCTCTTGGATTTTTATGTTTTGCGATGATTTTATATAAAACAGGCTGAGTGAAACGAGGTTCGTCACCTTCGTTATGACCGTATTTTCTGTATCCTAATAAGTCGATAAATACGTCACGTCCAAACTGCATTCTGTAGTCTAATGCAAAAGATACAGCATGTACAACAGCTTCGGCATCATCAGCATTTACGTGTAATACTGGAGATAAAGTTACTTTGGCAACATCTGTACAATAAGTAGAAGAACGAGCATCTAAGTAGTTAGTTGTAAAACCAACCTGGTTGTTAATTACAATGTGAATTGTTCCTCCGGTTTTGTAACCGTCAAGTAATGACATTTGAATGATTTCATACAAGATTCCCTGACCTGCGATTGCAGCATCTCCGTGTACGGCGATAGGTAATACTTTAGAGAAATCATCAGCGTAATATTTGTCTTGTTTTGCTCTTGTAATTCCTTCAATTACAGCTCCAACTGTTTCTAAGTGAGAAGGGTTTGGTGCTAAATTGATGTTGATGTTTTTTCCTGATCTTGTTTTTTTGTCAGCTGTAAGACCTAAGTGGTATTTTACGTCACCGTCAAAATATTCCTGATCGTAATCTTTACCGTCAAACTCACCAAAAATATCCTGAGTCGATTTTCCGAAGATGTTTGCCAAAACGTTCAAACGACCTCGGTGGGCCATTCCCATTACGAATTGTTCTACACCTTTTTCTGCAGCTTGTTCAATTAAAGCGTCAAGAGCCGGGATAATAGATTCTCCTCCTTCTAGTGAAAAACGTTTTTGTCCCACATATTTAGTGTGCAAAAAGTTCTCGAAAGAAACGGCTTCATTTAATTTATTTAAGATGGTTTTCTTTTCTTCTGTAGAGAAATTAGGCTGATTGTTATCTACCGCCAATTTGTCCTGAATCCATTTTACAACGCCAGGATTCCTGATGTACATATATTCGATACCAATATGCTGACAGTAAATAGCTTTAAGACGATTTACAATATCCTGCAATGAAGAAGGCACCATTCCGATTGTCTGCGCAGCATCAAAAACAGTTGAAAGGTCAGCTGCTGATAATCCGAAGTTTTCAATATCTAAAGTAGGAGATGAAGTTCTACGGTCACGAACTGGATTTGTTTTGGTAAACAAATGCCCGCGCGTACGGTATCCATCAATTAATTTTAGAACGTTAAATTCTTTTTGTAGTTTTTCCGAAACCTGACTGTAATCTGTGTTTGGGCTAGTCACATACTCAACGATGGTCTGCACCGGATTTTCGTCATTATAAACAGTCTGTCCAAAGTCGAAACCTTGAAAGAAACTTCTCCAGCTAGGCTCAACGCTGTCTGGGTTTACTAAATATTGATCGTATAATTGTGCAAAAAACTCTGTATGCGCTGCATTTAAAAATGAAAACCTATCCATAATATTAGTGAATATACTTTTTGTTAAATAGAAAGGCAAAAGTACAACAATCGCCTTTATTTAAATCTTTTTTTTACGTACTTTTACGTAAAAATTTGTTAAAATAAACGTTAACTATGAATAAAATTCAATTTTCAATCGATTGCAAATCTTTTTTTGTGATTTTGACATTCTTATTTTCAAGTTATACAATTGCACAACAAACCTATGTTATTCAAAAAAATAATTTTTGGGATAAGGTTCAGTTTGGAGGCGGACTGGGCGTAGGAATTGGTTCCGGATATACCGATATCTCGGTTATGCCAAGTGCAATTTACAACGTTAATGAGATTGTTGCCGTTGGAGTTGGATTGCAGTTTGGTTATTTGTCTTCTAAGGATTACTACGATTCGTTTGTTTATGGCGGTAGTTTAATTGCTCTGGTAAATCCAATTCCGGAGATTCAATTGTCTGCAGAATTAGAACAAGTTCGTGTTAATACAGACTATGACGGAACGAATTACAGGCCTGCTTATTCTGATAATTTCTGGAACACCGCACTTTATCTAGGAGCCGGTTACAGAACCGGAAATGTAACAATTGGTGCCCGTTACGACGTTTTGTTTAACGAGGAAACAAGTCTTTACGGATCTGGATTTATGCCTTTTGTGAGGGTGTATTTCTAAGTTACTAAGGTTCTGAGATACTGAGGTTCTAAGTTTTAAAAAGTGAAAAAATCTTTCAATGAATCAAGCTTTATATTCTACTATAACTTTAAAATATTTAACTAAAAATCATCCTGAATTTTTAAAAAATATTCATTTTAAAGAAGATCAATCTTTTGATAGCTTTATAAAAAGTAGAAGCGGAAACAGATTTTTGTGGATAGCAACCTATAATTTAGAAATAACAATAGGTTTTGAAAATCATAGAAAAGAATGTGATTGGCATTTTCACATGGGTGCATCAGCAGGAAATAATCAAAATCAAGAATTAGAAGAATTAACTCAAGAGTTGAACAAAATCTTAAATAATGAACAAGTTTTCATTTTAGAAAATGATAAATATATTCCATTTGATGAAAATGAAGAGCAGGTTGTAGATGAAAATAATTTTTTTTTTGTTTGGGATGAAATTTAATCTTAAAAAAACTAAGTAGCTCTGAGCCTTTGAACCTTCTTACTTATAAAAATTCCGAAACCAAACCTTCTGCCATTCTCTTTTCAAAACTAAAAAAGCCACTTGTTCGGCAAGAACAACTAAATCAGATCCATCCAGACTTTTTATTTCATTTTCGGGAACATCAATGATATAAAGGAGATTCAAATATTCAGCAAATTTGTACTGAATCATGCGATATATTTTTTCATGAAGCTGAATTTTTAATTCTTCGGGAGAAATGCTTAGCGGAAAATCAATTCCTTCATTGGCCAGGTTAAAATCTTTATTGATTTGTTCAATCAGACTTAAATATAAATTTTCTTTTTCGGCATCAGCCAATAAAAAATCGGTATTTTCAGGAATCGGAAACATTGATGCTTTTTAAGAATTGAGGCAAAGTTAAAACTAAAAAATCATTTTACAGTCGATTCCCGTTCTATGATTCTCGTTGGAAGTTCTATAATTTGATGTGTTATTGGGCGATGCTCTTTGATGTCGGCAATTTCATCAATCAAAATAGAAACTGCAGTGTGTCCCATTTCAAATCCAGGCTGATCGATTGTTGTTAATTTAGGCGAAATAACGGTGCTCATAAACCAATTGCTGAAACCAAAAACGGCCACCTGATCTGGGGTTTTTATTCCGGCTTCATTAAAATATTTAATAATTCCGATAGCGACCAAATCAGTGATGGCAAAAATGGCATCAATATCCGGATTCTCGGTCATGATTTTTTGGGCATTTTCGTAACCGTCTTCAAAATCGGTATTGTTATCGCAAACGTAAACCAATTTCGAATCGTATTCAATTCCGTGCGCTTCAAGCGCTCTTTTATAACCCAGAAAACGATCAATTGAATTTTGCGGCACATAAGAACCTCTAAAATGCGCAATTTTTTTGTAGCCTTTATTAATAAGATACGAAACAGCATCAAAAGCCGCTTTTGCATCATTAATAACTACTTTAGAACAATCAACTCTTTTGGCAATTTTATCGAATAAAACAACCGGCGTGTTTTTGCGAATGGCTTCATTAATATGAGAGAAATCATCGGTCTCGTTTGAAAGTGACATTAAAACGCCGTCAACCCGCTTTTGAATCAATAAAGCAAGCTGTTTTTTCTCCATCTCATATTTTTCGTTTGATTGTAATATGATAACTAAATATCCTCTTTTTTCGGCTTCTTCTAAAATTCCGTTTAATACGCTCGAAAAAAAGTGATGAACGGTTGCAGGTATAATGACACCAATGGTTTTGGTTTCGTTGGTTCTTAAATTTACCGCAACAGAATTAGGCATATAGTTCATCGTTTCGGCCATTTCGATAACTCTGGCGCGGGTCGATTTGCTAATGTCAGTATATCCTTTTAACGCTTTTGAAACCGTTGTAACCGATATTCCTAATGCAGAGGCTATATCTATTAATTTTGTGTCATTCATGAAATAAATGTACTAAAAAATAAACTTCGTTGATAAAAAAATACTTTCCGAAAACGTTTTAGGCGATTTCGAAAACGTTTTCGATTTTTAATTCTTATATTCCTTATAATTTGTTTTTAAGTTTGACAGTGATAACCATAATTACTAACTAACCGAACAAAAAAATGAAAAAGCTGCACCATTATTTAGGTACATTATTTTTAATGTTTTGCCTATTTTTTTTACCAAATAACCTGTTTGCCCAAAATACAGCTAAAGTTTCCGGAAAAGTACTCGACGACAGCGGCGTAACTGTTCCCGGAGCAAATGTAACGATCAAGGAAACAGGAAAAAGTACCGTTACAGATGAAAACGGAGGATATTCTTTCTCTAATATCGAATCAGGAACATACACTATTATTGCAACAAGTGTAGGTTATAAAACTTTCGAGAAAAAAATTGCCATAAAAGAAGGCGAATCACTAGATGTAAATTTACTTCTTGAAGGCGAATCACAGAGTTTAAAAGAAGTGGTCGTAACAGGTTCGTCTGCTCCAAGATCTAAATTAGAATCGAGCGTTGCCATTACAACATTGGGTGCAAAAGCAATCGAAGACAGAGCACCATCGAGCACGGCTGCATTATTGCAGACAATTCCGGGATTTGTAGTCGAAGCATCCGGAGGAGAAATTGGAAACAACCTTTTTGCAAGAGGTATTCCATCTGCAGGAGCTTATGAATATGTACAAATTCAGGAAGATGGACTGCCGGTTTTTGAAGACGGTGCCCTGCAATTTGCCAATGCTGATACTTTTTACAGACTGGATGAAACGGTGAGCAAAATGGAAGCCGTTCGTGGAGGTTCTGCCTCAATTTTTGCCAACAATGCTCCGGGTGGAATTATCAACTTTATTTCAAAAACAGGTCAGAATGATTTTCAGGGAAGAGCAAAATTCACGACTTCAGATTATGGAATGTTCAGAACTGATCTTAATTTATCTGGTGCTTTAATTCAGGATAAGCTGTTCTTTAATATCGGCGGATTTTACAGAGCTGATAATGGAGTAAGAAATACAGGTTTTACAGCGAATAAAGGCGGGCAAATAAAAGGAAATATTACCTATAAGTTTGATGACAATGATTATTTGAGAATCAACTTTAAACATCTTGACGACAGAAACACATTCTATTTACCAATTCCGCTAAAAAGTAATAACGGAAAAATTGAAGGAATTCCAGGATTTAACCCAAATTATGGAACATTGACTTCGGTAAACTTAAGTCACTTAAATGTACCTCAATATGGAGGAGGCACTTTTAGCGCAGATTTAGAAGATGGTTCTCACCCAATTATTAACTCAATTGGAGCTGAATTCAAAAAGAAAATATCAGATAAAGTAACTTTTAAAAATTCGTTTAAAAATACCAATATCGATTTAAATTACAACGCTATTTTTCCAAATGGCGGACCTTGGACACAAGATGCGTATGCAACAAGCGTTCAAAACACAACGGCAGGAAATTTGGCTTATACGTATGTAGACAATGGTGCGGCGCTTGATCCAAATGCTTTAATCATGAGGGCAGATCTTTGGCACATCGAGAAGAAAATGAACAACTTTGCTAATAATTTCTCTTTTTCTTTTGATTTAGATCCGGTGCAATTAACAGCAGGTTACTATTATTCGAACTGGAAATCCAATCAATATTGGAACTGGAATTCGTATTTGGTTGGTGTTTCAGACAATCCTAGATTGTTAAATGTAAAAGACAATACAACCGGAGTAGACCATACATGGAATGGAGTTGAAAGAATTACGTGGCTGGAAAGAGATGCACAGACAAAAGGACTTTTGAATGATATTTATGCTGATGCCGAAATTAAAGCTACAGATAAATTAACCTTTAACGCTGGTTTACGATATAATAAAGACAAATATTCTGGATACAGAGACAACGCCAGATTTTTTGCTGAAGATTTAGGAATTCTGGATAACAATACCGCTGATGACGCAGTAACAACTGTAAAAGGAAATCCTTATACGTATTGGAGATATGATGTAAGCGAATGGTCGTATACTGCTGCAGGAAACTACAAATTCAACGACAATATGGCTTCATACATTCGTTACAGCCACGGATTTAGATCACCAATTGAAGAATCTTTTTATGATAATGCGGCCGATTTAAGTAAATTAGAAAACACAGAAGTAAATCAGTTTGAGCTGGGTTATAAATATGCTGGTTCTTTTTTCTCTGTAAATGCGAATTTGTTTCACATGAATTTAAAAAATGTTGCTTTCACGGATATTTTATCTGATGGATCTTCAGAAAATAAATTTGCCGACGTAAATAATATTGGTCTTGAAGTAGAGACCAATGCGAGATATGAAATGGTGAAACTGAATTTTACATTCACTGTTCAAAAACCGGAGTACGACAACTTTACAGGAACAAATGCAGATGGTTCTACTTTTGATTTTAACGGAAATACAGCCAGAAGAATCCCTAAATTTTTCTGTAACCTAAGACCAGAAGTTGATATTACAAAAGATTTTACAGCTTACGTTCAGTTTTCTTATTTCGATAAAAAATTCACCAATCAGGATAACAGACAAGTTTTACCGGCTTATAAAGAAGTTGGAGCAGGTTTAAATTATACCTACAACAATCTTCGTTTTGCAGTTGATGCTTCGAATTTATTCAACGAAATTGGTTTGACCGAAGGAGATCCAAGACAAACAACATCTGCAGCAAGCGATGTGTTTATGGCAAGACCTATTTTGGGACGTGCTTTTAGATTTTCGGTAGCGATTAATTTCTAAATTTATACATACGGTTTAGAGACGTACTGCTGTGCGTCTCTAAACTGTAACCACAAAGCATAAATGTAGTTTGTATAAAATAGTAAACACATAGAAACATAGATTTTATTATTTACAAAAAGAGTAAAAAATAAACTAGTTTCCAGACATAGTCCCGAAGCTTCGGGATGAATTTAATGTAAGCAAAACGCCTTTTTAGCGTATAGTAAACTATGTTTCTATGTGTTGAATACCCGTACAGTAACCATAATCGTAAAGCACAGACAAACAAATAAAAAATGAAAAACCTAGGAATCAAAATTTCACTCTACCTTAATTATTTTGTCTTCGCTATTTTATTAAACAGCGTAGGCATTGTGATTTTAAAATCGCAGAAAAATTATGGAGTCGATGAAGTTCAGGCAAGCATTTTAGAGGCTTTTAAAGACATGCCCATTGCTATTGTCTCTTTTTTTATAGCTTCTTTTTTACCAAGAATCGGCTATAGAAAAGCGATGCTGATAGGTTTGGGATTGGTTACTTTAGCCTGTATTTCTATGTATTTTGGAAACTCTTTTGATAATGCTAAAATTCTTTTTGCCACTGTTGGAGTCTCTTTTGCCCTGATAAAAGTTTCCGTTTATTCGTTAATAGGAACCGTGACCGAAACAAAAAAAGAACACAACGCTTTAATGAGCAGTATTGAAGGTTTTTTTATGGTAGGAATTGCACTGGCTTATTTCTTATTTCCGGCTTTTAATAACGAAAATGATCCCAATTCATGGCTCAATGTATATTGGTTATTAGCGGGATTATCGTTTGTGTCATTTTTGTTTTTACTCTTTATAAAATTTGAAGAAGCCGAAGTCGCCGCAGGAGCAAATCTCAAAGATGATTTTCTCCAGATGTTCAAATTAATGGCAAAACTGCTTACGGTTATTTTTGTGATCAGCGTTTTTTTATTTGTCATGATCGAACAGGGAATTCTTTCCTGGTTGCCTACATTTAATACAAAAGTGCTTCATCTTCCGGAAAATATCAGCATTATGATGGCCAGTATTTTGGCTATTTCATTAGCCATTGGAAGAATGATTGCCGGTATTGTAACCAAAAAAGTAAACTGGATTTGGGTGCTGAGTTTCTGCATCGTTTCTGCCATGCTTTTGGTCACTTTTGTACTGCCAAAAACAGTTGGATTAGAGGTGAAAAACATCGATACACTTTCAGATATTCCGTTAATTGGTTTCGCATTTCCTTTAATAGGATTATTTATAGCACCTATTTATCCCTTATTAAATTCGATTGTATTAAGTGCCCTGCCCAAAAATCTGCAAAGTTCCATGACCGGATTAATTGTTATTTTTTCTGCTCTTGGCGGGACTTTGGGTTCCAGAATAACAGGCTGGCTGTTTAAAAATGAAGGCCCTGAAAAAGCTTTTTATTTTACCTTAATTCCAATGACCTTATTATTGATCTCCTTTTTTATTCTTAAAAAAATAACTGCAAAAGATGAAATTTAAACTCCATATAACCCAAACCATCGAAAAATTATTGGCTCAGGAAGATACTGACGGCGATAAAAAAATTACAATTGATGACAACGGTCCTAAAAGTTTTTTGCTGCAGGATGAAAACGGAAATTCAGCAGTGATTGAAGGAACTTATCAGCTTTCTAACTTATTGCAGGAATTGGCTTTAGCAAAAAAAAACAACACAGAATTTGCAGAAATAGATTGGAACGAAATTACAGAAGATCCGGTAAAAAGAATTTCAAGAAAAATAAAAGATTTGTATTGGAAAGGTCTTACCCGAACAATTGATGCTATTGGTGTAAAGAAAATTCTGGAAGATGATAAAATCGAAAATGAATTTGCTTACTTGTACGTGCCTTTTGGAGACGAAATTGTTTTTGATTATTTCAAAAAATTAGAAGTTTCAATACCAAAGTTAAAAGTGGTGCAGATGCCCAAGAATATTTCACCTGAATATGTTTTATCGCTGAACAAAAAACCTGGAATTCTGGCATTGGCACTTCAAATAAAAAACAATGAAATTTCGGGCGTTCCGTTTGTGGTTCCTGGTGGAAGATTCAATGAAATGTACGGCTGGGACAGTTATTTTATTGCCAAAGGACTTTTAATTGATGATAAAATGGAACTGGCTTTAGGTATTGCTGAAAATTTTAAATATCAAATTGATCATTACGGGAAAATTCTAAATGCTAACCGAAGTTACTATTTAACCCGCACGCAGCCACCATTGTATACATCGCTTATTATAGATGTTTTAGAAAAGTCAAATCCGGATGTTTTTTGGATTGAAAGGCATTTAAAAACGGCCATAAAAGAATATCAAACCGTTTGGATGGAAGAAGGAAAACGGCTTACAGCAAATGGCTTAAATCGTTATAAAGCAGAAGGAATCGGACTTCCGTTTGAGGTAGAAGAAGGACATTTTGATGATATTCTGGAACAGTTTGCGCCAAAATATAATTTGTCTACACGTGAATTTGAAAAGAAATATCTCGACAGAGAAGTTGTTGATGAAGAACTGGATAAATATTTTATTCACGATCGAAGCATGCGCGAAAGCGGGCACGATACCACCAACAGATTAGTTGGAATCTGCGCCAATTTAAATACAGTTGCCATAAATAGTTTGTTGTATAAATACGAAACTGATATTGCTTTTTTGATTCAGAAATATTTTAAAAATGAATTTCAATATTTTGAAGATAAATCTTTTTCAAGTGATTATTGGCTTTCAAAAGCATCTTCAAGAAAAGAAAAAATAAACAAATTGTCATGGAATCCGGAAAACGGAATCTATTTCGATTATAATTTTGTAAATGAAGAACAACATTATTTTGAGGCAGCAACGACATTTTATCCGCTTTGGGCCAAAATAAGTACGACGGAACAAGCTGAAATTTTGGTAAAAAAGACACTTCCGAAATTTAAATTGAAGGGCGGAATTGCCGGAAGTACCAAAGAATCGATTGCCGGAGTTGATGAAAATTCACCAATACGTCAATGGGATTATCCATTTGGCTGGGCGCCGCATCAAATGCTTTTATGGGAAGGTTTGCTGAATTACAATTTTAATGAAGAGGCGCAGGAAATGGTATACCGATGGCTTTGGCTGATTACCAGAAACGCGGTGGATTATAATGGAACCATTCCGGAGAAATTTGATTTATCCATAAGTTCACACAAAATTTTCGCCGAATACGGAAACGTAGGTACCGAATTTAATTACATTACCGAAGAAGGTTTTGGATGGATGAACGCGTCGTATCAATACGGCCTAACGATTTTAAAAGATGATTTAAAACAAAAACTATCAGATTTAGTAGATCCTGATGAACTTTTTAGTTAAACGAACGTTCGATTTCGCTCAGGGTGACATTCATTTTCATGATAACTTTGCTCACGATGACATTAGGTTTTATCATCATTTTGTCAGGCTGAGCGGAGTCGAAGCTCCTTTAGTGCTTGAAATGACAAACCCGACAGTCCCGAAGCCTCGGGATAAAACCTGTCGGGTTTAGTATGTGTATAAAAGTTAAGTTTTTCTCGCCACGAATTACACTAATTTAATTCGTATAGAAATTCGCGAAAATTCGCAGCAAAAAAATCATTTAAATTCTTTAATCTGTGGCAAGAAATTATACTTTTCTTCCCATTAAATTTTCACCAAATGTTCGCAAAATATCCTTCTTTTCAGCATGAATGTCCATTTTTTCTAATGTTTCAAATGCTTTAAAAGTATACATTTCGATCGCTTCCTGAGTTGATTTTGAAGCTCCTGATTCGTTAAAAATTGCTTTTGCGGTTTCTATTTTTTCTGCATTATCTTCTAGTTGTAAACTGAATAATTTTTCCAGCTCTAATGCTTTTTCAGAAGCCGAAAACTCCAAAGCTTTAAGGTACAAATATGTTTTTTTGTTCACGATAATATCGCCGCCTACTTGTTTTCCAAAAGTTTCAGGATCTCCAAAAGCATCCAAATAATCATCTTGTAATTGGAAAGCAAGACCTAAATTCAATCCGAAATCATAAATTAAATCTGCATCTTTTTCAGAAGTTTTAGCAACAATGGCGCCCATTTTCATGGCTGCAGCTACTAAAACAGCCGTTTTATATTCAATCATTTTTAGATATTCCGGAATGGTAACGTTGTTTCTTTGTTCAAAATCAACATCCCATTGCTGGCCTTCACATACTTCAAGGGCAGTTTTGCTGAAAAGTTTAGCTAAATCCCTAAAAACGGCAGGTTCATACTGCTCAAAATATTGATAAGCCAAAATAAGCATGGCATCGCCGGAAAGAATTCCGGTATTTAAATTCCATTTTTCATGTACCGTAACTTGTCCTCTTCGTAAAGGGGCATCATCCATAATATCATCATGAACAAGCGAGAAATTATGAAAAACTTCAACGGCCATTGCAGCCGGAAGAGCCACTTTATAATCAGTATCAAAAACTTCTGCAGCCATTAAAGTAAGCACCGGACGCATACGTTTTCCGCCAAGTCCTAAAATGTATTCAATAGGTTCGTAAAGATTTGTGGGTTCTTTATGTATGTTTTGTTTTTTTAAGTAATCAATAAAAAAATCCTGGTACTGACTGATATCGTGCATAAAATGAAATTCTGATTTACGAGCCTCAAAGATACGATTCATTATGAATTATTTCTTTCTTAAAATTTTAAATCCGAGTTTCCATCTAAAATCGCCGGCAAATGCATTAATTCTTAAGAAGTTAAAATTATTTTTAAAAAAACTTGGAAACTTTTTTGGTGTTTAGAGTTTCCTGTATATATTTGCAGCATTATTTGGAAACTGAGAACACTGTAAAAGTTTCCAAAAAGAGTTTGAGTGATTTATAAACTCAATTAAATCAAATAATTATGAAAACAACATGGACTTTAGATTCTACTCAATCAGATGTTTTAATTAAAATGAGACATTCGATAATTGCTTATTTGGGAGGAACAACAAACAAATTTGGCGGTTATGTGAATATTGAAGATAATGAAATTGAAGATGCGTCGGTTGAGTTTTCACTGGATATTAATAATAAAACGGAGAGTTTTCAGCAAATCGATACCAATTTGCAGCTTCAGGATTTTTTTGATGTAGATGAACATCCGATAATCAGTTTTAAATCGACTTCATTTCAAAAAATAAACAACAACATCAATTTCTTCAAAGGAGACTTGACCATCAAAGATGTAACGAGAGTGGTAGAGCTTGATGCTGAATTTATAGGGGTAAATAATTACAATGGCGAGAAAAAAGTAGCTTTTGAAATTAAAGGAGATATTAAGCGTCAGGATTTTGGTTTAGATTATAATTCTTATCACCATAATGGAGGCTTGGCTCTTGGAAAAGATATTAAGCTGATTGCTAATTTAGAATTTAGCATATAAATCTTACAGAACGGGATAAGTTAATGTAAAATTATTACAAATATCATGGAAACTATTTTTTAGATTTTAGTTTCCTGTCTATATTTGTAATGCAATCGGGAAATTTAAAATGAAAGAGAAAATTATATCAAAAGCAAGTGAATTGTTTTTAAGACTTGGTTTTAAAAGCGTTACAATGGATGACATTGCTGGAGAAATGTGTATTTCAAAAAAAACGATTTATAAATATTTCTGTAATAAAGAAGTCCTGATCGAAGAGAGCACTTCAACAGTTCACAGACAAGTGCATGAGGTTATTGATACGATTGTAGCAAAAAATTATAATGCAATTCATGAGAATTTTGAAATTAGGGAAATGTTTCGCGATATGTTTAAAAACAATACTGATACATCTCCTTTATATCAGTTAAAAAAGCATTATCCTGAAATCTATCAAAATGTAATGACGCATGAAATAGATCAGTGCAATCACTATTTCAGAGATAATATTTTAAAGGGGATAAGTGAAGGTTTGTACAGACCTGATTTAAATATAGATCTGTATGTGAAATTTTATTACACTTTAATTTTTCACATTAATGAAACAACGATTTCAGAGAGAGAAGCACAAAAAATTGAGTTAGAAGCACTGGAATATCATACCAGAGCAATGGCAACAGAAAAAGGTATAGTTGAACTGGAAAAGCAGCTTCAAAAAGTTAAAGTATAATCATCAATCTATAAATAAGTGATTTTTTTAAATCATCAATAAACAAATATTAACTACATATGAAACGAATAGTTCTTATATTTTTGTGTACAATTGGCTTATCGGCCAACGCACAAGTAACAACTTTAACCTTAAAAGAGGCAGTTAACTACGCGCTTCAAAATAAAGCCGATGCTAAAAAAGCAAAACTTCAGGTTGAAAATAGTGAATACAAAATTCAGGAAGTACGTTCAAGAGCTTTGCCTCAAATTTCTGCCAACGGAAATTTAACATACAATCCGGTAATTCAGACAACCGTAATTGATGGAGCAGGATTTGGTCAGCCGGGAACTACAATTCAGGCAGCGTTTGGTCAAAAATGGACTTCTACGGCTGGGGTTTCTTTAACTCAGGCAATCTTTGATCAATCTGTTTTTACAGGATTGAGAGCTGCAAAATCTACTCGTGAGTTTTATCAAATAAACGATCAGTTAACAGAAGAACAAGTTATTGAAAGAGTTGCAAATAACTACTATTCAGTTTATGTACAAAAAGAAAGATTGGTTTTATTAGACAGCAATTACGTAAACACAACAAAAGTTCGTGATATCGTTAAAGGGCAGTTTGATAATGGTCTGGCTAAAAAAATTGATTTAGACCGTATCATTGTTAAAATGTCAAACATTGATACAGAACGTCAGCAGATTAAAAACCAAATCGCTTTACAGGAAAATGCCCTGAAGTTCTATATGGGTATGCCTATCGAAACTCAAATCGATATGCCAAAAGAAGAATTTGAAGTTGTTCCTGCAGCCTTAACACAAGAGCCAAATATTGAAAACAGAACAGAATACCTGCTTTTGAAAAAACAAGAAGAGCTTTTGGTATACAACAAAAAAGCTGTAGAAGCGGGTTATTACCCTACACTTTCATTAACTGCAGGTTACAATTATATTGGTCAGGGACCTGAAATGCCTTGGTTTGCAAAACCTTCTAAGGGAGTGTATTGGTCAGACTTCTCTGCAATTGGATTAAACTTACATGTGCCAATCTTTACAGGTTTTGGAACCCGTGCAAAAGTAAGACAGGCAGATGTAGAAATCAGATCTCTTCAAGAGGATATTAAAGATACCAAACTTTCACTTGATTTAGATTACAGAAATGCCATGACGCAAATCGAAAATAATCTTGTAACGATTGAAAATCAAAAAGAAAATATGCGTTTGGCAACAGAAATCCTTAGCAATACCAAAAACAATTATCTTCAGGGATTAGCATCTTTAACCGATTTATTGGATGCTGAAAATGCATCACTTGAAGCACAAAATAATTATACAAGAGCAGTTTTAAATTATAAAATTGCCGAAATATCTCTAATCAAATCAAAAGGCGAACTTAAATCTCTTACTAAATAACTAATTACAATGAAGAAAACTATTATAACAATCGTAGTCATAATCGCAGCGCTGGGTGTGATTGGATATGTCTTAAATAATAATAAGAAAGAAAACAAGGCAAAAACAGATATCGTTGCCGAAAAAAATGCAGCAGTTTCAGTAAAAGTTTCTGATGTAAAAACAGAAGAAGTTTCATTAGATTTCGTTGCAAACGGAAACTTTCAGCCTATTCAGGAATTGACTTTCTCTGCAGAAAAATCTGGAAAAGTAATCAGTGTTTTAGCTAAAGAAGGTGACTATGTAAGAGTAGGTCAGACGTTGCTAACAATGAGAGGCGATGCCATTAATGTAAGTGCTCAACAAGCTCAGGCTGCTTATCAAAATGCAAAATCAGATTACAGCAGATACGAGAATGCTTTTAAAACAGGCGGTGTTACAAAACAACAATTGGATCAGGCAAAACTAGCTTTAACAAATGCTGAATCTAACCTGAAACAAGCTAACATTAATGTTGGCGACACTAAAGTAAAAGCGCCAATCAATGGTTTTATCAATAAAAAATATATTGAGCCAGGATCAATTTTAGCAGGAATGCCGGCAACTGCATTATTTGATATCGTAAACGTTTCTAAGTTAAAATTAGTAGTTACAGTAAATGAAAATCAGGTTGCCAGTTTAAAAGTGGGTAATACTATTAATGTAACGGCTAGTGTTTATCCTGATAAATCTTTTTCAGGAAAAATCACTTTCATTGCTTCAAAAGCTGATGCATCTTTAAATTTTCCGGTTGAAATTGAAATCACAAATAATGCTAACAACGACCTAAAAGCAGGTATGTACGGAACTGCAAACTTTGCATCAAACCAACAAAAACAACACTTAATGGTTGTACCTAGAAATGCATTCGTAGGAAGTGTAAGCAGTAACGAAATCTTTGTTGCTGAAAATGGAGTTGCAAAATTAAGAAAAGTAACTGCAGGAAGAATTTTGGGTGATAAAGTTGAAGTTATCAAAGGATTATCTGATGGAGAAAAAGTAATTGTTACAGGTCAGATTAACTTACAAGACGGAAATACAATAGAAATTATTAAGTAAGCTTTAAGCGATAAGCTATAGGCAATAAGCAATTCAAAAACTTAAAGCATACAGCCTAAAGCATATAGCACTTAAAAAATATGAAATTAAACCTTAAAGCTTAAAGCCTACAGCCTAAAGCCTATAGCATTAAAAAAATATGAAATTAGCCGAAATATCCATAAAACGTCCGTCGTTAGTAATTGTATTGTTTACAATTCTGACTCTTGGTGGATTGTTCAGTTACAGCCAGCTAGGCTATGAGCTGATCCCGAAATTTGAACAAAACGTTATTACAATTTCTACTATTTATCCGGGAGCTTCTCCAAGTGAGGTAGAAAATACCGTGACAAAAAAAATCGAGGATGCGATTGCTTCCTTAGAAAATGTTAAGAAAATTGACTCAAAGTCATACGAAAGTTTATCTATCGTTTCGATTACTTTAACATCAAATGCAAAAGTCGATTTTTCTTTAAATGATGCGCAGCGAAAAATAAACGCCATCATTAGTGATTTACCAGACGATGCTGAAACGCCTTCGCTAACCAAATTCTCTCTGAGTGATTTACCAATTATGACACTTGGAGCCAACGGTAAAATGGACGAAGCCGCATTTTATGACTTAATTGATAAAAAAATTGCGCCTATTTTATCTCGTGTACAAGGGGTCGCTCAGGTAAATATTATTGGTGGTTCGGAGCGTGAAATTCAGGTAAACCTTGACGCTGTAAAAATGCAGGGTTACGGACTTTCTGTTCCTCAGGTTCAGCAGACTATCTTAAGTTCGAATTTAGATTTCCCAACAGGAAACATCCAGACGCGTAACCAAAAAATATTAATTCGTTTAGCAGGTAAATATAGAAGTGTTGACGAATTAAGAAACTTAGTGGTTTCTTCTCAAAACGGAATTCAAATTCGTTTAGGTGAAATCGCAGATGTTCAGGATACTCAAAAAGTTGCCGAGAAAATATCTCGTGTAGATCAAAAAAGCGCTATTGTTTTACAAATCGTAAAACAATCTGATGCAAATGCCGTTGCGGTAAGTGAGCAGTTATTAAAAACAATTGCAACGCTTGAAAAAGATTATAAAGCAAATCAGTTAAAACTTGAAGTTGCAAAAGACAGTACCGTATTTACTCTTGAAGCAGCAGACTCTGTGGTTCACGATTTATTAATTGCGGTAGTTCTGGTAGCATTTGTAATGTTGTTCTTCCTGCATAGTATTAGAAACTCATTGATTGTAATGGTTTCGATTCCGGCATCGTTAATTGCAACATTTATTGGTATCTATTTAATGGGGTACACATTAAACTTAATGAGTTTACTTGGTTTATCTCTTGTTGTTGGTATTCTGGTCGATGACGCGATTGTGGTATTGGAAAACATCTACAGGCACATGGAGATGGGTAAGAGCAGAATCCGAGCGTCTTATGACGGAACGGCTGAAATTGGTGGAACCGTTACTTCGATTACATTGGTAATTGTGGTGGTATTCCTTCCAATCGCGATGAGTTCTGGTTTAGTATCTAATATCATTACACAATTCTGTGTTACGGTAATTATTTCAACAATGCTTTCGCTTTTAGCTTCATTTACTATTATTCCTTGGTTATCATCTCGTTTCGGAAAATTAGAACATATTGAAGGGAAAAATTTATTTGGAAGAATTATTCTTGGTTTTGAAGATTATTTAACACGTTTCACAAACTGGGTTTCTAATTTATTAACTTGGTGTTTAGATCATTATATCAAAACTTTCATTGTAGTAATTGTATTATTCTTAGTTTCGACAGTAGGATTAATGGGAGGTGGTTTCATTGGAGGGGAGTTCTTTGCTTCATCTGATAGTGGGGAGTTCCTGGTTCAGATTGAAATGCCTAAAGACGCTTCGTTAGAACAAACGAACTTTATGACTCAAAAAGCTGAGGCATTCCTTAAAAATCAAGAATACGTTCATAGTCAAATTACTACTGTAGGACAAACGAGTGAAGGATTTGGAGCGTCGCAAGCTACAGCATATAAAGCTGAGATCGACGTAAAAATGATCGAGCAAAAAGATCGTACAGATGATGCAAATGTTTACGCAGCAAAAATTAAACGTAAACTTGAAAAAGTATTAGTTGGAGCAAAAGTAAAAACAGTTCCGGTTGGTATCTTAGGTACAGCAGAAGATGCTACATTAGGATTAATCGTAACAGGTCCTTCAACAGAGGCAGCGATGGCTTTTGCTAAAAAAGCGGAAGCAGAATTACGTACAATTCCAGGAACAACAGAGATTAAATTAACAGTTGAAGACGGAAATCCTGAAATTAATGTAAAAGTTGACCGTGATAAAATGGCTGCTCTAGGATTAACACTTCAAACAGTTGGTTTAACGATGCAAACTGCATTTAGTGGAAATACAGACGGTAAATACAGAGCTGGAGAATACGAATACGATATCAACATTCGATACAATGCATTCGACAGAAAAAGTATTACTGACGTAAGTAACCTTATTTTTGTAAACACAGCCGGACAGCAAATTAAATTATCTCAGTTTGCAGACATTACAGAAGGTTCCGGACCTAGCCAGTTAGAGCGTAGAGACAAATCTGCATCGGTAACTGTAAAGGGACAAAACGTTGGGGTTCCATCAGGAACAATCGTTCAGCAATGGCAGGTTAAACTAGATAAGTTAGAGAAACCTGCTGGAGTAAATTATATTTGGGGTGGTGACCAGGAAAACCAATCAGAAGGATTTGGTACTCTGGGAATCGCTTTACTTGCCGCTATTATTTTGGTTTACCTTGTAATGGTGAGTTTGTATGACAGTTTCGTTCACCCGTTTGTTGTATTATTTGCTATCCCGCTTTCGTTTATTGGAGCGATGCTGGCTCTGGCCTTAACAAACAACTCATTAAATATCTTTACAATCTTAGGTATTATTATGTTGATTGGTCTGGTGTGTAAGAATGCGATCATGCTTGTCGATTATACGAACCAAAGAAGAGCAGCAGGAGAATCGATTAGAACGGCATTAATTCAGGCAAACCACGCTCGTTTACGTCCGATCCTGATGACTACAATTGCGATGGTATTTGGTATGTTCCCTATTGCGTTAGCATCTGGAGCTGGAGCTGAATGGAAAAACGGTTTGGCATGGGTAATTATCGGAGGATTAATTTCTTCTTTATTCCTAACCTTAATTGTGGTTCCTGTAATTTATAATATCATGGAGAAAATTATTCATAAATTCTCGAAAGGAGAAAAAATCGATTACGAGGCTGAAATGGTTGCTGATTATGAGCATACAGAATTAAGCGAAGACGGTTTTAATCCGAAACATACTCATTAAGATTTAAATCTTAATATTGAAATTGCTTCGCCTGTTCGCTATCGCTCGGGTCCAAATTCCAATCCTGAACTTCAGGAGAAATTGGTAAAAGTAAAAATCCCAAATTCCTTAATTGGAGTTTGGGATTTTTTATGTTTTGGAATTTGGATTTCTGTATTGAAATTTAATTCCGTTATTTTTTCACAATCTTAATTGTTTTGGTTTTTCCTTCTGATTTTACTTTTAAGAAATAAAAGCCTGAAGCAATATTCGATAAATCAATTTCAGATTGTGTATTGTTTATTTTTTTACTTAAAATAGATTTCCCCGAAACAGAAATTATTTCAATATCCTCAATAGTTGAAGAATTGCTGATATTCAATACATGCTGAATCGGATTGGGATAATATCTAAAATTAGGCAGCACAAAATCTTCCGTAGAAAGAGAGACGTTTACTTTGGCCGTAACCGCAAGACGTTCTTTGCTTTCAATTCCGTTTATGGTTTGTGAGGCATAATACGTAGTTCCGTCAACTAAAACGGTTGTTAAAGGTAAGGTAGTTTCGGCAGTTTTACGTGATTTTCCAGATGTGGAGTTTGGAGAACTGTACCATTTTATATTTTGACCTTCAAGAACAAGATCACCTAAAGTCTGTCCTGGTGTGAATTCTATATTTAAAATGCTTTTTCCATTAATTAAGGGAGATGGTGGATTTACAGTGAAATAAACTAAATTAAAGCATCCATTCTCATCTATTACATAAGCTTCGTGATCTCCAAAACTTACATTTGTAAAAATATTACTGGATTGTCGATTTCCAAAGTACTCTATTGAATATAAATATTTACCACTTCCACCCGTTGCATTAATAGTAACTGTTTGATTGTCTACATTGACTGTTGAATGCAAAATTGCAGGTTCTGCAACAAACATCTGTAAAGATACTAAACATGCATTTGCATCTTGAACTTCTGCATTATAAACTCCCGCAGGTAAATTATTAAATATATTTGAATTTTGTGGAGCAGCTATTGGTATGCCTGAAGCATTTCTCAAAGAATAAGTAAATGGGAATTTTCCTCCATGGGTATTTATCTCAATAGAACCGTCAGCTGATCCATAGCAGGTTGCCTGTTTTGAAATTGCACTTATTGCTAAAGGATTAAAAGAGATAATTGTAACTACATCTGTTGTTAAACAACCATTATTATCTTTTGTGGTAATGGTGTGATTACCAGGGACTAAATTAGTAAATACATTGTTTGTCCCAAAAGCCTGACCATTTAATGAATATTGATAAGGGAGTTTTCCGCTGGTTCCCTGAACGGTAACAGACCCTTTTTCATTTATACAAGAAATTTGAGTTACCGTAACAATAGATGGACTTTGCACATATTGATTAACAGTTATGGATTTAAAAGAAACACAGCCATTTTGATCTTTAACGTATATGGAATGAGTACCAGGAATGATACCAGGAAAAGTAGTATTGTCTGAATAAGTAATGCCATCAATAGAATATTTGTAAGGCACTAAGCCTCCAGAAGCCGTGGCTGTTATAGTGGCATTGCTCACACAGTCAACAAATTTAGCGACTGATGCTTCAACTTTTAATTGTTCAGGTTCAGTTATTGTAAAACTTAATGGGTTTGATATACAGCTAAAGCCATCCTTAACAGTAGCCGTATAGGTGCCGGCTGCTAAGTTGTTAAAAGTATTACCAGTCTGAAAATTTACTGAATCCAGAGAATAAAAATATTGACCTTCTCCACCTGTTGCGGATAATTTTACCGATCCATTTTTTGCTCCCGCACAATTTACATCCTGCAATTCAGAAAGAACTAACATTGGTGGATTTACAGTTGAAACTACTACTGGAATACTAATTTCAGTATTTTGTACATCACGAACTTTTACAACATAATTTCCTGCCGGTAAATCAAAAAACACATTTGAAGCAGAAAAATTGCTTCCATTGATAGAATAAACATAAGAAGGATTTCCTCCAACGGGTGTAACGGTAATCATACCTAAGCGATTACAGGTAGCAGGTGAAACGTTTACCGCAGCAACAAGCGGGGGAGAAATTTTTGCAGTAGGGGCTTGACATATACAGTTGTTAACATCTTTCACAAGTATATGATATGTACCGGGCTGCAGGTTAGGGAAATAGGGGCTCAATTGATAATTTCCATCATTCAAAGAGTACCTATATTCTGGTCTTCCTCCTGTGGCATTAACCATAATTGTATTTTGATTCTCAACAGTTGTATTTGCCATCAAAACATTTGGCTGTTCTATTTGTACTACATAAGGCTGACTTGGACAACCTAATGCATCTTTTGCTTGAATAGTGTAAACTCCTGCAGATAAGTTTTCTAATTGCAGGTTGCTGCCGGAATTATAAACGGTATAAGGGCCATTGTTTACGCTATATGCATAAGGGAGTTTACCTCCGGAGACAGGAACGAATATACGGCCATTGTTCATCCCATAACAGCTAACATCGGTTTTAAGAGGCAGCGTTATGGTTAACGGTTCATATATTTTTAGATCAAAATAATTGGTAGTAACCGTTCCCTTATTGTCAATTCTGGCATAAATTGTTTTAGATGGCGCTGAACTATTATATTGCGTTGGCTGTAAAATTAAGTTAGCATTATTATTAGCATCATCCTGACTTAAATGAAAACTAATAGTGGTTTCTGCCGGATTTAAATTGCCAAGCAAAAGAGAATTATTAACCGTTAAATCAAAGAAATTATCTCCAAAACAATGCTCTATTGTGCCAACCTGGGCATAAAATAGATTTGTCGCAAAGAGAAAAAGAAAACAAAGTAGAGTTTTTTTCATACGTATAGGTTTGTTAATTGGAGTAACAAATATATACGAAAAATAGATTCTTACTTAAATATAAAAGATTTATTGTTAAATAATTGAAGCTTAAACTGTATTGAATTGGAGTTTTTTTATTGAAATTTTCAGTATTATTTCAAATACAAATAATGGTTAAAATAGTCAATAATTGCCTTTCCCTGCAATAAAACATCGGCACCAATTATTCCGTGAACAGGTTTAGTTTTAAAGGATTCCAAAGCCTCATTTACATGCGAAAGATCAAAAATTACAATGCTGAAATCTTTGTTTTTCCAGCTTCCAAGCTGTAATTTATTTTGAGAAGAAATCTGTGTTGCCATACCGCTTCCGCCGGCGCCAGATGCTTTTGTTTTTGATTTTTTTGCAGATAATTCAAAACGTTCGATACTTTCAAACCCAATGCAGGTGTTTGAAGCTCCCGTATCTAAAATGAAGTTTCCTGAAATACCATTAATCTTGGCTTTTATAGAAAGATGCTGCGTTTTGGTAACTTTAAATTTTATTTTTTTGTAATTCTCTTTTTTGAGAACTTCGTGAAGATTTTCCATTTTCGATAAGGATTGAAAACCAAAAATAAGCCAATTACAACCAAAAAACTAATTACATAATAGATATAATTTCCTGATTTTTCTTCGGACGAAATAGAGCCGTAATACACAAATGAACTCCAATAATAAGGTGATTTCTTCGCATTCGGAATAGATTTATCTTTTAAATATTCAAGCTTTGCATTCGTATTCGCTTCAAAATAAGAAACATCATTTTTGACATTTTGATAAAAATCCGACATGAAAACCGAAGTTGTAAAATCGTTTACTTTCCATAAAGAAAACAGCAGATTCTGAGCGCCCGCAAACTGAAAGCCTCTCGCAACACTCATTGCACCTTCGGCTTTGTATAATTTTCCAATTCCGGTTTCGCAGGCACTTAAAACGACTAAATCCGGATTTATATGCAGATTGTACAATTCTGAATACAGGACTTCCTGATCGTAAAATTTAATACTCGCCGGCATTTCGATATCGCCAGATGAAGCGTGTGTACTCAAATGTAATATAGAATAGTTAACGGCATTATTTTTAAAATTACTAAACGTCGCATTTGAATTCTCTAAATATTTTCCTTTAAAATTACTCCTGATCGATTCTAATTCTCTCTTCGAGTAACTCAATTCAAAAGGGGTGTTTTCGAAAACCGGAAAAACGCCCAAAACTGTTTTTTTAGATTTTGAAACAGGTTTAGAATTCAGATAAATATTCGCCGAAGTATTATAAGCAATCTGGAACTCATTAAGCAAATAATGCATTTTGGCAAAATTCGTTGTGTTTGATTCTTCTGTAATTAATGCTTCAAAGGGAAGAAAATTTAAAATTCCGTCAGGAACAATGATGAGGTTTTGATAAATAGCATTTCCTGGCAGTTTTAATAAATCATAAACGTCTTTTCCGTAATGGTTATAGCCGGAAATATCGTTTGTAATAGCATCAGCAGTATTAAAATAATCAATAAATTGGGCAATTCTGGGAATTCCAAGATGAGTTATGTTGATATTATTTAAGGAAATTCGATTGTTTTGTAAAATGAAAAAATATAATTTTTCAGAACCCATAAAATAATAAACCATCATGGCTTTATCATTTTCTAATTTTGAAAATAATGCTTTTAAATCGCAGTTTTCTGGAACATAATTTTGATTTTCAGACTGAATTTTTTTCAGCGAAAGCATTAAATTATTTTGCGTTTTTATAAGTTGGTTTATCTTCGAAATAGCTGCCAAATCTCCTTTTTGCTGTTCTTTTAAAATAGCATTATTTGAGTTTTGAAGCTCTTGCAAAAGCTGTTTTTCTTCCGCGGAAGCGTTTTTAATATTCGAACGATAATCTTTTAAAATGCCCGATTTTGTTTTTTCGGATAACTGAAAAGCTTCTTCCAGATATTTTGTTTTGCCTTCCTTTTTAAACAATTCATCATAAATTGTAATGCATTTTTCGGTACGGTTTCGGGATCGCAGCTGCATCAGGATTTTCGAGTTTTCGTAAACCAGGTTATTCATCAATAAATCTTCTATATAAAAGGAAAGTTCAAAAGCCTTCAACGCTTTTTTAGGATCTTTCAGTTTTAAAATTTCCGCCTGTAAATCGAATGCATCGACTAAAACCGTTTCAGCATATAATTGATTTTGGTTTGGAAGACTATTTTTTGAATTGTAATTCGGAATCAGAATTTTAAAAACTGCCGAAATCTGTTTTTCGCTTTCATCGTATTTTTGTTCATCAAAAAACAATAAAGCTTTTTCATAATAGAGTTTAGCCAATTTTCTCGGCTCGGGATTTTTCTTTTCTAAAAATAACTTTTCGGCCATCTTCATATAACGATCGGCCACATCAAATCGTTGCCATTGTCGGTTCATTGAAGCTAAATTGCGATAAGAATTGGATAAAGTTTCGGTTTGGCCTTTTTCGTTTTTCAGATATTCTATTGAAGATTGAAATGCTTTTTCGGCATTTTGAAGCGCGTCTTTAATGAATTGTTTAGAATTTAACCAATAATTATTTCCAAGATTATTCAGCAAAATTCCTTTCTGAGAATTAGATAATTTCTCTGTTTTCAGCGTATTTTCTAAAACTTCAATTGCCAAAGAAATTTTGCCGGAACTCTGATAAACATTAGATAAATTTAAAATCGCAGCAAACTTTTGTTTTTGCGCATCAGGATAATTTTTAGAAGTATTTACAATAAAATAGTATTGTTTTATGGTGTTTTCGGCGCTGTCATAATCGCAAAGAACGGTATATAAATTCCCTAAAGGTTTTAGGCAGAATTCAATTATATCGTAATCACCGAGTTTTTGTTTTTGATAAATCTGCCAGGCTTTTTCGTAACTCGAAATCGCATTTTGAGTCTGTCCAAACTGGTTTTCATAATACGCTTTATTGCAGTTTAAAACCACAATGGCCAGCAATTCATCTTTGGTTTTTGGTTTTGAATTTCTCCAAAAATCAGCTTCTGCAGCGCTTAAATTTTGTAACGCTTCCGCAGAAGGATGAGCAGCGAACTTATCAATGACATTATATATTTTATCTTCCTGATGCTGTCCAAAAACATTCAGATTCAGAAAAAGAAAGATTAAACCATATAAGAGATATAAGTTCATGTTTTATTTTTTTTCACCATATAAATGATATAAGTTTAAATTAATTTGCTGCGTATAGTTTAAAGCTAATTTTAAAGTAATATAAGTTGAAATTTATTTATAAATACATTAAGACAAGGCTTTTAATATGAACTTATATCACTTATGTGGTTTATCAAAAAACTAAAATTTCCAGATTCCATACACTTGAAAATAATTAAAGTTTTGTTCAAAATTAATTACATAACGCGCGCCTAAACTTGGCCCAATTCTGGCGAAACCTGCCGTTAAATCAAACAAAAGGCCTGTTTTAAAATCAGCAAAAGAAGTTTTTATAGTATTATTTGTTGTACTTGTATCGATTAAAAAGTTTCCTTTATCGCCCTCATAAGTATCAATTTTTATATGCTGGTTTTGTTCTTGCGAGACATTGATATTCGCCTGAATTCCTGCACCAATTCCAATATAATTGTTAATGTTGTAGCGAATCAAAACCGGAACTTCCCAATTGATATTCTTGTTTTCAGTTGCAGTAGTGGTGCGTACCAGCTGTCTGGTTCCGTTTGCATTGGTATTGAATTGATCCACCACATTTATGGCACTATCATATTGATTTAAGGCATTGACCCATTCAACCTGCCAGTAAAAACGATACGATTTAAAAGGCGAAATTGTTGCGCCCACAAAATAACTTGTCGATTTGTCCAAATCCGGATAAAAATTATACCCGGCCTTTACGCCAACCGAAATTCCGGGCAGGAATCGGGTAGTGGCATAGTTTGTTATAATAGGTTCGTTTTTATCGAAAATAATCGAAGTACGGCTTTTGGTTTTTACCTTGTGAAAATCCTCGCCAAATTTCATCGAATATTTTACAAAACCTTTTGTACTGTCTTTTTCCTTTACATTTTTCTGCTCTGTTCCCGGCAGATAAATATTTTTAAACGTAAATATAATTTGCTTCTGCTTGATGATAGTATCAAGGCAACTTACGGTTGGTTCTTCGCCTTTTGGGCAGATTGGGCATTCTGGATACATGCTTTCAATCTGAAAAGTTTTTTTATCGAACATATCCGGAATATCCGTTTCTAAGCGAATTTTTCTCGCCGGACCTTCGCCATTGTTCTGAAAGCGGGTTTTAAAATTTACCCTTTTAAAACGCACCAGTCTGTAATTCATAAAACGTCCGTTAGAGCCCATTTTATTTGGATCGTGAGATGTTACGATTTCCATTTCAAGGTTTTTAATCTTATGGTTTTTATAGCTTCTGTTAGGAACAAAAATCCCGCGCATGGTAACCGTTGCGCTGGTATCTTTTATCATTTCAGGAGTTGTTTTAAATGTATAAAAAACATTGCGTGTTTCTCCCGGATTGGCATCATCAAATTCTAAAACAGAAACATTATGATACGTTTTATGAGCGTCTAAAAGCGAAGCATCGAGGTCTTCTTCGGTAGTTGTATTTCGGTATTTTTTTAGTTTAAAATTATTTTCGGCAGAAGCCACAAAATTATTAGAGTCGTCCAGGTCATCAACGGCAGCGACTAAGTTTTCTTTTACTTCGCGTTCGCCTGCGTAAGTTCTAAAATCGCTTAATTCAAAGTTGTTGTTTTTAAATTGCTTTTCATTATAAAAAAGATAAAGCTTTCCGTTTGCCACATAATTCTCCATATTTTGATAACTCACTACGACTACCATTTCCTGCTCCGGAATGGGATCGCAGTTTTTTAAAATTGCAAAACCATTTTGATCTGCGATAGAAGCGATGTCTTTATAATTATTATCCGTAATGTCGTTTACAGCTACTTTTTTCGGTCGTGTTGCCGGTGGTTTTCCGTTGTCGTAATTGTTCGTTACAGCCAACCTCGTGGTGTACGTTCCTTTCTTTTTATAAACGTGTTTAGGCTCGGCTTCTTTGCTGTAATGACCGTCTCCCAGTTCCCATAAATAAGAATAACTGGGTTTAGGAGCACCTGCAATAGGAATCAGCGGCGGTGTTTCGGGTTTAAAAGTAACGGCATTTCCGTTCTGGATAAAACCAATAGTGGCTCTTCGGGTTATGGTGTCTTTTACTTTGGTTTGTCCAATACATAAAATAGAGAATAGAATAAAGAAAACAGACAGTTGTGGTTTCATAACTAGATAGTTTTTAGTCTTAAAATCATCAGAATCAATCTTAAAACAGGATTAAATGTAAAAAAAAGTGATGAGCAAATCATCACTTTTTCTTAAAAAAGCATTTGAAAGTTACTGAATGGCATTAATTGCAGCAACAAGCTGAGCTTCGGTACCGACTGTTGTTTCGGCAAGGGTAAAAGTATAAACGTCGTTGGCAGCAACGGTTACGGCTTTAATCGCATATCTCCATTGTCCATTAGATTCTGTCGCAAAAATCACGTGACATTTTAATCCAACTGGAATTTGGCCATAGTGTTCGCTAAATAATCCTGCAGGCGTATAAGTATCTAATTTTGCCAGTGCATTTGTTCCTTCGCCGTCATAAGAAAGGTAAACAGCACTGTTATTGTTATCGTATCCGTCTGGTGCTTTTACCAAAAGAGTTGTTTTTGGTCTCGGATCGCTGTAAAAACGGTCAACATTTGTCCATCCAAAATTCCCAAAAGTTACATAGTAATTGGCTCCTTCGCCTTGTACACCGCCTTTACCACCGGTTCCATCAGCATTTGCTTTTGCATCTCTCCAGGCCAATTCTCCTTTATCATCAATTACACCAGTCCACAAAGTCATAGCATTATCCAAACCATCAGTTAAAGCAGTTGGCACAATCATATTCATGTAACATGAAGTTTGAAGTTCAACACCGCCTTGTGTTGCTTTGATGAAAAATTCTCCACCGGAAATTAAAAGATTTTTCTTTCCGTCAGCAGTAATTCCCATTGTTGGTTTGTTGGTTACCAGCATATTTCCTTTGTCAAAAAGTTCGATATATTCAATATCAACCTGACCGGTTACAGGATTTCCGTTTTTGGTAAGACAGTCTCCGTTGATGCTTAATTTTACACCTTTTGCAGAAGTTAGGGTTACGACACCATTTCCGGCCGTGATAGTAAAGTTCTGCGTATTTCTTTTTACTCCTTTTGTACTTATGCTTTTAAATGCTTCCGAAGTTGGAGGAAGCACGATACTGCCGCTGTCATCAACATCGCTGTTATCGCAGCTTACAAAAGAAATTAGTAAAAGGAATAAAAGTCCGATTGTTTTAAAATTTGTGTTCATAATTTCTGGTTTTTAATGATTATTATATTGATAGATGTTGGAGGTTAGTATTTTGTTACCCCTGTTTTTTAATTTTTTTTATTTATGCCGAAAGACATTTGTCTTCAAACAGATTTCCGTCTTCGTCAACAGCTACGAGAATGCTTTTCTTCTGCGAAAGCGTAACAATTAAATAGATCCAGACAAGAGCCCAAAGTCCGAGAGTAAGGCAGGTAAGCAATAAGTGGAAAGAATGTTTAATGGCTTTTTTTTCTTTGGATAAAACAACATACGGCAGTTTTTCGTTATGTTCTACGACTACAAAACCATTTCGGGTTTTGGCAGAAATCATTTCGTGAAATTGTGCTAAAGTCTTTTCGTTTGTAAATTGATACGTTTCCATTTTCTCTTAAGTTTTAACTCTTTTAAAAGATATTTGTTCCCTTATATCAACTGCAATTATTAATTGTTACCCTTTTATTTGAAATTTATTTAAGATTCTTTTTTAACTTTATCTGATTAAAAGTTTTTTTATGGATAAAAACAAAGTACATCCTGACCAAATTTATATTGACGGCCTTGCCTCAAACGATTCGGCAGTAATTCAGTCTATATATAAAAAGTTTGTTCCTAAAGTCGTCATGTTTGTAATGAACAATTCTGGAGATAGAGACCAGGCGCAGGATGTGGTTCAGGAAATTTTGATTTTGCTTTTTAATCAGGCCAAAGGCAATTCGCTCACATTAACTTGTCCGTTCGATGCTTACTTTTTTTTATTGTGCAAAAGAAAGTGGCTTAACGAGCTCAAAAAAACATCCAATAAAGGGGTAACAATTATTGAAGATGCAGTATCTATGAATGAATCTGCGCACGAGTTAATAGGCCAAACCGAAGAGTTTGATGAAAAACAACAGCTTTTTGATACCATGTTTCAAAAATTAGGAGAGAAATGTAAAGAGCTTTTAAAGTTGAGTTTTGAAATTAAATCGATGGAAGAAGTGGCCGAAAAACTAAATGTAACGTACGGTTATGTCCGCAAGAAAAAATCGTTATGCGTGGGCCAGTTAACACAATGGATTCAGGAAGCAAAAAACTTTAAATCTTTAAAAAACAATTAGTCATGAATGAAGAACGCTATATATTATTTGATCAATATCTTCAAGGCGAATTAACGATTGATGCTAAAAATGATTTTGAAAAACAATTGTTGGAGGATTCTGAATTCGCATCGGAATTTGAGACATTCAAAAACGTGCAGTTTCAGTTAGCAAACAAGTTTGGATTTGAACAGGAAAGAGAAGCATTCAAGCAAAACGTGGCCGCTATTTCAAACAAACATTTCAACAACAAACCAAAAGTAATAGGCTTAAAACCTTGGTACCTGGCAGTTGCAGCTTCGGTTGCGGTTCTGTTTGGCTTGTTCTTTTTTAATTACAATCAAAATCCGGTTTTTGGAGATTATAATAATCCGGAGCAAGCATCTTTTGCAGTTAGAGGAACGATCAACGAGACTTTGAAAGAGGCCGAAACGGCTTACAACAAGAAAAGATACAATACTGCAATTCCGCTTTTTGAAACCGTTTTGCAGAAACAAAAAACAGCCGAAATTCAGTTTTTTTATGGTGTTTCTTTATTAGAAGAAAGCCATTATTTAAAAGCCGAAGCAATTTTTAATGAGCTGAAAGCCGGAACTTCTGTTTATAAAGAGAAAGCAGTTTGGTATTTAGCGTTATCGAAATTAAAACAAAAAGATTACGAAGCCTGTAAAAAAATCCTGGAAACGATTTCTGAAGATTATGAAGACTACGATCAGGTTCAGGAACTTTTAAATCAACTGGATTAAATTTACTTAAAATATTTACTCCCTTTACGGGAAACCTCAATCGAATTTGGAATTTTAGTTCTAAATTCGATTTTGTTTTATAGGAACTTACTTAAAAACAATCCAGATCTAATTAACCCAATTAATGAAAAAAATTACTTTATTTCTTTTTATTGTATTTTCTCAAACCATTTTTAGTGCGGTTAAAATAACCGAAACCGAAAAGTTTACTGCGACCTGCAAAGTCTGGGGTTTCTTAAAATATTACCATCCAAAAGTGGCAGGCGGAGAAGTAAATTGGGATGTACAGCTTTTAGAAAAATTACCTAAAATAGAAAAAGCCCAAACCAAAGAGGAATTTTCATTAATTCTGGAAAACTGGATCGACGAACTTGGACCAATAAAAGAAATTGCACCAATTCCGGCACCAAAAGATGTTGAGTATTTTGATAAAAACTTCGATTTAAGCTGGTTCAGTAATAAGCTGTTTTCTAAGAAACTCTCTAAGAAATTAAAATTTATTGAGGATAATAGGTTTCAAACTGATGAAGAAATAGGACCAGGATACAACCCTCTTAAAAACGGAAATTATTTTAATCTGAAGTTTGATGATAAGAACTCCAGAATCTTATGGTATTTTATGTATTGGAATTTAGTTGAATATTTCTTTCCGTATAAATATAAAATGGATCAGAAATGGGATGAAACTTTTAAGCAAATGTTTCCTTTGGTTCTTGAAGCGAAAAATGAAGATGAATTTTTTACAGCAGTACGCAAAACAGCCTCTAAACTTGATGATAGTCATGTTGAATTTGCCCTATATAAGAATTCTAAATTTGAAGAAAGCAGGAGGTTTTTCCCTGCTGACTGCAGAATAATTGATAACAAAATGGTGGTTACTGAAATTCTTGCAGATAGTTTGGCGCAGGCCGATGATATAAAAGTAGGCGATGTAATTACAAAAGTAAATAATAAAACAATTGCAGCTTACATTTCAGAATACAGAGATTTGTTTGGAGCTTCAAACGAACCGATCCTTTTAAGAAAATTGGTTAGAAAAATTTTAAACAGCAACTCAGAAAAAGTTGATGTAGAATTTTTAAAAGACGGTAAGTATACAACAAAAGCAATGACATGGTACAATTATCATGATTCTCACAGAAATGAATTTAAAAAAGGAGCTAAAAAGAGAAAGGAAAAATTTAAAGTTTTAGACCATAATATTGGATACGTAGATATGGGGCGCATTAAAAGTGCTAATGTTCCAGATATGATTGAAAAATTAAGACCAACTAAAGCGATTGTTTTTGACATGAGGAATTATCCCCAAGGGACATATAATGATATCGCTAATTTTTTAAACGCGCATGAAGAAAAATTTGCCATTTATACACATCCGGATTTTAGTTATCCCGGTAAATTCAAATGGACAGAAGGATCAAAGTGTGGATCTGAAAACAAAGACAATTATAAGGGAAAAGTCATTGTGCTGCTTAACGAAGAATCTTTAAGTCAGGCAGAATGGACGGCAATGTGTTTTCAAACAGCTGGTAATACCACGATTATTGGAAGCCAGACTGCAGGAGCAGATGGAAATGTAATCGAGCTTGATTTTGCTTCGTTTCACACCAGATATACCGGAATTGGAGTTTATTACCCAGATAGAAGAGAAACGCAAAGAATAGGTATTGTTCCGGATATCGAAATAAAACCAACCATAAAAGGAATTCAGGAAGGAAAAGATGAAGTTTTAGATAGAGCTTTAGTTTTTATTGAAACTGGAAAATAAAGTAAAGTATATTTTGAGCGATCCCGAAGCTTCGGGAGAAAGGTACAGCAGCAGTTAGAAAAGAATTGGGGGTCTTTTTTTGCGGCACTTTTCCCGAAGCTTCAGGATTGCTTAATATTTGTAAACCTTTGTCAAAGTTTTAAACTTTAACAAAGGTTTTTTAGTTTAATATGTTGTTCTGAGGAATGACAAAAAAATGTCCTTCACGAAAGTGAATTCTTTAAATCCGTATGCCAATCTCTACTTAATTGGTATTCTTTTAATATTGTCGTAATTTTGACAACTTTAAAATTATACCATTGAATTCAACACCTATAATTACCGATACGCACACGCACTTATATTCTGAAGAATTTGATCAGGATCGTGACGAAATGATTCAAAGAGCCCTTGATGCCGGAATTACCCGTTTTTTTATTCCTGCAATCGATGCCGCTGCTACGCAGTCTATGTATGATTTAGAGAAAAATTACCCGGATAACATTTTCCTCATGATGGGGCTGCATCCCACTTACGTGAAAGATAATTACTTAGAAGAATTAGCACATGTAGAAACCGAATTGGCTAAGCGAAAATTCTATGCCGTTGGCGAAATTGGGATCGATTTGTATTGGGATAAAACACATTTAAAAGAACAGCAAATTGCTTTTAGAAAGCAGATTCAGCTGGCAAAACAATACAAACTGCCAATCGTAATTCACTGCAGAGAAGCGTTTGATGAAATCTTCGAAATCTTGGAAGAAGAAAAATCTGAAGATTTATTTGGGATTTTTCATTGTTTTTCCGGAACTTTAGTACAAGCACAGCAGGCAATTTCTTATAAAATGAAATTAGGAATTGGCGGCGTAGTAACATTCAAGAACGGAAAAATTGATCAGTTTTTAAATCAAATTGATTTAAAACATATTGTTTTGGAGACAGATTCACCATATTTAGCGCCTATTCCGTACAGAGGAAAACGAAATGAAAGCAGTTATCTGGTCAATGTAATTTCGAAACTGGCAGATATATATGACGTCTCTGAAGAAGAGATCGCAGCAATAACAACGCAAAATTCAAAAGACGTTTTTGGGATTTAACCTATGCCTTACAAAACTTTAATTTTTTTTTTGTTCTTTTGCCCACTTAAAACCAATATAAATAATGCAGAGATTTGATGCCATTCGACCGTTTTATGATTCAGAAATAAATGAAGCACTTCATGATGTTGTAAATCACCCAATGATGAAAACCATGATGAACTTTACATTTCCGGATGTAGAAGATGAGGTTTGGAAGGAACAGCTTAAGAAAACGCATTCGATTCGCGATTTTCAATGTAATTTTATTTATAATACAATACAAAGGGTTCTTGAAAAAAGCTCTGAAGGACTTACCACTTCAGGTTTCGAGAAACTGGAACCCAATACTTCTTATCTGTTTATCTCCAATCACAGAGATATTCTTTTAGATACTACTTTGCTGAACGTTTGCCTGTTCGAACATGGTTTGGTCATGACAGCATCTGCAATTGGAGACAGTCTGGTTAAAAAAGCTTTCTTGTCTACATTGGCTAAATTAAACAGAAACTTTTTGGTTTTAAGAGGATTAACGCCTCGTGAAATGCTCCAAAGCTCTAAACTGCTGGCAGAATATATGGGACAATTACTGCTTCGCGAAAATCGTTCGGTTTGGATTGCACAAAGAGAAGGAAGAACAAAAGACGGAAATGATGAAACCAATCCAGGTGTTTTAAAAATGATTGGAATGGGTTCTGACGAAGAAAACTTAATGGATTATTTTAAGAAACTAAAGATCGTTCCGGTTTCTATTTCTTACGAATACGACCCAACAGATGTTTTAAAAATGCCGCAATTAATGGCAGAAGCAAACAACGAAGTTTACGTTAAAGATAAAAATGAAGATTTCATGACCATTTTAAGCGGTATCATGGGAACTAAAAAAAGAATACATATTTCTGTTGGCGATGTTTTAGATACAGAAATTGACAAAATTGTTGCCGAAAATGATAATGTAAACAAGCAGGTTCAGGCTTTGGCACAAGTTATTGATGATTCCATTTTGACTAATTATCAATTATGGCCTACCAACTTTATTGCTTACGATATTTTAAACGAAACAACCCGATTCTCTCATTTGTATAAAGAAAGTGAAAAATCGCTTTTTGAGCGTCGTTTAGAAATGCGTATAGGAAGCGATAATCCTGTTACAAGACAAGGATTTCTGGCCATGTATGCTAATCCGGTTGTCAATAAATTAAAATACCAAGATGTCATCTAAAGCTAAAATACTTTTGATTTATACCGGAGGAACTATCGGTATGAGCAAAGACTTTGAAACCGGAGCGCTTAAAGCGTTCAATTTTGGAAAATTACTTCAAAAGATTCCTGAAATCAAACAATTAGATTGTGAGATCGAAACGGTTTCATTCGAAAATCCGATAGATTCATCGAACATGAATCCTGCAGAATGGACGAAAATTGCAGAAATTATTGAAGAGAATTACGTTTCTTATGACGGATTTGTAGTACTGCACGGCTCAGATACCATGTCATATTCTGCTTCGGCATTGAGCTTTATGCTTGAGAATTTAGCTAAACCAGTTGTGTTTACAGGATCGCAATTGCCTATTGGAGATTTGCGTACTGATGCAAAAGAAAACTTGATTACAGCTATTCAAATTGCTTCACTTCAGGAAAACGGAAAACCTGTTATTAATGAGGTTTGTTTGTACTTTGAATACAAATTATACCGAGGAAACAGAACCTCAAAAGTAAATGCGGAACATTTTAGAGCATTTACGGCACCAAATTATCCTGAATTGGTAGAATCCGGTGTTCATCTAAAATTAAATTCGCATTTATTTCTTCCTGTAAAAGAAGGCGCGGCTTTGATTGTTCACAAAAATTTAGACAATCACGTAGCGATTATAAAGATGTTTCCGGGAATGAGCGAAGTGGTTTTAGCTTCGATTCTTTCGACAAAAGGTTTAAAAGGAATTGTTTTAGAGACTTACGGGTCAGGAAACGCTCCAACCGAAGATTGGTTTTTAAACTTAATTGAAAAAGCCATTAATTCCGGAATGCATATCGTTAACGTTACACAATGTTCCGGCGGAAGTGTCAACATGGGACAATATGAAACAAGCACAGCTTTAAAGTCTCTGGGTGTTATTTCCGGAAAAGATATTACTACAGAAGCGGCCATCACTAAACTGATGTATTTGCTTGGGCATAATATTCCGCAAAACGAATTTAAAGACGTTTTTGAAACGGCACTTCGAGGGGAAATCTCTCTTTAAATAAAAATTCTAATATTTATAAAATTCCAAATTCCCAATCTGAGTAAGCTCAAAAGTTGGAATTTGGAATTTTTTATTGAAAATTTCGCTTCATCGTGTAGTTTGTCATTTCGAGGAACTAGAAATCTTCGCGAGTAACTCCGTTCCCGGAAGAGCCAATCTTTGTAGAGCTTCTAACAGAGATGTCTTTTTTCCAGCTGAATGACAAGATTGTGTGCACTTGGAATTTAAATTTAACTATTTGAATTTCTATAAGGAACTGCACAAGTTTCGAGCTCATCTGTAGATTTGTATTTTTTATAATAAACATATACAATTACCGAAATAATACAGATAATTCCCTGAATTGCAACCGTATTTCTGGTTCCGATGATGTGAGAAACATAACCAATAATCAAACTTCCCACAGGAATCATTCCCTGATAGGCCATTAAGTAATAACTAATACTTCTGGATCGCATATTAACAGCACTTTGGGTTTGAATGTAAATGTTTATAGATGAGGTTTGTGCCATCATTCCCACACCACTCAAAGCCATGCAGATAAGAGCTATGGTTAAGTTGTTTGAATAAGCGAGTATAATGATGCTAAATCCTAACAATAAACTCGCAGCGATCATTATTTTACTCATATTATCGGTTTTTTTAAGATTAGCCAAGTAAATAGCAGATAAAATAGAACCAATTCCGGCGGCACTTTCAAACCAGCTGAAAGTTTGTGCGTTACCGCTAAAAATATCTTTGGCAAATACCGGCATTAATGTATTAAATGAAATAACAAATAAACTGCTGCACATCAGCATTAAAAGCATTTTGGCCATTTCGGCTTCTTTTTTAACGTAATCAAAACCTTCAATAAAATCTTCGAGCATTTTAAATTTATCAACCGCTTTAATATGAGGCGTGATTTTCATCATTAATAATGAAATCAAAACAGGAATGTAACTTAAGAAGTTTCCAATAAAACAAATGTCTTCGCCATAGTGGTGCAGTATGATTCCGGCAAGCGCTGGTCCCGCAATTCGGGCAAAATTATTTAATGTTGAATTTAATGCGACAGCATTTGGCAGATCTTCTTTGTTATCTACAATATCAATCATCATTGTTTGTCGGCAGGTCATATCAAAAGCGTTAATAATTCCCTGAAAGAGACTTAAAGCCAGGATAAAATTGATATTGTAAATTTTTAAATAAATCATTAAAGCCAAAGCCCCAGCCTGAAGCATTGCCAGAGACTGTAATAAAATCATGGTTTTGTGCTTGTCGTAGCGGCCAATAATACTTCCGGCCAGCGGAGCGAGAAACAGAGAAGGAATCATGCTTAAAAAAGTGGCCAGTCCCAAAAGAAAAACAGAACCGGTTACGCTGTAAACCATCCAGCTCACGGCTGTTTTTTGAAGCCAGGTTCCAATAACAGAAACAGACTGACCGTAAAAGAATAACTTGAAATTTTTTGATTGGAGCGCTTTAAACATAACCTGAAATATTTTTTTACAAAGTTCGGGATTATGATTTCATTAGAAAAATTAATAATTTTACTGATTATAAGTAGTAAAACTTATCAATATGGAAATTTATCAACTCGAATATTTTATTAAAACAGCTGAGGTGCTGCATTTTACCAAAGCAGCCGAATTGTGTTTTGTAACCCAATCCGGACTTTCACAGCAAATAAAAAAACTGGAAGAAGAACTCGGAATGCCTTTGTTTAAAAGGATTGGAAAGAAAGTACAGCTTACAGAAGCGGGATCGGTTTTTTTAATTCACGCTAAAAAAGTCGTAGAAAATGTAGAAAACGGCAAACAGGCAATTGAAGATTTAAATGAAATGATTGGCGGTGAACTTCGATTAGGGGTTACTTATATTTTTGGACTTTTAATTTTACCGGTGATTAATGCTTTTGCAAAAACCTACCAAAATCTAAAAATTGTTGTAGAATATGGCACAACAGAAGCTTTAGAACAAAAACTATTGAATAATGAATTGGATCTGGTTTTGGTTATTTCGTCGCATGAAATTGAGCTTCCAATTCAGAAAGAACCTTTGTTTACTTCAAATATGGTAAT
The DNA here is from genome assembly GCF_001879205.1 of Flavobacterium johnsoniae. GTDB lineage: Bacteria > Bacteroidota > Bacteroidia > Flavobacteriales > Flavobacteriaceae > Flavobacterium > Flavobacterium johnsoniae_A. The sequence continues at coordinate 490,997 of NZ_MLFK01000005.1, forward strand.
GGCAGTTTCTAAATCACATTCTTTGGCTGCTTTAGATAAGATACCTTTTAAGAAAATAGAAGATATTGCGCTTATCCTGCCGGGAAAAGGATCTAATTCAAGAGAATATGTAGAAATACTTTTTACGAAATACAATATGAAGCCGAAAATTTCGATCGAATTAAATTCAATTCACGCTTTATTACAGATGGTAGAAAACAGTGACTGGGCCACCATCGTTGCTGAGAAAGCTCTAAAAGGCTGGGATGATCTCAAAGCTATTCAAATTACGGGAGTTGTTACCAAACGAGATTCGTATATGTTGACGATTGGAGGTTATCAAAAAAAGGCTGTAAAGCTGTTTATGGAAGAATTTAGAAAAAGCATTTAAACTAATCTTAGAATTTACTTTTGAAACTCGATTTTTTTTGTGTTCTTTGCAGACCAAAATAGAGAGGTGTCCGAGTGGTTGAAGGAGCTAGTCTGGAAAGCTAGTATATGGGTAACTATATCGAGGGTTCGAATCCCTTCCTCTCTGCAAAACCTCTTGTGAATTTCGCAAGAGGTTTTTTTATATTACCGGAATATAAATATCAAACTTAGCGCCTTGATTTAATTTGCCTGTTGCCGTAATTATTCCTTTATGGTTTTCCACAATCTTTTTTGCTATCGCCAGACCAATTCCGGTTCCTTTATAGTCTGTTCTGCTATGGAGCTGCTGAAACATTTCGAAAACCCGACTTTCGAATTGCTGCTCAAACCCAATGCCATTATCACTGACTATTATATGACAGTAATCAGATGACGACGGGAGATTCTTTGTTTTTTGTTTGGTATAAAGACTTTCTATCGTAATACAGGGTATTTCTCCTTGTTTTGAAAATTTGAGAGCATTACTTATCAGATTGCCAATAAGCTGTTGAAACTGCGATGGAATGATATAGGCACTGCAATTTCCAGACACCTTTACAATTGCCTTTTTTTGTTTTATTTCTTCTTTTAAATCTTCTACTGCTTTATTGACAACTTCATTAATGCTAAAGTTTTCAAATTTCTTTTCGGTTACACGGGTGCGGGAGTAAGTTAGTAAATCGTTTATAAGTCCCTGCATATGAGAGGATGCAACTTCAATGCGTTCAAAATAGTATTTTCCTTTATCGGTTAAATTTTGATGCTCTTCTGTGTTTATCCGGTCTGTAAAAACTTGTATTTTTCTTAAAGGTTCTTGTAAATGATGGCTTGAAATATAAGTAAACGCTTCGAGTTCATTGTTGGTGAGTATTAATTCAGTTGCCCGTTTTTCTTTTTCCTGATTTTGAAAAGTAAGTTCGGCATTTGCAATAGCAAGTTCTGCTGCACGTTTTTCTTTTTCTTCATTTTGAAAAGCAAGTTCAGTATTAGCAATAACAAGTTCTGCTGCACGTTTTTCTTTCTCCTGATTCTGAAAAACAAGTTCTGCGTTGGCAATAGCAAGTTCTGCCGCGCGTTTTTCTTTTTCCTGGTTTTGAAAGGCAAGTTCTGCATTTGCAATAACTAATTCTGCAGCGCGTTTTTCTTTTTCCTGATTTTGAAAGGCAAGTTCCGTATTTGCAATAACTAATTCTGCTGCCCGTTTTTCCTTTTCTTTATTCTGGTAATCTAATTCGATATTGGCAATAATGAGTTCTGCTGCGCGCTTTTTTCGCTCCTCTATTTGCTGCGAAAGCTTTTTATTAACCAGCAGTAATTCGTCATTATGGTTTACTTTGTTTTTTTCCGGAAAACCAGCTGCATCGGGGGGCATAATTTTTTTTTCATTCATGTTTTCTTGCACATTTACTCAAATATAACCCAACTAGATTTAATGCATTTGTTTTAGAAGTAATAAGTACAGTAATAATAAATAAACAGCGTCATTACTGAAAACAGGCAGTTTGTTATTCTAGGTTTTTTCCTATTTTTTTAAATTGTGAGAATGAAATAAAAACACTTTGTTGAAATTAATTTGGAAGAGCATAAGGCATATCAATCTCTAAAAATCAACTTATTTTTATAGGAAAATATTTACTATTTTTGCATTTTATAAAAAAGAAAAAATTATGGAATTTAAAAATGAAGTATTAGATGCTATAAAAAAAGCGGCACAACCTGTAAATGCGGGTAAAGTAGTGGAATTAACGAAGCTAGATCGTAAAGAAGTAGATAAAGCAATGAAAATGCTTAAAGATGAAGGCTTAATTGTTTCTCCTAAACGCTGTTTTTGGGAGGCAAAATGATTTTAAAAGAGTCAATTTTATTCAAACCAAAAAAACTTAAAAATTATTTCAAGATTTTTTGGTTTGAATGTAATATTAAAGCTTAATCTCGAACAGACTAAAAGAACCTTCTTTATAATGTTCCGGTAATTCGTTTGTCCATTCGATAGTGCTTATTCCTTTATATTCGAAACCGCAGCTGGTGTAATATTTGTTTATCCTTTCGTTACCGCTGTGCGTATCAAGCCGAATGTACTCTTTGCCATTTTCTTTGGCATATTGTTTAACCCATTCTATGATTTTTTTGACATAAGACTGGCCTCTGAATTTTGGATTCGTTGCAATGCGATGTAAATAGACCGCCGGATCTTTACTGGCTTCTTTCCAGATAATTAAATCATTAAAAGTCAGTACAAATGTGCAAGCGGCTTCATTTCCCTCTTTGATGATAAAATGACGATTTTCGGTAATTTCTTTTTCTATTAATGCTCTTTCAAAACCTCTCCAGCTTTTGTTGTTTACTGTTTTTTGATAAGATGTTGCTTCATTGTAAATATCGAAAACAGCATCGATATCTTGAGTTGTAGTTTTAAAAAATTCCATTACTAGGGCTTTATTCTGTAAATTAATGAATCTTCAAAGATAAATCTTTCAACAGCTTTAAGCAGACGAAATGCTTAATTTATGTTTTTTTTATCAGAGTTGAGCCAGACTACATTTTGTTCCGGTTCGTGATTTTGTCCAATAATATTTCGGTATAAATCAGGTCTTCGTGCTTTTATATAGCGGTTTCCTCCAGCCTGCATACATTTTTGCGGAGTAAGTACGGCCATTACAAAAGAATCATCAAAAGTGCGGCATTCGGCTAAAATATCTCCAAAAGGATCCACAATCATAGAACAGCCGTTTTTTAATTGATCGTCGTCCATGCCAATTGGGTTTGAAAATATTGCATAAACGGCATTGTCATACGCTCTTGCCGGCAGCCATTTCATAAGCCAGTCACGGCCTTTCATTCCGTCAAACTCCAATCTTAAAGAGGTAGGATCGGTTTCGCGGTTCTCCCAAAGCTGAGGAGCCACAAAACCAGCTCCCGGACGGGTAGAAGGCGTGCACATAGTTACGTGAGGCATAAATATAATATCGGCTCCTAAAAGTTTAGTGGCACGTACGTTTTCGATAATATTGTTATCGTAACAAATTAAAATACCGCATTTCCAGCCTTCAATTTCAAAAGTACAATAACTATCTCCAGGCGTTAAATAAGGGTTTATAAAAGGATGTAATTTTCTGTATTTGGCTATTAAACCATTTTTATCAACGCAGACATACGCTTTAAATAGATTATCATTTTCGTCTTTTTCAAAAAGTCCGGCTAATATTACAATGTTATGGTTTTTAGCAATTTCGGTCAATTTTAAAATGCTTTCTCCGCTCGGAATTAATTCTGCTAATTCCAGCATTTGTTCTTTTGTCAAATGCCTTGCAAATGTATATCCGGTTATGGAACATTCGTGAAACGAAATTACGTCGCAGCCTTCAGCAGATGCTTTTTGCGACAGTTTTTCAATTACAGAAAGATTATAGTTTTTATTACCGCTTTTATTTTCGAACTGAGCCGTGGCTATTTTTAGATTTTTCATATTGTACGCTATTAATTTTGAGTCAAAAATAGCGATGGCAATATTTTATAAATTGTATAAAACCGACATTTTTAAATTATGATGGATGACGTTTTTATCAAATTATTAGTTAGTTTTCCTGTATTGTATAAGTATTCCCGTGGGGTAATTCCGGTATGCTTTTTAAATTCTTTTATAAGATGCGACTGATCAGCGAATCCGGCATCGTAACAAATTGGAGTTAAATTGGAGTCCTGAGATTTGTCTTTCAGCAATTTTAAAAAATGATGTAGCCTTACAACGTTGCTGAATTTCTTTGGGTTTAATCCAATACATTCTTTAAATTTTCTTTCCAGATGCCTTTCTGTATAACCTGTAAATTCTACTAATTGCTTTATAGAGAAGTGACCTTTACCAGAGATAATGAAGTTTATAGAATGCTCTATTATTTGATTTGCGACCGGTTTTGAATTGATTAATGATGTAAAAAAAAGATTTAACAATTGAACTCGTGTTTGATTGTTTTGCTGGAATAATTTCTCCTCAAGAGCCGTAATTTTTTGGTCAAATACCTCTTCAACAGGAATAATTGAATCGAGAAATTCATTGGCAGGAATTCCTAATAACTGATTTATGCCGCTGGGTTGAAAAACGACAATTATCAGGGTTATTTCATGTTCAGAATACAGGTCTTTAAACCCGTTAAGTTGTCCGTATAAAAAAGAATGGGGCAGATATTCTTTTTTGTCATATTGGTTAATTACAGAAATCAGCCTGTTTTTTAGAGAAAACACAAGTCCTGTATTGCCATCAGAAAATAAACGGAATTTTTGTAAAGCAGTTTCGGTATTATCTAAAAATAAATAATGCTTAATATAGGGCGATAATTCTTTTGAAGGTGAAACTTGCATGACATAATCAATTTTAGTCGAAATTGAGATTGTTATTGATTACAGCACCTCGATTTTCTAAATCTAATAAAACTTCTTGTTTTCGGTCTTGAACATCATCTCCGGTTTGAATTAATTCTTTTAGAAGAACTACTTCGTAATCCTCCCGAAGGGCATCGATCGCAGTTTGCCGTATGCAATATTCTGCCAGAAAACCACATAAAAGAATTCTGCGGATTTGATTTTTTTTGAGAAAATTTTTAAAATCTTCTGAAGAAAAACTGCTATGCTGTGTTTTTGAAATTAATATAGAAGAGTGATCAAAGTCAATATCAATTTCATGACCTTTTGTGCCTTTGATACACATGGAAGTGCCAATTCCGAACTGTTCTTTCTGATAATTGGAGAAAATAATTACGAATTTATTTTCATCCAGGCTTTTTGTTAAATGATTTATTTTGGCTTTAACTTGCTGTATATGTTTAATAGGATGCCTTTTTGCATAATATCCCTCAGAATCTGTAAAATCTTTCTGAGGATCAATAATCACCAGTAATTCTTCTTTAGCTAATTTCATGTATATTTTAATCTGCTTTTGAAGTTATTGTAAAGTACCAGCTTTTAGAAAAATCAGAATTTAGAGAGTATGAAGGTAACTATCTGCCTAAAAGCTTTTTTTAATTTGTTTAAATTTGGTAAGGCTGTTCAAACAAATAGTTACGTTAAATGATAACATTTTGGCCTTAAACCATTTCTGTTTTCATTATAATTTCTTCTTCAATCGCGTTCCAAAGCCCAATTCTTTTTTCTAAAGCCAGTATTGAAACTTCTTCTACTTCTTTCCATTTTTGAGCGTCATCTTCGCATAAATCTGTAATCATCTGCATCGCCATTGGTCCGTGTTCATCTGCATCTAATTCGATATGTCTTTCGAAATAATAAAGCAGTTTGCTTAAATCTGTATCCGGAAGGTTTTTTTGAAAGTTTTTCAGGATTTCGGTAAACATACTCGGAATCAAATCTTCTCTTCCAAAGGTAAAAGCAGCTGCAATTTGATGTGGTTTTCCTTCTTCGATAACTCTAAAAGTAAAGTCCAGAAAAGCTTTAATCTCCGGATGAAGCGAACTTTGTTTAATGGCAACAAAAATATTATGAAGAGAATTTACAGAGTCTAAAAACTTGTTGATTTCTGTTGTATCTGCACCGCAGTCTTCCATTGCTTCAAGATACATTTCGTAATGACTTTGTCTTCTTCCGTCAATACTCAAATCTGTTTCTTCGGCAAGAACAATTTCGTTAATTAAATATCTTGTTTCCGGGTTTTTAGTGGCAAACCAAGGAGTTGTTGTACAGGTTAATTTAGCTTGAAGGGCTTTTAATAGTGACATGAAATCCCAAACGGCAAAAACGTGATTTTGAAGAAAACAATGTAAATCGTCAATCGTTTGGATTTTATTGTAAAGAGAGTGTTTTAAAAGCTGTTCTTTTTGTGGTTGAATGCTATTGTGTATAGTTTCAATATTCATTTAAATAAATTTTGATGCAAAGATAAAAAGCTTCCCGATTAGAAGAAGCTTTTTTATATTGATTTTGTATATAATTTAATAGTTGTTTATGATTTAAATGCTGGAATTCCAGTTACATCCATTCCGGTAATCAATAAATGTATGTCGTGTGTTCCTTCGTAAGTGATCACACTTTCGAGGTTCATCATGTGACGCATAATAGAGTATTCGCCTGTAATTCCCATTCCGCCTAACATTTGTCTGGCTTCGCGGGCGATATGAATTGCCATATCGACATTGTTGCGTTTTGCCATCGAAATTTGAGCTGTTGTTGCTTTTCCTTCGTTTCTTAAAACACCTAAACGCCAGGTTAATAATTGTGCTTTTGTGATTTCTGTAATCATTTCAGCAAGTTTTTTTTGCTGCAATTGTGTGCCTCCAATTGGTTTTCCAAACTGGATTCTTTCTTTTGCATAGCGCAAAGCAGTATCGTAACAGTCCATTGCAGCGCCTATTGCTCCCCAGGCAATTCCGTATCGGGCAGAATCTAAACAGCCAAGTGGCGCACCTAAGCCGGATTTGTTTGGTAAAAGATTTTCTTTTGGAACTTTTACATTATCAAAGATCAATTCTCCGGTTGCAGAGGCACGAAGAGACCATTTATTGTGTGTTTCCGGAGTTGTAAAACCTTCCATACCACGTTCTACGATTAAACCATGAATTCGGCCTTCTTCATTTTTTGCCCAAACTACAGCAATGTCAGCAAAAGGAGCGTTTGAAATCCACATCTTGGCACCATTTAAAAGATAATGGTCTCCCATATCTTTAAAATTGGTAATCATGCTTCCGGGATCAGAACCGTGATCTGGCTCTGTTAAACCAAAACATCCCATATATTCTCCGGTTGCCAGTTTTGGCAGATACTTCATGCGTTGTTCTTCATTTCCGTATTTCCAGATAGGATACATTACTAAAGAAGATTGTACAGATGATGTTGATCTTACACCAGAGTCACCGCGTTCAATTTCCTGCATAATTAACCCGTAAGAGATCTGGTCTAAACCTGCACCGCCATATTCTACCGGAATATACGGCCCAAATCCTCCAATTTCTCCAAGCCCTTTTATGATTTGTTTTGGAAATTCTGCTTTTTGAGCATACTCTTCTATAATAGGAGAAACTTCTCTTTTAACCCATGCACGTGCAGATTCGCGAACTAATTTATGTTCATCTGTTAATAAATCGTCAAGGTTGTAGTAATCTGGGGCTTGAAATAAGTCTGGTTTCATTTTTGATAGTTTTTTGCAAAACAAATTTACGTAATAAAAATATAACAAAACAAAGCTAAATTGTTATAATTTCATACATTAGTTAAAAAATAATCACAAATAAGGTAAATTAATTTTAGTTTATTGATAATATATAAACTAATTTTGAGATTCCAAAAAACATACATTGAATGAGGCTGATCATCTCTTTTTTACTTTTTTTTGTTGTAAACATGGGTTTTTCTCAACAAAACAGAGAATTAACAGAACAAGAGTATTTACTATTGCAGGATAAGATTCGACTGAATTTGAATGCTGATAGAGATAGCGCTGCAATATATGCAAATGAAATGGCAAAGTCCGGGAACTATAAACATTTGGCTTTTGCAAATGTAGCAATTGCTTATTTACTTCAATTAAAAGACGATACGGCAAAATCTAAGGAAAAGTATAATCTGGCATTTAAATACCTGGATAAAATGCCTGAGTCTAAAGACAAAACGCAGCTTACCGCTTACTTGTATAATTATGGCGGGATGATTGAGGGAGCAAGAGAGAACTACAGTAAAGCTCTTGAAAACTATCAAACAGGAATGAAAATCTCTACTAAGATTGGAGATATAATTCAGATAGCAAAATTTAAAAGTAATATTGCAATTATAAATGAAGCGATTGGGAATTATCAATTGGCCATAAAAAATTTAAAGCAGTTAAATGTTTTTCTTGATAATAATGAAAACTATTACACAAAGGAGCAATTTAATACCATAAAGAGCAGTAATAATCTCACTTTGGCTGCATCATACGAAGGTTGGTATATGAAAAACCAATCTTCAATGTATTTATTAGATTCTGCTGCCTACTTTTATAAAAAAACGGTTTCATATTCTCAAAATTTACCCATTAATAATGTTAAGGCAAAAATTAGTCTTGGAAACGTTTATTCTATAAAAAAAGATTATCAGAACGCTGAGAAAACCTATTATAACATTGTTTTTTATGCAAAACAGAATAATTTGAACAGAGAATATAAAATTGCCAATTATAATTTAGGCAACTTATATTATGAAACAAAAAAGTATGATAAGGCATTGGTGTTTTTTAAAAAGGTTGATTCCGTTTCAGAGATCGATAATCAAAAAGATGAAAGCTTTTTAAAATCAAATTATTATCAGGCTAAAATATACAATATATATAATGAGCCGCAGGAAGCATTTAAACATTCTAAAATATACCTGGATAATTATGAGAAATCTGAGGCTAAACTCAATAATGAAGCTTTAGAAGTAAATTATAAGCTGGGTACAGGAAATCTAAGCGACGAAATGGTCGTGATCCAGGAAAAATATGAAAAAGATGTTTTGCTAAATAAAGCATTAAAAGTATTTTACGTATTACTGGTAGTGGGAATTGTCTTTTTATTGATCAAAAATATAATAGACAAGAATAAAGCACATAAAAAAATGAATGCTTTAATTGAAGAATTTAAAGCAAATCTTGAAAAGAAAAACAATGCCGAAGCTGAAATTGCACAGACATCGACAGCTGTTGAATTAGAAGAAGTAAGTGTTAAAAAAGAGAGTATAACCCTTAGTATTGACGAAGCTAAGGAGAATAAAATAGTTGAAAAATTACTGGCACTTGAAAGTAAATTAGAATATTTAAATTCTGATTTTACATTGCAGCATGTGGCTAAAAAAATCAAAACCAACACGACTTATTTGTCTTATGTTGTAAATAAACGATTCGGGAAATCATTTGGTGAATATTCGAACGAGCTTAAAATTAATTATGTAATCAATGAAATGATTACCAACCATATGTATCGTAAATATTCAACACAAGCGATAGCGGAAAGTGTAGGTTTTAAAAATGCCGTATCGTTTGCTAAATCATTTCGCAAAAGAACTGGAGTTTCTCCAGCTCAATTTGCGAATAACATTTAATTAAAATAATTTGATTTTATTAAAATCAGTATGGATTTATCCAACTGATCCCGTTCCTCCTTTAATAGGATCTACATCATTAGCAGCGGCATTGGCATTGACAGCCGGAGGAGGAGGTGCAATTGTAGTATCATCGCCTCCACGAATTGATTTTTGTTGATTTCTATCTATTTTTTCTGCTTTGAAATTTTCTATATTTAATTTGATGTTTTTCATGATTTTTTAATATTTAAAAGTATATTTGTGCGGTAAAAGCTATATTCCATCCAAAGTCTAACTACACCTTTTTAAATCGGATTTTTCATCTTTGAGAATAGTAATATAATTATTATCGCAAATTGATTTTTGCTAATTTTTCTGCCTTGAAGTTTTCCATATAAATTTTCCATCTTTTGTAATTAGACATTTTAAATTTATAGCTGTATACTTACAAAGTGTTTTTTTGATTTTTATCCAACTGATCCGGTTCCACCTTTAATTGGGTCTACTTCGGGAGTTGTTTCCTCTCCTCCTCTTACCATTTTTTGTTGATTTTTAGATATTTTTTCATCTTGGAAATCTTCGAATTTTAGTTTCATATTTGCCATCTCTTTATGTGTTAGGGTTACTGATATGTCAAAACTACAGAAAATGAAAAGCGTTTGATCGAGAATCGGGTTTTGAGCTTTCTGTTGAAAAAAAAATTAGCATAATTAATTGATATTCAGCGGTATAAATCTAAGACTATGCCTGCTATAATTTATAAATTGTATGTAGTATAATTAATAAAATGTATGCTATTGACGTTTTTTTTTCAATAAAAACCCCAATATTTGCATTGTAATTATGATTTAAAAGCGTCCCAAAAATGTTAAAACTTATTCAAAAATTTCTTCAAATAAACAGATACTCGGAAGTTAAAAATGAGTTTAAGGATTTGTTTTTATCTCATCCAAATTATCCAAGCTTATTTGCGATTACAGATTCATTCGATTTATTGTCTGTAGAAAATGCGGCTATAAGAGTTCCTAAGGAACAGATCGTGGATTTGCCGTCAAACTTTCTGGCTTATTTTAAAGATGAATTGACATTGGTTGAAAAGGCTAAAAATTTTGTTAGAATCAGTACGATAAAAAAAGGAATTCAAAAAATATCATACGAGAAGTTTCTTTTAGACTGGAATGGTGTTATTGTGGCGATTGAGCCAAATAATGTTGTGGCAAGAGAAAATTTAAAAGTTGAATTGAGCTGGTTAAAATATTTGGTGCCTTTTGTGCTTTTAGGAGGTTTGTCCTTTTTTTATAATTCGTATGACCTTTTTAGCTTTACGTTCTTACTTATATCTTCTTTAGGATTAATTGTCAGCATTTTGATTGTTCAGGAGAAACTCGGATTTAAAAATGGTATCATTTCTAAATTTTGCAGTTTAAGCACTAACTCATCTTGTAATTCGGTAATTAATTTTAATGAGAACTACGATAATAAATGGATAAGTTTTTCAGATCTGCCATTATTGTTTTTTGGAGCAAGTTTTATAGCCGTTTTGGTTCAGCCTTTAAGCTCGTCTGTTTTTATTGGTTTTTTGAGTTTATTGGCTATACCTATAATAGTATCTTCAATGTGGATTCAAAAATTTGAGCTGCAAAAATGGTGTGTTATGTGTTTAATGGTTTCATTCTTGATTTTTACTCAAAGCTTAATATGGTTTTCATCAGACTTGTTTACGTTAAGTTTTAGTTTCAATGAAGTTTTCCCATTTTTATTCTCATTGGTTCTTCTTGTTCCAATTTGGTTTGTAATAAAATCTGTGGCTAAAAATGTATTAGACAATGAAAACTCGTTAAAAGAGCTGAAAAAATTTAAAAGAAATTATTCACTGCTTAATTTCTTATCTAAAAAAGTGCCTCTTACAAATGGATTTGAAGATTTAAGAGGAATCAATTTTGGTAACAGAAATGCAGTAGTGAAATTATCAATAATTATTAGTCCAAGCTGTGAGCATTGTCATAAAACATTTCAGGATGCCTTTGATTTGGTTTTAAAATTTCCGGAAAAAATATTTTTAAGCGTTTTATTTAATATCAATCCAGAGAATGTAGACAATCCTTATAAAGCAGTCGTTGAGCGTCTTTTAATAATAAATAGACTAACACCAGGAAAAACTGTAGAAGCAATTTCTGACTGGCATATAAAAAAGATGAGTTTAAAGAAATGGTTAAAGAAATGGCATGTAGATTCAGTGAGCATGATGATTAACCAGGAAATAAACAAACAATATGAATGGTGTGCTAAAAATGATTTTAATTATACACCGGTAAAAATTGTAAATGAAAAATTGTTTCCTAATGAATATGAATTAAGTGAATTGAAATATTTCTTGAATGATTTTGTTGAAGAAAAAGAAACAATCCTTGAAAAGACGGCCTAATATTAGATTAATGAATGATTTAATATTGAAAGAATACCCCAAAACGAAAAATTAAGAGCTATGTTAAAAAATATTTTAAATCTGGAAGGATCACAAGAAATAAGTGCCAGCGAACAAAAAACGATAGTTGGTGCCAATATTAAAGAGATTACGGCTAAATGTGATTCGTGGAACTCTATGATATACGAAGATTGTGCTGAGTATTATCCGGAGCTGACTTATGCTAATGCAAATTAAAAAACTGCATAATAATTGAATGAATAAATTTAGTCAGATTGATGCAGAATTGTATTAGTATGATTGAATCAAAATAATACCCGGTTATGTTAAAGAAAATTTTGAGTCTCGAACATGCTCAGCATATTAGCAAGAGCGAACAAAAAACAATAAAGGGTGGAATTCCTGAGTGCTGGGTTTATGCAATAGAGGCAGGATGTGTGCTGATCCCGAGTGGAGAAGTTTGTCCGGTTAATACAGAAGCAGGAATTTGCGATACAAATCGACTTTGCTGCTAATTAAGTAGAAAAATTATTTGAAAGTAATATACGATAAAGCCTTTTTAAAATTTAGTCATGTTTTTTTTAATTTGTAGGCGCTCGATCGTGGAACATTGAGCAAATTATCCCAACATTGATGATTGGTGTCGGGATTCTCAGGAAAATTGGTCACTGGGTCGGTTTTATTTGGTTAGGGCTGATCAAGTGCCATCTCCTAGAGAAATTGGTATTACTGAAATATATTGAATATAAGAGAGGATTTATTCTCTCTTTTTTTTATTCAAAAATAAAATAGTAATAAAAATACTACTCTTATGCTTTTTTAATAAAAGACGGAAGCTTCAACTGTCTTAAAATGATTGAAGTATAAACAAATCAAAAAACACCAAAATTATGTTAAAGAAAATTTTAGAATTAAAAGGAACTCAAGAGTTAAGCAGAAAACAACAACAATTAATCAGAGGTGGAGTTGCTTGTGGTCCCGGACTACCTGCGTGCAGAAGTGGTTTTCACTGTGTTATTCCGGATGAAGGCGAAGGATATTGCAAAAGCAATTAATTTGCTGGTTTGTGTAAGCAGCAATTCGTTTTATTAATTTATTTAACATCAAACAAAAAATCAAATTATGAAAAAATTAAAAAGCTTAATTGGAGTTGAAGTTTTAAGTGCTAATGAAAAGAAAAATATTAATGGCGGAGGTCCGGGCATAGAAGCTTGTTATTGCCCGGGAACAGGTATTTTTGCCGGCATTATACATCCTGGTGAAGGCGAAACTTGTGCCTCAGTAATTCAGGAAAACTGTCCTTTAGATTCTTAAAAGGTTTTATCAAATAAGTATTAAAAGAGCTTTGCTATTTGTTTAGCAAGGCTCTTTCTTTTTGTAAGATTAAATTGATTTACTATTAAAATTAAATATTGGATTTATAAAAGAATTAAATGCTGGTAAAAATCCAATTTGTATTAAGTTATTTAAATGATTTTTTACTTTTTTTAAGAATTTTTGTATAATATTGCTAGAAACAAACCCAAATACTAGAATTGAAAAAATTCACGCATTACAAACAGGCAGATTTTAAAGATTGCGGCCCTACGTGTTTAAAAATAATTGCTAAGCATTACGGCAAAACGATCACTATTCAGGAATTACGCGACAGCAGTGAGACTACTCGCGAAGGAAGCAATCTGCTTTTTTTGAGTGATGCCGCCGAGAAAATTGGTTTTAGAACGCTGGGCGTAAAACTAAGTGAAGAAAGATTAGAAGAAGCGCCATTGCCATGTATTCTGCATTGGAATAAAAATCATTACGTTGTACTTTACAAAATAAAAAAAGGGAAGTATTATATTTCAGACCCTGCTTTTGGTTTGCTAGAATATAACAAACAGGAATTTCTTAAATTCTGGATTGGTAATAATGCTGATGAGTTTACTCAGGAGGGAGTTGCATTATTGATAGAAGCTACGCCAAAATTTTTTCAGTCGGATTTTGATAAAGAAGATCAGAAAGGAATTGGTTTTGGTTTATTGTCGCAATATGTGCTTCGTTACAAGTCATTTCTTATTCAGCTAAGCATCGGGCTGCTGGCCAGCAGTTTATTACAGCTTATATTTCCGTTTTTAACGCAGAGTATCGTCGATGTTGGAATCCAGAACCAAAATATTCATTTCATATACCTGATTCTTTTTGCGCAGTTGTTTTTATTTGCCGGAAGAACTGGTCTTGAACTTATACGAAGCTGGATATTACTCCATCTTTCTACTAGAATCAACATTTCACTAATTTCAGATTTCTTCATTAAGTTAATGAATCTTCCTATTTCATTTTTTGATGTGAGAATGACAGGTGATATTATGCAGCGAATAAACGACCACCGCAGGATCGAGAAAATTTTAACAACATCATCGCTCAATGTTTTGTTCTCCGTAATTAACATGTTTGTAATGGGAGCGGTTCTGGCATATTTTAATCTCAAGATATTTTTAGTTTTTTTCGCAGGAAGTCTTCTTTATTTTGGATGGATTACTCTATTCTTGAAACGAAGAGAAGTTCTGGATTATAAACGTTTTGCTGAGGTTTCAAATGAACAGGGAAAAGTCATGGAACTTATTAACGGAATGCAGGAAATCAAGCTCCATAATGCCGAAAAACAAAAGCGCTGGGGATGGGAATATGTACAAGCGAGGCTTTTTAGGGTTTCGATAAAAGGTTTGGTTTTAGAACAGTCGCAAACCATTGGTTCTTCGGTAATTAATGAATTGAAGAATATCTTTATTATATTTTTATCGGCAAAATTAGTAATCGACGGTTCTATTACACTTGGTATGATGCTGGCGATCAGCTCGATTGTGGGGAGTTTAAACGGACCCGTAGTGCAGCTTATAGAATTTGTCCGCGAACTTCAGGATGCCAAAATCTCATTGGCACGACTATCTGAAATTCATGAAAAAGAAGATGAAACCCAGCAGGAAGTACATCAGAGCAATGATGTTCCGTATGATTCAGATATTGAAATAAAAAATATTTCGTATCGCTATTTAGGATCAGATATTCCGGTATTAGATAATTTGAGTTTAACTATTCCGGCCAATAAAGTAACAGCGATAGTAGGCGTGAGCGGCAGCGGTAAAACGACACTGATGAAACTGCTTCTTAAATTTTACGAACCCGAGAAAGGGGAAATCAACATTGGCAGTTCGCAGCTTAAAAATATTTCTCAACGAGCCTGGCGGTCTAATATTGGTGCTGTCATGCAGGAAGGTTTTATTTTTAGCGATACTATTGCCAATAACATTGCCTTTGGAGTTGATAAAATTGATAAAGAAAGATTGCTCTATGCAGCAGATGTAGCTAATATTAAGCAGTATATAAGTGAGCTCCCTTTAGGATATAATACCAAAATTGGTGCTGAAGGACTCGGAATGAGTACCGGACAAAAACAGCGATTGTTGATTGCAAGAGCTGTTTATAAAAACCCCGAGATATTATTTTTTGATGAAGCAACTTCTGCCTTAGATGCCAACAACGAAAAAGAGATTATGCAGAAACTGGGCATTTTCTTTAAAAATAAAACAGTAATTGTAATTGCCCACCGATTGAGTACCGTGATGAATGCTGACCAGATTGTTGTTTTGGATAAAGGGAAAATTATCGAAATTGGAAATCATGCCGCTTTAGTAGAACGAAAAGGGAATTATTTTGAACTGGTTAAAAATCAATTGCAGTTAGGAAGTTAATTATGGCAGAAGATAAAGAAACATTCGAATTAAGAAGTGAGGAAGTTCAGGACATTCTCACCAAAGTACCAAACTGGATGATCCGCTGGGGAACTCTCCTTATTTTTGCTATTATATTAATGCTGTTTTTTGTTTCCTGGTTTATCAAATATCCGGATGTGGTCAATACTGAAATTGTAATTACAACCAATATTCCGCCAGAGAAAATTGTCTCAAAATCATCCGGAAGAATTGAAGCTATTTTAGTAAAAAACAAAGCAATAGTTCCTAAAAACAGTATACTGGCTATAATTGAAAATACAGCAAGGTATCAAGATGTATTTTTATTAAAAAGTATTGTTGATCATTATAATATAAATGATCCAAAAACAACGTTTCCATTTTCAAAACTAAAAAATACACAATTAGGGGAAATCGAAAGTGCGTATGCGGTTTTTCAGAAAGATTATCAGGCTCAGGAATTAAATCATGACCTGCAGCCTTTTGCAATCGAAAACAGAGCGCAGGTTTCGGAGAAAATTCAAATAAAAGAAAGATTAGAGATTTTGCAGCAGCAAAAAGTAATTAATGAAAGCGAATTACAGCTTCAAAAAAATGAAATTGCCCGCTTTGAAGCATTATTCAACAAGGGAATTATTTCGGCTCAGGAAATGGAAGCAAAGAAATTAGGATTTCTTCAGGCGCAAAAGAATTACAAGAGCCTTTTGTCGTCTATTTCTCAGTTAAGATCCTCTTTGATAGATAATACAAAATCGAGTCAGAATTCGCAGATAAACAGCACTAAAGAAGAAGTTAACCTGGGAAGAAACATGGCGCAGTCATTTTATCAGCTGAAAAAAGTGATAAAAGACTGGGAGCTGGCTTATGCGTTAAAATCGTCTATAAGCGGAAAAGTTACTTTTTTGCAGGTTTGGACAGAAAACCAAACCATAAATATAGGAGATAACGTTTTTTCTATCATTCCGGACGCAAAAAATGGTTTTATCGGCAAAGTAAAAGCACCGGCGTTAAATTCCGGAAAAATAAAAACCGGACAACGGGTAAACATTCGTCTGGCAAACTTTCCCGACAGGGAATTTGGTGTTTTAAAAGGCAAAATTCAAAACATTTCGCTGGTTCCGGATAAAGACGGAAATCTATTGATAGATGTTGCACTGCCAAATGGACTGCTGACTTCTTACAACAAACAAATTGTTTTTCAACAGGAAATGAAAGGAGGTGCCGAAATTGTAACCGAAGATTTACGATTAATCGAAAGAATTTTATATCAGTTCAAAAGTATTTTTGAGCAGGTTTAAACTCTTATTGAGGTGTTTTAAAATGGAAGATTTGTAAAGTAAATTACTATTGAAATTAAATAAAAATGTTAAAAATATTCTTGCGCAAGATTAGACATAAAGCTCAAGTGTCTTTAATTTATTGAGTAATAAACTAAACAAAAAAACTTTAAATTATGTTAAAAACAATTTTAAAACTGACAGGAGTTGAAGAACTGACAAAGAAACAGAAACAAACCATTTCGGGTGGAGATTCGAGGTATTCAGAAGCAACAGGTTATTGTGTTAATCCAAGCCCGACTTGTGGAGGCGCATATCCTGTGCAATATCCAGGAAGCTGGTGCTGTCAGAAATAAATTTTATTTAATAGAGGGAAAGCTTGCTTTCTCTCTATTGTATTAAAACTTTAAATAAAAATCTTTCGTCAACTCAATATATTCCGGAGTATAAACATGTCTGTCGATTTCGATTGTCAATTCGTCGATTTCGATTTGGGTAGTTTCATTTCGGCTGAAAGCCAATAAGCTTCTTTTAATTGCGGCTGTTGGAGTTCCTTTTACGCGGGTAATTTTTGTTGGATATAATTCGGCTTCTTTTGCTAAGGCGATAAATTTTGCTTCTTCTTTATAAGGCAGAATTATAGCAAATATTCCATTTTCAGACAAAAGTAAATCGGCAGCCTCGACTAATTCTTCAAAAGGCATTGCATCTTGAAAACGAGCTAAATCCCGCTGTTCATTTTCGGTTTTATAATCTTCGGCATAAAAAGGTGGATTCGAAACAATTAAATCGTATTCGTCTTCCGGTTCTTCTATAAATTCATCTAAACCAGCATGAAAACAAAACAAACGATCTCCCCAAGGCGAATTTTCGAAATTTTCTACTGCTTGTTCATAAGCATCTTCGTCAATTTCAAGAGCGTCAATTTGTTCTGCATTTGTTCTTTGCGCAAGCATTAAAGCAATAATTCCAGTTCCTGCGCCAATGTCTAAAACGCTAAACGGATTGTGATTTACCGGAACCCAAGAGCCTAGTAAAACACCATCAGTACCCACTTTCATAGCACAGCGATCTTGATGAATTGAAAACTGTTTGAATTGGAACATGTCTAGTTTATAATTTAGATTAAAGGTTTAGTTTCAGAAGAAAAACTGAATACTTAAAACTACAAACTGAATACTCTTTTAAAGGTACATCTCAATAAGACCTTCCGGAAGATTCATGATAACCTTTTTGTTTTCTCGGTCGATTTTTACAAGGAAATGATCGATCATCGGAATCAGCATTTCGACTTCGCCATTTAAAACCTCAAAAAGAGGCTGGGCCGTACTGTCGTTTACGGCAGCAATTTTTCCGAAGACACCTAAGCGTTGGTCTTCGATTTCAAATCCGATAACTTCGTGGAAATAAAATTTATTGCCCGAAAGTTTTGGAAGCATGCTTAGCGGCAGGTAAATTCCATTGCCAATAAGAGCATCTGCATCTTCCTCGGTATTTACATCTTCAAAACGAATTCTAAGGAAATCGTTTTTGTGTAATGAACTTGTTTCAATAAAAAAAGGAACCAAGTGTTTGTTGCATTCAACAAACACTGATTCCAGATTTTCGTATAACTCAGGTTCGTCTGTGTCTAAATAAGCCAGAACTTCACCTTTGAAACTAAATTTTTTAGCGATTTTACCTAAATAAAAACATTCTTCTTTACGCATTCTCGCTAAGTAAAATTATGCTTCAGTTGTTTCGTTATTCTCTTCAGCAGCAGGAGCTTCTTCAGTAGATGCTTCTACTTCAGCAACTTCTTCTTCAACTGCAGGAGTTGCAGCAGCGATAGCATCAGCTTCAGCCTGAGCTGCAGCAGCTAAACGTTTAGCATTAACTTCTTTTTCTGCTTTTAAAGCTTTAGCTCTAGCATCAGCTTGCGCTTTTGATAAACCATCTTTTTTAGCATCAACTTTTCCAGCTTTAGCCTCTAACCAAGCAGCTAATTTTGCGTCAGCTTGCTCTTGAGTTAAAGCTCCTTTACGGATACCTCCATCAAGGTGGTGTTTCAATAAAGCACCTTTGTAAGAAAGGATAGCTCTAGCAGTATCAGTTGGTTGTGCACCATTGTGTAACCATTTAACTGCGCTGTCAAGGTTTAACTCAACAGTTGCTGGGTTTGTGTTTGGATTGTAAGTACCGATTTTCTCTAAGTATTTACCATCTCTTTTTGAGCGTGCATCTGCAGCTACAACCCAGTAAAAAGGTTTTCCTTTTTTACCGTGTCTTTGTAATCTAATTTTTACTGACATAATCTTATGATTAAATTTTGAGGTACTCGACCTCCGTTAATTAAGGGCGCAAAGATATAATTTTTTTATGAATTATTCGTTTTAAAGGCATTAATTATCTTTAGGATTGTTTTTTAGCATTTTTTTGACTTTTATTTCCTCACATTTTATCGCGTAATGCAATACTTTTGTGTTAAATTTATTTTCTATGAAAAAATACTTTTTCTTTTTGTCTTTTTTATTCTTGTTGACATCTTGTACAGAAGATGTTAAGTTTAATAATCCAGCATTTCAGACTTTGAAGAATAATGTTTTTTGGAGGGCACAAAGTTACAGTGCTTTTTTTAATACAAATGGGAGTGTGGTAATTGAAGGGAATTTAGGGTATGAAAAAATTACTCTGCATACTCAATCTTCTGAAAAACAAACTTATGTTTTAGGTCTTGATGCTTCTTCTACAGCGTCTTATGAGAATGCACTTCCTGCTGACCTGTCTTTTTTTTCAACTGGAACAAATGCCGGGAGCGGTCAGATAGTGATCACAGAATATGATTCTGAAAATAAAACTATTTCCGGAACATTTAAATTTACCGCAGTAAATGAAGATGAAACTGATACTGAAAATCCTAAGATTAATTTTACGGAGGGTGTTTTCTATAAAGTTCCAATTAAAGTAAGCGATATCGTTCATCATATTTAATTTTTTGGGATCCTTGATTTTATGCGCTGATTTTTAAAATCAAAATAAAAACATAAATAAACTAATATATAGTAGATTACAGAAAAATAAGACTACATTTGCTACATTATTATAAATAAGTACATATGAACATTTTTGTTGGAAGCCTTCCATTCAGTATTGAGGAAGCAGATTTAAGAGAGTCTTTCGAGGCTTATGGAGCAGTTGATTCAGTTAAAATTATCACTGATAAATTTACTGGAAGAAGCAAAGGATTTGGTTTTGTTGAGATGCCAAACGATGCTGAAGCTCAAAAAGCAATTGATGAATTGAACGGAGCTACTGTTCAAGGTCGTTCAATTGTAGTAAATAAATCTGAACCAAAACCTGAAGGTGAAAGAAGAAGCTTCAATAACAACCGTGGAGGTGATTCTCGCGGAGGTTACGGAAACAGCCGTGGCGGAAACGACCGTGGTGGTAACAGAGGAGGATATTAATATTTTTTTCTAAATATACAAAAGGGATCAACGAAAGTTGATCCCTTTTTTGTTGTGTTGTTTTTTGGTTTCGGTTTGTTTCTGGTTTCAAGTTTCAGGTTGGAAACTTGAAACAAAATAAACCTGAAACCTGAAACCTGAAACAAATAAAACTATAAATTAGCTACAAGCCAGTCTCCAACTTCGCTTGTTTTGTATGCTTTTGATCCTTTTGGAGCTAAATCTTCAGTAACAACTCCTTGTTCCAGCGATTTATTTACAACAGCGCGAATTGCATCAGCTTCTGCTTTTAATCCGAAAGCATCTTCGAACATCATCGCAGCCGACAAAATGGTCGCTAACGGATTTGCAATATTTAATCCGGTTGCCTGAGGATAAGATCCGTGGATTGGTTCGTATAATGAAGTGTGTTCTCCAACAGAAGCAGAAGGCATTAATCCCATTGAACCTGAAATTACAGAAGCTTCATCTGTTAAGATATCTCCAAATAAGTTCTCAGTAATTAATACGTCATAAGAATTTGGCCATTGAACTAAACGCATGGCAACAGCATCAACAAATTCGTAAGAAACCGTAACTTCCGGATAATCTTTTTCCATAGCCTGAACTGTTTCTCTCCATAAACGTGAAGTTTCCAGAACGTTTGCTTTATCAACGCAGCATAATTTTTTGTTACGTGTCATAGCTAATTCAAAACCTTTTTTAGCTAAACGCTGTACTTCGGCTCTTGTGTAAACGCAATTGTCAAAAGCAGTATCTCCGTTATCTTTTCTTCCTTTTTCTCCAAAGTAAATTCCGCCTGTTAATTCTCTTAAGAAAACCAAATCAGTTCCTTCAATTCTTTCTCTTTTTAAAGGAGAATTATCAATCAAAGAAGGAAAAGTAAATGTTGGACGTACGTTTGCAAACAACCCTAATTTTTTACGCATTAATAATAATCCTTGTTCCGGACGAACTGGCGCACTTGGGTCATTATCATATTTCGGGTGTCCAATTGCTCCAAATAAAACCGCATCTGCTTTCATACAAACTTCATGAGTTTCATCTGGATAAGGAACTCCAACTGCGTCGATTGCGCAAGCTCCGGTCAAAGCTGGTGTCCAGGTTATTTCGTGATTGAATTTTTTTGCAATAGCATCAGATACTTTTACAGCTTCATTTATTACCTCAGGACCAATTCCGTCTCCTGCTAAAAGGGCTATGTTAAATTTCATTTTTTAAGTTTTTATAATTTTTAAGGTTCTAAGATTCTGAGTTCCTAAGGTTCTAAGTTTTTTATTCTTATTGGCTTAGTTTTATTTTTTAGAGGTACTGAGCTGTTAAGATGCTAAGTTCAAAGAAAAAATCTTTGTAACTCAGGATCTTTGTGCCTTAGCACCTTAGGCTATTACATTCAACATCTTTTGAGTCGCAATAATCGCAGCAACAGTTTGATCTGAATCTAAGCCGCGGGTTTTGAATTCTTTTCCGTTGTTTACCCAGGTAATAATCGTTTCGCACAAAGCATCAGAACTACTTCCTGGTGGAATTCTTACCGCATAGTCAATCAATTTCGGAAGCGTTAGTTTTTTGCTTTTGTAAATTTTAGTCAATGCATTCATAAAAGCATCAAACTGACCATCTCCCTGTGCATTTTCTTCGATGATTTCTTCGCCAAATTTTAAACACAAGGTTGTAGAAGGCCGCATTCCTTTTGAGTGTACTAATATATAGGACTCAATTTTTATTTTTTCTTCGTAAGTATGACTGTCCAAAACATCTGAAATGATGTAAGGAAGGTCTTCCTTAGTAACGGTTTCTTTTTTATCGCCTAATTCGATGATCCTTTGGGTAACCAATTTCAAATCTTCATTATTCAGTTTTAAACCTAATTCCTGAAGATTTTTTTCGATATTGGCTTTTCCGGAAGTTTTTCCTAAAGCGTATTTTCTTTTTCTTCCGAAACGTTCCGGAAGTAGATCATTAAAATATAAATTATTTTTATTGTCTCCGTCCGCATGAATTCCGGCAGTTTGTGTAAAAACATTGTCACCCACAATTGGTTTGTTGGCGGGAATTCTATATCCTGTAAAAGTTTCAACCAGCTTACTTACCGTATACAAAGAAGTCTCCTTTATATTGATGCTTACTTCTGGCAGATAATCGTTTATAACGGCGACAGTGCTTTCTAGCGGTGCATTTCCGGCGCGTTCTCCCATTCCGTTTACGGTTACATGAAGTCCGTTGATGCCTGCTTTTATTGCTTCCATAACATTCGCGATGCTTAAATCGTAATCGTTATGTGCATGAAAATCAAAGTGAATCTGTGGGTATTTTGCTCTTATTTTTGAAATGAATTCAAAAGTTAAAGATGGAATTAAAACGCCTAAAGTATCCGGAAGTAAAATTCTTTTTACGGGCTGCGTTGATAGAAAATCCAGAAATTGAAAAACATATTCCGGAGAATTTCGCATTCCGTTGCTCCAGTCTTCCAGATAAACATTCGTTTCAATATTGTTTTCTTTTGCTAAAGCGATGATTTGAGCAATTTCAGAAAAATGCTGCTCGGGAGTTTTTTTTAACTGATGCGTTAAATGATTCATTGATCCTTTGGTCAATAAATTCTGCACTTTAGCACCGGCTTTTTTCATCCATTCGATTGAAACTCCTCCGTCTACAAACGAAAGAACTTCAATTCTGTCGATATATCCTCTTTCTTCGGCCCAGGAAGTAATGCCTTTTACGGCTTGAAATTCTCCTTCGCTTACGCGTGCCGAGGCAATTTCGATTCGATCAATATTTAATTCCTCCAACAACAATTGTGCAATGGTTAGTTTTTCTGCAGCAGAAAAAGATACTCCAGAGGTTTGTTCACCATCACGGAGTGTCGTATCCATTATTTCAATTTTTCTTTTTTCCATATTGATAATCTAATTTCTAATAGGCTGGATATTATTGATATCCAAATTTTAATTGTGACGCTGATTTTACTGGATTTTAACTTCGGTTAAAAATAAAATCTGTTTTATCTGCGTTCTTTGTTTTCTAATTTAATTTAGAAAGACCCGATAGGTTTTGAAGCCTGTCGGGTCTAATAGACTGAATAATATTTCTATTAGTAAGGAAGTTTATCGGCGAAAGCCTTAATGTCTTCTTTAATGTTTTGTAAATAATCAATGTCGTCAAAACCATTGATCATATTGTTTTTTTTGTAGCCATTAATCGCAAAAGATTCTGATTGACCTGTTGCCAATAAAGTAATGGTTTGGTTTGGCAAGTTTATTTCTAATTGGGTATTAGGATCAGCTTCGATTGCTTTGAAAATAGTGTCAGCAAATTCAGGGCTTACCTGAACTGGTAAAACGCCAATATTTAAACAGTTCCCTTTAAAGATGTCAGCAAAGAAACTTGAAACTACAGCTCTAAAACCGTAATCGTAAACGGCCCATGCTGCATGCTCTCTTGAAGATCCTGAACCGAAGTTTTTTCCTCCAACCAAGATTTTTCCGCTGTAAGTTGAATCATTTAAAACGAAATCTGCTTTTGGAGTATCGTCTCCGTTGTATCTCCAGTCTCTGAAAAGGTTATCTCCAAAACCTTCACGTTTTGTAGCTTTTAAGAAACGAGCTGGAATAATTTGATCTGTATCTACGTTCTCGATTGGCAGCGGCACTGCACTGCTGGTAAGTATATTAAATTTATCGTATGCCATTTTAATTTTTGCTTTAGGCTGTTTTCTGCTTTAGGCTATAAGCTGTATGCTTTAAGCTTTTTGCACAGCGTTTATTTTTTATTTGCTTTAGGCTATAAGCTTTAAGCTGTAGGCCTTTTTTAAATTCTGTTGGAAGCTTAAAGCCTAGTGCTTAAAGCTTACGGCAGAATTAAAATAATTCTCTCGGGTCTGTTAGTTTTCCTGTAACAGCAGCAGCAGCAGCCATAATTGGACTTGCAAGAAGCGTTCTTGAACCAGGGCCCTGACGGCCTTCAAAGTTTCTGTTTGAAGTACTTACTGCGTATTTTCCGGCAGGAACTTTATCATCATTCATTGCTAAACAAGC
The DNA here is from genome assembly GCF_001879205.1 of Flavobacterium johnsoniae. Classification (GTDB taxonomy): domain Bacteria; phylum Bacteroidota; class Bacteroidia; order Flavobacteriales; family Flavobacteriaceae; genus Flavobacterium; species Flavobacterium johnsoniae_A. Next base: position 515,336 of record NZ_MLFK01000005.1, read on the forward strand.
AGAACATCCAGGTTGACGTAATACGAAACCAGCTTCTGTCAAAATATCTAAAATGCCTTCTTCTTTAATCTGCGCTTCAACAACGTGAGAACCTGGAACTAACCAAGCGGTAACATTATCTGCTTTTTTTCTTCCTTTTACAATTTCAGCGAAAGCTCTAAAATCTTCAATACGTCCGTTTGTACAACTTCCTAAGAAAACATAATCAATTGGTTTTCCAATCATCACATCATCTTCATGGAAGCCCATGTAAGCCAAAGATTTTTTGTAAGTTTCCTCACCGCCTTCAACTTGGTTGGCATTCGGAATATGTTTTGTAATACCAATTCCCATTCCAGGATTAGTACCATAAGTAATCATAGGTTCAATATCTTCTGCTTTAATGTTTAATTCAGCATCAAACACAGCATCAGCATCCGTTTTAAGTGTTTTCCAATATTCAACGGCTTTTGTCCAGGCTTCTCCTTTTGGAGCGTATAATCTTCCTTCAAGGAAATCGAAAGTAGTCTGGTCAGGAGCAATCATACCGCCTCGCGCACCCATTTCGATACTTAGGTTACAAACCGTCATACGGCCTTCCATAGTCATGTTTTCAAAAACATCACCGGCATATTCAACAAAATATCCAGTTCCTCCGGAAGTAGTCAATTGTGCAATAATATAAAGGGCAACGTCTTTTGGACCAACACCTTTGCTTAATTGACCGTTTACGTTAATACGCATTTTCTTTGGTTTAGGCTGCATAATACATTGAGTAGAAAGCACCATCTCAACCTCAGAAGTTCCGATACCAAAAGCAATGGCTCCAAAAGCACCGTGAGTAGAGGTATGCGAATCCCCGCATACAATAGTAGAACCTGGCAAAGTAATTCCGTTTTCAGGACCAACTACGTGTACAATACCATTTTTTTGGTGTCCTAATCCCCAGTGAGAAATTCCGTATTCTGTCGCGTTATCTTCAAGAGCTTTAAGCTGATTGGCTGATAAAGCGTCCTGAACTGGTAAATGTTGGTTTATGGTTGGTGTATTGTGGTCTGCAGTTGCAAAAGTACGTTCAGGATATAATACTGAAACACCTCTTGATTTTAATCCTAAAAAAGCAACAGGACTCGTAACTTCATGAATGAAATGGCGGTCAATAAAAAACACATCTGGTCCATCTTCAATTTTACGCACTACATGTGAATCCCATACTTTGTCAAATAATGTCTTACTCATTTTTTATTTTTTTTAATTGTAATTTCTATAACCACAGCAATTTCCTGTTCATTATAATAGCAAAACAAAAGTAAAAAAAGATACAAAGGCGTCAATTTCAATATTTCATTATATACGATACCCAAACTAAAATACAAATTGCCAAACGGCTTTTGCAGCTTCAATTTTGAAAGAAAAATGATTTAGAAACTGATTTTGTTTTTCTTTTTCAGCTCAAGTTTTCTTTAATTGTTTTTTGTTTTAATAGTTTGCAAATTTATCTCAAAATCACTATAAAATATAAGGTTTAATTTAAAAAAATGTAACAAAATGAATAAAAATAGTAATAATTGTTAGTTTTGATTTCGTTCTCGGAAAGGTGCTTTTTAGGTTTTTAAAAGCTTTTAAAGCTATTTTTTGGTCATTATTTAGATTCAATAAATGGTCTAAATACTACGACATCCAAGAAGTATATTTTTATGAAATTTATCTCTTTTAAGAGAAAACAGAGTTGAGGAGTAAGATGGTCTAAGAATAGTCCTGAAGTCTAATTCAATGAATTTTTAAACTCTAAAGGAGTCAGGTTAGTTTTCTTTTTGAAGAGTTTGCTGAACGATTGAGGATATTCAAAACCCAATTGGTATGCAATTTCTGCTACCGAAAGATTGGTGGTAATCAGGAAATCTTTTGATTTTTCTATTAGTTTTGAATGAATATGCTGCTGCGCATTTTGTCCCGTTAAATTTCGAAGCATGTCGCTTAAATAGTGAGTAGAAACGTTAATTTGTGAAGCAAGAAAATCAACTGTGGGCAAGCCTCGTTTCAAAGTTTCTGCATTATTAAGATAATTGTCCAGCGTTTCTTCTACTCTGAGTAATAAATCATGGCTTATCGTTTTGCGCGTAATAAATTGGCGTTTGTAAAAACGATTACTGTAATTAAGCAAAACGTCAATATAAGAAACAACTACATCCTGGCTCATTTCGTCAATTGCAGTGTGAAGTTCGTTATCAATGCTGGTCAATAGTCCTATAATAATTGTTTTTTCGCTGTCAGAAAGATGCAGTGCTTCATTGGTATCGTAGGAAAAGAAACCGTATTTTTTGATGTTTTTCCCTAAAGGATAATTTCGAATAAAGTCCGGATGAAAAAGCAAAGTATAACCGCCATATTCGGCTCCTTCTTCATTATCAGTAAAAATCAATTGATTGGGAGAAGCAAACATTAATCCTCCTTCATTAAAATCATAATAACCCTGACCGTAACCCATTTTTCCGTGGGTAGAAAATTTATAGGATATTTTATAAAAATCGAGCAAAAAAGAAGTGTTTGTTAAATCTCCATTTATAATAAGCTGTGTATTATCAACCAGACTTATCATGGGATGAAGAGGTTTAGGCAGCTTCAATAAAGAATGAAATTGCGATATAGAGGAAATTTTTGCAGGATTGTTACTTTTCTTTTCCATGATATAAATGTATAAAAAATAAAGGATTAATTAGATTTTTCGAAAAATATTGAACGGCCTTCCTGATTTTGAAAGACCGGCTTCGGAGAAGCTAAATATTTATTGAAATCGTATTTATTATGGAGAGAGAAGCTCCCGCGGAGCGAAATATTTATTGTAATACAAGTATATTTCGCTCCATTGGAGCTCTTTTGTATCTGGATTATTGAATTTCTATAAATATTCTGCTCCGCTGGAGCTTAATACTTTTCGGGCATTCTTAATTAAAAATTATTATGCGCCTAAAAACTGTTTGCCAAATGCAGCACGAAAAACTTCGTCTCCTTGTTCCTGTCTTTGTTTGTAAAGCGCTTTAGCATCTTCACCAGCAACATATCTCAGTTGGGTTTTTCCGTCTGTAGCGGCTTCATAAACAACATCTGCAATTTGTTCCGCCGTTGATGCCATTTCAAACATTACATCTACATTTTCAAACATTTTGTCTGCCATTGCCTGGTATTCCGGTTTAACTCCGGTATCAAGTGAACCATGAAGGAATTCTGTTTTAATACCACCCGGAGAAACGGTTTTAATGTTTATTCCAAATGGGTTTAATTCATACGCCATGCTTTCGCTCCAGCCTTCAAGTCCCCATTTTGTTGCGTGATATACAGATCCTAAAGGAAACGAAATCAAACCGCCAATAGAAGTTGTAGAGATAAATAACCCGCTTTTTCTTTCTCTGAAATACGGAATAAAAGCGTTGGTAACACGAATAACTCCAAGCAAATTAGTATTAAGCTGTTTGGTAATCTGATCATCAGAAAGGCTTTCCAGAGGCCCAATTAAACCGTACCCGGCATTATTGAAAACAATATCAATGTCGCTTAATTGAATGGCTTTTTGAACCGTGTTTTGTATTTGCTCATAATTGGTAACATCTAATGGTAATAGCGTTACATTTTTCAAATCAGAAAGTTCCGTTTCCTTTTCAGGATTTCTCATTGTTGCGATAACATTCCATCCTTTTTGCTGAAATAATTTTGCTGTAGCTTTTCCTAATCCTGAAGAAGCACCTGTAATAAAAATAGTTTTCATAATAATTGTTTTAAATTGATAAGGCAAAGTTCAGGATAGCGTGCAGTTAAAAAGTGCTCATTTTGGTGCAATGAGTATCCAAAATGAATAATCGAATTTTTTAGGATTAAAGAATCCAAATTTTATCATTTTTATTGGTTTTTAACAGTTTCTAATAATGATTTTGATTAATGCTTTTTGTTTAATTCTTTATTTCCTGAAGCCAAAAAAAAACGTAAATTTGAACTTCCTCCATTTTTAATTTCTCGTTTTTTCAGAGTCCATATAATCAAGGATTTATATTGGAAAAACTTGTGGTTTGGAACTTTAATTTTTGTATTTTAACTCTATGTATTTAATATTCGATACCGAAACAACCGGATTACCAAAACGCTGGGATGCCCCAATAACCGATTCTGATAACTGGCCTCGCTGTATTCAGATTGCTTGGCAGCTTCATGACGAAATGGGACAGCTTATAGAGCATCAGGATTATTTGGTAAAACCAGAAGGATTTAATATTCCGTATGATGCTGAGCGTATCCACGGAATCTCCACTGAATTGGCTGAAGCCGATGGAATCTCTTTGGCCGAAGTTTTAGAGAAATTCAATATCGCTTTAAGCAAAACCAAATTTATTGTTGGTCAGAATTTAGGTTTTGACGTTAACATTATGGGGGCCGAATTCCATAGAATGGGAGTGGAGTCTCAAATGAGCTCAATGCCGGTTTTGGATACTTGTACCGAAGTTACGGCTTCGTTATTACAGCTTCCCGGAGGTCGTGGAGGAAAGTTCAAACTTCCAACCCTTACCGAGTTGCACAGCTATCTTTTCGATCAGCCTTTCGCGGAAGCGCACAACGCAACTGCCGATGTTGAGGCAACTACGCGTTGTTTCCTGGAATTGGTAAGAAGAGAAGTTTTTACAAAAGAAGAATTAGACGTTCCGAAGGAATATTTCAAAGAATTTCAGGAAAGAAATGCTGAACCATTTAAGTTAATTGGTTTAAAGCATATCAACTTAAAAGCAGCTTCTGATAAAATCAGAGAACAGCTTAAAGCTTTACAATCAGACGATAAGCAGACTACCGTTTCAGAAGCGGACAAAGCCGATTTTAAAGCTGCAAAATTTGCACACTTACACAACCATACGCAGTTTTCGGTTTTACAATCTACTATCGGAATTGGGAATATTGTTGTGGCTGCAGCCAAAAACGGAATGCCTGCCGTTGCCATGACCGATACCGGGAACATGATGGGAGCTTTTCACTTTGTGAGCGCCGTTATGAATCACAACAAAGCCGCATCCGGAAAAAATAAAGCTTTGGTTGAAGCAGGAGAAGAACCAACCGAAACTGAGGTAAAACCAATTGTAGGTTGTGAATTTAATATTTGTGAAAACCATTTAGACAAAAGCAAAAAAGACAATGGTTATCAGGTTGTGCTATTGGCCAAAAATAAAGCAGGTTATCATAATCTGGCCAAAATGGCGTCGATTGCTTACACGGAAGGATTTTATTATGTCCCGAGAATTGACCGCAAAATTGTGGAACAATACAAAGGAGATATTATGGTTTTGTCCGGGAATTTATATGGTGAGATTCCGAGTAAAATCCTGAACATAGGTGAAAATCAAGCCGAAGAAGCTTTGATTTGGTGGAAAGAACAATTTGGCGAGGATTTCTATTTAGAGGTAATGCGCCACAATCAGGAAGATGAAAATCGTGTCAACAAAACCCTGATTGATTTTGCTCAAAAACATAATGTCAAATTAATTGCGACAAACAATACTTATTATTTAAATAAGGAAGATGCCAATGCACACGACATTTTACTTTGTGTAAAAGATGGTGAAAAGCAGGCAACGCCAATTGGTCGTGGACGCGGCTATCGTTATGGACTTCCAAATCAGGAATACTATTTCAAGTCGGAAGAAGAGATGAAAAAACTCTTTGCCGATTTGCCAGAAGCAATTATTAACATTCAGGAAATTATCGATAAAGTAGAAGGATACTCGCTCTATCGTGATGTATTGCTTCCGAAATTTGATATTCCGGAAGAATTTGTTGATCCTGAGGATGAAAAAGACAATGGTGTTCGTGGTGAAAATGCGTATTTGCGCCATCTTACCATGGAAGGGGCAAAAAGAAGATATGGCGAAATTACAGAATCAATTCAGGAGCGTTTGGATTTTGAGTTGCTAACGATTTCGAATTCAGGTTATCCGGGTTATTTCTTGATTGTACAGGATTTCATTGCTGAAGCCAGAAAGATGGATGTATCTGTTGGGCCGGGACGTGGATCTGCAGCGGGTTCTGCCGTTGCTTACTGCCTCGGAATTACCAATATTGACCCTATTAAATACGATTTGCTTTTTGAGCGTTTCCTAAATCCTGACCGTGTATCGATGCCCGATATTGATATCGACTTTGATGACGAGGGTCGTGGACGTGTAATGGATTACGTAATCAATAAATATGGTCAAAAACAGGTAGCGCAGATTATCACTTATGGTAAAATGGCGACCAAATCGGCAATTCGTGATACCGCTCGTGTACTGGATTTGCCGTTGTTTGAAGCCGATAGAATTGCAAAACTGATTCCAGGAATGATGCCGTCAAAATGGAATTTGGCGCGTTTTATTTCTGAAAGCGAAGAAGAGGTGAAAAAAGCCCTTCGATCTGACGAATTTGACAATGTAAAAGAATTAATTGCGATTGCCAACGAAGATGATTTGGCAGGAGAAACCATTCAGCAGGCAAAAATCCTCGAAGGATCAATGCGTAATACCGGAATTCACGCCTGCGGGGTAATCATTACACCGTCGGATATTACAAATTATGTTCCCGTTACTACAGCAAAAGATTCTGATTTATATGTAACGCAGTTTGATAACTCGGTTGCAGAAAGTGCCGGACTGCTTAAAATGGACTTCTTGGGTCTGAAGACCCTTACACTGATAAAAGACACCGTTAAACTGGTAAAATACAGAACAGGAATTGATTTAGATCCTGATACTTTTCCTATTGATGATGAGGAAACGTATGCGCTTTTCCAAAGAGGTGAAACGGTTGGTATTTTCCAATACGAGTCACCCGGAATGCAGAAATACATGAAAGATCTGAAGCCGACGGTTTTTGGGGATTTAATTGCGATGAATGCACTTTATCGTCCAGGACCTTTAGAGTATATTCCGTCTTTCGTTCGAAGAAAAAATGGTGATGAGGAAATCAAATACGATTTAGATGCCTGTGCCGAATATTTGTCTGAAACCTATGGAATTACGGTTTACCAAGAGCAGGTAATGCTTTTGTCTCAGTCTTTGGCAGGATTTACAAAGGGTGAGGCCGACGTACTTCGTAAAGCGATGGGTAAGAAACAAAAAGACGTACTAGATAAAATGAAGCCTAAGTTTGTGGAACAAGCTGCAGCAAAAGGTCACGATGCCAAAATTTTAGAGAAAATCTGGAAAGACTGGGAAGCCTTTGCGAGTTACGCCTTCAACAAATCACACTCAACTTGTTATGCCTGGATTGCGTACCAGACAGCTTACTTAAAAGCGCATTATCCTGCCGAATATATGGCAGCGGTACTTTCGAATAACATGAACGATATCAAACAGGTTTCGTTTTTTATGGAAGAATGTAAACGCATGGGCTTAGAAGTTTTAGGGCCAGATGTAAACGAATCATACTATAAATTTACGGTAAACGATAATTATGCCGTTCGTTTTGGAATGGGGGCTATAAAAGGTGTTGGTTCCGGAGCTGTTGAAACCATTGTCGAAAACAGAAAAGACGGCAGATATAAATCTATTTTTGATTTGGCGAAACGAATCGATTTGCGCGCAGCCAATAAAAAAGCAATTGAAAACTTAGCCCTTGCCGGTGGTTTTGATTCATTTGAAGGAACAACCAGAGCGCAGTATTTTCATGATGATGGTGACGGAATTACGTTTTATGAAAAAGCGATGCGTTATGGATCGAAATTTCAGGAAAATGAAAATTCATCTCAGGTAAGTTTATTTGGAGAAACCAGCGAAGTACAGATTGCTGAGCCAGTTGTACCGCCTTGCGAAGACTGGAGTACGATGGAAAAACTGGCCAAAGAAAAAGAGGTTGTAGGGATTTATATTTCCGGGCATCCGCTTGATGATTTTAGGTTTGAGATGAAATACTTCTGCAACGCCCGATTAGAGGCCTTAAAGAGTATGAACGAATATGTGGGTAAAAACCTGAACTTTGCCGGAATCATCAATAACGTGCAGCATCGTGTAGCGAAAAACGGAAAAGGCTGGGCGGTATTTAATTTAGAAGGGTATGACGAAAGTTTTGAGTTTAAGATTTTTGGTGAAGAATACTTAAAGTTTCGCCATTTCCTGATTCAGAACAATTTTGCGTATTTAAAAATATTGATAAAAGACGGATGGGTGAATCATGATACAGGTAAAAAATCAGATCCAAGAATGCAGTTTGTTGAGATTCGCCAGCTGCAGGATATTTTGGAAGCATTTGCTAAAAAACTGATTCTTTTATTGGATATCAAAGATTTACATGCTGATTTTATTCATAGATTAAGCCATTTGTTTAATGAAAATAAAGGCGATAATTCGGTGAGTTTTGAGATAATGGAAATCGAAAATGTAAAACGTTTGGTTGAGGTCGAAACTACAAGTGAGTTCGAAGACAGCAGTGATGCTGTTTTTGAAGATGAAAGTGATGATAACGAAGCGGCTGCGGCAGAAGCCAAGATGCAGGAAGTTAAAGAAGTTGAAGAAGTGAAAGTGGTTACGAAGCTGACAATGCCAAGCAGAAGGTTAAAAGTTCGGATTTCGGCCGAACTTCTTCAGGAATTAGAAAAAATGCAGATAAATTTTAAGCTGAACTAAATTTTAACAGTTAAAATTTAGCATAAAACATTTTTTTAGTGTTAAAATTATGCATGCATAATAGTTTTTTAGTAATATTGTCCAAAATTACAACGATTTCGTACCAAGTCTAACAATGCAAACTATAAGAATATGTTAAAAAAATCTAAGTTTGTAAAAAAACAATTAAAATCAGAATTATGAAAAAGAACCTATTTTTATTAGGATTATTAGTTTGCTCTATGGCGGGAATGGCGCAAACAACAGAAAAGCCAGAAAGCTGGTATTTTAAATTAGGAGGATCTTATTTTAATCAAACGGCTTCTACTGAGTTTCCAACCGTTGGAGGACATGATGCAATGGATAGAACTTATGTTGGAGGAAAATTAGTATCTGAAGAAAGTGTTACAGGTTCTTTCGGACAAGGTTTTAGAACTGGTATAACTGCTGGTTACCGTTTTTCAGTACGTTTAGGAGTTGAGTTAGGAGTGAATTATTATACTAGTAATGATAAAAAAATGGCGCAAACCAGATCAGATTTGCCTATTACACCAAGTGGTGTGTATAGCTTTAAATCAGTAGGTCAAATTAGTGCTTTTGATGTAGCTCCTGCACTTGTAATGTTTTTAGGTGAAGCTCATGGTTTTGAACCATATACTAAAGTTGGAGTTTTAGTTCCTATTCATGGAGATTTAGAAATCACTTCTGATGCCTATGCTCCAATTGCTTTTAACCAAACTACAGGAGCTCCGATAGCTTTTGGAGATGTTCATAGTGTTGATAAAGTGAAGCCTAATCCTACTTTAGGATTTACAGCGGCTTTAGGAACGTCTTATAAATTAGGAAAACATATTTCTGCCTTTGCTGAGTTAGAATACAGAAACTTTACTGTACATGGTAAAACAAAAGAAACTACTGAATTCACAGTAAATGGTCAAGATGCTTTAGCTACTAGAACTACAGCGCAAATCCACACAAATTATAGAGATGGTTTAAATGTTAATTCAAACAATGTTTTAACAAACCCAAATGGAGTTGATAAAGATAAGCCAATGGATGAATTAAGCTCTTACGTTGGTATCTCTGGTTTAGGTTTAACTCTAGGACTTAAATACAGCCTATAATTTTATAGAAGTTTTTTATAGTTTTTTTAAAAGAGGATATTCGAAAGAATATCCTCTTTTTTTGGTTTTTGTCATTTCTCTCCCGAAGTCTGGGGATCGAAATGACAATATTAAGATTTAGAATTTCTAAATTCCTTCAAAACTTCATCAATAACCCAGGTTGTCCTTGCGCCTGAGGTTCCTTTTGATGGCGACGCGCCTTCTTTGCCTAAAAGTTCGGCAATTACAGTTTCTATAAATGGCTGCTGAATATGTAATGGATTTTCTATAGCGATACTTTCTTTTTCGCCGTTTGGATATTGAATATGAATCGGATCGTTTCCAAAAGTCGAAAAGGAGATTTTACCTTTATCGCCCACAATTTCGGCATTGTCATAACGTTCAAAACTGCCAAAGTTCCATAAACCGGTTCCGTGAATTCCGTTTTCGAACAAAAATGACATTGACACAGCGTCTTCTGCAGGGTAAGCTTTAAGCTGCGATGTTGCATGACCGCGAACTGATTTTATCGGGCCCAAGACAAAATCCAAAAAGTCTAAAGTATGGCAGGCTAAATCAACGAAGATTCCTCCACCAGAAATATGAGGTAAAACGGTCCAGGGAAGATTGATTTCGTCATCATAACGTTCCTCAAAGGGATGATATAAAACACAGTTTACGTGTCTGATAGTTCCCAGTTTTCCTTGGTCGATTATTTCTTTTATTTTTAGAAAACGCGGTAAAGCTCTTCTGTAATAAGCAACAAACAAAGGTACGTTGTGTTCTTTGCAAACGCTTATCATTTCGCTGCATTCTTCAAAAGTCAATGCCATTGGTTTTTCGACATAGACTGGTTTTCCAGCTTTGGCACATAAAATAGTATATTCTTTATGAGAAGATGGAGGAGTGGCGATGTAGACAGCATCAACTTCAGGATCGTTTATTAAGTCGGCTGCATTTGAGTACCATTTTGGAACATTATGACGTTTGGCATAATCTTCTGCAAGGGCAGCATCTCTTCGCATAACAGCCACTAAAGCGGAGTTTGGCGCTTTTTGAAAAGCCGGGCCACTTTTAACTTCAGTTACATTACCGCAGCCTATAATTCCCCATTTTATAATTTTCATTGTTTGGTTTTTTAGTTTCTCAAATTTAAAGGAAAAAAGTCAGCTGCAAATTCGCGAATTAATTTTTCACGCAGATTTTGCAGATTCAGCAGATTTTTTGCACACAGAATCTGCTGAATCTGTCAAATCTGCGACAGTAAATAATAACAAAAAAAACAGCCGCGAAATCACGAAAAATTCGTGAATTCGTGGCTGATAAAGATTAAAAGATTAAAGTTTTATTTTTTAGGTAAAGCCTTAAATCCCATATTATAAAGTGTGAAAGCCTGAATATCTACATTCTCCTGGATTGTAGCAGCAACAGATTTTCCGGCACCGTGACCTGCTTTTACATCAATACGAATTAAAACCGGATTTTCTCCCGCTTGTTTGTCTTGTAATTCTGCAGCAAATTTAAAACTGTGAGCCGGAACAACACGGTCATCATGATCCCCGGTTGTTACCATTGTTGCCGGATATTTTGTCCCTTTTTTAACGTTTTGAACAGGAGAATATCCTTTTAAGTATTCAAACATTTCTCTGCTGTCCTGAGCTGTTCCGTAATCGTAAGCCCAACCCGCACCAGCTGTAAAAGTGTGATAACGAAGCATGTCCATAACACCAACAGCAGGCAGTGCCACTTTCATTAAATCAGGACGCTGCGTCATAGTTGCACCAACCAATAAACCGCCGTTAGATCCTCCGCGGATAGCTAAATAATCAGATGAAGTATATTTTTGAGCAATTAAATATTCTGCAGCAGCGATAAAGTCATCGAATACATTTTGCTTTTGCAATTTTGTTCCGGCATCGTGCCATTTTTTACCATATTCACCGCCGCCTCTTAAATTAGCTACCGCATAAACACCTCCATTTTCCATCCAAACTGCATTTGCAATACTGAAACTTGGAGTTAAACTAATATTGAATCCGCCATAACCATAAAGGATTGTTGGGTTTTTTCCGTCTAGTTTAGTTCCTTTTTTATAGGTAATAATCATCGGAATTTTTGTTCCGTCTTTTGAAGTGTAGAAAACCTGCTTAGACTCATAATCTTCACTTTTGAAATCCACTTTTGGTTTTTGATATACTTCTGATTTACCCGATTTTGGTTCAAAAGAATAAATGCTGCCCGGAGTCGTATAATTTGTAAAGCTGTAATACAACGTTTTTTCGTCCTTTTTTGCGCCAAATCCGTTTGCTGTTCCTACTGCGGGAAGTTTGATTTCACGAACTAATTTACCGCTGTAATCGTATTGTAAAACCAATGATACGGCATCTTTTGTATAATTGGCAAAGAAAAATCCTCCTCCTGTAGATGGAGATAAAACATTTTCAGTTTCTTTGATAAAATCTTTCCAGTTTTCTGGTTTTGGATTGCTAACATCAACAGAAACCACACGGCCGTTAGGTGCATTTAAATCTGTTTCTATAAATAATTTTGATCCTTCGTTTTCGATAATAGAATGCGAATTATTAAAATTATCTACAATCGTAATAATCGGACTGTTTGGGGTTTTTAAATCTTTAATATAAAGTTCATTGCCGTATGTCGAATTGGCAGCCGTAATTACTAAATAATGATTGTCTTCGGTAACATAACCTCCAACATATCTTCTTTTTTGATCGGCACCAAAAATAACCTTATCCTCTTTTTGAGAAGTTCCTAACTTATGGAAATACAATTTATGCTGATCTGTTTTAGCTGATAATTCGCTTCCTTTTGGTTTGTCGTAACTAGAATAATAGAATCCTTCATTTCCAAGCCAAGAAATACCGCTGAATTTCACATCAACCAGAGTATCTTCTAAAACTTTTTTAGAAACCGCATCAATAATAATAACTTTTCTCCAGTCGCTTCCTCCTTCAGAAATTGAGTACGCTGCTTTATTTCCATCTTTAGAAAAATCTAGTCCGCCAAGCGAGGTGGTTCCGTCTTTAGAGAAAGTATTTGGGTCTAGAAAAACTTCTTCTTTCCCGTTTTGATCTTTTCTGTATACAACAGATTGATTTTGAAGTCCGTTATTTTTAGAATAATACGTGAATTTTCCTTCTTTAGATGGAGCACCTATTTTTTCATAGTTCCAAAGTTTTTCCATTCGTTTTTTTAGTTCTTCACGAAACGGAATTTTATCTAAATAAGAATACGTTACTTCATTTTCAGCTTTTACCCAAGCACCCGTTTCGGCAGATTTATCATCTTCCAGCCAGCGGTAAGGATCGCTTACTTTTGTGTCAAAATATACATCGACAGTTTCCCCTTTTTTTGTTTCGGGATATTTAGTTTGTGCAAACGAAACCCCTGCAGTTGTAAGTGCCATTAATAAAAATGTTTTTTTCATAGTTAGTTTTTATCTGTTGTAACAAAAATAGAACTTTTTGTGAGATTGGTAAATGTTTAACCGCAAAGTACGCAAGGAAAAAGCGCAAAGAGCGCAAAGTTTTATTTGCTTTTGCGAACTTTGCGCTCACCTTAGCGTCTTTGCGGTTAAATAAAAATCTTATAAGTTGAAATTAACCCCCAAAACGATGTTTCTTCCAATGTTTGGAATACCGTCTGTTTTTAATCTTGAAAGGTGCGCAATGTATTTTTTATCAAATAAGTTGTTTCCGTTCAGGTTGACATCAAAAGCTGTTTTTCCTAGCTTTACTGTTCCTCCAAAACCTAAATTCACCAAAGTATAACCCTTAGAAGCCGTTTCGAAACCGCTTACATTATCTTGGTTAAAAGTCGAAGAAACATTCAAAGAAGCAAAACCTTCGCTTAACCAGTTTTTGATATTAAATTCGGTTCTAATGGTATTATTCCAGTTATTAGCAGGAATTAAAGGCAGATAATCGTCGTTGTCTTTTTTGCCCGTTACGGTTTCAAAGCTGGTTTCAAAATGTAACCAGTCTAACGGATGAGGGTGAAAATGCAGTCCAACCTCACCACCGTATAATTTTGCATTATCCTGAACGTAAGCAAAAACATCATTATCTTCACGAGTTTCCCCAGTTGGAGAAGTATAAATATAATTGTTTACGTGATTGTAGAATCCGTTTACGAAAAACTCAAAATGTGTGTTTTTGTATTCTAAGTTTAAATCAGTCTGAACGTTTTGTTCTGTTTTTAAGTCAGCATTTCCAATTTCATAACGGTTTGTTCCTTCATGTACACCGTTTGAAGTTAATTCGGCTAAGTTTGGTGCTCTAAAACCAGTTGCAACATTTAGACGAAGCGTTAGCGGCTCGGCTAATTTTGCTTTATATCCCAATGAGGCATTAAAGCTGTCAAAAGATCTGTCAAGAGGAAGGAAATAACCTTCTTCGCCTTCAGTTCCGTGTGCATCAGACGTAATGTTTCTGTTGTCAAAACGCAGTCCGGCTTGTAAAACGCTGTTATCCCATTCGTAATTTGCAGTTCCAAAAACACCAAAATCATTTGTCACTGCATCCGGAATTAAGTATTCTTCTCCCGAATTTTTATTGGTTTGATGCATTCCCTGAACCCCTATAATAGTTTCGATTTTTCCGAATTTAGGGAAATGGTATTTTGCGTTGTAATTGAAAGTATTCAGTTTCATGTGAAGAGAAGCTTCGTTGCTGTCTTCAAATTCGCTTCGGTCGTTCGAAATGTAACCTAAATCAACGTCTAATTTTGAGTTTTCAAAAAAGATAACATTATTCAAACTCAACAAATGATTAAAAATTCCCTGTCTTGGAAATTGAGTGTCTTTGCTTGAAGATTGTTCTGCAATTCCATCTTCTGGAATTCCAATATCCAGTTTGTTATAATTGTATCTCAAAACACTTGAAAAACTTGAGTTGCTGTAACCAATTCCCGTTTTAAAATCGGTTTCATTGTAACGTGAATTTGTTACACGGTCGCCGTCGGCAATTTTATAATCAGAATGCGTGTTGTAACTTCCTCGCGCCAGGAATTTCCAATTGTCGGTAGAAGTTTTTAATCCAATTGAAGAATTGCTTCCTTGTGTATTGGTGAAATATTTTTGACTGAAATTGGCTCTAAAAGTACCTGCGTCAGCAAATTTTTCGGGATTAAAATATAAAACGCCTCCCAAGGCATCAGAACCATATAGTAATGATGCAGGGCCTTTGATAACTTCAACACTTTCGATTCCGGCATCATTTAAACCCAAACCGTGTTCGTCCCCAAACTGCTGGTTTTCGATACGTACACCTTGAGAATAAACCAAAACACGATTACCGCTTAAACCTCTAATAACGGGCTTTCCGATAGAAGTTCCAGTTGAAATCTGTGAAACTCCCGGAATTGTAGCCAAACCTTCAATTAACGTTGAGGTTCCTTTTTGCTGTAAAGTTTTAATGCTTTCATGCTCGATTTTCATTACGTTTTGCGATTGCAATTTGTTGAAGGGGGTAGAAACCACCACTTCGTCCATTTCTAAAATAGACTCCAAAAGCGTTATGTCTAAAGTATTCTGCTTGACTAATTTAGCAATAGTATTGTTTTGGGTAGCGTATCCAACATATGAAAAGGAAAGACGCAGACTTCCGCTTGGAAGATTGTTTAATTCGTATTTTCCGTTTGCATCTGTTGTTGTTCCTTTATGCAGTTCGGGCGCATATACAGAAACGCCTGGTAATGGCTGGTTTTGATTGTCGGTTACGGTTCCTGATACCGAATTTTGGGCAGAAAGCAAGCCCGAAAACCCTAAAAGAAGGGCAATTATTATTTTTTTCATTTGAAAAATGTGCTATAGTTAAATTGATTTTTTTTCTTTTAAATGAAATCCAAAACCAACAACAAAGCATTCTGATCTTATTTAATAAATAAGACGAGGAAACTCAATGTTACTTTGAATTTAAATTAAAAAAAGGTAAAAATATTTCGATGGTTCGAAATTTAAGAAACTATAGAAGCAGGAGGACCGCGTAATAAATACGAAGTGGTTGAAATGGAAAAGATCTTTTCAGACAGTGGAAAGAAATAAGGAATTTCGCTGCTGAAAGAATGAAATTGAAAAGAAAAACTATCAGGAACAATAAAACTTTCAAAAGCAGAATTACAAACATAACAAAGATCATAATTGTGATGCTGATGTGTTATTTCGCCATTTGGATCATTATAATCGTGATGACATTGTTTTTCTGAAAGCTGTTTTACAATATGCTCATAACTGTGTATCGACTGAAACAATATTGAGAACAATACTGTTACAGCAAATGAGAAACTTAATATGAGCTGCTTTTTCTTCATGCACGACAAAGGTATAAAAGATCACCCAAATACAAATTCATTTTTTGATTTCTGCTGCATATTCTTTGAAAAAACTTCAGCGAATGCTATTATTTGTAATCAAAAAAAGAATAATTACTTTCTAATCACGTCCTGAACTAGCATTATATTATATTTGTAAGTAAAATAAATTGATCCAGTCAACCGTTTGTTTTATAAACCCGTTTTAAATTCAAAAAATATATGCGATTACTTTTTAGCTGTTTGTTTCTAGTTTCGTTTTTTAATGCTTTTTCGCAAGAAGATGTAAAGGCAGAAGTGAAACCTATAGTTAAAATAGATTCGTTGTATAGAGAAGATCAGTTTTATTTTTCTGTAACCTATAATATGTTTACAGATATACCGCAGCAATTTAAGCAGAATAAATTTTCTCTTGGTTTGTCGGGTGGTTTTTTGCGCGATATGCCGGTCAATAAATCAAGAACGGTTTCAATAGCTGCAGGTTTAGGATTAAGTTATCAGAATTATTATCAGAACCTTACCATTTCAAAAGACGGAGCAGGTGCTGTAATTTACAATGTAAACAGTTATGGCGAGTTTGTTTCTAATCGCTACAGACAATATTCTGTTGATCTTCCGATAGAATTTAGATGGCGAAATTCTACTTATGAAAGTACGAAGTTCTGGAGAATTTATGCCGGAGTCAAACTAAGTTATGTATTCTCGAATACATCAATTTTAGACGACGGCGAAAATACATACAGGATCAATAACAACGATGCTATTAATAAATTTCAATACGGACCTTATCTTTCTACTGGTTATAATACCTGGAATCTCTATTTGTATTATGGCTTAAGCCCTTTGTTTAAAGACGGTACTACAACTTTAACCGGAGAAAAAGTTACCATGAAAACACTTAATGCCGGCTTGATTTTTTATATTTTATAACCACAAATACAAGAACAATAACTGTGGTAAAACACCAATAACTAAACCAATCAGTAATTCTTTTGGTGTGTGGGCGTCCATTTCTAATCTTGATGAAGTGACAATTCCCGACAATAAAATTAAAAGCGCACCCCAATACGGATTGTGCAGCTGTAAATGAATATTTAACCCAATTGCAAATATTGTAAACCCGCTTATTGCTGCTACATGCAGGCTCGCTTTGATTTTAAAAAGAGACAAAACCAAAGCTAAAATGGTGGTAAATAAGGCACCCAGAAAAAAGAAGTGAAGTTCTGGATATCGCATTATCACAATACTTCTTTTAACTAATAAAATATATAAGAAACATTGGAGCACAAGAGGAATAAGGCGTTGTGAAGTTTCTGGAAGCATCATCGATTTTACGTGTCCTGTAGAACGGAGCAGCATAAAAAACAATACCGGAACGATAATCGTAATAACCAATATTTGAAATAAAACAAAGTATTTTTCCTGCGTTGTAAAAATATCATCTTTACAATACAAGTAAAATAATGTAGCATACATCGATATAAAAATCGGATGGAGTATATAGGAGAATAGTGGAAGTATCTTTTTCAAAATGCTTTATTTTTGTGGTATTGAACAAATATAATAATGTTTTCTGCCATGAATCGCACCAATTTTCACAAATTATTGTTTAATTTTTTGCGGCAGATTTCAGGATTTAAAGATTTATGTGGTTTAGTTTTTTTACCACAGATTAAAGGATTAAAAGATTTAGGTTTTTATTTGCCACGAATTGTACGAATTATTATTTCAAGATTTAGTGATTTTATAATTATTGGAAATCTTTTGATCTGTGGCGATAAATTTAACATGCAGTAAATAAATTAATTCGTGCAATTCGTGGCAAGCCCTTTTAAAAAAATCATTAAAATCTCTTAATCTGTGGCTATAAATTAAGCATGCAACAAATAAATAATTATTGAAAATTTGGCAAATTCATGGCAAACCTTTTTTTAAATTTGACAAAAAGAAATTTCTAAATGAGCATAAATTTAAAAAGCCTTATCCCCGTTTTTAACGCCCAATGGATAGGCTCAGATACTGATATTTTTGTTGATCACATTTCGATCGACAGCCGTTCTTTACAAAACGGATCCAAAACATTGTTTATTGCCCTTTCAGGAGTCAATAACGACGCTCATTTGTACATCCCGGAACTGATAGAAAAAGGCGTTCAAAATTTCGTTGTGCAGTATATTCCCGAAAATGTAAAAGATAAAGCCAATTTTTTCGTCGTAAAAAATACGCTGAAAGCACTTCAGGAATTGGCCGGTTATTATCGTCAATTATTCGATTTTCCTATAATTGGGTTAACTGGAAGCAACGGAAAAACTATCGTAAAAGAATGGCTTAATTTTCTGTTAAGCCCGGATTATAACATTATCCGAAGTCCGAAAAGCTATAACTCGCAGGTTGGCGTACCGCTTTCTGTAATCGCTATAAACGAAAAACACAATCTAGGGATTTTCGAAGCCGGAATTTCAACGGTTAATGAAATGGTTAATCTGGAGAAAATCATAAAACCTACGATTGGAGTACTTACTAATATTGGAAGTGCGCACGACGAAGGATTTTTGAATTTAGTGCAGAAGATTGACGAAAAATTACTTCTGTTTAAGGACTGCCCAATCATTATCTATCAAAAAAATGAAGTTGTAGATTCGTGTTTAACTCAGTTTGCAGCCGAATATATGATGCATCCGAGAAAACTTTTTTCATGGAGTTTTACAGATGACAGCGCCGATGTTTTTATTCTGAAAAAAGAAACTAAAAACGATTCAACTCAAATTAAATATCAATATAAAAACGAAGTTTTCGATTTAGAAATTCCGTTCAGCGATTCGGCTTCTATTGAAAATGCCATTTCCTGTTTATTGGTCTTGCTGCATTTTAAATATGATTTTGCAGTTATTCAAAACCGTATGAAAATGCTTTATCCGGTTGAAATGCGTCTGGAAGTTAAAAACG
Organism: Flavobacterium johnsoniae; assembly: GCF_001879205.1. Taxonomy (GTDB): domain Bacteria; phylum Bacteroidota; class Bacteroidia; order Flavobacteriales; family Flavobacteriaceae; genus Flavobacterium; species Flavobacterium johnsoniae_A. The sequence continues at coordinate 534,303 of NZ_MLFK01000005.1, forward strand.
GAATCCATAATTGCAGTTTGATCGACGATAGTTACAGCTCCGATTTTCAATCGCTGAAAATTGCTTTGGACTTTCTGGAAAGCCAGAAAAAGAATGCTTCCAAAGCCGTCATCCTTTCAGATATTTTTCAAAGCGGCTTTTCAAACGAAGAATTATATTCAAAGGTAGCCCAGTTAATTTCCGATAATAAAATAAACCGTGTAATTGGAATAGGAACTACGATTTCGTCTTTTGCTGCTAAATTCCCAAACAGTACCATGTTTCAAAATACTGCTGAATTTATAGCGGCAATCGAAGATTTGAATTTCCATAATGAAACGATTTTGATAAAAGGCGCAAGATCATTTCAGTTTGAAGAAATTGTTTCGATGCTTGAAGAAAAAACACACGAAACAGTTCTCGAAATCAATCTGGATGCAATCAGTCACAATTTAAATTATTTCAAATCAAAACTTGCCGAAGATGTAAAAATCATGGTGATGGTGAAAGCTTTTGGTTACGGAAACGGCGGACTCGAAATTGCAAAATTACTCGAACACAACAAAGTAAATTATTTAGGTGTGGCTTTCGCCGATGAAGGAATTTTACTTAAAAACGGAGGCATTAAACTGCCAATTATGGTTTTGAATCCGGAATCGACGAGTTTTCCTTCGATAATTCAATATAAATTAGAACCGGAAATTTACAGTATAAAAGGATTAAATGCTTTTTTGAAAATTGCAAGGGAAAAGAATTTGAAAGATTTCCCAATTCATATAAAAATAGATACAGGAATGCATCGTTTGGGTTTTGAAGACAATACGATTGATGAATTGATTGCAACTTTAAAAGGAAATTCAACTGTTCGTGTTCAAAGTGTTTTATCGCATTTGGCAACAAGCGACGAGCCAAAACATTTTGAATTTGTAGAAAAACAAATCAGTTTATTTGACAGATTATCTTCAAAATTAATCGCAGAATTAAACATAAACCCAATTCGTCACATTTTAAATACTTCCGGAATCAGTAATTTTCCGGATGCGCAATTTAATATGGTCCGTTTAGGAATCGGATTATATGGCGTTTCTAACGATTCATCAGAACAAAAGTACCTGGAGAATGTGGGAACTTTAAAATCGATTATTTCTCAGGTTCGTACTATTCCGGCTGGAGACAGTGTAGGTTACGGACGACGTTTTATGGCTGAAAAGGAAACCAAAATTGCGACAATCCCAATAGGTTATGCCGATGGAATTTCGAGACTTTGGGGGAATCAGGTTGGTTTTGTGACCATTAAAAATCAAAAAGCCTATATCCTAGGAAGCGTGTGTATGGATATGTTAATGGTAGATGTAAGTCATATAGACTGCAAAGAAGGCGATTCGGTAATTATTTTCGGCGAAAGCCCAACTGTTATTGAAATGGCTGAAGCATTGAAAACCATTCCGTATGAAATAATGACAAGCATTTCGCAGCGAGTAAAAAGGGTATTTTTTAGATAGTTTTAGGAAACTTTCAGGAAAATTCCGTATTTTCGATATTCAATTATTATAAATATAAACAAATCAGATATGGGATTTTTTTCAGAATTTAAGGCATTTGCAATGAAAGGCAACGTAGTTGATCTTGCTGTTGCAGTAATTATTGGAGCTGCTTTTGGTAAAATTGTGAGCTCATTTATCGAAGATGTAATTACGCCCTTGGTATTAAAACCTGCTTTAGATGCAGCTAATTTGTCAAAAATAGAAGATTTAACAGCTTTTGGCGGCGTTAAGTATGGTATGTTTCTTTCGGCAGTAATTAACTTTATTATTGTGGCTTTTGTTTTGTTTTTGATAATTAAAGGAATAAACAGTCTTAAAAAGAAAGAAGAACCAGCTCCAAATCAACCTGCAGCACCAACTCAGGAAGAATTGCTTACTCAAATTAGAGATTTATTGAAAAATAAACAATAATACAATATACCGCTGCACTAAGTCTAACTTAACCGCTTCTTGATTGGAGCGGTTTTTTTGTGTTTTGTTTGAATTATAACATTTTGTTATTTTTTGTGAAGCACATTGTTTTGTTTTTTATTATAGCTACTTTTGTAACTCAAATTAGATTAATTGATATTATAAAAATATAAAAATGAGAATAGCGGTTGTAGGCGCTACCGGAATGGTGGGCGAAGTAATGCTTAAAGTTTTAGCGGAAAGAAATTTTTCTGTTACAGAATTAATTCCTGTTGCATCTGAAAGATCAGTAGGAAAAGAAATTGAATATAAAGGAACAAAATATAAAGTTGTTGGTTTACAGACTGCAGTAGATATGAAAGCAGATATTGCTGTTTTCTCTGCGGGAGGAGATACTTCATTAGAATGGGCTCCAAAATTTGCTGCTGCCGGAACAACCGTTATTGATAACTCGTCGGCATGGAGAATGGACCCGAGTAAAAAATTAGTGGTTCCGGAAATCAATGCTTCTGTATTAACAAAAGAAGATAAAATTATTGCAAACCCAAACTGCTCAACTATTCAAATGGTATTGGCTTTGGCTCCTTTGCATAGAAAATACAATATCAAAAGAATTATTGTTTCTACTTACCAATCGATCACAGGTACGGGCGTAAAAGCGGTAAAACAATTAGAGAACGAATACGCAGGAATTCAAGGTGATATGGCTTACAAATATCCAATTCACAGAAATGCAATTCCACACTGTGATAGTTTTGAAGAAAACGGATACACTAAAGAAGAAATGAAATTAGTTCGCGAAACTCAAAAAATCCTTGGTGATAATACTATTAGAGTTACTGCTACTGCAGTTCGTGTACCAGTCGTAGGCGGACACAGTGAAGCGGTAAACGTTGAGTTTACAAATGATTTTGATGTAAGCGAAGTTCGTGAAATTCTGCATAACACTGATGGAGTAGTGGTGCAGGATAATTTAGATACCTTTACCTACCCAATGCCATTATATGCAGAAGGTAAAAATGATGTTTTTGTTGGAAGAATTCGTCGTGACGAAAGCCAGCCAAATACATTAAATATGTGGATTGTTGCTGATAACTTGAGAAAAGGAGCTGCAACAAACACGATTCAAATCGCTGAATACTTAATTCAGGCAGGTTTGGTATAAATCTGAAAGATTAAAGAAAATTGTTATAAAGAGAAAACCGTAATTGCAGCAATGTAATTACGGTTTTTTTGTGAAAAAATATTTTTATTAATTGGTAACTTAGCAGTTAAAATTAGATTTTATGAATTTCGATAACTACAAAATAATCCCAAATTACCAGACTAATAAAACGGATTTATTTACAGCCGATGAAGCAGAGATTCTAGCCTGCGAAAAAACATTAAATGTTCTTTTTGATGAAGATTATAAAGAGTACGTTTTACAATACGGAAGCGGAATTTTGGGCGGTACTTATGTAAGGATGTTCCTTCCTGAAACTATAATATTAACTCTCGAAGAATGGAGAAAACGCATTACAGAATATTGGTTTTGGGATGAAGGAAAAGATGTTTTAACAAAAGAAGAAGTGCTTAAATCCATTAGAATTGGAGATACTTTTGACGGAGATGAAATCATTCTGCTAAACAATCAATATTACATTCTGCCGAGATACAGCGAAATGATTTATAAAGCCGGAAATACACTTGAAGAAACCATTACCTGGTTATGTTCGTCCGGAATTTTGACAGAAGCCTTTTCAGAAAGAGAATTTGAGCCTTTTGACCCAACAGGTCTGTCGTTGTAATTCTAAATAAAAAATCCAAATTACAATAGTATTTTGTGTCCTATTGTAATTTGGAATTTTATCCCCGAAGCTTCGGGATTGAAATTTTTATTTTAGTATTCAGGGGCCAGTTCTAATTCCAGTCCTTCTAATTCTGTAGTAATTGGTATCTGACAACCTAAACGGCTGTTAGATTTAACGTAAAATGCTTCCGAAAGCATGGCTTCTTCTTCATCTCCCATTTCAGGTAATGCAACATCGTTAAGAACATAACACTGGCAGGAAGCGCACATTGCCATTCCTCCGCAGGTTCCTTCCACAGGAAGTTCGTATGCTTTGCATAACTCCATTATATTCATTGCCATATCAGTTGGAGCCTGCAATTCGTGTATAACTCCTTCTCGATCTTTAATCTTTATTAATACATCCATTTTTAATTATTGGAATTTTATTGCTCAGGATTTTATAACGTGAAAAAATCCTTTATTAATATTAGCTTGTTGGTTTTGTGCTAAACGCGTACTCTCTTCTGTTTCCTTCTTTAAGACGCATTTTTACACCTAGAACATTATCATCTTTTTCAAGAATTGTAACGATTGCAATTACAGAGTAATAATCTTTATCAGACTGAAAAATCAATGTTCCTTCATAAGTTGTATTCAAAACGCCTTGTTTATCTGTTGTTGCAGATACTTTTCTTGGATTTGAAAATGCTGCTGAACTGTATGTGGCTTTGTTTGAAAATTTGCCTTTTCCTTCGACAAAATCATACAGAAAGTCATAATTTCCAATTCTCAGGCTGCCTGGCTGCTCGTTTGGATTGATTGAAAATACAATTCGTCCTGCATATGAAAAATCAGTCCATTCTTCTGATTCGTTTACCCAAGCCCTGTCAGCAATAACCGTTTTACTTTGAGCATAATTTACAGTCACAAAAAACAATAATAAAAATAGAGTGTAAAGCTTTTTCATAGATTTCAGATTTAGGGTTATGTTACAAATTTAAGTTAAAAATGTAACAATTACTTAACTGAAACTCTTAAATCTTTGCATTGTTTTTTACTAAATCCTCAATAAGACGCTTAAAAAAGGCTTTTCGGTTGAGTTTTTAGCAAAACAATCACTTAAAGGTTTATTATTCTTGTTAATTTGACGAGATGGAAATCAGCCTAAATGTAACGCATTTTGTTACATAATATTAACCACAGTTTCAATTTGCGGCGCATATTTTTTTATAGTTGTTTCAACTCCTGCTTTAAGTGTCATTTGATTTACACTACAGCTGATACATGCTCCTTCAAGACGAACTTTAACATGCTTGTCTTCGTCTATAGATATTAGCGTAATGTCTCCGCCATCGGATTTTAAAAATGGCCTAATCTCATCTAAAGCCAATAAAACATTATTTGTTAATTCTTCTGTTGTCATAATATTTGTCAATTAGAAAATTAGTCAATTAGAAAATGTTATAATTGCCTGTTTGTTATAAACAATTATTTAATTTTCCAATTATCTTATTATCTCATTAAGTTAATTTTTCTTTACTGCAGAGCAGCCTGCCATAGTAGTAATTTTGATAGCTTCAGTAGCCGGAAGACTTTCGTTTCTGTTTACAACTTCCTGAACTACATTTCGTGTAATTTCTTCAAAAACTTTTTCGATTGGCGATGCAGTCTGTAAAGCGGCCGGGCGTCCGTAATCTCCTGCTTCACGAATCGACTGTACAATTGGAACTTCTCCTAAAAACGGAACATTTAAATCTTCTGCAAGATTTTTTGCTCCTTCCTGGCCAAAAATATAATATTTGTTATCAGGTAATTCTTCTGGTGTAAAGTAAGCCATGTTTTCGATAATTCCTAAAACAGGAACATTGATATTATCCTGCATAAACATCGAAACCCCTTTTTTGGCATCTGCAAGAGCAACAGCCTGTGGCGTACTCACTACAACAGCTCCGGTAATTGGAAGCGACTGCATGATAGAAAGGTGAATGTCTCCGGTTCCTGGAGGTAAATCCAGAAGCATGAAATCTAATTCTCCCCAATCTGCATCAAAAATCATTTGGTTTAATGCTTTTGCCGCCATTGGTCCTCTCCAGATTACAGCCTGACTTGGTGCTGTAAAAAATCCAATAGAAAGCATTTTGATTTCGTAACTTTCAATTGGTTTCATTTTTGATTTTCCGTCAACGGTAATAGAAACCGGTTTTTCGTTTTCAACATCAAACATAATCGGCATCGAAGGACCGTAGATATCAGCATCTAAAACTCCAACTTTGAAGCCCATTTTTGCAAGTGTTACGGCAATGTTGGCAGTAACAGTTGATTTTCCAACTCCTCCTTTTCCAGAAGCAACGGCAATGATATTTTTAATTCCCGGAATAGCACGGCCTTTAATTTCGGCTTTTTCAGGAGTTTCTACTTTAATATTTACTTTAATTTTAGCATCGGCAGATATTAATTCGTGAATTGTTTTTTTAATATCATCTTCAGCTCTTTTTTTGATATGCATGGCTGGCGTGTGTAATACTAAATCAACTACAACTTCATCGCCAAAAGTAAGTACGTTAGCAACCGCACCGCTTTCAACCATATTTTTTCCTTCTCCGGCAATAGTGATTGTTTCTAATGCTTTAAGAATTTCTTTTCTATCTAATTTCATTTTATTGCGCTATTATATATGGGAAAGAAATCGATTTAAAATATCTATGTTAATTTAAACTGATTTCAGACTGCAAAGATAACAGATTAAGTTCGGATTCAAACCCTTTTGAATTGTATTTATTGATATTGAGATTGGTCAAAATGATGAAAATTGATTTTTTGGCAGCATTAAAATCAGAGCCGCATGTTTGGAAACCTTATTTTTCAAAAGTTTACTTTCATTTCTAATCTGTAAAAATTCGTATGAAATTTACGTCAATAATTACAAAAATGTCAATTATCTTAACTAAATTTGGTTACCCTAAATCGAAGAATTCCAAATAATACAAAAAAGCATGAAAACTTATTTTTGGAGCTTCTTTATGAGTTTTCGTTATTTTTTAAAATGATTTTTTGTTTAAAAATTTAAACCTTGAAAATATGCGAAATTTTACTTCCCTTGCTTTAACGATTGCTTGTAGTTTTTTAATGTTTTCTTTTAATTCGACAGGCAATAACACAAAATTGAATAAGACTTTAGAGCTTGAAAACGTTTTTAAACTCAAAGATAAATTTGTATTAGGAAAAATCGATGCGACATCAATAAACAGCTTTTTTAAAAAATATCCCAAACTAAGTAAATATCAAAAAGATGTGGAAGAGCTTTATAAAAAGAAAGATTACAGCATGCTCTGGTATGATGATAAAAGTGTGAGCGAATTTGGCTCATTATTGTATCATAAAGTCAATCTTTTAAGTGAGCAGGGAATCAAAGCCGAAATGCCCTATATGGATTTGGTTGATGATGTTTTTAATGAAAACGTTTCTAATAAATTACCGCAGATAGATACCGAGCTTTTGTTATCTAATATGTATGTTTTTTATGCGAGTAATGTATATTCGGGTGTTGATCCGCAGACATTGAAAAAGATTGGATGGTTTCTTCCAACCAAAACAATTTCGTATGATAGGATTTTAGATTCATTAATGGGAGATCCAAACCGATTAAATAAAGATGAAGATCTGTTATTCAGCCAATATTATAAACTTCAGGATGTTTTAAAAAGATATCGAAATATTGAGAAAAAGGGCCTTTGGAAAAAAATCCAGATTGATGAAGCAAATTTTAAAGAATTAAAACCTTTAGACAGCGGAAAAGTTATCCAGCAAATTAGAGAACGTTTGTTTGTTGTGGGCGATTTAAAAGAAGATTCTAAGAGTCAATATTATGATCAGGAGATGATGGATGCTGTTCTAAAATATAAAAAAAGATACGGACTTAAATTGAATTATGCTTTTACGAAAGAACAAATAGATCAGATGAATGAGCCAATTAGCAGCAGAATTCGAACTATTATGCTAAATATGGAACGCTGTCGATGGATTCCTGCAAAACTTGAGAAAGCAAATGAGTATGTTATGGTTAACATTCCGTCTTTTAGATTGGTGTATGTAAAAAATGGAAAATATGATTTGGTTTCGGATGTTTTTGTGGGCACAAGAATGACCGAGACGGTAATTTTCAGCGGTAATATTGATCGAATCGTTTTTAGCCCGTATTGGTATGTTCCGGCGAGTATCATTAAAAATGAATTAAAATTAAAAATGGCCGAAGATAAAAACTATCTCGCAGATCATAATATGGAATGGAACGGAGGAAATGTGCGGCAAAAACCGGGTCCGCAAAACTCTTTAGGCCTGGTTAAATTTATGTTTCCAAATCCTAATGATATTTATCTGCACGATACGCCGGCAAAAAGTTTGTTTGATTTTGAAAAACGCATCTTCAGCCACGGTTGTATTAACGTAAAAGAAGCTAAGCAGCTGGCATTGGAAATATTAAAAGACAATCCAGACTGGCCGGTAGATAAAATTAATGATGCCATGAGCGGTGAAAAAGAAACAACTTGCATGTTGAAAAATAAAATTCCAATTTACATAGGGTACTTTACTGCCTGGGTAAACGATGATGGCGAAATTGGTTTTTATCCGGATGTTTACGATCGAGATAAGAGTTTGGATAAACTGCTTTATTCTGATTCTGTTGCGCAAAAATAAAAACATAAAAATCCCCGCTGGAGAAATGAATCTGGCGGGGATTTTTAAAAATGGCCTACAAGTTTATTCGTATTTTAAATATTTTAAAATATCTATTTTAGTTACCTGATATGCTTTTGCTAAAACAATCAGTAAAGTAAGAACTAAAAGCAAAACAAGTGCAATGCTGAATGGAAAAGGAGAAACATCGATCCTGAAAGCAAAATTCTCCAGCCATTTTCTTAATAGAATATACGCAGGAATAATCCCGATTATAAATCCCATTAAACAAAACAGTACATATTGTTTTGATAATTCTTTCAGCAAAACATCCGTTTCTGCACCAAGTGTTTTTCTAATTGCAATTTCTTTCAGCCTTCTCTCCATCGAAAATGATGCCAAAGCAAACAATCCAAAAACTGCAATGATGATTACGACTAAATTTAGGATGAAAAACAAGTTTTTTTGTTTTACCTGCTCTTCATAAGTTTTAGCAAATCCTTTATTAACAAATTCATAGTCAAAAGGATAGTCGGGATTTACATTGGTCTCCCAATAGGTTTTTAACTTCGCCAGAGTTTCGCTTAAATTATTCGGAGAAACTTTTGCATAAACATTCTGGAAGTTATTCCATTTTAAAGTTTTAGTGTTTATAAAAACCATTGGAGGTACTTTATTTTGTAATCCTGTAATATGAAAATCCTTTACAACCCCAACGATCTTAAACTTTAAGTTCCCTTTTTCATTTCCCCAGCCTGAGTTTATTACAGTGTTTATAGGGTTTTTGAGCCCTAAGTCTTTAACTAAGGTTTCATTAACAAGCCAGTTATCGATTGTGTCCGAAGCAAATTTTGGAGATAGATTTCGACCCTGAACGATTTTAATTTTCATCATTTCTAAAAAGCCAAAATCCATTTCAACATTACGAGGCTGTACAAAAACACCGTTATGGGTAAAACCGGAACTCGAATTAGTGCTGTATCCAAACGTACCGGCAAAAGTAGAAACTTCCTGAACTCCAGCTATTTTAAGGATTTCCTGTTTTGTAGTTTCGTATTTCTGGCCTTTTTTGTCATAATCTTTATAGATAAAAGGAATTCTAATTACCTGATCCCCTTTAAAACCAAGATCTTTATTCATCATGAAATCAACCTGAGAATTTACAATTAAAGCGCCAATAATGAAAAAGGCAGCAATACCAAATTGAAAAATAAGCATCGAATTTCGAATCCAGATACCGCTTTTACTTCTTGAAAAATTACCTTTTAGAACTTTTAGGGTTTCAAAATTTGAGATATAAATAGCAGGAAAAATACCAGCAAGAATGATAACTAATCCAAAAATCAAAAGAAGCTGCAGGTAAAATTCGCCGCCATTCATAGTCAAAGTCTTTCTTAAAAAAGTGTTGTAATATGGTAATGAAAGCTCAACAATTGCCAGTGCAAACAAAATTGAAAGCGTAACAATTATAGCCGTTTCAAATATAAATTGTGTAATAATTTGTTTTTTTGAAGCGCCAACTACTTTACGAACACCTACTTCTTTAGCGCGTTTTATGGCAGAAGCAGTAGCCAGATTAATGTAGTTTACCAATGACAAAACTAAAATCAAAATGGATAAACCACCCATGATGTAAAGAAGCTGTAAATTCCCGCTTCCTTCCGGAGAAGCTGATCCAGAAGTTTTTGTACCGTGCAGATGAAGTGTTTTTAACTGATCCAGTATAATTTTGATTTCACCGTTTTCTTTGATGTAGTCCGCAACACTTTTACCACTCTCTTTGGCATCTTTTAAAGTTCTGTTTACATAATTAACATGATGCATTTTCTTTAAAACAGTATTAACGTCAACGCCTCTTTTGGTTTTAATCATTAAGCCGTAACTGAAATTTCCCCATTGATTAAGGTCGTTTTCGCGTATGATATTGCCAAATACATAATTAGGTTCAACAGAAGAAGGTTTTATGATACGATAAACAGATTTTACGATATAAGCGTCGTCGTCATAAGTAATCGTTTTGCCAATAGGGTCTTCGTCGTTAAAAAGCAGTTTAGCCTGATCTTCAGAAATAGCCACACTGTTTTTTTCTTTTAAGATATCTTTTTTGGCGCCCTTTATTATTGGGAAAGGGTAAAAATCAAAAAAGTTGCTGTCTGTTTTTGTGATCTTTTTATCAATTATTTTTTTATTCTGATATTTTATTACCCCCTCTGCATACCAATCGTTCATAAAGCAAATCTGCTCAATTTCAGGAATGGTAGCCTTACAAGTCTGTCCAAACGGAATTGAACTTGTAGACCATACATCTCCGGTTGATCCTATTCCGTTCATAACCTGATACACATTTTCTTTCTCCGGGTTCCATTGATCGTAAGCGTGTTCGTTATTCCAGTATAAGATGGCAAAAATCACACCGGCAATCCCGATGCTTAATCCTAAAACATTTAAAAGCGAAAACAGTTTGTTTTGCCTTAAATGATAAATAAATATTTTAAACCAGTTAAAAATCATGGTGAATAATTTTATAGTTGCGTTATTGTTTTTGGCGTTAGAAAACTCCTTAAAGAAGTGTAAAAATTGTGCAAACAAACCCCACCAGAGCTAAGATTGCGGTAATAATAAAATTTATCATTTTTAGAATTATTTAGCGTCCATAAAAACATCAACATTTCGTTGATTTAATTTTTCAGAAAATATAACTCCGTCTTTCATATGAATGGTTCTTTGCGAAAAAGAAGCATCATAGTCAGAGTGGGTAACCATCAAAATTGTAGCGCCTTTCGCGTGTAAATCAGTTAAAAGTTCCATTACTTCATTACCATTTTTACTGTCCAGATTTCCTGTCGGCTCATCGGCTAAAATGATTTTTGGGTCATTTACCAAGGCTCTTGCAACGGCCACCCTTTGCTGCTGTCCTCCCGAAAGCTGCTGCGGAAAATGTCTCAATCGGTGCGAAATATTTAGTTTCTCGGCAATGGCTTCTATTTTTTGTTTTCTTTCAGATGCTTTTACGTTGTTGTAAAGCAATGGCAGTTCTATATTATCATAAACTGAAAGCTCATCTATAAGGTTAAAATTCTGAAAAATGAATCCGATATTTTCCTTACGAACCTGCGCTCTTCCTTTCTCCTTTAGCCCAATCATTTCCTGATCCAGCAATTTGTAGCTTCCGCTGTCTGCGCTGTCCAAAAGACCAATAATATTTAACAAAGTCGATTTCCCGCAGCCCGAAGGTCCCATGATGGTCAGGAAATCCCCTTTTTTAATTTCCAGATTAATACCGCTCAAAGCCGCAGTTTCTACTTCTTCGGTTCTAAATACTTTGGTTAAATTTTGTATCGTTATCATACTTTTAAAGATTAGTTAATTAATTACGTTTTTTGATTGATGATTGATGTTTTTATATTTTGTGTAAACTGTAAACTGTAAACTGTGAAATGTAAACTGTGAAATGTAAACTGTGACTGATTACTGAATATTAAGCTCTTCGATATCCTTATAATCTGAGTAAGAGGAAATAATTACAGATTCGCCTTCTTTTAATCCTTCCAGAACTTCATAATACGAAGGGTTTTCTCTTCCTAATTTTATGTTTCTCTTTTCGGCTTTATTTCCTTTTACAACAAAGATCCATTTTCCTGCAGTTTCCTGATTAAAGCTTCCTTTTTGCAGTACCAGGATTTTATTTTTTTCAGATAAAATAAGCTTAACACCAAAACTTAAACCGTCTTGTAAAGCGATATTTTCTTTAGATACAAAAGCCAGTTCTACAATAAAATGCCCATTTTTTACTTCCGGAATTACCTTTGTTACAATAACTTCAAGTGTTTTTCCTTTAAATTCTACCTGACCTTTTAAACCTTCACGAATTTTCTCCAAATAAAACTCGTCAACATTCGCGGATAATTTATAACCTTGTTTTGAATCGATTTTCCCGATGCTTTCTCCGGCCTGAAACGTTTTTCCTAAAACAGGTTCAAAAGAAGTTAGTCGTCCGGTTTCCGGGGCTGTAATCAAAAAATTCTTTTTGTTATTTCTTAAAATATCCAGACTTTTTTCCATGGTTTGAATCGAACGGTTAATTTGAGCAATCTGAATTTGATTGGTTTGTTTTTCTTTTTGAATGCTTTGCTGAATTGTTTTTCTTCGTTCTTCCTGAAAACGTAAACTTTCTTTAAAAGTATTCCAGTCGTTTTTAGAAATCACATCTTTCGCAAACAATTTTGCGTTAACATCGTATAACCTTTTAGCGTCATTATAATCATGGTCGATTAAAACAAAATCTTTGGTTAGGTTCAACTCCTGATTTCTAATGTTTAATTTTCCGGTATTCAAATTATTAATCTGCTCAATAATCGCTGTTTCCTGCGTTAAGTAATTCAGTTCGGTATTTGGGTTGTACAAACGAGCCAGCGATTGGCCTTTTGTAACCGTTGCGCCGTTTTCAACAAAAATCTCTTTTACAGATCCTCCTTCCGTAACATTTACAAGCATTACGTTGAGTGGTTCTACTTTTGCCTGAAAAACAACAAAATCTTCAAAAAAAGCTTTTTCAACTTTTTGAACCGAGAGTTCGTCTGCTTTTACATTTAAACTTCTTTTAGAACTAAAAGAAAAAAAGATGATTACAGCCAAAACTAAAAAAACTCCAATTGCTATTGTGAGATATCTAAATTTTCTATTTTTACGAGGAATTACCTTGTCCATTTTTTAAATAATTTACTGATAACCAATAGGTAAATACTGTGCCACAAAATTTATTTTTTATAAAGTATTGATTTTAAAGAGGCTCTAAAAACCATTAAAAAAACAGGTGTTCGATAATGAACAGTTGATCGTTCAAAATCGGACAAAAAAACACAGCATGAGAAAAAAACAAGCCCAAATATTAGTTGTTGATGACCAGGAAGAAATTCTTTTTTCGGCCAAAATGATTCTCAAAAAACATTTTGAAACGATTTTTACGACAAATAGCCCCAAAAAAATCATTTCAATTTTGAATGAAAATGAAATAAATGTGGTTTTGTTAGACATGAATTACCGAATTGGTTTTGAAGACGGGCGAGAAGGAATTCACTGGCTGAAAGAAATTAAAACACTCTCACCGCATACTGTTGTAATTTTAATGACCGCTTTTGGAAAAATTGACACAGCGGTTGAAGGCATAAAAATTGGCGCTTTTGATTATGTTTTAAAACCCTGGCACAACGAAAAACTATTGGAAACAATTGATAAGGCTGTCGCCGAAAGCAGAAAAAACAGCAAAAAAACAATTGAAGAAAAAAAAGAAAAACGATATTTCGTTGGGACTTCTCCAAAAATAAAACAAGCCTATTCTATTGCTGAAAAAGTAGCCCGAACAGATGCCAATGTATTGATTTTGGGTGAAAATGGTACGGGAAAGTATGTTTTTGCTGAATTTATTCATCAAAATTCAGAGCGAAAAAACGAATCTTTTGTGCATGTCGACTTAGGATCTTTAAGTGATAATTTATTCGAAAGTGAATTATTTGGTTATGCCAAAGGTGCTTTTACCGATGCCAAAACCGATACAGCCGGAAGATTTGAAATGGCACAAAACGGAACCATATTTCTGGATGAAATTGGGAATATTCCGCTTCATTTACAATCAAAATTATTGCACGTTCTGCAAACTAAAACGGTTACCCGTTTAGGCGAGAGCAAAGCAAGACCGTTGAATGTGAGAATAATTTCGGCAACCAATAATGATATTAAGGCCGAGGTGAAAAGTAAAACTTTTAGAGAGGACCTGCTCTATAGAATTAATACGATGGAAATAAACCTGCCATCGCTTCGGGAACGAAAAGAAGACATTGTTCCCATGGCCAATTTTATTTTAGACAATATTGCCGAAAAATACAGTCATGGTCCCGAAGTTTCGAGATGGCGTTTTGACGAAAACGCGGCGCCGTATTTAGAACGATATCCATGGAAAGGCAATGTTCGTGAAATGGAAAATAAAATTGAACGTGCTTTGATTTTGGCTGATAATAACACTATTTCTGTAACCGATTTGGATATTTTGGATTTTGAGGAAATTCAGGAAAACGATGATAATCCGTTATCTGAAATGGAAAAAACAGCCATCGAAAAAGCACTTTTTAAACATCACGGAAACATTTCTAAAACCGCCGAAGAGTTAGGTTTATCAAGAGCTGCTTTGTATAGAAGAATTGAAAAATACGATTTGAAGAATTAAAAAGAAAGAAGCAAGAGGTAAGAATCAAGATTTTTATTAAAAGAATTAAAGAGATTTTTTATCGACTTAAATCTGCAAAATCTGTGTGAAACAAAAAAATAAAGGAATGAAAAACTGGAAATTTTATAACGCATTCTTCGTAAGGGTTTTGTTTGTCATGATACTCTTTTTCTGCTGCTTTTTCCTCATTTATAAAATGTTTTATTACAATGCGCTTTTGGTTGGCTTTTTTGCTTTTTTGATGCTTGCCGAAATGTATTTTTATGTAAAAAACCAATTGCAGTTCTACGATAGAACATTGCTTTCTATTTTAAAAAATGATTTCTCAACCAATTTCCCTGAAGAAAATAAAAGAGATAATTTTAAGAGCCTGTATCTTTTATACGAAACCCTGAAAGAACAACAGCAGGAACAAACTTCTAAAGAATTGATTTATCGTTCGCTTTTAAATAATATCGATACCGCAGCTTTAATTCTGGAAAAAGAAAATGAAGATTGGAATATTTTTTTAATGAACGACTGTTTTTCAGACTTGTTTAAAGTTCCCAAAGTAAGTCACTGGAAATATCTTAAAAATTATCTGCCTTCGCTTTGCCTGGAAATTGAAAAGACAGATTTCAGCGAATTAAAAGCGGCTATTTCTATTAAAATTGAAGAGCAGGATTTACAGACTTTTATGCTGCAGACCTCCAGAACGCAAAGTTACAAGAAAGAGTATTTTATTATTCTATTAGACAGTATTCAGCGCGTTATTGAGAAAAAAGAAAAAGAAGCGTGGATTAACCTGATGAAGATTATTTCGCACGAATTAATGAATTCCTTAACGCCAATTCGGGCACTTTCGCAAAATTTACTTCACATTGTAGATCAGGATAAGTTAGAAGAAGATGATTTTGAGGATATCAAAAGCAGTATTTCGACAATTATAAATCGAAGTGATCATTTGCAGGTTTTTGTTGAAAATTACCGAAAACTGGCGATGCTGCCAACGCCAACCAAACAAATGACACCGATCAATTCCTTATTTGAAGATTGTATTAGAATCATGAATCCGATTTTGAAACAAGAAAATATCGAATTGATAAATGATATTCACAGTTCGCGTTCTATTTTAATTGATAAAAACCAAATGGAACAGGTAATTATTAATTTGATTACCAATAGTGTGTATGCCTTAAAAGAGAAAAGCGAGAAAAAGATGTATATATCGAGTTACACCGAAAATAACCGCTTTTTTATCACCATTTCAGACAACGGAAGAGGAATTGATCCTGAAATTCAGGACAAGGTATTTCTTCCTTTTTTCACCACCAGAAAAGACGGCGCCGGAATTGGATTAACACTTTCTAAAAATATCATTGAAGCACACGGCGGTTATTTAAGTTACCAAACGGATGAAGATAAAACGAGCTTTGTGATTTGTTTGATTTAAAATAAACCATATAAGTAATATAAGTTCAGTTTAGGTGAGTGTAAAACTGCATGAACTTTTACAAAGTTGATCGACTACAAAAAAGCACTTTTTTTAAATGAACTTATATCACTTATATGTTCAAAATCTCAGGCTGCCAAAAATGTTTGTCAAAATCTACAATTTGATTGTCAACGACTTTAATGCCTTCGTTTTCTAAAAGCTGCTGCATTAAATTAGTCCCGTCAAAATGATGTTTTCCTGTCAAAAGTCCTTTTCGGTTTACAACCCTGTGCGCGGGAACATCATCCATATTATGGCAGGCATTCATTGCCCAGCCCACCATTCTGGCAGAACGGGCTGTACCCAAAGCCTTGGCAATTGCGCCATAAGAAGTTACTTTCCCGTATGGAATTTGTCTTGCAACTGCATAAACTCTTTCGAAAAAATTTTCCTCAGCCATAAAATGTTTTTTTGCTGCCTATATTTACCCAAAATAATAGTTCAAAATATTAAAAAGCGTTGCAATGGCAACCAAACCGGTAATGCTCCCAATGATTGTGTTCATATTTCGCATCAGGTAATCGGTTTTCTTTTCAATTCTTCCAAAGAAGGCAATGTAGCTGTACAAAACCACAAAAGAGCCTAAGACAGAACCCAGAACAAAAGTAAAAATAATACTGTTTTCAAACACAAAAAGGCTGTAAGAAGCCAAAGTAACGCTTACTACAACATAATACGGAATTGGAAAAAAGTTTAATCCCGAAAGCAGCATTCCTAAAAAGAAACGACTTTTTTTACTGCTCTTTTTAATCTTCGATTTCTTTTTGGTTTTTGGGTCTTTGGCAATAAACAAAAAGTATATCGTTAAAATCGAAAAAATAACAAAACCAACTTCACGAAGGAGTGTTACAACATCCGGTCTGTTGTCAATCACGCGTGCGAATAAAACGGCTACGTAAACCTGAAAAAAGATGACTAAAAGAGCACCAATCACAAACCACATGGCATTCTTTTTTCCTTCTTTGAGGTTTATTTTGGCTGCCGTCATGTTGATTAATCCTGGCGGAATAATCCCAATTGCAGCGGCAATAAAGCCTGAAAGTAATGGAGTAAGATATACCAATTCAGTTGTTTAAGCGGTTAAAAATGTTTTAAAATTAAATTAGTCTTTAATTTTGAAACGAATATACGTAATTGCCTTGTTAATTTCTAAATATTGTTTCTCGTAAAAAGTTTGAAATGCAGTAACTTCTTCCGGGCTTCCTTCATTTTTGTACACATTATGATTGGCATATAAAACTTCGTGGCCTTCACCATGAAGCAGTCCAAGTGTATAACCGTGCATAAATTCGCTGTCGGTTTTAAGATTTACGACACCGTCTTTTTTAAGGATTTTTTTGTATAATTTCAAAAACTCAGAGTTTGTCATTCTGTGTTTTGTTCTTTTGTATTTGATCTGCGGATCCGGAAAAGTAATCCAGATTTCATCCACTTCATTTTCGGCAAAAATATGATCGATCAATTCGATTTGAGTTCTTACAAAAGCAACATTATGAAGACCGGTTTCAACAGCAGTTTTAGCACCACGCCAGAAACGTGCGCCTTTAATGTCTATTCCGATAAAATTTTTGTTAGGATATTTTTCTGCTAATCCAACTGAGTATTCACCTTTCCCGCATCCTAATTCTAAAACCAGAGGATTATCATTTTTAAAGAAATCCGAATTCCATTTTCCTTTCAAAGGCATTAAATTGCCTACAACTTCTTCTCTTGTTGGTTGAAAAACGTTTTGAAATGTTTCGTTTTCTCTGAATCTTTTGAGTTTATTTTTACTTCCCACTTTTTACAAAAATTTTCAGCAAAATTAAGGAATATAAACGGAATGTTTGTCGGGGAATTGTGTTTAAATTTTCTACCGCGAATTACACGAATTTTTACAAATTAATTTTAAGAAGCATGATCAAAAAAAAATTAGTAAAAATTAGCGTAATTCGTGGCAGACAAAAATATTTTTTCAGCCGTAATGCGGTTCTGTAATTGGTTTAGATTTTGGATCAAGGGTTTCATCGTGTTGTGATAAATCTAACCCGATGTGTTCTGATTCTTCTGAAACACGAAGCGGAATAATGAAATTCGTTACTTTAAATAAGAAATAAGCTCCGAAGAAAGTAAATATAGAAACCAGAACTAAAGCCATCATGTGATGTCCAAACACGTTCCATCCTCCGTGTAATAAACTTGCATTTTCGCCATGAGCAAAAATTGCAGTTAAAATCATTCCCATAATTCCTCCAACTCCGTGGCAGGCAAAAACATCCAGAGTATCATCAAATCTTTTTGAGAAACTGCAGTTTACAACAGAATTTGAAACCAAAGCTGTAATGAATCCGAAAAACATACTTTCAGGAACAGAAATAAATCCTGCAGCTGGCGTTATGGCAACTAAGCCAACAACAGCTCCAATACAAGCTCCAAGAGCCGAAACTTTTCTACCGTTCATTCTATCGAAGAAAACCCAGGTTAACATGGCTGCTGCCGATGATGTTGTAGTGGTTGCAAAAGCCATAGCGGCAGTTCCGTTGGCGGCAAGAGCAGATCCGGCGTTGAATCCGAACCAGCCAAACCATAACATTCCTGTTCCTAATAATACAAACGGAATATTGGTTGGAATATGCTGGCTGTTTTTTCTTTTTCCTAAAACCAAAACGCCAGCCAAAGCGGCAAAACCAGAGCTCATGTGAACTACGGTTCCTCCGGCGAAATCTTTTACTCCAAAATAACTTCCTAAAACACCCGTTGGGTACCAGACAGCGTGACACAAAGGAGCATATATAAAAATGGTAAATAAGCTGATGAAAACTAAATAAGAAATAAAACGAACGCGCTCTGCAAACGAACCCGTAATAATTGCCGGGCAGATAATGGCAAATTTCATTTGAAACAAAGCAAAAAGCATAAACGGAATCGTGTTTGCTAATTGTTTATGAGGCAAAACGCCAACATAATCCATAAAAGCAAAAGTAGTTGGGTTTCCAAAAAAGCTGTAGAAATGATCTCCCGAACCAAAACCAACCGGTTCTCCAAATGCAAGACTAAATGCTACAACAACCCATAAAAGAGTGACAACACCCAAACAGATGAAACTCTGCAGCATGGTAGATATTACATTTTTTTTGCCTACCATTCCGCCATAAAAGAAAGACAATCCAGGCGTCATGATTAAAACCAGACAGCTTGAAGTAAGCATCCAGGCAACATCTGCAGGAACAATTTGATCTGTAGTTCCAAATTCTGATAAAACATAACTATTTTCTGTTACCGTTGGCCAAAATGCACCTATAGTACAAACGACACTGATCATAATAAAGGAAATAATCCAGCGTTTTTCTATTTTCATTTTTAAAATACTTTGTTTAACCCTATTTTTTTTGGGGTCAAAGTTAAAAAAAAATAAAGATTCTTGTTTTAGAGCCTGTTAAATTAGAGGTGTAGGTTTTATTTTGATGTATTTTTTAAAATTAGTTCTGTTTTTTTGAGACTATCTTATTTTTGGCTTTCCAAAAGATGGTCTTTTTGCAATATCTGTTATAATTAATTAGGCAGCGCTAATCGTAAAGCGCTATAAAAGTTATGTTTATAAGAATAAAGCCTGAAAATGTTTATTTTTTTTGAAGCTTTGCAATCAAAGCGTCTTCAATAGGGGCTTTTATTTTAGTTACGGCATCCACTTCATCATTCGGAATTGTCATGGATAAAACGTAATGCTGGATTTTCCATTCCTTGCCCACTTTTACCAAAACACCAGAACCACGGCAGATTTTCATTTGCGTATCCAGCAATTCGTCAAACCAAGCCACTTTTCCTGATTTATCAAAAAAGATATGACGTTTGAGCGCTTTAAAATTCCACGTTGTTCCTTTGTCGAAATAAGGTTTAGCCCAAATGCTGAATTCTTTTTTGGTCCAGTTTTCGGTGGCATCAGTTCCAATATAAATAGCGTCATCTGCCAAAGTATTAAAATAAGCATCAAATTTTACTTCGCCGGCCGCTTTGTGCCAGGCATCAAGAGTTTGATTGATTTTGTCTTTATCAGTTTGTGCATTGGCAAAAGAAGCGACGAATAATAATAGTAAAAGTGTTTTTTTCATGAGAGATTATTTTGAGTTTTAAAGGTAAGAATTTTTTAAACTGCCACGAGAATGGTGCATGGATTTTACTGATTTGAACAAGTTACTTACAGATAAAATCATTTAATTATCTGCCCAATCGGTGAAATCTGTGAGTAAAAATTGATTGGCGGATCAATAAAAAAATCATAGTTAAACTTAAATTATCTTACATTTCTTCTATGATTTAATCTCAAAAAACAAGTATATTTGAGTGCTTCAAAAATAAATTACTATGAATTCTAAAATCTTTATAAGCTCACTGGTTATTTCTTCATTGGTTTTTATTTCCTGTAAAAAGGAATTAGAACCGCAAGAAAGTACCTCAACATCTGAATTGGTTAGACTTGGACTTGCAAAAGATACAACGAAGACGTCTTCAGTCGTGCAGCAAACACAAGCTTCACCTTCAAATCCAAATACTGTTTTAAGTGAAACAAAAGGATTAAATCCTGCTCACGGACAGCCAGGACACCGCTGTGATATTGCTGTTGGAGCCCCTTTAAACTCGGCACCAGCACAGCAGCAAGTACAAGCAACGACAACACAAACGGGACAAACTGTACAGGTAAACCCAAATCAGAAAAATGTGGTTACGACAACGACATCGCCTGTAAAAACAGCAAAAGGAATGAACCCGCCGCATGGTCAGCCAGGTCATAGATGCGATATTCCGGTTGGAGCGCCTTTAAATTCTCCAGTGGCAAAAACAACAGCGACGGCTTCGACACCGCAAAGCGGAACAGTAACAGAAAACTTTACGGTTACGCCTCCGCCAGCTTCAAATCCCGTTCCGGCTTTATTAAGCACAGAAACCAATAAAACAGTTGCAGACGGAATAAATCCTGCACACGGACAACCAGGACATCGATGTGATGTTGCCGTAGGAGCGCCTCTGCCAAAATCATAAGACACAAAAAAACCGAATACAACTTGTATTCGGTTTTTTGTTTTAAATAGAATAGGAGTTATTCGATTTCAAAAATCGCCTGAATTTCTACAGCCGAATTTATTGGTAACGAAACAGCCCCAATTGTTGCTCTGGCGTGTTTTCCTTTTTCTCCAAAAACCAATGCTGTTAAGTTCGAAGCCGAATTCATAATTGCCGCATGCTGTGTGTATTCCGGAGTTGTATTAAAAAATCCCGTTAATTGCACACATTGTTTTACTTTATTCAAATCGCCTCCGCAAGCTTCTTTTAAAACGGCTATCACATTAAGCATGGTTTGATAAGTTGCATCTTTGGCCTGATCGTCAGTAACTGCTGCGCCAATTTTTCCCGGATTTAAAATCTTTCCGTCTTTTAAGGCCACCTGATTAATATAAACCTTATGATCTGAAATCGTGTACGGAACATAATTTCCAACCGGTTTAGGCGCTACGGGAAGAACAATATTGTTGTCTTTTAATGTTTTATTGATGTCGATTTTAGTTTCTGCCGAAGTTGCTTTTAAACTTTTTATATTTTCTGTGTTTTTCAATCCTGCAGCTGCTCTTGCCAAAGCTTTTCCTTGTTCTTTAGCCAGATTTAATTCGCTTTGAGAAGGTCTCGTTCCGGTTGATCCTGCTAATGAAGTTGCTCCAAATGGTGTATTTCCCTGCGGAACTGATTTCTCTAAAGTCGCTGTTCCCATAATTCCGGTTGGCACAATGATCATTCCGTGTGAAGCGAGAATATTCCAAAAAGATAAAATTGCCGCTTCTTTTCCTGCTCCAGATCCTGCAGACATAAAAACTGTTGCTGGTTTTCCTTCTAAAACTCTCGATGTCCAAAGCGGAATACTTTGACTAAAAAAGGAATTCATATCGGCGCTGATATTAGCAAAATGAACCGGACTTCCAAAGGCGATTCCGTCATAATTAGCTAATTCTTCGATTGTCGCAATTGGTAATTTTTCAACATCGGCATTTAATTTTTCTTTCGGATTTATGGAAGGAACTCTTTTTAGAGTCGCTTTTGTATTTGGATATTCCTGAATTCCGTCAGCAATTGCTTTTGCCATTTTGTATGTGCCTCCGTTTTGAGAATAAATCAAAACCAAGACATTTGTGTCGGATGATTTTACCTGCGCTTTTACGCCAAAACCTAAAAAGACTGTGATTAATAATACGAGTAATTGCTTTTTCATGAATCTGTTTTTAATAATTTATTGTAATAAGCCCAATCCATATACTTGTTTTCGAAGAATTGCAAGTTTGTTTTTGGGACTGCAAATTTACTTCTTACAATACCGAAAAGCGTTATAATTATCTTAATTGTGCTCGAAATTACTTCGTCAGTTTCGCTTTTGCCTGAATCATAAAAATCATTTAACACATAGAAACATAGGTTTTATGTGGGCAAAAGAGCGTAAAAAGAAACTGGTTTCTAACACATAGCTGTCTATGTTTATTTTAAACAAGTGAAATGCCTTTTTCGAGACTGCTAAATCTATGTTTCTATGTGTTAAAATTAATTGCGTTTAATTATCTTAATTGTACTCGAAATTACTTCGTGAGCTCGCTTTACCTGAATCATAAAAAACATTTAACACATAGAAACATAGGTTTTATGTGGGCAAAAGAGCGTAAAAAGAAACTGATTTCTAACACATAGCTGTCTATGTTTATTTTAAACAAGTGAAACGCCTTTTTTTGAGAGTGCTAAATTTATGTTTCTATGTGTTAAAGTTAATTGTGTTTAATTATCTTAATTGTAAACAAATTCATTATTTGCAGAAAATGAGAACTGTATTAAAATAAAAAATGGCATTATCCTGATTTGAGATAATGCCATTTTTTAAATTGTCGATATATAAATTAATGTGCTTTTAATTTTTCGAAAGTTGTGGTTAGAGATTTTTTTGCTTTACTCAAAGCACCGTTAAAAGCTTTTTCAAGAGTTTCTGCATGCTCTGTTACAGTGATTGGCTGTAATTTTGCAGTGCGTACTTCAAGAACACATTTTTTATCATTCAGGCTGAATTTCTCGCCATTTTCATCTCCAAAATGTACTTCGATTCGCGTGATTTTATCTTCAAAACGCGCTAAGCCTTTTTCTAATTCTTCAGAGAAATATTTTTCTAATCTTTGGTGTCCTTCGATGTTTTTGTCGGTGTTGATTTGAATCTTCATAACGGTTTATATTTAATGATTGTTTCTCAAATCTATCCATTTTAAAAGGAAAAGCCAAGGGAGTTAATAAAACATTATGATATTTTATTGGAGATTTTACTCTCAGTTTGTCATTTCGACAAAAGGAGGAATTGTACAAGTATTTTCAAACAGAAATCCGCCAATCTTTGTCGAGTCTCGAGTACGATTCCTCGTTCCCCCGAATGACAAAACTATCCGATAAGTTATTTTTACTTATCTTTCTTCCCCCACTTAATTTTCATTTTCCCTTCATCGTCAACGGCAAGTAAATGCAGTACAATACCACGTTCGCGCACAGCATCGCGTTCGGCTTTACTGGCGAGTTTGGCGTCGTTTTTAGAATTTCGGAGAGGGATTGTCAGGGCGAGATTGGTGCCTCGGCCGAAAGAATAAATTCCGTTGACATCGATGTTCAGGACACTCGAACTAATGGTTAAATTGGTAACGTCGACTTGCTCTCCCCGCATATTGAGATGACCGGATAAATCACTGAAAGTAATATTTTCGACATCGCGAAACGGAAAAGCAAATTTCCCCACTTTTACAATAGGCTCAAAATTGAGTAATGCGCCTTGGTTAACTTTAAAATCCAGTTTTCCGTGCATCGAATTGGTGATTAATTCACCTTGGCCGTTGATAAACCCGCTTACGTTTGCAGTACTCGTTAATCTTCCCTTTATATTATTTGGATTAAAAGATTTGATCCCGAAATTGTTAAACGATCTTAAAAAACTCGCAATATCCACTCTGTTTACCTGCGCGTTTGAGCTGAAAGCATAATTTTTTCCGCTTGGTAAAATTTCACTGTTAAAAGTAATATTTCCGCCGGAAGTCTGCAGAGAACCATTTTTAATGACCAGTTTCGAGTCGAGCATTTGTATACTTGCCGTTGTATTTGTCGCGGTCAATTTATTGTAATTGATTTTATCAGCTTTAATGTCGATTACTACAACACATTTTTCGATTACCGTTCGGAGATGATTGGAAATCGTTGGCCGTTTGGTGTTTTTAACTGCTGTTTTCTTTTTTTGTGAAGAAGCCAAAACGCCTAAAAACTGTTTCAGGTCAATATTTGGGCAGTAAATTTTCCAGTTTACGAGCATTTTTTCGGGTGCGTCGTAATATAAGTTGAGGAAATTGTCGATTTTTCCTTCTATGAAAATAGTATTCTTTTTGTGTTTGTAGGCAATTTGTTTGATAAGCAGTGCTTTTTCGGTAAAATCGAGATGAATATTGGTTTTTACCGCCTGAATATTTTTTGGGATATAATGAAACGAAGCATCATCAACATCAATATTTCCTATAAATCTAGGTTTGGTAATATACAAATCGACAATATCAAATTGAAATTTCAGATTGGCTTTGGCATGGCCATCTGTAAAATGAATCCATTTTTCGTTGCTGACTTCGTTGAGTCTTTCGATATCAAAATCAGAACTAACATTTCCGGTTGCAATGGGTTTTTCGAGATTGCTGATCACGACTTGCGGAATCGTAAGCGGAATATTTTCATATTCTCCCGAAAAGCGCGTTAAAATAACAGCAGAGTTCGGATCATTAAATCCATCCTTTGGTTTGAAATTGTTGGTAAAAATCCCCCTGAAATTACATTTGTCAATTTGACCGTCGGGAATCGTGAGTTCGTTGTTTTTGGCTACAGCCTGAACCACAATTTTAGGATCGTCGTGAACATTCAAATCCCCTTTCAGATCGCAATTTACGTCAATTGGTTTCTTCAAATCAAACCTGTTCAATTTTGAACTGATATTTCCGGATAGCAAATTAGAAGCGTTACTCCATAAAATGCGGGTATTAATGTTGATTCCGAAAAGAGAATTGGTTTTGCCAATGTTAAAATAGGCCACAATATCAAAGGAATCAGAACCAATTTTTAAGTTTTTGGTCGAGACATCAATCTTTTGCTTGTCGGCATGATAAGTAACAGCCAGAGTTCCTTTGAGTTCTTTTTGTTTGGCAAAACTTCCGTGTACGGTATTAAACGCCAGGCTGTTTATTTTGGTTTCAATAAACAAATTGGTATTCCAGTCGTCTCCGTCATAATCAACTTTCGATTTTAAGTTGTGAACATCAAAATCAAACAATTTATTTCCAAGCTGATTGTCGATTGTAATATGAACATCGCTGAGGTCAATTTCATCAATTGTGGTTTCGGTTTCAGATTTTTTACTGGGCGTTTTTTTCTTTTTCGGTTTAAAAATATCAGAGTTTGTGTAACCGTCTTTGGTTTTGTAAATGTAAACAGCAGCGTCGTTAATGAGGATTTTATGAATGTTGACTTCCTTTTGCAGTAAACTCCAGACGTTTAAACGGGCTTCGATTTCTTTGGCTTTTAATAAGGTATGATGATGCGTGTTCCATTTATTATCCTTGAGTTCGACATCTTTTAATGCCAAAGTGAAATTGGGAAAACCAGTTAAAAATTTATAATGAAAATCGCCAATATGAAATTTTCCGTTAATGTTTTCATTGATTTTGGTATTGATCTTGGCAATAATTTCGGTTTTATGCTGATTGAAGTAAATCGATAATCCTCCGCAGGCCAATAAAAGAAGCCCTATTAACACCAAAATAAAAATACCGAAACGTTTGGCATATTTTTTAAAATGAGCCGATTGGAAAAAGTTTTTTATTTGGTGTAAAGTTTCCTTCATTGGGTGTGGATTTTCGGGATCATTAAAGATAAGAATAAAAAACGAATATGTTAAAGGACAGTTTATGGCTTGTAAATAAGGTACATGGAAATGTTATAATTATTGACGATGCATTTATAATCAAAACTAATTTGGTAATGGTGTATGATTTGTTTTTAATTTTTAACTTTGTATCTCAGTTTTGAAACTATTATAAAAAAGTCTCCCGAGACAAAAGCTGAAGATAACTTAAAGAAAAATAATTATGGCATTAGCAATAACAGATGCTACTTTTGATGAAGTAGTTTTAAAATCAGATAAACCAGTAATGGTAGATTTTTGGGCAGCATGGTGCGGTCCTTGTAGAATGGTTGGTCCAATCATTGACCAATTAAGCGAAGAATATGCAGGTAAAGTTGTGGTTGGTAAAGTAGATGTAGATGCTAACCAGGAATTTGCTGCTAAATATGGTGTGCGTAACATACCAACCGTTTTGGTGTTTCAAAATGGTGAAGTAGTAGGAAAACAAGTAGGAGTAGCTCCGAAACAAGCCTATGCTGACAGCTTAGACGCTTTGTTGTAATCGTAAGATTATGATTTATATAAAAAAGGCCTGATTTTTCAGGCCTTTTTTATTGGTTTTTTATTGGTTTTTTTAACACATAGAGACATAGATTCTGTTTTCTTAATAAAAAGGCATTTCATTTATTTAAACAAACATAGCGGTGTTTTCGGGAAAGAATTTGTTAGATTTTTGGATATAATTTATTCTATGTGTACTCTAATAAGTAAAACGCCTTTATGCGCAAAGAAAAACTATGTCCCTATGTGTTGAGAAAAAATAATCGTAAAAGTTGTTCCCAAATCCGGTTGTGAATTCACTTCTATCTTACAATTTATGGCGTTTGCCAAATCCCGGATTAAATGCAGTCCCAATCCGGTTTTGATTCCGATAACTTCAGAATCGTCATAAAGGGCTTTGAATTTTTCCTGATTTTCTCCTGCGCCATTATCTGTTATAGAAAGAAAAGTTTGATTGTTGTGCTGAAAAGCTTTCCAGATTATTCGCGGGTTTTCTCTTTTTTCAAGTGCTTTTATGGCGTTTCCAGTTAAGTTTCTGATGATGGTTTTTAGGTAATTTTCATCAGTGCTTAAAATGATATTTTCGGGATTTTTAAATGAAATCTCAATATTTTCAAGAGCAGAAAAATGTTTTTGTGTTTCTTCAAATAGTACTGCAACGGCAATTTCCTTAAAATGAGGTTTGAAGTTTTCCATTTGTCCTTTACTCCAAAGCAGAATATCTTCCATTGACGAAAGTAAATTTTCTGCTCCGGATATTATTTTGGTCTGCATTCGCAAGGCCGTTTCTTCATCAATCAATTCGGGATTTTCTTTTTGAAGATGTAAAAAGTGAATCAGGTTCGAAACCGGACTTCTTAAATCATGATTTAAAATACTAAAGAATCTTGCTTTTATTTTATTGGCTTCATCGAGTTCCTGATTCAAAAGCTGTAATTTTTGGTTGGTTTTCTTTCGGTTTTGATTTTGGCTGAATAACAGTAATCCAATAATTGCAACCAGGGCCAGTCCGGATATTAAATACAACCGCTGTTTTTTAGCCTCTTCAATCTGAATGTTTTTAATCGTATTTTGAGTCGAAAGATTTTTGATTTTTTCCTGTTTGGCTTTGTTTTGAAAGCGCGCTTCGGCATTTGCAATGCTTTGTTTAGCCGATTCGTGCATCATTTCGTCATTGTATTTACTGTAGATTTCGTTATAATAAAAAGCTTCTTTCCATTTTCCGAGCGCAGCATAACTCTGAGATAGTTTTTTATTAATAACAACAAACGATTCCTTGTCATATTTTAAAGCTTTTTCGGATGCTTTTGTCAATACTTCGATTGCTTTTTTATGTTCTCCTTTTTCATTTAAAACCTTTCCCAAAACCGTATTAGCCTCCATCATTATATCCGGATCATTTGATTTTTGTGCATATAAAACGGCTTTTTGTGCACAATCATAAGCTTTGTTTATGCTGCCTTCGTTCGTAAAATACTCAGACATACTTCGATTTGCAAAACTTAAATTGATAAAGAGAGAATCTTTTTTTGTGGGGTATGTATATACTAAATTGTAATATTTATAAATGCTGTCTTTTTTCTTTAGCGCCACGTAGCTGTGCAGGTAATAATTGCATAAAAAAGCACTGACATACGGGGAGTTTTT
Organism: Flavobacterium johnsoniae; assembly: GCF_001879205.1. Taxonomy (GTDB): domain Bacteria; phylum Bacteroidota; class Bacteroidia; order Flavobacteriales; family Flavobacteriaceae; genus Flavobacterium; species Flavobacterium johnsoniae_A. Next base: position 562,500 of record NZ_MLFK01000005.1, read on the forward strand.
TATGTAAGGTTTTGCCTCGTTAAAATATTCAATAGCCTTATTATATTGCTTCATTCGGGTATAAGTGCTTCCAATTTGAAGGTACGAGATCCCGATGTTCTCTTCGTTTGTTTTGTCTTTTTTGAGTAGTTTTTTGTACGCAATGGCTTTTAATTGGTAGCCAATAAAAGTCTCATATTCATAGTTATTCATGTAGTATTCAGCCAGGCTTCCGTTTAAAACCGCTTTTGTATAATTGCTTTTTGTGGTGTCGACAACCTGCTTAATGTATTTTGCCAGAGATTTTCCTTTTACGGTATCCTGAACAGAATAATAAACATAATTCAGCCGCATTAAAATCGAGGTTTCATTTTTAAGATGATGGGCTTTTCGAGCATATTTCCAGGCTTCTTCATAATTTTCCAATGCCTTTTGATATTGATTGTTGCTAAATTCAAAACCTTTCCCTTTTTGAAAATAAAACCGGCTTAAGTAGGCATTGTGATTTTTAGAAAGTGCAATTCCTTTTTCTGCGACTTTTATGAGTTTAGGGTAATTTTCTGAATTTAAAAGTGCTGTCGAATAGTTGAGCCAGACTTTTAGTTTTTCATTTGTAGTTTTGTATGCGGCCAGATTTGGCTCCTCCTGCGCAAAAGCGGAGAATGTAATGAAAAACAGAAACAAAAAACCAGCCCTTTTCATTTAGATCAGGTTTAGGTTTTCTTTGTAACTTCTGCCAACTGGAATTGTGACATTATTATTTAAAATGATTTCGGTCGAATTCATTTTTTGAATAAACTGTTTTTGCACGGCATAACTTCTGTGAATACGAATAAACGACTGAAAATGATCTTCTTTCAGCAAATTGCCAATGCTTGATAAAACGCAATGTCTTTTTTTGTCGGTAATAATCAGCGTATAATCTTTTAAAGCTTCGAGGTATAAAATTTCGTGAAGTTTTACTTTGGTCTGATCGTGGCCTTCTTTAATATAAATCGTATCGCCGCCAATACTGGCTTCAAAAAGAGAAGCTTTAAGCCTGACCTCCATAAACTCTTCGATTCGGCTTACGGTTTGGGCAAAGCGGTCGAGTTTTAAAGGCTTCACGATAAAATCCAATGTTTCGATCTGAAAACTTTCTACCGCATGTTCCGGATGTGCCGTAATAAAAACGCAAACAGGAATCTCCATTGCCTTTTTTCTGAATTCAATTCCGTTTAAGTCCGGCATATCGATATCCAGAAATAAAACATCTACTTTTTGTTTTTCGATAAACGGAAGCGCATCTTCAGCCGACTCAAAAACGCCTAAAATATCTAAAACCGGGAATTTTTTAGCAAAAGACAATACCGTTAGTCTGTCAATTTCGTCATCGTCCACAATAATACAAGAGTATTTTTTCATCATTCAAACTTATTTTATGTCGTCTGTCTATTTAAAATGTTGTTTGTCTATTGGTTGTTTTTACCGCGGTTTTATTGCTGCAAATTTGTCTTGTAATTCAATCAGAAGATTAAAAATAAATAGCATTTACGGTCTTCTGAGTTTTACAAAAATAATGTTATTGAATTAAAAACTAACCATTTAATTAAATTTTAAAATCAAATAATTATGAAATCTTTAAAGACACTTTTTACCCTTTTTGCAGCAGCCATTTTTACTGTTTCTTGCAGCAGCGACGACGATAATAATGACAACGGAATAAAATATGCAGAAGAAAATCCGCTGGATGCTTATATGGCAGGAACAGGATTTAGTCAAAAAGCGGTTGATGTAAAAAATTCAGGAATTTATGAATACGGTTTTAGTTTTAAACCAAAAGTTACCGGAAAAATCAACTCTTTAATTGTTAAAATCCCAGATACAAACCCAACACTGCGCATTACGTTATGGGACGCTGCAACAAAAACAGTGATTAAATCTGAAACTATAAATGTAGCCACAGCAAACGTAACTGTTGAAAAAGCCATTTCGCCAATTGCCTTAACAAAAGACAAAGAATACTTTTTTACTGTAAACAGCGACGACTGGATTAACAGAACAAAGACTGACGGATCTGCAGCAACGTATCCTATTACAGCAGGAAATATCGTAATTACGGGGTACGCCTATATCTCAAGTACTGCGGCAGAAACTCTTTTTCCAACCAATGCCCGTAATACCTATTATGCAGGAGATATTACGTTTAAATTTCAACAAACAGAATAATTTTATTTTTGGATAGTTTGAATTAGTAGTGAAAAAGGTTTGATTGATCATCAAACCTTTTTTGTGTAATTTTTTTAGACGCAATTCACGAATTTATTCTACAGTTAAGGATTGAAATAATTCATGAATTCCTAGCAAGCTTTTTAAAGCCCAAGTTTTTTTCTATTTTTAACGAATCTTATATTCCTTTAAAAATGAAAATTCTATACACCTTTCTTTGTTCTGTTTTATTGATGACAATTGGTTTTTCTCAATCAAAAGAAAAAGAAAATGTGATTTTAGAAGAGGGAGTATCAGAGCAATTGGCCCACTTTCGTAAAAAACAGATTTCAGAAGTTCAATATGATTTGTATTTTGAAATTCCCTATAAAAAGACAGAAGATATTAATACCAGAATGAATCTGAAATTAATTATATCAGATTTAAGTCAGCCGTTATATTTAGATTTTAAGGAGAAAACATCAAATATAAAATCTATAAAAGTAAATTCAAAAAGCACAGTAATTGTTCATGAAAAGGGGCATATTATTATCTCTCCTGAAGATTTAATTTTAGGAAAAAACCAGGTAGAGATTTCCTTCATTGCAGGGAATTTATCTTTAAATAGAAACGATGACTTTTTGTACACATTATTAGTTCCGGATCGCGCAAGTACCTTGTTTCCCTGCCTGGATCAGCCAGATATTAAGGCAGCTTATACTATGGCTTTACAAGTTCCCAAAGGATGGAAGGTTTTAGCTGCTGCTCCGGTTACAGGAGTACATGAAATGGTGATTGATGGTGTTGATTTTATGGTTTGGGGATTTGGCAAATCAGATAAAATGAGCACCTATTTATTTTCTTTTGTAACAGGAGAATTCAAAAGCGTGAAGAAAGAAACGGGCAAGTTAGAAATGACGATGTTGTATCGCGAAAATAATCCCGAAAAAATACAAGTAAGTACCGATACAATTTTTAAGCTCCATCAGCAATCCTTAGATTTTCTGGAAAAATATACTAATTGCAGATTTCCATTTCAAAAACTGGATTTTGCTTCGATTCCTGTTTTTCAATACGGCGGGATGGAACATGTAGGAGCGATTCAGTATAGAGAATCAAGTTTGTTTCTGGACAACAGCGCAACGGACAGTGAAAAATTAAACCGCGCCAAACTCATCGCGCACGAAACGTCACACATGTGGTTTGGCGATTTGGTTACGATGAAATGGTTCGACGATGTTTGGATGAAAGAGGTTTTTGCCAATTTCATGGCCGATAAAATCATGAACCCAATTTTCCCGAAAGTTAATCATAACCTGCAGTTTTTTACGGCACATTATTCCAGCGCTTTCGCGGAAGACCGATCTTTGGGTACGCATCCGATTAAACAGCATCTGGCCAATTTAAAAGATGCCGGATCGCTTTACGGGGCCATTATTTACAACAAAGCCCCAATTATGATGCGTCAGTTAGAAGCTTCGATGGGAAAAGAAGCTTTCCAGAAAGGAATCGAAAAATATATTCAAAAATACGCCAATGACAATGCTGACTGGAATAATCTGGTAGAAATTCTGGACGACGAAACACCGCTCGACATGAAAAAATGGAGCGAAGTCTGGGTCAATAAATCCGGAAGGGCCATTTTTACGGATAAGATTGAATACAATTCTAAAAACAAAATCAAGAAATTCGAAATTCAGCAAAAAGCAGAAGACCAGTCAAGCAATATTTGGTCTCAGGTTTTTCAGATTGGTTTAGTTTATGCTGATGAGATAAAAGTTTTAACCGTAAATATTACAGATAAAACTCTGGTTTTAAAAGAAGCTGTCGGACTTGAAAAACCGCTTGCCGTTGTTTACAATTATAACGGTTTTGGATACGGCGTTTTTCCGCTTGACGGGAATAATTTAGATTATATCTTTACATTAAAAGATGAGGTTGCAAGAGCTTCGGGTTACAGCAATCTTTATGAAAATACGTTGCTTGGAAATGTTCCGCCAGATGCAGCTTTTAATTGTTTTTTTAAAGGAATTCAGACGGAAGAAAATGAATTGGTTTTGAGAGTTGCCTCAAATAGTTTAAATACGATTTACTGGAGATTTTTTACCTCAAAACAGCAAAATAAAGTTCAGGAACAGCTCGAAGATGTTCTGTACCAGCGTTTGCAGGCTAATTTATCTGCCAATATAAAAAAGACTTTATTCGGCTTATTCAGTTCTGTTGCGTATTCTGATTCGGCGAAAGCCAGATTATATCAGATTTGGAATAAAGAAATCGTAATTCCGAATTTGAAATTGAACGAAGATGATTACACCAATATGGCGATGAATCTGGCGATTTTTAAACATGAAAAAGCCGATGAAATTTTAGAGAAAACCAGAACAACGATCACAAATCCAGATAAACAAAAACGTTTTGAGTTCCTGCTTCCTTCACTTTCAAAAGACGAATTGGTTCGAAATGCGTTTATGGAATCTTTAAAAGATGATAAAAACCGCGAAAAAGAATCGTGGGTTTCGGTTGGATTGAGTAATATTCATCATCCGCTTCGTCAGGAAAGTGCGCAAAAGTATATTAGATTTTCATTAGATTTGGTTGATGAAATTCAGCGTACCGGAGATATTTTCTTTCCGAAAGACTGGCTGGATAATACGGTTGGAAAGTATTCTTCGAAATTTGCTTTTGATGAGGTACAGCGATTCTTAAAAGAAAACCCTAATTTTAGTCCGATCTTGAAGCGTAAATTGTTTCAATCGACAGATTTGCTTTATAAAGCACAAAATATTAAAAAAGAAACCGAATGAAAATTGAATCGGAAATAGAGAAAGTCTCCAGTTTTCAGCATCTCGAAATGCTGGCAAATCAGGTTGTAGAAGGTTTTATATCCGGAATGCACAAGAGTCCGTTTCATGGATTTTCGGCTGAATTTGCAGAGCATAAAGTGTATAACGCCGGCGAAAGCACCAAACACATCGACTGGAAATTATTTGCCAAAACCGATCGTTTGTACACGAAACGTTTTGAGGAAGAAACCAATTTACGCTGTCATCTTATTGTCGATAATTCATCATCCATGCATTATCCTGAACTCAAATCGAATCAGCCTTTTTATGAAAAAAAGATTGGTTTTGCAGTTTTGGCTTCGGCAGTTTTAATGAATATTTTAAAGAAACAGCGTGATGCCGTTGGTTTAAGCGTTTTCTCAGATAAATACGAATATTACGCTCCCGAAAAAGGAAGCGACCGTCATCATAGAATGTTGTTGAATAAACTGGAAGAATTATTGGTTCAGCCAAAAGTTAAAAAAACAACCGATACGATTACGTATTTACATCAAATAGCAGAAAAAATGCATCGCCGTTCGATGATTATTCTGTTTACAGATATGTTTCAGTCCGAAGACGATGAAAAACTTTTTAGCGCCTTGCAGCATTTAAAACACAACAAACACAAAGTGGTTTTGTTTCATGTCGTAGATCACGAAACAGAGCTTAAATTTGATTTTGATAATACCCCCAGAAAGTTTATCGACTTAGAATCGGGCGAAGAAGTTTCGATTTTTGCCGATAATGTAAAAGTAGAATATGAAAAAAGGGCAGAAGCCTATTTTAAAAATTTGGCTTTAACGTGTGCGAAGAACCAAATTAAGTACGTTCCGGTAAATGTAGGCGACAATTTTGAAAAAATATTGACTACATATTTGGTTGAAAAACAAAACTTTGCATAAATATTTAAAAATTTATTTCATTTTTTTTACAAAAACACTTGCAGAAATGAAATTCTGTACTATCTTTGCAACCGCAATAACGCAGAGGTTTGGTAGTTCAGTTGGTTAGAATACATGCCTGTCACGCATGGGGTCGCGGGTTCGAGTCCCGTCCAGACCGCTTAAATTTAAAAATGCCTTTTCTTAACGGAAAGGCATTTTTTTTGTTTATATTTTTAACCGCAAATTTTTGTATTATTCACTCTGATTTAATGACAAACGTTATGGAATTGGAATTTGGAATTTCAGATTTTGCAATTTAATTTCTTCTTATCTTTAATATCACAAATGCGCTGTATTAAAACGAATGGAACACTCCGGTCAGAAACTAGATAAGTATTACATCAAGAAAGTAGATGCTGATAAAAAAAGCATTTACTGCCACCACGATTTGATGGGTGAATTGTTTGTGCCTCCACATAGACACAATAAAGCGCAAATGCTCTATGCCGAAGGTGATGTAGTTTTTGTAACGACGGAAACGAAAACCTATTTTTTGCCGGCAAGACATTTTATCTGGATTCCGAGTGGGGTTGAGCATAGCATTGAACCAAAATCTGAAAGTGTTACAATGCGAAATTTGTATTTTCCGGTTGAAAAAAATGAAGATGAATTTTATCAGGTTGAAGGTATTTATCCTGTCAATAATTTATTGCTGCAAATGATGCTTTTTACCAATCGATGGAATGGCGATCTTAAAAAAGGAACGCCAAACTTTGCCATCGCCAAAGCAATAAAAGCAATTCTGCCACAAATTTGCACTAACAATCTTCCGTTAGAATTACCGCAGCCAAAAGACAAACGACTTAGTAAAATCCTTCGTTATATTGAGAATAATCTCGGAGAAACGATTCTGTTTGCTGATGTTGCCCATGAATTTGGTTACAGCGAACGCTCTTTATACCGCTTGTTTCAAAAAGATCTTAAAATGTCTTTTATTCAATATTATACCATTCGCAGAATCTTAAAAGCAATTGAACTTTTATTAGAAAGAAAACTTTCTGTAAAAGAGGTGGCGCTAGAAGTGGGTTATAGCAGTGTCCCGACTTTTAGCAATACGTTTTTCAAGATTTTAGGACAAAGACCTTCCGATTACTTAAATGGTGAAGATATTCTGTAGTTTTTTATTTCACGCAGATTTTGCAGATGAGTTTTTAACACATAGAATCATAGTTTAGTTTGCAGTTAAAAGGCGTTTCACTTGCATTAACACACATAGTGCTGTGTGTAAATGATATGTCATTTATTTTATTCTTAAACAAATAAAAAAATCTATGTTTCTATGTATTAAGTATTGCCTAATCTACAGATTCAAAACTAAAAACCGTGCAAATCTGCCAAAATCTTTTCAAATCTGCATGAAATACCACAAACCAAATTAATTTTGTAATAAATTGTTTGTCAGTATTTTAATATAACGTTTTCGAAAAACAAGATTTTAACGTTTGTCCGAAATGAATACGTTATTGACTTTTTAGAATTATCAGTCATCGTAAAAATGAAGGAACTTTGCAGCATAAAATATTTATGTATTCATGTTCCTTAAAACAACAAATTCTACAGACGATTGTTTTCTCAAAATCCTGCTGTTATTTCTAATTGTAATAGCATTTGACAGCTTGCAAGCACAGGAAATTCATTCGGTTTCATTAAAAGAAGCCGTGAAACTGGCTAAAGAAAACAACAGAAAAATCCTTAGATCTCAATTAGAGATTACGCTCTCGGAGCAAAACATCAAAGAAACGAAAGAACTCCGACTACCAGACATTGAGTTAAACGGTATGTATTCACGAATTACCAATATAACGGAATTCAAAGGAAGCGGTTTTCTTAAAGACAAAGAAGTTACTAAGGCAATTCCTGAAATTTATGAGGTGAATTCGACTTTTAAAATGCCAATTTATGCTGGAAATAAGATTAATAATGCCATCAAAATTGCCAGCCAGGAAAGTGAAATTGCTAAAATAAAAACCGAAAAAACCGAAAATGATATTGAGCTCGAAGTGGTGGCCAATTATCTGTCGATTTATAAAATGATGGAACTTCAAAAGATTTTTGAAGAAAACATCAAAGAAGAAAAAAGCCGATTAAAAGAAGTACAGTCACTCCAAAAACATGGGACGGTGACTAAAAATGAAGTCATTCGTGCCGAATTGCAGCTTTCGGATCGTGAATTAAGTGCGCTTACAAATTCCAAAAACATAAAAATCGCACTTCACGATCTGAAAACTTTAATTCAGTTTCCGGAAAACGAAGAAATCTCGATCGACACAACGGCTACTCTTGATGAATTGAATGGATTGGATCCGTATGATTTTTATATGAATAAAGCTTTGCAAAACGAAGAAATGCGTATTGCAAGCCAGGAATTAAACATCAAAAAAACAGAATTGCAGTTGGTGAAAGGAAATTATCTGCCAACGGTAAACTTCTTCGGGAATTATGGTTTTTATTATCCTAACTACAAATTTTTTCCGCCAAATCCGTATTTGTACACTTTAGGACAAGTGGGTATTGAAGCGCGTTTTGATATTTCGGCTTTGTATAAAAACAAAACCAAAGTAGAGCAGGCGAATAAAAAAATCGAATGGCAGCAAATGCAGTCTGAAATCATTAAAGATGAAATTCAGGACAAACTGTATAAAGAGCATACTCAATATCAGGAAATCCTTGAAAAATTTGTGGTGGTCGACAAAGCCTTGGATTTAGCCAATGAAAACTACCGAATTGTAAAGCTGAAATACTTAAATCAGTTAGTTTTAATAACCGAAATGGTCGATGCCGATAATGCTTTGCTTCAGGCGAAATACAACAAAATTTCTACCAGATTGGATGCGGTTCTAAAACATTACGAACTGCTTCATACCGCAGGGATCCTGCCTAACGAGATTTAATTTTTTGAAGCAAGAGGTCAGATTTAAAAGTAGATAATAGAAAATAGACTAGAAAAGATATAGAGTTTATGGTTAAGATAAAAAATGAAACTAGAAGAAACAAGACGTTTCATATACTTATAACAGTTATTGCATGTGCCCTTGTAGTAAGCGGGGTTATTTTGGGAATTTGGTTTTATGTATTTAACAGAAATCACGAAGAAACCAACGATGCTCAGGTAGAGCAATATGTAACGCCAATTATGTCCAGAATTACAGGTTATGTGCAGGAAGTTCGTTTTAACGAAAATCAATTTGTACATAAAGGCGATACTTTGGTGGTGATTGACAACAGAGAATACCAATCAAAATTGAATGTGGCTCTTGCCGATGTTCAAAATGCAAAGCAAAACAGTGTTGTTGCAGAGAAAAATGCGATAAATACAGCAAGCGCGACAGCAATTAACGAATCGCAATTAGACGCTGCCAAATCGAATCTTTGGAAAACAAAATTAGAATACGAAAGATATCAGGCTTTGGTAAAAGATGAAGCTACAACGTCTCAGCAATTAGAAAAAGTTAAGGCAGATTATGAATCGGCGCAGGCGCATTTTCAGGAAATGAAAAATAGAATTCATTCCGCAACTTTGAGTACTTCTGTAGCTGAGGCGAATGTTCCGACAACGCAGACTAATATTGCATCCAAACAAGCTGTTGCAGATAATGCGGCATTATTTCTTTCGTACACGATCATTACAGCACCTTACGACGGCTGGGTTGGAAAACGAACTTTACAGCCGGGGCAATTGGTAAAAGAAGGGCAGTCACTGCTTTCAATCGTAAGTAAAGAAAAATGGATTACCGCCAATTTTAAAGAAACGCAATTGCAGTATTTAACCGTTGGGCAGGAAGTTGAAATAAAAGCCGATGCTTTGAGCGACAAAACTTTCGTTGGTACAATTGCTTCTTTATCACCAGCGAGCGGGGCAAGATTTTCGCTGCTTCCTCCGGATAATGCAACAGGAAACTTCGTGAAAATCGAACAAAGAATTCCGGTTCGAATTCAGTTAAAAGATACCGACAAACTAACCGATTTTTTAAGAGCGGGAATGAATATCACCGTGATCGCGGCACACTAAAATGGAAGATAAAAGTATTTTTAAATCCTGGGTTCCAAAATGGGCAATCATTATTATTTTGTTTGTCTGTCTTTTGCATTCCATGATTTTATTGGGAGTTTATACTTCAAACGTAACCTACGCAGCAAGTTTTCTGGACATCGAGCCAGAAGATCTGCAGTTTGCGATGTGCGTTACGTACGGAACTCTGCTTGCCACAATTTTAATTGAAAGCCGGTTTTCGAGTTTTTTCCCTGCAAAAAATTACCTGATGGCGGTGTATTCCTTAATCGGGATTACGATTGTTTCATCGGCCTATATTACCAATTTTTACCTTTTTTTAATGCTGAGAATTGCCGAGGGAATCTTAATGGCGCTTCCGGTAATTACAATCAGACAATTGTTAATTGAGCAGTTTAATTCTAAAAATGCCATTATAATTGGTTTTTCGTTTTACTACGGTTCGCTGTTATTGTCGACGCCATTTATTATGAATATTGCGGTTTGGTTTCTGGATCATTACGATTGGAAATACATGCTGTATGTTTCGGGCGGCTTGCAGGTTTTGAATGTCTTTTTAATCTTAGTTACTTTTCGTGGGCACCGAATCACAAAGAAAATTCCGTTGTATCAAATCGACTGGATGAGTTATTTTTTGGTTTTAACTGCAATTCTTTGCGGTGCTTACTTTTTTGTTTATGCCGAGAAAAAGTACTGGTTTGAGTCTTCGCACATGGTTGTAATGCTTATGATTGCGCTCATCACGGGAGGATTGTTTATTTTTAAAGAACTTTTAGTAAAAAGACCGACTTTTGATTTTGAAGTCTTTAAATACGCCAATCTCCGAATTGGATTTTTATTGTTTTTTCTTTTCTATATCAGCAGGGCAACGCTGAGTCTTTGCCATTCGGCGATGTTTTCAATCTGGAATTGGGATCCGTCACGTGTGGCGGGCGTGCAATATATTAACGGACTAGGAAATGTAATCGGGCTTATTTTAGCGGCTTATTTCCTGATGAAATCGGTTTCTACTAAAATCATTTTTATGATTGGATTTTCGCTTATTGCGTTGTTTCATTTTTGGTTTACGTTTCTTTTTGTGCCCGATGTAGCTTTGTCAGATATTATCGTTCCGTATATTTTGCAAGGAATCGGTGTTGGGTTTTTATTTGTTCCGCTCATCTTATTTACCACATCATCGGTTCCTGCAAATATGGCGGTCTCTTCGGGGATTGTTGGAGTTTCGGGGCGTTTTTGGGGGAGTACAATTGGTTTTTGCGTGATGCAGAATGCTGTTGTATTTTTAAACAAAAAACACTTTTTAAAATTAAGCCAATTCGTAACAGGCGAAAATCCTGAAGCACAGCAAACCATAACTGCAACTGCGCAAAGTTTTATGGCAAAAGGATATTCTGCAGATAATGCGAATACTTTAGCGCTGAAAAAAGTCTTCGGAACAGTTGCTAAACAAGCCACTTTATTGGCCGATATGGAGATTTATACGATTGTAGGTTATGGTTTAGTGGTTTTGATTATTTTGATTGCTTGTAATCAGCATTTAAGACAAACAATGACTTTGGTTAAAAGTAAGATTTGGATTGGCTGAAGTTTTTTTGTTTCAAGTTTCAAGTTTCAGGTTTCAGGTTTCTTCCGCATTTTATGTCATTTCGATCCCGAGACTTCGGGAGAGAAATCTCCGCAAGTAACTCCGCAACGAAAGTCTAATCTTTGTAGAGCTACTTGCGGAGATTTGCTACGCCAGTTCGCTGTCGCTCGAGTCTCGTTCCTCGAAATGACAAACAGTACTTGTAATCATTACTTAAAATTAAAACTTCGCGTCTCTGCGCCTTCGCGACATTCAAAAAAACTCTTAGCGAATCTCTGCGAAAAACCTCCGCGAATCTCTGTGAAATAACCCTTTATTGCCCTATCTTGCAACCTTTAAAAAAACAACAAAACAATTATGAACCAAAAATGTGTAATTTTCGATATGGACGGCGTAATCTGCCACACCAATCCGCATCATGTCGTAGCATTCGAAGAGTTTTTCAATAAATATAAAATTCCGTATACGAATGAAGAATTCGAAGAACATATGTACGGAAAACACAATAGTTATATCATGACGCATTTCTTCAAGCGCCCCATTGAGGGAGAAGAACTGCTGAAACTAGAAGACGAAAAAGAAGGAATGTTCCGTGAAATTTATAAAGACAAAGTAGAAACGATTCCGCATTATATGGATTTTTTGAGCGAATTAAAATCTCACGGATTCAAAACGGCTGTTGCAACATCAGCACCGCGCGCCAATTTAGATTTAATTGCCAATTTCCTGAAACTCGACCAAAAAATGGATTCGATGATGTCCAGCGAAGACGTAACTTTTCATAAACCAAATCCGGAAGTTTATTTAAAATCGGCAGAGCGTGTTGGCGTTTCTCCGTCTGATTGTGTGGTTTTCGAAGATTCATTTTCGGGCGTTACAGCAGGATTAAATGCCGGAATGAAAGTCGTTGGCGTTTTAAGCACCCATACAAAAGAACAACTTCCGATATGTGATTTTTATATTAATGATTATAGTGAAGTGAATGTAGATAAGATCCTTGAGCTTTTAGATAAAAAGTAATTTGTAAAAAGTAAACTTTGCGCCTCTGCGTCTTTGCGAGATTAATTTTAAAGTATTAAACTTATGAATCTCTCGCAAAGTCGAGAAGGCGCAAAGTTTTTTAATACTTCTTCTCCAAAAAAGCAATCCAGCCTTTTTCAAATTCTTCGGGAGTTATTTTTAATGTTTTTTCAATATCGCCAAACGACGAAATCAATTGAGGGACAATGTCTTTTCCCCATTTTGAAGTAACATATTCAATAATGGTATAACCAATATTATAAATCTGATTGCTGTTATTTAGCTCTTCTAAAGTAAGATTTTTGCTTTTGGCATATTTTACGCTTAAGGTATTTACTTCTTTTGCTTCAAAAATACTAATCGATTCCCAAAGCCAGCGTGGATATTCGGTTCCAAATTTTTTATCAAACTCTTTTTCAAAAGTAAGTCGGTCTTGTGTGATAATCGTTTCTTTTGCTTTGTTAATTAATATATTGAGTTGAATGCAATGCGTAAATTCGTGAAGTGCCGTTTTGAGCGGATCGTCTGGGAAAATAGAATTAAACCAATTTGTCCAGATAAAATGAAATTCATTTGGACCGCGGCTAGTGCCTTTAGTGTTTTCTTTTAGGCCGGTAGCAGTATTGAATTTGTATTGTGAATCGTAAACAAAAACCTTTATCAACTTGTGTTTTACATCTTTTAGATTTTCTCTTATTGGAGCATAATTGTTCTCCAGATGTTCGCTTAATTTTTCAGCCTCACTTTTGTAAATTCCATCATAGGAGATAATAAAATGTTCCGATTCTAAAGTTTGAGCTTTGTGTTTAACGGTAAAAGTCCGGATTGTTCTTGCAATGTAAAAAACGCCAATAATTCCTAAAAGAATGACTAGTAATTTGTATTTCCTCATGTGTTCTAAATGTTTTTTAAAATTTAAAAACAAGCAAAATATTGAGAATTAGGTTTTTGGTGTTTTAAAAATAAGAATATTTAAAGATTAAAACATAAAATAATTTGAAAAATTTATGAATTGCTAAGCTTTGGAGGATTTTACTCCCGCAATTCCGATAGGTATCGGAGCAGATGCGTAAAGTTTTTCCGCATTTTTTGTCATTTCGATCCCGAGACTTCGGGATCGAAATGACAAACTAGACTTTTAAGAAATAAGTAATATGAATTGCCTCCTGCTTTAGCTGGAGGTTTTTTTATGTTTGAAAGGGAAAAAGGCTTTAGCCAAAATTTATCTGTTCTTTATCTTCAAAAAAATTTCATTTCTAAACCAATTTTCATCTTCTGGAGTTTCAAAAATTCGTTTTGGAAGGAATATAGTTTGACCTTTTGAAATGTATAAAAGATAAAGATCTTTTAGTTCAAAAACTTTTATGAAATTTTGCACTGGAATTGTACTCTTAGATATTTTTCCCATTCCAGAATTGATTCTATCTGAGAATATTTCATGTTGTCTTTCGTAGAAAATAACCTTATTGTCTTTTGAATTGGCAAAAAGCCAATATTTATAAATCTTAAGAAGAAGATACATAAACCCCACAACTATAATAAAAACGCTAAAAGAATCTTTCTTTCCAATAAAAAGAACGAAAGCAGAAAACACCCACATAAAAGCAAATAACCATCCTCGTCTTTTTAATTCAAGTCTAACAAGGAACATGAAATATTCTTTTTTTGTAAGTTGAAATTTTTTGGTTGTAATCATTGAAGATTGGTGAAATTTGCTTTACTCGGATTATTATTTCAAAGGAAAATCAAGCAACTCTTTAAGGTCAATATCTAAAGCATTTGATATTCTTATTAAAGTTTTTATGCCAGTATTTATTTCAGCTCTCTCAATTCTCCCAATTTGATTTCTTGTAATTTCGCAATCATCAGCTAAAGCTTGTTGTGATAAGCCTTTCTTTTCACGTAGCTGCCTTATGTGAATGCCAAGATTTGAGATAAAAGTTTCTTCTGAAATATTCATATTTCAAAAGTCATAACAATTATTTTTTGTTTTGACACATATTTGTGTCAATTATCATTATATTTGATCAAAAAATAAGATAATGACTACAGGGATCCTTTCGAATGAAATTGAAAATAGATTAAAAGTTTTTTTTGTTGATGTTATCGATCCAAAAGATATGGCGAAAACAATACGAGAGGTAAATTATATTCTTTCGTTATGCTCCATGCGAGGATGTGAAACAGTAGAATCTGAATTATCGAAAGTCGAAGATAATTTTTATTGGCTCAATAGATTGGCAGAAGTTCTGGATCCTTATTTGGATATTGTTTAAGTAGAAGAATCATTTCATTTTGACGAAAGGAGAAAACGAAAACAGCAAACCGACAAAAATTCCAGAGTGATTTCCGCGATTTTTTCATAGTTTGACAACCTGTTGGTGATGTTGGGAATCTTCTTTTGTCAAGGTGACAATGAAGTAGATGGAAGTAGAAAAAGTTAAATGTATTTATGCTAAAACTTCGTCTTTTTTTATTTTTCGAATAATTTCTTTAGATATATCACTAATGTTTTCGCTGATTCGGAAAGTATATTTTTTTCCATCTAATCTGCATTTATGACAATCTGCTAATTGATAATTATAGTCATCTAAGTCCATTGTAGTATCGCAAACCGGACAGTTTGGTTTTAAATCAGTAATTTCAAATGATTGCCTATGAGATAACCATTTATAATCCCAGCTCCATTTTGATTTCTTTATTCCAAAAATATCACTTTTATAATTTTTATAATGATTATATGGAGTATCATTTTTGTTTGTTTTTGGCGAAGTATATTTAATTTTTAATCTTGATTTTTCAAAACGAGTAATGATGATTAGAAAAAACACGATTAAAATTGCAAAATATAAGGGAATTTGCATATTAAAAATTTCCTTTAACCATTTGAAATTTAAAAAATTAGATTTTAAATTTTCGGGTAATTCGATATATAGTTTCAGAATAAAAAAGACACTTGCTGTTATAAACCCAGCTAGCCATTTGTCAATAATCCATGAATATATTTTTTTCATTTAATGCTCTTTTAAATTATTTATTTTAAGATGTTTGCAAATCATTTTAGCTATTTACCAAACGATAGAACTTTTTACCAGTTTCGGTTACCACATAGTGACCATTTTGTTTTGGGCTAATTATATCATAAGATTCTAACAATGTTAAAAACTTGCTATCAGTTTCGTCTACAGGAGAAAGACTTCTTTGAATAAAGAAAAGGATGTTTTCATATTCTTTAAGTTCTTTGGGATTGTTTTTTACTCTATCTGCAAAAATTAATAATTCATCTTGAGAATTATTGTTTTCACTTTCGCTATTAATAAAATTATTTAGAATTGTAGTGGGTTCTTTTTTTCGATATTCTTCTATTTCTAAATTTAGCTGTTTTATTTCTAGGTTTTTATCATCTACTAGCTTTGCAAATCTTTCTTCTTGTTTAGATATTTGTTCTCGTAATTCTATTGATTGTTCTATAGTTAATAGTTGTTTTCTATCTACAATTTTTTTTTGATCAACTCTCCATTTATTAAACTTTAATGAAAGCCAATATGCGCCATTTGTCATAAATGGAACTAGAGTTATAATAATGATTGATGAAAGTAAAGGAAAAATGAACACGTTTCCAGTAGATGAAAAATTATTGATTATGTAATCAATTTTATTGGAATCGATTTTATCTTGAGAAACGAAAAAAGTAAGGTATAAAATTTTCCAGTTCCATAAACACCACGAAATTATAAAAGAACCATAGAATGGACTAGTAGTTCTTTCATATATAATTTGATCAAATGATTTTTTTAGGTCGTCTATCATTCTTAATTTGAATTGTTAAAATTCAAAAATAAAAATAGAAAACGATAAAATGAAATTGTAGTAAATTCTTTATCAACAACTTTAACAACAAAAAACAAAAGGAAGTAAAAACAAAAAAGCTTCTGAAAATCTTCAGAAGCTTTTTTTAAGTGCGGATAATAGGACTCGAACCTACACGCCTTGCGGCACCAGATCCTAAGTCTGGCATGTCTACCAATTTCACCATATCCGCTCAATTGTGGGTGCAAAGATAAGCATACTTTCGAATATTCAAAGAAAAATTTCAAAAAAATTATTAATTCTCTTTTTTGTACTTTTGGTTTTCTATAAAAATAATTTAAATGGAAAATATTAAGTCCTACGTTCAACAACATAAAGATCGGTTTATCAATGAATTGATCGAATTATTAAAGATTCCGTCGGTTAGTGCCGACACTGCATATTCTCAAGATGTTATTGATACAGCAGAGGCTGTAAAAGAAAGTTTATCTAAAGCAGGCTGCGATTTTGTCGAAACTTGCGATACTCCGGGTTATCCAATTATTTATGGAGAAAAAATAATCGACCCAAATCTTCCAACGGTTTTGGTTTACGGGCACTATGATGTGCAGCCACCAGATCCTTTAGAATTATGGACTTCACCGCCATTTGAACCGGTTATAAAAACTACAGATATTCACCCAGATGGTGCAATCTTCGCGCGTGGAGCATGTGATGACAAAGGTCAGATGTACATGCATGTAAAAGCACTTGAATATATGGTGCAAACTAATAACCTGCCTTGTAACGTAAAATTCATGATCGAAGGAGAAGAAGAAGTAGGTTCAGCAAGTTTGGCCTGGTTCGTAGAACGCAATCAGGAAAAACTGAAAAATGACGTGATCCTGATTTCAGATACTGGAATGATTTCTAATCAACAGCCTTCGATTACGACAGGTTTAAGAGGTTTGAGTTATGTTGAGGTTGAAGTTACAGGACCAAACCGCGATTTGCATTCTGGTTTATACGGTGGTGCAGTAGCAAACCCAATTAATATTTTGGCAAAAATGATTGCTTCTCTTCACGACGAAAACAATCATATTACCATTCCGGGATTCTACGATAAAGTTCAGGAATTATCTGCAGAAGAAAGAGCCGAAATGGCAAAAGCGCCTTTTAGTTTAGAAAAATATAAAAATGCTTTGAACATCGCTGATGTTTATGGTGAAAAAGGATATGTAACCAACGAACGCAACTCAATTCGTCCGACGTTAGACGTAAACGGAATTTGGGGCGGTTATACTGGCGAAGGTGCCAAAACGGTTATTGCGAGTAAAGCTTTTGCCAAAATCTCAATGCGTTTGGTTCCAAATCAGGAATGGGAAGAAATTACAGAATTGTTTACAAAACACTTTACAAGCATTGCTCCGGCTGGAGTTACGGTAAAAGTTACGCCGCATCACGGTGGTCAAGGTTATGTTACGCCAATTGACAGTATCGGATATCAGGCGGCAAATAAAGCGTATACAGAAACATTTGGAGTTCCTGCGATTCCGGTTCGTTCTGGAGGAAGTATTCCAATTGTGGCTTTGTTTGAAAAAGAATTAAAAAGCAAAACAATTTTAATGGGCTTTGGTTTAGATTCTGATGCTATTCACTCGCCAAACGAGCATTTCGGGATTTTTAATTATCTGAAAGGAATTGAAACTATTCCGTTGTTTTACAAGTATTTTGTGGAATTGAGTAAATAAAGTTTTGCCACGAAGGCATTAAGTTTCTTTTAAATAAAAAAATCCGTTCAGAAATGAACGGATTTTTTTATTTGTACTCTTTTTTATTGTGGTTTAAGGAGAGAAGACCTTTGCCCCTTTGTCTCTCTGACCCTGTGTGCCTAAAAAAAGAAACTTTTTTCTTGCATATTTAAAATTTAATTCTACATTTGTAGAAACGAATCTATAATTGTAGAGCAAATGAATTTGAAGAAGCTTTTTTTAGTATTGTTTTGCGGGTTAGTGCTTTTGAGTTGTAAAAGCAAACCGATTAATCAGAAGATTGACAGGAAAAAAGAAGGCGTTTGGATTGATGATTATACGCAAGATGGTACAAATTACAAATCGTACGAATATTATAAGAATGATCTTCCTGTAAAAAAATGGAAAATGTACATTAATGGAAAAATCTACAAAACAGAGAAATACAAAAACGGAATCTGTATTGCAAAAACCTATTATGAAAATGGGAAATTAGAATCGAAAGGAAAAACAAAATTAGAATCGAATTCGGTTGAAACGCATTGGTTTTATTTTGGAGAATGGAAGTTTTATTCGGACAAAGGAAAATTAAAAAGCATTAAAAATTACGACAAAGGAGAATTAATATCAGAACAAAATACTAACTAAACCGAAAACTTTTAACCTATGAAAAAACTAATTGCTTTCTTTTTTATTACAATGAATATTGGTTTAATGCAAGCTCAAACTTACAAAGAGTGGGTTCGCAAAGCCGATTCTTTTTATGTGGCAAAAAACTACAAAACGTCGGTTTCATATTATGATAAAGCTTTTAAAATAGAACAAAAAAACAATCGTGATTTATACAATGCAGGCTGTTCTGCTTCTATGGCGAAAGAAAATAAAAAAGCCTTTAAGTGGCTGAATCTTTCTATAGATAACGGATATGAGAATATTGCCCATATTAAAATCGACAATGATTTAAAACCCTTGCACTCAGAAAAAAATTGGAATAAAACAATTGAAAAACTGCAAAAGAAATTAGATATCATTGGAGCAAATTATGATAAGGTGCTGGAAAAGCAACTTGCAGAGATTTATACCGATGATCAGCAAATTCGCGGAGAATTTATGAACGTTTACAGAGCTTCTAACCCTGATAAAAAGAAAATGGACAGTATTGGTAAAATTATGGAGAGAAAAGACAGCATTAATCTTATTAAGGTTATGAAAATACTGGACGAAAGGGGCTGGCTAGGAAAAAATGTAGTGGGAACACAGGGAAATCAGACGTTGTTTCTGGTTATTCAGCATTCTGATTTAGAATACCAGCAAAAGTATCTGCCCATGATGAGAGAGGCGGTTAAAAATGGCAATGCAAGTCCAGGGAATCTCGCATATTTAGAAGACAGAGTAGCTTTGAGAGAAGGAAAAAAACAAATTTATGGCAGTCAGAGTTCAAAGAATAAAAAGACTAATAAAATTTGTATAGCGCCAATGATAGATCCGGATAATGTAGATAAAAGACGCGCAGAGGCAGGACTTGGCACAATGGCCGAATATGCAGTAAAAATGAATATTGAATGGAATTTAGAGGAATATAAAAAAGAATTGGCAGAAACAGAAAAACTTGAAAATAGTAAACCATGATACAACTATCAAACTCAGAAGAGCAATTAATGGAACATTTATGGAAGCTTGAAAAAGCTTTTATGAAAGATTTGCTCGAAGCGTATCCGGAGCCAAAACCGGCAACCACAACCGTGGCGACGCTTTTAAAACGAATGATCGACAAGAAATTTGTGGCCTACAACGAATTTGGGAATTCACGTGAATATTATCCGCTGGTAAAGAAAACAGACTATTTTGCGAAACATGTAAAAGGGCTGATTAGTAATTTCTTTAATAACTCTGCTTCTCAATTTGCTTCGTTTTTTACAACCGAGACTAATTTGTCGACTTCGGAACTAGAAGATCTTAAAAAAATAATCGATTCAGAAATTCAAAAAAAGAAAAAATGATAACCTATCTTTTAAAATCGGGACTGCTGCTTATGATTTTTTATGCAGTGTATAAACTTTGGTTAGAAAACGAAAAAATGTTTCGTTTTAATCGCGCTTATTTATTAGGAAGTTTGGTTTTTAGTTTGATAATTCCGTTACAGTTGTTCTCAATTGGAGCACTTTTTTCAACTCAAATAAAGACTATTCAATTAGACGAAATTATGATTGTGAGCAATAAAGAGGTTTTAAACAAGCTCAATTTCAATGAAATTTTAATGTATGTTTTAAGTATTGCGTATGTTGTTATTGCAATGATTTTAATTGTTCGTTTTTTAGTAAATGTATTTTCGTTTTATCGTAAAATGAAAAAAAGTAAAATACAGCTTGTAAACGGTCAAAAAGTTGTTTTAACAAAAGAGAGCGTTTTGCCGCATTCTTTTTGGAATACCATTTTTATCAATCAGGAAGATTTTGAGAACAGTAAAATCCCATCAGAATTAATAGCGCATGAAAAAGCACATTTACAGCAAAAACACACCTTAGATATTTTGTTTATAGAAATTTTGAAAATTTTGTTTTGGTTTAATCCATTATTTGTTTTCTATGAAAAAGCTATTAAACTTAACCACGAATTTTTAGCCGATGAAGCTGTAAATAAGCAATTTGGAGAGGTTAAAAGTTATCAAAATCTGTTGCTTGATTTTGCATCGCACAAATCAACAATTGCCCTTGCCAGTAATATCAACTATTTAATAACTAAAAAACGTTTGCTTATGATGACCAAAAAAGAATCTCCAGTTAAAATTGGATTGAAAGTTTGTACAGTTTGTGCTGTTTATATTTTATTGTTATTTGTTTTTAGTAACGATAGCATTGCGCAATCGAGTGGTAATTTTAAGAATCAAGAAGATTATAAAATTACTCTGGATACAACGAGTGTAAAAGAACCGCAATTTCCCGGCGGAATAAATCAGTTTTATATGTTCGTGGGTAAAAACTTTAAAATACCTGCCGAATTATCTAAGAAGCAGCTTGATGGTAAATTAACAATGGAATTTATGGTTGAAAAAGACGGAAGTTTATCTGAAATTAAAGCGGTAAAAGATCTGGGATATGGTTTAGCTGATGAAGCAATCAGGGTTTTAAAACTTTCTCCAAAATGGATTCCTGCTTCTGAAAACGGCCAACCTGTTCGCGTAAGTTATACGCTGCCTATTACTATTATGGCGAATAAATAGGTTTTTTTGAGGTTCAGAGGTACAAAGGTTCAGAGGTACAAAGGGGCAAAGTTTTTTGCTTGCTATTGGCTTTCGCCGAATGTTCTTGTTAAAGAAGAAAAACCTATGTCCCTATCAACCTTTGCCTCTTTGTACCTTTGATTAAAAAAAAATCCGCTTTCAGAAGACTGGAAGCGGAAAAATAAACTAAAAAAAAATTCTAAAAAATCAAAGTTGAATCCGAGTTAAAATAAATCCGGATTGTATCCAAAATAAGGCATGGTTTGTTCGTTAAAAACTACGCCATACTCTTCTAATTCTTTTAAAATAGGTTCATAAACTTCTTTTTTTATCGGAAGCTGAACTCCCGGAGTTGTGATTTTTTTATTTAAAATCAACAAAGTCGCTATTGCAACAGGAAGTCCGACAGTTTTTGCCATGGCAGTATAAGTTTGATCATCGCCAATACAAACCATTTTAGAGTCAATTTGTTTCTTTTCGCCGTTTAGTTCGTAACCAAATTTATGATACATTACAATCATATCTTTGTCTTCAGGCTCTAAAGTCCAGCTGTCTGTTAAGATTTTTTCTAAAATTTGAGCAGGAGTTGCATTTGGCAGGTTTACTTTTTTGTTTGGATTGAATAAATCCAGCTCTAAAAGTTTGTCCCACATAATATCATCCTGATCAATTTTCAGAATCAGGCGCGTTTTAATTTCGACGGAATCTGTAGGATGATAGGGCAAAAATGAGTTTACAAACTGACGATAGCTCATGTTTTCAGAATCTTCCATGATATAGCTGTCATCTGTCATTCCAAGCTGCACAAACATATTCCAAGCCTTCGAAAAACCAACTCTTCTGATAGTTCCTCTGTACAAAGTCAGGACGTCATCTAAACCATAAATAGAGCGGTATTTAAGAGAGTCGCGGTTTGAATAGGCTTCAAACTTTCCATAACCTTCCACTTCGAGAAATTCGGTTCTGCGAAAAACAGTTCCGTATGGGATATATTTATAAGTTCCTTCCTGAATAAATTTTGCTGCACCGCCTTGTCCGGCCAAAACTACGTTTCTTGGCGCCCATGTAAATTTATAATTCCATAAATTATTATCACATTCCGGGGCGACTAAACCACCGCAGAATGATTCAAACAACAGCATATTACCGCCTTTTTCCCGAATTTCATCAATAACTTTCATGGCACTCATATGGTCGATTCCTGGATCGAGGCCAATTTCATTCATGAAAATCAGGTTGTTTTTCTTAGCGTCTTCATTAAGAGCCTGCATCGCATCACTTATATAAGAAGCGGTTACAAGATGTTTTTTAAACAAAAGACAATCTTTAGCAATTTCTATATGCAGATGTGCCGGAAGCATCGAAATAACAATTGAAGCTTTTTCGATTGCAGCTTGTCTTTCTTCTGTATCAAAATTATTTAGAGCAATTGGAGTTGCGTTAGGATGTTTCTGAGTTTTTTTCTCGGCTAAAGCCAAAGATAAATCGGCTACAACAACATGCAGGTTTTCGGCTTCTGATTTTGCCAGTAAATAGCGAATCAACGAAGATGCTGATCTGCCCGCTCCAATTATTAAAACGCTTCTCATAATTCTAATATTTAACACAAACATATTAAAATGTTATAAATATAACAAATTTAATTCTAAAAATGATAATTTTTTCGAGAGTAAACAAGTCAAAAAATATTGATTTTGGGCTGAAATAATTAGAAAACTAAAATGAATATTGAACAGGATGAAGTATTTTTGTTTAAAATTAAAAGTTTAGAAAATATGAAAAGAAGAATAGTTTTAACTGGAGCCTTTATTGGAATGTTAGCCATTATTTTTGGTGCTTTTGGAGCGCATTTACTAAAAAAATATTTGTCTATAGAAGAGTTAAACACTTTTGAAGTCGGGGTGCGTTACCAAATGTATCATGCCTTATTTCTTCTTTTTCTTTCAACCCGAAAAGATATTGCTGAGAAAACCATAAAAACCATCTATAATCTAGTTGTTGCCGGTGTTGTTCTGTTTAGCGGATCGATTTATTTATTAGCTACAAAAAGTCTTACACTTTTTGATTTCAAAATTATCGTATTCGCAACACCTTTGGGCGGATTCTTATTAATTATTGCCTGGGCGGTATTATTTCTTACTATTTTGAGGAAAAAATCATAAAATCCCGAAAAAAAAATTCTGTGTAAAAATTAATCTTTAATTTTGTCTCATAATTAACATATAAAGTTACTTATGTGAATTTTTATTGCTTTTTATCTCCTTTGATAAAAAATATAACAATTTGCAAACTTGTGCTTTACGCTCAGGAATTAGTAAAATTATATTTTGTTGCACCAAAAAAATAACACACACAACATTAAATTTATGGACAATAACACACTTTTCGCGCAATCGATTTCGTTAAAAGAATTAGGAATAGAAAATGCAACGGTTCGTTACCAGTTATCAGCAGATGAATTGCATGCGATAACTGTGCAGTCAGGACAAGGTGTTGAGGCCTCTACAGGTGCTTTGGCAATTAATACGGGCGAGTTTACAGGACGTTCTCCACAAGATCGTTTTATTGTAAAAGACAGTATTACAGAAGATAAAGTATGGTGGGGAAATGTAAATATCCCGTTTGCACCAGAAGCTTTTGAGAAATTATACAATAAGGTAACAGCATTTTTATCAAACAAAGAAGTTTTTGTTCGCGATTCTTATGTATGTTCAGATCCAAATTATAGACTAAACGTTCGCGTGGTTACAGAAACGGCTTGGTCAAATTTGTTTTGCTACAATATGTTCCTAAGACCGGAAGAGTCTGAACTTGCAAACTTTACACCAGAATGGACTGTAGTTTGTGCTCCAAGTTTTATGGCAGATCCTGCCGTAGACGGAACACGTCAGTCTAATTTTGCTATTTTAGATTTTACTAAAAAAATAGCTTTAATTGGCGGAACTGGTTATACAGGTGAAATGAAAAAAGGAATTTTTTCTGCTTTAAACTTCATTTTACCAGTTTTTAAAAATACACTTCCAATGCATTGCAGTGCCAATGTTGGTAAAAACGGAGATACAGCAATTTTCTTTGGTTTATCAGGAACAGGAAAAACAACTTTATCTGCAGATCCGGAACGTAAATTAATTGGAGATGATGAACACGGATGGACTGCTGAAAATACTGTTTTCAACTTTGAAGGCGGATGCTACGCTAAAGTAATCAACTTAACAGAAGAAAATGAACCGGACATTTTTAGAGCGATCAAAAAAGGAGCGCTTTTAGAAAATGTGGTTTTCAAACCAGGGACTAACGAAGTTGATTTTGATGATGTTTCAATCACTCAAAATACACGTGTAAGTTACCCAATAACGCATATTGATAATATTCAGCCGGACTCTATCGGTCATAATCCAAAAAATATATTTTTCCTTACAGCAGATTCATTCGGAATCCTGCCTCCAATTTCAAAACTGACTCCCGGCCAGGCGGCATATCACTTTATTTCAGGATATACAGCAAAAGTAGCCGGTACAGAAGCTGGAGTTACAGAACCACAGCCTAATTTCTCTGCTTGTTTTGGAGCGCCTTTCATGCCTTTGCATCCAACAAAATATGCTGAAATGTTAAGCAAAAAAATGAAAGATGCGGATGTAAAAGTTTGGTTAATCAAC
The DNA here is from genome assembly GCF_001879205.1 of Flavobacterium johnsoniae. Taxonomy (GTDB): domain Bacteria; phylum Bacteroidota; class Bacteroidia; order Flavobacteriales; family Flavobacteriaceae; genus Flavobacterium; species Flavobacterium johnsoniae_A. The sequence goes on from NZ_MLFK01000005.1 coordinate 587,465, forward strand.
ACAGGCTGGACAGGCGGTGCATACGGTACAGGAAGCCGTATGAAACTAAAATATACTCGTGCTATGATTACAGCTGCGTTAAACGGAGAACTGGATAATGTAGAGTACAAAAATCACGCAGTATTTGGAATTGCAAAACCACAATCTTGTCCTAACGTTCCTGAGGAAATTTTAAATCCTAGAAATACTTGGGAAGACAAAGATTTATACGATAAAAAAGCGTTAGAATTAGCTCAGAAATTCAAAGCTAATTTTGCCAAATTTGAAGAGTTTGCCAATGCCGAAATTTTGGCCGGCGCACCGATTACAGAATAAAGGGCTATTACTAATTCAAAGAAAAAAGCTGTTCAGTGATGAACAGCTTTTTTTTGTTTCAGGTTTCAGGTTTCAGGTTTCAAGTTTCACGTTGAACGAAATGCTTGTCAAGCTATGCGAAGTCGAAGCCCGCGCAAAGCACTTCGACTTCGCTCAGTGTGACAGCGGATTTAAGTCTCGATAAAACCTGAAACCTGAAACTTGAAACCTGAAACTTGAAACAAAATAAACTATTTCTTCCCTTCATCAATACGTTTTTGGATCAAATCCCATGCGTAATAATGAAATGTCATTCCGTTACTCATGGCTACGAAAAGTCCGTTTTTATATTTTGGGCCTAAGTTTACACTTGTAACATCTGCACCATCACATTCTATTGTTGAGGTTGGAACTTCTGCTAATAAAGGATAATTGTTTGGATTTCCGTTTGCACCTTCTCTCGGATAAACCATAAAAGAATTTGCCTGTTGGTTTGAAACTAGAATATATCCGGTAGAATCTGTTTTTTTGTAGATTGCAATTCCTTCGTGGTCTGCTTTGAAATCTTTTTGACCAAAGAAAGCCAGTTCTTTATTGTCATTTAAAGCCGGATCTGCTTTATATTTTCTGATTCCAACCTGCTCGTCACAATAATAGATGCTTCCTAGTTCATTATCAACCGCAATTGCTTCAATTTCTTTCTTTCCGCTGTAAGTCCCGAATTTTCGAACCACTTTTGCAGCAGCGAATTTTCCGTTTCCGGAAAGTTCATACTGCCATAGATAGCTTCCGGAAGGCCCTGTTTTTCTTCCCACAATGGCAAAAATCTTCTGATCGCTTGGACGGGTATACAAAGCAACTCCCATTGGGTCACGTTCTGCATCCCCTTCAAAAACAGGAATACCGCCATTGTCAATCGGTTCTAAATCCGGCAGGCTGAAGATTCTTATTTTGTTGCTTTCGCGCTCTGTCGTAACGGCAATATCTACTTTTTTTCCGTTAATAATTAATCCGTAAGCGATATCCACATTATTTGGTCGTTTTAGCGGAATTGATTTTTTAAGAATTTTTCCATTCAAATCAAAAGCATATAAGCCGCCGTCTGTATCTTTATCTGTTCCCACAATAATACTTTTTGAAGCATCTGCTGGATTAATCCAAATTGAAGGACCATCTGTATCGTGAGGTAAAGCCTCGGTAACAGTTGTTGGTTTTACGGCATTTGGCGAAACGGGCGCTAATTTATCGTCTTTACAAGCTGTAAAAGAAAGGCTTAAAAGTAAAAAAGCAAGTATCGATTTATTTTTCATTAGGGTGTTTTATTTTAAATGAATTAGACAGAACCGCTAAGTCCTGTCTAATTTAGTAGTTTTTAGTATTGATTTTACAAGTCTAATTTCAATCCGAAATTATAACGAGCCTGATAGTATTCTGCTTGTTTTGTATGTGCTTCAATGCCTTGGTAGTAACGTAATGGCTGATTGGTTAAGTTGTTAGCTTCAGCAAAAAGACGAAGTTTTGGCGTAATTTTGAAAGAAGCATTGGCATCTAAGAAAAATTGTTTGTCATAATAACTGTCTTTGTATGACTCTGAACCTAATTCATCTAAATAATCAGATGTAAAGTTGGTTGAGATTCTGGCAGAGAAACGTTTGTTTTCCCAAGACAAAGATCCATTAAACATATGTGGTGTTGTTCCGGGAAGGCTGATATCGTTTCTTTCGTTTCCGTCTTCATCGGAAATTCCTTTTGCTTTAGATTTTGTGTAAGTGTAGTTTAAATAAACCGCAAAACCTTTTAAGAATTTACCAGGAAGAAAATCTAACTGACGCTGAAAAGCAACTTCAAATCCGTAAACATCAACTGTATCTCCGTTTCTTGACTGTAAAAATGACCAGTTTTCGCCAACCGGAATTGGGTTTGCCTGATTTGGGAAATCCGCAGCGAATTTTGCACTGTCGTATTGATTATCGCTGTAGTTGTAAATGAAATCATTTAATTTTTTGTAGAAAACACCTCCAGAAATTAATCCGACAGATTTGAAATAATTCTCGGCCATGAAATCATAATTGTATGAATAGGTTGCTTTAAGATCTGGATTTCCGGCCGTAATCTCTTTATCTGCAGCAATATTGTTTACATAAGGAGCCAATGCATAATAGTTGGGTCTTGCCAGTGCCGTTGTAGCTGCGGCTCTTAAAACTAAATCTTTAGTAGCATTGTATTGAATAGAGATGCTTGGCAATAAGTTAGTATAAGAATTTTTCGTATTGATTTTATTCTCTAATTCTTCTTCGTCTAAGACACGGTTTCCGGTATAATCAATATGAGTATTCTCCATACGGAAACCTAGCACCATAGAAAGTTTGTCGTTAAAATCCTGATCCCATCTTACATAAGCTGCATAAATATTTTCTTTGGCATTGTAATTTACAGCCAAATATTCTGCAACATCAGCTTCTTTATCAAATAATGCGGCGTTGTTTAAATCTAAACTTCCTAAGAAAGAAGCTGAAGCAAATGTTCCGGGTACATATTTACTTCCCGGATTAAAATTTTTCCCATCATAGTAACTTGTTGGAACATCCGATAATAATTCCATATCATCATTGATTGGAGAGTAAGAATAGAAAACATTATTTCTTTCTTTTTCTTTTAAACGAAGTCTAAGACCTGTTCTCAATCTTCCTTTTTCTCCTGCGATTACAGAAAATGGAAAACGGATGTTTACTTTTGCTCCAAATTCGCTTTCGCTGGTTTCATCTGTATTTTCAGTAACCGAGTCAAATTTGAATTCATCAACAGATTCTCCAACAGTTGTCATTAAAGGAAATCTAGGATTAGATAAATCTTCGAACATTTCTAGACCTTTTTGACGGTATTCGATATAGCGTTCTCCCGGACGATATTCTCTGGCTTTTGCATAGTTGGCAGACCAGTCTAAATCTAAAGAAGAATTAATTAAATGCTCTCCACGAAGAGAATAATTTTGTACACGCTGATCTTCAAGTCTTCTGTTTTTGTTGCGATTGTTGTCGAGACCACCTTTTGTCTGACGTTTTACACGACCTTCAAAACCGGTGATTTCTTCCCCGTTATAAATAGGTTCGATATCATCGTAAGTGGTTCTAAAACGGTTTTCTCTATCATCTCTCCAGTTGTAGATTGCGTTAGCAAAAATGGTATTATTTTCGTCAAATTTATAATCTAATGCGACAGATCCGCTGCGACGAATACGCTGTACATCATATTCTCTAATTTCTGATGCCTGCAAATATTCATTTCCAAACTCATCTTTAACCCATTCGTTTTCGATGTTGTCAGATCCGTAATCAACATTGTTATAAGAACCGCTGAAAACTGCGCCTAATTTATTGTCGAAAAAACGATTACCATAAACTAAACCTGCAGTATAACTTGCGTGTTCACGTATTGGAAGATAGCCTCCAGCAAGAGTTGCAGAGATTCTTTCTCCATTTGGTGTTGCTCTTGTAACCAAATTTACAGAACCTCCAATAGCATCTGCATCCATGTCTGAAGTCAGGGTTTTGTTTACTTCGATGGTCGAAATCATATCAGAAGGAATCAAGTCCATTTGTACGTTTCTATTGTCTCCTTCGGCAGATGGAATACGGTCGCCATTTAAAGTTACCGAGTTTAAAGATGGAGCAAGACCTCTAATAATAATATTACGAGCTTCACCCTGATCATTTTGCATCGTGATACCCGGAACACGTTTTAAAGCGTCTCCAACGTTGGCATCTGGAAAACGACCCATTTGATCAGATGAAATTACGTTTCCGATATTTTTATTGTTTTTTTGCTGATTCAGTGCTTTGGCCTGACCTTTTAAAATGTCTCCAACCACAACTTCATTCAACTCTGTTCCAGAAGTTTTAAGTGCAAAATCTACAACATTGTTTTTGCCTTGTTCTACCGTGATCTCATGAATAGTTGAAGTGTAACCAATATATTTTACTTCAACTTTATAAGTTCCGGCATTAATATTTAATAATTCAAAACGCCCGTTGTAGTCAGAAACGGTGTATTTGTTTTCTCCAACAATCTGAACCATGGCTCCAGGCAGAGGAAGTTTGTCGTCAACATCTAAGACTTTTCCGGAAATTATAGCCTTTTGGGCATAACCTGAAAAGGCTAAAAATAGAAACGTTAATAATAAATAGATTTTTTTCATTGTGTTGTTTAGTTTGATTTGCTTGCGAAACTAGACTCTTAGTATTACTAAAACCCTTAAAAAAAATTAATATAGTGTTATGATTCCCGTTCAACATTAGAAATAGATTAATGTTAAAATAACATTTAATAAAAAAGGAATTTTATAAGAGACAAGTAAAAACAAATCAACTATTTGCCTGAGAATTAAAATTTTGGCGCTAAATTTGCCGTATCATCATAATCAAAAATCATCAATCATGTTAAAACAATTTTTTATCCTTTGTTCCGGTGCTGACCGAGACTTATTAGAAGGATGTTCAGAAGGCGAACAAACCAAATATGTTGGTATTGGTGCCACCGTGTTTTTTACTGCAGTTATGGCTTTTCTGGCCAGTGCTTATGCACTTTTTACTGTTTTCGATTCTATTTACCCGGCTTTAATTTTTGGATTTGTATGGAGTTTACTAATTTTTAATCTGGACCGATTTATCGTTTCCACAATTAAAAAGAGGGATCGTTTTATGGATGAATTCCTGCAGGCGACGCCGCGAATTATACTGGCCGTTATTATCGCAATTGTAATTTCTAAACCTCTTGAAATTAAAATTTTCGAAAAAGAAATTAATACCGTTTTATTGAAAGAAAAAAACGAAATGGAGCTGGCCAATAAAAAACAAATTGGAACTTATTTCAAAACAGATTTAGATAAGAATAAAGCAGAAATTGCAGCTTTGAAAGCGGATATTGTAAAGAAAGAGAAAGAAGTAAATGCTTTGTATTCGACTTATATAACAGAAGCAGAGGGGACTGCGGGAACTAAGAAATTAGGAAAAGGCCCGGTTTATAAAGAAAAACGCGAAAAACACGATGCTGCTTTAAAAGAATTTGCAGCACTAAAAACAGCAAACGAAGCTAAAATTGCCGAAAAAGAAAAAGCAGGTGTAAAGCTTCAGACCGATTTAGATAAAAAAGTTTCGCAGACACAGCCTATTATCGAAGGTTTCGACGGATTGATGGCACGTATTAATGCGCTGAATAAACTGTCTTGGCTTCCGTCATTTTTTATCATGCTGTTGTTTCTGGCGATCGAAACGTCTCCAATTATTGCTAAATTATTAGCACCAAAAGGCGAATTTGATTTTAAGCAGGAAGAAGCCGAAACGGCGATGAAAGCTACTTTAGAGCAGAACAAATACCAGCGGGAATTATTGGTTAAAACGAGCGCCGAAATGCACGATAAAGTATATGCGGATATTGCCGGCGATAATGGATTGTACGATCTGCAAAGGAAAAATGCAAAAGAGCTGCTGGAATTGCAGTCACATAAATTTGTAGAAAAACAGAAAGCGACCTTGTAAAAGGTAATCTGTAAAATGTAAAATGTAAAATGTAAAATGTAAAAAGTCTTAAGCTCTAATGAACTTAAGACTTTTTTTATTTCCAGTAAGAAGTCATTTCACTTCTCACAAATTACATTTTACATATAACTCAAAATCTCTTTCTTATAAGCATCATATTCTCCCTGCATGATCAAACCGTTGTCAAGCAATTTTTTGTAATTCTGTAATTTGTCAAAAAGTTCTTCTTTAGATAAATCGCTTAATTTGCGTTCTCCGGTTGAAGGCTGTGCTGGCTGAATTGGTTCAAACGTTTCAGTATATACTGGTGCTGCAGGTAAAATTTCTGCAAAACTCGTTACTTCCTCTGTTTCAACTTCTTCAATTTCTTCCGCTTCCTCTGTTTCTTCTTCAAAAACAGGTTCAGCTGTTTCCTGAATTGGAGTTGCTGTAACAACTGGATTTTTCAATAAATCTAATTGTTCTTTAGCATAAGTATAAATTTTTCTAGCCTGAATTTTTGGGATATAATCTATAGAAACAGCTAAATCTGTTTTAGTGCCAAAAGAAAATTCAGAACCTAAAATATTTTCTTTTACAAAAGTACTTGCAATGTCATCCCAAGTGTAATCTGTAAAATCCATAGAAAGACCTAAATTTTTAGGTTTACAGATAATAATACGCTTGTTTGTTAATACAATGCTGTCTGGAAAAACAGTAATTGCAGGCTTTTTTTGCACTGCGATATATCCAACTTCTTCGCCTTTCATTAATAAATCTGTAAGTTTCGAAGTGATTTTTTCAATCGCCTTTGGATCTTGTTCTTCGTTCAGAAATTTTTTAAATTGTTCTTTCATGGTTGTAAAAGTTGCTAAGTTTTTTTTTCTTACGATGCAAATGTAATGCCTAATTTTCTAATTCGATAATTTCACTCTGAATTTTCTTTGTCAAACTTTTGAAAACCAAATCATACGAATGATCGATGAGTTCTTTAACGAATTTGTCCGGAAGATTTCCGTTTAAAGCCACCGTATTCCAATGTACTTTACTCATATGAAATCCTGGTTGTATTTCGTCATATTCTGCTCTGAGTTCCTGTGCGCGGTCCGGATCGCATTTTAGATTAACAGACTGCTCATTTTTTTCCCATTGTGATAAAGAAGATAAAGCAAACATTTTACCTCCTACTTTAATAACCAAAGTGTCTTCATCAAAAGGAAAATGTTCACTCGCGCCTTTTTTCGAAAGACAATATTCGTAAAACGTTTCTAAATTCATATTATAAAAAAGTTATGATTCAACACGAATTGCACGAATTTCACTAATTGAACTGTTTCGGGGCAATTAGTGAAATTAATGTTTATTAGACTATTTTTTCCATCATTTTTTCAGGATGATTGAGCTTTGTAAATCCGAATTTCTCATATAAAAAATGAGCGTCGGTTGTGGCTAATCTCCAAATTTTCACATTTTGAAGCTGCGGTTCCTTCATCATCGTTTCAATTAAAATTGATGAATAGCCTTTACCGCGATGTTCTTCGATTATAAAAACGTCCATTAAATAAGCAAAAACAGCGTAATCAGTTATCACGCGTGCAAAGCCAATTTGTTTGTCATCTAAATAGATTCCAAAACAAACCGAAGCATCAATTGTGGTCTGCACTTCTTCAATTGTTCTTCCGGCTGCCCAATAAATGTCTTTTAAAAAGTTTTGTATAAACGGAACGTCGAGTTTGGTTTTATCAGTTGATACTGTTATCATTGAAATTTTTTTTTGCCACTAATTACACGAATTTTCGCTAATTTCTTTTTTTATTTTTTGCCACAGATTAAAAAGATTTACACAGATTGAATCATTTTTAATCCTTTAATCTGTGGCAAAAAACAAGTTTAATTCGTGAAATTAGTGGCGACATCTTTAAATCTTATATAAAATCGGTTTTGAGGGACTTGCATCATTTTCAAACGAAGCAATTTGAAGATTTAGTATATAATTTCCATCTTCAATTTCGTTTGAGACATAAATCATTTCGGTAATTGTTGCGTTTAATCTTGCTTCGGAATTTAGATTAACAGTGTCTTTTACATTCCAAAACGCTTTGTGCGCCAGTAATTTGCCTTCATCATGTTCTTTATCAACGCTTGGTAAATCGATCAGTAAATGCTGGATTTCGCTTTCGCGGATGAAAATCGCAGCATCTTCAGATAAATATGGCGGATTGGTATTCGAATATTTTCGAGATTTTTTATCTTTTTGATTTGGAAGTGTTCGAATTACTAAAGCTTCTTTTGTCACGCTGAGCGATCCCGAGGCTTCGGGAGAAGCGCTTTCACCACCTGTCATGCTGAGCGAAGTCGAAGCACTCAACGCTTTTTCAAGCAGTTCTTTTGTAATCACAAAATCATCTCCCATTTTTTCAGGCTGAACCGTTATCAATTTTGCAAAAAAGAAAAACTGTTTAAGTGATTGATTTATGCTGTAAAAATCATTAGTAATATGCCCCAGACATTCTGTGTGCGTTCCATGTCCATGCGGATTGAAGAAAATATTATTAAAATTCGTAGATGATTTTCCTTCCGAAACTTTTCCTATCCAATCACCAAAAACTACTGGTTCAATAACAGGTTTTTCGATGTACCATGCAATTGGATTTTCGTCTGTATTGGTTAAAGGAATCGAGATATCGATGGGTTTTGATAAGTCAATTTGATATTTGTAGTTGAGAATTGCTAGCATAATGGAACACGGATTTTACGGATATTCTAACGCAGATTTCACGGATTTATCAGCGTTGATTGCATCCGTTTTATCATCGTTCAAATTTATTCTTCCAAATTTAGATAAAACAGATCACTTGCAATTCCATCTGTTAAAAATTTTCCTTTTGGAGTTGGTTTTAGAATGTTGTTTTCAATCGAAAGCAAATCGTCGTTTAAAAATTTTTGAGATTGTTTTTTCAGATAATTCAAATATTCCAAACCAAATTCATTTTCAATTCTGTCTAAAGAAACGCCCCAAATCGTTCGCAATCCAGTCATAATATATTCATTATAACGGTCAGAAATAGTCAGGATTTCAGTTTCTATAGGAAGTTCGTTGTTCTGAATCGATTTTAAGTACAACGAATTATTCGCAATATTCCAGCCTCGTTTTTCGCCGTCGTAACTATGCGCCGAAGGACCAATTCCGATATATTTTTTACCTAACCAGTAAGCCGAATTGTTTTTGGAGAAATAGTTTTCTTTTCCAAAATTGGATAGTTCGTAATGGATAAAGCCGTTTTTTTGAAGCGTGTCGACTAAAATCATGAAATGGCTTGACGCTGCTTCGTCTTGTGGTTCAGCAATTTTTCCTGTTTGAATTAATTTGCTCAAAGCCGTTCTCGGTTCAACCGTCAAAGCATAACTTGAAATATGCGGAATGCCAAAACTCAAAGCTGTTTCGATATTCTGTTTCCACATTTCATCACTCATTCCCGGGATTCCGTAAATCAAATCCAACGAAATATTGTCAAAATACTTCGTCGCTTCTTGTAAACATTTTATGGCTTCCGCCGAATTATGAGCGCGATTCATCATTTTCAAATCTTCTTCATAAAAAGACTGAATCCCGATACTTAAGCGGTTAATCGGACTTTTGGATAATTCCCAAATTCGCTCGGCAGACAAATCATCTGGATTAGCTTCCAATGTAATCTCCGGATTTTCTACAACTTTATAGTTTTTATAAACTTCTGAAATTAAAAAATTGATTTCTTCATTTGATAAAACAGAAGGAGTTCCGCCACCAAAATAGATGGTTTCGATTTCGTTGTCACTTTCAATTTTACGCATCGCAATTTCTTTGGCCAAAGCCAAAACCATCTCGTCTTTCTTTTTCATCGAAGTTGAAAAATGAAAATCACAATAATGGCAAGCCTGCTTGCAGAATGGTATGTGAATGTAGATGCCGCTCATTTTTAGTTTTCAGTCTCAGTTTTCGGTCACAGTCTCAGCTGTAAACTGTGACTGTGACTGTAAACTATTTTCTAATTTTATCCTCATTTTGTTTCACAAAAGCATCCCATCCCGAATAACTTTTTCCTGCTACGACTTTTCCTGAATTAAAGAAATGACAAACTGCAGCCGCCAAACCATCGGTTGAATCGAGGTTTTTGGGTAATTCTTTTAAGCCTAAAAGCTGTTGGAGCATTTTAGCAACCTGTTCTTTACTGGCATTTCCGTTTCCGGTTATGGCCATTTTTATCTTTTTTGGTTCGTATTCTGTAATGGGAATATCTCTTGAAAGTCCGGCAGCCATAGCAACGCCTTGTGCACGCCCAAGTTTCAGCATCGATTGTACGTTTTTACCAAAGAAAGGCGCTTCAATCGCAATTTCATCAGGATGATGCGTTTCAATTAATTCGATGGTTCTTTCAAAAATGATTTTTAGTTTTTGATAATGATTGTCGTATTTGGACAATTGCAATTCGTTTAACTGCAAAAATTCCATTTTTTTATTGATAACTTTTATCAATCCAAAACCCATAATTGTGGTTCCGGGGTCAATACCTAATATGATGCGTTCTTTTGTCATTTTTTGTAATTACACAGAGATTCACGAAGAAACTCGAAGATTCACAAAGTTTAATACCTTACTATTTATAAAAAATCTTTGCGAAACTCTGTGGGGCTTAGCGAATCTTTGTGAAATAGCTTTACTTTTGCGGCATGATTTCAATTCCTCACAAAGCTAAGCAATTCCTGGTTCTTCTAGTCAAACTTTTGATTGTTGGCGGCGCATTTTATTTTATCTACAATCAGCTGGCTAACAACGATAAGCTCGACTGGAATAAATTCATTGTTTTGTTCCGAAAAAATCAGTCGGTTTTGGGTATTGCGTTTATATTGCTTTTGAGTGTTTTGAATCGCTATTTTGAGATTTTAAAATGGCAGAATCTGGCCAAATTAATTCATGAAATTTCAGTTTACGAAGCCACAAAACAGGTTTTAGCCGCTTTAACTGCCGGAATTTTTACGCCAAACGGAGTAGGAGAGTACGCTGGAAAAGCATTATATTATCCAAAATCTGATGCCAAAAAAGTGGTTTTCCTAAACTTAATCTGCAACGGAATCCAGATGATTTTGACTGTTATTTTTGGAATATTTGGTTTGCTGTATTTCAATGCACAATACAATGTTATCACATCTAAAGCGGTTGCGATTTTGTTTGGAGGATTTGTTGTCGTTTTGATTGTTTTATTTTCTCTTAAAAAGATCAAAATCAAAGGATATTCAATTGAAAAACTGATTCATAAAATCAACGAAATTCCAAAAGCAATTCATCAGAAAAATATTCTTTTGGGTATTTTAAGATATTTGGTTTTTTCGCATCAATATTACTTTTTGTTTCTCGCTTTTGATGTTGATCTGCCTTATTTAGTTTTAATGTCTGCCGTTACATCGGTTTATTTTCTGGCTTCATCACTGCCTACTTTTCAGTTTTTAGATTTTGCGGTAAAAGGCAGTGTCGCCATTTACTTCTTCGGAATTCTGGGCGTAAATGAATGGATTGTAGTTTTTATAAGTACACTTATGTGGTTTCTAAACGTGGTTCTGCCAGTTGTTTTAGGAAGTTATTTTGTACTCAATTTTAAAACAAAAACTGCCGAATGATTTTTGCTTTCTTCATCATATTAACCATTTATATTGTAAACATTGGTTTGCTTATTTATGGTTTTTTTAAAGTGAAGCAATATCAAAAAACAGATTTAAATCCGCAGACCAGCTTTACTATTATAGTTCCGTTTAGAAATGAAGAAGAAAATCTTCCGAAGCTTTTACATAGCTTTTCAAATCTAAATTATCCAACAGATTTATTTGAAGTGATTTTAGTCGATGATAATTCGAAAAAGAAGTTTCAAGTCTCACACTTCACATTTCACATTTCACAAATAAATAATATTCGGGTTTCAAATTCTCCCAAAAAAGACGCCATAACAACCGCAATGCATCACGTAAAAACCAATTGGGTAATTACCACAGATGCAGATTGTATAGTGTCCAAAAACTGGCTTTTGACTTTTGATAATTATATTCAGGAAAACAAAGTTTCTATGCTCGCCGGCGCAGTTACTTATGCGTGCGAAAACTCATTTCTGCATCACTTTCAGCAATTAGATCTGACAAGTCTGCAAGGTGCAACAATTGGAAGTTTTGGTTTAAACAAAGGATTTATGTGCAACGGTGCTAATTTTGCGTACACAAAATCATTGTTTAAAAGTCTAAACGGTTTTGATGGAAATGATAAAATTGCCAGTGGCGATGATGTTTTTTTGCTTCAAAAAGCAATCGAAAAATTTCCAAATGAAGTTCATTATTTAAAAGCCAAGGAAGCAATTGTTCTCACAAAACCAACCGAAGACTGGAAATCATTATTCTATCAAAGAGTACGCTGGGCGGCCAAAACAAGTTCGTATAAGAGTAAGTTTGGAAAGTATCTGGGCTTAATTGTTTTCTTTGGGAATTTGAGTTTTGTTATTGCCTTTTTCTTATTTCTTTTCGGAATTTTTGGTTATCCTTTTTTAGTTGTATTTGCTTTTTTGAAATTTGCAATAGATTTTGTTTTGCTTTATAAAACAAATCATTTTTTGACTAATACCAAAATTAAAAGTCTTTTATTGAGCAGTTTACTATATCTGTTTTTCAGTTCAACTGTAGCTTTATACAGTTTGTTTGGTTCTTATGAATGGAAAGACCGGAAATTTAAAATGTAATTTTCAAATTCCAAACTCCAAGTTTTAAGAAATTATATGATAATAAGAAATAGTAAAACTATTTTTTGTCTTTTGCTTTAATAATAACAGGCAAAATAAACTGCGTTTTTACGGGAACGCCGCGTTTTATAGCCGGGTTTACTTTAGGAAAATCGATTAAACGAGCATGAAGAATGCTGTCAATTCTAATCGTGTCATAAGCAACTGAATCTTTTTGAAATTCGGGTTCAAATTTCATTTTCGAATTAGGAAAAACAGTCACTTTTACCTGAATCGTATCCAGATCCGGATAAAGAATAGACAAACTGTCAACATCCAGTTTTTCCTGAATAAGCTGCGACATCACATCAAAAAAGCATTTTTGGCGTTGTTTTTTATCGCTTATGGTTTCGCAGTCGGCAACAGTAGGATATTCGTCTACTTCTTTCCAATTAATCGATTTTAGTTCTTTTTGAAGTAATTCTTTTTCAGACGGAACCTGCTTCTCAAAATATTGACAAGAATTGAAAAATATAAAAACTAAAAAATAGAAAAAATTAGACCTCAAGATTTTGATTTTGAATTGGAAAATGAATTAATGATATAAAAATACGATTATTTTTTTTGAGAAGCTTTATAAACTAAATAATCTTCATAGCTTTCAGAAAGCCATTTTTCTTTATTCTCTGCCGCAACTTCTTTTTGATCAGGATATAATTTTTCAAGCCTGTTGGAAAATGCTGCAATTTGAACAGTATAATTATAAAATTCAGCTTTGGTTAAAACAATATTAGGGTCATTTTTACGATTAAAAAACTCAAAGAAAAGTGCGTCAAATTCTTTCAAAGAGAAATTTAATACCTTTTTCTTAGTACTTTTATAAATACTGTCTTGTATAAGCTGATCGTCAATTGAAATCTTTTTGCTTTGAGCAAATGCAGAAGTTCCAGTTGAAATCAAGATCAAGAACAAAATTAAAGATGAAAAACAACGCATTTCTGTTTTTATTTTAAATAAAAAATGTAAGTGCAAAATTACAAAAATATATGGATTTACTATTAGTGACATTAGGTTTTATATGCATGGTTGTAGGGATATTTGGGAGTTTTCTGCCTGTTTTACCGGGGCTTTCTTCTTGCTGGGTTGGCTTATTGCTTTTATATTTAACCAAAGCAGTCGAAAACAATTACTGGCTTTTAGGAGTAACACTTTTGCTTACTATCATTATTACTGTTTTAGATTATGTTATTCCGGCAAAAGGCACTAAAAAATTTGGAGGAAGTTCTTATGGTGTCTGGGGAACGAACATTGGTTTGATCGTGGGAATTTTGGTTCCAATCCCTTTTGGAGTTATCATTGGCCCTTTCGTTGGAGCATTAATTGGGGAGATGATTTACGATTCAACTAATCATAAACGTGCTTTCAAAGCGGCGACAGGATCTCTTCTAGGGTTCCTTGCTTCGAGCTTTATAAACTTTATGTTCTGCATAATTTATTTGGGAATTTTTATCCACACAACATGGGAATATCGAAACTTATTGTTTTAATTATGTAACAAATATTTAGCTTTTTTCTTATTTTTTATTTTTTTTAAGAAAAATTCGAACTTTTTAAGAAAAAAAAATCACTGCGTTTTGCCTACGTAGGCGTTATATTTACTGGTATTGAGCGTTTTTTGTGTTAAAGTCCTCATAATCTATTCACTAAATTCTTAACTTATTTTTTGGATATGTTAAAATATTTTATATTTTTATCCTGATAAACGATAAAAAGCCCCACTTTGTCGATTATTTTGAATGAGTATAAATAATTATTTAATAAGTTATGAGTATGACCCCAAACCTACAAATTGAGCTTAGACGTTTTATTTCTTCTAATGTTGTTTCAAAGCTAAACAAGTTTTATTTTGAAAATGATGCACTCTTAATAAAGGGAATTGATGTTTCGATAGGTACAGTTTTAATGGGTCTCTATAACAAAGCAGAAGAATCTGGTTTTTACAAAGGAATTGTTTCTCAAATTGAAGATAATTCAAGTTTTTACCAGGAAGTCGATTTTACTTCCGGCAGAATTTTATCAGTCGACGACTGTTACCGCATAGAAGGAAATCCAATACTTAAGGAAATCTTCACCAATAAAAAAGGCCGAATTTCTGAAATGATTTCAAACGAAGTCGGCATCAAAAGCGAAACAGCCCGCGAAATACTTAACTTCTCTGCACTTCTTGTAGTCTCTTATCTTAAAAATAATATCCAATTACTCGATAGTCTAAAACTACTTTTAGAAGAACAAAAAAGAGACATTTTAAACAGCATTCAGCCCGGAATTAAAATCATCCTCGGATTTTCATGTTACGAATCTGTTGAAGACAAAAATCAAAACATCGGAAGATCAATCTTTACTCTTTTCGGACACAACTTTTTCAGTTTCTAAAATAAAAAAAATCCCGCCTTACAAAGTAAAACAGGATTAGTATTTAAGTCAATTAAGAAACGTTTTATGCGTTTTTTAAATTGATAACTTCTTGATCTGTCAAAAAGCGCCAGTTTCCTCTAGGAAGATTCTTCTTAGTTAAACCAGCAAAAGCAACACGGTCAATACGAAGTACATCATAGTCAAAGTGTTCAAAAATAGCACGAACCACTTTTACATTAGATGAACGAAGTTTTAGGCCTACTTCACTTTTTGCTTCTTTCTCAATATAACTTATTTCCTCAACAAATACACGGTGGCCGTCAAGAACTAAGCCTTTGCTTATTTTTTCTAAATCTTCAAACTTCAGGTTTTTATCTAAAGAAACCTGGTAAATTTTAGACGATTTTTGATTTGGTAAAGTAAATTTACGAATCATATCTGTATCGTTGGTAAAGAGCAGCAATCCAGTTGTGTTTTTGTCCATTCTTCCAACTGCAGCAATTTTTGCATTAGTAGAACCGCGAACTAGCTCCAGAACGTTACGATATTCCTGACCTTCGTCAAATGCAGTAGTAAAGTTTTTTGGTTTGTTTAATAAGATGTATTCTTTCTTTTCAGGAGTCAAAACAACACCGTCAAAATTTACAACATCATTTAGTTTTACTAAATAACCCATTTCAGTTACCGGAACACCATTTACTTTCACGTTTCCAGACTGAATATATATATCGGCATCACGACGAGAACAAACACCAGAATTAGAGATGTATTTGTTCAAACGAATTTCGTCTGAAGCCTTTTGTCTCTTTGGTGCCTGATTCTGTTTCTTAAGTTTTTGCGCAGCTTCTTCTTCTGCAGCCTTAACAGCAGGTTTCACTTTCTTTGGCCCTTGAGCGCGTTTAGCCATAGGAGGTTTTGGCTTGCTAGAGTTTGATCTTGAACTATTTGGTCTCGATCCGCCTCTTTTATTATTGCCTTCCTTATTGTTCATAAATTCTGTAATTTGTGCAAAGATAGTTTTTTCCTGCTAATAAATCTTAAGTTCAATGTTCTTAGATTGATAGCTTTTAAATTTAAGATAATTTGAAGCATCACAATTGGCTTTTTTTCAGGCATGGTTTCCCGCTTTTCGTTTCAATCTTTTATGGCGAACCCCGCCATAAAAGGATTTTCACTTTAATCGGGGCTAGAAAATCAAACAATAGGTTTCTTTTTTAGCATTTAGCTATTCACAAAGTTGCTCAAAGAAAACATTTGCAAAAAAGAAAAGCCTGCAACGATGAAACAATCTAAAACGTAGAAATCAATTGACGTCCGTGCCACAAAACACTCGGGTTAATCAAAACGATGCAGAAAACGCCTGAAACGATCAGGAATTTTAAAACATTATGCAGTAATAAAAACTGTTCTTTAGAATTTGATCTCCACAAATAAAGCAGGAAAAAAAGTAAAACAATGAAACATACATAAAAGTAAATATCCATATAGCCAACATCATAAATGTTGACCAAAATATAAACCGGAATTATGGTTAAAAAAGTCAAAACTGTTATAATTTGTTTCGAAACTTTTTCATTAAACTTAATTGGAATGGTATGATAATCGTTGGCCAGATCACCTTTTAAATTCTCCAGATCCTTTATCATTTCCCGAATTAAAAGCAATAAAAACAAAAACATGGCATGCGCTGAAATTACAGCAAAATGGCTTCTGTGATTTTCAATTTCTTCAAATGAAATCGAATTGTAGAAATACAATAAAATGGCAAAAAACGGAATTACAGCCATAAATGCGGCAGTTAAATTCCCTACAATTGGGTATTTCTTTATTTTATGAGAGTAAAACCAAATCAGGAAAATATAAGCCGAAAAAAATAAAAAAGCACGCCACGAAACGATTGACGCCATTAAAACCGCCAGGAAATTAAGGCTGAAATAAACAGTCAGTTTTGTTTTCTGGCTCACTAATCTGTCCAGCATGGATTTATTAGGGCGGTTAATTAAATCTTTCTGGCTGTCGTAAAAATTATTGATAATATAACCCGAAGCAATTGTAACCGCTGAAGCAAATACAATCAAAAACAAATAAAAATCGAGCAGAATATCCAGAGCTCTTTTTTCCGGAGCCAGAATAAAAATCGCCGATAAATACTGAGCCAAAACAATAATCGGGATGTTATAACCGCGTACCACAGAAAACAAACTAACAATTTTCATTACTAAAAGTTTGTGTTGTCTGCTTAACATAGATTATAAATTGTGGATTAGGATTAAATTAGATTTTGAAGTTAAAGGATATTTTTTAAACCTGAAATTTAGAGCTTGTTTTTTAACAATTCTTTAGAGCCATAACCTAATTTACGAATGCAGGCTAAAGCTTGTTTTTGAGAAATTCCAACTTCTCTAATGTCTTTCTTTTCTACAAAACAAACAGAACCGCTCCATGGGTTTGGGGCATCGGGAATAAAAACAGTAAAATTGTTTTCGTCGATTTGTTCTATTAAAAAAGCAAATTGCCAGCCGGCATCTGTAGGAACAAGAATCACTTTTAAATTTTCATTAGATTCAAATCCCATCATATTTTCATTCATGTTCTTCATGAAAGAATATCCGGGAACAAAGCTTAATACGCCATTTTCTAATTTCTGAATCATTTTTTTTGCTCCGGCTGTTCTGGCAAGTATGCCTGCGGTAAAACAAATGAGAATTAAAATTAGGGTTCCAACAAGTTCCTGAATTGCAATTCCTAAAACATGCACTCTGGGCAGGTGATTGACAAGCGGAAGAGTTACTTTTTGAATTATTCCGTAGCCTTTTTCAAGAATAATCAGTAAGACGACTAAAGGTGCCAAAAATAAAATTCCTCCTAAAAAAGTTGCTTTAATTATTTTTAAAATGCTTTTCATAATAATAAATAACTTTTTAGGGTGAAAACTTATGAAAATCTACTCAAATAACTTCGGCTTTTAAGAGTTCTTAGAATTGATAAACAACTTCTAGTTTATAGTCTTTTAGAGAAGCTTTTGCTTTTTTTAAATCTTCCGTAAAACCAAGGATATAACCGCCGCCTCCAGAACCACAAAGTTTTAGGTAATAATCGTTTGTGTCAATTCCGTTCTGCCAGATTCCGTGAAATTGCTCCGGGATCATTGGTTTAAAGTTATTTAAAACAACTTTAGAAAGCTTTTTAGTATTGGTAAACAAAGATTTCATGTCGCCATGTAAAAAGTTTTCTACACAAGCATCAGTATATTTCACGAATTGGTTTTTAAGCATAGTACGAAAACCTTTGTCTTTTAGGTTTTCCATAAAAATGTTAACCATTGGTGCTGTTTCGCCTACAATTCCAGAATCTAATAAAAACACAGCGCCTTTTCCGTCAAAACTTTGAGTCGGAATTCCGGTTGCTTCAATATTATCTTTAGAATTAATTAAAATCGGGATACTCAAATAGCTGTTTAACGGATCTAAACCAGAACTTTTTCCGTGGAAAAAGCTTTCCATTTGAGCAAATATATTTTTTAATTGTAGTAGTTTTTCGCGTGTTAAATTCTCTAAAACCGTGATTTTGTTTGTTGCATATTTATCATAGATCGCAGCTACAAGAGCACCGCTGCTTCCTACACCATATCCTTGAGGAATACTGGAATCGAAATACATTCCGGTTGCTACGTCATTTTTTAAAGTTTCTAAATCAAAAGTAACCAATTCCGGCTGTTGTGACTGTAAGACTTCAAGGTAAGAGGCAAAACTTGTTAAGCTTTTATTTGATGCAACGGCTTCGGCAGAAGGTTCTTCAGACTTCTTTAAAGCACCGTTGTAAAAATTATAAGGAATAGAAAGTCCTTTAGAGTCGCGGATAATTCCGTATTCTCCAAAGAGTAATATTTTTGAGTAAAATAAGGGTCCTTTCATAATTGAAAATGAATAATTAACAATTGATAATTATGTGTTTTTTGAAGTTTTTACAATACTTGTTAGTAATCGCAAAAGCTCTGTTATTTTTGGTTTAATATTTAAAAAATCTATATCAGATAGATATTTCGTTTCATACAGCAAATCTAACCAATATTCAGTCTCGTTTGCCTCTTTTAAAGAAATAGATAATTTATGAATGAAATCTGCTTTGCTTTGCGCATGTTCAGCTTCTCTGATATTCGCTCCAATGGATGTGCCTGAACGTAACATCTGTCGTGATAATACAAATTCTCTTTTCTCAGCTAAAACTTTATAAAGGTTAACAACATCAATTGCAAAAGCAAAAGATTTTTCTTTAATAATGTTCTTTCTCTCCATAAAATTAATCAATTATTAATTAACAATTGTTAATTATCAACTAATAAAGCGCCTTCTCCAATTTTGTCGCAAATGTACTGACCATTCTGACAAAATACAACTAATTCTTCCTGAATAAATTGCAATACTTTATTGCTAACGTTTTCGGGATAAAGTACATGCACATTTGCACCGGCATCCAGTGTAAAACAAACTGGAATCTGTGTTTCTTGTCTAAATTTCCAGATTGCATTTATAATTTGCAGCGTATTTGGTTTCATCAAAATAAAATACGGCATGGATGTCATCATCATGGCGTGCAAAGTTAAAGCTTCACTTTCTACAACTTTGATAAATTCTTCTAAATTACCGCTTTCAAAAATCTTGATTAACTGATCTAAATTTTCGTGTGCCTGAGCAAAACGTCTTTCAGCGTACGGATGATTGTGCATTAAATCATGTCCAACTGTACTCGAAACTTGTTTTTCGCCTTTGTCAACCAATAAAATAGTGTCCTGGTAATTCTTGAAGTTTTCATGAATGGTATAAGGAAATTCAACTCCAAATAAATCCGAACTTTCTTGAATATTCGCTTGATTTCCCCAAACAACTACTTTTCCTTTTACACTTCGGCAGGCACTTCCTGAACCTAAACGGGCAAGAAATGAAGCTTTTTGATAAAAATATTCATCCGTCATCTCAGGATTTAGCAATTTCTCCAAACTCATAAAATTTATTGCCAAAGCCGCCATTCCTGAAGCCGAAGATGCAATTCCGGAACTATGCGGAAATGTATTTTGTGTATCAATCGTAAAATGATATTCTTTTAAAAAAGGCAGATAAACTTCAACTCTTTCTAAAAACTTCTGGATTTTTGGTTTGAAATCTTCTTTTGGTTTTCCTTCAAAAAGTAAATCAAAAGAAAAATTTTCATTATTGCCTTTTTTTGAGAAAGCCAATTTTGTAATCGTTTTACAATTGTTTAAAGTAAAACTTACCGAAGGATTTGCGGGAATCTGATTGTCTTTTTTCCCCCAATATTTAACTAATGCGATATTGCTGGGAGCGCTCCATTCAAAATTTCCGTTTTCGATTGTTGAAGTATATGGATTTGGAATAAAATCAGCTGTTGTAAACATGAATTATAAATTTTGGCAAAGATAGTTTTTTCACCATAATAGATAATTTTTTCACCATATAAGTTATGTAAGATATTATAAGCGGGCTTTGCTCAAATGAACTTATAGAACGTATATGGTTTAAATTTTCTTTTGAATATTTTTGAATTCAAAATTTGATATCATGAATAAGTTTATAAAAATCGCTATAGCTTTAGTAATTTGTTTAACAGTAGGATATTCTGCCAGCACCGTTACAAGACCAAGTGTAGAATCATGGTATCCAACGATTGTAAAACCTGTTTTTAATCCGCCAAATTGGATTTTCATGCCGGTTTGGACAGTGCTTTATATTTTTATGGCGATTGCAGCAGGTTTAGTTTGGGATAAAATAAAAGAACAAACCGAAAAGGTAAAAACAGCACTTCTTTTCTTTTTGATTCAATTAACGCTCAATGCCATTTGGTCCTATTTATTTTTCGGATTAAAAAATCCGCTTTTGGCTTTAATAGAAATAATTCTTCTATGGCTGATGATTTATGAAACGTATTTAAAATTCATCAAAATCAATAAAATATCCGGATATTTATTGATTCCGTATTTTGCCTGGGTTGGGTTTGCGACGATTTTGAATGCCAGTATTTGGTGGTTGAATAAATAGATTTTTAGTTTCAGGTTTCAGGTTTTTCTTTGTTCCAGGTTTAATCAATATTTTATTACTTTATGAATAAATTCAAGGTTTTTGTTATTGCTTTAGTTTTAATTTCTTTTAAAACGTTTGCTTGTTTGAATGGAGAATCGAAAATTCTTAAAAATGGAGCTTATGCGTATCAAGATTATGACGGCTTTGTTCCTGTTGGACATCATTTTTTTTCTGGGGATTTCCCTAAATTAATAGTTGAACTTGATAGTTTATACAAAAAAACAAATGATCTCGATTATTTATCAGACAAAGGATATCTTTTAATAGTCTTGGGGAAATATCAGGAAGCTTTAAATTTATATTTGAATATCGAAAAAAGGGAACCTAATCGATATTCTACAGCATCCAATATGGGAACGCTTTATGAATTGATGGGCGAAAATCAAAAAGCCTATACCTGAATTAAAAAATCTATTGAAATTAATCCTGAATCTCACAATGGATCCGAATGGCTGCATTTAAAAATATTAGAAGCTAAAATCAAGAATTTAAAAGATATTTCTGGTCAGTTTTTAATTAATACGAATTTTGGAAATAAAGGCGAACCTCAAACCAAATTGTCTAAAACTCAAATAGACGAATTGCTTCAATCTATTTATTATCAGGTAAATGAGCGAATGTCATTTATAGAACCAAAAGATAAAGTTATTTCGATACTGCTTTTTGAACTGGCAAATCTTACTGAATTAAAAGGAGAAAACGAAAATGCACTTCAGATTTACAGAACTGCCCGAGTTTATGGCTACGATGGAGATTTAATCGTAGCGAGAATGATTAATAGTGCGCAAAGCGGATTTGATTATTATCGCATAAAAGCAGGAACTTACGGTGCTCAATTAAGAGATTTACGAGAAAGTAAAAATATTGTTCATCCGGATTACTTATACCAGATCGAAACAAGCGTACTAGTTTTGTCTATAGTAAGTATCGTATTGCTGATCGCTTTAATTGTATTTTTCTTAAAATGGAAGAAATTAAAAAAGTCTATTTCAGCTTCTTAAACTCTTTATTTTTAGCATATAAAAAATCCATTGTAGCCAAAACATTCGGATCTTCTAAAAGTGTTTTTGATTTGGGGTCTGCGTCGCAGAAATTAATAAAAAGCTCTTTTTCTTCAGGTTTTATTTTTAAATTTTTTAGAAAGAAATCTGGAGGACAAGCAGCAATAACCAGTTTCTTAAAACGGTCGTCGGCAACTTCAATTGTTTTCTTCTTCTTACCTTTTAAAGGGAATGAAACTCGAAGCGCTTCTCTAATTGAATTATCACTAACTCCTGTATTCCAGAATAAATCTTTGGCATTTTTAGTGATTAATACATTTGCAACATCATCAGCACTAATCTTAACTTTATCAAATTCAACCTTATTTATTATAACTTCATTCAATTCTTCAGGTTTTAGAATCATGTTAACGAAGAGATTGTTGTTCTCAATATCTTTGGTGGTGATTTTTAATCTAGTAAATAAATAATTCTTTGCAAAAAACAATAAACTGTCTTTCTCTTTTACTAAAATCGAAAATTCTCCCAATTCATTGGTAGTTGTACTGATTTTGGCAGTTTTATTGATAACCTCGACTTTATTAAGAGGAGCTTTGTTAGAAACGACGTTGCCCTGAATTACTTTTTCTGTTTGTGAAGTACTTAGCTGATAAGTCAGAAATGAAATAGTAGTAAGTAATTTTACTTTCATAGAGGAAATTTTAGTTTTTGGTTTCAGAATTTAGTTTTTTAAATTCTCGATTTTTAGCATATAAAAAGTCCATTGTATAAAGTAAATTTTTCTGCTGCACTAAAATTTCGGCCTTAGGATCGGCATCGCAAAATTGAAGGAATAAATCTTTTTCTTCAGGTTTTAATTTTAAATCATTTGTAAAAAAATCCATCGGGACAGTCGCTTCCGCTAATTTTTTAAAATCTAATTCTTTGGATTTAATCTTCTTAGCTTTTTTATCTTTTTTCATAAATAAGCTAAAAATAGCCAGCAAATCAGCACCATTGGTAATGCCGCCGGTGTAAACGCCAGGATTAGATAGTGCCGGCTTTGAAATCACGGTAGAGTTTTCGTCTGCAGCACCAACATGAGGAAGTTTAATATTGGTAATCACTATTTCATCCAGTTCTTCCGGTTTCAAAATCATATTTACAGAAATATTATTTTGATCTATATTTTCTTGGGAAATTTTTAATCTTTTGAAAAAATAATCCTTTGAAAAGAAAAGTAAACTGTCTCTCTCTTTTACTAAAATAGAAAACTCACCAAGTTCATTTGTTCTCGTGCTGGTTTTGGCCGTTTTATTAATCACTTCTACTTTATTAAGCGGAACGTTTTGCGAAAGGACTTTTCCGTTTAGTAGTTTTTCCGTTTGAGAAATACTTAACTGATAAGTGAAAAAAGAAATTGTGGTGAGTAATTTTACTTTCATCTGGTGGTATTTAGTTGAAAGTAAAATTATTAGAATTGTCTTAATGAAAACTTACAGAATCTGTAAATTCTTGTTAATTAAACAAGATAGAGTTTGTGAATTTCTCCAATTGTCCATTATTAAATAAAACTGGACCGTGGCCAAAACAAAGTATTTTTGGTTTTAATGAAGCTAATTTCAGAATGGATTTTCTATTAGTTTCTTTATCAGCTGTGAACAAATGAGGAGGCTCGTGTAACCCGGTTTTTGTTGTGAGCAGATTCATATTAGTCATAACATCTCCAACAATCAAAATTCCGTCTTTTTCTCTGAAAAAAGATAAATGACCTCTTGAGTGTCCTGGTGTTTCTATAACAATAAATTCGCCAATTTTATCTCCTTCTTTTAGGGTTTTAGAAACAGGATGACCTTTTCCTGCCCAGAAATTCTTCTGAAATTTTGAAATAATATGATTTGGATTTGGGTATTCTGTAATTACATTTCCGTTTTCGGCAAATTCTTTTTCAGCTTGACTGCATAAAAGAGGAATGTTCAAAGTTTCACAGATTATTTTACTGCTTCCCTGATGATCGGCGTGTGCGTGCGTTAATACGTGTTGGGTAACGAGTTTGTCTTTAATTGATTTTAATATTTTACTGGCAGATGTTCTAATTCCTGCATCAATTAAAACATCTTCAATTAAATAACAGTTGATGGCATTTCTTGGGAATAATGGGATTTGATAAACGTCTTTGGCAATATTCTTCATCTTTTCAAATTTTATTTTGACAAAGATTCGAATTAGATTCTTCAATCCACTTGATAAATGTTAAGAAATATCCTGACGGATTCTGCTCAGTGATTCTGGAGTAATTCCTAGAAAAGAAGCGATATAAATTAAAGGTGTCCGCTTAATTATTTTGGCTGGAGCCGAAGCTAAAAAAGTTTGATATTTTTCTTTGGCAGGAATCATTTGAAGTTTTAAAACTCTGTCTGCCATACAAAGGTAATTCTGTTCCGCTAAAATTCTTCCAACACGTTCCCAATTAGGGACTTCGTTATATAGAAATTGCATTTTTTCGAAAGTGATCGAAAGGACTTCACAATCTTCGATGCATTGTATGTTCTCAAAAGAAACAGATTGATTGATGAAACTGGAATATGAAGCAATAAAACCTTCGTCGCAGCTTAAATAAGTGGTGATTTCTTTTCCGTCTTTTAAGTAGTAAACACGAGCTAAACCTTCGACAATAAAAAAGATTTTGCTGCTGATTTTCCCCATGGAAAAAAGAAATTCTTTAGCCGTACATTTTTCATATTCAAAACAAGAATCGATCTTTTCGATTTCTTTTTCAGAAAACGAAGCAATCGACAATATTTGTTTTTGTAATTCAGCATTCACGATTACAATATTTCAATTAATTCTGAAGCTCTATTGACAACCAATTTCGCGCCACTGTTTTTTAATTCTTCTTCAGTTCTGTAACCCCATGTAACCCCAACCGGAAACATATTAGCGTTTATTGCGGTTTGCATATCAATATCAGAATCGCCTACAAAAAGAATTTCTTCGGGTTTTAAATTCCATTTTTTACTAATTTCTACAGCTTCAAACGGATTTGGTTTTTTTAGCGCTTCGGTGCTTAAACCAATTGCATCATCAAAATGCCCTGGAAATATTTCTGAAACAATTTTTTTGGTCAATTCGTCTGCTTTATTCGAAAAAACAGCCATTTTAATATTTCCTAAAGCCGGATTGTTCAATAATTCTAAAATGCCGTCATAGGGTTTTGTTTTGAGCGTACAAGCTTTGCGATATTCATTAACCATGCAGTCAAAACAAATTTGAATTTGCTCTTCATTATTATTAGCAGCAGGTAAAGCTTTGCTGACCAAATTTCGCAAACCGCTTCCTATAAAATATTGATACGTTTCGTAAGTATGAGTTGGATAGTTTAGACCTTGAAGTACCGTATTCATTGCGTCTGAAATGTCTTCCAATGAGTTTACTAAGGTTCCGTCTAAATCAAAAATAATTCCTTTAAATTTCATTCTATTTATATATTATTGGCCAAAATAAAGCCGCTTGTCCATGCATTTTGAAAATTAAAACCTCCTGTAATAGCGTCGATATTTACAATTTCGCCGGCAAAATAAAGGTTTTGGTGAATTTTGCTTTCCATGGTTTTAAAATTGATTTCTTTTAAATCGATACCGCCCGCGGTTACAAATTCTTCTTTAAAAGTGCTTTTTCCGTTTACCTTAAATTCGGCTTTTGTAAGTTGAAGCGTTAAATTCTGCAATTGATTTTTAGATAAATCAGCCCATTTTGTTTCTGCATCAATTCCAGAAGCCAAAACCAGACTTTCCCATAAACGATTTGGAAAATCAAAGGGAGATTTTTTTGAAACTGCTTTTTTAGCATGTTCTTGTTTTAGATCTTTTAAGGTTTTTTCGGCATCTTCAAAATCAACATCATTTAACCAATTGACGAAAATCGTAAACTGATAATTTTTATCGTGTAAAATGCGAGCGCCCCAAGCCGAAAGTTTTAAGATTGCCGGGCCGCTCATTCCCCAATGCGTAATTAACAAAGGTCCTGTCGATTCTAGTTTGGTATCTTTTACGTTTACGGTAACTTGGGCTGCAACGCCCGGTAATTCTTTAATTCTGGAATCTTTAATGTTAAAAGTAAATAGGGAAGGGACGGGGCTTACAATTGCGTGTCCGTGTTCCTGAAGCATCTCCCAAATTTTTGGATTGCTTCCTGTTGCCATTACTAATTTTTCGGCAGCGAAATTATCGCTTTGTGTATCAATTTTCCAGTGATTCTCTTTTTTAAAGATCGACTGCACACTTTGTCCAGTCAGTACTTTTATACCTAATTTTTCGGTTGCTTTTAAGAAACAATCAATTATGGTTTGAGATGAATTAGAAACCGGAAACATTCTGCCGTCTTCTTCAATTTTTAATTCTACGCCATGTTTTTCGAACCATTCGATGGTATCTCCCGAACAAAATTGATGAAACGGACCTCGAAGTTCTTTTTCGCCTCGCGGATAAAACTTTACTAATTCGTTAGGCTCAAAACAGGCGTGCGTAACATTGCATCGTCCGCCTCCAGAAACGCGCACTTTAGAAAGTACTTCTTTTCCTCTTTCTAAAATGGCAATTTTTAGTTTCGGATTTTTCTCTGCAATATTAATCGCAGTAAAAAAACCTGCAGCTCCTCCGCCAACAATTATTATGTCGAAATTTTTAATCATATTTTATTTTTTTGCCACAACTCGAGCGATAGCGAACAGGCGAAGCAATTTCACGAATTGGCACTAATTTTTTCTCTTGCCACAGATTAAAATGATTTAAACAGATTTCTTGCTAATTGAACAAATTTGAATAAAGATTAATTCGTGAAAATTAGTGTAATTCGTGGCGAAAAAATCCTTTTAATCTGTGTAATCTATGGCTAAAACTTAAACTTTATATTTTGTCTGGATTATCAGAGATAATTCCGTTTACTTTATAACTTTTTACTTTTTGAATATCTTCTTCAGAGTTTACTGTCCAAGATAAAACTAAGAATCCTTTTTCTTGAATTTGTTGAACATTCTCTTTATTCAATAACTGATAATCAGGATGGATGGCTTTTGCTTTTGTTTTTTCGGCGAAAGCCAGAGCGGTATCAAGATCTTCTTCTGTTAAAACACCAATTGGAATATTCGGATTTAGGTTTGATGTTTCTTCCAGCATATTCCAATCAAAACTTGAAATTATAAAATGATTATAACTCCAGTTTTTTTCTGAAATGTATTGTTCAATTAACTCAACAACTTTCGCAGCAGTTCCTAAACCTTTTAATTCAATATTAATGAAGCATTTTTTATCAACTAAATCAAAGACTTCATTTAGTGTTGGAATTTGACATTTTCCATCAATTAAAAATGATTTTAAGTCAGACAGAGAAAAAGTATTCACGATCCCTTTTCCATTAGTGGTTCTGTCTATTGTTTCGTCATGGATTACGATGATTTGTTCGTCAGCGCTTAAGTGAACATCAAGTTCAATTCCGTCTGAATTTAATTCTAAGGCTTTCTGAAAAGCTTTTAAAGTATTTTCAGGTTCGTAGGCTTTGGCGCCTCTGTGAGCTATTTTTAGCATTCTACAGTTTTTTTCTTAACCGCAAAGGTCGCAAAGTTTTACGCAAAGGCCACAAGGTTTGTAAAAAAAGTTAGCCACAGACTATTAGGATTAATGCAGATCTTTAAAAAACCTTTCAATCCTAATAATCTGTGGCTAAAAAAACTTTGCGCCCTTTGCGGTTAAATCATCTCTAGTAAAACAATATCAAAATCATTTTCTATAATTACTTTTCCGTCAATTACATCAACTTCTTGATTTGAATAAGTGTCTTTTAGTTTTGTTCCGTTTGGGAAAACGTCGCCAACAGGAAGTTCTTTTCTGCCTTTTGGCAAATCTACTCCCATGATTACCTTATCTGTAAAAGCGCCTTTGGTAAAAGTTCTTGAGAAAGTATATGGATACGGATTAATTAATTTATGAACACCAGCTCCAACAGCCGGATGATTTCTTCTAAACTGCCCAAGTTTCTGCCAATGTAAAAGCGTCTTTTGAGTTTCAGGATTATTTTGAATATCATCCCAATTCATATTCGAACGAAGAGTGGCATCGCCCTGAGTTCCTTCAACAACTAAAGATCTTGCCGATTCGTCTCCATAATAAACCTGAGACATTCCTGGTGAAAGTAATAATTTAGTTCCTGATTCTATAGTTTTAGTTCTGTTACGATCAAAAGGATCTCCGTCGTCGTGAGAAGACATATAATTGAGGACAGAATATCCTTTTAAGTCATTGTTCAACGCATTTGAATATTTAGAAAATAAACCCTCATAATCGTTTTGAGCGGCATTCCATTTAAATTCAAAATTGATCATGCTGTTAAATCCATTTTGAAAATAATTTACTTTTCGGTCTCCAAAATCATAATCCTGTCCACCGCTGATTCCATAACCGTAAACCTCTGCAATGGTGTAAAACGGATTTTGATCTAAAATTTCCAGCGGATGATGCTTTTTCCAGGTTTCAAATGCATAATCACATTCTTTTTTAAAGTCGGCCCAGACATTTTCATCGGTATGTTTTACAGTATCACCTCTGTAGCCATCAATTCCAAATTCGAGAATATAATCTGTGAGCCATTTTATGATGTAATATTTCGGAGTTCTTGGATAACCGGTTCTTTTGAAAAATTCGTCAAGCGAAGCAATTTCTTTTTCGTAACGTCCTTCTTTCTTCCATTTTTCGATTAAAAAAGGAGGCAGTTCAACTTCCTGATTGCTTTCGGTTTTTACGTCTGGAAGATTCTCCACCAAAGTACACATCGTAGTGTTTTCAAAAGATTTGTAGTCGCAGACAACTCCTGTTCTTACCCAGTCAGAAGGCCACACAGGATCTTCCGGAGTTACCGGCCCTGTATGATTAATAACGCCGTCTAAAACAATTCTGATTCCGTGTCCGTGAGCTTTTTTTACCAAATTAGCCAAATCTTCTTTGGTTCCAAAGTTAGGGTCTAATGCTGTCCAGTCTTTTGCCCAATAACCATGAAAGCCATAGCTAAGCCCAGTTCCTTCGTCAACACCATCGTGAATCTGTTCGACAATCGGCGTAAGCCAAATAGCGTTTATTCCTAATTTATCAAAATATCCGGATTCAATTTTTTTGGTAATTCCTATGATATCGCCTCCTTCAAAGCCGCGTAATTTTCCCGGCGTTTTGGTTCGGTTAAAATTAACATCGTTGGAAGTGTCTCCATTGTAAAAACGATCGGTAAGTAAAAAATAAACATTTGCTCCCTCCCAAACGAAAGGTGTCTTCGAAGTATTTTCTTTATTCATTGAAACTGATTTTGAGCCAGAACAACTCATTGTTAAGTATACTAAAGATAAAAAAAGGAAAGTGTATTTTTTCATTATTTTAGAATATTTTAGGATGGATTGTGTTGAAAAAAAACAGCCACAGATTACAAGATTAAAATGATTTTTTAAATCTGTGATAATCTGGTAATCTGTGGCAATAAAATTTTAAACACATAGAAACATAGCTTTTCTTTGTCTTTAAAAGATTTAAATATATGATTAGTCATTTTAACACATAGTAGTGTGTTTGTGAAGGCTATGTTTGTTTAAACAAAGTGAAACGCCTTTTCACGAGACAGAAAATCTATGTCCCTATGTGTTTAAATAAAATATTTATTCTAATTCTAGAACTACTGCTGATTTTGGTTCTAATTTAATTTCTGAACTTAAATCAAATGTTTTTCCTGTAATAACATCTTTTCCAGATTTAAAGTTTTTGATGTTTTCTTTGAAACGATTTGTTTTTACAACCTGCTCTTTTGCATTGTTATTGAAAACTACCATTACTGTTTTAGCATCAGTATATCTGAAATAAACGTAGGTATTATTTTCTGGAATATAATGTGTCATTTTTCCGAAATGAACCGCTTCATTTGATTTTCTCCAATTGAATAATTTCGAAGTAAAATCAAAGTATTTTGCCTGTTCAGCCGTTCTTTCTGCTGCAGTCAGAGCGTTGTTTTTATCGCCAGCCCAGCCACCTGGAAAATCCTGACGAATATCGGCATCTCCTTTGCTTTTATCGCCGCCCATTCCAATTTCTGAACCGTAATACAATTGCGGAATTCCACGAACTGTAGCCAATAAAGTCATCGCCAGTTTGTATTTTGGAAGATCGTATTTGAACTTATCATTCATACGATCGGTATCATGATTTTCGGCAAAAACTAAAATGTTATTCGTATTTGGATATAAATAATCCATTGCAAAATTGTTATAGAATTTAATCAACCCGTTGTCCCAGCTTGGTTCGTCTTCATTAAAAGCAGAAGTAACCTGACTTTGAAGCGTAAAATCCATTACACTTGGCAGATTCGAATTGTAATTTTCGATTGCTCCAATTTTACTGTCTTTTTGCCAATACGCTAAATTTGCCTGATTGTGCATCCAGATTTCTCCAACAATATTAAAGTTTGGATATTCATTGGTAATCGATTTTGCCCAATTGGCCATTGCTGTCTGGTCAGAGTAGTTATAAGTATCTACTCTGAATCCGTCAAGATTAGCAAATTCTATCCACCAGATAGCGTTTTGAGTTAAGTATTTTGCAACTAAAGGATTTCTTAAATTCAAGTCTGGCATAGAAGGTACAAACCAGCCGTCCACACAAACTTCCTGATCTATTTTTGAAGCGTGAATATCTGTAATTACTTCACGTCTGTGGTGTGTTTGTGTGAAAGTCTCGAATTGATTGAACCATGTTTTAGTTGGGATATCTTTCATCATCCAATGTGTGATTCCCCAGTGATTCGTAACATAATCCATCACCAGTTTCATGTTCTTTTTGTGCATTTCTGCAGAAAGACGAGCGTAATCATCATTCGTTCCGTAACGAGGATCGATTTTGTAAACATCAGACTGACCGTAAGTATGATACGAATGCTGTTTGTCATTGTCTTCGCATAAAGGTGTGCTCCATATTGTAGTTGCACCAAGAGACGAAATATAATCTAAGTTTTTAATGATTCCTTCGATATCACCACCGTGACGCCCGCTTGGATCCTGACGGTTTCCTTTTTCAGTTAAAGAAGCGTCGCTGTCGTTTTTAGGATTTCCGTTAGCAAAACGATCCGGCATGATCAGGTAAATCATGTCTGATGCGTCGTAACTTTTTCTGTCGGCAGAATTGGCTCTTCTTTCTTTAAGAGCATATTTTTGAGTAAAAGCGACTTTATTTTTGTTTTTGAAAGAGAAAACCAATTCAGAAGCTTTTAAGTTCTGCGTATCAATGGTTACGAAAAGGTAATTCGGGTTCTCTGTTTTTTCTACGTTTTTAATCGCCACATTGTTTGAAACCGAAGCTTCGTATTGTGCAATGTTTTTTCCGTAGAACATAATCTGCAGTTCCGGATTTTTCATTCCTGCGTACCAGAAAGGCGGTTCTACTTTTTGGATTTGCGCTTTCGCGGAAGCGGAAAACAACAAAACCAATAGTATAAATCTAAAGATATGATGGTTTATTTTTAGGCTGTTCATAGTGAGTAGAATTTAAACCATATAAGAAATGTAAGAACATTTAAGGCAAAAACTGGGGAGGTTTCTATTTAAATGGACTTACATTTCTTATATCATTAATTAAATTATTTGTTTTCAATAATACTTATCGCATATCCTCCTCCAGGAGCAGAAAGCTGTGATAATTTTGATTTGTTGGTTACAGCAATTTTCTTGATCGTATAAGCCTGCGGATTTGTTTTGTAATGCGCATCTTTTGCATCAGCATAAATTGTTGCGGTGTATTTTTTACCTTTTTCAAGGAAGCTGAAATCGATGTTTGAGGTACGAGAAGTTTCTCCATTTACGTTTCCAACGAACCAGTTATTTGTTCCTTTTGCTTTACGTGCAACGGTGATAAAATCTCCAGGCTCAGCCTCGATATATTTACTTTCTGACCAGTCTACAGCTACATCTTTAATGAATTGGAATGCATCCGGGAAACGGTTGTAATTTTCCGGAGTATCAGCTGCCATTTGTAATGGACTGTACATGGTAACATATAATGCCAATTGGTTTGCAATGGTACTATTTACATGAGAAGTGTTTTCAGGATTCATTTTGCTGATATCCATTTCGAAGATTCCAGGCGTATAATCCATTGGACCTCCAATTAAACGTGTAAATGGTAAAACCGTAACGTGATTTGGTTTAGAACCTCCAAAAGCTTGGTATTCTGTTCCTCTTGCAGCTTCGTTTCCAATTAAGTTTGGATACGTTCTTGCAATTCCTGTTGGACGAACTGCTTCGTGAGCGTTCACCATAATTTTGTAATCAGCCGCTTTTTCGATTGCGTATTGGTAATGGTTTACAATCCATTGGTTGTAGTGATTTTCACCGCGAGGTAAAATATCACCTACGTATCCGCTTTTTACAGCTGTGTATCCGTTGTCATTCATGAATTTGTAGGCTTTATCAATGTGGCGCTCGTAGTTACGAACAGAACCAGAAGTTTCGTGGTGCATGATAATTTCTACACCTTTAGATTTTGCATACGCGTGCAGTGCTTTTACGTCAAAATCAGGATAAGGCGTTACGAAATCAAAAACATAATCTTTAGAGTGTCCAAACCAGTCTTCCCAGCCTTCGTTCCATCCTTCAACTAAAACAGCGTCGAAACCATTTGCCGCAGCAAAATCAATGTATTTTTTTACGTTAGCATTGTTTGCTCCGTGTGTTCCGTTTGGTTTTGCTTTTGCGAAATCAGTAACTCCCAATTGTACTGTCGGGTAATCGTTAGTGTATGACCAAGAGCTTTTTCCTGTAATCATTTCCCACCAAACCCCAATATATTTTACAGGTTTGATCCAAGATGTATTCTCAATTTTTGAAGGATCATTTAAATTATAAGTCATTTTTGAAGCTAAGATTTCTGTAGCATTATCACTTACTATAATGGTTCTCCAAGGAGAGTGGCTTGGTGCCTGCATATAGCCTTTGTCTCCTTTTGCATCTGGCGTTAACCAAGAAGTAAAAGTCATGTTTTTATCATCAAGATTCAAGTGCATGCAAGAATAGTTGATCAAAGCCGCTTCGTGCAAATTGATGTAGATTCCGTCTTTTGTTTTTAACATCAAAGAAGTCTGAACTCCTGTTGGTGAAAATGATTTTTGAGAAACGTTTGCCGTATATGCTTTTTGAGACAAACCTCTAATTTCAGATAATTTCGATTTTGTATAATCGTATTCCTGAGTATCGTAATCTCCCGGAATCCAGAAAGCAGTATGATCTCCAGTCATGGCAAATTGAGATCTTTCTTCTTTAATAGTAAAGTAAGTAAGATTCTTTTGTGCCGGGAATTCATATCTAAATCCTAAACCATCATCGAATAAACGGAAACGAATTACGATTTGTCTGTCTGTTCCTTTTTGATTTAAAGTTACAGCCAATTCATTGTAATGATTTCTGATATGATCTACTTCTCCCCAAACTGGTTTCCAAGTCTCATCAAAAGTTGCAGTTTTAGTATCAACAACCGTAAAATCGTTTAACAAAGATTTTTTATCATCTTTAAGTTCAAGACCTAATTTACTGGTTTTTACAACTTCTTTATTTTTGTATTTTAAATTGTAAGTTGGAGTTCCGTCGTTTTGAAGAGAAAATTCCATTACGAACTTTCCTTCGGGTGATTTTAACTGCTGCGCTTTTGCAACTGTGCTAAACGCGAACAAAATTAAACTTGCGAAAAATAAGTTTTTCATGTTTTTAAGTTTTATGTAATTAATTTATTTGTACAAATTTACTTGCAATTATAGGATTTCCGTTAACCACAATTGTTAAATCTTGATCGCCGTCTACAGTAAATGTTGTTTCGTTATGATTTACAGTTACTTTTAAAATTTGGTTTCTGAAATTAATTTTAAAAGAATACCCTTTCCATTCTTTTGGGATTTTTGGAGAGAAATGCAATTGATCGTTTTTCACTCTCATTCCTCCAAAACCTTCTACAATACTCATCCATGTTCCAGCCATTGACGTGATGTGACAACCTTCTTCCACTTCTTTATTATAATCATCCAAATCCAGACGAGAAGTTCTTAAATAGAAAGTATATGCCATATCCATTTTGTCTAAAACGGCAGCCTGAATCGAGTGTACACAAGGAGAAAGAGAACTTTCATGAACGGTAAATGATTCATAAAATTCGAAGTTTCTTTTTAATTCTTCTCTTGAAAAATGATCTTCGAAGAAATAGAAACATTGTAAAACGTCAGCTTGTTTGATGTATGGCGAACGTAAAACGCGATCCCAAGACCATTTTTGGTTAATAGGACGCTGTGATTTATCTAAATCTTTTACCGGAACTAAATCTTTGTCTAAGAAACCGTCTTGCTGCAAATAAATTCCAAGTTCTTCGGATGTTGGGAAATACATATCATCGGCCACTTTTTTCCATTCCTGAATTTCATTCGCCGAAAGGCTAACTTTTTCAAGAATTCGTTTGTGATCTGCCGGATATTCTGTACCCACTTTAGCAATTTGTTCTGCAGCAAAATCAATACACCATTTTGCGATATAATTGGTGTAGAAATTATTGTTGATGTTGTTTTCGTATTCGTTTGGTCCTGTAACTCCCAAAATCACATATTGATTTTTCTCTTTTGAGAAAGAAGCTCTCTGGTGCCAGAAACGCGCAATCCCGATTAAAACTTCTAAACCTTTTTCAGGAATATAAGAGTAATCTCCGGTATAACGGTAATAGTTGTAAATCGCAAAAGCAATTGCACCGTTTCTATGGATTTCTTCGTGTGTGATTTCCCATTCGTTGTGGCATTCTTCACCATTCATGGTTACCATTGGGTACAAGGCTGCACCGTTTTTGAAACCTAGATTATCTTTAGCATTTTCAATTGCTTTATCTAATTGGTTAAAACGATAGGTCAATAAGTTTCTGGCAACCTGCTGATCTTTTGTAGCCATGTAAAACGGAATACAATACGCCTCAGTGTCCCAATAAGTAGATCCGCCGTATTTTTCTCCGGTGAAACCTTTTGGACCGATATTCAAACGAGAATCTTTTCCTGAATAGGTTTGGTTTAATTGGAAAATATTGAAACGAATTCCCTGCTGTGCTTTTACATCGCCTTCGATTGTAATATCTGACATTTCCCAGATTTTTGCCCAAGCCTCAACTTGATTTTGAAGCAAAGCATCATATCCTGAATTTACCGCAGCTTTTATTACTTTTTCGGCTGCTGCCAAAGTGTTTTCGTGATTTAAAGAAACCGTATATCCTCCAATTTTCTGAATAGATGAGGTTTGGCCTTTTGCGATAATGGTTCCATAAGTATACTGAACTTTGTCTGCAGTTGAATCGATTGTAGAAGGCGAAACATGAATATCTTCATCATTTGCCAAAATCGTATTGTGCATGAAAGTCGTAACTTTAAAATGCGTTTTAAAAGTCTGCGCTGTTACAAAAGCTTCATTTGTACCTTTTTTAACTTCAAGCGGTTCCCAGAATTTTTCTTCCCAGTTGGCATCTTCATTGGTTACACCGGCATCAACATAAGGTTTGTAAACAATTTTTGCGTCTTTATTTAAAGGCGTAATATCATATTTAATGATTCCGGCTTCGTCTAAATCTAATGAAAGAAAACGACGAACGTTTACGGCAATTTCGGTTCCGTTTTTTAGAACAGCTTCAAAAGAACGATTGTACCATCCTTCTTTCATATTCAGTTCTCTGCGGAAGTTTCTAACTTCGGTACAAGTGTTTAAATCCAGATTTTCTTCGTTGATTTCGATGTCAATTCCAATCCAGTTTGGAGCGTTTAATACTTTGGCAAAATACTTCGGGTAACCGTTTTTCCACCATCCCACTTTTGTTTTATCCGGATAATAAATTCCGGCAATGTAACTTCCCTGAAAAGTTTCTGCCGAATATGTTTCTTCAAAATTGGCGCGCTGCCCCATAGCACCGTTCCCGATACTAAAGAGACTTTCAGACGATTTTACTCTCTCGGCATCAAATCCTTCTTCTATAATTGACCAATTATCTGGTTTTATATAATCTTGGTTCATCTTCTTTTTTAGTGATTTTTTGAGGAATCAAAAAGGCTGCTATTCCTTTTTTCTTCTAAGTGATTGATTGATTTATTTTGTGATTAATGATTGTATAAAGGATTCTTCTATTGAAGTAAAATCTTTAAAAATATAGTCAGCTTCATGTAAAATTGTTTCCTCACCAATTCCTACACTTACCATTCCGCCTATGTTTGCTGCCTGAATTCCGGCAACAGAATCTTCAAATACGATTGAATCTTTTGGATCAATATGTAATAATTGAGCTGCTTTTAAGAAAACTTCCGGATCTGGTTTTGCATTGGTCACATCGTTTCCGTCAACAATAACATCGAAATACGAAATGATTCCGGTTTTCTCTAAAATTGGTCTTGCATTTTTACTGGCAGAGCCCAATGCAATTCCTTGTTTTTTATCTTTTAATAATTGCAGTGTTTTAAAAACACCAGGAAGAATCTCACTTTCGTCCATGTCAACTAAATAAGATAAATAATCTTCATTTTTTTGAATTAACCATTTGTCTTTGTCTTCCTGAGACGCCTCAACATTGCCTAATCCAAGTATAATGTCTAACGAACGAACACGGCTTACGCCTTTTAAAAGTTCGTTGTCTTCATGCGTAAAATTTATGTTTAGAGATTGTGCAATTTTCTGCCATGCCAAAAAGTGGTATTTAGCAGTATCAACGATTACTCCATCGAGATCGAATATGAATGCTTTTTTGTTCATTTTAAAAGGAATTCTTCTTTATGATTTTAGAATAGTGTCGTCTACATCTTTTACTTTATAGACTAAAAGAGCGGCAATTAAAAAACTTACTCCGCTGGTAATTAAGGCATAAATTGCATCGCCATTGTAAAGATATTTTACAATTGGACCGCCAATTAATGCGTTTACAATTTGAGGAATAACAACAAAGAAGTTGAAGATTCCCATGTAAACTCCCATCTTTTTTGGGGCAATTGATCCTGCAAGAATCGCATAAGGCATTGCCAGAATACTAGCCCATGCAACTCCAATTAAAATCATTGGCAGCACGACCCAGTCTTCATTTGGCATAAAATAAATGGATATTAAACCAACTCCGCCAATAATTAATGAAACGGCGTGAGTTGATTTTCGGCCAATTTTTTTTGCGATGTACGGTAAGAAAAACAAAGCGACAATGGCAGAAACTAAATTGTAAACACCAAATAAAATTCCAACCCAATCACCAGCGTCTTGATATTGCTGGCTTGACGTGTCTTCTAATGGCAGTCCGTAAATATGATGCGCGATTGCCGGAGTGGTAAAAACCCACATTCCAAATAATCCAAACCAAGAGAAAAACTGTACCCAGCTCAGCTGACGCATTGTAGTTGGCATTTTTGCAAAATCAGTAAAAATGTCTGTGATTTTTGATTTTTCCTCAGAATCAGAAAACACCTCATTTTGCGGATCTTCAAATTTTGCTAACTCTTCTGGCGAGTATTCTTTGGTTGTGAATAAGGTTACCAGGATGGAACCAATTAAAACCGCTGCACCAATTATAAATGATAAAGTAAGGTTTAAAGGCACACTTCCGGGAACGGTACTGTTTGAAATGTTAAAGTACTTTGTTAAAACATAAGGCAATGCTGAACCAATAACAGCTCCAAAACCAATTAATGAAGTTTGAATACTAAATCCTGCAGTACGCTGGTCTGTTCTTAAATTATCACCAACAAGCGCGCGAAACGGCTCCATGGCAATGTTGAAAGATGCATCCATAATCATTAACATTCCGGCTCCCACCCATAAAGCAGGTAAAACGGAAATGAAAATATTAGCTTGCGGCATTAAGATTAATCCAACCGAAGCTAAAATAGCACCTACAAGAAAAAAAGGTTTTCGTCTGCCGAATCTTCCCCAGGTTTTATCGCTGTAATGACCAATGATTGGCTGTACTATTAACCCCATAAGAGGAGCAATAATCCAGAACCATGAAAGTTCATGTACGTCGGCACCAAAAATTTGAAGAATTCTGCTGGCATTTGCGTTTTGTAGAGCAAACCCCATTTGTATTCCCAAGAAACCGAAACTCATGTTCCAAATTTCCCAGAAACTTAATTTACGCTTTTCCATTATCGTAATTTGTGAAAAATTATACGATAAGCGCTTTGCTTATCAAAACTTACTGTTTTTTTCGAAGTAAAAGTAAAAGCCTTGACGGCCGTAAAAGTATAAATTATTTTTAGATATATGCTAACAAAAAAGCCATAAATATTTTTTATGGCTTTAGAAAGTGTTGATTTTAAGAAAATTAGTCAGTAGATTCTCTTTTTATTAAATGTGTTTCTATAACTTCTGTAGTGTAGTTTTCGTTTTCTTCTTCGTCATCATCGTGTTCGGCTTCGAGTCTTTCAATTAGCATTTTGGCGGCTTTATTTCCCATTTTTTCACCGCTCTGGCTTACGGTTGTAATACTTGGAGTCGAGTATTTTGAGATGATTCCGTCTGTAAAAGCAATTACGGCTAAATCTTCCGGAACTTTTAATCCCATTTTTGATGCAGTTTTAATAATTGTTACTGCAAAAAGCTCATTTACTGCAAAAACGGCATCAAAAGCTCTGTCGTGTAAAAGCTGTGAAATAGTAATTTCGCAGGTATCGACATCTTCAATTTTGATGATTAAATCTTCGTTGAATGGAATTCCGTTGTCTAAAAGTGCTTTTTCGTAGCCGTCGGTTCTTAATTTCCCAACACTTACATAATCGACAGTTGTAACCAGAGCAATTTTTTTTCTTCCATTATCTATCAAACTCTGAACGGCTTCATAGGCAGCGGCTTTATCATCAATAATCACTTTGTCACATAAAATATCATTGGTTACACGGTCGAACATTACCACCGGCATCCCTTGATTGATAACTTCGGTGATGTGGTGAAAGTCACCTTTAAACTGCGTTTCTTTAGAAAGAGACATGATAAAACCATCGATACTTCCGTTGGCTAACATTTCCATATTCAGTACTTCTTTATCAAAAGAATCATCAGATAAACAAATGACAACACTGTAGCCGTTTTCGTTGGCAACCTGCTCGATTCCGTTGATTACAGTAGAGAAAAAATAATGTACAATTTCCGGAATGATAATGCCAATACTTTTGGTTTTTCGGTTTTTTAAACTAAGGGCAATATTGTTGGGTTTGTAGTTGTAAAACTTTGCAAAAGCCTGCACTTTTAATCGTGTTTCTTCTCCAATTTCAAGACTGTTTCTAAGTGATTTTGAGACAGTTGAAATAGAAACGTCAAGTTCTTTTGCAATCTGTTTTAGGGTTATTTTGCGTTTCATGGGTTTTATTAAAAAAAATCTAATTATTAATAAAGGTATCTTTTATTTTGTGATTTGACATTTTTTGACTGAAAAGATTACAAAATATAGAAAGTTTTCAACACTACCACGTTTTCGTAACTCAATAAAAATAGTCTCAGGTCGAGCACGTTAATAAATTCATAATTTTGAAATTCGAAGTAAAATTAAAAACTTAACTAACAATCACAAACTCAAACTAATTTAAACAAAAAGTATGAAAACAATTTACAAAAAGTTGTTATTTTTATTCCTATTGTTGCCGTTTACAGTGTTAGCTCAAAACACTCTAAATGGGACTGTTGTCGATAAAGCAACAGGTCAGCCAATACCGGGAGTAAACGTAAATGTACAAGGTGCTCCAAACGGTGCATCAACAGGATTTGATGGAAGTTACCAGCTGTCAAATGTTAAAAACGGCAGTAAAATCGTTGTTTCTTTCATTGGATACAAAACCGAAACAATTGACTATACTGGTCAGAAAACATTAAACGTAACTTTAGAAGAAGATACTAATCAGCTGAAAGAAGTTGTGGTACAAGTAGGTTACGGAACTGTTAAGAAAAAAGACGCAACAGGATCTGTATCTCAAATTTCTGCTAAAGAATTTAACAAAGGGATCAACGTAACTCCAGAAACTTTAATT
This sequence comes from Flavobacterium johnsoniae, assembly GCF_001879205.1. GTDB lineage: Bacteria > Bacteroidota > Bacteroidia > Flavobacteriales > Flavobacteriaceae > Flavobacterium > Flavobacterium johnsoniae_A. The sequence continues at coordinate 627,568 of NZ_MLFK01000005.1, forward strand.
AGCGGCCGTATTGCAGGTGTTAATGTTGTTGGAGGAGGAGCTCCTGGCGCTAAAGCAGATATTAGAATTCGTGGTGGATCTTCATTAAGTGCTTCAAATGATCCTTTAATTATTTTAGACGGACTTCCGTTAAGTAATGCTGTACCAAGTGGAGCGACAAGTATTTTGTCTACTATTGATCCTAATGATATCGAATCATTTACGGTTCTTAAAGATGCATCTGCGGCAGCGATTTACGGATCTAGAGCGGCAAATGGTGTGATTGTTATTACTACTAAAAAAGGAACAAAAGGCGGCGTAAAAGTTAACTTTAGTTCTCAGGTGGGTATAAACACAGTTGCAAATACAGTTGATGTGTTAAATGCTGATCAGTTCCGTGAATTGGTAAATACAAAAGGAAATGCTGCTCAAAAAGCAACAATGGGTACTGCAAGTACTAACTGGCAGGATGAAATTTTCCATACAGCATTAACTACTAACAATAATATCTCTGTAAGCGGTTCATTATTCAATAAATTGCCAGTACGTTTATCTGTAGGTAATGTTGATAATCCTGGAATCTTAAGAAACACTTCTTTTGAAAGAACTACGACATCGATATCGTTAAACCCTGTATTATTTGATAATCACTTAAAAATTGATATTAGCGGAAACTTATCTTTTAGTAAAAATCAATTTCAAGATGAAGATGCAGTTATTGGTGCTGCTATTAGTTTTGACCCAACTCAGTCGCCTTATCAGGCAGGTTCTCGTTATGGAGGTTATTTTGAATGGTTAGAGGCTAATGGAAACATTGCATTATTACCTGCAAAAAACCCTGTTGCAAGATTAAATCAAGAAGATAAAAGATCTAAATCTACAAGAAAATGGGGTAACATTAGTGTAGACTATAGATTCCATTTCTTTGAAGATTTAAGAATCGTAGCCGAAGCCGGTATCGATAGATTTGACAGCAGTGGCTATAATAGACAAAGTACAGAAAGTATTTTAGGTTTTCAGCCAAATGCTTTTACTTCGCCAAATTATGTGAATTTAGGAAACTACGATACTTATACTGATGATCTTCAGAATAAAAACTTAAATACTTACTTGAATTATACTAAAACTTTAGGTAAATTTAAGATTGATGCAACAGCTGGTTATAACTATCAATTGTTTCAAAAAGAAAAATACCAATCAGGAGCACTTACACAGCCTGAGGCTACTAGAAATGAAGATGTTATAACTGATCCGGATATCAATTTACAGTCTTACTTTGGTCGTTTAAACTTAGGTTACGACAGCAGATACTTACTGACTTTAAATTACAGAAGAGATGGTACTTCACGTTTTTCTGAAGAAAACAGATGGGGTAACTTTATGGGAGGTGCTTTTGCATGGAATGTTGCTGAAGAGTCTTTCTTAAAAGATAACGAAACACTTTCTAGTTTAAAACTAAGAGTTGGTTACGGTACAACAGGGCAGCAGGATATTTCTGCTCAATACGATTATTTACGAAGAGTAACATTGGGTACAGTTAATACTCAATATGTATTTAATGGTGTTGTTTACAGAACAGCAAGACCAGAAGGATATAATTCAAATATCAAATGGGAAGAGTTAGCAGAGATGAACTTAGGTTTTGATTTTGGATTCTTAAAAGACAGAATTACAGGTTCGCTTAACTATTTTGATAAAAAATCAACAGATTTATTAGCAGATGTCTTGGTTCCTGACGGAGCTAACTTAAGAAACCAAGGTTTTAATAATATTGGTAATTTAAGAACAAAAGGACTTGAGTTCAGTCTTCAGTCTGATATTGTTAAAAATGACAATTTAACTTGGAATGTAGCTGTTAATGCTACTTACTTAGATCAAAAAATTGAAAACTTAGGTCAGACAGTTCCTGGTTTTGAAGGATATGAAGTAGGAGATAACATTAAAGGTGGAAACGGAAACAAAGTTCTTATTAATACAGTAGGATACGCTCCAAATTCATTCTTTGTATACGAGCAATTGTACGATGCTAATAAAAAACCAATCGCAGGAGCTTATGTAGACAGAAATGGAGATGGTAAAATAGATGCTTCAGATCGTTATAGATATAAAAAACCAACAGCAGATTATACTTTTGGTTTATTTTCAACTTTAAACTACAAAAAGTTTGATTTTACAATGAACTGGAGAGCTAGTTTAGGTAATTACATTTTTGATAATGTGAACTCTAACTTAGGTTATTCTGATGCTGCCTTAAGAAGAAATGATGATTTGTCTAATGTTAGTTCAGATTATTTAAATACAGGCTTTAAGTTTGAAGATAACGGAACACAACGTTATTTATCCAATTACTATGTAAAAGATGCTTCTTTTATTAAGCTGGATAACGTAACAGTTGGATATACTTTAGATAAATCAGTATTAAAAGATGTTTCTTTAAGATTCTCAGCTGGTGTTCAGAACGTTTTTGTACTTACAAAATATGATGGGTTAGATCCGGAGAAATTTAACGGAATTGACGGTAATGTTTACCCAAGAGCAAGAACTTTCTTGTTTGGAGTAAATGCAAGTTTCTAAATAGTACATTGAAAAACAAAATTTTAAAACATACAAAATGAAAATATCATTTAAATATATATCTTATTTTTTCCTATTCATTCTAGGATTAAGTATGACGTTGACTTCGTGTACTGACGATTTGAACGTGACACCAAAGGATGATGATGAATTTTTATCTGAAACCTTTTTTCAGGACCCAACATCTTATAAGCAAGTATTAGCAAAATTATATGCCGGCTTATATGTAGGGGGTAATGATGGAGATGGAGCTCCAGATATTTCTGGTTTGGGCGGCGATTTTAGCAGTTACTTACGATTGCTTTTTGTTACTCAGGAATTTTCTACTGATGAAGCAATTATTGCGTGGGCAGATGGAACTTTACCAACATTAAATACACAAACTTGGTCTCCTGTTAATGAGTTTTTATACGGAACTTATTCTAGAGCTTCTTACCATATCAGTCTTGCAAATGAATTTTTAAGACAAACTACAGAGGAAAAACTTAATGCCAGAGGTGTTGATGCAAACCTAAAAGCTGAAATCGCTACTTTTAGAGCTGAAGCACGTTTTTTAAGAGCTTTCTCTTACGTGAACTTGATGGATTTATTTGGAAATGTGCCAATTACTACAGAAAATGACCCAGTTGGATTCTTTTATCCGGAACAAAAATCAAGAGCAGAAGTTTTTGCGTATGTAGAGTCTGAGTTGAAAGATTTAGATAGCAGCCTTAAAGCTGCTAAATCAAACGAATATGGAAGAATAGATAAAGTTGCAGCTAAATTTTTATTGGCTCAGATTTATTTAAACTCAAAAGTATATACAGGAACAGAAAGAAATAATGAAGCAGCAACGTTATGTACTGAAATTATTAATTCAGGATACACATTTGCCAATGTTCCTTATCGTCACTTATTTTCTGCTAACAATGACAGAAATGGTGCTGAGTCTGAATTTATTTTTCCAATTATCAGTGATGGAAATGCTATTAGAGCAACTGGTGGTGGAATGAGTTTTATTTTACATGCATCTATTGGAGGCAGTATTGATGCTGCTGCACAAGGTATGGATGGCGGATGGCAGGGAATCAGAACGCGCAAAGAATTTATAGCTAGTTTTGGTGCACCAATAAGTTCATTTGATTTTTATCAAACAAAAAGCAAAAACTTGGCAAACAATACAGGAATCTTAGTTAATAAAGATGGTCAGGCTTTTGATTCAAGCGATAAAAATGAAAAGGACGCAGGGTTCAATGCTAATAATACTTATTTATTTAATCTTGTAACGGGTAAAATTACCTTAAACGGTGTTGAAGTTGCCGCTCCAACTAGTTTTACTAATGCACCGGTTTCTTTAGGTAAACAACAAGTGTGGGGAGATAAGAGATTATACGCTTATACTCCTGGGCAAGCATTAGATATTACTAATACATCAACATTTACGGATGGTTACGCATTGACTAAGTTTACAAACGTAAACTCAGATGGCTCAGCAGCTCAAAGAACAGATATACCAGATACTGATTTCCCAATGTTTAGACTTACAGATGCTTATTTAATGTATGCAGAAGCAACTTTGCGCGGGGCGGCATCAGGAAACATAGGTACAGCTGTAGGTTATATTAACCAAATTAGAACGAGAGCTAATGCTCCTGCAATTACTGCAGCGGATTTAACACTTGATTTTATCTTGGCAGAAAGAGGAAGAGAATTGTACTGGGAATGCCACAGAAGAACTGATTTAATTCGTTTTGGGAAATTTACAGGAGGAGATAAAATCTGGCAATGGAAAGGTGGTGTTCAAAGCGGAACTGCTACATCTTCATTCAGAGATTTAATGCCAATTCCGGCTAAAACCATTCAGGCAAACCCAACATTGAAGCAAAATCCAGGATATTAACACCTTATATAAAACAGTGAAATGAAAAATATATATAAAATTTTAATCGCATTTATTGGTGTATTGGCGGTATCATGTAATGCTGATGCTGTTGACGAAAGACCAATTGTTGAAGGTGTTTCTATACCAGAAATTACCGCACCTGCAACAGGAAAAGAATTTGTATTAAAGGCAGATGATGCAGCTAAAGAAGCGGCTAAGTTTACTTGGTCTGCGGCAAAATATACTAGTCCGGTAGCAGTAAACTATACGTTGTTAATTGATAAAAAAGGAGGTGACTTTAGTGCAGCAAAAACGCTTAAAGTAACTACAGGGAGTGTAACTGAGGTATCGGTCTTGGTTAAGGAGTTAAATCAGGCAGCAATAGAACTTGGTGGAAAACCAGAAGAAGCAGCTTTCTATGATGTGAAAATCTCATCTAATATTTCTGGAGCAGTTCAGCAGTTTTCTAAAGGATTGATCACTATTAGTGTAACTCCTTATTTGGGGAGAGTTGTTTATGAGTTTACAGATTGGTACTTAATTGGAGCAGCTGTAGCTGGCGGATGGGATAACAATGTTGATACCAAACACCAGCCAATGTTCAGAGATGGAAAAGAAGCCAATAAGTACAAGTTTGTAGGATATTTTAAAGCAGGTAATTTTAAATTGATTTCTGAAAAAGGAAGCTGGGCATCTCAACTTGGCAGAGCTAGCGATAGTTCTATTGAAATTAAAGATAATGCAGGAGAATTTACAATTCCAGCAGATGGATATTACGCTTTTGAGTTCAATACTACTTCTCTGAAATATACTTTAAAAGCTTATGAGGATGATGCTATAGCAAAAACATATGAGACAGTGGGTATTGTAGGAAGTGCCACTGGCAGCTGGGATGTTTCTACTGCATTAGATAAATCAGATTTTGACAAACATGCCTGGTCATTATCAGGAAAAAATGCAGAATTGAATGATGGAGATGCTAAATTTAGAGCAAATAATTCCTGGGATGTGTCATGGGGAGGAACAACTCCATTCTCAGGTGGAGGAAACGGTGAAAACATACCAGTAGCAAAATCTAAATATGTAATTTATTTCAATGATTTAGATGGAAGTTATTTAATGATTCCTAATCAGGAATAAAAATTTTCATAAATAATTAAAGGGCTATCTGCTAGGATAGCCCTTTTTTAATCAGGCTGACTAACCGAATAACCACAACATTATGAAAAAAACTTTACTATCAATATTTTTATTGATGGCAGTAACGTCTTTTGCTCAAACTCAAACCGTTACTTATTCAATAAATCCATCAACTTTTGAAGAAAATACACCAATTACAATTACTATTAATGGTAGTATTGATGAGGGGAAGTGGGGAATTACAGATCATTCCTTGTATCTGTGGGCTTGGGCTTTTGATACCAATGATACTACTCAAAAAGGAACTCCAAATAATGGTTCTTGGGATGCTTCAAGTGAAGCGAGCAAGTTTACCTATAACCCAGGTACCGATACTTATACCAAAACAATTACACCAACAATCTATTACAATACAACAGGAATTGGAAAAATTGGTTTTTTGGTAAAAGCCAAAAACGGAAATGGCGATAAAAAATCACAAGATATTTTGGTAGAAGTAGGCTCATTTCAAGTCTCTTTAACCTCACCAATAGAAAACAGTGCTTCAATTATAGCATCTGGGTCTAATTTTAATATTACGGCCACTAATACAAACGGAACAGCAAGTTATTCTTTAAAAGCAAACGGAACCGTTATTAATACAAACACAAGTACCGCAAGCTATTCTTATTCTCATGTAGGGATTACAAATAATCAGAGTTACGAATTGAGTGTTACTCAGGGCGCAACGACAATTGTAAAAAAGTTTTCGGTTATAGTAAATCCAAATACAATTTCTGAAGCGATGCCTGCAGGTTTAGTTGATGGAATCAATTATAACCCGGCTGATTTCTCAAAAGCAACTTTGGTTTTGGATGCACCTTTAAAAGATTTTGTGTACGTTGCGGGAAGTTTCAACAATTGGCAGCCAACTTCGGCGTATGCCATGAAAAAAGACCCGGCTTCGGGAAAATTTTGGTTAGAATTAAACGGATTAGTTTCGGGACTCAATAATACGTATCAATATTGGGTTGTAGATGCAACACCCCTTGCTAATTCTCCATCTTTGGTAAAAACTGCCGATCCTTATTCGACTTTGGTTTTATCTCCTTATGATGATCCGTCAATTCCTTCAGCTTCTTATCCAAATCTGCCAGCTTATCCGGCAGGACAGCAATTTGAAGTAACAGTTCTTAAAACAGGACAGGCTCCATACAACTGGCAGGTAACAAATTTTACAAAACCAGAAAAAGAAAAATTAGTGGTTTATGAAGTTTTAGTCCGTGATTTTGATGCGGCTAGAAATTACCAAAGCTTAATTGATAAGATCGATTATTTTAAAAATCTTAAAATAAATGCGATCGAATTGATGCCGGTAATGGAATTTGAAGGCAATGAAAGCTGGGGTTACAATACCTCATTTCATATGGCTTTGGATAAATTTTATGGCACATCAGATAAATTAAAAGAATTAATCGATATATGTCATCAAAATGGAATTGCCGTTATTTTGGATGTGGCATTAAATCACGCTTTTGGAAGAAATCCTATGGTAAGAATGTGGATGAATGATCCTGACGGAGATGGTTTTGGTTCGCCAACAGCAGAGAATCCATATTTTAATACCGTTGCAAAACATACTTACAGCGTAGGAGAAGATTTTAATCATCAATCGGCGAGAACACAATATTATGTAGAACGTGTAATTAAACAATGGATTCAGGAATATAAAATTGATGGTTTCCGCTGGGATTTAACAAAAGGTTTTACACAGTCTTGTACGGCTTCTGATGAAGCTTGTACCAATGCATATCAGCAGGATAGAGTGGATATTTTAAAGAAATATGCTGATTATTCCTGGAGTTTAGATCCTTCACATTATACTATTTTTGAACATTTAGGAACTGAAAATGAAGAGAAACAATGGGCAGATTATAAAATTTCTGAAACACCAAGCAAAGGAATCATGATGTGGGGAAAAATGACAAAAGAATACAATCAGCTTTCAATGGGATATGCCACAGAGAGTAATATTTCGAAAATGTCAAGCGCTAATCGTGGTTTTGCAGCAAATCGTTTAATAGGTTATGCCGAAAGTCATGACGAAGAACGTTTGATGTATAAAAATGTACAATACGGAGCTGTAAATGGAACTTATAATGTAAAGACATTAAATACGGCTTTGTCAAGAATGTCTGCAATTGGAGCAGTTTCGCTATTGATTCCGGGACCAAAAATGATTTGGCATTTTGGAGAATTAGGATGGGAGAGTTCTATTTTTACTTGTAACGATAATTCAGTAAATACAGATTCAGATGCTGCTGGCGGAGATTGTAAATTAGACACAAAACCACAGCCGCAATGGGTAAATAATTGGTTAGGAAATTCAAATCGTAATAAAATTTATAACGATTGGGCTAAAATGATTACACTTAAAAAAACAGAACCTGTTTTTTCCGGTACTTCTACAATTCCAAATGCTAATTCATTAACAGTAAACATTAAAATAACAAATGCAAGTTTGACTTCGGCACAATTAAAAGATGTTTTGATTCTGGCCAATTTTGATGTTACGGCTCAAAATGTGGCAACCGGTTTTCCTTACGCAGGAACCTGGTATAATTTAATGGATAACACGACCATAAATGTTACGGATATAAACGCTCCAATAAATTTAACTCCGGGAGAATATAGAATTTATGGAAATAAAACGGCAAATCTGGCGATTGAAGATTTTGAAAAAGGAAGTACAGTGAATTTGTATCCGAATCCCGTTTCAAACTATTTTACTTTAAATACGGCTGCTGTAAAAGTTCAGATTTTTTCAGTTTCCGGGCAGTTGGTTAAAAGTTTTGCTTCAAATGGAAATGTTGATTTTCAATTTGGCGTGAGCGAATTACAAACAGGGTTATATATTGTAAAAGCTTCAGATGAAAATGACAAAACCCAAGTAATGAAGTTCATCAAAAAATAAAGGCTGAAAATATATCGCTGACAGATTAAAAATTTGGTTTGGTTAGTAATGTGAAAGGGCTGTTCTATTGAAAAATAGACAGCCCTTTTCTGGTTTAGTTGTTTATTGTTTTTGTTTATTTCTTTTTATCGTTGTACTCTCCAATTAGAGCAAAATAACCAAATGTTCCTAAACCCAAAACAATAAGCGGTGTTAGAATAAAAAGAATAATAATGCCAAAGACTAAATCATCTTGCTGATCTGATAATAATTTAGGTAAGCCAAATTCAAACACGCAAAAGTAAGCAGCGGCAACTGCTAAAATAACCCATAAAATGCCTAAAGCCTGTTTGATTGTATTCATGTTGTTAAATATTAAAGATGATTAATTTTATTCTTATTGTCTATATAAATCATTCCAATTACAAAACAGATCGAAGCGATAATAATAGGATACCAAAGTCCGTCGAGATAAAAATCGGTTTTTCCGGCGGCCTTTGAATGCGTTACAAAGTACGTTGAAATCGCCGGCAGTAAACCTCCAAAAATACCATTTCCAACATGATAAGGAAGTGACATCGAGGTGTATCTGATTTTAGTTGGAAACATTTCAACTAAAAATGCTGCAATTGGGCCATACACCATCGTAACAAACAAAACCTGAATGAAAACTAAAAAAATTAAAGTCCATTCGTCTCCGGAATTGATATTTATAGTAATACTGCTTTGAGATTTTTTCTTATCAGCAAAATCTGTTTTCTTTTCGATATACGAAGTTCCATCCGTATAGGTTTTTGAAATGGTAGTAATTATGTCATTATTTTGGGTTCTTTCAACATTTTGAGAGGTTTGCTCTACAATTTCTGTCTTATAGCTCACATCAGTTGTGTTATACATCATCTTATATATAGGTCTGTAGAATAAAATAGCCAGCAGCATTCCGGACATCATAATGTATTTTCGGCCAACTTTATCGCTCAGCCATCCAAAAACAATAAAAAAAGGAGTTCCTATTAATAATGCAATTCCGAGCAAACTGTCTACTTGCGAAGAATCAATATTCATAACCGTTTTCATAAAACTCATCGCATAGAATTGTCCTGTATACCAAACTACTCCCTGCCCCATTGTGGCCCCAAACAGAGCCAGCAACACAAATTTTAAATTATAGCGATTTCCAAAACTTTCTTTTAACGGGTTTGTACTTGTCGTTCCTTCTTTTTTTGCTTTTGCAAATACAGGCGATTCGTCCATATTTTTTCTAATTAAATACGAAACCCCAACCATTACAATAGAAACCCAAAAAGGGACGCGCCATCCCCAGGAATCAAAAGCTTCGGCCGAAAGCACATTTTTAGTAGCCAGAATTACCATTAAAGAAATAAACAAACCCACGGTTGCCGTGGTCTGAATCCAGGATGTCCAGTATCCTTTTTGGCCAACGGGAGCGTGTTCTGCCACGTATGTAGCCGCGCCTCCATATTCACCGCCAAGAGCGAGTCCTTGCAGTAAGCGCAAAATCAAAACTAATAAGGGTGCCATAAAACCAATCGTTTCATAACTGGGAATACATCCTATCAAAAAAGTAGAACCTCCCATTAATAATAAAGTAGCCATGAAAGTATATTTTCGGCCAATAATATCTCCAAGCCTTCCAAAGAACAAAGCGCCAAAAGGGCGAACTACAAACCCTGCAGCAAAAGTGGCCAGAGTCGATAAGAATGCTGCGGTTGGATTGTCGCTAGGGAAAAATTTGGTTGAAATTACGACTGCTAAACTCCCAAATATGTAGAAGTCATACCATTCAATCATGGTGCCCATAGAAGAGGCTGATATTACTTTCCAAATGCCTTTAGTAGAAGTTTTGCTCATAAAACGCTCTGTGTTTTTGATAATAAATAAAAATGTAAAATACGATTTTACGAATATATAAGATATTTTTTTATTTAGTTGATACTTTTTTAACAAAAACAATTTAATTGTTGACTTTACATTTCTTTGATTGCCCAGTACTTTATAATTTCAAAAAAGTAGAGATTAAAAATGAGAAGAAAGTCTTTAAAATAAAGAAGTATTGCATTCTTAAGAAAGAAAGCAGTAGTTTTGCAGCTCAAAATTTAAAACAGAAAATGGTTGTCATTATTGAATAAATATTGACATTAAAAGGGAATTTGGTGTAACTCCAAAACTGTCCCGCAGCTGTAAGCTCATTAACTGAAACCCTTTAATACGTCACTTTTCATTTTTTGAAAGGGAAGGCTGGGTGTAGGGAGCAAGTCAGAAGACCTGCCATTTTTATAGTAATAAATAGCTTTCGGGGATTGAAGCTTGAATTAAAACCAATACTTTTTCACTCTGTGTGACAATAGTATTGTTTGGTTATTCTATTCTCGTAAGCCAAAAAAGAGTTTATGAGATTTTTTTTCTGCAAATATGATATCGTAAAAACAATTTTCTGCTGGAAGTTTTTCTTTTCGATTCATACCGTTTTTTCATTAAAAAAAATCATTAAAACGTATCGTTGTACAAGATGTTTGCTTTTTTAAACAAAAGCAGACAGAAGTTTATTTTATAGAACTTTTGTTAAATGCAAACTGTATATCGGCTAAAGGTTTAAGTAATATAATTTTAAATATTTAATAATGAAAAACCAATTTTTTTCCAAGCAGTTACTCGCAGTTGCTTCTCTAATGATGTTAACAGTTTCATGTAATAATGATGATGATTTTACAGCGCCTCCGGTGATAAAAGGCGAACAACAGTTAAAAGATACTTTAACCATTGGAAAAACACTGCAATTAAGTTCAAAATTAGCAGACAGAAATAATGTTTCCTTTGAATGGGCAGTAGACGGAAAAGTAGTAGGATCTGATTCTACTTATGTATTTAAACCAGAAACAAGAGGAGATTTTAAAGTTACAATGACGGCTAAAAATGGTGGTGGAAATGTTTCTTTAACATACGATATTCATACATATGGAGCTTATGAAAACGGTTTTTTCATGATCAACGAAGGCTGGTTTGGACACGGAACAGGAACAGTAGGATTTTATAGATATGATACAAAAGCAATAGAAGACAGTGTTTTTGTAAAAGTAAATCCGGATAAAGATTTAAAACCAGAATCGTCAACATTAGAGTTCGGAACGATCATTAACAAAAAGCTGTTTTTAGTTTCTAAAGTTGGCGGACCTGTTGTCGTGGCAGATGCATATTCGCTTAAAGAAGAAAAAAGAATCCCGGCTCAAGGAGGAAATGATTGGCGTGCAGTAGTAGGTGTTGATGAAAATCAGGCATTATTAACTTCTGGTAAAGGAATATTTAAGCTTAATTTGAGTACAATGGCATTAAATGGTCAAATCGAAGGCGTTACAGGTCAGGTAGGAGATATTGTTAAAGCCGGAGGCTACATTTTCGCATTGTCAGCTTCAAAAGGAGTTATTGTCATTAATGCTTCAACATTAGCGGTAGAAAAAACGATCTCTGGTATGGTTCTGGGCTTTGCAGTTACCGATGATAAAAAAGTATGGGCAGCGGGAGGAAAAAATCTTATTAGTATAGATTCAAATACGCTTGAGGTAAAAGAAATTCCGTTAGGTTTTCAAGCTAATGGAAGCTGGGGAGCTTGGCATCCGGGGTCTATTACAGCGGCTAGAAATGATGTTTTTATAGCTAAAAATGGAAGTTGGAGCGGAGGTAAGGAAGTTTATAAGTATAATGGTACCGCAGGATCGTTAACAGCACCTTTCATTACATTGACAAACTCAAATATTTTATATGGTGCAGGAATTGGATACGATCGCAAGAAAAATACTTTGGTTGTGAATACAGTAAATGAAGGATTTGGTGAAAATTTCGCAATCAATAATCTATATTTATTTAATGCTGAATCCGGTGTTAAAACAGGAACGATAAGTTTCTCAGGATATTACTTCCCAGCGGTTTCAGTATTTCATCAATAGTTTTTTGTTTTTTAACCGCAAAGAGCGCTAAGATTTTTATAAAAACAGTGCTTTCACAAAACGCAAAGTTCGCAAAGCTTTATCAATATAAAGCCTTGCGAACTTTTTTTAGCCACAGATTACACAGATTAAAATGATTTTTAAAATCTGTTTAATCTGTGGGCTATTTTTTTTTCTTTGTGTGCCTTTGCGTAAATCTTTGTGTTCTTTGCGGTAAAAAAAAACGGAGATTAGATTTTTTATAGGAAAGTATTAAAAACAAAAAACCCGAATATTGCTATTCGGGTTTTGGTGGTACCTCCAGTCCCGAGGCTTCGGGAGAACCCGGGACACATTATAATTTTCTTTTAGATAAAATATCTTTTAAAATAGACGGATCTGATATGATTTTATGATTAAAAACTTTGCTTTTCATTCTTTTAATGAAACTCTCAAGATATTTAGCTTCGTTTTTATCCTTACAGTTGAAAGTTAAAACTACTTCCCAATCTTCCGCAATTTTGGTAAAAGAATTGGAATAGAAATGATTTTGATGTTTTAAAATTCGCTCATCTATATTGTTTGTTTCTCCAATATAGAATTTTTGCGAAGACTTAGACTGCAGAATGTATAAATAATGCATTTGTAAAAAATATATTAAAAAAAAACCCGAATATTGCTATTCGGGTTTTGGTGGTACCTCCAGGGATCGAACCAGGGACACATGGATTTTCAGTCCATTGCTCTACCATCTGAGCTAAGGTACCGTCTTGTGCTCAATGCGGGTGCAAAGATAGAATCATTTTCCGTTTATCCAAAACATTTTTTAAAAAAAATCTATTCGTATCTTCGCAGAAACAAAAAAGTAAAAATGATTTTAACTGTTGATGTTGGAAACACGAGAATTAAAGCAGCTGTCTTTGAGGGAAGTACTGTTCTGGAGAATTTCATTTTTGAAAAGAATCAGCTCGAAGAAAAAATTAAAAAAATTTTAGAAAAATTTCAAAATTGCTCAGATTTGGTTGTCGCTTCGGTTGGAAACATCGAAAAACAATCTTTTTTGACTTTCGAAAAGCAGTTAAGCGTTCATTTTTTTACGCATGAAGATGTTTTTCCTTTTCATAATAAATATGCAACGCCAAAAACATTAGGAATTGACCGTATGATTTTGGCGGCAGGAGCCACTTTGCAGTTTCCTAAGCAAAATAGATTAGTAATAGATGCCGGAACTTGCATAACCTACGATTTTATCGACGAAAATGATAATTATCTGGGCGGAGCGATTTCTCCCGGACTTAGGCTGCGTTACGAATCACTGCATCATTACACGGCCAGACTGCCTTTGCTGACTTTTGAAACACCTGACTCTTATATTGGGAACTCAACTGCACAGGCGATTCACTCTGGTGTTGTAAATGGCTTCGTCTATGAGATTGACGGTTTTATCGATGAATATCGCGCAAACTTTTCAAATTTTATAATAATTTTAACGGGAGGTGATGCAGATTTTTTGGCTAAACGATTAAAAAATACCATATTTGCCAATTCAAATTTCCTTCTGGAGAGTTTGAACCAAACATTTCAATATAAAATCGAAAATGATTAAAAAAATTATAATAGGCGCTTGTTTGCTTATATCGTTCGTTTCTTTTGCTCAGCAAGGTACTGCATCTCCTTATTCTTTTTATGGAATTGGTGATATAAAATTTAAAGGTACACAAGAGTTTAGATCTATGGCAGGCGTTGCAGTTGAGCAGGATAGTATTCACTTGAATATTGATAATCCATCAAGTTATGCCAGTTTGATTCAGACTACTTTTACTGTTGGAGCAACTTTTGGAACTTCCACATTAAAAACAGATGTAGAATCTGCAAAAGCACAAAGAACAACTTTCGATTATTTAGCAGTTGGAATTCCAATTGGTAAATTTGGAGCATCGTTTGGATTAGTTCCGTTATCATCTGTAGGATATAAAATTCTTAGTGATAATACTGCAACTGAGGGAGCAGTAAGCTCTCAGTTAAGCGGACAAGGAGGTATAAATAAAGTATATTTTGGTTTAGCCTATAAAATTAAACCAAACTGGAATATTGGAGCGGATATACAATACAATTTCGGAAAAATTACAACAACAAGTTTAGAGGCTGTTACAGGTGTTCAAAATACTACTCAGGAAGTAAATATTTCTACTTTATCAGGTGTTAATTTTGATATTGGTACTATGTACGAGGCAAAACTTTACAAAAAAGTAAATTTATTTACCAGTTTGAGTTATGCTTTTAAAAGTGATTTAAATTCAGACAGCACAAGAGAAATCACAGTGAGCGGTGATCCGGATCCTTACACGTATGCGCCTGAATCACAAAAATTAAAACTTCCAAGCAAATTAACTATTGGCGTAGGTATTGGTGAAGCAAGAAAATGGCTTGTAGGTACTACATTGGCTTTTCAGGGAGAAGGTCAGCTGACGAATTATTACAACTCAACTCAAAACGTACGATACGAGAAATATGCTAAATATGCTGTTGGAGGTTATTATATTCCAAATTACACTTCGTTTACCAGCTACTTAAGCAGAGTGACATATCGTGCCGGTTTAAAATATGAGAAAATTGGTTTAATCGTTAACAACGAATCGATAAATGATGTAGGAATGAGTTTAGGAGCGGGAATCCCAATTCCGGGCTATTTCTCAAACTTGAATATTGGAGTTGAATTTGGTAAAAGAGGAACGGTATCTTCAAACTTAGTTCAGGAAAACTATGTAAACTTTAGTGTAGGATTCTCTTTCAATGACAAATGGTTTGTGAAGAGTAAATTCAACTAAACATAAAAATTTATGTTTTTATAAGCTCATTACAATTTATTACATTTGGCAAATGAATTTACCAAAGAAATATATTATAAACGTTGTCACAGTTATTGCTGTGACACTGTTTTTTGGATGCGAAAGTAATTTTAAAGAAGTTCAGAAAATTAACTTCTCTGAGTTTGTTCCGGGAAGTGATGCTGATACTGTAAATATTAAATATACAGATTCAGGAAAAATAACCGGAATTTTGATTAGTCCAAAAATGCTGGATTATTCCAATCTCGATTTTCCTTTTACAGAATTCCCAAAAGGAATTGATGTTACTTTATATGATAAAAAACAAAAGCGTACTTTTATAAAAGCAAACTATGCTGTTTCATATAAACCTACGCAGATAATCGATTTGCAGGGAAAAGTAAAGATAACATCTGAAGCTGGACAGGTTTTAGAAACCGAACAAATGTTTTTTGATCAAAAAAATGAGTGGTTCTACACCGAAAGGAAATTTAAACTTACAGATGCTAAGGGGGTTTCTTTTGGTCAGGGAATTGATTTTAGTAAAGATTTTAAAGTGATCAATTCGCAGCGAATAAGCGGTGAGTTTGAATCAGACGAAGAATTATAATTATGGGTTATTTAAAATACACACAATACGTTTATATCTTATTTGCAGTTTACTTTATTTACGATGGAGTAGTAAAGTTAAATGAAAATAACGAGGGTTATCCTTTAAGTTTTGTTATTGCCGGAATGGCAATTTTTATGTTTTTCTTCAGGAGAAGATTTCTTAATAAGTATAACGACCGAAATAAAAAATAATAAAAATGGAAATTAGTATTATAATACTATGTTTAATACTATCAGCCTTTTTTTCAGGAATGGAAATTGCCTTTATTTCCTCAAACAAAATTTATCTTGGAATTGAGAAAAAACAAGATAATTTTCTGTCTCAAATTTTAACCAAACTTACCGAAAACCCTTCAAAGTTTATTGCATCAATGCTTATTGGAAACAATGTAGCGCTTGTTATTTATGGCTTTTATATGGGAGATGTTGTCCTTAAATGGATAATTGGTTTTGGATTTCAGTTTTCAGATTTAACGACAATTTTGGTTCAAACTCTAATTTCAACTTTTATAGTTTTAATTACAGCCGAATTTTTTCCAAAAGTGTTTTTTCAAATTTACGCCAATTCCTTAATTAAGATTTTTGCAGTTCCTGCTTACCTGTTTTACAGGCTTTTTTATTATATCTCGACATTTTTTATCTGGATATCTGATTTTATCTTAAGAAAATTTTTCAAAACAGAAGGGGATCAGGTACAATTATACTTTAGCAAAATCGAGCTTGGGAACTATATTACGGAACAAATGAATTCTGTTGAAGATGATGATGAAGTCGACTCTGAAATTCAGATTTTTCAAAATGCATTAGAATTTTCAGGTGTAAAGGCACGCGATATCATGACACCGAGAACAGAACTTGTTGCAATAGATTTGTTTGAAAGTGTTTCAGACTTAAAAGATCTTTTTGTTGAAACCGGATATTCTAAAATTGTAGTAAGCCAGAATTCGCTTGATGACATTGTGGGTTATGTGCATTCATTTGATTTGTTTAAAAAGCCCAAAACAATCAAATCGGTTTTAATGACCGTTGAGTTTGTGCCGGAAACTATCCTGATAAAAGATGCTTTGAATATTTTGATAAAAAAGCGAAAAAATGTAGCCGTGGTTTTAGATGAATATGGAGGTACTTCGGGAATTATTACTATCGAAGACATTGTTGAAGAGCTTTTTGGAGAAATTGAAGACGAGCACGATCTGGACGAAGAATTGATAGAACAGGATTTAGGAGATGGTAAGTATTTGTTTTCTACTCGATTAGATGTTGAGTATTTAAACGAAACCTATAAACTTATGATTCCGGAAGAAGATTCGTACGGAACGTTAGGAGGTTTTATTGTAAATTCGACCAAAGAAATTCCGCAAAAAGGCGATAAGATTGTCATTGACAGGTTTCATTTCAAGATAGAACAAGCGTCAAATAAGAAAATTGAATTGGTCAAAATGACGATAAAAGAGTAAATTTTTTAATAATTAAAAAAAATTGTGTAAAATAAAACACTAGTTGTATTGTTATTAACTAGATAATTGTATTTTCGCAAACTGAATATAAAATTAACGATAATTAGAAATGGCAGTTTTAGCAAAAATTAGACAGCGTTCCGCTTTATTGATAGGAGTTATTGCACTTGCATTATTTGCATTTATAATACAAGATCTATTTACTAGAGGAACATTTGGTCAAAGTTCAAAAGATGTAGGAAGCATCGATGGAAAAGATATTTCATTTGAAGACTTTAGAGTTAAAGTTAGTAATCTTGAAAAAAGTGGTCAAGGAATTACTTCCACTGAAGCTGCAAACAGAGTTTGGGATCAAGAAGTTTCAATCGCTTTATTATCAACTCAGTTTGATAAATTAGGATTGAGAGTTGGTGAAAAACACTTACTTGAAGTTTTAAAATCAGATCCAAATATTGGTAAAAACCCTATGTTTTTAAACGCAGCAGGAATGTTTGATGTAGTTAAATTTAAAGACTACTTCAAAGCAAACCCTGAAGCAGCTCAATATATTTCTGAAAAAGAAAAAGATGCTGAATTAAATGCGAAATTTCAAATTTACAATACTTTAGTAAAATCTGGACTTTACACAACTGCTAGTGAAGGAAAGCTGAAATATGAAATGGAAGCTAACAAAGTAAACTTTGCTTACGCTGGAGCATTATACTCTTCTATTAAAGATAGTGAAGTAAAAATTTCTGATTCAGATATCGTAGATTATATGAAGAAAAACGAGAAAAAATTCAAAGCGGATGCAACTCGTGAAATTCAATACGTTTTAGTTGAAGACAAAGCTTCAAAAGAAGATGAGGCTGAAATTAAAGCTAAAATGACAGCTCTTCTATCTGGAAGTGTTGTTTACAATGCAAAAACAGGGAAAAACGATACATTGCCAGGTTTTAGAAACGCAACTAACATTGCTGAATTTGTAAATGCAAATTCTGATGTTCCTTACGATTCTACTTATGTGGCTAAAAACAGTCTTCCGGCAGTAGATGCTGATAAATTATTCAGCTTACCGGCAGGATCAATTTACGGGCCTTATGTTTATGGAAGATATTATGCTATCTCTAAATCTTTAGGATTTAAAGCTGGTGTGAATGCAAAAGCAAGTCATATCTTAATTGGTTACGAAGGTTCTCAAACTCCAAACCAAAAAGAAAAGAGAACTAAAGAAGAAGCTAAAGCTAAAGCAGAAGAAATTCTGGCTCAGGTTCAGGCAAATCCTGATAGTTTCATGATGCTGGCTTTTACAAGCTCTGATGATTCATCTGCACAACAAGGTGGTGATTTAGGATATTTTGGTCAAGGCCAAATGGTAAAACCATTCAATGATTTTGTATTCAGTAATGCAATTGGAAAAATTGGTTTAGTAGAAACTCCTTTCGGTTTCCACATTATCAAAGTTACAGATAAACAAGACGGAATTCGTTTAGCTACAATTGCTCAAAAAATTGAGCCATCTGAAGCTACTTCTGATAAAGTATTTACATTGGCAACTAAATTTGAAATGGAAGCTGCTGATAAAGACTTTGCTGCTACAGCAAAAGAATTAGGTTTAAAAGTTGCGGGTCCTATATCTGCAAAAGCTATGGACGAACAATTCGGACCATTAGGAAACCAAAGAAACATCATCAGATGGGCATTTGATAAAGAAACAAATACAGGAGATGTAAAACGTTTTGAATTAGCTAATATTGGTCACGTAATTGCTCAATACAAAAGCGAAAACAAATCTGGTTTAGTTTCTGTTACTATGGCAAGACCTTATGTTGAGCCAATCTTGAAAAACAAGAAAAAAGCTGAAATTTTAAAAGCTAAAATGACAGGTTCAAGTATTGAAGCTATTGCTAAAAGTGCTGGTGTCGCTGTACAACAAGCAGCAAACGTAACTTTAGAAAATCCTGTTTTACCTGGAGGAGTTGGACAAGAGCCAAAAGTGGTAGGTAATGCATTTGCTTTAGCTGCGAATAAACTTTCTGCTCCAATTGAAGGAAACACTGGAGTTTATGTAGTAAAAAATATCAGTACTGTAAAAGCTCCTGCTCTTGCAAATCATGCTGAGTATGTTGCTAAAGTAAAATCTCAAAGTGCATCTGATGCAAACAGAATTTTACCAGCGTTGAAAAACAATGCTAAAATTGAAGACAATAGATTGCAATTTAACTACTAGTTTTTAGTAAAATAAAATTATAAAAAACCCGAAACGTTCAGTTGAATGTTTCGGGTTTTCTTTGTTTAAATACTAACTAAATGTTTTGTAGTAAATATTGTATGTCATTTCCTTAACTATATGGGAATTATGGAAATATAATCTCAAAAATTTGTGATTTTCAAATTATTACAGTTAATTTGTCGAAATTTTTATTTTAACAAATGTAAAATTTTAACTATTAATGTTAAATAAAGATTGTGGGCAAATGATGAAAAAATACTTTAATATTCAAGCATTTAATGTTTTATATGTTTAGTTTTTTAAGAAGAAAACCTAAAGTGTATTCTAAAATTGAAAATCACATTTTTGGAATAATTACGGAACTTTTAAAAGTTAGCAGTACTGACATCAATGTTGATGAATTAGGCGGTAAATATTATTTAAGCAATGAAGAACAGCATTTTAAAGTTACTATTTTGAGTAACGATTATGTGATCAGGCTTACTAATACCCGTGACTCAGTGGCTGAAAAGTACGATAAGGTTTTTGTTGAAGATGTTTTAAGGGCTGTAAAAGAAGAAAAACACCGCAGAATGGAACTGGTGTACGATTCTATTACTAATAGTATAGAAAAAATGGCCGAACGTTTACACAATACACTGATTGAATCTAATGAGCAGGAGAATGAAAAAGTGCGTCATTTAGAAGCAAAACACATGGCTGATCAAAAGGTAAATTACTGATTCTACTTTGGGATAAAATATTATTCTTGCAAAATCATTTCATCATAAGAAAGAATTGTTTCATATCCTTTTGAAACAAAATAATCCCTTGGATTTTCTTTTGAAATTACCATTACAAAATCTCCTCCCCAGGCTCCTAGACTTTTAATGGTGCCGCTAAAATCAGGAAAAGCAATTTCTTTAATGGTTTCGATTTCAAGAATATTACTCAAATGAATTTCGTGTTTTTCGACTGCATAAGCAAACTGTTTTAACGTTTTAGCATTCAAAATTTCATTTGTGATTTTATTATTATCAATAACACTTTTGCTTAAGTTTTGATCTTTGTGTCTATTGTAAGCATGTATTGCAGCTTTACTATTTTGTTTTTTATTTAGATAAACAAAGTAGATGTTTTGAGTAAAATCCGGGTTGAATTCTACTGCTTGAACGCTGTTGTTTTCTACCTTATATATAATGGGAGTGTTATTTTGAGCGCAGGCAATGTCATAACCGCTGCCACCAAAGCTGTTTTTAAGAAGCGTGAAGGCATTAATTTTTGTCCATTGTGCAATATTGTTAATCAACGTCGATGATGTGCCTAATCCCCATTTTCTTGGAAAGGTTAGGTTTGTTGTAATTTTATATCCTTTTGATTTTTGAATAAAATCAGGATTTAAAATATAAGCTTCATGCAGAATGGTAATCAGGGTTGTTTTTACAGTTTCGACCTCAAAAGCCGGATTTGTTTTAACGTCATCAAATGAAATGCTGTCTTCAAACCAAAGATGTTTGTCATAGTCGTAGCTTTTCCAATCGATTGTATTGTTTTCTCCCTTTTCAACAATTAAATCCTGACCAAACTTTGTTGGCAGTGCAAATGCATCTGCACCGTCTAAAACTAAATATTCTCCAGAAATTAATAATTTTCCGTTACTGTAAAAACTTGCTGCCATACGTATTTTTTAGCCCCGATAGAAGTGGAAATCCTTTAGCTTTTTTCTTTAAAAAGCTAAAGATTGCAACGAATAGCGGGATTAGCTTCTAATTATTTTCTTAAACTTTCAATAAATTCTACTACAGCGCTGTGGGTTACTGCCGTTTTTTTGAAATGACTTTTGATTAACTGACGCTCTTCATCTGTGGCTTCAAATTGATTGATGATATTGTTTAGGTGCATTTTCATGTGGCCTTCCTGAATTCCGGTTGTAGTTAAAGAGCGTAAGGCAGCAAAATTTTGTGCCAAACCTGCAACTGCCGTAATTTCCATTAATTCTTTTGCAGACGGTTTTTCCAGCATTTCCAGACATAATTTTACCAATGGGTGCAAAGAAGTCAATCCGCCCACGGTTCCTAAAGCCAGTGGAATTTCCAGCCAGAATGTAAAGATTCCGTTTTCTATTTTTGCATGGGATAAACTTGCATATTGACCGTTTTTTGAAGCGTAAGCATGAACTCCTGCCTCTACAGCTCTAAAGTCATTTCCTGTTGCCAGGACTACGGCATCTACACCATTCATGATACCTTTGTTGTGTGTTACGGCTCTAAAAGGTTCAATTTCGGCAATTTGAACGGCCTGAACAAAACGCTCCGCAAAATCTTGCGGATTTTGTATGTGTTTTTCAGCTAAATCTTCAATTGGACATGAAACCTCGGCTCTTACAAGACAGTTGGGGACATAATTTGATAAGATACTCATTATTACAGTCAAAGTGTCTTCATCAGAAAATAAATCAGAATGCTGAAATTCTTCTTTTAAAGTCGTGGCAAACTGTTCCAGACATGAATTGATAAAATTAGCGCCCATGCTGTCTTTGGTTTCAAAAGTGGCATGAAGCTGATAGTAATTTTCGAGTAAATTTCGTTTGTCTTTTAAGTGAATATCCAATATTCCGCCGCCACGTTCCTGCATGTTTTTTGTAATGCTTTGTGTGTCAGAGAAAAATTTTGGTTTTATCTCTTGAAAGAAGGATTGTAATTTTTCGGCATCACCATTAAAAGTAAAATGAACCTGTCCAATTTTTTCGGTATCAATTATGGTTGCTTTAAAGCCGCCGCGCGCAGCCCAAAATTTTGCCGCTTTTGATGCTGCTGCCACAACTGAACTTTCTTCAATTGCCATTGGAATCGTTTTGTACTTTCCGTTGATTAAAAAATTAGGGGCAACTCCAAGTGGAATATATAAATTGGTAATCGTATTTTCGATAAATTCATCATGCAGCTGTTGAAGCTTTTCGTCTGAATTCCAGTAATTTCTTATAATATTTAAAGCCTCTTCGGGAGTCGAAAAATATTCATTGGCGATCCAGTTTATTTTTTCTTTTTTGGATAATTTAGAAAATCCGGCAACAGCGTTGTTCATTCTCAATATATTAAATAATAATGTTGCGGCAAAGATACTATTTTAAGAGTTTTGTTTGCAATGTATTTCGAACATGAAAATACGCAATCGTTATTTTTTTTAACATTTAACACTTAAAATGTGTATTATGTTTATTTTTTTTACTAAAATTGGGCTCTTTTTATATTTAAAATAATTCTAATGAATACAAGTAAAATTACTGTAGTACTTTTATTTATAGTTGCGGCAGTTTTTGGGCAGCAAAAAATAACGGTTGAAAATATTTATGGCGGGGCATTTCGCGCAAAAGGAATGGATGAGCTGCAATCCTTAAAAAATACAAATCAATATACAGTTTTAAATGTTGACCAGGCAAGCAGAAGTATGCAGATTGATTTATACGATTTTGCAACCCTAAAAAAAGTGTCGAACCTTATTGATACTAAAAACCATAAAGAACTTTCAGTTGGAATTAAAAGCTATACTTTTGATGCTGCAGAAAAAAAGATCTTAATTGCTTGTAATTCTAAACAAATCTTCCGTCACTCTTTTACAGCAGATTATTTTTTATACGATATTGCTTCAAAATCATTAACAAAACTGGTCGATTTTCAAATTCAGGAGCCAACTTTTTCTCCTGATGGAACAAAAATCGCTTATGCACAAGAGAACAATTTATATGTTTACGATGTAGCTTCAAAAAAATCTACAGCAGTTACCACAGATGGAAAGAAAAATGCGGTTATAAATGGTATTACAGACTGGGTTTATGAAGAAGAATTTGCTTTTGTACGGGCATTTGACTGGAGTAAAGACAGCAAAAAATTAGCTTTTATTCGTTTTGACGAAAGTCAGGTTCCTGAGTTTTCTATGTCAATGTTTCACAAGGATTTATATCCAACAATCGAAACTTTCAAATATCCTAAAGCAGGAGAGAAAAATTCGGTAGTTTCATTACATATTTATGATGTCAC
Organism: Flavobacterium johnsoniae; assembly: GCF_001879205.1. Lineage (GTDB taxonomy): Bacteria > Bacteroidota > Bacteroidia > Flavobacteriales > Flavobacteriaceae > Flavobacterium > Flavobacterium johnsoniae_A. The sequence continues at coordinate 651,120 of NZ_MLFK01000005.1, forward strand.
AGGAAATGCTTCTAAAAAAGTTGATTTAGGAAATTATAATGACTTCTATATTGCAAGAATGCAGTGGACAAATGATAATAATACCTTGTCAGCTCAGGTTTTAAACCGCCATCAGGATAATCTTGATTTACTTTTTGTTGACGGAACTACGGCGGCTGCAAAAGTGGTTTTAAATGAAAAAGACAAAGCTTATGTTGATGTTACAGATAATTTGACTTTCTTAAAAGATAACAGCTTTATCTGGACAAGTGAAAAAGACGGTTTCAATCATATTTATTTATATGATAAAACCGGAAAACTTAAAAATCAGGTTACAAAAGGAAACTGGGAAGTGGTTTCGTACTACGGTTTAGATGAAAAAACAAAAACTATTTTCTACCAGTCTACAGAAAATGGTTCTATCAACAGAGATATTTACAGAATTGGTTTAGACGGAAAAAACAAAACCCGTTTAACAACAAAAGTTGGAACAAGTGCAGCGACTTTCAGTCCTAACTTTCAATATTTTATTACGACTTTCTCTAGCAATTTAGTGCCAACTACTTATACTTTGAATGAGGCTAAAACCGGAAAAGAAATTCAGGTTATCGAAAACAATCAGGAGCTTGCCGATAAATTAAAAATATACAATCTTCCTGCTAAAGAATTTTTCGTTCTAAAAACAGCTAAAGGAAACGAACTGAATGCATGGATTTTAAAACCGAAAGATTTTGATCCGTCTAAAAAATATCCTGTTTTCATGTATCAATATTCTGGTCCGGGATCGCAGCAGGTAAATAACGATTGGAATAATTCTGATGATTATTGGTTTGCCTCTCTTACGCAGCAAGGTTACATCGTGGCTTGTGTTGACGGAAGAGGAACTGGTTTTAAGGGTGCTGATTTCAAAAAAGTAACTCAAAAAGAATTAGGAAAATACGAAGTACAAGATCAAATCGATGCTGCAAAAGTAATTGGCGCATATCCGTATGTTGATGCTTCAAGAATTGGAATTTTCGGATGGAGTTATGGAGGTTTTATGGCTTCTAACTGTATTTTTCAAGGAAATGACGTATTTAAAATGGCAATCGCTGTTGCGCCGGTTACAAACTGGAGATTTTATGACAGTGTTTACACCGAAAGATACATGCAGACTCCTCAGGAAAATGCAAGCGGCTACGACCAAAACTCTCCAATAAATCACGTTGATAAATTAAAAGGTAAGTTTTTATTGATTCACGGTTCTGGCGATGACAACGTTCACGTTCAAAACTCAATGCAAATGATGGAAGCCTTAATTCAGGCTAATAAGCAATTCGATTCTCAAATATATCCAGATAAAAACCACGGTATTTTTGGTGGTAAAACGAGAATTCAGCTTTATAATAAAATGACTAACTTTATCAAAGAAAATTTATAATATAACTTTATCAAAATCAAATAAATAGTGAATAATATGAAAGAAACTCAAGTAAAAACTGCGCATCCAAAAGGGCTTTGGGTATTGTTTGGAACAGAAATGTGGGAGCGATTCAATTTTTATGGAATGCGAGCTTTATTAACTTTATTTCTTGTGAATTCATTATTGATGAAGGAAGAAGAAGCGTCTTTAATTTATGGAGGTTTCCTTGGACTTTGTTATCTGACGCCAATGTTGGGAGGGTTCATCGCCGATCGTTTTTTAGGAAACAGAAATTGTATCTTATTAGGTGGTTTATTAATGGCAATTGGACAAATGCTGTTGTTTACAAGTGGAAGTATTTTTGAGTCTAATTTGAGTTTAGCTAAAATCATCATGTACTCTGCATTGGGAGTAATTGTTTTTGGTAACGGATTCTTCAAACCAAATATTTCCAGTATGGTTGGAAGTTTATATCCTAAACAAGAAAAAACAAAATTAGATAGTGCTTTTACTATTTTCTATATGGGAATTAATATTGGGGCTTTCTTAGGCCAGTCTATTTGTCCATTGTTAGGAGATGTGAAAGATGCTGGCGGTATTAGAGATATTCACGCTTTTAGATGGGGATTCATGGCTGCTTCTGTAGCAATGTTATTAGGAACAATTCTTTTTTACTTTTTGAAAAACAAATACGTGGTATCTCCGGAAGGAAAACCATTAGGAGGTTTGCCATCTAAAAACGATGCTTCTGATTTTGAAGAAGGAGAGGCACAAAAAGCTAATTTTTCTAATAAAGCTTTAACCATTGCAGGAATCGCATTTATTGGGTTAGGATTATTTTTCCATTATGTTGTAGGTCAGAATTTGATTTATACTTTAATTTATTCAAGTGGTTTATCATTGGCCGGATTAATCATTTCAGATACTTCTTTAACTAAAATAGAAAGAGACAGAATTATTGTAATTTATATCGTTTCGTTCTTTATTATTTTCTTCTGGGCCGCTTTTGAGCAGGCAGGTTCGTCATTAACATTTATTGCCGATAACCAGACAGATAGAAATTTCTTTGGATGGCAGATGCCTCCGTCGATGGTTCAGATCTTTAACGGTCTATTTGTGGTAATATTAGCAGTGCCTTTCAGTATACTTTGGGATACTTTAAGAGCGAAAGACAAAGAGCCGATTTCTCCGGTAAAATTAGCGGTAGGATTAGTAGTTATTTCGATAAGTTTCTTTATGATTGCTACACAGGTTTCTTATATAGGAACTTCAGGGCAGTTATTAGTAAAATGGCTTATCTTGTTATATTTCTTAAATACATGTGCTGAGTTGTGTTTATCTCCAATTGGTTTGTCGTTGGTAGGTAAATTATCTCCAAAACGTTTCGCATCATTATTATACGGAGTATTTTTCTTGTCTAATGCTTCTGGTTATGCTTTAGGAGGAACTTTAGGTTCGATCTTGCCTGCAACGGGTGATAAATTTAAAAAAGCAAAAGAACTGGGAATTGATCTTCAGGCAGTTTTAGATAACAAAATAGTGCCAACTGCAGAACAGTTGTCTTTATTAGAAAAACATCAAATTAGTGCACACAACCACTTTTTTGCCGGATTCGAAATACACAATTTATATGAGTTTTTTATGGTATTTGTAGTTCTTACAGGTATTGCAGCAATTATCTTATTTGCTTTGACTCCATTCTTGAAAAAAATGATGCATGGCGTTAGATAATATGGAAAGTAAAATAACTTTAGAAGAAATTCAAAATTTTAAAGGCAAGTACCCAAAACAATTGTGGTACTTGTTTTTGGTTGAAATGTGGGAGCGTTTTTGTTTCTACGGAATGCGTGGTGTTTTAGCTTTTTTTATGGTAGACCAGTTAGGGCTGCTGGAAGGAAAAGCAAATCTTCAATATGGAGCAATTCAAGCTTTTGTTTATGCTTTTACATTTATTGGGGGAATTTTTGCAGATAAAATTTTAGGATTTAAGAAATCACTTCTCTTTGGAGGAATTGTAATGATTTTGGGGAACTTGCTGATTGCGGCTTCACCACATGATTTCTTTTATTACGGAATAACACTTTCTATTATTGGAACAGGTTTTTTTAAGCCGAATGTATCTTCAATGGTAGGGGAGTTGTATCATGAAAATGATGGACGCCGAGATGCAGGTTACGGACTGTTTTACGCGGGAATTAATATTGGAGGAATGCTTGGTGGAGCGATACCAATTTATTTAGGAAAGAACTATTCGTGGAGTCTGTGTTTTCTTTCTGCGGCAATTGTTATGATAATTGGAGTTGTGACTTTCCTTTTAACAAAAAAACATTTAGCGCCAATTGGAAATTCTCCATTAGAAAATCATACACCTAAAAAACGTAATCTTTACGAGACAGCTGTTTATGTAGGTTCTTTTGTTGTAATACCATTAGTGTATATTATGGTTATCAACTCTGATTTTACAGAATATTTCATGTACACAATTGGAATTGCTGCAGTAGGGTATTTTTTATATGAGTTGATACAAATAAAAGATTCTAAGCAGCAGCGCAAACTTTTGGCAGCATTTGTATTTATTTTTGGATACTTTATGTTTATGGCTATTTCAGAGCAATCCGGAGGTTCGTTGTCTTTGTTTGCCAAAGATAATTTGACTAACAAATTGTTGTTTTTTAATATTGATCCAAACGTGGTAAATAATAGTATAAATTCACTTTATGTTATTATTTTTAGTCCGCTAGTTGGGTTGCTGTGGATATTTATGTTCAAGCGAAAAATTGAGCCAAATACAGTTATCAAGTTTGGTTTGTCTTTTATATTGCTGGCTGCAGGTTTCTTTATTTTTTACAGTGCCAGATTTTTTGTAGATGCAAACGGATTAAGTTCTCTAGATGTCTTTGCTTTAGGATATCTTTTGTATACTCTTGGAGAATTGTGTATTGGGCCAATCGGAATGTCTGTAATTACAAAATTATCTCCTAAACGATTATTCGGGATGATGATGGGATTATGGTTCTTATCGAGTGCGTTCGGACAGTTTGCCGCCGGAAAATTAGGAGCTGAAATGTCTAACGCTAATACAGGAACAACTTTAATGTCTAAACTGATTGCTTATACAGATGGATATTATCAATTAGCATTGTATTCCTTGATTGCTGGTGTCGTTTTGATTGTTGCAACTCCGTTAATTAAAAAATTAATGCAGGAAGTAAAATAACAACTGCTTATGAATTTATTTTTTGTTTAAATTTGTGGAAAATAATACATTATGAAAAGATTTTTTTTGATGGCTTTCTTACTGGTTAGTTCGTTTGTCGTTCAGGCACAAGAACTAAAATGGTATACTGATGTTAAAGAAGCAATTACAATAAGTAATAAAGAACAAAAACCAATGTTAATGTTTTTTACAGGAAGCGATTGGTGCGGCTGGTGTATTCGTTTGCAAAATGAAGTTTTAAAAACAGCTGAATTCAAAAAATGGGCAGCTGATAATGTTGTTTTGGTAGAATTAGATTATCCAAGAAGTGTTGCACAGACTCCGGAACTTAAAAGTCAAAATAATGAATTGCAGCAAGCTTTTGGAATTCAGGGATTTCCAACAGTGTTCTTTACAAGTGCTGAAGCCAAAGACGGAAAAATTAATTTTAAAGGACTTGGAAAAACAGGCTATGTTGCCGGAGGACCATCGGCTTGGCTGACAGTAGCTGAGGGAATTGTTCATCCTAAAAAATCATAAAGAAAGAGATTTAAAAATATATTTTATATGTTAAACTCCTTACAGTAATGTAAGGAGTTTTTTTGTTTAGTAAGAAAAGATTTTCATTTAATATCATTGAAATTATTATTTATGTATTAAATTATAAGTAAAAAAACATATAATGTATTTTTTAAGTTGATATAATTTGGATAATTAAAATATTGTGTTAATTTAGTTGCGCTATACTAACCAAAACCAATATAATATGACTAAAAAATTACTTGTCCTACTGTTTTTTTTAGGTTCATTTTTCGCGCAGGCTCAGACTCTGGCATGGCGAACAAGTATGACTGATGCAATAGCCATCAGTAATGAACAAAAAAAACCAATGTTAATTTTATTCACTGCCTCAGGTGTACCAGAAAATCTTCAAAATGAAATCTTTAAAACCCCGGATTTTGCCGTTTGGTCGCGTGATAACGTGATACTGGTAAAACTGGATTTATCAGACTCAACAGCTTCTGATGGTGATAAAGAACAAAATATCAGATTAAAAAATGCCTTTGGAGTTCAGGATCTTCCGGAAGTTTGCTACGCAGTTGCTTCGGTAAGAAAAAATAAAACAACTTTTAGTGCTCTTGGTAAAATTGCTTATAAACCAGGAGGAGCAAAATCATGGATTGCAGAATCAAATAATATCCTGCATCCAAGTGAGTAATAAATTTAAATTAAGTTTCTTAGTTTAATTTGTAGAATCCCTTTTCGGCTATGCAGGAAAGGGATATTTTTTTTAAACAATATCAAATGTGTATTGTACATTTAATATTTTAGTGTGGTTAATTTTTCGTTTTTTTCAAATATTGAACCTTAAATAATTAATTTCATTTTAATGCTTATTTTTTGTAACTATTTGTTTTAAAGTAGATTGTTGGGTATTGCTTTTGTGTTAATTTAGTTTTATTAACACAACCAAAAACCAATAATTATGACCCGAAAACTACTTATTTTACTATTTTTTTTAGTTACAATTTTGGCGAGTTCTCAAAATTTAGAATGGAAAACGAATATGACCGATGCAATTACGGCTAGTAATGAGCAGCGAAAACCTTTACTGATTTTATTTACGGCGACTGGTGCCTCTGAAGCTTTACAAAATGAGGTATTTAAAACGCCGGATTTTGAAAAATGGTCTCGTAAGAATGTAATTCTGGTAAAACTTGATTTATCTGACTCGAACATAGAAAGTGAAGTGCGAGAACAGAATATAAGGTTAAAAAATGCTTTTGGAGTTGAGAATATTCCAGAGGTTTGTTTTGCCAGCGGTTCTATTCGAAAGGGAAAAACGAGTTTTAATACATTAGGCAAATTGTCTTATAACTCTAATGGTGTAAAAGCCTGGATTGCAGATTCTAATTTGATCATAAATCCAGAATAGAAGAAGATTAATTTAACCTATAAAATCCCTTTTCGGCAGTGGCATGAAAAGGGATATTTTTTTTCTCGCAGGTTATTTTCCATATTTTTTGAAGAGCATAAGAATTTGAACCATCTGCAATAATAATTTTCGGCCGGAGTTCAAACAGAAGTCTGTCTAAATTTATTTTGGGAGATTGAGTCAGGACCAAAACATCGGGCTGGATTTTGGTTTGATACACGCCTGTGCTGTCAATAATAGAGATTTTATTTCCATTAAAAAAAAGCACATTTTTAATTTGGTAAGAATAATCTAGAACCGCAAAATTACCTACTAAATAAGAATTGAAAGCAGTGTTTTTGTTAGCAGTATCCCGGGCAAAAAGTGTAATACTTTGCCCGTTTCTTTTAGAAATTAAACTATTTTTTCTGACGTTATAAACAATTAATTCTTTTTGTTCTGCTATTTCTCTTTTAGTATAAATTAAAGAAATCTGGTAGAAAATTATAGAGGTAAAAACGATAATCAGTTTTTTATAAGTTGGTTTTTTTAACCATATAACGATGCTTATAATTACGAAATAAAGAGTAATTAAGTAATAGAAATTGAAGCTGATATCCTGGATAACAAATGATTCAAATGAAGCGACATAATGAATCATTTTATTTAAAATGAAAATGCTTTTTTCAAAAAGAAAAATCAAAAATACAGGCGGACTAGTAAAGATCGCAACAATCATCACGATAATTCCGGCGATCATGATAAAGGATAAAACGGGCAGGATTATAATATTGGTGACAAAAAATAATCCAGGAAACTGATGGAAATAGTAAAGACATAAAGGTAAAGTGCCAATTTGCGCCGCAAAAGAAACGGTTAGTGCGTCCCAAATGTTAATTGCGGTTTTGTTTCTTGGAGACCAGATTTTTTTTAATATCGGCTGAAGCCAAACAATAAAAAATAATGCTAAATAACTCAGCTGAAAACCAACGTCAAATAAGAAATAAGGTTCAAAAAGAAGAATTAATAAAATAGAAACCAACAAAGTATGGTATATATTGCCGCTTCGGCGTAAATGATTTCCAATTGCTACAAAAGAAAACATAACAACAGAACGCAAAACCGATGGCGACAATCCTGAGATAACGGCAAAACCTGCCAGCGAAATTAAAATAGAAGCCAGTTTTATGGCAGAACCTTTTCGGTGGTTTGGAATTGGTTTTAAAACAAACATTATAAAAAGCATAATAAAACCCACGTGCAGTCCTGAAACCGAAAGAACATGTGTAGCTCCGGAATATTGATAATCTTTTATAATATCGGCTGCTATTTCTTGCTGCTGTCCTAAAATTAAAGCCAGGGCAACATTCATTTCGTCTTGGCTGAAATTTGCTTTTTCTAGATTTTTAAGAATAGTCGAATGCAGCTGGCCAGAATAATACCAAATGTCTTTTTTGATTGTTTTGTTAATCTAGATTTCAGATTTTTTGCAATACAATTGTGCGTAAATCTGTTTGTCTGCTAAGTATTTGGCATAATCAAACTGATTAGGATTTTTACTCGAAGAGGTTCGCTGTAAAGTGGTGTTAACCCGAATTATATTTCCAATTAGTAATGGATTTTTCAGGCTGTCTTTTTGGATATTTACAATAATTTTGCCTGAATGTCTTTTTTTGTCTATTGCATTTACTAATGCAATATAGCGATCATTATAGTTGTTACTTTTGAGTTTCTCGCGTAAGGTGAATGTGATGAAATGAGGTTCTTCAAAAGCTGTTTTTGAATGCGTGTAATTGGATTTATCAAAACGATCAGTATGAAAAAGCAAAACGCATATTCCTATTGTAACTGAAATAAAATAACTGCTGATTCCAAATAAAGCAGCGGTGTTTTTATTTCTCTTTGAAAGAAAATAAGACGCAAAAAATAAAAAGCTGCAAACCCCAAGAAGGAGGAGTGAGATTTTTAAAGAAGGCTGATAATAATAAGACACTAAAATTCCGAACAGAAAGCCAATCGTAATTTTAATTAAAGGAAAATCTAATACTTTCATGGCCTAAAAGTATTAAAAATTTGTAAGAAAATAAATATATTTTATTTATTCGATTACTCTGTTTACCTGTTCGAATGCGTTTTTATAATACGCTTCTTTTGTAGAAGATATTATAACACCTTTTGAAGTAGAAGAATGCACAAATCTTATCTCATCTGAATTTACTTCGGTAATAAGTCCAACATGATTGATCTGCCTGCTTTTATTGGTTTTAAAGAAAATCAAATCTCCTTTCTTTGCATCGTTAAGTGGAATTACTTTTCCAATTTTGGCTTGTTCGTAAGAACTTCTTGGGAGTTTTATGTTCTCAGATTCGAAAGTTGTATAAACTAAGCCAGAACAGTCAAAACCGCTTCTTGTTGTTCCTCCGGCTTTGTATTTTACACCAATATTGTCTGTTGCGGTTTCAATTAAATTTTTAACCAGAGATCTGTTTTCTTTTTTTGATTCGCTTTTGGTCACAGCAGTCGAAGTCGATTTACAAGAAACCAACACGATTGATAAAAGAAAGAAGACGGCTATTTTTTTCAAAATAAAAGCTATTTAAGATTTTAAATCGGCAACAATTAGTTTTGCAGTTTTTTTGCTTGCACCAACTCCACCAAGTTTTTGCTCTAAAATATCATAATTTTTCAGCAGTTTTTCACGATGAGAAGGTTCAAGAAGTTTGTTTAATTCTTCTTTTATGCGTTTTGTATTGCATTCACTTTGAATCAATTCAGTAACAACTTCTTGATCCATGATTAAGTTAACAAGCGAAATATATTTTAAAGTAATAATTCTTTTGGCAATTTGATAGGAGATCGCGCTTCCTTTGTAGCAAACTACTTCTGGAACTTTAAAAAGTGCCGTTTCTAAAGTTGCTGTTCCTGAAGTAACCAATGCGGCAGTTGAGGAACGCAATAAATCGTAGGTTTTATTCGAAACAAATGCGATGTTTTTGTTTTTTATAAACTGCTGATAAAATTCATAATCCTGGCTTGGTGCCCCGGCAATAACAAATTCATAATCCTGGAAATCATCTACAACACTCAGCATTACGCTTAACATTTTTGTAATTTCCTGTTTACGGCTTCCAGGCAAAACGGCAATAATTGGTTTTTCTCCCAAATTATGTTCTGCTCTAAAAGCCGATTCGTTAAATGCAGGCTGATTTTGAATGGCATCAATCAACGGATGGCCAACAAAATCTACCGGAAAATGATGTTTGTCTTCATAAAAACTTTTTTCAAAAGGCAAAATCACAAACATCCTGTCAACGTCTTGTTTGATAGCATTGATACGATTTTCTTTCCAGGCCCAAATTTGTGGTGAAATATAATAATGTGTTCTGTAATTGAGTGCTTTGGCCCATTTTGCAATGCGCATATTAAAGCCTGGATAATCAATAAAAATTAAAACATCGGGTTTAAATTCTGAGATGTCTTTTTTACAGAATTTGATGTTGTTTAAAATCGTTTTTAAATTAAAAACCACTTCAACAAATCCCATAAAAGCCAATTCGCGATAATGCTTTACCAATGTTCCGCCGGCTTTCTGCATTAAATCGCCGCCCCAAAATCTAATCTCGGCCTGAGGGTCTTCCTCATATAATGCTTTCATTAAATTTGAACCGTGTAAATCGCCAGAAGCTTCGCCAGCTATTATGTAATATTTCATGTCAACGAATTTTTATTGCAGCACAAAGATAGGATTTAAATAATTATGGTTGAAATTGCCAGAACAATCACGGCCAAAATCACGCCTCGGGCCATCATTTCCTTATTCCTTTTTAGAAGAAGCAGAAAAACGGCAAGATCTAAAATAGTACCAATGGTAATTACTTTTCCTAAATATCCCATTTTTCTAAGCGCTTGAATTCCGGTAGAAATATCAAACTTTGTAAAAAAAGTTATAAACAGATAACTTCCAAGAAGTGAGGTAAAAATACCCACAATAAATCCGATAATGAGATCTTTTTTATCCATTTAATTTCCAAGTGTTAAGTTGCTGCATGGTGTGGTGAGCAGTTAAATCGAATTGAACAGGAACGACTGAAATATATCCATTTTCAAGTGCCCATTCATCGGTGTCTTCGCCATTATCTTCGTTTGTAAATTTACCTGTCAGCCAGTAATAATCTTTTCCAAAAGGGGTTTGTCTCTTGTCAAATTTCTGCGCATAATACGCTTTTGCCTGACGGCAGATTTTGATGCCTTTAATGTCTTTTTCTTTCAATTTAGGAAAGTTCACATTTAAAACAACTCCTGGTGGAAGCTTGTTTTGTAACGTCTCCAGTGCTATTTTCTTGACAAATGATTTAATAGGTTCAAAATCAGCATTCCAGTTAAAGTCTAAAAGAGAAAATCCAATTGCCTGAATTCCTTCAATTCCGGCTTCGACAGCTGCGCTCATTGTTCCTGAGTAGATTACATTTATCGAGGAATTTGTACCATGATTAATTCCTGAAACGCATAAGTCTGGCTTTCTTTTTAAAATTTCATTCACGGCCAGTTTTACACAGTCAACCGGGGTTCCGGAACAGCTGTATTCTGTAATTGCGTCATCGTCTTTAGAAATTTTATCTAAAAACAATGTGTTGTTTATAGTTATGGCATGGCCCATAGCACTTTGTGGTTTGTCTGGAGCCACTACAACTACATCGCCAATGGTTTCCATAACGCTTATTAAAGCCCTAATTCCCGGCGCAAGAATTCCATCGTCATTGGTTACTAATATTAGTGGTTTTTCGTCTTTCATGTTGCGTTTCTTATTTTTGATTTATCAAAATTAAAGCTTGTTAGAGCAAATGTAGTAACAGATTTTGGTAGAATACTAACAAATAAATAAAAATTGTAAACTAAATTCGAGAAGATTTTTGGGCATCAAACATTTTTATATCTTTAACAAAAAATTATACTGATCTTGGCATGTTGGCATAGTTTTTACCGTAACTTAGATTAAAAAATTTGATGAATGCTATTATTAAGTTTATGAAAAGAAATTATAAAATACTTATAGCCGTATTATGCTTGTCTTTGACCCTGTTTGCTTTTAAGATAAATGCAGACAAGAATGATGATCCGGACCCAAATAAAGACAAGACACTTTTAGAATTACTGGCTTTTGTTATTGAAAAAGGACATTACAGTCCGGCTGAAATAAATGACGATTTTTCAAAAGGTATTTTTAAAGATTATATCGAAGCATTAGATCCTTCGAAGAGATTTTTCCTGCAGTCTGATATTGATGAATTTAAGCAATATGAGCTGATGCTGGATGATCAGTTTTTAAATAAAGATTTGACATTCTTTAACCTGACTTATACAAGGCTGATGAAAAGAATGGAAGAGAGCAAAAAACGTTATAAAACTATTTTAGCACAGCCTTTCAATTATACTACAGATGAAACTTTTAATGCGGATTATGAGAAGCTTCCGTATGCAAAAAATTTGACTGAAATTAATGAAAGATGGAGAAAACAAATTAAGCTGTCTACGCTTTCCTCGCTTGTAACAAAACAAAAAATTGAAGAAGAAAAAAAGAAAAAAGATCCTGCTTATAAAGAAAAATCTTTTGAGACTCTAGAGAAAGAAACTCGTGAGAGTTCTTTGAAATCTTTAGACGATAACTTTAGTGTGATTAAAGATTTGAATAAAGATTACTGGTTCTCAGTTTATTTGAATTCAATTATGGCTCGTTTTGATCCGCATACAAGTTATTTCGCCCCAGAAGAAAAAGATCGTTTTGATGTAAATATCAGCGGAAAATTAGAAGGAATTGGGGCTAGATTAACTAAGAAAAATGACTTTACTCAAATTGATGAATTAATTTCCGGCGGACCAGCCTGGAAAGGAAAACAGCTTGAGGCAGGAGATTTAATCCTAAAAGTGGCTCAAGGAAACGAAGAACCGGTTGATGTGGTTGGAATGCGTCTGGATGATGTTGTAAAGAAAATTAAAGGCCATAAAGGAACTGAAGTTAAACTTACCGTTAAAAAAGTTGACGGAAGCATCAAAGTGATTTCTATCATTAGGGATGTTGTTGAAATTGAAGAAACCTACGCAAAATCTAGTATCGTTGAAAAAGACGGATTGAAATACGGAGTTATTTATCTTCCTAAATTTTACATCGATTTTGAAAATAAAGATGGCCGCGATGCCGGAAAAGATATCGCTCTTGAAGTAGAGAGACTGAAAAAAGAAAACATTAACGGTATCGTTCTTGATGTTCGTGATGACGGCGGAGGATCTCTTTCTACAGTTGTGGATATTGCCGGTTTGTTTATTGAAGAAGGACCAATTGTTCAGGTAAAATCTGCCGGAAAAAAGAAAGAAGTTTTATATGACAAGGATAAAAAAATCGAGTGGGACGGACCATTAGTAATTATGGTGAATAGTTTCTCTGCTTCGGCTTCTGAAATTTTGGCTGCCGCAATTCAGGATTACAAACGCGGTGTTATCATTGGAAGTAAACAAACCTATGGTAAAGGAACGGTACAAAACGTTCTTGATTTGAATCAATTTGTTCGTAACGCAAATTATGGCGATTTAGGTGCTTTGAAAATTACGGGCCAAAAATTCTATAGAATCAATGGTGGTTCTACACAATTAGAAGGAGTTCACAGTGACGTTGTAATGCCGGATCGTTATGCTTACCTAAAAATGGGTGAGCGTGATATTGACAATGCAATGCCATGGGATAAAATTGACCCAGCTGATTACAGCACATGGACTTCTAATGAAAACTTTTCTAAAGCAATAGAGAAAAGTAGAAACAGAATTGCACAAAGTCCTCAATTTAAATTAATTGAAGATAACGCAAAATGGATCGACGTTAAGAATAAAGAAAACACATACAGCTTGAACATTAACAGTTTTAAACAAACTCAGGAACAAGTTGAAAATGAAGGGAAAAAATATAAACCAATTTCTGATTATAAAAACAATTTGATCTTTAAATCACTTCCTTATGAAGAAGTTGAAATGAATAGCGATCCAACATTAAAAGAAAAAAGAGATGCTTGGCATCAAGCTTTATCTAAAGATGTTTATGTAGAAGAAGCGTTAAATGTTTTAGATGATTTACAATCTAAATCGTATGTAAAAGCTGGCGTTTCTCCTAAAATGAAAAAGGATAAATTGGTAAAATCTTAAAGATTTTCAAAATTTAATTTGTTATTAAAACGCTTCTTAAGTTACTTATGAAGCGTTTTTTTTAGTTTAAAAAATAAAAATAATATTTATGAAAAACATTTTAGTCTGCAGTTTGCTTAGTTTAGTGTTGTTTTCTTGTAAAAAAGAAAATACAGCTGTTACAGAAGAAATAGTAGAAGATCAAAACTCTTTTGTTTCAAATCAAAATACTACTGGTGGGTCATTGTATTCGGTTGCTTATCAGCCAACTTCGACTACTAATCAAATTGTAGAACATAAATATTATACACTTTCCTATAATGAGAAATTTGAGCAGGCAGAGTGGGTTGCTTATGAATTAAAGAAAGAATATCTAAAAAACAGTAACTATAAGCGCCCTTATTTTATTGAAGATCCAAAAGTAACTACAGGTTCTGCAGATTGGAGAAACTATAAAAAATCGGGTTACGACAAAGGTCATCTTTGCCCAGCAGGCGATATGGAGTTTAGTGAGGAAGCTTATAATGATACTTTTTATACCTCTAATATTTCACCTCAAAAACATGATTTTAATAGCGGGATTTGGAATAGAATAGAACAAAAAACACGTTATTGGGCAGATAAGTATAATGATATTTATGTTGTAACAGGAGGTGTTTTAAAAGATTCTGATAAAAAAATAGGAACAGAAAAAGTTTCTGTTCCTAAATATTTTTATAAAATTGTTTTAGCCAAATCAGGAAAGGAACATAAGGCCATTGCTTTTTTAGTTCCAAATGAAGACAGTGACAAGTCTATTTATGATTTTGTAGTTCCTGTCGAAACTTTGGAAAAAATGACAGGAATCGACTTTTTTCCCAATTTAAAAAATTTAAAAAGCAGTAAGGACTTTTAAATCCGCTATGGTTTGAGTAGGATTTTCAGCTTTAAAAACAAAGCTTCCTGCAACTAAAACATCGGCTCCGGCCTCTACTAATTGTTTTGCATTTTTGTTGGTCACACCACCGTCAATTTCAATAAGGGTTGATGCGTTTTTACGCGTAATTAAAGCTTTTAATCTTTTGATTTTATCGTAAGTGTTTTCAATAAAAGATTGCCCGCCAAAACCTGGGTTCACGCTCATAATACAAACTAGATCAATATCGTTTATAACATCTTCTAGTAAATCAATATTAGTATGAGGATTAATTGCCACTCCGGCTTTCATTCCTTCTGCTTTAATAGCCTGAAGGGTTCTGTGTAGATGTGTGCAAGCTTCATAATGTACAGTTAAGCCATTAGCGCCTAAATCGGCAAAGGTTTTAACGTAACGATCCGGATCAATAATCATTAAATGTACATCAATATATTTTTTCGCATGTTTTGAAATGGCTTCCAGAACAGGCATTCCGAAAGAAATATTCGGAACAAAAACTCCATCCATAATATCAATATGAAACCAGTCAGCCTGACTGTTGTTTATCATTTCGACATCGCGTTGTAGATTTGCAAAATCTGCAGCAAGAACTGAAGGAGCAATAAGTGTATTTTTCATTGTAGTGTGTTGTTTTTTTACAAAGATAATTTTTTTAACCGCAAAGAGCGCAAAGAATTACGCAAGGTACGCTAAGTTTTTTTCACTCAGATTAAGCAGATTGTGCAGATCTGATTAAAGTATTCGCAATAAATTCAGCAAAATGAATCTGCTAAATCTGCGTGAAAATTTTTAATCATTTTAATCTGTGAAATTGGTGGCTAAAAACCTTGCGAACGTTGCACTTAAAAAAACAAGTAAAATAAAAAACTCCGGTAATCAGCCGGAGTTTCAATCATCAATCAAAAAACGAACAGTCAATCAAACTGTTGTTTACTTTAAAATTACAAATTTAAATTTCCAAATCCCAATTTTACGTTGAAATTTAGTCCCGATGTTTCGGGATTAAATATTGCAATTTATACGGTTTATTAACCTAAATAGGTTTTAAGGATTTTACTTCTGGAAGTGTGTTTTAATCTACGGATTGCTTTTTCTTTAATCTGACGAACACGCTCACGAGTTAAGTCGAAAGTTTCTCCAATTTCTTCTAAAGTCATTGGGTGTTGATCGCCAAGACCAAAATACAAACGAACTACATCTGCCTCTCTTGGAGTTAATGTTTCTAATGAACGCTCGATTTCAGTACGTAATGATTCATGAATTAGCTCTCTGTCCGGGTTTGGAGATTCTCCAGAACGTAAAACGTCGTATAGGTTAGAATCTTCACCTTCAACAAGAGGTGCATCCATTGATAAGTGACGACCAGAGTTTTTCATAGACTCTTTTACGTCATTTACAGTCATGTCAAGTTCTTTTGCAATTTCTTCAGCAGAAGGCGGACGCTCGTTAGATTGCTCTAATAAAGCGTACATTTTGTTGATTTTATTGATAGAACCAATTTTGTTTAATGGTAAACGAACAATACGTGATTGTTCTGCAAGAGCCTGAAGGATCGATTGACGAATCCACCATACAGCATAAGAAATGAATTTGAAACCACGAGTTTCATCAAAACGCTGTGCGGCTTTGATAAGACCTAAGTTTCCTTCATTAATTAAATCAGGAAGAGTTAATCCTTGATTTTGATATTGTTTAGCAACCGATACAACGAAACGTAGGTTGGCTTTTGTTAATTTCTCTAAAGCTCTTTGATCACCAGCCTTTATTCTTTGTGCTAATTCTACCTCTTCATCAGCGGTAATTAGGTCAACTTTTCCGATTTCTTGTAGATATTTATCTAACGATGCAGTTTCACGATTGGTTACCTGCTTGGTGATTTTAAGTTGTCTCATGTTATTTGTCTCCTCAATTTTTAAGTGTACAAGTTATTATACGTACGATGTATCAAAAAAGTTACAACTATTTTAAAAATATTTTAAATTATTTGAAAAAAGCCTTAACTATTTTATTTTGTTAAGGCTTTTTGTGTTTGTTGGATAATCAAAAAATAATATTAAATATTTGATTTATAGAGTTCTATGTCTATTTTACGGTGATGTTTTTTGAAACATAAACTGGTTTTCCATCTTCTGTAAAACCTTCAAGAACAACTTCAAAATCTCCTTTTAAATCTGAAGTAAAGAAAGTTAAGGTATCTTCTTTTTTATCTAAAGATAAATTGGGTTTCCATAATAACTGATATCTGTAATCAGGAATTCTTTTTAAATTATTTCCGGCATTATATTCTGGAGTATAATAAACTTTTTCTGGGTTTGGCCTTTGGATTTCGGTACTTTTTAGATATTTTTTTACATAATTTGTGGCAAAATCATAGTTTTTGGTTTCAAAACTTATAAGGCCGCCGTATAAATCAGAACCATATACGTAAGGTTCTGAAATAAGACTTACTTTGTTTACATTGGCCATGTTATAGTCAAAAAGATCGTTTGCATTTTGAATTTGAAGACCATCCACAATAATCAATGGAGGGCCATAAGATTCTAAATCTTTATGGTCATTTCTAACTCGTAACTCATATTTGCCATTATTTCGTCTGTAATAGAGTTCTACAATAACTTCAACTACATTTTCTTTTAATGTTGGGAAACGAGTATAGTCATCAAGTACATAGGTTTTTTCAACACTATTAAAAAACGGACTTACAACGGCTTCCTGCATTAAGCTGTCTTTTTTTATTTGATAATACGCATTTTGTATCTGGCTCGCAGTTGAACGGTCTTCAATTTCTTTTTTAAGATCTGGTGTTAAATTCAATTTAGATGAAAACTGCAGTTTTGATGTGTCAAATTGCGGAAGAGGATCTAATATAATGGTATATTCATCAGGGTTTTTATCCAGAACTTGTATTATTGCACTAGAAAAATTAGGATATTGATCTAATAAAAATGCAAATTTTCCCTGAGCATTTGTCTTTACAATTTTTAAAACATATTCTTTTCCAGGTAAAGAAAGTGAAAGTGATTTATTGTTTACATCAGAATTAGTTTTAGATATAATGGCACCTGTTATCAGTTCAGATCTTAATTCAGGAACATAAGTAAATGAATTTTTGATATCACTAGAATAATTGTTTGCTGTTTTATATGCAAATTCCTGTGGTGTTGTTTGTCTTAAAGCAGGGATTTGATCGATTTTTCGAATAGAAACAGAGTAATTTCCCTTTTCGATCGATTCAGTAAGCGATTTTATCTTTAAGCTGGCTTTTTCTCTCGTATAATAGCTTTCTTTATCCAATTCAAAATCTATTCTTTTTTCATTGTTAAGAATTGCACTTGATGAATTTTGAGCAGTGATGGTGCTATGCTTTTGAGAAATATCAAAAGTGACATTATCGTTTGGCTCCTGAGTCTGAAAAGGATTTATAATAAAAATATCAATTTCAAAAGCTTGTAATTCAGGGTTATTCAACATCCATTTTGTATAAGCAATTAATTTATAATTACCCGTTTTTAAAGTTGTTGGTATAAAATAATCACCAGATCCAATTCCTTTTTCCAGAAAGACTTTATTTTTTTGAAATGATTTTTTTTCATTGTCAACCAATTCAATGTAAGCTATTTTGCTTATTAAGCTGGGTTTATTATTAAGTGGATTTAAACAATATACTTTATAGAACAAAGTTTCTCCGGTTAGAAAAGTTGTTGTATTAGAATGCAGGAAAATGGTTTCCTGTGATGCTGTTGTTACTGCAGCATTGCTGTTTCCTTGCGCAAAAGACATAGAAAAAGCAAGCAGCAATACTAAAATTAAAAGTTGTTTCGTTCGGTCCAAAATTAAGGCTGGATTATATATTGAAAATTGTTTCATAATTTAAAAAAGGATTAATCTACCCAAAAAGGAGGAACAATGTTAGATGAAAAAGAGGTGCAGTCACCGCATGGTGGTTTTACCATACCGTATGAATCTATTCCGTCAAAAGATAGTAGTACTAATTCTCTGCTTTTTATTGCTGAACGCAATTGTATCCCGCTGCATGGAGGAAGTCCTTGACAATCTATAAAATCTTTAATGTTACAGTTTTTTTCATAATAAGGAGGAAGAGGTTCGTTAGGGAATAAATCTGCATAGTTGAAGAAAATCCTTTCTGATGAAACGGCAGACACTTCAAAAAAGCCGATAACTTTTTCTGTTGGGTTTTCTACAGATTTTATGTTTCCGTAGAAGAAGCCAGGTTGTTTTGGTGAAAGAACACTTCCTTGTGATGATAAATCTTTCATGGTTTTGTAGAAAGTATATGCTGCTAAATTTTGAACATATTGTTTTACAAAAATGCTGTAACGATGCGATATTATATAATTCTGATCACTTATAAAGCGAATAGGGAAATGTACACGGTCTTCGCTAAGACTATTTGTGTTATTTAATAATATATCGTCCGATTTTTTGGTCGAAAAGCAGGTTTTAGTTTCACCAATTCTAGGTTTGATAACAATAGATTCCTTAGCAGGTAATCCAGGAAAGTCATTGTCAGGATCTGCTGGGACTGCAGGGGAAAAAACCACAAAAGCATCTTGAGAATACCATAGCGGCGCTATGATCTTATACGTTTCAGTATATTCATATCTGTAATACTTTGAAGTATTGGCAGGATCAAAACTATTTATATTTATTTGTACGCCTCTTTGGCCGTTAACACTTTCAACAGTAGCGGTGACATTATCAATTTTAGTTTCAGTAGTTAAAACCTGTTCGTCAGAAGTATAATTTTTTCCTTCTCTTGTCTTAATCTTTAATTGGTATTTTCTTCCTGGCTCCGCTCTAAAAGCAGTTATAGAAGCATACACAGTATCCTTTTCTTCAAACTGATATTCATTACCCTGATCGTCAGTTATAAAAACATTAGCGCCTTTTTCAAATCTCGGACCGGTTTCTTCCAGCTGATAAACCTGAGAAACTCTAATAGTTTGATTTTTTAATTCGTTTGTAATGGTTCCTTCTACAACAAGTGCGCTTTCAAAATCTGTATTTTGAAAAACATATTGTTCTGTACAACTGGTTAATGCCAATGCAAGAACTAGAAAAAGTGATATTTTGTGAAAATATTTCATGATATTAAAACTTGAAATTATAAGTTATACTAGGAATCGGAATAGAGAATATAGATGTTTTATAGGCTTTAATCTGTCCTTTGTCTGTTACAAAAAATACAGAATAAGGGTTGTTTCTTCCTAAAACATTATAAACCGATATATTCCAAAAGCTATGTGCTAATTTTTTTATTTTATGATTTCCTTCGATATTAAGACCAATGTCTAATCTGTAATAATCCGGGATTCTAAATTTATTACGATCACTGTAAACTGTATATTGTGCATTTCCATAATCATAAGTACCAATAGGATATGTGATAGGACGACCAGTTTGGTATACAAAATTACTTGAAAAGCTGTATCGTTTTGTGATTCTGTAATTTAATACGGCACTAAAATCGTGAGGTTTATCAAAGTTAGAAGCAAAGAATTTTCCATCATTTACTTTTTCTTCATTAAACTGGCTGTTAAGTTTAATTAACGATCTTGAATAGGTATAGCCTAACCAGCCGTTAAGACGTCCCTCGGTCTTTTTTAATAATAACTCAACTCCGTACGCTTTGCCTTCTCCTTGTAAAAGTTCCGTTTCTATATTTTTGTTTAATAATAATTCGGCACCAACTTTATAATCTAAAATGTTATTAGATTTTTTGTAATAACCTTCCAGACTTAATTCGTACTCATTGTTTTTTAAATTTTTGTAAAAGCCTAATGAAACTTGCTGTGCACTTTCTGGCTTAACATTTAAATCTGAAAGTTTCCAGATATCCGTTGGAGATTGTGTTGTGTTATTTGATAATAAGTGGATGTACTGATATGTTTTATCATAACTTGCTCTCACAGAAAAATCATCTGTTAAGAAATAACGTGCTGCAATTCTTGGTTCAAATCCTCCATAACTTTTAATTACTTCGTTGTTTTTGTATTCTTTAGTTTCTACAACAGTTGCATCGCTAATTGGCAGGTTTTGTTCATAAACGCGCTGTGAAGCTTTCCCTAATGCGGAAAATCTGGAATAACGTAATCCAAAGTCAATTAAAAGTTTATCCGAAATTTTAAAATTATCTCCTACATAAACTGCAGATTCTAATCCTCTTTCTTTATCAATTTCTATAGGAATTAATGTAGATTCCGGGTTTTCGGGTCTTAAATATCCTGGATTAATGCCATATAATTTACTTGATATACCGTATGAAATTTTATGCTTTTCGCTGTATAAGTAACTCATTTTAAGAGCCGCTTGCGTATCATTAATTTTATATCCAAAATCGAATGAGTTTACACTTGGTGATTGATAATCAATATTAAATCGATACTCACTATTCGTTAAAATTAAGGAACCCTTGTTCTTTTCATTAAAAGTATGATTCCATTTTAATGTTGCCAGTCTGTTACTATATTTATATAACGAGTCTGATGATACACTGAATTTATCGTGACTGTAATAAGCCGTAGCTTCAATATCGTTATTGGCATTAAATTTATGATTGTACTTTAAGATTATATCATAAAAAGAAGCCTGGCTATTTTTTAAATCTTCGTCATCCAGAGTTTTTAAAATCCAATCAGAGTAGCTGGCTCTTCCTCCTGCAACAAGACTTGATTTTCCTTTAACGATAGGAGTAGAAATCATGATGTTACTTGTTGCTGGCCCGATACCGCCTTCACCCTCAAATTTATTGAAATTACCGGTTTTTGATGTAATATCGAAAACAGAAGATAATCTTCCGCCAAATTCAGCAGGAATACTTCCTTTATAAATATCGACTTTTTTAGTTGTATAAGGATTTAATGCTGTAAAAAAACCAAAAAAGTGCGACGGATTATATAAAACAGCATGATCCAGTAAAAATAAATTTTGATCTTCTTTACCACCTCTAACATTATATCCTGAAGAACCTTCACCTGCAGTTTTTATCCCCGGAAGTGTTAAGGCAACTTTTAGAATATCGCGTTCTCCTAAAACAAGAGGTACATTTTTAATTCCTTCGGCATCGATAGTTGTTACGCCTGTAATTGCCGCTTTTGCATTTTTACTTTTGGCAGTTTTAATTAAAACTTCGTCCAGCTGGTTTACATTGTCAATTAGATTAAAGTTTAATGTTCCGTCATTAAACACCATAATCTTTTTAGTTACTTTGTCGTAAGCAAATGTTTCTGTTTCTACTGTGCTGATTCCCGGCGGAACCTGTAGTTTGTAAAACCCGTCTTTATCAGTTACGGTTGAAAATTCAGTATTAGGAATTTTGACCATTATATTGGCGATTCCCGCTCTGCTTTTTCCTCCTTTTATATATCCGGAAAGGGTGTAGATCTTCTTTTTTTGATTTTTAGATTCTTTCCCAATAAGTATAATATCCCTTATATTTTTATTAGGATTTCGTGTATTTGTCTTTTTTAAAGAGTCATACTGCTGATAAAATATAGGCACTATTGGAGCGCCATTTTCATCCTTTTCCAAAGGAATACCAAAGTAATCATCCGGAAGTTCATTATATATAATACTATTGTTAGTTAATATAATTTTATTGTCGGAGACGAAATAATTAATGCTGGTATTTTGAAAGATATCTTCAAGAATATCGGCTATTCGAACTTCTTTAAATTGTTTCGTAATAGATGTACTGTCAGACTCCATCCATTTTTCGTCAAAATAAAACTTAAAATAGGAGGCTTGCTCTATGTTTTGAATGGCAGTTTTAAGATTAGCATTTTTAAATTCTACAGAAACTTTATCACTAATAATCTGCGAATAAATAATGTTCTGAAAGGTTAATAAAAATAGTAGTAGAGTAATTTTTTTCATTTAGTTAGAACTTTTTTTAAAAAAACTATTAATTTGCTTTGTTAGATTTTCCATAAACTGATTTTTATCTGTGCGTTCTAACTCTTTTTCATTTTGGTAGTAATTGTTGATTTCTTTTTTAAAGGCCGGAAATACTGCCTTTACATCTTTTTTTGAATCGACCTTATAGAAAAAATTGTTGTATTTAATGATATAATCATTTTTATAAATAAAGTTATAGTGTACAATGTCAGATTGTAATACTTTTATTTTTGTTTTCTTGTGTTTGATGTAGAGCGAAACATCAGGTCCAATATAATTCTCTTCGTAAATACCATTTACTATATTGGGATACTTAATGGTTTCAGATTTTAGGTAAACGAATTTTTTACCCTTAATAAAGAAAAAATCAATTTTGTCTTTTACAAGATTAATGGCAAGATTGTCTGTTTGTTCTTTTTGCTTAAAAACGACCTGATCTTCCAGAATGTCATATTTGAGATTAACATTTGAATAAATTTCACCATCGAAGCCTATATCTCCTATGGTAAATTCATTTAAATAGTATCTGTTTTTGTTTGGAATTGGCCTAAATGGTTCGCTGTGAAGAACTCCATTATTAATGCTTAAATTGTCTTTTCCGACAGCATTGTCAAAATAATCATACAACGAGGGTTTGTCATTAGATTGGCAATATAAATAGGAAACGTTCAATAACATGCTAAATATCAGTAGATATAGAGCCTTTTTTTGAGGATTTTTCAAAGGATTAACTGGTTTAAATGATTTGTTTTGGTCGATCTCAAATGTATTAAAAAAAAATATAACAAAGTTTATGTATTTGTGTTAAATTGTAGTAATAAGTATACTTTTCAAAGATTTGTTACAGAATATGCTTAATATTTTAAGAATTGGTCTAAAAAAATAAAACCCTAACTCATTAATTTGAATTAGGGCTTTCACATAAAAAGAATTTCGGGCAAAAATTATCTTTGGTAATGTTTAATCGTAAAGATCATCTGAACTATCTAAAATTTGATCAAATATTTTTTTTAACGATTTTATATATATCGGAAAAGAAACAGCAAGTAAAAAATATTCTATTCTTAAAACGGTAACATCGTCCAGTATTTTATATAAACTGGGAATAATAATAGCTAGAGAAACCGCAACACCAATCCAGGGATTATTTTTTATTTTTTTGATAAAAGGCAAAATTTTCATTTCTGGTTGTTTTGTTATGGCTGTTTTCATCTATACTATTTTGATTTAGGTGAAGTAAAAGTAAATTCGATTTAGGGCTTCTAATGTGAAAATGTCACGAAAGCTCTATTTTATGTCATGAAATATGCGAATTGTTTATCGTTTTAAAATTTTTCTTTCAAAAAACAAAA
The DNA here is from genome assembly GCF_001879205.1 of Flavobacterium johnsoniae. Lineage (GTDB taxonomy): Bacteria > Bacteroidota > Bacteroidia > Flavobacteriales > Flavobacteriaceae > Flavobacterium > Flavobacterium johnsoniae_A. The sequence continues at coordinate 674,964 of NZ_MLFK01000005.1, forward strand.
CATCCTCTTTGCTTTAAAGAGGATGTTTTGTTTTGAAATGAATATTTCTATTATTAGGAAAGAATATTAATATTTTTTATGAAGTCCTTGTAAGTATCGCTTAGGTTTATTCGATGATTTCCTTTTAATATGATAAGGTTATCAGTAAGAAATATTTCTTCTATTTTATTTGTGTTTACAATGGTGTTGCGGTGTGTTTTTATGAATTTGCTTTTATCCAGAAGTTCGCTGATCTTGGTAAGCGAAATTAAGATTACAAATTTTTCTTTTTCGGTAATAATGTTGCAGTAACGCTCCTCGACTTCAATGTAAAGAATATCTTCTAAAGCCACTTTTTTTAGAGAATTTTTCTTTTTAATGAATAATGAATCATTGCTGATAACTGTATTTTGTTCTTCACTGAGAAAAACATTCGTTTGTTCGTAAAATTTCTCGACAGCCATTTCTATTGCGTACAAAATCTCCAGTTCATTAAATGGTTTCATTAAAAAACTAAATGGCTTGGTAAGTTTTGCTCTTTCAAAAATCTGGCGATCCTGAGAGCTGGTTAAAAACACAAACGGTTTTGATGCCTGCGGTATTATATTTATCGATTCAGCAAAGGTTATTCCGTCTGGCTTTCCGTCTAGAAAAACGTCTATAATTATTACATCAACAGGAGTTTCATAAAATAACTTCAATGCGTCTGTAAAATTTTTTGCAACTCCCGCTACGTTATAATTATTTTGAAGCAATACTTTTACAAGAGCATCACTTTGTTCAGGAGTGTCTTCTATAATTAAAACATTAATATTGTCCATTTTATTTAGCTTTAGGGAAAGTTAATATCATTTTTGTTCCTTTATCAAGTTCGCTTTCTATTTCAAATGTCCCTCCGTTTTTCTTAATCATCTGTTTACACAATTGTAAACCCAAACCGGTTCCAATAATTTCTGAATTGCCTTTCTTTGCCAATAATTCTCCTTCTTGAAGCAGTTCTTTAATCGTGTTTTGACTCATTCCAATTCCACTATCCTGAATTATAACCTGACAAAAATCAGAATCAATTTCATTTGCAGAAAAGGTGATTTGTCCACTTTCTTTCGAAAATTTGATAGCATTATCTAATAAATTTCTAAATACAATTTTTAGTGAATCAAGGTCCACAAATAAAAAGATGCTTTTTGAAACTAAATTTTCGAACGTAATAGCTTTGTCTAGCAATAATGGCTTATAGTTATATTCAATTTGTTGTATAACAGAATATAAATGAATCGATTCTTTATGAAAATATAATTGTTTTGTCTGCAACAATGCCCAGTGCAATAAATTGTCTAATAAGCTGTAGGCGCCATTTGCGATACCGCTGTTCTGGATAATTAACTGATTTAATTCGTCGTAGTTTTTAGTTTCAAGCGTGGCAGATAATTTAGCGTTACTGGTTTTTAGAGCATTTACAGATGAACGTAAATCGTGGCTTACAATTGAAAATAATTGGTCTTTTGTAGCGTTTAATTCGTCAAGTTTATTTTTTTGACGTAAGATCGTTTTACCATTTTTTACTTTTTGAGCATAAAGATATATTCCTCCTGTCAATACTAATAAGAGTCCCGTTGCCGAGAAAAAGAAAATATTACGCTGTGTGTTTTTTAATTTGTTTTCTACTTGTAATACCTTGATTTCTTTTTGTTTTTGAGCGACAGCAAATTTTTTCTCAAAATCAGCAACTGCCCAAATTTTATTTTGATTATTTAATGAGTCTTTCCATTGCTCTGCTTCTTTTCTATATTCTAAAGCTTTTTTAAAATCTCCTTTGTTTTCTTCTACCATTGCCATATTAAATGCAGTGGATTCTTTTTTATCAAAATTTTTCGTTTTTTTAGAATACAAATAAGCTTTTTTAAAATAAGGAATAGCTTTATCATCTTTATATTGTAAATAGTACAAATTGGCAATATTCATATAAATATAAATAAGCGCTTCATTGTCTTTTTCTTGTTCTCCTAATTTTTTACTTTTTAGAAGATACTCTTCTGCTTTTGTAAATTTACTAAGATGTAAATAACAAACTCCTATGTTTTGATAAATGGTGCTTACTTTAAAACCTTGTTTATTTGAAGAAGGAAACTTTTCTACAGCATTAAAATATTCGATTGCTTTTTCAAATTCTTTTAATTGTAAAGAAATTTCACCCAGCACTTTATTTACTAACGGGTAAAAAACAAAATTTTTTGAGATTAATTTTAATTCTGATTTTGCTTCTGTAAATAATTTTTTCTCATTTAGACTAAAACCTCTAAAGTAATGACAATAGTTATTTAATTCGTTATTGCGACTAACACTTAAGTGTTTCATGGAATATACTAAAGTCGAATCCCAATTCTTTTCCTGAAAATAATATTGCGCCTTATTAAAATGTATTTCTTCTTTAAAGAGGATTGCTTTCTTTTTGCTTTCAATGTTAAAAATCTTATTAACAGTTTGGTTTTGTGAAAAAAAGAGAGCAGGTGTTAAAAGAAGTAATAGTAAAATAGAAAAGTTAATTTTAACCATAACTTTTTAAAGTATTAATGATGTAATTAAAAACATCATTTTCTAATTAAAGTAAATGATGTTTTTATAATTTTCTATTTTATAATATACTAGTCTCCAACCCCAGTTTTAGTACCTCTAGAAGTTTCAGGATCAACATTTCTTAAGTAAGAGAGAACCTCAGTTACTTTAGTTGCATCAGTAGAGTAATAATCTATTTCTACATACCAAACATCGCAAGTTTCAGGGGTTTCTTCTGTGTAATCATAATCAAAAAAAATCTCAAGCGTTGTATCTTTTAGTGTAGGAACTGAAACGATAGGATTTTGAGTAAATTCGGAATTTATGTATAAAGTAGCTCTGATTTTTAATGTAGGAAGCCCGCCTGCACTAATGTAGCTTTCTACTGAAACAAGAGGAGGTAAGGGATGCTGAAGGTGTTTTGAGTCTACAAACTTGAATTCCTGTGCGTTAATTTTGGTGTTTTGAATAACTTTATAACGCGTTAAATCAACGGTTGATTCCATAATAAGGTTTTTAGGGTTAATAAATTTATTTTTGGCACGTTAAAGATATTTCATTTCTTTAAAGAAATGTAAGTTTCGCCCTCTTTTTTTATAATTTTTACATTTTCTTCATGAAATAATGTATTCTCTTAAGATTAAGACATATAGTGAAAAGTGAAAAACCAAACTTGTGTTTTAAATTAGCTGTACAGATTGAAAATTTTATCTTAAAAAAGTAAATCAACTTGCGAATTTATTTTCTCTAGATAATAATCTATTTTTCTAATGGCTCGATTAAAGAAAAGATTTTGCTCTTTAATTCCTGATTGGCCTAAGGGTATTGAGTTTATAATTTGTTGTTTAAAAAATCGATAAACATTTTTGCAGCTGTCTTCATTATCAGTAATAAAATAACCAAGAAGAGTGTAGGGAACAAACATTGTTAACTTTTCTTCGGTTTCTATAAGCATATTATTATTTAATAATATCAATTCATTGTAAAAGAGAGAAAAATTATTTTCTGGATTGTTAGATCTTTCTTGTATTAAATTTACAATCCTCTTTAAATCTTTGCAAAGCAAGTTAGCATTTTTTAGATTTAACAGACCAGCTTCGTAAAAGTATAGAATTTGTTGTAAGCTGCTGTTTATAGTGGTGTCGTTCCAGATTTCATTCACTGTTGTATTTTCGTATGCTTTTTTTAATGTGTGCATATGCTCAGTAAAAGATTCATTTATAACAAAATTTTCAAAAGATATTTTTTTTTGATTTGTATTTAAAAGATTCAGCCAGACAAAAGCTTTAAATTTTGATAAAATAGTTCCGTCCATGAAATAAAACAAAGGAATGTCCTTAGCGGAATAAAATAAAGTTGTTTTAGGATTTTTTGTTAAGATTTCAATATGTTCTGCTGATCTTTTAAAATACTGAAGCATATCTTTCAGTGTTTCGATTTCAATTGTTTTTTCAACAATTACATTTTCTTTATTTACATATAGATTATCCAATGAAATACTGAAATGACTGGCCAGTTTAATAGTTTCATCTAATGAGAATTTACTTTTTCCGGATATGCGGCGATGAGAGGCATCATAACTGATTTCTAAAACCCCTGCGATTTCATCTATTAAGGAAACTGATTTTGAAATTTTGTTCCGAATTGCTTTTAAGAAGGATTCCTGATGTTTCATAATTTGCGATAATCACAAATATACAAATTGTTATTATTGATTTACACAAATTAATATGTGATAATTGCAATAGGTTTGTCCTGTAATTTTAAAATAATATTTTTATGAAGGCGAAATATTTTAGCAAATCAGAGGATGAAAAACTATTTTTTTCTTCTTTAAAACAAAGAGTACATGAAAAACTGAATAGCAAAAACGTTTCTTACGGAGATGCCAGATTTTGGTACAAAGGTTTGTTTTTGACTCTAACTTGTTACTTATCGTATTACCTCCTTTTCTCAGATTCTATTACTAAAATTGGTTTTTGGATACTATACGTGATTTTTCAATTATCAGGATTGTTAATAGGTTTTAGTTTTGGGCATGATGCTTCGCATAACACTGCTTTTAGGAATAAAAAGGCGAATTCGGTATTGCATTTTTTTAGTTTTCTTACTGTGGGAATTGATCCTTTGCTTTGGGGATTAAGACATATTCGCTCACATCATTTGTATGCAAATGTAGAAGGAAGTGATATTGATATAGATAAAAATCCTTTTTTAAGGTTAAGCCCAACACATCCATGGAAGCCCAAGCATAAGTATCAGGCTTATTATGCGCCTTTTGTATACATGTTCACCTTATTGCATTCTGTTTTTATGAGCGATTGGGTATATCTTTTTTCAGATGAATACGATTGGATGAAAAGAGGTGTTTCTAAAATGGAGCTGTATTTTAGATTTATCTTATATAAGATATTTTACTTTTCATTAGTATTGTTTGTGCCTCTATTGTATGCTGATTTTACATGGAGTTTCATTGTACTGAGTTATCTAACGGCAAGTGGTTTTACATCTATGGTATTTATAATTATGCTTGTTGGAACTCATTTTTTTGATGGAGCAGATTATCCTCAACCCGAAGGGGAATTTCTGGAACATACCTGGGCTGTTCACCAACTTCATACAAGTTGTGACTGGGATGCAAATAAGGGCTGGGCGAGATTTTTAAGTGGTGGCTCAAATTGTCACGCGGCTCATCATCTTTTCCCGAATATCTGTCACACTAATTATAGCGAGATAAATGCAATAATTGAAGAAACAACAAAAGAGTATAAGCAACCATACCATCATAAAACATTGTTTGAAATGATGTTTTCTCACTTTATACATTTACATAAAATGGGAAATCCTAAATTAGGATAATTAAGCTTTTAAAACGAAAAACCCCAATTCAAATAAATGAGCTGGGGTTTTCTATGAATAAACCTTTAGTAAACTAAGATCTGATTACTCTTTTTTGTCCTCGCGCGGAGGTCTTGGTACAAGTGCTTTTTTAGACACTTTTTCTTTTTTAGTTTTAGGGTCAACTCCTAAGTATTTTACTTGGAATACATCTCCCATTTTAACTACATCAGCAACGTTTTCAGTACGTTCCCACGCTAGTTCAGATACGTGAAGCAATACTTCATTTCCTGGAGCAGCAGTATATTCTACCACAGCACCAAAGTCAAGCATTTTGATTACTTTAACTTCGTAAGATTCTCCTAACTGTGGTTTGAAAGTAATAGAAGCAATTTTTGCTAATACTGCTTCAATTCCAGCAGGATCTGTACCTAAAATTTCGATAACACCTTGCTCATCAACTTCGTTAATTACAATAGTTGTTCCTGTAGCTTTTTGTAATTCCTGAATTACTTTTCCACCTGGTCCAATTAAAGCTCCAATAAAGTTTCCAGGAATAGTTCTGGTAATGATTTTTGGTGCGTGTGCTTTTACATCGGCTCTTGGAGTTGCAATAGTCTCAGTTAATTTACCTAAAATGTGCATACGTCCGTCACGAGCTTGGTTAAGAGCTTGTTCCATGATATCATAACGTAATCCGTCAATTTTGATATCCATTTGACAAGCTGTGATTCCGTCAGCAGTTCCAGTTACTTTAAAGTCCATATCTCCTAAGTGATCCTCATCACCTAAAATGTCTGACAATACAGCAAATTTTTCTCCGTCAGTAATTAATCCCATAGCAATTCCAGAAACTGGTTTTACCATTTGAACTCCAGCATCCATTAACGCCATTGTTCCGGCACAAACTGTTGCCATAGAAGAAGAACCGTTAGATTCTAAAACTTCAGAAACAACACGAATTGTATAAGGACAATCTGCAGGAATCATATTTTTTAATGCTCTTTGAGCTAAGTTACCGTGACCAACTTCTCTTCTTGAAGTTCCTCTTAGTGGTTTTGCTTCACCAGTAGAGAAAGGAGGGAAGTTATAGTGTAAGTAGAATTTCTCTTCACCTTGTTCAGATGGAGAATCAATTTGGTTAGCTTCTCTAGAGGTTCCTAAAGTTACAGTTGCCAAAGCCTGAGTTTCTCCACGTGTAAATAAAGAAGAACCGTGAACTCTTGGTAAGTAATCTGTTTCGCACCAGATTGGTCTGATTTCTGTAGTTTTTCTTCCGTCTAAACGAATTCCTTTTTCAAGGATCACATTACGAACGGCTTCTTTATTTGTTTTGTAGAAATATTTCCCTACTAAACCAGCTAAATCTGCATTTTCAGCATATTCTTCTTCAGTAAATAAAGCTTTTGCTTCTTCTTTTACAGCAGCAAATTTCTCGCCTCTTTCGCTTTTTCCAGATGCTTCTTGTGCAATTGTATAACATTTATCGTAAGCAGCAGCTTTTACTTTTGCGTAAACAGCTTCGTCTTCGATTTCTCCTTCGTAAGTTCTGTATTCTGGAGAACCAACCGCTGCTCTTAATTTTTGTTGAGCAACAATTTGAACTTTAATAGCTTCGTGAGCAAATTTGATAGCTTCTACCATTTCTGCTTCTGAGATTTCTTTCATCTCACCTTCAACCATTGCAACAGAATCCATAGAAGCTCCAATCATCATATCGATATCAGATTTTTCTAATTCTTCTCTACTTGGGTTGATAACAAATTTTCCGTCAATACGTGCAACACGTACTTCAGAAATTAAGTTATAAAAAGGTATATCAGAAACAGCTAATGCTGCAGATGCTGCTAAACCTGCTAGAGCGTCTGGCATAACAGTTTCGTCATGAGACATTAATTGAATCATAACTTGTGTTTCAGCGTGGTAATCGTCTGGGAAAAGCGGACGTAAAACACGGTCAACTAATCTCATTGTTAATACTTCGCTGTCGCTTGGACGTGCTTCTCTTTTAAAGAAACCTCCAGGGAAACGACCAGCGGCTGCAAATTTTTCGCGGTAATCTACCGTTAATGGTAAAAAATCAACGCCTGGGTTAGAAGTGCGAGCTGAAACTGCTGTTGCAAGTATCATTGTGTCGCCCATTCTTACTACTACAGAACCATCTGCTTGTTTTGCTAAACGCCCTGTCTCGATTGTGATGCTTCTGCCATCACCTAAATCGATTTTTTCTACAAATAATTGTGGAATCATAATTTTTCCTTATTGGTTATACAATGGGTTTTAGTTGTGTTGTAGTTGTTGTGTGTGTAGTTGTTGTTTCTAAAACCCAATGAAAAACCAAACTTTTTTTCTTGTAAAATGCTTGTAATGTAAAAACAAAAAGAGGCACTCTCGCACCTCTTTTCTATATTGATTATTTTCTGATATTCAATACTTTGATAATCTCACGATATCTGTTGATCTCTTTCTTTTTCAAGTAATCCAACAAAGCTCTTCTTTTACCTACTAATAGTACAAGAGAACGCTCAGTGTTGTAATCATGACGATTTTTTTTCAAGTGTTCAGTTAAGTGAGTGATTCTGTAAGTGAACAATGCAATCTGACCTTCTGCGCTTCCAGTGTTTGTTGCACCACCGTGTTGTGCGAAAATCTCTTCTTTCTTTTCTTTACTTAAATACATTCCAATATTATTTAATGATTTTTATGTATGTCATACAACTTTTGTAAGACGGGTGCAAAATTAGATTAAAAAAACAGAAAAATCAAAAAAAAATAAAAGAATCTAAAAATAAGACGATAAGAAATTCTATTTTAGTGATTTGGAGACTTTTTTGCCTGTTACTTTTTCATTTAGAGACGAATAAGACAGTTTTACATTGTTTTGGTCTATGCTTGTGCCTGAAACTAAAATGCCTTTGTCATAATTGTCTGTAAATGTAATTTTACGCGCAAGGTCAGTTCCTTGCCAGATACCTTGTTTCAGCCCGGATTTAATAGTTCCTTTTTGTGTTATGAACGTATCGGTTTCTTCATATTCTCCTTCACCGTCAATTACAGTTTGATTTTTATTTTCATCCCAAAAATTAAGAATCAAGGTTTGGGCCTTTTTGGTTTTGGGATCCCACGAATTTTGTTTTTCAGATTTTTTACTTTGGTTTTCGTACCAATTCAGTTCCTTACCCGATTTATGATCATCAGAATAATTTACAACAGCTTCTTTTGCTCCGTTTTTATAATAGTAAATAAACTCTCCGTCTTTTTTTAAAACATCTCGGTCTAAAGTTGTTCCTGTCATTTTCTTTCTTCCGTTTTTGTAAAAATCAGTTACCACATAACGAACGCTTTTTTGAGAATAATTTGTAATTACTCTGGTGTAACTGTAATTTTCGGGCACAGTCTCGTGATTTAATGAGTCCAGAAAAATTTTCTTTGAAACTACATTAATTTGCGCAAATAGGCTTACTGAAAAGATAAGGTGAAATAAGAGGATTACGGTTCTATACATTTAGACCTATTTTTTATATTAAAAATAGTTCTTTTAGAATAGTTTAGCAACTTCTTGGTTTACAAACTCCAAAAATCTTTCGTCAGCTTCTGTAAAAGGATCGATAACATGGCTGTCAATATCAATTTGACCAATATTTACTCCGTTTACAAATAATGGTACTACGATTTCAGATTTTACCGTTAAGCTGCAGGCAATATAATTGTCTTGTGCTTTAACATCCGGCACTACAAAATTAGCATTACTTTCGGCAACCTGACCGCAGATCCCTTTTCCGAAAGGAATAACAGTATGATCTGTTTCGGCACCAACATAAGGTCCTAAATGAAGTGTTTTGTTTTCGTGGTTTGCAAAATAAAATCCTACCCAATTATAATATTCTACATTTTCGTTTAAAAGCTGGCAGATGGCTAATAGTTTTTCGTCTCTAACTTTGTTATTTTCAGCTACTATAGCGCTTATTTTTGGTTGTAATTCTTGAAATGTCATGATTTGAAAATTTTATACAAAAGTATTTAAAGCTAAACTCAAAAAATACATAAATTTGAAAAAAAAATCTGTTGAGAAAATATCTAATCCAATTCAAGCCGTTTTTACTTTTTATAGGTACTTTTTTTACTGCTTATATTGCACTTACCGTTGCGTATAAGTTTTATCTAAATAGCTTGAGAGCTGATGAAGTGGATGCAGTTACAAATTGGGTGGGTCGTAATGTTGAACAATTACTTTTGTTGTTTGATTATGATATTAAAGTTCAGAAAAGTTTTTCTTCACCGTGGCTAGAGGTTTGGTTTAATAATAAATATATTATTCGGATAGTTGAAGGATGTAATGCAGTAAGCGTTATGATTTTGTTCGTCTCTTTTGTACTTGCTTTTTCCGGAAAGCCGAAAGTTACACTGCTTTATATTCTGTTTGGGATCGTCTTTATTTATATTCTAAACGTAATTCGAATTGCATTGTTAACGGTTCTGCTATTTCATTTTCCTGAAAAATCACACTTTTTGCATGGTGTTTTGTTTCCGTTAGCTATTTATGGTTCGGTTTTTCTTTTATGGGTTATTTGGGTTAATAAATTCTCAAAGTATGCTAAGTAAATTAAAAGAGCAAAAAGGAAAAATTTTCATTTCAGTGCTGATTGTTTTCTGTTTTGGTCTAATAAGAGCTTTTGAAAAAACACTTTTCTACGATCCGTTTTTGGAATATTTCGAATCTAGTGCTAATAATTTACCATTGCCAAAAGTTGAATTATTTAAGCTTTTTTATAATTTGGTTTTTCGTTTTGTTTTAAATACAGTTTTATCAATCGCATTAATTTATGTTCTGTTTAGGGATAAGGGAGTTTTAAAATTTAGTATTTTCTTATATGTTTTTTTTGCGTTAATACTATTTGCAGTGTTTTTTATAATCGTTGGTTATTTCCCTGAAAATAGCTGGCTTCTTTTCTATATACGCAGATTTATAATTCAGCCCATATTTGTGCTTTTATTTATTCCGGCATTTTACTATCAGTTTCAAAATTTAAAAAAATAACATTTTATTAGATTTTTATTCGAGACAATTTAGGTATTTTTGCCGTATGACTAAAAAGTGCACAGTATTATTTCTAGCGTTCCTATTGTTGGTTTCCAACATTGGGTTTGCTTTTGATGTGCATTATTGCGGCGGAGAAATAGCTTCTGTTTCTTTAAATACTTCTGTTTCTGCATCACCCGAAAAAAAATGCTGCGATACTAAAGAGGAAAAATCTTCCTGCTGTAAGGATAAGGTAGTTCATCTTGAAAAAAAATCAGATGATGCTACTTTTAAAATTTTCTTTTTCCAGCTTGCATTTCCGGCAGTAATTCAGGAATACAAACCAATTACGTTTTTGTCAATTCCAAATTTCAAAAACAATCAAATCATTTCGTATTATTCTGATGCGAATGCGCCCCCTTTATTCAAACTATATAATCAATATATTTTTTACTCCTGATTTTAATTTTTTAGAATCAAGCCTTCTTTGTATGGCTTGTACCTTGTTGTTTAAATGTTTCTTAGTTGAGAAACTTTAAACAAAAAATTTCTAAAAACATTAAAATCTTTTTTTATGCAAAAAAATATCATGCTTTTTGTGGTGTTTTTGCTCTCTGTTTCTGCATTTTCACAGGAAAATCTAGAGGAAGTAAAAATTACAAAAAAGCAAAAAGGAATTAAAAAATCGTATACGCTTACTTCAAATACATCTTTAATTACAAGCAAAGAATTATTAAAAGCTGCTTGTTGTAATCTGGCCGAAAGCTTCGAAACAAATCCATCAATAGATGTGAATTTTTCAGATGCATTAACGGGAACCAAACAAATTAAAATGCTGGGCTTAACAAGTCCGTATTTAATGATTACCGAAGAAAATATTCCTTCTGTACGTGGAGCTTCTCAGGCTTATGGTTTGTCTTTTACACCGGGAACCTGGATCGAAAGTGTTCAGATTACTAAAGGTGCCGGAAGTGTTATAAACGGTTACGAAAGTATTTCGGGACAAATTAATACTGAACTTTTAAAGCCGTTAAATGACGTTCCGTTTTTTTTGAATGCGTATGGTTCTACAGACTCTAGATTTGAGTTGAATACCCATTTCAATAAAAGAATATCAGATAAGTGGGCAACAAGTTTGTTTGTGCACGGAAATGCACGTGTGGCAAAAAATGACATGAACAATGATGGCTTTCTGGACAATCCGTTAGGGAAACAAATCAATGTTTTAAATCGTTATCAATATTATGATCCGGAAAGTGGTTTGGTAAGTTTTATCAATTTCAGGTATATGAATGATAAAAAACAAACCGGTGAAGTTGATTTTGATAAAGACCGTGACCGCGGGACAACCAATCATTGGGGATCTGAAATCAATACAGAACGTTTTGATGTTTCGACTAAAATAGGATATGTTTTTAAAGATATGCCCTATCAGAGTATTGGTTTTCAGAACGCTTTCAATAGTCATAAACAAGATTCTTATTTTGGTTTAAATCAATATGATATTAAGCAGAATAGTTTTTATTCGAATTTAATTTTCAATTCGATTATCAACAATACGATGCATAAGTTTACTACTGGATTGAATTTTTCTTACGATCAATATCAGGAATTTGTGAATATTACTGATTACAGCCGAATCGATAATTCGGTTGGAGCATTCTTTGAGTATACTTATGATAATACAGATAACTTCAGCATAATTTTAGGCGGAAGGGTAGATAATCACAATCGGTTAGGTTTTTTTGCTACACCTCGACTTCATGTGCGATACAATCCCTGGAAAAATGGAGTAATTCGTTTTTCTGCCGGAAGAGGAAAACGTTCGGCTAATATTTTTGCAGAGAACCAGCAGCTTTTTGCGAGTTCACGAACATTTTCAATTTTAGATAATAACGGAAAAATTTATGGTTTAAATCCAGAAATTGCCTGGAATTATGGGATTAGCTTTTCGCAGAAGTTTAGAATTTTCAATAAAAATGCCGAAGCGGGATTTGATTTCTACAGAACCGATTTTCAAAATCAGGCCGTTGTTGATATAATGCAGAGTCCGCAGGATGTTTTGTTTTATAATTTAAAAGGAAACTCTTTTGCAAACAGCCTTCAGGTTGAGTTTAATTATGAGTTAATTCATAATTTGAATTTAAGAACAGCTTATAAATATTATGACATTCAAACGGATTATTTAAGAGGAACATTCCAACGTCCGCTTCAAGCAAAACATCGTTTTCTTGGGAATTTAGAATACGAAACAACGATGAACAATGACAAACAATGGAAGTTTGATTTTACTTTTAACTGGTCAGGCAAACAGCAGCTTCCTTATACAGCCACAAATCCGGCAGAAGATCAGTTTCCTGATTTTTCACCTTCCTATGCAGTAATGAATGCTCAGGTTACAAGAGTATTTTCATCTGTTTTTGAAGTATATCTGGGAGGAGAGAACATTGGGAACTACAAACAGCAAAAAGCAATTTTAGGTGCAAATGATCCTTTCGGACCAAATTTTGATGCTTCTGTAGCTTATGCGCCGATTTTTGGACAAATGTATTACGCAGGATTACGATTTAAGATAAAATAAGTATTCAATAACAATTTATAACAACTAAATAATAGACGAAATGAGAAATTTGATTTTAATCGCTATGATCACTTTTTTAGGATTTTCAGCTCAGGCTCAAACTAAAAAGAACAAGAATTTAAAATATACAACCGAGGTAAACGGTAATTGCGAACAATGTAAAAAACGTATTGAAAAAGCAGCGTACGGCGTTCCGGGTGTAAAGACTGCAACCTGGGATATCAGCTCGCATCAACTGGCTGTAATTTTAAATGAAGAGAAGTCTTCTACAGCTGATTTGAATGCTGCGGTTGCAAAAGCAGGACATGATACTAAGGAGGTTAAAGCCACTGATGTTGATTATGAAAACCTGCATTCTTGCTGTAAGTACGAAAGAGAAAAATAATTTTTAAAGCCCGAGTTTATACTCGGGCTTTTTTAATAGTTAATTTATCTTTAAAATATGGCATTTAATTGTGGTTAAGGCAAATTATTGTTAATTTCACGAACTTATAAATATAACCAAATTCATTTATGAGTAATTTTGATTGGACCCAGTTAATAAACCCTGAATTTTATATAACTTTAAGTATCGGAGGGTTTCAAATTGGGCTGTTTATTGTTCTGTTTATTGTTTTTGCAGAAACAGGACTTTTTGCAGGTTTTTTTCTACCAGGAGATAGTTTGCTTTTTTTAGCTGGTATTTATAGCCGCGATCTAATTCAAAATGTGGTTTATATTCCAAGTGACTTTTTAAATGTGTTTTTACTTTCTATAGCTGTTGCAGTTATGGGAGTTTTGGGTAATATGACTGGTTACTGGTTTGGAGCAAAAAGTGGTTACTATTTGTTTAAAAAAGAAGATACATTTTGGTTTAAAAAGAAATACCTTTTACAATCAAAAGATTTCTTTGAAAAATACGGAGGTAAAGCCATTATCTATGCTCGTTTCCTGCCAATCTTTAGAACTTTTGCGCCAATTATTGCGGGGATAGTTTCTATGGATAAAAAGAAGTTTATGTTTTATAATATCTTGAGTTCTTTCTTGTGGTCGTTTATTTTAATATTTGCCGGACATTATTTGTACGGAGTGTTCCTAAAACAAGGGATTGATTTAAAGCACCACATTGAATATATCATTATTATAATTGTTATAATATCTACATTCCCTGTTCTGGTTAAACTTTTGAAGAAGAAACCAGTCGAAAAAATATAATTAAGATAAAAAATAAAAAAGTCCGAAGTTTATACTTCGGACTTTTTTTATGCTTGTTTTCCAAATATGAAATCTGTCTATTTTTTATAGTAGGAAGCAGGGTTTTAACTGTGAGGTTTAGATTGGTATATCTTGGATATGTACCAGAACTTAACAGTTGAAAATGCGGTCAATGTAATGAATGATGAATGAAAAGGAAATATAAAAAGAAAAAAAGCTTTAATTCAGTTAGTGAAAAATCTGAGTTAAAGCCTTTGTATTAATTATTTGCTATGCAATGCAGAGCATTATTTGGATCGAAATTTGGAATTTAATCTACCATTCATTCACTTTATTGGCATCCATTTTAAGGAAGATAAACAATAAAATGGTGAATCCCCAAAGTCCTGAACCTCCATAAGAAAAGAAGGGCAGAGGCACCCCAATTGTTGGGAAAATACCAATAACCATGGCAATGTTTACAAAGAAGTGTATGAATAAAATTCCGGCGACGCAGTAGCCGTAAACCCGGCTGAATTTAGTTTTTTGCCTCTCGGCTAAATAAATTACCCTTAAAAACAAACCGGTAAAAAGTAGAATAACGACCAAAGAACCTGCGAAACCCCATTCTTCACCAACGGTTGTAAAAATGTAATCAGTATGTTGTTCAGGAACAAATCCTCCTTTAGTTTGAGTTCCTTCAAGAAAACCTTTTCCAATCCATCCTCCAGATCCAATAGCAATTTCTGATTGATTGGTATTATAACCAATACCTTTCATATCTACTGTTTTTCCTAAAAGAATATTGAAACGATCTCTATGGTGCTGCTTAAAAACGTTATCAAAAACATAATCTACAGAGAGGACAAAACCAGAAATTAATGCCAGTAAAATTGCGCTTAAAAGAACATTTCTGTCAACTGCACGGCCTTTAAAGTGTATGATTATTAGAACGCCCAGCGCAATTAAAATAACTACGTATGGCTCTAAAATAAGAGTTAGTACAAACAATAAAATTGTTATAAATCCTGTCCAAACATACCAGGATGGAAGTCCTTCTCTAAATAAAACCAGAATAAAAACGCTGTAAATTAATGCACTCCCCGGATCTGGCTGAGGTAAAATAAGCATTACCGGCAGAAATACAATTGCCAAAGCTTGTAACTGTCTATTGGTTTCTTTAAGGTTAATTTGTGTATCGCTTAAATATTTGGCTAATGCCAATGATGTAGCGGCTTTTGCAAACTCAGAAGGCTGTAGGGTAAAGCTTCCAATAGCATACCAGCATCGTTGACCGGCAATAGTTTTTCCGAATAAAAATAATCCGGCTAAAGATACTAGCGAAACGACAAAGATTATACTGGCGTATTTTTCGTAAAACTTTCCATCAACAAAAAGCACAACAAAAATTAGTGGAATGGTACATCCAATAAAAATTAATTGTTTTTGATATGTTCCATCAGTGGATAATAACGAAGAAGAGTAAATGTTCAGCCACCCTAATGTTACCAACGCAATGTAGATAAAGACACTTATCCAGTCGATGTTATTTTTTACACTTTGATTTTTCATTTGAAATAATCTTGTTAGTTCTTTTTAGTAGTGTCTATTGTTGTTTTCTTAACTTCTGTTTTTGGAGCTGTAATTGGTGCTTTTGGAGTAACAATTTTAGCTTTTAATACTGAATCTTTTGGTGTGGTTTCGATCGCTCTTGCCTCATTCATTCCGCCTAATTTAGCATATTCGCTGGCTAAGCTTTTATTTAAAACACGAATTTCTAAATCAGTTCTTGTTATTTTCTTTCTTAAATATTTTTCGATCATCAAACTTGCAATAGGTCCTGCAACTGTTGCTCCAAAACCACCATTTTCAATCATTACTGCAATGGCAATTTTTGGATTGTCTTTTGGTGCAAAGGCTACAAATATCGAGTGGTCTTTTAGCTGTGTTCTCTTTCCATTGATTTTTGCAAAGTTTTCTGCCGTACCTGTCTTTCCACAAATATCAATTCCTTCTACTCTAAGACTGTAAGCTGTACCTTTGTTGTAAACGTCAAACAGTCCGCTGATAACTGGCGGGAAATATTTTTGATCAATCGTAGTCACGTGCTTTGTGGTGAACTTTTCGTCTATTTTTTCTCCTTCAATTTTTTTAATGATGTGAGGAGTATAATAATAACCCTGATTTGCGACAGTAGCCATCATATTAGCTAACTGAATAGGTGTCATTAAAACCTCTCCCTGACCAATTGCATTTGATACAATGGTTGAGCTTCTCCATCCGCCATTAGGGTAAATTCTCTTATAGGTTTTAGAAGTTGGAATGTTACCTCTTTTTCCAGTAGGTAAATCGTAACCCATAAATTGGCCTAATCCAAAACTTTTTACGTGACCGCTCCAAACATCAACAGCCTGTCCCGGATCTTTATACTTGTTAATGGTAAGCATGTAAGCTTGTCCGAAATAAGTGTTGCAAGAGTTGTAAATCCCGTTGTGCAGTTGGTGAGGCCCAAAACCGTGACATTTCATAAAGCGACCACCTCCATAACTAAAACCGTGATGGCACATAAAAGTTGTTTGCTCATTTACGACTCCTTCTTGAAGCGCAACTAAGCCGGTCAGGATTTTAAAAGGTGAACCTGGAGGGTACTCCGCTAAAAGGCCTCTATCGTATAATGGTTTTGCTATAGAATCGCGATATAATAACGTGTAATTTTTAGATTTTTGACGTCCAACCATAATACCGGGATCGTAAGAAGGTGCAGTAACTAATGCTAGGATTTC
Source organism: Flavobacterium johnsoniae (assembly GCF_001879205.1). GTDB lineage: Bacteria > Bacteroidota > Bacteroidia > Flavobacteriales > Flavobacteriaceae > Flavobacterium > Flavobacterium johnsoniae_A. The sequence continues at coordinate 691,891 of NZ_MLFK01000005.1, forward strand.
TCCTGTTTTAGGCTCAAGAGCTACGATACCACCTCTTTTGTTGATCATCAGTTCCTCACCGTACTTTTGAAGTTCGGCATCAATAGTTATATTGATGTCTTCTCCAGCTACGGCGATCGTGTCGTATTTTCCTTCTTTATAAGGACCAATTTCTCGGTTGTATTTATCTTTCTGAATGTATTTTACACCTTTTATTCCTCGTAAAATTTCTTCATAACTTTGTTCTACACCTTGTTGTCCAATTAAATCCCCGCTATTGTAATATGGATTTTTTTCTATTAATTTTTCGTTAACCTGTGTGATAAAACCAAAAATATTAGCGCCATAATCTACTTCATAATCACGAAGTGAACGTTTTTGAAAATAAAAACCTTCGTATTTTCTAATTTTTTCCTGAAAAGCAGCGAATTCATTTTTATTTAACTGCGATAAGAAAACAGATGGTAATCTAGGGCTGTATACTTTTGCCTTTGCAATTCTTTTTTCATAATCCTCACGGGTAATGTTTAGAAGCGCACAAAATTCTTCGATATTAAGGTCTTTTCCAATTTCTCTCGGGATAACCATGATATCGTATGATGCCTGATTAGCAACTAATAGTTTGCCATTTCGATCATAAATATAACCACGTTCCGGATAGTCGTAGACTTTTTTTATCGCATTGTTTTCTGATTTCAATTTAAACGAATCATCAATAATCTGCAGATAAAATATCCGCATCACTAGCAAAGATGCTGCAATGATAATTAAAGAGGGCAGCAGAACTTTTCTCATCGTTTATTGGGCTTAATAAGATAAATTATTATAATGGAAGTGATTATGGTAAAAATGGTGCTGAACAGTGTTCGCAGTAAAATATCTATTATAAACTTAAACTGAAAAGCTTCTAATGTAAATAGTACAATATGATGTAATAAAACAGAAACTAATATAAACGAAAATCGCTCAGGAGTTAAAGATTCATTCAGTTTAATAGTTTGATATTCATAACTTAATCCAAATGAAAATTTAAAGATATACGGTCGGTAGTAAGCTAAAATTACGCAGGCTGTTGCATGGATTCCGCCAGAATTACAAAACATATCCATTACTAATCCTAATAGAAAACTGGAGATAATTAGTCCCGCTCTGTTACTGTTTACAGGGTACAAAATAATATATAAGATGTACGGAAAAGGACTTATGTATCCTAAAAAATTCATGTTGTTAAAAATAACAACCTGAATTAACAGCAACATAATAAATCGAAAAATATTTACTAATAAAGCGCTATTCATCTTTTTCCTTACTTTTCTTTTCTAAATTAATAAGTTCTTCCCTGTCTTTACTTTTGATAATATATACGTGACCCAGGTTTGTCATGTCGTTAAACAATTTTACCCTTATTACGTAAAAACTTGAATTTTCTTTTTTGTATATGTTTTCTACTGTACCAATGTTAATTCCTTCAGGGAAAATAACAGACTGTCCTCCGGTAACAATAGTATCTCCTTTTCTTACAGATGCTAATCTAGGAACATCTTCCAGTTGTACAAATCCAGTGCTTTTTCCGTCCCAGGTTAAAGATCCAAAGTGATTTGTTTTCTTTAATTTGGCATTAATCTGCGATTTCATATTCAAAATACTCACAACAGTAGAATATCTTGGCGAAGTATTGTCTACAACTCCAATGATCCCCAAACTGTTAATAACGCCCATATCTGGCTTAACCCCTTCGTTTTTTCCGGAGTTCAGTGTGATAAAGTTTTCGTGTGTATTGTATGAATTATGGATGACTTTCGAAACAATAATATCAGCAGGTTTTACTCCTTTAATACTATCTGGCAATGGTGCTTTTGTTGTGTCTTCTTTATTGAATAAAAGACTTTTTAACCTTGCGTTTTCGAGTACAAGCTCATCATTTTCAGTTCTTAAATTCAAATATTCGTTTACACGATTAATTCTTTCATAAACACCTCCGCTTAAAAAGTTAGCTGAACTGATTACTCTGCTTCTGTGGTAGGAATGCGATTGAATTGTGAGAGTCAACGAAATACCTAAAAGCAGCAAAAACAGCAATCGATTACTGTTTCTTATAATGAAATTAAAAATTTGCTGCATTTCGTGTCTGGTTATTTTGTTTCAGGATATGCTTTAAGGTTTCAAACTTTACAAGGGTCAAATATTAAAAAATTGACCCTTATAAAAGTATATTGATTGTTATTTTTGAATCTTATTTGATTAAGATACTTTTAAATTTTGCAATGTTTTTAAGAGCCATTCCTGTACCGCGAACAACTGCTCTTAATGGATCTTCGGCAATGTAAACAGGTAAATCTGTTTTTTGAGAAATACGTTTGTCAAGACCTCTTAACATAGATCCTCCGCCTGCTAAATAGATACCCGTATTGTAAATATCAGCAGCTAATTCGGGAGGGGTTTGAGATAATGTTTCCATTACTGCATCCTCGATACGCTGAATAGATTTGTCTAACGCTTTTGCGATCTCGCGGTAAGAAACATCTACTTGTTTTGGTTTACCAGTAAGTAAATCTCTACCTTGAACTGACATATCTTCCGGCGGTCCGTCTAAATCTTCGATAGCCGCTCCAATTTGAATTTTTATTTTTTCAGCAGTACTTTCTCCCACAAAAAGGTTGTGTTGTGTACGCATGTAGTAAACGATATCATTTGTGAAAACGTCACCTGCAATTTTTACAGATTTGTCGCATACGATTCCGCCTAATGCGATAACTGCAATTTCTGTTGTACCACCTCCAATATCAACAATCATGTTTCCTTTTGGCTGCATGATATCGATACCAATACCAATTGCGGCTGCCATTGGCTCATGAATCAAATAAACTTCTTTTCCGTTTACTCTTTCACAAGATTCTTTTACCGCTCTCATCTCCACTTCAGTAATACCGGAAGGAATACAAACTACCATGCGTAAAGCTGGAGTAAACATTCTTTTTTTCAATGCAGGAATGCTTTTAATGAACATATTGATCATTTTTTCCGAAGCATCAAAATCAGCAATTACACCATCTTTCAAAGGCCTTATGGTCTTGATGTTTTCATGCGTTTTACCTTGCATCATGTTGGCTTCTTTGCCAACAGCAATGATTTTGCCTGATACTCTATCACGTGCAACGATAGACGGACTATCAATAACAACTTTATCATTATGTATGATTAAAGTGTTTGCGGTTCCAAGGTCTATCGCAATATCCTCGGTCATGAAATCAAAAAATCCCATAAGTTTTTTAGGGGTTTAAAATGTTATAAATTATTTATCGAACAAAGTTAAACAAATTAATGTTTAAAATGACGAGTTCCTGTAAATACCATTGCAAGATTATTTTCATTGCAATAATTTATACTTAATTCGTCTTTTATTGAACCTCCAGGCTGAATTACAGCTGTTATTCCTGCTTTTTTAGCTAATTCTACACAATCCGGAAATGGGAAAAATGCATCACTTGCCATCGAAGCACCGGTTAAATCAAATCCAAAAGCTTTTGCTTTGTCAACAGCTTGTACTAAAGCGTCAACTCTTGAAGTCTGACCTGTACCTGAAGAAATCAATGTTCCGTTTTTCGCAAATACAATTGTGTTTGATTTTGTATTCTTGCAAATTTTTGAAGCAAAGATCAAATCTTCGATCTCCTGAGCAGTAGGTTCTGTAATTGTAACGGTTTTTAAATGCTCTTTATTATCTGTAATATTATTTCTGTCCTGAATTAACAAACCATTAAGACATGTTCTAACTTGTCTTGAAGGTAATTCAACTTCATTTTGAACTAAAATAATTCTGTTTTTCTTTTCTTGTAAAACTGTAATTGCTTCATCATCATAACTTGGAGCGATTACGACTTCGCAGAATAATTTGTTAATTTCCTGCGCTGTTGCTAAGTCAATTTTGGTATTTGCAATTAAAACTCCACCAAAAGCAGATGTTGGGTCACAAGCCAAAGCTGCTAAATAGGCTTCGCTGATTGTTTTTCTTGAAGCTAACCCACAAGCGTTATTATGTTTCAAAATAGCAAATGTTGGACCGTCTGTCTTAAATTCATTTATTAAGTTTACAGCCGCATCTACATCTAATAAGTTATTGTACGATAGCTCTTTTCCGTGAACTTTTTTGAACATAGCATCAAAATCTCCAAAGAAAAAACCTTTTTGATGCGGGTTTTCTCCATATCTTAAAACTTGACCATCAGCAATACTTTCTTTGTAGATAGTTTCATCTGTATTGAAGTAATTGAAAATTGCACCATCATAATGAGATGAAACATGGAACGCTTTCGTTGCTAATAATCTTCTGTTTTCAAGAGTTGTAGAACCATTTTGTTCTGTAATCAAATCCAAAAGTAAGCTGTATTCGTTAACCGAAGCCACAATTACAGTGTCTTTGAAGTTTTTTGCACCAGCGCGAATTAGTGAAATACCGCCAATATCAATTTTTTCAATAATATCTTGTTCGCTTGCACCAGAAGCAACAGTTTTTTCAAAAGGATACAAATCAACAATTACCAAATCAATTTGAGGAATATCAAATTCTTTCATTTGTTGTACATCACTTTCGTTGTCCTGACGGTTTAGGATTCCACCAAAAATTTTCGGATGTAATGTTTTTACTCTTCCGCCAAGAATTTCAGGGAAAGAAGTAATATCTTCAACCGGAACTACCGGAATTCCAAGGTTTTTAATGAATTCTTCTGTTCCTCCGGTTGAGTAAAGTGTTACGTTTTGCTCGTGTAATTTTCTAACGATTGGCTCTAATCCATCTTTCGAAAAAACAGATATTAACGCTGATTGTATTTTTTTAGTTGTGCTCATTGTGTAGTTATGATTTTCAGACTGCAAAAGTAGTTTTTTTATATATTATTTTAAAAGATTTAGTGTAACAATCTCTTAAAAAAATCTACTGATGAGTAAGTTAACTTTTATTAGGTTTTTGTTTTTAAAATATTGAATTTTACTTTATTGAAAAATACTATTATATGCTTCTTTATCTAAGATTATTAAAAGAAAGTCTGAGCTTTGCCATAAACGCTTTACGAAATAATAAATTACGTACTTTATTGTCGCTGCTTGGTGTTACAATTGGTATTTTTTCAATCATTGCCGTCCTCGCCGCTGTTGATTCTTTAGATAAAAAGATTTCTAAAGATTTGAGCAGCTTAGATAAAAATACGATTTATTTAATGAAATACTGCTTTGGACCGTCTGAAATTCCGCAATGGAAAAGAGAACAATTTCCAAATGTAAAATATGATGAATACATAGGTTTAAAAAACTCTATGAATAATACCAATCAGGTGGGTTACCAGCTTTTTGTAAATCATGAAACTTTAAAATACGATTCGAAAACTGTTGCCGATGTAAATATTGTTCCGTCTTCGTTCGAAATGGTCGATATTGACGGATTGAGTTTTGATAAAGGAAGATTCTACAATGAATCTGAGTCGAATTCAGGAACCGCCGTTATTGTTTTAGGATATGATATTGCCGAAGGGCTTTTTGGGTCGAGCGATCCAATAGGAAAAAACATACGTCTTTACGGCCAGCGCTTTACTGTAATTGGTGTAATTGTAAAACAAGGGGCTGGTTTTTTTGGAGACAGCAACGATACATCTGTTTATCTGCCGGCAAATTTTTTACGTCGAATGTATGGCGACAGCGATGCTATGACTCCGGTTATTGTTTTAAAACCGACAAAAGGTGTAGATATGGACGCCTACAAAGCGGAAGTCGCGCAAAAACTAAGGGCGATTCGTGGAATGAAAGCGGGAGAAATGGATAATTTCTTTATAAATGTACTTTCAGGTTTTACTGATTTTATAGATGGTATTTTAGGTCAAATGAATGTTGTAGGATGGATTATCAGCGGATTTTCTCTTTTAGTCGGAGGTTTCGGAATTGCGAATATTATGTTCGTTTCGGTTAAAGAAAGAACCAACTTAATTGGGATTCAAAAATCATTAGGGGCTAAAAACCGATTTATTTTGTTTCAGTTTTTGTTTGAAGCCATAATTCTGTCTGTAATTGGAGGGATAATTGGATTGTTAATGGTTTGGGGAATTGCTTTAGTTTTAACGAAAGTGCTTGACTTTGAGTTTGTTTTGAGTATGGGAAATATACTCTTAGGAACTGGTTTAGCGGCACTTATCGGATTAATTTCAGGAATTCTGCCTGCAATTTCGGCCGCAAATCTAGATCCTGTTGAAGCAATCCGTACCGGAATGTAAAAGGCAGTTATTTTATGTGATGGTTCAATGACTAGAAATAGTTAAGTATTTTGGCAAGTATGCAATTTAACTTAAATCAATAAAGAAATGAGCTTTATCCTAAAAACCGTTGATACTGTTGAATCTATTTCTAGAGATGATTTTAAAAAGAATTATTTAGATAAAAGAAAACCTCTAATTATAAAAGGATTAACAAAAGACTGGCCTGCAAGAGAAAAATGGTCTACTGATTATTTTAAGCAGATTGCGGGAGATATTGAAGTAAAGTTAGTTGATAATTCTAAAGCAGATCCTGCAAAAATAATTAATGCTTCTATTGCCAGTATGAAGTTTGGCGACTACCTTGATTTGATAAAAAGAGAACCCACACAATTACGTATTTTCTTCTTTAATCTTTTTAAACACAGACCTGAGTTAATTAACGATGTAAAAATCCCCAAAGAATTAATGGGTGGTTTTATAGAAAGCATGCCTGCTATGTTTTTTGGAGGCTCGCAGGCTGTTACATTTTTGCATTATGATATTGATTTGCCTCATCTTTTTCATACTCATTTTGGAGGGCGAAAACATATTATACTATTTGATAATAAATGGAAAAAAAGACTTTACTGTGTTCCAAATACAACTTATGCCTTAGAAGATTACGATGTTGCTAATCCTGATTTCGAAAAATTTCCTGCTTTAAAAGGTGTAGAAGGTTATGAAGTTTTTCTGGAACACGGAGATACTTTATTTATGCCCACTGGAATGTGGCACTGGATGCGTTATATTGATGGTTCTTTTTCTCTAAGTCTTCGCGCCTGGGATTCATCCATTACCCGAAAAATGGCCAGTGTTTGGAGTTTATTTATGCATGGAGCAGTAGATAGTGCTATAAAAATAGTTTTTAGAGAACGTTATGCTGTTTGGCGTGAGAAGTTGGCTTTTAAAATTGCTGAAAAAGAATTGAAAAAGGATTTGAAAAAAGCTGGCTGATTTAGTTTATTCTAATGAGAAATAAAAAAAAATCCCATAAGCCGAAGCAAATGGGATTTTATATGTTTTAGAAGTTCAAAAACTATCTAATTGTATTATTCTGAATCAAATCGATATATAAGTTGATCTTATCTTTTAATTCTTTTCTTGGCGTGATAAAGTCTAAGAAACCGTGTTCTAAAAGAAACTCAGCAGTTTGGAAACCTTCTGGTAAATCTTTTCCTGTAGTGTCACGAACAACACGCGGACCAGCAAAACCAATCAAAGCACCCGGCTCAGAGATGTTGATATCTCCTAACATTGCGTAAGATGCAGTTGTTCCACCCGTTGTTGGGTCTGTACAAAGAGAAATATAAGGTAATTTAGCTTCAGCTAATTGAGCTAGTTTTACAGACGTTTTTGCTAATTGCATTAAAGAATAAGCAGCTTCCATCATACGAGCTCCACCAGACTTAGAAATCATTACAAAAGGAAGTTTGTTTTTGATCGCGTGATCAATACCTCTTGCGATTTTTTCGCCTACAACCGCTCCCATAGAACCACCAATAAAGGCGAAATCCATGCAGCAGATTACAAGTTCTTTTCCTTTAGATTTTCCTACTCCCGTACGTACAGCGTCTTTAAGATGAGTTTTTTCCATTACATCTTTTAATCGTTCTGCATATTTTTTTGTATCCACAAAATGCAGAGGATCTTTTGATGTCATGTTTTTATCTAACTCAACAAATTCGTTGTTGTCGAATAAAATTTCAAAATAGGTTGCGCTTCCAATTCGAACGTGAAAATCATCTTCAGGGCTAACAAATAAGTTTCTCGCTAATTCGTCTGCATCAATAATTTTTCCAGTAGGAGATTTGTACCACAATCCTTTCGGAACGTCCATCTTGTCTTCTGTCGCGGTCGTAATCCCTTTTTCTTGTCTTTTAAACCAAGCCATTTTTTTAGTATTCAGTGTTCAGTAATAAAAAATTTCAGTGTCCAGTGGTATTCAGTTTTAAGTACTCAGAGACTGAATACTCAAAACTGTAAACTGAATACTTTTTTATAACGTGTTAACGTTGTTTAAATCTGCAAAAGCTTGTTCAAGTCTTGCGTTGAATGTTACTTCGCTTTCACGAACCCATCTTCTTGGGTCATAATATTTTTTGTTTGGAGCATCAGCACCTTCAGGGTTACCAATTTGTGATTTCAAATAGTCAAGGTTTTTAACCATATAATCACGAATTCCTTCAGTGTATGCAAACTGTAAATCAGTATCGATATTCATTTTGATAACTCCGTAGCTGATTCCTTCTCTGATTTCTTCAAGTGTAGAACCTGAACCTCCGTGGAAAACGAAATCTACTGGGTTGTGGCCCGTGTTGAATTTGTTTTGAACGAAATCCTGAGAATTTTTTAAGATTTTTGGAGTTAATTTTACGTTTCCTGGTTTGTAAACACCGTGAACGTTTCCAAAAGCAGCAGCAATTGTAAATTTAGGACTTACTTTAGATAATTCTTCGTAAGCATAAGCTACTTCTTCTGGCTGCGTATATAATTTTGAGCTGTCTACGTCTGAGTTGTCAACGCCATCTTCTTCTCCACCTGTAATACCAAGTTCGATTTCTAATGTCATTCCCATTTTACTCATTCTAGCCAAATATTCTTTACAGATTTCAATGTTCTCTTCGATTGGCTCCTCAGACAAATCGATCATGTGAGAACTAAATAATGGTTTTCCTGTTTCTGCAAAATGTTTTTCAGAAGCATCTAATAAACCATCAATCCAAGGCAATAATTTTTTTGCGCAGTGGTCAGTATGTAAAATTACGGTTGCACCGTAAGCTTCTGCTAATGTGTGGATGTGTTTTGCTCCAGCGATACCACCAGCGATTGCTGCTTTTTCGCCTGCGTTAGATAAACCTTTTCCAGCGTTAAATTGTGCTCCTCCGTTTGAAAATTGAATAATAACTGGCGCGTTTAGTTTTGCTGCAGTTTCAAGTACTCCATTGATTGTGCTAGAACCAGTAACGTTTACTGCTGGTAATGCAAATCCTTTTTCTTTCGCATAATTAAAAATCTCCTGAACCTGATCTCCTGTAGCTACTCCCGGTTTAATGTTGTGTGCCATTGTAATTTTTTTTATAGTTGTTTTTAGTTTTTAGGTTGCAAAAATAAGAATTAATTAGCATTAGAATGGATAATTTATCCCAAAATTTAAAACCGAGTGACCAAAATTGTATTCTTTAAACCATCGGTCTCCCTCTGGATGCGCCGGATTATAGGTCTTGAAGCCTAAATCTAAACGAATAACAAAAAAGCTTAAATCGTATCGTAATCCAAATCCTGAACCCAAAGCAATTTCATCTAAATCGTTTAAGTTGTTGAATTTTGCCTTATCGTCAATCACATTATCGAGCACATTCCAGATATTTCCGGCATCTGCAAAGAAAGCTCCTTTAACATCCCCAAAGATTTTAAAACGAAATTCGGCACTAAGGGCAATTTTCATATTTGCCTCGTTAAAATCGTTTAAAGCATTTGTGCTTCCTGGACCAAGTGAATAGGGCTGCCACGCTCTGTTGTCATTCGATCCTCCAGAATAATAACTTCGCGAAAACGGAATGTAATTTGAGTTTCCAAATGGAATTGCGATTCCAAAAAAGCTTCTTACGGCTAATACTTTTTCTTTTCCAAAGTCCCAATGTTTGATATAATCAAATTCGCCTTTTATGTATTCTGCATAAGCTAAATTAAAAATCTCATAACTGCCGTTTGCATTTTTTTGCAAATTTGAAAGGCTTGAAATAGCGGATAATAAAGTTCCTGCTGATTCTATTTTTGTTTTAAACTGATAAAAGGTATTATCGGCCAAATCTTTTTTAGTGGTTTTGGTAAATGTATAGCTTGAGGCTAATATAAAATCGTTTTCAGTTAAACGTACCCTTCTTTCTTCAATACTTTCTACGTCTTTGTATTCTGCTGTTCCCGGAGTTAAAGCGGTTTGTCCTGTTAATACTTCTTTTGTAAAATTGTTAGCTCCGTCAGGAATTGTTAAATTATTGTCGCTGTCAAGATTTGAAGGATCAACATTATACGTATTGGCAATATTGTTTAATTCGTTATACGAAGATGTATAAACATTAAAATAATTATTCGGATTTAAATTTCGAACATATTGAGCATTAAATAAATCAAATTTTACAGTATTGTGTCTTTTTGGAGACCAGTTATAAGAGATTCCTCCTGTGAAGTTTTCTTTATCCAAACCAATATTTTGCTGTTTTGAAAAACCGGCCGCTATTGCTGTGGAAGGAATCATTCTTTTAGGGATAATTTTCTCTGTTCCAAATGGCATTAAAATTCTCGGGAAGTTTAATTTTAAATCAAGTCCATATTCCGAAACGTTAAAAAAGTTGTCGTTAGGGTTTGCCATGTCCTTAGACGAACCAATATTAGCACGTGCTGAAATTTCTAATGTTTCAGCTCTGTTAAAAACATTACGAATGGTTTCTGAAATACTGGCCCCGATTCCAAAATCCTGAATATTAGAGTGAGTTACATCCAAAGTTGCTCCAAAACTATATTTTTTTCGTGGTGTTAAATAGACATTAGCAATTAAAGACTGTGCAGTCGAGTCGCGTTTGTCTACTTCGTATTGTATAGAAGGATAATTGAAGATTTTAAGATTGTTTAAATAACGAGACGAAAGCGTAGTTCTCGTATCCGAAAAAGTACTTCCCTTGTTGATGAAAATCGCATCTGTAATAGCGCGAGGCTTGTATTTTAATTTTTTATAACTGTATAAATTGAAATTGTTGTATGTTGTACTATCGCTGATTTTGTTTTTTGCATTTGCTGGAGAATAATCAGTGTAAATGTTTACATCGCTGATAGTGTATAGTTTAAAAGGTTCTGTTCTGCTGGAATCTCTTTCTTGTATATTGTTGTTGTTGATGATTAAAGTTACGTCAGCCTTGTTTTTTTTGCCAATGGTATCAATGTCAAAAGTTACATAAGTCGGCTGGAAGAAATAGGCTCCGTGGTTTCTAAAATAAGTAGTCAAACGGTTTTTTTCTTCCTCAAAATCAGAAGTTTTATATTGATTTCCTGATTTTAAAAAAGACGGCTCATTGTTTGTTGTATATAATGAATCAAGGGCAGGAGTTGATATTTTGGTTTTAATAGTATCAAGCGTATAAGCTGGTCCGGTTGTAATATTGTAATTTATCTGAGCTTTTTTTCTTGCGATGCTGTCAATTGTATAATCAGTTGATACATTAAAATATCCATTATTAAAATAGTAGAATTTTAAACGCAGTAATGATTTTTTGGTTTTTGATGTGTCGATTATTACCGGTGGTTCTCCGGTGCTTTTTAAGAATTCATGAATTCCTTTGTATAAAAATGACTGTCCAAGTCTGTCTACTTGTTTTGCAGATAAAAATTTAGCCTGACGCTCATATAAACCAGGGTGGTTTTTAAACTTTGCCTGATAAGTTGAGTCAGGATTTAAGTTAGCCAGATTGTATAAATTCAATCGAAGCTTGTAGCCCAAAAGTGTACCATTTGGTTTTTGATACATTTGGTTGGAGGCGTTTTCGTCGTTTGTAGGCTTTCCATTTACAAGAATATTATTTTTTACAAGAAGGTTTTTTCCATCCGGAACTCTTTTTACAGCATTACAGGCGCAAATAAGTATTGCTATTAGGATAAATGCTATTATTTTTGTGGAATTATTTTTCAAGTGTTTTTTAATATTTAATTCAAAAGTACATTATTTTATGGTTAGTAAAAACCAAATAAAGCTTATATCAGGTTTACATCAAAAAAAGCAGCGTTTTGCAAATCAATTATTCTTTGCCGAGGGGGTAAAAGTAATTCAGGAATTGCTGCAATCCAATTTTGAATTAGAACATTTATACACCACGTTAAATGATTTTGAAGAAGTTCAATCTTCAAAACGAACTCTTATTAATGAACAAGAACTTAAAAAAATAAGTGCTTTAACAACTCCAAATTCTTGTCTGGCGGTTTTTAAAATGCCTGTTGAAAATCAAATTATTAATTCTGGCTTAATTCTGGCTTTAGACGATATTCGCGATCCCGGAAATTTAGGAACAATAATGCGTCTTTGCGACTGGTTTGGCATCAGACAAATAGTGTGTTCTAAAGAAACAGTCGATATTTATAATCCAAAAGTAGTTCAGGCTACAATGGGATCGATTGCCAGAGTAAACGTAAATTATGCTGATCTTAAAGCTTTTATAAGTCAGACAAAACTTCCTGTTTTTGGAACATTTATGGACGGAGATAATATCTATCAATCTAATCTGCCTCAAAACGGAATCATTATTATGGGTAATGAAGCCAATGGTATTTCGGCAGAAATTGAAAAAACAGTTACCAGCCGACTCACAATTCCAAGATTTGGAGAGCTGCAAAAAACCGAAAGTTTAAATGTAGCTACAGCAACAGCAATTATTCTTAGTGAATTTAAACGAAATAGTTAAGATTTTGTTTTAATGAAATGTGAAATTTATTAAAATCGCTCTGGATTTCATAGAATCAATATTGTCTGTCCATGGACTTGGGCCGTTTATAGGTTTATCGCGAATTAATTCATCAGTAATACCGAACATTCCTCTTACAGAAGGTGAGAAAATAAAATACTCTGTAAAGAAATCAATTCCAAAACCTAATTCATAGGCTGCTGTCCATTGTTTTACCCTGAATTTTCCTTCGAAGTTATCATCTGAAGATTTTGAATTACTTGATAAATTTAAAGTCGTCGACATACCGCCAACTAAATACGGACGAATGTTTCCGGTGCGCAGTGCTGAAAATTTCAATAGTAAAGGGAAGTGAATATAAGTACTGTTTACTTCTCTTAAATAATCTTTTTCTAAGCTCCCAACTCCCGGAAAATATAAATCACGTTTTGTGTAATACAAACCAGGTTCAAAACGTAAATTAATGTACTCTTGCAGTCTTAAATCAGCCACAACACCAACATTAAATCCGGTTGTTTTTTTTACCTGAATATCTTCCTGTACAGGAGTTTTGTAATCGAATTTAAAGTCGAAGCTGTTAAAACCTAAATAATAACCAAAATAAAGGCGCTGTTTCTGCCAGTTTTCAAGGTTTATAATAGGATCTTTGCTAAACATGCTTTTAGCAAATTGAGAATATCCCTTTGTCGTTAAGACTAATAATAAAATGACGATTACAATTTTTCTCATACTATTTTTTAGATGCTGAATAAATGGTTGCTACACCAAAAGTTTGCGGCATTGCTACAACATCTATAAACCCAGTTTTTCTTAAAATATTGTTTAAGGCTTCTCCATAAGGAAATGCAGCTGCAGATTCAGATAAATATCCGTATGCTGAATTGTCTTTTGAAAACAATTTTCCAATAACCGGAAGTATATTTTTGCTGTAAAATTTATATCCTTGTTTATATGGTGTTTTATCCGGAACAGAAGTTTCCAGAATTACGAAAACTCCGTTTGGTTTTAAAACGCGTAAAATTTCAGCGAAACCTTTTTCTAAATTTTCAAAGTTTCGAACTCCAAAACCAACCGTAATGGCATCAAAGTAATTGTCTTCAAAAGGAATATTTTCAGAATCACCCAAAACTAAATCAATAACATTCGATAGTTTCTTTTCGTCTACTTTCTTTTTTCCAACTTCAAGCATTCCAGCCGAAATATCAAGCCCAATTATTTTTTCAGCTTTTGTTTGAGCCATTAGAATAGCAAGGTCACCTGTACCGGTAGCAATATCAAGGATAATTTTAGGTTTAGAATCAGAAACTATTTTCAATACTTTTTTTCTCCATTTAGTATCAATACCAAATGAAATCACGCGATTCAAGTTATCATAGTTGCCAGAAATGTTATCAAACATTTGGGCAACCTGCTCTTTTTTACCTAAAGAAGAGTCTTTATATGGGGTTATTTTTTCAGACATTATTATAATTTACGCAAATATAAACAATATAGATTAACTGTAATTGAGTTTTTTAAATTGTCATTAAATGTTTTGAAGCAGCAAGCAAAATCAGCTGTTGATGCTTTTTTTCGGCATCACCAAAAGTGGGTATTTTAAAAAAATCACTAAAAGTGGGTATTGTGTGATGGGGATTTTATGCACAACTTTGTTGAAGTAAAAAATGATAAAAACTTTAAAAGGTTGATAGATTCAAATTGACTTAATCAAATGTTGCTTTTTTTGCACTGGCAATTATTTGTTCAAGTAAGTAGTTTTTAAAGTGTTGTTCTTGGGGGAATACTATTTTAAAAAGTGCGAAGTACGTTCTTAGGATTAAATTTGTTTTTGGAAATTTTAATTTTCTTGCCTTTAATATCTTAGTGGTATTTGTTATTAAAGGCGTCTTTTGAGATTCGTCTCAATTTAACATTAATGTTATTCAGTTATTTCAAATGCTTCTTTGGCATTTGTGATTTTTACAAAAACTATTTCTTGAGCGAGTCAAGATAAATCAATCGATTTTAAAAAACATCCTTCAAAAGAGGATGTTTTTTTTTGTTTATTTTCGAATGTAAGTTTCATAAGTATAATCATAAAGATGCTTTTCATCTTTAAAATTTTCTTCGGACTCGACTAATTGCCATTCGCTTTTGCTGAATTTTGGAAAAAAAGCATCTGCATCAAAAGTATGATGTACCTTAGTAAGTTCAATTATATCTGCATACGGCAGACCTAAACTATAGATCTCGCCGCCGCCAATAATGTAAGAATCTTCATTTTCTGGACAGGCTGCAATAGCTTTTTCAATACTGTCTACAACAATACATCCTTCCGGATTGTAATCTTTTTGGCGTGTTATTACAATATGTGTTCGGTTTGGTAAGGGCTTTGGAAAACTTTCAAAAGTTTTTCTCCCCATTATAATATGATGATTGGTGGTAAGGGATTTAAATCTTTTGAAATCATTTGGCAGGTGCCATACTAATTCATTGTTTTTTCCCAGGGCATTGTTTTCGGCAACAGCCGCTATCATTATAATCATGGTATGCTGTAACTAAATTTTATTCTCAGTATCTTCGTTTATTTTCGATTCTAATTGGCTTATTCTTTTTTGCTGTAACGCAACAAGTCTGTCAATTTGTTCTCTTTCCCATTTTTTATTCATAAAACGGTCTGTTATGTACACTTTTATGAAATGTAAAATAAAAATAAAGAGCCAGATAGTAATACCCCAGACACACCAGTTTTGAGTTGTTCCTTCTCCAAAACCAAAAAATCTATTGGCAATAAATAAAAATAAACTTCCAAGCAGGAAAAGAACAAAATGAAGATATAAAACCTTTTTTTGTCTTAATCGTCTTCTGGCATACTCATATTGTTCGTGCACTTCTTTTTCCATAAGATAAAAATGAGATTATAAAGTTAAAATTTATTTTTGAAAGACAATATTTTGGGTATAGAATATTTGTTACAAAAAGGCTTTTCAATTTGAAATACAAAATTTTAGAGGCCTTAAATTATGGATTCTATTAAAAAAACAAACTGTTTTTTCTATAATCGCAAATCGATTATGACTGCAGCTAATGTTTAACGGAATTTACTTAATTTAGGAGGTATAAATCTAAAAACTAAATAGTTATGTCTTTAAAGAAACAATTTATTAAAACGAAACCAGTGGTTAAGGTTACATTTTCTATTGATGCCAAAGATGCTGATTCGGCAGCGGTTGTTGGAGATTTTAATAACTGGGATGCAGCTGAAGGAGCTTTAAGCAAGTTGAAAAACGGAACATTTAAAGCTACTTATGATTTGGTTAAAGACGCGATTTACGAATTTAAATACGTAATCGACGGTATTTATGTTAACGACCCTGAAGCCGATTTTTACAAATGGAACGATTATGCCGGAAGTGAAAATGGTGTATTAGTTGTATAAAAAAATCCGCTTAAATAATTTCAAGCGGATTTTTTTATAATTATACTGCAACACTTCCTTTTATTGCAGGATGCGGATCGTAGTCTAAAAGTGTAAAGTCATTAAAATCAAAATCAAAAATGTTTTTAATCTCCGGATTTAAAATCATTTTTGGTAATGGTTTTGGTTCGCGTGTTAATTGCAGTTCCAATTGCTCAAAATGATTATTGTAAATGTGAGCATCACCAAAAGTGTGAATGAATTCGCCTGGTTCTAAATCACAGACTTGCGCAATCATCATGGTGAGCAATGCATAAGATGCAATGTTGAAAGGAACTCCTAAAAATATATCGGCGCTTCTTTGGTACAATTGACAGGATAATTTTCCTTTTGTTTCTCCTTTTTCTAAATCTGGACTTGCTACATAAAATTGAAAAAACGCATGGCACGGAGGCAATGCCGCTTTATTATTGGCTACATTTTCTTCAAAAGATTTTTTAGTGTCTGGCAAAACCGAAGGATTCCATGCCGAAACCAGCATTCTTCGGCTGTTTGGATTCGTTTTTAATTCTGTGATTAATTCAGAAATCTGATCGATTTCTTCGCTGTTCCAGTTTCTCCACTGATGCCCGTAAACCGGCCCTAAATCGCCATTAGAATCTGCCCATTCATCCCAGATTTTAACTCCGTTTTCCTGAAGATATTTTACGTTTGTGTCACCTTTTAAAAACCAAAGCAATTCGTAAATAATGGATTTTAAATGTAGTTTTTTGGTTGTAACCATTGGAAAACCTTCACTTAAATCAAAACGCATTTGATAACCAAAAACACTTTTGGTTCCGGTTCCAGTTCGGTCTCCTTTTTGACAGCCGTTTTCTAAAACGTGTTTTACTAAATCTAAGTATTGCTTCATTATTGCTTTAAGCTTTAGGCTTTAAGCTTTAGGCTTTTTTTCCTAATGCTTAAACTTGTTTTTATATATTTTTCGCTTTAAGCTTACAGCCTAAAACTTATGGCATACAGCCTTAAAATTATCTTTTCGAGATTTCGTCTCTAATTTTTGCTGCTTTTTCGTAATCTTCCTGAGAAACGGCCTGATCTAAAAGCTCGTTTAGTTCCTGAAGGCTATGTTTTGCATATACGTCGCCAGATTGATTGCTTTCTTCTTCGTGTCCAAAAGTTTCCGGATTAGAAAGTACATCATCGATTTCCTGAGAACCCTGATCAGAATCTGCAGTATTCGATTTTAAATAAATTCCGGCTTTGTCCAGAATATTTTTATAAGTAAAAATCGGAGCATTAAAACGCAGAGCCAAAGCAATGGCATCAGAAGTTCTGGCATCGATAATTTCTTCGATTTTATCTCTTTCGCAGATTAAACTAGAATAAAAAACACCATCAACAAGTTTATGAATGATAACTTGTTTTACCACTATATCAAATCTTTCGGCGAAATTTTTAAATAAATCGTGTGTTAAAGGGCGAGGAGGTTTTATTTCTTTTTCTAAGGCAATAGCGATCGACTGGGCTTCAAAAGCACCAATAACGATAGGTAATTTTCTTTCACCGTCAACTTCGTTCAAAATTAAGGCATAAGCACCATTTTGAGTTTGACTGTATGAAATTCCTTTTATAGATAGTTTTACTAGACTCATATATGTTTGTAAAAAAGGCACTTAGCGCCTCATTTTAATACTTTTTCTGATTGGAAAATAAAAGTGCAATTTTAATCAAAAAATATGGAACAAAAAAGCTGCCTATAAACAAAGATACAATATCTTGTTTTTAGGCAGCAATATTTTTAAAGAGAATTCTTGAATTAAGAATGTTGTGCTTTAAAAGCTTTTAATTTCTCTGTTAATTTAGGTACAATTTCAAAAGCATCACCCACAATTCCGTAGTCAGCTACTTTAAAGAAAGGCGCTTCAGGATCGTTATTGATTACTACTTTTACTTTAGATGAGTTAATACCGGCAATGTGCTGGATAGCTCCGGAAATACCTACTGCAATGTATAAGTTTGTTGCAACTGGTTTTCCTGTTTGTCCAACGTGCTCGCTGTGAGGTCTCCATCCTAAATCTGAAACTGGTTTAGAGCATGCAGTTGCAGCGCCTAAAACAGCAGCAAGATCTTCAATTAATCCCCAGTTTTCAGGACCTTTTAAGCCGCGTCCGCCAGAAACTACGATATCTGCGTCAGCGATAGAAACTTTTCCGCTTACTTTTTCAACAGAATCTACTTTTACACCAAAGTCATTATCTCCAATTGTTGGGTTAAAATCTTCTTCAGTCGCAGATCCTGCACTTTCGAAAATTCCGTAAGAGTTTTTAGCTAATCCAAGAACTTTTACATCTGTATCGATTTGAGTAATGTTGAAAGCTTTGTTTGAGAAAGCATTTCTTTTTACCTGGAAAGGCGAAGTGTTCACTGGTAATCCAACAACATTTGATGCGAAACCGGCATTTAAAGCTACTGCAACCAATGATGAAAGATAAATACTGTCTGTTGTAGAAGAAAGTAAAACTACTTTTGTTCCTTCTTTTTCAGCTGCCTGTTTGATCACATCACCGTAAGCCTTAGCAGTAAAACCTGCTAATTTATCGTTGTTTACTTTTAGAACTTTATCAACTCCGTATTTGCCTAATTCGCTTACGTCGCTGATGTTTATAGTTAAAGCTGTAACGGTTGTTCCTAAACTTTCGGCTACTTTTTTTGCATAAGAAGCTAATTCGAAAGCTACTTTTTTAAATTTTCCTTCTGCAGATTCTGCATATATTAATATTGACATAACAATTTTAGATTTTAGATTTGTGATTAACGATTTTAGATTTGTGATTAACGATTTTAGATTAACTAATTTTTTGATTTTAAATCTGCAATCAAAAATCGTTAATCTTAATTCATCAATAAATATCTTAAATCACCTTAGCCTCGTTGTGTAATAAATTGATTAATTCATCTAAATTATCAGGAGAAACTAATTTTACTGCTGATTTTGGAGCTGGTTTTTCAAATTTTACCGCTTTTGTATTTACAGGAGCGTCAACCGGCTCAAGAATAGTTAAGGCTTTGGTTCTTGCAGTCATAATTCCTCTCATATTTGGGATACGAAGATCTTTTTCTTCAACAAGACCTTTTTGTCCGCCAATAATTAATGGTAAAGTCGTGCTTACAGTTTCTTTTCCACCGTCAATTTCACGAACAGCTTTTACATTATTCCCGTCAACAGTTATTGCTGTACAAGAGTTTAAGAAGTTAGAGCCTAAAATACCGGCGATCATTCCAGGAACCATTCCTCCATTATAATCTAAAGATTCTTTTCCTGCAATTACAAGATCGTAACCTCCGTTTTTAATTACTTCTGCCAATTGTTTTGCAACAAAAAATCCGTCCGTTGGGTTTGCGTTTACACGAATTGCTTCGTTTGCACCAATTGCCAAAGCTTTACGCAATGTTGGTTCAGTATCAGGACCTCCAACGTTTACAACTGTTACATTTGCACCTTGCTGCTCTTGAAACCAGATTGCACGAGTCAATCCAAATTCGTCATTAGGGTTAATTACATATTGTACACCATTAGTGTCAAATTCTGAGTCACCATTGGAGAAGTTAATTTTTGAAGTAGTATCAGGCACATGGCTGATGCAAACTAGTATTTTCATAAGTATATATTTTGAATTTATAATATGCTTTTACAAATTTAGAATTTAATTTGGAATAATTATACTATGCATGCATAATATTTTTTAAAACTATTACGATTTCGAAGATTGTATGGTTTTACATGATTTTAATCGGTTTCTAAAAATAAAAAAAGAATCATTTGTGCTGATTGTTAGGAATTTTGCAATATTTGAGAATCTCCAGAGACTTTATTTTTGGATCGATAAATACTAATTTTTGATTTTCTGCGTTTTGATGAAAGAATTTCGAAGAGATAATATTAACAAATAGGCAAAAGTTTGTCTAAAAAATGCTTTACAAGATTTAAGTGTGATTTATACGGCTATTATATCGATTTCGTAAATGTCACAATTAAGTTTAAAAAGTTAAAAGCTAAAGAGAGAACGAACTTCATGCGATTTTAAATTCAATTTATGCTTTTAAGTTATTTAAAATATTTATTTTTGCTCTTCAGAAAATTCAACATACAATATAAAATATGAGAACAATACAATTTAGAGAGGCCATTTGTGAAGCGATGAGCGAAGAAATGCGTCACGATGAATCCATATATTTAATGGGCGAAGAAGTTGCAGAATACAATGGAGCATACAAAGCTTCAAAAGGAATGCTTGCTGAGTTTGGTGAAAAAAGAGTAATCGATACTCCAATTGCTGAACTTGGTTTTACAGGGATTGCAGTAGGTTCAGCTATGAACGGAAATCGTCCTATTGTAGAATATATGACATTTAACTTCTGTCTGGTTGGTATTGATCAAATTATAAATAATGCTGCTAAGATGCGTCAAATGACTGGAGGGCAATTTAATGTGCCAATCGTTTTTCGCGGGCCAACTGCTTCTGCAGGTCAATTAGGAGCAACTCACTCTCAGGCTTTAGAAAACTGGTTTGCAAACACTCCGGGTCTTAAAGTTGTGGTACCTTCAACTCCTTATGATGCTAAAGGACTTTTAAAATCTGCAATTCGCGATAATGATCCTGTAATTTTCATGGAATCTGAGCAAATGTATGGCGATAAAGGTGAAGTGCCGGATGGAGAATACACGATTCCATTAGGAGTTGCTGATATTAAACGTGAAGGAACAGATGTAACGATCGTTTCTTTTGGAAAAATCATTAAAGAAGCTTTTATCGCTGCAGATGAATTAGCTAAAGAAGGAATTTCTTGTGAAATTATCGACTTAAGAACGGTTCGTCCTATGGATAAAGATGCGATTCTTAAATCTGTTAAAAAAACAAATCGTTTAGTAATTCTTGAAGAAGCCTGGCCATTTGCAAGTATTTCTTCTGAAATTACCTATATCGTTCAAGAACAAGCTTTCGACTTCCTTGATGCGCCAATTCAACGTATTACAACTGCAGATACTCCTGCACCTTATTCTCCAGTATTATTAAAAGACTGGCTGCCAAATGCAGGTGATGTAGTAAAAGCAGTTAAAAAAGTATTATACAAATAATACGTATTTAAAATACTCACAAAACTTCATCATTCATAGTTAATTGATGAAGTTTTTTTTTGCCCAGACAATGAAAAGAATAATTTTACTCAGCCTATTTTTTGTATTCGCATTTGCGGCTATTGTTACTGCACAAACGAAAGTGAGTGGAATTGTTTTGGACAAGTCTAACCAGCCTATACCTTTTGCAAATGTTGTTTTTAAAGGTTCAAACACCGGAATTGTTTCTAACGAAGATGGTCGTTTTTATCTGGAATCTCCTAATACTTATACCGCTTTATTGGTTTCGTCAGCAGGATTTTCAGATAAAGAAGTTCCTTTGGAAAAAGCGGTAAATTATGATTTTAAAATCATTTTAAGCGAACCAGAGGCGTTAAACGAAGTTGTAATTTTTACCGGAAAAACATCAAAAAAGAACAATCCGGCTTTGGATATTTTGAGGAAAATATGGGAAAGAAAACGTAAAAACGGACTTTACCAATTCAATCAATATCAAATGCAGAAGTACGAAAAAGTTGAGTTCGACATGAACACAATTGATAGTGCTTTTATGAAAAATAAACTCTTTAAAGGAATGGAGTTTGTTTTTAATCATGTTGATACTTCAGATGTTACCGGAAAAACGTATCTGCCGATTTTTATTAACGAATCTGTTTATGATGTTTACGGTGATAATAAATTAAAGAAAGTAAAAGAAAATCTTACCGGAAACAAAATGTCTGGTTTCAACGGAAATCAGCAGATTTTAGCTTTCGTAAAAGATCTTTATTCGGATTATAATATTTACGATAATCACCTTAAGTTTTTTGATAAAAGCTTTACAAGTCCGCTTTCCAAAACCGGAATTGATGTTTATAACTATGTGTTGAAAGACAGTGCTTATGTCGATAAAAAATGGTGTTATAATATTGTTTTTTACCCAAGACGTAAAAACGAATTAACCTTTAAGGGAGATTTTTGGGTAAACGATACCACTTTTGCTATTAAGAAAATTAATATGGGTGTTACCAAAAGCGCCAATATTAACTGGGTAAAAGATATTTATATCGAACAGGAATTTGAGGTAGAAAACGATTCGGTATTTCTGCTGACCCGTGATTATATGATGTCTGATTTTGCTTTAAATAAAAAAGAGAAATCAAAAGGAGTTTATGGAAAACGAACGACATTGTATCGTAATCATAAATTCAATATTCAGAAACCGGAGAAATTCTATAAGGAAGAGGTTAATTTTATAGACAATGCTGTTTATGAACGACCGCCTGAATTTTGGGAAGAAAATCGTTTTGAGAAATTAAATAAGGATGAAGCAGGTATTTATAAAATGCTCGATACGCTGCAAACCGTCAAGCGATTCAAGCAGTTATATAGTCTCGTCTCGATTTTAGGAAGTGGTTATGTCGAATTTAAAAATTTCGATTTCGGGCCGATATTTTCAACGTTTGGATATAATGAAGTCGAAGGGCTGAGGCTCAGGGTAGGAGGAAGAACCTATTTTGGTCCAAATGATCCTTGGCGTATACAAGCTTACACAGCTTATGGCTTTGACGATAGTAAATTTAAATATGGTGTTTCTGGAAAGTGGATGGTCGACAAGAAAAACCGACTTATTATTTCCGGAGGAAACAGGCGTGATATTGAACAAATTGGAGCCAGTTTAACCACAACAAATGATATTTTAGGACGTAGTTTTGCTTCTTCTGCTTTGTTTACAACGGGAAGTAACGGAAAACTAACGAATATTAATTTGAGTAACGTTTCTATCGAAATGGAGCCTAAAAAGAATTTTATTGTTCAGGCAGGATTTTCATACAGAACATTAGAATCAGCATCTCAGACGTTTAGTTTAGATTATTACACCACTTTACCAACTGCAGCAAATCCTATGGGTGTGGTTAAAAGCGATGTAAAACAATCTGAAGCCAATATTCAGTTTGAGTATATGCCAAACCGAAAAACTATTGGTTACGGAGTAGAGAGAGATTTGGTTGACAGTCCTTTCAGTCATTTCTTTGTAAACTTTAGTTATGGTCTTAAAGGAGTTTTAGACAGCGATTTTGCTTATGAAAAAATTCAGGTTTTCTACAAACAGCCAATTATCATTGGTCCTTTAGGAAGATCAAATATTATTTTGGAAACAGGAAAAACATTCGGGACAATTCCGTTAGGATTAATGAGTGTAATTCCGGGTAACCAGACTTATTTTACAATTGAAAATACGTTTAGTAACTTAAACTTCTACGAGTTTGTTACTGATCAATATACAACCCTGCAATGGAATCATGATTTTGGCGGAAGATTATTTGCCAGAGTTCCGTTTATGCGAAAGCTGAATTGGAGAGAATTTGTTGGTATTAGAGCGGTTCATGGAACCATTTCTAAAGCAAATCGCGAAATAAATGCATCGGGATTACCATATAATGCACCGGAAAATGTGTATTGGGAATACAACGCCGGAATTGGAAATATCTTCAAAGTTTTCCGTCTTGATTTTTCTTGGAGAGGAAGCTATTTAAATATGCCTGATGCTACTAAATTTGCTATAAAAGGATCTTTCGGATTCTACTTTTAATAGTTTTAGTTGCAAAGGTTCAAAGTTACAGAGTCGCAAAGTTTTAAATCTTTGCGGCTTTTTTTATGCGAGATATTTTGTTTCACGCAGATTTAAGCAGATAAGAACGGATTTTTAATTTCTGTTTAAATGTGCGTTAAAAAAACTTTGCAGGAATTGGTTCCGTTTTTTATAATTTTGGATTGCTTATAAAAGATAAACCATGCAGGAAGCCATTGATTTTTTAACCAATAAAAATCCAATATTTCGCGAGATAATTGAAAAGTATGGATTACCGCCAATTCCGAGGCGTCCGCAGGGTTTTGAAACTTTGGTATTGTTGATTCTCGAACAGCAGGTTTCTATAGACTCGGCGAAAGCTACATTCTTAAAAATAAAAACATTCACAACCTGTAATCCTGAAACGATGGCCGTTTTGCCAGACGAAGAATATCGAAATCTGGGAGTAAGCCGTCAGAAAACAAAATACATTAAGATTTTAGCCGAAGCAATTTTAAATAAAGAATTAGATATTGAAAGTCTGGCATCAAAATCTGCAAAAGAGGTTCGAGAAGATCTTATTAAGCTGAAAGGTATTGGAAACTGGACTATTGATATTTATTTAATGTTTTGCCTTCAGGAACCAGATTTGATTCCGTTAGGTGATATTGCAGTGGTCAATACAATCAAAGAACTGCTTGATATTCATGACAAACAGGAAATGGAAATTCATGCCCGGCAATGGAGTCCGTACCGATCTTATGCCACATATTTGCTTTGGCATTATTACCTAAATAAGCGAAACAGGAAAATTACATATTAACTGTCTGTTATTTAAAAGAAAAGTGTGTAGATTAATGTAGTTTTTTATTGTAAAAAAGGATAGTTTGGTTACTTTTGCAATCGAAATTATAGATATAATAAAAAACAAAAATGACCGCAGACAAACTAACAACTTTCGATGTATTAATCGAAATACCAAGAGGAAGCAGAAATAAATATGAGTACGATTTTGAAATTAAAAGAATGCGTTTCGACAGAATGTTATTCTCTTCAATGATGTACCCTGCAGATTACGGATTTATTCCGGAAACTTTAGCTCTTGACGGCGACCCTCTTGATGTATTGGTTTTAGTAAACGAACCAACTTTTCCTGGATGTGTTATGGAAGTAAAACCAATTGGTGTTTTTCACATGGCAGATGACAAAGGACCAGACGAAAAAATCATTTGTGTACCAGTTTCAGATCCAATCTGGAATTCATTAGGAGATCTTTCAGATATTAATCCTCACTTAGTAAAAGAAATCGAACATTTCTTCCAGGTTTACAAAGACCTTGAAAACAAAAAAGTAGATGTAGAAGGATGGGGAGACGTAAACGAAGCTTATGCAATTATTGTAGAGTGTACAAAACGTTTTGATGATATTGAAAATAAACCGGCTGGATTATTTAGTATTAAATAATTTTAACCTTATTCTATTATAAAAAAAGCAATACTGCCGTCAGGAGTATTGCTTTTTTGTTTAAATTCGTTTAGTTAGTTTATTCACTATTAACCAAAACCATTACTATATTATGAATTCAATTATGATTTACCTGCCCATTGTCATGGCAGTTTTAGGATTACTTTTCATGGGAATAAAAAGGAGTTGGGTTTTAAAACAAGATGCCGGAGATGGTAAGATGAAAGAGATTTCAGATTACATTTATGAAGGAGCCTTAGCTTTCTTAAAAGCCGAATATAAACTATTAACGATTTTTGTAATTATTGCCAGTTTAGCTTTGGCAGGAATTACTTTTATTCCAGGCGTAAAAACACATTTATTAATCGTAATTGCATTCATTTATGGAGCATTATTTTCAGCTTATGCAGGAAATATTGGTATGAAAATAGCAACTAAAACAAACGTAAGAACTACTCAGGCAGCTCGTACAAGTTTACCGCAGGCATTAAAAGTCTCTTTTGGAGGCGGAACCGTAATGGGTTTAGGTGTGGCAGGTTTAGCTGTATTGGGTTTAACAGCTTTTTTTATAATTTTCTTTAATTTATTTTCCGGGGGTGTCTGGAAAGACACAGAAACAATGACTGTTGTTTTAGAAACGTTAGCAGGATTTTCGCTTGGTGCAGAATCTATTGCTTTGTTTGCCAGAGTTGGAGGCGGAATTTATACAAAAGCAGCCGATGTTGGAGCCGATTTAGTAGGGAAAGTAGAAGCCGGAATTCCGGAAGATGATCCGCGTAATCCTGCAACAATTGCAGATAACGTAGGAGATAACGTAGGAGATGTTGCAGGTATGGGAGCTGATTTATTCGGATCTTATGTAGCAACCGTTTTAGCTGCTATGGTTCTCGGTAACTACGTAATAAAAGATATGGGAGGTTTTATCAATGATGCTTTCGGCGGAATTGGTCCAATTTTACTTCCAATGGCAATTGCCGGTTTTGGAATTATATTTTCTATTATCGGAACGCTTTTAGTAAAAATCTCAGATGATAATGCAAAAGAAGCACAAGTACAGAAAGCGTTAAATATTGGAAACTGGGTTTCTATTGTTCTAACAGCCGTTGCGTGTTTCTTTTTGGTACAATATATGCTGCCGGAAACAATGCAGATGAGCTTTTTTGGCGAAGGATCGAAAGCAATTTCATCAATGCGTGTTTTCTATGCTACTTTAGTTGGTTTAGTTGTGGGTGGTGCAATTTCTTCAGTAACAGAATATTATACCGGATTAGGAACAAAACCAGTTATGGCAATCGTTCAAAAATCATCTACAGGAGCCGGAACAAACGTAATTGCAGGTTTGGCAACCGGAATGATTTCGACTTTTCCAACGGTTTTATTATTTGCCGGCGCGATCTGGATTTCCTATGCATTAGCAGGATTTTACGGAGTTGCTTTGGCGGCTTCAGCCATGATGGCCACTACTGCTATGCAATTAGCAATTGATGCTTTTGGACCAATCTCTGATAATGCGGGAGGAATCGCAGAAATGAGTGAATTACCAAAAGAAGTTCGAACAAGAACAGATATTTTAGATTCTGTTGGAAACACAACTGCAGCAACCGGAAAAGGTTTTGCTATTGCTTCTGCAGCCTTAACTTCATTAGCATTATTTGCAGCCTATGTAACCTTTACAGGAATTGACGGAATTAATATTTTTAAAGCACCCGTTTTAGCCATGTTATTTGTGGGCGGTATGATTCCGGTGGTTTTCTCTGCTTTGGCAATGAATTCTGTTGGAAAAGCTGCTATGGATATGGTTTACGAAGTACGTCGTCAGTTTAAAGAAATTCCGGGAATTATGGAGGGAACCGGAAAACCAGAATACGGAAAATGTGTTGAGATTTCTACAAAAGCGGCTTTACGAGAAATGATGCTTCCTGGAATTTTAACGATTGGTTTTCCAATTGCAATTGTACTTTTAGGCAAATTAGTTTACTCAGATAACAATCAGTTAATTGCTGAAATGTTAGGAGGGTATATGGCTGGAGTTACCGTTTCAGGAGTTCTTTGGGCAGTTTTCCAAAACAATGCAGGAGGAGCCTGGGACAACGCTAAAAAATCTTTTGAAGCCGGAGTTGTCATTAATGGCGAAATGACGTATAAAGGTTCTGATGCCCATAAAGCGGCGGTAACCGGAGATACAGTTGGAGATCCGTTTAAAGATACATCCGGGCCTTCTATGAACATATTAATTAAGCTGACCTGTTTGATTGGATTGGTAATTGCACCAATTTTAGGTGAAGGACATGCTTCGTCAGATATTGCAGCAAACGGATCTTGCTGTACTAAAACAGAAATGCATGCCGGCGGTATCTCTAAATGCGGTGATATGTCTGGAATGACAAAAGAAGAATGTATTAAAATGTGTAAAGAAAAAGGCTGTTCTCCAGAAGAAACAGCTAAATGTTTAGCTCATTTTGATACAAGTGGAAAATACCAAAAAACGGATTGTTTTGATGTAACTAAATATGATAAAACATCAGTTCGTGTTGATTTAAGAAATGAAAACGGCAAAGCCATTGGAACCGTAACAAAAACTGAAAATGGTAAAACAACCACCGAAGTTTACGAAGGAACAGAAGAAGAAGTTGAAGCGAAAATCAGTACAGCGACTGCTAAATAAAACAACTCTGTCAAAGTTTTAAACTTTGACAGAGTTTCTTAGAAATGAAAATGCCTCTAAAAATTATTTAGAGGCATTTTTTATTTCGTGCAATTTGTGTTTTAAAACAATCCGTTTAACTCAGCATCAATTCTATTAATGATGTCTCCTAAATCTTCCGGATTATCAACAAAATTAATATTGTCTACGTCAATTATTAATAATTTTCCTTTAGTGTAAGTCTGGATCCAGGCTTCGTATCTTTCGTTCAAACGGCTCAAATAATCAATAGAAATTGAATTTTCGTATTCACGTCCGCGTTTGTGAATCTGCCCCACCAAATTAGGAATTGAACTTCTTAAATAAATCAATAAATCCGGTGCTTTTACCAGCGATTCCATTAATTCGAATAAAGAAGTATAATTTTCGAAATCACGGCTTGTCATCAATCCCATCGAATATAAATTGGGAGCAAAAATATGCGCATCTTCATAAATCGTTCTGTCCTGAATAATTTTTTTACCGCTTTCGCGAATTTGTAAAACCTGACGAAAACGGCTGTTAAGGAAATATATTTGTAAATTAAACGACCAGCGTTCCATTTGATGGTAAAAATCGTCCAAGTAAGGATTATCAACCACATCTTCATAATGGGGTTCCCATTTAAAATGTTTGGCTAATAATTTAGTTAATGTAGTTTTTCCTGCGCCTATATTTCCTGCTATTGCTATGTGCATTACGGTGTTACGATTTTATAATTTACAATTTCTTTGCCTGTAAAAATAGATAAAATTTGGTCTTTGTAATAGAATTTGTCAAACGTTTTTTCTAAAATTTCAATTTCAGAATCCAGCGTAGCATCGGCTTTGCTAATATCTCTAAAAAACAAGGAATTAGCTTTGCCGAAAATGTATTTTTGAGAACTTATTATTTCAATTTTATCAAAATCAGGCACATTTCCTAAATTGGATATTTTTCCAAAAATATCGCACGAAAACCAGTTGTTTTTTTTATCAATCCAAAAGAAAGTATTAAAGTCTGTTTGGTAATATTTTATGCTTTCTGTAAAAGGATTGGAAACGGTTTTGTATTCATTTTTTAAATAATCAAACAATCCGATCTGCTGATTTAAAGTATTAAAAATCCATAGTTGATTTTGAGTCGACATTCCAACAGCGCTTACAACTATCGGAATTGCATTTTGAGAAAAATTAATTTCGGTCATTTTATTCAGTTGATTGTCTAACAAAACAACGCTGTTAAAATCTTCATAGAATAAAACAATTTTAAGCGGATTCTGGATGTCAATTTTGGTGATATTTCCCAAAGAAACATTTTTGTATTCGAATATTTCGTTTCCTTTAATCTTTCTAAAAACATTGTTTTTTACGTCATAACCATATCCAAAAGCATCAAAACCAATAAAATTATCAATATCGACTTTAAATTTAGAAACAACAGCGGCATTTATTTTTTGGCTTTGCCCAAAAATATAAGAAGACGAACACGCCACAAAAAGCAGTAATAAAAATTGTCGCATTGGTTTGCTCATAATTACTAATTTCAATAGGCCAAAGTACAAAAACTGTATCAAAGAAAAACTTAAAACTATATATTTGGTTTATTTTAGCCTTCTTTAAATTCTAATAGTCTTACAAACAACCTATTTTGTCGATTTCATTTTAGGATTGATATATTTAATTTTCAGTATTTTAAAATTAATAATACATTTGAATGTAAGTTTTACCAGACTTTACAATATAAATAAGAAACACATGAAAAAACTATCATATTTACTTCTAGTACTTGCTTTCAGTCAGGTACAGGCACAAAAAGATTTTCAGGGAATGGCGGTTTACGAATCTAAAACTCAGGCTCCTAAATTTGAAGGAATGCGAGCCGGAAACCGCGACATAACCCCGGAAATGCAAAAAACAATGGAAGAGCGCATGAAAAAGATGCTCGAGAAAACATTCGTATTGAATTTTGATAAAACGGCTTCTATTTATAAAGAAGAAGAAAAACTCGAAACTCCCGGACAACAGGGCGGCGGTATGCGTATTATGATGAATTCTTTTATGGGAGGCGGAGGCACTTTTTATAAAGATGTAAAAAGTAAATCGTACACGGTGGATAAGGAATTTATGGGAAAAGAATTTCTGGTTGTAGATTCTCTGCCAAAATTAAATTGGAAGATGGAACAGGAAACCAAGCAAATTGGCGGGTACAATTGTTTTAAAGCAACGGCTGTAAAAGAAGCCAGTAAAACTGATTTTAGAAATTTTAGACCCAAAAATAACGACGATAAAAAAGAGGAAGCAAAAAAGACTTCGGGAGATACCAAAACCAATTTTGAAGACAATTTTGAAATTCCGAAAGAAATTATCGTAACAGCATGGTATACACCGGAAATTCCGGTTAATCAGGGGCCTGAGAATTATTGGGGGCTTCCTGGTTTGATTTTGGAAGTAAACGACGGAAAGACGACAATTTTATGTTCTAAAATTATTTTGAATGCCAAAGACAAGGTCGAAATAAAACCTTCTAAAAAAGGAAAAGTAGTTTCTCAAAAAGAATATGACGAAACGGTGATTAAAAAAATGGAAGAATTTAGAGAAATGAACCGAGGACGTGCCGGCGGACCGCCTCCAATGATGGGAAGATAAAATGGATTACATTCTAAATTTCAAATTGATTCGTTTGTTAAATAACATTCGGGTCTAAATTCCAATATTCTGATAATGCATAAGATACTTTTTATATTCGCCTTACTTTTTACTTGTATTTCCTTTTCGCAAAGTGTTCGTTTTGATGGTTTTATTCAGGACGAGCAGAAAAATCCGTTAGAAATGGCCAATATAATGGCGGTCAATAATGCGACAAAAGCAATGGATTCATACGGAATTACCAATGATAAAGGAAAATTTCAACTTACTTTAAAACCAAATACTTCGTATACAGTGAAAGTGAGTTATTTAGGAATGAAATCTAAAGAAATTGCCGTTGCGACCAAAACTGAAAATATGGTTCAGAATATTGTTTTAGATGGCACCGGAATTGAACTTGAAGGTGTTGAAATCGTTCGGGAAATGCCGGTTTCAATAAAAGGGGATACCATTGTTTACAATGCCGATTCTTTTAAATCAGGAACTGAAAAAAAACTCGAGGATGTTCTTAAAAAACTGCCCGGAGTTGAGGTAAATGCCGATGGCGAAATTGAAGTGGAAGGAAAAAAAGTAACCAAATTAATGGTTGAAGGAAAAGATTTTTTTGACGGCGACACCAAACTCGGCGTTAAAAATATTCCTGCCGATGCGATTGACAAAGTTCAGGTTTTAAGAAATTACAACGAAGTAAGTGCTCTAAAAGGTTTAGAAAACGATCAGGATAATGTCGCGATGAACATTAAACTGAAAGAAGGTAAAAAGAACTTTTGGTTTGGAGATGTAACCGCCGGAATTGGTGTGGCAGAACTCGACAGCCGTTATATCATTAATCCGAAATTGTTTTACTACAGCCCTAAATACAGTATTAATTTAATTACCAATTTTAATAATATTGGGGAACTTCCGTTAACGGCACAGGATTATTTTAAATTCACAGGCGGATTTAAAAACATGATGAAAAAAGGAGGCAGTAATTTTAATGTTTCATCAAATGATTTGGGAATTTCGGTTCTTCGAAACAATCGCGCGAAAGAAATTGAAACCAAATTTGGCGCGACTAATTTTTCTTATTCTCCAATAAAATCGTGGAATATAAGTGGCTTTGGAATTCTTTCGACTTCAAAAACCGATTTAGAAAACAAATCACAGACTACAATTTTAGAATCGGGAGATCAGCAGAAAAGAGATGAGGAAACGCATCAAAAAAATAACTTAGGACTTTTTAAACTAAGTTCTAGTTATAAGCCAAATGATAAATTTCAATTTGATTATGACATTTTAACCAAGTTGTCAAAACAGGAAGAAGATACTGATTTATTGCGTGAAGCAATTGAGGGTAATCAAACTTCTACAGAAACCATTTTTACAAACAAAAAGCAAGATCCAACTTCTGTTAATCAAAATTTGAGCTTGTATTATACCCAAAGTGATAAAAATATTTTTGCTTTTGAAATGCAGCATTTGTACCAGGATGAAAATCCGTTTTATAATGCCAATCTGCATACACTTCCATTTGATGATAAGGATTTACCAGGATATATTTTAGGGCAGGATCGAAATGATTACAATCAGAACCGTTTTGTAAAAACCAATAAACTCGATGCGAAACTGGATTACTATTATATGGTAACGCCAAAAAGCAACATCAATATTACATTAGGGAATACATATTCGTACCAAAATTTTAATTCACATATCTTTCAAATGTTAGATAGCGGATCTAGAAATGACCTGAATGATCCGCAAAATAATAACGATGTAAATTATAGTTTTAATGATGCTTTTGCGGCTTTTCATTATAAAATTCTAACTGGAAAATTTACTCTGACACCGGGTGTAAGTGTCCATTCGTATAAAATGACAAACATGCAGAAGGGAACTAATTTTTCTCAAAATTTCACCAAAATACTGCCGGATTTTTTCGCCTTGTATCAAATTAAAAAATCAGAAACTTTAACTTATAATTTCTCCCTGACAAACGATTTTACCGATATTAATCAGTTAGCTACTGGTTCTGTTTTATCAGATTACAGCAGTTTATTCCGTGGCAACAGGACTTTAGAAAATGCCACTTCGCAAGTTCATACACTTCGTTATTTCAAATACAATATGTTTAATTTTGAGAATATTTTTGCCAATGCAACCTACACTAAAAAAGTAGATGCTATTAAAACAGAAGCAAATTTTGATGGAATTAACCAATCCTCATCGCCTTATAATTCAAATTTAGCTGATGAAACTTTTTCAGGAATGGGAAATTATGGACGTTCTTTTTTAAAGAATTATAAAGCTTCTGTAAATGCGAGTTTCAATTGGTCAAAATTCAATAATATTCAAAATGAAAAATCAGCAACGACAGAAAGTTTTGTGCAGAGCTATACCGTAAAAGCATCAACAAATTATAAAAACCTGCCGAATATTGAGTTTGGCTATAATCTTTTAGTGAATAAATACAGCGGTTCAACTTTTTATACGGATAAACCATTTGCAAGATTAGATTATTATTTCTTAGATAGTTTCTCTTTTGTTTCAGAATATGAATTTTACCATTATTATAATGGAGACAAAACAGTTGATAATGAATATGATTTTTTGAGTGCGAGCCTAATCTACCAAAAGAAAAACAGCAAATGGGAATATAAAGTATCGGCAACCAATTTGTTAAACACAACTTATCTTAACGACGACAGTTTCTCGCAATTCTCCACAAGAGTTTCCCAGTATACCGTTCAGCCTCGCTATATTATCTTTTCAATGAAGTACAATCTGTAAGAAATGGTGAAATTTTAAATTTTGGCTGTTTATTAGGTAATAATCGAATATCTTTACGCTTAATATTAACAGCCAAATTTTTATATTATGCGTAATTTCATCTGGAGTTTCATTTTGTGTTTTTGTGTAGTTTTTGTTTCTTTTTCTCAAACAAAAACGATCGAAAAAGGAACTTATATTTCTAATACAAAAGGGCAGAAAATAAAACTAAACTTGTTAGACGATAATAAGTACGAATTAGTTTTTTATACAGGAGAATATAAGGTTAAAGGAGATTCGCTATTGTTTTCTCAAACTTCAAAAGCAGAAAGTTCTTTTGACCTGGAGTATAAAAATGATAAGAAAGCAAAAAAAGTTAAAATTAAGTTTTTAGATCCTTCTTATAATTCTTTTTATATCGGAACTCAAAAAGGAACTGAGGAAGTTCAATATCAACGAGTTTCAGATATAAAAAACAAAGTAGATCCTGAATGGAAAAGTTTAGATCTTGATTATGAAATTGATCGTACAGATTATTTGTATCTAGTTTACGAAGGTTATGAAGCAGATAGTCAAATTTCAAAATTTGCTTTGCCAAAAGATGTTTCAGAAATTACAATAAAATACGATTTTGATGTTGTAGGGAATTTACAAATCGAAGGTTTTTTGGATCGTAAAAAAAATGAATTAATAGTTTCTGAAAAATCAGGAAAAAGCCCAATTGTATTTGTAAACGAAAAAAATGCTCCCGTTGTTACGGTTTCAAAAGTAACTCCTATAGAAAATAAGGTTGTTGCGAAGTGGACTTATCCGGGCAAAGAAAATACTTTATTAGATGACAATTTTGGAACAGGCGTTGCTGTTGATAGTGCCGTTGCTACTGTAGATTATGTGGTAGATGCAAATTATACAAAATACGATTTCAAGTTAAAAATCGAAAATAATCTAAAAAGTGCAATTGCAGCAACCAAAGAAGCAGGTACTAAATTTTTGGTAACGCTGGTTGATAGTAAAAATACTTCGGCGCAAGCAGATTTTAATACTTTTATTAAAGATCAGGAAACACAAATTGGCTATAATATGTATGATAAGTACAATGCGCAATATGATGTTTTTAATTATTATCTGGCTGGAGCCGATGATAAAAAATGGCTGAAAAACAATAAAATAACAAATGATCCAAGTG
This sequence comes from Flavobacterium johnsoniae, assembly GCF_001879205.1. Taxonomy (GTDB): domain Bacteria; phylum Bacteroidota; class Bacteroidia; order Flavobacteriales; family Flavobacteriaceae; genus Flavobacterium; species Flavobacterium johnsoniae_A. The sequence goes on from NZ_MLFK01000005.1 coordinate 726,393, forward strand.
TATTTGTAGTAAACGGAAACGGTGATTTATTAGCGGCAGCAAAATCCAATTTATCAGATAAACAATATCAGTTTAGTTACTACGGAGATTTTTATCGAAAACTTTTGCGCGCAGATGCTTTTGTCTCTATTGATAAAACCTTAAAAAACAAAAAAGCATCAGATACTGACTTAATCAAAACTTTTAATAAAGCGGCAGCTTTAGAAACATCATACGATTATGATTCGGATTTTGTGGTGGATGATACCAATCCTACTGAATTTGTGTTTGCCAAAACAGCATTAGACAGAAAAGCAGTAGCTCAATCCTGGAAAAAACTAATTGAAGCACATCAAAAAGACGCAAAACCTGATCTGTATTTGGTTGAAACAATAGTAAAAGAAATCAAAAACCAAGGTTTTACGAAACAGCTTTTTAATGAGGACAAAATTTTAAACGATACCGATTTCTTATCAATCGATTATTTATTAAAACATTCTGAAGAAATAGAAAATAATCGTGCAGCTTTTAATAGCAAAGAAGGAGAAATTCATAATGTAGGGAATGTAGTAGCTGAAATTGCAAATGCATTTCAACTCAATACATACGCATCTCAAGAAGGTGTTTCGGGAGAAATTAACAAAGATAAAATCAATGCAACGTATAAAAAGATTATTGCATCAGGAAAAGGCAATTTTGAATCGTACCGAAATTATTTCGCGTATTTGGAACAAAACGAAGATAAAGATGGTTCAAATACCACTTTCTTAAGAGAATTCAGCACCTACTTTGATTCTAATTTAGCATCGACAAGCCCAATTGAAAAATTAGACGCAATATATTCTACTTTAGATTCGTCTTCCAGCTATTCTTATGACGGATGGAATGCATTTAAAGAGTATCATTCAAATCTTTGTAATACGGCAGCATGGACAGTAGTTTTAAAACCGGCAAATTCAAGCTTTATAAAAGCAGCCATAAGCTGGTCTGAATATAGTTTGATTATAACTAAAAACAATCCGTATTATCTGGATACTTTGGCTCAGTTGTATTACAAAGACGGCCAAAAAGAAAGAGCAGTTGCAACACAGGCTTTAGCGGTAAAATATTTAACGCCGGAGGTGGAAGAAGGAACTGCAAGTGAAATAAAAGAAACGCTGGCAAAAATGCAAAACGGAACTTACTAAAGTTAAAAGATTAGAATAAAACAAAACCCGACAAAATTTTAAATCTTGTCGGGTTTTATTTTTCTATTTTTTAATGGCTGCCATTACTTTTATCTGGTAATTTCTTGGAATTTTTTTGTTGTTTTCAATCTTGCCATTCGCACTTAGATAATTAATTAAAATGATGTATTTGGAATTTTCTATTCTTTGCTGAATTTTTGTATCTGAATTATAACCGTTTCTAAAATTGGAATTTGTATTGATAAATTCATTTATTTTAAGCGGAATTATATCTTCATTAATTTTTAATTCCTGACCATAATCTGTTGTTTTTGATTTAATCGAATACGTTACATTATCTAAAGTAATGCATTTGCTGCATTCAAATGAATTGTTCTGGTTTAGAATAAATGTGAAATCATAACCATGAATGTTAACTACAGCATTATTATCATTTTCATAAAAATAATAATTGAAAGAATCATTTTCTTTCTCCTTTTGTTCATATTCAGATCGATACTCAAAACCTAGGCTTCTCACAATCTCACTAGGTCCGGGATTTTTATCTTTTTTGTACAGCTCTCCTAATTTTTTAGGTGCATACGGAATCAAAACTTCAAAAGTGTAATTTCTATCTAGAAAAAACACAATACTGCTTAATTCCTTTTCTTGTTCAAAAGTTACTTTTTTACCTTCTGTTTTTTGCATAAAGTTTTCAAATCGGGATAACTGACTGTATTTTGAAACAGAATCAGCACTTTGAGGCCCCACAATCGAAAACAATCCGGCCAAACACATACTTATAGGAATGAATTTTATTTTTGGATGTTTTGAAATTAGAAAATAACCTACAACAACTGCCAGCCATATTGATAATAAGAGAACATAATAGCGTTCATGCGTAAATCCATAAAGATTAATTCGGTATAAAATGGCCCAAAATAACAGTACTAAAAGCGGAATCAAAAGAAAATAAAACCAGCGGTTGAATGTTCGCATCCATAAATTACCACTTTCATTTGCAATAGGATGGACCAGTAAAAAAGAAAGGATTCCGATAATAGCAAAAGCCAAAACCAGATAAGAAACCCAGCCTACTGGCAGCGAAAGCGTAATAAGGATTTTAGCTTCGTAACATATTAAGATTACCAAATAAATACTGATAAGAGGTAATAGTATAAACTGCGTGAAATTTTTAAGTCCTTTCGGATAATTTAACTGAAGTGGAAATTCTTTATTATTGGTTTCAGGAACACCGCTTAAAAAGAAAACAGTATTAAAAATTCCTGCAATAATGAAGAACAGATATCCGTAGATTTTGCTGTCAAATTCAACTTTAAACAATTGATCGACTGCTAAAATTGCCAAAGCTAAACCGGTATAAAGCACAATACTGTACAGCCCTGAAGTAAGAATTCGTAAAAAAAGCTGTTTATTGAATTCCCAAAACTCTTCCTGATTGTAGTTTCTTGGAATAAAACCAGCGAAAGAAACCAGTAAATGCAAAGCTAGGTTGAGAACAAAAAACTGCTGCGTTTCGGCATCTGATATTCTTTCTCCAAAATTAAATACAAAAGCAATTAATGGTACACTAAATATCAAGCTGACTGCAAATCGTATGATATTGTTTTTCTGTTTTGCTGCAAAAAATAAACTGGCAGAAACAAACCAAACCAGACATAAGGAACAGCTCATGACAGCTTTTAAATAGAAGTCATCGTAATTGGTATAATCTTGCCTAATATTTAAAATAGCGAAAATAGTACCGCAAATTGCTGTAATAGTTTCTAAAGGAAATCTCAGAATGGTTTTCTGCGTTGCCTTTAGCACGTTCTGTAACGAAGGAAGTCTGCTCATTTTTTTAATCAGTTATTTTGTATAAAGTAAGGTAAATTGCAAGGGATAACCAAATAAAATAAAAACGTAAAAAATGGTAATTACTAAAAATAAAAAAGGCTGTCTAATTTTAGACAGCCTCGATTTTATATGTTGAATTTAGATTTAAAAATTACAATCCAAATGCAGCTTTTACCTGGTCAACAAAATCAAGTTTTTCCCATGTAAATAACTCAACCGTAACAGTTTTTTCGTTTCCTCCAGGAGCAGAAAAAGTTTTAGTTACTGTTTCCGGTTTACGTCCCATGTGTCCGTAAGCCGCAGTTTCGCTGTAAATAGGATTTCTTAATTTTAAACGCTGCTCGATAAAGTAAGGACGCATATCAAAAATAGCTTCTACTTTTTTAGCGATTTCACCGTTAGTTAAGTTTACTTTAGAAGTTCCGTAAGTTTCAATGAAAATTCCCATTGGCTCAGCAACTCCAATAGCGTAAGAAACCTGAACTAAGATTTCGTCAGCAACACCTGCAGCCACTAAGTTTTTAGCGATATGACGTGTAGCATAAGCCGCACTTCTGTCTACTTTACTTGGATCTTTTCCAGAGAATGCACCACCACCGTGAGCACCTTTTCCACCGTAAGTATCAACGATGATTTTTCTTCCTGTTAAACCAGTATCTCCGTGAGGTCCTCCAATAACGAATTTTCCTGTTGGGTTAATATGGTAATTGATTTTATCATTAAATAAATGAGCGTGCTCTGGATTTTTAGCGATAATTCTTGGAATCAAAATTTCGATAATATCTTTTTTGATTTTAGCCAGCATTGAAGCTTCTTCATCAAAATCATCATGTTGTGTAGAGATAACAATAGCATCAATACGAGTTGGTTTGTTATCGTCGCTGTACTCTAAAGTTACCTGCGATTTAGCATCAGGACGCAGATAAGTGATTTCCTTATTTTCACGTCTTAATATAGCTAACTCTTGTAATAATTTATGAGATAAATCAAGCGCCAATGGCATGAAGTTTTCAGTTTCGTTTGTAGCGTAACCAAACATCATTCCTTGATCTCCGGCACCTTGCTCTTCTGGCTTAGCTCTGTCAACACCTTGATTAATGTCTGCAGACTGCTCATGAATTGCTGAAAGAATTCCACAAGAATTCGCTTCAAACATATATTCACTTTTAGTATATCCAATTTTACGGATTACCTCACGCGCAATTTGTTGTACATCAAGATAAGTATTTGATTTTACCTCACCTGCTAAAATAACCTGACCTGTAGTAACTAATGTTTCGCAAGCTACTTTTGAGTCAGCATCAAATGCCAGAAAGTTATCGATTAAAGCATCCGAAATTTGATCTGCAACTTTGTCTGGATGCCCTTCACTAACAGATTCTGACGTAAATAAATAAGCCATAATAATTTATTAAATTAACATTAAGCGAGGAAAAGTAATTGCTGAAAGTGCTAAAGGAGAGTTCCTGCTTTAGCATTTTTTACTACTGAAATCTATCTTTCAGCATTCATAACGAACCGTTTCATTATGAAGAGGTTGCAATCAGTTCAAATTTTTCCTCTGTATTCGCGTGCAAAGGTATAAAACCATTTTGATTTGCAAATCAAAGTTCAACTTTTTTTATTTTTTATAGCAGAAATTTAACAGTAACATACTAATTTGATAGGGTAATAGAAAATATTTTTGTTTTTGTTTGGCTGATTAAAAAATAGTTCGCACATTTGCCTCAAGAAAATTAAAGAAAAATGAAATTTACAGTTTACAATATGATGTCTTGTAAGATGCCGGAGTTATCCGCAGAGACGCTATTGTAATTTTTTATAAAAATAGAAATAGAACCTCTGCAGACCGCAGAGGTTTTTTTTTGTTCAAAAATGAAATAAACTATAAATCTTTTTTAAGCCAAAAACCACTAATTAATCACTTAAAAGCAATGAAAAAAAATGTACTAATTGTTTTAGGCCTGCTTACATTTTCAGGCATTTATGCTCAGGAAAATAAAACAGAGCAGGACAGCCTGAAAAATAATGAATTATCAGAAGTTACAATTATTGGGTCTAGAAGTAAGAATAGAGTAAAAACAGATGTTCCGGTTCCGGTTGATGTTTTTAATATTGCCGATATTACAAAAGGAGCACCGCAAACGAGTGTGACTCAAATTTTAAATTATGTTGCGCCTTCATTTACAAGTAATGCAACATCAACCGCAGATGCTACAGATCACGTAGATCCTGCACAATTAAGAGGTTTAGGGCCAGATCAGGTTCTAATTTTAGTAAACGGAAAAAGAAGACATACAAGTGCCTTAGTAAATATAAACGGATCGCCTGGAAGAGGATCTGTAGGAACTGATTTAAATGCGATTCCGTCTTTTGCAATCGAAAGAATTGAAGTTTTGAGAGATGGTGCAGCAGCTCAATATGGTTCTGATGCCATTGCCGGAGTAATTAATATTGTACTGAAAAAGGATGCAAAATATCTTTCAGGAGGAATTCAGTACGGAACTAATTTATCATCCGGATCTAATAATTTTGAAGGCGGAGCCGATGGACAAACTGTACAGGTCGATTTAAATTACGGAACTTCGCTAGGAAAACCTGGAAGTTTCTTAAATATTACCGGTACAGCCGTTACAAGACAAGCAACAAGCAGAGCAGGAATTAGAAATAACGGAATTTTTAATGCCTATAATGCTGTAGAAAACAGAGCAGCTCAAAATGGAGTTGCGATCAATTCACTTTTCAGTAATATTAATACGACTTCAAATTCAGCACAAATCATCAGTTCATTACAGCAATATGCACCGCAGGTAAATTATTTTACAACGGCACAGCAAACCGCAATTGCATCTGCAACTACAATTGCACAAATGCAGACGGCGCTTAATTTTGATGTAACGAATAACGAATTATCATATAGAGGACAGCAGAGAAGCGACTATAATATGAGTGTCGGCCAGTCAGAACTAGCTTCTGGGCAGGCTTATTATAATGCAAAATATCCTTTAACAGAAAGTACTTCATTGTATTCATTTGGAGGATTATCGTATAGAAATGGTAAATCGTATGCTTTTAACAGGCTCCCAAATGGTTCAGGAACTTTTACTCAGGTATATGAAAACGGATTTTTACCGGAAATAGAATCATCAATATTAGATGCCTCAGCAGCACTTGGAGTTACAACAAATGTATTGGGCTTTGATACCGATTTAAGTACAAATCTGGGCTCAAACTCTTTTCAATATGATGTAAACAATACTAGTAATGCCACTCTTGGAACAAATTCTCCATCTAGTTTTGATGCCGGAAAAGTTTCATTTTTGCAAAGTACAACCAATTTAGATTTTAGTAAAAAGCTAGATGTTTTATCTGGTTTAAACGTTGCTTTTGGAGGAGAATTTAGATACGAAAATTATCAGATAAAAGCAGGAGAGGAAGCTTCATACGGATTGTATGATGTAAACGGAGCTTTAGTTTCCGGAATCCTGCCAAGTAATTCACCTTTAATTGTTACTGATTTCTTTGGAAATAAACGTGGAGCAGGAGCACAGGGATTTTCTGGATTTCAGCCATCAGACGCTAAAGAAAAAGACAGAAAAAGCGGTGCAGCATATATTGACCTAGAATTGAATGCAACCGAAAACTGGCTGGTAAATGGAGCAGCCCGCTATGAAAATTATTCAGATTTTGGAAGTACAGTTACATTTAAGTTAGCTTCCCTTTTAAAACTGACAGATAATATTAATTGGAGAATCTCCGGACAAACAGGTTTTAGAGCACCATCATTACAACAGAAATATTTTGAATCAAGTTCAACTCAATTTATAAACGGATCACCATACCAAGTAGGTTACTTTACAAATGATTCGCAGGCAGCGAAAAGTATTGGAGTAGAAAACTTAAAACCAGAAAAGTCAAAAAGCATCAGTACCGGATTTACATTTAAAATTCCGGAAGCGAATATTACAATTGCAACAGATGCTTATTTTACAAGAATTAACGACAGAATTGTTTTATCTGGACAATATGCAAGACCAACAGATGCGCAGATAAACGCAGCTACATCGCAGACACAAAAAGATGCATTGACATTGTTTCAGCAAGCATTTGATTTAAAAGGTGTAGAGAGAGCCTCGTTCTGGACAAACGGAATCGACTCTGAAACAAAAGGAATTGATTTGGTAATCTCGCAAAAATATGATGTGATTCAGGATTTCGTTATAAGAAACGATTTGGCTTTGAGTTATAATGAAACAAAAAGAGTAGGAGACTTAAATGTACCTCAGTCTATTATTGATGCGGGTGGAGAACCTTTCAAATATTCTTTTTTCCCTGAATCAAGCCGCATTTATTTAGAAGAGGCAATTCCGAAATTAAAAGCGAATTTGATGACCACTTTCAGTATCAAGAAATTAGATATTTATTTAAGAAACAGCTATTTTGGAAAAGTGACAGATCCGGGAGCAACAGATGTAAACTTAGACGGATTCTCTTCAGTTTACGAACATCCGGAATACAGCGCAAAATTAGTAACCGATTTATCTTTAGGATATCAAATAAACGAACATTTCAGAGCAACAATCGGATTTAATAATATAGGAGATGTTTATCCGGACAGAAATAACCCGGCAACTCCGGCTTTTACCAATACAACTCCAACTTTATCTCCGGCGCCAAGTACAGATTTAACAAATGCAAATCAGTTTGCTTATTCAAGAGCGGTATCGCAGTTTGGATTAAACGGAAGATTTGGTTTTGCCCGATTAAGTTTTAAATTTTAAAAAGAGCTGCCACAGATTATTAGGATTAAACGAATTAGCATTGATTTTTAGATCATTGTAATCCTTTAATCTGTGGCTAAATTAACCGGCTTTAGCGGTTAGTAAAATTTTTAATGTTAAATATCAAAATTTTATTTGGCAGTTAAATAAATAAATATTACATTTACTCTATCGAATTAGTCGAGTTTAAAAAAAGAATAAAATTTTAAGTAAAATGAAAACAATAGCAAGAAAAAATATGATGTGTTGTAGTATGATGCAAATGTGCATCCAATCTTGCTGTTGCCAAAAGTAAAAGATACAATCTTTGTTATAGTTACACTATAAGCCCTTTTGGTAGCCATCCGAAAGGGCTTTTTTCATTTCAACACTTAAATTAAAAATCATGAAAACATTAAATTCAATAGCAGTCGAATATTTATTAAGAAACGATTCTCAGGCAAGCAATACTAAATCAGAAGAAATAGCAAGAGAAGTTATAAGAATTAACACTGAACAGCGTATAAAAAGTCAAAAATCATTACTGTTTCAAATGTATGATCTTGAAGAAGAAGGAGAAGATTTTTTTGCTTAAATCAATTCAAACTTAATTACAATTTCAAAAATCCATATCAATATATATCGTATTAACAATATTTAAAAAATCAACATCATGAGTACTACACACAAATTTGCAACAAACGCATTACACGCAGGCCACGACGTAACCAAAAACTCTGGAACAAGAGCAGTGCCAATTTATCAAACATCATCATACGTATTTAATAATGCAGATCATGCGGCCAATTTATTTGGTCTTGCCGAAGCAGGATTTATTTACACGAGACTAAATAACCCAACAAATGATGTTTTAGAACAACGGCTTGCAGCCCTCGAAGGTGGTATTGGAGCTGTAGTTACAGCATCCGGAGCATCGGCAATTTCAACAACTTTATTGACATTGCTAAGAGCCGGAGATCATATCGTAGCATCAAATAGTTTATACGGCGGAACTTATAACTTATTAAGTGTAACGTTACCGCGTTTAGGAATTACAACCACATTTGTAGATCCTTCAAATCCTGAAAATTTTACTAAAGCAGCAAAAGAAAATACAAGAGCATTTTTTGTAGAATCTTTGGGAAATCCAAAATTAGATGTGTTGGATCTAAAAAGAATTTCGGCAGAAGCCAAAGCATTTAAAGTGCCCTTTATAGTAGATAATACAGTTGCGACACCTTATTTATTAAACCCAATTAAATATGGTGCCGATATTGTAATTCATTCACTGACAAAATATATTGCCGGAAACGGAACTTCGTTAGGAGGTGCTATTATCGATGCCGGAACTTTTGACTGGGCTAACGGAAAATTCCCTGAATTTACAGAACCTTCTGCCGGATATCATGGATTAGTATATCATGAAGCTTTAGGAAATGCCGCTTTTATTGCAAAAGCAAGAATCGAAGGATTGCGCGATTTTGGAGCAGCTTTGAGTCCGTTTAATGCTTTTCAGATTATCCAGGGATTAGAAACGCTGCCAATCAGAATTAAAAAACACAGCGAAAATGCTTTGGTTCTGGCTGAATGGTTAGAGAAACAAGATGAGGTGGTCTGGGTAAACTACCCAGGTCTAAAATCAAATAAATATTATGACTTAGCCAAAGAATATCTTCCGCAAGGACAAAGCGGAATTATCACTTTTGGACTAAAAGGAGGCTTTAACGCAGCTAAAAAAGTAGTAGACGAAACAAAATTGTTCTCACTCCTGGCTAATATTGGCGATACAAAATCGCTTATTATTCACCCTGCAAGTACTACACACCAGCAATTGTCTGAACAAGATCAATTAGCGACTGGAGTATCAAAAGATTTAGTCCGACTTTCTGTTGGAATAGAAGATGTTGAAGATTTAATTGCCGATTTAAAAGCAGTTTTTGAAAGCGTTACACAATCGCAGTACAGCATCAATAAAAATTAGGTTTTTTTGTTTTTTGTTTGAAAAATTGCCTTTAGCAGCGTGAGTTCTGCTAGAGGTGATTTTTTATAAATAAAAATGACTATAAAAGTTTTACCATATCAAGTAAATAAGTTCATTTAGTAGAGACGCACCATAAGTGTATTTAACTCAAAACACGGAGAGTCTAAATTATAAACGCTGATTTAAATGAGCTTATATCACTTATATGGTTCAATAAAATTAGATGTGTTTTAAAAAATTAAAATTATGTCAAAGCTTAAAATAAATATTATCCTATTTGGAATAGGAAATATAGGAAGCACCTTAATCAATCAGATTATAGAAAGCCAGGAGTTTTTTCTGCAAAGTAAAAATGTCGATTTTCATTTTCCTATCATTACCAATTCTACAGTAGCCTTTTTCGAGAAAGAAGGCGTGGGATATGCCTGGGAAACCAATTTTAGAGAATTGGCGGTTCCTTTTAGAGTTGAAGATATTATTGAATTTGCAAAAGAAAACGAATTCGAAAATCTTATTGCGGTTGATGCAACGGCAAGTGACGAACTGATAGGACATTACAATACCCTGATCGAAAACGGCTTTAATATTGTTGCTGTAAATAAAAAAGCCAATACACTCCCAATAGACCTGTATAAACAGTTACGAGAGAATCTTAAGAAATACGACAAAGAGTTTTTGTATGAGACATCCGTAGATACAGGATTTCCGGTTTTACAGACTTTAAGAGATTTATATTATTCCGGTGAAAAAATAACAAAAATAAGAGGCGTATTTTCAGATAACCTGAGTTATGTTTTTAATCGATTTTCGTCAGAAGATAATTCTTTTTCATCCATTTTAAAAGATGCCAGTCTGCTGGGTTTAATGCGCTCTACTTTTAAAGAAGATTTATCTGGAAATGATACCGCAAGAAAATTGTTGATTTTAACTCGTGAAATTGGTAAAGAATTTGAATTCTCAGATATTAAAATCAAGCCGCTTATAGGAGAAGAACATTTAGAGAAAAACGGAATCCTGAATAGAGATGCCATAGACAAGTCTTTTAAGATTGCCAAAATAACACAGAAGGACAATCATGTCCTGCGATATATAGGAGAATTTGATGTGGAGAAAAATACTTTAGAAGTAAAATTAGTTTCAGAACCCATAACCTCGGCAATAGGTCAGTTAAAAGGTTCTGACTCCATTTTTGAAATCTATACACAATCTTATGCTAATACTCCAATTGTCATTCAGAGTGCTTCACCATGTAAGCAGGCAATCTCAAGAGGTTTAATAACCGATATTTTGAAAGTAGCAGAAAAAATAAAAAATAAAGAAGCTGTCTGGCTCTAAAAGTGTTTCTAATATTAGTAAGTTCTTTGATAGATTGAAACAGAAAGTTAGTTATTTTTTGTAGGATTATACTTTATTTGTTCTAAATCTTAATTTTGTAAGATGTTTTTTAACGATAAAACACTGTTTTTTAACGTTTTTTAGGATTATTTGTGTAAAAATTGTTTGCAGAAATAAAAAAAATGTCGCAAATTTGTAAGGCAAGTAAGATCTGTTAAAAACAGACAACTAATTGTTAAAATAAATGAATGCTTTTAGATTTTAATCAGAATCGAAAAAGCTTTATAAAGAAAATTTAAATGCAAGATTTTTTAAAAATAACAGTCAAATCGCAAATGAATAAGTCCCTACAGATGAACAAGATGTTTAATGTCGCACGTATTTGTGTACGCGTCTGTTGATACTAAAAGTATATATAAGTTCTATAAAACTTAGACCCTTTTGGTATTAAAATCCAAAAGGGTTTTTTTATTCCTTTTGGTTAGCATAACAAAGAATTAAAGAAAAGATAAAGATTAAAAAATAACTAACATAAACTTAAACATCATGAGCACAATTAACTACTTAAGAAAAAAACTTTTCAGAAGCAAAATTGAAAGAAATAACCCGCCGCCGACTAACGAGTTGATTCATCCAAGTTTCGGAATAACCGAAACAGATAAAAAAGCGGAGAAAAAAGCACCAAATTCATTATTGTTTTTGATGTATTCAAAAGAAAATGAAACCCTTTTCATCTAACTTGAAAAGCACTCATAAATTAGGTTAAAACCTGCTTAATTTTACTGGGCAATTTGTTCGGTAATTTTTTGCGTACAATAGTTTCTGATTGAAGTATGTTTAAGAAATTGAATAATCAGTTTCGATAAAATTTGTTAGTTTAAGAAATTAGTAGTTAATTTGCACCGTTAAGTTCAAAAATGTATTGAAATGTTATAAAGAAAGGACGAGGGATTAGACCCGATGAATCCTTAGCAACCCTTCGTTAAATCGAAGAAGGTGCTGCATTCTACCACGCCCAACGTGGAAAGATAACAACAAGAATTTTTCTAGTTTCAACTCTAGACTTTCTTTCTAATATTTCCACACAAATCAAAATTAAAAAGATTTGAAATTGGAAAATATACCAAGTCCCATCATAATTCAAGATTTCATCACCGAAAGTGGTGCACTATATCCATCGTTACCATTAAGTTTTACACTTTCTGGTCTGCCTTTGCATACCGCACCCATTGTTTTGGTTAATCATGCCTTAACAGGAAATGCCGAGGTTACCGGCGAAAACGGCTGGTGGAGTGATTTAATTGGTGATGATAAAACAATCGATACCGGCAAGTATACGGTTTTGGCATTTAATGTTCCGGGAAACGGAACAGATTCTTTTATAATCGAAAACTATCAGGATTTTACAACCAGAGATATTGCGAGAATTTTTATAAAAGGATTAAAAGCTTTAAACATACAACAAGTATTTGCCATAATTGGCGGTTCTGTTGGAGGAGGCATTGCCTGGGAAATTTTGGCATTAGAACCAAACATTACCGAAAACCTAATTCCGATTGCAACCGACTGGAAATCGACTGACTGGATGATTGCAAATTGCTATCTGCAGGAACAGATTTTAAACAATTCTTCAAAACCAATTGAAGATGCACGAATTCATGCCATGTTGTGTTACCGTTCACCGGAATCATTCAAAGAAAAATTTCAGCGCACCATCAATCAGGACCTTTTGATTTTTAATATCGAAAGCTGGCTCGCGCATCACGGAAAAAAATTGCAGAAACGTTATCAGTTATTATCGTATAAATTGATGAACCAGTTGCTTAAAACCATAGACATTACCAGAAACAGTGAGAATTTCGAAGCATTAATTTCCAAAACAAATGCTGCGATTCATATCGTGGCGATCAATTCAGATTTGTTTTTTACACCAAAAGAAAATCTGGAAACTTACAATGAATTAAAGAAATTTAAAAACAATGTTTTTTACAGCGAAATTGATTCGGTTCACGGACATGACGCTTTTTTAATCGAGTACAAACAATTAGATCATTTACTTGCCGATATTTTTAAGGCAGAAACAATAGCAAAATAAAATGAAAATATTAAAATTTGGAGGTAAATCATTATCAAACGGAGAAGGACTTAACAAAGTAGTTTCAATCATTTCTGATAAAGTAAATCAAGGCGAGAAAATTGCCGTAGTCGTTTCTGCCCGTGGAAATGCGACAGATGAATTAGAAGATATTTTAAGAATTGCTGCTAAAAACGGTAATTATAAACCTTTATTAGAAAGTTTTAAAGCCTATCAGATTTCAGATTTTCCGCAAGTTGACTTATCTGAAGAATTTAATATTTTAGATAAACTTTTTGAAGGAGTAAGCTTAATTGGTGATTACAGCAATAAAATTAAAGACCAGATTTTGTCTAAAGGCGAATTGCTTTCGGCTAAATTATTGACTTCAATTTTAGTAGAAAAAGGAATTCCTGCCAATTTTGTTGATACAAGAGAATTACTAAAAACCGATTCGAAATTTGGTGATGCTCAGCCATTAGAACAATTATCTAAGAAAAACGTAATCAATTATTTCAAATTACATAACGGAGAAACGGTAAATATCGTTACTGGTTTTATTGGTTCAAACAATAACAACGACACCACAACTTTAGGAAGAAACGGAAGCAATTACACCGCTTCGTTAATTGCTAATTATTTGGATGCTGAGGAACTTCAAAACTTTACACACGTTGACGGAATCTACACGGCAAATCCTGATTTGGTTGCCGATGCTAAAAAAATCGAGTATTTGTCTTTTAACGAAGCAAATGAATTAGCCAATTTTGGAGCAACAATTCTGCACGCTAAAACGATTATTCCGTTGTTAGAAAAAAACATCCCGCTTCGAATTTTAAATACATTCAATCACGAAAACCACGGAACATTAATTACTTCAAATTCTGCTAAAGAAGGAATCAAAACACTTTCTGTTTTAGAAAATGTTTCATTGGTAAACCTTGAAGGACGCGGATTACTTGGAAAATCAGGAGTCGATGCCCGAATTTTTAAAGTAATGGGCGATCACAACATCAGCGTAAGCATTATTTCGCAAGGTTCTTCAGAAAGAGGAATTGGTCTTGTTGTGGCAAAAGACAAAGCAACACTGGCAATGGTTGAATTAGAAAAAGAGTTCGAAAATGACTTTTATTCTAAAGATGTAAACCAGATTACAGTAACAGATAATGTGTCTGTAATTTCAATTATCGGACAGGATTTAAGTACGTTCCATAAACCATATACGGCTTTAATTAAAAACAAAATAGTTCCAATTTTATTCAACAATACGGTTACGGGTAAAAACGTGAGTTTAGTTGTGAAGAAAGAAGAATTAAACAAAGCTTTAAACGTAATTCACGGAGAGATTTTTGGAGTTTCTAAAAAAATCAACATTGCTATTTTTGGACATGGATTAGTAGGAGGAACCTTGATTAATCAAATTTTAGAGTCGGCTTCAGCAATTGAGAAGCGCAAAGATGTTAAGCTGAATGTTTTTGCGATTGCCAATTCTAAAAAATTGCTTTTAAACAAAAACGGCGTAACTTCAAGCTGGAAAAATGATATTGAAAGCAAAGGTGAGCCTTACACAATAAAAGACATTATCGCTTATGCAAACGAGTATCATTTAGAAAACTTAATAGCGATTGATAATACAGCAAGTGCATCATTTGTAGAAAATTATATTCCGCTTGTAGAAAGCAGTTTCGATTTGATTTCTTCAAATAAAGTTGCGAATACTTTAACGTATGGTTTTTATAAGGAATTAAGAAAGGCTTTGACAGAAAATCAAAAGAATTATTTATACGAAACCAATGTTGGAGCAGGTTTACCACTAATTGACACGATCAAATTACTGCATCTTTCCGGTGAAAACATCACCAAAATAAAAGGAGTTTTCTCTGGAACGCTGAGTTATTTATTCAATAATTTCTCGGCAAAAGATGTTCCATTCAGCGAAATTCTGAAAGAAGCAATTGATAATGGATACACAGAACCAGATCCGCGTGAGGATTTATGCGGTAACGACGTAGGAAGAAAATTATTGATTTTGGCAAGAGAATTAGATTTGCAGAATGAGTTTGAAGAAATCTCAATTCAAAACCTGATTCCGGAACATTTACGTGAAGGGAATGTTGCTGATTTCTTAACGAAATTACAAGAATTCGACCCAATTTACGATAAAATAAAAGCCGATCAAAAACCAAATCATGTATTAAGATACATTGGTGAATTGTCTGGTGATTTACAAAATGACAAAGGAAATTTGGAAGTAAAATTAGTTTCAGTTCCTTCAGATACGGCTCTAGGCGGCTTAAAAGGTTCTGATTCTTTCTTTGAAATTTACACAGAATCTTACGGAGATCGTCCAATTGTTATTCAGGGAGCCGGTGCAGGTTCTGCGGTAACGGCAAGAGGAGTTTTTGGAGATATTTTGAGATTGTCGGATAAAGGATAGTTTAGATTTTTAGAATTTTAGTCCCGATCCCGAAACCTCGGGACGGGAGCAGATTTTAGATTTACTAAGCTTAGCTTGTCATTTCGATCCCGAAGTCTAGGGATAGAAATGACTGGATTGAGAATAAAAAACAAAAAAAATAACAACACAATGAAAGTAACTTTGAACAGAGTAAATGACGCATTTCATTTTAAACTAAAAAATGAACGCGGACATGTAGTTGACGTTGACAGCAGAGCTGAATTTGGCGGAAGCGATTTAGGTGCAAGCCCAATGGAACTTGTATTAATGGGCGTTGCAGGATGCAGTGCTATTGATATGATTTCGATATTAAAGAAACAACGCCAGGAAATCACTTCATTTAATGCTGAGGTAGAGGGAGAACGTGTAAAAGTGGGTGAAGCAACACCTTTTAAAGAAATCAATGTAGTTTTTTACTTAGAAGGTGATATTAATCCTGAAAAAGCACAACGTGCTGCACAGCTTTCTTTCGAGAAATACTGCTCCGTTTCTAAAACAATTGAACCAACAGCTACAATCAATTACAAAGTTGTTTTAAACAACACAGAATTAGAAAAAGTTAATTAGTCAATTTGAGAATTGGGTAATTTGAGAATTAGAAAATGCTCAAACTAACTATAATAATTGACTCGTTTTTAGTTAAGATTTAAGTTTTTACTGAATGTAAAAAACTTTAAACCTGAACTTTGAACAAAAAAACAAAAAACACACAATGAATAACGAAGAATTTGGTTTTGAAACACAAGCCATAAGAACACAATTAGAAAGATCTCAGTATTTAGAACATTCGGTGCCTTTGTACCTATCGTCAAGTTTTGTTTTTGAAGATGCCGAAGATATGAGAGCTTCTTTTACAGAAGAAAAAGAAAGAAACATTTACAGCCGTTTCAGCAATCCAAATACAACTGAATTTGTGGAGAAAATCTGCAAAATGGAAGGAGCTGAAGCAGGTTATGCATTCGCAACCGGAATGGCAGCGGTTTATTCAACATTTGCTGCTTTATTAAATGCAGGAGATCATATCGTTTCTGCAAGCAGCGTTTTTGGTTCTACGCATGCTTTGTTCATGACTTATTTTCCAAAATGGAACATCGAAACATCTTATTTTGAAATTAATAAACCGGAAACGATCGAGAGTTTCATTAAGCCAAATACCAAAATATTATACGCAGAATCACCTACAAATCCCGGGGTAGACGTTATTGATTTGCAATTGTTGGGAGATATCGCTAAAAAGCACAATCTGATTTTAATTATCGATAACTGTTTTGCAACGCCGTATTTACAGCAGCCAATTAAATTTGGGGCGCATTTAGTTGTGCATTCAGCAACAAAATTAATCGATGGACAAGGTCGTGTTCTAGGAGGAGTGACTGTTGGAAGTGAAGATTTAATCAGACAAATTTATTTGTTCTCAAGAAATACAGGTCCGGCTTTATCACCATTTAATGCCTGGGTTTTATCAAAAAGTTTGGAGACTTTGGCAATTCGTGTTGAGAGACACTGCGAAAATGCCTTAAAAGTCGCTGAGTTTTTAGAAAGCCATCCAAATGTAAACAGTGTGAAATATCCGTTCCTGAAATCGCATCCACAATATGAAATTGCCAAAAAACAAATGAAATTGGGCGGAAATATTATTGCTTTTGAAATTAAAGGAGGAATCGAAGCAGGAAGAAAATTCCTGAATTCAATAAAACTTTGTTCATTATCAGCAAATATTGGTGATACACGATCAATTGTTACGCATCCGGCTTCTACAACACACAGTAAATTATCCGAGGCAGATCAATTGGCTGTTGGAATCACGCAAGGTTTAGTTCGTGTTTCTGTAGGTTTAGAAACTGTAGAAGATGTAATCGCTGACTTGAAACAAGCACTTGCTTAATTTTAGACTTAAGTCCTGATGGCTTCGGGATCTATTTTCTAGATATATTAAATGACGATTTTTCACTGTAAATTTATTACTGTTAAAAATCGTCATTCTTTTTGGTAATTGTTTCGGTAAAAAATATATTTTTGTGAGCAGTGAATCAAAATTATTCATAATTATAACAACCTAACCATGAGCAATTCTACTTACGTTTTAGATGATAAAATATTAGCGTCCAGCGGCGCACGTTTTTTAAATTATATTATTGATCTTATATTTTTTGTAATTATCCTAATTGCAATCGGGATTTTAATTGGTGTTCTTACTGCTTTGTTTGGAATGACTGAGCTTGGAGTATGGGTTGATAATTTAGGCGATTTAGGCTGGAATATTATTGTTGTAGTTATATCTGTAATTTATTATACGTTGCTGGAAGGATTCTTCGGAAGGTCAATAGGAAAGTTTATTACCGGAACTATTGTGGTCGATGAAAATGGAGAAAAACCAACAATTGCTACTGCGTTTAAAAGAAGTTTATGTCGTTTAATTCCTTTTGATGCTTTTACTTTTTTAGGAGGTTCCAGAGGCTGGCACGATTCAATTTCAGGTACCTATGTTGTTAGTAAAAAAGGATTAGAAGAAGAGAAAAAAACATTTGAGGAATTCAGCTTAATAGGCGTTAAAGAAGTAAATTAGTTAAACTATACTAATTTGGTAGAATTTAAATTTGAATCTGATATTTTTCTCGTTTAAAAAGCTTATTTTTGTTCCAGAAAAATATGCGGTTTGTATATTTTAGAAAAATCTAAAATCTGCTCCCGTCCCGAGGTTTCGGGATCGGGACTAAAATCTAAAACTATAGATAGTGCTTTCAAAGAAAACAAAATACGGAATTAAAGCTCTTACATATTTAGCCAGGAGAGAAAATAACGAACCTGTACAAATTGCCGAAATTGCCAAAAGTGAACATATTTCGATTAAATTTCTGGAAAGTATTTTATTATTACTTCGTAATTCCGGATTTCTTGGTGCCAAGAAAGGAAAAGGCGGCGGGTATTATTTGATAAAAGATCCAAAAGATATCAGCATGGCTAAGGTCTATCGTATCCTCGAAGGTCCAATTGCATTGCTGCCATGTGCGAGTCATAATTTCTATGAAAAATGTGATGACTGCGATGACGAATCTACCTGTGCTGCACGGCGCTTAATGACCGAAGTTAGAGATAACACACTGAAAATATTAGAAAGTAATTCTTTGGCAGATATTGCTTTTTAAAGATTACTTAAAACAAAAAATGCCCATTTCAACATTCCTGAAATGGGCATTTTTTGTTTCATTGTTTTTATGGTCTTAAAAAATCAGCTTATATCCGGCTAGAAAGAGCATTACCGCTATGGCGTTTCTTAGAAATAAATCGGGTACTTTTCCGCTTAAACTGCTTCCGATATAAATTCCTGGAAGTGAACCTAGTAATAATTGTCCTAATAGCGCTAAATCTAAATTCCCCATAGATGCATGGCCAATTCCGGCAACTAATGTTAAAGGAACAGCATGTGCAATTTCAGTTCCCACCAAACGAGGCGTTGGTAAAAGTGGATAAAGGAAAAACAAAGTTACGGTTCCTAAAGCGCCGGCACCAATAGAAGTTAAGGTTACAGTAGCGCCCAGTAAAACTCCAATTGCAATTGTAAGCATATTTTGAGTAGTGCTTTCGCTGTGAAATTTATCTCCTGCATGTTTTTGAGAAAAGACAAGGAGTTTCTTTTTAAATATAATGGCAATTGATGTAAATAATAAAGCCCATCCTAAACTGTATTTAATTACGTGATTAATGGTTTCAATATCTGTTTTAATACTGTTTAATATCCATAAAGTCAGTAAAGCGGCAGGAACACTTCCTAATGTCAGCCAGCCCGTAATTTTCCAGTTGATGTTTCCTTTTTTATTATGTACAAATACGCCTCCGGCTTTAGTAAAAGCGGCATAAAGCAGATCTGTTCCTACTGCGGTTGTTGGCGGAATATTAAAGTATAACAAAATAGGAGTCATTAAAGAACCACCTCCAACACCTGTTAATCCAACAATAAAACCAACGGCTAACCCCGCAATTACAAGACCAATCTGAAAATCCATAAAAAATATTTGGCGCTAAAATACGACATTTTTATAATTATCCTATAGATTTTGTAGAGATTAAAACATCTATTTAATACGCAAATATTTTTTGCATTTATATTGTTTAAATACATTGTAAAATCTTATTATTTGTGAAATTAACCTATTAAAGTTTTAAATATCTCTTTTAGAATGTAATGGATATCTAATTAGCACTTTAAAAAAATTAAAATATTGTTTTGATTATTATAAATAAGTAGTATTTTTGCAAAGTAATCTATTAACCCGATAGGGTAATAGGTTTTGAAAACAAATTCAATCGCTGGTATGGAAAAAGAACTGAAAATAAATAGTGCTGGCTTTAAGTCGGATACGTCAATAAAAGAAAAACTTTGGGTTGTAATTCCTGTTGTTTTATTAGTAGGTTTATTGTCAACTTTGATTTATAATCATTATGCGGAGTTTTCTGTAGAAAACTTTATTGCAGGATTTAATCAGGAATTTTTAGTCTTTTTTGCCATTGGAGTTTTTGCTCAATTGGTAGACGGAACTTTAGGAATGGGGTATGGAGCCACTTCAACGTCATTTTTATTGGCCTACGGAGTTCCGCCTGTTGTAAGCAGTACTGCGGTTCACGTTTCTGAAATGTTTACAACCGGAGCATCGGCACTTTCTCATCACCGTTTTGGAAATATTAATAAAAAACTGGTAAAACATTTACTGATTCCAGGAGTTTTGGGGTCTATTATTGGAGCTTATTTATTGTCTGATGTTATTAACGGAGATGTAATTAAGCCATTTATTGCAGTTTACATGATTATTTTAGCGGTTATTATTATCAAAAAAGCGCTGAAAAAAAGCATTGTGAAAAAGAAAACCAAAAAATTGGGTGTTTTAGCTCTTTTTGGAGGTTTTATGGATTCTGTTGGCGGCGGTGGCTGGGGTCCAATTGTGACTTCAACACTATTAGGAAGAGGAAGAAATCCGAGATATACAATTGGTTCTGTAAATGCAGCTGAGTTTGCGATTTCATTTGCAAGTGGTATAACATTTATGCTTTTTGGCGGTATTCACGGCTGGCAGGTGATCATAGGATTAATTTTAGGAGGAGTAATAGCAGCTCCATTAGCAGCTTATCTGGTAAATAAATTTAAAAGAAAACCAATGATGGTTGCAGTGGGAGTTCTAATTATATTATTGAGTTTAAAAACATTATCTAAATTATTATAATTCTTTAGATAGGGAGAAAGAGATTATGAGTGCGATTATTGTACAAGAATTATTAGATAAAACTAAAGACTTTTCGTTAAACGAAACCTTAGTTTTTTTAGCAGAAAAATTTCCGGGAAAAGTAATTTTTTCCACGTCTTTCGGTCAGGAAGATCAGGTAATTACAGATTTTATTGCAAAAAGTAATACTGATATTACCATTTTTACTTTAGACACCGGTAGATTATTTCAGGAAACTTATGACGTTTTTCATAAAACATTAAAAAAGTACAAAAGACCTATTGAAGTTTTTTTTCCGGAAGCAGCGGCTGTAGAAAATTTACTAAAAGCAAAAGGACCAAACAGCTTTTACGATTCTGTAGAAAACAGAAAAGAATGCTGCTTTATTCGAAAAGTAGTTCCATTGCGAAAAGCTTTGGCAGGAAATTCAGTGTGGATTACAGGTTTAAGAGCCGAGCAGTCAGAAAACAGACAAGATTTAAATTTGTTTGAATACGACGGAAATTTCGAAATCATCAAATTCAATCCGTTATTAAAATGGACTTTAGAAGAAGTCGAGAATCATCTGCAGGAGAATAATGTACCTCAAAATGCATTACACAAACAAGGTTTTGTAAGTATTGGATGTGCACCTTGTACGAGAGCTATTTTTCCGGGCGAGGATATCAGAGCCGGAAGATGGTGGTGGGAATCCAGCCATAAAGAGTGTGGTCTGCACAGCGCTAAGAAAGAGTAATAGAAGAAAGAAGCTAGAGACAACAAAATAGATTTAAAGTTCCGGAGGAACGATTCATTTTGTTGCGCCGGATTTTAATCCGGGGAATATGTGGATGAAAATAATAGATTTTTTATCCGTTGAAGAGAGCATAAAGAATAGAATAAGAGTGGAGATTTTAGATCAGGCGAAAAACTTGAAACTTTAAACCTGAAACAAAATTTTTCACAACAAAAATATCAAACAAAAAAACAATGAGTTCAGTATTAAAAACAAACGCTTTAGAGAGTGAAGCGATATACATTTTCAGAGAAGTAATTTCACAGTTTGACAAACCGGTTTTACTTTTCTCAGGAGGAAAAGATTCTATTACGTTAGTACGTTTAGCACAAAAAGCATTTTTCCCTGCTAAAATTCCGTTTCCTCTTTTACATGTTGATACGGGACACAATTTCCCTGAAACAATTGCTTTCAGAGATAAATTGGTAGAAGAATTAGGTTTAGAGCTGATCGTTCGTAATGTTCAGGATGCTATTGATGAAGGAAAAGTGGTTGAAGAAACTGGTAAATATTCAAGCCGTAACAGCTTACAGACTACAACACTTTTAGATGCAATTGAAGAATTTAAGTTTGACGCTTGTATTGGTGGCGCTCGTCGTGATGAAGAAAAAGCAAGAGCTAAAGAACGTATTTTTTCTGTTCGTGATGATTTCGGTCAATGGGACGAAAAAAATCAAAGACCTGAATTGTTTGATATTTTAAATGGAAAAATCGAAAACGGACAAAACGTTCGTGTTTTTCCAATTTCAAATTGGACAGAATTAGATGTTTGGAGTTACATCGAAAAAGAACAAATCGAAATTCCATCAATCTATTTTTCACATAAAAGAAAAGTTTTTTTGAGAGACGGTTTAATCTGGTCGCATTCTCCTTTTGTGTATCAGGAAGAAGACGAACAAATCGAAGAACGAATTGTTCGTTTCAGAACCGTTGGAGATATGAGTTGTACAGCTGCAGTTGAATCTTATGCCGCAACAATCGAAGAAGTGGTAGGCGAAATCAGATCGTCAACCATTTCTGAAAGAGGAGCCAGAATAGATGACAAACGTTCTGAAGCTGCAATGGAAAAGAGAAAACAACAGGGATATTTTTAATTGGATAATTAATAATTGACAATTGATAATTAAAAAGTAGAATCAAAAAAACATACGGATTATAAGTTTCAAACAAAACCTGAAACTTTAAACCTGAAACAAAAATATTAGAATGGACGTTTTAAAAATAGCAACAGCAGGAAGTGTAGATGACGGAAAAAGTACTTTGATCGGGAGATTATTGTATGATACAAAATCATTGACAACTGATAAAATAGAAGCAATCGAAAAAAGCAGCAGACAAAAAGGATACGATTATCTTGATTTTTCTTTGGCAACAGACGGTTTGGTAGCAGAAAGAGAACAAGGAATTACAATTGACGTTGCACATATTTATTTTTCGACTGCAAAGAAAAGTTACATTATTGCCGATACTCCGGGGCACGTAGAATATACAAGAAACATGGTTACTGGAGCTTCGACTTCTCAGGTTTCAATCATTTTAATCGATGCCAGAAAAGGCGTAATCGAGCAGACATACCGTCACTTCTTCATCAATAATTTATTGAGGGTAAAAGAGGTAATTGTTGCCATTAATAAAATGGACTTAGTGGATTATTCTGAAGAAGTTTTCAATAAAATAAAAGCTGATTTCCAGGCATTAAATGCAAAAAGCACTTTTAAGGAACAAAACGTAAGTTATATTCCGTTAAGCGCAATCAACGGTGGAAACGTAGTGGATAAATCAGAAAATATGCCTTGGTACGATGGACAAACCGTTTTAGAACATTTAGAAGGGTTGCATGCTTCAGATGTTTTTGAAGCAGGAAAAGCGCGTTTCCCGGTTCAGACCGTTATTCGTCCAAAAACAGAAGAATACCACGATTTTAGAGGTTACGCAGGAAAATTATACGGAAATTCAATTAAAGTTGGAGATGCTGTAACGGTTCTTCCTTCTTTAACAGAATCAAAAGTATCTAAAATTCACTTTTTCGATAAAACATTCGATGAGGCCGTTGCAGGATCTTCAATTACAATCGAATTAGAAAATGATATCAATGTAACGAGAGGTGACATGATTGTAAAATCAGATGAACTTCCAAAAATTGAAAAAGATATTACTACGACAGTTTGCTGGATGGACAGTAAAAAACTGGTTCCGGGAACAAAATATTTAGTACAACACAATACGAACAGAGTTTTAGCAAAAGTAGAAAGCATTAAAAATACGATTGCTACAGATTACTCAGGAACAACAGAAGCTTCACAATTAGCAATCAACGAAATTGGAGAAGTAACGATCAAATTAAGTAAACCGTTATACTTTGATTCATACAACGAAAACAAATCAAACGGAGCTTTTATCTTAATTGATACAGCTACAAACACAACAGCAGGAGTAGGATTTATTAGGTAAACCTGCTGTAAGCTTTAAGCTATAGGCAATAAGCTTTTAGCAAAAGATGTATAAAAAGGTATGCAAGAGCTTAAAGCTTATTGCTTAATGCCTAAAGCAAAAAAAACACAAAGTTAATAAAGCTTAAAGCGTATAGCCTAAAGCCTAAAGCGTAAAAGAAATGGAAAGTTTTAGAACAGAAATAGAAAATCCGGTAGTTCAAAGAGAGATTATCGAATTAGAAAAAAAGATTCATTTATTCCGTGGAGGAAAAATTGATGATGAGCGTTTTCGCAGTCTTCGTTTAGCGCGCGGAATCTACGGACAGCGTCAGGAAGGCGTACAAATGATTCGTATTAAACTGCCTTATGGTAAAGTTACCAGTGAGCAATTAGTGCGTATCACGCAGGTTTCTGATGAATATTCTACAGGACGTTTGCATATTACAACACGTCAGGATATCCAGATTCACTACGTAAGTCTAGACAGAACACCTGAGCTTTGGGCAGATCTGGCTAAAGATGATATTACACTTCGTGAAGCTTGTGGAAACACCGTTAGAAATATTACAGGAAGTGAATTAGCGGGTGTAGACGTAAACGAACCATTTGATGTTTCGCCTTATGCGCACGGGATGTTTCAATATCTATTGAGAAACCCAATTTGTCAGGAAATGGGACGTAAATTCAAAATTTCGTTTTCTTCTTCAGACGAAGATACCGCTTTGAGTTATTTGCACGATTTAGGATTTATTCCAAAAATCAAAGACGGACAAAAAGGTTTTAAAATTCTTTTTGGAGGAGGTTTAGGATCTCAGCCGGCACATGCTGAATTACTTTCGGAATTTGTTCCTGTAAACGAAATCATTCCAACAGCAGAAGGAATCATCCGTATTTTCGACAGATATGGCGAGCGTGCCAAAAGAATGAAAGCGCGTATGAAATTCTTAATCAAAGAAATCGGAAAAGATGTTTTTCTTGATTTGGTAGAAAAAGAGAAAAAAGCCATCGCTTTTGAAACATACGAAATAGATACAACAGCTTTTGAAGGCTCGATTACTGAGCCATTATTGCAAGCTCCACAAGTTACAATTGAAGATACTGCGGCTTATGAAGCCTGGAAGAAATCGAATGTAATCAAACAGAAACAAGAAGGTTATTATGCCATTGGAATCAAAGTTTTATTAGGAGATTTTTATACCGATAAAGCACGATTATTAGCCGCTTTAATTAAAAATTACGCAGCAAATGAATTACGCTTTTCATTGCGCCAAAATATTGTAATACGACACGTAAAAGAAGAGAATTTACCTTTCTTTTATCAGGAATTAGCCAAATTGGATTTCGTTCAGTTAGGATATAATTCTACAGGAGATATTACGGCATGTCCGGGTACTGATACTTGTAATTTGGGGATTGCAAGTAGTACCGGTATTGCAGAAGAGTTAGAAAGAGTTTTAACCGCCGAATATCCTCAGTATTTAAATAACCGTGAAATTGAAATTAAAATTTCGGGTTGTATGAATGCCTGCGGACAGCACAATATGTCTGCAATTGGATTTCAGGGAATGTCAATCAATTCAGGGAAATTAGTTGCGCCTGCTTTACAGGTTTTGTTAGGCGGAGGAAGATTAGGAAATGGAGTTGGACGTTTTGCCGATAAAGTAATTAAAATTCCAAGCCGTAGAGGACCGGACGCATTACGTACAATCTTAAATGATTTTGATGCCAATGCAAACGGAGAAAAATTCTTGAATTATTACGATGCAAAAGGAGAGAAATATTTCTATGAAATCTTAAAACCTTTCGCAGATGTAACCAATCTAACTGAAGCTGATTTTGTAGATTGGGGTAACGCAGACAATTATGTAAAAGCAGTAGGAGTTGGAGAATGTGCCGGTGTTGTGATCGATTTAGTAGCGACATTATTGTTTGAAGCTAAAGAGAAATTGATCCTTGCTCAGGAATCTTTCGACGAGAAAAAATGGTCAGATGCAATCTATCATGCTTATGCAGGATTTGTAAACGGAGCAAAAGCTTTGTTATTGGCAGAAAATCAAAAAACAAATCACCACGCAGGAATCGTTGATTTGTTTGACACTGTTTTTATCGAAAACAACAAAATCGAATTAAACTCAACTTTTAAAGACTTGGTTTACCAAATCAATAAAAACGAACCATCTGAAGCTTTCGCTAAAGATTACATTGCTCAGGCAGTAGTTTTCTTTGATAAAATCGAAACATTCAGAGCACAAGAATTAGCAAATGCTTAATATAAAACCCAAAATAACTTTAGTTGGTGCAGGTCCTGGTGATCCGGATTTACTTACGCTCAAAGCTGTAAAAGCATTGGCTGAAGCAAATGTAGTTTTATATGATGCTTTGGCCAGTGAAGAAATTCTGGATTATGCACCAAAAAATGCAATCAGGATTTTTGTTGGGAAAAGAATCGGAAATCATGCTTATACGCAGGATCAAATTAATCAATTGATTGTTGATAATGCATTGACTTACGGAAATGTAGTTCGATTAAAAGGCGGAGATCCGTTTATTTTTGGAAGAGGAAGCGAAGAGGTAGATTTTGCAGAAAGCTTCGGAATCGAAACCATAGTTGTTCCCGGAATTTCATCTGTCGTTGCCGTTCCAGCTAGTCAGGGAATTTCAATTACAAAACGCGGCGTTTCAGAAAGCTTTTGGGCGATTACCGGAACAACTTCTGATAGAAAATTATCTGCAGATGTAGCTTTGGCAGCGCAGTCTTCTGCAACCGTTGTGATCTTGATGGGAATGCACAAATTGCCTCAAATAATTGATTTGTTTCAAAAAGAGAATAAAGGAAACTTACCAGTTGCCATCATCCAAAATGGAACAACTGCTGAAGAAAAAGTTGGTGTAGGAACAGTCGATTCGATTTTAGAAGTTGTAAAACAAAAAGAGTTAGGTTCGCCAGCCATTATTGTTTTAGGAGAAGTTGTCCGTGAAAGCAATAAATTAAAAGGGTTTTACGAAGAATTTCTATCAAAAGAAATCGTCCGATAATAAATGTTCCGTAGGAACGATCCATATTGTAGCGTCGTCCCGAGGCTTCGGGATTAACCCGATAGGGGCATGCAATTATATTTATTAGGTTAAAAAAGGCTGAATTTAATTTGATAAAATAAAAATCATCTAATTTTGATTGGATGAAAATAAATTAAAATGGAACAAAACGAATTATATCCAATATTTCTAAAACTCCACAATTTAAATGTCCTGATTGTGGGCGGAGGAAATGTAGGACTGGAAAAGCTTTCTTTCTTGCTAAAGTCGAGTCCGAATGCAAATGTTGAGGTAGTGGCAAAGGATTTTCACTTAGAAATAAAAGTTTTAGCCGAAAAGCATCCTTCAATTAAATTGACGGAATCGAAGTTTAAAAAGAAAATGCTTAAAAAGCGTCACATGGTAATTGCCTGTACAAACGATTTAAAAGTGAATAAAAAGGTTTACGATTTAGCGAGAAAACGTTACCTGATTTGTAATATAGCCGATACGCCAGATTTATGTGATTATTATTTGGGCGGAATCGTAACAAAAGGAAATGTGAAAATTGCCATTTCGACTAACGGAAAATCGCCGACAACAGCCAAAAGACTTCGGGAGTTTTTTGAAGAAGTAATTCCAGAGGATATCAATCAAATGGTTGAGAATCTGAATGAATACCGAAAAACGCTCAAAGGTAATTTCGAAGAAAAGGTTAAAAGAATGAATGAGATTACCTCTTCATTAAAAAATAAAGAGTAAAAAAGTTTCGGAAAGAAATTAATGATAAAAATCATTGATAGTACAAGGATTTATTCGTTTCTTTGCGTTATTAAGAATGATTATAAACAACAACATAATGATTAAAACAGATATACTTATAATTGGAGCAGGACCAACAGGTTTATTTGCCGTTTTCGAGGCAGGATTGTTAAAATTAAAATGCCACATTTTAGATGCTCTTCCACAAGCAGGAGGACAACTATCAGAGTTATATCCAAAAAAACCAATTTATGATATTCCTGGATTCCCAGAAGTTTTAGCCGGAGATTTAGTTGATGGATTAATGGAGCAAATCAAACAATTTGAGCCAGGTTTTACTTTAGGGGAGCGTGCAGAAACGATCGAAAAACAAGAAGACGGAACATTTATTGTAACTTCAAACAAAGGAACTAAATTCCATTCACCGGTTATTGCGATAGCTGGAGGATTAGGAAGTTTTGAGCCTCGTAAACCACTTATTGAAGATATCGAGTTTTATGAAGATAAAGGAGTAAAATACTTCATCAAAAATCCAGAAAAATTCAGAGATAAAAGAGTTGTTATTGCAGGAGGAGGAGATTCAGCACTAGACTGGAGTATTTTCTTAGCAAATGTAGCTTCAGAAGTAACTTTAATTCATAGAAGAAATGAATTTAGAGGCGCTTTAGATTCTGTAGAAAAAGTACAGGAATTAAAATCAGCTGGAAAAATTAAATTAATTACGCCTGCAGAAGTAATCGGAATCAATGGTGCTGAGCATGTTGAGTCATTAGATATCGAAGAAAACGGAGCACACCGTAAAATCGATTGTGACTATTTCATTCCACTTTTCGGATTAACACCAAAATTAGGTCCGATAGGTGATTGGGGATTAGAAATCGAGAAAAATGCTATTAAAGTAAACAATGCATTAGATTACCAAACAAATATTCCGGGAATCTTCGCTATTGGAGATATCAACACTTACCCGGGGAAATTAAAGTTAATCCTTTGCGGTTTCCATGAAGCAACTTTAATGTGTCAGGCAGCATACGGAATTATTAATCCAGGTAAAAAATATGTATTGAAATATACAACAGTTTCTGGAGTAGACGGTTTCGACGGAACTCGTAAAGAAGCTCCAAAAGCGGTTGTGAAGGCAATCGTCTAAGTCACTAAGATTCTGAGGAACTAAGATGCTAAGGCTCTAAGGTTTTATATAGAAAGCTCAAACTTATTGTTTGGGCTTTTTTTATTAACATGAAGAATCCCGGAGGGATGAAATATTTATAGAAAAGAAATTATTCGTTTGCAAAAGAGCTCCAGCGGAGCGACATATATTTCGCTCCGCTGGAGCTCTGGAGCTTTTGTGTTGTGCTTGTTGTTTTTCTATAAACATTATACTCTCCTGGAGCAAATCAATAAAAAATATAAAACTTAGCGACTTAGAACCTCAGAACCTTAGAAAAAAAACATTTGCAAATCGAAAGGCTATTTCATACCTTTGCACTGTTCTTAAAATTATTGTCAGTTATCACGAAAGGCGGAGGGATAGACCCAATGAAACCTTAGCAACCCTTTACCATAAAGAAGGTGCTAAATTCTACTTTATACGACATTTTCCAGTATTAAAGATAGATAACACAAATACATTACTCGTATTTCTCAAAACTTTTCCAGACAACATACAATATTTACTGAAACAGATTCTGTATCAGGAGCGAATCATTGGCGCATTTTTGCTTTCAATAGTTCCCGCTTTTCGTTGCAATCATTTTGCTTTTTAAAGAAAAAAGCAAAATAATTTCCACTTCAAACGGAGTTCATTGAACTCCTATGAAAATAGAAATTAAGTAAAGTAATCGGGGCTAATGAGCCAATAGTGCACTTTTGGAATTAATGTGAAAAAAAACAGAAGGTTAAACCCAACAGGTTTTCAATCCCGGGACTTCGGGACTGTCGGGTTTAAATAGAGCCTTCAAAATTATAATTAAAAAAGCTTGGCGCCTTAGCGTCTTTGCGGCAAATACAAGATGGCAATAACAATTCAGGAAGCAATAAAAAAAAATATCCTAATCCTTGACGGAGCAATGGGAACGATGTTGCAGCGCTATAATTTCTCGGAAGAAGATTTTCGTGGTGAACGTTTCAAAGATTTTCCGCATCCATTAAAGGGAAACAACGATTTATTATCCTTAACACAACCACAAGCTATCCGCGATGTTCATGCAGCTTATTTTGACGCAGGTGCTGACATCGTAGAAACCAATACCTTTTCAGGAACAACAATTGGTATGGCCGATTATCACATGGAAGATTTGGTTTACGAGTTAAACTACGAATCGGCAAAAATAGCAAGACAAGTAGCCGATGAATTTACCGCAAAAAATCCGGATAAACCACGTTTTGTAGCTGGTTCGATTGGCCCGACAAACCGTACAGCAAGTATGTCACCGGATGTAAACGATCCAGGATACAGAGCTGTAACCTTTGACGATTTAAGAATTGCCTACAAACAACAGGCAGAAGCCTTAATGGATGGGGGATGCGATTTACTTTTAGTAGAAACGATTTTTGATACCTTAAATGCTAAAGCAGCACTTTTTGCAATTGAAGAAGTAAAAGAAGAACGTAATCTAGATATTCCAATCATGGTTTCAGGAACGATTACCGATGCTTCAGGAAGAACACTTTCTGGGCAGACTGTTGAAGCGTTTTTGATTTCAGTTTCACATATTCCGTTATTAAGTGTAGGATTCAATTGCGCTCTTGGAGCCGATTTGCTGAAACCATATTTAAAAACATTAGCGCATAATACAAGTTTTAATGTGTCGGCGCACCCAAATGCGGGATTGCCAAATGCATTCGGACAATACGATGAAACGCCGGAACAAACTCAGGCTTTCATCAAAGAATATTTAGATGATAATTTAATCAATATTATCGGTGGCTGTTGCGGAACAACGCCAGATCATATTCGATTAATGGCTGAGGTTGCGAAAGATTATAAACCAAGAGTGGCGCCAATGCTTGAGTAGAAAATGACAGAGGAACACAATAATAAGCTTGGATATGTCATGGCAAGTGTTTTTTTAGTTGTACTTATTTCATTTATGCTTTTTTCACATTACAGAGGAAATGAAAATAAGAAATATAGAAAGACATTTAAAGGAGAAACAATAGGGCTTACATTAAGAATTAAGCAAGCAGGTAAATCTCATTTTTTAAGATATTGTTTTTATTCTGGCGGAAAAAAGATTTTAGGAGGCGCTTCTATTGTTGATTATAATCTTGTAAATAAGTTTTATAAAGTAAAATATGATTTAGATAATCCCGAAAAAGGACACTATATCATTTTGAAAGAAGAATTAAAACCAGATTCTATTTCACTTGTCAATGCAGGTTTTACAAAGGTGAAATATTATAAATATGATGCTGGAGTAACATGCAAATACATAGAAAATTCAAAATGGAAATAAATGTTCCAAAAAGAACAAATTATAGGTAAAAGGCTGATGAAATAGAGTTTGCGTGAGGGATAGGAGTGAAAAGCCCACAGCCTGACGAAGGAAGTGCGAGGACTTGTAACGGATAGCCCGACCCGGAGGGACACGCCCAAATTAATAAACATAAATACCTACAAAGTTTTCAAAACCTTGCAGGAAACAAAAGAGAATAAAAAAACTCAGAATCTAAGCATCTTAGAATCTTAGTAACTTAAAAAGAAAATGACAGAAAAAAGAAGAGACCTTGTATTATCAGGATTAGAACCGTTGATTATTACGCCGGAAAGTGTTTTTGTAAACATTGGAGAACGTACGAATGTAACAGGTTCAAGAAAATTCCTAAGGTTAATCAAGGAAGAGAAATATGACGAGGCACTTGATATTGCAAGACAACAGGTAGAAGGAGGAGCACAGATCATCGATATTAATATGGATGAGGGAATGCTGGATGGCGTAAATGCCATGACTAAATTTCTAAACTTAATTGCTGCAGAACCGGATATTTCGAGAGTGCCGATTATGATTGACAGTTCGAAGTGGGAAATCATTGAAGCAGGTCTTAAAGTAGTACAAGGAAAAAGCGTTGTAAACTCGATTTCGTTAAAAGAAGGTGAAGAAGCTTTTATTCACCACGCCAAATTAATCAAACGTTACGGAGCCGCGGCGATTATCATGGCTTTTGACGAAGTTGGTCAGGCCGATAATTTTGACCGCAGGGTTGAAATCTGTCAGCGTTCGTATGATATTTTGGTTAATAAAGTAGATTTTCCTCCGCAGGATATTATTTTCGATTTGAATATTTTCCCGGTTGCAACCGGGATGGAAGAACATCGCTTAAACGCTTTGGACTTTTTTAGAGGAACAAAATGGGTTCGCGAGAATCTGCCCCATGCGCACATCAGCGGTGGAGTAAGTAACGTTTCGTTCTCTTTTAGAGGAAACGATACTGTTCGTGAAGCAATGCACTCGGTATTTTTGTACCACGCGATTAAAAACGGAATGACGATGGGAATCGTAAATCCCGAAATGTTGACGATTTATGATGATATTCCGAAAGACTTATTAGAACACGTTGAAGACGTAATTTTAGATAGACGCGACGATGCTACAGAACGACTTTTGGATTTTGCAGAAAATGTAAAAGGCGAAGCAAAAAGCGATGAAAAAGTGGTTCAGGAATGGCGTTTCGGAACGGTCCAGGAACGTATTACGCATTCTTTAGTAAAAGGAATTGATGCTTTTATTGAAGAAGATGTTGAAGAAGCTCGTTTGGCAGCAACAAAACCAATCGAAGTTATCGAAATTAATTTGATGACGGGAATGAACGTGGTTGGAGATTTATTCGGAAGCGGAAAAATGTTCTTGCCGCAGGTTGTAAAATCGGCTCGTGTAATGAAAAAAGCAGTAGCTTATTTACTGCCTTTTATCGAAGCAAGTAAGCAAGCCGGAGATAAACAAGGAAACGGAAAAATCCTGATGGCAACTGTAAAAGGTGACGTTCACGATATTGGTAAAAACATCGTTTCGGTAGTTTTGGCTTGTAACAATTACGAGATTGTAGATCTTGGTGTTATGGTGCCTCCCGAAAAAATTATTGCAGCGGCGATTGAACATAATGTTGATATCATCGGGTTAAGTGGACTGATCACACCTTCGCTTGACGAAATGGTGTATTTGGCCAAAGAATTAGATAAACAAGATATTAAAATCCCGATTATGATTGGGGGTGCAACAACTTCTCGTGCGCATACTGCCGTGAAAATTGCGCCGCAGTACAGAGAAACTGTAATTCACGTAAACGATGCTTCGCGTGCTGTTACCGTGGCAGGAAATCTGTTAGATCATAACCGAAAAATATATGCAGCCGATATTCGTGCCGAATATGATTCTTTTAGAGAAACATTCTTAAATCGTTCCAGAGATAAGAACTTTTTAAGTATTGAAGATGCCCGTAAAAATAAATTGCAATTGGACTGGTCTGAGTATACACCGACTAAACCAAAAGTAATTGGAGCACAAACCATCGAGATTGAACTAGATGTTTTAGTTCCGTATATCGACTGGACACCATTTTTTCAAACTTGGGAATTGTACGGAAAATATCCTGCAATTTTAACTGATGAGGTTGTGGGCGAACAAGCAACATCTGTGTTTAATGATGCTCAGGCTATGCTAAAAGTGATTTTGGCTGAGAAAAAATTAAAAGCAAAAGGTATTTACGGAATCTTCCCAGCCAATCAGGTTGATGACGACGATATTGAATTGCGTGATGAAAACGGAAAAGTGTTGGAGAAATTCTTAACGCTTCGCCAGCAGTCGCAAAAAACAAAAGGGGCTCCAAATATTGCTTTAGCCGATTTTATTCTGCCAAAAGACAACGGTATAACGGATTACATGG
Organism: Flavobacterium johnsoniae; assembly: GCF_001879205.1. Lineage (GTDB taxonomy): Bacteria > Bacteroidota > Bacteroidia > Flavobacteriales > Flavobacteriaceae > Flavobacterium > Flavobacterium johnsoniae_A. The sequence continues at coordinate 760,086 of NZ_MLFK01000005.1, forward strand.
GAGCTTTTTGCGTAACCACAGGTTTTGGTGTAGATGAATGGGCAGCAGAATACGAAGCAGCTTTAGACGATTATAACTCGATCATGGTAAAAGCGCTTGCCGATCGTTTTGCTGAGGCTTTCGCCGAATATCTTCACGAGAAAGTGCGTAAAGAAATTTGGGGTTATGATCAGGATGAATCTCTAACAAATGAAGAATTGATTAAAGAAAATTATAAAGGAATTCGTCCTGCGCCGGGGTATCCAGCTTGTCCGGATCACTTGGAAAAACCAACGATTTGGAAGCTTTTAAATGTAGCTGAACAAATTGGAGTGACACTTACGGAAAGCATGGCGATGTGGCCGGCCTCATCTGTTTCAGGGTACTATTTTGGAAACCCAAAAAGCAGGTATTTCGGACTCGGAAAAATAAAAGAAGATCAGGTCGTAGATTATGCCAAACGACGCAGTGTTTCGACTGATTATGCAATGAAATGGTTGAACCCTAATATAGCAGATTAACGAAAAGTTATTTTAGTTTCAGGATTCATGTTTCAAGTTCGCTGCAGCAACTTGAAACGTGAAACAAATAAAAAGATTGATTTAAGTTTTTGATTTCGGATTTTTTACACAAACTATTCAAAAACAGAATCATAACCCATAATTAAAAAAATGAAAGTAACAGAGCATATAGAAAACGCCAAAGGAAAAACATTATTCTCATTTGAAATTATTCCGCCTCAAAAGGGGAAAAGCATTCAGGAATTATACGATAATATCGATCCGCTGATGGAGTTTAAACCTCCTTTTATTGATGTAACAACTTCTCGTGAAGAATATATTTACATTGATCGCGGTAACGGACTTTTGGATAAAAAATTAACTCGTATGCGTCCGGGAACGCTGGGGATTTGTGCTTCTATAAAGCACAAATACAATGTAGATACCGTGCCACATTTGCTTTGTGGCGGTTTCACGCAGGAAGAAACCGAATATATGCTCGTTGATTGTCAGTATTTGGGGATCAACAATGTAATGGCACTTCGAGGCGACGCCATGAAAGATGAACAATCTTTCGTGCCTAAAGCAGGAGGAAATAAATTTGCGATTGATTTAGTAAGACAAATCAATGATTTAAACTGCGGAAAATATCTGCATGAAGTGATGGATATCGACAATAAAGCCGATTTTTGTATTGGTGTTGCAGGTTATCCTGAAAAGCATTTAGAGTCGCCATCTTTACAGTCGGATTTAAAGAGATTAAAAGAAAAAGTAGATGCGGGAGCAGATTATGTGGTAACACAAATGTTTTTTGACAATGCTAAATATTTTAATTTTGTAGCAAAAGCCAGAGAAATGGGAATTACAATTCCGATTATTCCAGGGATAAAACCAATCGCTGTCCAGAGACATTTACAAATTTTGCCGCAGATTTTCAGAATTGATCTGCCGGAAGATTTAATTGATGCCGTTGATAAATGCAAAAACAATGCTGAAATTAAACAAGTTGGAATCGAATGGGCGATTCAACAGTCATTAGAATTAAAAGCAGCAGGAGTTCCGTTTTTACATTATTATTCAATGGGAAAATCTGAGAATATCCGCCAGATCGCGAGTCAGGTTTTTTAATAATACATAATCAAACTTTGTCAAAGTTTTACACTTTGACAAAGTTGTTGAGAACTAAGAAGGCAGTCTTAGAATTTGGATTTTTTTTAAATTGGAATTTAACTTTAAAGATCATGAAACAAGAAGAACTACAAGCCATAGCCTCTCAACTAAAAAATCCAACAGGAGAAAAAGGAATCGAGATGGGGAATATGATGAACGAAACGAACATCAATATGACTCGTCATTCAATTCAAAATCTAAATATTTCCAAAGAAAATAAAATTCTGGAATTGGGACATGGAAACGCAGGACATCTTGAATTTCTATTTGAACAATCAGAAAATCTGAAATATTACGGACTGGAAATGTCGGAACTAATGTTTCAGGAAGCGCGCCAGATTAACAGAAATTTTGTCTCTCAAAAACAAGCTTTCTTTTCTCTTTATGACGGAAATAAAATTCCGTTTGAAGACGAATATTTCGATAAAATATTTACCGTTAATACAATTTACTTTTGGCAGGAACCGGAAAAATTACTTTTAGAAATTTACCGGGTTCTAAAACCAGATGGGAATTTCTGCCTAACATTTGCCGAAGAAGATTTCATGAAGAAACTTCCGTTTACTCAATTTGAATTTGAACTTTACAGTACCGAAAAAGCACAGAAATTAATTGAGAAAACACCTTTTACGATTGTTTATACAGAAACGCAGACAGAAAAAGTAAAAAGCAAAACAGGAGAATTAGTTGACAGGGCTTTTACAACTATTGTTCTGGAGAAATAAAACTTAAACACATACAAACATAGGTTTTTAGTTTAATTGAAAAGAACAAAACGAAAAATACATTTTTCACACCTTGCTATGTTTGTTTAAGCAAATGAAATGCCTTTATACACAAAGCTTTTCTATGTCTCTATGTGTTAAGATATTTGTTTATATTGCCGAATTCTAAATCCTTACATCACTATGGAAGTTAAAAAAATCAATTTTTTACAGAATTACAGCAGCATACTTCTGCTTCTGGGTGGTATTATAATAGGAAGTATTTTCGGATTGGTATTTGGTGAAAAAGTTTTGGTAATAAAACCAATTGGTGATATTTTTCTAAACTTACTTTTTACAGCTATTATTCCGCTTATCTTTTTTACAATAGGTTCTTCAATTGCTAATTTGGAGAGGACAGAAAAATTAGGAAAACTGTTTGTTATTATGGTATTGGTTTTTCTGGCTACGCTTCTTATTTCGGCCATTGTAATGATTTGCGCTGTATATCTTTTTCCTATTCATCAGGATATTGCGATAACTAAAGTTCCGTTTGAAGAAATTGAATCAGGATCGGCTGGAGATCAAATTGCGAAACTCTTGACGGCAAATGATTTCTTCGAATTGTTGTCTAGAAAAAGTATGCTTGCGTTGATTATTTTTTCTTTTTTAATTGGATTTGCAACATTGCAGTCTGGCGAAAAAGGAAACGCTTTTAAGGGTTTTCTCGATTCCGGGAACGAAGTCATGAAACAATTATTAAACATCATAATGAAATTTGCCCCAATTGGTTTGGGAGCGTATTTTGCGTATCAGGTTGGTATTTTCGGACCGCAGTTGTTTGGAGTTTATGCAAAACCTATGGCAGTTTATTATGCGGCCTGTGTCTTTTATTTCTTTGTGTTTTTTAGTTTGTATGCGCTTGCAGCGGGTGGAAAGAGAGCTTTTAAAGTTTTTTGGAGCAATAATATTACCCCTTCTTTAACCGCAGTGGGAACTTGCAGCAGTATTGCGACAATTCCTGCCAATCTTGAAGCTGCAGAAAAAATGGGAATCCCGGCACATGTTCGTAATTTGGTAATTCCGCTTGGAGCACCTTTGCACAAAGACGGGTCGAGTATGTCATCCATCTTAAAAATAACTTTTTTATTTGCCATGTTTGGGAAAGATTTTACAGATCCTATGACAATTCTTTTGGCTTTAGGCATTACTGTAATTGTTTCTATTGTTGAAGGCGGAATCCCGAATGGAGGTTATATTGGCGAAATTCTTGCCATAACGGTTTACGGTTTCCCGATGGAACAAGCTTTGCCGGTTGCCATGATTTTAGGAACTCTGGTTGATCCAATTGCTACTTTATTAAACGCAAACGGCGACGTAATTTGTTCTATGATGGTTTCGAGATTCTCTGAGAAAACCAAGTGGTAGCTTAAAACCAAGTTTTTAAAACCAAATCCCAAATTCCCAAATTTAAATCTGCTTTATCTGCGTGAAGCAAAATTAGCAGTTCATTCAAATAAAAATTATATGAATTCAATATTACAGCACGATCTAAACGATTTCGAAAATATCTTAGAAAAAGCCAAACAGCAGGGAATTAATTTTCTGAATAATTTGGAAAATATTCCAACATCCAATAAAAATAAAATTGATCCGAAGCGGGATTTAAATGAATTAGGCTTAGGTTCAGAACAAGCATTAAAGGAGTTTAAGGAAAGATTAGCGCCTTTGTTGGTTTCATCTCCAGGGCCGCGTTACTGGGGATTTGTAACCGGAGGTTCAACTCCAGCTTCTATTGTTGGCGATTGGCTGGCATCGGTTTATGATCAGAATACGCAATCAGTTACCTCTCAAGGCGGAAATTCGGCATTAATCGAATTTGAAACCATTAATTTGTTATTGCAATTGCTGGAACTTCCTGATTCTTTTTTGGGTGGATTTGTAACTGGGGCAGCAATGTCAAACTTTACTTGTCTGGGAGTAGCGAGACAATGGTTTGGAAAGCAGTTTGGAAAAGATTTTGCTAAAAACGGAATTTCTGAATCAATCAATATTTTAACTGCGACACCGCATTCTTCTTCTATAAAATCATTATCGATGTTAGGAATTGGAAGTCAGAATTATACTGTTGTCAATACAATTGCAGGAAATCGTGAAGCATTGGATCTTGATGATTTAGAAGAAAAAATCAAAGCATTAAACGGGAAACCTTTTATCTTAATTTCCAGCGCCGGAACTGTAAATACAGCCGATTTTGACGATTTTGAAGCGATTTTAAATCTAAAAGCAAAATACAATTTCTGGTGGCACATTGATGCTGCTTTTGGAGGTTTTGCCGCGGTTTCGGAGAAGTATAAACACTATGTTAAAGGATGGGAAAATGCCGACAGTGTCACAATTGATTGTCATAAATGGCTGAATGTACCTTATGAAAGTGCTTTTTATTTGATAAAGAAAGAGCACTTAAACTTGCAGATTGAAACATTTCAGAACTCAAACGCCCCTTATTTAGGAAATGCGCTGGAGAACTTTAATTATTTAAATGTGCTTCCGGAAAACTCACGCCGTTTGCGAGCTTTGCCAGTTTGGTTTTCTTTGATAGCCTATGGCAAAGAAGGATTTTGTGATATTATAGAGAAAAGTACTTTACTGGCACTTCATTTTGGGAATGCCCTAATCGAAAATGGTGATTTTGAACTTATGGCTCCAATTCGCTTAAACAATGTTTGTTTTACCTTAAAAGGTGAGGAGAATCAGGATAAAACATTGCAATTCTTGACAAAATTAAATGATACCGGAAAAGTGTTTATGACACCGACCGTTTACCAAAACCGCAAAGGAATTAGGGCTTCATTTGTAAATTGGAGAACAACCGAAGAAGATATTAAAATTGTTATTGAAGAGATGAAGGCAGTGCTTGACGATTTAGATTATTAAACCCAAAATAAAAAGAGCCTGTCTAATTAGCAGGCTCTTCTCTTTCAAAAAAAAATAAAAAACAAAAAAACAAGTTCAAGGGGATTTAAATTCTATATGTAAAGGCTAATGTTGCGATACGATTATCTAGGTCATATCGTTTGTTTATAGCAGTTTGTGCAACAACAGAGTTGATGTAAAAGTTATTCGTATTAAAAACATCAGTAACATTCAATTTGATATTTCCTTTTTTTGCCAAAACCTGTTTAGAAATTCCAATACTCAAATCAAAGAATCCATCTCTTTGATACACACCAAGATTTGATTTTGACTGATATTGTGCATTTGCTTCGGCTTTTAAGGTTTCAGTTATCGTAAACGAGTTTTGTACGCTTAAATTTAAAGTCACAATAGGTTCAATTGTAGTCGAATTAAGTACATTACCCATAAATCTATTTTCGAAAACATTCAAAAGGGTATTTACTGACCAATATTTAGTAAGTTCGGCTGTGTTGGTAACGTTTGCACCATAGTTGTATGATTTCGATACATTTATCTGTGATGTTATTGTGGTATTATTATCGGGATTGTAAACATAAACTTCTGTAAAAACATCTTTAGTTGTATTGAAATATAAAGAAGCCATAAAATTGCTTTTCCATGCATATCCAATTTCTGCTGCATGTGTAATTTCAGGAACTAAATTTGGATTTCCCTGCGAGTAATTGAACGAATCATCATAAAAACGAAACGGATTCAAATCGAACTGGCTAGGTCTGTTGATTCGTTTGCTGTAAGAAGCATGAACGGAATGACTGCTCGTAAATTCATATTTTAATGAAAGACTAGGAAACCATTTTAAATAATCATCCTGATGTTCTTCATTTAAGGTTTTTTGCAAAATATCAATCGCCGTATATTCTGATCGTAAGCCTCCCTGAATGTTTAAATTGCCAAGCTGGTATTTATAATTGGCATACGCAGCATAAATTTGCTCTTTATACTCAAAATGATTTGTTGAATTAGGATCAATCTGCCATTGGTTATTGGCGTAATACTCATAAACAGATGGATTATCGTTGTTTTTTAAACTTGCTTTAAATCCCCATTCAATAGATTGTTTTTCTTTAAGCGGATTAGTAAAATCAACCTTTCCTGTAAAAACTCTTAATTGAGACGGAATATAACCTCTTCGGTCATTAATTTCAGCTGCGTTTGTAATATCGTTTGCACTTTGAAATTGATTTGATCTGAATTTTGAAGTTTCGTATTCAAAATCAAAAGACATATTTTTTCCTTCGGTATTAAACTTGTGAACTCCTGAGAGAGCATACGTGTAATCAAACCATTTTTCTTTACTGTCATTATAAGTTACGGCATCAAATTGTGGCTGATTGATAGCGTTTAATAATGTATTTGTACCATCGGCTATGTTTTCATATCGCCCGATTTTTGCATCGACATAGACTTCAATATTTGTTTTTGGAGAAATTTCGTATTGCGTTCCAATTTTAAAATTATTTGAAGTTAAAGGCTCGTCCGTAATGGAAGTCTGATGGTTTGTTGTCGAAATCTGTTGACGGGTTTGATCTGTATATTGTGTTTGATTGAACTCTTTGCGTTCTTCTTCTCCTCTAAAAGTATAGCTGTAATTACCATAAACGCCTAATTTGTCTTTGTTGTAACTTAGGTTTACTCCAGAATTGGTTCTGTTTTTTCGACCTCTTCCATAACTTGTAAAAGCAGTGCCTTTTAATCCTGAGGTACTAGGTTTTTTTAGAATAATATTGATAATTCCGGCTTTTCCGGCTGCATCGTATTTTGACGACGGATTGGTAATAACCTCAATTTGTTTAATATTGGATGAGGTAGTCGATTTTAAATAATTGGCCAATTCTTTCTGCGAAAGCTGCGTTAATTTACCATTTATCATTACGGCAACTCCCTGCTGTCCGCGAATAGATAAATCTCCATCCTGGGAAACCACTACACCAGGAGCACGTGATAAAACGTCTAATGCTGTTCCGCCTTCAGAAACAATGCTGTTTTCGACATTAAAAACCAAACGATCTGATTTTTGAGTATATAAAACTTTCTTTTTTGTAATTACAATTTCATCTAAAACATTAATTGATGTTTCAACTATACTGTCATTTTCCTGTTCGGTTTGAGAATAGGAGTATACGGAAAATGCCAGCATAATTGAAGTTAGAATATTTTTCATGTCGTTTTGGGCTTTTAATTTTTTAAATGGGCTTTATTTTTTTATTGTAAAACGATTTGTTCAATTTTATCCGAAAGTTTTTTTTGAAAGCTTTCAGTTTGATTTAAAATTGAAAAGAAAAATATTTTTGTATGATAAAATAAGGATGACATTTTGGTGGTATTATGGGATTTGTGTTCGCAAATATAACACTATTTATAACAAGTCTAAATAAAAATAGTTAAAAATTGCATAAAAGATGCCAATCGTTTGATAGAGAGTAATTAAGACTTGGGGCAAAAAAGTGGAATTATGAGAAACAAGAAATTCTTATAAAAACAAAAACCAATTTATTCTTAGAATAAATTGGTTTTACTATAAACTGAGACTATAAACTGAGACTATAAACTGAGACTGTAAACTGAGACTGTAAACTGAGACTAAAAAAAGCTACTTAGTAATTTCTCTAAAAACAGCTTCCAGGTTTTTATTTTTTTGATTCAATTGTAAAGTTCTTAATCCATTTTCGTTGGCAAAATCAAAAATTGCCGGGCGCATATCTTTTTCGGTAACAAAAGTCAGTTCCCATGTCATGTCATGCGTATTTTTGTATGAAGAGATGTTTTCCAGTTTTGCTAAAAGCTGCTCTTCTATCTGATAATCAAATTCTACCTCGATTACTTGTTCTTTATTGGCGGCCACCAAATGGTCTAATTTATTATCGGCAACGATTTGTCCTTTGTCAATAATTATGACACGATCGCAAATGGCTTCGACTTCCTGCATGATGTGAGTTGATAAAAAAACCGTTTTATCTTTACCCACATTTTTAATTACATTTCGAATTTCCATTAACTGATTAGGGTCCAGTCCTGTAGTAGGCTCATCCAAAATCAAGACATCCGGATTATGCAATAAGGCGTTGGCAAGTCCAACACGCTGGCGGTATCCTTTCGAGAGCTGACTGATCTTTTTATGGCTTTCCGGTGTCAGTCCTGTCAGTTGAATTACCTCTTCAATTCTTGATTTTGGCACCTTATAAACATCGGCATTAAAAGCCAAATACTCACGAACATACAAATCCAAATACAGCGGATTATGCTCTGGTAAATATCCTATCGATTGCTGAACCAATTTTGGGTTTGTCATGACATCGTGACCATTTACAAGGGCTGAGCCACTATCGGCAAGTAAATAAGTGGTCAAAATTTTCATTAAGGTAGATTTTCCGGCTCCGTTTGGACCAAGAAATCCTACGATTTCTCCTTTCTCAATTTTAAAAGAAATTTCATTTAAAGCTTTTTGCTCTCCGTAACTTTTTGATATACTGTTTACTTCTATCGACATGACTTTTTATTTGTTACAAAAGTAAACAGAAATAGTGTCTATTACTAAAAATTCATCTCTTAAAATAATTATAAAAAAAATGAAAGCCCCAGTATTCACGGCATCGTTATTGTTAAAGGAATGCTAAAATAAAATATACCCAAATTATGAAAAAAATTCTAGTGATGGCTGCATTGGCTATCTGCAGTTTCGCAAACGCTCAAAAAGGAACAATTTTAGTTGGTGGAAACATCGGTTACACGTCTGAAAAGAAAGAATACCAATTCAGCGAAACAAAAACAAATGAGTTTAGCTTTTCTCCAAAAGTTGGTTACCAATTTAACGATAACTGGACTGTTGGGGGTGAATTTACAGTATCTTCTTCTACAGATGACAACGGTGCAAGAGAAATTAAAGACAATGGTTTCAAATTAGGAGCTTTTGTTCGTTACTCAGTGCCATTGAGTGAGACTTTTTCTGTTTTTGCAGATATGGGCGCTGGTTTCCAAAATGCTAAATCTAAAGTATACGGGCCTGCTAACGCTTTTTCTAAATCTAAAGCAGATGGAATGTATGTTGGTGTAACTCCTGCTCTTTTCATTAACATGAAAAAAGGTTTTGGTTTGAACTTTAGTATTGGTGGTTTAGGATACGAAACATTAAGCTATGACAACAATGGTCCAGATGTTAACAAATTCTACTTTAACTTCGGTCAAACATTTAACATTGGAATTTCTAAAAACTTCTAATCTTAGATTATATTCAATTTCAGAAAAGCATTCGCTCCGGCGGATGCTTTTTTTTTGATAAAGGTTTTATGAAAACTAAAATAGTTGTTTAGCCCCGATCTTGTTTTGAAAACAGAAACTCGCTGTTTCAAAAAAAGAATGCCTGCGAAGTGAAACCGAAACTAAATCATAACTAATTTCCGACTTCACCCGCAGGCATTAAAAACAAAAATATATCTAAATAAAACTGTTAACTTACAGGGTTTTCAACTGCAGTTCTCATTTCCTGAGCGGCTGCAACCATTTCGATTAATGCTTTTTTGGTTTCATCCCAATGACGTGTTTTTAAACCACAGTCAGGATTAACCCATAATTGATCTACCGGAATTACAGCCGAAGCTTTTTCCAGTAAACGAACCATTTCTGTACTTGACGGCACACGAGGCGAGTGAATATCGTAAACTCCGGGACCAATTTCGTTTGGATATTTAAAGTTGGCAAAAGCATCTAGAAGTTCCATTTGCGAACGAGAACATTCGATTGTAATCACATCGGCATCCATATCGGCAATGTTTTGAATGATATCGTTGAATTCACTGTAGCACATATGTGTATGGATTTGCGTATCATCGTTTACACCGCTTGCCGAAATTCTAAACGCTTTTACAGCCCAGTCAAGATAGTTTGCCCATTCTTCTTTTCTCAAAGGCAAACCTTCGCGAATTGCCGGTTCATCGATTTGAATGATTTTGATTCCTGCTTTTTCTAAATCGACAACTTCATCACGAATAGCCAGAGCAATTTGTGTACAAGTTTCAGAACGAGGCTGATCGTTACGAACAAACGACCATTGCAAAATAGTTACAGGTCCAGTAAGCATTCCTTTTACCCATTTTGGAGTTAAAGATTGTGCATATTTTGACCATTTTACGGTCATAGGAGTTGGTCTTGAAACGTCACCGTAAATAACCGGAGGTTTTACACAGCGGCTTCCGTAACTCTGAACCCAGCCATTTTTTGTAAAAGTAAATCCGGATAATTGCTCGCCGAAGTATTCCACCATATCATTACGTTCGAATTCTCCGTGAACCAAGACATCGATTCCGGTTTCTTCCTGAAAACGAATCGTAGCTTCAGTTTCTTTTTCGATTAAATCATTGTACTGTTCTGTCGTTAATTCGCCTTTTTTGAATTTTGCTCTCCAGCTTCTTACTTCGGCTGTTTGAGGAAAAGATCCGATTGTAGTAGTTGGGAATAAAGGCAGATTTAAAGCTTCGATCTGGCTTTTTCTTCTTGTGGCAAAAGTACTTTTACGTTTGTCATCGGCAGCTGTAATACCGGCAACACGTGCTTTAACTTCGTTATTATGAATTAATTTTGAAGTTTTACGGTTGTCATTTGCGATTACATTTCGTTGATAATCAACAGAATTTTCAGTATCAATTTCGTTTGAAGCGAATTGTTTTAAAAGTACAATTTCGTTTATTTTCTGCTTCGCGAAAGCCAGCCATTGTTTAATTTCCGGCGTAAGAGTCTGATCGTTTGTTTCTAAATCCAAATCGCACGGACTGTGAATTAAAGAACAAGAGGGCGCTACCAAAATTCTGTTTTCGCCTAAGGCATCGGTCGCTTTTTTAATTAATTCCAATGATTTTTTAAAATCATTTTTCCAGATATTTCTTCCGTCAACAACTCCCAATGAAAGATTTACATTCGAAGCCAGTTTTCCTGATTCTAAAATATCGTCTAATTGTAACGGACAACGAACTAAATCTAAATGGAAAGTGTCAACCGGCAAAGCCAAAGCGGTTTGAAGATTTTCTCCGAAGCAATCAAAATAGTTTGCCAGGATGATTTTAATTTTTGGGAAACGAATGTTGATTTCGTTATAAACTTCTGTAAATGTATTTCTTTCTTTGTCTGTTAAATTTAAAGCTAAGAAAGGTTCGTCTAATTGAATATACTCCACATTTTCTGCTTGTAGTTTTTCGAAAATTTCGAAGTAAACCGGAAGTAATTTGTCGATAAGATCAATTCGGTGAAAACCTTCTTCTTTTTCTTTTCCTAAAAGCAAATAAGAAATGGGGCCAATTAAAACTGGTTTTGTTGCAATTCCTAAATCATTTGCTTCTTTAAATTCATGGATTACTTTTTCAGAAAACAATTCAAATTTTTGGTTCTTCGTAAACTCAGGAACAATATAATGATAGTTGGTATCGAACCATTTTGTCATTTCCATTGCTACAACATCCTGCCCGTTTTTTTGGGCACCTCTTGCCATTGCAAAATATAAATCCAGAGACGAATTTGTTTTGGCAAGGTCATGATAACGCTGCGGAATTGCACCAACAGTTAAAGTTAGATCTAAAACCTGATCATAGAAAGAAAAATCGTTAGACGGAATTAAATCAACCCCGGCTTCTGATTGTAAATGCCAGTTTCTAATTCTAATTTCTTTTCCCGCGTCCAAAAGTTCATCTGCAGAAATTTTTCCTGCCCAATACAGTTCGCTGGCTTTTTTTAATTCTCTGTTGCTCCCGATTCTTGGATAACCTAAATTATTTGTTTTCATTTTGATTTCAGTATTTTTTACTGAACAAATTTATTGTATTAGATTTTATAACTTATATTTGAGGTTTATTTCAGTAAAATGTATTTTTAAATGCTGTTTTTAAAGATTTTATTACTGTAAAATTCTTTTAAATGAACCTTTAACCGTAAAAAAAACTATGGAAAATCTAGATAAAACCGATCTGCTTATCCTGAAACACCTTCAGGAGAACTCAAATATCAACACAAAAGACCTTGCCAGCAAATTATTCCTGACCGTTACGCCTGTTTACGAACGAATAAAAAGACTAGAACGAGATGGATTTATAACGAAATATGTGGCGTTGCTCGACAGAAAAAAAATGAATCGGGGCATGACCGTTTTTTGTAATGTCCGTTTAAAAGAGCATGCCAAAAATGTAGGAAGCAATTTTGTAAAAGATATTGTAGCGCTTCCGGAAATTATAGAATGCTACAATATTGCGGGTGATTATGATTTTATGCTGAAAATTCTGGTTCAGGATATGGAAAGTTACCAGGATTTTGTAATGAATAAATTATCGACTATTGAAAATATAGGAAATACGAACAGTATTTTTGTAATGGGAGAAATTAAACACAGCACAGCATTAGAGTTTTGAAAAAATAAAACGTCTTTACTGCGAATCAAAGGTGATTTTTAGAAAGGTATTTTTGTTATTTCGCAATACTGGAGATAATTTTACTTGAATAATTGCATTTTTTTTAAAATAACATTTGATTATTGATTAATATCATGTTTTTAGACATTGTATTTGACGAAATTTGAGTACAATAAATCTATATAAAAACCAATTTGAGTTATGGAAACAAGTGTCAAAAAAAATGTATTTACGCCCGGAAAATGGGAAACAACAGTAAATGTTCAGGACTTTGTATTAAAAAATGTTACTCCTTATAAAGGAGATGCCTCTTTTTTAACCGGGCCATCGCTAAAAACTACAAACTTGTGGAATATCTGTAAAGCGGAACTGTTAAAAGAACGCGCCAATAATGGATGTCTCGCAATAGATACAGCAACTATCTCAACCATAAATTCATTTCAACCCGGTTATATTAATAGAGAAGATGAAGTTATTGTAGGCTTGCAGACTGACCAGCTGTTAAAGCGTGCAATGAAACCTTTTGGCGGCATTAAATTAGTAGAATCTGCCGTAAAGGAAAGAGGATTAAAAGTGTCAGACCGAGTTTTAGACATTTTTAATTATGCTAAAAATCATAACGAAAAGGTTTTTGACGCTTATGATAAAGAAATTAGAGATTACCGCTCTAAACACATTCTGACAGGTTTGCCTGATAATTATGCCCGCGGACGTATTATTGGTGATTTCCGTCGCATGGCTTTATACGGAGTTAATCAGCTTATTGCTTTTAAAAGAGAAGATCACGCTAAAGTTACAGGAGAAATGAGTGAACATAAAGTTCGTTTGCGTGAAGAAATTTCGTCTCAAATTAGTGCTTTGCAGGATATGCTTATAATGGCCGCTGACTATGGATTTGATATTTCGCTTCCGGCACAAAATGCAAAAGAGGCCGTACAATGGGTTTATTTTGCTTATTTGGCTGCGGTTAAAGAACAAGATGGGGCTGCAATGTCATTAGGAAATGTATCTTCTTTCCTTGATATTTTTATAGAAAGAGATCTGAAAGAAGGATTAATTTCAGAAGATGAAGCACAGGAATTAGTAGATCAATTTGTGATGAAACTTCGAATGGTTCGTCATTTAAGACCCGGAGCTTATGATGAAATATTTGGAGGAGATCCAACCTGGGTAACAGAATGTATTGGAGGAATGTTTAACGATGGCAGAACTAAAGTTACCAAAACCTCATTTAGATTTCTTCAAACCTTATACAATTTAGGCGCATCTCCAGAACCCAATTTAACCGTTTTATGGTCAGAAGATCTTCCGCAGGGATTTAAAGATTTCTGTGCACAGGTTTCAATCGATACGTCGTCTATCCAATATGAAAACGACGATTTAATGAGAACCAATAGAGGTTCCGATGATTATGGAATCGCTTGCTGCGTTTCTCATCAGGAAATTGGAAAATCAATTCAGCATTTTGGAGCACGTGCCAATCTGCCTAAGTCTTTGTTAATTGCTTTAAACGGAGGAAGAGAAGAACGTGGCGGTACATTAATCATGAAAGATATTCCGTTTATAAACGACGAAGTATTAGATTATAAAGTAGTAAATATTGCGTTTAAAAATGCTCTTAAAGAGCTGGCTCGAGTATATGCCAAATCAATGTATATTATTCATTACATGCACGATAAGTATTATTACGAAAGAGCTCAAATGGCCTTGATAGATTCAGATCCTCATGTGGATATTGCTTATGGGGCAGCAGGAATTTCTATTATAGCCGATTCATTATCAGCGATAAAATATGCGACGGTAAGACCTGTAAGAGATGAAAACGGACTTACGGTAGATTTTAATATTGAAGGAGATTATCCTAAGTTTGGTAATGATGATGACAGAGTAGACTCGATTGCTAAGGAAATAACTTCTTTCTTTATTAATGAACTTAGAAGACATGAAGCGTATAAAAATGCAACACCAACGCTTTCATTATTAACCATTACTTCGAATGTGATGTACGGAACGAATACAGGCGCTACTCCTGACGGACGTAAAGACGGTGAGTCTTTTGCCCCGGGAGCAAATCCAATGCACGGACGTGATTCGAGTGGTGCGATTGCTTCTTTAAATTCTGTTGCAAAATTAGATTATAACGATGCGCAGGATGGTATTTCGAATACTTTTTCGATGATTCCAAAATCGTTAGGAGACACCAGAGAAGAACAAGTAAGTAATTTAGTAAACGTTCTGGATGGCTATTTCGAACAAATGGCACATCATTTAAATGTAAATGTATTAAATCGCGAAACACTTCAGGATGCTTATAATCATCCCGAAAATCATCCGCAGTTAACCATAAGAGTTTCGGGTTATGCCGTTAATTTTGTGAGATTATCGAGAGCACATCAGCTCGAAGTTATAGCGCGTACTTTTCATGAAGCTATGTAAGCAGGCCATGAAAAGTTTAAATAGGCTGGCTGGAATTAGTCAGCCTATTTTTTATTTAATTTTATTAAAAAACTATGTATTTTCCATTACAAGATATTGACGCTGCCAAACTAAATATTGACGATCCGGATCATTTAAGAATACATTCGCTTGAAACTTTTGGAACTCATGACGGACCAGGTATCAGGATGGTTGTATTTGTTCAGGGATGCCAGTTTAGGTGTTTGTACTGCCAAAATCCAGATACGCTTGATGTTAAAGGAGGTTCTTTAGTGGAAATAGAAGAACTGGTAAAAAGAGCCATTCGTCAAAAAAGTTATTTTGGAAAAACAGGCGGTGTTACCGTTTCTGGCGGAGAACCTTTACTTCAAAGAAATAAATTAATTCATTTTTTTAAGCGTCTGCATGAAGAAGGAATCAATACTTGTCTCGATACAAACGGAAGACTTAACAACCATCAGGCACAAGAACTTTTTGACAATACAGATCTTTTATTGCTGGATGTAAAACACATCAACGACAAAATACATCATCAATTAACGGGTTTAACCAATAAAAATACATTAGAGGTTGCTGCTTATAGAGAATCTACCGGTAAACCTATGTGGCTGCGATATGTTCTGGTTCCTGGCTGGACAGATCAGCCTCAATATCTGGAAGAATGGGGACAGCATTTTAGATCTTACAAAACGGTTGAACGAGTTGAAATTATTCCATTTCATCAACTCGGATCCCAAAAATGGGAATTGCTTAAAATGAACTATTCGCTTAAAGATACTGCTGCGCCAACAACCGAAAGTAAAGCAGAGGCATTGGCTATTTTTAACAAATACTTCAAAAATGTAATTCTTAAATAAAGCATTGTGTTTTAAAATAATAATCTGACTGCGCAATGGTTTATCTTTAAATTATACAGGGATAGTCTATTTTGATGGAATGAAATCCTAAAATAAAATGTATTTTTGACCTTTTAGATCATCAATCTAAAATCGTTAATCTGAAATCTAAAATACAAAAATGAACTGGGAACAACTTTTATCATTAAAACGTCAAGGCGATACAAACAAAAGATTACGTGTAGAACAAGACGATACACGATTAGGTTTTGAGGTCGATTATGACCGAATTATTTTTTCGGCCGCGTTTCGATCTTTACAGGATAAAACCCAGGTAATTCCGCTTTCTAAAACAGATTTCGTACATACCCGATTAACACACAGCTTAGAAGCTTCTGTTGTGGGAAGATCTTTGGGACGTTTGGTTGGAAAAAAAATCATCGAAAAATACCCTGATTTAAAAGAAGTTCACGGTTATCACATGAATGATTTTGGGGCTATTGTTGCCGCTGCATCATTGGCACATGATATAGGGAATCCTCCTTTTGGACATTCAGGAGAAAAAGCAATTGGAGAATATTTTTCTACCGGAAAAGGATTAAAATTCAAAGATAAATTAACGGCAAAACAATGGCAGGATTTGATTGATTTTGAAGGAAATGCCAATGGATTTTCAGTATTAACGGCAAGCCGTCCCGGGATCGAAGGAGGACTTCGAATTTCATATGCTACTTTGGGCGCTTTTATGAAATATCCAAAAGAAAGTCTCCCAAAAAAGCCAACTAATAATATTGCAGATAAAAAATACGGTTTCTTCCAGACAGACAAAGCTTTTTTTGAAGAAGTGGCTGCTGATATGGGATTAATCGCCAATAAAGAGGATGGAGATATTGGTTTTGAAAGACATCCTTTAGCTTATTTAGTGGAGGCGGCAGATGATATATGCTACACCATTATCGATTTTGAAGATGGAATAAATTTAGGATTAGTATCTGAAGATTATGCTTTAGAATATTTAATTAAGCTTGTAAAAGACAATATTGGTGTTGCTAAATATAAATTGCTGGAAACAAAAGAAGATAGAATTAGTTATTTGCGTGCTTTGGCAATTGGTGCTCTAATTAACGATGCTGTTGATGTTTTTATAGAAAATGAAGAAGCAATTCTGGCAGGGAACTTTCCTTTCGCTTTAACGGACAAAAGCAAGTACAAAGCACAAATGAATGATATTATCAACTTAAGCGTTGAAAAAATCTATCAAAGCCGCGAAGTTATCGAGAAAGAAATTGTAGGCTATCAAATCATTCAAACATTGCTGGATAAGTTTATCACGGCCTTTAATAACAAATACGAAGGAACGGCATCAAATTACGATAAATTGATTTTGAAGATGCTTCCGGAAAAACATCATTTAGAAAAAGGCAATTTATACGAGCGTCTGCTTCATATTTGCCATTATGTTTCTCTTTTAACAGATGGGAATGCCTTAGAGTTATACGAAATGATTCAGGGAAGAAAAAAGAATTAGAATCTGAGTAACCATAAAGAAACAGCCCGTAAAATACTTTACGGGCTGTTTCTTTATAAACGAGTATCCTTTTTTTATTGAAAGGCATAAACTAAACCAACTCCTAAAACTTGTCTTAACTGAGCTCTTGGACCGTCGTTAACCTGAGACGTTGATCCGGTAGAAGGGTCAACAACATCTTTTTTGGTTTTAATATCATCATCATATACTAAATGAACTCCAATATTTGCTTTTACATAAGCATTTACAACAAGGTCTAAACGAGTATCATAATCAACATCGACGTTTCCAAAACGGTTTAAATAATCTGTATATAAGCTTAATCTGTTTTCGTAGAAAACGTTTTTATAGATTTCGTTTTTCATGTATCCTGTAAAAAGAATACCAAATTCCGCTTTTACTTTCTGACCTTCCTGAACCAAAATTTGATTGTTTGGATCTAATGGATCCGGTGCGTAAACTGCTTTTTTAACACCAAAAGAACCTTGGTTTGCTAGATATTGATCTAATACTAAAGTTGTTTTTAATGTAATAGGAGAGAAGTAAAAAGTTCTGTTTTTCTTTTTATTTGAATTCTCAGCTCCGGCTCCCAGAAAGATATAAGCTGGTGCAAAAGGTTTAGAGATGGCAATATCGCGATTTGGATAATTGTAACCGTTTGTAAATTGGGTATTGAAATTAAACTTAGCCGAATAGTACCAATTTGAAACCGTATCTTTTCTAAATCCGTATGTTGAGTTTATTAAAAGGGCGTCATCTGTTTTTCTAAGTTCTGTACCATCTTGTTTATTTAAACCATATTTCACAATCATCTCATTGAACCATTTATGATTTCCTTTTACATAAGTTCTTGCAAATTCACCCTTAAATAAACCAGAAATAGAACTTGTTCCCCCGGCACTCCAGTTTACAAATGCGATTTCAGAAATATCAAAACCCAGTTGGTTTTTTTTAGTCCAGTTAGAAGGTGGTTTTGGCTGTTGATTTGGGTCTAATGTTGTTTGTATAAGTTGTGCAAAATTCTTTGACGTACACAAAAGCAACAAAAGCAAGAAGGTGGAACGTAATAATTTCATTGATTTTAGTTTTTTTTAGGTGCCGCAAAATAATTATTTTGTGCCGTTAGAAAAAAGATTTATTAAACTTTTAACGTCAATTTTACACAATTGTTGCAGCTGTGGTACGGTTCCGTGCTCAATAAACGTATCTGGAATACCCAAAATTTCAATATTATTTTTATAATTATTTAAGGCCGCAAATTCTAAAACAGCACTTCCAAAACCGCCATTTTTTGCACCCTCTTCTATTGTAATTATGTTTTCAAAAGTTGAAAAAATAGAATTTAACAAATTGATATCCAGTGGCTTAATAAATGGAAAGTCATAATGGGCAATAGATTCTGCATTGTCGCATTCGGCTAAAGCCTGAATTACGTTATTTCCAATTGTTCCTGTAGATAAAACAGCTGTTTTTGTACCGCTTTTTAGACAATTTCCTTCGCCAATTTTAACTTTTTCATAATGTCCGAAATTTTCTACTTCCCAGTTAGGCAGGAAGCCGCGCCCTCTCGGATATCGAATTGCAATAGGATTATTCAGGCCTAATTGGGCGGTATATAAAATATTTTGAAGTGCAATTTCATTAATGGGCGCATAAATAATCAGATTTGGAATACAGCGCAGATAAGCAATATCAAAAACGCCGTGGTGTGTTGCGCCATCTTCACCAACTAAGCCCGCTCTGTCCAGGCAAAAAATCACAGGCAAATTTTGCAAAGCCACGTCATGAATAACCTGATCATAGGCGCGCTGTAAAAAGGTAGAATAAATAGTGCAATATACCATCATGCCTTGCGTTGCCATTCCGGCCGAAAGGGTTACCGCATGCTGTTCTGCAATTCCAACATCAAAGGCACGATCCGGAAGTTCATCCATCATAAATTTTAAAGAACTTCCGGATGGCATTGCAGGCGTAATTCCGATTATTTTTTCGTTCTTTTTGGCTAAATCTAAAACCGTTAATCCAAAAACATCCTGAAATTTCGGAGGCAGGTTTTCTTCAGATTTTAAATGAATTTCTCCGGTTGAAGCATCAAATTTACCAGGGGCATGGTATTTTACCTGATTTTCTTCGGCCTGTTGCAATCCTTTTCCTTTTGTAGTTACAATATGAAGAAATTTTGGGCCTTTTATATTTTTTAACCTGTTTAATTCTTTTATTAAATTAGGAAGATCATGACCGTCAACAGGACCCGAATAATCGAAATTCAGAGACTTGATCATGTTATTTTTCTTCGGATTTTTTCCTTCCTTAACAGCGGTAAGATATTTTTTTAAAGCACCAACGCTGGGGTCAATTCCGATAGCGTTATCATTCAGAATAACCAGCAAATTAGCATCGGTTACTCCGGCATGATTCAGGCCTTCAAATGCCATTCCGCTTGCAATTGAAGCATCGCCGATTATGGCAATGTGCTGTTTTTCAAATTCGCCTTTTAGGTTAGAAGCAATCGCCATTCCGAGTGCTGCCGAAATAGAAGTTGAAGAATGCCCAACGCCAAAAGTATCATAAACACTTTCACTTCTTTTTGGGAAACCGGAAATTCCGTCTATTTGTCTGTTGGTATGGAAAATTTCTCTTCTTTCGGTCAGGATTTTATGCCCATAAGCCTGATGGCCTACATCCCAAACCAATAAATCTTCGGGCGTATTAAAAACATAATGCAGTGCAATTGTCAATTCAATTACGCCTAAACTCGCTCCCAAATGCCCTTCTTTTACAGAAACAATATCAATAATAAACTGGCGGAGTTCCTGCGCAACCTGAGTAAGCTGTTCTTCTTTTAGAAGACGTAAATCGGCGGGATTTTGTATGTTGGAGAGTAAATTGCTTTTCATTGTAAGGTAAAAAGCAAATTTACGGTTTTAAATTTAATTTTCTTGCGGAGTCTTATTTCAATAAAATAGGAACAGAATATTGCATCCTGATTTTTTTTCCATTCGATTCGCCAGGCATCCATTTAGGACATAAACTTAAAACTCTAATAATTTCTTTCTCCAAAGGTTCTTCAACTCCTGGGGAGCATTCAATAAAAGATACTGAGCCATTTTTTTCGACTGCAAATGCAAGTGTGAAATTGAGTTTCCAATAATTTACGTTTTCAGGCTTTTTATATTCTTTCATAAAAAAGCTATGAAATTGGTCAATACCGCCTGGGAATTCAGCGTTAGAATTTGAAGGAGATTTTGCTGGCAGCGAGAGGCCTTCTTTTTTTTCATTATCGGGCTTTGAATTTTTGCCGCCCGTAACTTCTTTTTCAATTATTGGTGTTGAATTTTTAAGTTCGACGTGATTAATTTTAGATGATGTTTGAACAATAGTGTGGTCGGTGTTTTTATTATCTATTGAAATTTCCTTAGAAAGTATTTGCTTTTTTTTAATGGTATCTTTTACAGCTTGACCATTTTTAACTTTCAGATTTTTATCTTCTTTATTTTGACAGCCGAATAGAATTGTTCCGATAACTGTAATTAAGACGGGTAAAAATAATCTGTAATAATGTGTTTGAGCAGTTATTTTATAATTTCTTTCCATATTATAATATCACGATTTAAATGTAATAAAAAATAAACATCAAAGCATTATCAGGTAATATTTTGTCAAATGAGGCAATTATTTGGATTAATTGCCTCAAAAAATCGCTATATTTGAGGCGATTAATTTTTTTAAATGCCTCATGAAATACAATTGGCAATTACCAGAGTGGCAAAATTTTAAATATGACGACGCTGTAATAGACTCGTTATGTATCGATTTGGCATTAGAAACAGGTGAACTAAAAGGACTTGTTAATTCTTTGTCTGCTGAAATTCAGCAGGAAACGATTTTACAGTTTATGATTTCAGAAGCAATCAAAACTTCTGAGATTGAAGGAGAATTTTTCAGCAGACAAGATATAATGTCTTCCATTAAGAAGAACATGGGTATAGAGGATGCTTTTGGTAAAATAAGAGATAAAAATGCTCAGGGAGTTGGAAAATTAATGGTAATGGTTAGAAATTCTTATTCAGATAAATTGACAGAATTGTCTATAAAACAATGGCATTATAGCTTAATGGAATATTCAAGACATGTAAATCCTGGGGAATATAGAAAAGGAACAGAACCTATGCAGATTATTTCAGGAAGTTATGGAAAAGAAATAGTTCACTTTGAAGCACCGCCATCTATCCAGGTTCCTGTCGAGATGAAAAAGTTCATTCAATGGTATAATGATTTCAAAGTAAAACCAACTGATATAAAAAAAGCTTTAATTAAAACTTCGATTTCTCATTTGTATTTTGAAAGTATTCATCCATTTGAAGATGGAAACGGAAGAATTGGCAGAGCTATTGCTGAAAAATGTCTCTCAGAATCTTTAAACAGACCTGTTTTAATGAGTATTTCAAGTACTATTGAACAGAGCAAAAAAAAGTACTATCAATCTTTAAAAGAGGCACAACAAACTCTCGAAATTACAGATTGGATTCTTTATTTTTCCAATTTGATTTTAGAATCTCAAAAAAAGGCAAAACAAATAGTTCTTTTTACATTAAATAAAAGCAGATTTTTAGATCAGTTCAAACATAAAATGAATGAACGACAAACAAAAGCCATATTGAAAATGTTTGAATATGGTATTTCTGGATTTGTGGGCGGAATGACGGCAATAAAATACATTTCGATTACTAAAACGTCAAGAGCAACTGCTACAAGAGATTTACAGGATTTGGCCGATAAGAATATTTTGATTCCAAAAGGGCAAGGCAGAAATCGAGCCTATGATCTGAACTTAACGGTAAAAAACGATATTTAAAAAATTATATTCATCTGTTCTTTCTCTTTAAACAAGAGAAAAATTATTTCAAAAATGTATTTTTGCAATTATGATAAATCCTTTCACCGACGAGTATTTCATGAAAAAAGCTTTACAGGAAGCAGAAATGGCCTACGAAAAAGGCGAAATTCCTGTTGGTGCTGTAATTGTTGTGGCTGATAAAGTAATTGCAAGCAGTCACAATTTAACCGAATTGCTTAATGATGTTACAGCTCATGCCGAAATGCAGTCGATAACCGCCGCCGCAAACTTTCTGGGCGGAAAATATTTGAAGGATTGTACTTTGTATGTTACGCTTGAACCCTGCCAGATGTGTGCCGGAGCATTGTATTGGAGCCAGATTTCTAAAATTGTTTTTGGTGCAAGAGATGAACAACGCGGTTTTATGGTTATGGGAACAAAACTTCATCCTAAAACTACCGTTGTTTCTGGCGTTATGGCCAATGAAGCAGCAGATCTTATGAAACGTTTTTTTCTGGAAAGACGTAAATAACACTAAATATCATGACGGACTTTTCAATAATAAAACAGCTTTTTGGCATAACTGAACCTAATGGTTTTGCTGAAAATGAAATGCAGGTAGTAAAAGATATTTTTGGATCTCTTCCAGAAGTTTTCATTGATTATTATGCTGAATTGGGTAAAATTGAAAGTCTAAATCATACGCAGGATTCTCTAATAATTCCGGAACGTTTTCAGTATTATAAGCATAATGACTATTTGATTTTTTATACAGAAAATCAGCACGCTTGTGTTTGGGGAATTCATAAAAACGATTTATCGATTCCGAATCCGCCCGTTTATATGAGTTATGATCAGGAAGAATGGAGCTTGGAAACCAAAACCTTAACCGAATTTTTTACCGCAATGGCTTTTCTTCAGGCTGGGTTTGCACTGGAATTTCCCAGTAATACATTTTATGAAATAGAGCGACAAGACCTGGATTTTATTGTCAAAAATTACTCAGACAAAACGGTGTCATTTCAACAATGGCTTGAGGGAATAAAATTTTATGGGAACCATCATGATGAGATCATTATAATTACGGGAGGCAGCCAAATGTTTTACGCCGCAAATTCTAAAGAACATTTTACTGAGATGGATGAGGTCTTGTCTAAACTTGGAGAGGAACTCTAAGTGATTTTATGGAAATGGCTTCTGGAATAGCTTTTGTACTTCAACAAAAGTTAAATAATCATTATTAGCGAATTTTCTTCTTAAACCATAAAGAAAATATTTTACATTTATCGTGATTTAATTTGTAATTTGCTGTTATCGCTTATAACAGTAAATCGTATTAGATTCTAATTTGCTAACCATTAACTCCAGATAAAAGTGAAAGTAAAAGGATTAAGTCTCGTATTTTTTGTGTTTTTTATTTTTCAGTCCTGCGGCAGAAAATCGGCGGCAGATTTCAATTCAGATTTTTCATTATTTAAAGAGTATATAACCAGTTTTACGGGGGGAATTGTTTCTTCAGATTCTGACATTCGCGTGGTTTTGGCTTTCGATAAAAACGATTGGAAACCCAATCAGGAATTAGACGATGACTTGTTTGATATTTCACCAAATGTTAGTGGTAAAGTCGTGGCACTTTCGACCAACACAATTGCATTTATACCAGAAAAAAAACTAAAAGCAGGAACAGAATATCAGGTTACTTTAAATCTGGATAAACTGACCGCGATTCCGAAAGAGAAAGAAGAAACTCTTTCTAAATTTAACTTTACAGTTAAAACCGTTAAGCAGGATTTTACTATAAATACCGGTGATATTCAATCATACAGCAAAGAATATCAATATTTAAACTGTGTTTTGAAAACAGCAGATAATATTGATCTTGAAACTGCTCAAAAACTCGTTGAGGCTAAACAAAAAGGAAATAATCTCAAAATTAAGTTTGAGAAAACTACTGGTTCTGGTAAGGAATTCCGTTTTATAATAGACAGTATTCAGCGCTTTTCTGAAGCATCAAATCTGGAGATTATATATGACGGAAATGATTTTGATATCGACCAAAAAGGGCAGATAGATTTTCCTGTTACGAGTATAAACGAATTCAAAATTGTAAAAGTAGAAGTTCCGGATGGGAACAATCAATCTGTTCTGATTAATTTTTCTGAGCCTTTAGAAAAAGGTCAGGATTTCGCCGGATTGGTTTCAATTCAAAATACCAATAACTTGAAATTTTCTACACAAGGAAATTTATTAAAAGTATATTTTACAAATGAAGCTGCTGCTAAAAAGGAACAGCCTGCGCCCGTTGTTGAAGAGGCTGTTGTAACTGTCGATTCTGCGGCAGTTGCAGTAGATTCTGCATCTGTTGTAGTGGATACTGCCCAGGTTGAAGATATAGTTGAAGTTGTTCCTGACGAAGAACCGGAACAAGTTATTACAGGAGAATTACTTCTGGAAGTTTTTCAGGGAATTGAAAGCCAGTATGGCAAAAAAATGGAATCTAATTATACGGAGAAAATTTCTTTTGATCAGATAAAACCAAATGTTCGTTTTGTTAAAAATGGAACTATTCTGCCAAGTTCAAACAATTTAAAACTGAATTTCGAAGCCGTAAATTTAAGTGCGGTCGATGTAAAAGTATATAAAATCTATAAAAACAATATTCTGCAGTTTCTTCAATACAACGAATTAAACGGAGCTCAGAATCTTAAAAAAGTAGCACAGCCAATTGCTAAAACTACGCTGAATTTAAAAGAAAGCACACTTGTAAATCTTACCAAATGGAATACTTACGCTTTAGATTTATCTAAAATTATTAAGCCGGAACCAGGAGCGATTTACAGAGTAGAATTTGAATATAAAAAGAAATATTCACTTTATAAATGCGAAACATCAGACGGAGATCAAGAAGAAACAGAGGAAGAAGAAGTCGATGAAAATGATGTAAACTACAGCGGGAATTCGTACGACGATTATTATTATGATGATTACGACTGGAGAGAAAGCCAGGACCCATGTACGGGTTCTTATTATTACAATGCCAAAATAGCGACCAATATTCTGGCTTCTGATTTAGGTGTTATTGCAAAAAGAGGCGAAAATAAATCGTATTTGTTTGCGGTAAATAATATCGTTACCACAGAACCGGTATCAAACGCAAGGGTTGATTTGTACAATTTTCAACAGCAAAAGATTGCATCGCAGGCAACAAGCAGTGAAGGAATTGCTTCTTTCCAGCTGGATAAATTTGCCTATTTTGCCATTGTTACTTTAGGCGATCAATCTACATATGTGAAACTTGATGATGGTCTTTCACTATCTGTCAGTAATTTTGATGTTGCCGGAGAGACACTGCAAAAAGGCTTAAAAGGTTTTATTTATGGCGAAAGAGGTGTTTGGCGTCCGGGAGATAATTTGTATTTATCATTTATTTTAAATGATGCTTCCAATAAACTTCCAAAATCTCATCCAATCAAATTTAGATTAAACGATCCAAACGGAAAAACAGTTTATCAAACGGTTCAAAAAGCAAATGATCTAAATCATTATGCATTTATAGTTTCTACAAGTCAGGATGCTCCAACAGGAAATTGGGAAGCAATGGTGAGTGTTGGAGGTGCTAAATTTTATAAGAGTATTAAAATCGAAACGATTAAGCCGAATCGTTTAAAAATTAAAAATACTTTTACCAGAAAGACACTTTCATCTTCTTATCCAAATACAGATAATCTGGAAGTAACGTGGCTTCATGGCGCAATTGCGAAAAATCTGAATGTAGAAATGCAGGCTAAATTTTCGCAGCAAACCACAACATTTAAAGGATATGAAAAATATACTTTTGATGATTTAGTGCGTCAGTTTAGTACAGAAGAAATCAATGTTTTCTCCGGAAAATTAAATGAAAGCGGAAAAGCATCTGTAAATATTCAGCCAAGACTTCAAGGTCAGGCGCCGGGAATGCTTCGCGCTTCGTTTATCACAAAAGTATATGAAGAAGGAGGAGATTTTAGTACAGATGTTATTTCGACAACATATTCTCCGTACAAAACCTATGTTGGAATAAAAGCACCTGAACTTAATAAATACAGTATGCTGGAAACCAGGGCAGCAAATCGTTTTGATATTCTTACGGTTGATGAAAATGGAAGACCAAAAGCAGTTAGAAATTTAGAAGTAAAAGTGTTTAAAGTAGACTGGCGCTGGTGGTGGGATTCTTCGAGCGATAATTTATCAAATTATAATTCATCAAACGCAACAACTTCGTATAAAACTTTTGTCGTTAATACAGATTCAAACGGAAAAGCAAGTATTCAATTTACTTTAACAGATGAAGAATGGGGACGGTATTTAATTAGGGTTTCAGATCAGGAAGATGGTCATGCAGCAGCTTTAACTGTAAACATTGACTGGCCAATTTGGTCTGGAAAAACACGAAACAGAGATGCTTCGACAGCCAATATGCTGGTTTTTTCTACAGATAAAAAGAATTATGCAGTTGGAGAAAAAGCACATATTTCTTTCCCTTCAAGTGAAGGAGGGCGCGCTTTAATTTCTATAGAAAACGGATCGCGAGTAGTGCAGACACTTTGGGCGGAAACTAAAAATGGAGAAACAAAAGTTGAAGTGCCAATTACAGGTGCAATGGCGCCAAATGTCTATTTTAATATCACATTACTGCAGCCTCACGCCTCGACTAAAAACGATTCGCCAATTCGTATGTACGGAATCGTTCCAATTGAAGTAGTAGATAAAAATACCATCTTGGCACCAACTATCAATATGCCGGATGTCTTGAAACCAGAACAGCCATTTACGGTTAAAGTGGGAGAAAAATCAGGAAGAGAAATGACGTATACCATTGCGGTTGTCGATGAAGGACTTTTAGATTTAACACGTTTTAAAACACCAAATGCATGGGACAGTTTTTACGTTCGTGAAGCTTTGGGAGTAAAAACATGGGATATTTATGATGATGTAATTGGAGCTTATGGTGGAAAAATAAATCAAATTTTCAGTATTGGAGGAGATCAGGATTTAGGCGGCGGAAAAGCTAAAAAAGCCAATCGTTTTAAACCGGTTGTATTGTATTATGGACCTTTTAAATTAGAAAAAGGACAAACAAAATCACATCAGTTAAAACTGCCAAAATATATTGGTTCTGTTAGAACCATGGTGGTAGCCGGAGATGCCGCAACAAGCGCTTATGGAAGTGTAGAAAAAGCAACCCAGGTTAAGAGCCCGTTAATGGTTTTAGCTTCATTACCAAGAAAAATTTCACCATCAGAAAAAGTGACACTTCCGGTGACTGTTTTTGCAACCGAAAATAAAATTAAAAATGTTTCGATTCAGATAAAAACAAGCAACGGACTAAAAGTAGCGGGAAGTGCCGTTCAAAAACTGAGTTTTGCACAGCCAGATGAAAAAATGGCGTACTTTAATTTAGTTGTAGGTGCAGCAACCGGAATTGCAAAAGTTCAGGTCATTGCGACTTCAGGAAGTGAAAAATCAGTTTATGAAGTTGAAATTGACATGACGAATCCAAATCCGGTAACAAGTACTTTTACTGATTTTGTTTTATCTCCAAATAGCTCAAAAACACTTTCGTGGAAAACATTTGGAGTGGCCGGAAGTAATAAAGCGAGATTAGAAGTTTCGTCTATGCCATCGATGAATTTGAATGGAAGACTGCAATTTTTAATTCAGTACCCGCATGGTTGCGTAGAGCAGACGACATCATCGGTTTTCCCGCAGTTATTCTTGAGCGATGTTGCCGATATAGATGCTAAACGCAAAGAAATTATTCAAAAGAATATCACAGCCGGAATTGCGAGATTGGGTAATTTCCAGTTGTCAAACGGCGGATTGCCTTACTGGCAGGGGAATGCTATTGCAGACGATTGGGGAACTTCTTACGCTGGACATTTCTTGATTGAAGCAGAGAAAAAAGGATATGTGCTGCCAATTAATTTCAAATCAAAATGGCTGTCTTATCAGCAAAAAGAAGCAAAACAATGGCGTTTTGAACCAAAATACGGTAACGATCTGGCTCAGGCTTATAGATTGTATACGTTGGCTTTAGCAGGAAATGCTGATTTGTCTGCCATGAACAGACTTCGTGAAACAAAAGGCATTTCGAATGAGAGTATGCTTCGTTTGGCAGCTGCTTATGTTTTGGCTGGGCAAAAATCGGCAGGACAAAGTTTATTTTTGAAAACAAGTATTGATGGCGATTCAGACGGATACAGTTATTACTATTACGGCTCAAGCGAAAGAAACAGGGCAATGGCACTGGAAACCATGCTGCTTTTAGGACAAAAACAAAAAGCATTTACTATGGCCTCAAAATTAGCAAAAGAGATGTCGGCCAATCAATGGATGAGCACACAGACAACAGCTTATTGTTTGTACTCGATGTCGAAGTTTGCGATAAGTAACGGCCCGAAAGGAATCAATATACAGTTTAGTAAAAACGGTAAAGGTGAAACTATAAATACGCAAAAAACAATTGCAGATCGTAGTTTATCAGTTTCGGCAGGAAGTAATAGTATTACGTTGAAAAACAACAAAAATAACACTATTTACGTTCGTGTCCTGAATACAGGAATATTACCAATCGGACAGGAAAATGCAGTTCAAACGGATGTTTCGGCTAGTATCGTTTTCAAAAACAGAAAAGGAAGTGTGATCAATGTTTCTAAAATTAGTCAGGGAACAGAATTTATCGCCGAAGTTACCATTAAAAATCAAAGAGGCGAAAGTGTTCAAAACGTGGCATTATCGCAGATTCTGCCTTCCGGATTTGAAATTGTAAACACACGTTTCACAGATTATGGAGATGCAGTAAATAATATTGCCGACTATATTGATATTCGCGATGACAGGACAAATTTCTATTTTGGAATGAAAGCCAGAGAAACCAAAGTTTTCCGAATTCTGCTTAACGCATCGTATTTAGGAAACTATTATTTGCCTGGATTGCAATGCGAAGCGATGTACGATAATACATTCTTAGCCAGAACAAAAGGATTCTGGGTTGAGGTTGTGAAATAAATTTATAGCCCACGGATTGTACGGATGAAACGGATTAACACAGATACTTTTTAAATTACTCTGCGAAAACCCGTTTCATCTGTACAATCCGTGGACTAAACCTTTAAATACTTTGAAAAATAAACTTATAGCGTTTTTCCAACGCATTATAAACTGGATAAAAAGAAATAAAATAAAATCAGCAATTGCATTTGTGCTCTTGCTGATTTACTATTTTTCGATACCCCGAACTTTATTCAAAGAACCCTATTCAACAGTTATAGAAAGTAAAGAAGGGGAACTGCTCGGGGCTAAAATTGCCCGCGACGGACAATGGCGTTTTCCTGCGCAGGACAGCGTTCCGGATAAATTTAAAAAATGTATTGTTTACTTTGAAGACGAGTATTTCTACAAACATCCGGGATTTAACCCCGGTGCAATGCTAAATGCTTTTAAACAAAACAGAAAAGCCGGAAAAGTGATGAGAGGAGGAAGTACTTTAACCCAACAGGTTATTCGATTGTCCCGAAAAGGAAAAAACAGAACCTATTTTGAAAAAATAATCGAAATTATTCTCGCGACCAGACTAGAGTTAGGGTATTCCAAAAATGAAATTCTCGAAATGTATGCTGCTCATGCTCCATTTGGAGGAAATGTCGTGGGACTGGAAATGGCTTCGTGGCGTTATTTTGGCGTGCAGTCCAATCAATTATCGTGGGCAGAAAATGCGGTTTTGGCGGTTTTACCCAATGCACCAAGTTTAATCTATCCGGGAAAAAATCAGATAAAACTGCTGAACAAACGCAATCAGCTTTTGCTAAAACTGCATAAAGAAGGAGTAATTGACAAGCAGACTTATGAACTTTCGGTAGAAGAGCCTTTGCCTCAAAAGCCGTACGATCTGCCGCAGATTGCGCCTCATTTACTGCAGAGAACAGCCAAAAATGAAGAAGGAACCAGAGTAAAAACCACAATTGATTATGCGTTGCAAAACAGAGTAAATCAAATTGCGAGATATTATTACAATCAATACAAACAGAATGAAGTGCATAATCTGGCTATTTTGGTAATTGATGTCCAGAATCGAAATGTAATGAGTTATGTTGGGAACGCTCCAACAGATAAAGACCATCAAAAAGATGTTGATATTATTGACGCTCCAAGAAGTACCGGAAGTATTTTAAAACCGCTTTTATATGGTGCAATGTTAGATGATGGCGAATTATTACCTAATACTTTAGTGTCCGATATTCCAACACAAATTTCCGGATATACACCTCAAAACTTCAATTTAACTTTTGACGGCGCTGTTCCGGCCCATAGAGCCCTGTCGCGTTCTTTGAATATTCCGGCAGTCTTAATGCTTCAGGAATTTACTGTAAATAAGTTTTATGAAGAACTTCAGAAATTCAAATTAAAGAACATTAATAAAACGCCCGATCATTATGGATTGTCGCTTATTTTAGGAGGAGCCGAAAGTAATTTATGGGATTTATGCAGAACCTACGCTAATTTATCTTCAACATTAAATTACTACTCTAAACATCAGGATAAATATCGAACAAATGAGTTTACAGAATTAAATTATAAGAACGATTTTAAGCCTGATTTTGGATCAGAAACCACTCAGAAGAACATTCTGGGTGCCGGATCAATTTGGTTAACTTATAATGCAATGGAAGAGGTGAATAGACCGGAAGGAGACGAAGCCTGGAAGTTTTATGATAGTTCTTTAAAAATTGCATGGAAAACAGGAACCAGTTTTGGAAATAGAGATGCCTGGGCAATTGGAACAAATTCCAGATATGTAGTTGGAATTTGGGTTGGAAATGCAACCGGAGAAGGAAGACCTACTTTAACCGGAGTTACCAGCGCAGCGCCAATTTTATTCGACGTTTTTAATTTACTGCCGAGACAAAGATGGTTTGATGCACCTTATAAAGATCTGGCAGAAGTTGAAGTTTGCCGTTTAAGCGGTTACTTAGCAAAAGACAATTGTCCGAAAATTAAACAATGGGTTTCTAAAAAAGGGAAATCAACAAAGGTTTGTCCGTATCACAAAACGATTCATTTAGATAAAACAGAACAGTTTCAGGTAAACAGCAGCTGCGAAAATGTCGAAAATATTGTGACTAAAAATTGGTTTATTCTGCCTCCGGTAATGGCTTGGTATTACAAAAGCCAGCACATAGAATATCTGCCTTTGCCTCAGTTTAAAGAGGGCTGTGAGGGAACGCAAACCACAACAATGGATTTTATTTACCCAAAAGCAAACAGTAAAATATATTTGACAAAAGATTTTAACAGCAAAATACAGCCGGTAATTTTAAAAGTCGCGTATTCTGAAAGAGATAAAGAGCTGTTCTGGTATGTTGACGATGTTTATAAAGCAACAACAAAAACATTTCATGAGCTTCCAATTTCGCCAAGTGCAGGGATACATTATATTACAGTTGTAGATGCTTCGGGGAATGAAATAAGACGTAGGATTGAGATTGTGAGGGAATAAATTTATTGAAATTCCAAATTCCAAATTCAAAAAATGGGGTAGTTTCTTATTTTTTGTCAGGCTGAGCGAAGTCGAAGCCCTTTGGTAATATTTGAGATAATCTTTGTCAAAGTTTTAAACTTTGACAAAGATACTGAGCAGTTTTACCATTTCTCCCTTCGGTCAAAATGAAAAAACGAAAAAGCTTCTTATGAAAACGAATGCCTAGCCCAGATAGTAGCGGTATCCTTTTTCTGGCTTCTTTAGTCAGGAAAAGATACAAGCGGATAGCTGGAAATTGCTTCTAAATAAAAATAAATTCCAAAATGAGATTGCTTCGTTTTTCACAATGATGCATAAAAAAACCGCCCCGATGCATCGGGGCGGTTTTTAATTTATTCTGAAATAACATTTCCTTTTTTATCATAGAAATGGTATTCTAAGTACGTGTAAGCGTCACGAGGTATGATTTTCACCCATTTCTTATGTTCAAAAAACCATTTTGAACGTAATGATGGAAAACCTTTGCTGAGGTATGCAGCCACAAACGGATGTGTATTTAACACAACTTTATTGTGGGTTTTTAAAAGTCTTTCTAAATCAGAAGTGATCTTGTCAATTATTAATATTGGCGCTTCAATTTCACCATTTACTTTATTTGGATCTTCTTCTCTTGTTTTTATATTAACTTCTGGTCTTACTCGCTGTCTTGTAATCTGGACTAAACCAAATTTACTTGGCGGTAATATTTTATGCTTTGCTTTATCGTCGCTCATTTCTTCTCGCAAGAAGTCGAACAAAACTTTCCTGTTTTCAGGATTAGACATATCGATAAAATCAACTACGATTATTCCGCCCATATCACGCAGACGAAGTTGTCTTGCGATCTCTGCAGCGGCAATCATATTTACTTCCATTGCGGTGTCTTCTTGGTTAGTTGCTTTATTCGAACGGTTGCCGCTGTTTACGTCTATAACGTGAAGAGCTTCAGTGTGTTCGATGATAAGGTAAGCTCCTTTACTCATAGAAACGGTTCTGCCAAAAGAAGTTTTGATTTGTCTCTCTATATTGTATTTCTCAAAAATTGGAGTGTCATTTGATTGATAAAACTTAACAATCGATTGTTTTGAAGGTGCAATTTCTTGCAGATATTCCTTCGTTTGATGGTACAACTCTTCATCATCTATTTGAATACCGCTGAAGGTATCGTTGAAAACATCTCTTAATATCGAAGAAGCTCTGTTAAGCTCTCCTAATACTTTTGATGGATGATGAGCAGTTGGTAATTTTTTACACATTGCAGACCATCTGCCAAGCAGGTTCTGCAAATCTTTTTCTAATTCGGCTACGTTTTTGCCTTCGGCTACTGTACGAACAATAACACCAAATCCTTTAGGTTTGATCGATAGAACAAGTTTTTTTAGACGATCCTTTTCTTTTTTGTCTTCTATTTTTTGAGAAATAGAAACACGGTCAGAAAAAGGAACTAGAACGATAAATCTTCCGGCAAGAGAAAGCTCAGCACTTATTCTTGGGCCCTTGGTAGATATAGGTTCTTTAACTACTTGAACTAAAACAGATTGATTGGCACTTAAAATATCAGTAATGATGCCATCTTTGTCAATCTCTTTTTCAAACTGAAAGGTTTTTAGGGAGAAATCTTTTATTTTACCTGCGCTTACAAGTTTTATGAATTTCAACTGAGAAGCTAAGTTTGGACCTAAATCGTGATAATGTAAAAAGGCATCTTTTTCGAAGCCTACATTTACAAAAGCGGCATTTAGTCCGGCAACTGGTTTTCTGATTTTGGCAATAAAAATATCACCAACCTGAAAGTTGCTTTTCTCTTCTTCTTTGTGCAATTCAATTAGTTTTCCATCTTTTAATAAGGCAAAATCTACGGCTTCAGAACTAGATCTAATGATTAATTCTTTATTCACACTGTAAATTTTTATCCGTGAATAGGTTGTCGGTCGTTTGTTGATAGTTGTTGGTAAAGAAAACCAAAAACCAAAAACCAAAAACCATCAACTTCTACAAGGATGGATTAAACAATATTTTAACAGGTATTGAACCCGGGGAAAATCAGCTCGCAGTTTGCAGTTCTAAGTAATCAGCAGACTGAAGACTAAAAACTGATGACTGAATACTAATTTTCAATTTCAATGAACGTTTAAAAAGAAAAAAGTAGTTTAAAACTACTTTTTCTTTTTGTGACGGTTAGCTCTCGCTCTTTTTTTACGTTTGTGAGTAGCTACCTTATGTCTCTTTCTTTTTTTACCACTTGGCATATCGTGTCAGATTTTATGTTAATTAATAGTATTATTTTGCTTCGTTATTCGTTTTTACTCCTTCCACAAAAACTTTTGCAGGTTTAAAAGCAGGGATGTTGTGTGCTGGAATTTTAATTGTAGTGTTTTTAGAGATGTTTCTACCAGTTTTTTCAGCTCTAGTTTTTACAATAAAACTACCAAAACCTCTTAGGTAAACATTGTCTCCAGTTTCTAAAGAAGTTTTAACTTCTTCCATGAACGTTTCTACTGTTGCTTGAACATCTCCTTTTTCAAGACCTAGTTTTTCCGAAATTTTCGCTACGATATCTGCTTTCGTCATTTTCTTTCCTATTTTATTTTATAAATGGTGTACTATTTTTTTGAGTTTGCAAATATAGGAATTAAAAAAATAATTAATCAAGCTAATTCGTTAAATTTTAATTACATAAACATTTACTTTTGCATTTTAATGATTTGCCGATGGATTTTCATAACAAACTGATAAAATGGTATTTACAAAACAAACGTGATCTTCCGTGGCGAAAAACGACCAATCCGTACGAAATTTGGCTCTCAGAAATTATGCTTCAGCAAACGAGAGTTGCGCAAGGAATGCCTTACTTTTTTGCTTTTACAAAGGAATTTCCTACAGTTTTTGATTTAGCAAATGCATCTGAAGAACAAGTTTTGAAGCTCTGGCAGGGACTTGGATATTACTCTCGTGCGAGAAATCTGCATCAAACAGCTAAATATATAGCCGCTGATCTAAAAGGTGCTTTTCCTCAATCTTTCCAGGAACTGCTAAATTTAAAAGGGGTGGGCGAGTATACGGCTGCTGCAATTGCTTCTTTCTCGTATAATGAAGCTGTTCCTGTTGTTGACGGAAATGTGTTTCGCGTGCTTTCGCGATATTTTGATTTAGAATCGGATATTGCGCTTCCGGCAACAAAAAAAGAGTTTACTAAACTGGCTTATGAGTTAATGCCCAAAGATAATCCGGCGATTTTTAATCAGGCCATAATGGAGTTTGGAGCACTGCAATGCGTACCGAAAAATCCAAATTGCATGATTTGTGTTTTTAATGATAGTTGTCTTGCATTGCAGAAAAAGAAAGTTGATGCTCTGCCTGTAAAGTCAAAAAAAGTAAAAGTTACGAATCGATTTTTTAATTATTTGATTTTAGAAGATGCGCTGGGAAATACTTCCATACAAAAAAGAACAGCAAAAGGCATATGGCATAATTTATATGAATTTCCTCTTTTGGAAACGAGCGAAATTGTAGATTTTAATTATGTTTCAAAAGCTGTGTCAGATAATATGTTTTCTTCTTATACTATATTAGGTATAGAAGAATGCAGTGAAGCGACCGTTATTCATAAGCTTTCGCATCAACATCTTCATATTCAGTTTTGGAAAATTAAAATTAAAGAAGTAATCGAAAATGGGATTAATCCTCAGCAATTAAAAACTTTTCCTTTTCCAATTGTTATTTATAATTTTATAGAAAAGCAGGAAATAATTTGCTAAAAAAATGTATCTTTGGTAGAAATACCACTATTAATTATGAATGGAACATTAAATAAAGTCATGCTTATTGGTCATTTGGGTGATGATGTAAAAATGCATTATTTTGATGGAGGAAACTGCATTGGCCGCTTTCAGCTGGCTACAAATGAAGTTTATATTAATAAAACGACCAACGAAAAAATAACCTCTACAGAGTGGCACAACCTGGTTGTGCGTAATAAAGCAGCCGAAATTTGCGAAAAATACCTTTCTAAAGGAGATAAGATATATGTTGAAGGACGTATTAAATCAAGACAATGGCAGGCAGAAGACGGTACGACAAAATATACAACCGAAATTCAGGTTACCGAGTTTACTTTTCTGACTACTAAAAAAGAAACTGCAAATCATAGGCCTAATCAGGATCAGGAATCAACAAAAAATACTAACTTTGAGGCACCGAGCGAAGGCTTACCTATAAATGATCTGCCTTTCTGATTGTTTAACTAATCTTATGTAATTTGGACCCAGAGCCCAGTCTATTTATAAATACCACTTTAGACATCAATTTAATAATTGGTTTTGTCGGAATATTTATTTTGCTGTTTTTATCGGCAATTGTTTCAGGTGCCGAAGTTGCACTTTTTTCTTTGTCTCAAAAAGACATTGATGATACTCTTCAGGAAAACGTTTCAAAAGGAAAAATTATTTCTGATCTTTTAGATAAACCCAAGAAACTCCTGGCAACGTTATTAGTCGCCAATAACTTTTTAAATATTGGAGTTGTAATTTTATTCTCTTTTATAGGAAGAAATATTTTTGCAAACGTTAATTCGGTTGTTTTAAAATTTGTTTTAGAAGTAGCTCTCGTTACTTTTTTAATTTTACTGTTTGGAGAAGTGCTGCCTAAAGTTTACGCAAGCCGAAACAATGTAAAATTTGCTAAACGTTTTGCTTACTCGATTTCAATTTTAGATAAATTACTGTCGCCAATAAGTTTGCCTATGCGAAGTGTTACT
Organism: Flavobacterium johnsoniae; assembly: GCF_001879205.1. Classification (GTDB taxonomy): domain Bacteria; phylum Bacteroidota; class Bacteroidia; order Flavobacteriales; family Flavobacteriaceae; genus Flavobacterium; species Flavobacterium johnsoniae_A. The sequence continues at coordinate 796,752 of NZ_MLFK01000005.1, forward strand.
TTATATTTGCATAATAAATTAGGCAGACAAAAGAATAATTTTTCTATAAATCAGCTGTCACAAGCTTTAGAATTAACAGATTCTGAAGGAACATCAACAGAGGAACAAAAAATATTAGAGGGAATTGTTTCTTTTGGAAATACCGATACCAAGCAGGTTATGAGTCCAAGGATTGATATCTTTGCATTGGAAATATCAGAATCATTTTCGGCAATTTGTCCTAAAATAATCGAAAAAGGATTTTCAAGAATTCCAGTTTATCGTGATAATATTGACCAGATAGAAGGTGTTTTGTTTGTTAAGGATTTACTGCCTCATATTGATAAAGATGATTTTGACTGGGCTTCTTTAATAAGAGAACCGTTTTTTGTTCCTGAGAATAAAAAACTTGACAACCTATTAAAGGATTTTCAAAGTCTGAAAAGTCATTTGGCAATTGTAGTTGATGAATACGGCGGGACTTCCGGATTAGTTTCTTTAGAAGATGTAATCGAAGAAATAGTAGGCGATATAAGCGATGAATTTGATGACGAGAATTTGAATTTTTCTCAAATCGATGAAAAGAATTTTCTTTTTGAGGGAAAAATTAACCTCAAAGATTTTTATAGAATCGTAGATGTTGATGAAGATGTTTTTGAATCTCATAAAGGCGAAGCCGAAACATTAGCCGGATTTATTCTGGAGATTTTGGGCAATTTCCCTAAAAAAGATCAAAAAGTAGCTTTTGCAAACTGTGTTTTTACAATAGAAACCGTTGACAAAAAACGAGTAAAACAAATAAAAGTAACAATAGAATAAATGTTTAAAAGAATAATTTCGGTGGCTTTAATTTTGCTGGCATTAACGGTTGTGAGCTGTAAAGATGATGTGCTGCCAAAACCGGCAAGTTTCCTTAGATTAGATTATCCCGAAGCGAAATATGTCAATTTTGAAAACAACTGTCCCTTTGCTTTTCAAATGAATGAAAATGCAATTATTAAAGGCGAAAAAGAGTGCGGATTTGCGATTACTTATCCTAAGATGAAAGCGACAATTTATTTGACGTATAAGCCTGTAAACGGCAATATTGAAAAGCTTTTAAAAGATGCTCAAAAACTAACTTACGAACACGTGATTAAAGCCGATGATATTTTGGAACAACCGTATTTGAACCCTGAAAAAAAAGTGTACGGAATGTTTTATCAGGTAGACGGAAATGCAGCTACAAATTCTCAGTTTTACGTTACCGACAGTACGAGACATTTCATAACAGGATCGGTTTATTTTTATGCAAAACCTAATTTTGATTCTATTATGCCGGCGGCAAGTTATATCAAAAATGATATGCAGCGGCTAATGGAAACTTTGAAGTGGAAATAAGAAATAAATGAAATAAACAAAAACGGCGTTCAAATTTGAGCGCCGTTTTTGTTTTGGTAAGGCAGAAACTTACGATTTGAAGTTTGAAACTTTATATGTTTTTCCGTCTCCCGTTTCCTGAACCACTTTAGTTAAAGATTCCGGATTTTGAACTGTTTTGTCAAAAGTAACCGTTGCCGTTTTTTTGTCGAAATCTACTGCGGCTTTTTCAACTCCGTCTAAATTAGATAATTCTTTTTCGATTGTTTTGGCGCATCCCATTGCACAAGTCATTCCTTCGATTTCAAAACTTGCAGTTTGCACATTTTCAGCAGCAATTGCTTTATGTTCTTTAGAAGTTGTTTCTAAGGGTTTTATGTTGGCAAGGTTTTTATCTTCTTCTTTTTTGCAGCTAACGAATACCAAACCAGCAATGGCTAATGAAGCTATTATCTTTGTAAATTTCATTATATATGATTTTTTAAATTGAGTAATTGTGTTCTTTGCAAAATTAATAAAAAACGAGAGGTCAGTTCATAAAAATAGTACAAATTTGCAGTAAAATAGTTTATATGGATGCAAAACAATTAAAGTGGGCTTACTTACTGGTCTTGTCCTTAATTTGGGGAAGTTCTTTTATTTTAATCAAAAGAGGATTGGTTGGTTTAACCGCAATTCAGGTTGGTTCTTTCCGAATCATTTTTGCAGCGCTTTTTTTGTTGATTGTTGGGTTTAGAAGTTTAAAGAAAATCTCACGCAAACAATGGAAATTTGTAGCCATAACTTCTTTCTTCGGAACTTTTACGCCGGCTTTTCTTTTTGCAATCGCCGAAACGGAAGTTGACAGCTCTATTGTTGCGATTTTAAATTCGCTTACGCCTTTAAATACGTTGATTTTAGGAATTCTTATTTTCGGAATCCAATTTCAAAAACGACAGGTTTTAGGGGTTTTTGTTGGATTGATAGGCTGTTTGTTGTTGGTTTTAAGCGGAGCATCGTCACATCCGGGACAGAATTACTATTATGTTATTTTGGTTGTTATTGCTACACTTTGTTATGCTGTAAATGTCAATCTGATTAAGAAATATTTATCTGATTTAAATTCGTTAAGCATCACAACTGGGAACTTTGCGGTTTTGCTTATTCCGGCTTTGATTATTTTAAGTACAACTGATTTTTCGCAGAGAATACATGTCGAAGCAGCGCAGCATTCGGTGCTATTTGTTATGATTTTGGGAATTTTAGGAACCGGAATTGCCAATGTTTTGTTCTTTAAATTAATTCAGATTTCATCTCCTGTTTTTGCAACTTCAGTAACGTATTTAATCCCAATAGTTGCTTTTTTCTGGGGATTATTAGATAATGAAATGCTTACGCCAATTCAGTTTTTTGGTGCTTTCATTATTTTGATTGGAGTTTATTTATCGGCGAAGAAATAAAAAATAGTTCTCACATATTAGCTTGCCACCCGTAGCGAAGTCGAGAGGTGTGCCAATGGGAGCGGGGCTTCGACTTCGCTCAGCCTGACAAAAAAACTAGGAGTTTTGTATAATAAAAAAGCTTTGTCAAAGTTTAAAACTTTGACAAAGCTCTTAAAATCTTAGCAACTTAGCAACTCAGAACCTTAGTATCTTCTAAAGAAAATCTTTATCCGAAACTCCTTCATTAATTTTAATATCAGACATTTTAATATCCAATTCAAAACCGATATTTTGAACCAGGTTAAAAGGAACTTTTACGCCCTTTACTTCTCTGTAATCGTTAAAATTGGTGATTTGTGTAACCGATTTTCCGCCTTGTTCTCGAACTTTAGATTTTGCAACTTTCAATCCTGATTTTACATCATAATAATGCGTTGTACTGCCGTCTTTTATAGCATAAGCATCGCTTCCGTTAATTGGTTCAATACCTTCCACTTTTAAGTCTGTTCTTTTTACTAATTGTAATTCTTCAAAAGGTGCGGCATTTGCTTTCATTTCTTTAAGGTCTTCGCCTTCAAGATTTTTGCGTTTTCCTTGTTGTTCGATATAAGCACCTTTGTCGTTTACAACCTGTTTCATTAAATCCATGGTTCCCATAGAAAGCGATACCATCATTTTTCCTTTTGAATCTAATTTGGAAGAAAAAGTCAAAGGTCCCGGAGCTTGCGGAACTGTTGTTGTTCCGTTCATGTAAAGTGTTTTTACGGCTGTAACAGCTTTTTCTCCGCCAATTGCTTTTATGTAATTTTCAAAAACAGTTTTTGCTGTAATGTTTGTTGGGGCTTCTTTTTTAACGGCAGGTTTTTCAACCGGATTTCCGTATTTATCAAAATAATAAATTGGGATTTGAAGTTTTTCCAGACCTGCAATTACATCAGAACCTTTTCCTACTACTACAATTCGCATATTATCAAGTAAGAAATATTTGTTTGCTACGCGATAAATATCGTCTGGAGTAACATTGTTGATTGTTTGTATGTATTTTTCGTAGAAGTCAGCCGGAAGTTTTTCTGTTTCAATATTCAAAGCGTATCGGGCAACGGCTTGTGGTTTTTCGACCTGCATTACAAAACGCCCAATATATCCTGCTTTTACATTTCTCAGTACTTCTGGATCTACTCTTTCAGTGCGGACTCTTTTAATTTCTTTTATAAATTGAACAACGGCACTGTCTGTAACAGCGTTTCTAACGGCAGATGAAGCTTTGAATTTTGTTGTGTATTTTCCACTCCCAATGCTTGAATTTGCTCCGTATGTCCAGGCGTGCTGTTCGCGTAAGTTCATGTTTAAATAACTGTTGAAATCACCGCCTAAAATTTGATTTGCAATTACAGCAGGGAAAAAATCAGGATCACTCATTTTTAAATTTACTGTATTTACTAAAGAAATCTCAGATTGAACCGCATTTGGAACATCAACAAAATCAATTTGAAGTTTAGATGCATTTTCCGGATTTGGATAGGTATTTTTTGGTGCGGCTTGTTTTTTCCATCCGCTGAAAAGTTTTTCTACTGCAGTTTTTGTTTCTTTAAATTTTACGTCTCCAATAATAACTAAATACGCATTTTCGGGAACAAAATAAGTGTCGTAGTTTTTTTGAACATCTGCAAGTGTAACATTTTTTACGGTTTCTTCAGAAAGGTATTCTCCAGAAGGATGGTTTTTTCCAAAAGCCAGAACGTCAACTACGCGATTTGCAATTGCCGGAACGCTTTTTTCATCGGCTTTAAGGCCTTCAAGTAATTTTGCTTTTTCTTTGTCAAATTCGGTTTGAGTAAAATTAGGCTGTAAAGCTCCTTCGGCTAAAAGTTCTAAAACTCGTCCTGAATATTTTGAAAGTGAACTTGCATAAGCGCCTTGTGATGTAAAGTTTATGCTGGCTCCATAAAAGTCAATTTCTTCGTTAAAAGCTTCTTTTGAAGTTTTTTTGGTTCCGTTGCCAATTAAACTGCTGGTTAATTCGTCAACCCCTTTTTTGTTTCCTTCGGTAAAAGGTGCGTTGTCCAGCGTAAGGGTAAAACTTACTTTGGGTAATTTATGGTTTTCGACAACTAATACCTTCATGCCATTTGTTAGAACAAATGTTTGTGGTTTTTTTATGTTTACTACCGGTGGATTTCCTGGTTTTGGCTGTGGACGATCTTGTGCTTGCATAATTCCAGTTAGGAATAAAAGGATTAAAAAAGTATGTATATTTTTCATGATTCGATAATTCTTAGTTCTGAGATTTTGGGGTAGGAACGTAGTCTAAAATTAAGCGTTGGTTAGGATTTAAATATTTCTTGGCTACTTCTCTAATTTCTTCTCTTGTAATAGAATGGTAAATATCAATTTCGGTGTTGATTAAATTTACATCTCCATACAGTAAGTAATAAGAAGCCAGGTTTTCTGCAATTCCTTCAACGGTTGCGTTGGCGTTCACAAAATTATTATCGAATTTGTTTTGTAATTTTTCGTAATCTTTTTCAGAGATCAAATCGGTTTGAATTTTTACGATTTCCTCATCAATTTCTTTTAAGATATCTGCAGTAGTATGCGGTGCCATTGGTAAGCCGTATAAAATATAGGTTCCGTAATCTTCCTGGCTAAACCCGACTGCGCCAATTTGAAGCGCCATTTTTTTGTCGTCTACAATTTTTTTGTACAGCTTAGAGCTTTTTCCGTCACTCAAATAAGACGAAATTAAATCTAAAACTCTTGCGTCTCTCGTTTTCATAGACGGCGTTCTGTACGAAGCTACAATCATTGGAATCTGAATGTTTGGATCTTCGTAAGTTGCTTTAATTGTCTGCGTGATCGGTTCTTCTGTAAAAGTTTGTTTTTTTACAACTTCGCCTTTCGGAATTGGCCCAAAATATTTCTGAACCCATTCTTTTGCTTTTGTTTTATCAAAATCTCCGGCAACGACCAAAACGGCATTGTTGGGAGTGTAGAATTTTTTGTTGAATGCCTGAAATTCTTCAAGGGTTGCAGCATCCAGATCTTTCATGGAGCCGATAGTTGTCCAGCGATACGGGTGATTTTTGAACATATTCTTTTTAACTTCAGGAAGAATATTTCCGTAAGGCTGATTATCGTAACGCATTCTCTTCTCTTCTTTTACTACCTCATTTTGCGTTTCAACCCCGATTTTATTAATGATTGGGTGCATTAATCTTTCAGATTCCATCCATAAACCAAGTTCTAAATTGTTTGATGGAAAAACTTCGTAGTAATATGTTCTGTCGTCAGATGTATTGGCGTTATTAACACCTCCGTTTGCGGTAACAATTTTCATCCATTCGCCGCGCTTGATGTTTTGTGTTCCTTCAAATAACAAATGCTCGAAGAAATGCGCAAAACCGGTACGGTCAGGACGTTCGTCTTTTGAGCCAACGTGATACATCACAGAAGTAATAACTACCGGAGCCGATGGGTCGTTATGTAGAATAACATGCATGCCATTGTCTAAATTGTATTCTTCAAAAGCTACCTTTTGAGCATGAGCTACTCCGCCAAGCATTAGTGCAGCACTTAACATCATTATTGAATTTTTCATAAAGATTAATAAATTTTATACCTAATAAATATATTGGTAGTAAAGAATTGTTCATAGTTACATCAAAAGTAACCTTTTTTATGGAGGTTTTTTAAATTTCAAAGAAGCAGGTTTAAATTTAACAGTAATTTACGTATGATTAGCAGACTGGTTTGTTGTAAAAGTACTTGAAATACAGACTTTAAAAGGAAATAAATATTTTTGGAACAAGAGATTGCACAGTAAATTATTAGTTGTATATTTGCAACCTTAAAAATCAATAAATCAATTTGGTATGTATGCAATCGTAGAGATAGCAGGGCAACAATTTAAAGTAAGCAAAGACTTAAAGGTTTATGTTCACCGTTTAGCTAATGAAGAAGGTTCAAAAGTTTCTTTTGACAAAGTTCTTTTATTAGATGACAATGGAAATGTAACTTTAGGCGCCCCAGCTATAGAAGGTGCTTCAGTAGAAGCTAAAGTGTTACAACACTTAAAAGGAGATAAAGTTATCGTTTTCAAAAAGAAAAGAAGAAAAGGATACAAAAAAAGAAATGGTCACAGACAATATCTTACTCAAATTGTAATTGAAGGTATTACTGCAGCAGGAGGAACTAAAAAAGCAGCAGCTAAAAAAGCAGTTGTAGCAGAAGATGCAGCTACTGAAGAAGTAGAAGCTCCAAAAGCGAAAAAAGCAGCTCCAAAAGCAAAAAAAGAAGCTACTAAAGAATAATAACAATATTTAAACTCATACGTCATGGCTCACAAGAAAGGTGTCGGTAGTTCGAAGAATGGTAGAGAATCAGAATCAAAACGTTTAGGCGTTAAGATTTATGGTGGTCAAGCTGCTATTGCTGGAAACATCATCGTTAGACAAAGAGGTTCAAAACATAATCCAGGTGAAAACGTTTACATCAGTAAAGATCATACTTTACATGCAAAAGTTGATGGAGTTGTTAAGTTCCAAAAGAAAAGAGATAACAAATCTTATGTATCTATCCTTCCATTCGAAGCATAATCATTAGATAAATTATTATAAGAAACCCGTTCTGAAAAGAGCGGGTTTTTTTATTTTTAACGCTTTCCTAATTGATGCTTATTCTCTTTAAAAACTTACATTTGTTAATTGTCTTTAAATTTTAGAAGTTGAAAAAAATAATCCTATTTATAGTATTGTCTTGTGTTAGTGTTTATGGAAAAACAGTTACGGACAGTGTTGCTACGCACTTGAGTTCGCTAAATGAAAAGCAGAAAAATATTTTATATGAATTTGAGATTCTAAAAAACAATGGTTTTAGTACAGATCAATTTTGGCTTAAAAATAAAAACCATTTTCCGCAATTGGATGATGCCCTGAGAGATGAATTGGCGAAACAGGTCTTCGTAAATTCTCATATAGTTTATTCCGCGCCGAAAGATGCCGCAATTCAATTTTGGATGCAGACACAACTGCTTACAAACTGGATGTTTTATTTGTCGGCATTTATTGCCATTTGTGCTCTTATTGCCTTGTTTAAAAAATATTGGAGCTTGTTGATTGAAGTTTTGATTAAGAATCTGACTCCTTTGTTTAGATTTTTGTTTTCGCCTGTTTTATTAACCTATGAGTTGTTTTTAATTGGGGTAGTCTGCGTAATTTATGGTTGTATTATTGATGAATTTGTGCTGAGAACGGTGATTATTCATTTGGGGTTATTTTTATTGTGGAGTCAGTCGACAGCAATATTTACCAAAGTATATTGGGTTAAAAAGTATGTTTTAGAAATAGAAAATAAATTTTGGGGAAAAGATCCGTGGGAAACTGTAAAAACAATATGTCTGCCTGCTGCTATTGTTACATTGGCTTTAGTGTATATATTATATAAAGTTCCTTCAGATGTTTTTTATAATTACGAGATCGTGGTATCGGGAATTGCAGCAGTTTATGCTTTGCCGTTTTGGCGTTCTTTAGAGAAGTATTTATGCCCAGTTTTGTTTCCTTGGCAAAGTGATTATAGCGCGAGAAGTATAAAATCTCTTGGGGCTTGTACGGTTATAGCTCTTTTTATTACCGTTGTACTTGTGTGTCAGTGGAATGCTGTTTTTTATAATGTAATAACAGCTTTGACAGGTTTATTGTTATTGTCATTCTTGATATTGTCTTCAAAAATAAATTTTAGATATAATTATCGAAATTATTATTATTTGCAGTTTGTAACTATTCTTTTTCTTGCGGCAGCTTTTTTATATAGTTATCATGTTCGTTTAAATGAAATTATATGGTTTTCCCTGATAGGAACCAGTATATACATCATGCTAAAATATTTAGAAGTAAGTTCGTTTTTCTCCGATTGGAAAAGAGGAAAGGCATGGGCGTGGAAATTATTAGGTTTAGCTGGCTTACTATGGCTGCTTGGGAAAGGGATTTTGTATATTTCTAAATTCCTTTTTATTAGTTAGATTAAATATTGTTTTCTTTTTTCCATTTGCGGATTCTTCCTCTGGCATTGTTGTAGGGAGAAGCGGTATTAAATTGTATCATTCTGCCAAGTGTCCATTTTTCGTACCACGCAGCACCGTATAATTCAGCATTTGATTTTTGTTCTATTAAAGAAAGGATCTTGTTTACTGTGCCGTCTAGTTTAGTGCATAAAGTTTGGAAATCATTATTTTCATAGTCTTTGTAGAACTTTTGTGCCAATTTTCCCAGTTCATTCCACTTGTAGCCTGTTTCGGGGAAATCAACCGCTTCGTTGTTGTTTTTCTTAATATTCTACTTTAGCACCAGCTCTCCCCATCCTGTTAGATAAGAAAGAAGATTGTTGATGCTCATCATGGTGCCCTTTGCATGGCCTTCCAGATTTAAAATTGTGGTCAGCTCAACCGGAATGTCTGAAAGGTCTTTTTTGAGTTTATTATAATTGGTCTTGATTGCAATTTGCAATTCATCTTTATTTGCAGGAACAGCCATAATTTTGCAGAATATAACTTTTTATCAAATATAAGTAAAAAGCAAAAACCTTTGGTAAAGGAGTGAACTTTGCCAAAGGTTATTTGATTATGCTAAGTGGATAAGAATTTGAATTGTTAAGTGTTATTCAGTATCCTTGGTTTCTTCTAGATCTTCAGTCTTGCGGCCTACTTTTACTTTAGGACTGTTTTGAGTTCCTGTAACAGTCAGCGGAATTCCGAATATGCCAAACGGAGGGAGTCCTAAGCGCATTTTTAAGTTCAGTTTTCCGTCTAAGCTTGTTGTGCCTTCAATTCTTGGCCTAAAGCCTGCAAATTTAAATTTAAAGCGTTCTACAGTTATAATATTATTTTTGACAGTAGTTTTAATATCTACTTTTGAAAGGTCAGGATTTTTCATTGATTCGGAGTTGGTTTGTTTGCTTACAGCAGTAAACATTTTCAAGCCTCTAACTTTTACATCTTTTACAGAAAGAGTTCCGCCTCCGGCCAGCGATGGGTAAACAGGCTCCATATTTCCGTTTAAACGGCCTTTTAATTGGTAATCCAAAGAAACAATTCCTTGTGCCTTTTCAGCAGCACTTGCCATTTTTCTGAAAACTTCAATTTCGTTATATGCTCTTTTGATGTCAAAATCGGAAGCTTTTATAGTATAATCAAAATTGGCTTTTTGAGGTGTTACGGCTTGATAGTTAGCATTCATGACTACTTTGCAGCCAATTAAATCAAAGCCGGTATTCTGCATTGTTAATTTGCCTTTATTCATAGTTAAATGACCCGTTGCATTCTGAAGATTCAGTTTGTCAAAATTTACTTTTTGGGCATTGGCTAATAATTGTAAATTTAGATTTGTTGGGATAATGATAACACCTGTTTGTTTTGTTTCTGTCTTTGTTTCTGTTTTTTGGGTTGTCGTTTCGGTTACAGATGTTTCTGCAGATGTATTCGACATAAATTCATCTACATTTATATAACGTGCAGAAACTTTAAAAGAGCCTCTTAAAATGCCTGTATTTGTTGTAGCATAGTTGAAAACATTCTGCAGATAACCGTTCATTTTAAAATCAGATTGTCCGTATGCAGCCAGGAAGTTGTTGAACGACATTTTATCCTGATTGATTTTGAAAATGCCTTCTTTAATTATGAATTTTTTAGGCAGATATTCTGATGCTACTCCAATGTTTCTTAACTCCAGAGTTCCTTTGTTGTGTAATTTGCTGTAATTGCCTTTTTCGGCGTCGCTTTGTCTTCCTTTCAAAACCAGATCAGCTTTTATGAAGCCGTCTAAGTCCAGTCCTTTTTGAGAAAATACTTTATAGATTCGGTTTACATCCAGTTCTCCTTTGGCTTTAATATCGTATGTTAAGTCATTAAAATCACTTAAGTCAGCTTCTACAAAAACAGGTTTTCCTTCAAAAGTAAATTGAGCAGGTTTTAGTTTGACTTTTAAATCGCCAAAAGTTCCTTTTTGGTTGTCGATATTAGTTTTTACAGTAATATTGGTAATCGGATTTGGGTAATATTTTGTTTTTACGTACCCATTTTCTAAATCAAGCACTCCTTTGGTAACAGGAAAAAGCTTGTTTTTCTGGTCAAATTTACCATTTGCCTGAACATCTCCGGCCAAAGATCCTTTTAATTCTATGTCTGGAATTCCAAGTGCTTTTGTTAGTTTTTCGAGATCAATTTTTGCTTTAAAATCAGCATTTATTTCAGGGGTGTTTACGCCTTTTACAAAGAATTTAGATTTTAAATAATCTTTATTAATGTTTAGCGACAGGTTTTTAGCGTCAACCGTTACAAGGTCCGGATTTAAAGAAGGAACCTTTGTTTTAATATCTAAATTTAAATTAGAAACAGGAAAGGCGCTTTTATTATAATTCACAAAACCATTGTCAATTTTTACATCGAGATTTAAATCAGGAGCCATATTTTGTGAAGTGATGTAGTTTCCTTTTAAAGTTAAAAGAAGGTTTGTGTTTCCTTTTAATTCTGCTTTAGAAAGCCATGTAATATATTTTGGAGGGAAGGCCGTAAATACATCATATAAGTCGCTGTTGTCAGATTTAATCACAAAATCCATATTGTAGCCATCTTTCAGGATGTCAAATTTTCCTTTAAAATCGACTAAAAGCTGATTGATTTTTAAGTTGTTCTGTTGGAAGAAAAACGATAAGGAATTGATATTTACTTTTGTAATTAAGTCGGCGTCGACTTTTTTATTCATTAAATAAGGTTCGTCTTCATAAACAATATTTAGTTTTTCAATTTTGGCTTTTGAGTATAAATCAAAAACGGCTTTGTTTAAATCACCTTTTCCTAAATAATTAAAACCAAGAGCATCAAAATGAACTTTGGTCGACTGATCGTCGTAAATAATTTTACTGTTCAGGATTTCAATTCTTTCTAATTTTAAAGCAGTATCAGTACTGTCTTTGGTTTCTGCGGCTTTTGCCTGAGATTTATAAATGTTGTAATTGGCTTCTCCATTTGGATTCACTTTTACGTTTATAAATGAATCTGATAAATAAATCTGATCAATCTTTACTGATTTGCTAAAAATTAAACTGGCAACATTTATCCCAAAAGAAACCTCTTTTGCGGTAATGAATTTTTCGTTTTTGTATGGCGCTGAACCATTAAGACTTAAATTATCTAAGGTTAGGGTCAGGGATGGAAAATGACGAAAAAACGAAACAGAAACATCAGAATAATTGAGTTCTGCACTTAATCTTTCGTTGGCTGTTTTTTTGATCTGTTCTTTAATCTGATCCTCAAAAACGATAGGCGTTAAAAATAATAATCCTAAAATAACGGCGAAAGTTATCCCTAAATACTTCGCAATCTTAAATACGACTGATCTGGATTTACTTTTTTGCATAACGAATTGTGGTGTTTAAATATAAAATATAGAGTCAAAAAAAGAGTAGAATTACCCGTGAATAGTTTCTTTTTTACCGTAGTTGGTAATAATAGAGCCTTCATATTCAATCCATTCCTTCCATCGTTTATCGATGTCAATATTGTCTTGGTATTTTCTCGCAAATCCTAAAAAAGTAGTGTAATGTCCAGCTTCAGAAATCATTAAATCGCGATAGAATTTGGCTAATTCTTCGTCCTTAATGTTCTCAGAAAGTATTTTAAAACGCTCACAGCTTCTGGCTTCGATCATAGCTGAAAACAATAAACGATCGCAAAGAGCATCTCGTCGGCTTCCGTCTTTTTTCATGAATTTAAAAAGCTCATTTACATAATGGTCTTTTCGCTCGCGTCCTAAAGTAAGGCCGCGCTTTTTTATTACGTCGTGAACCATTTGTAAGTGTTCCAGTTCTTCTCTTGCAATTACAAGCATTTCGGTTACTAATTCCTCTAATTCAGAATTATAGGTAACAATACTGATTGCATTTGAAGCTGCTTTTTGTTCGCACCATGCATGATCAGTTAAAATTTCTTCAATGTTTGACTCGACGATATTTACCCATCGAGGATCTGTAGCTAATTTTAATCCTAACATAATTTCCCAGCATTTTAGTTCTTGCAAAATTAGTGTTTTTTATTACTAAAAATCAGGAAATGTGGTGTGATTGCGCTGAAAAAAGCATTATTTTGTAAGTTGAAATAAAATACAATGAATCAGATAAAAAAACTTCTTATAATTGGGTTTGTCTGGCCTGAGCCAAATTCTTCTGCGGCAGGCGGGAGAATGATGCAGTTGATTTCTATCTTCAAAGAAAACGGATTCGAAATTACGTTTGCCAGTGCAGCTTTAGATAGTGATTTTATGGTTGATTTGTCTGAGTTGGGAGTTGCAAAAAAAAGCATTGAACTTAATGCTGTCAGTTTTGATGATTTTGTAACCGAATTAAATCCGGATATTGTTTTATTTGATCGTTTTATGATCGAAGAGCAGTTTGGTTGGCGCGTAACCGAAAAATGCCCAAAAGCGATCCGGATTTTAGATACTGAAGATTTACATTGTTTAAGAACAGCGAGACAGAAAGCTTTTAAAGAAAATAGAAAATTTGAAATAACAGATTTATTTTCCGAAGAAGTGGCAAAACGAGAAATTGCCAGTATTTTGAGATGTGATCTATCTTTGATTATTTCTGAATTTGAAATGAATGTTCTAACGGATCATTTTAGAATTAATACCGATTTGCTTTTTTATCTTCCTTTTTTAGTTGATAAAATGTCTAAAGAAAATCTTTTGAAACTTCCTTCTTTTCAAGACCGCAGAAATTTTGTTTTCATTGGAAATTTTCTTCATGAACCTAACTGGAATACCGTTCAATATTTAAAAGAGGCGATTTGGCCTTCGATCAGGAAGGAATTTCCGGAAGCTGTTTTAGAAGTTTATGGAGCTTATCCTTCACAGAAAGTATTGCAATTGCATCAGCCCAAAAGCGGATTTTATATAAAGGGCAGGGCAGAAGATGCTAATGAAGTGGTAGAGAAAGCAAGAGTTGTTTTGGCGCCAATTCGTTTTGGAGCGGGTTTGAAGGGTAAATTACTAGAAGCGATGCAATGCGGAACGCCAAGTGTAACTACGACAATTGGTTCTGAAGCCATGCATTCCAATTTGCCTTGGAATGGATTTATAGAAGATGATGTATTTGAATTTGCTAAAAAAGCAGCTGTACTTTATCAAGATGAAAATCTGTGGAAACAAGCTCAAAAAAATGGCATTTCGATTATTAATGAGTGTTATCAAAAAAGTGATTATTCAGATAGGCTAATGCCGATAGTTGATTCTTTGTTGTTAGATTCAGAAAGTCATCGCCTTCATAATTTTATGGGGAATTTATTGCAGCATCACGCGTACCGAAGTACTATGTATATGTCGAAATGGATTGAAGCTAAAAATAAAAGCTAAAAAAAATCCCGATTACATTCGTAATCGGGATTTTTTTTAGATTTTATTTCAGTCGCAGTTTTCAGTCGCAGTAAACAGTTAGATGTAATCTGAATACTGAGACTGAGACTGAAAACGGAATATCGTAAACTATTTCAACAGATCTTCAACGGCTTGAATTGTAGTAGCGTGATACCCAGGTTTAGCTTTTTCAAAGACTTGTTTTGCCCAGATTTTTCCTTCCGGTGTTTTGGCCATTTCTTTGTAGAGCATCATTACTGATCCTGTTCTGCTGATTCCAATCAAGAATTGTTCAATTGCAGGATAGGCTGGTTTATAATTATGAATGACTGCCTGAACAAACCATTGGCGTTTTATGATAAAATTACCGCCTTTTGTAAAGTTGAATTCATTGTCAATTGCTTCCATTTCCTTTGTTGTAATATCATCTGGAAGATGATCTATAAAGTGCTGTTTTTCTGCGGTTGATGTAATTTTTTGACTTAAACCTTTTACGCCGGTTTCTCTCCAGCTTTTTTGGATACTGTCAATTGCATCAAAATCTGCAGAACTTACCGGGGTAATATTGGATGGAATTCCTGGTTTGTAAATCCAGTCTTCTGCTTTTATTTTATCAGCAAGAGTCTTGTCTCCTTTTATAAGATTTTCATTGTAATATTTGATAAAATCTTCTGTTGTTATGGATTTGAAAGCATGGGCGTCAAAATAATTTTTGATGAAAACATCAAATTTTTCACGTCCCACAGCGTTTTCGATAACTCTTAAAAAGGCATACCCTTTTACGTAAGGAATCATGCTGATTCCGTCATCAGGATTTCTTCCTGTTAGAGAAACTTTGAGTCTTGTGTCAGGACTTGTGTCTCCATATTCGGCTACATTGTCAATTAATTCTTTGCGGATGATAACATTTTGCATTTCAAATTCTTTCTTTCCAAAAATAGCTTCGCCAATACGGTGTTCTACATAAGTAGTAAAGCCTTCGTTTAGCCAAATATCATCCCAAGTGGCATTTGTTACTAAATTACCGCTCCAGCTGTGGCCTAATTCGTGTGCTAATAAACTAGTTAGTGAACGATCGCCGGCGATAACGCCTGGAGTTAAGAATGTTAGGTTTGGGTTTTCCATTCCGCCATAAGGAAAACTTGGCGGTAAAACCAATACATCGTAGCGTCCCCAACGGTAAGGTCCGTACAGTTTTTCGGCCGCTACAACCATTTTTCCAAGTTCTGCAAATTCCCAGGCAGATTTTTTGAGCATTGACGGTTCTGCGTACACTCCGGTTCTATTGTCAATTGCTTGGAATTCAATATCTCCAACGGCAATTGCCATTAAGTAAGATGGAATTGCTTTGTCTTGTTTAAAAGTATAAACTCCTGTATCGTTTTTCTTTTGCGGATTTACGGCGCTCATTACGGCTAATAAATCTTTAGGAACGGTAACTTTTGCATTATATGTAAAACGAATTCCCGGCGAATCCTGGCATGGAATCCACGTTCTTGACCAAACACTTTCTCCCTGAGAGAAAACAAAAGGTTTCTTTTTGTCGGCAGTTTGAGCAGGAGAAAGCCATTGCAGCGCCACGGCTTCTTTAGTGGTGCTGTAGTAAATATTTACTTTGGTAGTATTTGGTTCAATTGTAATATGAAGTGGTTTTCCGTGAAACTCAACATCTTTTCCAAGTTCAAATTTGGTTTGTTTTTCGTCATCACCTAAAGTTACTTTTGTAATATTTAATGTGTTTTCATCAAAAATAATTTCATTTCCTTTACTGATGTTGTCAATGGTCCAGGATGCTTTTCCTGAAATTGTCTGTGTGTCAAAATCGACTTTAATGTCGAGATCAAGGTGTTTAACTACTGCAAGTTCTGGTTTAGAGTAGCTGTGCTCGTCTGCAGTACTGGTTGGTTTTTCTGCTTGGTCTTTTTTCTGGCAGGCAATAACTGTAAGAAATAAGATTAGAAAGATTAGTTTTTTCATTTTATGAAGTATTGAATTTGAGAAGGGAAATTAAACAAAAAATCCCGTTTTGAATAAACAAAACGGGATTTTATTAAATATAACCTTCATTCGAAGCCTTTGGTTGGCCAGGCTGACATATAAATTATGCCAACATTGTAACTGGGCTTTCGATGTATTGTTTTAATGTTTGTAAGAACTGAGCGCCAGTTGCACCGTCAATTGTTCTGTGGTCACAAGCTAATGATAACATCATTGTGTTTCCAACTACGATTTGACCGTTTTTAACTACTGGTTTCTCAACAATTGCACCTACAGAAAGGATGGCAGAGTTTGGCTGGTTGATAATTGAATTGAATTCAGTAATACCAAACATTCCAAGGTTAGATACTGTAAAAGTACTTCCTTCCATTTCTTGTGGTCCTAATTTTTTGTTTTTAGCTCTTCCGGCAAGATCTCTTACTGAAGCGCCAATTTGAGATAAACTCATAGCATCTGTAAATTTCAATACAGGAACTACTAGTCCGTCTTCAACAGCTACAGCAACACCAATGTTAACGTGGTGGTTGATGATAATAGCATCTTCTTTCCACTGAGAGTTAATTTTTGGGTGTTTTTTCAATGCTAAAGCACAAGCTTTAATTACCATATCGTTGAAAGATACTTTTGTATCAGGCACTGTATTGATAGTTGCTCTTGCGCCCATAGCTTCGTCCATGCTTACTTCGATCACTAAGTTGTAGTGAGGAGCTGTAAATAAAGATTCTGCAAGACGTTTTGCGATAATTTTACGCATTTGAGAGTTTTTGATCTCTTCTGTGTAAACTTCTCCCGCAGGAACAAATACTTTTGGTGCGGCAGGAGCAGAAGCTTCTTGTTTTGCATCAGCAGTTTTTGCGGCAGGTTGTGCTTGTGCAGCTGGAGTAAAGTTTTCGATATCGCTTTTTACGATACGTCCGTTTTCACCAGATCCTTTAACCTGGTTTAATTGGATTCCTTTGTCAGAAGCGATTTTCTTAGCTAAAGGTGAAGCCAAAATTCTTCCTCCGTTTGATGAAGTATCAGCAGTTGCTTCTGCAGTTTTTTCAGCAGCAGGAGCAGTTTTTGTTTCTTCTGCAGCAGCAGGAGCACTTGCAGCGCCTCCGGAAGTATAGTTGTCAGCAATTCCAGAAATATCAGTTCCTGCAGGTCCAATGATAGCTAATAAGCTGTCAACAGGTGCAGTGCTTCCTTCCTGAATTCCGATGTATAATAAAGTTCCGGCATTGAAAGACTCAAACTCCATTGTAGCTTTGTCTGTTTCAATTTCTGCTAAAATATCTCCTTCAGCTACAGTGTCGCCTACTTTTTTCAACCAGGTCGCTACTGTACCTTCTGTCATTGTATCGCTCAAACGCGGCATAGTTACAACTACAACACCTTTTGGTAATTCAGTTGCAGCTTTTGCAGGAGCAGCAGTTTCAGTTTTTGCTTCTGCAACAGGTGCATCAGCTTTAGCTTCTGCTTTTGGTTCCGAAGCTTCGGAACTAGCAGGAGCGTCACCACCAGCTAAAAGAGCAGAAATATCTTCTCCTTCTTTACCGATGATTGCTAGTAATGAATCAACTGGAGCAGTTTCTCCAGCCTGAATTCCGATATGTAAAAGAGTTCCTTCGTTAAAAGATTCGAACTCCATTGTTGCTTTATCTGTTTCAATTTCAGCAAGGATATCTCCTTCACTGATTTTATCGCCTACTTTTTTTAACCAAGTCGCTACCGTTCCTTCCGTCATAGTATCGCTCAAACGAGGCATTGTTACTTTAATAGCCATAATTAATTATAGTTTATGAGGTGTAAATGGATAGTCTTCTTGTGCGTATACTACATCGTATAATTGTTGCAAGTCTGGATATGGAGATTCTTCAGCGAATTTCGCACATTCTTCAACCAGGTCTTTAACTCTTTGGTCGATTACTTCAATTTCTTCATCTGTAGCATATTTTTGATCCTTAATTACATCTAAAACCTGAGTAATTGGGTCAATTTTTTTGTACTCTTCAACCTCTTCTTTAGAACGGTATAATTGAGCATCAGACATAGAGTGTCCTCTGTATCGGTATGTTTTCATTTCAAGGAAAGTTGGTCCATCGCCGCGACGTGCTCTTTCGATAGCTTCGTGCATTGCTTCGGCAACTTTTACAGGGTTCATACCGTCAACAGGTCCGCAAGGCATTTCATATCCTAAACCTAATTTCCAGATGTCAGTGTGATTTGCAGTTCTTTCTACAGAGGTTCCCATTGCGTATCCATTGTTTTCAACGATAAATACAACTGGTAATTTCCATAACATAGCCATGTTGAAAGCTTCGTGCAAAGAACCTTGTCTCGCAGCTCCGTCACCAAAGTAAGTCATAGTAACACCGCCTGTGTTGAAATATTTATCAGCAAAAGCTAAACCAGCTCCTACCGGAATTTGTCCACCAACGATTCCGTGACCTCCGTAAAAACGGTGCTCTTTAGAGAAAATGTGCATTGAACCTCCCATGCCTTTAGAAGTTCCGGTCACTTTTCCTAAGAGTTCTGCCATTACGTTTCTAGGATCTACTCCCATACCAATTGGCTGAACGTGATTTCTGTATGCAGTAATCATTTTGTCTTTAGTCAGGTCCATAGCGTGCAAAGCGCCCGCTAGTACAGCTTCCTGACCATTATATAGGTGTAAAAAACCTCTAACTTTTTGTTGAATGTATAATGCTGCAAGTTTGTCTTCAAACTTTCTCCAAAGCAGCATGTCTTCGTACCACTTTAAATATACCTCTTTTGTAACTTCTTTCATCTGAATTCTTTCTTTTGCTAAAGTTGTTTGTGTTATCAATTGTTGCCTGTAACGCAAAATAGTTTCCTCCCACAAATTTGCGCCCGAAAGGTCGGGATGCAAAAATAAGACATTCCTATTAAGAACTAAAATTTAAAAGGTCTTTTTTGGCTTTTTTTTACAAGAACTTTTTATCAAACATAAAAGGGAGCAGATTTTTTAGGGATGCCGATTTGTAAACTTCACCAATTTCGCCCATAAAATAAATTTCTATAGGGGTGTCTTGTTTGATTTCATATTCTGCAATTGACTGACGACAAGAACCGCAAGGCGGAATTGGAGCCTGAGTTTGGTTCGTGTCTGAAGCCGCGGTAATTGCTATTTTTAAAATTTTAGCTTCGGGATAAGCGCTTCCGGCATAAAAAATGGCAGTTCTTTCTGCGCACAATCCTGATGGATATGCGGCGTTTTCCTGATTTGATCCTAAGATTATTTTGCCATTATCAAGAAGTAAAGCGGCTCCAACTCTAAATTGTGAGTAGGGAGCGTAAGCTTTTTTACGAATTTCGACCGCCTGATTCATTAAATCCTGAATGTCCTGAGAAAGCTCAGCGATGTTGTCGTAAATTGTAAAGGATGATGTAATGCTTATTTCTTTCATTTTATATTGAGGAAAAAAAATCCAAATTCCTAAAAAATAGAAATTTGGATTGTAATTGTATTTTATGTTTTTTGTTTAATAAACTTCGTATTTGTCGCCAAAGTTAAAGGTTAAAGAAAAGCGAAGTGTATTTTCTAAAGGATTTTTCATTTTTGATGCTGAGAATAAGTATGAAACATCCACTTTTATCATGCTGTATTTAAATCCTGCTCCTAGAGAGAAGAACTGTTTTGCTCCTTTCATTGGGCTTTCGTGGTAATAACCTAATCGCATTGCAAAGGCATCCTGATACATATATTCTGCAGCGGCACTGTAAGTAATCTCTTTTAGCTCTTCGCTAAATCCGCCTGGAGCATCTCCAAATGATTTAAAAATTCCGGATACCCATCCAATGTCTTTGTAGTTTTTATAATTCGCTGCGTCTGCCTGAGCCTGAGAAATATCTCCCGGATCTGTAAAGTCGCCGTCTCCATTAGCGTCATAAGGTGTTCCAGGCCCTGGAGGAGTTGGCACTAAAAGTTTAGTAAATTCAAGACTTACGGCAAGTTTATTGTATTCGTCAAAAATAAAATCAAACCACCCACCAACTCTTAAGTTTGCTGGTAAAAAGTTGGCGCTTAAATCGTCATTATCATAACTGATTTTTGGGCCAAGATTTTGAATATTGAAACCTGCTCTCCATCTTCCGTTAAAATCTGAATAAGCAATTTCTTCTGATTGATAAAATCCGGCAACATCTACAGCAAAAGAACTTGCGGCTGATGCATCAATTTCTTCAGTTGCTACTTTTAAATTTGAATTAATGAAACGTGCTGCAACGGCCATCGAGAATGTCTCGCTTAGTTTTAATGAATATGATCCGTCAATTGCGAGTTCATTTGGGTTTACTTCCCTTGTTGGTTCGTTAGGATCGCCTGTTTGTCTTAGTTCAATTCCTCCAAAACCAAAGTAACGAAAACTACCTGCAAAGGCGCTTCGCTCATTAATTTTGTTATAATATGTTACCTGGCCAAGTGAAATATCATTGGCAAGATCTGTTAAATAAGGAGTGTAACTGATAGAAAGTCCTTGTGCATCTTCTGCAAAAGCATACTTCGCGGGATTCCATTGTTGAGAAAAAACATCTGAAGAAGTTGCAACACCCTGGTCTGCAAGACCTGCTGCTCTCGCATCTGCTGCGACTAATAAAAAGGGTACTCCAGTGGTAATAGGGCGCTCAATATCTTGGGCTTTTGCGAATGTGGTAATTAATAAGCAAATTAATAGAAGCGATATTTTTTTCATTTGTGGGCTTAATGATATTTAGGTTACAAATATATACAATGATTATAGAATGACAAGTTTTTCGTATTTTTCTGCTTTTTTATTTGTTAAATTAGATTTAACTGTGAGTTTATAGATATAAACTCCTTTTCCAATTCTGTCTCCAAAATCATCCCTTCCGTCCCACGTAATCTCTCTTGATAAAAAGCCTTCTGTTGTTATGGTTTGATTTTTAGTCCAAACCACTTTTCCTGTAATTGTCATGACCTGAACCTGAACATCTAAAGGTTCGTAAGGCCTGTTGTGCGAAAACCAAAATTGCGTATAGGTTGAAAACGGATTTGGATAATTAAGAACGTGTGTTAGTGTTAATGCATCGTCGCCTACCACAACAAATTGTATTTCGCTTGTTACAGGATTGTTGTAAACATCCCATGCCGTGAAACTAATTGTGTGTAATCCTGCAGAAAGATTTCGAAGCGGAAAACGTAAATTTCCATTTGTATAATCATCTAATTTTGTTTGATAATAGTCATTCAAAATATAAGGATTACTAACATCACCATCCAATACAGCTACAATATCATGCCCAATTCCGCTCGCTGTATTTATACCATTTTCGTCCTCCAAAAAGGCTAAAAGAAAAGGTGATGCATTTGTAATTCCGCCGGATACAAAAGTTTCATCGTTCATATATAACTTAACTTTCGGACTTATATTGTCCTGAGGTGCATTTTCATTTATACCTCCGATTTTAATTGCGGTATTAAAGCCTGACTGGTTTTCTAAAGTCTGGTTTTTCTTCGAATAAAAACTAATTCGGCCATTGTCGACAGGTATACGAATGTCTCTTGGTACAACAAAGCTAAATTCAAATTGTCCGTTGGTTACCGTTGCATTCCCTCTAAATATGGTTTCTCCAAGAGTTTTAAATGACATTGCAGGGCTATATCCATCATTATTTAATGTTGTGGAGGTAATCATTTTGTCGAAAATTGCTGTTGCAAGTTCACCATTATAATTGCTTAAAAGGATGTTGTTTTCATCTGTAATTTCACCTGTAATTTTCATTTTTGCCAAAGATTTAAAGTCAGAAATTGACTGTGAAATCACAATATCATTTACTTTCGTTAAATTAATGCGTGGTTTTGGAATTGCTAGCATTAAAGCAGGGTCTCCAATGCAGACTACTACATTGCTGGCGGAACTTGGAGTTTCGTTTTTTGCAATTCGAAGCGATTCTGCGATGCTGTTATATTGATTGGAACCGTAAGAGAGAAGATTTTTGTTTAAAACGTCATTGAAGTTTTCGGCATTAGGCTGGCCAATTTCACGAATTGTGGTCAACATGGAAATGGCGCCTCCTTTTGGGTTCCAGAAAACATATTCTCCGGCGGTTGGTCTTGACGGATCATCAAATCTTGAAAATTCGCAGGTAATTGTGATAAATAAAGGGTATTTGTACTGATTGTTTAGATTTTGTCCGTCAGATTTCTCCCAAATTCGTTCGCTTGCGAGTCCATCTTCGCCTCCATGGCCTAAATAATTAAAGACTAAGGCGCCTTTTTCGAACGCATTAAAAAAATCACTTCTTGCTTTGGGGTATCGTGATCCGCCTGCCGAAGCTTCTTGTGTATAAGCGTCCAGAAGAATTTTGTCAATATTAAAAAATGGTTTTTCAGAGGCGATAACATCGGCTAAATTATTTTGGCGTACTTGCAAGGAGGCGTCAGAAGCTCTGTCTGAATCGTCACTTATTAAAACAACATTATTTCTCCAATTTCCGTATGATTTAGTATCGTGATATTCTAAAACTTTATTGACCATTTCTTGTGCCTGTGCATTGTCTGAAACTAACATTCTTCCTACTGCAATGTCAATTCCTCCAAACGGAAAACCAACAACACCTTCATTAGAATCCATAAGCCCGAAGAAGTCGTCAGAAGCAAATGAGGCTTCGCCTATAGTATTACTTTTTAGGGATTGATATATAGGTACAATATTATTATTGTTTAAAATACGGTTTTTATAATCAAATGAAGCATCTCCAAACAGATTTAAATATTTTATTCTTTTTTCTGGAGAAGATGCGTTGTTGTAAATGTATCTGATGCAGTTTCGTATTGCAGCGACATCTTGTTTTCCCGAAGAGAATTCCTGGTAGATGTTTTCCAGTGAAATAACCTTTACGTTTAAATTAGAGTAAGTGCGATGAAAACCCGCTAATTTTTCGGCCTGGGAAATTAGAAATTTTGGAGTTACAATTACATAATCAATATCCTGAAAACTGTTTTGATTGTTTCTAAAAAGTGTTCCTTTTAAGTTTTGATTGGGTACTTTTGACTGACTTTCTTTTAATGGACTGTAATAATCCGTTGGATCAATAGCAATATATTTTCTGATTTCTCCTAAACTTGCTTTAAAAGAAAAAGAGGCTTGATTTGCATTTTCGATTTTTGATATATTATATAGGTCTGTAATATCCCAAATCTGCGAAATACCTGCGGCGTTTCCAATAGTATAATTTACGATTCCGGCAGTTGAACCCGCTGAATCGTATTGAAATTTAAATTGTTTTCCGGTTCCCAGAAGTTTTCTTTTTGCAGTAAGATTAATGTAGTCCAGGTATCCTTTTGAACCCGGGACACCATTATTATTATAGGTAAGTTTGATTTTTATGGTTTCGGCTCCTGTAAATGTTGTGTTGTTTGGAAGCTTTTCGCTGAAGTATTTAGTGTCTGAATTTGGGATAATACTGCTAAAAGTAATCGTTCCGATGTTTTGCCCGTTTGCCGAAACTGCAAAGGAAGTCGCTGTAAAAGCAGCAGAAGCCGCGGTTAAGTCTATTTTTACAGGAGCGGCAGTGTCAAGATTTGGGAAGCTGAAGCTAAATTCTTGTTCCTGATTGATGTCAAAAGCTTCTCCAAGCCATTGACGGCCTAAATGAGCAATGTTTGTCTGGTCGATTTCATGAAATTGATAGTCATCAAACGTGTTTAGCTGTAAGGTGCTGTTTCCTGCAGGCTGATTCAGGTTGGAAATTCTTTTTCCTTCGTTTCCTGAAATTGTCACATAATAATACGATTTTGTATCGTAAAGATTGAGGTTTGTCTGGTTTTCGGCATCCCAATTTTCTATTCCTTCGCCATAAAAAAGGATATAATCTTCGTTATTAAAAATACCGTCGCCTTCGCCAATAACCTGAATGGCGTTTTCTTCTAAATCTTCGGGATAATACACATTATTTGCAAGAGGCAGCATTCGTCCGCCATTTCCATATATTTTTATTGTTCTGGGATCAACTTTGGAAGGGTCGAATCCCAGGCTTTGTAAAAAAGACTTAGTAATTTTATAAACACCTGATTTTTCTACGTAAAATCGATACCAATCGCCCGAAGCTAAAACAGAATTTGAAATCGCGGCTGATTTTTGAAAACTGGAAGAACTGCTGTTTTTGGCAGTTGAATTATTATGTATAGCGTAAGAAAAAGATCGGATTCTTTTAAAGCTGTTTCCTTCTTTAATTATAGGGTTAAGAAATAGAAATGCTTGTTTTTGATCTCTCGAATTAATAATTTTTAACGTTTCATTAAGTTTATCAGGGATGTTTTCTATAGATAAGTCTCCTAAATCAGCTCTTGAAACTGTTTCATAATTGATGCTGGTTATTTCGGCTAAACTGCTGTTTGAAATGTTTGGCTGATTTAGATTAAGCAGTAATGTTATGTTTTTTTTTGTAATGTCGAAGCGAAAAGCACTTCCTGAAAAGTATGGAATTGTGATTTTACTCTCGCCGTAATTTATCTCTTTTTTGTTTTGCCAATCAAGCGTGAAGCTCCCATTTGACTGAGAAAATGAAAGAATTGGAATTAGAATAAAGTATAAGATTAGGGCTTGTTTCATTGGTTTCAAAAACGAAATTTAATCAAAAAAAAATTAGTAAGTAAAAATATAGTATTTCATGTTACAGTAAATAATAAAAAGTATATTTTTGCGTTCGTAACTATAGGTTATTTTCTGGTAAAAAACAGCTAAATAAAATTATTAGAACAGATGTTGCTAATTAAATGTTAATTATTATATTGCAGCACCTAAATTTATCACCTAAGAATGAGTATGAAAGTAAACAAAATTGTAGTCTTGCAATTAATGATGTCAATAGTATTGATGTTGGGCACGGCTAGTTGTAGCAAAAAATCTAGTTCCTCTCACGCTTCTAGAGCAACTGGCTGGGATGTAGATAGTCAGAATGGAACAGCTGCTAGAAATGCAGGGAAAAAACAACAGGCTGGACCTGGTTTAGTTTTTGTTGAAGGAGGTACGTTTACTATGGGTAAAGTACAGGATGATGTTATGCATGATTGGAATAACACACCAACTCAACAACACGTTCAGTCATTTTACATGGATGAAACTGAAGTTACTAACGGTATGTACTTAGAGTACCTGGAGTGGCTGAAGAAAGTTTTCCCTCCAACAGAAGAAAATTACAAAAATATTTACGAAGGAGCATCTCCTGATACTTTAGTATGGAGAAATCGTTTAGGATATAACGAAACGATGACTAATAATTACTTAAGACATCCTTCTTATGCTAACTACCCTGTAGTAGGTGTTAACTGGATTCAGGCAGTTGAATTTAGTAAATGGAGAACAGACCGTGTAAACGAAGCTGTTTTAGAAAAAGCCGGATATCTTAAAAAAGGAGCGAAAACTGCAGATGTAAGTGCAGAAAGCTTATTTAATACTGAAGCTTATTTAGCTTCTCCATCTACTACTTATGGTGGAAATGAAGAATTAGTATTGAAGAAAAACCCAACAGGAAGAAAACCAAGAGCTGGAAAAGATGGTGTAGTGCCTGAAGAGAAAAACGTGTACGCACAACGCTCTTCTGGAGTAATCTTGCCAGAATACAGACTTCCTACTGAAGCAGAATGGGAATATGCAGCTGCTGCAGATGTTGGACAAAGAGAATACAACATTTACAAAGGACAAAAGAAATATCCTTGGTCTGGAGATTATACTCGTTCATCTAAGCGTAAAAACAAAGGTGATCAATTGGCTAACTTTAAACAAGGAAATGGTGATTACGGTGGAATTGCCGGATGGTCAGATGACGGTGCAGATATCACAAATGCTGTAAAAAGCTATGCTGCAAATGATTTTGGTTTATATGATATGGCAGGAAACGTTGCAGAATGGGTTGCCGATGTTTACAGACCTATTATTGATAATGAAGCAAATGATTTTAACTACTACAGAGGAAATCAATATGCTAAAAACAAAATTGGTAAAGACGGTAAAATTGAAATCGTTTCAACTGCAAATATTAAATACGATACTTTAAGCAATGGTAAAGTTGTAGCAAGAAATCTTCCGGGAGAAATTGCTCAGGTTCCAGTTGATGAGCAAGAGACTTACTTAAGACAAAACTTCAGTACAAGTGACAATATCAACTACAGAGATGGTGATAAACAATCTTCTAGATATTTTGACTTTGGAGATTCTGAGTCAGGATCTAAAGCAGATCAGGCAATGTACAACTCTCCTAAACATAATGTAACAACAGACAGTTTAGGTAAGATGATCAGAAAATACGATAACTCAAGTAAACGTACTACTTTAATTGATGATAAAGTAAGAGTTTATAAAGGAGGTTCTTGGAGAGACAGAGCATATTGGTTAGATCCAGCTCAAAGAAGATATTTCCCTCAAGATATGGCAACTGATTATATTGGTTTCAGATGTGCAATGTCTAGAGTAGGTGCTAAAACCGAAAGAAGAAAATCACCAAGAAACTAAGGTTTAGAAAATTCTTAAATAAAATTCCAAATTCCAATGACTGAATATTCAGTTCGGAATTTGGAATTTTTTTATTGCTTTTTTCCTATTTTTATAGTCTTAAAAAAAGAAAAATAAATGAATATTCAGGAAATTCATAAATTGTTTTTACAATGCAAATCTGTTTCAATTGATACTAGAAAAATTGAAAAAGATTCTATGTTTTTTGCTATAAAAGGCGAAAATTTTGATGCAAATACTTTTGCAAAACAAGCACTTGATCTGGGTGCATTATTTGTTGTTATTGACAATGAATCTTACTTTATTGACGAAAGGACTATTTTGGTCGATAATAGTTTGCAGACACTTCAGGAACTGGCAAAATTTCATCGTAAATATTTGCAATTACCTATAGTTGCTCTTACGGGAAGCAATGGCAAAACCACTACAAAAGAACTTATAAATGTAGTTTTATCGAAAAAGTTCAAAACCAAAGCAACGGTTGGAAACCTAAATAATCATATTGGGGTTCCGTTGACTCTTTTGTCTTTTACAAAAGAAACAGAAATAGGAATTGTAGAAATGGGGGCAAACCATAAAAAAGAAATTGAATTTTTATGCGAAATTGCCCAGCCGGATTATGGATACATAACTAATTTTGGAAAAGCACATTTAGAAGGCTTTGGCGGAGTAGAAGGTGTCATTGAAGGGAAAAGTGAAATGTATAAATATCTTGCAGCAAATGATAAATTGGTTTTTGTAAATCTGGAAGATCCTATACAAATCGAAAAATCCAAAGACATTAAATCGTTTGCTTTTGGAATAAATAAAGAGTCTGCAGATTTAAAAATTAAAGATATTCAGGCAAACCCATTTGTGATAGTAGAATACAATGATTTTAAAGTAGAATCTCATTTGATAGGACTTTATAATGCTAATAATATTAATGCTGCAGCGGCTATTGGAAAATACTTTGAAGTTGAAGATTCTGGAATAAAACAGGCGATAGAAAACTATATTCCTGAAAACAATCGATCTCAATTATTGAAAAAAGGTTCTAATCAGATCATTCTGGATGCTTACAATGCAAATCCAAGTAGTATGGCTGTGGCGATCACTAATTTTTTACAATTAGAAAATCAAAACAAAATCATGATTTTAGGTGATATGTTTGAATTAGGAAATGAAAGCGAAAAGGAACATAAATTAATTATAGATTCGCTATTAAATCAAGATAGATCGGTTTGTTATTTAATTGGTAAATATTTTTACGAGAATAAAGTTTCAGATGTAAATATTCATTTTTTTGAAACTTTTGATGCGTTTGCCGATTACCTAAAAACCATTCATTTTAAAGACAATACTATTTTAATAAAAGGATCCAGGGGAATGGCGCTGGAACGTACTTTAGAATATATCTCATAAAAAAAGATCCGACATTTGTCGGATCTTTTTTTAAATGCTCATTAAAAAACCAATCAGGTTTTCTTTTTTATTTAATCCCAGCTTTTTTCTAAGCCTGTAGCGGGCAAGCTCAACGCCTCCGCCAGAAATATTCATGATTTCTGCGATTTCTTTTGTGGACATATTCATTAAGAGATAAGTCGACAAATCGAGTTCGCGTGGTGAAATCGTTGGGTATTTTTCCTTTAAACGCTTTAAAAATTCAAAATGCACATTCTTGATGTGTTTTTCGAGATCTTTCCAGCTTTTATCAGTGTTAACTTCTTTTACAATGCTTTTATTAAGTTTGCTGACTTGAAATTTGGTTGAGTCGTCTAATGCATCAATGTCTATTTCTTTTAATTTATGAATGATTCCATTCAGGATTTTATTTTTCTTTACAACCTGAAGGGAATTATTAACCAGTTCTTTATCTTTTGCCAGGATTTTAATCTGCAATTTGTCATTTTTTAGTTTCTCAATTTCTTTTTCAAGATCATACTGCTCTTGCCTGATTTTAGATTCTTTTTCAAGATATAAACGTCTTTGTTCGATAGTTTCGTAGTACTTGTTTTTTCTGATTTTCATTTTGATTCTATTCGAAATAAAATAAATGGTGATAATAAGTAATATAAAATACAGCATAAAAGCCAGAAAATGTCTGTACCATGGAGGCGAAATGGTAAAAGAAATTATGGATGGTTCTGATTGTATACCATAGCTGTTTCTCACTTTTACTTTCATTGTATAATCACCCTCGCGTAAGTTTGTGTACTCTTTTATTGAGATGGTAGACCAGTTGCTCCATTTCTCATCAAATGGCTCTAATTGATAGGAAAACTGGACATTTTCGAGGTTTTCATAAGTTGGAGATGAAAAGGTAAACCGAACATGATTTGATGAATAAGGAACTCGTATATTTTCAGTTTTATTTTGGTTATTTCCTAATACAATCGTGTCGCCGGGAAATGAAAAGCTTCGGATAAAAGCTTTTGGCTTAGTGGTGAAATTATTAAGAAGTTCCGGGTCATAATGCGCCAAACCATCAGTTAATCCAATAAAAATATTTTTAGAGTCGATGGTATTTACAGATAAATAATTGCTTACCAGATTTCCTGTTAAATTAGAAAATGGCGCCACAATATTTTTGTACTTATTCTTCTCTTTCATAAGTACTCCGATAGATTCATCAAAAGCATACCATAAATTTGACTGGCTATCTTCGGATAATGCGTTTATGACAGGAATATTTTTGAACAAATCGCTTAAATGTTTGTCTTCGTAAAACAGCTCTTGTTCTGTAGAATATCTGAAAAAATGATTATTAGTTTGAAAATAAACTTTTCCGTCAATTTGCTGAAGGCTTCCTATGTTCCTGTATTTGGATGTTAAACGATCTATTTTTTTGATGCTTGAGAATCGAGATAAATCATCGCTCAAAGTCATACGGTAAATAGATTCATCTTTTTTAAGCCACAAATATGACTGATCAAGTTCAAAGCTGTTTGATGACTTATCGAAGCCCAAAAGTTGGTTTTTAAAAGTTAGTCCGGCACCTGTTTTTTGAAAAACAGCAAAACCATCATAATTTGAACCTATAAAGAACCCAGGATGATTAGGTATTTTCTTAAACCCAAAATATCCCTTTGAATCAATTATACGAGTAACTCTTCCTCCGTTTATAACTAATGCCCCTCTGTTATTGGCGCAGATTAACTCGTTGTCTATTATTTGTACATTCCATGACTGCGCTGTCGTTCCTTCTACTAGTTTAAAAACATCTTCTTTAAAATTATTATTCCATGCATGGTAAAAAACACCCTGGTTAGTTGCTACGTACAAATTTCCCTGATGAATAACAGAAGCATAGACGGTACTAATATCGTAGCTAAAGCCAAAATAAGTAAATGGTGAACTTTGATTCACGTAAGCGATACCATTGTCTAATCCCAGCCATAAGTTGTTTTTATTATCAATAAATGAAGTTAGAACAGTATTATTCTGTAAACCTTTCTTTCTGTTGATGTGCTGAATGATTTTCCCGTTAAAATCACAAATAATAATTCCGTCTAACACAGAATTTAAAACAATAAATTTATTGTTGATTACAGAAGCTCCCAATGAGTTGTTCTTCTTTACAAAATTATTAGCTTCAGTATTCCAGGGAGTTACTGTATTGTTTTCATATATAAATAATCCTTTTTCGAGGGTTACAATTAAGGTCTTGCCTTTTCCTATAGAATACATTGCCCAAACCTCGGTGCTGTTGAGGCTTTTGGTGTTGGGTAAAGCATACAGTTTGCCATTTTTGTATTCTAAAATTCCCTGCTCAATGTCCTGAAAGTAAAGCCTGTTATTTACAACAAAAGAGAATTGAAAACGCTTTGGGGCTTTTAAAATAGTTAACGTATTGTTTTTGAAAATATAAGCTCTCGCAAATGATTGAAAAATGATCTGGTTGTCTACTGCGTGAATTTTCCAGATAAAGTCAATTATTTTGATTTTGTTTTTATCTACTTTTTTAGCAAGAGACGTGTATTTGAGTTTTCCTTTATTGTCTGGCTGGAAATATCCAAATTCATTATAACCTCCAACGAAGATTTTTCCGGAATCGCCAATTTTTAAACATCGTACTGAGGTTAAATTTGGCAGTGGATATTTTTTCCAGGAAGAACCATCAAATTGTAAAAGACCGTTATTATTAGCAAAGTATAGATTTCCATTTTTATCCTGTCCGATATTCCAGTTTTGAGTTCCTCCCTTATATTCATTTCGCTTGTAATTTCTTACATCCGGAAGTCCTATGTTTTTTACTTGTGCAAAAAAGCTAATTGTGAATAATATAAAAAAAGTCGTATAAAAATATGATTTTATCAATTTCATAGTTTTTTTAATTTTCAATAGATTTTAATTGTTAAAGTGTTTGTTTTTAGTGTTTTAAGGTCTGTTTGTTCAGTACTATCACGATGTAGCGACCTGTTTTTTTTATAAAAATAAGCAAACTTAGATTAGTGTAGTGTTTATTTTTACAATTAACATTTTGCTAACATCCTATATTTTAAATTTAATTTGTTGTAAATTAATGTTTTAAAAAAAATATGATGTGTTTTTGTAATGTATAAAATTTTACTTTGATGTGTTTTTGTAGTGAAAATTAGTTGTCGATAGTAAAAAATTAACTTTATTATTGCATCAAATTACTAATTAATTAACCAAAATTTTTAGAAAAATGAAATTAACAAAATTACTTATTTTTTGTGTTTCGTCTTTGTTATTCTCGGTTATAGCTGTGGCTCAGGATACCACAGTAAATGGAATAATAAACGATGAAAGTGGAATGCCGGTTCCGGGCGCAACAGTTGTATTAAAAGGTACAACAAAGTCGACCGCATCAGATTTTGATGGGAAATTCCAAATACAAGTACCTTCAAACGGAGTTTTGACAGTTACTTTTATAGGATATACTACAGTTAATGAAGCTGTAAACGGAAGAACAAAAATTTCAATTCAATTAAAGCCAGAATCACAAACCTTAAATGAGGTTGTAGTAGTTGGATACGGAACTCAAAAGAAAGCAGTTGTTACAGGAGCTATCTCTAGCGTAAAAGCAGCAGATCTTGAAAAAGTACCAAACGGACGTGTTGAACAGTCTTTACAAGGACGTGCAGCAGGTGTATCTGTGGCTGCGACTTCTGGACAGCCTGGTGCGGCATCAAAGGTTCGTATTAGAGGTATAACTACTTTTAGAGAAGGCGGTAATGATCCTTTATGGGTTGTTGATGGTGTGGCTGTAGATGCGAATGCAATTGGTTTTATAAATCAAGGTGATATCGAATCTATCGAGGTTCTTAAAGATGCTGCTTCTGCTGCGATTTATGGTACTCGTGCTGCAACTGGGGTTATTCTGGTTACAACTAAAAAAGGAAAATCAGGAAAAATTTCTGTGAATTATAACGGTTTCTTAGGAACATCAGCTCCTGCGAAAAGATTAGACATGTTAAATTCTCAACAGTATGCTACGTTAATGAATGAAAGATCTGTTAATGATGGTGGGGCAGTTAAATTCCTTCCTGCTGACATTGCTAAAATGGGTGCTGGTACTAACTGGCAGGATGCAATATTTAATGATTCAGCTTTTAGATATACACACGAATTAAGTATTAGCGGTGGTGGAGAAAAATCTACGTTTTATGCTTCTTTTGGAATACAAGATCAAGAGGGTATTGTAGCAACAGATATTTCTAACTATTCAAAGAAAAATTTCCGTTTAAACTCTACGCACAAAATTTCTGATTACTTTACTTTTGGACAAACTTTTGGTTACACTCACCAAAAAACTAAAGGTATTGGAAACGTAAATAGTGAGTTTGGTGGTCCTTTAAGTTCTGCAATTAACTTAGATCCGCTTACTCCTTTGGTTGAAACGGATCCTAATGTAACTAATACAGGTTTCTACACTAACCCAAATGTGGTTAGAGATGCT
This sequence comes from Flavobacterium johnsoniae, assembly GCF_001879205.1. Taxonomy (GTDB): domain Bacteria; phylum Bacteroidota; class Bacteroidia; order Flavobacteriales; family Flavobacteriaceae; genus Flavobacterium; species Flavobacterium johnsoniae_A. The sequence continues at coordinate 829,291 of NZ_MLFK01000005.1, forward strand.
AACGGAAATCCTTACGGAATTTCGTCTTATGTACAACAAGAGATGACTAACCCTCTAGGTTATATCCAAACAAGATTAGGTGGTTTTGACTGGTCTGATGATTTTGTTGGAAACGCTTATTTGGAGGCTAACATAACTAGCCACTTAAAATTTAGAACTACACTTGGTGGTAAATTGGCTTATTGGGGAAAACAAGGATTTACACCTGTTTTCTTCTTAAATCCAAACATGAAAGAGGATAGAAACAATTACAGCCAGGACAATAATAAATCTCTTTCCTGGACACTTGAAAACATTTTGACTTACTCTAATAAATTTGGAGATCATAATGTAAATATTTTAGCTGGACAAGGAGCTTATGTTGAAAACATTGGAGGGACTATTGGAGTAACTATGTATGGTTTACCAATTACAAATTACAGAGATGCTTCTTTTAACTTTGATATTCCTCAAACAGACAGAGTAAACAGAGCAAGTGATTTTGATCAACACAAATTAGCTTCGTTGTTTTTACGTGCCAACTACGATTACATGGAAAAATATCTTTTTACAGGAATCGTTCGTCGTGATGGATCAACTCGTTTTGGTGAAAATAAAAAATGGGGAGTTTTCCCATCATTCTCTTTAGGATGGGTAATTTCAAAAGAAGGATTCTGGAAAGAGAACAATGTAGTTAATACTTTAAAACTACGTGGAGGTTACGGAGTTGTAGGTAATGATAATATCGCCGATTTTAAATACAGAGGTTTAGTTGTTGGAGGATATAATTATTCTGTTGGAAATTCAGGAACAATTACTACTGGTTACGGAAACTCTACTTTGCCAAATGCTGATTTAGGATGGGAAGAAACATCTCAAACAACTTTTGGTCTTGATGCAAAACTTTTTAATGACTTTAACCTTGCTCTTGACTACTACAAAAAGAGAACAAAAGGAATTTTAAGAGATGTTGTTATTCCTGGATATGTAGGAGCTGTTGATCCTCCTTCTGCTAATATTGCAGATATGGATAATAGTGGTTTTGAGGTAGAATTAGGATACAAGAAAAGACTTGGGGATTTTAATTTAGGTGTAAATGCAAACTTTGCTTACTTGAAAAATGAAATTACTTATGTAGGATCATCTACGAACTTTATTGTTGGAGATGCCACTTTTCAATCTATGGGACCTGTAACAAGAACGCAGGTTGGTCACTCATTTAATGAATTTTACGGATTTAAAACTGCAGGTATTTTTCAAAATGCAGCAGAAGTTGCGGCATACAAAAATGCTTCCGGAGGTTTAATTCAGCCAAATGCTAAACCTGGAGATTTCCGTTGGGTTGATTCAAACGGTGATGGTTCTATCACAGATGATGACAAACAATTTTTAGGAACTAACATCCCTAAATATACTTTTGGTCTTACTTTAAATTTAGATTACAAAAATTTCGATTTCATGGCATTTGCCCAAGGATCAGCAGGAAGTAAAATTTTCCAGGGTTTAAGAAGACTTGATGTATTAAATGCTAACTACCAAACAAAAGCACTAGATCGTTGGAATGGAGAAGGAACTTCAAATGACTATCCAAGAATGACTGCTAATGACCCAAATAAGAATTTCACTAATATGTCTGATTTTTATCTTGAAAATGGAAATTACGTTCGTTTAAAAATTGTTCAGGTTGGATACACACTTCCATCTAGCTTATCATCAAAAGTTGGTTCAGATAAAATTCGTTTTTACTTAACTGGAGAAAACTTAGTGACTTTTACAAAATACACTGGATATGATCCGGAAATTGGAGGTCAGGTTTTTGGTGTAGATAAAGGAGTTTATCCGCAAGCAAGATCTATCCTGTTTGGAGCTAACGTTCAATTTTAAAAAAATTAAAGAATTATGAAAACTAAAAATTATAAATACATATATATTGCTGTAGCAATGGCTGCTCTGGGATCTTGTTCTGAAGATTTCGTGACCATTAATCCAAAGGGGAAATTTGATACAAGCACTTACTTTTCTAACGAACAACAATGCTACGCTGCTCTAATTGGAACTTATGATCCATTAAGAAAAAACACTGGTGGTTTTGAAAATTTAGTAGCAATGCTAAATGCAGGTTCAGATGATTTTTATGCTGGAGGCGGTAGTTCTACAGATGGAAACGGAATTCAAAATTTCTCAACACACTCGCTTACTTCAATTAGTATTCCAGGAAGTTTCTGGAACGATCATTATCAAGGTATTTCGAGAGCAAATCTTTTATTGAATAAACTTCCGGCAGCTTCTATGGATGATGCTGTAAGAGCAAGATTTGCTGCAGAAGCTAAAACACTTCGTGCATTTTACTACTTTAATTTAGTAAGAATGTTCAAAAACATTGCTTTGGTTTTAGAACCGTTTACTACACAGACTATTTATAATCCGGAGCAGGTTAAACCAGAGGTAATTTATGCATTAATAGAAAAAGATTTATTAGAGGCAATTCCTGTTTTACCAAATACTGTTGTTACAAGTACTGAAGCAGGTAGATTTAACAAAGGAGCTGCTCAGGCATTACTTGGAAAAGTGTACTTGTATGAAGGAAAAAATCCTCAGGCAGCAGCAATTTTAGCGGAAGTAAATGGTACGCCGGGTGTAAATGTGGCTAATCAATATGGAAATAAATTACTGCCTAAATTCAGTGACCTATGGGTAACTTCAAATAAATTTAATGCAGAATCTATTATAGAAGTATCTCACAGTAGTGCTGGTAACACAGATTGGAGTTTCTGGGGACAAGGTAAAGATGAAGGAAACTCTCTAAACCAAATGGTTGGGCCTAGAGGATATTCCAGACCAACTGGTTCTGATGCTGCTGACCTTCCTTCAGGATGGGCTTTTAATCCGGTGACACAAGGTTTATATGATGCAATGAAGAATGACCCAAGATTTGAAGCTACTATTTATGATTTAAAAGCTTTAAAAGCAGCAGGGAAAGCAAACTATATTCCAGCTTATCAGGATACAGGTTACTTCCTGAATAAATACCTTCCAAGACAATCAGACGTTCGTACTGGCGGTGGTAATCAAGAGTTGAATTACAAACAAAATTCTTATGTTATCAGACTTGCTGATACTTACCTAATGGAAGCAGAAGCTTTAGGATCAGGACCAAGAGCACAAGCTTTACTTGATGCTGTAAGAGCAAGAGTTGGATTGCCTTCTGTTCCTGTAACATTAGCAGCTATTAAACACGAAAGAAGAATGGAATTAGCTGGTGAAGGACATAGATTCTTTGACTTAGTTAGATGGGGAGATGCTGCAACTGCATTATCTGATAGAGGATTTGATGCTGGTACAGATGAAATTTTCCCAATTCCTTACACAGAGCTTAATGGTACTAAATTGAAACAAAATCCAAATTACCAATAATAAATACCAAAGATTAATATAGTGTATGCCTAATGCAGATAGCAGCATTAGGCACTACACTAAGAAAAGATAGTTTTTTTAATACAGTTGTTTCGCTTCATCATAAATAGGATTGAGCCTTGAATCTGTGCTAAAAATCTCAGAGAAATTTCTTTGTACGTTTTGTAAAAAGAAAGCAAAACTGAGAAAAAATAAAGTTTAAGTTAAGTTTAAGTTTGGTTGTAAGTAGCCCATAATCAGTATGAGTATGGGCTATTTTTAAATCCTTAGGCCGTCAGGGAAGGAGTTCCTGAAAAAACTTCGATTTAAAACTAAATATTAAGGAAAGAATGAAAAAAAATACTTTAAAGTTTCTGTGCCTTTTGTTTTCTATAACGGCAGCAGCACAACAAACAAAAGCAAAAAAGGAATTTACTACTGCAGGAAAGAAAATTACGGTTTATACCACAGCTGAAAACTCTAATCTACGATTAACAGCAACTGATAATTTATCCTTTTCAGCCTCAAAACAGCCACTTGAAACTGAGATTTCTGTTTTTGTTGAGCCATCTAAAAAATTCCAGACTTTTATGGGAATTGGCGGTGCCATAACCGATGCGAGTGCCGAAATTTTTGCCAAACTTTCAAAAGAAAAACAAAGCGAATTCTTGAATGCCTATTACGATAAACAAAAAGGGATTGGCTATTCTTTGCTAAGAACCACGATTCAAAGTTCTGATTTTAGCAGTGGAAGCTATTCTTATATCCAGGAAGGAGATAAAGATTTAAAGACTTTTTCTATTGATCACGACAGACAATTTCGTATTCCATTAATTAAGCAGGCCATCCAGACAGCGGGAGGAAAATTATTAACTTATGTTGCGCCCTGGTCTCCAAATGCTTTTATGAAAAGCAACGGGAATGTACTAAAAGGCGGAACATTATTGCCGGAATATTATCAGACATGGGCAAATTTTTATGTCAAGTTTATAAAAGAATATCAAAAAGAAGGTATTCCAATTTGGGGAACATCAACTCAAAATGAGCCAATGGCTGTTCAAACTTGGGAATCTTGTATTTATACTGCCGAAGCCGAAAGAGATTTTATTAAAAACTTCCTGGGCCCAACATTAAAAAAAGAAAAACTGGGAGATGTAAAAATTATTGCCTGGGATCACAATCGTGATTTAATGAATTACAGAGCAAATGTAATTTACTCTGACCCTGAAGCTTCAAAATATGTTTGGGGAATGGGATTTCATTGGTACGAAAACTGGTCTGGCGGTGATTCAATGTTTGATAACGTTGCCAAAGTAAACGAAGCATATCCAGATAAAAAACTTTTGTTTACAGAAGGTTGTGTGGAGAAATTTGATGCTGCAAAATATCAGTTTTGGGGCAACGGTGAGAGATACGGAATTTCGATGATTAACGATTTCAATAACGGAACTGCCGGCTGGACAGACTGGAATATTCTTTTAGATCAAAACGGAGGTCCTAACCATGTTGGTAATTTTTGTTTCGCACCAATTCATGCTGATACTGCAACAGGTCAGTTAATCTACACACCATCGTATTATTACATTGGACATTTTTCAAAATTCATTCGTCTAAATGCAGTAAGAGTTAGTTCTGCAGTAAGTAGAAGCGGACTTTTAAGTACTTCGTTTTTAAATACAGATGGTACAATGGCAACTATCGTAATGAATAAAACAGATAAAGAGATGACTTACAATTTGATTATAGCCGCAGAAAAAACAATTGTCAAAATTCCTGCACATGCTATTCAAACACTTGTTTATTAATATTTTTTGAGTTAATCGAGGGTTGATTATCAATCATCTATATCAACCCTCATTTTTTAATTTAAAATAAAGTTTTTTGACGTAACAATGAAAACCATCCATAGAATCTTATTAGTATCAATATTAATCTTGCAGGTTAGTTGTCTGCCATCAAAAACTGCAAATGGAAGCATTGTTTCTGCATCCAGATCAAATAAAAAAATCACGGTTTTTACTACAGCCGAAAATACTGATTTAAGATTATCATCTTCAGATAATTTTATTTCAGAACCATCTTCACAACAAACAAAATCAACAGTTTCTATTACTTTAGATACTGAAAAAACAGATCAGACTTTTCTGGGAATCGGCGGCGCCATTACAGATGCAAGTGCCGAAGTTTTCGCCAGACTATCTCCAAAAAAGCAAAAAGAATTTCTAACAGCTTATTACGATAAAAATAAAGGGATTGGCTATTCTTTGGCCAGAACCAATATTCATAGCTGTGATTTTAGCAGTGAAAGTTATACTTATGTTACTGAAGGCGATAAAGATTTAAAAACCTTTAGTATCGATCACGATAAAAAATACCGAATTCCATTAATAAAAAGTGCAATTGAAACAGCCGGCGGAAAACTAACTTTATTTGTCAGTCCATGGAGTCCCCCAGCTTTTATGAAAGACAATAATGATATTTTGCACGGCGGCGTTTTGTTGCCTGAGTTTGCGCAGTCATGGGCAAATTATTATGTTAAGTTTATCAGAGCATATGAAAAAGAGGGAATTCCGGTTTGGGGATTAACGATTCAAAACGAGCCAATGGCAAAACAACGTTGGGAATCGTGTATCTATACTCCGGAGGCGGAAAGAGATTTTCTGAAAAACTTTTTAGGACCAACTTTAGAAAAAGAAGGACTTGGAACTAAAAACGTTATCATCTGGGATCATAACCGCGGCGATATGCTGAATAAAAGAGCCAATCTTGTTTTTTCAGACCCTGAAGTTTCTAAATATGCATGGGGAATTGGATTTCACTGGTACGAAACCTGGAACGGAGGAACTCCAAAATTTGAATCAGTTGGAGAAGTACACAGAGATTTTCCAAACAAAAATTTACTTTTTACAGAAGGCTGCATTGAAAAATTTGATGCTTCTAAATATCAGTTCTGGGGAAATGCAGAAAGATATGGACTTAACATGATTAACGATTTCAATAACGGAACTGTGGGCTGGACAGACTGGAACATTCTTCTGGATCAAAACGGAGGACCAAACCATGTAGGTAATTTTTGTTTCGCACCCATTCACGCAGATACAACAAAAGACGAATTAATCTATACCCCGATGTACTATTACATTGGACATTTTTCAAAATTCATTCGCCCTAATGCAAAAAGGATAATCCAGACTGTAAGCGATAAGAACTTAATAAGCACCTCTTTTAAAAACTCTGATGGCAAAGTTATTACTGTTGTCATGAACCAATCAGAAAAAGAGATTGTTTATAACATAATAAACCACGATTTGCAAAATACTATAACTATCCCGGCACATGCTATGCAGACTATTGTGTACTAATTACTGACCTAAAAAACTACTAAAATGAAATGTAATTTTAAAAATACTATCAAGGCATTGTTCTTTACAATTGCAGTATTTGCTCAAGTCAAATGCTCTTCTTCAAACGATGCCGCCGATCCTGGACCGCCTCCAATTTATCCGGAAATTAAAAGCGATATTGATTTCTGGCTTACAAAGGGAGATCAAAGTGTTTTATTGGCAAAACAAAATTCAGCTTTAGCATTTGGAACAACGAGCAATACTTTTGCAAATATTGAAGTAAATGATTCGCAAAAATATCAGACAATTGATGGTTTTGGATACACCCTGACCGGTGGAAGTGTTGATGTAATTAATCAGTTAAATGCATCAAAAAGAACGGCGCTTTTGCAGGAATTATTCGGCTCTGACCAGAATTCGATAGGCGTAAGTTATATCCGAATCAGTATTGGAGCTTCTGATTTAAGTGCGGATACTTTTACCTATAATGATCTTGCAGCAGGTGAAACAGATTTGAATCTGGCTAAATTTAGTTTAGAAAAAGACAAAAATCTGATTGCCATGTTAAAAGAAATTCTGGCAATTAATCCTAAAATTTTAGTTTTAGCAACACCCTGGACAGCGCCGCTTTGGATGAAAGACAAAAACAGCTTTGTGGGAGGAAAACTAAGCACTCAATATTATGATGTTTATGCGCAGTATTTTGTAAAATATATTCAGCAGATGAAAGCCCAAGGCATTACAATAGATGCCGTAACACCTCAAAACGAGCCTTTACATGACGGAAATAATCCGAGTATGTATATGTCCGCAGCAGAACAGGCCAATTTTATAAAAAATAATTTAGGTCCTGCTTTCAAGACAGCCAATATCACAACCAAAATTATTGCTTATGATCACAACTGCGATAATCCCAATTATCCAAAAGCAATTTTGGCTGATACTGATGCATTTCCTTTTGTAGACGGATCTGCTTTTCATTTATATGCAGGAAATATCAATGCACTTTCTGATGTGTATAATGCATATCCAACTAAAAATATCTATTTCACAGAACAATATACAGCATCAACCGGCGACTTTGGCGGCGACTTAAAATGGCATCTTAAAAATGTTGTTATTGGTTCAATGAGAAATTACAGCAAAAATGCATTAGAGTGGAATTTGGCTAATAATGCTTCTTTTCAGCCTCATACACAAGGTGGTTGTACAACATGCAAAGGTGCAATAACTATAACTTCAAACGATAATTTTCAGCGAAACGTAGCTTATTATATTATTGCCCATGCTTCAAAATTTGTTCCGGCAGGTTCTCTTAGAATTGCAAGTAATATTAGCGGAAATCTGCAAAATGTTGCTTTTTTAACCCCATCAGGATCAAAAGTATTGATTGTCGAAAATGACGGAAACGCAGCTGAAACCTTCAATATTAAATTCAACGGAAAATGGGTTGCAGCGACACTGGATGCTGGAGCTGTTGGAACTTTTACATGGAAATAGAATATCAAATTAATTACTTTTCGCATGAAAAAAATACTGATAATAGTACAGCTTTTAATTTCGATTGCTTCTTTCGGACAGGGATTTTTACATAGAGACGGACAAAAGATCGTTGATGGAAACGGAAAGAACATTATTTTGAGAGGTTTAGGTCTTGGCGGATGGATGGTGCAGGAAGGATATATGCTGCAGACCCAGCCTTTCGCGAGTCCGCAGTATGTCATCAAACAAAAAATTCAGGACGTAATTGGAGAGCAGGGAACAAAAGAGTTTTATGCTGCCTATAAAGCAAACGGAATTACAAAACGCGATGTAGATTCTCTTGCAAAATGGGGATTCAATTCAATTCGTCTTCCTATGCACTATAATCTTTATACACCGCCAATTGAGCAGGAAAAGAATGGTGAAATAACCTGGACTGAAGAAGGTTTCACCATGACCGATAATTTATTGAAATGGTGTGAAGCGAATAAAATTTATTTGATTTTAGATTTACACGCTGCTCCGGGCGGACAAGGAAATGATGTTGCAATTTCGGACTACGATACCACAAAACCTTCATTATGGCAAAGCGAAGCCAATCAGAAAAAAATGATTGCTTTATGGAAAAAACTGGCTTCTCGATACAGAGACAGCCAATGGATTGGAGCTTACGATATTATCAACGAACCAAACTGGAACTTTACCGGATCGAATAAAAATGGCTGTGATGAAAACTCAAACGGCCCTTTAAGAGATTTAATGGTTGCCGTTACCAAAGCAATCCGCGAAGTCGATACCAATCACTTAATATTTATTGAAGGAAACTGCTGGGGAAATAATTACAATGGTATTTTTCCTTTATGGGATGATAACATGGCATTAAGTTTTCATAAATACTGGAGTTATAATACTAAGGAATCCATCCAGAAAATGCTGGATTACAGACATCAATATAATGTGCCAATTTGGTTAGGTGAAAGTGGCGAAAACTCAAATGTTTGGTTTAAAGATGTTTTGACTTTAGTAGAAAGCAACAATATTGGATGGGCTTTTTGGCCAATGAAAAAAATCGAAAATATTGCCGGCGTAACTTCTGTAACCAAAATTCCGGAATACGATATTTTATTGAAATACTGGAAAGACGGCGGAGAGAAGCCATCAGCCGATTTTTCGAAAAAAGCATTGATGAAAATGGCCGATAATTACAAAATGGAAAACGTAACCGTTAAACCGGATGTAATCGACGCCATGTTTAGACAAGTACAGACCAACGATACAAAAGCATATAAAAAACACTTAATTCCTGGCAAAATTGCGGCAACGCATTATGATTTAGGAACAAACGGATATGCTTATTCTGATATGGATTTTGTGAATTACAGATCAGAAACGAACAAATTTGAAGATTGGAATAAAGGTAACACAATGCGCAATGATGGTGTCGATATTCTGCCTTGCAAAGACGCCGGGTCAAATGGTTATCAGGTTTCCTTTATTGACGATGGAGAATGGCTTCAATTTACTGCTCAGGTTAAAAAACAAGGTAAATACAATGTCGCGATTCGTTATTCAAGCGAGAATTTAGAAGGAAAACTGTATTTACAAACAGCAGACGGAACAAAATCCAAAACAATAATACTGCCCGTAACCGGAGGAAATGAAAAATGGAAAACCATTACTTTATCTGATGTTGAATTGAATGCAGGAGAAAACAAGATTAAAGCAGTGTTTGAAAAAGGAGGTTTCAATTTGAATTATCTGGATTTTTCAGATAATAAAAAAGGGAACTCTAAAAAATAGCATAAAAATTCATGCGGAATTAATTATGTAAGAATTTTGAATTGATAATTTGTAAGTAAACAGCGATGATATATTTAATATTGATTATTCTAATACACATAATTAACATAACTTTTAAATAAGTTTTTTTCTTTAAGGCTTTAGAAACACTAGCTTTACGGATTAAAATTTTTTAAACATGAAAAAGATAAACAAAATTATTTTAGTAGTATTCCTACTTTTTGTAAGCGGATCATTTTATGGTCAAAATTTAAAAATCATGACCTACAACATTCGTTTAGATGTTGCTTCTGATGGAGAAAATGCATGGCCAAAACGAAAAGATTATTTTGCTTCTCAAATACAATTTTACAGTCCGGATGTTTTTGGGGTTCAGGAAGCAACGCCGAATCAAGTAACAGATATTGCATCAGCTCTGCCAAATTATAACAAATTTGGAGTAGGGAGAGAAGAAGGAGGAACGGGCGAGGCGTGTACGATTTATTATAAAAAGGACCGCTTTAAGGTAGAGCAGTCTAATACATTTTGGCTGTCAGAAACTCCAAATGTGGTTTCGAGAGGTTGGGACGCAGCCTGTAACAGAGTTTGTACCTATGGACTTTTTAAAGATTTAAAAACTAAAAAAACGTTTTGGGTTTTTAATCTTCATTTGGATCACATGGGCGAAGAAGCGAGAGTAAAAGGAGTACAGCTTGTTTTGAAAAAAATAAGCGAATTGAATACAAAGAAATATCCGGCTTTTTTAATGGGAGATTTCAATTCAGAGCCTGATACAAAGCAAATTGCAGAAATTAAAAAAGTAATGGATGATACAAAAGAGGTTTCAAAAGAAAAACCTTTTGGGCCATCGGGAACGTTTAACGATTTCAAACACAACGAACCGGTAACGTTATTACTTGATTATATTTTTGTTTCAAAGAACAGTGGATTAAAAATTCAAAAACATGCAGTTCTAAGTGATTCTAAAGATTTAAAATATCCATCGGATCATTTACCTGTTTTAATAGAAATAGATTAAAAAATGAAAAACATCAACAAAAAACTTCAAATCCTGCTTTTACTGCCTCTTATTGCAGTGCAGATAAAATGCGGATCTTCACAAAATGTAGTAACCAATTCTGGTAAAGCGTCGTCCTGGATTACAACTACTGATGAATCTTCAAAACTTAAAAAACAAGAGGATTTAGTGTTTAGTTCAGAAACAAATTCAAACCAGACTATTGAAGTAAATCCTTCTGAAAAATTTCAAACCATAGAGGGTTTTGGATTTTCGCTAACCGGAGGAAGTGCTCAGGCAATTTTAAAACTGGACAAAGCAAAAAAAGAAGCCCTGCTTCAGGAATTGTTTTCCAGAAAAAAGGATGCAATTAGTTTGAGTTACCTGCGTATTAGTATTGGAGCTTCAGATTTGAATGAGAAAGTTTTTTCGTATGATGATTTACCAGAAGGTCAAACCGATTTAAAACTGGAAAAATTTGATTTAGGTCCGGATTTAAATGATGTTGTGCCTTTATTAAAAGAGATTTTAGCCATAAATCCGCAAATAAAAATTATGGGTTCACCGTGGTCGCCTCCGGTTTGGATGAAGGATAACGGAAGCTCAAAAGGAGGAAGTTTACAACCTAAATACTATCAGGTTTATGCTGAGTATTTTCTAAAATATATTGAAGCAATGAAATCGCACGGAATTGTTATTGACGCGATTACACCACAAAATGAACCATTGCATCCGGGAAATAATCCAAGTATGTACATGACGGCAGAACAACAGGCAGATTTTATTGGTAATAATTTGGGTCCCGCTTTCGCGAAAGCCAAAATCAAGACCAAAATTATAGTTTACGACCACAATTGTAACAAACCGGAATATCCTTTGACTATTTTAAAAGATGCAAAAGCGAATCCTTTTGTAGCGGGTTCAGCATTTCATTTATATGAAGGAGATATCAGCGCATTGTCTACTGTTCATGATGCATTTCCAAACAAAGATTTATATTTTACAGAGCAATACACAGGCTCAAAAAGCAGTTTCGAATCTGATTTGAAATGGAGTGTAAAGAATGTTGTAATTGGTTCAATGCGTAACTGGAGTAAAAATGCACTTTCTTGGGGATTAGCAAATGACGAATATTACAAACCATTTACCCCAGGCGGATGCTCAACTTGTAAAGGCGCTTTAATGATAGACCATGCTCAAAATATCAAAAGAGAAGTAGGGTACTACATTATTGGTCATGCGTCTAAATTTGTTCCGGAAGGTTCTGTTAGAATTGGAAGCAATATTAGCGGCAATTTATACAATGTTGCTTTTAAAACACCATCTGGACAAACTGTCCTAATAGTAGAGAATGATGGAACTGCAGCAGAAACATTCAATATAAAATACAATCAAAAACAAATTTCAACTACCTTAAACGCAGGTGCAGTGGCCACTTACGTTTGGTAATCAAAATTAAACTATGAAAAAATTAACCACATTTGCCTTGTTGATGGTCACGTTTTTTGCGGCCGCGCAACAGGAAACAATCGATCAAAAAGTAAATGCTTTATTGAAGAAGATGACCCTTGAAGAAAAAATAGGGCAGCTTAATCAATATACAGGCGATAATTCGGCAACTGGGCCAATTACGATTAATCCAAATAAACAAGCAGAAATAAAAGCAGGCTTAATTGGTTCGATGCTAAACATCATCGGAACAAAATATACCAGACAATATCAGGAACTGGCAATGCAGTCCCGTCTTAAAATTCCGTTGTTGTTTGGTCAGGATGTTATTCACGGATACAAAACGACTTTCCCGCTTCCTTTAGCCGAAGCGGCAAGTTGGGATTTACAGGCAATTGAATTAGCTGCGAGAGTTGCAGCAACAGAAGCGGCAGCGAGCGGTATTCACTGGACATTTGCACCAATGGTAGATATTAGCCGTGATCCGCGATGGGGCCGTGTTATGGAAGGAGCAGGAGAAGATACTTATTTAGGATCTAAAATTGCATACGCAAGAGTAAAAGGCTTTCAGGGAAATAAACTGGGTGATTTGAACTCGGTTATGGCCTGCGTAAAACACTTTGCTGCTTATGGAGCAGCAGTTGGCGGAAGAGACTATAACTCGGTTGACATGAGTGAAAGAATGTTGTTTGAAACTTATCTGCCTCCTTTTAAAGCGGCTTTAGATGCCGGAGCTGCAACATTTATGAATTCATTTAATGATGTAAACGGAATACCGGCTACAGGAAATGCGCATTTACAAAGAGATATCTTAAAAGGAAAATGGAACTTTCAGGGATTCGTAGTTTCTGACTGGGGTTCGATTGGTGAAATGGTAGCACATGGATATTCAAAAGATCTTAAAGAAGCGGCTTATTCAGCCATTACTGCCGGAAGCGACATGGATATGGAAAGTAATGCTTACCGATACAATCTAGCACAATTAGTAAAAGAAGGAAGAGTTTCGGTTGATTTAATTGATGATGCAGTAAAACGTATTCTTCGCAAAAAATACGAATTAGGTTTATTTGATAATCCTTATAAGTATTCTGACGAAAAGAGAGCCGAAAAAGCGTTGAACAATCCGGAACACAGAAAAGCGGCTCTTGAGGTGGCACAAAAGAGTATTGTTTTATTGAAAAATGAAAATCAGGTTTTACCTATTTCCAAAAGTACCAAAACGATTGCATTCATCGGTCCGATGGTAAAAGAATACAAAGAAAACATGGGCTTTTGGTCTGTTGAGCTTCCAGAAGTAGATTACAATAAATGGATCGTTTCGCAATGGGATGGTTTACAGAATAAAGTAGGCAAAAACACCAAATTGCTTTATGCAAAAGGCTGTGAAATAGAAGGGACCAGCAAAGATGGTTTTGCTGAGGCTGTGGCAACTGCCCAACAAGCTGATGTTGTAATCCTGAGTATTGGTGAAAGACGCGATATGAGCGGTGAAGCAAAAAGCAGAAGCGACATTCATCTGCCGGGTGTTCAGGAAGATTTAGTAAAAGCAATCCAGGCTACAGGAAAACCAGTTGTGGTTTTAATTAATGCCGGAAGACCTCTTGTTTTCAACTGGACAGCTGACAATGTTCCTGCAATTGTTTATACTTGGTGGTTAGGAACTGAGGCCGGAAATGCTATCGCAAATGTTTTATTTGGAGATTACAATCCATCAGGGAAATTACCTATGACTTTCCCGAGAGAAATAGGGCAAATTCCTATTTACTACAATCATTTCAGCACCGGAAGACCGGCAAAAGATGAAGATTCAAAAAATTATGTTTCCGCTTATATCGATTTGAAAAACTCGCCTAAATTTCCTTTCGGATATGGTTTAAGTTATACTAAATTCGACTATTCTGGTTTGAAACTTTCCAGTACAAAAATTAAAAGCAGCGAAACTATTAAAGTTTCATTCCAATTATCAAATGTTGGAAAAGTGGCTGGAGAAGAAGTAGTGCAGTTATATTTAAAAGATAAATTCGGATCTGTAGTGCGTCCGATTTTGGAATTAAGAGATTTCCAAAAAGTAAAATTAAATGCAGGAGAATCTAAAACAATCGAATTTACAATCGACAAAGAAAAGCTTTCATTCTACAATGATAAAATAGAATGGATTGCTGAACAAGGAGATTTTGAAGTAATGATTGGAGCTTCATCAGCAGATATTAAACTAAGATCAGATTTTGAGTTACTGGCAAACTAGTAAATCATAAAAAATGGGGCTTTAAGCCCCATTTTTTTTATAATAGAAATTTTATTTAAGACGTTTCTTGAAATTGAATTTCAGTAGGTTAAGTAAACCTTGTTCGATAATATCAATACCAATTCCAAAATTACTATCTGCAATAGTATGATGATCGGTTCTGAATTTTTCGAAATCCTGTCCAGGGATTTCCAAGTTAGTCAAAGGTTTAAAATCAATAAAAATTGAAGCTCCATTTTTGGTAACTTTTTTACGGCTTGTAAAATCAAAATAAGGATTATTGATGGTGCTTTCCTGAATAGTAAACTTTTCTTCGGTATCTATTCGCTCATCTGTCTGCAGATTTATTTCATATTTTTCATTGTCAAAATTATGCCAAAACGGAATGTCTGTATGCATAAAATCTCTTGCTCCATTTTTTACAATATTTCTATCAAAGTACATTAAAAAGCGATTTTTTTGAGCATCTATAAAATAAGGGCCTTCAATTGAAGCATTGTAGTTAATGGTAAATTCATTTAGTTTTTTATCATCGCTTACAATATCAATTGATGCATCTTTAAAAATTGTTCTAATGTCAGTTCCGTTTCTGTCATTAGAATAATTCAAAGTATAGAATAAGAAATTATTCCAGCTGTCAATAATCTCTCTTTTATTGGTGTTTTTGAAATACTTACGCATATAGTTTGCACGGTTTCCTTTATACGTTGTAGTAAGTTTTAACTGTCCAACATTCTTTTGAGCAGTAAAATCTACTTTTTCATTAATACCATAATAAGAAAATGTATGTGGTTTTTTAATCTGCAGCTGCTGGTTTGGTTTAACTTCTAAATAATGCATAAAATAAATAAACCCTCGATTTTCAATCAATCCAAATTCATCTCTGGTTGTAGCATCGATAAAATAGGTTTGATCCTTATAATCAATTTTTACAATAACATGGTTAAAAGTAAGGAGCGAAGGTAAATAATATTTAATGTAATGATCTGTATTAAAGTTCACTAAAACAACAGAAGAATTAATATTGATATAATCTAGAATTACCTTTAGTAAAACAGATTTTGCTTTACAGTCACCCTGTTTGTTTTCATAAGTTACGGCCGGTTCCTGAGGCTTGTGGCCGTTCATCTCATCGGCGTTAAAAACATAATAAACATGATTTTGAACATAATCAATTGCAAATTGCAATTGCTCATCCTTGTCTGTAATGGCATCCAGTTTTTCGACTAGTTTAGGTGCAAAATCCTTCAGTGAAGATTTATTATAAATTTCTTCATACAGCGGCGAAATATAATTTGATAAATCTGTCCAATTGCTGTCTGTAGCAAAATCTATAAACGGAGCAACTTCTCTGTTGGAGTCAACAAAATTGATAAAATTTTCTTTGTCGATTATAAAACGTTCACCTTGTTTTAAGTAATTAATTTCCGGTTCGATTACATTGCCTTGTTCATCTCTGAAAAAAGTTTTTTTGTAAGCAATTGTTTTTTCGCGGTCATTAATAAAAGTAAATTTATAAGAACCATATGCCCAATAATTATTTGGACTAATCCAAACATATTTTAGGAATTCCTTGCGCATAAAATCACGCTCAGTAAATACTTTTACCCTTGAATCTTCTATAACTAAAACATCATAAAGGCGTAAATCTTTTATTGTAATATTTACTTTTTTATTACTGCTCAAAATACCGCCTTCGCTTTGGTTTTCGCTGTCCAGAACTTTGATTTTCATATCCGGAATTTTATCAACTAAAACTCCTTCTCTCAAAACACTGATTCTATGTATAATGTAGGTTTCGTTTTCTTCAACCACAACATCCATTACAGAAGCACTTTCAAGATTAGAAGGCTCGTTCAGTGTGTAAGCAACACAGGCATATTCACTGTTTTTAATATCACTTGTGTAATATATCTTATCTAGAAAATAGCAGTAATCTCTCCCTTCTTCAACTTGTTTAGCTGAGAAATCAGATTCTTTTATGTGTTCAATGATTTGATCGTCAGTGATAACGCTTGCCCAATCTTCTGGTTTTTGAATTTTATAATTTTCAGCTTGAATTGTATTTTCCATTGTAATAAATTATTGTTTTTGTGGCTTTTAATGAAGTATAATCGTACTTTTATTTCAAACAAATGTAGAGAATTTTATCAAAATTTATGGGGTTGATTTTTAAAAGTAAGCATAATTTTTGCAATAAAAAAAACTCCACCAAAAAGTGAAGTTTAGAGACTTTAATATTTAAAAATTGATTAAGTGAACATAAAAATGTTCAAATCAGTAAGATACTATTATTTTAAGACTGTATGAACAAAGTCCATAGCGCCAATTCCTTTGTAAGAGGCATATAAAGCTTTGTCAAAAGCTTCGCGTTTTGCTTTTTTATCCTTTACCTCAGTTTCAACAATCATTTCGTTGAAAATCCTTTCTTGTTCTTCGCTGTATTTTAACGAAGCTTCTAAAAGATACGTTTTAGAAACAAATCCGAAAGAAGTCCAGATTTTAGTTCTAATTTTTTGGTTGATGTTTTTTAACGGATTGGTAACCATACTCTTTTGCATTAATGTCTAATTTCTTGTCATGTTTTAAAAGAAAACTCAAAATTAGATATTTGTAATCTTTTTCTTTCTTAAAATTTTAATTTTAACAATTTGATGGTCAAATGTGTTATTATGACGCAATGTACTTATTTTTTTCAAACCATTTTGTAATTTTAACTAAAATTGTGATTTATACACTTTTTGTTTTTACTATTAAAAAGACATGCATTATTTAATATTGCTGGTGTTTTTAAAAAATAAAGTAAATTGCATGCCTTTTAGAACGTAAAATTGTATTAATTAAAAAGCCTAATGCTGAAATTTATTATAGAAAATAACGAAAAATACCAGCCTGGACTTTCCATCGATTGTGTGATTTTTGGTTTTCATGATAATCAATTAAAAGTTTTACTAATAAAAGTACCTCACAACGAAAGATGGTCATTACCCGGCGGATTTATTCCGATAGACCAGGATATTGATACAGCAGCCGTGACCATTTTAAACGAAAGAACAGGTGTAGAAGGTGTTTTTTTAAGGCAATTTGCCACCTTTGGAAAAATTAAACGTAATGATAATCACTTCGGAAATGAAGTTTTGGAATATCTAAATATCAGTCCTGAAAAAGGAAAATGGCTTACACAGCGTTTCGTAACAATTGGATATTATGCATTAGTAGATTTTTTAAAAATTCTGCCTACCCGCAGAAACGAGGGGCAAATTATAGAATGGATTGATCATAAAGAAGTTCCGGAACTAATTTTAGATCACAAAGAGATTCTCGATAAAGCCTTAAATACACTAAGAATAGAACTAAATTTAATGCCGATTGGCTATAATTTACTCCCGGAAAAGTTCACAATTCCCGAACTTCAAAAATTGTACGAAACTATTTTAGACAAAAAACTCGACAGAAGAAATTTTCTTCGAAAAATAACGAACATCGGAATCCTGACAAAGCTGGACGAAAAGAAAAACAATGTAGCTCACAAAGCTCCAAACTTATATTCTTTCGATAAAGAAAAATACGAGGAAGTCCTTAAAAATGGATTGAATCAGGGGTGGTAAATTAAGGTTTAACTTAAAAACAGCGATTATGGTTTCAATTGAAAACTTTAGAAAAACAGCCTTATCGTTTGAAAATGCAATCGAAGAACCGCATTTCGAGAAAACTTCTTTTCGCGTTAACAAAAAGATTTTTGCCACTTTTGACGAAAAAAATAATCGGGCGGTTTTAAAGTTAAATGAAATCGATCAATCTGTTTTTTGCGCTTCGAGTGAAATGATTTTTTATCCAATTCCGAATAAATGGGGGAAACAAGGCTGGACCATTGTTGAACTTTCAAAAGTAAGACCGGAAATGTTTGAAGATGCTTTGTTGCTTTCGTATCAAAATGTAGCTCCAAAAAAGAAGAAATAACTTATCGTACAATAGTTCTAAAAGTCAAATTTACTCTAGGTTTTGATGTTGTTTTAGTTGGAGGCAGCCGATGGAGCCAATGCGTTTGTGTTTCGTCTTTCATAACCAATAAACTTCCATGTTCTAAGATTAAAGAAACGGTTTCTTTAGAATCTTTATGCTTGAAAGAAAATTTCCTTTCGGCACCAAAACTCACTGAGCCTATGGCGCCGTTCTTCTTTAAATCTTTTTCGGCATCGCTGTGCCAGGCCATTCCTTCGTCACCGGAGTGATATAAATTGAGCAGACAAGAATTGAAAGTTTCTCCTGTTTCCTGCTCAATAATAGTTTTTAATTCCAGAAGTTCCTTTGTCCATGGGAGTGCTTTTTTTGTGGTATTAGAATAGGTATATTCAAAACCGGAATCTCCATACCAGGCAACTTTTCGTTTGGTAATAATTAGTTTTCCGAAAATAATAGCTTCGTCATTTTTCCATTCAATGGTATTTAAAAACACATCCAAATAACGATTGGATTCTTCTCTCGAAAACAATTTGCCATAATAATTTACGGTTCCGTCTTTTGGAAGAAGATTAGTCGTTTCGTTAGTTTCGGGATTAAATAAGTCCATTTTTCCAGTTTTTATATTCGGTTTTCATGCAATGTCCGCAAGGCCTGAAACCATTTTGTCTGGCTTCATTTTCAGAAGAAAAGAAAACCCGGTTTTCGCGTTTCATTCTTTTTCCCGAAGCACATTTGAGAGTTCCGTAGATTTTTAATTTTTGGTTGCCGCCAAAACAAATTTCGCCATTTTTAATTTTATTTCGCAGATTTGAATCTGAAATTTTAGTGTGTCTAATCATCATAATTTGATTGGCATTATTGTACAGATATACTGGGGTTCAAAACGCTGTACGCAACTTTGAACCTTAACTTAACGCATCATGAAAAATAATCCCCAGCGTATATCTTTCTCCAGAATGAACTTCGCTTACACCATGTTTCATATTCACGCGATAATAACCTTTTGTACCTTTTATAGGTCGGAAATTAGTTGTGAAAACTAAAATATCTCCCTTTTTTGGTTTCAATACAATTGCTTTCGATTGTGCTCTTGGTGTTTGCTGTGTTAGTACAAATTCACCTCCGTTAAAATCTTGGTCAGGTTCAGAAAGAAAAAGCACAATTTGGAGTGGAAAATAAACATCACCATACAAATCCTGATGCAAGGTATTGAAACCGTTTTTTCCGTATTTAAGAATCAAAACCGTGGCTTTTAACTGATTATTGTCGTAACATTGTTTTAATAATTCTTCGTGTTTTTCAGGAAAAACAGTATTGATATTTAGGGCTTTCATCCACGCATTAGCAATTGGAGCTAATTTTGGATAAATCGAAGATCGAATGTCCTGAATCAAATCTGGTAAAGGATAATTAAAATATTTGTATTCGCCCAAACCAAATCGATAGCGTTCCATTACAACTGTTTTTCGATATAAATTAGGATTATCATAATCGAATTTTAAGTCTTCACATTGTTCATTGTTCAATATATTTGAAATAATAGCAAAGCCATTTTCGTGCATAGATTCGGTGATGCTTTCCCAATTCTGAGAAGCAATTTTAGATTGTATATTTTGCATAAAAAATTTTAGGTTGAGATTTCTTTCGCGACGAAAAAATGATATTGGGATTTATTTATGGGTTTACCTGCGCGCCTTCCCAGCCTATAATTGCCGTTTTTCGCGTATTTCCCCACATATATCCGCCAAAAATTCCGGTAGATTGAATTACACGGTGACACGGAATTAAAAACGCAACAGGATTACTGCCAATTGCTGTTCCAACAGCTCTTGAAGCGTTTGGCTTTTGAATTTGCCGGGCAATAGAACCATACGTAGAAAGCTGTCCCATCGGAATTTTAAGCAAAGTTTCCCAGACTTTCAGCTGAAAATTAGTTCCTTTTAAATGCAGTTTTATTTCTGATAATTTACTCCAGTCATTTTGGAAAATGAAAAGGGCATTTTGCTGCGATAAATCCAGTTTTCGGATGAAAGCAGCATTTGGGAATTTGTTTTTTAAATCATTAAATCCTGTTGTTTCCTCCTCGGCGAAAGCCATAAAACAAACACCTTTTTGGGTTGATGCGACAATGATATTCCCAAACGGACTTTCGGCAAAACTGTAGTTTATTTCTAGATTCTTGCCACCGTTTTTATATTCAGCCGGAGTCATTCCTTCGATATTTACAAATAAATCATGTAATCGGCTTGTGCCCGAAAGACCCGTCTCGAAAGCTGTTTCAGAAATTGTTGCCTGATTTTCTTTGAGTAACTTTTTAGCGTGTTCCAGACTGGTGTATTGCAAAAATTTTTTCGGACTTGTGCCTGCCCAATCGCTGAAAAGTCTCTGAAAGTGAAACGGACTCAAATGCACTTTTTCGGCAACCTCATCAAGATTGGGCTGTTCTTTAAAATTGGCTTTGATATAATCGATCGCATCTGCAATACGATTATAGTTAATGTTTTCCTGTGTGTTCATTTTCATTCAATTTTATAAGGCAAAGATCGATTGGTTTTTGCGGGTATAAAATCCGAAACTTGCGGAAATAGGTTTTTGTTTGTTTTGTTTCAAGTTTCAGGTTTCAACATAACTTGAAACTTGAAACCTGAAACAAACTATTTAAGTTCTTTTTCCATTTTGTAATTAATCAGTTCAATATTCAATCGGATATTTTTTTGCTCAGCTTTTACAACATATCCTTTCTTTTCGAAGAATGGTTTTGCAGTGATGCTGATATCCGAAGTTATAATTTTTGAATGCTGTTTTTGAGCTTCCAGTTCTAATTCGGTCAAAAGTTTGTCGGCAATTCCCTGTCGTTGAAAATCTTTATGAATGTAGAAAAAATCAATATAATTATCATCTTTTAAAGTGCCAAAACCAGCGATTTGATCTTTGATGATTGCCAATAATACAAATTGTGTCCTGATAACTTCAACCCATCGTTCTGTGTTTTTTACGCCGGAAATCCAGGCTGCTATTTGATCGTTATTGTAATCGCTTATGCAGACAGATTGTATGGTTCCGATATACAATTGCTGCATTTCGTTTAAATCTGAAGCTGTGGCTTTCCTGAAATTCATTTTGAATAAATTATATTTTAATGTGCTGTAGTTTTAGAAAAAACATTAATTACAACAACGCCAATTACAATTAAACTCAATCCAATTATTGCTGGTAAATCTGGTATTTCTTTAAAGAAAATGGCACCAATAGCCGTAATTAAAACAATACCAACTCCAGACCAAATGGCATAAGCAAAACCAACAGGAATTGTTCTGATAGCAAAACTCAAAAAGTAAAATGCACCGCAATACCCAATAACAGTAATAATGCTTGGCAGTAGTTTGGTGAATTCCTGTGATTTTTTTAATGCTGAAGTAGCAATAATTTCAAAAATAATGGCAACGAATAAAAATAAAAAATTCTTCATGGTTTACGTTTTCTGCAAAGTTAAGCTTTGTTTGAAACAGAAAGGAATTATTTATCGAATATGAATTTCTTCTTCCTTATTTTTTGCCTCGTCAAAGCAGTCAATGCATAGCATTTTAAAATCGGCTCTGGCCTGAAAAACGTCAGTCCATTCTTCACCATTATCAAGAAGCCATTGTTCGCATGCACCGCACCACGCAATTTGTGGGAGATCTTCTTCGGCTTCTGAGTAGAAGAAACCTGTTTT
Organism: Flavobacterium johnsoniae; assembly: GCF_001879205.1. Taxonomy (GTDB): domain Bacteria; phylum Bacteroidota; class Bacteroidia; order Flavobacteriales; family Flavobacteriaceae; genus Flavobacterium; species Flavobacterium johnsoniae_A. The sequence continues at coordinate 851,658 of NZ_MLFK01000005.1, forward strand.
TTCTTTTGAGTCTATTGCCATGGCAATGTGAATACAGCTGAAAGTCATTTCTTTTGAACCGTGTATGTCACATAAAACTTTTTCGATCATATTTTTTTGTGTTCTGAAGTCCCAAATTTAAACTTAAAATTTCTGGAGTCATAATTAATATGCTGCTATTTAAAGTTCTTGGTCTACGTATGCGTGAGGGATAGAAGCTGACTGCCGAAGCAGTGCGTATAGCCCGATAGCATCCTGATAAGAGGGCTTATAGGCGTGCCGTAATTTTGCCCTCTTATCAGGATGGTGGCACGCCCTAATAAAATTTTAGATTCTTGCGTTTAGATTTTATGCCTGAAAAATCTGATTATATCTAATTGAGTTTTGCTAAGGATTGAATGATAATCCTACGCTGAAAAATAATCTTACTTTGTCGATATTATTGATCCATGAAGTATCAAAGTGTATAGGTCCTAAAATGGATTGATAGGAAATTGCCGCACCTCCTGATATTACCAGACTGGGATCTAAATTTTCATCCCAATTTCCTTTTGGATTAAATGCATGGTCTATATATTCGTTAAAACTATCAAAACCAATAGTTGCAATCTTGAAGTGGGGAGTAACGTAAATTTTTCCGATTATATTTACTTGAGACGCTAGGGTAAGCCCCATAAATTGCATAACATTGAGTTCATCTTCATGCAGTCCGGGAAATGAAAAACGATTACTGCCGGAACTTGGTATAATACCACCAAGGAAATATTGTGTGCCATAACCAAATCCTGAAAACGGAATGTCGTCTTGCTTAAGTTTATCCTGGAAAATAAAATAAGAATCAAATCCTATGATTCCTGTAATTTTCTTTTTTATGGGCAATCTCCTTTCAAAACTCAAACCAAATTTTGTGTAACCATTTGTTGAGCCCGAAAGACGGGTAAAATCTGGGTCGGTAAAAGAGATATTGAGATCCGTAAGGAATGATCGTGCGATATTTGATTTTATAATTGTGCCGTTTCCAGCAAAGAAAACTTTATCCATATCATTGTAAGAATAATGGAGGTTGAGTTCAATATTGTTAAAGCTGTAGTTGCTTATTGAAATGGAATTAGGATTGTATTCGCGATCATATTTTGGTTTTAGATTAGTATAATTATAGTTTAATCCGAAGCCTAAATAGCTTTTCAGGGAATTTATATTTCTGTTAACTTCATTATTGAGTTCAAAAGAATTGTAAAGTACATTGTCTGATGCTCTGCCGTTTATATAAATTTCCTGACGAAGAAAAGCTCCATAAGCTTCAGATATCCACCACCATTCTCTATGCTGTCCAAAATTTTTCTGATAATTGATTCTTGCTTTTGGCTGTTCGGCAATATCTACGGTTAAAAGAAGACGAGATGCATCGGCAAGGACATTTCGTCCTGTGTAGTTAAAAATTATTCCCACACCTCTGTAAGTGTCATAATGTACGGAGGTATTCAGCTGATTTTTGGCGCGTTCAAACCCGAACAATGTAATTCCTAATTTGTCTCCGTCTTTGATGAAGTAGCTGTAGGTAATTTGATCAAAAAGATTTGTACCCATGGCTCTGTTAATTCCGGCTATTAAATCTTTGGTGGTATATTTTACATGTGTTTTGAGGTTTGCCCTTCCAACTACCAAAGGCATATTTTCAGGGCTTATTTTTTTGTATACTATGGTGTCTAAGACAAATTCGTCCGGGATATCGGGCAATCTGTGAATTCGCTGCCTAAATCCTTTTAGTTTATCGGATAATGCAATTAGAGCTGGAAGATTTTGATTTGCTGCGATTTTACCGTCTTTGTAAATTTCGTTACTATCTGCAAAATCTGCTGTAGAGAAACGCAAATTGGGTAGATGATCGACTAATATTGTACAAAGTTCACGATTTGCAGGATTCTTAATATTACTCGGAAACATGCTGGTCTGCATAAGTATCGTCATAAGATTATTTAGTTTATCAATATGTTCCATTCCGCCTCCCACATCACTGCCAATAATAATGTCAGCACCCATTTGCTTGGCAACATCGGTAGGAAAATTGTTTAATACTCCTCCGTCTACTAATACTGTTTTTTCGTAAGGCATGGGTTTAAAGATAGCAGGCAGAGACATACTGGCTCTCATGGCATAAGCTAAACTTCCTTTGCTTAAAATAACTTCCTTGCCTTGTACTAAGTCTGTAGCCATTGCCCTGAAAGGGATAGGTAGACTGTCGAAATCTTTAACATTATATACAGGAAAGGTTAATTCAGAAAGGTATTCTCTTAGATTTTGATCATTTAATAGAGAGCCAACGCTGTTAAGTTTTCCATCTTTGACTCCTATGCCAACTAAATATCTTTGAAATTCCCTTTTTTCTTCTGCACTCACAGATCTCAGTGATTGTCCTCCGCCAAGGAGTTTATCCCAATAGATGTTTTTAGTTATTTTTTCTATGCTGTCACCAGAATATCCCATTGCGTACAAACCGCCTATAATACTTCCCATACTGTTTCCAACAATAAGATCCGGAACAATGTGAAGGGAATCCAATTTTTGTAAAAGAGGGATATGTGCAATTCCTTTTGCACCGCCGCCACTTAATACCAAAACGACTTTGGGTTTCTTTTCCTGAGAAAACATAATGTGCGGAAGACACAATACAAACAATAGGACTAGTAAATAAGATGTTTTTTTCAAGATTACAGTATTTATGTAGTTGAGAAATAGTAACTTATTTTAAATCTTAAAATTAAGCAGTTATTCTTAAAAAGTATGTTTTTTATAGAAAACTTTTTTTTAATTCAGAAATAAGTCTCTCGTTTTTAAAAAGAAAACCCGACAGGTTTTAAAAAGCCTGTCGGGTTTGATATAGATAATCAAAGAAATCTAATCCCGATAATTATCAGGACAGAAATCTAAAATCAATTTAGTATCTGTAGTATTCTGGTTTGAATGGACCTTCAACCGGAACACCAATATAAGCTGCTTGATCGTCACGTAAAGTTTCTAACTCAACGCCTAATTTAGCTAAGTGTAAAGCAGCCACTTTTTCATCTAAATGTTTTGGTAACATGTAAACTTCGTTTTTGTAAGCTGCGCTGTTGTTCCATAATTCGATTTGAGCCAGAGTCTGGTTTGTAAATGAGTTACTCATTACAAAACTTGGATGACCTGTAGCACAACCAAGGTTTACTAAACGCCCTTCAGCCAAGATGATGATATCTTTTCCGTTGATGTTGTATTTGTCAACCTGAGGTTTGATTTCGATTTTAGATGCACCGTGGTTTTTGTTTAACCAAGCCATATCAATTTCGTTATCAAAGTGACCAATGTTACAAACAACAGTTTTGTCTTTCATTTGCTCGAAGTGCTCTCCAAGAACGATATCTTTGTTTCCTGTAGTTGTAATGATGATATCAGCATTCGCAATTACAGTGTTTAATTTTTTAACTTCATAACCGTCCATTGCAGCTTGTAAAGCACAAATTGGATCGATTTCAGTAACTGTTACAATAGATCCTGCACCTCTGAAAGAAGCAGCAGTTCCTTTTCCAACGTCACCGTATCCACAAACGATTACTCTTTTTCCAGCTAACATTAAGTCAGTTGCACGACGTACAGCATCTACAGCAGATTCTTTACAACCGTATTTGTTATCAAATTTAGATTTAGTAACAGAGTCGTTAATGTTGATAGCAGGCATTGGCAATGTTCCAGCTTTTACTCTTTCGTAAAGTCTGTGAACTCCAGTTGTAGTTTCTTCAGAAAGACCTTTAATTCCAGGAACCAATTCCGGGAAACGATCGATAACCATGTTAGTTAAATCTCCACCGTCATCAAGGATCATGTTCAATGGTTTTCTGTCTTCACCAAAGAATAAAGTCTGCTCAATACACCAGTCAAATGATTCTTCGTCAAGACCTTTCCAAGCATAAACCTGGATTCCGGCAGCAGCAATAGCAGCAGCAGCCTGATCCTGAGTAGAGAAAATGTTACAAGAAGACCAGGTAACCTCAGCACCAAGAGCAATTAAAGTTTCGATTAAAACTGCAGTTTGAATCGTCATGTGCAAACATCCAGCGATACGAGCACCTTTAAGAGGTTGTTCGTCTTTATATTCAGCACGAAGCGCCATTAAACCTGGCATTTCAGCTTCAGCTAATTCAATTTCTTTTCTTCCCCAAGCCGCAAGAGAAATGTCTTTTACTTTGAAAGCCACATATGGCGTAGTCGTTGTACTCATTTATAGTATATTTGTATTGTAAAATTTTTGCAAATTTAAGGAATAGCTTTTGAATTTTACTAATTTCTGTCAGATTTGTGAAATCTTTAATTTCTTAATCTCTAGAATGTTAGTTTATAAATCGTTTTAAACCATATAACGGATATAAGTTCATTTAAAAAAGATTCTGAAACTATTACCTTTGCTGCTAATTGCTTATATTTACTAATGCGTTTTTCAGCCGGCAGTTATATCTTCTTAAATAACTTAATATGGTTTAAAAACTAACAACCCATAACTAACAATACGAATGCCTTTATTTCAGACTATACATTTCAACGAAACGACTAAAATTTTAATTTGGGAAATAACAGAATCTCTCGAAGAGTTATTGAGTAAAGTTGTATTGAAAGAAAAAACACAGAAGAGACTGGAAGGAATGAAGTCTCAAATGCATCAGCGTGCTTTTTTGAGCGTTCGTATGCTGATTCAGGAAATGGGTTTTACAGATAAAGATCTCCATTATGACGAATTTGGAAAACCCTATTTTGATTGCCATCACTACATTTCAATTACACATTCGTATCATTTTGCAGCGATAATTGTAAGTCATGAAACGGTAGGGATTGATATGGAATTACAGCGTGAAAAAATCCTCCGCATTGCGGACAAATTTGTCGACACTGAATTTGAATATTTAAACCCTGATGTTTTAGAGAAATACGTGAAAAAACTTACCGTAATCTGGGGAGCTAAAGAAGCCATCTTTAAAATCAGAAATGAGAAAGGAATTAGTTTTAAAGACCATATCAGAGTTAGTGATTTTTCTTTAGATGAAACCCAAACTCAGGCAAGCCTTCATTTTGATGATTTGGTAAAAGATTTTGATGTGCATTACGAAGAAATCCAGTCCAATCATTTTGAAGGAAAGTTTACTTTGGTGTATGCTTTTGAGAAGTAGTTTTTTAGTCTGGTCATTGCGAGGAACGAAGCAATGACAGAACAATGATTAAACTTCGCTTTCTTTATTTCTATGTTGAAACATGCTCATGTACAAAAAAGTACTCATTTTTCTGGCTCGTCTTTTTAAGATTTCGACATTTTCGCCTTCAAAATGTTCATCTAATGTCTGCGCCCAGTGGTTTAGCCAGATTCCAAATTCGTTTGCTGTGATTTTTTCATCAAAATGAGAGTCTACTTCATTGTGCACCGCATGAGGATTTCCTTTGTATTTTTTTACTGCAAACAGATTGGTTTCCCAAAAATCAGTTAGTTTTTCCAAATGTGCATCCCAGTCGGTTATCATTTTATTAAAATAAAAGCCGATTTCAGCATCGGCTCTTATTTTGTCATAGAATTGATTTACCAAAAACGTGATATCAGCTCTATTTTCTATTTGTTTTTTCACAGAATAAAGGTGTTTAAAAGAATAAATGCTACACTTAAAAAGGTACTAAGAATTAAAAGATTGAAAACTATTTTGTGTTTCATTTGTGCCAAAATTGAAGTGTTTACAAAGATACAAGCTAATACTATGATGGCAAGCTGAATCATTTGAGGAATAGAAGTTCCGTTAGCTAAAACATACATGGCAGCAGCACCGCCTAAACAGCTTTGACCAATTACAGCCATTGCTGCAGAACCCATATAGTTTTTATTGAAATTTTCGAATGTTGTTTGGTATAGTGTCATGATATTGAGATTTTTACACTACAAATTTACAACCGCTTTACTAATGCATTTTATGATTAAAATCATAAAACGAGAACTTTTTTATCTGTATACTTTCCTGTTTATTATCCTTAATTCACCTTTTTTTTCCAGAGCTTTTATCGTTCGAATAACAGTTTCTACCCGCAGACCAGTTAGATCACCAATTTGCTGTCTGGTAAAATTGATGAGGTATCCGTTTGTGTCTTTTTTAAAGTTAAAATATGCAATTCCGTGATCTATTAGTTTCAAAACTCTGTGTTCCGGTTCGTGTGTAGAAATCTCCGCAGCCATTACGGATTTATAATACAAACGCTGCGCCAGATTTTCGATTATTTTAATACTGATTGCCGGATTTTCTTCCAGGAGTTTCATGAAATTTAATTTCGGAAGCAGAAAAATTTCACTGTCTTCGACTGCAATAGAATTGGCAGGATACTTTTGGTTTAAAAATAAAGGAGGTTCTCCAAAGGACTGGCCTTTATAAAAAATACCCTGAATAAATTCTCGGCCCTCATCGTTGTAATTGCTCATTTTGATTTCTCCCGAAATTACCTGATAATAGTGTGCCGGCATATTTCCTTCTTCAAAAATAATTTCACTTTTGCCGAAAGACTTTTTTACTGCACCATATTTTTCTAATAATTCACCTTCAATCATAATTAGTTTTTGTTTGATTGTTAACAGAGAGTTTACAAATATAATTCATTCAAAATAGTTCTTCTACGTTAAAAACTTTTTACTTTTACGCCCATTATGGAGCAAAAATTACTCACGATTCACAAACAAATTCTAGAAGCCAAGAAAAATGGACAAAAGCTATTGGCTATTCTTCTGGATCCTGATAAAATTGTTTGGGAACACTTAGATCATTTATTACTTAAAATAAACCAATCTCCGGCAACACACGTTTTTGTTGGCGGAAGCATTGTTCAAAGCACTATTTTAGAAGATTTAATTGCACAGTTAAAACAAAAAACAAATCTTCCGGTTTTGATTTTTCCGGGCGATCCGTCGCAGATTTCACCGCAGGCCGATGCTATTTTGTTTCTATCTTTATTATCTGGTCGAAATCCGGATTACTTGATAGAATATCAGGTTCAGGCAGCTCCAATTTTGAAGAAGACAAATCTGGAAGTTATTTCAACAGGATATATTTTGATCGAAAGCGGCAATGAAACCGCGGTTGCCCGCGTTAGTAAAACGGAACCCCTTAATCGTGAAAATTTTGATCTGGCTCTCGCTACTGCACAAGCAGGCGAAATGCTGGGAAATAAATTGATTTATTTAGAAGCAGGAAGCGGAGCAAAAAAGCCGGTTCCGTTAGAAATGATATCGTTAATTGCTCAAAACATAGAAATTCCTGTAATTGTTGGTGGAGGAATTGTAGATTTGCACGGAATTAAAAAAGCATATAATGCCGGTGCAGATTTAGTAGTTATTGGAACTGCTTTTGAAAATGACAGTCATTTTTTTGATTCATAATTAAAATCTAACCGCCTTAAATACCACAAAATGATTGACTTTTTTCTAGATAGTTATAAAAATGCTCCGTTATGGCATATTGCTCTGGAGTTTTTGGTATTTGTTTTTGGTATTTTAAGTGTCTGGCTTGCAAAAAAAGAAAATATTTGGGTTTATCCAACAGGATTAATTGCAACGGTAATTTCTGTTTATCTGTTATATGTTGCGGGTTATATTGGCGATATGATTATCAATGGATATTTCTCGATTATGAGTATTTATGGCTGGTACGTTTGGGCAAAAGGCGGAACAGTTGAAGATAATCTGCCAATTACTCGAACAAATTTTAATGAAAAAATAATTGGTGTATTATTATTTTTGATTACTGTTTTTGTAGTTTTCGGGATTTATAAATATTTCGATTACGAAATACACAATGACAATTATGTCGATATGATATCGTCTGGGATATTTTTTGCAGGAATGTGGTACATGGCCAGAAAAAAAATCGAGAACTGGACACTTTGGATTATCGGTGATATTATTGTAGTGCCTCTTTATGCTTATCGCGGGCTAGGGATGCTGTCACTTCAGTATTTAATTTTTACAATTTTGGCTATTTCAGCTTATTTAGAATGGAGAAAAATCTTAGACAGCAAAAAACAACAATCATAAAAATTGCTTTGTTTGGTCCTGAAAGTACGGGTAAAACAACTTTAGCAAAACAACTTGCAGATTATTATGAAACCGAATGGGTTCCTGAATTTGCACGAGATTATTTACAGAAAAAATGGGAAGAAAATCAGCATATTTGCACGGCTGAGGATATGATGCCCATTGCCTACGGACAAACAGCATTAGAAAACCAAAAACTTGCCGAAGCCAAAAAATACTTGTTCTGCGATACCAATTTGATGGTAACCAAAGTTTTTTCTGAAGTGTATTATGGATTTTGTGATCCGCTTTTGAATGAAGCGGCACTGGAACATGATTATGACTTGTTTTTCCTGACGGATATTGATGTTCCTTGGGAAAAAGATGATATTAGAGATACACCTGAAGGAAGAGAAACGGTCTTTTCTGTTTTCAAACAAGCCTTAATTGATACTAAGAAACCATTTATAACTCTTTCAGGTGATAAGGAAAGCCGTTTAGGAAAAGCAAAAGCAATTATTGATGCTTTGGGAGCTTTAAAAGAAAAAGGATTATCATCCGAAGATTTTGTTGAAATTTATAATCACGGTATCCCTTTTGAGAATATCCTGAAGCAATTAGAAATATTTAAATACGGAATAGCAAAAAGCAGCTTAATCAGCCCGGCAACAATTAATAACGGAATTCTAAGTTTATCTGAAACGGATTTTGAAGAAAAAGCAGCCTTTTTTGATAGTCAGAAAGAAAAATTGAAAATCAAAAAATTTGTTCCGGCTTCTGGTGCAGCAACGAGAATGTTCAAGTTTTTAACTGCTTTTCTAAATGATTTTGATATCACAAAAGAAACTATAAATGCTTATATGAACAGAAAAAACGATAAAGAACTAGCGATCTTTATTGTTGGTATGGAGAAGTTTCCCTTCTTTGACATTCTTCATCAAAAGTTAAAAGAAATTTATCCTGATTTCGAAACTTTAGAAAGAGATTATAAAAACTATTATTTTATAAAATTGCTATTATCGCAGGACTATTATAATTCGGCAAATAAACCAAAAGCAGTTTTACCTTTTCATTTATATAATAATACGCACATCGCTAATCCAATTGAAGAGCATTTAAACGAATGTGTGCATTATGCGACTTCCGAAGGTGTTTCAAATTTGCATTTTACAGTTTCAGAGATACATCAGGATTTGTTTGAAACGGCAGTAAACGAAGTTAGAGAAAAAATAGAAAAACCATCTGGAGTAAAAATCAATATTGGATATTCGTATCAAAATAAAAGTACAGATTCTATCAATGTTGATTCAAAAAACAAGATCATCAGAAGTCTAAATGGTAACTTGGTTTTTAGACCCGGCGGTCATGGTGCCTTAATTGAAAATCTTAATAATCTGGATTCAGATATTATTTTTATTAAAAATATAGATAATGTAATTCAAAATCATATTGATAAAATTACACTATACAAGAAAGCTTTAGGAGGCATTTTAATTGCAGTGCAACAAAAAGTATTTGGCTATTTAAACGCTATTGAAAAGGGTGAGATAAATGAAAATGATCTTACAACTATTGTTGATGTTTTAATGCAAAAGCTGAATATTAAAATGACTAAAGATTTTAATAAATTTACTTTTGAAAATAAGCTGATTAAAATTAGAGAATTGTTAGACAGGCCAATCAGAGTTTGTGGAATGGTTCGTAATGAAGGAGAACCCGGCGGAGGACCATTTTGGGTAATGAATGAAAAAGGTGAAGTTTCGCTGCAGATTGTAGAAACATCTCAGGTTGATCTGACTAATAAGAAACAGATTGAAATTCTTGAAGAAGCAACGCATTTTAACCCAGTTGACTTAGTCTGCGGAATTAAAAATTACAAAGGCGAAAAATTTGACCTAAAACAATTTGTAGATCAAAAATCGGGATTTATTGTAGAGAAAAGTGTAGAAGGAAAACCAGTTAAAAGCTATGAACTTCCTGGTTTATGGAATGGTTCAATGGCGAATTGGTTAACTGTTTTTGTTGCTGTTCCGTTAATTACTTTTAACCCGGTGAAAACAGTGAACGATTTATTAAAACCGGCGCATCAGCCACAATAATGGATACCGAAAAAATCATATCAGAATTAAGTTTTAAAGCCGTAAGAAGCAGTGGCGCGGGAGGACAAAACGTGAATAAAGTTTCGTCAAAAGTTGTCTTGTCTTTTGACTTGCATGCTTCGCATGCTTTAACGGAAGAAGAAAAATCTCTTTTACTGACCAACATTGCTCCAAGATTGACCACAGAAAGTATTTTGATTTTAAATTGCGACGAGGATCGAAGCCAGCTTAAGAATAAAGAAATTGTTACAAAACGATTTTTAGAAATAATCACAAAAGGATTGTATGTCCCGAAAGTTCGAAAAGCAACTAAAATTCCAAAATCGGTTATCAAAAAACGAATTAAGGATAAAAAGAATATCTCTGAAATTAAGCAATCTCGCAGAAAACCAAATATAGATTAATACTCACTTTATAAGCTTTGTAATTTAGAATTTCTTTCTTTGGAGTTTAGTTTTTTAACATTACATTTGCACTGTCTCAAAGGGGTGCTCTAAATAACGAGCTGAGATCATACCCAAAGAACCTGAGCGAGTAATGTTGCTAAGGGAAAAAACGACAAATCACGGCGTATAAACTATGCTTTGTCGGGAAACAATTTATTAATTTAACAAAGAATAATTCCCCCTTTTATTCGTAATTCTTTACGAATGAAAACTATTTTTAAAGGTACTTTCAAAGGTACAAAGGCGCAGAGTTGCAAAGGTTCTAAGTTGAACCAATCTATTTTCTTTATTCTATCTTCTATTTTCTTTACCGTATTCTCTTTTGGACAAGTACAAGATTCAACAAAAGTCAATCAGCTTGATGATGTGTTGGTTTCGGCTGTTCGTGTTACGACTAAAACTCCGGTTACGTTTAGTAATATGGATAAAAAGGAAATTAAATACCGAAACCTGGGACAGGATATTCCTGTTTTAATGAATTATCTGCCGTCTGTAGTAACAACTTCTGATGCAGGAGGCGGAATAGGTTATACCGGTATCAGAGTCCGAGGAAGCGATGCAACAAGAGTAAATGTAACGATAAACGGAATTCCGTACAACGATGCCGAAAGCCAGGGAACTTTCTGGGTTAATATGCCTGATTTTGCTTCTTCTGTAGAAAGTCTGCAATTGCAGCGAGGCGTTGGAACTTCAACAAACGGATCTTCCGCTTTTGGTGCGAGTTTAAACATGCTTACAGATAGTTATGTTTCAAAACCAACCGGAGAAATTTCTAGTTCTTACGGAAGTTTCAATTCAAATAAAAACACTGTAAAATTTAGCACAGGGCTGCTAAATGATCATTTTGAATTGGCAGGACGTTTGTCTACCATCAAATCTGATGGTTATATAGATCGTGCCAGCTCGGATTTAAAATCCTATTTCCTTCAGGGAACTTACGTTGGAAAAACGACATTAATTAAAGCTTTGGTTTTTGGAGGAACAGAAGAAACATATCAATCCTGGAACGGAATTGATGCTGAAACTTTAAATTCAAATCGTACTTATAATTCTGCAGGAAAGTACAAAGATGAAGCAGGAAATGTTCATTTCTATGATAATGAAACGGATAATTACAAACAAAATCATTATCAGCTGCATTGGAGTGAATCATGGTCTGATAAATGGAGCAGTAATTTCGCTTTGCATTATACAAAAGGATTAGGGTATTATGAAAACTATAAATACGATGAACCAATTGCAGGCTACGGACCAATTCAGCCTACAAAAATGGTTGAAAATGATTTGGGAGAATTAGTTCCCGGGACTGATTTGATTCGTCAGAAATGGTTAGATAATGATTTTTACGGAACTACTTTTTCTGTAAAATATAAAGAAGAAAAGCTGGATGTTATTCTTGGTGGAGGATGGAATAAATATGAAGGCGATCATTACGGAAAAGTAATCTGGGCAAGAAATTCAGCACTGTCAGAATTAGGAGATCATTATTATGATGATTATTCGACAAAAACAGATGGAAATATCTTTGCAAAAGCTAATTATCAGTTTACTGAAAAATTAAGTTTCTATGGAGATTTGCAATATCGACGAGTACAATACAAAGCAAATTCAAAAGAAACAGGTCTTGTAAATGATACTTTTAATTTTTTCAATCCAAAAGCAGGTTTAAACTACGAAATCAACGAGAAAAATACTCTTTATTTTTCATACGCTCGTGCAGATCGTGAACCCAACAGAACAGATTACGAAGGCGGAAACGTAAAACCGGAAAAATTAAATGATTTTGAATTAGGATGGAGATTTAATTCGGAGAAATTCCAGTTGAATTCTAACTTCTATTATATGGGCTATAAAGATCAGTTGATTTTGACCGGAAGACTTGATGATGTTGGAGCGCCAATTCGTGCTAATACTGAAAAAAGTTACCGTTTAGGATTTGAAGTTGATGCCACAATAAAGCTTTCAGAAAAATTTCTTCTTAGACCAAACTTTACTTTAAGCAGTAATAAAAATGTTGATTTAGCGGTTGAAGGACAGTACTACGGAACAACAGATATTGCTTATTCTCCAAATGTTATTGCTGGAAATATTATTGTTTACAGCCCAATTGAAAGTTTACACATTTCGTTGTTGCAGAAATATGTTGGCGAACAATATATGAACAACATTGAATTGCCATCGGCTAAACTGGCAGATTATTTTGTAAACGATTTGAATGTTTCTTATGAAATTAAGCCAAAAACAATCTTCAAATCAATTATGATAACCGGTTTGGTAAATAATATTTTAGATAAAAAATATGTTTCAAACGGAGCCATGTGGGATATTTATCCTTACTATTATCCACAAGCAGGAATTAATTTCCTGGCCGGATTGACATTAAAATTCTAAAAAACAAAAAAGCCTGAAAAATTTAAATTTCAGGCTTTTTTATTTTTAATTGTAAACGTGAATCACAGTTCCGCTTACTTGTACTTTATATTGTTTTAAAGGATAATCTTTTCCGCCAAGGCCGGTAAACAAGCTGTAAGAAGTTTTATCACACGAACAAACCGCGTTTATGCCATCAATAGTCATGGCCACACAGGAATTTACATCCTGATTAGGACAGGCAGCGTCAAAAGCATTGTAACCGCTTCCTGCATTAAAAATAATAATTCCTTTGGCTCCGTTATTTGGAACAATAACTCCATTACTGACAAATTTAAGATTTGAATAAGCAGGCAGATTCATATCTATGGATAAATTAACAGAGTAATTTGGCAAATAAGGGTTTTTATTACTGCGTTCGCTGTCACTGCAAGATAAGAGCACCGAAACAAAAAGAATTAAAAGACAGATTTTTTTCATTATTTTGATAAGAATTAGTGAAACAAAAATAATTTATTTAGATTTGATTTTTATATGATTAACATATAATTATGTACTACAAAAAATAATAGTATATTTGTAATACAAAATCCCGTCCCGATGGGATTTTTTCTATTTATATAAACGATGAAGTTATGAGTAAAGTATCTTATTATACCGCAGAGGGGTTAAAAAAGTTAAAAGATGAATTGGAGCATTTAAAAAGTGTAATGCGTCCTAAGGCATCTCAAGATATAGCAGAGGCAAGAGACAAAGGCGATTTATCTGAAAATGCCGAATATGATGCTGCAAAAGAAGCACAGGGTTTATTAGAAATGAGAATTGCTAAATTAGAAGAAGTATACTCTAATGCAAGATTAATTGATGAATCTCAACTAGATGTTTCGAAAGTTTTGGTGCTTTCTAATGTGAAAATTAAAAACCAAAGCAACGGAATGGAAATGAAATATACGCTTGTTGCTGAAAGCGAAGCAGATTTAAAAACAGGGAAAATTTCTGTAACGTCTCCTATCGGGAAAGGCTTACTAGGAAAATCTGTTGGTGAAGTAGCTGAAATTACAGTGCCAAACGGCGTTTTAAAATTCGAAATTCTCGAAATTTCAAGAGACTAATATTTTTGAAAGTTTAACCGTTTATTTCTTTAATCGGTTAGGCGAATAAACGATTAAAGAAATAAACCATGTCTATATTCACTAAAATAGTAAACGGAGAAATTCCAGCCTATAAAGTTGCCGAAGACGATAACTATTTGGCTTTTCTGGATGTAAATCCAAATGCTAAAGGACACACGCTTTGTATTCCAAAAAAAGAAATCGACAAGATTTTTGATATGGACGAAGAATCGTATTTAGGATTAATGAAGTTCTCCAAAAAAGTTGCAGCTGCGTTAGAAAAAACAGTTCCTTGTAAAAGAGTAGGAATGGCAGTTGTAGGTTTAGAAGTGCCTCATGCGCATGTGCATTTGATTCCGTTAAATGAAATGGACGAAATGCGTTTTCATAATAAAGTATCACTTTCTAAAGAAGAATTTGAGACTTTAGCAAAAGATATTAACGCAAATCTTTAATCATACTTTCAGACTGAGCGAAGTCAAAGTCATAAAAAAAACACCAATTCAGGATATGAGTTGGTGTTTTTTTATATTGTATAATTTAAGCAGGATCAATTGTTTTATAACTAATTTGAAAAGTTGTCCCTTTTCCAATTTCAGAATGTAAAACCTTAATGTTTCCATTGTGATATTCTTCAACGATCCTCTTGGTCAAAGAAAGTCCCAGTCCCCAGCCGCGTTTTTTAGTGGTAAATCCGGGTTCAAAAATAGTTTTGTATTGTTTTTTTGAAATACCACTTCCAGAGTCCTTCACATTTATTTTTACATGATGAAGATCTTGTTCAATTTGAAGTTCTAAATTTCCCTTTCCTCTCATAGCGTCTATGGCATTTTTGACCAAATTTTCAATCGTCCAGCTGTGAAGAGTTGGGTTAATCATAGCAAAAATAGGTTTATCCGGAGCGAGATATTCAAAGGTAACTTGTTTAGAAAAACGAGATTGTAAGTACTCGTAAGTATTTAAAGTCTCCTCAACAATGTTATGCGGTTCTAAAACAGGAACAGAACCAATTTTAGAAAAACGATCTGTAATGGTCTGTAAACGCTCGACGTCTTTTTCAATTTCGGATGTTATCGACTGATCGATTTCTTCGGTTTTTAAAATTTCCACCCATCCAATTAGTGAAGACAAAGGCGTGCCAATTTGATGTGCTGTTTCTTTTGCCATTCCGGCCCATAATTTATTTTGTGTCGCCATTTTTGTGCTTTTGTAAAAATTATAAATCAAAGCAACACACAAAAAAATGATAAGTAATAAGGCTACGGGATAGTATTTAAGCTTGTTAAGTAAAGCAGAATTGCCATAATACAATGTTTGATATTTGCCTGGAGCATATTCAAAAGTTATGGGTTCGTTTTCATTCTTCAGCTTATTTAAAAAGTTTTTTCGTTTTTTCTTGTCATTAAGAATTTCATCAGGAACATTCTTGGCACTAACCACTTTGTCATAAAGCAGTAATACAACCGGAATTGAAGTATTGTTACTGAAAATTTGAAGAGGAAGTTCTACATCAGTATTTTCATCGGCATTCACTATTGTAATTTGTGCATTCACAAAAAGTTTCATTTTTAAACGTTCCTCATTCTTGAATATTTGGAAAAATGTATAAGTGTTCCAGAGAATCAGTGAAATGATTAAAAAGGAAATGAAAATTATAACCCAACGAGTTGTATTTCTACTTTCAGAAAAGCGCATAAACTAAATTTTGAGGTATAAATATAACGAAATAAACACATTTTATATTTTGCGGGGCCTTAAAAGATTTTTGTTTTTATATTCGAAAACTATTTCCTTGAATTGAACGATTTCTATACTTTTGTATGATCGAAAATGAGTTTCGGTTAAACCAGAAAAATTATGATTAGCATCAATCCAAAAGAAATACCTACGGCACAGCTGCAGGGTTATTTACAAAGTGCTGTTGGACCGAGACCAATTGCTTTTGCAAGTACAATCAGCGAAAAAGGAATTCCTAATTTGTCGCCTTTTAGTTTCTTTAATGTGTTTAGTGCCAATCCGCCAATTTTAGTTTTTTCACCTTCGCGACGTGTAAGGGACAATACCGTAAAACATACCTTAATTAATGCCGAAGCAACACGAGAAGTTGTAATAAATGTTGTAAATTACGATATCGTACAACAAACGTCATTAGCAAGTACAGAATACGGAGATGGTGTAAACGAATTTATAAAAGCCGGTTTAACGCAAATACCCTCAGATTTGGTAAAACCTTATCGCGTAAAAGAATCTCCAGTTCAGTTTGAATGCAAGATTACGCAGATTATTCCGTTAGGAACAGAAGGAGGGGCGGGGAATCTGATTTTGTGTGAAGTAGTAAAAATTCACATTCACGAATCGATTTTAGATGAAAGCGGAGCGATAGATCAGCATAAAATAGATTTGATTTCAAGACTGGGGGCAAATTGGTATTCAAGATCGAATCAAGGACTTTTTGAAGTGCAAAAACCATTGACAACTTTAGGAGTTGGGGTAGATGTAATTCCTAATTATATCAGGGAAAGTCCTGTGTTTAACGGTAATGACCTCGGAAAATTAGGCAACATTGAAGCCTTGCCTACAAAGGAAGAAGTTAGTATATTTGTGAAAGAAAATTTTTCTGTGAAAGGAGTTTTAAGCTCAGATGATCAGGAAAAAATCCACTTAGAAGCAAAAAAATATCTCAATAAAGAGGATATTTCGTCAGCCTGGAAAGTGCTTTTAGCTAAAAAATAAGAAAAGAAACAATAATTAATTATAGACGAAGATGGAAGTTATAGGAAAAGTAAAAGTGGTTAATCCTGAGCAGCAAGTTAGTGCTTCATTCAAAAAAAGAGAGTTAGTAGTTACTACAGATGAGCAGTATCCACAGCACATTTTAATCGAATTTACACAAGATAAATGCGATTTATTAAGCAGCTATAAACAAGGAGAGGCAGTAAAAGTTTCTATCAATTTAAGAGGAAGAGAATGGGTTAATCCACAAGGAGAAACTAGATATTTCAATAGTATTCAAGGTTGGAGAATCGAAAGAATGGCACCAGAAGGTCCTGCGCAAACTCCTTCAGTTCCTGCAGCAGAAGCTTTTGCTCCAGCAACAAATGTAAGCGAAGACGAACCAGACGATTTACCGTTCTAAGAGTTTAAAATTCAAATTAATAAATTCCAAATTCCAATTCATTTACCTGAATTTGGAATTTGGAATTTTGTTTTTACTCTCAGTTTATGTTATTTACATGAATGACAACACCTAATTTTGTCATTTCGACGAAGCAGAAATCTAAACGAGAAGCTCAACAATGATTGAACTTTAGTTGTGGAATTTGAAATTTCAACATTGAAATTTCAAATTATATTGGCATTTAAAATTGATTATTAAACATGTATTATTTACTCGAAGATTTATATTTCCCGCCAGTTTCAGAAGCTGATGAAGAAGGCATTCTGGCAATTGGAGGCGATTTAAACCCGGAAAGATTAAAGCTGGCTTACAAAAGCGGTATTTTTCCCTGGTTTAATGAAGGCGAACCTATACTTTGGTGGGCGCCGGATCCTCGAATGGTTTTGTTTTTAGATGAGCTAATTGTGTCTAAAAGCATGCGTAATATTTTGAATCGAAACCAGTTTACGGTTACTTTTAATACCGCTTTTAAAGAGGTAATTTTAAATTGTCAGCAGATAAAACGAGACGGTCAGAATGGTACCTGGATTTCTGACCAAATGATCGAAGCCTATTGTGTATTAAATGCAGAAGGAATTGCAAAATCTGTTGAGGTTTGGCAGGATGAGGTTTTAGTAGGAGGTTTATACGGAATAGATTTAGGACATGTTTTTTGTGGTGAAAGTATGTTTTCTAAAGTCTCTAATGCCTCAAAAACTGCTTTTATATCTTTAGTGAATTATTTAAAAAAAGAAAATTACAAATTATTAGATTGTCAGGTTTATAATTCGCATTTGGAGAGTTTGGGATGCCGCGAAATTGACCGTGATGAATTTATGTCTATTTTAAAAAGTAAATAAAATGAGCGCAGTGCATGTTGTAAAGGAAATCTATATTTATCCAATAAAAAGTCTGGCTGGTATAAGCTGTAATTCTGCATTTGCTCAGGAAATGGGATTTGAAAATGACAGAAGATGGATGTTGGTTGATGCTGAAAACCAAATGATCACACAAAGGGAACATCGAATTATGAGTCAGTTTTACCCGCAAATTTCAGATGGAAAAATCAGTATAACTTTTAAGGATAAAAAACATGAATTTTCTATTAATGAGCATTTAGAGAGTGTGCTGAAAGTAAATGTCTGGGATGATAAAAGCGAAGTGGTTGAAGTAAATCGCGAAACTTCAAAATGGTTCAGCCAGCATTTGGGTTTTGAATGTAAACTGGTTAAAATTATAAAAAATGGAGATCGCAAACACGAAAGTTCCAGATTAAAAGAAACTTTCAACGTAAGTTTGGCCGATGGATATCCTTATTTGTTAATCGGCACACAAAGTCTGGATTTTTTAAATGAGAAGTTAGACGATAAGATCACCATTTTAAGATTTCGTCCTAATATTGTAGTAAGCAGCGGAATTCCTCATGAGGAAGATGATTTTAAAACTTTTTCTATTGGGGAAGTTCAGTTTAAAAACATAAAACCTTGCGGAAGATGCATTATGGTTAATAATGATCCCGAAAATGGGCGTTTAAAAAAAGAACCTCTAAAAACTTTAAGCAAATATAGAAATGTAGATAACTCTGTTCTATTCGGAACCAATATCGTAAGCCTGAATTCTGGAATTATCAATGTTGGAGATGCACTTGTATTTTAGAAATTCAGTTTAGTAAAATTCCAGTTCAGCGTATTAAAAATTATAAGTTCATTTTTTAAAGAAGGCAATTCTAAAATTAGTTTTAAAGTTTCGTGCGCCATCATATTTCCTATAATTCCCGGAAGAGTTCCTAAAACCCCGTTTAAACTACAATTCGGAACATCTTTAGGATCCGGCATTTCGGGAAAGAGGTCACGGAGGTTTTTGCTTCCTTTATGATTAAAAACAGCGATTTGGCCTTCAAATCTCAAAATGCTTCCGTAGACCAAAGGTTTTTTAAGCTTAACACAAGTATCATTGACTAAATAACGAGTCGAAAAATTATCTGAGCCATCGACAATAAAATCATATTGACGGATAATTTCTGATGCATTTTCGGCAGTTAGTTTTTCTGTAATCGCAGCAACTTCAATAAGTGGATTTAATTTTGAAACTACCTCTTTTGCTGCAATCGCTTTTTGCCGGCCAATTTCATTTTCAGTATACAAAATCTGTCTGTGCAGATTGTGAATTTCAATCGTATCAAAATCCATAATACCTATAAATCCAACTCCGGCTGTAGCAATATATTGTAAAATCGGACAGCCTAAACCGCCTGCGCCAATTACTAAAACTCGTGCTTTTTTTAATTTTTCCTGACCCTCATCTCCAATTTCCGGAAGAATGGTCTGTCTGTTGTAACGAAGAAATTCTTGTATTACGCTCATTTTAATTAATTTTAGATTGATGAAAAGCAAACAAAAGAATCTGAAATCTAAACTCTAAAATCTGAAATATAACTTCTGTCCCAATCTTTCCAAACAGGTTCATAACCTTTGTTTTTTATAATTCTTTCAATTTCATCAGCAGAGCGTTCGTCGCTGATTTCGAATTGTTCTAAAGACTGTGGGTCAACCACATAACCACCCGGATTCGTTTTTGATCCTGCGCTCATGCTCGTAACACCAATTGGGATTATATTATTTCTGAATTTCTCGTTTTCTCGTGTCGAAATTGAAATTTCCAGATCTTCATTCCACAAACGATAAGCACAGATTAATTGCGTCAGGTCTTTATCATCCATAATAAAATTGGGTTCGATAATTCCTTCGGCAGGGCGGAGGCGGGGAAACGAAACGGAATATTTAGTCTGCCAGTATTTCTTTTGAAGATAATCTAAATGCAAAGCGTTGAAAAAACTATCTGTCCGCCAGTCTTCTAAACCTAATAAAACACCTAAGCCAATTTTATGAATTCCGGCAGTGCCAATTCGGTCTGGAGTTTCTAATCTATAGTCAAAATTTGATTTTTTGCCTTTGGTATGATACTTTTTGTAAACCTCCTTATGATATGTTTCCTGATATACCAAAACCGAATAAACGCCCGCATTGTGCAAAATCTCATAATCTTCTGTAGAAAGCGGCTGTACTTCAACAGAAATAATCGAAAATTGTTCGCGTATTAATGCAATTGCATTCAGGAAATAATTAATATTTACGGTATAATTTGCCTCGCCTGTAACCAATAAAACATGATCGAACCCCGTTTTCTTTAAAGCTTCAACTTCTAATTTTATTTCAGCATCCGAAAGAGTTTTTCTTTTGATTTTATTGTCTAAACTAAATCCGCAATAGGTGCAAATGTTTTGGCATTCATTGCTCAAATATAAAGGGGCATACATCTGAATCGTTTTCCCGAAACGTTTCTTGGTGATTTCATGGCATTTCTGGGCCATTTCTTCTAAATAATTCTGGGCAATAGGAGAGATCAAAACCAAAAAATCATCGAGATTGTATTTGGTTTTTGCCAAAGTTCTTTCGACATCTTTTGCTGTGGTTTTATATATTTTGGATTGAATGGAATCCCAATTATATTGCTCAAAAATAGATTTGAATGTGTTCATAGTTTTTTAACCGCAAAGCACGCGGAGATTTACGCAAGGTTCGCAAAGCTTTGCGTTCTTAGCGCTTTTCTTTGCGAACTTTGCGGTTAAATTATTTAGTCATATAAAAATGAAGTCAAAGGGCTAGACGCTGCAGCATAATTTTGCTGGTTTGCAATTCTCGCTTCAAAGGCTTTTCTTCCGGCGATTACCGCTTCTTTAAAAGCCTCGGCCATTAATTTTGGATTTCCTGCAACAGCGATTGCAGTATTTACCAAAACGGCATCGGCACCAATTTCCATTGCTTTTGCAGCGTCAGATGGAGCGCCAATTCCAGCATCAATAATAACCGGAACAGTACTTTGTTCAATAATAATTTCTAAAAAATCAATGGTTTTTAGACCTTTGTTGCTTCCTATTGGAGATCCTAATGGCATCACGGCAGTTGTTCCTGCATTTTCCAAATGTTTGCATAAAACAGGATCGGCGTGAATATAAGGCAGTACTAAAAGGCCAAGTTTAGCCAGCTCTTCTGTTGCTTTTAAAGTCTCAATTGGATCCGGCATTAAGTATTTTGGGTCCGGATGAATTTCCAGTTTTACCCAATTTGTTTCTAAAGCTTCGCGGGCTAATTGTGCAGCAAAAACGGCTTCTTTAGCATTTCTTGCACCAGATGTATTAGGCAATAAATTGATATTAGGATGCTGCAGATGTGATAGAATTGCGTCTGTGTCAGTTTCGAGATCAACGCGTTTGAGTGCAACCGTAACCAATTCGCTTTCTGAAGCTAAAATCGCTTCTTCCATTTCTTTGTTTGATCCAAATTTCCCTGTTCCTAGAAACAAACGCGATTTGAAGCTTTTATCTCCAATATTAAACAATGACGTTTGCATATAATTTTTCATTTAGTTGTTGAATGAGTATTTTCTTTTCAGTGCTTTCGGTGATGATTCCAGAAACCGCAATTCCGAAAATTCCAGTTTCCATTAACGGACTTACATCTTTCAATGTGATCCCGCCAATGGCATAAACGGGAACCTCAATTTTGTTCTTTTTCAGTTTTTGAAGAATTTCAAAATATCCGGACAAACCCAAAATTGGACTTAGCTTTTCTTTTGTATTGGTAAATCGAAAAGGACCTAAACCAATATAATCACAGCTGTTTTTTACGTGATTTTGAATGTCTTCAAAAGTATTAGCTGTTCCGCCAATGATCTTTGTGGTTCCTAAAATGGCTCTTGCTTCGTCAATTTTCATGTCAGTTAAGCCAAGATGAACGCCGTCGGCATTGATTTGCTGTGCGAGATGCAGATTGTCGTTTACGATAAATGCGGCGAGATATTCTTCGCAGAGAAGTTTTACTGCTTCTGCCAGTTTAAAACTGTTTTTTTCAGTTTGGTTTTTAAACCGCATTTGTATCCAGTCACATCCTGCATCTAAAGCCTGATGAATATTGTACAATTGTTCTTCGATTGTGTTTCCTTGAGAAATATATTGCAGTTTATTATACATAATGATATCCGATTAAAGTTGATGTTGAGCTCAGGTATTTTTCGATATATATTTTAGCATTTTTGCAGGCTTCTTTTATAGTTTGATTTAAGGCTAAATTTGAAGCAATTGCCGATGAAAGTACACAGCCGGAACCGTGTTTTTCGAAGCATTTTTTTTGAGTTGGAAGCAAATCCAAAATTTCATTTTTTAGAAATAAACGATCAGTTCCAATTGCGGTTTCATTATGTCCTCCCTTTAATAAAATAGTAGTTGGAATCGCATTTAACCAGAGTTTTTTCGGAACAAACCCGGGAAATAAAATTTCAATTTCATTATAATTGGGTGTAATCAAATCAATTTGCGATAAAATTTTATTCAATTCCAGGTGATTTTCAATATTCATAAACTCAAACTTCGTTGTCGATTTTAAAACCGGATCCCAAACGATCTTGGATTCAGGAGAAATTCGTTTTATTGTTGAAACAATTTCCCTTAAATACTGTATTGATGGAACAATCCCAATTTTTACCGCATCAATTTTATAGCTTTGAAAAAGGGTTTCAATTGATCGAAGAACAAAACTTAAATCCATCCACTCGATTTCATAAAATTTATGTTCGGTCTGAATCGTATTGGCCGTAGCAATAGCAAAACCAACAATTTTATGTTGTTCAAATGTCTTTACATCAGCTAAAATACCTGCGCCTCCGGACGGATCTAAACCTGCGATTGTAAGTGCGAAAGGACGATTTTCTGACATAATTTAAATTCTTTTAATGGGTTTTCATTGTTCCAAATAGCTCCTAAAAGCGCAGCATCGTCAAAACCATTTTTTAGTGGGTTATGTATGTTTTCAGAAGTAACGCCGCCCAAAGCGATCACTTTTGTTTTAAAATTTGTCCGTGATTTTATTTCTTCAAAAAGATCTCTTTTCGGGTGGTAATTTTCTTTAGAGATACTTTTAAAAACCGGGCTTAGAAAGGCGTAATCGAAATCATTTTCTAAAGAGTTAAAATCTTGGATAGAATGTGTTGAAGTTGAATGAAACCTACAAGGTTTTGACCTTGCAGGAAATTCAAAAGCTTCTTTTCTACTTTTTTCAGAAAAATGTAATCGGTAAATTCCAAAATCCTCAGCCATTGCATGATGATTGTGTAAAACAAGTTGATCTCTAAATTCTGGTTTTATTTGATGAATGAGTCGTGCCATTTCCAATTCAGAAAAATCAGGTTTCCGAATATGAAGCAAAGGCAAGCCTTCTTCAAATAAAGAATCAATAATGCTGATTTCATGTGCAATTGCTGAAGGATTTGTAATTATCATCATTTTTGTGAGATGTTAGAAGTGAAATGTTGTTTGTAAAAAGTGAGAGTTGAAAAAGTTAAAAACATAGGTCTTTGCATTTAAATCTCACTTTTTACAATTCACATTTCACACTATATATAAATTTCTTTCCCTTGTTCAATAAACTCTTCTGATTTCTCCTGCATTCCTTTTTCAGCTGCTGCAACATCTCTGATTTCCTGAGATATTTTCATTGAGCAGAATTTTGGTCCGCACATCGAACAGAAATGGGCCACTTTTGCTCCATCTGCCGGAAGCGTTTCGTCATGAAATTCTCTTGCTGTATCAGGATCTAAAGCCAGATTAAACTGATCTTCCCAACGGAACTCGAAACGAGCTTTACTCAAAGCATTATCACGGTATTGCGCACCCGGATGACCTTTTGCCAAATCTGCGGCATGTGCCGAAATTTTATAGGTAATCACACCGTCTTTTACGTCTTTTTTGTTTGGCAGACCAAGATGTTCTTTTGGTGTTACATAACACAACATGGCGCATCCGTACCAGCCAATCATTGCTGCCCCAATTGCAGAGGTAATATGATCGTAACCCGGTGCGATATC
This sequence comes from Flavobacterium johnsoniae, assembly GCF_001879205.1. Classification (GTDB taxonomy): domain Bacteria; phylum Bacteroidota; class Bacteroidia; order Flavobacteriales; family Flavobacteriaceae; genus Flavobacterium; species Flavobacterium johnsoniae_A. The sequence continues at coordinate 875,798 of NZ_MLFK01000005.1, forward strand.
TGTGGTTAAAGGGCCAAGAGTATAAAATGGAGCTTCATGGCAATGTTCTAATTGTTTGTCCATGTTTTCCTTAATCATGTGCATTGGCACGTGTCCTGGGCCTTCAATAAAAACCTGAACGTCATGTTTCCAGGCAATTTTGGTTAATTCGCCTAAGGTTTCTAACTCGGCAAATTGAGCAGCGTCGTTAGCGTCTGCAATCGAACCCGGACGTAAACCATCTCCCAGAGAAAAAGCGACATCGTATTGCTTCATGATTTCACAGATTTCTTCAAAATGAGTGTACAAGAAGTTTTCTTTGTGATGTAACAAACACCATTTTGCCATAATTGAGCCTCCGCGCGAAACGATTCCCGTAACACGATTGGCGGTTAAATGAATGTAGCGAAGTAAAACTCCGGCGTGAATCGTGAAATACGAAACGCCTTGTTCTGCCTGTTCGATTAAGGTATCACGGAAAATTTCCCAGGTTAAATCTTCGGCAATTCCTTTTACTTTTTCCAAAGCCTGATAAATAGGAACGGTGCCAATTGGAACTGGAGAATTACGAATAATCCATTCTCTGGTTTCGTGAATGTTTTTTCCGGTAGATAAATCCATGATTGTATCAGCTCCCCAGCGACAAGCCCAAACGGCTTTTTCAACTTCTTCCTCAATGCTCGAAGTCACAGCGCTGTTCCCAATATTGGCATTTATTTTAACCAAGAAATTACGTCCCACAATCATAGGTTCGCTTTCCGGATGGTTGATGTTGTTTGGGATAATAGCTCTTCCGCAGGCAACTTCAGAACGAACAAATTCGGGAGTGATTTTGCTTTTTGGCGTATTGGCCCCAAAACTATGACCGCCGTGCTGACATTGCATTGCTTTTGTCTGCTCGTTTAAAAGTTCAATACGTTGGTTTTCGCGAATGGCGATATATTCCATTTCAGGAGTAATAATGCCTTGCTTTGCGTAATATAATTGTGTTACGTTTGCGCCTTTTTTGGCACGTTTTGGCTGATGCAAGTATTCGAAACGCAAATGATTGAGACTTTCATCACGCAGTCGGGTTTGTCCGTAATCGGATGTGATTTCGCTTAAAATTTCAACATCATTTCGGTCCAGAATCCAGCTTTCGCGTAAGCGTGGCAGTCCTTTTCTAATATCAATTTCAACGTTTGGATCAGTATACGGCCCAGAAGTATCATAAACTGTTACAGGCGGATTTTTCTCAATACCACCATTAGAAAGTTTTGTGTCGCTGAGATGAATCTCGCGCATCGCTACTTTTATCGGATGAATTTCTCCATTAATATATACTTTTTTAGAATTTGGAAACGGGGTTCTGGATATTTGTTCTTCTGTTGTCATAAGTTTTTTTGTTTCAGGTTTCAATTTTAAAGTTGATCTGGATTGTGTTTGTTTTTCCGTAGGGACGCAATTTATCCGCCCTGGGTTGCAGAAATAATTAGAATTTCGTCGGTTTCGGATACGAAGAATTCGCTCCAATTAGATTTTGGAACAACAGTATTGTTTATAGCAATGGCGATTCCGTTTTGTTTGTGCGGAATTTCGAGATCGAGCAATGATTGAACGCTTAGCGATTCAGCATTGAAATGTTTGGTTTGTTGATTGATTTTTAGTTCCATTCCTCTTGAATTTAGTATATAGTTATACTTTAGGAATGGCTACAGAAACGCATAGAAATGCGCGCAGAAGTCATCTTACTTTTCCCTACGCTAGTATGAACTAGATCAGGTTCAGAGGGTAAAATCTCAGCCTACAAGTTGTAGACACCCCTAAAGTGTGAAGCAAATATATGTAATTTTTTGTTTAAAAGTTTCAGGTTTCAAGTTTAAGGGTAAAAAAACTGAAAACTGCGACTGAAAACTGTGACTGATTACTGAGTTCTCGTCCAGCAGTCTTGGATATGGTCGTTGACCATTCCGGTTGCCTGCATGTGAGCGTAAATAACGGTTGAGCCTACAAATTTGAAACCTCGTTTTTTTAAATCCTTGCTAATAGCATCAGAAAGAGGCGTTGTAGCGGGAACATCTTTTAAAGTTTTTGGATTATTATCAATAGGTTTTCCATCGGTAAATTTCCAGATGTAAGCTGAAAAACTTCCAAATTCTTTCTGAACTTCCATAAATGCCTGAGCGTTTGAAACAGCCGATTTAACTTTGAGTTTATTGCGTATTATTCCTGTATTCTGTAATAATTCTTTAATTTTTTCTTCAGAATAATTTGCGATTTTTTTATAATCAAAATGATCGAATGCATTTCTGAAATTCTCTCTTTTATTTAAAATGGTGATCCAGCTTAACCCGGCCTGAAAAGTTTCCAGAATTAAAAATTCAAATAAAGAAGAATCGTCGTAAACCGGAACGCCCCATTCTTCATCATGATATTTTTTATATAAATCACTTGCTGAACACCAGCCGCATCGTATAATGTTTTCTTTTTCCATTATTTTCCAATTTGCCAGCTGTAACCTTTTACGGTTGGAATATAGGCTGAACGTCCAATTATGATTAAATCAGTATAGATTTTTTTGTCGTATTTAATGCCGATCGCATTGCCGGAAGTATAGAGTTTATTGGCTTTAAACCTAATTTTCATTAATCCGTCTCTAAATTTTGCGTCAGATACTTTTTCTACAAACCAGGTCGAATGCCATTTTACGGCTATTTCGTCTTCGGCGATTTTGGTAATGCTTTTTACCAGTTTTACCGCTTCTTCCGGAATTTGAAAGTTTTGCGTTAACTGCTTTTGTGTTACCGTCTGGCCAATTTTACTTTGAGAGAGAATTTTTCTTAAGTTAACAAAAGTCATTAACGATTTGTTAGCCTCATTTTTTGTGTCTAGAATATTTTCTGTTAGAGTATGCTCATTCTCAATTTGTGGTTTTGTATCTATCTCTTCTTTTACTGCAAAGCTGTTTTTTCCGGCCGATGCCTTCTTTTTTATTTCTTTGGAAACAGCGACTGTATCTAATGAAGCTTTTTTTATGATTTTTTCAGAAACTGGTTTTAACTTATTTACAGGATAAACCACTTCTTTTTTCGGCTGTTGTTTTGGATCGTTTCCGCAGCTGAAAAAGAAGTGAAATATTGTAAATAAGAGTATGGTAGTGTTTCTGTTCATGGTCACAAGTTATTCCTTAACAGGATCATTTTCTAAATATTTTTTAATTAAATGATGTCCTAGATATATTGCAGGAGTTAATAGAATTGCGATTGCTAGTTTAAAAGTATATCCAATTAATCCTGAAGATATAAAAGTATCAAAATCGATTTTCCCCGGGAGCCAGAATGCTATTCCAAGTACAATAAAAGAGTCAAATAATTGAGAAATTACAGTTGATCCTGTGGTTCTCAGCCAGATTTTTTTATGCCCTGTTCGTTTTCTAAAAAACCAAAAAACGCTTACATCTATTAATTGAGAAACCATAAAGGCAATTATACTTCCAAAAATAATCCACATACTCTGGCCAAATACGGCTTCGAATTGTTCGTCATTAACGGGACTGATTCCTTTTGCCGCCGGAATTACAATGGCCATAAATAAAATTAGAAAAGCATAAGCAATTAAACAAGCCGTTATAAATGAAAGTTTTTTTACGCCTTTTTCGCCAAAATATTCATTAATTAAATCGGTGGTTAAAAAAACAATCGGCCAGGGCAAAATTCCAATACTCATTACAAAAGGGCCAATTTGAATTAATTTTCCTCCAATAAGCTCAGCCACAACGGCATTCGTTATAAATATTCCTGCCAGGATTACAAAAACAATTTCTTTTCTGGTTTTAAACATTCTATTTTTGGTTAATGAGTTTCAAATTTAAGCTATTTCTTTAAATCATAGAAATTCATTCATTTTTAAAATCGACTTCATTTGATGTTTGCTTTTGATTGGTTAATTTTGGGAATGCTGTCGTTATTTGTCTTTTGAAAATAATCGGCGCAGAAACTAATTATTATTTATTATGAAAAAAGAAACTGATTTCGAAAATCCGTTGCTGCAACAATGGCAGGGACTATATGGTGGTGTACCGGATTTTACAAAATATAAAATTTCAGATTTTAAGCCTGCAATTGAATTTGCGATTCAGGAAAAGTTAGATGAGATTGAAGCTATTGCAAATAATAGCGAAACACCAACATTTGAGAACACGATTTTGGCTTTAGAACTTTCTGGCGATAAATTAGAGCGAATTCATGCTGTTTACGGAATTTACAGATCTAATTTAAGTACTCCGCAATTTAATATTGTCGATACAGAAATGTCGCCAAAACTGGCGGAGATCAGTGATAAATTATATCAAAATGAAAAATTGTTTTCAAGAATTGATAAATTGTATAAATCTGAAAGCAGTAAAAAATTAAATGCGGAACAACAACGTTTACTTTGGCTTTATTACACTGATTTTGTTAGGGAGGGGGCAGAGTTAAATGAAAAGGATAAAAAAGAAGTTGCTAAAATTAATCAGGAACTGGCTGGACTTTTTACGCTTTTCAGCCAAAAATTATTGGCTGAAGAAAACAATCAGTTTTTAGAGTTACAATCTGAAAATGATTTGGATGGTCTGCCAAAAGAATTTAAAGAAGCTGCTATTGCCGAAGCTAAAGAAAGAAATTTGAATGTTTTGGCCAGTATTGGCAATACCAGATCTTCCATTGAACCGTTTTTGACTTTCTCAAACCGCAGGGATTTAAGAGAAAAAGCGTTTGATATTTTTGTGAAACGCGGTGATAATGAGAATGCAAATAATACCAACGCAACACTTGTTTCGATTTTGCAATTACGAGCAAAAAAGGCTCGACTATTAGGATTTAAGAATTTTGCAGAATGGAGTTTGTCAAATAAAATGGCAAAAGATCCTCAGAAAACTTTAGATTTAATGGAATCTGTCTGGAGACCGGCAGTTGAAAAAGTCAAAAAGGATGTGTCGGCTATGCAGGAAATGGTAAATCAGGAGGGTGGAAATTTTAAGATCCAACCTTGGGATTATCGTTATTATGCAGAAAAAGTTCGTAAAGCAAAATATGATTTAGATCAAAATGAAATAAAACAATATCTGCAGTTAGAAAATTTACGCGAAGGAATGTTTTGGACAGCAGGCGAATTGTTTGATTTAGGTTTCAAACAATTATTTGATGTTCCTGTTTATCATTCTGATGTTCGTGTCTGGGAAGTAAATAATAAAAATACAGGCCAGCCAATAGGCTTGTGGTATTTTGATCCTTATGCCCGCGTTGGAAAGCGTTCTGGTGCCTGGATGAACTCGCACCGTGACCAGCAGAAAATAGTTGGAAACGTGCTTCCAATCGTATCTAACAATTGCAATTTTATAAAAGGAAATGCTGATGATCCTGTTTTAATTTCCTGGGATGATGCCACAACCTTATTTCATGAATTTGGGCACGCTTTACATGGTTTGTGCTCCAATGTTACTTATCCGAGTTTGTCCGGAACTTCTGTAGCAAGAGATTATGTTGAGTTTCCTTCGCAGTTATTAGAGCATTGGCTGGCGACGCCGGAAGTGTTAAACAGGTTTGCGCTTCATTATAAAACAAATGAACCGCTGCCTCAATCCTTAGTAGAAAGAATAGGTAATGCTGCAAATTTTAATGAAGGTTTTGCAACGGTAGAAACAATTTCGAGTTCGTTTGTCGATATGAAACTGCATTTAACAAACGAAACAATCGATCCGCATAAATTTGAAAAAGAAGTTTTAGAAGAAATTAGTATGCCGTCAGAAATTGTAATGCGTCATAGAATTCCGCAGTTTGCACATATTTTTTCAAGTGATGGTTATGCAGCGGGATATTACAGTTATTTATGGGCAGATGTAATAAATGCAGATGCTTATGAAGCATTTCTGGAAGGAGACGGGCCTTTTGATAAAAAGGTTTCAAAACGTTTATATGACGTTGTTTTAAGTGTTGGAAATACTATTGATAACGAGGAAATGTATGAGAATTTCAGAGGACATGCTCCGCAGTCAGATGCGTTGATGCGTGCGAGGAATTTTCCTGTTGAAAAATAAAGAGCATAAAAAAGCCCGAATAAATAAATATTCGGGCTTTTTAAATATTGAAATAATATATTAACCTAAAGTAACTCTTTTGAAACCTGTGATCTCAACGTTGAATCCTTTAACGTAATCGCTTACTTTTTTACTATCATCTTTGATGAAGTTTTGATCTAATAAAGCTTTTTCCTGGTCTAAAGTAGTGTTGTCAGAAATGAAACGTTGTACTTTTCCTGGAAGAATTTTATCCCAGATTTGTTCTGGTTTACCTTCAGCTTTTAATTCAGCTTTAGCATCTTCTTCAGCTTGTTTGATAACTTCAGGAGTTAATTGAGAGAAAGAGATGTATTTAGGAACATTTTTTAAAGTTTTTCCTAAACGTTTTGCTTCTTCATTATCTTTTTCGATTACAGCAATACGAGCAGCAAGTTCAGATTCAACAAAAGCAGGGTCAAAATCTTTGTAAGATAAAGTATCAGCTCCCATAGAAGCAACTTGCATAGAGATATCTTTTGTTAAAGTCTCAGCATTAGCGATTGGAGAAGAAATAGCTGTTAAAGCAGCAATTTTGTTAACGTGAACATAAGATCCAACGAAAGCACCTTCTAAAATTTCGAAACCACCAATTTCGATTTTTTCACCGATAACACCAGTTTGCTCAATTAGTTTTTCAGCAACAGTGATTCCGTTGAAATCAGAAGCTAAAAATTCTTCTTTAGAAGAGAAGTTGATAGCTTTTTCAACTAAATCTTTAGCTAAAGTTACGAAAGCTTCATTTTTACCTACGAAGTCAGTTTCACAGTTTAAAGTGATGATAGCTCCTTTAGTGTTGTCTGCATTGATAAATGAAACAGCAGCTCCTTCAGAAGAATCACGGTCAGAACGGTTAGCAGCAACTTTTTGTCCTTTTTCTCTAAGGATTTGTATAGCTTTATCGAAATCTCCTTCAGCTTCAACTAAAGCTTTTTTACAGTCCATCATTCCGGCACCTGTAGATTGTCTTAATTTATTTACGTCTGCAGCAGTAATTGTTGACATAATATTTTGAATTTTTAATGTTAAAAGTAAAAAATTCCAGCTTTTAAATCCCAAACTCCAATTTTAATAAATTATCAACATAACGTTTTTAATTTTGTATTTGGATTTTGGAATTTAAAATTTGGAATTTAAAATTTGATTTATTCTTCAGTTGCAGGAGCAGCTTCAGCCTCAACAGCAGGAGCAGCTTCTTCAGCAGCAGCCTCAGTTTCTTTTTCAGAACCTCTGTCAGAAAGACCTTCGATTACTGCAGTAGTTACTAAAGATAAAATTTTGTCAATTGATTTAGAAGCATCATCATTTGCAGGAATTACGTAATCAACCTCTCTTGGGTCAGAATTCGTATCAACCATTGCGAAAACTGGAATGTTTAATTTTTGTGCTTCTTTTATTGCGATGTGTTCAGCTTTGATATCTACTACGAACAATGCTGCAGGTAGTCTAGACATATCAGCAATTGAACCTAAGTTTTTCTCTAATTTAGCACGTAGACGATCAACTTGCAAACGCTCTTTTTTAGATAACGTCATGAAAGTACCATCTTTCTTCATTTTATCAATAGAAGACATTTTTTTAACTGCCTTTCTGATAGTTACGAAGTTAGTAAGCATTCCACCTGGCCATCTTTCAGTGATGTAAGGCATGTTTGCAGCTTTTGCTTTATCAGCAACGATGTCTTTTGCTTGTTTTTTGGTAGCTACGAATAAAATTTTTCTACCTGATGCAGCGATTTTTTTCAAAGCTTCGTTAGCCTCTTCAATTTTAGCTGCAGTTTTATATAGATTGATAATGTGAATACCATTACGCTCCATATAAATGTAAGGAGCCATGTTTGGATCCCATTTTCTAGTCATGTGTCCGAAGTGAACACCTGCTTCTAGTAATTCTTTTACTTCTATTTTGTTTGCCATTTTTGTACTAGTTTACGTTCTGTTGATTAGCAATGTGTTTTGGCTCTAGGCGCTAAGCTGTAAGCTTTAGGCTTCAAGCATTTGACTTTAAGACTTTCGACTTTAAGACTCAACCCATTTAGATGCTAAACTATATCCTACCTCGATAGGAGAGCAACAATAACTGTGTTTTTTAATTTCAATAAATAATTGATAATGTCTTGTCCCATTTGAACAAGACAGGTAATATTAACGTTTAGAGAATTGGAATCTCTTACGAGCTTTCTTCTGACCGAATTTCTTACGTTCAACCATTCTTGGGTCTCTTGTTAATAAACCTTCTGGTTTAAGGATTCCTCTGTTTTCAGCATTAACTTCACACATTACACGTGCTAATGCCATTCTAACAGCTTCTGCCTGACCAGTTGTACCACCTCCGTAAACGTTTACTTTAACATCAAAGTTGTTTACGTTTTCTGTCATAGACAATGGTTGTAAAACTTTGTATTGTAAAGTTGCAGTTGGAAAGTAAGTTGCGAATTCTTTTTTGTTTACAGTGATTGTTCCTGTTCCTTCAGAAACGTATACACGTGCAACAGCGGTTTTTCTTCTACCGATTTTGTGAATAACTCCCATTACTTAAGATCATTTAGGTTAACAGTTCTAGGTTTTTGAGCTCCGTGAGTATGCTCAGCACCTACAACAACATTTAGATTTCTAAAAAGTTCAGCTCCTAATTTGTTTTTAGGTAACATTCCTTTTACAGCTTTTTCTACTAATAATGCAGGGTTTTTAGATTGCAATACTTTAGCAGTTAAAGTTCTTTGTCCTCCTGGGTAACCTGTATGACGCATGTAAATTTTGTCATTCATTTTTGTACCTGTAAGGTTAATTTTTTCTGAGTTGATAACAATTACGTTATCTCCACAGTCAACGTGCGGTGTGTAACTTGGCTTGTACTTACCTCTTAAGATCATCGCAACCTTTGAAGCAAGACGTCCTAAGTTATGACCTTCTGCATCAACAACAATCCACTCTTTAGTTACAGTGGCTTTGCTAGCTGAAATTGTCTTGTAGCTTAATGCGTCCATAATATTATTTTAATTAAACATTCCATCCCCAATAAAGGGGATGCAAAAGTACAATTAATTATTTTAAAACCAAATACCTGAAAAGAATATTTTATATCCTGAAAATCAGGCCCTCAGTTTTTATTTTTAAAACCATAAAAAAACCAGCTTTACAATAACGCGAAGCTGGTTTAATATTTGAAATAATTTTTTGTCTAAACAATAAAAATATTGGCTATATCGACCACTTGTTGTGTGGTAAGTGGTTCATCATAAGCTTCAGAGCCTGCCGCTGCGCCAAATGCAGCTGCTGTGTTGAATCCTGCCTGCATGGTAACACCTTCGCCATCATAAACTGCCTGCGTTGCTGCGGGCATACCTGTGCCTCTTTCGGCATTTGAGATCCATCCTTTTAAGCCGCGAAGTCGTCGAACTTCAGAAGCATGTCGTGCTTCGACAGAATGAATTTGTAATGCAGCTGTTAATAAATCGGGTGTAGAGATTAAATTTGCCGCTTGTCCTTTATAAGCTCTAACACCTGTGTCTTCAAAGGCTTGTGCTAATGCTAAAAAGGTTGGGTAATCATTAAAAGGATCAAAAGCGCCGCCAACAGTAAAGTCAAAAGTTGGTTTTGGAACAAAGTTGGCACTTGCTGTTCCGCCCAATCCGGCAATTAAAAAAGCAACGTGATCTGATTCGTGTGCTGCAATTTGTTGAAAAACTTTTAAATCGCGTCCGCCGTTTTCAGAAGCTGGTATAACTCCAGAGTCTAATGCCATGGCGTAAAATTCGTTTTCGAGATATTCTAAGGTAAGTGCAAACTGCAAAGCGCCTATAGGTGTAGCTGGAGTTGCTGTAATGTCTTTTGCAAATGCTTTACCTGTAAGAGCCGATAATCCGAAAGGGATTGATGCCAGCGCCAGATTTTTTCCGATATTTCCAAACTGTGTAAAACTGTCTCTTCTTGAACCAGTGCTTTTCATTAAGCTGTCATCAGTAAAGGTTTCTATAAATTTTAAGATATTCATAATTTCTAAGTTTTAGCTAGTTAGATTAAGGTAAATAGTTGGCTGTGAATTTTGTTGTGATAAATCCGGCTGCTACAGGCAGAATTTTAGAAGGATCTTTCGCTGCATCCAGTCCGCTGGAAGTGCTTACGATGTCATCGCCTGCAAAATCTTTTGAATGAGGATTAATTAAACTTCGAATTGCAGAAGCGTGTCTGGCTTCTACAGAGACAATTTTTCCGGCTAATAATAAATAATCAGCACTTTTTATTAATCTTCCGGCTCCATTATAAGCGGCAACACCTGTATCTTCAAGTGCTTTTGCGGTAGCCAAAACTTCGGTACGGCTGTTAAAATTTAAAGAACCATAACTAAAGGCCAAAGAAGGAAGTAATTGCGAGCCGGGATCTGGCAGTGCTCCGGTCAAAGCTGCTTTAAAAAAATCTCTATGAATTACTTCATGATGGTATAAATCTGTTAGAACTTGACGTTCAGTATCATTAAATACAGTATTGAAATTAGATGCATTTACAACTTTAGTATAAAAGTCTGCTTCTAACTGCTCTAAGGCATAGGCATAAGTAAGCACACCAAAATCTCCCGAGCCTAAGTCAAAAACACCATTTTTGACACCCGGTAAGGAATTGTCCTCCATTTTATCGTCATCATCATTGTTGCTGCATCCAGCTAAAACCAAACCTGCGGTCACTAATGTTAGTCCACTGAGCTTAAGAAAGCTCCTTCTGCTATCCAATGAAGGGTCAACTTCATGGATTTTAACTTCGTTTTTCATAATCTAGGTTTTTATTAAGGTTAATAACATTGTATTAAGCTTATTAACGAAATTTTTAGACAAGCGGTTTCAGAAAAATCATTCTTTTTTAGAATTATTTCGAATAGGTCGTATAATTTCAAATACTGGTAGTTGTTTTTTGTTTTATTTTCGGTAATTCTACTATATTTGTATTAATTACATAAACTTTTATTAGATGAAAGCTAAAGCAACTCTAAAACAAATTGCGAAGGAACTAGGTGTTTCTGTGTCTACAGTGTCTAAAGCACTAAACGACAGTCCGGAAATAAGTGAGCAGACGAAGGTGAAGATTAAGGAGTATGCCAAACTCAAAAATTATAAGCCGAATGTTATTGGTCTGAATTTAAAAAATCGTAAAACCAAAACTATTGGAGTAATTATACCTAATATATTGAACTCCTTTTTTGCTAAGGTTTTTAGCGGCATCGAAAAGGTAGCAGATAAAAAAGGATATAATGTAATTACGTGTATTTCCAATGAATCTTTAGAAAAAGAAGTTCATACGCTTGAAATGTTAAGCAACGGAGCCATCGACGGATTTATTCTTTCGGTTTCTGAAGAAGCACAAAAGCTTCAGGATTACAATCATTTTTCTGCTATTATTAATGACGGAACTCCAATTGTAATGTTTGACCGAATCGCAGATGAAGTAGATTGTGATAAAGTGGTGGTAGATGATTTTGATTCTGCTTTGAACTCAACACAGCATTTAATTAATTTGGGCTGTAAAAATATCGCTTTAATTTCTTCTGTAGATAATTTAAGTGTTGGAAAACTAAGAGCCGATGGATATTTAAAGGCTTTAAAAGACAATAATATTCCGGTAAACGAAAAAATCATTCTTCGTACCGATTCTGAAGATGATATGAAAGCTAAAATTGATTCAATTTTCGATCACAAAATTGATGCTATTTTTGCTTTAGATGAAAATGATTCAGTTGCCGCTTTAAGAGTGAGTTTGAAAAAAGGATATAAAGTTCCTGAAGATATTTCGATAATTGGTTTTGCCGATGGAATTTTAGCTTCAAGACGTTTGTCGCCAAGTTTAACAACGGTTAGCCAGCACGGAATTGAAATTGGAGAAGTTGCTGCCAAAAAACTAATCGAAAGATTAGAAGAGCCGGAAGGTGAAACTTCAGATTACGAAACAATCGTGATTAAAACAAAATTGAAAGAAAGAGAATCGACTAGAAAAGTATAAATAATAAAAAACCATCAGCTAAAACTGATGGTTTTTTGTTTGTCTAATTTTCCCCATCGAAAATAAAAGAGTCGCCAAATTTATTGTTACATTCTCTAAAGAATTCCTGGGGTAAACCTTTCTTAAAATTAATTTTAGAAACTAATTTTTTATCGCATTCAGGATCAAGGTTTCTGAAGATTAAAATTCCATTGTTTAATTCCGTTGGCAATTGAGCATCTGTAGTTAAACCATAATTTCCCAAATACTGATTTTTGCCATTAAATATTAAAATCCTGCTGGTAGCTCTGCAGGATAAACCCCAAACCCAAACTGAATTCATAATTTTATATGTTTTTCCTTTTTCAGTTTTAACACTTCCAAGGTACATTAGATGTGTTTCTGTTCCCCCTTTGTCATTCCATTTTCCGAAAACGAATTCTTTTCCAATAACATTTTTGTGAAGAACTTCTAATCTAATATTTTCATCATTTATTTGAGCTGTACCTAATTTTGGAAGCGCCATTATAATTAAAGTGAAAAGTATTTTAGCGCATATTGTTCTTTTTGTCATTACAAATTGCAATTAATATTCGGTTTAAATACTTCGAGAAATCTAAAATCAACAATCTGAAATCTAAAATAATTAATGCGCTTCTAACCAATCTTTCCCCATTCCAATTTCAACCTCTAAAGGAACTGCCATTTTAAAAGCATTTTCCATTTCGTGTTTAATCATAGGCTGGATTTTTTCGAGCTCATCGTTATGAACATCGAACACAAGCTCATCATGAACCTGAAGCAGCATTTTAGATTTCCAGTTTTCGGCTTGTAATTTTTTATGAATGTTGATCATTGCAATTTTAATTACATCGGCGGCGCTTCCCTGAATTGGGGCGTTTACGGCATTTCGCTCAGCTGCGCTTCTTACAACCGCATTGGCAGAATTGATATCTTTTAAATAACGACGACGTCCGGAGATGGTTTGTACATAGCCGTTTTCGCGTGCAAATTCAACCTGTTCCTGAATATAGGATTTTAATCTTGGATATGTTTTATAATAAGCATCAATCAAAGCTGCACTTTCACCGCGGGATAATGAAGTTTGATTACTTAATCCAAAAGCTGAAACACCATATATAATCCCGAAGTTTACTGTTTTGGCATTACTTCTTTGTTCACGAGAAACTTCTTCTAAGGCAACATCAAAAACTTTTGCTGCTGTAGCTCTGTGAATATCTTCTCCATTTTGGAAAGCTGCAATCATATTTTCTTCACCACTTAAAGCAGCGATAATTCTTAATTCAATTTGCGAGTAATCGGCAGAAATTAAAGTATGGTTTTCATCGCGGGCAACGAAAGCTTTACGAATTTGTCGGCCTCTTTCTGTACGAATCGGAATATTTTGAAGATTTGGATTGTTAGAGCTCAAACGTCCCGTTGCGGCAACTGTCTGCATGTAATCTGTATGAACGCGTAAGGTTTTTTTATCTACTTGTTCCGGCAGGGCTAAGATATAGGTGCTTTGTAATTTCACCATTTGACGCCAGTCCAGAATTTGTTTTACAATTGGATTGTCGTTTGCTAAATAAGTCAAAACTTCTTCCCCGGTGGCATATTGGCCGGTTTTGGTTTTCTTTTGCTTTGCACCGCCAATTTTAAGTTTGTCAAATAAAATATCTCCCAATTGTTTTGGAGAAGCAAGATTGAATTTCTCGCCGGCAGTTTCGTATATTTTTTCTTCTAAAGATTTGATTTCAACATCTATCTCTGTAGACATTTGTTTTAAGAAATCAACATCTAAACGAATTCCTTCTGTTTCCATTGCTGCTAAAACGCTTACTAACGGAATCTCGATTTCATCAAATAACTTTTTAGTTTCTGTTTTATCTAATTCTGTTGTAAAGATTTCTTTTAGCTGCAATGTAATATCAGCATCTTCGGCGGCATATTCTTTAATGTCTTCTAGAGGAACATCGCGCATAGAAAGCTGATTTTTTCCTTTTTTACCAATTAAGGTTTCGATTGATTTTGGAGAATATTTTAAATAGGTTTCGGCTAAAATATCCATATTGTGACGCATATCCGGGTTGATTAGATAATGCGCAATCATGGTATCAAAAAGTTTTCCTTTTACAGTAACGCCGTAATTAGCAAGGATTTTTAAATCGTATTTTAAATTCTGTCCAATTTTTTCGATGTTTTCATTTTCGAAAAACGGAACAAATTTGTCTATTAAAACTTTTGCTTCTTCCTGACTTTCCGGAAACGGAACATAAAATGCTTTTCCTTTTTCGTATGAGAAAGACATTCCCACAAGTTCTGCGTGCAAGGCATCGATTCCTGTAGTTTCGGTATCAAAACATACAGAAGTTTGTTTTTGTAAATTTTGTAAAAGCAATTTAATTCCTAAGTCACCCTGAATAGTCTGGTACGAATGCTCAGTATTTTCTAAGGTATTATAAAATGAATTTCTTGCTGCTTCTGCACTTTCATCAAGAGTAGTACCGCCTCCGCCAAAAAGATCAAACTGGTCTTCGTTTTTTGGCTGTGGTTTTTTGTATAATTTGGCATCCTGAGCCGGAGTGTTATTGGCTAATTCATTTCCACCGCCCACTTTAAACAAGTTGTCAAACTGCTCTGCCATTCTTCTAAATTCCAATTCCTGAAAAATAGCATCTGTTTTTTCGATATCCGGACGCGAAAGTTCGTAATCGTCTTCATTAAAAACTACATCACAGTCGCAGATAATCGTTGCCAGTTTTTTAGATAAAATTCCTTTGTCTTTGTTGGCTTCGATATTTTCTTTCATTTTTCCTTTTAGCAAATGTGTGTTGTCTAAAAGGTTTTCCATTGTTCCAAATTCTTTCAGGAACTTTTTGGCTGTAACTTCACCAACTCCGGGTAATCCCGGAATATTATCTACAGCGTCGCCCATCATTCCAAGAAAATCAATTACCTGTTCCGGTCTCTCAACTTCAAATTTTGCCAAAACCTCTGGAATTCCCCAAATTTCGATTCCGTTACCCATTCGGGCAGGTTTATACATAAAGATATTTTCAGAAACCAATTGTGCAAAATCCTTGTCAGGAGTTACCATATATACCTTATAGTTTTGCTTCTCGGCTTGTTTGGCAATAGTTCCTATTAAGTCATCGGCCTCACATCCTTCTATTTCTATAATAGGAATATGCATGGCTTTTAATAATTCCTGAATATACGGCACGGCGATTTTAATTGCTTCCGGAGTAGCATCACGGTTAGCTTTATAATCTACGAACATTTCAGTTCTTACATGGCTTCCGCCTTTATCAAAAGCAACGGCCAAATGATCTGGTTTTTCTCTTTTAATTACATCTAAAAGTGAGTTCATAAAACCCATAATTGCAGATGTATCCATTCCTTTTGAGTTAATTCGCGGGTTTTTTATAAAAGCATAATAACCACGAAAAATTAATGCATAAGCATCTAGAAGAAAAAGGCGTTTTTGAGTCGACATATAAAAATTATTAGTCTGTAAAAATAAACAATTGAGGTCTCAAAAATTAATCAAAAAAGAAATTTTTTACCATATAAGTTATATAAGTTCATTTTGGCAGTACAGATGCAGTAGAGATGCTGTAATGTAGAGATGTTCAGAGCGCGTCTGCTTGAATATCGCTAAATTAAATGGACTTGCATAGGTTATGTGGGTAGAAAAGAACACAAAGCGTTAATATCAAGTTAAAATTTTTTATTCAGGGATTTCTTCATTTTGTCTTCATGTGCTGAAGGTAATTTTGATCTGTAAAATAAAAGGTATTTAATTTAAATCTTAGAAATCATGAGAAATTTATTGATGTTATTAGTGGCAGTTTTAGGAACAAGTGCAATGGTTCATGCGTTTCCTGCAAAAGATGGTAAAACAGATCCTGCAAAAGAAGTAAAAGCAACAAAACACCCAAAAAGCAAATCTGATAAAAAAGTAAAATCAGAGAAAAGCGAAGCTTCAAAAGCGGAAACAGCAAAAGTAAAAAAATAAGCAAAAAAATAAGCAAAAAAATAATTTAGAATAAAAATTAATCAATTTAAAAAATTAAAGTCATGAAAAAATTAATTTTATTAGCAGTGGCAGTTCTAGGAACAACTGCAATGGTAAGTGCTCAAACAACTCCAGCTCAGGCAGCGCCTGCAAAAGAGGTAAAAGCAACAAAACATCACAACCATAAATCCGGAAAAAAAGCAAAAGCTGAAACTCCAAAAGAAGAAGCTGCAACCGTGAAAAAATAAGAATTGCTCTCGTTTTGTTTTCGAAGCATTGTAACGAAGGCAAAACAGGAATAATGATTATGAAGAATGCGATTGAAGAAAGCTGATGAAGAAATTTGTCAGCTTTTTTTATTCGTTAATTTTTTAATAATGCGCGACAGGACTTTTGATAATTGATTAATTTTAGTTGCGTTTAAATGCCTGGTTTATGAACGTTTTGATTGTTGAAGATAATAAAGAGCTTGCGGTAGAAGTTTATGACTTTCTGTGCAATGCGGGGTATATTTGTAAAATTGCAAATAATTGTGCCGATGCTCTCGAGGAATTTGGGAGTAATGATTACGATGTAATGTTGCTTGATTTGGGTTTGCCGGACGGAGATGGTTTTGAAGTCTTGCAGACCATTAGAAAAACCAAGTCGAAAATCGCGGTAATTGTGCTGACAGCGCGGGGAGAATTAGATGATAGAATTAATGGGCTTCACTTAGGTGCCGATGATTATTTAACTAAGCCTTTTGCATTGACAGAACTTGCAGCAAGATTGTTTGCTGTAATACGCAGGATTCATGGCTTTACTTTAAATAATTTAAGTATTCATGGTTTTTTATTGCAGCTTCAGGATTATAAAGTTAGTTTTAATGAAGTGCCTCTGAGTTTGACCAAAAAAGAATTTGATATTTTTCAGTACCTGGTTTTAAATAAAAATCGTGTCATAACCAGACTGCAGTTAACAGAGCATATTTGGGGCGATATTCTCGAGATCAATTCAGACTCTAATTTTATTGATGTACACGTTCGAAACCTTCGAAAAAAATTAGACAAACATACTGCTATCGATTGGTTTGAAACCGTTCGTAATGTAGGTTATCGTATTAATGAATAAATAGATTGTTGTGAAGATAAAACATCAATTGGCCATATTTAATGCACTGACAAGATTGTTGGTAATTTTGGTTTTGTGGCTTATGCTTCCTATTTTGGTTGAAAATGTGGTGTACAGACATATCAATAACGGATTAATTGAAAAGAAGAAGAAATTCATTGATCATTTAAATCAGCAGGAAATTAATGATTTTATCGAAAATGAAGACGATTCAACCGAGACTTATTCACAGTTTTCGACACTTCACAGCGAATTTTTGGTTCTGTCCAGAGTGCCAGCCAAAAAACATCAAAAAAGAACAACATTCAGTAATGAATACCGAATTATTGAAGGAGAGGAAAATGAATACCGGATTCTGCATCATTATTTTAGTTATGAAAACGAAAATTACCAGCTCGAAATAGGAAGCAGCTTAAGCGAAGTAAAAGATCTTACTTTTATTATTAAGCTCTTCATTATTGTGGTTTTGGTTGTTATTCTGCTGGTTACCTTTTTGGCAGATACTTTTTATATTGAATACTTGCTCAAGCCCTTTTATAAAATTATTGATACAAAAATAAGACGAGTTAATGAGCCCGAAGTTTTTGATCATACGCCCATAAATTCAAAGTCAAGGGATTTTAGAGAATTAGATTTAGGTTTAAATCAAATGATGGATCGTATTGCAGAACTTTTTAAGAAAGAAAAGCAATTTATCTCAAATGTTTCTCATGAACTCCTTACTCCAATTGCCTTGCTCAAAAACAAATTGGAGAACTTATTACAAAATGATTCTCTCGATGATAATGCTGTCGATAAAATTGCCGGGTCATTAAAGACATTAGATATGCTGAAAAAAATCATCAATAATTTATTGCTGATTTCGCGAATTGAGAACAATCAATACGAAGCAAATGAAAAAATCAATTTTCAGGAAATAATTAATGACCTCCACGAAGATCTTCAGGATCGTATAGATGACAAAGGAATTCAGTTTATTAATAAAATGGAACATGATTTTGCTTTTACAGGAAACAAAACCTTAATTCATATTCTCATTTATAATTTGGTTACGAATGCTATTAAGTATAATAAACCAGATGGAAGTATTAGTATTTCTGATGGGTTTTTGCATAATCAGTATTTTATTTCAATCACAGATTCCGGTATTGGTCTAAATGAATCTCAAATCGAAAATATTTTTAACCGATTTGCAAGAGTAAGCTCAGATCAGGAAGGGCAGGGGCTGGGGCTTGCTATTGCAAAAAGTATTGCTGGTTTTCATCATATTGAAATTAAAGTTAATTCTGTTCTAGGTGAGGGCACAACTTTTACTTTGCTGGTTCCAGAGACATCAAAACACAATTAAAAGTTAATTTTTTCAGACTACTTAAATCTTCATTTTGTCTTCATTTACTGGTTATATCTTTGAGGTATAAATAATGAAATAATAATCAAAATCTACTATCATGAAAAAAATAATTTTATTAGCAGTGGCAGTTCTAGGGACAACTGCAATGGTAAGCGCTCAAACAACTCCAGTAAAAGAAACTCCGGCAAAAGAAGCAAAAGCAGCTAAAAAAGAGAAAAAAGCTGATAAAAAAGCTAAAAAAGCAGAAGCTAAGCCAGAAGTGGCAAAAGCTCAAAAATAACACGATATAAGTTTAGTAATAGGCTTAGTTGTAGATTAAAGGTTTTAAATAATTTGGCTGTAAAAGCTGATAGAGAAATCTATCGGCTTTTACTATTTTGAGTTAAATTTTTGATAATAAAAAGCGATAAAATTTCCTTTCTTTGTTACTTTGCTTAAAACTGTAAATAATGATTCTTCGTTTTGTAATTCTATGTGCTCTTTTTTTATTTATTGAGTTCTATTCATACCAAGCTTTTCGCACTTTAATTAAAATTAGATGGGTATTAGTGACTTATCAGGTGGTAAGTCTGCTTATTCTTCTCTTTATTATCTATTCGTTTTCTCAGGTTGATCGTTCCGTAGGGCAGACTAAACAGTTTATGTTTACTACAGGCTTGATGCTGCTGGTTTATGTGCCAAAAATTGTTCTTACTTTAGTAATGTTTGGAGAAGATATTATTAGAATAGGTGCAAGTATCTTGAATTATTTTATTTATAATACACCGAGAAAAGAAATGATGCCGGAGAGGCGAAAGTTTGTCAGCCAGATTGCTTTAGGTTTAGCTGCGGTTCCTTTTTTGTCTTTGATTTACGGAATTTTTGAAGGAAAGTATAATTTTAAAGTATTTAAGCAAACTATATATTTTCCTGACCTTCCGGATGAATTTGATGGTTTTAAAATAACGCAGATTTCAGATGTTCACAGCGGTAGTTTTGATAATCCTGAAAAAATTAATTATGCGATTGATTTGATTAACGAGCAGGAGTCAGATATGATTTTGTTTACAGGAGATATTGTAAATACCCATGCAAAAGAAATGCATCCTTGGCTGGAAACTTTTAATAGAATAAAAGATTACAAATACGGAAAATTTGCTGTTCTGGGGAATCATGATTACGGAGAATATGTAACATGGCCATCTGAAAAAGAAAAAGATGAGAATTTTGCCGAAATCAAAAGTCTGTATGGTAAAATTGGTTTCGATTTAATGTTGAATGAAAATAAATACATTCAAAAAGGAGCTGATAAAATTGCTTTAGTTGGTGTTGAAAACTGGGGAGCTAATTTTAAAAAAGCCGGAGATTTAAATAAAGCTTCGGAAAATCTTCATAAAGATGATTTTAAGGTTTTAATGAGCCATGATCCAAGCCATTGGGAATATGAAGTAAAAAAACATCCTAAAAACTTCCATTTAACTTTAGCAGGCCATACACATGGTATGCAGTTTGGAATTGAGATTCCGGGTTATTTTAAATGGAGTCTTGCCCAGTATATTTACAAACAATGGGCGGGATTATACGAAGAAGCCGGAAGATACGTTTATGTTAACCGAGGATTTGGTTTTCATGCTTATCCCGGACGAGTAGGGATTATGCCTGAAATCACAGTGATTGAACTAAAAAAAGGCGAGAATGTGGCTTAATTCGTTAAAAATGCTACATTTGTATTAATTATCTCTTTTTAATAGATTAAAAGAATTAAATTTTTGGTTTTATGTCAAAATTTGGAGAACTTATAAATGCTCAGGTTCCAGTGTTAATTGACTTCTACACAGATTGGAACGAATCATCGGTATTGATGCATCCGGTAATAAAAGATGTTGCGGCGGCACTTGGCGATAAAGCTAAGGTAATTAAAATTGATGTTGATAAAAATCAAGAACTAGCCGAAGCTTTACGAATTAAAGGGCTTCCTACTTTAATGATTTACAAGGAAGGACAAATGATCTGGAGACAATCCGGAGAGCTTGATGCAAATACTCTTATAGGAATTGTTCAGGATCAATTCGACGTATAAAAACTTCTGAAATAAGATATTATTCTGATTCTTTAATGGATAATATCAAACTTATATCCGTTTTCTTTTAAAAAATGCAGTGTTTTTGGCAGGGCGAATTTTAAATTTGGTGATGCTTTTATACTGTCATGAAATACAATTACGCTTCCTGATTTTACATTTTTAGTAACATTTTCAAGGCATTTTTCGGGAGTTATACTTTGGTCGAAATCGGCGCTTAAAACATCCCACATAATTATCTTATAGCCTAGTTTTCGTAAAATTTTCGATTGCGCTTTTTTGATTTTTCCATAAGGCGGACGAAATAATAAACGATTGGTATTTATTTCTTCTTCCAGAACTTTTGCGCAATTATTTACATTTTCGATATACTCATTAGTATGTATTTTCCAGCCATTAACATGGTTCATGGTGTGGTTTCCAATAGAGTGGCCGTCTCTGATTAATTTTTCAAATAAAGATAAATTTGCCTTAATGTTTTTTCCAATGCAGAAGAAAGTGGCTTTGGCATCAAACTTTTTTAATTCGGATAAAACCCAGTCTGTAATCTCTGGAGTAGGGCCGTCATCAAAGGTTAAGTATATTTTCTTTTCATTGTTTGGAATGTCCCAGCAATATTTAGAAAACACCTTTTTGATGAATGAATTAGTTTTTACCCAATAGAAACTCATTTTAATGGATTTAATGATACGTAAAAATAAAAAATGCAGCGCTTTTTATCAAGAAGCACTGCATTTTTTTAATCAATATAATTTTCGTATATTATGTTATTCCTTTTCGCGTCCAAAACGCTCAAAAACATTTACATAAGTATTAAATGTTGTCTTGTGTTTTTCATAGAAAGCTTTGTCGTTGTTTTCTTTCATAACGTGCAGTAAGCTTCTGTAACGCTCAATATCTGTAATAATATCAATTGCTAAATCAGTTTGATCTGAACCGCTTAATGTACTGTAGTAGTTTAGGTTTTCTTTGTATTTGTTAACCAGCTTATTCAGTAAATCATGGGCTTTAGCTGTTTCTCCAACTTTGTAATAACCACCGGCAAATGGTTCAACTAATGAATAGTATCCAAATTTATCTACAGGCATTTTTGTCATCGCCAGATTGATAACATTTTTGGCTTTGTCAATTTTACCTTCAGCGATAAGCTCGTTCATTAAACGAGATAGGTTAGTACGGTAAGTAATGCTGTTTCTTCTTGTTTCTGGATCGTGGTAGATTTTTTCGCTTTCGCTGTTACCCCAATCCCATTTCATTACAATATTATACATTTTATCGGCATCAATTTGTCCCATATCCATTGGTCCGCCATTTTTAGAAGGCGTGTTTTTAATAGGAACTAATTTATAGACCATACCATCTAATTGCAGATAGTCTTTCAGCCATAAATAATCTTCATCATCAAAAGCACCGCCGCTAAAGTAAATTGGACGTTTCCAATTGTTATTAGCTAAGATGTCAAGCATCATTAATCTGTTTTTGTAAAGAGCACTTCCTTTAATGTCAATATCCATATAAGGAACAATTGAGTCATTATATCTGGCGTTTACCACTTTATTCTTGATAATGGTGTTTTTATCAACGTTAACTCTGATTTTATTTGTTGGATAAAAATGGATGGTTTGTCCGTTTTGTAAACCTACAGTCGATTTTGGATTTTTAATAAAATCGATAAAATCTTTAATGTTCCAACGTGTTTCTATTTTCGGAATATGGGCTACATAGTCTAGTTTATCCCCAACATATTGATCGTGTGTAAATGATATTGGCAGAGGATCAGATTCGTATGATTTTGCTTTCATCTGATCGATATACCAGTCCGTCATGAACAGACTTGTGTTTACAATTTTAACATCGGTTCTAAAATGTTCGATTTCCTGCGCATACCAGAGCGGGAACGTGTCGTTGTCTCCAATGGTATACAAAATAGCATCTTTGTCGCATGAACTCAGGTATGCTTTTGCCATTGCAACAGCTGTATATCTGTTAGATCTGTCATGATCATCCCAGTTTTGAGATGCCATTAAAACCGGAGCAGCTAATAAACTTACTGCAATAATAGCTGGTCCTGCAATTTTTGGAGCAATATATTTTTGAAGACTTTCGTATAAGGAATAAACTCCAAAACCAATCCAGATGGCAAAGACATAAAATGACCCTACAAGAGCATAATCTCTTTCACGAGGCTCAAAAGGTCTCTCGTTAAGGTAAATTTTCAGTGCAATTCCTGTAAATAAAAATAAGGCTAAAAGCACATAAAAGCTTTTAAGGTCTTTGTTGGCATGGTACATTAATCCAATTAAACCTAAGATGAACGGAAGGAAAAAGTAAACATTTCTTCCTTTGTTGTTTAAAACATCAGATGGTAAATTGTCTTGTGAACCTAAATGAAGTGAATCTAAGGCTTTGATTCCGCTGATCCAGTTTCCGT
Source organism: Flavobacterium johnsoniae (assembly GCF_001879205.1). Lineage (GTDB taxonomy): Bacteria > Bacteroidota > Bacteroidia > Flavobacteriales > Flavobacteriaceae > Flavobacterium > Flavobacterium johnsoniae_A. Next base: position 898,788 of record NZ_MLFK01000005.1, read on the forward strand.
CTAAGTTGTCGTATTTTCCCTGAACATCACTTTGGCGGCCAACGAAATTCCACATTAAATATCTCCAATACATATATCCAAATTGGTATTCGAACATAAAACTGAAATTATCAACAGTGGTAGGTTTTTCGATAATTAAATATTCGCCGTAGCTTTTTAAGAATTTTACATAACCTTCGTTGTCAATTTGTTTTTGAGCAAAAGCGTGTCTGAATTCAGAAACTGTTTTTTCAACCTCGTTGCGCAGCTGTGCTATTGCTTTGTTGTATTCTTCTTCGCTTAACTGGCTGGCATCGATTCCGTATTTTCCTAAATCATCTTCGTAATTATAATTAGGATTGATTTTGAATTTTGGCGGATTTGTAAAGCTGATGTAGTTTTGAATGTGTCCTGTTTCGGTGCTCCACATTCTTGGCAGAATTGCTTTTTGATTGTCGTCGCTGTTTTGTTCTGCGTTTTTATAATTATTGGTAATAATATATTTACCAGTTTTATCGTCTCTTTCGTAGTTAGGTTTCTTGTCTAAATACGGAGTTTTAGCATCAAGACCAGCAAAAACTTCCGTATATTGAGGGCCGTAGAATAAAGGATTGACACCATATTGTTCACGATTGTAGTAGGCTAAAACCTCGGCAGCATCTGATGGTTTGTTTTCATTAATTACTGTATTGGCATTTGCGCGAACAGGAAGCATCATCCAGGTAGAGAAACCAATTAATATAAATAAGGTACAAAGAATGATGGTATTGTAAAAAATCAATCCTTTTTGTTTGGTGAATTTTAATCCGAAATAGAAAAAAGCAATCAGCAATAAAGTCACGAAAATAGTTCCTGAATTAAATGGTAATCCTAAGCTGTTAACCATGAAAATTTCGGTTTTACCGAAGAAAGCCATTGTTAAAGGCAGCAGTAATTTGAAGATAAACAACAAAATTCCAATTACAACAACATTTGCAATAAGAAAGTTTTTGATGGTAACTTTTTCGTAATGTTTAAAATAGTAAAGAAAACCAATTGAAGGAATGGTCAATAAAGCCATAAAGTGAACTCCAAATGAAAGACCCACAACCAGAGAAATGATTAATAACCATTTGTTTCCTTTTGGTTTGTCCATATCTTGTTCCCAGCGTAAACCAAGCCAGAAAAGTAATGCGATTAAAAGAGAAGCCATTGCATAAACTTCTGCCTCGACAGCATTAAACCAAAAGCTGTCAGAAAAAGTATAAGCTAATGCTCCAACAAAAGAACTTCCTAAAATAACGATTGAATTGTTTTGGTCAATTTCGGCAAAACGAGCTACAATTTTCTTTAAAATCATAGAAGAAGACCAAAACATAAATAAGATTGTAAATGCGCTAGAGAAAACAGACATCATATTAACCATTACGGCTACATGCTGGGCATCTATTGCAAACATGGCAAAGAATGCGCCCATCATTTGGAATAAAGGTGCTCCGGGAGGGTGGCCAACTTCAAGTTTAGCTGCTGTGGCAATGTACTCGCCACAATCCCAAAAGCTCATTGTAGGTTCAACAGTTAGTGTGTAAGTAATTAAAGCGATTGCAAATGCAAACCAACCAATAATTGTATTCCATTTATTGAAATTGAATTGTGCCATATTTAGGTATTAAAATTTTGTATGTTTTCAATCCTACAAAGAAAATGTTTTTTTATGTAAAGAAACGAGCATTAACAAAAAAATCTATAAAAGTATCTCTAAAGATTAATGTGTTGGTTATAAGGTGCTTTTGAGAATGTTTGTGGTTTGAAAGTAAAAAAAATCAAAAAAAATGATTTTTTTTGATTAAAAAGTTTGTGCAAACTAAATAAAACCTTAAATTTGCACTCGCTTAACAGCACTGCTGGTCTATGGTGTAATGGTAACACAACTGTTTTTGGTGCAGTCTTTCTAGGTTCGAGTCCTAGTAGACCAACATAAAAAGCCTCTCAGAAATGAGAGGCTTTTTTTTTATGTAAAAAAGTTTGCATAAAAATTTGCATAAATTAAATAAAGGTTTAATTTTGCACCCGCTTAACAGCACTGCTGGTCTATGGTGTAATGGTAACACAACTGTTTTTGGTGCAGTCTTTCTAGGTTCGAGTCCTAGTAGACCAACATAAAAAGCCTCTCAATCGAGAGGCTTTTTTTATGGAGTAAATTTAGGTAATGTATTTGTGTTTTATATGGTGCAGTTTTAGATTTTAAGCGTTACAATAGGTCTTACTGCATGATTGACTAAGCCTTCGCTGATGCTTCCGTTAAAAAAATGCGCAAAACCGGTTCTTCCGTGAGTGCACATTCCAATAATATCTGCATTTATGCTGTTTGAAAAATTGATAATTCCCTTTTCGATATTAGTGTCGTTGTAAATGTTTGTTGAATAATTACTGAGGTTAAATTCACTTGCGAAATCTTTTATTGCTTTTTCGGCTGTATGTGTAGGTTTAAAGCTGTTTGGAGTGCAGATTGAAACCAAATGAATTTTTGCATCAAAGAATTTTGTGAAGTTTAAAAGTTTTTGAAAAGGTTTTTTGGTTTCTTCGGTAAAGTCTGATGCAAAAACAATGTTCTCAACTTTAAAATCGGGAACGTCTTTTTTGATGACCAGTACTGGAATTTCGGAGTTTCTAACAACTTTTTCTGTGTTTGATCCAATTAGTAATTCTTCAATGCCCGAAGATCCGTGAGAACCCATTACAATTAAGTCTATGTCCTGTTCTTTGCCTATTTGGGTGATTCCGTGAATTGGTTTGTCCATTTTTACAACCTCTGTAATTGAAATTCCTTCTAAGAATGAGCTTTGTGATATTTTGTCCAGCATTTCGTTTGCTTTTTGCATAAAAAGCATTGTTTCAGGAATGCTTACACCGCCAAATATTGCGTCATTTGTCTGGTGCGGTAATTCGAGCATGTGTAGAATAATGATTTCAGAACCGTTCTTTTTGGCGATTTGTGCGGCTGCTTTTAACGCATGTTCGGCGTGTTCTGAAAAATCAGTAGGTACTAAAATTCGTTTCATGACTTTAGAGTTAAGGGGGTTGAAAAATAGTTAATCTTTGCTATAATAAAGGTAGGAAATATTTTTGCAGCAATCTATTTATTTGATTTATAAAAAAATCACTATATTTGCACCGTTATTTATTAAAATCTAAATAATGAGGGGACTAAGTGTCCCCTCTTTTTATAAAATTATGACATTTAAGGAAAAAGTAAACGAATTAATTACAGAAGCTCTTCTGGAAAAGCCATCGATCTTTTTGATTGATCTTGCTGTTTCGGATTCTTTCAAAATTAGTGTTGGTTTAGACGGAGATAATGGGGTTGCGCTTCAGGATTGTATTGATATCAGTCGTGCAATCGAGAATAATCTGGATCGTGAAGAGCAGGATTTTTCGCTTGAAGTAGCATCGGTTGGAGTAGGTTCTCCTTTAAAATTGATCAGACAATACAAGAAAAATATTGGTAGAACGTTGATTGTTACTACAAATAATGAAAAAATTGAAGCAGAATTAGTAGAAGCTAACGATGTTTTTATAATTTTGTCTTGGGAGGCAAGAGAACCGAAAAAAGTAGGAAAAGGAAAAGAAACAGTTCAAAAAGAACAACAAATACCTTATACAGAAATTAAAGAGGCAGTTGTTACAGTAACATTTTAATTAAAGAATTCGCATGGAAAATTTAGCATTAATCGATTCATTCTCAGAGTTTAAAGATAATAAACTTATTGATCGTGTAACGCTTATGGCAATTTTAGAGGACGTGTTTAGAAATGCATTGAAGAAAAAATACGGTTCTGATGATAATTTCGATATCATTATAAATCCCGATAAAGGAGATATGGAGATATGGAGAAGAAGGGTTATCGTTGCTGATGAAGATCTTGATTTTGAGAACGAAGAAATTACTTTGACTGAAGCAAGAATGATTGAGGCGGATTTTGAAATTGGTGAAGAAGTTTCTGAAGAGGTAAAATTGATTGATTTAGGAAGAAGAGCTATTTTGGCTTTGCGTCAAAACTTAATATCTAAAATTCACGAACACGATAATACAAATCTTTACAAGCAATTTAAAGATATTATTGGTGATATATATACTGCCGAAGTGCATCACGTTCGACCTAGAGTTGTTATCTTAGTAGACGATGAAGGAAACGAAATTGTGCTTCCAAAAGAAAAACAAATTCCATCTGACTTTTTCCGTAAAGGAGATAATGTTCGTGGAATTATTGAAAGTGTTGAATTAAAAGGGAACAAACCACAGATTATTATGTCTAGAACTTCTGAGAAGTTTTTAGAAAAATTATTTGAACAGGAAATCCCTGAAGTATTCGACGGTTTGATTACAGTTAAAAATGTAGTTCGTATCCCGGGAGAAAAAGCAAAAGTTGCTGTAGATTCTTATGATGATAGAATTGATCCGGTTGGAGCGTGTGTTGGTATGAAAGGATCTCGTATTCATGGAATTGTTCGTGAATTAGGAAACGAAAATATCGACGTAATTAATTACACAAACAACATCCAGTTGTTTATAACAAGAGCGTTGAGTCCTGCTAAAGTTTCTTCTATCAAGATTGACGAAGAAAACAAAAGAGCTGAAGTTTTCTTGAAGTTGGAAGAAGTTTCTAAAGCAATTGGTAGAGGCGGTCATAATATTAAATTGGCTGGTCAGTTAACGGGTTATGAATTAGATGTAATCAGAGAAGGTGACACTGCAAATGGTGAAGACGACGACGATGTTGAATTAACAGAGTTTTCAGATGAAATCGAAGGCTGGGTTATCGAAGAATTTGCAAAAATTGGTTTAGATACGGCTAGAAGTATTTTAAAACAAGAGGTAGAAGATTTAGTAAGAAGAACAGACTTAGAAGAGGAAACAATTCTTGATGTTATGAAAATACTAAAAGAAGAGTTTGATAGCTAGTTATCTACTCTAACAACACAACGAAAAAGGTAATAATAAAAAGGTTATATGTCTGAAGAGAGAGTAATAAGAATAAACAAGGTTTTAAGGGAATTAAATATCTCGTTAGAAAGAGCTGTTGATTATCTAAAAGATAAGGGAATTGCTATTGATGCAAATCCAAATGCTAAAATTTCTGATAGTGAATTTAATATCCTGCAAAGCCAATTTGCGGGCGATAAGGGGAATAAGGAAGCTTCTAAAGAAGTAGGAGAAGAGAAAAGAAAAGAAAAAGAAGCATTGCGTGTTGAGCGCGAGAAAGAAATTGAGGACAAACGCAGACAAGACGAAGAGCGTCAGAAACAACAAGAGATCATTAAAGCGAGAGCTGTTGTAACCGGGCCTGTTCAAGTTGGTAAAATTGATTTAAATCCAAAGAAACCTGCAGCTGTTCCTCAGGAAGAGCCGGTTAAAGCTGAAGAGCCTAAATCTGTTACTCCATCTCAACCAGAAAAGCCTGTTCAAAAAGAAATTACACCATCAGAGCCAGTTGCTCCGGTAGTTTCTGAAGAGAAAAAGGTAGAAAAACCTATTATTACAGAGAAAAAAGAAGTTAAAGCTGAGAATTCTAAAACAGCGCAGGAACCAATTGTTTCAACTGATCCTGCAACTGCTGAGGAAACCATCACTACTCAATATCAAAAATTATCTGGAACTACTCTTACAGGACAAACAATTGATTTATCTCAATTTAACAAGCCTAAAAAGAAAAAAGAAGATCCAAAAATTACTCCTAATAAACCAGGAGCGCCTGGAGCTGGAAATAATAATAACGCTAATAAAAACAAGCGTAAAAGAATTGCTCCTAAGCCTGGTGCGCCGGGTGCGCCAAAACCTGCAACAGGAAATGCGCCGGGAACACCAAATCCAAATAAAATTACACCAAATACTGGTGGTGGTTTTAATGCTAACAGAAGTGCAAGACCAGGTTTTGTAAAAGGAAACCGTCCTGCAATTGTGGCAAAAGTAGAGCCTACTGAAGAAGAAGTAAAAAACCAAATTAGAGAAACTCTTGAAAAACTTCAAGGGAAAGGTGGTAAATCAAAAGCTGCTAAATATAGAAGAGATAAAAGAGAAACGCACCGTCAGAAATCTGATGATGAACAAAGAGCTCTTGACGAAGGAAGTAAAACTATTAAAGTTACAGAATTTGTTACTGTAGGTGAAATTGCTATCATGATGGATGTGCCGATTACTAAAGTAATTGGAACGTGTATGTCTCTTGGTATCATGGTAACGATGAATCAGCGTTTAGATGCTGAAACATTAACAATCGTTGCTGATGAGTTTGGTTATGAAGTTGAATTTATAACAGTTGATATCGAAGAAGCGATTGAAGTTGTTGAAGATAAAGAAGAAGATTTAGTAACAAGAGCGCCAATTGTAACTGTAATGGGACACGTTGACCACGGTAAAACATCTTTACTGGATTATATCCGTAAAGAAAATGTTATCGCTGGTGAGTCTGGAGGTATTACACAGCACATTGGAGCTTATGGAGTAACTCTTGATAATGGTCAGAAAATAGCATTCTTGGATACTCCGGGTCACGAGGCGTTTACCGCAATGCGTGCACGTGGAGCTCAGGTTACAGATATCGCTATTATTGTAATTGCAGCGGATGATGATATCATGCCGCAAACTAAAGAGGCAATCAGCCACGCACAAGCGGCAAATGTGCCAATTATATTTGCAATCAATAAAGTGGATAAGCCAAATGCGAACCCTGATAAGATTAAAGAAAGATTAGCAGGTATGAATTTACTTGTTGAAGACTGGGGTGGTAAAATTCAATCGCATGATATTTCTGCAAAAACAGGATTAGGCGTGAAAGAATTACTTGAAAAAGTTTTATTAGAAGCAGAGATTTTAGATTTAAAATCTAATCCTAATAAAGCGGCACAAGGAACTGTAGTTGAAGCTTTCTTAGATAAAGGAAAAGGATATGTTTCTACAATTTTAGTTCAACATGGAACTTTAAAAATTGGAGATTATATGTTAGCTGGTAAACACCATGGTAAAGTTAAGGCGATGCATGATGAAAGAGGGCATACTGTTTTAGAAGCAGGTCCTTCGACTCCAGTATCAGTTTTAGGTTTAGACGGTGCTGCTACAGCAGGTGATAAGTTTAATGTGTTTGAAGATGAAAAAGAAGCAAAACAAATTGCATCTAAACGTTCTCAATTAATGCGTGAACAATCTGTACGTACACAAAGACATATTACACTTGATGAAATTGGACGTCGTATCGCTCTTGGTCAGTTTAAAGAATTAAATGTTATTCTTAAAGGAGACGTTGATGGATCTGTTGAAGCATTATCAGATTCATTCTCTAAACTTTCGACAGAAGAAATTCAAATTAATATCATCCATAAAGGTGTTGGAGCAATTACAGAAACAGATGTTATGCTGGCTTCTGCATCTGATGCGATCATTATTGGATTTAACGTTCGTCCTGCAGGAAATGCAAGACAGCTTGCTGATAAAGAAGAAATTGATATCCGTTACTACTCTATCATTTACGCTGCGATCGACGACTTGAAAGATGCAATGGAAGGAATGTTAGCTCCTGAAATGAAAGAAGAAATTTTAGGAACTGCTGAAATTCGTGAGATTTTCAAAATTTCTAAAGTAGGTTCTATCGCTGGTTGTATGGTAACTGATGGTAAAATTTTAAGAAGCTCTAAAATTAGAGTTATTAGAGATGGAGTTGTAGTACATACAGGTGAGCTAGTTGCTTTAAAGCGTTTCAAAGACGATGTTAAAGAAGTTAGTAAAGGTTACGATTGTGGTATTCAAATTAAAGGATTTAATGATATCGAAATGAATGATGTTATTGAGGCTTACCACGAAGTGGCAATCAAAAAGAAGTTGAAATAAAAGTATTCTGTTTTAATATATAAAATCCCGAGCAATCGGGATTTTTTTTTGTTTAGTATATTTTAGAATTGAAAACAAATATGTTGCAATTTATAATATGAAACATAATAGTAAAAAACAGATGTATTTTGATTGCTGAATTATTTATTTCTTTGTTTTGGTTTTTTTTGATATTGAATAGTTTTAAAAGCTTTAGCTGATCGGCGTAAAGTTTATTCGATTAAAAAAAATATCCTAATGGATTGACTGTGGTTTTAAGGGTAAACAGGTAAATGGTAATAGTTGGGTATGGGATTAAAAATAATTCAGATTATTAATACGTTTGTTTATAAAAAATTTAAGCGTAATAATGTTGTTTCTAAATTTACAACAGTTGAAGAGCTTAGAGCGGTCATGCCGGGTTTGTTGTATGGATATTTGTCTGAAGAAGAAATGCCTAATAGTTTGGCGTCGCTGTCACCGCCTCCGGAGATTGCGTCTCAGGCTTATGAAATTGATTTGGAATATGCAAAAAGAGCTGTCGAGTCTAATGACAAGATTCGCTTTCTAAAAGCGGCCAGCGATGCAGATTTGTCATTTCCTACTGCCGCCAAATGTTTTGAAGCGGTATTAGGAATTGAAATTAATGAGCAAAAAACACCTAAATTTTATACTTTTATGCGTAGAGTAATGACAGATGCAGGGCTGTCAACCTATGCGGCAAAGAATTATTATAATCGTGTACGTCCGTTTGTTGTTAATAACAAAAAGACCTGCACGCCTGATCAGGAAGAAGTTTTAAAAAAGGTTGGTTCTTTTCCATCTGGTCATGCTGCGGTTGGCAGTGCGTGGTCATTAATTTTAATTGAAATTTTTCCTCATAATAAAGAAGCAATATTGCAGCGAGGACATGACTTTGGAGAAAGTCGTGTAATTTGCAATGCGCATTGGCATAGTGATGTAGAGATGGGGAGAATTATGGGAAAGGCAACAGTTGATTGTCTTTTTAATAATCGGGCTTTTCTTATGGATATAGAACAGGTTAAAAAAGAAATACTCCAAGTTGGGTTTAATCCTTCTGAATAGGTTTGTTTTATTTGGGATTTTAATGTTATTTTTGGGGATAATTATACAAATATGAAACGATTATCGATATATACAGCTCTTCTTTTTATAAGTTTTTCTTCGTTGTCTTTTTCACAGGAAGCTGTTGAAAAACCATCACCGCCTGTTGGTAATGCGATAGAAGGGGATTTTTACGGAGAAAATGTTTCGGTTGCTTCAGTTAATAATGCAATTTCTGTTGAGAAGCTAGAGAGTGTATTGCAGGATGTAAAAAAGAGAGATAATATTGCTGTTAGAGGAGAAGTGACTGATGTTTGTAAAAAAAGAGGATGCTGGTTAACTATAAAAACAGACGATGGGTCTTCTTTCTTTGTAAAAATGAAAGATTATGCTTTTTTTGTTCCAACTGCATTAAAGGGTAAAAATGTCGTTTTAGAAGGTAGTGCTGAAAGAAAAGTGACCTCTGTTGATGAGCTGAAACATTATGCTAAAGATGCTAAAAAGACAAAAGCTGAAATAGATGCTATTAATATGCCAAAAGAAGAAGTAAGGTTTTTGGCAAACGGAATTAAAGTGGTGAATTAATTGTGGTTGCGTTTCTATTTAGAAAGACAATCTAAGAATTGCAATTTCCCTGAATAATATGTAAAAAAGTCTCAATGGTAATTGAGGCTTTTTTTTATGATTGTAGGTTTGTTAATATGATTGTGATTTTTCCTCTTTTCAAGAGTTGCTGAATTTTTGAATTGGTTTTAGCTGGGGAGTTGAGGAGTAATTGGATAATATTTATGTGTTTTTTATTGTATCAAAATTTATTAAATCTGAATTGTATTAGTTTAGATAGTTTTATTTTTTGATTGTTTTCGATGTTTTCAATAAAAAAAGCGAGACACTAATCTCGCTTTTTTTATTTTTTTGATGTTATTTGCTTATTTTCCAGGTTTTAGTAAAAAAACACTTTTATATTTTTTTCTGATGTCGGCTAAATTTCTTTCGGCTTCTATTCTTGATTTGAAATTTCCAACAATAACCTTGTAATTCGGGGTATTAAAAATTATTGTGCCGTCAATGTTTGTGTATTCTCTCTTAAAGTCAGATAATATCTTTTTTGCCTCATCGCTCTTGCCGCTGAAAATTTGAATTCTATAAGAATCGTTTGTACTGATTGATGTGTTAAATTTACGTTTTTCGTTCAATAACTGCTCAAATTTAGGGTCTTGATTCAGTGTTAAATTTTGACTTTGAGCATCAATATTATATGCTAATGTGAACATTGTTAATGTTAAGAAAACGTTTTTTGTCGAGGTTAAAATTCTCATAATGTGATGGTTTTTATGCAAAAATACTATTTAAAGTTTGTATGTAAAATTTTAATATTATTTAGAATTGATATAAATTGATATTTAAGACTATTTTAAGGTTTTGAGAATAGTTCATAAGTCGTATTTTTGTGCAAGTTTTAAAAGAAGGTATTAATTTTAGTCTGATTTATTACAGAAAAAATCATACCAAAAATTAGTAGATAATTATTATACTATATGAAAAAGGTGGGTAACCATAATTCGATCTCAAGAAAATTATTACTTAGTTTATCGCTAACGTTAATTTTCTCCCTAACTTCATTTGCTCAAGATCCTGCTGCAGCTCCTGCGGCGACTGAAGCTGCTGCTGCGCCCGCTGCAACATCAGGTGGTGATCCGGTAAAAGGGAAAGAACTTTTTAATGCAAATTGCGCTGCATGTCACAAATTAGATGCTAAATCAACCGGTCCTGCTTTAAGAGGTGTTGCCTCTAAGCACGATATGGCTTGGATTTACAAATGGGTACACAACAGTTCTGATATGATTAAATCAGGAGATCCTGTTGCTGTTAAACTTTTCGAGGAAAACAACAAGGCAGTAATGACTTCGTTCCCTCAATTATCTACAGGTGATATTGATAATATTATCGCTTATACTTCTGAAGTAAAAGCTGAGCCGGCTGCAGCTGCAGGCGGTCCTGCTACTCCTCCGGGAACTCAAGTTGACGGTGGTGGAATTTCTAATAATGTTATTTTAGGGGCTCTTGCTCTTGTAATGGCTATTTTAGTAGTTATGTTGTTCATGGTGAACAAAGTATTAACTAAAGTAGCTAGTAATAATGGTATTGTAGTTGCTCCAAAAGAAGGTAGAACTCCTATCTGGAAAGCTTTTGCTAAAAACCAATTTTTAGTATTAGTTACTTCTATATTCTTGCTTTTGGCTAGTGGTTATTTTGTTTACGGATACTTAATGCAAGTAGGTGTTGATCAAAATTATGAGCCAATTCAGCCAATTCACTATTCGCACAAAATTCACGCTGGAGATAACGAGATCAATTGTAAATATTGTCACTCTGCTGCACGTGTAAGTAAAACTGCTGGTATTCCTTCTTTAAATGTTTGTATGAACTGTCATAAAAACATCTCTGAAGTTGCTGAAACTACTGCTACTGCTGAATACAGCAAAGCGTTTTACGATGCTCAGATTCAAAAATTATACGATGCTGTTGGATGGGATAAGACTAAACAGGCTTATACTGGAAAAACACAGCCAGTAAAATGGGTTCGTATTCATAATCTTCCTGATTTTGTTTATTTCAATCACTCACAACACGTTTCTGTTGCAGGAGTTGAATGTCAAACTTGTCACGGTCCAGTGCAGGAATTTGAAATCATGAAGCAATACTCTAAATTAACAATGGGATGGTGTGTTGATTGCCATAGAAAAACTGATGTTAAGATGGAAGGAAATGCTTACTATGACAAAATTCATGCTGAACTTTCTAAAAAATACGGTGTAGAGAAATTAACTGCAGCGCAAATGGGAGGTTTAGAATGCGGTAAATGCCACTATTAATCGAATTATTAAGATTTTAATATTTATATACAATGTCATCAAACAAAAAATACTGGAAAAGTGTTGAGGAACTAGAAAATAGTTCTATTGTTGAGGCGCTTAGAAATAACGAATTTGTTGAAGAGATTCCTACTGATGAATTCTTAGGAAATGCAGATGCTTTGGCTTCTTCTGGAACTTCACGTCGTGACTTTTTAAAGTACGTAGGATTTAGTACTGCGGCAGTTACACTTGCTGCTTGTGAAGGTCCTGTGCACAAGTCTATCCCTTATGTATTACAACCGGAGCAAATCATTCCTGGTGTTGCAGATTATTATGCAACTACTGTTTTTGATGGTTTTGATTTTGCTAACCTTTTGGTAAAAACTCGTGAGGGCCGTCCAATTAAAATTGAGAACAATACTATTTCTGGAGCTAAGTTTTCAGCCAATGCTAGAATTCATGCATCTATCTTAGGATTATACGATAGTATGCGTTTGAAAGAACCTAAATTGGATGGAAAAAATAGCAGCTGGTCAGCAGTTGATTTAAAAATTAAATCAAGCTTGGCTGATGCAAAAGCAAAAGGAGGTCAAGTAGTATTGTTGACAAATACATTAGCAAGTCCATCTACTGAGAAATTAATAGGTGAGTTTATTGCTAAAAATCCAAACGCTAAACATGTTGTTTATGATGCGGTTTCTTCATCTGAAGCTTTAGATGCTTTTGAAGCTGTTTATGGTGAAAGAGGTTTAGTAGATTACGATTTTTCAAAAGCTTCTTTAATCGTTTCTGTTGGTGCTGATTTCTTAGGAGACTGGCAAGGTGGCGGATATGATGCTGGATATGCAAAAGGACGTATTCCTCAAAACGGAAAAATGTCTCGTCATTTTCAGTTTGAATCAAATATGACATTGTCAGGAGCAGCAGCTGATAAGCGTGTTCCAATGACAACTGCAGATCAAAAACAAGCTTTAGTTCAAATATATAATATTGTTGTAGGTGCTTCAGTTCCGGTTACTTTAGATGCTAAATTTAAAGCGGAAGTTGTTAAAGCAGCTCAGCAGTTAAAAGCAGCAGGCGCTAAAGGAATTTTAGTATCTGGAATCGAAGATAAAAATGCACAATTATTAGTTTTGGCTATTAATCAGGCATTGGCTAGTGAAGCATTTACTACTGCTGGAACTAGACAAATCAGAAAAGGTTCTAATGCTGTTGTGTCACAATTAGTAAAAGATATGAATGCAGGAAGTGTTCATACTTTAATAATGAGTGGAATTAATCCGGTTTATACTTTAGCTGACTCAGCTTCTTTTGTATCTGGATTGAAAAAAGTTAAAACATCAGTTGCTTTCTCTTTAAAAGAAGATGAAACTGCTTCTATAGCTACAATCGCTGCTCCGGCACCTCATTTCTTAGAATCTTGGGGAGATGTAGAAATTACAAAAGGTACTTATAGTTTAACACAGCCAACTATTCGTCCAATCTTTAATACAAAACAATTTCAAGACGTTTTATTATCTTTAAACGGTACTGCTGGAAGTTTTTATGATTATTTAAAAGCAAATTCAGCTGGTATAATTGCTGGTTCTTCTTGGAATAAAGTTTTACACGATGGTGTTTTTGTTGTTGGTTCTACTGCTTTAGCTGGTGGTTCTTATGATTTCGCTGGTGCTGCAAATGTACTTTCAAGATCAAAAGCTGCCGGAGAACTTGAATTAGTTTTATATACTAAAACAGGTATGGGTGATGGACAGCACGCAAATAACCCTTGGCTGCAAGAATTTCCAGATCCAATTACGAGAGTTTCTTGGGATAACTATGTTACAGTTTCTAATGCAGATGCTAAGAAATTCAATTTATCAAACGAAATTGTTGCAAATGGTGGTTTAAATGGTAGTTATGCTACTATTACTACTGCTGACGGAACTAAACTGGAAAATGTTCCGGTAATTGTTCAGCCAGGACAAGCTGTTGGTACAGTTGGTTTAGCTGTTGGTTACGGTCGTAAAGCGGCTTTAAAAGAAGAAATGCAGGTAGGTTTAAATGCTTACGCTTTATATAAAAATTTTAATAGTGTTCAAACTGTTTCTATTGCTAAGGCAAATGGAGAACATGAGTTTGCTTGTGTTCAAGGACAGAAAACATTAATGGGTAGAGGAGATATCATTAAAGAAACTACTTTAGAGATTTTCAATACTCAGGATGCTAAACATTGGAACGAGCAGCCAATGGTATCTTTAGATCACCAGGAAGTAGAAGCTACTACTGTAGATTTATGGGAATCATTTGATCGTTCAACAGGACACCACTTCAATCTTTCGATTGATTTGAATGCTTGTACAGGATGTGGTGCATGTGTTATTGCTTGTCATGCTGAAAACAACGTACCAGTTGTTGGTAAAGCAGAGGTTAGAAGAAGCCGTGATATGCACTGGTTGCGTATTGACAGATACTATTCTTCTGAAAGCACTTTTGAAGGTGATAACGAAAGAAAAGAAAGTATTGCTGGTTTGTCTAGTTCATTATCTACATTTAATGAAATGGAAAAACCTGGAGATAACCCACAAGTGGCATTCCAGCCTGTAATGTGTCAGCACTGTAACCACGCACCTTGTGAAACAGTTTGTCCGGTTGCTGCTACTTCTCACGGTCGTCAAGGTCAAAACCACATGGCATACAACAGATGTGTTGGTACTCGTTACTGTGCTAACAACTGTCCATATAAAGTTCGTCGTTTCAACTGGTTCTTGTACAACAAAAACAGTGAATTCGATTATCACATGAATGATGATTTAGGTCGTATGGTATTAAACCCAGACGTAAACGTTCGTTCTCGTGGAGTTATGGAAAAATGTTCATTCTGTATCCAAAGTACTCAAGCTGTAATTCTTGAGGCTAAACGTCAAGGTAGAGTAGTTGCAAAAGATGAGTTCAACAATGCTTGTGCTTGTTCTGCAGCTTGTTCTTCTGGTGCTATGGTATTTGGAGATGTAAATGATAAAGAAAGCGAAGTTGCTAAATTAGCAGAAAGCGAAAGAATGTATCATTTATTAGAGCATGTTGGTACAAAACCAAATGTTTTCTATCACGTAAAAGTTAGAAACACTTAGTAAAATTATTAATTAAGAAACAATATAAAGGATTATGTCGTCTCACTACGAAGCACCCATTAGAAAACCTTTAGTTATAGGTGATAAATCATATCATGATGTAACTGTAGATGTAGCTGCACCTGTTGAAGGGCCTGCAAACAAACAATGGTGGATTGTATTTTCAATCGCATTAATAGCCTTCCTTTGGGGGTTAGGCTGTATAATTTACACCGTATCTACCGGTATCGGAACATGGGGATTAAATAAAACAGTTGGTTGGGCTTGGGATATTACTAACTTCGTTTGGTGGGTTGGTATTGGTCACGCTGGAACTTTGATTTCTGCAGTACTATTACTTTTCCGTCAACGTTGGAGAATGGCTATTAACCGTTCTGCAGAAGCCATGACTATCTTCTCAGTAGTTCAAGCAGGTTTATTTCCAATTATTCACATGGGACGTCCATGGTTAGCATACTGGGTTTTACCTATTCCAAATCAATTTGGATCTTTATGGGTAAACTTTAACTCACCATTGCTTTGGGACGTATTCGCAATCTCAACTTATCTTTCGGTATCATTAGTTTTCTGGTGGACTGGATTATTACCTGACTTTGCAATGCTTCGTGATAGAGCTATAACTCCATTTAATAAAAGAGTTTATTCTATCCTAAGTTTCGGATGGAGCGGAAGAGCTAAAGACTGGCAGCGTTTTGAAGAAGTATCTTTGGTATTAGCTGGTTTAGCTACACCACTTGTACTTTCTGTACACACGATTGTATCTATGGACTTTGCTACTTCTGTAATCCCAGGATGGCATACAACAATTTTCCCTCCATACTTCGTTGCTGGAGCGGTATTCTCAGGATTTGCAATGGTAAACACATTGTTGATCGTTATGAGAAAAGTTTCTAACCTTGAAGCATACATTACATTACAACATATCGAATTAATGAACATCATTATCATGATTACAGGTTCGATCGTTGGTGTTGCTTACATCACTGAGTTATTCGTAGCTTGGTATTCAGGTGTAGAATATGAGCAATATGCATTCTTAAACAGAGCTACCGGACCTTACTGGTGGGCATATTGGTCGATGATGACTTGTAACGTTTTCTCTCCACAATTTATGTGGTTCAAAAAATTAAGAACAAGTATCATGTTTTCATTTATTATTTCGATCGTTGTAAACATCGGAATGTGGTTTGAAAGATTCGTAATTATTGTTACTTCTTTACATAGAGATTACCTTCCATCTTCTTGGACAATGTTCTCACCAACATTTGTGGATATTGGAATTTTCATTGGAACAATTGGTTTCTTCTTCGTATTGTTTTTATTATACTCTAGAACATTCCCTGTAATTGCTCAGGCAGAGGTAAAAACGATTTTGAAAGGAACAGGAGATAATTACATTAGAGAAAGAGCAAATAAAGATTCACATCATGAGTAATAAAGTAATATACGCCATTTATAATGACGATGATATTTTGATGGATGCAGTAAAGAAAACCAAAGCTGCTCATCATCATATTGAAGAAGTTTTTACTCCATTCCCAGTTCACGGATTGGATAAAGCTATGGGCTTAGCACCAACAAGATTAGCAATTTGTGCTTTCCTATACGGATGTGTTGGTATTTCTGTTGCAACAACAATGATGAGTTATATTATGATTCATGACTGGCCTCAGGATATTGGTGGAAAACCAAGTTTTAGTTTCATTCAAAATATGCCATCTTTTGTGCCAATTATGTTTGAAATGACTGTATTTTTCGCTGCGCACTTAATGGTAATCACTTTTTATATGAGAAGTAGATTATGGCCATTTAAGCAAGCTGAGAATCCTGATGTAAGAACAACAGATGACCATTTCTTAATGGAAGTTGCTGTAAACGATAACGAAGCAGAACTTGTTTCTTTTTTCGAAGGTACAGGAGCTGTTGAAGTTAAAGTAATTGAAAAGAATTAATTGTAGCTATGAAAAGGATATATAAAATAACACTTTTAGTTGGTATAACTATTTTAGTTTCATCTTGCCACAATAATTCGGCACCAAACTATCAGTATTTCCCAAATATGTATGAGTCTGTAGGGTATGAGCCTTATGCAGAAGCAAAAGTATTTAAGGGAGGAAAAGAAGGACAGCTTCCTGTTGAAGGAACTATTAATAGAGGTTTTGAACCTTACGAATATGAAAACTCTACTGCAGGTTATGAATTGGCAAAAGCTAATTTAAAATCTCCTTTAACTGAAGAAGACAGAAATTCTGGAAAAGGGAAAGAGCTTTTCGAAATTTACTGTATCAGCTGCCATGGTGCAACTGGTAACGGTAAAGGTAAATTGGTTGAAAGAGAAAAATTTCTTGGAGTACCTAGCTATAAAGACAGAGAAATCACTGAAGGAAGTATTTTTCACGTAGAAACTTATGGTTTAAATGCAATGGGTTCACATGCAAATCAATTAAGTGCCCACGAACGTTGGTTAGTTGCTGACTATGTTCTAAAACTAAAAAGCCAATTATAATTGTTGAACAAACTGATCGTAATAGATATGTATACATTTTCAAGTAAATTAAAAACTTTTTCTATCATCCTAATGGTTCTTGGCCTATTAGGAATTGGGTATGGTTTTTTAAGTGCACCTAAAGATATTCAAGAAGTTGAAAAAATACTAGCTGCAGATGCTCATGGTTCTCATGGTTCTGCACATGGGGAATCTGCAGAGGCTTCTCATAAAGATGCAGGACATCACGAAGCTGCAGAGGCTTCACATGAAGAACATAAAGGCGGGGAGCACGCAAAAGTAGGCGCTGCCGATGAACATGAAGAACATTTAACTCACGTATTGCACCAATTACAAAATAAGCCTTGGTCAGCATTATATGTTGCTTGTATTTTCTTTTTACTGCTTTCTATGGGAACATTAGCGTTTTACGCTATTCAACAAGTTGCTCAGGCAGGTTGGTCTCCGGTTTTATTTAGAGTTATGCAAGGTATTACGGCTTATTTGCC
Organism: Flavobacterium johnsoniae; assembly: GCF_001879205.1. GTDB lineage: Bacteria > Bacteroidota > Bacteroidia > Flavobacteriales > Flavobacteriaceae > Flavobacterium > Flavobacterium johnsoniae_A. Next base: position 916,634 of record NZ_MLFK01000005.1, read on the forward strand.
TGCAGGTTCTATCATCTTCTTCATAATCTTAGTTTTATGCGGATTACATTTTAATCATATTTTTGTATGGTTAGGTGAAGGAGTAACTGATCCTAAAAGCGCTAATTACGATGCAATTATTGCTGGTAAAGCTGGTTACTTGAACTTTCCTTTTTGGATCGTTAGAGCTGGTATCTTTTTACTAGGATGGAATTTATATCGTCATTATTCAAGAAAAAATTGTTTAGCTCAAGACGAAGCTAACGATGATCTATATTACAAAAAGAACTTTAAATTGTCAGCTGGATTCTTAGTTTTCTTTATTGTTTCTGAGTCAATTATGTCTTGGGACTGGATTATGTCATTTGATCCTCACTGGTTCAGTACATTGTTTGGATGGTATGTATTTGCTTCTTTCTTTGTAAGTGGTATTACTGCTATCGCATTAGTAACGATTTACTTAAAATCTAAAGGATATTTAGAATATGTAAATACAAGCCACATTCATGATTTAGCTAAATTCATGTTTGGTATTAGTGTTTTCTGGACTTATTTATGGTTCTCTCAATTCATGTTAATCTGGTATGCTAACATCCCGGAAGAGGTAACATATTTTGTAACAAGAATTCAATTATATAACCTGCCTTTCTTTGGTGCAGTAGTTATGAACTTTGTTTTCCCATTATTAATATTAATCAATACTGACTTTAAACGTCTTAACTGGGTTGTTGTTATGGCTGGTGTTGTAATATTATTAGGTCATTATGTTGATTTCTTTAATATGATTATGCCTGGTACAGTTGGAGACAAATGGTTTATCGGAGTTCCTGAAATTGCCTCTATTCTTTTCTTCTTAGGTTTATTTATATTTGTTGTATTTACTGCATTAACTAAATCTCCTTTGCTTGCAAAAAGAAATCCTTTCATTGAAGAAAGTAAACATTTTCATTATTAATATTTAAAGAAGTAAACAGATGACAAGTTTGTTGGTAATTATAGTTTTAGTTTTATTAGCAGTTGCATTGTGGCAATTGACCAAGATATTTGATCTTACTCAAGTAGGATCTTCTTCGGACGATTCTCAAGTTGCATCAGATAATGACAATAACATTCAGGGATATATTATGTTTGGCTTTTTAGCTTTCATTTATATATTTACTATTTATGGTTTACTAAAATGGGGTAATTTGGCACTTCATACTCCTGCTTCTGAGCATGGACTTTTAGTAGATAATTTAATGAATATTACTTGGGTTTTAATTTTTACTGTTCAGGTTATTACACAAGGTTTATTATATTGGTTTTCTTTTAAAAACAGAGGACATAAAGACAGAAAGGCATTATTCTTTGCTGATAGTAATAAATTAGAAGCAATTTGGAGTATTATTCCATCTGTTGTTTTAGCATGTTTAATCCTTTATGGATTGTATGCCTGGAATAATATTATGTTTGTTGACAAAGATGAAGATGTAGTTGAAATTGAATTATACGCACAACAATTTAAATGGACTGCAAGATATGCAGGAAATGATAATGTTTTAGGAAAAGCTAACGTACGTTTAATCGAAGGAGTAAATACATTAGGAGTTGATATGTCAGATCCTAACTCTCAAGATGATATTGTAGTTTCTGAATTGCATATCCCTAAAGGTAAAAAAGTACATTTCAAAATGCGTTCTCAAGACGTTTTGCACTCAGCTTACATGCCTCACTTTAGAGCGCAGATGAACTGTGTTCCTGGAATGGTTACTGAATTTGCATTCGTTCCAACTTATACTACTGCTGAATACAGAGAGTTACCATTTATGGTTGAAAAAGTGGCACACATCAACAAACTTAGAGCTGAAAAAAGCGTTGAGTTAGTTGCTAAAGGTGGAACAGCTTTGGATCCTTATACATTTGATTATTTATTATTATGTAATAAAATCTGTGGAGCTTCGCACTATAACATGCAAATGAAAGTTGTGGTTGATACTCCGGAAGAATATAAAAAATGGTTAAGCGAAAAAACAACTTTGGCTCAGGATATTAAAGCGGCAGCTGCTGCTGAAAAACCAGCTGAAGGAGTTGAAGGTGCTGCAGATACTACTGCTAAAATTAAAGATACAGTAAAAGCGGTTGTAGATACTGTAAAAGCAGCTGTAGCTAAAGTAGCTATGAAATAATATTATTAAGAAAATTTAAAGTACACATATATGTCAGCAGAAGCGCACGGTCACGATCACGGACACGATCACGAGCACGAACATCATCATAAAGAAACGTTCATTACTAAATATATTTTTAGTATTGATCACAAAATGATTGCTAAACAATACTTGATTACTGGTATTGTTATGGGAGTAATTGGTATTGCAATGTCCTTGCTTTTCAGAATGCAATTAGCGTGGCCAGAAGAGTCTTTTAAAATATTCAATGTTTTATTAGGAGATAAATTTGCACCTGATGGTGTAATGGCCAATGATATTTATCTGGCTTTGGTTACAATTCACGGGACCATCATGGTATTCTTTGTACTGACAGCTGGTTTGAGTGGAACTTTTAGTAACTTACTTATTCCACTTCAAATTGGAGCGCGTGATATGGCTTCTGGATTTATGAACATGATTTCATACTGGTTGTTCTTCTTATCTGCTGTAGTAATGTTATCTTCTTTATTTGTTGAAGCTGGACCAGCTTCTGCAGGTTGGACAATTTATCCTCCATTAAGTGCTTTACCTCAAGCGATCCCTGGATCTGGAACTGGTATGACTTTATGGTTAGTTTCAATGGCTATCTTTATTGCATCTTCTTTAATGGGATCATTAAACTACATTGTAACTGTTATTAACTTGAGAACTAAAGGGATGTCTATGACTAGACTTCCACTTACAATCTGGACATTTTTCGTAACAGCTATTATCGGGGTTATTTCTTTCCCGGTATTATTATCTGCTGCTTTATTATTGATTTTTGATAGAAGTTTTGGTACTTCATTCTTCTTATCTGATATTTATATTGCAGGAGAGGTTTTACATTACCAAGGCGGTTCTCCAGTATTATTTGAACACTTATTCTGGTTCTTAGGTCACCCTGAGGTTTATATCGTAATTTTACCAGCGATGGGTCTTGTATCTGAAATTATGGCTACGAACTCTCGTAAACCAATCTTTGGATATAGAGCGATGATTATGTCAGTTCTTGCAATTGCATTCTTATCTACTATTGTATGGGGTCACCACATGTTTATCTCTGGTATGAATCCTTTCTTAGGATCTGTATTTACCTTTACAACTTTATTGATTGCAATTCCATCGGCTGTAAAAGCATTTAACTGGATTACAACTTTATGGAAAGGTAACCTGCAATTCAACCCTGCAATGTTATTCTCTATCGGAATGGTTTCAACTTTCATTACTGGAGGTTTAACTGGAATTATTTTAGGAGATAGTACTTTAGATATTAACGTTCACGATACTTACTTCGTAATTGCTCACTTTCACTTAGTAATGGGTATCTCTGCACTTTACGGAATGTTTGCTGGTATTTACCACTGGTTCCCAAAAATGTACGGAAGAATGTTAAACAAAAACTTAGGTTATATTCACTTTTGGGTAACAGCAGTTTGTGCTTATGGAGTTTTCTTCCCAATGCACTTTATCGGATTAGCTGGTTTACCAAGACGTTATTATACAAACACTAACTTCCCATTATTTGATGATTTACAAAATGTGAATGTTTTAATTACAACATTTGCTCTTGTTGGTGGAGTTTTCCAATTGGTATTCTTATACAACTTCTTTAGCAGTATTTTCTACGGTAAAAAAGCAGTTCAGAACCCATGGAAATCTACAACATTAGAATGGACTACTCCAGTTGAACACATTCACGGAAACTGGCCAGGTGAAATTCCTCATGTATATCGTTGGCCGTATGACTACAGTAACCCAAATCATGATGTAGATTTTGTTCCTCAAAATGTACCAATGAAAGAAGGTGAAGAAGTTTTACACCACTAAAAATATCAAAAGACTGTCAGCAATGACAGTCTTTTTTGTTTAGTTAAAGTTTCAAAGATCATTTTACTATTTTACAAAACTAATTAGTTTCTATATCTTTGTAGGATGAATGAAAATCTAGATCCTACTACAAAAGGATATAACCCAGAAGAATTAGATCTTGAAAAAAGATTGCGTCCGCTGTCATTTGATGATTTTGCCGGTCAGGACCAGGTTTTAGAAAACTTAAAAGTTTTTGTTGCTGCTGCGAATCAGCGTGGTGAGGCACTTGATCATGCTTTGTTTCATGGACCTCCCGGACTTGGGAAAACTACTCTGGCTAATATTCTGGCAAATGAGCTGGAGGTGGGAATCAAAATTACTTCGGGACCTGTTTTGGATAAACCGGGAGATTTAGCAGGCTTACTGACAAATCTTGACGAAAGAGATGTTTTATTTATAGATGAAATTCATCGTTTAAGCCCTATAGTTGAAGAGTATCTTTATTCGGCAATGGAAGATTTCAAGATTGATATCATGATTGAATCCGGGCCTAATGCAAGAACAGTACAAATTAATTTAAATCCTTTTACTTTAATTGGTGCAACTACACGTTCGGGGTTGTTAACAGCTCCAATGCGAGCGCGTTTTGGAATTTCATCTCGTTTACAATATTATTCTACAGAACTTTTAACCACTATTGTGGAGAGAAGTGCAGGGATATTAAAAATGCCAATTGATCTTGAAGCAGCAATTGAAATAGCGGGCCGCAGCCGTGGAACTCCTCGTATTGCAAATGCCTTGCTTCGAAGAGTTCGTGATTTTGCGCAGATAAAAGGTAACGGAACTATAGATTTGGAAATTGCCAGATATGCATTAAAAGCTCTTAATGTAGATGCCCATGGACTTGATGAAATGGACAATAAGATATTATTAACTATTATCAATAAATTCAAGGGAGGTCCGGTAGGTCTTTCGACTTTGGCTACAGCCGTATCTGAAAGCAGTGAAACTATTGAGGAAGTTTATGAGCCTTTTTTAATTCAGGAAGGATTTATTATGCGTACACCGCGCGGACGTGAAGTTACAGATAAAGCTTATAAACATTTAGGAAAGATAAACACTAATATTCAAGGAGGTTTATTCTAATTGTTATGTCCAATCATGTAAAATATACTTACCCTGAAAAATTATCAATAATCAGATTTTTTAAGGATGCCGAAGGTGTTCGTAGAAATCCTATTCCGTTTCATAAAAGATATTTTGAAAAGTTTGGGGACTCTTTTTCTATTAGAATCGGTTTCTCAAAGTATATAATCTTGTCAAGGGATAATGAAGTTGCACAGTATATTTTAGTTAAAAACCAAAAGAATTATCATAAGTCTAAATTTCAATCCGTATACCTTTCTAAATATTTAGGAAAAGGACTTTTAACCAGTGATGGTGATTTTTGGCTGAAACAAAGACGTCTTATTCAACCGGCTTTTCATAAACAAAAGATGAATCAGCTGGTAGAAAATATGAATAAAACAATTAGTTCAGAAATAGATAATTTAACAGAGGATAAATCTATTGACATTTTTCCTGTTATGAGCCAGCTTGCATTTAATGTAGTGGCCAAATCATTATTTCAGCTTTCAACAGCAGAAAATAAATTTCATCGCATAAAGTTTATCATTGAAGAAGTTCAGCATTTTTTAATTAAAGAAATTAGATTGCCGCACAAAGCTTGGTGGTTTTCATTAAGCGGTCAGGTTAAAAAACATCTTAGTCTGGCTGAAGAGAATAATAGAATTATTCGGGAGATCATTGAAGAAAGAAAAGCCTCAAAGGAAGAATTAAATGATTTATTGAATATGCTTTTGGAAACCAGATATGAAGATACTGGTGAAAGCATGTCGATGGAACAGTTAATTGATGAAATTAAAGTTTTGTTTATTGCAGGACATGAAACAACTGCAAATGCTTTAACGTTTACGCTTCATCTTTTAGGCAGTAACCCGGAAGTACAGCAAAAAGTATTTGACGAAATCATCGAGATCGAATCGCAGACGGAAAACATTATAGAGCAGCTTCAAAAAATGACATACACCAATGCCGTTTTGAACGAATCTATGCGCTTGTATCCGCCTGCGTGGATTACCGACAGGCAAAATCTGGAAGATGATTCTCTAGCTCAGTTTAAAATTAAAAAAGATACCTTAATTGGGGTTTCTTTTTACGAATTGCATCGAAATCCAAAATACTGGAATAAGCCGGATGAATTTATTCCGGAAAGATTTCTTGGAGAACAACGAAAAGAGTCCATGCAATATTTTTACCCGTTTGGTGCCGGACCAAGAATGTGTATCGGGACCGGATTTGCCATTTATGAAATGTGCTTAACGATATCTCAAATTGTAAAAAAATATGTCATTAAGTCTAATAATGATGTTATACAATTTAATCCATTGATTACTTTAAAACCTGTTAATGTCGAAGTTTCATTTTCTAAAAGATGAGTATCAATTCAAAAGAAATATATTCAAAATTTATAAAAGAAGAAGCCAAAAGATTAGGTTTTATTTCTTGTGGTATATCTAAAGCAGGATTTCTGGAACAAGAAGCACCACGGCTTGAAAAATGGTTAAACAATAATCATAATGGCCAAATGGCATATATGGAAAACCATTTTGATAAACGCTTAGATCCAACTTTATTAGTTGATGATGCTAAAAGTGTGGTTTCTCTTTTACTGAATTATTTTCCGTCTGAAACTCAAAATGATGAAGCTTATAAGATTTCGAAATATGCCTACGGACAGGATTATCATTTCGTTATTAAAGAAAAGCTTAAAGAATTTCTTCATTCAATACAAGAGAATATTGGTGATGTTTCTGGCCGTGCTTTTGTAGATTCTGCTCCGGTTTTGGACAAAGCATGGGCAGCAAAAAGTGGTTTGGGCTGGATAGGAAAAAACAGTAATTTAATAACTCAGAAAGTAGGTTCTTTTTATTTCATTGCAGAACTTATTCTGGATCTTGATTTAGAATATGATCATGCTGTAACAGATCACTGCGGCTCTTGTACTGCTTGCATAGATGCTTGCCCTACTCAGGCTATTCTTGCTCCCTATATTGTGGATGGAAGCAAGTGTATATCTTATTATACAATCGAACTCAAAGAAAATATTCCGAATGATATGAAAGGAAAATTTGATGAGTGGATGTTTGGCTGCGATACTTGTCAGGATGTCTGTCCTTGGAACCGATTTTCTAAACCACATTCAGAACCATTATTCAATCCTAATCCGGATTTATTGTCTTTTTCTAAAAAGGATTGGACTGAGATTACTGAAGAAACTTTTCGAGTTGTTTTTAAGAATTCCCCTATAAAAAGAACCAAGTTTGACGGGCTTAAACGTAACATTAAATTTTTGGAATAACTTCTGTTAAAGCTGTCTTTTTTACCTGCAATTACTTTTATTTTAGTTTACTAAAAATAAATCTTATGTATTTGATTTTTAGCTATTTGGTTGTTGTTTTTTATTTTGTAAAAAATATTTTCTGTAAGATAAATTTGCTTTTTTGTTGCTAAATTCTAAATGAATTAATTTTTCTTTAAAAAATTAAGAAATTTCTGTTGTTTTATTGTTAAATCATCATCTTTATTTGGTCGTTAAAGTTAATTTATATCGACTAAAAGTGTATTTCAACGTTTTTCCATGTAGTTTATCGACTAATGTGGCTAGTATTGAGGTGTTTATATATTTTCGCCGCTCCAAAACTACTAATTTAACCGAGAGGCACTTGTGTCTTGAACCAAAACATTATGGTCCAAACGCTACATCATTATTTTTCTGATATTGAAAAAACTTTCAATTATCTAAAATCTATCCATTCATTTTTCTCGTATCTCGTTTATAATCTGAAAACCGATTTAAGGAATTCAGCTATAATTTCTATTACTCAAATTAATACCGGGTTTGTCTATGCGTAACTTTACTTTTAATGGATTTAAGTCTTTTAAATCAATTTTTCTTATTTCATTTTTTATTCTAATCAGCTATAGCGCTTCAGCTCAATTTTACACAAAACATTATATAGCACCAGCCCCTTGGCAATATTTTAGTAAAGCTAATGAAATTGTTATTGCAACAAATTCTGTAGCTCCTGTTACAATTGAAATATTTAAAAGTGATGGGACTTTAGTAACAAATTCCCTGACAGCCAAAAAAGGAACTCCGGCAGTTTATAGGTTTGCAGGGTTTCCTAAAGATGCACCAGCACATAAATTAAGTACTGTCTTAAATGGGGCAGGATTAATAGTTACGGGAAGTAAGCCAATATCAATAAATTTAAGAAATGTTGCTTCTGATGCTTTAGGTGGAGAGGGCAGCGATAAAGATATTAAAGGAAATGCGGCCTTAACAAGCTTTGGTGATGCAGGAATTGGAATTAGATACAGAGTTGGATACTACAGAGATGGATCGCTGGGTAATTTTGCTGAATTAGGTGATCAACGCCCGATTTATAGTATTATGGCTATTACTAATGATACATCTATAAAATTAGACAATGTTGTAACGGTTACGCTAAAGGCAGGTCAAAGTTATTTATTTACAGCGCCTATTGGAACTTTGGTAGAATCTTCAAATCCGAGTGTTATGAATACATCGGCTGCAATCGATACACCAGATGGCTGTGGAGATGGAGCATTTAATCAAATTCCGCCCGAATCAGTTCTTGGAACGGAATACTTTCTTGAACGAGGAACAGGAAATAATACAGCAGAACAAACTACCGTTGTAGCGACTAAAGATGATACAAATGTGACAATTGAAAGCTATTCAGTTACAGGAGCTTTAGTTGGAACAAAAACAGTAAAATTAGCGCAGGCAGGAAAATTTTATACTTTTGTTAATGGTGTTAAAGACGTAAGTTTCACAGCCTCTCATATTATTGCCGATAAAAGAGTTGCAGTCTATTCTGGAACTGCACAAAGATGTGAGGTTGATATTTCGACAATTGCACCAGTATCTGAATGTGGAGGATCTAATTTTATAGAGACAGCAAAATTTAGAAATTATGGCACAGGTACATTAGATTATTTTGGATATATTCTTTTAAGAAGTCAATCAGAGGTAGTAAATGTAAATGGAAATAATATTGCAAATGTATCCGGTATATCACCACGTTATCAAATTGGTACAACAGGCTGGTATTTAATTAATTTTAATAGTAAGCAAATAGGAAGCCCTGATTTTCTTACTATAGAAAGTAATGCTAAATTAACAGTTTCTATTGTACAGCAAGATGGTGGTTTCTCTATGGCAGGATTTTTCTCGAATTTTGCAGTTCAGCCGGAAGAACCAACTTTTACCTATATTTCAGGAGGTGGTTGTTCAAATAATTCAGCGTTATTAAAAACTCAATCAGGACTTTCTCCTTACCAATGGTATTTAAATGGTGTGGCAATCGCAGGAGCAAACGCAGATACTTATACCGCTGTTAAAACAGGTGCATATTCAGTTGCTTCAACTTTAACCTGTGGTGCTCAAACACAATCTAAACCTGTTTCGGTTACTTTATGTACTGATTTAGGAGTTACAAAAACAGTAGATAATCCGAAACCATGCGTGGGATCTAATGTAGAATTTACTGTTAAGTTGAGTAATCTAGGGGTAAATAACGCTGCGGGAGTTTCAGTAAATGATTTGCTTCCAACAGGATATACCTTTGTTAGTTCAACACAATCAACTGGAAGTTACAATTCCGGAACAGGTATTTGGAGTATTGGAGATGTAAATGGAGGAGCTGTAGAAACATTAAAAATTATTGCAAAAGTTAATGCATCTGGAGTTTATATGAATGAAGCTGCATTGCCTGCTTCAACAGTAGATAGTAATATAAATAATAACAAGGCCAGTGTTTCAACTACACCAAATCCATTACCAACTGCTTCGATAACAGGAACATTAACGGCTTGTTTCACGACTACTTTAACTGCGGTAACGAATGCTGCTTCACCAACGTATGTTTGGTATAAAAATAATGTTGAAATTTCTGGTCAAACAGCATCTACGTTAGTTGTAAATTCTGATGGAGATTACAAAGTAAAAATTACAAATTCTTCAACAGGATGCGAAACAACTTCAGCAGCTTCTACAGTAAAAGTAAGTGATACTAACAAACCCGTAAAACCTGTTTTAGCTGATATAACAGCGCAATGTTCTGCAACTGTAACAGCTCCAACAACAACGGATAATTGTTCAGGGACAGTAACCGGAACAACAACCGACCCATTGACATATACAGCTCAAGGCACTTATACTATTAATTGGAGTTTTAGTGATAGTAGTGGAAACATAGAGACTGCGACTCAAAAAGTAATTATTAACGACACTCAAAAACCAACAATCACCTGTCCTGCAGCAGTTGTAGTTTCTGC
>NZ_MLFK01000006.1 GCF_001879205.1 Flavobacterium johnsoniae
TCAGTTTTCCCAATCGGAAACACAACAGTAACCTGGACAGCAAAAGATGCTGCAGGAAATACGCAGACTTGTACTCAGAATGTAAAAGTTGTAGGACCAATTATAGCTAATGATGATAAAGTCGCATCAATAAATGGATATGATGGAGGAACAGCTGTTTCAGATGTCTTAGCTAATGATTTGCTTAACTGTAATGCGGTAGTAAGAAGTGAAGTTGTTTTAACATTAGCTTCTACATTGCCATCAGTTTTAACTTTTGATACTACAAGTGGAACAGTTGCTGTTAAGCCAAATACACCAGCAGGAACATATTCATTTGATTATAAAATTTGTGAAGCTTCAAATTCTTCAAATTGTAGTACTGCAACTTTAGAAGTAAAAGTTACAGCTCCTTCAATCCTTGCAGTAAAAGAAAACTTGGGTCCAATCAACGGCACAATCGGCGGAACAACAACATCGCTTATTGCATCAGATAAATTAAATAACATCCAAGCAGTAATCGGATCAAATCCTGGGCAGGTTACTTTAACAGCAACAGCTCCAACGGGACTTACAGTAAATACTGCAGACGGAACAATAACGGTAAGCGCAGGTGTAAAAGCTGGAAGCTACGATGTAGAATATACCATCTGCGATAATAACAATCCTGGAAGTAACTGTTCAACAGCAACTTCAACAGTTGTGGTAACGGCTTCAGATTTAGTAGCTAATTTAGATTCTGCGGGATCAGTTGTTGGAGGAAATACATCTCAAACGCTTATCAATGTTTTTGATAATGATACAAAAAACGGAGCTAAACTAGATCCGTCAGATGTAAAACTGACACCGGGAACAGATTCAAAAGGATACTTAACAATTGATGCAAACGGAAATGCAGTTTTAGGCGCAAATGCTCCGGCAGGAAATTATGAATTAACGTATGAAATCTGCGAGCTTTTAAATCCAACAAACTGCTCTTCAAATAAAGTTGAAGTTACGGTAACAGCTCCTTCAATCCTTGCAGTAAAAGAAAACTTGGGGCCAATTAACGGTACGATCGGTGGAACAACAACATCGCTTATTGCATCAGATAAATTAAACGGACTTCAGGCTGTAATCGGAGCAAACCCGGGACAACTTACGCTGACAGCAACGACTCCAACAGGACTTACCATAAATTCAGATGGAACTATAACGGTAAGCGCAGGTGTAAAAGCGGGAAATTACGATGTAGAATATACCATCTGCGATAATAACAATGCAGGAAACTGTTCAACAGCAACTTCAACAGTTGTGGTAACGGCTTCAGATTTAGTAGCTAATTTAGATTCTGCGGGATCAGTTGTTGGAGGAAATACATCTCAAACGCTTATTAATGTTTTTGATAATGATACAAAAAACGGAACTAAACTAGATCCGTTAGATGTAAAACTGACTCCTGGAACAGATTCAAAAGGATACTTAACAATTGATGCAAACGGAAATGCAGTTTTAGGCGCAAATGCTCCGGCAGGAAATTATGAATTAACGTATGAAATCTGCGAGCTTTTAAATCCAACAAACTGCAGTACAAATAAAGTAGAAGTTACCGTAACGGCTCCAGCAATTGACGCCGTTGCAGAAAACTTAGGTTCGGTAAATGGAAGCATTGGCGGAACAACAAACGCTTCAGTAATTTTAAATGATAAATTAAACGGAGTTCAGGCTGTTATTGGAACAAATCCTGGAGAAGTTATTTTGACAAAAGTAAATCTTCCTGCAGGTTTTGTATTAAAATCAGACGGACGAGTAACGGTTCCGGCCAGTACACCAATCGGGACTTATGAAATCGAATACAGTATCTGTGAGGTGACAAATCCAGGAAACTGTGATACGGCAAAAAGCACGGTTGAAGTAACAGGTTCGGTATTCGACTTAAAAGATGATTCAGTTTCTGCAGTTGTAGGTTCAGCTCAAAACCAGACTCTGGTAAATGTTCTGGCTAATGATAAAAAAGACAATGCTTCGATCAATATTGCAGAAGTAAATCTTTCTGTAACAACAGCAGATCCAAAAGGATATTTAACATTAAATCCAGACGGAACAATTGAATTAAAAGCCAACGCACCAGCAGGTAATTATGAATTTACGTATCAGGTTTGTGAAAAGCTTAATGCATCCAATTGTGCGGAAGCAGTTGTGAAAGTTACCGTAACGGCTCCAGCAATCGACGCGGTTGCAGAAAACTTAGGTTCGGTAAATGGAAGCATTGGCGGAACAACAAACGCTTCAGTAATTTTAAATGATAAATTAAACGGAGTTCAGGCTGTTATTGGAACAAATCCTGGAGAAGTTATTTTGACAAAAGTAAATCTTCCTGCAGGTTTTGTATTAAAATCAGACGGACGAGTAACGGTTCCGGCCAGTACACCAATCGGGACTTATGAAATCGAATACAGTATCTGTGAGGTGACAAATCCAGGAAACTGTGATACGGCAAAAAGCACGGTTGAAGTAACAGGAGGAAAATTACTGGCAAATCCTGATGTAGTTCCATCAGTCGTTGGAACAAATCAGCCGAAAACAATTATAAATGTTTTTGCCAATGATACAAATAACAATTTACCAGTTGTACCAAATGATGTAAAACTTTCAGTATTAACTCCAGATCCAAAAGGGTATTTAACTTTAAATCCTGACGGAACAGTTACGCTGGAGGCAAATGCACCAAGAGGAACATACGAATTGATCTATCAAATCTGTGAAATACTAAATCCTTCAAATTGCAGTTCGGCATTAATAGAGGTTACAGTTGAAGAACCAACGATAACAGTTACAGCAGACAGTTATTGTTCAGACAATGTTCCTTATGTATCTTATAAGGTTGTGGCAGATAACTTCACGCCAACAAATCTGTTAACGATTAAATGGATTGACAGTGCTAATAATGTAGTAGCGACTCAAACGGATTTACCACTGAGTGGTACTATTTTATGGCCGGGCGCAATTGTAGATGGCAGCGGAAAAGGAATTGACTGGCCGGGATGGATATTAACGAATGGTCAATGGATAGAAGGAGCAGATGGATTTGAAAATACAAAAACTGCTGTAACAATGGAGTTTTTGGTTAATTCAACAGCAAGCATTTCTGTAAATTATCCTGCAGCAACCGCGCAGTGTAACGCAAGGCCAACTTTTGTAATTGTAGCAAAAGATGATGTTGCCGGACCATTAGACACAAGTAAAGGATCAAAAACGTCAATAACAATATTTGATAATGATACATTTAACGGATTACCGGTTAATCCTGCTGATGTAGTTTTAAGCACGATTGTTCCACATGCTAATTTGGTTTTAAATGCAGATGGTTCAGTAAATGTTGCACCAGGAACTCCTTCGGGTACTTATGAATTAACCTATCAAATATGCAGTATTAATTCAACTAATTGCAGTCAGGCAGTTATCAAAGTTATAGTTTCAAATTCTACAACTCCATTAAATCCGGCGCAGCCACTGGTTTTAACTGATGATGCTTTGATAGCAGTTGACGGAATAAATGGCTCACTTGAGTTTGTAAATGTTTTAGACAACGATTTGTTAAACGGCCTGCCTATTAACCCGGCAGATGTAATTATTACCAATCAGTCAGGAGATTCGAATTTTGAATTTAATGCTGATGGAACTGTAAATGTTAAACCAAACACACCAGGTAAAACCTATACAATAGTATATCAGGTTTGCGAAAAAGCAAACCCTGCAAATTGCAGTACAGCAACATTAAATGTGTTCGTAGAAGTTCCTGCTATTGCGCTTATCAAAACAGCAGTATTTAATGATGAAAATCGTAACGGAATTGCAAATGCAGGTGAAACAATCACTTACAAGTTTGTAGTAACCAATACCGGAAATGTACCATTAAAAGGAATTACAATTTCAGATCCGCTGCCGGGAGTGGTAATGTCAGGTCAAGCAATTGATTTAGATGTAAACCAATCAAACGAAACCAATTTTACAGCAGTATATAAAGTTACGCAAACCGATATAAATAACGGAAAAGTAAGCAATCAGGCAGTTGTCAAAGGAAATAGTGAAAGAGGAGTAGCGGTGGAAGACAATTCTGATGATGAGAATGTTGCTGGTGACAAACCTACAGTATTAGACATAAATGGATGTACAATTAATGTTCTTAACGCTTTTTCTCCTAATGGTGATAATAAAAATGAACGATTCTATATTCAGGGATTAGAATGTTATCCAGATAATACAGTAGAAATCTACAACCGTTGGGGAGTTTTGGTTTTCGACATAGATCGTTATAATAATGAAGACAGAGTGTTTAAAGGATATTCATATGGCCGTACAACGATGAAACAATCAGAAGGACTGCCAGTAGGAACTTATTTCTATATCCTGAAATACAAAGACAGCGGCTCTAATCCTCACGAAAAATCAGGTTATTTATATATTAATAAATAAAAAAACAAACGGCTTATTACAAGCTAATCCGTTTTTTAAAATCTTAAAGATGAAAAAATTAGGTTTAATTTTTATGTTTTTTACCATTGTGTGTTCAGCGCAGCAAGATGCTCAATTTACACAATATATGTACAATACAATCGAAATCAATCCGGCTTATGCGGGTTCTCGAGGTGTGCTGAGTGTTTTCGGATTATATCGTACACAATGGGTTGGTCTTGACGGAGCCCCTGAAACAAGTACATTTTCAGTAAATACGCCTTTAAATAACAGTAATTTAGGGTTAGGAGTTTCATTGGTAAACGATAAAATCGGGCCAACAAATGAAAATACGTTATCAGCAGATTTATCCTATAGTATTCCAACTTCAGAATCATTTAAGCTTTCATTCGGGATCAAAGCAACGGCAAATCTTTTTAATCTTGATATAGGTAAATTAAGTTATGAAGATCAAAACGACGAGATGTTTCAGGATTTAAAGAACAAGTTCACACCAAATGTTGGAGCCGGAATTTACTGGCATTCTGACCGTGCCTATTTAGGATTATCTGTTCCAAATTTCATTGAAACAAACCGTTATGCTGATAATCGCAGTGATACGGCTATCTTCAAAGATAAAATAAACTATTATTTTATGGCTGGTTATGTCTTTAATCTAGATCGTTTAGAATACATAAAATTCAAACCGGCCTTGTTGACAAAAATGGTCGAAGGAGCACCTTTACAAGTAGATGTATCGGGTAATTTTATGTTTAATGATAAGTTCGTTCTGGGGCTTGCCTATCGCTGGAGCGCCTCAGTTAGTGCTATGGCAGGTTTTCAGGTTACAAAAGGAATGTATATAGGATACGGCTACGATCACGAAACCACTCAGTTAAGAAAATACAATTCAGGGTCACATGAAATTTTCCTTCGTTTTGATTTTTTCAATAATTACAGCAAACTTACCTCACCAAGATTCTTTTAATTGATTTAAATATGAAGATTAAAAACCTACTTTATTCCGTTTTGTTCTTTTGCTTTTTTTTCATGGCAAATGCTCAAACGTCCGGTATAAAAAATGCAGATAAAAAGTACGATAGTTACGCTTACGCGGATGCTGTAAAAGCATACGAAAGTTTAGTTGAAAAAGGAGTAAGAGACGAAAAAGTATTTCAAAGACTTGCAAATTCCTATTACTTTATCGGTGAATTACAAGAAGCCCTAAAATACTATCAGGAATTATTCATTCTAAATGAAAATCAGGAAGCCGAGTATATGTATAAATATGCCCAATGCCTAAAATGGGAGGGAAGCTATGCTAAAGCAGATGAAATTCTGGTAAAATTTAGTCAAAAAGCACCATCAGATAAAAGAGCTGTTTTATTCCTAAAAAACAGAAGCTATCTGGAAGATATCAAAGAAAACTCAGGCCGATTTGATGTCGCAGATGCCGGAATTAATTCAAAAGATTCAGATTACGGAAGTACCATTTTAAATAATAAACTGGTATTTACTTCTGCCCGCGATACGGGTAACATAATCAAAAAGAATTTTAAATGGACGAATAAAGCCATCTCAACTTTGTATGCAGTAGATTTAAATCCTGACGGAAGCATTGGAAAACCAATGTTGTTTCATAAAGAAAATTTGAAAGTCAATTTTAATCAATCGACTCCGGTTTTTACAAAAGACGGACAAACAATGTACTTTACCAGAAATAATTCTGTAGACGGAAAAAGAAGACAGAATGAAAATAAAATCACATTCTTAAAACTTTATAAAGCAGTTTTAATAGGTAATGAATGGAAAGAAGTACAGGAACTTCCCTTTAATAGTGATGAATATAGTGTGGCACATCCGGCTTTAAGCGTTGATGAAAAAACATTATATTTTGCATCAGATATGCCGGGAACATTTGGGCTTTCGGATATTTTTAAGGTTAGTATAAATGCTGACGGAACTTTTGGTACGCCGGAAAATTTAGGTCCGGAAATTAATACAGAAGGAAGAGAAACGTTTCCTTTTATTTCAGATGAAAACGAACTTTACTTTGCGAGCGACGGAAGACCAGGTTTAGGCGGACTTGATATTTATGTTTCAAAAATAAATAAAGACAGTTCTTTTGATGAAGTTCAAAATGTTGGAGAACCAATCAATAGTAAACAAGATGATTTTGCGTTTATCATCAACAGTAAAAACAGAAATGGTTTTTTCTCTTCAAACCGCGCAAACGGTCACGGACTTGACGATGTTTACCGATTTACAGAAAATCGCAGATTAATTTGCGAACAGCAAATATCAGGAACAATTACTGATCAGGAAACAAACGAAACACTTTCAAATGTAACTTTAATTTTATTTGACGAAGCAGGAAAATCTGCCATTGAAACAAAATCAGATGACAATGGAAATTATGCTTTTCCGAATGTAAGATGTGGTAAAAAATATTTCATTAAAACATCCAAAGAAGAGTATTTGTTTAAGGAGGTTTCTGTGACCCTAAAAAAAGCAACAGGTTCCGTCTCGCTGCCCATAGCTTTAGAACAGAAACCAAAACCTATAACTGCAATTCCGGTTGTAATAAAAGCAAATAATGCGATTAAACCAGTTAAAGTTACGATTAACATTGGAACAGATTTAGGGAAACTATTAAAAATACCGATGAACTTTTTTGATTTAGGAAAAGCGACAATTAAAAAAACTTCTGAACCTCAATTGCAGAAAATGGTCGATATGCTAAACCAGTATCCAACAATTAAAATCGATATCCGTTCGCATACAGACAGCCGTTCTTCATCAGAAAGTAATCAGGTTTTATCAGATAAAAGAGCGCAGTCTACAAAAGACTGGCTGATAAGTAAAGGAATTAATGCCAACAGATTAACAGCAAAAGGATACGGAGAAACACAATTGGTAAATAAATGTGCCGATGGTGTAAAATGTACAGAAAAAGAGCATCAGCAAAACAGACGAAGTGAGTTTATAATTACGAGTTTGTAGTTTGATTAAATTAAGAAAGGCTTTCTGAAAATATTTTTCAGAAAGCCTTTTTTAAAATATAGTAATATGATTTTTTTACCAGTTCTTAACTTTAGGCTTACGTCAATAGGTAACTTTAATGAGGTATTTGATAAAAATTAAATTGAATTTTGACATTGGGTTGAATCAGGTACTTAAGAGTTAAAAAATCTAATTTTTCACAAAAAAGCTTTATAAAAGTTTTCTTTCATTAGAGGATAGTTTTGAAAACTTTAAATTTGATGTATTTTGTTTAAAATGAATTAGTTGTGTTTCTAAAAAAAGCTATTCACTGTAAATTGTGTTTATTTTTTTTTAACTTTATAAAACTAAAATTTTTCAGATATGACTGTAGATCAAATACTAAACGCAAAGGGGAAAAATGTTTTTTCGGTACGTTCAACAACAACCGTTTACGAAGCTCTAAAGGTAATGGGCGAAAAAAACATAGGCGCTATTCTTGTCATAGACGGAACCGATTTAAAAGGAATTTTGTCTGAAAGAGATTATGCCCGAAAAATTGTTTTAAAAGACAAATCCTCTAAAGAAACATTTGTACATGAAATTATGGAAAGCAATGTTTTTTCGGTACAGCTCTCCAATAATATTGAAGATTGTATGGAACTTATGAGTTCTAAAAGAATAAGACACCTGCCGGTTTTAGAAAACGGAATCGTGGTAGGAATAATTTCTATTAGTGATGTGGTTAAAGCAATTATTGAAATTCAAAAAGACACTATTCATCACTTAAACTCTTACATCTCACAGTAAATACTTCTATAAAATACTTTTTCGAATAGTCCGGATCACATCGGGCTATTTTTTTTGATTTTCTCATTTTGATATTTTAACAAAAGAAAGCAGTAAAATAACCCCATTTTAAACTAAGACTTATATCTTTGTAAGCTAGAATAAAAGCTAAAAATAATGAACAAAGAGAGTAAAAAAAGAGAGGCATTACTGTACCACGCAGAGCCAACTCCAGGAAAAATTCAGGTAGTTCCAACAAAAAAATACGCAACCCAGAGAGACTTATCGCTGGCTTATTCGCCGGGAGTTGCTGAGCCTTGTTTAGCAATCGCAGAAAACATTGATGATGTTTATAAATATACTGCAAAAGGAAATTTAGTTGCCGTAATTTCAAACGGTACAGCAGTTTTAGGTCTTGGAGACATAGGTCCAGAAGCAGGAAAACCTGTAATGGAAGGAAAAGGTTTGTTGTTTAAAATATTCTCGGATATTGACGTTTTTGATATCGAAGTTGATACAAAAAATGTTGAAGAATTTATTCAGACTGTAAAAAATATCGCTCCAACTTTTGGAGGTATTAATCTTGAAGATATCAAAGCACCGGAATCTTTTGAAATCGAAAGAAGATTAATAGAAGAATTAGATATTCCGGTAATGCACGACGATCAGCACGGAACAGCAATTATTTCTTCGGCAGCTTTAATCAATGCGCTTGAATTGGCAGGAAAAAAAGCAGAAGATGTAAAAGTAGTAGTTTCAGGGGCAGGATCTGCAGCAATTGCTTGTACAGATTTATATGTTTTATTAGGAGTAAAAGTAGAGAACATTAAAATGTTCAACAGTAAAGGACTTTTAACAAAAGACAATACTTCATTATCAGATTTACAATTAAAATATGCCGTTGATGGTCCTAAAATTGAATTAGCAGAAGCCGTAAAAGGAGCAGATGTTTTCATCGGATTATCTTCAGGAGATATTTTATCAGCAGAAATGCTATTGACAATGAAAGAAAACCCGATTGTTTTTGCAATGGCAAATCCAAATCCGGAAATCGATTATAATTTAGCTGTAGAAACTCGTAAAGACGTTATTATGGCTACAGGCCGTTCAGACTTTCCTAATCAGGTAAATAACGTTTTAGGTTTCCCGTATATTTTTAGAGGAGCACTTGATGTAAGAGCTACAAAAATTAACGAAGCTATGAAAATGGCAGCCGTTAAAGCTTTAGCTATTTTAGCAAAAGAACCGGTTCCTGAACAGGTTAACGTAGCTTACGGAGCAACAAAATTAGGCTTTGGACAAGAATATATCATTCCAAAACCATTTGATCCTAGATTAATTACTGTTGTAGCGCCGGCTGTTGCAAAAGCGGCAATGGAATCTGGAGTAGCAAAAAATCCTATTACAGACTGGGCGGCTTATGAAGATAAGCTTCGCGAGCGTATGGGTAATGATAATAAAATGGTACGTTTAATTACCAATCGTGCTAAATTAGACCCTAAACGAGTTGTTTTTGCCGAGGCAGATCAGTTAAATGTTTTAAAAGCAGCGCAAATTGTGCATGAAGACGGAATTGGTATTCCGGTTTTATTAGGAAACAGAGAAACTATTTTAGAATTAAAAGCCGAATTAGGTTTTGATGCTGAGCTGGAAATCATTGACCCTAAAACAAACGAAGAAGAAGCAAGACGTAACAGATTTGCAAATTCATACTGGGATACAAGAGAGCGCAGAGGAGTTTCATTGCTTGATGCTCAAAAGTTTATGCGTGAGAGAAACTATTTCGCAGCCATGATGGTAAACGAAGGCGAAGCCGATGCTTTGGTTACGGGTTACTCAAGAAGTTACCCAAGTGTGGTAAAACCGATGCTTCAGTTAATCGAAAAGGCACATGGCGCTTCACTTGTTGCTACTGCAAACATGATGCTTACTTCTCGCGGACCAATGTTTTTATCAGATACGGCGATAAACATCAATCCATCATCAGAAGATCTGGTGAACATTGCGCTTATGACAGCTAAAACAGCAAAAATGTTTGGAATTGAGCCTGTAATAGCAATGGTTTCTTACTCAAACTTTGGATCATCTTCACATCAAAATGCTTCAAAAGTAAGAGATGCTGTAGCTTATTTACATAAAAATCACCCTGAGATGGTCGTAGATGGTGAAATTCAGGCAGATTTTGCTTTAAATTCTGAAATGCTGCAAGAAAAATTCCCTTTCTCTAAATTAGCAGGAAAAAAAGTAAATACGTTGATATTCCCTAACTTAGAGTCGGCAAATATTACTTATAAATTGCTAAAAGAATTATATAAAGTAAATTCTATTGGTCCAATTATGATGGGAATGGGTAAACCGGTTCACATTTTCCAATTAGGAGCAAGCGTTGAAGAAATGGTTAACATGGCAGCAATTGCGGTAATCGACGCGCAGGAAAAAGAAAATAAAAAGAACAAATTGGCACAGTAGTTCAATAAAAATAAGGATCAAATAAAATTGTCTTAATTTTATTGCATTTTTATTATATTTGATTCTTATAAATTATACTATGATAGCACATTTGCAGGGAAAATTGGTTGAAAAGAATCCCACAGAAGTTGTAATTGATTGCGGTGGAGTAGGTTACCATGTAAATATTTCTTTACATACCTTTTCATTAATTCCTAATGCTGATTTTATAAAATTGTATACGCATCTTCAAATTAAAGAAGATGCGCATACTTTATATGGTTTTGCAGAAAAATCTGAACGAGAGATATTTAGAATGCTGTTGTCTGTTTCAGGAATTGGAGCTGGTATTGCTCGAACAATGCTTTCTTCGATCGAACCAAGACAAATTATTAATGCAATTGCCTCTGGAGACGTTGGAGTTATTCAGTCTATAAAAGGAATTGGAAACAAAACAGCACAACGTGTAATACTTGATTTGAAAGAAAAAGTGTTAAAGTTGTACGATTTAGATGAAGTTTCGGTAGTTCAAAACAATACAAATCGAGATGAAGCGTTATCTGCTTTGGAAGTTTTAGGATTTGTGAGAAAAACTTCTGAAAAGGTAGTAGAAAAAATCGTGAAAGAAGATCCGGAAGCTACTGTCGAAACGATCATTAAAAAGGCTTTAAAAAGCTTATAAAATCAATTTTATATAACCAATTGTATGCGTAAAATTTGTATTTTTTTACTGGTTTTATTTTGTGGTAACGTTTTGCGATCACAAGTAAATCCGGCGGTTCAAGATACAACTAAGACTCAATTTTCTGTAGGGAAAATGGAGCTGGAAAATCCTCCAAGCATACTTTCGGCCTATAAATACGATCCCGTTACAGATCGATACATTTACACCACATCCGTTGATGGTTTCTCCATCGACTATCCTTTAGTTTTAACGCCCAAAGAATACGAAGATTTAGTTCTAAAAGAATCAAGACGAGATTATTTTAGAAAAAAAATGGATGCTATTGATGGTAAAAAGAATAACAGTGAAGCTGCAAAAAAAGATTTACTGCCAAGATATTACATCAATTCAAGTTTGTTTGAAAGCGTATTTGGAAGTAATACCATAGATGTAAAACCTACGGGTTCTGTAGAAATGGACTTAGGTCTTCGTTACACCAAACAAGATAATCCCGCATTTTCACCCCGAAACAGATCAAGTCTTACATTCGATTTTGATCAGCGAATTAGTATGAGTTTGATGGGGAAAATTGGGACCAGACTCGAGGTAAATGCCAATTATGATACTCAGTCTACATTTGCATTCCAAAATTTATTTAAACTGGCTTACACTCCTTCAGAAGATGATATTATTCAAAGTATAGAAGTTGGTAACGTTAGTATGCCCCTTAATAGTACCTTAATTCGTGGGGCTCAAAGTTTATTTGGGGTAAAAGCAAAACTGCAATTTGGACGAACGACTTTTACAGGTGTGTTTTCTGAACAAAAATCGCAGACAAAAAGTGTAGTAGCAGAAAACGGAGGGACAGTTCAAAACTTTGATTTGTATGCTCTTGATTACGATAACGATCGTCACTTTTTCTTATCACAATATTTTAGAAATAAATACGACGCTTCATTAGAAAAATACCCTTTTATTGACAGCCGTGTTCAAATTACAAGAATCGAAGTCTGGGTTACCAATAAACAAAACAGGGTATCCACAAACAATAACAACTTACGAAACATTATTGCACTTCAGGATTTAGGAGAAAGCCAGCTTACAGGTCTTCCGGATAATGAGGTAGTCGTGATAAGTTCCAGCGCAGGATTCTTTAACAATCCGCCTGACAGCCCTGCAAGTAATACCAATAATAAATACGACCCTGCAACAATTGGTCAGTCTGGTTCTTTCTTAAATTCGAATATTAGAGAAATTGTAACAGCAAAATCTGGATTCAATAATACAAATGTAAGCGAAGCAACAGATTATTCTGTTTTGGAAAATGCCAGAAAACTAACCGCAAACGAATTTACTTTTAATCCGCAATTAGGATATATCTCTTTACAGCAGCGTTTAGCAAATGACGAAATTCTGGCAGTAGCTTTTGAGTATACCATGGGAGGTAAAGTGTATCAGGTTGGAGAATTTGGAAGTGATGGTGTAGATGCAACTGTTGTAACGGGAAATAATAATGCAAATCAGGCTATTATCACGCAAAGTTTAGTTTTGAAAATGCTGAAAAGTAATTTGACAAACGTTAAAAATCCGGTATGGAACCTGATGATGAAAAACGTTTATCAAATTCCACAGGCTTATCAGATTAAACAAGACGATTTTAGGTTAAATATTCTTTATACAGATCCTTCTCCTATAAATTATATTACACCGGTTCAAGGATCAGCATTCCCGCAGAATCCAACATCGGATATGAAGGTTGAGCAAACGCCTTTATTGAATGTTTTTAATCTGGATCGTTTAAATTATAACAATGACCCGCAGGGCGGAGGAGATGGTTTCTTCGATTTTATTCCTGGAATTACCGTTGATGTTCAAAACGGGCGAATTATTTTTACTACTAAAGAGCCTTTTGGAGAACTTATATTTGACAAATTGAAAGATGGTGGTCAGAATTATAACGATCCAACAACATATAATGATAACCAGAAGAAATACGTTTTTAGAAATATGTACCGCAATACACAAGCTGGTGCCTTGCAGGACAGTGATAAAAACAAATTCTTATTAAGAGGAAAATACAAATCATCTGGAAGTAACGGAATTCCAATTGGAGCATTTAATGTACCTCAGGGTTCTGTTGTAGTTACAGCTGCCGGAAGAGTTTTGGTAGAAGGTATAGATTACAGTGTTGATTATCAATTAGGCCGAGTTCAAATTCTCGACCCTTCCCTGCAGGCTTCTAATACACCAATTGAAGTTTCATTAGAAAACAATTCAATCTTCGGACAGCAGACCAGAAGATTTATGGGATTAAACGTAGAACACAAATTTTCTGATAATTTTGTTCTTGGCGGAACTTTCTTAAAAATGACCGAAAGACCTTTTACTCAAAAATCGAGTTATGGTCAGGAATCGGTAAATAATACCATTTTTGGATTTAATGGAAATTATTCAACAGAAGTTCCATTTTTGACAAGATTAGCAAATAAACTTCCAAATATTGATACGGATGTTCCATCAAATTTATCAATCCGTGGAGAAGTAGCGTTTTTAAGACCAGACGCTCCAAAAGCAAGTGATTTTGAAGGTGAAGCTACAATTTATGTAGACGATTTTGAAGGATCACAGTCTACCATTGATATGCGTTCTGCTTATGCATGGAGCTTGTCTTCAACACCATTTATAACTGCAGATGGAGATCCTACTTTTAATGCTAATTATGAGGATTTGAGATATGGTTATAAAAGAGCTAAATTATCTTGGTATACCATCGATCCTGTTTTTTATTCTTCAAAACCATCCGGAATTTCAAATGATGATTTATCGTTAAATACCACAAGAAGAATTTATAGTAGAGAATTATATCCAAACACAGATATTGCACAAGGACAAATTCAGGTTGTTAATACGCTTGACTTAACCTATTATCCTTCTGAAAGAGGACCGTATAATAACAACCCGGATTTTGGAACAAGTAATCCGGCTTCGAATTTTGGTGGAATCATGCGTGCCTTAAATTCAACAAACTTCGAGCAGGGAAATGTGGAGTATATTCAGTTTTGGGTTTTGGATCCGTATGTTGGAAACGGCGAAGCACCTACAACAAATTCAGGTAAGATATATTTCAATTTAGGGGAAATCTCTGAAGACGTTTTAAAAGACGGAAGAAAACAATATGAAAACGGATTAGGGCCAGATCAGATTATGGTAAATCCACAGCCTATTTGGGGAGACGTTCCGGCATCACAATCTTTAATTTATGCCTTTGATACCAATCCGGATAATAGAAAAAATCAGGACGTTGGTTTAGATTGTCTGCCAAATTCAAGAGAAGCAGCTGTGTATACAAGCTACGCAGGAGAGGCAGATCCGGCGGCAGATGATTATACGTATTATTTAAATACAGAAGGAGGCGTTTTAGACCGTTATAAAAATTACAATGGTACAGAAGGAAACTCAGCCGTAAGTATCAATGATCCTAATCGCGGTTCTACAACTCTGCCGGATGTAGAAGATATTAATCGTGACAATACGATGAGCACCATCAATGCTTATTATGAATATAGTATCGATATTAAACCAGGTATGATGCCAGGATCTAATTATGTTACGGACGTTCGTGAGCCAGGGGATATTGGTCCGGTTGATTTGCCAAATGGCGGTACAACGAATGCAAGATGGATTCAGTTTAAAATTCCGGTTGCACAGCCTCAAAATACAATTGGAAATATTACCGATTTTAGATCTATTCGTTTCATGCGTATGTTTATGACTGGTTTCAACGACCAAATGACGGTTCGTTTTGGAGCATTAGATTTAGTAAGAGGAGAATGGAGAAGATATACAGGAACACTTGATGCAAATGATCAAAATCCAAATGATGATGGTGTAGAATTTGACGTTGCCGCAGTTAATATTCAGGAAAACGGAACGAAATGTCCGGTAAACTATGTAATGCCTCCGGGTGTTCAGAGAGAACAATTGTATAATAACAATACAGTTATAAATCAGAACGAACAGGCATTATCGGTTAGAATAGGCGGAACTGGTCTGCAATTTCAGGATTCAAGAGCTGTTTTCAAGAACGTAAGTGTCGATATGCGTCAGTATAAAAAACTTAAAATGTTTTTACATGCAGAATCATTACCAAATGAAATCGCATTAGAAGATGGAGAAATGATTGGTTTTATCCGTTTTGGAAATGACTTTACACAAAACTTCTATCAAGTTGAGATTCCGTTAAAAGTGACCAAGGCAGGAGGAAGCTGTGCTATAAGTCCGGATCAGGTTTGGATGGATGAGAATAGTATCGATTTAGCACTTGAGTTATTGACAAGAATGAAAATCAAGGGAATGAATATCGATATTAGTTCTCCAAAAAGAGATATTAATGGTATTTACTATCCGGATAATGACCCGGATATCGATGGTGGTGATGGTGACGATAAGTTGATTTTAGGTATTAAAGGAAATCCTAACTTTGGTTTGGTTCGAAATTTAATGGTAGGGGTAAAAAGCAGGGCTGATCATAAAGATCTTAAAGGAGAATTTTGGTTTAATGAACTTCGTTTAGCCGATTTGGAAAACAAAGGCGGAATGGCTGCAATATTAAACATTGATACCAATATGGCCGATTTTGCGACCCTTTCTGCAACTGGAAAGAAAAGTACAATTGGATTTGGATCTTTAGAACAAGGAGCAAATGAGCGCAGTCGTGAAGATATACAACAGTATAATATCGTTACAAATTTAAATTTAGGAAAACTGCTTCCGCCAAAATGGGGAATCAACCTGCCGTTTAATTATGCTATTGGCGAAGAAGTAATTACTCCGGAATATGATCCTTTTAATCAGGATATTAAATTAGATCAGTTAATTAGAGAAACTACAGATCAGGCAGAAAAAGATAATATTAGAACTCGTGCTGTTGATTATACAAAACGAAAAAGCATCAACTTTATTGGTGTTAGAAAAGACAGGGCTCCTGAGCAGAAACCTCATGTTTATGATGTAGAGAATTTTACATTCTCGCAATCTTACAATCAGGTTGAACGTCATGATTATGAAGTTGAAAGCTATGAAGATGAACAGTCTAATACAGCTGTAAATTATGCTTATACTTTTCAGCCAAAAGAAGTTGTTCCTTTCAAGAGTAATAAATTCATGAAGAAAAGTGATTATTGGAAATTATTAAGTGATTTCAACTTTAATTATCTTCCTTCAAACATATCTTTTAATACTAATATTTTAAGACAAAGCAACCGCCAGCAGTTTAGAGAAGTGGAAGTGCAGGGAATTGGACTTGATCCTCTTTACAGAAGAAATTTTGCGTTTAATTATCAATATGGTTTTGGCTTTAACTTAACGAAATCACTAAAACTGAATTATTCCGCAACCTCAAACAATATTGTTCGAAACTTCTTAAATGATGATAATTCTCCAAAAGAAGATTTTAATATTTGGGATGATTATTTTGACATTGGAACGCCAAATCAGCATGCGCAGCAATTGGTTTTAAATTATGAAATTCCGATTAATAAAATTCCAATTTTCAGTTTTGTTAAAGCAAGTTATTCTTATACGGCAGATTACATGTGGCAGCGTTCTTCAACGGCATTTTCTGAATATCAGGATCCTGATACCAATCAAATTTTTGATTTAGGAAACACTATTCAGAATTCAAATTCAAACACGCTTACAACAACGCTGAATATGAATATGCTGTACAAATATCTTGGTTTAACGCCGGGAGCAAAAAAGCAAGCTAAGCCGAAACCTGCTGCGCCGCCAAAACCGGGAGAAAAAATTGTGAATACAGCAAAACCAGTAGTAAGCACCAGTCCGTTTTATGATGGGTTGATTGGAGTTCTTACAAGTATAAAAAATGTTCAAATTAATTATACTAAAAACAGCGGAACAGTTTTACCGGGTTATACGCCAGGTGTAGGGTTTTTAGGAACTTCAAAACCAAGTTTAGGATTTGTTTTTGGTAGTCAGGACGATGTACGCTACGAAGCAGCCAAAAACGGATGGCTTACAACGTATCAGGATTTCAACCAGAGTTTTACACAGGTTTCAAATAAATTGTTGAAGGTTACAGCAAATATTGATTTACTGCCGGATTTAAAAATAGATTTATCAATGGACCGCTCTTATTCTGAAAATACTTCAGAGCAATACAGCGTTGATCCTACAACGAGAGAATACAAGCCATTGTCACCTTATACGTATGGTATGTTTTCTATTTCGACTATAATGATAAAAACAGCTTTTTCAACAAGCAATGAAGTCGAATCGGCAGCATTTGATGATTTTAGAAACAACCGTTTGATAATTGCAAATCGTTTGGCCGAAGAACGCTATGGTTCTGGTGTGGTGATTCCGAGATATGGTGATGCCAATAACCCAATTCCGGCTGAAACAGATCCTAATTATAAGATTTATGTAGCCAATCAGGGATATCCTATTGGGTACACAAAAAGTAATCAGGCTGTTTTGTTACCAGCTTTCTTAGCGGCTTATACAGGAGGAGATGCATCGAGTTCGTCGACAGATATTTTTAGAAGTTTCCCTATTCCAAACTGGAGTATTAAGTATAATGGATTAATGCGCTATAAATACTTTAAAGATAAATTTAAACGTTTTTCATTGCAGCACAATTATAGAGCATCTTATACAATAAACCAGTTTAGATCTAATTTTGATTACAACAACAGCACGCCGCAAGTGCAGGATGTTAATACCAACTTCTATAACGAAACGATAATGTCTAATGTCAATTTGGTAGAGCAGTTTAGTCCGCTGATTCGAATGGATTTTGAATTGAAAAGTTCATTACGCGTTCTTTCTGAAATTAAGAAAGACCGAGCATTATCAATGAGTTTTGATAATAATCTGCTTACAGAAGTAAAAGGAATGGAGTATGTAATTGGATTAGGCTACCGATTTAAGGATGTAATTTTCTCATCAAGGCTGGCAGACAGCCCAACCGGAATTATTAAAAGTGATATTAATATTAAAGCTGACTTCTCTCTTAGAAATAACGAAACATTGGTACGTTATTTAGATTACGACAACAATCAGCTGGCGGCGGGGCAGAATATCTGGTCAGTTAAATTAACTGCTGATTATGCCTTTAGTAAAAACCTAACTGCAATATTTTATTACGATCACTCGTTTTCAAAAGCAGTTATTTCAACATCGTTCCCGTTAACCAATATCAGATCGGGCTTTACGCTTAGATATAATTTCGGAAATTAAATTTAGCTTTCTAAACAAGATTTTCTTAGAAGATTATTACATTTGTGGCATCATTATTAAAAAAAATAATTTTTAAACATATTATTATGAGCATACCAGCAAATTTAAAGTACACAAAAGATCACGAATGGGTTAGCATCGAAGGAGATGTTGCAACTGTAGGGATTACTCATTTTGCACAAAAAGAGTTAGGAGATATCGTGTATGTTGAAGTAGAAACTTTAGATCAGACACTTGATAAAGATGAGGTTTTTGGAACAGTTGAAGCTGTAAAAACAGTTTCGGATTTGTTTTTGCCTTTAACAGGAGAAATTATTGCTTTTAATGAAGATTTAGAAAGCGCACCTGAAACAGTAAATTCAGATCCTTACGGAGCTGGATGGATGATCAAAATTAAAATTGCTGATGCATCAGAAATAGATTCTTTATTGTCTGACGAAGCTTATAAACAACTTATCGGTGCCTAAACAATTATTGTTGGTCTGGGCAATTTTATGTTCAGGAATCATTGCTTATTTTTGTTTGACAGATTCAAGTAATCTTCCTGCTGTAAGTTTTCCAAGTATTGACAAAATAGTGCATTTTTGCTTTCATTTCGGTTTTACAATTTCCTGGATAGTATTTTTTAAAAAAGAATTAAAGGGAAAAGATGTTAATGATTACAAAGCTTATTTGATTTCGTTTATATTTTCGGTTTTTTTCGGGATTACAATCGAAATTTTACAAAGTGTTTTAACAGTAACACGAGCATCAGATGTAACAGATGTTTTGGCAAACGCACTCGGTGCAGTCGTAGGAGTTTTTACAGCTATAGCTTTAAAGAAACAAATCGATAAAATATAAGAATATAATTACCCACTTCGGTGGGTTTTTTATTGGCATAAAATCAAGTTTTATAAAATCGTATTTTTTCTGAATTTAAATGTACTTTTGCGCCATTCGATCTAACTTCAATATTATGAATGTTAAGCAGTATTTAGATTCAACTTACTTGAAAACAGCAGCTCAAGCCGGAATTTCGGAAGAGGAAAATCTTGTTGTTGTTAAAAATGCAATTTCAGAAGCAATTCTGGAAGGATTTAAGCTGATTATGATAAGGCCTGAATATGTGAGTTTGGCAAAAGAGATGATTTTAAAAGCAAACTCAGCTTTATTGGTTGGCACTGTAATAGATTTCCCTGAAGGAAAATCAAGTTTAGAAACCAAGATTAAAGAAGCAAATGAAGCCATAGAAAATGGTGCTGATGATTTAGACTTTGTATGTAATTATGAAGCTTTTAAAAATGGAGATGCGTCGATTATTAAACAAGAGGTTTTAATAGGCACGCAAATAGGACTGGCCAACAATAAAACAGTAAAATGGATTATTGAAGTTGCGGCTTTGAACGAAAAAGAAATTATCCAGCTTTGTGCTTTAATAAAGAATGTTGTAATCTCAAATTTTAAAGAAGAAGATTATGATTCGATTTTTGTAAAATCATCGACCGGATTTTTTAATACTACAAATGATGCTCCAAACGGAGCCACAATTCCTACCATAATCATGATGTTAGAAAATGCGTCACCTTTGCCCGTAAAGGCTGCTGGCGGCGTACGTTCGTATAAGGATGCAATAGAAATGATTCGTTTAGGTGTTAAACGAATTGGAACTTCGGCGGCAAAAGCAATTGCAAACGGAGAAAATACCACAAATCAATATTAAATAAAAGCCCCAAATTTACGTGAATAAGTTTTTTTTATCTTTTGTTATTATTTTAATTCCCTTGTTTACTTTTTCTCAGGAAACAAATATAAAACAAGGTTTTACGGCAGAACAATTTCCAATTTTTCCAAGCTGTGAAAATCTTCAGGCTAAAAATCTGGAAAATTGCTTTTACAGAGAAGTACAGGATTTTGTTTATAATAACTTTCAAATTCCTGCAGATCTTAAGCAGAATAATTACAAAGGAGAAGTAAAAGTTCTTTTTGAAGTTAATGCGAGCGGAGAATTTAAAGTAATTTATGTAAATGCTGTAAATGATGATCTGGCGGAAGAAGCAAAACGTGTTTTTGGTAAATTTCCAAAAATTAAACCTTCAACTTACAATGGAAGGCCGACCTATTCAAAATATACGATCTCAATTGATATTCCTTTAAAAAGTGCTGATCAGATTGCTGCAGAGGCTTTGGCTGCGGCAGAAATTTTAAAACCAGTTGAAAAACCAATGACTGAATTGGATAGTATTGTGTATAAAAAATACAATATGCCTGAATTTGAAAGTCATTTGAATATTCCTTTTTCTCATAGTTATTATGCGCAGTTTGATGGCGCGATGAATCAGGTTGGAAGCAATAACCACACCGCTTCAAAACCTTATACGTATGCTGAGGTTTCAAAATATTACAACTTAAAAGCCGTAAATCAGTCACTTCAAAAAAATGTTTCGACGTGGCTGGGAAGAAAGTGGTGGAATGAAAATATGGTGCAGATTCAGGGTGAAGATTACTGGCTGGCTTTAAACCCAATTGTAGATTTACAAATGGGAAAAGCTTCAGACCTTGATGCTTCATATTCTTATGTAAATACGCGCGCTTTAAATTTTAGAGGAGGTTTGGGAAAACAAATCAACTTTACTACGACGGTTTTTGAAAGTCAGGGAAGATTTGCGGGTTATTATAATACGTATGCCGAAACGTTAAAACCTTCAGGGGGAAATCCGGCTATTATTCCGGGAATGGGAATTGGAAAGCGATTTAAAACAGATGCATATGATTTTCCTTTAGCCGAAGCTAATATTACTTTTGCTCCTGGTGAAATTTTTGATTTTCAATTAGGTTATGGAAGGAATTTTATTGGAGATGGTTACCGTTCTTTGCTTGAAAGCGACGGGGCAAGTCCATATCCGTATTTTAAAATTAATACCAAATTCTGGAAAATTAAATATACAAATACGTATATGTGGCTGAAAGATGTTCGTCCGGATGTTACGGTAGAAAGAACCTATGCTACAAAATTTATGGCAAATCATTATTTGAGCTGGAATGTTTCGAATAAACTGAATCTTGGTTTTTTTGAATCAGTTGTCTGGACAGATACAAACAATAGAGGATTTGATGTCAACTTTGTAAATCCAATTATATTTTATCGTTCAGTAGAATTTGCTTCTTCTTCACGAAGCGGGAATGCACTTTTAGGAATGACGGCAAAATACAAATGGAGCAATAATGTTAATTTATATGCGCAGTTTCTGCTCGATGAATTTTCAGTTGGAGATATGGCAGGCGGAGAACAGAGCTGGAAAAATAAATTTGGATATCAATTAGGAGCTAAATATTACAATGCTTTCCAGGTCAAAGATCTATTGCTGCAGCTGGAGTATAATCATGTTCGTCCTTATGTCTATTCTCACAGCGCTGTAATAACAAATTACGGGCATAACAATCAAAGTATTGGACATCAATGGGGTGGAAATTTTGAGGAATTAGTTGCAATAGGCCGTTACCATAAAGGACGTCTTTTTGCAGATGCTAAATTTACTGCCGGAAAAAGAGGTTTAGATTTTGATACTGCACAAAACAGTTTTAATTATGGAGGCAACATATACAAAAGTTACGACGAAAAACGCCCGTATAATACAGGAGTAAAAGTAGGACAGGGAAATAAAACGAGTATTTTTATAGCTGATATTCAAGGTGGATATTTAATAAACCCAATTACGAATTTGAAATTGTTTGGAAGTTTTATCTACAGAAATTTTGATCCAACTCAGGAAACGGCAACAACATTTAAACAAAGTACGACCTGGTTCACAATCGGATTGCGTTCAGATATTTTTAATTGGTATTTTGATTATTAGAATTTTTAATAAGATTTTTCGAAATAATACTGTTAAAGATGTACAAGTTCTTATTCTGTAAAGGTTTTATTGAAAAAAATCTAATTTTATAGTCCTAAATTCTACAATCTAATTTGTACATTTGCAGCACTCAAAAAAAATATACAAAGACTACGGTATTGAACGCTGCTAAAAATACATTTTCAATTAAATCAATATTTCTGGATTTCAAAGAGATTACTAAGGCCGGTTTGGCTATTAGTGTTTTGTTCTCTTCAATAGCAGGATACTTATTAGGAGTTAATGAAGAACATCCGTTTAAATGGAGTGTTTTGGTCATTTTGGCAATTGGCGGCTATTGCATGGTTGGGGCTTCAAATGCTTTTAATCAGGTAATAGAAAAAGATATCGATTCTTTAATGGATCGAACAAAAAATCGTCCGGTTCCTTCAGGGCGCATGTCTCCGGTAACGGCCTTAATCGTAGCAAGTCTCCTTACTATTATAGGTATTGCATTGCTGTATACTATAAATGCTAAGTCGGCAATGTTTGCTGCAATTTCAATATTTTTATATACAAGTGTATATACTCCTTTAAAAACCGTAACTTCATTGTCGGTTTTTGTTGGTGCGTTCCCTGGAGCAATTCCTTTTATGTTAGGCTGGGTTGCAGCAACAGGAGAATTTGGTATCGAAGCCGGAACTCTTTTTTTAATTCAGTTTTTCTGGCAGTTTCCTCATTTTTGGTCGATAGGATGGTTTTTATATGATGATTATGCTAAAGCAGGTATTTTTATGCTTCCAACAGGAAATAAAGATAGAAAGACAGCTTTGCAGGTTATTTTGTATACGATTTGGCTTATAATAGCTTCATTATTGCCGGTTTTGGGCTATACTGGGCAGTTGTTTATTTCGCCAATCGCTGCGGTTTTAGTGTTTTTATTAGGTCTGTGGATGTTGTTTTACGCAGTTCGTTTGTATCAATTGCGAACATCAAAAGCAGCAAGGACATTAATGCTGGTGAGTGTATCGTACATTTCGCTGCTGCAGATTGTATTTATAGTAGATAAATTTTTAAGATAGTTATGGAAATGACATTAACAACAAGTGAAGAGCAGGTAAAGAAATCAAAGTCGGCAAAGCTGATTTTGTTGTTCGCCATGGTAAGTATGACCATGATGTTTGCTGGACTTACAAGTGCATTTGTAGTAAGTAAATCAAGAGCTGATTGGTTGGAGAATTTTCAGATACCAATTGCCTTTTATTTTAGTACAGCAGTTATTATTGGGTGCAGTGTTACTTTTTTTCTTGCCAAAAAAGCGATTGAAAAAGGCAATAGGGCTGCAACTACCGCGTTTCTTTTAGGAACATTGGCTTTGGGTGTTTTGTTTGTGATTTTGCAGTTTGCAGGTTTCGGACAAATTATAGAAAGTGGTTATTATTTGACAGGACAAGGTAGTTCAATTACTACAACTTTTCTGTATGTAATCGCACTTATGCACTTATTGCACTTAGCAGGCGGGCTAATTTCACTTTTAATTATAATTTATAATCATTTTAAACAAAAATACAATCCGACTCAAACTCTTGGAATAGAACTAGGTGCGATGTATTGGCACTTTTTGGATTTATTATGGGTATTATTATTTTTATTTTTATATTTCTTTAAATAAGAAAAAAACGTAAATTTGGGAACTTTTTAACGAATATCTTTTATGGAAGCGACAGTTACTACTGCAAATAACGACGAAAAAACTTGGGGAGGCGGTCATGAAATCCAGCCGTTAGGATCAAGTTATGGTAAAATGATGATGTGGTTTTTTATCGTATCAGATGCCTTAACATTTTCAGGATTCTTAGGGGCTTATGGTTTTTCTAGATTTAAATTTATTGAAACTTGGCCATTGGCTGATGAAGTGTTTACTCACTTTCCTTTTATGCATGGCGTTTCGGCTCCTATGTATTATGTAGCCTTAATGACTTTTATCTTGATTTTCTCATCTGTAACAATGGTTTTGGCTGTTGATGCGGGTCACCAATTAAAGAAAACAAAAGTGGCTGTTTATATGTTCTTAACTATTATTGGAGGTTTGATCTTCGTGGGCTCACAAGCTTGGGAGTGGAAAAACTTCATTAAAGGAGAATATGGTGCAGTTGAAACTCACGGAGGAAGTTTATTGCAGTTCGTTAAAGCAGACGGAACAAGAGTTGCTCTTGCTGATTTTGCAGTAAAATTACCAGAACAAAGAGAAGCTTTAACAAGAAGCAAAACTACTTGGTTCATGGAAGATGCACAATCATTGCCAACGTATTCTGTAGCAGAAATTCAGGCTGGTTTTAAAGCTCATCCAGAGTTATTAGTAAGAACAGAAACGCTTACTAAAGATAAAAAGAAAACAGTTTTATCAAGAGAAGAATCTGCAGCTCGTTTGAGTGAAGCAAAATATGTAGTAGAAGGTGCAAACTTAATCAGAAATGAGTACGGTAATAAATTATTTGCTGATTTCTTCTTCTTCATTACAGGATTCCACGGATTCCACGTATTTTCTGGGGTTATTATTAACATCATTATTTTCTTTAATGTGTTATTAGGAACTTACGAGAAAAGAAGAAGCTACGAAATGGTAGAGAAAGTTGGTTTATACTGGCACTTTGTAGATTTAGTTTGGGTATTTGTATTTACAGTTTTCTACTTAGTTTAATTTTAGATTTTAATTATTATGTCACACGAGCACGTATCAAATACAAAAAGAATCTGGTTTGTTTTCGGATTATTATCATTAGTAACTACAGTAGAAGTTATCCTTGGTATCTTAAAACCAGCATCATTAGAATTTAATCATTTTATTGGTTTGAATCTATTAAACTGGATATTCTATATCTTAACAATTTTCAAAGCATATTATATAGTATGGGCATTTATGCACATGGAAGGTGAAAAAAGCAGCCTTAGATGGTCTGTTGTATCGCCAGTTATCTTCCTAGTTTTATATTTATTGTTTATTCTGTTAACAGAAGGACATTATATTTATGGGGTTTTTAAAGATTCTACTATTAAATGGAATTTTTAACATGATATTAATTCGAAAAGAAGCTCCGTTTAACGGAGCTTTTTTTATTTTTGTACCTCAATAACTTCCGTTAATACAATGAAAAAAAATATAGTTCTTTTTGTGCTTTTTGTTTTGCCAATTGTAGCCTATTTGTTTTTTGCTTCAGGTGTAAATAGTTTTACAAAACTTCCCATAATAACTCCCAAAATTGCCGACTTTGGAAATTGGAAATCTCTCGACGGCAAAAAAGTTTCTCTAGATAAAAAAATTACCGTTTTAGGTTTTTCCGGTTCTGATATTTTAAGCAACAGAGGAAACTATTTTAATCTTAACGAAAAAATCTACAAACGCTATCACGGTTTCGAAGATCTTCAGTTTGTGGTGGTATGTCCGCTTGGAACAGAAAATGAAGCTCAAAAACTGGTTGATGCACTTAAGCCTTTTACGGATGTGTCGGGCTGGAATTTTGTTTTTGCTTCGCCTGATGAAATACAGGCATTTTACAAACAGCTTCATTTAAAAGGAAAGCTGGATGATAAGCTGGGGACTTCAAATGTTTTTATTGTAGATAAAGAAAGAAACCTACGAGGGCGAAAAGGAGGAGACAAAGATAAGAAAGACGAATACAAAGAAGGATACGATACTTTTCATCCATCAGAATTGAGCAATGAAATGCTGGACGATTTTAAAATCATTTTGTATGAATATCGTGCCGCTCTTAAAAAGAACCATAATGCCACAAAACAACTTTAAACTTACTTATAATGTTCAAAAATAAATCTTACATCGGGATTTCGTTTGTTATTTTGATTTTCGGAATCTATGCCGTGCCAAAAATTGTTAATAGAATAAAAAATGATGAAGTTGTAAAAGGAAATCGTTTAGATAACGTAGGGCTTAAAAATTCTAAAGACGCAAAATTATTAACGATAGGGCCAGCTCCAAAATTTGAGTTGACAAATCAGGATAATGTTAAAATATCTAACGAGACCTATAAAGGAAAAGTGTATGTATTGGAATTTTTCTTTACAACTTGTCCTTCAATTTGTCCAAAGATGAATATGAGCATGCTGGAAATCGAAAAAACTTTTTTTGGAAATCCAAACTTTGGAATTGTTTCCATTACAATCGATCCAGGACATGATACGCCTCAGGTTTTAAAAGACCATGCAAAATTACTGGGAGTAAAATCGTCTACATGGAATTTTCTAACAGGAGACAAAGCAACTATTATGGATTTATCTAACAAAGGATTTAACCTTTATGCTGGCGAAAATTCAAAAGTAAGCGGTGGTTTTGAGCATTCCGGATTATTTGCTTTAATTGATAAAGACGGAAACATTCGTTGTAGAAAAGATGAATTTGGAAACCCAAACATCTACTATGACGGTTTAGATAAAAAAGGTGTTAGAGATATTCAACAAGACATTAAAATATTATTAGAAGAATAAAATGGAAGATCATTCATTAGAAAAAAAGTACAATAAATTTATCGTTGCTGTTTCAATCATTATACCGGTTGTTGTAGCAATTCTTTTTGGAGTTAAATTAAAAGATTTCGGAATCAATGTTGAGCCGCTTTCATTTTTGCCTCCAATTTATGCCACAACAAATGGTATTACGGCTGTTGTTTTGGTTTGGGCTGTAATTGCTGTTAAAAACGGAAAATTAAAATTGCACGAACGCTTAATGACCTTTGCCATTGCATTGTCTATTGCATTTTTAGTGATGTATGTAGCTTATCACATGACTTCGGATTCTACTAAATTTGGTGGTGAAGGGGTTATACGTTATGTATATTTCTTTATTCTGCTAACGCATATCTTATTGTCGATTGCTATTATTCCTTTAGTATTAATTACTTATGTAAGAGCCCTTGCACAAAGATTTGACAGACATAAAAAAATAGCTAAAATTACTTTTCCGCTTTGGTTATATGTGGCGGTTACAGGTGTTGTAGTTTATTTAATGATTTCTCCTTATTATGTATACTAAAAATAAAATATCAAACTTTCAGACTCCAAAATCTGCATTAAAAAAAATGTTTTTTGGAATTTGTATTTTCCTGCTTGGGATTTCAGCGAATGCTCAATGTGCAATGTGCCGTGCGGCGCTTGCAGGAGATTCGAACATAAAAAAGGCAGAAGCTGTAAATGACGGAATCGTTTTTTTGATGATAATACCGTATTTGCTTGTAGCAATAATTGGTTTTCTTATTTATAAGATGTACCGATCTAAAAAGAAAAAGGCAGAATAATTATTCTGCCTTTTTTTTATTTTAATCCGTTTACAGAAACATTTACAGTTCCGTTTATTTTTATAAAAGCGATTATAGCCTGGTTGGTCAATTGAATTTTGTCAAATTGAATATCTTCCATTTTGCCATTTACAAAAACTCCCGGCATTGGCGAATAGTTTTTAAGATATGCAGCCATGGTTTTTTTTCCTTCTTCTAAATTTGGCTGTATTGAATAACGGCAGCTTTCTTCCATTTTTCTTAAAACATAACCTTGTGCCAGCCAGTTTGCAGTTCGCATTAATTTGCTTTTGGTATCAAGAACATAATCGAGCTTGTCAAAATAAATTTCTTTAGTCTGTGCATTGTATTGCGGTGTTCCATTTAAGTAAAGTGTTCCGTTTATAGAGCCTAAAACATCAAGCGCAATTACCATTTTGCCGTTTTTATGCCAAATTGAAACGTTTTTCACGGTTACTTTTTTGCTTCCCGAGCCAAATTCCTGTCCGGCAAAATTCTTCGTCATAATTTTTGATGCATCAACATAACTGGAAATCGCTGCAATATTGGCCGAAATCTGATTTGGGATTTTGGTAACTGGTTTTAAGACAATTTTATTTTCATTAAACTTAGATTCCGGTTGTTTGCCTACAATGGTTTCCATATTGCATTTCATTCCCATTTCTAGTAGAAACGAATCTTTTTTGAGTTTGGCATTGGTAGAATAAATTTCAACCGGAACAATTCTTAACCAGCTTTCATACGTATCGCTCATTTGAAACGGTGTACAAATTTTTTCTAAAGCCGATAAGACATTTGGCTTAAAATCTATTGATTTCTCAATTGCTTCGTCAATCTTACGTTCCAGTTTAGATTTAAAAATAGTAATAGCCGGGTTTATTAGATAAGTAATCGGCATATTTTTTCCAAAAACAGTCATCGTCGGGCTTTCGTTCCAGTCTAAAGATTTGAATTCGGTTTTAGTGTTTAATTTCCAGTTTGTTAAAGCGACATCGCTGGATAAAGTAATCACACCGTTTAAATTAAACTCTCGCGTATCATAAAGTTCTACACCAAGTTTTTTTGTTCCAATGCGGTACTTAATATTGACTTTTAAAGGAAGAATCGTTTTTATTTTTTTATCAGGATTCGCAGGATCATTTTGAATTTTAATTGGCGCCTGCTTCCAGATTTTCATTTCAATGTCGTCATCATCGATGTTGTTGTCTTCATAAATCAATCCATTTAAGAGGGCATTGGTCTGACTTTCTATGTCAGTTAATTTAACTGTAATTGGCAGATTGATGAATGACGGCGTTGCATCATAAATTAACGGACTTGCGTCATCCGGCTCTGGCTTCAGTGTTTCTAATTTTTGAGTTGTTGAGCAGCTAAAAAATACGGCAGTTACTGCAAACACTGATATTTTTGAAAAAAACTTCATAATTAATGATTTTTTTAAGTGAAGCAAAATTAAGAAAACAATTAAATTATTCTGACAAAGTGTAACATTTGATAACTATTGCCGTCTTATTTAAATAGTATGGTGAAATTATTAACGTTTTGTTATCATAATTTACTTATAAAAAATATTATTATTGTTTTAAAAATTTAACAATACCATGATCGAAATCAAAGATTTACACAAATCCTATAAAATGGGGAGTTCGGAGTTGCATGTGTTGAAAGGGATTAATTTTAATATTGCAGAAGGTGAGTTAGTGGCGATTATGGGGTCTTCAGGATCTGGAAAATCGACTTTGCTTAATATTTTAGGAATTCTTGATGAAGCTGATTCTGGTAGTTATATTTTAGATAAAACACCAATTAGAAAACTAAACGAAACTCTAGCTTCAAAATACCGTAACAAATTTTTAGGTTTTGTTTTTCAGTCTTTCAATTTGATTAATTACAAATCCGCGCTGGATAATGTTGCGATGCCCTTATATTATCAGGGAGTAAAGAGAAAAGAACGTTATGATATCGCGATGAAATATCTTGAAAAAGTAGGTTTAGGCTCGCATTCTCACCATTTGCCTAACGAACTTTCGGGCGGACAGAAACAACGTGTGGCGATTGCAAGGGCATTGGCATCGAACCCAAAAGTTTTGCTTGCTGATGAGCCGACAGGAGCTTTGGATACTAAAACTTCTTATGAAGTAATGGAACTTATTCAGGGAATTAACGATGAAGGAAAAACAATTTTAATTGTTACACACGAACCTGATATTGCTGCAATGTGCAAAAGAAATGTGGTCCTGAAAGACGGATTAATTATCGACGATAAATTGGTAGAACAAGTTAGAGCTTCATCTTATGTTTAATATTGAGCGTTGGCAGGAAATATTTGAGGCAATTTCAAAAAACCGGCTTAGAACTTTTTTAACGGGAGTTTCGGTAGCCTCAGGGATTTTCATTTTGGTGATTTTGCTTGGAGCAGGGAAAGGCCTTCAAAATGGTATTGAAAAACAATTCGAACGCGATGCCGCTGGAATTATTGAAGTTTGGTCTGGTACAACTACAAAAGAGTACAAAGGATTAAATCCGGGAAGACAGGTTCAGTTTCGAAATAGTGATTATAATCAATCGGTTCAAAAATTCGAAGACAAATTAGATTTGAGAGCTTCAACACAGAATTATTGGGGAGCACCTTTTTCGTATGGAAAAGAATCCGGAAATTACCAGTATAGAGGAGTGAATCCTGATTATGGAGGAATCGAAAACCTAACGATAGTTCAGGGACGATATGTAAACAGTAAAGATTTACAGAATAATGAAAAAGTCGCTGTTATTGGAATGAAATTAAAGACGGATTTATTTAAGGATAAGGAAGCGATAGGAGAAGAAATTGCAATAAACAAAATCAATTTTAAGGTAATCGGGATTTTTACAGATCCGGGAGGAGAACGAGAAGAAACCAGAGCTTACCTGCCTTTGACTACCGTGCAGAGAACTTTTGGAGGCGGAGATAAAATCAGCAATTTGTTTTTTACTTTAAAAAAGACAAACGATTATGACGAAGCTCTGGCGCAATCTGAAAAATTTACTCAGGATTTAAAAGATTTATTGAAAAGTAAAAATATGGTTGCTCCCGAAGATGACGGGGGAGTTGGGGTTTATAACTCGGTTAAAGATGCAAAGCAGTTTTATGATTTAAATCTTTACATCAGATTGTTTTTCTGGTGGGTTGGTATTTGTACGATTATTGCCGGAGTGGTTGGAGTTAGTAATATTATGTTGATTATTGTAAAAGAAAGAACAAAAGAAATTGGGATACGTAAAGCTTTAGGAGCTTCGCCATTTTCGATTATTACTATGATACTTCACGAATCTATCTTCATCACTACAATTGCCGGTTTTGTAGGGCTTTTAGCAAGTTTATTGTTGTTAGAATTTGTTGGGCCTATGGTTCAGAGTGAATATTTTAGAAACCCCGAAGTTGATTTTAGTGTTGCCTTAACAACATTATTTTTACTTGTATTTGCAGGTGCTGTTGCTGGATTTTTTCCAGCATATAGGGCAGCCAAAATTAAACCTATTGTAGCACTTAGAGACGAATAATTATGTTTAAAAAAGATAATTGGGACGAAATTTTACAGGCCTTAACGGCTAACCCATTCAGAACAATTCTGACGGCTTTTGGTGTTTTTTGGGGGATTTTTATTTTGGTAATTCTGCTTGCGGCAGGTAATGGTTTAGAAAATGGTATCAAAAAAGGATTTGACGGAATCGCCACAAATACTATGTTTATGTGGAGTCAGACAACCTCAAAAGCATATAAAGGACTGCCAAAAATACGTCGTTACGATTTTAGAAACAGTGATGTTACGGCTTTAAAAGCAGCATTGCCTGATTTATTATATGTTTCACCAAGAAACCAATTAGGAGATTTTAACGGAACGAATAACGTGGTTCGAGGGACGAAAACTTCTGCATTTACTATTTATGGAGATTATCCGGAGCTTATTAAACAACAGCCGATGGATATTATAAAAGGAAGATTTGTGAACCAGCAGGATATTCAGGAGAAGAGAAAAATCGCAGTGATTGGTAAAGGTGTTATCAGTGAACTTTATGGAAAAGAAGAAGAAGCTGTTGGTACTTATATTAAAATCAACGGAATAAATTTTATGG
Organism: Flavobacterium johnsoniae; assembly: GCF_001879205.1. GTDB lineage: Bacteria > Bacteroidota > Bacteroidia > Flavobacteriales > Flavobacteriaceae > Flavobacterium > Flavobacterium johnsoniae_A. Next base: position 31,794 of record NZ_MLFK01000006.1, read on the forward strand.
TTGTCGGCGTTTATAAATCCAAACAGCAGGGAGGTAATGCGGAACAGGAACAAAAAAACATTTTTATTCCGTTTACCACTTTTCAGCAGGCGTTTAATTATGGAGACAAAGTAGGATGGATGGCACTTACTGCAAAAGACGAAACTTCGATTACGGAATTAAAACCAAAAATTTTAGAAATTATAAAAGCCCTGCATTCTGTAAACCCTACTGATGAACGAGCAGTTGGGAATTTTGACTTGTATGAGCAGTTTAATAAAGTGCAGAGTCTGTTTAATATTCTAAAAATCATTGCTTATTTTGTTGGAACAATGGTTTTGATTTCCGGTGTAATTGGAATTTCAAATATTATGCTGATTGTAGTGAAAGAACGTACCAAGGAAATTGGAATTCGACGTGCTTTAGGAGCTACTCCGGGAGCAATTCGCGGGCAGATATTATCAGAATCTATATTTCTAACCATAATTTCGGGAATGCTTGGTATTGCGGTGGCAACCGGAATCATTGCGCTTTTAAATATGGCCTTAGATTCGATGCCGCCCGGAAATGACACTATGTTTGCCAATCCAAGCGTTGATTTGGGAGTTGTATTTGTTGCCTTAATAATATTAGTAGGATCTGGTTTGCTGGCAGGATTTATTCCGGCGCAGACCGCAATTAATGTAAAGCCGGTAGATGCTTTGCGAACAGAATAAAATTATCAATCAAAAAAAAATAATCGATTAAACCGAAAACAAAATGAAAAAAGGAGTAACCGTAACCATTTTAATCTTAATTGCTGTAGTGTTCTTTGGTGCACTTTACTATTTGTACGCGAAGAATCAGGAATCACCAGTTATTTTTAAAACGGAGAAAGCAGAAATTAAAACAATAGTAAAAAATACAATTGCTACTGGTAACATTCAGCCTGATGAAGAAGTCTTAATCAAACCGAACATTTCAGGTATTATTGAACAAGTTTATATTAAAGCCGGAGAGAAAATCAAAGCAGGAGATATGATTGCCAAAATTAGAGTTGTGGCAAATGTATCTAATGTAAGCAGTACTCAAAATCAGGTACAGACTGCAAAAATTGCTTTAGATAACCAGGAAAAAATTTATCAAAGACAAAAAACACTTTTTGATAAAGATGTAATTTCTGCCAACGATTTTGATGCCGCTCAATTGGCTTACAAACAAGCAAAACAAAACTACGCATCAGCAAAGCAGAGTTTAGATATTGTAAAAACAGGAACTACATCTTCATTAGGAAATTATGCAAATACCTTAATTCGTTCTACGGTAAACGGAATGGTTTTAGCAGTTCCGGTAAAAGTAGGAAATCAGGTTATCGAAAGTAATAACTTTAATGAAGGAACTACAATTGCAAGTGTTGCCGATGTGGGAAGAATGATTTTTATTGGAAAAATTGACGAATCGGAAGTGGGTAAAATCAAAGAAAAAATGCCAATTGAAATTACAGTTGGAGCTATCGAAAATAAAAAATTTGAAGCCGTTTTAACTGATATCGCACCAAAAGGTGTTGTAGAAAACGGAGCAATCCAGTTTGAAATAAAAGCCAGATTAGAAAATAGAGATGAAACATTTATTAGAGCAGGTTTAAGTGCAAATGCTTCTATTATCCTTGAAAAAGCGGATAAAGTTATGGCTATCAAAGAATCATTAGTGCAGTTCGACAAAAAAACTCAAAAACCTTATGTAGAAGTTGAAACAGCTCCTCAGAAATTTGAAAGAAGAGACTTAGTTTTAGGTGTAAGCGACGGAATTTACGTTCAGGTTAAAAGCGGGATCAAAAATACAGATAAAATTAAAATCTGGAATCAAGGTTTGATCGATGAAAAAGAGAAAAAATAATCTGATAGTATAAAGAGTTTTTTGGTTTTAAAAAATGTTAAATTTGCGTAGTTGGTTTACTGCGCTTTCATTCAAAATATATGAAAATAAATAAATATAATAGTTTTGTTTTTGCCATCTTGTTCGGTTTTGGAGTAACCGGTCATGCACAATCAAAACAATGGACTTTGGAGGAATGTGTGAGATACGCATTGGAGAATAATATAACGATTAAATTAACCGAGTTAGATTTAAAAACCGCGGCAATTGATAAAAGAGGTGCTATAGGAAATTATCTTCCGTCAGTAAATGCAAATGCTTCACACTCTTGGAATATTGGTTTAAACCAGAACATTACAACAGGTTTACTTGAAAATCAAACTACACAATACTCTTCTATCGGAGCTTCTGTTGGAGTTGATATCTATAAAGGACTTCAAAATCAGAATACACTTCGCAGAGCAAATCTTTCTATCATAGCTTCAAAATATCAATTGCTGAAAATGCAGGAGGATATTTCATTGAACGTTGCCAGTGCTTTTTTGCAGATTTTATCTAATAAAGAAGATTTAAAAGTTAAAAAAGAGCAGTTAGCTATTGACGAAAAGCGTTATGCGCGTTCTGAAGAAATGGTAAATGCAGGAACCATTCCACGTGGTGATTTATTTGATTTAAAAGCCACTGTTGCAACAGATAAACAAAACATTACAGTTTCTGAAAATAATTTGTTGATTTCTAAATTAAGTTTAGCACAGCTTTTACAATTAAAAGAATTTGCTGATTTTGATGTAATCGATAATACAAACTTGCAGGACGAAAATAATATCATGGCGCAGAGTCCAATTGAGATTTACAATAAAGCAAAAGAAATCAGAACAGAGTTAAAATTAGCTCAGACTAACCTCGAAATTGCTGAAAAAAATGTTGCTATTGCGAGAGGAGCATATCAGCCAACTTTAAGTGCGTTTTATAACTTTAATACAAGAGCTAGTTATTCTGATATAATTACAGGATCTATCCCAAATACAGTCAATCCAACTACGCAAATTGGATTTGTTGAAGGAACAAATCAGGCAGTGCTTCGTAATAACAGCACTTCTGTTTTGGGTAACGCAGCTCCAATATTAGATCAGTTTAATGATAATAAAGGGCAGTCTTTTGGTTTGCAGCTTTCTGTTCCAATATTTAACGGTTTCTCTGCCAGAAATAATGTTGAAAGAAACAAAGTAAGTTTAGAGAAATCTAAAATAGATTTAGAGCAAAAAAGTTTAGATTTGCAACGTAACGTTTATACTGCGTTTACAGATGCAAAAGGAGCTTTAAATACCTATGAATCATCAACTGTTACTTTAGAAGCGAGACAACAAGCGTATAATTACGCTAAAGAAAAGTATGATGTTGGTTTAATGAATTCATTCGATTTTACACAAGCACAAACTTTGCTGACCAATGCACAGTCTGACGTTATTAGAACGAAATACGATTACATGTTCAAAATTAAAATACTTGAATTCTATTTTGGAATTCCAATTGTTCCAATTATTACAAAATAATTTATTATGTCAAAAAAAACAATTTACTTCTTAGTTGGCGGGGCAGTGCTTCTAATTGCTGCATTAATAACATATAAAGGAGTAATAGGAAATAAAGAGGAAGGAAAAGAAGTTGAAACATCAAAAGTGGCAGCTTCTACAATTGTTGAAACGGTTTCGGCAACTGGAAAAATCCAGCCCGAAATAGAAGTAAAACTTTCATCCATGGTTTCCGGTGAAATTATTGCGTTAAATGTAAAAGAAGGTCAGGTTGTAAAAAAAGGTGATTTATTAGTAAAAATAAACCCTGATTTATATACTTCAGGTTTAGAGAGATCTGTAGCCAATTTATCTGGAACTAAGGCTGGTTTAGTACAGTCTGAAGCCAGTTTTAAAGAAGCAAAAGCCAATTACGAACGTAATAAAACCTTGTATGACAAAGGCGTAATTTCAAAATCAGATTGGGATAAAGCAATTTCAACATACGAAGTTGCAAAAGCGACAAAACAAAATGCGTATTATAATGTTCAAAGTGCTTCGGCGTCTGTAACAGAAGCCAGAGACAATTTAGGACGTACGACAATTTATGCTCCTGCAGATGGTACTATTTCAGTTTTAAATGTTGAGTTAGGCGAGCGTGTTTTAGGAACACAGCAAATGGCCGGAACAGAACTTTTAAGAGTAGCCAACCTTAATAATATGGAGGTTGAAGTTGATGTAAATGAAAATGATATCGTAAAAATTAAAATTGGAGACGAAGCCAATGTTGAAGTCGATGCTTATCTAAAAAAGAAATTTAAAGGTACCGTAACCAGTATTTCGAATTCTGCCAGTACAACATTAACATCAGATCAGGTTACGAATTTTAAAGTAAAAGTTCGTATTTTAAAAGAATCGTATCAGGATTTAGTAGAGGGAAAACCAGCTGCATATTCACCTTTTAGACCAGGAATGACCGCTACAGTTGATATTATTACGACAACAAAAAATAATGTTTTGGCCGTGCCCATTAGCTCTGTTGTAGTTAAATCAGATACTACAGCCGTTACAGATTTTAAAGTTGAAGATCCAAACGAGAAAAAAGCCACCCCAAAAAGCGATAAGAAATTCGAATGCGTTTTTGTGAAAGTTGGTGATAAAGCAAAAATCAGAATTATTAAAACCGGGATTCAGGACGATACCAATATTGAAGTAATGTCTGGATTAAAAGCTGGTGATGTAGTAATTACCGGACCTTATACTACGGTTTCTAAAGAACTAAATTCCGGAGATAAAGTAAAGCTTAAAAAAGCAGATACGCCTAAGAAATAAATAAGATATCTTTAAAGATATAGTCAGCCTGAGCGAAGTAGGAGTTTCAACTGCGTTCAGCCTGACATAATAATAAATTTTAAAATTACACACCTTGTCTTTTATTCTCAATATCGAAACAGCGACCAAAAATTGTTCAGTATCAATTGCAAAAAACGGAGAAACGATTCTTTGTAAAGAAATTGCTGAAGAAGGATATTCGCATGCCGAAAAACTTCACGTTTTTATTGAAGATGTTATAGCCGAATCCGGAATTTCGGTTCAGGAATTAGCTGCAATTGCGGTAAGCCAGGGGCCAGGTTCATATACAGGTTTACGAATTGGTGTTTCGGCGGCAAAAGGATTGTGTTTTGCTCTAAATATTCCATTAATTGCGGTTGATACACTGCAGACTTTAGCCTCTAAAGCCAATGTTTCTGATGGTAAGATTATTCCAATGCTGGATGCCAGAAGAATGGAGGTTTACAGCGAAGTTTTTAATGCTGATTTACAAGTTGAAAGAGCGATTCAGGCGGAGATTATTACAGAAGATTCTTTTTCGGAATATAATGAAAAAGTTTACTTTGTTGGAGATTGTGCCGAGAAATGCAAACCGCTTTTAACGAAAGAAAATTTTATCTTTTTAGAAGAAATCAAATATCCTTCGGCTGGAGAAATGAGTAAAATCAGTTATGATAAATATCAAAAAAGCGACACGGTAGATGTCGCTTATTTTGAGCCTTATTATTTAAAAGATTTTATGATGACGCTGCCATCAAAAAAACAATAAACGTTATTATTTTTGAAGTGTAAACGGCTGAACAGAAATTCCTGCTTCGTCTAGGGCGGTTTTACAATTCTCTAAAGTTTCTGAAAAAACAGCTCCGTAATTAGCATTTTTTGCCCAGGGACGAACTGCAAAATCAACTGAACTTGCAGATAAATTCTTTACAAAAACCTCAGGAGCCGGAGTTTTAAGCACTTTAGGGTTTTTGTTTAAAACATCCAAAAGAATATCTTTTGCCTTTTTAATATCCGAATCATAAGAAATTGAGAATGTTAAATCGGCTCTTCTTTCTCCCTGCATCGAGTAATTAATAATCGTTCCGTTTGACAAGGCGCCGTTGGGTACAAAAACCGTCTGATTGTTTCCGGTAAGCATTTTAGTTACAAAAATCTGAATTTCTAAAACCGTTGCAATCACGCCCTGAGCTTCGATTGTATCACCCACTTTAAAAGGTTTAAAAACGATAATTAGCATTCCGCCGGCAAAATTTGAAAGTGAACCCTGCAATGACAAACCAACTGCAAGTCCCATCGCACCCAAAATCGCTACGAATGACGAAGTCTCGATGCCAAGTTTTGAAATAAAAGTTACAAACAATAAAATGCGAAGTGCCCAAAGTAAAATATCGGCAAGGAATTTTGTTAACGTTGGGTCAAGATTTCTCTTCACCATTATTTTTCTGATGACTCTGTTTATTAATCTAATGGCATATAAACCAATAAATAAAATTAGAAATGCAGAGATTAATTTTGGAGAATAATCAATTAAGATATTAATAAATTTCGTTGCGTAATTGCTAAACTGTTCCGGATTGATGTACATGTTTTCTGTATAAAAAAACCTTCTCAATAGAGAAGGCGTATTAGTTTTGCAAATATAAATATATTTTATTTTTTATCTGAAAAGAGTTTTGATTACTTATCAGAATCGTCTGCCGTAATCGCTTTTTCGCTCACATCAACTACACTTTCTGTAACCAGATTATCATCTGTAATTTCAGAAGTTAGAGATTCAATTGCGTCACCTATTGAATCTGCAGCTTCTTTAATTTTTTCAATAGCTTCTTCAGCAAAAATTTCGGCCTTATCTATAAAAGGCTCAACGGCTTCTTTTACTTCTTCTAAAGTGTTTTCGGCTTTGCCGGCAAAATCGTCTGCAGTTTCTTTGGCTGATCCAAAGAAATTCTTAAAAAATGAAGTTAATCCCATGGTTTTTGGTCGATTGATTTAGATTACAATATTAATTGTTTTTCCGGAAAAACAATCGAAATCCAGAATAATTAATTGATAATTAATAGAGTATGGGAATAAAAAAAGCGCCCTCTTTAAAAGGCGCTTTTTCTATTATTTATGATGCAGAAATTTTATGCATTTACAGCTTCAACCTTAATTGCTTCGTCGTTCAGCATACTTTTCAGCATGTTTTCGATACCGCTTTTTAATGTAAAAGTGGAAGAAGGACAACCGCTGCAGGCACCCTGCAGGATTACTTTTACCGTTTTGTCGTCTTCATTATAAGAATCAAAAGCGATATTACCGCCATCAGCTGCAACGGCAGGTTTTACGTATTCTTCTAATATATTAATGATTTGCTGAGAAGTAACATCTAATTTATCAAATGCTTCGTCTTTTGTAACATCATTTTTAGTTGCTGTCTGAATTAAACTTTCATCTAAAACAGTTCCTCCGTTTTCAATAAATTGTTTGATGAAGGTTCTTAATTCTAATGTGATTTCCTGCCAGTCGTTGATTTCATACTTAGTTACAGAAATATAATTTTCATCGATAAATACTTCTTTTACATAAGGAAATTTGAATAATTCCTGTGCCAATGGAGAAGAAGCAGTCTGGTCGATGTTTTTATATTCAACAGCATTTCTGGTTAGCATTCTGCTTACCACAAATTTTAATGCTGAAGGATTGGGAGTTGTTTCTCCGTAAACAGTAATAGGCTGTTTTTTGGCTTTGTTTTCGTCGACTTTAATAATAACACCGCCTTTATCTACAAATGCTGTAATTTGTTCTGCAACAGCATCTTTTACGTCATCCCATTCTACAATACTGTATCTTTCGATAGCAATAAAATTTCCCGAAATATAAACCGTTTTTACAAATGGAAGATAAAACAATTGCTGTGCTAAAGGAGAGGCTTGCGCTTCGTCAATGTTTTTAAATTCAAAGTTTTGATTTTGAGTAATAAAATCTTCAAATTCGAACTTTAATATAGTTGGATTTTGAGTTTCTTTTATAGTGATTTTTGTCATGGTAGTAATTTTTTGCAAATTTACTAAAGTTATTTTCTACTAATACCTATATTTGATTTTTTAATAAAATAATTAAGACTCTTTTCAAATAATTCGTACGAAATTATGAGAGTGTAAAAAATATTTAAACTCCTTTGCCATTATGAAATTAAGAATCAAGTATTTATTTGTTTTTTTAATTGCTTCATTCTTTTCTTATTCGCAGGAAGGAATTCCGGTTTATTCAGATTATTTATCAGATAATTATTACTTAATTCATCCCTCGATGGCGGGAGCTGCAAATTGTGCAAAAATAAGATTAACAGCCAGGAAACAATGGTTTGGACAGGAAGATGCGCCAGCTCTTCAAACTTTAAGTTTTAACGGAAGAATAGGAGAGAGATCCGGGGCCGGAATTATTGTTTTTAACGACAAAAACGGATATCATTCAGAAAAAGGAGTAAAGCTTACTTATGCGCATCATATTATGTTTTCAAGAGACGAACTAGATTTAAATCAGCTTTCTTTTGGTATAAGCGGCGGTTTGACTCAAAATCAATTAGACGAAACAAATTTTGGAAGTACTTTTGACCCAATCGTTTTTGGTTCGATTCAAAAAGATTCTTATTTTAATATGGATATTGGAGCATCGTATAATTTTCTGGATTTTTATGCGCATGCAACAGTTCAGGGGCTTCTTGAAACCAGAAGAGAATTGTATACAGATTATGAAAGCGATAATTTGAGAAAGTTTCTTTTAAGTGCCGGATATGTCTTTGGTAAAAGAGATAAAATTACCTGGGAACCCTCAATTTTGTTTCAATATTTTGATCAGACGAAACAAAAATCTATAGACTTGAATTTAAAAGCATACAAGAACATGGATTTTGGAAGTTTGTGGGCAGCATTCTCATATAGAAGAAGTTTTGATGGGGCGCAATATAGCTCAGGAAGCGGGGTTTCATCTCAAAAACTGCAATATTTTACTCCAATTATTGGTGTAAATTACAAGAACTTTATGTTTGCCTATACCTATTCTCAGGTTGGGGGAAATGTGAAATTTGATACTGGTGGTTATCACCAGATTACTTTAGGAATTGATCTATTTTGTAGAAAGGAACGTTACGATTGTAATTGTCCTGCAATTAATTAAAATTTGTTATGCTTATTAAATCTGTAAACGGAAAAACACCTTCTATTCCAGAAGATTGTTATGTTGCTGAAAATGCCACAATTGTTGGAGATGTTTCATTTGGAGATTCTTGCAGTGTTTGGTTTAATGCTGTGGTTCGCGGCGATGTTCATTTTATCAAAATAGGAAACAAGGTAAACATTCAGGATGGTGCGATAATTCACTGTACGTATCAAAAACATCCCACAATTATAGGAAATAATGTATCGATTGGACATAATGCCATTGTGCACGGATGCACGATTCACGACAATGTTTTAATTGGTATGGGATCAATTGTAATGGATAATTGTGTGGTAGAAAGCAATTCGATTATTGCAGCCGGAGCTGTTTTAACTCAAAACACCATTGTTCCTTCGGGGGCTATTTTTGCCGGAGTTCCTGCCAAAAAAGTAAAAGATATTGACCAATCTGATTTTGCAGGTGAAATAGAACGTATTTCTAATAATTACGTAATGTATTCGGGCTGGTTTAAAAACGAAGAATAAATTAGATAAATTCCAATTAATAGAACAATTCCAAATTCCAATGATTGTTAATAATTATTGGAATTTTTCATTTTTAAAATTTAATAATCTATAAATTGATTTTCTCAAAGAAAGCATTTTTATAACTTTCACTTATGGGAATTCGTTTGTCACTGATTAAAACTTTGTTTTTTTGAATCGATTTTACATGTTTTATATTGATAATGTAAGATCGGTGAATTCTTGAGAAACCTTTGCTGGAAAGCAGGTTTTCGAGTTTTATTAAGCTTATTAAAGTAAGTGTAAATTTATTATCTGTCGTATATATTTTTACGTAATCTTTTAGTCCTTCGATAAATAGAATATCTGAAAAATTCATTTTTACATTTTCATATTCTGCTCGTACAAACATAAAATCTTGTTCAATTTCAGGAGTCGAAATATTTTCTGAAACGGCTTGAACGGGAGATGCAGTATTGTTGATTTGCTGTGCCCTTACAACCGATTTTAAAAAACGATGAAACGGAATTGGTTTTACCAGATAATCAACGGCACCAAGATTAAATCCTTCAACGGCATAATCAGAAAAAGCAGTAGTAAAAATTACTAAAGGTTTTTTTTCTATTGTATTTAAAAAATCTATTCCGGAAAAATGCGGCATCTGAATATCCAGAAAAATCAAATCAATATTATTTTGATTGATGAATGAAACGGCATCAATGGCATTATTAAAAGTATTGACCAATTCCAGCGAATCGACCTTTTTGACAAAATCTTCTAATAACTCAACTGCTAAAGGTTCATCATCTATTATTACGCATTTCATCTGTTTGAAATTAAGTTTTAAAAATTGTTTGGCGGTCAAAAGTAGTTTTAAACCAGTAAATTAAGTTTTAAAATTATCATAAAATACTATTTCGAATATTTTTAGGTTCATTAATGTATTGTTTAATTTACTGCAGTTTGAATCTCATCTAATTTCAGGTTTAAATGCACTCGATAAAATTGATCATCCTGATTAATAGTTAGTTCATGTGCATTCGGATAAAGCAAATCCAGTCGGTTTTGAATATTTACTAATCCAATTCCCGAATTTTCAGGGTCTTTTATATAGTTTTCAATTGTGTTTTCAATCCAGAAATCAAGATTGTTTTCTGAAATAAAAATCTTAATTTTTACGTGTGCCGCGCCCTTGTAATCGGTACCGTATTTAAAAGCATTCTCAACAAAAGAAATTAATAACAAAGGTTCAATAAATTTGTTTCTGGTATCGCCGTGAACATTAATAACGATGTCTTCGATATTGTTAAGACGGAGTTTTTGTAAATCGATATAATTCTGAATGTAATTGATTTCTTTTTCTAAAGCCACCGTTTTATTATCTGTTTCATACAACATATATCGCATTAATTCAGACAATGTTACGATGGCATCAGGGACCAAATCAGATTTCTTATGCGCCAGAGAATAAATACTGTTTAGGGAATTGAATAAAAAATGCGGATTAGTCTGCTTTCTCAGATAGATCAATTCTGTATTTGTTCGGTGTGTTTCGGCTATTAATTTGTTTTGCTGGTTATTATAGAACTCTGTTAATGTTCTAATTACTGCGCTTATTGTGATAATTAAAATATAAAAGAATGAAGGTCCGATTTTAAAAAATAAGGGCTGTCTTGTGGCCATTATTGCTGTTGTTCTTCGTCCTTTATAGATTAATTTAAGATCTTCGGGCGGTATCATCCTTGGTCTTACATGTTTAAATTCAGGAATAAAATAATTAATTCTGATAATCATGAAAACGGCGATGATGACAAAAATGAAAAGAAAATACTTCCAATACTTTTTTTGAAGCAGAAGAGCAGGAACCAAATAAAAATAATTCAGATAGAACAAGATAATTCCAGTTGCCCATTGTACATAGAAATCATTGTTGATTCTAAATGGACTTTCATAAAATTGGATTAGCGAAGTCAGAATGAAGAAAACCCAAATCATAAAGTGAAACAATATTTTATTTGAATTTGTATTTTTAATGGTATCTAGTGTCATTTATAATTTTATTTTTAATAAAATTAATTCATTTTTGGTTACCGTTGGAGATAAGTTCTGTTTGAGTTTTTCTACAACCAGACCAGCTGTTTTTAAAGCCTCTTCTTCTGTCGAAAAACTTTTGGTGTCATTTATAACCGGAATAATCGATTGTTTGATTATAATTTTTTCTTTATACGAAATCGAATATCCCCAGCCTGAACTTGTTTTAAAAGATTCTGTTTTGAAATTTTCCTTTTTTGCACAGGAAACGATTTGTAAAGCAAAAAACAAAATCAATAAATTCTTCTGGATTTTACTCCAGAAGAATTTGTGTTTGTTAATTGTCATCGTCGCTTTGCTCATCTTGAGGTCTAAATTCCCAGGCATCATCAAAGTAAGACGAGCCCACTCTTCCTAACATATAAAAACCGCGATTGTTAATGGAGAAGCCAACAGCGTCAGTTCTGGTTGCACCTTCCATAGCAGTTCTCTCTACCCAAAGATCTGTTGACGGAGTATACTCCCAAACTGTTTTGATGTTTTCACCGCCTACAACATATCCCAATCCGTTCATTGCAAAACTAGAAGCATTAGATCGTGTAATGGCATATTCATCATTATACGAATAGTCGTCATCAGTATCTTTATCGATATCTCTTTTTCTTGTCCAGACATCGGTTGCCGGATCAAATTCCCAAAAATCTTCCTGATAAGACCCATTGTTCACTCCGGTTACCAGATAAGCTTTATCCGAAATAACAAAAACAGTCGCATTACGTCTTTTGTTGCCGCTAAAACCGTTTACAAGTGTCCAGGTGTTTGCCTGATCATTGTATTGATAGAAATCTTTTAGATAATTTCCGTCATAACCAGTTCCAAAATACGCTTTTCCACCTGCCTGAAAACCTACAGCTCCATAACGTCCTGTACCTCCAAAGTCTGCTTTTTGCGTCCAGCTGTTATTTGAAGGATCATATTGATAAAAATCTTTTAGTTTATTAGTTCCATCATACCCAAGACCAACATAGCCTTTTTCGTTTAATGTAAAACTCGATGCAGAACTTCTTCCTACTCCTGTAAAATCTGCTTTTTGTTCCCAATAATCCCCATTTGAGTTATAAGCCCATAAATCTTTCAAATAAACATCTCCTGTATAACCGGTTGCAACATACGCATAATCACCAATTACAAAACTTGTGGCACTGGATCTGGCAGGACCGTCAAAAGCAGACTTTTTAATCCAGTTCCCTACCAAATCATCGTCGTCATCGTCATTACTGCAGCTTACAAAAAAAAGGCTGGAAAACAGTGTTGCGAATAATATTCCTTTTTTTAAATTATTCATAATCTATTAAATTTATTTATTGTTTGTATTTGATCCCAATTCCCAAAACGTAACCGCTGCCTGTATTAAAATCATAAACAGCATGATCTCTGCTGTCGGTTAGTTTGTATTTTTTGTCAAAATCATATCCGGCCTTAAAATTTAAAAACCAGTTTTTTTCGACATTTCGTTCATATTCAAATGATGTTGTCATTTGCGAAAGAACTGCCTTTGCGGCTGTATTATTTGTGTTATTCTGAGTATCTAAATTGTAAAAGTTCCCGTTGAAATTGTTGTTCAGGCTGAATTTATTTCGGATGTTATTTGAATACGAAATTTTTGAATCCGGAAAACCAATCAATACATTAGTACTGTTATTGACAGTATAATTGAATGAGGCTGTAGGCATAAACTTCATATTTCCAAAAACAGTTGTTCTCGCAGCTCCAATGCTGAGAATGGCTTTTGAATTTAGTTTCTGACTGATTTCAAAACTTCCTAAAAGCGAGAAATCAGAAAAATCTAAATTGTGCTGAAAACCTGCCGTTGGCGTTAGCGAAAAATGTAGCGTTGTCGACTTCGAAATGTCTTTTGATATTTCGAATTTATCCTTAATCTGACGCAGCTCATTTAAACTCTCAAATGTTCCGGCACTTCCCGGTTCATAATTTACATTCAAATTAGAAAACGATACAGTATTTGCGATACTGGTTTTTGGGTTTATTATTTTGCTGAAAAAGACTCCAATGCCAGTTTCGTTAAAATCACTTTTATCCGTTGGTTCTGTTTTTAAATTCATGTTTACCGAAAACTTTTCCTGAGCTTTCATGCTGAAAGACGATACTAAAAAAGCCGAACAAATTATAAACCTTATTTTCATTACTTATTTATTGGTTCAAAAGTAGGTTGGGGAAGGGTTTAAAAAAAAGAAGATATATGTATGACTCTTTTTGATAGACTAAATCGTCGTTTTTAAGGGCGAACGAGATATTTAGTGCTGTAGGTCTATTATAGATAGTTTCGTGCCTTTTATAGGGTAAAAACACTAGCCTGTATATGTTATAGTGACGTGCAGAAGAGCTCAATTTATATTTGCTCAAAAAATAGGTTATGCGCAAGTTTATATTATTGTTGTTTTTTGTTTTTACTATATTTTCATGCGGTACTGATACCGATGCCGGAAAGTTTGTTGTGGGGTCTGATTATTTGGCAGTAAACAATAAAGTGATACTTGTTGATACGGTAACGGTCGACATGTCTACCATAAACATTGATTCGCTGTTAACATCAAGCCAGAGCCGCATTTTGATAGGAAATTATGATGATCCTGTTTTTGGGAAAGTAAAGTCAAATAGTTATTTTCAATTATCAGGAACTTCTTATGCTTTAAACAATAGTGGATCAGATACTGAGACGGCAAATCTTGTTTTCGACTCGATTTCCATGATCCTTAAGTATGATAATTACTATTACGGAGATACGACTCAGGTGCAAAAATTTGATATTCATCGTTTAACTCAAAAAGTAAAACCAAATACTGATGATTCCAGTTTTTACAATAGTTCAACTTTAAGTTACAGCGATGAAAGTTTGGGAACAATTTCATACAAACCACGTCCACTAGAAAAAGATTCTATTAATATTAAAATGAGTACTGCGTTTGGTGAAGGGATTTTCCAAAAAATAAAAAGCAGGGAGGTTACAGATTTTGACAGTTTTACAGAGTATCTAAAAGGACTTGTACTCGTGCCTTCGACTTCAAATTCTTCGAGCGTTATTGGTTTTCATACTTCAACAAGTAAAATCAGGTTGTATTATTCTAAATACAAATCAGATAAAGAGGATTCGTATTATATTGATTTTTCGGTTTTAGATATTGCAAAGCAGTTTAATTCTATTTCTTCGGATAAAACGGGAACTTTAATTCAAAATTTACCTGTTTCCAGCAGTAAACTTTCGAGTTCGTTAACCAATAAACAGGGTTTTATACAATCTGGAACGGGAGTCGCCTGTCGAATTGATTTTCCGAACATAAAACAGCTTAAATATATTTCAGATAATGGTGCTATTGTCGATGCGCAGCTGCTCTTAAAACCAGTCAATAATTCTTATTCTGAGAAATATCCCCTGGCCGATTCCTTAAGGGTCTATGTGGCTGACAATTTAAACCGACTCAGCAGTCCATTGCTGAACTCTGCAGGTTCTGCCGTTTACGGGATTTTAAATAAAAAGAGTGACGAGTTCAACGAAAACATCGGATATACAATTCCGCTTGGAAATTTTTTGCAAAAAGAAATGCTAAAAACATCTGATTCCAGATCTTCTCTAATCTTAATGCTGCCGGGTATTTCAAAAGCAGTTAATAGAATTGTTTTAGGTGATCAAAAACATTTGGACAATAAAATTCAACTCAAAATTTATTACATCTCCTATTAAATGAAAAATAGAATAGTTTTTTTTAGCTGCTTCATTTTAATGTCGCTTACTTCATTTTCTCAAAGTATTTCAAGCTCTCCTTATTCCTTATACGGATTAGGAAGTTTGTACGATTCAGATTTTGGATCACTTCCTTCAATGGGATCTTCCGGAATTGCATTGCCGTCGGATAGTTTTATTAATAATTTAAATCCGGCATCGTTAGGATTTATGCCTTTAAATCATTTTATGCTCGATGTGGGAGGAAAAGCGATAGCCACAACTTATGAGAATAAAACTTTGACTGAAAAACGAAATAATTTTCAGTTTTCGCATATTGCTTTTGCATTTCCTGTTACGAAAAATTCGGGTTTCAGCGTGGCTTTGTGTCCTTATTCGAGTGCGACATTCAAAATTTCTGATCTCATTCTCCCTATTTCGGATAGTCAGGAAACGTATAGCTTAACAGCCGAAGGTTCCGGTGGATTAAATAATTTTGATTTTTCTTATGGCTATCGATTTGGTAAAAAACTAACCGTAGGAGTCTCGGCTGCTTTATTGTTTGGAAATACGGTCGATGACAGAACTTTTACGATTTTAAATTCAATAACAACGATTCATAAAAGAAATGATTATAATGGAGTGCACGCAACAGCAGGAGGGCAATATGTAATTGATTCTACTTTTACTATTGGAGGAACTGTCAAGCTGCCGTCGCGGGTTAAAAGCTCAAAAGTGCAATCGGTTGAAACTACAAAAGACGGGGTTGTAACTGCTATAGAATCAGACAAGGGATCAGATATAGACGATTATTATATGCCCCTTGAAATTGGAGTAGGAGTTAGCAAACGTTTTAAGAATGTTCTAAATGTTACTTTAGATTACGAAAAGAGTTTATGGAACGATACCAAACAATCTGAGTTGTATGGAGATTTTGTAAATCAGGACCGATTTGCTTTGGGTTTTGCCTATTTCAACCCAAAAAAGAATTTCAGGAAATACTGGGATAGGATTCAGTATTTTGCTGGAGCTAATTTTGATACCGGCTATCTCGAAATAGACGGAAAAAGGGTTAACAATGCTTCGGTTTCTGTTGGGGTTAACCTGCCAATTGAAAACACTTTTTCGGCCTTAAATATTTCGTATTCTTACGGACAAAAAGGAACTGTTTCAAATAATTTAATTAAAGAAAATTATCATAAAATATCGATCAATTTGTCTTTAGACGGAATTTGGTTTGTGAAACGAAAGTTTGAATAACGGTTTAGAAATCTTTTTCGATTACCGGATATTTATCCTCTAAAATCGATTTTAAAACTGCGGGATTCGAATTTACGTAGAATACCGGATCGCTGCTTTGTACGTCTGAAAAACCAACTTTTTCTCTTAAGATGTTTTGAGTTTGTCTTGCTACTGCTTCTCCGGAATCTATAATTTGAATATGTTCCGGAAGAATCTTTTTAATCTGCGGAATCAGGTACGGATAATGACTGCAGCCTAAAACCAGATAATCAATATTGGCATCAATCATTGGCTGTAAATACGATTCTAATAATTGCGTCATTTCAGGAGAGTATAAATTTCCATCTTCAATTAATTGAACCAGGCCATGACCAACTTGTTCGATAATTGTAGTATGCTGAAACATCTCGGCTGTTTTATTAAACAGTTCGCTGTTAAGGGTTCCTTTTGTAGCCAGGATTCCAATAACCTGCGTTTTAGAATTAGTAGCGGCAGGTTTTATTGCGGGCTCTATACCAATAAACGGAACATCGTATTCATTACGAAGTTCTCTAATGGCATTTGTTGTTGCCGTGTTGCAGGCAACTACAATTAGCTTGCAATTATTTTCGAGTAAAAAATCAACATTTTTTCTGCTTAATGCAACAATTTCCTCTTTTGTTTTTTGACCATAAGGCGCATTTTTGCTGTCAGCTAAATAAATTGTTTTTTCGTTTGGAAGTAAATCGTGAATGGCACTCCAAATGGAGGTTCCTCCAATTCCAGAGTCGAAAACGCCTATAGGATTATTGTTTGTCATACTACAAAATTAATATTTTTTACTTTCTCTGCAATTTGTTTTTTTTTTAATAAAAAGACATTTTATTGTAAATAAAATACTATATTTATACTTCATCCAAAAAACAATATACTATGAAAATTATCGAAAAATTGTCATCTGAAAAGCTGACTAAAGAAGAGCTTAAAAAAATTAATGGGGGAAATGCACCAGAGTGCTATGGTATTGCCTGTATCGTTGGGTTTGAAGAAAGAAAACCTATTTGGGAATGTTTTCCATCAGGAACTAAATGCCCGCCAAGAACTTAATATACTTTGTGTATTGAAGAAAAGGAGTCTGATATCAGGCTCCTTTTTTTTGAATTTAATAAACGATCATTTTAAAGAGAAATACCATAAAATAAAACGGCTCAAACTTAAAAAGTTTGAGCCGTTTTATTTTATCAGAATTCGTTTTCTTAGAATCCTAAATCTTTTTTCACATCAGCAGTAATGTTTGGACCATCAGCTAATAAAAGAGTAGAACCATCTAAAACGTATTGGTAACCTTTAGCTTTTCCAATTTTTTGGATAGAAGCTCTTACTTTTTCCATTAATGGTTTTACGATATCAGTTTCTTTTTGTTGTAGTTCTTTTTGTGCATTGTCTCTATAGTCAACAATTCTTTTTTGCATGTCTTGAACTTCTTTAGAACGATCTCCGTTTACAGCTTCAGTTACAGTTGCAGCTTCAGCTTCGTACTTTTTGATTTTAGTTTGGTATTCGTCAACCATTTTTTTGTATTCAGCATCATATGTCCCACTTAATTTTTGCAGTTGATTTTGAGCATCAAGCATAGCAGGCATCTTCGACATAATCTCGCTAACATCAACATGGGCAACCTTAGCCTGTGCGTTCATTGTGTTACTTGCTCCTAAAATTAGTATTGCAGCAATTAGTAAAGTTTTGATTTGTTTCATCATTTTTAAAATATTAATTAATTATTGGTCGTATTTGTTTTTTGTGTTTCGGCTTCTTTTGCTTTTTTAGCCGCTTCTCGCTCTTCGAGTATTTTTTTCCTTCTTTCTTCTAATTCTTTTTTACGTTGTTCATAAAGCTTTTGTCTTTCTTCGGCTTTATTTACTGCAGGTTCTGTTGTTTCAGTTGTTCCTGCCGGTTTTGCTGTTTCAGTTGTTTTACCAGCCTCTGTTGATTTTGCTGCCTCTGCTGGTTTAGCAGTTTCAGAAACCGTGCCATTTTTTTTGGCTTCTCTTTCAGCCTGAATAGCTTTTCGTCTATCGTCGTATTCTTTCTTCTTAGCTTCCTGCTCGAGTCTTCTGTCTTCAATAAGTTTTTCCCTAGCCGCTTTTCTTTCGTCTAATACTTTTTGACGATCTGCCATTGCAGGATTTTCATCAATTTCGTTTTCACGATTTTCTTTGGCTTCCTGATCTTTCAATTGCTTTTTAGTCAATTGTTCTCTTTTATCAGTTCTATTCAAAATACGGATCACCTGATCGCTTATATCGAATCTTTTATTGCTGAAAAGCATGGTCAAATCTGATGATTTATCAAATATAAAATCATAATTTTTAGCTTCGGCAATATCTTGAACTGCTGTAAAAACCTGATCCTGAATTGGCTTTGCCAGAGCAGCTTTTTGTCTCATTAAATTACCGTCAGCTCCAAATTGCTTTTGCTGATAATCCAGCATTTCAGTTTCCTGAAACTTTATTTCTGTTTCTCTTTCATCAATTAACTCTTTGGTAAGTAAGGCCTTTTCTGTTTTAAGGCTTTCCTTTAGCGAATTGATGTTTAATTTTTTGGTTTCTATTTCTTGTTTCCACTTTTGAGCCTTAAGCTCTAACTGTGATTTTGCTTCTTTATAATCAGAAACATTTTCCAGAATATATTCCATATCAATGTAACCAATTCTAGTTGTCTTGCCTTGCGCCTGACTTGTATTAGCTACAATCAAGGCTAAAAATATAAATAAAAATTGTTTTCTCATAACATTACTTTATTTGCTGATTTTTAACCAAACGTATTATTTCTAAAATTGTTGTCCAATGATAAAGTGAGTCTCCCAACCATTGGCTTTATTTGTAACAGATCCAGGTAATGCATCGAAACCATAACCGAAATCAATTCCTAATAATCCAAATGCCGGCATGAATACACGTAAACCAGCTCCTGCTGAACGATTCAAGTCAAACGGATTATAATTTTTAAATCCATCATATGATGATCCCGCTTCCAGGAACGTCAAAGCATAAATAGAAGCAGATGATTTTAATGTGATTGGATAACGTAACTCCATTGAGAATTTGTTATAAATCGTAGCTCCAGTCTGCTGTCCGTATCTTGGACTTGTTTTATCTTCAATAATTGGTGTCAACGAGTTGTTAGGATACCCTCTTAACTGTATTGTTTCTCTACCATCCATAGAATACTGCGCCATTCCATCTCCTCCTAAGTAGAAACGCTCAAACGGCACTACACCTCTAGATTGATCATAAGCACCTAAGAAACCAAATTCTGTTAAGGTTCTAAGAACTAATTTACCATAAATTTTGGTATACCAGTCTGCTTTAAATTTTACTTTATAGTATTCTAACCAGTTGTATTTCTTTTGATCGACTTTTGCTACATCTGTATCTGCACTCTTATAATCAGATCCCACACTTACCGTTCCTGTTTGACCATTAACTGTTTCTGCTTTTGTATAATCTCCAGGATTAATAGCCTGTCCATCTATACCAGTTGCTGTAGTCGAACCTGTGTATTGTGTTTTATATTCTTTCTGGTTTTGTAAATCACCGTAATTAATTCCGTTGAATAATGAATAAGGAGGTGTAACTTTTGCAGAAATACTGAACTCAGAACCGTAAGTAGGGAAGATTGGGTTAACTCCTTTATTACTTCTTGAAAGACCAATTGTATATGCTAAGTTTCTTGACGCTCCGTTACCAAAGGTGAATAAACCTGTGAAATAATTATTCAAATCATAGTGCTGGTAACTTACCGATTGTGATAATACAAAATAATCATCTGGCACAGTAAGACGTTTTGCTAAACCAACCTGCACTGTAAAAATATTAAAACTTTGGCTTCTATCAACAGTTCTGGTAAGATAATTGTTGTTAAATTGTTTGCTATACGAGATTGAAGAGCTAAATTGTACTGGTTTTTTTCCTCCAAACCAAGGCTCCGAGAACGATAAGCTGTAAGTTTGGAAATAAGTACTTCCTTGTAAACGAAGTGCTACTTTTTGACCATCCCCCATAGGAAGTGGTTTGTATGCATCTTTATCAAATAATTTTCTTGCAGAGAAGTTGTTAAATGATAAACCTAAAGTTCCGATGAAACCGCCGCCGCCGTAACCTCCTTGAAGTTCAACCTGGCTTGATCCTTTTTCTACTAATTGGTATTCGATATCAACTGTTCCTGCAGCCGGGTCAACATTTCTAAATTCAGGTTTGATAGCTTCAGGGTCAAAGAATCCTAATTGACCAATTTCACGAATTGTTCTAACTAATTCTTCTTTACTGTATTTGTTTCCTGGTTTAGTTCTTAACTCACGGTAAATTACGTGGTCATTTGTTTTGTCATTCCCGGTAACATATATTTTATTGAAGTACGCGATTGGTCCTTCTGTAATTCTAATTTCGAAGTCAATAGTATCATTTACGGTTTTTACCTCTACAGCATTAATTTTAGAGAATAAATAACCATTGTTTTGGTATAAGTTTGTGATGTCTTCACCGTCAGGTTTTGAGTTGTCAGCGATTCTTTTTTCTAACATTACACCATTATAAACTTCTCCTTTTTTGATACCTAAATAACGGTTCAGCTGCTGATCAGAATATACTGTATTTCCTAAGAATTTAATGTTTCCGAAGTAGTATTTGTTTCCTTCTTCAACATCAATTTTAATGGCAAGCATATTTTTCTTCTTGTTGTAAGTAACAGAATCATAAATAATACGTGCATCACGGTATCCTTTTTCTTTGTAAGAGGCAATAACTTTTTCTAAGTCAGTTTTGTATTTTTCAGGAATAAATTTAGAGGCTTTAAAAACACGAAGCAGATTTTTTTGTTTCGTATCTTTCATTGCTGCTCTCAATTTAGTATCTGTAAGCTGCTTGTTTCCAGTAAAATCAATACTGCTGATTTTTACTTTGTCTCCTTTATCGACTCTTACAAGCATGTTTACCTGATTTCCTGCTGTGGTATCAGGAGTAGTGGTAATAACAACTTTTGTGTTGTAAAAACCATCTTTTTTGTATTTGTTTTCGATGTAGTTTTTGGTCGTAGTAATTAAGTTTTCGTTGACAATTTTATTTTTGGTTAAATTGTTGTCCTTAATAAGTCCTTCGACTTTACTTTTCTTGACACCGGTAATTTTAACTTCGTTTAGTTTAGGGAGTTCGACAATATCTAAATCTAGATAAATACTATCGTTTTCTACCTTATTAATATAGAAAGCAATCTCGTCAAAAAGACCAAGTTTACCTAATTTTTTAATTGCACTAGTAATTTCTTCGCCAGGAACGGTTATTTCCTGCCCTTTTTGCAAACCCGAAAAGGTTACGACGGTTTGCTCATTGAAGCTTATTTTACCAACAACAGAGACTTTAGCCAGAATGTATTTTTTTCCTTGATCAAAAGGAACTCTTTCTTGAGCTTTAACTTGTGAAAAACTACCCAATAGTAAAAGGGTACAGATTATTTGTGGTATTCTTTTTTGTAACACTAAAAAATTATTTAATTTGTTCACTGGTTTTTCCAAATCTACGTTCTCTTTTTTGATAACTAATAATAGCCTCATATAAATCTTGATCTTTAAAGTCTGGCCACAAGACATTAGTAAAATACAATTCTGCGTAGGCAATCTGCCAAAGCAAGAAATTACTTATTCTATGTTCTCCACTTGTTCGTATTAATAAATCTACGTCGGGTAAATTTTGCGTGTAAAGATGCTCATTTATAATTGAATCGTCAATAGTGTCTATTGAAATTATATTATTTTTAACTTTATCACTAATCACTCTAACGGCATTTACCAATTCCTCCCTAGATCCGTAGCTTAAGGCAAGAGTTAGGGTAAGGCGGGTGTTGTTTTTTGTTTTTTCAATAACATCTAAAAGCTCTTTTTGAGCACTTTTTGGCAATTTCTCAAGATTTCCAATTGCATTAAGCCTGATGTTGTTTTCCTGAAGGGTAACCAGCTCTTTTTTTAAAGAATTGATCAATATTTTCATCAAGGCTTCAACTTCCAGTTTAGGGCGGTTCCAGTTTTCTGTAGAGAAAGCATATAGAGTTAGGTACTCAATGCCAAGTTTGGCGCAGGTAGTAATTGTTTTTTTTACAGATTTTGTGCCGTTTTCATGACCAAAGGCTCTTAAAAAGCCTTGTTGTTTAGCCCAGCGCCCGTTTCCGTCCATAATAATGGCCAGATGTTTTGGTAAGTTTGATTGATCTATAGAGTCTAGTAAATTCATTATTATTGTGCGCAGTAGCAAGGTTTTTGTCCAAAGGTATAGGTTAAAGTAATACCTGAAAAGACATACCAGTCATTATTATTTAAATTTCCAAATTTTAAAATATTTGTATTGCTGGTGTCAGGATTACTTCCGTCAATATTATCGGTAAAAGTATATCGCACTCCAACTTCAGCACCTACAACAAAATGAGGTGTTATATTCGATTTTATACCTAATATTATAGGTATTGCAAATGAATTTGAATTCACACTTTGTATGTCGTTTGGGTTTGCTTTAAAGCGATACAATCCGTCATAAATAAAAAAGCTTAAACCTGAATATATATAAGGAGTAACTTTTGTATGGTAATCGTGCAGATTGAAATCGAAAAAATTAAATTCTAAACCAGCAGAAAATTCTTTTACATTGTTTTTAAAGCGGTATCCTCTTTTATTTCTCCCGGTTTCGTCAGAATCAAAATCGTTTCCTGAAACCTGAGATTGTGTATATGAAAAGCGATAAGAATGTCTGGGACTCTTATTCCACTTATACAAAACACCAAAAGCCACTTTATTCGGGTTGATATAAGTTGTACTTCCAACATCACCAACGAAGTTGCTTCCGCCAATAAAAACACCCAGCTCGTTTATTTGAGCATTTAGCGTTATAAAAGGGAAAAAACATAACAATAAATTAAAAATTTTCTTCATTTAATTCAAAATTGCGTGCAAATATAATAATTATCGATACGAATCAACGTTCCTTTAGTTAAATGTGCTTTTTTTTCAATTTACATTATGATTTTGAGACATTTAATGATGATTCACTACATGCAGAACGAGAAAATGTGGTATTATCGTATAGTGAATAAGAATAAAAGAGGTTAATTTCTCTTGTCTTCTCCCCAAAGCAATTTGTTTCTTAAGGTTTTTAAGAAAGTTTCGCCCGGAATTTCAACCATTTTAATTTTATAATCTGTTTTTTTGATTTTAAGAACGGATTCGTTTTGTACCGAAGAAATTCTTGAATCCAAAGAAACTAAATATTGATCTTCTCTTCCTGTAACACGTAATGTAATTTCGGTATCATCAGGAATAACAAGCGGTCTGGCGGTTAAATTATGTGGTGCAATTGGCGTAATTACTAAGCTTTTTACATCTGGCGTTAAAATAGGGCCGCCACAGCTTAATGAATATCCTGTTGAGCCTGTAGGCGTAGAAATGATAAGGCCGTCTGCCCAATATGAGTTTAAATATTCGTTGTTCAGGTATGTTTCTACGGTTATCATCGAGGTCGTGTCTTTTCTGCTTACTGTAACCTCATTCATAGCAAAGTTCAGTTCTTCAAAAGCATCATTTTTAGGCTCGCAGGATATACCCAGTAAAGTTCTTTCAGATGTGGTGTAATTTTGATCAATAACAAACTGCAGTAAGCTGTCTATGTTTTCTTTCTGAACCTTAGCTAAAAAACCAAGTCGGCCTGCATTTATCCCCAAAAGAGGCACTCCTGAATTGCGTACTAAAGCCGCTGCTCTTAAAATTGTTCCATCACCGCCAATACTAATAAGCAATTCAAAACTATTATCTAACGTAGTACTTGGTGAAAAAGTTTTGTATTCCTTTTTTATAAGCTGCTTTTCATAAAGCATATTAAGGAAATTTTCTTCAATTACCATTTCTACATTATTGGAACTAAAAAACGAGAAAATGTCTTTTATAATAGGTTCGGTGCTGTTTTGATAATATTGTCCGTAAATGGCTATTTTCATCTGGTGTTTAATCGATTTTTTGTTTAATTGTTTAATCGTTAATTTTCTTCGTCAAAACGATTAAACAATTAACCGATTCAACAAACAATACTATATATTAAGGTATTTGTCTAAATAATCAGAGCGTTCTTTCAGGCTGTTAATATAGGTGTCTTCCTGGTGTTCTGAAATAATTTCATAACCATATCTTCTATAAGTCTGAATAATTTCATTCATGGCGCCCAACCCTATTTTTACCGTAATCTGAACATTCTCTACATCAGCTTCAGAAATAAAACAGCCTAAAATTTTACCGTTATTGCTTTCTACAATCTGTGTTACTTCGCTCATCGAATAATCTAAAAGACCTTTTTGAACGATGATAATGCCTCCTTGTTCTTTTAAAAATGGAGTTTCCTGAAAAAACTTCATAATATCTTCCATTTCATAATAGCCAATATAGCTGTTATTTTCGTCAAGAACCGGAATAATATTAGTATGATTTTTAGCGAAGACTTCAAGAACATCCAGCCAGATCATTGATTTTCTGGCAAAAAATCGTTCTAAGGTATATTTGTAGTCAATCGCCTTTTTATCTGAATCGAATGTTTCAACATCATCAGAAGAAATGCTTCCGATAAAAATCCCATCTTCTAAAATTGGGAAATGAGAAAAATTTACATCGATAAAAAAGTCCTGAATCGAGGCTATCGTTTCCTGACTATCAATCGCTCTGAAATCATTTGTGATATAGTTCGTAATTTCTGTCATAAATCAATTGAAGATATTTGATGCAAAATAATCAAAAAATACCAAAAACTGCTGCGTTTTACTTTGTATTTTTGTCGTAACAAATATAGTGTTACTTGAATTAATTATCTATTTATATGACAAAGTTAAGTGTAAATATCAATAAAATTGCAACGCTTCGAAATGCCAGAGGCGGAAATGTTCCTGATTTATTAAAAGTTGCTGTCGATATTCAGCGTTTTGGAGGGCAGGGAATTACCATTCATCCGCGTCCGGATGAGCGTCATATTCGCTATCAGGATGCACGCGATTTAAAAGCAATTGTGACTACAGAATATAATATTGAAGGAAATCCGCAGCATAATTTTATTGATTTAGTTTTAGAATGCAAGCCAGATCAGGTGACATTAGTTCCTGATGCAATTGGAGCGATTACCTCTTCTGCAGGCTGGGATACGATAAAAAATCAAGAATATCTAACCGAAGTGATTCAGGAGTTTCAAAGAAACGGAATCAGGACTTCGATCTTTGTTGATCCGGTTTTAGAAATCATCGAAGGTGCAAAAAAAACAGGAACAGACAGAATTGAATTGTATACAGAGGCTTTTGCTCACCAATATGATTTGGGAAATAAAAACGGAATTGACCCGTATGTAAAAGCAGCAGAATTGGCAAACGAACTAGGATTAGGAATTAACGCCGGACACGATTTGAGTTTGGATAATATTCAGTTTTTTAAACAAAATATTCCAGGATTATTAGAAGTTTCTATAGGGCACGCCTTAATTTCAGAAGCCCTTTATCTTGGTTTAGATAATGTGGTGAATATGTATTTGAATAAATTGAAATAAGATTAAAATTAAACAATTATAACCTGATGTAGTTGGGTTATAATTGTTTACTTTCGCACTTTTCTTATTAAATTTACGTGTCAAAATCTATTATTCTCTTTTTTTTAGTATCCTTTTGCGGCCTTTTTGCACAGTCAAATATAAGGGTGTCGGGAAATGTTAAATCTTCTGAAAATCAAAACCTAAGTGAGGTAAATCTCTCTTTTGAGATCGACAAAAAACAGTTTCATGCTGTTACAGATACTTTAGGGAATTTTTCAGAAAATGTTCCTTCTGGTGATGTAGTAATCAAAATTCATCATTTAGATTTTACTCCCAAAAGCATTTATTTTAATGCGGTAAAAGATACCGTAATTTCTGTTTTTTTAGAAAAAGATATTGCGCAGCTAAAAGAAGTTGTTATTTCTAATGACAAAAAAAGTGGCATCAAAACTTTATCCGGCGGTAAACTATCCTTTAATTTAAAAGAATTATCTGGAGTTCCAACCGTTTTAGGAACTACCGATATTATAAAACTTTTACAATTAACACCTGGGGTGCAAAATTCTGGTGATGCAAACGGATATTTGTATGTGCGCGGCGGTGATCCGGGACATAATGCCATTTTGTATAATGAAACTCCAATTTATGGAATGTCTCATCTTCTTGGGATTTTTCCTTTTTACAATACCGATCATATTAAGGATGTCGAATTTGATAAATCAAGTTCTAACCCAAAATACGGCGGAAGATTAAGTTCTACTACGCTCCTAAACACCAATAAAAAACTGCCGTCAGAGTTTTCGATTCAGGGAAATGCCGGAATTTTGGCTTCGCAATTGACCTTTGCAGTTCCGTTAAGCGATAAAACAGGATTTTATATTTCAGGAAGAAAAACCTATATCGATGAAATTATGGGTCCGATATTAAAATCAGGCTCAAATAATGATGTTCAGGATATGAAATATGGTTTTTCGGATGCGAATTTTACTTTCTTATCTCAAATTTCAAAAAACAATCTATTTTCTCTAAATGCTTTTTTCAGCGGAGATGAATTAAAAGTAAAAGATGAAAATCTGGCACTGAAAACCAATTTAAAATGGAGTAATTTTACCGTTTCACCCTCTTTAACCACAATGTTTTCTGCTAAAGTAAATATGACAAATTCGCTTTATTTTAGTCATTATGCTAATGATTTAAGCATGGAACAGGCAACAATTCAATTTGGTGTTTCTTCTTATGTTAAAGATTTTGGGTTTGCAAATTCAGTGCGATATTCAATTGCAAATATTCCTTTTGAGTCAGGATTGCAATATGTTTATCACAATTTACAGCCTCAAAAAGTAAATGTTGAAAACCTGACAACGTTAGATAATAAATCACAAAGAATAATTAATGCCAATGAAGCAGCCATTTTTGTAAGCGCTAAGCCTAAGTTATTCGAAAACGTGACGGCCGATTTAGGAGTTCGTATTAATTATTATACTTCCGGATCAGATTCTTATCTGCATTTTCAGCCTCGTGCGGTGTTGAATTATTATGCTAATGAAAATTATTCGTTTTATGCTTCTTATAATAGGCAGTATCAATATTTAAGTTTAATAACTACTTCGAGCGTTGGTATCCCTACTGATTTTTGGATTGCAAGTTCGGACGGTATCAAACCACAGTCTTCGGATGAATTCTCAATTGGTTCAAATCAAAATATAACCAAAAGTATTTCTTCCTCTTTTGGAGGGTTTTATCGTTCGATGAAAAACCTGCTTGAATATCCGTATGGCATAACTCAGTTTAATGAGATCACGACGCTTAAAAATGATTTGTATGTTGGAGAAGGAAAAGCGTACGGATTTGAAATGATGCTGAAAAAAAGCAGCGGAAAATTTAGCGGCTGGCTGAGTTACACCTTAAGCTGGTCTGACCGAAATTTTGATGAATTGAATAACGGAAAAACGTATTTTGCAAAATACGACAGACGCCATAATCTTTCTGTAGTGGGAATGTACGATTTAAACTCAAAATGGAATTTTGGCGTAACGCAGATATTTAGTTCCGGAAACCGTTTTACGATGCCAACTTCATGGTATTTTATCAATAACAATCCGGTTAAAGAATATTCAGGATATAATAATGCACAAATGCCGGATTATGTTCGAACAGATCTTTCTGTGAATTATTATTTTATAAAAACAGCAAAAAAAGAAAGTGCTTTAAACTTTTCGATTTACAATACATTTAATATTGCAAATCCAATTTATGTTGTTTTGGATGTAGAGGTAAGTGAAGATAAAAGCAATGTGGTGGTAAAACAGGAAAAGAAAGTATTGTATCGAATGCTTCCTTCCGTTAGCTGGAGATTTAAATTTTAAGAAATATGAAAAAGTATCTATTGTTTCTTTTTAGTTTGTTTTTAATGAGCTGTTCCAGCGACAATTTTAGCGAACAGAAAACTCTGGAATCTAAAATAGTAGTCGAAGGCTGGATCGAAGAAGACGGCTATGCTAATGTTTTGTTATCGAGCAGTATTCCGGTTACAGATGTTATTGATTCTACAAATGTTTTAAATCATGTAATCAGATCTGCAAAAATTACCATTTCTGACGGGCAGAATTCAGAAGTTCTAAGAGTTAAAAACGATAAAAACAGAATTCCTCCTTTTGTCTATTTTGGGTCGGAGTTAAAAGGTGAAGCAGGGAAAGAATATTCGATTAAAATTGAATATTTAAATCGTGTTGTCGAAGCGGTAACTTCAATTCCTAAATCGGTACCGTTAAAAAGTGCCGAATATATAAAGAAGAATGCGGCAGATACAACAGGTTATGTTTTTGTAAAATTTGATGATCCTGTACAAGAAAAAAACTATTATCAGATCGCCACAAAAATTGAAGGCGAAGAGCCTGTTTTTGTGCCTGCTTTTTACGGTAATTTAGACGATAAAAACTTCGAGAGTTCGTCTGTTTCTGTACAGATAAACAGAGGTATTTTATTATTTCCAAAAACAAAATTTACCCCTTATTTTGCCGATGGAGATTTGATTCAGGTAAAATTGCGAACGCAAACAAAAGAAGCATTAGATTTTTGGAACAGCTGGCAAAACGAAATCGTAAACAGCAAGAATCCTATTTATCCGTCAAACACCAGTTTAAAATCGAATATAAAAGGCGGCATTGGTATTTGGGCAGGATATGGCCAGAGTACCATTATAGTAAGAACGCCTCCAAAAAAATAAGCCGATTTGAATTACTCAAATCGGCTTATTTACAACTAAATTCTAAAAATTATTTTCTGTTAAAAGCGGCAAGGAAGTCTTCAAATTTAGCTTCAAAAGTATTGAATCCTTCAGAGAAATAGACGCTCATTTCTGCTTCTGTATTGTCGTTGAATTTTAAGAAATAAGTTTCTGTATAATCTTGCATCTTAAATTCTTCATTAGTGCCCATCCACGTTCCTTGAGGATACCATTCATTAACTGTCCAAACAGGAATAGTGTAGTAATAGTTATAATTTTCTTTAGAGCGTTTTATTACGTCTGCTATTTTAGTTCCGTCTTTTTTAGATACTAAAATCAATTTTATATTTTTGTTAAAATTGGCAGCAGTTCCTTCAGAATATTTTTTATAATATGCATTTAGAGCAGCGTAGCCAGCTTTAAAATCTGTAGTTGATTTTGAATAATCAGGATATCCCGGGTTTACAACGGTTTTTTCTAATGCTGTATCATCTGATGCCTGACCAGCTAAGTCCATATCAGCAACAATTACAAAGTTGTCCAGTAAAGTAGCTAAACCATTTGCTTTTCCTCTGTATTGAACAAGTTCTTGGTTGTCTAATAATTTGTCAATTTCGGCATTGCTTGCACCGTTAAAGTCAATTAGTGTTTTTCCATTATAAGTAAGAGCTGCTTTTGCAGTGTTTTGTACTGCTTTTACACTGCTCATTTCCCAAGTGTAACCATCGTTTAATACCATTTTGTATGAAAAATCAGTTGGAACTTCTTTTCCATTAGCATATTTTGCAGTTTGTACAAATGTAGCCGATTGTGTACCATCGATTGTTAAAACAGCATCTGATGAAGTTGGTAAGAAGAAATAATCATTTACATGATTACTTAACACCCAGGTATTTGTTTTATCATCATATGACCAATTCCCATTATAATCTGTGTATTTTACTTTGATATCAGAAGAAATACTTTTTGCAGAAAAAACAGCGTTATTTGCTGTTTGCGATTTCTTAGCAGGGAAAACAAATTTTAATTCTGTACTTGATGCAGTTTTAACCCAAGTTTTAGCTGTATTGTTCCAGGTATAGATACCGTAAACACCAGAAATTTGTAAAATGTCTTCTACCTTATTATCATTTTTACCATTGAAAATATCAACTTTGCTGACTTGCAATAAATTGTTTAAATTTTCTAATGCTTCGATTGCTCCAGAACTTTTAGTTTTGTCTAATTGTACCAGCATTTCGTTTGCTTCAGCCTCTAATTTTGTTTTTTGCTGTGCAGGGGTAAGACTAGAATAAGGCTGTTTTAATAAAGCAGCAATTTGTTCTTGTAATGTTTGCTCAGTTTCTGGTTTTGGTTCTGGTGTAGTTTCGTTAGGGTTGTCTTCACTAGAACAAGAAATCATAAGTTGAGAGGCAACTACTGATAATAAAAGGAATTTTTTAATCATAATTTGTGTTTAAATTAAATGAATTTGTTGGTTGCATTTTGTGGCGCAAGATAGTTTTAAAAAAAATCTAAAGCTTACGGGAAACCGTAAAAACGTAAACTTTTTTTTATTAATATTATTTGCAGAAAAAATGTTGGAGAACACATTCTGCAACAGATTATTAGATAAGTTTTTTACATTTGTAACAGAATTTAAAAGAAAAAATAAATGTTATATTCAAAAATAGAAGGCGAAGGAAAACCCTTTGTCATCATGCACGGATTTCTCGGAATGTCTGATAACTGGAAAACTTTGGCAGGACAATATGTAGAAGCCGGTTTTCAGGTTCATATTTTAGATTTACGAAACCACGGCCGCAGTTTTCATTCAGACGAATGGAGTTATGAAGCAATGGCTCAGGATGTTTTTGAATATTGCCAGGCAAATCAATTAACCCGAATTGATATCCTCGGACATTCGATGGGCGGAAAAGTGGCGATGCTCTTTGCAGCATTACATCCGGAGATTGTAGACAAATTAATTGTAGCAGATATTGGGCCTAAATTCTATAAGCAGCACCATCAGGATATTTTGGCAGGATTAAATGCGGTTGATTTTTCGGTAAAACCAAGCAGAAATGATGTCGAAACAACTTTAACGCAATATGTTCCTGATTTTGGAACCCGCCAGTTTTTGCTGAAAAACTTATATTGGCAGGAACCTGGGCAATTGGCTTTCCGTTTTAATTTATCAGTTTTTAATAATAATCTAGATGCTATCGGAAAACCCTTAGCAGAAAATTTAGTATTTAATAAACCAACGCTGTTTATAAGAGGAGGAAATTCAGGATATATTCAGGATTCTGATTTGGATGCGATCCAAGTACAATTTCCCAATTTTAAACTGGAAACCATTCCAAACGCCGGACATTGGCTTCATGCCGAAAACCCAAAAATGTTTTTTGAAATGACCACAGCATTTTTAAAGGAGTAGTGCTATTTTGATAAAAATTTTATTACTTTTAAATAAATTTTAAACTAAAAACTATGAAATTACTACTTAGACTTCTCGTTACTGCAGCCTTGGTTTTATTAATTGCAAACTTTTTGCCAGGAGTGCATGTTGCCAGTTTTGGTACGGCTGTAATCGTTGCAGTGGTTTTAGGATTGTTAAATCTGTTTATAAAACCAATTTTAGTTATACTGACTCTGCCTGTTACGGTTGTTACACTCGGCTTGTTTTTGTTAGTGATTAATGCCATTATTATTTTGTTATGTACCAATATTGTTGGGGGCTTCGCAGTCGATTCGTTCTGGACAGCATTATTCTTTAGTATTATTTTGTCTATCCTGCAGTCAATTACTTATAAAATATTAGGAGACGATAATTAATCGAAATTAAAAGCAGATTAAAACTGCTTCAAATACAATAGATTAAAAACTTGGTTGGGTTGCAAAAATTTTATAATTTTGCAACCCAATTTTATTATGTAAATTAAAGAAGAAGATGGATATTAAAAGAGTAGCAATAGACGCTGTTAACGAGACAATTGTAATGAACGTTGTTCATATGGATTATAAAGGTCAAGTGGCAAAAAGAATCAACGAAAAATTGCCTTTGGCGCAAGTAAAAGGATTTAGAAAAGGACAAGTTCCTAAAGATCTTGTTGAAAAACAATACGGAAAAGGTATTAAACAAGAAGAAGTTAAAAAAGTAGTTGATTTAGCTTTAGAGCGTTTTATTCAATCTGAAAGATTAAATCTTTTAGGTACTCCTCTTCCAAAAGTAAACGAAAACCTTGACTGGGACGCAGAAGAATTAACTTTTGAATTCGAAATTGGTTTAGTGCCAAACTTTGAAATTGATTTAGAAGCTAAAAACAATATCGTAAAATATATCGTTACTGCTGATGATAAATTAATCGACGGACAAGTAGAGCGTATCCAAAAACAATTCGGAAAAGCAATTCCTCAAGATAAAGTTGAAGCTGATTCAGATTTAACTGGAACTTTTACTAACGAAGAAAAAGGAATCAACAATACAACTACAATTTCTGTTTCTACTTTCAACAAAAAAGCCGGAGATAAATTCATCGGTAAAAAAGTTGGAGATGTTGTTACAGTAAGCACAAAAGGTTTATTCGAAGACGATCACCAATTAATGGATTACTTAAAAGTATCTCACGATGATGTTCACGGTTTAGATATCGAAGTAAACTTTACAATCGAAGCAATCAACGGTGCTGAATTGGCAGAATTAAACCAAGAATTGTTTGATAAACTTTTTGGTGAAGGAAAAGTAGCTTCTCTTGAAGATTTGAAATCTAAAATTAAAGAAGATGCTGAAGCTCAATTTGCACAGCAAGCTGACCAAAAATTATTATTAGACGTTCAGGATTTCTTGATCGAAAACACAAAATTCGATTTACCGGCTGAATTCCTTAAAAAATGGTTACAAACTGTTGGCGAGAAAAAACTTTCTGCAGAAGAAGCGGAAGTTGAATACGCAAGATCTGAAAAAGGGTTACGTTTTCAATTAATCGAAGGAAAAGCAATGGCTCAAAGTAACATCCAAATTACATTTGACGATTTAAAAGCTTTTACAACAAACGCTATCAAACAACAAATGGCTCAATTTGGTCAAACTAATCCAACTGACGAAGAAGTTCAGGGAATTGTAGCCAGAGTTTTATCTAACCAGGAAGAAGTGAAAAGACTTTCTGAGCAGGTTGTAGCAGAGAAATTGTTAGAATTGTTTAAAGAAAAAGCAAATCCAACAACTAAAGAAGTTACTTACGAAGAATTTATTGCTGCTTCTTACGGAGAATAATTTCTGAAAAATAATTATATTTGAGCGTCGGCAGTTTACTGCCGACGCTTTTTTTGTTTCCGGTTATATGTTAATATTCCAGTTTTAAAAAGAAACTTAGTCCCGAAGCTTCGGGATAGCATCGCAGAACCTTTGAAACTTAAAAAAAAGAAGACATAATGACATCCTTTGTAAAAAGGTATGACCTTTGCAGAGAATAAAAACATATACACCAATATAAACGTAAAACTTAGAACAAATACATATGAACTACGGTAAAGAATTTAAAAATTTTGCTACAAAGCACCACGGAGTAAATGCCATGTATTATGACAAAATCATCAGTGCTATGACGCCGACGAATTTAACTCCAAATATCATCGAAGAACGTCAGTTGAATGTTTCTATATTAGATGTCTTTTCAAGATTAATGATGGACAGAATTATCTTTTTAGGAACAGGTATCGACGATCAGATTGCAAATGTTGTACAAGCGCAGTTATTATTCTTAGAAAGTGCCGATGCATCAAAAGATATCCAGATTTATTTAAACTCTCCGGGAGGAAGCGTTTATGCAGGTCTTGGAATCTATGACACAATGCAGTACATCAAACCAGATGTTGCTACAATTTGTACCGGAATGGCCGCTTCTATGGGAGCCGTTTTGTTATGTGCAGGAGCAGCAGGAAAACGTTCGGCTCTGCCGCATTCACGCGTTATGATTCACCAGCCTTCTGGAGGAGCGCAAGGTGTTGCAACAGATATGGAAATCAACTTACGTGAAATGTTGAAATTAAAAGATGAATTATACAATATCATCTCACAACATTCAGGACAAACTTTTGACAAAGTGCATAAAGACAGTGAGCGCGATTACTGGATGAAAGCTGACGACGCAAAAGAATACGGAATGATTGATGAAGTATTGAGAAGAGGATAAAACTTAGTTTCAGGTTTCAGGTTTCAAGTTGCTATGGTTAATTTGAAACCTGAAACAAAATATAATTTGAAACAAAAATAAATAAGTTAAGAAGTTACTAAGTTTTTGAGGTTTTTGTTGAAAGTCTCAGAAACTTAGTAACTTTGTAGCTTAGTAACTAAAAAAGAATGGCTAAAGTAGTATTAGAATGTTCGTTTTGTGGAAGAAAAAAGCCAGAAACTAATTTATTAATTGCCGGTATTAATGCACACATTTGTGATAAATGTATTGAGCAGGCCCACGGAATTGTATTAGAAGAATTAAAATCAAGTGGAAGCGCAAAACTTGTCGGGGACTTAATTTTAAAGAAACCAAAAGAAATCAGAGCTTTCCTGGATCAATATGTTATTGGTCAGGACCAGACAAAAAAAGTAATGTCGGTTGCGGTTTACAATCACTACAAACGTTTAATGCAGCAGCAATTAGATGATGAAGTAGAGATTGAAAAAAGTAACATCATTATGGTAGGTCAAACCGGAACAGGTAAAACATTGGTTGCTAAAACAATCGCAAAAATGTTAGACGTTCCTTTGGCAATTGTTGATGCAACCGTATTAACAGAAGCAGGTTATGTAGGAGAAGATGTTGAAAGTATCTTAACACGTCTTTTACAAGCCGCAGATTACGATGTAACCAAAGCCGAAAGAGGAATCGTATTTATTGATGAAATTGATAAAATTGCACGTAAGAGTGATAATCCATCTATAACACGTGACGTTTCTGGTGAAGGTGTGCAGCAAGCTTTATTAAAATTATTAGAAGGAACAGTTGTAAACGTACCGCCAAAAGGAGGACGTAAACACCCGGATCAAAAATTTGTTGAGGTAAACACTCAAAACATTTTGTTTATTGCAGGAGGCGCTTTTGATGGAGTAGAACGTATTATTTCTAAACGTTTAAATCGTCAGGCAGTTGGATATTCTACTTCTAAAAATGTAGATAACATCGACAAAGACAATTTATTACAATATATTATCCCAAAAGATATTAAAGATTTTGGTTTGATTCCGGAGATAATTGGTCGTCTGCCAGTTTTAACGCACATGGATCCTTTAGATAAAGAAACACTTCGTGCGATCTTAACACAGCCTAAAAATGCATTAGTAAAACAATATCAGAAATTATTTTTAATGGATGATGTTGAGTTTAATATTAGCGATGAAGCTTTAGATTTTATTGTAGATAAAGCTTTAGAATACAAATTAGGAGCACGTGGATTACGTTCGCTTTGCGAAGCAATCCTAACAGATGCCATGTACGAATTACCAAGCTCTGACGATAAAATTTTATCAATCGATAAAGATTATGCAGAACATACTTTAAGTAAAAACTTATTGAAGCGCATGGAAATTGCTTCTTAAATTTAATAGTACTTTGTCAAAGTTTTAAACTCTGACAAAGTTTCAATTATAAAACCTGTTCATTTTTATTTGAGCAGGTTTTTTTATTTTGAAATAATAAAATAAGGTGTCACGTTAGAGATTTCTTTGCCATTCAGCCAAACCGTTTTTTTAGCCACTGAATTTTTTGTCCTTGAAAACTCAGCTTTAATTATATCGGTGTTATCTTTATTCCATTGTATATAGGTCTCTGGGAATTTTTCGTCTTTATCATTATTTAAGAAAACGGTAATCAAATACTGATTTCCATTTTGTTCTTTTTCAATTATGAAGTTGCGTGGAGCATTTTTAAATCCATCATAAACCTCAACTAATTTACCATCAACCTTATTGAAGATTTTTATTTCGTCTTTGTTATAGCTATTTTGGGTATTAGGATCTAACAAATCTTCGTTATTAGAATTGGTTACTTTAATCGATACACCTACGTCGAGAGAAAATCCTTCTACGGTAGGTTCGTCAGACGAACAGCTAATTGATAAAAAAGTAATTAAACAGATAAAAAACAATTTTTTCATTTTGATTGGTTAAAAGTTTGGTTAAATATAAGAAAATATGGAATAAAATTTACTGTACCCTAAACTTTTCTCTATATTCAATAGGTTTCATGCCAACCATTTTATAAAATACTTTTCTAAAAGCCTTTGGGTCATTGTAGCCTGTTTTTTCAATGATCTCTGAAATTGAAAGCTGTGTCTGTTCCAAATATTTCTTTGAACTTTCGACTCTGATATTCTGCAGATATTCAATTGGCGGAATTCCGGTTACTTGTTTAAATCGGCGTGTCATATTTCTGGCGCTGGTTGGAATATCTTTGGTGATTTCTTCCAGTTTTTCGATGCTGTGATACTGACTTTCGATTTTTTGCTGTAACATCGCAACCAAAGTGTCATTATGCAAATGATTCGGCCTAAAAGTACTGAAATAGCTTTGTTTGTATCGGTTTAAGTCGATCGAGAAAATCTTGGCAATTTGTACTGCAATTTCGTTTCCGCAATATTTCTGAACCAAAAGAATCAATAAGTGAAATGTTGAGGTCGAACCGCCGCTGGTATATAAACTTCCATCTGCCGTTAGCGTTTCTTCTGGCTTTAATTTTACCATCGGAAAAGCTTTTGTAAAAGCACTGCAGGCATCAACATGCGTAGTAGCTAATTTTTCGTTTAATAGTCCCGAAGCGGCAAACAGAAAAGCGCCCGTACAAAAACTGGCCAATTCCGCTCCGGATTGATGTTGTTTCTGCAGCCACGGAATAAATTTCTTATTCTTCGCAATCATTTCGCTCATATTGTCAGTCGTAAACGCTGGAATCAAAATCAATTCTAAAAGTTCGCTCGAAGCTTCAATAGAATTAATTTCATATCCAAACAAACGCTCCTGATTGATTTGCTCAGTCAATTGAAATAACATGATTTCAAATGGTTTTTCAGTTTCTTTACTGAGTTTATTTGCTGTTTCAAAAACTTCTAAAATAGCAGCTATACTTAATAATTTATAATCGTGCGGAACAATTAAACCTACTTTTTTGCTCATGATTTTGTGGTTTTTAGGAAAATTAATTTCTAAACAAATGTAAGTATTTTGTCTTAAATGCCCCTAAAGTTGACTTTTATTGTATCCAAAAGCCAATTGTAATATTCTAAATTTGTTTTAAATAATTGTAACTTTAGATATTATGGACACGAAAATTTATATAAATCTTGCTGTAAAAGATTTAAAAAGAGCAATATCCTTTTTTAACGAATTGGGTTTTTCAACCAATTTGAAATTTACAAATGAAAAGGGGGCCTGTATCGTTATTGGCAAAAATATCAATGTCATGCTTTTGGTCGAAGAGTTTTATAAAACATTTACCGACAAGCAGATTTGTGATTCTAATACAACAAGCGAAGTACTTATTTCTATTTCTGTTCCAACACGTGAAGATGTTGATGGTATAATAGAAAAAGCGGTTAAAGCCGGTGGAACCGATTATAGAAGAACGCAGGATTTTGAATGGATGTATCAAAGAACTTTTCTTGATCTTGACGGGCATCATTGGGAGGTTTTCTTTATGGATGAAACTCAAATTCCGGAGCAGCTTTAAATTAAAGCGTAAGTATTTAATAGGGTATAACTTTTAAACATATAAACAATGATAACTGTAAAAAGCACAATCAATGCATCAATCAATAAAGTGTGGGACTTTTGGACTTTGCCTGAACACATTACAAAATGGAGTTTTGCTTCTCCGGACTGGCATACACCTTATGCAGAAAATGATGTAACCGAAGGCGGAAAATTTAAATCGACTATGGCGGCGAAAGACGGCAGTATGAGTTTTGATTTTGAAGGAGAATATACGTCGGTAAAACCAAATGAAGCACTTGAATATGTTATGGCAGATGGAAGAAAGGTAGAGATTACTTTTAAAGAAACCCCAAATGGCATAGAAGTAATTGAAAGTTTTGATCCTGAAACACAAAATTCGGAAGAAATGCAGCGAGGAGGATGGCAGGCAATCCTCGATAATTTTAAAAATTATGTAGAGGCAAATTAGTTTTTTTACAGGTACAAAGTTACAGCGTTACAAAGGTGCAAAGAAAAAAACTTAGCGCCTCAGTCTCTCAGAACCTTAGTCCCTTTAAAAAAAGTTTAACGAAAAACATCAAAAAAAATGACAAATCAAATATGGCTGAATCTGCCGGTAAAAGAGGTGGCGGCTTCAAAAGCTTTTTTTTCGAAAATAGGTTTCTCTTTTAATGAAGAACACGATACGCCAAGTTCAACTTGTATGGTTGTAGGCGAAGGAAAATTTGTGGTAATGCTTTTTGAAGAATCACTTTTTGAAGGTTTTTCGCAAAACAAAATTACCGATACAAAAACAAGCTCTGAAATTCTCATTTCGATCGATGCAGAAAGTAAGGAAGAAGTGGATGAACTGGCCCAAAAAGTACAGGAAGCCGGAGGTTATGTTTTTGCTAAACCGGCAGAAAGTCAAGGCTGGATGTACGGATGCGGTTTCGCTGATTTAGACGGACATCGCTGGAATGTTTTATTTATGGATTTTACTAAACTATCTTAATTATGGAAACTTTAGAATTTAAAATAAGAATTAAAGCCCCTGCCCAGAAAGTTTGGGAAGTTTTATGGAATGATGAAACGTATAAAAAATGGACAAGCGTTTTTTGCGAAGGATCTTATACCATAAGCGAATGGAACGAAGGTGATAAAATACATTTTATGTCACCAAACGGAGAAGGAATGTATAGTGTAATTGAAACAAAAACTCCAAACGAATATATGGCTTTTAAGCATATAGGCGAAATAAAAGATTTTAAAGAGCAGCCTCTCAATGAAGAAACAAAAAAATGGAGCGGGGCAATGGAAACCTATAGATTAATTCCCGATGATGAATTTACAGATTTGATTGCCCTGGTCGATTCGGGCGAAAAATTTATCGATTATTTTAAAGAAGTTTTTCCAAAAGGTTTAGAAGTGGTTAAAGAACTTTCGGAGAAATAAATTGCAATGTCAAGATCAATTAGAATAAAAAATAATAACAAACAAAAAACAAAATATCATGACAACAGTAAATCCTTATTTAGTTTTTAACGGAAATTGCGAAGAAGCATTTCTGCATTATAAATCAGTTTTTGGAGGTGATTTTTCATATATCGGAAAATTTAAAGATATGCCTTCTGCTGAAGACGGAGGTTGTGCTGAATTTTCAGAAAAAGACGCCAATCGTATCATGCACGTTTCACTGCCAATAGGAAGTACCATTTTAATGGGAAGTGACAGCAGCGAGCAGTCAGGCGATGTACAGTTTGGAGGAAACTTCTCTGTTTCAATTAATGTTGAGAGTACAGAAGAAGCGGACCGAATTTTCAATGGACTTTCAGAAGGAGGCAACGTTTTTATGCCAATGGATAAAACATTTTGGGGTGCTTATTTCGGAATGTTCACCGATAAATTTGGTGTTAACTGGATGGTGAATTTTGACCAAACTCCACAATAATTTTTACTGCCGCGATTCTT
Organism: Flavobacterium johnsoniae; assembly: GCF_001879205.1. Taxonomy (GTDB): domain Bacteria; phylum Bacteroidota; class Bacteroidia; order Flavobacteriales; family Flavobacteriaceae; genus Flavobacterium; species Flavobacterium johnsoniae_A. Next base: position 71,580 of record NZ_MLFK01000006.1, read on the forward strand.
AGGTTATAATTTTGCAATGAAAAAATAATTCTGGAATCCGTGTCAGGAAGAATCAAAACCTAATTTTGTTAGGTTATTTTAATAGCAGGACATTATTGTTAAATTACTTAAAAAAGCGCATCAATATGCGCTTTTTCTTTGCAAAAAACAATGATTATTCTTTTTTATCACCAAGAGATTGTCGATTTTTGTCGCTTTCAAAACCAACACAGATAAAATGGCAATAGAGGATAAAGAAATTATTTTATTAAAAGTTTCAGGACACGATAAAATAGGGGTTACAGCAGGTTTAACAGCTGTATTGGCGGCATACGATGCTAATATTTTAGATATCGGTCAGGCTGATATTCATGATACACTTTCTTTAGGAATTTTATTCGAAATTGCGGCCGGTTCTTCATCGGCACCTGTTTTAAAAGACTTATTATTCAAAGCTTACGAATTAGAGATTAAGGTTAAGTTTATTCCAATTTCTATCGAAGATTACGAAACATGGGTAAAATCGCAGTCTAAGCAGCGTTATATCATCAATATTTTAGGGGAAAAACTGGCAGCATCGCAATTGGCAGCAGTGACTAAAATAATGTCAGATCAAAATTTAAACATCGACTCTATTATACGTTTAACAGGAAGAACTTCTATAGTAGAGAAAGAAGAATATCCTCGTTCTTGTATTCAGTTATCTGTAACGGGCGAAATAGTAAATAAAATTGTCATGACGGCAAGTTTTATGGAAATTTCGAGAACCTTAAACGTCGATATTTCTTTCCAGGAAGATAATATTTACAGAAGAAACCGTCGTTTGGTCTGCTTCGATATGGATTCTACTTTAATTCAAACCGAAGTTATCGACGAACTGGCAGAACTAAACGGAGTAGGACCTCAGGTAAGAGCAATTACAGAGTCGGCAATGAATGGTGAAATTGATTTCAATGAAAGTTTCAAGCAGCGTATGGCTTTGCTGGAAGGTTTAAGCGAAGAAGTGCTACAAAAAGTAGCGGTAAATTTACCTATCACACAAGGAGCACATCGTTTAATGAAAGCCCTAAAATACTACGGTTATAAAACCGCAATTCTTTCGGGAGGTTTTACTTATTTTGGAGATTATCTTCAAAAAGAACTCGGAATCGATTATGTTCACGCCAATCAATTAGAAATTAAAGACGGAAAATTAACCGGCAAATATTTAGGTGATATCGTAGACGGACAAAAGAAAGCCGAATACCTAAAAGCTATTGCCGAAAAAGAAGGAATTCACATCAACCAGACTATTGCAGTGGGCGACGGTGCCAACGATTTGCCAATGCTTAACTTAGCTGGTTTAGGAATTGCTTTTCACGCCAAACCAAAAGTAAAAGAAAGCGCTTCAACCTCAATTTCAAGTTTAGGTCTTGATGGAGTTTTATATCTTTTAGGATACCACGACAGGTATATCGACATGATGTAGAAAATTATTGTTTGTGACATACTGATGTAATGAAAAAAAACAAACCTCAGTCTTTACAATAAAAGGCTGAGGTTTTTTTATGGGCATGTCCCTTCGGGTCGGGCTATCCGTTCCAATCTTTTGTTTCTCCCGAAGCCTCGGGACCACACAAAAGGATTTCCACTTCTATCCCTCATGCGGGTTTAGTGGAATCTTCGTTTATTTACGAGATTCTAATTCCTTTTTAATTTCTTTTAAAGTATTCATGTTCAAAATGAAGATAGGAAGTAAAGCAAGCGGAATAACATTCGCAGCGCTAAATCCTTTGATAAAGGCAAGGTATATGTTAAGAACAAATAGAAGCAGTAATACAATGCCAAAAATATAAGTCACTGCTTTTAATGATTTTTCATTCTTGAGTAGTTCTTCGCTGCTCATTTCGTTAAATTTCTTTTTCATTTTGGTTTAGTTTAAATGGAGTATGGTTTGGTTAATTTTATGTTTCTAAAACAGTAATCTGTAAATAAATTGCCTCCTGCTTTAGCTGGAGGAAATAGATTTGAAAAAGGCTAAGGCTTTAGTCAAATTTGAAGCTCAGGCCTGATCAAAATAATTCTTATGAAATCTGTGTTTAACTTTTAACGGCACACATCTCCTTCAACTGCTCCAAATAATCTCTCTGGTTCGAAAGTCTCGGAATCTTATGCTGTCCTCCTAATTTATCTCTCTCTTTCAGCCAGTCATAAAATAGATTTTCGCGTGCTACATTAATCACCAAAGGATTTAAAGTCATATTGTTGTAGCGTTTCGCTTCGTAATCTGAATTTAAAGTCTGCAGCGTTTCGTCCAGCACTTTTTGAAAAAGCCCCACATCAGCCGGTTTTTTCTTGAATTCGATCATCCATTCATGAGCACCTTTTTCTTTGTCCTGCATAAAAATAGGGGCAACGGTATAATCAATAACTTCGGTTTGGGTAATCTGACAGGCTTTGGCAATGGCCTGATCGGTATTTTCTACCATCAATTCTTCCCCAAAAACATTAATATGGTGTTTGGTTCTTCCGGTAACTCTAATTCTATAAGGATTTAGCGAAGTAAAGCGAACCGTATCGCCGATTAGATAACGCCATAAACCAGAATTGGTGGTAATAACAATCGCGTAGTTTTTATTTAATTCAACATCGGCTAAACGAATCACTTTCTGATCTGGCGTTCCAAAAGTATCCATCGGAATAAATTCATAAAAAATTCCGTAATCAAGCATCAATAATAGATCACTCGAATTGTTTAAATCCTGAATAGCAAAAAAGCCTTCAGAAGCATTATAGATTTCGTAATATCTAAAATCCTTACTTGGTAAAATTTTCTTGTATTGTTCTTTGTATGGAGAGAAACTCACGCCTCCGTGAAAATACACTTCAAGATTTGGCCAAAGTTCTAACAAACTTTGTTTTCCTGTATTTTCTAAAACTTTATTCATTAAAACCAGCATCCAGGATGGAACTCCTGCAAAACTCGTTACATTTTCATTTTTCGTTTCGTTAATGATGGCTGCAATCTTGGTTTCCCATTCGCTCATTAACGATGTTTTACTGCTTGGCGTACTGCTGAATTCAGCCCAAATAGGCATGTTTTCGATTAAAATAGCCGATAAATCACCAAAGAAAGTATTGTTGTTTTCATAAATCTGAGAACTTCCGCCCAAGCGAAGACTCTTTCCGAGAAATAGCTCAGAATCTTCATTATTATTCAAATACAAACAAAGTAAATCCTTGCTTCCTTTATAATGGCAGTCTTCCAGCGCTTCGTTGCTTACCGGAATAAATTTACTTTTAGCATTGGTAGTACCGCTAGATTTCGCAAACCATTTAATAGGAGATTCCCAAAAAACACCTTGCTCGCCCTGACGTGTGCGTTCAATCAAAGGCTGTAACTCTTCATAACTTGCAATAGGAACTCTTTCTGCAAAAGTCTGGTAAGAGTTTATCGATTCAAAGTCGTATTTTTTTCCAATAACGGTATTTTCAGAAGCCAATAACAAATTATGCAATAGTTCTTCCTGAACTTCATTTGGGTATTTTAAAAAAAGTTCAATTTGATGAATCCTTTGTTTGAGGACCCAGGAAGCGAAAGAGTTTATTATTGATAAAGGCATGTGTAGATTTTATATTTTAGATTGCTGATTTTAGATTTAGGTTTTACAATTTATGTAAATCGAAACTTAAAATTTGAATATCGAGCGACAAACATTAACTTTGTCATTGTATCAAAAATAGTGTTTTTTTGTAATAAAAACCACTCCTTATGAACTAAAGATTAACTCAAAAATTGATTTCAAACGATTAATAAGTCAAAAACAGAGGTAATCTATATCTAATTCTAAAATCTACAATTTAAATCTAATGACATATCAAGGTGTACTAACAAAAATGCAGACAGAAATTGGAAATCCTATTCAATACTATTTAGTTTTTGAAGATAGTTTTCTTAATGTAAATCAATTATTAGATAAGGAGATTGAGATTAATTTTGCAGGTTTTCAATGTTTGAATTGCCATAAAAAGAAAAAGATATTTAGACAAGGTTTTTGTTACGACTGCTTCTATTCGAGCCCGGCGGTTGGCGATTGGATAATGAGGCCGGAATTGAGTACCGCTCATTTAGGAATTGCAGACCGTGATTTAGAATATGAACAAAAAGCACAATTACAGCCGCATGTGGTTTACCTGGCTTTATCAAGTGAGATTAAAGTGGGAGTTACCCGTAAAACGCAGGTACCGACAAGATGGATCGATCAGGGTGCGACACAAGCAATTGCAATTGTAGAGGTCCCGAATAGATATTTAGCCGGAATTACCGAGGTGGCCCTAAAAGATCATTATGCTGATAAAACCAATTGGAGAAAAATGCTTCAGTGTACTGCTGAGGGATGTGACTTAATTCTTGAGAAATCAAAAGTAGAAAGTTTAATACCAGCTGAGGTTAAAGATTATTTTTACAGTCAGAAAAATGATGTTTATGAACTGAATTATCCTGTTTTAAGTTATCCGGCAAAAGTGGCAAGTTTAAATTTGGATAAAACACCAACGTTTCAAGGGAAATTGGTTGGAATTAAAGGACAGTATCTGATTTTTGAAAATGGAACTGTTTTTAATATTCGGGGTTCAGAAGGTTATGTGGTAAATATAAACGTTTAACTATTTTACTAAACCCGTCGATTTTTATTAACTCACTGTCGATTTGTACTGGCTTACTGTCGAATATTTGTTTGTTGTTTTGTTAAATATTGTACTTTTATTCTTGTATTGAGAGTAAAAGTGTGAATATTGATACTTTTAGATAACAATTATGTAATAATTGCTTATTGAAAGAATTTATTTTTGAAGGAAAAAGAGCCTAAATTTGAGAAAGGTCAAAAGCACATTTTTTAATGAATTTGACTTGTTTTTTTGAGTGATGTTCTCTTAGTGAAAAATAAAATACAACAAAATAATAATACCAATGAGTAACTTAAAAAAAGTTAGTGTTAATAAAGTCAGGCGTAAATTGATGCGCATTTTAACTAAGAATATTGGTAATGCAAACTCTAACAAAAACGGTACGATTGATAAAGACCAAATCAAAAAGGTATTGATATGCAGGCCAAACGGGAGACTTGGTAATCTGCTTTTAATTACACCTTTAGTTCAGGAAGTTACCACCACATTTCCCAATTGTAAAATTGATCTGTTTGTAAAAGGAACTCTCGCTCCCATTGTTTTTGAAAAATACGATAACATTGATAAGATTATTGATCTTCCTAAAAAACCTTTTAAAGAGTTAATAAAGTATTTAAAAGTCTGGACTTTAATAAAAAACCAAAATTACGATCTCGTAATCAATGTTGACCAAAATTCCTCTTCAGGAAGATTAGCGGTGCAATTCTCGAGTGCTAAATATAAATTTTTTGGAGACCTTCCGGAAAATGTGCAGTTAAATTATAACGACCAAGATCATATTGCAAAATACCCTGTTTATAATTTTAGATATTTTTTAAGTCAATTTGGAATAGAAGATAAAAAAAAGCCTGTTGCACTGCTTGATTTAAAATTAAGTAGCGAAGAAATTTCAAAAGGAAAAACCATTCTTAACAACATTGTTGATGAGAAGAAAAAAACAATCGCAATCTTTACCTATGCAACAGGAGAAAAATGTTATTGTGAGTCATGGTGGGAAGAATTTTATGCTGCTTTAAAAAAGGAATATCCGGATCATAATATTTTTGAAGTACTGCCTATAGAAAATAGATCTCAAATTAATTTTCAGGCTCCTTCATTTTACAGCAAAGATATTCGCGAAATAGGTTCAGTATTAGCCAATGTTGACGTGTTTATAGGCGCAGATAGTGGGATTATGCATTTGGCGAGTGCGTCAAAAGCCGCAACTGTTGGATTGTTTTCGGTTTCTATTCTAAAAAAATATCAGCCTTATGGAAATAATAATATTGGGATCGATACAAACCAATCGACTATCCCGGATTTTATAAATGCTATAAACAAAATTTTGAATAAATAATTCAATAGAAAATATAATAAAAAAACTGCTCCGGAAAATGAATTCCGGAGCAGTTTTTTTATTGTATTTAGTCTTTAATTTTTCTTCTTGAAAAGGCCGTTAATTAAGTCGCTTGCTTTTTTAGTAGCTTCCTGAGTTTTTTGTTCCTTTTCTGTCTTTGCCGCTTGCGTTGTGTCTTTGGCTTTCGTGTTTTTGTTTATTAAATCAGTCAAAGCTGCAGTACCTTTTTGCGTCAGTTTTTCTTTTTGCTGATTGGCTACTTGAGAAGCTAAACTAGTTACAGCGCTTTTCATGTCTGTAGTAATTTTTGGGTTTGAAAAATTACCTCCAATAACGGCATTAATAGGAATGTTTTGCAGTTTTGCGGCATCTGCAGGAGACATTTTTGCAATAAAAGCATTTGCCTCGCTTCCTAAATATTTAGCAGGAACATCAAATTTTAAGTTGTAATTCATCGTTTGGTCAAAACCGTGAGTTCCGCCAACCGTTACTTTAATGTCTTGATATTTAATCTCAAAAGGTTTTACGTTTACTTTTCCGTTATCAAAAGTTAAGGCTGCTTTAATATCATTTAAATTCACTTTGTTCATATCAATGAATTTAAGGTTTGAAGTTAAAGAGTTTAATACCGTAGAATTTTTGGCATTAACGGTTGTAGAAAGTAATTGACCGATTAAATCCCCTGAAATAGATTTTAGGTCAGGAGTTAATTCATTAGCATCCAGATTTCCGTTTAATTTTATCGTAGAATTTAGTTTACCATTGATAATTCCGGCAATTGGAGCAATTTTTTTCATCATGTCTAACTGCGTAAAAGTCTGTGCAATATCAACTTGATTGAAACCTAAATTCATATCAAATGTAGGCACTTTTGTTTTTGTCGAAACCGCTCCTGTTAAACCAATTGTTCCGCCAAAAACGGATGTTTTAAAGTTTTCCAATAAAGCTTTTTCGTCTTTGATAATCAATTTGCCCGAAACATCTTTTAGTTTTAAATTGTCATATAAAACAGTTGCTGCTTTTGCGTTTAAAGTACAATTTAAGAAAGCTGGAATTTTCATTGCCTCAGCAGGTTTTGCCGGCGTTTTTGTCTCTGTTTTTGCTGGTTCTCCGGCTGTCATAAAATCATCGACAGCCAATTGATTTGAGCTCATGTTGAAATTCCCTTTCAGTTCTTGTTTCTTAAACATAAAACCATAGAAATTTTCCAGAACCCCGTTTATGGCAATATCACTTTTTCCGGTTGTGGCATTAAACTGTTTTAAATTAATAGTGCTCGGATTGAACTCCACCATAGCTGTGCTGATGTTCATCGATTTATTGTTTTCATCAGTATATTTAAATCCTGACAAACTCATAGTTCCGGCATTTTTTATGTTTTGATACTGGCTTTTCTCAACAGAGGCCATATCAAAATTTGTTGTAACATCGGCTTTTAAAATCCCTGCCAAAGGTTTGTCCATTTTAATTGGATAGGCTTTTGAAAGATTAGCCAGATTGATAGTACCTTTTAAAGCGGCATTTACAAGCGGATTAACGGTAATGTTTCTAACATTTGCTTTAGCACTGAAAACATCCTGATCGATTCTAAAAGACAATTTATCTAAGTTTACATAAGTGTCGTTTAAAATTCCGGTTTCGTTGATGATTTTAGTATCGATTACAATGTTTTGAACTGATTTTGGTAAATTCGGATACTGAAATGAAGCATTGTTTGAAGCAATAGCAATATTAAATTTAGGAACTGTTGTTTCTGTTAACTGTCCTTTTGCAAAACCAGCAACGGTAAATTCTCCGGTTGTTTTTACCCCGTCAAGGCTTGAGGCATAAGCTGAAGGGATCAGGCCTAAGAAATTGGTAAACGACGAAGTTGGGGTCTTAAATTTCAAGTCATAAATCTGACCCGCTTCAACCATCTGAATAAATCCATCAAACTCTAATGGCAATTGATTTATTAAAGCTTTATTTTCTTTAAAAGTATATTTACTTTGATCTAAATCAATTCCTAAAACAGCATCTAAAGTCAGTTTTATATTTTTCATATAATTAACTTTATCCATATCCAGAGATACGTTTGCTGTAGTTTTGGTGTTTAAATCCAGTTTCGAATTGGTGAAATCTCCGGTTCCTTCATGGTTTAAACTGTCAATAACCATTTTAATTTTTGAACCCTGATCGATATATCTAAAGGTAAAGTTCTCAATTTTATAGTTTTGAATTTTTAAAGAAAGCGGACTACTTTTTTCGTCTGTTTTTGTTTCTTTTTTGTCTTTCAAAGCGATGTCAAAATTTCCAACGCCATCTTTATTGAAGATAATGTTGATTAAACCATTTTGAGAACTAATTCCCTGAATGTTTAAGGGTTCGTCTTTTCCTTTAAAAAGTTCCTTAATACTCATTTTAAGATTCAATTCTCCTAATGAAACCAAAGTATCACCTTCAAAAGGTGCTTTGTTGATAATAACCAATTTCTCGATTCCAACAGCTGCATTCGGAAAGTTTTTAAACAAACTTAAATCAGCATCGGCAAAACTTACTTTTGCATCGACGCTTTCGTTGATGGCATCAGCAATTTTGGCTTTAATTTGATCTTTAAAGAAATACGGAATGGCAAATAGTGCGGCCACAAAAACCACAAGGACAATGGCGGTTACTTTTAAAATTTTCTTTAACATATTTATAGATTTGAGGTTTAATTTTGAAAAATCGACTGTTGCAAAAATAGTTTTTTTATTCAACTATCAAGATAAAATTTTCTTAATAAAGTAAGAAAAGTATGCTAATTAAAACAAGAAAATCCGTTTGATACTATTCAAACGGATTTAACTTTTTATTGTTGTAACTATTTTTTAATAAACGAAATAATCTTATTTGTCATTGTTTCTGAAATGGGCAGCGTTTCATTATTATAACTTCCCATATTGGCTTGTTTATCGCCGTCAATAATTTTCATGATATGGTTCATTTTGTCAATAATAACCAATTCAGAGTTTTTGTTGGCCTGTGATAAATTTTCGGCATCTTTAACCGAAACCTGTAAATCATTATTTCCCTGAATGATTAAAATTGGAACGGCCAGCTTCTTGATTTCTGTCTGCGGGTCATATTTGAACCAGGAAATTAAATAAGGCTGAATACTTGGCCTGAATAATGAATTGAGAAGCGGATCGACTTTTTTTACTTTATTGCCGCTTTTTAAGCTGTCAATAATAGGAAACGTCATGTCTTCGATTTGTTTATTCGATTTAGAAGCAATTTGTGACTTCAAAAGTTTATCTGCAGATTCTCCGGCTCCTGCAATCGAAATAAATTTGTTTGCTTTTGCACCTGCAATCATTCCAATTAAGGAACCTTCGCTATGGCCGATAACTGTCAATTGTGTAAAGCGTTTGTCTAGTTTTAAAAAGTTAATCCAGCTTTTTACATCTTCGGTATAATTTTCAAAAACCAAACTTGATTCCATTACAGCCGATGCTTTGCTTTCGCCAATTCCTCTTTTATCAAATCTTAAGGAAGCAATTCCGTTTTTTGCTAAAGCTTCTGCCAGCATTTTTAAGGAATTGTTTTTCATCATTGGGTTATTTCCGTTTCTGTCTGTAGGGCCAGAACCCGCGATTAGCAAAGCAACCGGACATTTCTTTACTTCGTCAGGAACGGTAAGTGTGCCGTAAAGCTGATCTATATTGATTTTTAAAGTAACATTTGTTTCCTTAAAAGTATACTGCTTTACATTTTGAGCATTTGTAATTGTTAAAAACAGCAAGGCAGTAAACAGAAATATATTTTTCATTTTGTGGAATTTATTTAATATTTATTCCAAAAGGCATCATGGCCTGCACTCCTTTTTGTCTTTGAAATCTTTTTACCTGTTCAATAAGCAAATAGTTTTCTTCGCCAATTTCTTCTTTAATGAAAGCTTCTTTAGATTGAGCAAAAGGCAGATTAGTCATTAATTCGCTAAATGTTTTTTCATATTCAGGATAATTTTGTGTGCTGTAGTCTTTAATTTTAGCAATTTTGGCAGCTTCGGCAATGGCATCATTTAAACCTCCAATTTTGTCTACTAATCCAATTTTTAAAGCTTCAGAACCAGACCATACTCGCCCTTGCGCAATAGAATCTACTTGTGCAAAAGTCATCTTTCGTCCTTCGGCAACATGTGTTACAAAAGTTTTGTAAATCTGCTCCACACCTTCAAGAGTAAAAGCTTTGAATTTTTCGTCAACTGGCACAAACGGACTATAATTTGCCGAGTTTTCGTGAGTTTTAACTTGTTCTGTATGAATTCCTAATTTAGTTGCAAGCGGTGTAAAGTTTGGTAATACGCCAAAAACGCCAATAGAACCCGTAATTGTGTTGCTTTCTGCAAAAATCTTATTAGCGTTGCAGGCAATATAATAACCTCCGGAAGCGGCATAATTTCCCATTGAAACCACAACTGGTTTTACTTTTTTCGTGATTTCAATTTCCCTCCAGATTAAATCAGAAGTTAAAGCACTTCCGCCTGGGCTGTCAATTCTTAAAACGATCGCTTTTACATCTTCATTTTTTCTGGCTTCTTGCAGCGAACGACGCATTGAACCCTCTCCAATTATATTTACGTCGCCTTCTCCGCCGGCAATTTCGCCTTGAGCGTAAATAATAGCAATTTGGTCATCGGCCGTATTGGTTAATGCTGTTGTAATATTATTTTGAGTATAATCTAAAATCGAAATTTTATTGTAATCGTCATCGCCTTTTACCTTCAAAGCTTTTTTAATGGCATCGTGATAAACGTCCTCATAAGCTACAATGTCTATTAAATGTTGTGTTTTTGCCATTTGAGGAGTTCTGGCCAATAATCCGTTTGCGATCTCATTTAGTTTGGCAACCGGAATATTTCGGCTTTTTGAAATGTCGCTGCAAACCGTTGACCAAATCGAATTTAAAAGTGCGGTAACTTGTTCTCTGTTGGCATCACTCATTTGGTTTTCTAAAAATGGCTCAACGGCACTTTTGTATTTACCGTGACGAATCACTTCCATGTGGATTCCGGATTTTTCCTGAAAATCTTTAAAGAACATTACTTCAGACGAAAGTCCTTTAAAATCTAGATCTCCGGCCGGATTCAAATAAATGGTATTAGCAACAGAATTTAAGTAATATTCTTTCTGCGAATAGGTATTAGCATAAGCCCAGACAAATTTTCCTGATTTTTTAAAACTTTCCAGTGCGTTTCTCAAATCTTTATATTGAGCAAGACCTAAAGAAGACTGATCGTTTAAAATAGAAATTCCTTTGATGTTATTGTCGGTTTTTGCTGCTTCGATTGCATTAATAACGTCAGTTAAACCAACTCCTTTTTTATCTGAAAAAACAGTTACCCAAGGATCTTTGTATTTTCCTGCGTAATCATTATTAATTTGTTTTAAATCCAGTTCGATAACAGAATCATTTTTAACCGAGACTTTATCATCTCCGCCAAAAATTGCTCCAATTAGGATTACTCCAAAAAAGAAGATCATGATAAATACAAAAATACCAATAACTGTGGCAATTACATTTCCTAAAAACTTCATAAGTATATATTTTTTTAATAAGTAGTATTAATGGGCTGTTTGTTACAAATTTCGCACATATTTTTTAATTGGCTCGATGCGCCGTTTCACAAATATATTGGTTAATTCTAAATAGTTTTAGTTAATTTGCATTAATTATGAAGTCACAGCATCAAGTCGTTTTATCTATAGGCAGCAATCAGGGAAACAGGTTAGAAAACATCCAGAGTTGTATTAATCTGATACATCAGGAAGTAGGAACTGTAATCAGGGTTTCAAAGCTTTATGAAACGCCCGCCTGGGGATTTGAAAGCGATGCTTTTTATAATTGTGCATTGCTGTTGCATACGGCATCATCGGCACAAAAAATATTAAACCAGGTTTTAAAAGTCGAGAAACAATTAGGAAGAATCAGATTGAATCAGGAAGGATATCAGTCCCGAATTATTGATGTTGATTTAATTGTTTTTGATGATGAAATTATTGAATCTGAAAAATTGCAGGTGCCGCATCCTTTAATGCAAAACCGAAATTTCGTGTTATTGCCGGTTCAGGATTTAAAATTAGACTGGAAACATCCTGTTTTTCAGAAAACTATTTCAGAATTAATTGCCATTTCTCCAGATGACAGCGTTTGTACCATTGTTCAGGATTTGAAATGTCCGTTAAGTGAAATTCCGCTGGAAAAATTCAATTATATTGCCTTTGAGGGAAATATTGGTGCCGGAAAAACGACTTTAGTTCATAAAATTGCAGAGGATTTTAATGCTAAAACTGTTTTAGAAAGATTTGCTGATAATCCGTTTCTGCCTAAGTTTTATAAAGATCAAAATCGATATGCATTTCCGTTAGAAATGTCTTTTCTGGCCGATCGCTATCAACAGTTATCAGATGATTTGGCGCAGTTTGATTTATTCAAAGATTTTATCGTAGCCGATTATCATATTTTTAAATCATTGATTTTTGCTAAAATTACGCTGCAGGAAGATGAATATAGGTTATACCGAAATCTCTTCGACATCATTTACAAAGAAATGCCAAAACCAGATCTGTATATTTATTTGTATCAGAATACAGAGCGTCTTCTTCAAAATATTAAAAAACGAGGCAGAAATTACGAACAAAATATTGAAGCCGAATATCTGGATAAAATCAACAACGGTTATTTGGAATACATAAAATCCCAAGCCGATTTGAACGTCTTGATTATTGATGTTTCTGATCGCGACTTTGTAAAAAAACAGGAAGATTATCTTTTTGTTTTGGATAAAATTCAGAAGAAGCTGAGTTAATTAGATAATTACCGTGTTATTATCTTTTTAAAGAAAAATGCCCTCTAAAAATAGGTTTTGAATCGTCTATTTTTAAAGCATACCAATAATCAGAAGCCGGAAGCGGTATTTTTTCATAAGTACCGTCCCAACTCATTTTAGAAGCATTTAACTGTGCAACGAGTTTTCCGTATCGATCAAATATGGTTACTTCGGCCTGAGGGTAATTTTCCATTCCGGTTACTTCCCAAAAATCATTATAAGTATCATTGTTTGGAGTAAAGAAGGCCGGAAAAACCAGCACGACAAAATTTCGTGTTGTTCCGCCACAACCACTTTTCTCCTTAACATATGCAGTTTGAAGTCCGCCGGGAACATCATAGAAAGTATTGGAATCTTGAAAATTCGTGCCATCTACAGAATATTCGAAATAGGAAGCTTCTTTTTTAAGAAAAATTTCCACCCGGCTTCCATTTACTCCAATTCGTGTTATTTCGGGAATTTGATGTTGTTCCACAATAATGGTTTTCCTGCTGGTACAGTTTTCTGGTTCAGGACTTGTAACATCAACGGTAAAAGTACCGCCTTGTGCGGTTGTAATAGTTTGAGTTGTGGCTCCATTTGACCATAAATAAGTCATTCCGGAAATTCCGGCATCTAATGTAATGGTTTGAAGCTCGCATAAAGGCAAAGTTTCATCAGTAACTATCGGAGGGTTGTAAATTACAATATTTACTGGCGTGCGATCGGGATTAATACATCCGGAATTAGAAGCCTCTGCATAAAAAGTTGTATTGGCAGAAATTTTTGGAGTTGCAAAACTATTTCCTTGATATAGACTGGTACCTCCGGAAGAAGCAGTGAACCAATTAATAGTTCCTACATTTGAACTGGCTTTGATTGTTACAGAGCCGGGGCCGCAATTGGTATAAGTATCCTGATCTGCAAGTGGCTTTGCTGGTGTAGCATAAACAGTTGCTGTAACAGATTTTCTATTCGATTCGCATCCGGCATCGACATAATAAGTTGTTGTGGTGTTTATTGCAGTTGTATAAGTATTTCCAGTCGCTAGTAAATTGCCGCCAACTGCTGCGTCAAACCAACGAATTGTGGCCCCGGCTGTGGGCGTTGCAGTAAAAGTAAAAGTTCCGGAATCGCAGACCGGACTTGGATTAGCAGCAGGTACTGCTTCTGGAATTGTAATTTTAGTACTTGTCGCAATCTCTACCGTAGCTTCTCCCGGCATTCCTCCGAATTCAACTACATAACCTTTTGGCTGATAATTGCCCGAGGTGTCTCCCGTATTTGACAAATCGTTCCATGAACCTTTTATTCCAACACCAGGTTGTGTAATATGTGCGTAATCTTCGTCTCCTTGCTGGTTAGGTTCGCCTGAGTTCCAAAATGCAAAATTTGGCGTTGAACCGTTTGCATTTCCATTCCAGAAAATAGTTCCGGCTTCTGGTCCTGTAACCCATTTCCAGACTCCTTCTGTTTCGGCATCACTGCCGCCAATCCATCCCGTTCCTGAGGCTTGTTCGCCAATTAATTTTGCTTCGTCTGCAGATAATATGGTCGCTAAATAACCTCTAAGTCCGTAATAAATACTTTCCTCGGCAGCTGCTTTGGCAGTTGTCCAGCTAATGCCAATACTGGGCACAAATAGATAAAAATGTTTGGTTGAAGGCAGATAATTGGCATTACCAATTGTGATCGAAAAAGTTCTGGTTCCAGAAGCTGAAGCCGAAGGATTTGAGAAAATTACATCTTTTACAGCGTCAACTAAGTCAGAGTATAAAACATCATTGCCTGTTGGGCTTGTTATGCTTAATTTTCCTGCTGTTGCATCCCAGCTTGTCCTTACATTAGGGTGCGCTGCCGGATTTGATAACCCAAGCAGATCTAAGCCGCTTGCATAACCAGATGAAATTTGAATATAAACACCTTTAGTTCCTGTTTCCGCAGGATCGTGTGTAATAGTAAAATCAGTTACAATTTTTATTGTATTTTGTGGGCAGTATAACTGATCTCCAGTTGCTTTGACAACAGGGGCAGTTGTTGAAGGTTTACTGCAGTCGTTTGAATATTTTGCGGTATTATCTTTGAATGTCCAGTTTGTGTTTGAATACGCTTCATTGTCTACTTGTATACAGGTTAGACCAGAATTATATTTAAAATTTGGAGCGGTTAGTATCGTGTTTTGTCCGTTTTTTAGATTCAAATTTGTTAAGAGGTTATCATTTCCAAAAAAACTATTTAGATTAATATTGCTGGACAAATCTAAACCAGACAATTTATTATGATTACACTCTAAGACTCCTAAAGTTAAATTATTAGAAACATTGAGAGATGTTATTTGATTATAGCTGCAATTTAATATTCCTAAATTTGGATTGTTAGAAGTGTCAAGAGAAGTTATTTGATTATTATTGGCAACTAATAATTGCAATACTGCATTTTTAGAAGTGTCAAGATTTGATAAATTGTTATTACCGCAATTTAGAGTTATTAAGTTAATGTTTTTTGAAAGATCTAAATTTGTTAACTTATTAAAAATGCAAGTTATGTTCGTTAAAGAAGTATTTTGAGCAAGATTTATGCTTGTAATGTTATTGTGGGAAAATATAAGGTTAGTTAAAGATGTATTTTTTGAAACATCTAAACTGTTTAATTTATTATTCTCTATAGATAAAACTTCTAATGCCGTGTTTTGTGAAAGATCTATAGTAGATAATTCATTATAACCGCATGATAAAGACTTCAGAAAAATGTTGTTGGTAAGGTTTAAATTAGTAAGAGCGTTTTTTTGATATATATTATCATCAGCTATCCCTACACTTAATCTTTCCAGTTTTACAAAAGCTTCAATACCAGTTAAGTCAGTAATATTTTTACCTGGAATTACTAATGTTGTTACCTCTTTAACATTTGCTTTCAGAACCTGGCCATCAATAACGCCAGTGTCAATATTTAAGTCAATTAAAGCTTGTTCAAAATTTGGATCCGGAATAGGAGTATACTGTGCAAATCCGGCAAAAGGGAAAAACAATAAAAAAAATAAAAATTGTGGTTTTATAAAATTGATACCTTTCATTTTATAAAAGTATCAATTTTGTAATGATAAAAAAATATATTTAAATTTTTAACAAATTATCTCTCTAATTGATTAAATAATCACATCTAATTAACAAAAATGCTTTTTAAAACTTATTTTGGCCAATTTAGTTTTTGGAACAAATCCCAAACTACAATTCCTGCGCTTACTGCAATGTTTAAAGAATGTTTTGTGCCTAATTGTGGAATTTCAATACAGCCGTCACAAATTGCCACCGCTTCCTGAGATACGCCATAGACTTCATTTCCAAAAACCAGTGCATACTTTTTGTCTTTTTCGACCTGAAAATCCTGAAGAAAAACAGAACTTTCGACCTGTTCTATAGCAAGGGTTAAAACCTTCTCTTTTTTAAGATTTTCGATAACTTCCAAAACATTTTCATGATGTTCCCAGGCAACAGTTTCGGTTGCGCCTAGTGCTGTTTTATGAATTTCTTTGTTTGGAGGAGTAGCTGTAATACCGCACAAGATAATTTTTTCGATTAAAAAAGCATCAGAGGTTCTAAATACAGATCCGATATTGTGTAAACTGCGAATATCATCTAAAACTATAATTAAAGGAGTTTTGTCTGATTTTTTAAAATCTTCAATCGATTTTCTTTCTAATTCGCTATTTTCAAGTTTTCTCATTGGTGTAAATTCAGGTCATAAAAAAAGCTTCCAAAGATAAGGAAGCTTTTTCGATTATTTTATTGTTTTTCAGATTAGCTTTTTACTGGATCTGGTAAAACAGTACCTTTAATTGTAAGTACTTTTGTTGGTTGTCCTTCAGCATTAGAAGTAACAGTTACAGTTTTTGTAAAAGCACCAACTCTGTCAGTAGCATATTTTACACCTATAATACCTTTAGCACCCGGAGCAATTGGCTCTTTTGGTGTTGTAGGTACTGTACAACCGCAAGAACCTTGAGTGTTAGTGATGATTAACGGTTTTGTTCCGTTGTTTACAAAAACAAATTCTCTTTTACCATCAGCATTGTGTGCGATTGTTCCGTAGTCAATAGTTTCTGTTTCGAAAGCCATACCAGCACCTTCGATTTTAGCAACTTTAGCAGCTTTAGCTTTTTTAGTTGTTTGTGCGTTAGAAGCTGTAATACCAGCTACAGCTAACATAGCGAATAAAATTATTTTTTTCATCTTTTAAGGGTCTTTTTTAATGATGAACAAAGCTATATAAAATTCTTATATCTGACCCTAAAAAAATCTTAAAATATTTTAATTTTTGAAGTCTTCGTTATGCCGCTAAAAAATTATAAATTCGCTGTCTTAATTTTCATTTAAAAACATATCAATTTTGGCAGCTAAAGAAAAAGTGGTGAAGGAAACACCTTTAATGAAACAGTACAACGAAATCAAGAGAAAATATCCTGATGCATGTTTGCTTTTCAGAGTGGGGGATTTTTATGAAACCTTTGGAGAAGACGCTATTAGGGCTTCAAAAATTCTGGGAATCACTTTAACTAAAAGAGGTGCAGGTTCTGATACCGAAACTGCTCTGGCAGGTTTTCCGCATCATTCTATTAATACATATTTGCCAAAATTGGTTAAAGCCGGACTTCGTGTAGCGATCTGCGATCAGCTTGAAGATCCAAAAATGACCAAAACAATCGTAAAAAGAGGCGTTACTGAACTTGTAACTCCGGGGGTTTCTCTAAACGATGAGGTTTTGCAATCCAAAACAAACAACTTTTTAGCCTCTGTTTATTTTGCTAATAAAAATATCGGAATCTCTTTTTTGGACGTTTCTACAGGGGAGTTTCTTACTGCGCAGGGAAATGCAGAATATATAGATAAATTACTGCAGAATTTTAACCCAAGTGAGGTTTTGGTTCCGAAAACTTGTAAAACGGAGTTTAAAGATGCTTTTGGAGAAGATTTTCATAGTTTTTACCTCGAAGACTGGATTTATAAAGAAGATTATGCTCTGGAAACTTTGACCAAACATTTTCAAACCAACTCTTTAAAAGGGTTTGGTGTTGAGGAGCTAAAGGAAGGGATTATTTCTGCCGGGGCCATTTTGTATTATTTATCAGAAACGCAGCATAATAGAGTACAGCATATTACCGCTATTCAGCGAATTGCAGAAGATGCTTATGTGTGGATGGATCGTTTTACGATTAGAAACCTGGAACTATATCACAGTTATAATCCAAATGCGGTAACACTTTTGGATGTAATCGACAGAACGCTTTCGCCAATGGGAGGTCGTTTGTTAAAAAGATGGCTGGCCCTGCCGTTAAAGGATACCAATAAAATTAAAGGACGTCATGATGTGGTTTCGTATTTGAAATCGAATCAGGAAGTGCTGCAGAATATTCAATATCAAATTAAACAAATTTCAGATTTAGAGCGTTTGATTTCTAAAATCGCAGCTGGAAAGGTTTCTCCTCGCGAAATTGTGTATTTGAAAGAATCGCTGGATGCTATTATTCCAATTAAAACATTGGCGCTCGAAAGTCCGCAGGAAGCTGTGAAAGTTATTGGAGATAGTCTGCATTCGTGTGATTTGCTGCGCGAAAAAATAAAAAATACTTTAAATCAGGATGCGCCGGTTGCTATTTCAAAAGGAAATGCAATTGCAACAGGGGTTAATGAAGAGCTGGATGATTTAAGATCTATTTCAAATTCCGGAAAAGAATATTTAGAAGGAATAGAAAAAAGAGAATCAGAGCGAACAGGAATTTCTTCTTTAAAAATATCATTCAATAATGTTTTTGGATATTATATTGAAGTTCGAAATACACACAAAGATAAAGTTCCGGAGGAATGGATTCGTAAACAGACTCTGGTAAACGCAGAGCGTTATATTACCGAAGAATTAAAAGAATACGAAACCAAAATTTTAGGTGCCGAAGAAAAAATTCATAAAATAGAATCGGAACTTTTCGAGCAGTTAGTAGGTTGGATTGCCACTTATATTAAGCCTGTTCAAATGAATGCTTATTTGGTTGCGCAATTAGATTGTTTGTGTTCGTTTACGCAATTGGCTGTTGAGAATCAATATGTTTGTCCGGAAATCGACGATACTTTTGAATTAGAGATCAGAAATGGACGACACCCTGTTATTGAGAAACAGTTGCCGGTTGGAACTCCATATATAGCAAATGATGTTTTCCTGGATAGAGAAACACAGCAGGTTATCATGATTACAGGGCCTAACATGTCGGGTAAGTCGGCGATCTTAAGGCAGACTGCTTTAATTGTGCTTCTGGCTCAAATGGGAAGTTTTGTTCCGGCAGATAGTGTGCGAATGGGAATCGTGGATAAAATTTTCACCAGAGTAGGAGCTTCGGATAATATCTCGATGGGAGAATCTACTTTTATGGTTGAAATGAACGAGACAGCTTCGATTTTGAATAATATTTCGGATAGAAGTTTAGTTCTTTTAGATGAAATTGGAAGAGGAACCAGTACTTACGACGGAATTTCGATTGCGTGGGCAATTGCTGAGTTTTTGCACGAACATCCGTCAAAACCAAAAACGTTGTTTGCGACACACTATCATGAGTTGAATGAAATGACCGAATCGCTTCCTAGAATTCAAAATTATAATGTTGCCGTAAAAGAATTAAAAGATACCGTTCTTTTTATTAGAAAACTGGTAAAAGGAGGAAGTGCACATAGTTTTGGAATTCACGTAGCGAAAATGGCTGGAATGCCTCAGATTGTAATTTTAAAAGCGCAGAAACTTTTAAAGAAATTAGAGAAGAATCATTCGAGCGAGGCTTTAAATGGAGTAAAGTCGGCTGCAGATGAAATGCAGATGAGTTTCTTTAATTTGGATGATCCGTTGTTGGAAGAGATAAAAGAAGAAATCTTAAGTCTTGATATTAATGCGATCACGCCGGTTGAAGCACTGATGAAACTCAATGAAATCAAGAGAATGCTGGTTAAGAAATAAAAACTAAAAAAAAATCAAGTTTAAAGTTTAGGTTATCAGAATGTTATAAAATAACTGGAATTTTTTTTCAAAAAACGCTTGTGTAATTGAATAAATGTCCTAAATTTGCACTCGCAATACAGCACAAGTCAAGTATTGTAGTTCTTATTAGAATTTGAAACGCGAAAATAGCTCAGTTGGTAGAGCGCGACCTTGCCAAGGTCGAGGTCGCGGGTTCGAGCCCCGTTTTTCGCTCAATAGCATATAATGCTCGGATGGTGAAATTGGTAGACACGCTGGACTTAAAATCCAGTGAACAGCAATGTTCGTGCGGGTTCAAGTCCCGCTCTGAGTACTAAAGCCTCTTCTTTTGAAGAGGCTTTTTTTATTGCGTAAACTCATGAATTTTGTTTGAGTTGTTAAGAGGCTGGTTTTCTTGATAGCTGAGTTTTTTGGATTCAATGTCTGAAAAAAAAGTTCGTAGTGTAAAAAGTCTAAAATTTCCAATCTAAAATCTAAAATAAAATATGGGTGCTTTTGTAATTAGCAAGCGGTTTAATGATGAATATAAGTTTGTGTTTACATCCAGAAAGGGGAAGGTTATTTTTACAAGTTTAAGTTATGAGTTGAGGTTTGAGTGTGAAGAAGATATTGAAAGGTTTAAAAGGATAATCGAGCTTTCTAAGTTTTTAAAATTTAAAGGCTCAGGAGGAAAGTATTTTTTTAAATTGATGTTAGATGGTGTTCACTTTGCAACAAGTCGAAAATACACTACAGAATTGCTTCTTCAAAAAGGGATTAAAGAAATTGTGACTTATGCCTCAAAGTCGGAGATTTTGGATTTCTCATCCAGTGAATCGATTTTTGAAGATGAAGAAGTTTCTGTTGAGGAGGAAATAGAGGATTAAAAAAAAAGCGTTCACAAAAGTGAGCGCTTTTTTTTTATTTGAAAGACCAAAGGTTGAGGTTCGGTCAAAAAAAAAACCATCGATTTCGATGGTTTTAAAATCTTTAGAATTTAAGTTCTAATTATTTTTTTACTTCTTTAGCAGCATCTTCTACTTTTGCAGCAGCAGAATCAACTTTAGCAGCAGCAGAATCAACAGTTGCAGCAGCAGAATCAACTACAGTAGCAGCAGAATCAACAGCAACAGCAGTAGAATCTACAGTTTCAGTAGCTGCAGCGTCAGCTTTTTTACAAGATACAACAGTTAAAACAGCAACAACAGCTAAACTTAAAAATACTTTTTTCATCTTACTTTATTATAAAAGGTTAATTATTAATTCGTGGCAAAGATATAAATTTTTTAATATGTAAAATATTTTTTCACTTTTTTTTTAAAATATTTTCCTTGCTCACGATTATCTTATTTATCAAAGAATATGCCAAAAATATAAAATTATCTTAAATTGTTTTATATTTCGTGTAAATAATTTTTTGTTGAATATTATATGGTAGAATTGGCTGTTTTGCTTGTCTGTATTGCAGTTTGTTTTGTATTTTAAGGATTATTGAATAATCTTAAACAATCAAAAAAAGGCTGCTTTAAGAGGTTTTGGTAAAATATTACTCAGTAAAAAGCATTTTAAGAGTTGTTTTTAAGAGACAATTCTCATAATCGTATCTGTTGCACCTTTATTATCCTGAATAAATGATCTGCAGATTTCGCTTTTCTCTCTTAAAAAGTTTTCATCCGTAAGGAGCTTGTCGAAAATATCTTTTAATTCATTTGTATTAGATATGGGTATGCAGCCTCCAAGATTAACTAATGAAACAGCTTCGGCAAAATTGGAATAATTAGGTCCAATAACAATTGGAATTCCAAACGTGGCCGGCTCCAGTATATTATGGATTCCTGGGCTTCCAAATCCGCCCCCAACGTATGCAATGGTTCCGTAACTGTAAATTTTGGTCAAAATTCCAATGGTATCAATGATGAACACATTATAATTTGATAAAACCTGATTTTCTTTTTCAGAAAATAAAACAGTCGATTTTGTAATTTGCGATTTAAGACTTAAAATTTGATCGGCTTTAATATTATGTGGTGCAATTATGAATTTTACATTTTCCGGCGCCTGATTAATGTATTCAATTAATAAAGCCTCGTCTTTTGGCCAGGAGCTTCCCATAACAACAACGGGCTGATCGTTTTTGAAATTCTCAATGTAATCAAGTGTATTGTCTCGTTCTAAAATGGTGTTTACACGATCAAAACGGGTATCGCCGGAAACAATTACATTCTTAAATCCAATTGCTTCAATTTTTTGTTTTGAACTTTCATTCTGAACAAAAAAATAAGTAAAAGCGTTTAATGCGTTTCTGTAAAATCCGCCATACCATTTAAAGAACATCTGGCTGTCTCTAAAAATCCCCGAAATTAAATAAGTTGGGGTTTTGCTTATTTCCAGCTCTTTTAAGTAATTAAGCCAAAATTCATATTTAATAAAAAAAGCAAATTCGGGATGAACGAGTTTTAAGAAACGTTTTGCATTGCTTTTGGTGTCTAAAGGGAGGTAAGCGGTAACGTCGGCAACTGTGTTATTTTTACGCACTTCGTATCCGGAAGGGGAAAAAAAGGTGACAATAATTTTGTGTGAAGGATATTTTTCTTTGATTTTTTCGATAACAGGAAGTCCTTGTTCGTATTCGCCTAGTGATGCGGAGTGAAACCAAATGGTTTTGTCATTGGGTTTTATTTTTTCTTCAAGAATAGCAAAAACATTTTTTCGCCCATCAACGAAAAGCTTAATTTTCGGACTAAATAAAGCTATAATTCTAAGAAAAAATCCTGCGATAGAAATGACTAAATTATATAAAAAAAGCATGTGTTAATTTTTGTGGCTAAATTACGTTTCTTTCCATTATTTTCATTGGTTTGAAGGTATTAAATAACTATTTTTGTTCCTCCTTTTAGAGATTCTGTTTAAAAATCAGGTCTTTTTTTAAATAAATATTCAAAATGAAAAAAATACAAATGGTTGACTTAAAAAGTCAATATGAAAAAATAAAAGCGACTGTTGATGCATCAATTCAAGAGGTTTTAGATACAAATACTTATATTAACGGACCATTGGTTCATCAATTTCAAAAAAATCTTGAAGATTATTTGGGGGCAAAACACGTGATTCCATGTGCTAATGGAACCGATGCGCTTCAGATTGCCATGATGGGACTAGATTTAAAACCAGGCGACGAGGTTATCACTGCCGATTTTACTTTTGCGGCTACTGTGGAAGTTATTGCATTATTGCAGTTAACGCCTGTTTTAGTAGATGTTGATATGGTAAACATGAATATTGATATCGAAGCGGTTAAAAAAGCAATTACGCCAAAGACAAAAGCAATTGTGCCGGTACACTTATTTGGGCGTGCTGCGAATATGGATGCTATTATGGAAATTGCAGCTGAGCATAATTTATATGTAATTGAAGATAACGCACAAGCTATTGGTGCTGATTATATTTCGAAATCAGGAACAAAAAGCAAAGTTGGCGTTATTGGTCACGTTGCCGCAACTTCATTTTTCCCTTCAAAAAATCTAGGCTGTTATGGAGATGGAGGAGCAATTTTTACAAATGATGATAAATTAGCGCACATCATCCGCGGCATTGTAAATCACGGAATGTACGAGCGTTACCACCACGATGTAGTAGGAGTAAATTCTCGATTAGATAGTATTCAGGCTGGTGTTTTAAATGCAAAACTACCTTTGTTAGATGAATATAATAAAGCACGTCGTTTAGCAGCAACAAAATACAATGCGGCTTTTGCTGGAAATGCACACATTGTTACACCTGATTTTGATGTAAACGAAAATGATCACGTTTTTCATCAATATGTATTGAGAATTATAGATGCCGACAGAAATGCTTTGATGCAGCATTTATTAGATAAAGGAATTCCGTGTGCGATTTATTACCCAATTCCGCTGCATTCTCAAAAAGCATATTTGGATTCTCGTTATAAAGAAGAACAATTTCCTGTTACCAATCAGTTAGTGCAGGAAGTAATTGCTTTGCCAATGCATACTGAGCTTGACGATGAACAAATTAAATTTATTACCGATTCTGTTTTAGAATTTTTGAATAAATAAAAAAAGCTTAAACTAAACAACACAACAAAAACAACCAAAAAATGAAAGTATTAGTAACCGGAGGATTAGGATTTATTGGTTCTCACACCGTAGTCGAATTGCAAAATGAAGGCTTTGAGGTAGTGATCATCGATAATCTTTCAAATTCTTCAGAAGATGTTTTAAAAGGAATTACAGCCATTACGGGGAAAACGCCTTTATTCGAAAAAATTGATTTAAGAGAAAAAAGTGCCGTTCAGGATTTCTTTAAAAAATATAATGATGTTACTGGGGTGATTCATTTTGCAGCTTCAAAAGCGGTTGGAGAAAGTGTCGAAAATCCGTTGTTGTATTATGAAAACAACATTAGTACTTTAGTTTACCTTTTACAGGAATTACAGCAAAAACCTGAGGCAAGTTTTATTTTTAGTTCGTCTTGTACAGTGTACGGTCAGGCAGAGAAAATGCCAATTACAGAAGATGCTCCCGTTCAAACTGCCATGTCTCCTTATGGAAATACAAAACAGATTGGAGAAGAAATTATTACAGATACCGCTAAAGTAACGAGTATTAATGCTGTGTTATTGCGTTATTTTAATCCGGTTGGGGCACATGCTTCAAATGAAATTGGAGAATTGCCGTTGGGAGTTCCACAAAATTTGGTTCCTTTTATTACGCAAACCGGAGTAGGATTGCGTAAAGAATTATCAGTTTTTGGAGATGATTACCCAACACCGGACGGAACTGCAATTCGTGATTATATTCACGTTGTCGATTTGGCAAAAGCACACGTTATTGCATTGCAGCGTTTATTGAATAAAAAGAATTTAGCAAAAGTAGAAACCTTTAATTTAGGAACCGGAAAAGGAAGTTCTGTTTTGGAAGTAATTCACAGTTTTGAGAAAGTAAGCGATAAGAAATTGTCATACGTAATTAAGCCGCGTCGCGAAGGAGATATTACCGAAGCTTACGCCAACACACATAAAGCTAATAATGTTCTTGGCTGGAAAGCAGAATTAAGCTTAGATGAAGCAATGGCAAGCGCCTGGAAATGGGAACAAAAAGTTCGTTCTTAGTTTTCGGTCTCGGTGACAGTTTTCAGTCTAAAAACTAAATATAAAAAATCCCAAATGATTGTCATTTGGGATTTTTCATTTAATATCGATAATAACTGAAAACTGCTACTGCGACTGAACACTTAAAATTTAAGCATTCGCCGTAACCGCTTCTTTATCAATTTTATTAATCAAACCTGCTAATACTTTTCCTGGGCCGACTTCAGTAAACAAAGTAGCACCGTCAGCGATCATTTGCTGTACAGATTGTGTCCATTTTACCGGAGCAGTCAATTGAATGATTAAGTTCTTTTTAATTTCGTTTGCATCAGAAACCGCATTTGCCGTTACGTTTTGGTAAACTGGGCAGATAGGAGTAGAGAAAGTTGTTGCTTCAATTGCAGCTGCTAATTCTTCTCTTGCTGGTTCCATCATTGGTGAGTGAAATGCTCCTCCAACAGGTAAAATCAAGGCGCGTTTTGCTCCTGCAGCTTTCATGGCTTCACATGCCTTTTCAACTGCTGAAGTTTCTCCTGAAATAACTAATTGCCCTGGGCAGTTATAATTTGCAGCAACTACGATTCCGTCAATAGAAGCACAAACTTCTTCTACAATATTATCGGCTAAACCTAAAACAGCTGCCATTGTAGATGGAGTAATTTCGCAGGCTTTCTGCATAGCAAGAGCACGTTGAGAAACTAATTTTAAACCATCTTCAAAAGATAAAGTCCCGTTGGCAACCAATGCTGAAAATTCTCCTAAAGAATGTCCTGCAACCATTTCTGGTTTAAAATCATCACCTAGAGTTTTCGCTAAAATAACCGAGTGTAAAAATACAGCCGGCTGCGTAACTTTAGTTTCTTTTAGTTCTTCGGCTGTGCCTTCAAACATAATATCTGTAATTCTAAAACCTAAGATTTCATTAGCTTTTTCGAATAATTCTTTGGCTAAAGCCGAGTTTTCATATAAGTCTTTGCCCATTCCTGTAAACTGTGCGCCCTGACCTGGAAATACGTATGCTTTCATTTGTCTAATTTAATTTTTATTTTTTTTGGAATTGAAAACTAGTTTCAATAGAAAGGCAAAAATAGTATTTTTTTATTTCGTATAATCCTTAAACATGTAAATCCATGCTAATCTTGAAAATCGGAGGTTGAATGAAGTAAGTAAAGTAATGACAACTGCAATGATTGGGATGATTCTCAAATCGAAATTTTTCTCAAAGAAAAACTGTGCAATACAATAAGTTGCAATTCCCTGAGCAACTGTTAATCCGTAGTTTACATACATGGCACCAAAGAAATAACCAGGTTCTTTTTGAAACTTGTAATTACAATGACTGCAGTATTCATTCATTTTTGGAAGGCCGAAAGTCAGAAAAATATTTTTGTCTGTAAATACTTTTCCTTTATGACAAATAGGACATTCGTTGCTTAAAATATGAGTTAATGCACTTGACATGATCTTGTTGTTTTTTATTTACACAAAGGTAATTCAGTGTTGTATAAAAGTCTTTTTAGTATCTTCGCTACTTATAGCACAATAAAGACATTTGTTATGAAGAAATATCCAATT
Source organism: Flavobacterium johnsoniae (assembly GCF_001879205.1). Taxonomy (GTDB): domain Bacteria; phylum Bacteroidota; class Bacteroidia; order Flavobacteriales; family Flavobacteriaceae; genus Flavobacterium; species Flavobacterium johnsoniae_A. The sequence continues at coordinate 98,067 of NZ_MLFK01000006.1, forward strand.
TATAGTGTTCGGAATTTTAGCTGTAATGATATCCATCGTGATTTTTATGTAAATACCTTTAAAGAGCATTTAAAAAATCACAGTTTTGTCGAAGAACCACATCGTCATGATTCTTATTTGATGGTATTTTTTACGAAAGGTTCCGGACTGCATGAAGTTGATTTTGATCAATTCGAAATTAAAAGAGGAAGTTTGTTTGTGCTCCAGCCAGGACAGATGCATCACTGGAGTTTGTCTGAAGATGTTGAGGGATTTGTGATTATTTTTTCACAGGAATTGTATAATTTGTATTTTGGACAAAAAAATATTAACGAATATAATTTCTATCATTCTATTCATAACAGACCGGAGATGGTTTTCGAGCAAAAAGAAATTCCTAAAATCCTGCCTTACTTTGATTTGCTGATTCAGGAAAACAATCAAAGCAATCGGTATCAGCTGGATAAAATGTTGAATTTATTAGACTGCATTCATATTGAGATTGCTCGTAAATACAGTGAAACTTATTCGCATCAGACACATTCGTATAACATTAAGATCAATAAGTTTGAATCGCTTTTAGAGGAATATTTCAGGACTGAAAAACTGCCGTCTTTTTATGCTGAAAAATTAAGTATTACGCTGAAGCATTTAAACAGAATCTGCAATGAAATTCTTCAAAAAACGGCCACAGAAGTGATTACAGATCGTGTAATCCTCGAAATAAAACGAATGTTGATCGATAAGCAATTAGCAGTAAGCGAAGTCGCATTTAAGGTAGGCTACGAAGATTACTCGTATTTCTCCCGTTTCTTCAAAAAACAAACCGGAATGTCGCCAACAGAATTTAGAAATGTAAAATAAAGGGTTTCGGCTTCGCTCAGCCTGACAGTTGCATTCATAATGATATCGCATATCGGGCGGAGCGAAGTTGAAGCCGCTCCTAAAAGCAAAATCCTGTACTAAAAAGTACAGGATTTCATAACCAACCAATTAAATCTAAAACCTGATTAGGCTTGTTTTACAAATTGTAATTCAATGTTTAAACGAACTTCTTCGCCTACTAAAACACCCCCTGTTTCAAGAGCTGAATTCCAGTTTAAACCCCAATCTTTACGATTAATTTTTCCTTCTATGCTTAAACCTACTTTTGTATTTCCCCAAGGATCAGTTAAGATGCCGCTGTATTCTACAGGAAAAGTTACGCTTTTAGAAACACCTTTAATGTTTAAATCTCCAGTAATTTCGTAGCTTCCCTCATTAATTTTTTTGAAAGATGAAGCTTTGAAAGTTAATTTTGGATGATTCTCAGCATCAAAAAAGTCACCGCTTCTTAAATGTCCGTCTCTGTCTGCATTTGCAGTATCGACAGAAGCAATATCAGCAGAAAATTCAATTGCTGCATTTTCAAAGTTGTCTCCTTCTGTAGTAATTGTTGCGTCGTATGTTCCGAATTTTCCGGAAACATTTGTAAACATCATGTGTTTAACTTTAAAACCAATTTCTGAATGTGTTGGGTCAATTGACCATTTTGTAGTTGCCATAATTTTTATTTTTTAAATAATTAATTTCATTTTGATAGGACAAAGTTACGATGACAGTTATCCTGAAGCACTTAACCTAGATTAAGAAATAAAATGAATAACTTTTGATTGTCCGTTTGTTTTGTTTGCTGTTTGAAAAATTGCTGTCGAATTAATAGTTCATCGGAATATCCATCAATAAAAATTCAGCATCTGAGTTTGCTTTGATAGTTAAAGTGTCAGTTCCTGAAATTCCAACAGCATCACGAGTGTTTAATTCCTGACCGTTGATGGTTACGTTTCCTTTTAAAACAAAAGCGTAAACTCCGTTTCCTTCTTTTTTGATTTTATATTCTGTTGCGATTCCGGCATCAAAATTCCCCATATTAAACCAAGCGTCCTGGTGAATCCAAACGCCTTCATCATCTGCATTTGGAGATAAAACCTGTGCTAGTTTATTATGTCTGTCAGCTACATTCAGTGTAATTTGCTGGTAACGCGGTGTAACATTTCTTTTGTTTGGGAACAACCAGATTTGTAACAATTTAGTCTGCTGATCTGCGTTTGGGTTAAACTCACTGTGCTGCACACCAGTTCCGGCACTCATCACCTGAATGTCACCATGTTTAATGATTTCAGTATTACCCATACTGTCTTTATGAGCTAAATCTCCTTCAAGCGGAATCGTAATAATTTCCATATTATCGTGTGGATGCGTTCCAAAACCCATTCCGCCTGCAATTGTATCATCGTTTAAAACACGAAGTGCCCCAAACTGAATTCTTTCCGGATTGTACCAGCTCGCAAAACTAAAGCTGTGATAAGCGTTTAACCATCCGTGATTTGCGTTTCCTCTTGTGTCTGCTTTGTGCAATACTATATTTTCCATGATTTTGTATGTTTTGTTAATTTTATAGTACAAAGATACCGTCGATGTCAAGGAAAAGCACTTAACCTAGATTAAGAAAAGTTTTTGAGGTTCTGAAGTTGTAAGGTGCAAAGGTTCAAAGTTGTAGAAGTTCAAAGGTTTTAAGGTAGAGGCACACAGTAGTGCATATAACACATAGGTTGTCGAGATGACAAGATTGCGAGAAGATATGTTTAGGTAATTATATTCAAAATGAAGTAAAAGTTTGCTACTTCGCGTTTTTGCGAGATTAAAAAAAAACTCCTATTATTTGATTTTAATCAATTTTCCTCTCCCCTCTGAAATGTCAAGATAATTTCCTCCGCCATTTTTATTGTGTATATAAAATTGAATAGTGTCTTTTTTGATTTGATCTTTTCGAATACTTAGAATTAAATCAGTATTAATGAGATTGTCCAATAGAATTACATTGCCATAAGAGATTTTTCCTTTTGGCATATACTTATTGTCAAAAACAAAAACGCTATCCTTAAAAGTAATTTTATCTTTTTGAATATAGGAATTGTCATCTTCAATTAAATAATTGTAGCGGCCGGTAAGTTTTTCTGTTTTCTGATTAAAGCTAATAAGAAACAGCGCTATTAGTAAAGCAAAATATTTCATAACGTTCTAACTATATTGATTAATAAACTGCTGCACCACTGCATCTGTGTTTTCATGACGTTTCTTTCTTTCTAAAGCAATCGGAGGCGCGGCTCTTTCCAAGCAATCTTTTACCGCGCAAGTCTCGCAGGTAACACCTACAATTCTTTTCACTAAAGGTTTTCCTTCGATAAATTTGAATTTCTTTTTCATTGTCGGATTTATCAGGATGCCGACAGAAATACTTCTAATATAATTATCTGCGAAAGGATCTTTTGTAGCCGATGAAAAAACCAGATACTCGTTACCACTATTGGCATAGCTGGAAATCTGCGCATCAAAAAAATGAGATTTATTTTGTCTGATGGCTTCGTCTATTGTTTTAACCGAAACCCATCTTCTGCAATAATGTTCGTTGGTCTCATTGGCATGTGGTTCCTGCTGATGTGTAATGTGCAGTTCTTTATTAATTTGATAAACATCAGAACCTACGCGATGCGATAATCTTAGAAAAAATAGGTTCTTCAGCTGAAAATCTTTCGGTAATAAATTGGTTAATCGCTGGTAAAAAGATTCTGGTGAAACTTCGAAACTTTCTATTAGTGCAACAAATTCTTCCGGTTTTGGATTTTCATTTTCTAAAAAGGAATTGATTTTATCTACCAGTAATTTTCTGGGTAGTAATAAAGCGCCGGCAAAATACGAAGCGTAAAAATTATGCAGAACCTGATCGAAATTTTCAAACTTAATCCAGCTGAAAGTCAGCAGACGATCGGATATTTTTAAATAATTATAGGCAATTTCCTTGGCTAAAATAAAAGCTTTCTGTGGAGCGTCGAGTTCTGTTGACAGCAATAAAGTTCTGCTTTTCGGAACATAAATCGAACGCAAATCGCCCAAAGCTTCCTGATCTGTAAAAACAATTTCTTTAATGCTGTATTCGTATTCTTCTTTTAGAATTGCTTCTAACTCTTCAATAGTAATTTTTGAATCCAAATTAATCTGAAACGACTTCGAAAATGCAATTACTTTTTCTTCTAAATCTTCAAAATAATTACTGTGCGCTTCCTGATACGATCGTAAAGCAGCTAAAAAGAAACTTTCACGGCTTAAGTTATAATGCTGTGCAATTTCAATAATCGTGCTAATAAAAGCGTTGACTTTGGCTGGAGCATTCGCAATAATGTCAATTAAATCAGCTTCCTGAATTCCGAAAAGTTCAAGCGGAATCTCTTTTAAAATTCCAGATTTTAAGATTTCGCCAATAGGAGCGAGGTTGTTATCGAGTTTTAAGGACACCATTTGGTCGTAAGTCACGTCCAAATGTTCGCATAAAAGTAAAATCTTATCTGTTTTTGGATATTTTTTTCCCTTTTCGATCTCATTTAAGTATGATTTTGAAAGATTGGTCAGTTTGGCTAAGCCAAAAAGTGACAAGTTTTTTTGAGTACGAACTTGTCTCAATTTTAGTCCGAAGATCAGCTTTATATAGTCTTTTTCGATATCCATGAATCAAATATAGTTATTCTAAAAATAATCGCCAAAAAATTATTTTTAATATTTAGCGAACGTTCGCTTGTTTTGTAAAAAACTTTTTTCTAATATTGTGGTGTAGTAAGTATTAGTTATCAGTTTGTTATGGTTTTGTTTTGAAAAAAATATATAAACGATTCAATTGTGACTAATGAAAATTAAAAACCACAGCTATGAAAAACCAATTAGAAATTACCGAAACGGCAATGGAATTTTTAGCCGAAAAGAAGCTTCGTTATCCAAAGATCTGGACAGAAGAAGCGATTGCTTTTATAACTGAATTGCATAGAAAATTCGAATCACAGCGAAAACTATTGCTTTTGCAGCGCGATCAAAAACAAGTCACTTTCGATCAGGGAATCATGCCGGTTTTTATACCTGAAACCAAAAGCATCAGAGAGGGAAATTGGACGGCTGGTGAAATTCCGAAAGATTTATTAGACCGAAGAGTGGAGATTACCGGACCGGTTGATCGCAAAATGATTATCAATGCTTTGAATTCGGGAGCTAAAACTTTTATGGCTGATTTTGAAGACAGCACTTCGCCAACCTGGCAAAATTTGATGGAAGGCCAGCTGAATTTAATTGATGCGGTAAATAAAACAATTACGTTTACCGATTTAGTGAAGCAGAAATCATATCACTTAAATGAAAAAACGGCAACGTTAATTGTACGCCCGCGTGGTTTACACCTTCCTGAAAAGCATCTTTTAATTGAAGGCAAAGAAGTTTCGGGTTCTTTGGTAGATTTTGGATTGTATGTTTTTCATAACCATAAACGACTTTTAGAAAACAACTCAGGGCCGTATTTCTACATCCCGAAATTAGAACATTATCTGGAAGCACGCTGGTGGAATACGGTTATTGATTTTGCCGAGGATTATTTGAAACTGAAAAGAGGCACTATAAAAGTGACGGTTTTAATCGAAACCATTACGGCAAGTTTTCAGCTGGATGAAATCATATATGAATTAAAAGAACATATCGTTGGCTTAAACTGCGGACGCTGGGATTATATTTTTTCTTACATCAAAAAGTTTAGAAAAAATCCAAAATTCATTGTTCCAGATCGCGATCAGGTAACCATGACTTCGCCTTTTATGAATGCATATTCGAATTTGGTTATCCAAAGATGTCATAAAAGAGGAATTCATGCCATTGGCGGCATGGCAGCGCAGATTCCGATTCGAAATAATGAAGAAGCTAATGCAGTCGCTTTCGCGAAAGTGAAAACCGACAAAGAGCGTGAAGTTCGAAACGGCCACGACGGAACCTGGGTAGCGCATCCGGATTTGGTTTCGCTGGCAAAAGAAATTTTTGATAAAGGAATGCCGACTCCCAATCAAATTCATATTAAAAGAGAGCATCGCAAAATTACAGAAGCTGATTTGATTGAACCACCAATTGGAATCATAACCGAAAATGGTGTTCGAAAAAATATCAATGTTGGGGTTTTATATCTGGCCTCATGGCTGAACGGACAAGGCGCGGCGGCATTGCATAATTTGATGGAAGACGCTGCAACCGCCGAAATTTCGAGATCGCAATTGTGGCAATGGCTGCAGAATAAAGTGGTTTTAGATAATGGACGAAAACTAGATTTAGCTTATTATCATGAATTGGCTTTAGATGAATTCAGAAAAATAAAAGAGGAATTAGGCGAAGAAATTCATGAAAAACAACAATTTCCATTGGCTGAAAAAGTACTGGAAAGATTAGTTGTAAATTCTGATTTCGTTGACTTTTTGACTATTCCCTGCTACAAATATTTATAAAGAATTAAAAGTTGAGAATTTAAAATTAAAATATTTTTCATGCAGATCATGCAGATGAAATGAGAATATTTTTTTTAAACACATAGAGACATAGGTTTGAGTTTCAATTAAAAAAAGTTTATAAAAAAAACTAGTTTTTTCACACATAGTCCCGAAGCTTCGGGATTGTTTAAAACAAATGAAATGCCTTTAACCACAAAGAAAAACTATGTCTCTATGTGTTTAAAAATTAAACTCAAAGAATAAAATTTATAGTCTCAGTTGAAAACTGAAAACTGGAACTGAAAACTATTTACTTACTAACCACTTTAACTAAACTATTTATGAAAACAACAGAAGACAGAATTCAGGAATTGATTAACGATTGGATAACGAACCCGAGATGGAAAGGTGTTGAACGTCCTTATACTGCTGCAGAAGTAGTGACGCTTCAGGGATCTTATCAAATTGAGCACTCTATTGCCAAAATGGGAGCGCAAAAATTATGGAGAAAGTTAAAAAATCAGGATTATGTTGCGGGGTTGGGCGCTTTAACCGGGAATCAGGCGATTCAGGAAGTTGATGCGGGTTTAGAAGCAATTTACTTAAGCGGCTGGCAGGTTGCGGCCGATGCAAATCTGGCGGGAGAAATGTACCCGGACCAGTCACTTTATCCTGTAAACAGCGTTCCGATGGTGGTTAAAAAAATTAATAACGCTTTATTGCGCGCCGATCAGATTCAGACTGTAAATAATATTGAAGATAAAAAAGATTATCTGGTTCCGATTGTAGCCGATGCCGAAGCAGGCTTTGGCGGAAATCTGAATGCTTTCGAATTAATGAAATCGATGATCGAAGCCGGAGCTTCTGGAGTGCATTTTGAAGATCAGCTGAGTTCTGCTAAAAAGTGCGGGCACTTGGGCGGAAAGGTTTTAGTACCCACGCAGGAAGCGATCAATAAATTAATTGCAGCACGTTTGGCTTCTGATGTTATGGGCGTTTCAACTTTAATCGTTGCGAGAACAGATGCTGATGCAGCCAATTTATTAACGAGCGACGCCGACCCGAGAGACAGGAAATTTTTAACAGGCGAAAAAACAGCTGAAGGTTTTTTCTATGTAAATAATGGAATCGAGCAGGGAATTGCAAGAGGTTTGAGCTATGCGCCTTACGCGGATTTAATCTGGATGGAAACCAGTAATCCGGATTTGGATTATGCGAGAAAGTTTGCGACGGCTATGAAAAAAGAATTCCCGGATAAAATGCTGGCCTACAACTGTTCTCCGTCTTTCAATTGGGCTGCAAAATTAACGGTTGCCGAAATGGAAACGTTTAGAGAAGATTTGGCAGCAATGGGTTATAAATTCCAGTTTATTACTTTGGCAGGATTCCATGCTTTGAATACCAGTATGTTTGAATTGTCAAAAGCGTATAAAGAACGCGGCATGGCAGGATATTCTGAATTGCAGGAACGTGAATTTGCTTTACAGAAAAACGGATTCAGGGCAGTAAAACATCAGGCTTTTGTGGGGACTTCTTATTTTGATGCGGTTCAAAATACGGTAATGATAGGAAAATCAACCATAACAGCGATGAAACATTCTACTGAGGTTGAGCAATTTTAATTCAAACGAAAACACGGTCTTTGGCCGTGTTTTTTTTCTTTTTTTTGCCACAGATTTCACAGATTAAAAGGATTTAAAAAAAATGCTGCCACGAATTTCGCGAGTTTTAATTTGTGAAAATTCGTGAAATTGCTTCGCCTATTCGCTATCGCTCGGGTCGTGGCAAAAAAAACATTTTAATCCGTGCACTCTGTGGCTAAATAATTTTATTTCTTCAAAAGCCTGGCTTTCATTTTGCTGAAAAATTCCGGCGTTACTCCAATGAAAGAAGCGATTTGTTTTTGAGGAACTTTATGAACCAATGTTCCGTATTTTTTACAGAATTTATCGAATCTTTCTTCCGCAGGTAAACTTAAATTGTCCATCAATCGTTGTTGATTGGCAACTAAAGAGTTTTCAATTAAAATCCTGAAAAAACGCTCCAGTTTTGGAATTTCAAGATACAATTGTTCCTGATTTTCTTTAGATAAAGAAACAACTTCTGCTTCTTCCAGAACTTCAATAAAAAGCTGTCCGGGTTTTTGTGAAAAATAACTGTACATATCGCTCATCCACCAGCCTTCGCAGGCAAATGAAAGTACATGCTCTACAATATTATCGTTGATGTTGAAACTTCTTAAAATCCCCGAATTAACAAAATAAGAATGTTTGCAGATTTCGCCGGCGTTCAATAAAATTGTTTTGGCTTTATAAGTATTCGTTTCTAATTTAGATAAAAAGAGTGCCTGTTCTTCTAGTGTCAAAGAAACATGTTTGGCAATGTTTTCGAGTATTAATGCCATTATTTTTTTTCGTCTATTAAGGTAAATGAAGTTGCTTTAAAACGATTTTTTTCGATAGTTCCCGTTACAGAAGCTTTTCTGATGGAGTTGCAAAATCCGTTTTCTGCATGCGCGTCACCGTGATCGTGAATAGTTGTTCCGTCTACGAAATAGCTTTTTCCGTCAATACGAACAGCTAAATCACAGCTTTTACCTTTCATTCCGAATTGGCATTCTCCGCAAGAGGCTTCTACAATTGTTGGTTTGTCAATTACTTTTTTGCTTTGTGCTTGCGCTGTAATCCCGATAAACAGGAAAAGCATGAATATAAGTTTTTTCATTTCTTAAGAATTTACAATTATTAATTTGGCCGTTTCTTTGGCGCGTTCTGTTATTTTTTCGATTGGAGTTATTAAGGAATCGCTCGCTAAAACAACACCCATTCGGCGGTAGGGTCTTGAAGTTGGTTTTCCAAAAATCCTGAAATCGGTTTTGGGTAAAGAAGCGACTTTTTCGATTCCGGTAAAAGTTGGATTTGTCGAATCTTCTGATGCTAAAATTACGGCACTTGCTCCGGCTTTTTCTAAAGTAATTTCGAAAATTGGAAGGCTTAAAATCGCACGTAAATGCAATTCAAATTCGTTAAAATTCTGCGTTCCGGCCAAAGTTACCATTCCCGTATCGTGCGGACGCGGAGAGAGTTCAGAGAAATAAACGCCTTCGCTGGTTAGGAAAAATTCAACACCAAAAAGACCTGCTCCTCCAAGTGCTTCAGTGATTTTTTCGGCCATATCCTGCGCTTCGTACAAATCTTTTTCTGAAACCAAAGCCGGCTGCCAGCTTTCCTGATAATCACCTCGTTCTTGTCGGTGGCCTATTGGGGCGCAAAATAAAGTTGGATTTCCGTTTTGGGTAATCGTTAAAAGCGTAATTTCTGAATGAAAATCTACAAAAGCTTCTACAATCACTTCGATAACATCACCACGCGAACCTGCAACAGCATATTGCCACGCTTTTTCGATGTCGCTTTCTGTTTTTATAGTCGATTGCCCTTTTCCGGATGACGACATTAAAGGTTTTACTACGCATGGAATTCCTACTTCCTGAACGGCTTTTTGCAATTCTTCTGCAGATGTTGCGTATTGGTATTTAGCCGTTTTTAAACCTAATTCTTTTGCTGCTAAATCACGTATTGCTTTACGGTTCATGGTAAAGTTTGCCGCTTTCGCTGATGGAACCACTGTGATTCCCTGTTTTTCGTAATCGTAAAAACGTTCTGTGCGAATGGCTTCTATTTCAGGAACTATAAAATCGGGTTTGTGTTTGGCTACGATTCGGTCTAAAGCTTCGCCGTCAAGCATATTGATGACTTCAAATCCATGTGCAACCTGCATTGCCGGCGCGTTTTCGTAACTATCAACTGCAATTATGGTTTGTCCGATTCGTTGCGCGGCAATGACAAATTCTTTGCCTAATTCGCCTGAACCCAGAAGGAGTATTTTCATTTTATTTGATTTAAATTTTGAGTGTTTTGGTTCAGTTTTATAATTATTAAACTGCTTATAAAGGTAAAAATCATTAATAGAAAAGTCAGAACAAGAATAATAATCAAAGAGAAAACAATCTGAGACTGAATTTGTCCGTGTAATGCGCTATTTATTCCGTTAACTAATAATCCACCAATATAAATTGTAAAAAGAAATACTATAATTTTTGAACTTATTTCCATAGAGAACTTTAAACAAGTTTTAAAATATGTTGTTTGGTTTAATAATAAATTTAATTTTTTTGATGCTTTTCCGAAAAGAAAAATGATAAATACCGGAAATAGAATTTTCCAAAATATTGGATTCCAAATTCGTCCGAAATCACAGATTTGAGTTAAGAGACTAACAAAAGAATGTTGTGAAAAAATAATAACTGAATAAAAAGTACTCACAAAAATCCCTGCGCTAACTGCTTGTTTTTGAATGTTATTTTTTGATTCCATTTGAATTTAGTTTGGAAAGTAAAGATAAAGAAAATGGAATTTATTCTAACGTTGATTTTTGCAGTTTCAGGGATTTAAATTTAACCGCAAAGTTCGCAAAGAATTACGCGAAGAACGCAAAGTTTTTGTTTTTAAGTTAAAAAGGGATAAAAAATTTCTCTCGCAGATTTTGCAGATCGAGCAGATTTTTTTTAGTTTGAAATTTAATTTTTAGATAAAGTAACCGTATAGTTTGTCATTTCGAGGAACGAGAAATCTCCGCAAGTAACTCCGTTCTAATAAGCTAATCTTTGTCGAGCTTCTTGCGGAGATTTGCTTCGCCTGTTCGCTATCGCTCGGGTCTCCTCCGTCGAAATGACAAGATTGTGAGAAATTATAATATAAAAGTTCTTGTTAACTTGTTAGCGTGAGGGATAGGAGTGGAAAGCCCACAGCCTGACGAAGGAAGTGCGAGGACTTGCAACGGATAGCCCGGCCCGGAGGGACACGCCCAAATTATTTGTGAGAATATTTGTTGATAATTTTTATATAACTTCATTAATGATTGTTTTAAAAATCCTGTTAAAGCGATTCTATATTTATATATTTGCCGGCTTACAAATAAAACCCCAAATAATGAAAGTAAAATTTTTTTTGATAGTGAACGTTTTGTTCATTACCTCGTTTATAAATGCTCAGTCGGCAGGAATTACATTTAATTTTGGAATGGGAGAACAAAAAGCTGATGCGATTATTTTCAAGAAAGACAAGCAAAAAATTAACGGAATAGTTAAATTTCCAAGCTTTGAAGATAAAAAAGTAAAAATTAAGGTTGGTGAGGAAAATGAAAAGTTTGCCAGCAGTGATGTAGATTCAATTCAGATTTTTGACAGCAATAAAAAACTGTCTTATACTTTTATATGGACAAAAACAAAAGTCTATAAAAAAAAGGGTACAGAATTTAAAGTTATTGATGAAAGATGGATTTGTAAAATAATGACAGGGAAGGCTTCTTTATTTTTAGGAGGTGAAGAATACGGAATAAAAGAGGTTAAGGTTGAGGATGAAAAAACGAAAGAAAAAGTTAAGGTGAATAAAATGCAGGTTGTCTCTAAAGAGGTGAATCATTATTTGAAAAGAAGCAATGAAGATTTTCCGGTATTAGTTTCCATGAGTTCAAATGCTCTTTCTGCGGGATATAACGCTTTTTTTAAGGAATATGGAGTGTATTATTTTAGTGACAATCCGGAAATTGCTAAAAAAATTGAAGAGAAAGAATATAAGTATGATGATATTGAAAAGGTTGTGAATTTGTATAATGCAAAACGAGAGAAAAAAGCAGAATCAAAATCGGCATTAAAGGCAACAAAAATAAAGATTACACCGCCAGAAAAGTCAGAATCAAAGACAAAAACTACTAAGAAGAAATAAATAGGTAAATAAAAAAAGCGATACTTTGTGAGTATCGCTTTTTATGTTTTTAATGAAAATGATCTTCCTCGATTTCAAATTCGGCATCTTTTTCCCAGATTTCCATTTCGCAGGGCTTGCAGTTGAATTTTAGTTTATACTCCAATTCGCCTTGTTTTAGTACTAATGGTTCTTTTACCTTGACACCAACAATATCTTTTTGGTGTATAGGACATTTTTTTAATTCGTATTTGATGCAATATTTGGTTGTCATTACACGAGATTTTCCTGGGTCCCATTGTAATTCGAATGCTTTTTCGATTTCGGTAACACCGTGACGTTCGTAAAATTTACGAGCGGTTTTGTTTGAAACGTTGTACATGAAATCCAGTTTGGTTTCTGGATAAGGATGTGACGTTTTTACCAATTGGTGTTCTTCGCGTTTGTAGTTTGCTAAACGAATTTCGGTTAACTGATCATAAACGGTTCTTCGCATTTCGTTGATTTTTGAAATAGGAAGGAACCAGTTTTGAGAAAACATAATGTTGATTTCATCAGCAGTATAAGGCGTAAAACCTGTTTTTGCCAATTGGGTTTTGATATTTTCTTCGATTGATTCGCCAGTTTTTGTCTGTTCTTTTGGGTGATCTAAAGTAACAGTGCTTACATTTCCGTCTTCATCGGTTGCGATCAATTCAAAACCAGTTTCAGTTTCAGTAAGTAATAAAGAGGTGCTTAATTTACGAACGGCACTGTCTTCTCTTTCTACAATTTTGATAAAAGCGGCGTCATTATTTCTATAGATAAAAGTTCCGTCCTTTACTTCTTTTAAAACGTTTGGATAGATTTTTCCGTTTTCGGCTTTGTTTACGTAGATTCCGTCAGCTTCATTATTTTCATTGATGAAACAAAGTCCGTCGCCGTTGTTTAGCAATTCGCCGTTTTCTATTTCGTAAGCGTTTCCAACGGTTCTAATTAATTTACCAATATATTGTCCTTTTGATTTTGGGCTTTCCCAAGAACCAATCGAGCTGTGTCTTTCGTTTACAAAATAATCAGTATAACCGCGGTTGAAAGTTCTGCTTAAAGAAGAATCGAAAGTATAGGTACAAGTTCCGGAAGAAGCTTTCATGTATTTTTCGCTTCCTGCTCCTTCTAAATAACTATCTAGTTTTTGACGTAAGTAAGAGACGTTATTTTTTACGTAAACCACATCTTTTAGACGACCTTCAATTTTAAAAGAAACAATTCCGGCTTCAATCAAATTCGGAATTTGATCTGAAATATCTAAATCTTTTATCGAAAGTAAGTGGCTGTTTCTGATTAAAGTTTCTCCGTTTCCGTCGATTAAGTTGTATGGTAAACGACAGTTTTGAGCGCAGGAACCACGGTTGGCGCTGCGTTCTCCGTTTGCCACACTCATATAACAGTTTCCGCTGAACGAAACACATAAAGCTCCGGTTACGAAAAATTCTAATTCAACATCAGCATGATCGTAAATTGTTTTAATTTGATGCAGGTTTAATTCGCGGGCTAAAACCACACGTTTGATTCCGGCATCTTTAAGGAATTTAATTTTATCGGCATCACGATTATTGGCTTGTGTACTGGCGTGAAGTACGATAGGAGGCAAGTCCATTTCCATAATCGCCATATCCTGAATAATCAAAGCATCTACACCAATATCATATAATTCCCATATCATTGCGCGACACGTTTCCAGTTCGTTATCGTACAGAATGGTATTCATAACAACAAAAACCTGAGCATTAAATAAATGTGCATATTGTACCAAAGCAGCAACATCTTCGATAGAATTGTTGGCGTTAGAACGCGCACCAAACTGCGGTGCACCAATATAAACTGCATCGGCGCCGCTGTTTATAGCGGCCATTCCTCCAATTAAATCTTTAGCAGGAGCTAATATTTCAATTTTCTTCTTCATTTTTAGAACTTTAGGCTTTTGTGGTATTCACGGAAAAAAGTTTGCAAAGTTCTTATAAATATTTCGAGTTTGCTAATGATGAAGGGATTTTTTTAAAATTGTTAACTTAATATGGAATGATGATAAATCAGATTTTAATCAAGAGGAAAAGAATATCCTGCAGTAAATCCTCCGAAGGATTGTTCAGCAGAGGGTTGTGCGTAGAATGAAACTCCAATTTCTATATTATTTTTGCGTCCCACTGCAAGTCCAAAACCTATAGGAATGTGGAGTTGGGCGCCGGTTTTTTTTATATTAATAACTTCTGTATAGGTTGTAAAAGAACCTAAAGATGCACCAATACCAGCCTCTACAAAAGGAGCTACCCAAGGGATGGGAGCACAAAGGCGTGCTTTTCCGCCTAGAAAGAAAGCATTCGTTTCTACTTTATAACCTTGCGGATTTTTAATTTTATCTTCGCTAGTTGAGGTAAAAATAACTCCGGCATATGGTCTTACGCTAAACCATTTTTTTATTCCAATTACATATTCTCCTTGGGTATAAAAACCAAAACCATCTATGATTTCTGGATTTTCTTCTTCATAATTTGATGTACTTGATCCAAAACCGATAGATGCTTTAATGAAATTACCTTCTGTTTGCGCTTTTATTGAATTAGGAAATAAGATTATAAGAACAGTAAAAATAAAAATGCTGCGTAAAATTAATGTCATAATATTAGAATTGTTTGCGACGAAAATAATATTTATTTTTCATTTTTAATAAACAAAAAAACCGCCCGATCCGAAGACCGAGCAGTTTTCAAAAAAAAGCATGAATCGATCGATCGATTAATTCGCTTTCATTTTAATTTGGGATAACGTATTTTGAATACTGTTTAATTGTTTTGAAACAACTGAAGCCTGGCTGTATTCTAAATTGTTGTCTTCCAGAGCAGATTTGTATTTTTCAATGGCTGCTTCTTCTCCGGTCACACAGGCGTTAATAATTGCTTCTGTATCTCCCCCTGTAAATGAAGATTTAATATCAATCCATGTACGGTGTAAAGCTCCTAATGGTCCACCGCCAGATGTATCTGTTGATTTTCCAAGTTTGTTGATTTCGTCTTGTAGTTCTACAATAAATAAAGCTCTTTCACGTGCATATTCGAGAAAATCTGTCTTCATAGCCGCATTTTCTACGTGCTCAGCAGCGTTTGTATATCCTAGTTTTCCGTCTTCAAGAATTGAAATTAATCCTTCTAAAGTTTTAACTGTTTCTTTTGTGGTTTCATCTGTATGTATCATGACTAATAGTTTTTAAATTAATACATTACAAAGTTGGGGAAATATAAAGCGTCTGTTTTACAGGATTTTAGTGAGGTTTTACAATATTGTAGAATGGGAATTTTGAAAACTTATTTATATTTTTACTTTAATATCTTTTGAAATACCATATATTTTCGAATAGAATAAGATATTGTTGTCAAATGCAAAATCGTGTTCGATTACATTATAAAATCCATTTTCTTTCATTTTTTGTAATTTCTCTACTGGCAAAAGTTTTTTCAACTCTTCTTTAGTGATTTTTCTATTTAATTTAAAAATGTTGTAAAGGTCTTTGTAGATAAGATAAGACATGTTTGAGCCTAATTTTCTTTCATTTTTATTATTGATGTCAAGTGCCCAATAATTAAAATTTTCAGCTTTTTTATTGAATTCATTGCTTTCGTTTAAAACATCAAATACAAAAATCTTGTTATAGATTTCTACTATTTTTATTTCCTTTTTATTTATCGAAAACGTAGTAATTAAATTTGATTTATTTAATTTTTGAATAGCATAATCTGTTAAGATTTTTACATTATATGTTGCAAATCCTGTTGCTTTTTTTGAAGAAGTATTAATGTTATCCTGAAATTTGATGGTATGATAGGTTAAATCTTTGTCTAAAAGCGTACCACTATTCTCGCTTGTAGTATGCATGCTGTCAATAGCTATTTTCTTTTTGTTTTCATTAATTGCATCAAAAGATTTTAATTTTATTTTGACAAAATCGAGATCATTATTTTTTTGAAAGAAGCTTGGAAAATATGATTCAAGTACAAGTTGTTGTTTATTAAATTGCGTGATTAAGCTCAATTTTGAATTTTTTGAAAGCGAATCAATACAGGAAATTAATTTTTCATTGGAAAGATTGCTTTTGAAGAAAACTTCTTTTTCATCATATTTTTTAAGACTTACTTCTTCTGAAATGGTATTGTAGTTTTCAAACATACCATAAATAGCATCATATATAGCCGAAGAATTTTCGTTATTAATTTTTTCACTTTCCCCTTTGTAAAAAACGGAAAGCATTATGTTTGGACTTTTTTGAGCGTTAATTTCTTTAGAAAATAGTATAAATGTTAGAACCAGGAGTAATTTTTTTTTCATTTCGTTGGTGGTTTTGTTAACTGAAGTTGCAAACATATCATTTTACATTAACTTCTGAATTATAAAAAATGTAATTAATTTAAAGTTGCGTATAGCATAAAAAAAGCCTCAGGAATTTCCTGAGGCCTCATTTGTATAATATGAATCCTGATTAAACAGTCAAAGCTTCTTTAATTCTGCGTAATGCTTCTTTTAAAATATCATTGCTTGTTGCGTAAGAGAAACGAATGCAATTTGGATTTCCGAAAGCGTCTCCTGTTACTGTTGCAACATTAGCCTCTGCCAAAAGATACATCGAAACATCGTTGGCATCTTTGATTTCTGTTCCTTTTAAAGTTTTTCCGAAGAAAGAAGAAACGTCTGGGAAAACGTAGAAAGCCCCTTCCGGAACGTTAATTTTTACTCCTGGAATTTCTTTTAATAATCCCACAACTAAATCTCTACGACCGTGAAAAGCCTGAACCATTTCGTTTAATACGCTTGGATCAGCATCTACAGCAGTAATTGTAGCGCGCTGTGCTACAGAGTTTGCTCCAGATGTTACTTGTCCTTGAATTTTTGTACATGCTTTTGCAATAAATTCAGGAGCTCCGATGTAACCAATTCTGTATCCTGTCATCGCAAATGCTTTTGCAACTCCATTTACTGTAATTGTTTTTTCTAACATTCCCGGAATTGAACCGATACTGCAGAAAGTTCCTGAGAAATTGATGTGCTCATAGATCTCATCGGCAACTACGTAAATATTTGGGTGTTTTTCTAAAACTTTTGCAAGAGCAGTTAATTCTTCTCTGCTGTAAACAGATCCTGAAGGATTACAAGGAGAAGAGAACCACATCATTTTTGTTTTTGGTGTAATTGCTGCTTCTAATTGTTCTGGTGTAATTTTGAAATCAGTTTCTACAGATGTTGGAACTTCAACAGGAACTCCGCCGGAAAGTTTTACGATTTCGAAATAAGAAACCCAATATGGTGCTGGTAAAATTACCTCGTCACCATCGTTTAGCATTACTTGTGCAATGTTATATAAAGATTGTTTAGCTCCTGTAGAAACTACGATTTGAGATGGTTTGTACTCTAATCCGTTATCTCTTTTGAATTTTCTGCAAATTGCCTCTTTCAATTCCTGATAACCGTCTACCGGAGAATACGTACTGTAATTTTCGTCGATTGCTTTCTTTGCAGCTTCTTTAATAAAGTCTGGTGTATTGAAATCTGGTTCACCTAAACTTAAACTGATAATGTCTTTTCCTTGTGCTTTCAATTCACGTGCTAAAGCAGCCATTGCTAAGGTTTGTGATGTTGCTAAGTTGTTGATTCTGTCTGAAAGAATATGGTTCATTATAAAAATTTTGAATGTCCTTAATTGCACTTTAAATTAAGGAAGGTTATTATTAATAGATTTTTTTTAGTTTAAACAGATAATTCAGGTTTCATTCCCAAGTCACGCAAATGCTTGAAGTGAGCTGCGATAGCACTTCGCATTGTTTTGTATTCGTAATATGGTAAATTACATTCTTTTGCCGTTTCCTTCACGATTTTCGCAATTTTACCGTAGTGAATGTGACTAATATTAGGGAAAATATGATGCTCAATTTGATGATTTAGTCCGCCTGTGTACCAATTTACAATTGCATTTTTTGGAGCAAAGTTAGTTGTGGTATACAATTGGTGAACTGCCCAGGTGTTGTCCATTTCTCCTAACTCATTTGGAGATGGATTTGTTGTATGATCTACAACGTGTGCTAGCTGAAATACAACACTCAAGATTAATCCTGCAGTATAATGCATTACAAAAAAGCCAATTAGCACTTTCCACCATGTAATTCCAATAACCATTGGTAAAACAATCCAGATTGAAATATAAATAAGTTTAGTGATAATTAAAGTTGTCCAAAGAATTTTTGGGCTTTTTGGTTCTCCGTAAGACAGTTTTCTTTTCAGATAATTTCTCATCTGTTTAAAATCGGTAGTAATGGCCCAATTAAAAGTCAATAAACCATATAAGAAAACAGAATAGTAATGCTGAAAACGGTGAAAACTATGCCATTCAGCATGTTTGGTAAAACGAATAATTCTTCCCGCATCCAGATCTTCGTCGTGACCAGGAATATTTGTATAAGTATGATGCAGCACATTATGCTGTACCTGCCAGTTGTAAACATTTCCGGCAAGAACATAAATTGTTCCTCCCATAAATTTATTAATCCAGCTTTTGGTTGAATAGGAACCATGATTACCATCGTGCATAACATTCATTCCAACGCCCGCCATACCAATACCAATTACAATTGATAAAAGCAGCATAACCCAGAAAGGCATGTTAAGTGTAAGGATTAAAAAATACGGAGTTAAAAAAACTGCGAATAGAATAACGGCTTTTAAGTGTAATTTCCAGTTTCCGGTTTTCTGAATATTATTCTCTTTAAAGTAATTGTTTACCCGAGAGTTAAGTGTTCTGAAAAACTTCAGATTGTCTTGCCTTGCAAAAGTTGGAGCAGTGTTATTCATAATTGTTTTAAATAGTTTTCAAAGGTAATTATTATAAATTCTCAATTTGCAAAATTGAGTTAAATATTTCAATCGTAAAGTAGTACTTTTGTTAAAAATTTACAGCAATGGATGAGATATTGAAATATTTTCCTGATTTGACCGATCTTCAAATCGAACAATTTCAAAAATTAGACTTTTTATACCACGATTGGAATGAAAAAATCAATGTGATTTCGCGTAAAGACATTGATTCATTATATACAAAACATATTTTGCACTCGTTAGGAATTGCCAAAATCATGAAATTTGAGCCGGGAGCAACAGTTTTGGATGTTGGAACGGGAGGCGGTTTTCCGGGAATTCCGTTAGCGATTCTTTTTCCGGAAACCCGATTTTATTTAATTGATGTAATTGCTAAAAAAATAAAAGTGGTTCAGGGAGTGGTGGATGCTTTAGAATTAAAAAATGTGAAAGCAGAACAAAAACGTGCTGAATTAGTAAAAGGAGATTTCGATTTTATTGTAAGCCGTGCCGTAACCAATATGCCTGATTTTGTTTCATGGATAAAAGATAAAATTAAAAAGCAGCATAAGCATACTCTAAAAAATGGAATTCTATATTTAAAAGGAGGTGATTTAGCAGAAGAGTTGAAAGATTTTCCAAATGCGACTTTATATGATTTAGCCGAAATATTTGATGACGAGTTTTTTGAAACTAAAAAAGTTGTTCATCTTCCTTTGAAGTTTAAAGCTTAAAAATAAAATACCCCGAAAAAAATCTTTTCGGGGTATTTTTTTGAACTAAGAATTATTAAGATGCTTTTCTAGAAAAATCTAAAAAAGGATTTGCCTTGAGATCAAGATTATCAATAAAATTATGAAGTGCATTTTCTGATGCCTGAACGCTGTGTTTGAATTCAGCATCAAAGAAAAATTCACGACAGATTACAGGTTCATTAGAAGAATCGTATACGGCTTCATCTGTTTCGTCTAAATCTGCATTTCTGTAAGTAGAAGGATAGGAACGTACTAATTCAGTAATGATCTGGTTGAACCAGTCCTCAAATTTTTTCTTTTTAGGTGTTATATGGTTTGCTAGTAAAATCAAACCAACAAGTTCATTTTGTAAAAAGTACGATCCTTTTCTGTATCTCACATCGATCATTCGTACATTCATTAGTGCAATCCATAATGCTCCGTTTACAGAACCTGAGGCTGGCATATCAAAATTAGTATCAAATAACAAGGGATTTGTCTGCTCACGATTATTTATTGAGCACCAAAGAGCCTCAATTCGTTTTTGAATATCATTGGCTGCGTGAGTATATCCTGTAAAGCGCCAGTAAATCCATTCTAAAAGTGCTGCAGTAAGTCCTACGCAGCCTTTATGATTAATTAGCATTAAGGTTTTTTCTAACTCTTCGTTTCCTTCTATCGGATCTAAAAAATGATTTATTTTCTTTTTTGTCCATTTATAATTAATAGGATGACCGATACTTTTTGCTTCCGAAATTACTTTTGGAACATTGTTTAAATTTCTCATAAGTCGAATATTTTTTTTAGGTAGTTTTTTTAAATTTTTAGTAAAGCAAATTTAGACGGATGCTTTTTCTTTCAGAGGACCAAAAAGTTTAAAAACTAACAAAATAAGGTTTTTTATTACATAAGACATTGACTTTTAATATAATAAGAAAAATATTACAAAACATAAAATAGACTACAAAAGCTTTTAATTACCTGATTGTTTTTATCAGAATTAATTAATAAATAAAAAGCCGAATCTTTTATATAAGATTCGGCTTTGTTTATGTTGACAGATTTCAAAGATTGAAATCTGATATTGAAATAAGGATTAACCTAAGAAAGGATATCTGTAATCTTCTGGAGTTACAAAAGTTTCTTTGATTGTTCTTGGAGAAGCCCAACGCAATAAATTCAATGCAGAACCTGCTTTATCGTTCGTTCCAGAAGCTCTTGCGCCTCCAAATGGCTGCATTCCAACAACTGCTCCGGTTGGTTTGTCATTAATATAGAAGTTACCGGCAGCATTTTGCAATTTAGTTGTAGCAACTTCAATAGCATAACGATCCTGGCTGAAAACTGCTCCGGTTAAAGCATATTCAGAAGTAGTATCAACTAATTCTAAAGTCTCTTCCCATTTTGCATTTTCATAAACATAAATCGTAATAACAGGTCCGAATAATTCGGTTTCCATTGTAGTATATTTTGGATTTGTAGTTACAATAACCGTTGGCTCAATAAAATATCCAACAGATTTATCGTAATTTCCGCCCACGATAATTTCCGCATCAGCATCTTTTTTAGCCTGATCGATGTAGCTTGCTAATTTATCAAAAGAGCCTTCATGGATAACTGCTGTAATGAAGTTTCCGAAATCTTCCGGAGAACCCATTTTCATAGATTTTACGTCAGCAATTAATTGTTCTTTCACAGCAGGCCATAAACTTTGCGGAATATAAGCTCTTGATGCAGCAGAACATTTTTGACCTTGGAATTCAAAAGCACCACGAGTAATACCTGTAGTAACCTGTTTCACGTTTGCGCTTGGATGTGCAATGATAAAATCTTTACCACCTGTTTCACCAACGATTCTTGGATACGTTTTATAATGGTGAATGTTTGCTCCAATTTTAGCCCAGATATCTTTAAATACGTGAGTTGAACCTGTAAAGTGAACTCCTGCAAAATCACGACTTGCTAAAACTGTATCGGTAATCATTAAAGCATCACCAAAAACTACGTTGATAACGCCATCAGGAACTCCAGCTTCTTTGAAAACATCGATAATGATTTTTGCAGAAAATACCTGGCTGTCACTAGGTTTCCAAACCACAACATTACCCATCATAGCAGCACTTGCAGGAAGATTTGCAGCGATAGCGGTAAAGTTAAAAGGAGTAATAGCGTAAATAAAACCTTCAAGAGGTCTGTATTCTACACGATTCCAAACAGTAGAATCTGATTTTGGCTGATCGTTGTAGATTTGAGTCATAAACTCAACATTGTAACGTAAAAAGTCGATTAATTCGCAAGAAGCATCAATTTCTGCCTGATGAATATTTTTAGACTGACCAATCATGGTAGCAGCGTTAATACGAGCTCTGTATGGTCCTGCGATTAATTCAGCAGCTTTTAAGAAAATAGCAGCACGTTGTTCCCATGCCATATCTGCCCATGCTTTTCTTGCTTCAAGAGCATTTGCAATTGCTTTTTCAATATGTTGTTTTTCAGCTAAATGATATTTACCAACGATGTGTTTGTGATCGTGTGGTGCTGATATTGTTTTTGTATTTCCAGTTCTGATTTCTTCGCTTCCAATATACAAAGGAACGTCAATTTGAGAATTCCACAATGTGGTATACGCTGCTTGAACAGCTGCTTTTTCTGGTGAGTTCGGCGCGTAGCTTTTTACAGGCTCGTTTACCGCTTTTGGTACATGAAAGAATCCTTTTAACATGGGATAAATTGTTTTAAAATTTACGAATTGTTTAATTTTCTACAAAAGTACAAATGATAATTT
This sequence comes from Flavobacterium johnsoniae, assembly GCF_001879205.1. Classification (GTDB taxonomy): domain Bacteria; phylum Bacteroidota; class Bacteroidia; order Flavobacteriales; family Flavobacteriaceae; genus Flavobacterium; species Flavobacterium johnsoniae_A. The sequence goes on from NZ_MLFK01000006.1 coordinate 120,523, forward strand.
GATTATATCACAATACAATATTAAAAAGTTGTAATTTAATAAACTAATCAGATGAAGTTGTAAAACATGGATTAGTATAAAGCTTTAAATTTGAGATACTTCTGAAAAGAACGTTTTTAAATGTACTACTATGAAAATTCCCCTTTTAGCTTTTAATGACAAAGGTATTTATTGCCAGCAGGCAGACGTTTATCTGGATCCGTGGCGCCCTGTGAAAAATGCAATTATTACTCACGGACACGCCGATCATTCTCGCTGGGGACATCAAAATTACATTACACATAATATGAATGTGCCGATTATTAAACATCGGCTGGGAGAAATAAATGTTACCGGAAAAGAATGGGGGGAAACCTTTGTGATAAATAATGTAAAATTTTCACTTCATCCTGCCGGACATATTATTGGGAGCTCGCAGATTCGCGTAGAACATAAAGGCGAAGTCTGGGTTTTTACCGGAGATTATAAAACCGAAGATGACGGAATTTCAACTCCCTATGAAGTAGTAAAATGTGACACTTTTATAACCGAATGCACTTTTGGTTTACCCGCTTTTAACTGGACACCGCAAGCTGAAGTTATTTCTGAAATCAATAATTGGTGGGCAGAGAACAGGGCGGAGGGAAGAACTTCAATTCTGTTTGGATATTCTTTAGGGAAAGCACAAAGACTTTTAAAATATTTAGATACTGATATTGGAAAAATATATACACACGGTGCAATCGAAAATATGACGAATGTTTTACGGCCAATGGTTTATTTTCCGCCAACAGAATTAATTACCAGAGAAACAAAAAGAGAAGCACTTTTAGGAAATATAGTTCTCGCTCCGCCAAGCGCACACGGAAGCATCTGGATCAGAAAAATGACGCCTTTTGTTACCGGTTCTGCAAGCGGCTGGATGGCGTTTAGAGGCGCAAGGCGCAGACGTGCCATAGACAAAGGTTTTGTTTTAAGCGACCACTGCGACTGGCATTCTTTATTAGAAAGTGTTAAAGCAACAGGCGCCGAAAGAGTAATCTGCACGCACGGTTATACCGATATTTTTGCCAAGTATTTAAGAGAATTAGGTTACGACGCCAGAACAGAAAAAACACAATATGAAGGCGAAAGTGCTGAAATGGAAAAAGAAGAAAAAGAAACCGAAGCAGATCAAAATGAAACTTCGATTATTTCTGAAAAGTAATTAACACATAGAAACATAGATTTAAAATCAATAAAAATGAAAAAGGTTGAAATAGCTATGTTTATTTAAACAAGTGAAACGCCTTTAATCTCAAAGAGAAGCTATGCTTCTATGTGTTAAAATTAATTATGCGGTTAAAATGAATATAGATGAAGAATTTCGCCCAACTCATAAAAACACTTGACAGTTCAAATAAAACGAATGTAAAAGTAGATGCACTAACGACGTATTTTAAAAATGCATCGCCGGAAGATAAAGTGTGGACAATTGCGATTCTTTCGCATCGTCGCCCGGCGCGTCCTGTTAATACGACTTTGCTTCGGCTTTGGGCAAATGAACTGGCAAATATTCCATTATGGCTTTTTGAAGAAAGTTATCATATAGTGGGAGATTTGGCCGAAACAATCGCCTTAATTATTCCAACAACAAAAGAACATTCAGATAAAAGTTTAACCGAATTCCTTCAGGAAATCATCGCTTTAAAAAAGAAAACAGATGCTGAGAAAAAAGAATACCTGCATGAAAATTGGGTTGCTTTAAATTATTACGAGCGTTTTGTTTTTACCAAATTAATTACCGGAAGTTTTAGAATCGGCGTAAGCCAAAAACTGATGACAAGGGCCTTATCCAAAGCAGAAGATGTTGATGAAGATGCATTGGCTTATAAATTAATGGGAAATTGGAATCCCAATACGATCACGTTTCAGGAATTAATTCTGGATGAAAAAAGCTCAGATTACTTATCAAAACCTTATCCGTTTTATCTCGCGTATCCAATTGAAGGTGATGTTGAAGATTTAGGAAATCCCGAGGACTGGTCTATTGAACATAAATGGGACGGAATTCGCTCGCAGACGATTATTCGCGATGATGAAATTTACGTCTGGTCAAGAGGTGAGGAGCTCGTTACCGATAAATATCCGGAGTTTAAATCCTTCGTGGGCATTATTCCCAACGGAACCGTTATCGATGCAGAGATTTTGGCTTTTCCCGAAAATGAAATCGGAACTTTTAATGATCTGCAGGCTCGAATTGGACGCAAAACCATATCAGCAAATCTCTTAGAAAAAGTCCCCGTGATTTTAAAAGCTTATGATATTTTAGAATGGGAAGGGCAGGATATTAGAAATCTTCCGTATATAGAAAGAAGAATTTTACTGGAGAATTTATATGAAGAAATCAGGCATCAAACGAATTCTTTCCGACTTTCAGAAAGAGTGGCCTTAACTTCCTGGGAAGATGTAACAAAAGAAAGAGAACGCGCCCGCGAAATGAAAAGCGAAGGTTTGATGTTAAAACGAAATGCGTCACCTTATCAGGTGGGAAGAAAAAAAGGCGATTGGTGGAAATGGAAAATTGAACCTTTGGTAATCGATGCCGTTCTTACATACGCAATGCGCGGACACGGACGACGCTCGAATTTGTTTACCGATTATACTTTTGCACTTTGGCAGAACAATGAAAAAGGAGAAAAAGAATTGGTCACTTTTGCAAAAGCCTATTCCGGTTTAACCGATGCCGAATTCAGAAAAGTAGACGATTTTATAAAGAAAAATACTTTAGAACGTTTTGGCCCTGTTAGAAGTGTAACGCCAAAATTGGTTTTTGAAATTGGTTTCGAAGGAATTTCGCTTTCTAAAAGGCATAAAAGCGGTATCGCAACCCGTTTTCCAAGAATTTTGAGATGGCGTCAAGACAAAAAAATAGAAGAAGCCAATTCTATTGAAGATTTAAAAAATATGATTTTATAAAAGGTTCAAAGGGACAAAGTAACAGAGTTTCAAAGAAAAATTAGGAAACAGTTAAACTTTGTCCCTCTGAGCCTTTGCAACTTTGAACCTGAAAAAAATGAATAGGGACGAATTATATGTGTTAGCCGAAAATTGGTTTAAAAGTCAGGGGTGGAAATCTTTTCCGTTCCAGACTCAAACCTGGACTGCTTTTCTGCAGGGAAAAAATGGCTTACTGAACGCTCCAACCGGAAGCGGAAAAACTTATGCCTTGTGGTTTCCGGTAGTTCTTGATTACATCAAAAAAAATCCCGATTATAAAACCAAGCACAAAGCCGGATTAAAAGCCATTTGGATTACGCCTCTGCGAGCACTTTCTGTAGAAATAAAACAAGCCGCAGAACGAATTATTACAGATTTAGATCTGCCGTTAACAGTGGGGATTCGTTCCGGAGATACTACTCAAAGCGAAAGAGCAAAGCAGAAAAACAAAATGCCTGATCTTTTAATTACAACGCCAGAAAGTTTACAGTTGCTGCTTGCGTCTAAACAATACGAAAAAACATTTGCCAACTGCGGGGCGATTGTAGTTGACGAATGGCACGAATTGTTAGGTACAAAACGGGGTGTTCAAATGGAATTGGCGCTTTCGCGTTTAAAAACGATTACACCAAAAATGCGCATTTGGGGAATTTCAGCAACAATTGGCAATCTCGAATTAGCACAAGAAGTTTTGTTAGGTCATAATACAGAAGCATACAAAAATTCGGTTTTGATTAAAGCGCATATCAATAAAAAAATCAAAATTGAATCGATTCTTCCGGAGAAAATGGAAACTTATCCGTGGCGCGGACACATGGGTTTGCATTTAATTGATGAGGTTGCCAAAATCATCAGAAGAAGTAAAACTACTTTGATTTTTACCAATGTGCGTTCGGCATGCGAAATTTGGTTTCAGGCCATTTTAGATAAATATCCGGAATTTGCGGGCGAAATGGCCATGCATCACGGAAGCATCAGCAGAGAAACTCGTTTGTGGGTTGAAGATGCCATCAGAAAAGAAGAATTAAAAGTCGTGGTTTGCACTTCGAGTTTGGATCTCGGCGTGGATTTTGCACCAGTTGAAACGATTATTCAGGTGGGCGGACCAAAAGGCGTTGCGCGTTTTTTGCAAAGAGCCGGAAGAAGCGGCCACCAGCCCGGAAAAGAAAGTGTGATTTATTTTCTTGCTACACACGCAATGGAATTGATCGAAGCTTCGGCACTAAAAAAAGCAGTCGCCAAAACTGTTGTTGAAGACCGAATGCCGTATTTAAACAGCTGGGATGTTTTGGTTCAATACTTAAATACGCTCGCCGTTTCTGACGGATTTTTTCCTGATGAAATTTACGAAGAAGTCAAGACAACATTTTGCTATCAAAATATAACAAAAGAAAACTGGAACTGGATTTTAAATTTCATTACAAACGGAAGCCAGAGTCTGCAGGCGTATGACGAATTTAAAAAAGTAGAAATTGAAGAAGACGGACGTTTTAAAATTAACAGCCGTTTTATTGCCATGCATCATCGTATGCAAATGGGAACTATTGTGGGCGATGCAGTTTTGAATGTAAAATTTTTAGGCGGGGGATTTATTGGAACTGTCGAAGAATGGTTTGCTTCAAAATTACAACGAGGCGATGTTTTTACTTTTGCCGGAAGGCGACTCGAGTTATTCCAGATAAAAAACATGCAGGTTTTAGTGCGAAAAGCCGATCCTAAAAAAACGGCGCGTGTGGTAAGCTGGATGGGCGGTAGAATGACATTATCAGCACAAATGAGTGAATTGCTCCGGGAGGAATTGTATGCTGCAAATACAGAACATTTGTCTCCTGAATTAAAAGCGCTCAGACCTATTTTTGAAAGACAGCGAAAAGAAAGTATCGTGCCCAATAATGATGAATTTTTAATCGAAACTTTTAAAACCAGAGAAGGCTTTCATGCTATTTTTTATCCTTTTGAAGGGCGTTATGTGCATGAAGCAATGGCTAGTTTAATTTCGTATCGTATTAGTCTGCTTTCGCTAATTACTTTTTCTCTCGCTTATAATGATTATGGATTTGAATTGCTTTCTGATCAGGAAATTGATATGGAGGCCGTTTTTGATAATGATTTATTTACGACAGCTTACGTGCATCACGATCTGCAGAAAAGTTTAAATTCGACCGAAATGGCGCGTAGAAAATTTAGGGATATTGCTGTTATAGCAGGTTTGGTTTTTACCGGAATGCCCGGAAAACCAGTTAAAACAAAACATTTGCAAAGCGGTTCGCAATTGCTTTTTGAGGTTTTTAGAGATTATGAACCGGATAATTTATTATTACAGCAGGCTTTTATAGAAACATTTGAACATCAATTAGAAGAAGGGCGTTTGATTGAGGCAATGGAAAGAATAAGTAACCAGACGATTGTCTGGAAACAATGCAAAAAACCTACGCCGTTTAGTTTTCCAATAATTACAGATCGCTTGAGAGAGAAAATTTCCAGCGAAACATTACAGGAAAGAATCAAAAAAATGACGGCGAGCTACATGAAATAATTACAACATGAAAATTAAGATAAACAATCACGAATTCGTTTTACATCAATCCGGTGCTGCTTTTTGGGAGGAAAAGAAAATACTCCTGATCTCTGATCTGCATTTAGGGAAAATTGTGCATTTTAGAAAACATGGAATGGCAATACCTGAAAAAGCTGTTCTTGAAAATTTTGCGAGATTAAATGAAGTGTTGGGTTTATTCGATGCAGAGACGATTATTTTTCTCGGAGATTTATTTCACAGTAAAATCAATAACGAATGGAACTTTTTTTCAGATTGGACTAAAACAGTTTCTCAGCAGATTATTTTGGTTGAGGGCAATCATGATATTATTTCAAAAAAAAACTACGCTGATCTAAATATCGAAATTTACGAAGAATTAATAATCGACGATTTTCTGCTTACACATCATCCCACAACAAGAGAAAACTTTTTTAATTTTTGCGGACACATTCATCCCGGAATAAAACTAAAAGGATTGGGCAGGCAGTTTTTGAGTTTATCCTGTTTTTTTAGAAAACCGCAGCAATTGATTTTTCCTTCTTTTGGAGAATTCACAGGTAATTTTTATCTGATTCCCGAAGAAAATGATAAAGTTTATGCATTAACAAAAGAAGAAGTAATAGAAATAACCCTGCATTAGTTTAATGCAAAAGGAGCGCACATTCTAAAAGTAGGAACAATAACTTTGAATGTTTTGGTTGTTGTGAAATTGATCATATTAAAATGACCTTTCATAGCACCATAAGGAGATGATAATAAACAACCAGAGCTGTAAGTGTGATTTTCACCAGGTTTTAGAACTGGTTTTTTTCCTATAACGCCTTCGCCGTCAACAATATCTAAATCGTTTAAAGAGTCAAAAATTTCCCAGTGACGAGAAGTTAACTGAACAGAATCTTTACTGTGATTTTCAATTGTAACTACGTAACTAAAAGCAAAGTGAATCTTGTAGTTCTTGAAGTATGTACCTTCAAAACTAGTTAAAACCGATATTTTTATGCCTCGTGTAATTTGAGAAACCATACTAACCTAGTAAATCTGTGTGCGTTATAGGTACAAAGCTACGAAAAAAAACTATGAATCCTAAAACCTTAACAATGTTTTAATTAACGATGTTTATTGAGTTTGCATTGCCTTTTCCGATAACTCTTTGATAACGATCTGTACTTTCTCTGTAATAAACTAATATAGTGTACTCGTTTTCTGTCTGATAAAAATTTCCGTCAACGGCATTTTCAAAATCAATATTTCCTTTTTTATCAGCAATTGTATATTGAAAATTAGTGAAACCCTGCTTGATCATTACCGCTTTTTCAAAAACAGCCTTGTCTGCATTATAGTCCATTTTGTATTCTGGCGAAATGCTGTAATTATTAAACATTCCGGTAATATAAATATCTTTATTAAGCATGAAGGCAGGTGCCGAAAGTGTAAAATAAACCCAGGCATAATCGGCTTCAATACTGTTGTCAGAACCGTTGATGTTTTTAACCACAAAATTCCCGTTTACATCCTGATAATTGGTGTAAATCTGATTTCCTCTTGCAGCATTTGTGTACAAATACGCATTGTAGATATCATTGTTAGAACCAATTCTTCCTACATTATTATTGGCTGCCCGAATGTCTTTATTTTCAAAATATAAAAATTCATTACCGGCCCAAAATTGCGTTTCAGCATCGTATTTATAAACCAATTGATTCCCGATAGTATATTGTGGTACAATGTTTTTAATAGCAGTATTGAAGTTTCCATTTTGTAATAAAAGAACCTTTACATTCTGGGTTGGCGTTTGAAAAGTAATATCATTTGAAGCAATCGTGAAATCCAGATTATGTTTGTGCTCAATATTGTTGAGGTTTCGGGTTCGTTTTACCTGCGCTGCAACTGTACAATGTTCTTCGTATACGATAAATTTTCGGGATAAAACGACTTCTTTATCTTCATTTAAAATTTTCAAAATATAATTTCCGGATAATCTTATCTGGGTTGTAAATTGATTTGGAAAAGGAAGTCTGTAATGGGAGTAAACCTGAAGTGTATTAAAGGAATTAGAATAATCTGTAATTCGCTGGCCGTCAAAACCTCTTAAATAATCTGTTTTAGGAATATCGCTTGGTTTCCAGTTGTAATCGCAATGTGTAATTTCGAAATAATAATTGGCTTCGTTTCCAAATAAGTCATCAAACTCAAATTGAAATGTCGAATTCAGTTCAAATATCGGAACGACATTATTGCCATTCTGAACAAAAGTTACGGTTTTAATATTGTATGGAGGAACTACCTCAGTTTGGATTTCCTGGGCTTTCGCCGAAGTAAAAATAAAAAGCGCAATTAAGCTTTGATATAAAAAATTTGGCATCTTATTACGTTGTAAGATTGTAAATATAAGAATTTTATTAAACGTATTAAGATGCCAATTTATTGGTTAAAAAAAAAGGAATTGGCTAAGAATTCAAAATGTACTCTAAATTAGCTTCGATTTCATCATTGATATAGCTTTCTTCTAAAAGGGAATCAGACAGTAGTTTTTTGTTTTCCTGCAGTTTGATAATTTTTTCTTCTACTGTATTTTTAGAAATAAAACGAATAACGTTTACTTTATTTAACTGCCCAATTCGGTGTGCTCTTCCTACTCCTTGTTTTTCTGCAAAAGGATTCCACCACGGGTCTAAAAATAAAACATAAGAAGCTTTTGTGATGTTCAAACCAACGCCTCCTGCTTTCAGCGAAATAAAAAACAATAAAGGATTTTCTTTTTCCTGAAACAATTTTACCTGCTGTTCTCTTTTTCCTGAAGGGGTTTCACCGGTAATTTCGCAATATTCTATTTTGTTTTCTCTGCACCAATCTGTATAAAAACTCAAGTTGGTAACAAATGAGCTGAAAATGATTACTTTTTGTTTTGCTTTGACTAAATTATCCAGATAATTGGTAACGGCAATATATTTCCCGGAATCAATTTCTGATTCCTGATCTATCATTTTCGGGTGATTACTCAACTGTCTTAACTTCATCAGCGTATTGATTATACTGATTTTATCAGGACTTGAACCGTCTGTTTTTAATAAAAAGTTACGCGCTTTCGATTTTTCTTTTTCATATAATTTTTCCTGTTCAGGATCCATATCGCAATAATAAATCTGTTCGGATAACTCGGGTAAATCTTTTAAAACCTGTTCTTTGGTTCTTCTTAAAATATAAGGCTGCACGAGTTTTTTTAATTCAGATAAAACATCTTCATTCTGTTTTTTCTCAATTGGAATTTTAAAGTTTGCTGCGAAAAAATTATACGTTCCCAGAATATCCGGGTTTATAAACTGCATCTGCGACCATAAATCGTCAAGCGAATTTTCGATTGGCGTACCGCTCAGTGCGATTTTATGCCCTGTACTTATTTTATTTATAGCTTTGAAAATCTTAGAATCTTTATTTTTAATATATTGACTTTCGTCCAGAATTAAATAACGGAAATCATATTTTTCTAAAATTGAAATATCACGATGAATAATGCTGTAACTCGTAAAAATTAGATCGGTTGCTGCTAATCTGCTCGCTAATTGTTTCCTGTCATTACCCACATATTGCATTTTTGAAAAATGCGGCGTGAATTTTCCGGCTTCATTAAACCAGTTAAAAACCAATGAAGAAGGCAAAACAATCAAGGCTTTAAGCGGTTCTCTTTCGATTGTAGTTTCGTTTGCAAATAAATCAAAATTGGTCGTTTTCGTGGTGAATCCTAATTGTTCCTGAACGGCAACGAGAACAGCTAAAGTCTGCAGCGTTTTTCCAAGTCCCATATCATCAGCTAGGCACGCACCCAAATTGGAATTAAAATGTCCTAAAAGCCATTTTACACCATCAATTTGATACGGTCTCAATGTTGCTTTTAATAAATCAGAAGCAATATATTCGGCTTTATAAGTTACTTCGTCTTTAATTTCAGGAATCGCATCCAGTGCAGTAAAATTACTTTTTCGTAAAAGTAAGTTCCCGCTTTCTGTTTTGGCCAGTTTTGCAAGTGAACTGTATTTACTAAACCATTCTAAAGGAATCAAAAAGTAGTTTCCGTCAGGCAGAGCAAAAAGTCTTTCCTTGCTTTTTATATTTGGAATAATTTCACTGAAATTAATCGTGTAAGTTCCAATTGTAATGATGATTTTAATGTCAAACCAATCTCCATTTGTGTCTTTTGAAGCCGAAACAGTGTGGTTTTCTGTAATGATTTCTTTGCTTTCGAGTTTTAAATTTTGAATATTGAAACCTAAATTTTCCAGCTTTTCCTTATGGTCAATTATCAATTGAATATTGGCATAGGGATCAGAAGTTTCAGCATCAGAATTCAGCCCAAATAATTCGTTTTTAATTTTTGCTAAACCAATTTCAATTAATTTATCGGCATATAAATTTTCGTCAGTATTTCGTTTAAACTGAATAATTTTAGGTTCATTGGTAACACTAAAATCAACGAATGAATGCGTTTTTTTTGTTTTACTTGCATCAAATGAATATCCGTTATAATCAAAATAAAGGTTGAGATAATAGCAGTTTTTGAAGAAGTCAAAAACGGGCTGAATGGTGCAGGATACAATTGTATCGCGAAGCTCGATTTCAAAACCTGTTGCTTCGATGTCAATTTTTTTTGCTATTTCCGGAATGAAATTCTTAAAATAATCATCAACTAATTTTGAGGGTATTTCGATTGATTTTTTCTTTAAAAAAGGCATTAGTTTTTTGGCATTAAGCTCTTTTAACTGTCCTAATTTTTTATTGATAATTAACCAGCCCGGCTCATCCAGCAGTATATCGACATTGCGGTCCATAGGCAAAAAAGCCGTTTCGTTTTCTTTTAAAGAAAGGGTATAGGTGATTCCTTCGGCATGTTTGTCAAATTGAATTTGTGGTTCAAAATAAAGCGGACTTATATCAACTCTGGAACGATAGAAATCTTTTTCGGGTCCAAGATTTATAGATAAGGGAAATTGCTCCTGAACTATGAGGTTGTAAAATGAGCTTAAATGAAATTTTAAATGCTGACGGATTGCAAACTCAATTTTAGAATCTTTTTGCAAATCAGCAATAGTTTTAGCTGATTTGATTTTGGAACTGAATTTTTTAAATATGAATTCAGGTTTTAAAGATTCGCAGGCAGTCAGTATTTTTTTTGTATTAGAATCTAAATTTTCAAAAACAATTCCGAAGCTTTCAATTATGCCGGGGGTTGCTTTTTTATCCAGATATTTTATTTCATCGGTATCCTCAATAATGTAGGATGTTGGGATATAGGTATTCAGGTTTTTTTCAAAACTGATGTCAAAACAAAATTGATATGATTTTGAAGGTTTCAAGGTTTAGGGATTTGATTGGCTTATAATTAGGGATTGGGCAAAAAAAAAGAGTTTTCAAATTATTACTATTTTGAAAACTCTTTTTTAAATGAACTTAGATCACTTATATGGTGAAAATTAGTTTTCCTGTTTAAAGCAAAGTGGAATGATTTCGCCTTTTGCTAAACAGTATTTCTCAACTAATTCTGGTGCAATTTTGTTGGTATAATCTTCTTCAATTACGATAAATCCAATGCTTCTTAATTTGTCAAAATAATCTCTTCCGTAAATACGAACGTGATCATATTGTCCAAATATTTTAGCGCGTTCTTTTTGATCTGTAATAGAATCATCGGCAAAAGTCACTTCACGGTTTAAATCCTGCGGAATCTGTAAAATAGCCATTCCGCCCGGTTTTAAAACACGGAATAATTCCTGCATCGCTTTCGTGTCATCCGGAATATGTTCTAAAACGTGATTGCATAAAATGACATCATACTCATTGTCTTTAAAAGGCAGATTACAGATGTCTGCTTTTACATCGGCCAAAGGCGAAAACAAATCGGTTGTCGTATAATCCAAGTTTTTCTGCTTGCGAAATCTTTTGTAAAAAGCTTGTTCCGGAGCAAAATGAAGTACTTTTTTTGGTGCTGTAAAAAAATCAGTCTGATCGTTTAAATACAACCAAAGCAAACGATGTCTTTCTAACGAAAGTGTGCTTGGCGAAAGCACATTATTACGCTGTTTTCCGTATCCGTAAGGCAAAAACGATTTAAAACTTCTCCCGTCGATAGGATCTGTAAATTTATCTCCTTTTAATGAGAAAGCTAAAATTGGTCGCGCAACATAACTCAAACGAATTAATAATGGGCGGGGGATTGTATTAAGTACGAGTTTAAAAAGTTTTTTCATGGGGCTGTTTCGCAGAGTTACACAAAGTAGGCAAAGAGCTTCACAAAGTGTTTATAAATCTTTTTATATTGTTTTTTAATATTTTTGAATCAAAATTAATGAGCAATCCTAATGGATAATTTCCTAGTTTCAAATAAGTTAATATTTGGGCAAAATGTACTTCCGTAAAAGCTTCAACAGTTTTTAATTCAATTACTATTTTATTTTCTATCAGTAAATCAATTCTATAACCATGATCTAATTTTATGTCCTTATAGATTATGGGTAAAGCTTTTTGTTTTTCAACAATTAAACCAGAATTCATAATTTCATAATACAAACATTCCTGATAAGCAGATTCTAATAGACCAGGGCCTAATTGTCTGTGAACTTCAATCGCTAAACCAATAATTTTATATGAAATAGAATCTAGCTCATTTTGAGAGACTAAATTTTGAGAATTCATTTTAAAGGCGTATAAATAATTTTTGTGAATCTCGGCGTATATCTTTGTGAATCTTTGCGTAATAACTATAATACCAAAGGCACTTTTCTGAATTCGTCTTCTTCGTTGCTTTCGATCCCCAGGGCTTTATAGATGTATTGGAAAGTCGATAATAATTCTGGTTTTCCGTCTATTAAAGCTACATCGTGTTCGAAATGGGCACTTGCTTTTCCGTCAGCAGTTAAAATAGTCCAGCCGTCTTTTAATTGTTTTATATTTCTTGTTCCAAGGTTGATCATAGGTTCAATTGCAACAACCATTCCTTCAACAAAAAGTTTTCCGCGGCCGCGTTTTCCGTAGTTTGGCATTTCCGGTTCTTCGTGCATTTTTTGCCCTAAACCGTGCCCAACTAATTCGCGAACCACTCCGTATCCGTGAGATTCTGTATATTTTTGAATCGCATTTCCAACATCTTCTACGCGATTTCCGGCTTTAAATTCTCTAATTCCAACATAAAGAGATTCTTTGGTTACTTTTAGAAGTTGTTTTACTTCCGGAGCAACTTCTCCAATTTCGAAACTATAGGCGTGATCTCCGTGATATCCGTTTTTAAATGCACCGCAGTCAACAGAAATTACATCTCCATTTTTTAAAGGCGTATTATTCGGGATTCCGTGAACAACCTGAGCATTTGGACTCATGCAAAGTGAATTCGGGAAATCGTATAACCCCAAGAAACTTGGAACCGCACCGTGATCACGAATAAATTCTTCGGCTAATTTGTCAAGATATAATGTAGTAACTCCTTCTTTAATTTCAGAAGCAATCATTCCTAATGTTTTCGATACGATCAAAGCACTTTCGCGCATTAATTCGATTTCTTCTCTGGTTTTTTGGATGATCATATTTTTCAGATTTTCAGTTGGCAAAAGTACAATTTTTATCTCATTTTTTAAGTTATTTTTTTGACGCGAATTGTCGAATTATTAAGAATGGAAAATTTTAAAATGGATTTCATAAATTTTATATTTTAAAAATTTCATAAAGAAGTTTTGTATAAAATTCGTGAATCAGAGACTGTTTAAACAGTGATGAGAATCAAATATCTCGCAAAAAAGCCCTAAATTAGTAGTAAAAACGAATCTAATCATGAAAACTATTATAGATCAAGATATATCAAAAGTAAAGGCTTTAAGAAAGATGAAAGGAAATGCTCTGGCACTTTTGGGTGTTGCAGTGCTCTTGTTTATTATTGCTATTTATTTCAAAATTCCGATGCTTCAGGCTTTTAGCGAAGCGGCGATGGTAGGAGGAATTGCCGATTGGTTTGCAGTTGTGGCTTTATTTCGCCATCCTATGGGAATCCCGATTTGGCACACGGCCATTATTCCGACGAAGAAAAATGAAATTGGAGAAAACTTAGGGAATTTTGTTTCAGAAGAATTTTTAAACCGGGAAAAATTAGAAATTAAACTAGAAGAATTCAACTTCGCCACAAAAGCTTCAGAATGGCTTTCGCAAAACGAAAATGCCAATAAAATTGCCAATGTAGTTGCGGTAAATATTATCCCGGGAATTTTAAAAACCATAAAAGACGAAGACATTAAAAGGTTTATTCAGGTTCAGTTTAAAGAAAAACTGGAGGCAATAAATTTTGGAGACTGGATTGCGCTGGCCTTAGAACCTTTGCACAAAGGAAATGTAAAAGATGAACTTTTAACGAATGTGCTCGAAGTGATGAGCAATGAGTTAACGAATAACAAAGATTTGATTCGAAAAAAAGTAAAACAATCTACGCCATTTTTGAGTTTTGGCTTAGCCGATAAAAGTATTTCAGAAGGGATTTTTAATGGCTTACAGGAATTTTTAAATGAAGCCAAAAAACCGCAAAGCGAAATAAGGGTTAAAATTGATGAATATGTTTATGATTTCTTGGAGAAAGTAAAAAACTCTGAAGAAATGAGAATTAAAATCAATAATATGATTCTGAGTTTTGCCGGAAAAAAAGAAGTTCAGGATTATATTAACGGAATTTGGGATGAAATAAAACTTTCGATAAATAATGACTTAAATAAAGGTGATGAGTCTTCAATAAAAAATAATATTGCCAATGTGATTCAGGTATTCGGAAACGGACTCAAAGAAGATTCTGTGATGATAGACAAAATCAATAATTTTATTAAAAATGATGTTTTGTCGATTCTTTTAAACAACAAAAAAGTAATTGGAGATTTAATTTCGTCAACCGTAAAAAGCTGGGATGGAAAAGAGGTTTCTGAAAAACTGGAATTAGAAATCGGAAAAGATCTTCAATACATCAGAATCAACGGAACTTTGGTAGGAGGAATTATTGGACTTGTGATTTATGGGGTTGAACAGCTTTATCATTATTTTGTTGTTTGATATTGAGTAATAGATACGAATCAGGCTGAGCGAAGCTGAAGCCTTTTTTGAGTTAAACGTCATGTGCCTTTGACTTCGCTCAGGCTGACAAAATGGGATATTAGAAATATAAACCATATAAGTGATATAAGTAAATATAAATAAGCATTGTTTAATTTAAGAAATGAAAATCACATAAGATAAAAGCTAAACTAAGCGTTACATTTTGGTATAAAATAGTTCTCGCAAAGTCGCAGAGGCGCAAAGTTTTATAAATTTCTTTGCGGCTTAGCGTCTTTGCGAGATTTTTTAAGTTCGATTTGAATGAACTTATTATTACTTATATGTTTAAAGTTTAAGCGTTTTCTACAAAAGCGAATGACAAGTCATTGCATTTGGCTGCTGTACTCCCATTAATTCTAAAATAGTAGGAGCAATATCGCCTAAAACACCATCCTGAATATTTTTCAAGTGTTTATCTACTAAAATAATAGGTACAGGGTTTGTGGTGTGGGCTGTATTTGGGCTTCCGTCAGGATTAATCATCGTTTCGCAGTTTCCGTGGTCTGCAATTACAATTGTGGTGTAATCGTTAGCAAGAGCAGCTTCGATTACTTTTTTAGCGCAGGCATCAACGGCTTCGCAGGCTTTAATTGCAGCGCTCATAATTCCGGTGTGGCCTACCATGTCTCCATTTGCAAAATTCAAACAAACGAAATCCACTTCGCCTTTGTTTAATTCAGGAACAAGAGCGTCGGCTAACTCGTAAGCGCTCATTTCCGGCTGTAAATCATAAGTTGCTACTTTAGGAGAATTTCTTAAAATTCTGCTTTCTCCTTCAAAAGGGACTTCTCTTCCTCCAGAGAAGAAAAATGTTACGTGCGGATATTTTTCAGTTTCGGCAATACGAATTTGTTTTTTACCTGCTTTTTCTAAAACTTCGCCAAGAGTTTCGGTAATATTATCTTTATTGTAAACTACTTTTACGTTTTGGTATGTTTCGTCGTAATTGGTAAGTGTTACATAATACAAGTTTAACTTGTGCATGTTTTGCTCATGAAAATCTTGTTGTGAAAGCGCTTCCGTAAGTTCACGGCCTCTGTCTGTTCTAAAGTTAAAGAAAATGACAACATCACCTTCAATAATTGTGGCTAAAGGTTTTTGTTCTTCATTAACAATTACTACCGGCTCAATAAATTCGTCAGTAACGTCGTGTGCATAACTGTCAAGAACACTTGCTACAGCATTTGTAGACGGAATTCCCACTCCGTTAACTACTAAATCGTAAGCTAATTTTACACGTTCCCAGCGTTTGTCACGATCCATTGCATAATAACGGCCAATGATAGAAGCAATTTTTACAGGAGTATCTTTGATATAATCTTCTAAATCGTGAATGTATTTTGCTCCGGATTTTGGGTCAACATCACGTCCGTCTGTAAAAGCGTGAACGTAAACCTGATCTAAACCATATTCCTGAGAAGCATCAATTAGGCCTCTTAAATGAGAAGTATGAGAGTGAACACCTCCGTCAGAAACTAATCCTAAAAAGTGTACTTTTTTATTGTTTTCTTTAGCGTAAGTAAAGGCATCAATTAAAACTTGTTCTTTAGCCAGTGTTTTGTGGGCTACGGCTAAATTTATTTTGGCTAAATCCTGATATACAATTCGTCCGGCACCAAGATTCATGTGCCCAACTTCACTGTTTCCCATTTGACCTTCAGGTAAACCAACATTTAATCCATCGGTACGAAGCTGTGCGCTTGGGTAATTTTTGTAAAGACTGTTTATAAAAGGAACATTTGCATTGTCTATTGCAGATACTTTAGGGTCAGGAGATTTTCCCCAACCATCTAAAATCATAAGGATAACTTTTTTGTTCATTACATTTTTGTTTTCTACAAAGATAAGTCATTTCTAAAATTTGGAGAGAAAGCTTTATTACATTTATGTTTAATAAAATGAAGTGTAACAAAAAATACTAATTTAATTATAGAACTCTTTATTTTTTAAAATTAATTCACACTAAGCTCTTTTTCTAAGCTTTATTTTTGACAGCGCTTTTGAATGTCAAATATTGGCACAATGAAAAATGTGATGAAGACCTCGCTGATTCAAAGTTATTTTTTAGGGGCTGTTAATCAAAATAGTAATCAAAAAAAGAATTACTAAATATATGGTTTAAAGTAGAAAATGTTTCTGTTTTAATGCTTTAATTTAAAAAAAACAGGCTGAATTTTGTTCTATTTATTACATTCTGAGTTTCAATATTTCCATTTTCTTCTGTTTTTTTTAAGAAAATACGCTGAAATGTTATGATTTTTTGAGTGGGAAATAATCTTACAGAAAGAATCATTTTATGTTAATAATGTTAAAATTTAAGCAAAAAAGGCCTGATTTTCAGGGTTATATTTTGCGTGGGGTGATTTTTTTCTATTTTTGCCTTACCCAAATTTTTTATTATTAACCTAAAGAAATTCAATGATTTACAAAATGTATCCGCTGCTTGTGTTTTTGTTATTGTCTTTTGGCAAAGATTCAAAAAACACCTCCGAATTAAAGATTGCAACAACAAGAAGTATTGCTAAAGTTGAAAAAAAGCTTACAGTTGATGCAAAAATTGAAACCATTTATAACTCTTTAAATTCTAACAATTTTAAGCTTCCTGAACTAAAATCTTTTACTGAAGCGTTGAAAGGTTTTTATCTTTTGAAAGAAAAAGGGATTATTCAGAAAAACATTCTAACATTAGTTGATTTTAGTTTATCATCAAATACCAAACGTCTTTGGGTAATTGATATGACTACCAATACGATTTTATTTAACTCTCTGGTGGCGCACGGAAGAAACACCGGAGAAGAATTTGCCAATACATTTTCTAACTTAAATTCTTCTTTTAAAAGCAGTTTAGGTTTTTATGCAACTGGCGAAATTTATCAGGGTAAACACGGAGCCTCATTGCGTTTAGACGGTCTTGAAAGAGGTTTGAATGACAAGGCCCGCGAAAGAGGAGTGGTAATGCATGGTGCAGATTATGTTTCTGAATCGTTTATCAGAGATCATAAAAGACTAGGCAGAAGCCAGGGATGTCCCGCTGTTCCGGTAGAATTAACAGATGAAATCATCCAGACTATAAAAGACAAATCATGTTTGTATATCTATCATCCATCAAGAAGTTTTACAATGGAAGAAAGGCTAATTTCTTAATTTAGCATACAAATCTGAATCTAGATTATAAATGTCAGCTCTGAAAATGAGCTGATTTTTTTTGCTCCAGGCTGTCCAGTACCATTGATACAATGCATATTTTTTTGTGATTTTGAAACTCATTGTTTTTTTTGAAGCAATTATAGTGTCGATTTTTTCTTTTGAAAATCTTGTTGAGTCATTTAAAATGTGTTCGGCCAGTTCCAGCGGATTTTCGACACGAACACAACCCGAACTTAAAGAGCGATTGTTTCTTACGAAATTATTTCGATGATTGGTATCGTGCAAGTAAACACTATGATGATTTGGAAATAGGATTTTCATTAATCCTAATGAGTTATTATAACCCGGACTTTGAACGTATCGATAGTTATTAGGTTTGTTTTCGTTCCATGCAGCAGGTTCAACCACATTTCCTGATGTGTCGTAAATAGTGATATTTTTCTTTGTCAGGTAATTTCGGTTTCGCTTCATTGCAGGAACAACGTCTTCCTTTAAAATAGTAGGAGGGACGGTCCATGTTGGATTAAAAACGACTGTTCTTAAAAACGATGTGATGATAGGGGTTTTTCTTTTACTGGTTCCTACGACAACATTTCTGACCAAAGTCGTATCTTGATTCTCAACTACATGTAAGCTGTAATCCGGAATATTGATGATAAAGTAATTTTCGGACAACTCGGTTGGGTACCATCTCCAGCGTTCTAAATTGGCGATAATCTGCTGTTTTCTTCTTTCTTTAGAATAATTTAATGCGCTGATAGTTCCAATGCCAATAACACCATCATCGGCAAGGCCGTGACGAGCCTGGAATTTTTTAACTGCCTCAAAAGTTTTTTTGTCGTATTTATCAGTTAGACTGTCTTTTCCTGACATATCTTTCCAGAATAAAAGTTTCTTTTTAATAGGTATTAAAGCATTGTTTGTATCATTTAAAGTGATTTTCTTAACCGCATCAATTGTGCTAATGTTTTCATCTGGAAAAGAATTGATGATTTCAAGTGATTTTAATAACTGCTTGTATGTTTCTGATTTTGGCTGAATACTCTCAACAATGCTGTCTAATTTATTTTTGTTGAAAGCTTTTATCAAAACATTATTTACGTCGAATGTTTTTTCATCTAAATCCCAATCTGTATACAATTTCTTCGGATCTAGTTTTCCTTTGTACAAATGGTTTAAGTATTTTTCGAAATTATAGGTCAGAAGTATATCGTAAGTGGCTAAATCAGCATCATTTAGATTACTTATTTTGCTTTCAAATTTCTTTAGCTGCGAAGCCTTGTAGTCTTCAGGATCTAAACCTAATGCAGCCGATTTTTCTAATTGAGATAAAACGTAAGTTCGTTTTTTTAGATTTCCCCAAACCGTTTTATTTTCAGATGAAATGTAAAACTGTTTGAGGGTTTCACTTTTAAAAGTATTTAATAATGCTGTATCGATCTCTACTTTTCGTTCGTCAGTAAGTATAATTGCAGGAGCCTTTTTGATTACAATAGGTTTAATCTTAGGTTCTTCTTTCTTGCAACTAATAAAAATGCATACTGCTAATAAAAAGTAAAGTTTTTTCATTCTATAATCTTTTAAACATTAAATAATGTTCTCCAACATCTTTTATATCAAAGGGGGTTCCTAAAATTTGGTAATTCATTTTTTTGTAAAAACCAACTGCAGCAGTTCGGGCATTAAACCAAATTAAGTCAGTTTGATTATTTTTGCAATAGGTTTCACAATGTTTAACCAGTGCTTCGCCAAAACCTTTTTTCTGATGATTTTCTAAAATGGCCATTCCTCGAATCTGCGCCTGATTTTTTTCGGCAAATATAGGGTTGCTTTGATTGAATAACGAAATAATTCCTGTTAAATTTTCGTCACTAAATAAACCAAAGTGGTGTGTTGTCTCAAGATCGTCTCCATCAAAGACACAACTTTCGATAGGTTTTCCTTTTCTTAAAACTGGCTGGCGTACGATATAGGTTTCTTGTGATGGAATTTCTTTAATAATATTCATGATTTTTAAAAAATAATTGATTTTATAATGATTTAATTTTAAATAGGTTATAAAAAAATGTTGATTTTAATTAATTTTTTTTGCCAAAAAGCTTGTTTTGAACTTAACTTTATTTTTATATTTGCACCAGCAATGCGAAAGTAGCTCAGTTGGTAGAGCTCCAGCCTTCCAAGCTGGTTGTCGCGAGTTCGAGCCTCGTCTTTCGCTCTAAAAAACCGGAACTTAATTGTTTCGGTTTTTTTATCAAACTAAATAATTTTTGATTTTTGTTTTTTAGAATGATTTAATTATTTATATTTGCACCCTGTTAATGCGAAAGTAGCTCAGTTGGTAGAGCTCCAGCCTTCCAAGCTGGTTGTCGCGAGTTCGAGCCTCGTCTTTCGCTCTTCAAAAGCCTCAAACATTGTTTGAGGCTTTTTTGTTTTATATTTCTTTTGAACCATTTAAGTTATATAACTAAAGTAAGTTTGGATAACGCTTTCTTTAAATAACATAACTTAAAATGGTGAAAATTAATTCAGGTTGCTTAAGTCGCTTTCAGTCTCTAATTCTGTAGGTGTTTCATTTTGTTTAAAAAGTCTTGCCTTTAAGGAGCCTTTTAGGGTTATTTTTTCGCCTTTTACCTCAAGCCAGCTTCCTTCTCTTAAACCTAAAACCGGAATTGCGTTAAAGGCATGGAATTCTTTTATTCGGGTTTCACGAGTTTCGCCCATGTGCTGTGAGTTTGCATCAGGATCTAAATAGTGTGGATTTAAGTTAAACGGAATTAATCCTAAGGTTTGAAAACTAGGCGGATAAATAATAGGCATGTCATTAGTAGTCTGCATTGATAATCCGCAAATATTGCTTCCTGCACTTGTTCCTAGATAGGGAGTTCCGTTTTTTACCTTTTCTGCAAGAAATTGCATGATGTTGTGTTTGTATAATTGGGTTACCAGTAAAAAGGTATTTCCTCCGCCGGTAAATATTCCTTCGGCATTTTCTATGGCTTTCTTAGGATCTTCAAATTCATGAATTCCTTGAAGGTTAAGATTTATTGAAGCAAATGCCTGTGCGGCTTTTGTGGTGTACTCGTCATGCGAAATTCCGCTGGGACGTGCATAAGGAATAAATAAAATGTTTTTACAGTTTTTAAAATGTAATTGTAATACGGGTAGTAAATAATCCAAATAACTTCCGCCGTGCAGGGTAGAAGTGCTGGCGATAATAATGCTTTTCATAATTTTTTAAACTCAAATTCTATCCGTTAAAGGTATTAAAAAAAGCGATGTTCTGAAAATTGGCATATACGGCTTTAATTAACATATTTTTACCAACTCATTAGTATTAAATTTGGAAGACATTAGGATATTTTTACCTTTTTAATAATTTCCTAATTTATTCGTTTTGACAAAGAATATTGTATGTTTTTTAGTTGCTGTTTTAAGTCAGAATTCTTGGTCTCAAAGTCAGGAACGCTCTGCTATAAACGGAAAAATAACAGCAAATACAAATGATCTGGAAGGTGTGTATGTTGTGAATGCCCAAACCGAAGCTATGACAACAACGGATGCATCCGGAGCTTTTTCAATTTTGGCAAAACCTGATGATATGCTAGTTTTTTCTTCTATTCAATTTAAAGAAAACAGAGTAATATTAACTAGTGAAAATTTTACTGACTTAAATTTTACAGTAAAAATGAATCTCATTATGCATCAATTGCAGGAAGTTGTGATTAAAAGATATGACAATATTAACGCTGCTTCTTTAGGAATTGTTCCTTATGGACAGAAAACTTATACCGAGGCAGAAAGAAAACTACGCACAGCTACGGCTTTAAATCCAACAGCAAATGCTGGAACTATGGCTGGAGGGTCGATTTCTGCTGATCCTTTATTTAACTTGTTTTCGGGTAGGACTGCTATGCTGAAAAAAGAAGTCGAAGTAGAAAAGAAAGAATTTTTTATGAAGCTTCTGGAGAAAATGTTCAGTATTGAGCATTTTGTTGAAAGGTTAAAAATTCCGGCTGAATATGTAAAGGGGTTTGAATATTATGCAGTCGAAAATAAACAGTTTACAAATATTTTGAATTCTAAAAATAAAACTTCAACAGAATTTTTGTTGGGCGAATTAGCTGTGAAGTATAAAGAAATTATTGCAAGTGAAAGGAAATAATGCTTTTTATCTCATTCTGTTTCTGTTTTTTGTGGAGCTTAGTTTTGGGCAAAATACTGCTTCTAAAGAAATTTTAGGGCAAATTCTGGAAAAATCAACTTCTGTAAACGGAGTAAATATCATCAATAATACAACTCAGGTTTCTACTGTCTCAGATGATGACGGTAGATTTTCTATTGCAGTTAAAGAAGGAGATGTTCTGGTTTTTTCGGCTGTAAACTTAGAACCGTATAAGCGCCGAATTTCGGCCGAAGATTTACGCATAAGTCTGCTGGTGATAAAAATGACAGCAAAAGAAATAGAATTAAAAGAGGTTGTTGTAAATGATAATCTTGGAATTACAGCTGAAAATTTAGGCATTATACCGCACGGACAAAAAACATATACCCCGGCAGAACGTAAAGTTTATACAGCTACTTCTACCTCTATAGATAAAATTTTAAATGGGATTTCAGGACGTACTGCAATGTTAAAAAAAGAGGTGAATGTAGAGAAAAAAGAAGCGCTTTTTAGAAAAATAGAGTATCTTTTTGATGAGAATTATTATACCGAAAGATTGAAAATTCCGGTAGATGATATTAAAGGATTTCAATTATATTGTGTGGATGATGCTGATTTTGCCGTATCTTTGAATACAAAGAACAAAACAATGAGTATGTTTTTGATAACAGATTTAGCCCGAAAATATCTAATAATTCTTAAAAATGAAAAATAATCTAGGAGTACTTGTTGTCTGCTTATTTTGCCAAATAATGCTTGCGCAAAACGGTACAAGAAAATCACTGCACGGTCAGGTTACCAACAAATCGCTTTCTATTGAAAGTGGTTATGTAATGAATATTAATGCAAAATCCAGAACTTTTATAGGTCCGGGCGGGTTGTTTGATATTTTGGCTCAGCCAAAAGATACACTGCTTTTTACAGGCTTGGCTTTTCAGTCTAAAAAAATAGTTTTAACAGAAAAAGATTGTGCGCAAATACTTCTCTCTGTTCCTTTGGATTTAGTTAGTAATGAATTAAAGGAGGTTTTGGTTAAAAAAGATCTCAAAGTAAAATCACTGGACAAGAATACTCAAAAATATGTTGATATGCAGTTTGAAGATGATAAGCAATCGACAGCAAAAAATATAGCAATGTATTCTGATCAAACCATTAAATACGGAACAGATTTTGTTCGTATTTTTAAAGATGTTAAAAAACTTCTTTCTAAAAATGATGAAGTAAAAGAGGAGGTAATCTCCGATATTGCATTTGTTGAATATGCTAAAGCGAATTTTAAACCGGATTTTTTTACCAAAACCCTAGGTTTAAAGTCAGATGAAGTAGATTTATTTTTAATGTACTGCTCAAACGATCCAGAGTCGAAAAGGCATCTTAATGAAGATCAGAAATTTGAATTGATCGATTTTTTAATCAATAAAAATGCTGAATTTAAAAAAGTGAATGCTGCTCAATAATGAAGAAAATAATGTTCTATCCTTTAATCGGGATATTGTTTTTATCGCTTTCTGCTTTTGCATTTCATAAATTTTATGTAGGTGTTTTTCAGGTTGAATATGCATCAGAAAAAAAAATGATTCAAATTACATCTCGTATTTTTATAGATGATTTGAATAATGCTGTGGAGAAAAAATACCATAAAAAAACATTCATAGGAACAGAAAAAGAAACGCAGGCTGACCTCGATTTATTTAAAAAATACCTGGCCGAAAATTTTACTATTAAAATAAACGGCCAGAATAAGCCTATTACCTTTTTGTCTAAAGAAGTTGAAGCTGGTGATGTGCTGGTTTGTTATTCCAGAATAAAAGATATTGATAAGTTTAAAAATATCGAAATTTCAAATACAATACTTGTTGACTGGAATTCTGAGCAGCAAAACATTACACATATTTCAGCATTTGGTACAAAAAGAAGTGTTCTCTTTACAGTATCTTCAAGGAAAGAATTGTTAAAGTATTAATTAATAAGTTAAATTAATCTTTTAATTATTATTTTCACACCCTGACAAAATTACCATTACCTTTTTATGAAAAAGCTTTCATTATTATTAATTTTTCCTGCAATGTTAATTGCTCAGGAAAAAGCCGTCACCCCTAAACAGCAAGGCAAATACGATACAAACAAGTTTAGCCAGATGTATGATCTGCTGGCAACGCCTAATATGTTTCGTACAGCTTCTGGGGCACCTGGACCTGCATACTATCAACAGCAGGCAGATTATAAAATTGATATTGAGTTAGACGATAAAAAATCAAAATTAACAGGTGCTGAAACGATTACTTATTCTAATAATTCGCCTGATAGTTTAGAATATTTATGGATTCAGTTAGATCAAAATCAAGCCAGAGCAAACGGGCAGACTTCTTTAGCAGAAGGCGAAAAAATCAATCAGGTTTTACCGCTTGAAGGTTTTTCAACTAAATATTTAAAGAAAGACTTAGAGCGTGGTTTTAATATTGAACAGGTAAAAGATGCGAAAGGAAATGCAATGTCGTATACTATCAATGAAACGATGATGCGTATCAATTTGGCTTCACCACTAAAACCGGGAGAGAAAATTTCATTTTCTATAAAATGGTGGTATAACATTAATAATTATAGAAAAGAAGGCGGACGTTCTGGTTATGAATTGTTTGAAAAAGATGGTAATAAATTATATGTAATTGCACAATTCTACCCAAGAATGGCAGTTTACAATGATGTTGAAGGATGGCAGAATATGCAATTCTGGGGAAGCGGCGAATTTGCTCTTCCTTTTGGAAATTTCGATGTAAATATTACAGTTCCTGCTGATCACGTTATTGATGCTACAGGAGAGTTGACTAATAGAAGTGAAGTTTTTACTCCGGAACAAGTTAAACGTTACGAACAAGCGCAAAAATCATTTGACAAACCGGTTGTTATTGTAACGCAGGCAGAAGCAGAAGCTGCTGAAAAAGGTTTTTCAGAAAAGAAAAAAACATGGAAATTCAGTGCCAAAAATGTTCGTGATTTTGGTATCGCTTCTTCAAGAAAATTCATTTATGATGCAATGGCTGTGAAAATTGGAAACAGAACTGTTATGGCAGAATCTGTTTATCCAAAAGAAGCCAATCCGCTTTGGGGAGAAACTTCTACAATGGTTGTAGCACATACTTTAAAAAGTTATTCATCTCATACTTTTGATTATCCTTATCCAAAAGCAGTATCAGTTTCTGCAGAAGATCAGGGAATGGAATATCCAATGATTTGCTGGAATTACGGTCGTCCTGATGAAAATGGGGTAACTAGTAAAGAAGTTAAAAACGGAATGATTGGCGTAATTATTCACGAAGTTGGACATACTTTCTTTCCAATGATCGTGAACTCTGATGAGCGTCAATGGACCTGGATGGACGAAGGGTTGAATTCATTTTTAGAATATTTGGCAGAACAGGAATTAGATCCTAACTTCCCGTCACGACGAGGGCCTGCAAAAAATATTGTTCCTTATATGAGCGGTGATCAAAAATTTTTGGAGCCAATTATGTCTAACTCTGAAACGATTCACCAGTTTGGAAATAACGCTTACGGAAAACCGGCTACAGGTCTTAATATCTTAAGAGAAGTTGTAATGGGAAGAGAATTGTTTGATTATGCTTTTAAAACATACGCCAACAGATGGAAATTCAAACACCCAACTCCGGAAGATTTCTTTAGAACCATGGAAGATGCATCTGCTGTAGATTTGGACTGGTTTTTTAGAGGATGGTTTTATTCAACAGATTTTGTAGATATCGGAATTAAAGATGTAAAACAATATTATGTTTCTGAAACTCCAACTGCTGATATCAAAGATGTAAAAGTAAGAAAAGGACGTTTTGGATTCGAGAAAGGACCATTTGTTTATTTGGTTAACGGAGATAATCCGGAAGTTAATGCTGCAAATAAAAAAGCGCTAAAAGTAGAAGATATTAAGCCGTTGGCAGATTATGTGGATCAAACTTTTACTGCCGAAGAAAAAACAAGCATTAAATCACCTAAATATTTTTATGAAGTAGAGTTCAACAAACCGGGAGGTATGATTATGCCGATTCTTGTTGAGATTACTTATGAAGATGGTACAAAAGATAATTACCAATATCCGGCGCAAATCTGGAGAAAAAATAACGATACCGCTAAAAAAGTTTATGCAACTGCAAAAGCGATTAAAAGCATTCAGATCGATCCAAAATTGCTGACAGCCGATATTGATGTAACCAATAATTCATGGCCAAAAGTTGAACAAAAATCAAAGTTTGACTAAAAATAAATACTAAAGACTCTGAAAAGAGTCTTTTTTTTTAAGTAAATTTTAAAACGGTGCGCTTCAAAATTTAATATCTTTGTTGCACACAAAAATAAAAGATATGTTTGGTATAGGAGGAGGAGAACTAGTTTTCATACTGTTTATAGTACTAATGCTTTTTGGTTCAGATAAAGTGCCGGAAATTGCTCGTACAATGGGTAAAGCTATGGCACAGTTAAAAAATGCAACTAACGATATTAAAAGTGAAATTCAAAAAGGAGCAGAGGCAAACGGTCTCGATTCTAAATCTTTGAATAGCCTGACAGGTAATATCAATGCCGAGATTAATAATGCAAAATCAAACTTATTAGGCGATACAACTAATTTGCTTGGTGATACTGCAACAGAAATCGATAAGGTAAAAGAAGATATAGATTCAATTTCAGGACCTGTAAAACGCCAAAGATAATATGCTGGAAAAAATAGAACAATTAGATATCAATCTATTGGTATATCTGAACGGTTTAGGTTCTGAAACATACGATAAATTTTGGCTAATCATTACTGATCAATTAAATTGGACGCCATTTTTCTTATTGCTTTTTTATCTTATTTATAAAAAAATAGGTGGAAAACAGACTCTTTATTTATTGCTTTTTATAGCAGTTTTAATTGCTTTTACAGACCAGACAACAAATCTGTTTAAACATACCTTTCAACGTTTACGTCCTTGTAATAATCCTGATATCAATACGATTATCAGAGTTGTTCAGGTTAGAAAATCTTTTAGCTTTTTCTCAGGACATGCCGCCAATACAATGGCTGTTGCAACGTTTTTATATTTAGTTTTAAAACGCCATTTCAAGTATTTAGGATTCTTGTTTTTATGGCCTCTAATTTTCGCTTACAGCCGAATTTATTTGGGATTACATTATCCGGGAGATATTCTGACAGGATATTTCTTTGGAGCAATTTTTGGTTCCCTGATCTTTTTAGCTTACAAACGATTGAAACCTCAATATTTTCCAGGGTAAAATTTTTTAAAAAGGTTCTGAGTTACTAAGATACTATCTCGATAGTTATCGGGACTAAGTTTTTAAACTCAAAAAATATGCAAGTGAGTTGCCTCCAGCTTTAGCTGGAGATAATAAAGTCTAAAAGGAAAAGGCTTTAGCCAAATACACAATGGATTTTGGCTAAAACCTTTTTTTATTTTGCTCTATAAAAAAAACTCCAGCTAAAGCTGGAGGCAATTCATATAAAACTAAGATTCTTGGTTTCTTAGCCCCTCAGAACCTTAGTATCTATAAAACTCTCGAAACTGTCAATCCATCACGGATTGGTAATAAAACCGTTTCTACTCTTGGATCGTTTTTTAAAAGCAGATTATACTCTAAAAGAACTTTTGTACTTACATCGTTTGGATGAACCGGCTCAAGGATTTTTCCGCTCCATAAAACATTATCAGATAAAATAATGCCGCCTTTATTCATCTTGGGAACAATCATTTCCCAATAATTAAGATAATTTTCTTTATCGGCGTCAATAAATACGAGATCAAATTTTACATCTAAAGTTGGGATAATATCTATGGCTTCACCCAAATGCTGAAAAATCTGATTTCCCCAGGGCGATGCATCAAAGTATTTTCTCTGAAAATCAACTAATTCTTCTTTAATGTCAATAGTGTGCAACTGTCCGTTTTCCTGCATTCCTTCACATAAACAAAGCGCGGCATAACCTGTGTAAGTTCCAATTTCCAAAATATTTACCGGACGTATTAATTTGGATAACATACTTAAAACACGGCCTTGAAAATGTCCGCTCAGCATTCGTGGTAAAAGTATTTTCTGGTAGGTTTCTTTATTAAGTTTAGCTAATAATTCTGGTTCATTTTCAGAATGCTGCTCGATATAATCTTCTAATTCTTGTGATATAAAATGCATTTTGTAGTTGTTCTAATTTAAAACAAAAATACAAAAAATATCCGCTGCCTATTTTGCATAAAAAAACCATTCGGTTATCGAATGGTTTTAGTTTAATTGAATGAGGAATGAAGTTATTTTTTCAAAGCTTCATTTACTTCTTTTGCTGTTTTTACAGTTCCGTCTTTCGCCGCTTTCGCTGCATTTTCAACTTTTTCTGCCCCTTTTTTAGTAGCATCTTTTACGTCAGTTGCCGTTTTCTTTGCTGCATTTTCAACATCTGTTGCTGCTTTTTTAGTTGCATCTTTTACATCCTGAGCGGCATTTTCAGTAGCTGCTTTGGCTTTGTCAGCCGCATTTTCTGCTTTTGTTACAGCAGTGTCTGTTACTTCTTTAATATCTGTAGTCAGGGAATCGACTTTGTTTCCAAGAGTTAATTCTTCATCTGCAGGTTTAGTTTCTTTCTTTTCGCAAGATTGTACTCCGAAAGCTAATAGAGCTACAACAGCTAAGCTTAAAATTTGTTTTTTCATAATAAATTGTCTTTTTAGGTTATAAAATTTAAAAGGTTATAAAGTGGAATAATAAAAATACAAATTTTAAAATGATTGCGCGCTTTGTAAGATTATTTTTCATTTGAGTGCAAGACAATTCTTATGCCAAACTTTTTAGTTTTTAGAAATGAGAATTATTTTTTTTAAGAGCGTATAATTTTAGATTCATAGTAAGCTGTTATTTGATAACTAGAACATTTTCATTTTTTGCAAAATCATTAAAAGTAATATTAAAAATAACGGTTAATTCTTTGCCGGCTTTTACCACTCCCAGTGCTGCTGATGGGGGCGTCATTTCAAAATCAGTAAATGTCATTCGGTTCGAACCTTGTAATACAAAAGTACCGTTATCATAATTAGTAACTTTTACTTGTGTTTTAAAATCTTTACTAACACCTGCAATAGTGTAAGTTCCGGTTAAAACCCATGTTGTTTCGTTTACCTTGTCAGCAGATTTTAAAACGTATTTAATGTTTTTGTACGTTTTAGTATTTAAAGATTCGTACGCTACATCATCCATACTTGTTTTGCTGCTTTTTATGCTTTCTGCCAATAAGGTAATTGATAAGTTTTTAATGTCTGTTAGTTTTGAGTCGGTAATTGTTAAGTAAGCGCTTCCGGTTGCTTCAGAGGATTTCATTACCCAGTCGTGTATATTAGAAGTTCCGGCAACTTCAAAAGTTGATTTTACCAGACTGTATCTTTTTTGTGCGTTTACTTGTAATGACAATATGATTACTACTGTCAATAAAATTGATTTGATCGTTTTCATCTCTATGTGGTATTTAGTTAAATCTAAAAAAGGTTTATAATTGGACTAGGTTTGATTATAAATCCCTTTCTTTTCTTGGATCAAATTTATTGCGAACGAATAGTAAAAGAACTGATAAAAATCATGGTTAGAATTTTATTAAAATCTTATAATTAAAAAGTAAATCATATTTTTTTGAAAGGACAGCTAATTAGTGGACTTTAGTTTTGTATACAATAGAGATCGATAAAAAAGATTGTATGTTTTGGATCTTTAAACAAGAATGCATCTAAAAATCGAAAAAAATGACAAAAGTGATTAACTTTGCAGCATGCAAATTGAGAAAAAAGATATAAGAGCGTTATCAAAAGAACAGCTGCGAGATTTTTTTGTCGCAAATAACGACAAAGCTTTTCGCGGTAATCAAGTTTATGAATGGCTTTGGAGCAAGGGAGCGCATAGTTTTGAGGATATGACCAATGTTGCTAAAACAACACGTTCTATGCTTGAAGAGAATTTTGTTATCAACCATATTAAAGTAGATACCATGCAGCGAAGCAGTGACGGAACAGTAAAAAATGCTGTACGACTGCATGATGGTTTAGTGGTAGAATCTGTTTTAATACCTACTGATACACGTACAACAGCTTGTGTTTCTAGTCAGGTTGGCTGTAGTTTGGATTGTAATTTTTGTGCTACTGCCCGTTTAAAACGTATGCGAAATTTGGAGCCGGGAGAAATTTACGATCAAATTATGGCAATTGATAAAGAAAGTCGTTTGTATTACAATCATCCGCTTTCGAATATTGTTTTTATGGGAATGGGAGAGCCTTTAATGAACTATAATAATGTCATTAAAGCCATCGATATGATTACCTCTCCGGAAGGTTTAGGAATGTCGCCAAAACGTATTATGCTTTCGACATCCGGAATTCCGAAAATGATTAAGAAAATGGCCGATGATGATGTAAAATTCAAATTGGCAGTTTCACTGCATTCGGCTATTGACGAAACACGCGCGAAGATTATGCCTTTCAGCAAAAATTTTCCTTTAAAAGACCTTCGCGAAGCATTAGAATATTGGTACAGAAAAACCAAAAGCAAAATTTCGTATGAATATGTAGTTTGGAAAGGAATTAACGACGATAAAGCCTCAATTGATGCTTTGGTTAAGTTCTGTAAATATGTGCCATGCAAAGTTAATTTAATTGAATATAATCCAATTGATGACGGAGAATTTCAACAGGCATCTGAAGAATCTATTTTGGCTTACATTAAAGCATTAGAAAGCATTGATGTTGTAGTAAAAGTACGTCGAAGCCGCGGAAAAGATATCGATGCCGCCTGTGGCCAGTTAGCCAATAAGGAAGCAGAAGTTTAATATATATTCAACGAGGAATATTTTATAAATAAAAAAGCATTAAAAACGAGAGTGAATCTTGTTTTTAATGCTTTTTTTCTGGGCAAAAAGGGAATTATTTTTTCAAGTCGATTTCTTCGGTTACCCCGTCTTTTGTTACAGAAGCCAGCGTGTCACAATCTCCGTTACCATAATCAATTACAGCAGAAGCTCCATTTTTGGTTACAGAAACAATTCCTTTTAAAGCAAATGATTTTCTGCAAGAAGCTTTAAATTCTAAAGGTGTTGTAATTTCTGCTGAAAAAGTATCTCCATTTGGTAAAGTTGTCGTCCCGCTTCCGGTCACAACAAATACGTTATCTTCCCAATTAAACCAGGTGTTGTAACCAGCGGTCATTTCTTTGACTAAAGAACCTTTTCTGCTGTACACACTTCCGTCATCAAAAGTAATGGTTAAATCTATTGCTGCCGTCGAAACCGGATGTGCTTCTGCTAATAGATCTGTTGATTTAACAGTTCGAACAATGCTTTTACTTCCCTGCAGTTTTTTACCATTATGATAAAAACCTTCAAACGTATAACTAATGGTTTGTGTCGAAGCCGAAAAATCATTAGAAAATGAAACGACCATTTTTCCTTTTACTGTATTTCCGTTATCGAGTGTACAGCCGTCAACGCCAAAATCTACTGTTTTTGTAAAAGTATTATTCGTTAAAACTGTTGTAATAACAGCGCAGCTAGGCAAAAAGTTTTTAAATGTTTCCGGAAGGTTTGTTGTTAATATTAAGCTGAGAACTAAATTGGTCTTCAGCAATATTCGTAACATCTTCTATTGAGGCATCAATTTTGGCATTTGCAATAATTTCGTCATTCGTAATTACCTTACTCGTTCCGTCATTTGTGTTTTCATCAGAATTACAACTTGTAAATAATGATAAAGCCATACAGGTTCCAATTAATAAAAATTTTGTTTTCATAATAGTAGTTTTTTGGTTTTACTTTAATTAATGAATTCAAATTAGTATTAGATTGAGGTGTTTTTGGATTGTTTTTTTTAAATTAGTGCATAATTGTTAATATACTAACTTAAAATAGACAACGTTTTTTTATTTAAAATAGTATATTTGGAATCGAAATGAATATTACTTCACAAATAAAACAGCCCATTATTGCCGAGATGGAACTTTTTGAAAAAAAGTTTCATGAATCGATGACTTCAAAGGTTGCGTTACTGAACCGAATTACTTATTATATCGTCAATAGAAAAGGGAAACAAATGCGTCCGATGTTTGTTTTTCTGACTGCAAAAATGGTTTCTGGCGGCATTGTAAACGAAAGAACCTATCGTGGTGCTTCGGTTATTGAGTTAATTCATACCGCAACTTTAGTTCATGATGATGTTGTGGACGACAGTAATCGCCGCCGTGGATTTTTCTCTATCAACGCCCTTTGGAAAAATAAAATTGCTGTTCTTGTTGGAGATTATTTACTTTCGAAAGGGTTGCTGCTTTCTATAGATAACGGCGATTTCGATTTACTCCGAATCATTTCTGTAGCTGTTCGCGAAATGAGCGAAGGAGAACTACTTCAAATAGAAAAAGCCCGAAGACTCGATATTACCGAAGATGTTTATTACGAAATTATCCGAAAAAAAACCGCTACTCTTATTGCGGCTTGCTGTGCTCTTGGTGCAAAATCGGTAATTGAAGATGATGCTCAGGTTGAGAATATGCGAATGTTCGGCGAACTTATCGGAATGGCTTTCCAGATTAAAGACGACTTGTTTGATTATAGTGAAGAAGCCATTGGAAAACCAACCGGAATCGATATTAAAGAGCAAAAAATGACTTTGCCTTTAATTCATGTTTTAAATACTTGTACAACGCAGGAAAAAAAGTGGCTGATAAACTCCATCAAAAACCACAACAAAGACAAAAAACGCGTAAAAGAAGTGATTGCCTTTGTAAAAAATAATAATGGTTTGGCTTACGCCGAAAACAAAATGGTGCAATTCCAGCAGGAAGCACTTTCTCTTTTAAACAATTACCCGGATTCTGAGTTCAAAGCGGCGCTTACCCTGATGGTAAACTACGTTATTGAAAGAAAGAAATAATTTTTTAATTAAATAATTGGAAAATTTATCAATTAGATAGTTGGTTTACTTTATTGTAAATCAGTGTGTATTTCTATTTTCTGGAATTTTGATTTAATTTCTTTTGAAATTTTCACAACCTTCATGCAACCATTTTAAAACTCTAAGCGTCTATGCTAATAGAAGTCTGTTTCTAAAACCAAAAAACAAAAACCGAAAGCTTATTAATGAAAATTATTCATTTACATCAAGAAGAAACTGAAGTCATAAAGCTGGCTGTCGAAAATAATCGTCAGGCACAACAGCAGATTTACAGCAGGTTTTCTCCTAAAATGTTAAGCGTATGCCGGCAATATATAAAGGACATTCAGCTGGCAGAAGATGTAATGATAACGGCTTTTATGAAGGTATTTACCAATTTAAGCAAGTTTGAAAATAAAGGAAGTTTTGAAGGCTGGATCCGCCGAATTATGGTTAACGAATGCATTTCGTATTTGAGAGTTCAGAAGAAAGTAAAATTTGCCGAAGATGAATTTTTTGTCGAAGAAAGTTTTAATGAAATCGACAGCCAGTTTACCGTTGAACAGATTCAGTTTTTAATTGATGCTTTGCCCGATGGTTATAAAATGGTTTTCAATCTGTACGCCATCGAAGGTTACAAACACAATGAAATTGCCAAGATGTTAGGAATTAATGAAGGAACATCGAAATCGCAATTATCGCACGCCAGAAAAATGCTGCAAACACAAATTAGTATTTTAAAAAAACAAGATAATGGAACCGAATAATTTTGAAAAGGATTTCCGTGAAAAGCTAAACGAACGCAAAATTGAGCCAGGCAATAAAGCCTGGGATCGATTAGATGCGATGTTGAGCGTAGCTGAAGAAAAGAAAACGCCAGTAAAACATTCAAAAAGAAAATGGCTGTACATCGCGGCTAGTATTGCAGGCTTTTTATTGGCGGGAACGTTCTTTTTTAATCAAAAGAAACATGCGGTTGAAGTAACTAAAAATGTTGTAATAGAAGAAAATACAAAGAGAAATTCTGTCGAAAAACCAATCTTAAATAAAGTTGATTCCGTTAAGGCTGAAACTGTAATTGCCGAAAAAACTTCAACAGAACCTTCTACCCAAAAATCAAATCAACAAGGAAATAATGTTAGCCTAAAACCAAATAAAATCATCCCAAACAAATCAAATCAAATAGTGGAGTCTTCAGTCATCATCAAAAACAATCAAGAAAAACAATCAAATAATAGTCAAACCGTAATTGCTGAAAACCCTCAAAAAGAAAATGTAGATCAATTACTGGAAGCGGCAGAAAAAACAGTTTTGGCTGAAAATTCGGCAAAGCCAAAAAAAGTAAAAATCAATGCTTCGGATTTACTGAATCAGGTCGACGGCGAATTGGAACTTTCATTTAGAGAGAAAATGATCACAAAAATCAATAAAAGCTATCATACGGTAAAAGTAGCGGTAGAAAATCGTAATGTCAAAAATTAAATAATCATCAATCAAATCAATCAAATCAACAATTATGAAAAATTTTACAATTTATTTATTTCTCTTAGTATTCTTATTTGTTACTAAAATGGTAGGGCAGGAAACTTTTGAGAACAAAGCAAAATCAATTGCTGTAAATATTGAAAAAATCACCAATGAAGAGAAAGCAGCATTAAAAAAGGAAGTTGATGAAGTCAATAATCAGTTAGTTGAAGGAGTGATTTCTAAAGAGGAAGCGGAAAAAAAGAAAAAAGAATTTGCAGAAAAAAGAGCGCGTAATATAGAAAATAGAGTTGCAATAGAGCAGGAAAAACTAGAAAAACTAGTACAGGAAAAAGTAGATGGTAAAATAAATTATGATAAGGAGAAAGGTGGTACTATATTGTTAATTGGAGGAGGTAATGATTCTATCAGGCCTCACCAGACCGAAATAAAAATTCCTGCTATGAAAGTATATGATGGACAGGATGACAAGGTAAAAAGAGAATCAAAAAGAACTACTTCTCAATTTGTATTTGCTATGGGGTTAAACAGCACAATGGCTGACGGCAAACTTCAGGATTCAAATTACAATTTTATTGGTTCTCATTTTTATGAATGGGGTTTAACTTTTAATTCCAGAATATTAGAACATAATAATTTACTTCATGCAAAATATGGACTTTCATTAATGTATAACAATCTTCGTCCGACAGATAATCGCAGTTTTGTGGTGAATGGTGAGCAGACAGATTTGGTTACGAATCCTATAAATTTAAAAGAATCTCGTTTTAGAAATGTGTATTTGGTGGCTCCTGTACATCTTGAATTTGATTTTTCGAAAGATGGAAATTATGAAGGGAAATCATATTATAGAACACACAAGGGTTTTCGTATGGGGTTTGGAGGTTATGCAGGAATCAATGTCAAATCTAAACAGATTTTAAAATTTGAAGATAATGATTATAAAACAACACAGAAAACAAAAGGGGATTTTAATGTAAACAATTTTGTTTACGGATTGAGTTCATACATAGGTTATAAAGAAATAAGTTTGTATTTAAAATATGATTTAAATCCGATTTTTAAAAGTAATACAGTCGACGAAAACAATATTTCTTTAGGTATTCGTTTCGATTTTAATTAAGGACAAAGTTTGAGTTTAGTTAGTAGAAAAAGTGCTTCGAAAGAGGCACTTTTTTTTGCTTAAAACCTAAAAATTCAGGCTGGATTTATGTACTTTTACAGGCTCTCATTTTTAAAAAATAATTTAAGTTTTGATTTCACAAAATACAATAGATACTGTTTTTGAAACTGCTCGAGTTGAGGAGGTTATTGGTGATTTTGTCAATTTAAAGCGCGCAGGAAGTAACTTCAAGGGATTAAGTCCGTTTTCAGATGAGCGGTCGCCATCGTTTATGGTTTCGCCTGTAAAACAAATCTGGAAAGACTTTAGTACTGGTAAAGGAGGGAATTCTGTTAAATTCTTAATGGAACATTCGCAGTTTACTTATCCCGAAGCGATTCGGTATTTAGCTAAAAAATACAATATCGAAATTGAAGAAACGGAGCAGACAGACGAAGAAAAAGCCATAACCGATGTACGCGAAAGTATGTATCTGGTTTCTGAGTTTGCATCCAAATATTTTCAGGATGTACTTTTAAATTCTGAAGAAGGAAAAGCCATTGGTTTGTCTTATTTTAAAGAAAGAGGTTTTACCAATGAAACCATCAAAAAATTTAGTTTAGGATATTCTCCGGAAACCTGGGACGCTTTGACGAAAGAAGCATTAGGAAAAGGTTACAAATTAGAATTTCTGGAAAGTACAGGTTTGACAATTCCAAGAGAAGACCGCCCGTTTGACCGTTTCAAAGGGCGTGTTATGTTTCCTATACAAAGTATGTCCGGACGAGTTCTGGGTTTTGGAGGACGTATTTTAACCAATGATAAAAAAGCGGCAAAATACCTCAATTCACCAGAAAGTGATATTTACCATAAAAGTAAAGTGCTTTACGGAATTTATCAGGCCAAACAGTCCATAGCCAAACAAAACAATTGCTACCTGGTTGAAGGATATACAGATGTTATTCAGTTTAATCAGGCCGGAATTGAAAACGTTGTGGCTTCCTCGGGAACTGCTTTAACGCCGGATCAAATTCGATTAATCAATCGTCTGACCAGAAATATCACCGTTCTTTTTGATGGTGATGCGGCGGGTTTACGTGCGGCAATTAGAGGAATCGATTTGATTCTTGAAGAAGGAATGAATGTAAGAGTCTGTTCTTTTCCAGATGGAGAAGATCCGGATAGTTTTGCGAGAAAAAATTCGCATGACGATTTAGTTGCTTATTTAGAAAATAACAGCAAAGATTTTATACAGTTTAAAGCTTCGATCCTGATGGGCGAGGCTAAAAACGATCCTATAAAAAAAGCCGATTTAATTCGGGATATGGTTAGCAGTATTTCTAAAATACCGGATCGCATCCAGCGTGAAGTATATATTCAGGAATGTGCCCGAATTATGGATATTTCGGAACAGGTTTTGGTAAGTACGCTGGCGCAGCTGATTCAAAAAGATATTGCAGACGTTAATAAAAAACAAAAGCAGGAACAAAAGCCTTTTGAAGTCGTTAGAAACCAAAATCCAAAATATACAAGCTTTTCGGGTGGAGATCCCGAAGATCCAAGAACAGGCCCGCCGGATGATTATCCGGGAGACTATGGATATCCTGGAGAGCAGACAGAAAAAGTAGATATTTTATATGGTTTCGAGAAAAAAATTATCGAACTATTATTGCTATACGGAAGCGTAGAAGAAGATTTTGAAGATGTTTTCCTGAAAGCAGATGAAGAAGGAAATGTTAAGGAAGTCAGCGAAAAACGAAAATACAGAGTTTACGAAAAAATTTATTTAAGCCTGCAGGAAGATGAAGTAGAGCTGTCTAATACTTTGTTTCAGAATATTTTTGCTGGATTAATTGATTTTTACAATCGAAACGAAACTTTTAGTTTAGATAAATATTTGATGCATCTGCATCCTGATTTTGCTCAGGAAGTCACCAATATTTTAATGGAAGATGAAAAAGTAACAATCCACAACTGGGAAGGACAGAATATTTTTCCAAAACATAAAAATGTTACGATCGAGCAAAATGTTTCAGATACTATTTTTTCGATGCGTTGGTTTTTAATCTCAAAAATAATTCACGATTTAAAAAATTCGCTGGTTTCTGATCCACAGGAAGATAATTCAGAAATATTATCAATGGTGGTCGATTATTCTAAACTGCTCAATAATTTTTCAAAAAAACTGGGAAGGGTAGTGGTCCCTTATCATGGCGGATAAAAATCAAAAAGCTCTATAGTGATTAACAATATAGAGCTTTTTTTATGGTTGATGACTTGCAAAGCAAATCAGGATACCACCAAATTAAATAATTTCTAAAGTCTTAGCTTTGTTTACTAAGTCAACTAAATTAGTAACGTTCAATTTAGTCAATAATCTTAGTTTGTAAGTACTGATCGTTTTTTCGTTCAGGTTTAAGATTTTAGAGATTTCATTGTTTTTCTTACCATCACTTAAGTAACGTAAAACCTCGATTTCACGGTTAGAAAGTTTTCTGTACAAACGCTCGCTTTTGCTTTGTTTAGCAATAAGTGCCATGTTTTTACGTACAGTTTCGTTGATGATAATTTTTCCTTCGTGTACTTTAATAATAGAAAGACCTAAAGTTTCAAGTTTTTCTGTTTTGTGTACATACCCGGATACACCTGCTTTAATTGCGTTTGGAGCATACATTTGCTCAGCCAGGTCACTGAAAATCACAATTTTTGTTTTTGGGAAATTTTTCAAGATTGATTTAACTTCAAAGATACTTGAAAGACCTTCTAATTCTAGATCTAAAATTAGAATGTCGATTTCTTTCGTTTGAAGAATATCTCTAACCATTGAAAAATTGCCTACGTTGGCAACAATTGAAATTTGATCGTGGTCTTTGAAATAAGACTTAACGCCAAAGTGAGTCACAGGATGATTGTCTGCAAGACATACTTTAATCATAATTTTACCTTTTTAGAATTGTTATCATGTTTTTGGAACTGTAAAATTAATAAATAAATTCTGTAATTAATTGCAGACAAATGTTAAAAAAATTATTTTAACGTTTTTGGTATTAAACAAACGGGTATTGATTCCATTTTATGCTTGTTGCTGGTGTTTAATCTTTTATAGATTTCAAAGACAGATTTTTCTCTCCCATTAAAGTCATCTGCCGTATTTCCTGACTCCGCGGCCAACATGGCCCACTCCAGTTCATCGTAACTTGCGCCTAATTGATCTTCGTCGGTTCTGTTATCGCCAAAAAGACCATCAGTTGGAGCAGCTGTTAAAATTGATTTTGGAATCTCTAAAAATTCTCCCAAAGCATAAACATCCGACTTCATTAAATCGGCAATTGGACTTAAATCGACGCCGCCGTCACCATATTTTGTATAAAATCCTACTCCAAAATCTTCTACTTTATTGCCCGTTCCTGCTACTAAAAGCCCGTGAATACCGGCTAAATAGTATAAAGAAGTCATTCTTAAACGTGCTCGGGTATTGGCTAACGATAAATTAACTTTTGTTGAATCTTTTGTGGTAGGCACAGAGGCCTTAAAAGCTTCAAAAGTGTCAGTTAAATCCGTTTTTACACTCAAAACGTTAGAAAAACGCTTCGATAATTGCTCTATATGTTCTCTTCCTCTTGATACCTGACTTTCAGCCTGATGAATTGGCATTTCTACACATAAAACCTGTAAACCGGTCTGTGCGCATAGTGTAGAAGTTACTGCAGAGTCTACTCCGCCCGAAATACCAATTACAAAACCGTTTACTTTTGCGTTATCAGCGTAATTTTTTAACCACTCAACAATATGTTTATTTACTTTTTCTGTTTGAATTGTGCTTTTTTTAGCCATAATAGTTCAAGTTTTAAGATGCAGGGATGTATATTTGCAGAATTATTTTAAGTACACATACTACACATATATGTACTTAAATTCCAGCAACACAAATCTAATTAAAATAAAATGAAAATTTATCGCTTTGTAGTGGTTCTGTGCTTGTTTTTTTTGTCTTGTGACCAAAAAACAAAGGTTGAAAAAGAGGTTGAAGAAATCCCGGTTAATATTAAAGTAGAGCGTTTTGATAAAGTGTTTTTTGAAACCAAGCCACAAGATTTGGCCAAAGTAAAAAAGCAGTATCCGTTCTTTTTTCCTGAAGGAAACGATGACAGTGTTTGGCTGCAAAAAATGCAGGAACCAATTTGGAGAGAAGTATATGAGGAGGTACAAAAAAAATATGCCAATTTTGAACCCGTTCAAGAAGAATTCGATGACCTTTTTAAACATGTAAAATATTATTTTCCAAAAACGAAAACACCAAAAGTGATTACGGTAATTGGAGAAATGGACTATAATGCAAAGGCAATTTATGCAGACAGTCTCGTAATTGTTGCATTAGAATTATATTTAGGAAGGGATCATAAGTTTTATGAGTTTCCAAAATACCTGAAATATAATTTTGAAGAAAAACAAATAATGCCAGATGTTGTTTCGAGTTTTACGTATCGAAATATTCCGGCCTATCAGGATAAAAATCTAATTTCTCAAATGATTTTTGAAGGGAAACAATTGTATGCAAAAGATTTGCTTTTGCCTAAATATACTGATGCAGAAAAAATTGGCTATACGCCGGAGCAGATAAAATGGTGTGAGGAAAATGAAAGTTATATGTGGCGATATTTTCTTGAAAACGAAATGCTGTATAGTTTAGATCCTAAATTAACTACTCGTTTTATAAATCCAGCTCCATTTTCTAAATTTTATTTAGAGATAGATAATGATTCTCCAGGAAGAGTGGGTGCCTGGATTGGATGGCAGATTGTTCGTTCGTATATGAAGAACAACAATGTTTCGTTATCAGAATTGCTAAAAATAAACCCAAAAGAAGTATTCGAAAAGTCAAAATATAAACCTAAGAAATAATGTCAAATACAATAAAATCAGAAATTAAATTCAACGTTGAATTAGATGAAAACCGTGTTCCCGAAAAATTAACGTGGAGTGCTCAAGACGGCGGCATTCAGGCTGAAGAAGCAAAAGCAATAATGTTGTCTATTTGGGACAGCAAAGCGCAGGAAACAATGCGCATCGATTTATGGACAAAAGATATGCCGGTAGACGAAATGAAAATTTTCTTTCACCAGACTTTAGTTGCCATGGCTGATACTTTTAAACGTGCTACAGACGACGAAAAAATGTCGGACACAATGAAGGATTTCTGTGATTACTTTGCAGAGAAACTGGAATTGACTAAATAGTATAAAATTCTAAATATTTAAATCCCAAATCCAAGTTTACAATTGGAATTTGGGATTTTTTATTTTGATTTTTGAAATTTCAGCTTTGAATATAAAAAAGTTTGCAGTCGCGGTTTTTAGTTAGAACTTTACATTGGTTTGAAAATGGCTTCGTCGAATATTAAGAGATTAACACAGATAAAAATCCTTTTAAATCGTTTAATCTGTGGCAGCAAAAACATTTAACTTTCTCTGAAAACGGAGACTATTTCACAGACCTTTTAGTCAAATCTTTAAAAATTCGTTTTAAAGCTCCGTTCATTAAACTGTTTGAGTTTTTGTAAAATTGTATGTTGTCAGCAAGTTTGCTTGATTTTTCTGTTTCCCACATAGATTTCGAATTGTCTTTATGAGTGACACCGGTAACGGTTTGCGAATATATAATCTGATGCAGATTTAAATCGTAAATTTCCAGAGTTACCGAAGCCTGATTTTTTCCGGAAGAATAATCGTCCTGATACAGTTCTATTGAATATAAATCGCTTTTGCTTTTTTTGGTAGAAATATTAATGAAAAAATCAAAGCCGGTTCCGTCTTTCA
This sequence comes from Flavobacterium johnsoniae, assembly GCF_001879205.1. Lineage (GTDB taxonomy): Bacteria > Bacteroidota > Bacteroidia > Flavobacteriales > Flavobacteriaceae > Flavobacterium > Flavobacterium johnsoniae_A. Next base: position 161,792 of record NZ_MLFK01000006.1, read on the forward strand.
GTTCCTTCATTTTTGCCCTATTCGGATTTAAATTAATTTTTCTCGTAATAAGCAGTCCATTAACATCATGAATGTATGAAATTCTTTCTCCTACGTTTTTTTTGAAAAAATTTAAGGTCTCTTCGGTCAGTTTGTCTTTAGAATTTTTAGGGCAGTCTAATTCATTCAAAAGCCATTTTCCCGAAGTAAAATCAACTCCGGTTCTTTGTCCGGTTTCAAATATGTAAGATGGAGTGGAGCATGATGAAAAAACAATAAAAAGAAAGCTTAGAAAGAGCAGGACTTTTTTCATAACCAGGTTTTGGATTCGCCTCAAATATAGTGTAAAAAAGTTACAATAAATAAAATTCCAAATTCCAACTGTGTAAATTGAAATTTGGAATTTAAAGTTTTTCATATTGAAATTCAACTATTTAAATTGAATTTAAAAAACCGCTGTTACTTTTAAAAACTTCCTGATTTACTTCGTCAATATAAGAAAGTAATTCTTCTTTACCGATTGATTCTGTAGATGAGGTAACGAAATACTGAGGCATTTCGGCCCAGTTGTTGGCAAACATTTGTTTTTTGTATGCTGCAATATGCGAATCAATTTTTACCCTGCTTATTTTATCGGCTTTGGTAAAAATGATGCAAAACGGAATTTCACTTTCGCCCATGTACGACATAAATTCGATGTCTATTTTTTGGGCTTCATGACGAATATCAATTAAAACAAAAGCACAAACCAGTTGTTCTCTGTTTTCAAAGTAATCGGTTATAAACTGTTGAAATATTGATTTTGTCTTTTTTGAAACTTTAGCATAACCATACCCTGGTAAATCGACTAAAAACCAATTGTTGTTGATTTTAAAGTGATTTATCAGCTGTGTTTTTCCTGGTCTTCCAGATGTTTTTGCTAAGTTTTTATGATTGGTAATCATGTTTATCAACGATGATTTACCCACGTTTGATCTGCCTATAAATGCGTATTCCGGTAAGAAATCCTTCGGGCATTTTGATGCATCAGAATTACTGACAATAAATTCGGCGGTATTAATTTTCATGCTTTTTGGTTTTAAAACCTCCTTGAAATCGAAAGTTAGATGCTATAAATTCTTCTCAACAAGCCATTGTTCAAGAATTTTGTTGAATTCTTGAGGATGTTCCATCATAGCAGCGTGTCCACATTTGTCAATCCAATACAAAGTTGAATTAGGCAATAAACTGTCAAATTCTTCAGCCACATTTGGCGGTGTCACGGCGTCATTTTTACCCCAGATGATACAGGTTTCAACTGTCATTTTTGGTAAATCTTTGGCCATATTATGACGAATTGCGCTTTTTGCAATTGTTAGTGTTTTGATTAATTTTATACGATCATTTACTGTTGCATAAACTTCATCGATTAATTCTGGTGTTGCTATTTTTGGATCATAAAATACATCTTCAGCTTTCTTTTTGATGTATTCATAATCGCCTCTTTTTGGGTAGCTGTCTCCCATTGCACTTTCGTAAAGTCCAGAACTTCCGGTTATTACAAGTCCGGCTACTTTTTCAGGATATAATTTTGTGTGGTAAAGTGCAATATGTCCTCCCAATGAATTTCCTAATAAAATAACTTTGTCAAAACCTTTAAAAGTGATAAAGTCTTTTACGTATTTCGCAAAACTTTTTACGTTGGTTTTTAAAATGCTTTGTGTGTATATTGGCAAATCCGGGATAACAACTTTGTATCCTTTCGTTGGGAAATATTGTGCTACAGCATCAAAGTTACTAAGGCCTCCCATTAACCCGTGTAAAATTACGATAGGAGTTCCTTCTCCAGCTTCAAAATAGCTGTATTTGCCTTCTTTTTTGTAGTGTTTGTCCATCTAATCTAATGCCAATTTCAATTTCGACAAATATAGGGTTAAATAAATAAAAATGAATTTTTGCCGCCATTTTTTAACTAGATTATTTTAGTAGAACATCTAAGTGTTTAAAAATCAGCTTTTCTGTTGGGTTTTGTTATATTGTTTAAATGTTAAAATCATTGCATTATAATTAATTTTTTAAGAGAAATGATGTTTAATTTTTGTAATTGTTAAAAGAATCTTTCTCTGCGCTGATTAATATCTAAACTGTTGATTGCTTAATGTTTATGAGAAGTGGTAGGAAAGTGGTTAAACTTATTAACAAAGTGGTATATAGTGGTAATATGTGGTAAAATTTTTTATATTTTTGCTGTATAACATGTTAATAGATTTTTCTTGAACACAATTGTAGGAACATACGAGTGTAAAGTCGATGCAAAAGGGAGGCTGATGATGCCTGCACCCTTAAAAAAGCAGTTGGCGGCCTCTCTTCAGGATGGTTTTGTCTTGAAGCGCTCGGTATTTCAGCAGTGTTTAGAATTGTATCCAATGGAGGAGTGGAATTTGATGATGGCGAAAATTAACAAGTTGAATCGTTTTGTAAAAAAGAACAATGATTTCATCCGCAGATTTACTGCCGGCGTAAAAGTGGTAGATATTGATGCATTAGGAAGATTATTGGTGCCAAAAGATTTGGTTACGTTTTCGGGTATTTCTAAAGATGTGGTTTTTTCATCTGCGGTTAATATTGTGGAAATTTGGGATAAAGATTTATATGAAAAATCAATAAGCGGCGAAGATATGGATTTTGCAGATTTAGCCGAGGAAGTAATGGGAAATATTAATGACGACGACAATGGAATATCATAATCCGGTTTTACTTCATCCAACAGTTGATGGTTTAAATATTAAACCAGACGGCATTTATGTAGATGTAACGTTTGGCGGCGGAGGCCACTCAAAAGAGATTTTGAGACGATTAGGGCCAAACGGAAAATTATTTGCCTTTGATCAGGATGAAGACGCGCTGGCAAATGCGCTGCCTGATGAAAGATTTACCTTGATTAATGAAAACTTTAGGTTTATAAAAAGATTTCTTCGTTTTCATGGTGTTAAAGGAGTAGATGGGATTTTAGCAGATTTGGGAGTTTCATCACACCAGTTTGATGTTCCGGAAAGAGGTTTTTCAACCAGATTTGATGCCGAGCTTGATATGCGGATGAGTCAAAAAAATGATTTAAATGCTTATCGGGTGGTTAACGAATATGAAGAACAGGATTTACGTCGTGTTTTTTTTGATTATGGGGAGTTGAAAAATGCACCGGTTTTAGCAAGAACTATCGTAGAGGCCAGAGAACATTGGCCAATTAAAACTACAGATGAGTTAAAAGAAGTTTTAAAGAAGTATTTGCCAGAGAAAGTTCGAAATAAAATATTAGCCCAGATTTATCAGGCGATTCGAATTGAGGTAAATCAGGAAATGGATGTTCTGAAAGAATTTATTGAGCAGTCTCTTGAAATTTTGAATCCGGGCGGAAGATTTTCTGTAATCTCTTATCATTCTTTAGAAGACAGACTGGTAAAAAGATTTATTAAAAACGGAATGTTTGAAGGAGAACCGGAACGCGATTTTTTTGGAAACTTTTCGGTACCGTTTAAAAGTATTGGCAAGTTGATTGTTCCGGACGATGAGGAGATCAAAATAAACAATAGAGCAAGAAGTGCAAAATTGAGAATTGCTGAAAAGATATAATATATATAGGTAGAAAATGAAGAGTGGAGTATTTGGCATATTAAAAGCAAGATTTCTAATTAACGATGATGCAGTAAAGAACTGGCGGTTCATTGTTTTTATAATTCTGCTGGCGATTTTGATGATTGCAAATACACAGCGATATGAGCAGAAGGTATTTGAAATTGCAAAACTAAATAATGAAGTAAAAGAACTAAGATCAGAATTTGTAGATAGGCGTTCAGAATTAATGAAGCTGAAAATGGAGTCAACAATCTCGGATAAAATGCTCGAAAAGCAGATTTTTCCATCCACTGTTCCTCCAGTTAAGATAGAAGTTGAAAAAGAAGAAGAAAAAAGTTTCTTTAAAAGAATATGGCAGTAGAAGATAAACATATATCCTACAGAATTTACCTCGTAGCAGTTTTCATCTTTTTGATGGCAATTGCTATTGTCGTTAAATTAACCAATATTCAATGGGTTGAAGGAGATTATTACAGAAAACTGGCCAAACAGCGTACAGTTAGAAATTTTGTAATTCCGGCAAATAAAGGAAATATCTATTCTGCAGATGGGAGTTTATTGGCAACATCAATTCCTAATTATGAAATTCGTTTTGATGCTAAAGCGCCAAAAACAGAGACGTTTGAAAAACATGTCAAAGCATTATCAGATTCTTTAGCGACTGTTTTGGATAGACCCGGAGGTTATTATGAAAAAGAATTACGAAAAGCAAGAGCCAATAAAAACCGCTATTATTTAATTGCCCGCAATTTAAGCTATACAGAATATGTTAAGATCAAAGGCTTTCCATTATTCAATTTAGGAGCTTTTAAAGGAGGTATTATTGTAGAGCAGGAAACAGTTAGAAAACATCCGATAGGAAAAATTGCTGAAAGAACAATTGGTTACGATCGTATTGATCCGGCAACCGGAGTAGAAGTTGGTAAAGGAATCGAGTGGGCTTTTAAAAGCTATTTGAACGGAAAAGATGGTAAAATTCTAAAGCAAAAAATTGCAAAAGGACAATGGAAACCTATTCGTGATGTTAACGAAGTAGATCCTATTGATGGTTATGATGTAATTTCTACGATAGATGTTTTTATTCAGGATATTGCGCACCACGCTTTGTTGAAACAATTGGAAGATTATGAAGCAGATCACGGTTGTGTGGTGGTTATGGAAACAGAAACAGGGCATGTAAAAGCAATTTCGAATTTAGGAAGAGCAGAAGATGGGTCGTATTACGAAACAACAAATTATGCAATTGCAGAATCTCACGAACCTGGATCGACTTTTAAATTAGTTGATTTAATGGCAATTTTAGAAGATAAAGTTGCAGATACAAGTACTGTTTATGACAGTCACGGCGGAGAAATTAGATATTATGGAAGAGCAGTTCGTGATTCGCATAAAGGAGGGTACGGCAAAGTTACATTGGCACGTGGATTTGAGCTTTCGTCAAATACTGTAATGGTACAAGCGGTTTATGAAAATTATAAAAATAACCCCTCCAAGTTTGTAAATCATATTAATGCATTAGGATTAAATAAAACATTAGGGCTGCATTTTAAAGGAGAAGGTAGACCATATATTCCACAGCCTGGAGACAAGCACTGGTCGGGAACTACACTTCCGTGGATGGCTTTTGGGTATAATGTTTCGGTTACGCCAATGCAGACCTTAACCTTATATAATGCCGTTGCAAATAATGGGGTTATGGTAAAACCTCAATTTGTATCTGAAATTAAGGAATGGAATAAGACTATTAAAAAGTTTGATACAGAAGTAATAAATCCAAGAGTTTGTTCGCCGGAAACGCTTAAAAAGGTAAAAGCAGTTTTAGCAAACGTGGTAAAAAAAGGAACAGGTTCTAAGTTGTATTCGAAAGATTTTTCGATGTCAGGAAAAACGGGAACAGCCATGGTAAATTATGGTAACGCTGGAAGAGAAGGAATGTATTATGCATCTTCTTTCGCTGGTTTTTTTCCGGCAGATCATCCAAAGTATTCTTGTATTGTAGTGGTTCATAAACCCAATACGGCTAGAAATAATTATTACGGAGCAGACGTTGCGGGGCCGGTTTTTAAAAGAATTGCCCAAAAAATATTTACTGACGCACCTTCAACAAATAAAATCAAAAAACTGGATTCTAAAATTCAAAAACAAGAAAGCAGTTATGATAAATATATCGTTGAAGCCAATAAGAAAATAAATCAAATTCCTGATTTAAAAGGAATGCCTGGAATGGATGCAATTGCTTTACTGGAAAATTTAGGTTTGAGAGTTAAGGTAAATGGAGTAGGGAAAGTAAAAAAACAGTCTTTACAAGCTGGACAAAATATTAGTAAAAACACAACAATAGTATTAGAATTATCGTGAAAATACTGAAAGACATATTATATAAAGTAGCTATTGAGTCTGTAACGGGTTCGACAGAAATCGATATACATAAAATTGAATTTGATTCGAGAAAAATTGAAGCGAATGATGTTTTTGTAGCGATTCGCGGATCACTTTCTGATGGTCATGATTATATAGAAAAAGCGATTCAGCTGGGGGCTATTGCGATTATTTGCGATACTTTACCTGTAAATATCGAAAAAGGAATTACGTATATTAAAGTAAAAGATACCAACACGGCATTGGCTTTTATGGCAGCTAATTATTTTGGAAATCCTTCTGAAAAATTAAAATTAGTGGGTGTCACAGGTACAAACGGAAAAACAACTATTGCATCGTTATTGTTTCAGTTGTTTGAAAAAGCCGGTTTTAAAGTTGGTTTATTATCAACTGTAAAAATCATGGTTGATGAAACAGAATATCCTGCAACGCATACAACGCCGGACTCTATTACAATTAATCATTATTTAAATGAAATGGTTGAAGCTGGAGTAACGCATTGTTTTATGGAAGTGAGTTCACACGGAATTCATCAAAAGCGTACTGAAGCTTTGCATTTCGTAGGCGGTATTTTTACGAATCTTTCGCACGATCATTTAGATTATCACCCAACTTTTGCAGAATACAGAGATGTAAAAAAATCATTTTTTGATTCGCTGCCCAAAACAGCTTTTGCTTTATCAAACATAGATGATAAAAACGGAACTGTGATGCTGCAAAATACTATGGCAAGAAAGTTTACATACGCGCTAAAATCGTATGCTGATTTTAAAGCAACAATTTTAGAAAGCCAATTGTCAGGTTTACTGCTAAAAGTTAATGATAATGAAGTTTGGGTAAAACTAATAGGAACTTTTAATGCCTACAATGTTCTGGCTATTTATGGAACGGCTGTAGAGCTGGGAATGGATAGTCTTGAGGCGTTGCGCTTATTGTCTGATTTAGAAAGTGTTTCTGGGCGTTTTCAATACATTGTCACTGATTCTAAAGTGACAGCAATTGTAGATTATGCTCATACTCCGGATGCTCTTGAAAATGTTTTAAAGACGATCGACGACATCAGAACCAAAAACGAACAATTGATTACAGTTGTGGGCTGCGGAGGAAACCGAGATAAAACTAAAAGACCAATTATGGCCAAAATTGCGGCAGATCTTAGTGATAAAGCAATTTTAACCTCAGACAATCCAAGAAATGAAGATCCTGAAGTGATTTTAGATGAAATGGAACAAGGTGTTGAGGCTCATAATTATAAAAAAATATTAAGAATAACCGACAGAAAGCAGGCTATTAAAACTGCCTGTCAGCTGGCTCAGCCTAATGATATTATTCTAATTGCCGGAAAAGGGCATGAAACCTATCAGGAAATTAAAGGAGTGCGTCATCATTTTGATGATATGGAAACAGTTAAAGAAATTTTAGATCAACTAAACAAATAATATCCAGATATACAATTCCAAATACCACAGAATAAACGGGGATTTGAAGTTTAAGAAAGGAATTTAAAATAAAGAGATATGCTATACTATTTATTTGAATATTTTGACAAAACACTGGATGTGCCTGGAACAGGAGTTTTTCAGTACATCACATTTAGATCAGCGTTAGCATTTATGCTTTCGCTGCTGTTGTCAACCATTTACGGAAAAAGAATTATTAATTTTTTACGCCGTCAGCAAGTTGGAGAAACAGTGCGTGAGCTTGGTCTTGCAGGTCAAAATGAAAAAGCAGGTACGCCTACTATGGGTGGTTTGATCATTATTTTTGCAACATTGGTTCCGGTTTTGTTATTCGCAAGACTGCATAATATTTATATCGTATTGCTTATCGTAACGACGTTATGGATGGGAACTATTGGCTTTGTAGATGATTATATCAAAATATTCAAAAAAGATAAACAAGGTTTAAAAGGGATTTTTAAAGTAATTGGTCAGGTGGGTCTTGGAATAATTGTGGGAGCGGTTCTTTATTTTAACCCTGCTGTAACAGTTAGAACAGATACAGGTCGTACAGATGTTTTTAAAACTGTCGCTAATACAGCAGTTGTACTTCCGGCGCCTGTAGAAGAAAAATCTACGGCAACAACAATTCCGTTCGTAAAAAACAACGAATTTGATTATGCTGAAGTTTTATCGTTTATGGGGGATGGATACGAAAAATGGGCTTGGTTAGTATTTATACCAGTAGTAATTTTTATTATCACGGCTGTTTCAAACGGAGCTAATTTAACAGATGGAATTGATGGACTCGCTGCCGGAACCTCCGCAGTGTCAGTGCTCGCACTCGGAATATTTACGTTTGTTTCTGGAAATATTATTTTTTCGAACTATTTAAATATAATGTACATCCCCAATTCCGGAGAAATGACGGTTTTTATATCGGCTTTTGTGGGGGCATTAATTGGGTTTCTTTGGTATAACTCATTTCCGGCATCTGTTTTTATGGGAGATACAGGAAGTTTAACCATCGGAGGAATTATTGCCGTTTTAGCAATTGCAGTTCGTAAAGAAATATTAATTGTGTTGTTCTGCGGTATTTTCCTTGCAGAAAGCGCTTCAGTAATTATTCAGGTAAGTTATTTTAAGTATACTAAAAAACGTTTTGGAGAAGGGCGAAGAATATTTCTGATGTCACCTCTGCATCATCATTATCAGAAAAAAGGATATCATGAAAGTAAAATTGTGACTCGTTTCTGGATTGTTGCTGTCATGCTGGCCATATTGTCAATTGTTACCTTAAAATTAAGATAGATGAGGCTAGTAGTGTTAGGAGGAGGAGAAAGCGGTGTAGGTACAGCTATTCTCGGAAAGAAACAAGGATATGAAGTTTTTGTATCTGATTTTGGAAAGATAAAAGAGAGTTACAAGGAAGTTCTTATCATTAATAAAATTGCCTGGGAGGAAGAACAGCACACAGAAGATTTAATTCTAAATGCTGATGTAGTGATGAAAAGCCCCGGAATTCCGGAGAAGTCCCCCATAGTAAAAAAGCTGGTTGCGGCGGGGGTGAAAGTAATTTCGGAAATTGAATTTGCAAAGCCTTTTACGGAAGCAATGACAATTGGAATTACGGGAAGTAATGGTAAAACGACCACCACAATGCTAACCTATCATTTGCTTAAATCAGCGGGATTAAATGTAGGTTTGGGAGGTAACATAGGTAAAAGTTTTGCCTGGCAGGTAGCCGAAAATAAATTTGACGCATACGTTCTTGAATTAAGCAGTTTTCAGTTAGACGGAATTATAGATTACAGACCAGATATTGCTATTATAACCAATATTAGTCCAGATCATCTGGATCGATATGAATATAAATATCAGAATTATATCAATTCAAAGTTTCGAATAACGATGAATCAAACCGAAAGTGATTATCTCATTTATGATGCAGACGATGAGGCAAGCGCAGAATGGTTAAAAGAGAACAAAACAAAAGCAAAATTAATTCCTTTTTCATTGACTAAATCATTCAGTGAAGGGGCTTCTATAAATAACAACAAAATGGAAATAAAGATCAACCAAGAAGAGTTTACAATGGAAACAGAATACATTGCGTTAGAAGGAAAACATAATATGAAAAACGCAATGGCAGCAAGCTCTGTAGCAAAATTGATGCAAATTAGAAATGCAACAATACGCGAAAGTTTATCCAATTTTCAAGGTGTTGAACACCGTTTAGAGAAAGTATTGAAAATCCAAAATGTACAATACATCAACGATTCTAAAGCAACAAATGTAAATGCTACTTTCTTTGCTCTTGACAGCATGAACGTGCCAACGGTTTGGATTGTTGGAGGGGTTGATAAAGGAAATGATTACAATGAATTAATGTCATTGGTTCGTGAAAAAGTAAAAGCAATTATATGCCTTGGGGTTGATAATCACAAAATTATTAATGCTTTTGGAGACGTGGTTGATATTATGGTTGAAGTTAATAATATGAATGATGCTGTAAAAACAGCACAAAGATTAACAGAAAAAGGTGATGCCGTTTTATTGTCCCCAGCCTGCGCAAGTTTCGATTTATTCGAAAACTACGAAGATCGTGGAAAGCAGTTTAAACAAGCGGTTCATAACTTATAAAATAAAAGTTTCAAGTTTCAGGTTTCACGTTACGAGGAACCTGAAACCTGAAATAAAAGAAACCTGAAACTAAAAACAATGAAGGAATTAGTAAACAAACTAAAAGGAGATAGGGTAATATGGTCATTCGTGGCTTTATTGGCGTTGTTTTCGTTTATGCCTGTTTTTAGTGCGAGTAGTAATCTGGCATATATAGGTCACGGAACCGGAAATACATTGGGTTATTTGGTAAAACATTTGGCGCATGTTTGTATTGGTTTCTTGATTATTTACTGGGTTCACAAAGTGCCGTATCATTATTTTAGAGCGATTTCTAAAATTGCGCTTCCGGTAGTTTGGCTTTTGTTATTGTATACTTTATTAAAGGGAACTGTAATTGCAGGAGCAAATGCAAGTCGTTGGATTCAGGTGCCGTTTATCGGAATTACGTTTCAAACTTCGACTTTGGCGGCAAGCGTATTGTTTATTTATGTAGCACGGTATTTGTCAAAAACCAAAGAAGAAAATGAACCGTTTCAAACCTCATTAATTCAGCTTTGGGTTCCGGTATTTATTACTTTGGCATTAATATTACCAGCCAACTTTTCGACCACTGCGTTGATTTTTTCTATGGTAATGATGCTTACGTTTATCGGTAAATATCCATTAAAATATATTGGTTTTATTATAGGTTCAGGAATTGCCATGCTGGCTTTTTTCCTTTTGGTAGCCAAAGCATTTCCGGAGTCAAGATTTTTCAGCAGGGTATCAACTTGGGAAAGTCGTATCATGAACTTTACCACTGATAAGCCGGATGAAGATGATTATCAAATAGAAAAAGCAAAAATTGCTATTGCATCCGGAAGATTGGGCGGATTAGGTCCGGGGAAAAGTGTTCAGAAAAACTTTTTACCGCAGTCGTCTTCGGATTTTATTTATGCCATTGTAGTAGAAGAATATGGTTTAGTAGGAGGAGTTTCGATATTAGTGCTCTATTTGTTGCTGCTGTTTCGATTTGTGATTGCGTCGCACAAAGCCAATACATTATTTGGTAAGTTAGTCGTCGTAGGCCTCGGATTCCCCATGATATTTCAGGCGATGATTAATATGGCAGTTGCAGTCGAATTACTGCCGGTGACAGGACAGACGCTTCCATTGATAAGCTCTGGAGGTAGTTCTATCTGGATGACTTGTTTTTCTCTTGGGATCATTATTAGCGTAACCAAGAAAGATGAAGAAATCGCCGAAGAACAGGAAGAAAAAGAAAGAAGAAGAGAAGCGCTTCAACGTTTAATAGATAAAGAATTGGCCGAAGATGATCTGCCAGTTGATGAAAGAGAAGAAATTTACGAAGACGAAGCCATGTATTCTATCGAGGATAATTCAAGAAACCCAATGAATGCGGTTTTAAATAAATAAAAGAATAAAAACAATAGTTTTTAAAGCGTTAAAACTTTTTAAAAGATGTCAAAATATAAATTCATATTAAGCGGTGGCGGTACAGGAGGGCATATCTATCCTGCAATTGCGATTGCAAATGAATTAAAATTACAATTTCCTGATGCTGAATTTCTTTTTGTTGGAGCCAAGGACAAAATGGAAATGCAAAAAGTGCCTCAGGCTGGTTATGAAATAAAAGGGTTGTGGATTGCAGGTTTGCAAAGAAAACTCACGCTTCAAAATATGATGTTTCCTCTAAAATTAGCAACAAGTTTGTTAGAATCAAGAAGAATCATCAGGCAGTTTAAGCCAAATGTAGTAATAGGAACCGGAGGTTTTGCCAGCGGACCTTTATTGCAGGCGGCAGGCGGGGCGGGAATCCCGACAGTGATTCAGGAACAGAATTCTTTTCCGGGAATTACCAATAAATTGTTGAGCAAAAAAGCAAATGCAATTTGTGTGGCTTATGAAAATTTAGAAAGGTTTTTTCCAAAAGAGAAAATAGTTCTAACTGGAAATCCGGTTCGTCAGGATTTAATTGATATTGATAGTAAACGCAATGAAGCAATTGCTTTTTATGGTTTAGATCCGAATAAAAAAACATTACTGGTTTTAGGAGGAAGTTTAGGTGCACGAAGAATCAATCAGCTAATCGAAAAAGAATTGCCAAATTTTCTTTCACAGGACGTTCAGGTAATCTGGCAGTGCGGAAAACTATATTTTGAAGAATATAAAAAACACAATCAACAAAACGTTAGAGTAGTTGATTTCATCGAAAGAATGGATTTTGTATACGCTGCTGCGGATGTGATTATTTCGAGAGCAGGAGCATCATCAGTTTCAGAATTATGTATTGTGGGTAAACCAGTAATATTTATTCCTTCGCCCAATGTTGCTGAGGATCACCAAACTAAAAATGCACAAGCAATTGTAGATGCAAAAGGTGCAATTTTGTTGAAAGAATCTGAGTTGGAAAGTCAGTTTAGCATTGTTTTTGAAGCGCTGCTGAAAGATGACGGAAAACAAAAACAATTAAGTGCAAATATTAAAAAACTGGCCCGTCCGGATGCAGTAAAAGTGATTGTAGAGGAGATTAAAAAGTTGTTATAATATAACTTTTTCTAAAAATTGTGAAACATTTAGAGAAAAGCAGCATGTTATTTTAGGCAATTTGGTCAAATAAGAACAGAAAAAACACAACGGCTTAATTACTAGTTTTTTATGAGGTGAAAAGCAGTAAATAGGTTTGAAGATAAAATTAAAGGATAAAGTTTTACGGCTTAAAGCCTAAAGCGTAATGCTTAAAGCAAAAATTAAAAATGAATTTAAATCAAATACAAAACGTTTATTTTATTGGTATTGGAGGCATCGGAATGAGTGCCCTGGCCCGCTATTTTAAGTATATCGGGAAACAGGTTTCGGGTTACGACAAAACGCCGTCAATGCTTACAAGCGAATTAATCGAAAGTGGTATTGATATTCATTTTGAAGATAATATTAATTTGATTCCGAGTGACTATTTTGTAGAGAACACACTGGTTATTTTTACGCCTGCTGTTCCAAAATCACATTCAGAATGGAATTATTTTATCGAAAGAAATTACGAGATTAAAAAGCGTGCAGAGGTTTTAGGAATTATCACGAAAGATACTTTTAGTTTTGCAGTTGCCGGAACACACGGTAAAACAACAACTTCAAGTATTTTAGGACATATTTTATACGAAAGCGGAGCAGATGTTACGGCATTTGTGGGCGGTATTGTAGAAAATTATAATTCTAATTTAATAGGAACCGGAAAAACCGTTACAGTTGTAGAAGCAGATGAATTTGATCGTTCATTTTTGCACCTGCATCCAAATATTGCCTGTATAACCTCAATGGACGCAGATCATTTGGATATTTACGGAACAAGCGATGCAATTGAGGCTTCGTTTGTTGAGTTTGCATCAAAAGTAGAAGATAAAAATAAATTGTTTATAACCAGAGAATTGCCTCTTGAAGGTGTTCAATGTGCTATAAATGAGGATGCTGTTTATAAAGCATATAATGTTCGAATCGAGGATGGAAGTTATGTTTTTGATGTGCAGACGCCTTCAGAAATTATAAAAGACCTGCATTTCGGACTGCCAGGAAAACACAATTTAATGAATGGGTTAATGGCTATTGCGATGGCAAAAACTTATGGCACCCCGACCGAGGCCATTGCAAGAGCTATTGCCTCGTTTAACGGCATCAGAAGACGTTTTTCTTATCAGATTAAATCTGAAAATTTAGTTTATATAGATGATTATGCACATCATCCAACAGAAATAAACGCTGTTCATCAAGCAGTTAGGGAATTGTATCCGGGGCGTAAAGTACTGGCGGTTTTTCAGCCGCATTTATTTAGCAGAACAAGGGATTTTGCTGATGGATTTGCAGCAAGTTTATCACAGTTTGATGAAGTGTTTTTAATGGATATTTATCCGGCACGCGAATTACCGATGGAAGGAATTACATCGCAATGGCTGTTAGGTAAAATGACAAATTCGAATAAAAAAATTGTTGCAAAAGAAGATTTATTAGCGGAAATCAAAGCCAGTGATGCGCCAATAATTGTAACAATAGGGGCTGGTGATATTGGTGAAATGGTACCGTCAATTAAAAAAATGCTAAATGAAAATATTTAATTGGACAAATATTCGATTAGTACTCATTTTAGGGCTTGTTCTTTTTCTATATTCTTTCGCGCAGCATCGAAATGGAGATAGAAAATTGAAAAAATCTATGGTTGTTTTTGTAGGAGAAAATACGCTTTTCGTTAAGCCGGAAACGGTTAATAAATTGTTGATAGAAAATAAAAGAGACGCTTCCAGTATTAGAAAAGATGAACTAGATTTGAATAAGATAGAGAAAACCCTGGATACGCAAGACATGATTGAGAAGTCAGATGTTTTTGTAAGTATCGATGGTGTTCTAAAAGCGGTAGTAAAACAGAAGACACCAATAGCGAGAGTTTATGATGGTGATCACTCTTTTTATATTGACTATGAGGGTAATAAAATGCCCTTGTCAGATAATTTTACGGCGCGAGTTCCTCTTATTTCCGGGGCAATAAATGAAAAAAATAACGAAGATTTAGCTGCTTTATTTCGCACAATTTACGACGATGCGTTTTTGAAAAAAAACATCATTGCGATACAAATTATGCCGAATGGCAGCCTAAAAATGTTTAACCGAAACTATGATTACATCATAGATTTTGGTCGTACGATGAATGTTGATAAAAAATTTAATAACTATAAAGCCTTTTTTCAAAAAGCGGTTTTAGATAGTTCGTTATATAAATACAGTAAGATTGACCTTAGGTTTACGGAACAAGTAGTTTGCACAAAATAATAGAAAATGGAAAAAGATAACATTGCAGTAGGTCTAGATATTGGAACGACAAAGATAGTTGCCATGATCGGCAAGAAAAATGAGTATGGAAAGTTGGAAATTTTGGGTATTGGTAAATCCAAAAGTCTGGGAGTTGCACGAGGTGTTGTAAACAACATTACGCAAACTATTCAATCCATTCAGCAAGCAATACTTGAAGCCGAAAATAATTCAGGTTATAAAATAAAAGATGTTGTTGTGGGTATCGCCGGACAGCACATCAGAAGTATTCAGCATACAGATTACATAAGCCGAAATAACCCGGAAGAAGTAATTGGAGAAAAAGACATTCAGCTTTTAATCGATCAGGTTAATAAACTGGCTATGTTACCGGGAGAAGAGATTATTCACGTTTTGCCGCAAGAGTTTAAAATTGACGGGCAGTCTGAAATAAAAGAACCTATCGGAATGTACGGCGGAAGATTAGAATCTAGTTTTCACGTAGTGGTAGGACAGGCATCATCCATCAGAAATGTTGGAAGATGTATTCAAAGTTCAGGAATCGAATTATCAGGATTAACATTAGAACCATTAGCTTCGGCAGATGCAGTTTTAAGTCAGGAAGAAAAAGAAGCTGGTGTTGCGCTTATCGATATTGGAGGCGGAACAACAGATTTGGCTATTTTTAAAGACGGAATTATTCGTCATACTGCTGTGATTCCTTTTGGAGGAAATGTAATTACAGATGATATTAAAGAAGGCTGTTCGATTATCGAAAAGCAAGCTGAACTTTTAAAAATAAAATTCGGATCGGCTTGGCCGGGAGAAAATAAAGACAATGAAATTGTTTCTATTCCAGGTTTAAGAGGCAGAGAACCAAAAGAAATTTCATTAAAAAATCTTTCTAAAATTATTCACGCCCGTGTGGTGGAAATTGTAGAACAGGTTTTTGCAGAAATTAAAGCTTACGGACACGAAGATCCCCGCAAAAAATTAATTGCAGGAATTGTTCTTACGGGCGGCGGTGCACAGCTAAAACATATTAAACAATTAGTAGAATATATTACTGGTATGGATACCAGAATTGGATATCCAAACGAGCATTTAGCCGGAAACTCAAGCGAAGAAATCTCAAGTCCATTATTTGCAACAGCTGTAGGTTTGGTAATGAACAGTATCGAAAACAGCACGCAAAGCGCCGTTAGAATGGAAATCGTTAATGAGCAGCCAAAAGTAGTTTACAGAAATGTTCCTCCGCCGGTGCAGCGATACGAAGTTGAAGAAAACTACGTTGAACAAGTAGAAACCTTTGAAGAAACAAGAGAAGTTAAAACAGCAGCAAAGGTTGAAGCGGAATCTACGGAAACAAAAATTAGAAGATCATTTTTTGATAGATATGTCGATAAAATCAAAGATTTTTTAGACAACGCAGAATAACAAGAATAAAAAGAGAAAAGGATTACTTTTTGCCCCAAGTCAAGAAGTAAAAAATGTACTAAATAAGAATTTCAAAAACCAAAAAGATGATGAGCAACTCAGAATTTGGAAGTATTTCATTTGATTTACCAAAAAACCAATCAAATGTAATCAAAGTAATAGGTGTAGGTGGAGGTGGTAGTAACGCTATTAACCACATGTTTAAACAAGGTATTAAAGGTGTTGATTTTATAGTTTGTAATACCGATTCACAAGCACTGCAGAACAGTTCGGTGCCTAACAAAATTCAGTTAGGGATGAATTTAACAGAAGGTCTGGGAGCAGGAGCAAATCCTGATGTTGGACAGCAGTCTGCTATTGAGAGTATCGCTGACATTGAGAAAATGTTAGATCGTGGTACCAAGATGGTATTTATTACAGCCGGTATGGGTGGTGGAACCGGTACAGGTGCTGCTCCGGTAATCGCACAATTAGCAAAAGAAAGAGAAATTCTTACAGTTGGTATCGTGACAATTCCTTTTCAGTTTGAAGGGAAAGTGCGTCAGGAACAAGCTTTATTAGGAATCGAAAAATTACGTAAACAAGTTGACTCTTTAATTGTAATTAATAATAACAAATTAAGAGAGGTTTATGGAAATCTTGGTTTTAAAGCAGGATTCTCTAAAGCAGACGAAGTTTTGGCAACAGCCTCAAGAGGTATTGCCGAAGTAATTACGCACCACTATACTCAAAATATCGATTTACGTGACGCTAAAACTGTTTTGGCAAACAGCGGAACAGCGATCATGGGATCTGCAGTATCAGAAGGTGAAAACAGAGCAAAAGATGCTATTGTATCAGCATTAGATTCTCCGTTATTAAATGACAATAAAATTACAGGAGCCAAAAACGTATTGTTGCTTATCGTTTCTGGATCTAACGAAATAACGCTTGATGAGATTGGAGAAATCAACGATCACATTCAGGCAGAAGCAGGTTATAATGCCAATATTATCATGGGAGTTGGTGAAGACGAAACTCTTGGTGAGGCTATTGCAGTAACTATTATTGCTACCGGTTTTGATGTTGAACAGCAAAACGAAATCGTTAATACTGAGCCTAAAAAAATCATTCATACGTTAGAAGATGAGCAGAGAAGTGTTCATAATCTAACCAATAGAACATTGACTTCTTTTGATTTAAATGCTGAAACACCTACTGCAAAATCAGAAGAGAAAATTGTTTTTGATTTAATGGAAGATACGGTTGCTCCCGTAGTACAAACTCCAGCTGCGCCAGTAAAAACACCAACAATCAATCAGGAAGAATTGGTAGTAATGTCTGAGTTTATTAAAAACCTGGATGTAACTTTTGAAATTGTTTCGCCAATTACTGATATTGATTTTAAAATTTCTACTCCGGCACCGGCAGCAGAAACTATTCAGGAAGTAAAACCTGTACAGCAGAGAACTTTTGAGAGAGAAGAACAAACTACTTTTTCATTTGATTTACCGCTTTTCAGATCTGAGCCTGAAGTTAAAAGAGAGCCGGTTGCAGAACAAGATAATAAAATTGTTTTTGAACTTTCAAACGAAACTCGTAATATTAAAGTAAACGATCCAGTTTCATTTGTACCGGTAACGGAACTTTCTGATAACGGAATCATCAAGTATTCGTTGGAAGAATATATGGAAGTTGAAAATGATTTAATGGCTTCTAAACCAGTTGAAAAAGTAGTTGAAGATGTTGTTCCTGAGGAATTGAACATTACTTTAAAACCAAGAGTTGATTTTGCAAGCCAGCCTGATTTTTCTACAACTTCTGAAGTTTCTCCACTTGAATTAACAATTGAAGAGACTTTACGCTTAAGAGCAGAAGAAAGAAGAAAGAAACTAAAAGAATTTAATTATAAATTCCACAATAATGTTTCAAGAATTGATGAGTTGGAAAAAGAACCGGCTTATAAAAGATTAGGAATCGATTTGTCGAATTCTCAGTCAAACAATACAAATTCAAGAATTTCGGTTGGAACAGATAGTAACAACGATTTGCAATTGCGTTCAAACAATTCATTTTTGCACGACAACGTAGATTAAATTTACAATCATAATATTAGGATAGCCCGAAAATTGGATTTAATTTTCGGGTTATTTTTTTTATCTTCGCACAGAATTTAGAAATTTGACTTCTTTACTTAACTTTTAAAGTTAATTCTGTTGTCAGTTCGAGCCGAGGCGAGAATACTTTCAATGCAATATCAATTTATAAGCAGTTGGCTTATATAAATAAAAAATAAAAAGATGAGTTTACAAGCAAAGATCATGGACGAGATCAAAACGGCCATGAAAGCAAAAGATACAGTAGCGTTAGAGGCTTTAAGAGCAATTAAATCTGAATTGTTATTAGCTTCAACTTCTTCGGGATCTAAAGAAGATTTGTCAGAAGATGAAGAAATTAAATTGCTTCAAAGATTAGTTAAAACCCGTAAAGAAAGCGCAAGAATTTTTACAGAGCAAAACCGCGCTGATTTAGCTGAACCAGAATTAGCTCAGGTTGCTGTAATCGAGAAGTTTTTACCAGCTCAGTTAAGCGAAGAAGAAGTAGAAGCAGTAATTGCAAAAATTATTGCAGAAACAGGAGCTTCAGGAATTGCTTCAATGGGTAAAGTTATGGGATTAGCTTCTGCTCAATTAGGCGGAACTGCTGAAGGAAAAACAATCTCTACAATTGTTAAGAAGTTACTTTCGTAAAAAAATCCAATATAAAATTCCAAATTCCAAAGCTAAATTGGAATTTGGTCCCGAAACTTCGGGATAAAAAATTGAAAATTTAATATTTTTGACCGCGTAGTTCAACTGGATAGAATATCAGATTTCGGCTCTGAGGGTTGGGGGTTCGAACCCCTCCGCGGTCACTATAAAGACTTATTTCGTTTTGAAATAGGTCTTTTTTTATTTTAAGATTGTTTCTTAGAGTTTTTAATTATAGCAAAAACTGAAAAAACAAAAACAATTATATAAACAACTGCAAGCGCTGGTTTCTCAAATGTTAGATTTTTAAAGTCAAATTGTTTAAACAATGTTACGCCTAAAATGATAGCAATTATGCTAAAGGTAAATACTAATAAGTTGTTTTTTTTCATAGTTTTTTATGTTTTGATTGGTTGTTTAGAGGCTAATATAAAGAAATATTTAATTCCAATTAAGGGAGTTACTAATAAAGCTCTCTGTTTTTTGACGGGAATTAAATTCTACTTAGGTAAGATATCAGTTAAGGCTTGGCTTTAAGCAGCAACTAATAAATAATAAAAGGAATAATATCGCTTTAGGTAAGGATTTAAGAATTTAGTTTTTAGTCTTTTAATTTGTTATTTTAGCGAAATAGAGACAGCATATTTAGGTGCTTATAATGCATGTTTCATCCCAAATCCTATCTTGTTTTATGTTTGCATTATTATTTCTTGCTGTTTTATTTGGTTTTATATTTCTGGTAATTATTGTTTTTAGAGTCATTGAACCAGCTTATATGTTGATGTTCAATAAACCATTATTCTTATTTTGGAATCCTATTTTGAAGAAAATGGTGCTTAAAGACAAAATCTTTTTAAGTAAAGAATTCCCTTTTTATACCCAGCTTTCAGATAAAAGAAAGAGTTATTTTGAACATCGAATTTATTGTTTCCTGAATCATTATAATTTTGACGGAAAAGACGTTGAAGTTACTCAGGAAATGAAATTGATTATTGCCGGAACTTATGTGATGCTCACTTTTGGAATGAGAAAGTATCTTATTGAATTATTTGAAAGCATCATTGTATATCCGTCCGTTTATTATTCGATTATTAACGACGAATACCATAAAGGAGAATACAATCCAAGGGCTAAAACAGTGGTTTTTTCCTGGGAAGATTTTTTAAGCGGACATCAGACAAAAGACAACATAAACCTCGGATTACATGAATTTGCACATGTTCTGCATTATAATTCAAGAAAAAGCAGAGATCCAAATGCAATTATTTTCTTTGATGAATTCAGTGAAATTGAGAAATATTTTGATGAGGAAAATTTAAGGAACCAATTAAAACAAAAGCAGTATTTTAGAGAATATGCCTATACCAATAAATTCGAATTTCTGGCTGTTCTTTTGGAACACTTTTTTGAAACTCCGGAAACCTTTAAAAAAGAATTCCCGGAGTTGTTTGAACATGTAAAAGTGATGATTAATTTTAAAGAAGAATAGAAATTTCCGGAAATCTATTTTGTATTCTGTAGAAAATTATCGATGTAATTGACCACTAGTGGAATATTTTGATGCTGAGGAGCATGACCTGTTTGTGGCAGCACAATTAGCTGTGATGTTGGAAGCTGTTTGGTCAGCGGATACCAATTTTCTACAGCAAAACTAATATCGTGATCTCCGGAAATAATTAATATTGGTGTTTTTGTTGTTTTTAATTTGGCTCTAAAATTGTCTTTGTCAGCAACGGCACCTTCGCCTCCTGCAAAGTACAATTGAAAAATGTCCATTGTAGATGGGATTTTAGAAACGTCAATTCTTTTAGCAATTCGATCGTGAGACGATTTTGCCGCTTTTTTACTTTCTTCAGATTCTGGCTCAAAGAAGAGTACAATTTCATCATTAAAATCGTTAACAGGTTTTAAAGCTGCATCCAGAAAAGCCTGCTCCAGCGGTACAACCCTTTCTCCCACAGGACCTGTTCCTAGTAATACGGTGTGTGTTGTAAGCTCAGGATATTCAAAAGTGGCAGCTTGTGTTACCAGTCCGCCGTAAGACCAGCCCATTAAAGCTGTTTTTTTGATTTTAAGAAAATCAGCAAGATCCTTTACATCTTTAGCGACTTCTTTAATATCGGAAGGTAATTTCCCCGTCGAATAGCCAATTCCGGAATAATCAAAAGTGATAACCTGATATTTTTCGGCCAGAAGATCCAAAAACAAGGGGTCCCAGGTGTCAAGCGTTCCTCTAAAACGGTTAATTAAAATAATTGGAGTTCCTTCGCCAATTGATCTATAAGCGATTTTTCGCCCAGAGATGTCGGCAAATTGAGTTTCAGAGTTTGAAGCGTCTATTTTTAATGTACTCATTACTTTTAGTTTTTTGGTTAATAATGAACTACTAAACAATTTTGATGCCTTTTGAAAAAAATAATTAAAATCAAGCTTTAGCAGAACAGGGTATAAATTTTTCTGTTTTATTTCGCTAACAAAAAAGATCTTTCACGAAATATAGAAAATGCTACAACTCAATTGTATCGCCAATTTTTGGTAAATAAAGATTCAAATCAGCGTTTTTAAAATCATTTAAAGCTTTTTGATGATCCATTTTTATGAAACCAAAAGTGTCATAATGAACGCCCAGTATTTTATCAACTTCAACGAGTTTAGAAGCTTCAATGGCTTCTTCAATTCCCATTGTTAAACCATCGCCAATTGGGAAAACGGCAAAATCAAGTTTCGTAAATTTCGGAATCAGTTTCATGTCTAAAGTCAAAGCAGTATCGCCGCTGTAATAAAAATTTCCATCAGCTGTTGAGAGTACAAAACCCGTAGCAATACCGCCGTAAGTTCCATCGATAAAACTACTCGGATGCTGTGCTATAACACATTTTACGGTTCCAAAATCAAAACTGAATTTTCCACCCGGATTTATGGGGTGTGCATTTTCGATTCCGTTTTTTAAAAGCCAATTGTAAATTTCAAAATTCCCGAGCACTTTTGCTCCCGTGTTTTTCGCAATTCTTTCAACATCCAGAATATGATCGTAATGCGCGTGTGAAATAAAAATATAATCGGCTTTTATTTCGTCGACATTGATGTGTTTTGCTAATTCATTTGGTGTAATAAAAGGGTCAAAAAGAAGATGTTTTCCATTAGCATAAACAGAAAAACACGAATGACCATAATACGTTAGTTTCATAAGATATGTTTTTTAGGATTAATAATCTATTGATTTTTAGTTCAATAAAGATACCAATAAAAAATGCGCAGTAGTTTTACTGCGCATTTTAGACTTTAATATTTAGAGTAAATCTATTTTAATTCTTCATCAATCATTTCTCCTAAGCTGCCATTAGCATGGCCTGAAAATAGAATGTTTCCTTTTTTCCCAATCAGAATAGAGGTTGGAATTCCTTTTATTTTATAATCAGCCACCACTTCAGATTTAGAGTCAAAAACAACATTAAAATCGTATTTTTTTTCTGTTATATAATTTGTAACATTTTTTAAAACTTCATCTTCTTTTTTATTCTCCCAGGTATTTATAAATAAAAAAGCGACATCCTTGTCTTTATATTGCGTAACTAGTTCCTGCATTTTAGGGAAAGAAGCTTTGCAAGGACCGCACCATGTTGCCCAGAAATCAAGTACCACAACTTTGCCTTTGTAATCTGAAAGTTTAACTTCTTTTCCGTCCAGATTTTTCAGGGCAAAATCAGTTGCTGTGGCATTACCAAAAGTCTCCAGTACATTTTTTGCTCTGGCTGCTTTATTGCTTTTATCTGCTTTTTCTTTAAATTTCTCATAACCATCAAGAGGAAGGTTTTGTGCAACGTATATTTCTTTTAATTTGGTAAGGAATATTGCGGGAGGAACATTATTGCTATTGATTTCATTTTCAATGTATTCTTTAACTTCTCCCTGGCTTTTTACTTTTTCAAGAATCGCTAAGTAGCATTCTTTACCATTGGAATCTAATCCGTCAATTTTTCTTAAACTGTCCTGATATGTAAATGCTTCTTTGTATTTACCTTGTTTGTAAAGTATATGAGCGTATGTATCTGCATACATATTATATAAGCTTTGATATTCCGGATAAAAATTCTCTTTTTTCTTTTCTTCCAAAAGGTCCAATGATCTTTTAGAAATCGTTGCCGCAAAGTCAAGATCTTTACCGGGAGCTTTTAATGAACCTCCGGACAAAACCCACGCAGCATCATTATATGTATTTGAAGGATTATATAAATAAGGCTCGATTGATTTTGCTTTTTCAAGATCTTTTTTACTCAGATATATTTGTGCTAAATTTCCATAGAAAAAACTTAAGGATCTTTTCGAATGATCTTTAAATTTTGTTTTAAGCGTATTTATTGATTCTAAAACATAAGCTTCACTCTTATTCGGATGGTTCATAAAACCTTGAATAAACATCGTTTTTTGCATTTCTCCGTTTGGGTATCTCTTTAAGACCTCTTTTTTAATTTTTGCTGCATCTGTTTGCATGCCATAATTTTCATATATATGATAGGCCGTAACTAAGCTGTTTTCATTGTTTTTCTTCACGCATCTTGTTGCAAAAGCTATTGTCTCATCCTTAAGCTTCGTTTTTTTAACGTTTTCCAGATTGTACAAGTAACTCAAATAAGATTTATCATTTTTTAAATCAGGGTATTTTTTAAATAAAGTTTCGTATTCAAGAACCAGGTTTTCGGGTTTATTATCCAGGTCTAGTTTCAATACGTTTACAGCATAATATCGAATGAAAATTTCATTAGCCAGCGTTTTGCCTAATTCAGACTCATTTTGTGTTTTAAGATGTACGATATATCCTTTATTGTTATTATTATCTGCAATTTTTTGCAAGTCGCTTATAACTACTAAAATTGTTCGGGCAGAATCCGGGACTTTTGCAGTAAACTCATAACCTTTTTCACTTTTCTTTAATGGACTTATATCTACACTGTAATCAGTATCAAAAGCATATAGAATATTGGCTTTAGAGTTATTTTCTATTACTAAACCTGTCGGTGGTTCGTAAACATAAGTGTTTTCGGCACCTGTTTTAAATTTTGGAATTTTTAAATAGATTTTTCCGTTTTGAGAAAACACATTGTTAATGAGGGAAAGAAATAATAAAATGGTAATTTTTTTCATTCGTTTGTGGTTTTTGGTTAGAATATTTCTTAAATACTTAACGAATTGTAAAAGTATATATTATGCCTTAGTTCACTTTTTTTATTAAGAAAATATTAGCAGAAATTATTCAAGAGAAGAAAAAATGATTTTGTTAGTAAACGATAAAGTGCTTGTTAGTCAGTTAATTGATTTTGATTTTTTAAAAAGTACCAGGAGATTTGTTCTTAATTATCTTTTCTTTGAAAAATGCTTCTTAAGGATAACGAGTTATTGTAGTTTTTGTTTTTATAAATATGATTGTGTCTGTATTTACAAGACCATCCGAACTTAGGCTTTTGTTAGAATATTCCCTAAGAATGATTTTGATAGTGTCATTTAGTTTTTTTAAATATAATTGTTTGTATTTTATTTGACTGCTTGATCCTCCAAATTCATTTGTAGAATCAAGAGCTTTAAAAGCAAAAGGAATATTTTCTTTATGATGAGAATTGAAATAAATGGTAAAGTCTAAATCTTTTTCAATTGCTTCTTTGTCACTGTAGTAATTAATAATAGAAATTGCTGAATCTATTTTTAATGTTGAACTGTCTAATAATATTTTAGAGTAGTTAACAGGTTGATAATTGTAAGTTTTAGAATGTGTTAAAAATTTATCGTAGGCATTGTCAGGAAAATAATTAATCAATATATAAACTAATGAAAGAGAATAAAAGGATAGAATTAATACTTTATATATTTTAAAAAAGGTGTTTTTCGTGTTTTTATAAAAATATTCTAAAAAGAAAAAAGCTTGAATTCGCAATAAGATGATAAAAAATAATAAGTAAGTGATTTTTTCAATCAAATCATTTTTCCTGCTAAAATTTAGAATATAGATATTTAAAAGAAAACTTATTATATAAATAAAAACAAGCGTAGCATATAAAGTTAAATTTGATTTTAGAACTTTTGAGAAGCTAATGACATTCCATTTTCTTGCAATAGTAATTACCGCAATTGAGAAAGTCATTACTGCAATAAAAAGAAAAATAATAATAATAAAAAGGCTTATCTTGGTATCTATGTGTGGTTGTCCGTACTGCAATTTGAAATGTTATAAAAATTATTGTTTTGTCGCAAAAACAGTTCTGTAAAATTCATATCCTTTTTCAGATCTATTAGGAAGGAATTTTTGACGGTATTCATCGGCACCTAAGTCTTCTAAAAGCTGTAAGTTAAACAGATTTAAATACTGAGGTAACTCTTCAGGCTTAAAGCCAAAGGTCCAATGTTCTTCTAACCTCTCAAGGTCTTCTAAAAGCTTTTTACCACCCAAAAATGATTCAGGATTGTCAAGTATATCTTTATGTACGTAAGTAAATATGACAGAGCTGTTTTGGGCAAATTTAGAAATGAAAGCAAAGGTACTTTTTACAGCCTCTTCGGTTAGATAATTGGTTACGCCTTCCCATATTACAACAGTTGGTTTAGAAAAATCTAAATGGTGTTCTATTGCCAATTGATCCAGACTTTGTTTATTAAAATCAATTTGAAGAAAAGTGACATTTTTGGGAATTTGACCAATACGTTTCTTGTAGATTTCGGCTTTATAATTTGACGTATTCGGATGATCGATTTCTATTACCGGAATTGTTTTTAGAAAATCAAGACGCACCGCTCTGGTGTCAAAACCGGCTCCCAAAATTATAACTTGTTGTGCTCCGTTAGAAATCGCTTTTTGAAGCAATTCATCGATGTATTTTGTTCTGGCAATTCCCGAAGATAAGGCGCCCGGAATTTTTTTGTTGATAGTATTGCTTATGTATTTTGAAACAATCGAATATTTTGATAAACGCGCGGCCCATCTTAATTTAGAATCCAGAAAATGAACCGCGTATGGATCCAAGAATAATCTGTCGTTTATATTACGCTGTGTTTCTAAAGCTCTAAAAAAAGCCATGTATTGAGCCGTTCTGCTGGTTCTTTCTGCTTTCATGGCAACGCTTATTTTCTGGAAAATAAGTTGTCGACAACCCAAGCCGGACCAATTAGCAGAAACTGAAGATCTTTTAAGAAAGAAGGTTTTTTTCCTTCGATATTATGGCCATAAAACTGCCCGATCCAGGCAATTACAAAAACACCAATCGAGAATATCCACAACGGAAAAATCTGGCTGATATAATAATTTACAATAAGACAAATTGCTGAAAAAAGAGCAATTTTAACTGCCATTGAAATCGATAGCCGGATATAGAAAATAAGGACAAAAAGCAAAACGATAAAAGCCCAGTTTTCGATAATAGGTGCATTTAATTTTAAAGTATTGGCAATAACACCACTGGGAATACTCATTAATAAGCCTACGATAGAAAAGTAAATCGCCGGAACACAAATATAATGTATCGCTTTGTTTTTTGGATTTTGATGACTTACGGCATATTCTGCAAACCATTGATCTAATGTTCTCATTGTTTTGGTTTTAAGGTTAGTTGTCGTAAATCTAATAAAATTTCCTTTAGCTTTTACCGTGCTGTATTTTCATTATTTCATTGACAATAGCGACGGCTTTTTCAAAGTTTATTCCGTTTTCCTGATCAATTGTTAAAGGATGATTTTCTTCGATCATTTTTATTTCGGGAATCAATCCTAACTCTTGTTCGATGGCAACGGTTTTAAGAGAAATTGTTTTGCCATAAGTGGGAACATCGGTCTGCATCCATCCAAAATAGGGTTCCTGATTTACTCGTTCGGGATCTTCCCACAAATCCATTCTCAGGCAAAAATTATCCTCGCTTATAGTTGTCCAGACATTAAAAACCAGATCTTCGTGATAATCAATTATTGGAATGGTCAATCTGCCCCGATGAAAAAAATGTTCTTCATCGACATAACACCAGCTGCCGCCATATTCAATTCGCTGTTCTCTTTCTTCGGCAGGAATCGCAAAATAATAAGCCGGATATTCATTGCCAAAACACAAAGGCATTTCGTCGAAAGTTTCATCGCAGCAGGAACATTTATAGCTTGATTTTTTCTCTCCTTCGGAATTATCAGATACTTTCATTTTTTTAAAGTTAAGTTCAATCGTATGCTCTAGATTTATTTCTGATTGTAATCGAAAACATTATCCCACAATTCATCCATTTTAATTAGTGATTCTCCTAGCGAGATAACACTCCATTTGCCGTTGTTTTCTATTCCGAGGCCAATGCTTTTTAGTTTTAGCAAAGCATCGTTTACATCAAAATCTAAGTCGGTTTTTAATTTTGAAGCAAACCAGGATTCAATTTGGAAGTCCAATTCTTCGGCGGTAATCGGGTTTTGGCTTCGGTTTAAAAAAGCATACGCCAGAATCGTTTCTTTTAGGGCCTCTTCTTCAGATGAATTTAAAAGCGAATAAAATGCACCACTGTTGTTTCCGAGATTTTTGAAATACAAACTGTCTGCAAGCATTTTTGAATATCTAATTTTCTTGTTTACAAAATTGTTGTACTGACGGAAACAGTAAGCAGATAAGATTCCCAGTGCAATTAAGCCCTGATTTAAAGATGTTTTACTATTTAGTAAATCTATCGTTTCGCCGGTTTGATAGGCTTCGTACATATTTAATAAGGCCGGAATTACTTTGGCACTCAATAACGAAATACCTCCAAAAATTCCCGGAACCCAAAGTAACATTTTATCTTTTATAGACATTTTTGGAACCGCATTAGGGAAAATCGTTTCCAAATCGTTTTTAGGAACACGCTTAAATATTTTTAAAGCGATAGAGCCCGGATCGATTGGCATTTTTCCTAATTTGACTTTCTTTTTAGTCAAATAATCGGCGTCGCTGTAATTAAGGTAAATCAAAACGCGATCGTAATATTCAATCTCTACCTCTTTTTTCCAGAAATAATATTTTTTGACCTTTTCTTTTGCTTTGTGGTGTCCTCGAACATACAATTCATAATCCTTAAAAGCATTAAAATCAATAGCCAGATTTAAACCTATTAAATCTGATTCTTCAAAAGCTTCTCTTAAAGTTTCCTGATCTATTCTGTAATAATTTCCTCGGTCTAAAACGGTAAGAAGAGTTTCTTTAAAAACCGAAAAGTCACTTTTACCAATGTAGCCTTCACGTTCTTTTTCGCTTAAATCCGGATCGTATAAAGCGTAGTTTTGCTTTAGGTTTCGATTAAGATTGAAAGATTCGTAATGATAATAATGTTCGATAATCTCGAATAATTTTTTAAATTCATCAGCCTTTTGTTTGTCTTCGGCGAAAGCTGCAATTTGTTGTTCGAGTAAGAATTCCTTGTTGAAGGGAATATAATGTTCTCGTTTCATATCGATTTCGGGCTTTAATTTGTTTTTTGGCGTGGAGGATGCAAAGATATGGTTTTGTTTCAAGTTTCAGGTTTCAGGTTGGGGTAATAAAAAAAGATGCTAAATCTGATGAATCTGTGTGAAATAATAATAATTTTATAGATAATAGATTAATAATCAATTTTATAAAATAGAGCCTTTGCAGCCACATCATTTTTATGGAAAAAATTCTGGCCTATATCGACTTACTCGGATTCACGAAGATGATTGAAAAAGAGCATCAGAAAGCGGAAGAATTGCTTTTGCAGTTTTATGATATTGCGTTTGGGATTATCAACGATGATAACCGGCTGAAAGGGAATATATCTTCTGACTGCCTGCTGGTTTATTCCGATAATTATTCGGTTCTTATCAACTGTCTTGCTGAGATTTACAGGGTTTGTTTTCTTTATAATGATACTATTAGTGATGCTGATTTTTATTTGCTGCCACGCGGTGCTGTGAGCGTTGGAAAAATGACGATTGGCGAAAGAGATACTTCTGTAACTATTACAAAAGATTTTATGATTGGTAAAGCGCTTGTGCATTCGTCAAAACTGGAGCCTCAGATAAAAGGAAGCCGGCTTTTGATAGCGGTTAATGCCCAAGATGAAAAACAAATGACGGCATTACTTCAAAACAAAGAAATTAACAGCGTGCTGTATCAAAACTGTACATTTAAATTCTGGCCGGGTTATCAGTATGTAGATGCGTTATGGTTTCTCGATCTTGATAAAACCCCCGAAGAACAAAAGAAAGAAGTTTTGAAACTCCTGAATATAGCGATACAGCTCACTAAAATGAATAGTAAAAACAGTAAAATAGCCGAACATTATATTAATACTTTGAGAATAGGCCTGCTTAGTTATTCTAAATTTGTTGAGAGTGGAAACGATATGGTTTTACAAGCTGTTATTAAAGAATTTAAAAACGGAAAATATTGGTTTTTGTGGCTTACGGTAATCGAAATTGCAATTAACTGCAAAAACGAAAATAAAAATGGAGATTGGTCCTATATACAAGATTTTTATAAAAAAGTAAGCTTGGAAAAAAGCTGGATTTATGTAATTGAAGAAATTAATAAACCCGAAAAGTTATATCTTAAAAAGGCGTTGAAGACCTTTTTAGCCTAAAAAAACAAAAGCCGTAAGATGATTTTACGGCTTTGCCTTCTCAGGGAAATACATTAGACAGGCTAGGATCAGATGCTTATCTAATTATTTGCATACTGCACAAATAGATTTATTAGGGTCCCTCTCATAATTGTTTATTATAGGAAGTTAGGATTCTTCTATATAAAATTTTATGAATTCTTATGGCGAAAAGAGCGGGACCCATTTTATATTATTGTTTTCTTATCTCCTCTCTTAATCTCTTGGCTTGACTTTCTCTTACAATTCTATATTCATTATCAAGCCTCTTGTATTCGGCTTTAATAATATCGCAAATTATGCCTACACGGTCACCTCGAATGGATTTGCGAATATAGTCGTAAGAATAACCGTGCTTTTCTTTAATAATCTTTAAGACATCTTGGTTGTAACTTGGCTGAGATTTTATATTTTTGTCCATTGCATTATTTGTATTAAAAATAAGACAAATATAAGTAGGATATTTCTTAATCGCAAACAATTGTAAGATATTTTGTAAAAAAGAAGATTATGGCGGAAAATACAATAAACAGGATCAAACAGTATTTAGATTACAAAGGTATTCGGGTTAGGACTTTTGAAAGGGAAGTTGGAATGTCAAACGGTTCTTTTGCAAGCCAGCTCAAGAACAATAAAACAATTGGGGTGGATAAGTTAGAAAATATCTTAAAACAGTACCCGGATATTAATCTGGAATGGCTTTTAAAAGGGAATGGAGATATGTTGTCTTACGAAAGTTTAAATGAAAGAAGCACGCTTTACAAAAAAACAGAAAAATCACAAAGTCATAATATTCCAATTTATGATGTACAAAGTACTGCCGGAATCGTAGATTTGTTTGGAGAAAATAACAATCAAAAGGCCGTTAGTTTTTTAAATGTTCCCAGAATTTCTGAGTTCGACGGTGCTTTGTATGTTGTAGGCGACAGTATGTATCCTTTGCTTAGAAGCGGTGATATTGTAATATATAAGAAGATCAATAATCCCGAAGAAAATATTATTTGGGGCGAGATGTATTTGATTTATGTAAAAAACGATGATAATGAATACTTTTTGACCCGATATTTAAAACCGTCAGATCGTGAATCGTATGTGCAGTTTGTGTCTCAAAACCCGGATCATCAAACGGTAGAATTTCCCGTAAGCAGTATAAAAGTCCTTGCCTTAATTAAGGCTTCGGTTAGGGTTAATTCTCAGTTTTAATTATTGATATTGAGTAAACTAAATTTAGTAAAAGTGCAGCCCTAAAAAATAAAAGTGGGATTTCTAATCGTTACCAGCGATTTGAAATCCCACTTTTTGTTCCAAAAAAAAGTGACAAAATTTACAAGCTTTCTTGTGAAAAAAAACTATATTCTAAAATAAAAATTATTGCATACAAGTATACAGCGAAATAAAATTCAGACAGCGCGTATTTATACCTGTTTTTTATTTTTTTAAGGTGCAGAGCTGTAAAGTTTTTTTAACTAGAATAATTATTCAGGGTTGGATTTACTTAATCTAATTACTTTTTCAATGTATTGTAACAGGTTTTCCCGTTCGAGAGAAAAAGAGGCGTTTGAATCTTCGTTTTTTAAGTATAAATCGGTAATGCTTTGGGCATCCATGTTTTTGTTAAGATGATGATGAAGGGTATATTTTATTAAATCATCAAAAAAAAGTTCTTTTAAGCGTCCTTTTTTGAGCGTTTTGGTATCGCCATTTTTTATTTTTTCTATTTCAGATTCGGGCAGATCAATAGTCAGGAATGCAGTATCTACGGGAACTTTTGAAAGCATTTCTTTAGTCGTTTTTCCTGAGGCATCACAGTAAGCGCAGGGGGCGGGGACCCATTTTAATTCTTTTTTTAAGCGTTGTATGTCTTCCCAATCTACAAATCCTTTTCCTAGACATCGCGGACATTCTAAATCTGATTTTTTAAATAATAATTTAAAAATGGACATTGTTTTAAAAATTTTGGTTAGCGTTTTATAGCAGTGCGAAGGTAATTATTTATGTAAGAAAATTATTTTAATGGAAGTTATTTTTGATTGAGTAAGGTTTTTTTGCCTTTTGGTTAAAAATATAATTAGGTTTTCAGCCGCGGGTATGTTTAATAAACATGGATATTTCACAACTTTTCGATGCTGACGATGCAAAGAACTATATTGCATTATGTTATAAATTTGATTTGAGGTTTTTGAATCAAACTAACAAACACTTAAAGATGAGAAATATACCAACTACTAAAACACAGGATTTTTTTAGAATTCTATTAGGGCTATTTATGATCACAGCGGCTATTGGCCATTTTACTTTTCAAAGAGCCGATTTTCAGGCGCAGGTTCCCAATTGGATACCCATGGATAAAGATCTGGTTGTAATTCTTTCCGGAGTGGTTGAAATTGCTTTAGGTCTTAGTATGTTATTCCTAACCCGATATAAAATAGTAGTCGGAATCGCGCTGGCAATTTTTTACGTGTTGGTTTTTCCAGGTAATATCGCCCAATACTTAAACGGAACTCCCGCCTTCGGACTCGACACAGATCAAGCCCGTTTAATAAGATTGTTTTTTCAGCCTGTTTTGATTTTTCTGGCTTTGTGGTCGACTGGGGCAATTGGCTATTTTAGGAGGAAGGTTTAGCGTTTTGAACACTTATAATTACAATCTGTGTTATTATTGCTATGATATCCATATATATAAGTCAGAAAAAGTCAATCTTTACATAATTGTCTAATTATCAAATCGAAAGATTGTCCAATAAAATCTGATACTTTCTGCCCACAGGAATGATTTCTCCATTCGACATAGTAAGATTTTTAAAAGTAACCGCTGATATTTTGTTTGTGTTTACTATAAAAGAACGATGCACCTGTACAAAACTTTTACAGTCGATTTCAGAAGAAATACTCGAAAGCGACCCATAAATAATATGAGGTAAATTATGTTTTGTGCTGTAGAGTTTCATATAATTGCCCAGACTTTCGATATAAATAATATCAGAAAGAGGCATGTCGATTGTTTGTCCGTTTAAGCGGTAGGAGAGTGTTTTTGAGTTGGTATTGACTTCTTTTTTAAGGCTGTTTCCGGAGAAATACGTTTTGGCTTTCTCTATAGCTTTGGCAAATTTTTCGGGCGAAATGGGTTTAAGTAAATAATCGATCGCGTCGTTTTGGTATGCCGAAAGCGCAAAATCAGAATAAGCTGTGGTGACAATCGTCAGCGGTCGGTTGGGCTGTAGTTCCATTAATTCTACGCCCGAAATTACAGGCATATTAATATCCAGGAAAATAATATCGTATTGGTTGGCATTAAGCATTTTTACGGCTTCCATACCACTAAAAGCACTTCCGGAATGTTCCAGTTCGTCAAATTTAGAGATGTGCGAAATCAAGGCTTTGTGTGCCGGCGATTCGTCATCGATTATAAGACAGCGGTAGGTAAATGCCATATATTTAATTTTACTACAAACATATTTTTCTCTTTTCTACAGCTTAATTCGTGTTTTAGGCCGTAAACTTCCAAACGTCTTTTTAGGTTTTCAATTCCAATTCCGGTACTCGAAAGACGCGATCCTGAGTCCAGATAATTGTTTTTTATCGTAAAAGACAAATTACGGCATTTTACTTTTAAGTCTAATATAATAAACGGTTCGGCGGTTTCGGCCGAGAATTTAACCGCATTTTCAACCAAAGGTAAAAAGAATAAAGGCGGAATCTCGATTTCATCAAAAGCACCTTCAAATTTTTGAGTCACCTTCAAACGTTCGTTTCTAAAGGTGTAGTATTCAATGTATTTTTTTACGAAAGCAATTTCCTCTTCAACCAAAACATAATCTTTTTTAGTGGCTTCGATTTGGTATCGCAGCATATCCGAAAGATTCAGGATTCGGTCTGGAACTTTATCCGGCTCTGAAAGAGATTCTCCGTAGAGATTATTCATAGCATTCAATAAAAAATGCGGATTCAATTGTTGTTTTAAAAACGAAAGTTCTGATTTGAAATTCATAATATCCTTATCCGCATCTGTGATTTTTTTGGTAATAACAACATGCATAAAATAGAAAAACATTCCGTTGATAATCAGCGATAATATCTGAAGCGTTTTGAAATTTCCTAAACCAACCAGCGGAAAAAACCAGTTCATGAAAAAGTAAAACGAAGTCCAGTAAATTACAAAGAGGGCAAAAAATGTTTTAAGCTTTTTTTTAAATAAAAAAGGTCTGATGATAAAGACATTAAAGATCGTTACCCAGACAATACAAGGAAAATAACCAATTGAGACTTTCTCGATCATATAAGGCCAGTCATGACCGTCTAATTTTATTTCGTCATAGACACAAGCCAAAATAACCATAATTATAAAGGTGTGTACGATGAGGTTTCTAAGAAAAAAGTTTTGATAAATTTTGAGAATCTTCATAACGGCAAAATTAGTTTAATATTATAGTTTGCAGCTATTTGTGTTGTAGAAATTATACAAACGCCATTCGTATAAATGATACGCCACTGGTATAAATATTCTATTATAATAGGTACTGCTCGATTACTTTTGACCCGAATTTCAAGTATCATCCAAAACAAATCTTATACATTCCAGTTTATGAAATCAAGAATTATTTCGGTTTTAATTGTTTTTACCTCAATGCACATAATGGCGCAGGAAAAAGAGCCGGGCATCAAGACTTTTGGTAAAGCAATTGTAGATAAATTTCCAACAACGCGAACTTTTGATGTACAATATGAACAATTAGGGCCTTCTAATTACAATTCTGATTTATTTGGAAATAATTTTGAAAGAGGCCGATTTGAAAGCCATAACCGTTTTAAAGCCGCTTTTAATATGCCTTTTTATGCCACAAAATCGAAAAGATTTGCTTTAACCACGTCAGTTCGATATAAATACGAAAGTTATGAGTTTGGCGATATTTATAATTACAACAGTACTCAGAATTATTCAAGAGAACGTGAGGAGCTTCATTATTGGGCAGGAGCTTTGACTGCAACTTATATGTCATCGCTTTTTAAAAAGCCGATTATTTATAACGCTACGATCAGCTTTGACGGAAATGAAGATGATTTTCAACGGGTAAAAGGATTTGCATCAGCAGTAATAGTGCTGAAACGTACGCCAAGCACAACTATTACTGTTGGAGCATTGGCATTGTTAGATCCGTCCTCGATCGTTCCTGTAACACCGCTTTTTTCTATGAACCATAAATTTAAAGATTCAAAATGGGATATGGATTTTATTTTGCCGCAACGGCTTTTGTTTAGAAGGGAATTGTTGGAAAATGGAAGAATTTCGCTGGGAACAGAATTGAATTCTGAAAGTTTTTACTTAAATTTAAGCACCTCAAATTTAAATGGTGTTTACGAGCTCAATCAGCTGGAATTAAAATCCGGCATTACCTACGAATATTGCTTTACGCCAAAAATAATTTCATTTGTAAAAGCCGGTGTCAATAACGTTGTAAGTACGCGTATTACCGAAAAGGGAGAACGTACCAATCGATATGTTTACGATCAAAAAGAAGATGCGCAGGGATATTTTAGAGTTGGGATATCGTACAATCTTTTTCAGCAAAAATAATTTAGATTTAAAAATTAAAATAATATAGTTATGGTTGTTGAGGTTTTTAAGACAAACGTTTACAAAGAATCAGACAAAAATTATGTCATAGCCGTTATTCAGACACAGTTTCCAGATTATAAAATCAATTTTGATCTCGAAGACTGCGATAAAATATTGCGTGTAGAAGGTGTTGAACCGCAATATAACGATATTATTGATTATGTAAATTGTCTAGGCTATACCTGCATTCGTCTGGATTAACATTTTATTATGCAAAACAGGTAAAAATACGCAGCTGTATATTTCGCTTTATAGATAGTTTTGTGCGATAATTTCATCTAAAAAATAAAAACTACTCAAATGACAAGTTTCATTCTTTCATTGTTCATTTTACTTTTAAAACAATTCTGTTAACTATAACAATTGTTTTATACATAGCTTTTTATCATGACTTTTTCATGCTGAAAAGCTTTGTTCCGTTTTCGGGCATTATTTTTTACATTTGTGCCCTATGAAAAAAGCTTTCCAACTCTTCGATTTTACTCAAAAGGTTAATTACAAAAATGAAATTTTAGCCGGTTTAACGGTTGCGATGACAATGATCCCGGAATCTTTGTCGTTTGCTATTTTGGCTGGATTTCCCCCTTTGGTTGGTTTGTACGCCGCTTTTATTGCTGGTTTAGTTACAGCTGTTTTTGGCGGAAGACCCGGAATGATTTCGGGTGGAGCAGGAGCAACGGTAATCGTTTTGATTGCTTTGATGAAGTCGCACGGAATAGAATATGTTTTTGCTGCCGTTGCACTTGGAGGCGTAGTGCAAATTTTTATCGGACTTTTTAAACTCGGAAAATTTATTCGGTTAGTTCCTCAACCCGTTATGTTTGGTTTCGTAAACGGATTGGCGGTCGTGATTTTTATGTCGCAGCTGGAGCAGTTTAAAACCATTGTAAACGGTCAGGTTTCCTGGCTTCAGGGAACTCCGTTGTATATTATGCTTGGTCTGGTTGCGCTTACAGTTGCTATTGTTTTAATTTTTCCAAAAATCACAAAAGCAGTTCCGGCATCTTTAGTAGCAATTATGGTTGTTTTTGCTTTGGTCATTATTTTTAATATCGAAACCAAAACCGTTGAAGATATTGCATCAGTTCAAGGGGGATTTCCTCCTTTTCATATTCCTAATATTCCTATTTCTTTTGAAACTTTAAAAGTGATATTTCCGTATTCTGTAATTGTGGCCGCAGTTGGTTTGACTGAAGGTTTGCTTACGCTGAATTTAGTCGATGAAATTACCGGAACTAGGGGCAATAGTAATCGTGAGTGCATCGCACAAGGAAGCTCGAATATATTAAACGGCTTTTTCTACGGAATGGGCGGCTGTCCTATGATTGCGCAGACTTTAGTAAACCTGGGGGCTGGTTCAAGAGCAAGACTTTCTGGAATTATCGCTGCTTTGACGATTTTATTAATTATACTATTTGGTGCACCGGTAATTGGAAAATTGCCAATGGCTGCTTTGGTAGGCGTTATGATGATGGTTGCTATTACCACTTTTGAATGGGCAAGTTTCAGGATTATCAATAAAATGCCAAGACACGATATTTTTGTCGGGATTTTAGTTGCTTTAATTACTATTGTATTGCACAATTTGGCTTTAGCGGTTTTAATTGGTGTTATTATTTCGGCTTTGGTTTTTGCATGGGAAAGTGCCAAAAGAATCCGTGCCAGACATTATATTGATGAAAACGGTATAAAACATTATGAAATTTACGGACCGCTATTCTTCGGGTCAATTACTGCTTTTTTAGAAAAATTTGATGTTGTGAACGATCCGGATCATGTGATAATTGATTTTAAAGAGAGCCGTGTTTCTGATATGTCGGCAATTGAAGCTTTAAACAATCTGACTAAAAAGTACAATCAGGAAAATAAAACCATAGAATTGCAGCACCTAAGTGCAGACTGCAGGCAATTGCTTAAAAATGCCGATGCGGTTATTAATGTAAATGTGATTGATGATCCTACTTATAAAGTGGTGTCTTAATAATTGTTTTAATTTAATTATAGATCACAATTTTCCATAGAGATGTGTTGCGTTAATCATTATCTAAATTGTCAAATTATCTAATTAAGTAAGATTGATTTTTGTAACTTTACAAAATGAAACTGACAGAAACTTTAGAAGATTTTTATACAATTAAAATAAAAGGGATGCCCGAGAATCTTAAAAAAGAAATCGGACATTTTAATGTTTTTAAATTGGATGATTATGTTGGGAGTACCTGTAATCCTTTGCCTTATACTAGAAAAGACTTTTACAAAATAAGTTTGATTATAGGGAAAAACAAAGTGCATTATGCAGATAAAATCGTTACAATAGACGATCAGGCATTATTTTTTGCAAATCCGCAGATTCCGTACAGCTGGGAACATATCGATGAAAATCAAACCGGATTTTTCTGCATTTTTACGGATGCGTTTTTTAGTCAGTTTGGAAATTTAAAAGAATACCCATTGTTTCAGCCCGGAGGAAATCCGGTTGTTCCGGTTTCTGCAGAATTAGCCGAATCTTTGAAGATCATTTATTTAAGAATGTTTGACGAAATCAATTCAGATTATGCTTTTAAATATGATATGCTTCGAAATTTAGTTTTTGAAATTATTCATCTCGCACTCAAAACCCAGACCGTAACTACTTCATTATACAGTAAATCGAACGCTACAATTCGAATTTCGTCTTTGTTTTTAGAATTATTAGAACGTCAGTTTCCGATTGAATCTATCACGCAGCAAATTAATTTTCGTTCGCCGTCTGAATTTGCAAATCAGTTAAATGTACACATCAATCATTTGAATAAATCTTTAAAAGAAACAACTGGAAAAACAACTTCTCAGATTATTTCAGAACGAATTGTTCAGGAAGCGATGATATTGCTGAAACAAACCAACTGGAATATTAATGAAATTGCCTGGTGTCTGGGATTCGACGAATCCTCTCATTTTATTAATTTCTTCAAGAAAAATGTTCAGGTTTCGCCTAAAAACTACCGTTTAGCTGAAATTGTTTGATTTTTGTAACTTATGGTTTGATTCATTCAATATTTAAGAGACACTTCGCCCATACCTTTGTCCTGTAATTATAACGTAAAAAATTAAAATCATGGGAAATAACAAAGTTTGGTTCATTACTGGAGCCTCAAAAGGATTAGGATTAGAATTAGCTAAAAAATTATTAGCAGAAGGATTTAAAGTGGCTGCAACTTCAAGAAGTGAGGCTTCTTTAATAAAAGAATTAGGAAACATATCAGAAAATTTTCTTCCTCTTGAAATGGATTTGGTAAATGAATCCAGCGTGAAAAACGCAATTGATAAAGCCATAAATCATTTTAAAACAATCGATGTTTTGGTAAACAATGCAGGTTACGGCTTACTAGGAGCTTTAGAAGAATTAACTGATGCAGAATCAAGAAAGAACTACGAAGTAAATGTATTTGGATTGCTGAATGTAATCAGAAATACAATGCCTTATATGCGTGCTGCGAGATCTGGACATGTTTTTAATATTTCTTCTGTTGGAGGTTATTATGGAGAATTTCCGGGATGGGGAATTTACTGTTCTACAAAATTTGCAGTTGCAGGACTAACAGAATCTTTAGCGGCTGAAGTAAAATCATTTGGAGTTCATGCAACCATTGTTTATCCGGGTTATTTTAGAACCGATTTCTTAAAAGACAGCTCTTTATTACTACCTCAAAATCCGATTGCAGATTATAAAGAAGTAAGAGAATCTGAAAGTGCCCATAAAGACAATATTAACGAGAATCAGCCTGGAGACCCTGTAAAATTAGCTGAAGCTTTAATTAAAGCTAGTCAGGATCAGAATCCGCCATTACATTTGTTTTTAGGGGAGGATGCTTATAATATGGCAAACCAAAAAATAGCAAGTGTTCAAAGTGAATTAGAGGGCTGGAAATCAGTTTCTGTTTCGACTAATTTTTAATTGGAGACTTTGGCAATTAGAGAATGTGACAATTTGATAATTAAAGAATTTGTCGATTAGAAAATTCAGTTGAAGTCTAATTTGAATTGCCTCCATATAAAGCTGGAGGCAATTAATATGTTTATAAGCAATTAAATTATCTAATTATCAAATTGCCGCTAATTAACCAGCATCGAATCTACATCACTCATTTTTCCATCAATTTTACCAATCTGCAAACCTAAAATATGAGCTATTAAAGGATAAACCGAAACATTTTGAAATGTTTTTACTGTTTTATCGACTTTAAAAGCAGGGCCTTTTGCATAAAAAATGGCATGCATGTCCTTCTCGTCATTGTCATAACCGTGCGTTCCGCCTTTTATGTGTGTACTTTCTTTGCCAACTAAACTGTAACCTTTCTTGGCTTCGATAACAAAATCATGCACGCGCGGATTGGTTCCGTAATGAAGTCTCTCAGGAACTTCGGTTGATTTCCAAAATTTAATATGAGGTACTTTTTTTAAAGCTTTAGCAATCGAATCCTGATAACCGGCTTTTGCCTGAATACTCATAATAGGATTAATTACATCTTTGTAACCAAGCCATTCCGGTTTTAGGTAATTCAGAACAGCCACCTTTTTATCATTGCTGATATCAGCCATTCCGTGATCTGAAACTATGATTAAATTGATTTGTTTTCCAATTGGCAATTGATCTAATCTTTGAGATAAAGCTCCCATAATAGAATCCATTTTGATGACCATTTTTTTGTTTTCAGGAGAAAGCGGGCCAAAATTATGTCCGGTATGATCCGGTTGGTCGAAATACAAAGTCACTAAATGCGGGCGTTGTTTTTCCGGAAGCTGTAACCATTTTAAAACGGTGTCGATTCTGGCACCATACGGAATTTTGTTATCGTAATTTTTGTAATAACTTGGATTTCTGTTGTCGATATCAGAACCCGGCCAAAAGAAAGAAGCTGCTTTTACGCCTTGTTGTTCGGCCAAATTCCAAATCGGATTGCCTCCATAAAATCTTGAATCGTTTTTTGTTTTACTTGATAATGAAAATGATTCGTTTAGTGATGCATCATAAAAAACATTATTGATAATGCCATGATGATCCGGATAAAGTCCCGTTACAATAGAATAGTGGTTGGGGAAAGTTTTACTTGGGTAAGAAGGTTTCATAGACTTGGCATGCGATCCTTCTTTTGCAATTTGTTTTAAGTTTGGAAGATTAAATTGTTTTTGA
Source organism: Flavobacterium johnsoniae (assembly GCF_001879205.1). GTDB lineage: Bacteria > Bacteroidota > Bacteroidia > Flavobacteriales > Flavobacteriaceae > Flavobacterium > Flavobacterium johnsoniae_A. Next base: position 202,174 of record NZ_MLFK01000006.1, read on the forward strand.
TAATCCCAGCGAAATCCATCCATAGAAACCAAAACTACGTAAGCATCTTTATTGGTTTGAGAATGTAAAAGAGTTGTGAGAAATAGAAAGGTAAAAGATAGAAGGTGAGTTGTGAATTTTCTCATTTTGTAATTTAAATAGAACCGCAAAGGTATTAATAACAGATTTTTTAATGAAAAACAGAATGTTAAACAATCATAAAATAAAAAAAGGCTTGCCACGAATTGCGAATTTTTGCGAATTATTTTTTGTCACAGATTAGAGAATTAAAAGGCTTAATTGTGAGGATATTTTAATCTGTGACTGGAAATTTGCCACGAATTACACGAATTTTCACGAATTGTTTTTGCCACAGATTAGAGGATTAAAAGGATTAATCTATGAGAATCTTTTAATCGTTGGCTAAAAAAATATTCGACAAGATTTAGAAAAAATTATTCGTGAAAATTCATGGCAAACAAAAAAAAACGCCAGATTTATATCTGGCGTTTTAAGTTTTAAGAAAAGAACGATTACATCATTCCTGGCATTCCGCCTCCCATTGGCATTCCGCCTCCGGCATTTTCTTCTTTAATATCAATTAATGCACATTCTGTAGTTAAGATCATTCCAGAAACAGATGCAGCGTTTTCAAGAGCTACACGAGTTACTTTTTTAGGATCAATAATTCCAGCAGTAAGCATATCTACATATTCGTCAGTTTTTGCATTGTATCCAAAGTCACCTGAACCTTCAGAAACTTTAGCAACAACTACAGAACCTTCAAGACCTGCATTTTCTACAATTGTTCTTAATGGAGATTCAACTGCGCGAGATACAATCTGGATTCCAGTTGCTTCGTCAGCGTTATCAGCTTTAAGTTCTGCCAATGCAGCTTTTGCTCTTAATAAAGCAACACCACCTCCGGCAACAATTCCTTCTTCTACAGCAGCACGAGTTGCGTGTAATGCATCATCAACTCTGTCTTTTTTCTCTTTCATTTCAACTTCAGAAGCAGCACCAACATAAAGAACAGCAACACCACCAGCTAATTTAGCCAAACGCTCTTGCAATTTTTCTTTATCATAATCAGATGTTGTAGTTTCCATCTGACCTTTAATTTGGTTTACTCTGTTTTTGATGATATCAGCTTCACCAGCACCGCTTACGATAGTGGTATTATCTTTGTCGATAGAAACTCTTTTTGCGTTTCCTAACATTTCGATAGTTGTATTTTCAAGAGTATATCCTCTTTCTTCAGAAATTACAGTTCCACCAGTTAAGATTGCAATATCTTCTAACATTGCTTTTCTTCTGTCTCCAAAACCTGGAGCTTTTACAGCAGCAATTTTAAGAGCACCTCTTAATTTGTTTACTACTAATGTAGAAAGAGCTTCTCCGTCAACATCTTCAGCAATAATCAATAATGGTTTACCTGATTGAGCAACTGGCTCTAAAACAGGTAGTAATTCTTTTAAAGAAGATACTTTTTTGTCGTATAATAAGATGTATGGAGAGTCTAATTCAACTTCCATCTTCTCTGGGTTGGTTACGAAGTAAGGAGAAAGGTATCCTCTGTCAAACTGCATTCCTTCAACAACGTCAACGAAAGTATCTGTTCCTTTAGCTTCTTCAACAGTAATAACACCTTCTTTGCCCACTTTTGCAAAAGCAGTAGCGATTAATTCACCAATAACTTCGTCGTTATTTGCAGAGATAGAAGCAATTTGTTTGATTTTGTCAGAATCGCTTCCAACCACTTTAGCTTGTTTTGCTAAGTCGGCAACGATAGCTTCAACAGCTTTATCTATACCGCGTTTTAAATCCATTGGGTTTGCACCTGCAGCAACGTTTTTAAGACCTTCTTTTACGATAGCCTGAGCTAAAACTGTAGCAGTTGTAGTTCCGTCACCCGCTAGATCATTGGTTTTAGAAGCAACTTCTTTTACCATTTGTGCGCCCATATTTTCTAATGGGTCTTTTAATTCGATTTCTTTTGCAACAGAAACACCATCTTTAGTAACTGTTGGTCCGCCAAATGATTTTCCAATAATTACGTTACGACCTTTTGGTCCAAGAGTTACTTTTACAGCATTTGCTAATGCATCAACACCACGTTTTAATCCGTCACGTGCTTCAATATCAAATTTTATATCTTTTGCCATTTTTAATTTGCTTTACGCAGTAGGCTTTAGGCTTTAAGCCTTTCTACTGCTGAATTAATTTTTGTTTTAATTTGTAAATTTTGCTTTTTATGCTATTGATTTTTTCTATTTGATCCTCTGCAATTTCATTATTAAGATATTGCAAATCTTTTGCTAAAATCAAAAGATATTCTGTTTCATTGGCAGAACCTAAAGCGATATTGAGAAATTGATTAAATTCTTTGTCGCTATTTCTTCCACATCCTTCACTAATATTTGTTGGAATTGATGAAGAAGCTCTTCTAATTTGACTTATTAATCCGTATAATTCTTCTTTTGGAAAAAGAGAAGTTAATTTATAGATTTCTAAAGTAAAAGAATGACTTAGCTGCCAAATATCATATTTTTTAAAATCTCTCATTTTTGTTTTTTGCTTAAGCTTTAGGCAGTACTCTTTGAGCTTTTTGAAAAGCCTATAGCCTACAGCTTATAGCTTACAGCGATTTTTAGATAATCGCAAGAATATCATCTTCGCGCATGATCAAATAATCAGTCCCTTCCAGTTTTAATTCTGTTCCGGCATATTTACCATAAAGTACAGTATCACCTACTTTTACGGTCATAGTGTGGTCTTTAGATCCGTTTCCTACTGCAACTACAGTTCCTTTTTGTGGTTTTTCTTTGGCAGTATCTGGAATAAAAATCCCTGAGGCAGTTTTAGTTTCAGCTGCAACAGGCTCAATAAGTACTCTGTCTGAAAGCGGTTTAATGTTTAAGGCCATGATTTTATATTATTATAGTTATACGTTTTTTAATGTTCTATTAACTTTCAGAAATTATGCCATGCTCTATAAACTGACATTTTTTCTTAAAAAAAATGCCAGCTTTGACAGGCTGGCATTTTAATTTATATCAAAATTATTATTTTGCTGCAGGTGCTGCCGGAGCAGGAGTTTGTTGCGCTGGTGCAGCTGGTGTAGTTGCAGCAGGCGTTTCTGATTTTTCAATAATTTTAGATCCGGTATCACCTAAAGCTCCAGTAAAGCTTAAGCTTGAAAGTAAGATTAAAGCAATCAAAATAGTAGCTAATGTCCAAGTACTTTTATCTAAAAAGTCAGTTGTTTTTTGTACACCGCCTAACATTTGAGTTCCGCTGATAGTAGAAGATAATCCTCCTCCTTTAGGGTTTTGTACCATAATCACTACGATCAATAGAAAGCAAACTATTGTGATTAAAACTAAGAAAATTGAAAATGTGCTCATTGTATTAATTGTTATTGTTATTTTGTTGTAAAATCTTTATATCCGAAATACGGTCTGCAAAGAAACTAATTTTTTCTGGATATTTCAAAATTAATATTTCATATGCTTGTATAGCCTTTGTATATTTTTTTTGTTCTAAATATACACGGGCTAAAGTCTCTGTCATTAGGTATGAATTCTCCTCTTCGTTAATGTTAAACTGCACAGGCGGATTTGCCATAGTGGGTTTAATTGGAGAAATTTTTGGGTTTGCTTCTATAAATCTGTCAATTATTTCTGCTTTTTTCTTTTTCTCTTCTTCGGCATCAATTACTTCAATCGCTTCAATTGTTTTTTTTTCAACGGATTGTGTTTCTTTTGGTGTTTCTGAAGAAGTGCGATCAATAGGTTCTGCCCTTGCAAGTTGAAGCCATTCCTGAAAAGAATGTTTTTCACTAACAGAAAAATCTATCGGCTTTCCTATTTCTAAATTTTCCTGAGCTTCTTTTACATTTTCCGGAACTTCAGCTTCTGGAATTTCAATTTCCAGAAGTTCTTCTGCAGCTGGATTTTCGTCTATGGTTTTTTCTTCTTTTTCAAAAGTAACAGTGGCCGCTTCTTTAATAGAAACTAAAATCGATTCTTCGATCGGGTCAACGTGAACTTCCGTAATTTCGTCATCTACCACTTCATCAAAAAAAGTTGTTTTAGCAATAGGCTGTCCTATAATCGGATCAGCAGATTTTTCTTCAACTTCTTTCACTTCCTTAAAGGTGTTTAATATTTCTTCTTCACTTGGAGTTACAATAGATTCGTTTATAACTGGTTCAATTGTTTCTTCGGCAGTTTCTGTTACTTCTACTTCTTTAAAAGTATTTAGAATTTCTTCTTTAATGACAGATTTGGTTATTTCGACTTCTTCTACCTTTTTAAAAGTGTTTAATATTTCTTCCTCGCTTGGAGTTATAATGGTTTCTTCAATAATAGTTTCTTCTTCTTCTTCTTCTTCTTCTTCAGCTTTTGTTACTTCCTGAAAAGAATTGAATATTTCTTCTTCATTAAGAATCGCGATTGGCTGCTCGCCAACTGCATCTTCCGTTAGTTCCTCAACTTCGGTTACTTCTTTAAAAGTATTCAGGATTTCTTCTTCGCTAAGAATTACAATTGGCTGCTCGATTACAGGTTCAATTGTTTCTTCTTCTTTAGCTTCTATAAAAGTATCTTGCTCTGTTGTAGTAATGGACGGATCAATAATTGAGTCTGCTGTTTTTTGTTCTTCCTGAACTGGAGCTTCAAAAACGACAGTTGTAGCTTCTTTAATTGATTTTAGAATAGATTGTTCAATTGGATCGATTCTAACTTCAGGAGTTTTGGTTACTTCTTCGAATGAGACTACTTCACTGTCAAAAACTTTGATTTCTAAAAGATCTTTTAGTTTTTGATCGTAATATTCACTCTGAATAGAAGTAAAAGTTTCAGAGGTGATAAAGTCAAACAAAACCGAACGATCTGCAGTATGTGCTGCTGTAACTTTTAATGCATAATTATACTTAAAGCTGTTTTGATTGTAAAGTCCTTTTAATCGAAGCGCTCTGGCACTTTGAAAATAGGGGAATTCATTCAAAACACTTCCTAATGCTTCCGCCTGCTTTTCAGTGATAGCATCGGGTTTGTTCATTAAGTAGGTATAATCAGTAACGTTCATTTTTTGTTTGTTTAATCGTTTATTTGTTTAACTGTTAATCGATAGTTTGTACTTGTTAGATCATTTTATCGATTAAACGAATAAAAGATTTAACAGTTAACCAGAGACTACCATTTAGCCAGTGATTCATTAAAAATATCTTGGGTGATTCTTTCGAAAATAGTTTTTACAGCTTCATTTAAAACAGATCCGGTTGGCAGGGCAGATCCCGGAAAATCATAATAAAACTCAAATGGTTTTTCAAAATCGTCACTTTCTTTCTTTTTGTTTGTAAACCTAACATTCACCCTAATCGTTAAACGGTTTTGAGCCGCAGGACGTTCTGGATCTGCAGTTGCGGTCATAGGAGTAGTTCTAAAGTCAACAATTTCTCCTTCATAAACTAATTCTCCTCCTGTACTTACTAGGTTTAAATTGGTTTGATTCATGATTATATCCTGCAAAGCCAATGTAAAATCCCTGTCGATTCCTGGTTCGATTAGGTCAGCATTATTCTGAAAAAAGTTAACCTGAAAAGTTTTAGCGTCTACTGGTGCTGCACCTGTAAAGTTATAAGCTCCGCAACCGCTAAAAGTTGTTGCAACTAATACTATAAAAAGATATTTTAAGTGTTTCATTTTGTTTTATAAAAATTGCTTCGTCATTTTGCTGACATCAGGGTCAAAGATATTCATTTCGGTTAAAACATTTTTGTGTCTTAACATCTTTGTAGCAAATTACAAATCGAATTGTTTAATTTTTCGGTATAATGTTCTTTCAGAAATGCCTAATTCGTCTGCTGCCGCTTTTCGTTTTCCTTTATTTTTTTCTAATGATTTTTTGATCATTTCGATTTCTTTCTGTTCCAAGCGTAAAACTTCTTCTTCCTCAATAGTTTCGGCAAATAAATAATTATCCTCCGGAATCTGATAGTTTTCTTCGCGTACTGCAGGCGTCATGACGGCTGTTCTTGGTTCTTCTTCAAAATCAATTTCGCTGTCATTTTCCTGTGAACCGTATATTTTCTGAATTAAATTGGGATTAATATCCTGCACTTTTGAGGTGCCGTTTTTCATTAATTCTAAAGTCAGTTTTTTTAGGTCATTTAAGTCGCTTTTCATATCAAAAAGGACTTTGTATAAGATGTCTCTTTCAGTACTGAAATCGCTTTCTTTCTTTTTGTCGCTTATTACAGAAGGTAAATTGCTTCCTTCTGTTGGTAAATAAGAAGATAGTGTAGCAGCAGAAATATCACGATTGGTTTCTAAAACCGAGATTTGTTCTGCCACATTTCGAAGCTGTCGAATGTTTCCGTTCCATCTAAATTTTTGAAGCAGCTGTACAGCATCGTCATCTAATTTTAATGGGGGCATTTTGTATTTGTGAGCAAAATCGGCTACAAATTTTCTAAACAATAAATGGATGTCTTCATTTCGCTCACGCAAAGGAGGTAATGTGATCTCAACCGTTGTTAAACGATAGTATAAATCCTCACGGAATTTTCCTTTTTCGATCGCATTAAATAAATTGACATTTGTTGCGGCTACAATACGAACATTGGTTTTTTGAACCTGAGACGAACCTACTTTTATAAATTCGCCGTTTTCAAGAACACGAAGTAAACGAACCTGGGTTGTTAGAGGCAGTTCTCCAACTTCATCCAGAAAAATCGTTCCGCCATCGGCTACTTCGAAATAACCTTCACGTGTGCTTGTTGCACCTGTAAAAGCACCTTTTTCGTGTCCAAAAAGTTCACTGTCAATAGTTCCTTCGGGAATGGCTCCGCAGTTTACTGCAATATATTTACCGTGCTTTCTGTGTGAAAGCGAATGAATAATTCTCGGAATATTTTCTTTACCAACACCACTTTCCCCAGTTACCATAACCGAAATATCAGTTGGAGCAACCTGAATGGCTTTTTCAATGGCGCGATTTAATTTTGGGTCATTCCCAATAATCTCAAATCGTTGTTTTATTGCTTGAACTGTTTCCATAAACTAGCTATTTCTTGGATTTTTCAATTTTTTTTATTTGGCTGAATAATTAAAAATCAAACCGCTATCTTTTTTATTGTCAACGGTTGAAATTCTTGCCATTTTACTAGGTAAGTTGTTTAATTGATAAGTATAAATGTTCTTATAAACATTGTCTACAGGTATGCCGCCAGATTCACTATTTGAATAAGTTGTTCTTATTAAATTATTTGTTCCGGTTCCTGTTACTCTGTCCTGAATGCTGCCTCTTTCTAAAACAAACGGATATTCATTGCTTAAAATATAATTCATATAATGATTCATATAAACTTTATGAACAGGATTTGGTTTGTCGTCGTACTCGTAAGTAGCTGTATTTACATAAAGGCTTGCAGGACTGTCTGGCAGGTCATGAGTACCGTTTTGAGTCATTTTTAATAAAACAAGATTTTTATTATTGTCATATTTCAAAGTGATATACGAGTTGGTTCTTATTGGTCTGTTTTCTTTAGCCGGATAATCAACATAATCATGTTTAGAAATAAGTAATCCTTCATTATTAAAAGTATATTGAACTTTTATATGATTAAAGTTCGGATCTTGATCAGAAACCAATTCGCCGGTTACAACATTATTATTGTAAGAGAACAACCAAACAAAAAGTTTTCCTTCTGTCCCCAACTTTCTGTTATCCTTTTCCATTTTAATAATTTGGCCATCATTATTATAAGTAAAAGTAGTTGTGGAAGGATTACTATCAGGGCTAACAGTTGTTTTTGTCATTTTATTATTAGAGTCATAAGCGAATTTTATAAGTATTTCTCCTGTCGAAAATACTATTTTTTCGTATCGACTGCCTTCATTTTCAAATAAATGTATATTTCCATTAGGACTGTCTTCTTTGTAACTTTTCAATATAGTTCCTTCTATATTCTCAGGTTCAGAAGATGAATTGTTATCGTTTGAACATGATACAATAAATAATGAGAACACTAGAATAATGAATTTTTTCATAATAGATATAGGGATAAAACTTTTATATGTCTTTCTTTCAAGTTTCAAGTTACGCAAAGAACCTGAAACTTGAAACCTGAAACTAATTTTTAATTCATTTCACTTAATCCAACAGCTTCACCTTTTAAAGTACCGCTGGTACAGCTTGTTATTTTTACGTTTACGAAATCTCCAATTTTATAATTCTCTTTCGGGAAAACTACAGTAATGCTTTGAGAGTTTCTTCCAGAGAATTCTTCTGTTGATTTTTTTGAAACTTTTTCAACCAAAACTTCAACCGTTTTTCCGACAAACTCTTCGCTTCTAAACCAAGCGTGTTTTTGTTGTAAGTCTACAATTTCCTGCAGTCTTCTGGCTTTGGTTTCTTCTTCAACATCATCTTTCATTTTTCTTCCGGCCAAAGTTCCAGGGCGTTCAGAATACGAATACATATAACCGAAATTGTATTTTACATATTCCATTAAACTCATTGTATCCTCGTGATCTTGTTCAGTTTCGGTTGGGAAACCGGCAATCATATCTTGTGAAATTGAAGCATCTGGAACAATTGCTCTAATTTTATCAATCAATGCCATGTATTCCTCGCGAGTGTGCAGGCGATTCATTTCTTTTAAAATTCGGTTACTTCCAGACTGAACAGGCAAGTGAATATGTTTGCAGATATTTGGATATTTAGCAATAACATGTAAAATGCTTTCGTGCATATCCTGAGGATTAGAAGTTGAGAATCTAATACGCATTTTAGGAAAACCAACAGCAACCATTTCCAGCAATTGATCAAAATCTACTGCAGTTGCCTTTTGCATTTCAGAAGCGTTTACAAAATCTTTTTTCAAGCCTCCTCCGTACCAAAGGTAACTGTCAACGTTTTGTCCTAAAAGCGTAATTTCTTTAAAGCCTTTGTTCCATAAATCCTGAATTTCGGCCATAATACTTTGTGGCTCACGACTGCGTTCTCGTCCGCGTGTAAAAGGCACAACACAAAATGTACACATATTATCGCATCCACGAGTGATAGAAACTAACGCTGTAATTCCGTTACTCATTAAACGAACTGGTGAAATATCTCCGTAAGTTTCTTCTTTTGATAAGATTACATTAATGGCGTCGCGTCCTTCTTCAACTTCTGCCAATAAATTTGGTAAATCTTTGTAAGCATCAGGTCCAACAACAAGATCGACTATTTTTTCTTCCTCCAAAAACTGACTTTTTAAACGCTCGGCCATACAGCCTAAAACGCCTACTTTCATTTTTGGGTTAGTGCGTTTCACGGCATTGTATTTCTCCAGACGTTTGCGAATAGTTTGCTCAGCTTTATCACGAATTGAGCAAGTGTTTACTAATACCAAATCCGCTTCTTCTAAAACTGAAGTTGTATTATAACCTCCGTTAGACAAAATAGACGCTACGACTTCACTATCCGAAAAATTCATCGCACAACCATAACTTTCTATAAAAAGCTTCTTAGTATTTTCGGGTTTATTTTCTAAAACAAGACTTTCACCTTGTTTACTTTCTTCAATAATCTTTTCCATTGTAAAATTTCAAAGTGCAAAGATAGCGTAAATACGGTCAATATGACAAGATGGCAGAGGAGAAATTTTAGATTTTAGTTCCAAAGCCTCGGGACAGATAGCAGATTGAAAGAAATCTCAAAAAAGCGTTAGCTTTTTTTACGCAAAACCTAAAATTTAAAATCAATCCTGAGGCTTTGGGACTAAAATCTAAAATTAAAAGAATTTCTCGGTCATAATCGACTAAAAGTTGTACCTATATATATATTAAAGAATATTACAGATAAATCTGCAATTTTAAGTTTCATAATATCAAAATACCTCAAAAATTCATTCGTAAGGTTAATATTTAAAAAAAATAAATACTTTTGTTGCAGAAAATAAGAGCAATGGCAAAGAATTTAGTAATAGTGGAGTCACCTGCAAAGGCGAAAACGATCGAGAAATTTCTTGGAAACGATTTTCAGGTGGAGTCAAGTTATGGTCACATAGCCGACTTACCATCAAAGGAAATAGGAGTAGATGTAGAGAATGGTTTTAGACCTAAATATGAAGTTTCTCCGGATAAAAAAGCTTTGGTAAGTAAACTTAAAACACTGTCTAAAAATGCCGAAACGGTTTGGTTAGCAAGTGATGAGGACCGCGAAGGGGAAGCTATTTCATGGCACCTGGCGGAAGAACTGAAACTGGATACAAAAAAAACAAAACGAATTGTTTTTCATGAAATTACCAAAACGGCGATTCTTAAAGCAATTGAGAACCCACGAGAAATAGATTATAATTTAGTAAATGCTCAGCAGGCACGTCGTGTTCTGGATCGTTTAGTAGGTTATGAATTGTCTCCGGTTTTATGGAGAAAGATTAAAGGCGGACTTTCTGCCGGTCGTGTACAATCTGTTTCTGTTCGTTTAATTGTTGAGAGAGAACGCGAAATCCAGAATTTTAATGCAGTTGCAAGTTATTCAATTGTTGCCGAATTTGTAAACGAAGCAGGAAAAGCCTTTAAAGCAAAACTTCCAAAAAACTTTAATACTAAAAAAGAAGCCGAAGATTTTTTAAATCAAAACATCGGTTCTAAATATAAGGTAGCTGATTTAGAAACTAAACCTACCAAAAAATCTCCAACAGCACCTTTTACAACTTCTACTCTTCAGCAGGAAGCAGCGAGAAAATTGTATTTGCCGGTTGGAATTACAATGCAGTTAGCACAACGTTTATACGAGGCGGGACTTATTACTTATATGAGAACTGACAGCGTTAATCTTTCAAAAGAGGCGATGAGCGCTGCTGAAGCTGAAATCATAAAATCTTACGGAAAAGAATTTTCAAAACCGAGAACTTTTGCTACCAAAAGTAAAGGAGCACAAGAAGCGCACGAAGCAATTCGTCCAACCGATATGTCGCGCCATACTGTAAATATTGACCGTGATCAGGCTCGTTTGTATGATTTGATCTGGAAAAGAACCTTGGCATCTCAAATGAGCGATGCGCAGCTTGAAAGAACAAACGTGAAAATTGAAGCGGATAATCACAACGAAATTTTTACAGCTTCTGGAGAAGTTTTGCTTTTTGAAGGTTTCTTAAAAGTTTATTTAGAAGGTCACGATGATGATGAAGAAGAGCAAGAAGGAATGCTTCCTGCTTTAAAAGTAAACGAAAAACTGGCTAATAACTATATTACAGCCACAGAACGATATTCAAGACCTCCGGCACGTTATACAGAAGCCTCTTTGGTTAAAAAATTAGAAGAATTGGGAATTGGGCGTCCGTCTACTTATGCACCAACTATTTCCACTATCATCAACAGAAATTATGTTGAAAAAGGAACACTGGAAGGACAGGAACGTAATTATACGCAGCTTACTTTGCAAAATAGTAAAGTAGGCGAGAAGCTTCTTAAGGAAAATACAGGTTCTGATAAAGGAAAACTGGTTCCAACTGACATTGGAACAATTGTTACTGATTTCCTGGTAAAGAACTTCGGAAATATTTTAGATTATAATTTTACTGCAAAAGTAGAACAGGATTTTGACGAAATTGCCGAAGGAAATATCGACTGGGCAATTATGATGCAGGATTTCTACAATAAATTTCATCCAAATGTAAAAGAAGTTGAGGCAAATGCTGAACGTGAAAGCGGTGAAAGAATTTTAGGAAAAGATGCAGACGGAAGACAGGTTTCGGTTCGTTTAGGAAAATTTGGACCAATGGCTCAAATTGGAGAGGCAGACGACGAAGATAAAAAGTTTGCCAGCTTAATGTCAGATCAAAATATTGGAAATATTACGCTTGAAGAAGCTTTGAATTTATTCTTGCTTCCTAAAAATTTAGGAGATTATAAAGGAGAAGAAGTAGAGGTAAGTAACGGTCGTTATGGTCCTTATGTACGTCACGGAAGTGTATTTATTTCATTGCCAAGAGGTGAAGACCCGCTTGGAGTTACAAAAGAAAGAGCTCAGGAATTAATCGATGACAAAGCACTTGCAGATGCGCCAATTGCGGTTTATAAAGGAGAGCCTGTTCAAAAAGGTGTGGGGCGTTTTGGTCCGTTCATCAAATGGAATGGTCTTTTTGTAAATGTGAGTAAAAAGTACAATTTTGATAATTTATCTCAGGCAGAAGTTGAAGAATTAATTGAAGATAAATTACAAAAGAATATTGATAAAGTTCTTCACAACTGGGAAGAAGAAGGAATTTTGGTTGAAAAAGCACGTTGGGGACGTTCAGTTATTACAAAAGGCAAAATCAAAATTGAATTAAGTAAAGATGTTGATGCAACAAAATTAACATTGGCCGAAGTTCAGGAAATGATTGCTAAGAAAACACCAGCTAAAAAAGCGCCGGCAAAAAAAGCCGCAACAACCAAGAAAGCAACGGCTAAAAAACCAGCTGCAAAAAAGAAATAAAAAAATGGAATTTGATTTTCTAGAGCCTTTAAATGACGGAATTTTAAAATTCATCAGTTCATTGTCTTCACAAGAACTGGGGAGTAAAATTGTTTTGCATACCCAGGATCAGTTTCCGGATATCAGCAAAATTAATATTGCGATTGTCGGTGTTTTAGAAGATCGTCGTAATGTTAATGCGGTCCATGAAGTCAATCTTACTTCTATTCGTAAAAAGCTTTACGGTATGTTTCCGGGCAACTGGGATGCATCAATTGCAGACTTAGGAGATATTCTTGCAGGAGATTCTGTAGAGGATACTTACTTCGCAGTTAAAAAAGTTACATCGACCTTAATTAAGAATAAAGTGATTCCTATAGTCCTGGGAGGTTCTCAGGATTTAACATATGCTTTATATCGCGCTTATGATGATTTAGAGCAAATGGTGAATATGGTTTCTGTAGATAATAAGTTTGATTTTGGTAAAGAAAATGAAACAGTTTCGGCTAATTCTTACCTGACTCAAATTATTATTAATGAGCCAAATAATCTTTTTAATTATTGTAATATTGGTTATCAAACCTATTATAACTCTCAAGAGGAGATAGATTTAATCGAGAAGTTGTTTTTTGATGCTTACCGTTTAGGAGAGATTTCAAACAACATTGCCTTGGCTGAGCCTGTTTTTAGAGATGCCGATTTAGTTAGTATCGATTTAAATTCAGTAAAATCTTCAGCTTCAGGTAATATGGTTTCTTTTGAGCCAAATGGCTTTAACGGAAAAGAGATTTGTTCTCTGGCAAGATATGCCGGAATTAGTGATAAAGTTTCTTCTTTTGGAGTGTTTAATCACAATAGCACATTGCCCGAAGCTCCTATTGTTGCTCAGATTATATGGTATTTTATTGAAGGGTATCATTATCGTTCTAAGGAATATCCGTTTGGAAGCAGAACCAATTATTTAAAATACATTGTACCTCTTGAAGAAGAAGAACTTGTTTTTTATAAAAGTGACAAAACAGAGCGCTGGTGGATCGAAATTCCATTTGAAACAAATGGGCACAATAAACTAAAAAGAAATACGTTATTACCGTGTTCTTATGACGAATATTTAAGCGCATGTAACCAAGAATTGCCAGAAAGATGGTGGAAAGCACAGCGAAAAAACGCTTTGTAAATTAAAAATTTAAAAGAAATCTTAAAATTTTTCAATTTCAAAAAAATAAGTTAAAAAATTTAGTAAGATAATGTTTATATATTATAAAATTTAACGTTTTACATCGATTTTTTTAATCAGTTTATCGATGAAATATTTTTTTTTTATTTTTTTTAACATTATTTTTGAACGGTAAAATAAATTTCGCAAGTAGTATTGTTTTTTAGATAAATAATAAATACGTTTACGGACTTTTAATAATGAATAGATAATCCCAAATTTATATGAAGAAGTTTATTGCATTTGCAGCAATGTTAACACTAGTAATCGGCTGTGGTAAGTCAGGTGACAAAGGTGAATTAGTTGGTGTTACAGGAGGGAAATGGCATCCCGAGAAGCCTTATGGAATGACATTAGTTCCGGGTGGATCTTTTATTATGGGTAAATCAGATGCTGATTTAGCTAATGTGGAAGATGCTCCAACTAAATCAGTAACGGTTCGTGCGTTTTATATGGACGAAACTGAGATCACTAATAGTGAGTACCGTCAATTTGTAGAATGGGTAAAAGATTCTACAATGAGAGTTCGTCTTGCTATCTTGGCTGATGAAACTGGTCAAAAAAGTACTGGTGACAAAGGAAAAAAAGGAGGCAGTATTGCTGATTATGCATTTAATGATTCTGAGCCGGATAAAATGACGGCTTATGATAAATACATGTATGATAATTATTATAGTGTAGGGACAAAAGATGATCCGTATGCTGGTAGAAAATTAAACAAAAAAGTTAAGTTAATTAAAGATACTAAAGCTTACCCAGATGAATACTATGCTGAGGTAATGGATTCTATGTATTTGCCAATTGAAGAATCATATAATGGTTTAAGAACAATTGATGTAAATAAATTGAAATTCCGTTATTCATGGATGGATATTCAGGCTGCTGCAAAAGCTAAAGTTGGAAAAAGAAAAGATTTCGTTAAGACTGAGCAGGTTAGTGTTTATCCTGACACAACAGTTTGGATTAAAGATTTTGCTTATTCATATAATGAGCCAATGCATAATGATTACTTCTGGCATAAAGCTTATGGAGATTATCCGGTAGTAGGAGTAACTTGGAAACAAGCTAAGGCTTTCTGTGCTTGGAGAACTTTAAATAAAAACAGCTATATCAAATCTAAGAAAAAGGGACGTGATTTAGTAAACTCTTTCAGACTTCCAACAGAAGCAGAATGGGAGTATGCTGCAAGAGGTGGTCTTGAATCTGCAACTTATCCTTGGGGAGGTCCTTACACTAAGAGTGACAGAGGTTGTTTCTTAGCTAACTTCAAACCAAACAGAGGAGATTATGCAGCTGATGAGGCTTTATATACTGTTGAAGCTAAATCATACGATCCAAACGGATACGGATTATACAACATGGCAGGAAACGTTTCAGAGTGGACAGATTCAGCTTATAATCCAAATGCATACGAATATGTTTCTACAATGAACCCTAACGTAATTGATGGAAACAACCAAAGAAAAGTTGTTCGTGGAGGATCTTGGAAAGATGTTGCTTACTTCCTACAAGTAAGTACTCGTGATCACGAATATGCTGATTCTGCAAGAAGTTACATTGGTTTCAGAACTGTACAAGATTACATGGGAACTCAAGTAACAGGAAGCGGAAAAAAATAATAGAGTATAATTGAATCAATATACAAAAACCAAATCGAATCTATTTAAAATTAAAACCTAAAAAAAAGTATTATGGCATTATTAAGTAAAAAAGTGATGAATTTCGCTTATGGTATGGGAGCGGCAGTAGTAATTATTGGAGCTTTATTCAAAATTACTCACTTTGAAATTGGACCATTAACAGGAACTGTTATGTTATCAATCGGATTGGTAACTGAAGCATTAATCTTCGCTCTTTCTGCTTTCGAACCAGTTGAAGACGAATTAGACTGGACTCTTGTTTACCCAGAATTAGCTAACGGACAAGCTAGAAAAAAAGCTGACAAAGTTGAAACTCCATCTGATGCTCAAGGATTATTGTCTCAAAAATTAGACGCAATGTTAAAAGAAGCTAAAGTTGATGGTGAATTAATGTCAAGCTTAGGAAACAGCATCAAAAATTTCGAAGGAGCTGCAAAAGCAATTTCTCCAACAGTAGATTCTATTGCAGGTCAAAAGAAATATGCTGAAGAAATGTCTCTTGCTGCTGCGCAAATGGAATCATTAAACAGCTTATATAAAGTACAATTAGAAAGTGCTTCAAGAAATGCACAAGCAAACAGTGAAATCGCTGAAAATGCTTCTAAATTAAAAGAACAAATGGCATCTATGACTGCAAACATTGCTTCATTAAACAGTGTTTATGGTGGTATGCTTTCTGCAATGAGTAACAAAGGATAATTAGTTTTTGACTATATATTAAATATTAATAAGAACTAATTAGAAAAAAATGGCAGGAGGAAAATTAACCCCTAGACAGAAGATGATTAACCTGATGTATCTGGTTTTCATCGCAATGTTAGCAATGAACGTATCAAAAGAAGTTATTTCTGCTTTTGGTTTGATGAACGAAAAATTTGAAGGTGCAAATACTAGTTCAACTGAAACAAATGCAAGTTTATTAACATCTTTAGATCAAAAAGCTGCTGAAGCAAAAGGAGAATTTGCTATCGCTGCAGTTACTGCTCACAAAGTTGAAACAATCTCTAAAGAATTTTATGATTATATAGGATCTTTAAAAGCTCAGGCTGTTAAAGGATTTGAAGTTGATAAAGAAACTGGAAAAATGCCATACGAAGCTATGGATAGAGGTGATAACATCGACGACTGGTTTACAGGTGACGGTTACACTAAAAAAGGAAATGAAATTATTTCAAAAATAGAAAAATACAAATCAGATATTAAAGCTGCTTTAGGTACAGATAAAAAATATGCTGGTATTATTTCTGAGGTTGAGAAAAAATTTGATGTTTCTGACGTAAAAAACAAAGAAGGTATTAAAGAAAAATACTTAGCATACCACTTCAAAGGATTTCCTGCAATTGCATCAGCTGCTAAACTTTCAGCTTGGCAGAATGACGTGAAAAAAGTTGAAGCTGACGTTTACAACAGTGCTTTAGGAAAAGCTGCAGTTGCTGCTGCTTCCTATAGTAACTATCAGGCAATTGTTGTTTTAGACAAAAATGCTTACTTCCAAGGAGAAAAAGTTACTGGTAAAGTAGTTTTAGGTCGTTATGACGAAAACACAAAACCAACTTCTTTCCAAGGTCCAGGACAAATTGTTAACGGACAAGCTGTTATCTCATTAACTGCTGGAGGTGTTGGAGAACAAGATATCAACGGACAATTTACTTTCTTAGAAGATGGTAAAAACATTCCATTGAAATTTGCCGGGAAATATGTTGTAGTTCCAAGACCAAATTCAGCTACAATTTCTGCTGATAAAATGAATGTTGTGTATAGAGGTGTTGTTAACCCAATCTCTGTATCATTCGCTGGTGTTGATGCTAACAAAATTGTTGCAAGTGCTCCGGGATTATCTTCTGCAGGTAAACCAGGAAAATATAACATGAGCCCAGGTCAAGGCACTGAGGCTACAATCTCTGTGACTGGTACATTACCAAACGGAGATAAAGTTACAGATAAGAAAACATTCAGAATTAAAGGTATTCCTGGTCCAACAGGTACAATTAGAGGTGAAATGGGAGTTGTTAAAGGTCCTAAATCTAACTTAGAAATTGCTACTATTGGTGCTAAATTACTTGATTTTGATTTTGAAGTTGGTTTAGATGTTGTAGGATTTAATATGAAAATTGCTGGACAACCTACAGTTGTTGTTAGTGGTAATAGATTAAATGCTCAATGTAAATCAGTTCTTTCCAGAGCTGGTAAAGGAGACCAGGTTACTATTTCTGAAATTAAAACTAAACTTGTTGGAGCTGGTAGTTATTTATTACCAAGAACTGCTCCGGTAATTTACGAAATACAATAATAAAGTAGTTTAAACTACGTTCAATATCTTATAATGATACCACGATGAAAGTAAGAAATTTTTTAATAGCTATTGTTTGTATCGCTGGAGGTTTTGCTTCTAATGCGCAATCTAATTTGCTTAATGCGAAAACCCCTGCTCAAATTGGACTTAAAACTCCTGCGCAACTTATCTCAGATAATGATAAGCCTTTAGCTTACGGTTATGTTGATGATAGAGATATCTTGATGGGAAAAACTACTTGGGAGATCATTGATTTGAATGAAAAGATCAACTTTCCAATGTATTTTCCTGTAGATACAGCTAATATTGGTTCTGATAGACGTTCACTTTACGATGTTTTGACGAAAGCCATTAAAAAAGGCAAAATAACTGAAGTTTACTCTGATAGTTATTTCAATACTAAAAAATCTATGAAAGACATCGAAGGTGCATTATCTCGTATTGATACTACAGATGCTGGTAGAGAGCTTATCAACCAATATCCTGATGACTACAAATCACGTGTTGTGAAGAAAAAAGTGGTTACGGGTACTGGTAAAAAGAAAGTTGTTACTTACGTTGACGAGACAGTTGGGCCAACAAGAACGGTTCCTGCTGAGTATATCTTGAAACAAGATCTTACTTCTGCTGATGTTACACAATACAAAATCAAAGGATACTGGTATTTTGACAAACGTCAAAGTGAGTTGAAATATCGTTTACTTGGAATTTGTCCTGTAACTCCAGACGTTTATACAATGAATAGTGACGAAAAGGATTATATTGAGTTATTCTGGGTATTTTTCCCAAATGCACGTGAAGCACTGCATGAAGCAAAAGCTTTTAATGATAACAACTCGGCACTTCCAATTTCATTTGACCAGATATTAAACTCTAGACGTTTTAACGCAGTAGTTTACAAAGAGGAAAACCTTTATGGAGACAGAGCGATCAGCGATTATATGAAAGATAATGCGCAAAATCAATTGTTAGAATCTGAAAGAGTAAAAGAGAAGATTCGTAACTTCGAACAAGATATGTGGAATTACTAAGTATCTGAAAATAAAATATTTAAAAAACTCTTACTACCTTTGTAGTAAGAGTTTTTTTGTTTTACGGCATAATATTCATTTGTTAAAACTTGTAAACAGCCCTTGATTTTACTTACTTTTTATTAATTTTGATTTATGTAAGAAAAATAACAATATATAATTTAAAATCACGTTTAATTTCTTATAATATTTATCACAATGAAAATAAGGAATTTTTTAATAATTGTATTTGCTGTCTTTGGTGCATTAGGTGCTAAAGCACAATCTAATTTACTGAATGCTAAAACTGCTGACCAGATTGGGTTAAAGCCTGCTGCAAGGCTTATTTCTGATAATGATAAGCCATTAGCTTATGGTTATGTAGATGATAGAGATATCTTGATGGGAAAAACTACTTGGGAGATCATTGATTTGAATGAAAAGATCAATTTTCCTCTATATTTCCCTGTAGATACTGCAAATATAGGACCGGATAGGCGGTCGCTCTACGATGTATTGACTAAGGCTATAAAAAATGGCAGAATAACAGAAGTTTATACAGATAGTTATTTTAATACCAAAAAGTCAATGAAAGATATTACCGGAGCTTTGTCTCGTGTAGATACTACAGATGCCGGTAGAGAACTGATAAACCAATATCCGGATGATTACAGAACACGAGTTGTTAAGAAAAAAGTCGTTACAGGCACTGGTAAGAAAAAAGTTGTTACTTATGTAGATGAAACAGTAGGGCCTACAAGAACAGTTCCTGCGGAGTATATATTGAAGCAAGATCTTACAGCTGCTGATGTTTCACAATACAAAATAAAAGGATACTGGTACTTTGATAAACGTCAGAGCGAATTGAAATATCGTTTGCTTGGAATTTGTCCTGTAACTCCAGATGTTTATACAATGAATAGTGACGAAAAAGATTATATTGAATTATTTTGGGTTTTCTTTCCCGATGCGCGGGAAGTTTTGCATGAAGCAAAAGCTTTCAACGACAAAAATTCAGCAGTTCCAATCTCATTTGATCAGGTTCTAAATTCAAGACGTTTCAATGCTGTTATCTACAAAGAAGAAAACATGTATGGTGATCGTGAGATTAAAGATTATATTAAGGATGATGCGCTGAATCAATTATTAGAGTCTGAAAGAGTAAAAGAAAAGATCCGTAATTTTGAGGAAGATATGTGGAATTACTAAGTACTTAAATCTAAAATTATACGAAAAACTCTTACTACCTTTGCAGTAAGAGTTTTTTATTTTATTATACTACACAATGCTTGACTATTTAATCGTCGGATCTGGATTGGCTGGAATTTCGTTTGCTGAAATTGCATTAAAAAACAATAAATCTATTTTAGTGGTAGATAATATGTCTCAAGTTTCTTCGAGGGTAGCTGGAGGATTTTATAATCCTGTTATTTTAAAAAGATTTAGCGAAGTTTGGAATGCACAGGAACAATTGATCATTATGAATGATTTTTATGATGAGATTGAGGAAAAACTACAGACGAAGTTTAATCATAAACTTCCAATACTGAGAAAATTTTTTTCTATCGAAGAGCAAAACAATTGGTTTGCAGCTTCTGATAAAAGAAACTTAGCGCCTTTTTTGTCTACAAAACTGGTTTCAAAAAAATATAAAAGCATAGATTCTCCTTATAATTATGGAGAAGTCCTGCATACCGGTTATGTGGATACTATGCTGCTATTGGATACTTATAGAGAGTATTTAAAAAACAATGATTTACTTTTAGACCAGTCGTTTGACTGGGGATATATTGAATTTTTTGATTTTGGAGTTCAATATAAAAATATTCAGGCACGTCATATTATTTTTGCGGAAGGGTTCGGGCTTCATAAAAACCCATTTTTTAATTACCTGCCATTAGACGGTACTAAAGGGGAAATGTTTGTAATAAAAGCTCCAGATTTAGATTTGGACGTTATTATAAATACAAGTGTTTTCATATTGCCTATGGGAAATGATTTGTTTAAAGTTGGTGCTACTTATAACTGGCAGGATAAAACAGATCTGCCTACCTCAGAAGGAAAACAGGAATTAATAGATAGGATAAAGGAAATTATTAACTGCGATTTTGAAATCATAGAACATTATGGCGGAGTTCGTCCTACTGTAAAAGACAGAAGACCTTTGATAGGAACTCACGAACAGTTTCAGTCACTTCATATTCTGAACGGGTTAGGAACGCGAGGCGTTATGCTTGGGCCGGCAATGGCCAAAGTTTTGTATGATTATATTGAAAATGATGTTCCTTTAGAGCGTGAAATTGATATTAAACGTTTTCATAAAAGATACTTAAAGAGCCTTAATTCTGACCGGCCTTAGCATCGTAAGAAATAAACATATTAATATATAAATTTCTTGAAAGACGAAGAACAAATGGAAATAGTAGGATTAATGTAATAACAATCGCTATAAATGACTGTTCTATACTTGCTCCAAAAAAGACAAAAGAAACAATGAACGCTGCAATTCCAACAGCAACATTCAAACCATAACTTACATACATTGCGCCATAAAAAAAGGATGGTTCAATTTGATATTTTAAGCCGCAATGACTGCAATGGTCGTTCATTTTTAGAACTTTAGTCAAATGAAGCGGATTTCTGTCTGAATACATGCTCTCTTTTTGGCATCTTGGACAACTTCCTGTTAAAATGCTATTTAGTTTAGATCCTTTTTTCAACATTAGTATAAGTATTATTAGGTAAGTCCTGCCGCTTTTATTTCTTTTTAAGGGAGTAAATTCTTTTTATCAGTATAGGAAAAATTACTTGTAAATTTTTTAAAGCAGAATAATGCAAATATACCTATTTTGTTGGAACTATTAAGAGGAATAGAATGTTTGATTTTTGCGAGTTACAGTAATTTTTTTTCCCCAAATTGCTAATTTGTTAATAAATATTTCTGCTTTTACGGAATCCCACATTTTTACTTACTTTGCTTTTTGTATCATTGTATAATTTAAAATCTAATTAAAGAATTATAATAATGGCAATAAATTTACAAAAAGGACAAAAAATTGACATTGGACTGTCTAGAATTTCTGTAGGATTAGGCTGGGACCCAAATGAGGGCACAGGTCATGAATTTGACTTAGATGCTTCTGCAATAATGATCAACTCTGATCGTAAACTTCTGGATGAAAATTACTTTGTTTTTTATAATAATTTAAATTCTCCTGATGGAGCGCTGGAGCATACGGGAGATGACCCAACAGGCGGTAACAGCGATGGAGATGATGACGAGGCAATAAAAGTAGATTTAAGTAAAATTGACCCAAATGTTCAGGAGATCCTTTTTGTAGTTACTATCGAAGATTTTGAAAGAAGAAAACAAAATTTTGGACAGGTCCGAAATTCTTATATTAGAATTGTGGATGATGCAAATGGAGAAGAAATTGCTAAATACGAATTAGACGAGGATTTTTCGGTTGAAACTGGAGTTGAATTCGGAAGACTTTACAAACGCAATAACCAGTGGAGATTTGAAGCTTCGGGTATTGGATATAAGGCAGATTTAGGCTTTTTCCTTGAAAAATACTTTTCGGGAGAAATAATAAAATAATATTAACTGTGCGCATTCAAAATCAGAATGTTTCCATCTTTTTTTTAAAATAAATTTTGAAAATAAATTACAAAAATCACAACCATTTTTCTTTTGATTTATGGCTAACATTGATACGGTCTAATCCTGAATTTAAACGAAAGAGAAATCTATTGTTTAAAGATTTTTTTGAAATAAATGCATCTATCGAAAAAGTATCTGAGGTAGTGCGTTATTATGATGTTTTGTGCAATAACATTAACGAAAAAACAGGATTAAATTTAAGTACTTACGAGATTTATTACCTAATTTTAGGCGCCCTCGAGGTAAATTTAGAATCAAATGGTTTAGACAGATTAGCCGCGTTTTATGATGAGACAGAAGCTTTATTTTTTAATAATAAACCAGAATTGATTTTTCCAGATATTAAAATTCAGTTTGAAGAGATAGTTTCAGAAGGAAAATCAATTAACATATTGAGCAATACCGGATTTATAAAGGGAAAAAGTTTAAGAAAACTGATATCGCATTATGAATTGGCAGATTTTATTTCCTTTCAGATTTATTCTGATGAAGTAGGGTTTTCAAAACCAAACAAAGAAATTTTTCAGCTGGTTTTTGATCGGGTAAAAGAATCAAAAGAAATACAAAAAAACAAAATACTGCATATTGGAGATAATAGTATTGCAGATTATAATGGCGCAGTCAATTTTGGATTTGAAGCGCATCTATTAAAAAATTAAAAGTGAACAAAAGTTACAGCTTACATAAAATTATCGACAAAGATAATTGTCCATTTAAAGAAAATGAATACAGCCGATTTAAGTTTGGTGACAAATTTTACGCAGAAAAATTTGCCAAAGATTTATTTGCAGGATTTGTAGATCAGTTTAGAGAACTACTTCTTTCAGACGAAGAGATTGTCATTTTACCTAGTCCGTATTTGTCTATACCTACGGCTTCCAACTTCCTATGTTACTATTTCAAAAAAGAATTAAACAGCTTTTTATTTAGAAATGGTAAAAAAGCCAGTATAGAGTCAAAAATCTATAGAAATCAAACCTATGTTACAGATTACGGAAATTTGGACTTTAATGAAAGAGTGAATTTAATATCCAATGATACGTATTACATTGACCGAAACTTTATTAATGATAAACTCTGCATTTTTGTTGACGATATCAAAATAACCGGAAGTCACGAACATACAGTAAACAAGATACTAAATCAGTATAATGTAAACGGAGATTTCATTTTTGTTTACTTCGCAGAACTGGCCAATAAGGAGATTCATCCTAAAATTGAAAACCATTATAATTATTTTGATATTAAAAATGTTGAAGATATTATCTCGGTTATTAACAGCGAACACTTTCAATACAATACCAGAATAGTAAAATTTATTTTGAGTTTAAATGAAGAGGAGTTTGGGTATTTAATCAATAGTATTTCTTCTCAAAAAAGCGATGAATTATTTCATTTGGCGATAAGCAATAATTATCACCAGATTTTAGAATATAAAACAAACATTAATGTAATAAAAATAGATTAACACTATGGCTATCAACTTACAAAAAGGACAGCGCGAAAATATAAACGCTCCGAAATTTACAATTGGTTTAGGATGGGATACAAACAACAGCACCACAGGATCAAGTTTTGACCTTGATGCTTCTGTTTTTATTTTAGGTGATAACAGAAAAATTTTATCTGATTCTCATTTTGTTTTTTACAATAACCTTAAATCTCCGGATGAGGCAGTTATTCATACAGGTGATAACCTAACAGGAGACGGTGACGGAGATGACGAACAAGTAAAAATTGACCTTACTAAAATAAACCCGGCTGTAAAAGAAGTTTGTATTGTAGTAACGATTCATGACGCTGTAAACAGAAAACAAAATTTTGGACAGGTTAGAAATTCGTTTATCAGAATTGTAGATGACAGCAATAATACAGAAATGGTGAAATATGAATTAGAAGAAGATTTCTCTATAGAAACTGCAGTTGAGTTTGGAAGAATTTACAATAAAGACGGGCAGTGGAAATTTGAAGCAATGGGTGTTGGAATGAAAGGCGGATTAGAAGATTATTTAAACAAATATAACTAGAAACATGGCAATTAACTTAGAAAAAGGACAACGTATAAATCTTGAAAAAAGTAATGGTACCAAATTGCAAAACATTTGTGTTGGTGTAAATTGGGGCGCAATTGAGAAAAAAGGTTTTTTTGGAACTAAAAAAGAAGCGGTAGATTTAGATGCCAGCTGTGCCGTTTATGATGATAAAAAAAATCATATTGATTCTGTAAATTTCAGAAAATTAATTTCAAACGACCGTGCTATTAAACACAGTGGAGATGATTTGACAGGAGATTTAAATGGAGATGACGGTTTAGATAATGAAGTGATCACTTTAGATTTTTCACAACTATCACCGGCAGCAAACCATGTTGCGTTTTTTATAAATAGTTTTAGAGGACAGGATTTTAAAGATATTCCTTTTGCTTCTATCCGTATCTACGAAGGAACACCTACAAAAGTAAGCCAGGAATTTGCACGTTTTGATGTGGCAAACGATGTAACTTTTGCAGGAAATGTTTCTATGGTTTTAGGGGTGTTTTACAAAAGAAATGAGGAGTGGAAATTTAGTGCAGTTGGAGTTCCAACAAATGATAAAAAGCTGGAGCAGACTATCGTTACTATTCAACAAAATCATCTATAAACTAAAATGGAAGAAAATCAATTAGTTACTCAGGAAAATACCGCTTTGATTGACAAAGATGGTAATGTGAATTTAACTTCAATCTCAGAAGCTGAAGTAAATAATTTCAAATCAATTTCGAATCAGTTAAACGAAAATGATGCGAATTCGATTTTAAACTATGGAGCCGAAATTCAAAATTCGATAGCCAAGCAAAGTGATACTTTCTTAACTAATGTTAGAACATATAATTCTGGCGAAGTAGGAACTCTAATCAATGATTTGTTGACAGAATTAAATTATGTTGATGTAGATCAGCTTGATCAGGGGCCTTTTAAAAGATTTCTTTCTAAAATTCCACTGCTGAATAAACTAGTAGTAGATGTAAAAAAGTTATTCCAGCAATACGATAAAATTACGGTTAATATTGATAAAATCAGTAATAAGGTAAAGGCCGGAATGATCAATTCTGTAAAAGATAACAGTGCGCTTCAAACTATGTTTGACGGTAATGTTGGTCTTATTAAAGAAATGGAAAAACATATTATTGCAGGGCAGATTCGATTTAAAGAATTAGGAGAAGAACTTGCTGTAATGGAAGGAAATCCGGCTCAGTACCAGGATTACCAGATTTCAGACAAAAGAAATTTCATTAATCGTCTCGACAAACGTCTTGCCGATATGAAAATTGTTCGTTTCATTATGCTGCAATCTTTAGCGCAAATACGTGTGGTTCAAAATAACAACACCTCAATTGCCGAGAAAGCACAGTCTATCCTGACTACCACAATGCCAGTCTGGAAAAACCAGCTTACACTTGCTGTGGCACTTCAAAGACAAAAACAAAATATTGAAGTTCAGAGGAGAGTATCTGAAACCACTAATACCATTTTGCAGAAAAATGCAGAAATGCTGAAACAAAATAGTATTGAAGTGGCGAAAGAAAATGAAAACACAGTCGTTTCATTAGAGACATTAAAAATGACGACTAAATCATTAATAGACACTTTAACCGAAGTAAAACAAATTCACGACCAAGGTACAGAAACCCGCAGACAGCTTGATGCAGGATTACAAAGCCTTGAAGCAGAATTGAAAAAAGGGGTTGTAAGTTAAAAGAATAAGGAATTAACGGAATGCAGCAAGAGGAAGAGGAAAGATACGTTCAAATAATAAAAGATAGTAACAGAAAGCTTGTGGTTTTAAAATTGTTGTCCAATTTTTTTAACCACAAGGATTTTGTTGGCGTTTTGGTAAGAACAAAAGTCATTCATTCTCTTTTTCAAAAGAATCAATCATTAGACATTAATAAACTCGAATTGTTTCACATTCAGTATACAAATAGTCTGATTGATTTGTTTCAAAAAATAAAAAAATCTAAAGAACAGCAGTATACTCTCATTTCAGATGAAATATACATTAACGGCGATATAATCTCAAAACTGAGTTTTGAAATAGGAGAAGAAAAATTCTCTGATCAGACAAAAGAGCACGCCCAAAAAATGTCAAAAAAAATTGAGCAGCTCTATCAGATTTTTGCAACAGATAGTAATAGTTTTTTTGATTGGAGTGATGTAATGTCTTTTTCGGATGCCATTAAATCAGAATATTACAGGGAGATTAATATCGATCAATATGAAAAACTGACTACTGCCAATAAGAAAAATTATGAAAACAAGTACGTTAAGTTCGAGAAAAAACTCTTAGGCCGACTTAACATACTCAATTTTAAGATTAAGTTTTTATGCGGTTTAGTTTGTAATAATGAGATTATTGAGGTGTATGAGTTTAGAGATTCTAATGACAAATTTATTTTTGTTGGAAATGAAAAATCTTTTTCTTTCATAGAAAACGATATGGAAAAAGTAGTAAATCTTTCAAAAAATAATTCGGCTAAAGAAGAAATTATTGCGCAATTGAAAGATAAAAACGCTTTGTTGGAATTAGAATTAAGCACAATTAAAACCTCTCTTCCAGAGAGTGTTCAAGAAGTTTTAAAAGATTATTTAAATAAAATATCATCTGTTGACTTTTTAGAAGATTTGCAAAATGTCGATGAACAGACTAATATTTTGAAAACAATGTTGAATATTAATATTAATTAAAGAATAAATAAAATGGCAATTAACTTAGAAAAAGGTCAAAGACAAAGTATTGACGCACCAAAATTTATTGTGGGACTTGGATGGGACAGTAACTCAAGTAATACAGGTTCAGATTTTGATTTAGATGCTTCAGTTTTTTTGGTGGGTGCAAATGGCAAAATTCCAAATGACAACCATTTCGTTTATTACAACAACTTAAAATCGCCTGATGGAGCGGTAACTCATACCGGAGATAACTTAACAGGTGCAGGAGATGGAGATGATGAAAAAATACAAATTGATCTATCTACAATATCTCCGGATGTGCATGAAATTTCATTTGTTGTAACGATTCACCACGCCGATACAAAAAGACAAAACTTCGGACAAATTAGAAATTCATATATCAGAATCCTCGATCAAACTAACACAGAACTGGTTAAATACGAATTAGATGAAGATTTTTCTATTGAAACTGCAGTTGAGTTTGGAAGAATTTATAAAAGAAATAATGAGTGGAAATTTGAAGCAGTTGGTATTGGAATGAAAGGCGGCTTACAAGATTATTTAAATAAATATAATTAACTTAAACCCTATTAAAAAACTATGGCAATTAACTTAACCAAAGGACAAAAAATTGATTTAAGAAAAACAAGCGGAGAAACATTAACCAATTTCTGCGTTGGTGTAAACTGGGGAGCAATAGAAACCAAAGGATTCTTAGGATTATCAAAAAACGTAGTAGAAATCGACTTAGATTTGAGCTGTGTATTAATTGACGATCAAAATAAACTTTGCGATCATTTATATTCTCCTTTGTACAGAGTCGAAGTATTACAGCAATTTGGTCTTCCAAAAGGTAAATTGTTAAGTGTTGACGGAGCTCTAAAACACACTGGTGATGACCTTGCAGGAGATACCGGAGGTGATGATGGTTTGGATAATGAAATTATTACGGTTGACCTTTCTAAAGTTGATGCCAAAGTTAGTCAGATATTTTTCTTCTTAAATAATGCCGGAAAAGAAGATTTCTCTCAAATTCCTTATGCAAAAATCAGAATGTATGAGGGTACTCCAACAAAAGTAGTTTCAGAATTTGCTTCGTATAATGTTTCTGCAGATTCACAATACGTAAACAAACGCTCAATTATCATGGGTAAATTGTACAAACGTAATGGCGAATGGAAATTCAGCGCGATTGGAGATCCAACAGATGATACATTCTTAGGACAGACGATTCATAAAATCGTACAATCTTACCTGTAATGGAAATCAAAAACATTGAAGGACTAAGAGTTTCTCAAATAAGAGACATGGTTCAGCAGGGAGGTAAATTTGTGGTTTTTCCGTACACAGTTTCATTTATATTAATGACCTTAAAAAGAAGTTCTGATATTTATTTTATCAGACCTGACGAAAATACTTTTAAGTATTCTTACGGATATGTATTTCTAAATTTAATCATTGGCTGGTGGGGAATTCCGTGGGGCCCCATTTATACAATTGGGTCAGCATACCATCATGTAGTTGGAGGCAAAGACCTGACTCAGGCAGTTATGAGCCATTTAGCACAGCATGATCCTGAGGCCAATACAAATACATATAATATTAATGGTATCGAAAGCTCTAATCAGGCAGGCGATATTAATAACGAGAGACCAACTTATAATATTCCTGTATAAATAAATTTTAACCATGAGAAGACTGCCTGTATATTTAGTATTAGACACATCGGGATCAATGACCGGTGAGCCTATTGAAGCTGTGAAAAATGGCGTTCAAATGATGATTAGTTCATTAAGACAAAATCCGCAAGCCATTGAAACTGCTTTTTTAAGTGTAATAACTTTCGATACTACAGCGCAGCAAATTATTCCTTTAACAGATTTGGCATCTTTTCAAATGGTTGATCTTAAGGCTTCAGGTGTAACCGCACTGGGCGAAGCGTTACGATTAGCTGCACAAAAAATAGAAACTGAAGTTGCCAAAACAACAACAGAACAGAAAGGAGACTGGAAACCATTAGTTTTTATTATGACCGATGGAATCCCCACTGATAATTGGGAAAATGGTCTGAATGAATTTAAGAAAGCAAAAGTTGCCTTTACAGTTGCGTGCGGTGCAGGAGGCGGAGCAGATACTGCAATTTTAAAACAAATTACAGATAATGTAGTAAGTCTCGATACTGCAGACAGCGCTAGTATTGGCAAGTTTTTTCAATGGGTAACCGCTTCAATTGGAGTAACTTCAACAAAAGTTGAAGATTTTGGTAAAGATTTTACAAATTTTAAAGAATTACCTCCGCCGCCATCTGAATTAAACATTGTGGTTTAACTTCCGGAAAGGCGGAGTTTTTATAGTACTGTTTTTAATTAAGTTTTTTAGTATTACATCTTTTTGATAGAAGTTATACGCATTACGTATGCCTATAATTTTTGCCATCTGGTTGTGAGCGTTAGGTAATTTCATTTATTAAATCATTTTCTTTAAAGTTATATGAGAAGACTACCAGTTTATTTTTTACTAGATACATCAGGATCGATGTATGGAGAGCCAATTCAAGCTTTAAATAATGCTTTAAGTGGTATGATCAATACGTTGCGTTCAGATGCTCAGGCGTTAGATTCACTTTGGATCAGCATAATTACGTATGACCGAGAAGTAAAAGAAATCGTGCCGCTGACAGAGCTGGTTCACTTTCAGCTTCCAGAAATCACTTGTCCGCAGAGTGGTCCCACAAATACAGGAGCCGGACTTGATTTTGTTATTCAAAAAGTAAATAAAGAAGTTATAAAAGGTTCTGCAGATCAAAAAGGAGATTGGAAGCCGCTACTTTTTGTTTTTACCGACGGAAAACCATCCGATATTCAGTTTTACAGAGAGAAGACTGCCGAAATACGAAATATGAGTTTTGGAGCAGTTGTAGGATGTGCAGCCGGACACATGGCCAATGATGATATTCTAAAAGAACTGACAGACAACGTAGTACATTTAGCATCAGCTGATAGCTCTACGCTGAAACAATTTTTCAAATGGGTTTCAGAAACAATTGAACAAGGTAACAAAAGCCAGGGAACGGGAGAGAGTGTAATGCTTCCTCCGCCGCCAAGTGAAATAACTGTTGTGATCTAATTATGGAAGTGCTGGGAACAATAATTTCAGTTATTGGTTTAATTGTACATATAATACAAAAAGTAAATCAATCCTCTCATGGAGATACTAACACGACTTATTACACTGACACGACCTACGCTGTTGTACACAAGTTTACACCGCAGGAAAAATTAGATAACATGAATATTGACAGTCTCAATATTTGTTATAAAACTGCCGGGATTAGTGGTTTTTCTATCGAAAAAGCCAGACGAACTTTGCTTAACAGTTATGTGCAGCATGATTTTTATATAGACGATGTTATTATACGTCAAAATTGTATGTACATAAAAGTAATGCATGCTATCCCTTTTAATGGAGGAAATAAATGTTATGGAGCTTCTTTTTCCATGAATTTTATGACCGTAAATGATGGAGTTGCCGTTTATGGATCAAAGAAAATCAATGCCGATGAAGAACTGGTTTTTAAAGAAATCGCAAACGAATTAATAAAAGCAGTTTCATAATGTATTTCTTAAAACTATTTATCCAAATTCTAATTGTCGGGTTGTTTTTGTACTCCAAATTACTGCCGTATAAAGACAAATTGAATCCGCAGTACAAAGGCATATTTGAATTTTTCAATAGTATTTTTTCGCCCATATTCAATTCTCTAAAAACAATGATCAAACCTTTTCAGGTTGGAGTAGGTTTAGCGGTAGATATGACTCAGATCCTGCTTTTAGTTATTTTTTTAATGTTATTAAATTTCCTTTAAGATGAGAAGATTACCCATATATTTTTTAATTGATATTTCGGAATCAATGGTTGGAGAGCCCATTCAGCAGGTTGAGGAAGGATTGGCGACCATAATTCAGGCTTTAAAAACAGATCCGCATGCTCTAGAAACTGTTTTTGTGTCGATTATAGTATTTGCCGGCCAGCCTAAAACACTCGTTCCTCTGCAGGAAATTGTGAGCTTTTATCCGCCAAAATTTCCTATTGGCAGCGGTACATCGCTTAGCAAAGGTTTAGGACATTTAATGTATGAATTAAGAACTAATATCGTTAAAACAACTTATGAGGTAAAAGGCGATTGGAAACCCATTGTATTCCTTTTTACAGATGGAGTTCCTACAGATGACAGTCAGGCAGCCATAAACGAATGGAAACAAAACTGGCAGCGAACAGCCAACTTAATTGCGATCTCTTTTGGCAGCGAAACAGATACAAAATTATTAGGCGAACTTACAGAAAATGTACTTCATTTTAAAAATACCAATGTACAGTCGTACAAAGAGTTTTTTAAATGGGTCACAGATTCTATTAAAACAAGCAGTATAAGTGTAGAAAACAACTCGAGCGGTTTTGAATTGGCTAAATTAGACGGAGAAACACTTTCGAAAATAGATTTAACCAAAGAAATTCCGAATCGTCAATATGTCGATGATAATTTTGTGGTTTTAAACGGAAAATGTCAAAATACCAAAAGACCGTATTTGATGAAATACCGCAAAACTATTGCCGAATCTATTTATGCCGGAATCGAATTATCGTCTAAAAATTACAAATTAGTCGGAGCTTATCAAGTTGATAATTCTTATTTTGAATTAGCCGATTCTGGAAATTTCAACAATAAAGTCAATACCGATGAACTTATAGGCGGTCCAACCTGTCCGTGTTGTGGCAATCAGGTTGCTTTTGCCGTTTGTGTATGCGGTAAAATACATTGTATTGGCGATGAAAATATCAGTACGTGTCCATGGTGCGGTAATCAGGGAAGTTATGGCTGCGGTGAAGGCGGTTTTGATGTAAACAGAACGCAGGGATAATTTATGGAAGAGACTAAAAGATATATTCAGTCTTTTTTATCACAAAAGAAAATTGACATTTCTGCAGATAAAGCAGCTCTTTTTGCAGCATTTGCTTCTAATGAACAAAATGTGAACGCAGTAAAAATAATTCAGGAAAACCAAAAAATGATTATGGAGAATTGGATGTTGAAAAATAAAATTCATGATATTTTGACCCAAACGGTTTCAATACCAAACGGAACCGTTAATAAAAAATATTATGCAAAAATTGATTTCAATACTTTGGGCTGGAATGATTTTATTGCCTTAGAAATTGAAGGTTTGGAAAATACAGGTCTTGAATTTACTAAAAATGATGAGCTTATTGGAACTCCAGAAATAAGCGGCGATTTAAAAATCAAAATAAAATTTAGGATTGAAGGCGAACCCGAAGATTCTGCTTTAAATGAAAAAGTGCTGACGCTTATTATAAATCCAGATCCTAAATCATTGTGGAAAAATATTGAAAGCGATAAAAACGATCCTTTCTGGAAACCGGATAATGAAGCAGTTGCTGCTAAATTTTTAGATAAAAATATTGTAGTAGCATCCAAAAGAGGAAGAAGTCATGCCAATACGGGCTCCTTTAGAGAAGATGATTTTGCATTTAAAAATTTAAAAGAAATAGGCTGGAGTGTTCTGGCGGTTTCTGATGGGGCAGGATCTGCAAAACTCTCAAGAAAAGGTTCTAAAATAGCGTGTGAAACTGTTATTCAGTATTTTGAAGAAAATTTAAATCCAGAAAATCTAAAAGAATTTGATCAGGTTTTGGCTGAGCATCATAATAAAGCCAGCGACGAAACATCAAAAAAAATAAGCCATTTTGTTTATCAAAATCTTTCAAAAGCCGCACATGCTGCACATCAAAAATTAGAAGAATTTGCAATAAAAAACGAAACAGAATTAAAGAATTTACATGCAACTTTAATTTTTGCATTGGTTAAAAAATACGATTTTGGATATGCCATTTTAACTTTCGGAATTGGCGACTGCCCAATCGGATTATTAAATAAAGATCTTACCGAAATTAAATTAATGAACTGGCTGGATGTAGGTGATTTTGGAGGCGGAACACGCTTTGTTACCATGCCCGAAATTTTTCAGAATGATAAATTTTCAACCAGATTCGGCTTTAAACTTGTAGATGATTTCTCTTATTTAATGCTGATGACAGACGGAATTTACGACCCTAAATTTGTCGTTGAAGCCAATTTGGAAAAAATCGAAAAATGGAAAGATTTTCTTGATGATTTAAATGGGGGAAATGAAGATGGAAGTACAGTTGATTTTTCGAAAGAAAATTCTGATATTGCGCAACAGCTTTCGAGCTGGATGGATTTTTGGAGTCCGGGAAATCACGATGACAGAACCCTTGCTATAATTTATTAAGTATGAGTACTATTACAGTAAAATCTATTAATGACAACGCAAAATCATATCAATTTGTTGATAATGGCGAACCTATGCGTGGTGGTGTAAAGGATGTTTATTTTAGTCCCGATAAAAAATATGTAGTTGCGATTTTTAGAGAAAAACTAGATTTTAATCAAAAAGAGAGACTCCAAAGAATTACAAATAAATATTTAGTTCAAATTCAAAACGGAGATGCAGGCGACTATTATTTAAACGAAGTATACAGATGGCCAACTGATGTTATTGAACATAAAGGATTAACCGGAATCATTGTGCCTATTTACGATTCTAAATTTTTCTTTAAAAAAGGTTATGAAACCAGCGATTTAATTCAGGGAAAAGAAAAAAACGGAAAATGGTTTGCAGGTTCTAAATTTAGAAATCCAAATTTTCCGCTTAGAGTTGCAAAATCAGAATTAGGCGATTGGCTGAGTTATTTCCAGGTTTGTGTCAATTTGACCCGCGGCGTAAAAAAAATGCATGCCATGGGATTGGCACATTCTGATTTATCATACAATAATGTTCTAATAGATCCTGTCAATAAATCGGCATGTATGATTGATTTGGATGGACTTGTAGTTCCGGGATTATTTCCTGCAGAAGTTATTGGTACAGCAGAATTTATAGCACCAGAAGTACTTTCTACCAAACATCTTAATAAAACTGATCCCAATAGAAAATTACCAAGCAGATTAACAGATCTGCATGCATTGCCGGTTTTAATTTATATGTTTTTATTGCACAGACATCCGTTAAAAGGAGGAAAGGTCCATGATCTTGATACCGAAAAAGATGATTTGCTGTCTATGGGAGAAAAAGCAATGTTTATAGAACATCCAACTGACGCAGCAAACAGACCAAAACTCAATCAGGTTTCAAAATGGGACTTGCCTTGGGCAGATATCACCAAATTGCCTTATGCCATTACAGGTCCATATCTTAAAACCTTGTTTGACAAAGTTTTCATAGACGGATTGCACAACCCAATGCAGAGACCAAATGCAGAAGAATGGGAAATCGCACTGTTAAAAACAACTGATTTGATGCAAAAATGCCATAACGCTTCATGCGAACAAAAATGGTATGTTTTTGATAACACAAATACACCTAGATGTCCGTTTTGTAATACTGCTCACAAAGGGACACTTCCGGTTTTAGACCTTTATTATCAGTTTCAGGAAACCGTCTGGAAACCCGAGAATCACAGATTAATGGTTTATAACGATCAATATTTGTTTCAATGGCATGTTAATCGTAATATTGCCCGAAATGAAAAACTCACGGCAGAACAAAAAGTGCCGGTAGGTTATTTTACTTTCTATAATGATAAATGGGTATTTGTTAATCAAAAGCTGACATCATTAAAAGATGTTACGGAGGATAAAGAAATTCCTATTGGGACAATGCTGGAGCTTACAGATGGTAAAAAAATACTCCTTTCTAAAGAAGAAGGAGGCAGGGTTATAGTAGTTACAATGGCCAATAAATAATTTAAAATCTAACTTAATTAATATTTAAAAATGAATCAACACCCTATTTTTTCAGAACATCCCGGTTTAATAATAGTTTTTGCGGTTGCAGTAGTAATCATGCTGTTGTTAGATTTAGGAATCTTCAACAAGAAAAGCCATGTCGTAACTAATAAAGAAGCGATTACATGGTCATTAGTATGGATAAGTTTAGCAATGATTTTTAGTGGTTTGATCTATCACTTTGCAGGAGCTGCCAAATTTTATGAGTTCCAGTCTGCATACTGGATAGAGAAAGCACTTTCTGTAGATAATCTTTTTGTATTTATATTGGTTTTTAAATTTTTTGATGTACAAAACGAAAACAAACATAAGGTTCTTTTCTGGGGTATTATAGGAGCCTTGGTTTTAAGGGCTATTTTTATATTCTCAGGAGCATTCTTAATAGAACTTACTTACCTAAACAAACTATTAAGTCTTGTTGGAGTAGAAGGTTTCAAATATGACATCAATTTAATCATGACAGCCTTTGGATTATTCCTTGTATATGCAGGAATCAAATCTTGGTCTGCCGGAGATGATGATGACGAAGAAGATTACAACAATACAAGAGGAGCAAGATTAATCAGAAAGTTTTTTAGTGTTTCTGATAAATACGATGGCGATAAATTCTTTACATACGAAAACGGAAAAAAATTAGCAACACCGCTTTTAGTAGTGGTAGCAGTAATCGAGTTTACGGATTTATTATTTGCAGTTGACTCTATTCCGGCGATTTTTGCGATTTCAAATGATCCATTTATTCTTTACACTTCTAACATTTTTGCAATTTTAGGATTAAGAGCACTGTTCTTCTTATTAGATAATTTCATTCACTTATTTAGTAAGCTGCAATACGGACTGGCCATTATCCTTTCTTTCATTGGTGTGAAAA
Source organism: Flavobacterium johnsoniae (assembly GCF_001879205.1). Lineage (GTDB taxonomy): Bacteria > Bacteroidota > Bacteroidia > Flavobacteriales > Flavobacteriaceae > Flavobacterium > Flavobacterium johnsoniae_A. Next base: position 237,897 of record NZ_MLFK01000006.1, read on the forward strand.
TGATTATTGCTCCATTCTATCATATTGATTCGATTTATTCGTTAATTGTTATTGGAGGAATTTTAGTAATATCAGTATTATTATCAATTTTATTACCAGAGCCAAAAGAAGCAACAGAGGTATAAAAAAGAAGAGAAACGATTTATTAAAACGGATAGAAGTCTAAAAGATTTCTATCCTTTTTTTTTATAATTATTGTTATTGAAACAAAAGAACTTAAGCAGTAAAATGGAGTTTTTGCCATCAAAAAGTTCTGTAATATTTGTTTTTAAAACGACAGTCGAAACTTAAATTAATTGTCATACTTTTGCACTTTCAAAAAGTAAAGTAAATAAGGTGCTTAAAACCTTTACTGCTTGCCACAATAGTTACAAATTATGCTTAATATACACAATCTTTCGGTTTCTTTTGGAGGAACATATTTATTTGAAGAAGTTACTTTTCGTTTAGGTGCCGGCGACCGCGTAGGTCTTGTTGGTAAAAACGGAGCGGGTAAATCGACAATGCTAAAAATGCTCGCAGGAGATTTTAAACCAGATTCTGGGGTTATTTCTCAGGAAAAAGATATCAGAATGGGATTTTTACGCCAGGATATCGATTTTGAACAAGGAAGAACCGTATTAGAAGAAGCGTATGAAGCTTTTACAGAAATCAAAATTGTAGAGAAAAAACTAGAAGAAATCAATCATCAATTGGTTACCAGAACCGATTATGAAAGTGAAGAATACGGTCAGATCATCGAAGATTTATCTGATTACACACATCGTTTTGAACTTCTTGGAGGTTATAATTATGTAGGAGATACAGAGAAAATTCTTTTAGGACTTGGTTTCAAGAGAGAAGTGTTTAACAACCAAACCGAAACATTTTCCGGAGGTTGGAGAATGCGTATCGAATTAGCTAAATTATTATTACAGTCAAATGATGTTTTATTGCTGGATGAGCCAACCAACCACTTAGATATTGAAAGTATCATTTGGTTAGAAAGTTTCCTGCGTAATTATCCTGGAGTTGTAGTAATCGTTTCGCACGATAAAATGTTTCTTGATAATGTTACAAACCGTACAATCGAAATCTCTTTAGGAAAAGCATACGATTTTAATAAACCTTATTCTCAATATTTAGAATTGCGTCATGAAATTCGTGAAAAGCAATTGGCGACTCAAAAGAACCAGGCTAAAAAGATTGAAGAAACAGAAAAATTAATTGAAAAGTTCCGTGCAAAGGCCTCAAAAGCTTCAATGGCACAATCGCTGATTAAAAAACTGGATAAAGTAGAACGAATTGAAGTTGATGAAGACGATAATTCAGTAATGAATATTTCGTTTCCGGTTTCAAAAGAACCAGGAAAAGTAGTAATTGAAGCGGAACATGTTACAAAAGCTTACGGAGATAAAGTCATCTTAAAAGATATTGATTTACTTGTAGAACGCGGCAGTAAAATTGCCTTTGTGGGACAGAACGGACAAGGAAAATCGACTTTTATTAAAGCCATTGTAAACGAATTTGAATATAATGGAAATATCAAATTAGGACATAATGTACAATTAGGTTATTTTGCCCAAAATCAGGCAGAATATCTTGATGGCGAAATCACTTTGCTGCAAACTATGGAAGACGCTGCAACAGACACAAACCGTTCTAAAGTTCGTGATATGCTGGGATCGTTTTTATTCCGTGGAGATGATGTTGAGAAAAAAGTAAAAGTACTTTCAGGAGGTGAGCGTAACCGTTTGGCTCTTTGTAAACTGCTATTACAGCCCATCAACGTATTGCTGATGGATGAGCCTACGAATCACCTGGATATTAAATCAAAGAACGTTTTAAAGGCAGCGCTTCAAAAATTTGGCGGTACTTTATTATTGGTTTCGCACGATAGAGATTTCCTGCAGGGAATGTCGAACATTGTGTATGAATTCAAAGATCAAAAAATTAAAGAATATTTAGGCGATATAAACTTTTTCTTAGAGCAGCGTAATCTTGAAAACATGCGCGAAGTAGAGAAAAAAGATGTTGAAAAAGTGGCAGCCCCTAAAGAAAATAACAAAACTTCATACGAAGATCAGAAAAAAGGAAAAGCACTTCAAAACCGATTAAGTAAAATAGAAAGTCAAATAAAACAATTAGAAAACGATATTCAGCACGATGACAAAATGCTGGCTTCTAATTATGACAAACATATTGAAGATGCATCATTTTTTACAGCATACAATAAAAAGAAACAAGATCTGGATCAATTACTTATCGATTGGGAAATCGTTCAGGAGGAGATTGATAACTTTAATGCTTAGATTTTTTGTTTCAAGTTTCAGGTTTCACGTTTCAACAAGAACCTGAAACCTGAAACCTGAAACCTGAAACTTGAAACTTGAAACCTACTTAATAACCCCAATAGATTTTGAGTGCATTATCGCTTCGCTGCTTTCTTTAAAATAACATACAGAAACATCAAGCGATTCTAAATTTTTCATGATTTTTTTTACTTCCGTTTTTTGAGTTTTGCCAGTCTGCCTGATATAAACTGCAATAACAGTAACGGGAAATATTTTGCAGATGCGCTCGTATAAAACAGGATCATGCTGTGAGTCATCTCCTAAAAGAACATATTTTAGATTGGGATAAAACTCTAAAACATGTTTTATTTTATCAAATTTATGATCATGGTTTCCTCTTCCGCTCATGAAGAAATCCGTAATTCCCCTTTTAATATCTTTTAATAAAATAACAGCTCTCGGAAGTTTGTGGATTTTAGTGAATTTTACAATAAACCTATATAAATTCCATTCACTGCTCGAAACATAAAAAAAAGCATTTTCTTCCCCTTTATTATTTCTTCCAGCTGAACTTAAAGCCTGATAATGCGTCACAACATCTTTAAAGATTTTCCTGTCATTGACATTTTTGAAAAGTAAAATGTATATTTTTCTGAAAATATTGCGTGTGTGCGAGATAAGGAAAGTATCATCAATATCTGATATGATACCTAAATTTCCTTTATGAGGACGAATAAAACTTCCTTTTGAAGTGATGATGCTTTCACCATATTTAATGCTCACTTCATATTCCATCCATCCAAAACTCATTTCTTTTTCAACGGGAATACAAAATTTAAAATACCCATCATCAAGCGTTTTGGTGTGAATCTCTAAACCGCCGCATTTAAGATAAACATCAAAATTTTGAATTGTTTTTATCCTAAACTGGTTAATAATTGAACGTGCGTTTTTTAGGTTTTTCTTCTGAAAATCATAGTCATACGTTCTTTTAAAAACATGCCCCATCACAATTAATTCTTCTTCATTGGCATAACCTCGATATAATTGTAGAATTGGTTTCATTAATTACGTATATTTATAGTAGACTGTAAATTAATTATTTTAATTGGTTTTAAAAATAAAAAATTGAAAAAGAATATCATATTTGTTGTAAATCCTATTTCGGGAGACCTTGATAAATCAGATTTAATAGAGGCTGTACAGGAGTTTGCAGCTACAAATCATTTTGATCTGGAAGTTTACGAAACGACCGGAAAAAGTGATATTAAAGAAATAAAAGCACTTTATAATCACTATTTGCCAGAACGCATTGTTGTTGCCGGTGGAGACGGAACCATTAAAATGGTTGCTGAAGCTATGGAAGAACACGATGTAATTATTGGTATTTTGCCGGCAGGCTCTGCAAACGGGCTTTCGGTAGATTTGAATTTACCTGCAGGAATCGAAGAAAATCTTAAAATTGCTTTTCTGCATCATTATATCGAAATGGATATGATTTGTATCAACGGCAAAAAGAGTATCCATTTGAGTGATATTGGCCTTAACGCCGATTTAGTAAAGAATTACGAACAAAGCGATGTCAGGGGAATTTGGGGATATGCTTTGCAGGCATTTACAACTTTAACAGAATCTAACGAACCTTTTGTAGCTGCAATTACAGCAAATAATAAAACTGTTGAACATGTTGCACGAATGATTGTAATTGCCAATTCTCAAAAGTACGGAACAGGGGTAATAATAAATCCCAATGGTGCCATGAATGACGGGAAATTTGAACTGGTTATTTTAAAAAGCCTTGATTTACTATTAATTGGGAAAATTATTACCGGCAATATGCCAATTGACTCTGATGATATTGTAATTATTTCGACTGATAAAGCAGAAATAAAAACAGATTATCCGGTTAGTTTTCAAATAGACGGTGAATATTGCGGAGCGCAAAATTCTTTGGAAATTCATATTTTGCATAAGCAGATGAAAATTGCTATTCCGTAAATTAAAATTGAATTTTGACAAAGTTTCGAAACTTTGTCAAAGTTTTTCATAACTATTTAAACGGATTACGTTCCTGCCATTCCGTTTTTGGCTCGAGGTAATTAAAAAATCTGGCAATATTATGATTGATCAGAGCATTACTGTGCGTAATTAAGCCGTACATTTTTACCGGTTTTGCTCCCACAGAACTTTTAATTTCTAATGCTGTTCTGGCAAAAACAATTTCTTCGAAACCTTTTTTGATAGAATACGAAATCATGTCGTACAGCATGTTTAAATACAGCATTTTTTCGCGTTGAATGCTTTCGTCATATCCTAAAAAGTAGGTGTCCATAACATTCCCGTTTCTTATCAATGTATTAAAACCAATAAGTTTTTCATCTAAAAAATAACCGTACAACAAAAAGTCCTCTTTCATGATTTCTTTAAAAAAACTAAAATGATTTCGTGCCAGAAAAAAAGTATTGAAAGGTGCATTTTTGGCTACATGAAAGTACAAATCATAAATAACGTCTTCATATTTTCGAATGTCAGACAAAGACAGCTGCTGTTTTTGGATTCCCTCGGATTTTTTACGAGCCCGTTTATATTGATCCCGATATTTTTTGGACAATGCATCAATATAATCTTTTTCTGATTTCCAATTTTCATTGATGGTAAAAATCATATTGGGTTGTGTCGAAAAAGTGTAATTGTTCTTGAATTCAGCTTGTAATGGTTCGATTTCTTCTGCAGTAAAATCTTTTATGCTGGTTATATGAACTTTCTTTCCGCTTGCTTTTAAATCTTTTTTAAGTTGATTTATGGCTTTATGAAGTGTTTTTATCGCCTTAGATTCTTTTGCATTTTTATCAAAAACGAAAGCATTTTGTCCTGTAAGCATATTATTTCCAACAAATAGTACATGCGAAGCGAAATTTTTGAGAGCAAAATTACGAACCGAAGTTTTTAAACATTGATCACGCTCTCCAAAAGATTCCAGTTTTTCGGCAAATAAAAATTGGGTCAAAACAATTCCTATTAGTTTGTCTTCTTCAAAAATTCCGATAAAATGACAAATCATATTTACCGGACAAGAGTTTTCCAGAACTTCCAGGTATTCGCGCGTTAAAAAAATGTTGTCTATGGCCAGCAAATTCCATTCTGAAGGCAGTAATGATGTGCTGTTGTAGAGTTTAAAAGAATAAGTTGTATTCAAAAGTGTGAGCTAATTTCTTCAAAATTAGATAATATTTACAATAACTCAGGCTCTTTAAGTTATTATTAAGAAAAACCCGTCTGAGTTCATTTCAAACGGGTTTCTGTATTTATTATTTATGCATAAGCGCAAATGATACCGCCCATTAAAGTCAGCGTAACAATCCAATATCCTGCGTGTATGAAAATATATTTCCATGATTTTCTTTCGAATAAACCATTTATTCCTACTATTGGCAAAGCAAAAAATAACCCTGATATAAAACCATGAAGTGCGCCATGCTTAAACGTGCGGTAAGCCGTTCCGTAATCTGCCATAAAAGCGGCAAAGGACGGTTTTGCACTTGCTATCAATGGTGGTCCGCCAACCATTCCTACCGCGCCAGACTGATGAATGGTTAAGCCCATCAAGGTCATTGTAATCATTAAAGAAAAAATGTACGTAAGCCCAAAAATTTTGAGCATACTTCCTTTTTTAAGATCGTCCTCGGTAAAATTATTTTCTCTCATCCATATTGTTCCAAAAACTTTTGGATGATACCAGGCAAAGCCAACGAGTAAGGTTACAACGGCGGCCGCTAATAATGCGTAAAAGTTAAATTCCATGATATTAGGTTTTTATAATTAGTTGTTTCAAAATTAATCAAAAAAAGAAAGCAGATAGATAATTTAAAAAACAGGAAAATTATTACACTGTTTTTATTTATCAACACTTTATCGACATTTGATGCTTTATGTCTAGTAATTATCTAATTTTGAAGCCAAGAAAAACATAACCCCCCAAGTCTGTTATGAAAAGCTTAGCCACACTTTTTTTAGCATTTGTTTTTTCTCTAAATATGTTTGCAGATACTGTTTCAGATAAGGAGAAAGACGTGCTGATAAAATTATACCACGCAACCAATGGTTCGCAGTGGAAAATTAAATGGGATTTATCGTTGTCAGTTTCAACATGGTATGGAGTTCATGCCGAAAATGGAAAAGTAACAGCCCTGAATTTAGCCGATAATAATCTAAAGGGTGAACTGCCTTTAGAATTTTTTGACCTGATAAATTTAGTTGCTGTAGATTTCCATAAAAATAATCTGAAAGGAGCGCTGCCGGCTGAAATTGGAAAGTTAAATCAATTGCAGATTCTGTGTTTATCTGACAATGAGATTGAAGGCACATTGCCCAATTCGCTTTATCAAATAGCAACTTTAAAAGTACTTCTTTTAAACAGCAATAAATTTTCAGGAAGTTTTAGTCCTGAAATTATGAATTTAAAATATTTGCAAAACCTGAGTTTGTTCAATAACAGCTTTGAAGGAGAAATCCCTAAAGAGCTGGAAAAATTAAATAATTTGTCTGAATTGAATCTTTCCTATAATAAATTTAAAGGTTCAGTATCGAGAAATCTGACCATACTGGATTCTTTAAATATGACAATGTTTGATGATAATGGAAATCCGTTTTTGTTAGACATAAATGACGAAAGAAAAAATGAAAATATTACCGTAAATTAATCGTGCTTATGAATGAATTTTACTCGTTGAAACAAGTTGATTAAATATATTTAGTTAATTGTGAAAAAGCCGTAATTTGTTACGGCTTTTTTTGTTTCTGATAGTATATAAACGTTGAAATAATATTTAACTTTGTTTCAGTAAATTTAAAGCAAGTTTTAAAGCATTCGATTTTTTTTATAACTTTAAGATTTAGAAGAGAAAATATTAACCTTTTTACTATAAAATTATGACACTACAATATCAAGGTGAACAATACGGAAAGTCAACCACATTTACCATTAGAATAATTGGAAATAATTTATCAAAAAGCAGTTCTAACTACCAAATTGATTTATTGGTTGGAGATAAAAAACTGCCGACTTTTACAACTGAAATTCATCAAAGTCTTTCAAATTGTTTAAAAGAGATTTACTTATTCAGAAAACATAACGGAATTAAATTCGACGAATCGTCAGAGAAAATAGTTTCTCTTTATGTTCCTTATGATAAGGTTTTATACAACTACAATAAATATGCTTTGTTTAGAGCGTAGGTTTTATTTAGAAGATATTTTTAAAAGGCTGTTCAATTTTGAGCAGCCTTTTTAGTTATAAATTGAGCAGCCTTTTTGTGGTAAAAAAATAATTATCATCAGTTTTTTCTTGCTTATTGTATCTGTCTTATCTTTAAAGGCTTATATCTTCATTTATTTATTTTTATTACGTAAATAATTCCCACAAATTTATTTAAAAATATTATTTTTGTTTTTTTTAACATGGAAATAATTACATCTTAAATGTCCCCAAATAAGCTCCTTTTTTTCTTTTTACTGTTTATAACAATTTCATACTCACAAAATAAACGTGCTGCTGTTATGGTGAATGCCAGAGCACAAAAAGATAAAATCTTAGTTCGCTGGGCTGTTAATACTCCGGCCGAATGGCAGAAAGCAAATAAAAAAGGATTTGTAATTACCAGAACTACAGTAGTACGAGATGGCAATGTTCTGCCTAAACCCGAAAAAACGCTTCTCACTCCAAAACCGTTGATTGCTGAACCGCTGGATTCCTGGATGGATTTGGTGCAAAAGGATAATAACGCAGCTATTATTGCACAATCTATTTATGGCGAAAGTTTTGAAATAAGTTCTGCCAAGGAAGGGGATTTGGCAAAAATAGTAAACATGGCGGACGAATTGGATCAACGATACACTTTTGCTCTATATGCAGCTGATATGAGTTTTACAGGCGCAGTAAAAGCAGGCTGGGGATTTGTCGACACAAACGTAAAGAAAAATGAGGTATATGCTTATCAGGTGAGCGTTTTTGAAAGCCCGCAGGTTAAAGAATCATCTTATATGATCGGTTTAAAGGATTATAGTGAATTGCCTGCTCCAACTGATTTTATTGCGATTCCTGATGATAAAAAAGTACTGCTTTCGTGGGATTATGAAACTTTTAAAAGAATTTATACTTCGTTTATGGTGGAGAAATCTTCTGATGGTATAAATTTTAGTCCTATAACCACAACTCCTTTAGTCAACCTTAACGATAAAGATGAGCATCCGTCTAAAAATATGTATTATGTTGATACTCTTAGTGTAAACGATAAAGTATTTCATTATAGATTGTATGGAATAACCTCATTTGGAGAAAAAGGAGAATTTACAAAACCAATTACTGTAACAGGTGTTGCGGCAATCGTTACTCCGGCCAGACTGGTAGACTATAACATTATAAATTCAAATGAAGTTAATTTAGAATGGGATTATCCAAAAGAATCAGAGGGTTTTATTCAGGGGTATGAAATTAATTTAGCCAATAATGATAAAGGACCATACAAGGTTGTTTCTAAAATTATTCCTCCATCAGAAAGAAAACTAAACTTTAAAGATAATTTATACCCATCAAATTATTTTACAATTTCTGTTGTTGGAAAAAATAATCAGAGATTGACATCACAGAGTATGCTAGTACAGCCAGTTGATTCTATCCCGCCTGCAAAACCAATTGGTTTAGAGGGCGTAATTGATAGTCTGGGAACGGTTCGGTTAAAATGGAAACCGAATCAGGAAAAAGATTTGCGAGGATATCGATTATTGAAAGCAAATAATGAAGGAGAGGAATTTGTAGATATTTATCATCAATCGTATGTAGGAACCGAGTACAAAGACAGCGTGAGTTTAAAAATGACCAACAGTAAAGTTTACTATAGAATTGCTGCCGAAGACATGCGCTTTAATATCTCAGACCCATCTGATATCCTTATTCTGGACAAGCCGGATAAAATTCCGCCGGCGGCTCCAATTTTTAAAGATTATGAGAATAAAGATGGGAAGGTACATCTAAAATGGATACGAAGTTATAGTGAAGATGTGATAAGTTACAGCCTGAGGAGGAGAGAAAAAGGTCAGGAAAAATGGCAGGAAATAAAACAGATAAACGATACGATTCAGGAATTTACAGATGATAGGGTAGAAAATAGAAAAACATACCAATATGCTATTTTGGCTAAGGATAAAAGTAATCTTTGGTCTTCTTTAGATCATTCTACTGTAACGGTGAGTGTCTTAAATTTTACACCAGTAAAAATAATTACATTCTTACAGGGAACAGCCGACAGAGAAAATAAAAAAATAGTGCTTTCCTGGGATTATGCAAAAAATAAAAGTAAGGTTATAGGGCTGAGTATTTATAAAAATGCAAAAGGAACGCCGCCTACTTTATGGAAAGAATTGAACGGGAATATTTTTACTTTAGAAGATAAAAATTTAAAAATTAATCAGGAATACGAATATCATTTAATTCCAAATTTGGAAAGTGATAGTCCGGCAAAAGCAGAGACTTTAACAGTTATATATTAAGCCTATGAAGAAATTTTACCTATTAGTCATTTTATTGATCTGCGGATTCGGATTTGCTCAAGGAACACAGTATGTAATAAAAATTTCTAACCTTAGTTATTCAATTAATAGAGGGGTTAAAAATAATACAAGTTCTAATATTAGAATATCAGTCCGTTTTAAAGATGGGACAAAATCTGATCTTTATTATCGAGATATTCGTAATAATGGAGACAAAGAAGTTAATTTAGATGTTGCGTCTATTGTCAGAAGTTCTAAGCCGGTCGCTATAGATTGTTATGCCTTTGTAAATTTTAGATCAGGATCAGATGCAAACGGTACAATATCAAGAAATGTCGACATGTTTTGCCCTAGCGGGAGTTTTAGCGGCAATTATTCTCCAAGAATGTCCAATATAACTTTTAATTATAAAATTGAGCCTAAATTTTATATTACCAGAACTGGCGACGACATTCTGCCTACGCATGCCAAAAAAACGATGACCGCCACTCCTGGTTATGATTTACATTATTATAGATGGCAGTATACTTTAATACCAAATGCAACTGCAACGCAATGGATAGATTTGCCGCTATATAATAATTCGCCAAGTCTTAATGTCGATGCAGTTGATATTCTTGGGGCTAATACCGGTTTAAATATTGGTAAGAATATATATTTTAGAATAAAACCTTGTATAGAAACACCGGGAATCAGCACATTAATACAATATTCAATACGTGCATCTGCTCCAAAAGTTTTATCATTTGAACCCTCTCAGCCTAAATGTACAGATGAAAATAATGGTGCTGTAAAACTTGTTTTTAATAGAGGCTTATTTGATGGTGAAAAATTAAACTATACTTTGATTGACGCTGATACTGGTACTCCGGCAAATTATAATGGCGAATTAGCAATTGGCTCAGATATGACTGTTACATTAAATAATTTGCGTGGAGGAAAATATACCTTACAGTTAATAGGATTTAAGGATGGATTAAATACTGCCATTAATGAAGATGTTTTTGATTTGACAACTTTTAGTATTATACCACCTCCACCGGTAAATTTTACATTAGACAAAACAGATGTTGTGTGTAATGGAGCTGAAGATGGTACAATAACGATCAGCCCTACAGGAGGTACCCGCGATGTTACAGGCAATGATTCTTACTCAATAAATAACGGACCTTGGATGCCGTTTCCAAACAACAAGCCTTATGTTCTTACGGGAGTAAAACCTGGAATTTATAAAATAAGAGTCAGGGACATGAATAAATGTGTTGCCAGAGAACAATCATTATTGAATGGAAAGATCGTATTAGGAGAAGAAATTGTTCAAGAGAAAGAAATTGAACAGCCAGATCCATTAACAGTAGATTTTGAAGACCCGGTACACCCAACTTTTTTTAATGCAAAAAACGGAAAGTTAACAGCCATTGTAAAAGGCGGTACAATAGATGGAAATAAATATTGGTATGAATGGAAGCATAGTGATGGGACACAATATCCTACTACAACTCAGTATGACGCCGTTAATAAAACCTACACCATAACATTAACTGGTGCTCCTGCCGGAGAATATAAATTAACAGTAAGAGATAAAAATTATAACGCAGCAACGGTAAAAACAGGTTGTACAATCATTGAAGCAAAACAAGTTTTAACAGAGCCTGAGAAAATTGAAATAGAGTTGAAAATCGAGCAGCCTATTTCCTGTAATTCAGAAAGTTTAAATCCGGTTGGAGGTGAAAATAAGGCAAAGGACGGAATTTTAAAAGCAACAGTAAAAGGCGGGATAACATTTAAGGGAACAGAAAACGGCGGACTGCCATATAAATTTTTCTGGTCAAAATATAATACCGTAACTGGAGAATGGGATTTATTAGCAGATTATAAAACAGATACTGCCGACGGTCTTTCAGAAGGTAAATACTCTTTAAATGTTGAAGATGCCAACAAAATAGTACAAGGAATTTATAATGCAATAGAGTTAGAAACCGCGACTCCTGAAATTCAAGACATTTCTGAGCCAAAAAAAATAGAAATTTCGTTTAGTTCAGGAAATGTTTCTTGTCATGACGGAAATAACGGATGGGTAAATGCAGCTGTAATTGGAGGAACTGGTTCTTATACCTATAAATGGTATAATACTGGCGACGGAGTTGTTGATAAAAACAAAATATCTAGTTTAATTGCCGGGACTTATACTGTTGAAGTTACCGATAAAAATGGTTGTTTTGCTACAGCAGATATAGAGATAACTGAACCTGGAGCACCAGTAGCAATTGAGTACGCAGAAATTTTTACTCCTACTTTTTCGGGTGCAACTAACGGAAGAATTGTAGCGAAGATAACAGGAGGTACAGCAGACAGTATTGATCATTCTTATGCTTATGAATGGAGAAATGCAGCGGGTGATTTGAAAAATGCAACGGCTCAATTAGTGGATGGAGTTTTTACGATTACTCTAAAAGATCTTCCGGCTGATACCTATTTTTTAACAATTAAAGATGCCAATTATAACGAAGCGGCTAATCAAATTATTAACTGTTCTGTATTAAAATCTGAAGTTAAATTAACAGAACCAGATCCTTTAAAAATAGTTTTTGAAATCGTTCAAAGTATTTCATGTAACGTAAGTAATGAGTTTGGAAGTGATACAGATACAACTCCAAATGACGGACAGCGTGACGAATCTCAAGATGGAATTTTGAAGGCACATGTAACAGGAGGAATTCCTTTGGCATCTTCTGTAAATAATGGATTGCCTTATCATTTTTATTGGAAAAAACAACAGGCAGATGGCACTTGGCTTGCTTTACCAAATATTAAAGGAGAAACAGCGTCAAACCTTTCTCATGGTAATTATGCTCTAAATGTTGAAGATAGAAATGGTATTAGACTTGGTACATACGTTAACAACCAGCTTACTCAAGAAATTGATGCAGTTCAATTGATGCAGGAACCGCCAAAATTATCTGTTACCATAACCAAAGGGAATGTTTTCTGTAATGGAGGAAACGATGGCTGGGCAGAAGCACATGTTGTTGGGGGAACACCTCCTTATGAATACAAATGGTCTAATGGTGTAGAAATTACAAAAAATACAGTTTTAAAAGCAGGAACATATTCGGTTTTAATTACAGACCACAAAGGGTGTACAACATTTGAAAGTATTGAGATTAAAGAACCTGATGCGCCCTTAACGATTAATTACAAAGAAGTTCTTAATCCGAGTTTTTATAAAGCAACAAACGGAAAAATTGTTGTAGAAGTTAAAGGCGGCACTATAGCGGCAGACAATACTTACTGGTTTGAATGGAAAAATAGTAAGGGAGTAGTGCAAACCACTACAACAACTAGTTTTACTAATAATATTTATACCATTTCCTTAAACGGACTTGGAGAAGAAATCTATACTCTTACAGTTCGCGATGCCAATTATGATGCTGCAACAAATAAAGCAAGCTGTACGGTAGCAAATTCTGTTACAGCGCTAGACGATCCGGATCCGCTTGAAGTCACTTTTGAAGTAATTCGCACTATTTCCTGTAATGTTAGTAATGAATTTGGAAATGAAACTGACGCGAAACCTTTAGATAATCAAAGAGATGAATCTCAGGATGGGATTTTAAAAGCTCATGTAAAAGGAGGAATTCAGCTGCCGGCAAATAAAAATAATGGATTGCCATATTACTATACCTGGAAGAAAAAACAAAAAGACGGTACGTGGACGCTTTGGAATAATATAGGAGATACAGCAGAATATCTTTCAGAAGGAACTTATGCATTGAACATTGAAGATGCAAACGGAATAAAACTAGGAACGTATGTTAATAATATTTTAGTTGAAGAAAAAGATGCAGAGAAATATGTGCCGCAACCAGATAGGCTGAGTTTAACTTTTACAAAATTTGATGTAGGCTGTACTACTGGTGATGACGGTTGGGCAGAAGCACATGTAACAGGAGGAACGCCGCCCTACACTTATCAATGGACAAACGGAGAAACAACTTCAAAAATAGAAAACATTACAGCAAACAATTATTTTGTAATGGTTACGGATGATAAAGGATGTGTGGTTCAGGGAAGTATTTTTGTGGGAGATCCTAACGGAATATTTACTACAGAAACAATCAAAGATCCTATTTGTTATCAAGGAAATGATGGATCAATTGAACTTAATGTTACAGGAGGAAACTTGCCATACAATTATTTATGGAATACAGGAGCAATAACCAAAGACTTAAAAAATCTTACTGCAGGAAATTATGAGGTTACGATTACCTGCCCTGATTGTTGTGTTTATAAGAAAAGATTTGTTTTAAAGGATCCTGAACCTGTTATTGTTAACATTGGTTCAGACAGGACTTTATGTAGTGAACAAAATTTAGATTTAGACGCTTCAATTGCTGATCCTAATGCAAAATACAGCTGGACTTCTACAAACGGATTTACCTCAAATGAAGCAAAAGTTAATGTATCAAAAGCTGGAACGTATCATGTAAAAGTAACATCTGGTTTAGGCTGTATCGGCGAAGATGAAATTGTAATTAAGACAAGTCAGGCAACAATTAGTTCTGAGTTTTTATTGAGTTCACAAGCTTATTTAGACGAAGAAGTAATTTTGGTTAATACCAGTAATCCTTTTGGAGAAAGCACTGATTGGGTAATTCCTAAAGGAGTAAAAATCGTAGAGCAGAAAGAAAAATTTATAACACTAAAATTTGATGCGATCGGTGTTTATTCAATTGGTTTACAGCAAACACAGGGAGAATGTTATGCGGTGTATACTAAAAACGTTACAGTTGAAGAGCGAGGTACGTTACCAAATACGGGAACAACATCGCAATTTATTATAGACTTTATTGTAACCCCAAGTCCGAGCAATGGTAATTTTAAAGCAATTGTAAATTTAGAAAACAATAGCGCCATAAATCTAAGACTGTTTTCATCCAGTGGACAAAACACTATGATTCAGAAACAAGAATCGGGAAAGAAAAAATATGAAGTAGATTTCAATACCTCATTATCATCCGGAATATATGTTTTGGTATTAGAGACAGGGCAGCAAACATTGGTTAAAAAAATTATCATCAATTAAAAAAATGAAGAACCTTTTCAATCGCATATACTTATTTGTTGTATTTCTGATTTTTAATGTAACTGGATATGCACAATTATATCCAGTTCAGATAACTCCGGTTTTTAATAGTCCGTATAGTGTCAAAATATCTGATTATGCCACTAGTATGGATACTAAAATGCAGCTGCTTATTAATCCTACGGATATTTCTATATCGCAAAGACGAGTACGCCTAAAATTGTACATACAAGGTAATGGACTTAATATACAAAGCAGTGATTTTGCACAAGAACAAAGACCAATATTTATTAATGGGGGCGAACTGCAAACTTTAACAAATGTTGATATTGCATCACTTTTTAGATTAGAGAATTTACAAGGAATTTCTCCGGCACAATATGCTAACCCATTACCAGAGGGAATGTACAATTTTTGTTTTGAGATGTATGATTTTGTAACCAATCAAAAAATATCGCAAAAAAGCTGTGCCAGTTTATACCTGATTTTAAACGATCCGCCAATATTAAATACACCGCAGAAAAACGAACAAATTGCCTCGACAGAATTTCCTAATATTTTATTTACCTGGACACCACGCCAGATAAATGCAACAAACGTTTCGTATAAATTTGAATTAAAACAGCTTCTGGATCCAACATTAGATCCGCAGATTGGATTTCAAATGTCTCCAACTTTATATGAAGAAACTCTATTTGGTACAGCATTATTGTATAATCTAAGCATGCCAATTCTTACTCCGGGTCTTCGCTACGCATGGAGAGTAAGAGCGGTTTCAACTACAGGACTTTCAGAGAATGCTATTTTTAAAAATGACGGATACAGTGAAATATATTCATTTAAATATACTGCTTCCTGCTCTGCACCGACATTTTTGTTAAGCGAAGCTCAAAGCTCCAAAAGTGTAAAAATAACATGGGAAGGAGTACCAGAACACACACGTTACCAAGTACAGTACAAAAAACAAGATGTTCGTAATGCGCAATGGTTTTCTTCAAATAGTTTAAACAAACAGAGTTTAATTACCAATTTAGAGCCGGGAGTTACCTATCAGTTTAGAGTGGGGTCAAGCTGTGATCCAGTCGAAGATGGGGTTCAGTCTTTTACTTACTCCGGAATAAACACATTTACAACACCTACAGAAACAAATGGCGTACCAGCTTATAACTGCGGTATTGTGCCTCAAATTAATATTCAAAATCAAAAACCGCTTACTAATTTAATTCAGAGCGAAACTTTTAAGGCGGGAGATTTCCCAGTAACTATTTTAGAACTAAAAGGAGAAAACAGTCCATATTCAGGAAGAGGATATATCATTGTGCCTTACTTAGCAGATACTAAAATTGCAGTTGAGTTTAAGGATATTGTCATCAATACAGATTATCAATTGATAAGTGGAATTGTAGAGACAAGCTATAATCCCGACTGGAAAAATGTTACCGATGTTGAAGATTTTACCGGTGAAGGCCAGGGCGGACAAATCGAAGAAACTGTTCCGTTTGTAATTAAAGATATCGTTATCAATGCTAACGGTGATATAGTTGTAAACGGTGTAGACGGCCAGCAGGTAATTATTCCGGGAGGAAAAGATACTGTAATTACAGACAGCGGTGTTAAAGATGCTGACGGAAACGTTGTTGTCCCTCCAAAAGTTTATACCGTAGACAGCGAAGGAAACGGCAGTAATCAAGGTGTTGCAGTTGCCGATGGAGGAAAACCAACTCCTGAAAATACAGACGGTGTAGATAAAAGCGGACAAGCCACAGCATTTACCGCCAAAGGTATTTCGATTGCATTTAGCGGTAATGGAAGTAAATATGCTTTTGACGTAATGCCAAGTAATGCGTCTTCGGCTTTACAAAAACTTTATAAAAAAGTTGATAATACCGCATTGCCTTATAAAGCAGTTTTAAATGGCGATTCAGATACATTGCTGGGTATAGTTACAGTCACAGATTCCAATATAAAATTGGACAGTATTGTTTTTAAAACCCAAAATGGAGCTAAAATCGACTTTATAAGAAATGATAAAGTATTTGTAATAACGGTAAAAGGAAATCTGAGCTATGCCGAAGAACAAATATTAGCAACTGTAAAACAAGGCAAAAAATGGCAGGTTATTGGTGCATTTATGTTGGTACATATTTCACCAAAAGATGTTAATGTGGCTTTGGTTCCTACAGATGTCGTATCTAGAGATAAGCTTGATGAAATTATTGCTAATACTCAGGCAATTTATAATAAAGCAGGAGTTAAAATAAACTTTAAGAAAGAAGAAATCCTTAACATTAGCAGCGCTGTTTCAGGCAATACAATTCAAACTGAAAAAAACACACTTACTTCTACTTACAGCAGCGAACAGCAAGCAATCAACACACTCCATGGAGGTACAGATAACAGTTATGTGCTATTCATAACAAGTAAATCTTCAAGTACAGGACAAGACGGTTATATGCGTTTAAATGGTCAGTTTGGCTATGTATTTAATTCAGCTGAAGATAAAATACCTGCGCACGAGTTAGGTCACGGTATTTTTAAATTAGAGCATCCTTTTGAGACTTACAAAACTTCAGAAAAAAGTACTGATTTCTTAATGGATTACAGCTCAGGAACTGTCCTAAATCACCTGGATTGGAAACAAATTAATGATCCTGCGTTTAAATTGTATGCGTTTCAAAGTCAGGCTAGCGGGGAATTTGGAAATTATGTAGTAACTCCAGACTATAGAATTGTTAATATTCCGCAATCTAATACATTAACTTTTGATAAATCTAACATTTTAATTCCTTCTGGGACATGTCCAGGCTTCGTCACTTACAATTATGATAAACAGCTTAAGGCATTTAAAAACGTTAAGCACTATTACTGGGATAATGATAAAAAAGTATATAAGACTAAAGATTCAAAAGATGAAGTTTTCAATCCTACGACTGTTACTCCAAAAGCCCAATCTTTAGTTACATTATTTTATAATTATGTAGATTGCCCAGCAGGTTTTTTGGATCTTAAATTTAGTGAAATTGCTAATGAATATCAAACAGCTAATGGATTGCTTTCTATTATTAAAAAGAATCAAGTTAATGCAAACGTTTTAAACTGTGTAGATTTTAATTCTAATTCAACAGAGGATCCTAAAGAAAAAGGCTGGGCAATGACTGGCTCAAAGGCGCCTTTGAATTGTACTGCGGATAACATTAAAGAATTATTAAAGTTTGAATTAATAGATCTAAATGTTATTACTGCTAATACTTCATCAAAAGAAACTAATAAAATATTAGAAATAAATTACAAAGATTGTCTTTTTGAGAATATAGATATTAATCTAAGAATTATTCTGCTTGATAATTTAATTAACAAAGCAAAAGATGATGCTGATTGGGAATTTAGCAAGACAGCTCTTTCTTTGGGGGATACTTTCTTTTTAGATAATTTGATTCTTACTACTCCAGAGAAAGATAGATTGAAACTGTTGAAGGATGGTTTCATGAAAAACAATTCTGAATGGATAAAAAATATATTTGATAAAAGCAGGGGAGGCATGCTTACTAATAACGATGCAACAATGTCAGAAATTGTTCCATTGTTTCGAGGATTATCAGCCTGGGTTTCCAAGTACTATAAAGATTTAGGGATTAAGCCAACGATAGCTACGATGGTAGATATAGGTCCTAATGGATTTAGTAGTTTTGACTATCCAGTGGCAAGTATTAACCCTGTTTATTTAGGAACGGTAGATGATGGCAGTGGTTCTTTTAATTTTATAGACATTAAAGATAATGTAAAATTCAAGCCACAAATTTTAGGTAATAGTTTTGTAAAAATTGGTGAAAGTAATTCTATAAGTTTTCAGCATACACTGCTTAAAAAAGTAGATGGAGTTTATATAACATTGCCGGGTAATGAACCAAAAGATTTTACTGAAAGATATGAGTTAAATGTAAACTTGTTTGAACCTGTAATTATGATTGCTTCCCGAAATTACCTAAACTTAGGTATAGAGCAAGGAGTCGAATATACAGTGCCGGCTTTTATGGCAGCAGCCTATCAACAAGCTATTATAGACGATGATACAAACCAAAGTATTCGTTCATTAGGTAATGGGGTTGCCATGGGAGCAGCAGTAATTACAGCAACATTTACAGGAGGAACTTCTTATCTGGCATATTTAACTTATGCAGGAGGTATAGTTGCGGCTGGAGATGAATTAATAAAGAAAGACAGACTAAAACTAAATCAAGATCCTGCATTTAAAGAAAAATATGAATCATATTATGATGCTTGGGAATTTTTCTACAACTCTGTTATGATTGCTGATGCTGGAGCTAACATTTATAATTTAGCCAATAACTTAAGTAAAGTAAATTTAGTTCGTAGTACAAAAGCATTTTACTCAAAAATGAAATCATTTGATTTTAATGGCGAGTTGATGAATGTTTGGAAGGGATTAAAAGTAATTAAAAATGCTGAACAAGAATTAGAATTTTTAGCCAGTTATCCAAACATTAGAAAAGCTTTAGCTGAAATTGATCCACTTTTAAAATCAGGAGGTTTTGATAGGTATAGATTTGAGAATCTTTTAAAGCAGTCCGATAATCTAAAATATCTAGATGAAAATTCATTATTGTTACCAGAAATTGCGAATAAAGTCAAACTTAAAATGCAGTATTCTGATGCAGATTTGCTTAAGATATTTAAAGATGCTGTCAACACGGATTTTGTAAAAACATTATTGCCTGCAGAATTTGTAAGTACATTGAAAACATTCGGAAAAACTGATGATCAAATTGTTGATTATTTTAGAAATTACAATAACATTTATACTAAAGGAGAATTTTTTACACAAATAGAAAATATTCTAACCAAGAATAATCCCTATAATCTTACAAGAGATGAAGCCTATGTTCTTTGGGGTTATACAACTAACTTCTTTTATCGAGATTTAAATACCTGGTTAAGGGAAGGAACTAATATTGGTAAAACTACAGAGATTGTAGATCTTATGAAAAAAGGACTCCAAAAAGTACCAAAATATAGTGGAACTGCATATAGAGCTTTAGAGTTCAAAGGAGACGCCTTAACTGCTTTTATGAGCAAATATGGAAAAGAGGGCAGTGTTGTTGCTTTTGATGATTTCTTATCTGCAGGTAGTACAAAAGAAGCAGCATTTTTTAATAAGGCAGAAAAAAATGTAAGAATCATAATGGAAGTAAACGATGCTCCAATTATATCTTCAGTGGCAGACGGTATAAAATTCAGAGGGTATAGTCCAGAAGAGCTACTATTGAATACTAATGGTCAATTTAGAGTAAAAAAAGTAATTAAAAATGTAGATAACACTTATACATTAAACTTAGAACAATTATAAAACATGGCAATTTTAATTAATAAGGAAACACTTCAATTTGAACCTGATGCAGATAAAAAAATTATCGGCCAATTTATTGATTATAAAACTAATTTATTAATTATTGAAGAAATTTTTATAGACACTTCTTTTGATAACAATATCTATGTAACTACTGTTGATACAGCAAATGCTAATATTATTGATGTAAAAGATAGGTGGAAATATATTGACTATAAAGAGAGAATTGAGAATCATGGTGATTTTAAAGCAATAGAGCAAAGAATTGTTAATAAAATATCAGGTAACGAATCAATTTATGGAGAAATTTATAATGAAAATAATTTGATATACAGCGTCACAAAAGAAGGGTTTTCAAAAGAAAAAATTGAGGGTGTTTATTATGACTATTTACATTTAAAAGATGAAGAACAGAAAGAATATGAACAATTAATTATAAAATATAATTCCTATTCATTAGACGAAAAAGCGAAGTATTGGGCGGGAGGATTATTTAAGAGCATGCGTTGGCAAGAAGAGAGTAGACTTAATCCATATGATATTTATTCTGAAAAGTGGTTGTTAGATACATTAAATATAGATTCTAATTTTTTAGAGTTACTTCCGAAAATATATAATATATGGGGAGGTATGTTTGATGCAAATAAAGTAGATAATATCATTCAAAAATTATTAAAGAAGATTAATGATACTAAAAAATAAAAGATAAGTAGGTTCAAGATTATTTGATTAGAAAGTGAAGCCCAAAAAGAATAAATTATTGTAAACTATTGGTTTAAAACAACAATAAAAAATGATAAGAAACGATTTATATGCCAGGCATATGGGAGTTGATTGTAGGTTTTGGGAAACTAATAATTTATATGTTTTGCAAACAGATTACAATGAGAAATTACTAAGTAATGGGTTTAGAAAGTATGATGATATAGAACTAAAAGACAAAGTATATAAGGAAGTTACTTTTAGTGATATTGAAAGTGCTTATGAGGTAAGTACGTTTTGCACTTACAGAGGGTTTAAGTTTTTTCTTGAGGTTTTATTAAATACTGGGCTTTATAGGATTAGACCTTTATCAGAAGCACAAATTCATTTTAAGGACTATGAACATCATGGTTATGATCCAGTTTATGAAGTTGAAGAAAATGAGCTTGAAGAAATATGGGAAGAACGAAAACCTATAGATGAATTTGTATTCGATGTAGAGCCAATAGTTTACATTAAGAAAAAATATTAGTTTATCGAATAAATACTCCTGCTAGCGTGAGATCTTGCTCTTGAACGCAAAGTTTTTATTGTAGATATGTTCATTGAAATAAAATAGTAAGTGTAATTAACGAAAAAATATATTTTTAAAGAAGCATATTCTGATTTAATAATTTTATATGAAGAATCAATTGTAAAATTAAATAAACTCATAATAGAATTTTTAGACGAGGTTAGTTTAGTTGTTTTTAATCATGAAAATACATCAGAAGAAGAGTTTGTGTTATTTCGCTTAAAAAATATGATGTATATAGAGTTATTTGCTTTAAATAAACGATTAAATCTTAAGTATTCTGGTCATGTACTTTTTGAAGAAGTTGTGGAGGCTATTTTGATTGAGATAAAAAGCACAACATTTTATTTAGACTGCGAATTAGAAAAATTAAGAGAGACATATAATCGCGTGTCAGATTTGTATAAAAAAGATCCGTATAAAAAATATTAAGATGAGAACAATAATAAAGCCCGAAGATTTTCCAATTGAAATGAATGAGGAAAATATTGAGATTTTAGCTAGAATGAAATTAAATTATCCTCCTCCTATAAAATTTCCTCCCTCCACTGAATGGAGGGCTGTATTACCTCTCTTATCGGAAAGTGATAAAATATTAATATCAAATAAGATAAACCAGATACAGAAAGAAATAGATAAACAACGATGGGAATCTTTAACTCATGAAGAGCAGGAAGAGGAAAAACATTCAATAGAGAAGAGTCTAAAAGAGGGACCTGAGGTTTATAGAGGTAATATTCTGCAACAAGAATGGGATTCGATAGATATTGAAAAAAAAGAAAAAGAAAAGAAGGAGAAAGAAGGAAAAGATGAAAAGGAGGAATAAAATATTAAAACATAAAGCAAAATATTGTTGAATAGACTTGGTTTAGTATAAATTATTTAAACTTTTTTGGACTATAGATGTTTCTGCTAGCGCGAGCGTCTCGCTCGTGAAGGTAAACAGATATTTAAATTATAATACGTTCATTGAAATAAAATAAAATACAATTTGATAATAGATTGAAATGAATAAGAAATCGGGAAACTTCGCATAGCGTGAATCATATAATAAATCTATAATAGGATGAAATATTATAAAATAGCCCCTAAGTTAAATAATGATAACGGCAGGATATCTAGTAGTGCTAGCGTCGATAATTTACCTGGATTAGAAAATGAATTCGAAAAAATTAGATATGGTGAGATTGTAGAGAGTTTTCCCATAATAGATTCTTTTTATTTAGAAAGTTTTGATGATGAAAAATACTGGGAATATCAATTAAATGATATACACTCATTTATTGGAAAGGCAAAAGTAATAACTGGTTGGTTTATATCTGAAAAATTAAAAAAACTGTTTTCGGATCTAAAAATTTCACAACCTCATTATTTCTATTCTGGTAAGTTATTATATCATGACGAAATATATAAGTATTTTATTTTTCAATTTTTAGGTAAGGATATTTACAAGGAATTAACTTCATATATCGATTTTTCAAAATCTGAGTTCATAAATCCAGCAACTGAAGAGCTGCATTTTTTTAATGATATAGATCATTACGCTGAAAAAAGCGAAGAACTTTATTTTGAAAAAGATACTGATTTCGTAAAGAAAAAAATTGTATTAAAAGATGATTTGGACTTTTTTCCTATGCAGAGTTTTTTTAAGGATAATATAGCTTCAGAGAGATTAAAGCAATTAATTAAGGAAAATGAAATTACAGGTTTTGAGTTTTCAGAATTAGATTATGAGGTAGTTGTTGAAGTTGATAAGTAATAAATGAAAATGATAAAATTTGAAGATTTTCCAATCAGCATGACTTCTGAAAATATTGAAATTCTGGCAGAAATGATGATGGCAATGTCGCCTTCAGAAGAATGGAGAAAAATATCAGATATAATAAGTTATGAAGAAAGAAATCTAATTAGAGAGAGGGTTAAAGAGATTCAGATGGCAAAAGAAAAAAAACGTTGGGAATCTTTAACATTAGAAGAACAAGAAAACGAAAAAAGAAAAATGGAAACTAGTATTGATGAAGATACTAAAACATTTAGAGGTAATATTTTGCAGCAAGAAAGAGACTCTATCGAATTAGAAAAAAGAAACGATGAAAACAAACAAAATATATAATGAATAATACTAGAAAAAGCTTTTTTGTTCTATTATTTCTTTTAATAAGTATTTGCGGTTTCTCGCAAAAAATTAAAATTGATAAAGGCGAAATAAAGCTGGACGATAAAACAATTGGTTTTATAGAAGGTAAAAAGCCTTTTTTTAGAATCGTAAGTTTAGACAAAAGTTATGGAGTTACGGTAGAATTAAAAAAAGCTCCAAATGAAGAATCTTTAACATTGCCCTGGATTGAATTGCAAGATGAAGAATCAGGAAAATATAACGAGTTAGAGTTTAAGAGCAGAAAATTTAGTGCTTTCAATTATGACCGAAGTGTGGTATACGAATTACTAGATAGAAATTATATCAGTGTTGAAGGTTTAAATAAAACTGCTATAGAAAGCTTTATCAACGGAGAATCAACAGGTATTTCTGCAAAAA
Organism: Flavobacterium johnsoniae; assembly: GCF_001879205.1. Taxonomy (GTDB): domain Bacteria; phylum Bacteroidota; class Bacteroidia; order Flavobacteriales; family Flavobacteriaceae; genus Flavobacterium; species Flavobacterium johnsoniae_A. Next base: position 261,978 of record NZ_MLFK01000006.1, read on the forward strand.
GATATGGAGTTCAGGGTGAGATTAACAAGGCTGAAAACATTGCAGATACCTATAAATTAGGAATTGATGATTTTGGTGTTATTTATAGTATAAAGGCACAAAATCCGGATCCGGAGGATAAAAGAATTGGGTACATAAGAATGACTTCGCCTTCTTCAAATGGAGATTTGAAGTATGAAGTAATGGATCTGGATAATAATTTAATAGCAACATGGTTTGCGAGAGGCGGTTCCTTCAGCGGTTATGAAAAATTATTAAATCAGGAACTTATTACATTCAATGGAAAAGTATTTAAGGCTGCTTTTGAAAACAGAGGGAATCCGATAGGTTATAAAATGAGTAACGATATAACAGCAATGAATATCGTTAGAGTTTTGATTGGCAACGGTTACACTTTAGGAAGCCCGTCTTTATTAAAAACAAAATAATTAGGTTGATTAAGAATACTTAAAAATAGAAAAATGAAAAAGAGAATTTTATTAGCAGTAGTGTTACAGTTTTTTTTAGTGCTGAATAGTTGTAGTTCAGATTCAGGAAATGATTCGGTGCCAACTCCTGAACCACCGGTTGTAGAAGTTAAAACACCAAAAATAACATCATATTCTAAAAACTCAGGCGAAACCGGAGAAACAATTAGCATATATGGTGAAAATTTTTCAGATAAAGTGAATGATATAACAGTAGCTTTTGATGGAGTAGCGGCGACAGTAATTTCGGCTAAAGCAGGAGAAGTAACATTCAAATTACCAGCCACAGAAAAAGTACTGCCTAAATTGATAGTTACAGTTGGGGGTAAAGAAGTAGCTAACGAAGTCAAAAATAATTACGAAGGAAATATAGGTATTCTTCCGGCTCGTTCTTTACAAAATTGGGTAGTTCAGGAAAATACCTTTAAAAGAGATGGAGCATCATCATCTATTCAAATGGTAAATGATAAAACGCTGTATATGGGAGGTGTCTTAAAAACTACAGACGGTGGTATTTCATGGACACAATGGGCAGAAGGTTCAGCATTTCACGCAACTGCAAACGATGAAGGGTGGAGTAGTACATTAGGATCAAATAAACTTAATAAAGTTAAAGTAGGCGGCAGTATGGGAACAGAAACGTTTGCTAATATAGAAAATACTACCGAAGCTTATTATGCAATATATGTAGATGCTAACATGAAAGATGGTACAGTTGTAACACAAAAAGGCAGAGTTTTCTCAACAACTAATGGGGTTGATTTTAAAAAATCTTATGAATTAGGAGATGACACAGCTAATCTTTTTCAATCAACAAAAATCGACAACAATCATATTTGGGTAATTGGTTATAAATCAGTTAAAAATAAAGATGGATTTATCGGCGACCGACCTTTTATTTTATTTAAAAATAACACAACAGATGGATGGAAAGAATACCCTTTTGTTAATGAAGCGGCAGGGTATTTTGCAAGAGAGATTTGTTTTGTTGATAACGAAAACGGATTTCTTTTAATTAATCATTACTATCAGACTTTACTAGATGTTAAGTTGTTTAAAACTACAAATGGCGGTGATTCCTGGACTCAAGTTTACAACGGAGAAATGTTCTCGAAATTTACTTTTAAAGATGCTGATTCTGGTTGGGCAGTTTTAGGTAATAAAATCTACAAAACTACAAATGGTGGTACTTCATGGGCTTTAGACTACACTCATGATGAGAATATTGGAAATATTTCATATAAAAATAACGTTGTTTGGGCCTTTTCTAAAAATAAGATAATCAAACGTTATTTGTAATTTTTAAGTGATAGAAAATTCTATATATAAAATAAAAGCACTGCAGTGTTTTAATAACTGCAGTGTTTTAAAATGCGCTGAATGAAAAAAACTTTACTCTTATTCTTACTTATCGCTTTTACTTCTTGTTATCAGGAAACTTCTATAGCTATAGAAGGTGATTTCACGACTTCGTATGCCAACCTCGATGAGTCTATCCCCGTTATTATTAAAATTGATAATAAAATAACTGGGGCAGATGCCTATGAATGGACATTTGAAGGCGGAAATCCTTCTGTTTCAAATTTGAAAAATCCAGGAGAGATTTTATACAGCAAACAGGGAACTTTTACTATTAAGTTAAAAGCTTCAAATGTAGATGGAGAGAGTAGAGAGTTTACTAAAACGGTAGTAATCAAAGACGGGATTAATATTGAGTTTACACATGAAATTGTAAAAAGTAATTATTCTCCTGTTGAGGTAATTTTAAAGAATACTACGATTGGTGAAGGCCTTACTTTTAAATGGGAATTTCAGGATGGATCACCAGCATCTTTTACAGGAAAAACACCTCCAAATGTTGTATTTACAACTCCGGGCGAGCATGTGATAACCTTGACCGTTTCGAATGGTTTTGAATCTGAAAAACAAACAAAAACAATTACAGTTGCTCCTTATCTGGTAAGCTTGTTTACCTATGAACCAAAATTTGAAGATGATGATTATGAGGCTCCTGTAACAATTAATTTTACCAACAAATCAATTAGCGCAACAAGTTATAAATGGAGTTTTGAAGGTGGGAACCCAGCTGTTTCTACAGAAGAAAATCCAACAGTTGTCTTTACAAATGCGGGCAGTCATGAAGTTACTCTGGAAGCTTTTAATGATAAAACAAGCCATATTTATAAGACGACGATTACAGTTCTTCCGGATACGAATCTTCGTATTTTGACAAACATTAAATTAGGAATAAACTCTGCACACAACAACAATAATATTGGTGCAATGTTCTCAACAGTAACACGCCAAGTTTATAAGGCAAATGAAATTAACGATCAGAACAGCAGTTTAATAGATATTGTTTTTCAAGGGTTAAACAGCAATTTTACCTACAATAAATTTGTATCTCCTGATCAAGCAAACAATTATGGGTTTTTATCATTAAAAAATGCGCAAAGCACCATTTTTGTAAACTCTCAAAATTTATGCAATTGCGGTTTAAACTTTACCGAAGCACAGTTTGATGCTATGGTAAATGACACACCTGTAAAATCATTAAATATAAGTTATACTGCAGGAGGAGCGCAGGAATTTGGTTTTACATATCCAAGAATAATTTTATTTAAAACACAAGACGGCAGAAAAGGCGCCATTAAAATTAAAGACATGGTAAAGAACGGAACAAGTTCTTATATTTTATGTGATATCAAAGTTCAAAAACAATAACCCTAAATGAAGAGAGAGAATAAGAAAATCTTGTTTTGGTTATGTATTGTTTTTGCCTGTTGTTTTTGCAGGAAAGGATATGCTCAAGATGTAGACCTGGAGAATTTTTATAAACCAAATTTTAAAGTAACAGGAAATATTAATGCAAATATGATGTATTATAATTCTAGTATGGAAAATTCGCGTGAACCTTTTACTTATTTGTTTTCAGGAAGTTTAAACATTAGTGCTTTTAATTTTAGCGTTCCGTTATTTTACAGCATTACCAATCAGGGAAATAACTTAGGCTACACAGCTCCATTTGATTTTAACAGATTAAGTATTATGCCAAAATACAAATGGGTAAAAGCATATATAGGAAATGTGAGCATGACATTTTCACCTTATACATTAAGCGGTTATCCGTTTAAAGGTGTTGGGTTAGAACTTACACCAAATGGCCCTTTTAAAGTAAGTTTAATGGGAGGACAGCTTCTTAAAGCAGTTTCAGAAGAAAAAGCTTTAGGAGGAGTTCCGGTATACCAGCGTTTTGGTTATGGGGCAAAAGTAGGTTTCGAGAAAGCACAATACAAATTAGGATGGATTGGTTTTTATGCCAAGGATGATGTTAATTCGTTAAACATGACTAATGATAAAGGAGTTACACCAAAAGAAAACTTTGTAAACAGTTTACTTTTTAGTACCTCTTTAGTGAAAAATTTAAATTTAAATGTAGAGTATGCTTTATCGGTTTTAACAGATGATACTCGAAGTAAAGCTATTTCTGGAGGAGGTTTTCGGGATAAATTATTTTCAGGCAAAGAAAGTACAAGTTATATGAACGCCTTTAATGTTAATTTCGATTACAACATTCAAAAGAGTACGGTAGGATTAACATACGAACGCATTGATCCTAATTATGCTACATTGGGGGCTTTGTATTTTAACAATGACTTAGAAAATATAGCACTGCGTTTTGCACGTCCTTTTTATCAGGATAGAATTACGGTGTCAACCAGTTTAGGATTTCAGAGAGATGATCTGGAAAAAGTAAAAAAACAGGATACTAAACGAGTAGTAGGTTCTATTAATATGAATTATAGAGTAACAGATCAATTTAATATTACCGGTAGTTATTCAAATTTTTCAACTTATACTAATAAAAAATTAGATCAGTTTGAACTTATTAATAATCCAAATGTAGTGCAGTCAGATACTTTAGATTACAGACAATTGTCGCAAAATGCTAATGTAAATATGTCTTATGCTTTTGGAAAAAAGAGAAATCAAAATCTGAATTTTAATTACAGTATTGCGGGTCAGGCCAATGAACAAGGCGGTATTATTCGAAAAGGCCAGGCAAGTACAGTTCAAAATTATAATCTGGCGCATACAGTGAGTTTTTTGGCAACAAAAATTGCCTTAAACAGCTCGCTTAATTATACGAATAATCAGGTAAGCAGAAACAATAATTCTGCAATGGGAGCTTCGGTTGGGGCTTCAAAAAAGTTATTCAAAGACAAGCTGAATACCAATCTTGGGTTTCTGTATAATAATTCGCAGGGAAACATGAATTCAAGTTCTGTGTTTGGAATTAAATTCAATAACAGTTATGTAATGCTCGAAAGACATAACTTTAGTCTGAACGTTATTTCAATGTTTAGAAGCAGTACCAATACTCAGAAATTTAATGATCTAACAGCAACCTTAAATTATTCCTGCTCGCTTGATAAAATCAAACTGCCAGCGAAAAAAGAACCTAAAAAAGAAAAAGAACCAGTTTTAAATCCTATTCTAAAAATAAATCATAAAGACAAGACTTACGAGGGTACAAGAGACGAAATTATAAAACAGCTTCAGGATCTTCAGCAGGCACTAAGTTCAATACCTAAGGAAGATTTTGATGATTTACAGGATCTGCTTACACTGACTACTTTAACGCCTGATGATGATAGTTTTAAAGAAAAAGCGTTGAATTACCTAAAAGCATACGACTTAAATAATGACATCTTGGATAAATACAATAAGTATCTCCTTGAAACTGCAAAAAGTTTAAGAGAAGAAATGATTCGTAAAGATGAAGGCTTTGAAAATGATTATGTTATGGCTCTAGGAAGAGTGAATAAACATAAAATGCATGGCATAAATGAAAAGGATGTCACAGATAAAGTGAGTTACAATTCTTATTTAAAGCTGGTAGAACGTAAAAACAAAAAGTTACAACCTTTGTTAGTGCATCGATGGATGCTTAACGAAATTGCGATACTTTCAAATACACCGGCAGATCAGATTTCGCAAAATGAAAATCTTTCGATTTTTAATAAACAAGAACTTGGACATTTCTTCAAAATGATGAAAGAGAAAAAGGCGGAAACAGAAGTAATTGAAGAATTGAAAATCAAATTAATTCCATTTTATCATGATCTGGCTCTCAAAAATGTAAAAGATGATGAGGTTGATTTTAAATTTTTAAAAAATAATTAAGGATCAAAAAAATCCTCAGGCCTGAATAAGGAGTATAAAATATAAAAAAAGTTAGTATGCTTTATTTTTCAAAAAAACAGAATTATTTGCTTATGAAAAAAAATTACAAAATACATTTCGCAGTGCTGCTTATCATGCTTTCGGTTGTTTTTTCTTATGGGCAGGATATCGCTCCTCCAAAAGAATTAGGTGCAGCTTCCAGCTCTATCGAAAAGATTGAAGCATCTGACCGCTGGGTAGATAAATTTTCAAATCAGGATTTGGTAGAACTGCCAATAGGTATTCGTAATACAGTAAATAATATTCAATATTCTATTGGAATCACTAAGGCGACTTTTTCTCCAGAGTATACTACTTTGACTGTTTTTTGTAGAGTTGATATTCCGCAGAAAGATAAAAACGGTCAGCCGATGCAGCTTTTCTTTGGTGCAGATAATGTTAAATTATCGCATCAGGGAGGTATTATGGGCGAAGCTAAATTAGTACTGCTGGGCAATGTAGATATTCCGTTTAGCGATAATAAATGGCAGCTTTCATTATATGGAGGTTTCGACATGGCAACCGGAAATGTAAACGATCTGACCTATGTAAAAATTGACTGCGATGGATTTAAAGAAATGAAAGTTTCAGGTGCGGTAGAGTTCTCCAGAAATTTAATTTTACCAATAGACCCATTAACCAAAACTGTTGATGAAACAAAAGCTACAATTCCAAAAACATATTATAACGGAAAAACTGTTCAAATACCCAATAGAGTTAGAGGAGAATTTAGTTTTACTGCCGGGAGCTGGAATGATATTTTAGTAAATGTAAGCTTGCAGCCATTTGTTTTGAAAGACAAACGAAACGGAAAAGATTTTGATGGTAATTTTCAGTTTCTGGTAAATAATGCAGTATTAGATTTAAGTGATTTAAAAAATGATCCGGTAGTTGTTTTTCCTGAGTATTATACAAAAAATGCACTTTTAGTACCCAGCCAGGAAGCTTGGAAAGGCGTATTTGTCCAGACTTTCGATGTAGGGCTTCCAAAGGAATTTCAAACCACAGATACCGCATCAAGTAAAGAAAGACTTCACTTAGGGGCGCAAAACCTGATTATTGATAAATTTGGGGTTTCGGGAACTTTTTATGCAGATAATGTCTTTCCATTAGACAGAGGAATAACAAGTCAGGAAAAATCGTGGGCCTATTCCTTAGATCATATTGATGTAACGATTGCAGCAAATACGTTTGTAAAAGCAAATTTAAAAGGACAGATCCTTTTGCCAATAAGCAAAGCATCAACAGAGAAAAAAGAAACTCCAGCGGCTCCTGCAGGAAGTACACCACCTAAACAAACACAGACAAATAGAGCAGGTTTAGAGTATAATGGGTTTATCTCAATGGAAGAACAGCAATTAGTTGTTATTACCAAAGATTCAATAGCCTTTGATATCTGGAAAGCAAAAGCCTTATTACTGCCTAATAGTTCTGTTGAGTTAAAATTAGTCAATGGACGTTTTTTACCCAAAGCAAACCTAAATGGTTCGGTTTCTTTTGGTACCAATAAAGGAGCTACAGATGATAAAGATGTAGAAGGAAAACGCACAGTAGATTTTAAAGGTATTTCTTTTGAAAACCTGCAGTTGCAAACCGTTTCGCCTATTATTTCTGTTCGAAATATGGGATATAAAGGCACAGTTGCCTTTGGTAATTTCCCTGTTTCCATTGGAAATATTAATGTTGCGATTAATGGAGATAATTCCCGAATCGATTTTGATCTGGGAATTAATTTGATGGAAAGTGTTGGTGCCGGAGCCACAGCCCGAATTGGAATAAAAGGCAAAATGTATGATGATGGATACAGGCAGCGAAGCCGATATGACGGCCTGGATTTATCGGCCATTAATATTGACTGTAAGTTTAGCGGGTTAACAATTAAAGGAGGTCTTATCCTAATGGAAAAAGATCCTGTGTACGGAAATGGATTCAATGCAGATCTTGAAGTCGATGTTGCTGGTGTTGTCAATGTAAAAGCAAAAGCTATTTTTGGACGTACGACCTTTAGATATTGGTATTTTGATGCCGCTGTTAAATGGCCGCCAACTCCCGCACCTTTCATGATTAATGGTTTTGGAGGAGGTGCTTATTATAAAATGCACCGAAATTCAGATATTGCTATCGGCGATTTTTCTCCATCAGGATTGAGTTATACTCCGGATGAAAAAATAAATCTGGGCGTTAAAGCTTTAATTTATTTTCACGTAGGTTCAGAAACAATCTGCGATGGTGAAGCAGGATTTGAAATCGCATTTAACTCAAAAGGAGGAATAAACAGATTGGCTATTTTTGGAAAAGCCAATGTTATGGCTAAAATTCCGGGACTTAAAAGTGTCACTGATTTAATGGGGAAAGTAGCATCGGATGTTACAGCAAAGAAAAGTTTCTTAGGAGTTACAGAAAGTGATCTTAAAGGTTCTTTTGCCAGTAAATATATTCCGGAAGCAAAAGAAGCAATTCCGGGAGATTTATCTGCTGCGGTAGGAATAAGAATGGCTGCAGCTATTGAATTTGATTTTGAAAACAAATCGCTGCATGCTACAACAGATGTTTATATCAATACACCAGGAAATTTCCTTTCAGGAACAGGACCGGGAGGGCGAGCAGTTTGGGGAGTTTTTCACAAAGATCCAAAAGATTGGTACATGTACGTAGGAACGCCAGATGACAGATGCGGTATAAAAATTGGGGTAGCCGGAATGTACTTAAAAACAACAAGCTACTTTATGGCCGGAACAGTACTTCCGGGAAGTCCGCCTCCGCCTCCTCAAGTTGCACAGATTTTAGGTGTCGATTTAAAGGAGCTGGACTATATGCGTGATGAAAATGCATTAGCAAATGGGGGAGGTTTAGCCTTTGGAGCCAGTTTGGATTTTGATACAGGAGATTTAAGTTTCTTGCTTTTTTACGCTCGTTTTCAGGCAGGAATGGGATTCGATATCATGCTTAAAGATTATCAGGAAGCAAGATGTTCTAATACAGGAGATCGTGTGGGTATAAACGGATGGTACGCTAACGGACAATCTTATGCTTACCTGCAGGGAGAATTAGGAATTAGAATTAAATTGTCATTCTTAAAACTAAAAGTGCCGATTATTTCTGGAGGTGCCGCTGTTTTATTACAGGCAAAACTGCCAAATCCGGTTTGGATGAGAGGATATATGGCTGGAAACATGAATATATTGGGAGGATTAATAAAAGGGAAATTCCGATTTAAATTTGAATTAGGAGAAGAATGCCAGTTTGAAAATGCATCGCCATTAGGAGGTATTAAACTGATAACCGATGTAACACCAAAACAGAGCTCTGCAGATGTAGATGTTTTTGCCATACCACAGGCCGCATTTTCAATGAAGGTTAACGAAGCTTTTGTAATTCCTGAAGATTCAGGAGATGTTACCTATAAAGTAATATTAGAAAAGTTTAAAGTATTTGACGGAACAAAAGAAATTCCAGGTGTTTTTGAATGGAGTTCTTTGAAAGACAGAGTTAATTTTGTTTCAACTGATATTCTTCCTCCGCATAAAGAATTAAAAGTTCAGGTTGAGGTAAGTTTCCAAAAAATGGTAAACGGTTCTTTTCAGCCTATAAAAGTAGATGGTAAAATAGCCACAGAATATGAAGAAAGATTATTTACAACAGGAAGCGCTCCTAATCATATTCCGCTCACAAATATTAAATATTCGTATCCTGTAGTAGATCAAAAGTATTTTCTTGAAGAAGAATATCCAAAAGGATATATTCAGCTGAAAAGAGGACAGGACTATTTGTTTGAGGATGCGAGTTGGGAAACCAGTATTAAAATGGATCAGGACGGAACTTCAAATTCAAAAGCAGTAGCTTTTAATTATGATACAAGTTCAAATGAAGTATATTACAATTTGCCAAACATCGATCAGGAAAAGAAATATAATTTTTCAATCGTAAGTAATTTGAAACAGCAATCGGCCACAAATGCGCCATCAAGTGTAAAAACAAATACAATTAATGATGAAGGAAATGATATTCAGATAAAAGAAAATCAGGCAGATGCATTGTCGAAAGCAGAAGGAAGTATCGAACGTTTAACTTACTCATTTAATACAAGTAAATACAAAACTTTTGCTTCTAAAATGAATGCAATTAATACTCAGAGCTATAATTTTGGAGTCTTGTATTCAGATGTTATTTACTTAACCAATACAATTTCAAGTCAGGAAGCATTTGATATAGTCGAACTTAGAGGAGTAAATTACAGTGATAGTAAAGCGATTGTAACAGCAGAATCTAAACTAAACGATCAATATTATACAACAGATATATTTCCTTATCTATATAAAGATTATCCTTTAAACGGTAATTTTTCTATAAGCAATAGAGATACAAGTGAGTTGGGAGTTATTCCGGCAAAAGCAATACCGCTTAATGCTTATTATATGACTAGTATAGAAAATGAAGTTAACCAGTCATGGACAAAAGAAAATTTTCCGTTTAAGTATAATTTACCGTTGCTTTATAAGCAGGATTGGATGGATTTAAACAATCAAATTGTAAACTCTTATGTAAACGGAGAAGCCGGAGTTGAAGTACTTGCCCAGCGATTTATAAACAGCAATTTCCTATTTATGCGATACGGAAATTATGAAATCGTAATGAAATATAATCTGCCGGGGAATAAACAGGCAAATGAGTTTGTTTATAAATTCAAAAACAATAATAATTTTAGGTAGTCTAAAATTATTTAATGAAATAAATATAAAAGGAAATGCTGCTTAATTTTAAGCAGCATTTCCTTTTTTTTCTGTTTTTCTTTCTGAGTTTCTTAGTGAAATAAAACAATTAGTTGGTGTCAAATCCTAAATAAAAAAAGGCTTCAGATTTTCTGAAGCCTTTTAAGATTGTAAAAAGAGATGTCTTAAAAATTAGTATTTACTCTTTTAGAACGTTCTGCAATAAATGAGATAAGCCAGGTTACCTGTCCTTCTTTTACAAAGTAAATTTTCTTTGTTTCTAAATTTGGTATCGCTTCCAGACATGAAACAAGAATGTTGTTTGCAGAGATTAAGTATTTCTGTTCGTAAGTGCTTAAAACTCTCGCAGCTTCTGAATTAGTTTTTGAAAGAGCAGTAAATTTGCCGAAATTATTCTTTAGAATTGCATCATAATCTATAACATCCTGTAGAGTCAAAGCAATATAATGCTCTTTTACGTTTTCGTTATAAAATAAAGTTGAAAATGCCCACACAGCACCACCTGATAAATATATTTTGTCTTTTTTGAATAAAAGAGGATTTTTTTCAAACAGGTCTTTTACTTTTTTACGCAGAACCGAGTTAAAATCAAAAGACTTTTCCTGATAAGTAGACATGTCATTTGCCTGAGATGGATTTAGAACCGTTTTTTGCACAGCATCAGTAAGTGTCATTGTACCAAAATCAAGCTCTAAAGGTATGAACTCTAATTTATTGTCTTTAAGTTCATCAATGTAACCGCCTTTGGTGGTTTGAGCGCCAATGTCAAGAAGAAAAGCATTTGCATAATCAACAGGAGGTATAGCACCTTTAACTAACGTTTTAGGTTCTTCGTTAACATCAAGTATTTCAAGCTCTTTGTTGGTAAGAGAAGAAATTTTATTTTTTAAAACATCAATGTTGCGGGCAGATTGAAAAACGGGAGCAGCAACAATAAATATATTTTCTTCAAGAATTTTATATTCAGATCTTATTTTTTTTAATTGGTCAGCAACTATAATACTTGCTTTGTTGATGTCTTCCTGAGGAAGCGCATTAGAAGCGGCAATATGATCAGCAAAAGGGATTCTTTCAGTCCAGAAAGAAAGAATTTTATAATCAGCTTTTTTGATATTACTTACATCAATAACTGAAACTTTTATTGCTCTTCTTCCAATTTCAATTCCGGCATAAATACTTTTTTGAGAATAAGAACTGATGGAAAATAATAAATTTAAAAGAATAAAAAATAGAATCTGGGGGTTGTGTTTTTTAAGCATTGTGTTTAAATATGATTATAATATAATTTGTTTTTGGATAAAGACTTTAAGGTAACTTTGCGGTATTTATGTGAAAGTCATAATTTTGTATTGAAAATAATGGGTTTCAATATGAGATTGCAAATTTATAAAAACATTTACTAATACAAACTCCGTTTACAGAAAACATATTAATTAATTTATTGTGCTGTATCTAAATTAATATTTCATTACAAAAGGCTTTTTGTTTTAGATTTTCCTTTCAATAAAATCAACTTAAAACTTTTATCATTTTGATAGTCAGGTGTATCATTTTGATAGGAGGTTACGAGATAGATAGTAACTGTTTGTTTTTATTTTGTTGGTATTCATTTGTTTACGATGTCTTGCTTTATTTTGGCATACAGTTTGAATTTACAAATAAGAAAAAACGGTGAATTAAAATAAAAAGTATGAAAGTAAATAAAATAAGAAAAAAAGATAAAACGAAATTCGAAACAGCGGATAACTCGATTAAAATAAAAGATAGAATTGTTAACTCAATTGTATTTACTGTCGTTTTTTGTATTGCTATTTTTATAATTTCTCGAATAGTTTAGGTTTTATATGAAATAAAAAAAGCTCCAGATTTCTCTGAAGCTTTTGTCTTAGTAGCGGGAACAGGACTCGAACCTGTGACCTTCGGGTTATGAGCCCGACGAGCTGCCTACTGCTCTATCCCGCGATGTTTCGGGTGCAAAGATAAGCACTAAATACTGTTATGCAAAGAAATTAATGAAATATTTTTATTAAACTATTCTTAATTGTAACTATTTGGTAAATAGTAAATTGTGTGTTTGTGTTTGCCATATCAAAGTTCGTATTCTAATAATTCTAAATACGGATTGGTTTTTAGACCCAATAATTTACCAAAAGCAGGCTCAGTTTTGTAACCATCTTGTTTGAGTTTTACGATTTCTAAACGGAAGTTTTCGCCTTTCGATTGCAGAATTTGGTGTTCTATAATCATATGTTTGTAGCCATTTTGACTTTGGGTTGGAATATTTTGCCCAAAGAGTTCTATTTCGAAATCATTTATTTTAAAATTTACAACGACAGATTCATGTTCATTAATGATAGTTTCCTGAATCTTAAATTCAGGTTTGTGTTTAAAAGTGACAGAGATTTTATCGATAAATTCGGTTTTGTTTTTCCAATAACAAATAATATCCAGATCGCTGTTTTCAATGTCAATATTTATGGGTATGGTACCAATCAGAATAGGAGTAAATTCAGAAAGAATTTCTAAAACCTTATTTTGACTTAAGGTTTCGTAGGCCTTAATCTGCTTTGGATTTCCAGTTTTTAAATATTCGATATTGGTAAAATCTATCATTTAATTATCGTATTTTTTTTCTTCATTAATTTCCTGTTCAAGTCTTTTATTGATATTGACTTTAGCATTGGTAAAAACAAAAATCGTTGTTCCATGTTCTCTGGCATATTTATTTTTGATTTTACCTGCTATAAATGCCGATTCAAAAAACGGACTTGTTTCTTTAAATTCATTACTGTTTTCTTCAAATTCTTTTACTCGAATAAGGTTTTTGTAATGAACATTCAGATTAAACCAATTAACATAATCGGCATTAAAAGAAACGGCTTTAATCCCTTTTTTGGTATAAAAATTAATCGCTCCTGCTTGCCCGTAGTTGTCGCAAAGTACCAATGTGTTTTCTGATTTTGGAAATAAGGTATAAACCGAATCGGTTTTTCGGGCCAGTTCTTTCCATCCCAGCATGTCGGCAAAATCTTGTTGTAAATCGTGTTCTTTTCCATCTTCCCAGCGATGTTTTTCCAGTTTTTCTGAAACTATTTTTTCCGGGCTTTTATTAGGGAAAACCAAATAATACATCGGAATAAAAAATAAAACCGGAAGTGCAATAAAAACCGGCTTTAAATATCGTTTCCATCCTGTCTTTAAAACATCTGAAAGAAAAACCGAACCAAAGGCAATATAAATAGGATACAAACCAATTGCATAATAAGCCTTGGCCTTGAAGTATAAAAAGACTAGTATTGTGAAGATTATCGAGGTAAAAAAGAACTTGAACTTTTCAAACGGTTTATAGAATAACAAGGCATAAAAAGAGGAAAGAATCACCAAGAAGGATCCAATAAAAAAGAAAAACTGTTCTTTTAAGAAATCGGCACGGTCTACATTTACCAATTGTGTTTCTGCCAATTCTTTCATGTGATGCACAATGGGAAAATGATTGTTGTACTGCCATAATAAATTTGGAAGAATTAATAGTATTCCTAATGTCAGCGCGAAGTATAATTTTTTCTCCGTTAATATTTTTCTTTCTTTAGAAAGAATAAGTGCAGGCAAAAGCCCGATTAACATAAACAGTATGTTGTATTTATTAAGAAAGCCAAAAGCAAAAACAATTGACCCAATATAAAACCATTTTGGTTTTTCGGAAATAATATATTGTATGATAATATAGTAAAATGTGGTCCAGCACAAAACATCAAATGAATTGGGCTGATACAACATGTTTATTCTTAATAGTGCAGAAAACACGATACATGTTGCGCCTAGGGCCAAGGCGTAAAGATTTCCTTTTAAGGATTCTATTGTTTTCCAAACAATTAAAAGAGTTAGCGCACCAAAAAGAGCAGGGAAGAACTTAACCCAAAAAACAGAATTTCCGAGTAATAAAATAAGATAAGAAAACCATGAAGTAACGGGCGGGACTGATAAATATCCCCAGGCTAAATGATGTGCCTGATCCAGATGTAAGTATTCATCGCGCTGTAAATCATATTCGGGACTTATTAAAACATACTGCAGAACAAATTTTAATATAATAAAACCAATTAAAAGGAGCGTTTTTTTGGTCATGGAACTTTTGGTTTTAAGTAAGTGGTTTTGTATCAGTTAAATAAAATGCAAAGCGAATATAGGGTTTATTTTGATTTTTTGTTGGGATAAGATTCTGTTTCCTTAAAATAAAAAAGCTCCAGATTTCTCTGAAGCTAATTCGTTAAAATTTCAATATTGAGAATAAAATTCTTAATTGGAATCTGGAGTTTCAATTTTTGGAGTTTTAAAAATTTATTCCTCCTCCGCGGTTTCAAATTCCATGTGGTCTACTATTTCTTCATCTGCCTTTACAGGTTTTGAAGCTTTTAGTGCGTTGAATCTTTCGAGCATTTCAGTTTCTTCTTCTTCACCGCTGAAATACGGGAAAACATCCATAATTGGCGATTCTGAAATAGCAGGAATCGAATATTCTCCCATTGTATTTTTCATAACATGAATCGTGTTATCATAAGCTTCTCGCACATCATTTGCCTGAACCAGCATATACATGTTTGATTTTCTTTCTTTACCGCTTTCTTCATCATAAGCAATTAAAGAAACTTTTGATTTAAACCAGCGATCGGCATTTTCAAATGGATGTATTTCGGCATAATTAGCCACTTTTATATTGGTGATTTTAAATTCTTCACTAATATAGGCAGCCATCTCTTCATTAATTCTTTTTTCGGCTTCTGTATAAGATATTGCATCTACCAAATAAGGTTCTGTTAAAACTTTTTGGCCTCCAGTTTCATCTGTTTTTCTATATTTTACTTTGCATTCGTACCAAATTGCGCTCATCTTTTCTGTTTTTTAAGGATGCCAAAGATAGATTTTGCAGCAAAATAAATAACCGAAATCCTGAAATAGATATTCACAATTTAAGTATGTTTTTGGTAACGTGCTGACTGTTTTGGTTTTAGCGTAAAATTAAAAAGCCTCAGATTTCCTGAGGCTTTTTTCCAAAAACATGATTTCTAAATTATGGTAAATTTAAATCTTTAAATCCTGAAACTTCTGTAGAAACTTCACCTAACCATCCGCCTTCGGCACGGTTTGAATTGTAAACCTTAATAAAGTCAATTCCTTTTAATTTTACCGATTCGCCTTTGGCATTTACCGCCCAGTTAATATCAATTTGACCTCTCACATCTGTGTTAGCCCAATTATCTGTATAACCCCATGCATAAGCTGGATTTGCCCAGTTTGTTCCTGTTCCCGATTTATCGTAAATGTTAGATTTTAGGAACGTTCCTTTAAAAGTTACTGTGTTTCCTTTCCACAATGGGTAAAAAGTTTGTTTATGAAACTGGTTTTTTGACAGATATCCGGTTTCTCCCTGATTGTCTGTCCAGCGAATGTATTTTGGCTCGTTTGGATTCGTTGGCTCAGTTTCTGGTTTGTAATACGTGATTTCGTAGTTTTTAATTGTCGTTTCTTTGTTGTGCTCAGAACCTGCGATTTCAAACCATTCGTCATCAGCTTTTCCGTTTCCGTTTGCGTCGTAAGAAACCATTACAATTCCTGGTTCAGACCAATCTGTGAATGCATTACCAAGAACTACAAAATCATTTCCGTCTTTATTAATAATAGTATGATCGAAACCAAATTGTACGTAACCTCCAAATCCGCCCAGACTTATCATGCTTCCGGTAGTTAAGGCCGTTTCTGCTTTTACTCTCATTGTTTCATCAGTATCTGTTGCAGTAGCTGCCGGAAGTGCATTTACAAATTGTCCAGGGGCAGGGAAGAAATCAAATACACGTGTAATTCTGTTTAAATAAGTTTTGTCTGCAACTGTAACTGTAAAAGTTTTAGAGCTTTCACCCACGCCATTTTTAGCCTTAAACTCAACATTGTAAGTCCCGGGAGCTGCGAAAACATAAAATAAATGGTTTGCAGTATCTATTTCCTGATTGTTTATAAACCATTTGTAAGCAGCACCAGAAGCATTTGTTACCTGTGGTTCAACTTTAAACCATTGCATTTTATCGACATTAAAACCGCCGGCAGGATTTGGTAAAGTAATTTCTGGTGCACTGGCCAGAATGCTTATTGTACGTCCGTCTGCGAAAGTAAAAGTCATGATTCCGTTTGCTAATGATACAGAAATAATTTCAGCCGCATCTTTTCCTTTTTGTCCAGATGCCGAAACTCCTGTATCTACACCATCAATAACCCAGTTTCCGTTACTTCCAATACTAATTTTAGGCGCTTCACCTTTATCTCCGCTTTGTCCTTTAGCAGATGTTCCGGTATCAACACCATCAATCCACCAGTTGCCGTTTTCTCCAATTTTTATGAAAGAAGAAGTATTACGAACTGTTAGTTTCGAACCGTCGCTCATAGTAATAACGTAGCTTCCTTCTTTGGTTTCATAGCTTACTACATATAATCTTTTATTTAGAACATCAAGTAGGTTTTCATATTGTGCCATTCGGGTTTTCAAGTCATTGACGTCGTTTTTAAGATCGTTAATATCGTCTTTATAACATCCTGAAAGAAGCAGGACAAGCGACAATGCTAGTAGAATTTTCTTCATTTTTTAAAATTTAAGGTTTATGGATTAATTATTGTTTTTTTAGTTTTAAAGGCAAAATGCGCCGGAATATCTCCTGTAGTTACTATGAATTTTGTATTTCCGTTTTTGTCAACACAATACAATTTTCCGGGCGAAACATAATCTCCGGCGTCTGTTATGTATACATTTAAAGAAATTGGATCTACAGCCACTCCGTATGGGGTTTTTATTTCGTCGGTTACTGTTTTTGGCAGAAAACTTTCAGAAAGCAGCGTTTCGGTTTTAACATTAATCATCGAGTAATTAATGATCCAGTCGAAAGTTTTATAATTGAATTCAGAACCAATTATATAAGCTTTGTCTCCCACAATTGTGAGGTTAGAACAAGTGATATCAAAAGTTTTTTTGATGTTATCGGTTTTGGTATCAATTACAAATAATTTAGGGCGAATGTCATAATAATCGCCGCGGGAACTTACATATAAATCTCCATCTTCATCGGCTTCAAGCCTGTGAAGGTTGATGGCAACTTCTATATCTTTGATTTTTGTAAAAGTTTTTAGATCGATTACAGAAACGGTTTTTTCATAATCTGGAGGACTATATCCTCCTGAATTGGCAACATAAAGTTTGGTGCCAACAATAGCCATTTCCTCCGGCTGACGGCCCACTTTTACGGTTTTTGTAATAGCAAGAGAGGTTGTGTCTATTTCGGCAACAAAACCATTTGGAGAATTCTCTCCTAATTGTACCTCGCCGTCGTAAGCACTTACGTAAGCTTTTCCGTTGGCAAAAGTTACATAGCGGCAGTTTTTTACATCAATCACTTTAAGGCGTTTCGCTGTGACAACATCCATAACTTCAACTTTATTAGAATTGTTGATTACAGAATATAGTTTTGAACCGTAAATCGCAATGTCGTTTCCAACATCTCCTAAGCCTAAAGTAGCCTCAGGATTTGCCTGACCGTAAACGTTACGTTTGTAAACGCCGCTTGCATAATCGTAATAATCCAGTGAAGCTTTGTTCATGTTCATATTCCCTTCATTTAGAAGATAAAAACCTTCTACGGTTGTAACAGTTTCTGGTGGTAAAACCACTATTTCTTCGGGAATAATGGGATCTTCTTCCTGACATCCCTGAAAGACAATTGCTGCAAATGCGAGTAAGAGCCAAAATTTGAAATTTGTTTTCATTGTTGAGATTTTAATTGTTGATGCTATTTTGGGTTTAAAAATTTAGAGACAGACTTAATCGATAATTTCTTCCCGGCATTGGGAAATTGAGTACGACATCATAATATTGATTAAACATATTGTTTACTTCACCGCTTATTTTTACCGGAAGTTTTTCAATTTTTCCATTCCAGATAAAGGCCATATCACTGGTGTACCAAGGTTTTACATAATTAACAGGAATGTTTGCTTTCTGGCTGTATCTTTCTCCTGTGTAAATAAAACTGTAGTTTAAATTCCAGTTTTTCCAGTTGATGGATGAAGTTAATGTACCGCTGTTTCTGGGTGTATATGGAATTTGGTTTCCATAGGTAGTTCCTTTTGGCGTAATATCGATTGCTTTTTGATAAGTGTAACTAAGGCCCAGATCTAAAAATATTTGCTCCGGAAATTTGAAAACGAAATTGGTGTTTATTTCTAAACCTCGAATATCGACTTCGCCCAGATTCATCATTGTCCATCTAAAAAGATTTGCAGAAGGCATTGCAATGATTTTATCTTTTACACGATTGTAGTAAACATCGGCCTGAAATGATGCCGAATGTAAAAACTTTTTAGGCTCAATGATATAGGTAGTGCCAAAATCATATTGAGTTGTGAATTCAGGACGTAGAGAACTGTTTCCAATGAAAGTATAGTACAAATCATTGAAAGTAGGCATTCGGAAAGACTCTTTGTAAAAAGCCCTGATTCTAAAATTCTTTACATCAAACGGCTGAAAGGAAGCCGATACAACCGGACAAAAAACATGCTGGCTGTCTCCCTGCTGGTAATATTTAACCTGTTCATCAACATAAGCTCCAAGTAAGTTTGCCTGAATATCCAGACGTTTCCAATGCATTTCGCTTGAAATTGCACCCAAATAAGAATATCGGGTAGGATAGGGGAAACGGTACAAATTGGCATCGAGTGTATTTATGGAGAAATCTGTCGCCAGAGACATTTTCCACCAGTCTTTTATATTGTAGAGATTGACAATTGAAGCGTAAAATTCGTTTTGATAATATTTATTGTCCAGTGCGCCTTCGAGGGTTTTGTAATCAGGATCGATGTAACGGCTGTAGTCTCGGCTGAATTTTACATTGGCAAGCATTTCGTGTTTTTCGAAAAAAGAATTTTGCACCGAAGCGTGAATGAAGAAATTTCGATCCCATTGTCGTTGGACATATTCATATTTGTTTGCTAAAATGGCACCCGGAAGACCTCGTTCAGAATCGTAATAATAGGCTTTAAGGTTAGCCTGCCCGTTTGCGCCGAATTTTGCGTTTAAATTTATTTCGACCCGTAGCGCTTCAATGTCTCCGTTTTGGCGAACGGCCGTTGTGTCATAACCGTCTTTTTTCTGGTATCTGTATTTGTATTTTCCATCGGCTTTCATCCATTCAATATTCGATGAAAGGGAAATTTTTGAAGCTATTTTTTGCTGATAAAGAAGAGAAGGATTCACCAATCCGAAAGATCCGGTTTTAAAAGAAGCGCGAACATTTGCATTTTTACCCGATTCAAAAACAGGAATTTTCGATTTCAGGAATAAGGTATTTGAAGAAAAGAAACCTCTTGCCGGCTGAAAAATGGTAGATTTCTGGCCGTTATAAAGTTCGATGGCTTCGATGTTGTCGAGAGAATATTTTCCCAGATCCACTTGTCCGTTTTGCGCATTTCCCACCGTCATTCCGTCATAAAAAACCGCTGTATGAGCGCTTCCTAAACTTCGTACGTTTATGGTTTTTAAACCGCCAATTCCGCCATAATCTTTTAATTGCACACCCGAAAAATACCGAACAGCATCGGCAACAGAAAGGCTGTTGAGGTTTTCAAGCTGTTTGCCCGATAAAATCTGAACAGGCATAGGCGATTCTATCCTAAACTCGCGTTTGCTTGCGGTTAGAATAACTTCGTTTAACGGAAGCGGTTTTAAAGAGTCAAGCTCTTTATTTTTAGGGTTGTCCTGTGCAAAAATCGGATTCGTGAATAAAATCCAAAGCAAGAAACATAACCCACCATGTACTAGGCTTAAATGCCTGTGTTTACATACGTGCATAGCAAAATAGTCTATTTGTAACAAATAGTTTTAAACGGAAAAAATTAAAATCAAATCTTAGTTTGATATTGTATTTGCTCCAAAGCTTTGGTCCACGAAAGCCTGAATTTATATGCAGTGGCAGGTCTCCTGACTTATTCCCATTTTGAGCCGCCTTCCCACATTTGAGAAAAATGCAGTGGCAAAAGATTAGATTTTGAAGCTTTAGAAAGCTTTTGAATCTGTCAAAATGTTGCATGGAACTTACAGTAACGGGCTTGTTCAGGATTTACACCTGATTCCCTCTTCGTCAGCTGCACTCGAAAAATGCAGCTAAACCATTGCGGGTGCAAATGTATATAAACTATGTTTGGTTATGGTGGTGTTTTTGAAAAAAATACTGTTTAGCGATTTTTTGATAAAATTGATTCTTTGAAAGTTTTCTTTGAGAAGTATTTGGAGAATTTAATATTTTGTAATTTAGTATTGTTATTTATTTGATTTTTAATACTTTGTAAATATTTGAGCAAATGAAAAAGACTAAAAATATGTTGCCAAATCAATCCAATGAAATATTTTTAACTGATGGAGGACTTGAAACGACATTAGTTTTTTTGGAAGGATTTGATCTTCCTTATTTCGCCGCTTTTGATTTATTGAAGAATAAGGAAGGGTACAATGCGCTTAAAGATTATTATTCTAGGTACTTGAAAATTGCTAAAGAGTATGAAACTAATTTTATTTTAGAAAGCCCAACCTGGCGGATAAATCCAGATTGGATTGAAAAAATTGGCTATTCAAGAAATTCACTGTCTGAATTAAATGAAAAAGCAGTTGCTCTTTTAGCAGATTTAAAATTGGAATTTTCAAATGATATAGAATCTATTCTTATAAGCGGCTGTGTAGGTCCTCGTGGAGACGGGTATGTTCCTGGTAATTGCATGAGCATTGATGAAGCCCAAGAATATCATTCAGAACAAGTAAGAGCTTTACGTAATTGTCCAGTTGATTTTATTTCGGCACTCACCATGAATTATGTAGAAGAAGTAATTGGAATTGTTAGGGCAGCAGAGGCTTTTGATATTCCTGCGGTTATTTCCTTTACCGTTGAGACCGATGGAAAATTGCCAACGGGCATGAGCTTAAAAGATGCAATCGAAGAAGTAGATAAAAGTGCTGCGGTTCCTCCACTATATTTTATGATTAATTGTGCACATCCAACACATTTTTTAGATGAACTACAAGAAAGTAAACATGAAAGCTGGGTAAAAAGAATAAAAGGCCTCAGAGCAAATGCTTCTTGTAAAAGTCACGCAGAACTAGACGAAGCCACGGAATTGGATAGAGGAACTCCAAAAGAATTAGCTAAAGAGTATAAAAAAATAAAAGATTCTTTTCCTCATTTAAATGTGTTTGGTGGCTGTTGTGGTACTGATGAAGAACATATTGTAGAGATTGTACAGCAGATGAGGTAACTTTAATTTTAGAAAAATTTTTAAGCTAAAAAAAGAAAAAGATAGATTTCGAGGTTATAAATGAAAGACGATTTAAGGCGTCTAATTTTTATTATGATTTTGGCAATTAAAAAATAAAAAAGATTTTAAATAAAAAAGCTTCAGATTTCTCTGAAGCTTTTGTTTTGTTAAGTAGTCCGTGGGGGAATCGAACCCCCCTTACCAGGATGAAAACCTGGCGTCCTAACCGATAGACGAACGGACCTGCTTTTGTAATGCGGGTGCAAAAGTGCAATTATTTTTGGAATGCACAAAAAGATTTTAAAAAACTTTTTTAGATATTTTTTAAAAAGTTAAAGGTCAGTAATTTAAAGATTGTGCAAAAAAGCAAACACCGGCCTTAGGTTTCTGTATAGCTTTTAAAACATAGAAAATCTAACCAGCTAACGGGTAATTTCTGCCAATTTTTGTTTCTAATTTGTATTAGGGAAATACGTTGACAGCAGGTTTAAGGTGGTTTCATAAATTGTTTTTCGTCTAACTTTTGCCAGCAGCCAGGATAAAAAACTCATAATTAAAATGTCTTTAGGGCCATTTTGTGCTGTTATTATAAAATCTTCTACTGTATTTTGAAATTTTTGTGTTTTTATAATTTCGGGTTTCATTGCGTATTGTTCTACAAACAGCAGATATCGAACAACACGTTCTTCATCTACCGTTAAAAGATATTTTTTATAGCGTCGTTTAAAACTTTTTATTCGGGATAAAGCCAGTTCTGTATTTTCTTGTTCTGCGTGCAGAAGGATTTCGACCAGATACTTTTTTATTGTCCAGTCCATGCCCATCTTTTTTTCGTACCAGCTATCAGTATGGTTTAATTTTGCCATTTCCCTTATGGCATTGCGTCCGTCGTCTTGCTGAATATAAAAAACGATAAGAATCAGGCGAAGGTCATTGCTGTCATTAGGATCAGCTTTTTTACTTGAAGAAAGAGATTTTTCAGCAATTTCTATCGCTTTTTGAGGATGCCCAAGATAATTTTCATTAAAAGCTAATAAAATAAAATACCTAAGACAGAAACGCTGATAATATTTGCCAGATTGTTTCTGAATTTCAGTAAACATCAAATTAAGATAACTCAAGGACTCCGTAAACTGACCATTACGAAAGTAGAAATTAGCGATAAAATACAAGATGTAAATATGGTAGTATAAATGCCTGTCTGTCAAATTGTTTTTTTTACTAATGAACCGATAGCTTTTAATAACAAATGATTGAATAAGGGAGTAATTGTTGTTTATAGAGGCATATTCATTGGCAATAAATAAAATTTGATATAGAGATTTAAAGGTTAATCCCTGTTTTAATGAGATTCCATGTGTTTCAATTGTATTTTTTATAAGTGCCTGAAAATCTACTATTCGGCCTTCGTGATAAATAGCCGCAAGTTCTCGACGTAAAACAGCATAACCTAAATTAAGCTGCTGCTCATATTCGAGTTGTTTTTTATTTGCTTTAAATTTTTCGATTAATTTTTCAATTGGTTCTAATAAATTGAAGTGGGCAAATTGTATCTGAGTCAGATAAATTTCATTAAGAAGACTAAAATGCTCGATACTCAGTGCAATATCTTCGGCCTTTGTAAGACATTTAAATGCCGTTTTTATAAGTTTATGTTCAAAAAATAAGCGGCTTACAACAATAAGACGCAGTACATTGTTTTCTTGGGAAGTATCATTTTCAAAACTTCGGTTAGCCATGAAATTAATCATGTTGTCATAAAGCCTTTTTCTCAGAGCATGATAAGCATCGACACTTTTTTTATCTTCTAAAATCTTTTTTTTAAATTTTATATCGTCAGTTTCTAAAGATTGGAATAATTTTATATTACCGGTGTCTTTACGCTTATTCTTTTTTGAAAGATATGATATGAATGCCTTTTTATCGGTATCATTCATCATGTTTGATATTTCCTGAAGTGCATTCATGAGTACAATTTTATGGAGTAAAAATAATAAAATGTAATTTTATGTCATCAGTTTTTTAAATAAATTGATTTTTATAACTCTGGTTTCATGTAGAAATTTGCTTCATAATTATAAAACATAAAAAATTATGGAACCGCTAAAATCAAATGAATTAAACAACAATTCAGAATCAAAAAATGAAAGATTAAATAATGGGCAAAGTCCGTTAAAACCAAGTGCCGCTTTTATAGGCGCATCCTGGATGACGCTGCTTATAGGTATGACCTCTTATTGTATTGGTCTGTATAACTCGGCTATGGCTTACAACGAAAAAGGATATTATTTTACAATTCTCCTTTTTGGTCTTTTCTCTGTAATATCAGTGCAAAAAAGTGTGCGAGACAGGCTGGAAGGTATTCCGGTAACTGATTTATATTACAGTATCAGCTGGTTTAGTACCATTGCCTCTATAGTATTGCTAATAATTGGTCTTTGGAATGCCGATTTATTATTAAGTGAAAAAGGATTTTTCGGAATGTCATTTGTGTTAGGATTATTTTCTGCTCTTGCTGTGCAAAAGAACACCAGAGATCTTAAACAATTTGAATCGACTATTAAGTAGTTTAGCGGGGCCTCATTACTGTCGCATAATTGCGCAGTTTTGAGGTTTTTCTACTATTTTTGATATTAAAAAAAGCTTCAGATTCCTGAAGCTTTTTTCTTTTTTAAAGGTGCTCAAATTGTTAACCGATTTATTTCGTAATAACTTTCTCTGTTTCTCTCCGGTTTATTAAAATCTATATCCTGCGCTCACTCCAATTTTGGAACTTGAGTATGGTCAGTTTTATTGGCATTAAATAATAGTTTGCCCAAGCCGGCATTAACTTCAAAAAGAAAGCCTTTTTTACTGACCCATTTCCATCCTCCGCCTGCACCGGCTTATTTCATACTAATATATCCAACGAATTTAGAGTAATAACAATGACTTTCTTGCGGGATTAAGGAATGATTAACTAAAAGAATTTATTCTCCTGACTTCGTACCGTCACTGTAAATCAAGTTTTTAGTAAATATAAAATAATAAAAAAAGACTCCAAATTTGTCCGAAGCTTCATTTTAGTGGCGGAAAGCATTTAAGTATCTAATGAGATAATAATTTGTAGTGAAAGAAAAATATTTGAGAGTAAATAATGTTTATATATATTTACCTAAATTCGGATGGCTGTGTGGTTTTGTTACACATGTAGTTAAATTAATATTTACCTTAAATAAAAAATCGTGAATAATAAGATTTCGGCATTGCAAAAATTAAAAACTAAGAAAAATTCTCTGCCAAAGAATGGAAAAGTCGTGGATTGAATCCTTCAGAAAAAAGTCTATGTATTGAGCTTGAAAATTCTTTTAATGATCTGCTGACAAATTTAATTTCTGCCAATAGTACAAAGAAATCGGATAAAGAAATTGAAAAAATATTTGAACGCTATTTCAAGGAAATTAAATCTGAAGAATTAGATACAGAAGAAATGGAATTTGTTGCAGATTATTTTGATGAAATTGGGAAAATTTTAAACATTCAGAGTATTAATAAAAAATTAAACCTTTGGACTTATGGAATTGAAGATTATGATCATGAAGAAGCAGTAAAGAAAGCTTCGGAAAAAATATTAGCAGAAGAAAGGAAAAGATATGAAATTCTTTTCATAGAATGTCAAAAATGCAAAACGCAACTGGAGACTTTTATATTGGAACGAGATAATGACATTCCGAGTTTTGAGTTTGATATAATTAAATGTGTAAAATGTTCTGAGCTGAATATTTTTGATAAAGGTTGTGGAATAAAAAGATACAGATTTCTAAATTATGAGCTAATAGAAGAGCTGCCAAAAGATCAATATGATTTACCAAAAGCTTTACAAAGATTAGAACAATTAAAAGCTCAAAAATAAAGCTTCCGCTTGTAAAAGCAGTGAGATGTTGACAAAAGGGGTAAAACGAACAAAAAAACACTGCTCTCGGCAGAGTTTTATTGAAAAGTTGTGCGAATTTCTCCCGACTTTGCACCGGCTATCGGAATCAGATTATTTTGTAAATCTAAAACAAACGAAACAGCTTCAGAGAAATCTGAAGCTTTAATTAGGAGCGGGAACAGCACAATTTTAGAATTATATATAATTTAAATTTAGATCCTATAAATTGCTTCTATTAATGTCTTATTGCAATTATGATCTTTCTATCTTAAAATAGGCTAATTCTTCTTCATCTCTTACTAAATTATTTAATCGTTCAAATCCGGCTTTTTGCAGTACATTTTGTGATCCAGTGTTATCGAGATCGGTTATGGCTACAACTTCTTTTGTATTTGTATTTACAAAACTATATTGCGTTATGGCCTTACATACTTCTGTAGCAATACCTTTTCCCCAATATTCCCTGCTAAGTACATACCCAATCTCTATTTGGTTTATGTTATGTGCAAAAATACGAGCAACACACATTCCTATAAAATTGTTGTTTGTACTGTCAAATATTGCCCACCGACTAAGGTTTTTCTTTTTGTAATTTTCAAGTAATTCGTTAAACATTTCCAAACATCTTTCTGGTGAAGTATCAGGAAGATATCGCGTTACTTGATTATCTTTAAAAAGATCTAAAAATGTTTGTTGCTCTTGAGGTAAAAATTCGCGAATAATTATTCTCGGGCTTTGATAAAGGGTAGACATTGATTATAGTATGATAAATAGTTTAAAAGTTGTCTTCTAAAATTAATAGCAGCATTTTTCTTTTGTAAATACATTCAAATTTACAGAAATAAATAAAGAAAACTTCCCGCTTTCCAAATGTTTAATTTGTTTCGGAAAAGTTGAGATTTAAATCCCTTTCGCGAAACACAAAGTGGAGGTAGTATAAAATAAAAAAGCTCCAGATTTCTCTGAAGCTTTGTCTTAGTAGCGGGAACAGGACTCGAACCTGTGACCTTCGGGTTATGAGCCCGACGAGCTGCCTACTGCTCTATCCCGCGATGTTTCGGGTGCAAAGATACGTCGTTTTTTGAGAAATCCAACGAAAACTTTAAAAAATGTTTTATTTTCTGTATTGAGTTGATATGACTACCTTTGCACCTTAAATATTACGCAAATGTCACATAAAGCAGGTTTTGTAAACATAATCGGGAATCCAAATGTTGGAAAATCGACACTAATGAACGCCTTTGTTGGAGAAAGATTATCTATCATCACATCAAAAGCACAAACAACACGTCATCGTATTCTTGGAATCGTAAATGGCGAAGATTTTCAACTCGTACTTTCAGATACTCCCGGAATTATAAAACCGGCCTATGAAATGCAGGAGTCGATGATGAACTTCGTAAAATCGGCTTTTGAAGATGCTGATATTCTTATTTACATGGTCGAAATAGGAGAGCAGGATTTAAAAGACGAAGCTTTCTTTAATAAAATTGTATATGCTAAAATTCCGGTTTTATTATTGTTGAACAAAATCGACAATTCAAATCAGGAACAATTAGAAGAACAAGTGGCTTTTTGGAAAGAAAAAGTGCCAAACGCAGAAATTTTTCCAATATCGGCATTGCAAAACTTTAATGTGCCTGAAGTTTTTGGACGTATTATCGAATTACTGCCAGAATCTCCGGCCTATTATCCTAAAGATCAATTAACAGATAAACCCGAACGCTTTTTTGTAAATGAAACCATTCGCGAAAAAATCCTATTGAATTATGCAAAAGAGATTCCGTATGCGGTTGAAATCGTAACAGAAGAATTTTTTGAGGATGAAAAAATTATCAGAATCCGTTCTGTAATTATGGTGGAGCGCGATACGCAAAAAGGAATTATCATTGGACATAAAGGTGCCGCTTTAAAGAAAGTAGGAATGGATGCTCGTGTTGATCTTGAGAAATTCTTTGGGAAACAAATACACATTGAACTGTATGTAAAAGTGAACAAAAACTGGAGAAGTAACGCTAATATGTTGAAACGATTTGGTTATAATCAGTAATCAAGGAGTATTCAGTAGCAGTTTTCAGTCTCAGTCTTCAAACTTTGACTGAGACTGAGAGCTAAAATATAGAAGGAAACAGCTCCTGAGAAAGAGTAGTCAGTTTTCAGTTTAGAGTCATGGTTTTATAACTTTTTTTACTGAATACTTAAAACTAATAACTGCAAACTAAAAAAGACTACCTTTGCAAAAAATTTAAATAAGGCATTTTTGGTTTATAATTTATTGTGATTTAGTCAAAAACGAAATCTGAAATTTTAAATCTGAAATCTAAAATTCAAAAAAATGAATAACATTGTTGCGATAGTAGGAAGACCTAATGTAGGGAAATCGACCCTTTTTAATAGGCTGATACAAAGAAGAGAAGCTATTGTAGATTCAGTATCTGGGGTTACCCGTGATAGAAACTATGGTAAAAGCGAGTGGAACGGAAAAGAGTTTTCTGTCATTGATACGGGTGGATACGTTCGTGGTTCTGATGACGTTTTTGAAGGTGAAATCCGTAAACAGGTAGAACTTGCTATCGACGAAGCCGATGTTATTATTTTTGTTGTAGACGTAGAAGAAGGTATTACACCAATGGATGAAACGGTTGCAAAACTGCTTCGTAAAGTTACTAAACCAGTTTTATTGGCTGTAAATAAAGTAGATAACGCAATGCGCGAAAAAGATGCGATTGAGTTTTATAATCTTGGTTTAGGAGATTATTTTACTTTCGCAAGTATTTCAGGAAGCGGAACTGGAGATTTATTAGATGCTTTAATTGATGCTTTTCCTGAAAAAGAACCAGTTGAGGTTACAGAAGAATTACCTCGTTTTGCAGTTGTAGGGCGTCCAAATGCTGGGAAATCCAGTTTTATCAATGCATTAATTGGTCAGGATCGCTATATTGTAACTGATATTGCAGGAACTACACGTGATGCAATTGATACAAAATTTGACCGTTTTGGATTTGAATTTAACTTGGTTGATACTGCCGGAATTCGTCGTAAGGCAAAAGTTAAGGAAGATTTAGAGTTTTATTCTGTAATGCGTTCTGTAAGAGCAATTGAGCATGCAGATGTTTGTATATTAGTAATTGATGCGACTCGTGGTTTTGAAGGTCAGGATCAAAGTATTTTCTGGCTTGCCGAGAAAAACCGTAAAGGTGTAGTAATCCTGGTAAACAAATGGGATTTGGTTGAAAAAGATACCATGTCAAGCCGTGATTACGAAGAAAAAATTAAAAAAGAATTAATGCCTTTTACAGATGTGCCAATTTTGTTTGTTTCGGCTTTAACGAAACAGCGTTTGTTAAAAGCTTTAGAAGCTACAGTTCAGGTTTTCGAAAACAGAAAACAAAGAATTGCAACTTCAAAATTCAACGAATACATGTTGAAAGTAATTGAAGCTTATCCGCCGCCAGCAACAAAAGGGAAATATGTAAAAATTAAATATTGTATGCAATTACCAACTCAAACACCTCAGTTTGTGTTTTTTGCCAATATGCCGCAATATGTAAAAGAACCATACAAAAGGTATCTGGAAAATAAAATTCGCGATAATTGGGATTTCGCAGGAGTTCCAATCGATATTTATATCAGAGAGAAATAAGATAAGAAAGTCCCCAAAATACGGGGACTTTTTTTTATCTTTTTTTTTAATGGCACACTATTTGAATAAACGTTGAATCTACAATTAAACCTTTTTACTTTTTTGTAGTCTAACCAGTCTAACTAACCAATTTTTTTTATGACCAAGATTTATTCGTTTTTATCATTATGCTTTCTTTTTGTCTTAACAGCCAGTGCGCAAAATGACATCACTCTAAGAGGAACTGTTCTCGATGTTAATACACAATTGCCTATGGAGATGGCAACTGTTTATTTTACTACTATAAAAGATTCTACCGTTATTGAATATGCCACCACAGATAAAAATGGGGCTTTTAGAATGGATATCAAAAAATATGACAAACCTGTTTTCTTAAAGGTAAGTTATATGGGATATCAAACTTATTTCGAAGAATATAAAGGACTTACAGAAAGTAAGGATTTTGGAAAGCTTTACATGATAGAAAATGTAAATGCGCTGAACGATGTTGTTATTAAAACGGAAGCGGCGCCAATTACCATTAAAAAAGATACTTTAGAATTTAATGCGGCTTCTTATAAAGTCCGCCCGGATTCTAACGTCGAAACTTTACTAAAGCAGCTCCCGGGATTTGATGTTGATAACGACGGGAAGATTACCGTAAATGGGAGGGAAGTTAATCAGGTTTTGGTAAACGGAAAAACTTTTTTTGATAAAGACGGCGCGATTGCGATTAAAAATTTACCCGCAGATATTATAAAGAAAATTCAGGTTTCTGATTTTAAAACCAAAAAAGAAGAACTATCCAAACAGGAATCGACTTCAGATTTTTCAAGTATCAATATTACTATCGACGAAAAGAAAAACAAAGGTTATTTTGGAAAAATAATGGGCGGTTATGGTACAGATGATCGCTATGAAGCTAATGTCAACCTGAATTATTTTAATAATAAGCAAAAAATAAGTTTGCTGGCTTCTTCTAACAACATCAATTCTACCGGATTTTCGATGGATGACGTTTTTGATAATATGGGAGGAGGAAGAAATAGCAGCGGCAGAGGCGGAAGCGGCAATTCAGGTTCTGGCGGAAGCGGAAAAGGAATTACGCAGTCTAATTTAGTGGGACTTAATTATTCTGATGACTGGACTGAAAAATTATTGGCTATGGGGAGTTATAATTTTTCGAATACAGTCAATAAAAATGATAGTAAGTCAAATGAAGTTGTTTTTCAGCCAACGGGAAATAACATAACACAAAGTGAATCTAAAACCAGAAACGAAAACACAGGTAATAATGCAAATTTTGAACTGGAGTATAAGTTAGATCCTAAAACACGAATTGTAATTGCTCCGAAAGTAAGCCAATCACACACAAATGGTATTTCATCATCTTCCAGTTCTACTGAAGATGAAAACGGTAATGAACTGAATAAAAGTGATGGAAGCTCAATTTCAGAGGGTACAAACACAAATTTTGCAAACACGATAAACTTTAATAAAGCTTTTGATAGAAAAGCCCGTAATTTAAGTTTTGTTTTTACGAACAATAACACAGACAGTGATTCTAATGCTTTGAATATTTCTGAGACAATTTATTACGTAGGCTCTACTCCAAATGATTTAAGGAATCAGAATACAAAAAAGAGAGCAATTAGTGATGCTTACTCTGCGGATATAGAATATACAGAACCAATAACCGATTCGTTAAGAATTAGAATTGGTGCCGATTTAGACTGGAGAAGTACTAGCAACGATCAAAAAACGTATAATTTCAATGATGATACTCAAGAATATACGGATTATGATTCAAAATTTAGTAATTATACAAGTTCAATTCAAAATTCGGTTACGCCAAAAGTTGGAATTACTTTGCAAAAAAACAAGTTTACTGTAAATCTGGACAGCCGAACTTCAATTGTAAATTTTGAAAATTACTCACTATATCAAAATGCAGCGACAGATTTGAGTAAAAAATATGCGTTGCCTTTTGCAACTGCTTTATTGCGATACAAATTTAATCGTTCAAAAAACTTATCATTCAAATATGATTATTCAAATGCATTACCATCAGCCAATCAGTTAATGCCGATTGTAAATTTGAATAATCCTTTAAATACAATTATTGGAAATCCTGATTTAAAACCAGTTGAAAAAAACAGTGTCAATTTCCAGTTTAGAAATTATGATTTTAGATCTCGCTCGGGTTATAGTTTTAATTTAAAAGGAGATTATTATAATAATGATATTGTTTCTATTTCCAGCTTTAATGAAAACGGACAGAAAGAAACGACCTATACAAATATTTCAGGAGTTTATAATCTTTCTTTAGGAGCAAACTGGAATCAGCAGATTAAAAAAGATGCACATACAATTCGATATGGTGTAGGGTTAAGCGGAAACTATTCTTTTGATAAAGGATATACCAATGATATTTTATATAATTCAAAATCTGTCGGAATTACTCCAAAAGTATATATGTCTTATGATTATGGAGAAATATTAACAATTGCGCCATCATATAATTTATCATACAACCAGTCTAAATATGAAAATTATTTGCTAGGACAGACTTCAAATGTGGTACACAGAATTAATTTGCAAACAACATCATACTGGCCGGAGAATTTAATTTTCGGAAATGATTTTGGTTATACTTATAATTCCAATATCTCAGGAGATTTCAAAAAAGATTTCTATTTATGGAACACCAGTTTGTCTTACGGATTTTTAAATAAAACACTTTATGCAAAAGTAAAAGTGTATGATGTTTTAAATCAAAATTTAAGCGCAACAAGAACAATATCTGCAACCGCAATTCGCGATGAAGAAAATACCGTTTTAAGACGCTATGTGATGTTTTCTTTAGCTTATAAAATAGGAAACTTTACAGGATCTGAAAAAGGAGGGAAGAGAAGACAAAGAGATTAGTTCTCTTTTAAGGCTCAAAGGAGCAGAGGTTCAAAGGGATAAAGAAAAAGGCTGATCAAAATTTTAATTTGATCAGCCTTTTTTCTAAAACTTACGATCAATCTTATGATAAAAAGTGAAGCGAATGATATCACGATCATAAAAATCCAGTCCGCTGGCACGTCTTTGAAAACTTTTTAAGTATCCTAATTCCAGACCAATATTTGGATTTATATGATAGCGCAGCGCAGCATAGAGACGATTTTGATCAAAAGTATTTCGTTTGTTATCTTTTCCGAAGTTGAACATAATTTCATCAGAAATTGTTCCTTTTAGACTTTGTTTTTCTTTTTTCCAAATGTCAAAAGTGGATTGTAATCTATAACGGAATCGTAATGCAAATGTGAAACTATCCAGCAATTCAGTTTTTGTAGCTTTTTGCATAAAACGTTCTTCGAGCTGAAATCTGTTGTGAAAAGTGATTTTGGCAATGTCGTTGATTAAAGTAATATCTTGCTGAATGCGATATTCCGGAATAGAAAAATCAGGATCAATCTTTGGGTCTTGCGTGTTTACATTAAAATAGGCGAAACCACCGCCTAAATCAACCATTTTTGAGGTTCGGTATCTGCCTTGAAGTCTTACCACAAATAAATTCTGATGGATTGGGTTTAGAAAACTTCGGTTGTCAAATTCAGAATGAACGGCCCATTTTTCAGTTAAAGGAAAAATATTATAATAACGAACCCAGGTCAGTGTCTGCTGATCTGTTCTCGTGGGGCTTTGTGCCAGTAAAAAAGGACTTATAAAGCCTAAAACAAATACTAATTTAGTAATCTTCATTCAACCGATAAATTCAGGCTGCGAATATATATAAACCAGAATCGATTTACAGCAGAATAAAATGGGGTTTAGATAGTAATTTGTGATTTTAGATTTGAGACATAAAAAAACGAGATGCATTTAAAATGCATCCCGTTAATTAGTTTCTAACTTTAATTTAAAATTTACAAGTTATATTTTAATGTAACTCCGTAAGTTCTTTGATCTCCAAGAACACCAGCATATTGTCCAGCGTTACCTCCTGCCGGTAATAATTGCTCATAGTAATCTTTGTTCAAAAGGTTACGTCCCCAAAAGTGAACTGATAAACCTTGTGAAGCACGGAATCCTAAACGAGCATTAAAAATAGCATATCCCGGTACAACTAAATATTTTGAAGCTGAAGGGCTTGAAGAAAATTCAGAACGAGCGTAAGAGTCAATAGCTAAGAAAACTTTTCCAGCGTTTCCAAAGAACCTTGCATTGTCTGAAAGTTCACCGCCTAAAGATCCTGCCCATCTTGAAGCACCAGGAAGGTTAGTTCCGGAAACATCTTTAAATGATACCGGAGCCCCAGTTTCTTCTAACGGAAGCGGTGCATTTGTAAATTTTACATACGTACCATCTGTATAAGTTGCCGCTCCATTTATTGTTAAGTGAGAACTAATCACAAAGCTTGCGTCTAATTCTACACCTTGTACACGTACTTTATCTGCGTTTGCAAGATAACCGCGGTTTACACCCAATTCAGCAGCCTGAACGTTAGTCTGGAAATCTTTAATGTCTGTTTTAAAGAAAGCTAAATTGAAAATTGAATTTCTGAAAGGAGAAGTTTTTACTCCAATTTCATAATGATTTACTTTTTCTGGTTTAATAACCGCAAGATCTAATAATGGAGCACCTTTTGAATCTGTTGGAAGCCCCGCAACGTTTACACCAACTGGTTTGTAACTTTTAGCATAAGTTGCATAAGCATTGATTTTATCGTTTGCTTTAAAAGTAAGCGTTAAGTTTCCGGAAAAGTCAGTATTGTCAGTGCTTGAATCAAAAGATTGATCTGAATAAACTAATTTTTTCAAAGCTATTAATGCAGGGTCGCTGGTTTGTAAACCTCCGTAAGTTGTACGGGCATAATGCGCGTCTTTTTTGTCAAAATTATATCTTAAACCTGGTAAAATATGAAGACGATCTGTAATTGACCAATCGATTTGAGCAAAAACGGCAGCACTTGACGATCTGATTCTTGCATCGGTTTTAATTCCGTATCCTTCAAAAAGACCTGGAGTTTTCCATAATGGGCTTGTTGTACTTTGAGAAAATCTCCATTGTGCATTTCCAGATTCTTCTGTACCATCCGTTTGCGATGTTTGATCGATAAAGAATACTCCCGCAACTCCGCTAATTCTAGAAGTTAGTTGTCCTGCATAACGAACCTCTTGAGTAATTTGTGTTTGTCTTGTTGGATTTTGAGATTTAGCTAATACCTGCAATCCTGTAAAATCCCTGTCATTTGATGGATCCCAGTTCCAGAAACGCCAAGCAGTTGTTGAAGTTAAAGTTCCACCTCCAATTTTGGTGTCCACATTTAGTGAAAAACCTCCCATGTCTTGATTAGAACGCCATGGGGTATCTTGATCAATTCTACGATCAAAAGCATTTTGGCTTGGTAACTGATAATTTAAATCTTTAATAATAGCATCAAACTGGCGGTAAGCAGCTCTTTGAGTAGGAGCAACACCAGCTACAACTTGTGCATATCCGTCAGGGCGCTGTGTTGTAATATCTGCAGCAAAAATAACATTAGTATTTACAGTTGGTGTCCAAAGTAACTGACCTCTAATTCCTTGATTGTTTAAAGTATTTGTAGGCCTTCCTGTTGCAACATTATCAACTAAACCATCACGTGACGTACCTGAGAAAGATAATCTACCTGCAACTTTTTTACCTAACGCACCGGTAACCGAAGCTTTAGCCTGTAGAAAAGAATAATTTCCGTAGCTAACTTCAAAATCAGCACCCGAAGTAAAACTTGGTTTGCGTGTTGTAATATTAAAGGCACCAGAAGTTGTGTTTTTTCCGAATAATGAACCTTGCGGTCCACGTAAAACCTCAATTTGCTCTACGTCGATAAAATCAAGAGTTGTCGCAGCCGGACGTGCATAGTAAACACCATCTACATAAAACCCAACTCCCGGATCGATACCATCATTTGTTAATCCGAATGGAGAACCTAAGCTTCTAATGTTGATTCCGGTATTTCTTGGGTTAGAAGAATAAAGCTGTACCGAAGGAACTAATTCCTTAATACGGTTTACGTTAAAAGCTCCTGTTTGTTCTGCTTGTTTTCCTGTAATAACAGAAATAGCAATTGGCACATCCTGAACTTTTTCGATTCTGCGTCGAGAAGAAACGACAACTTCAATAAGCTCGTTTTCCTCTTTAAGCGCAATCTGAATAGGGTTTGCCGGGACTGAAGTAACTTCTATTTCGGTAGTTGTATAACCTACATATTGAACTAAAAGTGTAAAAGGAAGTCTTCCTTTTGAATCGATAATGAATTTACCGCTGTTATCTGTAATAGTGCTTGTAGTAGTTCCTTTAATTACCACGTTTACGGCCTCTAAAGGAATGTTTTCGCTTGTTGTAACTACACCTTCAATATTTTGTGCAAATGAGATAGAGAAAGTTAAAAAGAATAATATTGTAAAGATATTTTGTATAGATGTTTTCATTTTATATTAAGTATATGTGATTAGTAGAATTTAAAAGAAATTTTTTTTAAATCAACATATACACATAAAAAATGAATTGCTTTTTGCACCTGCAGAAATTTTGGTTGGATTGTTTTGCAAAAGTTTTGTTACACCTGATGGACTAAAATGTACTTTCATGAGTTAAAATTTTGTAAATGGTTTGTTAATTATTTTCTGCAAATATAAATATTAATTCTATCGATTTACTAGGAATTAGAAAATATTTTTTTATTTATTTACTAATGAAGCGATTGTGATGCCTTCCATTGCCTTTAAAGTTTTGTCTCTAATAAGCATTAAACCGTGACGCAGACTGCATTCAGACTCGGTTTTGCAATCAGAGCAAGGCTCGTAAAAATTTAAAGAAGCGCATGGCAAAAGAGCAATTGCACCGTCAAATAATCGGTGAATTTCTGCCAAAGTGATGTCATTTTTTGATTTTATCAGATAATATCCACCAAATTTTCCCTGTTTACTGCTCACAAAACGTCCTCGTTTTAGGTCTAATAAAATTTGTTCCAGGAACTTTTTAGGAATGTTAGCGCCATCAGCTATTTCTACAGTTCTAGAAATGTGATTTTCGTCTTGTTCAGCTAAATAAAGTAAGGCCTTAAGGGCGTATTTTGCTTTATGTGATAACATCTATATTAAATTGTAAATTGTAAAAATAAGATTTTTTAAACATGAAACCTAAAACTTGAAACAATATCAGTTTACCAGCTTCCGCTTGAGCCTCCTCCAGAGAATCCGCCTCCGCCAAATCCACCGCCGAAGCCGCCGCCTCCGCCAAAACCGCCGCCAGATGATCCTCCGCCAAAGCCTCCAAAACCACCGCCGCTTCTTCCAAGATTACTCAGAATAATAACGTCAAGCAGGCTAGGGCCTCCACCGCCATTGTTGCCAGAATTTCCTCCTCCTCTTTTACCGCGGGAAAGTAAAATTAATACAATTACAACAATAACAATAATTGGTAATATTGGAAAATCTTTACCTTTAGTTTGTTTGCGTTCTGCTTTGTATTTGCCGGTAAAAACATCAAAAAGAGCATCTGCACCTTTATCTAGTCCGCGATAATAACTTCCGGCTTTAAATTCGGGAATAATAATATTTCGAATAATGGTTCCGCCAATTCCTGCAGTCAATCTGTCTTCTAAGCCATAACCGGGATTAATAGCGATTTTCTTTTCGGCTTTAGCCAATAAAATAATAACACCATTATCTTCTTTTGCTTGTCCCAGTCCCCAGGTTTGAGCCCATTTTGTGGCTAACTGGCTTACGTCTTCATCTTTTAAACTTTCGATTGTAATGACTACAATTTGAGTTGAAGTGGAATCAGAATAACGAATTAATTTTTCTTCTAATTGCGTTTTCTCTGAAGCACTTAAAACATTGGCATAATCGTAAACAGAAGTTTGAAAACTTGGTTTTTTCGGAATTTCGAATTGAGCAAAAATGGTATTGCAGCTAAAAAGTGCGATAAACAAAAGGGTAAACTGAAAAATTCTAGTGGAATTTGAGATTTTATTTTTGGAATTTTTCATCATTTATCCTTTTGAGATTTCGTTAGATAATTCGTTTGTGTCGTCTTCTAATGAGGGAAAATATTTTTTGAGCTGTTCGCCGGCATTTAAAATACCATCGACAATGCCTTGTTTGAAGTTTCCGGATTTAAAGTGATTGCTCATAATATCCTTGGTACAATGCCAAAAATCAGCAGCAACTACATCATTAATTCCTTTATCTCCGCAAATTACAAAGTTTTTATCATCAACTGCAAAGTAGAGTAGTACACCATTCTGTAATCTGGTTTCATCCATTCTTAATTCATGAAAAACTTCTAAAGCCCGGTCATAATGAGCTTTAGAAGTTGTTTTTTCTATATGTACTCTAATTTCGCCAGAAGTATTTTTTTCGGCCACACGAATAGCTTCAACAATTTCTTGTTCTTCTTCTTTGGTTAAAAAATCTTCTACTTTTGACATGAAACTGATTTTAGAGTTAAGATTATAGATTTTTAATTTTGATTATTGCCTTAAACTTTTTAGAATTTTACTTCAACTGGTTTTTCTGCACCTGCAACAGCTTCAAAATATGGTTTTTCTTTGTAGTTACTCAAGAACCAGTTGTTAGGAATAGCTAAAACGTAACCATTGTAATCTTGTACAGATTCATTAAAACGGGTTCTTGCTGTTAAAATCTGGTTTTCAGTGCTTGCTAATTCATCTTGTAACTTCAGGAAATTCTCGTTAGCTTTTAATGTTGGATATTGTTCAACAGAAACCAATAATCTCGAAAGAGATGAAGATACACCACTTTGAGCCTGGTTATATTGTGCTAATTGTTCAGGAGTTACATTACTTGGATCAATTGTTACAGATGTTGCTTTTGCACGCGCTTCTATAACTGCAGTTAAAGTTCCTTTTTCAAAATCGGCAGCACCTTTTACTGTATTTACCAGGTTTCCTATAAGGTCATTTCTTCTTTGATAAGTAGTACTTACATTTCCCCACTCTTTATTAACAGCTTGACTTTTTTGTAAAGCAGTATTTTTAATTCCAATCGACCAAAATGCGATAATAGCAATCAGTACTACAATAATTCCTACAGGGATTAACCACTTTTTCATATTTGTTTTGATTTAAGTTTATTTCTATTTTTAATTACAATTCGTTTTTGATGTCGTTTAATTGCGTTTTAATGGACTCTAATTTACGTATTATTTCGAATTTATCTAATGTTTTCTTTTGTCCCTCTTTTAAATGTGTTTTTGCCCCTTCAAGCGTAAAACCTCTTTCTTTTACTAAATGATAAATCAATTGCAGGTTTGTAATGTCTTCCGGAGTAAACATTCTGTTGCCTTTGGCGTTCTTTTTTGGTTTCAGAATATCAAATTCGCTGTCCCAAAATCGTATCAATGATGCATTGACATTAAAAGCTTTGGCAACTTCGCCAATACTGTAATATCTTTTATCTTTTGAAAGCTCAATGTGCATGTTTTTTTATTTCTAATTTATTTCAAAAATAATACTTTTTGTAGTATTAATCTAATGACTGATTTTCCTGGTTTGCCATTTGCGAAATTGCAACATATTCTGCGGCTGAAATATTCCCGTAATAGAAATTCAGCGGATTCACAACTTTTCCGTCT
This sequence comes from Flavobacterium johnsoniae, assembly GCF_001879205.1. GTDB lineage: Bacteria > Bacteroidota > Bacteroidia > Flavobacteriales > Flavobacteriaceae > Flavobacterium > Flavobacterium johnsoniae_A. The sequence continues at coordinate 300,903 of NZ_MLFK01000006.1, forward strand.
TTGTGTACTTCATAATGACAATGCGGTCCTTCAGATCTTCCTGTGCTTCCTACATAACCAATCACATCGCCGCGTTTGACATGTTGTCCTGGTCTGCAGTTGTATTTGCTTAGATGCGCATATAAACTTTCATATCCAAAACCGTGCCTGATCACAACATGGTTCCCAAAGCCTGACGCAGTGTTGTCAGCCCTTGCCACAACGCCGTCACCAGTGGCATATACAGGCGCTCCTGTATTGGCAGTAAAATCCATTCCGTTGTGCATTTTTCGCACTTTCGTGAAAGGATCGATTCTGTATCCAAAACCAGATGCAACGCGTTTTAAATTTTCATTCTGAACAGGCTGAATTGCCGGAATTGCCAATAACAAACTTTCTTTTGCGCCGGCCAGTTTCAATATTTCGTCTAAGGATCTGGATTGGATGGCTAATTCTTTTGAGAGTTTATCAACTCTTTTAGTAGTATTTAAAACCAGCTGCGAATTGTTGTAACCCTCTAAAACCTTATATCTTTCAGAATTTCTAAAGCCAGCTTTCCTGATCGAATCCGGAATTTCTGCTTTATTAAAATAAACCCGGTAAATGTTATTATCTCGTTCCTCTAAGGCATCTGCAGCAGCGTCAATTTCATCCAGTTTTTTATTCAAAATAGAATATTGCAACTTTAAATTTTCAATTTCACGGGCTTGTAAACGATCTTTAGGCGTTTCAAAATAAGGAGTATTTATTAAAAGTACAAAAACTAAAAAACCAAACAGCGCCGAAGCCACTAAAAACAGTAATGCGTAACCAATTTTGATTCTTTTTCTGGTTTTTATTTTCGTATAAGCCAGATTTTCTGAGTCGTAATAATATTTTACTTTCGCCATATTTTAAAATACCCTATTTTTGCAGCTTGTAAAATTAGTTAGTCGAACAAAATTACTAAATGTTTCAGTTGTTCGGGGCTTTTTTTCAAGAATAAAAATAATTAGATAATTGAGTCAATTAGACAATTAGATAATGCGCAAAATAGGAAATTTATTGTTGTAAATAATAAGTTTTTCATTTTCAATTTTAAAATAACGCATTATCAAATTGGGCTGTTTTCTAATTATCACATTATCAATTGACACATTTGTAAACAGATACATTTTCTAATTTAAATATGAAATCACAAGACGTACGTAAACAATTTTTAGATTTTTTTGAGAGCAAAGGACATACTATTGTCCCATCGGCTCCTATTGTGCTTAAAGACGATCCAACCTTAATGTTCAATAACTCGGGAATGGCCCAGTTTAAAGAATTTTTCTTAGGAAACGGAACGCCAAAAAGTCCTAGAATTGCCGATACGCAAAAATGTCTTCGTGTTTCAGGAAAACATAACGATCTTGAAGAAGTAGGTATCGATACGTATCACCACACGATGTTTGAGATGTTAGGAAACTGGTCTTTTGGGGATTATTTCAAAAAAGAAGCAATCAACTGGGCTTGGGAATTATTGACAGAAGTTTATAAAATACCAAAAGAAAATCTTTATGTTTCTGTTTTTGAAGGAAGTAAAGAAGATAATGTCCCGTTTGACCAGGAAGCTTGGGATATCTGGAAAACATTAATCGATGAAGACCGAATTATTCTTGGAAACAAGAAAGATAATTTCTGGGAAATGGGAGATCAGGGACCATGCGGACCTTGTTCTGAAATTCACGTTGATTTGCGTACTCCGGAAGAAAAAGCATTGGTTTCTGGAAAAAGCCTGGTAAACAACGATCACCCACAAGTAGTTGAAATCTGGAATAATGTATTCATGGAATTTAACCGTAAAGCAGATGGTTCTCTTGAAAAACTTCCTGCACAACACGTAGATACCGGAATGGGATTTGAACGTTTGTGTATGGCATTACAAGGAAAAACATCAAACTATGATACGGATGTTTTCATGCCTTTGATTAGAGAAATCGAAACAATTACCGGGGCTGATTATACAGTTAAAGCTTCTAATGAAGCGGAAGAAAAAGTAAATATCGCAATTCGTGTTATTGCAGATCACGTTCGTGCGGTAGCTTTTGCTATTGCCGATGGACAATTGCCGTCTAATACTGGAGCTGGATATGTAATTCGCAGGATTTTACGTCGCGCTATTCGTTACGGATTTACTTTCTTAGGAACAAAAGAACCTTTTATTTATAAACTGGTTGAAACTCTGAGCGAGCAAATGGGAGATTCTTTCCCGGAAATCAGAACGCAAAAGGCACTTTGTTCTAATGTAATCCGTGAAGAAGAAAACTCTTTCTTACGTACATTAGATCAGGGATTAATTCTTTTAGATGCTGTAATTTTAAATAATCAAGGAGATACAATCGATGGTAAAAAAGCATTTGAATTGTATGATACCTATGGTTTTCCAATCGATTTAACGGCTTTGATTCTTTCTGAAAAAGGATTAAAGCTGGATGAAGCCGGATTCCAGGAACAATTGCAATTGCAAAAAGAAAGATCTCGTGCAGCATCAAAAGTAACGGCTGGAGACTGGAACGTAATTATAGAAGATGATATTCAGGAATTTATTGGTTACGACAGATTATCACATCAGGTAAAAATCACGAAATACCGTAGAGTTGACAGTGCAAAAGATGGTGAAATCTACCAATTGGTTTTCAATGCAACTCCATTTTATGGAGAAAGCGGAGGACAAACAGGCGATAAAGGATATTTAGAATCTCAAAACGGAGATATCATTTATATCATCGATACTAAAAAGGAAAATAATCAAACGATACATTTAGCAAAATCGTTACCGGAAAATATTACAGCAACATTTAATGCGGTTGTAGATGCAAATCAAAGAGCTAAAACCTCGTCAAACCACTCGGCTACGCATTTATTGCACCAAGGTTTGCGCAAGATTTTAGGAACGCATATTGAACAAAAAGGTTCGATGGTTCGCAACGCATCATTGCGTTTTGACTTTTCTCATTTCTCTAAAGTAACGGATGAAGAATTAGTAGAAGTAGAGAACTTTGTAAACGCAAGAATTCGTGAGAGTTTACCATTAATAGAAAAAAGGGCTATACCAAAAGAACAGGCTCTTGAAGAAGGTGCTATTGCTTTGTTTGGTGAGAAATATGGTGATTTGGTACGTATGATTAAATTCGGTGACTCTGTAGAGTTATGCGGAGGAACACACGTTGCCAATACATCTGATATCTGGCATTTTAAAATTGTTTCAGAAGGTGCTGTTGCATCTGGAATTAGAAGAATTGAAGCAATTACAAGTGAAGCTGCAAAAGAATATTTTGAATCTCAGGCGGTTTCTTTAAATGAAATTAAAGAAGCACTTAAAAATGCACAAGATCCGGTAAAATCAATTTTAGCTTTGCAGGACGAAAACGCACAATTGAAAAAACAATTAGAAGTTTTATTGAAAGATAAAGCAAAAAACATGAAAGCTGATTTGGCTAAAGAATTGCAAGAAATCAACGGAGTTCAGTTTTTAGCGAAACAAGTAGATTTAAATCCGGAAGGAGCAAAAGATTTAGCTTACGAGTTGGGGAATTCTTACCATAACTTATTTGTAGTTTTCGCTACAGCTCATGAAGGAAAACCAATGTTAACTTGTTATATTTCTAAAGAATTAGTAGCAGAGAAAAACCTAAATGCCGGACAAGTAGTTCGCGAATTAGGAAAATATATCCAGGGAGGAGGAGGAGGTCAGCCTTTCTTCGCAACTGCAGGAGGTAAAAATGTTGACGGAATCGCAGAGGCTTTATCAAAAGCGGTTGATTTTGTGAAGTAATTTTTTAAGGTTCTGAGAATCTAAGTTACTAAGGTTCTAAGGCTTTTATAGTATTCAAAAAAGTAAACCCGACAGGTTTTTAAAGCCTGTCGGGTTTTGTATTTATAGTATTCTTTCATTTTATCATTGGACGAAGAAAGAGGAATTAAGAAAGGCTTTAGCCGAACTATCAGGTTTGGCTAAAGCCCTTTAAATTTATTTATCATCATCGAGGAGGCTATTCAAAAAAACTTAGTCTCTTAGAGCCTTAGCATCTTAGTAACTAAAAAAAACTATTTTCTTTCCCCAATCTGCTGGCGCCACATTGCATAATACAGTCCTTTTTCAACAATTAAATCTTCGTGTTTACCTTGCTCGATTATTTTACCTTGCTCCAGAACAAAAATTCTGTCAGCGTGCATAACAGTAGATAAACGGTGAGCGATTAAAACCGTAATTCTGTTTTTATCTGAAATATTTCGTATTGTAGCATTGATTTCTTCTTCGGTAATAGAATCCAAAGCAGAAGTTGCCTCATCAAAAATCAATAAATTAGGATTTCTAAGAATTGCTCTTGCGATAGATAAACGTTGTTTTTCTCCGCCTGAGACTTTGATTCCACCTTCGCCAATTGTGGTGTTTAAACCATCTTCGGCACGTCTTAAAAGTTTATCACAGCTTGCGCGTTTTAAGGCGTCATATAAATCTTCGTCGGTTGCATTAGGTTTTACAAACAAAAGATTTTCGCGAATAGTTCCAGAAAATAGTTGTGCATCCTGAGTTACAAATCCTAATTGTTTTCTTAAGTCCAGTAAATCAATATCGGTTGAATCAATATCATTATAAAAAACCTGACCTTCAGCAGGCGTGTACAATCCAACCAGTAATTTTACCAAAGTTGTTTTTCCGGAACCAGAAGGACCTACAAATGCAACGGTCTGGCCTTGTTTAATCTCGAAATTGATATTCTCAACGGCTTTAAATTTTGCGGTTTTATGCTGGAAACTCACATTTGAAAATAACAGCGACTGAATCGCTCCAACATGTTTTGGGTTTTTCGGACGAAATTCTTTTGGAGCGCTTAGTAAGGTTTTGAAATTCTCCATTGAAACTTTGGTCTCATTCAATGCAATAATAAAGTTTCCAAGCTCCTGCAGCGGGCCAAAAATGAAGAAAGTAAAGAAAACCATTGTAAGTAAATCGCCCACGATAATTTTTCCTCCAAACAAGAAATAATATAATGTGAAAACGACGCAGGTTCTTAAAAAGTGAACCGTTGTACCCTGAATAAAACTTAAACTTCGAATAAAACGGATTTTTTCTAACTCTAACTGCAGAATTTTAAAAGTGTTTAAATTCAAACGTTTCTCTTCCTGATAAGTTAATCCAAGACTTTTAACCAATTCGATATTTCGCAGACTTTCTGTCGTAGAACCGGCTAAAGCATTGGTTTGATTGACAATTTTCTTAGAAACGATTTTAATCTTTTTACCCAAATAAGAACTTACCAAAGCAATAATAGGAGCAGTAATTAAAAAGATAATCGAAATTCTAAAGTCAATTCGGGCCACATACAAAATGACAAATATGAATCCGATAATGGTTTGAAAAATAAGTGATATAGAAAGCGTAATCAGTTTTTCAGAATCAGAACGAACTTTGGTTAGTTTGCTTAGAGTTTCACCGCTTCGCTGATCTTCAAATTCGGCATAAGGTAAATCGAGCGATTTTTTGATTCCGTCCGTGTACATTTGAGCACCGGTTCTCTGAATTACGACATTGGTAAAATAATCCTGAAAATTTTTGGTAATTCTGGAAATCATGGCAGCACCAAGCGAAAGACCCAGCCAGAATGATAAAGATTTTATAAACCCGATTTCGTTTCCTTTGTATTTTGCCAGTCCAACACCGCAATCCTGCATTAATTTACCGGTAATAATAGAATCTGACAAACTGAAACAAATGTTTATAGAGGCCATAATCAAAGCAAAAAACAATAACATTTTATGTCTGATTATATAAGAATATAATAATTTCATATAGGGATATTAAAAAAATGGAAGATGCAAAAGTAAGCAAATGTTTTAGTTTGCGGTGATGGTTTTTGTTATTAAAAATGTAATTTTTGTAAAGTTGTTTTTTCACAGTACAGCATTATAAAAAGTAGAATTTAGATTTGCTAATCTTAAAAGATATTTATTTAATTTTTATATCATAAAAAATAAGAAAAAAACTATAGATCTAAACGGAGTTTTATTTTTGAGTAATTTTTTTAGCAGAAAAAAACTGACTTATATTGTTTATAGTTAATGGGTTATAAGTGTTTAAGTTACATTATTTCTTTTCAATGTGGAATGCCGTAAGGTTTTGGTGTAAGGTTGTATTACGTTTGCAGCATTATAAATTTAACCAATTCAAAATGAAAAAAATTTTATGCCTTTTTAGTGCTTTATCAATGGTACTGATTTCTTCTTGCTCAAGTGATGATAATTCATCAGAATCTGAAAATGCAGTATTATTACCAAAAAAAATTACTGAAACAGTTGTTGAAGACGGAAAATCAGGAAGTATTACTTACACTTTAACGTACGATGGAAACAAATTGAAGCAAATCTCTCTTTCAGATGCTTCTAAATCTGTTTACACTTACACAGGAGATCTTATTACTAAGGTTGAATTATTTAAATCGGGTATTTTACAATCTACGGATGTTTATGCTTACGAAGGTGGAAAATTAGTTTCTAAAATCACTACAAGAGAATCTAACAAAAGTATTCAGGATAAATTAACTTTCGTTTACAATGCAAACGGAACTGTTAACGCAAACCAATCTCAAATCATCGACAGACTAGAAACAAAGTATGATACAACTACTCTTTATACTTTTGTAAATGGAAACATCGCTTCTACAGAATTAATTGATGGTCGTTTGGAAGAAAAAATTACAAGCACATTTGACGATAAGAAAAGCCCATACATTAACATTACAGGAGCTAAACTTTTGTTAGATCTAGATAACTATTTTGATTTTTATTCAGCAAACAATACAGTAAAAAATGTTACAGTAACTTACGACAGCGAAGGAGCAGTTGATGAAACAGCAACAGTAACAAATACTAATAAATACAATGGAAGTAATTATGTTACTGAGTTGTTTTCTGGAGATGCCAAAAACTCTGAAAAATTAGAAATTGAATACTAATAATTCAAAATAATTAAAATAATCCCCATGATCAATTGATTTTGGGGATTTTTTTTGATTCGTAAATAAGTTTTAAACCGTATTTTTGAATAAAAAAACAAAATGCAGTTCAGAACTCAAATTCCAATTTCAAAAAGTAATACCCCAATCGATTACAATTCGAAAGTACTTTCTATTGGTTCCTGTTTTGCAGAAAATATGGCCGAAAAATTCGATTATTTTAAATTGCAAAATGAAACCAATCCTTTCGGAATTATTTTTAATCCAGTTTCAATAAACAAATTATTCAGCAGAGTTTGTAAAGAAGAATTGTTTGAAGAAAAAGATGTTTTTTTTTATAACGAGCGCTGGCACAGTTTTGAGGTTCATTCTGATTTAAGTAATGCTGACCGACAGGAATTACTGGAGACGCTGAATAAAGCGATTACGGAAACAAATAAAAAAATCAAAGAAGCTACACATATTATTATCACGTTTGGGACTTCGTGGGTTTATCGAAATATTGAAAGTGAAGAAATCGCGGCCAATTGCCATAAAGTACCTCAAAAACAATTTTCAAAAGAATTATTATCGGTAGATATAATCGAGAAAAGCATTCAAAACACAATCGATTTAATTCAGACTTTAAATCCAGAGATCAATTTCATTTTTACCGTTTCGCCGGTGCGCCACATAAAAGATGGTTTTGTAGAAAATCAATTGAGTAAATCGCATTTGTTTACAGCCTTACATTCTATTCTAAAATCTAAAATCTACAATCAAAGATTAGCGTATTTCCCTTCCTACGAAATCATGATGGACGAACTTCGCGATTATCGTTTTTATGCTGAAGATATGCTGCATCCTAATCAAATTGCAATCGATTATATTTGGAAACTTTTCAGTGAAAATTATATTTCGTCGGAAAGCATTTCTATCCTGCAGGAAGTTGATGAAATCCAAAAAAGCCTGCGCCATCGAAGCTTCAATCCAGAATCTGAACAGCATCAAAAATTCTTAGCAAACCTGCAGCAGAAAATAAATCGTTTAGGAGAAAAGTTACCTCACATTAAATTCTAATCTCGAAATAAGCATTCATTGAAAATCGATGATAAACAAAGGTAATTGGAGTCTTATCGAGTTTGTGATCAAAACAACAAAAGTAGGAAATTAACTATTTTACCATGAAATTTTAGAATAATTGCATATAATTATGTAAATTGTTAAGGTTTAAAATTTCCAATTTTGTAATCTGTAGAAATACAGTTTTTACAATAACACAACTTTAATCTAATCGTGCTTATCGGCGTATGAATAAGAAACCTGTTTATTTTCTTAAAAAAGCATTACGTATACTTCTTTGGTGCGTGATTACTGTAGTTGCACTTTTATTACTTCTTATTATTTTAATTCAGGTTCCGTCTGTTCAAAATTTCGTAAAAGACAAAGCAATAACCTATCTGCAGGACAAAATCAAAACTAAAGTTTCGTTAGATCATATCTCTATTAAATTTCCAAAAGATGTAGTTCTGGAAGGTTTTTATTTTGAAGATCAAAAGAAAGATACCTTGTTGGCAGGCAAAAGGTTAGAGGTTGATGTTGATTTGTTTAAACTGGTAAGCAGCGAACTCGAAATCAATTCGGTTTCACTTGAAAATGTAAAAGCCAATATTTCCCGAAATAAAGAAGGTGTTTTTAATTTCGATTATATCATAAAAGCATTCGAATCAAAAGAGCCAAAAGTAGAAGATCCGGATAGCAAACCTTTTAAAATCTCTGTTGTAAAAGTAAATCTGGATAATGTCAAATTCAATTTTAAAGACGATTTTTCTAAAAATGACATTGCCGTAAAACTGACGCATTTCGACACCAAATTCAATAAATTCGATTTGGATAAAATGGATTTTGATATTCCAAATATTGATTTGGATGGATTAAAATTGGTTTTAAATCAGGATGTAGTCGAAAAAATTGCCGAAGTTTCAGTAGAAACTGTTGATACAATTTCAAAACGAAAAGACTTCAAATTAAAATTAGGTAAAATCAGTTTGTCAAAAATTGATATTGCATATGATAACAAAGATTCAAAATTAGATTCGGGAATAAAATTGGGTAATTTAGATTTATCCGTTAATGAAATTGACCTGAACAAACAGCTTTTAGATTTCGACACTTTCGAACTTAAAAATCTAAGCGGCAATTTAAGATTAGGAGCAAAAGACAAACAAATTCAAGCGCCCAGTCTAGACACAACAGCCATAAAACAAGCCGGCTGGAAAGCCAGACTAAACAAAGTCAACATTCAAAATATAGCTTTTAAATTTGATGATATGCAGTCGAAACCGGTTCAAAAAGGAATCGATTACAGCCACTTAGATTTAAGCAAATTCAATCTTGAAGCCGAGAAATTGTATTATGGAAATGATACGATTTCTGGAAATATAAAATCACTTGTTGCAACAGAAAAAAGCGGATTGAACATTCAGTCTTTAAAAACAGATTTTTTCTACGGGCCTAAAAATGCTTACTTGGATAATTTATATTTAAAAACGCCTCAAACACTTGTAAAAGATAAAATTAAAGTAGAATACAAATCACTTGCCGCGCTGCAAAAAGACATTGCAAACCTTTCTGTTGATGCCAATTTGAATGACTCAAAAATTGGTTTCAAAGACATTTTATTATTTGTTCCTGACCTGCAGAAAACAAATCCGTTTAAAAGTAATCCAAATGCGATTTTGTATATAAACAGCCGTGTAAGCGGAAAAGTAAAAGATTTAAATATTCCTTTGTTTGAAATGAGCGGTATCGGATCTACAAAGGTTTCCCTTTCGGGGAAGATAACCGGACTGCCTGATGCTCAAAAAGCATATTATGACCTGAATATTAAAAGAATAGCCAGTACTTCAAAAGATATTAATTCGTTTGTTCCTGCAGGAACAATTCCAAAAAACATACAGCTTCCATCGCAGTTAAATCTGCAGGGAAAATTTAAAGGTTCTGTTCAAAATTTCAAGACCAATCTGACTTTAAACAGCAGTTTCGGAAATGCAAAAGTAGATGCGTTATTTGACCAGCGTGTTAAGAAAAAAGAGAAATACGATGCATCAGTTTATCTGCTTGATTTTGATTTAGGAAGATTAATCAAAAATGATTCGATTGGAAAAATTACGCTGAAAGCAAAAGTAAAAGGAAAAGGTCTGGATCCCAAAACGGCTCAGGCAGAATTGGACGGAATTGTACAAAAAGCAGTTTTCAACAGATACACATACAGGGATTTGGCTTTAAAAGGAAATATTGCAAATGGTTCATTCGCAGTAAAATCAGGAATGCAGGATCCAAATTTAAATTTTGATTTGGCAGCGAGCGGCAATACGCAGGAAAAGTATCCTTCAATAAAATTAAAATTAAATCTGGATATTGCCGATCTTGAAAAACTGAATCTTCATGCTGGACCAATGAAGCTCCGAGGCAATGTAGACGCCGATATTGCCAATAGCAATCCGGATTTTTTGAATGGAAAGGTGTTTTTGTCAAATATTCAGGTTTTACAGGATAAAGAACCAATTGTTCTGGATTCGGTTCGTGTTATTGCTTTTTCGGATAACACTCGAAACAACATTAAAATATCCTCTCAGTTTTTAAAAGCAGAAGTGGATGGAAAATACAAATTGACCACATTGACAGCGGCAATAAAAAAATCATTGTCAAAATACATCGATTTGAAAACTCCAAAAGTAAATGGAGAATCTGACGAACAAAGATTAGCTTTTACTTTAACGGTTGATAACGACCCAATTCTTTTCAAATTAATTCCAAAGCTGACAGGATTAGAGCCAATTAAAATTACCGGAAAATACAATAATGTAACCGATTCTTTAGAAATAAGAGGAACAATTCCAAGAATCGTATACGCAGATAATACAATTGCCGACGGGAAAATTAATATTGAAGCCAAAGAAAATGCTTTAGAATATTCGGTTTCTGTTGCTACAATCGAAAGCGGTTCATTAAAAGTTCCGTTTACCAGTTTGTCCGGAAAAGTTGAGAATAATATTTTAACTTATGCACTTGAAGTTCAGGATTCAAAAGAAAAACCACAATATTTTATTGCCGGAGAATTTAAAGCGGAAGATTCTAAAAACATTTTTAAAATCGATGCGGAAAATTTCATTTTAAATTATGATAAGTGGAATATAGATCCGGAAAATGCGATTGAATTTGGAGGTAAAAGATTGTACGTGAACAAATTTTTCCTTAATAATAACGGAAACGAGTTGAAAGTTCAGTCGCAGGGAACGCAGGAAAATGCACCATTGCAAGTCGATTTTGTAAACTTCAAAATCGAAACCATTATGAATATTGTCAAAAAAGACAAATTGTTAATGCAGGGATTGATCAACGGAAATGCTGTTGTTGAAAATGTCATGACGAGTCCGACCTTTACTTCAGATTTAAAAATAGATGATTTTGCTTTTAGAGGAGAAGCTGTTGGCGATATTGCCATAAAAGTCGATAATAAAACTACTAATTTACTTAACGCCGATGTAGCCCTTACAGGTGAAGGGAATGAAGTAAACCTGACCGGAAATTATAGAATGGATGATGGAAATCTTGATTTTAATTTAGATTTAAGGAAACTTTTTATCAAAAGCATTCAGGGTTTTACAATGGGTAATGTTACAGAAGGAACAGGCTATTTGTCTGGAAATTTTAAAATTGTAGGTAATGCATCAAGTCCAAAAGTATCGGGTGAATTAAACTTTAACGATACCGGTTTTAGAATCACACAGCTGAATTCATTCTTTAAAACAGATCAGGAAAAAATCACTTTTAATAATGATGTAATCACCTTTGATAAATTTACGCTTAACGACGAAAACGATAATCAATTATCTGTAGACGGAACCATTCAGTCTCCGGATTTCAAGAATTATAATTTTGGTTTAGTAGTTACTGCAGACGATTTTAGAGCTATCCATTCTAAAGAAGCTGATAATGATTTGTTCTATGGAGATATGTTTTTAGATACTAAACTAAATATTAAAGGAAATCTTGACAGCCCCGTTATTGACGGAACCATAAAAATTAATAAAGAAACCAATTTTACGGTTGTAATGCCGCAGTCTGACCCTTCGATTGCTGACCGTGAAGGAATTGTGGAGTTTGTTGATGAAGATAATATGTATTTGAAACAAACAGTCGATTTGCAAAACAAACTGGATCAGTCTGAAGTAAAAGGAATGGATGTAAATGTGGCCATTTCGATTGATAAAGAAGCTGAATTGACTTTGTTAATCGATAAGGCGAATGGTGATTATTTGAATTTGAAAGGCGAAGCCGAATTGGTTGGAGGTATCGATAAATCAGGAAAAACAACTTTGACTGGTAAATATGAGTTTTCGGACGGAGCTTATGAAATGAATTTTAACGGAATCAAAAGAAAATTTGATATCCAGAAAGGAAGCTATATTACCTGGAATGGTGAGCCTACAATGGCGAATCTAAATATTACGGCTGTTTATAAAGTAAATGCCGCACCAATTGATTTATTAGGAAACCAGCTTGGAAACGATGATCCGGCCATAAGAAACAGATACAAACAAAAACTTCCGTTTCAGACTTTATTGAAAATGAAAGGGGAGTTGATGAAACCGGATATCTCTTTCGGAATTGTACTTCCGGATGGTAATTATGATGTTTCTTCGGATGTGGTGACCCTGACGCAGACTAAACTGAAACAATTAGAACAAGATCCTGCAGAATTAAATAAACAGGTTTTTGCTCTTTTATTATTGAACCGATTTGTGGGCGAAAATCCGTTTGCAAGCGAAAGCGGCGGTACAAATGCAGAATCTTTGGCCAGACAAAGTGTGAGCAAGATTCTTTCACAGCAACTGAACAATCTTGCCGGCGAATTGATTACCGGATTTGAAGTCAACTTCGATTTAGAATCTACAGAAGATTATACTTCCGGAACAATGGAAAACAGAACTGATTTAAATGTTGCTGTTTCTAAAAAACTACTGGATGACCGATTGAAAGTCACCGTAGGAAGCAGTTTTGGCGTTGAAGGTGCAGAACGTGCAAACGAAGAAAGCACCAATATTGCGGGAGATGTGGCATTGGATTATCAGCTTACTAAAGACGGCCGCTATATGGTGCGTGCCTACAGAAAAAATCAATATCAGGTAGCAGTTGAAGGCCAGGTTGTAGAAACGGGTGTCGCTTTTATTATCACGATGAGTTACAATAAATTCAGAGAGCTTTTTCATCGTTCAGAACAAGAAAAACAAATGATAAAAGAAGAAAAACTTCGTAAAGAGAAACAAAAGCAAAAAGAGAAAGAAGAAAAAGAATTAAAAGAGAATCAGGAAGAAAATAAAATTGAAGGCAATGAACAAAAAACATAATCATATAGAAAATTGGTATGTAAAGTATTTTGTACTGTTTTGCCTGTTTTTTGTTTTAGGCTGCAGTAATACAAAATATTTACCGGAAGGCGATTTACTTTACACCGGAGGTTCTGTAACGGTCAAAGATTCTTTGATAAAGAAAAAACAAAGAAAAGCACTCGAAACAGAATTGGAGGACTTATTACGCCCAAAACCCAACAAACAATTTTTAGGGTTGCGTCCTAAATTATGGATTTATAATATTGCCGGAGAACCTAAAAAACAAAAAGGAACCAGATATTGGCTTCGTAATAAAGTAGGTGAAGCGCCTGTACTTTTCAGTAAAGTCGATTTAGATTACAATGCTTCTGTTCTACGAAATTTTACCGAAAACCGCGGTTATTTTAAAACCCGTGTCAGCGCTGATTCTACCGTTCGTAATAAACGAGTTACAGCAGAATATACCGTTATACCCAAAAAACAATACATCATTAAAAGCGTGACTTTTCCTGATGATTCCCTGGCAATGTCCAGAATTATTGGAAGATCAAGCCGAAGAAGTTTATTGAAAGTTGGAAAACCATACGATTTAGATATCATAAAAGCCGAAAGAGAACGAATTGACGCAAGACTTAAAGAGAAAGGCTATTTCTACTTTAATCCGGATTATCTTTTGGCACAGGTAGACAGCAGTAAAGGTGATCATGAAGTAAAAATCAGACTGGTAATTAAACCAGATACACCGCCCAAAGCCCTTACAGCTTATAAGATCAATAACATTTTTGTTTATCCTAATTATTCTCTTTCAAATGACAGCGTTGTTTACAGACGAAAAAATATAACAAAGTATAAAGACTTCACGATTATTGATACAACGGAAACTTTTAAACCAAGAGTTTACGATCGAACCATATATTTCAAAAAAGGGGATTTATATAACAGAAAAGACCATAATCTAACCCTTAATCGGTTTGTAAATCTGGGTACTTTTAGTTTTGTTAAAAATGAATTTAAACCATCAGACAGTATAAAAAATGCTTTAGATTCCTATTACTATCTAACACTTCTGCCTAAAAAGTTCATTAGGGTCGAGGTTTTAGGGAAAACAAATTCAGCCAGTTATACCGGTACAGAATTAAATGTAAACTGGAACAACCGAAATTTACTTAAAGGAGCAGAATTATTTACCGTTTCCGTTTTTGGCGGTGCCGATTTTCAGCTGGGCGGTGTAAATAAGGGAAAAAATATTTATAAACTGGGAGCTGAAACCAGTTTGACCTGGCCGAGATTTATAACGCCGTTTAATATTGAAGGAAACAGCGAATATGTGCCAAGAACAAAAGCAACTTTACGCTATGAATATCAAAAAAGAACACAGTTGTATGCACTTAATTCTTTTAATACGTCTTTTGGATATTTGTGGAAAGAAAACATCAGGAAAGAACATCAGCTAAATGTAATAGATGTAACCTACGTGAGTCCAAATCATGTTACGCCGGAGTATTTAGAAGATATTAAAGATGATGCTGCTCTGGGGAAAGTAATTGAGAAACAGCTTATTTTTGGCCCAACTTATAATTACACCTACACAAACACGATGCAGAAACGCCGAAAAAACACGATCTATTTTAATGGAGAATTAGATTTGGCGGGAAATATAACGGGTTTAGTTACAGGTGCAGATTATAAAGACAATGTAAAAACCATATTTGATGTTCCGTTTAGCCAATATGTAAAAATCAGAACCGATTTCAGGCATTATTTAAAGCTTGGGAAAGAAAGCGAATTAGCCAGCAGATTAATTGTAGGTGCAGGAATTGCTTACGGAAATTCAAGGACCCTGCCAACATCAAAACAATTTGTAGTAGGAGGAACCAATAGTATTCGCGCTTTTAGAGCCAGAACTTTAGGGCCTGGAAGTTATGTAATTCCGCCAACAACAAACAACAATTATACACCAGATCAATCGGCAGATTTAAAATTGGAATTTAATACAGAATACAGAGCAAAGCTGTTTAGTATTGTAAGGGGAGCAGTGTTTATCGATGCGGGAAATATTTGGCTTTTACACGCTGATCCTGATAAACCCGGAGCAGAAATCTCAAAAGATTTTATGAAACAAATGGCAATTGGCGCCGGTGCGGGATTACGTTTCGATTTGTCATTCTTGGTTTTAAGAACTGATTTAGCTTTTCCTCTTAGAAATCCAGCACTGCCAGATGGACAGCGCTGGGTAATTGATGATATTAATTTCGGAAGCGGACCATGGCGAAAAGACAACCTGATTTTAAATATTGCGATTGGATATCCGTTCTAAAAAGTTTTTTTTATCATGATTTTTTTACCACAAATTTCACGAATTACACTAATTAGTAGTTTGCGCATAATTATCAATTTCACGAATTTATAATTCGTGAAATTGATAGAAAAACACAAAGTTGAGATTAGTGTAATTCGTGAAATTCGTGGCGAAAGAAAAAATAATTCGTGGCGAAAAAATCTAAAAAAAAGAAGTAAATTGGTCTAATAAAATAATAGAATGCAAAATTTAGTAAAGAGAATAATAGTTTTTGCTGCGGTTGTACTTTTGATCGTTTTGGCTTTCAAATATTGTCAATTCAAAAAAGACGACGATTCTACAATCGATTATAATACCAATTTAATTCAGCAGCAAATTTTAAATGTGGGAAAGCTGGTGGTCACTGAGGGACATTTTTCAGAAGTGATCACGTATAAAAACCAGCAGAAATATTTAATGGATATGGTTTCTTTTGAAAAGAAAGCATTAGTTGTCGTAAATGCAAATGTTACCGTTGCTTACGATTTGCATAAAATGAAATACGACATCGACGAAAAAAACAAAACGATTACGATTTTAAATATTCCAAAAGAAGAAATAACAATCAACCCTGATATTCAGTTTTATGATGTAGAACAAAGTAAACTGAATCCTTTTACGGGAGACGATTATAATAAAATCAACAAATCTGTAAAAGCCAACCTGGCGAAAAAAATTGAAAAATCTACCTTAAAATCAAATGCCCAAAACCGACTTATCAGCGAATTGTCTAAGATTTTAATTTTAACCAACTCAATGGGCTGGAAATTACAATACGAAGGAAAAACAATCGAATCTGATAAAGATTTTACTGAAGATTTGAAATTGTAAGAGGAAGGTTCAATCCCGAGGCTTCGGGACAGAGTAGCAAAGGTTCAAAGGTTTTTTGCCACAGATTAAGGGATTAAAATGATTTTTGCATTTGAAAATATCTCAAAAAGATTGTGGAAATCTTTGCTAAAAATAAAACCTGCGTAATCCGTTTAAATCTGCACAATCCGTGGGCAAAATAAAAAACTTTGTGCCTTAGTGCCTTTGTGGCAAATGAGGCAAAGAACTATCAAAAATCAAATCCAAACCGCCAGCAATTAAATGCGCAATTTCAGGACGTTTTTCTTTCAGTTGGTCTAAATGAACTAATACCTCCTGCAAAAGTTGTTTTTCATCTGAATCTTTCAAAAGTTCTGCAATCTCAACAGACAATAACCAATCATTTGGATGGCTTTTTTTTAGGTTTTCAAAAATAGATTTCAGCTCTGTTTTAGAAGTTTTATTTTTTCTGATATCTCTAACTGACGCATATAAATTCTCCAATTCATCACGTTCATCAGTATGTTTTGCTTTTATGGTTTTAGTTGTCGGAACAATATTTATTAAATCAAAACTGTTTACATCAGCTGGGCCAGAAAAAGCAGAAATCACTTTTTTACCAATTGCCATATCGTAATTTCCCCAATCAGGCTGAAACAAAATAGTTTCGCCATGAGTTACGGTACAATTTCTAAAACTAATCAGGATAATTTCACCGTGTAAATTTCGGGATCCCGTAATAATTTCACCTTCCACAATAATATTGCCTTCAAATTCCAGTTTTACCGTTTCATTCTCTACAATACTGTAAGCCTGCAAATCTTTTGGACTCATGTCTTCAATTGCCAGATTAAAACCTTTCAGTTTACCAATCGGACTTCCAAATCCGTGAGGATGCGTTAAAGTTCCGTGTCCTACCAATTCTTTTTCACGATAAGACAAGGCTGTTTTTCCCGTTGTTTGAATGTAAACCGGTTTTCCTTCCTCTTCAATAACATTTGTGAAAACTCCTGAAATTTGCAAACCAGTACTCAGCTCAATTGTACCCAGAGCATTCGACTGAATTAGTTTCTTAATTCCCGAAAGGCCTCCGGTACGCAAGGCCATTTTATTTGCAAACTCTTCCAGAACCAGACTTAAATAAGAAAAAGTTGGTGTTACATAAAGTTGAGGCTGTAATTGCGTAATATCAAAATTCTGATTCGCTGCTGAAATATCATAAGGTATTTTCTTTACATTATCAGTCATGCACCAGGCACTTTCCCCAATTGAAGAAAGTAATCCGGCGCCGTAAATTTTTGGATCTTCAACCGTTCCAATCAAACCATATTCAACGGTCCACCAATGCAGGTTTCGAATTTGGGCCATTTCAGACAATTCGCCCATATCATTTTGCAAATCGGCAACCGCTTTTTCGGCTTCGTCAATTTTTTCCTGAGGAGTATCTTCAGCTTCTTTTAAAATAGAAAGCAGTCGAATCGCTTCATACATCTGATAATCTTTGTGAGATGAAATCGCCTTGCAGCCAATTTCACCAAAACGTCTCAAATATTCAGCATATTCAGGATTGGCAATAATAGGAGCGTGGCCGGCACCTTCATGAATAATGTCTGGTGCGGGTGTATATTCAATATGTTCTAATTGTCTGATATCTGATGCAATAACCAAAACGTTATAAGCCTGAAACTCCATAAAAGCATTTGGCGGAATAAATCCGTCAACCGCAACGGCCGCCCAGCCAATTTCAGTTAGAATACGATTCATACCATACATACTCGGAATAGAATCAATTTCGATTCCGGTTTTGCGCAGACCATCTAAATAAGAATGATGGGCAACTTTCGAAAGATAATCTACGTTTTTGCGCATAACATATCGCCAAACCGCTTGGTTAATAGGAGTGTAGTCGCTATAATCTTGAGGCTTAATAAATTGCTTTAAATGTTTTGGCAATCGCTCTAATAACGGATTGGTTTCTATAGATGCATTCATTTCGAAAACGTTGTAGATTAGAATGTAAAATTACGAATTTAGACCGCTAATTTTTGATGTTCATCACAATATTTTTATTCGAAAGTGTTTTTTATTGCATTTTTATAGATTTTATCAACTCGGAAGAAAGAGAATTTTTCTAACAGTCATTATTCTCATAATTGACTTTTTCTAGTGTTTTTGCGAAGTTTTCAAGTTCTTTTTTAGTCATTGAAGCTTCTTTTAAATCTACTTTTAATTGCTTTTGAGCATCGGGACTAATCCATAAGCCGGTAAAAGTATTTCCGGTTTTCTTTAGAATTAATACGCCGCTAAAACCATGTTCAACTAAAATAAATTCGTTTTCCTTCTTTTTGTTTTGAGTAACATCAAGCTGAATCCAATTGTTTGATTTATTATATCGATACATCGACGTATACATTAAATCTGCAGTACAAGGGTTTTCTTCTGTTTTAATGTAAACGGTTATAGGCATTTTTCCATCTACGGTTCCTTTATATAAATTAGGAATAGGTGCTTGTGATTGTGCGTTTAAATGATTTAATAAAGAAAAACAGATTGTAAAGAACAGGATTATTTTTTTCATTTTAATTAATTGTTTTGATTTGGGCTTTTAATAGTATTTTTTCCAATCAAATTTATTTAATTAAAAATAGTATCCAATCTAAATGCTAAGTATTTTTAAGATTTTCCTGATGCATTTCGCAATTCATTTTCAGCATTTCTAAAATATTCAATTTTATGACTGAACATATACGCCATATTTGCGGCACGCATTTTAGCCTCTTCGGTAATGGGACCGGCAAATTGAGCATCAATCGTGGTGTTGAAAATTTGTATCCAACGGTCGAAATGCGTTTTATCTACGGGTAATTGTTTGTGCGGCGGGAAAGGAGTTCCGGAATAAGCTCTTACATCAAATAAAATGGTCTGCCAGAATCCGTACATTTTTTGCAGATGAGGTTCCCAGCGATCTTGAAGTTTGTCATTAAAAATAGGACCAATCAGATCGTCTTTTCTAACATTTGCATAAAAGCTGTTAACCATTTGCTTGATGTCTTCTAAGCTCGAAATATCTTTAAGAGTTTCCATATTTTTTTGTAATTATATAAACCGCAAAAATACGTTATAACTCCAAGTTTATTCAATGATATTTGTCATTTGTGAAAATTTTATCATAGCAAAAAGAGATACCGTACAATTTAAAATCCTGATCTTTAAGTGAATAAAACTAAAAATAATGTTTTGTGCTTTTTTTTGTTTTTAACTATTTGATAATTAATGTTTTGAAAAAATAAAAGATAAGTTTTTGTTAAGGTAATATTTACAAATGATGTGTATTTGTAAAGTTTGATTTACAACGATTTCGTTGAAGGTTTATGTAATTTAGATGCGTTTTAATAAAAATAATCATAATAAAATGAGAAAAAATTAACTATCTAAAAACCACAAAAACCTTAAAAAAATGCACAAAACTACTCAAAAACCTACAAATCGAGTAATGGCAGTAATGAAAGTCATTATAATGCTCTTTATTATTAATGTAAACGCACAAACCGTAACACCTTTTATAACATCAGGTGATCAGACGAGATTATTGCAGCAGCAATCTACTGTAAGTTTCGGGACGAATTCCGGAACTAACCCATCTACAGTAACCGTTAATGCTGGAACCACGTACCAGACTATGGACGGTTTTGGTTACACTCTTACTGAAGGAAGTGCCGAAGTGATCAGCGGTATGGCAGCAACGCAGCAGAATCAATTATTGAATGACTTGTATAATCCTACAACAGGATTAAACGCAAGTGTCATTCGTATTAGTATTGCGGCTTCAGATTTAAGCAGTTCTTCTTACAGTTATAACGAAACTTCGGGAGATACAAATATGAATAACTTTAGTCTAAACGGGCCAGATTTGACGTATTTAATTCCGATTATCAAAAAAATCCAGCAGATTAATCCCAACATAAAAATATTGGCCACACCATGGTCAGCACCTCGCTGGATGAAAACTAATAATTCATGGATTGGAGGCAGTTTACAAACGCAATATTACGCCGCTTATGCCCGATATTTTGTAAAATACATTGCCGCAATGCAGGCGCAGGGAATTCCAATTTGGGGAATCACACCACAAAACGAACCTGAAAATCCACACAATGAGCCTAGTATGCTGATGAATTCTACAGAACAAAAGAATTTTATTAATCAACAGCTTGGACCACAATTGGCCACAGCTGGTTATGGAGGTGTCAAAATTATTGCTTTTGATCATAATTGTGACAATACAGCTTATCCTATTGATGTTTTAAATAACAGTAGTTATGTTGACGGCGCGGCGTTTCATTTGTATTTAGGGAATATTTCGGCTATGTCAACCGTACGAAATGCGACTAATAAAAACGTTTATTTTACAGAACAATATACAGGCTCTGGCGGAAGCTTTAGCGGTGATTTTGGCTGGCATATGCAAAACGTAGTTATTGGGAGTACCAACAACTGGTCAAAAACAGTACTAGAATGGAATGCAGCCAATAATTCAAGTTTAGGACCGCGTACTCCCGGCGGATGCAGTACCTGCTTAGGTGCGATTACAGTTAATAATAGTACCAGTTACACCAAAAATGTAGCTTACTATATTATTGGCCAAATCTCAAAATATGTAAAACCGGGTGCTGTGCGTATTGGTTCTTCAAGCAGCAACGGCAGTATTTTCTCTGTTGCATTCAGAAATCCTGATGGTTCGATTGCGCTTGTAGTTTATAATTCAGGCGGATCAAATACCATTAAAGTAGTTTCAGGATCATCGGCTTTTAATTATACTGTGCCGGCTTCTTCTGCAGTAACTTTTACTTGGGGAGCAGGAACGCCTCCGGTTACGGGTTTACCTGGTTACTATAATATTATTTCCAGAAACAGTAATAAAGGTTTAGATGTTGCGGATAATTCAACTGCAAGCGGCGGCAGAATTCAGCAATATGATGTAACCGGCGGAGGCGGAAATAACCAGCGTTGGAAATTTGTTTCTGACGGAGCAGGAAATTATTATATAATAGTAAAATCAACCGGAATGTATCTGGCGGTAGAAAATAATGGAACTGCAAATGGACTTAAAGTACAGCAAAGAACTTTTGTTAATTCTAATGAATTTAAATGGAAAGTTGAAAGTCTTGGCGGAGGTTATTATAAGATTACCAATTTAAATACAGGCAAATCTCTTGATGTTGAAAGTGTTTCTACAGCAAATGGGGCTAATATTCAGGTTTGGGATTATACAGGAGGACTAAATCAGCAATGGCAATTGGTTCAGGTAGAATCAACTGCGAAAAAAGCTTTAACAGAAATTACAGCAGATGGTGAAATTTTAAATGATATGGCCGTTTTTATTAATTCGACAAATGATTATTTAAAAATCGATACCAGTCATGAAGGAAGTGCCGATGTTGAAATATTTAATATTGGAGGACAGAGCCTTGTGAAGAAAAATGTAAATTTTGTAAAAGGGAATCCATCTGAAATTGAAATTTCAAGACTTCCAAAAGGAGTTTATATTGTGAGAATAAACGACAGTGAGGGTTCTTATTCTAAAAAAGTATTGAAGCAATAGTCGCAAACAAAGAATTCAATTAGTAATTTTATATTGATGTTAAAAGGCTGTCTGATTTATTTAGACAGCCTTTTATTTTTTTATCCAATTAATTGCGTAAACAAATCCTGATTATCGTTTAAATATTGAAATTCAAAACCATATTGTGTCATTTTCATTTTAATAGGCATAATGTCTTTTTTCTTTTTCAGTTCTAAACCTACAACAACCGAACCTACTTCGCGGCTGTTTTTCTTAGCAAATTGAAAATAAGTGATGTCATCATCAGGACCTAAAATATTATTTACAAATTCTTTTAAAGCCCCCGGACGCTGCGGAAACTGAATCATAAAATAATGCATTAAACCTTCATAAAGCAGTGAACGTTCTTTTATCTCAGCAGTTCTTTCAATGTCATTATTACTGCCGCTTACTACACAAACTACATTTTTGCCCTTAATTTTGTCTTTATAAAAATCCAAAGCTGCAATGGTTAAAGCACCTGCCGGTTCTACTACCATTGCTTCTTCATTATATAATCTTAAAATAGTGGTGCAGACTTTTCCCTCGGGAACCAGAACAATATCTTCAAGATTATATCGGCAGATTTCAAAAGTTTTATCGCCAACTTGTTTTACAGCCGCACCGTCAACAAATTTGTCAATCGTTTTTAAAGCCGTATTTTTATTTTCTTCAATAGAGGTTTTCATCGAAGGAGCACCTTTTGGCTCAACACCGATTATTTTGGTGTTCGGACTTAAATGTCTAAAAACTTCAGATAAACCAGAAGCCAGTCCGCCGCCGCCAATTGGCACAAAAACATAATCGATAGGTTCTTTAAAACTTTCCAGAATTTCCAGACCAACGGTTCCTTGTCCTGCAATTACTTTTTCATCATCAAAAGGATGAATAAAGGTTTTATGATTTTTAATTGCATCTGCAGTAGCCGAAGCGTATGCATCATCAAAAGTATCTCCGGTTAAAACAATCTCAACAAATGATTTCCCGAATAACTGCACCTGTTTTACTTTTTGTTTTGGAGTTGTTTTGGGCATGTAAATTTTGCCTTTTATATGCAGCAAATTACAAGAATATGCAACGCCCTGCGCATGATTTCCTGCACTGGCACAAACAATTCCGTTTGTTTTTTCTTTTTCATTTAACGAAGAAATCTTATTGTAAGCGCCTCTAATTTTATACGAACGAACAATTTGCAAATCTTCCCGTTTTAATAAAATAGTCGATTTGAATTCGTCTGAAAGATTTAGATTTTGGGTTAAAGGCGTCGCGGCAACTACGTTTTCGAGCTGCTTTTTTGCGTTAAGTACTTCGTTAAATAAACTCATAATTGTTGTTTTTTGCCACGAATTCCACTAATGTCCACTAATTTTTATCTAGAAGCTGACAAAAACAATTCGTGCTAATTTGTGTAATTCGTGGCGATTTAAAATCTTTTTTAAAATAAAAAACCTCCCAATTGGGAGGTTTCTATAAATTATATTTTTACATACTTATATAACACCTCGCCATTACTGCTGAATTGCAATAATGCTGATAATAGCGATAATAATGTTATTAAAGTTTGTCATTTTTTTAGCTGATTGAATAGCAAATGTAAAAAATTATTTTGAAAAGTTCACAGCTATTTAAAGTTTTATAAAAAGCAGAGAACTGATCACTGAAACTGATCACTATTTTTTAACCGGCGGATATTGTGCTAAAATTTTGTTTACGAATTCGGCAATTCTTTGATCTTTTTTATCAATGTTTCGGGTTAAAGTTCCCAGACCTTCACCCTGCCAGATCATTTCTTTCTTTTTGGCATCGATTAAATCAATGTACAAAGTTCCTTCGGTAGAAGTAGAAACAGTTGTTTGGTTTCCTCCGTACATCATCCACGGATTCCAACCCCAGCCCCAGCCATAACCCCAGCCGGCACTAAACTGATTTACATCGACTTGCTCTCTTGATTTGGTAAAAATGTTTACTAATAAATCAGGATTCTCACTTTTTGTAAATCCTTTAGCCTGCATTTCGTTATCTATAGCACGAAGGATACGTCTTTTATCCAAATCAGAAATCTCGACCTTATCAATTCCGGGCTTAAAGAAAGCATACGTTTTATAGGGCGTAAAATCGACATTTTTGTCGTAATCAGAGTATACAGTAACACTGCTGCATGATGAAAGTATCAATAGCAGTAAAATCGGAACTAATTTGAATGTTTTCATAATTATTAGAAATTTTAATGTTCTCGTTTTGTTTGTTTTATCGTAACCACAATTCTTTTGTTTGTCAGGCTGAGCGGAGTTGAATCCCTTTTTTCATCAGTCTTCAAATTTTCTCAGATTACCCTTCTCCCGAAACCTCGGGATCGCTCAGGGTGACAGCGCGTTTATAACAAAATCTATTTTTAATGAACTTTAACCAAGTAAACTTTCGTCTACCATATTAGGTAAAGTTACTTTTAATAACGGCTCGACCTGCATGGCTCTTTTTATAGAAAAAATAGCTTCGTCATTTCTGGCCCAGCTTCGTCTTGAAATTCCGTTGTTGACATCCCAAAAAAGCATTGATGCTAAACGTTTTGAAGCCTCTTTAGAACCATCAAGAACCATACCAAATCCGCCGTTTATGACCTCTCCCCAGCCAACTCCGCCGCCGTTATGAATTGATACCCAGGTTGCTCCCCTAAAACTGTCTCCAATCACGTTTTGAATGGCCATATCTGCTGTAAAACGAGATCCATCATAAATATTTGATGTTTCTCTATAAGGAGAATCAGTTCCTGAAACGTCATGATGATCGCGTCCTAAAACTACGGCTCCAATTTCGCCTTTTGCAATCGCCTGGTTAAAAGCTTCGGCAATTTTAATTCTTCCTTCGGCATCAGCATAAAGAATTCGGGCTTGCGAGCCTACAACCAATTTGTTTTCCTGTGCACCTTTAATCCATTTGATGTTATCCTGCATTTGCTGCTGAATTTCACTTGGAGAAGTTTTGGCCAATTCTTCTAAAACCTGGCTTGCAATTGTATCTGTTTTTTGTAAATCTTCCGGTTTTCCGGAAGTACAAACCCATCTGAATGGTCCAAATCCGTAATCAAAACACATTGGTCCCATAATATCCTGTACATAACTTGGATATTTAAAATCGATATTATTCTCCGCCATTACATCGGCACCAGCACGGGAAGCTTCTAATAAAAAGGCATTTCCGTAATCAAAGAAATACGTTCCTTTTGCGGTGTGTTTATTAATTGCTTTCGCTTGTCTGCGCAAAGATTCCTGAACTTTTTCTTTGAACAAATCCGGGTTATTGGCCATCATTTCGTTAGCTTCTTCAAATGAAATTCCAACCGGATAATAACCTCCCGCCCAAGGATTATGAAGTGAAGTCTGGTCTGATCCTAAATCAATCTTGATATTTTCCTCATCAAAACGTTCCCAAACATCAACTACATTTCCTAAATAAGCAATCGAAACGGTTTCTTTATTGGCTTTCGCCGAATTGACTCTTGCGACTAACTCATCGGTAGAAGTTACCACTTCATTAATCCAGCCTTGTTCGTGGCGGATTTTAGTAATTTTTGGGTTTACTTCGGCACAAACCGTAATACATCCGGCAATATTTCCGGCTTTTGGCTGTGCGCCAGACATACCTCCAAGTCCAGAAGTCACAAAAAGATTTCCTTCGGGATTTAATTTTATTTTTCTGAAACCGTTTAAAACCGTAATCGTCGTTCCGTGTACAATTCCCTGCGGCCCAATGTACATATAACTTCCGGCTGTCATTTGTCCGTATTGTGAAACACCAAGTGCGTTCATTTTTTCCCAATCGTCCGGTTTAGAATAATTTGGGATAACCATTCCGTTTGTAACCACGACTCTCGGCGCTTCTTTATGCGAAGGAAACAAACCCATTGGGTGACCTGAATACATGGTTAAAGTCTGCTCATCGGTCATTTCAGACAAATATTGCATCGTCAATAAATATTGCGCCCAATTCTGGAAAACAGCGCCATTTCCGCCATACGTGATCAATTCATGCGGATGTTGTGCAACTGCATAATCCAAATTGTTCTGAATCATGTGCATAATCGCTTTTGCCTGCAATGATTTTCCCGGATATTCATCAATTGGTCTTGCGTACATTTTGTAATCAGGACGAAGGCGATACATATAAATGCGTCCGTATTTTTCTAATTCTTCTGAAAATTCCGGAATTAATGCAGCGTGATGTTTGGGTTCAAAATAACGCAGCGCATTTTTTAAAGCCAGTTTTTTCTCTTCTGCCGAAAGAATTTCTTTTCGTTTCGGAGCATGATTAATGGCTGGATCGTATTCTTTTTTCTGAGGTAATACAGATGGAATTCCTTGTTTTATTTCTTCTTGAAAAGTCATTTTTTTTAGATATGCTAAGTTGCTATCCCGAAGCCTCGGGACTAAGTTGCTAAGATAATTTAGCAAGATTAACAACAGATTAATTTTTTTGTTTTTAAAAGTATGTCGCCCCGCTGGGGCTTAAATGTGACTGATGGCTTGTTTCTATAAATATTTTGCTCCGATGGAGCTTAATTAGATCAAACAGATCTAAAGCCTTGGAAAGGCGTAATATTTGTAGAAAACAATAATCACGCAATACAAAAGCTCCATAGGAGCGAAATAAGATTGTCAATGAAAATTCAATTCAAAAAATAATTATCTCATTTTCAAATTGGCACATTGCCACATTTTCTAATTAAAAAAAACTAGGGATAACGGATATCCGACCTGTGATAGGACTTGTGGATCGTAATCCTAAATTTTCTTGAGCGAACATCCATATTGATATTTTATATTGTTGATTTTAGATTTAGATTGCTAAAATTATCTAATTAGTCTTTTTTCTTATTTCCCCAGTGCGTTTATCAAATCCGTACGGGCAGTGGCGGCAACCGCTTTTACAGCAATAGCCTCTTTTTAAATGATGTTTTTCAGTAAAGCATTTATAACCTTCGGGCGTATAGTAAAAATCTTCGCCTTCGATTAATTTATTTTCATTACTTTGCTCTTTCATAAATCGGCTTCGTGTTCGTGTTCGGATAAATTTTAAAATTAAAAATAAAAATATTTGATTATGATTTTATTGAAATCGAACAATTTTATAGCTACAAATTTATAAATTTTACAGCCAATGTTTCTGATTGTTGTCAAATATTTAATTCCGAAAGGATATCGAGGTATGGCTTTATTTCCGTTTATATTAGTAAAATATGATTTTGATAAAACAAACGGAATTTTTGTAAACCACGAAAAAATTCATTTGAGACAGCAGTTGGAACTTTTAATAATACCGTTTTTTGTCTGGTATTTTTTAGAGTTTTTAATTCGGCTTATTCAATATAAAAACAAAGACCTGGCTTATCGAAATATTAGTTTTGAAAGAGAAGCTTACACGAACGAAACCGACTTACATTATTTAAAAAACCGATCTTTTTTTCAGTTTTTAAAATACATAAAATAAAATGAACCCAGTTTTTAATCAACATATTTCAATTAATTATCCAAATGATATTTCCTTAACGATAAAGCGTGAAGATTTAATTCATCCGTTTGTTTCGGGGAATAAATTTAGAAAGTTAAAATACAATCTGCTTCAGGCGAAAGCCGAAAACAAGGAAACACTGCTGACTTTTGGCGGTGCCTTTTCCAATCATATTACTGCTGCGGCGTATGCCGGAAAGGAGCAGGGGTTTAAAACAATTGGAGTTATTCGCGGTGATGAGCTTTTTGATAAAATTGAAGAAAACCCAACCTTGAAATTTGCTCAGGAAAACGGAATGCAGTTTGAGTTTGTTTCGCGTGAAGATTACCGTTTAAAAAACGATCCTGCGTTTGTTGAAAAGCTAAAAGAGAAGTTTGGCGATTTTTATTTAGTACCTGAAGGCGGCACAAACGAATTAGCGGTAAAAGGCTGTGAAGAGATTTTAACAGCCGAAGATTCCGTTTTTAATTACGTTTGCTGTGCTGTTGGAACTGGTGGTACAATTTCGGGATTAATTAATAATTCGCTGCCAAATCAGAAAATTTTAGGTTTTCCGGCGTTAAAAGGTGACTTTTTAACCGATGAAATTCGTATTTTTGCAAAAAAAGATAACTGGAATTTGATTTCTGACTATCATTTTGGAGGTTATGGAAAGATAAATTTAGAATTAATTGAATTTATCAACACTTTTTTTGAAGAAACAAAAGTGCCCTTAGATCCAATTTATACAGGAAAGATGGTTTTTGGCGTTATAGATTTAATAGGCAGAAATTATTTTCCTGCACATTCAAAAATTTTACTCATTCACACCGGGGGATTACAGGGAATTGAAGGAATGAACATAAAATTGAAGCAGAAAAAATTACCAATACTCAAAAAACAATGATTAAAAAAATTGTATTGCTTTTTACAGTTATAGTTTTGGCAAGCTGTTCGTCAAGCAAGCCTGCTATCGCAACGACCAAAAAAGCGGCTGTGCATCAAACAAGAACAGCAGCAGCTAAAAAGCCTGTTTATTCTAAACCTACAGCTAAATACCCTTCTACAAATAATACAACTGAGGTTATTCAATCTACTTCAAAAACAGTTGTAACCAGCGATTTGATTAACAATTATATTTTACAATTCAAAGATATTGCAATTGGAAATATGAAAACGTATGGAATTCCAGCCAGTATTATTTTGGCGCAGGGAATCTTAGAATCGGGTGCAGGAAGAGGCGATTTGGCGCTTGAAGCTAATAATCATTTCGGAATAAAATGCCATAAAGACTGGCTGGGAGAAAGTGTCCGTCACGACGATGATTCGGCTCAGGAGTGTTTTAGGAAATATCCGGAAGCGGCAGAATCTTATAGAGACCACGCTTTGTTTTTGGTTGGAAAAAAGAGATACGAAGCTTTATTTACTCTCGAAAAAGACGATTATAAAGCCTGGGCAAAAGGATTGAGAGCGGCAGGTTATGCAACAGATCCAAAATATCCAGACAAGTTAGTTAGTTATATTGAGCGTTACAATCTGCATCAATACGATTGTCAGGTTACAGGAAGAAACTACGTACCAATCAATACTTCGGCTCCAGCAAGAAGTTCATCTTCAGTGGCGAATTCTGATCCAAAGATAAATATGAATTCATACGACCCGAATTCATATGAAGTTCAAAAAGGAGATACTTTATATTCCATTTCAAAGAAATTCAATTTATTAGTTGACGATTTGAAAAGGAAAAATAACCTGACTGATAATGCTATTTCAATTGGGCAGAGGTTGAAAGTGAAATAAGTTTTCAGTCTCGGTTGACAGTTTTCAGTTTAAAGTTAATTTAAAATCCAAAAATAAGTTTTCAGTTTCTAATCTGAAATCTGAACTCAAAAATCTAAAATTAAATGTTATATAAAAGAAGTAGTCAGCTTTTTGCTGAAGCAGAAAAAGTAATTCCGGGAGGAGTAAATTCACCAGTAAGAGCATTTAAAGCAGTAGGCGGAACTCCAATTTTTGTAAAAAGTGCCAAAGGTGCTTATTTATACGATGAGGACGGAAACAAATTAATAGATTACATCAACTCTTGGGGGCCAATGGTTTTGGGTCATGCGTATCAGCCGGTTGTTGATGCAGTAATCGAAAAAGCAAAACTGGGAACTTCATTTGGAATGCCTACAGAACTGGAAACCGAAATCGCAGCTTTGGCCGTTTCGATGGTTCCGAATATTGATAAAATTAGATTTGTAAATTCAGGTACAGAAGCTTGTATGAGCGCGATTCGTTTGGCTCGCGGCTTTACAAAAAGAGATAAAATAGTAAAATTTGCAGGTTGTTACCACGGACATTCAGATTCATTTTTGATTCAGGCAGGAAGTGGTGCCGTAACTTTTGGATCTCCAAATAGTCCAGGAGTTACAGAAGGAACTGCAAAAGATACTTTGCTAGCTAAGTACAATGATTTAGAAAATGTAAAAACTTTAGTCGAAGCTAATAAAGGGGAAATTGCGGCGATTATTATCGAAGCAGTTGCAGGAAATATGGGATGTATCCCACCAGCAAAAGGTTTCCTGGAAGGTTTAAGAGAGTTGTGTACAGCAAACGGAATTTTACTGATTTTTGATGAGGTTATGACGGGTTTCCGTCTGGCTCGCGGCGGAGTTCAGGAATTATATGGTATTGATGCTGATATTGTAACGTTCGGAAAAGTAATTGGCGGCGGACTTCCGGTTGGAGCTTTTGCGGCACGCGAAGAAATTATGAATTATTTAGCGCCTCTTGGGCCTGTTTATCAGGCAGGTACTTTATCAGGAAATCCGTTAGCAATGGCTGCCGGACTGGCAATGTTAAAAGCATTAGACGAGGACCGCGAAATTTTTACCCGTTTAGAAGAAAAAACAGCTTATTTAGAAGCAGGAATCGACAGAGTTTTAAAAGCAAATAATGTCACTTTTACCATCAATAGAGTGGGTTCTATGATTTCTGTTCACTTTGATGCTAATCCGGTTACCGATTTTCAAACGGCGGCAAAAGGAGATAATGAAACGTTTAAGAAATTCTTTCATGGATTATTGCAGGAAGGAATTTATATCGCACCATCTGCTTATGAGACCTGGTTTATTACAGATGCTTTAACTTATGAAGATTTAGATTTTACTATAAATGCAATCGATAAGGTTTCAAAAACTTTTTAAATATTAGAAAATAGATTATATTTTTTTTCAATTTGAGGTTCAGCTTTTTCATTAAAGCTGAACCTTTTTTTATGGTTTAAAGTCTGAATTAATTTTAGTTAATATAAAGTTAATAGTGCTGTTTTTTCTTAAATATTTAGAATAAAATTTATTTTTGTTTGGAAAATAACCATAAAACCAATAATAAATGAAGAGATTTTTCATTTTTATAATGATGACAGTTTTTATGCTGTTTAGTACTTCACAATATGCTCAATCGCGCAAGAAAAAATCAAAAGAAGAACCAGTTAGTGCTCCTCCCGAAAAAAAAGCAGAATCGACGATTAAAGAATACAGTAAAGTTATAACCAAAGACGCTATATCTGATGAGGGATTGTTTACGGTTCATAAAGTAGATAAAAAATATTATTTTGAAATTCCGAATAAATATCTAGAAAAAGACATGCTTTTAGTGAGCAGACTTTCTAAACTTCCATCCAATTTAGGCGGCGGATATGTAAATGCTGGCTCTGAAACCAATGAGCAATTAATTGTCTGGCAGCGTTTTCAGGATAAGATTCTCATCAAATCTAAATCATATAATTCGGTTGCAAACGATACACTGCCTATTAGTATTTCCGTAAAATCAAATAATTATGAACCTACATTATTTGCTTTTGATATCGTTGCTTTTAGTAAAGATTCTGCCAATACGGTTATTGATGTTACGAAATTTTATAGTACAGATGTTAAGGCAATCAGCGGTATAACTGCAGAAATGCGCGAAACTTACAAAGTAAAAGGATTGGATGATTCGAGAAGTTTTATCAATACGATTAAAAGTTTCCCGATGAATATTGAGGTAATTCAGGATATGACTTATAATGCTTCAAAACCTTCTATGTTAGAAGAAACAGAATCAATAAGCATTCAAATGAATCAATCGATGATCTTACTGCCCGAAGTGCCAATGAAACCGA
The DNA here is from genome assembly GCF_001879205.1 of Flavobacterium johnsoniae. Classification (GTDB taxonomy): domain Bacteria; phylum Bacteroidota; class Bacteroidia; order Flavobacteriales; family Flavobacteriaceae; genus Flavobacterium; species Flavobacterium johnsoniae_A. Next base: position 332,620 of record NZ_MLFK01000006.1, read on the forward strand.
GATTGGCAGATCCGCGTGTGGGTTGGTTTACGGTAAGTCAATACGATTATGGAAGCAACGAATTGAAATCTGACCTTAAAACTTATATTAAACGTTGGAGATTAGAACCTAAAGATCCGGAAGCCTATAATAGAGGAGAATTGGTTGAACCAATAAAGCCTATCCTTTATTATTTAGATCCTGCCACTCCGGAAAAGTTGAAGAAATATATCAAATTAGGAATTGAAGAATGGCAGAAACCTTTTGAAACAGCTGGTTTTAAAAATGCTATAATTGCTAAAGATGCTCCAACGAAAGAAGAAGATCCGGATTTTAGTCCCGAAGATATTCGATATTCGGTCATTAGATATGTGGCAAGTACAACCCGAAATGCAGTTGGCCCGAGTGTTTCTGATCCTCGAACCGGAGAAATTATCGAAAGTGATGTTATCTGGTATCATAATCATTTGCGATCTTACAGAAACAGATATTTGTTAGAAACCGGAGCAGCAAATCCGTCAGCCAGAACTTTGCAAACCGCTGATGAAGAAATGGGAGAAATGATGCGAATGGTAATTGCGCACGAAGTAGGACATGCTCTGGGGTTTCCGCATAATATGGGGGCAAGCTGCGCGTATGATGTCGAAAGTTATAGAAATGGTGATTTTACGCAGCAAAACGGGATTTCGGCCAGTATAATGGATTATGCACGTTTTAATTATATCGCACAGCCTGGAGATAAAAATATTCGCTTTATCCGTAAAATGGGAGCTTACGATCATTATGCCTTAAACTGGGGATATAGAGTGATTCCGAATGCAAAATCTCCAGAGGCAGAAGTTGCAGTTTTAGACAAATGGATTTTGGATAAAGCAGGAAATCCTATTTATAAATTTGGGAAACAAAGCAGTGCTTTTGATCCAACTTCTCAAACAGAAGATATTGGAAATAATTCAATGAAAGCAAGTTCGTACGGACTTAAAAATTTAGAATATGTAGCCAGTCATTTAAACGAATGGACAAGTAATGTTACTAATAATTACGAAGATTTAGACGAATTATACAAAGAGTTACTAGATTGCTGGAGTCGTTATACTGGTCATGTTGTAACCAATGTAGGAGGGATTTATGAGAATACCAAAAAGCCAAATCAAGCGGGAAGTGTTTATGAAGTAGTTCCGAAAGCAAAACAAATTGAAGCAATGAACTGGCTTCAGAAAAATGCTTTTGAATCGCCAACTTGGATTGTAAATGTAAAAACTTTACAAAATACAGAGTTTGCGGGTTACACAGAAAAGTTTAGAAATCTACAAGTAAGGCAGCTTTATAGTTTAATGACTTTAGGACGAATAGGAAGATTAATGGATAATGAAATTCTAAGCGGGGATAATTACAAAGCTTTGGATTTCTTTAAAGATATTCGCAAAGGTATTTGGAAAGAGTCAGGCACAGCTGCTAATGTAACAGTATATCGCAGAAATTTACAACGTGCTTATATTGACAGAATGGGGTATTTAATGACTGAGGAGATTAAACCGACAGATAAGTCATTCATATATTACAACACTGCACAGTCTGATCTTAGAGCTTTAGTTAGAGGAGAATTAAGTGCATTACGAAAATCAATTGTTGCTGCAAAAGCAGGAGCAATAAATACCGAAACCAAATACCACTACGAAGATTGTATCAAAAGAATTGATTTGATATTAAATCCAATAAAATAATATAAAAAAAGAGGCCTTTTAAAGCCTCTTTTTTTGTTTCAATTACATTTTATCTTTTCTGTGTTCTCTCATTTTATCCTTGCGTTCTTTTTGAATCGCAGTCCATTTTTTATATTGATCCGCATTCAGAATAGATTTCATTTTTGCATCGGCCGCTTTGTGATCTTCTTCCATTTGTTTTCTCATGGCTTTTCTTTCAGCATCAGTTGGTTTTGCATCCCCTCTGCTTTTTTTAAGCATTGCCATTTTGGTGCTTCTTTCAGATAAAAGTTCGCCGACTTGTTTTTGCTGATCGGCATTTAAATTTAAATCTGTTGTTAGTTTTTGCAAATGTGCCTGATCGCGTTCTTGCGGGCTTTTGAACTCACCTTTATGATTTTTTTTGCCATGATGTCCTCTGTGTTCTTTTTTAAGAGATGTCCATTTTGTGTATTGATCAGCATTTAAAATCGCTTTCATTTTGGCATCGTTTGCCTCTCTTTCAGCAGCAATTTGTTTTTTAAAAGCTTCTCTTTCTTCGGCAGTTGGTTTTGTTTTACTGTCTTTTCGGGTATCTCTAAATTTTTCAGCTTTAGCATTTCTTTCTGCTAAAAGTTGTTTGACTTGTTCCTGCTGCTTTTTATCTAAGTTCAAATCAGAAGTTAATTTTTGTAAATGCTTTTCACTACGTTGTTCCGGAGTTAATTTTTCTCGTTGATCACGTGGCGTTTTCTGATTGATGTCTTGCGCAAAACTTACCATTCCAACGAACAATAAAGCTGCAATAAATAATTTTTTCATTTTTCGTTTTTTTAAAGGTTTATATGCTTTAGACTTCAAAGAGTTTGCTAAGTTTAATTGAATTGTCAGATTTATCTTTTATTTAACAGAAACTATTAATTAAAATATAAAGTCTATTATGAAATAAAAAAAGAGGCTTGAGGCCTCTTTTGGTAAACGAAATTATTCGTTTTCTTTTTTGTATTCTTTCATTTTTTCTCTGGCTTTTTCTTTATTTTTTTCTTGTAAAGAATGCCATTTCGTGTATTGATCAGCAGTTAGAATTGTTTTCATTTTAGCATCATTAGCATCTTTTTCAGCTTTCAACTCATTTCTAAAAGCTTCTCTTTCTGCTTCTGTTGGTTTTGTTTTATTATCTTTTCTCGCTTCTCTAAGTTTTTCTGCTTTGGCACTTCGGTCAGCCAGCAATTGTTTTACCTGAGCTTGCTGATTGGCATCTAAACTCAATTCTGTAGTTAGCTTTTGTAACTGCTTTTCATTACGTTGTTCCGGAGTTAATCTTTCTCTCTGTTCGCGTGACGGTTTTTGATCAGTCTCTTGTGCAAAACTTGCTATTCCAACAAATAACATAGCTGCAATTAATAATTTTTTCATGATTTGTTTCTTTTTAAGGTTATAGCATTTAGACTATAATAAACTGATTTGGTTTAATTATATTGTTAGAATCGCTTATTTAACACAGTATAATGTAGTTTATTAAAGCAGTTTATTCTTGCGAAATACCAATTTAATTGCTTATTTTTAAGATAACAATTAAGTATAAATCCAAAAACAAATCTTATGAATAATAAAATTGCCTTTTTCTCTACACAACCTTATGATAAAGCATTCTTTAATAAGTACAATGTTGATTTTGGATTTGAATTGGATTTTTTTGAGACACAATTGAATCCGCAAACAGTCATTTTAATTGAAAATGCCGATATAGTTTGTGTTTTTGTAAACGATATTGTAAACGAAGCAGTGATTAAGCAATTGGCCGAAAAAAAGGTAAAAATAATTGCATTACGCTGTGCCGGTTTCAATAATGTTGATTTAGAAGCAGCAAAAAAGTACAGTTTAAAAGTTTGTCGTGTTCCTGCTTATTCACCTCAGGCCGTTGCAGAACATGCCATAGCTATGATTTTGACTTTAAACCGAAAAACACATAAAGCCTACAACAGAGTGAGGGAACAAAATTTCTCACTTAATGGCTTGTTGGGATTTGATTTATTTGGAAAAACAATCGGAATCATTGGGACTGGGAATATAGGGAAAGCCTTTGCTAAAATTGCATTAGGTTTTGGATGCAAAGTTTTGGCCTATGATATTGTTAGAAATGATGAAATGATAAAAGACGGAGTTGCTTTTGTTAGTTTGGATGAAATTTTTAAATCGAGTGATATTATCTCGCTTCATTGCCCTTTAAATGACCAAACAAAGCACGTTATCAATAAAAAATCAATTGAATTGATGAAGGATAGTGTTATGATTATCAATACAAGCCGTGGCGGATTAATAGAAACTGCCTCCGTTATCGAAGGTCTAAAAGAAGGTAAAATTGGTTATCTGGGAATCGATGTTTACGAACAGGAAGAGAAACTTTTCTTTAGAGATTTATCAGCAGATATTATTCAGGATGATGCAATCCAGCGTTTAATGAGTTTTCCCAATGTTTTGGTAACCGCGCATCAGGCATTTTTTACTAACGAAGCTTTAACGCAGATTGCATTGGTAACCTTCCATAATATCCAATCCTTATTGACTCAGAATAACATCGAGAATCAAGCAGCATTATTGGCTTAAAAATAAATGTAGAACTTAAAATATTAATTATGAAAAGTAAAATATTAATTGCGTTAATGGTTTTAGGAATGTTCTCTTGTCAGAATAAAGATAAAACAGAATCGAAAAATGTTATTAAAACAATTGCCGAAGACACATTGTCAAAAACAGCAGCAGGTACAGCAGATGTAAGTGATACTCCTGCAAAAGAAGATAAAGCAGTCGAGCAGATCAGAACTAAATTAAAAGATTTACTAAAAAATGATTTGCCGGCAATGACAAAAGATGACCGGTTTTTTTACTATGAAGCTTTCGATTTAAATAATGATCAGAAAAATGAGTATTTCGTAGGTTTTTCAAACTCTTATTTCTGCGGAAGCGGAGGCTGTACAGGATATATTCTAAACAATGACGGAAGTGTGATTAATCGTTTTACCGTAACCGATTTCCCGATATATGTAACCACGTCTTCAACTGAAAAGTTTTACGATCTTATTTTTGAAACAGGGGGAAAATTTCATCTTCTGAAAATGAAAAATGGAAAATATCCTTCAAACCCCTCTGTACAGGAAAAAGTAAAAGGAGATATTCCTAAAGAAAGTACAAAGATTTTGGACATCCAGGGGAAGAGTTTAGAGAAGTATTCGTTTTAAGAGTTATTAAAAATACAAAACCCGATAAGTTATAAAACCTATCGGGTTGCATTTATAATAAAATAAAACGAAAATTATCCTGCCAATTCCACAGTTTTAAACTCGCCGTCAACGACAACTTTAGTCAAACCATGTTTAGATAAGTTTTTCATAGACGCATCCCATTTTTTTCCGCTTAAGTTAGCAGTAACTTTTAGCTGCGCTAATTCCATTTTATTTTCGTTTCCTTTCAATAAAGTAATAATTACTTTTTCTTCTTCAGTCAATTCAATCTGAGCTTGTTTTTTCTCCGGACGCATTTGCGGAAACAATAAAACTTCCTGAATCGATGCATTATTTGTTAAATACATAATCAAACGGTCCATTCCAATTCCCATTCCGGAAGTAGGAGGCATACCGTATTCAAGAGCTCTTAAGAAATCTTCGTCGATAATTCCGTTTGCTTCATCATCGCCTTTTGCAGCTAAACGCATTTGATCTTCAAAACGCTCACGCTGGTCAATTGGATCATTTAATTCAGAATATGCGTTTGCGATTTCTTTTCCGCAAACCATTAATTCAAAACGCTCAGTCAAATCTGGATTATCTCTATGTTCTTTACAAAGAGGAGACATTTCTTTTGGATAATCTGTAATGAAAGTTGGCTGAATATAATTTCCTTCACATTTAGCTCCAAAAATTTCATCAATCAATTTTCCTTTACCCATTGTTTCGTCAACCTCGATTCCCATTCCTCTTGCTGCTTCAAACAATTCCTGTTCTGTTTTTCCTGAAATATCAAAACCAGTAAAATGTTTGATAGAATCGGTCATTGTAACGCGGGCGTAAGGCGCTTTAAAGTTGATTTTGTGTTCTCCAAAAGTCACTTCGCTTGTACCGTTTACGGCAATTGCACAATGCTCTAATAAGCCTTCTGCAAATTCCATCATCCAGTTGTAGTCTTTGTAAGCTACATATATTTCCATGGCAGTAAATTCAGGATTATGCGTTCTGTCCATTCCTTCGTTACGGAAGTTTCTAGAGAACTCATAAACACCTTCAAATCCACCAACAATTAATCTTTTTAAATACAATTCGTTTGCAATACGCATGTAAAGCGGAATATCAAGCGAATTATGATGTGTAATAAAAGGTCTTGCGGCTGCACCACCAGGAATTGACTGCAATACCGGCGTATCAACTTCAAGATATCCTGCATCATTAAAATAACCACGCATTGCGCTGAACAACTTTGTACGTTTAATAAAAGTTTCTTTAACGTGTGGGTTAACTGTTAAATCTACATAACGCATTCTGTAACGTAACTCTGCATCATTAAATGCATCGTGAACGTTTCCTTCTTCATCAACTTTTGGTAAAGGAAGCGGACGTAATGTTTTGCTTAAGAAAGTAAAACCGTCAACGCGAACACATTGCGCACCCACTTTTGTAGTAAACAATTCACCTTCAATACCAATAAAATCACCTAAATCAGTTAATTTTTTAAAGACCTGGTTGTATAAAGTTTTATCGTCACCTTCACACAAAACATCGCGATTTACATATAATTGAATACGTCCTTCGCTATCCTGCAATTCAGCAAAACAAGCTTTTCCCTGATCTCTCACGCTCATCAAACGACCCGCAACGATAACCTTCTTACCTTCTTCAAATGACTCCTTTATTTGCTTAGAAGTATGATTTACAGGAAAAAGATTAGCTGGATAAGGATTGATTCCCAGACTGCGTAAGTTTTGAAGTTTTTCTCTTCGGATGATTTCTTGTTCTGATAATGCCATTTTGTGCTCTTTTTTTAAGTGTGCAAAGATAAAGAAAAGAATGTAGATTTTAGAATGCAGTTTTTAGATTTTTTGCTGCAGCAATTTATTGGGTTTCAATCTATAAAATAATGTATGAATGGTGCGCTGATTTTACCGATGAAATGGATTTACGCAGATTATGTTAATGCGAACTTTGGCAAAGTTTCACACTGCAAAAAAAGTATAAACCCGTTTCATCGGTAAAATCTGTGGTCAATTTTCACTAAACAATTAAACAAATTAACGATTACACAATATAAAATCTCAGCAGCTTAGAATCTCAGAACCTCAGAATCTTTAAAAACAAAATAGAGTTCGTATATTTGATAAAAAATTATACTACGATGAAATTATACAAACTACTTAGTTTTTCTTTTTTAATAGCAACTTTAACTAGCTGCACTTTTACCGAAAATATTTACATTAATGATAATGGAACCGGAAAATTTTCTGTAGACATGGACGGCTCTGCTTTAATGGAAATGGCCGGTGATCAAATTGGAAGCCAAATGGGAGCTGATGCTAAAAAAGATGTAGATACGACTTTTACCTTTAAACAAGTGTTTGAAGAGAAAAAAGACAGCATCGCAAAATTATCGGCAGAAGCGCAGAAAGAAATTAAAAAACTCGAAAATTTTGTAGTTAATACTAAAATGAATGCTGAGAAAAAACAGTTTTTAATGACCTTGTCAAGTGATTTTAAAAATGTAAATGAAATGCAGGATATTTTGCAAACACTTAGTACGCTTCAAAAATTAGAAGGAGGAGCAGCACCTGCGTCTCCTTTTGGAAATGGTTTTGGAAACAATAACAGTAAATTAAGTTACAGCTACGACGGGAAGAAATTTACCAGAAAAGCCGTTATCGATACTCAAAAAAAGGCCGAAAAAGCCAAAGATTCTGCCGGAGATATGTCTAAAATGATGTTTGCTTCGTCGACGTATGTAGTGAAGTATCATTTTCCAAAAAAGATCAAAAAAGTATCCAATCCAAACGCTTTATTCAGCGACGACCGAAAATCAATTACAATTCAATACCCTTTCACGGATTATATGGAGAATCCTGACAAACTGAACTTTGATGTTGAGTTTGAAAAATAATTAAAATGAATAAAAAAATTCAACTTCAGGATCTGGGAAACAGAGACTATAAATCGACTTGGGAATATCAGGAAGAACTTTTTCAGGATGTTGTCGATTTAAAAATCAAAAACAGACGAGAAGAACTTGAGCAGCCAACACCAAATTATTTATTATTTGTTGAGCACCCGCATGTTTATACTTTGGGTAAAAGCGGTGATTTAGAGAACTTATTGTTAAATGAAAAACAGCTCGAAGCAAAAGGAGCAACTTTTTATAAAATCAATCGCGGCGGTGATATTACGTATCACGGGCCGGGACAAATTGTGGGTTATCCCATTCTGGATTTAGAAAATTTCTTTACAGATATTCATAAATATTTGCGTTTACTTGAAGAATCCGTGATCTTGACATTAGCAGAATACGGATTAGAATCGGGCAGGAGCGAAGGCGAGACCGGAGTCTGGCTTGGAGTTGGAACTCCTTTTGCCCGTAAAATTTGTGCTATGGGCGTTCGCGCTTCACGATGGGTAACCATGCACGGATTTGCTTTAAATGTAAATGTAGATTTAGGTTATTTTGATAATATAATTCCGTGCGGTATTCGCGGAAAAGGTGTCACCTCTTTAAACGTTGAACTTGGCGTCGAAAAAGTAGATGAAGACGAAGTAAAGTCTAAAATCATAAAACATTTAACGCATTTATTTGAAGCAGAATTTATTAAATAAGCTTCTAAAAAAAATAATAGAATGAAAAATGCTGAAGAAAATAACAATTACAGGATTGCAGTTCCTTCAGCATTTGAAACTGTTTTTTCGCACTTTTATTTCGCCGAAAATAAAACAGAATTTCCTATCACAAAAACTTTATTGCCGAGTTTTCAAACCATTCTGGTTTTTAACTTCGGAACAAAATCATCTTTAAAATCGCAGCAGCATACTTTTTTGGAGGTTGAAAAATGTATTGTTTTAGGACCTGTAAAACAAGCTTTTGATTATACTCTGGAACCCAATTCAGAAATTTTGGCAGCCAATTTTAAGGAAGATGCTTTTTACAGATTCTTTGGTAATGCCCTTTTTGATTCTCTGCCCATTCATCCTGATGATTTAATTAATGAAAATTGCTTTACTCTTTTATGGGAAGAACTTCAAAAACTTTCTGATACACAAGAACGTGTCGATTATATTTTAGATTTCTGCAAGCCTTATTTACGAGAACAAAAAGAAATAACAACACTTTTAACAGATTTTCAAAATGAGAATTTAGACCCGATTAAAACAATTGCTTCACAACTCAAGCAGACAGAAAGAAATATTCAGCTTAATCAAAAGAAAATTTTTGGCTATACTATGAAAGAAGCAAATCGCTATGAAAGGTTTTTAAAAGCGGTAAATCAAATACAAAAAAATATAGTAAATGAATCTAAAACAGATTGGCTAACTGTTGTTGACGAATGTGGTTATTACGACCAAAGCCAGCTTATTCATGACTTTAAATACTATATGAATATTTCACCAACAAAATTTCTCAAATTTCAAAACGATATCTGCAGTTCAAAAGAGCTTTAAAGGAGATTTCGTTTTCTTACAATTGCTGCTGCAACTTGCATTTTACATTTGTCATGTTGAATCTTTAAAAATAGAAAACATGAAAAATTTAATTATTTACGCACATCCAAATGCAGCAAGTTTAAACCATTTCTTTAAACAAACGATTGTAGAAAGCCTCGAAAAATTAGGAGATGAAATTGTAGTTCGAGATTTAAATGAAATTAATTTTAATCCTGTTCTTTCATTGGATGATATGCGCAGCCAAAGAATGGGACAAGTGGCTGATGATGTAAAAACAGAACAGGATTTTATTTCCTGGGCCGATCAGATTATTTTTATTTACCCAATTTGGTGGACAGGAATGCCGGCTATTATGAAAGGTTATATTGATCGTGTTTTTAGTTATGGATTTGCGTATCGATACGATCAGGGTGTTCAAAAAGGATTACTGAACGGAAAACAAACTATTATTGTTAATTCTCACGGAAAATCAAATGACGAATATGAGGCTATGGGGATGAATAAGGCTTTGGCTCTAACTTCAGATACGGGAATTTTTGCATACAGTGGTTTAGAAATTAAACATCATTTTTACTTTGATAAAGCAGATAGAGCTTCATCTGAAAATATTTCGGCATGGGAAAAGGAGTTGAAAATATTCTTTCAGGAAAAATCTTTATGCAGCTAGTTTTAAATATTCTTGACTTATAGGTTTTTAACTCGTATTTTTAATTGATTTTGGATGTTTAATTTAACACTCAAGGCAATTAATCCTAAAACTCATAATTATGCAGCCTGTTGCCAAAAATGAATCGCAGAAATTGGAAAATAAGAAAACACTTTTAAATCATTTAAATCTTCCGGAAAAAGAATTAAATGAATTGTGGAATATTTCGGAACCTAAAACAATATCCAAAGGCGATTATTTTATTAGCGAAGGGCAAATCCCAAAAAAGATGGCTTTTGTAATAAAAGGTTTGTTCAGGTATGTTTATGTTGATGAAAAAGGAAATGAGTTTACAAAAAGCATTATACTAGAAAACAGCTTTATCAGTTCGTACTCGGCTATGATTCAGAATAGTTCCTCTTATTTTTCGATTGAAGCTTTAGAAGAATCCGAAATTCTTGAAATTGATTATAAGAACTGGCAGAAGATAAAAGATCAGAATTCGTTTTGGAATATTTTTTTACTTCAAATAATCGAAAAGGCTTTTTGCATAAAAGAAAAACGCGAAAGAGAGTTACTGCTTTTAGATGCTGAGAAAAGATATGAAATCTTTACGGCTGAATTTCCAAACTTAGAAAACCGAATTTCTCAGCAAATTATAGCTTCTTATTTAGGTATTCAGCCCGAGTCACTCAGTCGTATAAAAAGAAAATATAAGGCTTAACATAGATCAATGTAATCCTTTATGGATAAAACTATTTTTGATTCCTAATTTAAAAACAGAAGTTATGGAAATTATAAATAGTACAATTGTTATAACCGGAGGCAGCTCGGGTTTAGGACTTGAAATGTGTAAACAGTTTATTGAAAAAGGAAATAAAGTAATTGCCTGTTCACGTTCTTTAGAGAAACTTAATAATGCGAAAAAGCAGCTGCCTGATTTGATTATTTATCAATGCGACATTGCACAAGAATTACAATGCGAAGATTTCGTCGAATGGCTGCGAATTAATTATTCTCAAACTAATGTTTTGATCAACAATGCGGCAATAGCAAACAAGAGCAGTTTTTTGAAAGACAATTTTATTTTAGAAAAAATGCAAGACGAATTTGCTGTAAATTTAATTGCTCCAATACGATTGGTTAAACTAGTATATCCGGTTTTGATCGAAAATAAACAGCCAAAAATTATAAATATTACCACAGGTCTGGTTTATGTTCCAAGAAGCATTTATCCTTTTTATAACGCAGCAAAAGCGGGGCTGCATTCTTTTACTCAGGTTTTGAGAGAACAGTTTAAAAGTGAAAAAATAAAAGTAATTGAAGTTTTGTTTCCGGTAGTAAATACTCCATGGCATAAAGGGAATGTACCGAAAATTGCTATTTCGCCGGAGAAAGCCGTTTTAGAAATGATGAAGGGAATTGCCAGAAACAAAACAGAAATAAGGGTTTCAAAAGTCAAACTACTGTATTTGCTTTTTAGGATTGCACCTCGACTGGCATTCAGAAAGATGAATAGTTTAAGCTGAAATTCGTAACAAAAAAGACTTATCATTTTAAGATAAGTCTTTTTTTGTTATTCGAAGAAATTGAGCTCTAATTGATCTGGTAAAAGTCTAAAACTCATTCGATGGTATTTTGTTGTACCATATTTTTTAATCGCTTCGCGATGTTCTTTTGTGGGATATCCTTTGTTTTGTTTCCAGTTGTACATAGGGAATTCTTCATGAATTTGGTCCATGTATTCATCCCGATATGTTTTAGCCAATATCGAAGCTGCGGCAATACTTAAATATTTTGCATCTCCCTTAATAATGCTTTGATTTGGAATCGATTTTAATAGTTTTATTTCTTCATCAGAAAATTGTCTTCCAAAAGTATTTTTCAATCCCAATTTTGCATTTAAAGACCGGTTACCGTCTACAATGATATATTCAGGAACATGTTTTAATTTCAATATGCACTCCTGCATTCCTTTCATAGAAGCATTTAAAATATTTATTTCGTCTATTTCATTTGGAAATAAGTGAGTTACTGAAAAGCAAAGTGCCTGTTCTTCAATTACAGGTTTTAGAAGTGCCCGTGCTTTTTCAGACAATTGTTTACTGTCATTTAATATTTTGTTCTCAAATGCTTCGGGTAAAATTACGGCAGCAGCCGTTACAGGCCCCGCTAAACATCCACGGCCGGCTTCGTCAGTGCCGGTTTCCAGAATAAATCCCGAATAATTAAGTTGCAGCATGCTAATTTGTTTAATCGCAAATATTATATTTTTTTCTAAAACTTATTGAAAAAATATGATAAAAAAAACGATTAAATCCCTTTGCATTATAATGTAAAATATTTAAAGTCTTAATTTTTAACGTTTTGTTTTTATTTTTTAGATTAACCACGTTGTGACTATAAATAAATTAAGATTATTTCTAAAAGGATGTTTTTTGTTAAAAATTTCGAGTTTGATTATTTGAAACAATAAAAAAGTAAGAAAAGTATTCAATTATTTAACACTTTAAAATTGTTAATGTAGGAAAATAATTTCAATTTTGTCGGCTTATTAACTTAAAATGATTTAGGATGAAATTAAAATTTACGTCTATTTTAACATTATTGTTACTCTTTTGTGTTCTGTTCTCTTTTGCACAAGAAAGAACAATTTCAGGAATTGTTTCGGATGGAAGTGGTGTTGTTCCGGGAGTTAACGTGATTGTAAAAGGAACAAAAAACAGCACACAAACTGATTTTGATGGTAAATATTCAGTAAAGGCAAAAACGGGAGATGTTTTGGTTTTTTCGTACATGGGAATGCAGGATTTTACAGCTGCGGTTGGAAGCAGTTCTACAGTAAATGCTAAAATGAAAGAAGATGGAAAAGAATTGGAAGAAGTAGTTGTTGTGGCTTATGGTAAACAAAAACTTAAATCAATAGTTGGATCACTTGCAGTTGTTAATTCTGATGTTATCGAAAAACAACAAAATGCGAATGTACTAAACGCTTTGCAAGGCAGTGTGGCGGGTATTAATGTTATTTCGTCTGGAGGTATGCCAGGTGAAAATCCTACTATTCGAATTAGAGGTGTTGGTTCTATCAATGCTTCTGCTGAACCTTTAATTATATTGGATGGAGCACCTTTTAGTGGAAATTTAAACTCAATAAGTTCTGATCAAATTGAATCTATGAGTGTCTTAAAAGATGCATCATCAACAGCTCTTTATGGTTCTCGAGGGGCTAATGGAGTTATACTTATTACAACAAAAAGGGGAAAATTAAATTCAGCTCCAAAAATTAGTTTTACAAGCACAGTTGGATTTGCTGATAGTGCTGTTCCCTTGCAAAAATTAGTAAGCTCAGATGATTATATGAAATTGACATGGGAAGCTATTAAAAATGCAAATCAATATGTTAATAAACAAACGGCCGAAACGGCTGGTTTAAATGCTTCTAACTCATTAATTTCAAGATTAGGTTATAATCCTTATACGGTTGCAAATCCAGTTGATGCAAATGGTAATTTAGTAACAACTGAAAAAAAATGGGATACTGATTGGGCAGATCTAATGTTAAATAATGCAGCTGTCAGAAAAGAAAATACTTTATCTGTTTCTGGTGGTAGTAATAATACAAGATACTTTTTTACTTCAAATTATTTATCTCAGGAAGGAAATGTGGTTACTTCAAAGTTTGAACGTGTTACAACACGTTTGAGTGTTGATTCAAAAGTAAATAATTGGCTTAAAGTTGGAACAACAATGTTTTATTCGACATCAAATCAAAATTTTCCTTCTCAGAGTGGTACTAGTTTTCAAAGTGCTATTCAATGGATTTATACTATTCCTTCAATTTATCCAGTATATCAAAGAAATGCCTCGGGTGATTTAACACTAGATTCAAATGGACAGAAAATTTTTGATTACGGATCTACTCCAGGGCAAGCATTTAACGGAAGTAGACCTCAATTAAATAATGAAAATGCTTATGGTTCATTATATAATTACAAGGTAGGTTATAAGCGTGAAAACTATACAGCAAATGCTTACTTAGAATTCATATTAGCAAAGGATTTAACTTTTAAAACTAATCTAGCTTATGATAGATATTTAAATGATTATTCTAATTATGCTAGTAGTGAAGTTGGATATGCGGCTAGTGTAGGTGGAAGGATTACTAAGGATAGAGATATTACGACATCTACAAATTTGATTAATAGTTTGAATTATAAAAAATCTTTTGGTAACCATAACTTTTCTGCAGATTTAATACAAGAAGCTTATAAATTCGAAATTGATGCTATGAGAGCGCAAGGAGAAGGTTTTTTACCTGGAGTTAAAGTATTGGATGGAAGTACTACTCCATCTAGTGTTGGGGGATATATATCAGAAGAGAGGATTTCTAGTTATCTTGGACGATTAGCCTATAATTATAAAGAAAAATATTTTATAGAAGGAAGTTATAGAAGAGATGGTTCTTCGAGATTTAATTCGGATGTTAGATGGGGTAATTTTTATTCTGTTGGAGGTTCATGGTTAATATCTCAGGAGAATTTCTTAAAAGAAAATACTATCATTAGTGACTTAAAATTAAGAGGTTCTTATGGAGAATTAGGTAATAATCAAACGTTAGATGCTGATGGAAACCCCAACTATTTTCCTTATAAACAATTATTTGAATCGGGGTATAACGAATTAGATAATACAGGGGTTGTATTAGGTTCTGCTGTAGATCGATTATTAACATGGGAAAAAACGGCTTCAACAGATATAGGAGTTGATTTTGGATTATTCAAAAACAGATTAACGGGGACAATTGATTATTATAATAAAAAATCTATTGACTTAATTTATACCAAACCTCTTCCAGGCTCTACAGGTAATACTGGTATTACTACAAATGTGGGATCCTTAAGAAATTACGGATGGGAATTTTCTTTGAACTCAAAAAATATTAAAACTCAAAATTTTGATTGGACTTCAGGCTTGAATTTGTCTTTTGATAGAAATGAAATTACCCAACTTACACAAGCAAGTTTTATTAATGGAACCAAAAGATGGGAAGTTGGACGCTCTTTATATGAATTTTATCTTCAGGACTGGGCAGGTGTAGATCCAGAAACAGGTTATGGAATGTGGTATAAGGACGTACTAGGAGCTGATGGTAAACCAACAGGTGAACGAGTTACAACTAAAGTTTATTCTGAAGCTACAAGGTATTATGTTAATAAATCTTCTTTACCTGATTTCGTTGGTGGATTTACAAATTTTTTCAGATATAAAAACATTGACTTAAATATACTATTTAATTTCAGTTGTGGTTCATATATATATGATAGTAGTTATGCTAGTTTGATGGAAGGTCTTAAATCAGCAGGTAGAGCAGCTAGTAAGGATATTGAAAATCGTTGGCAAAACCCTGGAGACATTACTAATGTACCATTATTATTGGCGTCAAATAATGATTTCAATTCTCAATCTACAAGATTTTTATTTAGAAATGACTACGTTAGACTTAAGTCTTTAAATTTTGGTTATAATTTCCCGCAAAGTGTTCTTGATAGAACCAGTCTCTCTAAACTAAGATTATATTTCCAAGGAGATAATTTATTTACTTTCCAATCTCATAAAGGACTTGATCCAGAGCAGAATCTTGCAGGAACAACGGATAGTAGGTCTTATAACTTAAGAATAATCTCTTGCGGACTTAATTTAGAATTTTAAAATAAAAAATACATGAAAAATTTAATTTCAAGAATTTTCATTGCCATAGTGGCATTACTTATAGTGACGAGTTGTAGCAAAGATTTTCTTGACGAGCCACAACCAACAGCTGGTGTTTCTGAAACGGTTGTTTTTAGTTCACGAGAAGGAGTAGAAGCTTTCATTTCAGGAATAATGAGACGCTTCAGAGGACAATATACAAACGTAGATTCCGCAGGTCTTAATTCGATTTTTTTTGCAAGAAGTTTGAAAGGAAATGATTTAATTCAGTCTGATACATGGTTCGGATCTGATTACGCAAATACTAATAGAGAACCTACTTATAGAAGAACTATATTTACTTGGAATTACTGCTATTATATGATTAATCAGGCAAATGCTTTAATTTCTGGAGTTGAAGAAAGCAATGCGTTATCAGTAGATGATAAAAAAGAGTTAACCAGCTATGGATATGCTTTGAGAGGATTTTTCTATCACCAGTTGGTTTTAGAATTCTGTCCATCTTATTCGGTTGATGTTAATTATCCTGCTCCTCCAATTTATACAGGTTTATCTATGATTGGAAATTCTATGTCAACTGTTGGAGAGTTATATAAATTTATCGAGTCAGATTTAATAAAAGCAGTTGATGGGTTAAAGGAAGATCGTTTGGGCAAATCATATATTAATAAAAGTGTTGCTAATGGTATTTTAGCTCAGGTTTATCAAGTAATGGGAAATTGGTCTGGTGCTGAAATTGCTGCAAAAGCGGCATATGGAGGAAACCCTTTGGCAGTATTAAATGCTGCGAGTTATCGTTTAGGATTTGACGATTATTCTAATATTGAATGGATTTGGGGAAGCGCACAAAGATCAGATCAAACGAATTATTATTATAATGCCCCAGCTGTTATGACTGATCATATGGTACCATCCTATGCTGCAACATTTATTAATAAAGATTTTGTTAGTTTATTCTCTCCAACAGATGTTAGGGGGTATTTTCAAATGAAAAGTGCTTCAATATCAGATGTTAATGATTACAGGTATTGGATAACACGCAAGTTTTCATTTAGTTTTGCGGGAGATAATCCTATTATTAGAACTCCTGAGATGATCCTAATTGAAGCAGAAGCTAAAGCAAATTTGGGAGATAACGAGGGGGCGCATAATCTACTTTTTGTATTACAAAAGAATCGAGATGTAAATGCCATAATGTCTTCAAATACAGGATCCGCGTTAATTGATGAAATTTTAATTGAAAGAAGAAAAGAATTGTATGCTGAAGTTGGTGTCGAATGGTTTGATGCAAAACGTTTAAGAAAAGGGATTATTAGAACAGGAAATCATAGAATTGGAGAGGCAGCAAACTTGAGCGTTGATGATAAAAAGTTTTTCCTAAAAATCCCTCAAGCAGAAATTGATGCTAATCCTTTAATTCCTAAAGATATAAATAGTAATAGATAATTAGTATTCGTGCAGGTTATCTTGTCTCTAATAAGGAGCTAAATAATTAACCGTCTCAAGTTAACTTGAGACGGTTTTTTTATAGATAATTAAAATACTAAGAATTTGTTTTTTTTCGTTTATACGTTTTTATCTTTTACCTTTGCTCAACAAAAATTGCCGAAATAATTTTATATAACGCTATCAAATGAGAATATTCATTTTTCTATATCTATTAATTGTACCAGCCTTATTGTTTTCTCAGGAAAAAACTACTCCAAAAAGTAGTTTAGATATGAATACACAATATTCAAGTATAACAGACACAGTTAAAAAGAAAAAGTCAATAGTAGCCAAGATAGATCAGTATCATATAATTACTTTAGAGCATGATACCACTTATGTAGATACTTCCCTGACTATTAAAAGCGCATACAAACAAAACCATCTTAGAAAAGATCTTTTTGGTCTTTTAGAGTTTTCAAATATTGGTTTGCCATTGAATACTTTACAATATAGTTTAACTAGTTTTTCACCGTACCCCGAAATTGGTTTTAGTGCCAAACATTATAATTACATACAAGCCGATGAAGTAAGATATTACTCAGCTCCAACACCTTTAACTGAATTATTTTTCAACACCACAATAAACAAAGGACAAAACGTAGATTCGTTTATTACACTAAATACATCAAAAAACCTTAATTTTTCTATTGCCTACAGAGGCTTGCGTTCAGAAGGAGATTATATAAATCAGCTAGTGAGTTCCGGAAGTTTTAGATTTACTACAAGCTATGCGACGACCAACAGACGATATGCACTAAATGCGCATTATACCTATCAGGATAATATGAACGAAGAAAATGGCGGTATTACAACAACGGCAGATTTCGAAAGTGACGATCCGGATTTTAAAAACCGTCAGCGATTACAAGTTTATTTGACAGATGCAGAGTCATTATTAAAAGGAAGACGTTTGTTTTTTGATCATGCATTTAGAATAAATCCGAAAAACGGAAACAACAATTTGTATATAAATCATCAATTTAACTACGAAAATAAATCATACGAATACAAACAGCCAACGGTTCTTTCAACAGTTGATGGAATATCTTTGCCAGTAAAACGTTTTGGAGAATCTTATGTAACAAGCAGTATAAATGATCAAACACACTTTGAAAGACTTTATAATAAAGTGGGAGTGGCTTATGAAAATTCTCTTTTAGGAAAATTTAATTTTTTTGTAGACGATTACAGATCAAACTACAAGTATAATCGAATTTTGATAGATGCTTCAGGAAATGTTATTCCGGATAATTTATTTTTACAGATTAATAATGTTGGAGGGCAATTTGAATATCAAAAGAATAAATGGAACGGACGCTTTTTGTATACAAGATCTATTACCAACCAGTCATTATCTGATTTGGATGCAAAATTACGTTACAACCTAAACGAGAAAATACAGTTTGATTTCAGATATAGAAATATTAATAAACTGCCAAACAATAATTATAACTTATACCAGAGTAGTTACGTAGAGTACAATTGGTCGAATAATTTTAAAAACGAAAAAATTAATTTGTTAGGAGCTGTTGTGTCTACACCATGGGTAAATGCAGAAGTTCAATATACGGTATTAAATGATCACTTATATTTTGCAGACGTATCTACAGCAGCAGAAGCAGCAGTACGAACACAAATTATAAAACCAACTCAATATGGAAATGCAATAAATTATTTAGAAATTAAGGCAAATAGAGAATTTAAGTTTGGAAAATTTGCTTTAGATAATACTTTATTATATCAAAAAGTAGATCAGTCAGATTTGATTTTAAATGTTCCTGATTTTGTAACCCGAAATACATTTTATTACACCAACTACTTTTTCAAAAAGGCATTATACGCTCAGGGAGGAATTGTATTTAATTATTTTACCAAATATTATGGTAATAGTTACAACCCGGTTATTGGAGAATTTTTTGTTCAGAACACAAAAGAAATTGGTAATTATGCCACTTTTGATGTTTTTATAAACGCTAGAATACGTCAAACACGTTTCTATTTAAAAGCAGAACATTTGAACGCATTATTCGCAAAAAGCAATTATTATGCAGCGCCTGATAATCCATATCGTGATTTCGTAATCAGATTTGGTTTGGTTTGGAATTTCTTCCAATAAATCTGGCTTAACTTAAATACCACATTAAACTTAAATAAAAATGGACTTTTCAAATAACATTTTAGAAACAATTGGTAACACACCATTGGTAAAACTCAACAAAATTGTTGCTGAAATTGATGCGTTAGTATTGGCAAAAGTCGAAACATTTAATCCGGGAAATTCTGTAAAAGACAGAATGGCCGTAAAAATGATTGAAGATGCAGAAGCTGACGGCAGACTTAAACCTGGAGGAACTATAATTGAAGGTACTTCGGGAAATACCGGAATGGGACTGGCACTTGTTGCTATTGTAAAAGGGTACAAATTGATTTGTGTAATCTCAGACAAACAGTCTAAGGAAAAAATGGATATTCTTCGTGCTGTTGGAGCAAAAGTTGTCGTTTGTCCTACAGATGTTGAACCTACAGATCCTCGTTCCTATTATTCGGTTTCAAAGCGTTTGGCAGAAGAAACACCAAATTCATGGTATGTAAACCAGTACGATAATATGTCAAATTCATTGGCACATTATGAGCAGACCGGACCAGAAATCTGGAAACAGACAGAAGGTAAAATTACTCACTTTGTTGTGGGGGTAGGAACTGGAGGAACAATTTCGGGAGTTGGGAAATATTTAAAAGAGAAAAATCCAAATATTAAAATTTGGGGAATTGACACGTATGGTTCAGTTTTTAAAAAATACCATGAAACTGGAATTTTTGACGAAAACGAAATCTACTCCTATATAACAGAAGGAATTGGAGAAGACATACTTCCAAAAAATGTTGACTTTTCTTTAATTGACGGATTTACAAAAGTAACTGATAAAGACGCTGCTGTTTATACAAGAAAGATTGCACTTGAAGAAGCTATTTTTGTTGGAAACTCAGCCGGAGCTTGTATTAAAGGTTTGCTTCAGCTGAAGGACCATTTTAAACCGGATGACGTTGTCGTAGTTTTATTTCACGATTCAGGAAGCCGTTATGTAGGGAAAATGTTTAATGATGATTGGATGCGTGAACGCGGATTCCTGGAAGAAAACGTTACCAAAGCCGAAGATGTTATCAAAGATCATATTGATAAAGAATTAATTGTAGTACGTACAGAAGAATTAGTATCGCATGCAATTGAGCGTATGCGTAAATATAAAATTTCACAAATTCCGGTTGTTGATATAACCGGTTTTGTAGGCTCTGTTGACGAAACAGACTTATTTAGAAGTTATGTTGCTGATAAAAATGTAGCTGAAAAACCAATTAAAGAAGTAATGGGAAAACCTTTCCCGATTGTGAAATTAGGAACTCCAATTGAAGAAGTATCAAAACTTTTTACCAAAGAAAATGATGCTGTTTTGGTTGATTTAGGAAACGGAAATCACCATATAATCACCAAATATGATATTATTGGTTCTATAAAATAAGAACTTACAAATAAAAGTTATCCATAAATCTGATTGTAATGTGCAATTAGGTTTATGGATTTTTTATCTTTAAAAATTTTAAAATGAACTTTACAGCTATAGATTTTGAAACTGCTACAGGATATCACCCGTGTTCTGTTGGTATTGTTACGGTCCAGAACGGGATTATCGTTGATGAGTTTGTGACTTTGATTAAACCGCCCAATAATGAGTACAATCCGTTTACGATTCGGGTGCATGGCATTTATCCAAAAGATACGGTAAACTCAAAATCATTCCTGCAGGTTTATCCTGAAATTGAAAAAAGACTTAAAAATAGAGTAGTAGTAGCGCACAACGAAAGCTTTGATCGTAATGTTTTAATGAAATCGATGCTGTTGTACGGGTTAAATTATGAAGATTTAAATATTGCTGCAAAATGGGAATGCACAGTAAAAATTTATAAAGCAAAAGGTTTAAAGCCCACAAAATTAAGTGACTGCTGTCGGGAAATGAAGATACAGCTGAACCATCACGAAGCACTTTCTGATGCAAAAGCTTGTGCTAAGCTATATTTGCTTCGTTAAATATTGTTTATTTTGTAAGAATAATATTAAAATTTATTATTTTTAGATTTTGTTATCCATTATAAAATCTAAAAATGAGAGAAGACTTTCTTCATTATCTCTGGAAATTCAAGAAGTTTGACACCTTGAACTTAAAGACTGCTCAAAATGAATATATTACCATTATTAAAACCGGAGATTATCTGGAACTTGCAGGGCCGGATTTTTTTAATACCCAGATTAAGATTGGAAATCAAAAATGGGCAGGAAATGTTGAAATTCATTTAAAATCTTCAGATTGGTATTTGCACAATCATGAAAAAGATCCGGCTTATACAAATGTAATCCTGCATGTTGTATGGGAAAATGATACTGCAATTTTTAGGGAAAATAATACCGAAATTCCCGTTTTGGTTCTTAAGGATTATGTCACCCGGGAAGTAGTAGAAAACTATAATGCACTGATTTCTCCCAAAACCTGGATTTCCTGCGAAAAGCAAATAAAGCAAATAGATGTCTTTGTTTTTAATAATTGGCAGGAACGATTGTTTTTTGAACGTCAGGAGCGCAAATCTAAGTTTATTTATGATTTGCTAGAAGAGACAAATCAAGATTGGGAAGCCGTTTTATTTTGCTTATTGGCAAAGAATTTTGGCTTAAATACAAACGGATCAGCTTTTCTGCAAATGTCAAAATCAATACCTTTTTCGGTTATAAGAAAAGAAAGTTTTGAAGTTGAAAACCTCGAGGCATTACTTTTTGGGACTTTAGGTTTGTTAGATGAAGAAAAAGAAGATGTTTATTTTAAAGATTTAAAATTTAGGTATTTTTATCTGCTCCATAAATATCAATTAGAGAAAACATGTATTATCCCTGTTCAGTTTTTTAAACATCGTCCGGATAATTTTCCAACAATCCGGCTCTCGCAGTTGGCTGCTTTATACAGTCGGCATCAAAATCTTTTTTCTAAAATAATTGCTTTAAAATCTGTTTCGGATGTTTATGAAGTATTAAATGTTTCTGTAAGTTCATATTGGAAAAATCATTATCAGTTCGATAAAGAAAGCCCGAAGAAGGCCAAAACTGTATCAAAATCATTTCTGGATTTAGTAATTATTAATAGCATAATTCCAATTCAGTTTGCCTATTCTAATATAAGGGGAGAATCTATTTCTGAAGATTTAATTGAACTTATGAATCAAATTGCACCAGAAAAAAATGCCATTATAGACAAGTTTGATTCTTTCGGAATGCAATCTAAAAACGCTTTTGAAACCCAGACTTTATTAGAACTAAAGAATGAATATTGTAATCATAAAGCATGTTTAAAATGCGCAGTGGGGATAGAACTGCTCAAAAATAATTAGCCAATTATAAAATGTAACAGTGAGATAATTTGTACTTTTGTAATAAGAGGAAACTAAAATCAACCCCGTCCGGAAGTTTCGGAATCGGGATTAAAATCTAAAATATCAAAGATGTCAGCTATTTTAAAACTTAAATTCTTTTTCGAAAAATACGGTTTTCACGTATCGTCTAGATTGGCAGATAAATTAGGAATGCGAGTAACAAGTGTAAGGTTATTTTTTATCTACATTTCGTTTGTTACGGCTGGTTTAGGATTTGGAGTTTATCTTACCCTGGCTTTTTGGATTCGTTTAAAAGATTTAATCAGAGCAAAGAGGACCTCGGTTTTTGATTTGTAAATAAGAGAACAATAAAAAAGGGATCATAAATTATGATCCCTTTTGATTTTTTATAAGGTGTGTAAACTATTTTTCCGGATTGTTTAATTTACTGTTTTTCTTACCGTAAACAAAATAGATAAGTATTCCTAATGCCATCCAGATAACAAGTCTAGCCCAGCTTTCATTTGGTAATGAATACATTAAAGCCAAGCAGATTACAATTCCTGCAATTGGAACAAATGGAACCAAAGGAGTTCTAAATGCTCTTGGTGCATCTGGCATTTTTGTTCGCATTACCATAACGCCAACGCAAACTAATACGAATGCCAATAAAGTTCCGATACTTACCATATGGCCTAAATCACTAACCGGTACAAGACCTGCAAATAAACTAACGAATACTAAGAAGAAAAGATTAGTTTTCCAAGGCGTACGGAATTTTGCATGAATTTCACTAAAGAAAGAAGGTAATAAACCGTCTTTACTCATTGTATAGAAAACACGGCTTTGTCCCATAAGCATTACTAACATTACAGATGTATAACCTGCAAGAATTGCAATAATTAAACCTGTTTGTAAAAAGTCGTAACCAGTTACAGCAAATGCAGTCGCAGCTGGTTTAGCATCACCGGCAAATTTATAATAAGGTACAAGTCCTGTCATAACGTGAGAGAACAATACATATAATAGAGTACAAATAATTAATGAACCCAGAATACCAATTGGCATCCCTTTTTGAGGATTTTTAGCTTCTTGTGCAGCTGTAGAAACAGCATCAAAACCAATGAAAGCAAAAAATACAGTTCCGGCTCCGGCAGCAATTCCAGACCATCCAAATTTTCCGAATACCCCTGTGTTTTCAGGAATATAAGGCGTGTAGTTAGTTGGATCAATAAATTTCCATCCTAATACAATGAAGATAATTACAACAGCCACTTTTACAACAACTAGTATATTGTTTATAGTAGCAGATTCTTTTGTTCCTTTAATTAATAATAATGAAAGTAATGAAACGATAAAAATTGCTGGTAAATTCACAATTCCCCCTTCTATTACAGTACCATTGCTTAACGTTAAAGTTTCCCAGGGAGAGCAAATTAAATCAGGCGGGAGATGAATGTTGAATTTAGCAAGTAATTCAAGAAGGTATCGAGACCAGCTGACCCCAACGGTTGCGGCTCCTAAAGCATATTCTAAAACTAAATCCCAACCGATAATCCAAGCCATAAATTCTCCCATAGTGGCATAAGAATAAGTATAAGCACTACCGGCAACAGGTATCATCGAAGCAAATTCAGCATAGCAGAGTCCCGCAAATGCGCATCCTACTGCAGCTAAAACGAAAGAAATTGTAACGGCAGGACCTGCATGGTCTGCAGCGGCAATTCCTGTTAGCGAAAATAGTCCCGCTCCAATAATTGCTCCAACTCCAAGTGCAACAAGCGAACGTGAAGATAAGGTTCTTTTTAGTCCTTTCTCAGATTCGGATGCTTCACCAAGCAATACCGAAAGAGGTTTAGTTTTCCAAATTGACATACTATAATATTGGTTTATTTGTTATTAAGCTCCAAATGTATTGTTTTTTGTAAAAAATAAAAACAATTATCATATTTTAAGTTATAAAATATTTAATTTTTTGAGGAAACGTAAAGCATACATTCTTTGTATGCTGAGATTCATTAATTTAATTGAGGTAAAGCTGCAGTATATGTATTTATTAAGAAAATTCATTTCTTACTATTTTTCCTAATAAATTAATTTATTTTTCGTTATTTTCGGCTTTTTTGTTCAATTATTATTTTTATTAAATATGAATTTTAAAGCAGTAAATGAGTATTTTAAGTTTACAAAACAACAACGAACGGGGCTTTTTTTGCTTTTTGTTATTATAATTGTATTGCAGCTGTTGTATTTTTTTTTAGATTTTTCAGAACCAGAAAAGAAGTTTGCTGAAGAGCCTCAATGGCTGTCGCTGCAAACAGAAATAGATAACGCCAAACTCGAAAAAAATAACGAAAAGAATAAGGTGTATACGTTTAATCCAAATTTTATTTCAGATTATAAAGGATATAAACTGGGAATGTCTGTTCAGGAAATTGATCGTTTATTGGCTTTCAGAAAAGAAAATAAATATGTAAACTCTGCAGAGGAGTTTCAAAAAGTAACACAAATTTCAGATTCATTATTAAAAGTGCTTTCGCCGCAGTTTAAATTTCCAGATTGGACGCAGCAGAAAAAGAATGATTTTAAAACAGAGAAAAAAGAATATGTCCCAAAAGTATTCTCTGCTAAAGCAAAAATTGCACTTCTGGATATAAATCAGGCGGCTCAGGAAGATTTGATTAAAGTATACGGTGTAGGCGAGACATTATCTGCTAGAATATTAAGACAAAAAGAAATTTTAGGAGGATTTGTTTCAATGGAGCAGTTGAAAGATGTTTGGGGGCTTTCGCCCGAAGTGATAGTAGAATTAAACAGTCACTTTAAAGTTGTTATTCCTTCCAATTTTAAAAAAATATCCATAAATGATGCTTCCTTAAAAGAATTATCGCAGTTTCCATATTTTAAATATTCTCTTGCAAAACAAATTGTAACTTATCGAAGTATGAATGGAAATTTTAATAATATTGAGGATTTATCAAAAATTAAAGGTTTTCCTGTTGAAAAAGCAAAAATAATTAGTTTATATTTGGAGTTCTAAAAAATTAGTAAACAATGAATTTTGAATATAACGAAACGCAGTCGATGATTGCACAATCTATAAAAGAGTTTGCCGAAAAAAATATAAGACCTTATATAATGGAGTGGGATGAGGCACAAATTTTTCCTGTCGACTTGTTTAAAAAACTTGGAGAAATGGGATTTATGGGTGTTTTAGTGCCGGAAGAATATGGCGGATCAGGATTGGGTTATCATGAATATATTACCGTGGTTGAGGAGATTTCAAAAGTAGATCCTTCAATAGGGTTATCTGTGGCAGCTCATAATTCGCTTTGTACTAATCATATCCTGACTTTTGGGAATGAAGATCAAAAAAAGAAATTTCTGCCAAAACTGGCAACTGCCGAATATATTGGAGCTTGGGGTTTAACAGAACACAATACAGGTTCTGATGCCGGAGGAATGAATACAACAGCTGTAAAGGATGGGGAATTCTGGATTATTAATGGAGCCAAAAATTTTATTACACATGCAATATCGGGTGATGTTGCAGTTGTAATTGTTCGTACCGGCGAAAAAGGCGATTCGAAAGGAATGACAGCTTTTGTATTAGAAAAAGGAATGGCGGGATTTTCATCAGGTAAAAAAGAAAATAAATTAGGAATGCGTGCAAGTGAAACTGCAGAATTGGTTTTTGATAATTGCCGTGTACCTGATGCAAATAGGTTAGGTGAAGTTGGACAGGGATTTGTTCAGGCAATGAAAATTTTAGATGGAGGACGAATTTCTATTGGAGCCTTATCATTAGGAATTTCAAAAGGAGCTTACGAAGCAGCATTAAAGTATTCAAAAGAAAGGTATCAGTTTGGTCAGCCAATTAGTAATTTTCAGGGAATTTCATTTAAACTAGCCGATATGGCAACGGAGATTGAAGCTTCAGAATTGCTTTTGCATAAAGCAGCTTATTTAAAACAACAGCATAAACCTGTTACAACA
This sequence comes from Flavobacterium johnsoniae, assembly GCF_001879205.1. Classification (GTDB taxonomy): domain Bacteria; phylum Bacteroidota; class Bacteroidia; order Flavobacteriales; family Flavobacteriaceae; genus Flavobacterium; species Flavobacterium johnsoniae_A. The sequence continues at coordinate 359,223 of NZ_MLFK01000006.1, forward strand.
TCTGGAGCAATGGCCAAAATGTATGCTTCTGAAGCTTGCGTGAAAATTGCAAATGAAGCAGTGCAAATTCACGGTGGTTATGGATATACCAAAGATTTTCCTGTTGAGAAATTTTACAGAGATTCTAAATTATGCACTATAGGTGAAGGAACTACAGAAATTCAAAAACTGGTTATTTCCAGGAATTTATTAAAAGAATAGTTTGGGCGTGCCCATAAAAACAAAAGCATTCAGCAAACGTTGAGTGGCTTTTGTTTTTATGGTCGGGCTTTTCACTCCAATCTTTTTGTTTTTAAAGAAAAAAACAAAAAGGATTTCCGTTGCAATCCCTCACGCACACATAAAAAACGATTTTATTAAAATTATTTACAATTTATAAGTCATATTTAATAATTAATTTTTACATTTGCAGCCTTAACGAGAGGAGGTGTCTATATTATGTTAATTATACCAATTAAAGACGGAGAAAATATCGATAGAGCATTAAAGCGCTATAAAAGAAAATTTGATAAAACAGGAACTGTTCGTCAATTAAGAGCGCGTACTGCTTTTATTAAGCCTTCTGTTGTAAAAAGAGCTCAAATTCAAAAAGCTGCTTACATCCAAACTTTGAAAGATAGTTTAGAAAGTTAGTATTTCGCTTTTCAAAAATAATTACCGTTAGTCATCAAAAAGTTTTAACTTTGATGCTAACGGTTTTTTGTTTTTATAATCTTACGTAAATGTTTTACTTATATATAAAGGTAAATCAAAATTAACTTTCTTATGCAATCTAATAAAGAAGCCTTTCGTGATTATTTGCAGCTGGAAAAAAAATATTCTCCACATACGGTTAATGCTTATTTGAAAGATGTTGAGTCGTTCGAGGAGTTTAACAAAACTCGTTTTGAACAGGATGGTGTGGAAAAGGTAAATTACAGCCAGATTAGAAGCTGGATTGTTTCTTTGGTAGATAATGAAATTTCTAATGTTTCGGTAAATAGGAAAATGGCTTCGTTAAAGGCTTTTTATAAATTTCTTTTGAAGATAAAGCAAATAGAGGTTAATCCGATGTTGAAACATAAATCGCTTAAAACTCCTAAAATTATTCAGATTCCTTTTTCGGAGAAAGAAGTAAATGATTTGATGCTGGGGGTGGATTCTCCGTTTGGATTTGAAGAGGTGAGGGATAAGCTTATTGTGGATCTTTTTTATACCACGGGAATGCGTCGCGCAGAATTGATTGGTTTGATGTTGAGGAATGTTGATTTGTCTTCGAATGTAATTAAGGTTTTGGGAAAAAGAAATAAAGAGCGCATTATGCCGCTTCTGTCTGTTGTTGCGGGTCAGATTGATTTGTATTTAAAAGAAAGATCTGGGCTTGAAGAAATTCGTGATTCGGATTATTTTTTTATTTCGAAAAAAGGGTTAAAATTGAGTGAATCTTTTGTGTATCGATTAATAAATTCTTACTTTAGTAGGGTCTCTGAGAAAGTAAAAAAAAGTCCGCATGTGCTTAGGCATACATTTGCGACTCATTTATTAAATAACGGAGCAGATTTAAATTCAGTTAAAGAATTATTAGGACATTCGAGTTTGGCATCTACGCAGGTTTATACTCATAATAGTTTAGCGGAGCTTAAAAAAGTGTATTCTGATGCGCATCCAAGAAATAAATAGTAATTCTGAAATGTTTAACCCTAAAATTATTATTATGAAGGTAGATGTTCATGCAGTTAACTTTACTGTTGATAGAAAATTGGTGGATTTTATTCAGGAAAGAATGGATAAGCTTGAAAAGTACTATGATCGAGTTGTTTCGGCAGATGTTTTTCTGAAGGTGGAGAGAACAAGTGATAAGGAGAATAAGGCAGTAGAGATTAAGATTAATGTTCCGGGAGATGAATTTTTGGTTAAAAAGCAGTGTAAATCATTCGAAGAGGCTGTAGAGCTTTCGGCAGAATCGCTAGAACGTTTGCTGGTAAAAAGGAAAGAAAAAATAAGAGCACACATATAATTGAAATTTTTTTTAAAAAATGTTTTGATTAAAAGATAAAATAGCTACATTTGCAGTCCGTTAGAAATAGCGGACTTTTTTAATGCAATTGCCGATGTAGCTCAGCTGGCTAGAGCAGCTGATTTGTAATCAGCAGGTCGTGGGTTCGAGTCCCTCTATCGGCTCAAAAATAAGTTTCAAATGCGATTTGAAACAGGTTCTTTAAAAGATTGAAATTTAGGAAATTAGGGGAGATACTCAAGCGGCCAACGAGGGCAGACTGTAAATCTGCTGTGTGAACTTCGCAGGTTCGAATCCTGCTCTCCCCACAAAAAAAAGAAGGTGAGGTTTTAGGTTTTAGATTTTCAAAAATCTGAAATCTAAATTCAAAAATCTAAAATCAGAACTCTCTGCCGGTGTAGCTCAGGGGTAGAGTGCTTCCTTGGTAAGGAAGAGGTCTCGGGTTCAAATCCCGACATTGGCTCAAGTAAGTAGGAAATTGAAAATTAATATATAACTAAGATTAAAAATTAAGTAAAATGGCAAAGGAGAATTTTAATCGTTCCAAACCGCACTTAAACATAGGTACAATTGGACACGTAGATCACGGAAAAACTACATTAACTGCTGCAATTACAAAAGTATTGTCAGATGCTGGTTACTGTCAAGCAAAATCGTTTGATCAAATCGATAACGCTCCAGAGGAGAAAGAAAGAGGTATTACTATTAATACATCACACGTAGAGTATGAAACTGCTAACCGTCACTACGCTCACGTTGACTGTCCTGGTCACGCGGATTACGTAAAGAACATGGTTACTGGAGCTGCTCAAATGGACGGAGCTATCTTAGTAGTTGCTGCTACAGATGGTCCAATGCCACAAACTCGTGAGCACATCCTTTTAGGACGTCAGGTTGGTATTCCAAGAATCGTTGTTTTCATGAACAAAGTGGATATGGTTGATGATGCTGAGTTGTTAGAGCTTGTTGAAATGGAAATTAGAGATTTATTATCTTTCTACGAATATGATGGAGATAATGGTCCTGTAGTTCAAGGTTCTGCTTTAGGAGGATTGAATAACGATCCTGCTTGGGTTCCTAAAATTATTGAATTAATGGAAGCTGTTGATGCTTGGATCGAAGAGCCAGTGCGTGACGTAGCTAAACCATTCTTGATGCCAGTTGAGGACGTATTTACAATTACAGGTCGTGGAACTGTTGCTACAGGTCGTATCGAAACTGGAGTTGCTAACACTGGAGATCCTGTTGAAATCATTGGTATGGGAGCTGAAAAATTAACTTCTACTATTACAGGAGTTGAGATGTTCCGTAAAATCCTTGATAGAGGTGAAGCTGGAGATAACGTAGGTTTATTGTTAAGAGGTATTGATAAAGCTGATATCAAAAGAGGTATGGTTATTATTAAGCCAGGTTCAGTAAAACCACACGCTAAATTCAAAGCTGAGGTTTATATCTTGAAAAAAGAAGAAGGTGGACGTCACACTCCATTCCACAATAACTACCGTCCACAGTTCTACGTACGTACAACTGACGTAACAGGAGTTATTTCTTTACCAGCAGGTGTAGAGATGGTAATGCCAGGTGATAACTTAACTATTGAAGTTGCTTTATTAAGCCCAATCGCTATGAACGTAGGTTTACGTTTCGCTATCCGTGAGGGTGGTAGAACAGTTGGTGCTGGTCAGGTTACTGAAATCGTAGAGTAATTCTATAAATAATAAAAAAAAGCCAGTTGATTTTCTTAACTGAAGTCACTGGCTTTAATTACGGGCGTAGTTCAAGGGTAGAATAGCGGTCTCCAAAACCGTTGATGGGGGTTCGAATCCCTCCGCCCGTGCAATAAAAAATATATCAAATGACAAAAGTTACTAATTATTTATCAGAGGCTTTCGAAGAATTAAAGTCAAATGTTACTTGGCCTGCTTGGGCTGAGGTTCAAAAATTGACAATTGTCGTAGCTGTATTTTCGATCCTATTCGCTTTGGCAACTTGGGGAGTAGACGAATTTTTTGCAAAAGCTTTGGCTGGATTTTTTAACTGGTTAAAAGGATAATTTTTTTGTGATGGCAGATAATAATGTGAAAAAGTGGTATGTGGTTAGAGCTGTAAGCGGCCAGGAGAATAAGGTTAAAGCTTACATCGAAACCGAGATTGCCAGATTAGGTATGGGTGATTATGTTTCCCAAGTTTTAGTGCCTACTGAGAAAGTGGTTACTGTAAAAGAAGGAAAGAAAATGTCTAAGGATAAAGTGTATTTCCCTGGATATGTTATGATCGAAGCTAATTTAGTTGGTGAGATACCTCATATTATTAAGTCTATTACAAGTGTAATTGGTTTCTTAGGAGAGATTAAAGGAGGAGAACCTGTTCCTTTAAGATTGTCGGAGGTAAATCGTATGTTAGGTAAAGTAGATGAGCTGGCTGTAAATACAGATACTCGTGCTATTCCTTTCAACTTAGGAGAAACAGTAAAAGTGATCGATGGTCCTTTCAATGGTTTTAACGGTACAGTTGAAAAAATCAATGAAGAAAAGCGTAAACTTGAGGTTATGGTTAAGATTTTCGGAAGAAAAACACCATTAGAATTGAGCTTTATGCAAGTTGAAAAAGTATAATTTTTTGTTACATATAATATCCATTACAATCGCTTCCAATTGATTGTGATGTTAAATTTTTTAAAAATGGCTAAAGAAATTAGTAAGGTAGTTAAACTACAAGTTAAGGGAGGTGCTGCGAACCCGTCGCCACCGGTTGGACCTGCTTTAGGAGCTGCTGGGGTTAATATCATGGAGTTTTGTAAGCAGTTTAATGCTAGAACTCAGGATAAACCTGGCAAAATTTGTCCAGTGCAAATCACTGTGTACAAAGACAAATCATTCGATTTTGTTGTTAAGACTCCTCCAGCAGCGGTTCAGTTAATGGAAGCTGCAAAGCTAAAATCTGGTTCAGGTGAGCCTAACCGTAAAAAAGTAGCTAGCGTTACTTGGGAACAAATTAGAGCAATTGCTGAAGACAAAATGCCAGACTTAAATGCTTTTACAGTAGAAAAAGCAATGAGTATGGTTGCTGGAACAGCTAGATCTATGGGTATAACCGTATCAGGAGATGCTCCTTTTTAATTAAGAAAAAGACATGGCAAAATTAACAAAAAAGCAAAAAGAGGCTGCTTCAAAAATTGAAAAGAACAAATTATACTCTCTAAAAGATGCTGCGGCATTATTGAAAGTTGTTGCTTCTGCAAAATTTGATGAGTCTGTTGATATCGCAGTTCGTTTGGGTGTAGATCCAAGAAAAGCGAATCAAATGGTTAGAGGTGTAGTTACTTTACCTCACGGAACAGGAAAAGACGTTAAAGTATTAGCATTGGTTACTCCGGATAAAGAAGCAGAAGCTAGAGAAGCTGGAGCAGATCACGTTGGTCTTGACGATTACTTACAAAAAATTAAAGACGGTTGGACAGATGTTGATGTTATCATCACTATGCCGGCTGTTATGGGTAAATTAGGTCCATTAGGTCGTATTTTAGGACCTAGAGGTTTAATGCCAAACCCTAAAACAGGTACTGTAACTATGGATGTTGCAAAAGCTGTTCAAGAGGTTAAAGCTGGTAAAATTGACTTTAAAGTTGATAAAACTGGTATCGTTCACGCAGGAATTGGTAAAGTTTCTTTTGGAGCTGAGCAAATTGTTGACAACGCACACGAAATTATTCAAACATTAATAAAACTTAAACCAACTGCTGCTAAAGGTACTTACATTAAAGGTATTCACTTAACTAGCACTATGAGTCCAGCTATTGCATTGGATCCAAAAGCAGTATAATTGGTAGTTAAAAATTTTTAGTATGACTAGAGAAGAAAAATCAATCGCGATTGAAAATTTAACTGCGCAGTTAGCTGGTACAAATATTATTTATGTATCGGATATTTCTGGATTAAACGCAGAAACAACTTCAAACTTACGTAGAGCTTGTTTTAAAGCAGGTATTAAATTAGAAGTTGTAAAGAACACTTTGCTTGCAAAAGCAATGGAAGCTTCTGCTAATGATTATGGTGATTTACCTTCAGTTTTGACTGGTAATAGTGCTATCTTCATTTCTGATGTAGCTAATGCTCCTGGAAAAATCATTAAAGATTTCCGTAAGAAATCTGATAAACCAGTTTTAAAAGGTGCTTTCATTAATAATGAAATTTACATCGGAGATAATCAATTAGATGCATTAGCAACTATTAAATCTAAAGAAGAACTTCTTGGAGAACTTATTGGATTATTACAATCTCCAGCTCAAAGAATTATTTCTGCTTTGCAAAACAAATTTGCTGGCAGCGAAGAAGAGGCTGAGGCATAATAATTATTGTAAGGAATGTTTCCTTGCAGCTTAGATAGCGCACAATAAACAAAATATAATTTTACAAATCATTTTAAACGATAGAAAAAATGGCAGATTTGAAACAATTCGCAGAACAATTAGTTAACTTAACAGTTAAAGAAGTTAACGAATTAGCAACAATATTAAAAGACGAGTATGGTATCGAGCCTGCTGCTGCAGCTGTAGTAGTTGCTGCTGGTGGTGGAGAAGGTGCTGCTGAAGAAGCACAAACTGAATTTACAGTTGTATTAAAAGAAGCTGGAGCTTCTAAATTAGCAGTTGTAAAATTAGTGAAAGAACTTACAGGTTTAGGTCTTAAAGAAGCTAAAGATGTAGTTGATGGTGCTCCAAGTACTGTTAAAGAAGGTGTTTCTAAAGAAGAGGCTGAAGGTCTTAAAAAATCATTAGAAGAAGCTGGAGCTGTTGTTGAGTTAAAATAACAAAACACAGTTTAGAACTAGGTTTAGACCTTGGATGGAATCATCCAAGGGTCTAAACCATTTTTCGTATAATAAAATAGATCAAGTTTTATTATCAAATAGTTTAAAATACGAAAAAGTTTTTGATCAATACGAAGAAAAAAAATACAACTTATTTTTACCGGTTTATTTTTAAAGATGTATTGATTATAATAAGAAAGTATAGATTAAACAGTGTGTTTTTACACAAAAAAATTACTTTTTTTTAATCAAAATTTTGTCCATTGATGATAACAAATCAGACTGAAAGATTGAATTTTGCCTCTACAAAAAATATTCCTGACTATCCAGATTTTCTAGATGTTCAGGTTAAATCTTTTAAAGATTTCTTTCAATTAGAAACGAAATCTGACGAAAGAGGCAACGAAGGGTTATACAACACCTTCATGGAAAACTTTCCAATCACAGATACAAGAAACAACTTTGTATTGGAATTCCTAGATTACTTTGTTGATCCGCCGCGTTATACAATTCAAGAATGTATAGAGAGAGGTCTTACTTATAGTGTGCCTTTAAAAGCCAGGTTAAAACTATATTGTACAGATCCAGAACACGAAGATTTTGAAACAATTGTACAAGATGTTTATCTTGGAACAATACCTTATATGACTCCAAGTGGTACTTTTGTAATTAATGGTGCCGAGCGTGTAGTAGTATCACAATTACACCGTTCTCCTGGAGTTTTCTTTGGACAGTCATTCCACGCAAATGGAACTAAACTTTATTCTGCAAGAGTAATTCCTTTTAAAGGATCTTGGATAGAATTCTCTACAGATATCAACAGCGTAATGTACGCTTATATCGATAGAAAGAAAAAATTACCTGTTACAACTTTATTCCGTGCAATTGGTTTTGAAAGAGATAAGGACATCCTTGAAATTTTCGACTTAGCCGAAGAAATTAAAGTTTCTAAAACAGGTATCAAAAAATATATTGGAAGAAGACTTGCTGCACGTGTATTAAATACATGGCACGAGGATTTCGTTGATGAAGATACCGGAGAGGTAGTTTCTATCGAACGTAACGAAATCATCCTTGATCGTGATACAATTATCGATAAAGATAATGTTGAAGAAATCATCGATTCTAACGTTAAATCTATTTTGTTACATAAAGAGGATAATAATCAAGCTGATTATGCTATTATCCACAATACATTACAAAAAGATCCAACTAACTCAGAAAAAGAAGCTGTAGAGCACATTTACCGTCAGCTGCGTAACGCTGAACCGCCTGATGAGGAAACTGCTCGTGGTATTATAGATAAATTGTTCTTCTCTGATCAACGTTACAACTTAGGTGAAGTTGGTCGTTACAGAATGAACAAAAAGTTAGATTTAGATATCCCTATGGATAAGCAGGTGCTTACTAAAGAAGATATCATTACAATCGTAAAATATTTGATCGAATTAATTAACTCTAAAGCAGAGATTGATGATATTGATCACTTATCAAACCGTCGTGTTAGAACAGTTGGTGAACAATTGTCTCAACAATTCGGTGTAGGTTTAGCACGTATGGCTAGAACTATTAGAGAGCGTATGAACGTTAGAGATAACGAGGTGTTTACACCAATTGATTTGATCAATGCTAAAACATTATCATCAGTTATCAACTCTTTCTTTGGAACTAACCAGTTATCTCAATTTATGGACCAAACAAATCCATTAGCTGAGATTACGCACAAAAGAAGACTTTCTGCACTTGGACCAGGTGGACTTTCGAGAGAAAGAGCTGGTTTCGAGGTTCGTGACGTTCACTATACTCACTATGGTCGTTTATGTCCGATTGAAACTCCTGAGGGACCAAACATTGGTTTGATTTCATCTCTTGGTGTTTATGCAAAAGTAAACGGAATGGGATTCATCGAAACTCCATACCGTAAAGTAACTAATGGTGTAGTTGATTTAGAAAGTACTCCAATTTACTTAAGTGCTGAAGAAGAAGAAGGAAAAATGATTGCTCAGGCAAACATTGAAATGGACGAAACTGGTAAAATTACAGCTAGCAATGTTATTGCTCGTGAGGAGGGTGACTTCCCAGTTGTTGAACCATCTGTAGTTCATTATACAGACGTTGCTCCTAATCAGATTGCATCTATTTCTGCGTCATTGATTCCTTTCTTGGAGCATGATGATGCGAACCGTGCGTTGATGGGATCAAACATGATGCGTCAGGCAGTTCCTTTGATCCGTCCTGAAGCACCAATTGTAGGTACAGGTTTAGAGCGTCAGGTAGCTTCAGATTCAAGAGTATTAATCAATGCTGAAGGGCATGGAACTGTTGAATATGTTGATGCTAATATCATTACTATTAAATACGATCGTACAGAAGACGAGAGAATGGTTAGTTTTGATGCTGATGAGAAAACATACAACTTAATTAAATTTAGAAAAACCAATCAAGGTACAAGTATCAACTTGAAACCAATCGTAAGAAAAGGTGATAGAGTTGTTCCTGGACAAGTATTATCAGAGGGTTATGCTACTCAAAATGGAGAATTAGCTTTAGGTAGAAACCTAAAAGTTGCGTTCATGCCATGGAAAGGTTATAACTTTGAGGATGCGATTGTAATTTCTGAAAAAGTAGTTCGTGATGATATTTTTACATCTATCCACGTTGATGATTATTCATTAGAGGTTAGAGATACTAAGTTAGGAAATGAAGAGTTAACAAACGATATTCCTAACGTTTCTGAAGAAGCTACTAAAGATTTAGATGAAAACGGTATGATCAGAATTGGAGCCGAGGTTAAACCTGGCGACATTCTAATCGGAAAAATTACACCAAAAGGAGAATCAGATCCTACTCCGGAAGAGAAATTGCTTCGTGCGATCTTCGGGGATAAAGCAGGTGATGTAAAAGATGCTTCATTAAAAGCTTCTCCATCTTTACACGGTGTAGTTCTTGACAAAAAATTATTTGCAAGAGCCGTAAAAGATAAACGTAAACGTACTCAGGATAAAGATGCTTTAGGCGCTTTAGAAATGGAATTTGAAACTAAATTTGTTGAATTAAAAGACAGATTAGTTGAAAAATTATTCCTGATCGTTAACGGAAAAACATCTCAGGGTGTAATGAATGATTTGGGTGAAGAAGTTTTACCAAAAGGTAAAAAATATACTCAAAAAATGCTTTACGCAGTAGAAGATTTTGCTCACTTAAGCAAAGGTCAATGGGTTGCTGATGATGCTACAAATAAAATGGTTAATGATTTGATTCATAACTATAAAATTAAGCTGAACGACTTACAAGGATCTTTAAGAAGAGAAAAATTCACTATTACAGTTGGGGATGAATTACCATCTGGAATCTTGAAATTAGCTAAGATTTATATTGCTAAAAAACGTAAACTGAAAGTAGGGGATAAAATGGCAGGACGTCACGGTAACAAAGGTATTGTTGCTAGAATCGTTCGTCATGAAGATATGCCTTTCCTTGAAGACGGAACACCGGTAGATATCGTATTGAATCCACTTGGGGTACCTTCACGTATGAACATTGGTCAGATTTATGAAACTGTTCTTGGATGGGCTGGTATGAACTTGGGTAGAAAATTTGCTACTCCAATTTTTGACGGTGCTTCTCTAGACGAGATCAATGCTTTGACTGATGAAGCTAACGTACCACGTTTTGGCCATACATATCTTTATGATGGTGGAACTGGAGAGCGTTTTGCACAAAAAGCGACTGTGGGTGTAATTTACATGCTTAAATTAGGACACATGGTTGATGATAAGATGCACGCACGTTCTATCGGACCATACTCATTGATTACGCAGCAGCCACTTGGAGGTAAAGCTCAATTTGGAGGTCAGCGTTTTGGAGAGATGGAGGTTTGGGCACTTGAGGCTTATGGAGCTTCTAGTACACTACGTGAAATCTTAACTGTTAAGTCTGATGACGTTATTGGTAGAGCTAAAACTTACGAAGCAATCGTTAAGGGAGAAACTATGCCAGAACCAGGTTTACCAGAATCATTCAATGTATTAATGCACGAATTGAAAGGTCTAGGATTAGATCTTCGTTTGGAAGAATAATAAAAGTTTTCAGTTTACAGTCTCAGTATTCAGTTTAGCACTGAAAACTGAGACTGCGGCTGTTTACTAAATGTTAGAAGTTTTTAAAGATTTATACCCGTAAACCGTTCCGATTTTTTATAACAATGCGAGGCATTTTATAACTAGCACTTCAAGTTTAAATCTTGAGGTTTAGAGAAGTAATCCGAGGTAGTAGCTGAATGATTAACTCTTATTTTTTTAAGAGTAGATTATAAATCTAAATCAATTTTTTAATTGCAAATAAATCAATAGTAAAAACTATGATGAATAACAGAAACAATAATAAAGATAAGAATCCGGTAAAAAGATTTAACAAAATTTCTATTGGATTGGCTTCACCAGAATCTATCTTGAAAGAATCAAGAGGAGAGGTTTTAAAGCCGGAAACTATTAACTATAGAACTCACAAACCAGAGCGTGACGGACTTTTCTGCGAAAGAATCTTCGGACCAGTAAAAGATTTCGAATGTGCTTGTGGTAAGTATAAAAGAATTCGTTACAAAGGTATCATCTGCGACCGTTGTGGTGTTGAAGTTACTGAGAAAAAAGTACGTCGTGATAGAGTAGGACACATCAACCTTGTTGTGCCAATTGCTCATATCTGGTATTTCCGTTCTCTTCCAAACAAAATTGGTTATATACTTGGTCTTCCATCTAAGAAATTAGATATGATCATTTACTACGAAAGATATGTAGTAATCCAGGCTGGTATTGCTAAAAATGCAGATGGAGAATCATTACAAAGATTAGATTTCTTAACTGAAGAAGAATATTTGAATATTTTAGATACTCTTCCGCAGGAAAACCAATATTTAGATGATTTAGATCCAAATAAATTTGTTGCCAAAATGGGAGCAGAGTGTATTATGGATTTATTAGCTCGTATTGATTTAGATGCTTTATCTTATGAATTAAGACACAGTGCTAACAACGAAACATCTAAACAACGTAAAACGGAAGCTTTAAAAAGATTACAAGTTGTTGAGTCTTTCCGTGAGTCTAACGAAAACCGCGAAAATCGTCCTGAATGGATGATTATGAAAGTGGTTCCTGTTATCCCGCCAGAATTACGTCCGCTTGTGCCGCTTGATGGAGGTCGTTTTGCAACTTCAGATTTAAATGACTTATACCGTCGTGTAATCATCCGTAACAACCGTTTGAAAAGATTAATGGAGATTAAAGCTCCAGAGGTTATCTTGAGAAACGAGAAACGTATGTTACAGGAATCTGTAGATTCATTATTTGATAACACTCGTAAAGCTTCTGCTGTTAAAACAGAATCTAACAGACCATTAAAATCTTTATCTGATTCCTTAAAAGGTAAGCAAGGACGTTTCCGTCAAAACTTACTTGGAAAACGTGTGGATTATTCTGCTCGTTCGGTAATTGTTGTTGGTCCTGAGTTAAAATTATTCGAATGCGGATTGCCAAAAGATATGGCATCTGAGTTATACAAACCTTTCGTTATCCGTAAATTGATTGAAAGAGGTATTGTAAAAACTGTAAAATCTGCTAAGAAAATCATTGACAAAAAAGAGCCGGTAGTTTGGGATATTCTAGAAAATGTAATTAAAGGACACCCAGTATTGCTTAACCGTGCTCCTACGTTACACAGACTTGGTATTCAGGCTTTCCAGCCAAAATTAATTGAAGGAAAAGCGATCCAATTGCACCCATTAGTATGTACGGCTTTCAACGCCGATTTCGATGGTGACCAGATGGCGGTTCACTTACCATTAGGACCAGAAGCTATTTTAGAGGCTCAATTATTAATGCTTGCGTCTCATAATATCTTGAACCCTGCAAATGGTGCACCTATTACGGTACCATCTCAGGACATGGTTTTGGGTCTTTATTATATGACCAAAGAACGTATTTCTACAGAAGATCATAAGATTTTAGGTCAGGATTTGACTTTCTATTCTGCTGAAGAAGTAAACATCGCATTAAACGAAGGTAGATTAGAATTGAATGCTCGTGTAAAAATTAGAGCAAAAGATTTTAATGACGCTGGAGAGTTAGTGTACAAAATTATACAAACAACTGCAGGACGTGTATTATTTAACGAAGTAGTACCGGAAGCAGCTGGATATATCAATGACGTATTGACTAAGAAAAACCTTAGAGATATTATCGGACACATTTTAAGTGTGACTGATGTACCTACAACGGCAGCTTTCTTGGATAATATGAAAGATATGGGTTATAAATTCGCATTTAGAGGAGGTTTATCATTCTCTTTAGGTGATATTAGAATTCCAGAACAAAAAACTAAATTGATTGCAGATGCCAGAGAGCAAGTTGAAGGTATCTCAACCAACTATAACATGGGTCTTATCACCAATAACGAACGTTACAACCAAGTTATTGACGTATGGACTTCTGCAAATGCTCAGTTGACAGAATTAGCAATGAAAAATATTAGAGAAGACCAGCAAGGTTTCAACTCTGTATATATGATGCTTGACTCTGGGGCGAGGGGTTCTAAAGAACAGATTCGTCAGTTAACTGGTATGCGTGGTTTGATGGCTAAGCCTAAAAAATCTACTGCTGGTGGTGGTGAGATTATTGAAAACCCGATTCTTTCTAACTTTAAGGAAGGTCTTTCGATCCTTGAGTACTTTATTTCTACTCACGGTGCTCGTAAAGGTCTTGCGGATACGGCTCTTAAAACGGCCGATGCTGGTTACTTAACAAGAAGGCTTCATGACGTTTCTCAAGATGTTATTGTTAACATTGAAGATTGTGGAACTTTAAGAGGTGTTGAAGTTGCTGCATTGAAGAAAAATGAGGAAATCGTTGAATCATTAGGAGAAAGAATTTTAGGACGTGTTGCATTGCAAGATGTTATAAACCCACTTACTAATGAAGTAATGGTTCAATCTGGCCAGCAAATTACTGAAGCAATTATGAGAACTATCGAAGCTTCTCCAATTGAAAAAGTAGAGGTTAGATCTCCATTAACTTGTGAAGCTTTAAAAGGTATTTGTGCTAAATGTTACGGTAGAAACTTAGCTACTGGTAAGATGACACAAAGAGGTGAAGCTGTTGGAGTTATTGCAGCTCAGTCTATTGGTGAGCCAGGTACACAGTTAACACTTCGTACGTTCCACGTTGGAGGGGTTGCAGGAGGTATTTCTGAAGAGTCTAGTATTATTACAAGATTCAACGGTAGACTTGAGATTGAAGATTTAAAAACTGTTAAAGGTGAAGACAGCGAAGGTAATGCGGTAGATATCGTAGTATCACGTTCAACTGAATTAAAATTAGTTGACGAGAAAACTGGAATCGTCTTAAATACACATAATATTCCTTACGGTTCTAGTATCTTTGTTAAAGACGGAGAAACTGTTGCTAAAGGAACTGTAATCTGTAAATGGGACCCTTATAATGGTGTAATTGTTTCTGAATTTACTGGTAAAATTGCTTACGAGGATTTAGAACAAGGACAATCATTCATGGTTGAGATCGATGAGCAGACTGGTTTCCAGGAAAAAGTAATTTCTGAGGCTAGAAACAAAAAATTAATTCCAACTTTATTAGTTTATGGTAAAGAAGGTGAATTGATTCGTTCTTACAACTTACCAGTAGGTGCACACTTAATGGTTGAAAACGGTGAGAAAATTAAAGCAGGTAAAGTATTAGTGAAAATCCCTCGTCGTTCTTCTAAAGCAGGCGATATCACGGGAGGTTTACCAAGAATTACTGAGTTGCTTGAGGCTCGTAACCCTTCAAACCCAGCAGTTGTATCTGAAATTGATGGTGTTGTTTCTTTTGGAAAAATCAAAAGAGGTAACCGTGAGATCGTTATCGAATCTAAATTTGGTGAAATTAAAAAGTATTTAGTTAAACTTTCAAGCCAGATCTTAGTACAAGAAAATGACTTCGTAAGAGCGGGAGTTCCATTGTCTGATGGTGCAATTACACCAGATGATATCTTAAGAATTCAAGGACCGGCTGCTGTTCAACAGTATTTGGTAAATGAAATTCAAGAGGTTTACCGTTTACAAGGGGTAAAAATTAATGACAAGCACTTTGAGGTAGTTATTCGTCAAATGATGCGTAAAGTAAGAGTTCAGGATCCAGGAGATACATTATTCCTAGAAGATCAATTAATTCACACTAAAGATTTCATCGTTCAAAACGATAAATTATATGGTATGAAAGTAGTTGAAGATGCTGGAGATTCTGCTGTATTGAAACCAGGTCAAATTATTTCTCCTCGTGAATTACGTGATGAAAACTCATTATTGAAACGAAATGATAAAAATCTTGTTGTAGCAAGAGACGTAATTACTGCAACTGCAACGCCAGTTCTTCAAGGTATTACAAGAGCTTCGTTACAAACTAAATCATTCATCTCTGCTGCTTCTTTCCAAGAAACAACAAAAGTACTTAACGAAGCTGCAGTAGCTGGTAAAGTAGATGATTTAGAAGGATTAAAAGAAAATGTAATTGTTGGACACAGAATTCCCGCGGGAACTGGTATGAGAGAGTACGATAACACTATCGTAGGATCTAAAGACGATTACAATGAAATGATGGCTAATAAAGAAGAATACATTTATTAATTAGGGAAACTATGAGTAATCCGAAACAACAACAAGAGCAAATTAATATTGAGTTAGACGAAACTATCGCAGAAGGAATTTATTCTAACCTTGCGATTATTAATCACTCCTCATCAGAGTTTGTTTTAGATTTTGTGAGCATTATGCCAGGTATTCCTAAAGCCAAGGTAAAGTCAAGAATTGTCTTGACACCACAACATGCTAAGAGATTATTAAGAGCCATTGGCGAAAATATTCATCGATTTGAAGCAGCCCACGGCGAAATCAAAGAGACAGAACAAGCTCCAATACCACTTAATTTTGGTCCGGCAGGACAAGCATAAATTTTAAAGCCCCATTTTTTAATGGGGCTTTTTTTTTGAGGTAAAATCAAAATATAAATGCAGTTTGTCTGATTTAATTTACTTTAATCGGAAAAATTTCTTTTCGCCGACGTATTGTTTTAAATTGGCTGTTCCTAGAAAAAATTAATTTTTGAAATATAATGACTTAGTAAGGTTAATTAATTCAAATTAAAAAAAAGCGCTAATTATTTACATTAGCGCTTTTTTTATACTTGAAAATTAAGTGATTAAGTTGAATGTGAAAATTATTTTCGTTTTCTTCCCAACCTTTTCATTAAAAATATACTCTATATAAGTAAGAGCCGGTTCAAAAGGTTTTAATTTAAATAAGTATCGTATGAAAAAGAAATTCACTTTAGAAATAGCAAACCCTTGTTCTGAAAATTTTGACAAAATGATTCCTAATGCAAATGGTTCATTTTGCAATTCTTGTATGAAGAATGTAGTTGATTTGAGTAGAAAAACAAATTCAGAGGTTGCTAAATTCATTGCCGAAACTAAAGACAAAAATATTTGTGCCCGACTAAAAGTAACTCAACTGGAAGAAGAATTTCAATACAATGAAACTTCTAGAATTCATAATCTTAAATATGCAGCGGTTGCAGCATCTGTTTTATTAGCTTCAAATCTTACTGCGCAGGAAAAGGAATCCGTTAAAACTGAAGAATCCTATGCAGCACCTATTATGTATAGATTAGGTAAAGTAGCTCATAACCAAACGGTAAACAAGGAGATTTTGATCACAATTAAAGGTAGATTAATTGAATCGAAGTCTAATAGACCATTTGGAGGAGAAGCATATTCTAATTTAACAATTGCTATTAATAATTCAGGAAATGCGGTAAAAGTAAATCCAAAAACTGGAGAATTTTCTATAACAACAGCAGTTCCAAAAGACAGTAAAACACTTATGGTTACAATAAGCGGAAATGACTATTATCTTGCTAAAGAAATCCCTTTTAACATAAAATCGGTTAAAGGAAATGTATGGAAGCAAAATATCATTATTGCATCAGAAGAACTGACTAAAATTTATATTGCCGGCGGATTAGGAATTAATTATAACGGGCAATAATTAAATTTACATATTGGAGAATGTAAATACAAAAGGCTGTCTAAATAAATTGACAGCCTTTTGTAATTTTTCTTTAAACAAAAAATATTAATCAAACTCAGAAGTAAAATATAACTTAACGCTTGGATATTTACTTTGTGTCATTTGAATTGTAAAATCAGAATCGGCTAAAAATACCAATTGTCCGTATTTATCGTGAGCCAGGAATTTTTGTTTGATTCGCTTAAATTCTTTGAATTCTTCGTTTTTAGCATCATCAGGTTTTACCCAGCAGGCTTTATGTACAGGGAAGTTTTCGTAAGTACATTTTGCTCCGTATTCGTGCTCTAAACGATACTGAATAACCTCATACTGAAGTGCTCCAACAGTTCCAATAACTTTACGATTGTTCATCTCTAAAGTAAATAACTGGGCCACACCTTCATCCATTAACTGATCGACTCCTTTTTCTAATTGCTTAGCTTTCATCGGATCGGCGTTGTTGATATATCTAAAGTGTTCCGGAGAGAAACTTGGAATTCCTTTAAAGCTCATTACTTCACCTTCTGTTAAGGTATCTCCAATTTTAAAGTTTCCGGTATCATGCAAACCTACAATATCACCAGGATATGAAATATCTACAATCTCTTTTTTCTCTGCAAAAAATGCATTCGGACTCGAGAATTTTAAATTTTTCTTCTGACGAACGTGATAATAAGGTTTGTTTCTTTCAAAAGTTCCCGAAACAATTTTAATAAATGCTAAACGGTCTCTGTGTTTTGGATCCATATTAGCATGGATTTTAAATACAAAACCAGTCATTTTTTCTTCTGCAGGATCAACCAAACGAGTTTCAGAATCTTTTGGTCTTGGAGAAGGAGCAATTGTTACAAAACAATCTAGTAATTCGCGAACTCCAAAATTATTTAAAGCTGAACCAAAAAATACAGGCTGGATTTTTCCATCAAGATAATCCTGACGTTCAAATTTAGGATATACTTCATCAATTAACTCTAATTCTTCTCGAAGTTTTTCAGCAGCTTTTTGGCCAACAATTTTATCTAGTTCAGGATTATTTTGAACATCAGAAAAAGCAATTGTTTCTTCAATGTTTTTACGGCTGTCTCCGCTAAAAAGATTGATGTTTTCTTCCCATAAATTGTAAATTCCCTGAAAATCGTACCCCATACCAATTGGGAAACTTAAAGGTGTAACTTTCAATCCCAATTTTTGTTCTACTTCATCCATCAAATCAAAAGCATCTTTACCTTCACGATCTAATTTATTGATGAAAACAATCATAGGAATGTTACGCATTCTACAAACTGAAACCAATTTTTCAGTTTGTTCCTCAACCCCTTTTGCAACGTCAATAACAACAATTACACTATCAACAGCGGTTAAAGTTCTAAAAGTATCTTCGGCAAAATCCTTGTGACCTGGAGTATCAAGGATATTGATTTTTTTGTCTTTATAATTAAAAGCAAGTACAGAAGTCGAAACCGAAATACCTCTCTGGCGCTCGATTTCCATGAAATCACTCGTTGCTCCCTTTTTAATTTTATTGTTTTTTACAGCTCCTGCTTCTTGAATCGCCCCTCCAAATAACAATAACTTTTCTGTTAATGTTGTTTTACCGGCATCGGGATGCGAGATAATTCCAAATGTTCTTCTGCGTTGTATTTCTTTTAAAAAGCTCATATTTTGTATAAATAGGTTGCAAAAATACTATTAATTACCGCTTAATAAAAATATTCACTTCTTAATTTGGGAAGTCTTTCTCCTAAAGATTCTTTTTTGGAAAAAAAATAAGGCTGTTTTGCAACAGCCTTAAATAGTCATTTTAAAATTACTGATTAATTGACCAAATTGAATATCCTCGTGGAGGACATTGTATTTTAACCCATTTGTCTGCCTGAGTTGTGGGATACCAGGTTGAGTTTCCTGTAAAATCTTTGATTTGAGTATTGGCCCAATTGGTTTGAATCCATCTTTCCTGCCAGGTATCAGAGTTATTGATGTATACCACCAGTCCCGGATTTCCGTTGTATCCGTTTCTTCTCGCTACATATTCATCATTATCAGAATATAAGATAGAAGTCGTACCGGTTGCTTTATTGTTATGAATCCAGATTAAGTTGTTTAGCTTGTTTTTATCCAGCCATTCTTCGTAATCTCTATAGAAAATGGTTGGATAACCTTCGTGAGTTAATATATAGGAGTAAGCTAACATTTTGCTCCAAATTTCATCTGTATCGTGATTGGTTACAAAAGTCACGGCTTTATACGGATTACGTTTCCACATCATGTCATCGTTCAATAATGCAAGATTGTTTCCGTCAAAAGCATCATTCATTTTGTAATAACAAGCAAAATCAAAAACAGAACTATTGGCATTATTAGCCCAGTCATTTAATACGTTTACATTTGAATCCCATAATTCCCCAACCGAAAAACCACCTACATTAGCATTCCATGCATTTACAACCCATGCACCAAATCCTTTTACATAATCAAATCGCCAGCCGTCAAATTTCATAGTGTTTTTGTAATATTTACCAACTCCATCAGCTCTCAGCCAAAGCCAATCCTGTACGTGTGGATTTGCATGGCATAAATCCGGAAAACCGCCAAAAGCACCTTCATCGTTATTTCCGTAGCTGTTTTTATAAAAGTCATTATAATTACGAGTAAATTTTCCCGAAGCAACACCGCTGAAATTTGTCCAGGTGTTAGTTCCCGTAAAAGGATTGGCTTCTGACTGTCCACCGCTATTATGGTTGATTACAATATCAGCATAAACTTTCATGTTTTCGGCATGTGCATTCGTAATTAAATTTACTAATTCAGTTTTTGAACCAAATCTGGTTTCAACGGAACCGTTTTGATTGTAGTCTCCAAAATCAAAATAATCCGTAGGATCATATCCCATAGAAAAAGCTCCGTTTTGTGCTTTCGATGCAGGAGGAAGCCAAATAGAACCAATTCCGGCATTTGACCACGCTGTTACTTTACTGCTTACGGTATTCCACCAGTTTCCGCCCGCAGGAACATCCCAGTAAAAAGCCTGCATCATAACACCTCCACCGGGATTATCAACATATTTTCCGGTTACAGAAGAAGATTTGCCAGTGCTGAAAGGTTTTCCGTCGTGATGGGTAACGTCGATAATTTTAAACTGCTGACTTTCTGTTTTTAAGTCAGCATCATTTATTTCATTTTGTGAACAGGAAAACAGCAATCCTGTAATTGCAGTAATGAAACATAATCTTGCAATAGGTTTTTTCATAATAGATGTGGTTAAGGTTAAATTGTAAAGTTTGTAATTATTAGTTTTAATAGTGTAAAAAGAATAAATCCTTATTTTTTACAGATATAAATTAATAATTCTGCATCTAAAGTAGAAGTTTTTTAATTCGATTGGTTTTTGTAGGAAAATAGTTTTACAACGAAAACGTTGTAGTGTTTACAACTTTTTTTTATTTGGTTATAAATTAACTCTTTATACTTAAGTGAGTTTTGTTAAATATATTTTTGACGAACAAAAAGTGGGAAGAATGAAAACCTCAGGTATTCAATTTGATTAAGTTCCACATAATTTTTTGTTAATACTATGGCTGATAGTTGTATTATGTAATTGAATTGTTATTTTTGTTCGTTTTATATAAAAGAAATAAAAGTGAATTATTTAGTTTTTCAGAATAACTTTTGAAAACAAATAATAGCTTATTAAATTTTACATACAGATCTTTACATCCAAATTAAATTTAAAATAATGTTATTAAAAAAATTACAGCTAAAAACGATTGATTATAAGTTAGTCTTAACAATGTGTTTTTTACTTTTTTTCAACTCCATAATTTCAGCTCAGGAAATTATTAAGGATGTTGTAGCTGAGAAACCGGTTGAAGTTCCGCATGGAAAACAAAAAATAGACGGTATTATCGCTACAGTTGGAGATTATATTGTTTTAGATTCTGATATTGATAAAGGATATTTGGAAATCGCAAGCCAAGGAGGTAATATAAAAGATATTACAAGATGCCAAATGCTTGGAAAACTGTTAGAAGATAAACTTTATGCACATCAGGCAATTCAGGATAGTATTATTGTGAGTGATGCTGAAGTTAGAAGCATGATGGATGAGCGTTTGAACTATATGATTCAACAGGTTGGAGACATTAATAAAGTAGTTGAATATTACAAAAAAAGTTCTGTTGAGGAATTTAAAACCTATTTTGCTGATATCTTAAAAGAGCAAAAATTAGCCTCAGAAATGAGAGATAAAATTGTTAAGGATGTAGAAATTACTCCTGAGGAAGTTCGTAATTTCTTTAAAAAAATCCCGAAAGAAGAATTGCCAACTTTTGGAGCTGAGATGGAAGTAGCGCAGATCGTGGTTGACCCAGCAGTTTCTAAAGAAGACAAGCAAAAAGTAATAGATCGATTAAATGCTATTCGAAAAGACGTTTTAGAAGGTTCTAGTTTTGCAACAAAAGCTGTTTTGTATTCACAAGATCCTGGATCTTCGCCTAATGGAGGTTATTACAAAATGACGCGTAAAACACCTTTCGTAAAAGAATTTAAAGATGTTGCTTTTAGTTTGCAGGAAGGTGAAATTTCAGCGCCATTTGAAACTACTTTTGGATTCCATATCATTATGGTTGATAAAATAAAAGGACAAGAAGTCGAATTACGTCATATATTAATTGCTCCAACTGTTTCTGAAAGTGCTTTAAAAGAAGCAAAAGAAAGAATCACAAACATCAGAGCTAAAATTATAAACAAAGAGATTTCTTTTGCAGAAGCAGCCAGAACAGAATCTGATGAAAAAGAAACAAGAGCAAACGGAGGAACTTTAGTAAATCCAAATACACAGGATACTCGTTTTGAGTTAACTAAAATGGATCCAACTTTATACAGTCAGGTTTCAAATTTAAAAGATGACGAAATTTCGCAACCACTTTTAAATGTAGATGATAAAGGAAAGAAAACGTATAAATTAATTACTGTTACTAACAGAATTGATGAACATACAGCAGATTATGCCAAAGATTATACAAAAATTAAAGAATTGGCATTAAAAGAAAAGCAGATCAATGCAATTGCAAAATGGTTTGATACTAAAATTAAGGACACTTACATTAAAATTATTGGAGAATACAGAGATTGTACATTTGCTAACAATTGGTTGAAAAAATAATTTTTATTAAATAAAGAAAAAGAGTTAGTTTTATGAATTCATTAAACTAACTCTTTTTAATTTTAAATACATTCATAAATGTCTGACGTAACAGCAATTCACAACTTAGTTCAGAAACGTAACGAATTAAAAAACGAAATAGCAAAAATCATTGTAGGGCAGGACGCCGTAATTGACCAAATTTTACTTTGTATATTTTCTGGAGGTCATGCACTTTTAATTGGTGTTCCCGGCTTGGCAAAAACATTAATGATAAATACTTTGTCTCAGGCTTTAGGATTAGATTTTAAAAGAATTCAGTTTACACCGGATTTAATGCCTTCGGATATTTTAGGAAGTGAAATTTTAGATGAAAGCAGACACTTTAAATTTATAAAAGGACCAATTTTCTCTAATATCGTTTTGGCCGACGAGATTAACAGAACGCCTCCTAAAACACAGGCAGCTTTGCTGGAAGCAATGCAGGAGCGTTCAGTTACAATTGCAGGGCAGAATTATAAGTTAGATTTGCCGTATTTTGTTTTGGCTACACAAAACCCAATTGAGCAGGAAGGGACTTATCCTTTGCCGGAGGCTCAATTAGACCGTTTTATGTTTGCAATTAAATTAGAATATCCAACTTTTGAAGAAGAAGTAAAAGTTGTAAAACAAACAACGTCTGATAATAAAGTCGAAATTAGACCTTTGTTTACTGCTCAGGAAATTATAGATTTCCAGCATTTAATCCGCAGAATTCCTGTGGCTGATAATGTTATCGAATATGCTGTAACTTTAGTAAGTAAAACTCGTCCGGACAATGCTTTGACAAAAGATTTTGTAAAAAATTATCTGGATTGGGGAGCAGGACCAAGAGCTTCGCAAAATTTAATATTGGCTGCAAAAGCTCATGCTGCTTTTAATGGTAAGTTTTCACCCGATATTGAAGATGTAAAAGCTGTTGCAACCGGAATTCTACGTCACAGAATTATTAAAAATTATAAAGCAGATGCTGAAGGAATAACTGAGGAAGTTATTATTAAAAAGCTGATGTAAATTCAAAAAATATATTTTACAAAAGCCTGATGATTTATCATCAGGCTTTTTTTTATGCTGTAAAAAAGCTGAAATAATTATTAACCTTGAGGTGCTGTGAAATTTTCTAAACAGGATCAATAAATCGCAACTATAACGTTATAAATTCTTATTTAGAAAGTTTCTTAGCTAAAACAGAGGTAAAATCTCACATAGTTTGTAACACTAAATTTCGACTTTGTTAAAGAAAAGATTTTAAAATATCAATAATTCATTATTTTAATATAAAATTGATATATTGACAAAAACAAGCAGTGAAAATCGTTTTTTAACAATAATAATTTTTGAAAAGGCGACTTCTATTATATTTTTTTTAATTATCGGCTTTAATGTTTAAATTTGCATCAAAAAAATAAATCTGCCTTAATTATGAACATTTATAAGGATTATATTCAAGAAATTGAAGAAAGAAAAAATCAAGGACTTCACCCTAAGCCAATTGATACAGCTGAATTATTAAGCGAAATTATTGCACAAATTAAAGATTTAGATAATGAATACAGAGAGGATTCTCTTAAGTTTTTTATTTACAATACTTTACCAGGGACCACAAGCGCTGCTGGTGAAAAAGCTAAGTTTTTAAAAGAGATTATTCTTGGTCAATCTGTAGTAAAAGAAATCACCCCTGCTTTTGCTTTTGAGTTATTATCACACATGAAAGGCGGGCCTTCTATTGAAGTACTGCTTGATTTAGCTCTGGGAAATGATACTGCTATTGCAAAAGAAGCGGCAAAAGTTCTTAAAACACAAGTTTTCCTTTACGAGGCTGACACTGACCGTTTGATAGAAGCATTTAAAAATGATAATCCGATTGCCAAAGAAATTTTGGAAAGTTACGCACAGGCTGAGTTTTTTACAAAACTTCCAGATGTAGCTGACGAAGTTAAAGTAGTTACTTTTATTGCTGGTGAAGGAGATATTTCAACAGATTTACTTTCTCCGGGTAACCAGGCTCACTCACGTTCAGATCGTGAACTTCACGGTCAATGTATGATTACTCCACAGGCACAGCAGGAAATTAGAGCTTTACAAGCGCAGCATCCTGATAAAAGTGTGATGTTAATTGCTGAGAAAGGAACTATGGGAGTAGGTTCTTCAAGAATGTCTGGTGTAAATAATGTAGCACTTTGGACAGGTAAACAAGCAAGCCCATATATTCCATTCGTTAATATCGCTCCAATCGTTGCAGGAACTAATGGAATCTCTCCAATTTTCTTAACAACTGTAGACGTTACAGGCGGTATTGGACTAGATCTTAAAAACTGGGTTAAAAAAACAGATTCAGATGGTAACGTTGTTCGTAATGAAAACGATGAACCAATATTAGAGCAAACGTATTCTGTTGAAACAGGTACAGTGCTTACAATCAATATTAAAGAGAAAAAACTTTACAATGGCGACCAGGAGCTAATAGATATTTCTAAGGCGTTTACTCCTCAGAAATTAGAATTTATTAAAGCTGGTGGTTCTTATGCTATTGTATTTGGTAAAAAACTTCAAACACTTGCGGCAAAAGTTTTAGGTATTGAAGCTCCTCTTGTATTTGCTGCTTCAAAAGAAATTTCACACGAAGGACAAGGTCTTACTGCTGTAGAAAAAATCTTCAACAAGAATGCAGTAGGAATTGCTCCTGGTAAAGTATTGCACGCAGGTTCAGATGTTCGTGTAGAGGTTAATATCGTAGGTTCGCAAGATACTACAGGTCTTATGACTGCTCAGGAATTAGAATCTATGGCGGCTACGGTAATTTCACCAATTGTTGACGGTGCTTACCAATCAGGTTGTCATACTGCTTCGGTTTGGGATAAAAAAGCTCAGGCAAACATTCCAAAATTAATGAAATTCATGAACGATTTTGGTTTGATCACTGCTCGTGACCCGAAAGGTGTTTATCACGCTATGACAGACGTAATCCATAAAGTTCTTAATGATATTACTATCGATGAGTGGGCTATCATTATTGGTGGTGACTCTCATACAAGAATGTCAAAAGGTGTTGCTTTTGGTGCTGACTCAGGAACGGTTGCTCTTGCATTAGCTACTGGTGAGGCTTCAATGCCAATTCCGGAATCAGTAAAAGTAACTTTCAAAGGAGATATGAAAGGATATATGGATTTCCGTGATGTGGTTCATGCTACACAAGCTCAGATGCTTCATCAGTTTGGTGGGGAAAATGTATTCCAAGGCAGAATTATTGAGGTTCATATCGGGACTCTTACTGCTGACCAGGCATTTACATTTACAGACTGGACTGCAGAGATGAAAGCAAAAGCGTCTATTTGTATTTCTGAAGATGATACTTTAATTGAATCATTGGAAATTGCAAAAGGCAGAATCCAGATCATGATCGACAAAGGAATGGATAACGATAAACACGTTCTTCAAGGGTTGATCAACAAAGCAGATAAGAGAATTGCAGAGATTAAATCAGCTGAAAAACCAGCATTAACTCCAGATTCAAACGCTAAATATTACGCTGAAGTGGTTGTTGATCTTGACCAGATTTCTGAGCCAATGATTGCTGATCCAGACGTAAACAATATTGATGTTTCTAAACGATATACTCACGATACTATCAGACCTCTTTCTTTCTATGGAGGAGTGAAAAAAGTAGATCTTGGATTTATCGGTTCTTGTATGGTTCACAAAGGAGATATGAAAATTTTAGCTCAAATGCTTAAAAACATCGAAGAGCAAAAAGGTAAAGTAGAATTCTTGGCACCGCTTGTAGTAGCGCCTCCTACATATAATATCGTAGATGAACTTAAAGCTGAAGGTGACTGGGAAGTATTGCAAAAATACTCTGGTTTCGAATTCGATGATAACGCTCCAAAAGGTGCAGCACGTACTGAATACGAAAACATGTTGTATTTAGAGCGTCCAGGATGTAACCTTTGTATGGGTAACCAGGAAAAAGCAGCAAAAGGAGATACTGTAATGGCAACTTCAACTCGTCTTTTCCAAGGCAGAGTTGTAGAAGACGCTGATGGTAAAAAAGGAGAATCATTACTTTCTTCTACTCCAGTTGTAGTTTTATCTACAATTTTAGGCAGAACTCCAACATTAGACGAATATACAACTGCAGTAGACGGTATTAACTTAACCAAGTTTGCACCATCTAATAAACAGTTAGTTATGTAATAAATATAGGATTAGTTATAATCATTATATATAGAAAGCCCGAGCGATAAACTCGGGCTTTTTCTTTTATAGCTCTTCTATTTTTTGTAACTTGTCATGTTCAAAATAGAATAAAAAACAAAAACAATTATATACTTATGGCTTTTGATATTGAAATGATTAAAAAAGTGTATGAGAACATGCCGGGTCGTGTTGATAAAGCACGCGAGATTGTTGGTCGTCCACTTACTTTAACGGAGAAAATTTTGTACAATCACCTTTGGGATGGAAATCCAGAGAAGGCGTTTGGAAGAGGAATTGATTATGTAGATTTTGCACCAGATCGAGTAGCGTGTCAGGATGCAACTGCACAAATGGCATTATTGCAATTTATGCATGCAGGTAAATCTAAAGTAGCAGTTCCTACAACGGTGCACTGTGATCACTTGATTCAGGCAAAAGTAGATGCCGCAACTGATTTGGCCAGAGCAAAAACGCAAAGTAATGAGGTTTTCGACTTTTTATCGTCAGTTTCTAATAAATACGGAATTGGTTTCTGGAAACCGGGAGCCGGAATTATTCACCAGGTAGTACTTGAAAATTATGCTTTTCCTGGAGGTATGATGATTGGTACCGATTCTCACACTGTAAACGCAGGTGGTTTAGGAATGGTAGCTATTGGTGTTGGTGGTGCCGATGCTGTAGATGTTATGTCTGGTATGGCCTGGGAACTTAAATTTCCTAAATTAATTGGAGTGAAATTAACTGGTAAATTATCAGGATGGACTGCTCCAAAAGATGTTATTCTTAAAGTGGCCGGTATTCTTACTGTAAAAGGTGGTACTGGGGCAATCGTTGAATATTTTGGAGAAGGGGCAACTTCTATGTCTTGTACCGGTAAAGGAACTATTTGTAACATGGGGGCTGAAATTGGAGCAACAACTTCAACTTTTGGTTACGATGCTTCAATGGGACGTTACCTGCGTTCTACAAACAGAGCAGAGGTTGCAGATGCTGCAGATAAAATTGCACCTTATTTAACCGGAGACCCGGAAGTTTATGCAAATCCTGAAAAATATTTTGATCAGGTTATCGAGATTAACTTATCTGAATTAGAGCCGCATTTAAATGGTCCTTTTACTCCGGACTTAGCTACTCCAATTTCTAAAATGAAAGAAGAAGCAATTAAAAACAATTGGCCATTACAAATTCAAGTTGGTCTAATTGGTTCTTGTACCAACTCTTCTTACGAAGATATTTCCCGAGCAGCTTCTTTGGCTAGACAAGTTGCTTCTAAAAACTTAAAAACAAAAGCTGAGTTTACTATTACTCCAGGTTCTGAAGTAGTTCGTTCTACTATCGAAAGAGATGGATTTATTGATACTTTTAATAAAATTGGAGCAACCGTTTTTGCTAATGCCTGCGGACCTTGTATTGGTATGTGGGACAGAGAAGGAGCAGAGAAGGAAGAAAGAAATACAATCGTTCACTCTTTCAACCGTAACTTCTCAAAACGTGCAGATGGTAACCCAAACACATTAGCTTTCGTAGGTTCGCCAGAATTGGTAACAGCATTAGCTATTGCAGGTGATTTAGGTTTCAATCCTCTAACAGATAAATTAATTAATGAGGATGGTGAAGAAGTAATGCTTGATGCTCCAACGGGCGATGAGCTTCCTTCTAAAGGCTTCTACGCCGAAGACCCGGGATTTCAAGCTCCGGCAGAAGATGGTTCAGGAGTTCAGGTGGTTGTTAGTCCAACATCAGAGCGTTTGCAGCTGTTAGCTCCGTTTGATGCCTGGGATGGTAAAAATATCACAGGTGCTAAATTGCTAATCAAAGCATTCGGAAAATGTACAACAGATCATATTTCTATGGCTGGACCGTGGTTACGTTTCCGCGGACATCTGGATAATATTTCTAATAATATGCTAATTGGTGCAGTAAATGCATTTAATCAAAAAACTAATTCGGTTAAAAATCAATTAACTGGAGAATACGATGCTGTTCCTGCTGTTGCCCGTGCCTACAAAGCAGCCGGAGTTCCATCAATCGTTGTGGGAGATCACAACTATGGAGAAGGATCTTCTCGTGAGCATGCAGCTATGGAACCTCGTTTCTTAGGTGTTAAAGCGGTATTAGTAAAATCTTTTGCTCGTATCCACGAAACAAACCTTAAAAAACAAGGTCTGTTAGGGTTAACTTTCGCAAACGAAGCTGATTATGATAAAATTCAGGAAAACGATACAATCAACTTTACTGATTTAACTGAATTTGCTCCAGGAAAACCATTAACATTAGAATTCATCCATGCAGATGGTACAAAAGATATTATCCTTGCAAATCATACCTACAATGCTGGGCAGATTGGATGGTTCGTAGCGGGTTCTGCCTTGAACTTAATTGCGGCCGGAAAAGCTTAATCTTTACGATTCAATTATAAATAAAAACGCGCTGTGAAAACAGGGCGTTTTTATTTTTATTAGAAGCTGATTCAGCTATCCGCTATGTCTTTTTAGCTGCTGTGGCGGATAAAAAAAAAGATATCGCTTCTTCTGGGCTGGAGTACCTGTTTTTTAAAAGAAAATGATCCATTAGTTTTACTAATTAGCTTCTTGAAATAAGTTTTTGAATTTCGAAGGTTTTGTAATTTGAAATTCATTTACATCAATACTAAATACTTTATTGGTTGGTGTTTTAGAGTAATCATTATCGGTACGTCCGCCAAGAATATATAATTTATTATCACTGTAAAACATCGCAGAATATTTTAATGGAAGTTCAATTTCATATTCTTTCAATTGTTTTGATTTTAAATCATAAACATACATTTTCTGGTTTTCAAAAAAATAAATGGTATTATGGTCACAAGCAATTGCTGGATATTCTATGCTGGAAAATAATTCACCTTCCTTTTGCCATTTTTCTGTAATCAAATCAAAACTTTCGATTTCAGATAAAAGTTTTGCGTTATTTCCTCCAATGAGGTAGATCTTATTATCTATTAATATTCCATTTGCTTCTTTTCTAACCGGCATATCTGCTAACTCATACCATAAACCTGATGTGATATTATAAAAATGGACTTTATTAGTAAAATCTTTTTTACCACTCTCCGTCATTTTTACAGAACCTCCCATTACAATAATATTATCCTTATAAGTAAACGAGGCAAAATTTGCTGCTTGATGCGGATTAGTATTATCTAGTTTAATGGCCTTATTATTAAGGTTCAGAACTTCAATTTGATCTTGCAGATATTCAAATTTTCCATTTGCAGAAATTTTCTTTCCACCCAATACATAAATTGCGTTATCATATAAATGGATATCATGATAAGCTCTTTTTGTAAATTTTATTGTTGAAATTTCCCAAGTATCAGTTTTGATGTCATATATAGAAAAATCTCCCTTATAGAATAAAAAAGTTGAATTCTGTCTCAGTTCATCCTGAAGATCTTTTAGTGTTGGAGCAGGTTTTTCTGCAGTGACCTTTTTCCATGAATCAGTTTCTCGCGAACCATCTCCGCCAATAACATAAATTTTGCCGTCCTTTAAAAAAGCTCCAAAGGAGAAAATAGGATATTTTAGAGGAGCTAATGTATTAAAGTTCAATTTTGATTTTAGCTTTAACTGATAATTAGCGTTAATTTTTAATTCAGATAAATTCTCAATTTCATTTGAAAGTAAAACGTTGAACTTTGTTTTTCTTAAGTCTTCTATGTTTATTTTTATGCTGGTAAATCCAATATGAGAAAATTCTAAAATTTCCTCATCTTTAAATTGAGAAAGTAGTTTTAATGAGAATTTACCATCCTGATCGGTAATAGTTCTTACTTTACTGGATAGGGCCAGGACATTGGTATTTTCAATTGGAAGATTGGTTTGTAAACAAAAAACAGTACCATTTATGTTTTGAGCAAAAGACAGAACAGGGAGAATTAACAATAGTAATAGTTTTTTCATATTGTTCTCAGGTTTAAGTTAGTTTTGGTTTAAAAAATGCTGTTTTTTATAAAAAGCATATTTTCAAAGTGTTGGCTCAAACTTTGTGCCGAGGTTGTTAATTCGAGGTAAATTAGTTGTTAAAAAACGTGCAAATTTTACTTTAAAAAGTTAAATTCGCTTTTTAGGCAATATATTTACGCTTTCTGAGTTTAAAATTAGTGTCTAAACTTAAAAGAGTAATAACTTTAATAGGTGAGTATGGTTTTTAGATTGATTATAGTGCTGTTTTTCTTTAGTGTTGGTGTTTTTTCTCAGGAAAAATTTATCAAACACAAAATATCAAAAGGGGAAAACTTTACTGTAATTGCTAAAAAATACGGAGTAAAAGTTAAAGATATCGAAGATGCCAATCCTGATGCACCAAAGGTTTTAAAACTGAATTCGGTATTGTTAATTCCGAATAAAAATGTTCAAACGCCTAAAAAAACATCCCAATCACTGGCAGTGACTTCTGCTGCTAATAATACTGGACTGCATGAAGTTTCGCAAAAAGAAACACTTTGGGGAATAGCAAAAAAATACAATGTTTCTGTTGATGATCTTAAAAAAGCAAATCCGGCTTTAGAAACAGAAGATTTGAAAATAGGACAGCAGCTTACTATTCCGTCTAATACTACAGCACTTGCAGGAAACACTGCTAAAACTAATGAAGCCCGTCCGGAAATTATTCCTGCAGCCGATGTGGAAATTGTAGTGGAAGTACAGCCTAAAGAGACAAAATTTTCAATAGCAAAAAAATACGGAATAACAGTTGCAGAATTAGAGCGTCAAAATCCTTTTATAAAAGGGAAATTAGCAACGGGTTATATGTTAAAAATCCGGACTTCAGCAGAAAAAGCAAATCAGAACATGAAAGATGCTTTCAATGCATCTAAAAGTCAGGTTGCTGAAAAAGCGGATGTAAAACAGGACAACACATCTGCGGTGATTCCGGAAAATGGAATTAAAACTGATCAACCTGAAATTATTTCTGCAAAAGATGTTGAAGTTGTTGTAGAAGTACAGCCAAAAGAAACAAAATACGCAATAGCAAAAAAATACGGAATTACGGTTGCAGAATTAGAACTTCAAAATCCGTTTATAAAGGGAAAACTTCCTGTTGGTTACGTTTTGAAAATAAAGACGACCAAAGAAAAAGCAGATGCAGCAAATGCGGTAACTCCTTCTCAGCCTCAACTAGGTGAAGCTGTAGAAAATCAATCTCAGGTTGCAGATAACAACACAGTAACTAAAAAAGATTCAACATTTGTATATAACGGCAATCATTCTGATTTAATTGATCAGATTATTGTTAGTGCAACAGAGAATATTGGAACACGCTATCGTTCTGGCGGTACTACGAAAGCTGGTTTTGACTGCTCAGGTTTGATGTTTTGTACTTTTGGAAATTTTGACATTAAACTGCCTAGAAGTTCAATAGAGCAATCCCGCATCGGAACAAAAGTAGCCTCTGCAGAAGCGCAAAAAGGCGATCTGATTTTCTTTAAAACGAATGGAAGGCGCCACATTAATCATGTTGGAATGGTAGTGGAAGCCGCCGATGGAGAAATTAAATTTGTACACTCTTCAACTCACGGTGGTGTGATAATTTCTTCAACCAAAGAACCTTATTATCAAAGAAGTTTTTCGCAGGTAAATCGTATTTTAGAATAGAAATTAGTATTAGGTAAGTTTTCTTTTTAATTCTTCAATAGGGAACGGCTT
This sequence comes from Flavobacterium johnsoniae, assembly GCF_001879205.1. GTDB lineage: Bacteria > Bacteroidota > Bacteroidia > Flavobacteriales > Flavobacteriaceae > Flavobacterium > Flavobacterium johnsoniae_A. Next base: position 391,202 of record NZ_MLFK01000006.1, read on the forward strand.
GTTCAAAAAATCGGTAACATAACTGCTTTTCTTGATTTCTTTAATCTCATCTGCATCTAAAGTTGAAGATAAAACATATATTTTAATTTCTTTTTTAACCTCTGTATTTAGTGTTTCAAACATTTCCAGAAATTCGAAACCATTCATTGTAGGCATTTGAATATCTAATAAAATTATTATATCCTGTCTGGTATTTTTGTTTTTAATTATCCATTGTAAACCTTCTAAACCATTATTAGCAACAAAAACCTGATCAATATTAAGGATTTTTTTCAGCAGTTGTTTTGTTACAAGCTGATCAATTAAGTTGTCTTCGATTAAAAGAAATGTTGGATTAGATTCCATAAGAGACTGGGATAGTTACAACGAATTTGCTTCCAATATTGCTTTCTGAAAATACAGTGATATTGCCTTTAATATTTTCTACAGCTTCTTTTACAATATACAATCCCAATCCAGAACCTTTATTTTTGTTCGTTCCAAAATACATTTCAAAAATATAATCTTTACAGTCGTCGTTAATTCCAATTCCGTTATCGATCACCTCAATTTTGTTAAATCCGTCAAGAATATAAGTTTTTATCGAAATGAACATTTCTTGTTTGCTGTTATCAGCATATTTAATTGCATTGGAAAGTAAATTACTGATGATAATTTTAAGACGTAAACCATCACTTTCAATTTGATCTACTAATAATTCCTGCTTAAAAGTAATCTTATTTGCATTTTCGATATGCATTAACTGTGAAATAGCTTCATTAAAAATTTCCTGAAGACTTACAGGTTCCATGATAATCTGCTTTCTCTTGTTTTTAGAATAATCAATGATATCACTTATAAATTGATCCTGTCTTGTCAGGCTCTGATGCATTAATTGTAAATAATCTTTTATCTGGTTTACATCATCTTCCAGCTGAGTAATCTCTATAAGACCTTTTAAAGAAGTTATAGGCGATCTTAAATCATGCGATGCACTGTAAACAAAACGATCAAGTTCGTGGTTTACTAATGTTAAGTTTTCATTTTTGACTTCGATTTCTTTTTTAGAAATGGTTAAACGTTTTACCATTATAGAGTAATAAGAGCAGACACTTAAAACGATAACTAAAATGAAAAAAATGTTTGTTATAATTAAAAGAGTCTTTATTTTTCGTGTTCCTTCGCCCAAGGTATTCGAAAAATTACGTTGGTTAATGGTAAGCTTGTCGCTGATACGACTTATTTGAAGAATAAATTTTTTCTGATCAGCTTCTGTTAATGAATTATGTTCAATCTTGGCATTAATTTGAGTTCCAATAATAAAAAGTTCATTGATTAAATTATCGCCAAGTTCCCACTCATGTATTGCCTTTGCCAAAAACGAAACCTTTCTGAAATTTACAAACAGCCAAACAAGATCATCCAGATCGTCTTTGTGATTGCGCCCGGTTAAAAAGCCTTGCCTGGCTACTTCATTATCACCTGCTTTTAAAAGTGTTTTTCGTGCAATACCGTCGCCCTGCGGTACTTTTAGTTCTTCATTATATAATCTCCATTGATTTGGATCTTTGTTGTAGAGGTAGGTAATAAGATGCCGTGAAGCGTCTTTCTGTCCTTTAGAATAATGAGATTCTCCATTAACATAAGCTCTGTTTGCAGATAAAATTTTAATCGTAAAAAAATTGATGCAGATTAATAAAGCGCACGAAATAAATACAATTAATATTAGAATGAAAACATTTGGCAAACGCAGGTTTTTTATAGAGCGAACCTTATACATAAATTTCATATTAGTAGGTTAATATTAATGTTCTGCCGTATGTCGAGCTGTTTTATTTTTATTATTAAAAATAACCTTTGAGGCTGATTATTTTTAATAATAAAAAATAAACAATTGTTAATGAAAATATCTAAATTTTAAGACTAATGTAGTCTTTAACCAAATTTAGTAAAAAATACGAATCTTTTTACAAGAACGAAGTTTTTTCTTGTATATTTTTAGGTTAAGGATTAATTTATTGGCAGTCAGTATTTTAATGTTTTGTTGTCTTTAAAATAATCAGATGTTATTTGTTTTGTATGTTTTTTTTAGATGAGGTATTTTAAAATCAATACGGTTTTTTGTTTAATGCCAAATAGTTCTCTAGAAAAGATTTGTTTAATGCTTTGAATATCAATATTTTCATTTGTGCCAAAAATGGCCGCATCCACTTTTACATTCCGTATTTCTTCTTTCTGTATCGGTTATTTTAAAAATCCAAAGTAAAGCAGTTATCGTTTTTTTATGTTCAGATTCAGGAAGGAGAGCTAATTTGTCAAAAGCAATTTTTGTTGAAAAAGTTTTAAGAAGAACAATTGGAGTGTAAGTAGGTTTTAAAGGAATGGTATTTATTGCAGTTTGATACGCTTCTGAATTATAATCAACTTTATTTGGAATAGCGTTAATGATATAATTTCTCAAAGTCGTAAATACCTTTTTGAAATTATATTCATCATCATCTAATAAAACCGCTAAGCCCAACTTAAAATCTATTTTATCCTGTGCGATTTTGTTGATTAGTTGTTCTTGCTGATTCATAACTTCAATAAAATTGATTTTAAAAACTTAATCAGGCTAAAGTATGAAATATCATTTATATCATTCTGAATTGTTGATTTTTAAGATTGGAATTTGGAATTTTAAAATTTAAAATTGATAACATTTGAATTTCCAAAAAAAGTATATCTTTAACCAACCCAAAAACCAAAAAAATGCTAGAAAACGACCAAGAACATTTTAAAAGAGAACTCGGATTATTAGACGGAACCATGCTCGTGGTAGGTTCCATGATTGGATCCGGGATATTTATTGTAAGCGCTGATATCGCCAGACAAGTAGGATCTGCAGGATGGCTGACACTGATTTGGCTGATCTCTGGATTAATTACTATTATTGCTGCAGTTAGTTATGGAGAGCTCAGTGCGATGTTTCCTAAAGCAGGAGGACAGTACGTTTATTTAAAAGAAGCGTACAATAAATTAATTGCATTTTTGTATGGATGGAGCTTTTTTGCCGTAATTCAAACCGGAACAATTGCAGCAGTTGGAGTAGCATTTTCAAAATTTGCAGCTTATCTATATGAACCTTTTAGTGACGAAAATATATTGTACGAGATCGGTTCTTTTAAACTCAATGCCGCCCAGCTTGTATCAATTTTTACAATTATTTTACTAACGTATATTAATAGCCGAGGGGTTAAAAATAGTAAGACGCTTCAGACCGTTCTTACGATTATCAAAATTTTATCATTGCTTGGATTAATCGTTTTTGGATTAACACTTGCAGCAAAAGCTTCTGTTTGGGATGCCAATTGGGCTGATGCTTGGAACACACGTTCGTTTGATAAAGAAACAGGTTCATGGCTTCCAATTGGCGGAACAGCTTTGATTACTGGAATTTCGGCAGCAATGGTAGGATCTTTATTTTCAAGTGATGCCTGGAATGGAGTTACTTTTATTGCCGGAGAAATTAAAAACCCAAAACGCAATGTGGGTTTCAGCTTGTTTCTGGGAACTTTTATTGTAACGATTATTTATGTTTTAACAAATATTATGTATCTGGCCGTCATTCCTTTAGATGAAATTGCGACAGCAAAATCAGATCGTGTAGCTGTTGTGGCTTCACAATATATTTTCGGAAATATTGGAACCCTGATAATCGCCATTATGATTATGATTTCGACTTTTGCCTGCAATAACGGATTAATTATGGCTGGAGCAAGAGTATATTACACCATGGCAAATGATGGTTTATTCTTTAAAAAAGCAGCTGTTTTAAATAAGGCAAGTGTACCGGCATGGGCACTTTGGGCACAGTATATTTGGGCTTCGGCTTTATGTTTGACAGGAAAATACGGGGATTTATTAGACTTCGTAATTATCATTGTTTTAATTTTTTACATTTTAACGATTTACGGCATTTTCATTTTGCGAAAAAAAATGCCAGACGCAGAAAGACCATATAAAGCTTTTGGATATCCGTTTTTACCATTGTTGTATATCATTACAGCAGCAGCAATTTGTGTTTCGTTATTAATTACGAAATTCTCAACCTGCGGATGGGGAGTATTAATTATGTTAACCGGAATTCCTGTTTACTACTTAACTAAACCAAAAGAATAAGGATTTTTGTTTCAGGTTTAAAGTTTCAGTTGAAAAACTTTATGAATAATAAAGCGCCTTGCTAATTGCAAGGCGCTTTTACATTTAATTTATTTTGCCACAGATTAAAAGATTATAAAGATTCAGAATCTGCAAAATCTGCTTAAAAAAAATAATCCACAGATTTTTACGGAATTTAATAGATTTACTGTCTATTCTAACTATGCTGTTTAATGAAAATTAGTGTAAATCCGTTTAACCCGTTAAAACCTGCGGATTCCCAAAATGTTTAATAAAGTGAATTGGTTAAGACTTTCCCTTTGCCATAATCTGTATGGGTTAAAACATTGTCAACCCAGTTTAGTATAAAATCAGCGTTTTCTTTCCAGGTGTCTAAAAGCAGTACGTTATGGTTTCGGCCTTTAAATTCTTTGTAATCCAAGATAGAATTATTGCGTTTGTATTTTTTAAAATTACGAGTATTTAAATGTGGAGATAAAAACTGATCTTCACTTCCGGCAACAAATAAAAGAGGGGGATGATTTTTCTTAAAATCAACAGCAGCAGCTGAGGTTAATCCGCCTCTGGCTACGGTTTTTGATTCCGGGATTACATATTTTTCATAAGCCTCTTTTTGAACACTAAAAGGCTGTCCGTTTACAAAGGCATATTGAAATTTCTCAAATGACATTAAGTATGTTTTTTTTAAAGAAGTAAACAATCCCAAAACTTTCCATCCGGATTTCAGAAAGGTAAATTCATACGGAATGACACCCATAGGCGGAACTGAATGCACCGCAACTCCCGCAGAGGCTAAGTCCCGATTGACCAATATCTGCGTAATTAATCCGCCTAAAGAATGGCCGACAATTAAAGGTTTTTCTGGAAATGATTTGGCAATCGCTGCATAATGATCAACCAATTGCGTTAAAGTCAAGGTAGCCAGACCAATATCGTTTGGCTGACGGTCACGAAGTTCTTTTGCCGAGGCATCTTTAAAAGGCCAGGCGGGTGCTGCAGCCGTATATCCTCTTTCTTCAAAATACTTAACCCAGTTGTCCCAACACGTGTGACTTACAAAAGCACCGGTAACGAACATTACATATTTAGAATTTGTTTTCATATCATTGATGTTAAATATTATTTTAAGTACTTTTTGAGTTCAACAGCAGCCTGCAAAAACAAAGCTTTTGTCTGCGGAATTTCGGACAAACCATTTAACAGTCCAAAATCATGAATAACATCATTATAGCGAACTGTGGTTACAATAACTCCGGCATCGCTCAATTTGCGTCCGTATGCTTCGCCTTCGTCTCTCAGGATGTCATTTTCAGCAACCTGAATTAAAGTAGGAGGAAGGCCTTTTAATTGTTCTAAACTCGCTTGAAGCGGAGAGGCATAAATTTCTTTTCTTTTAGACTTATCCACATATTGATCCCACATCCATTGCATCAAAGTATCGGTCAGGAAACGTTGTTTTCCATATAATTTATATGATTCTGTTTCAAAATTAGCATCGGTTACTGGCCAAAAAAGAATCTGCACTTTATACAAAGGCGTTCCTTTTTCTTTTGCCATTAAAGCGCTTGCTGTGGCTAGGTTTCCACCAGCACTATTTCCCACAATTCCTAGCTTATTTCCGTCAACATTAATTTCGTCGCCATGTGTCGCAATCCATTTTGCGGCTGCATAAACTTCATTTACAGGCTGTGGATATTTGGTTTCAGGAGCCAATGAATAATTTACAAAAACACCAACATAACCCGTAAGAACGCTTAAATCGCGAACCATACGTTTGTGTGTTGGATAATCGCCTAAAACCCAGCCTCCGCCATGAATAAACAAAAAGACAGGTAATTTTCCTTTTGCTCCTTTTGGGCGAACTATATTTAATTTGATTTTATATCCATCGGAAGTAATGTCTTTTTCAGACTCATCAATTCCGGACAAATCTACTTTAAAAGCATTTTGTGCTCCAACCAAAACATTTCGTGCATCTGCAACAGGAAGTGATTCAAGTGGTGGTCCGCCTCCGTTTAAAGGTTTTAAGAATGCTTTTACTGCCGGAGTCAAATGGGGATCTGATGCATAATCTATTTGTGCGTAGCTCATATTTGTTATAATTATAATTAATAGTAAAGGATTAAAATTTTTCATCTTAAATGGATTTAGATTATTTTACAGAATATGGAAGAGAAAGATTGCCACTGGCTACTGTATACACTTTGTAAACTCCCAGCATTGGTTTTTTTCCTTCGCCTTCGTGCGACCCGCCGTCACCTGTACTTACTTCCATGTAACAGCTTACAGCATCAAATTTGAAATTTGTTTTGTTATTGATTCTAAAATCAGGAACAATTACTTTAATTGAATTTCCTTTGGTCACTATATTAAAACCCGGGCTGTCCATATACATTGCCATTCCGGGATTTGTTGGAGGCAAAACAACATTTGGGTCGCCTTTTGTAAATTCTTTAACCGAGAGTCCTCCGGCAACACGCTTGTCTTCTACCAATAAAACCCAATGCGCATGCCAAACCAAACCGTCATTAAGATAATTTCCGTCGAGACTTTCATCCCAAAGCGGCGTATCTTCAAAATCCGGATGTGAGGTTAAAGCAAGTGCTGCAATTCCTTCGGCTTGACCAAAACCAATATCAGAAGATTTTAATGTCGTAGGGAAAACATAAGCCAATACAGGCGCTCCATTTAATTGTCCAACTGGTTTAGGTGTAGTTTTACCAGCAGTTCCTTCCACTTTTATATCCCAAACCGTAATACCTAAATCTGCTTTGTGGGTAATCACAGCCGATTTTATTTTAAAGTCACTGTTGTTATAAGTACCGCATTTATCGCAGGCTTTAGTAATAGTGTAATTAAAAAGGATAAAGCATAAAATAAACATTGATTTTTTCATAATTCATGTGGTTTAATGTTAATTGACAATAAGAAACCAATAGACATGCCACACGGAGAATACCCTAAAATAGAAGGCTTGAAAGAAATTTTGTTTTATGATGAGGTGTTATATTTCGTGAATCGAATTTTATTTCGTGAAATTTCGCTATCAAAAAGTAGAGAATAGGATAAAGAGGATTGACAGAAGTTTAGGAATTTTATCATCAACAGATATTGCTGAAACAAAAAAAAGACACTGCTAAAAAACAATGTCTTTTTGATATTAAATGACCTATTGAGTTTGTTATACAACAACTGGTTCAACAGATGATTTTATAGTTGAATTAATAATAGATATAGTAAGCGGATCAATTTCTCCAGAGAAAAAAGCATCCAATATTTCCTGGAACACAGGATTGGTGTTTTCTACCAAAGAAAAAAGAGTCATTGAAGAACGTAATTTTCTGGCATCTAAATCTCCAAAAATCCCATCAGCTGATTTTCTTTTAAAGGTTAATAACAGTTCTGAAATTTCAATAAGATGTTTTCCTAATATAGGATGTTCCAGATATTCTGAAGCTTCTTTAAGATCGGCAATGGCATAAAGATTTGACGTATCACTAGTGCCTAAGCCTTTAATTTGAGGAAAAATAAACCACATCCAGTGTGTTTCTTTTTTTCCTTTTTTAATTTCAGCAAGGGCAGTAAGATAAAGTTTGTTCTGCGCATCTAAAAAGCGCATTAAATCATTGTTTGAATAAGCCATTTTGGTATTATATTTTAAAAAAGGGTTGCAAAAGTAGTAAAAAAGAAAGGGTCTGCCTAATAAAACATGCATACAATCAGTATTTTAACTTTTTTCGACAGAATTTTCCTCATCGTTATAGAGCTAAAAAATACGCTTGTTTTTAGTTATTAAATAATTACACATTTCGATGCGTTTGTCTAAAAGTTAAATTTATTCTGGGTAAAACATTCCGTGCCGTTTTCGGAACCTGATGCTGCCAAAAGCTATTTGTGGTTCCTGCCATCAATAAAAATGAGCCATGATGCAGCGGAATTTCGACCTGCGGAATCTCCTTGCTGAATTTATGACGCAGCTTGAACATTCTCGTTTCGCCAAAAGTCACTGAAGCAATAACCGGGTTTGGCCCCGTATTGTGTTCTTTGTCGCTGTGCCAGCCTACACCGTCATTTCCATCTCGGTATAAATTAAGCAGTACAGTATTAAAATCCAGCTGCGTTTCTTTTTCGACACGGCCTCTAATAGTCAGTAATTCATAGTTCCAGTCCGGGCCTTTTGGATCTGCACCGGGGTTATCTTTGTCTTCGTACCAGGCGATCATTCTGGGAACGGTATAGGTTTTGTCGTAAATCTCCATTTCATATTCTCTCCATTTGGTTTTGCGAAGCAGTCTTTCGTAAAAACGATCAGACTCTTCTTTTGTGAAGAAATTATCAATCAAAATCAATTCAGAATCAGGGATGTCAAATACTTTTTTTCCTGCCAAACCTGCGGTAAATAATTCGGTGTCGTTAAATAATGTCATTTTCCATTTATTTTTTGTCAATTTCAATCCAAACAGGAGCATGATCGCTTGTTTTTTCCCAGCCTCTTACATGACGGTCAACAGCACCTGAACGCAGTTCTTTGGCTATTTGCGGACTCAGTAAAAAGTGGTCAATTCTTAAACCTGCATCTCGTTCATAAGCATTTCTAAAATAATCCCAAAAAGTGTAAATTTTTTCACCGGGGTATAATGTGCGAATGGCATCTGTCCATCCTTGTGAGGCGATATCTTTAAAAGCTTTTCGAACTTCGGGTCTGAAAAGAGCATCGTTTACCCATTTTTCAGGTTTGTAAACATCCAGCTCTGTTGGCATAACATTAAAATCTCCAATAAGTATTACAGGAATTTTTAAGTTTAATAATGTTTGCGCGCGTTCAGCAAGTCGGTCAAACCATTTCAGTTTATATTCAAACTTCGGCCCCGGTGCCGGATTTCCGTTTGGCAGATAGAGGCAGGCAATTACAATTCCGTTGATCAAAGCCTCGATATAGCGGCTCTGAACATCCTCATTATCTCCCGGAAGAATCCGGGTTACTTCTTCAATTTCCATATTTCGGGCAAGGATTGCAACGCCGTTCCATTGCTTTTGTCCATGCCAAATGGCATTATACCCCGCATCATTAATTGCTTTAAGCGGAAAATTATCTTGTGGTGCTTTTAATTCCTGCAGGCAGACAATATCTGGAGCTGTTTCTTCGAGCCAGCGTAATAAAACAGGCAGGCGTCCGTTGATTCCGTTTACATTATATGTTGCTATTTTCATGGTACATTTATTAATTTGTATCATTAAATTTACTGATTATTAAGCATTTAATCTAAGTTGGTTTTGTATTCTTATTTCAGGAACTGTTTGTTAAAGAATACTTTACCCGGATATTTTTCTGCGTAAGCAAAAATTAACTGCTCAATATATTGATTGCTTTTATAAAGCGTAACATAACTTTTTACATCTTCGGGATCATTAATAGCAACATCTCTTGGTATATATCCCATTCCGTGAAAATGACCGTTTTCTATCCAAATGCAGCTGCGTTCGTCTCCAGTTCTTCCTTTATCTATAATCGCAAAAGTAGGCCTGTTGTGCAGTAAAAAATCAATCGCATTGTCAACTTGCTCGTTATGAATTACTACATCTGGCAGCTCTTTTATTTCGGGAGTATAGAAAAATTCTCCTTCTTCGGGTCTTGAGTATTTGCAAAAGCGGTGATCGATCTCAAATTGCTCTGCAAGACTTCGGAGTAAATTTATACCCACGTGCAAGCTGTTAAATTCGTGAATACAGATTTGAAACTTACTGACTTTGCCAATAGCCAGATATTTATAACCGTTTCGGGCTTCGTATTGATAAATGCCAAATTTGGCTTCAAAACGTTTTAAAGCCCTGTTATAAGTCGGCCAGAGTTTCTTGATTTCGCTGCATTCTAAAAGAAGCGCCATGAGTTCGGTAGCGCAGACTTCAAAAGAAATCCCGTGAATATCCCGCAGAAAATGCTGTCTTTGCGGTTTGATATTATTACCGCTGAAATGCGAAGCCACGCGTTTTTTTAAGTTGATGGCTTTTCCAACATAAATCACTTTTTTCTGTTGATTATAAAAATAATATACGCCTGGTTTTTCGGGTAAATTATTAAAATCCTCGGGTGGGAGATTAGGAGGTAAACGCTGGTCTTGTGCCGTTTTTTTAATCATTTTTTCGATTTCTCCGGCATCATCCCATTCTAGTAAAAGTGAAAATAATACGGCGGTTGCATCGGCATCGCCGCCGGCGCGGTGCCTGTTTTCTAAAGAGATATTTAAAGAGTTGCAAAGATTTCCTAAACTGTAAGAACCTAAACCCGGTTTGATTTTTCGTGCTGCACGAACCGTACAAAGTTTTTTTGCCGACCATTTAAAACCAGCTTGTTCCAGCTGATGATGTACGAATGAATAATCGAAGTTAACGTTATGAGCAACAAAAATACGATCTGTAAGCATCTCTAAGACTTTCTCTGAAATATCGTCGAAGATTGGCGCATTTGCAACCATTTCGTTATTAATGCCTGTTAATCCAAAAATAGACAGTGGTATATCTTTTTCTGGATTTACAAGGGTTTCATAACGGTCAATTACATTTTTACCATCATGAATAATAATGGCAATTTCTGTAATGCGGCTGCCACTGGCATTCCCGCCTGTGGTTTCGATATCGACTATGGCATATTCCGTATTTTTCATCTGTATATAACGTAAATTTTTCTTCGGTTATTTTAGCCTAAAAATTTCATTCGATGTCTCGGCAGATTAATTTCATTTGCCTGTGGGTAAGGCTTACGATGCGTTGGACTAACATCTTCCTTGATTAATTGCTGTGTTTTAAACTGATCTTTAGCATCCATATAACGGGGATCTGGAATAAAAGGCATTTTTGCCATTTTGGTTATCGTTATCGTTGGAAAGTGATAATCAACTTCTACATTTCCTAAAAGCAAATAACAGCCTCCGCCCTGAAAAGGATGCTGCACCAGACTATCCGGAAAATGTGCCGTATCAAAATAAGTACCTTCATGATCAATCCAGGTGCCAAAATACATATTCCCTTTTTTGGTAGGAACTTGTTTTCTGGCAATGAGATAAGCCAGCATACGAACCTGTTTTTTATGATGCAAGACAAGATCCTTCGCCATAACATCGCCGCGATATTTGGTTTGAAGTAAATCAAAAACGGTACACGATACAGGAAAACTCAAAAGCTCAATTTCATCAAAAGCATCTTCAAAAAGAGAACGCTCTAAAGTTGGAAGCTTATATTCTTTAACGGGTTCTTGTAAAAGCATTAAACCCCTGTTTTCTGGTTTAAAATTATTCAGAAGCAAACTTGCAATAACAAGAAGCTGATTTTTGGTTTTTCCTGTAAAGCGAAAAGCATCTATAAAAATCAAAATTTTAATGCTTTCAATTCCAATAGGTATTCGATTGATAAAATCCTCCAAAGAAAGAAAATCACCATTTTTTTCTCTATCGGCTTCAATCAAATTTGCTATTTTCGATTCTAAACCCTGCAAATGCATAAAGCCCAGGTAAATATCATTTCCATAAACCGTAGTTTGATATTCACTTTTATTCACACACGGATTAAGAATTGCTGCTCCAGACATGCGTGCTTCGTGTACATAAACTTCGGTTCTGTAAAACCCGCCTTGATTGTTGATTACGGCGGTCATAAATTCTACAGGATAATTGATCTTGAGATATAAGCTTTGGTAACTTTCTACAGCATAAGAAGCAGAGTGGGCCTTACAAAACGAAAAACCTGCAAAGGATTCAATCTGACGGTAAATTTCCTGACTAAGTTCTTCAGGATGTCCTTTCTCGGCACAACAGGCAAAGAAATTGTCTTTTACTTTTTGCAAAGCCTCCACAGAACGTCCTTTTCCAGACATGGCACGACGCAGAATATCGCCGTCGGCAGCCGGAAGTCCGCCGTAATGCTGGGCAATTTTAATAACATCTTCCTGATATACCATAATGCCGTAAGTTTCGCCAAGATGCTCTTTAAAAACCTCATGGAAATACTGAAACTGATCTGGATTGTTATGACGAAAAATATACTCTTTCATCATTCCGGATTGTGCCACGCCGGGACGAATAATAGACGAAGCAGCTACCAGAATTTTATAATTATCACAATTTAAACGACGTAATAAGCCGCGCATAGCGGGACTTTCGATATAAAAACACCCAATGGTTTTTCCTTGTGTCAAATGAACATTGCAAACTGCTTCATCTTTAGAGATCGAAGTATTTCGAATATCCACTTTTATACCTCGGTTTTTTTCGATTAGCTTTACGCTGTCATCAATATGTCCAATACCGCGCTGACTTAAAATATCGAATTTTTCGAAACCAATTTCTTCCGCAATATGCATATCAAAAAGAACAATTGGAAAACCTTTTGGAGGCATTTCAAGAGGCGTGTAATTGGTAATTGGTTCTTCGGAAATAATAATACCGCAAGCGTGCATACTCCGCTGGTTGGGGTATTTGCCCATCATCAGGCTGTAATCCTGAACGAGTTTTACAATAGAATTGGTTTCTTGTAAAGCCATTGGGTTTTTGGCCAGCATATCCAATTCTTCTTTTGGGAGACCAAACACTTTTCCGACTTCCCTGAAAATAGAGCGGTGTTTGAATTCTACATTGGTACCGCAAAAAGCAACATGATCGCGTCCATATTTATCGAAAATATATTCTAAAATCGTATTACGTTCTTTCCAACTCCAGTCGATATCAAAATCAGGCGGACTTTTTCGATTTAAATTTAAAAAACGCTCAAAATACAAATCCAATTCTATCGGACAGATATCAGTAATGCCTAAACAATACGCAATGATACTATTGGCGCCGCTGCCTCGGCCAATATGCATAAATCCCTGACTATTGCTGTACTGAACGATATCCCAGGTAATTAAAAAGTAACCGCTGAACTCTAATTCGTCAATTACTTTGAGTTCTTTTTCTATACGGTTTTTTGCTATTTCATGATTTTCGCCATAGCGCCATAATAAGCCTTCATGAGCCAATTGAGTCAGTTTTGCTATATCGCCTTCGCGATTTTCAGTAAAAAACTTTTTGTTTTTAGGCGTTGAAAAGTCATATTGAAAATTACAAGAATCGGTTATATACTGCGTGTTTTCAATGATCTGAGGGTAGTTTTCATAATAAGGCAGCAACGATTCTAAAGGCAGGATTTTTTCAGAAGTCCTGCAGTAATCAGATTCAGTCAGTTTTGATAAAATGATATTCGTATCAATCGCACGTAGAATTTTATGAAGATTAAATTCTCTTTTATTTCTAAAGGTTACCGATTGCAGTATAACCATTTTAGAAATTTTATCTTTATGCTCTGATGTAAAAAGCTTGGAAACTTCATCAGGACGAATGCCGATAAATTCATTTTCACGAAGCGTTTTCGGAGCATTTTCTAAAGTATAAATCACAAAAACCGAATCAAATTCAGGAGCAATCAATGGCAGAGATGCTCCACTGAAATTATGTTTCGTCAAAAAGCGATTCATTTCGCCTAAACCTTCGGCATTTTTGGCCAAACCAATATATCGGAATTGATGATGGCATCGAAATTCCATTCCTACAAGCGGCTTAATTCCTGTTTTGTCGCATTCTCTTATAAAATCGTAAATTCCGGTAACGGTATTAATATCTGTCAATGCCATTGTTTTTACGCCAGACAAGACAGCCTGCTCAACCAATTCCTTAAGCGGAATAGTGCCGTAACGCAATGAATGATAAGAATGACAATTGAGATACATTATTTAATACGTTTTAAAATTTCGTCTTTATTATTAGGTTTAAAAGAAGCTCCGGCACAGCGCATTACGGCGTCAAAACCGTAGCGGCTTTTCATTTTATCCATGGCAGCATAAAGCGAAAGCATTTCCTGAGTATCTTCAAAAAGATCAATTTGATAAGTACCTCGCACGAGTCCGCTAAAGCGAATGCCGATCAGCCGCAGCCGCATACGACGCTGGTACAACTTCTCAAAAAGTTCCATTACATTTTTAGTTAAAAGATGATCTGCAGAAGTATAAGCTACCCTGCATTGTTTCGTTTCGGTATCAAAATTGGCGTAACGTATTTTAACCGTAACCGTTGAGGTTAGCCATTGTTCGGATCGAAGCTGGAAAGAAAGTTTTTCCACCATTCCTAAAAGCACTCTTTTCAATTTGGCAATGTCAATAGTATCCTGAGAAAAAGTATGTTCGGTAGAAATTGATTTTCTTTCGGTATAAGGTTCAACAGGCGTATGGTCGATTCCGTTGGCTTTTTTCCATATATCCAGGCCGTTTTTACCAATCATCTGTTGTAAAACTTCGGCTGGCATTTCGGCTAAAGTCTGAATTTTACGAACACCGATTCGGGACAAAAGCTGAAAAGTGACATTTCCAACCATTGGTATTTTCTGAATTGATAATGGATTTAAAAAATCTTGTACTTTTTGTTCCGGAATTTCAAGATTTCCTACAGGTTTACCTTCGCCGGTTGCAATTTTAGAAACCGTTTTATTAATAGATAAGGAAAAACTAATAGGCAGTCCAGTTTCTTTAATTACTTTTTGAGCCAATTCATTTGTCCATTTATAACTACCGTGAAATTTGTCCATTCCGGTAATATCCAGATAAAACTCATCGATACTCGCTTTTTCTAAAACTGGTGCTTTTTCCTGAAGAATTTCAGTAACATCATGAGATAACTGCGAATACAATTCCATGTCGCCTTTCATAACTTTTGCGTCCGGACAAAGTTTTAATGCCATACGAATTGGCATAGCAGAACGGACTCCAAATTTACGGGCTTCATACGAACAAGAAGCAACGACACCGCGATCACCTCCGCCTATAATAAGCGGAATACCATTAAGTTCAGAGTTGGTGCGTCTTTCGCAGGATACAAAAAAGGTATCCAGATCCATATGTACAATTGCCCTTGCCATTTTTCCTTTTTGTTTTTGTATAAAGCAAAATTAGTACAGATGGTAACATTTTTTTGTATATTTGCTGTTCCAAATTATAACAAATTAATTATGTCCTTATTTTCAGACAACATCAGAGCATTAAGGGTTAAGCATAAAATATCTCAGGAGAAATTAGCTGAAAACCTTAGCATTACCAGAGGAAGATACGTGAAATACGAAGATGGAACTTCGGAAGCACCGTATGATATTTTGAAGAAGATTGCCTTGTATTTTCATATGAGCATCGACTTGATATTATCTGTCGATATTCGTAAAATTGATGTGCAAAATTTGATCAAACTAGAAGGTAATCGACTTATTCTGCCAATACAAGTAGATAGTTTTGGAGAAAATTTTATTGAAATTGTATCTCAAAAAGCAAAAGCAGGATACCTTAATGGTTATGCTGATCCGGAATATATCGAAAGCTTACAGCAGATTACACTTCCGTTTTTAGGCCCTGGAAAACATCGCGGATTTCCCGTTGAAGGAGATTCGATGCCGCCACACGAAGATGGTTCGATTATTATTGGCCGCTACGTAGAAAAATTAGGAGAAGTTATGGACGGAAAAACCTATATCCTGATTACTAAAAATGAAGGAATGGTGTATAAACGTCTTAATAAAAACAAAAAGAACGCTTTGGTTTTAGAATCCGACAATAGTTTTTATCCGAATTATGAAGTGAAAGCTTCAGACATTTTGGAGATTTGGGAATACGAATGTAATATTGGACGTTCGGATAAAAAACAAGAAATATCGGAAACCGGAGCAATGAAGGATTTGCTTTTAGAATTGAAACGAGAAGTGCGAGAGATTAAGAATAATACTTCGAATACGTAAAAAGTTTATATTAGCTAAAATATGGAAAAAATATTAGAAGAATTATACCAAGAATCTCTAAAATTAAAGAAGGAAATTCAGTTAATTGATTTATTAAATGAGAAATTAAATTCACGAGATCTTATAATAAAACAACTGATTTTTAGGCCTGATGCTAATATAAAAATAAAAATGTATAAAGAGCATCATGGAGAACCTCATGTTCATATAGATATTGGAAAATCTAGCCACAATGCTAGTATTAGTATAAAAAAACTATCTTTTTTAGCGGGTTCAATAGAAAAAAAATATGAAAGGAAAGTTTTTGAATGGATGGAAAAAAATAGGGATAAACTATTAATTATTTGGGATGATATGCAAGCGGGACAAAAAATAGACTTATCAATATTAAATTAAAGCTATGGATGTAGAAAAATTTGAAAAGCAAATTGAAAAGATTAAAGAAGATGCTGGGAAAAATATAATAAATCATTTCAACCGGATTCATGATAAATTATTTACTTCAAATAATATTTTTATAGCTGGCTACTTTGCTCTTTCAAGAGTGCAAGATAATATCGATATTTTAGTGATAATAATTCCATTATTAAATTTAATATTTTTAATTCTTATAGAATATTTAATGATGGAAAAAAGTCGGAAAGAGTATAGAATTGAAGATTTTGACATAGACGAATTAATTGATTTTGTTGACAAGAAAGATCATAAAACGAATCTTTATTCTTTGCTTTCTCTTTTTTCAACTCTTGGTGTATTTATATATTTTATGTATTTACTTATTTGTAAATAAGTGATGAATATATTAAAAGCAATTCCAAAAGATCACATCCGCTTGACGGAAATCACCAAAAAGTCAAAAGCGTATTGGGGATATTCTGAAGAGCAAATGGAGAAATGGAATAATAATCTAACTATCACAATAGATTATATCGAAACAAATCCTGTTTTTAATTTAGTTGATGAAAATCAGATTGTTGGTTATTATTCTTATTTCAAACTACAAGACAATCAGGTAAAATTGGACAACTTATTTATTTTACCTGAATATATTGGAAAAGGATTTGGTTCTTTTTTAATGAATGATTTCGTGGAAAGAATGCGAAATGAAAAATGTCAAAAAATCATTTTAGACTCAGAACCCAATGCCGAAAAATTCTACCAAAAAATCGGATTTACAAAAATCGGCGAATTTGAAACTTCAATCAAAAATAGATTTATGCCCATTATGGAAATGAAGCTATAATTTCGAAGAAAAAAAATCTGTCACTAATTCCCGAATTTTGATTTAAAATAATTCGTGAATTCGTGGCGAAAAAAAATCTAAACCTTCAACGAAAACCAAAACGTACTTCCCAATCCCAAATTACTCTCAACTCCAACATTCCCATTTTGGGCTTCAATAAATTCTTTGCTGATCGCTAATCCTAATCCCGTTCCGGATTTCTGACTTCCCGGAACCTGAAAATATTTATCGAAAACTTTGTCTTTGTATCGTGTGTCAATTCCTTTTCCGGTGTCGATAACCTGAAAAACGATTTGATTGTTTTCTTTTTTTAATTTGATGATAATCGTGCTTTTTTCAGAAGAATACCGAATCGCATTTGACAAATAATTAATCAAAACCCAGCCCGTTTTTTCGCTGTCGGCTTTTACGTCCTGCAGATTTTCATCGGCATCAATTATCAATTTAATCTGCTTTTGATCGGCCTGAACTTTTACGGCTTCAACAGCATAATTTACAATTTCGTGCGGGTTGCTTTTTTCAATATTCAGTTGAATATTTCCGGTTTCTAATTGAGACAGATTGAGCAATTCACCCGTAATTTTCAATAAGCGCTGACTATCATCTTTTATGCTTTCAACCAATTGTTTCTGATCATCGTTCATGTCGCCCGTTTTGGCATTTTCAAGCAATTGAAGACTTAATTTTATAGAGGCAATCGGTGTTTTTAATTCGTGCGAAACGGTGGCAATAAAGTTGGTTTTAGCAAAATCCAGTTCTTTAAAAAGCGTAATGTTTCTCAGAATAATCACATCTCCAATATTGATTTCTTTTTCTTCACCAGTCGGAATTATGGTAATATTCAGAATTTCTTTTTCGAAATAACTTTCTTTTCCGTGTGCAAAAATTTTAAGTGGTTGCTTTTTAGGAGAATCTGCATCCTCTTTTAAAATCAAAGAACGAATCAAATCATTCGATAAGGCTAGGGTAGAAGCCGATTTCCCGATAACATCTTCCAGTTTCAGACCAACAATTTTCAAGGCTTCATCATTGGCAAACAAAACAATTCCTTCATTGTCCAGACCAATAATAGGATCGTGCATATTATTGATTAAAGTTTCCAGTCGTTTCTTTTCGAAAAAGAGTTTATACAAATTACTGTCATTATATTCCTGAAGTTTTTGCGCCATCGTATTAAACGATTTGGCTAAATCTCCATATTCGTTATGATTGGTAAAATGTACGCGTTCTGAATAATTTTTATTGGCAATTTCCTTAATACTCAGTGTCAATTCTTTAATAGGATTCGCAATATTATTGGGTAGATTGACCAGTAAATTAAAAGCAATTAAAAAGCATAAACTTCCCACAATAGCAATCCATAAATTAGCATTTTCGGCAGTAAGTTTGGCAATATCGCTTTTCTGTTTTATAGCATCGAGATTCAACTTCATAATCGCAAAAATATCCTGTCTGATTTGTGTTTTCAGAACTTCATTTGCTCCATTTTTTTCTAAAAGAGCAAAGCTTTTCTCTAGGTTTGCAGTTGCTTCTTTTTCTCCAGGTTCGGTTACATTTTGAGTTTGTTTTTCCAGATATTCTTTAAAAGTCTTAATCTCATTATCTGGATTTGCTTTAATTTCATCCAAAGACAAAATCATATTTCGCGAATATTCCAGCGTATTATAATTCGCTTTTAGAATATTCTCTGTGTCTGCTTTTATCAAAAAAACAGAATAACCGCTAACTAACGAAAGTATAATAATCATTAAAAATAACAATCCAACTCCCAGATTTAATTTGGTTTTAATTCTCATAATTTTAATTTTTGTAAAATGTTGGTTGTGAGATGTAAAATGTATTTCAGAAAGATCATTTCACATTTTACATCAAACATTTCACGATAATATAACAAGATCCACATTTGATAAAGACAATTTGTTTAGCAAACGCCTGAAAATTGTTGTAGACAAAATTACTTTAAATAAATTCAAATGCGGTTTCCCGATACATACAGTTGTAATTTGTTTTTCTTCGGCGGTAATCAAAATCGCATCGGCAATATTTTTGTTTTCTAATTTAATAACTTCTGCGCCCAATTGTACGGCGAGTTTAAAATTATTAATTAAATGTCTTTGTTTGTCTAAAGCAATTTTGGTACTGCTTTCCTGTGGTGTTTCTACGTACAAAACATACCACGATCCGTTGTAATAACTGGCCAGCCGTGCTGCTTTTCTAATGACAATTTTAGCCGTTTTATCATTACTGCTTATACAGGCCAGCAATTTTTCATGTCGCAAAGCATGAAGATTCGGAACTTCATTCTCAACTTTTCGAACGACTTGACTCGCTACTTCTTTCAAAGCCAGTTCTCGAAGTTGAAGAATTTGTTCCGATTTAAAAAAGTTCGTCAAAGCAGTCTGAATTTTATCCGGAGTATAAATTTTTCCTTCTTTCAAACGCGCAATCAAATCTTCCGATGTTAAATCGATATTGACCACCTCATCTGCCAATCGAAGAACATTATCTGGAATTCTTTCCTGAACATCAATGTTTGTAATGCGCTTTACGTCTTCATTCAAACTTTCAATATGCTGAATATTAACTGCTGAAATTACATTTATTCCAGCTTCCAGAATTTCTAAGACATCCTGCCAGCGTTTTTCATTTTTGCTTCCTTCAATGTTTGTGTGTGCCAGTTCATCTACAATAACCACTTCTGGACGAAGATTTATTATAGCCTGAACGTCGAGTTCTTCCAATTCTTTTCCTTTATAAAAAATGGTCCGTCTCGGAATTATCGGCAAACCCGCCAATAATTCATGCGTTTCCTTTCGCATGTGCGTTTCGATGTAGCCAATTTTTACATCGATTCCGTTTTTCAATAACGAATGCGCTTCCTGAAGCATACGAAAAGTTTTGCCCACACCGGCGCTCATTCCAATGTAGATTTTAAACTTCCCTTTTCTTGATTTCTGAATTAAATCGAGAAAGTGCTGTGCGTTATTATTTTCGTTTTCCATGATTTTTGCTTTAAGCAATAAGCTTTAGGCTTTAGGCAGTATAACTTTTAAAAAGCTTACTGCTTAAAGCCTATAGCCTAAAGCTAAAATGAAATCGCCAGCGAACTCGTTACAAACGTATTCGTATCCGTCGGGAGATTATCTTTATTGGTGAAGATTTCATCTTTGCTTGAAAGATTTCTTGCTTCAATTCTAAACATAACATTATCAGTAATTAAGTAATCAAAGTTAGCTGAAAATCCGTAAGTTTTAAAACCATTTGGCGTTTCAGTTGCGATAATTACACCTTTTTCATCGCTGTAATATTCACAGCGTGCTGCAAGCTGAATTTTATCTGTTGGTTTGTATTGCAGAATCAAAACTGGCGAAAACCAAGTATCATATTTGTTACTGTTTTTAGCCGATTGCTGTGATCCAACATCAAAACCAGCCGTTACGTTTGTTTTCTCCGTTACTTTAAATTGTCCGTAGAAATTATTAAAATAACGCCATTTTTTGTCAATATCCGGCTGTTCATTCCCCACATACGTGCTCCAGTTCAAAACAACTTTATCAGACGGTTTGTAGGTAACCTGAGTCCCAAAAGCAGGTGTCTGGTTGCCTTTTACTTTCTCAATTCTCTGCCAGCCGTTTAAGTACATTCCCGCCAAATACCATTCTCCAGATTCTGAGGTATAACCAATTTTCACTCCTGTTTCATAATAAGGAGAATTCTCAGCCATAATACTTCTCGTTAAAGTCTGGCAGTCTTTGCCAATGGCGCTTTCAAAGCCAATATGCGACGGCATAATCCCTGCATCAATCCATAAATTATGAGTCGATGAAATCTTTACACCTACATTTGCTTCGTAAACATTTTTCAACAAACCCTGTTCGGCAGCCATATTATATTCGGCATACGTTCCCGCCATCAAGGCAAAATTCCCCCGAATATTTTCTTTCGAATAATTCACTTTTGCCATACCCAAATTCAGGTTTACCTCGTTGCTTTTATTGTAACTATAAAAAAAGTTTGGCCGTGTATGATCTTCCGGTTTCCCGAAATCATAGCTGTAATAAGCGTCTACATATCCTGAAAACGTAAACGGACTTTTTGATTCTTCTTGTGCGTGTAAGTTGCTAAAACCAAAAGCGATTAAAGCAGTAAGTATTATTTTTTTCATTTTTGTGGTATTCAATTATTTATTTGTAGATTTTTTAGGAGCTAATCCCGCTCCCGAAGCTTCGGGACTATCGGGGCTAGGGCATTTGGGGTAAAAAAGGCATTTTCGTTTCCTGCAATCCCGAAGCTTCGGGACAAAACCTTGTAGGTATTTAATTTTAAGTTTAGTTTTTATCGCTTAGTTTGTCATTTCGATCCCGAGGCTTCGGGAGAGAAATCTCCGTAAGTAGCTCCGTAAAGTGAATCGCCAATCTTTGTAGAGTTACTCGCGGAGATCCCTCGTTCCTCGGGATGACAAAAATGACGAAATTACTTTGTCAAACCCGACAGGTTTTGAAAACCTGTCGGGTTTAAAAACGGATTACTTTAATTGGTCTAAAGCCACATTCAATTCCAAAACATTAACTGTTTCCGGACCAACAACGGCAGTATTAATTTTAGATTCAACCAAAGCTTTTACTTTTGTTTCGTCCAGTTTTCTTTCTTTGGCAATTCGTTTTACCTGAATCAAAGCGCCTTGAGGAGATACATTCGGATCTAAACCACTTCCCGAAGCCGTAACCATATCAGCCGGAATATCAGATTTTTTCAAATACGGATGAACCAATAAAAGCGTATCAATTCTTTTTTGAACCAAAGCCAAATAATCAGCATTGCTTGGACCTTTGTTACTTCCGGCACTTCCGGCAGCGTTATAATCAACGGCAGAAGGTCTTCCCCAGAAATAATTCGACTTATCGAATTTCTGACCAATTTTTTGGTAACCAACCACTTTTCCGTTAACCGAAATCGTTTCTCCTTTTCCTTGATTTGGAGCAATTTGTGCGATTCCGTAAATCGCAAGAGGATAAATAACCGCAAATAAAATCAAAGTAAATACGGTAAGTTTTAATAGTGAAAATAGATTTTTCATTCTTTTTGAGATTCTAAGAGACTAAGTTGCTAAGGTTCTAAGGTTTTTTCTTGAAAGCTTAATAATCTATAGTCTGTGTTTTTAATTGAGTTTTTAAAGTTCTTCGGTTTTACGACTCTAAAAAGAAAACTTAGCATCTTAGAGTCTTAGCATCTCAGAACCTTACATAAATAAAGAGACTAGCAAATCAATAACTTTAATTCCGATGAAAGGAACAATTAGACCGCCTAAACCATAAATCAAAAGATTTCTTTTTAAGATCGCACTGGCTCCAATTGGACGATAATCAACACCTTTCAGCGCAAGCGGAATCAAAATTGGAATAATAACCGCGTTGAAAATTACAGCCGATAAAATCGCACTTTCGGGACTATGCAAATGCATAATATTCAAACCTTGCAGCGCAGGAATCGCAGTAATAAAAAGAGCAGGAACAATAGCAAAATATTTCGCAACGTCATTTGCAATAGAAAAAGTAGTTAAAGTGCCTCGAGTCATTAAAAGCTGTTTTCCAATTTCAACAATCTCAATTAGTTTCGTTGGGTCATTGTCAAGATCGACCATGTTTCCGGCTTCTTTTGCAGCTTGAGTACCGCTGTTCATGGCAACTCCAACATTGGCTTGGGCAAGGGCAGGAGCATCATTTGTTCCGTCACCCATCATGGCAACGAGTCTTCCTTCAGCCTGTTCTTTTCGGATATAATTCATTTTATCCTCAGGTTTAGCCTCGGCAATAAAATCATCAACTCCTGCAGCTTCGGCAATAAATTTGGCCGTAAGTGGATTGTCTCCCGTTACCATAACCGTTTTGATTCCCATTCTGCGCAAACGCTCAAAACGCTCTTTCATTCCGGTTTTTATAATATCCTGAAGTTCGATAACACCTTGAACTTCATTGTTTTTAATTACTACCAATGGTGTTCCTCCATTAGATGAAATCGTAATAACTTGCTGTGCAGTATCTTCGGGGAAAGCATTTCCGGCTTGCTGTGCAATATTTTTTGCAGCATCCTGTGCGCCTTTTCTAATATTGGTTCCGTCTTTTAATACTACTCCAGAAGTTCTTGTTTCAGCGGTAAATTTTATACTGTGTGAGATGTTTTCTGTAAGAAGTGAAATGTCTGATTGCATTTTACTATTTACATCTAAGATTTTACCTAACTCGAGAATACTTTTCCCTTCAGGAGTATCATCTGCAAGCGAACTCAAAACAGCTGATTTTACAAAGTCATCAAAAGAAATTCCTTTTGTTGGATAAAAATTGGTTGCTTTTCTGTTTCCAATCGTGATGGTTCCGGTTTTATCCAAAAGCAGTACATCAATATCTCCGGCAGTTTCAACCGCTTTTCCGGATTTTGTAATTACGTTGGCACGAAGCGCTCTGTCCATTCCCGCAATACCAATCGCAGAAAGCAATCCTCCAATCGTGGTTGGAATTAAACATACAAACAAAGCAATGAAAGCCGCAATCGTGATGGGTGCGTTGGCATAGTCGGCAAACGGTTTTAGCGTAACGCACACAATCACGAAGATTAAGGTAAATGCGGCTAATAAAATGGTTAAGGCAATTTCGTTTGGTGTTTTCTGACGGCTCGCACCTTCAACCAAAGCAATCATTTTATCCAAAAAGCTTTCGCCTGGTTCAGATGTTACTTTTACCTTAATTTTATCTGATAATACTTTTGTTCCTCCGGTTACAGATGATTTATCTCCGCCTGCTTCCCGAATTACAGGAGCACTTTCTCCGGTAATGGCACTTTCGTCGATCGTAGCCAGACCCTCGATAATTTCACCATCAGCAGCAATTAAATCGCCTGCTTCGCAAACGAAAATATCATCTTTTTTTAATGCTGATGAACTAATGTTTCGGATTTCTCCATTTGGCAGAATCTGTCTTGCCGGAGTTTCTTCACGAGTTTTGCGTAAACTATCAGCTTGTGCTTTTCCTCTTGCTTCGGCAATTGCTTCGGCGAAATTGGCAAATAAAAGCGTTGCCAGTAAAATCAAGAACACAATTAAATTATAGAGGAAACTGCCTTGATCCTGGGCTCCCATTAATATGGAAACGCAGACCGCAAACATAATGGCTGTTCCAATTTCTACGGTAAACATTACCGGATTTTTGATCATCATTTTTGGATTCAGCTTGACAAAAGACTGCACTAAGGCTTCTTTTACCTGCTTGCTTTCAAACAATGATGTGGATTTATTAGTTGTCATTTTTCTTTGTGTAAAATGTTAGATGTAAAATGTGAAAATTCCTACTTTTGTAAATAATTATTTGAAATATGAAACCACACAAAAAATTGAATTCTTGGATTAAAAGTTTTGAACTTGTTAAAGAAATTTATTTAGCTACAAGACAATTCCCTTCTGAGGAAAAGTTTGGAATTACTTCTCAAATCCGTAGAGCATCGGTTTCCGTACCCATCAATATTGCTGAGGGAGCAGCAAGAAAAGGAACAAAAGAGTTTATCCATTTTTTGCATATTTCATTAGGTTCTTTATCAGAGCTTGACACTTTACTTTTATTAAGTAAAGAGTTAGATTTTCTCAATGAAAAAGAATGTGAACAATTGATTGAAAAATTAGATATCATAGGAAAACTTATTTATGGATTAATCAAGAATCTTGAAGCGCGTGTATGATTGTTATTTGTGAAAAAGTAAAATGTGAGTTGTAAGGTGTAAGGTGTGAGTTGTGAGTTGTTAGATGTAAGCTGTTGTTTGAGTTTGGGTCTTACTTTTTCACATCTTACATTTCACATTTCACTTTTTCACATTTTACATTCCAAAGAATTCCGCCAATGGACCTAAAGCCAAAGCTGGGAAGAAAGATAAAGCAGCGATAATTGCGATTACGGCAAAAGTCATGATTCCGAAAATTGAAGTATCTGTTTTTAAAGTTCCTGCACTTTCTGGGATATATTTTTTACCTGCCAGTAAACCAGCAATTGCCAACGGCCCAATGATTGGAATAAAACGGCTTAACAATAACACAATTCCTGTTGTGATATTCCAAAACGGATTGTTATCTCCTAAACCTTCAAAACCAGAACCGTTATTGGCCGCGCTCGAAGTATATTCATATAACATTTCTGAGAATCCGTGATTTCCAGGATTGTTTAACCAGCCTGTTGCGTTACCGCTGAACCAATAACCCATTGCGGTATCGTGTGCAGTAAAATAAGATGCTAATGCAGTTCCTGATAATATTAATAAAGGATGAAGAATAGCGATAAAAGCGGCTATTTTAACTTCCCGTGCTTCGATTTTCTTCCCTAAAAATTCAGGAGTTCGACCCACCATTAATCCAGAGATGAATACAGCCAGGATAATGAAAATGTAGTAGTTCAAAATACCCACGCCGCAACCGCCGTAAAAGGCATTTACCATCATCGATAATAATTGCATTGCGCCAGAAACCGGCATCGAACTATCGTGCATACTGTTGACAGAACCTGTAGAAATTACCGTTGTGGCAATACTCCAGAAACCTGACATTGCGGGTCCAAACCGAACTTCTTTTCCTTCCATCGCTCCGGTCGCTTGTGCAATTCCCATTTTTTCGATAGCAGGATTTCCGTTGATTTCGCTCATCACTGTTGGAACAACCAGAAGTAAGAATCCAATTGTCATTACACCAAAAATAATGTTTGAAAGTTTTCTTTTGTTTAAGAAAAAGCCAAGTGCAAAAATCATTGCAAAAGGAATAATCATCTGCGCCCAAAGTTCAACTCCATTCGTAAAATAAGTTGGGTTTTCTAAAGGATGTGCTGAGTTGGCTCCAAAAAATCCACCGCCGTTTGTACCAATATGTTTAATAGCAATAAAAGCAGCTGCTGGTCCGCGAGAAACTTCTACATGATCGCCTTGCAGCGTTGTAATAGCATCTTTACCTTCAAAAGTCATTGGAGTACCGCTGAATACTAGTGCAACAGCTACAATTGCTGAAAGTGGTAATAAAATACGAGTACAGCTTTTGATGAAATAATTATAAAAATTACCCAATTTTTCTGTACTTCTTTCTTTCATTGCCGTGAAAATCATTGCGGCAGCAGCCATTCCGATACCGGCAGAAACAAACTGAAGGAACATCAAGACGATTTGTGAAAGATAAGAAACCCCGCTTTCGCCTGAATAATGCTGTAAGTTACAATTGACCAAAAACGAAATAGCAGTATTAAATGCCAAATCTGGCGTCATAGAAGGGTTGTTGTCCGGATTAAGAGGCAGAGAACCCTGAAACAATAAGACAAAAAAGCAAAGAAAGAACCAAACCATATTAATACTTAAAAGGGCTTTTAAGTGTTGTTTCCAGTTCATTTCTTCAGTGGAATTTATACCGCTGATTTTAAAAATAAATTTTTCAATTGGATTGAAAATCGGGTCAAGAAGTGTTTTATCTCCCAAATAAACTTTAGCAATATATTTTCCTAAAGGAATCGCTAAAACAATGGTTAGAATAAAAATACCAATGACGCCTAATAATTCTGTGTTCATATTTTTTATTTTTTGTGAGATGTGAAATGTAAAAAGTGAGATGTAATTTGTAAAACAGGATTGACGCATAACATCTAACTTCTCACTTATAACTTTTCACTAGATTAAAATTTTTCGGGTTTGATTAAGACATAAACCAAATACACGAAAACGGCGACTGAAATGATAAATAGTGCGGTCATGATTTAGATTTTTTCAAAAAATTCAACTGAGATAAAACAAATAGCAAACAGCACAACGGCCAATGCGAGTAAAAGAAATGTGATCATAGGATTATTTTAGATTTGTGAAATGTGAAATGTGAGAAGTAAAATGTTTTTTGTGAAAAGTGATGAACATCTTACATTTCACAAAAAACATTTCACTAATTAGACTCCTGAAGCATTAACCTGCTTGATATATTCCGCTTTAAGTGTTTGCGGAAATAAGTGCGAAATATTGCAATGGCGCACTTCCATAAAAGAAGAAACCGAAAAAACATACACATTAGAAATGGCATTTTTTGTTTCGATGCTTCCGGTTATAAACAAACGTTCGGCAAGAGCCAGACATTTCTTAGCTCTTACGATATTGCCGGAAATAATCGATTTTTTGGTGATTTCGGCAAAGCGCTCAGCTTGTTTGTAGATTGAGGTAACTTGAGTTTTCATTTGGAATGAATTTTAATGTTCTCCTTCCTTATGCCAAAATATGTTCCGAAAAAGTCAAGATACAGCTAAAGTGTTGTAAATAAAAGGAATGTAGTTGTGTGCCGAAAATCAGGCATAAAAAAAGCCTATCATTTTGATAAGCTTTTCTCGTTTTGATATGTTGTTGAAGCTCCGAAGCTCTAGTAAATTGAATTTGTCATTGACATTGTTATTGTAGTTGGAATTTAAATTTTAGAATTTTCAATCCCATATTCTTCTAATTTTCTGTACAAAGTCGCAATTCCAATTTCTAATAATCGAGCCGTTTCAGCTTTATTACCTTTCGTATAATTTAAAACTTTTTGTATGTGCAGTTTTTCAACGCTCTGCATAGAGAAAGCCGACATTGATTTAGTTGTTTTCTCCGCCTGATGCTGCATTTCGTAAGGCAGAACGTCCGAAGTTAAAGTATCACCGCTACTCAAAATAACCGATCTTTCGATGATGTTTTTAAGTTCACGGATATTTCCCGGCCAGGAATAATTTTCTAATTTCTGCAGAAAATCATCGGCAATATGTAATGTTTTTTTGTTTGTTTTCTCAGAAAACTGTTTGACAAAATGATGCGTCAAAACGGCAATATCCTTTATTCTTTCTCGTAAAGACGGCAGTTTTATTTCGAAGATATTCAAACGGAAATACAAATCAGAACGGAAACGATGTTCATCACTTTCTGTTTTTAAATCTCGGTTTGTAGCGGCAATTAATCTAAAATTTGATTTTTTCGGAGTTGTGTCGCCAACCGGAATATATTCGGAAGTTTCTAAAACGCGTAATAATTTCGCCTGAAGATCAATTGGCATTTCCCCAATTTCATCCAGAAATAAAGTACCGCCATTGGCTTCTTCAATAAAACCTTTTTTATCTTTCAGGGCTCCGGTAAAAGCACCTTGTTTGTGACCAAAAAGTTCGCTTTCTAAGATTTCTTTGCTGAAAGTACTGCAGTTTAAGGCCACAAACGATTTTCCTACGCGATTGCTGTTTTCATGAATGGCCTGTGCAAAAACTTCTTTTCCGGTTCCGGTTTCACCCGTAAGTAAAACAGTCGAATCTGTTTTGGCTACTTTTTGAGCGAGATCAATTACTTGTTCAATTCCTTTTGATTTTCCGATAATGGTATTAAAGGAATATTTATCGTTAATACGTTTTTCAAGCTGTTGTACTTTTTTCTGCAATTGTACTTTTTCGACTGCTTTATAAAGAAGCGGAATAATTTTATCATTATCATCGCCTTTTACAATATAATCGAAAGCACCATTTTTCATTGCCTGCACTCCGTCTGGGATATTCCCAAAAGCGGTTAGCAGAATAACTTCTGACAATGGAAAACTTGCTTTTATGTTTTGAAGAAAATCTACGCCGTTTCCGTCAGGCAGTTTTACATCACATAAAACCACATCAATATCCATTTGTTCGAGTTTTTTAAAACCTGATTTTAAATCTTTAGCTTCAAAAACGTCAAATCCTTCCGATTTTATAATACGTGCCAGCAGACTTCTCAGTTTTTCTTCGTCGTCTATAATTAAAATTTTGTGTGTCATTTGCAGATAAGCTAAAACCGAATTGGTATTTTGATGTACAAATTTAGGTTTTAAATCACTTTCCTTTTTTGATTCAGAGGAAATTCTTGCGAAAATTCAATTTTCAAAATGGTTCCGTTATTATTTTCCATCGTCAATTTTCCTTCAAGATCATCCGTTAAACCTTTTATTAAGCTCATTCCAAAGGAGTTTGCTTTTTTATTGCTGAGGTCAGTATCAAAACCTATTCCGTTATCAGAAATAGTCAGCAAATATTTATTCTCGCCTATAGTTGCGAGCGTTACATAAATCATTCCGGTTCGATCTTCCGGGAAAGCATATTTAATGGAGTTCGTAATTGCTTCATTCAAAATCAATCCAAGCGGAACGGCATGTGCCACATCTAATTCCAGCGGATCGACCTTTACTTCAAAACGAATTCTCTGCCCAAGCGAAAAAGATTCTCGTAAATACTCGACCAGTTCTTTAATATAATTGGGCATATTGATTGTCGAGATATTCTCAGAATTATACAATTTTTGATGAATCAATGACATCGAATGAATCCTGTGCTGACTGTTTTTTATTGCCGATAAAGCCATATCATTTTCCAAATAAGCCGATTGCGAATTTAAAAGACTGATAACCGTTTGCAGATTGTTTTTTACGCGATGATGAATTTCTTTTAAAAGCCATTCTTTCTCATCCAGTAAATGTTTAAGGTTAATATTTTTCTGGTTGATTTCTTTTTCCTTGATTTCCAGTTTGGCATGATTTCGTTGTTTTAAACGGTATCGGTTAAACAATAAAGCAATGATAACCAGCAATAAAATCAAACTCCAGATCGATACGCTGTTTAAAAGTTTTGATTTTTGCAATTCACTTTTTTGCAATTTATCCTGCTTATTCAAAAGTTTTATTTTTTGTTCTTTAGAGGCCGTTTCATAATCAATTTTTAGTTCATCAATTTGTTTGTTTTTGTTGATGCCACTAGTCGAATCACTAAGTTTTTTTACATTTCTATAATGCTCTAAAGCACCCAGATAATTTCCATTAAGCGAATCAATTTTGTATAAAGAATATTGAAAGATTTCTGAATTATAAGGTTTTTTGTGTATTTTAGAAAGTGCAAAAACTTTATCTGCATAAAATTTAGCCTTTTGTGCATTATTTATAAAGGAATAAAAATAGGCCATACTTGCATAACAATGAGTAACTTCTCGAAAGGTTTCGGGCGCATTTAATTGTCGCGCATAAGAATCCATTTCTATAAAATATTTTTCTGCTAAATCATATTTCTTTAATGATCCATAACAGTTGGCTCTTGCATAAGCCAGAAGCATTTTGTCAAAAATACTTTTTGGAGGATAATCAGCGGTTACAGTGTTAATATATGCAAGAGCTTCTTCGTCCTTTTTCTTTATCGACAAAGCAGCAACAGCGCTTAAAAAGCTTTTGTACCAAGTACCTGTATCTAAAGTTTTTTGTCCAATTTTAATGCTTTTTTTATACAATTCGAGCGCTTCTTCGTTGTGCCCATAAGTGTTATATACATCCCCAAGACGTGTGTAAAAAATATCACCAAAAGTATAATCCTTTTCAGCTTCCATTCTTTTTACACTTTTTAAGGCATAGTAAAGAGCCGTAGGAATATTGTGCTGCCCTAATTCAATAAAAGTTATAGTTGTTTCTGCAAATTGCTGATGTGTAAAACCAATTTTTCGCAAATCAGCTAAATTTTGGTAGAGCCTTTTTTTGGCTTCATTTACTTTTCCTCCCCAGAAATAAATAGTGGTAATCTTCATGTAATTCTCTATTCTCTTTTCTTCAAGATTTAGAGAGGCATAAAGCGAAACAGCTTCTTGCAGTATTTTTTCTTTCTCGGGATCTAAATTAAATAAGAGCGTTCCGTAAGCATCTAAAGCTTCGGCAAGACCTTTTTTATCATTTTGTTTTCGGCATTCCTCTATAACCTGCAAAAAATATTTTTTTCCTTCGGCAGGATTATTGGCCTGATAATAATATTTTCCTAACAACAATAAACTTTGATGCTGCCATCTTTTTTCTTTAAGCTCACTGCCTGCCGAAACTGCTTTATCAATATACGTTTTTGCATTTTTTAAATCTTCTGGTTTTGTGCCGGGTTTAAAAAGATAAAAGCTTCCTAATTCAAGTAACAGCTTAATTTTATCTTCTCCATTTGACTTAGCCAGAAGTCTTATGGCAGAATTGATGTTTCCTTTTTCAATTAAATCACTTCCTATTAGTTTTGTACCATCATAAAAACCTTCATTGTAGCTTAACGAAACCGGCAGTTTATAAGCTTTACAAGCCACTACTACCGCGCTGTCTGCATCAATAGCACCCTGGTTGGCATTATACAAATACATCGAGCAGGATTGTATTAATAATCGTTTTTTAGGAAGATTATATTTTGCTACTGCCGGCGAAACCTGCGCCAGCGTTGAAAAAGTAATTAAGAAAAGAAAAGAAAAAGGCAGAATTCGTTTCATAATTGGTTAAAAATTAGATTTTTGAATTGGTTTTGGTGAAACAAATATAAAATAAAGAGAAATGTTTTTTTTGAAAAATATCAAGAAAATTCACATTAAATATGATTTTTATTGTTTAATTTTTTCAAAACACTGAATTTAATGGTGATATTTAACTAATTTTATGCCAGTTAATTACAGAGTTATAATATAAATAATACTACATTTATGGGAACGGTCTCTGAAAACAGCACCCAATCTGAAAAAAACGGCTTTCAAAAACAAATACTAATTGTTGAAGATCAATTTATAGAAGCGCATGATTTGCAGTTAATTCTTGAAAAAGCAAATTATAAAGTGATCGGGATTGTGCGTTCTGTCGATCAGGCATTGGATGTTATTCAGACACAAAAGCCGGATTTAGTATTTTTGGATATTATGCTCAAAGGAGATAAAAACGGAATCGATCTGGCACATATTTTAAAAGAAAAAAATATCGGTTTTATTTTTATTTCAGCCAATTCCAGCAAGAGAATTTTAGATCAGGCCAAAACCACGCATCCATACGGATTTATTGTAAAACCGTTTAGAGATCAGGATATTTTAACTACGCTTGAAATTGCTTTTTACAGACAAGAGTACAGTTTAGAATCGCAGTTAATGCAGCAATTAGAATTGAAAAACAATATTACAGAATTAATCAATTCCAACCTTAAACTCGAAGACGCTTTATTGGCTTTTGCCAAAATCATCCAGACTTTTGTTTGTTTTGATTATTTAGAAGTTGGATTTGTAAATGCAGAGCAATATTCGAATCTGGGAATCATCCGAAAAAACATCGATCAATACCAAATTATCAGCGTACAAAAGCTTTCGCAGATTGCAGATCTATCTATAAAAGAATTAAACGAAACCTATATAAAATCTCAAATTGATATTAAACCGGTTATTTACAGTGAAGAATCGTTGATTAATAATTTTCAGGCCGCGCCGATAAAAGGAATTATTTCGCATAATTTCGGAATCAAATCGTATTTGGTTTTTCCAATTTCTATTGCCGCAACGCAGCGTTTTTGTTTTACTTTTTACAGCAGGAATTTTAATGTTTATTCAAATGAAAACCTGAAATTATTATCTAATTTAGAAAATATATTTTCACAATTTATATCCCGTTTTTATTCGTCGGCACCCATAATTCTGGAACCAAAAGAAATTCCGGTAAAAAGAGAAAAAGCCGAAAATATAAAATCTGGTTTTGAAGGAATAATTGGGAACAGTTCTCAAATGGTAACGGTTTTTAATTATATCAAAAAAGTAGCGCCGTCTGATACTTCTGTTTTAATTTTAGGCGAAAGCGGCACCGGAAAAGAAAAAATTGCACAAAGCATTCATGCGTTATCACCGCGAAAAGACAAACCACTGATTATTATAAATTGCGGTGCCATTCCTGAAAACCTGGCCGAGTCATTGCTTTTTGGACATGAAAAAGGAGCTTTTACCGGAGCATCAGAAAAACGAATAGGAAAATTTGAACTGGCAAACGGCGGTACAATTTTTCTGGATGAAATAGGAGAAATGCCCCTAGAGCTTCAGGTAAAATTACTGCGTGTTTTGCAGGAGCGCGAAATTGAAAGGGTAGGCGGACTTATGCC
The DNA here is from genome assembly GCF_001879205.1 of Flavobacterium johnsoniae. Classification (GTDB taxonomy): domain Bacteria; phylum Bacteroidota; class Bacteroidia; order Flavobacteriales; family Flavobacteriaceae; genus Flavobacterium; species Flavobacterium johnsoniae_A. Next base: position 424,316 of record NZ_MLFK01000006.1, read on the forward strand.
CATAAAAATAGACGTTCGAATTATTGCGGCAACCAATAAAAATCTCGAAGAAGAGGTCGCCGCCGGACGTTTTAGAATGGATTTGTATTACAGACTTCATGTTTTTCCAATTTTAGTTCCGTCATTAAAAAAGCGAAAAGAAGATATTCCGGAACTAGCAGATCATTTTATTAAAGTATACAGCGAACGCATGAACAGAAAAGTGCCAATACTTTCCGATAATGCCTTACAGCAGATTACAAATTATGAATGGCCGGGAAATATAAGAGAACTCGAACATCTCATACAGCGCACATTATTGCTTACAGAAGGAAATACCATTAAAACAATTGAATTTTCGCCTTCTTCAAAAATGCATACGCAGCAAAACACCGATTCATTTTCGATAAAAACGATTATGGAAAATGAACGGGATTACATTTTATATATCCTGAAAAAATGCAATGGAAAAATTTCGGGCGCGGGCGGTGCTGCAGAAATCCTGGATATTCATCCTTCAACCTTAAATTCAAAAATCAAGAAATTGGAAATTAAGAGAGAAATAAGTTAATCTACGGTTTTAAATGTTTAACACATAGAAACATATATTTAATTATTCTAAAAAGAAAGTCAAAACAAACTAGTTTCTAACACATAGTCAGCTATGTTTATTTATGCAAGTGAAACGTCTTTTAAAGATATTAGAATCTATGTTTCTATGTGTTTAATGATCCTCATCTGTTAGGTTAAGTAACTTTTTCAATCCATTTTGTAATGCTTTCAGCAACTTCCTGCCATTCGCTTTGAAGAATTACAAAATGATTTCTGGTTCTAAATTCTTTGTAACAGGTAATAGAATGGATGTTTTTATGTTTTCTGTAATTCCAATGAACTAATTTTGGTGGCACAATTTGATCTTCAGAACAAGAAATAAAAAACAAAGGCACGTGTTTTTTCCTGAAATTGATTTTCGCATTTTTTGAAAATAAATTCCGCAGAGCTTTTTTAGATTCTGGAATAATGAAGTTTTCGTATGTATTCTTTTGTTCTTCATTTACTGCAGTATTAAAGAATGCATTTTTCCAATTTTCGAATGGTAAGATGAACGTTTTTTTAGAAGAAAAAATAGCGCACGAAAAACGTAAAATGATTTTATAAAATGAAAACTTTAAAGTAGTAAAACCTTTTGGAGGGAAAGGATTAATGCAGATTCCAGCCTCGGCCAAATCTTTCTGAACCAGCAATTGCACCAAGAGCCCGCCGTAAGAATGTCCCACTAAAATGGGTTTCTCAGGAAGTTTTTCAATGATTTCTGTATAATAACACAAAAGGTCAAATAAACAGATCGATCCAATTTTTACGCACGGATTTTGATCTCTTAAGTTTTCTGCCGAATCATTTTTGTGAAGCCACGGAGGCGCTACAACCTTATATCCTTTATCTTTAAAAAACGTGAGCCATTCTTCCCAATAAAAATGACTCACAAAAGCTCCCGAAATAAAAACAATCGTTTTTGTATTAGAAAGATACATAGCAGGATTTTTTAGTTATACATTAAAATACAATCTGCATGCCCTTTTGCGAAGTACTGATTATAAGGCATTTATTGCTGTTTTGACCTTACGGGACTTATTATATTTCGTTAAATACTTTTAATGTGTTGAAATATCATTCTTTTTAAATGTTTGATTATTAATTGTAGACGCTGATTTTAAGGATTCACTTCGTGAAAATGCGGATAATAAAGGATTTTTTTATTTCTGCTTTATCATTTAAAAATCAAATCTGTGTCAATCAGCGTTTTCACGAAGTGAATCCGTTTTATCTGTGTTCCATTAATCACATGAATTTATGTTTAAAGAAAATGTATCTTTAAAATCTCTAATTCTAACCTTAAAATGAAAATACCACATTCCCGAATAAAACACTTTTTATTCCTTTTTGTTCTGCTGATTAATTCGGTTTCACTTTTTGCTGCAAATGAATTCAAGACTAAAATTGATTCCTCAAAAGCGAAAACTGTTTCCTTTAAAATCAAATTGAAATCAGACAATAAAGTCAAAATAAAATCCGCTCCTTTAAAATTCAATAAACATTTTGCTTATAGTTTTACGCTGGATGATGGATATCGATCGGCTTATTTGACAGCGTTTCCATTATTGAATGGCGGAAAAATCAGCAATCCCGATAAAAACGAATGGAAAATCGATCAAGGCGGAGACGGAACAACTTCAAAAGGACTTTTTTATTCAGACGGATTCGGAAACAAAATTCCATTTAAATTAGCTTTAGCCGTTAACGGTGGTGCAGTTCGCGATTTACCGGCAAACCGAGGGCATCTTTCCTGGTCGGAGATTAAAGAAATGTATAATGCCGGTTGGGATATTTTGAATCACGGTTTTCATCATGCGACAAAACACGGTACAAATTATTTGACTGAAGTAACCGAAAATACAGCTTCGATAAAACAAAATCTTGGTTTTACAATGTCGCATTTTGTAGTGCCAGGCGGAGAAGGAGATCCGGATTATCATCATGAATATGAAAAAGAGGCATTGGCAAATGGGGCTTTTTCTGTTGCATCTTATACAGGTGTTGGACCTGTTTTTAAAGTCGATTCAAAAGTCGATTTAGATAAAATGATTTCTGCCAGAACTTTTGTGCAGAGTTCAAAAGATTCAACTAGTTTTAAAACGATGGATCGTTATTTAAAAACAGTAGATTCAATTGTTAAACAGTCAGATCCCGTTTGGTTTAATGAATTCACACACGGAACAGGAAATGGAAATCTATGGAATTTAAGCATGCGTTTTCCAGATTTTAAATATTATATGACAACCCTTGCAGATAAATACGGCGTAAAAGGAAGTGATACAATTTGGATGGCGCCGTGGCAGGAAGTTTACGAATATATTTGGTTAAGAGACAGAATAAAAGTCGATTACAAACAGAAAAATAAAGAAGTTGAAGTTACGATTGAATTGCCTGAAATTCCAGAAACATTTAAACATCGCGATATTTCATTAGTAATCGATACTTCTTCAAAATTTGAAATAGAATCAAGTAAAGATTTAAAAATTAAAGACGACGGAAAAACAACTCACAAACAGATTTTAATTCAATTGAAATAAAAGTTTTAGCCAGAGATTAAAGGATTAAAAGATTTTTTTTGCCACGAATTCACGAATTTCTCTAATTCCTATTTTTTTTACTGGTTTTTATTTTAAACATAGCCCGTGGTTTCAACCACGGGCACACAATATGTAATTACACCCCATTCGTAACTTTTCCCGTGGTTGAAATCGTGAGCTGTATTTTGAGCATTTGCGAAAACTAAAAATAAAAATTCGTGGAAATTCGTGAAATTCGTGGCAAAAAAAACTAATCAACTTCCTTTTCGTTATCTTTTATAAAAGTATCGATATTCATTAAATAAGGATCAATAACAATACGTTGAGGTTTTGTTCTGAGTTTGATTTTGCCTTCAATTGTATTGTTTTTGATAGCGAAAGGATAAAGAAACAATTTTCCGTTTTCATCATAAATGCCAACATCTATTGTACTGTCGTTTGGAATTGATTTTCGTTCTCCAGTTGCATTTTCTCTGAATTTTTTAGAAACCGCTTTAAAAGAAACCTCATAAAAACCATTCTTTTTAATACTTGAAACCGATTCTATTTTTGAAGAATAGGTGATAATCTGCTTAAACATTTCATCTAATTTTGGATATAGTTTTTTATCCGTTACGGCATAAATCTCTTTTAATAAATCCTCAGAATCAGGAAACGGATTGGGATATTTAAAATGATTTAGAAAATTTTTCAAAGCCAGGTTTACCTTTTCTTCACCAATTAAAATCCGAAGCTGATGCATGACCAGCATTCCTTTATCATAAGGTAAATGCGGCGTGTCGTAATTTGTTTTGTATAAAGGCGTTTCAGGATCGTAACTTCGGCTGCTCAAATATAAATCCAGATGGATTTTTAAAGTTTCGAGTGCTTTTTCCAAACCATGTTCCTTTTCATAAAGCATCAATTCTGTGTATTGCGCCAAAGTTTCGGTCAAAATCCAGCTTCCTTCTTTCTGTTCCGGACTTATCTGTGCATTTCCCCACCATTCGTGCGACAATTCGTGAGCTGTTAATTGATTGATGACGTCTTCTTTATCTTTGTTTTTGAGATCGCTGTAAAAACCGAAATTCTCTTTCATAAAAACAGTCGATGGATACGAAGTCGCCGCAAACCCATCAGCGAAAGCAGAAACTTCGGCATAGCGAATCGCTTTATAAGGATATTTACCAAAGTTATTTTGGCAGTAATCTAAAGTGTTTTTTACATCCTGAATTAGTTTTTTGATGTTTCTGGAATGTCTTTTATCATAAAAAACTTCAATAGAAACCCCTTTATAATTTGTTTTTTGAATTTGATATTCGGCAGAAGAAAAAGCAAACCGAAACGGAATTTTTCCATTAGATTTATAATGAAAATAATTACGGTTGTCTTTTTTCCAATTTCCAATTAAATCTCCAACACCAATGGCAGTTTGATTTTTTGAGGTCGAAACCACAGCATCATAATCAACAAAATCATATTTAGTTTCCGATTTATCTTCCAACTTTTTAAGAGGCGTCTGCGGTTTCAAATGTCTTTTTGCACGCTCTTTTTTACTGCTGATTTCATTCGATTCCTGATAACCAAAAAGCGGAAAGTAACGGCTCATTCGCATAAAAGAACCATTTTCGATGATAGAATTAAAAGCTGTATGTCCTTTAAAAGGTGACCAGGAAGATTCAAAAGAAAAATTCATTTTCATTTTTTGCTCTGGTTGTAAAGGTTTTTCTAATCGATACCAATAATGATGAAAAGCAGCAACATCATCTAATTTTTTAGAATTCGGAATCTCAACGGAAGTCAGCTTTGAATTTCGATCTATATATAGGAGTAAACTATCAATTGGTTTTTCAGAATTATTGATTAATTCATAAGTGCCTTTTACTTCATAGCGGTTTTCTTCGGGATATAAATCGACTTTACTTTTTACCGAAACAATCGTGGGCTGGGCAAGATTTATATATTTTTTAAATTGAGCTTCATATTTCTCGCTCCAATTATTCTGATCGTCTTCGGTCAAATATGGATATTCAATATTGGTTTTGTAAAAAAGATAACTTCCAAAGCCAATAAAAAGAATCATTCCGAATCCTAAAATTGCTTTTTGGATACCATTAAATGAATTTCTGCGAAAAGTTTTTAGGATTGAAGCATTTCTTTTCCATAAAATTCCAGTCAGGGTCAAAAGGATTAATGCCAATCCGAAATTGTAGAACATCGAAATATGAAATGGAATTGTATATTTTCCGACACCATTCAAATCAAAATATTCTGTTTTGAAGGCATTTCCAAAACGAAATAGAGGATGTGAAATTCCTAATTGCTCTCCAATTCCGGTACAAAATAAAATGCATACAAAAGCCGAAATTGCAAGTCCGATATATTTGTTTTTGATGAAAGTCTGAATTGCAATGATCAAAAATGAAATTAAGAGCAACGGAAACCCAATGAAATAAAACAAAGAAAAGTAAAGACCAATTTCGATGGTAGCATTCGCATTCATAATTTGAAATCCGCATCCAATTAAAATACTTATCGCAATTATGATCATCGGAATAATAAAAAGAGCCGTCAATTTTGACAGTAAAACAACAAATGGAGAAAAAGGCGCGCTATTTTCAAGCATTTCAAATCTCGAATTTTCGCTTCGGTTTAATAATTCACTGCTGTAAAAAAGAAGAATCAAGATCAGAATAAAAGGCAGGCGATCCATTATTGTGGAAATCATTAAAGCAGTATCGGTAATTTTTTCGGACAAGCGGATGCCGCCGTCAATTTCATCTGAAATCTCAATCATTAATAATCCAGAAAATAAAAGAACGATCAGTAAAAACGGAATTCCTTTCAGAATTAAATAAATATCCAGTTTTAAATTGCTTTTAAAGACAGCCAAATTATGACTGAAAGATTTGATTTCGATGTTTTTAGCAATTGCTGCTGACAATACTTTTGTTTCTTTTTGAATAACTTTAGATGTTTTTACCTTTTTGGTTTTGGTTTTTCGGAATGAAAACAATTTATACGAAACAAAAAGTAAAAGGAGAGAAACAGAAATCCACAGTATTCTATTGAATAAAAAGTTGCCAGAAAGTGAAACCAGGCGGCTGTTTTTTTCAATTGAAGTCCAATATCTCGTTTGTTCTAAAAACGCTGCCAAACCAAACGGATCTATTTTTGCTGCCAAAGACATGGCTTTCGCCGAAGACGGAGAAGCATTTGCAAATAAGGGCGAATTCGAAAAAATCGAACCTGCTATATATAAGATGTAAATTAATAATCCGCCAACATAAATTAAGAGTTTACTTCGGGTAAGCCAGGCCAAAGCAGTCAAGATAGAAAGGCACAAGAAAATATTCGGAATTACAATTACGAAATACGGCCACAAATAATTTATAATTTCAAAAGGACCAATTTCAGTTTTAGGAAGCCAGGACATTTGGTGTCCAGCGATCATTCCGACGATAAACATTCCAAAAGAAACTACGGCGATTATAAATGCTGTAATAAATTTTGGAGCTAAATAATGAAACTTAGAAATAGGAGAGGAGAAAATAATCGAATCGAATTTCGTTTCATATTCCTTTAAAAAACTCTGTGCCACCTGAAGCGTTATCGAGAATATCGTCATTAACGAAATCAGGCCAATCGCATAAGTTAAAACATACGGACTGTTTTTGTGAGCGTCCGAAAAAGAGAAGTTCGCAAACGCACTCACAAAAAATCCTAGAATCAGATAAATAATAAATGTGGCATAAAAAGTCCAGCTTCTGGTATTGTTATGCCATTCAAATTGAATTAATTTAGAAAACATAACCTTAATTTTGAAGTTGATTTTGACCTAAAACACTAAAATAAACATCGCTTAAATCTGGCGATATTAATTCGAAACCCGAATCCGGACATTCATCTGCGAAAACATGAATATTGATTTTCCCTGAATTTAAGTGTGATGAAATGATATTAAAGTTCGATTGATGATTCTTCAAGTCTGTTTTTTGAATCGCTTTCATCCAGATTTTATCCTTCAGGGAATCGATTGCGTCATTCGGTTTTCCTTCCAAAATCAATTTTCCGTTAGAGATAATCGCCATCTTAGGGCATAAATCGCGAACGTCTTCTACAATATGAGTTGATAAAACCACGATAATGCTTTCGCCAATTTCGCTCAGTAAATTATTAAATCGGTTTCTTTCCTCTGGATCAAGCCCAGCCGTTGGTTCATCCACAATAATAATCTTCGGATTTCCAAGCAAAGCCTGAGCAATTCCAAACCTTTGACGCATTCCTCCAGAAAAAGAATGAACTGCTTTGTCTTTATGCTGCAATAAATTGGTCTGTTGCAATAAATACAAAATTTGATCTTGTCGTTCCTTTTTATTGACAATACCTTTTAAAACTGCCAAATGATCAAGCAGCCGATAAGCAGAAATTTTAGGATAAACACCAAATTCCTGCGGAAGATACCCTAGATTTTGTCGAATAAACATTGGGTTCTCCAGAATATTAATTCCGTTAAATTCAATAATTCCCGAAGTGGGTTCCTGCAAAGCGGCGATAGTTCGCATTAAACTGGATTTTCCAGCACCGTTTGGACCTAGTAAGCCAAACATGCCATTTGTGATTTCAAGCGATAATTGGTCAATTGCTTTTGTACCGTTCTCGTACGTTTTGCTGAGATTTTTGATTGATAAACTGTTCATTTTTTGATTGATTTAGATGATTGAATAAAATATGATTTGAAAAAATTAGGCAATAGAATACCTGTCGGCATCAAAAACCGATTTATTATGTTTAGAAATTAAGAATTAATGAATGCTATTCTGCCACGTATTCTAAAATATCGCCAGGCTGACAATCCAGAATTTTACAGATAGCTTCGAGAGTATCAAACCGAATCCCTTTTGCTTTTCCAGTTTTTAGAATCGATAAATTGGCAGGCGTAATATCTAATTTTTCTGCCAACTCTTTACTCTGCATCTTGCGTTTGGCAAGCATTACATCAACATTTACAATTATTGGCATAGTTATATAAATAAGTCTTGTTCGTTCTGAAGGTTTAAACCCTGCTTAAAAATGGCTGCTAAAAAGTAAGCAAAAACACCAAGCATTCCGTGCAGTAATATAAAAAGTGAAACTTCATTGTCTAAAGGCACAAAAAAGAAAGCTGCAAATATTACAATTCCCGGAATCAATAAATTAGATAAGTAGAAGCGCCTTAAATGAGAAATTCCTTTTGCGGTAAATAATTTAGGCTGAAAAAACACTTTAAAAACATTACTGCTTAATAAAAAGAAAAGTCCATACAAACTCAAAGGTGCCAAAAAATCAAAAAGAATATAGGGCAGGTTATAATCTCCCAGCATTAATGGATGGGTAGTAAAAGGATAGCAAACCTGAAAATACTTTCCGTTATCCTTAAAAGTCAAAAACAATCCCGTTACTAAAGTAAAAAGAGAATATGTGGCTAAAAAGAAATAAACAACAGCCAAAAATCGGGTAAAGTAAAATAATATTCTAGATACAATATGAGTGGTCTTCATATATTGAAAAGTTAAATTGATATTGCAAATGTATAATTAATTATCGTAAAACAATAAATAATTATTAAAAAATGCTTCTTTTGATGAATTTGAGAATATTATAATTCTATTAACATTAGAAAACAAAAGGCATCCACATAAATGAGTTAATTTTGTAGACTAGCATTTTTTTATATGAAAAACCCAATTTCAGTCTCATTATTAGAGCTCGCTATCATCACTCAGAATAGCAACGCCACGGAAACATTTCACAAAACAAAAGACATAGCGCAATTAGCAGATAATTTAGGATACAAGCGATTTTGGCTGGCAGAACATCATAACATGGCACACGTAGCAAGTACAGCAACGGTTGTTTTAATTGGTTATGTGGCAAGTCAGACAAAAAATATTCGTGTAGGTTCTGGCGGCATCATGTTGCCGAATCATTCTCCTTTAGTAGTTGCCGAACAATTTGGAACCTTAGAAACCCTTTATCCAAATCGAATCGATTTAGGTTTGGGAAGAGCTCCAGGAACAGATCAGCCAACTGCCGAAGCAATCAGAAAAGATTTTTTTGAGCAGGCACAGCGTTTTCCGCAAAACGTGAGTAAGCTTCAGGAGTATTTTTCTTCCGAAAATGAAACAGGAAAAGTGCGTGCATTCCCGGCCGAAGGATTAAAAGTACCAATTTGGATTCTGGGTTCAAGTATGGATAGCGCGGCTTTGGCAGCGGCTTACGGATTGCCTTATGCTTTTGCTGGACACTTTGCTCCAAAGCTGATGATTCAGGCATTTGAATTTTATCGCGAGAATTTCCAGCCTTCAGAATATTTAGACCAGCCAAAAACAATGGCCTGTGTCAATATCATTGCGGCAGACACAAATGAAGAAGCAGAAGTATTGTCTACAAGTTTGTATCAAATGTTTCTGAACTTAATTAGAAATGATCGTAAAGGATTACAGCCTCCAGTTCCGTCATTAGATGATATTATGAATGAAGCAGAACGTTTTCATGTCAATCAAATGACAGCTGGAACCTTCACAGGAAACAAAGAACAATTAGTAACTGATTTGAAAAAGTTTATTGACTACGCCAGAATAGACGAACTAATGGTAACAAGTCCAATCTTCGATCATCAGGCAAAATTAAAAAGCATTCAAATCACTAAAGAAGCGATCGATACTCTAAACGAAAGTATACATATATAAGTATACTATATATAAGAGTAGATTTCATTCCACAACCCGCCAGTTTTCTAAAACTTGGCGGGTTTAATTTTTATACATATATAAGTAGAAAACTATACTATAATGTATAAGCAGAAAATTTCTATTGTAAGGTTGAGCTAAGCCAAAGCCTTTTGATACAGTTTTGGAATCTGGAATTTCAAAATTTACATTTTAACGGGGAGCTTACTCCGTTTCTATCGGAGCCAGGTGTGTGGGTTTTCAGAATAAAACCCAGAGAGCGATGGCAGTTTTTAGAAGAATAAACAAGGAAGGATAGGTGAGAGCGGAAGAAAATCTCAATAAAATCCAGTCCAGTGTTCTTTGTGCAATAGCTAAAAAGAAGATTATGTCTTGGTGTCTCAGCGTTAAAATCAACACAAAATGGGTCTGACGCAAAAAGACTCAAAAAAACTTTGGTTTGTAAAAAACGCATAACCAGCGATTTGTAAAAAAGATGGAAAAAATATAAAAAAAAGGCTTGTAAATGTAAATAAAGGTGGTACTTTTGCACCCGCAACAGCGACAGACGTTCCCTGAAATACTGACAAGCTTATAAGATTTGGATGAAGAAATTTTTTCAAAAAAAAGATTAAAAAAAGCTTGTGAGAATGGAAAACGGATGTTACATTTGCACCCCGCAAAACACGGAAAGTTCCTTGATATAGTGATAAGAAAATAGAAGAAATAGAGGCGAAAAAAAAGTTTCAAATTTTTTTAAATTTTTCTTGCACATTTAAAAAGAAAGTTTTAGTTTTGCACCCGCTTTGAAACACAAGTGAAAACAAAAAGAAACACGTTCGTAGACATATTGAATTGACAGCCGTTTTGAGAGAGATCTCAAAACAAATAATAAAGAGTAATAGAATCGTTTGATTCGAAAAAAGACCACTAGAATAAAGCATCGCAATATAATATAAAAATATACGATGAAGAGTTTGATCCTGGCTCAGGATGAACGCTAGCGGCAGGCTTAACACATGCAAGTCGAGGGGTATATGTCTTCGGATATAGAGACCGGCGCACGGGTGCGTAACGCGTATGCAATCTGCCTTTCACAGAGGGATAGCCCAGAGAAATTTGGATTAATACCTCATAGTATTATGCCTCGGCATCGAGATATAATTAAAGTCACAACGGTGAAAGATGAGCATGCGTCCCATTAGCTAGTTGGTAAGGTAACGGCTTACCAAGGCTACGATGGGTAGGGGTCCTGAGAGGGAGATCCCCCACACTGGTACTGAGACACGGACCAGACTCCTACGGGAGGCAGCAGTGAGGAATATTGGACAATGGGCGCAAGCCTGATCCAGCCATGCCGCGTGCAGGATGACGGTCCTATGGATTGTAAACTGCTTTTGTACGAGAAGAAACACTCCTTCGTGAAGGAATTTGACGGTATCGTAAGAATAAGGATCGGCTAACTCCGTGCCAGCAGCCGCGGTAATACGGAGGATCCAAGCGTTATCCGGAATCATTGGGTTTAAAGGGTCCGTAGGCGGTTTAGTAAGTCAGTGGTGAAAGCCCATCGCTCAACGGTGGAACGGCCATTGATACTGCTGAACTTGAATTATTAGGAAGTAACTAGAATATGTAGTGTAGCGGTGAAATGCTTAGAGATTACATGGAATACCAATTGCGAAGGCAGGTTACTACTAATTGATTGACGCTGATGGACGAAAGCGTGGGGAGCGAACAGGATTAGATACCCTGGTAGTCCACGCCGTAAACGATGGATACTAGCTGTTGGGAGCAATCTCAGTGGCTAAGCGAAAGTGATAAGTATCCCACCTGGGGAGTACGTTCGCAAGAATGAAACTCAAAGGAATTGACGGGGGCCCGCACAAGCGGTGGAGCATGTGGTTTAATTCGATGATACGCGAGGAACCTTACCAAGGCTTAAATGTAGATTGACCGTTTTGGAAACAGAACTTTCGCAAGACAATTTACAAGGTGCTGCATGGTTGTCGTCAGCTCGTGCCGTGAGGTGTCAGGTTAAGTCCTATAACGAGCGCAACCCCTGTTGTTAGTTGCCAGCGAGTCAAGTCGGGAACTCTAACAAGACTGCCAGTGCAAACTGTGAGGAAGGTGGGGATGACGTCAAATCATCACGGCCCTTACGCCTTGGGCTACACACGTGCTACAATGGCCGGTACAGAGAGCAGCCACTGGGTGACCAGGAGCGAATCTATAAAGCCGGTCACAGTTCGGATCGGAGTCTGCAACTCGACTCCGTGAAGCTGGAATCGCTAGTAATCGGATATCAGCCATGATCCGGTGAATACGTTCCCGGGCCTTGTACACACCGCCCGTCAAGCCATGGAAGCTGGGGGTGCCTGAAGTCGGTGACCGCAAGGAGCTGCCTAGGGTAAAACTGGTAACTAGGGCTAAGTCGTAACAAGGTAGCCGTACCGGAAGGTGCGGCTGGAACACCTCCTTTCTAGAGCCCTGAGTGTTAGTGGAAACACACGCCGGGGAAAAAGATGCTCTATTGGTTTTAGGATTTAGGGATAATATTACTCTTGCTGTTAGTTCAAATAATAAATTTTTAAGTAAAACAGAGTCTCGTAGCTCAGCTGGTTAGAGTACTACACTGATAATGTAGGGGTCGGCAGTTCGAGTCTGCCCGGGACTACTAAATTACTTAAGAAAAAGGAAATTCTGGAAGCTGGGATTCACCAAAGGAAATTAGAGAAGAATTAGAAATCTAAAATCTGAATTCTAAAATCTAAGATTTAAAATGGGGGATTAGCTCAGCTGGCTAGAGCGCCTGCCTTGCACGCAGGAGGTCAACGGTTCGACTCCGTTATTCTCCACAAAAGGCTGTAAGCCTGAGGCCTAGTGCGTAAAGCGCGAAGCATATAAAGTTCATTGACATATTGAGATAAGAAAATAATAAAAAGTAGAAAGCGTTTTTTATAATTTATTGTAAAGAACAAAAAAAAACGGTCATAATTGATTTTATGATTGGTACAATAAGCAAAATAAGGGCGTATGGGGGATGCCTAGGCTCTCAGAGGCGATGAAAGGCGTGATAAGCTGCGAAAAGCTGCGGGGACGGGCACACACCGATTGATCCGCAGATACCTGAATGGGGCAACCCACTATGTTGAAGACATAGTACACCGATAGGTGGGCAAACCCGCTGAACTGAAACATCTAAGTAGGCGGAGGAGAAGAAAACAAAAGTGATTCCGTAAGTAGTGGCGAGCGAACGCGGATTAGCCCAAACCAGTGATGTTACGGCATTGCTGGGGTTGTAGGACCACGAGATTTTATGCATGCAGAACCGGAAGTTACTGGAAAGTGACGCCAAAGAGGGTGATAGCCCCGTATGGGTAATAAATGTAATAGATAGTGGTATCCTGAGTAGGGCGGGGCACGTGAAACCCTGTCTGAATTTGGCGGGACCATCCGCTAAGGCTAAATACTCCTGAGAGACCGATAGTGAACCAGTACCGTGAGGGAAAGGTGAAAAGAACCGTGAATAACGGAGTGAAATAGATCCTGAAACCATACGCTTACAAGCGGTCGGAGCCCTTTCGTGGGGTGACGGCGTGCCTTTTGCATAATGAGCCTACGAGTTAACGTTGCTGGCAAGGATAAGTGGTTAAGCCATGGATCCGCAGCGAAAGCGAGTCTGAATAGGGCGCTTTAGTCAGTAGTGTTAGACGCGAAACCGTGTGATCTACCCATGGGCAGGTTGAAGCTGTGGTAACACACAGTGGAGGACCGAACCGGTTGACGTTGAAAAGTCTTCGGATGACCTGTGGGTAGGGGTGAAAGGCCAATCAAACTCGGAAATAGCTCGTACTCCCCGAAATGCATTTAGGTGCAGCGTTAGTTATAAAGTTATATAGAGGTAGAGCTACTGATTGGATGCGGGGGCTTCACCGCCTACCAATTCCTGACAAACTCCGAATGCTGTATAATGTTCACTAACAGTGAGGGCTTGGGTGCTAAGGTCCAAGTCCGAGAGGGAAAGAACCCAGACCATCAGCTAAGGTCCCCAAATATATGCTAAGTTGAAAGAACGAGGTTTGTCTGCCCAGACAGCTAGGATGTTGGCTTGGAAGCAGCCATTCATTTAAAGAGTGCGTAACAGCTCACTAGTCGAGCGGACGAGCATGGATAATAATCGGGCATAAGCATATTACCGAAGCTATGGATTTAGAGATTACTCTAAGTGGTAGGGGAGCATTCTAACAGGGTTGAAGGTTTTTCGTAAGGAGGGCTGGACTGGTTAGAAAAGAAAATGTAGGCATAAGTAACGATAATGCGGGCGAGAAACCCGCACACCGAAAAACTAAGGTTTCCACAGCTATGCTAATCAGCTGTGGGTTAGTCTGGTCCTAAGGCGAACCCGAAAGGGACAGTCGATGGCTAACGGGTTAATATTCCCGTACTACTAATTACTGTGATGGGGTGACGGAGTGATGAAAGCGCCGCGAACTGACGGAATAGTTCGTTAAAGTACCTAGCTATAGGCTCTGCAGGCAAATCCGCAGAGACTGGTGAAATACGATAGTACTCGGAGTCTTCGGACAAAGAGATAGTGCGCCTAAGGGCTTCCAAGAAAAACCTCTAAACTTCAGGTAATTAGTACCAGTACCGTAAACCGACACAGGTAGTTGAGGAGAGAATCCTAAGGTGCTCGAGAGATTCATGGCTAAGGAATTAGGCAAAATAGACCTGTAACTTCGGGAGAAAGGTCGCCCTGAGCAATCAGGGCCGCAGTGAAGAGGTCCAGGCGACTGTTTATCAAAAACACAGGGCTCTGCAAAATCGTAAGATGAAGTATAGGGCCTGACACCTGCCCGGTGCTGGAAGGTTAAGAGGAGATGTTATCTTCGGAGAAGCATTGAATTGAAGCCCCAGTAAACGGCGGCCGTAACTATAACGGTCCTAAGGTAGCGAAATTCCTTGTCGGGTAAGTTCCGACCTGCACGAATGGTGTAACGATCTGGACACTGTCTCAGCCATGAGCTCGGTGAAATTGTAGTAACGGTGAAGATGCCGTTTACCCGCAGTGGGACGAAAAGACCCTGTGCACCTTTACTATAGCTTAGTATTGACCTTGGATAAATGATGTGTAGGATAGGTTGGAGACTATGAAGCGGCGTCGCCAGGCGTTGTGGAGTCATTGTTGAAATACAACCCTTTGTTTATCTGAGGCCTAACCCCATATTGTGGGGGACATTGCTTGGTGGGTAGTTTGACTGGGGTGGTCGCCTCCAAAAGAGTAACGGAGGCTTCTAAAGGTTCCCTCAGTACGCTTGGTAACCGTGCGTAGAGTGCAATGGCATAAGGGAGCTTGACTGAGAGACATACAGGTCGATCAGGTACGAAAGTAGAGCATAGTGATCCGGTGGTTCCGCATGGAAGGGCCATCGCTCAAAGGATAAAAGGTACGCCGGGGATAACAGGCTGATCTCCCCCAAGAGCTCATATCGACGGGGGGGTTTGGCACCTCGATGTCGGCTCGTCACATCCTGGGGCTGGAGAAGGTCCCAAGGGTTGGGCTGTTCGCCCATTAAAGTGGCACGCGAGCTGGGTTCAGAACGTCGTGAGACAGTTCGGTCTCTATCTACTGTGGGCGTTAGAAATTTGAGTGGATCTGATTCTAGTACGAGAGGACCGAATTGGACAAACCTCTAGTGTATCTGTTGTCCCGCCAGGGGCACCGCAGAGTAGCTACGTTTGGAAGGGATAAGCGCTGAAAGCATATAAGCGCGAAACCCACCACAAGATGAGATTTCTTTTAAGGATCGTGGAAGATGACCACGTTGATAGGCTATAGATGTAAAGGCAGTAATGTCATAGTCGAGTAGTACTAATAATCCGTAAGCTTATGTACACCCTTTTCCCCCGATGCAAGTCGGGGGGAGAAACTTTCTAAAAATACTAAATAAAAATACTTTTCTTTATCTCAGTATGTTAAGATATTGGTTTTAATTATGAATTGTGAATTATCAATTGTTAATTAAAACAGATTGCCCAAAGCAATTATAACTTCTTAAGGTGGTTATTGCGGCGGGGCTCACCTCTTCCCATCCCGAACAGAGTAGTTAAGCCCGCCTGCGCAGATGGTACTGCAGTTATGTGGGAGAGTATGTCGTCGCCTTTCTTTTGAAAAACCCTATTCCAGCGAATAGGGTTTTTTGTTTTATAGCAGTTTTTAAAACTTCGCATCAATCTGCGTATTGCACTCGAATAAATAAAAAAGTTTCTTATAACACGCCTGCGTTAGGGATGGAAGCGGCATCCTTTTGTTTTTTTCTTTAAAAAACAAAAGATACAGCGCACAGCCCGGCCCGGAGGGAACGCCATGAGTATCTTATGTATTTGTAAATTAGTGTTTTATGAATTATACGTCATTAAATTTTGTTGTTATTAACACCATTTATAAATTTAATTACCCCATTCATAAAGATTTTTTGATCATCCCACATTGCTAAATGACTTCCGTTAGGGCAATATAAATACTGTCCATTTTTTACTAATTTGCTTTGTTCTTCCATCGCTTTTGGATCCATTGTGTCGTATTTGGCTCCTATCATTAAGGTTGGAATTGTGATTTCGTGTAATCTGTTTTTGATATCCCAGTTGGCTAATCTTCCACTGATTCCAAATTCACTTGGACCTTGCATTAAAGTATAGATTTCTCCATTTACGTGCTTAGCGGCTCTATTAAAACCGTCTGGCCATTCTTTTAGTCTGCATAAATGCTCTTTGTAGAAATTTGGCAGTAACAATTCCATATATCTTGGGTTATTGAAATCTTTTTTTGCTTCTAAAGCTCTTATTTCTGCGAGAATTTCGGGTTTCATTTGTTTTGCTAAAACTTCGTTGGCATATTTTCCGTATTCCGGAGCGCTGGCCATCATGTTTGCAACTAATAATCCTTTCATATTTTGCTGGTATTTTAAGGCGTATTCCATTGCAAGTATACCTCCCCAGGAATTTCCAAGAACATAAAAGTTGTTTTTATCTGCATTTATTGCTTTTCGAACCTGCTCAACTTCTTCAACAAATCTTTCGGTGGTCCATAAACTGCTGTCCTTTGGCTGGTCACTGTAATAAGATCCCAGTTGATCGTATTCATAAAATTCAAAGCCTTCTCTTTGGAAAAAGGTTTCAAAACATTCCATGTATTCATGCGTCATGGCTGGACCTCCGTGTAATAACAGAATTTTTATTTTTGGATTATTTCCAAAACGTTTTGTCCAGACTTTAAACTCTCCAACAGGTGTTTTTATGGGAATCATTTTTATTCCGGCAGCTTCTACCTCGCCTTGATCGTAGGTAAAATAATTAGTAAGTTCATTTGATTGGTTTTCTTTTTTACACGAGACTGTAAGTAAAAGGAATGCAAAGATCAGGATATAACGCATGGGTTTACAATTTAGTTGTTTGAACTAATTTACAAATTATTTTCAAGATCTGTTGTTTCCTTTTTTTACTGAATTTTTGCTGTATTGATCTTGTTTTCAGTTGTATATGTTGTCTTCTAAAAACTAAAAAAATCTTAAATAGATTTGAGAGCAAATTTTCTTGTAGTAAATTAGTAATACTATACTTAAATAAATAATTATGAAAACGAGAATATTTTTAGCCATAACATTGTTAAGTTTAACAATATCGGCCAGTGCACAAAAAAAAATTGAAGTAACAGAACTGCCAAAACCAGCGCAGGAATTTTTGAAGAAACACTTTAGCAATACCCCCGTTGAAAGTGCGAAGAAAGATGCAGAGCACGGTGAGAAAGGGTTTGAAGTAAAGTTAAAAGACGGAACAGAGGTGGAATTCTGGAAAGATGGTTCTTATCGTGAAGTGGATGGTGGAGATAAGCCTATTCCAACTGCTTTTATACCGGATAATATCAAAGCCTATGTTGCAAAAAATCATCCTAACGAAAAGATAACACATATTGACTATGGTCACAAAGATTTGGATGTGGACTTAACGAACAATATCGATTTAGAATTTACTAAAGATGGTAAAATTCTGAAAGATAAAAAAGACAAATAAAAAAACAGTAAAAATGATCCTGTATAGATAACCATTTTATGTTGGTCTATACAGGATTTTTTATTTAGAACCAATTTTCATGAGAGATCATCTTGAGGGAAAATAGTTTATATTTACATTTCTATTTTTTATTTCATGGAAGAAAATAAACATGTAACGATTTACGATATTGCCGAGAGACTAAATTTAGCAACATCTACTATTTCACGAGCTTTAAAAGATCATCATACCATAAGTGATAAAACGATAAAGAAAGTGAAAAAAACAGCTGAAGAAATGGGATTTGTTCCTAATACTTTAGCTGCAGGTTTACGTGGAAATAAAACCAGAACAATTGGAGTTTTAATTCCAACCGTTACACAGCCATTTTTGTCCTCTTTAATCAGCGGAATCGAAATAACGGCTCAAAAATCTGATTATACAGTAATTATTATGCAATCACATGATTCTTATGAGGAGGAAGTTAATATGGCTAAATCCTTATACAGCAATCGTGTAAGTGGCGTAATTTGCTCTCTTGCTATGGAAACCAGAGATACGGCGCACTTCCATCAGTTTTCAAACAATAATATTCCGTTGGTTTTTGTCGACAGGGTTCCGAAAGATTATAATACATTTAGAGTTGTTATTGATAATTATTCGGCGGGTTATAAAGCTACAAAGCATCTTATTGAACAAGGCTGTATCCGGATAGCACATTTAACTGCCGGTTTCGAATTAGGAAATTTATACAACGAACGAAAGAGAGGTTATATTGAAGCTTTAAAAGATCATAATATTGCCGTTGAAGAAGAATTAATTATTAATTTGAATTCTGTGACCTACGAAGATGGAGTAAAAGCCAGCAACGCTTTATTTGATTTAAAACCCATTCCGGACGGATTATTTGCTCCCGGAGATATTTTGGCAGTAAGCGCTGTACAAACTGCAAAAAAAAGAGGAATTAAAGTTCCGGAAGAATTTAAGGTCATTGGTTTTAATAACGATCCAATTTCACAGATTATAGATCCTAATTTATCTACTATTACGCATCCGGCTGAAAAAATGGGAAAAGCGGCAGCCGAAATTATCATCAAAAACCTGAAATCATCTAAAAATGATGATGCCAAAGAAATTACTTTCTTAAATACAGAAGTGCTGGCAAGAGAATCTACAGAGAAGTAGATAAAACAAAATAGCAGGATTTAATCTTGATTCAACCATACTAAAGCAGGATAGTTTTTCAAATTATCCTGCTTTTATTTGTTATAAAAATATATTTTAAGAAAAAAAGAGTAGTAAAATTTTTTTCTTAAACAACAATCCTATATTTTTACGCAACCGATTGCAATTGTTGTTTTGTTTTTGATAATGCATTTTTTAAATTAAAATATTATCAAATGTTTTATTAAAAGACAAAACTGATATTTCTTTCTAAGTAGAATTTTAAAGCGTAAACTAAATTAAATGACTTCATTCAGATTTGTTTTCCTGTTTCTTTCCATTTCCTTTTCGGCTTTAGCCCAAAAGGATTATAAATTATGGCTTCAGTTTGATAAAACAGCAAATACCGTTTTGGCATCAGAATACAAAAGTAATATTCAGGGAATTGTTTCTTTGGAAAATTCTGAAACTTCTAAAATTGCTATGAAAGAATTAGAAAACGGAATTGCTGCTTTACTGGGGAATAAACCTGAAATTAAATCAGAAATAACAGGAGAAAAAAATCTGATTATTGCATCTCAAAAATCATTAACTCCTGATTTACAAAAAACACTTCAAGATGATTTTAGCAAAATAAACAGCGAAGGATTTTTAATCAAAACCATTAGTTTTAAAAATAAAAAGCAAATTATCATTACTGGGAAAAATGATATTGCAGTTTTGTATGGAGTTTTTAATTTCTTGAGATTACTACAGACTAATAAATCAATTCAACACTTAAATATTACCGATTCTCCCAAAACAAATATCAGAATTTTAAATCACTGGGATAATCTGGATAGAACCGTAGAACGCGGTTACGCTGGATTTTCGCTTTGGGACTGGCAGAAATTACCTGATTTTATCGATCAGCGTTATATTGATTACGCCAGAGCGAATGCCTCAATCGGCATTAATGGAACTGTTTTAACGAATGTAAATGCAAACGCATTAATCTTAACGCCGCAATATTTAGAAAAAGTAGAAGCTTTAGCAAATGTTTTCAGACCTTACGGAATAAAAGTCTACTTGACAGCCCGTTTTTCGGCACCAATTGAAATTGGAAAACTAAAAACTGCCGATCCAAAAGATCCCGAAGTGATAAATTGGTGGAAAAATAAAGCAGCGGAAATTTACAAACAAATTCCGGATTTTGGCGGATTTTTAGTAAAAGCCAATTCAGAAGGACAGCCCGGTCCTCAAAATTACGGACGAGATCATGTCGACGGTGCGAATATGCTGGCCGATGCAGTTGCTCCATTTGGAGGTGTAATTATGTGGAGAGCTTTTGTATATTCTGAGCATGACGCAAACGATCGTGCGAAACAAGCTTATGCTGAATTTCAGCCGTATGACGGAAAATTTAAAGAAAACGTAATTGTTCAGGTAAAAAACGGAGCAATCGATTTTCAGCCCCGAGAACCCTTTCATCCTTTATTTGGTGCCATGCCAAAAACGCCTTTGATGATGGAATTTCAAATCACACAGGAATATTTAGGTTTCAGCACGCATTTGGTTTTTCTGCCTAAATTATTTCAGGAAGTTTTAGAATCAGATACCTATCAAAAAGGAAAAGGTTCACACGTTGCCAAAGTCATTGACGGCACTTTATATCAAAATAAACTAACTGGAATTGCAGGCGTTTCTAATATTGGAAATGATTTAAACTGGACAGGTCATCCTTTTG
Source organism: Flavobacterium johnsoniae (assembly GCF_001879205.1). Taxonomy (GTDB): domain Bacteria; phylum Bacteroidota; class Bacteroidia; order Flavobacteriales; family Flavobacteriaceae; genus Flavobacterium; species Flavobacterium johnsoniae_A. The sequence goes on from NZ_MLFK01000006.1 coordinate 445,054, forward strand.
CGCAAGCGAATTGGTATGGTTTCGGAAGATTGGCCTGGAATCCGTATTTGGATTCTGAAACCATTGCCGATGAGTGGTTGAGATGTACTTTTTCAAACGATGAAAATTTTATAAAACCAGTTAAAAAGATGATGATCGATTCACGTGAAGCTGTTGTCAACTATATGACACCGCTTGGCCTTCATCATATTATGGATACAGGTCATCACTACGGACCAGGACCTTGGGTTTCTGATTTATCTCGTCCGGAATGGAATCCGACCTATTATCATAAAGCCAATAAAAACGGAATTGGTTTTGACCGCTCCAAATCAGGAACAAATGCTGTTTCACAATACGCGCCAGAAATGGTAAAAGTTTTCAATAGCTTAGAAACTTGTCCCGAGAAAGATTTATTATGGTTTCATCATGTTTCGTGGGATTATAAATTAAAGGACGGCCAGACACTTTGGAACGGTTTGGCGCTCCAATATCAGGAAGGCGTAAATCAGGTTGCCGAGATGCAAAATGTTTGGAATAAAGCTAAAAAGTATGTGGACAGCGAACGATTTAACGAAGTAAAAATGCTCTTGGAAATTCAGCAGAAAGAAGCAAAATGGTGGCGTGATGCCTGTTTGTTGTATTTTCAGCAGTTTTCAGGAAAAGAATTGCCGTCAGGAGTCGAAAAACCAACACAAACATTAGAATATTTTAAATCATTAAAATTCCCATTTGCACCGGGAAATGGATAAATTAAATTATTGAGATTAATTAGAACGCAGATGACGCGGATTCGCTTTCGCAAAAACGCAGATTTACACGTATTTTTTATTTTTTTTCGTTTAGAGAAAGACCCGTTTTTTCCGTGTCTTCGCGAAAACGAATCTGTTAAATATGCGTACCAAAAAAAATAAATTATGAGCAAAAAAACGGCAATTGTAACCGGAGGAAATTCAGGATTAGGTTTTGCAACCGCAAAAAAACTTTGTGACAACGGAATCACAACTTACATCATCGGAAGATCAAAAGAAAAAACAGAAGATGCCTGCAGGGAAATTGGAGAAAATGCGATTCCGGTAATTTTCGATTTAAATAATCTGGATGGAATTCCAGCCATGATCGAAAACATAACCCAAAACGGGCCAATCGATATTTTGGTAAACAACGCCGGAATCAATATGAAAAAAGAAATTCCAGACGTGACGGATGAAGATTTTCTTTCGATCATTCATACCAATTTATTGAGTGTTTTTGCCGTAAGCCGCGAAGTAATTAAAAACATGAAAGCCAACGGAAGCGGCAGTATCATCAACATCAGTTCGATGGCATCACAATACGGAATCCCGAAAGTAATTGCATATTCGGCAAGCAAAGGCGCAATCGAATCTATGACGCGTGCGATGGCTACAGAACTGGCTCCGTCAGGCATTCGCGTAAATTGTATTGCTCCGGGATTTATCAAAACCAAAATGTCGGCAGCAGCATTGGATAACGATCCGGAAAGAAAAAATAAAGTGTTGGGAAGAACTCCAATGGGCTTTTTAGGAGAACCTTCGGATATTGCAGATGCCGTTTACTATTTCGCTTTAAGCGAGTCAAAATACACAACAGGAACTGTTTTACCTGTTGATGGGGGAAATAGTATTGGGTTTTAATTTTTAAACACATAGAAACATAGTTTTTCTTTATCTGCAAAGACATTTCATTTGCATTAATGCACATAACTATGTGTAAATGATTAATCATTTATTTTAAACTTTTTCTAAATAAAAATAAATCTATGTTTCTATGTGTTAAATAATTATAATATTAATAAGTATGATAAAAATGCAGCAAACCATGCGATGGTTCGGTCCTAATGACAATGTCAGTTTGATTGATATTAAGCAGACCGGAGCAACGGGAATTGTAACCGCTTTGCACCAAATTCCGGTGGGCGATGTCTGGACGATTACAGACATAAAAGAAAGACAGGAAATCATTCGGAATAACGGATTGGAATGGGCTGTGGTTGAAAGTCTGCCTGTTCATGAAGAAATAAAACGAGCTTCGGGAAATTATCTGCAATACATCGAAAATTATAAAATCAGTTTGCGAAATCTGGCAGAATGCGGGATCAAAATCATTACTTATAATTTTATGCCGATTTTGGACTGGGTGCGTACGAATCATAATTTTATCAACGAAGACGGAAGTAAGGCCCTTTTATACAATCAGGATGCGTTTACTTATTTTGATGTTTTTCTGTTAAAAAGACCCAATGCCGAAAATGATTATTCAGAAGTTCAAAAACAGAATGCTTTAAACTTTGGAAATAATCTTTCAGAACAAGAAAAAGCATTGTTGTTTAAAAATGTTTTATTGGGATTGCCGGGAAGCAAAATCAATTTTACGGCAGAACAGATTTTATCGCTTTTGGACAATTATGCTGAAATCGACAACCAAAAATTAAGAGAAAACCTGATTTATTTTTTATCAGAAGTTGTTCCCGTTGCAGCAGAAATCGGTGCGAAATTAGCGATTCATCCAGATGATCCGCCGTTTTCGGTTTTGGGATTACCCAGAATCGTTTCAACAGAAGCTGATTTGAAAGCTATTTTCAGCGCTGTTCCTTCAACTGCAAACGGATTGTGTTATTGCACAGGATCTTTAAGCGCCGATCCGAAAAACAATCTGGAAAAAATAATTGACGATTACGAAGATAGAATTCACTTTCTGCACCTTCGAAATACCATCCGCGAAAGCGAAACTATTTTCCGCGAATCAGAACATTTAAACGGCGATGTCAAAATGGAAAAGATTGTAGAAAAGATTTTAGTTGTAATGAATAAACGAAAAGTTAGCCTGCCAATGCGTCCCGATCATGGTTTTCTGCACGAAGTTGATGAAGCTAAAGAAACCTATCCAGGTTATTCTCTGACAGGAAGATTAAAAGGATTGGCCGAATTAAGAGGTTTAGAAATGGGAATTGCTTATAAATTGAAATAGAATAAACTTACTACATATACCTGTCAAGTCTCTATTGACAAAAAAAACTATTAACTATTAAACCAAAATATATGAAATTTATTAACCCTTATTTGTTTGTCGTCAGCACTTTGCTGGCTGTAAGCTGTACATCTCAAAAAGAAACCACTTCATTAAAAGAAGCTTACAAAAACGATTTCTATATCGGAACTGCTTTAAGCGCAGATCAAATTGAAGAAAAAGATGCTAAAGCAGATTCGTTAATTCGAAAAGAATTTAATGCGATTACTGCAGAAAACATTATGAAGTCGATGTACACGCATCCGCAAAAGGACAAGTACGATTTTGCTTTGTCGGATAAATTTGTAGCGTATGGCGAGAAAAATAAAATGTTTATTCACGGACATACATTGATCTGGCACAGCCAATTAGCGCCGTGGATGGAGAAAATTGCCGACAGTACCGAAATGAAAGCTTTTATGAAAGATCACATCACAACAATTGTTTCCAGATATAAGGGAAGAATCGATTCTTGGGATGTGGTGAATGAAGCTTTAAACGAAGACGGAACCTTAAGAAAATCGGTTTTTTTGAATACACTGGGTGAGAAATATCTGGTTGATGCTTTTAAACTGGCGGCCGAAGCAGATTCGAAAGTAGATTTGTATTATAACGATTATAATCTTGAAGATCCGGCAAAAAGAGCTGGAGCTATAGCTTTAATCAAAAAAATAAAAGCGGCAGGCGGAAAAATTGACGGAATAGGAAGTCAGGGACATTGGAAATTAAATAGTCCGTCGTTAGAAGAAATTGAAAAAAGTATTTTAGAATATTCGGCTTTAGGAATCAAAGTCGCTTTTACAGAATTGGATATTACCGTTCTCCCAAATCCGTGGGACTTAAAGGGAGCAGATGTAAATCAGAAATTTGAAGGAAATCCAAAAATGAATCCGTATCCTGAAAAATTACCAGATTCTATTCAAAACAAACTTGCAGAACGTTATGAATCGATTTTTAAATTGTTTTTAAAACACAAAGATAAAATCAGCCGCGTTACTTTTTGGGGAGTTTACGATGGACAGTCTTGGTTAAATGGCTGGCCGATAAAAGGAAGAACCAATTATCCGCTTCCATTTGATACAAATTTAAAGCATAAAAAAGCATACGATAGTATTTTGAATTTAAAAAAGACTGAAGAATAATTAGTCAAATGCGTTTTTAATTGAAAAAATAATAACAATCGGTTGTTTTTAAAAATATTCTTGAAATAAAGTAAACTAAATTTGCGTAATATGTTTTTTTATCTAAATTTACACAACCGATTGTTTTATTTGCTCCAGTGTTCTTTTGCAAGGTTTTCGAAACCTTCCAGGTGTATGACAAGCAGTATAAAAACAATTTAAACTTACAAGGTTTAGAAAACCTTGCAGGACTAACTAACCACAAAACCACAAAATGAATAACATTTCACAAAAATTATCCATCAAAGAAAAAATTGGTTACAGCTTAGGCGACTTAGCTGCTAATCTGGTTTTTCAGACTTTGATGACATATCTGGCTTATTTCTACACTGATATTTACGGATTATCGCCAACTGATTCTTCTATCATAATGTTAGTGGTAGGTTTAGTTGCCGCTTTTATTTTTAACCCGATTATTGGTGTGCTGGCCGATAGAACCAGTACAAAATGGGGAAAATTCAGACCGTGGATTCTGTTAACAGCAATTCCGCTTGGTGTGGTGGCACTTTTAGCCTTTTCAACGCCTGATTTTGCGTATAAAGGAAAAGTAATTTACGCTGTTGTAACTTATACTTTGTTACTGCTTTTTTATGCCGGAAATAACCTGCCGTATTCTGCTTTAAGCGGCGTTATTACAGGCGATATGTCTGAAAGAAACAGTATGTCGTCGTACCGTTTTGTGGCGGTTATGTTTGCTCAGTTTTTTGTTCAGGTTTTTATGCTTGGGATAATTAAAAGTGCCGGAAACGGAGACAAAGCAATTGGTATAGAAAAGGTAATGACGGTTCTGGCAATTATTGGGACTATCATGCTTTTAATCACTTTTTTGACTACAAAAGAAAGGATTATTCCTAAACCGGAACAAAAATCCAGCATCAAAGAAGATTTAAGTGATTTGATGAAAAACAGACCGTGGATTATTATGCTTTCGCTTACGACTTTGGTTTTTATAACGCTGGCCATGAAAGGCGGGGCTTATGTTTATTACTTTGAAAACTATGTAGATAAAGAACAATTGGCCGTTTTTATTCAGCCTATTTTAGATACTTTATCAAATATTGGTTTGAATCATTTTGGAAATGATCCTGTTTCTGCCGGATTCGGGTTGTTTAATGCGGGCGGTATTATTTTTATGATTGTTGGAATTACTTTATCTAAAAACCTGGCCGATAAATACGGAAAGCGAAATATATTCAGATTGTTTTTATTCATTTCAACCTTGTTTATTATCGCTTTTTATTTCTTTCCGCCAGCATCCATCGGCCTAATGTTTTTCTCCCAAATCCTGCACGGATTTTTCTATGGAATCACTATCCCGATTCTTTGGGCGATGATAGCAGATGTTGCCGATTATTCAGAGTGGCTTAATAACCGCCGCGCCACAGCTATAATTTTCTCGGCCATGATGGTTGGCTTAAAAGCCGGATTGAGTATTGGCGGTGCTTTAACAACATTGTTTTTGGGATATTTTCATTACGCTCCAAATTCTACTGTGCAAACTGAAACGGCCATTAACGGAATCAAATTATTGGTCAGCATTTTTCCTGCGATTCCATTTTTAATTGGAGCCGGATTATTGTTTTTCTATAAAATCAATAAACAGTTCGAAGTGCAGATCGAAACCGAATTAAAAGAAAGAAGAACTTAATTATTTAAAAACAAAGATATCACTATGCCTGAAGATAGTATTGAACAAATTAATTTCGAAGAAATTAATAAACTGGCGATTTCACAGCCTTTAGTGTCTCACATTTATACTGCAGATCCGTCTGCGCATGTATTTAATGGTAAAATTTATATTTATCCGTCGCATGATATCGATGCCGGAATTCCGTTTAACGATAATGGAGATCATTTTGGGATGGAAGATTATCATGTTTTTTCGATGGATAATATTGCGGAAAAAGCTGTGGATAATGGTGTTGCGCTTCATGTAGATGACGTTGCCTGGGCCGAAAAACAAATGTGGGCCCCCGATGCTGCCTGTAAAAACGGTAAATATTATTTGTATTTCCCCGCAAAACGTGCCAACGGAATTTTCCAAATTGGTGTTGCTGTAAGCGATTCACCTGTAGGACCTTTTTTGCCTCAACCAGACGCGATAAAAGGAAGTTACAGCATTGATCCTGCGGTTTTTGAAGACGAAGATGGAAAACATTATATTTATTTTGGAGGAATTTGGGGAGGACAGCTTCAAAAATACAGAAACAATAAATACGACCAGAATAACGAAGAACCTTCTGGAAATGAATCCGCTTTAGGTCCGATTGTGGCTTTGCTGCGCGACGATATGCTGGAGTTTGCAGAAGAACCAAAAGAAATTAAAATTCTGGATGAAAACGGAGAACTTCTGCTGGCTGGCGATAATAACCGCCGTTTTTTTGAAGCTTCGTGGGTTCATAAATACAACGGAAAATATTATTTCTCTTATTCTACCGGAGATACGCATTTTATCTGTTACGCGATTGGCGACAATCCTTATGGGCCGTTTGTTTATCAGGGTAGAATTTTAAATCCGGTTGTGGGTTGGACTTCGCATCATTCTATTTGTGAAGTTGAAGGGGAATGGTATTTATTTTATCACGATTCGAGTTTGTCAAAAGGGGTAACGCATTTAAGAAGCATGAAAGTTACCAAAATCGATTATCTGGAAGATGGTTCTATTGTAACAATTGATCCGTATGGAATAAGAAGATTGTTTGATTAAAACTTTGATTATCATTATAAAGAAAAAGATGTGTCTTCTGAAAACGGGTTGCGTGAGGGATAGAAGTGAAAAGCCCACAGCCTGACGAAGGAAGTGCGAGGACTTGCAACGAATAGCCCGGCCGGAGGACACGCCCAAAAAAATATAAAATTCAAACAGATTTAAGAAGTTAACATTTTTATTATAAAATGTATTTTTTTATAGAATAGAATTAGCTACTTTAGCATACCAGAACAGAACGGAACAGTATGCTAAACGAAGAACAGGAAAAATTTGTATTTACTATTAATCATGATAGTGATATTCCGAAATACCAGCAGTTGGTAAACGGAATAAATAATGCGATTGCTGAGAATATTTTACAAAAGGGAGATTTACTTCCTTCGGTAAATAGTATTTGCAAGACGAATCAGTTGTCGAGAGATACGGTTTTTAAGGCCTATACAATTTTAAAAGACCAAAAAACGATCGATTCTGTGCCTAATAAAGGGTATTATGTTTCGGGAGAGACGAGAAAAGTGCTTTTGGTTTTAGACACTTTTAAGGCGTATAAAGAGGTTTTGTATCATTCTTTTGTCAATAATCTGCCGGATAATGTGATTACGGATGTACAGTTTCATCATTATAATATCGATGTTTTTAAAACCATCATTAATAACGGAATTGGAAAGTATTACAAATATGTAGTCATGAATTTTGATCATCCTGAGATTGCGCCTGCTTTGTCGGCTATTTCAAAAGATAAATTATTGCTGATTGACTGGAATATTCAGGCGGATAAAAATAATAATTATGTTTTTCAGGATTTTGGAAAAGCGTTTTATGAGTCTTTGATACCGGCGGTTGATTTGTTTAAAAAGTATAGAAAGATACAATTTGTGTATCCGGATTTTACTAATCACCCAAAGGAAACACTTGACTTTTTTAAGAAATTTTGTGCTGATTTTAGTTTTGATTTTGAAATTTTGACAGATCCGAAAAAGTTTAATATTGAAAAAGGAATTGCTTATATAAGTGTGAGCGACAGGATTTTGGGATACTTTTTAGAGCAATGCAAAGAGAAAGATTTTGAGCCCGGAAAAGACGTTGGATTTTTATCGTACAACGAAACGCCAATGAAGAAATTTATATACAAAGGAATATCGGTCGTGTCGACTGATTTTAAAGAATTAGGAACCAAAGCAGCGGCATTTATTACGCATGATGAAGATACTCAGTGTTATGTGCCGACAAATTTAATTTTAAGAGAATCATTATAAAGTTATGTATTATATAGGATATGATATTGGAAGTTCTTCTGTAAAAGCGGCAATCGTAGAGGCAGAAACAGGCAAAAAAGTAATTGTTTTGAACGAGCCTCAAAACGAAATGGAAATTCTGTCTATTCACCCAGACTGGGCAGAACAGGATCCGGAAATCTGGTGGCAGCACATTTGTACGGCGACCAAAAGAGCAATTCGCGAAGCTAATATCGATGCATCGAAAATTCAGGGAATTGGAATTTCGTACCAAATGCACGGATTAGTAATTGTGGATAACGAAAAAAATGCACTTCGCAATTCGATTATCTGGTGCGACAGCCGTGCAGTAGAAATTGGAAATAAGGCTTTCGCCGAAATTGGAGAGCAAAAATGCATGGAGCATTTACTGAATTCTCCAGGAAATTTTACGGCTTCGAAACTGAAATGGGTAAAAGAAAACGAGCCCGAAGTTTATAAAAAAATTGACAAATACATGCTTCCGGGAGATTACATCGCTTTGAAATTTACAGGCGAAGTAACGACGACTAAAAATGGTTTGTCTGAAGGAATGCTTTGGGATTATAAAGAAAATAAAGTAGCCGACTGGCTTTTGGATTACTACGGAATCGATCAGTCTTTGACGCCGAGAATTGTAGAAAACTTTACAAATCAGGGAATTGTTACAGAAGAAGCTTCGGCAGCATCAGGGCTTCCGGCAGGAATTCCTATTGTGTATAGAGCAGGAGATCAGCCAAATAATGCTTTGTCATTAAATGTTTTGAATCCGGGAGAAGTGGCGGCAACAGGCGGAACATCCGGAGTTTTTTATGCGGTAAGCGAAATGTCTTCTGGAAAAAGCACCCGCGTAAACAATTTTGTTCACGTAAACTACGAATTAGAAACGCCGAGAGTTGGTAAACTTTTGAATATTAACGGAGCAGGAATTCAGTACAGATGGCTTCGTAATAATATGGGGAACGAAAGTTACGAAGTAATGAATGAAAAAGCTTCGAATGTGGAAGTAGGATCAGAAGGCGTTGTGGTAATTCCGTTCGGGAATGGTGCAGAGCGTATGTTCAACAATAAAAATATCGGAACACATTTTTTAAACCTCAACTTAAATATTCACAACAGCGCGCATTTGTTTAGGGCTTCTTTAGAAGGAATTGCATTTTCGTTTGTGTACGGAATGGAATGTTTAAAAGAAGATAATGCGACGATTAATGTAATCAGGGCAGGAAATGATAATTTATTCCGTTCTGAGATTTTCTCAAATACGGTGGCAACTTTAATTGGTCATGAAATAGAAATTTACAATACGACCGGAGCAGTCGGTGCAGCAAGAGCAGTGGGTTTAAAAGATGGTGATTACAGCAAATTTGGAACTAATGTTAGTGACAACGATCATGTAATGACATTTTTACCGCTTCATAACAAAGAACCTTACGAGACTGCTTATCAAAAATGGAAGAAAGAATTAGAATTAATATTAACAACTAAATAAAAAATCAAATGATAGTTTTAGGAGATAAAGAATACTACAAAGGTATTGGCCAAATTAAATTTGAAGGAAAAGAATCTGATAATCCGTTGGCATTTAAATATTATAATCCAGATCAGGTAGTAGCTGGAAAAACAATGCGCGAGCACTTTAAATTTGCTATCGCTTACTGGCATACATTCTGCGGACAAGGAAGCGACCCATTTGGACCAGGAACTCAAAATTTTGCTTGGGATGCATCATCAGATCCCTACCAAGCGGCTAAAGATAAAGCAGATGCTGCTTTTGAATTTATCAGTAAAATGGGATTCGATTATTTCTGTTTCCACGATTACGATTTGATTGCAGAAGGCCCAACTTTCGCAGAATCAGAAAAGCGTTTGGCATTCATTACAGATTACTTAAAACAAAAGAAAGCAGACTCTGGAATTAAATTGCTTTGGGGAACTTCAAACTGTTTCTCAAACCCAAGATTCATGAACGGAGCAGCTACAAATCCTGACTTTAATGTTGTGGCAAGAGCTGGAGGGCAAGTAAAATTGGCTTTGGATGCAACAATCGCTTTAGGCGGTGAAAACTATGTATTCTGGGGCGGTAGAGAAGGTTATATGTCTTTGCTTAACACAGATATGGGAAGAGAATTAGACCACATGGCGCAATTCCTGGCAATGTCTAGAGATTATGCAAGAGCTCAAGGTTTTAAAGGAACTTTCTTTATTGAACCAAAACCAATGGAACCATCTAAACACCAATACGATTTTGACTCGGCAACAGCAATTGGTTTCTTAAAACAATACGGTTTAGATAAAGATTTCAAAATTAATATCGAAGTAAACCACGCTACATTGGCACAACACACTTTTCAACACGAACTAGAAGTAGCTGCAAAAGCAGGAATGTTAGGAAGTATCGATGCCAACAGAGGAGATTACCAAAACGGCTGGGATACAGACCAATTCCCTAATAACATTCAGGAAACGACTGAAGCAATGTTGGTTTTCTTAAAAGCTGGCGGCTTACAAGGCGGCGGTGTTAACTTTGATGCTAAAATCAGAAGAAACTCAACTGACTTAGAAGATGTTTTCTTAGCGCACATTGGTGGTGCTGATACTTTTGCAAGAGCTTTATTGACTGCAGATAAAATCATTACTTCATCTCCATACGAAAAATTAAGAACAGAAAGATACAGCTCTTTTGATTCTGGAAAAGGAAAAGATTTTGCTGACGGAAAATTGAGTTTGAAAGATCTTTATACTATCGCTCACGAAAATGGAGAATTAAACCTTCAAAGCGGTAAACAAGAATTGTTTGAAAACATCATCAACCAATATATTTAATTGGTTTAGATTTTAAAACATATCAAACCTAACAGGTTTTTAAAGTCTGTTAGGTTTCTTCTACAAATCTAATAAAGAAATAAATCTGAAATTTTTTAAAGATAACCGAAGAATGTTAAAATCTTTTAAAGGCTGTTTTTAAATATTTAAGATAAAAATTAAAAATGTGTATTAAGATTTTGACTTGTTTTAAGATTCAAATTTGAGGAAAATAGATTTAAGGTTTAGTTGCTATTTTTTGATAATTAGAACTAACAGCAAAGTCAGTTTGATAAGATTATAAGGGAGTTATATTTTTATTGAATGTTTTTTGAAGAATAGAATTGCGATGCACATTTTTTACTCACTAAAACTTTACTCACAATCTTGTCATTTCGATCCCGAAACTTCGGGATGGAGAGAAATCGCACAAGAAAATCTACAAAGATTGGCGATTTTGCATCCGAAATTATTAGTGCGATTTACTTCGTCTATTCACTATCGCTCGAGTCTCCTTTCAGTTGAAATGACAACTATACGGATTATACTCAACAATTCTAATCAACCATAAAACCAAAAAACTTATGAAATTTTTTATCGATACCGCTAATTTAAAAGACATTACAGAAGCACAGTCTATGGGTGTTTTAGACGGCGTGACCACAAATCCGTCGTTAATGGCGAAAGAAGGCATTACTGGAAAAGAGAATATTTTAAAACATTATCTTGATATTTGTAACATTGTCGACGGCGATGTTTCTGCAGAGGTAATCTCAACCCATTTTGACGGAATGATAAGAGAGGGCGAGGAGCTTGCTGCTTTGCATCCGCAGATTGTGGTAAAACTGCCTATGATTACAGATGGTGTAAAGGCCTGCAAATATTTTTCTTCTAAGGGAATAAGAACCAATGTTACGCTCGTGTTTTCTGCCGGACAGGCCTTATTAGCAGCAAAAGCCGGAGCGACTTATGTTTCCCCGTTTTTAGGAAGATTAGATGATATTTCAACAGACGGAATGCATTTAATTTCGGAAATCAGAGAGATTTATGACAACTACAATTACAACACGCAGATACTTTCAGCTTCAATCAGGCATACAATGCACATTGTAAATTGTGCCAAAGTTGGATCAGATGTCATGACCGGACCGCTTTCTGCAATTAAAGGATTATTGAAACATCCGTTAACAGATATTGGTTTAAAACAATTTGTTGAAGATGCTAAAAAGATGAATCTATAAACTACAATAAAACAACACAACACTTAAGCTTCTTTCGGTTTGAAAGGAGCTTTTTTTTTAGTTTTATAACAACCGACTTGCCTTTTTTAAAGATTATATTCAAAAAAAACTATTCCAAATTCTTCATAAGCGTTTTCAAAAAAGCACTAACTGCTTTTTTCTCATATACTTCTTTCAAAGAGATTAGCATAGCAGTTCTCGTCATATTTTCACCTTTTATTGGAATCGCAAATAAATCATTTTCATTTTCAACCGTTGTTTTGGTTAAAATCGTATGCCATTTGCCGGTTTTAATTAATTCCAGTAAAGTAGGAATATCGTTTATTTCAATTGTAACTTTTGGGTTTAAATTATCTTTTTGAAAAGCTTTATTGATAAATTGAGTTGTACTAAAACCACTCGACGGAAGCGCAAGAGGCAGGGAACTTACCTCATCGAGAGCAATACTTTTTTTGTTTTTTAAAGGTGTTTCGGTTGACGTAACCAATGCCATTGGAGAAGTAAACAATTCACGGTATTTAAAATGCGCTTCGGAGGCTATTTCCTCAAAAGTTAAAATAACATCGAGTTCAAAAGAATTTAGTTTTTGAATTAATTCCTGCGAAGTTCCAAAGACAATTTGAAACTGTATTTTAGGAAATTCAGAACTAAAAACAATCAATGCTTTTGTTACCACATGACGTAAAGCTTAGGTTACGCCAATGGCAATTTCCCCGGCTTGGAGGTTATTCAAATCCTTCAATAATTCGAATCCGTCAGAAGCTTTGCTTATAGATTGCTGTGCATAAACCGAAAATAAATTACCGGCTTCTGTTAAAGTAATCCGTTTTCCAATTCGGTTAAAGAGAGGAACCTGCAGTTCTTCTTCGAGTTGTTTAATTTGTTGTGATAAAGTACTTTGGCTGATAAAAAGGGCCGATGCTGCTTCGGTAAAATTCAATAATTCCTTAGCTTTAAGAAAATATCTGAGTTGTCTGAGTTCCATTTCTAAATCGGTTTTATCGATTGATTTTATCGAAAAATAAGGTTTTACAAATATAGAAATTCTTAAGAACTTTGCAGAGTTGCAAATTAGAGCAGAAAAAATGAAGATTATAGCTTTACAAGAAGGAAATTATATCGCAGATTCTAACAAAGAATTCAAACTTATTACCGAAGAAACCACTCAATCCGGACTTAAAATGGCGATTCAGCCTTTTGTGGTTATTACAGCTAGTGACGTTATCTTATTGGATTTCGGTTTGGGATTTGTAAACAACGGGATTCCTTTTATTCATCAAATGCTGAAAAAGAATAATATCGAACCGGATCAAATTACAAAAGTTTTGGTTTCGCATTTGCATAAAGATCATATCGAAGGAATTGGACATTTTGAAGACGATAATTTTATTCAGAATTTCCCAGAAGCTGCAATTTATATTCAGAAAAGAGAAATAGATTTTGCATTGGAACAAACCAATAATCCGTCTTATGTTTTTGAAATATTGAATGAGCTCGAAAAACTTCCTAATGTTGAATTACTGGATACTGACAGCGGACAAATTACGGATGAAATTTTCTATGAAGTTTCGGCAGGACACACTAAATTTCATCAGGTTTTTTGGATCAAAGGAGATGATGAAATTGTTTTTTACGGCGCCGACGATTTACCTCAAAAAGTATATCTTTCTATGCATGTTGCCTACAAAACAGATTTTAACGGAAAACGCGCTATGGAATCCCGCAAAAAATGGGAGCAGCAAGCAAAAGATCAAAACTGGAAAGTACTTTTGTATCACGATATGAAGACTACTGTTTTGGAGTTTTAAGAGTTATGAGTGGGGGGTTAGTATCACCTAATAATAAACACAATATTATTTTAAAATGAAAAGTACCGAATCAATTCCGGCTTTAATTATTTACGGATCTCTGGCGCCGGGCGAGTCAAATCATTCGGTTATGGCGCCTATAAAAGGAGATTGGCAAAAAGCAACGATAAAAGGAAAATTGCAGGAAGGAGGCTGGGGTTCCTCTCTAGGCTATAACGGATTTATTTCTGTAAATTCTGAAGAAGCTGAAACGATCAATTGTTATGTTCTTTTTTCTGAAGATTTGCCATCAAATTGGGATTATCTGGACGAATTTGAAGGCGACGGCTATCAGCGCATTCAAACAGAATACGAATTGGAAAACGGCAAAAAAGGAATAGGATTTATATATGCCTTAAATCAATAAATTAAAAATTCAGATTATTAGTTTAGTCTGAATTTTTTTTTCTTCGGAAAAAATAAAAATAAAACACTTCTAACTTTTTCTTCAAGTGAAGAGCGAAGAATTGAAAATGCTTTTGTAATCTGGGCTTCGACCGTTTTTATTGAAACATCCAGGTGTTCGGCAATTTCAATATTGGTTAAGCCTTCTTTTTTACTTAAAATAAAAACCTCTTTACATTTTGGAGGCAGATTTTGAATTTCATTATTTACGGCATTCATAACTCTTTGAAAAGATTCGGCATCATCTTCCTGTACAATTCCGTTTAAGGCATCATAGTACGATTTTTCTAATGAAAACAAAGACTGATTTTTTCTATACAAATCGATAAATTCATTGTAAACCAATTTATAAAGAAAACTTTTCAGCGCATGGTCTGTTTTTAATCTCGTACGCTGTTCCCATACTTTAATAAAAACATTCTGCACAATATCTTCGGCGCTGTATACATTTTTTACCAGACTATTGGCATATACACAAAGTTTATGATGATAAGTGTCAATAAGGTACGTATAGGCATGTTCATCTCCATTTTTAAGAGACTCTATTAATGTACTATTATCGTTGTAATCCTCAATCTTCATAAAAACAAATATATAAATTAATAGGTTTTAGGGCTAAAATAAGGCTGGTATTTGGTAAAAATGAGCTATTTTTTTGTTTTCTATTTGAAAATTATTACAAATAAAATGACCTAAAATACAAAGGTAAAACAATCTACTCTTTTACCTCTATCAAATTAGCAGCGTTTATTGAAAGAAAAGACTTGTGAAAAATAAAAAAATCAGTAAAATGAAAAAAACTTTATCAAATTGTTAGGGTTTTGTTTTTTGGCTTCGTAATAATATTAAAAATAGCTAAAATGACAGTAAAAAAGTCAGAACGATTAATTGTTAAGTTTATCACAAATCAGGCCAGTCAGGAAGAAATTGAAAAGCTGACTGAATGGTTAAAAGAAGATGAAAACCAAAAAGTGTTTAAGGATTTTGTAAAAATCAATTACACCATAGACACTGCTGTGTATCATTTTGATTCTTCTGAAATTAAGAAAGAGATATCGGAGAGAATTCAGAAAGAGAAAAATGTGTTTTATAAAAGAAGATTTTCATCTTATTATAAATATGCAGCGATTGTGATTGTGGCTTTAGGAGTTTTTTATTTTTATAAAAATTCCAGTAATACGACACACACGAAACAAAATGTAGTGATTCCGAGAGAAGATCAAATCGTCCTTCAGCTTGGGAATGAATCACAAAATCTTAATCTTAATGATGCCCGAAATGTCACGGATGAAAAGGGAAACATAATTGGAAAACAGGAAAAAAACAGGTTGGTTTATAACAATTCCTATACACAAGGAGAGCTGGTTTACAATACCATCCGAATTCCGTATGGCAAAAAGTTTGAAGTCCAGCTTTCAGATGGAACATTGGTGCACTTAAATGCCGGAACATCCTTTCGATATCCTGTACAGTTTTCTCAAAATAAAAATCGACAGGTATATCTTCTTGGGGAGGCTTATTTTGAAGTAGAAAAAGACAAAGCACATCCGTTTACGGTAAATACTCAGAATGTAAATGTTGAGGTTTTGGGTACCAAGTTTAATGTCGATACCTACACAGAAAATATTAGCACAGATGTTGTTTTGGTTGAAGGTAAAGTTTCGCTTTTTAAGGACCAAAAAACAGATCGCAGCCAGGTTTATTTGAAACCTAATGAAAAAGGCTCAATCCTAAAAGGACAAACGGCCATTACAAAAGAACAGGTAAATCCGGATTATTATACAGCTTGGGTAAAGGGAAGTCTGGTATTTAAGAACGCTTCGTTTGATGATATTATCCAAAAGCTGGAACGTCATTATAACGTGACTTTTATTAACCGGAATAAAATGCTGGGAAAAGAAATTTTCAACGCCCGTTTTGACAACGAACCAATTGAAGTTGTGCTGAAATATTTCAGCGACAGCTATGCCATAGATTACAATATTGAAAGAGACAGGATTACGATTAAGTAATGCTGTGAGTTATGAATTAAAGAATTAGCATAATCTAAAGTCTAAAACGAACAATCTAAAATAGAAAAAGCCTATGTAGCAAAAATCCGAAGAAAGGGATCGGCATTTAATAAAAAAACCGGAAAATGCGCCAACATTTCCCGGTAAGATGAATGCGATCAGTTAATTAACCAACCAACATTAAAAAAACATTTTAAAAGTATGAAAAAACTATTGAACAGAATCAGGTTCGACAAGCCTTTTTTGAAATTTGATTTGAAGATGAAATTGACCACATTATTTTTATTAACCACTCTCACGGTTATGCAGGCTGGGGTAACGTACTCTCAAAAGGCAAAAATGTCTTTCAATGCCAATAATATGACCGTTGCAAAAGTCATAGAAAAACTAGAATATACTACTAATTACAGATTTGTTTACAATGTAAGATCAGTTGATTTAAACCGAACAATTAATGTTAATGAAAGTAATGCTTCTATCGAAACGATTTTAAATACAATCTTTAATAATACCGGTACAGATTACAAGGTTTCGGGAAATCATATTGTACTTATGGCGAAAAAATCTCCGGCAGAAAAACCGATAGAAAAAGCAGAGGCAGATTTTATCGTTAAAGGAAGGGTAACGGATGAAAAAGGAATGCCTTTGCCAGGTGCAGCTGTTTCAGATAACGGTTCTGGAAGAGGTGTACAAACCGATTTTAATGGTGAATTCCAAATTATTGCAGTAAGCAGCGAGACTACTTTGGCTTTTGCTTATCTAGGATATATTCGACAAGAAATAAAAGTAGAGGGCAGAAGCGTAATCAATGTTGTATTGAAAGAAGATACGCTGGAATTAGGAGAAATTGTAATTACAACTGGTTATCAAAATATTAATAAAGAGCAAGTTACCGGAGCTGTTTCTACTTTGAAAGCAACAGATTATCAGGAACAGCGTCTAAGCGGATTAAATAAAATCTTAGAAGGACGTGTGGTAGGATATCAAAACGGAAAAATTAGAGGAACCACAACAATGACCGGTCTTTCAACGCCGCTTTATGTGATCGACGGATTTCCTGTTGAGAACACCAAATTAACACCATATGCTTCTTTAGAAGAAAATCTTCCGAGTTTAAACTTAGAAGATATTGAAACAATTACCGTTTTAAAAGATGCTGCTGCCTCTTCTATTTATGGTGCTCGCGCGGCGAATGGTGTAGTCGTAATTACAACCAAAAAAGCAAAAGCTGGAAAAACAAATATCTCATTTTCAAGTAATTTAACCATTACGCCTTATCGAAATTATACAGATAATCTTACGAATTCTGCTGATATAATTGGTTTAGAAAGAGGATGGGCCGCAGGAAACCCGAATTTACAAGGTGCAAATGCAGGAACGTATTCTCAGTCTTTATTAAATAATGCGGTATATACAAGTTTAGGAATGCAGGTAATCTTAAAAGGATATGCAGGCGTGACCTCTCAGACAGAAGCAAATAATACTTTAAACACACTTGCAGGGCAAGGGTATAAATATTATGATGATGTAGCAAAATATGCCAAACGCGACCAATATTTTATGCAGCACAATATTAGTTTAGGAAAAGCAACAGACTCTAATACTTTTAATGCTTCTTTGACTTACAAAGACAATCAGTTAGAAGACAGATATTCTGAAAATCAAACGGTTGGACTTAACTTGAAAAATTCTACACAGATTACAAGCTGGCTTTCATTAGATTTAGGATCGTATACCAATTTTGGAAAAGGAGATACACAAAGCTATAACCCTTTTAATGCTCCTACTAATACACTTAATACAGGTTATAAGTATCAGCCATATAATCAATTAGTTAATAATGACGGAACAAATTTTGTGTCTACTGCAGCTTCACGTTACAACACTTTTACGCAGCAGTCTATTCAGAATTACGGACTTTACAGTATGGATATCACTCCAATGGATGATTTGGGAAGAAATCTTGTTGGAACTAAAAATTTCTTAAACCGAACTTTTGCAAAATTCAATGTAAAATTCAGCAATGCTTTTACTTACAATGCGATGTTTCAGTATGAGTATGGTTCAGACCGTGCCAGCCAGCTGCTTAGCAAAGACTCTTATGCTGTGAGAAGTAAGGTAAATGGTTTGGTGACTATTGCCAATAACAAAGCTGTTTACAATTTGCCTTACGGGGATATATTAAATGAAACGAACCAATTTTCTAATGCTTACAATTTCCGTCAGCAGTTAAATTTTGATAAAACTTTTAATAATAAACATGAAGTTTGTGCGATTGCTGGTATGGAAATCCGTCACACAAAATTAGAGTACAACAACAATACCCGTTACGGATGGGATGAGCAGACTTTATCTTTTACTCCTGTAAATCAGGCTAGTCTGCTTCAGGTTTACGGAACTGTTTTTGGCGGGTCAATGCAGCAGTCTGATTTTTCATTAGAAAAAGAATTACAAAATCGTTATGTTTCTGTTTACAGCACAGGCGGTTATACCTATGATAAAAGATATTCTGTTTCGGGAAGTTTACGCTGGGATCGTTCTAATCTTTGGGGAACAGACAATAAGTATCAAAATAAACCAACTTATTCTATTGGAGCAGGCTGGAACATCAACAAAGAATCATTCTTTGATGTAGATTGGATAGATGCTCTTAAACTTAGAGGTTCTTATGGTATTGGAGGAAACGTAGCCAAAGATTCGGCACCTTATTTAACCGCTTATTACGGTGCTAACTCCAATGTGGGAGGAATTCAGGGAAGCGTGAGCAACAGACCAAATCCGGAATTATCTTGGGAAAAAACAACTACAACAAACATTGGTTTAGATTTTACATTCTTTAAAAACAGATTAAGCGGAACCTTAGACCTTTATAACAAAAAAGGAGAAGATTTGTTAGCCAGCAGCCAGGGAATTCCAACAGAAGGATGGGGGTATTCTACGTATAAAATCAACAATGGAGAAATGACCAACAAAGGTGTCGAAGTGAGTTTAAGGGGAACAATCGTAAAAACAGCTTCATTCTCCTGGGATGCGCAGGTTTTATATGCTTACAAACAAAACAAAGTCGATTACGTAAATGTTAAAGCTCCTGTTTATTATCTGCAATTAGATTATCCAATGTCTTTTCCAAGAGTGGGCACCAGTTTTAACTCAATTTATGGTTACAAATGGGCTGGTTTAAGCAGTACCGGAATACCACAGGTTTACGATGCGTCTGGAACTGCAGTAAAATACAATCCTGGGCAGATAGATGCCATAAAAGACTACGGATCAACAGTTCCTACACACAGCGGTTCTTTTCATACAGCTGTTAATTATAAGAACTTTTCGCTTTCGGCGCTTTTCATTTACGAGTTAGGACATAAAGTAAGAAATACTTTTCTGCCTATGTTAGCCAGCAATTACAATGGTGCAGCAGGAGGTTATATTACAGATATTACAGTAACAAACAACCACATTGCAGATCGTTGGATGCAGCCTGGAGACGAAGCTTTTACCAATGTGCCGAGAGCAGTATACGAATATGATCCGGAATTTAATTCAGATTCCCGTACTATTTATTCGTATGCAGATATTAATATTCTGGATGCATCAAATGTCAGATTAAGCAACATTTCGTTAGCATATCAAATGCCAAAAGATCTTATTAAGAGAGTAAAATTAGATGGCGTACGTTTTAATTTAAATGCAGAAAATGTGTACACATTTGCAAAAAGCAGAGACGCTAAGTTTATGTTGAACGGATTCCAATCTCCAAGTTTTGTTTTTGGTGTAAATGTTAATTTCTAATTTTTAAAGACGATGAAAAAAATATATAAAAATGCAGTATGCCTTTTAGCTTTAGGATTAACCTTTGCTTCTTGCGATAGCTATCTTGACGATGTGCCAAAAGGATCAAAAGTGCCTACAACCTTGGCAGATTATGAAGCTTTTTTGCGTGACGAATACGGAAATCACAGAGTGGATATTACCGGAGCATCACAATTAATGAATGATCAATATGTAACACTTGCCAGTCTGGCAAGTAACAGGCTCTTTAATGCCAATTATATGTGGGACGAAAATGCAGATCGTATCGCATTAAAACAATCCGACGAAACAGCGTATTATGCCGGTTATGCCGGAATATCGACTTTTAATTTGATTATTGCTAATGCCTTAACAACGACAAAAGCAACCGACGCAGAAAAAAGAGTGGTTTGGGCAGAAGCAAAAGTATTACGAGCAATGAACTACTTTAACCTCGTAAATTTCTATGCCGATACTTATGTGGCTTCTACAGCTTCGACAAAATTATCTGTGCCTTTAATTACCAGTGCCGATATCAATGCGCCTAGCAAACAAGTAACCATTCAGGAATTATATGATTTTATTTTGAATGATGTGAAAGATGCACTTCCGTACCTGCCAAAAGTTTCGCAGACTGCTCTTCACCCAAATTTAGGTGCGGGCTATGCATTTTATGCGAGAGTTTATCTGCAGATGAACAACTATACAGAAGCGTTGAAATACGCAGATTTAGCATTGGCAGAAAATAATAAATTATACGATTGGATAGGGTATTACAACACCAATAAAGCCATTATAGATGTACCAAATTCGTATACAACGACTGTGTCTCCAATGGGCTATACGTATGTAGAAAACTATACCTACCGTCATGGTACTTCTTCCAGCTTAAGTACAGAAAACAGTATTCCTGTAGAGCGTGCACAACGTTTTGAAGCCGGAGATGCGCGTTTTATTTCTCGCTGGAAAATTTATACTGTGGGAGCAGAAACTTATTATAGAAGAACTTTATCAGGTGCTTTTAATTTTGGAGGTATCACAACTGTCGAAGTTTATTTAATTAAAGCAGAATGTCTGGCGCGTGCAGGACAAATTAGCGACGCATTAAATGTTTTAAACACCGTTCGTAAAACACGTATTTTCCCGGCTTCTTATCAGGACATCGCAACTACTGATAAAACGGTCGCTTTGAATGCTATTTTTAGAACGAAAGCAAATGAACTTATAAACACGCTGATTCCTTTTGCAGATGCGCGTCGTTTAAATGCCGAAGGCGTTTACAAAGTAAGTTTTACAAAAATAGCAAACGGAACGACTTATACATTAAAATCAGATTCTCATTTATGGACAATGCCTTTCCCGCAAGGTGCAACTCAAAATCCGGGAAACGGAACTTTAACTCAAAACGTAGCTAAATAAAACCCAAAAGCTTCCTGATTAGGATTCCCGAAAGGGAAGCTTTCAATAAAACATCGATCAAAAATGAATACAATTAAATATAAAATAACAGCATTGTGTATCTGTCTCTTTATAATTTCAACCAGTCAGGCACAAAAGAAAAAAACCGCAGTTTCAACCCCTTCTTCTTATACAATTGAAGGAACTATCTCAGGCCTTACAGACGGAACAACCGTAAAATTAATTCCGGGAGCAACACATTCATCAGAATTGCCTGTTGCCGAAACAACGCTGAAAGAAGGCAAATTCATCTTTACAGGAAAATTAAACGAACCGCGTTTTTTCTATATCGTCTTTGGAAAAAGCAAAGGATTCATTCCGTTATTAGTCGAAAATTCTAAAATAAAAGTAACGGCAGAAGGCGAAGTTTCTAAAAATGAAGATGAAAGAATTACATTCAATAATGAAGTTGTTTCAGGTTCTAAATCAAATGATTATTACAAAAAAGAAACGGCTTTTAAAGAAGATTTAAATAAAGATTACGAAGACTATCACAAAGGCACCGAAGAACTTTCAAAATTATATTCGAAAGCCAGAACATCGGGCAATAAAAAACAAATGGATTCTATTGGAAATTCGCCTGAATGGAAAAAATTTGAAGCAGCTGAAAAAGCCTTTTTTACTAAAGTAGAAAAATCAACAACAGATCTTATAGCAAAACATAAAGCAACCTGGTGGGGACCATTTTTCATGATCACACAGTTCAGTTATTTTACACCGGATCAAAAACCGCTGTATGAACAATTTTCTGAAACGGCTAAGAAAAGTTACTACGGACAACTGGTAGATAAAGATTTAAATCCGAAAACTTTAGTGGGTACAAGCGTTGCCAATTTCGGATTAAAAGATAAAGACGGAAAACCGTATAATGTAAAAGAAATTACAGCAGGAAAAAAATACATTTTAATTGATTTCTGGGCTTCATGGTGCGGTCCGTGCCGAAAAGAAATTCCGAACTTAAAAACAGCATACTCGTCCTATTCTGATAAAGGTTTTGAAATTCTAAGCATCTCAATTGACAAAGACGAAAAAGCTTGGCAAAAAGCATTAGGAATGGAAAATATGCCGTGGCACAATGTTTTAGACGATGATAAAGTAAGCAAATCGTTTAATGTAAAAACAATTCCGGCAACTTTTTTAGTTGATAGCAAAGGTGTAATTATCAGCGATAATTTAAGAGGAGCAGAACTGGAAGCGAAATTAAAAGAATTATTGAAATCTTAGATTTAGTTTTTAGTCGCAGTTTTCAGTCGCAGTCGCAGTATCCGTTACGTGTTACTGAGACTCAAAACTGAGACTCAAAACTGAGACTGAAAACTAAAAAAAAAATCTAACTAAAAAAAATAACATGAAAAGTACAATATTAAAATCGTCATTACTCGCATTAGCGCTTTCGGCAGCAATCACATCCTGCTCTAAAAAAGAAGGATTTACAATCAACGGAACCATTTCCGGACTAGATAAAGGAACTGTTTATCTGGAAAATACAGATGAAAAAGGAAACAAGCAAATAGCAGATTCGGCACAAATCAAAGACGGTGTTTTTACCTTTACCGGAAAAGTTTCAGAACCTTTATTGTACACGGTTAAATTAAAAGGAGAAGAATATGGTGCTTTTTTTCTTTTGGATAATGATGAGATACAATTCGAAGCTAAAAAAGATTCGATGTTTAAAGCAAAAATCAGCGGATCGGAACAAAATGATATTTACAAATCCTATTACGATAACGAATTCAAAAAAATACAAAATATTGCCGGTCCAATTTATAAATTATCCGATTCATTACAGCAAAACGGAAAAGTAAAATTAACCGCAGAACAGCAGACAATGATGGACAAAAAGTGGAAAGATCTTGCCGCTTTCGCCGATGATTTAACCGATAAATACATCCGAAAAAACAAAGACAAGATAGGTGCAGCTTTAGTTATCAATGACCGAATTGTATCTTACGGAACACCTGCACAGGTAAAAACGTATTATGCTGTTTTATCGCCTGAAGTTCAAAAATCAATTTACGGAAAACAATTAAAAGAAGCGATTGACCTTAATGATAAAACAGCCGTTGGTGTAACAGCTCCAGATTTTTCGCAGCCGGATATCAACGGAAAAGCAGTGAAATTATCGGATTATAAAGGCAAATATGTTTTGGTAGATTTTTGGGCAAGCTGGTGCGGTCCATGCCGAAAAGAAAACCCAAACGTAGTTTTGGCTTACAAAACTTATCATGATAAAGGATTTGATGTTTTAGGAATTTCTCTCGATGATAAAAAGAAACTTTGGGAAAAAGCTATCGAAAAAGACGGACTAACCTGGACGCATGTTTCTGATTTAAAAGGATGGCAGAACGACGCTGCTGTTTTATACGGAGTAAAAATGGTGCCAACCAATTTTCTAATTGGACCTGATGGAAAAATCATTGCCAAAAACCTTAGAGAAGCAGAACTTCAATCGAAACTAAAAGAAATTTTTAGTAAATCTTAAATTGGTGTTCAGTTTGCAGTCTCAGTCTCAGTTTGCGGTCTCAGATAAACTGAAAACTGGGACTGCGACTGAAAACTTAAAAAAAAATCTCAACAAAAAATGAAAAAATACATCCTTCTGGGCTATTGCTCACTAGCATTCTGTACGCTTGTTTCAGCGCAGAATAAATTGGTTAACTTTAAGAAAATAAAAGAATTAGGCGGTATAGAAGAATATTTATATCAGCCAAACGGTTTGAATGTTTTGCTTTTGCAGGACAATGCATCTCCCGTTGCAACGGTACAGATTGTGTATCGCGTAGGTTCTAAACACGAGGTTTTAGGAAACACCGGTTCAACGCATCTTTTAGAACATTTACTGTTTAAGGGAACGCCGAGTTTCAACAAAAAAAACGGAAATACAATTACAGATGTGCTGCAAAATACAGGCGCACAATTAAACGCCACAACCTGGTACGATCGTACGAATTATTTTGAAACACTGCCAAGTGATAAAATCGAATTGGCGATTCAAATTGAAGCCGACAGAATGCGAAATTCTTTATTATTAAAAGAAGATAAAGAAGCAGAAATGACAGTGGTGCGCAACGAATTCGAGCGCGGCGAAAACAATCCAAACAGTTTATTAGACAAAGAAATCTGGGCTTCGGCTTATATTGCGCATCCGTATCATCATTCCACAATTGGCTGGAAATCTGATATTGAAAATGCCCCAATCGAAGTCCTTCGAAATTTCTACAATACGTATTATTGGCCGGATAATGCGACTTTAACGATTATTGGCGATTTCAAAAAAGAAAATGTTTTTGAATTAATTGAAAAGTATTTCGGAAAAATTACAAAAGCACCAAACACAATGCCGCAACCGTATACGCAGGAACCGCAGCAATATGGCGCACGCAAAATTGTAGTAAAAAAACCGGGCGAACTGGGCGTTATAAATAAAGCATACAAGATTCCGGGAGCTTTGCACGAAGATCTTCCTGCCTTGAATATTTTGGCCGAAATTATCGGTTCTGGACCATCGGCGATTTTAAATAAAACTTTCGTTGACACGCGTTTAGGAATTTATTCTTATGCAAGTGCAACAAATTTTAAAGAAGTCGGTCTTTTTACTATCGGGGTTGGTTTTCCCACCTCATCAAAACATGAAGATATCGATGCAAAAATTAATGAAGTGGTTGCAAAAATCCAAAAAGAAGGCGTTACACAGGATGAGGTAAACCGTGTGGTTGCTAAAATCAGTGCGCAGACAATTTTAGCAAGAGACGGTTCCGGCGTTATTGCATCTGAATTGAACGAGGCTATTGCCTCTGGAGACTGGACAGATTATGTAACCGGAGTTGACAGACTGAAAAAAGTAACGCCGGCAGATGTGCTTCGTGTGGCGCAAAAATATTTAGTTGAAGATCAAAGCACAACGGGTTATTTTATTCCGAAACAATCTGGAAATCAAAATCAGGATCAGGCGAAAGTAGCTAATTTCATTCCTGAAAATGGTCCGTTTTATTACAGACATTCTGAGGATGAACATGTACATGAAGAAGCAGCTTCGCCTCTTGCATCGGAACAAAAAAACGGGACAAACGAAATGGCCTTTGATAATGTAATCGAAAAATCAGCATCGGCGTATAAAAGAGAAAAAGCAGCCGGAATTGATGTTATTTCAGTAAAAACTTCCGCAAAAGATTTTGTAACCGTTACAGCGAGCATTTCGTTAGGAAACTATGCCAACGAAGGAAAAAACAATATGATTCCGTCTTTGACAGCATCGATGTTAGCAAAAGGAACAACGCTGAACGACAAGTTTAAATTCTCAGAAAAACTGCAGAAATTAGGCGTAAATCTGAACGTAAATGCTTCGACTTTTAAAATCAATATCGGTTTTAAATGTTTGAAAAAAGATCTGGATCAAGTGGTTACATTATTGGCAGAAGAATTAAGAAATCCGTTGTTTGACACCAAAGAATTTGAAAACCTGAAACAACAATTTATAGGAAACACACAGCAGAATTTAAACGATCCGGGCGAAAGAGGAAGCATTGCTTTATCGCAGGCTATTTATCCAAAAGCAAACCCGAATTACAGTTTAAGCGTTGAAGAAAATATTGCAAATATTAAAAATGCGACTTTAGAGGAAGTAAAAGCTTTTCATAAAAAATACTTCGGTCCGGCTTCGATGCATTTAGTAATTGTTGGCGATACAGAAGGCGCAAATTTAAATGCAGCTTTAAAAAAATCGTTCAAAAACTGGAATGGCGGTGTGGTAGAAAACATGAAGTTTGAAGAAGCCGTAAAAGCCAATTCGAAAACAGAAGTCGTTACAATTCCGGAAAAACCAAGTGCCGAATTATTCATCGGGCAATACACAGGTTTAAAGAGAACCGATGCCGATTATATTCCGTTTTATATTGCCAATTATACTTTAGGTGCCGGTTTCGCAGGACGTTTAATGCAGACGGTTCGTGACAATGACGGTTTAACGTATAATATTTCATCCGGAATGGGAGGAAACATTACAACAGGCGGTTACTGGATGGTTAACGCCTCGTTTAATCCGGCTTTGTTTCAAAAAGGTTTAGATGCAACAATGGTTCAGGTTAATAAATGGGTAAAAGACGGCATTACCACAGCAGAATTAGAAAACAAGAAAACCAATTTAATTGGAAGCTTTAAAGTAGGAATGTCAACGACAAACGGAATGGCAAGAACGATTTTAGGTTTTGTAGAAAGAGGTCTGGAACCCAATTACATCGAACAATATCCAAAAGATATCGAAAAAGTAACCTTGCAGCAAGTAAACGATGCGGTGAAGAAATACATTCAATTAGATAAAATGATCATCATTAAATCAGGCTCGCTTGATAAAGAAGGGAATCCGTTGAAGTAGTTTTTAGTCTCAGTTTGCAGTCTCAGTTTTCAGTCTCAGCCTTTGGGTTTTAAGGCATCGAAAAGTTTTTTCAGTCAGAAACTGAGACCGAAAACGGAGACTGAGACTGCAAACTGAGACTAAAAAAAAGTCTTTCATTATTTTCATTTTTTAGAATCTGAATTAGTAAGCCATTTTCTGTGAAAGACAAAAGAGCTGTTTTCGGACAGCTCTTTTTTTATTTATTCAAGTTTTAAATCGTAACGTTCATCATTGAATGTTTTCCCCCACTGCTTTACTTCAGTAGATTCGGTAAGTTCAAAACCGGCTTTTTTATACATTTCAAGCGCTTTGTCCTGCAGGCTTGTAGTCAGCAGAAATACATTTTTAAATTTTTTCTCTTTACAAAAATCTACTGCATCAGTTAAAAGTTTTTTACCAATTCCTAATCCTCTAAATGCTGGATCAAGCAAAAACCATCTCAATTGAGCTTCTTCTTCAGATTGATGCTGAATCGCAATACAGCCCACTATTTTATTATTGTATTCGGCCATCCAGATACGGTCATATTCTGCCGAATAATTTTCCAGGAAATTATAAAAAGTCTTGATTACATATTTTTCAAATTCATTCGAAAAATTAGATTCATTTCCATAAATAAATCCATGCAGATAAATAATGTAGCCAATATCTCCGGGATTAATTTCATTGCGATATGTGATATCATCTGGTGTTATTTTATTATCGGATAGCAGGTTTTTTACTGTTTGCATGGAATTTACCAGATTCTGTCTGTCAGAGAAATCGAGTTTTTCAATTTTATGCTCAATTTGTTTTTCAACTTTAGCATTCAAAGAAATTAATAATTCTTTTCCAAAAGCAGAAAGCTCAATATTAAAAGCACGCTTGTCTTTGTTCGAAGAAACTTTTACGATTAGGTTTTCCTTTAAAAAACGTTTCAGTATTCGGCTTAAATAACCTTTGTCAAGATTTAAAATCTCTGTTATTTTTTGAGCTGTGATCGTTTTGCTTTCACTGATTTCGTAAAGGACTCTTACTTCGGTTAAAGAATAATCACTGTCAAGATACCGCTGGCTTAATATGTCTAAATAAGAAGTATAAAATCGGTTAAAACTTCTGATTTTTGAAGTTGTTGTATTCATAACTTGAAAATATTACAATAGAAAATACAAATATATAAATTTAGTTGCTTTTGTCAACTAAATTATTTTCTTAAATTATAAAAAATCAAATATTTCAAATCTTACCTTTATAAAGTAAAATAGCTGCCACCTTTTAAACGAATACGCCATGATAAAAACAATCGAATTTATTGAAAACTTTAGTTCTTATTTTCCAGATTATGCTGAAAATTCAGAGCCTTGGAATATTGTTAATGAACTGGAAAGTATATTATTAGATAAAATAAAAAATCTATCAGACGATTATAAAATAGAAGGACAAGTTGCAATACACAAAACAGCCGTAATAGAACACGGCGTAACCTTAAAAGGAACCATCATTATTTCGGAAAACTGTTATGTGGGCGCGCATGCCTATCTACGCGGTCCCATTTTTTTAGGAAAGGCGGTAAAAATTGGTCCGGGTTCAGAAATAAAGCAGTCGTTTATTTCGGATAATTCGGCAGTGGCTCATTTTAATTATATCGGAAATAGTCTGATTGGCCAAAATATTAATTTTGAGGCCGGTTCTATTTGCGCCAATCATTACAACGAAAGAAAAAACAAAAACATTTCAGTCCAATACAAAGAAAATATAATCAATACCCATTCAGATAAATTTGGATCGTTGCTGGGAGATAATTCCAGAGTAGGAGCTAATGCTGTTTTATCACCTGGAACAATTCTGGAAAAGAATACGATTGTGAAAAGATTGCAGTTGATTGAACAACTAATTATTGAGGAATAAGATTTTTGTTTCAAGTTTTCTTTGTTTCAGGTTTCAAGTTGAAATGTAATATCAATCTAGACGCACTTGCCCCTCTACGATATGTTTTTGTTGTTAATTAATATTGTCTGAATTGCCTCCAGCTTTAGGTGGAGGTAAAAAATGATTATAAATTAGGCTTTAGCCAAAATGTCAAAGTTTGGCTAAAGCCCTTATTGGTTTCCTATTGTAAACCTCCAGCTAAAGCTGGAGGCATTCCATTTATAACAGAATGCAAACATTCCTATTTTTCCTGTAGAGATACACCGAATAGCACGTTTTATAAAATATACTCAAACATTTTACATCTAACATTTTACATCTCACATCTAACTAAAAAACATTCCAAATCCGTTGTTGGTCGAAATAACAACGCTCAGAATAGTAATTTACATTAATATTGTGTTGTTTGTATTTTAATAATAAGTTATCAATCGCCGCAAGATGAAAAATGTATTCCTTTTTTTGTGTTTTTTCTGCATCGCAATTACTGCTAATAGTCAAGAAATTGTAAAAGCACCACAGCCTTTTGGTCCATTGCCAACGCAGAAACAAATCGACTGGCAGGAAATGGAATTTTATGCTTTTGTGCATTTTTCATTAAATACTTTTACCAACAAAGAATGGGGTTACGGCGACGAATCTCCGGAATTATTTAACCCGACGAATTTAGACGTTCGACAATGGGCACGCATTGTAAAAGCGGCCGGAATGAAAGGAATCATTCTCGTTGCCAAACACCACGACGGATTTTGTTTGTGGCCATCGGCGTATACAGAACGTTCTGTGAAAAATTCTCCATGGAAAAACGGAAAAGGCGATTTGGTTAAAGAATTGGCAGAAGCTTGCAAAGAATACGGTTTAAAATTAGGGTTATATCTTTCACCCTGGGACAGAAGCCGGGCAGATTATGGCAAACCAGAATATGTTGACTATTTTAGAAAGCAGCTGAAAGAATTATTGACCAATTACGGAGATGTTTTCGAAATGTGGTTTGATGGTGCCAACGGCGGCGACGGTTATTACGGCGGAGCCAATGAAACCCGAAAAATCAATACGTTCGAATATTACAATTGGGACGAAACTTATAAATTAATCTATAAAACCGCACCTAAAACTTTGGTGTGGGGAGTTGGTCCTTCAGAAGCTCGCTGGATTGGGAATGAAGATGGGCGAGCCGGAAAAACAAACTGGTCTCTTTTGCGCCAGAAAGATGAATTAGCCGGAAAAGTTCATTATACTGAATTTATGTCGGGGCATGAAGACGGCGAAAAATGGGTTCCGGGCGAAGCCGATGTTTCGATCAGACCGGGATGGTTTTATCATTCGGTTGAAGATGATAAAGTTCGTTCGCTTGATGAAATGGTCGATATTTATTATGAATCGATTGGACGAAATGCTACTTTATTATTAAATCTTCCTGTTGACAGAAGAGGTTTGGTTCACGAAAATGATGAAGCGAGATTAAAAGAACTCGTTGCAACAATTAAAGCCGATTTTAAAACTGAATTATTATCTAAAACTAAAATTACTGCAGATAATGTTAGGGGAAAAAATCCTGAATTTGGACCAAAAAATGTTTCTGACGCAAATAAAAACTCATACTGGGCAACAGACGATAATGTAAAAAACGCTTCAATAACTTTTGAATTTGCAAAACCTACAGCTGTTAACCGAATTTTACTTCAGGAATATATTGCCCTTGGACAGCGCGTAAAAGCATTTAATGTTGAGGTTAAAGTAGATGGAAACTGGAAAACCGTTGCAAACGAAACCACCATTGGCTACAAAAGAATTTTAAGAATAGATCGCATTACAGCATCGGCATTGCGAATCAATATTACAGATGCAAAGGCCAATATTGTAATTTCGAACATTCAGGCTTATAATGCGCCTGCTTTTGTACGCATGCCGGAAATTCAGCGTGATAAAAATGGCAATGTTACGATTAAAGCCGAAAACGGAAGTCTTGTTTATTATTCGCTTGACGGAAAAAATCCAACGAAAAAAAGTACCATATATAAAGGAGCATTTAATTACAATAAAGCAGTTACCATAAAAGCAGTCGCAATTGATGCCAAAGAAAATAGCAGTAGTGCCGTAAAAACTGCGAAATACGGTGTATCAAAAGAAAACTGGAAAATAATTGCAGCATCGGGCGGTGATCTAACAACCGCAAACCGAATCATCGACGGAAATCCAAATACAGATTGGAGTTTTGGAAATGATGCAAATCAGCTGCCACAGGAAATTACTATAGATTTAGGAAGCATTCTAAGCATAAATGGTTTTACCTATTTACCTCAGCAGGTTGGCCATAACCTGAATTTAATTTCGAATTATGAGTTCTACACCAGCGTAGACAATCTAAAATGGACACTGCAGTCTGAAGGTGAATTTTCGAATATCAAACACAATCCGATTGAGCAGATTAAGACTTTCAAAAAAAACAATGCGCGATATATTCGTTTTGTTGCAAAGTCCGCAGTAGGAAAGGGACAGACCGTTTCTATAGCAGAAATAAATGTTATCGAAGCACCATAACTGCCTTTTGATTTGTAATCTTTTTGCTTAAAGTTTCGAATTTTGTTTTTTAGCGAAGCTTACAGGTTATTAGTCGAATTTTTGATTATTTACATTATGTAATATTTAATTTTATAATAAATAATTACAACAACAGGCAAATGATTAAAGAAAGTATAAATTTCAAAGAAGCTGGAAAGTTCGAAGAAACCCGTTTTGAGAAGATACATAATGTTATTTTCGATTCGTCTCAGGAAGCTTCGATTTTAGTAGCTCAGGAAATCGCCAATATAATTCAGAGAAAAGAAGAATTAAACGAACCTTGCGTTCTAGGATTAGCAACAGGATCGTCACCTATAAAAGTATACGAAGAACTGGTAAGGCTTCATAAGGAAGAAGGTTTGAGTTTTGAAAACGTAGTAACTTTCAATCTAGATGAATATTATCCAATGGATAAAAACAATATTCAGAGTTACTGGTATTTTATGCACGAGCATCTTTTTAATCATGTAAATATTCTGCCTCAAAATATCAATATTCCTGACGGAAACATCAGCAGTGAAGACCTGCAGCAATATTGTATTGATTATGAAATGAAAATTAAAGCTTACGGCGGATTGGATTTTCAGCTTTTGGGAATTGGAAGAACAGGACATATTGGTTTTAACGAACCGGGTTCTCACGTAAACTCAGGAACCAGAAGTATTACATTAGATCATTTAACGCGAGTTGATGCCGCATCATCATTTTTAGGAATTGATAATGTGCCTAAAAAAGCAATTACAATGGGAATTGGCACGGTAAAAAATGCCAAAAGAATTGTACTTCTTGGATGGGGAATCAGCAAAGCAGACATTATAAAGAAAACTATCGAAGGTGAAATTTCATCCCGGGTTCCGGCGACGTATTTACAGCAGCACAACAACACAACATTTGTTTTAGATACAGAAGCTTCATCAGAATTAACGAGAGTAAAAACGCCTTGGTTAGTAAAATCGGTTATTTGGGACGAAGAGTTAAAGCTAAAAGCCGTTGCCTGGTTAAGTGAATTGACTAAAAAACCTTTCCTTAAACTGACAGACAAAGATTATAACGACAACGGAATGTCGAGCGTTTTAACCGAGGAAGGAACTGCATATAATTTGAATATTAAAATGTTCAACAAAATGCAGCAAACCATTACCGGATGGCCTGGAGGAAAACCTAATGCAGATGACACTTACAGACCGGAACGCGCTACTCCTGAAAGAAAAAGAATTATCATTTTCAGTCCGCACCCGGATGATGATGTAATTTCGATGGGAGGAACTTTTGACCGATTGGTAGAACAAGGTCATGATGTTCATATTGCATACCAAACGTCTGGTAATATTGCCGTTTCTAACGAAGAAGCTTTAAAATTTGCCGAAATTTCGAAAGCATTAAACGCTAATTCTGCCGAGTCTGAGAAAATTATCGACTTTTTGAGAAACAAAAAAAGCAACGATATTGATTCATTAGAAGTCCGAAAATTAAAAGGTTTAATTCGAAGAAGCGAATCTCTGGCCGCTACAAGATATTTGGGGCTGCAGGATTCTAATGTAAATTTTCTTGATCTTCCTTTTTATGAAACAGGAACGGTAAAGAAAAACAATCTTGGAGAAGCCGATATTGAAATTATGTGTGAGATTATCGAAAGAATAAAACCGCATCAAATTTATGCTGCAGGAGATTTAGCAGATCCGCACGGAACACACAAAGTTTGTCTGGATAGTTTATTTGAAGCTTTGAAACGTTTGAAACATAAAAGTTTTATGGATGATTGCTGGGTTTGGCTGTACCGAGGCGCTTGGCATGAATGGGAAACGTACCAAATTGAAATGGCGGTTCCGATGAGCCCGGATCAGGTGTTGAAAAAACGTCATGCAATCTTCTATCACCAGTCTCAAAAAGACGGTGTAATGTTTCAGGGAGATGACAGCAGGGAATTCTGGATTAGAGCAGAAGACAGAAACAGATTAACAGCAGAAAAATATCACGCTTTAGGTTTAGCAGATTACTCCGCAATCGAAGCATTTAAGCGATATTTTTTCTAGAAATTAATTTTTTACAATATAATAGACTATTTCATGTGGTTTATTTGGTTAGTTACCAACTTTGAAAATGCAGCCGTGGTTGGCTGCATTTTTTTTATGTTTTTAATTTAACAACAAAAATTTTTACCGCAAAGCGCGCAAAGTTTTTTCTTCTTCGTCTAAAAAGGAATATAAAAAAAGTTCGCAAAGCTTTGTGAATAAACTTTGCGAACTTTGCGTAAACCTTAGCGCTCTTTGCGGTTAAATATTGTTAAATACTATATTGAAGAATTCAAAATTCTCTGTTTCACATGATCGATATATGATCTTCCAATAACATATCTAAGTCCTTCAATTTCAATGCTGTTTCCTTCAACGGCATCGATTTTGTCAATGGCGATTGTATAAGATCTGTGAATCCTCAGAAAGTTCTTTTCCGGCAGTAAATCCGTGAAGTCAGACAAGGTGCTGTGAATGATATATTTTCCCGTTAAGGTGTTTATTTTTAGATAGTCTTTTAGACTTTCGATCACTAAAATTTCATTGAAGAAAATCTTCTTCATTCTTTTTTTATCGATTTTTACAAAAATAAAAGGACTGTCGGGATTATTTTCCTGAGGAGAACTGGCTTTGTTTTCTAACCTTTTACTGATTTTATTCAGCGTTTTCATCAGCCTTGGAAACTCGATAGGTTTTACCAGATAATCTAAAACGTCTAATTCGTAAGTTTCGATCGCAAACTGACTGTAAGCACTTGTAATGACCAATAATGGCGGATTTTCAAGACTTTTTATAAAATTAATTCCGTCCAGAACGGGCATATTAATATCAAGAAAAATAACATCAACCTTATTGTTCTTAAGAAAATTTAAACCTTCAATTGGATTACTGAAGGTATCTATTACCTCAAAATTTTCAATCGGCTCTAAGTAATTTTTAATAACATTGATTGCCAAAGGCTCATCGTCAATAATCAAACATTTTATTCTCATTTCTATAATCTTAGTTATTTGAGCGAATAATTCAGCAGGTAAAACTTATATACGAGGAAAAGCTGTATTAGGTTACTTTAATCACAAGCTTTACGACAAAAATATCTTTTTTATTTTTAAATGAAAGCTTATAGTCACTTTTATTATAACCTAATTCGAGTCTTTTTTTAACATTCTCGATGCCTATGCCACTTGACTTGTTAAAATTATCGTGATGCTGCGTAATTTCTGGCGTTGGGTTTGAAATTGTAAAGTGCAGAAAATCATCTTTTACCTTAAATTTAATATCAATTTTTACTTTTCCGGTATTTTTGTTCACACCATGTTTAAAAGCATTTTCTACAAAAGTCAGTAAAATCACCGGAGAGATTTCTTTATCGTGAATATCTCCCGAAACTTCCATGTTTACCTCCAGTCGTTCGTCATTTCTGATCCGTTCTAAATCAAGATAATTCTGAATACATAAAATTTCATTTTCCAGACTCTGCTTTTTTCCTTTTGTATCATAAAGCATATAACGCATTAGTTCAGAAAGTTTTAAAACAATTTTTGGCGTTTTATTTGATTTTTCTACAGACAAAGAATAAATGTTGTTCAAAGTATTGAAGAAAAAATGCGGTGATATCTGCGATTTCAGAAAAAGCAATTCGGTTTCTAATTGTGATTTCTCCAAATCGGTTACTCTTTTTTGTTCCTTCAAAAAATCCAGGGTGATTTTAATCGCCGTAACAAAAGTGATTACATACAATTCTCCCATCATCATATCGATCGTATAATTGAGGGTCAACTTATCAATTGTCTGCGGACCTTCCGGCCATACATTATGCGTGATGAAAAGATAAGTCAGGTTGAATTTTACCATTACCATCAAAAATATGGCAGTCAAAACGGCAATGACATACAGCACATATTTTTTTCGGTAAACCAAATATGGCATAAAAACCAAAATGTTCAAATAACAAAGTGTCATGTGAATAGGGAATCCGAGGAGGTTGGTTTTGATAGAATACCAGTAGTCATTAAAATAACTTCCCCATCTAAAAGTATTAAATAGGAAATAAGTAAGCCAAAAAATGACATGATAATGCAAAG
Organism: Flavobacterium johnsoniae; assembly: GCF_001879205.1. GTDB lineage: Bacteria > Bacteroidota > Bacteroidia > Flavobacteriales > Flavobacteriaceae > Flavobacterium > Flavobacterium johnsoniae_A. Next base: position 480,716 of record NZ_MLFK01000006.1, read on the forward strand.
GTACACGATATAATTTGTTAGAATTGAAATTCATAATATGAGTATGTTTTGTGACTTTTTTTGATGTTTATCTAAGTTTATGTGTTATCCGTCTAAATTAGTTTTAATAAAAAGTCAGTTTATTTAAATTTAAAGTTAAATTAAGGTTGTTTTATATGAAGAAATTTCTCGTGCCTGCTTTATTTGTAATTCTGGTTACAAGTTGTAAAATAAAGTCATACAAAAATAATAATCAAGAAAATATTTTTGTAAATCATGTAGATCCATTTATTGGTACTGGCGGACACGGTCATACGTATCCCGGAGCAACGATTCCTTTTGGGATGCTGCAGGTAAGTCCGGATAACGGAATCTCGAGCTGGGATTGGTGTTCCGGGTATCATTATTCAGATTCTATTGTTTCTGGTTTCAGTCATCTGCATTTAAGCGGCACCGGAATTGGCGATTTGGCCGACATCTTATTTATGCCAACCAATAAAAAAGTCGATTTAACATTAAAAACAACTTCACGCAATCAATTACCTTATAAATCATTTTACAGTCATGTTAACGAAAAAGCAGCACCGGGTTCTTACCAGGTTTTTCTTGAGGATCCTAAAATCAATGTAGAATTAACTTCTTCACAAAGAACAGCATACCATAAATATACGTTTGCTAAAAATGACAAACAATCAGTTGTGGTCGATTTAGGATTTGCTGTCAATTGGGATAAAGCCCTGCAAACCGGAATCACAATTGAAGATCAGTATACTATAAGCGGTTATCGATACAGTACCGGCTGGGCAAAAAATCAGAAAGTTTTTTTTGTAGCCAAATTTTCAAAGCCAATTACAGAATCGGTTTTAACGGCTGATAAACAAATTGTTAATGGGAAAAAAGCAGATGCTGTCAATACATCGGCACAATTATTTTTTGACCCGAAAAATTCAGAAGAATTATTTGTAAAAGTAGCTTTGTCATCTGTTAGTACGGCCAATGCCAAAGATAATTTAGACGGAGAAAAAGCAACTTTCGACAGTACAAAATCCGAATCATCTTCGATTTGGAATTCGGCTTTAAGCAAAATTAAAATTGAAACACCGGTAGATTCGTTAAAAACAATCTTTTATACCGCGTTGTATCATACACAAGTTGCCCCTGTAACCTATAGTGATAAAAACGGTCAATTTAGAAAAGAGGATGATCAAATTGTTACAGCAAAAGATTATACCGCTTATTCGACCTTATCACTATGGGATACTTTTAGAGCCGAAAATCCTTTATTGACTTTATTAGCGCCGGATAAAACTTCGGATATCGTTAACTCAATGCTGGCGTACTACGATACCAAAAAAATATTACCGGTTTGGACACTATACGCCAATGAGACCAATACTATGACAGGATATCATTCCATTCCGGTAATTGTTGACGCCTATTTAAAAGGTATAAAAGGTTTTGATGCCGAAAAAGCTTTCGAAGCCATGAAAGCTACCATGATGCAGGACGAACGCGGTTTGAACTTTTATAAAAAATACGGATATATTCCATATAATTTATTAGACGAATCAGTTACGATTACCTTAGAATATGCCTTCGATGATTATTGCGTTGCGCAGATGGCGAAAGCTTTAGGCAAAAAGGATGATTATCAGTTTTTCTTAAAAAGATCTCAGGCTTATCAATATTTATTTGATCCGAAAACGGGATTCATGAGGGGAAAATCGGAAGACGGAAAATCATGGAATGAGCCTTTCGATCCAAAACACTCCAACCACAGAGAACATACCGATTATACCGAAGGAAATGCCTGGCAGCACAGTTGGTTTGTGCCTCATAATGTAGAAGATTTTATTAAGCTTCATGGAAGTAACGAAGTATTTACCAAACGTTTAGAGCAGTTGTTTACCGAAAGTTCAGAAATTACGGGAAACAATGTTTCGGCAGATATTTCAGGATTAATTGGCCAATATGCACACGGAAATGAGCCGAGTCATCACATTGCCTATATGTTCAATCATGCAGGTCAGCCTTGGAGAACACAATATTGGGTACGTCATATTTTAGATACGCAATACAATACAACGCCAAACGGATTAAGCGGTAACGAAGACTGCGGCCAAATGTCGGCCTGGTATGTTTTTAGTTCAATGGGATTGTACCCAATGAATCCGGCTTCTGGTGAATACGAAATAGGAAGCCCGATTTTCGAAAAAGCCACAATCAATCTTGAAGGAGGTAAAACATTTGTGATCGAAGCCGAAAATGTTTCAGACAAAAACTTTTATATCCAGTCGGCTACTTTAAACGGAGTCGAATTCAATCAAACAGCAATCACACACCAGCAGATTTTAAAAGGCGGGATTCTTCATTTTGTAATGGGAGCACAGCCAAATAAAAACTGGGGAACCAAAAAATAAACAAAAACAAAAGCAAAAACGTAACTAACCCTAACAAACAAATAATTTAATGGATATTATTGACGTATCGATAATCGTAGCCTACATTTTACTCTCTGTGAGTATAGGAATTTGGATTTCAAGAAAAGCAAAAAAAGGATTAGATGATTATTTTCTTGGCGGAAAAACAATCAAATGGTATTTCTTAGGTCTAAGCAACGGATCTGGAATGTTTGATGTTTCCGGAACTTCCTGGATGATTGGGGTACTTTTTCTTTACGGAGTAAAAAGTTTCATGTTCATGTGGCTGTGGCCAATATGGAATCAGATTTTCGTGATGATGTTTCTCGCTGTCTGGATTAGAAGATCAAAAGTGATGACAGGTTCTGAATGGATTTTAACCCGTTTTGGAAGTGACAGAGCCGGAAAAGCATCACATATTATTGTCGCCATTTTTGCGATTATTTCTACAATCGGTTTCATAGCTTATTTCTTCGAAGGAATTGGAAAATTTGTAACCATCATTCTTCCGTGGGATTTAACGCTTCATTATGGCGATTTAATTCTATTGACTTCTGAAAGATCTTATGCCTTGATTATTATCTTCTTAACTACAATTTACACCGTAAAAGGAGGTATGTTTTCTGTAGTGGCAACCGAAGTGGTTCAATATTTAATTATGATTGTAGCCGGAGTTTTAATTGCAGGATATGCTTTTATCAATTATACAGATATTCAGATAAATTCGGTTATTACTGAGGAATGGAAAAATGTTTTCTTCGGATGGCAGTTTGAAACTCAGTGGAGTGATAAATTCCAAACCTTCAATAATTTAATTGATTCCGAAGGATATAAAATGTTTGGGGCTTTCATCGGAATGACTTTGTTTAAAGGATTTTTTGCAAGTGTGGCCGGGCCAACGCCGAGTTACGATTTACAGCGTGTACTTTCAACTAAATCAGTAAAAGAGGCTGCTTATATGAGCGGTTTTACCAACTTAATTTTATTTATTCCGAGATATTTGTTAATCACTGGAATCGTCGTTATCGCTTTGGTAAACCTTGCACCGGAATTAAATGCCAATACAGGTTTAACAGGAGCCGATTTAGAATTATTAATGCCAAAAGTGGTAAATCTATACATTCCGGTTGGAATTAAAGGAATTTTATTAGCCGGATTATTGGCCGCATTTATGTCTGGATTCTCCGCTTTTGTTAACGCAGGACCGGCATATATTGTAAATGATATTTATAAAAAATACTTTAAACCAGTTGCTACAAACGAACATTACATTAAAGTAAGCCAGATTTCGTCTTTCCTTGTAGTTGGTTTAGGCGTTTTCATGGGATTCTTTGCAGACTCAATCAATTCCTTAACGCTATGGATTACAAGTGCTTTATACGGAGGTTACGTAGCAGCTAATTTCCTAAAATGGATTTGGTGGCGTTTTAACGGATGGGGCTATTTTTGGGGAATGTTCGCCGGATTAATCGTTGCTTCTTTACAATTTGCTTTAGGTCAGGCGAAAGGAAGTTTAACCGAAGGATCGTTTTTATACGAATTGGCACAAGTACAAGCCATTTATTTGTTCCCGCTGATATTTGGTTTTTCTATTTTGGGCTGTATTCTGGGAACATTCCTAAGTAAACCAACAGACATGGAAGTTTTAAAATCATTTTACTCAAACGTAAGACCCTGGGGATTCTGGGGACCCGTTTATAAACTATTAAAAGCAGAAGATTTTATGTTTGAAAAAAACAATGATTTCTGGAGAGATATGATGAATTGTGCCATACAATTCCGATGGCAGTCGAGTATGATCCTGCTTCCTATATTCTTTATCATCAGAGATTATCCAAAAGCAATTACAGCTTTGATTGTGTTTTTAGTAACCACAACGATATTAAAATTCACGTGGTTAGACAAAGTGAGAAGAATAGAAGATTAGATCATTACTGAGACAACTTTGTCAAAGTTTTAAAGGCACAGTCTGTCATTCTGAGGAACGAAGAATCTTCACGAGAAACTCTACAAAGATTGGCGAATTTCTAAGTGGAGTAACTTACGAAGATCCTTCGTTCCTTAGGATGACAAAACTGAGAAAAAAGACAGCAGCTTTGTCAAAGTTTTAAACTTTGACAAAGTTTAATGCACACAGTTTGAAAAAGAGAATAAAAAGAAACTAGTTTCTAACAGATACTATGTTTGTTAGTGCAAGTGAAACGCCTTTTATGCGGTTTCAAAAACTAAGTTTCTATGTGTTTAAATAAAGACAAACAAAAAACAAAACAAAAAAAACAAAACAAAAAAAATAAAACAATAAAAAAATAAAAAAATGAGCAGTATTCCTTGGCAAGACAGACCCGAAAACAGTAAAGATGTAATGTGGAGATATTCTGAAAATCCAATTATCGACAGATATGCGATTCCTACTTCAAACAGTATATTCAATAGTGCAGTAGTACCTTTTGGAGACGGATATGCTGGGGTTTTTAGATGTGATAATAAAGCAGTTCAGATGAATATTTTTGCCGGCTTTAGTAAAGATGGTATCAATTGGGACATCAACCACGAACCAATCGTAATGCAGTCTGGAAATACAGAAATGATAGAATCTGCTTATAAATACGATCCGCGTGTTGTTTGGATTGAAGACCGTTACTGGATTACCTGGTGTAATGGCTACAACGGACCAACAATTGGTATTGGATATACTTTTGATTTTAAAGAATTTTTTCAATGCGAAAATGCCTTTTTACCATTCAACAGAAACGGAGTTTTGTTTCCACAAAAAATAAACGGAAAATATGCCATGTTGAGCCGTCCAAGTGATAATGGGCATACCCCTTTTGGAGATATCTGGATCAGCTACAGCCCGGACATGAAATATTGGGGAGAGCACCGTTTGGTAATGAAACCAAGTCCTTTTGAGCAAAGTGCCTGGCAGTGTACCAAAGTAGGAGCAGGGCCAATTCCAATTTTAACAAATGAAGGCTGGCTGATGATCTATCACGGAGTTATCAATACCTGCAACGGTTTCCGTTATGCAATGGGATCGGCGCTTTTAGATGTTGACTCTCCGGACAAAGTAAAATACAGAACACAGCCGTATTTATTAGGCCCTGCAGAAATCTATGAAATGGTGGGAGATGTGCCAAATGTGGTTTTTCCATGTGCCGCTTTACACGATACAGAAGAAGACAAACTAGCTGTTTATTATGGTGCCGCAGATACTGCTGTAGCAATAGCATTTGGTAAATTAAGTGAAGTAATCCAATTTACAAAAGATAACAGTTTATAAAGAAAGCATGCGTTTAAAATTGAGATGGTTAACAGTTGTTTTAGTTTCTCTTTCGACTGTGTGTTTTGCACAGTCAAAGAAAAATACGATTATTCCTAAAACATATATAGCGGCAAAAACGGCGGATCCAATTATAATAGATGGAGACGAATCTGACGTTTCATGGAGCAAGGCAGACTGGACAGATCTTTTTGAGGATATAGAAAATGATGTAAAACCCAAATATGCAACAAAAGTTAAAATGCTGTGGGACGAAACCAATTTTTATATATTAGCAAAGATTGATGAACCGCATGTATGGGCAAATTTAAAGCAGCGTGATACTATTATTTTTTACAACAATGACTTTGAAGTTTTTATAGATCCCGACAGCGATACTTTTAACTATTACGAATTAGAAATAAACGCCTTGAACACTGCTTGGGATCTATTTTTGTCTAAACCTTACAGAGAAAATGATAATGTTGTTTTAAACGACTGGAATATCCCGGGTTTAAAATCGGCAGTTAAAATTCACGGAACACTAAATAATCCAAACGATATAGATCAGGGCTGGGTTTTAGAAATGGCCATTCCGTGGGCAGCTTATAAAACTTCCTATTTTGACCAAAACGTTCCTGCAGATAAATTCTGGAGAGTTAATTTCTCAAGAGTAAACTGGCAGCATTCCCTTATTGATGGTAAATACGAACGCAAAAAAGACGCTGACGGAAAATTTCTGCCAGAGTATAATTGGGTTTGGTCGCCAATGGGTGTAATTAATATGCATGAACCTGAAAAATGGGGCTATGTTTATTTTTCTTCAAAAGAAGGAAAAGATACCTTTACCATTCCGCAGGATGAAAAGATAAAATGGGAACTTTATAATTTATACAGAGCCCAAAAAGAGTATTATCAAAAAAATAAAGCTTGGGCAAAATCGCTGGTAAATCTAACGAAAGAAATCCTCAAAGTTGATAATAAAATTCTAAAACCTATCTTGGAAAACCATTCTACGGGATATAATATTGCAATAAAAAGCCCTTTTTCAAATCAAACATTGATCATAAGGCAGGATGGCAAAATAATCACAAAATAAACCACTATGAAACTACCAAAACTACTATTTTTTTTACTGGCATTCAGCATTTTTTCTTGTGCCAAAAAAGAAGAAACAACCACATTTAAATTTGGAGTCTGGACGACAGCTGATGCTAAAAAATCAGATGCAGATTACACCAAAGAATTTAAAAAATACAAAGACGGCGGTATCGACGAAGTATTAATCAATACCACAACAGATCCTAAACTTTTAAAAAGGTTAGTGCCTCTTGCTGCTAAAGAAGGCCTAAAAGTTCACGCCTGGATTATGGCCATGAACAGACCTGGCGACTCAGTTGCGTTACAGCATCCGGAATGGTATCAGGTAAGCAAAGAAGGAAAATCATGTTTTGATAACCGCCCTTATGTCGATTATTACCAATGGTTATGTCCAACCAGAAAAGAATCAAGAGAACATGTTTTGCATTTAGTAGAAGAATTGGCAAAAGTAGACGGAATCGAAAGCGTTCATTTAGATTATATTCGTTTCCCAGACATCTTTTTACCAATCAGTTTACTGCCAAAATACAATTTGGTACAGGATGTAGAACTGCCTCAATTTGATTTTTGTTATTGTGACGAATGTGTAAAAGCTTTCGAAAAAATCCATCATAAAAATCCAAAAGAAAGTCATAACACTTCTATTGATATGGAGTGGAAGAACTTCAGACTAAATGCTATACAAGCCGTTGTAAACGATGCTTATGCAATTGCACACAAACACAACAAACAACTAACAGCAGCTGTATTTCCTTATCCGGAAATGGCAGACCATATGGTGCGCCAGCGTTGGGATAAATGGAATATAGACGAAGTATATCCAATGATTTACCATAGTTTTTACAACGAAGAAATTGACTGGGTAGGCTACGCTACAAAACAAGGTGTTTCTGATTTAGAAGATAAGAAAACGAAAATCAATACAGGAATCTATATTCCGGGATTGAAAAACGATAAAGAACTAAAAGAAGCTATTTTGTTAGCTAAAGAAAATGGAGCTGTTGGAGTTTCATTTTTCGACGGAAATGCATTGTCTGAAAGCAATTTAAAGACAATCAAAGAAACAAAAGCAAGTTTAAAATAAGGATTTTTAAACTCCTAAAAACATATTGTAAATTCAACTTTGTCAGAGTTTAACTTTAAAAAAGTTTAGGATACAGCTATGTTTGTTAATACAAATGAAACGTCTTTATGCGGTTTCAATCCCGATGGCTATCGGGACTATGTGTTTCAAAAAAAATAAAAAGTAAGCAGCATGTCAAATAGAAGAGATTTTATCAAAAAAGCAGCTTTAGGCGCAGCAGCCGTAAGTTCTGTAGGCTTTAGCGGATTTGCGAAAGAGAAAGAAGAGGAAGGAACATTAGAATTTCCTTCAAAAAAAGTAAAAAAGCCAATCGTAATTTCGACATGGAATCACGGTTTGCCTGCTAATAAAGAAACCTGGAAAGAATTAAAAGCAGGAAAATCAGCTTTAGATGCGATTGAAGCCGGTATGAAAATTCCTGAAGCCGATCCGAATGTCCGCAGTGTTGGTTATGGAGGATATCCGGATCGTGAAGGAAAAGTGACTTTAGATGCCTGTATCATGGATCACAACAGTAATTGTGGTTCAGTTTGTTTTTTGCAAGGCATTATGCATCCTATTTCGGTAGCAAAAAGAGTATTGCAAAATACGCCGCACGTAATGCTGGCCGGACAAGGCGCATTGCAGTTTGCATTATCAGAAGGATTTAAAGAAGAAAATCTGCTGACTCCGGAATCTGAAAAAGACTGGAAAAAATGGCTGGAAGATTCTAAGTACAAACCCGTTATTAATATAGAAAATCACGATACCATAAGCATGCTAATGTTGGATCAAGACGGAAATCTTTCGGGAGGGTGTACCACCAGTGGTGCTGCCTGGAAGATGCACGGTCGCGTCGGTGACTCCCCAATAATCGGCGCGGGTCTTTTTCTTGATAACGAAGTAGGAGCTGCTGCGGCAACTGGTTTGGGAGAAGCGGTAATTAGAACTGCCGGAAGCGCCATGGTGGTCGAATTAATGCGTCAGGGAAAATCGCCTTTTGATGCCTGTAAAGAAATCACAGAACGTATTTACAACAAACACAAAAATCACAAAGACATGGAATACCTGCAAGTTGGTTTTATCGCCTTAAATAAAAACGGTGAACACGCAGGTTACAGTCTGAGATCTGGTTTTAATTACGCCGTTTCTGACGATGAAAAAGGACACAGAATGGAAGACGCAAAATTTAAAATGTCGTGGGATAAATAAAGTACTTATGAGTGAACTTTGTCAAAGTTTCAAACTTTGACAAAGTTGAATTACGTTTCTAAAGTATTACACGCAATATTGTCATTTCGACGGAGGAGAAATCTTCGTAAGCAGCTCTACAAAGATTTGGCGAGTTACTATGAGGAGTTTCTTGCGAAGATTTCTCCTTCGTCGAAATGACAAAAATTGAGAAAAACTCAATTGAGAATAAATTTTAAACACACAGAAATATAGATTTTTCTCACAATCTATATCCGATAATTATCGGGGCTATGTGTTGAACAAAAAAACAAAGAATGAAAAAAACAATATCCATATTATCCTTATTAATTACCTCAATTTTATCTGTAAACGCACAGGAAAAAGTTCCGTTTTGGCAGAATGAAAAAATCAATGAAGATAATAGAGAGCCGATGCATGCCGCCTATTATGTTTTTGAAAATGAAATATTAGCTGCTAAAAACGAATGGAGACAATCTAAAAACTATCTGGATATTAACGGAGCCTGGAAATTTAAATATGTCGACAATCCGGCAGCACTTCCAAAGGATTTTGAGAAAACCAATTTTAATGATAATGCGTGGGATAATTTTAAGATTCCGGCAAGCTGGGATGTAAACGGTTATGGATATCCGGTTTACGTAAACACCACTTACGATTTTGATTATCTAATGGCACCAAATCCGCCTTTTGTGCCTACAAAATACAATCCGACAGGAGTTTACAGAAGAGAAATCAACATTGATAAATCTTGGGAAGGTAAAGATATTTTTATTCATATCGGAACTGCAAAATCAAATCTTACTGTTTGGGTAAATGGAGTTTACGTTGGTTATGGTGAAGACGGAAAACTTCCGTCAGAATTCAAATTAAATAAATACGTAAAAACGGGTAAAAACACCATCGTTTTACAGGTTATGAAATGGAATGACGGTTCATATTTAGAATGTCAGGACATGTGGAGAATGAGCGGTATTACACGTGATTCTTATTTGGTAGCCAGAAATAAAGTGCATTTAAATGACTTTGAAATTATTCCTGATTTAGATGCCAATTATGTAAACGGAAGTTTAAAAATTTCAACTCAATTCTCCAATTTAAATGCAAAAGATAATTATAGTTTAGAGGTACAATTAAAAGACGGTGACAAGATTGTTACTTCAAAAAATATTGCCGCTTTAAGCGAAAAACAAACTTTTGAATTTACTGTAAATAATCCAAAGAAATGGAGTGCCGAAATTCCGAATTTATATCAGGTAAGTTTTATTTTAAAAGATAAAAAAGGAAATGTGGCTGAAGTTATCAATCACAATGTTGGATTTAGAAAAGTAGAAATTAAAGGCGGACAGCTTTTGGTAAACGGAAAAGCGATTTACATAAAAGGAGTAAACCGTCACGAAGTTGACCCTATTACCGGACAAACCATTTCGAGAGAAAGAATGGAACAGGATATTAAATTGATGAAAGAATTTAATATCAATGCCGTGAGAATGTCGCATTATCCAAATGATGAATATTTTTACGAATTATGCGATAAATACGGAATTTATGTTGTCGATGAAGCCAACATAGAATCGCACGGTATGGGATATGATATTACAAAAACCCTGGGAAATAAACCAGACTGGGAACTGGCGCATATTCAACGTATGCAGCGTATGATCGAAAGAGATAAAAATCATACTTCGATTATTATCTGGAGTATGGGGAACGAAGCCGGAAACGGTTACAATTTTTACAGAGGTTATTTGTGGATTAAAAACCGGGATAAATCAAGGCCAATTCAGTACGAAAGAGCAACGGCCGGCGCTTGGGACGGAAAAGATTTAAAGTTTGAATGGGATTCTGATATTATCGACCCAATGTACAGTTCGCCAAACAAAATGGAAGAATATATTTTGGCCAATCCAAATCCGTCACGACCTTACATTCAGTGCGAATATGCGCATGCCATGGGGAATTCGATGGGGAATTTTAAAGATTATTGGGATGTGATTCGAAAATATCCAAACTTTCAGGGTGGTTTCATTTGGGATATGATCGATCAATCGGTTTATAAAAAACTGGACAACGGAACTACGATTTTAGCTTATGGAGGAGATTTTGGTCCGAAAGACGTAAAAAGCGACAACAACTTTGTAAACAACGGTGTATTTACGGTAGACAGAAAACCAAATCCGCATGCTTTTGAAGTGAAAAACGTGCAGCAAAACATTCATACTTCTTGGGAAAATCAGGAAACGGCAACGATAAAAGTATACAATGAATTCTCGTTTAAAGACTTAAGCAATGTAACCTTGAATTGGGAAGTGATTTTAGACGGAATTAAAGAAGCCAGCGGTGTAATTGATTATTTAGCAATTGATCCTACAAATTCTAAAACGTACACTTTACCGATAAAATTGGGTGATAAAAAATATCAGGAAGCTTTTGTAAACATCAGTTATACGTTGAAAAATGAAGAGCCGTTTTTACCAAAAGGCTTCGAAATTGCGACAGAACAACTGGCTTACAAAGGAAGCTGGAAAAACGATGTAAAAGTAGAAGGCGCTTCAAAAATAGTAGTTGAGAAAAAAGCAAACAGCACTGTTTTTAAAAGCGATAAAGCCGAGATTACTTTCGACAAAAAAACAGGATTTATCAGCGGCTATGCCTTCAATACTCTTCCTGTTATAAAAGAAGGATACCAATTGCGTCCAAATTTCTGGAGAGCACCAAACGATAATGATTTTGGGGCTAATTTTCAGATCAATTTAAAGGCATGGAAAGATGCGACAGAAAATCCAACTTTGGTAAGCTGGACATTTACTCCAACAAAAGACAATAAAGTTTTAGTAAAAGCGATTTATAATTTACCACAGGTTTCTTCGAATTTAGAACTAAATTATGAGTTCAACGGAAACGGCGAATTAAGCGTGAAAGAAAATCTAAATCTTGATAAAACCAAAGAACAGCCAATTCTGCCACGATTTGGAATGGAAGTAATTGTTCCAAAGGATTTCAGCAATATGACCTATTACGGAAGAGGGCCGCACGAAAATTACGTCGACAGAAATTACAGTTCTAAAGTGGGATTGTATACACAAACGGTTTCAGAGCAGTATTATCCATACATTCGCCCGCAGGAAACCGGAAACAAAACAGATGTTCGTTTCTTAGAACTATCTGGTGATAAATTAAAATTAACCGTGACATCAGATGAATTAATAGCAATTACGGCTTTACATTTCTTAAATGAAGATTTAGACGACGGATTGCAAAAAGATCAAAGACACGCGGCCGAGTTGAAAGAAAGAGATTTAACAAGTTTAAAAATCGATTCGAAACAAATGGGAGTAGGGGGAATTGACAGCTGGCAGGCCTGGCCCATGGAAAAATACCTTTTGAGAGACAAAAATTATCAGTATCAATTTAAAATAACACCTTCTTTAAAATAGTAATTATGAGATCATTGAAACCCTTATTTGTCTTAATCTTCTTAACTGTTTTAAGTTCGGGGTATAGTCAAAAAGTGTATACTGCAAAAGACATTCAAATTATTCCAAAACCAAATCAATTGGTGCTACAGCCAGGAAGTTTTGAATTTTCTAAAAATACTGTTTTTGTTGCCAATACTGATTTTCAAAAGGAAATTTCAAATGCCTTAATCAACAAGTTTGAAGTTGCGGCAGGCTGGCGTCCGGTTTTGGGAACAAAAGCACCACAGAGTAATTTTGTTCAGTTTAAAGTTGATCCAAATTTTCGTAAGGAGGCTTATAAAGTAGATGTACTCAACAATACGGTCACCATTACAGCAAAAGGGAATGCCGGTTTTATCTACGGATTAGAAACTATCAGACAATTGCTTCCTGTTTCTATTGAAAGCAGTTATGCGATTACATCTGCAAAATGGCAGATTCCAAATGTGTCGATTACAGACGAACCGCGTTTTCAGTGGAGAGGTCTAATGCTGGATTTATCTCGTCATTTCTTCGATAAAAATTATATTCTGGCCACAATCGATCGCCTTGCAATGCACAAAATGAACGTGCTGCATCTGCATTTAGTTGACGATCAGGGCTGGAGAATTGAAATTAAAAAGTATCCAAAATTAACCGAAGTGGGTGCCTGGAGAGTCGATCAGGAAAATGTTTCATGGAACGCCAGATTAACCACAAACCCGGATGAAAAAGGAACTTACGGCGGATTTTTTACACAGGAAGAATTAAAAGAAATCGTAAAATATGCCGCAGCAAAAAACATCGAAGTAATTCCCGAAATCGAAATGCCAGCGCACGTAAGCAGTGCCATTGCATCGTATCCTGAATTAGCTTGTTTTGAGCAGCGTATTGGCGTTCCGTCAGGCGGTGTCTGGCCAATAACGGATATTTATTGCGCGGGAAAAGAATCTACATTTGAGTTTTTGCAGAATGTGTTAGATGAAGTAATGACCATTTTTCCATCAAAATATATTCATATTGGAGGTGATGAAGCAACAAAAACCAATTGGTTAAAATGTCCGCATTGCCAAAAAAGAATGAAAGATAACGGTTTGAAAAATGTAGACGAACTGCAAAGTTATTTTGTAAAACGTATTGAAAAATACATCAATTCTAAAGGTAAAAAAGTAATTGGCTGGGATGAAATTGTAGAAGGAGGTTTAGCTCCGGAAGCAACTGTGATGAGCTGGAGAGGAACAAAAGGCGGCATTGAAGCGGCAGACCAAGGTCATGATGTAATTATGACTCCTGAATCGCATTGTTATTTTAATTTCTATCAAGGACCACAAAACGAAGAGCCTTTAGCTTTTGACGGTTACACGCCATTGAGCAAAGTGTATGAATTTGATCCGGTTGTGCCTACAATGTCGCTTATTGAAGCTAATCATGTTTTGGGCGGACAAGCCAATTTATGGGCAGAACACCTGTCGGCGCCAAAAGATTCAGAATACATGATTTTTCCAAGACTGGCAGCGATGGCCGAAGTTTTATGGAGTTCAAAGGAAAGTCGTAACTGGAATGATTTTACAACGAGATTAGCACCATTGTTAAAACGTTACGATTATCTGGGCATCAATTATGCAAAAAGCGCTTATTTGGTTACCGCTTCTTCAACGGCAGATTTGGCTAAAAAACAAATTAATGTTGCGTTGAAAAATGAATTTCCAAATCCGGATATCCGATATGTAATTGGGGATAAAAATATGGATCATCATGCACTGAAATATGTAAATCCAATTGAATTTAAAGAAACGACGTTATTAAAAGCTTCTTTATTTCAGGATGATAAGCCAGTAGGAAAAACGTTTACAGATACTATCGTTTTTCATAAAGCCGTAGCGCAGAAAGTAAAATATCTTACTCCGTATAATGAAAATTACAAAGGCAACGGCCCATACACCTTAACCAATACTATTAGAGGAAGTAAAAATTTCCATGACGGACAATGGCAGGCCTGGCTTGTAAATGATATGGAACTTGTAATTGATTTTGAAAAGCAGGAAAGTGTAGAACAGGTAATTTTAGGGACACTGGAAAGTCAGGGTTCCGGAGTTAATTTTCCTGTAAAAGTTAAAGTTTTGGTTTCAAATGACGGAATCAATTACAAAGAAGTGGGGAAAATATCACGCCCTTATGCTCCAAATGTAACATCAGAATTGAAAGATTTTAAAATCAATTTTGCAAAAACCAATACCCGATTTGTAAAAGTAATTGCTTATAACCTGAAGAAAAGCCCTAAAGGAGAAAGTTCATGGTTATTTGTTGATGAGATTTTAGTGAATTAATTGATAATTAAACGTTTCGAGCTTTGTCAAAGTTTTAAGCTTTGACAAAGTTGAGATCGTATATCACGGTATTTAAATGTGATTTCTACAATTAAAACAAAAAAACAAAACCTAAAATAGAATAAAGATGAAAAGAGGAATATTCATAATCGCATTATTATTTTCCGTTCAAATGTTTTCGCAGGCCATTTACGAAGATGAGCGTTACGTACCGGAAACGGATCCTGCAGTATTGAAAAACTTAGAAGTATGGCAGGGCAAAAAGTTCGGATTATTAATGCACTGGGGAACATACAGCCAGTGGGGAATTGTAGAATCATGGTCAATATGTCCGGAAGATTATGGATGGTGCGAACGCAAAAAAGGAAGTAATCCGGCAAGCTATAATCAATATGTGTCTGATTACGAAGGCTTAAAAAAGACTTTTAATCCAACCAAATTTGATCCTGTAAAATGGGCAAAAGCTGCAAAAGCAGCGGGAATGAAATACATGGTTTTTACCACAAAACACCATGACGGATTTAATATGTACGACACCAAATATTCTGATTATAAAGTAACAGACAAAGATTGTCCTTTCAGTACAAATCCAAAAGCAGATATTTTAAAAGAAGTTTTCACCGCTTTTAGAAATGAAAATATTTCAACAGGAGCGTATTTCTCTAAGCCAGACTGGCATAACGAAAATTACTGGGATCCGTATTTTCCTCCTTTCGACAGAAACGTAAATTACGATCCGTCACTTTATCCGGAAAAATGGCAGAAATATGTTGATTTCACCCACAATCAAATCTTAGAAATCCTTACCAACTACGGGAAAGTAGATATTTTATGGCTTGACGGAGGCTGGGTTAGAAAGAGAGATCAGCAGAACTTAAAAGAAAACTACGATGAAAAATTTGCTGAAAACGAATCAAAAAACGGTTTCATCAAACACAGAGTGGTAGATCAGGATCCGAAAATGGATGAACTGGTTGTCAAAGCACGTCAAAAACAACCGGGATTAATAGTTGTGGACAGAGCAGTACATGGTAAAAACCAAAACTACTTAACTCCAGAGGGACGTGTTCCTGCCAAAACATTGCCTTATCCTTGGGAGTCTTGTATCACTTCTGGCGGCGGCTGGTCGTATTCTCCAGATGCAAAATACATGACGGGAAGACAAGGAATTCATATGCTGATTGACATTGTTGCAAAAGGCGGAAACTTATTGCTAAACGTAGCGCCAAGTCCGGAAGGAGAATGGCAGCAAGGTGCTTATGATTTACTGCAGGCTTACGCAGACTGGATGAAAGTAAACAACACAGCGATTTATGAAACAAAACCAATTGAGCCTTTTAAAGAAGACAATATCTGCTTTACACAAAATAAAACCGGAAATGTATTCGCATTTTATTTAGCAAAAGACGGAGAAGATAAAATTCCTGCCGAAGTTACGGTGAAATCTATCAGTCCTAAAAAAGGAACGAAAATTACGATGTTAGGTTCTAAAACTTCTCTAAAGTGGACAAAAGAAGGAAATGGATTTAAAGTGGTAATTCCGGAAAGCCTTAGAAATAATTTACCTGCTAAAGAAGCATGGACTTTAAAAATTGAAGCTATTAACAGATAAGAATATGTTTTCAATACCAAAAATAATATCGAAAACAGCATGTAGTTTTTACATGCTGTTTTTTAGCATCACAATGTTTGCACAAAATCCGGCAGATTTTGTAAATCCTTTTATTGGAACTTCCAATTTTGGAGCGGCTTTTCCAGGACCGATTGCGCCGCGCGGAATGGCAAGTATCAGTCCGTTTAATGTAGCGGGAATAAAAAATACGCCAATGGAAAAAGACAGTCAATGGCTTTCTAATCCTTATGTAAATGAGAATACTTTTTTGACAGGATTTAGTCAGGTCAATTTAAGCGGTGTTGGCTGTCCGGAATTAGGCGTTATTTTATTAATGCCAACAACTGGTGAAGTTGAAATCGATCACTTAAAATACGGTTCTACGTATTCTAATGAAGTGGCCAAAGCGGCATATTACAGCGTAAATATTGACAAGTACAAAGTAAAAGGAGAATTCACGGCTTCAAAACGAGTGGGAGTGAGCAGATTCACTTTCCCGAAAGGGCAATCCAACATTTTATTAAATCTTGGTTTAGGATTAACCAATGAAGAAGGTGCGATGATAAAAGTGGTTTCTTCGACAGAAATTGAAGGAATGCGTTCTGTTGGTTCGTTTTGTTATAACAGTCCGGAAGATGCTTATCCAGTTTACTTTGTTGCTAAATTTTCTAAACCTGCAGCCAAATTCGGTGTTTGGAAAAAACCAGCCAAATACAACGGTGTAGAAGCGCAGTGGATGGGCTATAACGGTAAAGCGAGAATGATGGAAAATACAATCAAAACGGTTGTTGGCGATAGTATTGGAAGTTATTTCAGGTATAATTTTGATAAAGAAGAAACGGTTGAAGTGAAGATTGGAATTTCATACGTAAGTATCGAAAATGCCCGTGAAAATTTAGAAAAAGAAGTTGGAACAAAATCTTTTGATGCGGTTTACAAAGAAACCTACAACGAATGGAACGAAGAACTTTCTAAAATTTCAGTTGAAGGCGGTTCTCAAGACGACAACACGATTTTTTACACGGCATTATATCACACTCTAATTCATCCTAATACTTTAAATGATTTTAACGGAGAATATCCAGTAATCAAACGAAGTAAAGTTGGTAAAACCAATGACACCCGTTATACCGTGTTTTCATTATGGGATACATACAGAAATGTGCATCAGTTGATGTCATTGGTTTATCCAAAACAGCAATCTGATATGGTAAAAAGTATGCTTGACATGTTTGATGAAAACGGCTGGCTGCCCAAATGGGAACTAAATTCGACAGAAACATTTACCATGGTTGGAGATCCGGCAAGTATTGTAATTACAGATACTTACCTCAAAGGAATTCATGATTTTGATGTTCAGAAAGCGTATTATGCGATGCTGAAAGGAGCAGACCAGATTGAAAATAATCCGCTTCGTCCGGGGTTGAAAGATTATATCAAAAAAGGATATTTGACAACCGACAGCAAAGGACCGGTTTCGACCACTCAGGAATATAATATTTCAGATTACGCTGTATCGCTTATGGCCAACGAATTTGGTGACAAAGAAAATGTAAAACGTTTTAAAAACCGTTCGTTGTCCTATAGAAAATTATTTGATAAGAATTTGAATTTACTTCGCCCAAGAATTGCAAACGGAGATTGGTATGAGCCTTTTGATCCTGCTTCTGGAGCTAACTTTGAAGAAAATGTTGGTTTTATCGAAGGAAATGCATGGCAATATAATTTTATGGTTCCTCACGACATTAAGGGATTAATGAAATTAATGGGGGGCGATAAAGCTTTTTCGGCACAATTGCAGAAAATTTTCGACAGCAAACAATTTGATATGGCAAACGAACCAGATATTGCCAATCCGTATTTGTTTAATTATGTGAAAGGTGAGGAGTATAAAGCCCAGGAAACTGTAAAGAAATTGGTCCGCGAATATTTCAAAAATGAACCAAAAGGATTACCAGGTAATGATGATACAGGAACGATGTCGGCCTGGTTGGTTTATTCGATGATGGGAATTTATCCAATATCGCCAGGAGATCCAATTTACACTATTACAGCGCCAATGTTTCATAGAGTGACGATCAAATTAGATCCAAGATATTATAAAAAAGAAAGCATTGTAATTGAAAGACAAATCAATAATGATGGGAAAATCAATTCGATTGAGCTAAACGGAAAAACACTTAACAGCTTTTTTATTTCGCACGAAGATTTTGTGAATGGAACAAAGCTTAAAGTGATTCAAAACTAAACACACACACACAACTATGTTACAATTAAGAATGAAGAAAACGGCCATTATTTTTGTAATGGCTGTTGGTTTTTTAAACCAAACCCATGCCCAGAAAAAGTATCCTTACCAGGATGTAAAAACACCTGTTGAAGACAGAGTAAAAGACTTGTTGAGCCGTATGACACTTGAAGAAAAAGTACGTCAGATGGATATGTACAGAGGAGATTTTTTTAAAGAAAAAGAAGATTTCGCCAAATCTAAATCGGCAGAAAAAATTGGAAAATTAGGAATTGGAGCTATTCATGATCTTTACCCGCGTTCGGCAAAAATGATCAATGATTTGCAAACTAATGTAATAAAAGGAAATCGTTGGGGAATTCCTGCACTTATTATGTGCGAGATGCTTCACGGTTATTTAGATGAAGGAAGTACGGCTTTCCCAATGAACATCGGACTTGGAGCAACTTGGGACGTTAATGTAATGGACAAAGTTGGAAAAGTAATTGGTATGGAAGCCAGAGCGCATGGAGTTCATTTTGGTTTCGGGCCAAACTTAGATTTAGGACGCGAACCAAGATGGGGAAGAGTTGCCGAAACTTTTGGAGAAGATGCTTACTTAAATAGTGAAATTGGTTTGGCATTTATCAAAGGATTACAGGGAGATGATTTAAAATCGGATCGCTCTATTATTGCTGAACCAAAACACTTTGCGGTTCACGGTATTCCGCAGGCGGGAGGAAATTCTTCGCCAATTTTAGTTGGAGAACGTTCTGCCAGAGAAGACCATTTACCATCTTTCCAAAAAGCATTTACAAAAGGTGGTGCGTTAGGAACCATGTGTGCGTATTCTGAATTAGACGGAATTCCTTGTGCTGCCAACCACTGGTTATTGACAGATGTTTTAAGAAAAGAATGGGGTTTTAAAGGAATTGTTGTATCAGATTTAGGAGCCATTAAATATATCCAAACGACTCACAAAGTGGCTGATTCTCCAAAAGATGCTATTAGAGAAGCGGTTTCATCTGGTGTTGATATGCAGTTTTATGATTTTAGTAATGAATTCTGGCAGAATACCATTATTGAATTAGTAAATGAAAAAAAATTGACAATGGAAAATATCGACCGTGCAGCGGGAGGCGTTTTACGTTTAAAATTTTTATTGGGATTATTTGAAAATCCATACACCGATAAAAATCTGATTAAAGAGCGTTTTCATACTAAAGAAAACCAAGCCGTTGCTTTAGAAGCTGCTCAAAAATCAATGATATTGCTGAAAAATGACAATAATATTTTACCGTTGAGTAAAAGTATTAAAAATATTGCCGTTATCGGACCAAATGCAAACGCTTCAAGAATGGGAGGCTATGCTCCTAAAAATAGTGTTGGAGTTACAGTTTTCGAAGGCGTTCAGCAAGTAATGGGAAAAACTGCCAATGTAGTTTATGAAGAAGGTGTTCCTTTAATTGTGAAAGGACAAATTATTCCATCTAAATATTTATTTACTCCAGACGAGGCTCAAAACGGATTAAAAGGAGAATATTTCAATAACAGAAATCTTGAAGGAACTCCAGCATTGATTCGTATTGATAATCAGTTAGAGTTTGACTGGCCTTGGGCTCCTGGAGACGGTGTAAATGTGGATGATTTTTCGATCAGATGGACAGGATTTTTAAAATCAGATCAGGCACTTGACGGATGGTTAGGTTTAAGTTCTGACGACGGAATCAGAATGTATATCGATGACCAATTGGTAATTGACAATTGGACTAAAGGTGCGACAAGCATGGTGACGGTTCCAAAAAATATAGAAAAAGGTAAAAAATACAAAGTCCGCATTGAAATGTGGGAAGGAGGCTGGGGTGCCAGAGCGCATTTCCGTTGGAATTTAGAAAAAGTAAACTTACAGCCGGCTATCGAAGCTGCTAAAAAAGCTGATGTTGCGATTGTAGTTTTAGGAGAATCTAACGAGCTGGTAGAAGAAAACAGAGACGTTGCGTCTTTAGATTTATTTGGAATACAACAGCAATTGATCGAAGAGATTCAAAAAACGGGAACACCTGTAGTTTGTGTATTATTAAACGGTCGTCCGCTTTCTACAAACTGGATTGCAGAAAATATTCCAGCAGTTATTGAAGGATGGTTCCCAGGAGAATTTGGAGGAAGAGCCGTTGCCGATGTTTTATTTGGAGATTACAATCCAGCAGGAAGATTGCCAATAACAGTTCCAAAATCGGTTGGGCAGTTACCTATATATTACAACCAAAAACCATCTGCGATACATAAATATGTAGCAGAAAGCGAACATCCACTATATTCATTCGGTTTTGGATTGAGTTACACGAAGTTTGAATATTCAAATTTAAAAATCAGTTCTAAGGAAATTAAACCAAACGGAGAATTGAAAGTTTCTGTTGATGTTAAAAACACAGGAGATAGAGATGGGGATGAAGTGGTACAATTGTATATTAATGATGTTTACAGCTCTGTTACCACTCCGGAAAAAACGTTAAAAGGATTCAAAAGATTAAATATCAAAAAAGGGGAAATTAAAAATATTGAATTTACACTTACGCCAGATGAGCTATCTCTTTGGAACAGAGAAATGAAGAGTGTTGTTGAGCCGGGAGATTTTGAAGTAATGGTGGGCGGAAATTCGACAGATTTACTTAAAACTACTTTTAAGGTTTTGAACTAAAATCTGTAAAAAGAAATAATATGTTTAACGATTAAGAGAATTAAAAAAGAATGCTGTTGAAAAAATGGGAAATCAGTTAGATTAATTCGAAAAGAAGTTTCATAAATAAAGAGGATTAAGATTACAATTTAAACGTTTTAATCCTCTTAATTTATAAATGTATTCCCAACACCTTTTCAAAATTGTCATTTGTCGAAATTTTAATTTGTTAACAGAATGTATTCTTAAGTTTAACATGTTATTAACTCAAAAAACAACTTAATATGATCAAGAACGTACTAAAATTACTGTTTGTCATATGCTTATTTGGATTTCAAAATCTGGAAGCACAAACAACAGTAAAAGGAACGATAACAGATGCCCAAAGCGGAATTCCGATTCCGGGAGCAAATGTTATTGTTAAAGGAACAAAAACAAGTGCATCATCAGATTTTGATGGTAAATACTCAATTACGGTTCCCAATCAATCAGCAGTTTTGGTTTTCTCTTATGTTGGTTCAGCTTCAAAAGAAGTAGCCGTAGGAACTCAAACTACAATTAATGCGGCTTTAGGCGCTGCAACACAGCAATTAGGAGAAGTAGTAGTTACGGCTCTTGGTATTAAAAGAGAGAAAAAAGCAATTACGTATTCGGCTCAAAACATTTCAGTAGACGAGCTTTCAGAAGCAAGATCTTTAAACGTTGCCAACTCACTTTCAGGTAAAGTTGCGGGTCTTAACTTCTCTACGACATCAAATGGTGTTGGTTCTTCTTCCAGAATTACATTAAGAGGTAACAGATCGCTTACTGGTAACAACCAGCCTCTTTATGTAGTTGATGGTGTGCCAATTAGTAACGGAACCGGCGCAGGAAATGACAATGCTGATACAGGAGGTACCACACAGCCTGATGGTATTTCGAACATTAACCCGGAGGATATTGCTTCGATGACCGTTTTAAAAGGACCATCGGCAGCAGCACTTTACGGAACCAGAGCAAGTAATGGTGTTATCGTTATTACTACAAAATCCGGTAAAGCAGGAAAAACTTCAGTTACGTTGTCATCTAACTTTATGGCTTCATCTGCTTATGATTTAGTAAATTTTCAAAATGAATACGGACAGGGAGATTTAGGAAACTACAGTTCTTCATCTACTTCAAGCTGGGGACCAAAGTTTGACGGAAGACAAGTACCGGCATGGCAGCTAGTTCGTAATCCTAATTATGCAGGACCAGCAACTACAGATTACACAGCACAGCCAAATAACGTTCAGGATTTCTACAAAACGGGTTATAACTTAGCAAATACATTGGCTATTACATCTGGAAATGAAAAAGCGCAGGGTTATTTCTCATACACAAATACACGTGCAGAAGGTATTGTGGGAGGGAATCAATTAGATAGACACAATCTTAATTTAAGATTTACAAGTAAGCTTACAGACAAATTATCATTAGATGCAAAAACAAACTACATTGTTCAGGACATCGATAATTTATTAAAAACAGGAGAAGAATCGATTGGTACTTCTGCTTATTTACTGCCTCGTAGTATTAAATACAATGATTATAAAGATTTTGAATTTACTGACGCTGCAGGACAACTACAAAAAAATTACTTTGTAGATCAGGCCGGAACTCCTGGAGGAAATCCATTTTGGTCAGCATTACGCGACAATGACCGTCAGGATAAAAGAAACAGATTCATAGGTCTTGCTTCTCTTAAATATGATTTTACAAATACTTTAAGCTTACAAGTTAGAGGAGGTTTGGATCAAACCACCAATAAAATCATTACAAAAAAATATGCTACTGTAGAGTTTAACCAAAATGTGGGTAACTACAATGAGTTTTATGAAACAGCAACAGAATTCAATACAGATGCTTTACTTTCTTATAACGAGAAATTTGGAGATTTCTCTGTAGGAATCAATGCTGGTGCGAGTATATTAAAACAAAACAGTTCTTCATTAAGTTCCGGAGGACGTTTAGGAAAAAGAAATTATTTTGCCATGTCGAATGTGCCTGATGTGACTTCAACATCAGCAACTTCAGAAAGACAAATTAACTCTGTTTATGGTTTCTCTCAAATCGGATTTAGAAATTATTTGTTTTTAGATTTAACGGCAAGAAATGACTGGTCTTCTGCTTTACCTGCAGACAACAGATCATTCTTTTATCCTTCTGTAGGTTTATCCGGAGTTATTTCTGATATGGTTACATTACCGGAAGTTATCAGCTTTGCTAAATTAAGAGCGTCTTATGCAAAAGTGGGTAATGATACAGATCCTTATCAAACAAGCTCAAGATTAAGATATATTGGCGGTAACGGAGGTGTTTTGTTTCCACAGTCAACTGCCGGAAACCCGAATTTGAGACCAGAAATGTCTAACTCTATTGAATTTGGTGCAGATATTAGATTTTTCAAAAGCCGTTTAGGATTAGATGTTACTTATTTCCAAACCAATACAAAAGATCAAATCTTCTACATCAATACTCCGGAATCTTCGTCAAAAGAAAGAGCGATTGTTAACGGCGGGGAGATTCAAAATAAAGGTTTTGAGGTTGTGCTTACAGCAACTCCAATTCAAACAGAAAACTTTACCTGGGATATTACAACAAACTTTGCAACTTATAAATCTGAAGTAAAATCAATTTACGGAGGAAGAGACGAATTAGTTTTAGGTCAGGGAAGATTAGTGAGAAGTAAAGTGGTATTAGGTGGTGAATACGGAGATTTATATGTAAAAGGTTTCAAAAGAGATCCGGAAGGAAACATAATCGTAAACAGTGCAGGTCTTCCAATCGCAACGAATTCATTTGATGTTAGAGCTGGTAATTTTAATCCAGACTGGACAGCAGGTTTTAGAAACAATTTCAAATACAAAGATTTCTCTTTAAGTTTCCTTATTGATTTTAGAATTGGCGGTGAAGTTGTTTCTTATACACAGGCTAGAATGGCAGGTTTAGGAGTAAGTGATATTACACTTGACGGCAGAGCAGGAGGAATCGTTGTTCCTGGTGTAGTAGACAATGGTAACGGAACTTATTCGCCAAATACAACAAGCATTACAGCAGAACAATACTGGACTTCAATTGGACAAAGAGATCCGTTGGCAGAACCTTTTATCTATGATGCTACAAACATTAGATTAAGAGAACTTGTTTTAGGTTATTCGCTGCCAAAACGTCTTTTAGGTGATTCAGGTTTTTCAAGTATTGATTTCTCACTGGTAGGAAGAAATTTATTCTTCTTCGTGAATAAAGCTAAATATTTTGATCCAGAAGCAGGTGCTGGTACAGGAAACCTGCAAGGTGTAGAGTCTTTCAACATTCCTTCGACGAGAGATTATGGGGTAAATGTTAAATTTGGATTTTAATTAAAAAAAGAGATATCATGAAATATAGTTTTAATATAAAAACATTAGGAGTTGCTTTAATGGCCGTTTCTATTTTATCAAGCTGTACTAGCAACTTTGATGAAATAAACAAAGACCCTAATTCATTAATTGAAGAGGATTTGGATGCTTCAATGGCAGGACCTGCATTTGCAACAGCTCTTTATGCAGGTATTCATAACGGAGCCGGAGAAACTACAGGATATGCAGACGATCAGGGAACCTGGGGTATTGCAACAGGTATTTTATCTTCTAGTTTTATTCATTACCTGTCTTCAGGATATGGTACAGAAAGAAATAATTACAGCGGGTACGAAGCAAGAGGATGGACAAGATTTTATACTATTGCTGCTCCAAGTTTGAATTATGCTTTTAAAGCAGCTGAAGGAAATGCTGAAGCTACAGCAATTCTTAAGATTTGGAAAGTATATATGTATAACCAAATGGTAGATCTTTACGGACCAATTCCTTACTCTGAAGCGGGAAATAACAAAGAAAAGGTTCCTTATGATAGTGTTGAATCTATCTACGAAGACTTTTTTAAACTGCTTAACGAATCAGATGCAGTTTTAAGCTCTGCTTCTGTAAGTACAGTTTTAGCTCTTCAGCCAAATGACAGAGTTTACCAGGGAAGCACTGATAAGTGGAGAATTTTTGGTAACAGTTTAAGATTACGTCTTGCATTAAGAATTTCTGATATACAGCCTGCTAAAGCAAAAACAGAAGCAGAAGCAGCGGTAGCAGCCGGAGTTATGCAGAATAATGACCAAAGTGCTTATTTTGCAGTTAGCAGTATAACGCCAAACAACCTAAATATCGTTGTAGGTGGATGGGGTTACAAAATGACCGCTTCTATGGAAAGTCTTTTGCTAGGATACAGCGATCCAAGGTTACAAAAATGGTTCTCTCCAGGAAAGACTGGTTTGTACATTGGAAGACCAAGCGGAACTTTAAATAAATATTTTGATGAAAAGAAAAACGAGGATTTCTCTCCTTTCAATGAAAATGTTTTAGGATTAGGACCAAATCCGGGTTCTTCTCCATTAAGCAATACTAAAAATATAGAAATTTTCATGGCTTCTGAAAATTACTTTACAAGAGCAGAAGGTGCTTTGAACGGATGGAATATGGGAGGTTCTGCACAGTCATTATATGAAGCAGGAATTAGATTGTCTATGGCACAATGGGGAATTACAGATCCGGCAGCTATTAACAACTACATCGCTGGAACTGCATTGCCAAGTGCTCCAAATGTTAATACACTTTATCCAGGTTTAGTAACAGAAAGTATTCCGGTTAAATTGCCTGTTGCATGGTCAGCTTCTGTTGCAGATCAGCGTACACAAATTGCGGTTCAAAAATATTTAGCAATTTTCCCTGAATCCTGGGAGGCTTTTGCTGACTTAAGAAGAAGTGATGCTAAAGTTATTTATCAGCCGCTTAACACAGATAATACTGATGCAGGAGTTGGAAAAAGTCTGATAAAAAGAGTTATTTACGTTACAAATGAATATTCTTCAAACAGAGAAGCTGTTCTGGATGGTATTTCAAAATTAAAAGGTCCTGATACCGGAGGAACAAAACTTTGGTGGGATACTAAATAATTAATTTGGTGAGTAAAGACACACACACATTCTTTACTTAAAATAGCGAAAGGAGAGGAAACTCTCCTTTTGTTTTATATAAAAGTTAGATCATGCATTTAAAAAAATATAGCGCAGTTGTTTTATTAGTTTCAGTTTTTATTGCGTGTAAATCAATTCAAAACCAACCCAAAGCAGTTAATATTACTCAAGATTATATTGCCATAAATCCGGTTACAACTGCCAGTCATGCTTCAACATTAGTTGAATTAGAGCCAAATACACTTTTAGCGGCCTGGTTTGGCGGAAAATACGAAGGCGCAAAAGATGTGGGGATTTATATTTCTTCTTATAAAGAACAAAAATGGTCTGCTCCTAAAGAACTTATCAAACCTTTAGTTAAAGACGGAGACACACTGCCTTGCTGGAATCCGGTTTTGTTTAAAAGTAAAAGCCAGAATCTGTATTTGTTTTATAAAGTAGGGAAAAATCCAAGAGAATGGTTTGGTGCCATGATTGTTTCTAAAGATGATGGAAAAACATGGAGTGATTCTAAATATCTTCCAAAAGGTATTTTAGGACCAATTCGAAACAAGCCCATCGAAACCGCTCCCGGAGTTATTTTATGTGGCAGCAGTACTGAAAGTATCGACGATAATAAATGGAGAGTTTTTATAGAAACCTACACAGAAGCAACCAATAGCTGGACAATTACCGGTATTAACGACAAGAAAAATTTCGATATCATTCAGCCCGCATTTTTAGTTCATTCTGATAAAAAAATCCAGATTTTATCCCGAAGCCGGCACAATAAACTAATTTCGAGCTGGTCTGAAGACGACGGGAAAACCTGGCAGAAAACAGACATCATAAATGTAGTAAATTCAAACTCCGGAGTAGATGCGTTAACTTTATCAAACCACTCTTTTTTATTGGTAAACAATCCTTTAAAAATGGGAAAAGACTGGTTTAACGGAAGAAATATTCTTGATGTAGAATATTCTAAAGATGGTGTAAATTGGAAGAAATTATTTGATTTAGAGAATCAGAAAGAAGGTGAATTTAGTTATCCGGCGATTATTCAGACTTCTGATAAAAAAGTTCATATATTGTACACTTATAACAGAAAATTTATCAAGCATACTACATTTGATTTAAAATAAAAAAACATGAAAAAATACTGTCTTGCCTTAGACTTAAATAACCACCCGGAATTAATTGCAGAATACATCGAATACCATAAAAATGTCTGGCCCGAAATACAGAAAAGTATTAAGGATTCTGGAATCATTAATTTAGAGATTTACCATGTTGACGATCGTTTGTTTATGATTATGGAAACCAATGATGATTTTTCATTTACAGAAAAAGCAAAACTGGATGCCGAAAATCCGAAAGTCCAGGAATGGGAAACTTTAATGTGGAAATTTCAGAAAGCATTACCGCAAGCCAAATCTGGAGAAAAATGGATTTTAATGGATAAGATTTTTGAACTGAAATAGCCTTTTTATGGTACGCGGATGAAACGGATTTGTTTCCGTAAATCTGCTCGTAATTTTGGATAATTAATTAAATATGAAATTTTTACAAAACTTCAACTTTAAATTTATTTACAGTCTGCTTTTTTTGAGCCTAATTACAAATGCTCAGAACAATAAAATGGCGCAGACTTTCTACAAACACGATAAATATCTTTCTTCGGATAAATTAGAAGGTCGTTTCGTGGGAACAAAAGGAAACAACGATGCGGCAGCTTACATCAAAAAATATTTTAAAAAATATGGTTTGCAAAAGTTTAATGATACTTACGATCAGCCCTTTAAGGTATTTGTAAAAGAAGGAATCAATAAGGCAAAATCCGACAGCGTTTCGACTCAAAATGTTTTCGGCTTTATCGAAGGATGTGATGAAAAACTCAAAAATGAATTTATTGTTATAGGTGCGCATTACGATCATTGGGGCTGGGGCGGAAAAGGTTCCGGAAGCAAGAAAAAAGACACGATTGCGATTCATAACGGTGCAGATGATAATGCATCCGGGGTTTCGGCTTTGTTGTGTATTTTAGAAGAAGTTTCGAAATTGAAAATTAAACCCAAACGAAGTATTATTTTTATTTCTTTCAGCGGAGAAGAAGAAGGTTTATTAGGATCGAAATATTTCATAAATCATTTACCAGTCAAAAAAGAGTCTGTAAAAGTAATGCTCAATATGGATATGGTAGGAAGATTAAATGCCGAAAAACAAATTTATATGGGTGGTGCCGGAACTTTTCCTAACGGTGTTGAACTTATGAAAAAGCTAGGAGAAAACAGCGGACTAAATCCGATAGTTTTTGCTGGAGATGTCGGCGGTTCTGACCATGTTTCTTTCTACAAAGCTTCCATTTCCGCCATAGGTTTCCACACCGGCGGTCACCCGCAATATCACACTCCCGAAGACGATATCGATTTAATTAATTTTGAAGGCGGTGCTTTGGTTTCAAAATATATTTATAATGCTTTGGTAAGTATTGCGAATTATAATGAGGAGTTGGTTTTTATAAAGCAGGATTAGAAGTGAAAACAGCGCAAAGTCAGACATTTGCACTGTTTTTTGTTGAAGACTTTGAAAAGCGAATCAAATGTATGAGATTTTATATAGCTTTTTAAAAGACTGTTTTTTATAATTTTAAATATTGTTTAATCCTTTGCTTCCATTGTACTTTACCCTCCAATTTAATTTCTCAAGCTGTTGTTTTGAAATTTTATAAGTAATAAATTTTTTATTTATAACAACAGTTTCAATATTGTTATAAACATATTCTTTATCTTCTTTGGTAAAGAAAACAATATATAAGAAATTATCCTTAGAGGTTTCTTTCATTAGACTCTCAATAGGTTCACGAACAAGTGGCGAACTTTCATTAGAGAAAAAATTAAAACTACCACCTGCTGAACATGTAAAAAAAACATCAGATTCTTTGTCTAATAAGAGTGTAGTATAATATATATATTCTTTGCTTAAATTTATTATAACTAACTTATCTTTTACATATGAGCAAGAAGTAAATAATATTAATATAGTAAATAAAAGATTATATTTCACAGGTATTTATTTAAAAGGATTTGATGAGGTATGTGTTGAGAATTTCACCGTTCCCGCATGAAACTTTCGTCTGGATCATACTGGTAAAGTCTAGTTTTTTGATTTATAAAAAATTCGCAGAGCAATTAATTTAAGTTACAAGATTTTCATCATCAGAATGCTTACAATTTTTATATTAAATTTTTTAATTATATACGGCGGGTAAAATTTCATAAGTGAATGTGAAATCTAATTTATTACCTAATACCCAATTTTTTTTAAATTGAAATTCATAATTTCCGTTGATAAAAATAGAATCTATTTTGCGTAAATATTCATTTTTAAGTTTATTCTGTTTTTTATTCAATTTATATTTCTTAGAATATGAATAAGAAAAATTAACTGATTTATCAGTTGAATGTTTTGGCGTTGAAAATTTTAGAAAAACTACCTCAGTTTTTATTGGTACAAGAGAAACGGAGTCTTTAAAAAAGACTCGAATTGTCCCTTTTATTTGAGCTGCGTATTGGATTGTTTTATCAAAAAATGTTTTTTCTTCATTACTTAGAAACTTAATATCCTCAGTGGGTTGTCCTTGACACTTTAAATTAGTAAGTAAGAAAATAAATAAAATAAAATGTAATGCTTTCATGTATAAAATTTATATTATTGATGGATAAAATTCATTACAAACAAAACAAAAGGTCAAGTGTTTATATCGTAAAAATTATCAGCAAAAATATGATTGAACAAAACACGATAACGCCCACCATATGATTTAAATCACTATTGTCATTTTTTTTTATTGACATTTCCTCTTGGAGACCATATTTCTGAAAATGTAATAAAATCAAAATCATTATCATTAAATACAATAATTGTATTTAAGTAAATAAATCTTGTAAATGCTCCTATAATTTCAAGTAAATATCGGCCTAATATTATTTCTAGAAAATCCATTTTAGATAAATTTTTGCAATAAATAAAAAATGGTTTGAGTAAATAATTCTCAAACCATTTTCTTTCTAATTATTTATGTCGAAAAAGTCAGTCCT
This sequence comes from Flavobacterium johnsoniae, assembly GCF_001879205.1. Taxonomy (GTDB): domain Bacteria; phylum Bacteroidota; class Bacteroidia; order Flavobacteriales; family Flavobacteriaceae; genus Flavobacterium; species Flavobacterium johnsoniae_A. Next base: position 511,129 of record NZ_MLFK01000006.1, read on the forward strand.
TTTGCTTTAAAATTGCTAAATAAAACTTGTTTAGCCGTACTTATAGTTTCTTCGGTTCTGTAGATACTGCACCAGAATTTAATTTGTAATTTGAATTTTCCATCAGAAATAGAATTGTAGTAAATCTGAGATGGTTTATCGTTGTTTACTAAAGGAAGATTCTCAAGCGAATTTAAAATAGTGGCATTAATTTCTTCTGGAGCTGCATCTCCGGTAATTTCAATGGAAATATCTACTAGTTTAAAATTGTCAGTGTAAGTCCAGTTGGTAATGTTTTGAGATAATAAATTACCATTCGGAATAATGATTTCGGCACCATTTGGAGCATTGATTTTGGTTGTTCGCAATCCCATCGATTTTACGCGTCCTCTTTCAGAACTAATATCAATAACATCACCAATTTGAATAGGTTTATCAAAAATTAAGATGATACCCGAAACGAAATTGTTTACTACGTTTTGAAGTCCAAGTCCAACACCCACACCTAATGCGCCTAAAAGAATACTCAGTTTGTCTAGAGGCATTCCAGAAGCGGCAACGGCTAAAAGATAACCCACAATCAGCACAATAAGTCTTGTAATGAGTAATTTAGAATGCTGCCTTTTGTTGATGTTTTCTTCGTTTTCGTCCTCGATTTCTCCAAAAAAGTAAGCTACATAATTTTGCAATAAATGCGCTGCCCAGACAATGATAAAAAACAATACAATATTCCCTAAAGTAAAAGTGATGCTTCCAATAGTATTCGGACGGTTTAATAATGTTCCGAAAGAAGAGCGTAAGGATTCCCAAATATTTAAATTGGAGGCAATTACAATCAGCCACATATAACTGATTACAATAATAAATGGTTTTTTCAGTGTATCAGATAAATTCTCATAATCAAAAATCTTTTCGATGCCGCGTTTTACTCGGGTTGTGTAAATCTGTAGAAGGATAATTTCCAGAATTATTTTTAAAAGAACGCTCAATGCCACAATCTGAGTAAGAGAAATAAAAGCAGTTAAGCTCAGCATATTGGAAAGAGAAACTCTTCCGAAAACATTATAAAGTATGGATAAACCATTTAGTCCAATAAAAATAATGCTGGCCCATTTAAAAAATCCCTTAATATACAATTGATCTTTTAAACTCTTAATTTGTACCAGACCATATCGGATTCCTAAAACGTTTATGATTATGAAAGAGCAGCGTTGAAATAACCCAACTTCGATAAAAAGATCCAGGAAACATAGTGCAAAAAATAATCCGAAAAGCAATAACCAGTTTCGCATTGATTTTCCAGACCAATCTTTTCTAAACAAGATTGTAAGAACACCCAATAATCCCAACTGAAGTAATTCTAAAAACAGGGCAGGGGCATACAGATTTGTTACTACGGCAATATTTAATGCAATTGCTGCTATAGGAAGAATTACGCCTCTGTTTAAATACTTAAAATTGAAAAGGGTAAGATTTTCGGCATGCCCATTAGATTTTAAATATTTCAAATTGCGTGAAATATACCAGGCCAAAAGCGCCATAAAAAAGCATAAAGTGATTAATCCACCCGCTTTATAACTTAAATAATAAGCGGCAACATTTTCCTCAATTATAATTTTTGCTTTAATGTTGTGTGATACTGTTTTTTTTGCTGTCGTATCAGTGCTCCATAAAGAAGGGTATTCTTTTTTTAGTATACTTATTCCTGATTTTTCGAGTTTTGTTTCTACAGTAGTGAGGGCGTTCGAAACAGCAATTTTATGTTCAACAGTCAGCCTTTTTTTTAGATTTAAGATTTCCTGATTTTTGGTCATCAGGCTGTCGGCTTTTAGGTATCTTTTTTTAAGATTAGCCAATTCTGTTTTGAATTGCTTTCTTAAGATAGTATCTTTAATTAAGGTAAATAAAGTTTTGTCCTTGCGTAGATCAAGAATTCTGCTTTTAATTTTTTCAAGATTTTGATTGCGTGTGTTTATCGCAGTATTTTGATCGTTTAGTTCCTGTTCAATTTCTTTTAAAACAATGCGGTACATCTGCTGATTGCGCACATTTGGATTTGCACCTTTTAAACTTGCTAATATCAAGTCAAGTTTACTTTCGGTTCTTTTAATATCCCCAAACAAATGGAATGTACTTCCTTCAAATTCAGCGTCATTCGCCGCTGATTGTAAAACATCTCCGGCTTTTTCAATTGCGATTAAATAATCGCTGTCGGTAGTAGTTTCTTCAAATAATTTGGACTTGTTTTCGTTTTTCGGCGCTGTAGTTTGCTTAGATGTCTGCGAATAAGAAAATGATGCAAAAAATAACATCATCAATAAGGCTGATAAATAGAACGAATTTCTTTTTGAATTCATAATTAATTTGGTGATTTATAAGGTCACCAAATTTAATTGTTTTTTGGAGAGGTTTGGTTTTAATGTAAGAAATTTGATCGATGGAATTAAAACATCTGCGGTTTTTAAAATAATCGCAGATGTTTTTTAGTTTTTAAAATATCAAGCAATAACCGATTTAGAGATTTTTAATGATTATCGAAAATATTTATGCATCTGCATAAATAATGTTTGCTTCTCTTGTTGTCGAAGCATAAACTAAATCTCCGTCGGGCTGTCCTGAATTTACAGTTTTCAAATGTGATGAGACAGTAATGGTACATCCTTTTTTTATGTTAAAGAAATTATTGTTATTAGCAGTCGTAGATCCTAAAGTTATTAATACAGGTAAATAAATTGACTCTATATTTGTACAGTTAGAAAAAGCATCCCAATACTCTATTTTTGTAAGTTTTGGAGCTGTAAAAGTAGTAAGCATTATATTGCTTTTAAATGTTCCAAATCCATTGGTTGATATATCACCTGTTATTGTCTCTAATTCAGGAAAGTTATAACTTGTTATATTTGAGCAGTTCCAAAAAGCTCTGCTTCCAATGTATTTAACTTGGTTTCCTGAAAAAGTTGTTAATGACTTGCAGTTATTAAAAGCATTTTGTTTGATAGTTGTAACATTATTTAAATTGTTAATACTGATTAGTTTAAAACAGTTTTCAAAAGCGCCGTCATATAAAGTAGTAACTAAACTTAAATCAATATACGTAATAGACTGGCAATTAGTAAACGCATTTATACCAATAGATGTAGTCGCTCCAACTGTAAAGTCAGATAAATTATTACAGTTATAAAAACAATATGAATATCCAGCTAGTGTTCCAAATTGATTACATAATGGAGCATAGAAAGTTTTTAAAGCGCTATTATTAGCAAAAGCGTAAGTTTTTGTAATAGTAGACAATTTGGGAGCAATAAAACTGATCATGGACGTATTTCCTTGAAAAGTACCAAACCCATTATTTGAATTTTCCCCCTCAATGATTGTTACATTTGGAAAATTATATTCAATAACTCCTTTACAATCATAAAATGCTGCTTCATTGATATAAGTGACTTCTGGCGTAATAAAATTTGTTACGGACCAGCATCCGGAAAAGGCTCTTATTCCTATCGATTTTGCTAATTTAAGCATTCCGAAATCTGGGATTTTTCGACAGTTAAAAAAAACGTAATTAGGGATTGATAATACTTTTGACAGATCAAATGATGATATTAAATTAATACAGTTAGCAAAATCATATTGCCCTAAAGAGTTAAGGCTTCCGATTGTCAAATTAACTAATTCTGTACATCCACTAAATGTTGCATTTGTTGCGTTAAGATTGACTAACTGAGGTGCATAAAAAGTTGTTAACGCAATATTATTTGTAAAGGTATAGCTTTTGGTTATTGTTGTTAATTTAGGTGCAATAAAGCTTGTCATAGCTATATTTTCCTGAAATGTTCCAAATCCATTATTCGAACCATCACCTTCTATAGTTATTACTTCGGGAAAATTATATTCAGTAACTCCTGAACACTTGTGAAATGCTGATTGATTAATATAAGAAACCTTAGGGGCAGAAAATGATGTAATCCCTTTACAACCGAAGAATGATCTGATTTCAATTGTATTAGCTGATTCAAGTATACCAAAGCTTGGTATTTTTTCGCAATTTAAAAAAGCGTAATTAGGGACTAATAATAAATTTGACAGGTCGAAATTCGAAGCCAAATTAACGCAATTAGCAAAATCGCTTTGTCCTAATGAGTTAAGAATACCAGTTGTTACGGTTGTTAATTTTGTACAACTATTAAAAGTATAACTAGTTGATTCAAAATTGATTAATAAAGGAGCGTAAAAATTTATTAATGAGGTGCAGTTATGAAATGTATAAGTACTTTTTATGGTAATTAAACTTGGCGCAGAAAAGGTGGTAAGTGATGTATTAAATGCGAATGTACCTTTAGCAGCAACAGTTAAATCTCCTATGATAACTTCTACATTTGGAAAATTGTAGCTAACAGCATTAATACAATTGAAGAATGCCTGAGAATTAATTTGTTTTACTAATCCTTCAGCATCATTAAAATAAGTTAAACTATTTTGATTGCTAAAGGCATTTGGAGCTATTGTATAACTGCCTCCAATAATGGCGCATTCAATGTCATTATTTATTATTCTAAAAAGTTTAATTCGATTTTCGGTTATGCCTAGTTTGGAAGCAAGTAATGCAGGGGTATTTATTATTGTAGCAATTCCGCCTATGTAAGTATTTATTTTATAGTTTGATTTGCCAAATATGGTATTTTGTAATAAGCCGCTCATGAAGTTTTATAATAAAAATTGTTTGTCATTTATAAGATTATATTATGCAGAACTACTATAAAAAGTTGTAAGATTAACAGTGAAATAATTTTATCATTTTTTATGTTATATAATTTACAATAGCCGATTTATTTGTAATTGCCCAAGTGAGATCAAAATCTGGAGCACCATCGTTGTTGGTCTGCATAGCAATATTTACATTTATAACAACTCCTATTTTGGCTCTTGCAAACATATTTTTATTTACAGAAGATAAGCCTCCGGTAAAAGTTGTACATTTTGGTATATCAATTATACTTAAAGCAGATATTCCAGAAAATCCATTCAAAAAACCTGAACCAAGAGATTCAACTAATGGAATAATTAACGTTGATACATTAGCATTTGAAAACAAAAAGTTGTTAGAAGTTGTTTTTAATTTTGGGATTGCTATATAAGATAAATTAGTAGCTCCATTGAAAGGAGTCGCAAGTGCTGATGTAGCATTATTAAAGCATATACGAGTAAATAAAGCATTACTGCAAAACGCAAACAAGCTATCAGAAACCACTAGGACATTATCAAAGTGGGAGTCTGAGAAACTTGGTAGACTCTTGCATCCGTTAAATGCACTATTTCCTAAATTTATTACTTTCGGAATGTTACAATAGTTTAAATTAACACTTTGAGAAAAAGCCTGTGCTTCTAAGTTTGTCAATTCTGGAGCAGAAAAACTTTGAACGAATGAATTAAATTTAAAAGTACTTTCACCCAATGTTTTTAATGCAGGAAAAGAATAACTTACACATGGTACACTCTCAAATGTTTGGAAATTTGTGTTTATGCTATTAATAGTAACAACTGAATCAGTTTGGAAAGTCAAAAGATTACTACAAAGAGAAAATGCACCATATTGAATACTTGTAATATTATTAGCTGTAAATGAATTTATTTTTGTGCCTTTAAAAACATTTATTCCTAATGTTCCTGACATATTTAATGTGATCGATCCAATAAATGAAATGCAGCCTTGGAAAGTACTGTCGCCACTTATTGTGGTGAATGCATTCCAATTAAAACTACTAGCTAATAAAGCACTGCAATTCAAGAAAGTTGAATGATGAGTAATTGATTTTAAAGCTGAAAAATCAGTGATATTCAAAGAGCTACAACTCTTAAATGCCGCATGCCCGCCTGTCGATTGCCAATTTTTAAATTTTGCACCAAATAAATTCACACAATCAGAAAACGCACTTGAACCTATTGAAATAACGAGACCATTATTATCATAATAATAAGTAATATCTGTACGCCCAGTAAAAGCATTTAAAGGAATAGAATAATTTCCTCCAATTACTGCAAATTGAATATCATCCTGAACTACTGCAAAAGATTTGATTCTAGTTATTGGTAGACCTAGTTTTGCTGCAATTAATGCGGGTGTGTTAAGGGTTGCGGAAACACCCCCCTATAAAGGTATTTGCCTTATATTTATTATTACCAAAAATGGTATTTTGTAGTAAACTGCTCATGATTAAATTTTGTAATTAAACTGTTGATTGTCTTTAGAAAGTGTCTCCTATTACGTAAAACAATTTGTTAGTATTCTCATTTCTTTAATTACTCACTTTTGCTCGTTTAGTATCGTATAAGAATGGAATTATTTTTTATAAAGAAATTTAATTAGATATTGCTATAGCCTGATAATCTCTGGCATTACTTTTTTGAATCCATGTAACACCGAAATCATTTGAGACATAAATATATCCTCCCGATACGGCCGTTGCTTGAATTTTACCATCTTTCGACATATCCATACAAGTATAATACAAGTTGTTAAATGTGCTTGTATTAGCCGTCCATGTAACTCCATAATCAGAAGATGTATATATGTATTTATTTTGTGAAGCTATTGTTTGGTATTTTCCATCAACACTCATTGCAACCTTTGGAAAAGTGAAGTTTCCGTAAGCTGTTTTATTTGTCCATGTTGTACCGCCATCATTAGAAACTCTTATAGTTCCACCATTAGAAATGGCTATTATAAATTGTCCATCGTCTGAGCAACAAACCGACGAAATAATTCCTTGACCTGTTATTGGCGTCCATGTAACTCCGTAATCAGTTGATCTGTTAATTTGTGCTCCATCAATATTCGTGGCAAGCATATACTGCCCTGTACCACTCACAAAACAATCACGTCTACCACCAGTAACCGCAAGATTCCAAGTTACACCGTAATCAGTTGATAGGTGTGTACTTCCAGAACTTGCAGAAGCCAACATATATTGACCATTATCACTCATGGATACGCAATAATATGTTGTTGCTGCTAAAGTTGTATTTGCAAAATTTTTACCAAAATCAGAAGATAATACTACACCAGAGTTGTAAGCAAGGAGAACATATTTTGTTGTTTCAGAAACGGCAATACCTCTTGTAGATGAAATATAACCACCACTTATAAAACTTACGCCATCATCAAATGATTTTTGATAATTATTGCCGTAAGCACCTACCATAATAACACCTTGATAAATTATTGTGGCTCCGGTTGCTGTTTCAGCAATAGCTAAATCACCATCAGGTGCACCAGCATTTACAGTTTTTAAGTATGCTGATACTGTTAATTTTGCTCCTGTCTTAATACCTGAAAAACTACTGTCATTACCTAAAGTCTGCCCTAATTGATTGAGTAAGGGAGCATAAAATGATTGCAAACTGTTACAATTTCTAAGGAGTCTGTAACCAGTTACGGTTGTACATTTTGGTACATAAACTTTCTCCAATAAAACACAATCCTCAAAAATCCCTGTATTACCTCCTACAGAGGCTGAATTTAAAGTTGTTAATTCAGGGAAACTGAATTCTTTGACTTTGTTCATTCCTTTAAAACAAGCCTCTCCTGCTATTTGTAATTTGGGAGCGATTACAGCTGCTAACTTTTGATTATTAAAAAACACTCCTGTGCCCATTGTTACACAATTTCTTAGCTCCGATATGAATTCTAAATTTACAGCATTAAAAAAAGCATAGGTGCCAAGTCCTTCGATTAGATAGTCAGTATCATAGTAATATGTTAGTGCTGTTACACTCATGAAAGCACCCACTGCTATTGAGTAACGACCTCCGGTTACTGCAAATTCAATATTATCTTCAATTATTTTAAACCCTTTTATTCTTGAAGCTGGCACGCCTAATTTAGAAGCGACCAAAGCAGGTGTATTGATAATTGAAGCAACACCCCCAATAAAAGTATTTGCCCTATATTTATTATTACCAAAAATGGTATTTTGCAATAAGCTTCCCATACTTATACTCCTAATAATAAAACACTATTTGTATTGCCTCTTTTTGTAAATGTGAAAATTTGTTTTTCGGCAGTTACAGCAGGTGTTCCAAACAACCAGGTGTGCGGAGCAGTAATAGCCCACGTTACATTTACTCCCGGTAATGTAATGCCATTAAAGATGAAACTTTGAGGTAATGAAGCAGGTACAGTAATAGTACAACTAGTTGTAAATAAAACTGTTTTTCCATGCCAGTTTGATTGGATAGTCTGACTTGTACCTACTTCTAATTGATTTGCAATATCTTGCTTATTTGATAAATCAATATTTCCGTTTCCAACAATTGATTCTCCATTTACTGTTTTAAAATTATCAGAGGTAACTAAAGTTCCGCTTGTTGAAGGAAAATTTAGATCTAAATCGGTTTGTACATCCGTATTAAAACGAATGGTCTTGTAAGCATCATTTGTTCCAATCGCTAATTGATTAGGTGCAGTGGTGTATACAGTTGATCCACAAGCACCTAATATGATGGCTCTTGGATGCTGGTTTCCGGCTCCTGCATAGTAACCCAAAGCAGTAACCATTTCTTGTATCGTTCCATTACCTGCATTTTTCCCAATAAAGGTAGATTTACGACTTAGACCTGCCATTCCGCCAGATCCTACCTGAACAGCATCTTCGCTTTCGGCACCAATAAAAATCTGCTTGCCTTCATCGCCAATCCACATGTTTTTTGTGGCAGAATTGCCTGTTTCAAGAACAGATTGTAGATCCTGCTTGCTTGCTATGGCTTCGCTGAATTCCAATTCTCCATTTTGGTTTGTTATTAAAGTTTTATTAGGTGCACCTGTCTCTAAATCAGATACTTTTATTCTATTGTGATTTGTTGTCTCCATTTTTTTTTAATTAGAATTTTATAATAAATGCTTTCGGAATTACCGATTGCTGTCTGTTTTTAATACTTTGATTGAATAATTTTAGCTGATTATTGAACTTTATAAAACATTTTTATGATTGATTCAGAATATGATAGAAAAACTATTTAGCATATTCGGCTTTACATCTTTAACGGTTTGTCAAGTTCTACTTCAATTATTTACTTCTTTATACTATTATGAGTTTACCATTTATATCGTATGGTTTTGATAAATCAAACTCGTAAATACTGCTGGTGTAAGAGCTCCAAAACATTTTTAAACCGTCAAGACTAAAATTAACAGCATAAAAGTTAGCTGCTGGAATGACCGTCGACAAATTAATTGAAGCAGAAGTATTTGCTCCAGCTAATTCATAAGGAGCTTTTAATGAAATTTTCATAACGGATCTTTCCCCAACTAATTTTGGGTGAAATATTGTTTTGCCATCAGGAGTAAAAACAAATGAATTAGCTGAAAAATTGATGCTTTGTGAAGATACAGCAGTATTCAAATCCCAGGGTGTAGTCAATAAGTATTTTGTTAATGAACTTCCTGTATGATTAAAAAAACTCATTCCATCTGGTGTAAAGGCAATTGTATTAGTAATAATTCCAAAACTCTTAAACCCTAAATAACTTGCAGTGCTAACATCCCAAGGAGTAGATAAAAGGTAACTTAAAACAGACCTAGAAGTTGTACCAGATACAAATAATCTGGTACCATCAGGTGATATATAATGTCCTCTTGGCTGACTTTCTCCATTTTGATTTATTGCCAAAGAGCGGTTCAAGTATACAGCAGTACTAATGTCCCATGGTGTAGACAAAGAATATTGAGCTACTGAGTCAGGACCATTATGCAGCGTAAGGTATAATCTTGTTCCAGTTGGATTGAAAGAACTATACATCTGAGTAGATAAATTTGTTCTATTTTTTCCTCGGTAGTATATTGTAATTACTTTAGACCTTCCAAATATTGTTTTTCGTAATCCCATAATTATAAACCTAAAATCATTATTGAATGCTGACCCTCGTTTTGCATGAATGTAAAAATCTGTTTCTCTCCTACTGTAGGAGGTGCTCCAAATTCAAATGTTTTAGGAGACGTAATAGACCAGCTTAATGATGTTCCTATTTTTGTGATTCCCTCAAAGCACATTCCTGAATTAGTAAATGAATTAGGAATTGAAAGCGTTCCTGTACCATTAAACTTTACTGTTTTTCCGTGCCATGTATCTTGAACAATTGCAGGTAATGTTACATTGATTTGATTTGCAATATCTTGTTTGTTTGATAAATCGATATTTCCATCTCCAAGAATAGATTCTCCATTAATAGTTTTAAAATCTAAAGAAGAGGTTATATCATTAAACTCTAATTCGCCATTTTCATTAGTTATTAAAACTTTATTTTGCTGATTCGTTTCTAAATCAGCCACTTTTATTCTGTTATGGTTTGCACTCATAAGTTATTTTTAGTTAAAATTTACATTCTAAATATATCTCGCCAGTTTCAGCGGTTATCGATAGTACAGGCCTGTTATTTGAACCAGGTGTGGAAGAGTCTTTATCACCATTAGAAATTAAGAAAAAGTTATAGGATTGTCCTGAAACTAGTAAGTCTAATTGAGAAGGAGTCAGATTTATTTCGTTGTATGCTGTAGAATTAATTGGAACAGAAACACTATTAATGAATGTAGTTGAATCCCAATCGTTCCAATCCTGAAGTTGAAAAGCTTGATTTAATGGGATCAAAATATTTGCAGCAAATAAATTAAAAGTCAATGCGTTACCAACTGTATTTTCGGCAAACTTAAATTTTATTTGAGCAGATTTTGGCTTGATGGTAATTGAAGAAGTATCAATAATACCCCTATATCTATTTACGTAATATAACAAACTATCTGCACCTGCCCCAATAAACGTATTATCGATATGTTGTAAATCTGCAGCAGGTGCGTCTCTAGATTCGCTCCATGATGTGGCTCTTTTTTCAAAAATTACAGATTTTACAGCAGCTAGAGATAGAACAGAAGGAAGTGTTGTGACAGTTAAAACATTACTATCACTTGAATTTCCTGATGCATCCTTCGCTTTTATATAAAAATCGTATGCAGTAGATCCTGACAAACCTGTGATAGTATAACTAAGTAGATCAGCTGAAGCTGAGCTTAGTAAAACTCCATTTTTGTAAATGTCGTAACCCGCAACTATTCCATTGTCTGTTGATGCAGTCCATGATAATAGTAGTGAATCTGGAGTAATCGAAGACACACTTAAAACTGGACTTGTAGGAGGGGTCGAATCAGCAATACAGGTTCCTAAATTATTCGCATAAATTTGAGCATTATTTTCCAGCCAGACAATGGCTTGATTATTTGCATCAATTATACTTTCAGATGATACAAATTGATTAGCATAAGCAATAAGTTCAACTTCAGTACCTGTTTCTCCCGCAAAGCAATTATTTTTTGCAACAGTTTTAGTTTGTTGTGTATTATAATATCGAACGGCAGGGGGGCAAATTGTTGTGTTTAAGGACGGTGCGAGATAATCTGGATCTGTGGTTACATTAGGTTTTATTTCTCCAGTTGGAGTATTGTCATCAGTATAGTACTTTTCTAAAAAAGCAAAAGACATGTATCCTGTGTTTTCCATATTTTTAATAAGTTATTACAACCTTTGCAGTTGATTGGTTATTAGAATAATTAATGTAGCCAATAGGAGTAACTTGATCTATTGAGAGTTGTTTACCCTGTACTGAAATATTTTTTGAAAAATTTAACTGCTGTACTTGCTGGCCTTCATCATTTATAATGTCTTTATCGACTTTTGTCATTGTACCACCAAGGAATGTGGTAATTTCTACATCAATATTTCCTGTGGCTTTTAAATCCCTCCAAACTCCAGCCATTCTAATCTGAACATCATTCAAATTAGAATACACTTCTTTCACTTTTTTAAAGTTTATTAAACAAGTTTCCGCCCCAGTTACATCTCTTTTATCTCCGCCCCACATAATGTAAGAATCTTGTGCCGTCGCATTAGCCGGAAGTCCGTTTTCGAGTCCAAACCCTACCCATATATTATCTAATGTGGTAATACCTGTATTTATAAAACCTGTAAAAGTATCTAGATCAATACCAGCGCCAGGAGCCCATTTGTATTTAATTACCATATAATCAAAAGGCAATAATGTTGTTGGCGGTTCTAATACACATGAAGGATTTGCTCCACGCCATGCAGTAGGTCTAATAGTGCAGGTTCCAAGATTGTTGGCATAAGCCTGAACATTTGCCTGAAGCCATGATTGAGCTTGTTCATTAGCATCGTCAATACTTATTGGCGACACAAATTTATTGGCACCGGCATTTAAAGTGACAGGATTTCCGGTTGTTCCTTTCAAACAATCATTTTTGTTAACCGTTAAAGTTTTTTCGGTATTGTAATAAACCTGTTCACCTTCTACCGGAGTATAACTGTCTAAATATACAAAGGGTTTATATGTTGTGTTTTCTTCCATACATTATGTTTTAGTAAGTAATAATGTTGTTTTTTTGTTTTCTAAAACCATTAAAAAAATATTGAGCAATTATTCTTATTACAATGGTTTTGAAGGCCAAGCAATAGTTGTTAAGTCATCGAGATCAGTTAAGTCTCTTAGTGCCTGTCTGTAATTTTTCCACTCTGTTTTTTTCTCTTCAGAAAGAGGAGAATCTTCTACTTGTGTCCAGTCGCTTTCAGTTAATAATATATTTCTGGTGGTTCTTAAATTTTCCAGAATATCATTTTGGTTCTGAACGAAAGCAGAGTAGGCATGTTTACCATTGATTACTTTGTAATTTTTAGATAAAGCCTGCTGCCATTCTTCTTCGCTTAGTTCAATATTGGGCTGCGGAATATTTTCATGAATTTCTTCTACATAAAAGCCTGTATATTCTCCGTTTTCGTTGTATGTTCCTTTGTACATTGTTTTTATTTTAAAGTTTTTATTAATTAATAACCAATTGCAAACATGTATCCAGTACTGCCATCAATAATTGCATTATAGGATGTACCTGTAACATTATAAACATGATTAAAACCTTTATTTCCTGACGAATTTCTATACGTAGAGAGAACGATACTGCCTACTCTATTTGGAAACGCAATAGGGAAAGTATAATTAGTAGAACCATTCATTATATAATCCCATTGTAATATTAAGCCGTTACTAAATTTTTGATATCCTCCCGTTAGCGGGATAGCAAAAGGAGCATGCCCGGCATCATAATCAGAACCTGTAGATGTCGTAACAGAACCATCTGCCATTAAATATTGATTAGAAGCTCCGCCAGTTTTAATAAAAGCGTTACTCTCAACAGTTTCTGTAAAGGTTTTATTTCCTTTAATCGATTGATTTGTAGTTAAGTCGACATATTTGGTATTCAATTCAGGATCTGTTAAAGAAATTGGACCAGCATACCAATAATCGACTTCAATATTACGATTGCTTATTGGTGCAGAAAATTTAACAATTTTACTGCCGTCAACGATAGAATAGTCTTTGTTTTCTCTAAGCAGCTGACCGTTTTTATATATTCTCGCGCTGTATGTTAGAGGTGTTTCTTTTAACGTAATAGTGTCACTATTAAAAGTTAGTTCACTAAAATTTTCTTTGTAAGGAATGGATGCCTTACCAAACATTGAATCAGAATCACCAGATGTTGGATTGATATTCTTAAACCAATAATTTACTTCTATGTTTCGGCTGGTAATTATTCCAGAAAAAGCAATTACTCCAGTATTATGATTTAATGCATAATCTTTTTTTTCTTCTAATAGCTGCCCATTTTTAAATACTTTAACGCTGTTTTCTATAGGCTGATGCTCTAATTCTATTGATAAACCCGTAAAATCGTCTATAAACTCTTTGTAAGGAGCATAGCAGTTTCCGGAAAGAATTCCTGAATTTTGAAAAACAGCTTTTAAAAGTGCCGGAGTAATATAATGTTCGTTTGATGTACCAGCTTCGACGATTTGAAAATTAGCTTTGTCTTCGTCTTTATGAACGAAACTGTCAAAGATCAGATCAAAGTCACTTTGCGTTGGTATATCCTTGTCCTGGAATTTAGTGCGAATATCATTTCTGCGTGTTGTTGCCATGTTGTTTAATTTTATTTCTTGCTTTAAATTTTATTGTTTAGCTTGATTTAGTACCAATGAAATAACTTCATTGGTACTAAGTAGAATTTTAAAGAGTTAAGATTTTTTCTTCACTGCTGAACATTCCTGATGAGTTTTCAGAAATTAATTTGAAATGATGATAAATTCTTTCACCATTTTCATTTTTAATAATTAATTCATCTGTAAAAGAATTTACACTTTCCAGCGGAAGAATGACATCTTTTAAGTTAGAAGAAATCTCATGAATCTTTTCCCAGTTTCCGGAACGGGTCATTTTATATAAATGATATTTACCATTATGAACTGTTTTCTTCCAATTGAAAATCACTGGTTTTAAAACCTCTGCATTTGCGCCGCTTACTGTTCCTGATGCTTCTAATTGAGGCGATTCTGGCGAAATAGTATCAGCAATTACTGTAGCTGTAATTTTTGAAGGCTGTGAAGGCGCATAGTCAATAGTAATGATAGGATTTTCTTTAGTCGAAGCAGGATCTGCATATTCGATTTTTCTTGAAACCGTAATTCGGTAGAAAAGACCATCGCCAAACGGAACAAATTCTAAACCTTCAAATTCGTCATAAACCGTCCAGACATTGTCAAAATCTTTAGATAAAGTATCTTCATCAATTAAAATTTCTTTAACCAGTGTCATCGTTCTTATCGATTGTGCATCCAGCATTGTAGAGGCACGATAAATATTGATTTTTCCAATTTTATATTCTGGCTGATAAGCATTTATTTCAAACTGAATCGAAGGCTTAATTCCTAAAACCTGATTCTCAAGAATTGGCATTATTCTCTTAATTTCCGGTGTTTGAGGCGGATTTGAAGCTACCAGTTTTACAGGTCCTATAGGATCACTAAGTTCACTGAAATTCATCTTAATATCCATTTCGCGAACCGCATAGAAATAAATACTTTGCGAATTTCCATCCAAATTAAAATCAGTAAACTGTGTTATGTTCTCAGCTTCATTAACGATTTTCATCATGGGTGCAATGTCAAAATCCGGATCGGTTGGTTTTAAGGCATGACCGTTTTTATCTTTAATAGTCTGCTTTTTATTGTTTGGAACATAATTTTTGTCTTTAATGTATTCATACACAACAGGTACTTCTGTTAACGGAACATAGGCTGATTTTATCGCTTCTTCAATGAAATAAGATGCTAATACAGGTTTTTCAACTCCTTTTGAAATTATTGCCTTATTAAGCGCTGTTAATGAAGTAATTTTAGGCTCTTTAAGATCTGGATTGGTTTGTGCCTTATTATGCCATTCTATAAAATCGTTAATTAAACCTATAAATTCTTTATTATCCGGTAATGGAAATCTGTATTTTGGGCCAGATCCATTTTCAGGAAAGGTTTTGTAATTACTATTAGTTTCAAGGTAATTAAAGTCTAGAAAGTTTTTCCATCTTTGCTCAAAATCAGGGGCTTCATTTCCTCCAAATTTATTTAGTTCTTCACGAATCGTATTAACAGTTTCTGTTTCATACAAAAGATTCAGAAAATCTTGTTCATTAGCTCTATAATGTAATACTCCATAAGGTTTACGTCCTATTTTGTATTGAGTAGTAAAAGTAAAAGTCGAACGATTGTAAAAATCAGGTCTTGTGGCATATAAATTATAACCTTCTGTAATTACAGGTTTTTCGGCTTTTTCAATTTTAACCGCATACATCGGACTAGGAATACTAATTTTTGATTTGTATTCGAAAGTTGGTCGAACAGCACGCGAACTAATTCCGAAAATAGAGTAGTGCGTACTTTCGTCTGCTCTTGGCTGAATATTTTCTTTAGTAATTCCAGCAGCTTGATCTTTATACAGATATACTTTATAGCTAGGATAATAGTTTACTTCTCGATCTCCAACAATGATTTCGTCATGGTTTTCATCCATTATTTGATTTACATAATCTCCTAATTTGAAATCGGTATCGTTTACATATAAAACTAAATTTCCAGTTTTACCAATATTTTCGGTTCGAACAACTTTAAACTCTTTTCTGGTTTTTACCGGAACCGAAACTCCTTGCTTAACAGAGCTTTTCGTAAACAAACGAACAATACCATTCGACCATTCTACTGAGTTTTCGTTTTCTGATATAAACTGAGGATGCTGAGGTAAATTAAAATTAGAAAAAGTGATTTGATATAAACCCAAGTGTTTTTTCTCAGCCAATTTGATTGGTTTTTCATCTTCTAATTCATATTGTCCGTCTTTATCCATTTTGTATGTATCTTCCAGGACCCTTTCGATCTTGGCAGTTTCCCAGATTCCTCTGGTTTTTTCTACTTGCAGCTCTTTAGTGTTTTCGCTTTCAGGCTGAATGACTTCACGATGAATCTCATTTAAACTTGCAGGATATTGAACTTTAAAATTAATTTCCGGTTTGTGCCAGTTAGTGTCTGTTAACATGTTTTGAACCAGAGTACACAATTTACTTTCAGGCATCTCTATATCTCTAATTTTGTCAGAGTCTATTGTAGCATCTCCATCAGCATGAGCACTGTCACTTACTTCTTTTTTAAGTACTGTTATGTTCGCATAATCAAATTCGTCAGGATCCTGAGGCTTTTGTTTTGGTTTAATAACAACATTAATATCCTGAATCACATAGTTTTGATCACCAACGGTTAAAATTCCTCCGGTAAATCTTGTTTTGTTGTTTTCGGTTAATGTTACTTTAACTTCTTCACCGCTGCTAAGAACTTTATATCCTTTAATTTTAATAATTGAAGTAAGTTCATTAGAATTATCAATTTTTTCAATTTCGCCATATTCTACCTCAGGAAGTCCGTCTTTATAGTATAATTTAAAATGATCTGCGAATATTTCTTCACTATCAGGAAAAATACTGTCTTTATTTTGCTCTGCTTCTTGAACAGACATTTCTGAAGGAACAGTATAACTTACTAATTCCTGAGCCGAATAATAGTCGAACAAAATTCTAATTAATGTTTGATCGTCTCCTATAATCTTACCAAGACGTTCTTGTTCTGTTTGAGAGGTAAACATCAATGGGTTTTCTTCAGTAACTAACAATGTGTTAATACCAGTTGGAGGCATTAAATTGTTTGCAGGTTTAATTTCAGATTCAATACTGATTTGTCTTCCGGCTGTTGCTCTTGAGAAAATATTAATACCATATCCTTGATAGATATATGTTTTTTTACCTACTTCTTCCTGGCGGACATTTAAAATGGATTTACCAGAGTCAGGAATAATAATTGGAACAGGTTCATAACTTGATTTGTTAAGATCATTGTCGACATTATAGTATTCTAAATCAAAGGATAACTCTGGTTTTCTCCAGTCTGTTTCACCATCAATTTTAAAGTCGACACCTAGATAAACTGGAAATGTAAATGTACTTCCATCATACTCTAATGAAGATTTAAAAAAGTCATCACCATTCTTAGATGTAATATCATAATCCATCACATCATCCATAAATAAACTTACATATCTTTTCTTTCCATCAAAACTATATCCATTTGAATCTGTAATTGGAGCATTTTGAGTTTCATCGGAGCCTAGGTTTAAACCTGGCTCAATTTTATTTAATTGAACTGGCAGAGAAAAACGTTCTGTGGCTATAGAAGTTGGGATGCTCATAGAAAGATGCTGTACTTCACGCGCTCCCGCGCCATCTTCTAAATCACCAAAAGTGGTATATTCTGTTAGATAAACGTACTCTCCCGAAAGAACTTCATCGTCAATATCAATGAAACCTAAACCTAACATACGTGCGACATGATAGTCGTTTGCAGCGATATTTAATAAATCAAGGTTTGATATTTTCGTTGCATCATCTTGTTCTTCTCCTGGTTCTTGTTCTTTGTTTGCCTCAAGATCTCCAAAATTGATAGAATCTAAAGCAGTTGGATCATTTGGATTTTCACTTAATTCGATATAACGTTCAACGATTGACTTAATGTTTTTGTCGCTTTTATCACCTGGAACGGTTGGTCTGTTCCATTTTTCTTTATAATTGGCAATATTTACATATTCGTTATCATTGTATTTTAACCATTTTCCGTGCACTGAGTTGATTTTTGGTTCTAATTGTTCAAAAACCTGAATATCATTTTTGCTTAAACCATATTGTCCTTTTAGGTTCCAATCTCCGTTAATATTGGCATGAGTAATAAAGTCAGAGTAATACTCAAAATTGATAGAACTCAAAAGACAGTTATTAGCTTTTAATCGAATACTTCTTCCATTTTCAGCAAGTAAACGAATATTGTTTACTTGTGTTGAAGAATAGGTTTTACGATTTGTGACTCTTTTGGCAGCAATAATAGTATTCTCGGCAACAGATAAAGTTTCTAACCTAACATTGCTTAAAGAGGTTATAGATGAAAAGTTTAATTCAGCAGCAAAAAACAGTTCGGTTTTATTTTCAATTTCAATCAAATTGTTCCCATACGCTTGTAAAAAAGCAACAGGATTAACTAATGGATCTATACCAAATTTAACCAGTTTATATTTTTCTTTATTTTGAAATGTAACATAAATCGATCTCTTTGAATCTGTTGTTTTGTAAATCCACAACGCTTTTTTGTTGTCCACAACATTTGGCCTCTGGCTTAAATCTAAAGTATGGCTTACTTTGCTGTACGGAGCCCTGTACACTTTTACAAAGTCTTCCGGTTTATTAAAATTAATCTTTTCACCAGTGTATAGGCCTCCCTTTGGGAGATGGTTTTTTCCTAATTTACCAGCCAGAAGCCATCTAAGATGAATTCCCATTGTACTGTCAACCCCTTTCGAACCTGCCGCTGCAATTTGCAAATAAGTAGACTGCAGATTTGTTTTTCCTGAAGTAATATCAATTACAGATGATTCTTTACCAACTCTAAAACTGATGCTAAAACCGTAAGGATTTTTAACATTGTTTAAAATAATTGGAGCAGAAAAATTTCCAAGTGATGCAGGTTTTCCTTCAATTAGAATCGCTGCTTCAATTTCTGCCGAACCTGGAATTGTAACAGCATTTTGAAGTTTAAAGGTTAAACCATTTAAGCTGCCCTCGCTGTGTATTCTTGTTCCGGCACTTAAAGAAAGAGGAATTCGGCTTTTGTTTCTAAGAACCAAAGTTCCGGCTTGCTTACTTATTTTTTGATCTTTCTTTAAAGCAGGATAATCAATTTTGTTTTTAACAATACTTACGTTCGAAATACAGCCTATTTGAGCAGTAGTTAAATCAGCAGCAAGTTTATTTAATTCTGTTCCTAAAGTGCCAAAATCAGGAACCCTAATATAATCTGAATCCAGAGCCGAAAGTTTATTCTCTTTTAATTTAGGTGTTCTTCCTAAAAAGGTATTTAAAGGTGTGGTTAATTCCTTAATATCCTCTGCAGTACTGGTCACACCGTAAACAAAAACCTGTGATTTTAGATTTAAATCAGTGAATAAGCCTTTTAAAAATTCAGAATTATTTACCTGAATACCATCGGTTATAACGAAAACAATATCAGGAGCTACAGTCAAATTCTTGGCGGTTTGCAAACCAGATGCCCAATAATCAGACTGGATAGTAACTTTACCATTGCCATATAGATTAATCCAGCTTAAAAAATCTTGCTCGTTACCGGCAATTTTTTTCTGAATAACATTATCGGTTCTGACAGCTGTATCGCTGTCAGACATTCCGATTAATGAAAGTGTGATTTTACTTTGAGCCTGGGAAGTAATAAAGGCAGTAAGTCCATCTTTAATTTGCTGAGCCTCATCTGGGTTTATAGAACCAGATTCGTCAACAACAATTGCGATATATTTCTCGCAGCCTGAAGATTGATTTTCTACATTGAAATTAATTTTAAACCCATTGGTATTATTAACATTATTAATAGCAATTAACCTCGAAAGATTACCAATATTCAATGGAGTTCCTTTTACAGAAAGTGGAACTTCTAATGTTGAACCCGCAGTTATAATTACCGTATTTTTGATAACAAAACTTAATCCCTGCAGAGATGCTTCGCTGTGAATTTTTGTATCAGCAGTAAGCGTAAGATCAATGCGGCTTTTATTTTTGAGTACCAAACTTCCGGAATCACTATTGACATAACTTCCAGCTTCTAATTTTGGATATTGAATTTTATTTTCAATAATATCAACATTAGCCATACAACCAATATTGGCAGAAGCTAAATCTGCTGTAAGTTGAGTTAATTCATTGTTTAATGTTGTAAAATTGGATAATTCAATATAGTCGGCTGAAAGTAAAGAATTTTGGTTTGTTTTTAGGATTGGCTTCTTACCTAAAATACTTTCTAGAGCAGATTGTAAATTTACGAATTTGTAGGGAGCAATACCATATTGAAGACCACTAACACCATAAATAAAGATATGAGATTTTTGATTTAGATTTTTATAACGATTTGAAAGAGTATTTAATTCATTGACTTGTAAACCATCAGTTATTACAATTACAATATCAGGTGTTGTATTTAAATTATTTACAACGTCTAAGCCTGATGCCCAATAATCAGATTGGGCATCTATAGTTGGAGCTCTGAAATCACGAATCCAGTTTAAAAACTCAGTACTGTTGTTTGAAATTCTTTTTTCAATAACATGATCAGATCTTAAATTCGCATCAGTATGAGACATTCCAATTAAGGAAAGTGTAAGATTGCTTTGAGCTTGAGAGGTGATAAATGACGTTAAACCCTGGCGAATTTGCTGTGCTTCGGCTGAATCAATTGATGCTGAATCATCTACTACAATTGCTATATAAGTTTCGCAGCCTGAAGTCTGGCTGGCTTGAAGATTTATAGAACTCATTTTTTATTGTTTTTTTAAAGATTTATATTTTCTGATTCTGCTTGTAGTTGTACTTGTATATCTTGCTTATCAATTGATGAAGTCAATACTCTGGTTTCATTTAAAGCGATTACTTCGTTATTCCACATTCTGTAATCAAACATGATAGACAGATTAGGCTCTACAATGAATTTGTCATCATGCATTATTAATACCTGTGCATAATCTTTTGAATGCAATACTTTGTAAGCATCTTTTTTAGTGTATTCTTTCTTTTCGCCTTCTGTGATTGTTACCACAGAAATAGTATCCTGAATTTCTTTCAATGGTATTTTCGGAATATTAAATGGCTCCGGATTACGAATTAAAAGTGCTATGATCTTACCTGTATTGGTATCAATAATTTTATTTACCTCGGTATTTTGAGCCGGATCAAGAGGAGACAGTTTTAATACTCCCTCAATGGCACGGTCAAATGAATGCTGATATTTTAAAATCATTGCATCACTTAATGCGTTTACTTCAGTTTTTGCAGCAACTAAATGATATAAGGCGTCAATTTGTTCCTGATTAACATTTACATTTACATCAAACAGGGCTTTACGTTCTGTAGCTGTATCAATGTTGTAACTCTGAATTTGTTCTTCAAAATTTTTGTAACGAGAAGTCTGGAATCCGTATTGATGTACTAAAACATTTTCTTTTTCATCTACTTCTTTGTTTTGGTTAACATCAAAATAATTATTAGCTAAAACGGTATATAATTTTGAAGGTTGTAAATCAGTTAGTTTAACTTCGTAGCCAAGAGATTTTGGTTGTAAAGGATCGCCCAGCAGTTTGCACTTCATTTCCGGATGAGCATTGATAAAGTTATTGACCAATTGAATTCCTAATGGAATTCTAGGGTCGTTATCGCTTACCCATTTTGCATTTTTTTCTATTGCTCTTGGATAGTTCACTGTTACTGTTCCTTCTTCTGGAAGAGGATAAGGAATAAGTGTATCATTTAGAGGGTCTTTGATAATAAGATTCAATGATCCCTGGATTTCACCTCTCTTTTCACCATAATCTGACCAGCCTTTAAACATATGATAAACATAAGGACTTGTAAAAAACATCGAGATCTTACATTGCTCATTACCATAGAATACAGGTTTTGATTGCAATAAACTTCCATCAGCGTTTGGATAAGAACGGTTGTAATCCAGATATTGTCTTAACGATGTCAATGGTGATTTTGACAAATCTGTCAATTCATTCTTTGCTGGTGGCAGCTCACCTGGCAATACCGGTTCAGGAATAGGATCTGGTACAGGAAAGTGTCCAATAGGGCCTAATGTTTTAAATCCATAGAAATAATTAAAATCTGTTGCCTTTTTCTCATCTACTGTATCAGTTAGTTTAAATTCTAAGCAATATGTCGTATTAGGTCTCCAGATGGGCTGAACAGTATTTCTTACTGCAGCTTCCATTGCTTCTCGATTTTCTTGTACAGCCTCGATTGAAGGAATTGTCGTGTTATGGAAATAACTTTCTTTACTTAACCATTCGATACTTTGAACGCTGGTTGTATAGTCTAATTCAGGATCTTCATCAGCATATCCGTTTGAACAAATTGTATCATTAACCGTAATTAATTTAGAATTTTTAGTCCCTTTGTTATAAGCAACATTGGCAGTTAAAGAAAGTGCTGTTAAACTTGTTGCTCCAGTTGTTAGTGCTGATACAGAAGTACTCAGCGTAACATTTTCTGCGGCATATAAAGAACAGTTATCAAACTGATTATTAAACAATGAGAAATAAACTCCTTTTTCTTTTGGTTTAGAGGAAAGCATCAGGATTTCATTTGCGGAAGGTTCATTTTGGATATGAATAATCGATGCATTTTCAATCGTGGTTCCTCTTTTAATTAATCTGATAAGTTCTAATGCTGAACCAAATACAAATAAGTAATCTTTGTTATAGGCTATAATCGAGTTGTCAGCCAAAGTCTTGTTAGATAAGTAAATTGCCGAATCGAAAATGGTATCTTGTTTTACAATATCTAATGAGTTTCCTGTAATTTGAGCCAAACCAAATTTTCCGTTTGAAAATTGAACAGTTACCAGAGTTTTTCCGTCTGTAATAATCGCATCGATAATTTCAGATACAGATGCATCAGAAAGTACTTTTGTATCGGTTACAGAAATTGCTTTCGTATTTGTGTTAAGATTGAAACGAATGATTTTTTTGTCTTTCGTAATCAGACTAAATTCAGTATCATTATGCTGAAGAACTTTAATTGCTGTTCCATTTATTTTTACACGCTGCATAAGAGCACGATCACTTCCGTTAATCCAATTAATTTGTATTTCATTTTCTAAAGTATTTATCCAAAGCAATTCATTATTAGCTAAAGGCAATACTTTGTTAAACCCTAAAGAATAACTGTTTAGATATTGTACACCGGTAATTAAACTCAGTTCGTCATCCAGTTCAATAAGAGCCATTGCATCGATAGAAGATTCACACCCAATAATAAAATCAAGATCAATAATTGCTTCTCCAATTCCTTTGCATTGAGCTGCTTTTAGTGCCTGTGTTATGAGTAATTTTCCATTTACAACCTGCATTGAGGTAATAACTCCGTTTAACAAACGTTCTCTTAAAATAGCTCCATTTGAGTTAATTTGCAAAAGCACTGTTGTATTGGCCTGCGGATGGAAAGAAATAATATAAGTATCGTTGTATTTAACCACTTTATCAAATGCATACAAATCTCTTCCTTTGTATCCGTAATAACGTGTAAAAGTCAATGCGTTTGGTGTTTCTTCCTGGATATTATCATTTCCGGCATTAGCTTTTAATTCGTTCAATTTTGCAATTAGCAAATCATACTTTTCAAGATCACGAGGTCCAGACATTTCGAAATCTCCATTTGCGCTTGTATAAGTAGTGTCAAACAATGCTGCAATTTGGTTTCTGATATCTTTAATTTCTGCTGCTTTTGCTGCAATTGGCGTAATTACAATTTTGTCGATTTTGGTTTTAGAAACAACATCAATTTCATTATTGTATAAAGTTATTTCTTTTAATAACTCCGCTTTTGTATAGGTTAATTCTTGAGAAACATCTCCGGCAGCAGTTTTTCTTATATCTACAATTTCGTAAACAGGCAGTTTAGCTCCTTCTTTAATAACTGAAGTATAAGCCTTTATTTTTACTTCTTTGGCCTGCGTCGTAAGTTTAAATACTGGTTCAATAGCCGATTGAGGAAAAATAATCTCTAATTCATTATAGTTTTTGAATGCTAGTGATTTAATGAATTTATGAGGATTTTTTTCTCCGGTAATACTCATGAAATCGCCTTCTATAACTTGGTTATTTTCCAGGACTTCCGGAACTTCTCCAATTAATTTAAAAAACAATCCGTCAATTTTATCAGCCGTGTATTGTGTTGGAACATAATAACGTTGTCCAATTTTTTTTCTAAGGAAATCTGTATGTTCTTTTTTAATTTTATCAGATGGACAGAACAATTTTGAAGGTGTAATTCCGAATTGTTCCGGTACATGCCATCCTGGTTCTCCTGAGCTTAAAAATGAAAAAGGATCTGTGGCTAAAACACGAATACTGTCGTATTGGTCAATTGCTTTCTGCCATTGTGCCCAAGGTAAATTTGTGACTTTACTTCGTTCTTTTTGTTCTACAACAGCTTCAAAAGGATGATAATCTTCCCAATTAGAACCATTCCATGATTTTAAATCAATCGATTTAATTTCATATCTATGTTTAACCTGACGAATTGGTCTTCCGGCAATTTTTTCAACCGGTGGCATCATATCTGTATAGTTTTTAGCATCCCCGGTATATCCTCCAATTTTGTTAAATAATGATGGATCTGGTAATAAACCTTTAGCCATTTTAATATCGATATAAGTATCCAGCGGAATTGTATTTGTAATTAACTCTGCTTTTGGCATTCCGTTATAAAATTGAGCTTCATTATAGCCTTTCTCTTCTGACGTTTTGAAATAATCAAGAGCAAAAGCCTGGTTGGTAAGCATATGAACACCTTTTACATTTTCTAATGTTCTGTTATCCTGATCGTCTCCAAATGTTCCTTTAGGAAGCGGGCTGTATGGGGTACGATCCACAATTCGGTTAATATCCCATTGAAGTTCTACCACAAAGTTTTTTCGAACTCTTACAAAAGCAATTTTTACACGAACACTTAATTCCAGTTTTGCATAAATTAGGAATGGCCTAAATGACTCAACTGAGAAAATGGTATCCAGGGCAATTTCGACATTAATAATCCAAAGTTTAATTTGAATACCGCCGCCAGCACTAATATAACCCCCCATTTGCGGACGTTTGAACGAAATTTTTCCGCCTAATTCTAAATATGCCCACAATTTTACTTTAGCCGGACCAAAGCTTTTTTCGAGTTTAAAGTCTAATCTGGCACCAGCCTCGATTCCCTGAGCCGAAAGCATGATAAAAGCCTTAGCAGAAAATAAAGTAAGGATTCTGGCCATGATTGGGTCTTTTCTGGATCCAATATTTACATACCAGGGTTTTTGGTTTTTAAAGAAGAATCCTGCCTCTAGTAAAGCATGAAGCTGGAAGATTTCCCCGCTGTCTTTAGGAATACTAAAATCTGCTCCGGCTGCCAGTTCTAACGAATCATCTCCAAATGCAACCATAGCAAAGAAAGGAGGATTGCTAGGGTCATCTTCAATAAGACCTAATCGTCCGGCAATAACATTTAATCCTGCTTCGATATAAAATAGGGTAGGAAGAGACAATAACAGCATGGCTCTTAAAGACAATACATGCCCGCCATCGGCAATGGTTCCAAAAGTAGCTCCGGCTCCAATAGAGAATGGCGATTTATACTGCATAGAGTCAGGCGGGCCGCTAAACTTATCGGTATTAATTCCAGGCTTTGGATGTTTGTAAAACTCATACCAGGAATTATCTTTATTTAATCCTGCAGCCTCTTTGGTTGCTACGTATCTATATCCTAACAAACCTCTAAAAGCAGAAATAGCAAGAAATCCTAACGGAATAGGTGTAGGCAGTTCGATATAAGCATTGACTAAAAATGCAGGATACTTAGGCATAAAACGCATGGCAACACCACCGGCAATTTTTGCTTTAGGCAGTTTTAAAGAAACCTGGCCTTTAAATTCTTGAGATTTTCCAGGTTCAGGAAGCGAAACCATACCGTTGATGATGGCCATTGCAGATGCTTCTGTAGCCGTTCCCGGAATGATTAAATCAACTTTTATGGTTTGAATTCTGATAAACGAGTCTTCGTGGCCTTCCTCTGTACAGTAATAGTATTTGACACCTTCACCACGAGCATCAACTCCAAGCGGATTAATGCTGATAGCACCGTCAAAACCAAAGAAATTATATTTACGTCCGTTAATTTGGGTAGAACCAAAGTTTACGTTTGTAACCGACATTTTAACCGGACCAAGCTCTAATGAAAAGTTGATAGGAATTGGGATCGAACCTCCTTCGACCTCAATACTTCCGTCGCTGTAAATTCGAAGTTTTTCAATGTTAATTCCTTGTCCTTTCATTAATCGCTGCATGACAACGCTAGGGAACGAAACATAACATGAAGTTCCTACATAGTAATCTTTATCTTCTTTACCTAGTTCAAAACTGTAAAATTCAAAATCAACAAGCTTAAGTAAATTGGCACGAGGAGCTGTTTCTTTAGGAAAAGAAGCTGTAAGATTAAAATCGCCGTCATCGTATAAATGTCCTTCAAGAATGGCACTAAAAGGCCTTTCGGGTTCACCTTCTCGTATTATCTTAAGTTTTTCAAAAAGTAATTTTCCTTTAATATTAGAACCAATTACTTTGTTTTGTTTAAATGAAATATCAAATTTGTTGAAACCAATTTTGAAACCTTTTTCCGGAGAGCCAATGGTTTTCCAAAGTGTATTATCTAAATTTAATTCTGATAAAAAACTTTGATATTCCTTAGCATTACCAAAATTATAAGTTGTTGAGGACTTAATAGTGGTAGAAGCTAAGTTAGAAAGTGTTGTCAGAGATAGGGGATAATCAAAAGCATAAGGTTTTCCTTTGCTGTTTAATTCTTGTAAAAAGACAATTAAAGAGTCATAATCAGTGATTTCTTCTTTATTTACAACACCATCTTCATCTCTATCGAACATAGAGATTGGATAATTGAAATTGAACTTGTCATTAAAGTAATTAAATGTACTGCCCATACTTCGAACGGTCTCCAGGTAAATATTTCCCGAAAGACCGCCAGAACCTACTAATAAATCTGAAGCACCAATTCGTAGTGTTTTGTTTTCATTTTCAGGACTTGTTTTAGGATCATGAAACCATTTTGAAGGCAGTGTAACCGAAACGGCGCGGGCATAAACTCCAACGAAATCATTAGGACGCCCATCAGCATCTGCTTCAGGAATATTGGTTTTCTTACTTAAATCGACTTTTAAAGTATCTAATTGAAGAATTAAACCGGTATTACCAATCATCGCAAATGTAGAAGGACTTAAACTTCCTCCTAATTCCAGCTGATAACCAATTCCGGCTTCAGTATCAGCATATAATTGTGCTTTACCAAATACAAACATTGATTTAGCACTGGGATCTATGTAAGGACTACCGTCTCCATTTATTGGTCTTAATACATTTTGAGGAAACTCAATACCTGCACTCAAGGCTAATGTAGCTTTGGCTTTTGGAGTAATGATTCTTTTAATATGAGCTTCGATACCATCTGGAGCAATGATATTATAGAACTCCTGCAGTTTTTGCTTCGTTGTGTTTAAATCTTCATTTAAAATGTAAGTCGCAAACAGCAATAACGGAATTGTCTCTGTAATAACCGTATTGGTGTTGATAAGCGTGATTATGCTATTAATAGATTGTTCAACACCTTCAGGTAGTTTTAGTTTTTGTTCTTCAGGAAAATTCAAAAGCCCGTTAATATCATCTAAAAGCGTTTCATATTTTGTTTTTCCATCTTCGGCTTCAACAAAAATGTTCAGCATGTGGGCTACGACCTGTTCTTCGCTGATGCGGAAAACCTGCAAGCCTACAGAATAAAAATCTTTTACCGAAAAGGAGAAATTGCTGGAACTGAAAGTCTTGAGGAAAGCTAAAATTTCCCACTGATATTCTAAAGTAATAGGGAATGAGGAAATCGTAGAATCTCCATCAGGATCTGGATTAAGAACAAGTCCTAAACCAAATGGCAGTGGAAGAGCCAGTCTTTCGCTGGTAACGATATCAAGGCTGTAAAAAGCCGAGTCACCGCGGTATCCTTTAGAATATTGTAAGTTTTTGTAGTGAATTTTATCAAAGATGGCATTTAAACCATTTTCGACAAACGATAAAAATTCAGGTAAATCGTCTACAGTAATTATCTCCGATAGTCTCGGATAATATCTTGCTGCAGGAATCGGCACCGCAGGAATAGGATTAGTTGGCATATTCTAATGTGTTTTTGACTTTAATTTTGTTCATATTCTGAATGATTAAATTGTAGTTGCATCAAACCAATCTTAGCATTTAAAGGCATAATTTTTTTGGTTAGTTGTGTAGTTAATCTGCGTTGATTTATCCAAGGTTGATAACACTTTATAAAAGTTTTTTTTTAGGATTTTTAGCACTGTTTATTCCTTTTGATAGTGTAAAGATCAGCCTAAATAAGGGGTTTAAAAAGCAGGTGCTTAGTGGTTTAACACGGGTGTTCTGGGACTTTACAGAGTTGTAAAGTAAGTGGGTGGGGAATTAAGTTTTAACTTTGAAAAAGTAAGTAAAAGAGCTGGAGACTAGTGTTTTTTAGTTTCCGAAATATATTCCAGATAAGAATTTCCTGTGTGAAGAATGCTGTTTTTTTTAGATTTTTTATTCTTTGAAGTATTTAAAGAATTACAATAGAAATCAAAAAAGAAACAAATGAAGGAGTTTCTTTTTTGACTTGATTGTTAAATTGAACAGATCTCTATCTTATAGTTTCTAAATAAATAGCTAAACTATTTAAACGAATTAGTTTTGACTTATTTTGTCCTTTTATATTAGTTGAATCATCGTATGTAACAGTATTTACAAAAACAAAACTAAAAGAAGCTTCAGATGCTCCAAATGTTCTGGTATTTAATTCATCACGTAAATAGTATGTAGCTTCTCCATTCGTTGTAACGCCATCCTTTATGTTTTGTGTAAAAAAACTTAAAGTTGACCATTGGGCTAGTGCTAAATTAGAATTTTGTATTTGAGTTATAAAGGCACTCTGGTAATTTTTTAATCCATTATTTTTTAATCCTGAAAATTCGATTATTTTGACTTGATTAGTTGTAGAAATACCAGTATAGTTGGATGAAAAAAGACCATTATTTATTTTTAAGTAAATTTCTGTTTTAGCATCTGTTGGTTCAATATTTCCTAATGATGGACTAGTTGTTGAAAAATAAACTTCATTAATAAGATTTAATCTTAAAACTGAAGAATTTTTAATACTTCCAATCTTAGTGTTTAGTGAAGTGGATTGATTGGTAGCTGATATTGGTCCACTTATATTTGTTTGGATAAGGCCTGGTGTTTTATACGGAACTAACACTATTTGATCTGCAGTTGTAAGTATTCGTGACCGAATCCCCAAATTTGTTTCCCATAACTGACCATTTTCGTCACGTTCAATAGCTCCATTTTGATATGGGGATGTTAAAGTACCATTAGGAATAATCAATGGAGGAATATCTTTAGTACCAGATCTCAATGTTACTTTATTAGAAAAATTCCAGGCTCCGGAAATAGTCTGGGTTTGAGACTTAACCCACTGCCACCAATTAAATAATTTCGATCTGCTTACTATTTTATTGTCTTCAGAGATAGAAGTGTTAATCTGCGTTTCTGCATCAGACGCAAGATTTACGGTTTTATTATTAATCATATCTTTTAATACTTTCCCTTGTCTGGCGTCGAGGGTTTTACCTTCGGAGGTGCAGTCAAGGGCATTGTAGTTTTCGGTTTGTAGATTGTTTGCATCGCTAAACTCTAATTCACCATTCAGGTTTGTTTTTAAGATTTTGTTAGGTTGATTTGTTTCTAAATCTGCCACTTTAATTCTGTTGTGATTTGTACTCATTTTTAATTAATTATTACGGGTTTAAAAATTACAGGCGTGTATTCAGTTATTTTAGGGGAAACCGTAATTGATTCGGGATGTACAAAGACAGCCTGAAAAATTATTGTTTTAAAAATTGTGTTAGTGGCGTCACAATAGGTTTTTATTTTACCAATGCTGTAAAACAAAGAAATAAGGTTTGGATATTGGCTTAGATATAGCCAATAGTAGAGCAGGGAAACTTATGGATTAAGTTTCCGAATTGAGGTTTTTAAAATGTGATTTTTTGTTTTTTCGCTTTAAGACAACTCAAAGATTTTTTGGTCTTTGAGTTGCTTTATTTAAAACATATTTTTCACGAGCGAGTAATAAGTAGGGATGCTTCGCACAGCAATTTTGAACACTTTGTAGAGCTGGTGCAATTAAGCTTTTCAACACAAAACAGCTTTGCGTTGACGAGCGGACGCTCGCACCAGTGGGAGATATTTATTTAGAAAGGATTGTATCCTTTTTTTACCATGTCTACATGTACCTTTATGAAATCTGATAAAGTCCTTTTTAGACTTGTAAAAGGCAAAATATCATTTCTGGTTGGTAAATGAGCTTGGTAAACTGTAGGGTTATCACCTTCATCTAAATAAACATATAAAAATTGTTCACCTGGGTTGTGAGCATCAATAGCAAAAAAAGGTCTTGTTATATTTCTATTATAATCTGATAGCCATTCCCTAACTTCTGTTTGTAAAACTTCTTGAGGATCACCCAAATAGTCTAAAACATAACAATATTTACCTGCAAGAAACAATAATTCTCTAAGTGCTTGTGGAAATAAATTACCATTATTATAAAATTGTTCTAAATTTTCTATTTCTTCAATAGAAATTGGCTCTAACGTTCCTTTGTAATCTTGATCGTTCGGATATGCAGAAGGATTGTCTCTTAAATATTTTAAAAAGTTTATTTCCATATTTATTGTTTTATTAATTCTGACAACTGGTTGCAAATCCGCGCTATCGTTGCGGAGCTATATTTGCGCGATCGGGTTACAGAAGATTCGATTATATCCATATCTAAAAACATTTTTCATAATCGTACAAATTTTGTATTTACGAGCGGGACGCTCGTGATAGCGAGGGAAAATGTGCTGATATAAATGAAAAGACCCAAAATATTCAGGAATGGTCTCGCCAGCAGTGTATGTGTCTTTAAGAGGATCTAAATTCAAGCCATTCAATCAATAATAATTTTAAGTCATCCATGTGGATTGTTTTATGCCCGTCAATCCAAAAGTAAGGAGTGATAAAATTGACATCAAATACTGATAATTCTTCCGCACTATCAAGAAATGATGGATCGTAAAGCTGATTATTTTGTATTAACTGAAGTGTTTCTATTAAATGATTAATAACAGCTTTAGGTAAAAATTGAATAATATTTAGCCTTGTATAATTACCACTTGCATTGCTTGAATCTAAAATGTATGCCAATTCATTAAAAGCCCCCATTTTCTTGTAAAATTTTAAATTTAGCTCTTCTTGTTTCTTCATATTATTATTGTTTTAAGGATTATACTGCTTAACAATTGTCATCAAAGATAAATGATTTACCTGTAGTGTTCCTGTTACCCCGATCGCGCAGATTTACTCTCAATCGTTAGCGCGGATTTGCAATCTGTGCCCGCAACAGTAATATAAACAACAAATCATTAAAACAAAAGTCACACAAATTAATGCTTTTGTATACCTTACAAAGAAAACAAACCAATCTTTGCGGGCACAGATTGCAAATCTGCGCTATCGTTGCGGAGCTAAATCTGCGCGATCGGGGAAAATTTGCTGATATAAATGAAAAGACCCAAAATATTCAGGAATGCTCGCGCCAGCAGTGGCAATAAAGTTATTCTAATTCAATAAACAATTGGTTGTTGTTTTGAATGCTGGAAGCGCAAATTTGTTTAATAGCATTATAAACAGGTAATAAATTTTGCGGAACATTGTTTTCTATTAACAAAAGTTGATTTTTAAATTCTTCTTTTCGTTTGCATTCCCATTGTCCATCATACCACCCTTCACATTTGAAATAGTTATGCATTACACTTTCTTTATTGTATTGAGCCGATGGAATTAATGATAAAACTTCATTAAAATGAAATTGAAGAATCTTAACTTCAAATATTACTAAGTTATTACTTGTTTTTTCATTTAAAACAATACTTAGCTCACCAGTATATTCGGAATACAAAAATCTATTTTTTGCATATTATTTTACTTTAAAGTGACTATCATTTAATATTTTTATTTCTAATGGAGTGGCAGTTCCTAATCGTTGATTCGTTATTGCATCATAATATAAGTGTCCTCTAATCCAACCCTGCTGGCGCGAGCATCCCGCTCGTGCACATGCAGAAGATCAATTCATATCAATTCAAAAAACATTTTCAGGCAAGTATTCAAACTTTTGTCCAGAACAAGAAATACTTTACGTTCACGAGCGGGATGCTCGCGCCAGCGGGAGAACTCATATTTTAATACCTGTAATTAATATCCATATCATAATTATTTGAAGCCCAAGTACCTTGTAACATTTGAATTAAAACATCTATTATTCTAATTAATTCTGTAACCGGAAATGGATTTCTACTGTATAAATACTTAAAATCTTTATCATCAGTTTGAATTGATTGTAATTCGGAAACTGATATAAAAGCCCCTTTATTCTGTAAAGCTATTTTAACATTTTTCAAAATTTGAACCATCGTCTGTTCTTCTTCTATACTTACTAAAATTCTCTTCCAAGGAAGAGTTAAGTAACCACTTGCAACACCATTGATAATACCTTCGTGTCCGATAACAAATAAATTTTTATTTATAAAAGTGTACTGGGGGTTTTTAAGTTCTTCATGAATATAGTATATCATTAATTGCATAAAATCTTCCGCAATGTTGAAACCTTTACCATTTTGGTATTGAATAAATGCTGATGCCATATTATTTAGTAGTTTAATTTTATTAATTTATTAATGTATTGATTATGATTTTGTATAATAAACTGATCTATTTGATTTTTTAAAAAATTTGGATTAGAATTCACTACTAATGAAATTTGATCAAAATATTTATAATCTATTACTACATAATCTAAGGGCGGAGTTTTATTAATCTTATTAAAGTGCTCAGTAATTGACTTTTTAAATTCTTCAAACCAATAGTTCACAGAATTTATTCCATTCTTTGTCCAAGGAATAATTACATCTTGAGGTATTCCCATTGTATCATAACTAATACCTGTAATATCATCAACTAAGTCTCCAGCCTCATGTTTCAAAGAAGCTCTAAGTTTTTTATTTAATTTTAATTCAAGTTCTATATAATTATCAACTTCATGTAATCTAATATAATTCCCAGTTTTTGAATCGACAAAAAAAGGTTTTAGCATTTCAGCTCTTCTTTTGTTAAAATAACTAATGTTATGAGTTGCTTCGGGAAATTTTAAAAGTCTGTTAAATTTAAAATTTGTTTCAACTTTCAAACTCTGAAATACCTCAGACGGAATATCACCATGTTTTTCTAAAAATATAATTATTTTATCCCTACCAAAAGCCTTAAACTCTGTTCGGAACACTCCGTCATCATAATATCGCTTCCAGTAAGTCACTAATTGCGGTTCGTCAACAAATTTAGAAAAATTAACACCATCTACATCTCCAAAAGTATCTAAAAAAGCAATT
The DNA here is from genome assembly GCF_001879205.1 of Flavobacterium johnsoniae. GTDB lineage: Bacteria > Bacteroidota > Bacteroidia > Flavobacteriales > Flavobacteriaceae > Flavobacterium > Flavobacterium johnsoniae_A. The sequence goes on from NZ_MLFK01000006.1 coordinate 544,776, forward strand.
TTTCTTTCAAAACTTAAAGGATTTACAACAGGTTTAAGGACTGATTGATCAGTAAAACGAAGTAGCGCATCAGTCCTTCTTTGATTACAAATATACGTAGTGAATTTAGCTTCTTCTAAGCCTTTCTCACTTAAAAGAATCCAATTGTCTAAATAACTGCCATCACGAATACCACTTGCATTTCTACCATTGTTTAATAATCTCCAAAATGCAAGATCATCAATATGTTGAAAATCTGTCATGAACTTTAATCTTTGAGCATCAGTAAAAACAGAATTGTATTTTAAAAGAATGTAATTAGTAGCATCCCCAAGATCTAAAGTGTTTAATTTGTTTCCAAATAAGGTTAAAGTTACTTCTTTATTACCTTTTAATGTTGTCAATAAATTAATCATTTCTGGAGCAAGACCATGAGCGACACCTGAGGGTAAGGCTTCAATTAAATCTAAAACTTTTCCTGCTTCACTCACAGCATGGGCCTGTGCTGCTAAAGATAAACCAACTCCTAAAAAAGTTAAGGATATAAATATTTTTTGGCATCCTTCTAAAATTTTTCTTTTCTCCTCATTATTTTCTGTAGTTATTAGATAGTGATTAATTTGTGTTAACGAGCCAGCTGTAAGTGCGAAAATATCGGATGCCCCTTTGAATCCTCGCCAAATTTCAATTGCTTCAGTGGATTCAATTCCACCAGCTAATGCTCTTCCTATCTTAGTAGTATATTTTAAATATTGTAAGTCTTTAAGAATACTTGTTCCTCCAGTAAAATAAATTAATAAAGCATCAACGGTTAAATTTGCGGCTAATGCAACTCCGGCATCAAAATCAACCAAACGATCATATTCTTCAATAAAATGAAATAGAAAAGCAGGTAATGTAGCCGATTTCGGAATTCTTAAATCGAAATTTGATTCATATCCACAAAATGAAATTTGTTGATATAAATGAAAAGACCCAAAATATTCAGAACCTATCTTATGTTGACTAAAAGCTCCTGCATAAGTGTCTTGTTTGTATATTTTTGTTATATCAATTTTTTTATCACTAATTGATGATTCAAAACGCTGTTGAGATGTAATTATTTGTTGGTCGGAAGAAGGTATGAATGTTAGAAAATTCTTTTTGTTAAATTCCTGAGAATTAATATAAAAATAGTTTTCTGGATCTATACCTTTGAAATTTGGCCAAGGATTAGGAATAACAATACCTGGACGAATATAATCTAAATTATATTTAGAAACTTTCCATAATTCGTAAATAGCAAATGCAAAATATTTTCTATTAGTTTGTTCATCTACAAACCAGTTTACAAAAGGATATCTTTCTAATCTTGCATCTGTAAGAGTATCATAGATAACTTGAAAATTAGTCTCAGCACCATTTTCTTTTTCAAGTAAAAAGTCTAAAAACTCATTTGCATGGGATGGAGTTATGGATATAACAAGCTTAACGAGTACTCTTTGATCTTCTTGAGATAAATTAAATTTTAGATACTGTTTAATGCACTTAATAATCAAACTATAAGGAATAACAGCTAACGCAGATGGAGATAAGATTTTTAATAAATATGCTATTTTATCATCAGAAGGGTAATATGATAAACTTTTAGTTTTATAACATATTTGATAAAAATTTTCTAAACTGGAATAATACGAAAGATAATCTTCATAAATGGAAGAAGTAGAAAAAAGAGCTTCAAAATCATCTTTGTGTGGACGGGGAAGCCCATTTAGTGGAGTATCATAGTAGTAGCCCCAATGTTTCTTAAAATTAAATACTAATTTTTCGAGATCTGTAAAGTTGTCATAATCAATAATACCATTTGCAACTTTAAATTCCTTATCAAAGAAATGAGTATTAGATGCTATAATAGGTAGTATATCTCTATTGATTTCTCTGATTTTAAAAACAATAAGAGTCATTAATCTTTTAAAATTACTCTTTTGTACGTTGCTTATTGCCCAATTATTGATAAAGTCTCCAAGGTTTTTTTTGAAAAAATATCCGCCTGGGGTGGCGCTTTGATTATTAAGAACGGTAACAGGAATTTGCCCATCAGTATTAATTTTGGAGTCAACAATCCTATAGTTCTCCATGATTAATTTGCGATAATTGGCAACACCTCTTTTGTCTGGTGCAAGTTGTAAATTAAAAGTATAATTTTTAGTGTTATAGAAGTAATTATAAGGAGTACCAAAATCGATTGTACTCACAATAATTTCTTCTCCTTCAATTGCTAAATTGTTTTTAAAATTATACTTAGTAAGTTTATCCAAAGTTGGAACTGGTTCAATGTTTTGAATATATTTTAAAAACAAGTCTTCATTATAATAACCGGATAAATCTGGTTTTTTTCGATCCTCTCGTTTAAATTCTGAGTGTTGATGATATCTATACTTTTCTGGTTCTATTCCGGGTTTTGTAAATTGAACTAAAAAACCATCAACATCAAAAATTGGATTATCAAAAAGATGTATTCTCACTGGAGTTCCATCTTTAAGTATGGCAGTAGTTGTATTGGTCATTTTATAAAACAGTATTAATATTAAAAAAAGGTATGTTAATATCTAAGTCAGGCATATACTCACTATATCCCTTACTAAAATGATATCTCCTATCCAGCGAATACACAAAAACAGCTTCTTCAGGTTGAGATAAAATATTCTCGCCCTCACCATTCTCAGCTACGATCGCAACCTTATATTTTTGATATTTGATGTTTTCTGGAGAAATAAGCTCATTTTCATCTTCAAATAAATCAATCAAAAACAAACGCGGATTTTTTGTGTCTTCGGTAATAAGTCCTTTAATCGTATTATTTTCTGTTTGGGTTAATCCCAGGATAATTTTAGTTGGTGCAGCACCATCTAATGTTTTTAATTCCAGTCCGGTAATGGTTTGAGTACTGTCTGTAAACATTTTAAGGTTATAGTAGTAAGGTTCCGGTAATTCGTAAGTTTTGCTTTTGGTAACGGCACCACTTGCAGAAGCTGTTGTTTTGGTGTCAGGCGTCGTGCTTCCGGTAGCAGAAACCGCATTGTTCATGACATCAATAGGCTCGGTAATGTAAGTAACACGTTTAACCACTGTAGGTTCATCCATTCCGGTTTCGATAACATCGTTTACCGTAAGCGTTTGTACAATCGAAATTCCCTGTTGTTTTTTATCGTAAAACTCATTGATAAGATTCAGTTTTTCAGAAGTCATTCTGGAGTAACTTTCATCAGTATTTAGTTTTAATAAAGGCTTTGCATCTATTAAGCTGAAAACATTATCAAAAAAGTTGGCTTGTCCGTATACAATAACAAGATCTCCGTTTTCATCCAGGGTTGTGCCCGCTGTATACTGATTTACTTTTCCGTGATAAAGCAAAATGCTAAGCGAAGCAATATTTTTACCTTGAACAGCAGGAGTTGTAAGCTGAATGGTTGAAGTTAGATTACTATAATTTCCTGTTTCATCCGGAGGTAATCGTAAACCGTCGGCATTAATGAAGTTGTCTTTTTGAGCATTGGCTACTTTGGCAATTTGTCCGTAAAAAGCAGTGTTATTATTGTTGTCGGTTGGAAATTGCAGGTAAAGATTGTTTTTGGTAACAGTATTGGCTTGCGACTGGTTGTTAATTAGAACCGGCCATCCAAAAGTGCCATAAGTTTCAGCAGTCATTGGAACCACTTTAGTAGCAGGATCTTCTAAAAGACCAGTTTTGAGATTTTCAGCGCTTTCGCCTAATTTATACTTTCCATAAAAATCATAACTTCGTGTGCGATCACTTTGAATGTAAACATACCAGTTGTTTTTTGTATAAAAACTATTGATAATACTGTTGAAAATTTCAGTGCCTTTTTTACTGGTTTTAGTTCCGGCAGAAACTACGTCTACAGAATTTTCAGGAACAAATAAACCATAAAAAGCAGCGATATCAATAAATTGCGTGGTTTGTTCGCGTTGTAGTTTTTTCTTGTAATCTGTCGCACCATCTGCAATAATTTTGGCGGCGGTTTTACGGGCATATCCTAAATCAAAAACAAATTCGTCATTGGTCAAATTGTTTTTATAGTCGCCATAATTTAAGACAACATCTATTCCGCATTCGCCCTGATCAAAATCTCCTAAAGATTTGCCTATATCAATCATAGGAAGTTCGTAAGGATCTTTTTCTTCAACTGTGCCGTTTTTATCTTCAAATTCAGATTCTTTAAAAAAGACATTTGAAAGTAAAGTACTATCTGGAGTTGTAAGATCAAAGCCAATATAAGAAGCCTTAAACGGAGGAACAGGAATTTCAGTAACAGTTTCACCGTTTTTGACTTTACGCCCTTCATGAAAGGCTTTAAAGTCTGTATTGATCTTGTCGATAAAATCGGAATACGTTCCCTCGTTTTTAATAACTAAAGGATCTGTATCGCCAGTAAAAAAGTCACTCTTTTTTAATCCTCTGTAGATAAAATATTTGATGTTTAATCCCGGAAAAGGCTGTTTGTAAGGTCTAAGAATTAGATTTACTTTGTTAGGATTGCCAGTTTGAGGCTGTATTAATACAACACCTTTACAAATAGAATAGGCTTTTTTTGCAGCATCCAGAGAGAAGCTGGAGGTCAGGTTAAATTGAGTACTAGAGACGGGACCAAAGGCTTGCTCCTGACTTTGCGTAAGGCCTCCTGACTCTATAAAAAAATGAGACTGTGCAGACATATTTATGTGTTATTTAAAAGTTGAATTATTTAAGCCACAAAGGCTTATAGATTTTGTACACGAATCTTGCAATTAGAAATAATAGTAAAAGAAAAAGCAGTCTTCCTATCCAGATCTGGACTTTTTGCCAAAAGGTTAAATGATTGACAAACTTGGTAATCGTGATTGTTTTTTCCTGTACATCTTTTACCTGTTTTGATTTCCAGAACGCGTATAGTTCTTGTTCTTTCAGGTCGCAGTCTATGCTGAGTTTATTGTTATCAAGTCGAACCCTTGGGCTTTTTAATGTACGCCCTGGTTCGGCCTGAATAACATTTTTAAGAACTACTTTTCCGTTAATACAGTCCAGTAATGCGTTGTAGGAACTGCTGTCTTTGGCAATTTTAAAAACAGTATCGTGTAAAGTTTCTCTAATAGTGATGGTTTGTACTTTATTTTCGTTTTGCACAGGTTTCGGGCTTCGGCATGAAATCACGATTAGGACAAGAAATAATGAAACAGCGAAACATTTTAGTTTTTTAGTCATAAATAGAATTGGTTTTTAAATTTAGTTTTGCAGACGCAAAAAGCCTTTTATGCTTTTTATATCTCGTTTTCTTCTGGCTACTTTATAACCCTCACGGCCGCCGGTATCATTGGTGTTTCCTTCGATGGTGTAAATTGTGCTTCCGGCTACTTTTTCTACAAATCCGGTATGGCCCAAACCATTTTTTAAATCCATAATAAAAACATCTCCAGGCTGCGGAATCTTCTTTACCAAAAGCGGTCTCGAATTATATTGGTCCAGAACCCCTGCGGTTTTCTTTAAAGGATTTTTGGCATTAATCTGCAGTGATGCTTTTTGCGTACACCAGTATACAAAGGCCATGCACCAGGCATAGCCTTTTGAAAGGCCGACGCTTCTTAAATAAATTTCGACTTCAGGGCCGGAGTTGCTGTTTCTAGGGATTTCCTCGACACCAATTTGTGCCGCAGCGATTTCCAGGGTTTTTTGAGTTAGTGTCATGAATTTTTTCCGTTTAGCTGTTTAAATTTTTGTAATTCATCAACCAATTGCTGGTTGATAAGCATAAGTTCTTTGTGTTGTATCTCCATTTTTTTTATGGTATCTGTGGCGGCAGTAAGTCGGGCGGTAAGATCATCCAGAAGATCACGGTAATATTTTACGGCACTTACGGCATTGTCAAGTTCGGCGGCTCTGTCTTCGGCCAGTGATTTTCGCATCGAAAAAAACCAGGTAATAAAAGCGGCAAAAAATGCGGTTAGAGAGGGGTATAGAAATTGTTCCATTGAGTGTGTGAATGTTGAATGTTAGGTTAAATATGTTTTTGAGAAACAACAGCGGGATGTTGTTTTTTTGAGAAACCACAATCCTGAAAATTGCAGTCAAATTACGGCGGGTTCCTTTCTTTTGAGATTGCAAAGATTGGGCGAAAAAAGCCCTAAAAAAAACGAATGCAAGGTGTATGAACATTTGTATTCTAGGGCTTTACATAGTTGTAAAGAAAGCGAACAGAGCTCATTTTTAAAGAGGTAAATGACTCATCTTTGCACCATAAAAACAATGTTTTCTACAGGTTAAAAGATTCGCTTTTCATTTTTATAAATAATTACGAAGATTTTCCCTGATTACTCATAAGTTCTTCGATTTTTTTCAATTCTGAAGTAATAGGCGTACAAAGAATCTCATACAAAGTAGTTCGTGATATTGGATAAACCGGATACACATATTTACGCCATACTACCGTAGTAGGAATATCTTCTGTTTTATGTTTTTGATATAATTCTTTAACGAGTTTGTAACGAAGTAATTTATTTTTTTGAATTCCGAGGCTTCTGTTTGAAGATATAGGCATGATATATAGTATTTATGGAGTGATAGAAATAAGAAAGATTAAAAAAGGGAACGAAGTTTAAAATGAAGAATTAGTAGTGAAATAAAATTACTTGAATAATAAAGTAATGACATAAAGATTTACAGCAGCCAAACCATTTAATCGTTTTTTAATTAATGGTTTTCTCCTTCAAATGCCATTTTGTTTAGAACCTCGTTCTGAGGTGATATTTGTTAAAGATTATTTTTTAACAATTGAGGTCAATACACTTCCATGATCTCGTTCTACAGCTCTAAAGACTGGGAACTCATAGAAAGAATGGTTTTTGGCTGCTTTTTTGGGTAAAAACGGCCCATCTTCGGTTCCTGTTTTCCTTCAAAAGAAGCGAAAAACAGGAACCATTTTTTTGCCTGCTGCTGTTTTTTAGAATAGAGGCAGTAAGGGGTCTTTTCAGCCTTTATAGGTGGCTGTTGTATGTTTTTTAAATCTAGGATTTTTGATCACAATGCTTTCGTATTGGTTAAAAGCCTGCCGTTCTTTATTGGATAAATCATTTTTGCAGTTCCAGTTTCCGAGTCCGTCTTTAAAAATGGTATGCTCATTAACCTTGTAACTTTCGTGGTCTGTAATTGGTTTTATTTTTACGCTCATTTAAGTATTGTTTAAAAATTATTTTAATTCTGAAATAAAACCATTCACGAAATAAAAGAATTGGTTTTAAGTTGGTTGCAATAAGCAGGAGGGCTAAAAGAGCCGACGCGTAAATGTCATTATTAGGCTGCATGGCTTTGTTCGTTTTGCTGATTAAAGAAATTAAAAGCATATCCCTGTAAAAAATCTACAGAAGACATAGACAAAGGAATATTGGTTCTTACACCATTTTCATCAATTCTGCTTGCCTCAATAAACCAGCTTGATCGGATAGGTTTAAAAGAAGAAGCAATAATTTCAACACCATCGGTAAATTCTTCATTATTAAATTCTTTAGTTAGTTTTTGAAGTTCAAGAACTCGCGAACCTTTTAAATTGCCTTTAGCATCTTTCTTTAGTAAATTGAAAACAATTTTAACCAGCGATGCCGTTTCTTTGCTTGTAGAAAGCGACGAAATGTAATTTTGCACCTTTTCAATACCAATTGTCACCGTGTCATCCCAGCCTTCATTAATGCGATATCCAATCGTAATTTCTTCTTTATCATTAGAAAAAGTATGTGACATTTGTTTTTCTTTAAAACCATAAACCTGATTTTTTAAATCCAGGATAGTTTCAAACAATTGAAACGTTTCTGTTTTGGCATTTCTCATCATTTCAGAGGTTTCGTACAATCTTGAAAGCGCTTTCGGAATAGTTTCGGCTACCAGCTTTTTATAAGCATCTCTTTCTTCATTTTTTTTATTTTCAATTCGGTTTAAAGCTTCCTTTAATTGCTGAGCAGAAAATTGGGATAAATCCATAGACGGGCTGATTGTGTTTGTTAAGGCTGTGTTCATAGTATATTGGCTTTTAGGTTATGATAATTTAGATGTGCAATAAGATTTCTTCTTTAAAAGGATCACTGTAATAAGGCTTAAAATTATAGTGGTCAGCAAGTCTCCAGACTTCTTTTAATTTGTTTTCAATTGTTTGGGAAACCGGACGCGGCAATGCGGTTTCATCTTCCAGAATATGCATCCATTGAAAACGCTCCTGATTAATGCAGATTCTTTCTCCCGGTGTAAAAGTTCTCGATCTTTCAGAACAGTATTGAAGTGCCAGATACAATTGTGCAATTCTTGCTTCGATTTGATTTTTACTCATGATTTTTATCTAATAAGGTTCGTAATTTTTTAATGTCAGATTCTATTAAGTTTCTCTCGGGACTATTTGGATTTTCTATCAGCCAATTTTCCAGTTCCTGAATTTTTTCCTTGATTTGATTTGTTTCCATTTAGATGATTTTTTAAGTTATGGTGATAATGTTTGCATATATTAGTGATTAATATTACTATTCATTCGTAGTTTTATTCTTATTTGGTGTAGTGCATTTATTTTTGTTTTTTTGCGCTGTAAATGTGTTTTAAGTCACTTGTATTCAGGAATTTGATTAGCTGTTTTGTTTTTGGTAAAACTTCTGCATCGCATAAATTTATGCGCAATTGTCTTGTTTTTGATATTTATTTTTCTTTACTTTGCAAATATAATGTAAAATAATACATTAAAGCAAATTTTTAACGTAAAAAAATACATCTTTTTATGGGGTCAACTGAAAGAATGCGAGAATATCTTGATTATAAAGGGATTACTAAATATAAGTTCTGTAATGATTTAGGGTTTTCTAATAAGTTTTTAGATAACAGCAGTAATATGGGAACAGATAAGGCGTGTAAAATTTTACACTACTATCCGGAAATTAATTCCGAGTGGCTTTTAACCGGAAACGGACCCATGATAAAAGAGGATAATGCTAATATTGTAATTATGAATAATGACCGAAAAACAATCGATTCACTACACGTGAGTCAGGAAATACCATTATATGATTTAGAAGCTGTGGCGGGTTTAAGAGAATTATTTAACAGCGGAAAACCGCAGAGAGTTCTGGATACCATAAAAATTCCAAATCTGCCAAAATGTGATGGAGCTATTTCTGTAACAGGTGATAGTATGTATCCGCTTTTAAAATCAGGAGATATTGTACTGTATAAGGAAACGGAATTTGAAAATATCTTTTTTGGAGAAATGTATCTGTTGAGTGTTAAGTTAAACGACTGGGAAGAATACATTACTGTAAAATATGTTCAGAAATCAGATCAGGGAACGGAGTTTGTAAAACTGGTAAGTCAGAATTCTCATCATCAGCCAAAAGATATCCATATTTCAAAAATCTCAGCATTGGCACTTATAAAAGCCAGTATTCGTATTAATACGATGATGTAACTTTTGATACTTTCAAATTGTAAAAAAAATGGAAACCTTTAAATTGCTGATTTATAGGTTTTTATTTTTTAATGAATAGTTTTGCTTTTATCAATAAGTACAAATACACCCCTTAAAAAGAAAATATAAAGACTTCTGTTTTTTGTATTAGATTTACCTTGCAGGACGTTTGACACCTCTTTTGTATCAAATTAATTCAAATTTAATTGTTGAGCTCTTATTGTTTCATGTATGAAAAGCATTAAAAACTATATTTTAAGTTGCATTTTACTGTATTCCATTCCATTTTGTTCTCTTGCCCAGAGTTCGGATTTGTATTTCGATCATATCGATTACGATGTGAGTTTTTCGCAGAGTATGATTTCGAGCATTCATCAAACCAAAAAAGGATTTATCTGGATAGGAACTGCAAACGGATTAATTAGTTATGATGGTTATACCTTTTTAAGATATGCTTATAATAAGGACATCTTAAATACCATAAGCAACAACCACATTAATGTTATTTTAGAAGATAACGAAAGAGAACTCTGGATAGGAACCAATAATGGCTTGAATCTTTTTAAGAAAAGAGAACGTGATTTTTTAAGAGTCGATGTTCAAAAAGTAAAAGGAGGAAGAAACTACATTTCATCAATCATTCAGGATGATCAAAATAGAATCTGGATTGGGACTTTTGGAGGAGTCAAACGCTTAAATAAAAAGCAGTATTTATTAGAGGAAATTTCAAACGATCATAATTCCCCTTTTAGAAAAAGCAGGGTTTTATCACTTTTTTATGATCGTAATTATGGCGTTTTAGTGGGAACAGCCAAAGGACTGGAATGTTTTGATCCTAAAAATGGCTCAAAAAAAGAACTTCCAAAAGCTTTAAAAGAAAATGAAGCTTTAATCCATTCGAAGATCTGGAAAATAATCAAAGAAAAAAATGGCGATTTATGGTTTGCGACAGAAGCAAATGGAGTCTTCCATTATAACGTGGCCGAAAATTCCGTAAAAAATTATCTGCAGAATTTCAGCAATGCCAAAAGTTTATCGTCAAATTGGGTCAATGATATTGTGGCAGTCGATGCCAATACGATTTGGTTTGCCACAAAAAACGGATTATGTGTTTATAAAAAAGACAAAAACGAGTTCACAAAATACCAGCACAATCCGCTCACGAGTTACAGCTTGTCAGATGATGATGTAAAATGTTTTCTAAAAGACCGTCATGACGATATCTGGATTGGCACCAATGGCGGAGGTGTAAACTTTTTCCAGAAAACCAATACCAATTTCACCAACGTAAGAGAAGTTATAAAACCCAATTTCGGATTAAATAGTGCACTTGTAAATGCGGTTTCAAAAGAAAATAACGGCTCTGTCTGGGTAGGAACAAATGGCGGTGGTTTGAACTTTCTGGATTTTAGAACGAACAGAAATGCGATTTATTTAATTGATTCTAATGATTTTGATAAAAGCGTGAATATGATTACCGCTTTAGTCAGTCAGAATCAGCAGAATTTGTTTTGCGGAACTTTCAACGGTTTGTTTAAGTTCAATAAAAACAGCAGAACATTCAGTAAAATTCCGCTTTCTCCAAACCCGAAAGAACGCAACCGGCCTATTACTTCTTTATTAGTAGATAATAATGATTTGTGGGTAGGAACAAACGGAAACGGATTAAAAAAAATACTCCCGGACGGCACCATCGAAAGTTATATGGCCGACGGAACTTCAAACGCGCTCAGCGATAACTTTATTACAGACATAGCAAATCGCGAAAATGGTTTGTGGATCGCAACTCAGTACGGTTTGAATTTTTTCGATAAAAAGCTTAAAAGAGTAACCAAAATCTATAAATCAGGAAAAGCCAGCGGATTACCAAATAACAGTCTTACGGTTATGTTTACCGATTCTAAAAACAGATTTTGGGTAGGTTCTGAAAGCGGGGGAATCAATTTATTGAATGAAAAATCCGGACATTTTTTCGAAATCAACCGCGCTTTGGGTTTTACAGATGAAACCATTAAGAGTATTTCAGAAGATGGAGAAGGCAATATCTGGGTGAGCGACAATAATTTATTGTATAAAATAAGAACAAAAAAGTTTAAAACAAATCCGCATATTTCTGATTTTGAGATTACATCTTATTCCTCAAAAGATGGTTTAAAAGTAAAACAGTTTTCGAATAACAGCAGTTTAAAACTGAATGACAACGAAATGCTTTTTGGTTCTTCCAATGGCCTGATCGTTTTTAATCCGTCAAAACTCATAAAGACTCCGGATAATGCCGAGATTGTGTTGACCAAACTGATTGTAAACAATGAAGAAATCAGACCTGGAAATAATGCCGTTGATTTAAAAGAAGATATAAGCGAAACGCAGGAAATTACTTTGAGTCACGATCAGGGATATATAGGTCTTGAATTTAGCGCAATGAATTTTGTAACGCCGGAAAAAAATGAATATGCTTATAAACTCGAAAGTTCTTTTAATAAAGACGATTGGCATACCATTGGTTCACAGCATTACATCAATCTGACCAATTTAAATTCAGGAACATATCTCTTAAAAATTAAAACTTCAGATGGAGGAGGGAAGTGGAATCCGGCCGTTAAAACCTTAAAAATAATCATGTTGCCGCCGTGGTGGAAAACGTGGTGGGCGTATATTTTCTATTTTGGAATTTTAATTGCAGGCGCCGTTTTATTGTTCCGATTTTTCAGAAATAAAGAATTATTAAAACAAGCCTTTTATCTGGAACAGGTCGAAAAAGAAAGACAGGAAGAATTGTATAAAATGAAACTGGATTTCTTTACCAATGTTTCGCACGAAATCAGAACGCCGTTAACTTTGATTAGCGGGCCGGTTGAAGAACTTTTAAATAGTGCCGAAAAGAATTCGAATCTTGAACACAAACTCAAAGTCATCAAAAACAATTCAGACCGATTATTGAAACTGGTCAATGAATTAATGGATTTTAGAAAAGCAGAAAAAGGCAGTATGAAAATTTACTGCGAACAGCAGGATATTGTTTCTTTCTGTTTCGATATCTACGAATCGTTCCGCGGATTTGCTGTTGAGAAAAAAATCGATTATAAATTCGTTCTCAACATCAATACCGCTTTGATTTATTTTGATAAAAACCAGATGGAGAAAGTGATTTATAATCTGCTTTCGAATGCCTTTAAATTTACCAGTAAAAATGGCCGAATCACGTTGGCTGTCGAACAAAAAGAAGATTCAGATTCCATAGAAATAAAAGTCAAAGACAACGGAATCGGTATTCCGGAAAACCGAAAAAAGAAAATCTTCAAAAACTTTTTTCAATTAGACGACCGCGGAAGTGCAAATTTAGGAAGCGGAATTGGTCTTGCTTTAAGCAAAAGTATTGTAGAACTGCATCACGGAGAAATAAAAGTACAGACAGAAGCGGATGTCAATTTCAACACCATATTTACGATTACTTTAAAGAAAGGAAAAGACCATTTTAAAAAGTCACAGATTGTTGAAAATGCCATTAAAATAGAAGAAAATGCAAGTCCAATTTCGGATGTGAAAACCGAAGTTGAAACCTATGAAGCCGAATATCTGGAAGAACCGGAAAATAGTTCTAAAAAGACCATTCTGGTGATAGAAGATAATGAAGAAGTTTTGTCTTTTGTCTACGATATTCTGTACACCGATTACAAGGTCCTGAAATTTACAGATGGAATAAAAGCACTGGAATACATGGAAAAAGAGATTCCGGATCTTATTGTAAGCGATGTCATGATGCCGGAAATGGATGGTTTTGAATTGTGTAAAATCCTAAAAACAAACCTCAATACCAATCATATTCCCGTTATTTTATTAACGGCAAAATCTTCGACTTTAAATAGAATCGAAGGACTTTCAACAGGAGCTGATGCTTATATCTCAAAACCTTTCAGCATTGAAGAATTAAAACTGACAATTGCCAATTTATTATCTGCAAAAGAAATAATGCGTCAGAAATACGGCGAGGGATTTAGTACAGATGCTGAGGAAGAAAACATAAATACGCCCGAAGGTTTATTCGTAAAAAAACTAACCCTAATCATCGAAGCCAATATCGATAATACCGATTTTGATGTTAATGATCTGGTTCGCGAAATTGGAATGAGCAGAACCGTACTTTATAAAAAAGTACAAACCCTTACCAATCAATCCGTAGCCGGTTTTATAAAAAACATGCGATTAAAAAAAGCCGCCAGTTTATTACTAAATACCAGTTATTCAGTATCAGAAGTGACCAATATGGTAGGTTTTAATGATCGAAAACACTTTAGCAAAGAGTTTAAAAGGTTTTATAATTTATCGCCTAGTGAATATAAAAATTCACATTTAAATAATTAACCGCAAAGATTAATTGAACACGGATGAAACAGATTCGCTATCGCGAAAAGACTGATTGACGCAGATATTCTATAATTTAAATCCGTTTTAATCCGCGTTTTTGCGATAGCAAATCAGTAAAATCCGCGTCTAATTTTGAGTTTGGTTTATTTATATATTACTAATACGTTCAAAATAATATAAATAAAGTCCGCAAAGTTTAATTCAAGCTTTGCGGACTTTGCGTTTTTATTCTTTGCTACCGATAGCTATCGGGATTGCGATTAAACTAAATTGGAAAACATGAGGATTAAGTGAACTTTAATTTTTTAAGTTTTTTATTACGAATACCGTTTTTAAAGGTCTAATAACGGATTAAATTCGTAAAAAAGCACATTAATCCCCCTAAAAACGAATATCTTCCTCCCCTTAAAATGTCATTTATTAATCACATTTGCAATCAAATCATGACTGATTTTACACTAACTAACCAAAAAAATAACTTATGAAAAAAAACAAACATGACAAGATGTTTTTTCTTGAAGGAAATTATCTAAAACTAATTTTACTGCTGTTTATGTGTATTCTTTCGACCACAACGAATGCACAGGAAAGTTCGATTTCAGGAAAAGTAGTCGATAATGCAGGACTGCCTTTGCCAGGTGTAAATGTACATGTTAAAGGAACAACAAAAGGAACCCAAACAGATTTTGACGGAAACTTTACTATAACGACAGCTCCAAAAAGTACACTCGTTTTTTCTTTTATAGGAATGGATGAGGTTTCGGTGGAAACTGAAAATAAAAAGAACTTAAAAGTTGTGATGAAAGCAAGTTCTCAGGCACTTGACGAAATTATAGTCGTAGGTTATGGAACTAAAAAGAAAAGTGACGTAATTAGTTCTGTAGCTTCGGTTAAACCGGGTGATATGACTAAAGTTGCTACTTCTGACGTGGGGGAAATGCTGAGAGGTAAAGCAGCCGGGGTTCAGGTGTCATTAGCTGATGGCGGACCAGGAAGTTCTTCATCTATACAAATTAGAGGAAAAAAATCAATTAACGGAAGTAACGAACCTATCGTAATTGCAGATGGTATTGTAATAGGAAACATCAATGATATTAATGCCAATGATATTGCTTCTTTAGAAATTTTAAAAGATGCCGCTGCACAGTCTATTTATGGAGCAAGAGCTTCAAATGGGGTTATTTTAATTACAACCAAAAGAGGAAAAACAGGAAAGGCAAAAATTGCTTATAATGGTTTCTCGGGATTACAGACAATCAATAGAAATTTTGATATCTATAGCGGCGAAGAGTTTGCCCAGCTAAAAAGAGAAGCCTATAGAACAAGTAACAATGGTGTTTACAGACCAGACGATCAGGTTTTTTCTCCGCTTGAATTAGAATCGGTTCAATCCGGAAAATATATCGATTGGGAAAAATACGCTTTAAGAACCGGAGTTACCAACAACCACAGTTTAAGCGTTTCATCGGGTACAGATAAAACCAGCATTTTTACGAGTTTAAATTACATTAATACTTCGGGCGTTGTACCCAATACCGATTTCGAAAAAGTAGCCATGAGAATTAATGTTGACCAAAGAATCACCGACTGGCTTAAAGTGGGAATGAATCTTTCGCTTCAGTTTTCGGAGTCAAATCGTCCAAATGTGGGGAACATTTTAAATAATGCCATTAATACCTCGCCATTAGGTAAAATTTACAACGACGATGGTTCGTTCCGTCATCTTCCGGGTGGAATTCAGGAAACGCCAAATCCGCTTATTGATATTTATGAAACCAATACAAATGAGTTAAACAGAAATGACATTATGAATGTATTTCTGGATATCAACATCTTAAAAGGTTTTACTTATAAATTAAATGCCAGCAGAAGATCGTGGAATTATAAAGCAATGAATTTTAATTCTTCGAGATCACTTTCCGGAATTGCAAATTCCGGACAAGGAAGCGGCAGTATTCTTTTTAAAGATAATGTAGAATATCAGTTTAGTAATATTTTGAATTATAACTTTAAACTGGCTGAAAAAAATCATTTCAGCGCAACAGGAGTTTACGAAATAACATCATCAGAATACAATGAATTTAAGAATACAGCAAATAGAATTCCGAGTGATATTTTAGGAATTTATGGTCTTGAAAGTGCTTTTCTGAACACGCCGGAAATTGGCGGTAACGAGCGTTCTTTAATTTCATTTGCCGGAAAACTGGAATATGATTTTGACAGCAGATATTATTTTACTGTTTCGGGCAGAGCCGATGGATCATCTGTATTTGGTAAAAATAATAAATGGGGATTTTTTCCTGCTGTAAATGCGGCCTGGAATGTTTCGAATGAAAATTTCATGAAAGAACACGTTCCTGTATTGAGCAATTTAAAATTAAGAGCCAGTTATGGTAAAGTAGGGAACCAGCCAAAAGATCCGTACCAAAGTATGGCAGTCGCAGATCAGAGAGATTATATTATAAACGGAATAAAAGTATCAGGTTATGTTCCGGGTTCGCAATTGTCTAATCCGGATTTGCGCTGGGAAACTTCAACACAGTTGAACCTTGCGGCCGATTTTGGTTTATTCAAAAACAGATTAACAGGAACGGTTGAGGTTTATAATACCGACACTTCAGATTTATTGATTTATGAAACTTTAAATGCCAATACAGGATATACAACCAAATTGTCCAATCTGGGGAAAGTAAATAACAAAGGTTTAGAGATTACTTTGAATGGGGATTTAATCAAAAAACAAGATTTTAGACTGAGTCTTGGTGCTACTTTTACCAAAAACAAAAACAGTATCGTAAGCATTTATGGTAAAGATGCCAACGGAGACGGAAAAGAAGATGATTCTGTTGGAAATCTATGGTTCATCGGGAAACCAATTGATGTGTATTACCGCTACAAAGCCGTTGGAATTTATCAGCAGGGCGAAAATATTCCAATTGTTACGGGAACAACTCTGTATCCGGGAGACATAAAATTATACGATGCAGATCCGTCAAACGGAGCAAATCCAAATCCGGATCAGGATAGAGTAATTACTTCAAAAATGCCGGACTGGTTCGGAACTTTTTCAGTGAGTTTAGAATACAAACGTTTCGATTTCTCAGCAGATATTTATACTGTTCAGGGTGTTACAAGAGACAATTTATTTTTATATGATTATGTAAAAGGAGGTTCTTTACGTGGAGTGAAAAACGGTGTTAAACAAGATTACTGGACACCGGAAAACCCAGGAGGAAACTGGCCGAGACCAAGAGACGGAAACGATCCGCCATATATCAATACTTTAGGATTACAAGATGCTTCTTATGTGCGTTTGCAAAACGTATCTCTTGGGTTTAAGTTTCCTGAAAGCACGCTTAAAACATTGGGATTAAGTAATATGAGGCTTTATGTAACAGGAAGTAATTTAATCACCATTACAGATTATCAATCCTACAGTCCTGAAAAAGACATCAACGATTATCCGGAACCTGTTACTTGTGTTATAGGCTTGCAAGTAGGTTTCTAACAGCACATTTAAGACATCAATAAAATAAAAATAACAAGATCATGAAAAATATAAATTTTCTATTTGTTTTGATATTCGGGCTTTCTTTAGGATTGACTTCGTGCGAAGATTTTCTGGAAGAAAACGTAAAAGATCAGATTTCAGTAGATTATATCTACAGTTCTCCGGCAGGATTAGAAGTTGGAGTAAACGCACTTTACAACCAGATGAGGTATTATAATTCGCCATCTGGAGATAATAATGATTTATGGGCCAATGTATTCTTTATGGTTGCCACCGATTTAGGATTGCACAGAACCTGGAATACACCTTACGGAACAGGGCATAATCCGCAGTCTTTTACGGGATCAAAATGGATTCAGGGATATAAAATTATCGACAGATGTTCGGCCATAATCACTTCGGCAAGATCTATTAAAATGGATGAAAATGCGAAGAAAAGATTGGTAGCTCAGGCACGTGTTATAAGGGGTGAACTGTATTTGGATTTAAAGCAAATGTACGGCGGAATCTTAATCGATACTATTCCAACAACTCCTGAAAACATTAATGATGCAGTCGAATACAAAGTAGCCAGCGATGCTGATGTTTACAAATTAATCGATGGCGATCTGGATTATGCTATTGCCAATCTTCCGTATAAGGTAGATGCAGGTCGTTACGGACAAGGTGTTGCAAGACACATTCGCGGTAAAAGTGCTTTATGGCAACAAGACTGGGCAGGAGCAGCAGCGCAATTTGATGCCATTATCAATGACGGAACTCACGGTTTAGTGCCATTGGCTGAGGTTTGGGGACAAAACGCCAACCATAAAGAATCACTTTTTACCTATCAAAGAGATTTTCTATTAGGCCCGAGTGATGATTTGGCAGGTGGCGGCGGTTTTTGGCTTGGAAGTGTTTTTACACAAAGAACATACGAGTTAAATGCAAACGAACTAATTCAGGATGTGGCTTACGGAGGCCAGTCTTTAGGGTGGTTTTATCCGAACAATTATTTAAAATCACTTTACGATCAGGCCAATGATTTAAGATTCAAGACCTATTATTATTCTGATAATTATCTGGATTATAAAATCAATGTTCCGGGTAACCCAAAATTTGGCCAGCCTATTACCAATCCGGCAATTGCGGCTCCAAACGGAAATTACAGAGCCTGGCACTGGAGTTTGAAAAAATACCATGATACAGAAAAACTACCTATGACTTCAAACAGTTACAAAGATTATATGTATTACAGATTAGCCGAAACCTATTTATTGGCATCTGAAGCACATCATAATCTGGGCAACGATACAAAAGCTTTGGCTTACCTGAACAAAGTAAGAAGAAGAGGTTATACCGGAAATCCCGAAAGTACAGTGACGACTTTTGATTTGACAGCCTGGACATTAAATAATTATTTAGATGAATCGGCCAGAGAACTGGCTTTCGAAAACAACAGATGGTTTTTGCTAAAACGATTAGGACTTTTAGTAGAAAGACAAAACTTATATTTCCGTTCAAGTCCTTCGGGTACGCTTGCAGGTGAGGTACCTCTTAAAATGACTCCGGCAATGATCAATATGCCAATTCCTCAAACTCAGATTGATTTAATGGGGAAACCGGCAGGATTTAATGTGGGGTATAATTAATTAAAATCAAGTTTTTGTTAGTAACAATAGATCTGGAAATCGAATTTAGTTTTGATTTCTGGATCAAATAAAAAATAACACGATGATAAAGAAACAATATATTTTAGGCCTGTTAACCGCTTTGTTGTTTGTCTCTTGCAGCAACGACGAAAAAACAGTTTTCATCAACGTTGATGATAATGGATCTCCGGTGAATCCAACTCCAACTCAGACATTAAAAGAAAAAGCAAAGTTTAAAATTGGCGCGGCAGTAAAAATGAAAGATCTGCAAAACGAAGCTAATTTTAAAAATGCAGTTTTAAAACATTACAGCCAAATCACCGCCGAATATGAAATGAAAATGGCTAGCATTTGGACTTCTGCCACAGCATACAATTATACTGCAGGCGATTATCTGGCTGCTTTTGCCAAAGACAATAATATGGAAATTCACGGACATACACTGGTTTGGTACGATTCGTTTCCGGAATGGTTCAATAATGCCAAATACGATTCAATTGCATTCGAAGCCAAAGTCAAAGTTTATATTACCGATGTCGTAGGACATTATAAAGGAAAAGTAAAAAGCTGGGATGTAGTAAACGAGGTTTTTGCAGATGGAGGAGCTTTACGAAACGAAGCCGTTATCAATCCACTATTTAAAGATCCGATTGGTTTTTACGGAAGATGTTTTAAATACGCAAAAGCAGCAGATCCAGATGCTAAATTGTTTTACAACGACTACAGTGTGGTGATTGATGCAGGAAAAAGAGCAGCCATCAAAAAAATGGTAACGAGATTCAAAGCCAATGGAGTACCGATTGATGGTGTGGGAGATCAGTTTCATTATGGAACCGATACCAACCGACAAACCATGAAAACCGGTTTTACAGATCTGGCTTCAACAGGATTGTTAATTCATATTTCAGAATTGGATATTAAAGTAAATACCGGAAAATCAGATTCGTATGTGTTTAATGATGCCGAAGCGCAAAAACAATCTGAAACGTATAAATTCATCACGACTATGTATGAGGAACTTCCCCAAAATCAAAAATTTGCGATCTCAACCTGGGGCGTAACCGATAAATATACCTGGCTGACAAGCTTCTGGCATTCAAAAGAATATCCGTTGCTTTTAGATGCTGACTATAATAAAAAACCGGCTTATCAGGGATTTTTAGACGGGTTGAAATAGAGTTTTTAAAATTTAGATAGAGAATAGAATATAGAGCGTAGAGAATAGAAAATAGAAGTAAGAGACAAGAAGCAAGATTAGGTGAGGAATACTTCTCTATTTTATTCTCTAAAAAAAACAAGAATCAAGATTTGCTGAGAAGTCTATTCTCTTTACTCTTTCTTCTATTCTCTTAAAAAAAAATAACAAAAAAAAGAAATCATGACCACAAAACTAAATCATATAGCTAAATTAAAATACTTGTTTGCAATGCTTTCAATAGGTTTGTTTTCCTGCGAAAGCGATGTACGTGAAGTGTATCTTTATAACAAAGGAAAATTAGAAGCCACTTCTACCAATACTTCTGTTAAGGCGGGAGAAACCGTAACTTATACTGATTCGTCGACAAAAGTACGTGCCATAAAATGGATCTTTCAGGGCGGATCGCCTGGTTCATCAATAGACCCAAAGGTTGAGGTAAAGTATACCAAAGGCGGTACTTTTACGACTACTTTAGAAATCACCTTTGTTGATAATACTATAGAAAAGAAAACCTTTGCCGTTGAGGTTGAAGCGCCTGCAACTCCACCAATCGTTATTCCGGCTGATGCCCTTAAAATTTATTCTGAAAACCCTGATTTTACTAAAATAGCTCCTGTTTTAAACTGGGTTTCAAGCAATCAATTTGTAATTAAAGAAGTTGCAGTTGATGGCTATGAAGGCGCTTATAGAAATTTTTCGCTTCCGGCCACGCCACCTGCAGCAGAAGCTAAATGGGCAATGGCAATTCTGTCGTTTGTAAATTTCACAGATATTTCATCTTACACTTATATCAATATGGCGGTAAGAACAACGAGCACGGGAAAAATCAGATTTAGAATGAAAGATGCCGCTAATACAGGATATGTAGAATTTGATGCCACAAGTAATTTATACGGACTAAAAAGAGATGGAAGCTGGAACATGGTTAAAATTCCAATTGCTGAATACAAAAAACAAAATCCGGCATTAGACCTGACAAAAATCAAAGATATTTTGGTATTGAGAAGCGTTGATCCCGAAGATATAAGAACTTTAAATAATTACGTTTTCGATTTTGATCATATCTATTTATCTAAAAACTAAACCTAAAAAGCTTTGTCAAAGTTTAAAACTTTGACAAAGCTTTACAAAAACACCTCCTAAGTTTTTCAAAAAATAATTAAAAACGAATTTAATGAAGCATTCCCTTTATGTATTGTTCTGTTGCATCAGCCTGATTTCCTTGCAGGCACAGAACAGTATTAAATATCAAAAAGTCGAAGCCAGACAAAATGCCCTGGATCCAAAATGGATTTCTTATGAAGCCAAAACCGTCGACAAACTACCCGGATTTAAACCTAAAAAACAACCTGATATTTCAACTTACGGAGGATGGAAAACCTGGCAAAAAGAATCCACAGGATTTTTTAGAACCCAAAAAATAGACAACAGATGGTGGATCATCGATCCCGAAGGTTATCCGTTTATTTATAAAGGAGTTGCCGTTTTTAATGCAGGACGTTCTGTAAATCAGCAAAAAGCATTTGATAAAAAATTCGGAAGTCCTGAAAACTGGCTCAAACAAGAAACAAAATTACTTCGCGATAACGGATTTAACGGAGTAGGCGCGTGGTCAAATGTAGAATTAGTTAGAAAAGGAGAAAATCCGCTGGTTTATACGGTAATTATTTCGCCAATGGGCATGTATCATTCTGATCATATTAAAAAATACGGTGGAAAATACAAAGAAGCCAGCTGGCAGAATTATCGTTTTGATTTGGTTATGGTTTTTGATAAAGAGTTTGATGCTTACATCGAAAAATCGTTCAGAGATGTTTCTCAATATAAAAATGATAAGTATTTGATGGGTTATTTTACTGATAACGAGCTTCCTTGGTATAACGATGCATTAGATAAACATTTAACTTTATTGGCCAAAGATGAACAGGGATATATTGCTGCGAAAGAATGGTTAGACCAAAGAAAAGGTTTTAGCGCTTCAACCTCAGATATTACTCAGGAAGATCGTATGGCCTTTACCGCTTTTTATTTTGAAACTTATATGAAAAAGGTAACGGCGGCGCTTAAAAAAGCAGATCCAAACCATCTTTATTTAGGATGCCGTTTTAATCAGGATAAAGAACAGGAATTAACCAATCCGGAGATTTTTAAGGTGGCCGGAAAGTACATGGATATCATTTCGATAAACCATTATAGAAAATGGGAGCCAAGTCAGGAATTGATGAATAATTGGGGAGAATGGTCAGGAAAACCGTTTTTAATTACAGAATGGTACACCAAAGGAGAAGATTCAGGTTTGCCCAATAATACCGGAGCCGGATGGCTGGTTCGAACGCAAAAGGAAAGAGGGCTTTTCTATCAGAATTTCACGTTGGAATTGCTTAAAAATAAAAATTCGGTTGGCTGGCATTGGTTCAAATATATGGATAACGATCCCGAGGATTTAACTACTGATTATTCAAACAGAGATTCAAATAAAGGTATTGTAAACAGTGCATTTGAGCCTTATCAACCTTTATTAAAAGAGATGAAAATAATCAACGATAATGCGTTTGAACTGACGCGTTATTTTGATAAGATGTAATTTTTTTTAAACACATAGAAACATAGATTTTTAGAATAGAAAAAGAGTATAAAAAGAAACCAGTTTCTAACACATAGATAAGCTATGTGAATTTAAAATAGTGAAACGCCTTTAACCACAAACAAAAACTATGTTTCTATGTGTTTATTAATTAGACTATAATTAAAAATAAAAAACAATTTAGAATATGAGAAAAATAATAATGCTGTGTTTTACTTTTCTGGTTTTTGGGAAAGCAATGGCACAGGAAATACCGTTACTATCTAATATTTCATCTCGAAATAACATCACCTTAAACGGAAAATGGAGTTACATCGTAGATCCGCTCGAAAACGGATATTACGATTATCGTTTACTGCCGTTTAAAAACAATGGATTTTTCGAAAATAAAAAATGGAACACCACAGATTTAACCGAATATAATTTTGCAACTTCGGCCACGATGGATATTCCGTCTGACTGGAACAGTAAAGACGAAAGATTGTTTTTTTATGAAGGAACAGTTTGGTTTCAGAAAGATTTCAATTATAAAAAGAGTTCTCAAACCAAAGGTATTCTTCATTTTGGAGCAGTCAATTACGATGCAAAAGTATATGTAAACGGAAAATTGGCAGGAAGTCATGTTGGAGGTTATACACCTTTTAATTTTGATGTAACCAATTTACTGATCGACGGAAATAATTTTGTGGTAGTAAAAGTCGACAACAAACGCCATAAAGACAATGTTCCAACGGTAAACATGGATTGGTGGAATTACGGCGGAATCACCAGAGATGTGACTTTAGCGCAAGTTCCGAATACTTATATTGAAGATTATCTGGTTCAACTGGATAAAAAAGACAAAACAAAAATTTCAGGCTGGGTAAAGCTCAATAGCGAAACTGCAAATCAATCTGTTTCGATTAGCATTCCCGAATTGAAAATCACGAAAAATGTTACTACCGATGCCAAAGGAATGGCTTATTTTGAAATAAAAAGTAAACCAGTTTTATGGACACCTGAAAATCCGAAACTATACGAGGTTGCGATCAATAAAGCCGATGAAAATATTACAGATAAAATAGGTTTTAGAACCATTGAAACCAAAGGAAAAGAGATTCTGTTGAACGGAAAAAAAGTCTTTTTGCGCGGAATCAGTATTCACGAAGAAGCACCCTTTAGATCCGGACGAGCATGGTCTACAGAAGATGCCGTTACCCTGCTGACCTGGGCAAAAGAATTAGGATGTAATTATGTTCGTCTGGCGCATTATCCGCATAACGAGAACATGGTAAAAGAAGCCGAAAAAATGGGTTTGATGATCTGGTCTGAAGTTCCGGTATACTGGACGATTTCATGGACAAATCCGGATACATACGCGAATGCCGAACGTCAATTACACGACATGATTTACAGGGATAAAAACCGTTGCGGCATCGTAATCTGGTCAATTGCAAACGAAACACCGCATGGCGACGACAGAGATGTTTTTCTGAGTAAACTGGCTAAATATGCCCGTACACAGGACAATTCCCGTTTGATAAGTATGGCGATGGAAGTCACCAAAAGTCCGAATAATGTAAATACACTTCATGATAATATGAACGAATATGTAGATATTGTAAGTTTTAACCAATATCTCGGCTGGTACAGAGGAACCAACGAATCCTGCAAAGACATGCAATGGGTGATTCCGTATAACAAGCCTGTAATTATCAGCGAATTTGGCGGTGAAGCTTTGCAGGGATTACACGGCGATAAAAAAGAACGCTGGAACGAAGAATATCAGGAAGAATTATATGTTCAAAACACGCAAATGTTCAATCGTATCGAAGGCCTGGCAGGAGTTTCGCCCTGGATTTTAGTCGACTTTAGATCACCACGCAGACAGTTACCCAACATTCAGGATTTCTTTAACCGTAAAGGTCTGATTTCAGATCAGGGAATCAAAAAGAAAGCATTTTATGTAATGAAAGACTGGTATGCACAGAAAGAAAAGGAATATAAATAAGTGAAATTTAGATAAAGTTGGAGAAGCCTTCAAAGTCAGTTTTGATTTTGGAGGTTTTTTGTATTAGGAATTTGGTGTTTTTAGTAATTAAAGTTTCTTTGCGGGTTCGAATCCTTCTTTCTCTGCTAAGGCAAAAAGGTGTCAAAGGCAAAGAATAAAAAAAAGAAAACCCCTAACATTTGTTAAAGGTTTCAAGTTCAGCGGAGGAAGAGGTTCTGCATTGAATTATTAAATACGCTAGTAAATAATGGGCTTAATATATTATTTAAGAATAGGCACAGAAAAAAAGTGTACCTTGAATTTTTAATCAATTTATTTGAAATAATATAAAGAGCTAGAAAATACATGTCAACTTTAAATTTCAGAACTTTTGAGATCTAAAATTGATATTTTTTAACGATTAATAAAATTTTTATTCTTAAAGAATTTTATTAATTGTCTTTTTGTAGTAGTCGTAAGTAAATGATTTAATCCTTAATTAGCTATGTCTGCATATTTTATAAGCATTGATATTAAGAATATTTTTCATCAATATATTTAAATGTATTTGATAATTCTAGCTCTTTTAACTCGATATATGATGTAAGTTTGTGTTGATTCGAAATTAGAAAATATTCTTCTTTACAATATTCAACAAGTTCATCACTAAAATTATCAATTATTGAAAATATTACATCTCTTAATTTTTCAATATCATTAATTTCAAGAGCGAAATCTTCACTAATTTGTTTCTTTAATCTGCTTCCATGCCCAATAGAGTTCCTGTTAGCCAAAAGATGGGAGTCTATATATTTTTCTCTTGATTCAATTTGAGTTTTGTATTGGAGACCAATTACAGACAAAATATTTTTAAAAACTTTAGGATTAAGATTAGAATGGGTATTTATTATCGTATTGTCGAAATCATTTTCAACATCTAGCTCATTACTTTCGTTATTATATCCTGTTTTAATTTTAAATTTAATCTTATCAGCATTGGATAATTTTGATAAAACGATTAGTTCATTCTGAAGAGTTAAAGCTTCTTTGGATGCAATACATTGATTTATTATTCCCTTAAGAATAACTGCTCTAAAGTTTTCTGTTAGTTCATTTAAAAATTTTTTTGAATCAGAAATATAATTTAAATATAACTTACTACTTCTTTTTATATATCCTTCCCAATGAGCATATAGAAGTAAGATTATAGATTTTAGCACTACTTCTTCACCAGTTTGTTTAGCAATGAGTATTAAGTCAGAAAGTTCCTTTTTTCTCCAACCTAAGTCTTCCTCTAGTAATTCTTCAAGTTTATTTAGTTTCATATTTTAAAGTATTCCTTTGAGAAATCGATCATACTTTTCATTCTGTAAATTGCTTTATTACCTCTTTTCGAAAATTCTAAGAAATCATCATTAGAGTACATAGATTTAATCTTTTGGATAAATTCTTCTACATTTTGGTCTTCGATTTTGTCTATGTTTAGAGCTACTCCGGAAGCTATTGCTTCAAAACTTGAATTCGAAAATGCTCTCTCAAATTCGTTTTTATCAGTGTTATACTTTTTGAAAACATCATGCCCTAACGATTTATATAAAAAATCAAATGTTCTTTTAAAAATTTGTATTTCTTGATCAAGATTGAAATCATCATCACTTATAAGCTTAATTGTTTCATTATCAATAAAATCACTTAGTAGAAGAGTGGATGTTCGATACGTACTAAAATCTATGTTATTGTGTTTTGCAATAAAAAAACGTAAAATAAGTTCCATATGGTATTCAATGTTGAACTTTCCTTCTTGTAAATTGAGAGAATTTTTAAATGCTGGATAGCTTTTTAGTTCGTCCAATTTATTGTAGAAATCTTCATCTAGCATTATTATTAAGCAATTTCTAATTTCTTGCGCTTCAAGATGTAATCCTCCAGTGTTTAATCTTTGAAAAAGTTCGTACTGTGCTTGTATGCTATTTTCGGTAAGGATTATATTGATACTAAACTTAGCTCTTTTTAATGTTCTCTTTATATCGTCTGTTAAAGTTTCCCACGTAAAGTTTTCTAATGAAGGAAGCTTCTTGGTCGTGGTTAATTTTAGAGGTTCTTTTTTTTTAGTTTCTCCTGTTGCTTGGTCTTTATATTGAAGTTCTCCAGTTAGTTGCAAAATCGTCGACAATCGCTGAAGGCCATCGACAACACTCCATTTACTATTTTCTTTTTGTGCAACGAAAATAGGAGGTAACGGTATACCTAATAAAATAGATTCGATGAATTTCGATTTTTGTTGGTCATCCCATCTAAATAGGCGTTGATAAGCCGGTGCTAATTCTAAATCACCATCTTTGTAAAGATTGATAATTTCTCCAATCGACATACTAAAACTATCTGTTTTGATTTCTTTACGTCCTGTATTCAATTCTTCTATTAAAAGATTAATATTTTGCATAAGTTTTTAGTTTTGAAATATGTTTTCTAATTTAAAAAATTCATTTACAATGGTATTTATATTGTAAATAGAATAATCATTCGATTCTATTATTTTGTTCCCAATTTCTTTAATTTGAAATAAACTTGGAAATTTCATTTCTCTAAGTTCTGTGGCACTTACATTTACATTTCCATTAAAAATTTGAAAATAAGTATCAAATAATTCACTGTTTAATAAACCACATAAACCTGAAACTTCGTTTTCTTCTAAATGTCCGTCTTTCCGGTATATGTAATTTACCCTGTTTTCAACTCCAATGTACTGTGTCTCGATAAAATTACTAAAATAAGGAGCAGCTATCAATCTACTTTTGTCATCCTTGGTGCTAAATCTTCTTAAAAGTATATAATTTTTGTTTTGCAACAATGAAGCTTGTGAACCTTTATTGACGATGATATATTGACCTTTCTCTTTTAAAATTTTAGGCCAATTTAAACTCATTTTTTCGACATTCTGGAGCCAAAATAAAGGTGCAATATCATCAGTCTGTTTTTTAGATTCATATCGGATATGATCTAGGTTACGGAAATATACAACAGGACCTGTTGAAATTTGAATATCGTGGTTAGATAATCGATTTGTCCATGAATTTACAAGTTGTAATACGGAGATTTCACAATTATTACTTGGCAAATAAAGAATCTTTTCGGCAGATTCTAAGTTAATTAAATCTTTAGTAAAATAGTTTTTTATTTTATTTTCTGTAATGTCTTTTATACCCTTACTTGAAGTTAGCGATATTCTTTTATCCAATAATATGTTGGTTTTAGTCGCTTTAATGATGACAGTTTCTTGCAAAACTTTATCTCTATTAAAAGTATCTCTGCGAGATTTAAATAAATGGATATTATCAATTTGGACTGAATTAAAAAAACTATCTCTAAACCCTCTGAAATATTTTCCAGAAGCGAAGCTTCTTGGAGTAATGGATATGAATTTTCCGTTATTTTTTAATAATTTTACAGACAGAGACATAAATAACGAATATATATTGGATTCGCCACTTATAAATCCCTTTGAAGCTAATGCTCTTTCATCCATTTTACCCAATTTAAAGTATGGTGGATTGGAAATAATGACATCGAATTTTTCGTAATCATTATTTTTTATAATTGTAAGATTATGTAATATGAAGTCATTATTACAAAGTTTATATTCAAAAGATATATTCTTTTTGTTTAGCCAAATTTTTAGGTAATTAAGGACAAGCTCTGAGTAGAAAATTAGATTGGAATCAGTCTCGTATGCAGTTACTGATATATTACGAATCTGATTACATTTTGCAATAAGATTTTCGATCAGCGCACAGGTTAAAATTCCCAAACCAAATCCAGGATCTAATACTGTTACAGTTTTCTCGTCGTAATCACAATATGATGCCATGAGATTTGCAACGGAGGAAGGTGTAAAAAATTGACCATTTTCTTTTTTATGCTTTAGTGATACAAATTTTGCATATTGAATTGCAAGTCGATCGGAATAGTCACTTGGAGATTCCAGGTTTAAAGTTTCTGTACTTATGTGTTCTTTCATTACTTGCAAATATAGTAAAATTGGGAAATAGTATATGTAGAACTAAAAGGCGTGATATAGTTTAGATTTTAAGCACATTATAAAAATATCAAAATTCTGTAAAAATATACTTGGTAGATTGGGAGAATAAGAATCATATACAATAGTATGTACTTCCAACAGTTGTAATTTAAATACTGTAATTTTGGTTCATCGAGGATTACAGAAATAAATTATCTTTGAATTTAAATATTTGATTATGGAAAATTTAAAATATAGCCTTAGCTCATTGCAAGAAAAGGCAAAAGAACGTACTGTCAAGACTCAAAGTATTGAATACGATATAGAAACATTAATTAAAAAAATTGAGCGAGGAATCATAAAGTTAGATCCTGATTATCAAAGAAGACATAGATGGGATGAAAAAACTTCATCAAGATTAATAGAGAGTCTCATTTTAAACATACCAATTCCAACAATATATATATCGCAAGACGTTGATGTTGATTCAGAGACAGAAGAATTTAGATTTTCTGTAATTGATGGTCAACAACGACTCACAGCAATGTTTAATTATTTAAAAAATAAATTTGCATTAATTGGATTGGAAGCATTAGAGGAACTTAATGGTTGTTATTACAAAGATTTGCCTCCATTTTTAGTTAGAAGACTAGAGGAAAGAAGTGTTAAATGCTTGAGAATAGATTCAACAATTGATTCGCAAGTGAAATTTGATATTTTTGAAAGACTAAATTCCGGATCCGTTAAATTAGAAGCTCAAGAACTACGTAACGCTGTTTTTAGTGGAAAGTTTAATGAACTTTGCAAAAGACTTTGTACCAACAGCAATTTTAGAACTCTTTTGCAGATTGATCCAGCTTATCCAGATGAAAATAATAGGGTAAAAAAAATGGAAGATGTTGAAATTGTATTGCGATTTTTTACTTTAATAAATAATAACTATGAAAATTATAAGAAAAGTAAAGATAGAGGTTTTACTGATTTCTTATCTGAAACCATGAAAAATTATGCCACTATTAATGACATCGAATTGGCAATACTTAAGGAAAAATTTGAAGTAACTTTTGAAATAATTAATCGCGACTTTGGACCAACGGCTTTTGCGAAATTTAAAAACGATCAAGGAAAATTAAAATTACAATCCAAATATAATGTTGCTGTTTTTGACGCTCTTGCAATTAGTTGTCACGATCTTATTTTTAATGAAAATATCAAAGAATTTAGCTCTCATAAAGAAGATTTTGCAAACCTTTTTTTGCAGGAACAATTTTATGAATCTATTTCTGGTAGTTATCTAGATATAACAAAACTTAAATATAGAATTGAAAAAGTTAAAGAAATCTTGAGATGACCCAAACATATATAAATTTGCGGTTTGAGCAAATTGAAAGGAGGTTTGATGAAGTTGAAAGATTATTAAGATTAGCTTATCTTAATCAAGATGATATCGAAATGTATCAATCTCTATGTCGCTCAGCTCATGTTATGCTTGTAAGTCATTTTGAAGGATTGTATAAAGATATTGCTAAAGATGTTATTGATGATTTAAATGCTAATTGTAAATTTTATGAAATAAAAAAAGCAATATTTCGGACTCATTGTGGATATTTTATTCATCAAAATGAATCTGATAAGTCGTCTGAAACTCTGAGGAATCGACTTTGGGATGCTTTTAAGGAATATAAGTGTGAATTAGTATCTCTTCCTTTTTTATTTGTGGATAATAAAAATCCGACACCACAAATACTTGAAACTATTTTAGAAAAATTTGGAATTAAAAATTTTTTTTCATCGCTAGATGGATCAGAATTAGATGTTGTTTTTGAGGATCAGAAAACAAAAATGTTAAAAATTAGGAATAAGTTATTAAAGTACACAAAAAAATCTACTCAAACGTTTCCATATACTGTTGATGTAAGCATTTACAATCCGGTGACGAAAACAAATGAAAAAAAGAGAACTCTATGGGAAGATTTTATAAATAATTTTTTAAAGGAGAGACATAATATAATTCATGG
>NZ_MLFK01000007.1 GCF_001879205.1 Flavobacterium johnsoniae
AAAAAAAACAAGAATCAAGATTTGCTGAGAAGTCTATTTTCTTTATTCTTTGCTCTTTTTTCTCTCTAAAAAAAAACAAGAATCAAGATTTGCTGAGAAGTCTATTTTCTTTATTCTTTGCTCTTTTTTCTCTCTAAAAAAAAACAAGAATCAAGATTTGCTGAGAAGTCTATTCTCTTTACTCTTTCTTCTATTCTCTTAAAAAAAAATAACAAAAAAAAGAAATCATGACCACAAAACTAAATCATATAGCTAAATTAAAATACTTGTTTGCAATGCTTTCAATAGGTTTGTTTTCCTGCGAAAGCGATGTACGTGAAGTGTATCTTTATAACAAAGGAAAATTAGAAGCCACTTCTACCAATACTTCTGTTAAGGCGGGAGAAACCGTAACTTATACTGATTCGTCGACAAAAGTACGTGCCATAAAATGGATCTTTCAGGGCGGATCGCCTGGTTCATCAATAGACCCAAAGGTTGAGGTAAAGTATACCAAAGGCGGTACTTTTACGACTACTTTAGAAATCACCTTTGTTGATAATACTATAGAAAAGAAAACCTTTGCCGTTGAGGTTGAAGCGCCTGCAACTCCACCAATCGTTATTCCGGCTGATGCCCTTAAAATTTATTCTGAAAACCCTGATTTTACTAAAATAGCTCCTGTTTTAAACTGGGTTTCAAGCAATCAATTTGTAATTAAAGAAGTTGCAGTTGATGGCTATGAAGGCGCTTATAGAAATTTTTCGCTTCCGGCCACGCCACCTGCAGCAGAAGCTAAATGGGCAATGGCAATTCTGTCGTTTGTAAATTTCACAGATATTTCATCTTACACTTATATCAATATGGCGGTAAGAACAACGAGCACGGGAAAAATCAGATTTAGAATGAAAGATGCCGCTAATACAGGATATGTAGAATTTGATGCCACAAGTAATTTATACGGACTAAAAAGAGATGGAAGCTGGAACATGGTTAAAATTCCAATTGCTGAATACAAAAAACAAAATCCGGCATTAGACCTGACAAAAATCAAAGATATTTTGGTATTGAGAAGCGTTGATCCCGAAGATATAAGAACTTTAAATAATTACGTTTTCGATTTTGATCATATCTATTTATCTAAAAACTAAACCTAAAAAGCTTTGTCAAAGTTTAAAACTTTGACAAAGCTTTACAAAAACACCTCCTAAGTTTTTCAAAAAATAATTAAAAACGAATTTAATGAAGCATTCCCTTTATGTATTGTTCTGTTGCATCAGCCTGATTTCCTTGCAGGCACAGAACAGTATTAAATATCAAAAAGTCGAAGCCAGACAAAATGCCCTGGATCCAAAATGGATTTCTTATGAAGCCAAAACCGTCGACAAACTACCCGGATTTAAACCTAAAAAACAACCTGATATTTCAACTTACGGAGGATGGAAAACCTGGCAAAAAGAATCCACAGGATTTTTTAGAACCCAAAAAATAGACAACAGATGGTGGATCATCGATCCCGAAGGTTATCCGTTTATTTATAAAGGAGTTGCCGTTTTTAATGCAGGACGTTCTGTAAATCAGCAAAAAGCATTTGATAAAAAATTCGGAAGTCCTGAAAACTGGCTCAAACAAGAAACAAAATTACTTCGCGATAACGGATTTAACGGAGTAGGCGCGTGGTCAAATGTAGAATTAGTTAGAAAAGGAGAAAATCCGCTGGTTTATACGGTAATTATTTCGCCAATGGGCATGTATCATTCTGATCATATTAAAAAATACGGTGGAAAATACAAAGAAGCCAGCTGGCAGAATTATCGTTTTGATTTGGTTATGGTTTTTGATAAAGAGTTTGATGCTTACATCGAAAAATCGTTCAGAGATGTTTCTCAATATAAAAATGATAAGTATTTGATGGGTTATTTTACTGATAACGAGCTTCCTTGGTATAACGATGCATTAGATAAACATTTAACTTTATTGGCCAAAGATGAACAGGGATATATTGCTGCGAAAGAATGGTTAGACCAAAGAAAAGGTTTTAGCGCTTCAACCTCAGATATTACTCAGGAAGATCGTATGGCCTTTACCGCTTTTTATTTTGAAACTTATATGAAAAAGGTAACGGCGGCGCTTAAAAAAGCAGATCCAAACCATCTTTATTTAGGATGCCGTTTTAATCAGGATAAAGAACAGGAATTAACCAATCCGGAGATTTTTAAGGTGGCCGGAAAGTACATGGATATCATTTCGATAAACCATTATAGAAAATGGGAGCCAAGTCAGGAATTGATGAATAATTGGGGAGAATGGTCAGGAAAACCGTTTTTAATTACAGAATGGTACACCAAAGGAGAAGATTCAGGTTTGCCCAATAATACCGGAGCCGGATGGCTGGTTCGAACGCAAAAGGAAAGAGGGCTTTTCTATCAGAATTTCACGTTGGAATTGCTTAAAAATAAAAATTCGGTTGGCTGGCATTGGTTCAAATATATGGATAACGATCCCGAGGATTTAACTACTGATTATTCAAACAGAGATTCAAATAAAGGTATTGTAAACAGTGCATTTGAGCCTTATCAACCTTTATTAAAAGAGATGAAAATAATCAACGATAATGCGTTTGAACTGACGCGTTATTTTGATAAGATGTAATTTTTTTTAAACACATAGAAACATAGATTTTTAGAATAGAAAAAGAGTATAAAAAGAAACCAGTTTCTAACACATAGATAAGCTATGTGAATTTAAAATAGTGAAACGCCTTTAACCACAAACAAAAACTATGTTTCTATGTGTTTATTAATTAGACTATAATTAAAAATAAAAAACAATTTAGAATATGAGAAAAATAATAATGCTGTGTTTTACTTTTCTGGTTTTTGGGAAAGCAATGGCACAGGAAATACCGTTACTATCTAATATTTCATCTCGAAATAACATCACCTTAAACGGAAAATGGAGTTACATCGTAGATCCGCTCGAAAACGGATATTACGATTATCGTTTACTGCCGTTTAAAAACAATGGATTTTTCGAAAATAAAAAATGGAACACCACAGATTTAACCGAATATAATTTTGCAACTTCGGCCACGATGGATATTCCGTCTGACTGGAACAGTAAAGACGAAAGATTGTTTTTTTATGAAGGAACAGTTTGGTTTCAGAAAGATTTCAATTATAAAAAGAGTTCTCAAACCAAAGGTATTCTTCATTTTGGAGCAGTCAATTACGATGCAAAAGTATATGTAAACGGAAAATTGGCAGGAAGTCATGTTGGAGGTTATACACCTTTTAATTTTGATGTAACCAATTTACTGATCGACGGAAATAATTTTGTGGTAGTAAAAGTCGACAACAAACGCCATAAAGACAATGTTCCAACGGTAAACATGGATTGGTGGAATTACGGCGGAATCACCAGAGATGTGACTTTAGCGCAAGTTCCGAATACTTATATTGAAGATTATCTGGTTCAACTGGATAAAAAAGACAAAACAAAAATTTCAGGCTGGGTAAAGCTCAATAGCGAAACTGCAAATCAATCTGTTTCGATTAGCATTCCCGAATTGAAAATCACGAAAAATGTTACTACCGATGCCAAAGGAATGGCTTATTTTGAAATAAAAAGTAAACCAGTTTTATGGACACCTGAAAATCCGAAACTATACGAGGTTGCGATCAATAAAGCCGATGAAAATATTACAGATAAAATAGGTTTTAGAACCATTGAAACCAAAGGAAAAGAGATTCTGTTGAACGGAAAAAAAGTCTTTTTGCGCGGAATCAGTATTCACGAAGAAGCACCCTTTAGATCCGGACGAGCATGGTCTACAGAAGATGCCGTTACCCTGCTGACCTGGGCAAAAGAATTAGGATGTAATTATGTTCGTCTGGCGCATTATCCGCATAACGAGAACATGGTAAAAGAAGCCGAAAAAATGGGTTTGATGATCTGGTCTGAAGTTCCGGTATACTGGACGATTTCATGGACAAATCCGGATACATACGCGAATGCCGAACGTCAATTACACGACATGATTTACAGGGATAAAAACCGTTGCGGCATCGTAATCTGGTCAATTGCAAACGAAACACCGCATGGCGACGACAGAGATGTTTTTCTGAGTAAACTGGCTAAATATGCCCGTACACAGGACAATTCCCGTTTGATAAGTATGGCGATGGAAGTCACCAAAAGTCCGAATAATGTAAATACACTTCATGATAATATGAACGAATATGTAGATATTGTAAGTTTTAACCAATATCTCGGCTGGTACAGAGGAACCAACGAATCCTGCAAAGACATGCAATGGGTGATTCCGTATAACAAGCCTGTAATTATCAGCGAATTTGGCGGTGAAGCTTTGCAGGGATTACACGGCGATAAAAAAGAACGCTGGAACGAAGAATATCAGGAAGAATTATATGTTCAAAACACGCAAATGTTCAATCGTATCGAAGGCCTGGCAGGAGTTTCGCCCTGGATTTTAGTCGACTTTAGATCACCACGCAGACAGTTACCCAACATTCAGGATTTCTTTAACCGTAAAGGTCTGATTTCAGATCAGGGAATCAAAAAGAAAGCATTTTATGTAATGAAAGACTGGTATGCACAGAAAGAAAAGGAATATAAATAAGTGAAATTTAGATAAAGTTGGAGAAGCCTTCAAAGTCAGTTTTGATTTTGGAGGTTTTTTGTATTAGGAATTTGGTGTTTTTAGTAATTAAAGTTTCTTTGCGGGTTCGAATCCTTCTTTCTCTGCTAAGGCAAAAAGGTGTCAAAGGCAAAGAATAAAAAAAAGAAAACCCCTAACATTTGTTAAAGGTTTCAAGTTCAGCGGAGGAAGAGGTTCTGCATTGAATTATTAAATACGCTAGTAAATAATGGGCTTAATATATTATTTAAGAATAGGCACAGAAAAAAAGTGTACCTTGAATTTTTAATCAATTTATTTGAAATAATATAAAGAGCTAGAAAATACATGTCAACTTTAAATTTCAGAACTTTTGAGATCTAAAATTGATATTTTTTAACGATTAATAAAATTTTTATTCTTAAAGAATTTTATTAATTGTCTTTTTGTAGTAGTCGTAAGTAAATGATTTAATCCTTAATTAGCTATGTCTGCATATTTTATAAGCATTGATATTAAGAATATTTTTCATCAATATATTTAAATGTATTTGATAATTCTAGCTCTTTTAACTCGATATATGATGTAAGTTTGTGTTGATTCGAAATTAGAAAATATTCTTCTTTACAATATTCAACAAGTTCATCACTAAAATTATCAATTATTGAAAATATTACATCTCTTAATTTTTCAATATCATTAATTTCAAGAGCGAAATCTTCACTAATTTGTTTCTTTAATCTGCTTCCATGCCCAATAGAGTTCCTGTTAGCCAAAAGATGGGAGTCTATATATTTTTCTCTTGATTCAATTTGAGTTTTGTATTGGAGACCAATTACAGACAAAATATTTTTAAAAACTTTAGGATTAAGATTAGAATGGGTATTTATTATCGTATTGTCGAAATCATTTTCAACATCTAGCTCATTACTTTCGTTATTATATCCTGTTTTAATTTTAAATTTAATCTTATCAGCATTGGATAATTTTGATAAAACGATTAGTTCATTCTGAAGAGTTAAAGCTTCTTTGGATGCAATACATTGATTTATTATTCCCTTAAGAATAACTGCTCTAAAGTTTTCTGTTAGTTCATTTAAAAATTTTTTTGAATCAGAAATATAATTTAAATATAACTTACTACTTCTTTTTATATATCCTTCCCAATGAGCATATAGAAGTAAGATTATAGATTTTAGCACTACTTCTTCACCAGTTTGTTTAGCAATGAGTATTAAGTCAGAAAGTTCCTTTTTTCTCCAACCTAAGTCTTCCTCTAGTAATTCTTCAAGTTTATTTAGTTTCATATTTTAAAGTATTCCTTTGAGAAATCGATCATACTTTTCATTCTGTAAATTGCTTTATTACCTCTTTTCGAAAATTCTAAGAAATCATCATTAGAGTACATAGATTTAATCTTTTGGATAAATTCTTCTACATTTTGGTCTTCGATTTTGTCTATGTTTAGAGCTACTCCGGAAGCTATTGCTTCAAAACTTGAATTCGAAAATGCTCTCTCAAATTCGTTTTTATCAGTGTTATACTTTTTGAAAACATCATGCCCTAACGATTTATATAAAAAATCAAATGTTCTTTTAAAAATTTGTATTTCTTGATCAAGATTGAAATCATCATCACTTATAAGCTTAATTGTTTCATTATCAATAAAATCACTTAGTAGAAGAGTGGATGTTCGATACGTACTAAAATCTATGTTATTGTGTTTTGCAATAAAAAAACGTAAAATAAGTTCCATATGGTATTCAATGTTGAACTTTCCTTCTTGTAAATTGAGAGAATTTTTAAATGCTGGATAGCTTTTTAGTTCGTCCAATTTATTGTAGAAATCTTCATCTAGCATTATTATTAAGCAATTTCTAATTTCTTGCGCTTCAAGATGTAATCCTCCAGTGTTTAATCTTTGAAAAAGTTCGTACTGTGCTTGTATGCTATTTTCGGTAAGGATTATATTGATACTAAACTTAGCTCTTTTTAATGTTCTCTTTATATCGTCTGTTAAAGTTTCCCACGTAAAGTTTTCTAATGAAGGAAGCTTCTTGGTCGTGGTTAATTTTAGAGGTTCTTTTTTTTTAGTTTCTCCTGTTGCTTGGTCTTTATATTGAAGTTCTCCAGTTAGTTGCAAAATCGTCGACAATCGCTGAAGGCCATCGACAACACTCCATTTACTATTTTCTTTTTGTGCAACGAAAATAGGAGGTAACGGTATACCTAATAAAATAGATTCGATGAATTTCGATTTTTGTTGGTCATCCCATCTAAATAGGCGTTGATAAGCCGGTGCTAATTCTAAATCACCATCTTTGTAAAGATTGATAATTTCTCCAATCGACATACTAAAACTATCTGTTTTGATTTCTTTACGTCCTGTATTCAATTCTTCTATTAAAAGATTAATATTTTGCATAAGTTTTTAGTTTTGAAATATGTTTTCTAATTTAAAAAATTCATTTACAATGGTATTTATATTGTAAATAGAATAATCATTCGATTCTATTATTTTGTTCCCAATTTCTTTAATTTGAAATAAACTTGGAAATTTCATTTCTCTAAGTTCTGTGGCACTTACATTTACATTTCCATTAAAAATTTGAAAATAAGTATCAAATAATTCACTGTTTAATAAACCACATAAACCTGAAACTTCGTTTTCTTCTAAATGTCCGTCTTTCCGGTATATGTAATTTACCCTGTTTTCAACTCCAATGTACTGTGTCTCGATAAAATTACTAAAATAAGGAGCAGCTATCAATCTACTTTTGTCATCCTTGGTGCTAAATCTTCTTAAAAGTATATAATTTTTGTTTTGCAACAATGAAGCTTGTGAACCTTTATTGACGATGATATATTGACCTTTCTCTTTTAAAATTTTAGGCCAATTTAAACTCATTTTTTCGACATTCTGGAGCCAAAATAAAGGTGCAATATCATCAGTCTGTTTTTTAGATTCATATCGGATATGATCTAGGTTACGGAAATATACAACAGGACCTGTTGAAATTTGAATATCGTGGTTAGATAATCGATTTGTCCATGAATTTACAAGTTGTAATACGGAGATTTCACAATTATTACTTGGCAAATAAAGAATCTTTTCGGCAGATTCTAAGTTAATTAAATCTTTAGTAAAATAGTTTTTTATTTTATTTTCTGTAATGTCTTTTATACCCTTACTTGAAGTTAGCGATATTCTTTTATCCAATAATATGTTGGTTTTAGTCGCTTTAATGATGACAGTTTCTTGCAAAACTTTATCTCTATTAAAAGTATCTCTGCGAGATTTAAATAAATGGATATTATCAATTTGGACTGAATTAAAAAAACTATCTCTAAACCCTCTGAAATATTTTCCAGAAGCGAAGCTTCTTGGAGTAATGGATATGAATTTTCCGTTATTTTTTAATAATTTTACAGACAGAGACATAAATAACGAATATATATTGGATTCGCCACTTATAAATCCCTTTGAAGCTAATGCTCTTTCATCCATTTTACCCAATTTAAAGTATGGTGGATTGGAAATAATGACATCGAATTTTTCGTAATCATTATTTTTTATAATTGTAAGATTATGTAATATGAAGTCATTATTACAAAGTTTATATTCAAAAGATATATTCTTTTTGTTTAGCCAAATTTTTAGGTAATTAAGGACAAGCTCTGAGTAGAAAATTAGATTGGAATCAGTCTCGTATGCAGTTACTGATATATTACGAATCTGATTACATTTTGCAATAAGATTTTCGATCAGCGCACAGGTTAAAATTCCCAAACCAAATCCAGGATCTAATACTGTTACAGTTTTCTCGTCGTAATCACAATATGATGCCATGAGATTTGCAACGGAGGAAGGTGTAAAAAATTGACCATTTTCTTTTTTATGCTTTAGTGATACAAATTTTGCATATTGAATTGCAAGTCGATCGGAATAGTCACTTGGAGATTCCAGGTTTAAAGTTTCTGTACTTATGTGTTCTTTCATTACTTGCAAATATAGTAAAATTGGGAAATAGTATATGTAGAACTAAAAGGCGTGATATAGTTTAGATTTTAAGCACATTATAAAAATATCAAAATTCTGTAAAAATATACTTGGTAGATTGGGAGAATAAGAATCATATACAATAGTATGTACTTCCAACAGTTGTAATTTAAATACTGTAATTTTGGTTCATCGAGGATTACAGAAATAAATTATCTTTGAATTTAAATATTTGATTATGGAAAATTTAAAATATAGCCTTAGCTCATTGCAAGAAAAGGCAAAAGAACGTACTGTCAAGACTCAAAGTATTGAATACGATATAGAAACATTAATTAAAAAAATTGAGCGAGGAATCATAAAGTTAGATCCTGATTATCAAAGAAGACATAGATGGGATGAAAAAACTTCATCAAGATTAATAGAGAGTCTCATTTTAAACATACCAATTCCAACAATATATATATCGCAAGACGTTGATGTTGATTCAGAGACAGAAGAATTTAGATTTTCTGTAATTGATGGTCAACAACGACTCACAGCAATGTTTAATTATTTAAAAAATAAATTTGCATTAATTGGATTGGAAGCATTAGAGGAACTTAATGGTTGTTATTACAAAGATTTGCCTCCATTTTTAGTTAGAAGACTAGAGGAAAGAAGTGTTAAATGCTTGAGAATAGATTCAACAATTGATTCGCAAGTGAAATTTGATATTTTTGAAAGACTAAATTCCGGATCCGTTAAATTAGAAGCTCAAGAACTACGTAACGCTGTTTTTAGTGGAAAGTTTAATGAACTTTGCAAAAGACTTTGTACCAACAGCAATTTTAGAACTCTTTTGCAGATTGATCCAGCTTATCCAGATGAAAATAATAGGGTAAAAAAAATGGAAGATGTTGAAATTGTATTGCGATTTTTTACTTTAATAAATAATAACTATGAAAATTATAAGAAAAGTAAAGATAGAGGTTTTACTGATTTCTTATCTGAAACCATGAAAAATTATGCCACTATTAATGACATCGAATTGGCAATACTTAAGGAAAAATTTGAAGTAACTTTTGAAATAATTAATCGCGACTTTGGACCAACGGCTTTTGCGAAATTTAAAAACGATCAAGGAAAATTAAAATTACAATCCAAATATAATGTTGCTGTTTTTGACGCTCTTGCAATTAGTTGTCACGATCTTATTTTTAATGAAAATATCAAAGAATTTAGCTCTCATAAAGAAGATTTTGCAAACCTTTTTTTGCAGGAACAATTTTATGAATCTATTTCTGGTAGTTATCTAGATATAACAAAACTTAAATATAGAATTGAAAAAGTTAAAGAAATCTTGAGATGACCCAAACATATATAAATTTGCGGTTTGAGCAAATTGAAAGGAGGTTTGATGAAGTTGAAAGATTATTAAGATTAGCTTATCTTAATCAAGATGATATCGAAATGTATCAATCTCTATGTCGCTCAGCTCATGTTATGCTTGTAAGTCATTTTGAAGGATTGTATAAAGATATTGCTAAAGATGTTATTGATGATTTAAATGCTAATTGTAAATTTTATGAAATAAAAAAAGCAATATTTCGGACTCATTGTGGATATTTTATTCATCAAAATGAATCTGATAAGTCGTCTGAAACTCTGAGGAATCGACTTTGGGATGCTTTTAAGGAATATAAGTGTGAATTAGTATCTCTTCCTTTTTTATTTGTGGATAATAAAAATCCGACACCACAAATACTTGAAACTATTTTAGAAAAATTTGGAATTAAAATTTTTTTTTTCATCGCTAGATGGATCAGAATTAGATGTTGTTTTTGAGGATCAGAAAACAAAAATGTTAAAAATTAGGAATAAGTTATTAAAGTACACAAAAAAATCTACTCAAACGTTTCCATATACTGTTGATGTAAGCATTTACAATCCGGTGACGAAAACAAATGAAAAAAAGAGAACTCTATGGGAAGATTTTATAAATAATTTTTTAAAGGAGAGACATAATATAATTCATGGGCATGTACTTGACAATCCAAATGATCACGATTCACTTTCACTTGCCAAAGTAAAGATAGAAATTATTATTTATGTGTATATAATTAATATAACGTCGGCGTCAAATCCTATAATTTTTCTTGAAGAATAATTGTTTTTCGTATTTTTTCTATTGATGGAAGTATTTGCTTTTAGTTAATTTAATACGCTGTTATGTGTAAATTAATAACAGAAATCCTAAGATTTTTTAAAATTAAATTTAACAAATTCTTGTAAAACGTAAACTACAAAAGAAAAGCCGAAGAGGATAAATTTTACCAAATATTCGGTTTACAGTATATATTTGAAACTTTGTATTTAACGATATTAATTCATTTTAGCCATATAATGTTGTATAGCGTATTCTAATAAAGTTGTTAAGAGTATAAAAGTAAAAACATTTTTAAAAATTAGTTGATAAAAAAAAGATTTTTCTTATTTTTTTAGTAGTTTAGTTCCATTAATTTTTTTTAGACCATTTTCATAATTTTAAATTAAAAAATCATTCTTGAATGTCTAATTGTATATATTTGATTAAAAATTATTTTAAGATATGGACAGTATAAAATTTCCTGAGGAAGATATTGAGAGATTACTTTTATTTACAGGCCTGCAAAAAGGAGTAAAGGATCAATTTTTAAAGGAATTGTCCGCCTATAAGAAGGGCATGATGCCAATTGATTTTGTAGAACATTTGGTTAGAAATTCCGATTTATATTATAGTGAAGCCCAAGAGATTTTTGGTCTGGTCGTGAGTCTCATTACAGTAAAAGATACGTATAATTACGATAACGAAAGGCTTTATGCCGAATTGTCGGAATATTTAACTGTGACAGAGAGTTTTAGAGATAACGCTTTGGAATCTGTGTTAAAAGATTTACATGATATCATTTTCAATGCGGGTCAGGATATTCTATTTTCATTAGCTGCACTTGGAGCGATATCTGATAACTCAAAGCAGATTTCAAATACTAGAATTACGCATGAAATAAAACCTGTTTTTCTAAAAAGCGGTCTGGAAGGTTTCGTTTTAGTGCATAAGTTGAAGATTGATTACAGGGAAAATGAACAGGATAAGGAAATGTCATTTTCACTTGATTCTGCTGAGTTTGAAGCTTTGAAAAATGCTGTAAAATATGCTGAATCAACCTTAATTCAAATTAAAGAAAAGTCGGGGTTTGATTTTTAGAAATCTAAAAAAAAATACATGGCGGATATTACACAAAAATTAGATTCAGAAAAAAATTATCTTCCAAAAAACGAGCGCCATTTGGAGCGTAATTTATTTCCTGGAAAATCATTGCATTTCATTGGGGGAGCCTCAGAATCTGGCCGAATTAAAAAAGATTCATCAGGTGGATGGGTGTCCAAAAAGTCTCACTACAAAATGCAACCAGTCAGGGAAAAGAGGGGCTTTGATAATTTGTTTATGGGCAAAATGAATGCAAGAAGAATTTCAGATGGAATATTTGATTCGAATATTATGGTATTGGGACACATTGCGGCAACTATTGATAATATGCCCAAATTACCAGCCTATATGCGACATTCAATATATCCAACCGAAAATTACATCCCATACGATCTGGCTGAATCTATGATTTCTAGGGATGAAAATCCCGAATTACTACTTGAAGAAGCAATAGAGAAATCGAAGTATATCTACGGTTTAGAGGATGACTGGGACGAGAATAATTCTCCAGGATACACCTATGAGAACTGGGAAAAAGCCGTAATGTTTCTGTTAAGTTTTTCCAAATGGATACGTGTCAATTTATTAAAAAATATGCAGGTGCCAAAAATCTATCAGGGGCCCAATGGAAGTATTGATATTTTGTGGGAGGATACTGAGGTTAAGATTTTCTTTAACATCGACGGAGATAGCAACAAAGGGACATTTTATTCTTATTATGGTGACGCGCAGAAATCAGGAGGTGAATTTGAGTTGAATGATTTTGATTTCAACACACTGCCTCTGCCGGTTAATATTTAAATTCTTGTGACTTATGAGTATACCGGACACAGATAGCCAAGATGATGCTTTACTTTCAGGAGCGGAAGAGCGCCCAGATATTCCACTGGAAAATGGTCTTGCTTTGACAGCTGAGGGCTCAGAAATTTTTGATCTTTTACACGACGAATATAATATTGCAGATGTGGAAGATGTTTACATGAGAATCAATCGGGCCCACATTGATTTTTCTCAGACAGATCCCATTAAAAAAATTCTGCCCATGGCTTTTGATGCCAAGGGCGATGACGGACTCTCGGTGGACCGTGCTATATTTAGCAGTCCTGAGGATACTTTAAATAGAGCTAGAATTCCAGAGAGAAACGGAGTTCTTTCTTGGAATGTTGGTTCAATACGTCAGGCGCCTTTTAACTGTGACGTAGTTTATGACCCAGTTACTATTGATGGGATTGAAAATAAAGCTCATAGTTTGGTTAAAGGAGTGCCTCCCAGAAAACCTACTGGTCTGGAGTTTCGCATTCAGTTGCGTCAGATTTGCACTTGGGAAATTGAATGTATAAGTGCAGAAGATATCATCCAAAATAACTAGTACAACATCAAAGCAATACTTGCATTTATAAGTAT
Source organism: Flavobacterium johnsoniae (assembly GCF_001879205.1). Taxonomy (GTDB): domain Bacteria; phylum Bacteroidota; class Bacteroidia; order Flavobacteriales; family Flavobacteriaceae; genus Flavobacterium; species Flavobacterium johnsoniae_A. Next base: position 13,252 of record NZ_MLFK01000007.1, read on the forward strand.
GCCTTTAACTCTTGTGCGGATACAATGGTTCCGTTTGAAATTATTAAGACCTTAGTAAATATATAGCTTTGTCGATGCTGTATAAGAATCAACACATAAAAAGTGTACATCAAGATTTTATAAATTACTTTTTACAAATCGCAGGTTAAATTATTCCGAGGAGTAAAATGAAAAATAACTCAAGGATGTTCTCTATCGTAATTAACTTAATAGACTGGGTTAATGTGGAATTATGCTTGTGTTGAATGCGATGTAAATGTTATTTGTCCGTTTTACTTGATAAGGTGAAGTTTTATGGCACACCTTGGATTTCTTGAAGCTGTGCCATGATTGTCACAGAAAATTTATGAGTGTTTTTGCAAATGTTTATAAAATACAAAACCCTGCAAATGTTATGATCTGCAGGGTTTATAAATTTTTTAGCTTTTTTACAAACTTTGAAAAGTCTCTTTTTAAGCTTTCAGCGGAGAAAGAGGGATTCGAACCCCCGGACCTGTTACAGTCAACAGTTTTCAAGACTGCCGCATTCGACCGCTCTGCCATTTCTCCAGTATGTCGCGATCATTTTGTGATTGCGAGTGCAAATATAGTGCGCTTTTCCGATTATAAAAACTTTTTCAGCGGTTTTTTTAAGTTAATTTTTAAGTGTCTAATTGTCAGTGTTTCTGAAAATTATTTTTTTTAAAAATTACTCTAAATTATCTAAAATCGGGGTTGGTTTTTTGTTTTCATCTACAGCTACAAACGAAAAAGTTCCAGAAACTACCGTTTCGCGAAGTTCAGAATACATTTGTTCCATAAAAATATCAACGTGAATTTTACAGCTTGTTCTTCCAACACTATCTACTTTGGCGACTAACTCGATTAAAGTTCCAGCCGGAATTGCTTTTTTAAAGTCAATTTGGCCAGTCGAAATGGTTACAACTTTCTTTCTGCTGAATCTAGTAGCACATATAAACGCCACTTCGTCCATTAAATGCAATGCAGTTCCACCAAATAAAGTATCGTAATGATTGGTGGTGCTTGGGAAAACTGCTTTAAAAATACGTGTCTCCGATTTTATAATTCTTTCTTCTACTGTTCCCATATATTAGTAAGTTACATATTCGGTAATTTCAAGGCCATATCCAATCATTCCCACACGTTTTGTTTGTTCTGTGTTCGAAACTAATCTAATTTTTGAGATATCAATATCGTGAAGGATTTGAGCCCCAATACCGTAATCTTTACTGTCTATAATTATCTTAGGCGCTTTTAGTGTTCCTTTTGATTGTAATGATTTAAGTTCGGCAATTCGGTTTAATAAATTTACGGCTGTCATATCCTGATTAATAAAAATCACGGCGCCTCTACCATTCTCATTAATAACCTTAAACATGTCGTCTAATTGCTGTTCAGCATTATTAGTTAAGGTGCCTAATAAATCATTATTTACCTGCGAAGAGTGAATTCTGGTTAAGATTGGTTCTCCAAGATTCCAGGTTCCTTTTGTCAGGGCAATATGAATTTGTTTATTTGTAGTTTGCTCGTAAGCTCTCAATCTAAATGTTCCAAAACGGGTTTCGATATCAAAATCTTCTTTTTTAATGATGAGGCTGTCGTGCTGCATTCTGTAAGCAACTAAGTCTTCAATCGAAACTAATTTTAAGTCAAATTTCTTTGCCACTTTTATAAGTTCCGGCAAACGAGACATTGTTCCGTCTTCATTTAAAATTTCGCAGATAACACCAGCTGGTTTAAAGCCGGCCAGTCTTGCAAAATCAATCGCAGCTTCTGTATGTCCGGTTCTTCTTAAAACGCCTCCTTGTTTTGCAATTAGAGGGAAAATATGTCCGGGACGAGCTAAATCGTGTGGTTTTGTATTTGGATCAACTAATGATTGTACTGTTCTGGATCTGTCAGATGCAGAAATTCCAGTCGTTACGCCATTTCCTTTTAAATCGACAGAAACCGTAAAAGCAGTTTCCATATGATCTGTATTATTGGTAACCATAGCACGTAGATCAAGTTCTTTGCAGCGGCTTTCCGTAAGCGGCGTGCAGATTAATCCACGTCCGTGTGTAGCCATGAAATTGATCATTTCAGGGGTTACTTTTTCGGCAGCAGCCAAAAAATCGCCTTCATTCTCTCTGTCTTCATCGTCGACTACAATGATTACTTTACCTTGACGAATATCTTCTATAGCTTCCTCAATGGTATTAAGCTGGATTTTTGTTGACATAATTATTGTTTGTTTTGAGCAGGAGAAAACCGCTCAGAAATTTTTTGAAATAGTTGTGAAATAGGAGTGGTTATCGCATCAAAATTAATTAATCCATTATCGTTTGTGGCACGATATGTTAACAATACAGCTAACGGGAGTAATATGAAAGAGGACATCCATGATCCCATAAATGGTGTCATTCCGCCTTCTTGTGATAATCTTTTCCCAAAAGTATTAATGAAATGGAAAGTAATAAAAATTAAAACAGCAAAAACGATTGGCAGTCCTAGTCCTCCTTTTCGGATAATGGCTCCAAGAGGCGCGCCAATAAAAAACATTAAAAAGCAGGCAAAAGCAATAACGAACTTTTCATACAATGCCGTTAAATGTTTGTTGATGTCCCGCTGTTTGTCTTTTAAATCTTTTTGAGTCGATTCAATAGAGTAAATGTTACTGGTAACATTACTGCTGGCCATTTTTAAAACGTCAGATTTTTGCTTATTTGTGTATAAAGACAAAAGATCGTTTGGAAGCGTTTTTTTGTTTCTGGCTTTATCAATTTCACTCGGAGCGAGCGATTTTCTAATTCCAACACGTTGATTTATGTTTTCAGAAAATGAAATGATTTCATTGTCCAGATTCTTATTTAAGGAATCTAAAGTGTAACGAAGCTCATTTACATTAAGCATTGCATTTGTTCCGGCAATACTTTCTTTGCTGTCATCAACTTTGTTTAACTCAGATAAATCAATATTAATAATATGTTTTCTAAATGCAGCTTTAATAAAGGGCAGTTTAGCGCGTTCTTCGTATTTTTTTGGAGTAACATCTTGGTAATAGTAACCATCATTTAAAACCAGTTTTAAAATACTTGATTTTTCATTACTTATTAATTCTCCGTCTTTGGCTTTAATAACGGTTTTGTTTTCGCCAATATTAACTGCTTTTTCGTGAATTGTAACTCCGGTTAAGATGTTTCCGTTTTCGCCGGATTTTTTATTGACTTTGATGTTGTAAGTGCCAACATCATTAAACTGGCCCTCGGCGATTGCCATTGCTGGTTTTGCCTGAGCGATGTTTTTACGGAAGTTAACGAACTTATATTCGGCATACGGAATAACATTGTTGGCAAACCAAAATGCTACTATACTCAAAACGAATATAAAAACGATTAGAACCCGCATAGCTCTCTGAAGGGATATTCCCGAAGATTTCATAGCTGCGAATTCGTAATTTTCGGCTAAATTTCCGAAAGTCATAATCGAAGCCAATAGAACCGAAAGCGGTAAAACCAGCGGAATAATGCGGGGCATAGAAAAAAGCAGGAATTTCACGACTAGTATTAAGTCGAGATCTTTACCTGCTAGTTCTGATATAAATAGCCATACTGTTTGCAGTATGAATATGAAAAATAAGATTACAAATACCGTAGTAAATGTAAGTAAGAATGTCTTTAATAAGTATTTGTCTAGTATTTTCAACCTTCTGATTAATCTAATTTATTGATGTAGTATTTCGGGTATTTACTCGCTACAAAGGTAAATTGATTTTTTGATAATGGCTGATTGGTTTTAAAAGAATTAACGGTTAAAGTTGTTTTTGTTCCGTTTTTTCCGGTTTCAATCAAATTATAGATGTGTTTAGTCTGAACATCAATACCTAATAAAATTTCTTTTCTTTGGTCTTTAGTGCTTGTTGGCGCTAATTTAATGTATTGAATTTTTCTTCCTTTCACATTTTGAACAATGTCCATATTGTATTTATAACCAGAATTGAAGAAAGTAAGCATTTTTGAAGGCGTAATAGCATTATCGTCTTTTTCATTTACTTTAGAAACAGTAACCTCTTCGTCTTCAGGAACAATTGTATAGGTTTTTTGCCCGTCAAAAATTTTGGTAACGCCCATAAAATTTAATACATATTGATTTCCTTTCATGGTTACGTTTCCTTTACTGTCCTGATTGATATTTTCTTTTGCGTTATTTAGAGAATACTTAAAATCAATAACAATATTATCGTAGCTTTTTATTTTTGCAGTTACCTCGTTCAATAAATCTTTGGCTTTTTTATCCTGAGCCTGAATAGAAATGAAACTCAAAAGCAATAAAGCAGCTATTTGAAAACACTTTTTAGTCATGTTAGTGATAGAATTGTTTTTGATTTCCTGAATTTTTGTTCTCATGATGGGGTTAATTTTGTTCATTATTAAAAAATTGATCAAGAGCACTCAAATCTAAAATGTTCACACTTCTTGCTTTACTGCCTTCAAATGGGCCAACAATTCCGGCTGCTTCCAGCTGATCGATCAAACGACCGGCTCTGTTGTAACCTAATTTTAATTTTCTTTGCAGTAATGAAGCAGAACCTTGTTGTGCATTGACAATAATCTCGGCAGCTTCTCTAAATAAGGTATCTCTTTCAGAAATATCCATATCAAGATTAATGCCAGTTTCTTCTCCAACGAACTCTGGAAGCAAATAAGCCGTAGCATACGCTTTTTGTCCACCTATAAAATCTGTAATTTTTTCTACTTCCGGAGTGTCAATAAAGGCACATTGAACACGAACAACATCGTTTCCATTAGTGTATAGTAAATCTCCGCGGCCAATTAACTGATCAGCTCCCTGCGTGTCAAGAATTGTTCTGGAGTCAATTTTTGATGTTACTCTAAATGCAATTCTCGCCGGGAAATTCGCTTTAATCAAACCAGTAATGACGTTTACCGATGGTCTTTGTGTGGCAATAATTAAGTGAATACCAATAGCACGTGCTAATTGGGCCAGACGTGCAATCGGAATTTCAACTTCTTTTCCTGCTGTCATAATTAAATCGGCGAACTCATCGACAACCAAAACGATGTAAGGTAAGAATCGGTGGCCGGCTTCCGGATTTAATTTTCTCGATTTGAATTTTTCGTTGTATTCCTTAATATTACGAACCATCGCATCTTTTAATAAAGAATAACGGTTATCCATTTCAACACAAAGTGAATTCAAAGTGTTTACTACTTTTGCGTTGTCTGTAATAATAGCGTCTTCAGTATCTGGAAGTTTGGCTAAATAATGTCTTTCAATTTTATTGAAAAGCGTAAGTTCTACTTTTTTTGGATCGACCAAAACAAATTTTACTTCGGCCGGATGTTTTTTGTATAAAAGCGAAGTTAAAACCGCATTTAATCCAACTGATTTTCCTTGTCCTGTTGCTCCTGCCATCAATAAGTGAGGCATTTTTGCTAAATCAACAACAAAAGTTTCGTTAGAAATAGTTTTTCCTAAAGCAATTGGCAGTTCCATTTCAGCTTCCTGGAATTTTGCAGAACCAATAACGCTTTTCATTGAAACCATGGTTGGATTCTTATTCGGAACCTCGATACCAATTGTTCCTTTTCCTGGAATTGGTGCAATAATACGAATTCCCAATGCCGAAAGCGACAGGGCAATATCATCTTCTAAACTCTTAATTTTAGAAATTCTGATACCAGCTTCCGGTACAATTTCGTATAGCGTAACAGATGGCCCAACAGTGGCTTTAATCTGTGCAATTTCAATTTTGTAGTTACGAAGTGTGTCTACAATCTTGTTTTTATTTTCTTCTAATTCTTCTTGGTTAATTGTAATTCCTCCAGTCGAATATTCCTTTAGTAAATCGATGGTTGGGAATTTGTAATTCGATAAATCCAAAGTTGGATCAAACAGCCCAAAATCTGCAACCAGGCGAGAGGCAAGGTTTTCTTCGATAATGTCCTCTTCTTCGGCTTTTTCTATAACAAATTCTTCGTTATGAGCCGGAGTTTCTGTTACCGGATTGATATTCATTTGAAGCGGTTTTACCACCGGATTCAAATCAATTTCTGATGAATGGTTAATCGTTGGTTTTAAAGCTTCTTTGTTGATTTCGAATTGGGTATCTTCTGTTTTTAGATGAATATTATCTAACTCAGGATCTTCTTCAATTGCAAATTCCTCTAAATTATAAGCACTCTCTGGCTGCGGAGTTGGTTTTAAGGACCCCAATTCTGACTTGAATTCTTTTTTAGTTGAATCAAAATAAGATTGAATTTTTTCCGGAGATAATTTTATTTTAAAAATCAAATAAACAATCAACCCGAAAAGCAGAGTCAGTAAAGTTCCTGTTTTTCCTATATAATCCTGAAGGAAAAGATTGAGTTCATAACCAATCGTTCCGCCTAATTCCGGTGCCGAAGTTGCGAAAAATCCAAATAAAACAGAGACAATAATAATGGCAAATAAATCCCAGAACCAGGTGTTTTTTAATTTTTTGGTCGAAAGTTCTAATGCCAGAAATAATCCGGTTAAAAAGAATAAACGAACAATTATAAAAGATGCGATTCCGAAACCACGGTAAACAATTAAATCGGCAAGAAAAGCTCCGAATTTTCCGAGCCAGTTTTGTACCACTTCTTCACGATCTCCGAGCTGGCTAACCGCACTTTGATCGGTCTGCCATTGTCCATTTACGTAAAAAGAAATAAATGCAACCAGTAACGCAATAGAAAAGAGTACCAAAAGGCAGCCCAACACAAATTTTTGTTGTTTGGATAATGTCCAAGATCTGATGCTTGCGACTTTTGATTCGGTTTTTTTGTCTACAGTTTCTTTTTTTGTTTTTGCCATTCTTGCTTCCGCCTATATAAATTTTGGAATATAAATAATCAAGCCAATTGCTATTGCTGTCATGGCGGCAAAAAATACCGCTCCCGCAGCAATATCTTTAATAAACCCAATACGTTTGCTGTAATCGGGGTGGATAAAATCGGCAATTTTTTCAACAGCCGTATTTAATCCTTCAACACTTAAAACCAAACCTATGGCTAAGGTTTGACAAAGCCATTCGGTTTGAGAAATATGAAAATAGAACCCCGCAATGGTCATAATAATTCCCAATGAGAATTGAACCATAACGCTGTGTTCTGTTTTGATAAGTTTTACAGCTCCTTTAAAAGCATAAGTCACGCTCTTTAGCCGACCTGTAACAAAGGTATTATCTTTTTGAAAATCCATTTATTGGAAAATATTATAGTGCTGCTAAAGCTGCTTCGTAATTTGGTTCGTTTGCAATTTCTGCAACTTGTTCTGTGTGAGTGATTGTTCCGTCAGCATCAACTACAATAATGGCTCTTGAGTGTAAACCAGCTAAAGGCCCGTCAACAATTTCCAAACCGTTTGCTTTACCAAAACTTCCTTCTTGAAAATCAGATAAATTAACTACATTTTCTAAGCCTTCGGCACCACAAAAACGTTTTTGAGCGAAAGGTAAATCTCTGGAAATACATAAAACAGTAGTGTTTTCTAATCCGCTGGCACTTTGATTAAATTTTCTAACAGATGCAGCGCAAGTTCCTGTGTCAACACTTGGAAAAATATTTAAAACTAGTTTTTTGCCAGCGAAGTTACTTAATGAAGCAACAGATAAATCGTTTTGTACTAATTTGAAGTCAGCTAATTTTGAACCAACTGCTGGTAATTCGCCTGATGTATGAACTGGATTTCCTCCTAATGTGATTGAAGCCATGATTTTTGTTTAAAATTAATGAGGCTCAAAAGTAAGGATTAATATTTGAATCTAAAAGTATTTGTTATTCGTTTAAGGAGAGATTAAGGATGGTTTTTGGATGGCCGCGAATTCACGAATTATATATTGGAAATGTTAGTCTGAGCGAAGTCGAAGACCACGCAGGGAACTCCATAATCTAAGTTAGTAATCCTTGTAGATTTACTTTGGCCGGGCTTCGACTTCGCTCAGCCTGAGACTGAGAATTGTAACTTAAAAAGCGGTAAACAAAAAAAAGCGCCTCTTGGGGAGACGCAATTAAAGTCATGTTTTTGGAAAAGACTGGTTTATTTATCTATTGAGCCTAAAACGCGTTTCATAAATGCATTAAGAGCTTCTTTTTTATCTGTTCCCTGAGAAACCATTTTGTGTACTTCAAGAGCACCGTACATATTCGAAATCAATTCGCCAATTACATCTAATTCTTCGTCTTTTAGAGAAGGAATTTCGGTCATAGCTTCCAGAACTTCGATCGTTTCTATGATATAATCCTGATCGTTTTCTTCGATGAACTGCGTTAACTGCTTTATTACTGGTAATTTCATAATTTTAGACTTCTTAGATTTTTAGACATTCTTAGACTTCTTAGACTTTTTTAAAGTTTTTAGACCACTTTCTAAGAAGTCTAAAAATCTAAGCCAGTCTAACTAATCTAAATTTAAGCAATTGCGTTTACAAGATCGATTAAAACTTCTTGCTTGTTGGTTTGAGTTTCGCCAACTAATTGTCCGTTTACAAAAGTTGCAAATGTTGGAAGATTGCTCACATTAGCTAATTTTCTTGATTCAGGAGAATTTTCTGCATCAACCAAAACAAAAGTAATAGCTTCATTTTCTGTTGCTAATTTTTTGAATTTTGGTTTCATAATACGGCAGTTTCCACACCATGAAGCTGAATATTGTACTACTACTTTTTCGTTTTTAGCAACTAAATCTGCTAACGTATCTTCGTTTAAGTCGATTAACATAGTTTTTTATTTTAAGACACCAAGTTGCTAAGGTTCTAAGATGCTGAGTTTGCTCTTGAACCGAATAACTTTGTGTGGATTTATTTGATGTTTTTTTTAAGTCGTTGAGATTCTAAGATCTAAGTTTAATCTTAGAATCTCTTGACTTTTATTGTAGAATTGTATTTAAGATTCAAAAGTTAAGTTGAAAAACTTAGCATCTTAGAACCTTAGTATCTTAGCAGCTTAATTAGCGCTTAAGTATTCAGCAGTACTAACTCTGTCTGCAGACATAGCTTCTTTACCAGCTTCCCAGTTTGCAGGACAAACTTCACCTTTAGTTTGGATGTGTGTGTAAGCGTCAACCATTCTTAGGTATTCGTTTACGTTACGTCCTAATGGCATATCGTTAACACTTTCGTGGAAGATTTTTCCAGTTTCGTCAATAAGGTAAGTAGCTCTGTAAGTTACGTTTGAACCTTCGATGATCACTGAATCAGTATCTTCGCTGTAGCTTGTAGATTCAATATCAAGGATACCTAAAATGTTAGCTAAGTTACGGTTTGTATCAGCTAAGATTGGGTAAGTAACACCTTCGATTCCACCATTGTTTTTTGGAGTATTTAACCAAGCGAAGTGAACTTCGTTTGTGTCGCAAGAAGCACCAATTACGATAGTATTTCTTTGCTCAAATTCTGGTAATGCAGCTTGAAAGGCGTGTAATTCAGTTGGACATACAAAAGTAAAATCTTTTGGGTACCAAAATAAAAGTACTTTTTTATTGTTGTTTACTGCTTCTTCAAAAATGTTGATTTTTAAATTGTCACCCATTTCTGAGATAGCATCTACTGCAATACTTGGGAATTTTTTTCCTACTAAAGACATATTTTTCGTTTTACGTTAAAAATTTATTTCTGATGCAAAAGTAGGGTATAAGTACAGGTACTTACAATAAGATGTGATTATTAATATTTATAAGTTGATAAATTTTAGCTATATGAATTTATAAGTTATTGGATGTCAATGTTTACCGGAAGAATCCCATTGCCTGGAATATTTTCTAAAAATTGAATTCCTGCTGTTTTTTGAAATTCTTCGAAATCCTGATAGACCTGAATTAAGCCGAAAGCCCTTTTGAGATTTGGAATTATCGGTAAAACGTACGGATTTCCGAAAACATAGACGATGCATTTTTTGGTTTGCAGCAAATTTGAAAGTGAATCTAATACCTGATCGTCAATTTCAAAATTATTCATTGGTTTTGCTTTTGGAACAAATAATGAAATAATAATAGTTTCAAAATTCTCTAGTTCTTTGCTGATTAATGAAATATTTGAAACTTCCGGATTTTCAAAAGCAAATTCCGGCGAAGTTAATTTTGAATTTAAAGTCGAAAAAAACGTATTATCGGTATTTTTATATAAACTCAGTTTTGCAAGTTTGTTATTTTTCTGTGCTTCAATTGCCAATTCTAAATTTGAATTATCGATAATTTTAGTTATAGCGTTTTCAGCAATCTGAAGGTTTAATTCTGAAGTCTTTTTAAAGTTTAGTTCGCCTGAGGTAAAATTGTTTGCAGAGAGAATTCCGGCCTTTTCTTTGGCTTTCATGATTCTGTTGAAACTTTCTTCAATTCTTTCCGGTGAAGCATTTTTCAGGATTTCTTCAATCCCTTCCTTAACATTTTCAGCAAAGCACAAAACATCATTTCCGGCATTGAAAGCTTCCCATTCTAAATGACCTTTTGTTTCATATAGTTTTGAAACACTATGCATATTTAAAGCATCAGAAATCACTAAACCATCATAGCCTAATTTATCACGTAAAAGATCCTGAATAACGGCTTTTGATAATGTTGCGGAAGTATCCTTTCCGTCATTTAAACTCGGAACAGCCAAATGACCAATCATTATAGAGTCGACATTGTTTTCAATTCCTTTTATGAACGGATACAATTCGTTTTCCATTAATTCTTCTAATGTCTCATTTAAAACAGGTAATCCCAAATGCGAATCGACATTGGTATTTCCGTGTCCGGGAAAGTGTTTCAGACAGCCTAAAACACCCGCTTCAGACATTCCTTTTAAATATTCAAGAGCAAAATTGGCGACTTTTTCTTTGTTTTCACCAAAAGAACGATATCCAATAACCGGATTGTTTGGGTTATTATTGATGTCTGCCAAAGGCGATAAATTATACTGAATTCCGGCTGCTTTTAAATCTAAACCAATTTGCTTTCCAACTTCAAAAACCAAATCAGATTTAGTTGAAGGTAAAGCGCCAAGTGTAATAGCATACGGATATTGAGGTGTTTTTTCGATACGCATTGCCAATCCCCATTCTGCATCAATACTGATTAAAAGTGGAGTAGAAGCCGCTTTTTGGTAACGAACTATAAGATCTTTAATTTTTTGATAGCTGTCATCATTAAAAACAACTTTTTTCTTGCTTTCATAATTGGTTGCAGCGCTCGCACGACTGTGAAAAAAGGTTAGTCCGCCAATATTATGTTCTTTGATTAAGCGTTCGGTTTCCTGAATATTTTCTTCGGTATCATTGATGAAAACAGCAGGAAAAAAGAATTGTCCCACTTTTTGTCGTAATGCTTGAGCTGTCATTTTCATTATTATAAAGTCTTTTTCATACAGACACTGTTATCCATCTTTTCATAAGGCGGATAATTTGGAATTATGGTATAATTTAATTTTTGATATAAGTTTATAGCTTCGGGCTGTTTTTTTCCAGTTTCGAGAACCGTATATGTATAGCCAATTTCTTTGGCCCAGATTTCTAATTCTTTTAAAACAGCAGAGGCGATACCTTTTTTACGATAATCAGGATGAACGTACATGCGCTTGATTTCGGTTGTACCGCTTTCTTTTTCTCTAAAAGCGCCGCATCCGGCAGGAATCCCGTTATCATAATAAACGATGGTATGTTTTATCTTATCAGTTTTATTATATTGATTGTAAAACGCATGATCTTCGCCGTCTCTAATGGCTAAATCCTGGTCTAATAAAGCAACCAAACTTATAAAATCAATATCATCGGAATTTGTTCGTTTTATGTTCATGATTTAGAATGCTTAGATTGGTATATTTTAATTTTCTAATACATAGAAACATAGTATTTAATTCTTGGAAAAACCGTTTCACTTTATTTAAATACATCCCGACACTTCGGGACTATATGTTGAGAAACGAGTTTTTTCTTTTTATTCTTTTCAGTTAATCCCGATAGATATCGGGACTATGTGTTTAAAAGAATGTTTTATTTCAATTTTGCTTTCTTTTGTTTCGCTAATTGTTTTTTGGTTTCAATCGCTTTTTCTAATCGATTTTTGAAACGGAAAAGTTTTGGCAGCCCTTCCAGTCGGTCTTCGATTGTAATTTCTTCATAAACTACAATAGCTTTTTCTAAAATCCTGATTTCATTGTCGAGATCATTTAGATTTTTGTAGATCGTAGCCAGTCGATCATAAGGATGATTTCCTTTAAAGCTTTCCGCGGCATTTTCCTCATATAATTCAATTGCTTTTTCAAGATTTCCGGTTTTCTCGAACTCAGTTCCTTTCAGGTTGCGTTCGGCCTGCAGATTTTCATTGATTTCCATATGTAAGATGTTTGATTTGGGGTTAAACTTCTTCAGATTTTTTCCCAAAATCTTTCGGGAAAGTTAAAAAGCGTGATAAAATAAGACCTGGAATTGTAGCTATCAAAACCCAAATAAAGAAGTTATCATAGCCTAAATATTTCTGAATATAACCGCTCAGCATTCCCGGAAGCATCATTCCCATTGCCATAAAACCGGTTGCAAGTGCATAATGAGCTGTTTTTGATTCTCCTTCGGCAACATGAATTAAGTACATCATAAAAGCGGTAAATCCAAAACCGTATCCAAATTGTTCTAAAATCACAACGGCATAAATATAATAAATAGAGGTTGGATGAAAGAATGCTAACAAAATAAATCCAATAATTGGAAGGTGCATCGTTAAAAACATAGGAAGCATCCATTTAGTAAGACCTTGTTTAGAAATCGCGATGCCGCCTAAAATGCCGCCTAAAGTCAAAGCGCCAACACCAAAAGTTCCGTAAATTATTCCAACGGATTCAGTATCTAAACCCATTCCGCCTAGTTCTTTCCCATCTAATAAAAACGGACTTAGCATTTTAAGCAATTGTGATTCTCCTAATCTGAAAACCAGAATAAAAGCCAAAATTAATCCGATTTGTTTTTTCTTGAAAAAGCTGATGAAAACCGTTGCGAAGTTTTGATTTTGATGTTCTTCTTTGATATTTGCAACAGCGTTTATTTCGTTTTTTGGAGTAAAAATAAAATTATAAACGGTTATAAAAGTCATTAATAATCCAACTGCGATCATGGTATAAGACCAAGCTTTTGTATTGTCGCCGTATTTGTGTTCTAAATAACCTGCAAAAAGTACAATTAATCCATTTCCGGCTAATAACGAAAGTCTATAAAAAGTACTTCTGATTCCGAGGAAAAAGGACTGCTGATTTTCTGGTAAAACCAATAAATAAAAACCATCGCTGGCAATATCATTAGATGCTGAAGCGAAAGCAGCAACCCAGAAAATCGCCAGAGTCATCATAAAAAATCCATTCGCAGGAATCGTTAATCCAACTAATAAAAAGGCTATTGAAATGAGTAACTGCATAGATAAAAACCATTTTCTTTTGGTTCCGTGCAGTTCAATAAACGGACTCCACAAAGGTTTAATTACCCACGGCAGATATAACAAACTGGTGTAAACGCCAATGTCTTCATTTGTAATACCCAGATTTTTGTACATAATTACCGAAACGGAAATAATTACGGCATACGGTAATCCGGAAGCGAAGTTAAGAAGCGGAATCCAAAACCAGGGTTTGTTATCTATTTTCATTTGGCTGAGCAGGGGAATAAATTTTAAAATTCTTTTTTAAATCGGCAGCAGCTGGTGTGCTTTCGTTTGCAAAATAATCAATAAATGTCACAGCGCAAGCTTTATATTGATTGATTTTTTCTGCAGGAATAGAAAATGAAATAACACCGTCTTTTTCAACAGCTCTTACTTTATCGATTATTTTCGTGGCATCGTTTGTATTGATTTTCGAAATATGTTCACCGCCATAAATTACAATATAACGCACTTTTGTATTTAGCGGACTTTTGATGCTGAAAGTATATTTTAAGCTGTCTTTTGTAAATTCAGTAAAAACCGGATTGTCAATAATAATACGTTTCAGATTAGGAACCGCCAAAGGAATTGCGGGATACTTATATTGGTTTTCTTCTAAAAGACGAACAATGTCAAAGTTTTTATTCATGAACCATTTAGCACTGAAATATGCACTTCCGGAAACGTTTTTAAAACTTCTGGCAAAATCAACCTGATTTGGAATTTCAGTTGCAAAATTCCAGCTTTTATCGCTGTCTGCCCTGATTTTGTAAGAAGCATGACCTATATAAACAGCCGTGTTATTAGAGTTTTCTGACCACCATTTTACTAATTTTGAGTAAGAAGCTCTTGTGTTGTTCATGCTCCAATACAATTGAGGCAAGATATAATCGATCCATTTTTGGTCCATCCATAACATAGGATCAGCATATAAATCGTCATAATTTGAAGTCGACTGCGTTTCAGAACCTCTCGGATCTTGAGATTTATTGCGCCAAACCCCAAACGGACTGATTCCGAATTGAACCCATGGTTTGCTTGCTTTTATAGTGGTTGAAATCGTGTGTACAAAGTTGCTCACATTGGCGCGTCGCCAATCAGAAAGACTTAAACCCGAACCGTATTTTTTATATGAAGCCGAATCGTTAAAGACTTTTCCGGGAACGGCATACGGATAAAAATAATCGTCAAAGTGAATTGCATCGATGTCATATTTGTCTACAACTTCTTTAACTACTTTTGTTAAATGTGCCTGAACTTCAGGCAATGCAGGATCGTAATACCATTTTCCGCCGTATTCGATCATCCATTCCGGATGTTTAAAAATATCGTGGTTTGGGCTTAAAAGGTTTTTGTTTAAATCGAAAGTTGCGCGATATGGATTCAGCCACGCATGAAATTCAAAACCTCGATTATGTGCTTCTTCGATCATCCAGGCCAAAGCATCGTAATACGGATTTGGAGCAACACCTTCTTTTCCTGTTAAGAATCTTGACCATGGCGCAAATTCTGATGGATAAAAAGCATCGCCAACACTTCTAATCTGAACGATAACAGCGTTATAGTTTAGTTTTTTATATGTATTTAAAATTTCTAAATAATCAGCTTTTTCTTTTTCAACATTGTCAATTGCTGTTTTTGGCCAGTCAATGTTTACTACTGTCGCGATCCAGACACCTCTAAATTCATTTTTAGGATGCATTATCTTTTCTTGTGAAACAGATTTCCATCCGAAGAAAAATAAAAATATGATAGAGAATAGTAAGTGCTGATTTTTATGCATTTCAATCTTTTTTTAACAAGAACCAAAAATAGTTTTTTTAACCGATTATAATTAATAATTGAGAAATTATATGGTTGTAATTTTTTTTGCTGTGAATTGCACTAATAACACTAATTTTATTTTCAAAATAAAAAGAAATAATTAGTGATAATTCGTGAAATTCGTGACAACTTTTTTATGGCCGCAGATTAAAGGATTTTATGGATTAATCTTTTAAATCGTTTAGTCTGTGGCAAACTTATTCTTTAATCCGGAAAAGAAATTTTCCCCATTGTTACAGATGGAATCCCTTTTTGCGAACCAAAATTATAATTTCCTCCCGCAACAGTTTCATTGGCCAAAACGGCAAATAAAACAGCTTCCTTTGCATCGCCTGAAATCCCGAGAACGTCACTTTTTTCAAATTTACAAGACAATAATTCCTGTAACCAGCTCACCAATAACGGATTTCTTGCACCTCCGCCAGACATATAAACTGTAAACTCCTCGATTGGTGTTTTAGTATTTTCAACTACAAACAAAACTGCTTCGGCAATCGTTTCGGCGCTGAGGCGTGTTAAAGTCGCAAGCAAATCTGGTGCCGAAATATTTTGTAAACCTAATTTTACCAAAGTCGAGTTTACAAAATCATGATTGAACAATTCCTGGCCAATGGTTTTTGGGAAGCTTTTCTGGAAGAAAGCATCGCTTTTTAATTCACTTAAAAATTCCTGATTTACAATTCCGGTTTTGGCAATTGCAGCATCTTTATCGAAGCTTTTTTCAGGGAAATAGTGTTTAGTGAAAATGTCAATAAGCGTATTGGCAGTTCCGGTATCGGTTACAAAAACCTCTTCGGCGTTTTGAGATGCAGGTAAATAAGTGAAATTCGCGATACCGCCCATGTTGAGCATAATTCGGTTTTCGCCTTTTTTGCTGAATAACAAATAATCGCCATAAACAGCCAGGGGCGCACCTTCGCCGCCTGCAGCAACGTGTTTTTGCCTGAAATCAGATAAAGTGATGATTCCGGTTTTTACAGCAATATGATCACCGTCGCCAATTTGTAAGGTTGCATTGGGGAATTTTTCCTGCTGATGCAGAAATTTCGGCGCATGCAAAACCGTTTGTCCGTGTGAAGCAATTAAATCGACTTCATTTGCAGGAATATTCCATTTAGAGAGACAATCGTTAATCATTCCGGCATGTAAATCTGCAATCCATTCGTTTAGCAAAACCAAATGCTGAAAATCGATTGTTTTTTTAGCAAAAACTTTTCTGATTTCGTTTTTAATATCTTCGTCGTAATCAACGGTTTCAAACTGTTCGATTTTTACCACTGTGTTTCCGCCTTCGCCAGAAACTTCACAAAGTGCCAAGTCAAGTCCGTCAAGTGAAGTTCCTGACATTAAACCTAGTATTTTTCGGGTTTCTTTTTGGGCAATATTATAGAGAGCTTTTATATTTTTATTCATTTCAAGTAATCTTAAAAATGCATTTAATTTGGAAACGCTAAAATGGGATTATTTTGCATATAAATTTAGAAAAAAGAGATTTTATTGTTTCGAATTACAAGAATTAACAAAAAATCCATTGAGATGAAATATTTATAGTGAAATGAAGCAGTCAAGAAAGCGTTTTATTGGTGTGAAATATTGATGTTTTAAAGATTTCGCTCTGACATAACTTCTATGAAAATAAAATAAAAGGCTATAAAAGATATAAACGGACAGCAGGAAAAGCTTCTGAAAATTCAAATTTGTTATATCTCACTTCTTGGTAAACTCAATAAAAAATACAGCCCCTTAATTATATATCAAGGGGCTGTATTTTTATTTAAAGAAAAACAAATCAATTTTTTATAAACTTCTTCGCTATAGATTTTTCACCATCGTTTAGTTCTATTATATATATTCCGTTACTGAGTTTATGAATATCGATACCTTTAGAATCTATTTTGCCCTCTTTTATAATTTGTCCGTTTGAGCTGATTATTTTAAAGGCAGTATCGGCATTTGCTGCATTATCAATATACAATTTTTCATGAGCAGGATTTGGACTTAAAATATAACCTTCAGATTTTTTGGCATATTCATCAATACCCAAATTCGAGTCCAGGATTTCTATTGTATAATCTTCTACTTCTCCAATGGCAAATGTTTCACAAGGCGTTGGGGCAGTTCCTTCTTTAAGGATTACCCTCATTCTGGTTTTGCCCGTAATTGCAGTGCCAGGTATAGTGATAAAATTGTTGAGATATGCTGCAGAAGTAGATCCTTTTACAACCAATTCGTCTGGATCATCAAAATCTTTGTTGCCATTATAATCAATCCATACATAGTATCTATTTGAACCAGAAGCTGATGGACTTACCCAGGCATTAATAGAGATGCTTGTTTTTACCCCTTTGGTTATTTTTGCTGATTTTGCTGTAAAATCGCTGTAACCGCTTGCATCTACTCCTGAATTATTGGAAATAGTGCCAAAGGTTACCCAGTTAATAAATTTCTTTGAAATGTCTGTGCTCTTTGATGCACAGTATTTAGGAAGAGCAACAGTGGTTATTGTAATTGTCGCACTTTCTGAATAAAGACCTGCAGGATCTACAGCATTTAAAGTAAAGGTGTAAGTTGTTCCTTCTTGAAGATTAGAAATTGTTGCTTGTGTACCTTTTGGCCATAATCCGCTTGGTCCTCCGGAAATATAATAACTATCTATCTCTTCATTATCTGTTGAAGCAGTCCATGATAAAGTAACTGAAGATGTTGTAATATTAGAAGCTGTCAAATCAGTTGGTTTAGTTGGAGGAGTAGTATCAACTGGTGTTGTGAGTTTAATAATATTCACGGCATTCGAAAAATTATTGGCCTCATCATAGGCGTATAATTTATATGAATATTCTGTTCCCGGTTTAAGACCAGTAATTAAATAATTACTTGATTTAGTTGTTGCTACGAGTGTATTTCCATTGTATATTTTGTAGGTTATGTTATTACCGCTCACAAGATCGGTTGCGGGACTCCAGGATAAATTTACTTTTCTGGACATTAGAGATGCAATAGTAAAATCTCCCGGAATTGTAGGAGGGGTTACATCGGGAATAGTGGTTACAACAATCGGTTCGCTTGAAAGCGAGCTGATTCCATTTGCATTCTTTGTTTTAACAGTATATACATAACTTGTTTTAGGGTCTAGTCCCGTAACAGTATAAGAGGGTATTGCAGAACTTGCAATAAGAACCTGATCCTGATAAATATCGTATCCCGTTACATCAGGATTATTTGCAGGAAGTGTCCAAGATAGTTTAAACTGTGTTTCTATAATTTCTGATGCAGTAAGACTTACAGGTGCTGCGGGAGCTAAAGGATTGTTTGGTACACCTTCTATGATATTGACGGTATAGTCTTCTACTTCGCCGTATTTATATAAACCGCAGGCATTTGGCCTGTAAGCAAATTCCATAGCAACTCTTAGTCTTGTAGTTCCGGTAACGGCATTTTCTGAAACTTTAAAGGTAGAAGTGATAGGTTTTTTATAACTTCCATCAAATGCTGACCAAACCATTTCATCGCCGTAGTTGAAAGCTTTATCTCCGTTGTAATCAATCCAAACTCCGTAACCGGCAGAAAAACTTGCAGCGTTACTCCAAGCAGGATGAATAGATAATAAATAGGTTTCTCCTTTTACTAAATTTATAACCATATTGGTATGGTCGCTGTAGCCAGTTGAGGTGGTATTTGGTCCCAGGAAAGCACCAAGCCTAAATTGACCAATATATTCGAAATCAATGCTGTTACCACCAGCTTCACAGTAAGTAGCTGCTTCTGTTTTTTTTGTTTTTCCAGTCTTTTGCGATTGCGCTTCCAGTACTTGGAAGAATAACAGCAAAATTCCAAAAGCAATTTTTAAAAAAGATTTTTTAAAAGTAATTTTCCCCATGTATTGCAGCAGATTTAGTTTGTTTTTGGTTCTTTATTCAAAAAATGAGATTATTGCTATAATCTGAAATTTAAGCATGTAAATATATTTTTTTATTTTATACCTAAATTATTTTGTAGTCGCTTTTTTCTTAAATTTTTTGAATGGTGTAAAAAACAACCTCCAATTTTTATCCCACGGCTTCAAGACCAAATTCTAAAAAAAGAAGATTTACGTTTTCATTAGCCTTCGACTTCGCTCAGGATGACAATTATGTAGAGAAGAAACCTCTGTCGCCTTGCTGCTTTGAACTTTTGTCTCTCAAAAAAATTATTTCAACACAAACTCATTTTCTTTCAGCTTCTTCAAAACTGCAGCAATAATTTTAGAGCGGCATTCTGAATTTTCAGTAGTTGATGCCGTTTTAACCCAATAACGAATATTGAGTTGAATGACACCCGCAGCGGCAACATCAGTAATTACGGCAGCGTTTTCATGATCTTTTTCGGTTACATCTTCGCTGTTTCCCAGAACTTCTTTTACGAGTTCGATAGCACGGGTATAGTCAGAACCATATTCGAGTCCAACGGTGAAAGTCTGCAGGAGAAAGCCTTCACTGTTATAATTGATAAGTGTATTTTTTATTAAAAGCGCGTTTGGAATATAAATGATTTTCGAGTCGCTTTTTACTTCGGTATCGCGCAGGTTGAGGTTAATGACTTCGCCTTTTACGCCGTTGCTTTCGATTATATCACCAATAGAAAACGGACGTTTAAAAGCCAGCAGAATTCCGGCAAGGAAGTTTTCTCCAATATCTTTAAGGGCAAAACCAATTACAAAAGCAGAGATTCCCGCTCCGGCAAGCATGCTTTGCGCAATTCCGTCAAGTCCAATGATCTTGAACATGAACAAAACTCCAATAATAATTAAAACCGATTTAATTAAACGGGCGATAAAAGTGGCAAGAAGTCGGTCATGCATTCTGGTTTTTAGTCGGTTTCCTGCGAAAATACCAATTCTGGTTGCAATAAACCACGAAACGAGGATGACAACAATGGCGAGAATAAATTTTGGCGTAAGATCGACAATACTGTAATAATAGTTTTCTAAATGTTTGAAGACGTCCTGAACGAAATTTTCCATAATAATAAGGCGTAAAAGTAAATTCTTAAAATTAGCCATTTCAATATTTTAGTGCTTTACAGAATTCGGCTTTAATTTTATAAAATGTTGACGGGCTGTTAAGATAAATCGGCATTTTACACATTTTAACCTGCTATATTTTTATATTTGTGGTCTCAGTTTTGAGAAACTATTTTTAAAGAAAAGCACCATTTACATGTTGACCCAATCTCATTTAGAGCAATTAGCCGGCACGCTTGAAGGCACACTTTTATACGATGATCTTCATAAAACACTTTATTCGACAGATGCATCAGTGTACCGGATTCGGCCAAATGCGGTTGCTATTCCTAAAACGGTCGAAGATATCAGCAAATTGATAAAGTTTGCGGCACAGCATTCTATTTCGATTACGCCCAGAACAGCGGGAACTTCGCTCGCAGGGCAGGCAGTTGGCGACGGACTTGTGGTCGATGTTTCGAAGAATTTTACCAAAATTTTAGGTTATAATGCAGAGAAAAAAACGGTTACGGTTCAGCCTGGCGTTATTCGAGATGAACTGAATTTATTTTTAAAACCGCACGGCGTATTTTTCGCTCCCATTACATCAACTTCAAATCGCGCAATGATTGGCGGAATGGTGGGAAATAATTCATCTGGAACAACTTCAATTCGATATGGTGTTACTCGTGATAAAATTGTGGAGGTAAAAGCCGTTTTGAGCGATGGATCTGAGGTGGCTTTTGGAGAACTGACTTCGGCGGAATTTATCGAGAAAACCAAAGGCGATTCTTTAGAAAATAAAATATATAAAAGCGTTTACAATGAACTTTCAGTAAAAGCGGTTCAGGAAGAAATTATAAAAGAGTTCCCGAAACCGGAAATTCACAGGCGAAATACAGGTTACGCTGTTGATATTCTGCTGAGATCAGAATTATTTGGCGGGACAGAACCGACAATTAACTTCGGAAAATTACTTTGCGGAAGCGAAGGAACTTTAGCTTTTACAACCGAAATCACTTTAAAAGTTGATGATTTGCCGCCTGCGCATAATATTATGGTGGTGGCGCATTATCATACGATTCAGGAATCTTTGGAATCTGTTGTGGTGGCGATGAAACATCATTTGTACACTTGCGAAATGATCGACGATACGATTTTAGATTGTACCAAAACAAATCGGGAACACATTAAAAACCGTTTCTTTTTGGTTGGAGAACCCAAAGCGATTATGTTGTTTGAAGTAGCTTCTCATACGCTGGAAGATGCCGAGAATCAGGCGAATGCCTTAATTGCCGATTTAGAAAAAAACAATTTTGGCTACTCACTCGTAAAAATTTATGGTCCTGATATTGACAAAGCCAACGAACTGAGAAAAGCAGGTCTTGGACTTTTAGGAAGTATTGTAGGCGACGATAAAGCAGCCGATTCTATTGAAGATACAGCAGTTGAATTGAGCGATCTACCAGCTTATATTGCTGAGTTTTCGGCGATGATGCTGCGTCACGGACAAGAAGCAATTTATTACGCGCATGCGGGTGCAGGAGAATTACACTTGCGTCCGGTTTTGAATTTGAAAAAAACATCTGATCTAAAACTATTCAGGACAATTGCGACCGATGTAGCGCATTTGGTAAAAAAATACAGAGGTTCGCTAAGTGGTGAACACGGCGACGGAATTGTGCGCGGTGAGTTTATTCCGTTTATGATTGGCGAAAAGAATTACGAATTGCTCAAAAGAATCAAATTAGCATTTGATCCGAATTCGGTTTTAAATATCGGGAAGATTGTCAATGCCTTGAAGATGGACGAAAACCATCGTGTGATTTCTGGAAGGATAGAGCCGGATATTAAAACGTTTCAGGATTTCTCAGACAGTTTGGGAATTTTACGTGCTGCCGAAAAATGTAACGGTTCCGGCGACTGCAGAAAACTGCCATCAGCAGGAGGAGCAATGTGTCCGAGTTATCGTGCAACACGAAACGAGAAGGAAACGACTCGTGCGAGAGCAAATGCGCTGCGTGAATATTTGACTTATTCTGAAAAAGAAAACAAATTTGACCAGAAAGAATTATACGAAGTTTTTGAGTTGTGTGTAAGTTGTAAAGCCTGTGCGAGTGAATGTCCAAGCAACGTGGATGTTGCGACTCTTAAAGCCGAATTTTTATACCAATATCAAAAAGCAAACGGATTCTCCACCCGAAGTAAAATTTTTGCCAATAACGCAAAACTGAATAAAATGGGAAGTATTTTTCCATCTCTTACCAATTTTATTTCGAATCAGGCATTGGTTAAAAAGTCAATGGGAATTGCGCCGGAAAGACAAGTACCGCTTTTGGCAAAAAAGACTTTCAGAAAGTGGTATGAAAACCATAAGCCTAAAAACACAGATTTCCCAAACGGACAATTGTATTTGTTTGTAGATGAATTTACAAATTATTATGACGTCAATATAGGGATTGATGCTTTTGAATTATTGACAAAATTAGGTTATGAAGTTTTAATCGTAAATCACGAAGAAAGTGGCAGAACGTATTTATCTAAAGGATTTCTGGAAGAAGCCAAAAAGATTACAGATATTAATGTCAATATTTTTAAAGATTTAATTTCTTCGAATACACCATTAATCGGTATTGAACCTTCGGCGATTTTGACTTTTAGAGATGAATATTTACGATTGGCATCGGATAAAGAAAGTGCGGAGAGAATTTCGCAAAATGCTTTTACTATTGAAGAATTTTTCAAAAAAGAAATTGTAGACGGAAAAATAACTCCGGATTCATTTTCTGAAGAAACAAAGGAAATTAAAATTCACGGGCATTGTCATCAAAAGTCATTAAGTTCTGTCGAAGCCACTTTTGCCATGCTGAATCTTCCTAAAAATAATACGGTTACAATTTACAATTCGGGTTGCTGCGGTATGGCGGGTTCTTTTGGATACGAAAAAGAACATTATAAAGTAAGCATGCAGATGGGAGAGGATACTTTATTTCCAAAAGTACGCAACACTGCCGAAAATGTAAAAATTGCGGCAGCAGGAACCAGCTGCCGTCATCAAATTTATGATGGTACAAAACGCGAGGCGCAGCATCCGGTTAGTATTTTGAGGAATTGTTTGCGTTGAGAGATGGCACGCAGATGACAAGGATTCACTTCGTGAAAACGCGGATAAACACGGATTTTTTTTGTTTTGTCTTAAGTTTAGCTCCAGATTATTAAGATTTAAATGATTTTGTTTCATGCAGGTTTACAGATTAAAGCAGATTTAATTAAGATTTTTATTAAATCATTCTGCGCCAATCAGCCTAAATTTTTTTAGATCTGCGTGAAATTGATATTAAAATAATCTGTGCTAATCATTTTAATCAGTGGCAAAAAAAGAAACTCACGCTAACCAGTTAAATCCGTAGAACCCGTGGGCAAAAAAAGTCTCGTTAAAACAAAATCGTTTTATATATTTGAAATCAGGATAATTTTTGCATTATTTGCAAAATAAAACAAAAACGACTGAATTAAATTAATTTATAACAGTAAAAAATATATGGCATTATCGAGTTTATTCCGTAAGAAAACAGTGCAGGATATTCTGAAGCAAGTTGCTCAGAATGAAACAGACGGTCATAATGCATTAGGGAAACATTTGACTACAAGAGACTTAACTGCATTCGGAATAGCAGCTATTGTTGGAGCAGGAATTTTTAGTACAATTGGAAAAGCCAGTGCAGACGGAGGTCCGGCGGTTATTTTCTTGTTCTTATTTACAGCTCTTGCGTGTAGTTTTGCTGCTTTTGCCTATGCTGAATTTGCGTCTATGGTTCCGGTTTCAGGAAGTGCTTATACCTATTCGTATGTAGCTTTTGGGGAGCTGATTGCATGGATAATCGGTTGGGCTTTAATCATGGAATATGCCGTTGGAAATATAACGGTCGCGATATCGTGGAGCGATTATTTTACGGGACTGCTCCAGAGTGGCGGCATTCATCTCCCGCAATGGATTCAGATGGATTATTTAACCGCTTCAAACGGATTTAAAGATGCAGAAGCCTTAATGCGAGGCGGAAAATCATTCGAAAATTTAAGTACTGCTTTGCAGCAGGCACATACAGCCTGGACAACAGCGCCAACCATAGGATCGTTTCATTTTGTGACAGATTTACCGGCTTTATTTATCATTATTTTGATTACAGCTTTGGTTTACAGAGGAATGAAAGAATCTCGTAACGCCAGTAACTTAATGGTAGTTGTTAAACTTTGCGTAGTGCTTTTAGTAATTGCTGTTGGGGTATTTTATGTCGATACTGCAAATTGGGATCCGTTTGCTCCAAATGGAGTTGGAGGGGTTCTAAAAGGAGTTTCCGCAGTATTCTTTGCTTATATTGGTTTTGACGCCATTTCCACAACTGCAGAAGAATGTAAAAATCCGCAACGTGATTTACCACGAGGTATGATGTGGGCGATTATCATATGTACCATTCTATATATTGCTATTGCTTTGGTTTTAACCGGAATGGTAAAATATCACGAATTAAATGTGGGAGATCCTCTTGCGTTTGTTTTCGAAAAATTAGATTTAAAATGGATGTCGGGAATTATTGCGGTTAGTGCAGTAGTAGCAATGGCGAGCGTTTTGTTGGTTTTCCAAATGGGACAGCCTCGTATCTGGATGAGTATGAGCCGTGATGGTTTATTGCCAAAGAAATTTTCTACCGTTCACCCGAAATATAAAACACCATCTTTTGCTACAATCGTAACCGGTTTTGTGGTGGCAGTTCCTGCGTTGTTTCTAAACCTTACAATGGTAACCGATTTATGCAGTATAGGAACTTTATTTGCCTTTGTGCTGGTTTGTGCAGGGGTTTTAGTATTGCAAAACAAACCCGAAATTCCGAGGGGAAAATTCAAAACGCCATACGTCAATTCAAAATATATTTTACCGGTTTTAATGATCGCCGGATTGTATTACGCTTTTGCTTTCAACAATAAAGCGACAATGGCTTTTATCAATAACGATCCTCAGATTTACGATGCGACGTCAATTGTAACGTCTCTAGACAAATCAGAATCAGAGCAGGTTTTTAAATATTTAGAAAGTATCGAAGTAAATAATAAAACTGCCGAAACATCAGATTTAGAACATTTATTAGGACAATATCAGGACGACGAAGTAAAATATGCTGAAGTTGTCAAAGGTTTACCGATCAGCGATTCAGCAAAATATGAATCAGGTTTCAGTTTATTCAAACATAAAATACCAATGTGGATATTCTTATTTGTTTTAGTTGGATTAGCGGTTTGGGCTTTCAGAAAAAATCTATCGTTGATTCCGCTTTTAGGATTAATCTGCTGTCTTTACATGATGGCCGAATTAAGCGTATGGAACTGGATTTATTTTACAATTTGGTTATTAATAGGATTGTTTATCTACTTTACTTACAGTAGAAAAAACAGTAAACTAAATGTAGCCAAAGTTTAAATTAGAAATAAAAAGTAATACAAAAGCCGTTCTGAGATGGATCAGAACGGCTTTTTTTCTGTAAAAAAAATCCGCGTAGAGAATATCTCCAGCGGATTTAAACAAACTAATAAAAAATCGTGCAAATTTATTTATAAAGAAGTGTTTGCTTTTATAGCGATCCATTTTTCTCGCGCAGATCCTGCAGATTTAGCAGATTCTGTTTTATAGAATTCCATAATAAATCGGCATAATCCGCCAAATCTGCGTGAGAAAAGCGTAATGAATTTCTGCAAAATAAACCATTCCTCCGGATCTTTATAAAAGTTCCATTGGAACGATTTATATTTTAGGAACAGGTTTTAATCCAAATCAAAAAACAATCTATGTAAATCTGTTAATCCTGTAAAATTCTTTAGCTTGATAATTTTAAAATTCCAAGTTCTACCATGCAGGCTTTCATCATCTCATAAGTACGCTCAATATCATTATCCAAACCAATCGAAAAACGAATCAGGCCATCGGTTAATCCCATTTCTTTTTGCTCTTCCAACGGAATTTCGCTCGAAGTAGAAGTTCCCGGTGCACTGAATAATGTCTTGTAAAATCCTAAACTCACCGCCAGATAACCTAAATTTCTGGCTTGCATTAGTTCCATTAATTCATTGGCTTTTGCCAAAGTTCCAACATCAATCGTTAGCATTCCCCCGAAACCATATTCCGGATTAATCATCGTTTTGTACAATTCATGACTCGGATGACTTTTTAAGCCCGGATAAACCGTTTTTAAACCGTCTTTTGCAAATTGATCAGCCAGAAAATGTGCGTTATGACTGTGTTGTTTAATTCGGATATGAAGTGTCCGAAGATTTTTCATTACAGAAGCCGAACGTAAACTATCCATCGTTGGTCCCAACAGCATACTCGCACCCGAATTTACATTTTTCAGCGAATTGATAAATTCTTTAGAGGCACAAGTTACGCCCCCAACCGTATCACTGCTGCCGTTAATGTACTTTGTCAAACTATGAATCACAATATCGGCACCCAGTTTTGCAGGAGAAACCGATAAAGGCGAAAACGTATTATCGACCACTAATTTCAGGTTATGTTTTTTAGCGATTTTTGCCAAACCTGCAATATCGGCAACTTCCAGTAAAGGATTACTTACTGTTTCGCAATACAAAACTTTCGTTTTTGGTGTAATTGCCGCTTCTACAACATCTAGTTTTGTAATGTCTACAAAGCTCGTTTCGATTCCAAATCGCGGTGTAAAATTCTTCAAAAAAGCATAAGTTCCGCCATAAATAGTTCGGCTCGAAACAATATGATCTCCCGCACCGCAAAGTTGCAATAGAGTAGGCGTAATTGCACCCATTCCCGAAGCTGAAACATTCGCCGTTTCTGTTCCTTCCATTGCTGCCAAAGCCTGATCCAAATACAAATTACTTGGCGACGAATGGCGCGAATACAAATAACAGCCTTCCATATTGCCTTCAAAAGTATCAAACATAGTTTTGGCCGAAAGAAAAGTATATGTAGAAGAATCAGAAATCGATGGATTTACGCCTCCAAATTCACCAAAGTACTGCAGATCCTGAATTTTATCTGCTGGGTTAAAGTTTTTCATATAGTTAGTTTTTGTTTCAGGTTTCATGTTTCAAGTTCCAACAACCTGAAACTTGAAACATGAAACATTTTTTTTAGGAGCTATTTCCAGCTTTCCGTTTCAAGTCCTCATAAAAAAAGCAAGTTTCTAATGTTCTAAAAAGAGCTTCTCTCGAAGCCTCGGGATTCGCTTTTTTAAAACAAGAAACTTTTGCCTTTTTTACTCCGGGCTTTCCACTTCAATCTGGGCTAGGGCTCTCGTTTCCAAAAGAAATTCTATTCAAAATAAAGTTTAATTAGAAAATTAATCAATCATAAACTGAATAATTAGATTTTAAAACTATAAAAACGAATTTGTTATGATTTTTAATCTAAATTTGATATAGAAAGTATAATTCTATAGATTTTCTTTCTTTTTACAACAAACAATAAACCATCAACAACAAACAGCAATATGATTCTCGACGAAACCGATAAAAAACTCTTGGTTTTATTACAAACCGACAGTAAAAAAACAACCAAAGAATTATCCCTAAAGCTCAATCTTTCGGTAACTGCGGTTTATGAAAGAATCAAAAAACTAGAGCGCGAAGGCATTATAAAAAACTATGCGGCTTTAGTAGATAAATCCAAAATCGAAAAAGGTTTTGTAGTTTTTTGTCATTTAAAATTAATTCAGCATACCAAAGAATTCCTAACCAAATTTGAAAGCGAAGTCATCAAGCTCAACGAAGTTTTAGAATGTCATCATGTAAGTGGTGATTACGATTACATCCTGAAAGTTTTAGTAAAAGATATGGAAGCTTACAGAGAATTTTTGGTTACCAAACTAACTTCATTACAACACATTGGCAGTACGCAAAGTATGTTTATGATTAGTGAGGTGAAGAATTCGACAGTGATTTCTTTTTAAGATGCTGAGGTTCTGAGTTGCTGAGGTTCTAAGATTTAGGTTCAGAGGTTCAGAGAGACAAAGGTTCAAAGGTTTTTAGGATAATCTTGCAAAGACGCAGAGTCGCAAAGTTTTTTGAGTTGCCTCCTGCTTTAGCTGGACGCTATTCAATCATTATAATAAATTTTTTAAAAAAAACTTTGCGACTCTGCGACTCTGCGAGATTAAAAAACAAAAAAACTTTGCGTCCCGAGGCTTCTTGATTGCGTAAAATCTTAGCGAACTTTGCGGTAAAATTTTCAATCTAAATAAAAAATCTCTTTCCCAAAATTTCACACAAAAAACATTGAAATTTAAGTCTTAAACAGAACTTTATTGCTTAATTTTGTAACCGCTAAAATAAAAACAAAATACTATGAGTTCATTTGACGTAGTCATTATAGGTTCAGGTCCTGGCGGATATGTATCAGCAATTCGTTGCGCACAATTAGGTTTCAAAACTGCAATTGTAGAAAAATATAATTCATTAGGCGGAACTTGCCTTAACGTAGGTTGTATTCCTTCAAAAGCATTACTTTCTTCTTCTCACCATTATGCTGAAATTGCTCATTTTGCAGATCACGGAATTGAAGTTTCCGGAGATGTAAAAATCAATTTAGAGAAAAAGATCGCGCGCAAACAAGCAGTTGTAGATCAAACCGTAGGTGGAATCAACTACTTAATGGATAAAAATAAAATTACTGTTTTCAATGGTTTAGGTTCTTTCGTAGATGCAACACACATTGCAGTTGCAAAAGCTGATGGCACATCTGAAACTATCGAAGCAAAATATACTGTAATTGCTACAGGTTCAAAACCTTCTTCTTTGCCATTCATCAAAATTGATAAAGAAAGAATTATTACTTCTACTGAAGCTTTAGAATTAAAAGAAGTTCCAAAACACTTGGTAATTATTGGTGGAGGAGTTATCGGAATCGAGCTTGGACAAGTTTACCTTCGTTTAGGAGCTCAGGTTTCTGTAGTAGAATTCATGGACAGAATTATTCCGGGAATGGACGGTTCTCTTTCTAAAGAATTGACTAAAGTATTGAAAAAACAAGGAATGAAATTCTACGTTTCTCATAAAGTAAAATCAGTAGAAAGAAACGGCGACGCTGTGGTTGTTCAGGCTGAAAATGCTAAAGGAGAAACAATTACGCTTGAAGGAGATTACTCATTAGTTTCTGTTGGTCGTCGTCCTTACACAGACGGATTAAACGCTGACAAAGCAGGAGTTAAAATTTCAGACAGAGGACAAGTTGAAGTAAACGATCATTTACAAACTAATGTTCCAAATATTTATGCAATTGGCGATGTTGTTCGTGGAGCAATGTTAGCACACAAAGCTGAGGAAGAAGGAACTATGGTTGCTGAAATCTTAGCAGGTCAAAAACCGCATATCGATTATAACTTAATTCCTGGTGTAGTTTATACTTGGCCGGAAGTTGCCGCAGTTGGTCAAACTGAAGAGCAATTGAAAGCTGCAGGAGTTGCTTACAAATCTGGAAGTTTCCCTTTCAAAGCGTTAGGACGTGCAAGAGCAAGTGCTGACTTAGACGGATTCGTAAAAATCCTTGCTGACGAAAAAACAGATGAGGTTTTAGGTGTTCACATGATTGGTGCCCGTACAGCCGATTTAATTGCTGAAGCGGTTACTGCAATGGAATTTAAAGCTTCTGCTGAAGATATTTCAAGAATGAGCCATGCACATCCAACTTTCGCGGAAGCGGTAAAAGAAGCAGCATTAGCAGCTACTGAAAACAGAGCGATACACGTATAATAATTACGTTAAATTATATTTTTAGACCCGTCAGGAATTATTTCTGACGGGTTTTTTTATTGCTTTATTACCTTAAAAATATAATAAGTTTCTTTATTTTTTAAATAGACACTATATGTTTCATTCTCTTTATTGAATATCTTATAAAGATATTTTTCACCTTTAACACTTAAGTTTCCTCTAGAAAGGTTATTACTTTCAATAAATTCTAATTCAAATTGACAATTACTTTTTTTTCTGTAATACAATTTTGAATAAGTATCGTCTTCAAATTTTTCAATCCATAAATTATCATTGAGAGTTACTTCTACTTTTTTACCGTCGCCTTCAATATAATAGTATTTTGAAATTTTATCAAAATGATTACATTGTTCTGTAGATATGTTGATTATTGGTTCTTTATCTTGTTCGTAATAACCATTTGAAAATGGTTTGGCTGGAAAAAGAGTTTTAAATTCATCACAATTTTTTACTAATCGATAATAAATCTGAGTAAATATTTTTTTTTGAATTATTGTGTCATTAAATTTTGATAAGTATGGAAATATATGAGATTTTTCCATTGTATTTATTCTTATTTCATTGTCAAGATTTTTATTTTGAACTAATGATTTACAAATTTCAATATTTAAAGAATCTACAGATTTAATTGATTGTGATTTAGAAAAATTGACACAAAGCAAAAGAATTATAAAAAGATATTTTTTCATTTAGAGACAAAGTTTTAGCCAAATATAATTGTTTCTTAAAACTATTTATAGATTGTGATTTTATTCTTTGCTATAAAAATATAAAATCAAAGAAAAATTTTGTAAATTAGATGTGCTATTCTGATGCTATCTTTATGATAATAAAAAGATTACATCATGAAAAATAAGTATATAGCTCCAATTTTGTTAGGAGCAGGAATTGCATTCGTTCTTTATTCTTGTGGTTCAACCATTCCTAAAAAAGCTGTTGCAGTCACTAATTTTGACAAAGCAAAGTATTTGGGAAAATGGTATGAAATCGCCAGATTAGATTATAAATGGGAAAAAGATTTAGATAACGTTAGTGCCGAATATTCTTTGAATGAAAACGGTACCATAAAAGTCGATAATAAGGGCTATAATGTCAAAAAAGACAAATGGGAGGAGAGCATCGGGAAAGCCAAGCTAGTCAAAAAGGACAATGTTGGTATGCTTAAGGTTTCATTTTTTGGTCCTTTTTATTCAGGATACAACGTTATTGCTGTAGATCCGGATTATAAGTACGCACTAGTAGCAGGCGAAAGCTTAAAATATATGTGGATACTTTCGAGAGAAACGACAATGCCGGAAAGCATTAAAGCAGATTTTTTAATCAAAGCACAGGAAATTGGATACAACATATCAGATTTGGTTTGGGTAAAACACGATAAATCAAATTAAATAAAATAAAAAACCCGGCATTTTAATGTCGGGTTTTGTTGTTTTATACGATAAAGATCAAGGCGTAAAGACAGTTCTATAATTATCCCAATATCTGTAAATCAAGAACAAATTTCCCAGAAAAAGCAATCCGGCAATTGGAAGCCCTTCTGGTGCCAGAAAATAATTGATAAACAAAATATTGATCGTAATTGGTAAAATCAGAATATTTGCCAGGGTAACGAATTTACCCGAAACAAATGAAAGACCACAAAGCAATTCAACCGTTTTTGCAAGAGGCAGTAAATAAGTTGAAGCAACTAAACCCATATTAAATGCCTTAAAATTACCTGTTGTTTCTGGTTCCGGCGCAAGTTTAAAAAAGAAGGAAATCGAAGCAAACAGCAGTAATAGGCCGATCAAAACGCGGACAATAATAGTAGCAATTTTCATAATACTTAAAATTTGAATAGGTTAAAATGATATAATTAGTGTGCTGAAAATGCAAAATCAATATTCTTCAAATAAAATAAAAACCTATTTTAAGCATCATTTTATTGAGAATTTAACAATCAATAATATTCTATTTTGGGATTAGTTTAAATGCTATATCAAATATAACGAATTTTTTCTTATAAAATTACTGATATATTAACAGTTTTGCTTAATTATTTTTAGTTTTATAATTTAGGCTTAATTGATAATTTTTCTTGATTATCCTACCAACGGAATTTTTTATTGTAATTTTGAAATTTAAAAATCCATTCATTTTTGAGAGTTTCTATTACCAAGCCTGTTTCAAATCCAGAGCAGTTTAAACAACAGCTCTTAAACTGGGCACAGCAATTTCGTGAAATCGTTTTTTTAGACAGTAATTCTTATCCGCAGGAATATTCAAGTTTTGACTGTTTACTGGCGGTTGATGCTTTTACGTCCTTAAAAACCGATTTTCAAAATGCTTTTGAAGATTTAAAACAATATCAGCAGACTACAAAAGACTGGTTGTTTGGTTATTTGTCATACGATTTAAAAAATGATGTCGAGGCTTTAAAATCAAATAATTTTGATGGATTGGACTTTCCGGATTTGTTTTTCTTCCAGCCCAAAAAAATACTGATATTAAAAGGGAATCTGCTTGAAATTCATTACTTGCTTTTTTGTGATGATGAGGTTGAAACTGATTTTGAAGAGATTGAAAAAAGTAATTCCGAACCATTTGTTACGCTCAGCAATCCCGAGGTTTCCGGAGAGGTACAGCAGCGTATTTCAAAAGAATTGTATGTTGAAAAAGTAACTAAAATGCTTGAGCATATTCATAAAGGAGATATGTATGAGGCTAATTTTTGTATGGAATTTTTTGCCGAAAATACCGCAATTAATCCTTTAGAAAAGTTTCAGAAACTGAACGAGATTTCGCAGGCTCCGTTTTCGGTTTTCTTTAAAAATTATAAACAATATTTATTATCGGCTTCTCCGGAACGTTACCTGAAAAAAGTGGGGGATAAAATTATTTCACAGCCAATAAAAGGAACCTCAAAACGTTTTTTAGACCCAATTGAAGATCATAAATCAAAAGAATATCTGGAATCTGATGCAAAAGAACGTGCTGAGAATATCATGATTACCGATTTGGTTCGAAATGATTTGTCGCATACCGCAAAAAAAGGATCAGTTGAAGTTGAAGAACTTTGCAAAATCTATTCTTTTCTGCAGGTTCATCAAATGATTTCGACCATTACATCAAAATTAGATAGTCAATATACTGCTGTGGATGTTTTAAAAACAACTTTCCCAATGGGAAGTATGACGGGTGCACCCAAGATTTCGGTTATGAAAATCATTGAAAATCTGGAAGAAACCAAACGCGGACTTTACAGTGGAGCGGTAGGATATTTTACGCCCGAAGGCGACTTTGATTTTAATGTTGTAATTCGCAGTATATTATACAATCAGGATAAAAAATACGTTTCTTTTTCTGTTGGAAGTGCCATAACCTCATTATCCGATCCTGAAAAAGAATATGAAGAATGTCTGTTGAAAGCGAAGGCAATGCACGAAGTTTTACAGTAAAGTTAGGTTGTTGTGAATTGCACTAATTTGCACTAATTATTTTTTTTGTCTCAGATTAAGAAGATTTACACAGATTTTATAATCATTTTTAATCCTCTAATCTGTGGCTGTATTTTTTAGAGTTTAGCAAATCAATTTGTGGAAATTTCTATAATTCGTGGCAGAAAAAATAAGCGCTTAACATTTCATTTAAAAATAGATCAAATTTAATTTTTTACATTTATCAAATGTTTTCAAAATTTCAAAATCATATCGTTTCCAGATTCCCTTTTTTAGCCGGGAAAAAACTTTTTCTGGCTGTCAGCGGTGGTTTAGACAGTATGGTTTTATTGCATTTGATGCAGCAACTGCCTTATGAAATTGCGGTTTTGCATTGTAATTTTCAGCTTAGGGGATTAGAAAGTTTTGGAGATCAGAATTTTATTCAGGACTATTGTGATCAAAATGAAATTCCTGCTTTTGTAACACAATTTGATACCGAAGCCTTTGCAAAAGACTACAAATTATCAACACAAGTTGCAGCGAGAGAACTTCGTTACAGCTGGTTTTATGAATTCTTAGAAGAAAAAAACTTCGATTATATTGCTACGGCGCATCATGCCGATGATAATTTGGAAACCTTTATCATCAACCTCACCCGCGGAACCGGATTAGATGGTTTAACAGGGATTCCGGAAGAAAACGATAAAATTATCCGGCCGCTTCTGCCATTTTCAAGAGAGGAAATTTTAAAATATGCCGAAGAAAATACTATTCAATGGAGAGAAGACAGTAGTAATGCTTCAAACAAATATCTTCGAAATAAAATCCGCCACGATTTAGTTCCGATTTTAAAAGAAATAAATCCAAATTTTCTGAGTGCATTTCAAAAAACGCAGTCTTATTTGCAGGAATCAAAAGAAATGGTCGAAGATGCTTCGATTATGATTTATCAGCAGGTCGCAAAAGAAGCCGGAGATGATATTCATTTTGATTTAAATCAGCTTAAAAAACTACCCAATTATAAGTCGTATTTGTATCAATGGCTGAACGAATTTGGTTTTTCGGCCTGGAACGATATTTACGATTTAGTAGAAGGGCAGTCAGGAAAACAAGTACTTTCGGAAGAATTTCGATTATTGAAAAATAGAGAAACTTTAATTTTGAGCCCGTTTTCAGAAATATCAGAAAAAGAAGAATTTCAAATTAATGAAAACGATACAGTAGTTAATTTTCCCTTAAAAATGACACTTTGTAACGTAGGTCACATAACTATAGATTCAAATAGAGCTATATTTGTGGATGCCGAAAAAATCCGGTTTCCTTTAGTTTTACGTAAATGGAACGAAGGAGATGTTTTTCAGCCTTTTGGAATGAATGGAAAGTCTAAAAAAGTGAGTAAGCTTTTTAAAGATGAAAAATTATCATTGATAGAAAAGGAAAAAACCTGGATTTTATGGTCTGATAACCAGATAGTATGGGTTGTTGGAATCAGGCAGGACGAACGTTTTAAAATAGAAAATACCACAAATAAAATACTTAAAATAGAATTGCAATAATGAACTTTAATCAAAACCACAACACGATACTCTCTGGAAGTATCTGGAATAAAATCAATGTCTTTTTTCTGTTTTTCTTTTTTGCTTTGGCAAGTAATGCTCAAATTTTGGAGCCGGTAAAATGGACTTCCAAAATTGAGAAAAAAGGAAATAATGCTGTATTAATTTTTGATGGAACGATTGAAAAAGACTGGCATATGTATTCGCAGTTCACACCAGAAGGCGGACCGCTGGCATTAGAGATTTCTTTTAAAAATCAGAAAGGGAATTACGAGTTAATTGGAAAGGCCAAAGAAGGAAAAACCAGAACAGCTTTTAATGATGTTTTTGGAGTAAACGAAACTTTCTTTGAAGGAAAAGCACATATTGAACAGGAAATAAAAATCATTAATCCAAATTTAAAAACGGTCGATGTAGATTTTGATTTTCAGGTTTGTAAAGAAGTTTGCATCAATTCTAGTAAAAAATTCTCGATTGCAGTTCCTTCAACTTTTAAAATAGATGAAGTTCCGGTTGTAACCGAAGCCAAACTGGATGAGACAAAAACGGCTGGTTTAGCGGTTGATACAGTTAAGAAAACAGCAGAAGTTACTAAAGAAGATAATGTAAAAACAGAAACTGAAGCAGCTGCGAAAGAAGAAATTCCGGCACCAGCTCCATCAAGAAGTTTATGGTCTATCTTTTTTATTGCGTTTTTATCAGGATTTGCGGCTTTGTTAACGCCTTGCGTTTTCCCTATGATCCCAATGACCGTAAGTTTCTTTACAAAGCAGAGTAAAAGCAGGGCAAAAGGAATTAGAAATGCCATTATTTACGGATTTTCTATCATTGCTATTTATGTTATTTTAGGTTTAATTGTTACTAAAATTTTTGGTGCCGATGCCTTAAATGCGTTGTCTACAGATGTTTGGTTTAACCTGATTTTCTTTGTAATCTTAATCATTTTTGCAACTTCATTTTTGGGAGCTTTCGAAATTATGCTTCCTAATTCATGGGCAAACAAAGCCGATCAGCAAGCAGATAAAGGAGGGTTAATCGGAATTTTATTCATGGCTTTGGCTCTTGCCATTGTATCGTTTTCTTGTACAGGACCAATTGTTGGAACTTTACTAGTTGAAGCGGCTTCAAATGGAGGTATTGCCCCTGTCGTTGGAATGCTTGGTTTTTCATCTGCACTAGCGCTTCCATTTATGTTATTTGCCATGTTCCCGGGCTGGTTGAATTCACTGCCAAAATCTGGCGGCTGGTTAAATACTGTAAAAGTTGTTTTAGGGTTTTTAGAATTGGCATTAGCGTTTAAATTTTTATCAAATGCCGATTTAGTTTTACAATTGCATTTCTTAGAAAGAGAAGTTTTCATCGCAATCTGGATTGCAATTTTTGCAGCCTTGACTTTATATTTATTCGGAAAAATAACCTTACCTCATGACAGTCCGATGCAGCATATCTCTGTTGGAAGATTGTATTTAGGGTTACTTACTTTAGTATTTACCATGTATTTAATTCCAGGACTTTGGGGAGCACCATTAAAATTAATCAGTGCTTTTCCGCCTCCACCTCAATATAGCGAAAGCCCGTTTGGAGTAGGAGGTTCAGGCAATGCGACTGGTTCTTCAGAGTCAATAAAAGGACTTCCGGAAGGAGCCGAGTTAGGTCCGCACGGTATTATGGTCTTCCATGATTACGAAGACGGACTGGCTTACGCAAAAGAAATCAACAAACCAATTATGCTTGATTTTACAGGTTATGCGTGCGTAAACTGTAGAAAAATGGAAAACAATGTTTGGTCCGAACCAACGATTTTACCAATCCTTAAAAATGATGTGGTTTTAATTTCTCTTTATGTAGACGATAAACGCGAATTACCAAAAGAAGAACAATTTGTAACGGCTTCAGGAGATAAAATCATCACTGTTGGTGATAAATGGACCGATTTTATGATCTCAAAATATAAAACCAATACTCAGCCTTTGTATGTAATTACAGATTTACAAGGTAATAATATGAATACTTCTAAACCAACTATCAGTTATGTAAGCGCAGATGAATATTTAAAATGGTTGAAAGAAGGAATTTCAAATTTTAAATAGAATTCAGGAAGAAAGAAAATAGAATATAGAATATAGAATATAGAATATAGAATAGTTTGTTAATTAGTATACAATCTACAATCTACAATCTATATTCTATAATCTAAAATATTAAAGGAAGATTAATTCAAGCAAAAAGCACTCTAAGTTTTTAACTCAGAGTGCTTTTTTTATTAAGGGAAAAAGGGAATTATTTCTTATAAGAATTCTCCGTGTTGAGAGATATCCAAACCTAGTTCTTCTTTTTCTTCAGTAACTCTTAGAGGAGTAATTTTATTTACAATAAAGAATAAAACATAAGAAGCTACAAAAGCAAAAATAGATACCACAACCAGAGCAGTTAATTGGTTAATGAACAAAGTTGGAGTTCCAAAAATCAAACCTTGATTATCACCAACAGCCGGATTAATAGCTTTTGAAGCGAAAACTCCAGTTAACAGCATACCTACCATACCACCAACACCGTGACAAGCAAATACATCCAAAGCATCATCAATTTTTCCTTTAGGGAATTTGCTTACCACCAAGTTACTTACAATTGCAGCAAATAAACCAATAAAGATTGCATGAGAAATACTTACGAAACCAGCAGCAGGTGTAATAGCAACAAGACCTACAACAGCTCCGATACAAGCACCAAGTGCAGATAATTTGTGACCTAAAATTTTGTCAAGGAAAACCCAGGCCATTGCAGCGGCAGCGGCAGCAACAGTAGTTGTTCCTAAAGCTTGTACAGCTAAACCGTTTGCTCCTAATGCAGATCCAGCATTGAAACCAAACCATCCAAACCATAGTAAACCTGTACCTAATAATACATAAGTAATTCTTGCAGGGTTAACTTTTTGAACTTTTCTTTTTCCTAAGAACATTGCTCCTGCTAATGCAGCCCATCCAGCGCTCATGTGAACTACAGTTCCACCTGCGAAATCAAGAACTCCCATTTTAAAGAAAACTCCATCAGGATGCCATGTCATGTGAGCTAACGGAGCATATATCAATAATATAAATAAAACCATGAATAACAAATAAGCCCAGAAACGTACACGTTCTGCAAAAGCACCTGTAATTAATGCAGGAGTAATGATAGCAAATTTGGCCTGAAATAACGCGAATAACATAAACGGAATCGTTGGTGCAAGGCTCCAGGCAGTGTTGGTTCCCACTCCTTCAAAGAATAAGTTTGTAGATGGATTTCCGATGATTCCTCCAATTGTAGGACCAAAAGCCAATCCGAAAGCAACAACAACCCATAAAATTGTAACAATTACCATTGCCATAAAACTTTGAAGCATAGTACTGATTACGTTTTTCTTACCTACCATTCCTCCGTAGAAAAATCCTAATCCTGGCGTCATTAACAATACAAAAGCAGTGGCGACGATCATCCAAGCTGTATCTCCTGTATCAAATTTTACAGCTTCTGCCGGAATTGGGTTATCGGCAATGATAAAATTTGATATAAAGGTTAGTACCAAAATAGTGATAAGAATCACACTTAAAATAATTTTTCGCATAGTTATTTAGTTTTAAAATTTTTGATAAAAGTATAAAATCATTCAATACCCCCTAATAAAATAGAGTCTATTGTTTAATTTTTGTTAATTTTTAAATTTAACCCCCTCAATTTTGAATGTATTTGTTAAAACAGACTTAAAATTTGCATTTTGGCAGCATTTTTTTTCGGTAGGTTTGTAAATTGAATATTTTTCTTATTTTTTTAATACATTTTTTTAAGCTAAACTTGCTCTTTGTTGTTTAAAAACATCTAATTGTGTTTATTGATGAAGTTTATTGAATGTTTTTAACAATTTTTATAATTAAAATATAAGGATGGAAAATCAAAAAATAAGATGGGGAATAATTGGTCTGGGAAATATTGCAAATCAGTTTGCCTCCGATTTATTATTGCTTGAAGATGCAGTATTAACTGCCGTTGCTTCAAGAGATAATAGTAAAGCAAATGAATTTGCTAAAAAGTATAATGCCGTTAAAGCCTATAATTCGTATGAATCTCTTTTTGACGATAGAGAAGTAGATATTGTATATATAGCAACGCCACATGATTCACATGCAGAACTGTCTATAAGGGCATTAGAAAAAGGTAAACATGTTTTGTGCGAAAAGCCAGTTGCGCTTTCCTATAAAGATGCGGAACGAATGATTGAAACTTCTCGAAAATATAATAAATTTTTCATGGAAGCTTTTTGGACACGTTTTATTCCGGCTGTGAAAGATATTTTATCAAATGTTGAAAACGGAATCATCGGCGAAGTAAATTATATAAAGGCTGATTTTGCATTTATAGGGAATGAAACAGGAGGAAGCCGTCTTTTTGACAAAAATCGTGGCGGCGGTGCTCTTTTTGATATTGGGGTTTATCCATTGTTTCTTTCTTATATAATACTTGGGTTTCCAAAAGAAATTGTATCAAAATCTATATTTCATAAAAATGGAATCGACCTGCAGACTTCGATGATTTTGCAATATGGAAAAGCGCAGTCTGTTTTGCATGCTTCAATAGTTTCAGAATCAGATATGAAGGCAGTTATTGGAGGTACAAAAGGAAGAATCGAACTGAATTCTCCTTGGTTTATGGCTGATGGATATTCCATTTTGATAAATGAAGATAAAGAAGCGATTATCACGTTGCCGATTTTAGGAAAAGGCTATGCACACGAAATAATCGAATGTCAAAATGCTATTCGTGGCAATCAAATAGAGAGCAAACTTTGGACGCATCAAAATAGTTTGGATTTGAGTAAGATTGTGGAGGAAGTTAAAATGCAGACTGGGCTTTCATTTTAAAATAATTATTTGTAATAAAATATTTACATTTAATATTTTTTCATTAGTTTTAAAACCAATTAATGAATGGAATATTATGCTAGTAAAAGTTTACGGAAGTGCCGTTTTTGGAGTAGAAGCCACAACGATTACGATCGAAGTGCACATGGATAAGGGAATTGGTTATCATTTAGTTGGACTTCCGGATAATGCAATAAAAGAAAGCAGTTACAGAATTGCAGCAGCTCTTAAAAATAACGGATTAAGTCTGCCGGGAAAAAAAATCACAATAAATATGGCGCCGGCCGACCTCAGGAAAGAGGGTTCTGCTTATGATTTACCTCTGGCAATGGGAATTTTAGTAGGGTCAGATCAGATAAAAGCGCCGGAAATTGAGCAATACATTATTATGGGAGAACTTTCTCTTGACGGAAGTTTGCAGCCCATTCGCGGTGCATTACCTATCGCTATAAAAGCAAAAGAAGAAGGTTATAAAGGTTTTTTCCTGCCTATTCAAAATGTAAAAGAAGCTGCAATTGTATCTGATTTAGAAGTTTACGGGGTTTCTAATCTGCAGGAAATCATTGATTTTTTTGCCGGAAAGGGAACATTACAGCCAACTGTTATCGACACTCGCGCTGAATTTTATAAAACCCTAGATTTTCCAGAATTTGATTTTTCTGATGTTCGCGGACAAGAAAGTATAAAGCGCTGTATGGAAATTGCAGCCGCGGGAGGTCATAACATTATTTTAATTGGCCCGCCGGGTGCGGGAAAAACAATGCTTGCGAAACGTGTTCCGAGTATTTTGCCTCCAATGACTTTACGCGAAGCACTCGAAACTACTAAAATTCATAGTGTCGCCGGAAAATTGAAAGAAGTTGGTTTGATGAACCAACGGCCGTTTAGAAGTCCCCATCATACTATTTCCAATGTGGCTTTGGTTGGCGGCGGAAGTTATCCGCAGCCAGGAGAAATTTCGATGGCGCATAATGGTGTTTTGTTTTTGGATGAACTGCCCGAATTTAAACGTGATGTTTTAGAAGTAATGCGTCAGCCGTTAGAAGATCGTGAAGTAACTATTTCACGTGCTAAATTTACCGTAACTTATCCCTCGTCGTTTATGCTGGTGGCGAGTATGAATCCAAGTCCGAGTGGTTTTTTTAACGATCCAAGTATGCCCAATACTTCCTCTCCACATGAAATGCAGCGATATATGAGTAAAATTTCGGGACCGCTTTTAGACCGAATTGATATTCATATTGAAGTTACGCCGGTTCCGTTTGATAAACTTGCAGATGATCGCAAAGCCGAAAGCAGTGTCGAAATTCGCAAACGTGTTACGGCCGCACGCGAAATTCAGACTAAACGTTTTGTAGATATAGAAAACATTCATTACAACGCCCAAATGAGCAGCAAACTCATCCGTGAGTTTTGTATTCTTGACGAAGAGTCAAAAGAACTCCTGAAAAATGCTATGGAACGATTAAATCTTTCGGCAAGAGCATATGACAGAATTTTGAAAGTAGCCAGAACCATAGCTGATTTAGATGGCGCACCAACTGTAGTTTCACACCATATTGCCGAAGCGATTCAATATCGAAGTCTGGATCGTGAAGGATGGCTAGGCTAAAGGAGAAAACTTTGTCAAAGTTTCAAACTTTGACAAAGTTCCTAAAAAGACAAGCTTTAACTTAATTCAATAAAATCTTCAACTTTTATCTCTTCTAAAAAATGAACATCATGTGAAACAACAATCAGAGTTCCCTGGTATTCATTAATAGCCACTGTTAATATTTCAATATTCTGAATGTCCAGATTGTTTGTTGGTTCATCTAGAATAATAATATCCGGAGCTTGAGTATTAATAGTTAAACAGCAAAGCATCAAACGCATTTTTTCGCCTCCGCTTAAAGCGAAACAGGGTTTGTTCCAGTCATTTTGTGAAAACAAAAACTTGTTCAGTTTCATTTTTATATCATGTTCCTGTAAACCGGAAGTATTAAATTTTTGAGCCTGTTCATAAACCGAAATTTCATTTTCGATTAGAGAATAGTCCTGATCAATGTAAATGATTTTTGATTCGGCTTTAAAAATAGTTCCTGTCTTCGGGATTAATTTTCCCATGATTATTTTAATTAAAGTCGTTTTTCCAGAACCGTTTAAACCTTTTAAAGCAATTCTGTCTCCGCTTCTAATTTGAAAGTTAAGAGGATTTTTCCATAGTAGATGATCTTCAAAACTATGGTTGATTTCTGTCGCTGTAAAAAGAATTTTGCCCTTGTGTAAATCTGTTTTATCAAAACCGAATTTCATCTGATCAATGTCTGGAACAGAAGAACGTAATTTTTGCAGTTCATTTGAAATTCCTCCAATTTTTTCGGCATGAACACCTTTTGTTTTGGCTGTACTATTTTCGGCACTGTTTCGTAAAGTATTCATCATAATTCTGGAAACTCCTGCTTTTTTCTGTTTTTTTTCCCCGCGAGAATCCAGTTTGTTTTGACGTTCGAGCGTTTCACGTTCTTTTTCTTTCGCTTTACGCAACGCTTTTTCTTTACTTTGAATATCGTGACTCAAAGCATTATTTTCGATTTGCTTTTGTTCGGCATAAAAATCATAATTGCCGCCATGAACCGTAATTCCGTGTTTTGATAATTCGGCAACAGAATTTAGTAAATTCAATAATTTTCGGTCATGACTCACTATAATCAAAGTC
The DNA here is from genome assembly GCF_001879205.1 of Flavobacterium johnsoniae. Classification (GTDB taxonomy): domain Bacteria; phylum Bacteroidota; class Bacteroidia; order Flavobacteriales; family Flavobacteriaceae; genus Flavobacterium; species Flavobacterium johnsoniae_A. The sequence goes on from NZ_MLFK01000007.1 coordinate 55,818, forward strand.
GAGGAAGTGTTTTTTATAAAATTGTACAAGAGTTCTCTTGCTTCAATATCCAAATGATTGCTGGGTTCATCAAGCAAAATAAGTTCAGGTTGATGAATTGAAATTCCAGCCAAAAAAACTTTTGTTTTTTGTCCTCCGCTCAGGGTTTCTAATTTCTGATTTAAGCTTAAATCCTGCAGCTGCCAATATTGGAGAGCTTCATTACAACGCTCTTCAATGGTCCAGTCATCGTTTAGTGTATTGAGGTTTTCTTCAGAAACATTTCCGTTAAGAATTTCCTGAAGAGCATTCAGTTTATCGTCAACCTGCAAAGCCTGGGCAATGGTAAGATGATTAAACTGACCAAAAATCTGCGGCAGGTAAAAAGGCGTAGAATCGGTTTTTAATAAGCCGTCTGCAGGCTTTAATTGCCCTGTAATAATTTTCAATAATGTTGACTTTCCAACGCCATTATTGCCTATTAAAGCAATTTTTTCCTGATGATTAACTGTAAAAGTAATTTTATCAAACAATACATCTTTGTTTGAATGCAAGTATGAGATATTCTGTAAAATAACCATAATTTCTTTCTTTAAGGAATAAACAAATGAGCAAGCCATTTTTACAGCTTACCTTAAAATTGTCCGAAAGAAATTTTTATTCACATAGAGATTGTGCGGTTTGTTTAGTATTGCAAAGATATAAAAAATATTTTTTAAGATTTAAATATCAAATTATTCAAATTTTAAATTGGCATTTTTAGACATTAAATAGGAGGTAAGCTTTTTTATTTTTCCATTTTCCATTTCAAAAACATCACAAAAAACAGCATCTAGCTTATTTCCGTTTTTCATATTTCCCTGCACAGCGCCTTCAGCAATAACCACATTGTTTTCTTCAACTAATTTTACAATTTGAATAGCAGGGCTGCCAACAAAATTTTCATTTTCTATTTCTTTATCAAATGCTTCTTTTCCGTTATGCTGATAAATTCCCGGCATTTCCCAAATTACATCGTCAGTAAGGCAGTTCAGGATTCTTTTGTGATCGCTTACCATAAAAGCAGCCATGTATTCGTTTACAGTTTGTTTATTTGGGGACATAGATAGAATATTTAAATCAATTAATAATGCGGCTTGCCTTCTGATCTGAAGTAAATATAAATGTAATAAATTTTATAATTCTAAGGTCCTTTATTCCTACACTATTTAATGTTTAAAATGTTTTTACTGGCTTAAATAAAAATGCTCTGTGGCTTATAGAATCTAGGTTGTTATTTTTTTTAACAAAAATTTTGGTTATCTGATAATTATCATATTAATGTAGGAATTGACTTTATATTTTTGTTTTGAAATATTAAGGAAAAATATCATGATGAAGATTCTAAATTATTTATTGCCACCTCGAAAATGGATCCCTTTTGTGATTGTGGCAGTTGGAATAGGAATGGGATTATTTGCTTACTTATTATACGTTTCTAATGCTGTGTCATATCTGTCAGATGACCCTAAAACATGTGTAAACTGTCACGTTATGACTCCTTTTTATGCGACTTGGCAACACAGTTCGCATGCCCGTGTCACAAACTGTAATGACTGTCATGTACCCCATACAAATGCTTTTGACAAATACTTTTTTAAAGCAAAAGATGGAATCTATCATGCAACAGTATTTACATGGCGTGCAGAACCGCAGGTAATTCATATTAAAGAAGCAGGGACAGATGTTGTTCAAAAAAACTGCCAGCGTTGTCACGGTAATCTTAATGCAAATGTGAGTACACTAGGAGTAACACTCGAAAATAAACAGCATGGAGAAGGAAAATTATGCTGGGACTGCCACAGAGAAGTTCCTCATGGTAAAGTTAACAGCTTGTCATCTGTACCTAATGCAAGGGTTCCGTTGCTTGAATCACCTATTCCTGAATGGCTTCAAAAACAAACAGATAGCATTGGAACTGTAAAAAAGAATGAAAGAAATCAAAACAAAAATAAATAAAGAATTAAATACAAAATAATTATGGCACCACTAAAAGAAATTATAAAAAACAAACCATGGTTGGGTTGGGTCATGTTTGGTCTTACAATGTTGGTTGTGTTTATGCTTGGTTTACTTGTTAACAGTGTAATGGAACGACGTACGGAAGCCTTATTTGTGAATAAAGTATTGGCTCCTGTTGGCCAGTTTGAATCGAAAAATGAAGTTTGGGGAGCTAATTATCCTCGTGAATTTCAAACTTATTATGAAACTGCAGATACTACTTTTTCTAGTAAATACGGCGGAGGTAAAATGAGAGATATGCTTCACGAAGATCCTCGTATGGTTGTGCTTTGGGCAGGATATGCTTTCTCTAAAGATTATAATCAGGGAAGAGGGCACTTTTATGCTATCGAAGATATCTACAATACGTTGAGAACAGGAGCGCCGAAAGGACCTCAGGACGGCCCTCAGCCTTCAAGCTGCTGGGTTTGTAAATCACCAGACGTTCCTCGTATGATGGATAAATTAGGTATCGATGAGTTTTACAAACAAACATGGGCTGCTTTAGGACCAGAGATTGTAAACCCAATTGGGTGTGCAGATTGTCATGATTCTAAAACCATGAACCTGAAAATTACACGTCCGGCTTTGATAGAAGCTTTTAAAGAACAAGGAAAAGATATTACTAAGGCGACACATAACGAAATGCGTTCGTTAGTATGTGCCCAATGTCACGTAGAGTACTATTTTGATAAAAAATCTGTAGAAGGTGCTGCAAAAGTAAAATTCCCTTGGAAAAATGGAATGGCAGTGGAAGACATGGAAAAATATTATGACGGAATAGAATTCTCAGATTTTACTCATGCCTTAAGTAAAACTCCAATTCTTAAAGCACAGCACCCTGATTATGAGATTCATCAAATGGGTATTCACGGACAAAGAGGGGTTTCATGTGCTGATTGTCATATGCCGTACAAAAGTGAAGGAGGTCAAAAATTTACAGATCATAAAATCCAATCTCCACTTAATAACGTAGCAAATTCATGTCAGGTTTGTCATCGTGAAGAAGAAAAAACATTGGTTGCAAATGTAAACGAGCGTCAGGATAAAATTCATCAAATACGTATTGAACTAGAAGATCAATTGGTTAAAGCGCATTTAGAGGCAAAATTAGCTTGGGATAAAGGAGCGACAGAAGCTCAAATGAAAAATATTCTGCAATTAATCCGTCAGTCTCAATGGCGTTGGGATTTTACTGCAGCATCTCACGGAGGATCTTTCCATGCTCCGCTTGAAACAGCCAGAGTAATTACAAATGGTTTAAATAAAGCTGCAGAAGCAAGAATAGAATTAGGTAAAGTATTGGTTTCTCTTGGACAAAAAGGGCCAATTCAATATCCAGATATTTCGACCAAAGCCAAAGCACAACAATTTATTGGTCTTGATATGAGTAAAGAGAGAGCTAATAAAGCTGAATTCAAAAAAACAGTTTTACCACAGTGGCTCGAAAAAGCAAAGAAAAAATAATTGCAGTTATAGCTAAACAATAACAATTATACTTGAAAAGGGTTCGTAAATGTTTGATAAACATTATGAAACCCTTTTCGGTTATAATGTTTCAAATTCAAAATAGCATGAGAATAATGAATGTTGAAGATCAAAAAACTTCTAAAAAGAAACTCTGGCAATACCCATGGGATTATAAAGAATCATTTATAATTAGTGCAGGACTGCTTTTAACGGGTTACTTATTGCAAATAACAACCAGGAGTAGTATAAAGGCGGTAAGTTCTCCTGTCAATTATATTATTGGTGTGTTATTTATTATAATGCTGCTTTTACTGCATTTTACAAGTAGAACACATCCGTGGGTAAAATGGTTACGCTCAGTGCCGGCATCTGTCAGCGCAATTACATTAGTTTTAATACAAGCGGTTATTATGGGAACACTTCCGCAGCAAAATTTTGTAGAAGGAGTAAAACCTGATTTATTTGGTTTTTCGTTTGTATTAACCAGCTGGCCTTTTATTATAGCACAATTGTATTTTCTTACTACATTGGGTCTCGCAACTCTTAACAGGATGACACCTTGGCAATGGAAGAACTGGGGCTTTATATTAAATCATCTGGGACTTTTTATTGCAATGACAGCTGGTATTCTGGGAAGCGGAGATTTACAGCGGTACACTATGAAGCTGTACGAAAACCAATTAGTCTGGGGAGCAGAAAATGAAAAAGGAGTAATGCTGCTAATGTCAATTGCTTTTGAACTCAAAAGTTTTGATATGGAAACTTTTGCCCCAAAACTTGCCTTTGCCGATATTAAGAATAACAGTATTGAAACCAAAGGAATAAATGCCCTCAGGATGATTGAAAAAGGAGATCATTATGATTATAAAGGACATACAATTAAAATTATTGATTACATCGAAAACAGCAAATTTACAGGAAACGGATATTTTCATGTAAATGAAGATGGAGCAGCGCCATCAGCTTTGATAGAAGTGAAATCTGCAACAATTGACACAACAGCCTGGATTAGCTGCGGAAGTTTCGCTACGTCGTATTCTTATTTACAGCTAAATGATAAAGAAGCCATTGTAATGTTACAACCCGAAGCAAAAAAATACAGCTCGCACGTAAATGTATATGTAAAAGATGGCAAAAATGATAAAACAGTTATAGAAGTCAATAAACCTTATAAAGTTGACGGATGGAAAGTTTACCAGTTAAGCTATGATGAAAAATATGGGAAGTGGTCTAAATTAAGTGTAATAGAACTGGTTCGCGATCCTTGGCTTCCAATTGTTTACTCAGGGATTTTCATGATGATAATTGGTGCTGTCTATTTAATATTTAAAGGAAGAAGGGCTGTAGTTTAGCCCTGACACTATTCTGAGGATTGATGTTGATATATAAATAAAGATTATAATGAATTACTGGATCTATTTTTCTAATTACGCAGGAGCAGCAATTATTTGCTGGTTGTTCTGTTTGCTTTTTCAAGTACTCAAAAGTACTCGTCATAAACCATCCCTAATTTTGTTTTTTGCAATGCTGGGAGCATTGTCTATGGCCGTATTTACATTTAATTTATGGCAGAATTTAGGCCGTCCGCCAATGCGTACACTAGGTGAAACAAGGCTCTGGTATGCACTTTTCCTGCCTGTAATTGGGATAATTACTTATTTAAGATGGAAATATAAATGGCTGTTGAATTACAGCTTAGCAATGGGAGTACTGTTTTTACTTATTAATTACTATAACCCGGATACTTATAATAAAGCCTTGATGCCTGCTTTACAAAGCGTATGGTTTGTACCGCATGTTTTAGTTTACATCTTTTCTTATGCCTTGTTAGCGGCTTCATCGATTGCTGCCTGCTATGGTTTGTTTGAATATTATAGAGGTAATTATAAAGATACTATACTGCAATTAGCTGATAATTTAGTCTATTTAGGATTTGGTTTCCTTTCCTTAGGTCTATTATTTGGAGCGCTTTGGGCAAAGGAAGCATGGGGACACTACTGGACCTGGGATCCAAAAGAAACCTGGGCAATGCTGACTTGGCTGGGGTATTTGATTTATATTCATATACGTTATCGTTATCCAAATAGTGTAAAACCAGTTTTAATATCTCTATCGCTGGCATTTATTGTATTATTGCTCTGCTGGTTTGGGGTCAACTATATGCCATCAGCAGCGCAGAGTGTGCATACTTATTCCAATACCTAAAAAAATAAAGAGCAGAAATTCAAATCATAATTTCTGCTCTTTTTTATTAATTAATTCTAAAGATTTTTAGAAATATTCCAGAAGCTCATCTTTCTTCTTGTAACAAAACCGAGTTTTTCATAGAGTTTTATGGCGCCAATATTACTTTCAACAACATGTAAAAATGGAATCTTACCCTCATCAAAAATGTTATTTACAACATGTGAGGTTAATTGTTTAGCATAACCTTTTCCGGTATGATCAGGATGAGTTATGATAGCGCTTACTTCGGTAAAGTTGTTCATTTTCATTCGTTCTCCAGCAATTGCCGCTAATTTTCCATCTTGAAAAATTCCGTAATAATTGCCTAATAAAAATGTCTTGGCTTTAAAATATCCGGGTTGAACCAGATTGACCAAATTTAATAATTCCTCTTTATGGTCTTCATGCAGTTTGATAATTTCATTGCCAGAAGATAATTGAACTTTTTCATGAATTAACATTTGAAGGCAGACCAATTCTTTTACAATTTTTAAATTATCAGAGAGTTTTGGTTTTTCTCCGACAATAAAAAAAATTTCACATAATGAAGCGTATTCATTTGCTGCTTCTAAAGTATCTTCAAGTTTTATAAATCCTCCAAACGGACAATAATCCGGATTATAAAATTTGGTTCCATTGTAATCTAAAGCAAATTTTTTGTGACTTTCTAACAATGAATTCCAAACAGGATTGTCTAATTTATTTTCTATTGTATCGTCGCTCATTTTTATTCTTTAATTTGAGGGTAAAAAAATCGGAAAGAATTTGAAACTGCCGGATGCAAAATCGTTCCATGGTTTTCTTCCGGGAAATAGTCAAAATAGACCTTGATGTTTTTGCTTCTTGAAGTTTTTATTTTTTCTGCCAATAAATTAGCATCAACTTCCATAACTCTCGGAATTTCTGTGGGTGTAAGGCCTTCTTTACCAACTGCAACATAGATTTCGGTTTGTTGTTTATAGTTTTCCTGGAAGATTTCAGAATCCATATTTAATAAAGAACCATTATCCCACCATAAACTTGGACTTACAATTACATATTTATTAAAAAGAGATGGTTTTTTAAACAAGATTTCGGTTTCTAATAATCCGCCTAACGATTGACCAATGATCGTTTTAGATTCATTTGTTTTGTATTTCTTATTAATAAAAGGCTGTAATTCTTTTTCAATAAAAGCGATGAATTTATCTGAATGTCCTGTTGTTGGAAATCTTGTTTTATCCTTTTCAACGGTAGTAGGAAAAGTAAAATCACGTCTTCTGTCTACAGTCGCGATACCCACAACAATAGATTTAGGAACCTGATTTATCCATTCAAAACTGTTAAACTGAACCAATCCTGTGATATGAATAAAGTCTTCATCGGCAGAGCCATCCAAAAGATAAATTACAGGATATTTTGCATCATCTTTTGGATTATAGCCGTCAGGCAGATAAATATTTAAAATTCTTTTTTCGTCTAATTCCTTAGATTGTATTTCTTCAATAATCCCTAGTACAAAAGGCTTACTGGTTTCGTTTGATTTTGATTTGTTATTCTGACTGAAAATAAATGTTGAAATAAAAAGAAAGAAGGTAAGCGTAAAAAATCGATTCATTATATTGTATTTAATAATCCACATAAGCTTGTGGATGTTGAGCTTGAAAAGTATTTTTCTATATGGTGAAATTACAAATTTAAATTCTAATGAAACATTATTGTTTTCATTACTGATTAAGAAAAACTTTTTTTACGTCATTCAAAAAATCATAAACAGGAAAAGCTTCTCCTTGATTTATGAAACTATTAAAGTAATATTTTGATCTAAATCTTTCCAAAACAAACTTCTAAAGCCATTTAATCCTGCTGGATGCATTGCAATCGTGTCGTTTTTTAAAGATACTCTTGAGATTCAAATTACCTAAAATGTGAATTAAAGATATAACTAATTGATTTGTAGTTGAGTGCGAGGTAATAAAAAATCCCGCTTCGGTCTGAAACGGGATTACTTTATAATTGTATGTTTTACTCTTTAGAAAAATGAATAACCTAAAATAAGAGCAGTTGTTTGATAAGACGAACTCCAGGCAGGATTGTCAGCCAGAAGACCTCTTGCAGTTTGATATCTTACTTCTAAACTGATTTTATCTTTAAATTTACAACCGACTCCAAAACCAAAATTAAGGCCGGATTTAATCTCTAATTCATTTAATGGAGAACCATCTTTTCTTGTTACAGTAACTGAGGAATTTGTACTGAAATCTACAATCATTGAAGCATTAGCAAAAATTTTAAAAGCATCGTTAACAAAGAAATAGCGTCTCACACCTACAGGAAGTTCAATTGAGCTGTAATCTACTTTTGCTGTTAGAGTTCCTCCCACAACCTGAGAAGTTTGTATCGTTTGCTCTCCTTTATAAGATTGATAAGTAGGTTCTACTATAACCGACCATCTGTCTTTATTGAATGGCAAAATAAATTCAGCTTCAATTCCTAAACTTATACTTGATTTTTTGTCAAGATCAAAGTCTAATCCCTGAAAAGCTGAATTCTCAAGAGACAATGAACTAATATTATACCTTGGTCTAAGGGTTAAATTAAATAAATCTTTTTTCTCTTTTACTTCAAGATCTACAAAGTTCGAATCACTGCATTTATTGTACTTTGTAAAAAATCTTTCTAAATCTTTTTTAGTGTAAGTCAATTTTTCATATTCATTCATTAAAATACCATCGCATTTTAAATCAACAAATAATTGTTCTCTAAATTGATTGTTTTTGGCAGTATGATCATCATCAGCCAGATAGGTTTTGTAAACTAGTTGTTTTATTTCAGAATTATCAGTTTTATAAAAAAATCTCCTCACTGTTCCATCATTGTACATGTATAAAGAAGCTTTGCCTTCCATCAGAACCTGCAAAAAGAGTTTTTCGGTATTAAAAACAGGATTCTTGTCTTTTGTCATAAACTCAATTCTTTTAGTTGAACGGTCTATTTTTACAAGAGAAGAGATAAACTTAAACTGCCCGTTAATCGCAAATTCTTTTGCATTTTTAATGTCGGCAGTTTTAATTTCTCCGCTTTCGTCTAATTTGTAACGAAAATTGACTGGAGTATTTTTCCAATCCATATTTTCGATTAGACAGTTTATTTTTTGATTGTTTTCATTAATGAAATAGCCATTCTCAAAAATGATCTGCGAAAAAGAGTTAACACTTACGATTAGTGCTAATGCAAGAAATAAAAATTGTTTTCTCATTGAAATTAGTAGATAATTATTATTGGTTTTTAGTTTAGATAAGTAGTTAAGAAAGCAATATTCTTTTTAATGAAATTCAATGAAAAAGTATGCATTTATTATAAAGAAGTTCTTAAATTATTTATTTTTTGAACGGCAAATATAGTAGTTGCGAACTTTAATGTATTACGGGAAACCGTAAAATGTTATTTTAATTTTACAGAATAAAAAAAATGCGCATTTGCCTAAGACAATGCGCATTTTTTAAATATTTAATCTTTCTTATTTGGTTGCAAAAATCTTGTCGAGACCTTCCATTGCAATCGTAAAACCTTCTTTGAAGCCCATTTCAATAATTTTCTCTAAATCAGATAATTTATCATGTTTAATCGCAATATCTACAATAGTGGTTTCTCCTTGTTCAGTAAAATTCACATCCCAATCTGAACGTGGAAAATCAGGATTTAGATTTCCTTCGCTGTCGCTAAAGGCATCCAGGTATTTAAAATTAGTTTTCGGGCTAATCGAAGTAAAATCAGCAATTGCCCAATGCTCTTCGCCTTGCGGACCAACCATCGCATACAATCTTCGTCCGCCTTCTTTAAACTCCATGCTTTTTGTTCTGGCTTTCCAGGGTGCCGGCGCCCACCATTGATCTAAAATTTCAGCTTCTGTCCATGCAGACCAAACGTTTGCTAACGATGCATCGAATTCGCGTTTTACATTTACGGTGCTATTTTCTTTGTCTACAGTAAAATTCATTAAAAGATTTGATTTCATATTCTTTAGATTTTAAGTTTATTACTTTATTCAAATTATTTTATTTTTTTGCTTCAAAGATTTTATCCAAACTCTGCATAGCAGCTGTAATTCCTTCCTTGAATCCCATTTCAATTATTTTTTCTAATTCTTCCAGGCTGTCTCGTTTAATGGTAATATCCACAACGGTTAAGTCTCCTTGTTCAGAAAAAGTTATATCCCAATGTGAACTTCCAAAAACTGAATTTGCGTTTCCTTCGGCATCACAAAATGTAGAAGTATGTTTAAAGTTTGTTTTTGGAGAAATCGAAGTATATTCAAAAAAACTCCAGCCTTTTTCACCTTTCGGGCTAACCATCGCATAAAGTCTTCGTCCGCCTTCTTTAAATTCCATAATTTTGGTTTCGGATTTAAAGGGAGCTGGTGCCCACCATTGGTCCAGAATTTCAGGTTCTGTCCATGCAGACCATACGTTTGCAAGCGAAGCATCAAATTCACGTTTTATGTTTACGGTATTTTTTTCTTTGTTTACAGCAAAATTCATTAATAAGTCAGATTTCATTTTCTTTAGATTTTAGATTCATTAATACTTGATCAAGCTGACTAAAACGACTTTTCCAGATCTTTTTAAATTGTTCGAGCCATTGGTCAACTTCTTTCATTTTTTCTATTTTAAGCTTATAGTAAATTTCTCTGCCTACTTTTTTTTCGTCTAATAATTCACATTCATTTAAAATCTTAATATGTTTCGAAACAGCTTGTCTGGTCGTATTGAATTGCTCTGCAATTGCATTTGGAGTTAAGGCATTGGCCGAAATCAAAACTAAAATTGCTCTTCGCGTAGGATCGGCAATGGCTTGAAAAACATCTCGTTTCATTTTAAATATAAATTAAGCAACTAATCAGTTGCAAATATAAGCAACTTTTTGGTTGCGCAATTCTTTTTTTGATTTTTTTTTAAACTAAGATTAATCTAAAAAGAAAAACGGTACATAAAATGCACCGTTTTGTATTATTAATTATCCTCTAAATTTATTCCGAACTATAATGTCCTTGAGACGTGCTTTCAGGTCTTCACCCGTGTCATAGACCATTTGTTCGTTATTAGGAAAAGGAACTGCACGTTTAGTAAAATAAGAAATATAACTATCCTCGCAGGCATTTTTATCGCCTTTATAAGTAGAATAAATATTTTCAAAAACGAATTCACTGCTCACGGGGAAAGTTTGAACAAGCTGATTCGTTTTTAGATCAATATAATCTACTTTTGCTGTTACCTGACAAGACTTAAATTGTCTGAATTCGTAAATGTTAGCGCGAAGTGTTCTATAATTATCTACTTTTATTTCTTTGCCTAAGCTGTCTCTTACCGGCCTTCCGCGACTGTCTAAAAGCGTTTTTACACCATCTTTTATCTGTCTTTCTTTAATAAATTCTTTCTCTTTTATTTGTTCCGGTGAGATAATTATTTGTCTGAAATTGATAATCAGACTATAATCATAATTGACATTTTTTTGTCTGGCATTATGGTAAACTGTCCATTTATCATTTAATCCGTAGGTTTTAAAATCAAGCAAATCATCCTGAAGCAATTTCGGAATCACCATATCGGTTTCATTCTTAGCATAAACATCGACAAAATCAGTTCCTTTAAACTGTGCATCGTCCATTAGTTTTTTTGCATTTTTGTAATTCGGATTTATGCTTTCCAGATAAGCAAAATCATCATAAGCTTTTCTAAAATCCAATTTGTTATTTGATTTTAAAAGTGCCGAAGCATTTTCATATAAATATTTTGAAAGTGCATTTTTGCTGCTTACAATTTGATCAGTATAATTATCAAATGGGAAATTTGCATTTTTTCCCAGTTTTAAAAGAGGCAAAGGCAATAAAGGCCTAATTTTTTCCTGACGGTTATTTAGTTGTAAATAAGTATTGTAAATACGCTCTGCATTTGCCGGATTTGCCTCTTTGGCCATCATTTCAAGATTACGTAAATCCCTGTCTTTGGCTTTAGCGAATGCTTCTTCAAGCAAATAAACATAATCCTGTTTTCCTTTAGAATCTTTTTTAGTTCGTAGTCCTTCAACCGCACGATTTATGGCACCGTCATAATCGCCGTCGCTCAAAAGTGACTGCGTAGTTTTGACTCCGCACGAAGAAAGAGCTAAAAATAGTATGGAAAATAAAAAAGTAATTTTTTGCATAGCATTCTGTTTGAAGGTGTAAATATATCTTTTTTAATTTTCAACAACTATGCCTTTTTTTAAATTATTTTAAGGAGCAGAAAAGATATTTTCATAAGAAACAGTTGTCCCGCTTTCGCCTTTATCTCTCCATTTCATTACGAGGATATCGGCTCTATCGGGGCTGGATAAGAAATTTATTTTTTTATAAGAAATGACAAAAAGAGTTAAAAATGCCGGAAAAAATTAATCCTCCCAGGTCTCAATTAAATTATCCTTCCATAATTTCTGAGCGAACTCTTTAAAAACTTTTGGACCTTTTTTGAAGTTTTCATCTAATTTTTATTCACCTCCCAAAAATTGTTTTTCACCATTATCTAGAATTCCAACCTGAACCCTGCTTTCACCACGCATAGCATATTTTTGATTTCCTTCGTACATAATAATCTTCATGTCACACGGACTCACATCTCCATGACAAGTTGTTTTGTACATCAGCCAGATTTCGGCAAATCCGTTGTTATTTAAATCAGTAACCTGAAATGTGTTTTTTACAAACGAAGCCACAATATCAACCGGACAATCTGAAATATAATCGTAAACCCTCCAGACTTGTTTTGCTTCATTTCCTGAAACTATAAAATGATAGTCAAACAATTCGGCATCAGAACTGTCTTCAAATTCATGCTCAAATTTTTTATTCATATGATATCCGGTTTCGGTAGTAATAACAATATTATCGCCCAGTTTATCTTTCCAGCGAACAGCATTTTTGATAAAACCTTCATATTTAATTGAAGCCGGAAATTGCGTTGAGTCGATCTTCTCTACGGTTAAAACAAAGTCTTTATCTTCAATTACAGCCGATTCTGGTTTTGCTGCAGGATTTGTTTGTTCTTTTTTGTCTTCCTTACAACTCGAAAAGAGAACAATAGAAAGCAATAAAATGACGATGTTTTTCATGAATTTTGGCATGTAGAAATTAATTTGGCTTTTATTCGGTTAATAGTTTTTTGATCAAAACAATCTGCCCTAAATGATAATAACTGTGTTCGATCATGGCGTCAATATTTCTTTTATAAGTTCCGTATTTCTCGTCAATAAAAACCTCGTCCAGTTTTTCGTCGGGCATTTGTTCTACAAAAGAGGCAAATTCTTCCGTCGCATTCCAGAATTTCGCTAAAAAGTCCTGCCATTCTTCTTGTGAATTGATAGGAGGGAAGTCAAAGCTGAATTTGTCTTTAATATCCAATGGTCCTCCTTTGAAAACATTATTTATTCCGTTGATATAATAATGAATGTGCTGTGCCAGAAGCGAAATGGTGTTAAGATTTTTTACGGGAGTTACAGCAATTTTCCAGTCTAAATTTTCAAGCTGATGTTTGTAATTGGTATTCGCAATCCAGGTTCCGTTCAAAATAGTTTCTCTAAAACGATTGGCAATTTCTGAAGTGTTTTTCATGATTTATAATAGTTTAGAAGTTCCTTATTTCCGTTTTATTCCTGCTGAATCCACTCGTATTTATCGTTTTTTAGATAAATAATCCCGCCTCCGCAGCTTTCTTCGGCATGAATGAATATGCCGTCGTTTGGTAATTTGATTTTATCTTCTTCTTTTATTTCTTCGTCGCCCATAATTTCACCATCCTCATTTACATTGTTCCATACAATTTCTCCCTTCGACGCTTTTTCAAATATTCCTGCCCAGTCAATTTCATCAAATCCTTGATTAAGAACAGTATTTCCCATTCCTAAATAATCTGTTCTTTTCCCGTTTCCGAAAACTATTCGCAAACCGCTTTTATCATTTTTTGTGCTTCTTACAATCTCTACAGTTTCATTTTTTCCGTCTCCGTCTAAATCACAAAGAATTTTGTTCGTTTTACGTTTAGCAGAAATTACAATTGTATCTGCATTGCTGTTTGTAATTTCTTTTTTTTCTGAAATATGAACATCATCTTTTACTGCAGCTGGTGTTTTTTCTATTTCGGTTTTAGATTCTTTTTTACAAGAGATAAAAATAAGGGCAGATAAAAGTAAAATTTTAGATTTCATGTTTTTAGATTAATTTTTCACTACAATTTGAAATAGCTAAAATATAAAAAAAGCTTTACAAGAAGTTGTATAAAGTTGGTTGTGTTCGCGAGCAGTGAAATTAGAGAATTACATTCATATTGGTTCTTTATTGCAAAATCGCTTCAATTTTGCTTTCTGACTTTTCTTTAACGGGACTGTCAGGGCGAAAACTCCAGATGATTAGAAATTTTCCTTTTGCAAGGTATTCTTCGGGATGTTCGTCAGTTGGCTGACCGTCTTTTCCCCACAATAATCCCTGCAGAAATCTGTCGCCTTTAAAAACATGCTCAAATTCAAAATACATTATAGAACCGCTGTCTGCTCTATTTTTAAAACTCTGAATTTGTTTGCTTTTTACTTTTCCAACAATGTTGCTGTAGGTTTCAATATCAGTATAAAAATTACAAGCCTGTGGGGTAACGCAAATCTGACCGTCGTTATTTATATAACCTTTTGGGATTTCTTTGGGTTTCAGTTTTAAATCGGCTAGGGTCTGGCAGTAAATAGTAGTAGTAAGCAACAGGAATAACGCCGATAAGGGAATCGAAATTTTCATGGTTTTGAGTTTTAGATTATGGGGAGTTTTAAAATTGTAAATTATGATTTCCTAAGTTTTACCTGATACACAATCTCCCAAAAGATAATCGAGAAAACAGCGTTGGCAAATATGGCAGTTTTAACCTGATACGGATCGTAATCAATAAAAAAGTGCAGATTGGTAAATTTTAACGCCAGAAATAAAGCCAAAGCAGCAATGGCAATTGCTGAGATTATATTTAGTAATGGTTTCCATTTTAATCCTAAAAAGGCATAAATAAGATTTAAACCGGCAAAACCACAACCTAAAGTTATATAAGGATCGGTTTTTAAAATTTCACCCAGCGAAAGAAAAAACGAAGTGGATGTAAGATATAAAAAGAATAGGATTGAATAAAGGAGGATTCGTATTTGTGGTTTCATTTTGAAATTTTTTAATTGATGCAAGTTATAAAAATAATTTCAGTGAATACTTTTACTTATGCGGATTTGTAAGCCACATATACAAGGAAAGATAAATAGTTTTTTACTTGAGATAAGTAATTCTCTTTGCAGGCATGGACTGCAAATCTGTTGAAGCCACTCTAGAAAATCGGGAACAATTGGTTCTATTTTTTAAAATGAATAGTTTTTTAGTTTTCGACTGTTTCGAAATCATTTTTTTTTTTGATTAAGGTTTTGATGTTTAATTTACAACGAGATTTATTTTTAATTTGCTGACTTTCCTGAGGTAAGTAATTGTTTATTGATGTATTTTTCTCAGAATAGAGATACGTGGATTTTGTATTTTTATATAGATGGGAAAGTGTTTTTAGCGTAGTTAGCTTTGCTGGCGGGAGTATCCCTCTCGTTCCTGTGAAGTTATTGTTGATTTCTTCAGCTTATGCTTACGAGCGAGATGCTCGTACTATAAAAATAAGTATAATACTATTTTCGTACTTCTAATTTTAAAATTTGATTTGAATTTTTTATTCTAATGTAACTTATTCGAACATATTTATTTGCGTCTATTGCTCCTCCATGTGACTTCGAATTATTGTATCCAAATCCAGATATATCGAAATCTGAAAACTCAAATTTTACTCCGTTAACAGTGAATGTTTCATCTTCATGGCCACCAGATGGCATTGGATGGAAATTAGTTACAAATCCTTCGGTTTGAAATTTGGCATTATGGTATAAATCATTTGTTTTGTAATATCCGTAGCCAAATAGGATTGAGAATAGAAAAAAAAGGAGTATCGATAAATATTGGATTATTTTTACAATGAATTTTTGGTGTTCGGGATCTTTAAATAAATTTTCTTCTTCATCGTTTTCAATTAAGAATAAAATAAATTTTAGAAATAGAAAAATGCCAACTGGTATCAACAATATTTGAAACTTTTTGAATCCATCTATAGATGCAAAATCATAAATTATCTCAAAAGAATTCATAGGTTATAAAATATTGCGATTTATTTCAAATATAATATTTCTTATTAAATAAGTTTGTTTGTAATGAAAATGATTTTGCGTCAGGGATAGAGGCGGTATCCTTTTGTGAAGTGAAACGGAGCAAAAGATATAGCCGAAAGCCCGGCCCGGAGGGAGATGCCAAAAAATAAAATTCCAAATTCGAATCTTTGTGAAGTTACTTGCGGAAATTCTTCGTTTCTCAGGATGATAAACGTTATGGTTACTTTGTTCAGGCTTCGACTTCGCTCAGCCTGACGAACGTTAGAAATCTGTCAGAAATCTACAATAAAAAATCCCGCCTCAATTAAGAAACGGGATTCAATAGATATTCTCTTTTTTTTTATTTTAAACTGTTGCAGCAACTTCTTGCGGTAACGGAATTTGATTTTTAAGCAAATCTTCGAAAGTTTCGTGTTGACGAATCAAGATGCCTTTTCCGTCTTTCCAAAGAACTTCGGCTGGTTTGTATCTTGAATTATAGTTCGATGACATTGAGAAACAATAAGCTCCGGCGTTACGGAAAGCCAAGATGTCGCCTTCGGTAATTTCAGAAATTCTGCGGTTGTTGGCAAAAGTATCAGTTTCGCAAATGTATCCTACAACAGAGTAAAAACGCTCTTTTCCTTTTGGGTTAGAGATGTTTTCGATATAATGCTGTGAACCATAAAACATCGGACGGATTAAGTGGTTGAAACCACTGTCGATTCCTGCGAAAACTGTTGAAGTTGTTTGTTTTACTACGTTTACTTTTGCTAAGAAGAAACCTGCTTCACTTACAAGGAATTTTCCTGGTTCGAAAATCAACGTTAAATCTTTACCGTATTCTGCACAGAATGCATTGAATCTTTTTGATAATTTTTTACCTAATTCTTCGATGTCTGTTTCGATATCGTCTTTCTTGTAAGGAACTTTAAATCCGCTTCCGAAATCTAAGAACTCAAGATCTTTGAAATGTTTAGCTGTATCGAATAAGATTTCAGCAGCATACAAGAATACTTCGATATCTAAAATATCAGATCCTGTGTGCATGTGGATACCTACGATGCTCATTTTTGTATTCTCTACAATTCGTAAGATATGCGGTATCTGGTGAACAGAAATTCCGAATTTACTATCGATATGTCCTACCGAAATATTGGCATTTCCTCCCGCCATTACGTGCGGATTGATACGAATACATACCGGGATTTGAGGATATTTTGTTCCGAATTGCTCCAGAATAGATAAGTTATCAATATTGATTTGTACACCCATTGCGGCCACTTCTTCAATTTCTTCAAGAGAAACTCCGTTTGGTGTAAAGAAAATTTTGTCAGGTTCATAGCCAGCATGAAGTCCTAATAAAACCTCTTGAATTGATACAGTATCTAAACCAGACCCCATGTTCTTTAATAACTGAAGAATCGCAACGTTAGACAATGCCTTCATGGCGTAATTAACTCTTAAGTTTTCTACCTTAGAGAAAGCTTTAGTTAACCTGTTGTACTGAGATTGGATTTTTTCGGCATCATAAACATATAATGGACTTCCAAATTGGTCTGCTAACTGCAGTAAATCTTTTGCTTGCATTTTTAAATCATTTTGAGCAAAGTTATTACACTTTTGATTACCAGCAAATAATTTATAGAAAAATAACAAATTGTAACAAATTGTTTGTTTTTAAACAAAAAGTCGATTATTTCGAATTTTTATAAAATTCTTTGAGGTACTAAGTTACAAAGGCATAAAGATACAAAGGTTTTTTGGCACGAATTCTCGAATTTAATTAATTTTTAATGCTATTGAAATTGTCTTTTTTGACACAATCACGATTTGATTGATGTTAACAAGCCAAGCAATAACAACAACATTCAAAAAATAAAAATTCGAGGAAATTGGTGTGATTTGTGGCAAACAAAAAAAAAACAAAACCCCTGAATATAAATTCAAGGGTTTGTTAGTTGTTATGTAGTTTATCGGAATAAAGATTTCTAATTTAAATTTAGGAGAGAAAACCTTAGCTTCTCAGAACCCTAAAAAAAACTATAGACTTGGTAAGTCTCCTTTTCCTTTAGTAGGCAGGTTGGTAGAGCCCATTAAGAACAAATCTACCTCTCTTGCTGCTTCGCGACCTTCTGAAATAGCCCATACAATTAATGATTGTCCTCTTCTCATATCACCAGCAGTGAAAATATGAGGAACGTTTGTCTGATAGTTATGTGCTTTATAATTGCTTCTTGCATCAGTCTCGATTCCTAACTGCTCGCTTAATGTTTTCTCCGGACCTGTAAATCCTAACGCTAATAAAGCTAAATCGCAAGGCCAGATTTTTTCTGAACCTTCTTTTTCGATTAACTCAGGACGTTGGCCTGGAGTCATTTTCCATTGTACTTCGACTGTTTTTAATCCCGTTAATTCTCCTTTTTCGTTAGAAATGAATTCTTTTGTATTAATTAACCAGTTTCTGTTACAGCCTTCCTCGTGAGAAGAAGATGTTTTTAACTGTAATGGCCAGAAAGGCCAAGGAGTTGATTCGCTTCTTCCAACTGGAGGTTTTGGTAAAATCTCAAAGTTAGTTACTGATTTAGCTCCGTGTCTGTTTGAAGTTCCAATACAGTCAGAACCTGTATCTCCACCACCAATAACGATAACGTCTTTACCAGTTGCTTTAACCTGATCTGGAATTGATTCTCCAAATAAAACTTTAGTCTGCTGTGTTAAGAAATCCATTGCCTGAACAACGCCTTTGCTTTCAATTCCTTTAGTCGGCAAGCTTCTTCTTTCAGTTGCTCCTCCGCATAAAACGATAGAATCAAATGCGTTTAATTCTTCTACGCTGTAGTTAACTCCAACATTTACGTTTGTTTTGAAAGTGATTCCTTCTGCTTCAAGAATGGCTACACGTCTGTCGATAATTTGTTTTTCTAATTTGAAATTAGGAATTCCGTAACGTAATAAACCTCCAATCGCGTTATCTCTTTCAAAAACAGTAACCGTGTGTCCGGCTCTGTTTAATTGCTGTGCAGCGGCAAGTCCTGCAGGACCAGAACCAATAACAGCAACTGTTTTTCCTGTTCTTGTTTTTGGTGCCTGTGGTTTGATCCAGCCTTCAGCAAAACCTCTTTCAACAATGTTTTTTTCGATGTTTTCGATCGATACAGGGTCTTTTATGATTCCTAATACGCATGCTTTTTCGCATGGAGCAGGGCATAAGCGGCCTGTAAATTCAGGAAAGTTATTAGTAGACTGTAAAATCTCTAATGCACTTTGCCATTCTTCCTGATGCACCATGTCGTTGAAGTCCGGAATTAAATTTCCTAACGGGCAACCACTGTGGCAGAAAGGAATACCACAATCCATACATCTTGAACCTTGTTCTTTTATTTTATCTTTTGCTAACGGAATAGTAAATTCATTATAGTTAGAAACACGTTCTGCTACTGCTAAATTACTTTCGTCGGCTCTGTTATATTCTTTAAATCCGCCTATTTTACCCATGACATTTTTAATAAATTTAGTTGTGAGTTGTAAAATGTGAGAGGTGAGTTAAAAAACTTAGCACCTCTGCACCTTATGCCTCAGAACCTTTTAATTAAGCTATTAATTCTTCTATTTGTTTTTCTTCTGCAATTCGTTTTAATGCTTTTTTGTAATCAGTCGGCATTACTTTTACGAAGTGCTGTTGTTGATTTTCCCAGTCTGCTAAAATTCTTTTTGCTAATGGACTGCTTGTGTACAAAGAATGATTTTTGATCAGTTTTCTTAGTTTTGTAAGATCTTCTTCTTCCATCGGGTCGAATGCAACCATTTCCATGTTACATACTGTCGAATCGAATTTTTGATTTGGATCGTAAACATAAGCTACACCACCGCTCATACCAGCTGCGAAGTTTCTTCCTGTTTTTCCTAAAACTACTACTGTACCACCGGTCATGTACTCGCATCCGTGATCTCCAATTCCTTCAACAACTGCTGTTGCTCCAGAGTTTCTTACACAGAAACGTTCTCCGGCCATTCCATTAATATAAGCCTCTCCGGTAATAGCTCCGTAAAGGGCAACGTTTCCAATAATGATATTGTCCTCTGGTTTAAAAGTTGCAGTAGGAGGTACTTTTACAATTAGTTTTCCTCCAGAAAGCCCTTTTCCTAAGTAATCATTACAGTTTCCGTGAATTTTAAACGACAATCCGTTTGTTGCAAAAGCACCAAAACTTTGTCCGGCAGAACCTTCAAAATCAACTAAAATAGTGTCGGCAGGTAATCCTTGTGCGCCATAAATTTTTGAGATTTCATTACTCAAAATCGCACCTACAGAACGGTCTGTGTTTTTAATTTTAAATGTTACTCTTGTTTTTTCTTTTCTATAAATAGACGGAATTGCTTCTTTGATAATGTCAAAATCTAATACGTTTTCAAGTTGGTGATCTTGAGTAGTTGTATTGTGATTTGGCTGTGTTTTCGCTTTTTCCGGTTTGTATAGAATTGGTGATAAATCTAAACCATTTGCTTTGTAATGTTTGATCGCTTTGTTCACATTTAATTTTTGTGACTGACCTACCATTTCTTTTAAGGTTCTGAAACCTAATTGAGCCATGATTTCTCTTAATTCCTCAGCAATAAAATACATAAAGTTGATTACGTGCTCTGGAGTTCCTTTGAAATTCTTTCTCAATTCAGGATCCTGAGTTGCAATACCAACCGGGCAAGTATTTAAGTGACAAGCTCTCATCATGATACAGCCAGAAGCTACAAGCGGTGCAGTTGCAAAGCCAAATTCTTCAGCTCCTAATAATGCAGCGATCGCTACGTCACGACCTGTTTTTAACTGTCCGTCACATTCTAAAACGACACGGCTTCTTAAGTCGTTCAGGATTAAAGTCTGCTGAGCTTCAGCTAAACCAAGTTCCCACGGAATACCTGTGTGTTGTAAAGATGTTAATGGTGCTGCACCCGTTCCTCCGTCATAACCAGAAATTAGGATAACGTCAGCTTTTGCTTTGGCAACACCGGCTGCGATGGTTCCAACTCCAACTTCAGAAACTAATTTTACGTTTACACGAGCTTCACGGTTTGCATTTTTTAAATCGTAAATCAACTGAGATAAATCCTCAATAGAGTAAATATCGTGGTGAGGCGGAGGCGAAATCAAACCTACATAAGGCGTAGAGTTTCTTGTTTCGGCAATCCAAGGCACCACTTTTTCTCCAGGAAGCTGACCACCTTCTCCAGGTTTTGCTCCCTGAGCCATTTTGATCTGGATTTCCTTAGCGTTTGTCAAATAGTTGATCGATACGCCAAAACGTCCCGAAGCAACTTGTTTGATGGCACTGTTTCTAGAATCTCCGTTAATTTCTTTCTGGAAACGTTTTGGATCTTCTCCACCTTCTCCAGAGTTACTTTTTCCGCCAATTCTGTTCATTGCAATCGCTAAATTCTCATGTGCTTCTCTGGAAATAGATCCGTAAGACATTGCACCGGTTTTGAATTTCTTAACGATTTCTGTCCAAGGTTCTACTTCGTCAATAGAAATTGGGTCTAAATTGTTGAATTCAAATAAACCTCTAATGGTCATTAAGTTTGAGCTTTGCTCGTTAACGGCATTTGAGTATTCTTTATAACTTTCAGGGCTGTTTAAACGAACCGCTTGTTGTAATTTAGAAATAGTGGTTGGGTTAAACATGTGTTTTTCACCACCGCGTCTCCATCTGTAAATACCTCCAATTTCAAGAGAAAGCAAGTTTGCAATTTTTGAATTTGGAAATGCTTTTTGGAAACGTTTTTTTACTTCTTTTTCTACTTCCATTAAACCAATACCTTCAATTCTTGATGGTGTATAAGGGAAATATTTAGATGTAAATGTTTTGTTTAAACCTAAAATCTCGAAAATCTGGGCAGCTCTGTACGAATGTAATGTAGAGATACCAATTTTGTTCATGATTTTAACGATTCCTTTTGCGATCGCTTTGTTATAATTTACAATCGCATAATCAGCTTTAACTCCAGTAATGAAACCTTGCTCTACCTGATCGTGAATAATTTCGTTTACCATGTAAGGATTGATGGCGCTTGCACCGTATCCGAACAATAAAGCAAAATGATGAGGTTCACGAGGCTCAGCAGATTCGATTATGATTCCGAATTTAGAACGAACTTGTAAAATATTTAAAGAGTGGTGAATGTAAGAACAAGCCAATAACATTGGTATTGGAGCTAATTGTTCGCTTACACCTCTATCTGAAAGAATGATAATATTACATCCTTCAGAAACCGCTTTATAAGTTGCCTGAACACATTTTTCAAGCGCACGCTCTAAACCGTTAACTCCTTTTTCTATTTTATATAAAGTAGAAATGGTAGCCGATTTGAAATCTGCGTGATCAATGTTTCTGATTTTATCTAAATCTTCATTAGATATAACCGGATTTTGGATTTTTAGCTTTTTACATTGTTTCGATTCGATTTCAAAAATATTGAAATCACCTCCAATTGCTAAACTGATATCGGTAATAATCTCTTCACGAATACCATCTAACGGCGGGTTAGTAACCTGAGCAAATAACTGTTTGAAATAGTTATACAGCAATTGAGGCTGGTCTGATAATACTGCCAAAGGCGTATCATTACCCATAGAACTGATTGCTTCAGCTCCCTGGCCTCCCATTGGGTTAATGATTGTTTTTAAATCTTCAATTGTATAGCCGAATAACTTTTGTCTTGTTAAGAAATCTAATTTTTCAACAGGAGTAGGGTTATTGGTGTAAGGAACTTTAGCTAATGGCAATAAGTTTTCGTCAATCCATTTTTGGTAAGGACGTTTTGTAACTATCGCTTTTTTAACTTCTTCATCTTCAATAATACGGCCTTCGTTCATATCAACCAAGAACATTTTTCCTGGCTCTAAACGTCCGTGCTGAATAACGTCTTCCGGATCAATGTCTAATACACCAATTTCTGATGACATAATTACGAAGCCGCTTTTTGTTAATGTATAACGAGAAGGACGCAATCCGTTTCTGTCTAATAAGGCACCAATAACGTTACCATCTGTAAACGGAATAGAAGCTGGACCATCCCAAGGCTCCATAATACAAGCGTTGAACTCGTAAAAAGCTCTCTTTTCTGCAGACATGGTCTGATGTTTTTCCCAAGCTTCAGGAACCACCATCATCATAGCTTCTGGCAATGAACGACCTGTCATTAATAAAAGTTCTACCACCATATCCATAGAAGCAGAATCAGATTTTCCTTCTAAGATAATTGGGAATAATTTTTTGATATCATCGCCAAAAACAGCACTCTGCATAAGCTCTTCACGAGCACGCATACGGCTTACGTTTCCACGAAGTGTGTTGATCTCCCCATTATGACACATGTATCTAAACGGCTGAGCTAAGTCCCAGGATGGGAATGTATTTGTAGAGAAACGCTGGTGTACCAGTGCTAAACGAGTCACCAGGTCCGGATCTTTCAAATCTATATAATAACGGCTGATGTCTTCCGGCATCAATAGACCTTTATATATTATAGTAGTTGTCGATAAACTAGTAAAATAAAACATGTGGCTTTCAGAAGTTTTAGATCCTCTTACGGCATGTTCAGCAATTTTTCTAGCTGCAAAAAGTTTTGCATTAAATTCTTGTTCAGTTAAATTCTGACCGTTTTTGCTAACAAAAACTTGTTTAACTGTTGGTTCTTTTTCTGCGGCGATCTGCCCTAAATTTTCAACGTCAACAGGTACATCTCTCCATCCTAAGATCTTTAAGTTTTGATCTTTAATAGTTGATTCAAATGCATTTATACAAAAAGATACCTGGTTTTTGCTTTTTGGTAAAAAAACCATTCCTACTGCATACTCACGCGTCTCTGGGATTTCAAAGTCACAAACTTTCTTAAAAAAATCATGAGGGATGTCGAATAAAATTCCGGCCCCGTCACCAGTTCGTCCATCAGAACTAACTGCACCACGATGTTCCAATTTAATTAAGATGTCTAATGCTTTGTGAATAATATCATTTGACTTAATACCATTCAAATTACAAATAAATCCTGCACCACAATTGTCGTGTTCAAATTCAGGCAGATAAAGCCCTTGTTCTTTAACTCTCATTCTTGATATTTTTTCTACAAAAATAAAGATTTCGTTAAACATAATGTATTGAAATAATAGATTCGCTTACATTTTTGTTGTAATATTAGAAAACGGCTTCTTAATTGATAATAATATTATATTAACCATTGTGAAATGATAAAATGATAATCCTAATTAAAATATATTAAGAAAAATCGTCGCAAGGCTAATAAATACGGTGATATTTTTGTTAAATATCAAACGTTTTAGTGGATTTGAGTTAATATTAACAAATTGTTTAGTTAACCATTTCTTTGCATTGTAAAAGAATAAACGTTTAATACCTATATGTGTTGTTTTTTTAATAGAAAAAGATTTTACTTTTAAGTTGAATTTTGCTACTTTTGTCGCACTTTTATTCTGAAATAAATTCAGAACCAGACAAATTCTATATTATGAACATACACGAATATCAAGGAAAAGAAATTTTAGCAAGTTACGGAGTACGCGTTCAGCGCGGAATTGTGGCTAACAATGCGGTTGAAGCTGTAGCTGCTGCAAAACAATTAACTGCCGAAACTGGTACAGGATGGCACGTAATAAAAGCACAAATTCACGCAGGTGGTCGTGGAAAAGGTGGTGGGGTTAAGCTGGCAAAAAACTTACAGCAAGTTGAAGAGTTAGCAGAACAAATCATCGGAATGCAATTAATTACACCTCAGACTCCGCCTGAAGGTAAAAAAGTAAACAAAATATTAGTTGCAGAAGATGTTTACTATCCTGGTGAAAGCGAAACTTCTGAATTTTATGTTTCTGTTTTATTGAATAGAGGTACAGGACGCAACATGATTATGTATTCTACTGAAGGTGGAATGGATATTGAAGAAGTTGCTGAGCATACACCACACTTAATCTTTACTGAAGAAATCGATCCATCTGTTGGATTACAAGGTTTCCAGGCTAGAAGAGTTGCTTTCAACTTAGGTCTTTCTGGAAATGCTTTCAAAGAAATGGTGAAATTCATCGATGCATTATACAATGCTTACATTGGTTCTGATGCTTCTATGTTTGAAATCAACCCGGTTTTAAAAACTTCTGATAACAAAATCTTAGCTGTTGATGCTAAAGTTAACATCGACGATAACGCTTTATACAGACAACCTAAATATGCTGAAATGAGAGATATCCGTGAGGAGAATCCAATTGAAGTTGAAGCTAAAGAAGTAGGTTTGAATTATGTTGACCTTGACGGTACTGTAGGATGTATGGTAAACGGAGCTGGTCTTGCAATGGCAACTATGGATTTAATTAAATATGCTGGTTTTGAGCCTGCTAACTTCCTTGACGTAGGAGGAACTGCTGATGCAAAACGTGTTGAAACTGCTTTCAGAATTATCTTGAAAGATCCAAACGTAAAAGCTATCTTAATTAACATCTTCGGAGGAATCGTTCGTTGTGACCGTGTTGCTCAAGGTGTTGTAGATGCTTACAAAAACATGGGAGACGCTATCAATGTGCCAATCATTGTTCGTTTGCAAGGAACAAACGCTGAAATTGCAAAAGAATTAATTGACAACTCTGGTATGCCAATCTTATCTGCAGTTCAATTCCAAGAAGCTGCTGACCAAGTTAAAGCTGCACTTTCTTAATTAAATAAGAAATTCAATTATATAGAAAATCCCTTCGATATTCGGAGGGATTTTTTTTGGCGTCTGTTTAACCGCAAAGTGCGCAAAGTTTTTTGTCAAGGATTATGAATACAAACGCAAAGCTCGCAAAGCGTTGTGCAAGAAATAGCCACGAATTCACGAATTATTATTATCAAAAATAATTCGTGAATTCGTGGCTAAAAAAACTTTGTGGTTAAAACACTATTTCAAAACAGTTGACAATTCCACAATTTCAAATGTTGGGTCGTGTGCTATAAATTCTCTCAGCATTGCAGCATGGCCAGCTCCAAGTAAAACCATAATTTTATTGTCTGTGCTTTCGGTTAATTTTTGAACTAAAGAATACATGTATAAATTTCTTTTATACCAATTTGAAACTAAAGAAGCACCCGTAAAGTCATCTGGATTTCCAGCTCTGTTTGCTACTTCTAAATACCATTGTATATTATCTTCATTACTTGCTTTTTGATTGTAATAAAGCATAAGATCTGTTAAAGAACTTTTAGCCATTCTTTCATTATTATCTTTTACAAACTTTTCTGTTGACTCAGTAGTTTTTTTCATTAAATCCTTCTGATTCGCTTTTTCCATTGACATCATTAAACTATCATAAGGAAAGCGGGTGCGATAGTCAATTCCATACATCTTTTTGTGATTCAGTTTTTTAGCCGTACGTAATGCTAATTGAGTAATTTCATTTGCATCTTTTTTTAGTAAACTATCAGTGTTTTTATTGTAATACTTATCTAAATCGGCTTGTTTGCTAAATTTCCATTCTACAAATATTTTATCTGGACCAAATTTCTTGATTTTGTTACTTATTACTTCGAGTTCCTTTTGGCTCTTTTCAGACATTACGTTAAAAGTATTTATCTTGGCGACATCATGGCCTGGATTTGCGTAATGAAAAGTTCCAATTAGTAATATTTGTTTTTTCTTAGCTTGTTGAGCAGAAGTGATGTTAAATGTTATAAGAGCTAGTAATAAAATAATTTTTTGCATGGTATTTTGTTTTTAAATTCATTGCAAATGTATGGGCAGATTTAGGGCGTTTTTTCTGTTTTTGATGAACACCAGATTCTGTTTGATTAAAGCTGGAAATTCCTCTTTCAAAATTTATGTATAAAGTTTTTTGTGTTTCATCATTAAAAAAGTGAGGTTTCATATAAACACCATTTTCATTTAAAGTCATAATCGTATTTTTGATCTTATAACCTGTATTTATGAAATTAAAAATCCCTTTTTATTATCATGTTGTTCTTTTTCTCGGATTGTTTTTAACTTATTTACTTTGGGAGTACGGCATTAATGATAAAGCAAAAATAGTACAGCATACCAGGCTTTATTTATGGATTACATCAACATTTTTTCTTTCTGTTTTTATTGTTTACCTGATAAACTTTTATACGTTTTGTGATTGGTTCCTGCATAAAAAGAAAATTCATTTTTACTTTTTAAGCATACCTTTTTCATTACTGATTTTTGCAGGTGCTCGCTACGTAATTCAGGAAGTTATTGTGTATCATATTATCGGAATACATAATTATGATGTACGCGATTTAGAATGGGGATATTACATTAGGGATAATTTCTTTTTTGGACTTCCGGCTGTTATTTTTAGTGCTTTGAGTTATTTGTTTTGGCAGTCTCAATATTCTCAAAAACAAAATCAGGAATTGCTTTTAGAGAACAAAAAAGCCGAATTTCAAATGCTGAAAGCGCAGGTTAGCCCGCATTTTTTGTTTAATACGCTGAATTCTTTTTACAGTCAGCTGATTGTAAAAGACGATAAAATGGCTGCAGATGTTTTGGTGCTTTCTGATTTGCTTCGTTATGTGATTACAGAAACTGATAAAGACGAAGCAATTCTTTCCAAAGAGATTCAGTTTATTCAAAACTACATTCATCTGCAAAAGAAAAGATTTGAAGATCAGCTGTTTTTAGATTTTACGGTTCAAGGTGAATATTCAAATGAAAAAATCCTCTCTTCGGCATTAATTCATTTTGTTGAAAATGTTTTCAAACATGGAAAATTTAATAATGAAGCAGAGAAAGCGATTATTTCAATTCAAATAAAAGACACTTTTTTAGAAATTTCGACTTTCAATTATTTCATTGAAGGCGAAAATTATTCGTCAACCGGAATTGGTTTTGATAATCTGATAAAAAGGTTAGAATATACATATAAAGGGCAATTTGTTCTTGAAAAAACTGAAGAAAATAATACCTTTAAAACTTACTTAAAAATACCACTAAAAAAATAATATATGGCCTTTAAATGTATCATTTTGGATGATGAACCGCCTGCAACCCGTATTTTGGAAAATTATATAGGGAAAGTCAATTTTCTGGAAAAAACAGGGGTTTTTAACGATTCATTAAAAGCGCTGGAATTTTTAAACACACAAGCTGTAGATGTAATTTTTCTGGACATTCAAATGCCGCAATTAACAGGTCTGCAGATTTCGAGAATTATTTCAAAAGATATAAAAATCATTTTTACAACTGCTTATCCTGATTTTGCTTTAGAAGGTTTTGAATTAAACGCAGTTGATTATTTATTAAAACCAATTGCCTTCGAACGTTTTTATCAGGCCGTTTCTAAGCTTAACTCTGAGCCTAAAACGGCGGTATCAAGCCAAAATAATGCTCCTGATTTTTTATTTGTTAAAACAGATGGAAAGAATAAATTCCAAAAAGTTTTTCTGAGCGATATTTTGTATGTAGAAAGTCTGCAGAATTATGTTTGCATTCATACTTCAAAACAGCAGATTATTACGCATTCATCTTTAAAGAATATAGCAGAATCATTGCCCAAAAATGATTTTATCCAGATACAAAAATCGTATGTTGTTTCTTTGAAGCATATTGAATCAACAGATAATTTTTCCGTATTTATAAATGGAAAAGAACTCCCAATTGGTGCAACTTTTAAAGATGCTTTTTTTGAAAAAATAGAAGAAAATAAGATTTAAAATAACCGCAAAGAACGCTAAGATATTTGCGAATCTTTGTCATTATAAACGCAAAGTCTTATAAGTAAAAAACTTAGCGTACTTTGCGGTTAAATAATCAGATTAAGATTTCTTATTTTTCCCGTTTTTGTAAACTACTTTTTCTACTACCTGAATTTTTGGTGCTGCAGGTTTTTTCTTGAATGGCTTTTTAGCTCCTGTAGATTTCGGTTTTTGATCGCCTCTTGATTTTTCAGAATCTTTCGGACTTGCTTTAAATTCCGGTCTGTCTTTCGATGTTTCTTTCTTTGGAATTTCTGCTTTATGTTTAGCTAAAACGTCTGTTGGATTTTTAGGGTTTTCTTTCGTTCCTCTTAAATGAATTACTAATCCGTTTAAGAAATTGCGTAAAACCTGATCGCCGCATTCCATGTAATTAGGATGATCTTCGGCTCTGAAAAAAGCGCCCAATTCTGATTTTGAAATTCTAAAATCTACTAATTCCAGAATTTCAACTATTTGGTCATCACGGAGCATCAAAGCCACGCGAAGTTTTTTAAGTATATCGTTATTTGTCATAATTTTTGTTTCAGGTTTTTTTGTTTCAAGTTTCAGGTTTTACCAATCCTTGACTCCAATTTAAAACTTATTATATTTTTGCAAAGGTAGTTTTTTAAAATGATTAAAACCGAGAATTAAATTCATTTAAAACATCGACCAATTTGTCCAAATCTTCTTTAAGATGATTGGCTGTAATTACAATTCTATTGAGAGGTTCAGCCTCTTTTGTATATTTAAAACTGGCAATAATTATTTTTTCAGATTTTAATTTTTCCACTAAGTCATTTGGTAAAAGATAAATCAGGGGATAGTTTTTGTCAAACTTGATGTTATTGTTTTTGATTAAAATCGAATCGATATAATTTAAATTATCCTGTAATTTGTGATACTGTACTTTATAAATTTCTGAAGCATCAAAAAGTGTCTGTACAAAAGCAGGATTCATTCCGGCTGCACTTGTAAAAGTTTCCAGTTCTTTCATTTCGTTGATAAAATTAAAATCGCCTGCAATAACGCCTCCGGTTAAACCAAATGCTTTTCCTAAAGAAGAAATCATAATTTTCCTTTTAACAGGATATGGAATCGAGGCGTAAATTCCGCATCCGTTTCTGCCTAAAACTCCAAATGAATGTGATTCATCCACAATTAATGTAATTTCTTTATGATTTGGAATTTGGTTCAGAAAAGAAAGATCAACAGCTTTTGTCTGAAAAGCCGGAACTCCATCTGTAAGGACCGTTATTTTCTCTGGTTTAGAGTCTAATAAGCGTTCGTTTATCTGATTCCCTGTAAATACAGGCTGACTGTTTTCAATTTTAATCGCCGGATGCGGATCGTTTACATGAAAATAACAATCTGTTTCGTTTTTTATTTTATCTAAAACAAGTTTTGCAGCCAGCATTCCCGATGAAACCGTAACGGCACTTTCTGAGCCAATATGTGATGCTAAAAAGTTTTCACCCTTCTCATAAGCGCTTAATTTTATATTGGCTGTTCTGGAACTTCCATAAGTAGTTCCCCAATTAAGAATATTCTGAATGACAAGATCCTGAAAATTCTTGTTGGTTGGCAGTCCTAAATAAGCAGTTCCGCCAAAATACAAATATTGTTCCTGGTCAATTTCAATAGTTCTATCGGGAAATTTTTCTACTATCATTTTTACAGAAGTGTAACTCCGGTTCCGTTAAGATTAGAATAGCTCACAACGCCATCTTTTATGGTTACTCCGGTTGCAATATCTTCTGCCAGAAGAAGCGCACCATCCATGTCTACATAATCAAGCTGAGGCAGTAAATGTGCAATAGCAGAAATTCCAACAGTAGATTCGGTCATACAGCCCACCATTGTTTTTAAGCCTAATTTTTTGGCTTCCTCTATCATTCGTTTTCCGGGAGTTAAACCGCCGCATTTTACCAATTTGACATTTACGCCATGAAAGTGATTGAAACATTTTGCCACATCTTCTTCAATAATGCAGCTTTCATCAGCAATTACAGGAAGAACGGAATGTTTGAAAACTTCTTTGTGACCTTCCCAATTATCAGCTTTCATAGGCTGTTCTAAAAACTCAACCCCCAGTTTTTTTAATTCAATAGAATTATTGATGGTTTCTTCAACTCCCCAGCCGCAGTTGGCATCAATTCTAAAAACGGCATTGGTGTGTTTTCTAAGTTCTTTTACAATAGCAATATCTTCTTTTGTTCCTAATTTAATTTTGTAAATAGGCCACGGAAGTTCCTGCATTTTGGAAACCATTTTGTCAATAGAAGCAATCCCGATTGTATAATCAGTGAGCGGATTTTTTTCGGTTGTGTAGTTCCATAATTTGTATAACTTTTTGCCTTTTTTACGAGCATATAAATCATTATAAGCCAGATCTAAAGCACAAAGCGCAAACATATCGTCTTTTAAATACGGATGAATTTTTGCCCAAAATACTTCGGGAGTTTCATTTTCTGTATTTTCAATAATGCTTCTTATTTTTTCCAAATCCTGCATCATCATCGGAACGGTTGTGTTGTAATACGGGTTTGAAGTGGCTTCTCCAAAACCAGAAAAGCCCTCACTTTGTAATTCTACAATCAATGAAGGTTGAAAATCAATTGATTCTCTCGAAATGGTAAAAGTATGTTTTAGCTTGAGATTATATTCTCTTAAAATTAGTTTCATGGTTAATGAGCTTGTTTCCGTTTTTTTGTTGGGTTTAAAAATAGAACATTAATTCTTTTTAATTGACATTTTTACACCTATTCCTGTTTGTAAATCCGGGGCATTATCCAAATTTAAATCTTCTCTAAGATACACAAAATAAGAGAATCGTTTTGTAGAATAAGTACAAATAAAACTCCATCCTTCTACGTCTTCGTATAAATGTGATATTGTTTTCTGCCAGTGTGTATTTATTCTTTCGCCGGTTAAAACCATATAATCCATATCTTTTTTCTTGTTATAAGAATTCTGGAAGTTATAATTGATGCCGTAAGAAATACGGTTGTTGTTTCTAAGTTTTACTTTGTAATCAATTAGGCCTTCAAAACTGCATAAGAAATCCTGATTGCTTATGTTTACACCGTCTCCATATTCCAAAATATGCTGGCGCAAAACACCTGCACTTAATCCAAAACTTAAAATGTTTTTATTTTTGATGATTATTTTTTTTAGAATAGAGGAGGAAACGCCAAAATCAGCAGCAGGATTATATCTGGAAGTATTTATGCCCAGCTGTGCCCCAAAATTCAAATAAATATGATGTTTTTCATTCATCTCTAACTTGGGATAGTAGGTGTAATTCAGATCAAATCCTGAAATGATAAAATCATTATTATTCATTGTTAAGACTTTGTCATTTTCATCTTTATATGATATGCCGGCTTTATTTATACCGTAATGATATCTTGAAAAAGGATCTTTTCCGCCGGCAATATTTCGGTGAAACCATTCAATAAATTCATCTGAGGTGAAAACAGAAAATGGATATTTGCCCCGATCAAGAGAATTGGCCCGCAGGCTGAAACTAAGTTCGTGATTCACCGTAAGCGGTAATGTAAAGTTGAATCGATAAGATCGAATAACACCATCGGCTGTAAATTCTTTGGTTTTTGAAGGCGTTTTATCTAGATCGAATGCATATTCACGTACATGCCAAACTAAATTTTTAGACTTTTCGCGATCATCAGGATTGGTTAGTTCGTATGATTTTACATAAGGAAGAACAACGTTTCCGCTCGAAACTTCAAATGAAAATGAATATTTATCGGGAGAACGAACGTTAAAATTATGGTTTAATCTCGAAATATAAATTCCAAAGGGATGTGTCGAAAGGGTGTAAGGTTTTATAATATCTGAAGAATTCTCTATTTCATGATTCCAAAAATCGTCCTGATTTGACTGCGCACAGGAAAAGGAATTAAAAATTAAAAAAATAAAAAAGAGTAAATAATATTTCATTTCAGAATTTAAAAATTTTGATAAATCTAATGAATTTTAAAAATATTAGATTAGATAATTCTTAAAAAATGAATTTAGTAATTACTCTTTTTAACTTTTTAACAGCAAATTGATTAGGCCAATTGTTCCTGCAGTTTTTTAATATCGTCGCGAAGTTTGGCTGCCTGCATAAAGTCAAGTTCTTTAGCTGCTTTTTCCATTGATTTTCGTTTTTCGCGAATCATTTTTTCTAATTCTGCTTTAGATAAATAAGCCGTTTCAGGTTCGGCTGCGGCAGGTAAAGTATGTCCTAATTCGTATTCTACCAAAGGATTTTTGGTAAATGCACTTTCTATTTTTTTGTTTAATGCCTGAGGCGTAACTCCGTTTTCAGTATTAAAATTAATCTGTTTGGTTCTTCGGTAATTGGTTTCGTCAATTGTTCTCTGCATACTTGCCGTGATTTTATCTGCATACATGATTGCTTTACCGTTTAAGTTTCTGGCGGCACGACCAATTGTTTGGGTCAAAGATCTGTGATTTCTTAAGAAACCTTCCTTATCAGCATCTAAAATTGCAACAAGGGAAACTTCAGGTAAATCCAAACCTTCACGAAGTAAGTTTACCCCAATTAAAACATCAAAAATACCTTTTCGTAAATCCTGCATAATTTCAATACGTTCCAAAGTATCTACTTCAGAATGAATATAACGGCAGCGAATGTTTACTTTGGTTAAGTATTTAGCTAATTCTTCGGCCATTCTTTTGGTCAGAGTAGTGACTAAAACTCTTTCGTCTAATTCACAGCGAACCTGGATTTCTTCAATCAAATCATCAATCTGGTTTAAACTTGGACGCACTTCGATAACCGGATCTAATAAACCTGTTGGACGAATAATCTGCTCTACATAAATTCCATCTGATTTCTGTAATTCATAATCTGCAGGAGTTGCCGAAACGTAAATTACCTGATTTTGCAATGCTTCGAATTCTTCAAATTTCAAAGGTCGGTTATCCATGGCAGCCGGTAATCTAAAACCGTATTCCACCAGATTTTCTTTACGGCTGCGATCGCCTCCGTACATAGCGTGAACCTGCGAAACGGTTACGTGACTTTCGTCAACAACCATTAAATAGTCACTTGGGAAATAATCTAATAAACAGAAAGGTCTGGTTCCTGCTTCTCTTCCGTCGAGATAGCGTGAATAGTTTTCAATTCCGGAACAATAACCCAATTCCCGAATCATTTCTAAATCGAAATTGGTTCTTTCTTCCAAACGTTTGGCTTCTAAATGTTTGCCTATTTCTTTAAAATAATCAACTTGTTTTACCAAATCCTGCTGAATCTGCCAAATCGCTCCTTGTAGAACTTCGGGCGAAGTAACAAACATGTTGGCAGGGTAAATAGTCAGTCTTTTAAATTTTTCAATAACCTGAGAGGTTTTGACATCAAAAGATTCTATTTCTTCAATTTCATCTCCAAAAAAATGAATTCTATAAGCGTCATCTGCATAACTTGGGTAGACTTCAACGGTGTCGCCTTTTATCCTAAAAGTTCCGGGATTAAAATCGGCTTCCGTTCTTGCATATAAACTTTGTACCAAACCATGAAGCAGTTTAGTTCTCGAAATAACCTGGTCTCTTGTAATTTCGATTACATTTTTCTTGAATTCTACAGGGTTTCCAATACCGTATAAACAAGAAACGGATGCCACAACCAGGACATCGCGACGACCGGAAAGGAGGGAAGAAGTTGTACTTAAACGCATCTTTTCAAGCTCTTCATTGATAGACAAATCTTTTTCAATAAAAACTCCTGTTACGGGCATAAAAGCTTCGGGCTGATAATAATCGTAGTAAGAAACGAAATATTCAACTGCATTATTAGGGAAAAACTGTTTGAACTCTGAATACAACTGCGCCGCCAATGTTTTGTTGTGTGCCAAAACTAATGTTGGACGCTGTACTTCCTGAATAACATTGGCTACAGTAAAGGTTTTACCAGATCCTGTAACTCCTAATAAAGTTTGATATTTTTCTCCGTCAACTACACCTTGTGCCAGTTTTTGTATGGCTTGCGGCTGATCTCCTTTTGGACTATAATCTGAAGCTACTTGGAAACTCATTTTTTATGGATAAAAAGTTGGTTTTGTAAAGATACAAAGTTTCAATGCTATTCTAAAAAATTAATAATGGCATCGTTTGTAATTTTAGGCTGATCTATAGTCAGGAAATGCCCTGCATCTTTTATGATTTTAGTTTTGCAGTTCACTAGATATTTTTGCGCCCGTTCCAGACTTTCCTGGGAATTGATAACATCTTTATCGCCTATTAGAACTAAAACAGGATTTTTTATAGATTCCAGTTCTTTATCTGAAAACGGATGCATTTTAAACATACTTGAGTTTGATTTCGCATATTTATTGGCCAAATAGAATTGTCTTTTATAAACAGGACTGATTTTTTCAGGATGAGTTGAAAATGTGGTCAGCGTTTTACCGAATTTTTTTTCACTCGGAAAAAGTTTTAACATTAAAGCAGAAGTTGTTTTTCCTACTTTATCTATAAATTTAAATGTCTGCGCCGGACTTAATAATACGATTTTATCTATCGAATTTGTTTTTTGAGAGGCCAGTAATGTTGCAATCCAGCCGCCTCTTGATGCGCCGATAATGTCGAATTTCTTTAATTTGTAATGACTGAAAATTTCGTTATAATAAATTGCAATTTCCTCAATTGACAAAGGTTTTGAGGTTAAGGTAGATTTTCCGGGTTCCATCAAAAAGTCGATGGCATAAATTCGATGATTTTTAGCTAAAGTTTTAATGTTAGGGTACCACATTGTAGAACTGGCATCCATTCCATGAAGTAAAACTAAATCTTTTCCGGTTTTGGAGCCGGCGATAATTACGTGTGCAGTTCCAAAACTTGTTTTTACATCTTCTTCAGTATATGGAATGTCCCAAAGCTTTAAAGCCGTGTTGTATGCGGTTATGTAAGCTTGTTTTTCGTTTTTTGTTTCGAAAACATAATCATCAAACTTTGCTTTTTTTGTTGAAGCGCAACCTGTGATTAAAAATAATAATACTGCTAATTTGAAGTATGTTTTTGCCATAGTTTATCCAATTTAGCTTAAAGGTACGATTATAGAAAACCGAAATTGTATCAGAATTTTAATTTAAACTATCATAATTATAATCTTTCAGCTTTTTTTGGATGTCAAGTAATATACCTGAACTAAAGCTAAAATCGCATTTGGAATGATTACGGGTAAAAGCCATTGGTTAAGATTCCGATAATCATTTAAGAAAATACCATAGATTACAAAACAAATGCAGCCAAGCATATTAATGAATCGAATTGCTTTAAGATTTTTAAATAAGAAACCTCCAACAATAAAAACAGAAGCAAGATAACCGATATATTCTGCCATAATTTTGATTTTAAATAGTTTGTACTAAATGTAGTAAAAGCAATGTGTAAAATCAAGTATTCGTTTGTAAATCAATTATTTAATATGGTTGTAATGGGTTAATCATTAAATTTTAAAAGCCTTCTGTTCAGCATTGGTTAAAAAGCTCCATGCCACAATACGGCTGTTTTTCTGCCCTTGCGACATTTCGATTGTTTTAACTGAAGCGGCATTAACCTTTTTTAAAGTTTTATAAATCGAAGAAAGATTTTCTTTTTTTGAAACCAATGTTGTAAACCATAAAACTTGCGAAGCATATTTTGCACTTTCGTAAATCATTTGAGTTACAAATCCAATTTCGCCTCCATTGCACCATAATTCGGCATTTTGCCCCCCAAAGTTTAAAACAGGATTTGTGGTTTTCTTTTCTTTCGGATTTAAATTAGATACTTTTCTCGATGTGCTTTTGTTGGCTTCTTCTGCCGATGCATGAAAAGGCGGATTACACATGGTGAAGGTAAAACGATCTTCGGGTATTATAATGTTTTTGAAAATGAAGCGCGGTTCTGTCTGCTGCTGCAAACTAATTGTATCAATTAATTTGGGGTTTGCTTCAATAATTTTACTGCAGTTTTCAATCGAACTTTTATAAATGTCAGTTGCGACAAAACTCCAGTTGTAAATTGAATTTCCTAATATCGGATAGATCAAATTGGCTCCTGTCCCGATGTCAAGTCCCATGACAGAATTACCTTCTGGGATTTGACCGTTATTCGTTTCAGCCAGTAAATCGGCTATGTAATGAATGTAATCGGCACGACCCGGAATAGGCGGACATAGGTAATTTTTAGGAATATCCCAGTTTTGAATATCATAATACGTTTGCAGTAAAGCTTTGTTTAACGTTTTTACGGCAAGCGGATTACTGAAATCAACAGTTTCAATTCCGAATTTATTTATGGAAATAAAAGCTTTTAATTCAGGACAATTAGAAATAAGAAGTTCGAAATCGTATCGCGAACGATGAAGGTTTCTGGGATGTAAATTGTCTTTTTGTGAATTATTTTCTGCTTTCATTTTGATTTATTTCTATGCAAAGATAGGTATTCCTTTTTTAGAAAGACTTATTATGAAAACGATTGCCCTAGCCCTGATGGAAGCGGCATCCTTTTGTGGTGGGGTTCACCACAAAAGATATAGCGGACAGCAGGATAAGCTTCTAATCAAAGCATTCCATTAACAATAAATCGCCGTTTGTATGAGAAATAGTGACAAGACCGTCTTTTGCGACAGAATTACTGCTTCCGGTTCTGTAGCCCATTGTCAGGGTATCATTTTGCAGCGGATATTGTAAATTGGTAGAATAAATTCCGTTTACAACACCAATTGGAATCAACGAAATTGGCGTTTTAGCCGTATACCATTTTTCGAATTTTGTTGGAAGTAAAAAGATTTTTGAATGATCATCGAGAATTACAATTTTAAGTAAATCACGATAACGAACAATATTAGTTAAATTGGTAATAGTATGATCTGCGCGTCTTCCGGTTGCCCAGACTACATTTACGGCAGGGATTTTTCTTTTTACTAAATAATCAAAAGCTTTTTCTAAATCGGTTTTATCCTGATCCGGTGTATGAACAATTTCGATAGGATATTGTGATGTTTTATAGATTTCGGGGTCGAAGCCATGATCAAAATCTCCTAAAAGGACATCGACTTTAATACCTAATTCTATCACTCTTTCCATCGCCGAGTCTAACACAACAACCAATGGCGACCATTCAAGCAGTTGTCCTAATAATTCAGGATTGCAGGCCGCTCCGTTTGCAATTATTAAAGCAGGTTCCTGATCGTCTCGAACTATATGATGTGATGACATGTGATTTTTTTTGAATGTGAGGCAAAGGTAAGGTTAGTATTTTAGAATTCAGATTTTAGATTTTAGATTTTTTGCTTTTGTGAAAAGGACTTCGACTACGCTCAGTCTGACAATAAGAAAACAAAACCAGCTAATACCGTTGTCCGGCTGAGCGTAGTCGAAGCCTATTGATCTAAAATCAAATCAACCTTCGGTGATAGTTTATTTGTCCTAAATGATAGGCCAGATGTGTTGAAAGATGAACTAAAAAGAACCCGGTTGTCATTTCTTTTTCAAAAACAATCTGCGGATAAATGTGCTGTAAATCTGCTTCGGTTAAAGTGTCTAAGGTATTATTTACAACTAAGATGGTGTCTTCAATTTTCTCGATTAATTCTGATTTCGGAATATCTTTTAGAGAAAATTCTAAAGGACGGTTTCTAATGTATCCTGTTTTTCCAATTTCGGCTCCAATATAAGTATTGATGTTTCCAATTAAATGCAGGCACAGATTGCCTCCAGAATTAGAAATATCTTGATTAATCACCCAAATCTGATTTTCGTATTCGTACGATTCAATTTCAAATTTGAGTTTATTTAAGTCTCTGTTAAAAAGTATTTTGAGCGTTTCGATTAACATGTTTTTTAGATGAAAGTTAAGAAGAATAATTTACAGCGGTGAAATCAATCTCTATTTTTTATCGGAATCCAGATTTCTTCCTCAGAATCCGGATCGTCTTTTTTGTATTTATGATCCATTACGGCAAAATGCGGTCTGTCGTCTACTGTGTATTCTGAATTTGGAAGCCATTCTGCAAAAATCGAATGATAGGTTTTATGGCCTTCGGATGCAGGGCCGTAATGAATAAAAACAACGTATAATCCATTTGGAATTACCAGCGTTCCCATGTTTGACGGAATATGATCAAAATTTTCGACTTCTACCGCTGCCCATTTTTGAAATGTTTTGGCCGGATCAAAATTGTCAAAATGATTTGGAGAGAAAACCTCTAACGAATACAAATTATTATCGACGGTATTTTTAATATCCTTGCGTTTTGGCATAAAACTACTCCATAATTGAAATGTTTTGTTTTCGATGAAAGACATGTCGATATGTTTTCCAATTAGCTTTTTTTCGGCCGCGGTTTTAATTTGTGCTTCCATTTTTATTTTGTACTTATTTTATATTTAGCTGTGGAAGTTTCGCAAAGTGAGAAATAGCCTAAAGGATAATTATCTTTATTAGTTACATTGACAATATTTCCTTTTACGGTTGCAGGCGGAGACTGAAACGGCCCTCCAACATTGTTTCCGGCAATGCTGACTAAAATACTCATATAATTATAATATTGTTTTGAGATTCCAAAATGTGTTATTTCGATTTCATTCCCAATTTTTAAATCTTCATCATCTGATAGACTGAAAAATTCATTACCGTTAAAAAACTTATCCTCATCTGCATAAAATGTTGACTTGATTTTATTAGAGTATACATATTTGTACAAATAAAAATTATCTGAATCGGCGGGATCATTATAAAACGCTTTTATTTCAATATCTTTCCCTGTAAAACCACCTTCATTATTTTGTTCTATTCTGGTAATAGGGGCTACAGATTTTAAAGTTTCGGTTGCAATGTATCTATTCCCTCTGCTGACTACGGTTAACGTGTACTGCTCATCGATAACGGGTGCGAAATTACTGCAGACATATACACCTGTTTTTTTTACTTCTATAAAATTAAACTGTTCGCCATGACTGTTTTTTATATCAATAAGAGCTCCGGAAACAGTAGGAATTACGTTTTCAAAATAACCAGTTGTAGTGGTCAGTTTTATAGTCTGCTCATTTCCTGTTGTTCCTTTTTCCCAATTAATCGCCGCTTCAATTACTAATTTTGGCGGTGCAGTATCTAAATCAACATCAACAACTTCTTCACAACTTGCAAAGAAAAGTGAAGTAAAAAACACGATTATTAAGGTTGCTTTTTTCATGATATATTCTTTGTTTTTCTTTTTCAGAAATGATTTTTTAAAATTTAAAATTATAACTCACAGCAGGTACAATTCCAAAAATGGATGTTTTAACTGCTTCGTTAACACCTGTATCAGAATTTTGTCTGAAGTTAATGGATGCTGCGTTCTGGCGGTTGTATAAATTGTAAATGCTGAAAACCCATTCACCTTTCCAGTTTCTGCCTTTGTTTTTTCGGGGTGTTAAAGTGGCTGATATATCTAAATGATGATAAGCAGGAAGTCTGTCTTTGTTTCGTAATCCGTAGCTTGGAACTGTAATTCCAAGATATACATATTGGCCATTCGGATATGTAACCGGTTGTCCCGACTGCAAAACAAAATTAGCCCCAAATGACCATTTTTCGTTTAAATTATAAGCAGAGGTTATCGCCAGATTGTGTGTTTTGTCGTAAGCAGAACTGTACCATTGGCCATTATTAATTCCTGTCTCTTCCGGTGTTCTTCCTGGAGTCTGTTGTTCAGATTTTGATAAAGTATAAGAAACCCAGCCGTTAAACTTTCCTTCGTTTTTTTTCACCATAATTTCTAAACCATACGCACGCATTCTTCCGTTTAAAATTACCTGTTCGATGGCATCATTGGCAATTAAGTCAGCGCCGTCAATATAATCCAGCCTGTTTTGGATTTTCTTATAATAAGTTTCTACTTCCAGCGAATAGGCACCCTCTTTAATGTTTCTAAAATATCCTAAAGCCACCTGATCTGCAATTTGCGGTTTGATATAATTGTCACTTGGCATCCAGACATCCAGCGGAGTAGGAGATGAGGTGTTTGAAATTAACTGAAGATATTGAGCCATGCGGTTATAGCTTGCTTTTATGGACTGATCATCATTTAATTGATAGGAAACTGCAAGTCTCGGTTCGAGATTGTTGTAGTCTTTAATGACCTTGTTTTTTCCGAAATATTT
Organism: Flavobacterium johnsoniae; assembly: GCF_001879205.1. GTDB lineage: Bacteria > Bacteroidota > Bacteroidia > Flavobacteriales > Flavobacteriaceae > Flavobacterium > Flavobacterium johnsoniae_A. Next base: position 96,646 of record NZ_MLFK01000007.1, read on the forward strand.
TGTTGAAGTTGGAGTTCCTTTTTCGTAAATCTGCATGGCTGAGTTGAAAACCACCGGATTATTATTGTCGTAATAATTTACAGTTGAAGCGCCTAAACGATAAAACAAACTATAACGTAAACCGTAAGCAACTGTAATTTTTTTAGAAAGCTGGTTTTCTGCATCCAAATAGACAGAGGGTTCAAAAGCATATTTTTTATCTAATTGATCCGGATTAATTCCAGAATCGATGCCGCTGGGCTTAATTGTTCCGGGATTAAATTCGTAGTAAATTCCGTTTAAACCATAATTTAGTTTGAATTTATCTGAAAGATAGTGCTTAAAATCGTATTTGATATTGTAATTTTTGATTCCCGAATCCCACTTGAAACCAACAAAATCCAGATCGAGTCCATAATAATAATCGCTGTAGATTAACGATAAATTAGAAAATAATTTATCAGAATACAAATGATTCCATCTCAGATTTAAGGTTGAGTTACCGTAGGTATTCGTAAAACTTTTATTTAAACTAAAAACATCACGCCCAAAATATCCGGATAAATATAAACTGTTGTTGTCGTTTACTTTATAGCTGAATTTCGCATTTAGATCGTAGAAATAAGCAGAGTTATCTTTGTTTTCTTCGGAAAGTTTTAAAAATAAATGTGCGTATGACGCTCTTCCTCCAATTAAAAACGAACCTTTGTCTTTTACTAGCGGGCCTTCTACAAGAAGCCGGCTTGAAATTAAACCAATTCCTCCGTTTACATGAAAATCTTTACTGCTTCCGTCTTTTTGGTAAATTTCTAAAACAGAGGAAGCTCTCCCGCCAAATCTTGCCGGAATGCCGCCTTTATACAATTTTAAATCTTTTATTGCATCCGGATTAAAAACAGAGAAAAATCCGAAAACGTGAGAGGAGTTAAAAATAGTAGCTTCATCCAATAAAATTAAATTTTGATCAGCACCGCCGCCTCGAACATTAAATCCAGAAGCACCTTCTCCTGCATTGGTAACTCCGGGCAGTAATAAAATTGATTTTAAAACATCGACTTCGCCCATTACAACAGGCATTTTTTTAATAGTTGAAATGGAGAGTTTATTAACGCTCATTTCGGGAGATTTAATATTTATTTTGCCTTTATTGTCTGTAATAATTACTTCCTGAAGTTCTTCGCCGCTTTCGCTGACAGCAAAATTATTTTTGGTATTTTGGTTCAAAACGATAGTTTGCTGAATGGTTTGATACCCTACATAGCTAATTTCTACCTGATGTTCGCCGCGAGGAAGGGTGATAGAATAAAAGCCGTACTCGTTTGTTGTGGTTCCAATTTTTAAGGCTGGAATATAAACATTGACACCAATTAAGGTTTCATTGTTTTTTGAATCTTTTATGGTACCGCTTAGCGTGAATTTATCCTGAGAAAAAGAAGTAAAAGTCGTAAAGAGAATAATTAGAAAAATACTGATTTTTTTTGTAAGCATTGTACTGGTTTTGATATACATAGATAGTCATTCTTACTAAATATTACGTCCGGACTTTTGTTAAAGATAAGTTAAGAATAAAAAAAGGACAACTTTTTGAGTTGTCCTTTTGATATTTATAAAACGCTGTGCGCTTTTGAATTATTTTATTTTTGCAATAATAGAATTGAATGTTTCACTAGGGCGCATTGCTTTGCTGACTAACTCAGGAGTTGGCTGATAATATCCGCCAATGCTTTGAGGTTTTCCTTGTGCACCAATTAATTCTGTATTGATTTTTGCTTCGTTTGCTTCAAATTCAGCTGCAATTGGAGTAAAGATCGCTTTTAATTCTGCATCTTTATTTTGAGCAGCTAATGCCTGAGCCCAATAGAATGCAAGGTAAAAGTGAGACCCGCGGTTGTCAATCTGACCAACTTTACGAGCTGGAGATTTGTCGTTTGCCAAGAATTTGTCGTTAGCCTCGTCAAGAGTTTCTGCCAATACAATTGATTTAGAATTGTCTAAAGTCTGTCCTAAATGCTCTAATGAAGCACCAAGAGCTAAAAATTCTCCTAATGAATCCCAACGTAAATATCCTTCTTCTGTAAATTGCTCAACGTGTTTTGGAGCAGAACCTCCAGCACCAGTTTCAAACAATCCACCGCCATTCATTAAAGGAACGATAGACAACATTTTTGCAGAAGTCCCTAATTCTAAAATTGGGAATAAATCTGTTAAGTAATCACGTAAAACGTTTCCTGTTACAGAAATAGTATCTAAACCTTTGATAATTCTGTCTAAAGTAAATTCAGTAGCAGCAACCGGGTTTAAAATACGGATATCAAGGTTTGTTGTATCGTAATCTTTAAGGTATTTTTGAACTTTTACGATTAATTCTCTATCGTGTGCTCTGTTTTCGTCTAACCAGAAAACAGCAGGAGTGCTAGATAAACGAGCTCTGTTTACAGCCAATTTAACCCAGTCCTGAATAGGCGCGTCTTTTGCCTGGCACATTCTGAAAATATCATTTGTTTCAACGTTTTGTTCCATTAAAACAGTTCCGTTTGCATCAACAACACGAACAACTCCGTCAGCTTTTATTTGGAAAGTTTTATCGTGAGATCCGTATTCTTCTGCTTTTTGCGCCATTAATCCAACGTTAGGAACACTTCCCATTGTTTTAGGGTCAAAAGCACCGTGTTTTTTACAGAAATCAATAGTCGCTGTGTAAACACCAGAATAAGAACGATCTGGGATAACTGCAATCGTATCTTGCGCCTTACCATCTTTGTTCCACATTTGTCCAGAAGTACGGATCATTGCCGGCATAGAAGCATCAACAATAACATCAGATGGAACGTGTAAGTTTGTAATTCCTTTATCAGAATTAACCATTGCTAAAGCTGGTCCGTTTTCAATAGCTTTAGTGATGTCAGCTTCAACTTCAGCCTGTTCAGGTCTTCCTGCAATTTTAGCATAGATGTCTCCTAAACCGTTTTTAGTATCAACGTTTAATTCATTGAATAAAGTTTCGTATTTTTTGAAAAGATCAGCAAAATATACTTCAACGATAGCGCCAAAGATAATTGGATCTGAAACTTTCATCATAGTAGCTTTCAAATGCACAGAAAGTAAAACACCTTCTTTTTTTGCTTCAGCAATTGCTTCAGCAGCAAACGCTTTTAATTTTTTTACACTTAAAACAGAGCTGTCAATAATTTCGCCGGCTTTAAGAGGTGTACTTGCTTTTAAAACTGTTGTCGTTCCGTCTTTAGCAACAAATTCAATTTTTACATCATTTGCATCTGCTACAGTAAGAGATTTTTCACTTCCGTAAAAATCACCGTTTGACATAGAAGCCACTTTAGTTTTTGAGTCAGCAGACCAGGCGCCCATTGAGTGCGGATTTGCTTTTGCAAAGTTTTTTACTGCTCTTGGAGCTCTACGATCAGAGTTTCCTTCACGCAAAACCGGATTTACAGCAGAACCTAAAACTTTTGCATATTTTGCTTTAATTTCCTTTTCAGCATCATTTTGAGGATCTTCCGGGAAATTAGGAACGTTGTAACCATGAGATTGTAATTCAGCTATAGCGGCTTTTAATTGCGGTACCGATGCTGAAATGTTTGGCAGCTTAATAATGTTAGCTTCTGGCTTTGTAGCTAATTGACCAAGTTCTGCAAGTGCATCTACTGTTTTTTGAGCATCTGTTAAAGACTCAGGAAAATTAGATAAAATTCTTCCTGCCAATGAGATATCTCTAGTTTCAATAGCAATACCTGCAGTAGAAGTAAAAGCTTGAACAATAGGTAATAAAGAATAAGTCGCTAACAATGGCGCCTCATCAGTTAAGGTGTAAAAAATTTTTGAATTCTGTGTCATTTTTTTTTTTTTTTTTATAATCGTGTCGTCAAAGAATGGCGATGTAAATGGTATAAGTCGGCTCAAAACGAGCGGAGCAAATATAATAAAAACAGTCCGAAAACGGTGTAGTTTTACCTAGAAAAGGTTGAATTATCAGATTGTTATTTCGCGCTGTTTAAATTGTCAAATCGATGATTTTGATATTAAAAAATTACAGTTTTGATATTGGTTGTAAAAAAGGCATAAAAAAAACTCGTTTCAAACGATATGAAACGAGTTTTTTATAACAAATAGATAAATGATTATCTTCTTTTATCTTTAATCTTAGCTTTTTTACCAGTAAGTTCTCTGAAGTAGAAAATTCTAGCTCTACGAACTGCACCTTTTTTGTTGATTTCAACTTTTTGTAAAGCTGGTAAGTTTACTGGGAAGATACGCTCAACTCCAATAGCTCCAGACATTTTACGAATTGTGAAAGTTTCTGTGTTACCAGAACCTCTTCTTTGAATAACAACTCCTTTAAAAAACTGAGTTCTTGTTTTTTCACCCTCTTTAATTTCGTAGTAAACTGTGATAGTGTCTCCAGCTCCAAATTCAGGGAAATCTTTTTTAGCAACGAATTCGTTTTGAACGAATTTTAATAAATCTGCCATGATAATTTTATTATTATAGTTTTATATAGAGTAACATTCACGGATCTCGCCAGAGGTTAGTCTAATTCGGGTGCAAATGTAGAAAATAATTATGAATTATAAATTGTAAATTATAAATTATTTTAACTTGTTGATAAATTGGGTGTTAGTCGCAGTTTTCAGTCGTAGTCTAGCAGTAATCGAATTCACTGAAAACTGAGACTGCGACTGAAAACTATTCCTGAAGTAAATCCGGGCGTCTGTTCTTAGTATGTTCATAAGCCATATCCTCGCGCCATTTGTCTATTTTGGCAAAATGTCCGCTGGTTAAAACCTCGGGTACTTTCCATCCTTTATAATCTGCTGGCCGTGTATATATTGGTCCTGAAAGAAGGTTGTCCTGAAAACTATCTGTTAAGGCTGAGGTTTCGTCGCTTAAAACACCGGGAATAAGCCTGATTAAAGCATCAGATAAAACTAATGCGCCTAATTCTCCTCCGGATAAAACATAATCACCAATAGAAATTTCTTTAGTAATAAAATGATCTCTTACACGCTGATCTACACCTTTATAATGTCCGCATAAAATGATAATGTTTTCATACATCGACATTTTGTTGGCCATTTTCTGGTTTAAGGTTTCACCGTCAGGAGACATATATATGATTTCGTCATATTCGCGTTCACTTTTTAAATGTGTTATACAGGCATCAATAGGCTGTACCATCATCACCATTCCGGCACCTCCGCCAAAGGGATAATCATCTACGCTTTTTTGTTTGTTAGTGGTATAATCGCGTAAATTATGAAAATGTACTTCAACTAAACCTTTGTCAATGGCACGTTTCATAATTGAAGCCTCAAATGGACTTCTTAATAATTCCGGCAAAATCGTTATAATGTCAATTCGCATTTTTTCTCTTAATTATTCTAAGGTGCAAAGATACAAGTTAATATTGGGTAGTGAAAAAACAAAATTCAAATAACTCAAAATACTGCCGGAAAGAAATATTAACTTTTCTTCAAAATACTTCAAAAATCAATTATTTGAAGGTTAGAGTGTTAAATAATAATTATGTAACATTAAAAGATAATTATGTAAATATTTATTTACTAATTTTAAGTAGTATTACATCACCTAATATGTAACTACGAATAACAATCATTCCAAAAACACCTTTTCAAATGAAAAAAATAATAGTAATCGCCGCTATAGTATTTTTGCAGATCTCGTGCTCAAGTACTAAAAATTCAATGGCTTCATCAGTAGGAGAAAGTAAGTCAAAACTAATTAAAATATGGGGAACTCCCGTACGAACTTTAGCGGATAATAAGGAAGGAGAAATTCTTGTTTATGCAGACCAGGTTTTTGTAAATGAAAATCATTCTGATGGTCCAAGAATGGCAGGTCAAAACTATTGGAACTATAATTATGTTTATATTGGCAAAGACGGAAAAGTAACTTCAACCCGACAAGAAAAACAGAATTACCCGCCTCAGGCACTCGATTCTCAAAAAATAACTGGGATGAATTTATTAACTGCAAAGTGATTTCCTGTTCTAAATAAAATTATAATTTTAAATATTTGACTGTTTAGAAAAATTGTTAAAATATTTTTTATTTGAATTATAAAGTAGCTGTTTTTTGAATATATTTAGCAAAAAGTATATGAGAAAAACAGCTATTCTTATTTTTATAATATTTTGTTCTTGCAGCAGGCATGCAGATCCCTATTTTGAGCAAATCAAAAGTAATGATGTTAAATTAGCAGCGCCTGTTTACGGAGACTGGCTTTTTTCCCGTAAAGAAAAAGGACAGACTTTTGAGCAATATCAAAAATCTAAACATATTGTTCCAACAAAAGATTCTAATATTATTTACCTGCGTCCTATTGGTAATTTTAATGTTTTGCAAAAAAGACAAATCGAATTGCTGAATGAATATTTAGAAATTTACTTTCAATTAAAAACAAAAACTCTAGAAGCTGTTTCAAATGATATAGTTCCTGCATCTGCCAGAAGAATGCTTTACGAAGACCATGAACAGTTTTTGGCGGGATACCTTTTGGATAGTGTTTTAAAAAAAGAAAAGCCTTTGAACAGAATTGCCTTAATGGGGGTTACCGAAGTTGATTTGTTTCCTAAACCAGAGTGGAATTATGTTTTTGGTCTGGCATCTTATAGAGATAAAGTAGGGGTAAGCTCTATTTATAGGTTTCAGGATGGAGAACTGACTTCAGAAAATTTTAATCGATGTTTATCCAGATTACTCAAGATAAGTTCGCATGAAATTGGTCATATGTTTGGTCTTCATCATTGCATTAATGCAGATTGTGTTATGAACGGAACAAACAGTATGGAAGAAACCGACAGGCATTCAATACGCTTATGTTCTGTCTGTCAGCAAAAATTAAGTTCCTGTATAAAGTATGATAATAAAAAGAGAGTGAAGGAATTGGAAAAATACTTTCTTCGGAATAATTTAACTGACGGATATAAATTAATGGAAAAGGATATTAATGTCATTCAATAAAAAACTACTTTTTGAATTATAAATTGCCATGATCACAAGAAGAAACTTTATAATTAACACAAGTCTGGCCGGAGCGGCGGTTCTGGCTTTACCCTCATTAGCATTTTCTATGAATAAAAAAGAAATTGGTTTGCAGTTATATACATTGCGGGAAGAACTTCCGAAAAATGTAAAAGAAACTTTAGAAAAAGTTGCCGCTTCGGGATATACAACGGTAGAAACGTATGGCTTTTCGATAAAAGATCAATTTTGGGGATTGTCTCCAATTGAAGTAAAAAAGATTTTAGACGAAAATAAGCTAAAAGCAGTAAGCGGACATTATAATTTAGGAAGCTTTTTGTATGATGGAAATACGGCTGAACTTATTGCGGCAATTGAAGCGGCTAAGATTTTACAAAGCGAATTCTTAACTGTTCCCTGGGTCGATGAACCTTTTAGAAAAAGTATTGACGATTATAAAAAGATTGCGTCACGTTTAAATCAGGCCGCTAAAATGTGTAACGATGCTGGTTTAAAATTAGCTTATCATAACCATGATTTTGAATTTCAAAAGCATAATGAGGTTACTGGTTATGAGATTTTATTGAATGAAACTGATAAAAATCTGGTTTATTTTGAATTAGATTTATACTGGGTCGTACGTTCAGGAAATGATCCGCTTAAATTGTTTAAAGCAAATCCCGGCCGTTTTAAAATGTGGCATGTTAAAGATATGGACAAGAAAAATGCAGCTCTGAATACAGAAATCGGATCAGGATCAATCAATTTTAAACCTTTCTTTAAAGAAGCCAGACAATCAGGATTGGTTCATTTTTTTGTTGAACAGGAGAATAATTTTGCCATAAATTCATTTAAATCGGTTAAAACCAGCTGTGATTTTATTTCAAAAGAATTGATTTAAAACAGAATCATGAAAATATCTTATTTTTGCAAAAATCAATTTTGAAAGTTATGTCAGATATAGGAACAAGCAAAGAGTTTATAAAAGGAGACGAAATAGAGTGGGAAGTGGTAGGTGAAGGCATCAAACGCAAAATTTTGGCTTTTGATGACAGGGTTATGCTCGTAAACGTTCATTTTGAAACTGGAGGAATTGGCGTTTTGCATGAACATTATCACACGCAGGTTACTTACGTGGCAAGCGGAAAATTCGATGTTACCATAAATGGCGTAACAGAGACTTTAAAAGAAGGAGATAGTTTTTATATTCCACCTCATGCAGTTCATGGAGTTGTATGCCTGGAAAGTGGTATGCTTACGGATGTTTTTGGTCCGGCAAGAGAAGATTTTCTGAGATCATAAAGATTAAAAATCAATAGAATATCATTAGAAAAGACGGGTCTAATCTTAAATTTAAAAATTTTATAACTTTTTTAAAGTTTTGATTAAGATTAGATCGGTATTTTTGCAAAATGAATTTATCTAAAACCAACGTCCTGTTTATGGCAGTTTGCACTGGTCTTATAGTTGCAAATCTTTATTACTGCCAGCCTTTAATTGTTTTAATTGCCAACGAATTTAAAATTCCGGAAGCCAGTGCCGGAACTATTACCTATTTAACCCAAGCCGGTTATGCTATTGGATTGTTTTTTATGGTACCTCTTGGCGACAAATTAGAACGAAAAAAGCAGATTTTAATCACCACTTTTGCTTCGGTAATTGCCTTATTAATTGCAGCCACGGCAAAAAGCTTCCTTATTTTACAAATTGCTTCTTTGCTAATCGGAATCACTTCGATTGTGCCTCAGCTTATTTTGCCTTTGGCCGCTTCGCTAAGCACAGCAGAACAACGAGGAAAAGTTATTGGAACAATCATGAGCGGTTTATTAGTAGGGATTTTACTTTCAAGAACTTTAAGCGGATTTATTGGTCAGGTTTTAGGTTGGAGATCAATGTTTTATATCGCTGCCGGAATTTGTCTTTTAATCTTTTTTGTTATTCAGAATAAATTTCCGGTTAATAAACCACAGTTCAAAGGAAGTTATGGCCAATTAATCCAGTCTCTTTTTACACTTATAAAAACACAGCCTGTATTGCGTGAAGCTACAGCAATTAACGTATTTAGTTTTGCTCAGTTTGGGGCTTTCTGGACAACAATGGTTTTACTGCTTTCTGGAGAACCATTTAATTTTAACAGTGCAACAATTGGTTTATTCGGTATTGTAGGTGCATCAGGAGCTTTGGCAGCACCTTTGGTTGGAAAAATTGGAGACAAGGGAAATTCAAGAATTGCAGTTGGCTACGGATGTTTATTGATTCTAATCAGCTTTTTGATTTTCTATTTTTCAATAGAAAGTGTAATCGGAATTGCAATCGGAATTGTATTTATTGATATCGGAATCCAAGGTGTTCATATTTCAAACCAAACAAGAGTTTATTCACTTTTGCCAGAAGCCAGAAATAGATTGAATACCGTATTTATGTCTTTCAGTTTCTTAGGAACTGCAGCGGGATCTGCATACGGATTATTATTATGGAAATTGGGAGGATGGCATGCTGTGGCTATTGGTTGTATGGTTTTATCTTTGGTTTCATTGGCTGTTTATGGACTGACTTATAAATCCATCCCGAAACGTCGGGACTAAAAAAGCAAAAGCACAAATTGATTAAAAAATTAATTTGTAAATTTGCGTTCAAATTAAAAATAACAACATGGAAAACGGAATATACGCTAAATTCAACACTAGCAAAGGTTCGATTTTAGTAAAACTAACACACGATTTAACGCCTGGAACTGTAGGGAACTTTGTAGCTCTTGCAGAAGGTAATATGGAAAATAAAGTTAAACCTCAAGGACAAAAATTCTACGACGGATTAACATTCCACAGAGTAATTGCTGATTTCATGATTCAAGGCGGATGTCCTAAAGGAACTGGAACTGGAGATCCGGGTTATAAATTTGATGATGAATTTCACCCAACTTTAAAACACGATCGCCCGGGAGTTTTATCTATGGCAAACTCTGGACCTGGAAGCAATGGTTCTCAATTTTTTATCACTCACGTTCCAACTCCTTGGCTAGACGGAAAACATAGTGTTTTTGGTTATGTAGTTGAAGGACAGGATATAGTTGATGCAGTGGCTCAAGGTGATAATCTTGATTCAGTAGAAATCATCAGAGTGGGTGAAGAAGCTCAAAAATGGAATGCTATCGAAGCTTTCGTTGGCTTAAAAGGTGCTCGTCTTAAACGTGAAGCGGCTTTAAAAGCAGAATCTGAAGCAAAAATGGAACAATTAGCTGCTGGTTTTGATAAAACAGAAAGCGGTTTACGTTATAAAATGATTCAAAAAGGTGAGGGTAAAAAAGCGGAAGCCGGAAAAACAGTTTCTGTTCACTACGAAGGATCTTTAGAAAACGGAAAAGTTTTTGATTCATCTTACCCGCGTAAAAAACCAATCGAATTTAAATTAGGAATTGGACAAGTTATCGAAGGATGGGACGAAGGTATCGCTTTATTACAAGTTGGAGACAAAGCTCGTTTTGTAATTCCATCTGATTTAGGTTACGGACCAGCTGGTGCAGGAGGAGTTATCCCGCCAAATGCTACTTTGATTTTTGACGTTGAATTAATGGATGTAAAATAAGAATTCAGAAGCAATTTAGTATTGTTTTAAATAATAATCCCATTCGCAGGCCGAATGGGATTTTTTTTATATTTACTTTAAAAAGTAAAGTAAATGAAAAACATTTTAATCCTTGCGGGGCTTGCATTCTTGGTGGTTTCCTGCGGAACACAAAAAACGGCTACCGTTGCAGCAGCACCTGTTGAAGCAGTAAAAACGTCAGCATTAACACCTGAATTAGAAGCAGGTAAAAATTTATATGATAACAATTGTGCAAAATGCCATAAATTGTATGAACCAAAGAGTTTTACAAAAGAAGAATGGACGCCAATTTTGGTAAAAATGGGTAAAAAGGCTAAGTTGGATGAAACCCAGATGGCATCAATTACAAATTATATCGATTCGCAATTATAATTCGGCAGCAAAAAAGCATAAAAAAACTGTTCAATATATATTGAACAGTTTTTTTATTTTTCAAATAGATATAAAAAAACACCTTCACAGAATGAGGTGTTTAAAAAGTTAGGAATGATGTACAGCCGAATTATCTACTGCTACTATTTTTAAAGTTTTAATGCCCGCCGGCATTTCCCAATCTACTTCGTCATTTTCCTTAAAACCAATAATAGCAACACTTAAAGGAGCCAGGATTGAAATTTTAGATTGTTTTACGTCAGCAGATGAAGGTAAAACGATTTGTATTTTCATTTGTTTATTTGCTTTTACATCTTCAATCGTTACTAATGAATTGATTCTGATAACCGAATTGTCCAAATCGCTTTCTTTGCTTATTACTGCGCGGTCTAACTCTTGCGAAAGCTGATTGGCTTCTTTAGTATTGGTTGAATTTTTACTTTTTGAAATCAATTCTCTTAAAAATTGATAATCTGTTTTACAGAAAGTGGGTGTTGGTTTCATATCTATATTGAATTTTATTGTTATACTTTTTTTGAATGATTTTTCTTCTTTTATGCTTTGTAAAGCAAGCTGAGGTGCAGCCTGTTTCAAAACAGGATATGCGTTTAAAAATGTTTAATTTGAAAAACAAAAAAATATCTGATCAAAATCTAATTTTGTCAAATAAATAAATGTTTAAATTGATGTAAATCCTCCGCCTGAAAGAAGAAATTGAAATAGACGGAGGCCTAATTAATAAAGGCCTTACTATGTGAAATAAATACAGCCGAAAGCGGTCTTCTTCTAAAAGAAAACAGTAAAGCAGAAACTGTAAATATTGTTATAGTGCTCACAATGAGTAATGTTAATTTGATTTGCAAAGATAGGTAAAGTTTTTTAAATGCAAACAATCTTTATTTCCATTTAATACTGCAGCCTATACTTGGCTTCTGGATTTCATTCAAAGTTCGGTTGTAAATCAAAGCGTCAATTGCGTTTCTTAAGTCAGTGCCGCTTAATGGAATTCCGTTTCCAGGCCTCGAGTCGTCTAATTGTCCTCTGTAAAAAAGACGGTCCTGATTATCAAATAAATAAAAATCAGGCGTACAGGCTGCTTCATAAGCCTTGGCAGTTTCCTGAGTCTCATCAAACAAATAAGGAAAATCAATTTTATGCTGCAAAGCAAAGTCAGTCATTAATTCAGGAGAATCTTCGGGATATTTGGCGATATCGTTGCTGGAAATTGCGATTACGCCTAGTCCCTGAACACGATAATCATTAGCAATCATGACAATTTCATTGATTACATGAAGGACAAAGGGGCAATGATTGCACATAAAAATAACAAGCGTTCCTTTTGATCCCTTTAGATCCTCAAACGAATAGATGTTATTCGAATTTGTGTCTTTTAGATGAAATTCTGGAGCGATTGTTCCAAGCGGAATCATATTTGAAGGAGTCCTTGCCATTTTTTTATAGAAAATTAATTCTCAAAAATAGCTTTAAAATTCTGTAAATGAAAGAGTGTAGGAAGAAATGTTTTTCTAGGCTGCGACTATTTTTTTGCTGCAGATTACACAAATAAAAAATGATTCTAAAAAATTAAAAAACGATTTTTATTCTGCGTAATCTGTAGCTAAAGCTTCTTTATGAATTCAAAAATTCAAGCAGATCTCTATTTAATTTGTCTTTTTCGGTGTAAAATAATCCGTGTGGAGCACCTTCGTAGACAATGAAAGTGTTGTTTTCTATTGCTTTGGCTGTTTTTTCTGAGCTTACTTCAATTGGAACATTTTTGTCGTCGTTTCCATGAATTATCAATGTTGGAACTTTGATAGTATGAAGTTCATCTCTAAAATCAGTTGTGTTTAAAGATTCTGCACATTGTAATGTGGCTCTTGGTGAAGCCGCAGCACATAAATTCCTGTAATATTCAAGCAAAGGTGTGCTTAAGGGTTTATTGATAATATTGACACCAAAAAATATTTTGCCAAAATTATCCAGAAAGCCAATTCTGTCTTCGTTTATGGAGGCAGCTGTTGCATCACTTTTTTCTTTTGGACGTCCTTCAGGATTATCATCAGTTTTTAATAAAAATGGAATAATGGAGGAAATTAAAGCCGCTTTGGCAACGCCTTTTCCATGATGTCTGCTAAAGTAACGAACTACCTCTCCGCCACCCATTGAAAAGCCAACCAAAGTCACATTTTCTAATTGAAGCTGTTCTATAATTTCGCTTAAGTCATCAGTTAAAGTGTCATAATCGTATCCATCCCAAGGTTGAGACGATTTACCAAAACCACGACGGTCATAGGCAATTACTCTATAATTATTTTTAACCAAAAATTCAATCTGATATTCCCACATTTCATTAGAAAGCGGCCATCCATGAATTAAAATAACGGGTTTTCCTTTTCCGTAATCCTTAACGTAGAGTTTTACGTTTTTGGCTGTTTCGATATACTTATCAGTGTTTAATTGATGAATATCAAAATCTAAATCTCTTAGAGACGGATTGGTATTAATTATACTATTTTCCATTTTTATATTTTTTTCTAATTAGTTACTATGACCTGTTCAGTAAAATTAAAACGAGAGTATAAAAATGGGTTATAGAATTAGTTGTATTAATTACAAAATTAATAGGTTTGTAAATAAACAATTTTTTAAAATGGATTTAACCTGGAACGAATTTGAAAGAACAGATATGCGAATTGGAACTATCATTGAAGTAAATGATTTTCCTGAAGCGAGAAAGCCTGCATTTCAACTTACCATAGATTTTGGTGCTGAAATTGGTATCAGAAAATCATCGGCACAAATTACAAAACGCTACCAAAAAGAAGATTTAGTAAACCGTCAAATTGTGGCGGTTGTTAATTTCCCAAGAAAACAAATTGGAAAATTCATGAGTGAATGTCTTGTACTGGGCGCTGTAGGCGAGGAGGGAGATGTAATATTGCTGGCTCCCGATTTTAAAATAGAAAATGGACTTAGGATTGGGTAGTTTTTTTTAGTTTTCAGTCTCAGTTTTCAGTCTCAATCTTCAGGGGAAATAAGGCGGCAGCTGCGACTGAAAACTGCGACTGCGACTGAAAACTAAGAAGTTTTTTTGATCAACTGCTTCAAGATGGCTTGTCCTTCTTCCCAATATTTTAAATCAGAGTCAGAGTTGATATGTCCTTGCTGGCCAACGTTTACGAAATCGCTTCCCCACTGTTCTGCGAAATATTTTTTTCTTTCGAATGAAGCATAAGGATCGTTTTCGCTTGCTACAACTATTGATGGGAATGGCAGTTTGTAAATAGGCATTGGTGAAAAGTTTCTGATTATCTCCGGGGTATGCTGTGGTGAATCTACATCAGCAGGAGCCACAAGTAAAGCGCCAATAATGTTTTTATTACTGTTTGTCGCAGCCCAATGCAAAACTAATGAAACAGCTAAACTGTGGGCTACTAATATTGTTGGTTTGTCTAATCTAGAGGCTTCTTCGTTTAAACGAGCGATCCAGTCTTCTCGAACAGGCTCGTCCCAATTGTCCTGAACTAAACGAATAGAATTTTCGAATTTTTCATGCCAAAAGGTCTGCCAGTGTTTTTCGCCGGAATTTCCTAATCCGGGTAAAATTAAAAGTTGAGTTTCCATTGCCGTGGATTTATATTTAGTGATTATTTTTTAGCTTCTTTAATAATTCTGTTGACTTCATTAACTAAAAGAGGAAAACCCGGTTCAGTCATTCCGTGGCCATAACCGTCTAGTTCGTAAAGTTTAGTTTGTTTGTGTCCAACCAATTTCATCATTCTGGCCATATAGGCGTTTTCTTCATAACGTCCCAGCATTTCTAGTTCGCGATCTCCTGTAATCAATAAAAGAGGCGGAGCATCGGCTCGAACGTGGTATAAGGGTGCGAAATTGTCAATTGTAGGCTGTTTTTCAGGAATTCCGTTTTCTCTTCTAATTTCAAAATGCGTAATACACTGCCCGCTAAACGGAATAAGTCCCGCAATTTTATTAGCATCGATGCCTTCTTTTTGAAGATATTTTTTGTCTAAACCAATCATCGAAGCCAAATATCCTCCGGCAGAATGACCTGAAACAAAAATTAGAGAAGAATCTCCTCCATAATTCCCGATATTTTTAAAGGCCCAGCTCACGGCTGCAGCGGCATCGTCAATGGCTTTTTCGGCTTTTGCTTTTGGAGATAATCTATAGTTAACACCAATAATGGCAAAGCCTTTATTTTTTAATGCTTCCGGAATTTCTTTGCTGCCACCTGTTAATCCGCCGCCATGAAACCAGACAATTGTGGCAAAAGTTTTAGCGTTTTTTGGGTAATAAATATCTAAAACGCATCTTTCGTTAATATAACTATCTGATTTGTTTGTTGCTGTATTGTAATATTGAATGTTCGATTTTGTTTCGTAATCTAATTTTTGGGCAAATGATGTAACTCCAATAAAAAGGAAACTGAGTAATAATAATATTTTTTTCATTTTAAAAAAACTTGAATTGATTATGCGAAGATTCGAGGCCATATTCCAAATCTTCTAAAAGATAAAATCTGCAATCTAAAATAATAAATATATGTATAAAAAAAGTCCAAAATGCGGGACATATTGGACTTGTACTTTAAAAAAAAGTTATATTGGACTAAATATCATCAAAATCAATATCAGTAAAGCTTGTTCTTTGTGTTTCAGCTTTATCAGAACTGTATTCTTTTTTGAAATCTTTTTGGTGTCTTTCAGAGATTACTTCTTCGCCTTTGTGGTTTAAAACGTATGAAGTCATTTCTTCTAGTATTTCAGCAAAAGCACTAAAATCTTCTTTGTATAAATAAATTTTGTGTTTTTTAAAATGAAAAGAACCATCTTCTTCAGTAAATTTTTTACTTTCGGTAATCGTGATATAATAATCGTCAGCTTTAGTAGCTCTCACATCAAAGAAATAAGTTCTTCTTCCCGCTCGTAATACTTTAGAAAAAATCTCTTCTTTTTCTAACATGTCATTTTCTCTCATAATACGTTCTATCATTTTTGGAATTAATAGTACTCAAAAATCATAAAAAATTATCTATTACGCAACAATTAAAGTAATTCTTTTTCCGAAAGTTGTTTTAAATATAACGATGCATAATAGCCTTCTTGATTTATTAATTGATTATGAGAGCCTTGTTGAATGATCCTGCCATCTTCAAGAATGATAATTTTGTCGGCATTTTTAGCAGATGAAACCCGATGACTGACAATTATTGTAGTTTTATCTTTACAAATTTCAAATAGATTATGTAAGATAGTTTCTTCGGTTTCGGTATCAACGGCAGATAAACAATCGTCAAAAAGTAAAATGGCCGGATTTTTTATAATTGCCCTCGCAATAGATACACGCTGCTTTTGTCCGCCCGAAAGTGTAATACCTCTTTCGCCCAAAACAGTATCGTATTGCTTGTTAAATGCTGCAATATTATCATGAACTACCGCATTTTTTGCTGCATCTATTACTTCTTCATCGGTTGCATTTTGATTGCCAAATTTGATATTGTTTTTAATGGTATCCGAAAAAAGGAAAGCATCCTGAGGCACAATCCCAATATTGTTTCTAAGATCATTTAAGTTCAAAGTACTGATCTCATTTCCGTCAATTGTAATCTGTCCTTCTGTAACATCATATAAACGGGAAATCAAAGATAATATTGTCGACTTTCCAGAACCTGTTTTGCCTAAAATAGCCAGTGTTTCTCCTTTTTTTACTGTAAATGAAACATTTTTCAAAGCCTCGATATTGGTATCTTCATAAGTATAGCTCACGTTTTCAAAAGAAATTGAACCCTGGATGTCTGAAGGATTTGGGTTGTTGTTTTTAATTTCGGGCTCAATTTTTAAAAATTCATTTAAACGTTTTTGCGAAGCTTCTGCTTCCTGAACCATTGATGAAACCCATCCAAGTGAAGCAACCGGCCAGGTTAACATATTGACATATAAAATGAATTCGGCTATAGTTCCAATATTCGGAATCGTACCGTTAATGTACATGACACCTCCAAAATAAATAACAACTAAATTACTGATTCCGATAAGTGCGATCATTAAAGGGCCAAACAGAGATTGTACTTTTGCTAAATCTAAACTCTTGCGTTTGCTTTCGTCTGCAAGGTTTACCATATTATTTTGATGTTGATTTTCTAATGAATATGCTTTTATGACTCTTATTCCTGAAAATATTTCCTGGGTAAAACTTGAAACTTTAGATAAATACTGTTGAAAAGTGGTGCTTCGCTTGTTGATTTCTGAACTTAGTTTAAAAATACAATACGATAAAATAGGCAGCGGAAGAATTGTATATAAAGTAAGCAAAGGCGAAACATTATACATATATAGTATAACGATCGCAAAACGAATGAATGTATTTATGGTATACATAACAGCCGGCCCCACATACATACGAACTTTAGAAACGTCTTCGCTAATTCGGTTCATTAAATCTCCGGTGCGGTTTTGTTTATAGAAGTTTTGAGAAAGATTTTCATATTGTTTAAAAACTTCATTTTTTAAATCAAACTCAATATGGCGCGACATTACAATTAAAGTCTGGCGCATTAAAAAAGTTAAAAACCCCGCAACAATAGTTGTTGCAATGATTAACAGTACGTTATGGATTAAATCCTGACGGTAAGAATCAATTACAGCTTGTTTTGTCTGTTCAGCGGCAGGTAATTTATCAAACGTTTCTATCGCATTTAACGACTTGCTGATTAGCTTAGGAGTAAATAAAGAAAATATTTGTGCGATTATGGTGATTAAAATTCCGAGTGAAAAACTATATTTATATTTAATAAAATATTTGTTTAAATAGCTTAATTCTTTCATTTTTTTAAGAGATTCAATATTAGATTGATTTAAATTTGTGAATTATTCTTAATTAAAAGTATAATAAATTACAATTTAATCAAAATAAAAATATTGTATAATTGTTATTTTATAGATAAAAAATTAGCACAAGTGTATTTTTTGTTTATGTTTGAGATGTCTTTTTGACAAATTCATAATTTTAAACAACTAAATAGTAACGCTATGGATGCAACTTTCGCAACTGGAAAGGAACTTCAAAAAATGGATCCTGTTTTTGGTCAATTATCTTTTGACGATCACGAACAAATTGTATTTTGCAATGACAAAGATACAGGTTTAAAAGCAATTATTGGTATTCATAACTCAGTTATGGGACCAGCTTTAGGAGGTACTAGAATGTGGAATTATAATACCGAGTGGGAAGCGTTAAACGATGTTTTACGTCTTTCTAGAGGTATGACTTATAAATCAGCTATTACCGGTTTGAATATTGGCGGCGGTAAAGCAGTAATTATTGGGGATTCAAAAACACAAAAAACGCCTGAATTAATGCGTAAGTTTGGTGAGTTTGTTCACTCTTTAAGCGGTAGATACATTACAGCCGAAGATGTTGGAATGGAAACAAAAGACATGGATACTGTAAGAGATGTAACGCCTTATGTTACAGGAATCTCTGAAGAGAGAGGCGGTTCTGGAAATCCTTCTCCTATTACGGCTTACGGTGTTTATTTAGGAATGAAAGCAGCTGCTAAAAGTCAGTTTGGTTCTGATGTTTTAGATGGTAAAAAAGTATTGGTTCAGGGAATTGGACACGTGGGTGAAACTTTAGTTGAATATTTAACTAAAGAAGGAGCGCAGGTAACTATTACTGATATTAACGAAGAAAAATTATACCAGGTTGCTTCAAAATATAATGCGACAATTTATACTGGTGAAGATTTATACACTGCAGATGTTGATATCTACGCACCATGTGCAATGGGAGCAACAATTAATGACGATACAGTAAATAAAATTAAAGCTAAAGTTATTGCAGGTGCTGCAAACAACCAATTAGCTGATGAGAATGTTCACGGTGCAAGATTGCAGGAAAGAGGAATTTTATATGCTCCGGATTTCTTAATCAACGCTGGTGGAATCATCAATGTTTATGCTGAATTAGAGCATTATGGAAAAGCTGAAATAATGGCTAAAACCGAAAATATCTACAACACAACATTAGAAATTATCGATTGCGCTGTGAAAAACGGAATAACTACTCATAAAGCGGCGCTTACAATTGCTCAAAATCGTATCGATGCGAGAAAAATTGAAAACGCAGCTAAAAAGTAATTTTTTTATAGTTTATAGTCTCAGTCTCAGTTTTCAGGTATTTGGAAACTGAGACTTTTTTTTATTGAAAACTGCCACTGCAAACTGAGACTTTTCCAGATGATTGCAAACTATGACTGAAAACTGCGCGACTAAAAGAGATTTTGATAGTTTCTAAATGACTGAAAACTGCGACTGCAAACTGCGACCGAAAACTGTGGCTGCAAACTGAGACTAAAAACAGACTTTTTTCGCGATTTAATTTTAATATAAGGATTGAAATTCCTAATTTTGCAGACTAATTTTTAAATGTTCTTACGAGGTGGTAAATAGAAGACACATACGGGTTAAAGTAATGCAATCCATTTATGCAATGCATCAAAGCGGTTCTGATAATATGGAAAAAGAAGAGAAGTTTCTTTTTTACAGCATTGACAACATTCAGGACTTATATCTTATAATGCTTTCTTCATTAATTGAAATTTGCAAAAAAGAATCTGTTTTTTTACATCTCTCAAGTAAAAAACATCTTGCCACAGCGGCAGAACGTAATCCGAATGAAAAATTTATTAAAAACAAAATTTTTCAGCTTCTTGCAGAAAGCAATTCTCTTAGCATTGCTTTAGAAAATCGTAAAATCAACAACTGGACATTAAACGACGATTATATCATTTTACTTTTAAATGATATTAAAGCCAGCGATTTGTATAAAAAATACATGAGCAATAATGTAAATACTTTTGAGGAAGATAAACAGTTCATTGCTGATTTGTTTGCAGAAGTTATTGTGCCAAACGATAAATTATATGAGTATTTAGAGGATGATAAATTAACATGGGTTGATGATATTCCGGTTGTAAACACACATATTATCAAACAATTAAAAGCTATTAAAACCGAAGATCCGGACGATTTTAGAGTTCCTAAATTGTACAAAGATGTTGAGGATAAGGATTTTGCTAAAGACTTATTTAGAAGAACAGTTTTGAACGAAGCGGTTCTTGCAAAAGAATATGACGATAAAACACCAAACTGGGACAGTGAAAGAATTGCCGAAATTGATACGATTATCCTGAAAATGGCAATCTGCGAATTTTTAAAATTCCCTTCAATTCCAGTAAAAGTAACTCTTAACGAATATTTAGAAATTGCAAAAGAGTATTCTACGCCAAAAAGCAGTATTTTTATCAACGGAATTTTAGATAACCTTGTAAAAGAACTTGAAGCCAATAAAAAAATGGTAAAAGTGGGAAGAGGGTTGATGTAAAATTGGAATTTCAATCCCGAAGTTTCGGGATAAATAACAAATTTTAATTATTGGTGTCACTCTGAGCGATCCTGATCCCGAAGCCTCGGGACGGGAGAAGAGCCAACTCCAAAGAAAATAGTAATATAAATCAAAAAACAGAATTTAAATTATGGGACAATTAACTCAATTTGCGCCATTTCTATTAATGTTCGTGGTAATCTATTTCTTCATGATCAGACCACAACAAAAAAGAGCAAAAAACGAAAAAGAATTTGAAAGCAGCCTAAAAGTAGGTGACAAAATAATTACTAAAAGCGGTTTCCACGGTAAAGTTGCTGAGCTTGCAGAAACTTCAGTTATCATCGAAACGATGTCTGGTAAACTAAAAATTGAGCGTTCAGCTATTTCTATGGAAATGAGTGCTGCTTTGAATAAAAAGGCTTAATTTTTAAGATCAAAATATTTAGATCCCAAATTCCAATTTAATAATTGGAGTTTGGGATTTTTTTTTAAGTTTACCATAAATTAAGTCCAGTTTTATCTCTTTTCACGAAACGAAATAATCTCACTTGATATTCTTGCAATAATCAAAGACTAACTAACAACCGTAATTTAAACCTAATTTTAATGAAAAACTTAATAATTATTACATTTTGTTTCACCTCGATATTTGGTAAAGCCCAATTAAGTAATCAAAAAAAGAAAGCAGAATTAATAATTATTGGAACTGTACATTTTCCAACAAAAAAAATAAATAAGGATACTATTTATTCAGTTCTGGAAAATCTAAAACCTGACCTAATTCTTATGGAGTCGGATATGACAAATTTCAATTCCGATTTTACATTTAAAAATACATATGATGAAAATGAGTGGAATGCAGTTTTAAAATATAAGAAGAATTATAAAACTACTTTATTCAGGCCAATGGAATTTGAAGGAAGAAATAATTATCGAAAAGAAAATGGGATTCAGAACCCAGATGTAGTTTTAAATGAGATAAATGTTCTTGATTCTTTAAATATCTTATCTAAAAAATATAAAGAAAGTTGGAATCGGTATATCGAATTGTCAAATTCTCTAAATGAATTAGATAATAATTCGTTAAGAGAATTGAATTCAATTTCTACTGACAATCTAGTCAGAGAAAGGCAATTTTACCAATATCAAAAATTAAAAGAAATCGTAGATGAAAATGAGCAGTTTCTTAAGCTGAAAATCGAAACAGCAGCAAAAGATTCCATTTCATTACGAGAGTTGTATAAAAGATATTCTTACTTTGAGGAGTTAAGAAACAGAACAATAATTGATAATATTTTAAAATGGAAAAGTAAATATCCAAACAAAAAAATTGTTGTATTAATAGGTTTCTATCATAGATACTTTCTGGTTAACGAATTAAAATGGAAGCAGAATAAATACAATTTTGAATTGAAAGAATATTATAATTAAAATAATATATCTGACAGGTGTCTGATAAAATAAGGATTTAAGGAGGTAATTTAAATTCGATTTTATGGATGTTAACGCTTTCTTACAAACCACAGGCTCTGTTCAGCAAGATGATAAATTTTCAATAAAAAACCTTTATCAAAGTTTTTAAACTTCGATAAAGGTTTTTTTATTGATTGGAATTTGAAATTTATACAGAGATTTCGGGATTGAAACTTAATTCATCTGTATTTATCATTCAATCCCACATTTGCTAAAATCATTGGAACTACTTTTTCGATTCTCGAAAGTTTCGTTTTTTCCTGTTTTGCACTTTCAATATATTCCAAAAACTCATATTGTTTGTAAGGAGAAAACTTCTCAAAAGCCTCTTTTAAAGCTGGGTTTTTACTCATTTCATTTTCCAAAAGCTCAGAAATAATTGCTTCTTTTTTGGAAGGTTTGATGATTTTTCCCTGCTTTTCGTTTTCAATAGCTTCAGCGATGTATTCTAGAACTTCTTTTTCATTTACTTGATCTTTAGAAGTAAAACGCCATTGTCGAAGCGATTTTGTTTTGTCTTCCTGTGCGTTCAAAAGTTTCTTTTTTTCATCTTTCAGAAAAACACCATTAAAAAACCAAATAGCAAAATATTCTTTAAAACCTCCAAGGCCAAGGACATTTTTTTTCTCATAAACATAAACCGGACCGCCCCATTTTGTGGTTTCTTTCAGTTCAGTTTTATCAAGAATAGATTTAAGAAGTAATAATTCTTCTTCCCATTGACTGCCGTATTTCCAAATGCCTTTATTTTCAGAAGCCGGTTCCAACTATTTTTTTCTTTTAGGTTTTTCGGTTACATCAAAAATTCCTGGAATCGCAGTAAGTTCAGCAATTTTTACAATTACATCAGTTGCTTTTTGGATACTTTCGGCAGGAACATATTCGTATTTTCCGTGAAAGTTATGCCCGCCTGCAAATATATTCGGGCAAGGTAATCCCATAAAAGATAATTGAGATCCGTCTGTTCCACCGCGAATAGGTTTAATAATTGGTTTTATGTCCAATTCGCGCATGGCTTTTTCGGCAATATCCACAATATGTTTTACCGGAAGTACTTTTTCTTTCATGTTGTAATATTGGTCTCTTACTTCAGTAATTACAATATCTTCTCCAAATTTCTTAGCGAATTTTTTATTGAACTTTTTGGCGATTTTTCCAATCAGTTCTTTACGTTTCTCGAATTTCTTTTTATTGTGGTCACGAATAATTAGTTCTAAAACAGTTTCTTCAATGCTTCCTGTCAAATGGTGCACGTGGAAAAAACCTTCATAACCTTTAGTTTCCTGTGGTGTTTCTCCTGTCGGTAGTTCGTTAATAAACTCGTTGGCAAGCAGCATTGAGTTGATCATTTTTCCTTTGGCATAACCAGGGTGAACACTTTTTCCTTTAAAAGTAATTTTAGCTCCGGCTGCATTAAAGTTTTCATATTCTAATTCGCCAATCTGGCTCCCGTCCATTGTGTAGGCCCATTGAGCGCCAAATTTTTCAACATCAAAATGGTGTGCGCCGCGACCAATTTCTTCATCAGGAGTAAAACCAATTCTAATTTTTCCGTGTTTAATTTCCGGATGCTGAATAAGGTATTCCATAGCCGAAACAATTTCGGTAATTCCTGCTTTATCATCGGCACCCAGCAAGGTAGTTCCATCTGTTGTAATAATAGTCTGGCCTTTGTACTGCAATAAGTCTTTGAAATAATCAGGAGATAAGATAATGTTCTTTTCGGCGTTTAAAACGATATCTTTTCCATCGTAATTTTTCCAAATCTGAGGTTTTACATTAGCACCGCTAAAGTCCGGTGAGGTATCAAAGTGAGAAACAAAACCAATTGTCGGCACTTCATGATCAACATTACTTGGCAGTGTCGCCATGATATAAGCTTTGTCGTCTATAGTAACATCTGTTAATCCAATTGCTTTTAGTTCTTCGACTAATTTATTGGCAAGATTCCACTGTTTTTCTGTACTTGGTGTTGTTTTTGAATTCGGATCTGATTCAGTGTCAATTGTTATGTAACTGATAAAACGATCTATGATATGTTGCATTTCTTTTTATTTTTAGCAAATATAAACATTTTTTTTAGGAGGTATCTTTTGCAGTTTATCCTGAAAAATAAAAAAAGGATTCTGTTTAGAGAATCCTTCTTGTAGTCGTTTTTATATTTTTAAATGCTTTTTACACATCTAAAACCAAGATGATTGGCAGCTGATCTGACTTCGCCTTTTCCTCTTGTTCCCACCATATATCGTGTGCAGTATTGATCAGTACATAAAAAAGAACCGCCGCGATGTACTCGTTTTATCTGTGTTGGGTCATTAGGGTCGTTGTAGGAATTTGGTCCCTGTGGATTTTTAGCCACTTTTCCGCTTTCGCTTAATGATTTATAATAGTCTACGCTATACCAGTCATTTGTCCATTCCCAGACATTTCCGGACACATCATATAATCCATAGGCGTTTGGTGCATATTGTTTTACAGGAGCAATGCCTTTAAAACCGTCTTCTCCTGTATCGCCGTCTTTAATAGGGAAATGTCCCTGATAAATGTTGGCCTGAAATTTTCCATTTGGTTTTAATGTATTTCCCCAGGCGTAAATTTCTCCTGTTTTTCCTCCTCTAGCTGCAAATTCCCATTCTGCTTCGGTTGGAAGTCTTTTTCCAGCCCATTTTGCATAGGCTGCAGCATCTTCATAAGTAATATGCACAACAGGATAATTTTCTTTTCCTTTAATCGAACTTTCAGGTCCAAGCGGATGTCTCCAATCGGTTTGAGGAACATAAGACCACCATTGTAAAAAATTGTTCAAATTTACGGCAGATGGGGTTGGGGTAAATATTACAGAACCTGTAATTAGATCTTCTTCGGCTGCGGTTGGAAATTCTTCTTTGGTTGGTTTTTGTTCTGCAACAGTAACATAACCAGTCGCTTTTACAAATTTCTCATATTCTTCGTTAGTTACTTCAGTTTCATCCATGTAATAACCATCAACGTACACACGATGAATAGGAGCAGCATCTTTTGTCACGCCGGATAAACTGCATAAACTTTCATCTTCAACATTACTTCCCATCGAGAATTCGCCGCCCGGAATCCAAACCATTCCTTTTGGTGCTTTTCCTGCTGGTTTATTTTTGTTTTCAATAGTGGGTTTAAATGACGCTGCTTCTGAAGTATTTGGGGTTTCGTGACATTCTAAAGCGGTTTCTGTTGTCTTTTCTTTAGGTGTAATGAATTTTGTAACACCATAAGTGATTGAAATTATGGAGATTGTTAGTAAGGCGAAAATCCAAAAGGTTTTATTTTTCATTGTAATGGTTTTTTAGTGGTATTGGGTGTCAATAAGTTGCATCAAAAATATAAAAAATAATTTTTAATAGTATAGTAATTTTATAGATTTAATAAGATTAACTGTCTTTCTCAACCTGAACGACTTCATATTTGTTTTTTCCATCAACCTGAATAGGCTGGTAGTAAGTTTCTCCAAATTTAACATATTTTACATCACCTATTGTTACTTCTTCACCGCCTTCAGGCAGATTATCTACAATGGTTCCGGCAGTTGGAGCGACTACTTTGTAACTGCTGCCATCTTTTTCATAATAAGTTCCTCCGTAATAATAATTGTTTACGGTTCCGGTATTTACAGTTTCGGCACCACTCGGAATATTATTTACCGTTCCTCCAACTGGAGCTGGTACAGCTGTATAACCGCCATTTGTTGAGGTATACCAAACCCCCTGATCATAATGATATTGAGTACTTTCGACACTTACGACAATTGCTGTAACAGCCAGAGTTGCCACGAAAAATCCCCATGGATGCCAAACTGGTCCATAATAAAATGGTGTGTATGGATGAAAATAATACGGATGGTAAGCTCGATATCGATAACCGCCGTATACATACGGAGGACGAACATATGGTCTCGGGCCAGGTCTCACTATGGTATTGCGATTATTTTGTACATGAATGCTGTTATTCACATTAATATTGACATTGTTTCTGTTTCTATTTATGGTATTTCCGCTGATATTGGTGTTTCGGTTACCTGAATTTCTCGTGTTATTATTTATATTATTAATGTTTTGGTTTGAAGTGTTAGGTCTTACGGTTCTGGTTCCAGATCCATTAGATCCAGGTCTTGTTGTTGTTGGTCTGCTTACTGCCGGGCGCGATTGTACAGCAGGTCTTGTTTTCGCTGCACCCCGAACCCCATTGCCGCCACCATGGGCGCGACGCTGCGCCATACCGTCAATAGAAATTAAAAAAAACGATCCGGCTAAACATGCTAATGCTGTTTTTCTTATTGTTTTTGTTATATTTTTCATTTTCAGTGTTTTAAGTTAGATAAAGTTATTAAAAAAAAGAACTTGTATTTAAAAGCAAAGTAAGTATTTTAATATAGTTTATTTTCTGCCAAAGTTTTTAGCAATTCCTAAACCAATTCCCCAGCTGTCATAAGCATTCCATTTAAGGTCATAGCTGAATGTTCCAAATATTTCCCAGTTTTTTGGGAGTTCGTAACCGTATTCTAAACCAACGCGGGTCAGGAAATAGTTTTCTTCTTTAGCAAATTCGCCTCCAAACCCTAAAAGAATACTTAACGATTCATTTGGTTTATAAATTCCCATAACTGCCGGAGCAATCGGATAGCTTCGTTCTACAGTTTCCTTATCTTCATCATTCGCATATACTTTTTCGACTTTAAATTTTTCAATTACAAAATCGGTATGAAGTCCAACAGCCCATTTTTTATGAAACTGAAAAGTGTAATCAACTCCCCAGGCCGGAAGGCTTAATACTTCGCGATTTCCTTCCTCATCCCTTCCTTCAAAAACATGGACATGATTAATTGAAATGCCCATTTGATGATGCGGACTAAAAGCTTTTTCTTTACTTTCCTGAGCGATAATACCGTTATAGTTGATTAAATATAAAATTACGGCCAGAAAAACTGTTTTTCTAAAATAATTAGTAGAGAACATTTTTGAGTCTGTATTAATGAAATATTAATTTTGGAATCCGGAAAAATCAAATTTAATTAATATATACGCCAAACAAGCTCATGATAAGCCTTGAAGTCGTTTCATTTTATAACTTGCAACCTTAAAAAATGAATTTGGTCTGGTTTTTTATTTTTCTATGAAATTGACTTGAAAACTCTTGTAATTTGTTTTCTTTAAAAAAGCACCTTTTTAAACTATAATATTTAAATTTGCAGCCAAAATAACAACAACACAACTCTTATGTATAAATTGATAATTCGCCCGATACTTTTTTGGTTTGATCCTGAAGAAGTGCATTACTTTACTTTTTCATTTGTAAAATTTATTTCCAAAATCCCTGGTGTTTCGTCAATTATAAGATCAATTTATGAAGTAAAAGACGCTCGTTTAGAGAGAGAAGTTTTTGGAATTAAATTTAAAAACCCGGTTGGACTTGCTGCTGGATTTGACAAAAATGCCAAATTGTACAAAGAGCTTTCTGATTTTGGTTTTGGTTTTATTGAAATTGGAACGGTAACTCCCGTAGGTCAGGAAGGAAATCCTAAAAAACGTTTGTTTCGTTTAAAAGAGGATCAGGCAATTATTAACCGAATGGGTTTTAATAACGGCGGTGTTCTTGAAGCTGTAGAACGTCTGAAAAAGAATTCAGGAGTTTTGATTGGCGGGAATATAGGAAAAAATAAAGTTACACCAAACGAAAATGCGGTTGACGATTATATCATTTGTTTTGATGCGTTATATGATCATGTAGATTATTTTGTGGTAAATGTGAGTTCTCCAAACACACCAAACCTTAGAGCATTGCAAGACAAAGAGCCTTTAACGGCTTTATTGCAGACTTTGCAAAACCGAAATATCGAAAAGCATAAAATAAGTACTCAAAAGGTAAAACCAATTCTTTTAAAAATTGCTCCGGACCTTACAGATGAACAATTATTAGATATTATTGATATTGTAAAAACAACCCAGATTGCGGGCGTAATTGCAACGAATACGACTATTTCAAGAGACGGATTAGAATCTCAAAACCAATCTGAAATGGGAGGTTTATCTGGAAAACCATTAACAAAACGTTCTACAGAAGTAATTCGCTTTCTTTCGGAAAAAAGCAACAAGGCGTTCCCGATTATTGGAGTAGGAGGAATTCACTCTGCCGATGACGCGATCGAAAAATTAAATGCAGGAGCAAGTCTGGTTCAGTTGTATACTGGTTTTATTTATGAAGGGCCAGCATTAATAAAAGCGATAAACAAAAAAGTTTTAGGGCAGTAATAGAAGCGCCTGAACAATTAATCCGGCCAAAATTGCGATTCCAAAACTGATTAAGGTTCCGATTAAAACATATTCAGTCAGTTTTCGGTCTTTGGCTTCTTTCAAATCTCCAAATCTAAAAATAGATTTTGCACCCAGTAAAAATCCTATTGCTTCAAAATGTCCGGTTAAGATAAAACCGAATACAAATAAGCGTTCTAAAATACCAATATAATTTCCGGCAGCTATCAGCGAATTATCCTGATGGCTGTTTTGGCTTTCTGGAGCCCAGATCGAAATGATGGTTTTGATAAAAATAGATGTAGGTTTGGTAATCAATAAAATTCCGGTTATTAAAATCCAGAAATTATTTTCCTGCCAAAAGTAGATGATGGTTTTGTTTTGGTATAAAAGTACAACTCCAATTAAAACCAAAATATGTGCAATCTGGTCTAAAATAAACCAAGTGCGTTTTGTTTTGTTTTTTTGGAAATTGAGTTTAATCAGATCGATTATTCCGTGCGTAACAGCAATTAAAACCGCATAAGGAATAAAACTGAGTTCTCCGGCCAGAATTGCAGCTAAAATTCCATGCAGTAAAACATGCAGATACAGGTAGATACTTTGGTGTTTTTTACTTTCTTTATCGGTAACCCAGGAATTAGGCTGCCAGATAAAATCGCCTAACAAATGTGCCAGAAACAGTTTTATAAATAGAATCATGGGGCTGTAAGTTGTTTTATTTGTGTTCTAAAATAACGATCTAAATTCATAACCAAATCAAACTGAGCGCGCTTTTGTCTTCGGCTTACTGCGGCTTGGTTAATACCTAGTTTTTGTCCCAGTTCTTCTTGTGAAAGTGATGGGTTTTCTATGGCAGCAACAACAAATTCAGCCGATTGTGCAAGCCAGTTATCCATAAAAGTCAAAGCCAGCTGAATCATTAAGTTTAACTTTTCATCAATTTCAGCGTCACCGGTTCGCATGGCCAAAGTTACTTTTTGCTTTTTTAAAGTTTCGAAAAGCTCTCCCGAATTTATAAAAGCAGTTCCGTTACTTTCAGATATTCTTTGGGCATTATGTGTTTTATCTCCAAAACCGATACTCATTCTCGCATCAGATTTTAGAGCTCTTAAATGTGCTTTTATTAAAATGGCCGTCAAAAGGGCTTGTTCAGGATTTTTTATTTCAAGTTGAAATTCATCACCCCGGTATACTTCCCATTGACTAGGCGTTTCGCCAAGCGGAGTCAGGATTTTTTTTAAATCCTCAACCCAATGCTGCGATTCCTGTTGTCTCGAACCAATTATGTCACCTGTAATTACACTAGTCATAACAATCAAATATAATTAAAAAATAATAAAACTTGTATTACAAATATAAGTAATATATTTTATTATTACACTTTTTGGTAATATTTAAAAATATTACATTTTTAGGTAATAACATGTGCTATTACATTATTGTGTAATAATGTAAAACTTACATGGGCTTAAAAAGTTTAATAAGCCAGCTTTTAAATGTGCTTGTAGAAGTTCATCTGTCTTTAAAAATAAACAGAACAAAATACTTAATTTTTATTTCTTTAAAAAAGGAACTAACTTAGCCTTAACAAATGAATAAGCTTTGAATAAAGAGATCAAGATTATCGAATGTCCACGAGATGCCATGCAAGGTATCAAGACTTTTATTCCAACAAAAAATAAAGTTACCTATATACAAGCACTGCTTCGTGTGGGGTTTGATACAATTGATTTTGGAAGTTTTGTATCGCCAAAAGCGATTCCGCAAATGCAGGATACGGCCGATGTTTTAGCACAATTAGATTTGTCTCAAACGAGCAGTAAATTGCTGTCGATAATTGCGAATACACAAGGTGCGTCTTTGGCAGCAGAACATGAGGCGATTCAATACTTAGGATTTCCTTTTTCTATTTCTGAAAATTTTCAGATGAGAAATACGCATAAAACTATAGCCGAATCTTTAATTACTCTTGAAGAAATTCTGGAAATCGCTGATAAAAAAAATAAAGAGGTTGTAACCTATCTTTCGATGGGTTTTGGAAATCCATACGGGGATCCGTGGAATGTTGAAATTGTAGCCGAGTGGACTGAAAAACTGGCCGGAATGGGTGTTAAAATTTTGTCACTTTCTGATACTGTTGGAAGTTCTACGCCAGATGTTATTACATATTTATTTTCTAATTTAATTCCGAAATATCCTGAAATTGAGTTTGGAGCGCATTTGCACACAACACCCGACAGCTGGTTCGAAAAAATAAATGCGGCGGCAAAAGCTGGTTGTATTCGTTTTGATGGCGCGATTCAGGGTTTTGGCGGCTGTCCAATGGCCACAGATAAGCTGACTGGAAATATGCCTACAGAAAAGCTGATTTCTTATTTTACAGCCAATAAAAAAATAACAGGACTTAATTCTTTAAGCTTTGAAAGTGCTTATAACGAAGCATCGAAATTGTTTGGAAAATTTCATTAATAGGGAATTATTCGTACATTTAGGCAATATCTTACAAAAATGAGCGTTTAAGATTATCTTAAAAAAATAAACATGATGCCTAATTTCATAAATAAAGTCTCTGTAATATTGCTTTCAGCAGTTCTGTTTCTCTCCTGTTCGAGTGAGTTGGATTTTGATCAGGTGGATGATTTTAAAATTGAACCTGTTCTGGTTGCTAACCTTGCTTTTTTTAATTTAAGAGCAAATCAAATTCCAGATGACGGGCAAGCGCACCAAATACCGCCGGATGTAGAAGAATTTGATGTTTTTAAAAATAAATATTTAAACGAAGATCTGGTAAAAGCCGAACTCAATTTCGAAATCGAAAATACGATGAATAGAGGTTTTAAGGTTGAATTGGCACTCATCGATGCAAACGATCAGGTACTCGAAACAATTCATTTAGCCGTTCCTCCTTATACGGGCGGTTCCAATATTATAAAATATCCTGCTGAGGTTTATGAAGGCGAAAGACTGGCTTTGTTAAAGAAAACGGTAAAAGTAGGCTTTTTGGTTACGGTCGAAGCCGGAACTGGAAGTATCTCAGGCAATTTAAAATTAAAATCAGGTGCAATCGCTTATATGAGATTCGAATGAGAAAGGCACTTTTAATTTTGATACTTATTGTGCAGTTTTCTTTTGCTCAAAATAAGCAAATCCTGTACAACTTTACGTCTATTCCGCAGTCTTCACTTGTAAATCCGGGCGCCGATGTTTCGTATAAATATTATTTTGGTATGCCGCTTTTATCAGGAGTATCTGTCAATACAGGCTCGAGCAGTTTCTCGGCTTACGATTTATTTGCCAGCAACTGCGTAGATTTTAATGATAAAGTCCGAAATATAATCAATAAATCATCGGCTAATGATAAAACGCAGGTCAACGAGCAGCTTGAAATATTTTCGGGCGGATTTAGAGTTGGGGGTAGGGAAAGTCAATCGTATATTTCATTTGGAGCGTATCAGGAGTTTGATTTCTTAATGTATTTTCCAAAAGACCTTGCTATTTTGGCTGTAGACGGAAATCAGAATTACATTGGAAAATCTTTCAATTTAGGCGATTTAAATGTTCGTGCCGAAGTACTTTCTGTTTTTCATGTTGGCTTTCACAAAAAACTAAATAAAAAACTTGTTTTAGGAGGGCGTGCCAAAATTTATTCCAGCGGTGCAAATGCAACTTCTACCCGAAATTCTGGATATATCTATACAGCAGAGGGTACAGGAATAAATATGTACACTCAAATAGTTGAATCTAACTTAGAACTTAGAACGTCTGGTATTGCAAAATTTACAAAAGACGAATATGACGGCAGTATTCCTAGAGATATAGCTCATAATACTTTTTTTAACGGAAGTCTTGGTTTAGGTTTCGATGCCGGAATTACCTATAATATTAAAGACAATTTACAGCTTACCGCCAGTATACTGGACGTTGGTTTTATAAGACAGTCCAAAGATGTTGAAACGCGAACTTATAAAGGAAGTTATATATACAATGGTGTGAATCCTATTTTTGATACTACTGATGAACCCGGAAATATTTTAGATGATTTTGAAGAAGCTATTCCTGAAGAGAAACTTTATACAAAATATACCACTTGGCGTCCGGTCAAATTTAATTCTTCGATACAGTATTCTTTTGGCGAGTCAAGGTATGATGGGGAATGCAATTGTAAAGGTTCAGGAGAGAAAAGATATTTAAATGACATTGGCGCACAATTATTTCTTATGACAATGCCCAACGAACCTTATGTTGCGTTGACTGCTTTTTACAAACGAAGCATTTTGGAAAAACTAGATGTTAAAGCTACCTATACAATCGATCCGTATTCTAATACAAATATTGGCTTGGGCATTTCAGGGACACTTGGAAAGCTTAATATCTATGCTTTGGTAGACAATGTTTTCGAATATAAAGATGTTACGAAAGCTAATAGTCTTGCCTTTCAATTTGGATTCAATTTTATTTTTCAGGATTCGAAGGAATAAATTCCAATCCCGAAGCTTCGGGATGAAATTCCAAATGCCAAAAAGGAGTTTCTGTTTTTCGCTTTTTACCGCAATTTGGAATTTAATTTTTTTGGAGTTTTAAATAAGAAAGAATAGTTTTTCGCAATCATATTAATATAAGCTTATTTCTGTCAGTCCGCGCAAAGTCGAGAACTTTTTGGATTTCATTTTGGAATTTGGAATTTAATTTTTGAAATTTCAAATGATAAGTATTTTCCTGTAAAGTTAAATTTATGAATAAGTTAGTATTTAAGTTAGCAATTTATTCACTATATTTGCACGCAATTCAACTAGAAATTGCACCATGATAGCACACAACTCCAAGATTATCGGCGAAGGTTTAACTTACGACGATGTATTATTAGTACCTAACTACTCGAATGTGCTTCCCCGCGAAGTGAGTATCAAATCAAAATTCTCAAGAAACATAACATTAAACGTTCCAATTGTATCTGCTGCTATGGATACAGTTACCGAAAGTGCAATGGCAATTGCTATGGCGCAAGAGGGAGGAATTGGAGTTTTACATAAAAACATGACCATTGAGCAGCAAGCTGCGAAGGTTAGAAAAGTGAAGCGTGCCGAAGCAGGAATGATCATCGATCCGGTAACTTTACCAATGAATTCAACTATTGCCGACGCTAAAAACGCCATGAAAGAATTCGGTATTGGAGGTATTCCAATCGTTGACGAAAACAAAATCCTTAAAGGTATTGTAACAAATCGTGACTTACGTTTCGAAAAAAATGGAGCAAGACCGATCGCTGAAGTTATGACAAGTACAAACTTAGTTACGGTTGCCGAAGGAACTTCATTAGAGCAGGCCGAAGTAGTTTTACAAGGTCATAAAATCGAAAAATTACCAGTTGTAAACGCTAAAAACGAATTAGTTGGTTTAATTACGTTTAGAGATATTACAAAATTGACTCAAAAGCCAATCGCTAATAAGGATTCTTTTGGTCGTTTAAGAGTGGCAGCTGCCATTGGAGTTACCGGAGATGCAGTTCTAAGAGCTGAAGCTTTAGTTGCTGCCGGTGTAGATGCAATTATTATTGATACAGCACACGGTCATACTGAAGGAGTTGTAAATGTATTAAAAGAAGTAAAATCAAAATTTCCAAATATTGATGTAATTGTAGGTAACATTGCAACCCCGGAAGCTGCTAAATATTTAGTAGAAAGTGGTGCTGATGGTGTTAAAGTAGGAATTGGACAAGGTTCTATTTGTACTACACGTATCGTTGCAGGTGTTGGTTTTCCTCAATTTTCAGCAGTTTTAGAAGTTGCCGCAGCAATTAAAGGAACTGGAGTTCCGGTTATTGCAGATGGTGGAATTCGTTATACAGGAGACATTCCTAAAGCAATCGCTGCAGGTGCTGACTGTGTGATGCTAGGCTCATTATTAGCAGGAACAAAAGAATCTCCGGGTGAAACTATTATTTTTGAAGGAAGAAAATTCAAATCATACCGAGGAATGGGGTCTGTTGAAGCGATGCAGACAGGTTCTAAAGATCGTTATTTTCAGGATGTTGAAGACGACGTTAAAAAATTAGTTCCGGAAGGTATTGTTGGTCGTGTTCCTTACAAAGGTGAATTAAACGAAAGTATGCTTCAATTTATTGGAGGTCTTCGTGCCGGAATGGGATACTGCGGATCAAAAGATATCCCAACTTTACAGGAATCTGGACGTTTCGTTAGAATCACTTCAAGCGGTATTACTGAAAGTCACCCGCACAACGTAACCATTACAAAAGAAGCTCCAAATTATTCTAGATAATTTTCAGTTTTTCAAATATCAAAAAAGGCATAAGAATCAGTTTCTTATGCCTTTTTTTGTTTTTATAAAATGAGTTTAGATTTTATTTTTAGGAAATTGAAAATCTAAGTTCAAAATAATTTAAAGAGCAGCAGTCTGTTGTTCTGTTTTTCTCACTTTTTGATTTTCCAGTATCTTTTGAATAAAAGGTTTTACTTCACTTTCAATCTGAGATTCTGAAATATTTAAAGCTTTTGGATCTGAAGCTAATTTCAACCAGGGTTTTGGGCCGTCAAAATCATAGCTTCCAAATACTACAACAGGTGTGCCTTTTACTTTTACATTTTCTTTGTCTTTCAAAATCCATTCATCGGCAAATTTGTAAAGATATTTAGCATCTTTTTCTAATAATCTTAAACAAGAGTGAGAAGCCGGATAACCTGGTAGTTCGTATTGATGAAAGCCAACTCCTAATTTGTTTTCGATATTAAAATTCCATTTTAAATCCCATTCGTCATTAAAAGTACTGGTTGTTTTTTCTGCTTTCCAATTGGTAAAAAATAATCCAGTTGGTGTAGGGTCTTTTTTTCTACCCATATTTGTTGGACCTGTATAAACCAATTCACCATTTTCGTAAGCGGCAAAAGTCTGCGTTGGATAAGAGAAAATAATAATTTTTGAAACCTCTTCTAAAGCGTTAACATGAAGCGGGAATGGCAGATAGTAAACCAGATCGCCGCTAAAATCTGCGGGAACTACAACTGAATCTAATTTTTTAAAATTTGCTTTATCCGTTCTGTTTAAAGCATAAACAATGTCCATTTTACTGCTGTCAGCTTCATTAATTTTTAACCAATCTTTTGTTTTTTCAATCTGATAAGAAACGGTTGATTCCGGTTTCTTGTATTCAATTTTCTTCTTTGGTTTTGCTTTTTCTGTATTGTCAGTCAAGTTGATAGTATCGCTTTTTTTGCAAGAAACAACTAAGGCTAACATTAATATAAGTACTACGTTTGCTGTATAATATAACTTTTTCATAGGTCGTGTTTTTATGAAGATAAAGTTATGACTATGATAGCTCAAAAGGGTTACATAATTTTTTGGATTGTTTGCTTGATTTTCATTTTACAGCTATAAGATGTTCTGCTAAAAAAAGCTTTGTCAAAGTTCAAAACTTTGACAAAGCTCTCTGTATGGTGCTGTTTAATTAAATCAAATCTTTAATCTTTGCATGCTGCAACAGCATAATAGTTTTTGCATCTGTAATTTCTCCTGACTCAATCATGTTATATGCCTGGTCAAAAGTATATTCGAGAACTTCAATATTTTCCTGTTCAACATCAAGTCCGCCGCCGTCGCTTACTTTCATGCTTTCGTCATATTCTCCAACAAAAAGATATAAAATCTCAGTAACAGATCCCGGAGACATATAGGTTTCGATCACTTTTTCTACTTTTTTTAAACGATAACCGGTTTCTTCTTCGGTTTCACGAATAATGGCCTGTTCGGCATTGTCCTTGTCTAAAAGTCCTGCGCAGATTTCAATCATCATTCCGGTTTTGTTTCCGTTAAGATAGGTTGGTAAGCGAAATTGTCTTGTTAAGATAACTGTTTTCTTAGACGTATTATACAATAAAATACCGGCACCATTGCCACGGTCGTATACTTCGCGAATATGTGATTCTGTTTTTTCGTTTTCCTTTTTATAGTTAAAAGTCACTTTGTTTAATACGTACCAATTGTCAGATAATAATTTGGTTTCCGTTATTTCAATTTCTGGATTTGTTCTCATTTCGAAAATAGTTTCATAAAAAAAAACGCCCTGATTTTCAGAGCGTTTAAATGTATTATTTTGTTATTGTTTGTTTTCTGTCTGGTCCAACCGATACAATTTTGATTGGCACTTCGATTTCTTTTTCAATAAACTCAATATATTCTTTTAGCTCAATTGGTAATTGATCGTAAGTTGTTAAACCTGTTAAATCTTGTTTCCATCCTTTAAACTCTTTGTAAACCGGAGTAACGTTTTCTGGTTCAATGTTGTAAGGAAAGTGAGAAATGTTTTGTCCTTTGTAGTTGTATTCTGTACAAACTTTTAAAGTTTCAAATCCAGAAAGAACATCACCTTTCATCATCATTAACTGCGTAACTCCATTTACCTGAACGGCATATTTTAAAGCTACTAGGTCTAACCATCCGCAACGTCTTTGTCTTCCTGTTACAGATCCAAATTCGTTACCTACTCTCGCCATTGTAGCCCCAACTTCGTCAAAAAGTTCAGTAGGGAAAGGCCCGCTTCCAACACGAGTAACGTAAGCTTTAAAAATTCCGTACACTTCTTTGATTTTGTTAGGAGCAATTCCTAAACCTGTACAGGCTCCAGCAGCAGTAGTGTTAGATGAAGTTACAAACGGATAAGTTCCAAAATCAACATCTAATAATGAACCTTGAGCTCCTTCACAAAGAATAGATTTACCTGCTTTTTGAGCCTGGTGCATGTATTCTTCACTGTCGATAAAATCTAATTTTTTTAATTCTTCGATAGCTTCAAAAAACTCTTTTTCAAGTTCAGCTAAATTATATTGAATGTTAACATCATAAAATGCAATCATAGCTTCGTGCTTGTCAGCCAAAGCTCTGTAACGATCTTTGAAATCTTCTAATTCGATATCACCAACACGTAAACCGTTTCTACCGGTTTTGTCCATATAAGTAGGGCCAATTCCTTTAAGAGTAGAACCAATTTTTGCTTTTCCTTTTGATGCTTCAGAAGCAGCATCAAGCAAACGGTGAGTTGGTAAAATTAAATGTGCTTTTCTTGAAATGATTAATTTCTTTTTGATGTCAAGGTTAAATTTCTCTAAACCTTCGATCTCTTTTTGAAAAACTACAGGATCGATTACAACACCATTTCCGATGATATTTACTGAATCTTTGTGGAAAATTCCAGAAGGAATAGTTCTAAGTACGTGCTTAATTCCGTCAAATTCTAATGTATGTCCTGCATTTGGTCCTCCTTGAAAACGTGCAATAATATCATAATTTGAGGTAAGAACGTCAACAATTTTTCCTTTACCTTCATCTCCCCATTGTAATCCTAGTAATAAATCTACGGTCATTCTGTTTTAATTTGCGTTAGGACAATCTAAGTTGTCCTACTGATTATGTAGTTAATTTTCTTTTTTTAATTTTTTTGAAAAAGTCTTTTTCTAAGACTGTGAACTTTGCTTTTTGTTTCCGTAGAAATAAAGCGAATGATTTGTGATTTCAATATCAAAAATTTCTTCGATAGTTTTTTTGATGGTTTGAATTCTTGGATCGCAAAATTCAATTACTTCGCCCGAATCTGTCATGATAATATGATCGTGCTGTTTATCGAAATATGATTTTTCGTAGTAAGCCTGATTTTGTCCAAATTGATGTTTTCTAACCAAAGCGCAGTCTAACAATAACTCAATCGTGTTGTAAAGCGTAGCCCTGCTCACACGGTAGTTTTTGTTTTTCATTTTGATGTATAGATTTTCTATGTCAAAATGTTCCTCGCTATCGTAAATTTCCTGAAGTATAGCATAACGCTCAGGAGTTTTGCGATGCCCTTTTTGTTCAAGATACATTGTAAAAACATTTTTTACAATTTCTTGATTCTTAGTGTTGTCAGTTGAAATAAGTGTCATATCCTGCAAAGATAATTTTTTATTTTTAATGAATAAAAGTTTCGGGTTTAAAGTTTCGTTACAAAAAACTTATAGTTTCCCTAAAAAGTTAGGTTCTGTACTCTCTCGTAACCTTATCAACGCCGTCAATTTTCTTAATGGCATTGATCATTTTTTTCAAAATAGTATTGTTTTGAACAATAACGGCAATCTGTCCATGAAAAATTCCGGCATCGGTACTCAAAGAAATGCTTTGAATATTAACGCTCATATTATTAGAAATTACACGCGTTAATTGATTGGTAAGCCCTAAAACGTCCATTCCTGTAATATTGATAATCGCCTTAAATTCTTCTTGAGAAGAGTCTATCCATTTGGCACTCATGATTCGGTATGCATAATTCGACTGCATTCCAATAGCATTCGGACAGTCTTTTTTATGCACTTTTATCCCTTCGTTAATGGTTACAAAACCAAAAACATCGTCACCCGGAATTGGGTTACAGCATTGCGAAAGTTTATAATCCAGTTTATCATGTTCTGTTCCAAAAACCAGCATGTCATAATTACTGCTGATGATCGGTTTGTGAATATCTTCGGCTGCAGTTGTATCTTTATTTCTTTTGATTTTATTTTTAAAGAAATTGATAAACGTATTGCTTTTTTGCGCCGCATAATCTTTTAACTGCTGATTTTCGATCGCACCAATTCCAACTCGGTAAAATAAATCTAAACTGGTTTTTAATTTAAAAAAGTTAACTAACTCGTTTGTTACTTGTTCGTTAAGTGTGATTTTTAAATGTTTAAGTTTTCGGGTAAGTAATTCTTTTCCTTCTTCACCAATTTTTTTGGTGTTTTCGTTAAGAACGTTTTTAATTTTATTTTTTGCTCGCGAAGTTGTTACATATTCCAGCCAGTTAACGGTTGGTTTTTGATTGGCAGATGTGATAACTTCGACCTGATCACCGCTTTTTAATTCGTGATTTAAAGGGACAAGACGTCCATTTACACGAGTTCCTCTTGTTTTAATTCCAATTTCAGAGTGTATGCTGAACGCAAAATCAAGAGAAGTTGCACCTTTTGGCAATGATTTTATTTCTCCTTTCGGAGTAAAAACAAAGATTTCTTTTGAATACAAATTCATTTTGAAATCCTCCACAAAATCTACTGCATTCGTTTCCGGATTCTCCAACGCTTCACGAAGTAAGTTCAGCCAAGTATCTAAGCCGCTTTCTTCTGTTGCGCCATTTTTATACTTATAATGTGCTGCATAGCCTTTTTCAGCAATTTCATCCATACGTTCGCTTCGAACCTGAACTTCGACCCAGCGGCCTTTTGGTCCCATAACGGTAATGTGAAGTGCTTCATAACCAGTTGATTTTGGAGAGGATATCCAGTCACGTAAACGACTCGGACTTGGTCTGTAGTGATCTGTTACGATCGAATAGATTTTCCAGGCAATAAACTTTTCATCATGAGGATCTGATTTGTAAACAATTCGAAGGGCAAATTTGTCGTATACTTCGTCGAAACTTACATTTTGCGCACGCATTTTACGGCGAATAGAATAGATAGATTTTGGACGGCCTTTTATGATATAATCGATATTTTCAACATCCAAAGATTTTTTTAAAACATCTGAGATGTCTTTGATATAAGAATCCTGTTCTTCTTTTGTTTCTCTTATTTTGCTTACAATGTCATTATAAACGTTTGGTTCTGTATATTTTAAACCCAAATCTTCCAATTTGGTTTTGATGTTGTAAAGTCCTAAACGGTGGGCAAGAGGCGCATAAATATAAAGTGTTTCCGATGCAATTTTCGTCTGTTTGTATTCAGCCATCGAATCCATGGTCTGCATATTATGAAGACGATCAGCCAGTTTTATCAAAATTACACGTACATCATCGTTCAATGTCAGGATCATTTTTCTAAAATTCTCCGCCTGCATGGATGCATTTAAGTCTTTTTGAACTAACGAAATCTTGGTTAAACCTTCAACTAATTGAGCCACTTTTGGATTAAATAAACGCTCAATATCTTCAACAGTCATCGGTGTATCTTCAACAACATCGTGCAATAAAGCCGCAGCAATAGAGGTCGCACCCAGACCAATTTCTGAGGCAACAATTTTTGCAACTGCAATAGGATGAAAGATATACGCTTCGCCAGATTTACGTCTTTGTTCTTTGTGAGCATCAACAGCAACATCAAAAGCTTTCCGAATTAATTTTTTGTCAGCTGGCGTTAAAGTTTGATAACTAATTCTAAGTAATTCCTTGTATTCCTGCGCAATCGCTTTGTTTTCTTTTTCAATATCTATTTCTATCATAACGGCATAGTTCAAGTACTAAAAATAAGAATAAGTTCGAACATACACAAGGGTTTTGGCATTGTAGATTTTAGACTTTAGTCGCGAAGCCTCGGGATAGTTTTTTTATGTTTAGATCACTTAATTTTAGATTTTTTATATGCCAGAAAAGAACTTCGACTTCTCTCAGTCTGACAGAAAAAAAAGATGCTTAAAATCTAAAATCAG
This sequence comes from Flavobacterium johnsoniae, assembly GCF_001879205.1. Classification (GTDB taxonomy): domain Bacteria; phylum Bacteroidota; class Bacteroidia; order Flavobacteriales; family Flavobacteriaceae; genus Flavobacterium; species Flavobacterium johnsoniae_A. Next base: position 137,214 of record NZ_MLFK01000007.1, read on the forward strand.
AAACCTCTCTGTCTTTTAGCTTCAAAAATTAAAATTGCAGCGGCAACCGAAACATTCATGCTGTCTATTTCCCCCTGCATTGGTATAATAATATTTTGCGTTGCGGCATCACGCCATTTCTGAGTTAAACCTGTAGCTTCTGTACCCACAACCAGAGCAGTAGGAGTGGTGAAGTTTTGCGTATGGTATGAAGTTGAATTTTGTAACGTAGCACAGTAAAAATCAATCTTTTTTTCTTTCAAAAAAGCAATGATTTCTTCACTTGTTCCGGTGGCAATTTGATTGGTAAACAAACAGCCAACGCTCGACCGAACAATATTAGGGTTGTATAAGTCACTTTTTGGGTCTGCGATTAAAACAGCATCAAGATTGGCTGCATCCGCAGTACGCAGAACTGCGCCTATATTTCCCGGTTTTTCCAGAGATTCAGCTACTAAAATTAATGGATTATCCGATAGCTTTAAATCAGATAATTTTAAAGATTTAGTTTTGGCTACTGCCAAAATGCCTTCAGTTGTGTCGCGATACGCCAGTTTTTGATAAACTTCCTTGTTGATTTCGATTAACTGAACCGATGAAGAAACTAATTTGTTTATTTGATTTTCCGTAACTAATTCCGGTAAAAATAAAAGTGTTTCAATTTCGTAACCGCCTTTTACTGCTAATGAAATTTCACGTTGTCCCTCAATCAAAAATGTTCCGGTTTGTTTTCTGGCTTTTGCTTTTTCCTGTAATAAAGCAAGCGATTTAATAAACGGATTTTGAACTGAAGTGATTTGTTTCATTTTTTTTTAAGCGACTAAGTTTCTAAGGCGCTAAGGTACTGAGTTTTTTTTAAAAGTTACAAAGCAACAAAGAGGCAAAGGTTTTTATTTTGCTGCAAATTACACGAATTTACACGAATGATAATTGAAAACTATCAAAATAAATTGTGAAAAGTCGTGTAATTTGTGGCAAAAAAAGAAAATTATTTTTCGAAAATTTCTTTAACCTCGCTGTCTACGGGATGATCTGTTGTGAAGTTATAGGCCATGATTTTTGCAATGGTTTGGGCAAATTGCTTTTGATATAATTGAGAATCTGTTTTGATTTCTCCTTTTGGAGTGATTTCAGGCCCCATTGCAGCAAACCAAATTTGTGATGCGCCCGCAACATCTGCGCCATGGTCTGTCCATTGCGATTTTACTTTGTCACCGCGTCCGTGATCAACCGTTATCAATAAAGTAGTTTTGTTTTTATACTGAGGATCATTTTGTACAAAATCCCAGATTTCCTGGATCCATTTATCTACTTGATTAGCAGCGTCTAAATACGATCTGTAATGTCCATGATGTGCCCATTCGTCGGTTTCGCCATAAGCGATATATAATACTTTTGGTTTCTTGGTTTTAAGCTCGTCCATTGCCTGATAATGAGTAAAAACATCCAGGCATTCATCTTCATGAAATGGCTTATACGAATTGTTTCGCATTTCGTTTAAGAGTTTTTGAGACGGAGTTGGTTTATTCCCGCCCAAATTATCAAAAGCAGAAATTACCGGAAAACCACTTCTTTCTTCATTTAAAATTCGGTCAAAAGCATCCCACGCTCCAAAAGCTGCGACTTTACCTTTTAGCTTGGGCTGTTTATTTAAAAATTCCAGAACATTTACGTTTGGATTGGCTTTGTAACCGTTAGAATTTATTTTAACATCAACATTTCCGGTCATAATTTCACTGTATCCTGGATAACTAAACCAATACGGATTTGCTACATCTACTTTGTTTCCAAGGTCACGATTGCCATAAATTTGCCCTTTTGATACAATTTCTGACCAAAAGAAAGGCATGATTTTTTGGCGTGAAGCTGCAAAATCTGAAGCCGAATATTTTTTATAAATATAAGTACTGTCTCCCTGATTGAATTTTTTATCATTTGCAATCGCCGGATCTAACCCTTTAAAGACTTCCTGCCACCTAAATCCGTCAGTAGTTATTATGATAATATTTTCTGTTTTTTGTGCAGAAGATAAAAAGCTTGTTAAAATGAATAGAATTAAAATTGACTTTTTCATATTTTTTGATTTACGAAGATTCAGGTAACAAAGATTCAAAGATTTTTGATCATTCTTAAATTTAACTTATGAACTTGATGTCTTAATAATACTCATTTTACATTTTCACAACATGCATTTACATCTTTACAAAATTCCCCTCGACTTAATCTCTAAATACTTATTAATGGCGTCTAAGGTCAGATTTTCTGGCTGGGTTAAAACCGAATGTATTCCGTATTTCTTTAATTCGTTAGCAATCAAACGTTTCTCGAACATAAATTTTTCGGCGATTACTTTATCGTAAACTTCCTGAATGGTATCGGTTTTTTTATTGATAATGTCATTTAATTCTGTATTCTGAAAAAAGACAACAACCAGTAAATGGCTTTTTGCAATTCCTTTTAAATAAGGTAATTGACGGTTTAATCCATCCATTGTTTCAAAATTGGTGTACAGAATAACCAAGCTTCTTTGGTTGATGTTTTTCTTAATGTCAACGTATAAACGGCTGTAATCACTTTCAAAAAAATCAGTTTTTATGTTGTATAAGGTCTCCAGAATTTTTTGCATCTGCGAGCCTCTTCTTTCGGCAAAAACGCGGTTTTCTACTTTTTTAGAAAAAGAGAAAAGCCCGGCCTTATCTTGTTTTTTGAGAATGACATTGGATAAAACCAAAGTCGAATTTATAGCATAATCTAATAAACTCAGTCCGTTAAAAGGCATTTGCATCACACGTCCTTTATCAATCGCCATATAAACCGACTGGGATTTTTCGTCCTGAAATTGGTTGACCATCAATGCATTTTTCTTTGCAGTGGCTTTCCAGTTTAAGGTTCTAAGATCGTCGCCCTGAACATACTCTTTGATTTGTTCGAATTCCATCGTATGTCCAATTCGGCGTATTTTTTTGATTCCGTATTGGTATAAATTATTCGAAAAAGCCAGTAAATCGTATTTTCTTAATTGAATATAAGACGGATATGTAGGCACCATTTGATCTTTTGCAAAAGAAAATCTTCTCGAAATTAATCGTAACGGCGAAGAAACATACACATTTAAATAGCCAAAATGATATTCGCCGCGTTCTGTAGGGCGAAGATCATAACCAAATTCTCTTTGGTCTGATGCTTTGATTGATTTTACAATTTTAAAATTACGTACCTGAAACTGAAATGGGATTTCATCAATTATCTTGACCAAAATAGGAAAAGTATAATGATTTTTAATTTGAATATTTATCGGATTTAAATCTCCGTTTGAAAGCTTTTCTGGTGCGATTCTTTCGGCATCTATTCCAATTTTGTTCAAGTACAAAATTAGAATATCAAGCCCGAGGAAGGTAAATAAAATCAAAAAGACAAACCAGACTGCATTGTATAAATTCGGAAATATAAAAGCGCAGACAAATAACCCTATAATGCCCAACAGCATATAGAAGAAGAAATTATTCAGGTATAAACTTTTTATGAATTTCAAGTTTTCTTAGTTTTATATTTTACTAATATATTTTGGTGAACCCATTAAAATCAAAGCCTTCGAGATAAGAAATTTTCCAGGTGCCATTTTCTTTAACTGCCGCAGCTTTGTATTTAAAATCGCCTTTCCAGGACCAGGTCCAGTAAAAAGAGGCTTTGTTATTTTCAATCTTAAGATTGTTGACGGCCATTGTTTTCCAATAAGCATCAGGATAATCCTGGCAGTTGCACCATGCATTTGAATCTCCGCCAAATGGAGGCATATCACCCACAAGCCATTCTATTTTTCTGCTTTTTAAATTGGCATCAATTTGCAATGCAATTTTATTGTAATTGTCTAAAAATTGCTGCGAGAAGAAATTTGTTTTTTTAAGTTCTTCCAATCTTTTTTTATGTGCAGTGAGATTTAGTCCTGTATATTTATCTCCTTTTTTGTTTTCTAAAGGATCAAAATCCTGATTTGAGTTTTTTGTTTCAACCCATTCATACATTTTACGGATTAAACTTTCAATCTGTTGTTTATCACTTGCAAAATAAAATGTTTTTTTTCCATTTTCTAAAACAAGATTATCCGAAGATTTAAAGCTAACTGCCAGAATCCAAAGTGAGAATAGGATAATTAATTTATTTGCGTTCAATTTTTTATAGTTTTAATCTCAGTTTTTAGTCTCAGTTATCGGTCTCAGTTTTCAGTCTCAGTCTCAGTTTTCAGTCTCACTGTAAACTGCAACTGCCCACTGTGACTGTAAACTGCGACTGTAAACTGCGACTATAAACTGCAACTGCCCACTTATCTAGGTATCTCGACAGTTTCAATGATTTGTTTAATGATTTCTGAACTCGTAATTCCTTCCATTTCACGTTCCGGTGCTACTATAACACGGTGTTGTAAAACCGGAATTGCCGCTTCTTTAATATCTTCGGGAGTAACAAAGTCGCGTCCGCGGATAGCTGCAAAACCTTTTGAAGCATTTAATATTGCAATAGAAGCACGAGGCGAGGCTCCAAGATATAAAAAGGCATTTTCACGCGTATTTACTACAATTCTCGCAATGTATTCCAGTAAGTTCTGCTCAACTCTAATTTGCTTGATTAATCCTTGGTATTGATTTATTTCAGATGATGAAAGAATCGTTTTTATGGCTTCTAATTTACCATGATCCTGTAATAAATGTTCTCTTTGAATAATCAGAATTTCTTCGTTTAATTTTGGATAATCGATGGTAATTTTAAACAAGAAACGATCTAATTGTGCTTCAGGTAAACGATATGTTCCTTCCTGTTCAATTGGATTTTGCGTTGCAATAACCAAAAACGGGGCTTCTAATTGATATGCTGAGCCGTCAATTGTAATCTGGCGTTCCTCCATTACTTCAAAAAGTGCAGCCTGGGTTTTTGCCGGAGCACGATTGATTTCATCAATTAAAATTAAATTAGAGAAAATAGGTCCTTTTTTGAACTCAAATTCTGAATTTTTTAAATTGAAAATAGAAGTTCCTAAAATGTCAGAAGGCATTAAATCCGGCGTAAACTGAATTCGGCTAAAACCAATATTTAAAGTTTTGGCAAGCAGTTTTGCAGTAATTGTTTTTGCAACACCAGGGACACCTTCTAACAAAACATGTCCGTTTGATAAAATTGCAACCAAAAGCTGATCGACCATTTTATGCTGCCCAACAATTACGGTTTCTAATTCTTTCTTAATAGCATTTACATGATCTAAAAGAGGACTTAGGTTTATTCGGGTTTCAAAATTCACATTTTCATTTGTGATTTCTGGTTCTGGTCTATTAATATCATCCATGATTTATATGTTTTCTTTGAATTGGTTATTTGCGCTGCACTTTTTGTCTTTGGCAGATGTTTTTATTTAATGTAAAATCTTTTCTATAGCATTATTAATCCGTATTAAATCTTCCTCAATACTGGCGTGGTAACTATTACGGTGTTCATTGATTAAAAATATAAGTTCCTGAATATCTTTTTCTTCTTTCCCGGTTTTATGCTGTAGTTTTTTAATAAACTCATCATCTAGTTTTGAAGTGTCGATTAAATATTCGGTTCTAATTTTTTCTAAGAAATAAATGATTTTTTTATCAATTATATTTTTATGATCGCCTTCCTGATAATACAGATTTCCAATTGTTTTGGTAAAATCAATGGTCAAATTAGATAGTGGCTGTAATATAGGAACGACTCGCTGTTTTCTTTTGGCATTAAAGATCATAAAAATCAACATGCCGATTAAGAATAAATACCAAGCCCATTTTAAGGCTGGCTGACTTAAAATATAGCGAAGCGGAGAGTCGGAAATATTTTCGTTATAATGTGTTTTGGTGTACCAAAAAATATTTCCTTTTGGGATGTACGATAACACATTTTCGGCATATTGGTAACGATCTTTTTTAAGCAGATTGTAATTTGTAAAAGCAACAGGATACATATGCAAAAAGAAGTATCCGTTTTTATAAGGAACCTTTATAAAATTGATATTCTTCTTCTTTTTGGGATTTCCCTGATATCCTAAAACAGTGGTGTTTAGTGTATCTATTTTAGAAAAATAATCAGCAATATTGCTTGTTGATTTATATGCTTTTGAACTTACTTTTTTATTAGCCATCCAAACTGCAGCATTTTCAGTTTGCAGCAAGTTAGCTGAATATTCAAATTTTAAACTGTCTAATAAAGGTTTAGGGAAATTTGCCATGCTTAAAAAAGCATTATTTCCGTGCGAAACAAAATACATTAGTTCTTTTATCGACTGATCGTCTATATTATTTTCCTGGGAAATATTGACAAAAGTTCCTTGTATATTATATGTTTCGACTAAAGTATCGTCATCGTACTTTGAGTCTAAGTATTCGTATAGAGTGACATTAGAAATTCTTTCAATTTTTTGTTTTTTAAGAATGCCTCCAATTTCTTTGTCAAAGACATATAATCCAAAAGGGATTTTGTCATTAACAGAATAGGTGGGACGCCAGTCTATTGGTTTTTGTTTGTTGTAATCTCCAATTAAAATTAAGATTAGAATAAAAACCAGTACAGCTATGTATATTTTAATACTTTTACTCATTAGCTAAAGGTTTTTAAAGCATTCTTAAATCTATTTTCGGCTTTGTTAAAAGTGGCGTTGTCAATTTCAAATTCGCCATACCAAATGTAATTGTACAGATAAGACAAGTATGTAAATTCTTCTTTATGTTTTGGATTTTGAAGCTCGTACAAGTAATCTGAATTTGTTTTTTCAATATCCCACTCAATATAATTATGCTGCGCCATTGTTTTTAGAAGCCATAAATAATAATATCTTATGGCAGTACGTTTTTCACCGGATTCGAGGCTTTCTTTAATAAGTTTTTCAAAGTCTAAAAGGTGAATGTTTTTTTCAAGATCAGAATAATAAACAGTTCTTTTGTTTGCATTTTTTCCAAAAATCCATTGGCCTTCTTTATTGATTATGGCTCGTACTATTAAATAAATTACGAGGATAATTACGATAACGGCAAGGACACGCAGAAGTATAACCACAAAATTTAAAGAAGCCTGCGGGTCGCTAAAAGAAAATAATTTTCTAAAAATGCTTGCAAGCCAGTATTTAAAACGATCCCAAAGATTTTTTTCCGGAGCTTTGTATTCATATACGAAATCATCGTCTGTATATTTCTTTTGATAATCTTTAGAGAAAGTTTTTGCTTCAACTGATTCTGAATCAATCTGAATATCTTTTTCGGTATATTTTACTGAAGTAATTTTTGGAGGGTCTTCCGTCAGCAAAGAATCCTGCGCACTCGAAATGCCGCAGAAGAAAAGAAAATATAAAATAAAGAAAATTCTATTCATTACTGGTTTTTATTAATTCGATTTGGCTGATAGTTTTTGTATTTTCTTGTGAACAATGTAGGGATAAACTAAGTAATAAAATGAAATTATTCCAAGAGTTACCAATATGATAAGACTACTTAACCAATTTGGCATATCAATCGAATATCTGGTAATAAAACCTTCGAGAAATCCGGCGCTTATTGTAAAAGGAAAAGTGCTTAAAAATATTTTAAAGCTATTTTTAAAACCAATTTTAAAAGAATTCATTCTCGAAAAAGTTTTAGGAAACAAGATAGAAGCACCTAAAATAAATCCGGCCGCAGACTCAATTACAATAGCAAAAATTTCCATCGAACCATGGATCCAGATACCGCGAACGCTTTTCCAAAATACATTCTGCTCATAAAAAAAATACTGAAAAGAACCCAGCATTAAGGAGTTTTGAAGAAAAATGTAAAATGTGCCAATACCGCCAAAAATGCCATATAAGTAACATCTTGCTCCCACAAAAAGGTTGTTCATGGTAATGCCTATAAAGCTCCCCCAGTTTGATCCTGATCCGTAAACGGCCATCGGGTTTCCTTTTTTGATATTTTCTAAAGTCATGTTGACGTAATCATCGCCCAATATCAAACGAACAAAGTTTTGATCGTAACGTGCAGAAACGACTCCCATTGCTACCGTAGCAAAAAACAATACAAAAGCGTAAAGTAGATATCTTTTGTAATCATAGAGCAGCAAAGGCACTTCGGTTTTGAAAAATTCAACAATCTTGTTTTTTTCCGTGCGTTTGGTTTTATAAATTTTTTGGTAAATCTGTGAAGCAAGGTGATTTAAATAAATAACAGTCTTACTCTTAGGGTAATAAGTCTGCGCGTACGACAAGTCATTCATTAATTGAATGTACAAATTAGCTAATTCGTCAGGATTTTTCTTAGCTTTACCAAAAATAGCTAGCTCAAATTCCAGCCATTTTTCTTTATTTTGTTTTATAAATGCAACTTCTCTCATTGAGGGCTAAAATATAAAATATGTCAGAATTATCTATTAATACAACACAAAATGTCAAAATAAATTTTATCGCTGCCACAGTAGGCGAGCGTTTAGGAGCTTATTTTATAGATTTAGGTATTAAACTTTCATACATAATTGTTGTTTCCTTAATTGTTTTTTACTGGCTTAACCTTGGACAAGTACTTGATGGGCTGGATCCGTGGTCTCGGGGTTCCATATTTTTGATACTTTATTTTCCACTGATCATTTACTCCATAACTTTAGAAAGTATTTTTGAAGGACAATCTTTTGGTAAAAAACTTGTGAAGATAAAAGTCGTAAAAATAGATGGATATCAGGCAGGTTTTGGCGATTATTTAATGCGATGGTTTTTTAGGATAATTGATTTTACTCTGTTTTACGGACTTGTTGCTTTAATAGCTATTGTTTCTAGCAAAAAAGGCCAGCGTTTGGGCGATATGGCGGCAGGAACAGCGGTAATTACGCTCAAAAATAAAATTAATATCAGTCATACAATTCTCGAAGAAATTGGAGAAGCGTATGTGCCTACTTATCCTTTGGTCATTAAATTATCTGATAACGATATGCGAATTATTAAGGAAACGTATCATAAAGCCATAGCAAAAAACGATCATGAAATCATTTTTAAGCTGGTTGCTAAAATTGAGAGCGTAACCGGAATTAAAAATCAATCCGGAAATAACTCTGATTTTATCAGGGTGGTTTTAAAAGATTACAATTTTTATACACAGCATATGTAATTTAAAAGAACGTAAGGTTATTTAAATGTTTTTCTTGACGTTATTATCGTTTAAATTTTATAATTTTAACATACTTGTTTTTCAAAATAACAGACTAAAATCCACATTAGAAAAATTAAACTAAGATATTATGATACTTAAAAAAATAACTGCTGTAATATTAATGTTGTTTGTTTCGGTTTTAAGTTTTGCGCAAAGCGGTAAAAAACTGGACAAAATTATAAAAAGAGATTATCAGATTATTGAATGTACTATTAGTAAGGTATCTGACAAGACTGTAGAATATTCTCTTCCGGGCGAAACTCTGGTAATTTCTCTAGATGTTTCACAAATCGCTAAAATTGATTTTGCAAGCGGGCGTTCGCAGACTTTTGATGTAAGTGCAGGAAATAATTCTTCCTCTTCCGGTTCTTCGACTATTGTAGCAGCGTCTGAAATTAAGCAAAATACCATTGCGGTTCTTCCTGTTCCTTATTTAAATTCAGATACTCAGGAAAGCTCAGAGGATATGGCAAAATTCGCTCAAAACGATCTTTACAATAAGCTGCTTGATAAATCATCCAATATTTTTCCTTTAACGGTTCAGGATTTGAGAACAACAAACAGCCTGCTTCATAAAGCGGGAATTGATCATAACAACATTGACGAAACACCGATTGAGGATCTTGAGAAAATACTTGGAGTTGATAATATTGTAGCGGCAAAAGTTTCTTATACCATGAATTCCGGCACCACTGCAACTACTTACAACAGTGGAAATGCAAAAATAAGCGACAATAATAAAAAAGTAAAAACTAATGACATATCGACTACAACAGCCAATACACAGGTTTATTATTATTATACCGTTTATTTTGATATGTATAAAAATACTTCAAAAATATATTCACAAACCCGTAAACCATTTTTGGCAGTAAAAGACAGCTGGATTGATTCTATTTCTTATTTATTAAAAAGAAGTCCTATTTACACAAAAAAATAACGAATAGAGGAGTTGCAATTAATTTAATCTTTGTATCTCTGCAGCTTTAAATCTTTGCACCTAAAAAAATGTTTCACTTATTAGATATTATCGGCACAATGGCTTTTGCAATGTCCGGCGCTTTAACGGCAATGCATAAAAAACTGGATCCGTTTGGGGTTTTTATTATTGCGTTTGTTACGGCAGTAGGAGGCGGAACGCTTCGTGATGTGTTAATTGGAAGAACTCCGGTGGGATGGATGATGAATCTGCAATATGTTTATGTCATTATTTTAGGTTTTTTTCTGGCTATTATTTTCAGAAAAAAATTTGATAAACTAAGAACTTCATTGTTTTTATTTGATACAATTGGTTTAGGCGTTTTTACTTTAATTGGTCTCGAAAGAGGGATTTTAACAGGTCTTCATCCCGTAATCTGCGTAGCACTGGGCACCATGACAGCTTGTTTTGGCGGTGTAATCCGGGATATTTTATGTACGGAGATTCCAACCATTTTTAGAAGAGAAATTTACGCTACGATTTGTATTTTTGGCGGAATCGTATTTTTTGCACTCAAGAAATTAAATTTAGAAGATGATGTCCTGTATCTTGTAACTTCGGTTATAATAATTTCAGTTCGTTTACTGGCCGTAAAATACAAATGGTATCTGCCGGCTTTTGAGCATAAATAAGATGTAGAAAAGAGATTAGCTGCAGATTAAACAGCCTAAGAGATTTTTTGCCTAAGCTTAAGAAAAATCATTTAAATCATAAAAATCTGTGGCCGGAAAATGAAAAACCTGACAGTAAAAAAATACGATCAAAACGATTATAAATTATGGAATGATTTTGTGAGTCAGGCCAAAAATGCAGCGTTTTTATTTCACCGTGATTTTATGGAATATCACAAAGATCGTTTTGAAGATTTTTCACTTTTAATTTTTGAAGAAGAAAAACTAAAGGCCATTCTTCCAGCCAATAAACAAGGAAATGCCATTCATTCTCATCAAGGACTTACTTATGGCGGATTGGTTTTTCTGCCTAAATTAAACGGAGAAAAAATCGAATCGATTCTAGATTCGGTTTTGGTTTTTTTTAAAGAAAACGCAATTGAAACTTTCTATTATAAACCAATTCCCGGTTTTTATTTACCCGAAGGAAATAATGAAATGGATTTCTTTTTATTTAAAAGAGGAGCCGTTTTAGATCGAAAAGAAATGAATCTGGCCGTCAATTTAAACCTGCCTCTCAGGATTTCTAAAAGTAAAATGAAACATTTTAGAAGAATTGAAAATCTGGATTTAGATATAATTGAGGAAAAAGATTTTAACCCATTTTGGAATGAAGTTTTGGAACCAAGATTGTTAGAGAAATTCAATGTAAAACCCATTCACTCAAAAGAAGAAATAGCGCTTTTAAAAAGCAGATTTCCAGAAAATATAAGGCAGTATTCTGTTTACCAAAATGACGAGATAATTGCCGGAATAACTCTTTTTGAAACAAAAAACGTTGTAAAATCGCAATATGGTGCTACCTCCGAAAAAGGAGAACAAGTTAGGGCGCTTGACTTTTTATTTATTAATTTGATTCATAAATATAAGCGAAAAGGCAAGCAGTTTTTTGATATGGGAATTGTTAATGAAGATAACGAATTGGGTTATCATCCCGGTCTTTTAAAACAAAAAGAAGAATTAGGCTGTACCGTTTACAATCAGGATTTTTATAAACTCAATATAAAATGATACCATTTCTGGATCTTAAAAAAATTAACGAACCGTATGAAACCGCCTTTCAGGGAAAACTGAGAGCAGTTTTAGATAACGGCTGGTACATTTTAGGAAAAGAAGTCGAAACATTTGAAAAGTCTTTCGCCGAATATTGTCAATCAAAATATTGTATTGGAGTAGGAAATGGTTTTGATGCCTTGGTTTTGATTTTTAAAGGTTATATCGAACTCGGAAAACTCAAAAAAGGTGATGAAGTAATTGTTCCCGCAAATACATACATCGCAAGTATTCTGGCTATTTTACAAGCCGATTTAATTCCGGTTTTGGTCGAGCCAAAATTGAAAACGTACAATATTAATCCTGATTTAATTCAGGAGAAAATTACTTCAAAAACCAAAGCCATTTTAGCCGTTCATCTTTACGGACAACTGGCTGAAATGGACAAAATAAATGAAATTGCCGTAAAAAATAAGTTGATTGTTGTTGAAGATGCGGCACAATCGCACGGAATAATTAACAATCAACAATTAACAATTCATAATTCAAACGCAGCATCTGCCTACAGTTTTTACCCTGGAAAAAATCTCGGCTGTTTGGGCGATGGAGGAGCGATTACAACAAATGATACTGAACTGGCAAAAGTTCTTTTTTCGCTTCGAAATTACGGCTCAGAAAAAAAATATTACAACGAATATATAGGCATAAATTCGAGATTAGATGAACTTCAGGCGGCATTTTTAAACTTGAAATTACCAAACTTAGATGCCGATAATGATAAACGCAGAGTAATTGCAAAACGATATTTATCTGAAATAAAAAACGATAAAATTGAACTGCCTTTTTGGGATTTATCAAATAACCATGTTTTTCATTTGTTTGTTATCCGAACAAATAACAGAGATGAATTGCAGCAATATTTAGCTGAAAATAATATCCAGACCGTTATTCATTATCCTGTGGCGCCCCATAAACAAAAAGCTTTTTCTCCCGAAACTTCGGAATGGAATACTTTGTCTTTCCCTATAACAGAGAAAATTCACAATGAAGTTTTAAGTCTGCCAATGAGTCCGGTTTTAAAAGATTCAGAAATTGATTTTATTATTGCCGTTTTAAATAGATATTAATTTGGGGATATTAAAAAAAATAGTCAATTCTACTTTGTTTAAGATTACTTCGTTAAACAGCTTTAGCGTAGGACTTAAAATAGGTATTGGTTTAATAACATCAAAAATACTGGCCATTTTTGTTGGACCTGGAGGAATGGCTTTAGTAGGCAATCTTCGTAATTTTTTAACTTCTTTAGAAAGCATTTCCATATTAGGTTTTCAAAACGGAATAGTAAAATATATAGCTCAAAATCAAAAGAATGAAGACGAATTAAAAAAAATAATAGCGACAGTTTTTGTTACTTTAATTTGTGTTGTTCTTGTTTTAAGTGGTGTTTTGTATTTTTTTGCTTCTTTTTGGAACGATAGAATTTTAGAACACAATGCAGATAATTCTTTGGTATTTAAAGTTTTGGCACTTGCTTTACCATGGTATACCGTATCTGTTTTTTTGCTGTCAGTATTAAATGGCTTAAGCAAATTTACTAAAGTAATTTGGGTCAACATTATAGGAAACTTAATTGGTTTGCTGGTTTCTCTTGTAATGATATTAAAATTCCACACTTTAGGAGCATTATTAGCCATTGTAATAACGCCTTCGTTATTATTTTTTGTCACTTTTTATTTTGTGGAGAAAGAAATTAAATTTCTAAAAATTATTCGTCTGCGATGGTATGATTTTACAATTATAAAAAACTTACTGCCTTATTCTTTAATGGCTTTGGTTTCATCCGTTTTAGGTCCAATAGTTTTATTAGCCGTTCGAAATAATCTTATTGAAAAGTTAGGATTAGATCAAGCCGGTTTTTGGGAAACGATGACGCGAATTTCGTCTTATTATTTACTCTTTGTAAGCACAATTCTAACCGTTTATTTTTTGCCGAAACTTTCAAAAGCTCAGGATAGTACCCAAACGAAATTCATTTTTTGGCAGTTCTATAAAACAATCTTGCCTGTTTTCTGCCTTGGTTTATTTGTAATTTATTGCAACCGCTATTTCATAATTCAATTATTGTTTACCAAAGAATTTCTGCCCGTAACAACACTTTTTTTCTGGCAGCTAACGGGTGATGTTTTTAAAGTAGCTTCCTTAATTTTGGGCTACCAGTTTTTTGCCAAAAAGCTGACGAAAGCCTTTATTATTTCAGAATTGTTTTCTCTTGGTACCTTGTATTTTTTGAGTCTGCTTTTTGTAGATTATTATGGAATAGAAGGAATGGTTATGGCTCAGGCTTTTGATAACTTTCTTTATTTTGTGGTGTTAGCGATTTATTTTAGAAAAAGCTTGATTTAAATAAAACCAGATCTCGATGATTTGTACTATTTTTTCTTTTATTGAAGTTAACTGTTGGTTGTAATTATCAAAAAAAGAAAAAACATTTAACATAGATTTTATTTGTAGAAAAGAATATAAAAAAGAAACTGGTTTCTAACACATAGCCCTCTAAATAAGTGAAACGCTTTTTCGAGAGTGTTAAATCTATCCCGAAGCTTCGGGACTATATGTTTTAAATACACCCAACTGGTTGAAGTTATATTTGTTAAGGATGAAATTTAAACGCCTTCAATTCTATTTTTATAAATGCTAAATATTAAATTTTTGAATCCATTTTTTACTAAAGAAATTAGAGTTTTAATCTGCGTAGGATTACTATTTCGTCTTTTATTATCGATTTTATATTTTCACGTAACCCTGTTTCCTGATTCTGAAGGATATTTATTTCTAGCCCAAAAAATACTAAATTTTGATCTCAGTTTTTACAATGGAGAAAGAACTCCCGGATATCCATTATTTATTGCTTTAGCATTTGGGTCTACAGCATTAACTGTCATATATCAGGTTGTTTTAGGAATTGTAACTTCTGTTTATTGGTTTAAAACAATTCAAAATTTAAATTTTGATTCAAAAACGGCATTGTACATTACGCTTTTTTTACAAAGTTTTCTTCAAATTCATTTTTATGAAAGAATAATATTGGTAGAATCTTTAACGCTCTTTTTTATCTCGGTATTATTCTTTTATTTATCAGCAGATTACTTAGAAAATAAAAGTTTAAAAAGGGATTTTACAGTGGCGGTAATTCTTGGTTTGCTCGTTTTAATTAAACCTTTTTATGCCTTTATTCCGTTTGTTATTTATGGATTTAGTGTGGTAAAGCGTTTTAAAATCTCAAAGATTATAAGCTCTAAATTAATGCTGCTGCTGTTTCCCCTAATCTCATATTTTGGCTGGTCGTATGTCAATAAAATAAATACGGGTTATTTTGTATCCACTACATTTTTTGGTCTAAATTTATCTCAAAACTGCGTTTATTTTGCTGAAAAAACAACGCCCGAATATAAGTGGATTGGGTTAGTTTATGCAAAACACAGAGATAAATTAATAGAAGAAAACAGCAAATTACCATCTCATCTTCAAACGGATATCGCCATGACAATCTGGGATGCTCAAAGTGATTTACTGCCCAAAACAGCCGGTAATTTTGCTGTACTCTCGGCAGAACTTGGCGGTTATGCTAAAGCAACGATAAAAAAGAATCCGTTAGAATATGTAAAGCAAGTTATTTTTAGATCATGGTTTGATTTCTGGAAACCAAAAATATATTGGGATTACAATAGTTTTTCGCTTCCTTTTGTAAATAAAATATTTTTAGGAATTTGGCTTTTTCAGACTATATTAACTTGGTTTTTTAAAGTCTTTTTTGTGTTCTTAATTCCGTACCATTTTGTTTTGTTTTTCAAGAATCGCCGCATCACAAAAGAGCTTCTTTTTACTACGATTATTTTTCTAACCTCTGTACTTCAGGCTTTAGTTACGTATGGCGGCAATTCAAGATTCAGTTTTCCTTTTGAATATATAATGATGCTTGTTGTTATCTTATTTATCAGGGACAATATTCTGGATAAGAGAAAAAAACTTGTAGTTTAGTTTATTGCAAATTCCATGTATCAAGGTATTTTTGAGCAATTTTTATATAATGGTGTTCTTTCTCAATAAAAGCTCTTGCACGTTTTCCTATGGCAGTAATTTCATCGGGATTTTCAATTAAAAACGACAATTCGTTTACTAGATAATCAACATCCGGCAGCGCATTTACACAAACCCTTTCGGTTAAATTATAATGTTCTGTAAACTCACTTTCGGCTCCTGTAAAAACAACTTTTCCTTTTGCCATTGCCTCGAGTGCGTTGTAACCCTGATCATAACCATAAACCTGATCAAGTAAAATATGAGCCTGATTATACAAGGTGATGTATTCTTTGTACGGCGCATCTTCGACTTTTATAATACCAACTCTTGGGCCGTATTTTTTTAGAATTATCAAAAGGGCTTCTTCAAAAAATGCAGTTCCTTTTTTAATAGCGCTGCTGTTATTTTTCCCTGCAAAAATGATTATTTTTTGAGAAATAACTATGGGCTCAAAACTAATTTTATCAATATTTACTGGATTTGGAATTAAGATTTTGTCAGGTAACGGTAGTTTATAATCTAAATCAGAAACCATTATTCTGATTACTTTTTTGCTTACAAATTCATATAAATCCCGATAGTTTTTACGGGTATATTTTAATGAAAAATGATAGTTAGGCGCTAATTTTTTGTTTTGTAAAAGTGGTGTCAGAATCGAATATTTTACTTCATCTTTTAATAAAAAATCAATAATCGGCGTATCTTCACCGCAAACCAAAAGAAAACTTTTTTTGTTTTGTCTGAAAAGCCTTTTCAATAAAAATTTAGAAAAAAACGGATAGGTTTCAATCGCATTCGAGTTGATTAATTGTACAACATCGTAGTTTTTTAATTTTGGAAGTAAAAACCAAAAGCGAATTCCTTTTTCGGCTAATTGTAAATCGGTTTTAAAAATTCGGAAGAAAACTTTATTGCAAAAAACTAAAAATTTATTGTCCAGAAAAAACTTTGGGTGAATAGAATAGTCAACAGGAAATTTTTTAAAATTATCGCCCGTTGCAATAATCGAAACTTCGTGTTGTAAGGCTTCTAATCCTTCTTTTAAAGAATTATGTAATCGGCTGTATTCTCCTACCAAGAGTATTCTCATTTCTGCGGGAAATATTTATATTTACGTAAATATATATGAAAATGTTAAATGTTTTTTCTGAAAATGATTTTGAAATTCTAATTGCGACCAAAGATAGGAGCAATTTAGATTTTTTACATCCAATGTTTCCGCATGAACATTTTTCAACTTTTAATTTATTGATTGTAAATCAAACCGAAAATGCCATTTTACAATCTGATTTTGATTCGGTTAGAGTTTTAAATGCCAATGAAAAAGGCTTGTCTAAAAGCCGCAATAAAGCAATTCAGAACGCTTCAAAAAATATTTGCCTTTTTACAGATGATGATGTCATTTTTACAGAAAATTTAAAAATGAGGATTCTTTCTGCTTTCGAAAAAGATTTAAAAGCCAGCATTATTACCTTTAATCATGTAAGAATTGGAGATTCTGAACCACAAAAAAAGCAAAATAAAACTTTTGAACACAATAAGGAAAGTATCTGGAATGTAAGTTCAATCGAAATTGCTTTTAAATTAAATGATATAAAGAGGAGTAATATTTCTTTTGATGAAAACTTCGGACTTGGTTCTTTTTTTGAAACCGCCGAAGAGGTTTTGTTTTTACAATCGGGTTTAAGCCAAAACTTAAAAATTAGTTTTAATCCTGAAATTATCGTTTCGCATCCGCAATTTTCATCGGGAAAAAATGAAGGCTCAGATTCCATAATTTACGGCAGATCGGCTTTGTTTTATAAGCTTTACCACAATTTTGCTTATGTTTGGCTTATCAAATATGTTTTTTTTCTAATCAGAAGAAAAAGCATCAAAATATCAGAAATACAAAAAAAAATTAAAACAGGGGTAAACGGAATTTCAAAATTCAAGGAATTAACCAAAAGCAAAATATGACCACAAATGCCGATATTCAATTAATTGAAATTCCGAAAATTCAGGATAGGAGAGGAAATCTCTCAGTTATTGAAGGAAGTACAATTCCATTTGTTTCAAAAAGAGTATATTATTTATATGATGTGCCAAGCGGGAGCAGGCGAGGGGGGCATGCCCATAAAGAACAGCACGAACTTTTGATTGCTTTGAGCGGCAGTTTTGATGTTGTTCTTAAAGATGGGAAATCGATAAAAACTGAAACGTTGAATAAACCTAATTTAGGTTTACTTATAGTAAACGGTATTTGGCGTGAATTACAAAATTTTTCATCAGGCGCTGTTTGTTTGGTTTTGGCTTCAGATGAATTTAATGAGAACGATTATATACGTGAATATAAGGAGTTTAAATTATTTAAAAACAGATGATCCTAATCCAATTTCTGCCAATTTAAGTTTTAATCCAATTAAAATTTGCAATAAACTTGAGGGAAGGCTAAGAAGAAATCTCTTTTTAAAGCTTAATTTTTTTAGATTAATTCCGTTGTAATAATAATTAAATTGGTTTTCATTATGCGTTAATTTACTTTTTACAGCCAATGAAAATCGGTTTAAATCCAAAAAATATTTAAGATCGGGATTTGTTTTTTCGAGTTCTTCAAATTTTGAAAAATCCATTTTAGAATGCATTAAAGACGCGTTTTTCGAAAGACTATTTTCATCATGTATGTAGCGCACCAATATTTTCCAAATAAATAAAATGGGATAAATAATTCCAATTCTAATCCATAAATCGGTGTCTTGTCCGCTTTTTATTTCGGGATCAAATATGCCTGTTTTTTTAAAAATACTTTTCCTGAAAACGGCTGCCGAAGTCAGAATTACAGATTCTTTATTACTTGCACGGAAATAATTTACAAACTCAAAATCGCCCGTTTTGCGTATGGAATATTGTGCAGGAAATGTCTTTTTTGAAGTTTCGATTTCTATAGCACAAGCAAAAACTTTTTGTTTTGGAAAAAATGTGCAATAATGATGCATGGTTTCCAGAAAATGAGGATACCAATAATCATCTGCATCCAGAAAGGCAACAAAATCTGCATTTGATTCTGTTAAACCAAAATTTCTGGTTTGAGAAACGCCTTCATTTTTTTTGCTGAAATATCGAATTCTATCGTCTTTAAACTGTAAAACCTTTTCTTCGCTTTTATCTGTAGATCCGTCGTTTACTATAATAATTTCAAAATCCTGAAAAGTCTGACTCAACACACTTTGTATCGTATTTTCGATAAAATTTTCTTTGTTGTACAACGGAATTATGATAGAAAAAAAAGCCATTTATTTTGAGTTTAAAAAAGAATAATAGCCTAATTTATATAAGTCGAATAAAAAAAGTGACGGTTTTTCTGAAGTTAGATTCTGTTCGATTTTTAATTCTAATTTCTTAAAAAAGAAAGTAAAAACAGAAACCAGTTTTACTCTTTTTAAAAGAAAAAACGATGTGGCAACTTTACTTTGATTTTTAGCTATTTTATTTGAAGAAACAAGAAAAAACAGGTTTTCTAATGCCGTTTTTGTTTTGCTTAAAAACAGAACCGAAGTTTCTAAATTGAGATGAAAAACCAGATTTTCGATATGCGTAATCGTGATTTGATTTGATTTTAAAACTGAGAAAAAAAGTAAATCTTCGTAGCCGTATCGTGTGACGGTTTCATCAAAAGGAAAACGAGCAAGAATTTCTTTTTTTACTAATAAATTTGAAACCAATGCAGTGTCTGAGGGATTTTTTTTTCGTTCAGATACATTTAGTGCCTCTCTTTTTTTACCATAAATCCAGCGTAGAAGATGTTCTTTCTCGGGTTTTTTGTTTTCATATACAATACCGCCAAATACTACTTTTTGAGCATTGTTTATTTCTGAAATATAATTTGAAATGAAATTCTCGTGAACAGGAAATGTATCGGCATCAAGAAAAAGTAAATTTTCATAAAGCGCTTTTTCAGCTAATAAATTCCGAATTGCACTGCGTCCGATATTCTTTGGTAAAATTTCAAATCTGCCTTTTTTTAGTTGGTTAATTCCTTGGTTTTCAGTCGTAAAAATATCCGAGGCATCATCCAGACAAATAATTTCAAAAGCGATATTTAATTCCACGGCTTGATTATGCAGTTTTTCGACTAATGAAAATGCATCATAATTATAAACCGGAATTAAAATGGAAAGCATTACACGCTTCTTTGCACCACTTCAAAAATTCTTTCATCTTCACATTTTAATGTTTTAGATGGGAATTTCATTAACAAAGCATAATCGTGAGTAGCCATGATAACAGTTTTACCATTGGCATTGATTGTTTTTAAAACCTCTAAAACCTCAGAACTTGTCTGTGGATCAAGGTTTCCTGTAGGTTCATCGGCTAAGATAAATTCCGGGTCGTTAAGAAGGGCTCTTGCAATTGCTACACGCTGTTGCTCTCCTCCAGAAAGCTGATGAGGCATTTTGTTTACAAAATCTTTCATGCCCACTTTGTCTAAAACCTCGTCTATTTTATGCTCCATAGCCTCTTTTTCAACCCAGCCGGTTGCTCTTAAAACAAAAAGCATATTATCTTTGATAGAACGATCCGGAAGTAATTTAAAGTCTTGGAAAACAATACCGATTTTACGTCTCAAATACGGAATATCTTTCTCTTTTAAAGTTGCCAAATCAAATTCAACTATATGGCCTTCACCTTCTGTCAGAGGTAAATCTGCGTATAAAGTTTTTAAAAAGCTGCTTTTTCCAGAACCTGTTTTACCAATGATGTAGATAAATTCACCATGTTGTACATCCAGATTAATATGAGATAAAATTTTTCTTCCTTCTTGATATATAGTGACTTCTTTGAGAGATAGTACGGTTTGTGACATAATAAAATTGATTTGAATGGTAAAAGTAATAAGATAACGATTGGATTCAAAATAAATTTCAATCATTTCTTAAGAAAAGTTCTAGGAAAAGGATTGAAAATTTAATCCATGTAAGTTATACAAGTTCATTTTAGTTAATATGCTAAAATCATCTAGCTTATAATTACTTATATAACTTATATGAATTGTTTGAAGTAACTAAATGTTCATTGTTTAAAAAAATATTCATAATAAATTCAAGAAACGTTTCGTTATAAACGGTATAAAATGATAAATTTGAATACTAAATATAACTAAAATGCATAGACTTTCCTGGTTCTTTTTATTCCAAATTATCCTTACTTCGACCATAGTTTCGGCACAAAAATCAGCTATTTATACTTACGATTTAAAGGATTTTGACAAAGCACTGGCTTTATATAATGATAAACAATACGCTTCGGCACAACATATCTTTGAATATGTAAAAAATAATGCACAAACTGAAGAGGTTAAATCAGACTGTGCGTACTACATTGCCAATTGCGCAATTAGAACCAATCAGGCAAATGCGGATGCTTTAATGGAAAAATTCGTGGAGGATTATCCAACAAGCACCAAACAAAATCAGGCTTATATTGAAGTTGCACAATATTTCTTTGAGCAGGGAAATTATCCAAAAGCACTGCAATGGTTTGATAAAGTTGACGAAAGTTACATGAGCAAATCAGAATCGGATAAATTTAATTTCCAGAAAGGATACAGTTATTTTAATGCTAAAAAGAAGAAAGAAGCAACGACTTATTTCAACAAAGTGGTGAACTCTCCTGAATATGGTTCTCAAGCTAAGTATTATTTAGGGTTTATGGCCTATGAAGGCGACGACTATAAAGAAGCAACGAAATATTTTGATGAAGTTTCGGGCGAAGAAAAGTACAAAGAAAAGCTTTCGTATTATCAGGCCGACATGAATTTTAAACTCGGAAATTTCCAAAAAGCAATTGATTTAGGCCAAAAAGCAATGGCGAAATCCAATGAAATGGAAAAATCGGAACTGAATAAAATTATTGGTGAAAGTTATTTCAATTTAAAACAATACGACAAAGCGATTCCTTATTTAGAGCAGTACGCTGGTAAAAAAGGAAAATGGAATAATACCGATTTTTACCAGTTAGGTTACGCCTATTATGAGCAGAAAAACTACGAAAAAGCGATTTCTCAATTCAATAAAATTATTGAAGGAAAAGATTTCGTGGCACAAAATGCATACTACCATTTAGGGCTGGCGTATTTAAATACAGGTAAAAAACAAGAGGCGTTAAACGCATTTAAGAATGCATCTGAAATGGATTTTAATGCACAGATTCAGGAAGATGCTGCTTTAAATTATGCTAAAGTGAGTTATGATATTGGAAATGCCTATCAAACCGTTCCCGGAATTTTGCTTGATTTCTTAAAAAAGTATCCAAACAATTCAAGCAGGGCAGAAGTAGAGAAGCTTTTAGTTGACTCTTATATTTCGACTAAAAACTACAAAGAGGCTTTGGCTTTATTAGAAAAAAACAGATCGGCAGAGAATAAAGCGGCTTATCAAAAAGTGCTTTTTTACAGAGGAGTAGAATTATATAACGAATCGAATTATACCGAAGCAGG
Organism: Flavobacterium johnsoniae; assembly: GCF_001879205.1. Lineage (GTDB taxonomy): Bacteria > Bacteroidota > Bacteroidia > Flavobacteriales > Flavobacteriaceae > Flavobacterium > Flavobacterium johnsoniae_A. The sequence continues at coordinate 159,564 of NZ_MLFK01000007.1, forward strand.
AAAAATGTTTAAAAGCGCAGTAAGCGAACAAAAAACGCCTGAATTTACTGCCCGTGCCACGTTCTGGAAAGCAGAAACAGAATATCTTAATGACGATATGCAGAATGCATTGTTAACTTATAAGCAATTTGCCGGACTTCCTGCGGCTAAATCGACTGACGAATATAAAAACATCAATTACAATATTGGCTACACCTACTTTAAACTGAAAGAATACGATCAGGCTGCTAACTCGTTTCAGGCTCAAATTGATAATAATAAAGAAGATAAAGTACGTTTAAACGATTCGTATCTGCGTTTAGGAGATTCGCGTTTTGTGAGTTCAAAATATGCTCAGGCAATGGAAGCTTACGGAAAAGCAATGGCTTCAAATAGTGTTGATGCTGATTATGCGCAGTTTCAAAAAGCACTTTCTTACGGATTTATGTCGAAAAACGATCAGAAAATCAGTGAGCTGAATAATTTTCTTAAAATGTATAAAAAATCAGAATATCGTGACGATGCTTTATATGAGTTAGGAAATACTTATGTAGCAGATAAAAAGAATGATCTGGCGCTTAAAACTTACGATCAGTTAATTTCAGAATACAAAAACGGTTCGTTTACTTCAAAATCTATTTTAAAACAAGGCTTGATCTACTATAATTCTGATCGTGATGAACAGGCTTTAACCAAATTTAAAAAAGTAGCGGCTGAGTTCCCAAAAACACCGGAAGCTCTTGAAGCCGTTTCTACAGCAAGATTAATTTATGTTGATTCTGGAAGAGTAGATGAATATGCAACATGGGTTAAGACTTTAGACTTCGTTTCAGTTACAGATGCTGAATTGGATAACGATACTTATGATGCAGCTTTTAAACAATACAGCCAAAACAACAGCAAAGCAGCGGTTACTGGTTTTGCGGGTTATGTGAGCAAATTCCCTTCCGGATTACATGCGTTAGAAGCTAATTTTTACTTGGCACAATTATATTATACTGAAGGTTCAGAAACAAAATCAATTACTAATTATCAGTATGTAATCGATCAGCCGAGAAGTGAATTTACAGAACAGGCTTTAAACAGACTGGCTCAGATTTACTTAAAAGCCAAAGATTGTGATAAAGCGATTCCGGTTTTAGTTCGTTTAGAAAACGAAGCCGATTATCCTCAAAACAAAAACTTCGCTCAGGCCAACCTGATGAAATGTTATTATGACAAAAAGGATTATGATAATTCGGTTGTTGCAGCAGACAAAGTATTAGCTAATCCTAAAGCTGATGCCAACGTAAAAGCCGATGCTCAGATTATCGTAGCACGTGCGGCAATTCAAACAGGAAATGAAGATAAGGCAAAAACAGCTTATGCAAAACTGTCTACAACTTCAAAAGGAGAGTTGGCAGCCGAAGCATTGTACTATGATGCCTATTTTAAAACCAAAGAAGGAAAATTTGAAGCTTCGAATACTGCGGTTCAAAAACTGGCAAAAAGCTATTCTGCTTACAAATACTATGGGGCAAAAGGATTGGTTTTAATGGCGAAAAATTTCTACGGATTAAAAGACAGCTACCAGGCAACTTATATTTTAGATAACGTAATTAACAATTTTACAGATTATCCGGATGTTGTGGAAGAAGCTAAAAAAGAGTTGAGTGCGATTAAATTAGAAGAGTCTAAAACGAATTCGTCAATTAATAAATAAGTTATAAGTTAGAAGTGAAACGTTTAATGTCTTTACATTTTACATCTCACATAACACATTTTACAAGTTATGAGTTTACCTTTTTATATAGTTGATGTTTTTGCCGATAAAAAATATGCAGGAAATCAACTGGCGGTTTTTTTAGATGCTGAGAATTTGAGTTCAGAAGAAATGCAGCAGATTGCCCGTGAGATAAATTTCGCTGAAAGCACCTTTATTACCAAACTGGATAAAGAAAACAATAAAGCCGAAATTAAAATATTTACACCGTCTCAGGAAATGCAGTTTGCAGGCCATCCTATAATTGGAACTTCATGGGTTTTGATTAATAAGATATTTGATAATTCGCCTGAGAATATAACATTGAATGTTCCAATCGGGCCAATTAAAATTAATCAGTCAGAAAGTTTGATTTGGTTAAAAGCAGCACAGCCGAAGTTTTGGGATGTTTTTTCGAAAGAAGACATAACATTCTTCAGTAATCTGAAAAAAGAAGATTTTGAGAATCAATTTCCAATTCAGGAAGTAACAACCGGAAGTGCCTTTGTAATGGTGGGGTTAAGCAGTAAAAGAGCGTTGGAAAATTTGGTTTTGGATAAAGATAAAACAGACGAATGGCTGAAAAAAAATTGTAAAACATCGCACAGAGGCTTGTACTTTTATTATTTGGAAGGTTCTAAAATGTTTAGCCGAATGCTGTGTATTGAGCACAATCAGTTAGTAGAAGATGCTGCGACTGGAAGTGCAAGTACCTGTCTTCAGGCGTTCCTGTTAAAATATCATAAACCTGAATTTGAATTGGTTAATTATCAGGGTGATTACATAGGCCGTCCGTCTCAGATTTATTTTAAAGGAAAATTAACGGAGGATCAGTTTGATATTAATATTGGCGGACAAGCTCAGTTTGTTGCCAAAGGGGAATGGGAAGCGTAGAAATTAGAAAATTGAGAAAATTAGAAAATTAGATAATTGTAAAATTTAAAAGTGAAAAAGTGAGCGGGGTATTTAAAATGTCACATTTTACAACTTACATCTCACACTATAAATTTTTACAAAACAAAAGAAATATGAAAATTAATTGCCGAAATAAAATCATCGTTTTATTAGTATTATTTGTCTGCCAGCTTTCGTTTTCGCAAAAGAAAAATGAAAGTATTGGAACTGAAACGGTAAACGTGGTAAAACCTTATTCGCCAACAGTATCTGATGCTTTTAAAGTGAAAGAAACGCCTTCGCTGGACGATGCCGGAAACCAGCCGAAAGAAACTATAAAATATAGTATTTTATCTGTTCCGGTGGCATCGACTTTTACGCCTTCAAAAGGAAATGCCCAAGGTGTGGATAAATCTAAAAAAGAAAGATTATTTAATAATTATGCAACGCTTGGAGTTGGAAATTACGGAACCTTAAATGCTGAATTGTTTGTAACGCAGGATTTAGGAAACAATGATTATTTAGCCGGAATGCTGCGTCATCATTCTTCACAGGGAGGAATAAAAGATGTGAACCTGAATGATGAATTTTATGACACGGGTTTAAACATTGGTTACGGACAGAATAATCGCGATATGTCTTGGGGAATTGATGCTGGCTATCAAAATCAGGTTTATAATTGGTATGGTTTACCAGCGGATTTTGGAATGACCCTGCCTCCGGCAACACAGGAGGATTTAATTAGAGGAATTAACCCAAATCATTCTTATAATACTATTTCTTTAGGCGGAAATGCTGAATTTACGGAAAGTATTTTTAGTAAAATTTCAACGCGATTTACACATTTTTCAGATAGTTTTTCTTCTTCAGAAAATCGTTTTTACCTAAAGCCGACTTTTAAAGTGGATGTTATGGATCAGGCTATTAATACAAATGTTATTATAGATCATGTGAGCGGTTCTTTTAAACATAATTATGCCTGGGATAATATTGAACCATTAAAATACAGTTTAACAAATTTCGGGATCGAACCTAGTTTTGTGGTGACTGAAAATGATTGGACATTAGAACTAGGAGCAGGTTTGTTTTATGCTCTGGATTCTGAAAACAGCGGTAATAAATTTTATATCTATCCAAAAGTAAATGCATCATATAAATTAGTGGGTGATTTGATGATTTTCTATACAGGAGTAAACGGTGGATTAAACCAGAATTCGTATGCTGATTTTGTAACCGATAATCCATTTTTGTCTCCAACTTTAAATATGCGTCCAAGCAGTACACAGTATAATGTTTTTGCCGGATTAAAAGGTAAATTGGCAAACAATATCAATTACAATTTAACGGCTTCTTACTTAAATGAAAAAGATAAAGCATTGTTTAAAAGCAATGATTATACAGAAGATTTTTCGAACCAGAATTATGCTTTTGGAAACTCTATGAATGTTGTTTATGAGGATATAAGAACTTTTCGTTTTTACGGAGAATTAAAAGCTGATTTTTCTCGAAATGTTTCTTTTGGAATCAACGGAACTTTTAATAGTTACAATACAGATAACGGAATTGAAGCATGGAATTTACCTTCGATGAAATTAAGTTCGACTTTAGACGTTAATATTACTAAGCAATGGTATGCCGGGTTTAATATTTTCTATGTTGGAGAGCGTAAAGACATGCAGTCTAATTTAAATTCAGGTGTTGATCCGGTTATCACGACTTTAAAAAGCTATTTTGATGCCAATGCGCATTTAGGATACAAATACAACGAGCGTTTGACTTTCTTTCTAAAATTAAATAATATTGGAAATCAGGCTTACGAAAGATGGCTGAACTACCCGGTTCAGGGATTCCAGGTTTTAGTAGGAGGAAATTATAAATTCGATTTTTAAAGTTTTCGCTGTAATGACATAGAGGCACAAAAATTATGTGAATATAAAAAGTGCCTTTTTTTTAGCCATGAGTTCGTGAATTTTTTGGAGTAAATTCGTGAATTCGTGGCTAATTTTTTTTGCATAATCAAAAACCTTTGCATCTTTGTAACCTAGAATCTCAGCACCATCAATAAAATGAACTTCAAGCAAAAAATACACTCTCATTACCTACAAATGGTTCAAGATCGAATAGATGTTTTTAAAGACATGATTTCGGGATTGACAGAAGATTCTAAAAATGATGCAAAAGGTTCAGCCGGCGACAAGCACGAGACAGCCTTGTCGATGATGCATATTGAGCAGGAAAAACTAACCAATAAACTCAAAGAAGCGATTGCTCAAAAAGCAGTTCTGGATAAAATTGATCCAGTCAAAGTAACAGAAAATATCATTTCCGGCAGTTTAGTAAAAGCAAACGGAATTTATTTATACGTAAGCGTTGCACTTCCTAAAATTACAATTGATGGTATAAATGTTATTGCGCTTTCTCCGCAGTCGCCTTTAGGAAATCATTTAATGGGTAACAAAGCTGGATTTCAGTTTGAGATTAATAAAACGCATTATACTATTCAAAGTGTTGAATAGGAGCTTAAGTCTTTTTAAGAACTTTGCCAAAGTTTTAAACTTTGGCAAAGTTGAATAACCCATGGAGCTTGAAATCACAGCGTAGATAATTTGCTATAAATATTATGCTCCAATGGAGCATTTTTTTATTGAATCAAATGGCAGGTAGATATTAAACATAAAATAATTTCCTAACAGTTTTTTCTACTCTGCTTGTGGATCTTTCATGAATATTTAAATATCATGAAATTTAATTCAAAAATTTCTTTAAAACATTAGTTTTTACACGTGTTTTGCCTTCAAAATTGAAATTTATAAGTTTAGCCCTTTTTTTAAAGCTAAAATTTTACATTTTATATGTAAAAACAATTTTATGCTTTTGAATTATAACTGAAATTAGGTTTTGTGTTTTTCAATTGTAACCAATACCGCATCTTTGCCCTATCAAAATAAAATTTAATAGTTAAAATATAAAATTATGTGTGGAATTGTATGTGCCTTTGATCTAAAACAAAAAGCCGAGACTTTAAGACCTCAAGTATTAGAAATGTCTAAAATCATTCGTCACCGCGGACCGGACTGGAGCGGAATTTACAGTAATGATAAGGCTATTCTTTCTCATGAGCGTTTGGCAATTGTAGATCCAGCTTCAGGAAAACAACCTTTATTTACAGAAGATAAAAAATTGGTTTTGGCTGCAAATGGTGAAATTTACAATCACAGAGACCTGCGTAAACAATTTGAAGGCAAATATAACTTTCAAACCGAAAGTGACTGCGAAGTTATTTTAGCTTTATACAGAGAAAAAGGAGTAAGCTTTGTTGATGAATTGAACGGAATTTTCGGATTTGCAATTTATGATGTGGATAAAGATGAGTATTTTGTGGCTCGCGACCATATGGGAATTATTCCATTGTATATTGGGTGGGATCAACACGGAACTTTCTACGTAGCTTCTGAATTGAAAGCATTGGAAGGATATTGTACAAAAATCGAATTATTTCCTCCAGGACATTATTTATCAAGCAAAGACGGTGAATTTGTACAATGGTACAAAAGAGACTGGGTAGACTACGATGCTGTAAAAGACAACGAAACAAGTATTCCGGAAATCAAAAAAGCACTTGAAGCTGCGGTTCACAGACAATTAATGAGTGATGTTCCTTACGGAGTTTTACTTTCTGGAGGTTTAGATTCTTCTATTACTTCGGCTGTAGCCAAAAAGTTTGCTCAAAAACGTATTGAGTCAGATGATACTACAGATGCCTGGTATCCGCAATTACACTCTTTCTCTGTAGGTTTAGAAGGTTCTCCTGATTTAGCTGCAGCAAGAAAAGTAGCAGATCATATTGGAACTATTCACCACGAAATCAAATTTACAATTCAGGAAGGATTAGATGCGGTTCGTGACGTAATTTACAACTTAGAAACGTATGACGTAACTACAGTAAGAGCTTCGACTCCAATGTGGTTAATGGCAAGAGTTATCAAGTCAATGGGGATCAAAATGGTTCTTTCAGGTGAAGGTGCAGATGAGTTGTTTGGAGGATACTTGTATTTCCACAAAGCGCCAAACGCAAGGGAATTTCACGAAGAAAACGTTCGTAAATTAGGAAAACTTCATATGTATGACTGTTTACGTGCAAACAAAAGTTTAGCTGCATGGGGAATCGAAGGACGTGTTCCTTTCTTAGATAAAGAATTTATGGATGTTGCCATGCGCATTAACCCGCAGGATAAAATGATCAACAAAGAACATCCGATGGAAAAGTGGGTGGTTCGTAAAGCTTTTGAAGATATGCTTCCTGAAAGTGTAGCATGGAGACAAAAAGAACAATTTTCTGATGGAGTAGGATACAGCTGGATCGATACTTTGAAAGAAGTGGTAGCCAGAGAAGTTTCGGATGAACAATTAGCAAATGCTAGATTTAAGTTTCCATTACAGACTCCAACTTCAAAAGAAGAGTATTACTATCGTTCGATCTTTACAGAACATTTCCCAAGTGATGCAGCAGCGTTATGCGTTCCTCAGGAAGCAAGTGTTGCCTGCAGTACAAAAATCGCTTTAGAATGGGATGAAGCATTCAAAAACATGAATGATCCTTCAGGAAGAGCAGTAGCAAGTGTTCATGACGATGCTTATGTAAAAGCTTAAATAAGTTAAATTTTAGAATTAGTATATATATTGCAGAAAGACGTTCTTTTTTAAGAACGTCTTTCTTGTCTAAAATTGTTAAATTCTAGATTTCAGTTGTTTATAATTTTTTTTCGGTAATTAATTAACTTACTTTTTTTATATTTGGCATTAGCCAAAAAAAGTTAAACCGATAATATTTAGCATTGAAAATTTAGGAAAGCAGAAAATAATATTTAGTTTTGCTTTTAACATCAATTTTTAATGATTTTTTAATGTTAAGCTTATTTTGGCCAAACACAGAAGAATAAAAAATAAAAAATAGAATAGTATGTCTGGATTATTGGCCGTTATAGGTAAAGGAAAAGACCCACAGCTTGTAAAAGAGCTTTCTGAAAGAATGTCGCATCGCGGCCCTGATGAAAGTGATTTACATATTATGGAAAATGGAAGTGTACTTTGTCATGAAAGTTTATCTATTATCGATTTAAATTCGGGGAAACAGCCTATTCAGGGAACAAACAAGGCCTGGATGGTTCATGATGGGGAAATCTATAATTATCAGGAATTAAAAGATACAGTTTTAAAAGATCATACATTCAGAACAAAATCTGATTCAGAAGTTATTGTGCATTTGTATGAAGAATTTGGATATGATTTCTGTAATAAACTTGACGGTGATTTTGCTTTCGTAATTATCGACGGAGACAAATATATCGCTGGTCGTGATCCAATTGGGGTAAAGCCTTTATATTATGGTCTAGACGAAAGAGGAAGAATTTATTTTTCTTCAGAAATGAAATCTATTGCAGATCAATGCAAATCATTTTCGACTTTTCCTCCGGGACATTATTACACAGCAAAAAGCGGTTTTGTAAAATACTACCATCCAGAATACGAAGATCATAAAAACGCAGTACAGGCTCTGGATTTAAGTTTGATTAGAGAAAGCTTAATCGAGGCAACACGTAAACGTTTAATGAGTGAAGTTCCGGTTGGAGTTATCTTATCAGGAGGTTTAGATACCTCGTTGATTTCGTCAATTGCTTCACGATTATTAAAAGAAAGTGGTAAAAAATTACCCTCTTTTTCTATCGGTTTAGATGCAGATGCACCTGATAATGTGATGGCCAGAAAAGCAGCAGAATTCTTAGGTACAGATCATCATGAAATACATTTTACGGTAGAAGAAGGCGTATCAGTTCTGGAAAAAGTGATTTCGCATATCGAAACCTATGATATTATTTCGGTACGTTCCGGAGTTCCAATGTATTTATTGTCTAAAGCAATAAGTGAAAAAGGAGTAAAAGTAATTCTTTCGGGAGAAGGAGCCGATGAAATTTTCGGCGGTCATTTGTATTTTAGAAATGCACCATCGGCAGAAGAATTTCAGGATGAAACAATAGAAAGAGTTCAAAAGCTCTTTACAGCCGATTTACTTCGTGTAGATAAAACTACAATGGCAAACGGAATAGAAGCCAGAGTACCATTTTTGGATGCTTCATTTTTAGATGTAACCATTAGAATTAAAACGGAAGAAAAGCAGCCTAAAACTTATGATGGAGTTGAAAAATACATTTTAAGAAAAGCGTTTGATACAGCAGAAGATGCTTATCTGCCTGCTGAGGTTTTATGGCGTCAAAAAGAACAATTCTCAGATGGAGTTGGATACAACTGGGTTGATGAATTAATCGAATATTGTTCGGCGCAAGTTACAGATGAGCAATTGGCCGGAGCTAGTGCAGAATTTCCATACAATACACCAACAACAAAAGAAGCTTATTATTACAGATCCATTTTTCATAAATATTATCCTCAGGTCAGTGCGGCACAAACTGTTCGTAAATGGATTCCGAAATGGCAGGAAAATCTTGATCCAAGCGGAAGAGCAAATGCGGCTCATTTACAAGGAAATTTCGAAAGTGTAAAATCTGGAGTAGCTGTTTAAAAAAAAATAATTTCCAATTTTAATCCTGATGGCTTTTAAGGCCGCAAACGGATTAGAATTTTCAAAAATATAAACCGAAATGAACCTTTAAAGTTTGTTTCGGTTTTTTTTACGTGTTCCCGTAAATTGCTAAAACTAAGTTAATAAGAATAAATCGTGTTTCGGAAAAATACTATATTTGATTACCATAGAACAATTAAATAACCCTTAAACACAATTTATGAAAAACCTTTTTCTAAGTGGAATTTTATGCTGCTCATTAGTTTCTTTGAGCTCAGTTTATGCACAAAAAAAACCGGAGGTGCCCAAGTACATTACAAACGTCGAAGGTGTCAAAGAATATTCTTTAAATAACGGATTAAAAGTACTTTTAATTCCAGATGCCTCTCAAAGTAATATGGTAGTCAATATTGTTTACAATGTTGGTTCTAGAAATGAAGGTTATGGCGAAAAAGGGATGGCACATTTATTAGAACATATGCTTTTTAAGAGCACTAAGAATTTAGGGGATATTAAAAAGATGCTTTCAGATAAAGGAGGGAATGCTAATGGAACCACTTGGTTGGACAGGACAAATTACTATGAAGTTTTTCCGTCAAGTGATGAAAATTTAAAATGGAGTATCGAAATGGAAGCAGACCGAATGGTGAATGCTACTATTTTGCAGACTGATCTTGAGAAAGAATTCTCTGTAGTTAGAAATGAATTTGAAATAGGAGAAAATAATCCGGACGGAGTGCTGCAGGAAAGAATTCTTTCTACTGCTTACTTATGGCACAATTACGGGAACAGTACCATTGGAAGTAAAGAAGACATTGAAAGAGTAAAAGCAAATACACTTCGTGTTTTTTATGAAAAGTACTATCAGCCGGATAATGCAACTGTAATTATTGCAGGAAAGTTTGATGAACAAAAAGCGTTACAATACGTTGGCCAGTATTTTGGAGTAATTCCGAGACCGAAAAGAGTTCTGGATAAAACTTATACAATTGAACCAGCCCAGGACGGAGAAAAGTTTGTAGAACTTAAAAGAGCAGGCGACAGTAAAAATGTTGGAGTGGTTTATCATACAGCATCTTATGCAGATAAAGATTATGCTGCAATTGATGCTTTAGGTGAAATTCTGACAGCTGATCCATCGGGGTATTTGTATAAAACTTTAGTAGAAACCCAAAAAGTATCTAGTATTTATTTTTGGCAGCCAACTGTAAGAGATGCGGGTTATATTTATTTTGGAGTTGCTGTTCCTAATGATAAAGATGTTAAAGCGGTACAGCAAAATGTTAGGGACGAGATGGATAAAATTGGCTCAACAAAATATACGGATCAGGATGTAAGCAGAGCAAAAGCGAAAATTATCAAACAAATCGAAGCTGTAAAAAATAATACAATTTCTTACGCTATAAATATGACCGAAATTATTGGTGCCGGAGATTATAGACTTGGATTTTTGTACAGAGACGCAATTGAAAAACTGACAAAAGAAGATATTCAAAGAGTTGCCGAGAAATATTTCAGGTCAAACAACAGAACAGTGGGTGTTTTTATTCCATCTAAAGAAGAAATAAGAGTGAAACCTGTTGAATATACAGACGAACAGTTAGTTGCATTTACTAAAGATTATAAAGGAAAAGCTTTAGAGAAAGAAGCAGCTCCGTTTGAAGCTTCTATTAAAAATTTAAAGCAGAATTTTGCAGAAGGAAAATTGAGTAATGGCGTGAAATACGGATTAATCAAAAAAGAAATTAAGGGAGGTAAAGTTCAGGCAAGTTTTAAATTCCCGGTAAGTAATGAAAAAGACTTAAACGGAAAAACAGATGCAGCCGGAATTTTGGCGCAATTATTAAAAACAGGAACTAAAACACAGACCAAAGAGCAAATTCAGGATCGATTAGATCAATTGAAATCTTCTATATATTTTAATTTTTCAAGACAAACATTATCCATTAATGTTAGTACTTATAAAGAGAATTTTAAGGAAGTAATGGCGATTTTAGGTGATTTACTGACAAACTCCACTTTTCCTGAAAATGAGCTGACTAAAACGATCAGCGAGTACAATACTTACCTGGAGTCTAGTCTTAATGATCCGCAGTCTGTTGCCTTTACAGAAATTACAAGACAAACTACAAAATATCCTAAAGGAAGTATTTTTTACACGCCAACTATTCAAGAGCAGATTGATGCTTTTAAAAAGATAAAGCAGTCGGAAATTGTTGATTTCTACAAGAATATTTTAGGAGGAAACAATGGAGTTGGAAGTGTTGTTGGGGATTTGGATGCCAAATCTACAGCAGAAATTTTAGAAAGCACTTTTGGTAAATGGAACTCTAAATCAAAATACGAAATGGCACTGCCAACTTATTTTGAAACCCAAAAATCAGATAAAGATATAATTACGCCAGATAAAGAAAATGCAGTTGCGTTAGGTAGAATAAGTTTTAAAATGGATCGAAAAAATCCAGATTATCCTGCCTTTGTAATGGCTAATGAAGTATTAGGAAGCGGTGGGTTTTTAAGTGCCAGAATTCCTATGAGGTTAAGAGAAAAAGAAGGAATTAGTTATGGAGCAGGATCCTTTATTGATGTGCCAATTACTAATGATACTGCAAGCTGGACATACTACGCTTTTTTAAATCCTACGAAAAAAAGTGCAGTTGAAACAGCCGCAAAAGAAGAAATTGCCAAAGCTTTGAAAGACGGATTTACAGCAGAAGAACTAAAATCAAATTTTGTAAGCTGGCAGAATGATAGAAAAACAAAATTAGGAATCGACAATACTCTAATGGACTTAGCTAATACTTATTTACAGTACGGAATACCTTTTGAAGATTATGACAATTTAGAAGAAAAGGTTAAAGCCTTAAAAGTAGATGAGGTAAATAACGTTCTGAAAAAATACCTGTCTTTAGATAAAATGACTTCAGTTTATGCAGGAGATTTTAATAAAAAATAATAAAGTTTAGAAAATTCAATATAAAAAATCCAAATTCCAATTTAAGGAGTTTTGAAATCTTAGAAACCGAAATGCATTTTTATAATGTTATTTCGGTTTTTTTATGCTGTTAAAAAATGACTTTTTTGCAATTTAGGTTTTATAAAATCAATTGATTTTTTTACTGTATTCTTATTTTTAGAATTTGGTCCCGAGGCTTCGGGATAGAAATTTGGAATTTAAGTCATCCTTTAAGTATATTTTTTGGTTTTTCAGACAATTGTGTTGATAACTTAAGTGCTTTAGGTCGGAATTTTATGGGTATATAGTCTGCGTTTTTATATATTTGCGTGTTAGACAATAATTACATTTTTAGAATAGATTATATGAGCGAAGAAATCAAGAAGAACAATTATTCAGCAGATAGTATTCAGGCATTAGAAGGAATGGAGCACGTAAGAATGCGTCCATCGATGTATATTGGAGATGTAGGAGTTCGAGGGCTGCATCATTTGGTTTATGAAGTTGTAGATAACTCTATTGATGAGGCAATGGGCGGACATTGTGATACTATTGGTGTCTCAATAAACGAAGACGGTTCTGTTACAGTTGAAGATAACGGTCGTGGTATTCCGGTAGATTTACATAAAAAAGAAGGTGTTTCTGCACTTGAGGTTGTAATGACTAAAATTGGTGCCGGAGGTAAATTTGATAAAGATTCTTATAAAGTTTCGGGAGGACTTCACGGTGTTGGGGTTTCTGTAGTAAACGCACTTTCGGTTCATATGAAATCGACTGTTTTCAGAGAAGGAAAAATCTACGAGCAGGAATACGAAAGAGGAAAATCATTATATCCGGTAAAACAAATCGGAGAAACAGATAAAAGAGGTACACGTCAGACTTTTTATCCTGATAATACAATCTTTACGCAGACAACAGAGTTTTCTTATGATACATTGTCAGCTCGTATGCGTGAGCTATCTTTCTTAAACAAAGGAATCACAATCACATTTACAGATAAAAGAGAAGTTGATGAAAAAGGAGAATTCAGAAGTGAGGTTTTTCATTCAACAGAAGGTCTTAAAGAATATATTCGCTACTTAGATGGTAACCGTGAGCCAATTGTTTCTCATGTTATCAGTATGGATCATGATAAAGGCGAAATTCCGGTAGAAGTTGCCTTGATTTATAATACAAGTTATACAGAGAATATTTTTTCTTATGTAAACAATATCAATACCCACGAAGGAGGAACACACTTGCAGGGTTTTAGAAGTGGTCTTACAAGAACACTTAAAAAATATGCAGATGCTTCAGGTTTATTAGATAAATTAAAATTTGAAATTGCCGGGGATGACTTCCGTGAAGGATTAACAGCTATTATTTCGGTAAAAGTTGCTGAACCGCAGTTTGAAGGTCAGACCAAAACTAAACTTGGAAACAGAGAAGTAGTTTCTCCAGTTTCTCAGGCTGTTGGAGAAATGTTAGAGAATTATTTGGAAGAAAATCCAAATGATGCAAAACTGATTATACAGAAGGTTATTTTGGCTGCACAAGCCCGTCACGCTGCTAAAAAAGCACGTGAAATGGTACAGCGTAAAACTGTTATGGGTGGCGGTGGACTTCCGGGGAAACTTTCAGATTGTTCGGAGCAGGATCCTGCAAGATGTGAGGTTTACTTAGTCGAGGGAGATTCGGCTGGTGGAACAGCAAAACAAGGACGTGATCGTAACTTTCAGGCAATTTTGCCATTACGTGGTAAGATCCTGAACGTTGAAAAAGCAATGCATCATAAAGTATTCGAAAACGAAGAGATTCGAAATATTTTTACCGCTTTAGGAGTTACCGTTGGTACAGCCGAAGACAGTAAAGCTTTAAATATAGAAAAACTAAGATATCATAAGGTAATCATCATGTGTGATGCCGACGTCGATGGTAGTCACATTTCTACTTTAATATTAACGTTCTTCTTCCGTTTCATGAAAGAACTTATCGAAGAAGGACACGTTTATATTGCAGCTCCTCCTTTATACTTAGTTAAAAAAGGAAATAAAAAAGAGTATGCGTGGAACGATGTACAGCGTGATCAGGCGAATGAGAGAATGGGAGGAAGTGCGGCTATCCAGCGTTATAAAGGTCTTGGAGAGATGAACGCAGAGCAATTGTGGGAAACTACAATGGATCCGAACTTCAGAACATTACGTCAGGTAACTATCGATAGTTTAGCAGAAGCTGATAGAGTTTTCTCTATGCTTATGGGAGATGAAGTACCGCCTCGTAGAGAGTTCATCGAGAAAAATGCGGTATACGCAAATATCGATGCCTAATAGATTTTAACACGATAATTCGTTTAATTGTTTAAATTTGTTTAAACGATTAAACGAATTGTTGATTTATAAAATAAACAATTAATTAATAACCGATAAAGTTAAAAATATGAAAGTTACCATTGTAGGAGCAGGAAATGTTGGAGCTACATGTGCAGACGTTATTTCTTATAGAGGAATTGCAAGCGAAGTAGTACTGTTGGATATTAAAGAAGGCTTTGCCGAAGGGAAAGCGTTGGATATTACACAATGTGCCACCAATACTGGTTTTAATACTAAAGTGTCAGGTGTTACCAACGATTATTCTAAAACTGCTGGAAGTGATGTAGTGGTTATTACATCAGGAATTCCAAGAAAACCAGGAATGACAAGAGAAGAATTAATAGGTATAAATGCGGGGATTGTAAAGACAGTTGCCGAAAATGTACTTAAATATTCTCCTGATACTATAATAGTTGTAGTTTCTAATCCAATGGATACTATGACTTATTTGGCTTTAAAAGCTACAGGATTGCCAAAAAACAGAATTATAGGTATGGGAGGTGCATTAGACAGCTCTCGTTTTAGAACTTATCTTTCTCTGGCTTTGGATAAACCTGCAAATGATATATCTGCGATGGTAATTGGAGGTCATGGAGATACTACTATGATTCCTTTAACACGTTTAGCATCTTACAACGGAATTCCGGTATCGCAGTTTCTTTCGGAAGAAGTATTGCAAAAAGTAGCAGCAGACACTATGGTGGGCGGTGCAACTCTAACAGGGCTTTTAGGAACTTCTGCATGGTATGCACCGGGAGCTTCTGTAGCCTACTTAGTAGATAGTATTCTAAATGATCAAAAGAAAATGATTGCCTGCTCTGTTTTTGTAGAAGGAGAGTACGGGCAAAATGATATATGTATAGGAGTACCATGTATAATTGGTAAAAACGGAGTCGAAGAGATTGTAGATATTAATCTAAACGATCAGGAAAAGGCTCTTTTTGCTAAAAGTGCAGATGCGGTTCGCGGCATGAATGATGCTCTAAAATCGATTTTAGTATAATAAAAACAGTAAAAAAAGGAAAAGGCTGCACTTTTGCAGTCTTTTTTTTGAGATTAATTAATAAATAAATTGGTTAATCTTTTCGTTAATTATATATTTGCTCGATTTAAAAAAAATGTAGTAATTCGTGATCTCGATTTTTTAGTTTTAAAAACTCATGTCAGGGCTTATTTTTAGAGAATTTAAAACCAAAAACAAACATAAAACATAATTAATTTTTAGTAATAATGCAGAATAAAGGACTTATTAAATTTTTCGCAATTCTATTTGCATTGGTAAGTATTTACCAACTTTCTTTCACTTTTGTGGCAAATAACGTCAAAAGTGAAGCTAAAGCTTTTGCAGGGGACAATCCTGATAAAGAGCTAAAATATTTAGATTCTATTGGTAAAGAAAAAGTGTTTAATCTTGGTTTTACAGACTTCACTTATAATGAAGTTAAAAACAAGCAGCTAAATAAAGGTCTTGACTTAGAAGGAGGAATCAACGTAATTCTTCAAATCTCTGTTAAAGATGTTTTAAAAGGTTTAGCAAACAATTCTAAAAATCCAGTATTTAATAAATCATTAGCTGATGCAACTGCGAATTTAGAAGGAAATAAGACCTATTTAAATAAATTTTTTGAAGCTTTTGAAGCAAATTCAAACGGAACTGTAAAATTGGCTTCGCCAGATATCTTTGCAAACAGAAGTTTACAAGGAGAAGGTGGTATCGATTTTCAAATGTCTGATGCGCAAGTTCAAAAAGTAATCAAAAGAAAAGTTGATGAGTCTATCGAAAGTGCTTATAAAGTATTAAGAGAGCGTATCGACAAATTTGGTGTAACACAACCAAATATTCAAAAATTAGGAGAAACAGGAAGAATCTTAGTAGAGCTTCCAGGTGCTAAAGATGTTGACAGAATTAAAAAATTATTAGGTGGAAAAGCTCAATTAGAGTTTTGGGAAACTTATAAAATTGAAGAAGTTGGTAACTTCTTAGTTGCTGCTAACGAAGCTTTAAAAAAGACTGAAGTTAAGAAAACAGAAACTAAAACTGTTGCTAAAGATTCATTGAATGCTTTATTGACAGATAATTCTAAAGATTCATTAGATACAAAAAAAGGAAACAATCCTTTATTTGATAAAATGATTGTTCAGGGTGGTGGTCCGGTTTTAGGATATTTCGCTACTAAAGATACTGCAGCAGTAAACGGTTATTTTAAAAGACCGGAAATTAGAATTTTATTGGGTGCTGACCAACACAATGCAAAATTTGTTTGGAGTAAACCAACAACTATAAAAGATGCTAAATCTAAAGATGTTGAAGCAGTAGAATTATACGCTTTAAAAGGAAACAGAGATAACGTGCCTGCTATGAGCGGTGGTGTTGTTACTGATGCTAAAGATACTTTTGACCAAATGGGTAAACCAGCTGTTTCTATGCAAATGAACAGTCAGGGAGCAAAAGTTTGGGAAGAATTAACAGGAAGAGCTTTCTCTCAAAAAGGTTATATCGCTATTGTTTTAGATAACATCGTATATTCTGCGCCAGGTGTTACTAGTGGTCCAATTGCTGGAGGAAGATCTGAAATTACAGGTTCTTTTGATGTTGCTGAAACTAAAGATTTAGCTAACGTATTAAACGCAGGTAAATTACCAGCTTCTGCAGATATCATTCAATCAACGGTTGTAGGACCATCTTTAGGTCAGGCTGCAATTGATGCCGGAACTATTTCATCTGTATTAGGATTCTTATTAGTTTGTGTTTGGATGGTATTCTATTATGGTAAAGCTGGATGGTATGCAAACCTTGCTTTATTATTAAACTTACTATTCTTATTTGGAATTATGGCAAGTTTTGGTTTTGTATTAACATTACCAGGTATTGCAGGTATCGTATTAACATTAGGTACAGCGGTAGATGCGAACATCATTATCTATGAAAGAGCAAAAGAAGAATTACGTGAAGGTAAGTCATTATCAGAAGCTGTAGCGGCATCTTACGGATGGCATGGTGCAATGCGTTCTATCATTGATGCAAACGTAACTCACGTTTTAACTGGAGCGATCTTGTTTATCTTTGGTACAGGACCAATTAAAGGTTTCGCGTTAACATTACTTATTGGTATCGTAACTTCATTGTTTACTTCTATCTTTATCGCTAGAATTTTCATTGACAGAAATATTGCTGGAAAAGGTGATTTGACTTTCTCTACAAGCATTACTAAAAACTGGTTTACAAACTTCCACTTTGACTTTATTAAAGTGAAGAAATTCACTTATATCTTCTCTTCTATTGTAACAATAGTAAGTTTAACTTCTATCTTCTTTATTAACGGATTAGATGAAGGTGTTGATTTTGTTGGAGGTAGAACTTTCCAGGTTAAATTTGAAAAACCAATCGATGCAACTACGGTTTCAGATGAGTTATCTGCTGCTTTCGGTACTCCGGTTGAGGCTAAAATTTTAGGTGATGATGATCAGTTGAAAATCACAACTAAATATAAAATTAAAGAAGATGGTGTTGCTGTTGATGAAGAAGTAAACCAAAAATTATACAAAGCATTACAAAAGTATTACCCAAATACTTCTTACGATAAATTCATCAACTCTTTTGACGGTAAAAAAGTTGGAGTTTTACAAGCTTCTAAAGTTGGAGCTTCTATCTCTGAAGATATTAAAACAAACTCTTACTGGGCAGTTCTTGGAGCAATGGCAGTTATTTTCTTATACTTAATGGTTTCTTTCCGTAAATGGCAGTATTCATTAGGTGCGATTGCAGCTGTTGCGCACGACGTAATCTTCGTATTAGGAATTTACTCTTTATGCTACAAGTTTATGCCATTCCACATGGAGATGGATCAGCACTTTATCGCTGCGATTCTTACTGTAATTGGTTACTCTATGAATGATACTGTAATTGTATTTGACAGGGTTAGAGAGTTTATCATCGGAAACCGTAAAGGTAGTTTCGAAGATATCGTAAACGCTTCTATTAATACTACTTTATCAAGAACATTGAATACTTCATTAATGATGATCATTGTATTATTGACAATGTTTATTTTCGGTGGAGAATCTATCAGAGGATTTATCTTCGCAATGTTAATTGGTATTATTGTAGGTACTTATTCTTCTTTATTTATTGCTACGCCAGTACTGGTAGATACGATTTCTAAAGATGAAAAACATACAATCGAAGACAAACACAATAAAGCATAATTAATTGCTTAAATCATATTAAAAAGATCCGGTGAAAGCTGGATCTTTTTTTTGTGCTATATTTATAATGAATTTTAAAAACAGATATGGGGCGAAGATTACTTTTAGGGATGTTATTTCTTTTGAGTGTAAAAATCATGGCACAAGAGAAGGATTCCAGACTTTGCCTTGGTTTAAATTATGGTTTTGGAAGTGAATTCAATAATACGGATTACACTTTTATCAATCACTTTTATAAGCTGCAATTGTATTATAAGTTGAGCGAAACAAAACACTTTCAGTATGAAATTTTAATACAGCCCGAAATTAATTTTGCAAAACATCAATTATTAAATTTTTATTTTGTTAAACCGGAGACACCGGATTATCAGCAAAAAAGAGAAGATTATACGCAGTTAAAAGAGGTGAGGGAATATGTGTTGAATCTCGGTTTTCTAGTTCGAAAGCCAATTGGTAAAAGCTGTTCAGTTTATGTTTTGGGCAGTATTGGTCCGATGATAAATGATACCGAAACTGAAAGAATGTCTAAAGGATTCGCTTTTGCCGATGTTTTAGCGCTTGGTTTTTCTTTTAAAATGAAAAAGATTCACTTTGATATTCGGCCAGAAATCCGACATGTTTCTAACGCAGGTTTAAGCGGTAAAAATGGAGGATATAATACTAGAAATATAGAATTTGGAGTTTCATATTCGTTATAAAAAAGCCCGGTATTTTACATACCGGGCTTTATATTTATAAGGTTCTATTCTTGCGACTAAGAAGCTGCTAAAGGGTTTCTTTTGGCTCTTATAATAAAGAAAAGACCAATGATGATAAAAGGAATACTTAACCATTGTCCGGTTGAGAATAAGCCTAATTCTTCTTCAATACCGCCCTGGCTTTCTTTTACAAATTCAACAATAAAGCGAACTATAAATAAAAGAACTAAAAACAACCCGAATAAATATCCTGATCTAAGTCTCGCATTGGTTTTCCAATACAAGAAATATAAGATTGCAAATACAAAGATGTAGCAAAATGCTTCGTATAATTGCGTTGGATGTTTTGCTGGAACCTGTGCTAATAAATCAGCAAATTTAGGATCTGAAGCAATGGCATTATAAGCTTCTTTTGGATTTGCAATTTGTGTTGCATTTACTGCTTCGGCTTTGCTGAATTTATCGTGTAAAAATCGAATTCCAAATGCAGATGTAGTTTCATGACCAATAATTTCTGAGTTCATGAAGTTTCCTAAACGAACAAAGATAGCACCACTGGCAACAGGAATTACAACACGGTCTAAAATCCATAATAACGGACGTTTTAGAATTATTTTGCTGTAGTAATACATCGCAATTATAATAGCAATTGCAGCACCATGACTTGCTAAGCCCTGAAATCCTGTGAATTCGAATTTTGGTTCGAATTTAAATGGTAAAAATATTTCAAGTAAATGATTTCTGAAATATTCCCAATCGTAGAATAAAACATGTCCTAAACGAGCACCAATTAAAGTTGCTAAAACAGTCCAGACAAAAAGAGAATCTAATTTGTCAATTGGTTCATGTTCGCGTTCGAAAATCTTTTTCATCAGGAACCATCCTAAACCAAAAGCAATTACGAACATTAAACTGTAGTAACGAATCATAAAAAATCCTAAATCTATTCCTTCTGAAGGATTCCAAACGATATTTAAAGGCTGTGTCATATAGTGTAATGTTTTATTATATTTTGTAAAAATAGAGATTAAATATGGAGCAAATCTTTAGAAAAAGTTAATGTTTGTGTGAACATTTCTTTTCGGGAACGGGATCGTAACCTGTCCTTCCCCATGGGTGGCAGCTTAAAATTCGTTTTATTCCTAAATATCCTCCATAGAATAATCCATGTATTTGCAATGCCTGAATCATATAAGTTGAGCATGTTGGCTCAAACCTGCACGAAGCGGGTGTAAAAGGTGAAATAGCAGTTTGATAAAAGCGCACCAGTATTACAAACGGATATATTAGAATTTTTGAAAACATATTTTCTAGTAATCAGTGATCAGTATTTAGTATTTAGATTTAAACCTTGCTTTAAAGGATCGCTAAATATTGAATACTGAACACTTCATTTTATTTAGATACTAAAAGAAGTTCCTTCTTTACCATCTTTTAACTGAATTCCTAAAGCAATTAACTGATCACGAATTTGATCTGAAAGTGCAAAATTCTTATCAGCTCTTGCTTGATTCCTCATCCCGATAAGCATGTTTACAACGCCTTCTAATTTGTCGTTATTGCTGTCGGCTGCTTTCTCATCGCTTAAGCCTAAAACATCAAAAACAAAAGCGTTTATAGCTGTTGAGAATGTTTTTAGATCTTCGGCAGAAATGGTCTCTTTACCTTCTTTTAGTAAATTGATGTAACGAACTGCCTCAAATAACTGCGCAATTAAAATTGGTGTATTGAAATCGTCGTTCATGGCATCATAACAAGCTTGTTTCCAAGATGTAAAATTAATAGAGCTTGAAGAGCTTGTGTTGATTGCCGGCAAAGCTTCAATAGCTTCCATTAATCTTTTGTATCCTTTTTCTGCAGCTGTAATGGCATCATCTGAGAAATCTAAAATGCTTCTGTAGTGGGCTTGTAACATGAAAAAACGTGTTACAGAAGCAGAAAATGCTTTACTTAAGATAGTATTGTCTCCGCTTAGTATCTCTCCTGGTAAAATATTATTTCCCGTAGATTTTGCCATTTTCTTTCCGTTTAGGGTAAGCATATTGGCATGCATCCAGTAATTTACCGGCGACTGTCCTGTACAAGCTTCATTTTGAGCAATTTCACATTCGTGGTGTGGGAATTTTAAATCCATTCCGCCTCCATGAATGTCGAAGTGATTACCTAAATATTTAGTACTCATGGCTGTACATTCTAAGTGCCAGCCAGGAAAGCCATCGCTCCAGGGTGAAGGCCATCTCATGATATGCTCCGGCTCAGCTTTTTTCCAAAGTGCAAAATCCTGCGGATTTCTTTTGTCTGACTGACCATCAAGATCACGGGTATTGGCAAGCATATCTTCGATATTTCTGCCGCTTAAAACTCCGTAATTATTAGTTTCGTTATATTTTACCACATCAAAATAAACAGATCCGTTAGCCACATAGCCAATTCCGGTATCAATGATTTTTTTGATGATTTCAATTTGTTCAATAATATGTCCAGTAGCTGTAGGTTCGATACTTGGCGGTAAAAAGTTGAAAGCTTTTAGAATGTCATGAAAATCAACTGTGTATCGTTGAACAACTTCCATTGGTTCTAATTGCTCCAAACGTGCTTTTTTGGCAATTTTATCTTCACCTTCATCTACATCATCTACAATATGACCAACATCGGTAATATTACGAACGTAACGAACTTTGTAATCAAGATGTAAAAAATACCTGAAAATTACGTCGAAAGACATAAAAGTCCTTACGTTTCCTAAATGTACATTACTATAAACCGTTGGTCCGCAAACATACATTCCAACATTTCCTTCATGGATTGGTTTGAAATTTTCTTTTTCACCCGAAAGCGAATTGTATATTTTTAGAGGCTGCGTTGTATATAAAGGCATATTTTAATTTGTTGTTTAACCGTTTATTTGTTTAACCGTTTAATCGTTTAATTCTTGATTTTTTAAATTGTGTAAACGTTTTTTGCGTTTTTTATTATTGTGAAAGATAGTACTTTTTTAAACTATTTATCTGATTGCAGATTTTTTCAATTTTTTCGCGAGATTCCTTATATTCCGTTTCTGACACATAATTTAAGTCTTTCGAAATAATTAAGTGATTCAAAGTTTCCATTGCCGATGAATATGAGATCGTTAAAAAATGAGCCTTATCTTTATTTGTATTCCGTGATGTTCCTTCTGCAATATTTGTCGCAATTGAAGATGAACTTCTTTTAATTTGAGAAGTTATTCCGAACAATTCATTTGATGGAAATTTACTAGTTAATTTATAAATATCCAAAATAAACATTCTTGCATTTTGCCAAACCTCTAGCTTTTCAAATGAAAAAATATACATTATTTTCTCTTTAATTGTTGATTTGTTTAATCGTTTTATCGAAATTAAGAATTACAATAAGCGATTAAACAAATTAACGATTTATCGATTAAACTAAAATTGAGTTTCCAGTTTAATATAGTCTAAAAATTCTCTCTTTGTTTGAGGATCTTTGAATTTTCCGCCAAATTCAGACGTTACAGTGCTGCTTTCGATGTCTTTAATTCCTCTTGAATTTACGCAAAGGTGTTTTGCATCGATAACGCAGGCCACATCTTCGGTTCCTAAAGCTTTTTGAAGTTCCTGAACAATCTGCATGGTTAAACGCTCCTGAACCTGAGGTCTTTTTGCATAATATTCAACAATACGGTTCATTTTAGATAAACCGATAACTCTTCCGCTTGAAATGTAAGCAACGTGAGCACGGCCAATAATTGGAAGTAAATGATGTTCGCAGGTAGAATAAACGGTTATGTTTTTTTCTACTAACATTTCACCATACTTGTAATTGTTGTCAAAAGTTGAAGCTTTTGGTTGTTTTGAAGGGTTTAAACCGCCAAAAATCTCCTTTACAAACATTTTTGCCACTCGGTTTGGAGTACCTTTTATGCTGTCATCTGTTAAATCCATTCCAAGTGTTTGAAGAATGTTTTCAACATCTTTTTTAATTTTTTCTATTTTTTCATCATCAGTTAAGTCGAAAGCGTCCGCTCTAAGAGGGTTTTTTGCATTACTGCTGAAGTGATTGTCACCTATTTCGTCTAAAAAATCGTCGTTATTTATCATTAAAAACTACTATTATAATGGGTATATCTTTTTAAGGCGGTAAAGATAATTAATAAATAGGAAACCTTTTCTATGCTTTTATTATTTAATCGATCCTTTTTTGATATAATCTAAATTTGATCTGATTACGACTTTTTTAAAATACAAAAGACAATAACTTATCGTTATTGTCTTTTGGAAGTTTAAGTTTAGTATGTTTATTTATTGTTGTATGCGAAAAGTGCTTCTTTTAAAATATTTACAGCAGTAATTAAATCTTTTTTATTTAATACATACGCAATTCGAACCTGATTTAGTCCCATTCCCGGAGTCGAATAAAATCCGGCTGCGGGAGCCACCATCACTGTTTCTCCATTTAAATCGTAACTTTCTAAAAGCCATTGGGCAAAATCATCAGAGTTTTCTATTGGCAGTTGTGCAATGCAGTAAAAAGCACCTTTTGGTTTTGTTACAATTACACCTTCAATTTTGTTTAGTTCTGCAATTAAAGTGTTACGTCGCTCTTTATATTCTGCAATTACTTCGTCAAAATAACTTTGCGGTGTGTCAATTGCAGCTTCGCAGGCAATCTGCTCAATTGTTGGCGGGCTTAAACGTGCCTGGGCAAATTTCATAACCGTTGCCAGAACATCTTTATTTTTAGTAATTAAACAGCCAATTCGCGCGCCGCACATACTGTAGCGTTTAGAAACTGAATCTACCATGATTACATTTTGCTGTACATCTTCTAAATTCATCACAGAAAAATGCACATCATCTCCATCATATAAAAACTCACGATAAACTTCGTCAGCAATTAGATACAAATCGTATTTTTTGATTAAACCTGCTAATTGTTTAATCTCGGTTTCAGAGTATAAATAACCCGTTGGATTTCCGGGATTACAAATTAAAATGGCTTTTGTTTTTGGCGTAATCAATTTTTCGACTTCTTCGATACTTGGCAAAGCAAATGCCGTTTCGATAGTCGAAACAAGAGGTACAACGGTTGCACTTGTTGATGATGCAAATGCGTGATAATTAGCATAAAAAGGTTCCGGAATGATGATTTCATCTCCCGGATCTGTAATCGTGGCCAGTGCAAACAAAAGGGCTTCAGAGCCACCAGTCGTAACAATGATGTCTTCTGAGTTAACATTTACATTTTGGCGTTGGTAAAATTGAGCTAATTTTTTTCTGTAGCTTTCATATCCGGCTGACGGACTGTATTCTATAAGAGTTAAATCAATATTTTTTACCGCCTCGATGGCCACTTCGGGTGTCTTGATATCCGGTTGACCAATGTTTAAATGATACACTTTGTGTCCTTTTTGCTTTGCGATATCTGCATAAGGAGCAAGCTTGCGTATCGGTGATTCGGGCATGTTTCTGCCTTTGTTTGAAATTGTTGGCATGAGATTTTTTATTGAAGTGCAAATTTGCATTTTTTTTTCGAATTTAACGTAAACAATACGAGTACTTATAAAAATGTAACAATAATAAATATATTTACTAATTTTATAATAAAATATTGTCAATGAAAAAATATATTGTGTTGTTTTTTGTGGTATTGCTGCCTTTTTGTTTAAATGCTCAAGATAATTTCATTATCGAAAACAACAAAAAAAAGGCTGTAATTCCTTTTAAATTGTTAAATAACCTGATTTTTATTCCGATTAAAGTAAACGGAATAGAACTAAATTTTCTGCTGGACTCAGGTGTAGAAGAAACTATTTTGTTTAGTATGGATGAAATGCAGGAAGTTAAATTTAACAATGTTGAGAAAATCAAACTTAGAGGACTGGGCTCTGAAAAAGAAATAGAAGGGCTTAAATCTACAAAAAACACTTTTGAAACTTACGGACTAAAATCGAATAACCATATGTTATATGTTATTTTAGATCAGAGTTTTAATTTGTCGTCGCATATTGGTATTCCGGTGAATGGAATTATTGGATACAAATTTTTCAAGAACAATATAGTCGAAATCAATTATGAAAAACGAAAAATAACAGTATATGAAGACAAACAGGAGATTCAGAAAAAGCTGGATAAAAAGTTTAAATTAATTCCGATCACTATAGAACGGTCTAAGCCTTATATTTCTACAACAGCTGTTGTAGACAGTATCGAAATTCAGGCAAAACTACTAATTGATATTGGTAACAGCGATGCTTTCTGGATTTTCGAAAATTCAAAAATTAAGCTTCCCAAAAAGAACTTTCCTGACTTTTTAGGAAAAGGGTTTAGCGGTGATATCGAAGGACATCGTGCACGAATTCATATGTTTTCAATCGATGAGTTTGATTTTAAAAAACCAATAGTTGCTTTTCCAGATTCGTTATCTATTATAAATGTTAAAATGGTTAAAGACCGAATTGGATCGGTTGGAGGAGAAGTTTTAAAACGATTTAATATCGTTTTAGATTATAGGGACCAAAAGCTTTATCTTAAAAAAAATAATAAATTTTCAGACCCCTTTACATATAATAAAAGTGGTATTACCATTCAGCATAACGGACTTCAATGGGTTCAGGAAACGGTGCATTTAGAAACGGTGCAGGTGGTTTCGACAGTGAGTGAAAATGAAATGAATCAAAACAATAATGGCGGTAATTTTAGATATAAGTTTTTATTGAAACCGGTTTATGAGATTGTAAACATCAGAAAACATTCGGCGGCAGAAAAATGCGGTCTGCAAAAAGGAGATATTATTATCAGTATCAATAACGAGAGACCTTACAAATATTCTTTACAGCAGATTAATCAGCTTTTAAAATCAGAAGAAGACAGATGGATTACGATTGATGTAGAAAGAAACAGCCTTATTTTAAAATTTAGATTCAGACTAGAAGATGAATTGTAATTTCTTTTTTAATAATTTTCATTTTAGATTCAAATTTGTGGCTTAGTTTGTATCTATTTTAAAAATTAATAAGAAAATTAAGTTTTTTAAGAAAGTAAGCTCATATTTTATTATGTTTAACGAAAATAATAATATATGGTCAAAAACTACATTAATTTCTTACAATTTTTATTGGTTTTTATTTTTTTAACGGTTTTATCTCCAAAAATTTATTCACAATGTGCTGGTAATGATGCGCATGTTGATCTTTGCACGATAGAAGATCCGGTAAATCAGAACATATCGTTATTTTCTTTATTAGGAGGCAGTCCTGTACCGGGAGGAACTTGGTCTGGAGACGATACTTCCCGCGGATTAAACCCTGTTTTGGGGACTTTAAATGCGCAGCTCATTAGCCAGGGAGGAAATTATCGATATACTTATACAGTACCGGCGGCCACTGGGTGTACAGATAATAAAGCTACAGTTACCCTTACTATTGGTGCTTATGCCGGAGTTCCTGCTCCACATGCTACAGTATGTAGTGATGAGGAGTTTTTTAACCTTTTTACGGCATTCAATGGAACTGTGATGGCGCCGCATACAAATGGAACATGGACAAACAGCACCGGACAAATTGTAGACCAGCTTATTCCAATTAAAGGAATTGGAGGAACTTTTCAATACACTTATACAGTACCACCTGTGCTTGCCTGTTCTCCAAATTCACCATCTTCAACCGTAATCGTAACGATTAGAAAAGCGCCGGAAGTAGGAAAGGCAAGAAATTTATTGCTATGTGCAGAAACAGATCTTGCTTCTTATACTAATTTGGATTTAAGCACCAGACTTGTGGGGCAGGATAGTGGAGGTGAATGGAGAGGTCCCGGCTTAACATCTTTAAGTGATAATTTTGTCAATCTGCAGGAAGTCTATGATGCAGGCGGACCTGGAGACTATACTTATACCTATACTGTTTATGCGGCTCCAAACAATAAAGTATGTCCGGATAAAACAGAGCCTATAGTAATTACGATCGAAAAAAGACTCGATTTTACAGGAGCAAAAATTGAAGTAATAAAAGATATTTGCGAGCCTGATATTTCAACGGCTACTTATTCAGCGGTATTAACAAGAGGTTCTCAGCCTATTCCAAACGGACAATACCGCGTTACATTTAATGTTTCAGGACCTAATGGCGGTACTCAGACGATTACTGCTAATTTTGTTAACGGAGTGTTGAACTTTCCAATTTCTTCTTATTATTTCAGACAAGTAGGTGAGTTTAAAATATCAATTATCAATATTGTGAATGTTTCAAGCAACGGAGCTTGTAATAATATTGTAAATGATTTATCAGATGAGCTGGAAGTGCATCCTATTCCGCGTTTAGACGGTGCAGTTTTAACTTTAGAACCAACATGCCAGAATAAAAATGCATTAGCAGATCTTACAAATGCACTGCTCCTTCCTGATGGTAATTATGATATTGTTTATAATGTGACTGGTGATAATTTTGCTTTAGGGCAAAGACAAAATATTACAATATCTGGAGGAAAATCAAACTTTACAATTCCTGGAAACTTAAACGCAAACAGCGGTGCCTCAACCATCACCATTATAAATATTACAAATACCGCAACAGGTTGTACAAATACGGCAAATATAAAAGGAAACCTAATCATAAATCCGTTGCCCAATGCTGCAACAGTCAGAGTGGCGGTTAATGATCGTTGTCTTCATGATCCGGTTTCCGTGGCGATTTCGGGATTAGGCACTTTGACTGATGTAACAATTTCCTATATGCTGTCAGATAGTAATTTAAGTACTTCAGAAACAGTTGTTCTCCCAGTTACTGGTGGGAAAACTGAATTTCAAATTCCTACAGACTTGGTTTTAAATACAGGATCAACTGTTATTTCGATAACCAATTTGAAGAATAACATCACCAATTGCGATGTTAACCTCAATAATGTATTTGACGGTTTTATTATAAATCCAATTCCTGCTGCACCAGTTGTAAATCCGCAGCCTTTTTGTAAAGTTGATGAAGCCACAATTGCGAATTTATTTCCAAAAGGCCCTCAATATAAATGGTACAATACGGCAGCATCAACCACAGCTCTTCCGGATACTACGATTTTAGAATCAGGGAATTATTATGTTAAGGAAACTTCAGCGGCAGGCTGTACATCAGAACCGGCAATGGTTTTGGTTACGATAAACGATACGCCTTCTCCGATTTTAAATACGGATGGAGCAGATTTCTGTGGATTGAATAATCCCACAATTGCTGATTTATCAAATAATACCGATGTGCCTTCAACAGTAGTTTGGTACGATGCAGAAGCAAATGGGAATTTATTATCGCCGTCAACTCCTTTAATAGAACAGGGAAAATATTACGGATTTAATTTTCCGGCGTCAGATTGTTTTTCTTCAGAACATATTGAAGTTACAGTTAGATTAACAGACTGCGACGATGTGCCTAATGACTTTTTTATTCCCGATGGATTTTCGCCAAATGGAGATGGAGTAAACGATTCATTCGTGATAAAAGATATTGAATTTTTGTACCCCAATTATACCCTTGAAATTTTTAACAGATACGGAAACGGAATGTATAAAGGAGATAAAAGTAAACCGGCCTGGGACGGGATAAATTATGAAAAGAGCGGTATTGCGGGCGGTGTTGCACCAAACGGCGTTTATTTTTACGTACTGCATTTTAATAAAGACAATAAACCGCCAAAACAAGGCCGTCTTTATTTAAACCGCTAAATCTCTTTTTATATTATTTAATATAGTTTCAAATGAAAAAAATAATACTCTTTATAAATTTCCTCTTTTATTTATCGGTTTCGGCCCAGCAAGATCCGGAATACACGCATTATATGTACAATATGAGCGTGATCAATCCGGCGTATGCAACAGGAGTTCCGGCTATGATGAATTTTGGAGGATTGTATAGAACACAATGGGTGGGTGCAGTTGGTGCTCCAAAAACATTTACCTTTTTTGGACACAGCGCCATAACTGAAAAAATAGAAGTTGGTTTGTCATTTATTTCAGATGATATTGGAGACGGCGCCAAAAAAGAAAATAATGTTTATGCTGATTTTGCATACGTCCTGAAATTAGGCGGACAAAACAAACTTTCGCTGGGGCTTAAAGCCGGATTCTCTTCTATTCAAAGCAATTTTAACGGATTTCGTTTTACAGATCCTCAAACTGATTTTGCTTTCGCAGAAAATATAAACGCTACAAAACCAAACATTGGGGTTGGTGCCTATTATTTTAGAGACAATCTATACGTTGGATTATCGGTTCCTAATTTATTGAAATCAAAATATGTTGAAGAAAAATCAGGCATAAACGCCTTCGGATCTGAAGAAATACATACTTTTTTAACTGCAGGTTATGTTTTTCAGCTTAATGATATGTGGAAGTTAAAGCCTGCATTTATGTCAAAATTTGTAAAAGGCGCACCTATAACTTTAGACATTACTGCGAATGTTTTGTTTAACGAGAAATTTGAATTCGGCGCTGCATACAGAATTGATGATTCGGTAAGTGCTTTATGTAATATCAACATTACGCCATCGCTTAGAGTAGGTTATGCTTATGATTACACACTTACTAATTTCGGTCAGTTTAATTCTGGGACACACGAAATTATGCTGCTTTTTGATTTGGATTTATTAGGAAAAGGATATGATAAATCACCTAGATTCTTTTAAAATGAAAAATATGAAAAAACTACTCGTTATTATATTCGTATTTTCAATACAGTTTATAAATGCCCAAAATCAGGACTTGTCAAGAGCTAAGAAATTTTTTGACAGAACCTATTACAGCGAAGCCATTGTTTTATACGAAAGGCTCGCCGAAGAAAAACCTTCGCAGGAAGTAATTAAAAACTTAGCCGATTCTTATTTCTATACCAACAATTTAGTCAAAGCACAGCGCTATTATCGTCTTTTGGTAAAAAGCTACAATAATAATTTAGACAGAGAATACTATTTTAGATACGCCCAGACTTTAAAAGCAACCAATAGTTATGATGATGCAAATGAAGTTTTAAAAGAATATTATGCAAAATCAACCAATCCTGAGGATATTTCTAATTTTGAAAAAGACCTTAAAACTTTAGAAAATGTTTCGGCAATTGGAAAAAGATTTGAAATTAAAAACCTGTCCATAAATACGCCAAATTCTGAATTTGGAGCCGTTGAATATAAAGGCAATCTTGTATTTGCAGGCGTTAAACTAAAACCGGGAATATTCGATAAAAAGTTCAAATGGGATAACGAAACCTATTTAAATTTAGTTGAAATTCCACTGCAAAACATCAATACGGCAGATTCTACGGTACATTATTTTGCCAAAGAATTAAAAACCGGAATGCACGAATCCAATGCCATTTTTACAAAAGACGGCAAAACAATGTATTTTACCCGAAACAATTCTAAAAACGGAAAGAAAAAGAAAGACGATAAGAAAGTTTCGAACCTGCAGATTTTTAAAGCTGAACTGATTGACGGAAAATGGACCAATATTACATCGCTTCCTTTCAATAGTCCTAATTATTCTGTTGAGCATCCAGCATTAAGTGCCGATGAAAAAGTATTGTATTTTGCATCGGATATGCCGGGATCATTAGGGTCATTTGATATTTATTCTGTTAATGTAAACAAAGGCGCATTTGATACGCCAAAGAATTTAGGGCCTCAAATCAATACCAATAAAAGAGAGCAATTTCCTTTCGCTTCCGCAGATAATAAGCTTTACTTTTCATCAGATGGGCATTTAGGTTACGGATCTCTTGATGTTTTTGTTTCTGAAATAAACGGAAATGAATATTCAAAACCTGTAAATATCGGATTGCCGTTAAATTCAAATTTAGATGATTTTGCCTTCAATATTAATTCCGAAACCAAACAAGGTTATTTTGCATCGAATAGAGAAGGAGGAAAGGGAAGTGATGATATTTATCAATTTAAAGAAATCAAAGACTTAATTGTAGAAGACTGTAAGCAGTTTATCGCCGGAATAATTACAGATATTGATACCAAACTTGCGCTAGAAAATGCAACCGTAATTTTACAGGACTCAGAAAATAAAACGCTGAATACCATTACCACTTCTGCCGATGGAAAATTTAGTTTTACAGCTGCCTGCGAAGCTTCTTATAAAGTTTCGGCTTTCAAGGAAAAATACACCAACGAGTCTGTAACATTGACTTTGGATAAAATCCGAGACAAAGTGAACGATGCTTCATTGGCATTAAAATCTTTAGAGGCAATCAAACTCGAAGAAAAAGAAAATGCCGAAAAGAAAAGAAAACAGGAGCTTATTATAGAAGAAGAAAACAAGAAAAAAACAGAACTTGCCGCAATCGCATTAAAACAAAAAGAGAAAAAAGAAAAAGAAGCAGCTATTGTCGCCGCTGAAGTTAAAAAGAATGAAAAAGTAAAAGAAATTCTCGAAAAGGAAAAAGATGTCGTACGGGATAAAGATCGTTTAATCATCAAAACAGATCCTATTTATTTTGACTACAATTTGTGGTACATTCGTAAAGAATCTAAAGTTATTTTAGGCCGTGTTGTGGAGTTAATGAAGAAATATCCGGGCATGGTTATCGAAATTGGGTCGCATACTGATTCGCGAGGAAACGAAAAATTCAATGCCGATTTATCTCAAAAAAGAGCCAATTCTACCCGAGAATTTATCATTCAATCCGGCATCGATGCCAAACGTGTTTCAGCAAAAGGTTACGGAGAATCGGTGCCCATTATAAAATGCAAACCTGATGAAGCCTGCTCCGAAGAAGAACACGAATTAAACAGAAGATCTGAATTTGTAATTAAGAATTTGTAATTTTTATAGGTACAGAAGAATATAAAAAGAAACATTTTTATAACAGATAGTTTTCTATGTGTTTTAATTAAACCTAGTTATAGAACAGT
The DNA here is from genome assembly GCF_001879205.1 of Flavobacterium johnsoniae. GTDB lineage: Bacteria > Bacteroidota > Bacteroidia > Flavobacteriales > Flavobacteriaceae > Flavobacterium > Flavobacterium johnsoniae_A. Next base: position 191,856 of record NZ_MLFK01000007.1, read on the forward strand.
ATATAAGCCCGACAGGTTCCAAAACCCTGTTGGGTTTTGTTTTTTATGGAAAATTTTGAAAAACGCTTTCTGTTGATTTCTTTTTTATTTAATTTTATAGAATAACCTTGAACAAAACATTGAAATATGAAAAATCTAATTTTACCGTGTCTGCTTGTAATCTGTATAGGATTCCAAAGTTGTAAAAATGAAGAAAAACAAAAAGAAGCCGAAGCAGCAAAAGCGGAAGGGGAAAAAATTGTAAGTACGGACTGCTATAAAGCCATATACGAACAGGATACTATAGACTTAAAATTGAATACTTTAAAAAACGGAAAATTAACCGGCGATATGGTCATGAAAGTCGCTCCTTCGACAGTAAGAACGGGTGAAGTTGCAGGTGAGTTTCATGGTGATACCTTATTTATAGCTTATACCTTTAAGGATTCAGCAAATAAAGATAAAATTTTCAAAAATCCGATGGCACTTTTAAAACGTGATAAACAGCTTATATTAGGAAACGGAACTATGCAGACTACAATGGGAGTAACATATTTGGTTAAAGACAAACCTATCGATTTCGACCGTGTAAAATATAAATTTGATGGCGCGGAGTGTGCTGAGAAAACAGAAAAGTAGCCAATCTTGTCATTTATCCCTTCATCGAAATGACAAAATCATCAAAACGTGACTTTAAATGATTATAAAAAAAGCCGTTCCTTATTAAAGAAACGGCTTTTACTATTTTTTAGATTTATTTTTTTTACAAAACTTCTCCCTTAATTTTAAGGGCAACTCGGCCGTCAGGATAATTTACGGCATTTGTTTCAACAGTAATTGTTTTACGAATTGGTCCGGCAGCCATATTATATTTTACATCTATTTTACCTTTTTTACCTGGCATTACAGCTGCTGCGGGTTTAGTAACAACTATTGAACTAACTGTCGATTCAGCACCAATAATCAATAACGGAGCATCGCCTGTGTTAGTAAACTCAAAGGAGCGTACTCCATTGTCAGTCTTTGAAATTTTACCATAATCAATGGTATTGTCCGGGGCTGCAAATTCAATTTTTGGGCCGTTTTGTGCATAACCTATTGCGCTAAACAATATGACTGCAATAAAAGAGGCTGCATTTTTCATTTTGAAATTGTTTTTAAGTTGTAAGTAAATATACATTGTTTTAATTAACACACAAATTATTAATTCGTTTTTTATAGTCTACTTAATTATTTACTTTTGCTGTCAGTTATAATTACAAAAATTGAACCAATTTTGTGTTTAATTGTTTAATCGTTAATTCGTTTAGTCGAATGATGATTAAAAAAAGAGTCAAAAGAATATAGGACGACTAAACAATTAAGCAGATAAACAATTAAAACTGATTGAACGGTTAAACAAATAAACGATTAAACATATATAAATGACAATTCCAGCACAATTTGACGCTAAGACGATTGAGAACAAATGGTATGAGTATTGGATGAAAAACAACTATTTTCATTCAGAGCCAGATCATAGAACGCCGTATACTATTGTAATTCCGCCTCCAAACGTCACTGGTGTCTTGCATATGGGACATATGTTGAATAATACTATTCAGGATGTTTTAATTCGTAGAGCCCGTCTTAAAGGATTCAACGCTTGTTGGGTACCAGGAACGGATCATGCCTCTATTGCTACCGAAGCAAAAGTTGTGGCTAAACTAAAAGCAGAAGGAATCAATAAAAATGATTTAACACGCGAAGAATTTCTTGCACATGCTTGGGAATGGACACACAAATATGGCGGAACAATACTTGAACAGCTTAAGAAATTAGGTGCTTCATGCGATTGGGAACGTACCAAATTTACGATGGATCCGGACATGTCGGCAGCTGTAATTAAATCATTTGTAGATTTATACAACAAAGGATTAATCTACAGAGGTTACCGTATGGTTAACTGGGATCCGGAAGCTAAAACAACTTTGTCTGACGAAGAAGTTATTTACGAAGAACAACAAGGAAAATTATTTTTCTTAAAATATAAAATTGAAGGTTCAGAAGATTTCCTGACCATTGCAACAACTCGTCCTGAAACTATTTTTGGAGATACGGCAATTTGTATCAATCCGAATGATGAGCGTTTTATACACTTAAAAGGTAAAAAAGCAATCGTTCCAATATGTGGCAGAGTAATCCCGATTATCGAAGATGAATATGTAGATGTAGAATTCGGAACGGGATGTTTAAAAGTAACTCCTGCGCACGATATGAACGATAAAACGCTGGGTGAAAAACATAATCTTGAAATCGTTGATATTTTTAATGAAGATGCTACATTAAACAGCTTCGGATTACATTATCAGGGAAAAGACCGTTTTGTGGTTCGTACCGAAATTGCAAAAGAATTAGAAGAAATTGGAGCTTTAGCAAAAACTGAAATCCACTTAAATAAAGTAGGAACATCAGAAAGAACGAAAGCAGTAATCGAACCAAGATTATCTGACCAATGGTTCCTGAAAATGGAAGAATTGGTAAAACCGGCAATCAAATCAGTTTTAGAAACTGGAGATATTAAATTACATCCAAAACGTTTCGAGAATACTTATGCGCATTGGTTAAACAATATTCGCGATTGGAACATTTCCCGCCAATTATGGTGGGGACACAGAATTCCTGCGTTTTATTATGGAGACGGAAAAGAAGATTTTGTTGTAGCTGAAAACATCGAAGATGCGTTAAAGTTAGCACAAGAAAGAACATCTAACAATTCACTTACAACATCTGACTTAAGACAAGATGTTGATGCATTAGATACATGGTTTTCTGCATGGTTATGGCCAATGTCCGTTTTTGATGGAGTAGTTAATCCGGAAAATGAGGATTTTAAGTACTATTATCCAACAAACGACTTGGTTACAGGTCCGGATATCTTGTTTTTCTGGGTTGCGAGAATGATTATTGCTGGTTATGAATATGCAGGTGAAAAACCATTTACCAATGTATACTTAACAGGTTTAGTTCGTGATAAACAACGCCGTAAAATGTCTAAATCATTAGGGAATTCTCCTGATCCTTTAGATTTGATCGATAAATTTGGTGCCGATGGGGTTCGTGTAGGATTGCTTTTAAGTGCTTCTGCCGGAAATGATATTATGTTTGATGAAGAATTATGTCTGCAGGGGAAATCATTCTCTACCAAAATTTGGAATGCTTTCAAATTAATTAAAGGATGGGAAGTTTCTGAAACTATTTCGCAGCCGGAATCATCAAAAGTGGCGATCGAATGGTACGAAGCAAAATTGCAGCAGACATTAGTTGATATTGAAGATAATTTTGAAAAATACAGAATTTCAGATTCATTAATGGCTATTTATAAACTGGTTTGGGATGATTTCTGTTCTTGGTTCTTAGAAATGATTAAACCGGCGTACCAACAGCCAATTGATAAAGCAACGTTTGATAAAGCAATTGAATTATTAGAAAGCAATTTAAAATTACTTCATCCGTTTATGCCATTCTTAACAGAAGAAATTTGGCAGTTAATTGCAGAAAGAACTCCGGAGGAAGCTTTAATTGTATCGACTTGGCCGGAATTGAAACCATTTAATGCTGATCTAATTGCAGATTTTGATAATATTACGGAAGTAATTTCAGGAATTAGAACGATTAGAAAAGGGAAAAATATCGCCATGAAAGATGCTATCGAATTAAAAGCCATTAACAGCGAGAACCTGACGACTTATTTTGATTCGATTATAACGAAATTAGGGAATGTTTCTGCTTTTGAATATGTTAGTGCAAAAGTGGACGGTGCGTTGTCTTTCCGTGTAAAATCAAATGAATATTTTATTCCGATTACCGGAAATATTGATGTTGAAGCCGAAATTGCAAAATTGACAGAAGAATTGAATTACACAAAAGGATTCCTGAAATCTGTAGAAACAAAACTTTCAAACGAGAAATTCGTAAACGGAGCTCCGGAAAAAGTTTTAAACATAGAAAAACAAAAACAAGCGGATGCTTTAGCAAAAATTGCTACAATCGAGCAGAGTTTAGCTGGGTTGAAATAAGAATAATGATTAAATATCTTTATAATAAAAAAAGCTGTCCATTGGACAGCTTTTTTTGTTTTGTCATTATGAGGAACGAGGACAAGAGAATACTAGTTTTTCTTCTTCAAAACCAAAAACAAAGGATATGAAACAGCTGTAATTCCAACGATGATAATAAAACTTTTGGGGTCGCTGTAAATAAAACCAATCAGTAAAGCGATAGAAGCTGTAATAGCAATTATCGTTGTCCACGGATACCAAAAGGAACGATAAGGTCTTGGTAAATCTGGTTCTTTTGTTCTTAGTTTTAAAAGTGAAAAATAAGCCAGTCCCCAAACAATTATGGAGATAAAAGCTGCGAAAGAAAACAATACTTCAAACGAGCCAATGCAAATTAAAAACAGGCTGAAAAGAGACGAAACCAATAGCGCCACAATTGGTGTTCCTCCTTTATTGACTTGTGTTCCTTTTTCGATAAAAAATCCGTCACGGCTTAATCCGTAAAGAATTCTTGGCGGAATCATCATAAAAGCATTCAGAATACTGATTAAAGAAAAAATTGAAATTACGGTAACGATTATGGCACCGTTTTTTCCAAAAAGAATTTTAGCTACATCGGCAGCAGCGAGATTCGATTTGGCTAAAGTTTCAATAGGCAGAACATGAAAGAAAGCGACATTTACCAAAACATAAATAGCAACAACCAGCAAAACACCGCTGTATAAAGATTTCGGAATATTTTTACTTGGATCATCATTTTCCTCGGCAAAAAAACAAACACTGTTCCAGCCGTTGTATGTTCCTATAATGAGTTGTAATGATTTAAAAAATCCAAAAATAAGCCCAACCTGAAAGAAGGAACTATCGGTTTTAATTGCCGGAACTTCAACGCCGGTATACATAAAGCAAGCTGTAACTAAAGCCACAAAACAAATTACTTTTAACAAACTGGTTATCTGCTGAATGGTGCTTCCGTTTTTTAGCCCGCTTAAGTGAATTAACAAAACCGGCTAATAATGAAATTGCCATTATCGTTGAATAATTCGACAAAGCCGGAAACAGAATAATAATGTATTCACTAATTACAATGCAATAAAATGCAGGCGGAATAACATTAGTAATATAATCAAACCATCCGGAAAGAAATCCGGCGTATTCGCCAAAAGCTCTTTTTATGTAATTATATGATCCTCCGGCTTTTGGTAACATTGTAGCAAGTTCTGCATATGAATTAGCACCCAGCAAAACATACAAACCGCCAAAAAGCCACGAGGCAATTATTAGCCAGTAATTGTTAAGCATTTCTGCTATATCTCCGGGAGTTCTTAAAATACCAACCCCAATGGTTCCTCCAATTAACACGGCAATATTAAAACTTAGGCCTAAACTTTTCTTTAATTGGTTTTTTGTAGAATCTGACATATTGGTTTTAAGTTTTAAATGGTATTTGCAGACAAAAGTACTTATAAATTGAGATACATTTTTAACAAAATAAAAAACCTCAACTGTTTTAAGATGAGGTTTAAATTTTCCGAAAACATTTTTATTTCTGCTGATCAGAAAACATTCCGAAAGTAAAAATCTAATTCAAAATTTTAGAATTTATAACGTAAACTTGTCATTACCTGACGAGGTGCAATTGGGTTAACACTGTAATTTTCGTGAACTGTATAATTCAACTCGTTTGTAATATTGGATAATTTGCAAAGAATCGAAATTTTTCTCCAGGTATATCCGGCCGAAACGTCGATTGTTGTGTAAGCTTCTAATGGAATATCACGATCTCTAATAGTTACTATATAAGCAGGATCTGGTTTAGGGTTTGCAGGTGTAGGTTTAACAGCTGTCCATAAATAATCGTCATTCCATCCGCCTAAACGGTTTCCAATATAATTTCCAATTGCTCCAACCGAAACACCTTTAAAGAATCCTTCTGGTACCGTGTAAAAGAAACTTAGATTAGCCGTAGTTGCAGGAGTTCTTGCTACACGGTCGCCTGTTACAAAACTTCCGCTAGTTCCAGATGTATTGGTATAGCGCATATCATTGTAGCTGTAACCTCCAATAATACTTAAGCCTTCAACAGGTCTTGCAGTAATATCAATTTCAACTCCTTTACTTTTTGTTCCGCCTCCTAAAGTTTTTTTAGTTGTATCTGTATTAAGAGATCCATCAGGATTTAGTTCAGCAGTTTGTGCTAAGTTGCTATTTGTAATTTGATATACTGTTATGTTTGTACTTAAAGCACCATTCCAGAAATCTTTTTTAATTCCGGCTTCATATTGATCTATAATTGAAGCTTCTAGTGGTTTTAAATCAACTGTTGTTCCTGTATTTGGTGAAAATGAACTAGAGTAACTAGCAAATAATGACATGTTTTTTAAAGGCTGATATACCAATCCAACTTTTGGAGAAAATGCATTATCTAAACGTTTTGGAGTAATAGTTGGAACAGCGTCTTCTGGCGCAACAGTTTGTTTTGATCCTACAAGTGTTTCTTTATATGTGCTTACTTCAGCTTCCTGCCAGGACCAGCGAAGACCAGCTAATACTTTAAATTTATCTGTAATAGAAATTAAATCCTGAAAGTAAACCCCAAAACGATTTGTTTCTGTTTTTGCTATTTGAGTTGCTCTGTCAGTAGTTGGGATGTCCGTTCTTTGCTTGCTCGGGTCAAAAGTGAATAAGTTTATGTTGTCATAAAGAGTTGGGCCGTAAACTGGCTGCCCGTCTTTTACACCTGTTTGAACATATTTTTCATCAAAGGTATACGTATAAGCCGTTGCAAAAGAGTTTTCCCAGTCTGCACCTGTAAAGATTTGGTGTTTTACAGATCCTGTATTGAAGTTCCCTTGTAAACTCAATTGATCTCCATATATCTGTTCTAAGTTTTTATTCTTAGATAAAGCTCTGTTCCAGTCACCAGGAGTGGCATACGTTTCTAATCCTGATAATTGTGCAGTAGAATAACTTCCTCTGTTATAGGTTTGGAAAGAAGAATTAAAATTTAATTTCCAGTTTCTGTTAAAATCGTGATTTACTAATACCGATGCACTTGCTGATTTTGTATTACCATTTGACCAAAGCGATCCGTAAAAAGCATTACGAGGTAAATCTAAAATTTGTTTTCCAATAATTCCGGTTCCAAAATCTGGAGTCCAGTCGGCAGTTAAATAATCTCCCTGTATTGTAATTTGTGTTTTTTGGCTTACATCAAAAAGAAACGATGGGTTGACGTATAAACGTTCGTTTTTTACCACATCTCTAAAACTTTCTGAGTTTTCGTAAGAACCATTAATTCTAAAAGCGATCGATTTGCTTAATGGACCGTAAAAATCGATAGATGGTTTATAGTAGGCAAAACTTCCCATTTGCATAGATATTTCGCCTCCTCTTTTAAACTGAGGTGTTTTTGTAACCAGATTTAAGATTCCTCCCGGAGCTACATTTCCAAACATTAAAGCCGATCCTCCTTTCAGAAATTCAACTTTATCTAAACCTGAGACATCGGGAATAGAACCTGCATTGTAGCGAAAACCGTTTTTAAACATATTGTTTGCAGACATGTCATATCCTCTTGAGAAAAAAGATTCCTGAGCACCTCCTCTGGCAGAACCAACATAAACACCATTTGCGTTTTTTAGTACTTCACTTAATCTAATGGCTTGCTGCTGTTCGATAACTTCAGAACCAATAACTTGAATAGCCTGTGGATTATCCATTGGTTTTAATCCGGAACGAACTGCGGTTACAGGTTTAGGTTCTTTGCCTTTAGTAACAATTACTTCGTTTAAAGTTTCTCCTTTTTTACCTTTTACGGTATCAGTCGCTGTACCATTGTATTCTGTACTGGCATAATTTTGACTGTAAGATGCAAAGCTTATTAAAGATAATAATAATAGTAAATGATGTCTCATGTTGTTTATTTAGATTCAATAAAAATTATCGAGTGCAAATATAGAGACACAAATAGCTTAACAAAAAATTATGAATGGCTTTTCTTTCTTAAAGTTTAATTAGTTTTATCTTAAGATTGTCTTAAGATGTAGGTTTTGTTGTTTTAATTTTTTATAAAAAGAGTAGAGCCAAAAAAACCTTGCTCATAAGAACAAGGTTTAATTGAAAATTAAATCTAAAAAACAGATTTTGAAAATTATTTAACTGTAATTAAGTATGTAGCCATTTTCCAGATTTCATCATATTTTTTACCGTTGTGATCTCCCGCAGCTTTGTCAGTATGAGCATATTCTACCATATAATTTCCAGACCAGATTGGGGTAAAAGAAAATTCTCCTTTGTCGTTTGTCCATAATTCTTTTTCCCATCCATTTGGAGCTATTACCTTAATTTTTGCTTCTTTAGCGATCGCTCCGTCATAAGAAGCAACTCCAGTAATTTTGGCATCTTTTTTTGCAGTATCTGCATTTTCTGAGAACACAGCAATTTTATTTGTGTTGGATGCAATAGTGTTTCCTTCAGCTTTACTGCCAACTACTACATTTGCACTCGAATTATAATCTAGTTTCATTGTTCCGTAAACATCTTTTACCGTATGCTGCATTACAATAGTGTAAACACCGTCTTCGGTTGGAGTAAAAAATGCCTGGTATTTATTATCCAAAGCTTTTGAAGTAAGTTTAGTTTCTTTTTTTGAAGGAGAAATTACGATTAAAGTGAAATCTTTTAAATCAGAAAACCATTTGTCAGCTTTTGTAATGTCGTTATCAGAGAATTCTCCAAAGTAAACAGAAATTTCCTGAGCTTTTCCTTTTGTTCCAGTAGCTTTAGTTTCGATCCAAAGGGCGTGAGCAAAAAGCTGAGGTGCTGCAAAAAGCATTAAAAAAGCAAATGTTATTAACTTAAAAGTTTTTGATTTCATGATATATGATTTAAAATTAATATTAAAAAAAGCCGTGTAATTACTCGGATTTTAATTCATCGGTTATTTTTTGTTGTTACAAATGTAAGGTTTAATATTATTTAAACAATGCTTATTTAGATTAATTATTAATAAAAATAGTGAAATTTCAAGAGTTTGGGATGAATCTTGTTTTCTATATATTTCAAAAAAAAAAGAGGACTAATTAATATTAGTCCGTCTTTGATATTTATAGTGTTACCTTGAGCGAAGTCTAAGGGAATGTGCAGTTCGTGGTGGGCTTCGACTTCGCTCAGCCTGACAAATGACTTCTCAGCCTGCGTGACCAATTTGTTTTTAGAATTTATAAGCAAAACTTGCTACAACATTTCTAGGTTTCTGCGGATTAACTGTAGACCAGCCTCCGTTAAAATAATCTTTATTGGTAATATTGTTTACATTTAAGCTTACACGGACTTTGTTTGAATTATAAAAAACAGAACCATTGATAACAGTGTATTCCGGCAAAACGAATTTTCCTGTAACAGAACTGTCTAAAATTGCATTTTCGCTGGCATAATTTCCTCCAAAACCAAGACCGAAATTTTCTAATAAACCTTCATCAAATTTATATGTTGCCCAAAGATTGACTAAGTTTTTTGGCCCTGACCAAAAAGGTCTTTTACCTTGGTCTAACCAAACGTTGTTTTCGTCTCCTTTTGTAATTTTGCTGTCGTTATGACTGTATCCTGCAATAATGCTTAAGCCTTTTAGAGGCGCTGCATTCAAATCAAATTCAAAACCTTGACTTCTTGCTTCACCGCCTTGTGAGCTATACATTGGATTGCTTGTAACCAAATTGGCAACATTAATATCATAGTAACTTGCAGTTGCCGTTAATTTTCCTGAAAATAGATCTGCTTTTACTCCGGCTTCTAATTGATTAGCGTGCTCAGGTTCGAAAGTTTTGGAACCTATGAAATCTCCATTGGCATCATATATTGCTGATGGAGCGACATTTCTAAATCCGTTCATGTAATTGGCAAAAACAGACAATTGATCTTTTATTGGCTGGTAAACCAGTCCAAATTTTGGAGATAATGCTGTCTGAGTGTAATCATCTGTATCTACTTTAATGTTTCCTTCGGTATCAAAATAATCCACTCTTAAACTTGCCATTACCAGCAAAGTAGGTGTAATGTTTAATACATCTGATGCATAAGCGCTGTAAGTCGCATCTTTAGAATGATAATTTGGTCCTTCTTCTCCGGCTAATAATTTATCTACCGAAGTTTGACTAAGGTAATAAGTATTTATAGTATCCAGCTGTGTTACTGCGCCCTGAGCCGTTACATTGTATAATTTTCCATAACCAGAACCTGCAAACATAGAATTTCGCTCATAGTAATCTACACCCACTACAAGACGATTTCGCATATTGCCTATTTTAAAATCTCCAATAAAATTTTGCTGGATATCTGTAGTAGCGGTTTGAGAGTTTTCTTTTGTTATCCAAAACCCAAAATCACGGTTTCCATTTTCATTATCATAAATATACGAATAGTAACCTTTTGATTTAGTTGAGGTTCTTGATAATACGGTCTGAGAGGTCCATTGATCAGAGATTTTATATGTCATTTGTCCCTGCAAATTAAATCTCGGATTTTTCATTGGTAAATCGTTGCTGTAAAAAGACAAATCAGTTTTATAATTTAAATCGGCCAAATCTTTAAATTGCAGCGGAGCATCTCTTCCTAAAAACAACATAGAAGGGGTTGTTTTTTCTTCGAACATAAATTCCGTATTAATAAGGAAAGATAATTTATCATTTACTTTATAAGAAAGAGAAGGAGCAACAAACATCGAAGTACGGAATCCTGCATCCTGGAAACTGTTTTCTGTTTGATACGCTGCATTGATTCTGAAAGCCACATTATCAGCATCGTCAAGCGGCGTATTGATATCTGCAGTAACTCTGTTTAGGCCAAAACTTCCGGCAAGATAAGATACTTCGCCGCCAAAACCGCTGTACGGTTTTTTAGTAACGGTATTAATCAATCCGCCGTAGCTCACTAAACTACTTCCAAATAACGTCCCGGACGGTCCTTTAATAACTTCAATTCGTTCAATATTTGCAGGGTCTAAACTTCCGCTTGTTAAACCTGGTAATCCGTTAACAACATTAGCCTGAATCTCAAAACCACGTAAGGAATAATAAGAGCCTCCGTCACCACCGCGTCCTGTAGATTCCCATAATTTTTGAATTCCCGGAACATTTTTTAAAGCATCGTCATAAGAGGTAATGGCTTGTTCTTTCATCAATTCAGATGAAACGATATTGTACACCTGAGGATTTTCAACATTTTTAAGAGGCATTTTAGAAACGTATGTGCTTTGCTTCGGGAAAGCTTTTCCTCTGGAATTAGTAATAATAACCTCTTTTAATTGTTTGTTTGAAACTTTGAGCTGTAAGTTTAAAGTTGTCGTTTCACTGCCTGAAACTATTACTTCCTGTTCTAAAGTTTCGTAACCGGATAATGAAACCTGAAGCGTATAAGTATTCGCTTTTACGCGTCCAAATTCAAAAGCACCATTTTCGTCAGAGATAGTTCCGTATTTTGAGTTTTTAAGAATAATATTTACTCCAGCGGCCATTTCTCCGTCAGATGTCGTAATGTTTCCTTTGATTTTACCATTATTTTGCTGGGCAGTTATAATACCGGTGCAAATAAAGAACAAGCAGATTACATAAAGAATGTGCTTTGTAATTTGGTTAAAATGATTCATGATTTTTTTTCCTGGTTTAATTTGGTTAGTGCAATTATTTAGAATAAATATAAACAACGCAAATGTAGAAATTTTAATTTTTTTAACAATACAAGAATGAATTTTATATGCAATGTTTTTTAATATTTTTTGTTATAAAAAGGTAGTCTTATAAAGTAAAAAACCATTCGCGTTAACGAATGGTTTTTGTATAAATAAGGACTTAAAGTTTTAGTGTCAGGTTAACCAGAAAGTTAGCAGGATTTTGCGCCATTCCGTAAGAGTCCCAATATTTGGTATTGGTGATATTATTGAATTTAACCCCAACTCTCCACATGGGTTTATCATAAAACACCGTTGCGCTGTAAGTTGAATAAGATGGAGCGTAAAAACTTTCATCTTCAAATTTATATTGTTTGTCTACATAATTACCGCCGAAACCAAATCCCAAATCTTTTAGTTTGTTTTGAAATTTATAAGACAACCAAAAGTTTACTACATTTTCTGGTGCTCCGCTTGCTTTGTTTCCTTCAATAGAAACATCGGATGATTTTACTATACGATTGTCATTATAAGCATAACCTGCTATAATATTTAAGCCAGAAAAAGGATTAGCAATAAACTCAAAATCAATTCCTTTGCTTACTTGTTTTCCGTCCTGAACATTAAAACCGTCAGGAGTTGTTCTGGTAGCATTATCAATAGTGATGTTATAGTAGCTAAGTGTTGTGCTTACTTTTTTATCAAATCCTTCCACTTTAACACCGCCTTCGTATTGATTAGCGTAAATTGGTTTTAAAATTAATAATGTTCCGTCAGGTTGATTTACCGGACCTGAATTTTGAAAACCATTCATATAATTTCCGAATAAAGAAACCTGATCTTTCACCAATTCATATACTAAACCTAATTTTGGAGATAAAGCAGTTTGATTATAACCTGGAGTATCTTCTAATTTTTTCTGAACAAAATTATCAAAACGAAGACTCAGCATTGCTGATAAACGATCTGTAAAACTAATAACATCTGAGGCATAAACGCTGAAAGTCTGTTCATTTGGAACTCCAAATTCCATACCTTTTAAAGCAGCATCAACCTGATCTTTTCTAATAGGTTCAAAATCTTTGGTTACATCTACTACATCCAGAGCAGGTGTTGTGGCATATTTAAAAGTTCCTTTTGTAAATCTGTAATTAACACCTGCTAATAATTTATGCTTGATGCTTCCGGTAGAAAACTCGCCATTGATGTTTTCCTGTATATTGGTAAAGGTATTGTGTATTGGTCCAAAACGAGATACCATTCGTTGTACTTCTGTTGGCGAATTCCATACCGTATAATATTGATAACTGTGACTTACTCTTTCATCTACCCAGGAAAATAAGGTGGTAGATTTCCAGTTGTCTGATAATTTATATTCTCCCTGAAAATATATTTTAGGAGATGATGTTCTGGCATCGGCATCATCAGCAAATAAACTTTTTCTGTAATCTATTTTCAGATCAGTTGGGTTGGTAAGTCCTGCTGCATACGAGCGGCCGTAAGTAGGGCGGGTGTTGTTTGTATTGAAGATCTCAGTGTCTAAACTAAACGTTAATTTGTCCGTAGCTTTATAGATAAGGCTTGGTGCAAATAAAACTGTTTTATTAAAGCCATAATCCAAGAAACTATTTTCTGTATTGGCAGAAGCATTTACTCTAAATAATACTTTTTTATCCTGAGTTAAAGGCATATTAAAATCTACTGCAATACGCTGTAAACCAAAGCTTCCTCCTGTATATGAGATTTCTGTTTTTTGGGTTTCAAAAGGTTTTTTGGTAACTAAATTAACGACACCTCCAAAAGAAGAAACAGACGATCCAAATAAAGTTCCCGAAGGCCCCTTTAAAACCTCAATTCGTTCTGCATTATCGATAGAAAGCGAACTTCTTCCTGAAAGTGTTTCCATACCATCTCGGGCATTAACTCCCGTGCTGAATCCTCTAAAACTAATTTCAAGTCCTCCCGAAGGATAAATTTTTGAAGTTACACCAGGAGCATTTTGAACCGCGCTTCTAATATCAACGGCCACTTGTTCCTGCAAAAGTTCTTTATGTATAACATTATATACCTGTGGATTTTCTAAATTTTTCAATGGCATTCTTGCCACGTAGTCTGTTTTTTTAGATAAATTGCTTTTCTTGCCGTTAATTACAACTTCTTTCAATTCTTTGTTAGAAACCTTTAATTTTAAATTAATTTCAGTGGTTTCACTTTCAGCAACGATTACTTCGCTTTCAAGAGTTTCGTATCCGGCCAGCGATACTTGTAAAATATAGGTATTTGGTTTTACCCGGTTAAAATCAAAATTTCCGCTGTCGTCTGAGATTGTCCAGTATTTTGAATTTTTTAAAACTATGTTGACTCCGGCTGCTTCTTCACCGTCTGATGTGGTAATGGTTCCTTTTATTTTTCCGTTGTTTTGGGCAAACGAAGCAAGAAACGTAAATAGAAAACTGATTGTAAGTAGAAAACGGGATGTTTTCAAATTAAGGTAATTCATTGTTCTTTTTAGTTGGTTTATAATTAATTTTATTTAGAATAAATAAAAACAATGCAAATGTAAAAATTATAATTTTGTTAACAAATATTATTTGAAATCATTTTGACCTGACCTGATTTAATTTAAATAAGAAAGAAAAGTCTTTTGTTTTTTCTGAAATAAAACTGAAAACTTGTACGTATAGATTAAAGTGTAAATGAGACAATAATTCGTTTTAAAAGCTTTAATTTTGCAATCTGAAAAAAAGACTTCATGATTTTACCTTTCTTCAAAAAAATCCAAAATACACCTAGAGGATATCGTATTGCAAATACTGTATTCTTTTTCCTTTCGGGATTTGGTTATTCTTCCTGGGTTTCCAGAATTCCGCATATACAGGCACAACTTCATTTATCTGAAGCACAATTTGGAGCAGTTTTATTTGCTTTTCCAATAGGGTTGATGCTCACCATGCCTTTTACAGGAAAGCTTTTAAACAAATATAGCAGCCGTTATATCATGCTGTTGGGCGCAATTATGTTTAATATTGTTTTGTCTTTACCGGGCTTGGTTGCTTTTGTATGGCAGCTGGTTATTGTTCTTTTAATATTTGGAGCTTCTCGTAATATTTTCAACTTATCTATCAATGCACAATCTCTGGAGGTGCAGAAATTATATCCAAAATCTATTATAACCCGTTTCCATGCAGTTTGGAGTATTGCGGTTTTTTCGGGAGCTGGTTTAGGTTATGTAATGGTGACACAAAAAATTGCGCCCTCTCATCATTTATTGGGTGTAAGTGTTTTTATGCTCGCACTAACGGCTTGTTTTTATCCCATGAGTATTCATAATGAGCCTGTACCGGTTAAAAAGAAGTTCTTTTCGATGCCGGAAAAAAACCTTGTAAAGTTTGCCCTGATTTGTTTTGTTTCTATGGCTTGCGAAAATACGATGTACGACTGGAGTGGTATTTATTTTGAGAATATATTGAAAGCTTCACCAAAATTAACTAGTGCCGCGTTTGTCTTTTTTGCTACGGCTGTAACTTTGGGACGCTTGTTTGGAGATTATGGCGTAAT
The DNA here is from genome assembly GCF_001879205.1 of Flavobacterium johnsoniae. Lineage (GTDB taxonomy): Bacteria > Bacteroidota > Bacteroidia > Flavobacteriales > Flavobacteriaceae > Flavobacterium > Flavobacterium johnsoniae_A. The sequence goes on from NZ_MLFK01000007.1 coordinate 207,099, forward strand.
GAAATTTGGAACTAAAAAAATTCTGCTTTACAGCGGTATTTTAATTACCACTGGTTTTGGAATTTGTTTTATCCTGCCTTATGCTTATCCTACTATTTTCGGATATGTTTTAATTGGTTTTGGGGTTTCCTGCGTAGTTCCTTTAGTGTTTAGTATTGCCGGAAGGTCTTCAAAACTAAGCAGCGGTTCGGCATTAACTTCTATTTCTACAATTGGTTATCTGGGATTTTTATTAGTACCGCCAATGGTTGGTTTTATCTCTGAATATCTAAGTATGAAATGGGCGTTTTTAATTATGGCGCTTTTAGGTATTCTCATGATTTTTATGGTAAATAAGATAGGGGAGAATGAGTGATTTTTTTAAGGTGCTGAGGATCTAAGGTGCTGAGGTACTGAGTTTTTATCGGTTTTTGTGGAGAGGCGCTGACGCAAATTTTTTTTGAAGATTGTTTGAACCGATGGTTCTTTTAATATTTTGAAAATTATTTAGAAACCGGATTTTAATCCGGTTCTAGAAAATTTGTTAAACCAAATGGTTCTTTTTTTGGAATTTAAATTCCGAAGGAATAGATCATATTGCAGCAACGTCCCGAGGCTTCGGGATTAATCCGCTGAAAATTTAATGCATAACAAATTTAGAGTTCCGTAGGAACAGATCATTTTGTTATTTCTTCGTCAAAACAAACTTCTCAGAACTCGGTTTTCCATTCAAATTACCTGAAATCTCGGCGGTCAAAGTGTTATTTGCACCTTTTGTGTAAGTGATTTTTTGAGGATAATCGTGTTTGCCATTTTCAAAAACCAATTGTTTGTCAGATTCTGAGGTTGACGGAAAGGCAACGGCTTTATCTTCGTTTTGACCTTTAACAGTAGCAAAATACGTTAAGGTTTCGCCTTTTTGCGCCAAGACTATAGTTTCAAAATGAATCGTATCTTTTCCTTTTACAAAGTATGAGGAGGCATTGAAAGTACTGTCGTTTAGTTTTTGCCAGTTTTCAGTCAAAACACCATCAGGTGAAGTGTTTTCCCAGTTTCCGATAAGCCAGTCGGCAATTTTTATTTTATCTTTTTCTACAGATTCTTTTTTCTGGCAGGAAACAACAGCTAATACAAGTGCTAAAAGAGTAATTTTCTGAAACATATTTTTATAGGTTTTGATTGTACTAAAGTATGAAAAATTTTGTTGCCACGAATTACACTAATTTTCATGAGTTAGTTTTGAATAATTGGAATGTTTTATGGGCCACAGATTAGAATGATTTCTCTCGAAGATTCTGCAGATTAGTAAAATCTGCTATATCAGCTTAAATCTTAACAATCTGCGTGAAAAAAATCAATGCAAATTAGTGTAATTGCTTCGCCTGTTCGCTGTCACTCGGGTCGTGAAGAAAAATAAAAATCTTTACTAATCCTATAATCTGTGGCAAAAAAAAGATTAAACGCTTTCCTGTAAAATCGAATAAACAAGTTCCTTCGTAGGTTTTTGATCTTTTAGTTTAGCACGTACTTCTTCAAAAGTAACTTTAAAATCGCATCCTGATTTATATTCGGCGCATCCGTAAGCTGTTTTTCCTTTTAAGATGCTTCCTTTTTTACATTTAGGACAGGTTAAAGAATCTGATGTTTCTTGTACAGCCTTTTTTGTTTCGGTTTTCTTGGGTTCTAATTTTAGCTTGTAATTTTCTTCAAAACGAATTAAACCTTCCACCGTTCCAGAGTCGGTTTTAAAGCCTTTTATGTTTACGGTTGATCCTTTTTGAACCAATCTTAAATATTGGCTTTCGGTTATTTTTTTATCTAAAAAAACATACGGCAATACAAAATCACAGCCTGATTTGTATTCGCTGCACCCAAATGCCGATTTTCCTTTTATAAGATATCCTTTTTGGCATTTCGGACAAGTTTCTGCTAAAATTCCGGCAGCTTTCTTTTTTTCGGCTTTTACAACTGGTTTCTGAATCGTTGCAGCATGCGAAATATTGGCGTGTTTTGTTTCGCTTCTCACTTCATAAACCAAAGCTTCTACCATGCGTTTCATATTTTTAATGAACGCTGCCGCCGTAAAAGTACCTTTTTCAATATCCTTCAACTGCTTTTCCCAAGAACCTGTAAGCTCAGCTGATTTGATCAATTCATTCTGAATTGTATCAATCAACTGAATTCCGGTTATCGTTGGCAAAACCTGTTTTTTGTTTCTGACAATATATTGACGTTTAAAAAGCGTTTCGATAATATTCGCACGCGTAGACGGACGCCCGATTCCGTTTTCTTTCATCAATTCACGTAAGTCTTCGTCGTCAACTTGTTTTCCTGCCGTTTCCATGGCACGCAGTAATGTTGCTTCGGTAAAATGATTGGGCGGTTTGGTTTCTTTTTGAAGGAAAGAAGGTTCGTGTGGGCCTTTTTCTCCCACAACAAAACTCGGCAGTAAATCGGGTTCTTTTTCTTTAGCATTCGGATCTTCAAAAACTACGCGGAAACCTTTTTTCAGGATTTCTTTACCGGTCGCTTTAAAAGTTACATCGGCTGCTTTTCCTATAACAGTGGTGTTTGCCACAAGGCAATCGTCGTAAAATACCGCTATAAAACGTTTTACAATAATATCATAAACTTGCTGCTGATTATGAGGAAGATTAATTTCGATTCCTGTTGGAATAATCGCGTGGTGATCGGTTACTTTTTTATCGTTGAAAACCTTTGGCGATTTTTTTATTTTTTTTCCTAAAAGCGGTTCTGTTAAATGAGCATAGTTTGTCAGTTTTTGCAGAATTCCAGACACTTTTGGGTAAATATCACCGGGAAGGAAGGTTGTATCAACTCTGGGATATGTAATGGCTTTCTGCTCGTATAAAGTCTGTGCAATTTTAAGCGTTTCTTCTGCCGAAAATCCGAATTTTTGATTGCTATATACTTGTAAACCTGTTAAATCAAATAGTTTTGGAGCATATTCATTTCCGTTCTTTTTATCAACAGAAACAATTTCGAAATCACTTTCCTTTACTTTTTCAGCCAGAATTTCTCCGTCTTCTTTTTTTAGAAAACGGCCTTCTTCGTAGCTAAAAAGAGTTTCTCTGTATAAAGTCTGCAATTCCCAATACGGCTGTGGTTTGAAATTTTCGATTTCTTTAAATCGGTCCACGACCATTGCCAGTGTTGGTGTCTGCACGCGCCCAATAGACAATACTTGTTTGTAACCGCCGTGTTTTACGGTATACAAACGTGTAGCGTTCATTCCCAGAAGCCAGTCTCCAATCGCTCTTGAAAATCCGGCGTAGAATAAATTGTCGTAGTTTTCAGAAGGTTTTAAATTGTCAAAACCTTCTTTTATGGCTTCGGTAGTAAGGGATGAAATCCAAAGACGTTTTATTTCGCCTTTATAATGCGCTTCGTTCATCACCCAGCGCTGAATTAATTCTCCTTCCTGCCCGGCATCCCCGCAGTTTATAACCAAGTCGGCTTTGTCAAACAGACTTTTAATGATTTTAAACTGCTTCTGGATTCCCGAATTCTGAACGACTTTGGTTTCGAACTTTTCAGGAAGCATGGGCAGATTATTCAAATCCCAGCTTTTCCAGTGCGGTTTGTAATCGTTGGGTTCTTTTAAGGTACATAAATGCCCAAAAGTGTAGGTTACGGCATAACCGTTTCCTTCATAATATCCGTCGTGTTTGGTATTTGCGCCCAAAACGGATGCTATTTCGCGTGCTACACTTGGTTTCTCAGCAATACAGACCTTCATTTTATCCTTTCTTATTTAAAGGCGAAATTAAGATTTTTTTTTGGGTTTGTCATCAAGGTATTAGATCACTGCTGTTGTTTTGGCTTTTATTAGGAGAGGGTTTTTGCTTATAAATATGGCTGTTGAATTATTAAATACTCATTTTTGAGATTTATAAAAGCACACCTCTTTCTAATCGTTATTATTTGCTTTTTGTAAGAAAAGAATGTATCTTGCCATCTGATTATATTTATCATTATGGTAATTGCAAATTCGTATTTAGTAAATAGCTGTTTAATGTGCTTAATGTGCACATTATTGTATTTGCATGATGATACTTTCTTGAAAAGCTCAAAAGAGTTTATTAATTGTGCCCTGTCGCAGCTCTAGGCAGGGAACCTCCATTTATTAGTTTATTTATTTAATCTTCATTTTTTTAGGATATGATATCACTGAAAGCAATGCGCTATTTGGTGAAGAGTTGTTTGTTATACCCTATGCAAAATGAAGCAAACAAGAAAGTTATGTCACAAAATATTATTTTAACAACAGGAACATACGATTTAATTAAAGATCACGTAAGAAGAAAAAAAGTAACACCGCAAGAAGAAGAGCTTTTATTAGGCCAGTTAAAAAATGCTTCTCAGGTATTAAGAAAAAATCTGCCTGAAGATATTGTTTCGGTAAACCGAAGAATTACTTATAAAGACCACCTCAATAACGAAGAGAAAACCATTCTTCTTGTTGGTCCTGATAAAGCAAAAACAAGCAAAAACAAAATTTCGGTTCTTTCTGACGAAGGGATTGCTATGGTAGGATATAAGGTAGGAGATCTTGTAGAATGGCCTGCTAAGAAAGGAAATCTAAAATTAGAAATTTTAAAAGTTGAAGTAGAAGTAGAAGCTTAATGTCTTAATGGCTTTAGATTTAGGTATAGCAACATCCCAAAAGAGTTTTCTTTTGGGATGTTTTTTTTAGAAAATACCAATTTTTATGTCGTCACGTTTTCTTGTCTTAAAAAGAAGAGCAAAATAATAAGATAATTACTTCAAATAATGTTCATTGAACGATTAAAATAATTAAATTCGTTCTACTTAATTTATTTGTAACCAATTATAAATGAGTATGAAACAAGCCACTACTATAGATGAAGTAATTCAGTTTTTGGATGAGATAATCGAAAAATCAAAAATAGACCAAAGCAATTTAGGTTTATTTGCTATTCTGTATCGCGAAGTTACGGTAAGAGTAAAATTAGGTATTCAGGCTGGTTCTTTTCAGAATGGTGAACGAATGGAAAAGCTGGATGTTATTTTTGCCAACAGATATTTAAAAGCCTATTATCAATATCAGGCCAAAGAAAAGCCATCTGAATGCTGGGGATTTGCTTTTGAACAAGCCGAAGACTTTTGGCCAATAGTACTGCAGCATTTACTACTCGGAATTAATGCACATATCAACCTTGATTTAGGAATAGCCTCAGCCCAAGTCAGCACGGTGGAAGACATCGAGGATTTAAAATCAGATTTTGATAAAATAAATTTCATTCTAAGCAATTTGGTTGGCGGTGTTGAAAAATGCTTAATCAAAATTTGGCCGACACTTACGTGGATACTAAAAGCAACAGGCAAAATAGACAATTTTTTTATTGATTTCAGCATGGAAACGGCAAGAAACGGCGCCTGGAAATTTGCGAACGAATTTGTGGCGGTTCCAGAAAACCAAATAGAAGCCTGTATAAAACTTAGAGACGAAAGAATAACTGAAATCGCCCGATTAGTTTCGAACCCGGGATATTTTGTCAGCGCTGTTTTTAAATTCATTCGTTTATTTGAAAGAGGAACGATTGCTCAAAAAATAATCGATATGCAGATAATGGAGGAAAAGAATATGGAATGTGTTGTGGCGTAATTTTGAAAGAGAATACAATGAAAAAGCAAACTATTATTTCCAGTCTAAAATAAAATTAGGTAAGTTCTCGACAATTATTTTGAGCCAGTTTTTCTTTTTGGTTTGAGGCTTGTTTATCTTCAGAAAATTTTCTGAAGATTTTATTTGTTTTGTGAATTATACAAGATTTAACCTTTTATATCTATTTCATTTTGCTATTATTTAATACCATCCAAATAGAAACTCTTTATGTAAAATTATTTCTAAAATATCATTATTACTATAAGGATATTTTTTTGAATAATCATCAATGATGGATGTAGATATTCTAACCCTATTAATTGAATAAGTATTAGTATCTATATCAATTTTATTTTGAGGCTTAGGAGTAGGCAGTAAGAATTCATTAAATGAACTTGATATCTTAATTGGTTTAATTTCAATAGAAATATCCCCATTTTCAGAATTGGTAAAATTCCCAGTTGCAATAATATTTATATTATTCCCCATGTAGTTAAGAATTTTTTCAATGTGATTTAGTACTGCTAATTGACTCATGTTTTTGGAATTAGTATTATGTTGTATTTATTTTAAGATTTCTGTTTGAAATTGAAATTGATTTCCTTTGCTAGCGCGAGCGTCCTGCTCATGAACACACTGGCTCTTTTACCTGAATTGCGTACACGAGCGGGACCCTCGCGCTAGCGAACGTTTATGCTGTTTTTCAGTTGAAGACTCCTATATTAGGTTACATTTGACTTTTAATTAGATATGCAAGTTCGTTTCCTTTTGCATTATTTTCAGTTTGTAATAAGCTGATTTTTTCATTACGTAATTTAAAAAATGGATCAAAAAGTTCACTAATACTAAACTTTACAATTTTCTCTAAAAATTGTGGAGCAAATTTATATAAGAATTCAATTTTTGCATTTTTGTATTTCATCCCCGCTAGTTTCATTTCATATTTATATTCAGCTATCAATGTTTCGATTTCTTGAGCAATTTCTATTTCGGTAAGTTCTCTTTTGGCAATATTATCTATCCAAGTACGTAGCCTTAGAAAATGAAGTTTATTTGATTCTTCATTTTTATATTGAATTATATCTAGAAGAGGTATATTTCGGTCAGGAATTGGAAAGTTTTGTATTAAAACTCTATAAACATTAGCTTTTGGGAAAAATAATTCTAGATTGTTGTATGAATCGAGTGATGTTACTGGTGAAGCCATTTTACCAGTTTTCTCTTTACAAAGTAAGGCGAATAATCTTTCCTCTAATGCATTAAATTGAAATTGCGATCTCAAAAACTTATTCGCACTTTCACTTGAAGAAATTTGATTTTTTAAGTTGGCTAATTTTTCATATTCATCATCTAAAACATTGGAAATTTCAATTAGATTTAGCTTGCTTTCTTGCGAAACTAATTCTTCATCAATCTCTGATATGTTAAATAACTTTAAATATCCTTGTTCTATTAGTAATTGCATACTGTTATAATATGATTCTTTGCCGTAACCAGAGTTTAATTGAAGATTTTTGAAGTCGTCAAAATTGTAAGTATATAATGTATCGTATAAAAAAAAATTAGATTTGATTCTCTCAAATGAAGATTTAGACACATAAGAGTTTAAATTAATTACACCGTTTTGCATAAATTGTAAGTGATTTGATAAAGATTTTTTGTATCTTATCGTTTTAAAATTGATTATAAATGGTATGAATGAACGAGACACTCGCGACAGCAGGGGATTTTAGGACTTTGGTTAGAGTCAAATTTTATTTAATTTCCTTCAACATTGTAAGCAATTCAGGAATTTTCCCTACTTGCGTTTCTGTCCAGAAATAATGCCTATAATCTGTCAAACCATTATCTTTAAGATATATTGATATTCTTCTGGAGTTTTTTTGAATATAAAAACTAAATGTTATTTCTTTAGAATTAAATATATATGTGGTTGATTGGTTTTTTTCTGTTTTGTCTTTAAGATTTGGAATAATATATTGTTCGAGAAATAATATAAATTCATCAACTTCATTCAAATCAATCCAAGAAGATTTAAAGTAATTATCGGTTAATGCCATTTCCACTTGCAATGCTTTTATTTTCTTGTTTGATTTTAAATCAATTGCTTCAACAGGAAAGAAAACTAATACCTCTTTTAATCCAGTCGTAAATTCGGCTTTGATATTCCAATCCTTATTTACTTGCATGATTTCTGCGTTCTCGATAAACTGTCGGGCATCAGAATTCTTATTTTGAGAATAATTTTTTGATACAATTAAGAGAAATAGAAACGTAATTACTATTTTATTGAATTTCATAATATTTTTATTTTCTATAATTAATGTCATAGCTAATTTATTTACAAGCAATTAGATTGTAGGAAATCTTCCGTTGTAAAAACAATACTTGATATTTTAAACAAAACAAACATCGCATAAAATTTAAATTCATCAATACGTAAAAACCCCTGAATTAATCTCCTTTTTTATATTCTTGAATATCTTGAGAACTATCATCAAAAGTTTGGATTATATTAATTTTGTTATCTTTTTCAACAAAAGTTATTTTTTCATCGTATTTTGAATCTCTCCATCTTCCATCAAGATTAGCCCAAAGAATCTTATTTCCATCAAACTTTATCTTGTAATAAAATTTCTGATGATCAGATTTTCTGATGTAAGACACAAAGTATAACTCATTCTTTTTTCTCACTTTAATTATTTTAGTAGGCTGTCCCATAATAGAAGCCATTGTATATCTAGCAATATCTTCATAAGTAAAATTCTTTAATATTATTTTTTCCTTTTCTGTATTTTCTGGAGCTGTAACTTCTATTATTGAATTAGTTTCATTTTGTTCTTTTTGATTACAGCTAAAAATTAAAATAAAAAACAGGAAGTATAAGAGTGATTTCATATTGATGCATTTTTGATTTTATAAAATTAATTTTTATAAAATTAACTACTTCATGTTTAGTGACTTTACGGAAATCCATAAAAGCAAATTAAAACCCAAAAGCCCTAGCCCTGATAGAAGTGAAAATCCTTTGTGTCTCGTTTCTTAACTAGACACAAAAGATTGTAACGTCCCGAGGTTTGGGGAGCAGGAAACAGCTCCAAAAAACCAGCCCAATTCCACTAAAGTTCACCTATAAAAAACTCAAAAAGTTAATGATAGAATTTTCCACAAAAATTTCGTAATTTTGCAGTCCAATAAAAGGAATTAGAAAATGTTAGATAGACTTCAATATGTAAAGCAGCGTTTTGATGAGATTTCGGATTTGATTATTCAGCCGGATGTTATTGCTGATCAAAAACGTTATGTGCAGCTTAACCAGGAATATAAAAGCATAAAAGCACTGGTTGAAAAGAGAGAAGAATACATTCTTGTTTTAGCAAATATTGACGAAGCAAACGAAATTATTGCTGACGGAAGCGATGCTGATATGGTTGAAATGGCCAAAATGCAGCTCGATGAAGCAAAAGAACGCTTGCCGCAACTTGAGGAGGAAATCAAATTTATGTTGATTCCTAAAGATCCTGAAGATGCTAAAAATGTAATGGTGGAGATTCGCGCCGGAACGGGTGGGGACGAAGCTAGTATTTTTGCAGGGGATTTATTCAGAATGTATACAAAATACTGTGAAGCACAAGGATGGAGAACATCTGTTGTGGATATGAACGAAGGAACTTGCGGAGGTTTCAAAGAGGTTATTTTTGAAGTTTCGGGAGAAGATGTTTACGGTACTTTGAAGTTTGAAGCTGGTGTTCACCGTGTACAGCGTGTTCCTCAGACAGAAACGCAGGGTCGTGTGCATACATCGGCAGCTACTGTTATGGTTTTACCTGAGGCAGAAGAGTTTGATGTTCAAATCGATATGAACGATGTTCGTGTAGATTTCTTCTGTTCGTCTGGACCTGGAGGACAATCTGTAAATACTACGAAATCGGCTGTACGTTTAACGCACATTCCAACCGGATTAGTAGCACAATGTCAGGATCAGAAATCGCAGCATAAAAATAAAGATAAGGCGTTAACGGTTTTACGTTCTCGTTTATACGAAATGGAATTGGCTAAGAAAGAAGCTGAGGATGCTACAAAACGTACTTCTCAGGTTAGTTCTGGTGACCGTTCGGCTAAGATTCGTACGTACAACTATGCGCAAGGCCGTGTAACCGATCACAGAGTTGGTTTAACGCTTTACGATTTAGGAAACATCATGAATGGTGATATTCAGAAAATTGTTGCCGAATTACAATTGGTAAACAATATGGAGAAATTGAAGGAAGCTTCAGAGGTTTATTAAGTTTTCTAAGATTCTAAGATACTGAGGTTCTAAGTTTTTTTTCTTAGATACAGAGACAAAAGGGCAGAGGGACAAAGGTTCTGCTGTGACGGATGTCAGATTAAATATAAAAGGCTGTTTCACAATTGTGAAACAGCCTTTTTTTTTGATCAATAACAAACCTTACATTTTGCTAACTTAGATCCTCAGTATCTTGGTACCTTAGAAGCCAAAAAAAAGAGATTGTTCCACTTATGTGAGACAATCTCTTTTTCGATTCTGAAAGTTCTTACTCAGAAACTTAGTATCTAAAAAACTTAGTACCTTATTATCTTAGCACCTCAGAACCTTTAAAAATATAGTGAAGTATTAACTGCTTAACCGTTTGTAATGATAAAAACGTATAAACGAGTTAGATACCGAAAAATACTCTTGTGTATTCAAAACATTTATATAGATTAGAGTACATGTATACACCATTTTTTAATACTATGTGGCTTAATTTTTCCATAATGTTTAAAATTTTAGTTTAACAATTACTCTCTGGATGGTTCGTATTGTGATGATTCTTCTTCCGAAGTTTCATGCGAAGATTCGCTTGGTTTAGAAACCAGATTGGTTACAATAAGCTGTACGATTGAGCCTAAAATTCCTTTAAACATAGAATCGCCTTTTCCTACTATAAACCTTTTGGCTATGTATCCAATTCCAATGCTGATTGCAGATTGTGCCAGATGGCTTTTAAAACCAACTGTTTCGTTGATTTCTTCAACCGTATTTCTGATTAGGTTAATGGGTTTTAAATTCTCCTTAACATCCTCAATATGGTCTTTAATCGCGCACCATTCTTTATCTTGTCGATCTTCTAACAGTTTTATTCTCTGATTTAATTCATCAATAGTGTAAATAGGCTCCATAATTAGTCTTTTTTAGTTATTAATTTCAAATCAGTTTTATTTTTCTTTTAGAATACTCGAAATAATCGAATTTCCAATAGGGGTTTTAATAAGCTTATGATGTGATTTGTGAATTACAATGGCTACAATTAAATAGAAAAGCGCCATAATAAAAAATCCAAAATAATATTCTCCCAGTTCTTTGCCAATCCATAAACTAAGGCCAATGTTAAGGAATAAGGTAAAAAATGCAACAACAACGCCAACTGCTATCTTAGAGGCTAATGATGATACACCATCGGCAACTGAACACACTGTTTTGAGTTTTAGTAATTCTAAGCTCGTTTTAGCATAGTTTTCAGCTTTTTCATATAGATTTAAATTTTCGTCTGTTGTTGCATTTGGTTCCATGATATTGGTATTTTATGGTTTGAAAAAATCACTTTTTTTAGTAGTTCGATTTTACAGTTTTAGCTTCATCTTTCACTGCATTGAAATCTTCTTTTGCCTGATTGAATTTTGCTTTTCCTTCTTCGATGATTTCTTTACCGTTTGAAGAGATTGTGCTTACAATACCATCTAATTTTGTTTTGATGTTATCTCCGTAATCTTTTGATTTATCTTTGATTTTTTTTCTCGTGTTTGAACCTTTGTCCGGAGCGAATAATACTCCTAATAATGCTCCTGCCGCTGCAGCTCCTACGATTCCTAAAATGGTGTTACTTGCTTTCATAATATTTGATTTTTAATAGATTAATATATTTATTTAATGTTGATTCACTTTTAAACCTCTCGGCCTTTAATAAGTCTTAGTAATACTGCGATAATCGCAATTACTAGCAGTATATGAATAATGCTTCCAAAACTGTAAACAAAGAACCCAAGAGCCCACAGAATAACAAGTATTACTGCGATGGTATATAATAAGTTTGACATGGTTTTTTATTTAATGGTTAGTAATCAGTTTCTTAGTTCAACTTATACGATAGGTATAAAGTTAAGTTGCTGTTTTTTACATCCGGAGTTGTGAAAGTTTCTCCAGCAATAGTTCTTTCTTTTCCAACTGTTGTTAGACCGTAGTTGTAACGTAAACCAATGCTCAACGGACTAAAATCTACACCTACACCCATTGCGATACCAGCGTCAAATTTGTTTAAGTCGTCTCTGTCGATTTCTTCTTCAAATTCAAAATCTCCCACTCCTTTAACTTTAGAACTTACCAGGTAAGATGCGTATCCACCGGCGTGAATGTTAAAGTTTTTAGTAACATTTACTCTCACTAATAAAGGAACTTCGATATAATTTAATTTAAATTTTGCAGAACCGCTTGCAAAAGCACTGTTGTACTCTAATTCAGCACCTTTTGTTGTAAACAACACCTCTGGCTGAATGGCTACAAAATCTGAAATAGGCAGTGTTGCATATACACCGGCATTAAATCCGTATAAAGTTTTGTCGTCATCTATATCGTCACCACTGTCACGTAAATTCGACATATTGAATCCTCCTTTTACACCAAACTCTGTGTTTACATTATTGTCCTGAGCGTGCAGCATTCCAAATGAAGCTGAAATAAAAAGGGTTAAGGCGCATAAAAAATTTGTTTGCATTTTCATAATTAAAATAATTTAGTTAGTAATACGGGCTTTTAAATAATTCGTTTTTTTAATTTCTTTGATTAATAATGGTCTCCGTTTCTCTTAAGAGATCAAATTGTTCAGGCAAATACTTCAATACTAATTTTAAAATTATTTTATCGTTAGTGTCCTTTGAGACGTTTTCTAATAATTTAATCTGCTCTTCGAGGCATTCTTTCATAGAATTCAAATAAACCCTGTTGAATTCAGCCGGATTTGCGGTAATCAATTCGTAGGTATCTCTTTTGTGTGTTGCATTTATTTCAGATATTATAATAAGTTTCTTATTGGCCAATTCTGTTATTTCATGCAGCAGACGATTTTGATGGTTTTCGATTTTTTTACCTAAAATCACTATTGAATTTTCTGAACTTTGTTTTTGTGCAATTTGACTTTTCGAAATAATTGTTTTTCCAAGATTTGCCGTTTCAATAAAAAAGGAGGCTATTTTTTCTTCTTCTTCATTTTTTGTAAAAGCTTCGTTTTTCTTAAAAGTGTTTTCTATTGAATTATTTTTTTTGCATGATGAACCACACATTATAATTAATAAAATAAGTACTTTAAAAATCGCAGCTTTTAGTACGGGAATTTCTTTCATTATTACTTCTTGAAGTATTACATTACAAAGATGCTAACGAATACAACGTTTTGCTTTACAGCATAAAAAAGAAACGTTATATAATTCCCATAAAGAATTTATATAACGTTTAAGTAGTAGTGTTTTAAGGTGTTGCGGAGGTTAGTCCGGAAGAAATATCGTAAAAACAGATCCTTTATCGGGCTCACTGTCGGCCATGATATAGCCTTTATGATTGTCTACGATTTTCTTACAAATAGCCAAACCAATTCCAGTTCCGGGATAGTCGGTTTTTGAGTGCAGACGCTGAAACAAAATAAAGATTGTTTCTTTAAACTGCGGATCAAATCCCATTCCGTTATCTGTAAAAGTTATTTTGTAGAACTTTTTAATATTTTGGTCCAATTCAGGATAATCAGAAGAGTTTACTTTTGCACAGTCAATTGTAATAGCTGGTATAGTATCAGGTTTGCTGTATTTTAAAGAATTTCCAATTAGGTTAATGAAAAGCTGTTCGATCTGATAGGGTATAACTAGCAATTTTGGAAGTTTTGTTGCCATTATAACAGCACTTTTTTCCTCGATAACTTCTGTTAGTTCAGACTCTGCACTTTCCAGTAATTCATTTAAATTCGATTTTATGAATTCTTTTTTAGTGGTATTCGTTCTCGAAAACAATAAAAGATCATCAATTAATACACGCATTCTTTTTGCCGAAACTTCAATTTTGCTAATATAATCGCGCGCGCTTTGAGACATAACAGCCTTATCGGCATCTGAAACTCTGGAAATAAAGGTTTGTATTTTTCTAAGCGGTTCCTGTAAATCATGACTTGCAACATGATTAAAGGATGCCAGTTCTTTATTGCTTTTTTCAAGTTCTTTATTACGTTCCTGTAATTCGATGTTTAGCAGATGCTCATCTGTAATGTCAAAATTAATTCCCAGTAAAATTTTACTTCCCTGCTGATCGGTTAATAATTTTCCTGTCGATTTAAAATATCTGATTTCGTGGCTTGGAAGAACAACTTTATAATAAACAAAAGGAAGTTGTCTGTTTTTTAAAATCCCTTCAATAGAATTAGAAACATTTTCTTTGTCATCAGAATGAACAAAATCTAAAAAAGTTTCTTTTACAGGAACAAATGAACCGGGTTCATGACCTAATAAGCGGTATTGATTGTCTGAATAATCAATTTTATTGGCATCTAAATCCCATTGCCAGGTGCTGAACTTACCAATAGCTTCAGATTCTGCAATTAATCCGTTTGAAATAAGAAGTTTTTTATTGAAAATTTTCAAACGCTGAAAATCTTTACTGATTTGCCTGTAAGCTAACAGAATAAAAAATAAAGCCGTTAAGAATAAGGAAATAGAAAAAAGCGGACTTAATGAAATTTCGTCGTCGTAAATTTTAAGTCTGTTTTTAAGGTAGGTTTTTTCGATGTCGTTCATTTCGTCTACCTTGAAACGAATGTTTTCCATCAAAATTCGTCCTCCAAACATATGATTATCGAGTTTTCGTTTATCATATGTTTTGGGATCGCTGTATTTTAAACAATTTTCGAAAGAAACAAAACGCTGAATAATGAGTTTAAACAACTTTCGAAGATTCTCCTGCTGTGCAGGATTGTCTGCAGTTAATTTTTTTAATGTAATGAATGACGTGTTTACTTTATCTCTCGAATATATGTACGGAGTTAGAAAACGTGCATTTCGTGTAATAATATAACCTCTCTGGCCTGTTTCGGCATCTTTTATCGCCGACATTAATCTTTCGAGCTGAATGTTTATTTCATACGTATGCATAACCACTTTACTTGATTCATTCAAGTCCTGATTATGTTTGTAAGCAATAGAAGAAAGAAATAACAGAATGAAAACTGCGATTACAAAAATAACTCTCAAAGAGTTTGAAGAATTAAAATTTGGTATCCATTTCATTGTGGTATACTATTATTTTTATTTTAGTCGCAGCAAGAAATTATCACGATTTAACCCTGAGGTATGATAGTGCCAGTTTACTGTCACGACTTCATTAATTATTTTTTTCAGCGTATTAAAATCGCTTGGTTTTTTGATATAAATATTGGCGCCTTGTATAAACGTATCTTCAATATCTTCTTCAGATGATGAAGTAGAGTAAATCGCGATAATGATATTTTTAAGATGTTCTGTTTTTTTAATTTCAATTAAACACTCTTTACCGGTCTTTTTTGGCATATTTAAATCCAGAAACAAAATATCCGGAAGTTTAGTTTCCGGATCCATTAAATGATCCATTAGCTGCATTCCGTCGTGAACAAATTCTACATTAGTTTGTATTTTTATTTCTTCAAAAGCATCTTTAAAGAAAAGACGATCGTCTTCATCATCATCCGCCAATAAAATATATAATGCGTTTTTTTGCATTTTAGTGTGGTATTTGGGTTTTTATTTTAAATTTTCTCTACGTTTTTTAATTATTCTCTGAAATGCCGAAGGTGTAATTCCGGTAGTATTTTTAAATTGTGTACTTAAATGCGCAACACTAGAATAATTTAGTAAGAATGCGATTTCAGTTAAACTCATTTCGTTGATAATAATTAATTGTTTTGCTCTTTCAATTTTCTGTAAAATGATGAAGTTTTCGATAGACGAATATGTTACTTCTGAGAAAACATTCGATAAATAACCATAACTATGGTTCAGTTTTTCAGCCAAAAATACAGAACTTTTATAATTGTTGCTGTCTTCCATAAAGACAAGTTCAATTATGGCATCTTTTATTTTTTGTACTAAAACACTTTTCTGGTTTTCAACAACTTCAAAGCCGCAAGGACTCAAATTATTTTTTAAAGTTTCGAGAGCATCAGCATCAATATTGTCATCAATCTCAATCTCGCCAAACCCCAAACTGGTAAAATTAATATTATTTTGTTCCAGATTTTGTTTTAGATAAAGTGAACAGATGGTGTTAATGTCGAACTTTATAAATAGTTTCATTTTATAGAAAATTTTGGTTAAAGATAATTAATTTATTCGTGTTTACAGCGTTTAATGTTCATTAGAATTGGTAAACATTTATACTGTTAAATAAAATCCTCAAAAAAATACCGTCTAATATTTTGTTACTAGACGGTATTTCCTGATTGAGTCAGAAGGACTACAAATCTGACAGAATTTGATGAAATTCTTCTTTAGTTTTTCCCAGTTTTTGCTGTAGTTTTCCGTACATTTCGTCTTCCTTACCTTCAGCAAACATCAAATCGTCATCTGTTAATTCAGCATATTTTTGCTTCAATTTTCCTTTTAACTCATTCCAGTTTCCTTTTATCTCTGTAGTATTCATGATAGTGTTTTTTGTTTGTATTAATAGTAATGTAAAGTTGCGGTTTCTTTCTCTGTTTTTTGTTACAACAATTTAGAAGAACGCTGCATAATTCACATTTTGATTTTTTCTTATACCTGATAACGACGTAAAACCCAAGCCATTTTCTCATGTTCCTTTAATAGACCTGTAACAAAATCTGCAGAACCGGCATCGTTTGTTTCGTTTTCAAAAACCGGAATATAATCTCTAAACTCGGTTACCAGCTGCTCATGATTCTCCAGAAGTTCTTCCAGCATGTGTTTTTGCGAAGCATATTCTTTTGGTGATTCTTTTAAAGTCGAGTTTTCGATAAACTCTTTCATTGTTCCAATCGTTTTTTCACCAAGCTGGCTGATTCGTTCTGCAACCTCGTCGATTTGTGCTTCTAAAATGCGGTACTGATCTTCAAACAATTTATGAAGTTCCATAAAACTATTTCCTGAAATATTCCAGTGAAATTTTCTGGTTTTTACATAAAGTGTCATTTCATTTGATAGAATTGTGGCTAATATAGTAGAGCTCTTTTTTAAGTTCGCAGTCGATATTCCGATGTTTGGAGTCATAATTGTCTGATTTTTGGGTTCATACCAAAATTAAAAAGTAAGTGTTTGCTATTTCTTACATAATTAATAAAAGATGTTACATCAATTCAATGTTTTGGTAACATTTTAATGGTTTCATTATTGTAGTTTTGCCGCCAACTTAAAAACACAAAACCCAATAATTAATGAAAAAAAAATTACTTATTCTCTTTATTTTAGTTACCTCTTTACAAGCCGAAGCACAATCTTATATTGGTTATTTTCATGATAATTATGCAGGTGTTCAGAGTGTACTTTTTAACCCGGCTTCGATTGCCGATTCCCGTTTTAAAACCGATATTAATTTATTCTCTGTTAGTGGTTCTGTTCAGAACGATTTATATGGAGTAAAACTTTTTGATGTTTACAAAGACGGATATGATTTTGATACCGAGTCAAAAATGAGCCCGAAAAATGCCAATAACGGATTAGCAAATTTTGATATCATGGGACCGTCGTTTATGTTTAATATTGCACCAAAACATACGCTGGCTGTATTTACAAGAGCGAGATCTATTAGCAATGTAAACAAGATTAACGGATTTCTTGTAGATCAGGTTAAAGATGGTTTAGACAAGTCCAGCAATTTTAATTACAATTTAGGAAGTCCAAATGGTTCTGTAAATGCATGGGGAGAAGTTGGAATTTCGTATGCCGCAGTTTTATACCAAAACAACCAGCACTTTTTAAAAGGAGGTTTAACGGCTAAATATCTTCAGGGAGGAGCCAATGGATATGTTCAGGGGAAAAATGTAAGCGTAGCCTATCTTGAAAATACAGTAAATCCTAAAGAAGGATCTTTAATTTCAAGTGGAGAAATTACAGTAGGAGGAAGCCAGGATTGGGAAAATAATGAAGACTATGATTTTGATGCTGCTTCACGCGGATTCGGTTTTGATTTCGGATTGGTTTATGAATGGAGACCAGATTATGAAAAATACGATTTAAGAAATGCAAAACCTTCAGATAATAACTTTAGAGATTTAAACAAATACAAATTACGTTTTGGATTGTCTGTAACTGATATTGGATCTATAAGCTATAAAAACTCAAAAATTGATACTTATAATGTTAATGGATCTGTTACTCAGCAGATGATCGATGATGCTGATAATTTGTACGATTTCTTAAACGAGCATTATAACAAGGTTTCAAGTTCGAAAGGAGTTAAAACAAATCTGCCAACAGCTATTCACGCTGATGTAGATTGGAATATGTACAGAAAATTCTATTTGAATCTTAATGGTGATATTAGTATGGTTTCTGAGAATAAATTAAATTCATACGGAATTGCAGACAGAGTTACGCTAACACCTCGTTACGAAAGCAGATGGTTTAGTTTTTATCTGCCAATGACTTATATGGAATACAGCGGCATGCAGGCTGGAGCAGGTTTACGTGCAGGTGTTTTCTTCATTGGTTCTGGTTCTGTTTTGAGCAATTTAGTATCTAAAGAATCAAAAGGAGCTGATTTTCATCTTGGGATGAAAATTCCGGTTTACGAAAAACAATTTAAAGATACAGATGGAGACGGCGTAATCGATAAACAAGATGCTTGTAGAAAAGTTGCAGGTCCGGCTGAAAATAATGGCTGTCCCTGGCCTGATACAGATAAAGACGGTGTATTCGATAAAGATGATGCTTGTCCGGATGTTGCAGGACCAAAAGAAAATAAAGGATGTCCATGGAAAGATTCTGACGGAGATACTTTGTTAGATAATGTAGATGCATGTCCGGCAATAGCAGGTCCTGTAGAAAACAAAGGATGTCCTTGGCCGGATACAGACGGAGACGGGATTTTAGACAAAGACGATGTCTGTCCAAATGAAGCCGGATTACCGGAAAACAAGGGCTGTCCTAATCTGGATGCAGATAAAGACGGTGTTTTAGATAAAGACGACGCTTGTCCGTTAGTTTACGGTCCGGCAGATAATAAAGGTTGTCCGAAAGTTACAAAAGAAACATTGGCGCAGCTGAAAATGGAAGCAAAATCAATTTTCTTTACCACAGGAAAAGCAACTTTGAGCGATGCCAGAATGGGAGAAACTTCAGGAAGATTAGATGCAATTAAAGAAATCCTGAAAAATTACCCAAATGCGAAATTTGCAATTAACGGACATACAGATAATGTAGGGAATGCAAAAGCAAATCAGAAATTATCCGAAGCAAGAGCAAAAGTTGTAATGGATCTTTTAATAGAAAAAGGAGTAAATCCTGCTAATTTAAGTTCTAAAGGTTACGGAGCGACAAAACCGGTTAAATCAAATAAAACAGCATCTGGAAGAGCTGAAAACAGAAGAACAGAAATTGTTTATTTAGGCAATTTGTAATCTCTTTGGAATATATACCCAAAAAGCCATTCTTAATTGAGTGGCTTTTTTTATTTTTGCATACTTTTTAAAAAGAATTATTTCTTTGAAACAGAAGTCCTAAAAAAACAATATGACAACACAACAACTACACGAACAAATTCTTCAAAAAAAATCATTTTTATGCGTTGGCTTAGATCCGGATCTTACTAAAATTCCGGTACATTTATTAGAAACCGAAGATCCTATTTTCGAATTTAATAAAGCCATAATCGATGCTACTCACGATTTAACCGTAGGTTATAAGCCAAATACGGCTTTCTTTGAAGCTTACGGAATAAAAGGATGGATGTCACTGCAAAAAACAATCAATTACATCAACGAAAATTACCCTGATATTTTTACCATTGCCGATGCTAAACGCGGCGATATTGGAAATACTTCTAGCATGTATGCAAAAGCTTTTTTCGAAGATTTAAATTTTGATAGTGTAACCGTTGCACCATATATGGGAAAAGATTCTGTTGAGCCTTTTCTGGCTTTTGAAGACAAACATACAATTATGCTGGCTTTGACTTCAAATGAAGGCGCATTCGATTTTCAGACCCTAAATACTAACGGAACAGAATTATACAAAAAAGTTTTAGAAACCTCTAAAACCTGGAAAAACAGCCATAACCTGATGTATGTTGTAGGCGCAACAAAAGCAGAATATTTTGCTGATATCAGAAAAATTGTTCCGGACAGTTTTTTATTAGTTCCGGGAATTGGCGCACAGGGCGGCAGTTTATCTGAAGTATGCAAATACGGAATGAACGATAAAGTGGGATTATTGGTAAACTCGGCAAGGGCTATTATCTACGCTTCAAAAGGAACTGACTTTGCTGCAAAAGCAAGAGAAGAAGCATTAAAAGTGCAGCAGGAAATGAAGGAGATTATTGCTAATAAATAAAGTTTTCAGTCTCGCTCACAGTTTTCGGCCAACTGCATAAGACTGTGACTGAAGACTGCGACTGAAAACTAACAAAAATGAAACAGCTAAAAGATCAAATAGGTACAATTCATTCTTTTGAAACAGCTCCAAAACGAATTATTTCGCTGGTTCCGTCTCAAACCGAATTGCTTTATGATTTAGGTTTAGAAGATAAAATTATTGGGATTACAAAGTTTTGTGTGCATCCGTATCATTTAAAATCTACCAAAAAGATTGTAGGCGGTACAAAAAAAATCCATTTTGAAAAAATTAAACTTCTCGAGCCGGATATTATTATTTGCAATAAGGAGGAAAACACAGAAGAAATTGTAAAACAGCTGCAGGAAATCTGCCCGGTGTGGGTTACCAATATTGTTTCTGTTGAAGATAATTTTCAGATGATTTCAGATTTTGGTCAATTATTTAATTGCAGAACCGAATCGCAAAAGTGGAATGATAAATTGACTTTTGCCTTGAACGATTTCAAAAAATACATTCAGGATATTCGGGTACAAAAAGCAGCTTATTTTATTTGGAAAAATCCTTATATGGTCGCCGGAAAAGATACTTATATTAATGAGTTATTAAAGCTTAATCATTTCTCGAATATGTACGAAGACAAAGGGAGATATCCTGAAGTCGAACTTAAAAAAATGCGTTTAGAAGGCGATCCGGATATCGTTTTTCTTTCTTCAGAACCATATCCTTTTAAAGAAGAAGACGCTTTTGAGATTGGGCGCTTTACACATCATGCCAAAACTATCTTTGTTGATGGTGAAATGTTCTCCTGGCACGGGAGTAGATTATTAAAGGCTTTCCCTTATTTTAAATTACTGCATGAACGCCTTAAAAATTAATTTTTTTGTTTCAGATTTCAAGTTGTAGGAGCGCTTATGTTTAACCGCAAAGAGCGCAAAGGTTTACGCAAAGTTCGCAAAGTTTTTTAATACACGCTTTGCGAACTTTGTGTTTTGTATAAAGCGCTGCAAATAAGAACCTTGCGCTCTTCGCGGTTAATTAAATTCAGCAATCAACGTGAAACCTAAAAAAAACAAACCAAATTAATATAAAAAAAGAATGCCGGCATCTCGAAGACGCCGGCATTTATTTAACTAACCAAAACCAAAATAATAAATAACCAGTTTATTACACTACAAAGATCCGACATATATCAATCTTATGGTGTTAAGATCTTGTTATTACTTTGTTGGACATAAGTTAATATCAAAACTTTCCCACCTGCAATGTCTGTTTTTGACCCGAATTAAAAGAATTGAATGATTGAAATGAGCGTAATTCGTGGCAAAAAGCTCAGCGGTTAATTTATGTTCAAAGTAAATCAACTTGAAACTCGAAACCTGAAACTTGAAACTCGAAACCTGAAACTTGAAACAAAACAAACCAAGTTAGTATAAAAAAAGAATGCCGGCATCTCGAAGACGCCGGCATCATTTAACTAACCAAAACCAAAATAATAAATAACCAGTTTATTACACTACAAATGTCCGACATATATCAATCTTTTGCTGTTAAGGTTTTGTTATTACTTTGTTGACCATAAGTTAAGATTTGTCTAAACCTGTTTTTAAGCTTTCAGCAGCGTTAAATAATTTTTGGCTATCAAAATATAATAACAATCAATTTTGTTTATGAATATGCTGCGAATAAGTTTGTATATTTGATAAAACATTAAAAATCAGCAATATGGATTCAAGCAAAAAATTAACAACTGCAACGGGAACTCCCGTTCCAGATAACCAAAACATTCAAACTGCAGGCCCACGCGGACCGGTTTTATTACAAGATTTTTGGTTTTTAGAAAAAATGGCTCATTTTGATCGTGAGGTAATTCCGGAACGAAGAATGCACGCTAAAGGATCTGGAGCTTACGGAACTTTTACCGTAACGCACGATATTACAAAATATACGAGAGCCGATTTGTTTTCGGAAATTGGTAAAAAGACTGAGATGTTTGCACGTTTTTCTACTGTTGCAGGAGAAAGAGGTGCAGCTGATGCCGAAAGAGATATTCGAGGTTTTGCTTTGAAATTCTATACTAATGAAGGAAATTGGGATTTGGTAGGAAATAATACGCCTGTATTCTTTTTTAGAGATCCAATGAAGTTTCCTGATTTAAATCATGCTGTAAAACGTGATCCAAAAACCAACTTAAGAAGTGCTGATAACAATTGGGATTTTTGGACCTTATTACCCGAAGCTTTGCATCAGGTTACTATTGTAATGAGCGACAGAGGAATTCCGAGATCATACAGACAAATGCACGGATTTGGAAGCCATACTTTTAGTTTCATCAATCATCAAAACGAAAGACATTATGTGAAATTTCACTTTGTAACCCAGCAGGGAATTGATAACCTTTCTGATGAAGAAGCGGCTCAATTAGTAGGAGGGGACAGAGAAAGCCATCAAAGAGATTTATTTGATGCTATTGAAGAAGGGAATTTCCCGAAATGGAAATTATTCGTTCAGATCATGTCTGAAGAACAAGCTGAAACATATCGTTTCCATCCTTTTGATTTGACTAAAGTTTGGTTAAAAAGTGATTTTCCATTAATTCCTGTTGGAGAATTTGAATTAAACAAAAACCCTGAAAACTATTTTGCCGAAGTTGAACAAGCTGCTTTTAATCCGGCGCATGTTGTTCCCGGAATTAGTTTTTCACCAGATAAAATGCTGCAAGCCCGTTTGTTTTCTTATGGAGATGCACATAGATACCGTTTAGGAGTTAACAATTTCCAAATTCCGGTGAACTCGTCAAGATGTCCTTACAATACTTTCCATAGAGACGGAGCGATGCGTGTAGACGGAAATAACGGTTCTAAAAAACATTACGAACCAAATAGCTTTGGAGAATTACAGGAACAGCCTGAATTTAAAGAACCGCCATTGAAACTTCATGGTGATGCCTGGGCGCATAATTTTAGAGAAGATGACAACGATTATTTTACACAGCCTGGTTTATTATTCCGTTTACTAACTCCGGAGAAAAAACAATTATTGTTTAAAAATACAGCAGCACAAGTAGGAGGTGCTCAAAAATTTATTCAGATTCGTCACATCAGAAACTGTTATAAAGCCGATCCTGCTTACGGAGAAGGAGTTGCAAATGCTCTTGGCTTAACAATGGATGAAGTAAATACTTTTGATGATCCAAGGTTGGCGATTGTTGTTCGTTAATTGAGGTTCTGAGTTTCTAAGTTGCCTGGGGACTAAGGTTCAAAAGTGACAAAGCTCAAGTCTTTATAAAATTAAACCCGACAGGTTTTTAAAAGCCTGTCGGGTTTGCTGTTTTTATAGGTGTTATTCTGAGCTAAGACAATCGTTTTATAAGTTTTCAGATTAAAAAAAGCTTTCAAATTAAAAACAAACCAGCGAATATCAGTTTAATCGGTTTAATTCGCGGTCAAAAACGTAGTGCCTTAGTCTCTCAAAATCTTAGTAATTAAGAAAAAACAACTGTTTTATTGCTGTAAACCATTGTTTTGCGTTCGGCATGTAATTTTATAGCTCGTGCCAGAACGATTCTTTCCAGATCTCTTCCCTTCATGATAAAATCTTCAACTGAGTGAATATGTGAGACTCTGGCGATATCCTGTTCGATAATTGGTCCTTCGTCTAATTCCTCTGTAACATAATGACTCGTTGCGCCAATAATTTTCACCCCGCGTTTAAAAGCTGAATGATAAGGTTTTGCGCCCGGAAAAGCGGGTAAAAATGAATGGTGGATATTGATAATTTTATTTTCGTAAAGCTTTATTAAATTTGGCGTAATAATCTGCATGTAGCGCGCCAGAACTATAAAATTGATTTGGTATCTTTTTAATAATTCAATTTGTTTGGCCTCTCCCTCTTCCTTGTTATCTTTTGTAAAAGGCACACAATGAAACGGAATATCAAAACGTTCCGCAATTGATCTTAAATCATTGTGATTGCTTATAATGACCGGAATTTCAACATTTAATTCCCCGGCACTGTATCTTCCTAAAATATCAAACAAACAGTGATCGTATTTTGAAACGAATAAGGCCATTTTTGGTTTTTGTTCCTGATTGTACAAATCCCATGACATATTAAAATCGGCAGCAAGTGTTTTATCAAATTCTTCTTTTAAGCTTTCAATTGTAATTTTAGGATTGGTAAATTCACATTCCAATCGCATAAAAAATACATTTTGCTCCACATCAACATGCTGATCAATGTAGGTAATGTTTCCTTCTACTTTTGCAATAAATGCAGTTACTGCAGCAATAATACCTTTTTGGTCTTTACAGTGAATAAGAATGGTTATTTTTTGCATTTTGGTTTATTTTGGTTAGTGGCAAAGCAACAGGGGTTCAGAATTACAAAGTCACTTTGAACCTTTGTCTCTCTGAGCCTTTGAAACTTCAAAAAAGCTATTTTCCGTCCTGCATTGCAAAAACACTTTTTAATAAAGGTGTTGTTCTGGCGCTTATATTGTTACGGATTTCTTTTTCTTCTACAGCAATCATTTTAAAAACACCGGATAAAGCCTGAGTTGTTGTATAATCAGTTAAATCTGGATTTACTTTTTTAACTAATGGAATGGTGTTGTATTTGTTGATGATTTTTGTCCAAACGACATCGGCGCCTACTTTTTCAAAAGAACTTTTGATCACCGGATTAAATTTTCCGTATAAGGCCGTTGTAGTGCTCCCTTGCAAATAACTTGTGGCAGCGCTGTCGTTTCCTAATAAAATATTTTTAGCATCTGTAAAAGACATATTTTTTACTGCTGATACAAATATTGGAGTTGCTTCTTTCACTGCATCTTCAGCCGCACGGTTCAGCATTTTGATTCCTTCATCTGCAAGTGAACTTAAACCCACCTTACGCAAAGTAGCGTCTACCTTTTGTAATTCTGCGGGCATTAAAATTTTTACAGCTTCATTTTTATAAAAACCATCAACTGCGGTTAATTTACTCACTTGTTGCGTAATTCCTTTATTAAGAGCTTCTTTTAATCCGGAAGCAATATCTACACCGCCAACTCCAGGCAGCTGAGATGATATTTGAGGTAATTGGTTTAGAGTTTGTTGTACTTGTGCACAAGAAGTAAGAGAAAAGGTAATGGCTAATAAAAAAATCTTTTTCATTTTATGGGGTTTTATTAAGTTTCAAAAATACTACATATTCAAAAATAAAGCCACAATTTTATTTAAATGGAAGTAACATTTTGTTGTAAACTTAACATGAAGAAAATTAGTGTCTTAGAAACTTAGTTTCTCAGAGCCTTAAATATTACGGCCAGGACATTCGGAGATTGTATTCATAATAGGTTTTGCTCGAAATGTAAGTGGGCTGCAGTTGTATTATGGGCATATTATGAGCATCAAACAATTGAACACGTATGATTTTCTCTTTGGAGTCATCTTCCATATTAATGTTTCCTTCGGCGGCGTCGATTAATTTCTTTTTTTTCAGGTACAAGTCTGGTTTTTCAATACTAAATTCCATAGCTGCTTCTCCCTGGAGTTTTAGATTGCATCCAAGTAAATTTCCATTACTGTCAAAGGATTCAATTCTTCTCAAATATTTATTTTCATAATAAAATATTTCAAAAGCAATACTGCAGGAGGCTTTCTGTAGTTTATTATTGGATAGTCTAAAACGAAGTATCTGGTTTTTTGCATTTGTAAATTCAATCGAACCATTTCCGTTGGCATTAATTGTATTATGTACTACTCTTGCAGGTTTTGAGAATTGTTTAATTCTATCAATATAAACTTGATAATTGCCGGCAGATTGTGCAAATGAAGCGGCACACAGAAAAAGTGCTGTGAATAAAAAGAAAAAAGATTTCATTTAATTTTTTTGATTGTGTAAATAGACTTTTATTTCTGAAGTAAATCTATTTCTTCATCAGTTTTTTCAATATAAACCGACATTTGATCGTACTTCCATTTTCCTCTTTTGACGGCTTTAACAAATAAAGTTCCTTTTCCTTTAGGGCCTTTCAGCGGAATTTGTAAATCGCATTCGCCACTATTATTAGTTGTGTTGATACTTCCTGAAACCATTCCGTCAGTTTCAATTGGGCTTCCCAATTTTTCGACTAGTAATTTATTGTTTTGAACCGCTGCTATTGATTCTTTGTAGGCATCAGAATCTTTCATTATAGTAGTAACGCTAAAAAATATGCCTCCAATAAAAAGTCCAAAAAAGACAATAAGGCTCAAACACCCGGTTGGAACAAACCATTTCCAGTTTCGGTCCCACCAATTTTTCCTAACTTCAGCGTTGTCGTCTTCCATATAAATAGATTTATTTTGATACTGAAAGATAGGATTTTTTAAAATAAATTGATTTTAAATTAAGTATCTATTTTCAATCTTTTTTAATTGTTTTTGTGTGTAATGTTATAGCTGTGTTAAATAATTATCATGTTCTACATAAGGTTCCAGATCAATGGGATCTATTTTGGCTATGTCTTTTATATCTATAATTTCACATCCTTTTGGTTGTTGCTTTTCTAATTCGGTTGCAAAATCATCCGAGCAATATAAATATCGGTATATATTTGATTTGAGTGGATAATTTTCATAAGCAAGCATAAATAAATGACTCTTAATTTCCTGATTAAAATGTAGGACCAATGCCTTTTTCTCTCCATAGTCTCCATAAATATCATCGCCTTCTTCATATTCTTCATCACCTTCATAAATCTGGTTAAGATAATCGAGGTCGAATTTGTCAAGGTCTATTTTTTTTAGACTTGATTTTTTCATATCTATAACCTGCTCTATTAAATAGCGGTCTTCATTCTTTTTTTGAATAACATAATATTGCTCATCTTCAAATGTTTTACTGTTTTCATACATTACTCGTGTCTTAATGCATATCCAATTTTCCTCCAGAACATTAAACTTGTTCATGACATTCATGAACTTTTGAGTAATTAAGTAAAGATTATTTCCTGTCCCTATCTGAAAAATATCGTTTTTGAATTTTCCTGATCCCCATGTAATGTAAAGTAATTCTTCCGACAAGTTTTTGTGCCATTCGTTATCTATGCTGGCATCAATATTTTTTGTTTTCTTACTATATCGATTCTTAAAGTCATAATCTTCTTTATTTCTTACCAAAAAACCACTAATATGTCCAGGGCAGGATTTCTCTTTTTTTCGGGCAATTATTTTTGTCATGATTTTGTTTTTACGAAAAGTTCTTTTATAAAATTATCGTATAGAAGCATAACTATTAGTAAAAAGGCGACCTTGTCCTATTTCTATTAAAGTCTTATTAGGATCTCCATAATCATCAGACATGATAGAAGCCAGTTGTACATTTTTAATTCCTTTAATTTCGTTATTTACTTTATCCAGTTCTCCGGATAAAATAATCAGGTTTTGATATTTTGAAATTAAATTGTTATTCTTTAATTCTCCCTCACTATGCAAAAGAACAGAAAACTTATTTGCTTCTCCAGAGATAAAAGAGCCTTTTCCTTCCCATGTTTCTGTTTTGGTATCATAAGAATAGATAGTAAAGTTTTTAAAATCAACACATAGTTTTGCTGTGTTTTGGTTGGATAGCGTGAGCAATGATGCACCAAGACTAACACCTAAGTAACCATCATTAAAATTAGACATGGTACAACGAAGAGGATCAATTGTATAAACACCTTCTACATTAGGAGGTGTTAAACCTTTATGAATGGTGATACCAAGATCATCAATTGCTTTTTGCATGGTAGTGTTCACATAGTAATCATAGGAGTTTTTTTCCGGATTAACATTTTCATCTTCGTTAGAATCATTAGAGGAACATGATGTTATGCCTAAAAAAAGGCAAAGCAAAAATAATTTGATAGTAGTGGTTTTCATAGTTTTAGAATAGGATTGCAAAGTAGCGGCAAAGATCTAAAAAAAATGAAAGGAGAAATACCATTATAAGTTTAAAAACTTATAATATAAGGTTGTTTCTTACTCAAAAAAAATCGAGAATCCGGTTTAAAGGATTCTCGATTATACTATTTAAAATTTTTCTAAAATTAGTTTGAAGACACAGCTTGTGTTGAAAGCACGTTATTTAATTCAGTATCTTTTTCGTAAACATCCTGAAAGAAACCAACTTCTCCGTTTTCATTTACCAATGAGGTAAAGTAGGTAATGTAAATTGGTATTTTTTTAGAAAGTTTAAAACTGTTTTCTGTTTTACCGGCCATAGCTTTATCAATTTTTTCCTGAGTCCATTCAGGATAATCTTTCAGCATTGCTGCTGCTAATTCTTTTGCCATTTTTACATTTATACAACCATGGCTGAATGTTCTTTTTTCAAAATCGAATAAAGTTTTAGACGGTGTATCGTGCATATAGATATCATCCGGATTTGGAAACATGAATTTAACCAAACCTAATGAATTTCCAGGGCCCGGTTTTTGTCTTACCTGGCCATTTACGATTTCCATATTCTTTTCTGCCAGATAATTTGGATCTGCAGCGATTTTAGATTTTAATTCATTGTTTACAATACTTTGTGGTACTGTCCAGTAAGGGCTGAAAACGATTCTGTCAATTTCACTGTTAAAGATGGTTGTTTTGGTTAACGGAGCTCCCACAAATACACTTGATGTTAATTGTATTTTTCCGTTTTTAACATAAATTAATTCATAGGAAGGAACATTTACTAAAACATACTCATCGCTATTGGCAATTTGAGCCGAAATAGCACGGCATCTTTCCATGTTAAGTTTTAGTGTTTCCACTTTATCCGAAACCGGAATATTCATTTCTTTAATATGTTCTTCTGCCAGAATATAGTTTGGTTTAAAACCATTACGAACTTTATATTTCATTACAGCATCCATCAATTCACGGTCATAAACGTTGCTTTTAGAATCATTTTTTAAATCTCCCAATAAATATAAACGAGTTCTGACTTGCGAAATAGTGCTTGAAACAGCATCCGGGCGTAATTCTTTATAAGGCATTTCTTCCGGAACAATAGGTTTCCATTTATTTGAGCGTTCTAATTTTTTATATTTTTTTAGAACATCTTGTAATTTATAATACTGATCGTATTCTACTTTAATGTTCTCTGTTGAAGAAGCTGCAGCTGTAGCTTCTTCAATTGTACTATAGTTTAAGAAATCTTTAAGCATAGCATCATAAGACACTTTTTTATTAGACTCTGAATTGCTTTTTTTAGCATATACTATATATAAAGAACTTAAAAGCATATCGGCATCTGTTTTGGAAAGATTGGTTTTTGATGAAGAATCAAAAAGCTGATCTATTTCTTTTTGATAAGGAATAACCAAATCATTTGTTTTTTTTGCTTTTTCATACAAAACAGTTCCAAATTCATTGATATCATCTTCGTCAAACCAGATAGATCCAAGAGATCTGTTTTTGTATAATGACATTACATCAGATTTATACTTTTTTAAATCAGTATATTTTTTGAAGAAATCATTTGAAACACTGTTTTTTACATCATCATTATCTGAATTATTGTAAAAGTTCAGCGCGGCTGGAGTTGTGTGCTCTCTAGATTCAATATTTTCATACTTACTAAAAGATAAAATACTAAAGCTAAGAGCTAAAATTAAGCTTAGTGGATATAATGTTTTCATTTTCATTTTAATTTTTACGTTACTACTTAGATTCGAAAGTTTTGGTAAAAATTTGGGGCCTTTTCTACACTGCTAAATTACTTTAGGATCCTGAGAATGAGTTGCTTTATTAAATTTAGATTTTGCAAAATTGCCATGTTGTAGGTTTATATAGTATAAATCAAATAGTTAGTGAAATTGTTACCCATAGAAGTACGAAATCGATATATTTTTTAAAAACATAAAGCTTTATGCATAAACAAATATTAAAATATTTTGTAAATTGCCTCCATAAAATTATCATATTCATAAAATGGAACAACAAATACCATATATTCCTAAAAATAAAGTAAGAATTGTCACAGCTGCTTCGCTTTTTGACGGCCATGATGCTGCAATTAATATAATGCGTCGTATTATACAATCAACGGGAGTTGAGGTAATTCACCTTGGTCATGACCGAAGTGTAGAAGAAGTGGTTAATACCGCTATTCAGGAAGATGCCAATGCTATTGCAATGACTTCTTACCAGGGCGGACACAATGAATACTTTAAATATATGTATGATCTGCTTCATGAAAAAGGAGCAGGGCACATTAAAATTTTTGGAGGCGGAGGCGGTGTAATTCTGCCAAGCGAAATTTCAGAATTACATGAATATGGTATTACAAGAATTTATGCTCCGGACGATGGCCGTTCTTTAGGCTTACAGGGAATGATTAATGATTTGGTACAGCAGTCAGATTTTCCTATTGGAGACAAATTAAATGGAGAAGTAGATCATATAGAGAATAAAGTTCCAACAGCAATTGCCCGTTTAATTTCGGCAGCTGAGAATTTTCCTGAAATAGCAAAACCGGTTTTTGATAAAATTCATGAAAGTAATACCGATTCTAAAATTCCGGTTTTAGGAATTACAGGAACAGGCGGTGCCGGAAAATCTTCGTTGGTAGATGAACTGGTTCGTCGTTTTTTAATTGATTTTCCAGAGAAAACAATCGGGTTAATTTCTGTCGATCCTTCGAAAAGAAAAACCGGAGGAGCACTTTTAGGAGACAGAATCCGTATGAATGCGATTAATAATCCACGTGTGTATATGCGTTCGCTGGCAACACGTCAGTCGAATTTGGCTTTGTCTAAATATGTAGCCGAAGCGATTCAGGTTTTAAAAGCGGCGAAATATGATTTGATTATTTTGGAAACTTCAGGAATTGGACAGTCTGATACCGAGATTATGGACCATTCTGATGTATCCTTATATGTAATGACACCAGAATTTGGAGCTGCAACACAATTGGAAAAAATCGACATGCTTGATTTTGCCGATTTAGTAGCTTTAAATAAATTTGATAAAAGAGGTGCTCTTGATGCTTTGCGCGATGTAAAAAAACAATACCAGCGCAATCATAATCTTTGGGATAAAAATCCTGATGAAATGCCAGTTTTCGGAACGATTGCTTCTCAGTTTAATGATCCGGGTATGAACACGCTTTACAAAGCGATTATGGATAAAGTAGTCGAAAAAACCGATTCAGACCTGAAATCGACTTTTGAGATTACGAAAGAAATGAGTGAGAAAATCTTCGTGATTCCGCCTCACAGAACCCGTTATTTATCTGAAATTGCAGAAAATAACCGCAGTTATGACGAAATAGCGCTTTCGCAGCAAAAAGTAGCACAGAAATTATACGGAATTTTCAAAACCATAGAATCAGTTTCAGGGAAAGTTCCTCAAATTAATAAAGCAGGAATTGATGATGCTTCTGTATTAACTGGTGGTTTTCAGGAACATGACGAAAACAGGATCTTTTTAAATCTTTTACTCAATCAGTTTGATAAAGTAAAAATGGACTTAGATCCGTACAATTGGGAAATTATTCTGAATTGGGCTGATAAAGTAGTCAAATATAAAAATCCGGTTTACTCCTTTAAAGTTCGTGATAAGGAAATTAAGATTGCAACGCATTCTGAAAGCTTATCGCATTTACAAATCCCGAAAATTGCTTTGCCTAAATACGAAGGCTGGGGCGATATACTGCGTTGGAATTTACAGGAAAATGTTCCGGGTGAATTTCCTTTTGCTTCAGGATTGTATCCGTTTAAGCGTGAAGGTGAAGATCCGTCAAGAATGTTTGCGGGCGAGGGCGGACCAGAGCGTACCAACAAACGTTTTCATTATGTAAGTGCAGGCTTACCGGCAAAACGACTTTCCACCGCTTTTGACAGTGTAACTTTATACGGAAATGATCCAGATTTGCGTCCGGATATTTACGGGAAAATTGGGAATGCCGGAGTTTCGATCTGCTGTTTAGACGATGCCAAAAAACTATATTCCGGTTTTGATTTGGTTCATGCTTTAACTTCGGTAAGTATGACGATAAATGGGCCGGCGCCTATGCTGCTTGGCTTTTTTATGAATGCGGCAATCGATCAGCAATGCGAGTATTATATTAAGGAGAACGAATTAGAGAAAGAAGTTGAAGCAAAAATCAACAAAATATATAAAGATAAAGGAATCGAAAGACCAAGATACCAAGGCGATTTACCTGCAGGAAACAATGGTTTAGGATTAATGCTTTTGGGCGTTACAGGAGATCAGGTTTTACCTTTGGAAGTTTATAACGAAATAAAAGCCAAAACTTTATCACAAGTTCGTGGAACGGTTCAGGCTGATATTTTAAAAGAAGACCAGGCGCAGAATACTTGTATTTTCTCAACCGAATTTGCACTTCGATTAATGGGTGACGTTCAGGAATATTTCATTACCAAAAACGTTCGTAATTTCTATTCGGTTTCGATTTCAGGATATCATATTGCCGAGGCGGGAGCCAACCCAATTACGCAATTGGCATTTACGCTTTCTAATGGTTTCACTTACGTGGAATATTATTTGAGCCGAGGCATGAACATCAACGATTTTGGACCAAATTTATCATTCTTCTTCTCCAACGGAGTAGATCCGGAATATTCTGTAATTGGTCGTGTGGCACGTAAAATTTGGGCGAAAGCCATGAAAAACAAATACGGAGCCAACGAAAGAGCGCAGATGTTGAAATATCATATTCAAACTTCAGGACGTTCGTTACACGCTCAGGAAATTGATTTTAACGATATCAGAACGACTTTACAGGCTTTGTACGCTATTTACGATAACTGTAATTCGTTACATACTAATGCCTACGATGAAGCGATTACAACGCCAACAGAAGAATCTGTACGTCGTGCCATGGCGATTCAGCTGATTATTAATAAAGAATTAGGTTTAGCCAAAAACGAAAACCCAATTCAAGGTTCATTCATTATCGAAGAATTAACCGATTTAGTTGAGGCCGCAGTTCTTCAGGAATTCGACAGAATTACTGAAAGAGGAGGAGTTTTGGGAGCAATGGAAACCATGTACCAAAGATCTAAAATTCAGGAAGAAAGTTTGTATTACGAAACCCTGAAACACAACGGCGATTTCCCAATTGTGGGTGTAAATACGTTCCTGAGTTCAAAAGGTTCTCCAACGGTTATTCCGGCAGAAGTAATTCGTGCTACAGAAGAAGAAAAACAATACCAGATTACCATGCTGGATAATTTGCATCAATTCCACGAAGCAAAAGTAAACGAGCATTTAAATAACCTGCAGCAAGCAGCAATTAAAAACGAAAATTTATTCGACCATTTAATGGAAGCTACAAAAGTTTGTTCGCTGGGTCAGATTACTGCGGCATTGTTTGAAGTGGGTGGGCAGTATAGAAGGAATATGTAGAATTTTTGATTTTTAATGATATGAAAAAACCTCTCAAGAATTTGGGAGGTTTTTTTTGTTTGGCATTATATCTTTTTAAGCCAAAAGAAGAAAAATAATTTTGTGTAATGTTACATGTTGATAAAATTTCATGCACTTTGTCATTTCGACGAAGGAGAAATCTCCGCATGCTGAGCACACTCTGTTGCGGAGTTACTTGTGAAGATTTCTTCTTCGTCGAAATGACAAGATTGCGGTTATTTTTCAAGAAGTTTTATAAAAGTTCCGAAGGAACGAAACATATTGTAGGGAAGGATTTTAATCCGTCCATGACGAAGAAATGTATGGATGGATTTTACGTTCAAGACAAAGAAATGTATTGATCCGTCCAAAAGAAATGTATAATTGAAATAAACGTTATGCATAAAAAAAAGCAGCTTCTGTATAAAGAAGCTGCTTTTCTAATTTTTCTTGGGGCAAAAAATTAACGACGGAAAGATGGACTTTCATTAACTGACTGGTCTAACTTTACAGTCTTCATTTTTTTAGCAGCAACTTTAATTTCGTGTTTAGCAACTTTGTCGTTTGCTTTTACTTCAAGAACATAAGTGCCGGCCGGAAAACCTTCCAGGCTTATTGTTTTTGAAACCTCCAATTTGTTTGCTGCAGATTCTCCCGCATAAAGTAAATTGTGATTTTCGTCGTAGATAGAAAAAGATGATTTTTCAACGGTGTCTAAAGT
Organism: Flavobacterium johnsoniae; assembly: GCF_001879205.1. Lineage (GTDB taxonomy): Bacteria > Bacteroidota > Bacteroidia > Flavobacteriales > Flavobacteriaceae > Flavobacterium > Flavobacterium johnsoniae_A. The sequence goes on from NZ_MLFK01000007.1 coordinate 241,390, forward strand.
AAAGCTAACTACTTTTCCGTTTCCGGTTTGAATGTTTAAAATGTAATCTCCTTTTCCGTCAATGGCGTAAGTGAATAATGTTGCTAAAAAAAAGGCCGCAACTAACCCGGTTTTGGTAAATTTTGTCATGTTTTTTTTAATGTTTATTACTAAATGTGGAACGGCCAAAACTACAAATAGAAATTTAATTTTCTGCAAAAAAATCACCTTTTTTGATAGATAAAATGCTGAATTAAAACTATTTCGGTGTTTTGTCTACGCTATGTACGTAAATACGGGGCTTGCGGATTTATTTTTTTTAATATTTTTTAATGGGGTATAAATCAGCTATCTGGATTTATTAAGAATAATTTTTCAAAAAAAATAAAAGAAGAAATTTTAGTTGAGTTTAGAGCAAAAAAAAACAGCCCAATAACCACAAAGAGCTGTTTTTAAAACAATCACAGTTTTAACTTTACTAACTATCTAACCTTATTTTATACTTATGAGAAGTATAACTTTTTTAGCGCACTGCTACGCTTGTATTTTTAGCAGAATACCCTGCTTTATAAACTGATGAAACTGCTTTTGAAGATAATACAGTTGTATCATCAGTAATTGTAATTTCATGTCTCACTTTTTTTACATTGTCTTCGGCTTCTAAAAAGTAAGTTCCTTCCGGAAATTCTTCCAAGCTGAAAGTTCTTAATATTCCATCTTTACCTGAAGCAGTTTCAGAATAAATTAGAGATCCGTCTTTATCGTAAATGGCCAGGTTTGCTTTTTGAACTCTGTTAAGAGCAAATGTTATAAGCTTTCCGTTTGCTTTTATTACATGAAGATTAAAATCTTCATTACCATCAATTGCATATGTACTCATTCCGGTGAATAGTACTGCACATACTAAACTCAATTTTAAAATCTTTTTCATAGTTCTTAGTTTTTAAATTATTAGTTTAATTCTCTGATGTAAAAGTACTTAAGGACTACAAAAAATATATCTGCTCTATTTTCCAATTTCGATGCTGTATTCTCATTTACGAAACCGTTATAGGTTAAAATTTGAATTATATTTATCGTATTTGTTAATTCAGTTATTATTTTTCAACGTTTTTGCGAATTGATAAACTTACCTTTATCTTACAATTTCGTAATGATGAAGTATGAATAATAAGCCAGGTGTTATTCTTACTTTACCAAAAAGTAAAGCACAAAAAAAACAGCTCAATAACCACAAAGAGCTGTTTTTAAAACTTACGTTTTTAAACTTTACTAACTATCTAACCTCATTTTTATACTGTATGCGAGTATAAATTTTTTAGTGCACTGCTGCACTTATATTTTATGCAGAAATCTGCGAATTAAAGTGCCGAAAGTGCTTTTGAAGACAAAACAGAAGTTTCGTTTGTAATCGTAATTTCGTGTCTTGCTTTTTTGAAATTGTCTTCAATTTCTAAGAAGTAGGTTCCTGCCGGAAATTCTTCTAAACTAAATGTTCTTAAAATTCCATCTTTACCAGATGCATTTTCAGAATAGATTAAACTGCCATTTTTATCATAAATACTAATGTTTGCTTTTTGAACCTGATTTAAAGCAAAAGTTATCAGTTTTCCATTAGCTTTTAAAACGTGTAAGTTAAAAGCGTTATTCCCGTCAATCGCATAACTGCTTAATCCTGATAAAAGCAATGCAGCTGCTAAACTTAATTTTGAAATCTTTTTCATAGTATTAGTTTTTAAAAATTATTAGCTCTAATTCTCTGATGTAAAATTACTTTAGTTGCATGTGTTTTTTGTTTACTCTATTTTCCAATTTCGATGCTGTATTCTCATTTACGAAACCGTTATAGGTTAAAATTTAAATTATATTTATCTTTTTCGTTAATTCGGTTAATATTTTTCAATTTTTTTGTAAAAAGAGTTTCTTGAAAAGGTGCAAAGGTTCAGAGGTTCAGAGGGACAAAGGGTAACTTCAATATTTGAATAAAAAGTTTATAGAAGAAGCGGGGATTTTAATGATGTAGATATTTTAAAAAAGCATCTAAAGAGATATAGACAGCGCTTGAAACCGCTGAGACGCAATACAATAATGTGGTTTTACAATCTTTGTCTTCGTGGTTGAAACCACGGGCTATGCTTTAATTAGAGTGAGATTTTTAAAAAATCAAAAAGCATAATAAATCTGTCTATCTGCTAAATCTGCTAGAAACTAAAATTCACCACATAGATTATCTAAAATCTCCAATCAAAAAGTTTGGAGCAAAAAAAAACAGCCCAATAACCACAAAGAGCTGTTTTTAAAACTTACGTTTTTACTTTACTAACTATCTAACCTTAGTTTTATACTTATGAGAAGTATAACTTTTTTAGCGTACTGCTACGCTTGTAATTTTTTCAGCAGTTGTTTTGTAAACTGATGATATTGCTTTTGAAGATAAAGTCGTAACTTCATTATTTACGTTGATTTCGTATCTCACTTTTTTAGCGTTGTCTTCTACTTCTAAAAAGTAAGTTCCATCAGGAAAATCCTGTAAGCTGAAAGTTCTCAAAATTCCATCTTTTCCTGAAGCATTTTCAGAATAGAATAAAGTACCTTCTTTATCATATATAGCCAATTTTGCTTTTTGCAATTGGTTAAGTCCAAAAGTGATATTTTTTCCGTTTTTTAATACATGAAGATTAAAGTCCTCATTTCCATCAATCGCATAAGTACTTAAACCTGATAAAAGCACCGCACATACTAAACTTAATTTTACAATCTTTTTCATAGTATTTGTTTTTTAAAATTATATCTCTAATTCTCTGATGTAAAATTACTCAGCTTGTGTCTTTTTTATATCAACTCTATTTTCCAATTTATGTGCTATATTCTCATTTACGAAACCGTTATAGGTTAAAATTTGAATTATTTTAGGTGTTTTTGTTAATTCAGTTGTTATTTTTCAAGTATTTGTTATTGTTAATGTTTTTGAAAACTTCTAATTTTCTTACAGAAATATTAAATGTCTATAAAAATGGTAGATTTAATACGATATATTAAAAAAATCCTTAAGAAAAATATTAGTCATCTAAAAAATGAAGGTTTTTAAGCATTTTCAAGATTAGTATTTTAGCATATTTGATGAAAAATTCTCATTTGCGAAACCGTTATAGGTTAATTTTTGAATTATATTAGGTATTTTTGTTAAATTTGCTATTATTTTTTAAAAGGTTTTATCATGAAGACAATTGCCCCAGCTCTTGAAGTGATAACTAACTCATACGGAAGTTCTTTTACCTACACTAAACACGCCGAAAAGACCAATAGCAAAGCTCATTTATGGCATTATCATCCAGAGATTGAGTTGGTTTATATAAATGGTGGGGCAGGAAAAAGACAAATAGGAAGCCATGTTTCCTATTATACAAATGGTAGTTTGATTCTGATAGGCTCTAATTTACCGCATTGCGGTTTTACGAACGAACAAACGGGAAATGTAAATGAAACTGTTATTCACATCAAACCTGAATTTTTAGGGAATAATTTTTTCGCAGTACCGGAAATGAAAAAGATTCAAAATGTTTTGAGTCAGTCTAAAGGCGGAATTGCTTTTGGAGGTGAAACGAAAAAACAAATTGGAAAAAAAATCGAAATGATGGAAGATCAGCTTCCATTTGAGCGTCTGCTTACACTTTTAAGTATTTTGGATGAATTAGATTCGTCTGAAGAATACACGATGCTGAATGCAGATGGTTTTGCAATGGAACTGCAAACGCAGGATAACGATCGTATGAATGTTGTTTTTAATTATGTAAAAGATAATTTTCAGCAGTCTATTGCTATCGATGAAGTTTCGAGTTTGGTAAGTATGACGACTCCTTCGTTCTGTCGTTATTTTAAAAAAATATCCAATAAAACATTTACGGAGTTTGTAAACGAATATCGTTTGGTGCATGCTTCAAAACTTTTGGCCGAAAAACCAATAAGTATCAATGAGGTTTGTTATGAAAGCGGTTTTAATAACTTCAGCCACTTTAGTAAATCATTTAAGCAGTATACAGGTAAAAGCGCATCGCAATACCGTCACGAGCATAAAATTATAATTAGTTAATAGTTTTTATGTTTTGCCACGAATTACCCGAATTTCCACGAATTAGTTTGTGAAGAATGTGAGATATTTTTTGCCACAGATTAAAGGATTATAAAGATTTTAAAGTCTTTATATAAGTCAGCCAAAAAATAAATTCGTGCAAATTTGTGTAATTCGTGGCAAACCAGCTTTCAGGGAAAATAATCTTAGAATCATTTTAATCTGTTGCATAAAATAATAAATCCGATTAGCATAAAGCTGGTCGGATTTTTCATATAGTTTATTCGGAAAAAAGTATATTTACATTCCTTTAATCGAAAAAAAACTATCAAAATGAAAAATTTTAAAATTTTAGTATTTTTATTTTTTCTGTGTATTTCGTCAATGTCATACGCAGCAAAAGTAGATACTTTACAAATTGCAAGTACAGCTATGAGTAAAACCTACAAAGCGGCTGTAGTGTTGCCAAATTCTTATGCCAAAAGCAAAACGGCGTTTCCGGTAATGTATTTACTGCACGGCGCTTACGGACATTTTAGCGATTGGTTAAAAAATACTCCAAACAAAAAACTGGTTCAGAGCTTATCTGATCAATATAATCTGATTATCGTAATGCCCGAAGGTGAGACCTTTAGTTTTTATCTGGACAGTCCGGTAAATAAAGGAAGCCAGTTCGAAACTTTTATCACTCAGGAAGTAATACAGAAAGTAGATAAAACATATCGAACAATAAGCAATAGAAACGGACGTGTAATTACAGGACTTTCTATGGGCGGACACGGTGCGCTTTATTTATCAACTAAACACCCTGATTTATTTTGTGCTGCCGGAAGTATGAGTGGAGCAGTAGATATGAGTACAATGTTGAATCGTGAATCTTCGGCTCAGGTTGTAAAACTAATGCAGCCGGTTTTTGGAGACAAAAGCGACAACTCAGAATTATACGCACAGCACGCCGTTATGGGAATGCTGGATAAAATAAAAGCAAACAAACTTCCTTTAATTATAGATTGTGGTGTTGATGATTTTTTAATAGAACCCAACAGAGAATTACACCGAAGAATGGTATATAATAAAATAGAACACGATTATACCGAACGTCCCGGAGCACATACTTGGGACTATTGGGAAAATTCACTGCCTTATCATGTGTTGTTTTTTAATAAAATTCTGCTTAAAAATCAGGTTGTTAGCAAAAAATAAATAAAAATTGTCAAATTTTTAAACCTTAAGATTTTTTTTGGTTTGATTTTTGGAATACCTTTATAGTACAAACCTTAAAAAAATAATTATTATGAAAAAGATACTTACACTATTCGCAGTTGTTGGATTATTTGCATTTACAAGCTGTGAAGGAGATGAAGGGCCTCAGGGGGTTCCAGGACCAGAAGCAGAAGTTTTTGAACTTAAAAATGTTAACTTTGCATTTACTACTCAAGATGGTTATAATATTTATCAAAAGTTAACTCCTTTAATCTTCCCTTCTGATGTTATTTTGATTTATAGGTTAAATGGAACTATTGATGCAAGTACACCGGTTTGGCAACAAATACCAAGAACTTTATATACTTCTCAGGGAGAACTTGATTATGATTTTGACTTTAGCAAAGAAGATTTTACAATTTATGCGGGTGGAAATTATAATTTATCCCTAACACCGGAATTTTTGAATAATCAAACTTTTAGAATTGTTATCGTTCCAGGATATTTTTCAAGTACCGGTAAATCAGTTAATAAAGCAGATTATTCAGATTATAATGCTGTTATCAAGAAATATAACATTGACGATACAAATGTTAAGCAATTAAACTAGTTATCAAGTTTAAAAAAAAAAAGGAAATCGTAAGATTTCCTTTTTTTTTTGGTTCAATAAAGTTCAACCTATGTTTGTTAAAAATAAGTGAAACGCCTTTTTAAAGTATCTGAATCTATGTTTCTATGTGTTGGAGTAATTAATTAGAACTAGTTAAAAGTTTTAATGATGGTCTAAATCAGAATCAGTAAGTTCTTTTTCTTTTCCGAATTTAAGCGAAACCAGAATTCCCACTAAAAGAGAAAGGGCTATGAATCCTAAAGAAGCCCATTCCGGAACGTGAATGAAATCGTGAAGCAGCATTTTTAATCCTACGAAAGCTAAAATAGCAACTAAGCTGTATTCTAAATAACTGAACTTTGCCAGCATATTTGCCAAAAAGAAATACATAGAACGTAATCCAAGTATAGCAAAAATGTTTGAACTGAATACCAAAAACGGATCTGAAGTAATGGCAAGAATAGCCGGAACACTGTCTACAGCAAATAAAACGTCCATAAACTCAATTACAATCAAGGCAACAAAAAGTGGGGTGGCAGCTTTCTTTCCTTTTTCGGTTAGAATGAAAAATTTCTCATGTTCCATATGAGAAGTAATAGGAATAATTTTTCCTAATGTTTTGTATATAAAAGAATCTTTGGGCTGAAAATCATCATCTTCTCCCGAAAACAACATTTTTACGGCCGTAAATAATAAGAATAATCCAAATAAGTAAGTGGTCCAGGTAAATTTATTAATCAGCATTACCCCAAAGAAAATCATTAAACCACGGAAAATAACCGCGCCTAAAATTCCCCAGAATAAAACGCGATGCTGGTATTTTTGCGGAATCTTAAACGAGGCAAAAATAATAGCGATTACAAATATATTGTCTACACTTAGAGATAATTCGATTAAATATCCCGTAATAAATTTCATAGAAGCAACGGCAGGTTTTAAGCCATCGGGATTTTCGATATAATCTGTAGTGTATAGCCAATAAATTACTCCGGAGAAAAGAAAGGATAAAGTAACCCAAATCAAAGTCCATTTGCTGGCCTCTTTAGTACTAATGATATGTGGTGTTTTATTGAATACACCCAAATCTAAGGCAAGAATAAAAACTACAGCTAGTAAAAACAAAGTCCAGACTATCATGATGATTTTTTTTTTTTAATGATTTACAAAGGTAAGTTATGAAATTTAACTGAAAAATTAATTAGGTTAAAGTTAACTTCGAAAGAATATGCAGGAACTTTGTCAAAGTTTTAAACTTTGACAAAGTTTTTCACTGCGATTTGACTTTTACACCAACAAAAAAAAGTGCCATCGTAATTGATGGCACTTTTTAGAATATATACTAAGCTTTAAATTATAGCGCTGAGTTAACAGTTTTGATAATTCTTGCAGCGATTTTGTATGGATCTCCGTTTGAAGCTGGTCTTCTGTCTTCTAACCATCCTTTCCATCCTTTTTGAACAGTCATTAAAGGAATTCTGATAGAACATCCTCTGTCTGAAACTCCATAAGAGAAATCGTGGATAGATGCAGTTTCGTGTTTACCAGTTAAACGTTGGTCGTTGTAAGCTCCGTAAACCGCGATATGCTCAGCAGTAACAGGACGGAAAGCCTCACAAATTCTTTCGTAAGTTGCCTGATCTCCACAAGTTCTTAATACATTGTTAGAGAAGTTAGCGTGCATTCCAGAACCATTCCAGTCTGTATCTCCTAGAGGTTTAGGGTGGTATTCAATATAGTAACCGTATTTTTCAGTCAAACGATCTAATAAGTAACGAGCAACCCAGATTTCGTCTCCGGCTTTTTTAGCACCTTTAGCGAATAATTGGAATTCCCATTGTCCGCATGCAACCTCTTGGTTAATACCTTCAAAGTTGATTCCGGCAGCGATACATAAATCAGCATGTTCTTCTACTAGTTTTCTTCCGTGAGTGTTTTTTCCACCTACAGAGCAGTAGTACATACCTTGTGGAGCAGGATAACCTCCAACAGGGAAACCTAATGGCAATAAAGTTTTAGTATCCATAATGAAGTATTCTTGTTCGAAACCAAACCAGAAATCATCATTATCATCATCAATAGTAGCTCTACCGTTAGAAGGGTGTGGTGTTCCGTCAGCATACATAACTTCACACATTACTAACCATCCGTTGATACGAGTTGGATCTGGATAGATTGCAACAGGAACTAATAAACAGTCAGAAGATCCACCTTCAGCTTGTCTTGTTGACGAACCATCAAATGACCAATTTCCAAGTTCTTCTAATGTTCCTTTGAAATTTTCGTGCTCTTCAACTTTAGTTTTACTTCTAAGATTTTGAGTTGGTTCGTATCCATCTAACCAAATGTACTCTAACTTAATTTTAGCCATAATAATATAAATTTATTTTTTTTGTTTTTTCGCTGGGTCAAATATAGATTTATTTTTTTAGTCCTAAAAATTAGGGGGCTATTTTGTTGATCGGACTATAATTTTTTTGAGAAGCGCAATTTTCAAAGGGGTATATTTTAAAAAAAGCAATTTTTAACACCTTAAAAAAATAAATTCGTAAAAATAAAGGGAAGTTTTTGGTTTTTAGGGTTAAGGAATTATGAAAAAATGTTTATTTAATGAATAATACTAAGGTTTTTTGTTATATTTCTTTACAAGGCAAACATTATTCTTGGTAAAAAGCTCCTTCTGTTGAAAAATTGTTGTCTAAAATTCTAAAATATAGCTGCAAAACAGGGGTATTTATTGTTTATATTTGTCGATCATTTTTTTAATGAAAATTATTACGAATTTTTAAAATTATACACATGTCAACATTACGTTTCCAAGCTTTAAAAGAAGCTTCTACAAGAAAGCCGGTGCATTTTGAAGAAATTGATCGAAAATCTAATCTTTTTGGTTCAAATGTTTTTAATGAAAAAGCCATGAAGCAGTATTTGACTTCAGATGCTTTAAAAGGAGTGAGAGATGCTATTCAGCACGGAACTAAGATAGAACGAAAATTAGCAGATTATATCGCCATGGGAATGAAAGAATGGGCGTTGGCAAAAGGCGTTACTCATTATACACACTGGTTTCAGCCTCTTACAGGTACAACTGCAGAAAAACACGATGCTTTTTTTGAAACTTCGTATGACGGAAGTGATCCTGTAGAAAAATTTGGCGGTGCACAATTGGTGCAGCAAGAACCGGATGCGTCGAGTTTTCCTAACGGCGGTATCAGAAATACATTCGAAGCAAGAGGTTATACAGCGTGGGATCCAACTTCACCTGCTTTTATATATGGAACCACTTTATGTATTCCAACCGTTTTTATTGCCTATACAGGTGAAGCTTTAGATAATAAGATACCTTTATTAAGAGCATTATCTGCAATTGACGAAGCAGCGACAGAGGTTTGTAAATATTTTGACAAAAATGTAAAAAAGGTAACAGCTACTTTGGGCTGGGAGCAGGAATATTTCCTGATTGACAAAGCTTTGGCAAATTCACGTCCGGATTTAATGATGACAGGAAGAACTTTATTAGGACATACATCTGCAAAAGGACAACAGCTTGACGATCATTATTTCGGATCTATCCCAACTCGTGCGCTTACTTATATGAGAGATCTGGAGCAGGAATGTATGTTATTAGGTATTCCGGTTAAAACGCGTCATAATGAGGTAGCTCCAAATCAATTTGAGCTGGCACCTATTTTTGAAGAAACCAATCTTGCCGTAGACCACAACTCTTTATTAATGGATGTGATGCAGAGAGTAGCAGAGCGTCATGATTTTAAAGTTTTATTTCACGAAAAACCATTTAAAGGAGTAAACGGTTCAGGAAAACACAATAACTGGTCTTTGGCAACAGATACCGGAGTGAACTTATTGAGTCCGAGTAAAACGCCAATGAGCAATTTACAGTTCCTGACTTTCTTTATTAATACCATAAAAGCAGTAAATGATAATGAAACCTTGCTTCGTGCCTCAATCGCGACAGCAAGCAACGATCACAGGTTAGGGGCAAATGAGGCACCGCCGGCAATTATGTCTGTATTTATTGGAGCACAATTGACAAAAGTTTTATCTGAATTAGAAAGCGTAACAACAGGAAAACTTTCTCCAGAAGAAAAGACAGATTTGAAACTGAATGTTGTAGGTAAAATTCCAGACGTATTATTAGACAATACAGATCGTAACAGAACTTCGCCATTTGCTTTTACAGGAAATAAATTTGAGTTTAGAGCCGTTGGTTCCAATTCGAACTGTTCTAATGCAATGACTACTTTAAATGCAATTGTAGCAAAACAGTTAATTGACTTTAAAAATGAAGTAGAGAATCTGATCGAGTCAAAAGACATGAAAAAAGACGATGCTATTTTTAATGTTTTAAGAGAATACATCAAACAATCTAAAAAGATTCTTTTTGAAGGAGACGGTTACAGCGAAGCATGGGAGAAAGAAGCAGGAAAAAGAGGTTTAAGCAACTTTAAAACAACACCCGAAGCTATTAAAGCTAAAGTTTCTAAACAAGCTTTGGATTTATTTGCTGAACTTGGAATTTTTAATCACGTTGAAGCCGAAGCGCGTTACGAAATTGAATTAGAAGAATATACCAAAAAAATTCAGATTGAAGGACGAGTTTTAGGAGACATTGCCAGAAACCATGTTATTCCTACTGCAATTCGTTACCAAAATACTTTAATTGAAAATGTAAAAGGTTTAAAAGAAATCTTTGGAAAAGAGTTTGAAACGATTGCAAAAGAACAAATTACTTTAATTAAGGAAATATCAGGGCATATTGAAGGAATCAATTCTAAAGTATTGGCAATGACCAATGAAAGAAAAAAGGCAAATCAATTAACAGATGCCCAAAAAATGGCCGAAGCTTACTGTAATAAAGTAAAACCTTATTTTGAGGATATTCGTAATCACTGCGATAAATTAGAACTTTTAGTTGATGACGAAAGCTGGACCTTAACAAAATACAGAGAATTGTTGTTTACAAAGTAAAATAATTCAATACACATCTATAAAGCCCATCTAATTAAAGATGGGCTTTTTTTATTGTTATGTTAAAATAACACATATTGAACATTGTTTTTAACAAATGTTTGGGGGTAAATGTAAAGAAATTGCAATAAGAAAGTAATTTCTTACTTAAATTTTTTGACAATTCAGTAGTTCATCGAGATAGTTTTACAGTTCATCGAAAAGAGGTTAAGTAATTGAAAAATAGGTGTTTTTACATGAATCGGATATTAATAAGTTTTCTAATTTTGGTCAAGAGAAAAAGAAAATAAGATTCGATTTTATTTTCGAATGAAGATGTAAAGTCCCCCCAGATTTTCGCCCCCCAAATCAAAACCTGCATAATAAGTTGTATTAATAACCAATTAAATATATTTATTATGAAAAAAGTAATTTTAAGCATCTCAGCGATGCTGTTTGTGGGAGTAGCGGCGTTTGCGCAAGGAAACACCTCTTCAGTAAACCAAGTTGGAAATTCTGACACTGGTATTGTAAACCAAAACGGAACAACTAATGATTCTAAAATAGATCAGTTAGGAAATTCGAACAAATCTGAGGTTTATCAGGGAATTCAGCCTGCTTTGTACACTGCAGTAAGCAACAAAGCTGACGTAAAACAAGATGGTAACAACAACGGAGCGTTTATTTCTCAAAGTAACCATGACAACCAGGCTTATCAAACACAAAAAGGTAACAGCAACGCAGCTACTATCTGGCAAGATCAAATTGTTAATGCACCAAGTTCAACAGGCGGATTTGACAAAGCCTGGCAAACACAAACAGGTAACAGTAACACAGCTACCATTGACCAAGGTACTACTGGTAACGAAAAACCAACAGGACTTCCTTTTAACGCAACTCAATTAGGATATGTTAATGCTGTTGGCGTTCCGGTTGGTCCTCACAGTAAAAATGAGGCAACTCAAACTCAAAAAGGAGACAACAACGTAGCTTATGCAAGCCAAGGTGGTGTTTCTAATAAATCATGGCAGACACAAACTTCTCCAAGCGGAACTTCTGCTGCAGATAAAAACACTTCAAACCACTATCAATATGGTGATAATAACGAAGCTACATCTGTACAAAACGGAACTAAGTTAACTGAAAACACATTGCAGATTGGTAACTTAAACAAAGCAACTGTAACTCAAACAGGAGCTGCTCACAGCAGTATTGCTTTCTCTAAAGGAAACAGCAATGTAATCTCTGTTACTCAAAGCAACTAAAGGCTTAAAACAAAAATGTGATAGCCGTAGAACGGCTGTCACATTTTTTTAATTTAAAATATATCAAAATGAAAAATTTCATTCTATATATACTCTTGTTGATTCTGTATTGTCCGGCTTTTTATGGCCAGAATAATAAAGAAGACAACTCTGAATTCAATCATTATAGTTCTTCTCTTTTTAATTCAAAAGAAAGTGCCATGAGTGTAGTTTCGGTTTTGGATAAAAAAGCGGTAAACGATTTAAACTCGAAAATCCAGCCCGGAATTCAAATCCAGCAGATTGGAGATTTAAATAAAGTCAGAGCCAATTTACAATCAAATGAAACCAAAGTTTCTATTGACCAAAAAGGCAATGTAAACGAATTGCTTTTAGATAAAAAAGCCAAAACGATTACGCAAAATGTTGTACAGCAAGGAAACAACAATAAGATCAACGATTTTACATTAAACACAAATTATAATGTAAATATGGAAATGATTCAAAAAGGCGATAATCAGAACATTCAAAATATTGGAACCAATTCACTGTCAAAAAACATGAAAATTACCCAAACAGGAAATGGAGCTTCCATAATTCTTATCAACAAATAAATTAAAACATGCGTTTTTTAAACAGACATATTACCATTTTAATGCTGCTTTTTACACTGGTTTTTTACGGTCAGGTGCCGCAGGATAAAATAAAAGCAAAATTAGAAATTGAAAAGGTTGAAGGTAATGTAAAAATTACCGGTACGGCAGAAAACTTAACAGATGTTATAAGAAGCGCTTCGTACAGATTGTCTGTAATAAAAAATAATAATAAAAGTAATAATCAGTCAAATAATGACCAAGTTGGAGTTTTTACCCTGCAGCCAAATGAGATACAAAAATTATCAACATCACAAATCAATCTTCTGGAAGATGATGCAGTAGTAGTGCTGCTTTTGTTCTATGACGAAAACAAGCAGATAATCTCAAAAGACCGCGTGGTTTTGGGTGAAGAAAAAAAAAAGATGATCCAGTAATTCTTCCGGTTGACGGATTTATTTTAAGAGGAATTATTACGGATGATACCAAAACCAAAATGGGTAAAGATTTTTATGACAGGTATTATTACAAGTACAATGATATTGGAATCAACGCTGACAAAATAGTTACAATAGGTGAAGAATATAGTTTTGCAAGAAACACCGCTATAACCGTGTCTATCGACAATGAGGTTATATACGAGTTTTTGGCCAGACCAGACGACGAATTTTTAGACGCTGTTGCAGAAGAATCTGTAAATGCAACTTTTACCTATTTGAAAGAAAAAGAAAAAGAGCGCAAATATTTCACTCAGTATTAATTTTATTATTAACGACATGAAATTTATAACCACCCTCGTAGTATTCCTGCTTATTTCTCCATTTATAAATGCGCAGGCTTTAGTTTATAAACCTGTAAACCCTGCATTTGGCGGAGATACTTTTAATTATCAATGGCTTTTGAGCAGTGCCGAGGCTCAAAATAAGCAAAAAGATAAAACAGCCGAAACAAAACAGCAGACAGACTTAGAGCGATTTAAAGCCAATTTAAATTCGCAGCTGTTAAGCCAGATTTCGAGCACACTTTACAAACAACAATTTGGTACTGATGGAATTAAAGAGGGTTCTTACACCTTCGGGAGCTATTCTATTGACGTTTATCCATCAGCAGATGGACTTACGCTGAATATTTTAGACACCAATACAGGCGAACAAACTCAGGTAATCATTCCAAATAAATAACATGAGACTCCATTACTACCTATTTACTTTGATCGTATTTCTTTTTACGGGCTGCGGTGCATATTTTAATCAGCCAACCGGAGTTGAAAAAGCAATTTTAGGAGAAAGTACTCCTGCGACATCTTTATTAAAAGACCTGCCAAAACCAAAAGAACAAGTTGTAGTTGGGGTTTATAAATTCCGTGACCAAACCGGACAATACAAACCACAGGAAAACGGAAGCAGTTTTAGCACGGCTGTAACACAGGGCGCGACTTCAATTTTAATAAAGGCTTTAGAAGATTCAAAATGGTTTATACCAATTGAACGTGAAAATATCGGAAACCTGCTTCAGGAGCGAAATTTAATTCGTGCCACCAGACAGGAGTATGTAAAAAACGCCAATCCAAATGAACCACAGTTAACCCCTTTATTGTATGCTGGAGTTTTATTAGAAGGCGGTATCGTTTCGTACGATTCTAATATTATAACAGGAGGTTTTGGCGCTCGGTATTTTGGTGCCGGCGCATCAGTAAAATACCGCCAGGATCGTGTAACTATTTATTTAAGAATGATTTCAACCTCAAACGGAAAAATTTTAAAATCAGTTTACATCTCCAAAACCATTCTGTCACAGGCAATAGATGAAAGCTTATTCAGATATGTAAATTTTAAAAGACTATTAGAAGTTGAAACAGGTTACACCACCAACGAGCCCGTTCACATGGCGGTAACAGAAGCCATAGAAAAAGCGGTTGAATCGTTAGTTCTAGAAGGTCTGCAGGATAATATCTGGGAAGCCGATGCACCAAAATGGCAGGTTGATAATTTACTAAAAGCCTATAATGAAGAAACTAAAACTGCCGATACAAGAGCCTTATACGGAAGAAATCTGGAAAACAGAAGAAGTAAATTTGCAATCGAAATTTCAGGAGGTACAACCTTAATGGATGGAGATTACAAAGATCCTCTTTTAAGACCATTTGGGCGCGGCGCTTTGAAATACTTTATTACCCCCGGATTTAATATCAGTGCTTCTACAAATGTTGTAAATCTTGCCAACAAAAATTTACTCGATGTGGGTTATATCACGTATGATCTTAATCTCGAATGGATTTTACTTCCCAAAGACCGATTAACGCCTTATCTGTATGGCGGCGGCGGATTAGCAATGAACAAGAAATTTGAAAACACTTATGGTAAAGTGCAATACGGGCTGGGTCTCGAATATATGGCATCTGATCGAATTGGAATAAAATTATTTGGAGAGCAAAATATTAATTTTAGTGATAATGTCGATTATGTAAAAGCAGGAACCAGAGACGATTACTATTATAAATTTGGTTTTGGGCTTACTTACTATTTTGCAAAAAAGAAAAAGTGAAAAGAGGTTATCTCAAAGTAAAAAGATGAAATTTAAATTTAAAAACAAATTATAATGAAGTATTTATACAAAATAGCGAGTGTACTTTTTTTATTGTTTTTGGTTTCGTGCAGTGAAGAAAAAATAGGAGAATCAGAATATGGAACTGTTACCGGAAAAGTAGTTTCGGCAGATACTTTTGAGCCGATGGAAAACGTAAAAATATTATCAAGTCCAACATCAAGCACCGTATTTACAGATGAAACCGGAAAATTTACCGTTTCGAACGTAAAAGTAGGAGAATACTCTTTTCAGGCACAAAAAGACGGATATGCAGCAAAATTTGAAGCCATAAGCGTAACAACAAATAATACATCAGAAATTGTATTCGAACTCAGCAAATCGATATCAAACAACAAACCGCCAACAGTTCCGGCTTTGGTAAGTCCGGCAGATAACAGCACTGCGCAGGCCGTTTCGCTCGATTTAACCTGGACAGCCACAGACCCGAATACGGATGTGCTTACCTTTAAAGTTATTCTTAGAAATGACAGTAACAGCGAAGTGAAAACTTTTGAAGATATAAAAGACAAAAAACTTACTCTGACAGATCTTTTATTTGGAACAAAATATTATTGGCAGGTTGAGGTTAGCGACGGAATAAACACTCCGGTTTTAAGTGCTGTAAATGCTTTTACAACAATAGCGTTTCCCGTTACAAGATATTTATTTGTAAAGAAAATAGGCGACAACAATGTGATTTTTACATCAGATGATGCCGGGAAACAATATCAGTTAACCAGTTCAGATAAAAATTCGTGGCGTCCAAGAAGAAATCATCAGTCTAAAAAAATCGCCTTTATTGCAACAAACGGCTCACAAAACGATATTTATACAATGAATTTTGATGGAACCGAAATTAAGAGAGTGACAAATTCAGTTCCAATCGCAGGTTTTAATGCAGATTATATAGGATATTCCTGGAATGCTTCGGGAAGTGAATTTATTTATCCAAATTTTGATAAACTATACCGGATAAGCAGTGACGGAAGCGGTCTAACCAAAATATTCCAAACGCCAAACGGCAAATTTATATCTGAATGCGATTGGAGCGCCGATGGAACAAAAATTGCCGTTAAAGTAAACGATGCAAACGGATATAGTGCCGAAATTTATATCATCAATACATTGGGAGCTGTTACAGCCTCTGTAATTGCAGGACAAACAGGGGCAATTGGCAGTGTGCATTTCTCGGTTACCGGATTAAGATTGATATATACCAAAGACATTACAGGTTTTGAAAACTCAACCTATCGACAGTTAGATACCAGAATTTTCGAATATAATTTTGTAACCGCTTCTTCGTATCAAATTGCAACCGAAAAACCTTCGGGAACAAATGATTTAGATGTTCGGTATTCTCCAAACGAATCAGAACTAATATTTACAAATACTTCAAACGACGGTATTTCAATAAAAAATATTGTAAAAACAAGTATTGGAGTGACCAATTCAAGAACCGTTCTGTTTACCGGAAGCTCGATGCCCGATTGGGAATAATGTAGAAATGCCAAAATAACCAACATAATTTAATCTGAGAAAATCGGCGGTATTCAAATCTGCCGATTTTTTTTGTGAATCAGGCACAGGAATCAATAAAAGAATTAAAAAAAGCGATTATCTTTGCACGACATCAACACAAACTAATTTTCATGAGTTCAGATTCTAGCAAAAGATATGCACAAAGAGGTGTTTCGGCATCAAAAGAAGACGTACATAACGCTATAAAAAATATTGACAAAGGATTATTTCCGCAGGCATTCTGCAAAATTGTTCCTGATTATTTAACACAAGACGATAAGCATTGCTTAATTATGCATGCTGACGGAGCAGGTACAAAATCATCTTTGGCATACATGTACTGGAAAGAAACAGGAGATCTTTCGGTTTGGAAAGGAATCGCTCAGGATGCTCTAATCATGAATATTGACGATTTATTATGTGTTGGTGCAACCGATAATATTTTACTTTCATCAACCATCGGAAGAAATAAAAATTTAATTCCGGCTGATGTAATTTCGGCCATCATTAACGGAACGGAAGAATTAATCAACGAACTCAAATCTTTTGGCGTAACAATTCATTCGACCGGAGGAGAAACAGCAGATGTTGGAGATGTAGTTCGTACGATTATCGTCGATTCAACTGTTACAGCACGCATGAAACGTGCCGATGTTGTAGATAATGCGAATATCAAAGCTGGAGACGTAATCGTAGGTTTGGCTTCTTTTGGTCAGGCATCTTACGAAAAAGGATACAACGGCGGAATGGGAAGCAACGGATTAACTTCTGCCCGTCACGACGTTTTTGGAAAATACTTAGCTAAAAAATACCCTGAAAGTTACGATGCTGCTGTTCCGGAAGAATTAATTTATTCTGGTCAGGTAAATTTAACTGATGAAGTAGAAAACAGCCCAATAAACGCAGGCCAATTAGTGCTTTCTCCAACCAGAACGTATGCACCAATTATCAAGAAAATTTTAGATAAATACACCCCAGGCGACATTCACGGAATGGTGCACTGCAGCGGTGGAGCGCAAACTAAGATTTTACATTTTGTTCAAAATTTACACATCATAAAAGACAATTTATTTCCGGTTCCGCCATTGTTCAAGTTGATTCAGGAACAATCAAAAACAGATTGGAAAGAAATGTATCAGGTTTTCAACTGCGGTCACCGTATGGAAATTTATGTTCCGGAAAATATTGCACAAGATATTATTGAAATTTCAAAATCATTCAATGTTGATGCCCAAATCGTAGGAAGAGTAGAAGCATCCGATGCTAAAAAACTAACTATTACCAGCGAATACGGAACATTCGAATATTAATATTTTTTAAAGTTTCTAAGGTTCTGAGTTGCTAAGATTCTAAGTTAGAAGGTTGTCAACTTGCAATCAAAGTAAAAATTAAAATTTATTCACCATCTAATTTGTAGAGGCGCACAGCAGTGCGTCTCCCGCAAAGTTGATAGAAATAGAGAGAATTGAAATGTCAGGCTGAGCGAAGTCGAAGCCCTGGTTCCAATTTTCCAATATTCAATTTCGGTAACAATGAAGATATGTTATATAAAATAATAACAATTAGCTTTTTTAGGAGCTAATCCCGCTATCCGTTGCAATCTTTTATTTTTTAAAGAAAAAAATAAAAGGATTTTCACTACTATCGGGGCTAAAAAAACACCAGGCTATGTACGAATTACTTTTTTGGAGATATTTAGAGGAGGTTTACTTAAACCATCATGAAGTTTACGAAGCCCTTGTAGAAAGAGAAGATGTCGAAGGTCTTGAGGCACTTCCTGTTGAGGTAATTATCAATCGTATCAATTCTGTTTTCTCAAAATGGGAAAGAGTTGATGAAAACAGCTGGAAAAACAATGATGGTAAAGGCGCATTTCAGGTAATTACAACTCCTCAAAGTGTAAAAATTGACTGTTACGGAACCGAAGGAAAAGCCATGAATCAGTTAGTCGATTTAATGGCAGAATTCAAATGCCCGTTGTACGATCCGCAAGTTCCGGCGCGATATGACGAAATGAGTGAGTAATAAACTTTGTGAATCTTTGAGTATTTTAGTGAATCTCTGCGAAATAGCTATTACACAAAGTTGCACTAAGATTTCACAAGACACACAAAGAATAAAAATATGAGCACAACCTCTAACTTTAGTTTTTCAGATAATGTAGTTTTAGAAGACGATTTAGTTTTATTGCGTCCTTTACAAGAGTCAGACGTCGAAAATTTACTTGAAATTTCGATTAATGAACCCGAAACCTGGAAATATTCCTTAGTTGGTGCAGACGGAAAAGAAAATTTGACCCATTATATTCAATTGGCAATTAAGGCAAGAGAAAACCAAAAAGAATTTCCGTTTATAGTTTTCGATAAAAAATCTCAAAAATATGCAGGCTCGACCCGTTTTTATGATATCCAGCTTGATTTTAAAACGTTGCAGTTAGGATATACCTGGTATGGATCTGCTTTTAGAGGAACGGGATTAAACAAACATTGTAAATTTCTATTATTACAATTTGCTTTCGAAACCCTTGGAATGGAACGAGTAGAATTCCGCGCTGATAATAACAACCAGCGAAGCATTGCCGCTATGAAAAGTATAGGCTGTAAAGTTGAAGGCGTTCTAAGAAGTCATATGCCCACACAAGATAAAAATGTCCGTCGTGATTCCATCGTTTTGAGTATTCTAAAAAATGAATGGTTTAACGAAGTAAAAGAAAATCTAAAAAATAAGCTTTAAGAGAGCAGTCAGGCTCGCCCATTTTACAAGGAAACAATATGTACCGTTCCTACGGAACTTTACTCATGCAAAATCTTTTCGGTTTATCAATAATTCATTTTTAAAAATGAGCCGTTAGGCTCGCCCATATTGTAGGGCTGGATTTTAATCCAGTCTAGGAACAAAAGGAAAGAAAAGAACCATAGGTTCGACCCATTTAATTCTCCACAATCAACCATTAACAATTCGCCATTCACCATTCACCATTAACAATTAAACCCTACCCATCTTTCAATAACAAATTTTGTTCTTTTCTAAGTTTTACCACCAATTGATCAATGTGAGTTTTTATCTTTTGAGGTAAAGAATTCCAGTTGGCGTCTTTCTTAAAACTTCTGCAATAATCTAAATCACATTCAACCGCGCGGATTACGTACTTTTTGTTTTTGTAAACCGTAATAATTTTTACGCGTCTTATTTCACCATACTCCGTTTTTGATCCGTATACAATCACCGGGTCAACATACCCGTCTCCGTCAAGATCTTTGGTGTTGCAATATTTTGTCCAGAACCAAATCGTAGTTTCTTTAGGTTCATAATCTTCCAGTAAATCATTAATCCTCCATTTTTCAAGGAAGCCGCCATGATCGTTCATCACGCAGATCGCCTGAATTTTGGTGTTCAAAGTATCTTTTTTTGAAATATTCTTTTGATTTTCGGTCAAAACCAAATTCGTGACACCGCCTTTATCACTGTATTCAAAAGCTCTGTAAATAGGAAAATCCGAAATTCCGTTAAGCTCTCTTTGAGCTATTTCTTCTTTTGTTAATTTATAACTTTCAACTTTTTGAGAAAAACTAAGCATAGAATTTAAGAGAAAGAGCAGTATCGTAATTTTTTTCATTTTTGGCAGTTAATTTTAGAAAACCAAAGATATTCAAATGAAAACTAGTTTAGAATTTAAATTTTTAAAAAGGGCAATTTTATTGTAATTTTCTCAACTGAAAACATTTAATAACGCCCCATGAATATGATACAAAAAACAGGTTTTCATTTTTTAATTGGAATCTTGCTATTTGCTTTTGCAGTTAATATAAATGCGCAAAATAAAACAGATAAGCTTAAAAATTTAATTCAATACGTTGATCCAATGATCGGAACAGCCAAAATGGGACATACTTATCCCGGCGCTACAGTTCCGTTTGGAAGCGTGCAATTAAGTCCGGAAACTGATACGATTGCTTATAGTGTAAACGGAAAGTACAATGGCGATGTGTATAAATATTGTGCCGGCTATCAATATGAAGACAAAACAATTGTAGGTTTCAGCCACACCCATTTCAGCGGAACAGGCCATTCTGATTTGGGCGATTTTCTAATTATGCCCACAACAGGAAAATTGCAATTGAACCCGGGTGTTGCATCCAAACCTCAATCAGGTTACCGATCAGCGTTTTCGCATTCCACGGAGAAAGCAGAACCGGCTTATTACAGTGTGCTTTTGGAAGATCACAATATCAAAGCCGAATTGACTGCAACAACCAGAGTCGGGATGCATCAATATACTTTTCCAAAGTCAGATGAGGCTCATATTATTCTCGATCTAACCTCAGGCATTTACAATTACGATAAAAAGAATGTATGGACTTTCGTGCGTGTAGAAAACGATACTTTAATTACAGGTTATCGCCAGACTAACGGCTGGGCGAGGACCAGAACGGTTTATTTTGCAATGTCTTTTAGCAAGCCAATTAAAAGCTACGGACAGGCGGTGCAGGAAAAAAGTGTGTACAGAGGTTTTTGGGGAAGATTCGATCAAACGAAAAATTTTCCGGAAATGGCAGGACAAAATCTAAAATTGTTTTTTGATTTTGATACTAATGAAGGCGAGAAAATCAAAATAAAAATGGCGTTATCTCCCGTAAGTTCTGCCGGAGCATTAGAAAACATGAAAAAAGAAATTCCGGATTGGGATTTTGAACGTGTTAAAAAGCAAAGTCAGGAAATATGGAATAAGGAACTGAATAAAATCCAGGTTGAAACCATTCAAAAAGAAGATTTAGTCAACTTTTATACTGCAATGTACCACGCCTTTTTAGGCCCAACAGAATATATGGATCTGGACGGAAATTATAAAGGTTTGGATATGAATGTTCACAAAGCCGAAAACTTTAAAAATTATACAAGTTATTCACTTTGGGATACTTATAGAGCCTTACATCCTTTATTCAATATTGTACAGCCTTCCAGAAACGCAGATATGATTAGTTCTATGCTGGCGCACTCAGATCAAAGCGTTCATAAAATGCTGCCTATTTGGTCACATTATGCCAACGAAAACTGGTGCATGATCGGGTATCATTCGGTTTCTGTAATTGCCGATGCTATTGTAAAAGGAAACACAAATTTTGATAAGGAAAAAGCACTTCAGGCCTGTGTAAATACGGCCAAAGTACCTTATTATGACGGATTAGAATATTATATGAAAAAAGGATATGTTCCGGAAGATAAAAACGGAGCATCGGTTTCTAAAACTTTAGAATATGCTTATGATGACTGGGCAATTGCTCAGGCAGCAAAGAAATTAGGAAAAACAGATGTTTATAATGAATTCATAGAAAGATCGAAAAATTATAAAAACGTTTATGATGCTAAAACAGGATTTATGCGTCCTAAATTAAATGACGGTACTTTCAAAAAAGAATTCGACCCACTTGACACACACGGACAAGGTTTTATTGAAGGAAATTCATGGAATTACAGTTTATACGTGCCGCAGGATCCGGCCGAAATGATTAAAATGATGGGTGGCAATGATAAATTTAATGTTCGTTTAGACTCTTTATTCAATATGCATTTACCTGATAAATATTTTGAAAACACAGAAGATATTACGAGAGATGGAATCATCGGCAATTATGTTCACGGAAACGAACCTTCGCATCATGTAGTGTATTTATACAACTGGACCAATTCTCCATGGAAAGCGCAGGACAAAATCAGAATGATTCTGAAAAAGATGTATAGAAATGGTGCCGATGGTTTAGGCGGAAATGACGATTTCGGGCAAATGAGTGCCTGGTATATTTTCAGTAGTTTAGGTTTTTACCCTGTAGCACCGGGTTCTGATGAATATGCTTTAGGAAGTCCATTGGTTAAAAAAGCAGTTTTTAATTTAGAAAACGGAAAGAACTTCGAAGTTGAAATCGTAAATCAATCAGATAAAAATGTATTTGTTTCAAAAGTACTTTTGAATGGAAAACAATTAGACAAGCCTTTCTTGAAACATGCAGCTGTTATTAATGGCGGCAAAATTACTTTTTACATGAGTTCAAAACCGAATAAAAGTTTTGGATTATAGAATAGATATCATCTTTGTCAGTTTTAAACTTTGACAAAGACTGAAGGTTATTTAATTAAAGTCTAATTCGTGAAAATTAATTTAGCAAAGTAAAATTTGTGTAATTCGTGAAATTCGTGGCGAAAAAAAAGCGAAATTTGCATTTCAAATAAAGACAATCAAATATGAAAATAAATTTAAAATCAGGAATTGATAAACTGCTTTTCGGAATGAAGCAGAACGATGTAACGGCTGTTTTAGGAAAACCTGATAAAAACTATAAGGACGAAGATGATAATGTAATTTTTGTTTACAATTCATTGAAAGCCAGACTGACATTTTATGAAGAAGAAGACTTAAAACTAGGTTATATCGTAGCATCGAGCAATAATCTGGAAGTTTTTGGATTCAAAATAATCGGAAGAAATATTGCGGATGTGAAGAAAGATTTCGCTGCAAAGGGAATTACGAAATACAATCAGGAAACTTTTGATACTTTCGAAAATTACTTCAACGAAGACAATTGGTTTATCCTTCAAACCGAATTTGATGAGGTTGTGAAATTCGAAATAGGAGCCATTATCAATAACAAAGACGAATTTGACTGGAAGTTTCCGGTGAAGAAATAGTATATCGACAACTTTGTCAAAGTTTTAAACTTTGACAAAGTTCTTAGAATAAAAAAAACCGACAATCACTTGTCGGTTTTTTTGTTATTGTAGCTAAAAGATTACCCCTTTAACCATGCATTTTTAAGTTTCTCTTTTGAAGCATCAGCGGCTTTAAACGTTTCAGATTCTTCGTATGGTAACTTTACAGTTCCTTTTACAATTTCTTCTTTACCGGCACGTTTAATTTTTACTGTAATTGGATCATTTTCTTTCCAGTTTTCACTTTCTGTAATAAGATCGTAAATGTTTTCTAGAGAATACGGTTTGTTATTAACCGCTAAAATAATATCACCGCCTTTTAATTTTAAGTTCTTGAAGAATTCATTTGCTTCAATATCAGAACGAACAATGATTTCTTTTGTCTGCTTGTCAATCGTAATATACGGAGTTTGTCCTTTTAAGAAAATCGATCCTGGTTTTTTCTCCGTTGCTTTTGCTACACCAACTTTTGCTAAATAAAAATCGTAAGGAATTGGAGTAGTACCGGCTACATATTTGTTTAAAAATTCCCCAACTTCAGGATACGTAAGCTGTGTAATTTTAGCAAATAATTCGTCGTCATTAAATGGTTTATCAACACCATATTCTGTTGATAATTTATGCATTAAATCAAGAATTCCTCTTTCTCCGTTGCTTTTTTCTCTAATGATAATATCGATACACATTCCAATTAGAGCTCCTTTTTGATATACGTTTAAGTATTGGTCTTTATATGGTTGTTCCAGTACGTTTTTACTCATAACCGTAAACGACATGGTATCATTTAAGCCTTTTGCCTGCTCAATTTTATCAGCAATACGAGAGTAAAATTCTGCCTCATCAATTAACCCCTGATTAATTTGAAAAAGATTCGCAAAATACTCTGTTACACCTTCATACATCCATAAGTGCTCCGACATTTTTGGTGCATTATAATCAAAATACTGAATTTCTTTTGAGTGGATGGTCAAAGGGGTTACAATATGAAAAAATTCATGAGAAACTACATCTTTCATTGATTCTACCAATTTTTCTTTTGGCATAGATTCAGGAAGTACAACTGTAGTGGCAGTTGGGTGCTCTAAAGCTCCAAATCCGTGTGCGTCATCTTTAGCCATGCTTGATAAATACAATAAAACAGTATATTTTTTAGTTGCATTTACTTTACCCAAAAAGTTCTTTTGAGCTGTCATCATTGTTTTCATTTCCGGAGTGATACTTTCTGCAGTAAATTTCCCTGTAGGAGAATATACAGCAATTAAAATATCCATTCCGTTTACATTGAAAGTGGTATAATCTGGTTTAGAATACATAATTGGGTTTTCAACCAAAACAGCATAACGAGGCGTTGTAAAAACATCGCTTGTTTTGCTTGCATCTTCATCTGTCATAGAAGTGGCACCCCAAAGTGTTTCAGGATGTGTAATGGTAACTTTGTACGGAACTTCTAAATTGTCTTTAAAATAACCTACAAAACCATGTGTGTTTACCATGAAATTTACACCTGCATTGATATTAGTTCCGGCTGGAGAGAAAACATCATCGTTGCCAAATCCGGTTCCTTTTTCGGTATCAAAAGTATCATTGACTAAATAAGTGATTTTTTTTAATGCTTTCGCATTTGAAATCGACCATGAATTATCGTCAATTCTTTTTACGGTCAAGGCATTTCCTTTGGTATCAAAAGCTTTAAAATCTTCTGAATATTTTCCGTAGTTATCAGTAGAATAAGTTCCCGGAACTGTTTTTGGAATGCTGTATACGACTTCATCTGTTTTAATTTTCGGAGGAGTTACCGTTACTAAAACTTTGTCATCTTTTACATCAACCAAATTAATATTAACTTCTACGACATTGCTTTTTCCAGCAGAAGTGCTCCCTGTTTTACAGCTCCAAAGCGTTACCGCAAGGGCTAAGGTGTAAAGTATTTTTTTCATTTGTTTATGTTTAGTTATATGCATTTGACTTAAAAAAGATATAAATGTTACAAGGAGATTTAAAAATAAAAAAAACTCCCGAAAAACAGGAGTTTAGATCTTTAGTCGAATTTGTTTTTTATGTAATATTTACCATCCAAATCTTCGTCAAAATCATCAATTTTAATTGGTTTTGGTTTAGGTTTATTCGCAATAGCCTTCTTTTTCCACATCTCAAATTTTTCAAGAGGCATTTTCTTTTTCATGATTTCAAGAACTTCTTTTTCTGCCAATCCAAATTCTTTTTTTATGATTTCAAATGGATTCCTTTCTTCTAAGGCCAACGAAACTAGTTTTTCCGTTTGTTCCCAATTCAATTCTTTGCGGTTACTCTTTTTCATCTCGTGAAAATTAATTCAAAATAGAGGGTTAATGATTAATAGATTGATTTTCATTTTATATATCAATATTAATAAAAAAAATAATTAGTTGGTTCGCTCAGCTATGTTTTTTTTATTGATTTTTAGTCTTTTT
Organism: Flavobacterium johnsoniae; assembly: GCF_001879205.1. GTDB lineage: Bacteria > Bacteroidota > Bacteroidia > Flavobacteriales > Flavobacteriaceae > Flavobacterium > Flavobacterium johnsoniae_A. Next base: position 267,309 of record NZ_MLFK01000007.1, read on the forward strand.
TGCAGATCTTGATTTTTGAAACGGAATTTTTAATAAATTTTTTAATTTATTGTTTTCTTCGGGAAGCATGTGAGTATCTACGCCATAAATTAATTCTTCTTTGGGCAAAGTGGTAAAAGTTCCGAACAACCTGTCCCATACCGAAAAAATATTTCCATAATTACTGTCTGTGTAAGGTAAAACGTAGTGGTGGTGTACTTTGTGCATATTTGGAGACACAATAAAATAACTCAAAAAAGTATCCAGCTTATTTGGGAGCGAAATATTGGCATGATTAAACTGCGAAGCAATGACAGATAGGGATTGATAAAGAAAAACCATCCACATGGGACTTCCTACAATTAAAACACCCAAAGTTGTAAAGAGAAAACGGATTATGCTTTCGCCGGGATGATGCCGGTTTGCACTTGTAGTATCAATCCAGGTATCTGTATGGTGAATGAGATGGAAACGCCATAAAAATTTTGTTTTATGCTGTACAAAATGAGCGAGATAAGCACCAATTAAATCGAGCAGTAATAATCCGGTAAGGGTATAAAGCCACATTGGAATTTCGGGCACCCATTGCAGTATTCCAAAATGATTTTTTGTCGTCCAGTCTGCTGTTTTTATTAAAATGAAAGCGAGGATAAAATTGACAATAATAGTAGTAATGGTAAAGAAAATATTGATTCCGGCATGCTGCCATTTTTGATAATGCATTTGAAACAATGGAAAAGTATTTTCTATTAACCAAAAAACAGTAATACCGCCTACTAAAATTAAGCTGCGATGAGAAGACGGGATAGTGCTGAAGTAAGAAATGATTTCGTTCATAACAAATAAAGATTTGAGTTGAAATGAAGTTTCTTCTCGATTTTGTCTAAAGAAAAAGAGAAAACCTGATATAAATATATCTGATTTTCTCTTTGTATTTTAAAATTCGAAGAATATTTTTAAGCTTCTGCGTGGTTTTGTAATAGTGATTTGTAAATAAATCCGGCTACAACCGCTCCTAAAATTGGGGCAACCCAAAACAGCCAAACCTGAGAAAGCGGTTCTCCGCCTGCAAAAACAGCCTGAGATAAGGATCTAGCAGGGTTTACAGATGTATTTGTAATAGGAATACTTATTAAATGGATTAAGGTTAAACCTAGACCAATTGCAACACCGGCAAATTTTCCGTTTGCAAACTTATCTGTTGCACCCAAAATTATTAGTAAGAAAAATAAAGTCAGCACAAACTCGGCGATAAATGCAGATTGAAGTGAATAGCCGTCTGGCGAAAACGCTCCAAAACCATTTGAAGCAAACGCTCCTGCCTTTGTATTGTCAATAACAAATCCGGCTTTTCCAGAAGCAATAGTATACAATGTGCCTGCGGCTGCAATTGCACCAATACATTGCGAAATAATGTAAGGTATAAGATCTTTGGCAGGAAATCTTCCGCCGGCCCAGAGACCAAATGAGACCGCGGGATTAAAATGTCCTCCCGAAATATGCCCAACAGCATAAGCCATTGTTAAAACAGTTAAACCAAATGCGAGGGCTACACCTGCAAATCCAATACCCAAGTCAGGATATCCCGCTGCAAAAACAGCACTTCCGCAACCTCCAAAAACAAGCCAGTAAGTTCCAAAGAACTCTGCAAACAATTTTTTCATAATAAAATAATTTAGATTAATAGATTTGATTGTTAAAGGGTATATTTGAATGCCCAAAAAATCAAAACAATTTGCAAGAGCAAACGTACAAATAAAATCCATTTTGGTAAACCAAAACTTGCTTTTTTATTTTGAAACATATAAAAATTGGCAGGAAATATGGCAATTAAAAGTGCAATAATTCCCCATGCAACATATTTTGTTGTAAACGAAAGCATTAGCAGAATGCCTAATACTATCTCGGCGAGTCCGCTTACAGTATTAATTAATTTAGGGTTTTTAAAAAAAGGAGGAATGATTCGAATGTACATTCCTGGATTTCGAAAATGGTTTAAACCGGCAAGTATATAAAGTATCGCCATTAAATATAAATGCCAGGGTAAGTTCATGATAATTAATTATTTATAACGAATTTATAAAAAAATTAACAGTTATTACACTACAAGGCAGATTTATTTTAATAACGTGATTAGGAATCTTAAATTTTACGTTTAAAGTTAACATTCATAATGATAATCGCAAGGATGATTAGAATAATTCCAATCCATTGCAAGAAGATAACTTTTTCGTCTAATAGAACATACGCCATCATAACAGAAACAGGCAGTTCAAGCGCAGAAACAATACTTCCCAGACCTATTCCGGTTAAAGGAAAACCTAAGTTCATAAGCATTGGAGGAATAATAGTTCCAAATAAAGATAATATGATTCCCCATTTAAGAAAAATTGCAAAATTGAAAGGAGTAACCTGAGTAAAAAAACCGAAAGTAAATACAATTACGGCACCTCCAAGAAGCATATATAAGCTTCGCTGTGCCGATGAAATTTCGGTTGCAACACGATTTGCAGTAAACATGGTTGTAGTGAATGAAGCCGCTGCTAAAACACCCCAAACAATGCCTCGCCAATCTAATACAATATCATTTTTGATGATATTAGTTGCCAAAACAGTTCCTATTAAAACAATAAAAACAGCAATTACTTTTTGTTTTGAAGGCAGTTTTTTTTCTAAAATCATTTCAAGTAATACTCCCATCCAGACAGTCTGCATCAATAAAACGATTCCAATAGAAACCGGAATAAATTTTACGGCTAAATAATAAAACAAACTTGTCATTCCCAGTGAAGTTCCGGCAAGCATTAAACTCAGTATATTTTTTTTAGAAGCTTTTACGGCTTTCTCTTTATTTTTTACTTTTTGAAAAGCATTTATGATCAAAATTCCCATAATTCCAAGCACAAATTGTGAGGTTGTGACTTCGGCAGTAGTGTAGCCTTCGGTATAAGCCATTTTTACGAAAGTAGCTAACATTCCGTATGTTGTAGCTCCCAGAGCAACAAAAAACACTCCCTTTAATACGTTGTTTTGTGACATTTTGATTCTATGTTTTTAAAAATTCAAGCCGGCAAAGGTAAGCTATTTTGTTTAGGAATTAATGAAAAATATACGCAAACGTTATCATTGTTGTGCTTTTAGCAGGTGTATTGGTTTGAAATTTGATGATTTAGCAGCGTATTGTAAAAGAAAAAGCCGTCAAAATTACTTTTGACGGCTTACTATATTTAAAAAAGAATTTAAATTATTATTTCGCTGGTTGATTTTGGTAAGTTTCAATTTCAAAAACCAAAGTAGCATTTGGCGGAATTACGCCTCCGGCACCTTTTTCTCCATAAGCTAAATTAGAAGGCAGGAAGAAAATTGCTTTTTCTCCGTCTGTCATCATATCGAGAGCTTCAATAAAACCAGGAATCATACCGTCTTTTTTACCTACTGTAAAAGGAAAAGCTTTGTAGCCTCCTTGTGCATCCCTGTTTGCATCGTATTTTCCGTATGCTCTTGCAACTTCTGCGATACTGCTGTCAAAAAGAGTTCCGTCTTCAAAATATCCTGCATAATGAAAATAGATATTAGAACCTTCGGCACCTTTTACACCTGTTCCTTTCTTAGTAATTACATATTTTAAGTTAGATGGTGTTGCAGTTGCTTTGGCTTTTGTTGCTGCAAAATAAGCTGCTTTTGCTGTAATTACTTTTTTGGCTTCGTCTTTTTTGGCCTGCTCTTTTTTTACATCATCGCTTAAAACTTTTAAGGGATCAAATTTTTTCGCAGCAACACCTTTACGAGTAATCGTAATTTTGGTCATGACATCGTCCTGAACAATTTTATTTACAACGTCCATTCCAGAAACTACATGTCCAAAAATAGTATGTTTTCCGTTCAGCCAGGGTGTATCTTTATGGGTAATGAAAAACTGGCTTCCGTTTGTTGCCGGACCTGAATTTGCCATGGCTAAAACACCGCCTTTTTCAAATTTTAAATTGTCTGTAAATTCATCCTTAAAAGAGAATCCCGGACCACCAGAACCATTTCCGTCAGGATCACCTCCCTGAATCATAAAATCATTAATAACTCTATGGAATTTTAATCCATTATAAAATGGTTTTCCTTTAAGAGAAGCTTTTACATTAGGATTTGTGCCTTCTGCCAAAGTAATAAAGTTTGCAACTGTTACAGGAGCTTTTACATATTCTAATGATAAAACAATATCTCCTTTTGTCGTAGAAATAGTGGCAAAAATCCCTTCGTTTGGATTTGTTACAGCAGCCGGTTTAGCGGCAGTAGTTTTTGCAGCTGCTGGCTTTACTGGTGATGGTTTTTTAACTTGTGCCTGAATGTTTACGACAGCCAGACAGAATAAAAATAGAAATTTAAATTTCATTGTATTTGAATTTTAGTCCGTAAAAGTAATTATAAGAAATTGATTATAAAAATAATTACGGCTTCTCTAATAATTGAACTTCAAAAATAATATTTGCGTTTGGCGGAATAACACCTCCTGCACCAGTTTCTCCGTAAGCCAAGTGAGATGGAATGAAAAGGATTGCTTTATCTCCAAAAGAAAGTTTTTCGATACCTTCAATAAATCCAGGAATTAAACCGTCTTTTTTTCCTGCCTGAAATGGAATTGGCTGGTAACCATTTTGTTCTGCTCTTGCTGAATCAAATTTTCCAAAAGTTTTATTTACTTCTTCAATGCTTGAGTCAAATAAGGTTCCGTCTTCTAAGAAACCTGCGTAGTGAATGTAAACCTGAGTTCCTATTGCTGGTTTTTTGCCCGCACCTTTTTCAGTAATAACATATTCTAATCCGCTGGAAGTTTTGGTAACTTTTGGTTTTAATGAAGCATAATACGCCACTTTTTCTTTTTGAACTCCTGCAAATTTGCTTTTTTCTTTAGCTATTTCTGCAAAATAATCGTGGAATACTTCTACGGCATCAAACTTTTTAGCAGCTTCACCATTTCTGATAATTGCAACTGAAACGATATTATCGCCCTGAACTACTTTGTTTACTACTTCTTGGCCTTTTTCTACAACATGTCCAAAAATCGTGTGTTTGTTGTCTAACCAAGGAGTTTCAACATGTGTAATGAAAAATTGACTGCTGTTTGTTCCAGGGCCGTTATTAGCCATTGCTAAAACACCTGCCTTATCAAACTTTAAATCTGAGAATTCATCTTTGAATTTATATCCTGTATCTCCAGAACCGGTTCCAAGAGGATCTCCTGACTGAATCATTAAATCTGCAATAACTCTGTGGAATTTTAATCCGTCAAAGAAAGGTTTCTTTTTTAAGTTTTCAGATACAAATTCGTTTTTGCCTTCCGCTAATGTTACAAAGTTTGCAACTGTAATTGGAGCTTTTTTATAATCTAATTCAACAATGATATGTCCTTTATTGGTTTCGATATCAGCATACAAACCATCAGGTAAATTGCTGTGTTCGTCTTTACAAGAATAAAATGAGCTAACGGCAAGTAGTAATACTAAAATACTTTTTTTCATTTCTTAAAATGTTTTTTATGGGTTTAATGTATCTTTTTTAGTTGAAGCGGCTGGTTTTGGAGTTACAGGTTTTGCAGCTGCCGGTTTTGGAGTTTGTGCCGATGGAGTCGTTGCAGTATTTTGTGCTGCAGGATCTGGAACAAAATTACGAAGCGTAACAGTACAAATTAAGGATTGATTAGGGCCGATTTTTTTGTTATCTCCATGATATCCATAAGCCATATGAGACGGAAACAAGAATGTAACCGTTTCATTTTTTTTCATGTATTTAATTCCGTCACGCAATCCCATCATGATATCTTGTTTGTCTACATAATAAGTCTGCGGACCAAGATCAGCTTCAGAATAAATGATTTTGCCTGTAATATCTTTAACTTCTAAATTAAAATAGGCAATATCTCCTTTGCGGGGTGCGGTGGTTTCTGTAGTGCTTTTTTCATCGTAGCTAAACCAGTATCCTTTTTTAGTGGCGTAATATTTTACTTTCGGATTGCTTTTGATAATTTTTTTAATAACGTCTTCTTCGCTTGCAACCAATTTTTTGTTTCTGTCTGCCGATTTTTTCATGAAAGTACCCGAAGCTCTGGAAATAGGTCTTCGCGCTTCTTCGTGATGCTTACAGCCAGCCAATAAAACTGCAAAAAGCAGTGAGTAAATGCTAAGTTTTAAGTAGTTCATATTGGTTTTATAATTTTAGTTTCGTTACTAAATCTTCAAACTTTTTAAGCGTTTCTTCCATAGAGGTTTCAGATCTTCCGCCGGCTGCATTGACATGTCCGCCTCCGTTAAAATGATCGCGTGCAAACTGATTTACATCAAATCCTCCTTGCGAACGGAATGAAATTTTAATGATTTTTTCATCTTTATTTTCGATAAAGATAGCTGTAAATACAATTCCGCGTATGCTTAAACCATAATTTACAATTCCTTCAGTATCGCCTTTTACATAGTTAAAAGAATCTAATTCTTCCTGAGTAAGAGAAGTGTAAGATGTTTTATGATCTTCAAAAACTTTCATGTTTTGAAGTGCACGTCCTAACAATTGCAAACGGCTGTAGGAGCTGTTATCGTATAATAAAACTGGAATTTGAGTATTTTCAACTCCCAAATCAATTAACTCTGCAATAATTCTGTGTGTGTTTCCTGTGGTACCCGGAAAACGAAACGAACCAGAATCAGTTAAAATTCCGGTATAAATGCAAGTTGCGATAGTTTTATCTATATCTTCTTTTTTATTTAAGAAAGAAATAAAATTGTAAACCATCTCACAAGTCGATCCGTATGAGGTATCAGAATAAGTATAAACGGCATAATCATGAGGTTTTTCATGATGATCAATCATGATAAACGGAGCAGTAAGCTTTACTAAAGTATGTTCCATTTCGCCTGTACGATGAAAAGCATTAAAGTCAAGTGTAAAAATTAACTCGGCTTCTTCTAATATTTTGGTACAGTTTTCAGTGTCTTTTTCAAAGATTTTAACGGTTTCTGAACCTGGTAACCAGGCTAAAAAATCAGGGAAATCATTTGGGGCAATCACCGTTGGCTGGTGATTGTTTTTTAATAGAAAATGGTATAATGCCAAAGTAGAGCCCATGGCATCGCCATCTGGTCCTCGGTGTGGGATTATTATGATTTTCTTTGGAGCAGCAAGCAATAATTGAATCGCCTGAATATCTTGTATTTTCATAGTGTGCGAATTTACATTTTTTTAATGTAATGCTGAAAATATTTTAGCCGCAGTTTTTGGTTTTAGTTTTAGTTATTTTGAGATTGAGTTGCTGTGTGTAAAATTGGCACACGGATGAAACGGATTCGCTATCGCAAAAACGCTGATTTGAACGGATTTTTTTAATGAAAGAGTTTCGTAGGAACGCTGTGGTTGGCAGCAGCAAGATGTGTAAATCAATTAGGATTTGGAATTTATTTTGTACAATTTATGTTTAGCACCTTTTACAATCTGCGATTTATAAATACCAACAGAACCTGATGAAAAATAAGCAATAGTGCAACCAAGAGCAATAAAAATTCCAGGCTGCAGGCCGAATAATTCCAGACCCATGATCGTGCAGGCAATAGGAGTGTGAGTTGCGCCTGAGAACACAGCTACAAATCCAATTCCGGCTAAAAGCGCAATCGGCATCGGAATAAATAAGGATAATGCACTTCCTAAAGTGGCGCCTACGAAAAACAAAGGAGTTACTTCGCCGCCTTTAAAACCGGCTCCTAAGGTAAATCCGGTAAATACTATTTTAAGAAGAAAATCATACCATTCACTTGGGTTTGAAAATGAATCTACTATAACAGGAACACCAAGTCCGGAGAATTTAGTAAATCCCAAACCGGCAATGGCAATTGCTAAAACGATACCGCCTATAACCGGACGAAGCGGCGGGTATTTAATGTTTTTTGAAAAAAGAGAACCCCAGAAATGAGTGCTTCTTGAAAATAATAAAGCCGCAAATCCCGAAAGAAGCCCAATTAATATGGTGTAAAATAGGTTGTCGATAGTAAGTTCCGGAACAATTGGAATGCTGTAATGAGTATGTTTTATTTCCCAAAATTCTACTGTAAAATAAGCTGCGTAAGCCACTAAAAAAGAAAGAACAATACTTTTAAAATTGATTTTACTGAAATATAAAACCTCTAAAGCAAAAATTGCTCCGGCTAAAGGAGTTCCAAAAACAGAAGCAAAACCAGCACTGATTCCGAGAATGATTAGAATTCTTCGCTCTGAATTGTCTAGTTTGAAAATCTTGGTAAATTGATCTGCGATTGCGCCTCCCATTTGTACAGCTGTGCCTTCGCGTCCTGCCGAACCTCCAAATAAATGGGTCAGCAAAGTTCCTAAAAGAACCAGAGGTGCCATTTTAAAGGGAATTACTTTTTTAGGTTGTTCGTATTCTTCGAGCAGTAAATTGTTTCCTTTTACAACAGATTCTCCCCAATAATAATAAGTCAATCCAACCAAAAATCCGCCGAAAGGCAACAGCCAGATAATCCATTGGTGCTGTATTCTAAACTGGGTAACCCACTCTAAAGAAACCAAAAAAAATGCCGATGCAGATCCTGAAAAAACACCTATTAAGGCACAAATTATAATCCATTTAGGAATGGAAATTAGTAATTGTTTCAGGTTTTGGGAAGTCATTAATTGTGTGATGTTTTTTAGCCACGAATTTCACGAATTTTCACGAATAAATATGTTGTTTAATTGAAGAAATAAAAGAAATCTTTTTAATTCTTTAATCTGTGGCAGAACAATTAATGGAAATTCGTGAAATTAGCAGCAGAAACCTTTACTAAACGACAGCCGTAAATTCAATTTCGACTAAATATTCCGGAGCAACAAGTTTACTGATTTCATAAAAACCTGTTGTAGGCTTTACATCTTTAAAGAAAGCCGAATGTGCTCTGGCAACTTCTTCAAAAGTAGAAACATCAGTTGTAAAAATGCGGGTTCTGATCACGTCTTTTATGCCAACATTTAAATCTTCTAAAACTTTTTCAACGCGTTCAATTATGTTATAAGTCTGCGCATAAGCATCATCGGCTTTTACTTTATCGCCGTCAACAATTGCTACAGTGCCAGAAACTTCAATGATATTGCCAATTCTTACAGCGCGGCAGTATCCCATTTTGTCTTCCCACGGCGATCCTGTTAAGATGTTTTCTCTTTTCATTTTATAAGTTTTTTTGAATCGTTTTTGTACAGTTTTAAAAACAAATTCAGGTTAATTAATGCGTTGCAATTTATGAAATATGCCTGCCAAAAGAGAATTATTCGTTTGAAATCACGCTGAAAATCTTTCTTTTTTGTGATATTTTAAAAGCCGAATTTTTAATTTCTAGTCAGTTAAACGTTCTTCGTAAAGTCGGAGTTTGTTTTGAGTGTTTGTTAAATGCTGCTGTAAGGTTTCAATTTTGTTTAATAAATGATAAATAGCGTCAATTCCTTCTAGATTGATATTAAGATCATAATGCATACGAATCATTTTTTCAACGGCAGGAAGCTGTTCCGGCTGCAGGTATTCATCATCTTTTTCAATTATAATTTCGACCAATCCGTAATTGTTAAGTTCTTTTATAAACGTATTTTCAATTTCGTGATAAACGCAAAACTGTTTTATTTGTATTAAGTTCTTGTTACTCATGATTTCTAAGTTTAGATAATTCTGTAAACAATTCTTTTTCTTTTTCAGATAATTTGGTTGGAATTTTTAGATTATACGTTACATATAAATCCCCAAATTGATTATCTTTTTTATAGACCGGAAATCCTTTTCCTTTTAATTTTACTTTTGTTCCGGTTTGTGTTTCGGGCGATACTTTAATTTTTACTTTTCCGTCAAATGTGCTTATGTTAATTTCGCCGCCCAAAACCGCGGTATACAGATCGAGATCTACATTAGAGTATAAATTATTTCCTTCTCTTTTAAAATCAGAATTGTTGGCAATTAAAAAGGTGATGTATAAATCGCCATTTGGTCCGCCGTTTACTCCGGGACCGCCATGTCCGGGAATTTTGATGACCTGGCCGTTTTCGACTCCTGCCGGAATTGTAATTCGGATATTTTTACCATTTACGGTTAAACTTTGTTTGTGCGTTGTATAAGCGTCTTTCAAATCCAGCTGCAGTTCGGCATTAAAATCCTGTCCACGGTATTTTGACTGTCCACGGCTGCTTCGTCCCGAGGAACCATACATAGAATTGAAGAAATCAGAGAAATCACTTCCCGAAAAATCTCCTCCGCCAAAACCGGAAAAATCCTGCTGTCCGCTGCTTTGTTTTCTGGAATATTGTTGTTGGTTTGGGTCGTAGCCGGCTTTTTCAAATTCATCAGCGTGTTTCCAGTCTTTTCCGTATTTATCGTACTTTTTACGATTTTCAGGATTGCTTAAAACTTCGTTTGCTTCGTTTATTTCTTTGAATTTCTTCTCCGCTTCTTTATCATTCGGATTCAAATCGGGATGATATTTTCTGGCCAGTTTTCGATATGCTTTTTTAATTTCGGCTTCAGTAGCTGATTTGGTAACGTCTAATATTTTATAATAGTCGATATAATCCATCTTTTTTTCATTTTTTGTGATAAGAAAAATTTAGGTATTGAAGTTAATAATAAGTTGTTAACTATCAAAGTAATGTACACTTTTAAAATAAAAAATTAACGCCTTCTCCTGAACTGGTTTTGGAATTTGTAATTTTTTAACTGGAAATTATTTTAATAGAATCGCTTTTTTTTGGCAGGTTTTTTGATTCCAAAAATTAGCCTAATATATTGTTATAATAGTCTTAAAGTTGTCGCACCAAACTTATTTATGTTATTTTTGTGATGCTATACTTGAGTTCTATAAAAAATTTTAAAGCCGATTCGATAATCTATATTCAATGAAGCATATCTTATTTTTCATACTATTTTTTGCCGCTGTAAGTGTTTCAGCGCAAACGGAGTTTGGTACAAAATTCAAACCCATCCCGGCACCAAAGTTTAGCACAAAGAAAAAAACGCCAATCCCTCAGGTAAAAGATCCGCAGGCCGAAACGGCTGATATCCCGGGTATAAAAACGCCTAATGTTTTCGATAATACTACTATTACTCAAAAATCTAAATTTCAGATAGGTCAGGAGAAAAGTAAATTCAGCATGTCTACAGAAAATGATTTTGCCAATCCGGGCGATCAATATGTAGCCAAAATGGAAAAAGATTTAGATAAGGCGCTAAGAGATGCTGGACTAAAAGAAGGACGTGGAACATTGGTTAAAAAGAACATTTCTCTTGGAGATTTTAAAACCAAATCGGAATATTTTATTGTCAAATTCCGCGATTTTGGAGCAATTGACGGCGATTTAGTAAAAGTTTCTTCAAATGATAAAGTAATTCAGGATCATCTGCTTTTAGATTCTAATTTTAAAGATGTTAGAATCAATCTGGCCAATGGTTTTAATAAATTAGATTTTGAAGCTCTAAATATTGGTTCTTTGGGCGGAAATACGGCTGAAATTAGAGTTTACGACGATAAAGGCCAATTGATTACCAATGATTATTGGGATAATCTTGCAGCAGGTTTTAAAGCATCGATTATCGTTACAAAAGAAGAATAAAGGTAAGATCAATATTTCATAATCTTACCTTATTTGAGGTTCTTATTTCATCTTATATAATAACTCTTTCAGGGTTTGTTGTTTTTCCTTCTCCGGTTTCTTTCAACAGAAAACTTACTAAAATGGCTATCGAAATGCCTACAATCCAAAACAAACCTGCTTGCTGAAAATGTACCGTTTTATCAAGAGTATCTTCGAGTGTTTGGCCAAATAAACGACTGAATAACGGACTTAAAAGTGTTGTTACTCCAAAAGTTATAAAGTTAATTGCTCCTGTGGCACTTCCTTTTACATTATCAGGATTCGCTTCTTTTATAATTGAATAAGGAATCATGGCGGCTCCCGAAGCAACGCCTAATAAAAACATACTGTATTTGACGGGAAGTACATCTGGAAAATACAATAATTGAATTAATGCTGCAATCATCAATACAGCACCGAATACTAAAACTGGTTTTCGTTTTTTTAATTTGTCTGTAATGTACCCTAAAAGCGGACATCCAAATACCCATCCAAAAGCAACCATTGCGCTTGATATTGTCGCAGTATGAAAATCTAATGCACGGTCTTTTTGAAAAAAGTCAACAGCCCATGTCATCGCAAATATGGTGGTTGGGGCAAACAGCAATCCGGAGATTATGCCGCAAAACCAGGATTGCGGATTACTAAAAACGATTTTATAAGGATCCAGCAGACTTTGTTTCTTTTGTGTGCTTTGTGTTGTTTTATCTGTATGGTTTGCCGGAGTTATAAACCAAAGCCCGAAAGCAACTATGATGGTAAAAATTCCAATGGAAAGCCAAAACGTATCGATATGCATTCCTTCTTCAATTAACGGACCAACAACAAATTGCCCTGCAGATCCTCCAAGCATTCCTAGGCATTGTGTAAATCCAATGGCTGTTGCGAGCGATTTTGCCGAAAATCCTTTACTGGCAAGATATACACATCCCGGAAAAGCAAAAGCACATCCTGCACCTTGAAATAATCGGCCTGTAACACCGCTAAACTGACTGGAAATAATAAACAGCAAACAGCCAATTCCTAAAATAAGCGCACCTGCAAAAAGCGAATATTTGGCTCCAAACCGATCCAAAGCGATTCCGGCAATTAAACTGCAGGTTGAATAGGTGTAATAATAAGTTCCGATGATAGTGACTAATCGAATCTCATTTACTGAGAAATTCTGCGAAAGTTCCGGCAGCATTACCGCCGGTGCAGAACGTATAACATAATCTAAAAAATAAAAAACGAGGCCAAATACCCAGGCAATGATGTAATATTTGGTATACGATTTAGTACTATTTATATCCATAAGATTGCTCTTTTTAAGTTAATGCCTAATTTATAAACCTTCTTTTAGATGTTTATAATTCGATTTAATGGTGTCTAAAACTTCTTCCATTTTGCCTCCAAGCATTAATCTTGTCATTGATTTTGCCATGCCCACAACTTGTTCCCATTCTACTTTTGGAGGCATTGCCAAAGCATTTGGATTTGTGAAAATATTTAGTAAAACCGGACCATTATGTCTAAAGGCGTTTTCAATTGCCCCTTCAACTTCTTCGGGTTTATGAACATTTATTCCCTGAAAACCCATTGCCTGTGCAATTAGGCCAAAGTCTGGATTCACCATATCGGTTTCGTTATCCGGCAGTCCGTTAACTTCCATTTCGAGTTTTACCATACCCAAAGCACGATTGTTGAATACAATAATTTTTATGGGAATATTATATTGATGAATGGTAGCCAAATCGCCCAGTAACATAGACAAACCACCATCGCCGCACATGGCAATAACTTGTCTTTCGGGATGTGATAAAGCAGCGCCAATTGCCATTGGCATTGCGTTTGCCATCGATCCGTGGTTAAAAGAACCCAGCATTTTTCGTTCTCCGGTTCCTTTAATAAAACGAGCTCCCCAAACGCAAGTCATTCCGGTATCGACAGTGAAAATAGCATCCTTACTGGCTAGTTTATCAATGATATGGGCAACGTATTCAGGCTGAATCGTGTCTTCTCCGCCGTTATCATCAATATAAGTGTTCATGTTTTCTTTTACGCTGTTGTAGAATTTTAGCTGTGCTTCTAAAAAACTATCATCGGTTTTGGTTTCAAGGAGAGGAATCAGTGCTTCTATAGTATCGGCAACATCACCGCACAATCCCATATAGAGATTGGCTCTTCGGCCTAAACGTTCAGAACTGGTGTCAATTTGGATAATTTTATTATCAGCCGGCATGAATTTGTCATACGGAAAATCAGTTCCCAGCAATAAGACCAAATGAGATTCGTGCATACTATGATAAGCCGAAGGCTGCCCCAATAAACCTGTCATACCTATTTCGTTGGGATTGTTGGGCTGGATACTCATTTTTCCTCTAAAAGAATATCCTACAGGAGCTTTGATATGATGGGATAACTGTACGACCTGATCGTGAGCCTTTTCTGCTCCAATACCACAAAACAGAGTTATTTTGGAACTTTCGTTAATGACTTTTGCCAAATGCTGTAATTCAGTATCAGAAGGCCTGATTACAGGATTGCAATGAAAGTATTGTGTTGAAATATTGCTTTCAACCGCTTTTAATTCAGAAACATCACCTGGCAGTCCAATTACGGCAACTCCTTTTTTGCCTAAAGCATGTTGTATGGCAGTTTGTATAATTCTGGGCGCCTGCTCGGCTGTCATAATCATTTGATTGTAATAGCTGCAATCATCAAAAAGCTTTATGGTATTGGTTTCCTGAAAATAATCCATTCCCATTTCGCTTGTATTTATTGTTGATGCAATGGCAAGTAAAGGTACGTGCGAACGATGTGCATCATACAAACCATTAATTAAGTGAACGTGCCCCGGACCGCAGCTTCCGGCACAAACCGCAAATCCGTCCAGTTCTGCTTCAGCTGCAGCGGCATAGGCGCCAACTTCTTCATGACGTACATGTATCCATTTTATTTTTCCGTTTCTGCGTATCGCATCATTAAAATGATTTAAACTATCGCCGGTAACCGCATAAACGCGTTTTACTCCAGCCTCTACCAACATGTCAACTAATTGTTCTGCAACTATTTTACTCATGTGTTATATTTTTAAAATTAATATTTAGAAGTACACATTGGTTATGGTTTACTTTCTTAATGATTAGATTTTAATATATCTGGGGCAATGATGTAAAAGGGTTTTATAAAATTAAGGAAAAGATTTGGTTTTTGGGAGGTGCAAAGTAACAAAGGCTCAAAGTTGCAAAGGTTTTTTTTGGGAGGTTCTAAGTTGCTAAGCTTCTAAGGGACTAAGTTTTTTAATTAAATTAGAAAAGGCTCAGAGAAACAAAGTTTACACCTTATTCCTATGAACCTTTTAGCTCATAACCTTAGCAGCTTAGTACCTTAGCGTCTTAGCAACTCAGACTAAAACGGATCTGCGGTAACTTTAAAGTTCATTTTTGCTTTAACCGTTACATCTTTAGTTAGTGTTTCTTTTAAAGTAACCTGAGTTCTTATTTTATAGCTGTCGGCTTTAATGTATTGATCCAATCTTGCGTCAGTGCAAATTAAATCAATTGTGCTGCCTGAAGAGTTGATATTGTCCTGATAAGCCAATTCTATTTCATCAGAATCCGTTGTGGAAATATATAAATGAATCGATTTTAAAAACGTAAATGTTTTGTCTGATGGATCTGAAATAGTTAATTTAAGTGATTTAATCTTTACATCTTTTACAAGACTGGCTTTAGTTTTGTTGTTCTGAAATTCGGCCGAGGAATTGGTTGTAACATCCGGAGTGATAATTTCCGAAGGCAGATTAATAGGCGACGAGCTTTTAATTTTAATTGAAGCTTCATTGGTAATAGTAAAACTTAATAGATCATCTACAGCATCACAAGAAGTGAATGACAGCGATAATAAAAAGACAATGGCAATACATTTTGATTTCATAGTTAAATTTAAGAGGGGTTTGGTGTAGATACGAAATATTTTGATTTTTGGATTTTTGTTTTTCAGGTTCAAAGTAACAAAGGTTCAGAGCAACAAAGCAAAAAAACTTTTGTGATTTTATAAACCTCTGAACCTTTGCATCTTTGAGCCTTTGAACCTCAAAATCGGAGAGTTGAAAAAAAATATAATTTTTTCAACGTTCCGATTTTTCAATTTCGAATATAAAAAGTATTTTTGCGCATGCAACACAACGTACTTATTTTAGATTTCGGATCGCAATATACTCAGCTTATTGCGCGTAGAGTTCGCGAATTAAATATATTCTGCGAAATTTTTCCTTACAATCACTTTCCTAGTGATTTATCAGCTTACAAAGCAGTAATTTTAGGCGGAAGCCCGTTTTCTGTTCGTGCAGAAGATGCTCCGCATCCTGATTTGTCTCAAATTAGAGGTAAACTTCCAATGCTTGCCGTTTGTTACGGGGCGCAATATTTAGCTCATTTTAGCGGAGGTGAAGTTGCAGCTTCTAATACAAGAGAATACGGAAGAGCAAATTTATCTTATATAAAAGATAATGAAGTTTTCTTTGAAGGAGTTTCAGAAAACAGTCAGGTTTGGATGAGCCACAGCGATAGTATCAAAGCGCTTCCAACAAATGCTGTAAAATTAGCAAGCACACATGACGTAGAATTTGCCGCTTATAAAATTGAAGGCGAAACAACTTACGGAATTCAATATCATCCAGAAGTTTTCCATTCTACAGATGGATCAAAAATGCTGGAGAACTTTTTAGTAAAAATTGCCGAAGTTCCTCAAAACTTTACACCAAACGCTTTCGTAGAAGAAATGGTGGGAGAATTAAAAGAGAAATTAGGAAACGATAAAGTAGTTTTAGGATTATCAGGCGGAGTAGATTCTACTGTAGCAGCGGTTTTATTAAACCAGGCAATTGGTAAAAACCTTTACTGTATTTTCGTAAACAACGGGTTACTTCGTAAAAACGAATTCCAAAATGTATTAGACCAATACAAAGGAATGGGATTAAACGTTAAAGGTGTTGACGCCGGAGATCGTTTTCTTTCTGAACTTGCCGGAATCAGTGATCCTGAAACCAAACGTAAAACTATCGGTCGTGTATTTATCGAAGTTTTTGATGATGAATCACATTTAATCGAAGATGTAAAGTGGCTGGCACAAGGAACTATTTACCCAGACGTTATCGAGTCTGTTTCGGTAAAAGGACCGTCGGCAACTATTAAATCACACCATAATGTGGGTGGATTACCAGATTATATGAAATTAAAAATTGTAGAGCCGCTTAGAATGCTTTTTAAAGATGAAGTAAGAAGAGTGGGAGCTACTTTAGGAATAGATCCTGAATTATTAGGAAGACACCCTTTCCCTGGACCAGGATTATCAATTAGAATTTTAGGAGATATTACTCCGGAGAAAGTACAAATTTTACAAGATGTTGATTCTGTTTTTATCGAAGGATTAAAATCTTGGGGATTATACGATAAAGTTTGGCAGGCTGGAGCAATTTTGCTGCCGGTAAACAGTGTTGGCGTTATGGGCGATGAGCGTACTTACGAAAAAGTAGTAGCGCTTAGAGCGGTAGAATCAACAGATGGTATGACGGCTGACTGGGTTCATTTACCTTACGATTTCTTGATGAAAGTATCTAACGATATTATCAATAAGGTAAAAGGCGTGAATCGTGTAGTTTACGATATTAGTTCAAAACCACCAGCAACAATTGAGTGGGAATAGCAGCGTATTTTAAAATTAAGGTCTTACATTTGTAAGGCCTTAATTTTTTATAACCTACTATTTATGAGAGAACTTTTAACGATTTCTCTTGTGTTTGTTTTGTCTTTTAACAAAATAGCTGCACAAGATTCAATTATTGAGCACAAGATTCAAAAAGGAGAAACCGCTTATTTCATTGCCCAAAAGTATAAGGTTTCTGTAGATGAGATTTACAAACTCAACCCCGAATCGCAAAACGGAATCAAGGATAATCAAATTATTAAGATTCCGGTTCATACTTCACAAAAAATAAATCAGGACCAGCAGATTACTCATATTGTTGGCGCAAAAGAAACCCTTTTTGGCTTATCAAAACAATACAACGTTTCGGTAGCAGCTATTCAAAATGCTAATCCAGTTCTTGCCAACGGTCTTCAGATTGGCCAGGAATTAGTTATTCCCCATGCTTCCCATATTTCTAAAACAGAAATTATTACTTCTTCAAAAGTAACACATCAGGTTGTGGCAAAGGAATCTTTGTTCAGCATTGCCAGACAATACAATGTTTCGGTACAGGATTTAGAAAATCTCAACAAAGAATTACTTCAAAACGGATTGCAGATTGGTCAGACAATTGCTATTCCGAACAAAAGAAAAACGCTTGACGGAAGGGTTCGAGTAATCAATCAGGAAACCGTTTTTCATGTGGTGGAACCAAAAGAAACCAAATTTTCGATTGCAAAAAAATACGGAATTTCAATTGACCAGTTAGAATCGCAAAATCCGGAAATCGTAAACGGATTAGTTGTTGGCAATAAATTAGCCATTAACACTACAGCGATTAAACCAGCAAACGAAAGCGAAGAACTGATGCTGGCTCTGGCCGAAAAACAAGTGGTGGTGGAGAAAACAAAAGCCAAAACGGTTGAAATTGATGACTTAAAAGACAGATTGGTTATTCAGAAAGAAATGAATCAGAAGATTATAAAAATTAATGATTTAAAAGTGAATTTGAATGATATGAATGGTTCGCGGGAAAATTCGGTCGAAAAATTGCGTCTGGTTTTAGAAGCCAACAAAAATGTTCAGGATATTTTAATGGCAAAGTTAGATTCACTGGTAAATACCATGAATAATGATTTGGTAGAATTAAAACGAATGGATATTCTGAATGTAGATGAATCAAAGCGGTTGGAAAAGAAATCATACGAAAGTATTGGCAAAACAAGTGAATTATCTTCTCAACTAAAAAAAGAACTGGCAGAGAACCGAAAAGCGTATGCGGGTTTAATGAATAAAGTGGAGAAAATTGCGGTTGAAGAAAATCAGGAATACAAGAAAAAAATCCGCGAAAGCGAAAAGAACAGCAATGTTACTTCCATACAGCAAAGACTTTCCTTAGACGAAATTAAACGATACAAAGTAGAACAGGAGCAAGGCGATGCCAAAAATCAGCTTTTGATTTCAAAAATTGATTCGCTCGACACCCAAAAACAAATTGAGGTAAAACGCCACATCAGCAAAGCCACTTATTACAGCATGGAAGCCAGGAAATTTGATGACAAACTGGCTTTGGTTAAACTGAAAAAATATCAGGATGAAGCAATAAAAAAATCAAATTCTTCCGAAACTTCAAAAGCAGTTTCACTAGAAGAAATGCGACGTGAGCTTAAAGAGAACCCGTTTAAGAACGAAAAAAATGTAAAGATCGAAGTTTATGATAATCTTAAAGAAGTTTCAAACGGCTATTACTTAGTTTTAGGTATATTTACAGACGCAACACTGAGAGATAAGTTAATTATGAAACTTATTGATTCAGGTGATTTTAACGCTAGTTTTTTCTTTAATATAAACAGTCTTTCTTATTATGTTTATTCAGATAAGTTCCAAAATATGGAGGAAGTTTTATATCAATGCAAGAAAAAAGAAGAAGATGAGTTATATAAGAACGTTGTTATTGCCAAGTTAGAAGTTGATCTTCGATAATTTTGGCAGGAATTGACAAATGGCCTGAATCTTGTATGGGAGAAATTAGTATCTTGTTTTGAATTAAAAATTAAAATTGTTTTAAGCCTTATTTATGAAATATTATTCGACATTATTTTTACTTGTTTTTTTTGTAACTGTTTCTGCTTTTTCGCAAGGGAAAGTGGTAAAATACACGGTTTCAAGTGGAGAAACGATTAACCAGATTGCGCAAAAATTTAAGGTTACGCCTTTTGATATTTATGAATTAAATCCTGATGCGAGAAGAGGTTTAGTGCCTAATACTGTTTTATTGATTCCGGCTGCAACGAATAAAAATTCGGACAAAAAAGAAACAGCTGCGGTAAAAATAGCCGGCGGTTCAAAAGAAATTATTCATGAAGTACAGCCAAAGGAAACTTTTTACAGTATTGAGAAAAAATACGGCATCTCTGATGAAGCCTTAAAAGCAGCGAATCCGTTTCTTGAAAAAACCGGAGTTCAGATTGGTCAGAAATTAGTAATTCCTGCAAAAGGAGCTGCGTCGAAAAATACAGCAGCTGCAGAAAAAAAACCGAAAGATAAAGGACCTGAAAAATACGTATATCATGAAGTTCAGGCAAAAGAAACGAAGTATTCTATTGCAAAACAATACAATACAACTGTTGAAGATTTAGAGAAAAGAAATCCTGAAATTGTTTCCGGTTTACCGGTTGGATACAGAGTAACGATAAAAGGAACCGCTCCTAAAACAGAAACTGCAGCACCTGCTGCAGCATCCAAACCTGAAGAACATAAAAAAACTGCCGAATCTAAAAAAGCAGTTACTTACATGGAATATCAGGTAAAACCAAAGGAAACTTTCTATAGTTTAGGAAAAGTTTTTCATTTGTCGCAAGAAGAATTATTAGCATTAAATCCTTCACTTTCTGAAGGGGTAAAAGAAGGAATGGTTTTAAAAGTTCCTGCGGGATATATAGCTCCGGCACCAATTGTGGCCCAGCAACAGCCTGCAGAAAAAACAACTCCTGCAATAACTGAAAAACCAGTAGAAAGTAATGGCGGAGGCGGTATCAAAATTATAGATAAAGTAAAATCTGAAACGGTTTCTGCAGATCCGGAAATTGTAGAATTGACAAAAAAAAGAGGACAAAGTGACCGTAAGAAAGTGGTTTTACTGCTTCCGTTTAATTTAGCAAAATTACAAAGCGATACAACCGGAACGGCGGCTCGTTTAAAAACAGATAAGTTTTTGAATATGACGCTTGATTTTTATTCTGGAGCTATGATGGCAATTGACTCAGCTAAAGCATTGAAACTTCCAATTGATGTTTCGGTTTACGATTCGCAGGAAACCAAAACGACATCAAATATCTCGTCGCTACTGGCACAGAATAAGCTGCAGGAAGCTGATGCCGTTGTAGGTCCGTTTTATCAAAATAATGCCGAATCTACTGCAAACTCACTTCGTTTGTATAATGTACCGGTTATTTCTCCATTGTCAAAAGACGCAGCAAATCCGATTGATAATTTGTATCAGACGATACCATCAAGTGATGTGGTTAGAAATACTGTTTTTGACTATATGCGTGCTAAAAACGGAAACATCGTGGCTGTCGTAGACAAGAAAAAAGAATCGGTTATAAATTATATTAAGCAAAATCAAAAAGGTGTTGTTTTTGCGGCCTTAACAGAAACTGGCGGATTGGATGTAGCCAATTTAAAAAGCTTATTACTGCCAAACCGCATGAATTATGTGGTAATGGAAACCGGAAATACGGCCATGATCAAAACGACAATTAAAGCTTTGATCGATGCGCAAAAAACGTGTCAGGTTCAATTAGTAATTTTGGAACCAAACAGTACACTGGATACAGATGAGATCGATTTTAATAATTTGATGAAATTGAAACTAATGTATCCGTCAGTTACGCGCGATAGTGATGATCAGGCTGTTTCAATCTTCAAAAAAGAATATAAACTGAAAAACAAAGCATATCCAAACACCTATGCAACCAGAGGTTTTGATGTAACTTTTGATACAATGATGCGTTTGGTACAAGGAAAAACATATCAGGAAACAGCAGATTTAATGACAACACAACAGGTTGACAATAAATTTCAGTTTTACAAAAAAGAAGATGGCGGACACGCAAATAAAGGTGTCTACATTTTATATTACGATTCAGACTTAACTATAAAAGCAGCAAATTAATGACATCAAAAGTAACCTATTTAGGCGATTTAAGAACAAAATCAATTCATGTGCAATCTGGAAGTGAAATCATTTCTGATGCACCTTTAGATAATAACGGAAAAGGTGAAGCTTTTTCTCCAACAGATACTGTTGCTAATGCTTTAGCGAGCTGTATGATGACTATTATGGGAATTAAAGCTCGCGATTTAAATGTAGATTTAGTTGATTCGACTGCTGAAGTAACTAAAATCATGAATGCTGAACCACGCCGAATTGGGGCTATCGAAATTGTTTTTGATATGAAAAGTAACGCCGATGAAAAAAGCAAAACCATTTTAGAACGTGCGGCAATGACTTGTCCGGTGTTTTTGAGCTTAAGCAGCGAAATTGAAAAGAATGTTACATTTAACTGGAAATAATTTTAAAGTTATAAAATAAGAAAAGGGCACTTTATGGTGCCCTTTTCTCGCTTTAATACTAACTAATCAACCAATAAATATTTATTCTGAAAACTCCAGTTTTTTCAATTTATTCCAGCCTCCTCTGGTAAAATCCGGAATTTCTACAGGAGACGAATTATGATCCAGAGAAATTTCTGTTAACGGACCCAGGCAGGACCATTCTGCTAAATCGTAAACATCCATATCTAATGGAAGGCCTTTTTGTAAACAGTAAATCAAACGGTAATCCATAATAAAATCCATACCTCCATGACCGCCTACTTTTTTGGCTTGTTCCTCAATTCCTTTTACGATAGGGTGTTTGTATTTTGTCATCAAAGCTTTTTTAACCTCTTCAGGAACAAAAGAATGTGCGCTTAATTTTTCGTGATTTGGTTTTACATCATCTCCTAATTCTTTACCATCCAAAGCATAACCTTCTAATGGATATTTGTTTGCAAAACCTTTTGTACCGCTCAATTGATACATTCTGCTGTACGGACGGGGAGAAGTAACATCGTGCTGAATTTGAATTGTTTTTCCGTTCTCGGTACGAATCATGGTCATGGTGTGATCTCCGTTTCTGAAGTCTTTAATTTCCTGACCTGATTTTTCTTTAATATAAGCCGGATTTCCCACCGCTTTTGTATCCATAGAAACTAAGAAATTCATTTTGTCTCCACGATGAATATTCAAAGCCTGGCAGGCAGGACCCATTCCGTGTGTTGCGTAAACATCGCCGCGATGTTTAATGTTGTAATCCATTCTCCAGTTATTCCAATATTCTCCCCAAAAAGGCTGTAAACCGTGAATGTACGATCCTTCGGCATGAAGAATTTCTCCAAACAAGCCTTGCTGTGCCATATTTAAAGTAGTAAGTTCGAAAAAATCATAAACGCAATTTTCTAACTGCATACAGTGTTTACGGGTTTTTTCAGAAGTATCAATAAGTTCCCAGATTTCTTTCATGGTCAAAGCGCCTGGCACTTCAATAGCGACGTGTTTGCCATCTTTCATAGCCTGAACTCCAATTACGGCATGGTGTAGCCAGTCTGTGGCAACATACACTAAATCAACATTTGGCAGAGCGGTTACTTTTCGCCATGCATTTTCATCTCCAAAAAATTCCTGCGCTTTCGGCAGTCCTTGTTTAGTTAGAATTTCGTTTGCCGATTGTGTGTTTTTTTCGAGCATATCGCAAAGCGCTACAATTTCTACACCCGGAATATGTGTCATGCGTTCTACTGCTCCCGGACCACGCATTCCGAGTCCGATGAAAGCGACGCGTACAGTTGGAATTGCCGGTGCAGCCAAACGTAAAACGTCCTGCTGGCCTTTGGCGCGAGCCGGAGTTTTGGTTTTAATTATTTGTGCGGACAGCGTGCATCCAAATAAGATACAGACTGCTAATATAAATTTTGATAAACTGGATTTCATAATTAAATTTCGTTTTTGAAATAATTTCTAAAAGCTGATTTTGTTTTTAACCTCTCTAATGAACCAAATTAGAGAGGCTTCAAAAAACAAACAATTCTAAATCACCTTGATTTTTTCTGCGTGCAGAACGTACTAAAATCACTAATTATAGAATATACTTTAATATATTTTTATTTGTCTAATACTTTTGGCTGTTGAATTTTTTGATTAATGGCGTTACATGTTTTTTCGTGTCTTCGTCTAATGAAGCCAATGAATTATCTGCTTCGGCTTGTGAGTATTTTGCTAATCCTGCTATTCCTGCGGCAATTACGTTGTATGATTGATTTTTGATGCTTTCCTGCATTAAACTTTTATAAGATGAATCGTTTGTCGAAGCCAGTTTTAATATCGCTGCAGCTCTGGCAATGGTCTTTTTATCGTTTTTAGCGATATCAAGCAGGGTTTTTAAAACAGTTTCTTTGGTTTGTTTTTCATTTAAATCAATTGCTTTTATACTCAATGCTCTCAAGTCTTCCTGCTGATCTTTTAAACTTTCCAGCAAAACAAGCTGTGACTCCTGACTTCTGTCTTTTGAGGCAAATTTTATGGCTTCGATTCGGTTGTAATACGATGGTGCATTTTTATATTGAAAAAGATAATCAGCAGGAGTTTTTTTATCTACATTAACTTCTCCAACCAGGATTTTATCTGGATCTAAATCTATAAATTCAGGTTTTGAAGGAAGGTCAAAGCTGAAGCTTTGTTCTCTTTTATTAATTAAAATATCTTTTCTTATTTTAGTTCCGTTCGCGTAAAAATCAACTTTTAATGGGAGCGTAAATGTTTGCACTGCACTATCCTGAGATTGAATTATCGTAATAATAATTTTTCCGTTAGCGTATTTGTAAGTCACATCCAAAATTGGACTTCCAGCATTATAATACCATTGATCAAAATAAGGCAGCCAGTCTTTTCCAGTCACTTCTTCCATCGACAGACGCAGTTGATGCGGTTCGCCGGATTTATAAGCATTTGTTGTTAGATAATGATTTAGTCCTTTAAAAAAGGCTTCGTCTCCCATTTGGTTTTTCATCGCATACAAAATAATCGAACCTTTTGAATAGCTGATATTATCAAACATATCGTCTGCGTTTTTGTAATGAAAACGTGCTAAAATTGGACTGTTGCCATTTTTTTGAGAGCGCAGATAATTCTGCAATTTCTCATAACGCGATCTGTCTTCCGCATCTTGTCCGGCATCGTGACCGTGCCAAAGTACTTCTCCAAAAGTGGCAAACGATTCATTCATTGTTAAGTTTGACCACGACTCAGCCGTTACATAATCTCCAAACCATTGATGAAAAAGTTCGTGAGCAATGGTACTTTCCTGATTATCATCTAATAATTCTCTCTCTGTTTTTTGAACATATTCGCCATGAACTGTAGCCGAAGTATTTTCCATTGCACCTCCAAAATAGTCTTTCACCACAATTTGCGCGTATTTTGCCCAGGGATATTCTACGCCAAGCATTTTGCTGTAAAAATTCATCATATCTGGCGTTTTATAAAAAATCTGTTTGGCATACGGCGCGTATTTTGGCTCTAAATAATAGCTGACTTCTTTTCCGTTATAAGAATCTTTATAGATTTTAAAATCTCCAACGGCCATCATAAATAAATAAGGTGCATTTGGCTGTTCCATTTTCCAGGTATCGGTTCTTGTACCGTCTTTATTTACTTTTTGTGAAGTTAATTTACCGTTTGAAAGCGTGGTATATTTTGCCTCCACTGTCATTGCAATTTCAGAAGTTGTTTTCTGATTTGGTTTGTCAATTGTGGGAAACCAAGCCGATGAAGCTTCAGTCTCGCCTTGCGTCCAAATTTGCGTTGGTTTGTCTTCTTTTCCGTCAGGATTAATAAAATACAATCCGTTTGAGTTTGTAATCGATTCTCCGGCTTTACTCTTCAGTTCTGCTGGTTTTGCGGTGTAATTAATGTAAATCGTATACTTTTCAGTTCTTTTGTATTTTCTGTTTAAAGCAATCGAAAGTTCCTCGTTATCGTATTTGTATTGTAGCGGAATACTTTTTTTACCGTCAATAACAGCGATTTCTTTGAAATCCATTCCTTTTGCATCCAGTTTAAGCGAATCGGTTTCGTAAAAATGGGGTTTTAAGGTAATCCATTCTTTTCCGTACAAATAACGTTTTCCGTAATCGAATGAAACTTCCAGCTTGGTATGAATTAAATCATGCATTTTTAAAGGAGTAGTGCGATAAATGGATAGTTCATCGGTCTTTTCTGCTTTGTTTTGTGCTTCTATTTTTGGACTTATCAAAAGGACAAGACCCAAAAAAGTATATTTTAAAAAATGTTTTTTCATTTTAATTGTTTTTGAAAGTTCTTTACAGTTTTTCGATAATTCTAACTTCACCGTCTTTTTCGTCTTCACTTAAAATAGCCGATTGTTTTTTGGTGTAAGACAATAAACTCCACTGAATTATTTTATTGGCAGGATATAAGGCAGCTTGCTTTTGCAGCCATTCCTGCGCTTTTTCTGCCGAAGCTGTTTTTTCTATTGCCCAAGCCGAAATAAGCTGATTAGCAGGCAAAAAGTTCATAACCGTATTGTCTACTTTTGGTTGAAACGCCACGATTTTTCGCAGCGATTTTTCTGCCGTTTCTTTATCTCCCAAATTGGTATAAGACAGATAATCGAGCCAGTTTTCCAGCCTTTCGTCAATATCTTCTTCGTATGGTTTTCCAACTCCCAAATTCTGAGGCCAAAGTTTTGCATCGGAAATAAATTGTAAAGCTTTTTTGTACTGTTTGTTTTTCATTTCTGCCAAAGCCTGCATCAGTTTTGCTTCGTGATACAATTGTCTTCCGGCGGTTGCTCCTTCAAACGGAAGAATTTCCAACTTGGTTAAAAAAGCATCTGCTTCTTTATATTTTTTGTTGAGAAGCAAGGTTTTAGCATACAACATTCCGATAAGATAATTCTCTTTATGCTTTTTGTAAAACGGTTCAGTAATGGCAAGTGCCTTATCAAATTGTTTTTGAGCGATGTAATGTTCTGCCAATAATTTTGGATATCGCCAGCTTTGGCTGTCTAATTTAATAGCCTCTTGCAGACTTGTAATTACGACTTGTGAATCATCTTTAAATAAAGAGGCTTTTGCAGCATAAAAAGCAGGATCAACTGGTTTTGTACCGCATTTCGAGAACAATTCTTTTGCTTTAGAAATGTTGCTGCGATTCCATTCTATTAAACCCAAATGATATTTTAATTGATACTGTTCGTTTTTCTGAATTAAATCTTGAAGAATAGCAGCGGTTTCCGGGCGGAAAGGAAAACTTGTTCCGGGCTTAATTTTGCTGATATCAACTGATTTGTTTTCTAAAAATGCCTGCCAATATATAATTTCAGCACTTGGAGCCACCAAAGCAAAGACTTTTAAAGCTTCATCTTTAAGGCCCAGATCCTGATACCATATTCCTAGTTCTAAATACGTCTGCTCCGGCATTTCATTTTGAATTTTCGATGTGAAATGCGATTTTGATGTTTCTGATTTTTCTGAAAGGAATTTTTCAAAACCTGCAAAATGATTTAAAGGGTCAACGCTATTGATTTTATTAAGCACTTCATTTGCTTTGCCTGCGTTATTCTCTAAGCGGTAAATCACGGCCAAAAGTTGTAAACCTTCTAAATTATTCTGATTGTTCAGCAGGCTTTTTTCGGCATATTCAGCGGCTTTTGCCCAATCATTTTCTTTAAAATAAATTTTGCTTAATGCGGTGTAAGCCGGACTGCGAAATTCGACACTTGCGGCAGCGATATCAAAACCGTCTTTGGCATCTGTAATATTGCCTAAGTGAAGATTTGCCAAGGCATAGTAATAATTGGCAGCAGGATCATAAGTATTTATTGCCAATGCTTTGCCTGCTGTTGCAATGGCTTCCTTATATTGAAATTTTCTTATTTGCAATTGTGCCAAATCAGAAAGGGCGGGAGCAAAGTTTGGGTCTTTTTGCAGGCACGCATTCAGTTTTTCCTCAGCTAAAACATAATCTTTAAAGCTAATGTAGTTTTTGCCCTGCAGGTATAATCCGTAAACGGAATTATGGTCGAAATCTTTTGGAAGTTCTGTCGGACGATTAATGTTTCCATCTTCTGGATCAGAATTCCAAACCAGTTTATTGCCGCCCAAAACAAATTTCAATTTATTAGAATCGACTTTTATCTGAATCGAATCTTTAAATGTTTGCAGCGTATTCAAAGCAATATCTTTAGAATACACTTTTTTATCGCCTTCAAAAACTTCAATTCTTTCATTTAACTTTTGAAGTGGAGAAAAGTAAATTTTCAGCCAGCCGTTTTCGCTTTTAACATTAACAGATCCAAAATTGTTCGCTTTTACAAAACCCTTTGTCTGTTTTACCGGAAACCAGTATTCGGTCCATGAATCTGTTTGATATGGCGCAAAAGAACGTTGTTTAAAAGGCGTTAAACTGCTGCTTTCGCTTGCCTGATTAAACAATCTGCCGCTTTGTACTTCTACATATTGCCCGTCAGTATCGGTTAATAATTTTTCCCAAATCATACCTTGCTGCGACAATCCCCAAATCCATATTTTTTTTCCGGGTTTGTCGTCGTGGTTTCCATATCTTCCCATTCCGAAATCTTCGTCATGCCAATATCCGCCAAAGAAATCATTGTATTTCCCAAAAACATGATAGGATTTATAACCTCCAAAATCATTGTTTTTATAAAAAGATAAATCTTTGCCGTTTTCTTTATCAATAGGCCATGAATTATATTCGCCATTGTGTCCAATATAAGTTTGTCCGGGATAGATAAACTGCAGGTTTCCTGCTGCTTTGATTCCGGTATTCATCCAGGTATAGTAAGGCTGCTCTAATTCTGTTGAATTAAACCAGAATGAGTTCGTTGTAAAATAAGCTTTGTCTTTTGGCACGTTGATGTCCAGTTTCCACGAAGTTCTGGTGAGTAAATCCAATACGCCAATTACGCAGCTAATGCTTCCGTCTTCTCTGTTAATAATCGTGTAATCAACTGGAGTGGCACAATTTGGTGTATGGCCTATGATACCATAATTTCCTTCAACCCCGCCGCTTGTCCACGGACCGCGCATCGCAATATCTCTGAATTTGATTACATGATTGTTATAAACAAAGTCTTTTCCGGTTGATTTTTCTATGGCAGACCAGACTTTTCCGCCTATTTCAGGCAGAATCATCAGTTTGATATAATCGTTTTCTATTTCAATTACTTTCCATTCTTTTTGAACGGGTTTGTCTGTAAATCCATCAAAACGGAAATACGGATAAAACTTGGTATCAGGTTTCGGAATCGGATCCGGATCTGAAAAAGGGTAAGTAGTGAATACTTTTTTGTATTCCTTTATAGTGGGTTTATTTTGTGCATGGACAAAGAGGCTTCCAAAGAGTAAAATGGATAATAATGGTTTGAATTTCATGATGGAGAGCTGGTTTTTGTGGTTGTTTTTTTTAAACACATAGAATCATAGTTTACTTTGTCGATAAAGGCATTTCATTTGTCTAAATTCACATAGTTATGTCTATGTGTTTCAAATCTAGATTTGTCTTTAAACTCTTTATAATCAAAGAAGAAACTATGTTTCTATATGTTTAATTTTTTTTTTACAGTTTTGTCATTCTTGTGAGATTCCGATCCCGAAGCCTCGGGATCGGAATGACAAACTGAACGGATAATTGTGTATTGCATTTAGTTACTTCACAATTAACAGCCAGCCTTTTCCTTTTGAAACCGGAATTTCGTCTTTTGCTTTAAATGTTTTTGCTGCTTGGAAATTGGTAACTTCCGGAGCCGTAATAGTTGCTTTAGCGGGATTAATTCCGAGTTTTTTCCAGTCGATGTTTAGTTTTACATTTACATCAGAATCAGCCCAGCTTGCAATTGAGATTAAAGCCGTTCCGTTCTTTTTGTAAACTGTTGCCAAAACTTTTTCGTTATTGGTTTTTACCGGACAGTTTTCGCTCCAGTAACCAATCATTTCAGAACCTTTAATTCCGAAAGAATCCCATAATTTCCAAATGTTTCTTGGGTCGGCGTTGTGACTCCACGGAAGTCTGTTTGTCATTCCGTAAACCATTCCTCTCCACGGATTGCCGCCATCCTGAAGCATTTCGCCCATTAATCCAAAAGGGATTCCGCTTACCTCAGTTAAGAAAAAGTCAGGCTGGTTTTTTTCGTAATCAAAATATTCTCCAAACCATAATTTGTTGATGTACGGAAAGTGTTCCATATATAAATTGGCACTATTATTAAATCCGTCACTTTTATTGTACTGATTTGCGCTGTGCAAATCGATAATTCCCGGATGATTGTCCTGAGTTAAAACTCTTTTAATACGTTTCATCGTGATTCTGTCAAAAGCTACATCATCAAGGTAAATTCCGTCAATACCCACATTTTGAGTCAGCCAGTTCATTCCTTCAACATAATAATTATGCCAACGGTTCATACCGCTGTTTACGATGGCAGCATCTTTAATTTCCGGTACAAACCATGCCGCAATATAGTCGTCTCCCACGTGTTCTTGCAGCCATGAGAAACCTCCGCCTTTTCCTGGAGAATAAATTTCGTGGCCTAAACTTCTTAAAGCAAAAGTTTCATAAGCTTTGTTTGAAACCTCTCTTACGGTATTGTAAATTTTTACTTTTAATCCTTTTTCATGCGCTTCGTCAATGTAACTTTTCATCTTTTTAAATTCAATAAAAGGATAATTGATATACGGATTGATTGCGTTTGCATGGTGAATATTAATTACTGTTGCACCTGTTTGTGAAATGGAATCGATTGGACTGTATTTGTGATAAAACTTACTGTTCCATTGAAAATCAGTATTAATAGTATGGAAAGGCGTTATCAACAAAGTAAAGTTGTAATACAAAATATCCCCTTTTTTCATCGTTCTGGCACCGCTGTACGCATTTACCAAAACCGTTTTTTGATTTGGAGTTATGGTAATTCCTCCTTTGTTTTCGTTACCCCATGAAGTTGGCAGTAACAAAGGTTTTTGAAGGTAAAAATTGGTGTTTAACGGACGGCTGTATTTTTCGTCTCTTAAAGAGAACTGCAACCCTGAATTTACAGCACCAATCCAGGCACCGTCTTGGTTTTTATGTGCTACATCCCATTTCCAGTCAAAAGAAGCAGGGCGATCGCCTCCTTTTTGACCTAATCCCATCATGTATTTTGCTGATGCCGGCTGCATTGGCAATTCAAAATTAATGTCGCCGAAAGAAGCATCTTCAAGCGCCGTTACTTTAACTGTATAATGTAAAAAACCATCAAATTCAATCGAAGCATTTACATCCATTTGTACCGATTGAGAAGTTGAAGTACTTTCCCAGGCAACTGTTCCGGCTTCTTTTTTAGTGAATTTTAAACCACTGTTTTTCCATTGTAAAGTTTCTTTTCCAGAGGCATCTTTAAAATGAAATGCGATTGGAGAACTTAAAATATTGTTAGGTTTTGTTGTCACAGATGTCATTTCCGGAGTAAAGAAAGTTTGAATTTGTGTTGGAAAACCATTTGGAGCCAAAGTCAGTTTTCTTCCTAATAAAGAGATTTCAGCATCTTTTACAACTAATGGAGTATAAGGCGCGATAACAGTATTTTCCTGAGCCAGGGTCGAGTTTAGCCATTTTAAGCGAGTCATTTTTTCCGGACTGTCTATACCGCCGTTTTTAGTTACTTCGTTTGAAACTGTTATTTGAAGCGTGATTTCTTTTGATTTACCATCTGCTATAACAGTTGCTTTTCCACTGTAAGTTCCGGTTGCTGCTGTCTGCGGAACATCGATGCCGCACCACATTGCCTGAATTTTTCCTTTTGATACTGAAACCGTATTGTTAAAAGGAGTGCCATCATATCTTGTTCCGTCAGTATTAATGCAGCTGATATCTTTACCTTCTATAGTTGCCCCGTTTGTGCTTACTAAATTGGTAAAGGATACTTTTACATTTTTTAAATCTTCAAGGGCATAAACTCCTAATTGAAAAGCCAGATATTCACCTTTCATCGCTGTATCAGAAAAAGTGTTTTGAACTCCTTTTTGAATCCATCTTTGTGGTAAATCGGTTTTCATTTTGATAGAATGTTCTCTGTCTTCCAAGAAAACCAAAAAAGAACTGCAGCTGTTTTTAGCGATAATGTCTTTTGTTTCTGAGGCAGTTGCAATAACTTCCATTGGATAAAAACTATTGAAAGCATTTACGCTTTCGATTTCTGTTACCGTGCAATTGTCTTTTAAATCTGTTTTTATTTTAGAAAGCCATTGTGCATCGGCTTTATTTTCTGGTTTTGCGTAAAGTCCTTTCGGATAATTAGCAGTGCCTTCGTCTATGTAAGGCATATAATACACATAGTAAGTTCCTTTTCCTGAAATTGGTTCGAAGATGATAGTCCCGTTTTCTCTATTTATATTTTCTGTTTTTACATTTAAAACTTCTTTACCTGATGCATCCTGAACAATAATTTTTTTCAACTGCGGATTTTCGTCTCTTCTTCGCCATTCGATAGTAGTTTTGGCTGTATTTCCTGTTCCTGAAAAGAGAACAACAGCGCGATGGTTTCCTAATAAATCAGGATTCCAGCTGTCATTTCCGTCTGCGTATTTTACTTGTGCAGTCAATGGAATACTGATAATAAAAAAACACATTATCAAAATTCTATTTAAGATTTGTTTGTTGTTTAGGTTTAGTTTCATTGTTGTAATGTTCAAGTTAAAAAGGTATAGTTAGTTTTAGTAAACGGCTTTCCATCCATTTTTTTTCCAATATGCAATAATAGGTTTATAAGGGCCGTATTTGTGCTGTTCTTCAGAAAAATTATCAATAAACGGACTATGTGCATAATCGATTGGTTTGCCCATTTTGTTTGGATAATCGAATGTTTTAGGGTTTGGTCTGCTGTGTATGGCATCGTCGTTTACATAAGCGGCAATGTCAAGCGCTTCTGTATCTGTAAGATAGGGTTTTCCTGGAGTTACTTTATCATACGGCATATTATTTTTTAGCCATTGTGCCTGTTTAATGACTCTGTGCATACTCGAACCCGGCTGATAACCGTATTCTCCCCAAAGAGGCGGATATGTATAACCTGATTTATCAGCGTTATACACGCCTTCACCGTTATTTCCGTGGCATCGTGCACAATTTTCAGTAAAAAGTGCTTTTCCTCTTTCAGGACTTGCTGCAACATCCGGAAATTCAATTTCTAAATTTTTTGCTCCTTTAAAATTGCCGTCTTTTGGTACAAATTTGCTGATCCATTTAAAATAAGATAAAAAAGCAACCATTTCTTTTCCGTCAAGCGGAAGGGGTTTGCCAGAATGGGGTCTCATGATGCAATTATTAACTCGTTCAGCCAGTGTCAACACTTTATTTTCGCGTCCGCGGTATTGCGGATAATTGTCATGTGACGCCATTAAATTAAAGGCATGAGGTTTTGTGCCGGCATCCTGATGACAATTGGTACAATTCATTTTATTGCCTAAATATTTTCCGTTGATACCGTTTGGACCAATATAATAAGCCGTTTTGAGCATCAATTCTCTTCCGTAACGAACAGATTCGCCAAACTCGTCGTCTGGAATTTTAGAGGTATCAATTGTAATATAACCTTCATCATCAGCTTCAGTGGTTTTGGCTGCTAATGGTTTTGAATTGGAAGTATTACAGGAATCGAAAACAATAATTGGCAATGCTGAAAACAGACCAATAAGAATTATTTTTTTCATGTTGTAAATTTTAATCTGATACTATAATTATATCTGCAAGGTTTTGAAAACCTTGCAGGAGATTTTTCAATTAAAAAGAAAAGGTTTCAATTTTTCTTCGGGAATAAACTGAACGCGGTAAGGCGGAATTTCAGATTCCAAAGCCCAAAGCAAAACTCCTTTTCTATTGGTTAAAACCGTTATATGTCTTTTGGAACAACAGCATAATATCGCATCTTTATCGATCATATAAGCGCTTCCCATTCGGTCGTTGTAAATGTCTTTTGGCAATTTGGTTTGGAAATCCAGATTTACCGTATTTTCTTTTTCGTTTACTTTTAAAGCAAAAACAGAAGATTGTTTTTTATCTACACCATTATCAAAAAACATCAGATTTCCTTCCTGGTTAATGTGTGCGGCATGCGCCTGAGAAAAATCAATAGCAGAGTCCATTTTAAAAGTGCCGTTTTTGCCTAGTTTCCAGATTACTTTTCCGGTTTTAGAATCAATTTTCCAGATCTGGCCGTTGTTGTAAAAGGAGATCAGGAAATTTCCATCCTTATCATAATTAAGACTGTTGGCATGCATCCAGTCTTTTTTGGTTTTTAAAAGCGCTTTGTCTTTCATTGGATCTAAATCGTCAAAAACACTCCATTTCCAGATTTGTTTTCCTTTTTTGTCTAAAATCAGGATTCCGTCTCCATTGATGGTGTCTTTCTTTTTTCCTCCAATAGAAGTTAGATCGGTTATTTTTACATCAACAAAAAGTGTTACAATTTCATTTGTCGATTTCTTTATAATTTCATGGTGAATAACTTGTTTTAAATCACCTTGTCCTTTTTTAATATGAGTTAAAGTATCGCCCTGAAGATTTATTTCTAAAATTTCGCTTCCGTAACTTGTTGGTTCATCGTTTTTTCCTAAAATAGAAAGAATTGTCTGGTCTTTTGTGAAATGGGTAACTTTAAAACCTTTTCCTTCTACAGTATGGTACCATCTTAAGTTTCCTTTGTAATCAACAATATAAGCCGTTCCGGGAGTTTCTCTTTTGGCTAAAAGCATAAAACCTTTCTTGAAGTTTTGGGGCAGAAGTTCCGGTTTAGGACAGTTTGCTTTAAATTGTTTCTGAAGCCATTCGGGTAGTTTTCTGGATTTAAAATTATATACTTTACCCGAATCTTTTTCTTTGCCGTGTACTGTAAATAATTGAAAACTATAACTAGTTTCCGGAGTTATACTGCAAAGTACCAAAGAGTGGGAGAGACCTGTTTTTGAAATTGGAGACTTAATTTTGTTTTTCGTACCGTCTTTATCGGCCCAATATTCGGCATATACCTGCGCATCTGCATTCGTGGTAACATCGATTTGAATCTTCAATTCGTTGTTGCCATGAGTACCAATATTGATATTTGTAATTCGAACCTGATCTTTAGAACAGCCTGTAAACACAAGCAGTACCAAAATAAAACTCCATTTTAAAACTAATTTTTTGATCATTTGAAAGCGGTCTTTAATGAAACAGAAAAGTACTTATTTTGAATACATCAGGAACAGACAGTTTGTAAATTGCCTGTCCTGATGCATTATTTTTTATTCTCTGCCAGAGTTACTTAAGTTAGGGTTAAGGTTTACCTGACTTTGCGGATAAGTATAATACTTATTTTGCGGCATTTTTATTAACGCAGCTTCGCCAACTCTAAGGTGGTAAGCATTTACCAGGACATCATATTTGTTCATTCTAATTAAATCCTGACGACGTTTTCCTTCGTAGAAAAGTTCCCAGCCTCTTTCCTGTAAAATAGCATCTCTTAAACTAGCCTGAGTATGTTCTGCCAGAACCAAAAGTTTTGCGTGCGATCTTCCTTTTACCTGATTAATAAGGTCTATAGCTTCGCTCGTTGGACCGCTGATTTCGTTTAATGCTTCGGCTCTGCTTAATAATACATCTGCATAACGAAGGATGTTTACACTATGACCATCATAATAGGTTGTAGTTTCGTCATCTGCATATTTTCTTGTAGATACGTCCGGCATGTAGAATTCACCTGCCGGTGGTTCTGCACCTAGCGACGGCGCTTGCTTATGTAATAATTTGTCAGTACCCATAAATTCTGGAAAGAAACATTGTTTTCTCTCATCTTCGTCTCCAAAAGTGTTGTAAAAATCCCAGTTTACAGTATAATACTGCCATCTGTTTTCCACAACCGGGTGATCGATAGGACCAAAATGGTTTAATAATTCTGTTCCGTTTACATTGGCATCACTCAAAGAAGAAAAGATGTTTTCGCTGCACCATTTGTTACTTTCTTTAAACAATCCCAGATAAGAAGGGTAAAGGCTGTATTCGCCTAAGTTCATTACCTGCTGAGTTAGTGTTGCTACTTTTTGCCAGTCATGACTGCGAAGGTATAGTTTTGCTAATAAAGTAAGTGCTGCACCTTTTGTAGCACGGCCTACATCATTCGTTTCATAAATTGGATTTTGTTTATAGTTAACGGGTAAAACATCAGCGGCTTCCGTTAATTCTTTGATGATGAAAGCATCAATTTCTTCTACAGAGGTAGGCGGTGTCTGCTCTAAATATTTCGGATTTTCTAAATTAGCTTCCGTTATTAAAATTACAGGTCCCCATGCATCTGTTAAATCCATATAAGCAGAGGCTCTTAAGAATTTGGCTTCGGCTATAAACTGCGCCTTTTCAGCAGCTGTAATACCTCCCATTTTTGCAATATTGAATATCGAAAAATTGGCATTGGCAATCAATTTATACATTGAATTCCAGTCTTCAAGAAGAAGCCCGTTATTGGAATTCCAGGTTCCTAGAGATAACTGCCCAGGATCGCCTCCATATTGGCAGTGTCCAAGATCTGTTGCAATATCAGTTAATGCAAAGTGTCTTGTAGCCCAATAGGAAAAATTATCTCCCACAGAAGGGCCTTTCAATCTTCCATAAATTGAATTGATAGAAGCTACAGCATCTGACTTTGTTTGAAATCCGTTGGTATTGGTCAAATTACTATACACCGTAGGATCAAGATCCTGATTGCACGAAAATTGTGCACCAGCGGTAAGTAACAGTAATATAATTGTATATTTTTTCATTTTAATAAATTTAGTGTTACTAAAAAAGCTTTTAGACTAGTGAATGGCAACCTTGATACCTAAGATAAACGTTCTTGAAGCCGGGAAAGAGTTAAAATCAATTCCACCGCCTAAGTTTTGTTTCGTTGCATCGCTAGTATAATGTCCATTTACCTCAGGATCATTTCCTGAATAATTCGTAATAGTCAGTAAGTTTTGGCCAATGGCATACAGCCTGATACTGTCTATAAATTTAGCCGTTTTTAAAGCGCTTTCGGGAATCGTATACCCAATAGAAAGATTTTTCAAACGCAGATAAGAGGCTTCTTCAACAAATTTTGAATTTACGTAGCTTCCATAAGTACTTTTGTAGTAACCATCTCTCGGAATGTCGGTGTTTTCATTTGTACCGGCCACCCAGCGGTTTAGTGCATCTGTGCTTGTTGTTGATTCGCCCACCATTCTTGTCATGTTGTACACAGAATAATCAAAAGCTCCCTGAAAGAATATATTTAAATCGAAATTTCCGTATTTAAAATCATTGTTAAAACCAGCAGTATAATGAGGCGTAGAATTTCCTAAATACGTTCTGTCATCAGCTGTAATTTTACCATCTCCGTTAACATCTTCATATTTTGGATCTCCTGGAACAGAAAGCGGCTGAGCAGCATAAGTTTCTCCGGTTTTGATAACTCCAGCGTATTTATAACCATACAAAACTCCCATTTCTTTTCCTGGCTCCAGTCTTGTAAATTCCTGTCCGGAAACTGTACCGCTTGGGTTAGAAGTATTGGTACTAATGATTTTTACATTATCAGCAAGTGCAACGATTTCTTGTTTATTGTAGGCAACGTTTAATGAAGTTGTCCATAAGAACTTATCTGTTTTAAAATTGGTAGTAGTGATTCCTAACTCGATACCTTTGTTATCAATAACACCAGAGTTGATTCTTTGCGTACCAAATCCCCACCATCCTCCAACAGGAATATTTAAAAGAGCATCAGTCGTTCTTTTTTTGTACACATCAATTGTAGCCGTAAGTTTATCGTTAAAGAATCCCATGTCTAAACCAATATCAGTTTGAGCTGTTTCTTCCCATTTTAAGTCAGGGTTTGCTAAATTTTCTGGTTCATTACCACCGGCAAAAACGTCTGAAATTGTAACTCCCCAAGGTTTTAATCTAGGCATATATTGGTAATCACCAATACCGTCATTTCCGGTAATACCATAACTAACTCTTAATTTAAGATCAGAAAAAGTATTTAAATTTTGAATAAATGTTTCGTTAGACATTTTCCAGGCGATCGCTCCAGATGGAAAAATACCGAATTTATTGTTTGGTCCGAAACGAGAAGAACCGTCTTTTCTGATTGTGAAAGAAGCTAAGTATTTATCATTAAATGAATAATTTAACCTTCCGAAATACGAAGTCAGTTTTGTTTCTGTTTTTTCTGTTTCGGGTCTCAGATAAACTTTTGCAGCTTCAAGTTTGTAATATGTTAATATGTCGTTAGAAAAACCAGTACCGGCTGCCCTAACTCTTTCAAAAGTATCTTTTTGATTAGAAGTTCCAATCATGGCACTTACAGAATGTTCTTTTATATTGAATTTATAAGTTAAATATTGTTCTGTACTCCATCTAAAATAGGTTTTGTTTTCTTCAGATCCTGAACCTTTCAATGCTGCTCCGGCAACCAAAGTACTTGGCGTATATTTTCCCTGAATGTTTTCCTGCCATTCAGCACCTGCACCAAAATGGTAAGTAAGTCCTTTGATAATTTCATAATCTAAAAACATATTTCCATTTACAACTCTGTTGATAGTATGGTCAGTTGGCAATACTAAAAGTGCTAATGCATTGTCTTTTCCTTGGTATTTATAGAAAGAGCCATCAGGATTGTAGATTGGAATACTAGGAATAGCAGTTTGTATAGAGAACATTGGCGACAGAATATTATCTCCAAAATCGCTGTTGTTTCCTTCACTTGCAGCCCCGTACACGTTAGTTCCCATATTCAATTTATCATTAAATCTTTTCTCGCCGCCCATTCTTACTGTGTATCTTTTAAAATCAGTATTTTCTATGGATCCAGTTTGTTTTAAGTAATTTCCTGATAGAAAAAATTTAGATGTTTTATCGCTTCCGCTAAAAGTAATCGTTCTGTTTAATACTTCTCCCGGACGCGTTGCTGCTTCAAACCAGTTGGTATTGGCAATAGGAAAACTTGCCGGAAAAACCGGTGGTCTTCCGTTCTCTTTTGCAATTGCATTTTGAATATCAGCATATTGCTGTCCGTTTAGCAATGAAGGTTCTTTGATAATATTTTGAAAACCATCAGAGATTTCGGCCTCAACCTGCATTTTTCCTGATTTTCCTTTTTTAGTAGTAATAATAATAACACCATTTCCTCCTCTTGCACCATAAATAGCAGTAGAAGAAGCATCTTTTAGAATCTGAATGTTTTCGATGTCATTTGGGCTGATAGAAGCACCCGTACTGGTAATAAATCCATCTACAACATACAAAGGAGCGTTAGAAGTATTAATTGAGTTTCCTCCTCTAATCACTACAGATGGTGTACTTCCTGGAGCATAACTATTTTGTTGTACCTGAACCCCAGAAGCACGTCCTTGAAGAGCCTGACCAACATTGGCAATAGTGCCGCCAAGATTCAGGTTCTCTTTTCCGATAGAACTTACAGAACCTGTAAGGTCTTTTTTCTTTGCTTTTCCGTAACCAATAACAACTTCTTCTAATTTTTGTCCAACCTCTTTCATGACAATTTTTAGCGGAGTGCTGCCTACGGTTACTTCCTGATCTTCCATACCAATATAGCTCACCACAAGTTTGGTCACATTATCGGCAACGGTAATAACAAAACTTCCGTCAACATCCGTTTGTACACCTTTGGTTGAGCCTTTTACGACTACATTGGCGCCCGGAAGCGGTAAACCATTTTGATCTGTTACAGTACCTTTTACCGTTTTTTCAAAATAGATTGAAGTATTGTTTTTGTAAGCGCTATTTATGGATGAAGATGCCGAAGCCTGAAATGTAAAAACTAATAACGAAAGAATCGTTAGTTTGATTTCTTTACTGGATAGATTGTTAATCCGAAAATCCCTTGGTTTTTTTTGGGTTAATAATTTCATACTTGAATAGGTTTTGGTTAATGTTTACTTGTTTTGTTGTTTGTAAGTTTTAGATTTCTTTTTTTACTGAAAAAATGATCTTCATTGTTAAGCTGGTTTTAAGAGTGAGTTTCTTTTTTTTGGATTTAAGCCTTCATCTTTAATCTTATTTTATGGGTTATAGGATGTTTTTTCTCTTAATTTTTGAATATAAAATCAACTAAAAAACCTCCTTTATTAACTTAGTTTTAAGATTAATTCCTGACGAAACTATTGATTATATTTTTATTAAACAAGAAAAAACAGGAAAAATGTGCTCGAACACACAAAATTTATGTTCTCGAGCACATAAAATTATGCAAAACGTTTTTTTTAATATAAAATGCTATGATTATTATAAAATATTTTGGAAATTAGCTGAACTGATAATTTGAGTAATTTTTAGAACAATTCTGGCTTTAAATGAATAATGTATAAGTATTTTTAAAATTCTTGTTAATTATGCAATGATAGAATCAACTAAACACTAATTGAATTCATTTTTTTAATTGATTATTTTGCATGAATAACCAACTTTTTATAAGAATGAAGTTTTGCAAAAAGACACAATATTTATTCTCAAATTTTACAGTAAATTCGCAGCCACAAAAAAAGCCTGAAAACGAAATACTAAACCAGCGTTTTTTCAATTTCAAAAAAATAAAAATTAACAAAATTTAAGCATTTATAAACGTGAAGGAATATCAAGTCATTTTAATCGATAAATCTCAAAAAAAAACAAATGCTGTTTTGAATTTTTCTGATTGGGAAAAAGCAAATTGTTTAACTGATTTTTGTTCGCCCTGGAAATCGGATTCATTTTCTAAAATTGAATTCAGGGCGCTTTGGGATCTTGAAAATCTCTATTTCAAATTTAAAGTTTTTGATACTGAGATTTATATCGATAAAAAAGATGACAGCATAGACAGCATCGGAAATTCAGACAGGGTAGAAATGTTTTTTAGAAAAGATGAAAATCTTAGTCCGTATTACTGTTTAGAAATGGATACAGAAACCAGATTGATGGACTTCGAAGCTTATCCGGATTGGAATTTTGATTTTAACTGGAATTGGCCCAAAGAGCATTTAGAACTTATAAAATCTAAGGACGAAGATGGTTTTACAATTGAAGGCCGAATTAGTATTTCGTCTTTAAATGATTTAAATTTAATTCAAAACAATACCATCGAAACCGGAATCTACAGAGCAAAGTTTTCTAAAAATGAAAAAGAAGAATACGAACCAACCTGGATTTCATGGGTAAACCCAAATACAGAAAAACCAAATTTTCATATCGCATCGTCTTTTGGGAAATTAGTTTTATTGGAAGGTTCTTAGATGATAAGATTCTGAGGTTCTAAGGGACAAAGATTTTTGCCCGCAGATTTTACTGATTAAACGGATTTACGCAGAGTTTTATTAAAGACAAAAGTGTAGAGGGGGGGGGGCTAAAATGCGTTTTTAACACATTGTTCTATGTTTGTTTTAAATAAGTGAAACGCCTTTTTTGAGAGTGCTAAATCTATGTTTCTATGTGTTAAAATTTAATTATCCAGCAGATATTAATACCTGTGTAAA
The DNA here is from genome assembly GCF_001879205.1 of Flavobacterium johnsoniae. Taxonomy (GTDB): domain Bacteria; phylum Bacteroidota; class Bacteroidia; order Flavobacteriales; family Flavobacteriaceae; genus Flavobacterium; species Flavobacterium johnsoniae_A. The sequence continues at coordinate 308,231 of NZ_MLFK01000007.1, forward strand.
TCCGTTTAATCCGCTAAATCCGTGCGCCATTCTACACGCCCTAAAAAACTCAGTCCCTTAGCAACTCAGCATCTTAAACATAAAATGATGCATTCTCGGAATTGATAATATCAATTGGCAGTAAAATGGTTTCCTGAATTTCTTTTCCGAATAAAAAATGCTCTACTAAAGTACTTACTCCTAAGTAAGCCTGTCTTTTCTGATTTTGATGAATTAGAAAATGTACCAATCCCTGATTTAAATAACTAACGTTTTTCTCAATTAAGTCATAACCGATAATGGCAATTTTTTTATTTTTAAGAGCATCTAAATGCGAAGCGATTTGGTATGCTTTTGAAGTCGTGATAAAAATACCGCTCAGGTTTGGGTTTTCTTCTAAAAAGGCCGAAAACTTAGCTTCGATGTTCGAATGTTTTAATTTTAAAGTGGTTAAGGAGAAATTAGAAAGTTTCTTTTCGTCAAAATAATTTCTAAAACCTTTTTCCTTTTCCTGCATGTGAACCGCATTTTTAAGGCTTTCGTCAATATGGATAATCGCAATTTGGCCTTCTGTTAAAACCAGGTTTATTAAACTTGCCGCCACACGTCCGCTTTTATGTAAATCCTGTCCCACAAAACTTTTAATCGAAGCAGATTCTACCTGATTGTTAAAGGTATTAACGATAACCTCCAGTTCATCATATTGCTTTATAATTTCTAAAGTTTCTTTATGGAAAAGTGGTGCGATCAAAACGGCATCCGGAGATTGTTTGATAATGGTTTCGTTTGTGCTTAAAAACGATTTGGTGCTTTCCGGATTAAAATAATGCGTTTCAATAACCACATTATAGGCTTTAAATTCTTTCATAGCATCCTGAATTCCGTTTACGCAGGGAAGCCAGTATGGATCAATTTCAGGATCAGGAAGCAAAACACAAATGCGGTAAATTTTATTGTTTTTTAAATTTCTCGCAATTAAGTTGGGTTCATAGTTAATGACATTCAAAACTTCGTTTATTTTGTCAAGAGCTGTAGGAGAAACCTTTCCTCTGTTGTGCAATACTCTGTCAACAGTTCCTTTAGAAACTCCTGCCATTTTTGCAATATCCTTAATTGTATATTTTTTTTCCATATAAACAAATATAGAAACTTTGATTTAATTATTGTAAAATAGTTCTAATAATTGATTTGTGTGCTCGAGAACATTTTTATAGTGTGTTCGAGCACATTTTCTTGTTTTTTCTTGTTTTATAAAAATATAATATATAGTTTCGTGAAATAAAACCAAAATCACCAAAAAATAAATCTAACCATAAAACTGTTTTAATTATTTGAATTATAATGGTTTAAAGTCTTTTTTAAATGAAAAAAATTACGTCGCTTGCTCCCGGCCGAACCTGCCTTTTTGGAGATCATCAAGATTATTTAGGATTACCTGTTATTGCCTGCGCTATAAATCGAAATATAAAACTCACAGCAAAGCAAAATGATTCAAATTTGTTTGTGCTGAATATGATCGATATTAATGAAGTCCGCACGATCGATATTAATGCCGTTTTTGATACATTAGAACCACGGGATTATTTCGCTTCCTCACTGCGTGTACTTCGACGATACGGCTGCATACCAACATCAGGGTACAACATAACTATTGTGGGAGATATTCCAATTAATTCCGGTACTTCGAGTTCATCAGCTTTGTTGATGGCATGGATTTACTTTTTAATTACTGCTTTTGGAGTTGATAATGAAGTTACACCCGAATTTATTTCGAAAATAGGATATGAATCTGAAGTTCTGGAACATGGAGAACCGGGAGGTATGATGGATCATTTCAGTATTGGTGTTGGAAATATCGTTTACATTAATACAAAAGATCCTTTTTCGTATAAAATTATCGGTACAGAACTCAGCGGACTTATAACCGGTGTTTCCGGAGTTCCCAAAGAAACAATTGGTCTAATCGGAGAACTAAAAGGAAACGCGCTGATGGCGATTGATATCGTAAAACAAAACTACCCGAATTTTGATCTAAACGCTTCAAAAATAGAAGAGATAGCTCTTTATCGAAACTGTCTTCCGGATCGGTTAATTCCGTTTTTTGAAGCCGCGCTAAAAAATTACCATTATACCAAAGAAGCTTTAAAAGAGTTTGAAAAACCGGTTTTAGACCTAAAAATAATTGGGTCATTAATGAACGATCATCATGCGGTTTTACGTGACTTATTAAAAATTACGGTTCCCAGAATCGATGATATGATTAATGCAGCCCTGCGTGCCGGTGCTTATGGCGCTAAAATCGTGGGTTCTGGCGGTGGTGGCAGTATTGTGGCCATTGCAGATCCGGCAAAAGTAAATGCGGTTATCGATGCCATCTTAAAAGCGGGAGCCGAAGAAGCTTACGCTGTAAGTGTTGATCCTGGAGTAAGAATTATTGAAAATTTAGAAATTTAGAAAAATGAGTATGCATAACAATTTAGTTATTCTTGCCGGCGGAGCATCGTCCCGCATGAAAAAAGAAGCTGTTTTAGATAATTTATCTCCCGAAGAAATCGCTCAGGCAAACGAAAGAAGCAAAGGTTTAATAGGAGTGGGATCCAGTGGAAGACCTTTATTGGATTATCTTTTATTAAATGCTAAAAAAGCGGGATACAAAAACATCTACATTATTATAGGAGAGCAAGGTGAATTGTTTAAGGAATTTTACGGGAGCCAGAATACAAATAATGATTTTCACGGACTCCATATTTCTTTTGCGGTACAGTATATTCCCGAAGGACGTGTAAAACCTTTTGGCACAGCCGATGCTTTGTTTCAGGCAGTAGAACAATTTCCGGAATTAAACTCGCAGGAGTACTCTGTCTGTAACAGCGATAATTTATATTCTGCCGAAGCCTTACTTGCACTTAGAAAAACCGAAAGTCCAAACGCTTTTATAAGTTATGATCGCGATGCTTTAGAATTTCCTTCAGAAAGAATTTCGCGTTTTGCTATTGCCAAATTGGATAAAAACAACCAATTGCTGGATATTCTGGAAAAGCCGACAACAGCCGATTTGGAACATTATAAAGATATTGACGGAAAAATAAGAGTAAGTATGAATGCTTTTAAATTTACAGGAAAAACATTGTATACACATCTTAAAAATTGCCCCGTAAATCCTGAAAGGGACGAAAAGGAACTGCCAACCGTGCTTTTAAATTCGGTAAAAGAAAATCCAAATACTACTTTAGGAATTCCATTTTCTGAACACGTTCCAGATTTAACTGCCAAAGAAGATATTGCCGACGTAAAAGAATATTTAAAGAAATACTATCCTGTACTGAACTGGGATTTTTAAAAATTAACAAAAATTTCATATCTAATTTAGTGGAAATTGTAACTTATTACATTACTTTTGCAATGCAAAAAAAACGCATATAATTGCGTAAAAAACGCAAAATAATATAAAAGTGTTGATTTTCATTTTAGATTGATAAGCTAATCTATTAACCAAAATCAACCCAATTATTATGTCAAACATTGAAAGTGCCATACAAGTAGATAAAAAGAGTACTGTTATTCCAATGATGATTTTAACAGCATTGTTTTTCATTCTTGGATTTGTAACCTGGCTGAACGGACCATTAATACCCTTTTTTCAATTAGCATGTGAGCTCACATCATCTCAGGCTTATTTTGTGACTTTTGCCTTTTATATTGCCTATTTTGTAATGGCAGTTCCATCATCGTGGATTATTGAAAAAGTAGGCTATAAAAACGGTATTTCATTAGGCCTCCTTATTATTGCGCTAGGTGCTTTTATGTTTTATCCGGCCGCAGAAAGCCGTACTTTTCTGTTTTTCCTGATCGCCTTATTTGTTATGGGAACAGGTTTAGCGATTCTTCAGACAGCTTCAAATCCGTATGTGGTGGTGATTGGTCCGAGAGAAAGCGCGGCTGCCCGAATCAGTGTGTTAGGAATCGCAAATAAGGTAGCGGGATTTGTTGCACCGTTGATATTAACAGCTTTGGTTTTGTCTAATATGCAGGACTTCACAGCAGATAAAATTGCGGTTTTGGACTCGGTTTCAAAAACAAATGCTTTAAATTCTCTTGCATTACAATTGCAAAGACCTTATCTTTATATGGGATTGATTATTACAGTTTTAGCACTATAGGTAAAATTGTCGCCCTTACCGGAAATTGATTTGGATGAAGATGGAAATGTAACGCATTTAAGTATTTTTAAACAGATTAGAAATGCTTTTAGACGTCCGCAATTGGTTTTGGGAGTCATAACTTTAATGTTATATCTGTCAGCAGAAGTTCTGGCCGGAGATTCAATTGGAGCCTTTGGAAAACAGCTTGGAGTGTATGGAAGTGAAGGAAATTTTTATTTAAAACTAACTTCGTTTACCATGTCGGCAATGGTTGTGGGATATATTTTAGGAATAACACTTATTCCAAAATATGTATCGCAGGTAACAGCCTTAAAGGCTTCGGGAATTTTAGGTGTTATTTTGGTTTTGGTAATCGTATGGATTTCTCCAAAAATCATGATCCAGCTTCCCGGAATTCCAAATCTGCCCGCTGTAATTCTTCTTGTAGCCTTATTAGGTCTGGCAAATGCACTTTGCTGGCCGGCCATCTGGCCAATGGCGTTAGAAGATTTGGGCGGTTATACTAAAATAGGAAGTGCCATTTTAATTATGGGAATTATCGGCGGTGCTGTTTTTCCTTTGTTTTATGGTCTTATTACAGAAAATATAAATGCATTAAATAGCGCAGCAGGAACGCAGGAAGTTTCTAAAAGCGGTAATCAGATTGCCTATTTAATGTTGCTGCCCTCTTATTTAATGATCCTTTTTTACGCAGTAAAAGGTCATAAATACCGAAGATGGTAGTTTAATGAGCGAAAATTAAAAAAACTATATCATGTTAAAAAGTAAAATCGACAAAGCAACAGGGTTCGAAAAACGATTCGAAAACATCAATACGGTTGTTTTTGAAAATTCTTCTGAAGCTTCAAAAGCAGTTGCTCAGGAAATTGCCGCTTTAATTCAATCAAAACAAAAAGAAAATCAGCCTTGTATCCTTGGTTTGGCAACAGGTTCTTCTCCAAAAGGATTATATGCTGAATTGGTTCGTCTGCATAAAGAAGAAGGATTGAGTTTTAAAAACGTAATCAGTTTTAACCTGGACGAATATTACCCAATGGAGCCAAACTCTATTAACAGTTATGTTCGTTTTATGAAAGAATTACTGTTTGACCATGTCGATATTTTACCTGAAAACGCTCATGTTCCGGACGGACTTTTAACAAAAGAACAAATTGCAGATTATTGTCATGAATATGAAGCAAAAATTGAAGCGCTGGGCGGAATCGATTTACAGATACTGGGAATTGGAGGAAACGGGCATATTGGTTTTAACGAATCTGGCTCGCTTCAAAACTCTAAAACTCGTTTAGTTGCATTAGACCATATCACAAGAGTTGCGGCAAGTAAAGATTTCTTCGGATTAAATAATACGCCAAGAACTGCGATTACTCTTGGGGTGAAAAAAATTATGGAAGCCAAAAGAGTTATTTTATTAGCCTGGGGAGAAGGAAAAGCAAATATTGTAAAAAAATCTGTTGAAGATGAAGTTACAAACCGAGTTCCGGCTTCGTTTTTACAAGAGCACAACAATGCCGTTTTTATTTTAGATAAAGAAGCTTCTTCAAAATTAACGAGAATTAATAAACCTTGGCTTGTTGAGAAAATTGTCTGGACTGATAAATTAATCCGTAAAGCCGTTTTAGGATTGGCACTTGATCTTAAAAAACCAATTTTAATGCTTACCGATGCCGATTATATCGAAAACGGTATGAGCGATCTATTGGCAGATTCAGGTCCGGCTTACGACATCAATATTAAAATTTTCAATAAATTACAAAATACAATCACAGGCTGGCCAGGCGGAAAACCAAATGCAGAAGATACCAACCGACCTGAAAGAGCAGAACCTGCTAAAAAACGTGTTTTGATTTTCAGTCCTCACCCAGATGATGATATTATTAGTATGGGAGGAACTTTCATGCGCTTGCAGGAGCAGGGGCACGAAGTGCATGTGGCTTACCAAACTTCTGGAAATATCGCTGTCGCGGATGATGAAGCGCTTCGTTTTGCAAGATTCGTAATTGATTACAACGAAAAATTCGGAATCAAAAGCGAAGAGGCAGATAACATTTATAAAAAAGCGCAGACCTTTTTAGAGAATAAAAAGAACAGCGAAATTGATATTCCGGAAGTTCGTTACATTAAGGGATTAATCAGAAAAGGTGAGGCGAGAGCAACAAGTCATTTTGTTGGTTTAACTGATGATCAGATTCATTTTATGGAATTGCCATTTTATGAAACCGGAACAATTGAAAAGAAACCAATTGGGCCTGAAGATATTCAGCTTACAATGGACTTAATTGAAAAAATTAAACCGCACCAAATATATGCTGCAGGAGATTTAGCAGATCCGCACGGAACGCACAAAGTGTGTCTTGATGCTATTTTTGAGGCTGTTAAAGCTTTAAAACCAAAGCCATTTATGAACGACTGCTGGTTATGGTTGTACCGCGGTGCTTGGCAGGAATGGGGAATTGACGAAGTTGAAATGGCGGTGCCGATGAGTCCGGATCAGGTTTTGGCAAAACGTCACGGAATCTTCAAACACCAATCGCAAAAAGACGGTGTTGTTTTTCAGGGAACCGATGCCAGAGAATTTTGGCAGAGAGCCGAAGACAGAAACAGCGAAACAGCAGCTTTGTACCAGCAATTAGGTTTAGCAACTTATGCAGCGATGGAAGCGTTTGTGAGATGGCATTACTAAGATGCTAAGGTTCTAAGGGACTAAGATTCTAAGTTTTTTAGCTCTTTAAATATTCGCCACGAATTCACGAATTATATTTAAATCAATTCGTGAATTCGTGGCGAAAATCTTTTAAATCCTTTTAATCTGTGGCAAAAGAAAAAATAAATGATAGTTTTGCACGCAACTAAAATAAGCTGAACAATCTATTTTCTTTCTTCTAGCTTCTTTCTTATTTAAAAAAATGGAACAAGACAAAAAACTTCTCATAAAATTAGCTCATACCAAAATGCCTTTCGGGAAATACGAAGGACGTTTTTTAATCGATTTGCCTGAATATTATGTTGTTTGGTATCATAATAAAGGTTTTCCTAAAGGAGAGTTAGGGCAGCAGCTGCAGCTTATTTATGAGTTAAAACTAAATGGACTCGAAGAATTAATTCGGAACATAAAAAAACAATATCCTAAGCCTTTAAAATAAATAGTAAGAAAAATCTTTTGTTATTTAAGTTTTTTTATATAAGTTTGAAGTACAAAAATATTATAATTTCTAAAAACAAAGTGATACCACAGAATTCCAGCCTGAATTCGTAAATGTGTACAAGTCAGTGTTTTTTAAATTATAATATTTTTTTTGTTCAAAAACCTGCTGGGAAAGTATACATTAAATTATCGTTGCATAAAATAGACGCGGTACTTCCTTATTTTTTACCTTTATTTCTTTCAAAGCCTTCCTTAAAACTATTTTTAGACTCAGAATTAAAGACATTCTGCAAAAAAATCTCTAATTAAAAGTTAAAATTATCGATTACAAAACCAAGTAAACGATCTGTTTAAAAATTTGCAAAATTATCTCATTCTCTAATTGATAAATTATCTAATTAAATTTGTACTTTTGCCAAGTTTTTTACACAACTACAATACAAACTACAACAGAATGAATCAAACAAAATATATTTTTGTTACAGGCGGTGTGACTTCTTCATTAGGAAAAGGGATTATCGCGGCATCTTTAGCAAAATTGTTACAAGGAAGAGGATACCGTACAACTATTCAAAAATTTGATCCGTACATTAACGTGGACCCGGGAACATTAAACCCATACGAACACGGTGAATGTTATGTAACAGATGATGGTGCAGAAACAGATTTAGATTTAGGTCATTATGAGCGTTTCCTGAACGTTCCTACTTCACAGGCTAATAACGTTACTACAGGAAGAGTTTATCTTTCGGTTATTGAAAAAGAAAGAAGAGGAGAATTTTTAGGAAAAACGGTTCAGGTTGTTCCTCATATTACAAATGAAATCAAAGACAGAATGCAATTGCTTGGTAAATCCGGCGATTATGATATTGTAATTACTGAAATTGGTGGAACTGTGGGTGATATCGAATCACTTCCTTATATAGAATCTGTTCGTCAGTTAGTTTGGGAATTAGGAGAAAATAACGGAATTGTTATTCATTTAACTTTAGTTCCTTATTTGGCAGCTGCAGGAGAGTTAAAAACAAAACCAACGCAGCACTCTGTAAAAACTTTGATGGAAAGCGGAATCAAAGCAGATATTTTGGTTTGTAGGACTGAGCATGAATTGTCTCAGGAATTACGCCAGAAACTGGCTTTGTTTTGTAATGTTAAAAAAGAAGCAGTTATTCAGTCTATTGATGCTTCAACTATATACGAAGTTCCAAATTTAATGCTTGAAGAAGGATTAGATGTTGTGGCTTTGAAAAAATTAGATTTACCTAAAAAAGCATCTCCGGATCTTAAAAACTGGAATACTTTCTTAAAAAGATTAAAAAACCCAAAACAGACTGTAAATATTGGTTTGATTGGTAAATATGTAGAAATGCAGGATTGTTACAAATCTATTTTAGAGGCGTTCATTCATGCTGGTGCAGCAAATGAAACTAAAGTTAATGTGATTTCCATTCACTCAGAACACATTAATATTGATAATGTAGAAGAAAAATTAAGCGTTCTTGACGGAGTTTTAGTTGCGCCTGGATTTGGAGAAAGAGGTATTGAAGGAAAAATTGAGGCAGTTCGTTATGCACGTGAAAACAATATTCCTTTCTTCGGAATTTGTTTGGGAATGCAGATGTCTGTTATCGAATATTCTAGAAATATTTTAGGTTATGCTGATGCAAATTCAACAGAAATGAACGAAAAAACGCCTCATCCGGTTGTGAATTTAATGGAAGAGCAGAAAAATGTTACAGACAAAGGAGGAACAATGCGTTTAGGAGCCTGGAAATGTGATATTAAGCCAAATACGCTGGCATATAGAATTTACGGTGAAAAAACAATTTCAGAACGCCACCGTCACCGTTATGAGTACAATAACAAATATGCGGATGAATTACAAAAAGCTGGTTTAAAAGCTTCTGGAGTAAACCCTGATACTGGATTAGTAGAAATTGTAGAGCTTGAAAACCACCCATTTTTTATAGGTGTTCAATATCACCCTGAATACAAAAGTACAGTAGCAAATCCGCACCCAATTTTTGTAAACTTTGTCGCAGCTGCGGTAAATGCACATAAAAAAAATAATAATTAATATTCTGAGAAGATGTAACTTTTGAGATCAACTCATTACTAATAAGTTTCAACGAATAACTTTTTTAAATTAATAATGGAAGAAAAAAAATTAGACCTTAATTCAATCATTGGTTTTGTATTGATATTCGGAATTTTGATTTGGATTATGTATCAAAATCAACCTTCTGAGAAAGAAATTGCTGCTGAAAAAGCCAAGAAAGAATTAGTAGCTAAACAAGAAGCTCAAGCAAAAGCTGATAAAGCTAAAACTGCAATTGCACCAACTGTTGCCGTAACTCCTGGTGATACAGCTCAAATAGCAAAATTGCAAAAAACTTTAGGTGGTTTCGCATATTCTGCTACGCTTCCTTCTGCAAAAGATTCTTTTACAACAATTGAAAACGAAAAGATTAAACTTAAGATTGCTAATAAAGGTGGTTATATAGTTGAAGCTACGCTAAAAGAATTCAAAAAATTTGAGAAAAATTCAGGGCAATTAGTTGAATTAATCAAAGACAATAATTCTAATTTAAACATTCAATTACAAACAATTGACAACAGAACTTTAAACTCTAAAGATTTGTATTTTGAGCCGACTTTGGAAAAAATTGGTGCAGATCAGGTTTTATCTATGCGTTTAAAAGCTGGGGCTAATGAATTTTTAGAATACAAATACATATTAAAACCAAATGATTATTTAGTTGGTTTTGATATTCGTTCTCAAGGATTAAACAGAGTTTTAAATTCTTCTAAACCATTAGATTTACAATGGGATTTGAAAACATACAGAAATGAAAAAAGTATTTCGTATGAAAACCGTTTTGCTGAAATTTATTATGAGCACGAAGACGGTAAAATTAATTATGCAGGTTTAGGTAAACATGAAGAAGAAACAGTAGAAAAAGTTAGTTTTATAGCTTATAAACAACACTTTTTTACTTCTATCTTAGTAACTGACAAACCATTTGCAACATCTAAATTAGAGTCAACTAATTTGGTGAACGACGAAAAAATCGATACTGTCTTTACTAAACAGTTTAAGACAAATGTTCCTTTAGCATTCTCAAACGGAGAAATTGATTATAAAATGCAATGGTATTTTGGACCTGCAGATTATAAAGTTTTAAAATCTTACGATAAAAATTTCCAAAAAATAATTCCATTAGGATGGGGAATTTTCGGATGGATCAACAGATTGATTTTTATTCCGTTATTTGGATTCTTAAGTTCAACAATCGGGCTTTCATTAGGAATTGCGATTATCATTTTTACCATTATTATTAAATTGGCCATGTCGCCAATTACCTATAAATCATTCTTGTCTCAGGCTAAAATGAAAGTTTTACGCCCTGATATTGCTGAGTTGGGAGAAAAATTCAAAAAAGACCCAATGAAGAAACAACAGGAAACAATGAAACTGTACAACAAAGCAGGAGTAAACCCAATGGCAGGATGTATCCCGGCATTGATTCAGCTTCCGTTTATGTACGCATCGTTCCAGTTCTTCCCTGCAGCTTTTGAGTTAAGACAAAAAAGTTTCCTTTGGGCAGACGATTTATCATCTTTTGATGCGGTTGCAAAATTACCATTTAACATTCCGTTATATGGAGATCATATCAGTTTGTTTCCAATTTTGGCAGCAATTGCGATTTTCTTCTACATGAAAATGACTTCAGGAGATCAGCAAATGGCAGCGCCGCAACAGGAAGGTATGCCGGATATGGCTAAAATGATGAAAATCATGATTTATGTTTCGCCATTAATGATGTTAATTTTCTTTAATAGTTATGGTGCAGGTTTAAGTTTGTATAACTTTATTTCAAACTTAATTACAATCGGAATTATGTTTGTCATCAAAAATTATATTGTTGACAGCGATAAGATTCACGCTCAAATTCAGGAAAATAAATTGAGAGAGCCTAAAAAACCAAGTAAGTTCCAACAACGTCTTCAGGATGTAATGGAGCAGCAGGAAGCAGCTAAGAAAGCTCAAGGCAAAAAGAAATAATTCTAAAAATCCCGATTTAATCGGGATTTTTTTATTTTGTAAAGTAAGTTTTCTTTTGAAAAGCCAATGAATGTTTTAACTTTGAAAAAAGCGGGGTATACTTTATGAAACGAATTTTCGTTTAAGTTTAAAATTGAATAACAAATGATTTCTAAAAGAATAATAATTGGACTGGCATTATTTAGTGTCTTATTTCTAAACGCTCAAACCGAGTTTAATAAATTAGATGCCAACGGAAAAAAAGACGGCATCTGGAAAGGTGTTTATGAATCTAAGCGTCCTCGTTATGAAGGAACTTTCAGCCACGGAAAAGAAACCGGAATTTTTAATTTTTTTGATGATACCCAAAAAGGAGATATAATTGCAACACGCGATTTTACTGCCAATGATGGAAGTTCTTATACGATTTTTTACGATCAGAAAAAGAACAAAGTAAGTGAAGGAAAAGAAATAGGAAAAGACAGAGAAGGAGAGTGGAAATACTACCACAAAGCTTCTAAAGTTTTAATGACTTCTGAAAACTATAAAAAAGGTAAGCTCGAAGGAATGAGGACGGTTTATTATCCTAATGGTAAAGTGGCTGAAGAAATGACCTATAAAAATGGTTTAAAAGAAGGAGTTTATAAAAGATTTGGACAAAACGGTACACTTTTAGAAGATGCAGTCTATAAAAATAATGAGTTTAACGGCAATGCTGTTTTTTACGATTCAGATGGTGCAGTTGCTTCTAAAGGTAAATTTGTAAACGGAAAAAAGGCCGGAATGTGGCAGTTTTATACCAAAGGCAAATTAGTTAAAGAGGTTAACATGAGCGACCCAAAAGCCAGTTATAAAGCCGATTCGAAAGCTAAAAATGAATAATACAATTATTGCCCGCCATGCGGGCTTTTTTTTTGCTGCGAATTACACGAATTTGCACTAATTTTTATTTAGGAAGAAAAATTAGTTCGTGTAAATTCGTGTAATTCGTGGCAAACAATTTTGTTTAAAATAAATTCATGAATTCACAGCTTATTTTTTCTCCAAATGTTTAAATTTGATTCGCTAATATTTTGATTCAATGGATTTAAACGAACTTGCCGGACGATTTTTATTGTTGTTTTTTTCGATTTTGGTTTTGTATTTTTTCTCTAATAGAAAGGATAATGAAACCATAAATCCATTGATGGTAATTGTGGGGCTTTGCACTTTTTCTCTTTGTTATTTATTTACCAAAATCGAAATTGGCGTAGGTATTGGTTTTGGCTTGTTTGCTATTTTTTCAATTCTGAGATTTAGAACACAATCTTTTACAGTAAACGCTATAATTTTTCTTTTTGCGACTATTACGCTTTCGATTTTAGATATCATGTATCCATTTGAAAAAATAGAAATTCTCCTCTTTTTTCAAATTATCATAATTGGTTTTTACGTGGCAGCGTCTATAATAGTTAATAGAAAAGCTTCAAAATATTTAAATGCTGTCGATGTAAAAATTCCACTCATTAGTGATTTTTCATTAGAAAATGAAAACATCCGCAAAGCAATTCAGCAGAAAATAAACATACAGGATTTCGATTTTAAGATTGTTTTGGTGAATACCGTTGCCAACGAAATAGATCTTTTGGTTTATTATTAGTCAGACAAATTTAGAAATAAGGATATTTTTTTTTCACGCAGATTTATCAGATTAGGCGGATTTTTTGATAAAGCTTCGCGAAGAATAATTTGCTCAATCTGCCAAATCTGCTTGAGTTTTACCAGCGCATCTTATAAATCATTTTGTTCCCCTAATCTGTGGCAGAATAAACTTTACACATTCGATCGCGATAAGAGTTTTTGGGTTGAATCGCACCTAATCGTTAAAAGGACGAACCTGTTTGATGTACAAATCCCGATTTTCTCCCACGATTTTAAACTCAATATCTACGGGATGAAACTGGTTTTTTCGCCAATAGCGGTTCATTCTTTCTTCAATTTTTTTGGTGACCATAAAAAGGCCGCTCATTTCTTTTCGGCTTAATAAAGGTTCATTATTATTGAGGCTGGAGTTAGAAGTGTAATCAACATCAAAATCATCGTCGTTAGTTCCTGAATTGAAATGGTAGGCAACAAATTGCTCGCAGATTTCACCTTTTTCGGGCTTTACAACTGAATTTTCTCCTTTTTGAACATTGACAGTAATTCCCGGAAAGTTTTCCCTAAAAATGTTTTTTGAAATTACAACGCCATTTGCCAGTTCGTCGGGAAAAGAACGGTGAACCAAAACACCCATGGCTATATTTTGCTGATCGATTCCAAAAAGTTCCCTTTCATTATACGAAGCTTCGTTCCAGACACTTGCCCAAACTTGTTTAATAGCTTTTTCGAAAGTTTTAATGCTGTCTCCTAAAATTCCGGTCTTAGAATCGTATAAGCCGGCGCCGTTAAAATCGTCAAGATCTTCGGCATTGGTAGAAGAACGAAATCGGAAATTTTTGAATTTAGCGTTTTTAAAAGCCAGATTTAATTTTGAAATTAATTCGGGATCGATGGGCTCTTTTTTAATAGCATCGCGAATTTTCTTCAACTGCTGATTGACCCAAGCTGTCGAATCTTTTTTAGGAGAAGCTAAAAGCTCTGTGATCAAAGGAGAGATAGATTCTTTCTGAATATGTTTCGAATAATAGTAAAAAGGAATAGCATGTGCGTCTTCCGGAGTTTTAAACGGAATTTCTTTGGCAATAGCAATTAAATATGCCATATTTTGAGCTTTCGACCCAATATAATTGACTCCCTTTTTGGGAATTTTAGATAAATCGACTAGCTCTGTAACCGTGTTGTCAATGGTTAGTTTTTTGGTTTTGGAATTTGTTTTAATCACTATTTTTTTATCGGTTTCTTTGATAAAAAAAGTATCAACCTTAATTTTTAATTCTACTTTTTTAGAAAGCAGTTTCTGGATATTTTCATCTTTTAAAGCCAGTGTATAAGCCATAATAGGAATCTTTCTGTTTTTTCCTAAAAGAACTAAATGACTCAGCGGTGTCTGCAGATCGGTTACAATAATTCCCTTTACATTTGGTAAAATATCCGGCGTTCCGTCTAAAACTATAATTTCATCTGGTTTAGGTTTTGTTTTGTCTAAATCCTTGATTTTGTATTGTTTTAAAATTCCAATATTAGTTCCGGAAACAACTTCCTGATATTTTATTTCATTAAAAATATAATCTGATTTTATACACGGAATTTTAATTTTTTCCAAACGAAACCATTCCATCTGCTGTGGATTATTCAGGTAAAATTTTAGATTTTCGCCAATAAAACTTGACTTTTTAACCAAGTTAAAAAAACGCTCGATAAGTTCTACTGGCATGTGATCTGAAGCAGCGAGCTCAAAAATCCATTTATCAGTTCCTTTAATGTGGTTTAGGTTTCCTAGTAAAAAATCACGGTTTTTTTGTGTATCGCTGTAATTGTTGTTATTAAAAACTTCTAAATCCTGATTGTAATTCAGATAATTAAGTACAAAATCATAATGAAGCGGAATCAAAGTACTGTTGAAATAATACATTTTTTGTTTTCGTAAATCATAAATCACTTTTACCGATTCGATATTTGAGAATTTATCAGAAAGCGGTTTTCCTCTAAACGCCTTGTAAGCTTCATAATTTGCTAATGATGAAGAATATCTTTGGGCACTTAAAATCATAAAAATGAAAAAGAAAAAGAAGCTGTAAACGTATTTTTTCATGACAATTTTATTGAATATTAAAAGTAAGTATTTAAACAATAAGTCTTATCTACCATCGAATTATATAAACCAATTAAAACCATTATAATTTTCTAAAATATGGCGTATCTTTGCACCCTTGTAAAATTAAATATTTTAAAATGAAACGAGTAGTAGTTGGTCTTTCTGGTGGAGTAGATTCTAGTGTTGCAGCTTATTTATTGCAGCAGCAAGGATACGAAGTTATTGGGCTTTTTATGAAAAACTGGCACGACGATTCGGTTACTATTTCTAACGAATGCCCTTGGTTAGAAGATAGTAACGATGCTTTATTGGTTGCAGAAAAACTTGGAATACCGTTTCAAACCGTTGATTTAAGCGAAGAATACAAAGAAAAAATCGTTGATTATATGTTCAACGAATACGAAAAAGGAAGAACTCCAAATCCTGACGTGCTTTGTAACCGCGAAATCAAATTTGATGTTTTTATGAAAATCGCCCTTAGTCTTGGTGCCGATTATGTTGCAACTGGGCATTACTGCCAGAAAAGCGAAATAGAAGTTGACGGAAAAACGGTTTATCAGTTAATTGCCGGAAATGATGTTAACAAAGATCAGTCGTATTTCTTGTGCCAATTGTCTCAGGAACAATTGTCTAAAGCTTTGTTTCCTATTGGGGCATTGACAAAACCGGAAGTTCGCGAAATTGCTGCTGAAATGGAATTAGTTACAGCCGAAAAGAAAGATTCTCAAGGACTTTGCTTTATTGGTAAAGTTCGTCTGCCGGAATTTTTACAGCAAAAATTACAGCCAAAAGAAGGTAAAATTGTTCAAATCGATAAAAACGATCCAATTTATACTGTTGAAAAACCAGCAGGAATATCTCTAGAAGAAGAGTTAAAAATCGAAGCTCAAAAACTGAATTATCTTCCAACAATGGGAAAATTCATGGGTAAACATCAGGGAGCACATTATTTTACAAACGGACAAAGAAAAGGATTAAATGTAGGAGGTACTACAGATCCGTTATTTGTAATTGCTACAGATGTTGAAACAAATACAATTTATACAGGTTTAACCAGCAATCATCCGGGTTTATTTAAAAAAGCACTTTTTGTTGGGAATTCTGAAGTACACTGGGTTCGCGAAGATTTGAAACTGAAAGAAGGCGAAAAAATGGAAGTAATGGCCAGAATTCGTTATCGTCAGCCATTGCAAAAAGCAACTCTGCATCAGTTTGAAGGTGGTATGTATGTGAGTTTTGATGAACCTCAGTCGGCAATTACAGAAGGTCAGTTCGTAGCCTGGTATTTAGAAAATGAATTAGTTGGTTCGGGAGTAATTTCTTAGCTTTATACTTTCTTAGGAAGCAATTCCGTTAAAAAAGTATAATATGAGATACAACATTACTTTACTAGTATTACTTTTTTCATTTACCGCATTTTCTCAGGAAGAAGCATGGGTTTATTTTAATGCCAAGCCAAATGCCCAGTCGTTTTTTAATAATCCGCTGTCAGAGCTTTCTCAAAGAGCTTTAGACCGAAGGACAAATCAAAATATTGCTTTAGATGTAACGGATGCTCCTGTAGAAAATTCATTTGTAACTCAGGTTATGGCCTCAGGAGTACTTGTGGTGGCACAGTCTAAGTGGCTGAATGCGCTTCATATTCGTGGTACACAGGCAAATGTAAATGCTTTAAAAGCGTTGACTTTTGTGCAAAAAGTAGAATTTGCAGACAGAACTTTAAATAGTACCGGAAAAAAAGTTTCAGAACACAAAATTTCAGAAACACTTAAGAAGTTACAAACCGCAATCGATTATTCATACGGAAATTCTGCCAATCAAATCCAGATGCTGAACGGGCAGGTTTTACATCAACAGAATTTTACCGGGGAAGGAAAAATAATAGCAGTTTTAGATGCCGGATTTCCGGGTGTAAATACAGCTCAGCCTTTTGCAAATCTTAGAAATAATAACCGAATTCTGGGTGGTTATGATTTTACAACAAGAAATACTAATTTTTATACTGGAGGAAGTCATGGAACTTTAGTGCTCTCAACTATGGGCGGTTACAAAGAAAATGCTTTGGTAGGAACAGCTCCAAATGCGTCGTATTATCTTTTTATTACAGAAATTGACGCTTTAGAAAATCCTTTAGAAGAATCGCTTTGGGTTGAAGCTGCAGAAAAGGCGGATGCTTTAGGAGTCGATATTATTACTAGTTCATTGGGCTATTTTAACCAAAGAGATCAATCACGTTATAATCATACCTACAGCGACATGAACGGAACAACAAATTTTGTTTCGCGTGGTGCTGAAATGGCATTTAATAAAGGAATATTAGTTCTGGCTTCTGCCGGAAATGACGGTGCAAATACGGAAAATCATATTGGTTCTCCTGCAGATGCTGTTTCGGTATTGGCGATTGGCTCGGTTACGGCTTCTAAAATAAGATCCAGCTCCAGTTCAATAGGACCAAGTTCTGATGGGAGA
The DNA here is from genome assembly GCF_001879205.1 of Flavobacterium johnsoniae. Classification (GTDB taxonomy): domain Bacteria; phylum Bacteroidota; class Bacteroidia; order Flavobacteriales; family Flavobacteriaceae; genus Flavobacterium; species Flavobacterium johnsoniae_A. The sequence goes on from NZ_MLFK01000007.1 coordinate 325,768, forward strand.
ATAAAACCAGATGTTATGGCACAAGGGACAGCAGCGGTGGTTTCTGATGTAAACGGAAATATTGGCACTGCAAACGGAACTTCTTTTTCATGTCCTATTATGGCTGGAATGGCAGCTTCTTTGTGGCAGGCTTTTCCAACTAAAACCAACAAAGAAATCAGGCAGATGATTTTGGCTTCTTCAGACAGATTTAATAATCCTGATAATAATTATGGGTACGGAATTCCAAATTTCGGATCTACTTTAGGAGTTGAAACATTTCAGGTTTCTTCAGATTTTTTGGTTTATCCAAATCCCGTAAAATCAGATATTTCTTTTTTGTTCAATAATGAAATGGCTTCGGTATCTATTTATTCATTATTAGGCCAAAAATTGATTGAGAAACAAATAACAAACCAAAATCCGGTTCTTTCTGTGCAAGGACTAACAAATGGGCTCTATTTTTACACCTTTGATGCAGGAGGATTACATAAAACAGGAAAAATAATAAAGCAATAAAAGTTTTAATGAATAGAATTACACAGCTTTTCAATATAAAATATCCAATTATTCAGGGAGGAATGATTTGGAACAGCGGTTATAAATTAGCATCGGCGGTGAGTAATGCCGGAGGTTTAGGTTTAATTGGGGCCGGATCAATGTATCCGGATGTTTTAAGAGAACATATCCAAAAATGCAAAAAAGCTACTGATAAACCATTTGGTGTTAATATTCCGATGTTGTATCCAAATATTGAAGAAATCATGAATATCGTGGTGGAGGAAGGCGTGAAAATTGTTTTTACTTCGGCAGGAAATCCAAAAACGTGGACTTCTTTTTTGAAAGAAAAAGGAATTACAGTAGTGCATGTGGTGAGCAGCAGTGTTTTTGCTTTGAAAGCACAAGAAGCAGGGGTTGATGCCATTGTAGCCGAAGGTTTTGAAGCCGGCGGACATAATGGCCGTGATGAAACAACGACTTTAACGTTGATTCCGATGGTGAAAGAAAAAATTAAAATTCCAATTTTAGCTGCAGGAGGAATAGCAACCGGAAGAGCAATGCTGGCCGCTATGGTTTTGGGTGCCGATGGTGTTCAGGTTGGGAGCCGTTTCGCAGCATCGATAGAATCTTCTGCCCACAATAATTTTAAGCAAACGATAGTTAATATAAAAGAAGGAGATACTCATTTGACTTTGAAAGAATTAGCTCCAGTTCGATTAGTGAAAAATAAATTTTATCAAGATGTTCAGGCTTTATACGAAAAATGTCCTTCTAAAGAAGATTTAATTGCACTTTTAGGAAGAGCAAGAGCCAAAAAAGGAATGTTTGAAGGTGATCTGGAAGAAGGTGAGCTCGAAATAGGGCAAATTGCCGGACTAATTCATGAAATTTTACCTGTCGAACAAATTGTTCAAGAAATGATAGCCGATTTTAAAGCTGCTCGCGAAGAAAAAGCTACATTTGAGTTTTAATTATCTGCAAGAAATATTTTATGACTTCTATACGCACTTATATAATTTTATTGTTTTTAGGATTAGGACTGCAACAGGTTCATAGTCAGTCTTATCATTTTAAAACATCAGGATTTAGTGTTTTAGAAAAAAATGAAAGAGGCAAATGGGGAGAATGGTCGAACCTTGATTTGGTGAATCTTTCGGTTGTTTTAGATACAGATAAACACAGAATTGTAGTATATTCTCAGGAAATCCAGCTTTTTAATATTTTGGATTATATAGAACGCGAAGAAAATGATACAGATATTGTATATTCTTTTTTGTGTAAAGATAACGACGGAAAAGAATGCAAGCTTTCAATAATTACCCGTAAAAAACAAGATTACCGCAAACAGCTTTATATAAACTATGACGATCATATTATAGTTTATAATATTTTTAATGTTTAGCTTATTGCTGACTTTTGTAAAATATGAAAATAAAAAACTACACTACACTTTTATTATTTTTTATTATATCATCTGTTTCATCTCAACAATGGAAGCAAAACTTCAAGGTTGTAGAGCCGATTAGGGCAGTAGATAACGGTTTTGGACTTTCAGTAGCGACTTATGATGGTTATGCTGTTTATGGGGCTAATCAAGTTGATATTGCAGGAGTTGAAAATGCTGGTAAAGTATACGTAGCAAAACAAGACTGCAATGGATGGACAATATATCAAGAGCTTTCACATCCTGACGCTAGAAATTATTGTGGCTTTGGATCCAGATTATTTATGACAGACAAAATTCTTGCAATTACAGGTTGTGATCCTGTTGTTTCTTATGGAAATGCAATTTATGTGTATGAAAGAGATAGCAATGATCAATATGTTTTTACCCAAAAAATACCAAGAGTTGGAAATTCTTTAAATGATAATTTTGGATCTGAAATTGCTATTTCAGGAAATTTCATGGTAATTGGGGCGTACTATAATAGTACTGATAGTAATTTTAATAATTATTTAGAATATTCTGGAGCGGCCTACATTTATTTTAAAGGTGATGATGGTGTTTGGAGATTAGTGCAAAAAATTACAGCAAGTGACCGAAAAACCGGAGATAATTTTGGTAATTCTGTGGCTATTTATGAAAACACAATTGTTATTGGTGCAAATAGAGAAGGTTCTAATAGGTCTGGCGCGGCTTACGTATTTGAAAAAAATACAAATTCGATTACATGGCGGGAAATTAAAAAAATAACGGCATACGATTTTAGAGCAATGCAGGACAGGTTTGGAGAGATTGTAAGAATTAATGAAAACGGAATTATGATCGCAGCTCCAGGTGAGGATGATTATGATTCAATTTTAAGTGGAGACGAAGGAGGACCTTTAACAATGCTTGGTTCTGTATATATTTTTAGAAAAAATATAAACGGAGAATGGACAGGTCATCAGAAAATAAGAGCTTCTGATGGTTCTGCTAAGATTTTTAATTTTGGTAATAAAATGGAAATTTATAAAGATCAGATAGCTGTTAGAAACACTGAATATGAGTATGATAGCAGTGGGAATTTGTCAAAATATTTTGGTCGCGTGTATATGTTTAAAAAGGGTGCCGATGATATTTGGAGTGAGTATCAAACTGTGCAATCAAATATCAAACGTAATAGCGATTGGTTTGCCTGCTCAATTTCTCTATATAATGATGATTTATTTATAGGAGCATATTGGGATGCTTTAGACTCAAATGGTGAAAATTATGTGGGTTATGCTGGAACGGCCTATATTTTTAATCCTTATGAGTATGTAAATACGCAAAAACCTATATTAAATACTATTCCAGTTTTAACATCCTGTGCTGATTTGGGAAATGGTTTTTCTTCGGGCTTTGATATGTCTGGTATTGAGAATGATTTAGTTCAAAATCCTGATAATTTTGTCTTCTCGTACAAGGATCAGTTGGGGAATCTTCTTCCGTCGCCTTTACCAGCTAATTACGCTAATAAATATCCTTTTAATGAAAAAATTAGTGTTAAGGTTGGAAATAAAAATAACCCGAGTTGCTATGAAGAAACTAACATTGAATTAAAAACTAAACCAGGATTTAGTTTAAACACAATTCCGGATTTCAATGAATGTGATTCTGATGGTACAGGGTATGCTATATTTAATTTGTCAAAAATTAATTCCCTTTTAGTCGCAGATCCATCACTTTATACTTTTTCATATTTTGATAAAAATGGAAATGATATTAGTGCCAGAATAAATGAAACCTATACGAATTCAACTAGAAATCATGAAGAAATAAAGATTAGAGCTACAGATATTAATACATTATGTACAGCTAGTTCTCTGATACGTTTGAATGTTTCTAATTATAGTTTAGATTGCGAGTTAAAGGAAGATTATAATATACCAAAGTTTTTTACACCAAATGGAGATGGGTACAATGATACTTGGCAAATTACTGGATTAGAAGATCAAAATTATAGTATTCATATTTTTGACAGATACGGTAAGCTTTTGAAAACTTTAGGCAAGAATGGAAGTTGGGATGGAAATTATAATCAAAATGCTTTACCATCATCAGATTACTGGTTTCAATTGATATTGGAAAACGGGATTATAAAAAAAGGACATTTCTCTTTAAAGAGATAAAAAAAAAACAAACCCGACAGTTCCGAAACTTCGGAATAAAACCTGTCGGGTTTGTTATATAAAAATCTTAGAGACTTAGTATCTTAGAATCTCAGTACCTTAACTAAACGTCAATTTCCTTAATAAATTCATCATACTCCAGATAAAACATTTCCAGAGCATGCATATTTTCGTTGAAAAAATCAAAAATAGCATCCCAGTTATTACGGTTACTGAAACCAATTCCTTGTTTTTCGACCCAGATTCTGCTGATGGTTTTACCGCTTTCCAGAGTATAGTTTTTTTCGAAAACCAAATCTTTAATAAATTCTTCTTCCAGAATATTTTTTAAAGCTTCAATTTTTTCAAAATAAGCATATCGCTTTTCATCGCTTCGGTGTTCAATATCAATTAAAACCTGAGCTTTCTTATTGTCTACAAAAAATTTAAAAGAGAAATCTTTTATTTTGGTGTCATAAAGAACCCATTTTCTAGGATACTTTTCTGCAAAAGCAACCCAAAATTCCCTTTTCATTCTTTGTGATTCTTCTCTGCTGTACATTTTTATGGCTTTGTTTTAGAAAACTTGTAGAACCGCATTTTCTAGAGTATATTTATATTTTATTTGAAAGTACAAAAATAAACTTTGAATATGGATTTTCAAGATTTTTTGCAATATGTTCCTAATTTAATTCCAGTTGAACTTCCGGCACAATCGGCTCATCTAAAAATGGCGCCAAAAGAACGTATTCAGGCGTTGAAAAATTTAGATATCGAAGCAAATAATCCGAGAATTGCTGCAGTAATGATGCTTTTGTATCCAAAGAATGGAAAAACGCATTTAGTTTTAATTGTTCGAAATGCTTACAACGGAGTACATTCATCACAAATTGCTTTTCCGGGAGGGAAGTACGAAATAAGTGATGCTGATTATAAAGAAACCGCTTTACGCGAAACAAACGAAGAAATTGGCATTATTCCTGAAAAAATTGAAGTGATAAAACATTTCACACCAATGTATATTCCGCCAAGCAATTTTTTAGTTCATCCTTATTTGGGAATTGCAAAAGAAGAACTTTCATTTTATCCGGATATTAGAGAAGTTGCCTCCATTATCGAGCTGCCATTATCTGTTTTTTTAAACGATGAAATAATCATCGAAGCCACATTGTCAACTTCTTATGCAAATAATGCTTTAGTTCCTGCATTCAATATTCAAAATCATATTGTTTGGGGAGCAACAGCAATGATTTTAAGTGAACTGCGAGATGTTTTAAAATTTACTTTTGCAGAAAATTCGTAACAGAGTAAAATTAACAATTTGATATTCATTGTAATAGTACTTTATACTGTAAATTGTATAAAACTATTGCTAAAAGAATAATTTTTGTATGTTTGCGATTTAACCTAAGAAACACAAAACAAAGCTATGGGATTGTTTAAACGAAATCCTTTTGGACATATATTATTCATCAAGAAATGGTTAATCCGTATTTTGGGAGCCATGACTCATAGAAGATATAGGGGGTTTAACGAATTGCAGATTGAAGGATCTGAAATTATTAAAACACTTCCGGACACAAATGTTTTGTTTATATCCAATCATCAGACTTATTTTGCTGACGTTGTGGCTATGTTTCATGTGTTTAACGCAAGTTTAAGCGGACGTCAGGATACTATTAAGAACATTGGTTATCTATGGCAGCCAAAGATGAATATTTATTATGTTGCTGCAAAAGAAACCATGCAGGCAGGATTATTACCTAGAATTTTAGCTTACGTTGGGGCTATTACTGTAGAAAGAACCTGGCGCGCGAAGGGTGTTGACGTAACGGAAAAGCGCGAAGTAAACCCAAACGATACTGAAAACATTAGAATTGCACTTGAAGACGGCTGGGTAATTACTTTTCCGCAGGGAACTACAAAATCTTTTAAACCCGTACGTAAAGGAACAGCACATATTATCAAGCAGCATAAACCTATCGTAATTCCTATTGTAATTGATGGTTTTCGTCGTTCTTTTGACAAAAAAGGACTTCGTATGAAAAAGAAAAATATACTGCAGTCTTTCATTATCAAAGAACCTCTTGATATTGATTATGAAAATGATACTATCGAAGAAATTGTTGAAAAAGTTGAGTATGCTATCGAACAGCATCCGTCATTTTTAAAAGTTATTCCAGCCGAAGTAATTAAAGCCGAGGAAGAACTTAATGAAATGAGAAGATGGAGTTATAAGGCAACTGAAAATGAAAGTTAGAATTTGATTTTTGTTTCAGGTTTCAGGTTTCAGGTTTCAGGTTTCAGGTTTAAAGTTGTTAGACACCTTTGTCGCTTTGTTACTTTGAGCCTTTGTCCCTCAACTAAAAATTAATTTTCTTCAACTCCTTGTAGTTTACATATAATCTGCGTAACAAAGTTCCATACAGCAATCTGTAAAAACACCAAAACAATCCAAAGAATCCTAATATTACTAAGGTCAAAATACCTATAGTGGTAAACATTGCTTTTCCGTTAACAGCTAACTTTTCTCTTAAAAAAGCCATATCGGGATTGTATACAAAAGCGATAAAGAAGCTTAAAATAGATGTAACTACAATCATTGCCAAATTGTACCATACATAATACTGAACCGTTTTTCTGGTTCGTAAAATAGCGCTCATTAAAGATTTTGTGGCAACCGTGGTTGAAATTGTGGTGTAGTTTTTATAAAAAATAAAAACAAAAACCAATCCCACTAGGTAGTTTAGGTAAGTTAAATATTCAAGCGTAACCACAATTTCCGGATGATTTATTTTTCGTAAAACATCATCGGTATTTATAAATAAGTTTGAAAAAGTCCAAAACGAAATCTCCAAAATACTGATAATCAAAATCCATTTTACAATTGAAGATGATTTTTTATGAATCATCTTGTAGATTTCTTTTTCAGAAATTTGTTCAAAAGAATCCGAGTTCTTTTTCCAGTCTTTTTTTAGTAAATCCAGTTCTTTCATAATAATTTTTAAGGATTTAGTATTTTTTTAAGTTTCCCTTTAATTCTGTTCATTTTCACTCGCGCATTCACTTCGCTGATTCCTAAGGTTTCGGCTATTTCTTGATAATCTTTGTCTTCTAAATACATAAAAACTAATGCTTTTTCGATGTCATTAAGCTGGTAAACGGCCTTGTACATCAATTTAATCTGTTCTTCCTCTTCATAGTTGTAATCAACATCTTTTACAAAATGCTGATGACTTTCATAATCTACGGTCGATATGGTTCTTTTGGTTTTACGATATAAGGTAATTGCGGTATTTAAAGCGACACGATAAGTCCAGGTCGAAAATTTACTGTCGCCTCTAAATTTTGGATACGCTTTCCAGAGCTGAATGGTGATTTCCTGAAACAAATCTTTATGTGCATCTTCGCCGGCAGTATATAATCTACAAATCTTGTGGATTATATTCTGATTTGCCTGCAGCTGCGCAACAAATGACTGTTCTAGATTTTCGCTCATATAAGTATTAGTAGTGTTGAAATCACTTTTGTTACAATTGAATTTGTTTTTTTAATCATTTAGTGCAAAATAAAAAGCATTTAGATCTGTGTAATTTGTGGCAAAAACTATAATTCTCTTGTTTTGTAATAATTAATCATCAAATCGATAAACTTACTGTAGCTATCCATTCCATCTTTCTGATTGTTTGATTTTAGAAAATTATCATACAAAAAATGAAAACCTTCGTCTATAAAAGTGTCATACTTTTTCCAAAAATCCTGACTTTCCTTGTAATTCTTTAAAATTCCCGGATTTACTTCTTTTTTTAATTGATTAAAAAGTTTCTCGTTTTTATACTGCCAGATCCCCAGACAATAGCGTAAAACAAAACTATATCCAGAATATTGGTAATATAGATTTTCATTTTTAACAGAAGCCAAAACACCAATAAAGTTGCATTCACTTTCGCTTGCATAACCAATTTGATGTGCCATTTCATGCGAAGTTGTAACTGGAAAATTATACATTGGCAATAAATCATTTATCTGCGCTTCATTGGTAAACGGATTTAAATACCCGCCAAATCCCATATAGGTTAACGGAACACTGAATAGTGATTTTTTAACGCTTAATATTTCATATTCAAAGTAAGGATGCTCTTTTGCTAAATTATTATAGCCGTTTAAAATCATTTGAAATGATTCCTTTTGGGAATAAGGAAAAACAATTTTTTCATTTTTATTCTTTGTGATGGCTAATTGAATTTCATTCGTTTTTAGAATTAATTTCTTTGTAAAAGCTAGTAAATCAGCATCTGTATATTCTCTTTTGATTTCCATCTTTTCAAAAAGGGGCTCGCGATAATAATTGAATGCCCAGAGAAAATGGAAAAAAAAGTAAAAGACTGAAACTTTTCCTAATATTTTTAGAAGATGATCTTTCCAGTCAGTTTTCCATGTTTTTCGGATTTTCCAAAACCATCCGATTATTGATAAAATTAAAAGAGCATAAATGCAATCACCTACAGAAAATGGAATTTTTCCTAAAAGCGTTCTTGAAAAGTGCGAAATTCTAACAAATAAATTGTTGCTGTAAAAGCCTTCAATAAAATCTGGAAAATATCTCAGGATTCTTAAAAAGATAATTTGAACTAAAAGAAATAAGGGAAGTATATATTTTCGAGTCACGGTTTTACTTTTGGGTTAAAAATAATAATTAAAAGACTTGGTTAGTTTATTTTTCTAAAATAAAAGAATGACAATAGAAAAATATTATTAAATATTTTGTGCCAGGATGTGCCGATAGGTACATTTGATTGGCGAAAAAAAATATGAAGAGAGTTTAAGCGTTCCCATTGGAACGCCTGATCGGTTTTCTTACTCATTATATGATATCAATATATAATTATATTCTCTTTTTCAATTTTGAGTTGATATAATTTGTACAGATTCGTAAATTCAAGGCGGAAAAAGAATTTAAACTTTGTAACTTTGAAGTTCTTAATTGTTAAACTTCAAACAAAATATAATGAGTCAGGAAATAAGAAATCTGGAGCCAAAAGCACTTTGGAATAAATTTGCAGATTTAAATGCCGTTCCGCGTCCGTCAAAGAAAGAAGAACGTGTGATCGAGTTTATGAAAAACTTTGGAAACAGCTTAGGTTTAGAAACTTTTGAAGACGAAATCCGAAATGTAATCATTAGAAAACCGGCAACTCCAGGGATGGAAAATCGCAAACCAATCGTGATGCAGGGGCACCTTGATATGGTTCACCAAAAAAATGCCGATACTGTTTTTGATTTCGATACACAAGGAATCGATATGTATGTTGATGGTGACTGGGTTCGTGCCCGAGGTACAACGCTTGGCGCTGACAATGGGTTAGGAGTGGCTACAATTATGGCAATTTTGGAAAGTAAAGATATTCCGCATCCGGCAATTGAAGCTTTGTTTACAATCGATGAAGAGACTGGAATGACAGGAGCGTTAAACCTGAAAGGAGGAATTCTTCAAGGCCAGATTTTATTGAATTTGGATACTGAAGAAGATGATGAAATTGATATAGGATGCGCTGGAGGAATTGATGTTACAGCTACAAGAAGCTACAATGAAGAAGAAGTTCCGGAAAGCTCTGTAGGTTATACTATTACCGTAAAAGGTTTAAATGGAGGCCACTCAGGAATGGATATTCATAAAGGTTTAGGAAACGCAAATAAAATCATGAACCGTTTATTATTCGATGGTTTTGAAAACTTCGGATTACAGGTTTCTGAAATTAACGGAGGAAGTCTTAGAAATGCGATTCCGAGAGAAAGTGTTGCTAAAGTGATTATTTCTCAAATGTTTGACGAAGCTTATGTGTATGATATGCAGGAAATTATTACTGATATCAAAGCAGAATATAAAACTACTGAGCCAAACTTATCAATAGAAATCGTAAAAACTGACCTGCCTGAGAAAATAATGGATTTGGGTGTTCAGGAGGGTATAATCAGAGCCATTTATGCAGCTCATAACGGAGTATACAGAATGAGCGCTGATATGGCTGATTTGGTTGAAACTTCTAATAATATTGCGCGAGTTATTGTAAAAGACGGAGAGATATTAGTAGGATGTTTAACTCGTTCTTCTGTAGAATCTTCAAAATTTGATTTGGCAAATTCGCTGCGTTCTGCTTTTGAATTAGTGGGATGTGAAGTAGAACTTTCGGGCTCTTATCCAGGATGGACTCCAAATGTAAATTCTGAAATATTAGATACTTTGGTTGGAATATATGAGAAGCAAAACGGCGAAAAACCTAAAGTTGTAGCTTGTCACGCTGGTTTAGAATGTGGTATTTTAGGAACAAATTATCCCGATATGGATATGATTTCTTTTGGACCAACAATTCATGGCGCACACTCTCCAGACGAGAGAGCAAGTATTTCATCTGCTGAAAAATATTGGAAATTTGTTTTAGAAATTCTTTCGAATATACCAGTTAAATAGTTACAGTATTCAGTCGCAGTCTCAGTATTCAGTTTTAAAAACTGCAAACTGAGACTGTAAACTGAGACTGAAAAACTAATCTCTCTTAGGAGCATTTTTCTTCTCTCTTTTCTCTTCTTTCTTTTCCTTAGCCGTTTTTAACGGTTCTTTTTTTGCTGTTTTTTTAGCATCTTGACCCTTTGCCATAATATCTTGATTTTGTTTGTTTTAATTTTTTTAATATAGTAAAGATATGTTTTTAAAATGCTAAAGGACATAAAAAAATCCCCAATTATTAAATTGAGGATTTAGTGTTATTATGTAAGAGTAAAGTTTTAATTCCTTTTTAGTACTTTATATTGTTCGTAACAGCCGCTTATGGCATCTAAAATCTGTAAATCGTTTGCCGTTTGGATAAAGGCATCAGAGTAGTTACATCGATGCATTATTTCCGGAATTTCATCTTTGCTGATTCCTAAAAGAACTGCAATAGTTTCGCGGTCGTATTTTGTTTCTAAAAGATTTCTAATCGTATCATCTTTCTTCATGTCCTTGAGTTTTTTGAGCTCACGGCTATTTTTCCCAAAGAAATTATAAAGCATATCTGCCGGATTAAAAATGGACCCCAATACTTTTCCAAAAGCATTTGGCGAATATTCACCCGCTTCATAACCTTGTGTAAGACCCGAAATACTGTAACGGTAATTTTCTTTTGTTGGAATTAACTTCGAATCAATTTCCAGGTAGCCGGTTAAACTGAAAGGAGCAATAACTACTTCTTCAAGTGCAATGGCTTTTTCAGTAAGCTGAATTCGTGTTACTTTGTTTTTTATCCAGTCATTTGTTACTCTGATTCTTAGAGATTGAAATCCTAAAAGAGAGAAATGAATTGTATCATTAGGCTGTACATCAATTTCAAAATATCCTTTTGCGTCAGATTTTGCACCGCGTACTTTGTTTGTGTTAATGATATTTACATTTGAAAGAGGTTGTTTACTATCATCGTTTATAATGTAACCTGAAACTCTTTGCGGGGTTGTTGATTCAACATCTTGCGCAAAACTAACGGCGGAGAATAGTAAAAAAAAGAAAACTGCGAAATATTTCATATCCTGATTTAAAGCACTAAAAGTAGTAAATCGAGATTAAATATTTCCTAGTCTTGGAATATAATTATAAGAAAATTAACAAAGGCCGCGGTGTTGATTTTTAATAATTACAAAACTTATTCATGGAGAGTAAGGTTCTTAATATAAAAAAATCCCAAATTCCAGACATAATTGGAATTTGGGATTTATATTTTAAGATATTAATTTATTAATCTCTTCTTGGTCTTCTTGGTCTTGGTGAATCACCAAAACTTTCAGAACGTCTTGGAGCTCTATCCGAACTTCCTTCGCTTCTTCTGAAACCACCTTCTCTTGGAGCTGCGTTTCTGTCGCTTCTAAAACCTCCGCCAGAACCTTCACGTCTAGGAGCAGAGTTTCTGTCGCTTCTAAAGCCTCCTCCAGAACCTTCACGTCTTGGAGCAAAGTTCCCTTCTCTTCTAGGGCCAGAGCTGCGTCCGCCGCCGTTACGTCCGTTATGGTCGCGTCTTCCGCCTCCGTCATTTTTAGAGATTTCAACATTAATACGACGTCCTTCTAACTGAACGTTGTTTAAAATATCCATTACTTTATCAGTATGCTCAGGATCAGTATTGAAGAAAGAGAAACCTTCTTTAACATCAACTTTGAAAACGTCATCACGACCTAAGTCTAGAGTTTCTTTTAGATAATCTTTTAAAGACATCCAGTCGAAATTGTCTCTTGAACCAATGTTTACAAAATAACGAACTGCTCCGTTATTATTGAATTCTCTTGGTTCAGAATCACCTCTTTCACGTCTTTCTCCAGAAGTTTGAGCAGAGATATCTCTGTTCTTTTTGTAGTAAGTAATGAAACGGTTAAATTCTACTGAAACCATTTTTTTAATCAACTCTTCTTTGGTTAAATCTTCCAAAACATTGTTGATTGCTGGTAAATAGTTGTCAATTTCGTGATCAACTTCAGTATCTTTAATTTTATTTGCTAAGTGCAATAACTGAATTTCGCAGATTTCGATTCCAGATGGAATGGTTTTTTCTTCAAACTTTTGTTTGATGATTCTTTCGATAGAAGAAATTTTACGTAACTCACTTTTTGTAACGATTACAATAGAAGTTCCTAATTTTCCAGCTCTACCAGTACGCCCAGAACGGTGGTTGTACGTTTCAATTTCGTCAGGTAATTGGTAGTTTACAACGTGTGTTACGTTATCAACATCAATACCACGTGCAGCAACATCAGTAGCAACAAGCATCTGAATTTGTCTTCCACGGAAAGATTTCATTACACCGTCACGTTGTGCCTGAGATAAATCTCCGTGTAATGCAGCAGCGCTGTATCCATCTTCGATTAATTTTTCGGCTACAGCCTGTGTGTCTCTTTTAGTACGACAGAAAACCACAGAGAAAATGTCCGGGTTAGCATCTGCCAAACGTTTTAGAGCTTCGTAACGATCACGAGCATTAACTAAATAAAATTCGTGAGAAACTGTTGCAGAACCTGAGTTCTTAGCACCAACAGTAATTTCAACCGGTTCGCTCATGAATTGTTTTGCAATTCTGGCAACTTCTTGCGGCATAGTTGCAGAGAACAACCATGTACTTTTTTGATCTGGAGTATCTGATAAGATAGAAACGATATCATCATAAAATCCCATGTTTAACATTTCGTCAGCCTCATCAAGAATACAGTAATCTATATTTTTAATGTTAACTAAACCTCTGTTAATCATGTCTTGCATTCTTCCCGGAGTCGCTACAATAATCTGCGCTCCTCTTTTTATTTCTCTGGCTTGCTCTGTAATACTAGCCCCGCCGTAAACTGCTACCACATTAATACCTTTTTCGTATTTTGAGTAGTTTTTAAGTTCGTTGGTAATCTGTAAACAAAGTTCTCGTGTTGGCGATAAAACTAATGCTTGTGTGTTTCTGTTGTCAGCATCAATTTTTTGAATTAGCGGAAAACCGAAAGCTGCCGTTTTCCCTGTCCCTGTCTGAGCCAACGCAACCATATCTGTGTCTTTTTCCAATAATAGGGGAATCGCCTTTTCCTGTACCTCTGACGGATTTTCAAATCCTAGATCTAAAATCGCCTTCAGTAACGATTCATTCAATCCTAATTGTTCAAATTTATTCATATATGTATTTAAAATAGGGTGCAAAATTACAGTTAATTATTCACATAAACTAATGCTATTTTAAGAATTATATATTTGTTATGATTTGATTATCAAAAAGTTATGTTTAGTGTAAAATCATTTTTGCAAGAAATTCAATATTTCATACAAAAAATACGTCGTGAAATATCAATTTTGGCCATTAAAATGTTGTATTTGAAACAATTATTTTCTTGAATTCAGGAAATCAATTAGTTGCTCAGTTGCTTTTGCACGATGACTGATTTTATTTTTGATTTCGGCTGGTAATTCGGCAAAAGTTTGGCTGTGATTTTCCGGCTGAAAAATAGGATCATATCCAAAACCGTGATTTCCGGTTTTGTTTAATGTGATATTGCCTTTTGCTAAACCTGTAAAAAGATGCTGCCTGCCTTCGAGATTTAAAGCGATAACGGTCTTGAACTGTGCACTGCGATTTTCTTCATTTTTTAAAGCTTCCAAAAGTTTATTCATGTTATCATCGGCATTTTTTTGTTCGCCGGCATATCGCGCAGAATAAACGCCCGGTTCTCCGTTTAAAGCATTTACTTCCAATCCCGTATCATCGGCAAAACAATCATAACCGTATTTTTTAGTTACATAATTGGCTTTTAAAATTGCGTTTCCTTCAATTGTATCGGCAGTTTCCGGAATTTCTTCATGACAGCCAATATCTTCCAAGCTCAGTAATTGTATCGATCCATTTAAGATGCTTTGTATTTCTTTGATTTTATTTGAATTATTTGAAGCGAAAACGAGTTGCATAAGTGTATATTTAGGTAAGACTATTTTAAACACAAATTTAGAATTCTTATATTTGATATAGTATCTAAAATTAAAATAAATGCAATTATCAGTTCTGTATAAAAAAATAATGCCCTTTGTAAAGCCGTACAGAAAAATGGTAATCGCGACTTTGTTACTTACATTTTTAGGTTCATTTGCGGCGCAGGTCAATGCATTAATCCTAAAATATACCGTAGACACAATTAATAATTTAATGGTTGCCCATGAGCCTTTGTCAAAAGGTTTTCATTTATTAGGAATTATTAGTATTGTCCTGCTTACAAAAGAATTAGTTAATTCGGTCGTGCAGTTTGGACAAAAATTCTACGGCGAAAAGCTTCGTATTTTTATAACGCGTGATATTTCTCAGACCATAGTCGAAAAAATTCTAAGCTACAGAATGAAATTTTATACTTCTGATGAAAATGAAAGCGGTAAACTCCAAACCAGAATTGATCTCGGAATAAGCAGTTTAACCAGATTGGTTCAAAACTTTTTTATCGATATTCTGCCTTTGTTTGCTAATGCCTTTGTAGCCTTGGTAATTATGTTTTATGCCAATGTATATGTGGGGCTGGTGAGTTTGTGCATTATCCCGATTTACTTTTATATCAGCCAGCTGCAGGCCACAAAACTAAGCGGATTTAGAAGAAGAATGCGTAATTACCGTGAGACTAAAAACAATGGAATCATTAGTTTAATCGAATCAATAACCGTAATTAAATCGTTTGTACGCGAATCGACCGAAGCAGACCGACATGAAAAAATTCAGTTTGAAATGACCGAAAATCAGCTTCAAACCAGAAAAACAAGCTTTATTTTTGAAAGTATTAAAAGTTTTGTTGAACAGATAGGAGTGGTTATTATCATCATTCTTACTGCTTATTTTGTTTTGAATAATCAAATGACAATTGGCGCTATAATGTTTCATATTATGCTGTTTAACAATGTTTCGTCGCCAATTAGACAGTTGCATCGTATTTATGACGAGGTCAATGATGCTTTAATTTATTCCGAAGGATTTTTTGATATTTTAGAATCAGATCAGGAGATAGAAAACAGCGGCGATTATATTCCCGAAAAAATTGTTGGCCTGATTGAAGTAAAAAATGTAGATTTTGTTTACCCAAACGGAACTCAGGCACTTTACGATATTAATTTTACGGTCAAGCCGAATGAAACCACAGCGCTTGTTGGATTAAGCGGTGCAGGAAAAAGTACCGTTATTAATTTACTGGATAAATTTTATCAGCCTTCGTCAGGACATATTTTTCTGGACGGAGTTGATTTGGCTGATTACAACACTGATTTTCTCCGAAAAAATATTGGATTAGTACTTCAGAAAAACCACATTTTTAAAGGTACAATTGCTGAAAATATTTTATACGGAAATCCTGATGCTTCAAAAGACGAAATTATCGAAGCTGCAAAACAAGCTTATATTCACGAACAGGTAATTCAATTACCAAAAGGCTATGACTCTGATGCTCATTTACTTTCTGGCGGACAACAGCAGCGAATTGCTATTGCAAGGTTGTTTCTAAAAAATCCACCTATAATTTTCTTAGATGAACCAACTGCGAGTTTGGATGCGATTGCTACAGAGCAAATAAAAAAATCTCTTGATGCGATTAAAAAAGACAGAACTGTGATTATAATTTCGCACAGTATTTCTCAAATCATAGACGCTTCGAATATTATCGTTTTAGAGAAAGGAAGATGTGTCGAAAAAGGAACACACGATGAATTGTATGATAATAAAGGAACCTATTATCAAATTTTTATGGCAATGGCCAATAGTTTAAATATTGAAAAAATCACGCAGACTTTCGATTAAGATAATTTAAAGTGATTTTCTCAATGCAAAGAGCAGCAGAAACTCCAAATGTGTAAGCCAGAATATCTGACCAAAGAAATCCCTGACCTAAAACATATCGTCCAAAAAGTGTTTTTCTGAGGTTAATCATCCATTCACCCTGATAAAGTTGCAAAAACTCAATGCTATAACATATCAAAAGAGAAAGTCCTGCTATTAATGAAGCTTTTTTGTTTGGAAGAAAAAATCTAACCAGGATATAGATCATTACAGCATACAGAAAATCCCCGATCCACAAAGGAATAAAAGAAACTTTTCGAGAAAGAATCCCAAGAAAAATGATAAAGAGAAAAACGAAGAAATAATAGATTCTGGATTTTTTCAAGTTTGATGGTTTAGCTGTGGGCAAATTTAGGTTAAATCTTTTAAGCCGCTAAGTATTGGTGATTTCTCTTTTCCAAAGCTTTAAACTTAAAAAAAAGAGAAATACAAACACAAAACAGTAGCCCAATAGTACATTTTTAGGGAATGAAAAATACAAATGCTGGATAAGTTTAGTTTATTTTATAAATTTATCGGTTAAACAAATTATCTATTAAAAATAACCACATGAATTCAAAATTTTTTACCCTGATTGCGGCTTTGTTTCTTTTAGGAAATCAGAGTTATGCTCAAAAGAACAATTCGTTTAACATTCAGAAACAATTGGATTATTGCGCAGAACAGGCATCAAAAACCTTAAAAGTAATTCCGGATGACGGAACTTCTCCAAGAACGGTTCCGAATGGAAGCAAAGACTGGAAATTCGTTACGTATAAAGACTGGACAAGCGGCTTCTGGCCTGGTGAATTGTGGTATTTGTACGAAGCAACAAAAGATAAAAAATGGGAAAAAGAAGCCGATAAATTTACTCGCTTCTTAACGCCTTTATCAGTAAGTAAAGCGGCAGATCACGATTTGGGTTTTCAGGTTTTTAATAGTTTTGGAAACGGATATAGATTAACCAAAAATCAGGAATACAAAGAAATTATTCTAAAAACTGCCGATACTTTGGCCTCACTTTTTAATCCCAAAGTAGGAACAATACAGTCTTGGCCTCATAATAAAATGGGTGGGCATAATACAATTATTGATAATATGATGAATTTGGAGCTTCTTTTCTGGGCTTCAAAAAATGGCGGTAATAAAAAACTATATGATATCGCGGTAAAACATGCCGAAACCACAATGGCGAATCATTTCAGACCCGATAATACTTCTTATCATGTTATCATTTATGATTATGAAACCGGAAAAAAAATAAAAGGCAGAACTGCGCAGGGCTATAGTGATGACAGTATGTGGGCGCGCGGTCAGGCTTGGGCGATTTACGGATATACAATGGTTTACAGAGAAACTAAAGATCCTAAGTTTTTAGATTTTGCGCACAAATTAACCCGTGTTTATTTAGATAAATTAACCACAGAAGATTTGGTTCCGTATTGGGATTTTAATGCACCGGATATTCCAAATGCGCCAAGAGATGCTTCGGCAGCGGCGATTGTTTCTTCGGCACTTTTAGAATTGAGTTCTTATACAAAAGATAAGAATTTGAAAAATGAATATTTGACTAAATCGAAAAAAATGATCGTCTCACTTTCAGATCATTATCAAAGCCGAGACGTCAATTCAGCATTTTTATTGCATTCAACAGGTCATAAACCTGCAGGAAGCGAAGTAGATTGTTCTATAAATTACGCAGATTATTACTATATTGAAGCACTTTTAAGACTTCAAAAAATAAAGTAAATTTAGAACTATGATAAAGAAAATAAGCCAAATCTCATTTGCGATTATTATGGTATTGATGCTTGCAAGCTGTAAAAATACCAAACAGAAATTACAGGAATTTGTTGTAAAGTATAATGCAACCGCTTCAAGTTTTAAGGCCGAAAACGTAAAACTTACAACTGCCAGAGGTTACATTAACGACAATAAAATCGAATTGCGTTTTGAAACCACTTTAGAACAGAATGAAACTAACAAAAAAGCTGCGGCTGTAACATTTCCTAAGCTGTTAAAAGATATGTTCGATAAAAATCAAATTCCGCAAGAATTAGTTACAGAGGGAATTCAGTTTGATGCTTATTATCTGGCTGATGATAATACTGTTTTTGTAAAAGAAGTCATAACGAAAGAATCAATAACAGGACTATTGAAAGATTAGTTCTAGTAAACATCAGTCTTAAAAAAAGCCTCTTTAAATTTTTTTAAAGAGGCTTTTTTTTAGTTTATCTAAGGTTAATCTCTTGATTTTAATCTTTGTGCAATTTGTTTGTAGTTAAATAGTTACATTTTTAAAATTTATGATTTGGTTTTGCTTTTTTATTTAAATTTCATTATGTTTGAGTTAAAAATTAACTAATAAACCAAAAAATTATGAAAAAAATTACCCAAATCGTATTTATTTTTGCTGTTGCATTGCTTTTGGTAAGCTGTAAAAATACTAAACAAAAAATTCAGGAACATGTAAGTACTTACAACAATTCGTCGTCAATAAAAGGCCACGGAATTACCAGTACAACTGCTAAAGCATTTTTGAATGACAATAAAATTGAAATTAGAATTGAAACTAATTTAGAAGAAAATGACGAAAACAAATTAGCGTACAAAGATTCATTTCCGGATTTATTAAAAGAAATGATTAAGAACAATCAGATTTCTACAGAACTGATCGATGAAGGAGTAAAATTTGATGTTTACTTTTTAGCCTATAATAACGCAATATTAGCGCAGCAATTGGTTGATAAAGAAGAATTGGCAGCAATAGAAAACGGAGCTTCTGCGGGAAGTAAAGAAACTGCAAAACTTTAAGTTTTAATATAAAAAATAAAGGCCTCTTTGTAAATGTTCAAAGAGGCCTTTATTTTTAATTTCGTTTGGTAACGTTTTTTAAGTTATCCGGGAAATACAGTTCAGATAAATTCGTGAATTCATCACCACGCATAAATATATTGATATCTACGTCTGAAAAAGATGTTTTTCCGGCTGCAGCCAAAAGTTCGTTTGCAGCATGCAGGGTATTTTTATGGAAATGATACACACGGTCTGATTTGTCAGTAACAACCAAACCTTTCATAAGCATTTTGTTTTGAGTGGCAACACCTGTTGGACATTCGTTATTATGACAACGCAATGCCTGAATACATCCCAGAGAAAACATAAAACCTCTGGCGCTGTTACACATATCTGCACCCAAAGCAATAGCATGCAGGATGGAATAACCTGAAATAATTTTTCCGCTTCCTATAATTCTTATTTTATCACGAATATTTAATCCAATCAGCGTTTTGTTTACAAAAATCAAAGCCGGTTCAAATGGCATTCCTACACCATCTGCAAATTCCAGCGGAGCAGCACCGGTTCCTCCTTCGGCACCATCAATTGTAATAAAATCCGGATAAGTATCTTCGGCAATCATTTCATGGCATATAGCTTCAAATTCAGCTGTGTTTCCAATACATAGTTTAAATCCAATTGGCTTTCCGTTCGATAATTCACGTAATTGTTTTATAAATTGAATTAATCCTTTTGTATCAGAAAAAGAAGTATGGCCGGGAGGAGAAAGAATCATAGTATGCGGTATAACCCCTCTGATTTTGGCAATCTGCTCTGTATTTTTAGCTGCCGGAAGCACACCTCCATGACCGGGTTTTGCACCCTGTGAAAGTTTTATTTCGATCATTTTGACATTGGGAAGATTTGCTTTTTCTGAAAATTTTTCAGGGCTGAAATTTCCTTCAGCATCACGGCATCCAAAATAACCTGTACCAATCTGCCAGGTAATATCGCCGCCGCCTTCAAGATGATAATCGGTTAAACCTCCTTCTCCTGTATTTTGATAGAACCCCCCTTTTTTAGCACCAATATTTATGGCACGAACTGCATTTTCGCTCAATGAACCAAAACTCATAGCCGAAACATTAAACAGAGAAGCCAGATAAGGCTGTCTGCAGTCTTTTCCGCCTACTAAAACCCTTGGCAGTTCTTCATTTACTTTTGCCGGAAAAATAGAATGTTTTATTCCTTCATAGGTTTCTGTATTTAGATTTTGCTGTGTTCCAAAAGGCGTGCTCGAATCGATATTTTTAGCTCTTTGATAAACCAGCGAACGCTGATTTCTGGAGAAAGGTTTCCCGTCTGTAGACCTTTCTATAAAATACTGCTGAATTTCGGGTGCAATCATTTCAAATAAATACCTGAAATAACCCAAAACCGGGAAGTTCCTTAAAATAGCGTGTTTTTTTTGTGAAGCATTGTACGCTCCAATAATCAATAAAATAGGAATAATAAAAACGAGTAAATAACCTCGTCCTGTGTAATGGTAAATTGCAACAACAATTAGAAACAATAAGAATCCGTAAATAAAGAATTTTTTTCTCATGTTTTTAAGTAATAAGGAGTAATAATTTAATTAGTTGAATCGTAATCTGACATAAACGTGTTTAATGCCTTTTTTATCAGATTCCCTTTCGTCGATTTCTAAAATATCAGTCAATGATTTCAACATTGGTGTGAGCTTAGAATATCCATAATTTCTTGGGTCAAATTCGGGTTTTTTCTTTACAATCAGGTTTCCAACATCACCCAGGAAAGCCCAGCCGTCATCATCTTCGATATCCTCAATTGTGGCTTCAATAAGTTCGATCGTTTGTTTATCAACTTTATGAAGTGCTTTTTCAGCAGGCTTTTCGATTGGTTTTTTGGTATCGGCCGTATTTACTTTTGGTTTTTTCTTCTGAATTGCTCCGTCTAAAACCTCAATATAAATAAATCGGTCACAGGCAACTATAAAGGAACTAGGTGTTTTTTTCTCTCCAATTCCAATAACTTTCATTCCGGATTCTCGAAGTCGAATAGCCAGACGTGTAAAATCGCTGTCGCTGGAAACGATACAAAAACCGTCTAGTTTTCCGGAATAAAGCAAATCCATTGCATCAATAATTAATGCAGAATCTGATGAATTTTTCCCAACCGTGTAGCTGTATTGTTGTATTGGTGTAATCGCATGTTCCAGTAAAACTGCTTTCCAGCCATTAGCATTCGGCTTTGTCCAGTCAGCATAAATACG
This sequence comes from Flavobacterium johnsoniae, assembly GCF_001879205.1. Lineage (GTDB taxonomy): Bacteria > Bacteroidota > Bacteroidia > Flavobacteriales > Flavobacteriaceae > Flavobacterium > Flavobacterium johnsoniae_A. The sequence continues at coordinate 347,221 of NZ_MLFK01000007.1, forward strand.
TTTGGTTGTAGGTGTTCCAAACTTTGCAATTTCTTCCATCATACCTTTTACATTACTGTAGGGCACATTATCGGCATCAATCAGAACAGCTAATTTTAAATCTTTTGAGTTGCTTAAAGGCATTTTTTAGATATTAGAAATTATGGAATCTCAAAGTTAAAATTAAAATTGGTTTTTATACGAATTTGATTCCTAATAAATACTTTATCCAGTCTAAATTATTTTGGTTATAAATAAGTTTTTGTGATATAAAATTAATTAAGGATAAATTTGTCTTTTATATTCAATGTCCTTATCTTTGTATCGAATTAATTAAAAAATGTATGTTTTCAAAAGCATGTGAATACGGAATTAGGGCTTCAATATTTATTGCAACCAAATCTTCTAAAGGAATCAGGGTTGGAATAAAAGATGTGGCAAAAGAAATTGATTCGCCAGAACCCTTTACGGCCAAGATTATGCAGATTTTAACCAAAAACGGCATTATTCACTCGGCTAAAGGAGTAGGAGGTGGGTTTGAAGTTTCAAAAGAAGCTTTAAAATCAATTAAATTAATTCAGATTGTAGATGCAATCGATGGTGATAAAATTTACAGAGGATGCGGGATCGGTTTAAAAGAATGTTCAGAGGATCATCCCTGCCCGGTGCATTTTGAGTTTAAAAAAATTAGAGGTCTTTTACTAGAGATGCTTACAAAGACAACTTTAGAACAGCTTGCCTTGGGAGTAAAATCAGGAGACTTTTTTCTAAAAACGCTAATTACAAACGATTAACATAAATAAATACCTAAAAATGAATACAAAAACCAAAATTTCACTATTAATCCTAATGGGATTTTTAACCATAACTTCTTGCGGTAAAAAAGAAACAGCTCCGGTTGAAGAACAAACCGAAACTTCGACAGAAGGAGAAGCAGCTCCTGTAACTTCAACTGCTGAAAATGTTTTAGTTATTGAAGGAAATGACCAAATGCAGTTTAATACAAATGAATTAAAAGCTGTTGCAGGAAAACCAATAACACTAACATTAAAACATGTTGGTAAAATTCCAAAAGAAGCAATGGGACATAATTTAGTTATTCTGCAAGAAGGAACGGATGAAGCCGCTTTTGCTTTAAAAGCGAATGATGCAAAAGCGACTGATTATATTCCGGAATCTGAAAAAGCTTCAATTATTGCTCATACTAAATTATTAGGCGGCGGTGACCAGGATACAATCGAATTTACAATTGATAAAAAAGGAACATATCCGTTCATTTGCTCTTTCCCAGGGCATGTGGCTATGATGAAAGGGGTATTAATTGTTGAGTAAATAATAAAAACTCTAATCTTTATTTAGATTGGAGTTTTTTTAAAAACTAATAAAGGATAAAAATATCTTTTATTGAATAATGTAAAAATGAAAAGAGAAAAAAAATTATGGATCGTTTTTGCTTTGGTAATGACGATATCTTTTGCCGTGCTTGGCTATTATGGTTACGAAATTTACCAGCAGGCACCGCCGGTTCCAAAAGCAGTAGTTTCAGACAGTGGGAAACTTATTTTTTCTGAGGATGAAATTAAAGACGGACAAAATATCTGGCAGAGTATAGGCGGACAGGAGGTAGGTTCTATTTGGGGACATGGCGCTTATGTGGCACCAGACTGGACAGCAGACTGGCTGCATCATGAAGCGCTTTTTATACTGGATAAATTTGCAAAAGAAGATTTTAATAAGAAGTTTGACGAACTCGATGCTGAAAAACAATCGGCATTAAAAGTTCGTTTGCAAAAAGATTTAAGAACGAATCGATATGATGCCGGATCAGGGATTCTTACAATATCTGAAAATCGTGTTGCGGCGATTGAAAGTTTAAGCGAATATTATCAAGGACTTTTTACAAACGACCCTAAGTTTGATAAATTGAGAGAAGAATATGCGATTCCAAAAAATTCGATTAAGGATGAAGCAAAAATGCACAAAATGAACGCATTTTTCTTTTGGGCAACTTGGGCAACGGTTACCAATCGCCCGGATTCTGATATTTCATACACGCACAACTGGCCTTCTGACGAATTGGTTGGAAACAAAGCCACGAAAGAACTTTTGGCCTGGTCCGGAGTTAGTATTATCCTGCTGATTTTTAGTATTGGAATTTTAGTTTTCTATCATGCAAAATCGGGTGAAGAACAAGAGTTTCCGCTTCCAAAAGAAGATCCAATTATCAAGCAGGGTAAAACACCATCAATGAAACTGGTTGTAAAATATTTCTGGATAGTGAGTTTATTAATGATACTGCAAATGGTTTTTGGAATCATAACAGCACATTATGGCGTAGAAGGAAATGGGCTTTATGGAATTCCAATCGATCAGATTTTGCCTTACGCCGTTACGCGTACATGGCATACGCAACTGGCTATTTTCTGGATTGCAACCGCGTGGCTGGCAACAGGGTTATATATTGCGCCCGCAGTTTCGGGCAAAGACCCTAAATTTCAATGTTTCGGAATCAATTTCTTGTTTATCGCTTTGTTGATTATTGTTTTGGGCTCAATGGCCGGGCAGTGGTTTGGCGTAATGCAGAAATTAGATTTGGTACAAAACTTTTGGTTTGGTCATCAAGGTTATGAATATGTTGATTTAGGACGTTTCTGGCAGATTTTCCTTTTAGTGGGCTTGTTTTTATGGCTGGCTTTAATGGTTCGCCCCTTAATTCCAATTTTAAAGAAAAAAACACAAGAAAAAAATCTAATCATTTTATTCTTAATTTCTTGCGCCGCAATTGCCATGTTTTACGGAGCAGGTTTAATGTGGGGAAGACAAACCAATCTAGCAATTGCAGAATATTGGAGATGGTGGGTGGTGCATCTTTGGGTTGAAGGCTTCTTTGAAGTATTTGCAACTGTTGTTATGGCTTTCTTATTTGTTCGATTAGGATTATTGAAAACCAAAACAGCTACTTTAAATGTCTTGTTTGCAACCATTATTTTCATGTCGGGAGGAATTTTAGGAACATTCCATCACTTGTATTTCTCTGGAACTCCAACTGCGATTATGGCGTTGGGAGCAACTTTTAGTGCACTCGAAGTAGTGCCTTTAACCTTAATAGGATTTGAAGCATATCAAAATTATAAAATCTCTAAATCAACTCAATGGATTGCTGATTACAAATGGCCGATTTATTTCATGATTTCGGTAGCATTCTGGAATTTCCTTGGAGCTGGAGTTTTTGGGTTCATTATTAATCCTCCCATTGCACTTTACTATGTACAGGGTTTAAATACAACACCGCTCCACGGACATACTGCTTTATTTGGAGTTTACGGAATGTTAGGAATAGGCTTGGTATTGTTTGTATTACGAAGTTTATACAGACATGTAAACTGGAATACTAAGCTGCTCAAAATTACTTTCTGGTCACTAAATATTGGTTTGTTTTTAATGGCAGTATTGAGTTTACTTCCAATTGGAGTATGGCAGGCAATAGAAAGTATCGATCACGGAATGTGGTATGCCCGTTCATCAGAATTAATGCAGCAACCGGCCATGATTACCTTAAAATGGCTTCGCGCAATAGGAGATTCTATCTTCGGAATCGGATTTATCACAATGGCGTGGTTTGTATTTGAATTGACTTTAAAAAATAAAAATAAATAAAAAATTAATTATCATGGAAAACTTAAAAAACAGAACAATAGGATCATTTGTGGCACAGGATTATAGAACAGCTGCCGTATTTTCTAAGTATAAAATCGATTTTTGCTGCAAAGGAAACCGAACAGTAGACGAAGTCTGCGAAAAACAAAATATAAATTCGGAAACCTTGCTGCAAAGCATTCAGGAGGTTGTACAATCAGAAAACAACGGTTCGATAGACTTTAATTCCTGGCCTTTAGATTTATTGGCAGATTATATTGAAAAAACGCATCATCGTTATGTAGAGGATAAAACCCAGACGCTTCTTCCTTTTCTGGATAAATTATGTAAAGTTCACGGTGCACATCATCCGGAATTATTTAAAATAAATGAATTGTTTATAGGTTGTGCCGCAGAATTATCGCAGCACATGAAAAAAGAAGAATTGATTTTGTTTCCTTTTATAAAAAGAATGGTGAAAGCGAAAGATTCTGATGGACTTTTATCACAGCCTTCTTTTGGAAGTGTATCTAACCCAATCGCTATGATGATGCACGAACATGATAATGAAGGAGAACGCTTTAGAGAGATTGCCAATTTAACGGATAATTATACGCCTCCTGCAGATGCTTGTACCACGTACCGAGTAACTTTTGCCATGTTGAAAGAATTCGAAGAAGATTTGCATAAACATATTCATCTGGAAAATAATATATTGTTTCCAAAAGCAGTTATTTTGGAAAAAGATTTTGTTGAAGTAGCGCAATAATAATAGATTTTGATAGTGAAAAGAGCACCGATAAATGTCAATTTCTGAGCATTATCGGTGTTTTTTATTGGAAGAAATTTCAATTAATTCGTTACTTTTAATGAATTGAGTTTAACTCAAAAAAATAAACTACCTAGAGACATAAGTTTTGAAGAAGCTATAAGAGGCGATGCAATTGAAACGCCTTTTATTAGATAGAGAACGATATGTCATAAAAGATTTTCTAAAATGAATTCTCAAAAAACCTGGATCATCTGTTGTTTTTTTAATTTCCTGATTGCTTGTGTATTTGGGTTGTTAATGCGGTTTGTATATCTTTTTCCGCTGGATTTTGTAAACTACGGCTTTTTGCTTCACGCCCATTCTCATGTGGCAATGCTTGGCTGGGTTTATCTTATGATTTATGTTTTGGTTGTTCATTTTTTTATTGCCAAAGAAAAAAGTCGGAAACCGATATACAATCGCTTGTTCTGGCTTACTGAATTTTCTGTTATCGGAATGATGATAACCTTTCCTATTCAAGGATATACTTTGTTTTCGATTATTTTTTCAACACTTCACATTTTGTTGAGTTACGCTTTTTGCCGATTGATTTGGAAAGATTTTTCCAGAGAAAAAACACCTCAGGAAAGACTTTTAAAAGCTGCTGTACTGTTTATGATTTTATCGACTTTTGGAGTCTGGTGTTTAGGTCCTGCAGTAAGCACACTCGGAAAGCAAAGTGCTTTTTATCAAATTGCGATTCAATTCTTTCTGCATTTTCAGTTTAACGGCTGGTTTTTGTGTGCTGTTTTGGCTTTGTTTTTAAAGCAGTTTCAGCATAAAATTGAAGAAATAAAATTTAAAAGATTTTATGTTCTTTTGATTGTTTCAATCTTTTTAACGATCGCATTTCCAATTCGATGGTTTATAGAAAACAATATTCTAAATTTCATTAATGGCTTTGGCGTTATAGTGCAGTTAGGCGCATTTGTTTATTTTTTACAAATGCTGAGGCCTCAACTAAGTAATTTTAAAACTGATTTAGATAAAATAACAAAACAGGTTTATGGTTTGGCCCTATGTTCGTTATTTTTAAAGATAGGAATTCAATTGCTGACTATTTCTCCAAATATTGCCGAAGTTTCACATCAAATCAGGAATTTTGTAATTGGATTTATTCATCTGACCACTTTAGGAATCATTACCGGATTTTTGTTTGGAATTTTACTTCAGAATAAAATACTTTCCAGTAATTCTTTCATCTTAAAAATAGGAGTAAAGAGCTTTATTTTTGGTTATTTAGCAACCGAAGTTTTATTGTTTTTTCAGGGCGCGTTTCTTTATTTTGAAAAAGGAATGATTTCAGGATATTTTGAGAGTATTTTTGTTTTTAGTCTGCTTTTAGTGTTTGGCTTAATTTTGATAATGGTCTCTATTTTAAACAAAAAACAAGAGTCGATTCATTCCTAAAAATCTCCTCTTGTTTTTCTCCTAAATCAAAATGTGTAATCTTTATATTTTTTCTGCTTCAAGATTTATTGCTTTTATTGTTTTTTCATTGTTAACGCCTAAACCTTCTTGCTGAAATATTAATTCTCCGGCCGGATTAAAGACACTGATAATATTAGAATGTGAAAAGTCTACTGGAGATATCTGTTTGTAATTAACTGCCAAAACCGCTGCAAATTCACGCGTATTTTCTTCAGATGAACGAAGGAAAATCCAGAGTTCCTGATTCATTTGATTGGCAATTGCAAAACTTTTCAATTTTTCAGGAGTATCAGTTTTAGGATCGATGCTGACTAAAATAAGTTTTACATTTTTTTTCGTCTTTTTATCCAGTTTGGATTCAATATCTCTCATGTCGGCTACTAATCTAGGACAGGCCGCTTTACAGCTTGTATAAATCATAACCATAACGAGAACATTTCCTTTAAGACTTTTTAGCTCAATATCCTTTCCGTCCTGAGTAGTCCACTTTGAGGGTAAGTTGTAAATAGATAAATCACTAATTTTGTTATCTGTTTTTGCTGGCGTGATATTCTTTTTATCTGATTCTTTGCAGCTTTGTAAAGAAAATAGAAGAATGAAAGCTGCAATTATTATTTTTTTCATTTGAAATTAATTTAAGATTAATGTTTTGGTTTTGTGTTGCTTGCGCATCTAAAACCTAGATTTCTGGTAGAGAACTGTGCTTTCAGGCTTCCTCGAAAAGCATATCGCATAAAGGCTGCGTAGTCCATTAAATCTGTGGCATTCACAGAGGCACTTCCGCAGAATAAATTTTTATCACTGCTTTTGTCTTTTCTGGATTCTCCCGATAAAAAAATACTGTTAAAGTCCGATGTCCATTCCCAGACTAAGCCGTGCATATCATAAATTCCCCAATAATTTTTAAAAGTTTTTCCAATTTCATTTTCATAGGTCTTCGATTTCTCATACCAGGACAAAATGTAGGCATTGAATTCTTTTTTTGTTCGGGCGTCTGCTCTTTTTTCATCGGCCATAGCAGCATATTCCCATTCATCCATTGTTGGTAGTCGTTTACCCTGACATTCGCAGTATTTTTTTGCAGTAAACCAGGAAATGCTGGTTACAGGCGATTTAGGATTAACATTCCCATAATCAAAATCAGTCTTCCAATAGGATAAATAGCTTTTGTCTGCAAAAATTCCTTTTATTTTTGATTTGCTGTAAATGGGATTCTTTTTGACAAAATTTAAAAAATCATCATTTGTAACGGGATAAACATCCATATAAAAAGATTTTACGATAACCGGTTTTTTAGAAGAGGCTCCGTAAAGAGGGACAAACGAGCCCTCTTTAATCGGAACCATTCCAATTTTCTGAGCTTTTGAAAACGCTGAAAGCATCAGGAAAAAAGTAAGAATGAAAAAGTGTATTTTCATAAAGAATAATTGTTGTTATCTTAATGCTTTTACCATTTCTGGAGTAATTTCTGTTTTGTTATTACCCCAGCTGCTGTAGATATAGGTAAGCACGTTTGCTATTTCATCATCAGATAAATTTTGAGCAGGCATTACGTTATTATATTTTTTTCCATTTACAGTTATTTCACCTGTCAGACCATGTATTATGGTTTTGATGGCACGTTTAGAATCAGAATTTAAGTAATCTGATTTAGCAAGAGGAGGGAAAGTATTCGGAATCCCTTGTCCTTCTGACTGATGACAGGCAAAACAAGTTGTTCCAAAAAGTTCTTTACCAATCTTTACTTTTTCTTCTATGGTACGTTTCGGAATAACTGCTTTTGCATTTGATCCTCCCGGCATTTTCTGAATTGTCCCGCCTTCAGGCAGATAAATACCTTCCTGTATTGTTCCGGAATAAATGTTTTGATTTTCTTTTCCTTCTACTTTCAGCATGCCCAGAGCTCCTTTATTAAATGCCCTGAAAATGGAGTGGTCGACCAGAATAAAGGTTCCGGGTGTTTCGACTTTAAAATCTACAATTGCCGCTCCACCGGCAGGAATTAAGGTAGTTTGTACATTTTTATTAATACTGCTTCCGCCCTCTATATGAACATTATCAAAGATTTCACCAATAACGTGGAAAGAAGAAACTAAGTTTGGCCCGCCGTTTCCAACAAATAAACGTACTGTTTCGCCCACTTTTGCCGTCAATTCATTTCCGTTGGTTAGAGATCCTACTTTTCCGTTAAATACAACATAGTCAGGAGTTTCTTTTATCGCTTTGTTCATATCAAATGCCTGCAGGCCTTTGGCACCATATTCACCCTGAGTGTAAAAATCACCCTGCATAACATAGTATTCTTTATCAACCGGAGGAAGGCCTCCTTCTGGTTCAACTAAAATCAAACCATACATACCGTTTGCAATATGCATTCCAACTGGGGCTGTAGCACAATGATAAACATATAATCCGGGGTTAATAACTTTAAAACTGAAAACTTTTTCATGGCCGGGAGCCACTAACGATGAGGTTGCACCGCCTCCGGGACCGGTTACAGCATGTAAGTCAATATTATGTGGTAATTTATTGTCAGGATGGTTTTTTAAATGGAACTCTACTTCATCGCCCACACGGGTTCTGATGAAACTCCCCGGTACAGATCCTCCAAATGTCCAATAAGTATATTTCACACCATCAGTCATTGTGCCTTCTTGTTCTTTAATTTCCATGTTTAATTTCAGCTTCATGGCCGTTCTGTTTCCAACTGGTTTTGGAACATGAGGCGGAGAAGTGAGTTCTGCTTCCATTTCGCCTTCGGTCATTATATCGGCGTAATTTTTTACATCTTCTTTTTTGCAGCCTGCTAAAAATAGAACAGCAAAAATAAAATACAGTATTAGTCTAATTGAGGTTATACTATTGTTTCTCATAGGATTTGGTATTTGTTTTTGGATTTAAATTTCAATCAAAAATAAAAGACTATTTTGTCTTTTATTATGATAAAAATCATACTTTGCGCTTAAATTAATTTCTACTTTGCAATTGTAAAAGCTAAAAACGGGGGGGGTAAATCTTGTTAAAAATAAGATGTTGATTATTTTTTAATAAAAATAAATGACACTCTGAATTTTAGAATAATAATGTTTAATTTTGCTCGCTGATTAAGTTAAAAAAATTACTACACTATATTATGGTAAAAGATTTATTCGAAAGAATTCAGGACAATAAGGGACCTTTAGGAAAATGGGCTTCTCAGGCAGAAGGCTATTATGTTTTCCCAAAGTTAGAAGGAGAGTTGGGTCCTAGAATGACATTTCATGGAAAAAATATCCTAAACTGGAGTTTAAATGATTATTTAGGTTTAGCTAATCATCCGGAAGTTCGTAAGGCAGATACAGATGCAGCAGCTCAGTTTGGTGCGGCTTACCCAATGGGTGCCCGTATGATGTCTGGACATACTACTTATCATGAGCAATTAGAAAATGAATTAGCTGCTTTTGTAATGAAAGAATCGGCTTATTTATTGAATTTTGGTTATCAGGGGATGGTATCTATTATTGATGCCCTGGTTACTAAAAATGATATCATTGTGTACGATGTAGATTCACATGCTTGTATTATTGATGGTGTTCGTTTGCATATGGGTAAACGTTTTACTTACAAGCACAATGATCTTGAAAGTATGGAAAAAAACCTGCAGCGTGCTACAAAAATGGCCGAAGAAACAGGCGGAGGTATTTTATTTATTACCGAAGGTGTTTTTGGAATGCGCGGACAACAGGGAAAATTGAAAGAAATTGTAGCGATGAAGCAAAAATACAATTTCCGTTTATTGGTTGATGATGCACACGGTTTTGGTACACTTGGTAAAACAGGTGCCGGAGCAGGTGAGGAGCAGGGAGTTCAGGACGATATTGATGTTTACTTCTCTACTTTTGCAAAATCTATGGCTAATATTGGTGCTTTCGTAGCAGCAGATAAAACAGTTATTGATTACTTAAAATACAATTTACGTTCGCAGATGTTTGCTAAAGCGTTACCAATGATCCAGACAATTGGTTCATTAAAACGTTTAGAGTTATTACGTAATTCTTCTGCTATTAAAGATAAACTTTGGGAGAATGTAAATGCATTACAAAACGGACTTAAAGAAAAAGGATTTAACATTGGAGATACAAATACTTGTATTACTCCTGTTTACCTTGAAGGAAGTATTCCTGAGGCAATGGTAATGGTAAACGATTTAAGAGAGAATTACGGTATTTTCCTTTCTATTGTGGTTTATCCTGTTATTCCAAAAGGGATTATTTTGTTGAGAATGATTCCAACAGCTTCTCATACTTTAGCTGATATTGATGAAACGTTAACAGCTTTTGAAGCAATTCGCGAGAAATTAGTTAACGGTACTTATAAAGAAATTGCAGAACGTACTACTATTGACGTTTCGTAATTAATCTAAAATAAATTTCCTTAAGTGGAAATTATGTAAAAAAATCCATTTGTTCTACGAATGGATTTTTTTTATTTGAGCTAACTTTATATCATAATCACAAAATAAAAATAAAAAATTATGAAAAAAGTATTAGCAATAGCAACCCTTATTTTAGCGGTTTTTGTTTCTTGCAAAAAAGAAACAACTACTACAGAGCCGGTTCAAATTACTCCGAGTCCGCCAAAAGAGGCTGAGATTGTGGAGCCTGCAGGAGACCAATGCTATTCATGGAAATCTAATGGAAGTATTATCGAGATGAGTTTTAATGTAAACTCACACCAGGAAGTCAATGGAAAGCTAAGTTATAATTTAGTAGGAAAAGATAAAAATGAAGGAACTCTGATTGGAAATATGAAAGGTGATACCTTAATTGCCGATTATACCTTTAATTCTGAAGGAACTTCATCAGTAAGAGAAGTTGCTTTCTTAAAAAGAGAAAATACCTTTATTGAAGGATATGGAGATGTCGTACAAGCCAATGATAAAGTAACTTTTAAAGATAAAACCAAATTAAAATTTGATCAAAAAAATACTTTAGTAAAAGTAGATTGCAAAGTGGAATAATGTAAAGTGGAATAATGAATTGTTATTAATTTAAAAAATCCATTCGTTTGGGGGCGAATGGATTTTTTTATATTCTTTATTTGAATACTCTAACTGATTACAGTTCAAAAAATTAGAGGTACTTCAGGTATGTTTTTCTCTGGCAGTGAATTTTTGGATCAAAATTTTTCCAAAGTAAATGAATGGCGGTATTTTCAGCTAATTCTGGAGTTCTAATGCAATTTTTGATTCCTTTTTCCGAAAAAGTTTTATAATATTCGTCAAAAATAATAGCAGTAACTCCTTTATTTTGGTAATCAGGATGAACTCCGATAAGATAAAAAACAACATCTTTGCTTTTCTTTCGGGCTCTTAGAAGATGTATAAAACCAAATGGAAAAAGCTTTCCTTTTGCTTTTTGAAGCGCTTCGGTAAAACTTGGCATTACAATGCTGAAAGCAACAAGATTATCATCTTTATCTACCACAAATTTTATATATTCAGGATTAATAAAGCTGATGTATTTTTTCTTAAAATATTCTTTCTGAACATCTGAAATTGCTACAAATGAAGCTAGTTTAGCATAACTTTCGTTAAACAAATCAAACATTTTATCCACGTGAGGCATTATGTCTTTTGTTTTTGTGAAATTTAATGCTCTAAGTTCATAACGCTTTTTGATTAAGGCTTGCGCTTTTAAGAAAAACTCAGGTTTTACGTTAGAGAAAGGAAAAATACTTTCGATATATTCTTTCTCGATTTGAAAACCTAATTGCTCAAAATGAGTAACATAATACGGATTGTTGTACCAGGTTATCATTGTTCCAACCTGATCAAAGCCTTCCGTAAGAACGCCCACTTTGTCCAGATTAGAAAAACCCATTGGACCTTCGGCATGCTCGAGATTATGTTTTCTTCCTAATTCGTATACTTTTTCAAGAAGAGCCTTAGTTACTTCTATATCATCAATAACATCAAACCAACCAAAACGAACTTTTCGCTTATGCTGATTATTTACTTCTGCCCAATTAATGATAGCTGTAATTCTGCCGACAATTTTATTGTCTTTGTAGGCCAGATAAAAATAAGCTTCGGCGTTATCAAAAGCCGGATTTTTAGTTTTATCAAAAGACTCTAATTCATCTGCAATAATAGGCGGTACCCAATATGGGTTGTCTTTATAAAGTGAAAACGGAAATTTGATATAATCTGTTAATTCCTTTTTAGTTTTGGCTTCTTTAATTGTAATCATTAAGTGGCATTATAAAAAACCTCTGATTATATGAGGTTTGGTTATTAATTCTCGTATTTAGCTTTACGTTTTCTTTCTTTTTCCTGATAATCAATTGGTTTTTCATTTTCAGGATTCTTTTTGGCTTTTTCTTTGTTTTTAATTTCAATTTGTTTCGATTGGTACCATCCGTCATAGCGCCATGAAAAGCCAACTCCTCCATATAAAACAGAAGGCGTATTTTTAAAATTAGTACTTATAGATGCGTCAATCTGCATATTAGGAGAAAGCAGGTAGGCAGCTCCTCCGCGCACAATAGCATCGCTGTAAAAATCGCTTTTATATCCTTGATTTTCTACAAATCCGGACCATCTTGCATTAAATCCGTGTGTCAGTGTCAATACATAACCATAGCTTGGATAATCAGTTCCAATATAATCAGCAATAATATTCGTTACAAATACCCATCTTCCGCCTCCAAATAAGTTTTGTGTTACCAAGGCCACCTTTGGAGAAATTTCGCCGTCTGGAGAAAAATAATATGGATTATCGGCTCCAACAAAATTAGCTCCTGCAAAAATAGAAACGGCAGGAATCAATTCACGCCATTTAAAGCTGTGATTGGCTTTATAACTGTATATATTAGCTTCTCTTTTATAATTTTTATAAGGGTCGTAAATTAAATATTTTGCCCCTAAAACGGTTTGTCTGAAATTGTTTTTCTTATAACTGGTGTAAGGGGTGTCGAAGTTTGCCATTTGATATTGAACGTCAAGTATAAACTCGAGCTGTTCCAGAAATGCGCCATATCGAATGCTTAAATCTGTACCAAAACCAGTGGCGTCGTAATCTAATAAATCGTGTTTTTCTTTAATTCCGTAAACACCAATTTCGGCCTGAATGACTGATTTGCCCACTGCATAAGCAGACATGGTTTCGCCCGGGCGGTTGGAATTAATCACATCAGTGTATTGTGCGAAGAAAATTTGCGGTGTAAAAAAAAGAGCGGTAAAAAGTAATTTTTTAATTTTCAACATAATTATTTGGGGATTAGAAAAATAATAACGCAATTCAAATGTACTATATTTTATTATTTATTTAAGATTGATATTTTAATTTTAAACAACGGATTTACTAATTTTGGAAAAAAATTATATGATCATGCAAGAAGCATCTTTTACAAATTTGTTTAAAACGATAATGTGGATTATTGCGTTTTATTATATTTTTAAATTTTTGGCTAGAATTTTTTTGCCGGTATTGGTCAAAAAAGCAGTCGAAAAAGCAGGAGAGAATTTTCAAAGACAACAACAATATGGCCAGGATAACTCATGGCAGCAAACCCGCACTACTAATAATGATGAAATAATTATTAATACTGCTAATGCAAAAAAGCCTCGCGAAACCAAAAAAGTGGGCGATTATGTTGATTACGAAGAAATAGATTAAGTTTGTATCCTTAAGTAAGCAGGATTCATCATTTAACCAAACCAGCCAAAATTGAAAATAGTAAATAAATTCTATCCGCACGCCCTTGTAGTACTGGGCTTCATTCTCGTTTCATTAATTTATTTTTATCCGGTTCTGCAGGGAAAACAAATTTTCCAGTCAGATATTGCTCAATACACCGGAATGGCCAAAGAGCAAAATGACTTTAGAGCCGCAGAACAGGCAGAGCCTTATTGGACAAATTCAGCTTTTGGCGGAATGCCTACCTACCAGTTAGGGGCAAATTATCCAAACGATTTTGTTGGAAAAATAGATGACGTTTTGCGTTTTTTACCGCGTCCGGCTGATTATCTGTTTCTATATTTCTTAGGCTTTTATGGTTTGTTATTAGTTTTAAAAACAGATCCCTTAAAAGCATTTATTGGCGCAATTGCGTTTGGTTTTTCTACCTATTTGATTATTATTCTCGGTGTTGGACATAATGCCAAAGCACATGCGATTGCGTATATGCCGTTGGTTATAGCCGGTTTCATACTTGTTTTTCAGAAAAAATACATTTGGGGAGGTTTGCTCACCATGTTTGCGGTTGCATTAGAAGTTAATGCCAACCACTTTCAAATGACCTATTATTTATTGATTTTCTTATTGATACTTTCAGGTTATTTTGCCTTTAATTTTATAAAAGATAAAGAATATAAACCGCTTTTAATTGCAATTGGAACTTTGGCCGTAGCAGGAATTTTTGCTATCGGTGCCAATGCAGCCAACTTAATGGCGACCAGCGAGTATGCTAAATACAGTATTCGTGATAAAAGCGAACTGACTTTTAATCCTGACGGATCAAAAAATGAAACAACAGCATCAATGACAACAGACTATATTACGGAATATAGTTACGGAATTGCTGAGAGTTTGAACTTAATTGCTCCAAGAATTTTTGGAGGTTCCAGTCATGAAAATGTTGGTACAGACAGCCGTATGTACTCGTTTATGTTAGAGCAGGGAGTTCCGGCAAGTCAGGCCGAAGATTTTGTATCAGGAATGCCAACTTACTGGGGAGATCAGCCCATTGTTTCTGCTCCGGCTTACATTGGGGTTGTGGTTTTCTTTTTAGCAGTTTTAGCGTTGTTTATTGACGAAAGAAAAATTAAATACGTATTTCTTGCAGGAGCATTATTTACATTAGTGCTTTCATGGGGGAAAAACTTCTCACTTCTTACGGATTTCTTTATTGAATACGTTCCAATGTATGATAAGTTTAGAGCGGTATCATCTATTCAGGTCATTTTAGAACTATGTTTTCCGGTATTGGCAGTGATGGGGTTACAATCATTCTTTAAAGCAAAAGAAGAACCTAAATTGCAGCAAAAAGCTTTAATTCAAACTACAGTTTTTGGACTAGGAATTTTACTGATTTTAGTATTTGCTAAAGGCTTTTTTCATTTTACAGGAATGAGCGACAACAGTTATCTGCAAGCTTATGGACCTGATTTTGTTGATGCTTTAAAAGAGGACAGAAGGTCTTTGTATTCTGCTGATTTACTTCGTTCAGGTTTTTTTATTGTAGTTACTTTTGGAGTTTTATGGTTATTTATTAAAAATAAATTTTCACAAACAACAGCTTTAATTATTGTAGCTCTTTTAATGATTTTTGACTTGTTTTTTGTAGATAAGAAATATGTTTCTGCTAAAGATTTTGTCAGCCCGGTTCAGATAGCAGCTCCATTTCAGGAAACACCAACCGATGCGCAGATTTTAAAAGATACTTCTGTTTACCGTGTATTTGATCCGCAAGGACAATTGCAGGGCAGATCTTCTTACTTTCATAAAACTATTGGAGGTTATAGCGCGGTAAGACCTAGAAGAATGCAGCAGTTGTATGACTATCAAATTGCTAAAAATAATTTGGAAGTGCTTAATATGTTAAATGTTAAGTATGTAATTCAATCTGATAAAGAAGGAAATGAAATTCCGGCAATTAATCCGGATGCAAATGGAAATGCTTGGTTTGTAAGCTCAGTAAAACTGGTTAATAAACCAGACGATGTTATGAAAGCTTTAGATCATCTTGATACTAAAAAAGTAGCTATTTTTAATGTTCATGATCATGAGGGGAAATTTAAAAATGCCCGTATGAAAAAACAATGGGATACAACAGGAACAATAAAAGTGGTTCAATACAAACCAAATTATATTAAATATCAATCAGATAACGCAAAAGATGGTTTGGCTGTTTTCTCTGAAATGTATTATGAAAACGGTTGGAACGCTTACATTGATGGACAATTAACGGATCATTTTCCTGTAGATTACGTTTTAAGAGCAATGGAAGTTCCCGGCGGAAAACATACAATCGAATTTAAGTTCGAACCTCAGGTTATTAAAACCGGTGGAACTATTAATCTGGTGAGTTCAATTGGAATGTTCGTGCTTTTGATTGGAGGTATTTATTTCGAAAGAAGAAAATCTAGTACAAATAAGAGTGAGTTTAAAGACTAACTCATAGATGCCGATTTCAAAGATTCTTAAAATTATTGTCTTTACCATTTTTGATTTATTCGTATTTGTCTTTTGCGGAATATACATGATGGGATATGATGATCTTTATAATGAAAGTCAAGGAGAATATTTTAGTTTTTCTAGTATGGAAACTGAGTATAAAATTGTCTGGGGCTTTTATAATTTTTGGCTGGTTTTAAATTGTATACTTTTGTTTTATATTATATATAGAGTGTATAAAAGATTTGTTTAAATAACTTTAATTATACAGTGAGAACAAATAAAGTAACAAATGTTGAAGAAAAAGGAATTGCTGAAATAAAATCATTGTCTTATCTCGAAAGATTAGAACGATTAATGATACTTATTGAGGTTTCTCATACATTAAATAAAGTAAATAAAATTTCAACTCAAAAAAGAAGAAAGTTCTTTATTAACTTTGCATTTTAAAATAATAAACGATTTTCATTGGAACAAAAAAAGCTCTTAATTATAACGTATTACTTTCCTCCAGCTGGCGGACCGGGAGTACAGCGCTGGCTGAAATTTGTAAAATATCTGCCTGATTTTGGTGTTCAGCCCATTGTTTATGTTCCTGAAAATCCAACTTATCCAATTGTAGATGAAGGCTTGGTAAGCGAAATTTCAGATAAAGTAATTGTTCTTAAAAATAAAATTTGGGAGCCTTATCAATTAGCTTCTGTTTTTTCAAAGAATAAAACCAAGAAAATCAGTTCCGGAATTTTTCCGCATAAAAAAAAGCAGACTTTTTTAGACAAAACTTTTCTTTGGATCAGGGGAAATCTGTTTATTCCAGATGCTCGTGCTTTTTGGGTAAAACCTTCTGTTTCTTATCTTGAAAAATACATTAAAGAAAATAATATTGATACTATTGTAACTTCGGGACCTCCGCATAGTTTACATTTAATTGGTCTGGAATTAAAAGAAAAATTAGATGTAAAATGGTTTGCAGATTTTCGTGATCCGTGGACTACTATTGGGTATCATAAAGCGCTGCGTTTGTCTAATTACGCAGCAAAAAAGCATAAAAATCTAGAGCATAAGGTGCTTAATTCTGCTGATACTATTATTGTAACAAGTAAAACTACAAAAGCAGAATTTCAAGTCATTACCAATAAACCAATTTCTGTAATTACAAATGGTTACGATATTGAAAAGGTAGAAAAACAACCTTTAGATTCTAAATTCACTCTGGCTCATATCGGATCGTTTTTATCAGAAAGAAATCCAAAATTTTTATGGGAATCTCTGGTGGAGCTGCTTCAGGAAATTCCGGATTTTAAATCTCATTTAGAAATTAAGTTAATCGGAGCCGTAAGTCAGGAAGTATTAGATTCTATTGAAGAATTCAAGCTGAATGATTATTTGAACCTTTTGGGATATGTTTCGCATAATGAAGCGATTGCTCATCAAAAGAAGTCTCAGGTTTTACTTTTAATCGAAATTAATTCAGAAGATACTAAAAGTATTATTCCGGGCAAATTGTTTGAATACATGGTCTCAAATCGTCCAATAATTGCTATTGGCCCGCAAGGTTCTGATTTTGCCGATATTATAAAAGAAACAAATACCGGAGTATTTTTTGATTATTCAGAAAAAGCGAAGTTAAAAAGTGTAATTTTGGACTTTTATAATCAGTTTTTGGAAGGAAAATTACAAGCTAACGGTGTTGGTTTACAACAATATTCAAGAAAAAACCTTACCAAACAATTAGCACAATTGATTAATGAGGCGTAACTCGCTCAGTAATCTAATATCTAAAATCTAAATTCAGAAATCCAAAAATGGGTATTGTCTTAAACCAGTCTTTTAAAAACACTATAATAACCTACATCGGCTTTGGAATTGGAGCCATTAATACACTTTATTTATATCCTGTTTTTTTAGGTGCCACTTTTTATGGTTTAACTAATTATATTACCTCTGCAGCAAATGTGATTATGCCTTTATTTGCGATTGGAATGCAGAACACTTTGGTTAAATTTTATTCACAATACCAAACAGACGAGGAAAAATCCCGTTTTTTATCCTTTACAGTTTTATTCCCGCTGCTTTTAATAATCCCGCTTTTACTAATTGGTCTTGTTTTTTATGATGAGATTATATTCTTTGTGTCAAAAAAGAATGCGATTGTAAAAAGTTATATCTGGTTAATTCCATTTATAGGATTATGCATGGCCTATTTTGAAATTTTTTATGCCTGGCTTCGTGTAAATATGCATTCCGTTTTTGGAAATTTTGTTAAGGAAGTCGGGTTACGATTATTTTCATTATTCCTGTTAATAGGTGTTTACTTCAACTGGCTTAGCGTAGAAGGTTTTGTATATGCAACCGCGATTTTATATTTTTTGGCGTTCTTGATAACCATGTTGTATGCCTTTAGTATTCAGAAACCAACTTTTCAGTTTACTATACCAACCAATACAAAAGATATATTAGTTTATACTTTTTATATTATTTTATCTGGAAGTGTTGCCAATTTGCTTTTGGACGGCGATAAAATGATACTAAACCAATATATGCAGATTGAAAATATTGCCTTCTATTCTGTGGCAACTTATATTGCTTTGGTAATTTCTGTTCCAAGTCGAGCCATGCATCAAATTGTGTATCCAATTACAGCAAAATTAATGCACGAGAATAAACACGATGAGCTGAATCAGCTTTACAAAAAAACCTCTATAAACCTGCAGATAGTGGGTGGTTTTGTAATGCTTTGCATATTTGTAAATATTAATCAGTTGTATGAGTTGGTTCCAAAAGAGTACAGCGGCGGAATTGAAGTTGTATTTATGATTGGTT
Source organism: Flavobacterium johnsoniae (assembly GCF_001879205.1). Taxonomy (GTDB): domain Bacteria; phylum Bacteroidota; class Bacteroidia; order Flavobacteriales; family Flavobacteriaceae; genus Flavobacterium; species Flavobacterium johnsoniae_A. Next base: position 366,058 of record NZ_MLFK01000007.1, read on the forward strand.
TATCTAAATACTTCGATTTAATTTTAGGAAACAATAATGCTATCATTTTTAATACTAAATATTACAGAATGGTATTGTATTTAGGATTAATGCTGGTTGTGCTGACTGTGGTTTTAAACATGATCTTTATTCCAATTTTCGGAATATTCGGATCAGCTTTCGCGACTTTATTGTCCATCACTTTATACAGTTTGGCAAAACTTCTTTTTGTGGTTAAAAAGCTTAATTTATATCCGTTTACCAAAGAAACGATCTCCTCGATGCTGTTAACATTTGTATTGTTTTTGGTATTTTACTTTTGGGAGTTTCCGTTTTTTCAGCTTATCAGCATTGCTTTAAAATCAATATTGGTAACTATTGTATATGTGTATTTAAATTACAGATTTAATATTTCTCCGGATATTAATAAAGTAATAGACATGATGCTGAGAAAAATAGGAATTAAAATTTAGTACGATTTTATTTAGAAACAGCGAAGTAATTTATTTTCGAATCTATTTTGTTTTTATATTTGTTAGGAAGTATCACTAACTTAATATAAACGAATATGAGAAATAAATTACTTTGTTTTGTAGTGCTTTTTGTTATTTCATTTTATTCCGTTTCGTTTGCTCAAAATACTAGTCAGGATACTTTAAGTAAAACAGAAGTTAAGCCAAAACTAAAAGGCTATCCCGTTGCGCCATTTAAGGATACACTGTTTCATGTTTATAACAAAGTAGGTTCTTTTTCTGCCGAAAACAGGGCACACGCAATTACAGAAAAAATCAGGAAATTGTATGAAGATTCTTTTTTTGAAAAAGATTCTCTACAGGTTGTTCCTTCTGAAATTTCTCAAGACATCATCTACAAGAATGATTTTATAATTATGTCTATTCTTGAGGCCGATGCAAAAGCAGAAAATCAAACCACAGCCTTTATTGCAAAAAGAAATTTAAACCTGATAAAACGAGCTGTAATTTATCAAAATGAAAATTATTCAATGCTTCCCAAAAGACTGGGTTATACAGCTTTGCTAATTTTAATTATCGGTCTTGTTTTATATCTTGCCGGGAAGATTTTTAACCGTATTAAGTGGTATATTTTAAAAAACAGCGATCGATATTTTAAAGGTTTTAGTTATAATAACATAAAAATTTTATCACCCCAAAAACAGCAGTCACTATTAATGCGATTGTATAGTTTTATAAAAGGTATTACACTGATTTTAATTGTTTATCTTTCGTTACCTGCCCTGTTTAGTATTTTTCCGGCTACAGAGGCTTATACGACAACTTTACTGCATTGGATTCTTTCGCCGGCAAAACTGGCGGTAATGGGGTTTGTTCATTTTCTGCCAAGTTTGGTTACTATAATTGTAATCATCTTCATTTTTAAGTATACTATAAAAGTGATCAGGTTCTTTTTTGATGAAATAAAAAAAGAGAATATTAAAATTGATGGTTTTTATAGTGATTGGGCAATGCCAACATTTAATATTATTAGACTTTCTGTTTTTGGCTTTTATGGTGGTTGTAATATTTCCGTATCTGCCAGGTTCAGATTCTCCTATTTTTAAAGGAGTTTCAGTATTTGTAGGGATCTTATTTTCATTAGGCTCATCAAATGCTATTGCCAATATGGTCGCAGGATTAGTCATTACATATATGCGTCCGTTTAAGATTGGAGATTTTATAAAAATTGGCGATGTAAGCGGAGAAGTAATAGAAAAAACAGCTTTGGTAACCCGAATTAGAACTCCTAAATTTGAAGATATTACCATTCCAAATTCGACAGTTTTATCCAGTACTTCAACAAATTATTCTTCGAATACAAAAAATGCCAATAATGGCTTATTGATTCATACCACTGTTACCATTGGTTATGATGTGCCTTGGGCATCTATTTACGAAGCCTTGATCGAGGCGGCCCTAAAAACAGAGCTGATTGAAAAAACGCCGGCTCCTTTTGTTTTGCAGACCAGCTTAGATGATTTTTATGTTTCGTACCAAATTAATGTTTATACAAAGCATCCAACCAGGCAGCCTTTAATTTATTCGTCCCTGCATCAAAATATTCAGGATTCATTTAATGCGGCTGGCATCGAGATCATGTCGCCTCATTACAGCGCACTTCGAGATGGAAATACTACCACCATTCCTGAGAATTATTTAAAAAAGGATTATGAAGCACCATTTTTTAATATTAAGAACAAAAGCTAGCTAATTTTTGTAAGAAATTGAAAATGTGAAGATAATCTTAATTTTTTTTGCTCATTTCTTTGAAATTCAATTTATTAAAATTAATTTTATGTTTCGTTTTAATATAGAATCCAGTCTAAATAAGCAAAAAATATCTTTCAAAATACAATAAAAAGAGATTTGTAAGTGTTTAACAGATAGGGTACTTAATTATAAACCATTGAAATTTAAAGTTAGTATCACGTGAAGACAAACCCAAACAAATGATTATGAAAGGCAGTAAGCTAAGTCAGGAACAAAGTGTACAGGTGTTTTCCAATATGATATCAAACAAAGTTCATAACGGATTTACATTAGAAGAAAGAAATGATGAATTACTTTTTGCAGTTCTTTCTAAAGGCGGAAAAGTAGTTAACCACAGTTTAAATTTCATTATTTTTTGTTTAACCCTCGGATTATGGTCATTTGCTTGGCTCTATCTTACATTCGAGGCTTCTAAGCAAAAAAAGGTATTAGTTGCCATCGACGAGGATGGTTTTCCTTTTGAAGAAAAATGTTTAGTTGCTTAGCAGCTTAAATCGCAAAATTAAAAAATTCCAAATTCCAAATATGATTCATTAAGTCATTGGAATTTGGAATTTTTATTTATTGCCGGACTAAGCTTAGAATAAAAAACTTAGAACCTTGGTATCTCAGGGCTTTTTTTATAATTTATCTTTTAAATAAACCCCTGTAACCGATTCTTTAACCTTAACAATATCTTCAGGTGTTCCGGCTGCTAATAAGTGTCCGCCGTTTTCACCACCTTCCGGACCCAGATCTATAATCCAGTCGGCACATTTTATTAAGTCAAGATTATGTTCAATAACGATTATCGAATGTCCTTTTTCGATCAAAGCATCAAACGAAGCTAATAATTTTTTGATGTCATGAAAATGCAGACCAGTTGTAGGTTCATCAAAAACAAATAAAGCTTTGTCTTTTGTAGCTCCTTTTACTAAAAATGAAGCTAGTTTTATACGTTGTGCTTCACCTCCTGAAAGAGTCGAAGAAGATTGTCCTAACTGAACATATCCTAAACCAACATCTTGTAAAGGCTGTAATTTCTGTGTGATTTTTGCCTGCTTGTTTTTTTCGAAGAAAGCAATGGCATCGTCAATGGTCATGGTAAGGATATCATTGATATTCTGATCGTCAAAAGTTACTTCCAGAATCTCTTTTTTAAATCGTTTACCTCCACAGGTTTCGCAAGGGAGAGAAACATCGGCCATAAAAACCATTTCAACGTTTATAGAGCCTTCTCCTTTACAAGTTTCGCATCGGCCTCCATCAACATTAAAAGAAAAATGTTTGGCCTGATAGCCTCTTATTTTGGATAATTTTTCTTTTGCATACAAATCACGAATATCATCATACGCTTTGATGTAGGTAACAGGATTTGATCGCGAACTTCTCCCAATTGGGTTTTGATCTACATATTCGATATGTTTAATCTGCGAAAATGACCCTGATATTTCACTGAATTGGCCTGCTTTTTCGGCGGCATTTTCCAGTTTTTTCTGCATGGCAGGAAACAAGATTTTCTTAATCAAGGTACTTTTTCCGCTTCCTGAAACTCCGGTTACTACCGTTAAAATGTCAAGAGGAAAAGTAACATTAATATTTTTTAAGTTGTTTTCTCTTGCACCAATAATATCAATATGATTTTTGAATTTTCGTCTTTTCTTTGGAACCGAAATCTCCAGATCGCCATTTAAGTATTTAGAAGTAAGTGAATCTGATTTTAAAATCTCCTGATACGTTCCCTGTGCCACAAGGTTTCCTCCAAAAGTTCCTGCTTCCGGACCAATATCAATAATCATATCGGCCGCTTTCATGATATCTTCGTCGTGTTCTACCACAATTACGGTATTTCCTAAATCACGAAGCGAAAGCAATACTTTTATCAAGCGTTCAGAATCTTTTGGATGGAGTCCAATACTTGGCTCATCCAAAATATACATCGAACCAACTAAGCTGCTTCCCAGAGAAGCCGCCAGGTTTATACGCTGCGATTCTCCTCCTGAAAGAGTAGAAGAATTTCGGTTTAAGGTTAAATAATCCAAACCAACTTCGGTTAAAAAGGATAAGCGATTATTTATTTCGACCATTAAACGTTTTGCAATCTGCTGTTCGTATGGGTTTAATTCCAGATTCTTGAAAAAGGTAACCAAATGTTTAATAGGAAGATCGACTAAATCTGAAACCGTTTTACCGCCAATTTTTACATACGAAGCTTCTTCGCGTAAACGTTTTCCGCGGCAAGCGTGGCATTTTGTTTTACCTCGGTAGCGCGAAAGCATGACACGGTTTTGTATTTTATAATTTTTCTCTTCTAATTCTCTAAAGAAATCATTAAGCCCCTGAAAATATTGATTTCCTCTCCAAATCAATTCTTTTTGATCGTCTGAAAGCTCAAAATAGGGTTTGTGAATAGGGAAATCAAATTTATAAGCATGTTTTACCAATTCATCTTTATACCAGCTCATGCTGTCGCCGCGCCAGGGATAAATGGCACTTTCAAAAACAGATAAAGAGGTGTTTGGTACAACGAGATCAGCATCAATTCCAATAATGTTTCCGTAACCTTCGCAAACCGGACAAGCCCCGTATGGATTATTAAAACTAAATAGGTGAACGTTTGGCTCTAAAAACGTTATGCCATCTAATTCAAAATTATTGGAATACGAAAATCTTTTATTCGAACCCACTTCCTGAAGGTAACAAATTCCTTTTCCCTCAAAGAAAGCAGTTTGTACGGCATCTGAAAGTCGATTGTAGAATTCTTCTTCATCCTTAACAATAATTCTGTCAATGATTAATAAGATGTCTTTGTTGTCTAATTTATGTATTTCTGTTGGAGTAAATTCATCTAAACGAACCATTTCATTATCAACTAAAATACGGGCAAAACCTTGTTGTAAAAGCACTTTAAGTTTGTCTTCAAGCTGACGTCCCTGTTCTAAATGAATAGGAGCAAGCAATAACCATTTGCTGTCAATTTCGAGTGTTTTTACATCAGAAACGACATCTGTAACGGTATTTTTTTTGACTTCCTGTCCTGAAACCGGAGAATATGTTCGTCCTATTCTGGCAAACAAAAGTTTAATATAATCGTAGATTTCTGTTGAAGTTCCAACGGTTGAACGGGCATTAGTGGTGTTTACTTTTTGCTCAATTGCAATAGCTGGTGCAATACCTTTGATATATTCAACTTTTGGTTTGTCTAAACGCCCCAAAAACTGACGTGCGTATGAAGATAAACTCTCTACATAACGACGTTGTCCTTCGGCATACAAAGTGTCAAAAGCCAAACTCGATTTTCCTGATCCTGAAAGTCCTGTAATTACTACAAGTTTGTTTCTCGGAATGGCCACATCTACATTTTTTAAATTATGTACCTGGGCACCTTTTATTATAATATTTTGCTTTGGGTCTAGTGTAGAAAGATCAATTTGCATAAAAAAAGTCAATTTCTACAAAAGTAATCAATTTTGAACAGAGTTTTGTTAAGGATATTGTTCCAAATCTTAACAGAATTACCATGTTGATTTTTTGATATTCAATAACAAAGAGATGAAATAAAACACAATTTATTTAGAACATTGCCCGCGGTTTCAACCGCTGAGACACTATTATACCCCTATATTCTGTGAAATCTTTTTTTATTAAAAAAGTATTGTTTCAACTGTAAAATGTCCTATTTTAGGACTGTTTTAGTACTATTTTAATATCCTGACCAAATTTTGAAAACTAAACTATCTATCTTACTATTTTTTATGAATTTCCTGTTGTTCTCGCAGGAATTCCCGCCAATTGTAAAATATTCTCCTTCGGTTTATGGCGCCGGAAATCAGAGCTGGATGATTTCACAGGACCATAATAATTATTTGTATTTTGCCAATAACGATGGGCTCTTAGAATATAACGGAACCAGCTGGCAGTTGTATCCGGGACCAAATGAAACGATTCTTCGTTCTGTTAAAGTAATTGGAAACAAAATCTATACGGGCAGTTATATGAATTTTGGTTACTGGACCAGGCAGGCAGATGGTAAATTGAAATATACGTCGCTGAGCGATACTATAAAAAATAAGATTTTAGATGATGAGCAGTTTTGGAATATTCTAAAATACGATCATTGGATTTTGTTTCAGTCTTTAAATAGAATTTATATCTACGACACCAAAACAAAACAGTTTAAAATAATTGCTCCTCAAAATGGGGTTGTAAAGTCGTTTGCAGCAAAGAATGCCATTTATTTTCAAACCATAAAAGAAGGGCTTTTTGAGATTGAAAGCGGTCAGGCAAAATTGGTTTCAGATCATCCCACTCTTAAGAAATTTACGATTGCCAACATTTTTACTACAGATGAAGGTTTGCTGATTCAAACACAGTTAGATGGAATTTATAAACTTGTTGGAAATGTATTAACACCCATTTCTACAGATGTTGATGCCGAATTAAAATCGAGTTTCGTATACAGCAGCCAGCGTCTTCAGGATGGGAGTTTTGCTTTGGGAACTGTTTCGAACGGAATTTTTATTTTGTCTGAAAATGGAAAACTGAAATACCATCTTACACAAAGCAAAGGATTAAGCAATAATACAGCTTTGTCTCTTTTTGAAGATAAAGATCAAAATTTATGGACGGGGCTTGATAATGGCATCAACTGTATCAATATTCAGTCGCCTGTGCATAGTTTTACAGATGATTCGGGAGTTTTGGGAACGGTCTATGCATCGGCGATTCATAACGGGATGCTGTACATTGGAACCAATCAGGGATTGTTTTGTAAGCCCAATCAAAGCAGTTCGGAATTTAAATTCATAAACGGAACAAAGGGACAGGTTTGGTCTTTGTTTGTATACGAGAACACGCTTTTTTGCGGACATGATTCGGGAACATTTGTGGTTGCTGGTGATACGGCCAAAAGTATATTTTCGGCTTCCGGAACCTGGAAATTTGAAACGGTTCCGGGCAATAAAAACCAGCTCCTTCAGGGGAATTATTATGGTATTTCGGTTTTAGAAAAAATAAACAATCAGTGGGTTTTCAAAAATAAAATTCAGGGTTTTGATTATTCGTCCCGTTATTTTGAAATTGGAGATCATTTTGATGTTTATGTCAGCCATGAATACAAAGGAATATTTAGGTTAAAGCTTGATAAAACACTGCTGAAAACCCAGGGTTTTTATACCTACAAATATCCTGATAAAGGAAAATATGCGAGTTTGACCAAGTTTAATAATTCCATTTATTATGCTTTTAAAGGAGGTATATTTAAACTGAATTATCAAACAAAACAATTCGAAAAAGACAATCTGTTAAGTTCTATTTTTGAAAAAGACGAATATACTTCGGGGAAATTAATCGTCGACAATTCGAGTAAGATCTGGCTTTTCTCTAAAAATTACATTCATTACTTCTCCGCCAGTAAATTGAGTAATCAATTAAAAGAAAATATAATCCCGATTCCTTCATCCTTAACCAATTCGATGCTGGGTTACGAGAATATCACCCAAATTTCGAAATCCACTTATTTAATAGGAACAACAGATGGATATTATACACTTAATATAGATGATTTGACATTTAAAAACTACAATGTTTTTATCACGGATATTACTATAAACAAACAAAACGAAACGTTTAAGAATGTCGGGATTTGGAATGAAGGAAGTTTTAAATCGAATGAAAATAACATTACGCTCAATTATACGGTTCCGGAGTACAACAAATACATTAATGCTGAATATCAATACTTACTGGATGGTTTTCAGGATGAATGGAGCGAATGGAGTACAAAAGCCACGGTAAATTTTAAAAATCTGCCTCCGGGAAAATACACCTTTAAGGTTAGGGCAAAATATGCAAATACGATTTTACAAAATACCGCTTCTTATACCTTTGTAGTTTTAAAACCCTGGTATTTGACCAATCTGGCTTATTTTATTTATTTCCTTCTAATCCTTACGATGGCTTATTTTGTAAACAAAGCATATCGAAATTTTTATCAAAAGCAGAAAGAGAAATTAATAGAAGAGAATAATCTTTTACTGGAGATTAAAGAATTAGAAAATGAGCAGCAATTAATGAAACTGCGAAACGAGCAGCTTTCGCAGGATGTAGATAACAAAAATCGAGAATTGGCAGTTTCGACTATGAGTTTAAATAGTAAAAACGAATTGCTGGCGTTTATAAAAGAAGATTTGAAAAAAACAGCTCAAAATGACAGTTCAAATATCAAATCTGTAATTAGCACCATTAACAAAAATATCACTGAGGAAGATTCGTGGAAAGTATTCAAGGAAGCATTTGACAGTGCCGATAAAGATTTCCTAAAAAGGATCAAGCAAATGCATCCTGCACTAACACCAAATGATCTAAGGCTGTGCGCTTATCTGCGATTGAATCTTTCATCTAAAGAAATCGCCCCTATGTTTAATATTTCGGTTCGAAGTGTTGAAATAAAAAGATACCGTTTGCGTAAAAAAATGGATTTACAGCACGAAAACGGTTTAGTGGAATATATTCTGTCTGTATAGTAGAGTAAAAATCGGTATCAAAAAACTATACATTACCACAACATTATGGTTTTGTTGGGAGTTTAGCTGTCAAATGTTAAAGAAATTAACATTCGTAAATTATAGTCATTTGGCGGTCTATTTTGTGATATAATGATTTTACAATAGTTTTTTTTGTGATGTATGTTTTTTGTTGAGGTTAATTTTGTCGTTTTCATAAAGGGAACAAATAAATTTAGCTTTCAATAAAAACTAACTAATTATGAAATCTAAATTATTACTAACAGTACTATTGCTGTTTACATCTTTTGCGTTCTCGCAGAACTTAGATGTTTCAGGAACAGTATTAGATGCGTCTGGTTTATCATTGCCAGGTGTAAATGTAAAAGTTAAAAATTCGTCTAAGAGTACAACCACAGACTTCGACGGATCTTTTAAACTAACAGATGTTCCAAAAGGAACTCCAATTGTTTTCAGTTATATAGGTTACAGAACGCAGGAAGTTGCTGTAACGGGAACTAAAATGACTGTAAAAATGAGCGACGATGCTAAATCATTAGACGAAGTCGTAGTTATTGGTTACGGAAGCCAAAAGAAAAGAGAAGTTACAGGAGCTGTAGCTGTTTTAGACAGTAAAACAATCGATATCTTGAAACCAGCAAGAATCGAGCAGGCTTTACAAGGAACTATTTCGGGAGTTAATGTAACAACACAATCAGGAGCGCCGGGTGCACCGCTTGATATTCGTATACGTGGTATAGCCACAAATGGTGAAAACAGGCCAACAGTTATGATTGATGGTTATGTGGGAGATTTGGGAATCCTGAATCCAAATGATATTGAAACTATTACAGTTTTAAAAGATGCCCAGGCCGCTATTTACGGAACTATTGGAGCAAACGGTATTATTTTGGTAACGACTAAAATGGGTAAGAAGAATTCTAAAACCAGAGTTTCCTTTAATAGTTATACTGGTTTTCAACAAACCTCAAGAAAACTGCCAACTTTAAACGCTACAGAATATGCCTTACTTTTAAATGAAAGTTATGCAAATGGAGGTAAAGCACTTCCTTATCCAAATGTAAACACGCTGGGAAAAGGAACAGATTGGCAGGATGAAGTTTTTCAGAACGCTCCCATTATTAATAACGATATAACTATTTCCGGCGGATCTGATAAAATTACATATTCTATTAGTGGTTCTCATTTAGATCAGGAAGGTATTGTAGGCGGAGATAAATCCGGCTTTTTAAGAAATACTGCCAGAATTGGTCTTGGAGCAGATTTGAGCGATAAAATCAAATTAAAAACCAATGTTATTTATACCTATTTTACAAGAAATACATTAAATGAAAATGGATTAGGGTCGGTTCTTTTTAATGCCTTAAACGTTCCCGCAACATTAAGCCCGTACGATGCAAATGGCGATTATACTTTAGTGCCGAGTACAACAGGTTTAGGAACTGAAATAATTAATCCGCTGGCACAAATTGCGAATACGTACAACGATTATAACTATAAGAAAATAAACGGAAACTTTGGTTTGGATTATAAAATCTTCAAAGGATTTACCTTATCAGGGTCTATAGGTTTTAATACTTCAAACAGTGAATCAAAAACGTTTAATAAACTTATTAGTTATGGAGGAAAAGTTTTTGACGTACAAAGAAGCTCTGTAACACAAGGAGCTGTAAACGACAACAATTACTCGTTTGACCTTTTTGCAACTTACAATACAAAAATTGCTGAAAGTCATAACCTGACAGGAACCTTAGGAACAACCATTTTTAAAGAGTGGGGTAATGGTTTGACTGCCACTGGTTTTGATGTGCCAAATAATCTTTGGGAAAATGCGGATATCTCCTTAACAAAAGGAACATCAGAAACCCTTACAAACAGCTCTTATGTTTACGATCAAAGAAGGCTTTCTTATTTTGGAAGACTACAATACGATTATAAAGGTAAATATTTGCTTTCTGCAATGCTAAGACGTGATTCTTCAACAAAATTTGGTCCGGGCAATAAAGTGGGGTACTTTCCTTCTTTTACCGCAGGATGGGTGATTTCTGATGAGAGTTTCTTTGGTCAGCCTAAATTTATAAACTTCTTAAAACTTAGAGCTAGTTACGGAACTTTAGGAAATGACCAGATTCCGAATTTTGGTTATCTGGGATTATTAAATGGAGAAGCAACTTACGTTTTTAATGGAACATTAGTTAACGGAACTGCAAACGGGCAGGTGCCAAATCCTGATTTAAAATGGGAAGAAGCTCAAAAAGTAGATGTTGGTCTAGACCTAAAAATATTAAATGACAAAATATTTATAGTAGCCGATTATTTTATTGATACCAGAAAAGATTTATTGATACCAAATATTCCGGTTTCAGGTATTAATGGTACGGGCGCGCCAGGTGCAAGTGCTCCAACTTTAAATGCAGGAACAGTTAAAAACTCTGGTTTTGAATTTTCGATAGACTACAAAGAAAAATTATCTGATGCTTTTTCTTTCAGCGTAGGTTACAATGTTACTTTCCTGAATAATAAAGTCACAGAAGTAAACAATGGAACAGGATTTATCGAAGGTGGTGCTTTTGGTGTAGGACAACCGGCACCTTCAAGAATGGAAATTGGTAAACCAATGGGATATTTCTACGGATATAAAACAGATGGTATTTTCCAAAATCAGGCAGAAATTGACGCACATCCATCTCAGGTGGCCTTAGGAGCAGTTGCTTCACCGGGAGATATTCGTTATGTTGATTTAAATGGAGATGGTGTAATTGATACTAAAGATAAAACCAATATTGGAGATCCAATTCCGGATGCCACAATGGGGTTCAATATACAATTAAACTACAAAGCACTTGACTTTGCTTTATTTACATTTGCTTCAGTAGGAAACGATATGGTGCGTAATTACGAAAGAACACTTTCTGATGCCAATCGTATCAATTATGTTTTAGACAGATGGACAGGACCTGGTACAAGTAATTCTACTCCAAGAGTAACAACAGGAGCGACATCAAACAATGTTTTTTCAGATTATTTTGTAGAAGATGCTTCGTATTTAAGAATTCAAAATGTACAGCTTGGTTATACTCTTAATCCTGCCATATCTCAAAAAGCGGGAGTTTCTAAATTAAGACTTTATGCTGGAGTAAATAACCTTTACACATTTACAAAATATAAAGGTTTTGATCCGGGAGCTTCTTTTGGACCAACAAATAGAGATAATACTTCACAGTCTCCTATTGGAGCCGGAATCGATTATGGTTTCTATCCAATCCCAAGAACTTATTTATTGGGCTTAAACATTAATTTTTAATTTCAATTAAAATGAAAAAGTATTTAATTATTTCCACTATAACACTGGTTTTGTTCTCGACCGTACTAACTTCTTGTTCGGATGAGTTTGTAGATCCAAAACCTGAATATTCTATCGACTCTGAGAATTATTTTAATTCTAAAGAAGAATATGACAACGCATTGATTGCTGCTTACGATTTACTTCAATCTACTTATGTAAATGTTTTATTAGGAGAAATAGCTTCGGATAATACGCTTTGTGGAGGAGAAAGTCCAACAGACGTTATTGGTTTTCAGCAGATAGACGATATGATTCATACACCCACAAACAGCAATTTAAGAGACATCTGGAACTGGATGTTTGCCGGTGTACAAAGAGCTAACTATATCCTTGAATTTAAGGATAAAACAGATTTTACAGGCAAAACTCAGATAATTGCAGAAGCACGTTTTTTAAGAGCATATTATCAATTTGAATTAGTAAAATGGTTTGGCGGCATCCCGATGAAAGGCGATGCGAGATTTAAAATTGGAGATGAAAAGATAATTCCGCGTTCATCAGTTGAGGAAGTATATGCTTCCATTGAAGCCGATTTGATTTTTGCATCTGCTAATTTGTCTCCAAATGCGGCACAGCAGGGACGTATAACTAAAGGTGCTGCTCAGGCATTACTTGGAAAAGCTTATTTATATCAAAATAAATTTTCTCAGGCAGCTGCAACACTCGATGCCGTTATTACTTCAGGAAAATACTCATTAGTAACAGATTATAACTCAATTTTTGAAGCAGCTGGAGAAAATGGTCCGGAATCTGTTTTTGAAGTTCAATACACAGATGTCGAAGGAGCGGGATTTGGCTGTCTGCAATGCAGCGAAGGAAACGTAGCAGTTGGTTTTAGCGGTGTACGTAATTATTCAGGACCTTTATTTTCTTCAGGATTTAGCTTTAATATTCCAACGGCCGAATCTGCAAATGCTTTTCAAAGTGGTGATAAACGTAAAGATGTGGCAATTCTTGATATTGCGGCCTGGGCTGCAGCTAATTCTTCTTACGATAATGGTAACGGGGTGAGCTTTGGGAAAGGAAATGAAGATACAGGTTTCTTTAATAGAAAATATCTGCCAAGAAAAAGAAGTAAAGATGCGGCAGGAGATTTGAATCTTACAAATCCAAATAACTATAGAGCGATTCGCTATGCAGATGTATTGTTAATGGCTGCGGAAGCTTATAATAGAGGAGGAATCGACGACGGAAAAGCAAGAACCTATCTTAATTTGGTAAGGAAACGTGCTTTTGGCGATGACAATCATAATGTTTCGACTTCGGGAGCTGCTTTAACAGATAATATTTTAGCAGAAAGAAGATTAGAGCTTTTTGGCGAAGGACATCGTTTCTTTGATTTAGTAAGAACTGAAAAAGCGGCTGGAACAATACCGGGCTTTAAAGCAGATAAAAACGAATTATTTCCACTTCCTATTGAAGAAATTCAGTTTGCAAACGGAAACTGGGCACAAAATCCTGGATATTAAAAAACATCAATTATGAAAAAAATACATTTTATTATAAATCTTTTCGTTTTAGCCATTTTGATAGGCTGTGCAAACGATGACTTAGATATTGATCTGGACGGAATTCCTGTTCCGACAAATATTTCGGCTTTGGCAACGGTGACGCAAGACAATACCGGAAAAGTTACTTTTCTGCCAAAAGGTGAAGGAGCAACACAGTATAAAATTAATTTTGGGGATGGAAGCCTGGAATCAGATTATATAGGAGTGGGAGCAACGGTATCTCATGTTTATAAAGAAGGAGTTTACAAATCTAAAATTATTGCAGTTGGACTTAACGGAAAAACAACAGAAGTTGAGAAAGAAGTAATAGTATCATTTAGAGCTCCGGAAAATTTAGTAGTAGAAGTTACCAATGACTTATCTGTTTCAAAAAAGGTAAATGTTAAAGCCACTGCTGACTTTGCTCTTTTCTATGATGTTTATTTTGGAGAACCAGGAAAACCGGATCCGGTTTCGGCTAATAATGGAGAAACAGCTTCTTATACTTATAAAGAAGCGGGTGTTTATACCATTAAAGTTGTAGCTAAAAGTGCAGCGGTTAAAACAACCGAATATACTGTAGAAGTAACAGCTAAATTAGTGCTTAACCCAACAACATCGGCACCAACACCTCCAAGCAGACAAGCCGGAGATGTAATTTCTATTTACAGTTCTAAATATACAGATATAGCCGGAACTAACTTTAACCCAAATTGGGGACAAGCAGGCACTTTTGCTGAATTTGACCTGAATGGAGATAAAATGCTTAACTACATCAAATTAAGCTATCAGGGAATTGCATTGGCAGACAATGTGACAATTGACGTTTCGGGCATGGAATATTTACACATGGATGTCTGGACAGCAGATTTAGAAAAACTTGAAACTTCTTTAATCAAACCGGGACCAGATGAAAGAGCCGTAACAAAAGATCTTACAGCCAATCAATGGACAAGTTTAGATATTCCAATTTCAGCATTTACCAGCCAGGGATTAACAGTAAATGATATCTTCCAGCTAAAACTTGTTGCAAAACCAAACGCTGGCGGAACAATTTATGTTGATAATATTTATTTCTATAAAGCAGCCGGTGAATCAATATCATTGCCAATTGATTTTGAATCTACGAGCTTAACTTACGCTTGGGGCGGATTTGGTAATGTAGATGCCGCTGTAGTAACAAATCCTAATAAAACGGGATTAAATGTTTCTAATAAAGTAGTTAAAGTTGATAAAAAGAGCGGAGCAGAAACCTGGGGAGGAGCAAGTTTAAACCTTGAAAACCCATTTGATGCCGCAAAAGGAACTAAAGTAAAAGTTGCAGTTTGGTCGCCAAAAGCCGGAGCAGTTATATTATACAAAATGGAACTTTCTACTTCGCCTAAAGATGCAAATGGAAATCCAAGTGTAAATGTAGAGGTTGAGGTTAAAACAACAGTGGCAAACGCATGGGAAGTTTTAACATTCGACCTTACAAGTGTACCAGCTTTTGGCAGCACGATTAAATACGACAGAGTAATTTTGTTTCCGGACTTTGGAAAAACAGGAGCAGGAGAAACGTATTATTTTGATGATATAAAACAATCCAATTAAAACAAGAAATCATGAGCAAAAAATTAATTATAAAGATAGTATCCTTATTTACGATTCTCTTGATGACGGGTTGTCAGAAAGACGATTTTACATTTGGGTCAATAAATGCACCAACAAATCTAAAGGTAACTTATGAAATTGTGGGTAAAACAGCCGATGCTCCTTATGGAGACGGATCCGGAATAGTGAAATTTGCAGCAACAGCAGACAAAGCCATTTCGTTTAAATATGTATATAGCGACGGAACTTCTGATAATGCTCCAAACGGAAAAATCTCTAAAAGATTTACCAAAACCGGAGTTAATACCTATACTGTAACTGTAGTCGCTACAGGAACAGGAGGAACAGCAACCAATACAACAGTTGATGTAGAAGTACAAAGTGATTTCAGCGACGACGAAGCGGTACAATTGCTTTCGGGCGGTTCTTCTAAAAAATGGTATTGGGCGGCATCAGAGCCAGGTCATCTTGGTGTAGGTCAGAACGATGGCGATGAAGAGAAAAACTACTTCCCTAATTACTATAGCGCCGGAGCATTTGAAAAAGCAGCTTCTCCAAACAGCAGTTGTTTATACGAGAATGTATTGACTTTCTCAATTGACGGAGAGCAACTTAAATTTCAGTTAGATAATGGCGGTGCGACTTTCTTCAACAAAGATTTTGGAAGCGTTGCAGGAGCCACTTTATCTGAAGATATGTGTGTGGCTTATAATGCAGGTGGTGTAAAAAATGTATCATTAAGCCCATCAGAATCAGTTATAATGGGGAATCCTAAACATGCAGAGCAGACTAGAGGAACTACAATGAACTTCTCTGACAATGGATTTATGGGCTACTATATTGGTCAAAGTTCTTATGAGATTTTATCACTTACGCCTAACCGTATGGTAGTTAGAGCTGTAATGGGAGGTAATCCGGCATTGGCTTGGTATCATACTTTTACAACGACACCTCCAAATCAAAACCCAACAACAGATTATACCAATCTGGTTTGGGAAGAAAATTTTAATACAGATGGGGCACCAGATCCTGCAAAATGGTCTTATGATTTAGGAAGAGGACCAAATAATGACGGCTGGGGAAATAATGAAAAGCAAAATTATACCAATGCAGCTTCAAACATAAAAGTGCAGGGAGGAAACTTAATCATAACAGCAAAAAAAGAAGCTTCTGGCGGTATGGATTATTCTTCTGCCCGAATCAAAACAGATGCTAAATTCAAATTTACCTATGGAAAAGTTGAGGTACGTGCAAAACTGCCAATTGGTGGTGGTACGTGGCCTGCAATCTGGATGCTGGGGCAAAATTATGCCACAAAAACATGGCCTGCCTGCGGAGAAATTGATATAATGGAACACGTTGGAAACAGTCAAAACCTGATTCACGGAACATTGCATTATCCAGGACATTCTGGCGGAAATGCCAATTCAGGTTCTAAAACAATTCCTAATGTTTCTACAGAATTTCATATTTATAAAACAATCTGGAGTCCGTCATCTATAGCAATTTATGTTGATGATACCTTGATACACACCGTACCAAACGATGCGACTTTACCTTTTAACAGCGACTTTTTCTTAATTTTAAATGTAGCAATGGGAGGTAATTTTGGAGGCATTATTGATGGTGCTTTTTCACAATCTTCAATGGAGATTGATTACGTTAAAGTATATCAATAATAATAAGTTAATTAATTAGTAATTATGAGAAGGTCAGTTTCGGCTGGCCTTCTTAATTTTGTAATCTTAAAGAAGTAATATGAATAAAGTAGTTTTACTATTGTTGGTCTGCAGTTTTTCATACGCGCAGGAAGTAAAAAGAAAATTGGTCTGGGAAGAAAATTTCAACAAGAAGAATATAAATGAAAAAGACTGGAATTTCGAACTTGGAGACGGCTGTCCTAATCTTTGCGGTTACGGCAATAACGAACGACAAATTTATACCAAAACCAATCATGAAATTAAAGACGGAAATTTAATAATCGAAGCCAGAAAAGAAGGAAATAAATATACATCTACAAAAATTACAACAAAAGGGAAAAAAGAGTTTAAATACGGTAGAATCGAAGCCAGAGCAAAATTGCCAATTGGACACGGTTTATGGCCGGCTTTCTGGATGCTGGGTGCAAATATTGATGAGGTCAAATGGCCGAAAACCGGTGAAATTGATATTTTAGAATACATTGGCAGAGACCCCCACATGGTTTATACAACCCTTCACACGCAGGACAGTCATGGAAATACCATAAATACGAAAAGAACAGAATTTCCAAATATTGAAGAAGGTTATCATACGTATGCTATCGAATGGGACAAAGACAAAATTGATTTTTATGTCGATACGACTTTGGTTTATACATTTAATCCATCAGTAAAAAACGAAGACATCTGGCCTTTTGATAAACCATTTTATATTATTGTAAATTTGGCCATTGGAGGTAATTTTGGAGGCCCTGAAGTAGACGATTCCGTTTTACCGCAAAAATATTACGTCGATTACGTTCGCGTTTATCAATAAAATGACATCGCTTAAAATTTTAAGAATTAAAACAGTTGTAAATGGCTTAAATGTTTAATTGTAAGTTGTTTACATCTGTTTTTTAGATATGTATCCAATGCCGAAAAATCCCCTTTTTTTAACGATTTTTAGCAAAATGAAACTTTGCAGTAAAAAACTTAACGATTTAATGTTAATTATTATTGCATTTGTTTGCTTTTTAAAATAATAATTTGTTAAATTTGGTCACAATATTAACATAACTCAAAATAAAGATCTGCCTATAAAATAAAATTACTTTTTAGAAATTACTCCAAATTATTAAAACTAAAAAAGTAGTATTATGGCTGATCTGCATATTCCAGACGCTCTATTAGTAAAAAATTATGTTGAAGGCAACGAAACTGCCCTGGCAACATTAATTAAAAGGCACGAATCTAAAATATACGGATTTATATATTCTAAGATTGCTGATAGAGATATTTCAAATGATATTTTTCAAGATACTTTTATTAAAGTAATCAAAACTTTAAAAAGTAATTCCTATAACGAAGAAGGTAAATTTCTTCCATGGGTTATGCGTATTTCACACAATTTAATTGTGGATCACTTTCGCAAAACCAAAAAAATGCCAATGTATAGAGAAACCGAAGAGTTTTCAATCTTCTCCATCATGTCTGACGATTCGTTAAACATCGAAAGCAGAATGATTGTAGACCAGGTTGAGGTAGACTTAAAAAGGCTGATTGAAGAACTTCCGGATGATCAAAAAGAAGTCCTTGTAATGAGAATGTATCAGGATATGAGTTTTAAAGAAATCTCAGAATTAACAGATGTCAGCATCAATACTGCATTAGGAAGAATGCGTTATGCATTGATGAATTTGAGAAAAATTATCGACAAACATCAAATTATTTTGACCAACTAATACTAATTTGAATATTAGCCCGTTATACTAGTATAAAACATTTTCATAGTATGGCGAAAATTTACTCAAAAAAAGCATTAGCTTCTAAAGATTTAAAACCTAAAAAAGAAGTCGTTTCCTTTTTACTAAGTTACTCACAAGCTCTAAAAGTTGTGAAAATTGAAGATAAAAGTTTTGAAATCATAGCTAATTAGACAGCCCGCTGCTTTGGTCGGATGTTTATTTCGAAAGAAAAACCAAATGGTCGTTTTGGTTGAAAGCTCACTATTTGTATGAAAATACAAGTAGTGAGTTTTTTTATGCATTTTAGTAACTTTTTTTTCCATTACAAGTATAAATTTTTTTCTCTGGTAAAATTTTATAAGTTTTTTATGCTGCTTTTTCTGTGTTTTGTTAAAATTTAATATTTTGACTCAATTTTGTATGATTATTTAATTTTTAATTTTATTTTAGTTAAAAAGTAATTTTTTATTTAGTAAAAACGCTTTTGTATAGTGTTTTTCATATTAATAATAATTACTCTTTTGCATTTAACCAACAATAATAAATTAATAATTAAATACTTATAATCTAAAACCAGATAATTTATGACGAAAAACTACCCTGCTTTATTTAGTTAAGTTTACCGCACATTTGATTTTTAGCAAAAATATTTGTACCAGCAGATATTTTGCTTAGATGATAAAAAGTCACCATTTAGTTTCCTTTGTTTTTTTGACAAATAAACAATCTGGGCGTTCCTTTTGTATTATCTCACATGAATACCACGAGAATCATTTAACCACCAAAACTTAACCCCAAATGAAAGAGAATATTAGAATACTATCATGCCTGCTATTGATGAGTATCGGTGCATTTGCCCAAAAAGAACAAATCAAAGAAGCCCTTTCTTTGTATGATAAAGGAAAAAGCCAGGAAGCTTTGGCAATTTTAAATAAAACAGAATACCTGATCCTAAACGCATCTGATGAAGACAAATCAGATTATTACTTTTTAAAAGGTAACGTTTTAAAAGATTTAGCCGTAAAAAACATTGATGCTGCCAATAATTTTACATTAGCATCACAAGCCTATCAGGACGTGTTTTTGTATGAAAACGAATCAGGCAAATTCAAATTTACAATTAAAGCAAACGCAGCGCTTAAAGAAATGAAATCCAGTCTTGTAAATGGCGCAATGTCTGATTTTAATGCAGGTAAATTTAAAGAAAGTGCCGAGAAAAGTTACAAAGTATATTTGTTTGATAAAAAAGACACATTAAACTTATACAATGCGGCATCTTCCTCTATAAACGCTAAAGATTACGACTCTGCAATTAAATACTACGAACTCTTGAAAAAGATTAATTTTTCAGGAAAAGGAGTTTTGTATTATGCAACAAACAAGAAAACAAAAGAAGAAGATGTTTTTGTTTCTCCTAAAGCCAGAGAATCTGCAATTCAGCAGGGACTTTATGAAAAACCAAGAACAGAATCAGTTCCGTCCAAAAAAATAGAAGTAAATAATAATCTGGCTTATGCTTATCTTGAGAAAAAAGATTATCCAAAAGCCGAGGTAATTTATAACTACGTTTTAGAGCTGAACCCAAACTATATTGATGCTTATATTAATATGGCCTACCTAAAATTACAACTAAAAAAGGATCTAGCCGATGAAATATCATCTCTGGGCACTACGCCTGCAGAAATGCAGAAATATGATAAGTTAAGTGCCAGGAAAGATGATGTGACCCGAAGCGCGATTCCGTATCTAAAAAAGGCACTTAGTATTGAGCCTAAAAATACAGATGCAACAAAAACGCTTCTGGGAGTATACAGATCTCTGGATATGACAAATGAATACAATGCATTAAAAAGCAGTATGTAAACATAAAAAAGAAGCTGCTAAACTTTCTTTTTAGCAGCTTCTTCTATAACAGATTTCTTTCCAATAGTTCTTGTAATAATATCTTTTTCAAGACTCCATCCACGGGCCGGCGAATATTCACGTCCGTACCAGATAATCTGCAAATGCAAATCATTCCATAAATCTCTTGGAAATAATCGCTTAGCATCTTTCTCAGTTTGCGCCACGTTTTTTCCATTCGAAAGATTCCATCTGTACATCAATCTATGTATATGAGTATCAACCGGAAAAGCCGGAACGCCAAAAGCCTGAGACATAACAACACTTGCCGTTTTGTGTCCCACAGCCGGTAATTCTTCCAGTGCTTCAAAACTCTGCGGGACTTGTCCGTTATGTTTGGCAATTAAAATTTCAGATAAACCATGAATTCCCTTAGATTTCATTGGAGACAAACCACACGGACGAATAATTTCCTTAATTTCCTCAATAGACATCTTCACCATATCATACGGATTATCGGCTTTTGTAAATAAAAGCGGTGTAATCTGGTTCACACGAACATCTGTACATTGAGCCGAAAGCAAAACGGCAATTAATAAGGTATAAGGGTCTTTATGATCAAGCGGGACAGGTATAGTAGGGTAGAGTTCTTTTAACGTATTTATAACAAATTCTACGCGAGCTTCTTTATTCATTTCCGTATTTTTAATCCTGTAAAAATAGTATAATTTTGATGATGTGCCTAATCCAGCTTTCCGTTTCAACTCCTCGTTGTAACAGCAGCATTTTTAAGTATTAACAAAGCTTCCGCTGGTCGCTTTCTTAATACAAAAAATGCAAGCCGTCACAACTCCGGGGTTTCCACTGCAATCTGGGGCATGAAGAGTTGTGGGATTATGACTTATGAGTTTTATTTTAAATTTTAAAAAAGCACAGCTTTTTTAAAATTTAAGAAGTCTAACAATCTAATATCTAAGAAGTCTAACAATCTAATATCTAAGAAGTCTAACAATCTAATAATCTAAATAAATGACAACATTAAAAGCAGGCGATAAAGCGCCAAACTTTTCAGGAACAGACCAGGACGGAAAATCACATAAACTGGCAGATTATGCCGGAAAAAAATTAGTCGTTTTCTTTTATCCAAAAGCTAGTACACCGGGTTGTACAGCCGAAGCTTGCGATTTAAGAGACAATTTCGAACGCTTTAAAGCCAATAATTACGAATTATTGGGTGTAAGTGCCGACAGTCAAAAAGCGCAGTCAAAATTCAAAGACAAATACGAATTCCCTTTTCCTCTAATTGCCGACGAGGACAAATCGGTAATCAATGCATTTGGCGTTTGGGGACCTAAAAAATTCATGGGAAAAGAATACGATGGAATCCATAGAACAACCTTTGTAATCGACGAAAAAGGAATCATCGAAGAAGTAATCGAAAAAGTAAAAACAAAAGAACACGCAGCGCAGATTTTGAAATAGTTTTTCTTTGTTTCAGGTTTCAAGTGCAGCCTGACAATTTGATAAGATCTAAGAATATTATTTATTTCAAGAAACTTTGTCAAAGTTTTGAACTTTGACAAAGTTTCCGTCTCGAAAACCTGAAACCAAAAAGATAACGAGAGAAACTGAGACTAGCCACTGCGACTGAAAACTTAAAAAAAAAGTCCAAAAAAGAATTTCTTTTTTGGACTTTTTTTTAAGCATTTTGCTCCAGTTCTTTCTGCGGGTGATACCCAAAAAGATGGTGTTCTTTTATAATTTCGGCAACTCCGGAAGGAAGCATTGGTTCCCAGCCGGTTTTTCCCTGACCAATCATTTTTAAAACTTCGCGCGAGAATACATTTAAGATATCCGGATTGTAATCTTTAATGTCAACAACTTTTCCATTGAATTTAAAGAATTTATACAATTCTTTCATTCTAGGATGCACTTTTAGGTTATCAGAAGTGATAACTTCACCGTTTTCACCTAACATTGGATATAAGAATACTTTCATGTCACGGTAGAATAATTTTCCAAAGGCTTCCAGAATTCCTCCACTCAAATGACGATAGTATTTCTCATCAAAAATATCAACAAGGTTATTTACACCCATCGCTAATCCCATACGGGCTTTAGTATAATTGGCGAAATATTCCACTACTTTATAATATTCCTGGAAATTAGAAATCATAACGGTTTGACCAAGCGAACAAAGCAATTCGGCTCTGTCCATAAAATCGCGCTCATCGATTTCTCCATCAGAACGTAAATTCGAAAGTGTAATTTCAAAAACAACTAATGTATTGTCTTTTTCAACTTTATTTTCTTCGAGAAACATTTTTAGCGATTTCTCATACATATCAAGGTTAACATTTGTAACCGGGCGGAAACTTCCTCTAAAGGCAAGAAGGTTCTTTTTGTATAAAATCGCAGCTGGAAGAATATTTTTTCCTTCAGGATTAAACATTACGGCATCTGTCATTCCGTTTTTAACCAACTGTAAACTCATCAAACGATTGTCTACATCAGCAAAACGAGGTCCCGAAAAGTTAATGGTATCGATCTCTAACTGATCTTTGTCTAAGTGGTCGTATAAGTAACGCAGTAAACGTTTTGGATCATTGTATTTGTAAAAAGCACCGTAAATTAAGTTTACACCTAAAATTCCCAGTGTTTCTTGTTGTAATCTGGCATCTGTTTCTTTAAAACGAATGTGAAGTATGATTTCGTTATAAGCTTCGTCTGGTTCAATCTGGTATCTAATTCCAACCCAGCCGTGTCCTTTAAATTGTTTGGCAAAATCTATTGTTGCTACTGTATTGGCGTAGCTGAAGAAAAGTTTATTTGGGTGTTTTTCTCTGCTTAGACGTTCTTCGATCAATTCTCCTTCAAACGTAAGCATTTTTTTTAGTCGGTTTTCGGTAACGTATCTTCCGTCACTTTCAACTCCGTAAACAGCATCACTAAAATCTTTGTCATAAGCCGACATCGCTTTTGCAATAGTTCCTGAAGAACCTCCGGATCTGAAAAAATGCCTAACAGTCTCTTGTCCAGCACCAATTTCAGCAAATGTTCCGTAAATATTCTCGTTTAAATTAATGCGTAACGCTTTGTCTTTTATTGAAGGAATCTGTTCGATGACCTTGTCACCTTTGAGTTTTATTTCTGTACCCATTTTATTTTAAATAGATTTGTTACAAAGTTAGTAAATTAGGCTTCTAATGAAAGAGAAATAATCCTATTTTTGTAAAAAAATTAAGTTCAATTGAAGGTCTATTTTTTAGGTACTGGTACTTCTCAAGGTATTCCGATTATCGGAATCGATCATCCTGTTTGCAAAAGCACTGATGCTAAGGACAAAAGGCTCCGCGTATCCATCTGGATTACGTGGGATGAGCACTCATTTGTAATCGATTGCGGTCCTGATTTCAGGCAGCAGATGCTTTCCTGCGGATGCCGAAAACTCGATGCTATTTTATTTACACATGAACATGCTGATCATACGGCCGGTTTAGATGATATTCGTCCATTTAATTTCCGACAGGGAGAAATTCCAATTTACGGACATAAACGCGTCTTGGATAACCTTAGACGACGTTTTGATTATGTTTTCGAAACCGTAAACAAATATCCCGGCGCCCCAAGTGTAAAAACAATTGAAGTTAAAAACGATCAATCTTTTGCTGTTGGCGACAAATTGGCCATTCCAATAAACGCCATGCATGGCGATTTACAGGTTTTTGGCTATCGAATTGATGATTTTGCGTATTTAACCGATGTAAAAACAATCGAACAAGCCGAAATTGATAAATTGAAAGGCTTAAAAGTTTTAGTTGTAAATGCTTTGCGGGTTGAACCTCACGATACTCATTTTAACTTGCAGGAAGCGCTGGATTTTATTAATCTGGTAAAACCACAAAAAGCGTATTTAACTCACATCAGTCATGTTTTAGGTTTTCACGAAGAAGTTCAGAAACAACTTCCTGAGAATGTTTTTCTGGCTTACGACAATTTAGAAATTACAATTTAATTATACCCACAAAATGAAAAAATCCCTAATGCTTTACCTTTTTATCCTTGCGATATTAATGAATGTTTTTACTTATATGTTTTACAGCCGTGAAGTAAAATTTGGTGAAGAAAGATATGAGAAAACTACAAAAAAGCTAAGAGACAGTATCAATTTGGTATCGGCAAAACTTGCTGAAGCAGATTATTTTTCTTTGGAACATAATGAAAATGCACAGAACTATTTTGATAACAGCGCATCTGGAGGAAAAGTAATTTTATTCGAAAAACTGATTCCGGTTGTAACAGAGAAATTGTTAGATTTTAATGCAAACCCAAAAGGGAATCCGTATACGGGGCAGGATCAGATTGGTCCAAATAAATTTATTATCAATAAAGTAAAAATTTTGAACCACAGATGGATCATTGCAGATTACAGTAATGGAGAATTATGGGGAGAAGTCTTGTTAAAATATTTTGTAGATAACGATGATAATATTACTTTTGAAGTAAATCAAACTTGGTTATACCAAAAATAGGATTTTATAATCCTATTTTTTTTGACCTTAAAATAAACTAGGATTATGAAAAAGATGTTTTTGTTTTCGATTATTGTAAGTGCCGCATTTTCTTGTGGTAAAAAAGTTTCACAGGAAAATGTAATTACAAAAGAACCGCAGAAAGTTGTAGTTGGAGGAGATGCTGATTCTCATGGTTGTAAAGCGTCTGCAGGTTATACTTGGTCAACACTAAAAAAAGAATGTATTCGAATTTTTGAAGGAACAAAATTATCGCATGCAGAAGAAACGGGTAAGGCATATACAACCGCTGCCTACGTAATTTTTGAAGGTAATAAAGCTGAACTTTTCCTTGACACTCAAAAAGAATCCATTATTTTAGAAAGAAAATCTGAAGGGGATTCCTGGAATAAAAACGATTACCAATTAATTCCCTGGAAAGGATATGTGCTGAAAAAAGCCGGGAAGATTATTTATACAGGAGAGTGATTTTAGTATTCAGTCATATTTAGTATTTAGTCGCAGTTTTCAGTTTTTATCTTTAAAATTTCAATCTTGAACTTTGTCAAAGTTTCAAACTTTGACAAAGTTAAGCTGTAAACTGCGACTGAATACTGTAAACTTATAAAGCCAGCCAATTCTTAAAATCAAAGAAATTTTGTGGAGCCACTCCGTGACCAACAGGATATTCTTTATACGTAACCGGAATATTTAGTTTTTCTAAAATTGCCGGGGTTTTTCTAGCCCATTCTATTGGAATAACCTGATCTACAGTTCCGTGAGAGGCGAATATTTTTAGGTTTTTAAAGTCGTTTTTGTCGAAACCTTCTTTAATGATTTCTTCATTAAAATAACCGCTCATTGCCACAACTCTTTGAATTTTTTCCGGATAAGAAAGTGCCGTTGCATAACTTAAGATTGATCCCTGGCTAAATCCAATCAAAGTTACATTGTTAGCATCAATTGGATAATTTGCGACTAATTCATCAATAAAAGAAGCAATTACGTCTCTCGAAGTTTTAGCCTGCTCATTATCAGAAAATTTATTCTGATCGGCATCAAAATTAATTGCATACCACGCATAAGCACCGTATTGTAAATCGTATGGCGCTCTGGCCGAAATGATATAATAGTTGTCAGGAAGTTCTGAGGCAAATGAAAACAAATCGGCTTCGTTGCTGCCATATCCATGTAATAAAAGCAATAACGGATTTTTATCTAAAATTACTTTTGGTTCTCTTATTTTATATTCTAAAGATAGACTCATATTTTAATTGTGAATTGTAAGTTGTTGATTTTTTAGTCACAGTCTCAGTTTTCAGTTCTCAACTTTGACAAAATTTCAAGTTGGAATTTGGGATTTTTGAAATTGGAATTTAAAGATTACCCAATATTTTTAAACCATTTTTGAAATAATTCTCCAACTAAAGGAATTGGTTTGGTTTGTCCCTGAATAGCAGTAAAGATTCCGTAAGTCCAAAGAATTGAAATACAAATCCACATTGGGAAAGTGATAAAAAAGCTGTCAAAATTGCTTATTATTGCTCCAAAAGAAATAAAAGTCAGAGACAAACCTAATGCCTGGCGAATATGAAAGGACGCAAAACTATTTTTGTTTTCAGAATTCATAGACATGGCAATCAAAACACCAATAATTAAAATGTAACTTGTAATGGCAATTGATTTTCCTTCTTCGATTGTATTCTTCATTGTATTATTTTGTAACAAGTTGATTTTGATTTAAAATTCCGTATACAGCACCTTTGATTTCAGTACCTAAAAAAGCAGAATTTTTAGATTTAGAAAGAATGTTTTCTTTTGTAAAAGTCGATTTTCCTTCTGGAGTAAATAATGTAAAATTCGCTTTTGCACCTTCTTCAATAGTGTTGTTTTCTAAGCCAAAAACAGCTCTTCCGGAAGTTAGTTTTGCAACGATAGTTTCTAGCGGTAAAACCGTTAATAAGGCACCAAAGGCACTTTCTAGACCAATTGTTCCGTTTTTCGCAGTATCAAATTCCATTTTTTTGAATTCAATATCAATCGGATTGTGGTCTGATGTAATCATATCAATAGTTCCATCAGCGATTCCGTTTAACAAAGCTTGTCTGTCGACTTCAGTACGTAATGGCGGTGTTACTTTAAAACGAGTGTCAAAACCATCCAGTTTTTCATCGGTTAAAACCAAATGATGTACAGAGGCGCTTGCTGTTACGTTTAGGCCTTTTGCTTTAGCTTCTCTTATAAGTTGAACTGATTTTGCTGTAGAAATAGTCGGGATGTGAAGTTTTCCGCCAGTATATTCCAGTAAAAATAAGTTCCTTGAAATTTGAAGTTCTTCGGCTAAATTTGGAATGCCTTTTAGACCTAATCTTGTCGAAACAATTCCTTCATTGGCAACTCCGTTTCCTTTGATATTTGGATCCTGCGAGTAAGTGATTACCAAACCATCAAAATCCTGTACGTATTGCAAAGCGATTTTTAGCAGATTAGCATTGTCGATACTTTTGTTGTAATCACCAAAAGCTATGGCTCCGGCTTTTTTCATGTCATAAAGTTCTGCCATATCTTTTCCTTCGCTGGCTTTTGTTAAGGCACCAATTGGAAAGATTTCTGTTGCAGAACCATTTGCTTTATTTTTTACAAAATTTACCTGAGACTGATTGTCGATAATAGGGAAGGAGTTCGGCTGCAGGGCAATTGCAGTAAAGCCGCTTTTTGCAGCAACATTTAATCCGTTTGCAATAGTTTCTCTGTCTTCGTAACCTGGTTCCCCAAGAGAAACACTGCTGTCAAACCATCCTTGAGAAACATGAAGATCGTCGAACTTTACTTCTTTTGCATCGTCATTTGGAAGTGAAACTCCTATTTTTTCTATTAAACCATCTGCAATTAAAAGATCAACGGTCTGGTTATGAAACGGACTTTTGGAGTCGATAATTTTGGCGCTTTTGATGATTATTTTCATATTGTAGATTTTTTTGTCGTAAAATGATTTTTGTAAAAAATAAAACGCTTTTAGATTGTTGTTAAATTTATTTTACAAACTTGATAATTGCTATTTCTAATGCTAAAAATAACAGTGCAAAGATAACAAACCATTTCCAAATTTGGCTGTCAGTTCGCTCAGTTTGCAAGGTGTTAAAAATGGTCGAAATCGTATCGGCGGTTTTAAAATCAGAAACCACGTTTGTGTTTACTTTACTCAAATCACTTTCGGTTCTTTTGTAATTGAAACTCAAATTTTCAACCTGTTCTTTTTTATCAAAAACGCTGTAGTTTCCAGCTGTTTCAGGGAAATCGTTAAACGTTAATTTGACTTTGTTATTTAATATCTGCTGAATCGGTATAAATGAATCTTCATTGCCTTTTACTTCCAAAATAGCATCTTTTGTTAATAATACGTCCACAAAATAGGGCTGATTGTTTCCAATTGTCAATGCGTTTACTCCGGTTTTCTGATTGTTCTGTGCTATTTTGTAAAATAAAGGAACAATTAACGGTGATTGCTGAAAGTTTGAATTATTCGAATTTATGGGTGCAGAGAATATTGTAATTCCTGCAGTTGGATTTTGAATCGCTGTAACAAATGTACTTTGATCTTCATAAGATAGAACGGCTGGATAGGGACTCGAAATATCAAATGAACTGTTTGTTTTTGGATATTGAAAATTTGTGATTTTATTTTCAAAAACTCCTGAAAATAAAGGATGATCAAAATTGATTTTGGTAATTAGTTTACTTTCCGTTTTCCAATTATTAAACTGAACTTTTCCAAAATTCCCTAAAAATGAATTCAAATTTGAAATTGAACTTTTTTCAGAAGGAATTACGACCAGATTTCCGCCTTTAGAAACAAATGCTTTTAGAGTCGTCTGGAGAGCTTGTGGAATTTCATTTAATTCGTTTAAAATGATTGTGTTTTGTTTTTCTAAACTATTGTAATCCAGAGAACTGATGGAGTAATTGGAATAATTGAATTCGGCCGAAGTGTAAATTCTGGATAAGAAATTGCTTTTTTCAGGTTCGCCAATGCTGATTACATTTGTTTTTTTGTTTTTAGAAATACTGAAAAACAATCTGTTATCATAAGTCAAGCCGTTATCTTCAATGGAAACATAACCGTGAAATGCTTCTTTTGGAATTGTAAAGTTGATTTTCTTTTTCTTCGAATCAAAATTGATAATGGTTTTGGCAATCAGTTTGTTTTGATTGTACAAAGCGGTCGAAACAGGTTTGAAATCTTCGCCATAAGCTGATAAATTAACGCTTATTTCATAGAAATTTTCTAAAGTCTGATTGATGTAAACACTGTCAATAGAAATGTTATTTTTTTGTTCGGCTTCCGGAATTATAAAATAGGGTTTTTCTTCTGAATCAATGTTTTTAATATCGTTTTCGGTTAAGCCAACTGCATCAGATATGATTACAATATCTTTTTTATGTGCTGATTTATGTACTTTTACTTTTGCCATAATAGACGAAAGTTCAAATGGCGTGGCGCTGTATTTTAAGTTTTGTAAAGCACTTTTAGCTGATTTAATATCAGTATTCCAATAATTTTCAGTGTTTGTTAATAAAGAAAACTGAGCATTTTCGGGTGTGTTTTCCAGTAATTCCTGAACGGCGCGTTTTAGTAATTCTCCTTTTTTGCCTTTTGCCTGCATACTAAACGAATTGTCTAGAATAATATACATTTCGTTTGAGGCGTTCTGACTGTCTTTGGCTTCAAAAAAAGGCTGTGAAAAAGCTATAATAGCGCATGTAAGCAATAAAAGACGAGTGGCCAGCAATAATCTTTTTTTGATTTTTGAACTTTTACGGGTTTGAACTGCCAGTTCTTTTAAGAAACGGACATTAGTAAAATAAGAGGTTTTAAAACGTCGTAATTGAAATAAATGAACCAAAATTGGAACAATCAATAAAAAAAGAAAGTATAGAATTTCGGGCTGTTTAAAGTGCATTCTGGCTTCGATTTACTTCACTACGTTTTATTTTTCGCGAAGATGCTGGTCAAAAATACAAATTTTTTTGTTTGAACCATATAAGTAATGTAAGGGATTGTAAGCAAAAGTTCTTCAAGTTAAACGAAAATGAACTTATATAACTTATATGGCACAAATCCTTTTTTAAAATGTAACTTTTCTGGTTCTGTTTGTAATGCTGAAAAAGATATTATTGCTTATTTTAGCGTATTCAAAAAAACAAATTATGAAAAAAATATATCTAGTATTATTTTCCGCTCTGGCAGTCACAACTGCAAGTGCTCAAAATAAATTTAACCTTTTGGTTGGAACTTATACCAATACATGCCAGAGTAACGGAATCTACGTTTATGAATTCGATGCTGTTTCGGGCGATTTTAAACTGAAAAGTTCTTCAGAAAATGTGGTAAGTCCAAGTTATTTATCGGTTTCGGCAGATAATAAATTTATTTATGCCGTAAATGAAAACGGAACCCATAGTACTGTAAGTGCATTTGGTTATGACTCGGGCTCAGGGAAAATTAATTTTTTGAATAAAAATGATGCTTTAGGAGCAGATCCTTGTCATTTAATAAATGATGACAAAAATGTAATTGCAGCCAATTATTCCGGTGGGAATATTGTAGTTTACAAAAAGAATACAGATGGCAGTATATCTGAGGTACAGCAATTGATTCAGCATGAAGGAAAGGGTCCAAACGCGGCACGTCAGGAAAAAGCTCACGTTCATATGGTTGCTTTTTCGCCAGACAAAAAGTTTGTTCTGTCGAACGATTTAGGTTTAGATAAAGTCTTTATTTATAAATACAATCCGAATTCTAAAAACGAAATTCTGACTTTAAAAGGAAGTGTTGATGTTAAGCCGGGAAGCGGGCCAAGACATTTGACATTTAGTAAAGATGGCAAATTCGTCTATTTAATTCAGGAACTGGATGCTACACTGACTACTTTTAGTTATGATAAAGCTGGAACTCTAAAAGTAATTGCCGAAACGAGTATTTTACCAAAAGGTTTTACCGGAGGAACTGGTGCTGCAGCAATTAAAATTTCGCCTGATGGAAACTTCTTATATGTTTCAGATCGTGTAGATGCTAATTCTATTGCTGTTTATAAAGTTCTTAAAAATGGAAGTATTGAACTTGTTGAGCAGGTAAGTACTCTAGGAAAAGGCCCTAGAGATTTTGCTATTGATCCAACAGGAAATTACTTATTAGTGGGACACCAATACACCAATGATATTGTGATTTTTAAAAGAGATATCACTACCGGAAAAATTACAGATACCGGAAAAAGAATTCAATTGTGTTCGCCAGTTGGTTTGGTGTTTACGAAGATATAGTTTTTTTAAGATGCTTAGGGGCTAAGGTTCTAAGGCACTAAGAGCTAACTAAAAGGCTCACAAGATTCAAAATAAAACTTTGAATTTTGTGAGCCTTTATAATTGAAAAAAAACTTAGAGCCTTAGTAACTTAGAGCCTTAGCACCTTAGCCTCTAAAAATTATTTATTATTATCCTTCCTCTTCTTATCTCTCGTTTTTAGCATATTTCGATTGACAGAACCGTGTGTTTTCTTTTTTGTTTTTGATGGACCACCTAAGTTAACTTTTTTGTTCTTCTTAGACTTTTCGTGAAAAGCTCCGTCGCCTTCAAGTTTTACTTTTTTCATTAAAAACTTAATAGGCTGTTTGTCTTTCTCAGGTTCAATTAGTTTAGATGAAACTTCAACTTCTTCAGGAAAATCAGTAATTTCAAGTTCCTGGTTCATTAAAACTTCAACTTCAATTTTAAATTCCTCTTCTCTTGGAGTGACAAAACTAATGGCTGTTCCGGCTGCATCTGCACGACCTGTACGACCAATTCTGTGCATATACAATTCAGGCTCTTCCGGAAGTTCAAAGTTAATAACGTGCGTGATATCAGAAATATCCAAACCTCTTGCCATAATATCTGTTGTAATTAAGCCGCGAAGATTTCCTTCCTGAAATTCAGCCATTGTACTCAAACGGTAGTTTTGAGATTTATTAGAGTGAATTACTCCAAATTGGCCTTCAAAATCTTCTTCAATTCGGGTATGAAGCATATCCGAAATCTTTTTATTGTTTACGAAAACCAAAACACGACTCATGTTTTCGTCATTCTGTAATAAATGTTTTAGAAGATTTACTTTGGTATTGAAATTTGGAACGTTATAGGTAATTTGAGTAATTTTTTCAAGCGGTGTCCCAGAAGCGGCAAGTGTTACTTCTTCAGGAAAGTCAAAAAAGTCATTCAATACAGCATCTACTTCATCAGTCATTGTTGCAGAGAATAATATATTTTGACGTTTTGTTTTCATCATGGCCAAAAGTGCCGTCAATTGTGTACGGAAACCTAAATTCAGCATTTCGTCGAATTCGTCGATTACTAGTTTTTGAGTTTCATCAAAACGAACAACGGCGTCAAGAGCTAAATCCATTGTACGGCCGGGAGTTCCTACTAAAATATCGACACCTTCGTAAACGGCTTTTTTTTGTGTATTGATGTTTACACCTCCGTAAATACCAAGTGTTTTAACCGACATATATTTAGTCAGTTTTTCAACTTCTTCTACAACCTGAACAACTAATTCACGCGTTGGAACAAGTACAACAATCTTTGGCGTATTAGTATTGGTAAACTTGTAAAGTTTTAAAAGAGGCAGTAAATAGGCAAATGTTTTACCGGTTCCGGTTTGTGCAATTCCCATCATATCACGTCCAGACATGATTACAGAGAAAGATTTTTCCTGAATAGGAGTTGGTGTAACAAATCCCAGTTCGTCGATTGCTTTTTGTAAAGATTTTGGAAGATTGAATTTTTCGAAAGTGCTCATTTGCATTAAATTTTGTGCAAATGTACGTTAAAATGATGGTTTTTTGTAGAATTTGTAATTTTAGATATGATTCTCAAATTTAAAACCCTTCAAAAACACCCAATCCAAACAAAGCAAAATCGTATTTTACAGGATCTTGAGCATCCATTTTTCTTAGTTTAGTGTCTAATTCCAATAACGCTTTTGCGTCATTTTGTTTTCGCTTTAAGATGCCTAATTTTCTGGCAACATTTCCCGAATGAACATCAAGCGGACAAGACAATACAGCCGGAGAAATGGTTTTCCATATTCCTAAATCGACTCCTTTTGTGTCCTGACGAACCATCCAGCGCAAATACATATTGATACGTTTTGCTGCCGAATTATTCAATGGATCTGAAATGTGTTTTTGAGTTCGGGGTAAATGATTGATTTCGAAGAAAATTTTCTTGAATTCGCTTATGCTTTTCTGCAAACTATCTTTTTCCTGATTTTTGGCAAAAACCGCTTCGAGTCCGTTATGGTTTTTGTAGATGTGCTGTAAACCTTTAATGAATCCTCCAAAATCTTTTCCATTAAACGTGCGGTGAACAAAAGTTTCTAATCTTGCTAAATCATCTTCAGAATGTGTCATGACGAAATCATAAGGGGTATTTCCCATTAATTCCATCATTTTATGTGAGTTTTTGATGATCATTTTACGGTTTCCCCAAGCAATAGAAGCACTTAGAAAACCCGCAATTTCGATATCTTCTTTTTGGGTAAAGAGATGCGGAATCTGAACGGGATCACTTTCTATGAAATCCTGATTGTTATATTGAATGACTTTTTCGTCGAGAAATTCTTTGAGTTCTTTTTGGTTCATTTTAAATGAAATCTTCTTATAAATTTGAATGCCCTAATCCTGATGGGAGAGACAATCCTTTTATGCCGGTCTCATGCTTCGGGAGGCATAAAAGATTGGAAGGACAGCAGGAAATAGCTCCCAATTGCCCTAATTGCTGATTTGTCCGTCAATCATCACTAATTTTCTATCAGCCATGTTTGCCAGTTCTTCGTTGTGTGTTACAATTACAAAAGTCTGTCCAAATTCGTCGCGAAGCTGGAAAAACAGCTGATGCAGGTTTTCGGCTGAATGTGTATCCAGATTTCCAGAAGGTTCATCGGCAAAAATAACATCGGGTTTGTTGATTAAAGCTCGTGCTACAGCAACACGCTGTTGTTCTCCACCCGAAAGTTCGTTTGGTTTGTGGTTGATTCTATGCGATAATCCTAAATATTCCAGTATTTTTTTAGCTTCTTTTTCGGTTTCAGCTTTTGGTTTATTGGCCATAAAAGCCGGAATACACACGTTTTCTAAAGCGGTAAACTCTGGTAATAATTGATGAAATTGAAAAATGAAACCAAGATTTAGATTTCTGAAATCTGATAATACTTTGTCTTGTTTGCTTTTTCTTTTAAAATATCTGTTATAATAAACAAGCATTGAAATTATGGGTGAAAATAAAACGCCAATAACTACTAATCGCAGCGTATCGTCGAAGATTTTAGTTCTAAAAAACAATAAGTAAACAGTCAGGATTATAATATAAACAGCTCCTGTCCAGCTTATTATTTTGAATGTTTTTTCTTCTTTTGAATTGTCAGTTTCAACATTCTGAAGTTTTAGAATATTTTTACCATTGATTGTTAATGATGATTCTGAATTAATTTCGGGTTTATCTAAGGTTCCTAGTATTTGAAGTAAAGTTGTTTTTCCGGCACCGGAAGCTCCTACGATAGAAACAATTTCTCCTTTTTTAATATGTAAATCAACTCCTTTTAAAACTTCGAGTTTGTCGTAGAATTTATGTATGTTTTTTGCTTGTATCATTTTAGCGAAACTGTTTTTACAAAGAAACAAAGAATTATGCTTAGAATCAAATTACAAAAAATTGAATTTTTTTAAATCCTGAAATTCCAAATCCTTTGACTTCTTTCAGAAACACAGGAATTTCATAAAATTATAATTTCAAAAATCTAAAACCTACAATCTAAAACCTGAAATTTTAAAAAGGGTACGTTTCTTGATATGGGAATTTCGAAATTAATTTGTGAAATAAAATAAAATTGGACAAACAGATTATTTTATTTTTGGTTTAAACTAAACTTGACGTAAAATGCAGGAATTGAATGTTATAGAAGACAGTAATAAAAGAATATCAAAATTAATAATTGGTTTAATTTTGGATGGAATTGGTATGGTTTCTTTTTCTATTCCGCTTCTTGGGGAATTTTCAGATGTAATCTGGGCGCCAATCGCAGCTATTATTATGAGCAGAATGTATAAAGGACGAGTTGGGAAAGTCGCGAGTGTTTTGACTTTTATCGAAGAGATAATCCCGTTTACAGATATAATTCCGTCTTTTACACTTACGTGGATTTATACGTATTTCTTTTCCAGCGAACGCATGAAAATTTAATCTTTAAAGAGAAATCCTAATCCCATATTTTTAAGCATTTTCTTTTCGAAGTTCCAAAAGAATTTAAACTGCCCAAAAACAGTTCCTATTGCAACGAGTAAAACCTGATAAATAGGGAATATTATAATTAGGCGGATTAAGGTAAACCACCCTCCAAAATCTTCTTTTGTGATGCCTAGCCAAATGCAAAATGGTTTAGACAGCCAAGCAGATGCCGATCCTGTAATGGCAAAAACGATAAGTATAATAATGGCTTGTAGATTTGAGGTAATTCCCCAGCGTTTCTTTAATCTATTCATTGCTATTTGTAATGATTACAAATATAGTAACATTATCTTGAAGGAACATTACCCCAAAGCTTTTGTTTGTAAGTATTTTGAAAATAAATCATGTAATTGTAAATTAAGTAATTTACTTCGTAGCCATAATGAATATTTGGCCGATAATCGATTGTCATTTCATATAAACTAGGATTATAACGCTGCGGTTGTAAAACACGATTATTCCACTCTGTTACATATAAGTAATTTTTGTTTTCCAGAAAAGCCAATGAATGATAGTTTCTTGGCAAAGCTCTCGAGGCAAGCCAATTATTAAATCCGTTATCAATTATAATAACTTCATATTCTAAAGAATCGTTAGCAATTCGTACAGTATCACTTCCTTTTTTAGGAGAATCTGCTGCGCTCGCAATCTGTTGCGATGTTGTAGAACACGCAATTATAATGAGAAAAAGAAATAATATGGAAAGCCCCTTTTTCATAACTTTTCTTGAAGACTTAAAGATACGATTTTTTTTTAAGTGGTTAAGGATCTAAGTTGCTAAGTTTCTTAGGTTTTTAGCAGCTGAGTTTATTAGATCAAACAAAAAAGCCGTTTATGAAAATAAACAGCTTTTAATATTTTTACTTGAATTTTAGATTTTCAGCACCTAAGTATCTCAGAATCTCAGCATTTAAGCATCTTAGAGCTATTTACTTCCAAACAATTTACCAATAAAACCAGCTATACCGCCTTTGCTTTTTGTTACTACAAGTACATCTGCTACATCAACTTTTCCGTCGTTGTTTTGGTCAAGGCCAAATTGCATTCCGTATTTTGAGATGGTATCCATTATTCCTGAAGCTTGTCCGCTGTTTCCTGAAATTGAATTGATGATATCCGAGATTTGAAAACTGTTGTCGTTTGGATCTTTTGCTTTATTAACTAACGAACCTAAAATCTGCGGAATTAAATTGGATGCAACTCCGCTTGAATCTGCACTGCTTAGTCCAAACTTTTGGCCAAGACTGCCGCTTAATTGTTGTTGAATTTGCTGTACTATAGGATTTGAGCTGTCAATAGCTGATTTGCCGCTAAACAGTCCTGCAATTTGTTCGGTTCCGCCTTCAGAAACAATTTTTTTTAAACTTTCAAAAATAGAAGTGCTGGTTTCGTTGATTACGGCTTCGTTGTGTTCGTTTGGGACAGCTTTGTTGTTTACAACAGCATCGCCTCCATATTGCTGTACTAATTGGGTTAATTGTTCAAACATAATATATAAAAGTTTTAAATTACACGCCAAAAATAAGAAAAAAAAGAAAGGGATTTACTACAAATAAGCAGTAAATCCCTCTAAAGATAATCTATTTTTTAATTACTAGCTCAACAAAGTAATAATTTGTGAAGCTAATTCTGT
Organism: Flavobacterium johnsoniae; assembly: GCF_001879205.1. GTDB lineage: Bacteria > Bacteroidota > Bacteroidia > Flavobacteriales > Flavobacteriaceae > Flavobacterium > Flavobacterium johnsoniae_A. The sequence goes on from NZ_MLFK01000007.1 coordinate 402,987, forward strand.
ACCAATTCTATCTTGTGCTTCTCCTGTTGCAGCTCCAATGTGTGGAGTTAAAGAGATTTTAGAGTGCATTAAGATCGCCATTTCTGGTTTTGGTTCGCTTTCGAAAACGTCTAAACCAGCAAAAGCAACTTTACCAGAATCTAAAGCTTTTACTAAAGCAACTTCATCGATAACACCTCCACGTGCACAGTTTACGATTCCAACACCGTCTTTCATGATCTCAAGTTCTTTCTCGCCAATAATGTAACCATCTTGAGCAGGAACGTGCAATGTGATGAAATCAGCTTCTTTAAACAATGATTCTAAAGATTGAGAAACAATTGTAGTAGTGATAGATTGTCCGTCGAAAAATTCAACTTTTATATCTACCTGCGGAATAAAACTATCAGCTGCGATAACTTTCATACCTAAACCAAGCGCCATTTTTGCAGTAGCTTGTCCAATACGTCCGATACCAACAATTCCAAGTGTTTTTCCTCTTAATTCAATTCCGTTTGCGTAAGCTTTTTTCAAGCCGTCAAAGTTAGAATCTCCTTCTAGAGGCATATTTCTGTTAGAGTCATGTAAGAAACGAACACCAGAAAATAAGTGTCCAAAAACCAATTCAGCAACAGATTCTGAAGATGAAGCCGGTGTATTGATTACATGAATTCCTTTGCTTTTAGCATAATCAACATCAATATTATCCATACCAACACCACCACGTCCGATGATTTTGATACCAGGACAAGCGTCGATAATATCTTTACGAACTTTAGTTGCACTTCGCACTAAAATTACGTCTACATTATTTTCATTGATAAAGTTAGCTACTTGTTCCTGAGCTACTTTTGTAGTTATAACTTCAAATCCGCCTTTTTCTAAGGCTAGAATTCCGCTTTTAGAAATTCCATCATTTGCTAATACTTTCATTGTATGTATTGTTTATTTGGTTAATCGTTTAATTGTTTAATCGATAAACCAAGTATTGAGTTTTTCTTTTTTTGTATTGTAAACTGAGACTGAGACTGAGAACTAAACTTTAGACTCTAAAGCTTTCATTACATCTACTAAAACCTGAACACTTTCTATAGGCATAGCATTGTAAATAGAAGCTCTGTAACCACCCACAGAACGGTGTCCTGGCAATCCTGAAATATTTGCCGCTTTCCACAAAGCATCAAAAGTTTCTGTATGATCCGGGTTGTTTAATAAGAAAGTTACATTCATTTTAGAACGGTCTTCAACAGCAGCAGCACCTTTAAATAATGGGTTTCTGTCGATTTCAGCATAAAGAAGTGCAGCTTTTGCGTTGTTTAATTTTTCAACAGCATCGATTCCGCCTTTTTCTTTGATCCACTGTAACGTTAATAATGAAACATATACTGAAAAAACAGGAGGAGTATTGTACATACTTTCTGCTTTGATATGCTTAGCATAATCTAACATACTTGGAATTGTTCTTCCGTTTTTGCCTAAGATTTCTTCTTTAACCACAACAAGAGTTGTTCCTGCAGGTCCCATATTTTTTTGAGCTCCGGCATAAATTAAGTCAAACTTAGAGAAGTCTAAGTTACGAGAGAAAATGTCAGAACTCATATCGCATACTACCGGAATATTGGTAGATGGGAATTCTTGCATTTGAGTTCCAAAAATAGTGTTGTTACTTGTACAGTGAAAATAATCAGCATCACTTGGTATTTCGTAACCTTTTGGAATATGTGTATAGTTTTCTTCTTTAGACGAACCTACGATAATAGTTTCTCCAAAAAGTTTAGCTTCTTTAATTGCTGCAGTTGCCCAGGTTCCTGAATCTAAATAAGCCGCTTTTCCGTTTTCTTTCATTAAGTTATATGGAGCCATCAAGAATGCAGTACTTGCACCACCTTGTAAAAATAAGGCTTGATATCCTTTTCCCTGAAGTCCTAATAATTCTAAAGCCAGCGAACGAGCTTCATCCATAACAGCAACAAAATCTTTGCTTCGGTGCGAAATTTCAAGAATAGATAATCCTGAATCATTAAAATTTAAAATTGCTTTTGATGCCTTCTCAAAAACTTCCTGAGGTAAAATACTTGGTCCTGCGCTGTAGTTGTGTTTTTTCATGGTTGTTGTTAATAGTCGAAAATTTTAAAGACGCAAATTTCGGCAATAGGAGCTGAAAAAGCGATAAATAATTCGAAATAATTAAACATTTTTTTACTTTGTTGTTAACAAAAACGTTATAGTATCAACGTTATCTGCATAATCCCACAATTGAGGATTTTGGGTTTGGCCAAATGCAACGCTGTTTTTAATTAAATTGCTGCTTACTATGCATTGAATTTGTTCTTTATCAGCTTCAAGACGGGATTGTAAATCTTCAAAATCTTCATAATATTCATAGAAAACGCTCGAAATAGGCGAGGCGTAGCTTGAATCTTCTTTTAAAGTCAAAAATCCGTTATCTAATAATTTAAAGTTGCTCATTAAAAAAACAGCTTTATTATAATCATAATTATTAGCATATTTTTCATAATGAATAACATCCTGATATTTAAAAACTGCCTGAAAAAAAGCATCGAAAGAATAGCCTTTTGGTACAAAAAGTTTAGAAACATTACGACATCCCAAACCAAAATATCTAAAAATATCTTCCCCTAAAGCTTCTAATTCTTCATTTGTTTCTTTTCCGTTTAAAACGGCAGCCGAATTTCTGTTTTTTCGAATGATTGAAGGTTTGTCTTTAAAATAATACTCAAAATAACGGGCTGTATTGTTGCTTCCTGTGGCGATTACCGTGTCGAAATTCTCGAGTTTTCCTTCCACGAAAGTGATTTTATCTTTTAGATTTTCATCAACAGCAATTAAATATTTGGCCAAAAATGGTAATAAATGCTGGTCATTTGACGAGGTTTTTATCAACGCTTTGTTTCCGGTTATTAATACTGATAGAAAATCATGAAAACCAACAAGCGGAATATTTCCTGCTAAGATCAAAGCAACAGTTTTTTCTTTTCTGTCCTCCTGAGCAAATTCAGCAGTATATCTTGAAAGCCATTTGTCGATGTTTTCTTCCGTCAGTGCATCGGCCCAGGATTTTACTGCAAAATACACTTGTTCAGGCGTATACCAGCCATTATGAGACTGCGATAAATGGATTAGATTTTTAAAATCTTCAAAAAAGATCTCATTATATAGAACGTCAGATTTTTTCACGGATTGCTCTTCAGAAAACTGACTTAAAAATTTTCCTAATTCAACAAAAACACTTTTTTTTGTTTCTAATGTCATAATGTTTGTTTATGAATTGTTTTGATTGTAATTTTGCACAAAAATAAGCATAATTAAGTCGAAAGTCAAAAGTCATCAAGTCAAAAGAAAATGTCTTTTAGTTTGTTTGACTTTATAACTTTAAGACTTTTAACCTTAAGACTAACAAAATGGCAATAATTATAACAGACGAATGCATAAACTGTGGGGCCTGCGAACCAGAATGCCCAAATACAGCAATATATGAAGGAGCAGATGATTGGAGATACAAAGATGGAACAAGTCTTTCAGGAACTGTAATTTTACCTGACGGAACTGAAGTTGATGCTGATGATGCACAAACTCCTATTTCGGACGAAATTTACTATATCGTTCCTGGGAAATGTACAGAGTGTAAAGGTTTTCACGATGAACCTCAATGTGCTGCTGTTTGTCCTGTTGATTGTTGTGTGCCAGACGATAATCACGTAGAAGATGAAGAAACCTTGTTAAATAGACAAGCGTTCCTGCATGGTGATGAATAAATTATTTATTTAAGATATCTGAAATCCTGAGCTAAAACTCAGGATTTTTTTTTGAGTAATTCGAAATCTGAAAATCTTATTATATTGGTTTGTAATATTTTATATCTCAGTGTTTATTTTATTAACAAAAAAATAATACTTTAGGTGAAAATTTAATAAGCTTATGAGGAAAATCATACTTTTATTTTTTGTCTTATTTAGTGTAAGTGTTTTTTCGCAAAGCGAAGAATACTCTATAATTATAAAAGATATTGAGACATTGCTGCCTATTGAAAATGCTACTGTTGTAATTTTAAAGACAAAACAAATTTTATCGAGCAATAAAGACGGTAAGGTTACTTTTATGCTTACCGGAGGTTCTAATGTACAGGTATCAGAAACCAATTATGAAACTCTGACCGTACGCTGGACATCTTTAAACGGAGATCAAAAATTTATTGTTTATCTAAAAAGTAATAACAACAAACTAGATGAAATTGTTCTTTCTAAGCAGTCTCCACAAAAAGTACTTCAAAAACTTGTAGATAATTCATCAAAAAAACTGGCATCATCTTATAGGCTTAAAGTTTACGTTAGAGAGTTTTTCATGCTCAATAATCAATATTCTTATTATAACGACGGGTTAGTTAATTTTCAGTTTTCCGGAAATCCCTCTACAACACTTCTGGTAGAACAAAACAGATCGTATGGTTTGCTTGAAACTGATGTAAGTGCAGATTTAAGAGGATATGATTTAAATAATGTCATGAAGAACTATGCTGATTTTAAATACTTTGATCCTCTTTTGGAGCCAAAAGCCAAAAAAGAGTATGACTTTATTATCAGAGGTCATGCAAAGAACAAAGATTATTATGTGATGACGATTACGCCTTTGGATAAAGCGAAAGAAGCAATCGATAATTTTGAGATTATCTACGATCCGGAAAAGAAACTGATTATTGAATTTACAATTGATATCACGCCTCAGAATTTGGATAAAATGGAAGAGAAAACAGCCGTGAATTCTAAAAATATTACAAAATCATTTGTAAAAGTAGATTATAGATTAGATGGGGACGATTATTATCTGCTGAGTTCTAATGAAGAAATCGCTTATAATCTTATGTTGAAAGAGGAGATAAAAAAGATTCACGTTCGTAATAGTTTTATAACTACAAATTTTAACAGACAGAATTTTACATACAATGAAAGCGATGTTTTTAAAGAAAAATCTCTTTTTAATAAAAAGAATAAAATCCTGACCAATTATTGGGATATCTCCGGTTTTACAGCTACAGATAAAGAAAAAGCAATTGTAAGTTCGCTGGAGTTTAAGATGTAGTTTTTGTTTATGGTTTATGGTTTGTTGTTTATTGTTAATGGTTGATTGATGATGGTTGATTGATGATTGTGAAATTTGAAATGTCTTAGATATAAAAAAATCCTGAACTAGAGTTCAGGATTTTTTGTTTGTTGTCGGGCTGCGCGATCTTGAGACTCATCTTTTGATTGGTATATCGATCAAAACTACCTTGATGAAACAGATAAAAATTAGGCGTGTAAGTTGAGTTTTTTTCGGCAGGCAGCGTAAAATTATATTAATGCACATTTTTACTTCGGTTAAGAGGTATTAAATCTTATATTTGCAAAATTTTAAAGCCAGAAAATATCATTTTTGGCAGAAATAAAAATTATATACGTAAATCATAAATCATTACAATACAATTGTTAATGGCCGGGCCTGATCAATTCAGAGCCGAATAAAATAAATAGAAACAACAGATGAAAGCAGGAATTGTAGGATTACCAAATGTTGGAAAATCAACATTATTTAATTGTTTATCTAATGCAAAAGCGCAAAGTGCCAACTTTCCGTTTTGTACAATCGAACCTAATATTGGTGTTGTAAACGTTCCGGATCCAAGAATCAACAAGTTAGAAGAGTTGGTAAAACCAGAGCGTGTACAAATGGCAACCGTAGATATCGTAGATATTGCAGGTTTGGTAAAAGGAGCAAGTAAAGGTGAAGGTCTTGGAAACCAGTTTTTAGGAAACATTAGAGAATGTAATGCCATTATTCACGTTTTGCGTTGTTTTGATAATGATAATATTGTTCACGTAGATGGAAATGTAAATCCAATTCGTGACAAAGAAACGATCGATATCGAGTTACAGTTGAAAGATTTGGAAACGATCGAAAAACGTTTAGAAAAAGTAAAACGTGCTGCAAAAACTGGAAATAAAGAAGCTCAGACAGAAGAAGCTTTATTAAACAGAATTAGAGAAGCATTATTGCAGGCAAAATCTGCCAGAACTGTTATTCCTCAAAATAATGATGAGGAAGTATTAATGGAAGGTTTTCAGCTAATTACAGCTAAACCGGTTTTATATGTTTGTAATGTTGATGAAAGTTCTGCTGTAAACGGAAATAAATATGTAGATCAGGTTCGTGAACTAGTAAAAGATGAAGATGCTGAAGTTATTATCCTGTCAGTAGGAGCAGAGGCTGATATTACAGAATTAGAAAGTTATGAAGAGCGTCAGGTTTTCCTTGAAGATATGGGACTAACAGAACCTGGAGCATCAGTTCTAATTCGTGCAGCTTACAAGTTGTTAAAACAACAAACTTACTTTACAGCTGGTGTAAAAGAAGTTCGTGCCTGGACAATCAATATTGGAGCTACAGCGCCTCAAGCGGCTGGAGTTATTCATACAGATTTTGAAAAAGGTTTTATCCGTGCAGAAGTTATTTCATACGAAGATTATGTTCAGTATGGTTCTGAAGCAAAAGCAAAAGAAGCTGGAAAATTTAAAGTTGAAGGAAAAGAATATGTAGTTAAAGATGGTGATGTAATGCACTTCCGTTTTAACGTATAATCTTTTTTCTTAGATATAATAGAAGAAAGAAACAAGAAAATAGATTAAAACTGCTGGAGAGATTCAGCAGTTTTTTTTTATGTATGAAATTTAAGGTACTTTGTCACGCTGAGCCGAGTCGAAGTCGTTTACAGATTTGCTTATTCTTTATGGAGCTACTAGCATGTCCTTCGACTTCGTTCAGGATGACATAAAAAATACAATACTCATTACTATTAATTCCGCAAAGTTTGTCAAGCTGAGCGAAGTCGAAGCAACGTACAGATTGGCTTTATTCTCTATGGAACTACTTGCGTGTCCACCGACTTCACTTAGGATAACACTCTTTTCAAAAAATCCGTGTAAAATCCGCGCTTTCGCGAAAACGAATCCGTAAAATCCGTGTGCCATTTTCAGGAAGCAAAATTTTTGGCTCAAAAATTGGTTACAGAAAAATTAACCAATTACTAATCTAAAATCAATTAATCAAAATGCTAAAAAAAACCTTCAAATTTCTGGGCTGGACACTTCTCGGAATCTTCAGTTTTCTTGTTCTTTATGTGGTTTCGGTTTATTTTATCTCTAAAATCACAGTCAATTCAGATATTGCAAAAGTTGAGGAGCAAAATGCAATTCCTATTTACATACTTTCAAACGGCGTTCACACCGATATTGTCGTTCCGATAAAAAATGAAATTAAAGATTGGCGAAACGAAATTCAATTCAGTCAAACCCAATCTAAAGATTCAGTAATGAATTTTATCGCTTTTGGCTGGGGCGATAAAGGTTTTTACTTAGATACGCCGGAGTGGTCAGATTTAAAAGCCAGCACAGCGTTAAAAGCAGCTTTTGGAGTAAGTTCGTCAGCTATGCATACTACATTTTTTAAACAATTAAAAGAAGGTGATGATTGTAAGCGCATTTTGATTTCAAAAGAAAATTATCAAAGTCTGGTTAATTATATTTCAGATAGCTTCAGCGATCCAATTCACCCAGAATGGATTGAAGGTCACAGCTACGGAAAAAAAGATGCTTTTTATGAAGCAAAAGGAAGTTACAGTCTTTTTTATACTTGCAATACTTGGGCAAATTCTGCTTTGAAAGCCGCCAATCAAAAAGCAAGTCTGTGGACGGTTTACGATAAAGGGATTTTTTGTCATTATCAATAAGCTGAATTATGAAAAAGGTAATTTTCATTTTAGCAATAGTAATCTTAATTATTTCATGTAAAAAATCAGATGCTCCAGCTTGTACAGACTGTGTAGTTTTATATTTTGAAAGTCCGCAGCCTAATAAAGATTCTGAATTATACCGTTTTCCAACTAAGTTCAGAGGTTTGTATATAAATGACGATTCGACTTTTGTTAGAATTGAGAAAGACAGAATTTTAAAAGAATATTTCTATGAAAATATAATTCATAAAAGAGAATTAGATTCCTTAAAAGAAGAATCTATTATTGTAAATGGAAAATTAGTACTCAAAGATTTTAGAACAGAATTTGATTTAAAACCAAAAGGAGATTCTATATTTTTGACAATGAAAATGATAGATACGTTATTCAGGTTTTCTATGAATCAAAAAGCAAAATGGATAGATGGTCAATTGATTCTAAGCACAAAAGATTCTATACATTGGAATGTTGAGTTCCTTTCACTTAAAAAAGAATTTCTAAATTTCAAAAATCTTTATGAAAAAAAGGACTTAAAAAAGCTTGATTCTGTTACAAAAATAAAAGGAAAGATGCTGGATTCAATTTCTTATATAATTAAGCCAACTAGAACTGAATTTAGAAAGATATTAAAAATTAAAAAACTAGGATTTGATAGAGAATACAAGAAACTTTACTAATATTTGATAGTTGTTCAAACATGGAAAAAATATAAGATTCCAATAAAAAACGAGAATTTAAGATTTTGATAAATGCGTAAATTTGAGAGTATCTCAAAAAAACAGCAAATGAAAATCAAAAATATCTTTTCAAAAATATGGTTTCTACTAAAGAATACTTTTTTAGAATTCAATGATGACAACGCAATTAAACTAAGCGCAGCATTGTCTTATTATACCATATTTGCATTACCTCCTTTGTTGATTATTATCATTACTATCTGTGGTTTTTTCTTTGGAGAAGATGCGGTAACGGGTCAATTATACGGACAAATAAACGGAATGGTTGGTAATAGTGCAGCGGGTCAAATTCAGGAAGCGATAAAAAATGTTCAATTATCCGGTGATAATATGTTTGCAACCATCTTCGGAATTGTGATGTTGTTGATAGGAGCCTCAGGGGTTTTTGCCGAAATACAAAGTTCTATTAATTTTATTTGGGGGCTGAGAGCTAAGCCAGATAAAGGAGTTAAAAAGTTTATTCAAAATAGATTAATGTCTTTTTCAATGATTGCTTCTGTAGGTTTTTTAATGCTGGTCAGTCTTTTGGTAAATACAACATTAGATTTAGTAAGCTCACGCTTAAAAATATATTTCCCGGAGAGTACTGTTTATTTATTTTATGTGGTGAATGTTATAATTGTTCTGGCAAGTATAACACTGCTCTTTACGATTATTTTCAGGACTTTACCAGACGGAAAAATAAGATGGAAAGATGCTTTTATAGGATCGGGAGTTACAGCGGTGCTTTTTATGATTGGTAAATTTGCAATCGGTTTTTATCTGGGAAGTTCTACCGTAGCCTCTGTTTATGGTGCTGCAGGATCTGTGATAATAATTCTGGTTTGGGTTTATTATTCGGCAATTATTCTGTATTTTGGAGCAGAATTTACGAAAGTATATGCAAAATCTTACGGTGGTAAAATTTATCCTAATGAATATTCAGTTGAGATTCAAAAGGAGATTTATGAAATCGAAAAATAATACTTAGCCTCAAAGGTTAATCGTAAAAAATATATGGCAAGAACTTTGTAGTTAAAAAAAATAAATACCACGAATATGAAAATAATAGCCTTTGGAGGAAGTAACAGCCAGCATTCAATCAATAAACGATTAGCGACTTATGCATCTGGTTTGTTTGAAAATGCCGATGTAGAAATTTTAGATTTAAACGATTTTGAAATGCCTCTATTCAGCGTTGATGTTGAAAAAGAAATAGGTCAGCATGAACTTGCCAAAGCTTTTCTTGCTAAACTTGAAAGCGCAGATATATTAGTGGTTTCTTTGGCAGAAAACAATAATAATTATTCCACTGCATTTAAAAACATATTCGATTGGAGTTCGAGAATTAATAAGGAAGTTTTTCAGAAAAAGCCAATGCTTTTAATGGCTACTTCACCCGGAACCAGAGGCGGAGCATCAGTTCTTGAGATCGCTCGCAATGCTTTACCAAGATACGGTGCCGAGATTAAAGCTTCATTTTCGCTTCCGGCATTCAATGCTAATTTTGATTTAGAGAAAAATCAAATTTCTAATGCAGAATTAGACAAAGAGTTAAAAGAAATTATTAAAGATTGTTTCTAAAATGAGAATTCCCAAAACTGCTTTTGTATTTCTTTTTCTGCATATCTTTTTTCTAAATTTTACCTTCGCTCAAAAGCTTAGTGAAGTAGATAAAATCGTTGCAAAATATCCTAAAAGCTTTAATACTACAGAAAAATTAGCTCAAAAAATCGAGAAAGATTTTAATTCCGATCATGATCGGGCGCGTGCTATTTATACCTGGATAGCACTCAATATAAAATACGATTACAATGCCTTTTTAAATCCGCCTAAAGTTCGCGGTTTTAGTTATTCTTCAGAAGCTGAAAAACAACGAAAAATCAAACAGCTAAATGATGATTTGATCCAGAAAGCATTTAATTCTAAAAAGGCTGTTTGTGAAGGTTTTACTGCTTTATATCAATATTTAGCCGAATCTGTTGGGTTAAAATGTGAAATAATTCGCGGAGATTCTAAAACTTCACTGCGAGACATTGGGCGTAAAACAACTTTTTCCAATCATGCCTGGAACATGGTTTTAATTGATAAAAAATGGCGTTTAGTCGATGTGACTTGGGGACAAGGTTATTATGACAGCAGTAAAGGAAGAATGGTAAATGATTTTGCACCAATTTATTTTGACACAGACCCGGACTATTTCTTCGCGAAACATTTTCCGGATTCAGGTTCTTATTTAGGAACTAGATTAAGTAAAGATGATTTTCTTAACGGCCCCTTGATTTACAATAAGACAATAGAAAAAGATTATAAAATAAAATCTCCGGAATCTGGAATATTAGAAGTCAGAAATGGAGAAAAATTAACTTTTGAGATTAAAAATGTCTCTAAGTCTAATCAGGTTTTTTATCTCAATAAGAAGAACCAGCCTGTTAAAGTTCAGAATGCTAAAGAAAAAAGAGGAGGTCTGGAATTTCAAATTTTATATGATAATAATGTTGGGGAGTATATTACAATTTTTATAGATACTAACAGCATTGTGTCTTATAAACTGGTTCAAAAAGAAAGAATTTGATCTTTGTTTGATTGAATTTTCTTCTTTTATTGATTTGGCGTATCTTAGCAATTCAGGATTCGAATTAATATGCCATGGAAACAACTTTTTTGAAATCGATCTTAGATAATGATTTCTATAAATTTACAATGCAGCATGCCGTAATTAAACTTTTTCCAAAGGCGAAAGTTCGGTACGGATTTATAAATCGGGGTAAACATGTGTTTCCGGAAGGTTTTGCAGATTTGCTTCGACGTTCAGTTGATGCAATGTCAAATTTGCGTTTAACAAAAGAAGAAAAGAGTTATTTATCGCACTATTGCCCTTATCTCGATCCTACTTATTTAGATTTTCTGCAAGGTTATAGTTTCGATCCTTCTGAAGTTCAAATTAGTCAGGAAGGTTCAGAAATAAAAGTTACGGTTGAAGGTTTTTGGTACAGAACCATTTTGTGGGAAGTACCTCTGATGGCTTTAATTTCAGAATTGTTTTATAAAGCAAATCACCTAATTCGCTTAAATGACGAAGCTGTAAAAAGTCTTACGAAAGAAAAAATCGATAACTACAATAAGCTTGGTGTTTCTATTTTAGAATTTGGAACAAGACGCCGTCATTCTTATGATGTGCACGATTTAGTCAACGAAACTTTGCAAACATACGGCGGACAAAGTTTTATTGGTACAAGTAATGTCCATTTTGCCATGGTTAATAACCGAAGACCGTTAGGTACACACGCACACGAATGGTTTATGTTTCATGCGGCACAATACGGCTTTAAAATGGCTAATTTGATTAGTTTAGAACATTGGACACAAGTTTATGGAGGCGACCTCGGAATTGCCTTAACAGATACATATACAACAGAGATATTTTTCAATCAATTTGATAAAAAATACTCCAAACTTTTTGACGGCGTTAGGCATGACAGCGGAGATCCAATTGAGTTTGCGCAAAAGGTAATTGCTCATTATGTTAAAATGGGAATTGATCCAAAATCCAAAGCCATTGTTTTTTCGGATTCGCTTAATTACGATAAGGTAAAAACAATAGTCGATTTCTGTCATGATAAAATAAAAATGTCATTCGGAATTGGAACAAATTTTACCAATGATGTAGGTCTTCCAGCGATGAATATGGTGATTAAATTAACCGATACAAAACCAGATAATATACATTGGCAGGGCGTAGTAAAGCTTTCTGACGAAAAAAATAAAAACACAGGAACTCCCGAAATGATTGCTTTGGCAAAAGAAGTACTAGGAATCAAATAGTATTTTTTTGCTGAAAATGCAGTTTTTTGATAATTTTGGCGTCCGTTTTATTTTAAAATCAATTTAAATAGATTTTTAAACTGTTATTATTCATAACAAAAAAAAAATACGCTTTCATTTTTTACCGATAAATGGTACATTAGCCAAAAATCCAATTCACCTTATGCTAGAGCAAAATCAATATACCGAAGATAATATTCGATCACTCGACTGGAAAGAACATATTCGTATGCGTCCAGGGATGTACATCGGAAAATTGGGAGACGGTTCTTCTCCGGACGATGGTATTTACATTCTTTTAAAAGAGGTTTTAGATAACTGTATCGATGAGTTCGTAATGGGCTCAGGAAAAACTATAGAAGTTACGATTAAAGACAAAACGGTTTCTGTTCGTGATTACGGACGTGGAATCCCGTTAGGAAAAGTAGTCGATGTAGTTTCGAAAATGAATACAGGTGGAAAATACGATTCTAAAGCTTTCCAGAAATCAGTTGGTTTGAATGGGGTCGGAACAAAAGCGGTTAATGCGCTTTCTAATTATTTCCGAGTAGAATCTGTTCGTGATGATAAACAAAAAGCGGCGGAGTTTTCTGCCGGAAATTTAGTTTCAGAAGAAGATGTAATTGAAACTACTAAGCGCAAAGGAACAAAAGTTACTTTTACGCCGGATGAAACGATTTTCAAAAACTATAAATTCCGTTTAGAATATGTGATCAAAATGGTCAAAAACTATTGTTACTTAAACAATGGTTTGACGATTATTTTTAACGGAGAAAAATATTATTCAGAAAACGGACTTCGTGATTTATTAGAAGAAACAATCAGTGAAGAAGATTTAGAATACCCAATTATCCACTTAAAAGAGCATGATATCGAGGTTGCGTTAACACACAGTAAAACGCAGTACAGCGAAGAATATCACTCTTTTGTAAACGGTCAGAATACCACGCAGGGAGGAACGCACTTAGCGGCCTATCGTGAAGCCGTTGTAAAAACGATTCGTGAGTTTTACAATAAGAATTTCGAAGCATCAGATGTTAGAAAATCGATTGTAAGTGCAATTAGTATTAAAGTAATGGAACCGGTTTTTGAGTCTCAGACCAAAACAAAATTAGGTTCTACAGATATGGGTTCTGATGACGGAACGCCGGCAGTTTCTGTTCGTACATTCGTTAATGATTTTATCAAAACCAAGTTAGATAATTACCTGCATAAAAATCCAACGACAGCTGAAGCCTTATTGCGTAAAATATTGCAGGCAGAACGCGAGCGAAAAGAATTATCAGGCATTAGAAAACTGGCGACAGATCGTGCTAAAAAAGCCAATCTTCATAATAAAAAATTAAGAGACTGCAGAGCGCATCTTCCAGATACTAAAAACCCAAGAAACTTAGAAAGCACGCTTTTTATTACCGAGGGAGATTCGGCTTCCGGATCGATAACAAAGTCGCGTGACGTGAATACGCAAGCCGTTTTCAGTTTACGTGGTAAACCTTTGAATTCATACGGAATGACGAAAAAAATTGTGTATGAAAACGAAGAATTCAATTTACTTCAAGCCGCGTTGGATATTGAAGACGGATTAGAAAAACTACGTTACAACAATATCGTAATCGCAACCGATGCCGATGTCGATGGAATGCACATTCGTTTGTTGTTGATTACGTTTTTTCTTCAGTTTTTCCCTGAATTAATAAAAGAAGGGCATTTGTACATTTTACAGACCCCTCTTTTCAGGGTTCGAAACAAAAAAGAAACGATTTACTGTTATTCTGAAGAAGAAAGAAAAGACGCGATCGAAAAACTAAAACCAAAGCCGGAAATCACCCGATTTAAAGGTTTGGGAGAGATTTCGCCAGATGAGTTCAAGAACTTTATTGGAGATACCATCCGCCTTGATCCGGTTATGATGGATAAAAACACTTCGATTGAGCAGTTATTATCTTTCTATATGGGGAAAAACACACCAGACAGACAAGATTTTATTATCAAGAATTTGAAGGTGGAGATTGATGAGCTGGTGGAGGTTTAGAAGAAAGAATAAAGAATTATAGAAGAATTTTTAGTAGTTATACTGAACAAAATATATGAAAGACGAAGAAGACGATAACATAATTCCAAACGACGACGAGAATAATTCAGATGAAAACCTGATGGATAATCAGGATGGAGATGACGATGAGATTATCGATGTAGATGCTAAGCATTTTGAAGGGCAGCATTTTTACGAAAACCAAGAAGAAGAAGGCGAAGACGTTATTACCAAAGTAACGGGAATGTACAAAGACTGGTTTTTGGATTATGCTTCGTATGTAATTCTGGAACGTGCAGTTCCTGCTATCGAGGACGGATTTAAACCGGTTCAGCGTCGTATTATGCACTCTTTAAAAGAGCTGGATGATGGTCGATATAACAAAGTTGCCAATGTAGTAGGGCACACCATGCAGTATCACCCACACGGAGATGCTAGTATTGGTGACGCCATGGTGCAGATTGGACAAAAAGATTTATTAATTGACTGCCAGGGAAACTGGGGTAATATTTTAACAGGCGACGGAGCTGCAGCTTCGCGTTATATTGAGGCACGTTTATCTAAATTTGCTTTGGAGGTTTTATATTCTCCTAAAATTACAGATTGGGGTGTTTCGTATGATGGTCGTCGTGCAGAACCCAATAATCTTCCGGTAAAATTCCCGCTGCTTTTGGCGCAGGGAGCAGAAGGGATTGCGGTTGGACTTTCTACAAAAGTACTTCCTCATAACTTTAACGAGTTAATCGATGCTTCGATTAAAATTTTAAAAGGAAAAGCTTTTACGCTTTATCCAGATTTTATGACCGCTGGTATTGCCGATGTTTCCAATTATAACGACGGTATGCGTGGCGGACGTGTACGTGTGCGTGCTAAGATTTCGCAATTAGACAAGAATACATTGGTCATTACGCAGATTCCGTTTTCGACTAATACCTCAAGTTTAATTGATAGTATTTTGAAAGCCAATGATAAAGGCAAAATCAAAATCAAGAAAATTGAAGACAACACCGCTGCCGATGTTGAGATTTTGATTCATCTTTTCCCGGGTGTTTCACCAGATAAAACAATTGATGCCTTATTTGCTTTTACAGCCTGCGAAACTTCTGTTGCGCCTTTAGGTTGTGTTATTGAAGACAATAAACCGTTGTTTATAGGTGTTTCTGAAATGTTGAAAATTTCAACTCACAGAACAGTTGATTTGCTGCGTCAGGAATTAGAAATTCAGTTAGAAGAATTAAAAAACAAATGGCATTTTTCTACTTTAGAGAAAATCTTCATTCGCGAAGAAATGTACATTGACTTTAAATTGTATGGAGACAGAGAATCTCTTTACAAATATTTATATGATCGATTTGAGCCTTTCAAGAAATCATTCGTTAGAGAAATTACGGATGAGGATTTACAGCGATTGACTCAAATTCCGATGATCCGTATTACACGTTTCGATTCTGATAAAGCTGATGAATTAATTTCCAGGTTAGAAGAAGAAATGAAAGAGGTTGAGCATAATCTGGAGCATTTAACAGATTTTGCAATAGCTTACTTTACTAAATTAAAAGAGAAATACGGAAAAGGCCGTGAACGCCAGACTGAGCTTCGTGTCTTTGATAATGTTGAGGCTACAAAAGTAGTTTTACGTAACACAAAACTTTTTGTAAACCGAGAAGAAGGTTTCGTAGGAACCAGTTTAAAGAAAGACGAATACGTTGCTGACTGTTCTGATATTGATGATGTAATTGTGTTTTTGCGAGACGGAACCATGATGATTACAAAAGTTGATGCCAAAACCTTTATCGGAAAAGATATTATACATGTTGCCGTTTTTGATAAGAGCGATAAACGTACGATTTACAACATGATGTATCGCGATGGTAAGTCAGGTCCTTCTTATATCAAACGTTTTAATGTGACCGGGGTAACGCGTGATAAAGCTTACGATTTAACTAATGGAACAAATGGTTCGCAGGTTGTATATTTTTCACACAATCCAAATGGAGAAGCCGAGGTCGTTACCATTTTACTGCGTCAGATTGGAACCATTAAGAAATTGAAATTCGATATTGATTTTGCTAAATTGGCGATCAAAGGCCGAGGATCAAAAGGAAATTTGGTGACTAAATATCCAATCAAGAAAATCGAATTAAAAGAGAAAGGAATTTCAACTTTACTGCCAAGAAAAGTTTGGTTTGATGATACGGTAAAGCGTTTAAATGTTGATGGAAGAGGCGAATTGCTGGGAGAATTTAAGCCAAGCGATAAAATCTTAGTAATAAGTCAGACGGGTAAGTTGAAAGTTATTATTCCGGAATTATCGACTCATTTTGAGGAAGATATGATCGTTTTGGAAAAATGGAAGCCTAAAAAACCAATTTCAGCGATTTATTATGATGGAGAAAAAGAACGTTATTTCTTAAAACGTTTTCTTGTAGAAAATGAAGGTAAAGAAGAGAGTTTTATTACTGATCATCCAAATTCGCAATTAGAAATCGTGTCGACGGATTATCGTCCGGTGGCACAATTGGTTTTTGCTAAAGTAAAAGGAGTTCAAAAAGAAGATTTACATATTGACGTTGAGGATTTCATAGCTGTAAAAGGTTTTAAAGCTTTAGGAAATCAATTAACAACAGATAAATTAAAACAGGTTAATTTGCTCGATCCGCTTCCTTACGATGAACCCGTTGAAGAAATTCCTGAGAAACTAGAATTATCAGAAGACGATTCAGTCGAAACAGAATTAGACGACGATGGCCAGATAGGTTTGGTTTTAGACTAAAAAAATGAAAACGCTAAGAAATTATTCTTAGCGTTTTTTTTATGGAATGTTAAAAGTTAAAAACCTTATAATTATATTTTTAAAACTTATTGGAGAAGTTTTTTTGAACTCCTTAAACATATATTTGTTTTTATAGTTCTTTGTTTCTACGAAACAGAAACGTAAGAATTACAAATTAATTGGAGATGAAAAACAGTTATATTTTTCTAATATTATTATTTTGCAGCTGCACTAATAATAAGAAGTTTGATGGTTATGTATATGATTATGCTACAGAAAAACCAATTCAAAATGTTTTTGTAGATGTAAATGGCAATACAAGAAAAACAGATAGCACCGGATATTTTTGCGTGAAATTAAAACCAAATTTGCCGAGTATAATATATTTTAAAAAAGAAGGATATTTTTCTAAAAAAATATATCGAAAACCTGATTCATTAGGCAGATATAGCAAAGGAAAAACACATTGGAACAGAATCTATCTATACAATAAGGAAAGTGAATTCTAATAGACCAACTAATAAAAAACGCCGGAAATTAAACTTTTCCGGCGTTTAAATTTGGTATTCGTTTATTGATACCTTTTGTCCGTAAGCGTTTTCATAAAAGCCACAAGAACTTGTTCTTCTTTTACCGTTAAATTGAGTTTGTCAAAAGGTAGAGTTTGATTTTCTACTTCATAGCCTAAACCTTGTCCGCCGCCTTTATTGTAAAAAGAAACTACTTCTTCCAGGGTTCTAAAAACTCCGTTATGCATATATGGAGCAGTAATGGTAGCGTTTCTTACTGTTGGGGTTTTGAAAGCGCCTGCTAATTGCGGCATTTTGTTGTACAGGTAACGGCCTTTATCCGGACTTAATGTTTTTCCCGAAGCTTCATTTGGAGTTCCTATAACTTCATGTTCAGTTTTAGAATAACTAGGCGGAACCGTTCCGTTAAACAAAGGCGTAAAATGGCATGTAGCACATTTTGCTTTTCCCATAAAAAGGTTCATTCCCTCGATTTCCTGATTGTTGAGACTCTTTTTGCTTCCTCTCATATATTCATCAAATCTTGAATCGAACGAATTTAATGATCGTATGTAACTCGCAATCGCATTCTGAATCTGCCAGGCTTCTGGTTTTGATGTTTTTGGATATGCTTTTTTAAACAACTTAATGTAATCGTTATCCACTAGGATTTTAGCATGAATATTTTCCATAGAACCATGCATTTCATCCTTATTCTGAATCACATCAACACTTTGTTTTTCTAAATCTAACTGGCGCATATCCCAAAATTGAGCATTTTGTAGTGAAGCATAAGTTAGAGTTGGCGTATTTCGGGCTAAATTAGATCCGGTCAGGGAAATGTTTGTTTTTAAACCATCAGTAAATGCTTTTTCTGGATGATGACAGCTTGCACAGCTTCGATCGTTGTTTTTAGAAAGACTTTTGTCATAAAACAATTTTTCTCCCAAAACAGCTTTTTCTTTCGTAAAATTATATTCGTCTGAAAGTACAAATGCGTTTACATCAAAAGCATCTTTATCAAATAAAGTTTCAATTGTGGGTTTTAATGGACTGCTTTTTTTTACGTTTTTAATGTTTTCTTCCTTTTGGAACGCTTTTATCTTTTTAGAAATCGGATTGAGATATTCGGATATAAAAACAGCTCGGTTAAAAGCATTAAAGTTGTTGTTCTTCTGGCAATAGTTTTGTGCTTTTGAAGTCAGTTTTTTTAATTCTGCTAATGATTTATTATGGGCATTTATTTTTTCCAGCGATTCAGGAATGACAATTAAACTTTGTCCGGCTTCTGGAATCGACGATTGTAAAATCGGGCTGTCAAAGCCGGTAATTCCTAAAGCAATAACCCTGAATACATTCTGCTGAATCGCATCCAAAACATAATCATCACTGATAGTAATAACTTCAAATGTACTTTTCAGCTGCTTTACATTCGATTGAAAAATATTTAATTCCCTGATAAGATTTTCTTTGTTTTCAGCTTCATATTCAGGATAAATCATTTCTTCCATAACCTGAAAACCGTGTGGCTCAAAAGATCTGTTTTCTTCTAATTCCATTTCATCCAATGCCGGGCCGTTCATAAATCTGGCAGTTTCCGGAATAAAATATTCAATCGCCCATTCGACCTTTTTATAAACCAGACGGGATTTTTTAAACTGCTCCAGAATGTCTTTTTGAGATGAATTATTACTTACAAGTTTCTGAAATTGAATAATTTCATTGCTTAACTTAGTTAAATCAACAAGCAGATTTTGTTTAATCGTTGTTTTTGAAACTTCATTTTTTTGACATGAAAAGAAAAAACAAAGCGTTGACAATAGGAAAATAAAGTGTTTTAATTTCATAATAGTATTGTAATAGAAACAACCCTTATTGAAAAAATAAGGGTTGTTAATAGATTTTGGCTGTGCTTATTATCGTTGTACGTTTCTAATAATTACAGTTTGTCCGCCCTCTTTGTTAGTTTGAGTTCCTGAGCCATCAGCATTTTTAAATGCATCACTCTGCCAGGTATGAGGATGAATATTTACCGTGAAAGTATCTGGAACACCAATGATATCTGAAATGTCCTGCATTGCACCAAATTCCCAGCTTCCAAATCTCATTTCTCCGGTTTGGTTGTATAAAGTATTCCAGGCAGCATCAGTTCTTTTATGGTTCATGTTTAACCACGGTTTGTTTTGTTTTGTAGCGATGTTGTATTGCCAGATGTATGAATCGTGTTTAGCATCAGCATAATAGCTGTCACCATCTTCCTGAATGTAAACATAGTTTTCTGTTACACATAAGTTATCTGGATTGATTATTCCGGTTCCGGGAGTACTGTCTCCTTCAACAGCTAACTCTAAAGTTCCTTTAAGAGGATCTGCAGCATCCATTTTTAGTTTATAAACGCGTCCCCACATAGTATATCCATCAACCGGAGCATTATTGGTAGCCTGACCTGTTGCTGTAAAATAAACTTCTCTATTGTTGCTTGCGCTTCCTTTCTGTAATCTACATCTTCAACTCTTGAAAAACGAATTGCTTTTAAGTCATTTACAGTAGTATTAATTACTGCTCCTGTTAAGTTTTTAGCATTTGGAATTTCAACAAAAGAAACCGGATATGAACTGCCCAATTTCATGTCTGTTTCAACTTGGTTTCCGTCAGTTCTTTTTAGGGCGTATAATTTTCCGTTAGATAAATCACCAACAGAACTCATGTACATAATCAATTGTCCGGCACTTACATGTGAAGTAGCATAAGATTGATCTTCTCCGATCAAAATAACGGTTTTACCAGGATAAGCATCTTTTGGAAGCGGTACAGCATTTTCCATACTTGCTTTTCCTAAAGCCGGTAAAACTCTGTCAGTTCTGCTCTTATCTGTAGATAATCCTAATGGGTTAATTCCGTGAACCATACTTTCCTGACCGCTTTCTCCTGCAGTTAAAAAGACAGGACCAAATCCGTGGATTTCCGGTGTTGCCAATGTTGCAGAACACAAACGTGTTAAACCTCCAACTCCGTCAACTAAATAATCTCCTTTTACAGGTTTAAAAGTTTTGTCTAAATAAACTCTGGAAACTGATTGAAGGATTTCGTGATTGGTAATTAAGATGTAACCATCTCCACTTGGATTTTTCATTAATCCTGCGCCATCAGGTTGTGCGCCATAAATAAAAGCAGGTGAATCCGGCAACACATCAGAACTAGCAATTAAAGTGCTGATTTTTAAATTTTCAAAACCTGTCATTGGGTAAACAAAAGCAGGAACTTTTGAGTGAGAGGTAAAATCGATGCTTGTATTTACATCGTTTGATGGTTCTTTGTTGTCATCATTTTGACAGCCTATTACAGAGAATCCTGTAATACCAAGCAATGCAACTGATTTTAAAAAATTGAATTTCATAACTGTGTTTTTGTTTTTTTTGATTGAAGCAAAGCTATCTACCAAAAACAAAATAGATGTTATGGGAATTTTTTCTTATTGCTAATAAATAATAAGGCTTGTATTATTAAATCGTAAATTTTGGGCTCAAATGTAAATTTAAGCTTCTTAATAATATCTTAATTATTTAAAAAGCTGGTTTAACGAAATTGCTTTTTTCTCACGTAATTTCTTTACGATTTTAAGAAATGCAATAGCAGTTATGTAAGCATCGCCTAAAGCTGTGTGACGGTCTTTTTTAGAAATATCAAACTTATCAGCCAGATCATCTAGAGTATAATGGTCTTTGCGCTCAAACAGATGTGACTTAATCAGCGTTTTTTTATACAAATAGGCCGTGTCTAATGTTTTATTGGTAAGTTCAGGAAGCCCATTTCTTTCGAGTGCTTTATTTATCATAGTGACATCAAAAATGGTATGATGAGCTATGATAATAGAATCGCCCAGAAAAGTTAAAAACTGTTGTAGAGCTTCTAATTCGGTGGGGCGTTTAAGAATAAAATCTCTTAAAATGCCATGAATCTGTGCTGTCGATTTATCGTAATGGTCCTGCTGTAAATAAATTTCCAGACTATCCTGTACAGAGATTATTCCGTTTTGAAGGACCAAAGCGCCAATGCACAAAATGCGGTCGTTTTCATAATCAAATCCTGTTGTTTCGGTGTCTAAAACTACAAATCTTGTTTCTTCGATAGTAATGTTTTCATCAAAGAGATTTTCTTCTTTTTTCCAAAAATTGAATAAACCCATTGCTATACGAGATTTGAAATATTAAAACGCACCGAAATCAATTCCTGAAGTTCTTTAATTGTTTTAAAAGTACGTTTCAGCTTAATTTTTTCCATTTTTGATAAAGATTCCAAGGCAATAAACTGACCCGAATCGTGATGTAAAAGACCTTGTTTGGTTCTGAATTTCAGCAAAGCTTTAAACGAATACGAACAGGATAAATACAATTCTCTGTTGTTAGGCTCAAGCTCGGCCAGCTTTTCAAAACGCTCCGCCGTATTGCTTATTGATTTTACCGAATGGGATAAAATTAAAACACGGGCAGCATCTGTCAACGGCATTAAAGCTCTTCTTTTAATATCAAAATTATCTTTGTTGGCTCCGTCTTGCTCAACCAAAAATTGCCTAAAGAAACCAGTAGGGGATGGGCTTTGCAAAGCACCGCTAACCAAATGCATATAAAAAATAGGATTTGCTTTTATGGTTTCAAAAATATAATCTGATAACTGATTCACGGTTTCGGAATCGCCATACGTCGTGCTGTAGTCAAAGAAAATAAACGAAAGCAAGACTTCATTTTTCCCAGGATTTGTAATCCAGTGATGCACCTGACTTTTCCATTCGTCAAGGCTCATGCACCATTTTGGGTTCGAAGCCATCATTTCGGCCGGGCAGTATTCGTAACCAATATCAAAAAGGCCTTTATTGACCAGCGAAGCAAATTTCAGAAAGTACACTTTCGTTTCATCCCTAAATACTTCCGAGACATTTTCATAAACAATCGCATTATCCTGATCAGTATGCAGCATTTGTTCGCCTCTGCCTTGGCTTCCAAGCGCCAGCCAGGCAAATTTTACAGGAGGCGGACTGCTCATTTTTTCTAAACAAATCTCGATAACACGAGTGGTGCAGGCTTCGTTGAGTTCTGTTATGATTTTAGAAATCAAAGTCATCGGGATGTTTTGATCTAAATATCCCTGAAGAAGCTGCATGATTCGGTTTCGGATTGGTTTTATTTCCTTTGTTTTTTTTGCTCTTTTTAAAGCTTTAATCAAAACGGCAGGATTGTTTCCTAAAGCTACCATGACGTCATGTTTCGATAAAATCCCAACAGCTTTGGTGTTAACAGTGCCGTCTTTGGTAAGACATAAATGACTGATATTGCTTTTCATCATTGCCATTTGAGCCTCGGTAACGGTCATCTTTTTAGGATAAGTTATAACAGGTTTGGTCATAATGGTTTCTGCCGTAGTCATGATCGAATAATCTCCCGTTACAATTTTATTGCGAAGATCTTTATCTGTTAAGATGCCAATTGGCAGCATTTCATCGACAATTAAAATGGCACCCACTTTCTTTTTATTCATGATTTTGGCCACTTCCTTAACGGTTGTCGATGGACTGCAAGTGACTATTTTTTTGGAATATTTTATTGGCGCTAAGTCAAATGAATCATTATTTGAATGGCGGTTTTCATTTAATAAATCATCATCACCATATAATTTGTCTTTATGGATATCTGAATACGGATTTCTAGTGTTCGAAGCGTAACTTTCGATCAGGAAATTACCCACATTTCTGTTTTCAAGTGCATAAGGTTTAAAAACCGCAATAGGAATTGCATAAAGAATAGTTTCTTCGTGCGCTATGGCTTCCATAATGTAGTTTTCTTGTGCCAAAAGCGGACGCAAGCCAAATATATCGCCTTCGTCGCACATGTCCAAAACTGTATTTTTAGTGCTTTTTTTAAGGGCAACCGCACCTTTATGAACGACATAAAAAGAATCGTGTGTTTTATCATTTTCGGCAAAAATTACCGCATCTTTATCTTTATAAACAATAGAAATTTGTTCCGAAAGCTTCTCCAGGTCTTTGGAATGCAGGAAATTAAATGGCGGATAATTCTTTAAAAAGTCGGCAACTCTTTGCGAAATGGTGTTTTTCATTGGGTTAGATTAGAGTTCTAAAATACTATTTAAAATAGAAATGTAAAAGAAACATTTTTTATTTTTGTATATAAGTTACAAGATGCAAAGTGACAAAGGGGCAAAGGTTTTTTTAATCTAAACTATGTATAAGAGAATTCAGTGATATAAAAAAAGCCCCTAATAGGGACTTTAACTTTTATTCAACCTTAAAAACTTTACCGCGTTGTTTTTCTTCAGAACCTACCATTCCAAATTCAAATGTATAAGAATCTTTTGATGTCGTTAAAATTTTCATGCTGATCGCTTTTTCCTCAGCCATGTTTTTCGGGTGTTTCTTTTGCAGGACGTACTCGCAGTCGCTAACCCAGCGTATGGTAGCTGTGTCTGTTTTTCCTTCAAAAGTTTCGATTTCAATACTGTCTTTACGCTCGAAAAAAGTCGTTTTTTTAACGCCGTTTACTTCAAACTCAAATTTGAATTTTCCGTTTTTAAAATCTTTACAATTATGCTCTGCGTTATAACATGATACCAAAGCCAGTATTGGAAATAAGAATAGTATTTTTTTCATTTTAAATAAGTTGTTTTTTTAGGAGCTTAATGCTGCTGTCCGCTATATCTTTTGTGGTTTCCGAAGCCTCGGGATCCCCACAAGAGGATGCCGCTTCCATCAGGGCTAGGCTTGTCGTTTTTATGTCACCCTGAGCGGAGTCGAAGGGATTCTTGTTTCATTAAGTCTTCGACTTCGCTCAGACTGACAAAAAAGACATGAAATTTCGATTTTAAAATCTAAAATCTCTACGTTAATCTCTTTAATTCGTCATCGGTAAAGTTCTTGATTTCTTTTTCTTTGGCAAACTTTTCGGCGTTATAATTTCCTGATTTATTCTTCGGAATTGATAAACTGTCCCAAGAACTCTTTTTCAGTTGTTTGGCATAAAAAACAATCTGTCCGATATGATACGGATAATGAGCCAATTGACGATTTATGGCTTCAATTACTGTATGGCCTTCATTTCGAATGTAAATAATATCCGAAAGCTGTTCAGGTTTTAAATTATTTAATGCATCCAGAAAACAATCCCAGCCTTTGTTCCAAACTTCAAAAACTTCTTCCTTTGATTGTAAGTCATTTTCGAATTCAGAATCGCGGTTTCGCCATTCCTTTTCACCATCAGAAGTCAGAAAATCGGTCCAGCGCGAAAGCATATTGCCTGAAACGTGCTTTACAATTGTGGCAATGCTGTTGGTATCTTCGTTTATTTCGGTAAAAAGCTGCTCCGCGTCTAATTGATTCATTGCTTTTTCACCCAGTGTTTTATAATATAAAAACTGCTTTTTAACGCTTTCTAAATAAGATTCATTTGTCTCCATGATTATAGTTTTATAAACGGAATTGTTGTTTCGCAACGGTTTTTTCAGAAAAATTATTTACACAATTTTAATATCGTATTTATCTAAAAGCCCCACAATTCCCTGAGTTGAGAATTGAGCTTTTCGCATGGCATTAAATTCGGGATCAATTTTATAATTGTAAGCCGTTCTAAAATCGACTGCGGCTAATTGTGTTTCGTTGAAAATAGCGCCATCTAAATTGCAATTGTCAAATACAGAACTGGTTAAATTAGTGCCAACAAAAGTTACTTCTCTAATAGAGGAATTAATAAACTTCGTTTTGGGCATTTTTTTATTAGAAAAAGAAGCATAATCTAAAACTGATTCTTCAAAATAGACCTGAAACAAAAAGTCGTCACATTCGTGAAAAGCGATTCCAAGAAGTTTACAGTTTTTAAAAGTTACGTTTTTTAAACTCGTTCCGGCCAGACTGGTCATAGAAAGATTACAATCAATAAATTCGCAGTCTAAAAAAGTATTGGAATTAAAATTACTGTTTGAAAAATCACAGTTTTTAAAAACACAATCCTCAAACTCCCGATTGTTTATTTTTTTATCAATATAAATAACTTTTTCGAACGTTTTTTGAATGTGAATTATACCTTCCATGAGTGTGTTTGGATATTAAATTGTAGAGATTAAAGTGGTCAGGCCGTTATATAGATTAATTTAGTCATTAAACAAACCTTTCATTATAATTTTCAAACCTAAAAAAATCAAAACCATAGAACCCAAACAAGCTGCAATTCCAATTCCTAAAACTAAATAATGCCAATTAGTATGCTGATTCATAAAAGCATTATAAATCAACGATGGCCCAAGAAACATCAAAGGCAGAGCGCCTGTTAAATATTTAATTCCTTTTCCTAATAATTGTTTGTTTGTTGCCATTTTGTTTTTTTGTTTCAGGTTTAAAACTTAGATAAATCTTTATCAAAGTTTTAAACTTTGACAAAGATTGATCGAGAAGCTTTTTGAACTTTGCGTAAAATTCTTTGCAGACTTTGCGTTTAAAATAAAACCTCTTACTTATTATAATTGTCAACAGCATTTCTTACGCTGCCATATTTTTTTAATAATACTGAGGCTTCCTCATACGAAACAGGGATTTCTCCCATAATCATTTTAACGCCTCGATCAACCAGTTTAATATTACTTAACTGCATATCGACCATTTTGTTGCCTTTTACTTTTCCTAGCTGAATCATGGCTGCAGTCGAAATCATATTTAAAACCAATTTCTGAGCTGTTCCGGCTTTCATTCTCGAACTCCCGGTTACAAATTCAGGACCAACTACAACTTCTATAGGGAATTTTGCAGTCAATGCAAGCGGACTTCCCTCATTGTTGGTAATACAGCCTGTAACAATATTATTTTCATTACAGGTTTGCAAACCGCCAATAACATAAGGAGTTGTTCCGGAAGCTGCAATTCCTATAACCACATCATTTTGATCGATATTATGTGATTTTAGGTCAAGCCAAGCCTGAGTTGGATTGTCTTCGGCATTTTCTACCGCACGACGAATTGCGGTATCACCACCTGCAATAATGCCGTTTACTAAATCAAATGGAACTCCAAATGTAGGAGGACATTCTGATGCGTCAACAACACCCAGGCGTCCTGATGTTCCTGCTCCTATATAAAATAATCGGCCTCCTAATTTTAGTTTGGTAACTATTTCGGGAATTAAAGCTTCTATTTGAGGTAAAGCTTTCTCGACTGCATAGGGAACAGTTTTGTCTTCCTCATTAATATTTAGTAACAATTCATGAACTGACATTTTTTCTAAATGTTCGTACTTTGATGCTTGTTCAGTTGTTTTTGTAAACGTCATTTTTAGTGTAATTGGTCGGGTCAAAATTAATCTTTTTTATTTCAATCTCGAAATTTAGTATATAAAGTCACAGTGATTTATGATCTTTTTTTGTCGATTTTTTATCTATAAAGACGGCTTTGCCAAAACTTTGTTACAACAACTAAAATATTATATTTGTTACCTATTAAAAGATGAATGGATAAATTAAGCTTTTTGAATGGTGTAGCCTGGATTGCGGTTTTTGTTTCTTTGCTGCTTGCCTTTTTTTTATTAACGGTAAAAACAGAAAATAAACTAGCAAACCGTTTATTTGCTATCTTTTTTATTTTAACCGCGGTTGATCTCAGCGGTTTTTTTGTCTACGATTTTATTTATGGAAAGGTCAATCTGGAGGTTTTTAGATGGACAACCTGTTTAATCGAAATGCCTTTATTTTACCTCTATGTGCTTTCGGTTTGTTATTCTGATTTTCGGTTAAAATGGAAGCACTTATTGCACGCAATTCCTTTTATAATGGTGAATTTGGTTTTTGTGCCAAGATTTTATTTTGCTTCGGATATTGAAAAAATGCACTTTTTTGAGTTTCATAATCAAATGCCCGAAATGCACTTTTTTCTTTTTTTGGTAGAAGTTCAATATTTCTTTTACATTATTAGTGTCTTTTTAATTTTAAAAAAGTACCGGGAAATTTATCTCGAAAATTACACCAATCCAAGTACATCGACCTATCAATGGCTTTTTCAAATTACGGCCGTTTTTCTTGGTTCGCATACACTGGTTCTTTTAAAAGGCTTATTACGATACACGGATTTTAATGAAACTTTTATTTGGGCCAATATATTGGTAGGAAGCGTGGCTTTGCTTGTAACCTGCTGGTTTGTACTAAAAGCAATGAACCATCCGGAACTTTTTAGGGGAATTAATTCTAAATTGAAGCTGGCAAAAGATATTCTTCCTAAAGAGAATCAGGCTGTCGCCGAAATAGAAAACAATCAAAATGATGTTATCAAAAGTCAAATTAAAGAATTAAAACAATACATGACCCACAAAGAACCGTATCTCGATCCGTCGCTTACGATACAGGAACTGGCCAATCAAATAAATATTCCGGTTCGGGATTTATCGGTTTTGATTAATCATTACATGGATCAGCATTTTTTTGATTTTGTAAACGAATACCGTATTCAAAAAGCAATGCATATTTTAAAAGATACCTCAAAAAAGGACCTTACTATTTTAGAAATCCTTTATGAAGTAGGTTTTAACTCCAAATCGTCGTTTAATACTTCGTTTAAAAAATATACCAATTTAACACCTACAGCTTATAGAAATACTTGAAAATAAGTAGTTTGTAAAAAGTCGTACTTCATAGCAAATAAAGTCGAACTAATTTCCTGATGAGAAAATGGTTCGACTTTTTTTTGTCGGTCGAATCTGGAAAATTTCTAAGGCAACTTTGCTTCAAATTAATCGAACAAGTTAAAATTAGAAATTATGAAAAAGTCAAATCTCCTTATCTTTTTATTATTGCCTTTATTTTGTTTAGCGCAGTCCAATTTAAAATTAAAAGGAAAAGTATCAAATGAAACTACACCATTAGAATGGGCAGATGTTTCTATACTTAATTCAGAAGGAAAAATTATTGATGGATATACAACGAAGCAAGACGGAACTTTTGAAATCAATCTTAAAAAAGGAAATTATAAAATAGGAATCAGTCTTTTGGGATATGCAGAATATGAAAAGGAAATTTCGATAGAAAAAGATACTGATTTGGGAATAATTATTCTGAAAGAAACAGCTGAAAATTTAGGCGAAGTTGTTATTAAAACGAAAAAGAATACGGTAGAACAAAAAATCGACCGTGTTGTATATAATTTAGAAAACAATATTTCGGTTTCGTGCGGAGACGCGCTTGCTGCAATTAATAAAGCTCCTGGTGTTGTGGTGCAGGGAAGTAGAATTACTATTTTAGGAAAAGGAGCTTCGAGAGTAATGGTCGATGGCAGAATGATCGAATTATCTGGTGAAGAATTGGATAGTTTCCTGAAATCAATTTCGGCAAATGATATTAAAAGTATCGAAGTTATTGCAAATCCGCCGGCAAAATATGAAGCAAACGGAACTGGCGGTATTATTAATATTATTTTGAAAAAAGGAATGCGCGATTCCTGGAAAAATGCAACTACAATGTCATACGATCAAAATAAATATGGGATCTATACTTTAAGAAACAGCTTTTTCTATAACAAAAATAAGTTCCGATTTGCTTTCAGCGGCAACGGACGCGTAGGAAACACGAATAATACTGAGGATTTAGATATTTATTATCCAACAGGACTTTGGCAATTGAGAGATGTTTCTAAGCAGAAAGAAAACAGTCTTTCGGGCCGTTTTTCGTTAGATTATGATGTTTCAGACAAAACCACAATTGGTTTTCAATATTTAAACGAAAGTTATAATCCTGATATGAATTCGAATACGGTTATCAAAATATTTAATAATTCAGATTCAGTCGATTCACTTTTGATTAATAAAGGTTTTAATAATAAATATTCCGGAAGTAAGACTTATAATGCGCATTTAATTTCGAAATTAGATTCGATCGGGAGAAAAGTAAGTGTTGATTTAGATTATTTCAGCTACGATTCCAGATTCGATAAAAACTTTGTGGCAAAAACATATCTGCCAGACGGAACGTATCAAAATACCAATCAGGCGGCACGAAATAACTCCAGTCAGGGAATTGATAATTTTAGCTTAAAAGCAGATATGGAACATCCAATGAAAGCTTTTGATTTGTCTTACGGAGGAAAAATAAGTTTTATAAAAAGCAATAGTGATGTGTTTTATTACAATACCATTTCTGGAAACGAAATTCTAGATCCAAATCAATCGAATGTTTTTGAGTACAAAGAAAACAATCAGGCAGTGTATTTTAACGGAAACAAGAAATTCAACGATAAATTTTCGATTCAGCTTGGCCTGAGATTAGAAAGTACGCAAACGAATGGTTATTCGGAAACTTTAAACCAAGAGATAAAAAACGATTATTTAAAGCTGTTTCCGAGTTTGTATCTGGATTATCAATTAAATGATATTCATGGTTTTAATTTTACTTACGGAAAACGTATCAATCGTCCGGGATTTGGATTATTAAATCCGTTTCGTTCTTATATTAATAGTAATAGTTATTCAGAGGGAAATCCGTTTTTAAGACCTTCTTTCAGTGATAATTTTGATTTTACGTATTCGTTTAAAAAGAATTTAAGAACCAATATTTTCTTTAACCAAACCACGAATGGTTACGGTGTTGTTTTTACTTCAAATCCTGAAATTAATACGCAGATTGTAACGAGAGAAAATTATTTTAACGAAAGTTCATTCGGGATTGGGGAAAGTTATGCGGCAGAGGTAACAAACTGGTTTGAAACACAGACTTCGGTTTATCTTTTAGGATCAAAAACTTCATTTACCTCAAACATAAATGCGGTTCCATCCAACAGCGAACAGCTTTATTTTACAACCGAAAATACTTTTTCGTTAAGCGAAACTACAAAATTGCAATTGGAATATTTTTACAGTTCGCCTTTCAGAAAAGGGTTGTATGAAATAGGATATATGTCGGGATTGAATCTTTCGGTGAGACAGAGTTTTCTTAAAAATAACCTGCAGTTGAATTTATTGCTGAATGATATTTTTAATACTTCATATTTAAAAGGTTATAAATCGATTGTAAATGGTGTAACTCAGGTTTACAGTCAAAATGAAAGCAGCAGATTTGCGAGATTATCTGTGACTTATAATTTTGGGAATAAGAAAATTAAAGTTCAGGAACGTGATTTTGGAAATAAGGAAGAGAAAAAACGAACTGGCAAATAATTGTGAATTGTTAATTATGAAACTTGAAACCTGAAACTTTTTGCGTGAGGGATAGGAGCAGACTACCGAAGTAGTGCGGATAGCCCGGCCGAATTTGCGAAAGGCGCACATAAACGGTTTGTTAAACAGCGCCTTTTGTAAATTTGGGCACGCCCTAATTATAAAAAGAATGCCAATAGAATTCCGAGAACGATCATCGAAACTTTGGCAATATTAAATTTGTGTCCTTCGCTGCTTTCAAAAATTATAGTCGACGAAATATGGAATAAAATACCAATTACGATTGCGGTTATTTCGGTATAATAATCGTTTAAAATTGGCAGGTATTCTGATGCCACGGTTCCAAGAGGTGTCATGACAGCAAAAGTAAGCATAAAAGCGAAAATGGCTTTTTTGTTTAAATCGGCATTGATGAAAAAAGTAGTTAAAATCACGGCAATTGGCAGATGATGAATTGCAATTCCAACGGCTAAATCATGATGATGACTTACCGGAAAACCTTCTAAAAAGGCATGGATGCATAAACTGATGAAAAGCAGCCATGGAATCTGAGACATTTTTGCATGCCCGTGAACGTGTCCGTGTTCTGCTCCTTTTGAGAAAAATTCCAAAACGATCTGAAATAAAATCCCCACCATTATAAACAAACCAATTTTGTGATTGTGCGTGCTGTAAACTTCCGGCAGAAGATGCATTACGGTTAATGATAACAAAAATGAACCGCTAAAAGCCAGCAGTAATTTTAAATTGGTTTTGTTTTCAGGTTTTATAAACAAAGCCACACTATATCCTAAAAGTACAGAAAATAAGGGTAATAAATAGTTCATTTGTATCTTGTTTAATCGTTGATTTGTTTCATCGGTTAATTGTGTTTTATGCTCAAGCGATTAAACGGTTAAACAATTAAACGATTTTCCAATTTATTTAAAAATCATGATTAATCTTTCACTTTCGGTTTTATGGAATTTTTTGAGTTTGTAATCGCCAAAAATATCTAGGAGATAAATTCCTGCTTCGTCCATTAAATCCTGAAAATCTTTTAATGTTAAGGCTTTTACTTTTTCGGTAAAATGATATTTTCTGCCTTGGTCTTCAAAATCAATTTCTTTTAAGATATGTCCGTCTTCAACATATCTTTTAATGTGAAAATCAATTCCATCAACAGTTTTTACTTCTTCGGGAACCAAAGTTTCTATTACCTGATGTACATTCATGAAATCTATTACAGCAAAACCATATTCAGACAGGCTGTCTTTAATTGCTTTAAGGGTTGTCAGGTTATCTTCGTCATTTTCGAAGTAACCAAAACTGGTAAAAAGATTAAAAATAGCATCGAATTTTTCTTCAAAAGGTTCACGCATATCGTGCACTTTAAAATGCAGGTGTTCGTTGCTGTTTTTGCTGGCTTCGGCAATGCTGTTTTCAGATAAATCAGCGCCTAAAACATTATAACCTAATTGGTTTAGGTAAATAGAATGGCGGCCTTTTCCGCAGGCTAAATCAAGCACTTTTGCTTTTTCAGGCAGATTTAAATAATGCGTTAAATTGTCCATGAAAATCTGAGCTTCTCTATAGTTTCTATCCTTGTAAAGAATGTGATAATACGGAGTATCAAACCATGATGTAAACCAGTTTTCGGTATTTCTTTCCTGATTTGGTGATGATGAGTTAGGTGCGTCAGACATTTATTCTATTTCAATTAATTCAAGTCCGGCAAATTTAGTGTATTTTTGCCGAAAAATAACTATTTCGCGAGGATACCTAAATAAACGTTAGCATAAATCTGCGATTGGAGTTGTTTTTTAATACAAAAATAAAGATGGAAGAAAATTTTAGAATGATAGCCAAATGTTTTTTTGGCTTTGAAGAAATATTAGAAAAGGAATTGCGTACGCTTGGTGCTCAGGATGTTGAGAAGGGCGTGCGAATGGTAAGTTTTAAGGGAGACAAAGGTTTTATGTATAAAGCTAATTTATCGCTTAGAACGGCGCTTAAGGTTTTAAAACCTATTTATTCTTTTAGAGCGAATAACGAACAGGCACTATATAAGGGTATTTCGGGCGTAAACTGGTCTAAACTGCTAAATGCCAATCAAACCTTTGTTATTGATGCGACGGTACATTCTACCTATTTTAACCATTCTGAATTTGTTTCTCAAAAATGTAAGGATGCTATTGTTGACCAGTTTAGAGAAAGAACAGGACAACGACCAAGTATTGACAAACAATATCCGGATTTAAGAATTAATGTTCATATCGATAAAGATCAGGTTTCGGTTGCTTTAGATACTTCCGGAAGTTCTCTTCATCAGCGTGGTTATAGAACAGCAACGAATATTGCACCTATAAACGAGGTTTTAGCGGCTGGAATTTTATTATTGTCGGGCTGGGAAGGGCAGAGCCATTTTCTGGACCCAATGTGCGGTTCCGGAACTTTTTTGGCAGAAGCAGCAATGATTGCCTGCAATATTCCGGCAAACATTAACCGTAAAGAATTTGCTTTCGAAAAATGGAAAGATTGGGACAATGATTTATTTGATCAGATTGTAAACAGTTTGATGAAGAAAACAAAAGAGTTTCATTATACTATAAAAGGTTTTGATAAGGCGCCAAGTGCGGTAAGCAAAGCAAAAGACAATATTAGAAATGCCAATCTTGAAGATTACGTTACTGTAGAAGACAATAACTTTTTTGATACTGAAAAAGAGGTAGAAGGAAAGCTTCATGTTGTTTTTAATCCGCCTTATGATGAGCGTTTGGATATTCACATGGAAGAATTCTACAAAAATATAGGCGATACTTTAAAGAAAAATTATCCGGGAACAAACGCCTGGTTTATTACAGCAAACCTTGAGGCTTTAAAGTTTGTCGGTCTAAAACCTTCCAGAAAAATTAAACTTTTCAACGGAAGCCTTGAAGCACGTTTAGTAAAATACGAAATGTACGAAGGAAGTAAGAGAACGAAATTTCAAATATAAGGCTCTGAGATGCTAAGTTTCTAAGATACTAAGATCGTAATAATATAATTTTAAGGTTCAGAAATATAAGTTCTAAGAAAAAAGCTCAGCATCTTAGAATCTCAGAACCTTAGCAATTTTAAAAGAAAATGACAAAACTACAAGTAAGAGCGTTTCTATACCAATTAGGGTGTTTCGCAATTTTATTTATTTTAGGGAGATTTTTGGTGGCTACGTATACGGGGCTGACCGGACTTTGGATTCCTATGACTGCCTTTATCGCTGCTACTTTGATTTCGCCAAAATTTCAGGCAGTGAAAACAAAAGACGGCGAAAAACTTTTTATGAAATGGATTTTCATAAAAGGAATTAGAGAAATTGGATAAATTTTTAATAGCAGTATTATGAAAAAAATTGGACTTATTGGCGGAATAAGCTGGGTTTCGACTACAGATTATTATAAACTTATAAATCTTGGAATAAATGAAAAACTTGGAGGTTTAAACTTCTCTGAATGTTTGGTTTATTCTTTCAATTATGCTGATATTAAGAAGAATAATGATAATAACGATTGGGAATCGACCTTTAATATGCTTTTTAAAGGATGTGAATTTTTAAAATCGGGCGGGGCAGAAGCGATTATTTTGTGCGCTAATACAATGCACCTAATTGCTGACAGACTTGAAAAAGCAATCGGCCTTCCCATTATTCATATTGCAAGTGAAACAGCAGTTGAAATCCAGAAAAAAGAAATTAAAAAAGTTGGATTGCTGGGAACTAAGTTTACAATGGAGCTTGATTTTTTTAAAGATAAATTGACTGATAAAGGAATAGAAACTATTATTCCTGCCAGTCAGGAGGATAGGGATTTTATACACTATACCGTTTTTGAAGAATTAGGAAGAGGAATTGTAACCGATGAAACTAAAAAACGTTATCTGGAAATTTCCAATGAATTAATTAAAAATGGTGCAAAAGGTATTGTTTTGGGATGTACTGAAATACCAATGGTTATAAAACCGGAAGATTTATCAGTTCCTGTTTTTGATACAACATCAATACACGCAAACGCAGCTGTCGAATTTCAGCTGTCCTGATTATTAGAAGAAAACAAAAAGCCCCGAATTCATCAATTCGGGGCTTTTTTGTTTTAAATAAAAAACTTATTTCTTTTTTGGAGCTTCTTTTATAATTTCAGGTGCAATTACTTTTTTCTTGTAAATTGGTATGAAATAAGAAACGGTATAGTTAAAACCAACTCCAAAATTTCCGTCATACGTTCTATTGAAACCCGGAATATACAGATTGTCAAAACCGGAAGGTTTGTTGTTCATTACTAAAAGCTTCAACTGCACACCAAATCCAACAAATATATTATTGAATACTTTGGCTTTTACTCCCATGGCTACTTCAAGCCATGCTGCTGATAAACCGCTGTATTTTTGATTGGCTGTAATGGATGGCTGTTCTCCCCAATATGGATTTGGATTGTAAATTTTATAACTGTTTAAATCCTGACTGAAAGAGCTGAAACCACCTCTTAAACCAATAGTTATAAGGTTTTCCATATCGAGCCAGTTGTCGTATAAATTATAATCAAAACCTCCTTTGATGTATGTTCCGGCTGCTGTCGAATTTAATCGGTCATCGTCTGTGGTTTTATCTTCATAACCTAATTCAGCGGCTAAATAGTATTTTTTTGTCAAACGCCAGTCAGCTGTAAATTCGATTCCTTTATAATCTTTGTCATAAAATCCTCTTGTCAATTTATACAAATCGACACCCACTCTTAAACCGTACCGATCTGTTTTTACAGGAAGGAGGATACTGTCTTTTTTAATTTCTTTAACTGCAGGTTTTACAGTTTCGATTTTTGGTTTTTGATCATCGAGGTCTCTTACTGTTACGGTATCTTTTATTACCACCTGAGAATATCCCAAAAACATTGATAAAAGAAAACAAAGACTAAAAGTATACTTTAACGTGTGTTTCATTTTCTAGTTCGATATTAGATTTTACGACATTAATATTCAGCATCCAAAAATCGTCGCCAGCCGGATCTGTTTTAATTAATCCTGAATTAGCTGAAGTGTCACGAGGATTTAAGGTAAAGGTAGTTTTATAACCGCATGCTCTGGAAACATATACACTTTGAGTTTTGTAATTGAATGTCAAAACGTCTGTGTTTGGGGTTGTGCTTGTAGCATTAAATATAAACTTATATGAAGTGGTTTCGGCATCTGTTTTTAACGGAATAGAAACAGTGCTTCCAGTCGCTAAATATTTCGTTACCGAAGTTCCGTTTTCGTTAAAAATAATCGCGTCAGTATCTTCTTTACCTACACCAACCACTTTTAGGTTAGTAACATTTTTAAGTGTTGTTGGAGCTGCGTTATCATAAAATGTAATTACAAGTCTTGGAGTTGTGGGTGTATTTGCATCACAAATATCATCTTTCTCACAACTGGACAGGCCAAAAGTAAAAAGCAATAAAAGAGAGATTATTTTTTTCATTTACAGTTTTATAATTATCGAAGTTCTAAAAGTACAACATTTTCAACATGATGTGTCTGCGGAAACATATCAACCGGACGAACACGCGTAACCTTGTATTTCTCGTCCATTAAGGCCAAATCACGTGCCTGAGTTGCTGAGTTACAACTTACATAAACTACTTTTTTAGGAGCAATTTTTAAAATCTGGTCAATTACAGCGGCATGCATTCCGTCTCGTGGAGGATCTGTAATAATAACATCAGGTTTTCCGTGCTGTGCTATAAAAGCCTCATTAAATACCACTTTCATGTCTCCAACAAAAAACTCACAATTCGTAATATTATTGCGTTCAGCATTGGCTTTAGCGTCTAAAATTGCTTCAGGAACACTTTCTACACCAATTACTTTTTTTGCTTTTTTAGAAACGAATTGGGCAATAGTTCCTGTTCCTGTATACAAATCGTAAACAGTTTCTTCTCCCGTTAACCCGGCATAATCACGAGTTATTTTGTATAATTCGTATGCCTGATCAGAGTTGGTTTGGTAGAAAGATTTAGCATTAATGCTGAATTTTAAACCTTCCATTTCTTCTAAGATATAATCTCTTCCTTTATAAAGTTTTATATCCTGATCGTAAATAGTATCGTTTTGCTTTGCATTTACCACATATTGTAATGAGGTAATCTGCGGAAATTTCTCGTATATATGATCTAAAACTAATTCGCGGTTTGCTTTATCATCTTCAAAAAACTGAATCAAAACCATAATCTCGCCAGTAGAGGCTGTACGGATCATTAATGTTCTCAAAAGACCAGAATGCTCTCTCGGATTAAAAAAAGCTAAATTATGCTCATTGGCAAAAGCTCTGATTTCATTTCTAATCGCATTTGAAGGATCTTCCTGCAAATGACATTTTTCGATGTCCAGGATTTTATCCCACATTTTTGGAATATGAAATCCTAATGCATTTCTGTTTCCTAAATCTTCTGTGCTTCCAATTTCTTTTTCGGTTAACCAACGGCTGTTAGAAAACGAAAATTCCATTTTGTTTCTGTAGAAAAATTGTTTTTCTGAACCCAAAATTGTTTCGAATTCAGGAAGTTCAACTTTTCCTATACGCTGTAAATGATTTTTTACTTCGTTTTGTTTGTAATACAACTGCTGGCTGTATTTCATATTTTGCCATTTACATCCGCCGCAAACACCAAAATGCTCGCAGATAGGTTCAATGCGGTGTTCTGATAATTCATGAAATTTTACGGCTTTCCCTTCGTAATATGCTTTTCTTTTTTTGAACGTTTGTACGTCAACTACATCACCAGGAACGACATTCGGAATAAAGATCACTTTTCCGTCAGGAGCTTTTGCAACTGACACTCCCTTTGCTCCGGCATCAAGAACCTGAATTTGATGAAAGACAACTTTGTCTGTATTTTTTCTTCCCATAGCGCAAAAATAAGGGTTTGTAAACTTTTACAAATTTTATTTTCATAATATTTTATCAAATTGTGTAATTTACTAGTTTAATTAACTTTAAAAGTTAACTTTGTTTCTAGTATTAAGCCCCCAATGCTGCAGTTGTAACCTATAGTTTTGTTATGTTTTTATGAAATTATATCATAGCCTTTCGCAAATTAGCTTTTTGAAAAAAAGTTATGCGCTTAAATTTTTATTCGTTGCTTTTATAGGGATTCACATTCCGTTAATTGGGATTCTTTTTTTTGTTCTTTTTTTCGAGCATACTGTTTCTCCTGCATCTATTTTGGTTTTTTCATTAATAATGACATTGTTGGCCACTGCTGTAACACTTTTGGTTTTAAAACAGCTGATAAAACCCATTTCAATCGCTTCAAAATCCTTAGACGATTATAGAAATAACAGAAAATTATCTGTTCTTCCAACTGATTATACTGATGAAGCAGGTTTGCTGATGTGTAATATTCAGGAATCCATTTATGAGTCTGAAAGTTTTATAAACGAAAAGCAAGATTTGATTTATATGCTTTCGCATGATTTGAAAAACTTTGCCGGAAACCCGCAGGGGCTTGCGAAATTAATTTTAAGCGAAAATCCATCTGACTCGGTAAAACATCTGGCCGATTTAATTTGTGAATCGACTAATTTACAATTCCGATACATCGAAAATTTTATAAAACTGTTAAAAGAACAGGATCAGGTATCCAAAGTAATTCCTGAGGCTAGAATTATTTTATTTGCTAATATTCTTCCTTTTATAAATGAACAGGTCGAGCAGCGTTTAATAGACAAAAATATAACGCTTAATTTGAGTGTGGAAACAGACGAAGCTAAACTAAAAATAGATGAAGGGCTGCTGGTTCAGGTTTTGGTTAATTTGATCAGTAATGCTATTAAATTCTCTTATTTTGACAGCGAAATTAAGACCAGGATTTATAAAGAAAATTCGAATTTAGTTATAACAGTTGCAGATAAAGGAATTGGTTTTGATAAACATCAGATTGAAGAATTATTTAAGAAGTTTACCAAAATGAGCCGATTAGGTACTGCAAATGAATCTTCAACCGGAATTGGACTTTATTTATGCAAAAAAATCATCGAAAAAAATAAAGGCCGATTAAGTGCTAAAAGTGAAGGGAAAAATAAAGGAGCTGAGTTTAAAATTGAATTCGAGATTTAATTTTTTTAAGCTTATAAATTGCTTGTATTCAAGGGTTTGTTTTTAGTTCTGAATTCAGTTTTTAGTATAATTTTCCATTGGTTCTTCATCGTCACTTTCGCGGGAAAGAATTAGTAAACAGATAATTTTTAGGTAAAAAATTAAACTTTTCATGGCGGATAGACTGGATTTACTTTATGTAGATGTGTATTTAATAAAATGGTTGCGTGTAAAGAGATATTAAGCTGCTAAGATACTAAGGTTCTAAGTTTAAAAAAAATCTCAGCACCTTAGTATCTTAGAATCTCAGCTCTCTAAAAGAAGTTACCAAAGCTGGTGTACAGAAGGTTTTATATATTCTTCGTAAATTTTATTCATTGCCGAAATTTTTTCCGGACTTAATGGAGGTAAATCATAAACAGAAAGATTAGAAAGTACATGACTCTCTTTTGAAGCACCTGGAATGATACAGCTGATTTCATTAAAACTCAAAATCCATTGCAGAGCAATAGGAGCAAGGTTTGCAGTTTCAGGAAATAATGCTTTTAATTCTTCTACCGCTTTTAAGCCTAATTCATAATCTATTCCTGAAAAAGTTTCGCCTTTATCAAAAGCATCTCCATTTCTGTTGAAATTACGATGATCCTGTGCGTCAAAAGTAGTTTTAGCATCAAATTTGCCAGTTAGGAGTCCGCTTGCAAGAGGGACTCTGGCAATGATTCCAATGTCTTTCTTTTTGGCTTCGGAGAAAAATAACTGCGACGGACGCTGACGAAACAAATTAAATATAATTTGAACTGTAGTTACGTTCGGATATTCGATAGCTTTTAGAGCTTCTTCGACTTTTTCTACACTTACTCCCAAATTTAAAATCTTTCCCTGTTCTTTTAAGCGGTCAAACATTTCAAAAATTTCAGGTCGGTAATAAACTTCAGTAGGCGGACAGTGCAGCTGAATTAGATCTAAAGTTTCTAATCCGGTTCTTTTTAAGCTGTCTTCAACAAATTTTTGAAGTACTTTTGGCTGATAGCCCTCATTTACATGCGGATTAATCTGACGCCCACACTTTGTGGCTACGTAAATACGCTCAGAACGCGAACGAACTACACGCCCAACAGCAGTTTCACTTAATCCGTTTTCGTAAACATCGGCAGTATCAATAAAATTAACTCCGTTGTCAATCGCTGTATTGATCAGCTCGTCAGCCGTTTTATCATTAAATCCTGATCCCCATTTTCCGCCAACCTGCCAGGTTCCCAG
This sequence comes from Flavobacterium johnsoniae, assembly GCF_001879205.1. Taxonomy (GTDB): domain Bacteria; phylum Bacteroidota; class Bacteroidia; order Flavobacteriales; family Flavobacteriaceae; genus Flavobacterium; species Flavobacterium johnsoniae_A. Next base: position 443,137 of record NZ_MLFK01000007.1, read on the forward strand.
AGAGATTTCAGAGATATTAAAATTTGTTTTTCCTAGTTTTCTGTAGAGCATGTTTTTTCTTTTTTGAGGTTCAAAGGTTCAAAGGTTCAGAGTGACAAAGCGACAAAGATTTTTTGTAGAGGCGCACAGCAGTGCGTCTCTAAAGGAGTTGTATAAACCTCTGTCCCTATGAACCTTTGTGCCTTTTTTTAATCAAATAAATCCGAAGACAAATAACGATCACCGCGATCGCAGATTACGGCAACTACAACTCCGGATTCTAATTGTTCTGCGATTTTAAGAGCTACTGCTACAGAGCCTCCGCTGCTCATTCCGGCAAAAACACCTTCTTCAAGGGCTAGTCTTTTAGTCATTTCTCTGGCTTCTTCTTCGCTTACATCAACTACAGTATCTACTTTGGAAGCATCAAAAATTTTAGGTAAATATTCCTGAGGCCATTTACGGATACCTGGAATTTGAGACCCGTCGCTTGGCTGGGCGCCAATAATCTGAACAGCCGGATTTTTTTCTTTTAAATATGTGGAAGTTCCAATGATAGTTCCTGTAGTTCCCATTGCTGAAACAAAATGCGTTACAGTTCCATCAGTATCGTTCCAGATTTCGGGACCGGTTGTTTTATAATGAGCTTTCCAGTTGTCATCATTGGCAAATTGATTTAACATGATATAACCGCCTTCTGCTACTTTTTTGTCGGCATAGTCTCTCGAACCGATAATTCCTTCTTCAGCAGGCGTTAAAATAACTGTAGCGCCATAAGCACGCATGGTTTGTGTTCGTTCTTTTGTAGAATCTTCCGGTAAAACCAATTCGATTTCTATTTGAAATAATTGCGCAATCATTGCTAAGGCAATTCCGGTATTACCGCTTGTTGCCTCAATAAGTTTATCACCTTTTTTTATTTCGCCTCTTTCAAGTGCAGCTGCGATCATATTGTACGCTGCTCTGTCTTTTACGCTTCCTCCGGGATTATTTCCTTCAAGTTTCAGTAAAAGTTTTACGTTTTTATTTTTAACCAAATTGACAGTTTCCATTAATGGAGTATTTCCAATTAGGTTTAGCAATTTCTGTGGACCCATTTTATTTTTTTTCTTTTATTTTAACTTCGGTTGTAGTGGTGTTTAGTACAATTGAATCTTCAGGGATAGATTTGGTAACCCATGAGTTTCCGCCAATAATGCTGTTTTTTCCAATAATGGTTTCGCCTCCTAAAATTGTAGCATTGGCATAAATACAGACATTTGCTTCAACGGTTGGGTGTCTTTTGGCATTTTTCATTTCTTTACTTACACTCAAGGCCCCCAAAGTAACACCCTGATAGATCTTAACGTGTTTTTTTATAACCGTGGTTTCACCAATAACAATTCCGGTTGCGTGATCTATAAAAAACGGCGAAGCAATATCGGCACCGGCGTGAATATCAGTTCCCGTAATACGATGGGCATACTCACTCATTAATCGTGAAAACAACAGTAAATCTAATTTGTATAACTCGTGGCTTAATCTGTAAATAGCTATAGCATAAAAACCGGGATAACCCAAATAAACTTCGTCAATACTGTTTGATGCCGGATCGTTTTCTAAGATATAGGCTGCATCCTGATTTAATTTTTCTAAAACACCCGGAAGTTTTTCCAGAAAGCGATCCCAAATCGATTCGCATAAATTTTCTGGTTTTTGGCAGGCTAAAACGGCAATTTCCTTAAATCTAATTTCGAGTTCATCGATGCTTTCATCAAGTGCGGCATTCGAATCAAAAAGAGTATAAAAAAGCTTCTCGGTAAAATCTTCAGTCTTGGTTTTGATACCGTAATTTATATTAGAATGGCTTTTTAAGGCCTTTATATTTTGTATGATATTGTCTTTCGTCACAATAGTAAAATTGAGTGGATATTTTAAAACGTTAAAAGTAAGGTGTTTTTTGTAAATAAGGGCACGAATTAACTAAAGAAATTTTGCGCTAATAATCGTATTTGTGATAAAATAAAGATTGATTAAAGCATATTTTTTATATGATTCTTAAGAAGTTAATTGTGTAAATTAGCAGATAAAATTCACAAAAAATGAAAAATAATCCTGCTTTTAAAAGTGCTATTTCTAATATTTCTTTTCCCGAAAGTGAAAAAATTAACGGCAAATCAATTCATGATCCTATCTTAAGCCTCATCCTTAAAGATCATCCTACGTTTTGCGATGATGATTTTATTTCAGTACAAGAGTTAAACGAATACCGTCAAAAATATATCTCAAATTATTTGTCAACAGAAATTGGAACACTTTCAGATCTTGAAAAAAGTGTTATTTCTTCCCTGAAAGAAGATAAATCAATTGTAAGTATTGTAGAAGATGAAGATGAAACGAGAAGTTTTGGGCAAAGAATAGCTGATAAAGTAGCCGATTTTGGCGGAAGCTGGACTTTTATTATTTCATTTGTTGCTTTTATAGTTGTTTGGATTGGTTCGAATGTTTACATTTTGCTTAATAAAGGTTTCGATCCTTATCCGTTTATTTTGTTGAATTTAATTTTATCCTGTATCGCTGCACTTCAGGCGCCGGTAATTATGATGAGCCAGAATCGTCAGGAAGAAAAAGACCGAAACCGTGCTAAAAAAGATTATATGATTAACCTCAAATCTGAATTAGAAATTAGAATGATCCATGATAAAATTGATCATATGATTATGCATCAGCAGCAAGAATTAATCGAAATTCAAAAAGTTCAAATCGAAATGATGAACGATATTTTGAATCAGGTGAAGAAGTAATTGATCTCAAAAAAATCAAATATAAAAGTGCTTGTAGAAATAACCAATGCACATAAAAATGATATTTAGACCTGCAGCTTTCCATATAATTTTTTGGTAATTTCTGGACTTATCCAAAAAATATAAAGTCACTAAAAGTAAAAATAGAAGAGTGGTATAGACAGCCGGATACATATAAAAAGCTGCTGAAAATTCGCCCTTAAAAAGTAAGAATAAAGAACGCTGAAAACCACAGCCCAAGCACTCAAAACCAAAGAGTTTTTTAAACAGGCACGGGATCATATATTTCTCTAAATTCACAGGATGTTTTTTTTACAATTTTACAAAAAAATATTGGATAACATTTCAAGAGATGAATAACAGCCAGCTTAAAGTTTTATACTTTTGAATTCTTAAACTTAAAAAAATGAAAACGTTTAAAATTTTAATCATGATTCTTGCTATTTCGGTTGCATTGTACGAGCAGGTTTCAGATCAAAAAAATATCTATATAATGGTAATTGCTATTGCCGTTTTTATGTATGGAATGATGCAGTTAAGTGCAAAAACACCAAGTAAAAATCAAGAAAAAGAGGAGAAGGATGTTGACTAAAGGAGATAAGGTTTCGGTCTTAGACGAAGCAATAAACGGAACAGTAGTTTCAGTGAAAAATAACGAAGTTTTAATTGAAACTGAAGACGGATTCATGATGACATTTTTTGTCAATGAACTGGTTAAAATACAAGATTCCAGTAATTTAATGAATTCTATTAAAAGAATTAATTTAGATGAAGTTGTAAAAGAAAAAACAGAGCCAAAACCGCGAAGTTTTGTAAAAAAAAAGAAAGATAAACGTGAAATTTCGGCTCCTGAATTTGATTTGCACATTGAAAAATTAGTTCCAAATAAACGCGGGATGTCAAATTATGATATCTTGACACTGCAAACAGAAACTGCAAAAAGGCATATTGAATTTGCGATAAAAAACCGCATTCCTAAAATCGTTTTTATTCATGGCGTTGGTGAAGGAATTTTAAAAGCCGAACTTGATTTTTTATTAGGCCGTTACGACGGAATTGATTTTCAGGATGCCAATTATCAAAAATACGGCTTGGGTGCAACCGAAGTTTATATTCGTCAAAACAATAAATAAAGTATATTTTGAAGCTTAAAAAAGGCTTCTTTTAAAGCATAAAAAACGTCCGTTTTTCAATACTGATTTTAATAGAAAATCAAATGAAAAACGGACGTTTTTTTGTAGGAATTAAAATGATTGTTCAGGAGTTTTTTTGAACAGATTTTAAAATCTCTTTTTGTGTAATTACTTAGTTGTTATTTTACCCAGCGTGAAAATGTTTCCAAGTCTGAAACTGCTGTTTCCTTTTGTTAGTAAAACATTTTTTAATACAACTGTATGAAGGAAAGTACCGGCTACTTCTTCTGTTGTAACTTCTATAGTTGCTTTAGTGTCTGTTGGGTCAGTGGTGCCAATCCAGGTTTCGTTTACTGCTGGTAAAGCAGGTGCCTGTGCTGCACAAAAAGGATAGGCGTCAGTAATACTTCCTGTTCCGCTTTGGAAATTTCTATACACAACTTTATTCGTTGTGGCTCCAATATCAGCTGTTCTTGGCTGTCCGGGAGCAGTAGCCTGATTAATGATTAAGTCTGCAGACAGATTTTCTACAGTTACAATCATTGATGGACTGTAGTTGTATATTTTGGTCTTATCAGGACAGATAAAGGCTTCACCAGTATCTGTATTTTGAAAGGTAAGATCAGCAGGAGTTACGCTTGTCTGGAAAGTGCCGTATTCAAATAGTGCTTGAACCTGCGGTCCTGCAGGTTTTAAAAAAGTAATGTTTTCGAATGTAATAACATGATTGTATGCTTTTATTCGGAAAGAATCGTTAGCATCAGTTTCTGTTGGAACCTGCGAAGTTGCAATTGTTATTTTTCCTGCTGTTCCGGTCCATTCCTCGGTAACATTTGGAGTGCTTGGCGGAATAGTACCACATATATTGTCTTTGGCTACAGTTCCATTATAGGATCTGTATAAAACACGGTATTGTGAATTGTCTATGTCATAAATCTTAATACCGGGATCGTTTACAAGACCATTGGTTTTTGGAAGTTGAAGAATAAATGCTTCCTGAGGTTTAAGTTTATATATGATGGTTGGATCTGTGCTAAGACTGTTTTCTACAAATGGAACACAGCTTGTGGGCTGCACAGAATCAAAATTAATTTGATCTACGGTTAAGTCGCCATCGTCGCAGCCGTTTAAGAAAATAGCCAGTAATAGAAGGCTTGCATATTTTTTCATCGTAATTTTATTTGGGTCAAAAATAGTGAAAAATTTGGCAAATGATATTTAAGAATAGACAATTGATATTTCTTAACTTTGCAGCAATGAAAAAAGTATACCTCGATAACGCCTCAACTACTGCGATGCGCCCTGAAGTTATTCAGGAAATGACTAAAATTATGACGGAGGATTTTGGAAATCCATCTTCTACACATAGTTTTGGGCGAAATGCTAAAACCATTTTAGAACTTTCAAGAAAAAATATTGCCAAACATTTAAATTGTTCGGCTCAGGAAATTCTTTTTACTTCTGGCGGAACGGAAGCTGATAACTGGATTTTAAGATCGGCAGTAGAAGATCTTAAAGTAGAACGCATTATTACTTCCAGAATTGAACATCATGCTGTTTTGTACAGCGTTTTGGCTTTGCAGTCAGATTATAATATTCAGGTTGATTATGTAAAGGTTAATGAGGACGGAAGTATCGATTTAACGCATCTTTCTAATTTATTAGCCGATGAGAAAAAAACAATCGTTAGTTTAATGCATGTAAACAACGAAACGGGAACTATTTTAGATTTAGAAAGAGTTGGGGTTATCTGCAAGCAGTATAATGCCTTGTTTCATTCTGATACGGTTCAGTCAGTTGGTAAAACGGAGATTGATCTTCAAAAGCTTTCAGTTGATTTTATTTTAGCCAGTGCGCATAAATTTCATGGACCAAAAGGAACTGGTTTTGCTTTTATCAGAAAAAATTCGGGTTTGCAGCCTTTAATATTTGGAGGAGAGCAGGAAAAAGGACTTCGAGCCGGAACAGAAGCGGTGCATCAAATTGCCGGAATGGCAAAAGCACTGGCTCTTTCTTATGAAAATTTAGAGGAAGAAAGAAATTACATTTCGGACTTAAAAAAATATCTTATTTCGCAGCTAGAAATTAATTTTCCAGGCTTTAGAATTAATGGAAAAAAAGACGATTTTTATAATATCATTAATATTACGCTTCCTTTTTCTTCGGATAAAACTTCAATGCTTTTATTTAGTCTGGATATGAAAGGAATTGCGGTTTCGAGAGGAAGTGCGTGCCAGTCCGGAAGTATAAAACCTTCGCATGTGTTAAAAGAAATGCTTTCGGAAGCAGATTTAAAACTGCCTAACCTCCGAATTTCTTTCAGTCATTACAATACAAAAGAAGATATCGACTGGTTGATTGAGAGTTTGGGAGTTATTTAAGGTTCTAAGTTATAAAGGCTCAAAGTTACAGAGGGACAAAGGTCTGTAAAATATCCTTCGGCTTCGCTCAGGATGACATTAAAAGTCTGAAACTAAAAAGTTGTCAGGCTGAGCGAAGTCGAAGCTGTTTTTCTTAAACGCAAAAAAGCATTAACAATTCACAATTTACAATTATTTACGAATCACTTTTACCTGAGAATCTTTTGTCAGTTTTATGATTGTAGATGGTTTTCCGGCAATTTTATCCTGATTTAGTTTTACAACATAATCAACGCCTTTAATAATTTCGGGATTAATATCTTTGAAAGCAATAGGGGTAGGCTGTCCCGAAATATTAGCCGACGTCGAAACCAAAGGCTTTTTCATTCTTTCCATCAATTTAAAACAAAATGGTTCTTTAACCAATCTTATTCCTAATGATTTGTCGGCCGCAATAATATTATGGGCCACATTTCTGGCATCGTCTAAAATTAATGTGGTTGGTTTTTCAGACAAATCCAGAATCTGCCAGGCAACTTCGGGAATATCTTTAAAAACGTTGTACATCATTTTTTCACCATTCATCAAAACAATCATACTTTGTGTTTCGGCGCGCTGTTTTAGTTTGTAAATTTTCGCAACTGCTTCCGGATTAGTGGCATCGCATCCTATTCCCCAAACTGTATCTGTTGGGTAAAGAATAATTCCGCCTTCTTTTATAACTTCGTAAGCATTGTGAACTTCAGTGTTAATATCTTGACTCATAACCTAAAAAGTATTTTTAATAATAACAAAATTACTGCTATTAAGAGATTTGTTTGTTTATGATTTGAACTATTTTTTGTAAATCGGCTTCAGCAATTCCTACGTATAAAGGAAGGCATAAGATTCTTGATGCTGTCGATTCAGAAATTGGCATTTTATCACCTTTTGTATATTCTATTGTATTTAAAGAAGGGTAGAAATAACGTCGTGGTATTATATTTTCATCTGCCAATGCGTCCTGAACTTTTAATAAGACAGCTTCTGAACTAAAAATTACCGGATAATAACTGTAATTCCACTCTGTGTTTTCTCTTATTTTTAAAGATTTTACAGCTTCAAAATTTAAATTTTCATTGTAAAAATCGACCACTTTTTTTCTTTCGGCAATAATATGATTCATATATGGAAATACCGCTAAGCCCAGAGCTGACTGTAGTTCGGAAATTTTAGCGTTTATTCCTAAACCATGAAATTCCAAAGGTCCATTGTGTCCAAAATTATGACTATAATAAAGCTGATGAAAAATCTCTTTATCATCGCAGAATATAGCGCCGCCTTCACCTGTATGAAACAATTTAGTTGCATGAAAACTGCAGGTGCTTACATCTCCAAAATTAAATAAGGATTGTGCGTTGTATTTAACTCCAAAACAATGAGCAGCATCATAAATAACTTTTAAATTGTGTTTTTTGGCAATTTTTTCTATTTCAATAACATGACAAGGATTTCCAAAAACATGTGTTGCTAAAATGGCAGTCGTTTTTTCGGTTATTGCGGCTTCAATTTTAGTTTCGTCTATTGTTAAATAATCCGGATTGATATCAACAAACACAGGTTTACAGTTTTCCCATACAATAGCTGCCGAAGTAGCTACATAAGAAAAAGGTGTTGTTATGATTTCACCTCCTTTGCCAAATAACTTTAAGGCAATTTGAATTGGTATTGTACCGTTATTAGTAATGATTAAATTAGAAACGTCAAGAAAATTTTTAAGTTTATCTTCTAATTCTAAAGTAAGTTCACCACGATTTGTAAGCCAAGCTTTGTCCCACGCGCGTTGTACATACGAATTGTATTCTTCTTGCGGAGGCAAAAATGTTTTGGTTACGGGAATCATTTAATTATGGATTTAGTGAGTTTAATTTACCTTTAAGGATAACTATTGTTATATTTGCGGGGTAAAATTAGGAAAAGAAACCTTAATTTTTGGTATCAGCCACTATTATAACATTGTAAGTTGTTGAAGTTGTTTTAAACTTGATTGGTTCACAATGCTTTAAGTGGATTTTTATCCAGATAAAAGGTAAGTATTTTTTTAGTTTTTCATACAATCAATGTAAACAATAATATAAAAACAAATTTAATAGGACTATGGAAATCAACACTTTTTTGCGAAATTTTGCAGATATTTTAGATGATACAGACGCGGCATTAATTACACAAGAAACTGTTTTTAGAGATTTAGACGAGTGGAATTCATTAACAGCTTTGTCATTAATTGCTATGGCTGATGAAGAATATGATGTGAAATTAACCGGAGATGATATTAAATCTTCGAATTCATTAAACGATATCTTCGAAATAATTAAAAATAAAGGATAATTAAATGGCAGCTTTTTCAGTAAATGATATTGCAATAAAAGGTATTTCGTGCAGTGTTCCTAAAAACAAGGAACTAAATATTGATTTGGAAATACTAACGCAGGAAGAAATTCAAAAATTCATTGAAGCAACCGGGGTCGAAGAACGCCGTATTGCAACAAAGGAAATTTGTACTTCTGATTTATGCTGTGAAGCCGCCGAAAAATTAATTAAAGATTTAAATTGGCAGAAAGACGAAATTGAAATTTTAGTTTTTGTTTCTCAGACTGCCGATTATATTTTGCCTGTTTCTGCAGCCATACTTCAGGATCGATTAGGATTATCTACCAATTGTATTGCTTTTGATGTTCCTCTGGGATGTTCCGGTTATGTTTACGGAATGTCAATTATTTCAGGAATGATGAAAGCTGCCGGTTTAAAAAAAGGATTGCTTTTAGCAGGTGATACCAGCAGTAAACTGCTTTCTAAGACCGATAAAAGCACTGTACCGCTTTTTGGCGACGGAGGAAGTGCAACAGCATTTGAATTTGATGAAAAAGCAGCTAATCTATTGTTTGATTTAGGTACAGACGGTTCCGGTTATAAAGCTATTATTGTGCCAGACGGAGGATCAAGAAACAGAATAAATGAAGATTCCCTTAAAGTAAAAGATGTTGAAGAAGGAATCAGCCGTAATGCCTGCAATTTGGTTCTTGACGGAATGGATGTTTTCGGTTTCGGAATTTCACAGGCTCCGAAAACGGTAAAAAAACTGATCGAAAAATTTGAGATAGATGTTGATAAAATAGATCATTTTGTATTTCATCAGGCTAATTTAATGATGAATAAAATGATCGTTAAAAAATTAAAACTTCCTGTAGAAAAAGTTCCTTATTCATTAAAAGAGTTTGGAAATACTTCTTCTGCAACAATTCCTTTAACAATTGCAGCAGAACTGAAAGAAAGTTTGGCAAATACTTCTAAAGATTTGATTATTTGCGGATTTGGAGTGGGGTTATCTTGGGGAACAGCCAAAATAAGGCTGGATAATGTGGTGATTTCAGATTTAATAGAAATATGATAAAGAATTTAGATTATATAGACGAAGAAGTTTATTTAAAAGAAAAATCTTTGTTTTTTAATGAATCCTGGATTTTAGCAGCTCACAAAAATGAATTACTAAATAACAATGATTTTGTAACTTTTGAGTACTACGGAAATAAAATTTTTATTCAAAATTTTAATGGTACAATTAAATCTTTTCAAAACGTATGTCTGCACAGATTTAATACCATACACGAAGAACCTTACGGGAATAGAGTTTCATCTTGTTTATATCATAATTGGACTTATGGTAAAAAAGGAAATGTTGTTGGGCTGATGTGCCGAAATTCATTTGAAAGAGATCATATAAACGAATTAAAACTTAAAGAATATGAAGTCGCTTTTTGTGGTGACTTTGTTTTTTTGAAGTTAAATGAAAAATTAGATAAAAGCTTACAGCAGTATTTAGGAAATATATTTACACCGCTTCAGGAAATCAGTAAACATTTTGGAGCAAAAACAATAGATTACACCATTGAGCATAAAGTAAACTGGAAACTTCTGGTTGAGAATGTCTTAGAGTGTTATCATTGTACTTCGGTACATGAAAATTCCTTTGCAAAAATGGGATTTGGATCAGTTAAGCCTGAAAAATTTGATTTTTTTGACGCACACAGCTGGTGCGAATTTCCAAAAGGAGAAGATGTAAAACCAAATAAAATTATCGAAAAGTCTTTGGCAGGCAGGACTTTTAAAACGCAGGGATATCTTCATTTTTACCTTTATCCTAATGCATTTATAAGTTCAGTAGAAGGAAAAGGATTTTATTTTGGCTTTATGCTTCCGGAATCTCCTTCTAAAACCAATTTAAGAGTACGTTATTTTTCTTCAAAATTCGAAAAAGAATTAAGCGAATCAGAGCAGAATATTATTGATTTTATAAATAATAGCTCTAATGATTCTTTGGATTTGGTTTTGAATGAAGATAAAAAAATTGTAGAAAATATTCAGTCCAATCTGGTAAATTTTAAAGATCATTCGCCCATATTTGGTGACGAGGAATTTAGAATTTTAAAGTTTTACGAATATTTTAATAAACAAAAGAACAAAAACAGATACAATGAATCCATTTGATTTATCAGGAAAAAAAATAATAGTAACCGGAGCATCTTCGGGAATTGGTTATGAAACATGTCTGGCTATTGCAAGACAAGGCGGCACTTTTATAGCAATTGCAAGGCGAAAAGATTTTTTGGAAAAATTGATAGCAGAATGCGGAGATAATAATAGTTTTATAACCGCCGATTTATCTAAAATGGAGGATATTAAATCTATTGTTGATACAATTGAAAATATAGACGGAATTGTGCATTCAGCCGGAATAGTTTCTTTGGCGCCGGTTAAATTTTATTCAGAAGAATTAATGAATGAAATGCGAAGCATCAATTTCGATTCGATCGCTTATTTAATTAATTTGATTTTTAAAAAGAAAAAAATTAATAAAGGAAGCTCTATTGTTTTGGTTTCTTCTATCGCTGGTTTGTTTGGAATGAAAGGAAACGGAATTTATGCCGCAAGCAAAGGCGCTTTAATTGCCATTTCAAAAGTTTGGGCAAACGAATTTGCGGTGAGTAAAACCCGTGTAAATTGTGTTTCTCCCGGAATGGTTAAAACCGAAATTACGTCAAAATCTATCGAAGATTTATCTTTAGAAGTTATTCAGCAGGACGAAAAAAAATATCCTTTAGGTTATGGCGATCCGGTTCAGGTTGCCAATCCAATTGTGTTTTTATTATCTGAAGCAAGCAGCTGGATTACCGGACAGAATATAGTTTTAGACGGAGGAAGAACTTCAACAATATAATTTGAAAATGAAAGCAAATATAAAAGCCATTTCATATTATCTGCCCGAAGCGATTTTATCTAATGATTTGATTAATCAGGAATTTCCGGAGTGGGATATTGAAAAAATAAGCTCAAAAACGGGAATCAATTCACGACATATAAGCGCAAGTGATGAATTTTCATCGGATATGGCGGTTAAGGCGGCTGAAAAATTATTTGACGAACATAATATTGACAGATCGACTATAGATTATTTGTTGTTTTGTACGCAGAGCCCGGATTATTTTTTGCCAACAACAGCTTGTATTATTCAGGATAAGTTAGGATTAAATACTTCGATTGGTGCTTTAGATTTTAATTTAGGATGTTCCGGATTCGTTTATGGTTTAAGCTTAGCCAAAGGTTTAATTGCAGGCGAAATGGCAAAGAACGTTTTATTGATTACATCAGAAACCTATTCAAAGTTCATTCATCCAAAAGATAAAAGCAATAAAACGATTTTCGGAGATGCTGCTGCCGCAACTTTAATTACAAGTGATAAAGGTTTTTGTTCTATTGGAAATTTTGTTTTTGGAACTGACGGAAAAGGAGCTGAAAACCTAATTGTAAAGCAGGGCGGTATGCGTTTTCCTGTTTCAAACGAAAATGAAGATATTCAGGATGAATTTGGAAATGTTAGAAATGATAAAAATTTGTTCATGAACGGAACCGAGATCTTTAATTTTACAGGCGAATTTGTTCCAAAACTTACAGAATCAATTTTAAATAAATCGGGTTTAACCAAAGACGATATTGATTTGTTCATTTTTCATCAGGCGAATAAATACATGCTCAATCACTTGAGAAAAAAGATCAAAATCCCGGAAGAGAAATTTTTTATTTCGATGGAACATTGTGGTAATACCGTTTCATCTACTATTCCAATCGCTTTGTATGAAGCTCAAAAAGAACAGAAAATTTCAAATATTAAAAACTTAATATTAGCTGGTTTTGGTGTAGGATATTCCTGGGGAGCTTGTAATTTAATAATTAACGAATGAAAAATTTAATAATAGTAGGAGCAAGAGGATTTGGTCGTGAGGTTTATGATCTTGCTACACAATGTTCAGGTTTTAATATTGAATATGTTGTAAAAGGTTTCTTAGACGATAAAGCAGATGCTCTTGAAGGTTTTGAAAATTATCCTCCGATTCTTTCCTCAGTAGAAAATTACAAAGTTGAGGAAAATGATGTTTTCGTTTGTGCCTTAGGAACTGTAAAATGGAAAAAACATTATGCAGAACTAATTCTTCAAAAAGGAGGTATGTTTATAAACTTAATTCATCCTTCGACAAAACTGAATACTAATGCTATTGCAGGTACAGGTTTGCTGGTTTTTATGTATGCAAATATCAGTAATGACTGTATTATTGAAGATTTTGTTACCATACAAGGATATGTTGGTTTAGGTCACGATACCAAAATTCGTAAATGGGCTCATGTAAGTTCTTATTCTTTTACAGGCGGTTTTGTTGTTTTGGAAGAAGAAACTACGCTTAATACTCGCGCAACAATATTACCGCATGTAATTGTACGTAAAGGTGCAACAGTTGGCGCCTGTAGTTTGGTTATTAAGCATGTTAAAGAAAACAGCACTGTTTTTGGTATTCCGGCAAAGAAGCTGGATTTTTAGATAATTCTACTATTCCGAAAGGAAAATATTAATATAAGGTTACGAAATATAATTTCATGAGAGATCAAAATGCCATTATTTCAAATTGGAAAAACAACGATACAAAACCAGTTGTAAGTATTTTATGTGATACTTTTAACCACGAAGGATTTATTAAAGAAACTTTAGAAGGTTTTTTAAAGCAGGAAACTACTTTTCCTTTTGAAATAATTGTACATGATGATGCCTCAAAAGATGCGACGCCGGTTATTGTAAAAGAATATGCCGAAAGATATCCGCTGATTATCAAAACTGTTTTGCAAAAAGAAAACCAATATTCTCAAAAAATCAATTTTTGGAGTGATGTTACTTTTCCAATGGCGCAGGGAAAATATATTGCATTATGCGAAGGCGACGATTATTGGATCGATGAATTAAAGCTGCAAAAACAGGTTGATTTTCTGGAAAGCAATCCTGATTATGTCATAACATGGACTGATTTTTATACCAGAAAAGGAACTGAATTAGTGCCAAATGATTTTAAAGAATCTTTACCGTCTGTATATACAGTAGATTTTGATACCCTTTTTAAACCTTATTGCACTTATACCTTAACCTGTCTTTTTAGGACAGATGCTGTAGATCCGCAAGATTATAAAAAATTCAAGTACGGCAAAGATAATACCCTGTATGCACTTGCTCTTTGTCATGGCAAAGGTGCTTTTATGAACTTTCAGGCAGCAGTTTACAGATGGCATTCAGGAGGAGTTTATTCCTTAAAAACCCCTTTTTTTCAACGTTATTCCTCTTATCAAAATATAAAAGAAATTCTTGAAAAAATTCCCCAGGCCAGAACAAAAAATATAAAAGGAGTTATGGCATCTCTACTTAAAGCCTCGGCTTTTGAGGCTTTAAAATTGCGTAAAAATGATGAATTTAAAAACATAAAAGAGCCTCAAATGGCAATCGATGAATTTTTAGATAAAGCGGGATTATCTTTAAAACTTAAATATTTGTGGCGTTATATCAAACTTAATATTTAGTTCTTTCCAGCTAAAGACTTGAAGTAAACAATAATTTTATCAAGCAAACTTATATTTTGAAATAATTGTTTTTCGTTGTTCTTTAAATGCTTAAAAAATGAAATAGTATAGGATCCCGCATTGCGAACCGTTCGTATTAAATTTTTAGAAACATGTTTTTGAAACAGCTCTTGATTAAAATAGCCTAACTTTTCATTTTGTGAAATCAGGAATTTAGATGCATTAATTGTTTTAATAATTTCTTCAGGCGAAAGTCCCTTTTTAAAGGAAACAGCATTTAAGTAAAAATCAATTTTTGAATCAGCTGAATCGATTCCCAGATTATGCAGCTGATTTATTTTTACATTTCTTACAGCACGGTTTACATTATCGATTTTGGTTTTACTGATGTTGTTATTATGCTGTCTGTAATTTAACAGTGATTCAGGAATATTATGAAAACTAGTTTTAGTTAATAATCGGCTCCATAAATCATAATCTTCAACGGGAACGTAATCATTATCGAATTTTAGATCGCCCAAAACCTCTTTTTTAAACATAACTGTTGGGTTTCCAATGTTACAACTGTGTAAAAAAGATACTTTTATAGCATCATTCTGTGCAGCATGTTTGATGACTTTATCTTTTTGAGATCCAAAAAAAGTAAACCATGTACCACAAACTCCAATTTCCGGATTATTTTTTAATATGGCTATCTGTTTTTCAAAACGAGTAGGCAGAGAAATGTCATCTGCATCCATTAATGCAATAAAATTGCCTTTTGCAGCGTTAATTCCTTCATTCCTAAGATTTGCCGGTCCCACATTTTGTGCTTTGTCAATAATAATAATTCGATTATCTTTAGATTGAAGCTTTTTAATTATTTCTAAACTTTCATCTGTAGATTTGTCATTCAAAATTATAACTTCAAAGTTTGAATATGTTTGATTTAATATGCTTTCAACACTCTCCTGCAAAAAAGGAGCTGCATTAAAAACAGGAATTATAACAGAAATTTCGGGAATTTCGGGAATTTGCATGATTTTTGTTTTAGCATTGCAAAGATAAGGTTAAAGTTAAAATTGTCTTAAAGAATCAGTGCTAATTTTTATAGATAATTTCGGAATGTTATTATCTTTGCCCTAACAAATTTAAATAAATGAAAAGAATTCAGGTCGGATTTTTAGTTTCATATGATTATGAATTGCTTAAAATTGCTATTCCTCAAATATATAAAGAATCTGACTCAATTTTTTTAGCAATTGATAAAGAAAGAAAAACCTGGAAGGGAGAATCTTTTATTATAGAAGATGATTTTTTTCAATGGCTGAGGTCTATTGATGTCGATTCTAAAATAGAAATTCTGGAAGATAATTTTTATCATCCGGAACTGACAAGTATGCAATGCGAAGTTCTCGAGCGAAAAATACTTGCAGAAAAGATGGGAATAGGCAATTGGCTGATTCAACTAGATGCAGATGAATATTTTCTTGATTTTAAAGGTTTTGTAAAATTCTTAAAATCTAAAAATCACTTTCTTGATAACCCTGAAAAAAATCAGGTTCAGATTTCTCCATGTCTTATAAATCTTTATAAAAGAGTTGATGAGGGAATGTTGTACGTTAAAAAGCCAACAAAAATTATGGTAGCGACAAACTTCCCTAGTTATAAAATTGGAAGACAAACCCGTAAGAGAATCATTTATTTCAGAGGGCCAATATTACATGAATGCATCTCCAGAACAAAAGCAGAACTGGAAATGAAATTTAATAATTGGGGACATGACTGCGATATAAATAAAGAAGAGTTTTTGCATAAATGGGAAACAGTAAACGAGAGCAACTATAATAGTATGCGCAACTTTTTTTACATGGAACCCGAAAAATGGAGGAAACTTGCCTTTGTAAAAGGCTCAAGCTTTAATGAAATAAAAAATAATTTAGACTTTTTTAAAGTACTGCCATCCAGGTTTTACATTTGGAAAAAGAACTTAGGCCAATGGTTTAAACATTTATAAAAAAAAGAGATCTTATTTTAAGATCTCTTTGTAAACATTAAAATATTCCTGAGCAGCAATTTTCCAATCGAAACTTGCTGCTCGTTTCTTTAATAAGTTTTCTGTTTCAGTTTTGTTATTATCAAATTGTGACAATCCGTTAAAAAGAACTTCTTTCATATAATCCGGATCAAAATTGGTCCAATAATTTGAAACATCACCACCAATTTCAGGCAGGGAAGTTTTATCGGATAAAAATACAGGTTTGCCAAAACTCATTGCTTCAATTGGCGGAAGTCCAAAACCTTCGCGAATAGAAGGAAATAGAAATGCAGTACAGTTTTTCATATAAAACTGTTTTCCTTCATCAGAAACTTTTCCGGTTAAAAAAACCTGATTGCTTAAACCATTGTCGTCAATTAGTTTTTTGATTTCTTCGCCATACTTTTTATTGTTGTTCCCGGAAATGATTAGGTTAAAATCTTTAATTCCTTTCATCATATTGATAATCGAAGTGTAATTTTTTCTTTCAATAAAATCACCAATTGAATAGAAAAAAGGCTTATCTGCCGGAACAGCTGAAACAAAAGACGAAGTGTCTAAAAGTGTCGAAATTGGGTTTCCGTTATAAATAACATATTCGGGAACATTTGGCACATTAAAATGTTCGTGCGTATGTTTCTTGGCAAATTCTGAGATATAAGTAATTGCGGTAGATCTCTCCAGTTTCTTTTTAAAAAGCTTATGCAGTTTATGACTTTTGTCTGATGTAACTTCATCTACAAAATGGATGTCATGAACAGTAAGTAAATAGTTAGTATTGAAAAAAGGTTCAACCTTAATATTTTGATTTACAGAATGCCATAAGTCATATTTTTTTCGAATTCTAAACAACGGATGACGCGAAAGACTGCTGTATTTGTGGTATTTGAATTTATCGTTAAATTCTTCTTTTAGAAGTTCTGGTTTTGAACTGTTTAAAGTTAGTTCGTAACCATTAAAATCTAATGCGGCTAATCCTTTTATTAATTCATAATTAAAAGTTCCTAAACCTGTTGCTCTGTTATTAATATTATGTGTTTCGAGAAAAATACTTTTATGGGACATTCCTTTCTTTTTTTACGAAAGTACAATAATAATTTGAAGTCTTAAATCGTATACGTATTTTTGTCCTCTTATAAAAAACTACTGATGAATTTTAAAGTAAATCCTTCTTTCGAAAATAGTACTTCGTCAATTCTTGACAAAATCAAAACGTTTAACTCGTCGGGCGAACTTTTTGGAAATGGAGACCGCAATAAAATAAAATTGTTTGATTTAGATGGAAAAACCATCAATATTAAATCATTTAAAATTCCGAATATAGTGAATAAGATTGCTTATCGATATTTTCGAAAATCGAAAGCCAGACGCTCCTTTGAATATGCTACTATTTTATTAGAAAAAGGAATTGGAACGCCAGAACCCATAGCATTTCTTGAAAAATTTAATTTAATTGGCTTAAAAGACAGTTATTATGCCAGCGAACATCTGGTTACGGAATTAACTTATAGGGAATTGGTTGAAATTCCTGACTATCCGGAAAATGAAACTATTTTAAGACAGTTTACAAAATTCACTTTCGATCTTCATGAAAAAGGAGTAGAGTTCTTAGATCATTCACCTGGAAATACATTGATAAAAAAGAATGAAAACAATATATATAGTTTCTTCTTAGTCGATTTAAACCGAATGAATTTCCACGAAAATATGAATTTTGAGCAGCGTATGAATAACTTTAGCCGCTTAACGCCGAAAAAAGAAATGATTGCTGTAATGAGTAATGAATATGCTAAATTTTATACAGCTAAAACAGAAATTGAAATATTTGAACAAATGTGGCAGGCAACGACTCATTTTCAGGATGAATTTGCCAGAAAGAAAAGATTGAAAAAGAAACTGAAATTCTGGAAATCTTAATTTCCTGATTGTAGTTTTTTAAGTTCCTGAAAGCGTACAGCAACGCTCAAAGCATTTAAATAACAAATAATTATTCCTTTTTTTCCATCAAGAAAACCACCGCGAAAAAGATATTGATTTAAAAATTGATACGCCGGTCTTATATGGGTATGAAAAAGGGTTGGATTCGTGTTTTTTGCAAATTCTTCCTGAGCCTTTAAACGGCCGTAAAAAATCATTTTTTGCTTGTAATCGTTGTAATTAGAGTAGGAGTAATGAGTTAATTTGTTTTTTAGTTTTTTAATTTCTCCGTTTACAATTAATTTTTCGTGTACAATTTTATTGCAGTTGTAAACAGCATTTTCTTTTTTAAAAAGACGAATGATTTTATCAGTCTGCCAGCCGCTAAAACGTAATTTTTTATTTTCGAAAATAAAATTTCGATACATAAAATAGGCCGATGCGGTATTTTCCTGATTAATGGTTTTGCTGATTTCTTTTTGAAGTTCAGGAGTTATTCTTTCATCTGCATCAATAAAAAGAATCCACGGATTTGTGGCTAAACCTATAGTAAAATTGCGCTGAAGAGCAAAATTATCAAAAGTACGCTGTACAATTTTTACATTTTCGCAGGCAGAGGCGATTTCAAAAGTTTTATCAGTACTAAAAGAATCTACAATAATTATTTCATCGGCGAAAGCCAAGTTGTCGAGAACCGCTCTAATATTTGATTCCTCATTATAAGTAATCAATAAAGCCGATAAAAGCTGCCTTTGAGAAGAAATCATTTTTTTAGCTGATATTTTTTTTCAGAAACGATGTTATTTGATCTTTAAAATATTCAGGTTTAAATTCCTGGTATAAAGTCAAAGCTTCTTTTTTAAGCATTTTTTCAGATTTGCCTTCAAATAAATCAGCTCGATAATCTTTTAAATGTACCGAAAGATGATGAATTCCGTCTTCAAAAGTGGCCCAGATTTTCTTTTCTATCCAAGGAGAAAAAATGATAAAAGAAGGTTTTTCTAATGCTTTAGCCATATTTATAGCGCCCCCATCGTTTCCAATAATTAAATCACATTGATTCATAATGGCGATAAACGAACGCAAATCGTCTCCTAATAAGTCAAAATATATTTTTTCCTGAGTTGAAGGTTTGCAAGCGTTAAAAACCTTTTTTGCATCTTCTAATTGTTTTGGAAAATAATTAAACAAGATATTTACATCTGCATTATCTGCAACGTAATCCACAACTGCAGACATGAATTCTAATGGATATGTTTTTAGCTTTTCACTTCCTAAAAGACTGATCATTATTGTTTTTCGGTCTTTTTGAACTTTGTGTTTATCAAATAATGCTAAAGCGTCTTGGTTTTCTTTTTCAGAAACAAATAATTTCGGAATCGGATCGATCTTTATTTTTAAATCCAGAGGTTCTAGTAAAGAAAGTCTTCTTTCAATGGCTAAACCTAAATTGGTTTTAGGAAAAGGTTCAAAAGGAACATTATCTGTATAAAGAAAATTTCTGCCTGGTTTTTTATAAGAGATTTTTTGTTTGGCATTGCTTAATAAAACTAAAATCCAGCTTTCAAGTTTTGAATAGGCATCAATTAATAAATCGTATTTTTCTTTTCGAATCTGAAGTCCCAGATTCAATAATTCTTTTTTACTTTTTCGATGTTTTTCTTCAAACAAAATAATGTTATCAATATTTGAATTGCCTTCTAAAACCGGAGTTGTAGAAGCGTAAACCAAATAATCTATCTGGGCGTCGGGATAAGCAGTGCGAAGATTGTTGCAGATAATACTGCTTATTAAAACATCGCCGATCATTTTTTGTTGAATAACAAGTATCTTCATGTAAAATCTTAATCTTTTAAGAAGTTACAAATTGAAGCAAAAAAAATCCAAATTCCAATTGATAAGATTGGAATTTGGATTTTTTAATTTATTTCTCTTTAAATATTACACCGCAACGTCGTATTCACGAAGTGCGTTATTTAATGAAGTTTTTAAATCTGTAGATGGTTTACGAGTACCAATAATTAAAGCGCATGGAACCTGAAACTCTCCAGCAGCGAATTTTTTAGTATAACTTCCTGGAATTACAACAGAACGTGCAGGTACAAAACCTTTCATTTCAACAGGTTCGTCGCCAGTAACGTCGATAATTTTTGTTGAAGCGGTCAAACAAACGTTAGCACCAAGAACAGCTTCTTTACCAACATGAACACCTTCTACAACGATACAACGAGAACCAATAAAGGCACCATCTTCAATAATGACAGGAGCAGCTTGTAATGGCTCTAAAACACCACCAATACCAACACCACCGCTTAAGTGTACGTTTTTACCAATTTGTGCACAGCTTCCTACAGTTGCCCAAGTGTCAACCATAGTACCTTCGTCAACATAAGCACCAATATTTACATAACTAGGCATTAAAATAACACCGCTTGAAATATAAGCTCCATAACGTGCCACAGCATTTGGTACTACACGAATTCCTTTTTCAGCATAACCTCTTTTAAGTAACATTTTATCGTGATATTCAAAGATACCAGATTCCCATGTTTCCATTTTTTGAATTGGGAAATACATTACAACAGCTTTCTTAACCCATTCGTTTACCTGCCATTTATCGCCAACTGGTTCAGCACAACGTAATTTTCCTGCGTCAACTAATTCGATAACTTCTCTAATAGCATCAGTTGTTGTTGTTTCTTGTAATAAAGCTCTGTTTTCCCAAGCTTGTTCAATTATAGTCTGTAAAGAATTCATAAGTTTTAATTTTTGGCAAAGATAGCTTATTTGTAGAAAAGCAAAAAAGTAAAACCTTTTTGAAAAAGTTATATTTATAACATTTTGTTGTTAATTTGATAAACTTCCTTTAGGTCTCTTAATTATAAAAACGTTTAAAAACCGCCACTATAAGTTTTTTTTATGTCAAAATATGACAAATATCAGATTTTGAATTTTTTCTTCAATCTACTTTTGTCGAATTAATTCTAAGTAACTAGAATTAAAAAATACCAATCCAAAACACATAATATAATCTACAAGACATGAATCAAGAAAATCAACTTCGAACTCCAGTTACCGTTATAGACAAAGAAGTTACATGGGATAAAACACAAGTAATTATGAGTAAAACAAATGCTTTTGGTATTATCGAATATGCCAACGAAGTTTTTGTTGATGTCTGCGGTTATGAAGATTATGAATTAATGGGGCAGCCGCATAATATCATTCGTCATCCGGATATGCCTAAAGTTATTTTTAAAGTGCTTTGGGAAAATCTGAAAAACGGGAAAAACTTTCACGCAATTGTAAAGAATTTAGCCAAATCCGGAAGATACTATTGGGTAATCACAGACTTTGATATTGCCCGAGATGAAAACGGGGTTATTGTTAATTATTTTGGCAGAAGACAAGCTGTTCCGCACGAAGTTATTGCTATGCATATTGAACCCCTGTATAAAAAACTCCTTCAAATTGAAGCGGCAAGCGGTGTTGAATTTAGCGAGAAATATTTAATTGGTTTCTTAGAAGAAAGAAAAAGATCGTATGTAGAATATATTAAAGAATTAATATACGAGCATGAAAAAGCTCAGGCTAAATTTGCTCACTATGAAGAAGCGCAAGATGGGGAAGAAGAAGAGCATAAGGGGTTTTTCAGCAGATTGTTTAATCGATAAATGAGAATAATTTTTAGTTTTTAAATATTTAGGTTCGGGTCCGTTTTGAATTATTCAAGGCGGACCTTTTGGGGTTTTAATTAGACTTAAATGTAAATTCTGCTTAAGTTTATGAATTTTCCTTTCTATCTTTGATAAAAATTTCAAAATGCCAAGAATTCTCTCCATAGATTACGGACAAAAACGAACCGGAATTGCTGTTACCGATGAAATGCAGATTATAGCATCAGGCTTAACTACGATTCCAACGCATACATTAATTGATTTTCTAAAAGATTATTTTACGAAAGAAAAAGTAGAGGCAGTTTTAATTGGCGAGCCAAAACAAATGAACGGCCAGCCATCAGAAAGTGCATCTGTAATCAAAGGTTTTGTGACTCATTTTTCGAATATTTTTCCTGATATGAAAGTGATTCGGGTTGATGAACGATTTACTTCAAAAATGGCATTTCAAACCATAATCGACAGTGGGCTTAGCAAAAAACAGCGTCAGAATAAAGGACTAATCGATGAAATTTCGGCAACAATTATGCTTCAGGACTATCTTTCTTCTAAGCGTTTTTAAGTTTATTTCTTATTAATTTCTCTTTTTTAGAAAAAATTATAATTTCCTAACTTTTATCATGTAAAAATTAGTTTTTTTTTGCAATTGAAAAAAGTACCTTTGCACTTTAAAAACAAATTACTGTTATGCCTGACAATACAATACGTTCCAATAGTGAAGTAGTGCTTATTGGAGCTGGAATTATGAGTGCAACTCTTGGATTAATTTTAAAAGAGCTGCAACCGGATTTAAAAATTGAAATTTACGAAAGATTAGATGTGGCAGCTGCCGAAAGCTCAGATGCCTGGAATAATGCAGGAACCGGACACTCCGCATTTTGTGAATTAAATTATACTCCAGAAAAAGCTGATGGAAGTATTGATCCTAAAAAAGCAATCAGTATAGCAGAATCTTTTGAAATTTCACGCCAGTTTTGGTCATATTTAGTACAGCAAAAGAAAGTACCTTCTCCAGAAAATTTTATTAAAAGCGTTCCTCACATGAGCTTTGTCTGGGGAGATAAAAATGTAAAATACCTTAAAAAGAGATTCGAAGCTCTGCAACGTAATCCTATTTTTGCCGAAATGACATTCAGTACTGATTTTAATCAGTTAAAAGAATGGATGCCTCTTGTTATGGAAGGCAGAGAAGAAGGTGAAAAATTAGCAGCAACTCATATGGAGATTGGTACCGATGTTAATTTTGGAGCACTAACCAGAAGTATGTTTAACTATCTTGAAAAATTAGACGGTGTTACTTTATACTTTAATCACGAGGTTAAAAAATTAAGACAGCGCGAGGATAAATCATGGAGAATTAAAATTACAGATTTATCTACAGGTCAAAAAAGAAAAGCATATACCAAGTTTGTATTTATTGGAGCAGGAGGTGGTTCTCTGCCATTGCTGGAAAAAGCAGATGTTCCGGAAGGACATGGTTACGGCGGTTTCCCTGTTAGCGGACAATGGTTAAAATGTACAAATCCGGAAGTTATTGCAAAACATCAGGCAAAAGTTTACGGAAAAGCCAGCGTTGGTGCACCGCCAATGTCGGTTCCGCATATTGATACACGTGTAATTGACGGGGAAAAAGCACTTCTGTTTGGCCCTTTTGCCGGATTCTCTACGCGTTTCTTGAAAAACGGATCTTATCTGGATTTACCATTATCGATAAAAGCGAATAATTTAATCCCAATGCTTTCTGCGGGATTCCATAATATTCCATTAACAAAATACTTAATAGAGCAGGTTCGCCAGTCTCCAAAAGACAGAATGGCCGCACTTCGTGAATATTTACCAAGTGCCCGATCTAAAGACTGGAAGTTAGAAAAAGCAGGCCAGCGTGTTCAGGTTATTAAAAAAGGTGAAAATGGAGGCGGAGTTCTTGAATTTGGTACAGAAGTAATCAATACACATGACGGAACCTTAGCTGTTTTATTAGGAGCTTCTCCTGGTGCTTCGACTGCTGTGGCTATTATGGTGGATTTAATAAGCAGATGTTTTACAAACCAGATTAAAACACCGGAATGGGAAAATAAAATGAAAGAAATGATTCCTTCTTATGGTAAAACTCTGAATGATAAACCAGAGCTTTTAGCTGAAATGAGAAAACATACGGCTGAAGTTTTAAAAATTAAATAATTAAAATTTCGGATGTCAATAAAAGAACAAAGGACTTAGTTTGTAAATAACTAGGTCCTTTTTTAATTTTAATCAAAAAAATATATGACAATTTCTAAAACAAGCAACCCGGCATTAATTTTAATTGATATTCAAAAAGGATTTGATGATATAGCATATTGGGGCGGACAAAGAAATAACGCAAATGCAGAAGAAAACGCAGCCGAGATTTTAAAACTGTGGAGAGAAAATAATCTTCCTCTTTTTCATATTCAGCATTGCTCTTCTAATCCAAAATCACTTCTTAATGAAAATAATACAGGCAATGAATTTAAGGATCTTGTAAAGCCAAATGAAAATGAGATCGTTATTAAAAAGAATGTAAATAGTGCTTTTATTGGCACAAATTTAAAAGAGCAATTGGATCATGCAAATATTAAAACATTGATAATTGTTGGCCTTACAACAGATCATTGTGTTTCGACAACAACAAGAATGGCCGGAAATTTTGGTTATGAAACTTTTGTTGTTTCAGATGCGACTGCAACATTTAATAAAAAAGGGGTTGATGGACAGGATTTTTCGGCAGAACTAATTCATGAAACAGCTTTGGCAAGTCTAAATAACGAATTTGCCGCGGTTGTAACAACTGATTTTGTAAAACAAAGCATCAAATAAATAAGAAACCAAAAAGGATTAAAAGCTTTAATCGTTTTTTACAGCTTTTAATTCTTTGGTTATTTTTAAATTTTTTTCTGCCAGATTACTCATCCAGATTAATTGTTCAATGACCATCGAAGCTTCCTGCATTTTGGCCTGGCGGGTTTCCTTATCCAGATTGTCATCTGTTGCAAGACGTGTAAAATTTTTACGTTTCAGTTCTTCAAACTGTAGAGTAACATCTTCTTTATCAAAAAAAGTATCTGTTATAACGGTTTCATTTCTTAAAATGGCAATCGAATTGTCTAAGTTTGATAAAATAGTTTTAATGATATAGTTGAATGACTCTGAGGCCGATGTCGTTTGATGAGATTGAATATATGTCGATAAAGAGGCTAATGCTGACAAAAGAGAATGATTTAAAACCACCAATTTGTTAACCAAAGGCATTGTTTTTTGTTTTGATTTAGGTTCTTGCATCATACGCTGAAAAGAAGTCATTAAATTACCAATTTCAACAAAGGCATTTTTACGTGCCAATCTGTACGAAGTAGGAACCTCTCCTTTTTTATTATAAAAATCAGCAATTTCTTTAAGATAAATTCTATTTGCCCTGATGGCATTTTCTATATGGATAGGTGTATTTATAAACTCCCACGCCGGCCACAAAAACTGGTTAGCAAGAAATGCTAAAGTTGCACCTGCAAGCGAGTCTACAATTCTAAACTGAATTACTTCTACAACATTTGGAGTTAAAATACCATAGATAAAAACAACATACATTGTCACAAATGTTGCACTGATTTTATAATTGATTTGAGTAAAAGAAATTCCGAGAAGCATACAGACAATCGAGAAAATACTCAATGCGACATGATTTTGAATCACAGAGACAATTCCAAATGCAAGAAGCCCTCCTAAAATAGTTCCAAAAATCCTATTGTAAGAACGTTCTTTGGTAAGGCCGTATCCAGGCCTCATGATTACAACGATAGTTAATAAAATCCAATACACATTTTGGAAAGGGAGAAATTTTCCGAGAAAGAAACCAATTAAAATAGTAATTGTTAATCGCAGCGAATGCCTAAATATAGAGGAAGAATAACTGAGATTTTCAATAAGAGTCCTTAATGGATAATATTGCGGTGTTAAGAATTTTTCTAATTCTTTATCCTGATCTTTTAGTTTATAAGACTGCATGGCAAGCGATAAAGCACGTTGGATAATTTTAATTTTCCCAACCTGATTTTTAGCATAATTGAGCATATTTGTCAGCATCAACACACCTTCTGCAGCTTCTTGTCTTCCTAAATTTTTTTCATAATCAAAAATGGCGAATTCAAGCGCATCTAACTCATTTTTAAGATCATTCTTGTCAACATAAACCGCAATATGATGCACGTTTTTTGAAAGTTTTTTAAGGGTTGAAGCCAGTTTGTAAGCCACATTTTGATAGGTGCGCAGCACTTCTGGATGCTTCGCAAATTTTTCATGTAACTTATTATGGTCAAACGAAGTATATAAAGCAAGTTCTTGAATTTCAACTAAGGTGATAAAAACCAAAAGCATTTTTCTATTCTGGCTTGTAGTTCCGGATGCATTTTGGTTTCCAATGAGCATTTTTCTTAAATCTTCGTGAATCAGATTTAAATCAACCTGTATTGCTAATTGTTTTTCGGTTATTTTTTCACGATTAGCCTCTGGACTCCATAAATCACCTCTTAATTTTAAGTATTTGGCAGTTAGCTTTATGCCTTCTGCAATTTGCAATTCAATATATTTATACGGTTGTACAAAATGAAATACAAGAGAAACAATAAGATATAAAATACCTCCAATAAAAATAAACCCAGAGTACTCAAAAGCTTCCCATCCTTCATGTAAATGTCCAAAAGATAATGAAATAGATAATAAAGCAGAAAACGAAACTAACGTTGCACGTTGTCCATAAACTGAAATCATCGAACATAAAAAAAGCAAAAATCCTAAAAAAGGGTAAAATACAAAAGGATAGGGATAAGCAAGATTCACTAATAAATTAACGCCTGAAACAATAAAAGAAGCTACGATAAGCCCTTTAATTTTATGACTTAGAGAACTTGGAATATCGCTGGGATAAGTATAAAAAGCTCCCAAAGCAATAGTAAAACCTATTTCAAAATGACCTAAGAAATTCAGAATCAGCACAGGAACAACAGAAGCTATAGTTACTTTTGAGGCGTTTAAAAATGAAGTACTATTTGTAAATTTTGAAATTCGATCGAACATAAATTAAGGTTTACTAACAAAGGTAAGAATTGTACGAATTAATTTGGCATAATTATAGATGAGATTTTAACAGAGGGGCAAAAAATAAGATATTATATGCCGATTAGAATTATTCATTGACTATTTTTTATTATTTTTGCCAGCTGAATTATGAGAACTTTAATTACAGTTTTCATCAGATAAAACATTAAATAAAAACAAATGATTTTACCAATTGTAGGATATGGTGACCCTGTTTTAAGAAAAGTAGGTGTGGCAGTAACGCCAGATTATCCAAACTTAAAAGAGACAATAGCAAACATGTACGAAACCATGTATAATGCTTACGGTGTTGGACTTGCTGCACCGCAGGTAGGTTTACCGATTCGTATATTTGTTATCGATACAACTCCTTTTAGTGAGGATGACGATTTACCATCAGATGAACAGAAAGATTTAAAAGGTTTCAAAAGAACTTTTATCAATGCTAAAATCGTTAAAGAGGAAGGTGAAGAGTGGAGTTTTAATGAAGGATGTTTAAGTATCCCTGACGTTCGTGAGGATGTTTATAGAAAACCAACTGTTACGATTGAATATTGTGAGGAAGATTTTGTGATGAAAACAGAGGTTTTTGACGGTTTGATTGCTCGAGTTATTCAACACGAGTATGACCATATCGAAGGAGTTTTGTTTACAGACAAAATATCTTCATTGAAAAAGCGTTTGATTCAAAAGAAATTAAAAAATATTACTGAAGGCAAAACTTTTCAAGAGTACAGAATGAAATTCGCAGCCGCTAAAAAAGG
This sequence comes from Flavobacterium johnsoniae, assembly GCF_001879205.1. GTDB lineage: Bacteria > Bacteroidota > Bacteroidia > Flavobacteriales > Flavobacteriaceae > Flavobacterium > Flavobacterium johnsoniae_A. The sequence goes on from NZ_MLFK01000007.1 coordinate 470,805, forward strand.
AAGATAAGTGTTCTAAAATTTAGGACATAAAAAAAATACAATAAAATTCTTAATACTAATTTTAATAAACATGAATTTAGACAAAATTTTAGCCATTTCTGGAAAACCAGGATTATATGTATTGAAAGTACAGACTCGTACAGGTTTTGTGGCAGAATCATTATTAGATGGAAAAAAAATTACAGTAAACTTAAAAAGTAATGTAAGTTTACTATCAGAAATTTCAATTTATACATACGAAGGAGAAAAACCATTAACTGAAGTAATGCAAAAAATTGCAGCTAAAGAAAACAAAGGACAGGCTATTTCTCACAAAGAAGATAACGCAACATTAAGTGCTTATTTTAAAGAAATTTTACCTGAGTACGACGAAGAGAGAGTTTATCCATCAGATATTAAAAAAGTATTAAACTGGTATAACACGCTTCAGGCTAAAGGTCTGGTTACAGATTTAGCTCCAGCTCCAGCTGAAACTCCAGAAGAAGCTCCTGCTGTAGAAGAAAAGCCAAAAAAAGCTCCTGCTGCCAAAAAAGCAAAAGCTAAAAAAGAAGAATAATAATTTTTCTGAATTCAAATATATTAATCCTGTTAAGATCGTTTTCTTGACAGGATTTTTTACTTTTACATACTCGGCAGTAGAACCAAAAAAACTTCAAAAAATGAGTAAAGAACTTCAATTAAAGGCTTTCGAAAGATTATTAATTATAATGGATGAACTTCGCGAGCAATGTCCATGGGATAAAAAACAAACCCTGCAGACACTAAGGCATCTTACAATTGAAGAAACCTATGAATTAGGTGATGCAATTTTAGACAATGATTTAAACGAAGTAAAAAAAGAGCTTGGAGATTTGTTACTGCACATTGTTTTTTATGCTAAAATTGGCTCAGAAACAAATGATTTTGATATTGCTGACGTTTGTAACGAAATCTGCGACAAACTGATTCACCGTCATCCTCATATATATAGTGATACAGTTGTAAAAGACGAAGAAGAAGTAAAGCAGAACTGGGAAAAACTTAAGCTTAAAGAAGGTAAAAAATCTGTTTTAGAAGGTGTTCCCAAAAGTCTGCCGGCATTAGTAAAAGCAAGCCGTATTCAGGATAAAGTAAAAGGTGTTGGATTTGACTGGGAAGAACCGCATCAGGTTTGGGATAAAGTTCAGGAGGAACTGGAAGAATTACAAGTTGAAGTCACTGCTGGCGATCAGGATAAAATCGAAGCCGAGTTTGGAGATGTCCTTTTCTCAATGATAAATTATGCCCGATTTTTAAATGTTAATCCCGAAGATGCCTTAGAACGCACAAATAAAAAATTTATTAAACGTTTTCAGTATTTAGAAAGTAAAGCTTCTGAACTAGGAAAACCTTTAATGGATATGACTTTGGCCGAGATGGACGTTTTTTGGAATGAAGCTAAAAAGCAATAAGTTATTCGGCTAATTTTTTTAATGCTTTTATATTTTTCAGCATTATTTTTTTACCAACCAATTCAATTAATTCCAGTTTATTAAAATCCGATAATAATCGGATACAGCTTTCCGTTGCAGTACCTATTATTCCGGCAAGTTCCTCTCTGGTAAGTTGAACTTTCAGAGTTTTATCTGTGTTTTCGCCAAATTCATCATGAAGCTGGAGTAAAGTTTCTGCTAAACGCTGTTTTACCGTTTTTTGAACTAAAGCAATTTTGTCGTTATCAGATTCCTTCAAATCTTCGCAAACAGACTGCATTAAGTTTAGAGAAAACTGATTGTTGTTATTAAAGAAGTGAATAATTTCAGTTTTTGGAATAAAACAAACTTCCATATCGGCAACTGCTTTTGCAGATAAATTGGCAGGTTCGTTGCTAATCATAGAACGCTGTCCTAAAAGCTCGCCTGATTTTACCAGTTTTACAATTTGATCTTTTCCATTCGCACTTAATTTAGAAAGTTTTCCAATACCGTCTTTTACACAAAAAACACCATTAGTAACTTCACCTTCCTCAAAAATAGCTTCGCCTTTTTTAATAGTATAAGTCGTTTTGCTATTAGCCAATTTTATAACTTCATCTTTATTGAGAGCTTTTAGAGAAGTAAGCTGCCTTACAATACATTGATCACACTTATTCATAGCAAAAAAATTTACTGCAAAATTAACCAATATTGCTGTTCGATGGTGCTTTTATGGTATAAAAAAGTGAATAAAATATGAATTCTTAAACTATAACGTTTTATTTCGCTAATTTAGAATTCGATTTCATGATAATATGATAAATGTCATAGTTATAATCGCTCCTTATTTGGAATATTTGTCTAATTAAAAAAACAAATTATGAATGAGCAGAGTTGTTTTCATTGCGGGCTTGAAATACCTAAAAATGAAGAAATCAATTTTGATGACAAAAAGTTTTGCTGTGCTGGTTGTAAAACAGTTTACGAAATTTTTAGTCTAAATGATTTAACCTCTTATTATGAATTTGAAAAATCTCCTGGCGCCACTCCACAAGATATTAAAGGAAAATACGATTTTTTAGATAACGAATCTATTTTGACAAAAGTTCTTGAATTTCAAGAAGGAAATACCGCAATAGTTTCACTCAATATCCCTCATATTCATTGTAGTTCCTGCATTTGGATACTCGAAAATCTTAATCGCTTACAACCCGGAATCAGTACATCTCAGGTTAATTTTCCAGAGAAAAAAGTTAGAATTACTTTTAATTCTGAAACTGTTTCACTCAAATCAATTGTCTATCTGTTAAGCTCAATTGGTTATGAACCTTATATTAGTTTAGAAAATTACGAAACAGGTAAAAACAAAGTAGACAGAAGTTTAACTTATAAACTTGGTGTTGCATTTTTTTGTTTCGGTAATATTATGCTGTTATCCTTTCCGGAGTATTTCGAGATGAAAGAATTTTGGTTAGATAGCTATAAACCGTTTTTTAGAGTTTTAATCTTTCTTTTAGCTTTGCCAAGTTTTTTATATTCGGCAAGCGGTTATTATGTTTCTGCATATCATAGTATTAAAACCAAAATGCTGAATATTGATATTCCTATTGCTTTGGGAATCATCGTAATGTTTATTCGCAGTACGTACGATATGGTTATGGATCATGGACCTGGTTTTTTTGACAGCTTGGCCAGTTTGGTTTTCTTCATGCTGCTTGGAAAAATGTTCCAAATTAAAACCTATAGTTTTTTAAGTTTCGAAAGAGATTTTAAATCCTATTTTCCAATTGCGGTAACCAGAATCAATTCAGATGCCTCTGAAGAAAGTGTCCCGATTTATGATGTTTTAAAAGGAAACCGTCTTTTGATTAGAAATCAGGAATTGATTCCTGTTGATGGAATCCTCATTAGCGAAAAAGCAGATATTGATTATAGTTTTGTAACTGGAGAATCAGTTCCTATTACCAAAAAATCAGGAGATAAAGTTTTCGCCGGCGGAAAACAGATTGGTAAAGTAATAGAAATGGAAGTATTGCACTCTGTTTCGCAAAGTTACTTAACACAATTGTGGAGTAATGAGGTTTTTCAGAAAAAAGTACAGCAAAAACACAAAACCATAACAGATGCAATAAGCAGGTATTTCACCCCAATTTTACTGTTGATCGCATTTGCGGGTTTTGGTTATTGGATATTTATCGATGCTAATACTGCTTTTAATGTTTTTACAGCAGTTTTAATTGTGGCTTGTCCTTGTGCGCTGGCTCTTACGGCACCTTTTACTTTTGGGAATATTCTTCGAATCATGGGGAAACAAAAAATGTATCTCAAAAATGCTTTAGTCATCGAGCAGCTGGCTAAAGTGGATACGATAGTATTTGATAAAACCGGAACAATTACAACTAATAAAAAATCAAATATTACATATCAGGGAATTAATCTTTCTGATGAAAATTTTACACTGATTAAAAATGTACTTAGGGGGTCCAATCATCCCTTAAGCCGAATGCTGTATGACTTTTTACCGGAATACAAAAGAATCAAAATTGATGATTTTCAAGAAATTACCGGAAAAGGAATTCTGGCAGCCATTGACAATAAAGAAATAAAAATAGGATCTTCTGTATTTGTAGAAAGTCCTGTTCTAGATTCATCTGAGATAGAACGAACAGCGCTTCATATAAAAATAGATAATTTGTATTATGGAAAATTTGTGTTTCAAAATCAATATCGGGAAGGCCTGGAAAAATTATTTGAAACACTAAGTAAAGACTACAATATCAAGGTTCTATCTGGAGATAATGACGGTGAGCGAGGTACTCTTGAAGATATTTTGCCTAAAAATACAGAGCTGGTTTTCAATCAAAAACCCGAGCAGAAATTGGAGTTTATTAAAAAACTGCAGGAAAGAGGAAAAAATGTCATGATGGTAGGAGATGGATTAAATGATGCCGGAGCACTGGCGCAAAGTAATGTGGGTATTTCGGTTTCTGAAAATGTAAATGTTTTTTCTCCAGCTTGTGATGCAATTTTAGATGCAGGTGAATTTTCAAGGCTAAATTACTTTCTAAAACTATCTCATAAATCTATTTTAATCATTAAAATGAGTTTTGCTTTGTCATTGCTCTATAATGTTATAGGTCTTGCTTTTGCAGTAACAGGAAATCTGCTTCCTTTAGTGGCGGCAATCATAATGCCATTGAGTACAATTACTATTGTAAGTTTTGTAACAATAATGGCTAACTATTTCAGTAAGAGTAATTTAAAATGAATTTAAATAATTGTAAGAATATTTTTTATAATTTTAACATTATTCTTCAATTATGATAATTATCATGTTTTAAACGCCAATGACCTAGTAATTTTGTTAACATAAATTTACGGTATGAGTGTTATTTATCTTTTAATTTCAGTAAGTATTTTCGTGGCAGTCTGTTTTTTTATTGCCTTTATTATCGCTGTCAAATCGGGTCAGTATGATGATGATTATACACCTTCAGTCAGAATGCTTTTTGACGATGAAACAAAAATTACTTCCCAAAATAATAATTCACCAATAGAAGAAAAACAAGTATAAATTATGGAAATGGAACAGTTTTATTACGACAACAAAATTGTAAAAAAATTCATTTACGCCACTATTCTTTTTGGAGTAGTGGGTATGTTAGTGGGGCTGACCTTAGCGGTCATGTACCTTTTTCCCAATATCACAGATGGGATTTCATGGCTTAGTTATGGTCGATTAAGACCTTTACACACAAATGCCGTTATTTTTGCCTTTGTTGGGAATGCATTTTTTGCAGGGATGTATTATTCAATGCAAAGGCTGCTAAAAGCCAGGATGTTTAGCGATTTTTTAAGCAACCTGCATTTTTGGGGCTGGCAGTTAATTATTGTGGCCGCCGCAATCACATTACCATTAGGATATACTTCTTCAAAAGAATACGCTGAACTAGAATGGCCTATCGATATTGCAATCGCATTAATTTGGGTTGTAATGGGAATTAATATGATTGGTACTATGCTTCGCCGAAGAGAGCGTCATTTATATGTAGCAATTTGGTTTTACCTGGCTACATTTGTGACTGTTGCGGTACTGCATATCTTTAATAACATCGAGATTCCGGTTTCTGCATTAAAAAGTTATTCTGTCTATGCTGGTGTTCAGGATGCTTTGGTACAATGGTGGTATGGACACAATGCAGTTGCATTTTTCTTAACAACACCATTTTTGGGATTGATGTATTACTTTGTTCCTAAAATTGCCAATCGTCCAATTTACTCTTATAGATTATCTATTATTCACTTTTGGTCTTTAATTTTTATTTATATCTGGGCAGGACCTCACCACTTATTATATTCTGCTTTACCTAACTGGGCCCAAAACTTAGGTGTTGCATTTTCAGTAATGCTTATTGCTCCATCTTGGGGAGGTATGATCAACGGATTATTAACACTAAGAGGTGCGTGGGATAAAGTTCGTGAAGAACCGGTTTTAAAATTCTTTGTTGTAGCAATTACGGGTTATGGAATGGCAACTTTTGAAGGACCAATGTTATCTCTTAAAAATGTAAATGCTATTGCGCATTATACAGACTGGATCGTTGCTCACGTACACGTTGGTGCATTAGCCTGGAACGGATTTATGTCGTTTGCAATTATTTACTGGCTGATTCCACGAATGACAAAAACAGCATTGTTTTCAAAAAAATTAGCAAACTTTCATTTCTGGATTGGTACTTTAGGAATTATCGTATATACAATCCCTTTATATGTTGCTGGTTTTCAACAAGCTTCAATGTGGAAACAATTTAATCCAGATGGAACTTTAACTTACGGAAACTTTCTTGAAACAGTAACTGCAATTATGCCAATGTATTGGATGAGAGCTATTGGAGGTAGTTTGTATCTAATAGGAATGTTGACCTTAGTTTATAACATCATCATGACAGTTAGGGCTGGTGAAACGATTGAAGATGAATTAGCTCAGGCTCCTGCTTTACAAAAAATCAGCAGCAGCAGACTTAGCGGAGAAAAATTCCACTCATGGTTAGAAAGAAAACCAATTCAGCTAACTATTTTGGCTACAATTGCAATTTTAATTGGAGGTATTATTCAGATTGTGCCAACAATTATGGTAAAATCAAATATTCCAACTATTTCAAGTGTTAAGCCTTACACACCATTAGAACTTGAAGGACGTGACTTATATATCAGAGAAGGCTGTGTAGGTTGTCACTCACAATCAGTTCGTCCGTTTAGAAGTGAAGTTGAACGCTATGGAGTTCAGTCAAAAGCAGGAGAGTTTGTATATGATCATCCATTCTTATGGGGATCAAAACGTACCGGTCCGGATTTATTGAGAGTAGGTGGTAAGTACAATGATAACTGGCACTTTAACCATATGTGGAATCCGCAAAGTACTTCTGCAGGATCAATTATGCCAGGTTACAAATGGTTATTTGATAATGAACCTTTGGATATTTCCTTGACTCAGAAGAAAATGAAAGCCATGATTTCACTTGGAGTTCCTTATACAGAAGAAGATGTTGCAAATGCACAAAGAACATTAAGAGATCAGGCAGTTAAAATAGAAAAAAGTTTAGAAAGCGATCCAGACTTTGTGAAAAGTTACGAAGACAGCAAGAAAAAAGCTGCGGCAAAAGGGGAAAAATTTATTCCTATGAACGAAAGAGAAATTGTTGCTTTGATTGCTTATATACAAAGACTTGGTACTGATATTAAAGTAAAAGAAACTTCTAAATAACAGCATTATGTTTGAACAAATAAAACACAATATGGAAACGATATCGGGTGTAGAAATTTACCCGATACTTTCCCTCTTGATTTTCTTTTTCTTTTTCGTAGGATTAGGCATTTGGGTGTTTTCTTATAAAAAAGATAAAATTCAGGAAATGAGTAATATACCTTTAGAAGAAGGGCAAGTTGTAATCTCAAAAGATAGATAAAAAAATGAAAAAGTTTTTCCCAGTATATGTTAGAGTGCCGTTGATTTTCTTCATCGTATTCGCTTTGATGGAATTTTTTATAGACTCAGGTGATAAACCGGCATTTATAAAGTACCCAATGGTGTCTGTCTTTTTATTTGTATTTCTATTTATTTTGATTGCAATCGAAATTACGCTTAGTGCTGTAAATCGAGTTATGTATCAATTAATGTCTCCGGAAGAAAAGGCAAAATTAGAATATGAAAACAGTTTAAGTTTACAAGAAAGCACTTGGTTCAAAGAACTAATGCACAAGCTGACTAAAACTGAACCAATGTCAAAAGAAGCAGATTTATTGATGGATCATGATTATGACGGCATTAAAGAGCTTGATAATAATTTACCGCCATGGTGGGTTTATTTATTCTATATCTGTATCATTTTTGGTGTTATCTATGTAGTTCGTTATGACGTATTAGGAGCAGATGATCAGGAAATGGAACTTAAAAAAGAAATGGCTCAGGCTAAAATTGATGTTGAAGAGTATCTAAAGACAGCACCGGATTTAATGGATGAAAAGACTGTTGTTTTACTTACAGATGAACCAAGTTTAGCAGCGGGAAAAGAAATCTTTACAACCAATTGTGCAGCATGCCACCGTGCTGATGGAGGAGGGCAGATTGGACCAAATTTAACAGATGATCGCTGGATTTTAGGAGGTGGAATTAAAAACCTATTCCATACTATTACAAACGGAGGTCGTGACGGTAAAGGGATGATTGCCTGGAAAGGAACCTTGAAACCAAAAGAAATTCAAAAAGTAGCGAGTTACATTTTATCGCTGCAGGGATCAAATCCAAAAGATCCAAAAGAAGCAGAAGGAGAAGTTTGGGCAGATGATAGTGCTCCTAAAACAGAAACTGCTGCAAATGCACAAAAAGATACCACAGAAGTTAAAAAATAAATAAAATATCATGTCAAATTTACCAGACGAAGCTTTTAGAGATACCATTGGAACTATAGATGAAGGTGGTAAACGAAAATTTATTTTTCCTAAAAAACCGTCTGGTAAATTTTATGATTACAGGAAAATTGTCAGTTATGTTTTATTGGCAATTTTAATTATAAATCCGTTTATAAAAGTAAACGGAAACCAATTTATGATGTTCAATATTATGGAACGTCGTTTTAATATTTTCGGATTCCCTTTTTGGCCTCAGGATTTTTACCTTTTTGTGATTTCAATGCTCGTTGGTGTTGTCTTCATAATTTTATTTACAGTTGTTTTTGGAAGAATATTTTGTGGATGGATTTGTCCCCAGACCATTTTTTTAGAAATGGTTTTCCGCCGAATTGAATATTGGATTGACGGAGACCGCGGTTCACAGTCACGTTTGGCAAGGCAGGAATGGAATGCCGAAAAAATTAGAAAGAGAGTCATTAAATGGACAATTTTCTTTATTATATCTTTTGTTATTGCCAATGTTTTTCTGGCTTATTTGGTTGGCAGTGATGCCTTATTGTTAATGATTGAGCAAGGACCAATTCAGCAGGCAAGTAATTTTATTGCACTTCTTATTTTTACCGGAGTTTTTTATTTTGTTTTTGTTTGGTTTCGTGAACAGGTTTGTATTATTGCCTGCCCTTACGGAAGATTACAAGGTGTATTATTAGATAATAAATCTATAAACGTTGCGTATGATTTTGTGAGAGGTGAAAAAGAAAACGGACGCGCAAAATTTAATAAAAAAGAAGACAGAGCCTTAACAGGAAAAGGAGATTGTATTGATTGCCTTCAGTGTGTTCACGTATGTCCAATGGGAATTGACATTAGAAACGGAACGCAGTTAGAATGTACAAACTGTACCGCTTGTATAGATGAATGTGATCATATAATGGAGAGCGTTGGATTGCCAAAAGGACTTATTCGTTATGCTTCTGAAGATGAAATTGCTAAAAAAGAACCTTTTAAGTTTACTGCAAGAATGAAAGGCTATACGGCAGTTTTGTTTGTATTATTGAGTATTTTTGTTGGAATGTTGTTTTTAAGAACTGATCTTCAGGCAGTTGTTTTGCGTTTGCCTGGACAGCTTTTTCAACATAAAGGAGATAAAATCAGTAATGTTTATACTTATAAAATTGTCAACAAGACAATGAAAGATTATAATGATATCCATTTTGAATTAATAGATCAAAAAGGTGAAATTAGAAATGTTGGAAAACAGCATTTTAAGGTAGTTAAAGAAGGAATTTCGCAAGGAACACTATTTATCGAAATAGATGAAATTTTGCTGGAAAGTGATAAAACTAATGTAAAAATTGGGGTTTATAACGGTAAAGAACTTCTCGAAACTACTACTACAAATTTCTTAGGACCACGAAGTTTTAATTAAAAGTATATTATCATGAAAATTAATTGGGGAACCGGAATTGTCATTGCATTTGCATTGTTTATGACATTTATTTTATATTTTGTTTTTGAAGTACAATCAAATAGTAAATACGATAATGATTTGGTTGTAGAAGAATATTACAAACACGATACCCATTTTCAGGAGGAAATGGCACGAATTCAAAATGCACACGATTTACAGCATAAACCTTTAATAAAATTTGGCGAGGAAGGAGTAAAAGTTACTTTTCCTGCCACTTTTGAAAGTGAAAAAATTAAAGGAAATATTTTATTATACCGACCTTCAAATAAAAAATTTGATTTTAATACTCAAATTGCCTTAACAAATTCTTCTATAGTTATTCCACATAATAAATTAATAAAAGGACGTTGGGATGTCAATATGGAATGGCAGTATGAAGGTAAAAAGTACCTGACAAAAGAGGTTATTTACGTAAATTAATTTAACAGTTTTATTGTCCAGATAGTTACTGTGTCAAGAGTAATTCAATTGGCAGTAGAAAAAAACAATTAAGATGTTATTTTCAGCATTTATATTAGGTTTAATCAGCAGTTTGCATTGTGTCGGCATGTGTGGTCCAATTGCAATGATGCTGCCTGTAGATCATCAAAATGAAGCTAAAAAAGTAACACAGATTATTACTTATCATTTAGGAAGATTAACCGCTTACTCAAGCATTGGTTTAATTTTCGGATTGTTAGGCAGAGGTTTTTTCTTAGCAGGAATGCAGCAAAAAATGTCTATTTTTATTGGTATTGCTATGATTTTGATCGTACTGATACCAGAAAGAGTATTTGCTAAATACAATTTTTCAAAACCGGTTTATAAGATTATCTCAAATATTAAATCAAGTCTGGGAAGTCAGTTTAAAAAGAAAAGCTATAAATCTCTCTTTACAATTGGGCTTTTAAACGGATTTTTGCCCTGCGGAATGGTTTATGTCGCATTATTTGGGGCTATTGCAATGCAGAGTGCCGGATTTGGGGTTTTGTATATGTTACTTTATGGATTAGGTACGATTCCTTTGATGACAGTTGTGATATACATCAATTCATTACTAAAATTGCCTTTTAGAAATAAAATTCAAAAAGCTATTCCGTATGTTGCAATAATAATTGGGATATTATTTATTTTAAGAGGATTAGGATTAGGAATTCCCTATTTATCTCCTTCAAATATGAGTTTATTTGTTCAGGGAACTCCTAACTGCCATTAGACAGTCATCGAAAACAAGTTGGTTTCCGGTGATTTTCTTTTTAAATGCAAATCAAAAGCCATACATATATTACGTACAAATGGTCTTCCGGCTTCTGTAATTTTGATTTTATCTTCTTCAATTACAATCAACTCATCATTCTCTATTTCTTTTAATGACATTAAAACATGTGGTAGTTCTTTAAAATATAAAGAATCCTCATTCCAGGAAGTTTCAAGTTCGCAGGTAAGATTTAAAATGTGTTTTCTAATAATAAGATCTTCATCATTTAAAATGTGCCCTTTTATTATAGGCAGCTGATCTAATTCTAAAATTTGATAGTAATCTTCCAGTGTTTTTGTATTTTGAGCAAAACTATACCAGCTGTCGCTGATAGAGGAAACGCCCAAGCCAATCATAAGCTGTGTTTTTGAAGCGCTGTAGCCCATAAAATTTCTATGCATTTTTTTGTTGTGCGCGGCATGAAATAAGCTGTCTGAAGATAGAGCAAAATGATCCATCCCAATTTCATGATATCCATTAGAGGAAAGTAATTGTTTGCCCACTTCATAAAGTTTTCTTTTTTCAGAATCTTTAGGAAGGTTTTCGTCATTAAAACCGCGCTGGCCATTTCCTTTAATCCATGGCACGTGAGCATAGCTGTAAAAAGCCAATCTGTCTGGTTTTAATGAATTTGTTTTCTCAACGGTATCAATTACATCTTCTACGGTTTGAAAAGGCAGTCCAAAGATAATATCGTGTCCGATTGATTTATAGCCAATCTCTTTTGCCCAAAAAGTTACTTTTGCGACATTATGAAACGGTTGAATACGATTTATTGCTTTTTGAACTTTTTCGGCATAATCCTGAACCCCAAAACTTACTCGGTTAAAACCTAAATCGTACAGCTTTTTTAGTTGTTCATAAGTTGTATTGTTAGGGTGGCCTTCAAAACTAAATTCATGATTTTCGGCTTTATCTGCCAGACTAAAAATGCCGTTAATAAGCTGTTCTAAATTATTTGTAGAAAAAAAAGTGGGAGTTCCTCCACCTAAATGTATTTCTTTTATAATTGGTTTTTGTGGAAGTAAATCGCAATATAGACTCCATTCTTTTAAAACGGCCTGAATGTATTTTCCCTCGACAGAATGATTTTTTGTGATTCGCTTATTACAGCCGCAAAAAGTACACATGCTTTCGCAAAAGGGTAAATGAATATACAAACTAATTCCATTTTGAGAATTACTTTCTGAAAAAGATTTTTGAAAAGATGATTTCCATTCTTCTACTGTAAAAGCAGCGTCATTCCAATAAGGCACTGTAGGATAGCTAGTATATCTTGGACCTGGTACATTGTACTTTTGGGTTAATGAAATTCTCATAAAGACGGATTTAGTTTTCATCAAAATTAGTATTTCCAATCTAGGCATAAAATGACAAATATCATGTAGAGAAAAAAAAGAGACTCATAAAGAGCCTCTTTTTACTGAATTAAATAACTAACATTATATAGAATCCTGAATGATTTTAAGCCATTTTTTCGCAAACATATGATCCTGATAAGCGCTTATTTGTTTAATACGGTCATCATCGAAATCATAGAATGGAATTGTAATTTTTTTAGAGGTTTCTTTTTCCTGAAATTCATAATCAATCTTTACAATTGTATCCGAATTTCCTTCTGTAGTTAAAACTAATTTACATGACGAAACACTTTTCAAATCTACATAGGTTGATTCCTGTTGATTTGGATTGAAGTTCATTAAAATAAACTTTCTGTTTTTTTGATCGATTGTAAGGGTTTTGTTGCTTTGAGATTCGGTTAAATCAAATTCCTGCGGATTGGCTGGATTGAATTTCTTCTTGATATTTAAAATTTTTGTTTTGTTCGCTGCGCTCGATCGTGCTGAAAAATAAATTGGAACGGCCACTATGACCGCAATCACAATGCCAATTATGGTTACACTTGTTTCCATTTTTTTGATTTTAAGTTTGGTGAAATAATATGAAACGATAAACAGTTTTCTAATTGAAAACGGCTTAATTACTTTTGAAGAATTCCTTCTTCAGAATTGAATTTCAAGGTTTTATCTACCAAAAAAAATGGAAAGCGTAGAGCAGTAATAGGATTTTTTTGCTCTGAGTATTAAACTGATTCGTAAAGTTAAATGCAGATTTAACTGCTTTGTGCTGAGGAATAATAACCAGCAGCGAATCAAACCATTTGATTACAGCCGGATGGTCTGTTTTGATATTGGCTGCAAATTGATAACTGCCCTGAGGCTGTATAAATGCTGAAGAATCAGCAATATCCTTGAAGAAGTTCGTATCCGTTTTTTGACTTTCGATTTGCTGTACAGGAAACTCGTTTGCCTGAGCAGCAAAAAGAGCTATAATCAAAAGAGATATAAAAAATATGGCTTTACGAATCCAATTCATGGCTGCGAATTTAGTTCATAAAACACAATAAATGAAATTTTAAGTGCTAATTACTTCTTAAAAATGGCTTTATTATTTTATCCTCAACTTTTGTTTGGAAGTTGAGGATAAAATGATTTATTGCTGCATTTTAAAGTAATAGTCGGCAGAATGTTTTCCTCCTCCATAAAATAAGAAAAAGATGCAAAGTAATAAAACTACAATTGCAAGAATTAAGCTTTCTGAATGCATACGTCCCATAAAATTAACGAGAACTGCACCAAATAGTACTGGTAATTGAGCTGCAATTGCCCAGCGGGTAAGCAGCCCGAATACAATCATTATGCCTCCAATCATATGGGCTGGTGCGATGTAATGCAAAAGAAACATACCACCCCCAAACTGATCTATAGGAGAAATTAAATCATGTAAATACTGAACATTGGTTACAAACGAAATTCCTTTCATAAATAAAAAAACGCCCAATATTATACGCACTAAATCTACTGGTAAATAAGTATGCGAATTGGCCCACTTATTTAAGCTTTTGACATTTTCCATGATACTACGTGATTAGAAATTATATATAAAGTTACTAATTTTTAATCATATATTTATTTTAAGTACTTGGAAATAAGTTTTTTGCTATTTATTTAACACGTTTTTGAATTTCAAGAAAACTTAAACCTGAATAACTCCTAAATTAAAAGGTTTTTGAATTGGAGCATGATTAGCAGCTTCGATTCCGATTGAAATCCATTTTCTTGTGTCCAGCGGATCAATTATAGCGTCTGTCCATAATCTTGAAGCAGCGTAATACGGAGAAGTCTGCTCGTCGTAACGTGCTTTTATTTTATTGAAAAGTTCAGCTTCTTTAGCCTCATCGATAATTTCTCCTTTTGCTTTAAGCGAAGAAGCCTCTATTTGAGCTAAAACTTTCGCAGCTTGTGTGCCGCCCATAACAGCAAGTTCTGCGCTTGGCCAGGCAAAGATTAATCTAGGGTCATAGGCTTTTCCGCACATCGCATAATTTCCTGCACCATAAGAATTACCTACAATTACTGTGAATTTTGGTACAACAGAATTGCTTACTGCGTTTACCATTTTAGCACCATCTTTAATAATTCCGCCATGTTCCGATTTTGAACCTACCATAAACCCGGTAACGTCTTGCAGGAATACAAGTGGAATTTTCTTTTGATTGCAATTGGCAATAAAACGGGTTGCTTTATCAGCGCTGTCAGAATAGATCACGCCTCCAAACTGCATTTCGCCTTTTTTTGTTTTAACTACTTTGCGCTGATTGGCTACAATACCAACAGCCCATCCGTCAATTCTGGCGTAACCGGTAATTATAGTCTGGCCGTAACCATCTTTGTAAGCTTCAAATTCTGAATTATCTACCAAACGATTGATGATTTCCATCATATCGTATTGCTCGTTTCGGGCCTTTGGTAAAATTCCGTAAATGTCATTTGGCTCTAACGCTGGCTTTAAAGCTTTGATTCGGTTGTAGCCCGCTTTATCATAATCTCCAATCTTATCGACTATACTTTTGATTTTATCTAAAGCATCTTTATCATCTTTCGCTTTATAATCGGTTACACCCGAAATTTCGCAGTGTGTTGTAGCACCGCCCAAAGTTTCATTGTCTATCGTTTCGCCAATTGCGGCTTTTACCAAATAACTTCCGGCAAGGAAAATACTGCCGTTTTTGTCTACAATTAAAGCTTCATCGCTCATGATTGGCAGATAAGCACCTCCGGCAACACAGCTTCCCATAACGGCAGCGATTTGCGTTATTCCCATACTGCTCATTTGCGCATTGTTTCTAAAGATGCGTCCGAAATGTTCTTTATCAGGAAAAATTTCATCCTGCATAGGCAGATAAACTCCTGCACTGTCAACCAAATAAATAATCGGAAGTCTGTTTTCCATAGCAATTTCTTGCGCACGAAGATTTTTCTTTCCTGTAATTGGAAACCAGGCTCCGGCTTTTACAGTCGCATCATTGGCAACCACAATGCATTGTTTTCCTTTGACATACCCTATTTTGACAACAACGCCTCCAGAAGGGCATCCGCCGTGTTCTGCGTACATTCCTTCTCCGGCAAAACCGCCTATTTCAATACTATTTGAATTTTCATCTAATAAATAAGCGATTCTTTCACGTGCGGTCATTTTTCCTTCGGAATGTAATTTCTCGATTCGTTTTTCGCCTCCGCCTAATTTTACTTTTGCAAATTTTTGTTTTAGTTCTGAAAGTAATAGTTTATTGTGATCTTCGTTTTTATTGAAGTTTAAATCCATGATATAATATTGATTTTACAAAATAGTGTTGGCTAATTTACAAAATCAATTGAAATAAATTGGTTGCTTTGTGAATTAAGAAAAAGTTTAAACCAATTATTTTTCTTTAATTTGTTTTTTCATACTAATCAGTATTTTTTATGTCAAAAGCTGCAAATACCCGACTTAATATTCTTCATAAAGCATTTGAGTTGATTTATACCAAAGGTTATCAGACCACGAGCATTGATGAAATAATTGCAACAACTCAGGTTACAAAAGGGGCTTTTTATTACCATTTTAAAACAAAAGATGAAATGGGCGTTGCTATTATCGAAGAAATTCTAAAACCAACGATGCAGGAACAATTTATAAAACCAACTGAAGCTTCTCAAGACCCAATTGAAGATTTTTATAATATGATTTCCTATTTATTGCTTGAAGACCCTTTTTTGCAGGTAAAATATGGATGCCCTGTTGGAAATCTTACGCAGGAAATGACCCCATGGAATACAAAGTTTAGTGAAGCCCTGGCTGAATTGGTTGATTTATGGAAAGCGACCATTATAAATTCTATTGAAAAAGGAAAAGAAGCGGGTTTAATTCGTAAAGATGTAATTGGCGAACAAGTAGCATTTTTTATCTTATCGGGTTATTGGGGAATACGAAATTTCGGAAAACTTCAAAATGATAATTCCTCTTATCTTGTTTATTTAAAGGAGCTTAAGGGATATTTAAATGGCTTGAAATAAAATTATTATTTAAAAACATACTAATTAGTATGTTTTTAAATATATTTGCATTGTCTTAATCAAAAAACAATGTATCAAACTCTTTTAGAATGCCATTCTTTTATAAGATGGTTTGTATTAGTAAGCTTGTTATATTCTATTTATACAGCTTACAAAGGTTATTCTCAAAAACTTCCTTTTACTAAAAAAAATAACCTTCTCCGTCACTGGACGGCAACAATTGCCCATATCCAGCTTGTTTTTGGAATATTGGTTTATGTACAAAGCCCTATTGTGAAATATTTCTGGAAAAACTTTAAAGAAGCGATTCAAAATTTGGATGCTTCATTCTTCGGAATTATTCATATTGTCTTAATGCTGCTTGCCATAGTTATCATTACCATTGGCTCTGCTTTAGCCAAAAGAAAACTTTCTGATGAGCAAAAGTTTAGAACCATGTTTGTTTGGTTTTCTATTGCCTTAGTTATCATTTTTATTGCCATTCCGTGGCCATTTTCACCTATTGCCAACCGACCTTACTTTAGATAATTATGAAAAATTTATTGCAGACAAATACCGGAAGATTGCGAATCATTGGATTTTTAGAAGGAACTTCACTTTTAATTTTGCTTTTTATAGCAATGCCAATGAAATATATTTTTGAAATGCCCTTTTTAACCCGGCCGATAGGAACGGTTCACGGGGCTTTATTTCTTCTTTTTATTTTTAATACACTGAGTGTTGGAGTAGAGCAGAACTGGAAATTTAAAAACACTACATGGAAAGTGCTTTTGGCCTGTGTGATTCCGTTTGGAACTTTTTATATTGATTCTAAGATTTTAAGCAAAATTAAAAACGATTAAAAGCCATGGTTTTTGTATTCAAAACAAATGTTGACAGCATTTCGAAAGTGAAAAAAGTGACTCCTAAATTGAATAGGTTATTTCCAAATTCAAAGTGGAATTTTGATCTTGAAGATTGTGATAATATTCTGCGATTGGAATGTAAAGATGATATTATCGAAAAAGTTGTTTTTTTGATGAAAGTTATTGGCTTTGAGTGTGAAGCTTTATAAAAACAAAAAAACATTCACCGCGGTGAATGTTTTTTTTATCTCAATTAGGTTTGAATTATTTTTTAGGAGCGCAAGCCATTCTTTTAAGTGTTGCCCATTGTTTTAGAGCATCACGTGCTTCAACAGCAGGGTAGCCCAGCATTGTTTTACCTGCAGGAACATCACCAATAACACCAGATCCGGCTCCAATTACAGCACCATCTCCAATACTGGTATGATCTTTTATCGAGGCGCTTCCGCCAATGATAACACCGTTTCCTAAAGTTACAGAACCCGCTAAGCCGCTGTTTCCTGCCATAATACAGAATCTTCCCAGTTTGCTGTTATGTCCAATTTGAACCAAGTTATCAATTTTACAGCCGTCGCCTAAAATTGTAGAACTGAATTTTCCGCGGTCAACGCATGAATTCGCTCCAATTTCAACTCCGTTGCCAATAATTACATTTCCAATTTGTGGAATTTTAACCAAACCTTTTTCAGTACAGGGGCGAAATCCAAAACCATCAGCGCCAATTGTTGCATTTGGGTGAATAATACAATCGCTTCCAATATGACAACGCTCACGAATAACTGTTCCAGACCAAATAATAGTATTTTTTCCGATAGTACATTCATCCAAAATAGTCACATTTGGATAAATAGTAGCATTAGCGCCAATTTCAACTTTTGGTCCAATATAACAACCGGCACCAATTTTAGCACCGTCGCCAATTACAGCAGTTTCGTCGATAGTGGCTGTTCTATGAATGTTATTATGAAATATTGGAGTAGGAGGGGCAAAAAGGGCGAGGATTTGTGACATGGCCAAATCGGCATTTTTTACTTTAATAAAAGCGCGATTTTCTCCGGGTTCAATCGAAATATCTTCATTCACAACTGCAATTGAAGCGTTTGATGTCGACCAGTATTTTTCGTATTTTTTATTTCCTATAAAAGAAATCTCTGAAGTTGTAGCTTTTTCTAATTGCTCTGTTGCGGTAATGCTTTGCGAAGTTGTGCCGTAAATTACGCCATTAATTACTTCATTAATTTCTTGAATTGAATAGGATTTCATTGACAATTTTTAATCGACTTAAGGTTAATTTTTGCCAAATAAAATAAAATAGATTTTAATTACCTAATAAATTTTTCATGTTTCTTAATAAATATTTAAAATAGAAGTCTAAATATTACAAAATTAACATTTTAACTATTAATTTACTGAGAGGTTTTTAATAAATAGAATTGCTGAGACTGCATTTTTGACTGAATAATCCTAGATATCACTGCTTGAAAATAAATAATTTAATTGATAAGTCTTAGCTTACATTTGTTTTGTTAATTGTTTCGTTTAGTGAAGCTTAAAAAAAAGCGATTCACTTAAAAAAGGAATCGCTTTTATGATTATTCTTTGATTTTTGATAATGACACTGCATTAATACAATATCGTAAACCGCTTGGCGGCGGCCCGTCTGGAAATACATGGCCCAAATGTGCCTCGCATACATTGCATACCACCTCAACACGAATCATTCCGTATGATTTATCCGCGTGATATCCTACAGCATTTTCTTTAATTGGCTGTGTAAATGAAGGCCATCCTGTTCCTGATTCAAATTTTTCGCTTGCATCAAAAAGAACCGTACCGCAGCACTTGCATTCATAAATACCAGGATCAAATAAACTGCATAATTCAGAGCTGAAAGATCTTTCAGTTCCTTTTAAACGAGTTACCTGATATTCTTCAGGAGTTAAAAGCTGCTTCCATTCTTCATCCGTTTTCTCCACTTTTTTATCCGGAGTCGGATTTCCTTTATTTGTAAAATGAATTACATCTGCCCATTTTATCATAACTTGTTTTTTAGTTTGAGGTTTCAAGTTTGAGGTTTCAGGTTTCAAGTTTACTGTGCCTGTAAACTGCGACTGGATACTAATAAACTGAATACTAGTAAACTGAAAACTTTATTCTTCCTCCTTCTGTCCCATCATCATTAGATAGGCTTTTAGGAAAGCATCTATATTTCCGTTCATTACACCATCGACATCGCTGGTTTCGTAGCCTGTACGAACGTCTTTTACCAGTTTATAAGGCTGCATTACGTAATTACGAATTTGCGAACCCCATTCGATTTTCATTTTTCCGGCCTCAATGTCAGCACGCTGTGCTTGTTGTTTCTTCAATTCAATTTCATACAATTGAGAGCGAAGCATTTGCATGGCACGTTGTCGGTTATCTTGCTGCGATCTCGTTTCAGAACACTGAATCTGGATTCCGGTTGGTTTGTGAACCAATTGAACTTTGGTTTCAACCTTATTTACATTCTGTCCTCCGGCACCGCTTGAGCGAGAAGTTGTAATTTCGATATCAGCAGGGTTAATGTCGATTTCGATACTGTCATCAACAAGAGGATAAACGTAAACAGATACAAATGACGTATGACGTTTAGCGTTACTGTCAAAAGGAGAGATTCTAACCAGACGATGAACTCCGTTTTCTCCTTTTAAATATCCAAACGAATAATCGCCTTCAAACTCTAATGTCACGGTTTTAATACCAGCGACATCACCTTCCTGAAAGTTAAGTTCCTTTATTTTATAACCATAACTTTCTCCCCACATCATGTACATACGCATGAGCATTCCTGCCCAATCGCAGCTTTCGGTTCCTCCGGCTCCTGCAGTAATTTGTACTACTGCGCTTAGACTATCGCCTTCGTCAGAAAGCATGTTCTTAAATTCGATGTTTTCAATATGCGATTGTGTCACATTATATTGCTCATCCAATTCTTCTGCAGAAAGTTCTCCTTCTTTATAAAAATCATAAGCAAGCTGTAATTCATCTGTTAGTGAGACAGCTTTGTCATAATCTTCAATCCATTTTTTCTTGTTTCGAAGATTTTTCACAATGTTTTCCGCTTCTTTTGGATTGTTCCAAAAATCAGGAGCAAAAGTTTTTTCTTCTTCGTTTGCAATTTCGATTAGCTTGGCATCAACGTCAAAGATACCTCCTCAACGCACCAAGGCGCTCCACAATACCTTTTACTTGTTCGGCTGTTGTCATAAATTAATAAGTAGTTTTTATGTTTTTTGTAGATATTACGTTAATTTAGGTTGAAAACTAATGCGTAATTTCGTTATACAAAAATAAGATTTAGTTTTTAGAATACAGCAATTAATTTACTCAACAGAAAAGAAGGAAAAAAACTTCAGGAATAGTTTATGGATAATCTCAGTAAATATGATCTTCATAAAAATGATTTTTCAAAATTGCATTTTGAAGTAAACGATGCAAAACCTTATTTGTTAAAAAATCTGGACCATGCTGTAGTACCTCATCGACATAGTTTTATCAAATTATTTGGTTTAAAAATGCTGGAAGACATTATGTAGACTACGAAATCATTAATCATTCTGAAAACACAGTTTTTTTTATCAATACAAATCAAATTCATTATTTCTGTACAGATTCCATAAATGAAGGGGTTTTGTTTCATTTTAATGATTATTTTATTTCGCAGTTTAATCCGGAATTTTTGGAGCGGTTTTCATTATCTATTTTTAATGAAATAGGCAAACCATGTTTAAATCTTTCAGAATCCGAAATAGAACGATTTGATGTTTTTAGTAAATTTATTGAAGAAGAAATAAAAGGAAATGATGTTTTTATGAGAGAAGAAGTTTATTCTGTTTTTACAAGTTTACTTTTCTTAATTGAGCGTTTAAAAAGTAAAGAAACAAAAATTGATTTTAATTTGAATTTAGATTTTAAGCTGGCTTACTCATTTAAAGAGGAAGTGTATAAAAACAAGCAGTCTTTTTATAATATCGATTTTTATAGTAATCTGCTTCATACCAACAATAAAAAGCTTACCAGTGTTGTAAAACAATATTTAGGAAATACACCAGTCAATATTATTACCTCGATTAAAATATTAGAAGCAAAAAGAAGATTGGCTAACGGAAAATTCTCTATTCAGGAAATTGCCTATGATTTAGGTTTTGATCAGCCGACTTATTTTACAAAATACTTTAAGAAAGCCACCGGAATTACTCCAAAGGA
Source organism: Flavobacterium johnsoniae (assembly GCF_001879205.1). Classification (GTDB taxonomy): domain Bacteria; phylum Bacteroidota; class Bacteroidia; order Flavobacteriales; family Flavobacteriaceae; genus Flavobacterium; species Flavobacterium johnsoniae_A. Next base: position 492,344 of record NZ_MLFK01000007.1, read on the forward strand.
ATTTCAATCTTCGATATTTCTTTAAAATACCATTTAATGCCTCGATTTTACCATTTTAAATGATTAAATAAAGGGAATTTTGCCTTGTTAATTTAAACTACAAAATGATGAAATCACAAGCATTAATATTAGGCGGAACGACCGGAATGGGCAAAGCTTCTGCAATGTTATTATTACAGCAAAACATAGAAGTAATTATTGTTGGCAGGGCCGATAAGAATTTAGAAACAACAAAGAAAGAATTAGAATCTTTTGGAACTGTAAAAACGGCTGGACTTGATTTATTAAATGAAAATCAAACAGTTGATTTTTCTAATTCTTTAAAAACAATAGCTCCAAATTTAAAATATCTGATAAATGCAGCGGGATATTTTAGTCCAAAACCATTTTTAGAGCATACAAGGCAAGATTTTGATGTCTATCATAACTTTAATAAAAGCTTTTTCTTTATCACTCAGTCTGCTGTTAATATTATGAAAGAAAATGGAGGAGGCTCGATTGTAAATATTGGTTCAATGTGGGCAAAACAAGCTATAAAAGCAACCCCGTCTTCAGCCTATTCTATGGCAAAAGCAGGATTACATAGTTTAACACAGCATTTGGCAATGGAACTGGCAGATTTTAATATCAGGGTAAATGCAGTTTCTCCCGCGGTTGTTGTTACGCCTATTTATGGTTCATTTATTGAAGAAGCTAAAATAGAAGAAACCTTGCAGGACTTTAATAGTTTTCACCCTATTGGGCGTGTTGGAAAACCTGAAGATATTGCAAAAACGATTTGTTTTCTATTATCTGATGAAGCTTCCTGGGTGACCGGAGCTGTATGGGATGTTGACGGAGGTGTCATGGCTGGAAGAAATTAATTTTAAGGGTAATGATAAAAAAAGAGTTTTTCATGAATTTGAAAGACTCTTTTTTTTTATAAAACATTGAATCTGTATGGACTAACAATTCTTGATAGGGATGAAGAATATCATCTTAAAATTGTAAATATTTTTTTGAATTATTAATTCTATTTTTATATGTTTTTTATAAATATTACGTTAATTTGGTTGTATAGTAATTGACAAGTTAAAATTTATTAAAACTTGCGATCAATAACTAACAGTAATACGTAATTTTGCTGTCCAAAAAAGATATAGTTTTATATGGAGATAAATTTAATTAGCGATACCATTACCAAGCCTACCTATGAGATGCTTCAGTATATGTTTAACGCTCAAGTTGGCGACGACGTATACAAACAAGATCCTACGGTTATCGAATTAGAGACAAGAGTAGCCGAATTTTTTGGTATGGAAGCTGGACTTTTTTTTCCGTCAGGAACTATGGCAAATCAAACTGCGATTAAACTGCACACACAGCCGGGTGAACAGTTAATAGCTGATAAATATGCGCATGTATATCATTATGAAGGAGGAGGTGTTTCTTTTAACAGCGGTGTTTCCTGCTGTTTATTAGACGGGCATCGTGGTATGATAAATGCTGCTCAGGTTGCGGCCGCAATAAATGATCCGGAGTTTTATCATAGTCCGTTAACGAGTTTGGTTTGTGTAGAAAATACCACCAATAAAGGCGGTGGTGCTTGTTATGAATTAGAAGATTTAAGAGAGATAAAAAAAGTCTGCGATGCTAACAATTTGAAGTTTCATTTAGATGGAGCCCGAATTTGGAATGCATTAGTAGCAAAAAGACAAAATCCGAAGGAATTTGGGGCGATTTTCGATACTATTTCAGTTTGTTTGTCTAAAGGATTGGGTGCGCCAATTGGTTCAGTTTTACTTGGAAGTAAAGCTGATATTCATAGAGCGTTGAGAATCAGGAAGATATTGGGCGGGGGAATGCGTCAGGTGGGTTATTTGGCCGCCGCCGGATTGTACGCTTTGGCAAATAATATTGAACGTCTTGCAGAAGATCATCGCAGAGCTAAAGAAATAGGGGTAATTTTAAGCACTAAATCATGGATTGCTTCTGTAGAACCGGTAGAAACTAATATTTTAATCTTTTCATTGGCAGAAGGTTACAGCGACCAGCTTTTGATAGAAAAATTAAAACAAAAAAATATTTTAATAAGTTCCCTTGGGCATAACAAACTTCGAATTGTAACACATTTAGATTATAAAGAAGTGATGCATACCTATGTAGTTGAAATGCTTTCGAAGATTTAAGAAAAGTTACTAAGGCTCTAAGGTGCTGAGTTACTGAGGTTCTAAGTTGCTAAGATTTTAAGGTTTTTGCTTCGCTTATAAAAAAAAGACGCACAAAAGTGCGTCTTTTTTTTATTTTAGAACTTTTGTTATTACAGACCTCAGCACCTCAGCACCTTAGAGCCTTAGTATCTTATTTAAACAAATTATCCATTCCAGGAATCATCGGCATATCCATTTTGGCTACGGCGTCAAGTTCTCTTTCATTAATACTTGTAGCTTTTTCGATAGCTTTGTTAAGAGTTACAACTAAATAGTCTTCTAGTTGTTCTTTGTCTTCTAAAAGAGAATCATCAATAGAGACTGATTTTATTTTTCTATTTGCAGTAACCGTAATTTTTAATAATCCATCAGCGCTTTGTTCGTCAATCAAAACTGTATCAAGGCGTTTCTTTGTATCTTCAATTTTTTGCTGGGTTTCTTTAAGTTTACCCATCATTCCCATTAAATCCATTTTTTGTTGATTTTTAAATTATTTCATACAAAATTAGTATATTGCTGTATGATAACAATAGAATATTTTATGAAAAAATTAATTTCGTTCTATTGTGATTGTAGTATTTTTGCGTCTCCGAATTAAAAACCTAATGCTTAATTAAATCAATGCAGAACGATATACTGGCTCCAAAGGCCAAAGAAATTCCAAAATCATTAAAGAAACACAAAGAAACCAGAATCGATAATTATTTTTGGCTGAATGACAGAGAAAATCCAGAAGTTATCGATTATCTAAATAAAGAAAACGAATACTACCAAAAAATGACAGCCCATACTAAGGATTTGCAAGAATCTTTATATGAGGAAATGAAAGGAAGAATTAAGGAAGACGACTCGTCTGTACCTTATTTTTATAATGGTTATTTCTATATTACACGTTTTGAAACCGGTCAGGATTATCCCATTTTCGCCAGAAAAAAAGGAAGCCTTTCTGCAGATGAAGAAATTCTGTTTAATTGCAATGAATTAGCAAAAGGCCATGCTTACTTTAAATTAGGAGGTTTAAGTATTAGTCCGGATAATAAATTTGCCAGTTTTGGAACTGATCTTGTTGGAAGAAGAATTTACACGATTCAGATTAAAAATCTGGAAACTGGAGAAATTCTTGCTGATAAAATAGAAAATGCAACCGGCGGATCTGTTTGGGCAAACGACAATAATACTATTTTTTATACAAAACAGGACGAAGTTACTTTAAGAGCTGATAAAATTTTCAGACATAAATTAAATACCGATTCAAAAGACGATGTATTGGTTTACAATGAAGTTGATGATACTTTTAATGTTTCGGTAAGTAAAGAAAAATCAAGAAAGTATATCGTTATTAGTTCAGGGAGCACTTTAACGACAGAATATAGAATTTTAAATTCAGACAATCCGGACGGAGAATTTGAGGTTTTTCAGCCTCGTGTGCGTGGTTTAGAATATAGTATTTCGCATTACGAAGATTCGTTTTATATCTTGACAAATAAAGACAAAGCGACCAATTTTAAATTGATGAAAACCCCGGAGAATAAAACCGGAAAAAAAAATTGGGTTGATTTAATTCCGCATAGAGAAGATGTCCTGTTGGAAGATATTGAGATTTTCAAGAACTATTTAGTGGTAGAAGAACGCTCAAATGGGTTGAATCATATCAGAATCATGCCTTGGAATGGAGAACCGGATTATTATCTGCCATTTGGAAGCGAAACGTATAATGCGTACACTACAACCAATATTGATTTTGATACAGATATTTTGCGTTACAGTTATCAATCGCTTGCAACGCCATCATCAGTCATTGATTTTAATATGAAAACTAAAACCAAAGAAATTTTAAAAGAGCAACAGGTTTTAGGTGGAAAATTTGATAAAGAAAACTATATAGAAGAACGTGTTTGGGCAACGGCCAGAGATGGAGTAAAGGTACCAATTTCGATGATTTATAAGAAAGGACTTCAGAAAAATGGTAAAAATCCGCTGCTTCTTTATGCTTATGGTTCATATGGAATTACGATGGATACTTATTTTTCGTCAACCCGACTTTCGTTGTTAGACCGCGGTTTTGTTTATGCGATCGCTCACATTAGAGGAGGAGAGGATTTGGGAAGACAATGGTATGAAGACGGAAAACTGTTAAAAAAGAAAAATACCTTTACAGATTTCATCGATTGCTCTAAATTTGTAATAGACGAGAAATATACTTCGCCTGAACATCTTTATGCTGAAGGTGGATCTGCAGGAGGACTTTTAATGGGTGTTATTGTAAATGAAGCACCAGAATTATATAACGGCGTAATTGCTCAGGTGCCTTTTGTAGATGTTATTACAACAATGCTGGATGACAGTATTCCGCTTACAACTGGAGAATATGACGAATGGGGAAACCCAAATAATAAAAAATATTACGATTATATGTTGTCGTATTCACCTTATGACAATGTAAAAGCGCAAAAATATCCTAATATGTACGTTTCTACAGGATTACATGATTCTCAGGTACAATATTGGGAGCCAGCCAAGTGGGTTGCCAAGTTAAGGGACTTAAAAACAAATAATAATGTTTTGTTTTTAGATACCAACATGGATGCCGGACATGGCGGGGCTTCGGGACGTTTTGAGGCTTTAAAAGACTTAGCAAAAGAATTTAGTTTTTTATTAGATTTAGAAAAAATTAAAAGCTAATTAGAAATTTTTTGTTAAATTTGCAACCTATCAAGGTTATTTAAAAATGCCTTTGATTAACTATTTTTTTATGAAAGAAGAAATAAACGCTTATAATAATGTTTTAGAGTTAATAGGTAACACTCCACTTATTAGGCTAAATAAAATCACCGAAGAGTTAGAAGGAAATTTCTACGCAAAGGTAGAAGCTTTTAATCCAGGTCATTCCTCAAAAGATAGAATAGCGTTATATATTATTGAAGAAGCCGAAAGAAAGGGAATATTATCACCAGGCGATACCATTATAGAGACTACATCGGGTAACACAGGTTTCAGTTTAGCGATGGTAAGTATTATAAAGGGTTATAATTGTATTTTGGCCGTAAGCTCAAAATCATCCAAAGATAAAATTGACATGCTGAGAAGTCTAGGCGCAAAAGTTTATGTCTGTCCGGCTCACGTTTCTGCAGATGATGAAAGATCGTATTACAATGTAGCAAAACGATTACACGAGGAAACAAAAGGCTCAGTTTACATTAATCAGTATTTCAACCAGCTAAATATTGATGCCCATTACAACACCACAGGTCCCGAAATCTGGGAACAAACAAAAGGAAAAATTACACATCTTGTTGCTTGCAGCGGAACCGGAGGAACAATTTCCGGAACAGCAAAATTCTTAAAAGAGCAAAACCCTAATATTAGAATTCTTGGTGTCGATGCTTTTGGATCAGTATTGAAGAAATATCACGAAACTAGAGAGTTTGACAACAAAGAAATTTATCCATATCGTATCGAAGGATTAGGTAAAAATTTAATTCCGTCAGCTACAGATTTTGATATCATCGATAAGTTCATGAAAGTGACCGATGAAGAGAGTGCACACTCCGCAAGGGAAATCACTCGCAAAGAAGGTTTATTTGTTGGATATACATCCGGAGCAGTAATGCAGGCAATTAAACAATATGCAGAAGAAGGTGAGTTTACAAAAGAAAGTAATATTATAGCGATTTTCCCTGATCATGGTTCACGCTACATGAGTAAAGTATTCAGCGATGACTGGATGAACGAACAAGGTTTCTTTGACAGTGTTAATGAAGAAGAAGCTCAAAAAATTGAATTTGTAAAATAAGAGATTTATCTAAAAATATTCTGAACTCCATTCGTACTGCGAATGGAGTTTTTTTATTCCCATTAATTATGAAGCCTAAAATAATAATGAGGGAATGTTAAAAATTTAGATTTGTTTGAAAATAACGTATTTATACGTAGGAAAACAAGTTTTTCTTTGATGTAATTTTATAATTTTAATAAAAAATGCTAAAGTATAGTAATCTGTTTAAGGGTAAAAAATAGCAATTTTGGTTATTTTAACGATTATTTAGGTCGATTACCGAAGAAATTTTCGACGAACAGCATATTAACATAGATTAGCGGTGTAAAATTAACACAATTAGTTTTAACCCTTAAATCTACTATTATGAAAAAATTACTACTCTCGTTACTGTTTGTAAGTTATTTGAATGTGGCTGCTCAAAATCCAATTCAGGAGTTTAATTTCAATAGGACTTTAAATAATATTGCCAACACGACTTCTTTTATGGGAACAAATGACTTTGTTACTGATAGAGCCGGAGTTGAAGGAAATGCACAAAGATTAAATAATAAAGCATTAGAGGCTGTAATAGATAATCTTCCGCAAGGCAATGCTGCCAGAACAATAAGTGTCTGGATTAAGTTTAATGATATTACTTCGGCAAATTATGTTTGGGGATATGGATCAGCTTATAATGCGCAATATTTTGGATTATTACAGCAAGGAACAACCTCATCTAGTTCAGACCTAAGTTTGGCAGGCTGGGGAGCAACAAATGACGTGATAGTTTCGACGCCTTTGGCAAAAGGGATATGGTATCACTATACGATTACATTTGACGGAACAGTTTCAAAAATTTTCAGAAACGGTGAATTGATAAAATACATAAGTGGATTAAAACGTTCCACGAAAGGGAATATATTTAGATTAGGCGAAATAAATACAACAGTGGGTATAAACGCTGATATAGACGATTTAAAGATCTATGATGTTGCTTTGACAGACGAACAGGCTGCGGAGTCTTATAATAGCTCAAAACCGCTGATTTCGGCAATCGCAGAAACAACAGTTTCGACAAAAGCAGTAAAAGGAACTGTAAAATCGAAAACAAATGTAAAACCGGCAGTATCAAATACTATAATTACAAATACTGATGTAAGTGCAGGTTCAAAAAATATTGAAGTGTTTTCGCAAGGAGAGAAGGTGCTGGGGAATAATTCCATGCGTATTAGTGATCTTCCGGAAGGAACTTATCTGCTGAAAATAACAAATACACCAGGCAAGAAAATTACTTCAAAATAAGGCATTCTTTATTTTTTTTAATAGTTAGTTAGTTTTTATATTTTTTAGTAGCAATCAGGTTTTGGAAAAGTAAAAAGTCTTCTGGAGTTTCAGAGGACTTTTTTTATAGTATTCATTCACAAATGATACTACAAAACTGTATTTTTAATTTTGTGAGAATTCTGTATTTACATGTAAGAGTTGTTTGGTAGAGTTGAATTAAAAATATAATTTTAACAAAATTTATAAAAAAAAGCAATCAAAATTTAGAATTGTAAATTTGATTTGTATAAGTTCTATTAAATGGCTCTAAACTCAAGATATCTGATAAACTCTATAAATATGAAAAAAATAGTACTCGCTTTGATGTTGGTATGTTTTTTTAATGTTGACGCACAAAATCCTGTTCAAGAATTTAATTTCAATGGTAATTTGAATAGTGCTGATAAAACTATATCCTTTTTAGGTACTCCTCTTTTTGTAAATGACAGGATGGGAGGCGCTAAGGGAGCTTTACGACTTACTAATAAAGCTTATCAGGCTGTCGTAGGAGATCTTCCGCAGGGAAATAAGCCCAGAACACTCTCTGTTTGGGTAAAATTTAATGCTGTAACGGTTCCAAATTATATTTTGAGTTACGGAACTGCTGTTAATACTCAATATTTTGGTTTATCTCAGCAAGTTTCCTCAGGCGGGAACTCTGAAGCAAGTCTTACAGGCTGGGGAAATGGAAATGATGTTGTAGTTTCGGTGCCACTTGTAAAAGATACCTGGTACATGTACAGCATTACTTATGATGGAAATGTTTCAAAAATTTACCGCAATGGCGAATTATTAAAATCTGAAGATGGAATTGTACGTTCAACCAAAGGTTATATTTTGAGTCTGGGTAAATTGAATACTGCAACCAGTATCAATGCTGATGTGGACGACCTGAGATTGTATACCGTTGCCATGACAGACGAACAGGTTAAAGAAGCCTATAATAGTTCGAAACCAGCTGCGACTGTTGTAACTGAAACAATGCCGGTTTCAAATGCACCAAAGAAGGTGGTAATTCTACCAGCGAAAGCGTCAGCACCAGTTGTTTTGCCTTCATCGTCAAGTGAAATTAAAGGAGGTAAAAATGTTGAGGTTTTTTCTCAGGGTCAAAAAGTGATAGGAATCAATGCTTCTAATATTGGGACTTTACCGGAAGGAACTTATTTGATAAAAGTTACGAATCCAGCCGGAAAGTAGTAAATGTACTTTTTATAGCAAAAAGCCTTCTGAAATGATATCAGAAGGCTTTTGTTTTTTTAGCTGATTACGCTTATTACTATGAACAGAACCACTAGTAATATTATGGCGTATCTTGTGATTTTCGAAGTTTGCATGATTTATTTATTAATTTTTGGAAAGATATAAAAATTATTCAAGAATGTAACGCATAAATTTTTCTCTCTTATCATAAGGAATATCATAATGTAGAGATTTTAATAACATCGTATTCCAAGGTTTTTTAAAATAAAAAAAGCTCTAGAAATCTAGAGCTTTATGTTTTATTAAAGAGAAAGATTACTCCTCTTTCATAGTATGATAAACGTTCATAACGTCATCATCTTCTTCAATTTTTTCAATTAGCTTTTCGACGTCGGCAATTTGAGCTTCGGTTAATTCTTTTGTAATTTGAGGAATACGCTCAAAACCAGAAGATAAAATTTCTAAACCTCTGTTTTCTAATTCTTTTTGCAAAGCACCAAAGCTTCCAAAAGGCGCGTAAATCAAAATTCCGTCTTCATCTTCAAAAACTTCCTCAGCACCAAAATCAATTAGTTCAAGTTCTAATTCCTCAGCATCAAGTCCATTATTTGCAATTCTGAAGTTGCAAGTATGATCAAACATAAATTCAACAGAACCCTGAGTTCCCATTGTTCCGTTGCATTTGTTAAAATAACTTCTAATGTTTGCTACTGTTCTATTATTGTTATCAGATGCAGTTTCAATCAAAATTGCAATTCCGTGAGGGGCATAACCTTCAAATAAAATCTCTTTATAGTTTGCAGTATCTTTATTACTTGCATTTTTTATGGCACGCTCAACATTGTCTTTCGGCATGTTAGCTGCTTTCGCGTTTTGTATAACAGCTCTTAATCTAGAATTGGCGTCAGGGTTAGGACCGCCTTCTTTAACAGCCATAACGATGTCTTTACCAATTCTGGTAAATGTTTTGGCCATTGCAGACCAACGTTTCATTTTTCTTCCTTTTCTAAATTCGAACGCTCTTCCCATTTCTAATTTTTAGTTTTGTGATGCAAAAATAAAGGTTATTCCTTATTTATCCAAAATCAATTCTATTCTTTTTTGTACATAAATTTTAACCGCAAAGTACGCAAAGTATTACGCAAAGTACGCAAAAGGCAATAATAAGTTATTTAAAAAGAAGATCACAAAGCTTATATGGAATTAACTTTGTCAAAGTTGAAAACTTTGACAAAGTGATAAAAATCTAAAATCTAAAATCTAAAATCTAAAATCTCTACTTCGCTCCATTAAAGTCGTTAATGATATTTACCGCTTCGTTTAAGTACGGATTTGTCTTGAGGTTATCCATTTGATATTGGTTAATTGTTTTATCGTTTGGATAAGCTCCCAGTAAAAACTGATTTACAGAAGAATTGTATACGTCCAGTGGGTTATTTTCATCATTAAACGTATTGATTTCTGTCCAAAGTGAATTCACAATCTTTTTTTGTTTAAAAACAGCTTCCAAGGTCATCGGAATTTCGGCTTTTGGAGTATTTACCAATTGATCTATTTTTTGATTGATCTTTTTAATGTCGTTAAAGTAGTAGTTATCAGCAAGTCTTAGGGTGCTGTTTTTAGCTAATTTATCAATCAAACTTCTTTTTACATAGGTTCTGTATTTTAGGAAAGGTTCTATGCTGTCGTTTTTAATTGCCGTAGGGAAATCACTTTCTTTTTGATATACATCTTCATAAAATTCCGGCAGTACAACATCAGGAGTTACGCCAATATATTGATGGCTTTTACCCGTAACACGATAGAATTTATTAATAGTAATTTTTAAAAAATCGGTGTCCTTGTTTTCGTCAAGCGAAAGAATCGTCTGCATGGTAGCTTTTCCGAGTGTACTGCTTCCTAACAATAGCGCACGATTATAATCCTGCATTATAGAAGAGAAAAATTCACTTGCAGAAGCGGTGTTACTGTTTACCAAAACCACAATCGGGCCTCTGTAAATCAATCCTTTATATGGGTCGTTTATAACCGATTTCTCTTTTGCATGATCGATCACAACCGAAATTGGACCATAATCTACAAACATTCCGGCCAGTTTTATCGCTTCTTCCATCGAACCGCCGCCATTGTCAATTAAATCAATAACCAAACCTTTTATGTTATCTCTTTCGAGTTTAATAACTTCTCGGGCAACATCATCGGCACAGCCTTTTCTGCTGTTTCCGTCTAAATCTGCATAGAAACTAGGAATTTTTATGTATCCAATTTTACTTTCCTTACCGATAATGAAACTAAAAACCGAATTCTCTTCATCTTTCATCACCTGCTTTTCGATAAAAACGTCAAAACTTTTACCTGAGTTTCTTTTCAGCGTAAGAGTTAAACTTTTATTGGCTTCAGATAAAATCATACTAGAAATGGATTCTAATGAAGCACAAGAAACCTGAAGTGTTTCTTTTTGGTTTGAAACCGAAATAATCTGATCGCCCTTTTTTATTTGCCCCGTTTGATACGCAGGCCCGTTAGGATCGATCTCGTGTACAATAATCTCATTTTTTTCGTTGAGGTTTACCGTCATTCCCAGAGACAAATGCTCTTTGGATAAAGAAGCAACAAAGCTCGATTTAGAATCATTGCTAAAATAAGCCGTATGCGGATCAAAATAAGTACAAAAGAAATTATACAAGTTTTCGTCCTGCTTCGTTTTAGTTTCTAATAAAGTACTTATACGGCAGATTTCATTTGAAATAATCAGTTTTCTTGATCTGGCTTCGATCGAATTATAATTCGCCTTAATAGAATCTAAATTATTACTGACTTCGGCTATGTCATCCAGAATTTGATAACGTAGTTTTTTACGCCACACTTTTTCGAGGTCTTCTTTCTTTAAATAAAAAGGAAAAGATTTTTTATAAAACCGGATGGTATCTTTCTTGGTATAATCAAAAGCAGTAGACTGAATTTTTTCTAAGACTTGTTTTGTTCTAATTAAACCGTTTATATATTTAACTGTAATGTCAGTCAAAAAACTGCAGTCATTTTGTAGTATTAAGTCGTCTAATTTAAAACGATATTTAGAGGCCATTTCATCATATTCGCTTTTAAAGAAAATATTTCGCGAAGGATCCAATTCGTTCATTAAATTATCAAAAACAAAAACCGATAGACTGTCATCAACTGGCTTAGGTCTTAAATGTTCTGTTTGAATAACAGAATTTATCTTGTTCAGAATTTCGCATGTTTCGGCGCTATTTTGACTAAATAGTACAGTGGTAAACAATAAAAATAGCGGCCAAAATTTTCTCATAAAGTTTAATGCTTACATCTAAATTAAAGTTACGGTAATTTTTTGATACCAGTTTATATTATTTCTAAAAAATCTTACAGATAAATAAGTATCGGAAATAAAAAATGCATTACAATTTGACTTGTAATGCATTATGATAATGATGAAGTAAAAAACTATTTTTTGTAAAAAGGTAATTTTACCACTTTTGCAGCAACATCGTTTTTTCTGATTCTAATAAAAATATCGCTGTCTACAGCGCTGTTTGCAACTGTTACGTATCCTAAACCAATTCCTTTATTCATAGAAGGCGACATTGTACCAGAAGTTACAATTCCAATTACCTCGCCCGAAGCATTGACAATTTCGTAATCATGTCTTGGCACCGCGCGTTCCTGCATTTCAAAAGCAACTAATTTTCTCGAAACACCTTCCTCTTTTTGTTTTTTAAGAGCTTCAGAATTGGTAAAATCTTTAGTAAACTTAGTGATCCATCCTAAACCGGCTTCAAGCGGAGAAGTCGTATCGTTAATGTCATTTCCGTACAAACAGAATCCCATTTCTAAACGTAAAGTATCACGTGCAGCAAGGCCAATTGGTTTAATGCCAAAAGCTGCACCAGCTTCAAAAACTTTATTCCAAATTGCTTCGGCATCAGCATTTTTGCAGTAAATTTCAAATCCTCCAGAACCAGTATAGCCAGTTGCAGAAATAATTACATCGTTGAATCCGGCAAAATCAGCCACTTCAAAATGATAATATGTAATCGCAGCCAAATCAATAGAAGTTAAAGCCTGCATAGCCTCAACTGCTTTTGGCCCCTGAATTGCCAATAAAGAATACTCATCAGAAAGGTTTTTCATATCAACACCCAAATCATTGTGAGATGAAATCCAGTTCCAGTCTTTTTCAATATTCGAAGCATTTACGACAAGTAAATACTCTTCTTCTTTCATTTTATACACAATCAAATCGTCTACAATTCCGCCTTCATTATTTGGCAGACAAGAATATTGAGCTCTTCCAATTGTCAAAGTCGAAGCGTCATTCGAAGTAACTTTTTGAATCAAAGCCAAAGCATTTGGACCCGTTAACAAAAATTCACCCATGTGCGAAACATCAAAAACTCCCACACCATTACGAACCGTTTCGTGTTCAAAATTTACACCTTCGTATGTAATAGGCATGTTATAACCTGCAAAAGGCAGCATTTTCGCTCCCAAACTCTCATGTATGTGCGTAAGCGCAGTATTTTTCATTGTGTTGTTTTATAAATTGAGTCGCAAATTTATTTAAAAAATATCGAAAAAGGACACTCTAAATTATAAATTTCGCAATGATTAGCAGCTATTTCCCGTGATCCGCTATATCTTTTGCTTTTTAAAGAAAAAAGCAAAAGGATGCCGCTCCTCCCGGGGCTAGTAATGACCGTTCAAAAGAAAGATTCGTGCTTTCAATTTTTTATGTAACTTTAATTGATATAAAGAAGCCACATGAAATCTCCATATTTAATCACTAAAGAAGAAATTCTAAAACTATACAAACCTGTAGATTCTAAAGCACACAAAGGAACTCAAGGCCACGCCGTGATTATTGCCGGAAGCTATGGAAAAATAGGTGCGGCCGTTCTGGCCTCAAAATCCTGTCTAAAATCTGGCTGCGGACTTGTGACGACTTTTATACCAAAGTGCGGGTATCAAATCCTTCAAATCTCCATTCCCGAAGTCATGACCGTTACGGATGAAAACACAAACTTTATAACCAATATTCATTTGCCAATACTGCCGCAGGCAATTGGAATAGGGCCGGGGCTAGGAAAGGAGCTGGGAACACAAAAAGCGCTATTCGAGTTTTTACGAATCAACAAATCACCTTTGGTTTTGGATGCAGATGCACTGAATATTTTAGCAGAAAACCAATCCTGGTTAGAATTAGTTCCTGAAGATACCATCTTAACACCTCATCCTAAAGAACTCGAACGCTTAATTGGCAAATGGAATTCAGAATCTGAAAAATTTCAAAAAACAATCGCTTTTTCAGAGAAATATAAAGTCATTATCGTCATGAAAGGCGCACCAACATTTATCATCAACAGAACTTCGGTCTACGAAAATACAACCGGAAACGCCGCTCTTGCCACAGCAGGAAGCGGAGACGTCTTAACCGGAATCCTGACCAGTCTGTTGGCACAAGGTTACGAACCCAAATATGCCTCAAAACTTGGCGTTTTCCTCCACGGATTAACCGCCGACATTGCTTTGCCCAAAACCGGATATGAATCTTTTACGGCTTCTACAATTATTAAGTATTTAGGAAAGGCTTTTTTAGAATTAGATAATTATTAAACGTTTGTCACCCTGAGCGAAGTCGAAGAGGTACGAGGATGACACAAAATAAGAAAAAATCTAAAATCTACCTTCTCAATCTAAAATCAAAAAAAACGTAAGTTTGTAATGTCAAAGATTAGAAACTTAGCAACTCAGTTCCTTAGCATCTTTGAATCTTTAAAAAAATGAAAAACAACTTCGATCTCAGAACGGTAAATGTTACCCGTTACATCACGCCATTGCGCGAAGGTGGCTCTTTACCCGCTTTGGCAGAAGCCGATGACGATTTTAAATATGTATTAAAATTTAGAGGTGCCGGACACGGCGTAAAAGCCCTTATAGCCGAATTAGTAGGCGGACAAATAGCAAAAGCTTTAAAACTTCAGCTTCCGGAATTGGTATTTGCCAATCTCGACGAAGCCTTTGGAAGAACAGAGGCCGATGAAGAAATTCAGGATTTATTGCAGGGAAGTCAGGGATTGAATCTGGCACTGCATTTCTTGTCTGGAGCCATAACTTTTGATCCCGTGGTAACTACTGTTGATGCTAAATTAGCCTCACAGATTGTGTGGCTGGATGCATATATAACCAATGTCGACCGAACTTTCAAAAATACCAATATGCTGATCTGGCATAAAGAATTATGGCTGATAGATCACGGTGCGTGTTTGTATTTTCATCATTCCTGGAACAACTGGGAACAACATGCCAAAAGTCCGTTTGCATTAATAAAAGACCACGTTTTACTGCCTCAGGCTTCACTTTTAAAAGAAGTTGATGCCGAATTTAAAGCGCTTTTAACTCCGGAAATTTTAGAAGAAATCGTAAACACAATTCCGCTGGACTGGCTGCAGTGGGAAGATACTGATGAAACGCCGGAAGGCCTTCGAAATATATATTTGCAATTCCTGCAAACCCGATTAAATAATTCCGAAATCTTTGTAAACCAAGCTCAAAATGCAAGATAATCACTTATACGAATATGCTGTGATTCGTGTTGTGCCGAGGGTAGAGCGCGAAGAATTCCTGAATATCGGAATCATTTTGTTTTGCAAAAAAGCCAAATTTATTAAAGTACTTTTCCATCTCAATAAAGAAAAAATCCAGGCCCTTTCAACGGATTTCGACATTGAACAATTAGAATGTAATCTAACTTCACTGGAAAAAATTACAAACGGAGCCAAAGACGGAGGTCCAATTGCTGAATTTGAGATTCCAGAGCGTTTTCGCTGGTTAACCGCAATCAGGAGTTCGGCAATTCAAACCTCAAGACCCCATCCGGGTTTGTGTCAGGATTTGGAGAAAACGATTCAGAGGCTGTTTGAAGAATTGGTTCTTTAGAGGAAAGGTTCAGAAGGACAGAGTCAAAGCGGCAAAGGTTTTTTTAACCGCAAAGTTCGCAAAGTTTTACCTAAAAAACTTTGCGAACTTTGCGGTTGTATTAAGTCTTGCAGATAAAAAAACTAGCGCTCTTTGCGTTTAAATAAAAAACCACATAAGAACTATAAAACAACTTAAGCTCAAAACTTAAAATCACTTATATTTCTTATATGGTTTTAAAAATAAAAACTAAACTAACTCAGGTTTTTAAAATGATCCGCAGATATTACCGCCTAAAGTTGCTCCTGCATTTGCAGAAACATCAGCTTTAACAGCAGTTTTATTTAATTTTACGATTGTATAGGGAGGAGTAAATGCAGTACCGCTTCCGGCTTGATTTCCTGTAGTATTTGTGAAAACATTGTCAACTGCAGTTACGGCAGTATAACCTGTCATTAAATCGATAGGTGTTTTTACACCTTCAAAAACGTTGCTTTCTACTCTAATATCAGCTTCAAAACCTGCTGCAACGCATTTATTGCTTACCGTACTGTTGAAGAAATTGTTTAATAAATGTACTTTTCCAAAACGAACCCTTGGCATTCTTTCTTTACAGCCCGGAGCCCACCAGCATCTTGCAAAAGTGATTCTTAACTTGCCGCGGTCACCCGTTGCACCGTCGCTTGAACCAATTAAGTTCGAATATCGGTGATCATCTGATCCTCCTGATCCTCCTGCTTTTGGTGGTTTTAGGTAATGGAATTTAGAATAGGTAACCGAAATATAATCTGATTTATTTTTGATATCGAAGTTTCCGTCAACACCATCTCTAAATTCGCAGTGGTCTACCCAAACATTAGTACATTCATCTAAGATGGCATTATCCCAGCCATCAGTATCGTAAGCACCAGGACCTTCAAAAATTAGATTTCTAATTATGATGTTTTTACATCTTTTAATGTTGATAATTCCAGAAGCATCTTTAGTTTGATTTGTAGAAACCAGTTTGGCACCATTTGCTCCGTAAATCGTTTTTCCAGTTTGATCCTGAAAAGACAATCTTGTTGTAATGGTAATAGTTCCGGAAACTTTGATAACTTTTACAGAACTGTTCTCGATAGCCGATTTCAGTTGAGCATACGTTGTAACAGTTGTTTCGGCAGCAGAACCGCCTCCTGTAGTACCTCCATTTTGTGAAGCCCAGCCGGGAACCTCGGCGCAATTTCCAATTTTGGCAGTTGAGTTTCCTGATGAAACTATTTCTTCTGCAATTGTACCCTCTGTTTGTGGAGTAATTGTTTCCTCGGTATTACATGCTGTAAAACCAAGTACCAGTGTTAGAAGAAACACTGAAAATGTTGTTTTAATTTTCATAGTTTAAGTTTGGGTTTATAAAATATTTTAACAATACAAATCTGCTTATAAATCCCGTTAAAAAAGTTGAACAAGTTCAAACTTTTATAAAAATTTCTACGAAAAGTGCATTTTTAACAGTTGTAGATTTACAAAAATGTATAAATGGAGTATATTTACGTAATCGATTACATTTTCTAACCCCCGAATAGAGAAGTAATTGCATAAATTATTTTCCACAAAAAATAACCACAACAAACATGTACAACCTACTACGAAAAAACATCGAACGAAAAGTTCCATTAACCGATGAAGAATGGAATATTATTGTTTCAAAGGCAGAGCTGATTAAACTCAAAAAAAATCAGTTTTTGCAAATTCAGGATTCTAATAATAGTTATGAGGGATTCATTTTAAAAGGTTCGTTTAAAACCTATATTTTAAACGAGAACGGAACCGAAAGCGTTATTTTCTTCTCTTTTGAAGATGAATGGATTTGTGATTTGGAAAGTTTTTACCATCAAAAACCAACCACTTATAACATTAAAGCAATTGAAGACAGCGAAATTCTGGTAATAAACAAACTTCAGAAAGCACAATTATTTGCAGAAATTCCAAAACTGATGCAGTTTCATGTTCTGATGATCGAGCGTGCGAATATCGCAATCCAGCAAAGACTTTTAGACGTTTTAAATAAAACTTCAAAACAACGTTATCTGGATTTTAGAGAACGCTATCCGCAGAAAATCCAAACGATAAACAATAAGAATCTTTCGTCTTATCTGGGCGTCTCGCATGAGTTTTTGTCGAAAATTAAAAGAAAGGTATAGGGGGTACAAAGGTACAAAGGTGCAAAGGTTTTCTGTAGAGACTTAGAGCAGTGTCTAATCTATATATTGAGAAAAATCTCGTAAAGTCGCGAAGTCACAAAGTTTATTTTTCTTTGCGACTCTGCGCCTTTGCGAGATTATAAAAGTCAAACTATAAAAAAATCTAGTTCCCGATAGCTATCGGGATTGCTTAAACCCTTGCGGACTTTGCGGTTTAAACCTGAAACCTGAAACAAATAAAAATAAATTTTCCGATTAAAAATCCAACATTCCAAACAAACATTCATTAGAAAAATGAAGCATTATATTTTCCTTTTCTTCATTTTCAATAAACAATCATAAGGCTCTAAATCATACGGCTTTTCATTAATTTTAATAACTGTTGTATGTAAAGAAAATAAAATTAGGATTTGAGCATTACATTTCTGATTGCGGTTTGTTATTTCCAATTTATGCTGGGCTATTTTTTCAGAAATCATCCAATTAAAATCAATGCCTTTTGTAAAAGAAGTAACTTCATCATCTGAATTAAATTCCATGATTTCATATTGCTGATATACTTTTTTTTCTTTGTTTATCTCAATCTCCAGACCGTTATCAAGCATTACCAAATATCGGTAATAGCCTTTAAATTGGGTAAATTCTGAAGGCACTTCCTCTATTGTAGCACTGCTTATTCTAAACACAAAATCTCTATCGGCATAATTTGCCATTTTGGGATAGATCATATATTCATAAGTCAATCCGCCGCTCCAAATAGAGGGTTTAGTATCTTTTTTAGGGAAAAGAATTATGTTCATTTATTGAATATTTTAATATGATTTCAAATTTCCAGATACATCTTCAAACTTGCTTTTCACTTATAGGGTCAAAAACTTTGCGTCTTTGTGCCTTCGTGGCAAAACAAAAACTTAAATACTTTTCTCCAAATAGATAAACTCCAAAGGCACATCAGAAATCGTAACATGAATTTCACTTTCCGGGAAAGCTTCTCTTTTTCCAGTATCAGCATAACCGTGGCGTTTGTACCAAGCCACAAGTTCTTCACGAACCGAAATTACCGTCATAATAATACTCGATAATCCCAAAGCTTTAGCCTGATTTTCGGCTTCTGCCAAAAGCTTTTTCCCGATGCCGCTGTTTTGAAGTTCTGGAGAAACCGTCAGCATTCCTAAATACAATTGATGTCCTTTTTCAACCAATAAAACCGAACCAATAATCTTGTCATTTTCTGTAAATTTCAGAATCGTATTTTTTGGATCCAGAAAGATTTCAGTCATTTCTTGTTCGTCGGTTCTTTTTCCTTCTAGTAAATGAGCTTCGGTTGTCCAGCCTTTTTTTGAGGTTTCTCCTCTGTAAGCCGAGTTTATTAAAGTTACCAATGCCGGAATGTCTTCGAGTAATGCTTTTGTAATCATATTATTTTGTAAAATTTGAATTGTAAAATGTTAGATGTAGGGTTGAGTTTTTAGAAGACAGTAAAATTACAATTTGACAGCGAATGAAAAAGAAGATATTTTAATAAATGTAAGTAAATATTTAAATAAATTTGTAATCATTTGAAAACTAAGTGGTATGGGCAGAATACATTTATTCGAGTTTGAAGACCAGCAATGGCTTCCGGAATTCATTAGAAATTACATGACCGACTTTTTGCAGTTTCTTTCTAATAAAACGGCCATGTACAAAGGAATTGTTCCTGTAATTGAAAAAGCTTTAAAAGAAAGCAAAACCAATCAAATTATTGATCTTGCTTCGGGAGGTGGCGGTGGATTGATTTGGCTGAATAACGAATTGCGAAAAAACAATCCCGATTTAAAAATTCTGCTGACGGATTATTTTCCCAATATTCCCGCTTTTGAACATACTCAAAAACAAGCGAATAATTTCGATTTTGTAAAGACAGCAGTGGACGCCAGAAACGTTCCCGAAAACCTCAACGGACTCCGAACGCAATTTTTGTCCTTTCATCATTTTAAACCCAAAGATGCCCGGCAAATATTACAGAATGCGATTGACAGTAATAGTTCGATTGCTATTTTTGAAGGGCAGGAGAGAAGTGTTCCAAGTATTATAGCCATGATTCTTTCGCCAATTAGTGTTTTATTGACAACGCCTTTTATCCGACCTTTTAAAATGGGCAGAATTATTTTTACCTACCTAATTCCGATTGTGCCGATTTTGGTTTTGTGGGATGGTGTAGTTTCTTCTTTAAGAACGTATTCTGTTGAAGAAATGAACGAATTGATCTCTAAATTAAACAATAAAGAAAATTTCAATTGGGAAGTTGGAAAAGTAAAATCCGGGCCTGCGAAGATTTTGTATTTGGTGGGGACTAAGAAATAGAAATATTCTGATAATTATTAATAGAATATTTACTTGTTTTTACTTTTGTGCAACTACCTCATAAGTTATTTTTTTACATTTTACAATAAAATATGGATGAGAACTTTCATGAGCGAAATCAAGAATAAATTCTCCGTTTTCTTCTTTTAAAAGAGCTTCAAAAATCATTCCGTCCCATTTTTCATAAATGAAACGGCTAACTTCATCACAGTAAATAGTTATCAATTCTTGATCGTAATTTCTGTTTTTATTAAAGCAACTGATTGATATTTTTAAGGTTTGACTTCCAAATGTATTATTGAAAAAGTCATAACCGTTATAATAATGAATTTCGGTAATCAAAGCGTCACCAAAATCTCCGTAGTTATTAATTAAGTCTTGAAGCATAGAAGTTTTATCGGTTTAGATTCTAATAAATTTATAGTTAGCTATGTTTTCAAATATATTTATTTTTTTAATTATACAAAGTATCTTACAAAAAAACTCATGCTGTGCGAAGTCTCCCGACTTCGTACCCACTTCTATATTCCATTCCAAATTGTGTATAGCCTTCTTTGTGGCAAATTGCGACGGGTACGAAGTAGGGAGACTTCGCAAAGCGATCGTGATACTTTGAAGAGCGGGTTTATTTTCGTTTTGGAAATTCCCAATCATTTGAAAGTCCTTCAAGGCTAATTGAATCTAATGTAATTCTTGTAATTTTATAGTCTTTAATTATTTTCTCTTCTTTTTTAACTTTCAATTTTTCAGCTAGTTTGCTATTTTTGATCAGATCTTCTTTTGTCAAACCTGGAACTAGTGGATAACGATTGTCAGCTTCGGATTGAGAATCTCGCTCAGCAAAAATCATTTTATCCCAGATCATTTTTCTCTGCTCATAAGATAAATTCCATTTAGTTATTTCTTTTTCATCGAGAGAATTAATAGCAAACTCATTAAAAGTAATTTTAAATTCAGAGTCTATTGGCATTTTTGCGATCATTGCTATCCATTGACCTGCACCAGATTCGGCACGTTCTTTAGATAGATATGCATAAACCGCTACTGAATTTGGATTTTCGCGATATTGGAAATCAGTACGATTAATTCGCTCTTGGTAGAGTTGTTTTAAAAGAACTTCAATCTTATCAGTAGTTATAGAATCGTTTTTATTGATTATTATGTCTGTAAGAATTTGTGTCTTTATTGGATTATCTGTTACCTTTTCTTCAAATACAGTATATTTTAGTAACGTTTTTTCTGGCTCGTCAATAGTAAACTTTTCTTTTTTATCACAATTGATGAAAATTTGAATTACTAATATTACTCCGATGATTTTAAATGATTTCATATTTATTATTTTAACGAAACAAATGTATTCATCTCAAAATTAATGATTTTATGGAAAACCGTAATAGTTGTTATTTTCCTCCGCTAGCGAGAGCGTATCGTTCGTGCTCGTTTCAGTATTCACGTTTGCTAATCTTTGCGTTCCTGAGCGGGATGTTAGCGCTCAGTGTCATTAAGTAAGCTTTTTTGATCATAATTTTTCTCTCAGATTCGCAAAACTTAGACACAATATTGTCATTTCGACGAAGGAGAAATCTCCGTGAGAAGCTCGACAAAGATTGGATTCACTTTGCGGAGTTACTTGCGGAGATTTCTCCTTCGTCGAAATGACAAACTTTGCGCTCTTTTGACTTTGTGGGAGATTTACTAGTCAACTCTTCCTTTATTTATGTGGTTTCTGAACTCCACTATTAATTAAGTAAAATTGATTTTTATTTTTTATAGTGTTTTACGGATTTCCATAATGACTAAAAAAAGCGAATAAAAATATTTTTACTCGCTTTTCTCATTTAATTATATGTTTTCTACCCCAAGAAACTCTTCAACTCCTCATAAGTCCCAATCTTAACACTAACTTTCTCCTCATTGATAACACTCTCAATTTGAGCAGGAATAGGAAGTGTAATTCCCAAAGCAGGTTCAACTACATCTAAAAATTTAATAGGATGTGCTGTTTCTAAGAAAATACCAATTGCGTTAGGATATTTTTCAAGTTCTTTTTTGAGACCTAAATAACCTACAGCGCCGTGAGGCTCTGCGATGTAACCATCGGTCTTGTAAATTTTCTTTAAAGCTTCCAGCGTTTCTTCATCAGTATAACTATAAGAAGAGAAATCTTTTTCGAAAGCTTTTAAATCATTATTGTATAATTCCTGAATCCTAATAAAGTTACTTGGGTTTCCAACGTCCATTGCGTTTGAGATTGTTGCTTTAGAAGGTTTCGGGTCGTATTTTCCGTTTTCTAAGAATCTTGGCACCGTATCGTTTACGTTTGTAGAAGCAACGAAATGTTCAATTGGCAAACCTAATTTCTTTGCCATAATTCCGGCACAGATATTCCCGAAGTTGCCGCTTGGGCAAGAGAAAACTAACGGCTTGTTTTGGCTTTTCAAAGCTTTGTAAGCAAAGAAGAAATAAAACATTTGCGGTAACCAGCGCGCAATATTAATCGAGTTTGCCGAAGTCAGGTTTTTGTGCGCTAAAGTTTCATCTAAAAACGCTTTTTTCACCATGTCCTGGCAATCATCAAAAACACCGTCTACTTCAAGCGCTTTAATGTTTTGACCTAAAGTAGTCAGTTGTTTTTCCTGAATATCGCTAACTTTTCCTGACGGATATAAAATCACCACATCAACGCCGTCAACGCCAAGAAATCCGCTGGCAACAGCTCCGCCTGTATCTCCGGAAGTTGCTACTAAAACGGTATTTTTAGCGTCTTTTTTATCTTTATTGAAATATCCCAGGCAACGAGACATAAAACGAGCTCCAACGTCTTTAAACGCCATTGTCGGCCCGTGGAATAATTCTAGCGAATAAATTCCGACTTCGACTTTCACAACAGGAAAATCAAAAACTAAAGTATCAGCGATAATTTCTTTTAATTTTTCTTCTGGAATTTCATCGCCTAAGAATTGTTTAATTGCTTCATAAGCAATGTGTTCGTGGCTTAAGCTTTCAATTTTATCAAAAAATGACGGATCTAAAGGCGTAATATTTTCTGGGAAATATAATCCTTTATCACTCGCTAATCCTTGTATAACAGCTTCTTGAAAAGAAACTTTTGGGGCATTGTGGTTTAAACTGTAGTATTTCATTTCTATGGCTTTAGGCTATAAGCAATATGCTTTAGGCTTTTTTCCTATGCTTGTTTATAGCTTTTGTTTTTTATTTTAAATATGTCTTCGTTTTGTCAGGCTGAGCGATCCCGAGGCTTCGGGAGAAGCCCCGCAAAGTATAATCATCTAGAGGATGTAAAATCATTTCCAAAATTCCCACCAACTTTTTTGCTTTTTTATAGTAGCTTGCGATTCGTTATCCACTAGTTTAAAAGTAATGCTTCCAATTTGGTCAACTTCCCAAATAGTTGCAGTTGTGATATTTATAGCATTTAAATTTAAAAAGGTTTCCATTTTTTGATTTAAATATTCAGCGGTATTATCTTCATCTTCTCGAGCTCTTTCTAATGGAATAATAAATTTATCATCATTTTCAATTCTTTTCATTCTGTCGGCTAATACAGCTAAAATATCTTCAGAATAGCTTGAATTTGCATTTTTAGGAATATTATAATCCTCATCAAATTGAAAATAATCAGAAATAAGAATAGAGAAAAACTGGTTATCTCTTTTGTCATAATAAAAAATCTCTGAAAGCAAGTTTTCAGGTTGAGTAAAACCAATTTTCAGCCAATTTTCAATTTGTTCTTCTTTTGTTATTTCATCCATGATTTAAAAAATTACAAAATCCTAACTCCATCTGGATTAATTTTCGAAACATGAATCTCATACGGTAAATTCATTTTTTCGTAAACGTCGCTCATGGCTTTTGCAATTTGGTCGGCGGTATTTTTTCCTCTGCTTAAAGCGAAAATCGAAGGGCCGGAACCTGAAATTCCAGAACCTAAAGCGCCGTTTTCGTAAGCCGTTTGTTTGATTTGATCGAATCCGGGAATTAAAACACTTCGTAAAGGTTCAACGATTTCGTCATGAAGCGATCTTCCGATCAAATCGTAATCTTTGGTGTAAAGACCCGCTACGAGTCCGCCCACATTTCCCCATTGCATGATGGCGCTTTTCAGCGAAACGTTTTGTTTCAAAACCGAACGGGCATCAGAAGTTTTTAATTCAATCTGCGGATGAACCACCGTTGCGTATAATTCTTCGGGGCTGTCAATTCTGATAATATCAAGCGGGGCATAACTTCTAACCAAAGTAAAACCGCCTAAAAGGGCAGGAGCAACGTTGTCGGCATGCGCGTTGCCGCTGGCTAATTTCTCGCCTTGCATGGCAAACTGAACTAAATCTTTGCGAGAATAAGGTCTTCCTAATAATTCATTAATTCCGAAAACCGCTCCGGCAGAACTTGCAGCGCTGCTTCCGATTCCGCTTCCGGCTTTAATGTGTTTGTAAATTTCGATTTCGAATCCAAAATCTAGTTCGTCCAAAGTTTCAAGCATGGCCAAAGCCGCAACTCCGGAAACATTTTTTTCGGTTTCCAAAGGCAAATCGGCACCCACAATTTTTGTGATTCGAACTCCTTTTTGATCTACTTTTCGAATAATCATTTCATCGCCCGCATTGTCTAAGCAAAGTCCGAGTACATCGAATCCACATGAGAGGTTTGCGATAGTTGCCGGGCAAAATAGTTTTATTTCCATTTTTAAGGTTCTGAGGTTCTAAGTTGCTAAGGTTCTAAGGTTTCTTATGCAACTTTATATTTTTAGTTTCTAAGGTTTTGAGGTTCTGAGAGACTAAGATTAAGTTTTTAAAAAAAACTCAGAACCTTAGCAACTTAGAACCTTAGCACCTTTAAATATTCCCTATTCTGATAACGTCTGCAAAAATTCCTGATGCTGTAACCGCAGCTCCGGCTCCGGCTCCTTTGATCAATAAAGGCTGGTCTACGTAACGATCTGTGTAGAACAATACGATATTGTCTTTTCCTTCTAAATTATAGAAAGGATGATCTTTCGGGATGAATTGCAGGCCGACATTTGCTTTTCCATTTTCGAATTGCGCCACGTATTTCAATCTTGAATCTTTGGCTAGAGCTTCGTTGTAAATACCTTCAAAATGAGAAGCGTGTTTAATTAACGAAGCAAAAAAGTCTTCGTTGTTGGTTGTTGCTAAACATTCTGCAGGAAGGAACGATTCGTTTGCAATAGCATCAATATCCATTTCGTAACCGCTTTCGCGAATCAGAATCAGGATTTTACGTGCTACGTCGATACCGCTCAAATCGATTTTTGGATCTGGTTCTGTAAATCCCTGAACTCCGGCTTCTTTTACCACATCGTGGAAAGAATTGTTTTTATCGAAATTGTTGAAAATGAAATTCAGACTTCCGGATAAAACCGCCTGGATTTTATGTACTTTATCGCCGGAAGCAATCAAGTTTTTTACTGTATCTATAATTGGTAATCCCGCACCAACATTCGTTTCAAATAAAAACGGAGCATTATATTGGCGAGATAAACTTTTTAATTTTTTATAATTGTCGTAAGCAGATGAACAGGCAATTTTATTACAAGTTACAACGGCAATGCTTTCTTTTAAGAACTTCTCATACATTTCAGAAACACCTGAATTTGCTGTAATATCTACGAAAATACTGTTACGTAAATTCAATTCTCTTGCACGTGCGATGAATTCTGTTGGGATTGCGGCTTCTCCTTTTTCTAAAGTCGACTGCCAGTCTTTTAAAGAAATTCCGTCTTCATCAAAAAGCATTTTTCTTGAATTTGACAATGCAATTACACGAACATTAATTTTTAAATTGTCCTTTAAAAACTTTCTTTGATTGTGAATCTGCTCGATGAATTTTTCCCCCACATTTCCAACTCCCATCACAAAAAGATTCAGCTGTTTTGTGTTTTCTTCAAAGAAGTTTTCGTGTAAAGTATTCAGCGCTTTTTTAACGTCTCTTTCGTTAATTACAGTCGAAATGTTTCTTTCAGAAGCACCTTGCGCAATGGCACGAATGTTTACGTTGTTTTTTCCTAAAGTACTGAACATTCTTCCGCTTAAACCTTGGTGATTTTTCATGTTTTCACCCACCAAAGCAATAATACAAAGGTCTTTTTCTACAATACAAGGATCGATTTTGTTTTGCAAAATTTCGATTTCAAAAGCTCTGTTGATTGCAGCTTCTGCATTGTCAGCATCTGAATTTAAAATACCAATACAAATAGAATGCTCAGAAGAAGCCTGAGTAATAAAAATCACGTTGATTTTTTCCTGAGACAATACTTCGAATAAACGTCTTGAAGAACCCGCAACTCCAATCATTCCCGGACCTTCAAGTGTTAAAAGCGAAGTATGATCAATATGGCTGATTCCTTTTACAACAGTATCTTTTGATAGTACGTGATCTGAAATTAAAGTTCCTACCGCCTCTGGTTCAAAAGTATTTTTGATTAAAATGGGAATGTTTTTTCTTAAAACCGGCTGAATTGTTGGCGGATACAATACTTTGGCACCAAAATGCGACAATTCCATCGCTTCCTGATACGAAATGTTTGCAATAGGCTGTGCCTGTTTTACGATTTTTGGATTGGCTGTAAACATTCCGTTTACGTCAGTCCAGATTTCAAGCTGATCTGCATCGATTGCTCCAGCGATAATAGCTGCAGTATAATCAGATCCGCCACGTCCTAAAGTAGAAGTAATTCCGTCTAAAGTCTGCGCAATAAAACCCGGTAAAATATTTATTCTTGATTCATTCGTAGCAAAATACTCCTTAATTAATTGGTTTGAAATTTCGAAGTTAACGCCGGCTTTTCCAAAATCGGCATTTGTTTTTATTAATTCACGGCTGTCTTTGTAAACCGCATTTTTGTCAATTTGCTGATACGCCTGCGCGATGATATAAGAAGAAAGCAATTCTCCAAAACTCAAAATAGTATCAGCAGTTCTTGGAGACAATTCGCCTAATAAGAAACAGCCGTCAAGTAAAGTTTCTAAGTGATTGATGATTCTTTTTACATGGCTCAGCAGACTGCTTTGTTCGCTTACCGGAATAAGTTCTTTTAGTGTGTCAAGATGTTTTTTCTCGATTTCAGCAACAATATTTCTAAAGTCTTCGTCATTTGCTGCTGCTTTTGCTGCTGCTAATTGCAGTAAATCAGTTACTTTGCTAAGAGCAGAAACGACAACAACGAGTTTGTCATTTTTAGCTTTTTGATTAACAATTTCAAGAACGAGTTTTATATTTTGAGCATTGGCAACCGAAGTTCCGCCAAATTTTAATACTTTCATTTTGTGATATTTTTTTAATAAGGTGCAAAGATTTTAGTAACAAACGTTCAAAGGTTGTAAGCTGTGAACTGAAACTGAAAACTTCGACTATTTTTTTCTTCTTTGTCAATGTTTTTCATGTATCCAATGTCTTTCTTCTTTTAAGAAAAAAGTATAGATAATCTGGATTATATGTAAAAATGTATACCCCGAAGGGGTAGTAGTTGTTGTAGTAGAAATAATAGTAGCAGCAATTGCAACTCCAGTTTGAGTTGTTATTGTAGATTGATATTTTGTGCTGTTACTTTTCATTTTGATTTTTCAAAAGTACAGATTTTTAGAAGCATTAAAAACTCTTTTGGGCTTTTTACGAATATTTTAATAATTCAAATCTCAATAATTCAATATTGAGTATTTGTTAAAATTAAATATGCTAAATTGAGGTTTTGATATATTTTAAGATGCATTTTTATAAAAAGAACCCTCGCAATAGATTGGTTTTTAATGAAAAGATAGTTAAAAAGCAGTAAAAGACTCAACTTTTACCATTGAGAAAAAGATAAAAGTGAAGAATAGCTTATGTCGAAATTTTAATTATTGTGATAAAATGTTGCTTTTTAATATTGATTTGTTGAATTTTGACATCTTAAATTGAAAAACGTCATGAGAGAAATCCATTATATAAGTACTGAAATCATCACTTTAGAAACATTACAAGAGATATTAGTCAATAATAAAACACTTGAGTTGTCTGAAGAAGCCAAAGTAAACGTTCAAAAATGCCGTGATTATTTAGATAAGAAAATGGCATCGCATTCTGAACCAATTTACGGAATCAATACAGGTTTTGGATCCCTTTGTAATGTGAAAATCTCGAATGAGAATTTATCACAGCTTCAGGAAAACTTAGTAAAATCTCATGCCTGCGGTACTGGAGAGGAAGTTCCTGCAGAAATTGTAAAAATGATGCTTCTGCTTAAAATTCAATCTTTAAGCTACGGACATTCGGGAGTGCAATTGCTGACATTGAGCCGTCTGGTTGATTTTTACAACAATGATATTTTACCTGTAATTTATACTCAGGGTTCACTTGGGGCTTCTGGAGATTTAGCGCCGCTGGCACATTTATCTTTACCGTTATTAGGAGAAGGTGAAGTTTATTTTGAAGGAAAGAAAGTGGCTTCTGCCGAAGTTTTAAAGCATTTTAACTGGGAACCAATTGTTTTACAGTCAAAAGAAGGTTTGGCATTGCTAAACGGAACGCAGTTTATGAGTGCTTATGGCGCACATATTTTAATTAAAGCTTATAAATATTCGTATTTGGCGGATTTAATCGGAACCATTTCTTTAGAAGGTTTTGATGGAAGAATTGAACCGTTTAATGAATTGATACATTATATACGTCCGCATAAAGGACAAATCGTAACGGCACAACGTATTACTGAGTTTTTAGAAGGAAGTGAAATTATCGCACAGGAAAAGAAACACGTTCAGGATCCTTATTCTTTCCGATGCATGCCTCAGGTCCATGGTGCTTCAAAAGATGCGATTGATTACGTTAGAAAAGTATTTAAAACCGAAATTAACTCGGTTACCGATAATCCAAATATATTTATTGAAGCTGATCAGATTATTTCGGGAGGTAATTTCCACGGTCAGCCTTTGGCTTTGGCTTTAGATTTTATGGCTATTGCTTTGGCCGAATTAGGAAGTATTTCTGAAAGAAGAACGTATCAGTTAATTTCCGGATTGCGTAATCTTCCGGCATTTTTGGTTGATAACCCGGGATTAAATTCTGGTTTCATGATTCCACAATATACTGCAGCGAGTATTGCCAGTCAAAACAAACAATTGGCAACGCCTTCTAGTGTCGATAGTATTGTTTCGAGCAACGGACAGGAAGATCATGTGAGCATGGGAGCCAACGGAGCAACAAAAGCCTTACGAATTTTAGATAATTTAGAGCGTATTCTGGCTATTGAATTATTGAATGCCTCTCAGGCAATTGCCTACAGAGAACCTTTAAAATCAAGCGATTTCATCGAAATGTTCCTGAATAGTTACAGAGAAGTGGTGCCTTTGGTAAAAGAAGACAGAATCTTACATATTGACATTAAAAACACCGTTTCATTCTTGGAGAGTTTCCAAATAGAAAACGATTTGTTAACAATGGCTTAACATTGTAAAATATTATTGAAGTAATTTTGCACTATCAAAAATATAAAAATGTCAATAAACAGTATTTTCCAATTTTTAGTGCCGAAAGACAAGAAATTCTTTCCACTTTTTGAAGAAGCTTCAAGCAATTTAATTGAATTAGCTTCTAACTTACACGAAGCTGTAAACCTTCCATTAAAAGAAAGAGAAGTTCTTTTTCAAAAGATTGACGAATTAGAGCAAAAAGGTGAAGACATTACACGTCAAACCAATTTGGAATTAAGCAGAAATTTTATTACTCCATTTGATAGAGAGGATATTCATACTTTAATTACTTCTATTGATAACGTTGCTGATTACCTTCATGGTGCAGCAAGCCGTATGAGATTATATCAGGTTGATAAGATTACAAAATCTATCAGAAAAATGACTGAAATCAATCTTGAAGCTTGTCAAAACATTGACAGTGCTGTAAAAGAATTGAGAAATTTAAAGAATTTCAAAGTCATCAAAGATGCTTGTGCCAGAATTAATAAACTGGAAAACAAGTCAGATAACGTTTATAATAAAGCAGTTTTTGAAATTTTTGAAAACGAAACAGATGCTAAAAATATCATTAAATATAAAGAGGTATTGTCTGTTTTAGAATCAGCAACAGATAAATGTAAAAGTGTTGCTAATATACTAGAATCTATTTCTGTAAAACATTCTTAATTCAATTTTTCATCCTGAAGTTATAATTTTATGACGCTACTTATATTAATTATAGTATTAGCTTTAATTTTTGATTACATCAATGGTTTTCATGATGCGGCAAATGCTATAGCGACTGTTGTTGCAACAAAGGTTTTGACGCCTTTTCAGGCCGTTCTTTGGGCAGCATTTTTTAATTTTTTAGCTTATTGGGTTTTCGGATTTGGTGTTGCAGATACTGTTGCTAAAACAGCGCACACAATGGAAATTAACCTGGTTGTAATTCTCGCCGGAGTAATTGCTGCAATCTGCTGGAATTTATTGACCTGGTGGTTAGGAATTCCTTCAAGTTCTTCGCATACATTAATTGGAGGTTTTGCAGGAGCGGCCGTTGCGCACGCTATTGCAGTTCATGGTTTTTCCGGATATGTTGGAGAAGACGGTACAACTCATTATTGGTACGAAATTGTAAGCTGGTATAAGGCTGGAAAAGATGGCGGAATGCCGTCTGGGGTTCTTATTATTATTGCGTTTATCGTTTTAGCGCCTTTAATAGGAGCTTTGGCTTCGTATTTAATTTCGATTTGGTTATTAAATGCTTCCCGTAAAAGTATGGGGCCTAAAATATTCACTATAGCTTTAATGATTGCAACAATTTGGTTTGTATATGTTCAGATGGTTTCTTACGAAGAAATTTTAGAGCATGGAAAACCTCGTTTTGATTCTCATTTTTGGAGTGTAATTTTTGATTCGCATAATATTAAATGGTTCTTAGTTGCCTTTATCATTTTAACGGTAAGTACATTTTGTTTGATATTTAGCAGTTTAAATCTTCATCAGGCCGATGCTGCTTTGAAAAAAATGCAATTATTATCTTCTGCGGCTTTTAGTTTAGGTCACGGAGGAAACGATTCTCAAAAAGTAATGGGTATTATTGCTGCAGCTGTGGCAGTATATATCAATACAAACCCTGGAGTTCACATGGATGCCTGGTTGGATGTTGTATTGCCTAATGATGATTTAGGAATAAAAGGAGTAATGCCGGGATGGATTCCGTTAGCGTGTTACTCTGCAATTGCAGCAGGAACCTTGAGTGGTGGATGGAAAATTGTAAAAACAATGGGTTCTAAAATCACAAAGGTAAGTTCGTTTGAAGGGGTTGCTGCTGAAACAGCTGGTGCTTTAACGCTTTATTTTACAGAGCACTTAAAAATTCCGGTAAGTACAACGCACACGATTACAGGATCTATTATTGGTGTTGGATTAACAAAACGTGTATCTGCAGTTCGATGGGGAGTTACAGTAAGTTTAATCTGGGCTTGGGTTTTAACTATTCCAATTTCGGCTATTTTAGCAGGTTTGGTTTACTTTATTCTAAGCGTGTTTATTTAAAAGATTATTTTGAAATGTGAGATGTAAATCATATTTCGCCTAAATATAAAAAGCCGATTTCATCTGAAATCGGCTTTTTTTGTTTTTTAAAAGATCTTTTTCGATATTATAAAATGATATATTTGATGACAATTTAAAAGCCATTTATGACAGATCAAAAAACTTTAAGCCAAATAGAAAGAATAAAAAAGAAACTGATTTTAGCCAAAGAAATTGATAAAGATTTTGAAATATTTGGTGCAGACAGCCACGAATATGTTGTAGGTGAAAAGGTGAAAGATGAAGATATTTTAGAATTTGAAAGCAATTATAATGTTTCTCTTCCGGACTGTTATAAAGCCTTTTTGCTGTATATAGGAAACGGCGGGAAATCTTATCAGAATTCGGCAGCGGGACCTTCATACGGAATATTTCCTCTGGGAGAAAATGTGGATGAATTTGTTTATGCTGACCCGAAAAAATATTTAAAAGAAGACTGTAAGTTATACCCGGAAATGAGCGATGAATTCTGGGCAGATCTGACCAGAGATATTGATGAAAATGAAGATATTTCTAACGAAGATTTTGAAGCTGAATTAGGAAAAATCTATTCAGGGATTCTTCCTATTGGCACCCAAGGCTGTACGTATTACTATGGACTTGTTTTAAACGGTGTGTTTAAAGGCCGAATTGTGAATGTCGATTTAGACCGGGAGAAACCCTTTTTTACCTTTGAATCTAATTTTCTGGATTGGTACGAACGCTGGCTTGACGAAATTACATCTGAAAGCATGACAGCGGAGACAGATTTGTTTCATTATACATTGGGTGGTTCTGTGTCGCATATTTTGAATGTATTTAGTACTTCAAACGACGAGCAAATTAAATTAGAATGCTTAACTGGAATTTTAAAAAAGCAAAATATTGATTCAAAGATATTAGATGTTTTAGAAGAAGAACATAAATCAAAAGGTGAAATCGGGAAAAAGCTGCTTCAGGTGCTTGTGAAATTTGATTACAATCGTGCTCGCCCTTATTTATTTGATTTTGCTAAAGAGGATGTTTTAAGTGTCTTTCAATTTGTGTTTTGGTATGCAAAAGACAGAAGTTCTGACTGGCTTGAATTTATAAAGCAAAATATTGAAAGAATAAATGATGAAAAAACATTTCAATTTTGCACTTATCTGCTGCAAGAAATGAAGCTGGATTATGGAGGTGTTATTGTTCCTTTTTCGTTAAATGAAAACAAGGAAATAAGAAGACAGCTTTATTATTCACTTGGACAATTAGAAAATAAAAGGGATTATCTTGATACTTTTATAATGGGCTTAAAAGACGATTCTAATTGGGTGATTCATTCTGCATTACAGGCTTTGGAAGGGGTAGAAGATGTTAAGCTTCTAAATCATTACAAGAGGATTGCTGAGAGATTTCCAAAAGAACAGGATTATATTTTAACCAATCTGGATCATAGGCTTAAACCATTTGGTTTAACTCATAAAACAATAAAAAAAATCGATATTGATAACTATTAAGATCAGAAATGCAAAGACCGATTTCAATTTGAAATCGGTCTTTTGTATTATCAGAATCTTGTGTTTTTTATTCTTTTTTAAATAAAAATTCCTTTCCGCCTTGTTTTAAAGTCATTTCGTTTTTCTCAGCATTAAATTCTAAAACAATTCCTGCAGCATCAAATTTAAAGATGTTTACAGCGGTTGCTTCTAAAGGAAATGAAGGCTGGCCAGTTGCCTGAGCAATTAAAGTATTGTCTTTGTTAGAGATGTTTATTTTTAGGGGAATTTGTGATGTTCCGTAGTTTCCTGAGTATGAATTCAAAATTTCCGGAGTAACGGCAACAGTACTAAAAACAGGCATTGTAAATGGGTTGTTGAAATAAGAACTTAAAGCGCACAGTAATATATTATTATTGTCGTAGCCCACTCCGTTTGAAGTTAAGGATATAGCTAATTTTTCAGTTGGGAAATAGCCTGCAATAGATCTAAAACCATCAATTCCTCCTGTGTGTCCGTAACTTTTTCTTTCGAAATAAGGAAACTCCAAAATTCCCATTCCAAATTTGTCTTTAATGGTTTTCATTTGGTTTAAATGCTCGATAGAAACTACTTTTCCGGCAAAAAGACTTTCAAAAAAAAGATTTAAATCAACAGGATTAGAAACAACCGCTCCGGCTCCAAGTGGAATTGACATATCGGTTTCGGTTTCTTTTTTCCATTTTCCGTTGTCAAAAGTATAAGAATAACATTCGTTGTTTTCTAAGTTTATTTTTCCTCCCAAATAAGTATTTTTTAATTGTAAAGGCTTGGTGATTTTTTGATTTAAAATTTCGCCAAATGGTTTTTTATAAACATCTTCGAGTATAAAAGATAACAAAACGTAGTTTGAATTGCTGTATTGGCCTTTTGTATTAGGTTCAAAAACAATCTCTCCGGCCGAGATGCGTTCAATCATTTTTGCTTTTGATTGCAATTGAGTGTTCCAGTTTAAATAATCATCTTCGTTTGTAAAGTCGTGTATACCGCTTCTGTGGTTTAATAAATTGCTAATTGTAATTGTTTTAGCGTTTTTTACTGTTGGGAAATATTTGTCAATAGTTTGATTTAAATTGATTTTATTTTCTTCAACAGCTTTGAAGATAAGAGAAGCTGTAAATGTTTTAGAAATAGAGCCAATTCTGTATTTAGTATTGATGCTTGATTTTTTGGAAGTCTCAATATTATCATAACCAATTGATTTGGTATAGATTGTTTTTCCGTTTTCAGAAATGGCAATGCTTCCCATGTACTTGTTGTTTTTTTCTAAAAGAGTAAACAAGCTGTCAAGTCTTTTAGAATTGAATGTCTGCGAGAAAACATTCCCAGTAATAAATACGAATAAGCATACAATGGTAATTTTTTTCATAAATGTGTTTTTTGATTAATTGATTTTTTGAATTTTAGTAATAGGGTTATTAGGAAATAGAATAAAATGATTGATAAGAGCATTATTGGAATAAACCAGTTTCCAAGAACTTCTGTGACCTGATAGCTAAATTGGCTTTCAGGAGAGAGCATTCCGAGAATAAAGGGAGAAAATGAATCTTTTTTTACATAAAGACCAACAAGCGACGGATTGAAGATTTTAGCAAAAATTAGAAAAACAAAACCGAAAAGAAATAGATACAATACAAAGAAAAAGATATAGGAAATACCATTTGTAAAGTTTAGGATTAAGGCTTTGAAAACATGAATTGGATTAAATGTTTGCGTGGCTTGTTCCAGTTTTTTGTCGGCAACAAGAGGTTTTAGTACTTCTTCGGGGGCTCCTAGTTTTTCGGTGATATCCAAAAGAGCATCAATTTCATTTTTCTCTTTATTGTGTTGAACAGCTTCAAAAATATGGCTGTTAAATTCCATATAAATATCTTCCTGGTTGTTTTTTGATAATGATGCCGTGGCTTTTATAATCCGCCTCATATAATCATTATATATTCTCTGCGACGCTTTTTGTTCAAATTTTAATTCTTCTATTCTCATGGCATGATTTTTTTAATTGATTGCTCCAGATTCGTCCAGTAAATGTTCATCTGATTAAGGGTTTCGATTCCGGCCTCAGTCAAAGCATAGTATTTTCTGGGAATGCCGGTTTCTTGTTCTACCCATTTTGAATCAACTAATTCTTCTGTTTTTAACCGATTCATTAAAGGGTAAAGCGTTCCCTCTGCAATTTCTATTTCGGTATGCTTTCTTATTTGTTCTATAAGCTCATAACCATAATACTCCTGATTTTTGAGTACATTCAGGATAATAAAAGTCAGTGTGCCTTTCTTAACCTGCGATTTCCAGTTTGTTACAAATGTTTCGTTCATTGTGCTAATGTATAACAAAATACATAGTATAACAAAGTATATAGCTAAATGTTTTTATTTAAAACAGTTAAATTGCTTGTTTTTAGTTAGTTGTGTTTTTGGGCGGAATTATTTTCTAAGGTTTTTGTGATTGTGCTTGCGCTTGAAATGGGACTGCTTAAGCTGTTTTTTGTCTTCGGAAATTATACTGATCGTTCCATCAACTTCGAGCATCGCAAGTTTTATATCGGTTAAATGTTCTAATCCATGCTCACGAGCTGCTTCTTTTAATTCTTCGTGCGAAATATCTAATTTGCTCAAAGCATTGAAATCTAATATTCCGTTATGAATTAAAACTTCTGGTTTGTCTAGTAATAATTCGTTCAGTCCTTTGTATTTATGAGTCAGTTTTTTGATAATGTAATTGATGATGAATAAAGCCAAAGCAGCTACTAAACCTCCCAAAAGACTTGTATCTGGCCCAACCATAGCATTTTGAACCGAGTTACTAATCAATAAAATTAAGATAATATCGGCTGTATTTAATTGCGAAAGTTCTTTTTTTCCAAAAACCCGTAAAGCAATGGTCATGAAAAAATAAACGGCCAAACTTCTTAAAATAATATCTAGATAAGGAAAAATCATGATTCTTAATTTTTTGAATTTAAAAAAAGCTTTGTCAAAGTTCAAAACTTTGACAAAGCTGCTAAATTATGGATGGCTTATTAAGTTAAAATGAACTTAGCTAAGCTTAAAATTCTTTTCAATTGCTTTGATCATTTCTCCGGCCACATCTTTGTTTGTTGCGCCTTCGATTCCTTCAAGACCTGGAGATGAGTTTACCTCAAGCAATAACGGTCCTTTTGAAGAGCGAATAATATCAACACCGGCCACTTTTAAATCCATTGCTTTTGCGGCCTTAATGGCGATCTTTTTTTCTTCGGCAGTTACTTTTATTACAGATGCTGTTCCCCCAAGGTGGATGTTAGCTCTAAATTCACCTGGCATAGCTTCACGCTGAATAGCCGCCACCACTTTTCCGTCGATTACAAAACAACGAATATCTTTTCCGTTTGCTTCTTTAATAAATTCCTGAACTAAGATGTTGGCATTTAAACTTTTAAAAGCATTGATGACACTTTCTGCGGCTTTTTTGGTTTCGGCCAAAACAACCCCTTTTCCTTGTGTTCCTTCTAATAATTTGACGATTAGGGGTGAACCACCAACCATCTTAATTAAATTGTCTGTATCCAGCGGAGAATTGGCGAAGCCAGTAGTTGGAATATCAATACCGCTGTTTAAAAGTAATTGTAGCGAATACAGTTTATCTCTCGATTGTGTTATCGCTGTAGCCGAATTTAAAACAAAAACCTTTAAAGCTTCAAACTGACGTGTTAAAGCACATCCGTAAAAAGTGATACTAGGTCGTATACGTGGAATAATAGCATCAAACTGATTTAATATTTTACCGCCACGATAATGAATTTCAGGAGTTTTGGCATCCAGTTTCATGTAACATTCTTTGATGTTCAAAAAATGCATTTCATGGCCACGCATTTCGCCGGCTTCCATGATTCTTTTATTGCTGTATAATTCGGGGTTACTGGCTAAAAGGCCGATGCGTAAACCGGAACTTGCTTTTTCTGAGTTTTGGTATAATTCTTTTAAAGCTTCGCTTGTAGGCTGTCCTAATAAATATTTTTCTTCTGGATCGACTAATACACGCCCGCTCATGGCTTCACGGCCTAAAAGCATTCTAAAACCCATCGAGTCACGATTGGTTAAAGTCATTTCGATTGGCCACTTAGCATCGCCAATTTTTAAATTTGTCTGAATAACGTAACGGTGCTCTCTGTAACCGCTCGAACTTTTTACAATTCGTTTGTCAACCAGCGGTGCTTCACAATGAATAATGGTTTTAATGTTATTCTGAATTGGATTAATATCGAATTTCACCCAATTAGCATCATTTTTTATAAAAGGAGCTATGTTGATAGCGTGCATTGCCGAAGTTTTGGCACCAGAATCGACACGAGCCTTGATCGTCGGGATTCCAAGTTCTGGAAATGAGCACCATTCTTCGCTGCCTAAAATGACTTTGTGTTGAAGCATACTTTGTTTTTTTATTATAGAATTTAAATCCAAAAATAGCTATTTGCTTTTACTAAAGGTAGTAAATTATCCAAAAAAAATACCCGTTATGTTATGAAAACGTAACGGGTAGATTATTTTTGTTATAAATTTTAACTAATTTATTGATTTGTCGGCTCTTCGGCTTTGTGAATCTCTACCGAAAGTTCTTGTGAATCTTCTTTTAAATCCATCATGATTTCATCGCCTGAATGTATTTTCGAAGTGATGATTTCTTCTGCTAACAAATCCTCAACATATTTCTGAATTGCTCTTTTCAGCGGTCTTGCTCCAAATTGCTTGTCAAAGCCTTTTTCAGCAATAAATGCTTTTGCTTTGTCTGTTAAGCTTAATTTGTAACCAAGTTCAGCGATACGAGAATACAGTTTTTTCAGTTCGATTTCGATAATTAAATCGATATCAGCTTTTTCTAAACTGTTGAATACGATTACGTCATCAATTCTGTTTAAGAATTCAGGAGCAAAGGTTTTTTTCAATGCATTTTCGATAATGCTTTTTGAGTTTTCATCGGCTTGAGCCACTTTTGCAGCAGTTCCGAATCCAACACCTTGTCCAAAATCTTTTAACTGACGAGCTCCAACGTTAGATGTCATGATAATGATAGTGTTTTTAAAGTCAATTTTACGGCCTAAACTATCAGTTAAATATCCATCATCTAAAACCTGAAGCATCATATTAAACACATCCGGATGCGCTTTTTCGATCTCGTCTAAAAGTACAACGCAGTATGGTTTTCTACGAACTTTTTCAGTTAATTGACCACCTTCTTCGTAACCAACGTATCCCGGAGGTGCTCCAACTAAACGAGAAATAGCAAATTTTTCCATGTATTCGCTCATGTCGATACGAACCAGTGCATCTTCAGAATCGAATAATTCTTTTGCTAAAACTTTTGCTAATTGAGTTTTACCAACTCCAGTCTGACCTAAGAATATAAATGAACCAATTGGTTTATTAGGATCTTTTAGTCCGGCTCTGTTACGTTGAATAGAACGGGCAATTTTAAGAACAGCTTCATTTTGGCCGATTACTTTGTTCTGAATCAATTCAGGTAACTTGGCTAATTTGTTGCTTTCTGTTTGTGCAATTCTGTTCACTGGAATTCCGGTCATCATAGATACAACATCGGCTACATTATCTTCTGTAACTTCAATTCTGTTGTTTTTAGAATCTTCCTCCCATTGTTCCTGTGCGACAGCTAAGTCTTTCTCAATACGTTTTTCATCGTCGCGAAGTTTGGCAGCTTCTTCATATTTTTGTTTTTTAACTACCATGTTTTTCATTTCGCGAACTTCTTCTAACTGACGTTCTAAATCCAAAATTTGTTTCGGAACATCAATGTTAGTGATGTGTACGCGAGATCCTGCTTCGTCCATTGCATCAATAGCTTTGTCTGGTAAGAAACGCTCAGACATATATCTGTTCGTTAATTTAACGCAGGCTTCAATAGCTTCCTGAGTGTAAGTTACGTTGTGGTGATCTTCGTATTTATCTTTTACGTTATTCAAAATAGCGATTGTTTCTTCAACAGAAGTTGGCTCTACAATTACTTTTTGGAAACGTCTTTCAAGCGCTCCGTCTTTTTCAATATACTGTCTGTATTCATCAAGAGTGGTAGCACCAATACATTGAATTTCTCCTCTTGCCAATGCAGGTTTGAACATGTTAGAAGCATCAAGTGAACCTGTTGCTCCGCCTGCACCTACAATAGTATGGATTTCGTCAATAAAAAGAATGATATCGTCGTTTTTCTCCAGCTCGTTCATTACGGCTTTCATTCTTTCTTCAAACTGGCCTCTGTATTTTGTTCCGGCCACTAAGCTGGCTAAATCGAGAGTTACAACACGTTTGTGGAAAAGAATACGAGAAACTTTCTTTTGAATGATACGCAGGGCAAGTCCTTCTGCAATGGCAGATTTACCAACTCCAGGTTCTCCAATAAGAAGCGGGTTGTTCTTTTTTCTTCGGCTTAAAATTTGAGAAACGCGTTCAATTTCTTTTTCGCGTCCTACAACAGGATCTAGTTTTCCTTCTTCTGCCATTTCTGTTAAATCTCTCCCAAAATTATCTAAAACCGGAGTCTTAGATTTTTTGTTTGACTTATTGGCTGGATTATTGAAACTACTTTCCTTTAGACTGTCATCTTGTCCTGAATCGTCATTATACGATTCGTTTCTTGGCAAGTTTTCTAAGAATTCTTCTTCGTTTGGCGTCATGTTTAAATATTGTTCTTTAGCTATGTCATAATCTATTTTTAGTTTATTCAACAGCTTGGTTGTTGGATCGTTTTCGTTTCGTAAGATACATAGAAGCAAATGAGCTGTGCTAATCGATGAGCTTTGAAATACTTTAGCTTCAAGAAAAGTGGTCTTCAGTGCCCTTTCGGCCTGTCGGGTAAGATGAAGGTTTTTCTTTTCGGCATTTACCTCAACGCTCTGGTTGGCTGGACTCAGTATTTCTACCTTCCTGCGTAAATGGTCTAAATCGACTGCTAGGTTATTAAGTATATGAATAGCTTTTCCGTTACCATCTCTTAAAATGCCCAGCATTAGATGCTCAGTACCAATAAAGTCGTGTCCTAAACGAAGGGCTTCTTCCTTACTGTATGTAATAACATCTTTTACTCTTGGTGAAAAATTATCATCCATAATATATAATTGGTATTGTAAATTTAGTGAATTACAGTTTGAAAAACAAAAACCGTACCCATCGAGAACTACTGTCAGCTAATTGACAAAAAAAATAACAATAAAAGCGTTAAAAAACGCTTAATTTATTAACCAAAAGCGAAAATAAAGTTGTTAATAAATCATTTAAATAAGTGTAAGGAAATAGCTGAAAAAATTTTAAAAAAACGTATCTTGGCACGCTTTGAAACTAATATAATTATTTAAACATAACAACTTATGTCTGAAGGAGAAAAGTTAATTCCTATTAACATTGAAGATGAAATGAAATCAGCTTACATCGATTATTCGATGTCAGTAATTGTATCGAGAGCGCTTCCTGATGTTAGAGATGGCTTGAAACCAGTACATCGAAGAGTTCTTTACGGAATGTATGATTTAGGTGTAACTTCAAGATCTGCTCATAAAAAATCTGCAAGAATCGTAGGGGAGGTTTTGGGTAAGTATCACCCGCATGGTGACACCTCTGTTTATGATGCAATGGTTCGTATGGCTCAGGAATGGAGTATGCGTTATTTATTAGTTGACGGTCAGGGTAACTTTGGTTCTGTCGATGGAGACAGCCCGGCAGCAATGCGTTATACTGAGGCCAGAATGCGCAAAATCTCAGAAGATATTATGGCAGATATCGAAAAAGAAACAGTGGATTTCCAGCTGAACTTTGACGATACTTTATATGAACCAAAAGTAATGCCAACAAGAGTTCCTACCTTATTAGTAAACGGAGCTACAGGTATCGCAGTAGGTATGGCGACAAACATGCCACCGCACAATTTAACTGAAGTTATCAATGGTACTCTAGCGTACCTGGATAATAATGATATTGAAGTAGACGAATTAATGACTCATATTAAAGCTCCCGATTTTCCAACCGGTGGTGTAATATATGGTTATGAAGGCGTTCGCGAAGCTTTTAAAACAGGTAGAGGACGTATCGTAATGCGTGCAAAAGTAGGCTTCGAAGAAGTTGACGGAAGAGAATGCATTATTGTTACCGAGATTCCATATCAGGTTAACAAAGCCGAAATGATCAAACGTACGGCTGATTTAGTTAACGAGAAAAAAATCGAAGGTATTGCGAATATTCGTGACGAGTCTGACAGAAACGGTATGCGTATCGTTTATATCCTGAAACGTGATGCTACGCCAAACGTAGTATTAAATACTTTATATAAATTTACATCATTACAATCTTCTTTCAGTGTAAATAACATTGCACTTGTAAAAGGACGTCCTCAAATGCTGAATCTAAAAGATATGATTCACTATTTTATTGAGCACCGTCATGATGTTGTAGTACGCAGAACTCAGTTTGAATTGCGTAAAGCAGAAGAAAGAGCGCATATTTTAGAAGGATTAATAATTGCTTCGGATAATATTGATGAAGTAATTGCAATCATTAGAGGTTCTAAAAACACAGAAGAAGCTCGTGAGAAATTAATTGAAAGATTTAAATTATCAGACATTCAGGCTCGTGCTATTGTTGAGATGCGTTTACGTCAGTTAACAGGACTGGAGCAGGATAAATTAAGAGCTGAGTTCGAAGAATTAATGAAATTAATCGAGCACTTAAAAGCATTATTAGCTGATGTTAATTTAAGAACTAACTTAATTAAGGAAGAACTTGAAGAAATTCGTGATAAGTATGGCGACGAGCGTCGTTCTACTATTGAATATTCTGGTGGTGATGTAAGTATCGAAGATTTAATTGCTGACGAGAATGTAGTTATTACTATTTCTCATGCAGGATACATCAAACGTACTAACCTGACAGAATACAAAACACAAAATAGAGGAGGGGTTGGACAAAAAAGCGCCGGAACAAGAGATCAGGATTTCCTTGAGCACATGTTCGTGGCTACAAACCACCAATATATGATGTTCTTTACGCAAAAAGGAAAATGTTTCTGGATGCGTGTTTACGAAATTCCGGAAGGAAGTAAAACAGCAAAAGGAAGAGCAATCCAAAACTTGGTAAACATTGAAAGCGATGATAAAGTAAAAGCTTTTATTTGTACACAAGATTTAAAAGACAAAGATTACATCAACAGTCATAACCTTGTAATGGTAACTAAACAAGGTCAGGTTAAGAAAACTTCGTTAGAGAAATACTCTAAACCTCGTGCTAATGGAGTTGCTGCTATTACAATTAAGGAAGGTGACGAGTTACTGGAAGCAAAATTAACAGATGGAGAAAGCCAAATTATTCTGGCTGTTAAGTCTGGTAAATTGGTTCGTTTTGAAGAAACAAAAACACGTCCGATGGGAAGAACAGCTTCTGGAGTTCGTGGAATTACTTTAAAAGACGATACTGATGAAGTAATTGGTATGGTTACTGTTGGTAAAAACGATGTTGCCGATTCACAAATTCTTGTTGTAACTGAAAACGGATACGGAAAACGTACCAAATTAGTTGATGACGATGGTGAAGATGTGTACAGAATTACAAACCGTGGAGGTAAAGGGGTTAAAACTCTTAATATCACAGAAAAAACAGGTAAACTTATCTCAATTAATGCCGTAACGGATTCAGATGACTTAATGATTATTAACAAATCTGGATTGACTATTAGAATGGCAATTGAAGATTTACGTGTTATGGGGCGTGCTACTCAGGGTGTTAGATTGATTAACTTAAAAGGAAAAGATTCTATCGCAGCCGTTACAAAAGTAATGAAAGACGATGCTGAAGAAGTTATTGTTGATGAGGACGGAAACGTTGTAGAATCTGTTATCGAAAGAGTTAAGCCTGATTTAGAAGTTCTTGAAGATGACGGTGTTGTAGAAGATGATGAGGATGATGATTCTGAAGAAGAATTGGAAGACGAAGATGATTCTGAAGAAGAAGAATCAGAAGAATAATTAACCACAAAAATTAAATTAAATATACAAATTGAACACTATGAAAAGTAAATATGTAATACTAGCGTCAGCATTACTGATCTCTGTAGCTACGTTTGCTCAAAAAGA
This sequence comes from Flavobacterium johnsoniae, assembly GCF_001879205.1. Lineage (GTDB taxonomy): Bacteria > Bacteroidota > Bacteroidia > Flavobacteriales > Flavobacteriaceae > Flavobacterium > Flavobacterium johnsoniae_A. Next base: position 535,434 of record NZ_MLFK01000007.1, read on the forward strand.
TCAAATTAAAAGTGCTGAAAAAGCATTAAAAAGCGGTGATGCTCAGGGAGCAATTACAATATTAAAAGATGCCGAAAACATGGTAGCAAATGCTAAAGATGTTGAGCAGGCACAATTTTATTTTGTAAAAGGAAATGCTTACCTGGACCTTGCAAACAAAAAAGTTGAAGAAAGCAAAAACTTATCTGCAGCTGCTGAGAGTTATAAAAAATTAATTGAAGTTGAAAAAACATCTGGAAAACAGAAATATTCAACTCAGGCTGCGGCATCAATTACTGAAATTAAAGGTAAATTGATTAATTCTGCAATTGCAGATACTCAATCTAATAAAAGTATTGAAGGAGCTAAAAAATTATATGATGCTTACTTATTAGATAAAAACGATACAATCAACTTGTACTATGCTGCTTCTACTGCTGTAAATGCACAAGATTTTGATGCTGCTCTTCCTATGTATGAAGAGTTGAAAAAACTAAATTATTCTGGAAAAGGTACTTTGTATACTGCGGTAAATAAAGCAAGCGGAAATGACGATAGTTTTGCTAACGCTAAAGAAAGAGATTTAGCTGTAAAATTAGGAACTCACGAAAAACCTAAAACAGAAGCGATTCCTTCTAAAAGAGGTGAAATTTACAAAAACTTAGCTTTAATCTTAGTTCAAAAAGGACGTACAGAAGATGCGAAAAAAGCCGTTGCTGATGCCAGAAAAACAAATCCGGATGATACATCTCTAATCCTTACAGAGGCTAACTTATACCTTGAGACTAAAGATTTTGAAATGTACAAAAAATTAGTTGGTGAGGCTTTGCAAAAAGAACCAAACAATGCTGATTTAGTTTTCAATTTAGGTGTATTAAGTGCTAATGCAAAAAACAATGCAGATGCTGAGAAATATTATTTAAAAGCAATCGAAATTAATCCAAATTATACGAATGCTTATCTTAACCTTGCTGCTTTAAAATTAGAAGCTGAAAAACCAATCATTGACGAAATGAACAAATTGGGTACTTCTGCTAAAGACATGAAACGTTACGATGTTTTAAAAGCGCAAAGAGAAGGTGTTTTCAAAGGAGTTATTCCTTACCTTAAAAAAGCAAATGAATTAGATCCTAAAAATGATGATGTTGCTAAAACATTATTAGGGGTTTACAAAGCATTAGAAATGACTGCTGAAGCTAAAGCTTTAAAAGCTACAATGAACCAATAAGTTTGTTGAAATAATATAATAAAAAAACCATTCACAGCGGTGAATGGTTTTTTTTATGCTTAATTGATACTTCTAGCTGATTAATGAAGCAGATAAAGTAATAGTTGTATTAAGTAGTTTAGAAATAGGGCAGATCTCTTTAGCTTTTGCCGCTGTTTTTTCAAATTCTTCTGCAGATATTGAAGGCACTTTTCCTTTTAAGTCCAGATGAATTAAAGTGATAGATCCGTCTTCAAAGGTTACTGTCGCTTCTGTGGTTAAATCATCAGCAGTAAAACCACCTTCGTTAAGTAAAAAGCTTAATTGCATCGTAAAACAGCCGGAATGAGCTGCAGCAACCAATTCTTCCGGATTTGTTCCAACTCCGTCAGCAAATCTGGTTTTAAAAGACAATTGTGCGTTATCCAGAGTTGTGCTTTGTGTGCTGATAGTTCCTTTTCCTTCCATGCCTGTTCCTTTCCAGTTGGCGTGTGCTTTTCTTGTAAATTTCATATTCGTTTTTATTTAAAATTAATATTGAATTTAGTTATTCGGTTGATTGTCAATATTATCAAATATAAGAAATATTTTGTAGAATATTTTTATGAAAGTTAATGGTAATGTTAAGATTGAGCGATTAAAGCACAAGCGCGCAAAATTTTTTTACTATACTGGAATTTGTAAAACGCATCCTGAAGCTTCGGGAAGCAAAGTTCTATATTCTTTTAGCTTCGAGCTTTGTGTAAACTTTTGCGTTCTTTGCGGTTAAATGCCAACAGTATAAAAAAAAACTGCAATGAATGTTCACTGCAGTTTTGATATTTAAATTATTCCTGACCTAAATTTCGTAATTGTTTCAACTTGTCTTTCCAAAGTTCAAGGCTTTCTTTATGAACCGCAATATTTTTGCGAACTTCTAAAACAATTGAATTTTCTTTTTTAGCGTTTTTTGTATTCGTAAAAAACTGAATGTTGTTTTCTAGCTGGAAGATTTCATTTTGAACTTCTTCAATTTTACGCATAATGAAAATCTTTTCATTATCTAATTTACGAGTATCGTTACTGTCTGATAAAGAATCGATTCTATTAGAGAAACGCATCATTTCAGATTCTTTTTTGCTTAAGCTTAGTTTTTCAAAAAGAGCATCTAAGATTTTATTGAATTTCCCTTCAATATGACGTCTTGAGAAAGGAACTTTTCCATAACTTTTCCAGATTTCAATGTGCTGTTTTATAGCATCTAAGTCTGTTTTATGATCTCCTGTAAGTTGATAAGCTCTTAAAATATCCAAATAAGCTTTTTTATTGTCAAAAGCAGCAACCTCATCTGCATTTTCTTCTGATTTGTGCTCTTTTAGTTTATCAAAATAATGATTGCAGGCATCTTTAAATTCTTTCCAGATTTTATCAGAGTATTTTTTAGGAACGTGTCCAATTTGTTTCCACTCTTCCTGAATTTGTTTCATAATTGGAGTAGTAGAGCCAAAATCAGTGCTTTCTTGTAATTCTTTTGCTTTTGCAACAAGAGCCATTTTTTTGTTCAAATTGTCGTTTTGATCTTTTTTAATGTCTTTATAGAACGAATTTTTAAAGGCATTAAAATTTCTAACGGCAGATTTAAAAGAAGCCCAGGTTTCTTCATTTACTTCAGAAGGCACTTTTCCGGCTGCGAAAAACTCATTTCTAAGTTCTTCTACTTTCTGAATCTGAACAAGCCATTGAGAGTGTGAGTTAACTTTTTCAGTTCCTAATACCTCAATTTTGGAAATAATATCTTTTTTTACTTCAAGATTTTGCTGCTCGTTTGCTCTTTGGCTTTCGAATAAAACTTCTCTCTTGTCGTGTATTTTTTTAGTCAGTTCGCTAAATTTATTCCAGATCGAATCACGGTGTTCTTTCGAAACCGGACCAATATCTTCTTTCCAGATTCTATGTAAATCCTGTAATTCGCGGAATGCTTTGCTTACGTCAGTTTCGTTTACAAGTTCTTCAACTCTCGCAATAATTTTTTGCTTTTGCTCCAGATTGTGTTTAAAATCTAAATCTCTGGCTTCACGGTCTAAATGCAGGTAATCGTAGAAATTTTCTACATGAAAATGATAATTGTTCCAAACATGATTGTATTTATCTTTTGGAATTGCTCCCGCATTTTTCCATCTTTCTCTTAAATCATTAAAATGTTTAAGGGTATCTTTTATGTTTTCCTGAGGATTAATAAGCTCTTTCAATTCCTCAACAATAGCCAGTCTGTTTTCTAAGTTTGATTTTAGATTGGTTTGCAAATGTTTAAAATGAGCATTTCTTTTCTCTCTAAAAACATTATAATATTCGTCAAATTTAGATTTTAAAGGAGAGTGATATTCGAATTCTTCATTTGGATCTTCTTTTGAAGCATTAAATTCTTCTCTTTTTTCCTCTAAGAGATGGTTGTATTGTAGTAAAAATGATTTTTTAATTTCTTCGATATGGTCTTTTACAGACATTACTTTGTCTATATTAACCAGTTTTTTTAGTTCGTCAACAAGTGCATCCAAAGAAAAAGTGTCATAATCTTTCATTGGAATATCATGGCGCTCTTTTAGTGTCTCATCTTCACTTTCTTCAGCATTAGAATTTGTTATAGCATCTAACGCATCTTGATGATCTGTTTCTTCAGCTTCATTTGTTGTCTCAACTTCGTTTTTAGTTTCAACTTCATTTGTTGCAGCAGCTTCTTTTTCAGTTTCTGAAACAGGACTTTCTGCCACAATTTCTGAATCTGTTGTTTGAACAGCATCATTTTGTGCAGCATCACTAATCTCGATTTCTAATTTTCCGTCTGCTTCTTGCAGGTTATCATTCTTTTCTTCTAACATTTTTAAATGTATAAGGTTTTTACTTTAAACAGTGCGAAAGATAGTAAAGGTGTTTCTAACTACAAAATAAATCGTTTGTTTATGCAGTATTTTACGATGAAATTCTTATTCTTTACGTCTCTTTACTTATCTGATATCTTAATTTTTATAGATTACTTGAAAGATATAAAAATTTTGATTTCATAATTATTTTAGAAAAATAAAATTAAATCAGGAAAGAATGAAGTTATTTTTAAATTAAAATAAAATCAGCATTCCTGCCTCAATACCAAAATTATACGTCTTATGTCCCCCAAAAGCTACACTGGGATGAATATACGCCATATCATTTTTGGTTATTTTACGTCCAAATTCTATGAAAGCATTATTAGGATATCCTTTATTTGTGGCATTATATCTAAAAGCGGCATCAGCGGCAATCCAGTTTTTTCCCAGAATAAACATAAAATAATTTTCAAATGCCGTGGTATTAATATCACTTCGATTGTCAGATCCGGCAAAAGTCAATTGATTTTCTAGAGAAGCTATCCAAAGCACTTTTCTTTTATTAAAATAAGCACCATAGAATATGGCAGGAGCGAAAACCCATTTTCCTGTACCTAAAGCTGGATCTGCAGCTGAGTTTGAGATCACCCTTGCTCGAAAAGCAATTCCCCTGCTATGATTTAAATAAGGTATATAGCTTATACCGGCACTAATATCTCCAATTCCGGTTTTATTGAGTGAGTTGGTATTTGTTGATATTAAAGGAAGATCAACCCGTAAATTCCATGCCTTGTTGGCAATGGGATGCAGAAAACGAAGCTCGGTGGTATTATAAGATCCTGTATCTGTATCTAAATATTCATTAAAAAGAAGGATCGTTTTTAGATAATAATGATAACGGGCTTCTGTATAAGGATTTTTTGCCTGTTTTATAGTGTCTTGTGCGTTTACGAAAAACGCACACAGACAGCTTAAGCAGTAAAACAGGAAATGTTTATTCATAACTATCTACAAATGAGTAGACTAATTTACGAAAATTACATTTTTGATTGATTAAAATTCACCTGTTTTTTATTTGTTCCAGATTTTCCATGCTTTTTCTGCCTGAAAAATCAGCATATCATATCCGTTTTTAATTACAGCGCCTCTCTCTTTTGCATTTTTAAGGAATTGCGTTTCTGCGGGATTGTAAATCAAATCGTAAGCGATATGTTTTTCTGTAAAAAACTCGTACGGAAGATCCGGGCATGCCTCAATATTAGGACTTGTTCCTACTGGCGTGCAGTTTATTATAATTTGAAAATTATCAAAAGTTGTAGCGTTGATTAAGTTGTAATCAATGATATTTTCTTTTGCTTCACGAGAAACAAAAGTATAAGGAATATCAAGCTCATCAAGTGCAAAAGCTACACCTTTTGAAGCACCGCCTGTTCCAAGAATCAGCGCCTTTTTATGATGTGGTTCTAATAATGGTTTTAGCGATTTTTTAAAGCCGTAATAATCGGTGTTGTAACCTTTTAATTTTCCGTTTTTAGTAAATTTAATAGTGTTTACAGCACCAATTAAAGCTGCTTTTCTTGAAAGTTTGTCTAAAAAAGGAATTACTTGTTCTTTGTACGGAATCGTAACATTTAAACCTTTCAAATCCGGATTGTTTTTTAATAATCCGGTAAGGTGGTCAATTTCGGCAATATCAAAATTTTCGTAGCTGTTGCCGGCAAAAATTTCATTATTGAATTTTTCTGTAAAATAACCTTTTGAAAATGATTAACTAATATTACGGCCCAACAAGCCAAATCGCCTTTTTAAAATTCCAATCATTATTATTTTCTATGTTTTTCGATATAATTTCTAACTGTTTTTTTGGTCCACACAACAGGGAATAAATCTTCGATTAAAATATAATTATCAAAGTTTAAACGCAAACCATTGCTTAAGTGGAATTTTGCCTTAGTATTGTCCTGAATCATAAAATACAAACCAGCCAAACGATATTCGATTTCGTTTTCTTCCGGGAAATATTCGGTTGCCTGTAATAAGGTTTGAATTGCGCTGTCAAATTCTCCAAGAAATTGAAGAATATCAACCCAAAACAACCAGGTGTCTAAAGCATAATCTCCAAATTCAACCGCTTTTCTGTACCCAAATTCAGCTTCTTCAAAAAAGTTCATTTGCTTGTTAATCGTCGCATAACGTTTCCAATACATACGATTTTGATTGTCGATAGCTAATGCTTTGTTGACAAAAAATAAGGCTTTTTGAAAGTTTTTCTGGCGAACATGAAAATCTGTAATCGCAATCCATCCTTTATCTAAAAGTGGATCCTCGTGAACAGTCTGGTTATAATATTGAAGTGCTTTTACGGCATTTCCTAATTTTTCATAACATTTACCTATTCGCAGTAATGCATACGAAGTTGCGTCGTCAAGCTCAATCGTACGATTATAGCTTTCAATTGCTTCATGATATTTTTTCAGACGCTCGTAAGCTTTTGCTTTTTCCATAAAAGCGCCTAAAAACTCATCATCGATTAAAGTTGCGTAATCAAATGCACGAATTGCATTTTCATATTCTTTTACACCATAATGCAAACGTCCCAGCTGATGCCAGGCTATTTCACTGTAAGGGTTTTTGTTGATATAATCGTTAAGATAAACGATAGCTTCCTGATTTTGATCTAAAAATTCAAAACAGTACACTACGTTATACAAGGCAGATTGGTCTTCTAAATCTTCTTCAAGACATTTAATGAAGCTTTCTTTTGCCAGCTCGAGATTATCCATAAAGAGATATTCCATCCCAATTAAGTTATACACGTCGGCGTAGTCATCAGTATATTGCAGGGCAATTTTAAGCAATTCTACTGCTTTTTCGTGTTGATCTCTTTTAGAACAGATATTGGCTTTCTGGATGTAAATTTCCTCGTTGTTTGGTTCAATTGCATACAACTCATTTAAAAGCTTCTCAGCGATCTCAAGTTTGTCTTCGTAAACCAGCATTTCTACTTGTACTAATTTTAAGCCTGTAGATTTTGGATGTTGGTCTAATGCAAGTTTTAAGGCCTTTTTTGCTAAATTAGCCTTACCTATATCTAAATAATGAAGAATGATTTCTTCGAATTCTTCAGAATCAAAAAAGAGTACTTTGTTAGTTTTTAACATCGACTCAAATTTTGATAAGGATAGGTTATAATCTTCTTCTTCGTTGCTTAATTGCATACTTTGTTTTATTTGAAATTAGCCTGTTATAAATTTAGGCAACCATATAATTGATGTGGGGAGGGAAAATTAATTGTTTTGAACAATTTAATTAACAATATGGCTAGAATTTATATTCTAATTTTAATTCTAATCTTTTGAAATTTAAAAGATTAATTTGATTCTTATTAAGCTTGTTCTTTTTTCAGTATTTCGTCCATAACATTTAAAATTATGGCACAGCCTTCTTTTATTTCTTCTTCAGAAATGGTTAACGGCGGTGTTATTCTTATCGCGCATCCTTCAAACAGCAGCCAGAACAATATTAATCCTTTATCCTGACAATTTAAAATAACCTGATTGGTTATATCTGCCGTTTCGGTCATAGCAGCGAGCATTAATCCCTTTCCTCTAACTTCTTTTATCAAAGGATGTACCAAAAGCGATCTGAACAGTTTTTCCTTCTCTAATGCTTCCTGCATTAAATTTGTTTCAGTTAATTCCTGCAAAGTAGCTAAACAGGCTGACGCAATGACAGGGTGCCCTCCAAAAGTGGTTATATGTCCTAATTTTGGATTTTCGGTTAAAAGATCCATTTTTTCGGCCGAAGCTGTAAAAGCTCCAACCGGCATGCCGCCTCCCATACCTTTTCCCATAACCACAATATCAGGAACAACGTCGTAGTTTTGAAAACCAAAAAGCTTTCCGGTTCTTCCAAATCCAGGCTGTATTTCATCTACAATCATCATGGCGCCAACTTCGTCACAACGCTTGCGTACTTTTTGCAGAAAATTATTTTCAGGCTGAATAAATCCTGCACCACCCTGAATGGTCTCAAGAAGTATTGCTGCTGTTCTGGTCGTTATTTTTTCCAGATCGGCTACGTTGTTAAACGTGATAAAATCAACATCCGGAAGAAGGGGTCTAAAAGCCTGCTTTCTTTCTTCAAATCCCATAACGCTCATTGAGCCCATTGTGTTTCCGTGATATGCGTTATGGCATGATATAAGCTGGCTGCGACCTGTAACTCTTTTAGCCAGTTTTAAGGCGCCTTCGATAGCTTCTGTACCCGAATTTACTAAATAGGTTTTATTTAGCGATTCCGGCAGGAGTGAAGCCATTAATTTGCAATATTGCACGGCCGGACTCTGCGAATATTCACCGTAAACCATTACGTGAGAATATTTGTCCAACTGATCTTTGATTGCCTGGTTTACTCTCGGATGCTGATGTCCAAGTGTACAAGCCGAAACTCCGGCAACAAAATCTAAATATTTTTTATCGTTTGTATCGTAAATATAAGAGCCAAAGGCATGTGAAACCTCCATTCCCAGAGGATATGGAGACGTTTGTGCCTGGTATTTTATAAAATCTGGATTCATTTCTTTAAGGTTCAAAGTGGCAAAGGTACTACGTTCTTTTTTTAAAGGTTCAAAGTAGCAAAGGTACTAAGGTGCTGAAGTTTTTTTGTTTCAGGTTCTGTAAATTGCGACTGAACACTGCGACTGAATATTTAAAAATGCGACTGAATACTAAAAACTAAAAAAAACTACTTCTTTTTAGCTTTTGTCTCTGTTTTAGCAGCCGGTTTCTTCTTGTCGTAATTTAAAGTCTCTTTTCTTACTTTCAGAGGTACATCTTTATCTTTCGCTTCCTGGTCTTTGCCTTCTTGTATTAATTTTTCATTCAGTTCATTATCTTCGGCTGTAAAAATATCATCTTTAGATTTTATTCTTTCATCACCTCGCCATATAAAACCTCTTAGTTTTCGGGCGTTTTCCGGTAAATCGGCTTCGGGATAAATGTCGCCATCTACTTTATTAAAGAATGTGATTGTTTCGATCAAATTGTTTTCCAGAATCAAATTGATTTTACTGCTCACATTTTTATTAATTCCAATGAGCTGATTGTCGTCATTCCGCATAAAATAGACGACTTCCGTATTTTTAATAACGTCGACATCATGGAGTTTTCCTTCCTTAAATTTCCCAAACAAATTGAGTCCCTTGACCTGGTTATAACCCGTGCCGAGCGTATCCTTGGAAATTATAAAAGTATTGTTGAGGACTTTTAATGAGTCTAATTTTTTGGTATTGTTATCACCAATTAAATGCATAATATCTCCGGTAATCTGGCTTTCACCATTCCAAATAATAGGATTTCCAATTAATTTAGTCAATGCCGTTTTAGAATTGGAATGTATCGAATCGCATTTGCCGCTCATATCTGTTTTGTAGAAACGAACATTATTAAAAGCCCTTAAAATTCGTTCACCTTCTTTTCCGGTAACCATCAATTTTTTTCCGTGAATATAAACAGAGTCATTTTCAACTAAATTAATAGCCACGGCCCTTTTGGTTACAAACATCGAATCTTTTAATTTGAAAATTTCGGCATAATGTCCTTTGACAATACCTTTATTTATAGAGTCGGTAATTTTTACATTTCTTGTTGCCGAAGCAAATTCAGTATTTCGATTGTAAAATAAACTATCTCCTTCAATTCGCCTGTCGTCGTATTTTATATATGATTTCCTTAAAAAATGCGCCAGGTTTTTCTTGGTGTCATAAAAGCCCCGTTCGGTATAAATATAATTGGCTTTACTTGTAATGGTTGACGGGCCAAGTAAATATGTATGTCCCGAATTGCTGTAATAATCCAGATGATTTGATTTTATTACATATTTTGGGTTTGTAATCGTAACTTCAGTCAGGAACTGAAACTTTTTTTCGGTTGCAAAATACCTTCCCGATTTACTTACCAAAGTGTTGTCTTTGTTAACAATCGTACCTTTTGTATTGTAATAAGCCTGCTGGATATTACGATCAAAATGAATTGTATCAGTTTGTAAAGTAGCATCAGGAGAAGTCATTACGGCATCTCCGGTTGCAAAAGCTTGTTTTAGGTTACCGCTGTATTCAGCATATTTACTGTTTAAAAACAAAGTATCGCCTTGTACTAACTGTACATTTCCAAAGGCCTTAAGGTAATTTTCTCCTTCAAAAATATAAGCCTTGTTGCAGGTAAGCACGATTCCGTCATGATCTACTTTTACATTTCCGCTCAAAAGCACTGCTCCCGGTACAAGAGGTTCATTTCGTTCAAAATTATCAGCATGTTCTATGTGGATCTGTTTTGGACCTGGTTTTGCTGCTTGCGCAAAAGCGAATTGAATGCTTGAAATAAGCCCGCAAAATATAAAAAAGAGTAATTTCTTCAAGTGATTAAATTTTTGTCAAATTTATGAAAAAGGTTACAACCTTAGATTGTTATTAGCATTAATTTATAATTCAAAATTTACGGGTTAATGAGAAAGTGCCCGAACGCATAATTTATCAACAAAACCCAGAACTCCCACGTTGTAGTTGACTATTTGGATAATGTAGAAAAACAAATTGAAGAAGGTTTCTTTTGCGCTTTAAAAAATAAAGTAAATTTAGGAATTGGATTTAGAGGATACCTTGGGTTCTAAATTTCAAAAAAGAATATGTTATATTTAAAAAACTATGATAAAAAGTAAATTTATTGTTGCGGGAGTGGCCGTAACAATGTTGTTTTCAGGATGTAAAACAAAAGATTTAAAAATGAGTGAAGTAAAAGCAACGAATTCAAAAGAAAATAAAGCAGTGGTCTATCAGGTTTTTACCCGTTTGTTTGGGAATAAAAATACAACCAACAAACCTTGGGGAACAATAGAAGAAAACGGAGTTGGAAAATTTGATGATTTTACAGATAAAGCACTTCATGAAATTAAGGATTTGGGGGTTACTTATATTTGGTATACCGGGGTGCCTCATCATGCTTTGGTTCGGGATTATACTGCTTTCGGAATTTCGAATGATGATCCCGAAGTGGTAAAAGGACGCGCAGGATCTCCTTATGCTGTTAAGGATTATTACAATGTAAATCCGGATTTGGCTGTAAACCCTGCAAACAGACTTCAGGAATTTGAAGATTTAATTGCACGTACACATAAAGCAGGTTTGAAATTGATTATAGATATTGTTCCAAACCATATTGCGAGAAAATATGAAGGGAAAAATAATCCGGAAGGCGTTAAAGATTTTGGTGCCGATGATAATGTAAATGTTGAATACGACAGAAACAATAATTTCTATTATATTCCGAAGGCTCATTTTGAAATTCCTGATGGAGATATTCCCTTAAATGGAGAAAAAAATCCAATGATTGATGGTTTTTTTGATGAGAATCCTGCAAAATGGACAGGAAACGGTTCCAGAAAAGTAAAACCGGATCAAAATGACTGGTACGAAACAGTAAAAGTAAATTACGGAATTCGTCCTGATGGAACAAAAGATTTTCCGGAACTTCCTGCTGGTTTTGATCAAAAATCATATCAGGAGCATTTTGCATTTTGGCAGGACAAAGATGTGCCGGATTCCTGGAAGAAGTTTAAATCGATTGCTTTGTATTGGACAGCAAAGGGCGTTGATGGTTTTCGTTATGATATGGCCGAAATGGTTCCGTATGAATTTTGGAGTTATATGAACTCTGCGGTTAAAATGAAAAATCCAGATGCATTTTTGCTGGCAGAAGTTTATAATCCTAATGAATATCGCAATTATATTCGTTTAGGGAAAATGGATTATTTATATGATAAAGTTGAAACATACGATAAACTAAAAGATATTATCAGAGGGAAATCGTCTCCTGATGGATTATCAGACATTCAAAAAGGAATGGCAGATATCGAACATCATATGCTTCATTTTTTAGACAATCATGATGAGCAGCGTTTGGCTTCGCCTGAATTTGCAGGAACACCTGAAAGAGGAAAACCTTTAATGGTAGTTTCGACAACTTTAAGTACATCGCCAACCATGGTTTATTTCGGACAGGAAGTAGGAGAGGCCGGAAATGAAAATGCTGGTTTTGGAACACATTCCAGAACTTCAATTTTTGATTATATCGGAGTTCCAAATCATCAAAGATGGATGAACGGAGGAAAGTTTGATGGCGGACAATTGTCTGAATCGGAAAAGCAATTACGTGACTTTTACAGGCGATTATTGAATTTCTCTATAAAAAGTCCGGCTTTAATGGGACAATTTCAAGAAATTCAGTCTGTAAATCGTCAAAATAATTCAGGATATGATGAGCTTATTTATTCTTTTGTCCGATGGTCAGAAAATCAAAAAATAATTGTGACGGCCAATTTTTCTTCGGAAAAAACAAGTGAGTTTGACTTAAAAATTCCGGCGGATATTATTTCAAAATGGAATTTAAAAGATGGAGAGTATAAGCTTACAGATCAATTGTACCAAAAGAATTCAGTTAGATTAACAGTGAATAATGGAGAAGGCACTGCAAGAGTTAAAATACTGCCTTCAGAATCGTTTATTTTTGAGTTGAAATAGAATATAAGAATCTGCATCAATAAAAAAAAGCTGATACAATTTTGTATCAGCTTTTTTTATTTTATACTTTTTTGACCTTTTTGAGGGCTTCAACATAATATTCGTTTACTTTTTCCCAATTAATATGTTCGTAAAAAGCATCAATATAACTTCCTTTCCTGTTTTGATAATCGAGATAATAAGCATGTTCCCATAAGTCAATACCTAAAATAGGCGTTCCCGGGATTAAGGCATTTTTCATTAACGGATTGTCTTGATTTTCAGTTGTTGTAATTTGAAGTTTTCCATATCGGTCTACAACTAACCAAACCCAGCCAGAACCAAACTGTTTTTCCGCCTGACCTTTAAATTGATTGGTAAGGTTATTAAAAGAACCAAATTCTTTATTAATAGAACCTGCCAGTGTATCTTTTGGAGTTTGCTCTTTTGGAGTTAAAATATTAAAATACAAGGTATGATTGTAATATCCACCCGCATTCTGACGAAGTTTCAAATTAGTAAGAGGCATTTTTTTTAAAATGTCCTCAATGGGCATATTTTCAAACTCAGTCGAAACAATTTCTTTATTAAAAGCATTAGTATACGACACATAATGTTTAGAATAATGAGTTTCTAAAGTTAATGATCGTAAAGCCGGACTTAACGCATCGTAAGCAAAAGGCAGTTTTGTAAGTTCAAACGAACCCGGATCTGCTTTTACATCGTTTGGTGATCCAATTACAATTTTTTCTTCTTTGGTAGGCAGCGGTACTTCTACAACTTCGGTCAGCTTATTGTTATCATTACAAGAAAATAATAGTAAAAATGAAGCTAAAATGCTGAATCGAACAATGTTTTTCTTCATAATCTTAATTTATTTTGCTGTTAGTGAATTAATAATTTCGATGTAATTCTCCTTGGCTTCGTCGATTGATATATGACTAATCTGCATCCAGGCATTTGTTTTAAAAGCATCTCTTAAATCAAAATTCTCAGATTGATTGTACACAGCTGTTCCAAATGTAGCCTGTTTGTAATAGGCATAAAGTCTTAACTGCACATCTTGAGGCAGTGAGGCCTGAGTCATATTCATTGCGATTTCTACAGCCTCAGAAAAACGAGTATCTAAATCTTTTTGAGCCATTTAAGCTTTTGTAGCAATAATAGTTTTTCCTCCAATTGCTTTTTGATTTAAAGCAACATTAATTGGTGTACCTAAAGGTAAAAATAAATCTACTCTCGATCCAAATTTAATAAAACCTGCATCTGTACCTTGGATAACCTGCATTCCTTCCTGAGCATAATTTACAATTCTGCGTGCCAGAGCACCTGCAATTTGTCTGTAAAGTACTGCGCCAAAAGTATCGTTTTCGATTACAACTGTTGTTCTTTCGTTTTCTTCACTTGCTTTTGGGTGCCATGCTACTAGAAATTTTCCAGGGTGGTATTTACTGAATTTAATAATTCCGTCCATTGCATAACGAGTAACGTGCACGTTGATAGGAGACATAAAGATAGAAACTTGTAAACGTTTGTCTTTAAAATATTCACCTTCGTAAACTTCTTCAATTACTACTACTTTCCCATCAACCGGAGCAAGAATATGATCGCTGTTTCTAACGGCAATTCTTTTTGGATTTCTAAAAAATTGTAAAATAATAATCAGAACCAATAGCGCTGCTATCTGAACAAGCATTCTCAGCCAATTGATATCAATAAATCTATCAGCAATTACAAGTACGGCAACAGTAAAAACTGTTCCTAATAAAATAGATGGGGCTCCTTCTTTATGAAACATAATATAAAATTTGATAAAATAAAAATATAATTGGTGCTACAAATATAACACTATCTAATCGATCTAGTATACCTCCGTGTCCCGGCATAATCGAGCCGCTGTCTTTTACTCCGGCAATTCTTTTAAATTTAGATTCGATTAAATCTCCAATCGTTCCAAAAACACTTACGATTAAGGCAATAATAGTCCAAATTAAGATAGATTTACTGCTAAAAGCCGGATTAGGCTGTATGTATAGTTTTGAAATTAAAAAACCTGCAAATGCGGCGAAAACCATACCTCCCAGAAAACCTTCTATTGTTTTTTTAGGAGAAACACGTTCGAATAATTTATGTTTTCCAATAGATTTTCCAACCAGATAAGCAAATGTATCATTTGTCCAGATTAGTACAAATAAACCAATAATGATCTTTGGGTTGTAATCATTTGTTCCAAAGGAAATTTTGACAATAAATAGGAAAGGAAGTGTAATATATCCCAGTAGATATAAGTATTTCGATGAAATGCTTACTTTTTGAACTGAATCGTAAAATAAGAACAATATGCATTTAATAGATACCACAATAGTTATGGCAAGAAGGACAAGATCTAATTGCTGGATATTGGTTTCTAAATCAAGATTGGTATTAAAAGTATTGTTTAAATATGCGGTTGTTTCTTTATTGTAATGGCTTACCAATACAACTGAAGAGTAGAGTAAAGTGCCAAAAAGAATCGAAAAGATTTTATTTAGGCTTACTAAATTCGAAAATTCGTAGATTGTGATGATTAGAAAAATACCAAAAAGAATGATAAAGCTTTCGGTAGAAAACAGGATTGAACTTAATAACAGAGCAATATAAACAGCACCAGAAATGGTTCTCTTAAGCGTTTCATTCATCTTAAAGATCTTCTAAGAGCAGTAAATAAAGGTTTTTGGCAACACTTCCGTATTGGGTAAAATCTTCTTCTTTTGCTTTTTCGAAATATTTTATTGTAGTGATATTAGTTGGTATATCTCTTTCGTATTTGCGTTTTATGGCACTTAGACCATCACTTTTCATTGGGAGTATTTGACTTGTCGTGGCAATTATAACAATATTTGCCGGTAAATCATTTGGTTTGTTTTGCCTGATTTGTTTTGATGAAAACAAAATAGAACCTTCATCTGCAATTAGATTTTCGCAGCTTGCTAATAAAAATTTAGGTTTAGAAGGGGCGATGTAAAATAATTTGTTTTCTTCTAACAAACTAAAAAGAGCCGGTTCGTAACATAAAACTTCATTTTCGAACCAATCGTTTTCTTCTAAAATATTTTCGAATTGTTCTGCAACTTCCTGGCTGTTTTCACAGTACAAAAATTTACCGCCATTTTTTTTGAAATTAAAGATGAATTGTTCATCTAATGACAAATGACTGTTTGGAGCAGGAGTTCCTGCGTATTCACTTTCGTGTTCTTCGTCAGAAGCAGATTCGCTGGAACCAAATATTTTTTTGAAAAAATTCATTTTTTATATGAAATACTTTACATGTTAATTGAAAACGTTCAAAGATAAAAAAATCTTAATTCAAAAGGGTATTTTGAATTAAGATTTTAAAAAATATTACATATTTACTGATAGATTTACGAAACCACCTCTTCTAAATTTTTGTCAAAAGTACGTTTTCCGAAAATTGTTTCTAAGTCATCTTTAAAAATAACTTCTTTTTCAATCAATATATCAGCAAGTTGATTTAGTTTGTCTTTATTTTCTTCAAGAATCTGAATAGCTCTTTGGTATTGACCTTCAATTAATTCTGAAATTTCTTTGTCAATAATTTTTGCAGTTTCATCCGAATATGGTTTTGAGAAATTGTATTCGCTTTGTCCTGTTGAATCGTAATACGTAACATTTCCAATTTTTTCATTCAAACCGTAAATAGTTACCATAGCACGAGCCTGACGCGTTACTTTTTCTAAATCGCTTAATGCACCAGTCGAAATTCTGTCAAAAGTTACCTTTTCAGCAGCTCTACCACCCATAGTAGCACACATTTCGTCTAACATTTGATCTGTTCTTACGATTTGTCTCTCTTCTGGTAAATACCATGCAGCACCTAAACTTTGTCCACGAGGTACGATAGTTACTTTAATAAGCGGCGCAGCGTGCTCTAACATCCAGCTTACAGTAGCATGACCAGCTTCGTGAATTGCAATTGCCCTTTTCTCGTCTGGAGTAATGATTTTATTTTTCTTTTCAAGACCACCAATAATTCTGTCAACGGCATCAAGGAAATCTTGTCTGTCCACTGCAGGTTTGTTATTACGGGCAGCAATTAAAGCGGCTTCGTTACAAACGTTGGCAATATCAGCACCAGAGAAACCTGGGGTTTGTTTTGCTAAGAAATCCAAATCAAGACCTTCAACTTTTTTAATTGGTTTTAAGTGTACTTGGAAGATTTCTGCTCTCTCGCGAATATCCGGTAAGTCAACAAAGATTTGTCTGTCAAAACGTCCGGCACGCATTAAAGCTTTATCTAAAACATCAGCTCTATTTGTTGCTGCTAAAACAATTACATTTGAGTTTGTACCAAAACCATCCATTTCTGTCAGTAATTGATTCAAAGTGTTTTCTCTTTCGTCGTTTCCGCCAGACATATTGCTTTTTCCACGTGCTCTACCAACAGCGTCAATTTCATCAATAAAGATAATTGCCGGCGATTTTTCTTTAGCCTGTTTAAACAAGTCACGCACACGAGATGCACCAACTCCCACAAACATTTCTACGAAATCAGAACCTGATAAAGAGAAAAACGGAACCTGAGCTTCGCCTGCAACAGCTTTTGCTAATAATGTTTTACCAGTTCCCGGAGGTCCAACAAGTAAAGCTCCTTTTGGAATTTTACCTCCAAGATTAGTATATTTTTCAGGATTTTTAAGGAATTCAACAATTTCCTGAATTTCTTCTTTTGCGCCTTCTAAACCAGCTACATCTTTAAAAGTAGTTTTGATATCTGTTTTTTCATCAAAAAGTTTAGCTTTAGATTTTCCAATGTTGAAAATTTGTCCGCCTCCGCCAGCGCCTCCGCCAGACATTTTACGCATAATGAAAATCCATACACCAATAATAATGATGATAGGAAGTAAGCTGATTAAAATATCGCTCCAATTGTTTTTTTGAAGAAAGTTGAAGTCTTTCAGTTTGCCTTCACCAACTGCTTTTTCCAGTTTAGTTTGAAAGATCTGGTCGTTACCGATTTCTAAAGTATAGTGCGGTCCTTTATTTGGTCTTTCAAAAATATCTTTAGCAACTTTTTTGTTTGCTGCATCTTTAAGCGCCGCCTGAGTTAAGTAAACCTCAGCTTCAGCTTTATTGTAAACGATTACTTTTTCAATTTGTCCTTTTTCTAATAATACATTGAATTTAGAAGAGGTCAATTGAGCAGGTTCGCTTAAGTTAGATCCACCGGTTGCAAAACTTATAAATAAAAAAACTAAAAGTATTGCGGTATATATTAACCAGGGACTTATTTTAAATTTACTCGGATTTGGATTATTATCTTTAGCCATTTAGAAAAATTTTTCTTTTAGTATTTGTTTTCGATTGTAGTTATTTTGGCGTCACCCCAAAGGCTTTCGATATTATAGTATTCGCGAATGTGTTTCTGGAAAACGTGTACCACGATATGCACATAATCCATAAGAACCCATTCTGCGTTATCGGTTCCTTCTACGTGCCATGGTTTGTCTTTTAAATCTTTAGAAACTGTTTTTTGAATTGAGTTTACAATGGCGTTAACTTGGGTATTTGAGCTACCGTTGCAAATGACAAAATAGTCACAAACTGCTGTGTCTATATCTCTTAAGTCAAGAATGTCAATATCATTTCCTTTTACTTCCTCAATCCCTTTGATTATGTTCGCCAATAGAACATCATTATTAATAGTCTTTTTCGCCATGAATTATTTTATATGAATTTGTAAAGTTACCAAATTTTGTGATTATTTTTGAACCTTAACAAAATATTAAATTAAGTTATTTCAATTATTTAATGAAACTAATCAAACTCGATGCCATAGATTCTACAAATGATTTCCTAAAATCATTGTCAAGCCAGGATGAACTAGAGAATTTTACGGTGGTAACGGCTGAAAATCAGACAAAAGGCAAAGGACAAATGGGGGCGAAGTGGAAGTCTGAGACAGGTAAAAACTTAATTATGAGTGTTTTGGTGAAAGATTTTCTGTTTGATAACGAACAGGTTTTTAACCTCAGTATTGTAGTTTCTTTATCGGTTCTGGACGTTTTAAAATCGTTAAATATTCCTGATTTATGTATAAAATGGCCAAACGACATAATGTCATACAATAAGAAAATTGGTGGCATACTTATAGAAAATACTCTCAAAAGTGATGGCAGAATCGTGTCAGTTGTCGGGATTGGACTAAATGTCAATCAAACTAATTTTGAAGAACTGCCCAGAGGTTCCTCTTTGGCCGTTATTTGTGGAAGAACTTTTGATAAAAATGAACTGACAATTTTAATAGCTGAAAAAATAAAGGAGAAAACGGAATTATGGCAAAATGAAGTCTCTGTTTTTTGGGAAGATTATTTTAATTCTCTATTTAGGAAAGGTATTCCCATGCCTTTTAAAAACCTGGAAGGCAATAATTTTATGGGAATCATTCAAGGTGTTTCTCCTGTTGGAAAATTACAGGTTTTACTGGAAGATGATTCGGTTTCAGAATTTGAGATTAAAGAGATACAGATGCTTTATTAGAAAGATGCTACGGTTCTGAGGAGCTGAGATGCTAAGTTTTTTTGCAGAATGAAAGAACAAAAAAAGTCCAATCGTTAGATTGGACTTTTTATTTATCATTTACAATTAATAATTTATCATTATTAAAGTTTATTCATATTGTTTGCTAAAGTTTCAATGAACTTACTGATAGGACCTTTAACCATCATGGCCATCATCGCGTTGAATTCGCCTTCAAAGAATAATTGAACAGCGCTTTCTGAATCAGATATGCTGTCAATATTTGAAACTAAAGTAAACGGAAGTTTATCGCTTGCAGCACCCAAAACAATTTTATTTGGAGCCGTTTTATCTTTCATCTTTAGTTTGATTTCCGGCATGCCTTTTAATCCAAAAATAAAAGAGTCTTCTCCGGTTACTTCAAATTTAGCAATGTTATCCGGCATTAATTTTTCAAAATTCTTAACATCAGTCAATTGATCAAATAAATCTTGAGCTGATTTCTGAACAGTAACTTTTGGACTTTCTAAGTTCATATGTTTTTTATTTTTTTGTTTTTACCGCAAATTGCGCTAAGTTTTTTTATATACAAGGTTTTACAAAACGCTAAGTTCACAATGCCAGATCAAATTAGCCTCCAATACTGAAGTCTCGGGATAAATTTCAAAATCCAAAAAAGAGCACAGCGATCTTTTAAAATCTAAAATTATTCCTGCCCCCAAGTCGACGGACTTTCGTTCCATTCAAGCAAAGTCGACTGCTGATCTTCGGTAATGTATTGTTTCTGAACCGCTAAATCCAATAAATTCTCATAATTGCTTAAGGTAAACAAATCGATATTAGCCTCTTTGAAGTTTTCCTCGGCAACACCAAAACCATAAGTAAAAATGGCGGCCATACCTTTAATATTTGCACCTTCGCTTCTTAAAGCTTCTACAGCCATCAAACTGCTTTTTCCAGTGCTGATTAAATCTTCAACAACCACAACATTCTGGCCTTTTTGTAAAAAACCTTCAACTTGATTTTGTCTTCCGTGTTTTTTTGGTTCAGGTCGCACATATACAAATGGAAGTCCAAGGCTTTCGGCAACCAAAATTCCTACTCCAATGGCTCCAGTAGCAACACCGGCAATGACATCAGGTTTTCCAAATTGTTTTTCAATATTTTTCGCAAACTCATCACGAACGTAGTTTCGGATGCTCGGAAATGAAAGAATTAACCTATTATCGCAATAAATAGGAGATTTCCAACCAGAAGCCCATGTAAAAGGATTTTCGGGATTCAATTTAATTGCATTTATTTGCAAAAGCAATTCGGCTGTTTTTTCGGCAGTATCTTTATTAAAAATCATAGTACAAATGTATAAAGTTTTTGTGAACGACAAACCACTTTTTTGACAAATGAAATCTCAAAGGAAACAGATTTTCAATTGTTCTTGTTGGAGAGTATTGATATCGAACAGCTTATAGTGAAAATTTTTCAAAATAAAATTCAAAAAGCTATTTTATATCATCCCGACGAAAGTGAAATAATGAAAACCCTCAAGGCCAAAATTCCGGTAAATAAAGCCGGCGGAGGTTTCGTGTACAATAAAAAAGGAGAGGTTTTATTTATCTTCAGAAACGGAAAATGGGATTTGCCTAAGGGCGGAATCGAGAAAGGTGAGGACATTGAAGCGACTGCAATGCGCGAAGTAGAGGAAGAAACAGGCGTAAACCAACTCCGAATCACAAACAAGCTTCAAAAAACGTATCATATTTTCAAACGCAACGGAAAATACAAACTCAAAATCACGCATTGGTTCGAAATGCATTCTGATTTTGAAGGAACACCAAAAGGACAAATTGAAGAAGGAATAGAAAAAGTAGCCTGGTTAAACCCGGAACAAATTAAAGAAGCCCTTAAAAACTCCTACGAAAACATCAAATTATTATTTGAAGAGGAAGAAATTCCGACAGAAAAGACGGCACCGCCTGTTCCGTATCGATCAGGGCCCAATTCCGATAATTAATATTAGGGCGTGCCACCAATAAAAAAAAGACCCAATCAACTTTGCGTTCATTGGGTCTTTTTTTATTGCTGTCGGGCTATCCGCGCTGCTTCGGCAGCTTGCTTCTATCCCTCACGCGAAGCCGTACTTTGTAGATTCGTTTGGCAAATTTTATTTTTAATTTACAAGTCTATCTGATAAATTCGGGATTCTTCTTCCCAAGGGTGATAACCTTGCCCAATGTAGTTAAAACCAAATTTTTCGTAAAGCCCAATATGATCAGTACACAGATATAAGTTTTTAAATCCAGCATTTTTAGAATCTTCTTTGGCTTTTTCAATTAATATTTGGCTATAACTGTTTCCCCTGTGTTTCTCCTCTATAAAAATAGCGCAAATCCAAGGATATAAGTCCATTCTGCTAATAAAGTCATTTGTAATAAGTCCCGCACAGCCAATAATCTCACCGTTATTTTCTAATAAATACCATTGCGGCAAAGAGTCTTTCGCATTTATGCTGTGTTTAATACAGTCTTCATAAATAATTGGTAATATTTCAGACCAGCTATTTTGTAAATATTCAATCGTTTTATCTTTATATTCAGGGTTTTCCCTTACTGAAATTATTCTCATTTCGGTTTTAAATTTTAGAGTGCAAAACTTAATTGTTTACACTCTTTATTCACTATCTTCATTTTTTATGCCTTTAAGTAATGCATAAATTGCCATTGAATGTCCTTGGCCTAAGTCAAAATCATTTTTAAGCCAGTTTACAATATCTCCGGCTTTTACTTCAGGCTTTAGCTTTCCTTCGGCGGTAAATCCTTTTTGTTCTGCCAGAGTTCTAAACTCAGCCGGACCATTTCCTGTTTTTTCTCTAATTGTTTTTAAGTATCCCTGAAATGACATAAAATAATATTTTAATAGTTAAGTAAGTCTAAAATACAAATTTTAAATATAATAGGTTTTTAAGTCTTTAGGTTCTTTAGTTAACTTTCAAAATTTGACAAAGTTCTACTCGTGACCTTTTTGAAATTAGTGCTTTTAGAAAACACTATAAATCAAAAAAGTTCAGCTCATTTTGAATGTAAAAGACTACAAAACCCGATAAACAGGATACTGCATATGCGCCTTTTCATAATAAACAGAATTCTTGTAAATCCAATTTAACTGTGCTTCAGCATTTTTTGCAAATTCGCGGTCGTTTTGTTTTTTGGTTTCTAATTCTGCTTTTAAAGCTGGATTTTCTTTTAAGAGATTCGCTGCAGTATCTTCAAAAATATATTCTGAGTAATGTTCTTTTTGCTGTAAAATAGGATCGAAGAAATTCCAGTTAAAGAAAGAGTCAACACCTTCTGGTTCAAAAGCTTCTAGAAGATATTTTACACCTTTTTGACTTGTTGGAACGAGATAATCACCTTTGGCGAAAGCCATTTTAACCATTTTAGAAGTTACTGTTGTATTTCGATGTAAATAGTGTCCTTCGTATGCAGACGGAACAGTTTTAAAATCGGCAATTTTATAGCTTTCTACTTCAATGATGGTATCATTTTTAAGTTGTGAAAAACTAATGTTATTGTTCTTTAAAAGGTCAATAATATTCCAATAACCACGCGGAATGATATAAGCAGATGGAATAACAACGTCTTTTACTGATTTGAATTCTTTGATATACGGAACGTTTTTTTTGTATGGTTTGTTTCTGTCGTAATACAAACGATTTCCTGTTGTTGCGTCGCTTTTCTTGTAACCTGCTTCATAGCCTAAAAATGAAAAAGTAGTAGCTTTTGTGCTGTCTAATTCCCATTTCAAAGTATAAGATTTTTTAGGCTGATATTGTTGTAAATTCTTTGCTCTTAAATCTTTTATCTTTTGATAATTCGCATCGGTAAAATCGATGGTCGATTTCATGTATTCATACGTCATTTTTACACGTTCTGCATATTTTTTCAGCATGTGCGTTTCAACCACAAAACCAATTGTATTAAACAGCGAAGTATAGCCCGTTGTATATCGCGGACTATCTACAAACTGCCCAAAACCTTTGTCTGGAGTATCCTTAAATGAATCTACATAAGGCGTAGTTTCGATTTTCTTTTTTTGTAAATCTTTTACCAGTGCCGGCATCATTTCGTTATTTAGAAAATCGCCCAAAACAGTTCCCAATTTATTATGCTGTGTCATAATATAAGTCAGTTTGTATTGATAATCAGAACCGTTGCTTACGTGATTATCAATAAAAACATCGGCATTTATTTTCTGAAAAATCTCAACAAAACTTTTGGTGTTTCTTGTGTCAGATTTCATCATATCGCGATTCAAATCGTAGTTTCTCGCATTACCTCTAAAACCGTAAATTTCTGGTCCGTCCTGATTAGCTCTTGTTGTCGAATTTCGGTTTAAGGCACCGCCAATATTATAAACCGGAATGGTTACTAAAACAGTATTTTTAGGTGCTTTCAGTTTGCCAATTGCCAGGTCTCTGTAAAATTGCATTGTTGCGTCGATTCCATCAGGTTCTCCGGCGTGGATTCCGTTATTGACAAAAAGAACCGCTTTGGTTTTCTGGATTTTCTCAAAATCAAAATTTTTATCAGGATTAAAAGTCACCATGTGCAAAGGTTCTCCGGAATCGGTTAATCCCATTTCTTTAATTTGAATCGTTGGGAAATCATGAGCCAAAAGCTTAAAATAAGTAATAGTTTCATGATATGAAGCCGATTGATTTCCGTTTCCTTTCTCAAAAAACGTATCGTATTTTTTATTGTTTTGAGCAAAGATCGAGATTGTAAAAACTGAAATGAAAAGGGTTAAGAGTTTCATGATTTTGGTTTTAATAGAAAAGTCAAATATAAAGTTTATTTGTTTTAGGTTTCTAATTTCAATTTTGAATTGAGGGTAGAACAACTTTGGCATTTTACCGCAAAGAGCGCAAGGTTTTTACTACCTGAGGTTTATAAAAAAAATATAAGTCCGCAAAGCTCTGTGGGTAAAATTTTGCGAACATTGCGTAAACCTTGCGCTCTTTGCGGTAAATTGTATTAAACTTGAAACAAAAGAAAACCTGAAACTTGAAACAACTTTTAATTACTTTTGCAAAATGAATAAAAATCACCATTCCAATAATATACTTTCGAATTTAGGTATTGAGAGCCTGAACGAAATGCAGGATGCAGCACAAGACGCTATCCTGAACGATAATAATGTTTTACTGCTTTCTCCAACGGGATCTGGAAAAACGCTGGCTTTTTTGCTTCCGGTTTTAGAATTATTACAGCCTGAAATATTATCGGTTCAGTGTTTAATTTTAGTTCCTTCGCGCGAACTTGGACTGCAGATTGAACAGGTTTGGAAGAAAATGGGAACGCAGTACAAAGTAAATATTTGTTACGGCGGACACTCGATTGATACTGAAATTAAGAATTTAAGCAATCCTCCGGCAGTTTTAATTGGAACGCCCGGAAGAATTGCGGATCATATTGACAGAGATACTTTTAGAACCGATAAAATTCAGACTTTAATCTTAGATGAATTTGATAAATCACTTCAATTAGGGTTTCATGAACAGATGTCTTTTATTATTGGAAGATTACCAAAAGTAAACAAACGAGTTTTGGTTTCGGCTACCTCTGATATCGAAATTCCAAAATATACCAGAGTTGTAAACCCAACGGTTTTAGATTTTATTCCGGAAGAAGAAGAGAAAGCAAATCTTTCGATGAAAATGGTTTTGTAGCCTTCAAAAGATAAGCTAGAAAGTTTGTTCAATTTGGTTTGTTCGCTGAAATCGCAGTCGGCTATTATATTTTGTAACCATCGTGATGCGGCAGAACGTATCAGCGACACTTTAAATGAAAAAGGAATCTACGCCACCTATTATCACGGAGGAATGGATCAGGATGAGCGTGAACGTGCTTTAATTCAATTTAGAAACGGAAGTATCAGTTACCTCATCACGACAGATCTTGCTGCAAGGGGATTGGATATTCCGGAAATGAAACACGTAATTCATTATCATCTGCCTTTAAAAGAAGATGAATTTACACATCGTAATGGGCGTACAGCACGTATGCAGGCAACAGGAACAGCGTATATTATTGTTCACGAAAGTGAAAAAAAATTGGATTATATCGATTATAACATGGAAGTTTTGGATGTGAAAAATGTAAATTCTTTACCAAAACCACCAGAATTTCAAACCATATATATAAGCGGTGGAAAAAAGACCAAACTGAATAAATTTGATATCGTTGGTTTCTTTTCTCAAAAAGGAAAACTTGAAAAAGATGATTTAGGACTTATTGAAGTAAAAGATTTTGTTTCATTTGCAGCGGTAAAATTCGGGAAAGTGAAAGAACTTTTGAAGAATATTAAAGAGGAGAAAATGAAGGGTAAAAAGTTTAAAATTGAAGTTGCCCGTAATGTAATTAAGAAAGAAGAAGAGAAAAATAAGAAATTTTAGTCTTGTAAGATAGTTGTAAAGAGTTAGGTTTTTGATTTATGTTTCTGTATATCAGTTTTTTATAATTTATTGAAGAAGATTAACAATTTTATGTTAAAAAAATAATGAATTGATAGGTGTTTTTTCAATATTTCTGTGTTTTTTTGTTGCAGTAAAATTGTAACCCCAAATTCATTATGAAAAAGATTATTACCATTGCCATTTTGTTCTTTAGTTTTGTTTCGTTTGCACAAATCAAAGTTCTTGAGACAGTTCCAGTTGAGAAATTAGGAAAAGTAAATAACAACTACATTCAGAAAATTGGAGACGAGTATACTGTGTACTATACAAGTATTTTAAACGATGATGATTCTTCTCCTTTGAGAAAATTTTCTTTTAAAAATCTGAATAACGATTATACAAATCTTTACAACATCATCATGGGTGGTTTTACAGCTAGTCCGTTGTATGATATCAAATTAGAATTGCCAAACAACTATATTTGGCTGCACTATACAGGAAATGTTGTTCCGGACAAATCTACAGTTCAGTTTATGGTTTCTAGTAAAGATAGAGATGCTGCAACAAATAGTGTTTCTGAGCCATTAGTTAAAGATCAAATTAATAAATTATTCCAGAAATAATTTTATTATCAGAAATAAAAAAAAGAGAGGCTGTTCAATAACTGAACAGCCTCTCTTTTTTTATGGTTCAGAGGGTAAAAGGGGCAAAGGTTTCTTTTTAGCTAAAATTAACTTTGTCTGTTTGCATCTTTGTTTCTTTGAACCTTATTAAAATTATATTTTCTTTACATACTGCGTAATAATCACAATCTGCTGTCCGTCTACTTTTCCTTCGATGTATTCAGCGTTT
Organism: Flavobacterium johnsoniae; assembly: GCF_001879205.1. Classification (GTDB taxonomy): domain Bacteria; phylum Bacteroidota; class Bacteroidia; order Flavobacteriales; family Flavobacteriaceae; genus Flavobacterium; species Flavobacterium johnsoniae_A. Next base: position 561,833 of record NZ_MLFK01000007.1, read on the forward strand.
TCATGATCTAAACGAATATTTCTAACTGCAGTTCCTTGTTTGGCAACCATGCTGGAACCTTTTACTTTAAGGTCTTTAATTAAAACAACAGAATCTCCGTGTTGCAATACTACGCCATTACTGTCGCGGTGAACCAGTTTATTTTCGTCATCTTCGCCTTCACCGGTTGCTTGTGCCCATGCCAGTGTATCTTCGTCTAAATACATCATATCAAGCAATTCCTGAGGCCATCCTGCAGCGCGCAAACGACTCAGCATTCTCCATGCTACAACCTGAACCGGAATATTCTCATTCCACATGCTGTCGTTAAGACATCTCCAGTGATTTAAATCGACGTTGTCCGGATTCTCAATTTGGTCAATACAGGTATTACAGGCTAATATAGCTTCGTCAATACCACCTTTTTGAGTTGGCAGTACTTGATATACTTTTAGGTTTTCTTCGTTGCCGCAAAGTTCACATTTAGATCCGCTTCGTTTGCTTAATTCTCTTTCGATACTCATTATTTATTGTTTGTTTTAAAAATGCGAAATTACTTATAATTTGCTTCGCTGGCAAATTTATGACTGCGTAGTTTTTGGCATGTCATTGCTGATGTTTACTTTTTTACCCTAACCGCATCCGGAACCAGCATTTCGTATTCACCGCCATTTCGCAATACGTCGCGAACAATGCTCGAACTGATATATGACGTTTTTGCAGCAGTTAATAAAAATACAGTTTCGATTTTAGAAAGACGCCTGTTGGTATGTGCAATGGCTTTTTCGAATTCGAAATCCGCAGGGTTGCGCAGACCTCTTAAAATGAAATTTGCTTTTTGTTTTTTGGCTAAATCTATTGTTAATCCTTCATAAGTTATAACCGAAATTTTAGGTTCGTCTTTGAAAGTTTCTTCGATAAAACGTTTTCTTTCTTCTAATGAAAACATGTATTTTTTTTCGGCATTGACACCAATAGCGATTACGATTTCATCAAATAACGAAATTCCTCTTTTGATAATATCTTCGTGCCCAAGTGTAATAGGGTCAAATGATCCCGGGAATATTGCTTTTCGCATTTTATTTTCTTTTTAAGGTTCAAAGCTGCAAAGGCACAAAGTGCAAAGTACCTGAAATTGGCCAAAGCTCTGCTTTTTGGAATTTGGTGTTTATTTTAAGTTATTCTTTTAGTATTTATCGCTTCGACCCATTCTTCTTTTTTGCAGATTTCGCATTTTGCGGTTCCTTTTTTGAGTTCCTGTGTATGGCCGCAGAAAGTACAGGCGTGAATGCCGTCTTCCGAGACTGTTTTACTTTTTTTATTGAACAGGGCAGGAAGAATAGGTAATCCGTATTTTACTTCATTATCTTCATAAAAAAAGACGCTTATTTCACCGCTGGGTTCTATAAAGGCATGTTTTACTTGTCCTAAATGTTCTATTGATTTTACGCGAAGTTCAGAGAAAAATTCATCTTGGGCCAGGGTTTCTTTTTTGAAACTTGATACCGAAAATTTTCCGTCATTTATAAGACATTCTGTTTTGCCTTCTATAAACTCTTCGAATCTTTTGCTTTTTCCGGTAAGCCAGGTTACGGTGCGGTACAAAATAATGATAACCAGAAAAACAATCGCTGCAGGCACAATTCCCACATCTTCATAAAACATTGGATCGCCGGCGGCAGAACCAAGTGCAATAATAATTACAGTTTCGAAAATTGATAACTGTTTGACACCTCTTTTACCTGCTAATTTTAAGGTGAGCAGTAAAATCGTGAACATTACTGTTGAACGAAATATTACCTCCAGAAGGAAAACTTCTGGAAGTTCGTTAAAAAATAATCTATTCCATTCGAAGATTTCTTTCATTTTTTTTAGTTACTGAGGTTCTGAGATTATAAGGTTCTAAGGATTTGACTTCTCCCGAAACTTCGGGATCGCTCAGTCTGACAATGAGATATATTGTAAAAACAAAGGTGCTAAAGATATTAGAATCTTAGCACCTTAGTATGTTAGCGACTATTTTAAAGCCAGTTCTATGGCGTTTGTAAATAAATCTTCAAGAGAAATTCCGGCGGCTTTTGCTTGCTGCGGAATCAAACTTTCTGTGGTTAATCCCGGAATGGTATTCATTTCGAGCATATATGGTTCGTTGTCTACAATAATAAATTCGCTTCTTGAAAAGCCTTTCATTTTTAAAACTTCATAAGCACGTTTGGCAATTTCTCCAACTTTTTGAGTTAACTCGTCAGAAATTCGGGCTGGTGTGATTTCTTGTGATTTTCCTTCGTATTTAGCTTCGTAATCGAAGAAATCATTATCGGACACGATTTCTGTAATTGGCAGAACTTTAATTTCTCCTTTGTAATTAATTACTCCAACAGAAACTTCTGTTCCGTCAAGGAAACTCTCGATGATGATTTCGTTGTCTTCTTTGTAGGCAACTTCAATAGCGATTGGGAGTTCGGCTTCGTTTTTTACTTTTGAAATTCCGAAACTTGAACCGGCTTTGTTTGGTTTAACAAAACATGGCAATCCTACTTTTTTAACGATTTCTTCAGTATTAATAACATCACCTTTGTTTAAATAATAAGAAACGGCTGTTTTGATTCCGTATGGTTTTAAAACCGATAATAAATCACGTTTATTGAAAGTCAATGCCGCTTGATAATAATCGCAAGATGACTGCGGAATGCCTAATAATTCAAAATAAGCCTGCATTAAACCATCTTCTCCAGGAGTTCCGTGAATGGCATTAAAAACACAGTCGAAAGTGATTTTTTCGCCATTTACCGTCACAGAAAAATCGTTTTTATCAATTGGAAATTCAGTGTCGTTCGCATCTACATAGACCCATTTTTCTTTAAAAATATGAATTCTGAATCTGTTGTATTTTGTTTTGTCAAGATTTTGATATACAACGTTTCCGCTGATTAGCGAAATTTTAAATTCGCTTGAATATCCGCCCATGATGATGGCAATGTTTTTCATTGATTTGATGTTTAATCGTTTATTTGTGTATTTGCTTAATCGTTTTTTGATATGAATTGCCCTTATTTGCCTTTTTTGTTATCTGATAATTAGAGCCGAAAATGTTTTATGAAAACGAATACTAGCCCTGATGGAAGCGGCATCCTTTTGTGCCGGTGTTCGGCATAAAAGATACAGCGTACAGCAGGAAACAGCTCCTTAAAATTTAAATATCAAGCTTTAAAGTCCAAAATCGAAAGATCTTCTTTTTAAGAAAAACAACAATCGCAGTACTTTCTCGTTTTAAACAAAATTATCATTTTTTTTGAAACGAAATAGCTTTATCTTTGCGACAACTAAAAATAAATTTATGAGTTTACGTAAGTATTTAACTAGCCGGGTGTTTTTCTTGCAAGTATTGAGTGCGGCTGCTATTATTGCGGTTTTGGGTTATTTGTTTATGCATTGGTTGACTTTTACAACTGATCACGGACACGAAATTGCAGTTCCGAATTTGTCTAAACTGACAGAGGAACAAGTAGAAGCAAAATTGGATGAACTGGACTTAGATTATGTGCTTTTGGATAGTGTAGATTACCGAAGTGAATTTCCGAAATACAGTGTTGTTGAGCAGGATCCGCTGCCGGGAACAAAGGTGAAAGTAGGAAGAAAAATATATATTAAAATTAATTCTTCAGGATTTTCATCTGTTAAGATTCCGGATTTAATTGAAAAAACATATCGTGAAGCCGTACCAACTTTGAAAGCTTTAGGACTGGAGCCGGGAACGATTACTTATATTCCAAATCTTGGAAAAGATATGGTTTTGGAAATGCGTTACAAAGGCAGAAACTTAAAAGTAGGAGATCGTGTATTGAAAGCGTCTAAAATCGACTTGGTTTTAGGTGATGGAAAAGCGAGTTATGTAGATGATAGTCAGGCGACAGACAGTACAGCAGTGCCTGCAGAAACCCCACAAGATGAACAATAATATTGAAAATTTAGATCTGGAAGACGAATTATTCGAACATTACAGATTTGAAGTCCCTAAAGGTCAGGCGCTTTTGCGTATTGACAAATATTTAATGAATTTGATTCAGAATGCTACGCGCAACAAAATTCAGAATGCGGCAACTGACGGAAATATTTTTGTAAATGATATTCCGGTAAAATCAAATTATAAAGTTAAACCTTTTGATGTGGTAACGGTTATGTTATCGCATCCGCCGTTTGAAAATCATATTCTGCCAGAAGATATTCCGCTGAATATTGTGTATGAAGATGATGCGCTTTTATTGATTAATAAAGAGCCTGGAATGGTGGTGCATCCTGGTCACGGAAATTATACGGGAACCCTTGTAAATGCATTGGCACATCATTTTGATAATCTGCCAATGAACAGCAGTGAACGTCCGGGATTGGTGCATAGAATTGATAAAGACACTTCGGGACTTTTGGTTGTAGCTAAAACGGAAGCGGCAATGACGCATTTGGCGAAACAGTTTGAAGCAAAAACTTCTGAACGTGAATATATTGCCCTTGTTTGGGGAAATGTTGCCGACGAGGAAGGAACAATTGAAGGAAACCTTGCCAGACATTTAAAAGACCGCATGCAAATGGCGGTTTTTGCTGATCCTGAAATTGGGAAACCGGCTATTACGCATTATAAAGTTTTAGAGCGTTTTGGTTATGTGACTTTGATTTCATGTAAACTGGAAACTGGAAGAACGCACCAAATTCGTGCACACATGAAGCACATTGGGCATCCTTTGTTTAATGATGAGCGTTACGGCGGTCATTTGATTTTAAAGGGAACTACGTTTACAAAATACAAACAGTTTATAGAGAATTGCTTTAAAGCATTGCCTCGTCAGGCACTGCATGCTAAAACGCTAGGTTTTGTTCATCCAACTACGGGAGAAATGATGCGTTTTGATACCGAATTACCTCAGGATTTTCAGGATTGTTTAGAGAAATGGCGTAATTATGTAAAATCGCATAATACGGAAGATGATGAGAACTAATTTTAGATTTTAGAGATTAGATTTTTAGAATAAAGAAAATAGAGAAGAGATTTTATTTTCTTGTATGCATAAAAAAAGCTCCTAAAAGGAGCTTTTTTGTTTTTGCAGCGTTTTGATAGTCAAATCTACGATTTTGATTTCGCCGTTTGTAAGAAATCCCAGTTTTCCTTCTTGGCTTAAATCACTTTTTTCAAGGGAACATTCTAATGTTGCTTTATTATCTACAGAAAAGAATAGCTGATTGTTTTGAACTTTAATTTTTACTGTGTACCATTTATTATTTTGTAATTCTAAGGATTTCTTAAACAATGTTGGTCCGCCTCGTTTGCCGTATTCGTCGCTTCCTTTTTTGTATACACCTCTTCCTATTACAATATTCTGATCGATTTGATACAAATATGTTCTGATATATTGTTCCTTATCGATGTTGAGCATGATCTCAAACAGGGATTCTTTTGTCATGTTTACCTTAAAATCAATTTCGTAATTTTTAGGGAGTTTCTTTTTAGATTCTATTACGCCCCAGTGCATTGGACCGCCTGTTCCTATTAAAGTATCTTTTTGAAGAAACCATTCTTTCGAATTAAAATTCCAATAAGATTTTAGTGGTTTTATTTCGGTGATTTTGTATGTTTTTTTTTCTGTTGAAATAGTACCGCTGCAAGAAGCGAGTAGTAACGGGAATAGTAATAATAAGATATATCTGATTTTCATTTTTGTTTTTTTAGTTTAGCTCAGAATGGTATTTAATTTTGCCAATTGATCCCGTTGGCGATGGCAAAAGTTCAAAAACCGAAGTAGGAGCAAGGCCTGATTCGATTCTGTGAGAAACATACAAAATCGTAACATTGGTTTCTTGTTTTATGGTATTGATCAGCTGAATTACTAAATCTACATTTTCATCGTCTAAACCTTCTACCGGCTCGTCTAGAATTAATAACGGAGGATGTTTTAAAACGGCGCGAACAATCAACGCAACTCTTTGCTGACCGATAGAAAGATCAATAAAACGTTTTTTTCTTAATTGCGTCATCTCAATCACTTCCAGCCATTGCGAAACGATTTGTTTTTGATGTGTAGTTGGTTCAATATAAAGCCCGATAGAATCGAAAAATCCGGAGAGGATCATTTCTTCTAAAGTATGGCCTTTTTGAAATAAATCAGTCATGGAAGTGGTGAAGATTCCAATTTGTTTTTTGATGTCCCAAACGCTTTCTCCAGTTCCTTTTTTTCTTCCAAATAAAAATAAATCCTGACCAAATCCTTTTGGATTATCGCCTGTTATTAAAGATAAAATCGTGCTTTTTCCGGAGCCGTTTGGTCCAATTAACTGCCAGAATTCGCCTTGTTTTATAGTCCATGATATGTTATCCAGAATTTTTCTTTCGTCGTAACTAACCGACACATTTTCTAATTTAATTAATACACTTTCGTGAAAAGAATGCGGCTCGATGGCTTTTGGAATTGAGGATGTATTTAAAGTCTTAAAATGATTTTCGGTTTTTGAAATAGGATGCAATTCAAAAGTATTATCTTTAATCTGCGCCTTATTCGGAACAAATTCCAAAACATCTACCACACGGTTTAGGAGTTGAATTATCGCAATATCATGCGTTAAATCTTTTAAAGAATCTGCCAGAATCACTCTTGAAGCCTGATCCAAATGATCAAACGGATTATCGAAAATTATAAAATCCGGTTTTTGATTAATACAGTATTTTAAAAATTCTTTTTTGCGTTCGCCAGATGAAAAAGTGCGCAATTGTCTGTGCGATTCCGGCGAAGCCTCAACAGTGTCATATTGATATTCCTTTTCGATGAATTTTTCGATTGCAATGTCAGAGAATAAAATCCCTTTTTGGTTGTTAAAAACGGCTAATTCGCCTTTGGCTTCTCCGGAAAGAAGCGCATCTATAAAAGCTTTTTTATTTACCTGATTTGATAAAAGTATATCCCAATGCTGCATTTTTGGTAATTTATATTTTTTGATTTATTAGTAAAGATTTTGCCGCAGATTTCACGGATTAAAATGATTACTCTTTGTAATTCTTCAATCTGTAACAAAAAGTTTAATCTTGTTTTTTTGTTGCTATTTCGCGGTCATTTCTCGACCATTCGCTCCAGGAACCCACATAAAGTTTCGGGATTTTTATTCCGGCGTAATCCATTGCTAAAAGCGTGTGACAGGCCGTAACACCAGAGCCGCAGTGCACAATTATATTTTCGGCGGGTTTATCTTTTAAAATAGAAGCATATTTTTCAGCTAAAATTTCAGAAGATTTAAAAAGCCCGTTTTCGTCCAGATTTTCGCTAAACGGAACATTGACTGCTCCCGGAATATGCCCTGCAATTAAATCCAGCGGTTCTGTAAGCCCGTCAAAACGATTTTTATCTCTTACATCTATTACGATATTTTGATTATTGGTTCGGGCTTTTTCCACTTCGTCTATATCGGCTAAGCCTAATTTCCATTCTGAAATTAAATATTTTTCTGCTGTTTCAAAAACTTCGATTTCTGAACTTACAGGGTAACCTGATTTTACCGCTTCCTGTAATCCTCCGTTTAAAACCTGAACATTTTCATGTCCAATTGCTTTCAGCATCCACCAAAATCTGGCTGCAGCATTTGATCCGTTTTTATCATCATAAATAATGACGTGCGACGAAGGTAAAATTCCGAGTTTAGAAAGTACTTCAGAAAACTTAGAAAAAGAAGGAAGTGGATGTCTTCCGCCATTTGCAGGATCTTTTTCGACTGATGCTAAATCTTTATTTAAGTCGATATAACGAGCGCCTTTTAAATGTTGTGTTTTATAATTTTCTTCTGCATTAATTCCTGCTCTGGCATCTATTAATATAATTTCAGATGAACTATCCGTTTTGATTAAATCCTGAGCGTTTATGATAGGGGAAAGCTGACTGGCCATTTTTTTTATTTTTTAGAATTTCCCAGCCAAAGCAATCCATTAAGAATTAATTGACTTTCTGTTTTGTTCTCAAAAGTATACGAAAGTGTTTTATTAGTTCCGTGTTCGTAATCAATATCATTATGCCCCATGTTTATGTAGAACATTTTGTAGTTTTTGTTTGTCCAGACAACCGGGTAGTAACCGCTGTGCCAAATTTCGTGTGCTTTTGGCCCGGTTCCCAAAGGAAAACTGCTTGGGTCAATGGCAAGAAGAATTTCAATATCAGGATTTTTGGTTAAATCATTGCCCCAGCGATACCATTCGTTTGGTGCCGAAGTAAATGTTTTAGGAAGATTTTTTGTTACCGGATGCTGATTCTCGACTTTTAAAACGGCCGATGTTGGTTTCCATGTATTGCTTCCATATTCTCCTGAGCCTAAAAAAGTGTTGTGATACCAGTCCCAGTTTTGCGGATAGCTTGAATCTTTTAGAGCAAAGGCAGAAAAATGAAAGCCAATAAAACCACCGCCATTTTCCATATATTTCCGGAAAGCTTCTCGCTGCTCCGGAGCTTCAGGTCTTGTGTCTAAAAATAAAACGACTTGATAATCAGCTAAAAATTTGGCATTTAAATTTTTCCAATTGTCTGTAGAGTCGTATACAAAATGATTTTCTTTGGCAATTTTTGGAAACCATTTATTGGCTTCATGAACAAAACTAATATGTGCCTGATCGTTTTTGGCTGTATAAAAAGCGATTACTTTAAATTTGGTTTTTTCTTTTTTATGCTGCGAAAATCCTGTACAACAAAATACAAGAAGTACTAATAAGATTCCTTTTTTAGTTAGGGAATAAATGGAATTAAAAGTCTTCATCTTTAAATTAACCTGGAATTTTTTCAATTAATATTTCGTTTCCGGCAATATCAAAATAAGTGCAGGTCATTTCGATAATATCTACTCTCCATTTTGCAATGCCGCATTGCCCGGCATGATTGCAAAAAGTAAGATAATCTGTTTCGCCCTGCTGATGTTTTACCAAAAACTCAATGAAAAGTTCCTTGTTAACGGTTACTGCAACCGAAATTGGATTATATTTTTCATCCGATGTTACCATGTAGTTATTTACGCCGTAATATTCGACGTGTCCGTCATTCACAAAAGTGTCATATCCTTTTACGCCCAGAATGATTAGGTCTTGTATATAATTTGGAAAATCAGCCCCGCTTTTTACTTTAGCATGTGCTTCTTTGATTTGGTCGATTGTAAACATAGATATTTAGTTTTAAAGTTAGAGTTGTCTTGAATTACAAGAATTTTATTTAATAAAACGCTAAAATTAATTCACGGCAAACAAAAAAAGATTATTGTTTCAAAAATACGATTAATGGTTTTATAAATTGATCGAAAGACTCAATGTGGGGTAAATGTCCGGTATTGGGTACTTCGACTAATTTAGAATTCGGAATTGCTTTTTGAGTTTTTTTACCCAGTTCAGCATAATTTCCCATCGTTTTTCTAATTTGTTCAGAAACTAAAGGTTTTCCAATTGCGGTTTTATCTCTTGTTCCGATGATTAAAAGCGTGGGACTTTTAATGTTTTTAAATTCGTATAAAACCGGCTGCGTAAAAATCATGTCGTACATCAAGGCAGAATTCCAGGCTACGATGCTGTAATTGGGAGCAGTAGTCCATCCGGCACCAAGTTCAGCCCATTTTTGGTAATCGGCGTTCCATTTTCCATCATAATAGTTTTCCATTTGATATTTTTTGATGCCTTCGTAATTTTGTTTTAATTCCGATTCGTACCACCAGTCTACCGGTTTGTAAGGAACAACTAATTTCCAGTCTTCAAGTCCAATTGGGTTTTCAAGAACTAACTTTTCTGTTGTTTCCGGATACATCAAAGTAAATCTCGAGGCCAGCATTCCGCCCATCGAATGTCCTAAAATGGCCGTTTTGGCAATCCCTAAATGATCGAGTAATTTTTTGGTATTTTCTGCAAACTGCTGAAATGTATATTGAAAATTATCTGGTTTTGATGATTTTCCAAACCCGATCTGATCCGGAACAATAACTCGGAAACCTTCTTTTGTCAGGGCTTTTATTGTTGTTTCCCAATAAGCGCCATTGAAGTTTTTGCCATGAAGTAATACAATGTTTTTATTGTTGTAATTGGCCGGTTTTATATCCATATAAGCCATCTTTAGATATTGGCGCTGGTTGCTTAATTCTAAAAATTGTACAGGAAATGGGTATTCATAATTTGTTAAGTTGATATCCAGGGACTTAATTTTCTCTTCTTGCGAAAAGCAAAAAAGCGGTAATATCAATAAGATGAGTTTTATAATTTTCATTTGAAGCCATTTTAATTAAGAATTATAAATTTACCGCTAAGCATTTTGAAATGCAAAGATTAAAGTCTTAAAATTATCAGAAAAAAACTTTGGCGGGTCTATTTTTTCAGTGTTACGACTCTTTGCGGATACGGAATATCAATCGCTTCTTCATCAAAACGTTTTTTGATGCTTTGCAGTAAATCGCAATACATAACAAAACCATCTGTCGAGTTTTTTGCCCAAGCCCACGCTTTTAATGTTACGCTTGAATCGGCCAGAGCTACAACTCTTGCGATAACCAAAGGTGTATTTTGTTTTTTATTCTCGGCTGTTCTGGTGTCAATAAAAAGAGGATGTCTGGCAACTTCGTCTTTCATTATTTCCAGTGCTTTTTCAACATCAGATTCATAGCCAATTCCTATTTCGATTATTTTACAGCATTTGGTATCGTGCATATTGGTATTCACAATAATTTGATTGCTGATTACAGAGTTAGGAATTATGATTCGGTTGTTTTCGGCATCTTTTAAAACTACCTGTCTCAGGTTTATATCTTCAACTGTACCAACAAAACTGTTGATTGTGATTTTGTCGTTAATTCTAAAAGGTTTAAAAATTACCAGAAAAATCCCGCTTACAATATTGCTCAAAGCCTGCTGTGAAGCCAGACCGGCAACGATTGATATTACACCCGCACCAGCCAGGAAAGAGTGGCCTATGATTTTAAATTCCGGAATTTGAATCAAAGCAAAAGCAAATCCAAGAATGTAGATTACGGTTATAATTAAGTGTTTTAAGAACCTGAATCCGGTGGCGTCATATTCTTTATTACTTAGTTTTCGATACAAAAAATAACGTAATACCTTATCTGTTACTGCTCCTAAGATAATAGTGGTAAGAGCAATTATAGAAATAATAATACCAATCTTAAAGTCTTTTGCAAAGTCGAACATAAGCTTTTTTAAGTTTTAAATTCATATTTAAACAAAGTTATTGTTATTAATATAAATACTGAATTTTTAATGATTGAAAATAATCTATGAATCGCTATTTGTTACTATTTTATGTGTTAAAAAAATAGAATAAATTCAAAAAACAGCTTGCGGATTTGCCTTTCATTATTTGAATTTGAATGAAAATTCTGTTTCGATCTTAAAAGTATAAAATACTGATAATTAGTATTGTAAAACAGGATTGAGCAGGATGGTCTCGTTTTGGCTAATGGCTAAATTGGTTATAACTATTTAACCATTTATAACCAAATCACTATGAGAAAAACTACTTTAAATTTTAAGCTTATGCTTAAAATTATTATGAATTGCTGGCTGTTTGTTTCGATTACCAATGTAAAGGCCCAAACTTTGGCATTTCCAGAAGCAACAGGTTTTGGCCGTTTTACGACTGGGGCGAGGGGCGCTGCTAATCCGCAGATTTATTTAGTAACCAATTTAAATGACAGCGGACCGGGCTCGTTTCGTGATGCCGTCAGTCAGGAAGGAAGATTTGTAATTTTTAAAGTGGGCGGTATTGTAAACCTGCAGACTCAGGTTGTAGTGTCAGGCAATACTACCATTGCGGGACAGACCGCAACAGGCGAGGGAGTTGTATTTTTAGGTCCAAGAGTAACCTTTACAGGAGCTGGTAACACGATTGCAAGATATCTTCGAATTCGTTATGGAGGCACGGCTCAAAATCAAGATGCATCGGGATTGGCAAACGGTGCTAATATGATTTTTGATCATATGACTTTTACCTGGGGAACCGATGAAGTTTTTTCGATCAATTGGGATAATAAAGGGGTAAGCCCGGATAATATTACAATTCAAAATTCAATTATAGGGCAGGGACTGCATCGTCATAATCATTCGGCAGGAGGATTAATTCAGCCTTCCGGCGGAAAAATAAGTTTAATAGGCAATTTATACATTTGTAATAAAACCCGAAACAATAAGATAAAGGGGATTAACGAGTTTGTAAATAACGTAGTTTACAATTGGGGAAATTATGGTAACACATACGGCCATACAGAATCCGGTGATGCCTATATTATGGGTGGCGATTCTGCGGGAAGTTCAGATGTAAATATTATCAATAATTACTTCATTGGCGGGCCTAATACAAGCAATACAATTTCTACCCCTTTTAATCGCGGTAATGATAATTTTTCATTGTACGGATCTGGGAATTATTTTGATAATAATAAAGATGGAATATTAAATGGAACTTTGGTTCCGGCAGATTTAAGCGGATATCCAACCGGAAATGCTTCAACAATTCTTTCGACTCCTTACGATTATCCAATGAAAAATACCACCTTAACAGCTCAGGATGCTTATAATAAAATCGTTTCGAGTGTTGGAGCATCGTACCCTAGAAGAGATCAGGTAGATAATTTAATGATTTCTGATCTGATGTCTAAAGGAACAACAGCGGCTTACGTTTATGTGCAATCTGATTTAACCACTCAATTTGGCTTTACAAATGGTGGTGCAGGACATGTTTACGGTGCGCCGGCTCTATTAGATTCAGATAATGATGGAATGCCGGATGCCTGGGAAGATGCAAACGGTTTAAATAAAAATAACAGTGCTGATGCTCTGGCGGTAAGCACATCAAATTCTCCTTATTTTAATATTGAAGTTTATATTAACGGATTAACGAATGTTACGCCTCCCGATTTTATTATGCCGCCTTCCAGTTTGAATTTTACGAATATTGTTTCAGCCGAAATTCCGCCGTCAAGTTCGTTTACGATTAATTGGAATGATAATGCTGCAAACGAGAGCAATTATGTTTTAGAACGTTCTTTAAACGGAACAGATTTTACGGTTTTGAGTACTTTAGGAGCCAATACAACAAGTTATAATGAGTCTGGCTTAATCCCAAATACGCAGTATTATTACCGAATTAAAGCGGTAAATACTGCAGAGTCATCGGTTTATAGTGAAATTGTTTCCGTAACTACACCGCCAATTCCTTCGGCGCCATCCAAAACAACAAACCCTGCACCGGTTTTAAACTCTAATACTGTCGAATTAACAGGAGGTAATGTAAGCTTAAAGTGGAGTGGAAGCTCAAATACCACATCTTATGCTGTTTATTTTGGTACTAATGCGTCAAATCTGAACAAAGCAGCAGATGTGGCATATTCGGCAAGTCCGTCTTATCAGGTTACAGGATTGAGTTCGGCGGTAAATTATTATTGGAGAGTTGATGCAGTAAATGCTAAAGGAACTGCAACAGGAGATGTGTGGAATTTTCGTGCCATAACGCCAAGTCTTGTGGGGCATTGGCCTTTTAAAGAAGCTGCATCTCAGGGAGAAGAAATTGCGGATATTACGAATTATGGCAATAACGGAATTTTAGATCCTGCCTATGATAATGCAAATGTGAGGGTAGCTGGAAAAGCAAATAATGCGATCGATTTTTCGACTTCTGAAAATAACAAATCGATGGTAAATATTCCAACTCAGGATTATTTATTGTTTGATAAAAACTCGTTTACGGTTTCCTTTTGGATGAAAGCGGCGCCGGCTTTATTACCAAGTTCTTCGGCAGCGAGTATTTATGTTTTGTGCAAAGGTTCATTTACTAAAAACACAACAACGGGAGCCACTGGAAGAAGATATAATGTTGAAATTAAAGACAAGCTTTTGCGTTTTGCCATTGATGATGATAAAACCAAAAGAGAGGTCACCACAGCGGCAGCAAAATATTTTACGGACGAATGGGTAAATGTGGTTATAATGAGGGATGTACCGGCTCATAAAATGAGAATTTATACCAATGGTGTTTTTTCGGCCGAATTAGACGAAACCGCCGTAACGGGGATTTCTGAAGAAACGGATTTGATTATTGGGAATATCGGAGAAATAGAACTAACATCAGGAACGGCACCGGCTCCTTATAAAGGAAAATTTGACGAACTGCAGATTTTTAACTATCCATTAAGCCCCACCGAAGTAATGGCTTTATTTACGCAGGATTTTTTAAGTACAGATAAATTCAGTCAAAGCAAAAGCATTGTTAAGGTTTATCCTAATCCTGTGAAAGAACAAATTTTTATAAATATGCCAGATCACGCAGTTGTTGCTGCAACGGCTTCATTAAGTGATATTACAGGAAAAACTATTATTAAGGAAAAACTTGTTTCTGACGAAAACGGAATCTTTACTTTAAATATTACAAATAAAAAAATAACCGGATTGTATATTTTGACTATTTCGGGAGAGAATTTCAGCAGTAATTTTAAAGTATTAGCAGAATAAACAGCATAAAAAAAATCCAAAAACATAATTGTGGATTATGTTTTTGGATTTTAAATTTTGATCTTTTTAGAGTTTACAGTCCAACAAAATCGTCGCTTTTTGGAAAAATACTTAAAGCCTGAATCGCAATTTCGGGAGTTGGAGAGGCTAGTTTTCTTAGTTTTGTATCCATCCAGGCGCCATCAACTGTAATTGTTGCACAAAGTGTATCGTCTTCTCTTCTAAATTCGTGAATGATGGACCAGCGCGAGGCATCGGCTTTCATTTTTGATGTTTTGGTATGGATGAATATTTTATCTGAAAGTTTTAATTCTTTTCTAAAAACACATTCTTCCCTAAACAAAACCGGTCCAAAACCCTGCGTTTGCATTACTTTTAAAGTTAAACCTAATTCTTCAAGAATTTCGATACGATGCTGTGCACCAAAGTCGTAATAAGCGCTATGACGAACATGAAAATTGGGGTCAAGATCTGACCAGCGAAAAGATATTTCTTTTGTAAATGATGCCATTTTATAATTGTAATTTTAATGAGAAATCGAAATTACGAATAAAAATAGAAAAGCCGTTTTAGGAATAGTTAAAAGTATTAAAAGTACTCCGTTTTAAAAGGAACAAAGTCTTGCATTTTTGGCAGCGGCCGAATTAAAATTTTCTTTTTAGTATTTGTAACAGGAAAATCGTCCTGGCCGTAAGGTTCTGTTGTTTTAATTCTAATTCCTGTAGATAAATTAAAATCTATGGTTCCCATCGTTCCCTGTCCGTCAGAGTATACTTGAGAGAACCCAATAAGTTCAAAATTTCCATTTTGATATCTGAATTTGTGCTCGAAATTCCCTCGAATAAGTTCATTGCTGATAATTAAAATACCTTTTATAATTTTAATTTCATAAAAAGAATTTCCATTATTATATCCGTTTTTACCTTCCGGATATTGTGGGTCAATAGCTTTTACAGAAGAAACTGCAAGCTTGAAACTGCCATTTGCTTCGGCAAAATAAACGTTGATTTTATAAGGATAAGTTTCGCTTAAAGTGTCTTGCAGCACTTCGGCATAATCAATTAAACCGTCTTTGTTTAAATCGCCTTTTGCTTTTGCAATTTCTTTATTAAAATTGTCTTTTTGAGCAGAAAGCGTTGTTGAAAATAGGAAAAAAAATAATAATATGAATTTTGACATTGTATGGTATTGATTTAAATCAGATTCTTGTATCTCTTACGGAAAGAATTAATTTATGCCACTGATGATTAGTTCGGCGGTAATAAATTTTCCTGTGTGTGGTAAGCGTCATTAATTTTGATGCTTTTTTTTATATTATAAATTTAATCTGCTAGTTGATTTTCGGTTTCTTTTCTAGCGCTCAATTTTTTAACTATCCAAGGAAGTGTAAGTCCCTGGCCAATTAAGGTAAAAAGTACAACAGCAACAGAAATGAAGATAATTGTATTTCGCTCCGGAAATGGGCTTCCATCCTCAAGGAACCTTGGAAGTCCGATAGCAATGGCAAGCGAAACAATACCTCGCATTCCTGACCAGCCGAGAATGATACTATTATTAAAATCTAAAAGGGCATCTGCGCTGATTTTTCTTTTTCTTTTATTATTTTGAAATGCTTTTTGGAGATTGATTTTCTGAAGAAATATTCTAACAAAGCGTATTAATAATGCAACAATGGTAATGATGAAAGCATAACCAATGTATGGCAGTATCATATCATTATCAATATCTTTTAGTACGTATCTAAAATTAAGTCCAATTAAGATAAATATTAGACCGTTTAGTAGAAAGATAATAATATCCCATAAACTTCGGGAACTGTTTTTTAAGGTTTCGGGAAATATTTTTTTGCTAAAACGAGCAATAGAAAGCCCCGAAATAACTACGGCAATAACGCCGGAAACGTGCAATTCTTCTGCAATTAAATAAGTAACAAAAGGCATTAAAAGCATAAAACTTATGGTGACATTATTGTTTTTATGGACTTTTTTTAAAATCACTGCCAGAATTTTTGCCATTACAAAACCAACCAGAAATCCTCCGCCTAACAGAAACACAAATTGAAGCGCCGCCTGCCAGATTATAAAAGCAGAACCTAATACTGCAGCAACTGCAAACCGATACGCAACTAAAGCAGATGCATCATTTATAAGACTTTCGCCTTCGAGAATTGTTATAGTTTTATGAGATATTCCAAGTCCTTTTGTAATACTTACAGCGGCAACGGCATCGGTTGCAGAAAGGATTGCGCCCAGGACAAATGAGAGAGGCCAGGAGATATTTGGAATCATATAATGAGCAACTACGGCAATCCAAAAAGTAGTTAGAAAAACCAAAGTTATGGCTAGTGTACTAATTGTATTGATATTGGTTTTGAAATCTTTAGGAGAAATATTAAAGGAGGCATCATATAATAATGGAGGCAGAAAGATCAGGAAAATAATTTCGGGATTAATTTCGATTTCAGTCATGGTTGGAATAAATCCAATTGCAACTCCAACTATAACCAGCAGAATTGGCTGAGGTAATTTTATTTTGTCGGCAAAGGCAGATAATCCTATAACAATTGCGAGGATAAATATAATGATGCTGTAATTTTCCATTAATATAATTTAGAAAAAGGCTAATGTAATTAATTCAGTATTTAATTAAAAGGATAAATATTTTAAATGTAATAATTTTCTTTTGAAACAGCTCCTGATTAATGACATATAAAGAAGGTTATGCCACACATGTCAGGTTTTAAAAATGTCATGTTGTCAGATGTTTATTCGTGTGCCAATATTAAAACTGACAATTTACTTTGGTTTTTTATATTGGCATAAAGATTGACTTATGCCACCTGAGTTATAAAAATTAAATCAAAATTAAATATATAAAAAATGGGTAAAATAATCGGAATTGACTTAGGTACGACGAACTCTTGTGTTTCTGTAATGGAAGGTAACGAAGCAGTTGTTATCCCTAATGCAGAAGGAAAAAGAACTACTCCGTCTATCATCGCTTTTGTTGAAGGTGGGGAAATTAAAGTAGGTGATCCTGCAAAAAGACAAGCAGTAACGAATCCTACAAAAACGATTGCTTCTATTAAACGTTTTATGGGACATACTTTTGCTGAAACTCAAGATGAGGCAAAAAGAGTTCCTTACAGTGTTGTAAAAGGTGACAACAATACGCCACGTGTGGATATTGACGGTCGTTTATACACTGCTCAAGAATTGTCAGCAATGACACTTCAAAAAATGAAAAAAACTGCTGAAGACTATTTAGGTCAAACTGTAACTGAAGCAGTTATTACTGTTCCTGCTTACTTTAACGATGCACAACGTCAGGCTACTAAAGAAGCTGGTGAAATTGCTGGTCTTAAAGTTATGCGTATCATCAACGAGCCAACTGCAGCTGCACTTGCTTACGGATTAGATAAAAAAGGAACTGATCAAAAAATTGCTGTTTACGATTTAGGTGGAGGTACTTTTGATATCTCTGTTCTTGAATTAGGAGACGGTGTATTTGAAGTATTATCTACAAATGGTGATACTCACTTAGGTGGTGATGATTTTGACCAGGTTATTATTGACTGGTTAGCTGACGAATTCAAAACTGAAGAAGGTATTGATTTACGTTTAGATCCAATGTCATTACAACGTTTAAAAGAAGCTGCTGAGAAAGCTAAGATTGAATTATCATCTTCTGCTGAAACAGAAATCAACTTACCATACGTAACTGCTACTGCTTCTGGACCAAAACACTTAGTAAAAAAATTATCTAGAGCTAAATTTGAGCAATTATCTGATACTTTAGTAAAACGTTCTATGGAGCCAGTTGCTAAAGCATTAAAAGATGCAGGTTTATCTACATCTGATATCGACGAAGTAATCCTTGTAGGAGGTTCTACTCGTATGCCAAGAATCGCTGACGAAGTGGAGAAATTCTTCGGTAAAAAAGCATCTAAAGGTGTTAACCCTGATGAGGTTGTTGCTATTGGAGCTGCTATTCAAGGTGGAGTTTTATCTGGAGATGTAAAAGATGTATTGTTACTTGACGTAACTCCTCTTTCTTTAGGTATCGAAACTATGGGTGGTGTATTGACTAAATTAATCGAGTCTAACACAACTATCCCAACTAAAAAATCTCAAGTATTCTCTACTGCTGCTGATTCTCAACCATCTGTTGAAATCCACGTATTACAAGGAGAAAGAGCAATGGCTGCTGATAACAAAACTATCGGTCGTTTCCACTTAGATGGTATCCCGCCAGCACCAAGAGGAGTTCCTCAAATCGAAGTAACTTTCGATATCGATGCTAACGGTATTATCAAAGTTTCTGCAACTGATAAAGGAACTGGAAAATCTCACGATATCCGTATCGAAGCTTCTTCTGGTTTAACAGCTGAAGAAATCGAAAAAATGAAAAAAGATGCTGAAGCTAATGCTGATGCTGACAGAATTGCAAAAGAAAGAGCTGAGAAATTGAACGAAGCTGATAGTACTATTTTCCAAACTGAATCTCAATTGAAAGAGTTAGGAGATAAACTTACAGATGAGCACAAAACAGCTATCGAATATGCTTTAACTGAATTGAGAATGGCTCACCAATCTCAAGATCTTGATGCAATCCAAAAAGGATTAGACAATGTTAATGCAGCTTGGAAAACAGCTACAGAAGCAATGTACGCTCAAGGTGGTGAACAAGGGCAGCAAGCTGCTCCACAACAAGAGCAATCTGGAGACAATGTTGAAGACGTTGAATTCGAAGAAGTCAAGTAAGTACTGATTAACATCAGTTAACAATAAGTGCTAAAGCGCTGTAAACGTAATGTTTGCAGCGCTTTTTCTTTTAGTGTCTTTTTTAATGGTGCTGTTTTTTAATCGTTTTTTATCATATATTTGTACCATATTTGTACCTGTCACTTAAATGGAGACAAAGTGGGACTTATATACCCTTATGGTACCTTAATGAGGAGACAAAGATGATGAAAAGAACGAATAAACAATGTCTTAACTGCGGGGAGGAATTTCTGCCTAAAACTGTGACTTCTGTTTACTGCTCGCATGTATGCAGTAAAAAAGCGTACAAACAGAAGATGAAACGGCTTAAAATTGAAGAGGAACTCAAAGCGCTTACGGATAAAATACCCGAGAACAGGGCTTTTGTTTCTATTCCTGAAGCTGGCATGCTTTTTGGCATTCACAATAAATCCCTTTACCGGCTAGTCGGTCAGGGAAAAATTCCTTCAGTTAATCTGGGAACCCGCCTTATAAGAATAGACCGGACAGTTATGGAAGAGATGTTCGGCCCTTCACGAAGGCTGCCTCAGGTAGAAAGCGGACCGAAGAAAAAATTATACAGCCTTGAAAAAGAGGACTGCTATTCAATCGGCGAAATAGCTCGGAGATTTCAAATATCTGAAGGTTCTGTCTACAGCCATATCAGAAAATATTCAATCCCTACCAGACAGATCGGAAAGTATGTGTATGCCCCCAAAATGGAAATTGATAATTTGTATAACGGAAATGAATTCATATGAAACAATTAGCAAAAACCAAAGTGACTGTTCGTCTTCGAAAGGCAGAAGAACGAAATGAATGGTATGTTTACATAGAAAGCTATCCTGTTGAGGTTTCCGGAAAGAAAACTCCCCAGAGAATCCGTGAATATTTAAACAGAGCCGTAACAACTGTGGAGTGGGACAAGAAAAGAGCTGCCCGCACAGATGCAGACGGAACTAAATCCTACAAACCCAGACGCAGCGATAACGGGATAATAATGTGCAGAAGCGAAAGCGACCGTGAAATAATGCTGTATGCTGACGGAGTGCGTAAAATCCGGCAGAAGGAATACGATAATATAGATCTGTTCAGTGATGCTGATAACCTATTGGCTGAACAGAAAGAGAAAGGAAAAGAGGATTTTATTAAATATCTAGCTGCTGTGGCGGCTAAGAGACACGCCCGAGGTTCAAAATCCATTCAGATCAATTGGGAGCGGACCAAAGAATTTTTAAAAAGCTATTCCAAAGGCAGCCTGAAGTTTTCCGAGGTTGACAGCAGAATGGCGGAAGATTTCAAGCTGTTTCTGCTGGGTGCCCCGCTCGGAGGAGGCAAAAAAGGAATACTTTCCCGCAACACTGCGGCAAGGTATTTCTCCATTTTTAAAGCGGCTTTAAAACAAGCCTTTATCGATGGATATCTAACAGTTGATTTATCTTCAAAAATAAAAGGCATTCCGGACCAGGAGTCAAGACGTGAATATCTGACCATTAAAGAATTGAATGTACTGGCATCAGCGACTTGTGAAAAAGACGTCCTTAAAAGAGCTGCGCTTTTCTCAGCCCTTACAGGTCTGAGGCACTCCGATATTCAGAAACTCCGCTGGAAGGAGATAAGTCTGGAAGATGGTATGGCTAAACTGCATTTTACGCAGAAAAAGACAAAAGGTGTGGAATATATGCCTATTTCCCAGCAGGCTTTACAGCTCTGCGGAGAACCGAGGCTTCCCGGACAGCTTGTCTTTGAGGATCTGCCGGACCCGTCGTGGATTTCACGCCCTCTGAAAAAATGGGTTGAATCGGCAGGCATTAAAAAAAATATTACCTTCCACTGCTTCCGCCATACATTTGCAACACTGCAGCTGTCGAGCGGGACAGACATTTATACAGTCAGCAAAATGCTGGGGCATACCAACGTTAAAACTACCCAAATCTATGCAAAAGTAATAGATGAAAAGAAAAACAAAGCATCAGAAGCAATACAATTGGAATCTTTAAAGATAAAAGCGAGATGAAAATTAAATACTTTGAATATATAACAGTTTACCTGTCTGTTTTTTTAGTCTGTGTCTTTGTCGGTGTAATCGGAAGATTGGTGCTGCTGGAAAAAGGTGCTGATGAATATACGGCCGGCGTTTTCTTTTGGATCAGCACTGGATTTGGAGTTTTAATTTTTGCAATTTTAAGTTTATTTCTAAACGATTTGGCTGAGAGATTGGTGGATCGTTTTTTGAAGGCAAAAAAAAATGAATCGCCTGAAAGCCGCATTCCAAATGAAGACGTTGAAAAAATAGAAGAGGAGCGGCAGGATGTTTTAATGAAGCCCGTATTGTCTGAAAATAAAAATTCAGCCATCGATATTGAACAGATAAGGGAGGAGCGGCAAAATGCAGTCAAAAATCAAAACCAGGCCAGAATTGATGCTGCCATCCGTTATGCGCAGCAAGAGTTCGCACTGTATGCGTCGGATGATGATTTGAAACAATTGGGAAAGAATATAATCATATATGCTGAAGACATAAATTTTGAAAAGATTAAACCGGTAAAAGTAAAAGATCTGTCCAATCTCGATCTTTATCATTTTGGCTGGAATATCTGGAATTGTTTTAAAGTCAGCAGGCAGGACAGAGCCGCGCAATTTTTAAAACTGACTTTTGCTGACGCTTTAAAAGATGTTGAGCAGAACAGCATTAAAACGCATCTCAAAGATGATGAACAGAAAGGGACTATAAAGATAGCGGAAAATTTGACGCTTTTTTAAAGTGAAATTGCTATAAAAGCTGTGTTTTTCAAGTGTTTTTGTTGTGTAAGCGGACACAGCAAAAACACTTTTTTTATTTGTGCCATAACAATTAAAAACGATAGCTATGGACATCAATAATATCTCTTTTGAAGACCTGCCTAAAGCAGTAGCATACTTAGCGAAAGAAATTGCAGAGATTAAACTTTTGATTCAGAATGTGCAGGTATACGAATCTAAAGCAAAAAGCAATCCTATTGGTATTGAAGAAGCAAGCCGGATGATAGGGAAGGCAAAGTCAACAATTTATGCTCTTGTAAGACAGAGAAAAATTCCTTGTTATAAATATGGTAAAAAGCTCTATTTTTTTGAAGAAGAACTTTTAGAATGGATTTCTAAAGGGAAAAAGAAAACAGTACAGGAAATCGAATCAGAAGCATTGAAATATAATCATAAGAATAGATAGATAATAGACTGCAAGAGGAGAGCAGGATTCGAACTATATCGCTCAAACCCGCATCTATGCTACGTTTTTATGATGTCTTAAACCTAAGGTTCTGTCGCATGTTTAATAACTATTATCTTTAGACGTTCAAAATATATTTTATGAATACGAAAGGTCATTGTTATCCCAAAGCCATTATTTTGCAGGCTGTTTATTTCAAATTGAGATTTACATTGAGTTACAGGGATATTGAGGAAATAATGAAAATGCGTGGAATAGCAGTTGATCACGCGACGATTCAACGTTGGGTATTTAAATTTACTCCAATGGTTGAATCGCAGATGAAAAAAGGAAAGAGCAGAGTAGGCACCAGCTGGCGAATGGATGAAACTTATATAAAAGTAAAAGGTATCTGGTGTTATTTGTATCGGGCTGTTGAGAGATGTGGTAATACGGTGGATTTTCTTTTGATCAGAAGAAGACAGAGGATGAGTGCACAGTCATTCCTGATAAAAGCAATAAAAAATAATTACCGGCCAACAGTAATAAATATAGACAAAAGCGGCTCTAACACCAGCGCAATAAGGGTTTATAACAAACGGTCATTTTCGAATATAAAGATTAGGCAATGTAAATATCTCAACAATATTGTGGAACAGGACCATCGTTTCATAAAGTGGCGTATACAAAACGGCTTGGGTTTTAAAAGTTTTGCGTCTGCAAGAAGAACCCTGGCAGGAATTGAAGTTGTGCACATGTTAAGAAAAAATCAGATGCTTAACCCAGGAACAAGTATGTTCAAATCATTTTGTAAATTGGCTGCATAATTTTCGGGTTTCTGATTTCTTGCGGATTTACATGGCAGATGCGACAGAACCCTTTTTCAGGATCTTTAACTGCGCATTAGTTTCCTGTGCGACGTAATTTATTATCTGGGTTCCATTAGTTTTTCCGCTTATAAATTTTTCCCATTCGATATATTCCCAGTGCAGGTAACGCGCATCGTCTTTTTTTTATCAAAAGGAATTTCTACCTCAAAACCGATTATAGAATTATGACCATTTAGATCATTTCCATAGAGCAGATACCTGCGCCTGAAATTATATTCTTTACAGGACTGGCAGTCATCAATTTTAAAAGCTCGTTCCATACTCGCTTCTTTGCGCAGCTCTTTGACAATTCCGCATACAAATTCCTGTTCTGCCAGGGAAATAACTTTATTTCTTAAAACGAGGTTAACTAAGTCCGCCACTATAATATCATATTCTGATTTATCAAAATTGGCGCCTGAAAAGGAATTTAATTTTTCTCGGGAATAAGTCATACGATGCTACTTAAGATTAAGGTCTTGTAAATATTACGTGGTACTACTTTGAAAATAAAATGTTTACACCGATACATTTTTAACTTGCTATTTATACTGTTGTGGCTTTTCTCTAAACGAATATAAGAAATATTATTACTACAAAATGCGGGTAAATTCCAAATTAAGATTAAATTGATATATACAATTTCTTTTAAATTTATCTTTATAAAGCAGCAGGGTATTGAAGCGGTTTCTAGACTGCGTGCTTTGCTTATAATTTATGACTGTTCAATAGCCAAAATCCAGATTTGGTTTTTGAAACTTGTAAAATAAAAAATAAAAAAATATGGAAAATCAGGTTAAAAAATCTTTAGAGTTTAAATTTTTATATGATGGTATAACATATTCCGTTCAATCATTTGTACTATCGACCGATGCTGAGCTTACTTTTGATAATGTCGCAAAGGAGATGTATGACGGTTTTGCTTATCATCTCTCTTTTACTACGGATCCTAGATTGCCTTTAGAGCTAGCAAGGGACTCTAATATGGTTTATTTTATTGAGGATGGGGGAGTAACAAAACTGGGGTATCTTCGTGGGAGTAGTTTTATAGAATGTGAAGACTCAATCTTTATCAGTACTTTAAAGGCCAGAATTTTAGAGCTTTTAATGATGCCTGGAGATACCGGGAATTATAAGGAATAATATATAGGGTGTAGAAATTGTTTCGAACTTACGGCTTCAAGTAGTAATTAGTCAGTATTTTAAATTTTGCCTTGAAATTTATGTACCGATTCTGCACCCTAGATTCAAATGGATTTATTTTTTAATTTTTTGTATCAGAAATGCCTTTAGAACCTAATTCCGCAGGTAATGATTTTGTTGAGTTTTAAATTTATCAGAAAGTGATATGAAATTTTTTTAACTAAACTAAAATGGAAATGAGATCATGTTCGTTTTTAACATTTAAATTAAGATATCAAGTCCAATCTGTTGGGGATTGAACCAAAAATCTTTTAATTTCTAAATAAATTAAACAATATGATAATTTATTATGCTATAAACAAAAGTTTAAATTTGTGCTAAAAAATGGTGTAATTCAAAAAACTTAAGTATATCAATTCATAGTCATTATGATTTTTCGAAATTAGCTTTTGCTTCTCTGAATTCATTTACTGATTTTGCAATCCAAAACCACAAAGGAGTAACCTGAACTAATAAACCACGTCCCAGGGCAGTTAATTCATATTCTACTCTTGGTGGAACTTCCGGATAAACACTTCTTGAAATCAGCCCGTCCCGTTCCAGTTCACGAAGACATTTTGTTAACATCTTCTGGCTTATTCCGTTAATGTGCTTTTGGAGATTAGAAAATCTCATTCTTCCATCAATTCCTAAAGCATGTATAATAAATAATGACCATTTATTTCCCACGTGATTTAGTATGTCAGTTTTAAGATCATCATTGTCCTTATTTAAAACTTTACAAATGTCATCCCATGCGTTAACAATTTCATCATCGGTCATAAGTCTTTCCATATATTTTTCCTGTTATGTATTAAGGCTGGTTTTTACCGGATGGCCCTCCATAAAATCCATCCATGCCATAAAGGTAGGACTATAATATCATTCTTTAAAATTTGGCTGCATCAAAAAATATATTTGATAATCAGTATTTTTAGAAATCGGATATCAAAAATTTATGGCGTGTTAATTTATATATAAATTTATAAAATATTGGTACTGGTAATCAGAATACTAACCAGTAAGTAACTAACATTCATGAGGGTGCCTTATTTTTTTTGAAATTTAGCTGTCATAACTTTGTCATTGAAAATAGAAAACTTTAAAAAGAAAGTAATTTTTTCAATAACGTTTAATAGAAAAGTATGGAAAATAAATCAATATTAGTTTTAGGAGCAGGTGAATTAGGTATGCCTGTAATCCTTAATTTGGCTGAAAAAGCAAAAGAAAATAATTCAACAGTTACGGTACTGCTTCGTCAGAAAACTATAGAGTCAGAGGAGTCTGAAAAAAAGCAAAATATAAATCAACTAAAAGCTCTTGGCGTAAATATTATTGCTGGGGATCTTTCAGCTCCTTCGTCAGAGTTAGTTTCAATTTTTAAAAATTACGATGCAGTTGTTTCCTGCACTGGATACGGAAGCGGTGCCGGAGGATTCCAGCTTAAACTGGCAAATGCAGTTCTGGAAGCAGGTGTGAAACGTTATTTCCCTTGGCAGTTTGGTGTTGATTTTGAAGTGATAGGACGTGGCAGCGCGCAGGATTTATTTGATGAACAGCTTGATGTGCGTGAACTTCTTAGATCTCAAAATGATACAAAATGGGTCATTATTTCAACCGGACTCTTTACCAGCTATTTATTCGAGCCTTTTTTTGGTGTTGTAGATTTCGATAGAAAAGTTATAAATGCATTAGGAAGCCCGGACACGGCGGTTACTGTTACAACTCCGGAAGATATCGGCAGGTTAACTGCAGAAATCTTTTTTGAAAAACCAGTAATTGAGAACAGTATCGTTTATATCGGAGGAGATACAATTACTTACGGACAATTTGGAGATCTTATTGAGTCATTGTCTGGACAAAAATTTAAACGTACGGTTTCTGATCTGAAGGAGTTAGAAAATGACCTGAATAATGACCCCGCAAATTTTGTAAAAAAGTACAGGTCTATTTTCGGCAGCGGACGAGGCGTATCATGGGACTTTAAAACGACTTTTAATTTTAAAAATGGCATTAAGACCACTTCTGCAAGAGAATGGGGAGAAAAGAATATAGACTGGAGTTTATATAATTAAATAATGTTATTGAATATAAGTAAATTAGAAAGCTGAAATACAATATGTATTTCAGCTTTTTTGCATAAGATTAAATTGTTTTTTTATATCATATGAATTCAACTGAAATTTATCCTAGCCAGATACTCCAGGGAAGTCTGGTGAGAATTAAAAGAAATCCTATTGTGTAAAAAATGGATGTTGTTTTGTACTTAATTTTTTCATCGAATGCTCTTTTAGATCTAGAATAACCAATAGTAATCAGGATAACAGAAATGAGCATCATTAAAGGATGTTCTAAAGCGTATAATCTCGCGGCACTATTTTTCATCGTCCCGCCTGAGAGGTTTGAAATCCCCAGCGGAGACAGGAAATATAAGGCAAGTCCAAAAACAAACTGCAGATGAATTATAATAAGAGCCAGTAGGAAAACTATTTTACTTCCGTTCGTAAAAGGCTTCTTATTTATCCAGCCATAAAAGGCGTAAAGTACAGCTGTTAATAAAAGAATTAATGTGAGATATGCAGCTAATGAGTGTGCCGATTTTAATATTGTATACATGATTTTTTGGTTCTATTACTGGGCAAAGGTTGTTTTTAAAATTCTAGAATAAAAGAGCGCTTACAAATACTCCGAAGTTATTTTCATTGTGTTTTATTGGACCGTACCAGTCAATATTTGATGCTGCCCCAAAAGCAAATTCTTTATAGCCTAGACCGGCACGCAGCATAATATAACTTCTGTTGTGAATTCCCGACTTGGGAATGAAACCGTACATTCCCTGCAAACGGCTGTAAAAATTAAGTTTATCATTGATTTTTGGTCTGTATTCTATTAATGCTAAACTTTCTGCAGCAAGATCATCGGCCAGATCAACTTTTGGATTTACAATAATCAGCATTTGTGGCGATACGTAAGAATATATTAAACCAGCAACTGATCTGAAACCATATACAGGTGTATACTGCATACCGGAAGATATATCAAGACCTTTAAATAAAGTATAAGTAAGGTGAGCCTGGGTCATGATATCGGGTGTCATTTCTTTTTCCCATGTGGCAGCAGCGTTAGTAACACTGAAAAATCCCAGGGGAATGCTTTGGAATTTCTTATTTATAATTAATTGATACATCACGCCTCTGCTGCCTGCCATAGTTTCTATGCTTATAGGAGGATTTGAGTTAGGTTTTTCTGTATCGTTTTCAACTTGAGCAAAAATTGATGTGCTTGAAATTAACAATGCCGCCATCGCGGAATTAAAGAACTTAGTCATGTAATTTTATATTATTTATTTATACTGCGTTTCTGTTAAGCTCAATAGTTCGTGCCGGCTGATGACAGCAGCTGATTTTTGAAGTGCGTAAAGTTTAACGCAGCAAAATTATAATGGAGTGCGCAGAAGAGTATGGTAATAAGCGTGCCTCGATTAGGACAAATCGTGCATTAACTTTTTTCTGTATTCGGATGGGGTTAAGCCTGTGAAATTTTTGAAAAGTCTTGTAAAGTAAGAGGGATCTTCGAATTTAAGCTGAAAACTGATTTCCGAAATGGATTTGGTGAAATCTGCCAGTAATATCTGGCTGTTTAAAATTGCAACTTCGGTAATTATTTCTTTGCAGCTTTTGTTAAAAACAGTTTTAACGCATCTGTTTAGGTAATTGGAGGAAACGGCTAAATTTTCTGCGTAAAATGAAATTGCTCTTTCAAATTTGTAATGCTCATGCACTGATTGTTTGAACTGAATCGCGATCTGCTGGGTTCTGGAGATAGATCTGCGGTTTTTAGATAAGTGTAGTATTTTATTCAGCAGTGCCTGCACTAAATTACTGCTTATCTGCATATTTGGAAGTGAGATTTCAAGTTCTGTTGAAAGTAATCTGCAGATCGAATATATCCAGTTACTTTCGGCACTTTCTAATTTTAAAATCGGATCTATAAAAAAGACATTCATAAGATCCTGCTGATTGAAAAGCTGAGACATAGTTTCTTCTTCAATCAGTATAAAATAACCTTTTAAGCTGCCGGGTATTTTTTGCAGGGAACTCACAGTATGAGTCGAAATAAAAATTATTGAATCTGCTGTACACTCATACAATTTATTGTCTATGCGATTTATAAAACTCCCTTCGCGGATATAGAACAAGAAATTATAATCTTTCTGCAGAACAGGCATCGGCAGTTTGAAATGGCTGCTTAAAAAACTCAGCGAGTATATTTGTAATGGAGTTGTCTGCCATTGAAAATTTAAAGGTATATTTTTTAAATATTCCTTTTTAAACATTTCCGATGTGACTAATTTATCCAAAAAAATAAAATTGATTTGCAGCCAAAGATAATTATAAAAAATAACTGATTCTAAATCTAAAAGCAATAGAAATTATTACTCGGTAATAATAAGATTAACTGCGAAGAAGATACTTTGAATTAAATTATGTTAATTAAAAGATAAACATAAAATCGATCCTTTTAATAACCAAAAAACTAACCTGTAGGTAACTAACGAACTCTCAGGTCTGTTATTGTTTTTAAGTTTTAACGACTGTAATTTTGATACTGAAAACTTCGTGCAAATAACAGTTTAGAAAATAATCGCAAGTCCATAATCGACCAATAAAAACAAGTTCAATATTAAATTTATACAGATGAAAATTACATTTTACGGACACGCTTCGTTAGGAATTGAAGCAGGTGGTAAACACATTATTGTGGATCCCTTTATTACAGGAAACCCTCTTGCAGATGCAATTGACATCAATACTCTTAGAGCAGATTATATCCTTTTAACCCACGCGCATCTCGACCATGTTTTAGATGTGGAAGCAATTGCAAAAAATACAGATGCAGTTATTGTTTCAAATGCCGAAATTACAACCTATTATGAAAAGAAAGGCTTTAAATCGCACTTTATGAATCATGGAGGAAGCTGGAATTTTGATTTCGGAAAAGTAAAATATGTTCACGCCAGCCATTCGAGCAGTTTTGCAGATGGCAGCTATGGAGGGAATCCTGGAGGGTTTGTGATAGAAACAGATAGTAAAAATATTTACATTGCAGGTGATACAGCATTAACTTATGATATGAAATTAATTCCCCTTCGTACCAAACTGGATTTAGCCATTTTTCCAATCGGGGACAATTTTACAATGGATATAGAAGACGCTATAACTGCTTCAGATTTTGTGGAGTGCAGTAAAATTCTGGGATATCATTATGATAGTAATCCGTACATTAAAATCAATCACGAAGAATCTGTGAAAAAATTTGCAGATAGAGGAAAAGAACTGCTGCTTTTGAACGTTGGTGAATTTTTAGAATTATAATAATAAATTAATCCTTCAATATGGCAGAATGCTTCATTTTGAATACATTTTCTCAATGTTGGCATTCTGCAGTCCATTTTTTATATAGTAGCAATGGATCAAAATAGTGAGATTGTGACTTCTAAATTACTGTCCTCCTAAAGAAATTCGGTCTCTGAACAACGATTATGGATGAGATTATTAAACTCCACTAAAAAGTGCCAATGGTACAGATACAAAATTAGCACACCCCGATAATTTGGCATCCAGCATTTATAAATAAAACAAGCATTGTAATCCACTAATAAACGGGCTGAGCCCATAACAAGATGAAAAAAATAAACATAAAATGGCTGTCGGGCTTTCTGCTGTTAATCTTGGCATTATCAGGGTGCGGCAATGATTCAAAGCCGCCTGTCATGCAAGCGCACAGCATCAGGCAAAATTCTGGATGGCAGTCACAGTACGATCATATCGACCCAAAAGATTTACCGGACAATGCCATCGAGCTTACCAGTGAGCAATGGATGGTGGTTACCGCAGGCAGAGAAAAAGCATTTAACAGCATGGTGATCAGCTGGGGAGGATTAGGTTTTATATGGGAAAAACCAGTAGTTTTTACTTTCATAAACAGCAGCAGATATACTTATCAGTTTTTACAGCAGGAGAGTGGCTACACTTTGACTGTCTTCTCCGAAAAATACCGGGGGGCATTACGAATTTTAGGCAATAAGTCAGGAAAGTCTAACGACAAAGTGAAAGAAGCAGGTCTTACACCGATAAAAACGCCGTCAGGACTAATGGCCTATAAGGAAGCAAGGATGATTATTGAATGTAAAAATATAATGATACAGGATTTAGACTATAATAAGACAGCTGCGTCTTATAAAATTGCTGATATGTACAAAAATGCACCGACCTCTCATCACAATATGTTTATATCCGAAATTACAAATATATGGCTAAAGAAATAATTAACAATTCGACCTGGGGCAATACCTTGCGCAAATACAGCAGAAATCTGCATGGTCACCTATCGTTCTTTTTTTCGGGAGTGCTTTTCATTTACATTGTTTCTGGGATCGCAATGAACCACCAAAACATTTTTAACCCGCAGTATGATGTATCTGTCCGACAGTACACAGCTGCAGGACAATTTCCGCACGGCGCAAATTTTACTAAAAGCGAAATTGTAAACCTCCTTAGACCTGTATCGGAAGACCAGCATTACAAAAAGCATTTTTATCCCAATCCTCAAACACTGAAAGTTTTCCTTTCGACTGGTTCCTCCTTTACCGTTGATACCGCAAACGGCCAGGTGGAATATCAAGGGATAAAAAGACGTCCGTTTTTCTTCCAGTTATCCTTTCTGCACTATAATCCAGGTACGTACTGGAAATATTTTTCCGATGCCTTTGCCGTCAGTATCATCATCGTCATCATTACAGGGTTGATTATGAACAAGGGTGACCGAGGTTTCTTCGGTATCCGTGGTATTGAATTCGCTTTAGGCATTATCATTCCGCTGCTGTTTTTGATTTTTTGATAAGAAGAGCAGATACTAAACTTATAAAATTAGATGATTGAAACATTTATGGCTGCAGTTCATACTGGCAGCATTACAGCGGTTTTTGAAGAACGGCTGTCTGCTATTCATATTCCTCGGCTGCAGATAGGCGGCCCTATTGATAATACCGGACCCCTCATATTACTCATGGCGGCATTGGGACTTATAATCTATATTTTATTCGGTATTATTTTAAAAAACAAAAAGTCATCCGCAGTACTCCATACCCCGGGGAATCTGTATTCGGCATCTGCTGCCGAATATATTTTATTAGTTGGCTCTGAGACCGGCGGCACGCGCATCTTTGCGCAGGAGCTGTTTAAGCAGTTGACAAATAGTGGTTTAAAGCCCTATTTGACTGACATGAATAATTATACTGAATATCCTCAGGCCAAATATTTGCTGGTGCTTACCTCCACCTATGGTGAAGGTGATGCTCCTTCAAGTGCGTCCCGTTTTTTAAACATACTGGAGAAAACCCCGCAAACTCACAAGGTCAATGTTTCGGTAGCAGGTTTTGGGTCACTGGATTACGCTGATTTTTGCGGTTATTCCGAACAGGTATTCAGGGCTTTGCAGCATCAAGGCTGGGCTGATATGACTATTCCCCTGTACATGATAAACGACAAATCTGCCGAACAGTTTTCGCAATGGGTTAAAGCGCTGATAAACTGTTATTCCCTGCCGCTGATAGCATCTCCGGCTCTTTTTTCTGCCAGACCAAGGGAATTCAAAACTTTTGCGTTTGCAGACAGGTATTTTTCCACAGACGAGCAGCTGTTCCGTGTCTGCATTAAGGCCGATTCTAAAGTCAGTTTTACCTCCGGTGATCTTTTAACTATTTATCCCGCTGATGATAATAGGGAACGTTTCTATTCCGTTTCCAGGATAGGGGATACAATTGAATTGGTCGTACGTGAATTCCCAAGCGGGCTGGGAAGTACTTTTCTGAAAAATTCGCCGCTGGGAACTTCGTTTCAGGCGAGGGTAATGGAAAACCCTAAGTTTCATTTTCCTGATAATAAACGTCCCGTCATCATGATAGCCAACGGAACTGGTATCGCGCCTTTCAGGGGTATGATCAACGCAAACAAACAAGTGCCCGTTCATCTTTTTTATGGTTCGAGGCAAAAAGAGGTGTATGACAGTTTTTTGAAACAGGAATTGGAACAATACCTGCTGAGCGGCAAACTTTCCAGCCAGTACCTGGCTTTTTCACGTGATAAAGAAAGGCTGTATATTACCGAGCTTATAAAAGAGCAGTCAGAGTTGGTGACGCAGGTCCTGCGTGACAAGGGCACTATTATGATTTGTGGTTCGCTGACCATGCAAAAAGATGTCGTAGCGCAGATTTCTTTGGCCTGCAAGGAAGCCTTACAAAAGGATATACAGCAGTATTTGGACAACGGTCAGATAGTATCAGACTGCTATTAAAGCAGCAAATGGCTGCGCTGAAGTAAATTGGTAAAAATAATTAAGGGCATTTTTTGCACCCTAAATTATTTTATAAATGTTTATTAAAAGAAAAACAATTTTTTAAAATCAGACTCAGCTTTTAGTGTAAAAAACTATGAAGTCCAAACTGTAAGTGCCGCGATTTTGCCATAAAACATAAATAAGTGAATGATCATTAAAATTTGCCTTAAGTTTTGCGTCCAAATTTAAAGGCGGCTTCTATATAATAAAGGCTGTCTTTTGGACAGCCTTTAAAAACTAATTAAAATAAAAAATAAAAAAATCGATAAGAACATTATAAACCCAATTCAGGATAAGGTTTATAAGAGATTCTTATTTTGCTTTCATCAGTACTTGTACAGTGTTAGATTTCTTTAAAGCATTCAAAGTGAATTCTTTCACATCTTTTGCAGTTATCGCACTTAAAGTACTTTTAAGAAGTTCCGTATCTAGAGGTTCTTCGTTATCACGAGCATAAGAGCTTATAACGCTTAACCAATAATTGTTCTGTTTAATTTGTTCCTGATGATTTTTAACAATAGATTGTTTGATGTCTTCCAGCATATTGGCAGGAATGTTTTCGGTTTGTACTCTTGTAATTTCAGCATGTACAATTTTCACCAAAGCATCTGCTTTATCAGGATTACAATCGAAGTTAATTTCTAGAGAAAATAATGGAGCAGGAATCTGCGAAATATTAGCTCGCACCTGAACGCCGTAACTGCCGCCTTCTTCTTCACGAATGGTTTCTAAATAGCGTTTTGTGAGCCACTCAGATAAAATATAACTGAAGATTTTGTTCTTTTTGTTATAAACAACCTCTTTGTTTTCTAAATGAAGATAAACAGTTGTTTTTGGCGTATCCATTGTTCTGAAAATCGTTTTTTCTACTTTTCCCTCTTTCATGGCAATCTTATGATCGACATATTTTTCTGTTCTGTCATTTGCTGTAATGTTTCCTAAATAGGTATTGATTGCAGCAATATCTTTTTCTGAAATGTTTCCGACGAATAGAAACGTGAAATCACCTGCGTTTGAGAAACGTTCTGTATAGAATTTTATAGCTTTATTTAAATCAAGGGAATTGATAAAATCCTGTGTTAAAAGCCAGTTACGTTTGCTGTAATTACTGTTTAGATTTGAAATAGTATCGTTTAAAGCCTTTTCATTGCTGTTTGAAGCATTATTTAATTTGTTTTGATACTGCTCTTTTATCTTGTCAAAGGTACTGTTGTCAAATCTCGGATGCTGGAAATATAAATAAGTAAGCTGTAATAAAGTGGTCAAAGATTCTTTGTTGCTGCTTCCGTTAAAACCTTCGTACAAACCTCCAATATACGGACTCACAGTGGCGGTTTTTCCAGTTAGTTTCTTTTTTAAATCGGTAAATTTATAATCGCCTAAACCAGAATACGCAGCCACACCCGATGCAATTTGAGCCGAAGGAAGATCTTTCCAGTGTGCTAGAGAATTTCCTCCAGCGCTGTAAGCTGAAAACAAAATCTGGTCTTTACTTAAAGAAGTTGGATAAATAATCACTTTTGCACCGTTTGCCAACGTATATTTTTTCGCATTAGCGAATAGTTTTATGTCTTCGATTTTTGCGATTGGTCTTTCTGTCAATTCTTCTTTCACCAATGAAGCTGTTAATTCTTCTTCTTTGTAAGGTTCTAATTTAGAATTTGAAATGGTTTTAATGGCATTCCAGTACTCGTTTGCTTCGGGAAATTTCATTGCAGCATCTTCTGGAGCAGAAACCGATAATACTAAATTATCTTTTGGCTCTAAAGCTTTAAATGCAGTATTTACCTGATCTAAAGTAACAGTATTCAAGAAAGCATTAATCCATTCATGTTCTCCCTCAACACTAAAAACCGGATTGGATTCTAAAAAATAAAGCTGTAATTGTTCTGCCCAATAACTGTTTCCAATTTTATCTTTATTTGCTAAACGATTGTCATAGCTGGTGCGCATTTTAGTTTTCAAGCGGTCCAATTCCTGCTGTGTAAATCCGTTTTGCACCGCTCTTTCAAATTCTCGGTAAGCTTCGGTAAAAGCTTCGATGAACTTTCCTTTTTTTGGCGTAACATTTAATGAAAATTTGCTGTCTAATCTCGAAAGATTTTCATTTGAAATTCCGAATGCCAAACCTGCAGTTTCGTTATTGATAATGTATTCGTTAAATCGGTTATTCATCATTTGCAAAGCCAGATTTTCCTGCATGCTTTTGTTCATTTCGGCCTCATCCTGAACTAAAGGTTTTGGTTTGTTGTATGAAAGTGAAATTCCAGAACGCTGTAACTCTTTGTCAGTTGCCAGCACATAACGATTTTCTTTTTGGAACGGAATTTTTTCATACGTTCTTTTATTGATTTTTTTGGGTTTTGGTATCGAACCGAAAATCTCTTTAACACGTTTTTCGATTACAGTCACATCGATGTCACCTGTAATTACGACAGCTTGATTTTGAGGCTGATACCATTTCTTGTAATACTCTCGTAGTACTTGATACTTGAAATTATTGATGACATTCAAATCTCCAATAACATTGCGTTTTGCATATTTTGAACCTTCAAAAAGAACTTTGTTGATTTTTTCGCCTGTTCTGTAATCTGCATTTCTTCTGGTACGCCATTCTTCGCGAATTACGCCTCTTTCGGCATCAATTTCGTTATGGGCAAGAAGGAGAGAGCCAGACCAGTCGTGCAGTACATACATGCAAGAATCCAATAAAGTTTTGTCTTGCGAGGGAACATTGCTGATGTTGTAAACCGTTTCGTCGTAAGCCGTGTAAGCATTAATATCTTTTCCGAAAGAAACACCTTGTTTTTCCAGCATGTTGATGATTCCTTTTCCTTTAAAATGCTCTGTTCCGTTAAAAGCCATGTGTTCCAAAAAATGAGCTAATCCGTCCTGATCGTCATTTTCTAAAATTGCCCCAACGTTTTGCACGAAATAGAAATCGGCTCTGTCTTTTGGCCATTCGTTGTGCATGATAAAATACTGCATCCCATTTGGAAGCGTTCCGTGTGCGACTTCTTTCGGAAGCGGAAACGTAGTTTTAAACTGCGCAGAAACTTGAGATAAACCCAGAAGCAGGAAATGCGCTAGAATTAATTTTGTTTTCATTTTTGATAGTTATTGTTCTTTTTTTGATTGAATTTTTATTTGAAAAAAGTATAGGAAGTTACTGCTGTTAGTTTGAAGGTCTCATACGAGACCTCCAAATAACAGTCTTTGGGGTGTATAAAGGTATCGGCTTATATTACATCCAGTCAGGACGCGCGGCCCCTTTTAAATAAAAGTCAAAATACTGCTGCATTTTGAGCGTCCAGTCTTTTCTATTCGCCGCATCATCTAAAGTATGTCCTTCTTTTTTGTAATTCACTAATAAAGCAGTTTTGCCTAAACGTCGAAGTGCAAAAAACAAAGATTGTCCTTCCTGATAAGGCACTGCACGGTCATTATCATTGTGAAAAATAAGGATTGGCGTTTGGATGTTTTTAGCCGAAAATATAGGCGAATTTTTGATGTATCCGTCCAGATTGTCGTGCATAGAACTTCCCATGCGATATTGATCGGCTTCGTATTTAAACATTGTCGAAATACCATTGGATCGCATTACAGGATAATTGGCAGTAAAATTGCTTACCCCGGAACCCACAATTGCACAGCTGAAAAGATTGGTTTTTGTAGTTAAGAAAGAAGTTTCGTAACCGCCAAAACTATGTCCCTGAATTCCAATTTTGCCTTTCTCCGTAATGCCTTTTGAAATTAAATATTCAATCCCGCTGATGACATCATTGTACACGCTGTTTCCAACGTCGCCATACGTATAATGTACATCTGGCTGGAAAACAATGTAACCCTGGCTTACAAAAGTTGGAATATTAATATTGGAAGTGCTGACTTCAGGCTGATGGTACTGATTAAAATCTTCAGTATGTTTTTCGTAAAAATGAACAATTACTGGATATGTTTTTTTGCTGTCGTAATTGTCCGGAAGATATAGATTTCCCTGGTTTTCTTTGCCGTTAAAAGTTTTCCATCTCAGCAATTTAGAAGTTCCCCAGGCATAATCTTTCTGCTGTGGATTGATGTTGGTAATTCTTTGCTGTGATTTAAAATTTTCAGTTCCCCACCATAAATCTGGAAAAGTAGTATAGCTTTCTTTAGAGAATAAAACACTCGAATTATCTCCAGAAACGTCTTCAATGCGTACGTTATATTCTGAAGGAGCTAATATTTTTGTAATAGAATTGGCATCGACTAATTTATAAACCCCTTTCGATTTATGTTCTGTATCGAAACCATTTAATGTAATGGTTTTTATGTTGTCTAAATTTCCAAAATAACCTTGTTCTCCATATCGAAGTTCCGTTTTGTTTTTTCTTCCATACTGCTGCGTGAGCGAATACGCCTTTTTTTGATTGGTCAGGTCAATAGCCCACAAATCAAACTGATCGTATAAAACGACTGTGTTTCCATTATCTAACCAGCCCGCGATTCCGTAAGCGGTATTTGCCGATTTCATATCTACATTATCATCTGAAATCGGAAAAGGAATTTGTAAACTGATATTTTTGAATTGCATAGAACTGCTGTCAAAAACGGTCCACACTTTTGCCTTTTCATCATAAAAAACAGCAAAACTTCCCTGCGGATTCCAAGTTGGACTGCCAAAAACGCCTGTTAATATTTTTGTAGATTTTCCTGTTTCGGCATCGATCCAGTAAACATCATTACGTTCGTTAAAAGTCCAGTCTACTTCTACGGCATACGGTTTTTTATCTAAACCATAAACACCTTTAAAGCTGCCAGATTCTGGTATTAAAACCTGATCAAATTCACTAGTTGAAGCAATTTTGACTACTTTTTTATTTTGGATATCATAAAGAAATTTCTGCTCGCTTGGAAGTGTTTTGGAACTTCTCAACAATTCCTGTCTGCGTTCCATTGTTCCCTGATTCGATCTCCAGATTTCAACACCCGATTTTGGAATCTGAGTATTTTCCGGACGCTTATTCGAGTTTACTGACAAGGTGATAAAGCGACTATTTTCATTTAATCCATACGCTGTTTTTGAAATCGAATAACCAGACTCGCTTAACTTGATATCATCATAATTGAATACGGCTTTTGTTGAATTAGTATTGAGATTAAAATAATAAACCATATTAAAATCGGAGCTGTTATTTCCTTTTAAAGTAAAAGTACCGCCGTTTTCTTTATCGTTTAATTGAAAATCTCCAAAATCAGAAGCTTTCCCACTATAGATAGTTTCTTGTTTACCGCCTGGATTTCCGTGTTTTAGAAACACTTTGTCTTTTTCGATCTGTGCGTATACAATGGATTTGTTTTTTAAAAAACGAGATGATTTAATGTTGTTTACAGCAATACTGTCATTGCTTTCTAAATTGTAACAAACCAAGCGCTGGAGAAAAAAAGGACCTTTTTCAGCCTCAGGACGCGTGTAGTATAGAAAATCAGTTCCTGTAAGAGCATTGGTATAATGTTTTGTTTTCCAAAGTCTTTTTGCTCCCGTTTTTAAATTTTGGAGTATGGTACTGTCTTTCTTAGTGTACTGAATCCAGTCTTTTTTTCCAATGAATTTCAGATCACTGATATTCTCAAAAACCAGACGTTTCCCTTTTGGAGCTTCCTGAACAATAATCTGCTTTTTATTTTCTTTTTCTTCATCTTGAAATACAGAACTGTAGGACATCCATTTACCAGTATAGGATAAAGACTTGCTGTTAATTCTCTCCCACGACTGATAAGCCGATTGGTCAACTGTTTTTTTCTGTGCAGATAAACTATGTACACTCAAAGCGAATGTACATAGTAAGACTATTTTTTTCATATAATTAGATTTTCAGAAAGCGAATTATTCGTTCTTTAAAGCGTTGATAACGCCTGTAAGTTCATCAACCAATTGTCCGGGATTTCCAGAATAACCTTCAGAAGTAAAACGAATTTTTCCGTTTTTGATTACTACTTTTCTAGGAATACCGCTGGATTTGAAAATTGCTGCATACTTTGAGAAAGATTCATTGTTTGTAGAACCGCCTTTTTTTATTAAATCAAAATAAGTATCTAGTTTTAGTCCTTTTTCTTTTAGATAGGCAACAGCTGCTTTTTTGTAACCTTCATGATTTTCCTGCGTGCTGATGAAGTACACTTCAACTTGCTGGTCTTCTTTGAAGCTGGTAACCAATTGCTGCATCGCTGGAAAAGCCTTTTTACAAGGTCCGCACCAAGTTGCCCAAAAATCGATTACGATAATTTTACCGCTGTTTAAATCCAATTGCTTTGTTTTTCCATCGGTTCCCTGAACTTTAATGGCCGGAGCGGCGATATCGATAAAAGCGATTTTTTCTTCAGACTTGTTTTCTTTTTTCAGCTGCTCTAAATAGGCAGGAAAATCACTTTCTTTTTTGCCTTCTTTTAAATACGCTTCTTTCAATTTAGCCGTCATTCCTTCTGATAAAGTATTTCTTCTTGCTGCATTTTTCAATACCTCGATAATAGGTTTGTTTAAGGCTTCTAAAGCTCTTACGTGTATGTCGTTAATGCTTGCTTTTTCGTAACGTTTTTCTAATGGAAGCGCATCAAAAGTTTCCAGAACTTCTGGATATTTTTTCAGCATATCGAACATACGAATCTGAATGACTAATTCATTGTTCAATTGATTTTTAGCATTTTCTGTTGCCTGATTTGGAGACCAGTAAATTCCCTGCATATAAGACAGGTCATTTACTTTTGCCTTCATTTCTTTTATCATAGGCACAGCCATTGTTTCGATTACTGCCGGATCTACCGATTTTAGATATAAAGCTTTTGAAATATACTGGTGGTAACCATCATTGACTGAGGCAAAATTCATTGTTGGAATCAGAGCCAGAATACTTTTGTAATCTTTAGTTTCGAAATAATAGCCAAATTTTATTTTTACAATATTGTCATACAGATAGTTTTGTGATGCGGGCACTTCTTTACTGTATGGAAAATCAGTTAAAAATTGATTAGCCGCTTTGTACTTCTCAGCTGCATCAGCAATTTTATTGATTTTTTGATAGGCATTAAATCTTAAATAAGCCCCATTTGGAAATTGCTTTTCAATAACTGTTTCTAAAGAATCTGCTTTTTTCTGATCTTTTAAATCAAACAGATAAATACTGCGGAGTTTCACAAAAACTTCTTCAGGCATTCCTTTTGTGTTTTTTGAGAATTGCGTTAAAACTTTAGGCGCAATCTCCTCAAATTTTTCAGGTTTTTGTTTTTTCAGGATTTTGATGTAGGTATCAAAAAATTCAGGAAATCGGTCTGGATGGTCTTGCACTTCTTTTTTTAACCAATATTCGGTTGCATCTCCATCAATAGAAAAATCTTTGAAATATCCGTTAAACTCTCCGTTGAAGTTTTTGTTTCTAAAAGTTGCCCAAGCCAAATCGGCTCCGGGCATTTTTACTTTTGGCTCTTTAAAAGCTACCAGCATATACCCTTTGTCCTGATTGGTGTCTGTAACTAATCCATTTTCGGTATTGCCATAGAATTTGAAAGCCATAAAAGCACAGTTTTTCGGAACCGTAAAATCGGCATTCCAAGTACTGCCATTTTTTTTCATTTTAATATCTTCAATTTCCCATCTGTAATCATTGAAAACATACGCATAACCGTTGATTTCTTGTATGTTTTCTAATGGACCGCCTTTTGGATCATACGTCATATTTATAGTCGTTCCAGAAATAGGAATGTCTGCCATTCCTTGTAATCTGGATGTAACTTCTTGAGCCGAAACTTTTATGGTAAGGGCGCAAAACGCCAATACCAAAAGTTTGATATTTAATTTTTTTAACATTGTAATGAATTTATTTGCCCAGTTCCGGGTTTAAATCGATGTAATTTTGATTGATTGGGAATACATATCCATCGCTGTTAGGAGCAAGGGTAAAGGTATTTCCTTTAAAAATTCGTGTGTATGTTTTCTGAAAAGCCGGATCAAGATTTAATCTTCGCTGATCGAACCAGCGGAAACCTCTTCCTATAAATTCTTTTTGTCTTTCTGTTAGAACAAGATTTAAAGCTTCAGTACTTGTTGCAGCACTTACCTGATAAGCTGCATTGGCTCTGAATCTTTTTGCTCTAAGAATATTAAGATAATCCACGGCTTTTTGAGTTTGTCCTGCTCTGGCATAACATTCAGCGGCGATTAAATACATTTCGGGAACCGAAACTCCCACGTTAATTCCGTTTGTATTGCTATAGGTGGCAATTCCAAAACCTCTTCCAGTGTAAGTTGGAGAAATAGAAACGTTACCAGCTATTGTATAGTAATCATAACGCAAATCGGTGGTTCCAAAACTACTTAGCAAATCATTAGAAAGAGGTGCTCTGTTATAAGTTAACAGCAAAGTTTTTGAAAATATAACCTCAGGGTTCTGAATTAAAACGGGATAACTGTAACCCGTTGCAAATGTTTTTAAATCAATTAATCCATTTTGCATTTGTAAGGCCTTCTCAGCATTTT
Organism: Flavobacterium johnsoniae; assembly: GCF_001879205.1. Lineage (GTDB taxonomy): Bacteria > Bacteroidota > Bacteroidia > Flavobacteriales > Flavobacteriaceae > Flavobacterium > Flavobacterium johnsoniae_A. The sequence goes on from NZ_MLFK01000007.1 coordinate 603,225, forward strand.
CGAGACTCAATTGATATTGGCCCATATAAAGATACGTTCTTGCCAATAATGCATAAACTGCTTTTTTGGATGGAAGCACATTAAAAGGAGGTGTATCCTGGATATCATTTGCCAAAGCACTCTTTAAATCAGAAATAATCTGATCGTAAATCTGACCGACTGTACTTCTGTCCAATGATGAAAACAGTTCTGGTTTTAATAATAGCGGAACCGCTTTTTCTGAATTAGCAGAAGCTGGATCAAACTGAGGACCGTAAGTGTTTACTAACTGAAGGTATGCAAATGCTCTATGAACAAAGGCTTCGGCATAGATTTCTTTTTTCTCGGCATCTGTTCCTTTTTCACTGCCCATAACGCCGTCCAAAAGAACGTTACTGTAATAAACGGCTTTGTATAACCCAATGTAATCTGAATCTCCCTGAGAAGGATCGTAGATTTTGTCCTGCCAGGTATAACTGTTTGCCCAAATTGTACTTACGCCATTTTGATAGGTCGCAGGAAATTCTGCATCGGCATTGGCCAACAAATAAATTCCTCCAGAACCGCTAATGTCGGTGTAGGCATTAGCAATGGCTCTGTAATCTGAAGTATATTTTAAAATTCTGTTGTTTCCAACTTGCTCTACTTCAACATAATCTCTACAAGAGTTTAGCAGAAGTGCAGGCAGAATATATAGTGTGAATTTAAGAAATTTCATAAATCTGTTTTTTTAAAATTAAAAACCGCAGTTAAATTGTAAGGTGTAGGTACGCTGTGGAGGAAGTGTATTGTAGTTGTTGTTTGACAAATACTGAGGATCAATTCCTAAATCGTTTTTAACCCATAACAATCCTAAATTTCTTGCTGCGAAATTAAAACTCAATGATTTTATAAAAGTTTTTTCTAACCATTGGTTAGGTACATTATAACCTAGTGCAACCTGCTGTAGTCGAATGTTATCTGCAGGAAGTACATTAATGTCTGCCATTTGGTAACGGTTTAAACTATTAAAACTGATGTTTGCCAGACCAGGAACATTTGTATTAGCTTCATCTCCGGCTTGTCTCCAGCGATCTGCAACAAGTGCATCTTTTGCAACAGCTCCGTTTTGCACTCCTGTGTAAGAAGGGTAATTTTGTAAAACTGTATTTCTAAACACGTGTCCTCCATAATAGGTGATCTGCACTCCTAATCTGAAGTTTTTAAAGGAGAAATCATTCATGAAACCTCCAGAATATGGAGCAAATGTAGTTCCCATATATTTTAGATCGTCTTTATCTACTGCTCCAATTCCCTGACTTGAATTTACAATTGTACCGTCTTTTTTGCGTATGGTAGATTGTCCGCTGCTGTCCAATCCTGCCCAGTGATAGGCATATACATATCCGATTTTTTTACCTTCTGTTGTTACACCAGATAGATATTGGTTAGTAGTTGTCGCTTTAAAACGAGAGTCTGTAACTTCATTTGTATTGTAACCAAGATTTACAGTACTGTTCCATTTAAATTCAGCATTTACAATAGCTCCTGAAATAGTAAAATCTATTCCATGTCCTTTTAAAGTACCAGCGTTATAATTTACAAATGGCCAGCCGTAAGTTGGATTAAATGGCAGATTCACTAGAATATCATTTGTTTTTTTATAGTATAAATCGACACTTCCTCGTAAACGATTGTTGAAAAAACCATAATCTATACCGTAATTTGTTGTTGTCGTTGTTTCCCATCTAATTTCTGGATTTTCAGGGACACTGATAGATCCAATAGGCAATTGCGTATTAAAATCGACAGATCCAATACTGATTACAGGGCTTTGGCTTCCAAAACCACCGGCAGGAGAGATTGCTGCTTTACCGTAAGTAGCTCTAAATGCTAAAGTGCTCAGCCAGCTGACATCTCTTAAAAAAAACTCTTTATTAATATCCCATTTTGCTCCTGCAGACCATAGCGGGATAGCTCTATTTTTTTTAGAAGCCCCTAATAGGTTGGTGTCATCAAAACGAACACTTCCTGAAATATGGTAACGGTTCATAAAATCATACGAGCCTAATCCATAGTACGATAAATAGCGGTTTCTTGATTTGCTAATACTAGTATCTGAGCTTCCAATTATACTCTGCCATCCGTAAACGGTAGTGTAATAAACTGTTGGATTTACGGCTTGTCCCGAGTTAGTGTCCATGTTGTAGCCATAATATCTTTGGCTGGAACCTTCTCTGCGTTCTTCTCTGATTTCTGTACCTGCTAAAAAGTGTAAACTGTTATCTTCGTTAAAATTCTTATTGATATTCATCTGAAAACGCATGCTCTGAGTGTCGTTGCTAGCATTCGTATTAGATAAATAAGATCCAAGCGGTATACCATACACTAACTTTCCAGCAGAATTAACAGATGTTGCCTGATTGATCATGTTTCGGGTATAATAACTATCCAACTCACTTAAAGATTTGGTTTTATTTGTTATGGAAGTATACATTCCCGATGCCTCAAAATTTAACCAATTTGTAACTGTAGCTGTTAAACTTGCATTTAATCTTAAATTAGCTCCTTTTGTTATTACATTAGAATAATTCAGTTCATCTAAATAATTGTAAGACCAGGGCAAATAACCTTTTGCTTCAAATCCTTTTGATACCGCTGGCGTGAAAAGAAAATAACGGCTGATTCCATTTCCATTTTCATCGGCAATCATATCATACGGACGCAAAGCTGTAGCCGATACATTTGATAAGGCTTCGTTTGCAACAGTATTGGTTTGGTACGTCGTAGGCACATAATTGATTCCTGTATTCAGTTTTAAGAAACTTTTAAGCTGAAAGGAGTTGTTTAATGTGATATTATACGATTTAGAATCATTTCCCTGCATTGCCGCATTGTCTTTATTATAACCTAAAGACAAATAGTAGGTGCTTTTTTCGTTTCCGCCATTTATAGATAAATCATACTGGGTGGTAAATGAATTTCTTAATAAGTATCTGTCTATCTGATCCAAATTATTATTTTGTCCTAACTGGTTTAGCAGAAGATCTCTTTGAGCTAAAGAAATTTCGCCTCTTTTTTGTCTAAACATTATTTCCTGCGCTGCGCTTGGATTAAGAGCCTGCCAGTTCGAAATATTATCAGCAGCGAAACCGCCGTTAACAAGATCTTTTTCATAATCAATATATTGAGCTGAATTCATGACACGCAGTTTTCCCAAATCAATTTTTTCACCTACCGTTGTAGTGGTGTTAAAATTTATAACTGGTTCTCCTTTTCTGCCTTTTTTGGTTGTAATTACAATGACACCGTTGGCGGCCGCAGAACCCCAGATCGAACTCGCAGCAGCGTCTTTTAAAACCGAAATGCTTTCTACATCATCTGGATTAAGATAACTTAAAATAGAAGATCCCGGAACACCTCTTCTAGAGAAAGCAAAATCTTCTCTCGATTGCGGAAAACCATCAATTACGATTAACGGCTGTCCTGTACCGCTGTAATTGTTAGTTCCTCTCACGCTGATAGTACCTGTTCTTGGATCTACATTTACACCGGCAATTTTTCCTTCCAGCCTTGATTGAATATCTACTGTAGGCACTTCTGCCAATTCTTTAGCAGTTATTAACCCGATAGATCCGGTTACTCTTTCTTTTGGAATTTCGGTATATCCGTTAGAAACGGTAATCTCTACGCTGTGGAGTTCCATTACATCTGCAGCAAGCACGGCATCAATTATTCTCTTATTGTTTACAGGAATGGTTACCGTTTTAAAACCCAAAGAACTAAAAACGATAGTATCATTTGGAGCGACTCTCATGCGATAATCACCTTCTTTTCTGGTAATGTCCCAAGTTTGTTTTCCTTTCAAGACAACATTTACTCCAATAAGCGGTGCGCCTTTTTTATCGGTCACTTTCCCTGTTAATTCATACTCCAGCTGTTCGGGTCTTTTTTTAGCTCTCTTTACAATAACTTGTTTATCGATAATATCATAAGTAAGATTATTGTTTTTGAAAGCATTGTTTAAAATTTCCTCTAAAGTTGCCTCTTTGTCCAATGTAATTGTAGTGGCAGAATTAAGTACATCATCATTATAGAAAAAGACATAGTTCGCCTGTTTTTCTAAAGTAGAAAATACCTCCGTGAGCGGCGCGTTCTTGAAACGAACATGTATTTTATTTTGCCCTGAAGAAGGGTTCGCATATAAACTACACATACTTATCCAGATAAATGCAGTAAGAGATCTCATAAGCAGCAGATATAGGTAATAGTGGTATCGTTCAGAAAATAATTTTTCTGAATTATGTTTTTTATTCATAATTTTGTTTTGGATTAAGATGCAGTCAATTAGGATTGGCCGCTGTTCTACAACTGCCAAAAGATGCGCCAACATCTTTTGGTTTTTTTTTGGTTAGTTTATAAATAAGGTTGATATGTGTATCTCTGGTCTTATATCATAGGCTTTGGTGGTTTTTAGAATTGATTTTTTTATTTAATTGTAATAGTTCTTTGGTTTGCGTTTACAGTGCAGTTGTTATTGGTAATACTGGACAAAGCAGCGGCCAGCGAATTCAGGTTTTCATTTAAGGCAAAAGATCCTGAGTAGCTGGTTTCTAAATTCAAGTTTGAACCTTTAATAAATTCAATTTTATAATATTTTGAGAGCTTGTTTAAAATAGTTCCTAATGACTGGCTTTTGAAGGTAAAATAACCATCTCTCCACGACAATATAGAGGCAACATCTTTTCGTTCAACTTTGAGCTGTTTTTTATCTTTATTGATCGTTGCAATCATTCCTGGATTTAAATCTTCCTGAATTTCCTGATTGCTTAAAATTCCTTTTTTAGTATAAGTAATTCTTACTTTTCCCTCTAATAAAGCAGTTTGAACGTTTTTATCTTCAGGATAAGAACTTACATTAAATACAGTTCCAAGTACGCGTACATTACATTCTTTTGTTTTTACAAAGAAAGGTTTGGTTTTATCATGCGCTACGTCAAAAGCGGCTTCTCCTGTTAAATAAACTTCACGGATAGAACCATCAAATTGAGTCGGATAGATTAGGGAAGAGCCAGAATTCAGCCATACTCTTGTTCCGTCTGTTAATACAATCTGTGTTCTTTTTCCATAAGGAACACGCACAGTATTAAAGGCAGCCACGCTTGAATTTGTGTTTATAGCTTGTTTTCCAACCGTAACTTTTTTTCCATTTTTACCATAACTGATAACCGCACTATCCTGCACCGCGATAGTTTGTTTGTCTTGTAAAACAAGCGAGATTTCTTCTAAATCAATATTAGAATCAGTCGAAGTATTACTTGCGGCAAATAGCTCTAATGCTGTTTGCGGTTTACTGCCTACAGTATTATTCGGATTGATAAATACAGATAGAGAGACTAATAAAACAACACTTGCAGCGGCAGAATAGGCGAGAAGTCTTTTTTTCTTCCTGCGCTTAGATTCTTCTTCGGCTAGTTCGATTAGTCCAAGACGAATTTGATTCTTTAAAGAATCTTTTTCATCGTTCGATATTTTGTTAAAATTAATTTGCAAGGCGATGTTTTTATGGGGTATATATTTACTAAGAGAACAACTCTTGTAAAACATAGACAAAAAAATAACCTTTTTTTAAAGTTTTTTTCGAAGTTCTTTCAAACATCTGTAAATCAGTGTTCTACAAGACTCTATGGAAATGTCTAAAATAGAAGCAATTTCCTCATAAGGTTTGTCTTCATTAAATCTGTAGAATAAAGCTTTGCGCTGCTTTTCGGTTAGTTCCTGCATCGCAAATGCTAATTTTGAATTAAGAGCAGTATTATTTTCTTCTTCAATTAAAGTATCTTCAAAAGAGAGTTCTTTTAAAATAACTGAATCATAATCAGAGGTGATAGAAAACATTTTTTTAGAAGCTTTGTGCTTTTTTAAAACATTACGCTGTGTGATTTTAAACAAATACGATTTTACATTTACATTTTGAGCAAGTCCACTGCGGTATTTATAAATGTCTAAAAAAACATCATGAATAGTATCTTTAGCAATCGAAGTTTCATTAGTATATTGTGAAGCAAAAGTAAGTAAAACATCAGCGTAGATATCATACAGCTTTTCAAAGGCGGTAATGTCACCTTTTTTAATCTGCTGCCATAAAAAAATATCTTCTGAAGTGTTCTTCATCGAAGGAATATGATTGCTTGTGTTTAACAGCAAATCTAAAACTTTTATCGCTAATACAGTTAGATTTTAAAATATTTCATAATGTTTTGTATTAATTGATGAAAATAATAGCGATTGTTTTGTTAATTTTTTTTTTTAATGTTTTTATATTTCAGTGAATTTCATTTCAGATGTTCTCTAATGTGATGGTACAATTGTGAAATTATCCATTTTTGCATTAGTACAATAGATTGTACAAATACTATATCAACAGCAAGATTTCCGTCAAGTGGAGAAATCAATTAAAGGTCAAAAAGTGTCTAAAATAACAAGAGTATCTAACAGCCTGTAATTTCCATCCAGTAAAAGCTTAAAATTTTCAGGGGCAGCTTCGGTCCATTTAGGCACAAAAACCAGAGTTTCGAAAATCTGTGCGCCATTCATTAAAAAGTAGATAAGTGGTGATGCAGAGCCATATTTCAGCTCTGGTCAGTTAATTGCAGTAAGACCTTCTATATTATTTTTTGTTTAAATTATCTTTTGTTTCCTCCATTATGGCTGCGGCTTTGATAAAATAGCTTTCTATAGTTTCTATTTGTTCTTCTGAAAAAATGGCAAGCAATGCCATAGTTTTCTCCTGCAGTTTATCAAAAAACGGCTTAAGCAGCTTCATACTATTTTCGACATTCGGAACAATGATGACTTTTCTTAGGTCTTCCTTGATGAATTGCCTTTCCAAGAGTTTCATTTTTTCCAACCGGTCTATTAATCCCGTTACGGCACCTATGCTTAAACCTGAAAGTTTAGAGATTTCTCCCACGGTTATAGATTTATGAAGAATAAGTCCTAAATATATGCGGTCTGCTTCCTAAAGTCTTTATTTTCTTGTAATTACAGCGTGAATAAATACAGATGCATCAGAATATTTTCTGCTGGCAGCTTGATATCGTGATAATAAATCAGTACTATTAACTTTGCTCATGAACTAAGTATCTTAGTGAAAAAGATAAATAAATTATTAAAATAACAGTTTAGCTTCTTGAAATTTCTATTTTTTGAAGATACCGGCGCTGTATCTGCTAAATTCTCTCTTAGATTTTGTAACGAGAACACCACGAATGCTTCTGCATGAGCTGCTTTCTCAGCTAGTATTGATTTAGTGTTAGGTATTGATAATATCATAAAAAATTATGATATAAAATATTTTAATGAAATAAATAGCTGTCTTTTTTTATCATAAGTCTAGTAATGATTACAATTTGACCCTTTTTCTGATACAAATAGAACCATAGTTTGGCTAGTCTTTATTGTTAATTTGTTCCCTGTCTCTAAGGTTTTTTCGAAGAGACAAACCAGCTTATTAACTAATACCTAACCAATCAAATTATGAATGAAAAAAAAGGAATGCGATGCATTAAAAAGCGCAGTTACAGTCTTTTTAATACAGGCATTATTATAGCGATGCTATTTTATGCCGGACTGATGTCAGCCCAAAATTCTGATCCAAAAAGAATTAAGGGTACTGTTACATCAGAAACAGATGGGCAGCCTCTTTTTGGGGTCAATATTCAGCTTAAAGGAAAAGATCAGAAAGCGGTCACAGATGCCGATGGAGGTTTTACCATCACAGCAAAAATCGGAGAAACCATTGTGTTTACCTATCTGGGTTTTGTCAAGCAGGAAGTAAAAGTTACCGATGACCAGCTTACAATCCAAATGAAAGAGGATCAAAAAGCACTAAACGAAGTAGTGGTGATCGGGTACGGAAAGGCTAAAAGGAAAGACCTTACAGGAGCCATATCTTCCATTAGCGGTGATGAACTCCGCAAAACACAGCCTGTTACTTTTGATCAGGCACTGCAAGGAAAAGTAGCCGGTGTGGTAGTGCAACAGACTTCGGGGCAGCCTGGAGGAGGTGTAAACATCCAGATACGAGGTATGTCTTCGTTTGGCAGCAGTTCGCCTCTCTATGTAATTGACGGGGTTATCATTGGCCAAAGTTTTGACACTGGTAATGGTACCAATCCACTAGCGACCATAAGCCCCTCAGATATCGAATCGGTAGATGTATTGAAAGATGCTTCGGCGACAGCAATTTATGGTTCGCAGGCTACAAATGGTGTAATTGTAATTACTACAAAAAGAGGTAAGGAAGGTGCAGCTAAAATAACTTATGAGGTTTCAACTGGATTTCAAGAGCTTATCAAGCAGTATCCGACAATGAATTTAAGGGAATATGCCACATTTATTAACCAGAGGGCAGCAGTATGGGGTTTTGACGAAAGACCAGAGTTTGCCAATCCAAATTATTTAGGAGAGGGTACCAACTGGCAAGAAGAATTGTTTCGTAAAGCGCCTACAGTAAATCATGTCCTTACTTTAAGCGGCGGTTCTGAAAAAACACAGTATTTGCTTTCAGGATCGTATTTTAATCAGGAAGGGATAGCCTTAGGATCTGAATTTACCAGAGCATCAGTGCGTTTGAACTTGGATAATAAGACAACGAGCTGGCTTAAGTTAGGAACTAGTATGCAGCTGACTCACATTGATGAGAATGTGAATTCTACTGGATCAAATGTTATTCAAGAGGCATTAAGCCAGACACCGGATATACCCATTAGAAATGCCGATGGAAGTTTTGCAGGAGAAGAAAGCAGTGAAGGATGGATTGCAAAACGTGTAAATCCTTATGCATTGGCACTTATCAATAAAAATAATCCGAAGAGAAATCAGTTTTTTGGTAATCTTTATATTGATATTGCGTTTACGAAAGACTTTTCTTTTCGTAATGAGATCTCAGGTAATTTTCTTTATAAGACAGAAGACAAGTTTAGTCCGACTTATAAATTCGGACTAGCTGAAAAAGTGACCAATGAAGCTTCTTACGCTTACAATCAAGACTATTTTACCACATTTAGAAGTTTCTTCACCTATTCAAAAGTCTTTAATAAAAAATACAATTTTAATGCTCTTTTAGGACATGAGGCCCAGCTGACACAGTTTGAAAGTGTTTCTGCTGGAAGAAGAAATTTCATTTCTAATAATGTAACCAATATAGGAAGCGGCGATATCACTACGGCTACCAATGGAGGTACAAAAGGAGACAGCGCACTAGAATCGTACTTCGGACGTTTAAATTTTATCTATGATGACCGATATCTCTTTACGGCAAATATCCGTGCTGACGGTTCTTCGAAATTTGCGCCTGATAACCGTTGGGTGACTACGTATTCTGGGGCATTTGCATGGAAATTAAACAATGAAAAATTCTTAAAAGGTTCTAAAATCGTTAACGAATTAAAGTTAAGAGCAGGTTATGGACTTACCAACAATCAAAATGTTAGAAACAATGCCTATCTGTCAACTTTAGAATCGGTATCAACAGGACTTTCTGGTAATGCGCAAATGACTACCAATATCGCAAATCCAGCAGTAGAATGGGAAAAAACCAAATACGGAAATATTGGACTTGATGCAGCGCTGTTTGGATGGAAACTTAATTTATCTGTCGATGTTTACAACCGTATGACGGACGGATTGCTGATGCAGATTCCTCTTCCATTATATTCAGGAACTATTGTGGGGTATTCGCCTGGAGCCATCAATGCTCCTTATGTTAATATTGGACAGGTTCGCAACAGAGGCATTGATCTTCATTTGAGTTCAAGAAATATGGAACATGGAGATTTTACATGGACTACAGATTTTACTTTATCTCACAATAAAAATAAAGTAATGAAATTAAATACTGACGGAGCTTTCCTTCCAGGATATTATGGCGGAGATGTGGTGTCTAGAACTGTAGTAGGCGGTTCCATAGGATCATTCTACGGTTATAAAGTAGACGGTGTATTTGCTACAGCAGAAGATTTTAAAAACCATGCACTTCCAACCAATACTGACGGAACAGTACTGCCAATTACTCCTAATTCGGGTGGAGTGTGGTATGGAGATCTTAAATTTAAGGATCTTAACGGAGATGGAGTGATTACTGAAAAGGATCAGACATTTTTAGGATCGCCTGTTCCAGACTTTCAGTTTGGACTTGGAAATACTTTTACTTACAAAGGTTTTGATTTGAATATTTTCTTTACTGCCAATCAAGGCAGTGAGGTTGTGAACGGAATGAGAATTAATGGAGACAATCCTCTTACCAATAACGGTTATTTGAAGTCTTTGAAAGATCACGCTGTATTGGCTTTAATTGATCCTAATGGTTCGGCTTCAGATGTGAATAACGTGTATGTGACTAATCCTGAGACTTCAATTGTCGGACTAAAAAATAATGACAGCAACAGAAACAACCGTTTTTCTGATCGATATGTGGAGAATGGCTCTTTTATAAGATGCAGAAACATGACTTTAGGCTATTCTTTTCCAAGTGAAATGATGAAAAAAATACATATAAGTTCGCTTAGGCTGTATGTAAATGTCAGCAATCCATTTCTAATTACAAGCTACACAGGAATGGATCCTGAGGTAGGATCGTGGAATCCTTTGCAGGCGGGAATTGATAATGGTTTCTATCCGCAGTCCCGATCTTTTACATTTGGACTTAATCTAGGATTAACTAACTAAAAATGAAACAAAACAAAAATATGGGCACAATTTATAGAAATATCATTTTAAGCCTGCTGGTTTCAGCGGTGCTCATCGGATGCCAGGACGATTTTCTTGACCGTCCGTCACAGTCCGAAATAAGCACAGAGAATTTTTACCAGAACAAAGAAGAGCTTCGTTTAGCCACGGCGGCATTATACGGCGGCAAAATCTGGGCACAATGGAATAATACGGCATACCTGCCTTTAGGAGATATATTAAGCGGAAATCTTATTCTTCAATATCAGGGCTCGGATCTGGTGCAGCTTAACACTTTTACCCTTTCAGGATCCAACGGACGTTTAACAACAGGCTGGGCAGCACTTTACATTATAGTGGCACATTGCAATACGACTATTAACGCTATTAATGAAAAAACACCTTCAACGGTTGCGGCTACCGATAAAAATGGCGCTGTAGCCGAAGCAAGATTCATACGTGCTATGGCCTATTATCATTTGGCAATGCTTTGGGGGGAGGTGCCTATTATAGAAGATAACACCAAACTGATAAAATCGCCTCTAGTCAATAAAAATAAAATAGAGGACGTATACAGATTTGTAATCGAAGATTTGGCCTTTGCAGCAGAAAACCTGCCTAAAACCGATCAGCCGGGCCGAGTTACATCATGGTCAGCTAAAGGAATGTTAAGCAAGGTCTACTTGACTAGAGCAGGTATAGGCCAGACTGGAGGAAGCCGCAATCAAGAATATTTAAATCTGGCTAAAACCTACGCCAAAGATGTTATCGCAAACAGCGGACTCAGCCTGCTTCCTAGTTATGCAGATCTTTTTAAAACCAAGTTTAACGATAATCAAGAATCGCTTTTTGCCCTGCAATGGTCTGCCACTACAGAATGGATGCATGGCAGTCATTTACTGACTTACTCTCCAAGCAATGACATTAATCCTCAAAAAGGAGGCGCATGGGGATCTCCAGGCGTGAGCTACGATTTGTATTTAGCTTATACAGAGCAGGATTCTATCCGAAGAAAAGCAAGTTTTATGCTGCCGGGAGACCATTATCCTGAGCTTAATGCCGCAGGAGGCGGTTATACTGCAGCTTCTGTAGGGATGAAAAAGCATATCATAGGCAATGAAGCAGACAATAATTCTCCTGCGATGTCTTACTTGGGATCTATTGAACATAACGCTCTTCTCAGACTTGCGGACGTATATCTGGTATATGCAGAAGCAGTGCTTGGAAATGATTTCTCAACAAGTGATCCTGATGCACTGCTGTATTTTAACAAAGTAAGAACTCGTGCCGGTGTGGCTCCTCTTACCTCGATTAATGAAGATATCATTTTGAACGAAAGAAGAGTGGAATTTGCCTGTGAGGGACAATACTGGTATGATTTGGTTAGACTCTCGTATTACAATCCTCAAAAAGCAGTGCAGCTTTTAAGTGATCAGCAGAGAGTACTGTTTGATTATGATAAGGATTCAAAAACAGCAACGCCAAACGATCCTATTGGAACGATATCGCCTGCAACATCCGCTACTTTTACCCTGCAGCTTCCGACAACAGAAGTTGTAGTGAACCCTAAGTTAAATGAACCGTCAGTTCCATACTATAAATAATGACAGTTATGAAAAAAATAATAGACAATAGTTTTACCCGCCTGCTTTTAGCAGGTATGATGCTTGTGGCGGCAATGTTTGTGTCCTGCAACAATGATGAAGATTCCGGTGCTGGACCGGTTATCACAGAAGTGCGCAATTATGCGGCGGCTCCTAATGATACATTGGTTAATGAACTGGTACCGGGACAGTGGGTTGTCTTAAAGGGATCCCATTTAAAAGATGCTGTAAAGATTGCCTTCAATGGTATCGCGGTCGATTTTAATGGAGGGCTGTTCGCTGACAACTATGCAGTTGTACAGGTGCCGGCGGTGATTCCATTTCCTTCTGTTGCTGAAAATGATTTAAACACCATTGAACTGGTTACTCCGAAAGGAAAAGTGATTTTTGATATTGATATAGTAGCCGGACCTCCAGTGCTGGATCATATTTCAAACGAAAATCCGCAGCCAGGGGAAGAGGTGATTGTTTATGGAGCAAATTTGTTTCAGATCAGCGGACTCGTTTTTGCCGGCGTGTCCGTACAGGAATTTACAGGTTCAGATGACGGAACTGCAGTAAGTTTTAAAATGCCGGATGGAGCTGTGAGCGGTCCTTTAAAAATAACTACAGGATCAGGTGAAATTCTTACTGCATTTAATGTGAATGATAAAACAACTGGTGTGATATCTAATGCAGATGATATTTCTAATTGGGAATATTGGGGAGGAGCGCAAATTGTTAGTGGCGAGAGTAATTCTATTTTTCCTGGAGGAAATGTAACTAATTTCTTTGTCATGGATTTTGCTTCTGTATCTGGTGGAGACGGACAGCCTTGGAGTCATGCGGTCAGAATTGGTCAAACACAATGGATACCTGCAGAAAGTCTTTCAGATCCGGTTGATAATTGGGCTTTTAAATTTGAAATAAACGTTCCAAATCCCTGGCTGGGCGGTTCTATAATGGTTGCAACTTCAACAGGAAATTATTTAGCAAGATATGAGCCTTGGCAGGGTTCTCCAACAGGTTTTAAAACAACAGGCTGGCAAACTGTAACCATTCCCTTTACCCAGTTTCGTGACGGAGGAAGTGGAAAAGGTGATATCTTGAAAAATATTACAGACCTGATTGGAGCAGAAGGAAAATCCAATTGCCAGATATATCTGCATAATTATGAAGCTTCCGGTATAGCTTTTAAAGCTGCTTTTGATAACATCAGAGTGGTAAAAATTATTAATGAGCAGATTAATTAAAGAATTAAGCCTGCGGATATTCTAAATACCTGAATTTTTTCGCAGGTTTTAAATAAAAATTCACTAATCCTAAAACAATTTAAATGAAGCATAAATTATTATATCAGATGCTGTTGCTTTTTATGATCAGCGGATCCTTATTTAGCTGTTCTAAAAGTACAGAGGAAGAGCCGTATTTGACAGTTTCGACAGAATCGGTTTCTTTTATGCCTGAAGGAGGCACATCTGAACCAATTACAATTGAAGCAAACAGTAAATGGACCATAACAAATTTAGCCTTAACTTGGCTGCAATTAAGTAAATTAAGTGGGGCTCAAGGTACAGAGAAGACCGCATTTACAGCCTCTGCTAACAACAGCGGGGTTAGCCGTTCGGCTGTGCTGACTGTTACAGCAGATAACGGACAGGCAAGACGCATAACAGTTACACAAACTGCCAATTTGTTTCCAGGTTATAATTTATCTCCAAAGCCAGCTGATGCTGCAGGGATGAGCACAGCGGTTGAATTGGCTGCCAAATTTAAACTGGGATGGAACATTGGCAATACATTTGAAGCGCCGGGTGGTGAAACCGGTTGGGGTAGTCCAGTGATTACAGAGGAATATGTAAAAGCTGTAAAGCAATTAGGTTTCTCTGCTATTCGCATACCTTGTGCCTGGAATTTTCATCTTGACAACGAAGCTACCGCACATCTTGATCAGAATTGGATCAAAAGGGTAAAAGAGGTCGTAGGTTATTGTGTGAATAACGACATATATGTGATGCTTAATATTCACTGGGACGGCGGATGGCTGGAAAAAAACATCACTAAAGCAAAGCAGGAGGCTGTCAATGCTAAACAAAAAGCATTATGGGAACAAATCGCTACTGCAATGCGTGATTTTGACGAGCACCTTATGTTTGCCAGCGCTAACGAACCGGATGCTAAAAATGCTGAGGAGATGGCAGTATTAGCATCATACCACCAAACGTTTGTTCAAGCTGTTCGCTCTACAGGTGGAAGAAACAGTCACCGAGTTCTTATCGTTCAAGGTCCTCAAACAAATCCTGGATTGACATTTGACCTGATGAACACGCTTCCTACAGATCAGGTGCCAAATCGCCTCATGGTTGAGGTGCATAACTATACACCATCACAATTTTGTATCGGGAATAAAGATGAGAGCTGGGGTAAATTGATTTACTACTGGGGTAAAGACCATCATTCCACCATTGAACCTGACCGTAATGCTACATACGGAGAAGAGGACGAGATAATTGCTGATTACAACAAAATGAAAACCAAATTTATTGATAAAGGGATACCGGTTATAATGGGAGAGTATGGCGCTTACAGACGTAGTGGTCCTGCTTATCTTCCCAAAGATTTGGCCATGCATAACGCCTCGGTGGACTATTGGATAAATTTTACAACCAAAGAAGCATTAGCCCGTGGTATTAAACCTTTTTGGTGGGATATAGGAGCAGCGATAGACAGGAGTAATTTTACTGTAAAAGACCAACGTACGATAGATGCTATTAAAGCAGGGGCCAACTAATATTTTAAGATACCCCCTTTCAAAGTTTTTTTTCAGGATTAGGCATTTATTGGCCATTTCTTAAAAAAAGGAATTTATACTGCCGCATTTCTGGTGCGGCAGCCCTTATCGGTACTAAAATGCTAAGAATTTAGAAACATTGGTTCGGGTGAGGATAGATTGTAAGGATGATAATAATTTAAACTTTTAAAAAACAAATCAAGATGAAAAAAGCTTACTTATTATGTGTATTGATTTTATCAGTTTTCGTTTCCCAAGCCCAGAGTGTTTGGAAAAACGTTCAGATTGGAGGCGCAGGTTTTGTTACCGGTATTATTCCAAGTAAAACAGATGCCAATTTAAAATACGCCCGCACAGATGTGGGAGGAGCTTATCGATGGGATGCATCTAGCAGCAGATGGATACCCTTATTGGATTGGACCAGTGTAGATCAGCTGGGTTATCAGGGCGTGGAATCGCTGGCAATTGACCCTCAGGATAATAATGTGGTTTATATGCTGGTAGGAACCGATTATTTTAATGGTCAGAAAACAGCCATTTTAAAATCAACCGATAGAGGTGTTAATTTTACTGAAACTATAGTAACCTCACAATTTAAGGCGCATGGAAACGGTATGGGAAGATCTAACGGCGAGCGATTGGCGGTAGACCCTAACAATTCTAATGTGCTTTTTTGCGGAAGCAGACGTGACGGATTGTTTAAAAGTACTAATGGCGGTTCGACTTGGTCTAAGGTATCGTCATTTCCAGTTACGACAACGGCAAATGATAACGGAATCTGTTTTGTAATCTTTGATTCTGCATCAGTTTCTGGAGGCAGCACTCAGACTATTTATGCTGGTGTTTCCAGAACTGGAGCTTCCAATCTTTATAAAAGTACAGATGCTGGAAATACTTGGAATGCCGTTTCGGGAGCCACAATAAATTATATGCCTCAGCGAGCAGTGTTGGATTCCAACAGGGCTTTATTAATCACTTATGCTGATAAGGAAGGACCTTGGAACCCTTCTTCAGGACAGATTTGGAAGCTTTCTAGTACAGGGGCCTTAACCAATATTACACCATCATCCTTTTCGGGGCCTTTTGGCGGCATCGATGTTGCCCCATCCAATCCGCAGCGTCTGATTGCTTCATCAATGAATACCTATATGGCGCAGTATACCAATGCACAGGGCAATATAATTTATGCCGATCGTTTCTTTTTAAGTACAGATGGCGGTGCATCATGGAGAGATCTGGTTGGAAATTCGGGAATCAATGTCTTAGACAATGGCTGTACTTGGATTTCAGGATCTTCAGCATCCATTCACTGGACTGGGGACATCAAGTTTAATCCTTTTAATACCAATCAGGCAAGTGTAATATCGGGAAATGGTATTTTTACCTGTGATGATCTTAACGCGTCAAAAACCTCGTGGAAGTTTGACGCCATCGGCCTTGAAGAGAGCGTACCGCTGGGGTTAATCAGTATTCCGGGCGGACCTTTAATGAGTGTCATTGGAGATTATGACGGATTTAAGCATACTGATGTTTCGACATTTGCACCGCAATACAAGCCTGCAATGGGAACCACATCCGGACTGGCGTATGCATCAGGAAATGCCAATAAAATTGTAAGGCTTGGTGAGAATATGTACTATTCCAATAATCAAGGAACTGACTGGATAAAAACAACTGCAGCCCTGGCAGGACCGCGCGGAACGGTTGGACTTTCTTATGATGGCATAACTATCCTGCATGTTCCGGAATCTTCCAGCGCTATGTACCGTTCTACCAATAATGGAGCCAGCTGGACGACAGTAACAGGAATTAATTTTAATACGATTCCAGTATCTGATGCCATTACAAACAATAAATTTTATGCCTACAACAGAGCTAACGGAGATTTAAAAGCAAGCACAGACGGCGGTGCTTCTTTCAATACGGTTTCTAATGTTGGAGCAGGGGGATCCAGCCTAATTAGAACAGTGCCTGGGTATGCTGGGCACTTATGGATTGCCAAGAATTCTGGCGGACTGATAAGGTCAGTTAATGGCGGTGCCAGTTTTACCACACCTTCAACAACTGTAAGCAACGCTTCGGCAGTCGGAATTGGTAAAGCAAAGGCTGGCGCTTCTTATCCAACTATTTATATCTGGGGTACGGTAAGCGGTGTTACGGGAGTTTTTCGTTCGGTAGACCAAGGCAGCAACTGGACTCGCATTAATGATGATGCGCATGAATATGGAGGTACAGGAAACGGGAACTTTGTAATGGGAGATATGAATATCTACGGGCGCGTTTATATGAGCACTGTGGGAAGAGGACTTGTTTATGGTGACGATCTTGGTGAGGCCACATCCTATTATAACATTTCAAATAGAAGCACTGGACTGCTGATAGACGGAATGAGCAGAACAACGCAGGGAAGTAATACAGGACAATGGACCTACAGTGGGAGCAGTGCCCAGCAATGGTCACTAGAGTATAGCGGGAGCGAGGTTATGATTAAAAACAGAGCTACTGGATTGTATATAGACGGGATGAGCAGAACAGCAAATCCATCAATCGCAGGACAATGGAGCTATAGTGGAAGTGAGGCGCAAAAATGGATACAAGAAGACGCTGGTTCGGGTTATTTCAGGTTTAAAAATAAAGCGACCGGAATGTATTTGGATGGTTTAGGAAATTCAACAAACGGAGCAGATCTAAGCCAATGGAGTCTCAGCTCAAGCAATAACCAGCAATGGTCTCTAACTGCGGTATCGAGTGCAACTTTGAGACTAGGTGATACTACAGAAAATCTGCAAGAGCAAAAAATTACTGTAATCTGTTCTCCAAATCCATTTACAAGCAGTTTTAAAATTGAAATAAATGATTATGCGGAACCGATAAGAGTACGAATTTTTGATATGAATGGAAAAAATGTTGAGTCTGTGCCGATATCGGACTCAAGCCAGCTGTCAATGGGAAGCACACTTCAGTCGGGATTGTATATCGTAAATGTGGAAGGAACAGGAGGTAATCTTCTCCAATCATTTAAAATGATTAAGAAAACCAGATAAATCAAATTAAGGGAAGTCCTAACAGTAGAATAAGCTCTGTTAGGACTTTTATATAGTGATTATGTACCTGTATCAGCACATTGTGTTGTAACTTAAAAAGCCATTAATCTTTCGTAATAAAAGCCCAAAAGAAAAATTTAAAAACACGTTAGCTCCGGGCTAACAAAAAATAAAAATAAAAATGTATAAAAACAATAAGAGAAACCAATTATTTACAGCTTTATGTATCCTCTGCGCCAGTTTTTTACAGGCACAGCAAAAATACCAGTCACTAGTTACAGAGAACACTGAAAAAGTCGCGTCGGGAAAATTTAAACCAACTTGGGAATCTCTCCAGCAGTATAAAACTCCTGAATGGTTTCGAAATGCTAAGTTTGGAATCTGGGCGCATTGGGGACCGCAATGTCAGCCGGAGCAGGGAGATTGGTATGGCCGATTTATGTATGATGAAGGCGGGGCGCAGTACAAATGGCATATAGAACATTACGGACACCCATCTAAAGCAGGGTTTAAAGAGGTTATTAAGGATTGGAAAGCTGAAAACTGGGATCCTGAGAAAATTGTAGCACTATATAAACGAGTTGGAGCACAGTATTTTTTTGCTATGGCCAACCATCATGATAATTTAGATTTATGGAACAGCAAATACCAAGCGTGGAATTCTACAAAAGTTGGTCCTAAAAAAGATATTATTTCAGGCTGGGCTGCGGCGGCTAAAAAACATGGATTGCCATTTGGATTAAGCGTTCATGCGGCTCATGCCTGGACTTGGTTTGAAACTTCGCAGCGTTCAGACAAAAAAGGACCTTATGCTGGCATTCCTTATGATGGGAAACTTACTAAAAAAGAGGGTGTTGGCACTTGGTGGGAAGGGCTGGATCCGCAGGAGCTATATGCGCAAAACCATCCGCTAAGCGCTGGAAGCGAGGAAAGCATTACCTCTTTGTGGGGGCAATGGAATTGGGATAATGGAGCCTCTATTCCTTCTGCAGAATATTGCGAGAATTTTTATAACCGCACTATGGATTTAATCAATATCTACAAACCAGACCTTCTTTATTTTGATGATTCAGGACTTCCACTTTATCCTGTAAGTGATGCAGGCTTGAAAATAGCGGCTCATTATTACAATACCAACATGGCAGCTCATGATAATAAACTCGAAGCAGTTCTATTTGGAAAAGTACTGACACCAGAACAGAAAAAATGCATGGTTTGGGATGTGGAAAGAGGAGTGCCTGACCAGATTCAAAACGAAGCCTGGCAGACCTGCACCTGTATTGGCGATTGGCATTACAGCAGGGCAATTTATGATGGAAATGGATATAAATCGGCTAAAACGGTTATTCAGATGCTTATTGATATTGTCAGCAAAAATGGAAATCTGCTGTTAAACATACCTGTACGCGGAGATGGTTCTATCGATGACAAAGAAATCGCAATCCTTGAAGATATAGCAAAATGGATGGATATAAACAAAGAAAGCATCTTTGATACCCGTCCATGGAGTGTATATGGTGAAGGACCCGCAGCAGAAATAGTCAATCCTATTAATGCTCAAGGATTTAATGAAGGGAAAGTAACGATGACAGCTCAGGACATTCGTTATAATCAGAAAGGGAAAATCTTGTATGCTACCGCATTAGGTGTTCCTGCTGAGAATGTAAGCTTGAAACTCCTTGGTAAAAAGAAAAATAATACCACGATAAAAAATATCAGTGTACTTGGCAGTAAAGAAAAAATTTCCTGGAAGCAGTATTCGGATTCACTTGTGATTCAAAAACCAAAATTTATTCCAAATAACATAGCAGTAGTGTTTAAGATACAGTATGCAGATGCTGCCAAAGGTAATTAGTATAGAATTGTTTGCCACTAGGGAGCAGATAAGTGCTGATGGGCAATCGTTTAAACTCATCGATATGATAAAAAAAATCTTTCTCATTGCCGTGTTTTTTGCGGTTAATCTTATAGATGCACAGCAGGTAAATGACTGGGAGAATCCAGCTGTTAATGGTATCAATAAGGAAAAACCGCATGCGTACGGTTTTCTTGCCGAGGGGAAAAAAAATAATCCAATGCTTCTGTCTCTTAATGGGATGTGGAAATTTAATTGGTCAGCCAATCCGCAGTCTAGACCAGCTGATTTTTACCGCAAAGATTTTTCTACTGATGCTTGGACTGCTATTTTAGTGCCAGCCAGCTGGGAATTGCAAGGATTTGGAACACCTATTTACACCAATGTGGCCTATCCTTTTAAAAGAGATATTCCAAGAGTAAGCGGCGAACCCGATGAGAGTTTTACGGCTTTTAAAGAAAGAAATCCAGTTGGCAGCTACACAACTAGCTTCAAGATTCCGGAGAACTGGCATGATAAACAGATATTTATTAATTTCGGAGGAGTCCAGTCGGCAATGTATCTTTGGGTAAACGGACATAAAGTAGGCTACAGTGAAAATTCTATGTCGCCTGCCGAGTTTGACATTACGCCTTATATTGAAAAAGGAGAAAATAAACTGGCCGTAGAGGTTTACAAATACTGCGATGGCAGTTATATGGAAGATCAGGATATCTGGCGTTTGGGCGGGATATTTAGAGATGTTGATCTGATTGCAAGACCTAAGACCTTTATCGGAGACTATTTTGTAAAGGCAATTCCAGACAAATCATATTCAAAAGCAGAAGTTGCCATCGATGTCCGTTTGGATAACAGGCACACAGAGAATACTTCAGGATTGAAAGTTGAGGCAGCTATAAGCGGATATTCAAAATCAGGAGATTATATAGAGAAAAAGTTTGAAACAAAGATTCCTGTTTCCCTATACTATGAAATCTCTTTTACAATGAATGCTATGCTGGAAAATCCAAAGCTTTGGTCAGCAGAAACTCCAGATTTGTACAAGCTTGTTCTGCAGCTTAAAAACAAGAAAAATGAGATTGTAGACAGAGCCGAATGCTATTTTGGTGTTCGAAGCATCGAAGTGCGTGCAGACGTATTTTACATCAATGGCAAAGCAGTGAAATTGAAAGGTATTAACCGCCATGAAATGCATCCGCGTACTGGAAAATCTATCAGCCGACAAGTCATGGTGAAAGACATGGAACTGATGAAGCAGGCCAATATCAATATGATACGCACAAGCCATTATCCTGATGATCCGTTGTTTTATGAGCTTTGCGACAAATACGGTTTTTATGTAATGGACGAGGCGAATCAGGAATCCCATGCTTTCGGTCTAGGAAATAAAGAGCTGGGTGAAGATCCTCTCTGGAAAACTTCCCATGTAGAACGTGCAGTATCGCTTGTTGAAAGAGACAAAAATCATGCTTGCGTTATCTTCTGGTCATTGGGAAATGAAGGCGGTAAAGGAGAAAATATGAAAGCAATGGCAGATACCATTCGCAAACTCGATAAGACACGTCTGGTTTTTTCGGATACCCACAGGGAAATATCAGATCTCTATGATGATAGCTACTTGCATCCTGAGGATTTTAAGAAATTGGGCGAAAAGATAAAAGACAAACCCGTAATTATGCGCGAGTATGCACATGTTATGGGAAATTCAGGCGGTAATCTGCAGGAATACTGGGATGTAATTTATGCAGATCCAAGCCTATGCGGTGCTGCAATCTGGGAATGGGATGAACACGGACTGCCAAAAGCGAAAGATGGTTCTCCGTTTGAACTTACCCAGCACCCTGACGATTATACTTTAAAAGACAGTGAATTTTGGGCGTATGGCGGAGATTTTGGCGACAAGCCCAACGATGGCAATTTTGTCATGAGAGGACTGGTTTCTTCTGATCGAAAACCATATCCCCATTATTATGAGGTGCAGAAAGTCTATCAGCCTGTTGTTTTCCAAATGCAGGATGAAAATAAAACGAGTATTAAAGTCACCAATCGTTTTGATTTTCTGCCGCTTCAAAATTTCGATATTGAATATGAATATGTCTGCGAAGGAAAATCTCTGCAGAGAGGTCTTCTAAACGTAGGTTCTGTTCTGCCAGGCACTTCCGCTGTTGTTGATCTTCCATATCTTCAGAACGAACAGAAAACCTGTTCTGAAATCTGCCTCAATCTTTATGTAAGGCTTAAAGAAGCTGCACTTTGGGCAGAAACAGGCTATTGCATCGCACGTGAGCAGTTTATAGTAAAACCCTATCAGTGGAATAAAAGCATTTCTGGAGCAAAGACTGTAAAAGTAAAGGAAACACCTGCTGTTATTGAACTTAAAACGGATGACATGAATTTTGTTTTCAATAAAACCAATGGTGACTTGACAAGTTGGAAGATTAAAGATCAGGAGCTTTTAATAGGACCTCTGGAGCCTTATTTCTGGAAACCGCCAAATGATAACCAGAAACAGAGCGGTTATGCAAAAGAATTCTCTAAATGGAAAAATGCGACAGCCGATAGAGTGGTTAAAAAGGTTGCTGTAACCAGACAAGACACTTTGGCTACGGTGAAGTTTGATATCAGTTTTCCCCGTATTGGAGCTAATTATACGCTGGAATATCAGCTAAACGGCAATGGAAAATTAGGTGCAAAAGCTTTTTATACGCCATTAAACGATACTATCGGACAAATTCCTAAATTTGGGATGCGACTTCGCATTCCCAAAAATTATAATACTGTAGACTGGTATGGCCGGGGTCCTTACGAAAATTATCCAGACCGAAAAACAGCTTCTCTGTTAGGAGCGTATCAGAAACAATTAGAACATTTTATTGTTCCATATCCAGCTCCGCAGGATAATGCAAACCGCAGTGATGTGCGTTGGTTTTCTCTTGAATCGCCAAACGGAAACAGTATCAAAGTAACAGGATTGCAGCCGCTGAATTTCCGTGCTTGGCCTTATACAGAAGAAGATTTAGAAAATGCCAGACACGATTATCAGCTGGCCAGACGCGATTTTATCAACCTTAATATTGATCTAAATATTCATGGTGTTGGAGGCGATGATTCTTGGGGAGCAAAAACAATGGAAAAATATACCAATTCTGGCAGTAAGCCCTATGAGTTTGGATTTACTTTAGAATATCTCCAAAAGCAGTAGCATCTTGTCTGCATCATTTTAGAACAGCATAAAATCAAATAACGAAAATGAATAATTTAATTTCGAATCATATACACTATTTAAAGAAAAGCATGCTGCTTTTATGCATGCTGCTTCTGAATTTTTTATCTCTGCATGCACAGGAAAACTTAAAGAGGAAACAGCTTTTTGACGGTGATTGGAGATTTTTTTTAGGAGAGTCAGCTCAAGCGTCATCGGATAATTTCAATGATAAAGACTGGCGAGAGCTTGATCTGCCTCATGATTGGAGTATTGAAGGTAAAGTTCATCCAAAGAACGTTACTGGCGCAGGAGGAGGATATTTTCCGGCAGGAGTCGCTTGGTACAGAAAGACTTTTACGGTGCCTGATAACTGGAAGACAAAAAAAACAGCGATTTACTTTGAAGGGGTTTATATGAATTCCGAAGTGTTTATTAACGGAAAATCGCTTGGAGTTTATCCTTACGGATATTCTTCTTTCAGCTATGACCTTTCACCATATCTAAAATATGGGCAGCAGAATGTGATTGCTGTGCGGGTAGACAATTCACAGCAGATGAACAGCCGTTGGTATAGCGGATCGGGAATCTACAGGCATGTCTGGCTGATTCAGACCAATCCAATTCATATAGCGCAATGGGGAACAGGAATCAGTACTTTCGAGATTTCTCCAAAAAAAGCAACAGTTCGTGTGGAAACAAAACTGATGAATGAAACCAAATCGTTACAGGAAATTACTGTTACAGCGCTAATCCAAGATCCGAAATCCAACACAGCAGGGCGTCATGAAACAAAAGTAGCGCTTTCTCCAAAGAGCGAAAAAGTTGTTGTCCAGCTTATTAAAGTAGGTAATCCGGTACTTTGGAGTCCGCAGCAGCCTTCCTTATATAAAGCTTTGGTACAGGTTTCAAAACAAAAGGAAATGTTAGACCAGAGTACTACCGATTTTGGCATCCGTTCTCTAGCATTTACGGCAGAAAAAGGATTTCAGCTCAACGGAAAAACAATCAAGCTCAACGGAGGATGTGTGCATCACGACAATGGTTCCTTGGGCGCCGCTGCTTTTGACCGTGCAGAACAGCGTAAAGCGGAGCTTTTAAAAGCCAGCGGATTCAATGCTGTAAGAACCTCTCATAATCCTCCTTCAGAAGCCTTCCTAGACGCCTGCGATCGATTAGGCCTGCTGGTTATGGACGAATCTTTTGACTGCTGGAAGATTGGGAAAAATAAATATGATTATTCAAACTATTTCAATGCCTGGTGGAAACGCGATTTGCAGGCTATGGTGCTGCGCGACCGCAATCATCCCAGCATTTTCATGTGGAGCATTGGAAATGAAATACCTGAAAGAGAAGATCTTGATGCAGTGAATACGGCCAAAATGCTTTCTGAAGAAATAAAGAAAATCGATACAAGTCGTCCGATAACATCGGCAATTGTTAATGGCGGTAAGAATTGGGACATATTTGACCCTTTGATGGCTCAGCATGATGTTGCGGGATATAATTACAATTTAGATAAAGCGCCGCAAGATCATATAAGAGTGCCTTCTCGAATTATAGTCCAAACAGAATCGTATCCTAAAGATGCTTTTAAAAACTGGGAATTAGTACAGAAAAACCATTACATCATTGGAGATTTTGTATGGACAGCCATGGATTATCTGGGAGAATCTGGAATAGGACGCTACTATTATTCAGGAGAAGTGCCCGGAGAACATTGGGAAAATGATTTTTTTCCATGGCATGGCGCTTACTGCGGAGATATAGACCTTATAGGATGGAGAAAACCTATTGCACATTATAGAGGCATGCTGTATAACGAAAAAGAAAAACTCTATATGGCAGTTCGAGAACCTGCACCAGAACCTCTTGAAATTAAACAGACCTGGTGGTCGGTGTATCCTACTTGGGAAAGCTGGACATGGCCTGAATATACTGGAAAAAATGTTGAGGTCGAAGTGTATTCTAAATATCCAAAGGTTCGACTGTATCTTAATGGCCAGCTTTTAGGACAGAAGGAAACCGGAGAGAAGCAAGAATTTAAAGCGGTTTTTACCGTACCTTACGCATCAGGCATCTTAAGAGCAGCTGGTGTAGCAAATGAAAAAGAACAGGAGTCCGTTACACTGAAATCAGCAGGTGAGGCGGTGCAGATTAAATTGGCAGCCGACCGAAAAGAGATCAAAGCCGACGGACAAGATCTGACCTATATTGCAGTTGAACTAATAGACAAAGAAGGAGTTTTGAACCCTAATGCAGAGGGACGCCTTACTTTTAAAATTGAGGGACCTGGAAGTATCCAAGCAGTCGATAATGCCAATCTAAAAGATTTTGAACCCTATCAATCTCGTACTAGAAAAGCTTGGCACGGAAGGGCTCTGGCAATTGTGAGAAGTACTCATCAGAAAGGGGAGATAAAACTAACGGTTTCTGGAGATGGATTACAACCGCAGATTATTACTATTACATCAAATTAATTAAAAGAATATGACATTAGCAGTGAGGCAAAGCCTTTTTTTAATCCTTTTTTTATGTTCATTCTGCATAGACGCTCAGAAGATTAGTTCTCCCGACGGACGTATACAAGTTATTTTAAACCTGCCTGATAACAAGAAACCTGATGGTGTTTCTTATAAAGTTTTATACCTAAGCGATAACACCCTTTCAGAAGTGGTACGCGAATCAAAATTAGGTATAACACGAGAAGACCAGCAGTTTGTGGGGAATCTTTTGTTTGTTGGACAATCCGAATCTGTTTCGGTGAAAGATACGTACGAGATGATTTGCGGCAAGCGCAAGCATTGCGAAAATACAGCGATCGAAAAAACATTTCATTTTAAAAACACAAACAATCAGACTTTAGATATCATTTTCAGGGTTTATAACAATGGGGTAGCGTTTCGTTATGTATTTCCTGATGCTTCCGATTCTAAAGTTAGTATTACTGGAGAAGCTACGACATATGCCCTGCCGAAAAAAGCAGACCGATGGATGCAGCCATACGACCCTTCCTACGAGAGATTTTTCCCGTATAGCACAGGCGGGACAGCAACAGATAAAGTACAGCAATACGGCTTTCCTGCATTGTATAAACTTCAAAACCAACCCGTGTGGGCACTAGTTTCTGAAGCTGATATCAGCGAGGATAACTGCGCTGCCAGATTAACGAGCACTACTAATGCTGATGAATATCAAATTGCCTATCCCTCTGCGGTGCAATCAAAACAGCCATGGCATTCCCAATGGCATACCGTAATAATTGGAAAACTTTCAGATATTGTGGGATCTACTCTTATTACAGATGTAAGCACGCCTAGCCGTGTGAAAGATACTCAATGGATTAAGCCTGGTGCAGTTTCATGGATCTACTGGGCCAACAACCGAGGTTCTAAAGATTACAAAATTGTGACCGATTATATTGATTTGGCTGTTGAAATGAACTGGCCATACGTGCTTATTGACTGGGAATGGGATGTAATGGCAAATGGCGGCAGCATCATTGATGCGGTAAATTATGCGAAAAGCAAATCAATAAAACCTATGATATGGTACAATTCTGGAACAAGCTGGATGGAACCTACTCCAAACGATCGTTTGCAAACGGCTGAAAAAAGAGCCAAGGAATTTTCGTGGCTAAATAAAATTGGCGTGTATGGCATAAAAGTCGATTTTTTTGCGGGCGACCAGCAAGATATGATGCAGTATTATATAGCCATTTTAAAGGATGCTGCTAAATATCATTTAATGGTAAATTTTCATGGAGCCACTGTTCCCCGAGGCTGGGCTAGAACTTATCCCAACCTGATGTCAACCGAGGCTGTTTATGGTGCAGAGTGGTACAACAATACGGCTGAGCTTACAGATAAAGCTGCTGTTCATAATACCACGCTCCCTTTTACTCGAAATGTAGTGGGTTCGATGGATTATACTCCGGTTACTTTTTCAAATTCCCAGCATCCGCATATTACTTCCTATGCTCATGAACTGGCTTTGGCTGTTGTTTTTGAATCCGGCCTGCAGCATTTTGCCGATAAACCATCAGCCTACAGATCGCTTCCTGAACCAGCCAAAGAATTTCTTAAAAAAGTGCCTGTAAGTTGGGATGATACGCAATTAATTGACGGCTTTCCGGGAGAAAAAATCATTATCGCCCGAAAAAAGGCAGATAAATGGTACCTTGGAGGTTTAAACGGTAAAGATCAGGCTCAGACTTTAACAATAAACTTCGATTTCCTTGATAAAGGGACTTATAATTTTGAGCTGATAAAAGATGGCAAAGACGATAAATCTTTTTCTTCTGAAACAATAAAAGTTAAAAAAGGCAGCGTATTAAAAATTGAGTGCCTGCCAAGAGGAGGATTTACAGGCTTTATAAAATAGTTAGAATATATAATTTAAAATGAAAGGTATTTTGAAAACAAAAGGAATTAGAACCGCATTGCTTATTATGCTTATGGTAGCAGGTAAAACATTTGGGCAAAGGAAAACCATTAACCTGTGGGATAAGAAAGTGCCTGGGGCTATAGCTAATGCCGATTATAAAGAAACCAATTCAGACGATAGCTGGATGCAGCGTGTTACGAATCCGAGATTAGATGTGTATCCTGCTCCTGCTGAAAAAGCAACGGGTACTGCCGTTATTATCTGTCCTGGCGGAGGTTATTCCGGAATGGCTATCGGACATGAGGGAAAACAGGTTGCACAATGGCTCAATAGTCTTGGCATTACGGCATTTGTATTAAAATACAGATTGCCGGATGCTGCTATAATGACCGATAAATCAATAGGTCCTATGCAAGATGGACAGCGTGCCATCCGTTTGGTTAGAAGCAGAGCCAAAGAGTGGGGAATCGATCCTAAAAAAATCGGCATTATGGGCTTTTCTGCAGGTGGGCATTTGGCTTCTACTCTTTCAACACATTTTAATACAAAAGTATATGATGAGAGTGCAGATGCAACTAGTGCGCGTCCAGATTTTTCACTGTTAATATATCCTGTAATATCAATGCGTGAAGAAATAACCCATATGGGATCGAGAATTAATCTTTTGGGCGAAAAACCATCAGCTGAGCAGGTTAATAATTTTTCAAATGAACTGCAAGTCAATAGTGAAACTCCGACAGCATTTTTAGTCCATTCCATGGATGATGGTGCTGTACCAGTAGAAAACAGTATACAATATGCCTTAGCTTTAAAGAAAAATAAGATTCCTTGCGAGCTTCTTATATACGAAAAAGGAGGACACGGCTATGGACTAGGCAAATCTGGCAGCACAGAGTCAGATTGGAGTCTGGCATGCGGCAGATGGCTCAAAGCAAAAGGCTTAATCAATTAAAAGAACCTAACCTGTTGGGTGTAATTGTTTTAAATACATAGAAACATAGATTTATTTGTTTTTTAAGGTCTCTAAAAGAGAATTTTATTCTTTCACATAGCTACTATGTGCATTTAAACTAGTGAAACGCTTCTTAAAGCTTTCTGAATCTATTTTTCTATGTGTTAAAATTGAATTTGGAGCAATTACATCAAACAGGTAAGAACCTATATTTAATTTCACTGCTGCTATCTGTTTTTGGAAGCAGATCTTTTTGAAAAACCATATCAATCATCTTTATATTGTCTAAAATATTGATGAGTACAACAATTATTGCCCTTTTTTAATACAAAGCGTACCGTAGTCAGCTGTTTTTTCTTGTCAAATTTGCCAGTTGAAAAAAACTTTGAAGCTGTAATTCAAAGCACCAATATCAATTGGTGCATCAAGATGCTAAAAACAGCTTTCCAAAAGAGACAACATTTACGCGAACGTTTTTAAGTTTTTTCAAAGCGTACCAAAAAACATTTAATTACTAACTACAATAACCACACATCAAATGAACAGGACTTTATTACAGGCAGTTATTTTAATATTTTTATCAGCAGGCGGATCGGCGCAGGTGCTCCATCTCAAGTCTCCCAACGGAAAGATTGAGATGGATTTAGAAAACGGCGCCAAAATCCGATGGTCTGTGAAACATAACAATACAGAAGTCGTTGCTCCTTCAGCTATTTCATTAACATTGGGCAGCGGAGAGATTTTAGGAAATAATGCGAAAATTGCAAGCACTAAAAATTCGGCTTCAAACACCACTTTCGAAACGCCTGTTTATAAGAAGAAAACGGTTGTGGACCAATACAATCAGCTGATTGTAAATTTTAAAGGAAATTTTGGTCTGATATTAAGAGCTTATAATGATGGTGCAGCTTATCGTTTTTTTACAAATAAGAATAAAAAAATTACCATTGCATCTGAAGAAGCCAGCTTTAACTTCAGCCAAGACCATAAAGCTTTTGTACCCTATGTTCGCGATTTAAGAGAAAAAGACATGTATACTTCTGCTTTTGAAGCGCTTTATGATGAAATTCCGCTTTCTAAATTTGTCAAAGATTCATTAGCTATTTCTCCGCTTCTTGTCGATTTAGGAAATGGAAAAAAAGCAGCTATTATTGAGGCTGAACTCCAAGACTATCCGGGCATGTTTTTAACACGAAATAATGGAACGCAATATGGACTTAGGGGAATATTTGCACATTATCCAAAAAAGGAGCGTTTAGGCGGCTATAATAAAATGAACTACATGGTCTCTGAGAGAGAGAACTACATTGCAGAAACAAACGGCAGTAGAAGTTTTCCCTGGAGGGCAGTCATCATAAGTGAAAACGACACCGAGCTTTTGAATAATGATATGGTTCAAAAACTTTCTTCGGCTTCACAAATTTCTGACATGAGCTGGATCAAACCCGGTAAAGTGGCTTGGGACTGGTGGAATGACTGGAATATATCGAAAGTCGATTTTAAGGCTGGAATCAATACGCAGACTTATAAATATTATATTGATTTTGCTTCTAAAAACAATATTGAATATGTGGTGATAGACGAGGGATGGAGCGAAGAAACCGATATCTTGAAGATTTCGCCAGCTATGGACATTAAAGAACTTATCGACTACGGAAAACAAAAAAATGTCGGAATCATGCTTTGGGCTTCATGGTATGCTGTAAATCAGGTTTTAGATGATGCGTTTACCAAGTATTCCAATATGGGAGTGAAAGGCTTTAAAATAGATTTCATAGACCGTGACGATCAAAAAATGGTTAACTCGCTTTATAATATTGCGAAAAAGGCGGCCTCTTACAAACTTCTTATTGACTATCACGGAATGTATAAGCCGACTGGCATTCAAAGAACCTATCCAAATATCCTAAATTTTGAAGGAGTCAAAGGCTTGGAAAATGCGAAATGGACACCAAAAGATGACATGCCGCATTATGAAGCGAGCATACCTTTTATAAGAATGCTGGCAGGACCTATGGACTATACGCCGGGAGCTATGCGCAATGCAACAAAAGCAGATTTTCGTCCAAGCAATTCACTGCCAATGAGCCAAGGCACAAGATGCCATCAGCTGGGTATGTATGTTCTTTATGAAGCGCCGCTGCAAATGATGGCCGATAGTCCAACAGCTTATATGAAAGAACAGCAAAGCACTACATTTATATCTCAAATTCCGACCACTTTTGATGAGACAGTTGCGCTGGATGGAAAGGTAGGCCAATATGCAGCCATTGCCAGAAAAAAAGGCAATACATGGTTTGTAGGCGGTTTAACCAATTGGTCGGCTAGAGAAATAGCACTCGATTTATCTTTCCTTGAAAAAGGGAACTTTACAGCAGAAATTTTTAAAGACGGATTGAATGCTGAAAAAGATCCAACAGATTACAAACGTGAAATAATTAAAGTAACCAATGCCGGTAAATTGAAAGTGCAGATGGCTCCTGGAGGAGGTTTTGCAATTATAATTAATCCTGAAAAATAGTTAAAAATATCTCGGAATGACTCTCTTGCCTATTGGAGTAAGTATTGTTCTGTAACCTGATAATGAATTAGAAAGTATACTATAATGAAAAAAAGATATATCACTGTTTTACTATTACTATATTTTTTCCTCTCGCCATTTTTTGGATGGGCGCAATCTGCTCTTTATTTAGAGGAAAGCCAGCCAATAGAAGTTCGTGTAAAGGATGCCTTATCGCGAATGACGATAGAAGAAAAAGTAGCACTCTGCCATGCGCAGTCAAAGTTCAGCTCTAAAGGAGTTCCCCGTCTGGGCATACCAGATGTATGGTCATCAGACGGATCTCACGGGGTGAGCGATGAAAAACTCTGGGACGAATGGAACTCAGCACAATGGACG
This sequence comes from Flavobacterium johnsoniae, assembly GCF_001879205.1. GTDB lineage: Bacteria > Bacteroidota > Bacteroidia > Flavobacteriales > Flavobacteriaceae > Flavobacterium > Flavobacterium johnsoniae_A. Next base: position 634,626 of record NZ_MLFK01000007.1, read on the forward strand.
AATGACTCATGCACTGCTTTTCCTGCCTTAACCTGTCTTGCGGCAACATTCAATCCAAAGATAGCGCAGCTTTACGGCACATCTATTGGAGAAGAAGCCCGGTACCGTGACAAAACTATGCTGTTAGGGCCTGGCGTAAATATTTACCGTACGCCGCTTAATGGACGAAATTTCGAATACATGGGCGAAGATCCTTTTTTGGCTTCGCGAATGGTGGTTCCATACGTGCAAGGCGTGCAGTCTAATGGAGTGGCGGCGTGTGTAAAACATTTCGCCCTGAGCAATCAGGAAATTGCCCGTGGCGAAATTAATGTCAACGTAAGCGATCGCGCCTTGCATGAGATTTATCTTCCAGCCTTCAAAGCCGCAGTTCAGGAAGGGAATGTGTGGTCTATCATGGGAGCTTATAACAAAATATGGGGAGTGCACTGCTGCCATAACGACATTTTACTCAACCAAATCTTAAAAACCGACTGGAAATTTGATGGTGTAGTGGTGAGCGATTGGGGAGGTGTTCACAATACTGACGAAGCGGTCAATGGCGGACTTGATATTGAAATGGGTACTTATACCAATGGACTGACCACGCAAGGCCATTTTCCTTTTTCGAGCTATTATTTAGCTGATCCTTTTCTGAAAGGAATTAAATCGGGCCAATACGAAATGTCAAAACTTGACGATAAAGCAGGCCGAATTCTGCGAATGATTTTCCGTACTACTATGAGCGCCAATCGTTCTTATGGCCGTTTTGTTTCTCCCGAGCATAGCGATGCAGCCCGAAAAATAGCACAGGAAGGAATCGTATTGCTTAAAAACGAAAAACAGTTTTTACCTATTCCAGAAGGCAGATATAAAAAAATTGCGGTGATAGGTGAAAATGCCGTGAAAAGCCTGATCGTTGGCGGCGGTTCTACGTCATTGAAAGCGGCTTACGAAATTTCTCCTTTGCAGGGATTAAAAAATAAATACGGCGAAAATAATATTGTTTACAGTATGGGATATGCTTCGGGACGACCGCTTTATGGTGCCGAAGAACCCTCTAAATTAAATCTTGATTCTCTGCAAAACGCAGCGATCGAGACCGCTCGTCAGGCTGATATAGTTCTCTTTGTTGGAGGGTTGAATAAAAATTATTTTCAGGATTGTGAAAGCGGAGACCGTAAATCACTGAGCCTGCCGTTTGGTCAAGACAAGCTTATTGAAGAAATACAGAAAGTAAATAATAATGTTGCAGTTGTTTTACTAAGCGGAAATGCGGCTTTGATGCCTTGGCTTAACAAAACAAAAGCCGTTGTACAAGGATGGTATCTTGGTTCGGAAGCAGGAAATGCTTTGGCTGATATTATTTCTGGCGAGGCAAATCCGTCAGGAAAACTCCCTATTTCATTTCCTAAAAAATTGGAGGACGCAGGAGCACATGCTTTTGACCAGCTTTGTTATCCTGGTGATGGGAAAAATGTCTATTATAAAGAAGACATCTTAGTAGGGTACCGCTGGTACGATACTAAAAAAATCCCTGTGCTTTTTCCTTTCGGATATGGATTGAGTTACACCACATTCCAGTACGGGAAACCAGCTGTTTCATCAAAAACGATTACAGCTGCTGACCCTTTAACCGTAACAGTTTCCATAAAAAACACAGGAAAAGTAGCAGGAAAAGAAGTTGTGCAGCTTTATGTCAGTGACGAAAAGTCAAGCCTGCCTCGTCCTATTAAAGAATTAAAAGGATTTGAAAAAATTTCACTGGAACCGGGAGAAGAAAAAACAGTGCATTTTACTTTAACAAAAGAAGATTTTTCTTATTATGACGACACTAAAAAAGAATGGATCGCAGAACCTGGCAAATTCAAAATAATGATTGGAGCTTCAGCTGCTGATATTAGAGGAGCGGCAGATTTTAATTTAAAATAAAGCATTGCAATATTTACAAATATGAAAAGAATAATTTTCCTTTTAATCACTATAGGCGGATGCTGCCATTTCTTGAATGCGCAGGGATACAAAAATCCAGTCATTTCTGGATTTCATCCAGATCCTAGCGTATGCAGGGTAGGAGATGACTATTATCTGGTGACTTCCAGCTTTGAATACTTTCCGGGAGTTCCCATTTTTCACAGTAAAGATTTAATCAATTGGACCAAAATTGGGCATTGCCTTACGCGCCCTTCCCAGTTAAAGTTAGATAAATGCGCTCCTTCAGCTGGTATTTATGCCCCTACAATCCGCTATCATGAAGGCCGTTTTTATATGGTCACGACCAATGTATCGGGCGGAGGAAATTTTTATGTTCATACCGATAATCCTGCAGGAGAATGGTCAGAACCCGTTTTTGTCGATCAGGGCGGTATAGATCCTTCGTTATATTTTGAAGATGGCAAATCTTATTTTGTATCGAATCAGAATGGCATTACGATCTGCGAAATTGATATTAAAACAGGAAAAAAACTCACTAAAGGACAAACGGTGTGGAATGGAACAGGAGGGCGCTATCCTGAAGCTCCGCACATTTATAAAAAAGACGGCTGGTATTATCTGCTAATTTCAGAAGGAGGCACAGAATACGGCCATAAAATAACCATAGCGCGAAGCAGGGACGTTTATGGGCCTTACGAGTCCAATCCTGCCAACCCGATTCTGACGCATATTAACGAAATTGCTCAGAGCAATCCGATTCAAGGTACAGGACACGGCGATTTTATTCAGTCGCATGATGGTTCTTGGTGGATTGTCTTTCTAGGCTTCCGTCCGCAGAGTCTGCTGCACCATGTGTTAGGTCGAGAAACATTTCTAGCTCCTGTTAGATGGGATGCAAATGCTTGGCCGGTAATAAATGGCAATGGCACGGTTAATATAGATATGAATGTGCCAACTTTACCTTTACAGGCTGTAAAACCTCATGATTTTTCTACGAGTTTTGATGAGGTAAAGCTGGGTGCCGATTGGAACTATCTTAGAAATCCTTTTATGCAAAAGTATTCACTTACCGAAAAGAAAGGTTCATTGCGATTAAAAGCCACTTGGGTATCTTTAGACGACAACGATTCGCCAACTTTTATAGGACGCAGGCAGGAACATATTGATTTTTCAGCTTCGACTGCAATGTCATTAGATAATGCAAAAAGTGGAGATGAAGCTGGTATGACCATTTTCTATTCTAGTCAGGCGCATTACGATCTTTCTTTGAAAAAAACAGAAAAAGGCAAAAATAAACTAGTACTGCGTTATAAAATGGGCATGCTGAGCCACACCGCATCGGAAGTGGAAATTCCATCTGGTAAGATTTATTTGAAAGTGGAAGGCAATAAAGATTTTTACAGCTTCTACTATTCTCTGGATGGGAAGGAATTTAAATTTTTAGATAAAATCAATATTTGGTACCTTAGTTCTGAGACCAATGGAGGTTTTACAGGAGTGTATATTGGACTTTACGCTGCATCTCAAAACAAAAGCACCAAAGCATCTGCTGATTTTGACAGTTTCACGTATAAACCAGGTAAAATGAACTAAAAATGAGCCAATTGCAAAAAATCTGTAAAGCGCATTTAGTAACCATTTTATTGGCGTTTTTTTTAGCCAGCAAGGCAAATGCCCAAACTACAATGGCCAATGTGGCATCTAGAAATTTAATAAGTTTGAATGGAAAATGGAAAGCGCTCTCTGATCCAGGAGCAGTTGGCGACTGGAAAAAAATTTGGATGGAGCCAAAACCGCAGAAGAAAACAGATTTTTTTGAATATTCATTTGGCGGTGCACCAGAATTGAATGTTCCGGGCGACTTTAATTCACAGGTGTGCGAACTTGCTTTTTATGAAGGGGCTGTATGGTATAAAAAAACGGCTACTCTTTTTAAAAAGAAAAACACAAGGCAGTTTCTGTATTTTGGAGCGGTAAATTATAGCGCCGATGTATATCTGAATGAGGAAAAATTGGGAAGCCATGAGGGAGGTTTCACTCCATTTCAGTTTGAAATTACTGATAAAATAAAGGATGGCGATAATACCATAATTGTCAAAACAGACAACCGTCGCTTAGAGAATGGAATTCCCGGTTTAGGCTTTGACTGGCTGAATTATGGAGGAATCATACGTGATGTAAAAGTTATTGAAACACCTGGAACCTATATTGCCGATTATTTTATTCAGCTAAAAAAAGGCAGTTTGAATAGTGTATTGGGATGGGTGCAATTAAATGGGGAGCATTTGAACCAAAAAATTACGGTAAGAATTCCCGAATTAAATATCGCTTATAAAACAAAGGCAGATAGCAGCGGTTATGCAAAGCTTGAATTTTTGTCCAAGTTCAAGCTATGGTCACCCCAAAATCCTAAACGGTACCATGTAATTCTGCAATGCGCAACCGATTCTATAACTGATGAAATTGGTTTTAGAAGCATTGAAACTAAAGGGAGTGAAATTTTATTAAATAAAAAGCCCATTTTTATCAAGGCTGTAAATATTCACGAAGAAAATCCGATAAAAAAAGCAAGAGCATTTTCATTGGAAGATGACAGGCTATTGCTGAATTCAGCAAAAGAACTAGGATGCAATTTAGTAAGATTGGCCCACTATCCGCATAATGAGGACATGATTAAAGAAGCTGAAAAAATGGGTTTGATGGTGTGGAGCGAACTTCCAATCTATCAGAATATTAAGTTTTCTGATAGTCTTGTTCCTTACAAAATGCAGGATATGCTGCAAGAAATGATTGCAAGAGATAAAAACCGATGCTCGGTCGTGGTCTGGAGCCTTTCGAATGAGACGTATCCAGGTACTCCAAATAGAGATAAAGCGCTTATTGATTTAACGGAAAAATGCAAAGCAATCGATTCTACAAGATTGATTACGCATGTTATAAACACGCAAGGCTATACCAATAATTCGTTTCATATTTGGGATACGCTTTATAAGTACTCTGATTTAATTGCGCTTAATGAATATATAGGCTGGTATATTCCCTGGCAGGGAAAACCTTCAGAAGTGAAGTGGAAAATAGATTTTTCTAATAAACCTGTATTCATTTCAGAATTTGGAGCCGAGGCATTATATGGAAATAGAAATGTACCTGCAGATCAAGCTTCTTATTGGTCTGAAGAATATCAAGAGCAGGTTTATAAAAATCAGATCGAAATGTTTAAAACTATTCCAAATTTAAGAGGCGTCTGTCCATGGTTATTGTTTGATTACAGGTCATTGGGAAGAATGCATCCTGTATATCAAAAAGGGTATAATAGGAAAGGATTAATCTCTGAAAATGGAGAAAAGAAAAAAGCTTGGTTTATTATGAATGACTATTATACAAAAAAAGAAGAATGAAAACTAAAACGATATTAACTGCGATTTTGGCTTTGGTCTGCTGGTCTATAGGACATTCCCAAACAGAGAATACTACAGACAAAGAATTAAACCTGCAGCCCATAGTATTGAATGCTGACGACAAACCAGCATTTCCAGATCCGCCGCAAGGATTTAGGGACAAGCACGCAGAAATGGCTTCTGGAAAACTGACAGTGGTTCAGTACAATTCTAAAACATTGGGCACTCGCCGCGAAATGACAGTTTACACCCCTGCAGGCTATGAGTCTGATAAAAAATACCCAGTGCTTTATCTGCTCCATGGCCTTAATTCAGGTAAAGGGCAATGGACAGATTGGATTCGTGCGCAGGATGTAATCGATAATTTAATCCGTGAGGGAAAAATCAAGCCAATGCTGGTAGTTTTTCCCAACTGCAGCTCAAGTATCACTGTTGAAAATCCGGCTCCTGACCAAGAAAAGGAGAAAGAAATTGGATATAAAAGTTATGGAGTATCTTTTGAGAAAGATCTGCTGAAGGATATCATTCCGTATATTGAATCAAATTATGCTGTATACCGCAATCGAGAGAAGCGAGCTTTAGCGGGTTTATCTATGGGAGGCGGGCAGTCTCTGAATATTGGTCTTTCCAATATTGATACTTTTGCTTTTGTTGGCGGCTTTTCGTCTGCTCCCAATACAAATGAAGTGGGAGGGCTTTCTGATCTTAAACTTGTGCCTGACGTAAAAGCAGCAAGAAAAGATCTTAAAGTATTGTGGGTTTCTTGTGGCAGTAAAGACTGGCTTTTCAATGTGAGCCAGCGCATTCACGGCTGCTTAAAGACCAATCAAGTGCCTCATGTGTGGCATGTAGACGGCAATGCGCACGATGATCTAGAATGGTCAAACAATCTGTATCTTTTCTCGCAGGATATTTTCAAATAAAAATATTTTAAGCAGTTTACAGCCGTTTTTTGAAACGCTTTTTAATAAAACGAAATAGTCTGAGAAAACAAAAAAAGCAGCAGCCTTAATGTAGGATTAAAGGCTGCTTTTTTGTTGTGCTATTATAGTTTTTTATGAAGTTTTAAATACTCAGAAGGAGATAAACCAAATTCTTCACGGAAATATTTTGAAAATCTTTTCGGCGAATTAAATCCCACTTCATAGGCTATCTGCGAAACCTGCAGCTGGCTTTTATCTAAAAGCTGGCGTCCTCTCTTCAAACGTATGGTTCTAATGAATTCGGCTGGTCCTTTACCGGTTATGAACATCAGTTTTTTGTACAGATGCCCTCGGCTCAAGCCTAAAGTGTCTCCTAGATTTTCTACAGAAAACTCAGTATCGCTGATATGCTGCTCTACAGCTTTTATCGCTTTTTCAATAAAAATTTCATCTAGAGAGGTAATGGTAATTTCCTGCGGATTAACGTCTATTTTTTGTTTAAATGCGGCATGGCTTTTTTTGGTCCATTCGATAAATTTATTAATTCGAAGTTTGAGAATATGAATGTTAAAAGGTTTGGTGATATAATCATCTGCTCCGTATTTTAATCCGTCTATATGATATTCTTCAGCAGTGCGCGCGGTAAGCAGAATTACAGGAATATGGGACCAGTAGATATTGGTTTTGACCAATTTGCAAAGCTCAATGCCATCCATTACAGGCATCATTACATCACTTACAATAACTGTAATATTGTGTTTTTGCAGCAGTTCGACAGCCTCTTGGCCATTATGTGCCGTAAGCACCGTAAAATCATCTTTTAGGTTGTCTTCTATAAATTCGCACAAGTCTTTATTGTCATCTACAAAAAGAACCAGCTGTTCAGCAGGACTTTCTGTTTTTTCCTCTTCAATGTTTGGAATATCAATCGTAGCAGGACTAAGCATCAAATTTTTTTCAGAGCTTTCTCTAATTGGGATCTTAAAGGTAAATACACACCCATGCGGAATATTATCTTCAATGGTTATGGCACCTCCATGCAGATGTATGTATTCATTTGCAATATGCAGTCCAAGACCGCTGCCGGTTTCATTCTGGCTTTGTTCTCCTTGATAAAATCTGTCAAATACAAGCGGTTTATCGTTATCGCTGATTCCCGAACCCGTGTCTCGAACTTTAACGCAGACTTGAGTAGCGTCACGGCTAATTTTTACCTGAATTTTTCCTCCATCGGGAGTATATTTAAAAGCGTTCGAAAGCAGATTGGTAAGTGTTTTTTGGATCTTATCCTTATCAAATTCCATAAGCAGACTCTCTATTCCGCTTTCAAAAGATAATTGAATATTGCGTTCCGCGGCATAAACATTAAACGAACTGAAGATATCCTCGGCGAAACTTACAAACTCTGATGCTTTCAAATTTAAACTGACGATTCCTGCATCTAATTTGCGAAAATCCAGCAGGGAATTGATTAAGGAAAGAAGCTGCTGTGCATTTTTATGGATCACATTTATTTTCTTTCGCATGATCTCATCCATAGCATCATTGAGCAGCACTTGCAGAGGTGTTATGATAAGAGTTAGGGGAGTTCTTAGATCATGGCTTATGTTGGTAAAAAAGTTCAGCTTCATTTCGTTTATATGCCATTCTTTCTCGCGATTCATTTTCTCGCGCTGTTCTTCTAATTTTAAATGATGGCGGATTTTTGATCTGCGTACGGTATACCAAATAATGGCCGCGATCGTTAGTCCATAAAAAAGATACGCCCATACAGTTAGGTAAAAAGGAGGCAGTACGTTCAATGCTAATACTTTGATGTTATTGTTCCATCCTGAAGCATTATCATACGCTTTTACCAAAAGTTTGTAACTGCCTGCTGGTAAGGCAGAAATTACAATTTTATTGTCCTGAATAGGAATCCATTCCGAATTAAACCCTTCAATCTTGTAAAAATACTTGACTTTATCGGCATTTAATAAATCTGTACTCGTAAACTTAAGAGTAATGAGCCTGTCATCGTGCCTTAAGGTAAGCTTGGAAAGCAGTTCTGTGGAATGCTGCAGCAATTTATGTCCATTATAAATAGAATCCACCTCTATAGTCTGATTCCCAAGAGTCAGTCCTGTAAAAATAATTTTTGAAATTGGTCTGTTTTCTTTTAGCAGCTTGTTTGGATTGATTATGGTATATCCGTCCAGATTGCCAAGCAGAATATCACCGTTTCTTAATTGCAGTATAGAGTGCTTATTAAAATAATTGTCCATTAGGCCATCCTTAACCGAATAGTTTTTACTGCTTATGGATAAATTATCATTTGCGTCATAACTGACAGTTAAAACAGAAAGCCCATTGGGGGTTGTAACCCAGATGTTATTGCGATTGTCCTCCAATATGCCGCTCACAGAATTGTCGCAAAGGCCATTTGACTTGTTGAAGTAATAAATGGTATCTTTTTTTGGATCCCACACATTAAGGCCGTCATTGTGGGCAATCCACAAAATATTGTGTTTGTCTTTGTAGACCGTAGAAATCTGAAAGTGTTTGAATTTTTGCGTTCCTTTTTTATTGCCATACGAAATGACATTTTTATTGTTGGTAATATCAATATTGAAAAGCCCGTAACCCGTGCCCAGCAGAAGTTCATCGCCAGAGTCGTAAAACATATCGAGTGCAAAAACTTGATCTTCAAATACAGAAATCACAGAATCAAAGCTTGTGGCATCGGACGGAAGCTGCTGTATTTTTCCTCCCATAGACCCTATCCAGATATTGCCATAGCGATCTTGTTTTAAGTTCCAGACATTGTTGTTGCTTAGTTTGCTGTTTTTCGTGGTATATTGGCTTATCACACCATTTTGCCAGCAAAACAGTCCATTTTGATAAGTGCCGATCCAAATGCGGTTTGTGCGATCTTCCAATAAACAGGTAATCGCTGCTTTGGGAAATGGAATTCGAGAGGTATTTCCTGATTTTTTATTTTTTTTAAAAAGTCCTTTTCCGTCTGTTGCAATCCAGAGATCTTCGTTGTGATCTTCCATTATGGTGCTGATATCAGAGTATTCCGGATGTTTGAAATTGATGAAGTTTTTAAAGCTTTCATTAAAAAAAGAGAAGCCTTTTTTGCTGTGCCCAATCCAGATTGTCCCATCGTTGTCACGATACATGCAGGTTATATTGCTGGATGGCAGGGAATTGTCTTTGTTTGGGGTTTGAATACAGTTTGTTATGCTGCTTTTTGACTTGTCAAATATAAAAATCCCTTTATGATCTGTTCCAATCCATATTTCGCCTGGCTTATTTTCGATAATGCTGCTGACAAAATTAATATCGCTGTCTATGCTGGATTTTAAACTTGTGGAGCTCCATTTCTTTGTCTGATAATCACGATAGTAAACCTCATTAGGATTATTGCTGAAATAGGTCCATAATCCGTTGTCGCTGTCTAGAAAAATGATATGCCAATCATCAATTCCATTTTTTCTGTTGTGAGTTGGCAGTTTAATGGTTTTGATATGACCTGTATTGCTGTTTAGCTGCCAGCACTTTTGAGAATTTTCAACACAATATACAGACTCGCCATTATCTGTTACGCTAACAGCAAAAGGGTCTTCAATGTTTACGCCGGTAAAGATGGAAGTATGCCTTTTTTTTACATCATAGAAAAATATGTTTTTCTTATTAAAAACCCATAAATTCTTTTTTTTGTCCACATAAATTTTACAGTTGGCATCTGCGCGAATGTACAGCTTGTTTAAAAGAAAAGTGATGTCTGTAATAAAGCAGTCCTTATCTCTATTATATATTGCATTATCATGTCCGAAATTAACCCATATATTGCCCATGCCGTCTTCCTGCAGACCTAAAATATCGTTGGAAATTAAGCTGTTGGGCTTTTTTGAGCTGGTCGTGTAAACTTTGAATTCGTAGCCGTCATATCGATTAAGTCCCGATTCGGTTCCAATCCATAAAAAACCGTAGCTGTCCCTTAAAAATGTCTTGACATTGGTGCTCGAAAACCCTTCGCTGGTTTTCAACTGGTGAAAAATATAATTGGACTGCGCAAGAATGCTTTGGAAGGAAATTATTCCAAAAACAGCAAGAAATAGTAAGAGGGCTTTATGCTTTTTCATTCGGTCTAAATTAATCATTTATCTGCAGCTGAAGTACAAGAAGGGCTGTTTTTATCTAAAATCACAGCCATCATTCCAATCCCTATCGATTCTTCAGAATCGATAGGGAAAATTGAAATGTTCAATAGGCTTGATTATTTTTCGAAGCTGTATTTGATGCCTTTTGTGATGCTGTTCCAGTCATCTGTTCGAAAAGGAACAGCAGGGAAATTTTCAGTATTGTACAGATTACAGTCGCTGGCATCGTCGGCCCAGCCGTAGCGGACTGCCTGCGGATTTTGAACCTGATCGCTCCACACCAAAAGCTGGCTGCCTTTTATCTGGGCTTCGGCATAATGAAAAACATGATCAGATCCGGCAATTTCAAATCCTTTTACATAGTGGTATTTATCATGAACCATTAAACCGCTTGCAGCATTGTCAAATGTTAAGAGAATCTGACTGCCTTTTGTTTCCATAGACTTATATGCTGGTCCGCTGAAAACATTTCCTTTTTCATATACTTTATTTAAGGCAATGGCAGCCAGTCTGTATCCTACATCTTGTTTGTTTTTTGGGTGAATATCTTTTGGATCTCCAATATCTGCTGTAACACACATGCCGGTATTGGCAGCATTCTGAAGGGTGAAATTCTGAGCCTCTCTTAACTCTGCCCAATAGCTGCCAGTGCTGCTGGTTCCTCCGAACTCATTAAAAGAAGACAGCTGCACAAAAAAGAAAGGAAAATCTCCCTGATGCCATTTGTTTCTCCAATCGCTGATCAATAATGGAAAAGCTTTTTTATATTGCTCGGCACGTGTAGCATTTGCCTCTCCCTGATACCATAAAACGCCTTGAATAGCATAGGGAATCAAAGGATTGATCATGGCATTGTAAAGAAGGGCAGGATAGCTGTTTGGAGACAGGTCTGTTCTGATTTCTGTAACCTGAAACTTCCATTTCCCTGCAAGCGGCACAATGGTGCTGCCTGCAGTTAATTTTAAGTCAGCCTCATCGCCAAAAATCCCGCCTCCTCCACTGTAATCCGTTACTCGTACGGCAATAGTGTTAAGACCTTCTTTAAGCGTTCCTGCTGGTACTTTGTATATTCTTTTTTTGTCCCATTGGGTATTCTTTCCCACTTCAATTCCATTTACATAAGAAAGATCTTCATCGTCTATTTTGCCCAGCTCCAATAAAGCCTCTTTACCAGCTTCTTCTTTTGAAATCATAAAAGATTTGCGCATCCAGACTGTGCCGTCTAAACTGCCCAATTGCTGGTTCCATAATTGAGGTGCGTGAATTTCCGGCCACGAGCTGTCATCAAAGTCTGCCGTTTTGTATTGGCTTTCTGAGTTTGAAGTGATTTTAGATCCTTGAAGATTTTCAATCTGCACTTTCAGCGCAGCCAGTTTATTTTTCAGCAGTGAATCCATTGGGATTTTAGGAAGGTCGGCAATCATGCTGCTGAATTCGGGACTTTTTTCAAAAGCTTCCCTGCTGGTCCATGTTTCCACGCAGGTGCCCCCCCAAGAGGAGTTTATTATTCCGATAGGGATTTTTAATTCATTGTATATTTTTTTTGCAAAAAAATAGCCCGCCGCTGTAAAAGCTCCTGTATTTTTTTTGCTGCTTTCTTTCCAGCTTCCTGCTTTGAGTTCTTCTTGAGGTGCCGGGTTTAAATCTTTGTCCACTAAAAACTGGCGTATCCAAAGATTATCTGCCTGACTGATTTCATAATCGGCATTCTGTGCCTGAGCAACCGGCCATTCCATATTAGACTGCCCGCTGCATATCCAGACTTCTCCAACTAGAACGTTCTCAATGGTAAGGCTGTTGTTTCCTTTAATGGTCATTTTAAAAGGACCGCCTGCTTTTTCAGGTTTCAGGTACAAAAGCCATTTTCCGTTTTTGTCTGCTTTAGTTCTCTGAGTCTGTTTATTAAAAGTGACTTCAATTTTTTCTCCTGAATTGGCCCAGCCCCAAACAGAAATGGGTTTATTGCGCTGTAAGACCATTCCGTCGCTGAAAAGCAGCGGCATTTTTACATTTGCATTTGCACACAAACTCAAGGCAAAAAGCAAAGCGATTAGATTTTTTTTCATTTTGATTGGTTTAAATTTATAGTTAGTCAGTGTTGAAACCTGCAGCAGGAGCTGCAGGAATCTTTAAGAATTATGGCTGTTTAGAAAAAAGTCATTTTTATTGCTGCCAAACGCTTACGCCTCCTGGAGGTACAATTTTACCGCCAATTAAAATATTTGAAGTGTTGGGTATTTGTTCTATTTGGTAATCTTCTGAAGAATAATTGACTGCGATCCAGAATCCGTCGCGCCAGCTGATGTAAACTCCTTTAGGGTAATGTTCAACAGCAATTCCAGCCTGATTATACACCTGCTGCAGGACTTCTTTTTCAAGCTGTCCATCGTCTGTATCTGTACCAATATAAGTAACGGTTCCTTTTCCTATTTTGTTGGTAACCACAGCTGCCGTGCCTGCATAAAATTGATTGGTGTACTTAGCAAGGACATTTTCAGGTTTATTGGCTTTTACTAAATCTGCCCAGTTGTTCCAGTAATATTCTTTTCCGAAACCTTGGATAGTTCCTTTTGCATAAGGCAGAAGATGGTCAAAGTCTTCAATTTTGGCATCGATTAAAGGATAAATAGGAGCGCCCCATCCTGCTTGGATTAAATGGCCGTTTTTGTCCTTAACAGCCGTACGCACGGTTAGCATTAAATGCCCGCCTTGTTTTACGTACTCTGTCCATTTGGCAATAAGCTTCTGATCGGCTATTTCGTAAGCAGGAGCAATCACAACGGCATAAGAATCTAATGTTTCGTTTTCGTAAATTATTTCTGCGGGAGCTCCGTATGATTTTACAATTTCAAGATATTTTTGAAAAAAAGACAGCGTATTCCATTGGCTTGTCTGCGCTTGACGGCCCATGCTCCATGAATTGTCATAATTCCATAATAAAGCAGTTCTTCGAGCCTTAATTTCTTTAGGCATTTCAGCCTTCGGATTATAAGCCTTTCTCAATAATTTCATTTCCTGCATCGTCTGCTGGTAATCTTTTCCTCCTTGCGATAGTGTGATTCCATCAAGTTTTGTAATGCCGCTGTGGTACTGCTCTGCACCGTAATTGATTTGGCGGTAACGATAAGAGCAGGCAAAAGACATGCCTTCGGCCATACAATGATAAAGCCACATGCGCACTGCGCCAGGCTGCAGCAGAGGATTAACATTTCCCCAGTTGACAAAACCAGGCTGAAGCTCCATAATTCCTGAGATGTTGTCTCTGGTTTTAAAGAAACTCAAGGCAAAAGAAAGTTCCCCGGGATCGCCAAGACGAAAACCTTTGTCTCCAATATTAGATACTCCTTTGTTAGGATAGCTGGTAAAAGAGTTAAAATCGAGTTTTTTTGTTCTTCTAGGATCTGCTGATGGAGTAATAGCGGTATAATTTGTTGTTACAAACTGGTTTTTTGCAATTAAAGGTCTGATAATATCGGTCTGAAAATCTAAAAAATCGGCCTGCGTATCGGCAGTATATCGTTTAAAGTCCAGCAAGGCATGCGGATTGATCCCCCACCAACCGACATGATCTGCATTTGGAATTTTAACTTGGTCAAAACTGCTGTAGGTCTGACTCCAGAAAGAGGCTCCCCATGCCGTATTTAAAGCCCTTATGGTGCGGTATTTATTTTCCAGCCATTTGCGGAAAGCATCTTGAGAAGAAGGGCTGTAATCTTCTTTGGCTTCTGGCTCGTTGTCAAGCTGCCATCCAATTACATTTGGATTATGCCCGTAGCGCGCTGCCAATTTGCTGATTATGTTTTTAGAAAAATTTCTCCATACTGGATTGCTCAAAGACTGCTGTGCTCTTGTTCCATGCTCAGCCCTTTGATAACGGCTGTCCATCAGATAGATTTCAGGATATTTAATGCCCATCCAAACGGGTGAAATTGCTGTAGGTGTGCCTAAAATAACTTTCAATTTGTATTTTCCAGCCAAATCGATCACTTCGTCAAGCCATTCAAATTTGTAAAGCCCTTCTTCGGGTTCCATGTCTATCCATGCAAATTCTGCAATGTGAATAAACTCAAAACCAGTCTTGGAAATATTACTGATATCTCTTTCCCAGTCTTTTTTATTCCAGTGTTCCGGATAGTAATAAATTCCCATTGCCATCAGGTTTTCTTTAGGAAAGAAAACAGGAGATTTCTGTGCCATTGCGCCTGCTGAGGACAGCAGTAATAAACAAATGATATACTTTTTTAATTTCATGGATCTATATTTTTCAAAATCACACCAAGACCTGCATTAAGGTTGTCCTAAATGCAGATGCTGGATGTGATTGTTTTAAGATGATTAAATTTTTATGACTTGAAGCGCTCCGTTATAATCGATTTCTTTTCCAGAAGCATCAGAAAGGAATGCTTTTGGGTTGGATGGATCGACAGCTATTATTTTAAATTTTCGGTCTTTTAGCATGCCTTTAAAATCTCCTTTACGCTCGCCGATGGTTAAGGTCTGATTTTTTTGATTGTAATGGAAGCTTATCGCACTGTAATGGCCTTTTTCATAATTGTAGTTAACACCTTCATCTTCATACAAAGTAAAACTGCCATCGCGGCCTTTATAAATATACAACACCACATTATCAGCAGGTTTCTGATCGGTGTATTGGATTTCTGGACCAGCAGGAATTACAGCGCCTTCAGGAATAAAGAGCGGAAGACGTCCATAAGGCGCATCTGCCTGCAGAGTCTGTCCTCCTGAGAGCAGCCTGCCCGTATAGAAATCGTACCAGTTTGTGCCGTCAGGAAGGTACACTTCTCTTTTTCGTGCTCCATATTGATAAACAGGGCAGACCATAAAAGAAGATCCGAACATGAATTGGCTGCTGATGCCAACGACATTTTTATCGTTTTGAAAGTCCATTATCAACGGACGCATAATGGTGTAGTCATTAAAATGCGTCATACCCGCCATTGTGTAGATATAAGGCATTAATCTATAGCGAAGGCGGTCATAATATACAATAGACTCGTATGCTGGATGGCCTTCGGGAGCAATATTCCAAGGTTCGCGATAAGGAAATTGTCCGTGAGATCGGTATAGCGGAGCAAACGCCCCAAACTGATGCCAGCGCGCATTTAATTCACGCCATTCTTTACTGTCAGCGTTTTCATTTCCATTTTTGTCGTACTGCTGCTGTGCGCTCACATAACGGTCTTCCACACAAAAACCTCCAATATCCATCGTCCAGTATGGAATACCGCTTGCGGCAAAGTTAAGACCTGCCGAAATCTGTGCTTTCAAATCTTCCCATCTTGTCGCAATATCGCCGCTCCAGGTTGCTGTTGAATAGCGCTGCAATCCTGCAAAGCCTGATCTTGTTAAAAGAAACACACGTTTATTAGAATCTGCAGCTCTTTGCCCATCGTAGATTGCTTCTGCATTCATAAGGGCATAAGTGTTGAAATATTCGGTTGCAGGTCCTAAAGCGGTTGGTCCCTGCAGTTTTTTACGATACTCCATATCTGTACAGTCCAACACATTAGGTTCGCTGGCATCCATCCACCAGGCATCTACGCCTATAGGATATAAATTTTCGTAGATCTGTTTCCAAAATAGTTTGCGTGCACCGCCTGCATAAGCATCATAGAATGATCCTGCATAACCAGGCCCAACCCAGTCACGAACATTGTCTTTAATGGCCTGCTGATACATCCATCCTTTTTCGTCAAACTCTTTAAAGTGCGCTGTAGTTTTATAAAATTTAGGCCATACCGAAATCATCATTTTGGCATTCATCGAATGAATAGAGTCTGTCATAGCCTTTGGATCAGGAAAACGGGCAGGATCAAACTTGTGGCTTCCCCAGGCATCATCTTCCCAATAATTCCAATCCAATACGATATTATCAATTGGAATCCGGCGCTTTCTAAATTCTTTTAAATTGCTTAAGATTTCATCTTGGGTTTTGTATCGCTCGCGGCTCTGCCAATAACCCATTGCCCAGCGGGGCATAATTTGAGATTTTCCAGTCAGGGTTCGGTATCCTTTAATTATGCTGTCCATAGAATTGCCATGAACAAAATAATAATCAATTTTTTTGTTCATTTCGCTCCACCAGACCTGGCTGTTTTTTTCCTCAGCCAGCTGCGGCGTTCTTACTCTTAATCCGCAGTAAGAAGTTGAACCGTCTGGTCTCCATTCTATCCTTAAAGCCGTGCGTTTGTTCGCTTTCAGATTCATAGAGAATTTGTAGCTGTTAGGATTCCAGGCAGTTCTCCATCGCTCGGCAACCACCAATTGATTGTCTAAATAGACTTTTACATAACCAGAATAGTACAGTATAAATTTATACTCTCCGTCCTGCTGAGCTTCAATTTCGCCTTCATAAGTAACACTGGAATTTTTTAAAGGAAGATCTGCTGGCAGGTTTTTTATGCTTTTTACATCCTCAAAAAATATGGATTTTTCTTCGCGAATCAGCGGTGCATTTTTCTTCTCTGGTGTGCTGTAAGTTCCGGTTAAGAAACCTGGCTGGCCATTTTTTCCAAATAATTTAAAAACCTGATTTAACTGCTCATAAGGACGGCTGTCTCCAAATCGGCTTAAAGAATAGCTGTCCCACAAAAGCCCGTAATTTTTATTTGATACGACAAATGGCACTGATACTTTGGTATTGTATTGGAAAAGTTCTTCGCTTTTATCTTTATAATTAAATTCATCCGACTGATGCTGTCCCAGCCCGTAAAAAGCTTCATCTTGAGGCGATTCAAATATTTGGCGCACGGTATAGCCTTTTGTCTGATCGGCTTGGATGGGAAGAAAAGTTCTGCCGCCGCCTGCTTTTTCAGCCAGCAGTATTTTTCCGTTTTTATCTTTAAATTTGATTCCGCCGTCTTTTGCCGAAACCACAACATTCAGCGTTTTGGTTGAAAGCTGGATAGAATCTTTTGATTGATTAATGTGAAATGGAACAGTTTGCTGGTTGGGAACAATAATCAGACTGGAATCTTTTTGAAATTCCTGGGCTGTTGCGGCAACATGCACCAGATCATTGCCTAAAACCTGAATGCGCAGTGTGCGCAATTGGTTTTCTGTTCTTGGTTTCAGAGTTATTAAAACACCGTCATCTGTTTTGGTGTAATTTTTAACAGCACATGATGCCAAGAGGAATCCGGCCGAAAGGCCTAAAGCTATTGTGTTTTTTTTCATGTTTTTTGGTTACGAATGGTTTATATGATAATTAGCAGTTTTGTGATTTCTCGACTTATAAGCATAGGGAACTGATTGATGGAGCTGAAATTTGAATTTCTATAAAGCTGTCAGTAGTCCGCATTTTTATGGCTGTAAAAGCTTATTAGTGAACCCTGTTGCTAAATCGATTGTGTCAGGGTGTAAAAATATCCTTTAATGAAAAAGCATATGGGATATAAATGTATTATTTGACAGGTTCTTATGTATCATTGTACTTATTGAAGACAAAGAGGGGAGTGGAATGTATTTTATGACAGGCCAAAATGTATCATTTTTTTTACACCTGCCGGCTAAAGTGTACATTAGCATCTGCAAAATTTCGAGGCACGCATTAAAAGGGGTATTCGAATATCATATGCCTCTTCTTTTTGAATTGTTACAGCAGAAAAAGATTTCTTAAGCACCTGCTTTTCATAATATACAAACCAAAAAATTAAAACTATAATACTATTAACTATCAAACTATCAAACTATCAAAATGAAATTTATTTACCAATTTATCTGCCCTTTGCTTTTCTGTGTAATGAGCTACGGGCAGAAGTATGAGAAAACAAGTCTTGGAATTAAAACTGAAGCAGATGGAAATAAAATAGAAATTCAGTTTTACAGTCCTTCGATTGTAAGAGTTATAAAATATCCCGCAGCGGGTGTTTATTCTAAAGAAAGCCTTTCGGTAATCATGAAACCGTCAGCAGCTCCTTTTACAGTAAAAAGTCAAAACAGCCAATTGGTTCTAAATTCCGAAAGCCTTAATGTTACATTGCAGTTCCCAACAGGAGAAATCTCATTTGCAAGTTCAGATCAAACCTTACTGCGTGAGAAAAAACAGGGAACAAAATTTGCACCTGTAAAAGATACCGATACCAATTCTTATACCGTATATCAGGCATTTGATTTAGACAAAAATGAACCTATATATGGATTAGGACAGCACCAGAGAGGAGATTTAAACCAAAGAAATCAAAATTATCGTTTGGAACAGGGAAATACAGAAGATGCCGTGACTTTTTTTCAGTCGGTAAAAGGGTATGGGCTTTTTTGGGATAATTATGCTCCTACAGAATTTAAAGACAGTGCTGACGGGACTTCCTTTGAATCTCTTGTGGGAGATGGGGTAGATTACTATTTTATGTACGGTAAAAATGCCGACGGAGTGGTTTCGCAAATGAGAAAGCTTACAGGAAGCGCTCCAATGTTTCCGCTTTGGACTTATGGTTTCTGGCAGAGCAAAGAACGTTATAAAAGCCAGAACGAAATAGTCGGCGTAGTAAAAAAATACCGTGAACTGGGAGTGCCTCTGGACGGAATAATTCAAGACTGGCAGTATTGGGGAAATAATTATTTATGGAATGCGATGGAGTTTCTTAATCCTGAATTTTCTGAGCCTCAAAAAATGGTGGATGAAATTCATGGTCTCAATGCCCATATGATTATTTCGATCTGGTCTTCGTTTGGACCAAAAACCAAGCCTTATAATGAGTTGAATAGTAACGGAATGCTGTTTGATTTTCTGACTTGGCCTGAATCCGGCAGCGAAATTTTTCCGCCCAAAAAAGATTATCCTTCCGGAGTGCGTGTTTATGACGCCTATAACCCAAAGGCAAGAGACATTTATTGGAAATATGCAGGAGAAGGCCTTTTTGCAAAAGGAATTGACGGCTGGTGGATGGATTCGACCGAGCCCGATCATCTTTGGGTAAAGCCGGAAGATTATGATACCAAAACATATTTGGGAACTTTTAGAAAGGTCCGAAATGCTTATCCTCTGATGACTGTAGGCGGAGTTTACGATCATCAGCGTAAAGAGACTTCAGATAAGCGAGTTTTCATATTGACAAGATCTGCATTTGCCGGCCAGCAGCGTTATGGCGCCAATACATGGACAGGAGACGTAGAATCCAGCTGGGAAAACCTGCGTGCTCAGATTCCGGCGGGACTTAATTTTACCCTTACCGGTATGCCGCATTGGAATTCAGATATTGGAGGTTTTTTTGCTGGAGTTTACAATCAAAAAGGAGAGGTGTCTGGAGCGGAAAGCACTTTGTTTCGCGAGCTTTATGTCCGCTGGCTGCAATTTGGCGCTTTTAATCCGATGATGCGTTCGCATGGTACAGATATACCCCGCGAGATCTATAACTTTGGCCAGAGAGGAGAACCGGTATACGATGCAATTGAGAAATTTATAAATCTGCGTTATTCCTTACTGCCTTACATTTACTCGACATCGTGGGAAGTAACCCATAAAGATTCCAGTTTTATGAGGGCATTATTTATGGATTTTGCCGCCGATTCTAAAAGCTGGGATATTAAAGATGAGTTTATGTTCGGAAAATCTATTTTGGCTGCACCAGTGGTCCAGGCCCAGTATACACCCGAAAAAATTAAAGAAGGCCAGAATCAAAAGCAGCGTATAGATTTTAAAGCAGAAAAATCAAGAATCGTTTATCTTCCTGCCGGAAGCGGCTGGTATGATTTCTGGACCAACGAAAAACTGCAGGGCGGCCAGGAAATTACCAGAAAAACAACTCTTGATATGATACCGCTTTATGTTAAGGAAGGCGCTATACTTCCAATAGGGCCTCAAGTGCAGTTTGCTGAGGAAAAAAGATGGGACAATCTTGAAATAAAAGTATACCCTGGAAAGGATGGTTTCTTTACTCTTTATGAAGATGAATTTGATAATTATAATTATGAAAAAGGCGCCTACACAGAAATTGATTTCAGCTATAGTGAAAAGCAGAAAAAATTAACTATTTCCAGCCGGAGAGGACAATATAAGGGCATGTTATCTGAAAGGACTTTTACCATTGTGATGCCAGACGGAACAAAAAAAGTGCTGGCTTATAAAGGGAAAAAAATAGAATATAAACTTTAAGAAGAAAGGTATGCCGTTTAAAAGGATATGTTATGCCTGCGATCTGATTGATAATCCAGAGCTTATAGAAGAATATAAAAAATATCATCTTGCAGAAAATGCACGTCCCGAAATCACCAAAAGCATTAAAGATGCCGGAATAGTGTCTATGGAAATTTATCTTTTAGGTAACAGATTATTTATGTGTATGGAAGTGGACGAGACTTTTACTCCCGAAAGAAAGCAGCTCATGGATGCTGCAAACACAGAGGTTCAGCAGTGGGAGCAGCTAATGTGGAAGTTTCAGCAGGCTCCCCCCGGAGCAAAACCGGGAGAAAAATGGCTCATGATGGAGCAGATCTATCAGTTGGAACAGTTTTAATTTTTACTTATCAAGTAATAACAATATAATAAAGCAGAATAGACATGGCAGTAAAAGTTCGCACTTCCTTTTTTAAATCGGTATACTTTTATCCTGCTTTTGTTTGCATATCCACTCTGTTGATTTTAGTTTTTCCTTTGGGCTTTTTCCCGCTGTCTGTTCCAATCTTTTGCGCCGAACGCCGGCGCAAAAGGATTTTCGCTTCTATCGGGGCTATGGTGTTAAGCTGCGTATTAGTGAAAGAAAGCGGCAGATTAATTTGGGGCTGGCTTTGATATAAGGCAGAATTTATGCAGTTTGTGGAATAATTTAAAGAATCTTATGCATTTATTTGGCAGGATACTTTTTATCGTCCAGAGAGGTATAAGCCGGTGAGGGCTATATTCTTGGTGAGCGGTAAATTATAAATTGGCTCAATGCAGTATTTGGCATTCCATTTTAAATCATGCAGTCCGGCAAAATTTCTTCGGGCATTCATCAGCAGTAAGGCTCATAAAAAAGTCCACTGCTTTTTATTTCCAAGATAACAGGCGGAGGATAATTAATTATTTATTTGGTCTGCAGGGGATTGTTGAAAATCCCCTATAGCTGCAGACCTGTCCATAAACATATCTTCCATTTTATGTTTATTTGTATAGGGTACATTACCGGTGGACCAGTAACAGGTCTAAGGTAGGAGGCGGCGTTTGAATTTGTTTACAGTATTTTTATTTGTAATTATATAATAGCCAGCAGCTGGACAGCCGGTTTAAAAGTTGTACTGTATGCTTCCTTGGTTACCGGTTCGTTTTGTCCTTATGGTAACCCCTAAGCCGCTTTTCCATTTTCTCAAGGAGTCTTATTCATGCGCGCTGCACGAGTGATCGGCAGGCTGCTTTGTTTTGTTATAATATTATGGCTCGGCAGACTATTGCATGTCATAAATGGCATATTTTTGAATTTTATGAATCCTTGATGTTTAATAAATCCAGGACCTTTGGGGAAACTTTCAAATCGGGGCGCAGCTGCATTATGCCTTTTATAAAATGCCGCTGCAGCTCTTCTGCATTGCGGATTGAAAACGGGGTGTTAAGCGTAACGGCTTTAAGGGATGTTATGTTTTTGGATTTATCGAAATAGTACACGCAGATTATATAGCTTGTATCTTCGCCTTCGAATACTGTCACATCGTAATCTTCAGGGCGGTGACCCGGCCGCAGGGATTCAAAAGCGAGCGATTCGACTATTGCATCATCTTTATAATGGTGCAGACCGCTGCGGTCCACAGCTATTCTGCTGATTTTGTTGTTTCTGCTGGTCTTTATTCCTTTTAGGACGGCATAGGCCATAAAAAATAAAAGAAGCAGTGAGAGCAGCACCGATAAGATTTTAAATCCCCCGTGCACGCTTTGGGACTGCATAATGGCTATTTCAAGGTTCAGCACCGCCAGGATTATGCCTGCAAAAATAACTGCGGCCATGGCTTTTACCCAAAGGGTTCTCTTTGATGCTTTTACGGATTCTATTTCAGGGAAATCATGATGGCGGGGATCCATTTTGTCTGTGTTTGAATGATAATTCTGCAGGTGCAGGGGTAAATGTAAGAAAGATTAATTTAGTATTGAGGTTTAGTAGTGGT
Source organism: Flavobacterium johnsoniae (assembly GCF_001879205.1). GTDB lineage: Bacteria > Bacteroidota > Bacteroidia > Flavobacteriales > Flavobacteriaceae > Flavobacterium > Flavobacterium johnsoniae_A. The sequence continues at coordinate 657,102 of NZ_MLFK01000007.1, forward strand.
GCAGCAGTGTAAAAATACTATCAAGTTTATTAGTTTTTTCTGCTGCGAAAATAATGCTTTCTTTTTTCGGAATCAAGTATAGACATCAGTTGAAAGACGGGCAATAGCTCTTAGATGCAACATGTTTTCCTAAGACAACAATGGAAGATTAGAAATTAAAACAAGACCTTCTGCTTTGTATAAAGCTTTTTGCTTTTAGATATAATTGACTTAAGGTACAGTTTCGAACCTAAAGCCGCAAGGCCTTGATTTTACTGAACTTTTAGTTTTGAAAAGTAAGATGTGCTACGATTTTGCCACAAATCTCAGATTGATGATTTTTATAGCTTTTTTGATGTAGTAATGTTTCGAACTTAATGTTTCAAGTAATTGTTTTACAGTTTTTTATAATGTTTGTATAAATCGTTGCACCGATTCTGCACCCATATTCATTTTAAAGCTATTTGAATTTTTCTATCTATGTAAGTAAGTGTTTCTTTTACTAATCTTTTACTTTTTTAAAATTGATCTTACCATGATTCTGACAAGAAATCTAAAAGTTTTAAAAATAAAAAATAACAATAATTCACTTTTCTTTTTTCAGAAGAACTGTTTATTCTGGATTAGTTTTATGAAAATAAGAAACTAACGTATGATAATCAATTCTTAAAAATTTTAATTTAAAATAAAATAATCGTATTTTTGGATAAAATAACAATTATGGCACTATTTAAAAAAACATCAAAAGCGGAAGATACTGGACTTAGAGGTACTTACGAAGGCAGACTGTTTGTTGATAAAGCTGTATTTTATAAGAGACCAGAAGTACAAGCTGCTATTAAACAGTTAAAAGAATCCTCTGTTGTTAAGGCTCATATCAAGACTAGTAAAGGATGATGCCTTACAACCTACTGCTACTTCCTGTAATGGCAGGTTATTTTTTATTGGTATACTCAGTTTTATTTAAATATAATACACAAAGGTTTTTACAAAATAGATTACTATTTGAATCTGTCTTTGTTGGTGTAGCTATTGTCTTTTTTGGATTTATTTTACGGACTGTAATCGAGATACTTAAACCTGATTGGATTGCATGGTCGCTCACTATATTAAAAGTTTTTCCTATAAACAAGGTAGATTACTTTTGGACGGTTTTATTTTCTTCTCTTTTGGCTATTATTTTTGTTCCCATAAGCAACTTTATTCTTAGAAAAATATGGAGGAAAAGTACTCCAATTGCACGTGCGGTTGATAAAAATGGAGATGAAATTGAAAAGTTATTTAAAAGATCTTTCGATGAAGGTGTACTTATTCAAGTGACACTAAAAAATAATAAAGTTTACATTGGTTTTTCTGAAATGATACCAGAACCTCAAAGGACTAACTACTTAACAATTACACCTATTATTAGTGGCTACCGTGAAAGTGAGACCAAGAAGCTTATTATTACTACTGATTATTTTAAAGTTATAGATGATTATATTAAAAGCTTGGCTCCAGATAAAAAAAAAATTTCACTGAATACTGATATCATTTTACGACAAGATGAAATTTTGACAGCTGGAATTTATGAGCAGGAAATTTTTGATAAATTCAATACTCAGGCTATAGTTGAAAAATCAAAAGATATTAAATCAAGTCTTTTAGATTTTGCGATTAATTTTCTTCAATCTCTGAAGTAATCTACATTCATCTTCAAAAATCTTAATCTTATCGATTATGCATTATATCTAGATACATTGTAGATTTGATCCGTCTAAATTGATATATCAATTTTGGATCTATTATTAGGTAAAGATTATTAAAATAACCTAACCTTTTTTATGACGAAAAAGCTCGTTCAAGTAAATCAATTCCAGAAATTGAAGTCTCTTTTTGTTTATTTTTCTATTGTTTTACAATAACTTCTTTGGGTTGGATAGCTGTATTTATTTGTGCTGTCATAACAGCTTGGTGAGCATCATTAATTTCAAGGGTCAGTTGTTCCCTTTCCAGTTTTAGCTTTTCATTTAGATAATTATGTTTTATCTCAAAATCTGCAAAAATCTCACTCCAGGTTTTTGCATAAACTTTTATCCGTCCTTCGTTTAGAAGCATCATCAGAGAACTTATCCCGTGAGGTTTGTTTGTATTTATGTGGTTCTGGATAAAGTTGGATGAATCAAATTTATTGCCGATCAGATAAAATTCCCATGACATATTGGGCGCGTTAAATTCGGGCTGTTTCTGAATCAATTCCATGTAGTTATAGACTTGGTTATATTGACTGCTTCCCAAGTTTATCAGAGGATGTTTAAGCTCTACTACAATATTTTCAATTTTGTCCATTAAAGTATTCTGCCTGCAGGCAAAAATGTCCATTTCTTTAAGCTTGTGCGGATGATCTATTTCTACAGCTGTATCTTTTTCTGTGAGCAGATATATATACCTTCTCAACGCTTCTTCAAATTTTGGCTCAGCAGATGTAACCAAATGGTATTGTTCCCCAAAAATCCAGTAGTGGCTTTCAATCATTTTTTGTAAATGATTAACCTCATTGGCTTTTAGATCTTTATTAAAAACAAGTTCCTTAAGAATAGCAACTGTTTCGTACCTGTCCTGAATTAATTTGATGGTTGCAATCACCCTATTAAGTTTTGTGGTCTTAAGGATTTTTGCCAGATCTTTTTTCTCAGTAGTCGAAAGATCAAGGATTTCGTCAAGAACCTCAAAAATGTCCTCTCTTTCGCTGGAATCCAACAGCAAGTCAAGAAAACGTACAAAAGTCTTCTTTTGATTTATATTGAGACTGGTAAATAATTTTGGCTGAATTTCATAAAGGCTTTTCAGGGTTTCAATTAAATCCTCTTTTTTATATTTTTCTTCCCAAGGTGTCTTATAGACAGGAAAAATGCCATGCTCTTCATAGTTTTCAATGAGTTTGTCAGCAAACTTTCTTAGGAAAGGTTTTCTTTTTTCCCTTAAGAACTGGTTGATGTGCTTTATTAGATAACGATATTCGGGCGAAGATTTTGCTTTTCCAAACAGGCTGACCTGTGTTTCATTTTCAGAGCTATTGAAATCAAAATCATTAAAATACTCACTTTGGATATAAACGCTGTGGAAGAATTCATCACCTTTTTTATTCAAGGTAGTATGATCCTTGTAGATTTCATTCTTTTTATCATTTAAAAAATAATATTTGGAATATTCTTGATGCAATGCCTCCTTCCACTGTATAAATTTAATTTTGAATTCTGTTTTGCCACCTGATTTGGAGTCGGAGAAGACAAGTGAAATTTTTTCGTCTCTTTCGGCTATATTAGACTCATAATCTAGGGGAGCATCATTGATAATGATCTGGAACTTTTTATGTTTGTTTAATTCCAAAAACCAGCAGAACTCCCGAATGAGGAAAGGGATAATTATTTTATCCATCTGATTCTCGGAAATCTGTATGTCAGTAAATGTTACGATAGTACCCGAAAAGTCTGCTTCGTTATCGATATTTTGGGATGTAAAGTCTGTTAGGTCGCTACTGTTTATAATAATGGTATTTGTTTCAAATTTTTTCCCATTATTAAATGTCGTAGTCCATTTTGCGCTTTTGGCAAAAGTGAAAAATGTTAGTCTACCCACTCCGTTTTTACCATGCATTGAAGATGTATGTTTAGGGGCAGATACTTTTATAGCTTTTTCAGATTCATAAAATGGCTTAAATTTTGAATTCAGTTTACTGTGATTGATGCCATATCCGTTATCTATTATTTCCAAATATTCCAATGACCCTAAAGTATCCACGGTATAATTTAAGATTACAGTAGTCGCGGTTGCATCAAAGCCGTTCCATATATATTCTGCTATTGCGCTTGGAGTTTGGTAATTGCTTAGAATTTTTTTTATCCCGTTAGAAGTTACATTTACATTTCCTGCCATAATTAAACCTATTATTTTGCTTAGTACAATCTATGCTTTCGATATGAATCTAGTAAATCACATAAAAGAAGAATAATCGTAAAGATAGTTTTTTTATGTTTTTCAGCATAATTTGAGTATGATGTGATTTGCAGTACAGCAATCTTTTAAAAATAATTTCTGTTTAAGTTTTTTCACTATTTTTTTAACATTACGTAAAAGTGTGCATCAGTTGTAAATAATTATATTTGATTAAACAAACAGAACAGAATAAAATGACAGATCTTTTTACAATGGAAAAAGCGATACAACTACAGGTGAGAAAAGATTTGGATGCGAGAGAACAGCATACCATACTAAAGCTCAAAGGCAACCTTATTTCAAAAGGCTTCACCGAGATTATCCACATTCTGGATCAGGATGAAGATTATCACATTAACACTTTTGAAACAGCAATCGAAAAACGCAATGAAGTCCAACAATATATTTCGGCATTCATCAATCAGGAAAACCTGCTGGATGCCGTCAGCTTAAAATAAACAAAGTCCGTTATAATCCCGAGCCCGCCGGCCAATCAGGCTGGCGGGCTTCTGATATTTAAAATACAGCCATAAAAAGAGCCGATCTTCATCGGCTTTCTTTTTTTGCTTTTGTTTTTTTCATGCGTTCCCTGATTTTATACAGGTTCTCGGAAAGGAGCTGCAGGATCTGCTTGTGGTGCTTGGAGGGCTTGTTTTTCATTCCCCTGCACTGTAAAACTTCCATACGGCTTAGGGAGATTTCGATGGTTTCGACGGATTTATCCTCGACCTTTGCCGAGAGTATCAGTGAGTCTTTTCTTGCGTAATACTCATTGGTGAATACGCAATGCACCAAGTCGTCGCCCTCCCGCATAAAATCCTTTACCTCTTCAATAACGGAAATGCTCAGTTTTCCATCCTCAAACGACAGCCCGAAAAATCGCCTTTTATCGTTAGCATACCTTTTCTGCGCCTTTTCGATTTCAAGGCGCAGGTCTTGGAGTTTTTTCTTTCTGAGCAGTTCCCTTTTTTTCTGCACCAAGTGGTCGTGCGCTTCGCTGAGGTTTTCGGGGCAGACGTAAAGGGCGCATGAAAGGTCTTTTTTGAAATACCGCAAAAGTTCCAAGTAATCTTCCCAAATGGAGACGTCCGAAACTTTGTAGCCGTTTCTGATGGCGGTCTTGACCGCCTGCCAGTTTCGGCGGATGTCCTGCCTTGAAGCGCCGAGATAGTACTGCAAAACATTCAGCTGTCGGGATTTCAAAAGCGTTTCGGCGATGGGGTCGGACAGAAGCGAGGAGAAGAGCAGATGGGGCGCTATATCATAAACCGACGATTTAAATCCGTTGCGTTTCAAAACGGGAAGCACTTTAATGTGCGGATAGACCTTGTAGGGATTGATGAAGTATTTCGCATTGCGTACAAAATCCTTTGGTCGGATTTCAAGCGGGGAATAGAATTTCCAAGAATCAAGGGTGCTTGAAAAAACATTGGTGCTGAGCGATAGCGTGCGCACTTCGCCTGAGGGAGCAATCCAATGCTGCATCACTTCCTTGTGGAAATGGGTCGGTATGAAATTCTTTTTCATGTGCTTGTGGCTGATTATCATGCGCACGACCTGAAACCCTGCACAGCTATCGATTACGGCAAAATATTCGGTTTCCTTAAAATGCACCTGATTATAGGGCATCATTTTAAGCCTGCCCATGCAGGCAGGACAAGTTGTGAACTTGTCGCAGGCAGATTGGCAAGAGGGCTTCCAAACGTGGGCGCACTGCAAACAGTAGAACTTGGAGTGTGAGAGCACGCCCCATTTCAGAAAAATGTTCTGCTCCGCCCAAAGAAAAACCTCAGGCTTTATGGCAGGAAGCGAAGCACTTATGGCGGTCAATTGCTTTTCGATGATGGTTTTGGGTATCATATGTCAAAGAGTGTCAGGGCGGTCTGCACCGCAGGTTTTACATCTTTCTTTATGGGGAGAAAAGGCTCTGTCTGCATTTTCGTAACGGGGATTTCAGGCTGTGAGAAAAGGTCGGCAGGCGCAGGGGTCTGCACTACGGCTTTATAAGCTACAGGGGCGGGCGTGCCGATGGAATCATCGGTGTAGTACTTTACTGCCATGTCAAAGATTTCCTGATTGTCAAAGGCGCACAAGCCTGTTTTTTTGACCTCGCCTCCGATGTAATCCAGACAGCTTTCGAGGTTCTTGGAAGCTTTGGCGTAATGGGGCGCAAAGGCGGCATCGCCCTGCGCCAAACCGCTCAGATACTTTTCTATGGCGTTTTTAAAATTTTCAGAAGCTTTCATATCAGTAGATTTAAGATTGAAAATTTTTACTCAAAGAGCCTAGAGTAGAGGTCGTAGCAGTATTCCTCAAAGCAGAGCCAGCAAACGAAAGTGTAGTGCGGTGCGCTGAACCTGTTTTCGATAGGCTCGCCGATGGCTTCCTCCAATTCGGTTCGCATGTTTTCCAAATCATCGATATGCTCGATGTAAAATTCTTTGCAGTCTGCATGGTAGATGAATTCTGAAATCATCCCACTAACGCACCCGCCTGTCTGCAGGTCGAGGAAAAAGGATTTGAGCTGTGCGCTTCGTTTCCCGTCATAAGAAGTGATGCTTTTAATGATTATTTCGTTAAAGGCGTCACTAACGCGATAATCGCTGTAATTTGATTTTTGCAAGGCTTTCATGATATTGTTATTTAGGCGTGTATATAAATTTTAAAGGCTTGAAAGGTTTAGAAAGGGAGGTCGTCGGGATCATCCGATACCTGCTGTTTTTTAGGAGCGGGTGCAGGTGTACTGCTGTCCGCCTGCGCAAATACCAAAATCTTGATGTTCGAGGTATGAAAGGTCAATGCCCCGTGTGCCTGAGCATCGTTTCCGATATAGACATTCATCCCGATGCGCCCAAAGAGCTGCACTAGCGTTCCTTTTTTGAGCCACTGCGCCAGTCCTGCGCTCATCCAATACGAACAGTCGATATAGGTTACAATTTTTTTAGTTTCTGTACTTCCTTTGGGTCTGTAGCTGTCGTTGACCGCTATGGAGAAGTTTACCACCTCACGGTTTTCCTTTACCTTAAAAGTTGAGGCATCCTTTACAATTCTTCCTGTGATTTCCATGATTTCCGTTATTAAATGAATACTTGTTTGAATTTCTTTTCCCATGCCCCGCAATGAAATTTTTCAAAAGAAAAAACGGGAAAAAAGAAAGCAGAAGAAAAGTGGACGGCTACCGAGCCGGAGTGCTATAAGTCCCGAAGGGCGGCAGAGCCGTTATGCGCATGCAGGGGAGGGCGGGCACTACTTTGGCTGCCCTTTTAACCCGTTTTGAATTGGAAAATATCTGTAATTTAATTTGTTAAAACAGGTATTTATACTGTATACACTTTTATGCTAAAGAATTAATTTGCCATTTTAATATTTGTTTATGGAAAACCGTAAAGTAAAATAGATGCCATTTTGTAGGTTTGATTTAATTGAAGAAATAAACTTTCTAATGAAGCATACCGATTATTTTTTTAATCCATTTTTAATCGGTTAAATCTACGGTGACGTAAGACAATTAATTTAACAATCAAAAAATAGAAAAATATGAGTTTCGGACATGCACTTTATTACCCCCACATTAATCTGACAAACAAAAACTGGATTAAGCATGCTTTACTGCTTTGGGACAATATTTCAAGGATAGTACCTGATTCTGTCGAACCTTCGGACAGTGAAGATATCATTACCATAAAAAGTGAATCTAAATTTATTAAGGACTATCGCCCTACGAGTGGGGATACATCACAAGCATTTTATAACTTTAGCCAGGAGTTAAGACCAATTATTGAGTCAGATGCTTTTTTCAATGACAGGTTCTTTAGAAGGCAAAGAGAACGCAGAGATTATGAGAGAGATTATCACAACAGAAGAAGTTTTTTTTCTGACATGGTGCAGTCAAGCGGAACTTATATTCATGTCGAAAAAATGGATCGAGATCTCAAGGGGTATTTAATTGATATAGGTGTAGCTATTCCTGGTCAGAGAGAATGGGAAGATTGGGTGAAAATAGATAGTGAGATTGGAATGCTTTATATGACTTATTTTGCAAAAAGTATTTCTAAGAATAAATCACTCCCAATCGTTACTGATGTTGAACAATCGTTTTCGACTTCACTTTATTTTGAGTCGAAAATCCATTCTGATTATAAAAATCAGTTTGAATATAAGTTGGGCAATTTACTTATTGAAACCATTGTACCCAAAAATATAAATGATGTGCCTTTGGACAGGATACTTGATGTAAGAAATAAATATGATAGTGAAAGAACAGCATTCTTCAATGAAATTTCGAATTTATCAAATTCTATTTCCGACCTCGATAACGGCAGTGCTCTAAAAGATGCATTAAATCAGCATTCTAGAATTATTTTAAAAGAGACTAAAAATTTAGAAGAACTATACAATCTTAACAAAATAGAGACTGCAACTAAGTTTTTAAGTATTTCACTGCCAACCACAATTGCATCATTGACCGAATATGTTTCCGAAGGAGCAAAACCGTTTGTCACTGCTGGCGGAATTATTTTCGGAATGGTATCAGCTGCAAATTCAGTTAAAAAAGATAAGCTGGAACTAAAGCAAAATCCAAAATCTTATCTATTAAACTTAAAATCCGAACTTTCCGGAGGTGATATTTTTACCAGAGTTAATGACACTGTTAAAGGAATTCGAAAATGGTAGTCACTTAAGGGTCTTCCAGTTTGTGTTTTCCTATGAGTAGTCAATTGAGAACAGACACAATTTTTACATTATATGATGCAGAACGTTTGCCATTTTATTGTGTATTTGTTATTGTATACAGTTTCGAACCTAAAGCCGGAAAGCCTTCATTTTGCTGGGTTTTTACTTTTCTAAAATTGGAAGTGCCACGATTTTGCCACAAAACTTAATACGTCTATTTTCAAAGTAGATTATAGATGAGTTATGGTAAATTTGTTGCGGATGAAGAGGTTCCGTTCTTAATTTTTAAGAACCCTAGTAAATACTAATTTTTATATACCTTTTAAGAAAAAGAACAGAAAAAAGTGTACCTCGGTTTTAAACTATTCTTTTACGCAGATTTTAGTTAGTTATTGTTTCTCTCCTTTTCTTTATTTTGTATTTTATTCTGTGACTTTGAGTGCTTCCTGTCAATGTTGGGGCAGGCCAATTTAATGTGAAAAGCAAAAATGGTGTTTTATTTTTTGTTTTTTTGAGCTCATCCCGCTATGGGCCGCAATTTTCTGCGCCGAACCCCGGCAAAGAAGGATTTCCGCTCCTATCGGTGCTAGGTAGGGCTTGTCCTCAATATTTCTCTTACTGAGGGTTGGAATAAAATTAAGCTATATTATTGAATTTTGCAATTGCAAGATACTTTCAATTACCTGTTAATGTCATAATAAATCTTTGTAATAAATCTCTGCAATACGGGCATTAAACTCTAATTTAAGTTCCGTTTCTACCGAATTGATTAAAGGTTTAATTCCTTTGAGACTTTTTAGAATATAGACATTATCTGCAGCTAATATCCATTTTGCATTAAAGTTTTTGTAATCATATTCATTAGGATTCAGCAGCCATTTTTCAAATTCGGAAATATGATCAAAACCGTTCAATAATTCTGATTTCCTGTCAATTTGCAGGATGTTCAATAAAATTATAAAACGATAAAACGTATGTCCTTCAAAAATTGGCTTGCCTTCCTTAAACTCATTCTTGAAACCTTTTTCCCTGTTGAGTTTTATTTCTTCAATGTATCTTTTAAAATAATCCTTCTTTCTGTAATCATATAACTTCATCCTGATCAGATCATCGTAAATCTCGCTATGGAACTTTTGATCAAGCATTTCTTCAATTTCTGAATTTAGAACCGCTTTGCAGGGCTCATCAGCGATATTCAATAAGTATGACACATATCTCCATTTATGGATGCCGTCTATATTGCCGATTACTTTATTTATTAATCGTTTTTTGGTAATTTTTTTGTCTGGAAAAAACTTGTGGAGGGCCATTGAAACTTCTTTCAGCAGTCCCTCATACTTATTATTGTTGGGTTTATCCCTGTCAACAGCTATTTCTAATATTTGAACTAATTGTTCGGGAAAAAAACAATCGCCCTTTTTCGCAATAAGCCTGCCTAACTCCTGCAATTCATACCAGGATAAGTGATCTTCAATTAATAAATAATTAATAATAATGGGGCTCAATGAGCTGAACGATTTTTCTGAAATATTAATTTTTGATAAAAGGGTGAATGAATTTGAAACTAATCCTGTATATCTGCCCTTAAATTGAAAGTCGATTAAGTACTCTTCAGTAACTCCGCATTTATAAGGCGAATTGGCAAACATTCCATTTTCATAGTATGATTTAAAGAGGTTTGTAATGCTTTTGATAATTTCAATTTCGCATTCTTCATCAATTTTTATTGACTCGGTTTTTGAAAGTATTTTTCTAAACTCATCAGTATTTACATTAATGAGGAATTTTTTTAAATAATAGGAATTGAAAGAATTCAATCCTTCTGATTTTGTCAGGTAGCTTTCCAAAAAGCCGTTAAAGGTTTTGGCACTGAGCAGTTTATAATCGCCAAAAACATTGTAGATAATTCTATTGGTGTTGAAAAATAATTCTAGCCGGTTATATTCAGCTGCCAGTTCATCGATATGGTCTGACCCGGAAGACCTCTGAGGGTGCCCTTTATCATAATATTTTTTTAAATCAGATATGTTTTGGACTAATTCTTCTACTTTATCTTTTACCGATAAAAACAGCTTATTGTCTTTGATATTGTGCAGGTAATTCCTAACATCATCACTTATGGCGAATTCTATTTCATGATAAAGAATTTTGTTTAAGTCAATGTTTCGTATCTCCTGCTTAATTTCAAAATTATCCTTAAGGTTCTCATCTTCCCATACCAGATAAAGCAGATATTTCATATTCAGCTTTGCTAAAAAGTATTGGACTTCAAAACCTTCTTTGCCTTTTATTTTTTCGCTGAAAGCCTTATAGATATTAAAAGCGTCCTTATAGTTGTTTGCCGAGACAAGGTAATTGCCATAAGCATACTCAAGAGTCAGGTGCTCTTCTTTATTTTTGGCAGTTTTAAGCCTGCTTAAAAGATATTTAAAATCCAGTGTTTTAAAATTACAGCAGATGCAATCGCAGGAGGTGTATTTTAATATATCGATGCTTTTGGTGAAGCCTTCTTCTTTAGAGAAACCAAAAAGGTTCTTATGTGAAAAACCAAGCCCGTTTGATCTTGCTCTTATTACATTTTTATAATCTTTGATACAGCTTATTTTAGTAACCTCTGAATGGTTCAGTACGCTTATAACCTCATTTATTTTGTCTTTGTATTCAACAACCCTGCAGTGCTCTAATTCTTGTTTGAGTTCCTCAGTGATTGATATTGAGCCTTCATTAAAATCCAGGCCTTTGAACAGTTCATAAATCTTTGGGTTTAGTGTAAGCAGTTTGCCACCTCTGTAATGCCATACATTTTCACTAAGGATGTTAAATGGTCTTATTCCCGCTAGGTAATTAGGGTCAATATACTGTAGTCCTTTGAACTGGATCAGTGCGGCATGCATTTCATCTAAAATATGTCTGGGCTTTTCATTTTCCTTTAGTTTTTTAAGGCTGATCTGATAAAGCTTATCGGTGCTTGATTTTTCCTGTTTAGTTATAAACCGGTCTTTATGAAATAGATACAGAATTTCCTTAAGCTTATTTTCATTTCTTAAATCTTCAAGAAAAAACACCTGGTAGCTGCCTTGGAATTTGGAAGAATAAAATCGTATTTCTTTAAAATTGGAAACAATCACCCATCTGCAGTTTACTCCCATTTTTGTTGCATACTCAAAGGCTTGTGCAACAGCGGATTTGGAGTCGGCTCTTTTTTGTTTTTCATCAAGATCTGTAGCGGCATCTTTAATTTCAATTACCGCCCTTACATCATTAAGGGTTTTGTCTTTAGAGAAAAAGCCGAGTACACCGTCAGGTTTGGTGCCGTCCAATTTTGTTTTTGCTTCTTCTCTTATTGTCCAGTAGTTTGGGTTGCCGTAATTAAAGCCTAAAACATCGCCGAAAAATTCATTTAAGAATCTGGATTTAAATTCTTCCTCTTTTGCATTTTCTATTTTTCCCGAATGCAGTTCGCCTGTCAGCCCATCGATGATATTTCTGGCTGATCTGATATTGGGCACATTAGATAATTTGAACTCTGGAATGAAATTGGAAAGGAAGTCTTCTGTAAACAAAGGCTGGATGTTCATAAAATAAGTTTAAAATATAAAGGGATTGATTAACAGATGTAAATTTTAAAAATACAAAATCATTTCCCATGAAGTTTATTGAGAAAATCTTTTAGGTAGTCATTACATGACGTTATAATTTAGAATTTTAACAATTCAAGAATTTCATCTATATTACTTGATACTTTACAGTTATAAATTTCGTCTAATTTTCGCTGCTTAATCATTGTGCTTAATTCACGTTCTGTGAAAAAATAATCGAAGTACGGTAAAGCTGATGAAACATGTAAGAAATCCATTGTATCATTTCCATCTTTATATTTCCGATCTTTGTTCCACCTTGCTGCAGCGTTCATTTCTGGAAATATTCGGTAGGAAGGTAGTTCATCATTAAGTTTTTTCAGCTTAGATAAATTATAAATCATATTTTTCCAGTTTTTGCAATTTAAGCTTTGACGTTCTTGAGCTGTAACTTTATTTCCTGTGTCATTAAAATAGAATTCTTCGAAGTAATTATTCAGATCTTTTTCAAACTCATGTAAATAGCCGCCTAATTCAGAAAGGTACATTTCATGAAAGTTTTTATTTTCATGTTTGTATTTTTCTTTTCCATAATTTAATGCGTCAATATCATCCTTATGATAAAATGGCTTTAAATTAGAAGTCGCATCAAGTTGATTTATTATATTTTCAAAAGAAATATCGCTGAGAAAATTAATAAATCCGGTATTAAGCATTTCTGGATCATGTTTCAAAAAAAATGGAAGCAGTATAATTAGGGATATTTTACTCCAAACCATTTCATTCAAATTGTTTTGTGGCTTTCTTGATTTACAATTTACGAAATCCAAAAATTCTAATCTTTGACGATCTTTTTCCCCTGCAATTGAAATTCCTTTTGACAGCTTGTCGATTATTAAAGCGGATTGCTTTAATGAACTTAAATCACTCTGTTTTAAAATTTCCCAAAAAGTAATTTCACTAATCGGTAAAATTACTTTTTCAGACTCCACAAGTTTAATCAGCTGGTTATATAAGAGTTTATCTTTATCTGTTCTGCGGTCTCTGATTTTAAGCCAATAATTGGTGTCAAGATAAATTTTAGTCTTATCGGCAAGGGATTGACCAATTTCTAATTGAATGTTTGATAAATGTTGATTGTCCATTGGCGCGTCGTTTCAAAAATGTGGCATACTATTCTGTTTGTTGGCCAGCTACGGACACATCACAGTTTATTTCTGTTAAATATAAATTTCGTGCAAAATGTAAAGGTGAATTTATAATAAAACTTCTAATCTTGCCAAATGCCTTAGCTAATGTTTTTTATATATAAATCTTTAGATTCTCATCTAGATTGAATACTTCCGCATTTTTGATTTTCTCAGTTAATCGTTTTGCATTCACGTTTTTTGATTCGATTATAAAAAAAGTTTCTATAATAATTTTTGACTTATTATATTTATATTCTCTTGGAAATATAGCATAATCTTTGCCAAAATAATTGAAAAGTATTGCTTCATTTGATTTTATTTCAATTACACTTTCTAATCCTTTTTCCCTTATTCGGCTAAATAAATAGTCGATAAATAAATTTATTTTAGTTGGTTCCACTTTTGTATTGTGAAATGATCTGGATGTGCTTATACTTTGTGATGAAATTAATTCTGCGTAGTGTCTATTTAGAATATGAACTAAGGAATAAAGATTTAGCTCAATAGTTTTTTCATTTAGAGTAAATTCTTTTATTTGATTATGAGAGGCGATATGCTCTAAAATCTTTTTTGCTTCATGAAATATATAATATGATTTTAATAATCCTTTAAAAACATCTAGTTTCTGCCCTGAGTCTAATTTATTTTCAATATACAGCTCAATGTTTTTCTTCGCTAAAGTATCTCTTGTTTCTTTTGATATAATTTGATGGCTTTCCTCACTATGTCTGTCTCCTAGACAAGTTTTAGCCCAATTCATTGCAAAATTTTCAAGAAAAATTTTATCATTATTAATTTCGGCTTTCTCAACAGGAGTAATGAATTGATTTTCAATTCTGAACTGATGTAATTTTTCAGATATGCTAGAATCGAATTCTTGGTTATTTAGCGCCTGTATTTCTCTGTAATCAACAGTTTCACTGATTCGCTTATTTTCATTGCGTTTGTAATATGTTGATTTGAATGTTAAGTCTGTCGCATAAGTTAAATACAGATGATAGAATTTATAATCATCAAATCTCGAATCTTTAAGAGCTTCGCTATTTTTATCAATTGAATATAGCAATCCTAATCTATCCAATTCCTCAATTCCCAGTTGTTGATTATTCTTGAACTTAGCCTCAATTTCAAGCATTTTTCTCATCGCATCTTCAATGTCTTTTCTCATTTATTTATGGGGTTAAAATAGCGGTTAATTTATTTTAGGTAATAATTGTAAGTAAAGTAAATCCTTTTTTGTATTTGCTACACGAGCTTTTGCGAACAGGTTAAGCTGATTATTAAAAGTAAGCGCCAATTATTCATTAAACCATTTGCCCAAATCCACTGCAGTATCTCGCAGCATTAGCACTGCCATTTTAGATTTTACGCCCATTAGCCATCGTCAGGTATTTTTTTCGCTACAATAGCTGCAGTTATATCTAATTTGAAAATTTCTCATCGGCACTGCCTTTTCATGGCATACGACAAATAATTCCGCAGTTTTAGAATATTGTTTTATATGCGTTCCGCACTTCGGGCAGAAATATCACTGCTGATGTCCTGCGGCTTGACGCATTTGTAAATCCGGCGGAATTATTGTTTTGTTGTTAAAGATAGAATTTTTTGTAATCAAAAACATCCCTTAAAGAAAGCAAACCTGCGACTTTGTCAAATCATTGTTATTGCCAGTATTTATTCAAGCCAGTTTTCTGGAATCTGAAAAATTTCAGACAGACTTTTTCCTTTTCTGGTTTGAATCTTTCTGTCTTTCGCAAATTGTAATGATAAATCAATTTTTGAAAAATCAAATTTATTCTCGGTAAACGGATGTTCGAAAAAGCAATGTTCGGCGCTTGGGATATTGGATGGAAAAACCCTGCTTACAAATACACCTGAAAGATTTTTTAATCTAGGGCCTTTGCTCGTTAGAAATACACCATCTAGTGCATAACTTGATTTGATATCTCTATCATCCGGGTTGGATGACCAAGAAATTGATTGGGAACCCCATACTGCTGTTTTAGAATCCCAATCCATAGATCCTTTTGATGCCAGCATGTTCATGCAGACAATAAATGGTTTACCCAGATTTCCATAGCGTTTAGCTTTGTTGTTTATCGAAGATTTTAAAGCATCGGCGCTGCCGCCCCAGAATGTTTGAATTGGAAACATCCCAATTGCCCTTTTATCTTCTATCTCGCCAGCAGATTCAATAACTGGCATAGGTTTGACAATAATATGAATATCATTGTTTTCATATTCAATTTTAGGTATTGCTTCAAAGCCGTATTGGGTAATTTCCTGAGTTATTACATCAGGATGGAATTTTGAAATTTCTTTCTGGATATAATCAATTATTCTTTTTGCACTTGGCTGTCTGGCAGTCTTTACATTCAGTGTATCTATCTGAAGAAGAAACCCAGGGCATATTATTTTGTCTAAATGGTCGTACAGCTCATTTATCTTCCTTTCGAAAGCCTGCTCTGCGGCTGATTTGTCATTTACCACTTTAGCTTCGATATATACTTCCAGTTGATCTTTTTTAATCAGAAAGTCGGGTTTTTTATCTGTGCGTGGAAGATCAGGGTGGATTATAACCTCAAAGTCTAATTTTTTAAATAAGGAATAAAGGAACAGCTCATAAAAAGCCGGATCAAAATCTTTCTGAAATCTTTTTTTTAGCTCAAACTTTTCATTTTCCGGATATGTTGAAAACCATTTTTCTAATAAGTCACGTATAATTGTGATATCTTTCCTTGCACTTCGATTGTAATAATCGTAACTGTTCTCATTATGATTTGATGATCCGTCGAAATCACGTTCAATATGGTCAAATAATGTATACATAAGTGTTTAAATATTGGCAATAACTAATTGATACTGGCCGAAAAATGTAATCATAAACCAAATTGCTTTTAGCATGTGTTGTTTCTTGTCCTTATTCTTTAATCTTTTTTAGTTACGAACTGCCAAATTTTCTAAACGCTTGCACTGTTTGGTAAATACCGTAACCAATAACTATTCTTCCTAGAAATAATACTCCATAAGCCCAGTCGTATTTCAAATTAAAAGGGTAATATTTCCAATCGGTGATGTTTAGAAACTGCAGTGCCTGCCGAAAATTTACTCCAATATGTTTTGCTGAATAATCTAATTCTAAGTTGTTTTCAATTATCACAAAATAAATAAATATCAAATAAAAAAATAATGTTGATATTAAAGTAAAAACAACACCTCTAAAAGGCAAAAGATTGAAGCCGTTGCTTAATCGATTTATAAATATTACAAATTTATTAGTTCTGTTTCCTTTTTGGAAAACTTGATAAAAGTCTCTGATTAAACGAAAAAGAGAAAATCGCAGTTCCTTTTTTACTCCAAATAATTCCTTTTCATATTCCATCATTTCCAGGGCATGGTAATTCAAGCTTTCAATTTTATTACTTTGTCTTATGAATTCATGTTTAATAATTCTCCATGTTTCCCGATTGGCTTTTTTTATTTCTGAATCCAGGAAATAGACGCTTTTTTCAATTACACTTTTGGTCAAATCTATTTCATTTATTTGACCGCTGTAAAAATAAGCATTTTTTTCAAAGTTAGTTCCATGGAAATCTGCAAAGCCATCAGTTATATTTAATCCAGAAAAATTGGCTTTCTGTCTGAAATTTGCCCATTTAAAACTGATGTTTTTAAAACAGTATAAATTCCAGCTGTTAACTTTACCTTTAAATTCAACAGCTTCAAAATGCGCATCTCCATGTATTTCGGCATTATGGAAAATAAATTCATCATGAAAGAAAGATTCTTCGTAAGATACTCCTTTTTCAAATTTTGAATAGCTAAAGTCAGCATACTTTTCAAAATTAGTTCTCCAGAATGTTACGTGGTTTTTAAATTTAGCATAGCTGAAATTTACACTATTATCGAAAGAACCTGGATAAAATTGTTCTTCAAATATGCAGTTTGAAAAATTTACATGATTTGAGAATCTACATCCATCAAAGTCTGCATTTTCTTTGAATTTCGCTTTGTTAAAAGTCACATTTTCCTTGAATACTGCATTTTTAAAACAGGCATTTGATTCAAAAACGTTAACCCACTGCGTCACTGGAAACTTAAAAACACATTGTTCAAAATCATGTCGTCCATATTCATCCCGCCACCATTTCCCATTTTTTGACCGGTCTATATAACACAGCAATTCCTCTTGAGAGTTGAATACATGAAATTCTGAACCATTTTCATTCCAATTGGTTTTTTCTAATTTTTTCATTAATTCTTTTGACATAGAAATTTTTTTTTGATTTGGATTGTAGATTCTTCAGCAGGCTTTCGTAGATGTTCTGGATCTTTTGAGAGGTTATGAATTAAATATTCGGAATTTTGCGATTAAGCATAAATCATTCAAATACAAAACCAACTTTAAATCAAGGCAAAAAACAGTCTCACCGAACGGATGTTTTTAGACGTTTTTTATGCTTTATATTTCTTTATATTTTGATCATAAAATTGCTCAAAATCTTTTACTGTCTCCAGGTAATTTAAAATTGTATCTGTAAAGTTAAGTAGATTTTCATTTTTTGCTTTGAAAGGAAAGTTCTGCATTGCTTTTGTTAATGAGAAAAAAGATGAAGATTCAATTAAAGAAAGGTGTTTTACCAATTGTGCATCAAGAAAAGGCATTTTAGCGTAAATTTCATTTATAGAATCCATTGAATCCTGCCTGTATTTTTCAAAATGCGAAAACCAGTTTAATTTCAATCCCGACCAGCTTACTAATGTTGTTGGTTCTGAATAAGGGTCAATTTTATAGCATATTTCAAGTAACTCTTCTTTAGAAGGATAATATGTTTTCAATTTGACGTTTGAATCTCTTGCTAAATCTCTGCCAATAGTTTGTCCATAAGAAATTATGTTCATAGACTTTTCTGCAACAAATTGATAAATGTGCCTCTTGTCCTTTTGCTGTTTTAGATGAACCACAAAAAAATAGAAAATAAAAGCAGAGATGTAGGACATGCATAACTTTTCTATTAAAATACCAATCGTATTGCCTTTACTGAAAAGTTCCGGAATATCAATTAGCCAAAAATTAATCAGTAAAACGATTAATAATGAAACAATAAAAAGTAGTCCTAAATCTTTTCTTAAAGTTTTGATTAATTCCATTGAAATTCAGTTGTTTTTTGTAAAATTTTATGCTAAAGCTGTAGTAATATTAGCATCATTTTTTTAGTTAGTATTTGTCTTGATTTTTAGTTAGTATGTCCGGATTGAAGGCTTAGAATTAAAAACCGTCAGAACTTCGTATGCTTGGCGATAAATTTCTTCAGTGGGTTTTGTCTTTGCATCTGGTCTTATGCAAAAAACCGAATTTACCCTCTTGTTAAGAATTGGACCGAATTTAGGTGAAAATGTAAAATGTGTATTCACAATAATTACACCTAAAACTCTTGGACAATATTTTAAAGTGTCGTCAAATATTTCTGTAAAAATAATATCATGTTTTTTGATGGTCGCCATATAAGCGGTTACAAATTTTTTGTCATCTTCGGGAAAATCTGTTTCTGTAAAACCTAAAAAGTCGTCAGAGCCAATGCACAGTACTCCGAAATTTTTATTAGTATTTAAGCTCGATTGAAAATCTCTTAAATATCCATCTAATTTGACTCTAGTAAGTGTGTCAGGATGTTTACATTGTAGTTCAATGTTTTTATAGAATATATCATTTCCAGCAGTATGTTGCGGTAATGTAGCTGTTACACCATACAAATTAAGTTGTGATGCAGTAAATATTTCTAATTCAAAATCTTTAAAGTTGTTACTTCCGGTTACACCTAATTTTCCATATTCAAAATCGCCAGAATTCATTGAGCTAAGTTGAACTCCAAAGGTTACACCTTTCATCCACAGAACTTTCAGGGAGTCTGTAAGGGAATATAAAACCAATAAAGGCTTTAGTGTTTCATATCCGAAAGCAGTTTCGTTGTCAAGTGCGATATATGATTCACAATCGTCTATCAATTTTTGTATTCCAGTACTTGCGATTAAGGTTAAATTGTTTAGGTCAATTTGTAATTTTAAAAAGTCAATGTCAGCTTTAATCAAAACATTTGTGTATCCTTTTATGTCAGGTTTTTTGTATGTAGTCATATTATTGTTTTATTAATTATCTTGGTTGTCTTCTGCAGTAAAATTGATGCTAATGTTTTACGATGATAGAGCGGGTTTGGAATTAATTTAAGCTCTATTTTCAGATCTGCCACGTGACTGATAGCGAACAAGCGAGACAGACCATCGCCAAATGCAAAACCAAATTTCCATTAGATTAGCTTAAATCACTTCATATTAAATTCTCCTGCTGCTGATTTTTCTACAGGGGCATTAGCAGTGGTACTCATTCCTTTTTTGATTCTTCTTCGGCTTCTTTCAATAGTCTTTTATATTCTTTAATAAACTCGTCATCAGGAATGATTTTAACAATTACTGGCTGTATTATTTTTATAAAGCTCTCTAATTCTTTTTCTCTCCTTTCTGGATTATATTGGATAAAACTCCTAATCATTTCTATCGCTCCAGTCTTGTTTAAATCCTGTGATTTTTTATCAGATATCATTTTTAGGGTAACTCTTAACCAAGTTCCAAGCTCAAAACAAAGAAGCTCAAAAGCTGTTAAATAAACTGATTCATCGTTTTTATCAGCTTGCGAAATAGTATCAGAAGCTTTCTTTAGAAAATAATCTCTTCTTTCTATTATTTCAAAACATTTTACAAAAGAGTCAACATATAGAACATGTGCAAACTTGTTTCTGATTTCAGCAAAAAGCTGAAAATCTTTAGATATTTCTTTTGGGATAAATTTTAAATCAATCAATAAGTTGATTTTAGCGTTAAAGCTTAGAGCAATATTTTTGTGGCCAAAAGATATTGACTCATTTTTATCAACTTCTAATAACATTGAAAGCAGCTGGGATATTAATTCTTCAAATCCAACAGCTTTTTCGATAACTTTTGTCCTTGTTGTTTCCATTCTTATTTTAGTATTACAGTTAACGTTCTGGCGCATGTTTAGGCTGCGGATTAAAGATTCTGGATTTTTCGTTTAAATACTAATTTTCGAATTACAAAACCATTTTTAAGTTAAGCATAACTGGCCGCATTTCCAAGCGGTGGCTGGTAGATGTCATTACGTTAATCTAAATGAATTATTTGAATTAATACTAAACTTCATCTTTTTATGAATATCTCCTTTATTATCGATAGACTCTAGTATCTCAAAAATTAAATCGCTTGTAAGACCAGTTCCAAAACGTAGTTCGTCTTGTAAATCATTATTTATAATATCTCTTGCAGATTCAATTATAACTCCCACAATACTGCCATATTCATTAATAATTGGGCTTCCGCTGCTTCCGCCTTTAACATTTGCGTTCACGTAAATCTGTTCGTATTTATGGAAGTATGTTTTTGCCATAGCAGTAATTTCTCCTGTTGATGAAACTAGAATTGCATCAGCAGTTCCAGGAACAGGTGGATAGCCAGAAACTAGTATTTTGTCTAATAAGTATGGGGTTTCAAGCACGAAAAATTTATCGCTTAAAGCCATCTTATCGGAAAATTCTAAAATAGCAATATCCACATTGTCATCGATGTGAGAATAAATATTTTCCGGATAAGCGAATCCATTTGAAAAACCTAAAAGTATTTTCATTCTGATCTCAGAATTTTTAGGTAAGCAATGTTTAGCTGTAATAAAATACTGTTTAGTATGTTTATGCAAAATTGCGAAACCGGTACCCACGTCTATTTTGCCGGTTTTGTCTTCAGCGACTTCTATGATTCTGATTGATCTATTATAATGATTAACGACTTCGGCAAAGCCGTAAATTAAGAAGTCGTACGCGTTGTAGTGCATTTTTTCTGCATCATAACTATTGCCTTGAAACTGCTGGTATATTCCTGTTTTGTTTCCCCATGTGGAAAGAAGTCCTTCGGCTACTAACTTATTAGCAATTTTTAATGCTGTATTATGATAAAGGCCAATATATTTTGGGTCATATTTGACCTTTCTCGGAACCTTTTCCCCCAAGTAATCAAAGAGTGATAGAAACTCCATTGTAACAGATTCTCCTGGCTTAAGGTCCTTTCCTCTAAGGGCTCGATTGGGTGGTTCGTCATTGAAGTATTTTAGTAGTTCTGAAGGTGATAGATATGGTAGGATGGATTTTATTTCTTTTTTATACATGTGTTTTTATAATTTCTGTTAGCGGTACTGCATTTTATGCTGCGTTACATATTTCAAGTTTAACAATAATCAATCTATCTATAATCCTTGTATATAGTCATCGAATAATTCTTCTAATTCTTCAGTTGGATGGAAACCAGATTCTGCCTTTGCGTGGATAAATAAACCATCTTCAAATGTTACTTCAGCAAGTGAATGGGGCAATTCTTTATCAGAAACTTTTTCCGTAAGTTCAGCTACAGGTACAGGATGCCGTTCTCCATCTTTTTGTTCCTGATATACATAATCGGCCCTTGTAAGTACATATAAGGTTTGCTTATCTGTAGAAAATCCGCTTTTCACAACTACATACTCTCCGTTATGGTTTCGGAAGAAAACAGCGCCTTTGGTCAAACGTTCATTATATACTGCTAAAGGGTCGCCCTCAAACACCTGCGGGGTGCTTGGGTATTCGTTTGGTTTATCCTCAAAGTTGAAAACAATGCGCTGGGCTGCATTTAGTGTCTTAGACATTATATAATTGGGCAGTGCAGCAGATGGGGTTTCAACAATTTTCCGGTTAAGGATCCATTCTCCCAACAAGCCTCCTTGCAATTGTTGATCGCTTTCTGCCCAAGACAGCATCCGTTTTAGACTTATTTGAGCTTCTTCTGCTGAAACAGAGCACATCCATTCAAAGTTTGGGTCTGGGAAGTTGTCACGGAACTTTGAAGGATCGGCAAGGAACTCTTCAACGCTCCCGCAGATAAGTTCAATTTTTCGAGCTGTTATAGGGTTCAGCAGAATATTTTCTAATCTTGTCACCCAGCGCAGATTGGCCGGCCTGTTATTTTGTCTGTTCGTGTCAATATGGTCTGCAACGTGTTCTTTTGTCGGGGGCTGCCCATGAAAAGCAGTTGCAACTATTCTATGGACTACAACCGAGGCAATTTCTAAATAACCCGTCTTGATGTTCAGCTTTCCAAAAGTCCAGCTATTGTCGTTCGGCCGAGACCGTTTTCCCTGAAGCGGATGACGTAATACTGCTCCGTTGTCGCGGACAGAATAACGTTCAGCTTTGTAAATGCATTCGCTTTCGTCTTTAAAATCTTCCAAGTCAACCATATTTACTCTTTAAATCATTTTTTGGTTAGATGTTTTTTGTATTATTTAGTCATTATACGTTATCTTTTGCGGTTTTGCTGGGTTATGAGGTTTGTAACTGCGAACTTTCAGTTAAAACAAAATTTCTTGCGTAACTTATATTAACCGCAAAATTTACAATCTCTCAAAACCGCTGTTGGAGTAGTTCTGTTAAGCAGCAGGAATTCCTGTTTTAGCGGCTGAAATTACTCTAAGAGAAAATGCCGTACCTTTATATAAGTACATAAATATATTTTTAAATTTTAATTTCATCCACCATAATTCTATTTTTTCGTAAAAAGTCTGTTCAGAATAAACAGAAGAATATCTAGCAAATCTTAGATAAAATTCAATGGCTTTTCTTATATCGTGCCAAACGATTTCTTTTGCATTTGGAAAGTATTTTAATACAATAAATTCATCTTTCCAATTTAAGACATCGGATTTTGAAGGGTATGCTATAAAAAATACACCCCCTTTGGGTTCTTGTACGATCGATAAGCAACCGGAATCTTCTGAAATTGATGAAACCATCTGTGTTCTATCATGGTCGAGTTCTACTTTTTGGATCCCTATAGGATGCTTTCCTGCGTAAAACTGAATAAACGATTGATTTATTAATCTAACACGTGGTAATTCTTTATCTGTAATAACATATAAGCTTTCGTAGTATTTGATCTTTTTAGCATCTGAAATAAAGTCTTTTATTAATTCTAATGCTCTTTTTTCAAATTCATCCCATTGCTGTCTTCTTTCAAAAACTTTTTTTGATCCTTCTGTAAATAGTTTTGTTTGATTATTCAGATATTCATTCATTGTCGTGTTTTTCAGAATTGCTGTCAACTAATATATACCAGCCATAAAATTACACAGATACAATCTTTTTTGTAGTTGGTTTTGTATAATTAGTAAACTCTTTTAAGCGAATTAATAATAAGGTAATTTAATTTGAAGAACTGCTAAATAGCCCTTTTAGCAATTCCTTGGTATGCGACTTTTTCAAATCATTTCTCGCATCTTTTAGAATCAATTCATAAGTTTTTGTTACGATTTTTAAAGTAGACTCTAAGTAGTCCTTTTCACAGATAGAACCAAAATTAGACAGTTGCCATTCGTCACTAAATAATTCATCGATACTTTCTGTAGCTGCTACAGATAAAAAAAGACGACCGAAATGCATATTATCATAGAGTTCTTGCCGTGCTGGGATACTACTCTCATTACATTTTTTGCAATAATAGCTATTTCTGTAATCATCACTATACTCTGAGCCAGGCTCTATAAAATATTCCAGGCCGATAGAAAGTCCTTCGCGCCAACGTCCTAAATTATTTAGCATAATTTTATAGTATTCTTCTCTTTTGCTCCATAAATTTATTCGTGATACGTAAATTTTATACAGAGCAATTATCATTAATATTATAACTGATGCCAATCCGTAAGTATTTATTAAGCCAATTACTTTATTTATAATTTCAAGCATATATTTAGTTTATTAATTTAAAAATCTTTGAATTGATTCCTTTTGTATGTCCGGAACATTTATGATTGAACTTTTAAATGTAATTTGATCAGAACCAATTCGCTCAATATGTTCATCCAGTATCTCGATATCTTCAAATGAAAGACCATATCTCAACATCCATATATGGCGATCGTTATCGGTTCCATATTTTATATATTTTGCCAACTTATTGGCTCTTTCATCTCCATTTTTTTTATAGAATTTCAACAGTGCGGCATAGTAAATATCACTTAGTTTAAAACCGATAAGTTTGTCAATATAGTCATAAGTATCGTACATTATAAGATCGTATGAAACATCTTTTGCCTTAGTGCCAATAGGGAACAAGCTGTATACCGGATGATTCTTGTTGGGAATGTCGCTGTATTCAGTAAAAAAAGCGGCTTCTATATTATCAGTACTCATTCCGTTTTTTTTCAAGATCTCCCGCTCGTGTGACTTGCTTGCATATGCGTATCTGTACCAGCAGATATTCTTGAAGGTTTTTTCATGAATTTTCCACAAAATTATTTTGATTGCTGTATTTAAGACATTGCTTTCCCCACGTTCTAAATCACGTCCAAGATAAATAGAATATAGTGTTTCAAATCTGCCGTACAATAGTATTTTGAAACTATTGTCTTCATTAATATCTGAAAGTGTAATTAAATTATTTCCGTTAAAGAGTGAATCTAATATCTCATTTATTATCTTCTCTATTTGGGATGAGGTTAATTTTTCAAGATCTTTCTCGGATAGGTTATATTCATCAGAATAAGTGTCATTTATTATAGCCTCTTTAAATTCGTTGAAGTCCTCATCATGTTTATCTGATTTTTCAAGAGAAGACACCGAATCCAGTATCTCGTCCTGCAACATTATGGATCTAAAATTTCCCATTCGCGATGGTGAATTGACAATTACATAACCATAATCAAATTTTGAATCAATTGATGATCTTCCGGCACGGCCTATTAAATTTTTTACAGAAAGCGGTTTGCTGCTTTCCATCCTGTCCAAAAATACAACATCAAAAGGCATATTAATTCCCTGCTCAAGAGTGGATGTTGCAAAACACATTCTGCAAAGGCCTTCTTTTGTAAATTCCTCAATTATAATTCTCGTTTGTAATGGCAGAGAACCGTGATGGATCACAATTCCTCTTTTTAAAAGAGCCAGTAGCAATGAATAATGGCTCTTAGATGGCGAAGTTTCTCCCCCTGTATAGTGGCTTAGCTGTTCAATATAAAAATCAATTTTACTTCCCTTAATCTCAGGGCAAAGGTCAATATATCTGCTGAAATCCGTTAATATGCCTCCTTTATAAATTTTGGCTTTTGAAACGTAAAATAGAACCGAACCTCCATTTTTTATTGTTTTTGAAATTGGATCAAAGTCTGCAGGTTGTTTTCTTGCTCCCATAACCGCAGTATCAATGCCAAAATGGTAAAAATTCCAATTTTCATCTTTACATAAAAACATCTGTCCTACGTTTTTCTGAGTATATTGAATTGAATAGGAGGTTTCCCCATTAAAATGGTTCTTTTCAATTTGTGATTCGGGATTTTTTACAAATGGATGAGCAAAAACAAATTTAGAGTCAGGAAAAGCTTTATAGCATCGTCTTACAATACTGTCAAAATACAATCCACGCTTAGAATCCTCATTGCTTAATTGTGCCTCGTCAAATAAAAACAAATCAATTTTGAATAATTCTTTCTGCCTAAAAAGCTCCCTGCATCTCTCAGGTGTTACAATAAAAATATTTTTAGTGGCAAAATTGGTATTTATCTTGTCGATAAAGGTCAATATATTAACCTCTTTGCTTAAAATTGCACTGCTTAATCTCAGATAATATTCATTAATCAATGCTCTTGAAGGTACGATAACAACTATATCATTTTTGCAATCCTGTATTAAATTCATAAAAACATGAGACTTTCCCGTGCTGGTAGGCGCCGAAAAACTAAAACATTTATTCGAATTAATACCTTTAACAATATCAGCTTGAATTGGAGTGTATGATTTGTGATAGGTGTCAATGATGTATCGCTTGTATTGGCCAAATACAACTTCCTTTAGCGTCTTGCGTTCAGTCTCTTTATAAAAAATTGCCATATAATTTAATATGGAATTTTTATGAGCCTTGAATTCTTCAGGACGGTATAATGATAAATAAGTTAAGATTTCCATATCAGTAACAGAAACAGGCCCGTTCCGGTATAAATTGTTTAAAACCAAGCTGAAAATCTTATCAATATCAATGTTGTTCTGTATTTTTTTAATTAGGTTATTCATATATTAACGGCAATACAGATTACTTCGTTAAACTTTGAGGCTTCTATAAAGTGACGGTTTTTTTTGATTCCTGCGATTAATTTTGGTGTACTTGTTTTCTTGCTTGCAAAAGCTGCAATAAAACCTTTCACTCCTTTTGAGAAATTATTTTTAGAATTTTCACAGCAAAATCTATCGATATCTATAAGGTCTGAATGGTCCCGTTTTTCATTTTCGAATCTAATTATCTGTTCAAAAGACGTACCATAAGCGTTATCTCGTTTGTTATATTTTGCTTCTCCAAACAATATTACTTCGTTTAGATTTCTTGAAAAAAAATCAAATCCATGGTTGACAGCTTCTTTTTCTTTTATAAGGTCGCCTAATGGAATGTTTAAGTATTTTAAATAGTCTACAACTGTCTTTCGTGCCAATTCTGAGACAACATATTCCCCTGATTCAGATGTTACGGCATCATCATTTGGACCGATAATATTAGCAGCGATGTAAGCTATAGAGAGTTCGGCTCTGGTTTTATAACCAGTCTGCAGATAATGCCCGTCAAATGCACTTATCCATGCTAAGTCAGAAAGTGAATCGAAAACTTCTTTCAGGGTTAGTGCAATATCAGTTGGATTAATACGTATAAAAATTATGTGTTTATCAATCATTTGATGATCTACAATACTATATCCACTCATAATTATAAAATGTTTTTTTCAATGTGAAAATTTATAACTGCGACACAAATTTCTATAACAAAGGTGCGGGAATCATTTGTACTTATTTTACGGAAAACCGTAGTCCTCTACATAATTTTCTCAAAAATATCAATTATGTTGTATAAAGGGCTAGGTATATATACGTGATTTTCGTTAAAAAAATAAGTTGTAAACTTTTGCTAATGAATTAATTTGATTATTCTTTTTAGAATTCACCCGCCGAGCGCACTGCTTTTCTTCCTGATCCTTTTTTATTCACAGCATCCTGATGCTTCCCTTTATCTTTTTGATTAAAAAGTCGGTATGTTTTTGTCTTATTCCATGAGCAAAGGTAACTCCGTGTCTTTTGGCAGAAGCAAAGCCGGGTCCCTGGGGTCTGCCTTGAAAATCTCCATCCCTTTGGGGAGTATTTTCAGGCAGAACCGTTGCTTCTGCAGGGCACTAATTTATTTTTTTGAAACATCCTTAAAATAACTCTTAATGGTACTTTTTAAGTAATTATAACTATATTAATTTCATTCTCTCTCGAGGGTTTGATTTCTTACTTTATCTAGAATCTTAAGGTCATTTTTCTTTTTTGAGAACCAGTGCGGAAAGTGCTGGATTTTTAATTATCCTTTCCATTTCGCTGTGGATTATTTCCTGAATCTCAATTTTAATCTGCAGATAATTTTTCTGGACGATGACATTATCAATTGACCGAATGACCGGAATCTCCTTATAATTATCCGTCTCTTTTTTTATTTTTTCATGGTCGTTGATGATCTCGCAGTGAAAGGTTTTAAGCTCAATGCGGCAGTCCGGGTTATCAGCTGTCATGCCGACAAATTCCCCCGAGCTCAGTGTAGAAATCTTGGATGGAGGCACCGCTGATTCGAGCTGTCTGGAACGACTGATCGAGGTGTCGCTGCTGTTGATGGACAGGCTTTCACGGTCCTGCATTATCTTTCCAAAGCGCTCTGAAAGCTGTTTTGCCGTATCCCCGCTGACCTGTCCTGATACAATATTTCCAACGATGTTGACAATCACGTCAGCCTGCTCACGGCCGTAGTCCTTACGGAGCTGGCTGAAGTCCTGTATTCCAAGACAGGTGCTTACTCTGTTGCTTCTTGCCGTTGCAATCAGGCTGTCGATATTGTTGAGGTAGATAGTTGGGAACTCATCAAAAATCAGGCTGCTTTTAAGTTTTCCCTTCTGGTTTACCTGTTTGATCAGACGGCTGACAAAAAGGGAAAGCACCGCTCCGTATGTTTGGATTTTCTGGGGATTATTTCCCATTGAAACAATTTTCGGATTGAATGGATTATTAATGTCAAGAGTGAAATCATTGCCTGACAGCACATAATAAAGCTGAGGGGAGGAGAGTTTTGCCAGCGAGATTTTAGCCGAAGCAATCTGGCCCTCCAGCTGGTCGACTGCTTCGTTCAGGAACGCACTGACAAAGGGATTGATAAGCACTTCGATTTCTTTTTCGGTTCTTAGAATCGTGAAAAGGCTCTCGTAATCGGTCTGTATCATTTCAATGACATGGGGCAGGGTGCAGTATTCGCCATCGCTGTATTTTCTGAGGTACCAGATGACTGCTGTCAGGAAATTTATGGGCGATTCCACAAAGAAATCTCCCTGTTTTTTGATCCATTCGCGGTTGAGCCCCATAAGGATTGTGCGTGCAGATTCAGCAGCATCGGTAATGTCTGTCATTGCAGCAGGATCCAGAGGATTGCATCTGTGGGTGCGGGAGAGGTCATCAAAATTTATGATGAAAAATTTTGGCTCCACGGCATAAAGGTGACGGGATTTCAGCCAGGCATTATAGGCGATAATGGTAAGGTCGTCGAACTTAAAATCATATATGAACATCGAAAATCCCTTGGCAATGTGCTGGGTGATTACATGGCGGATTACGAAGTATGATTTTCCAGAGCCGGGAGTTCCGGGAACCAGAATGCCGCGGAAAGGATTTATGATATTGATCCAGCTCTCACGTACTTTGTCTTTGAGATGGTAACGGGCAGGAAGATTTACGGAATATTCGTTTTCAATCAGCCTTTCTTCTTGAGGGAAAGTTTCATTTTCCTTATTGAAGATATCTGCCGGACTGAGCTTTCTGCGGATGATGCGGGAGAGGAGCGTGCCCCCGGAAAGCATCAGCAGATAGCCCAACGAGCACAAAGAAATATATAACGCTGAACACAGCTCAATATCTGAAAAGATCACAAGAGCGAGATAAGATCCAAAATAAAACAACAGCCCCAATGCCATATAATAAAAAGCAGTTTTAAAATGTAGCTTTTCATCTTTTCGTCCTCTGGCACCAAGGAGAGAAATCACCAAGAATCCAAGTGCAAAAAGTTTTGATTTATGGAAGCTGTCCAGAAGCCCCGTGCGATGTATATTCTCCAGTATCCTATGGGCAAAATCCGGCGCAAGATTCCACTGCCTGAACGAATCGAAGCAGCAATAATAAAAATGGATGAGCAGCACTGCGATACCCATCAGTCTAGTCATATCCAGAATTTTTCTAAGCGCCTGTTCATTTTCTCCTGTCTGCATACTCATGATTTTTTTAATTATTAATGGTTATCGGACTGTCCTTTTCTTTTTCTTTTTTTCCGTTTGCTTTTAAGCTGATTGGGAACGTAATCAGAAGGCGCTCCAGCGTACAACACGTCATCAATTATCCGCTGCACTTCCCCTGCGGAAATAAAAGAACCCCGCTTCTGAGCAGTACCATCAGCAACAGCATAGTGCTTCTCAGAATTGGAGGAATGACCCAGACGCTGCAGGAGCCCTTTGGCGGCATATTCTGTGCCAAGGCTGCTTCCGTTGAAAACGCATCTGGTGTTATGATCTATGTAGGTCATGCCGTATATCAGCCCCTGTTCATTTTTTCTGATAACTGCTGTGATGCCCTGATTGGCCAGCCGTGTTTCGAGCTGTGAGAGCGTAAGGGACGGGTATTTCAAAAGCAGCAGATCGATGGCATTTCGGGTTCTTTTCATGTTTACAACACGCGCAGTTTTAGCCGCAGCAAAATTAATTTCAAGCCGCGAAAGGGTAGGCCTGGAATAGAAACTGCTGGCTTTTATGGGAACCCCGACGGTCTTTTTATTCTCGTCAAGAATCTGGTAGACCAGGCCTTTATTCTGAAACATTTTTGAATTTTCCTTTCCCCTTTCAGCCTTGACATTATACATGTTCAATACTGTATTGAGCTCGCCGAGGGTTGTGTATTTGTAGTGCGGTATGACCGCATTCAGTACGTTGCCTATGGCTCTTTTGGAATCCACTGCGCCATATTTGATTTTTTCCACATCAATGGCATTTATAAGTGCTGTAGACTGTTTTTTTCTCGAATCTGCCCTAACCAGATTAAAAGAAATCTCCAATTCTTTGCGGGCCGTTTCGGACTGGTTTCTTCCAATATTGTGCATGTTGATCCTGGATCCATCTGCCCTCACATTTATAGTTGCGATGTGCAAGTGCGGATGTCCCGCATCATAATGCTGGTAGACCAGATAAGGCTGCGCGCCGAATCCAATTTTCAACATGTAAGAAGAGGCAATCTGTATGAGTTTCTCTTTTGACAAATCCTTGTCCGAACGGTCAAAATTCAGCGAGATGTGCACAGCGCCGCGCTTTACATTTTCATTCAGCTGGAGCTGTTTTAGAAATACTCCGACCTTAAAAGATTCTGACATTTTTTCAATGTCGGCAGGATAATTTCCCTCGCCGATGCACACAGCTGCATCGTGGGAAACTTTATTCTCATTATAGAGGAGGATGCCTCTTATCGACTGTCCTGTGTTTATGACTGCAACCATTTTTGGGCCAGAATTTCAATGTGTCTTTTAATCTCTTCCACAAGGGAAAAATATTTATTTCTGTCGGAGTCAAAAGCCAAAATCCATAATTTAAAATCGGAAATTTCAAAAAGGGTATGGAGTTTTTTAACGCTCTGATTGAAATTGTTTCCCATGAAATTCAGTTGGGATTTGAGCTGGATTAGCTCCTGCAGAAGTATATCCAGCGACTCGTTTCTGTACTTGACAATAATAGGTTTTCTCAGCAGATTTCTGCGCACGAAATCACTTCGTTTGCGACAGGCCGAGGCTTTAAAATTTCTGTCGATTTGTTCGAATTCTTCTTTGGTCAGCCGGATGTGCAGCCACCTGTTTCTGTTGCTGTTTTTCTCTTCCATGATCTTTTATTTTTCAATGATTCAACTCCATTTAATCTTAAAGTTTCACTGCCAGCGAGTTCCGAGCAGAGGGCAGCAAGATTTTTGGTTGTGATACAACCAGACATCTTGCTGACGGCTAAAAACCGCAGTCCGAAAGCTTCTAAAAGGCTTTTTCAGCGTTTTCAATCAGCTGAACTAAAGTTTCATAGCATACAAAAATTCAAAGGAAATCCATATCAGAATCTGCCTTAAAAATTTAAAATGCACCAATTGCAGAGTTACTGCGGATTTACCTGAGGCTAAATTAGAAAAGACGGCCAAGCCAAGCAATCCTCCCCAAATTTTGAGTAGGGTAAATAGGGATGATACTTTATAATTTTGAGGGGAGTGGAATATTAATTTAAAATAATGAAGTATGATTACAGCAAATGATGCGGCCAGGGTTTTTGATACGGTACTGAGTATCCCTGGCATGAATGAGACGGTGAAAATGGATCTGAAAATTTCACGAAAAAATGTCCTTCTCTTGAGCCATCTGATACAGGATGGGCTGAAGATAAGGGAAGGTTCTTCTGTTCTTCTAGAGAGCATAAGCGAGCAGGGAAAGACAGAACTGGAGGGGCTCTCACAAGAGTGTCTTCAGAAAGCAGGGCTTGTGGAACTGCATGAAAAACTTGCTGGAATCAGCGCCTCCATAAAAGGCTGATTGCAAAGAGACTCAACATGATTTATTGCCTGCACGATTCTTACAAAGTGCAGGCATTTTTTTATGCTGCAAATGTAGAAGTATAAAATTGCCTGATTTTCAAAGTTTTTGGCTTGGTTTTTAAAGTATCTGCACGAAAAATCCGACTTACATTTGCATTAATTACACAGTAGAAAATTTATAATGTATTTTAAAACTATAAGAAAATGACCTTAAGCAATCATGTTAAATATTATATTATCGAGACGATCTGTCTGCTCTATATACTGTTGTTCATTTACGCTTCAATAAGCAAACTAATGAATTTTGAAAATTTTCAAGTTCAGGTTGGACAGTCCCCTTTGATAAGTGCCTTTGCTTCATGGATTGCATGGTTAGTTCTAATTTTAGAATTAACTGTTGCTTTACTATTATGTATACCTAAATTCAGAATATGGGGGCTGTTGGGGGCTTTCAGCTTAATGACATTTTTTACTATATATATATTCATCGTTTTGAATTACAGTTCTTTTGTTCCCTGCTCCTGCGGTGGAATTTTGGAGAAAATGAGCTGGAAAGTACATCTGGTTTTTAATTTTGTTTTTATACTGCTGGCAGCATTGGCGGTTTATTGGCGAACTAAGATTGATCACATAAAAATCTTCAGCCATAATTTAAAACCAGTTAGGAGTATGTTTATTCTCTGTCTTTGCAGCACAGGAATCATGATATTTTTATTCCTGTATTCAGAAGATATTATGCATTATGAAAATCCTTTTATAAGACGTTATGCAAAGCATCCTGTCACATTTCTTTCTAAAAAAAATCTAACGTTTAATTCTTTTTATATTGCAGGAATCTCTCAGGGAAGAATTTATTTGGGAAATTATACGAGCCCTTTACATATTGTTTCCGTGGATGAAAAACTGCAGGACGAGCAAGTGCATCAGATTAGTTTTATCCCCCAAAAAATTCCTTTTAAAAGTATAACAATTAATGTCAGAGGAAAGTATTTTTATCTGAAAGACGGAACGGTTCCCGCAATTTTCAGAGGAAAAATTTCTGATTGGAGAGTTAATAGTGAACTTAAAAGTCTGCCATACTTTACACAGGCAGAACCAATGGACAGTACAGCTGTTGTGTTTCGTTCCAACAATGGTAAGAACCTCGCGCATGTTTTAGGGATATACAATTCGAATGACAAAACTAAAGTGGTTTATAATGACTCTTTGCTTCAAAAGCAGATAGATGGTGTTTTTGATACGGACGGAATATTGACTTACAGTGAGAAGCAGCGTAAAATAGTTTATCTGTATCTGTACAGAAATGAATTTATCGTAGCTGACCAGATAGGCAGACTGACTTTTCGTGGTAACACAATTGATACAACTAGTAAAGCAAAAATAAAGGTCTCTTACATTAAAGACAGCACACAGAGAAAAATGTCAGCTCCTCCTTATGTTGTGAATGCTAAAGCTGCCGTATGTGAAAATCTGCTTTTTGTCCAGTCAAAAATAAAGGGAAGATATGAAAATGATAAACTATGGAACCAGGCATCCATAATCGATGTTTACGATTTAAGTAAGAACGCTTATGTACTGAGCTTTCCGGTTTATAATTTAAAAGATGAAAAAATGAAATCATTCAGAGTAAGCCATACCCATTTATATGCAGTGATTGGACGTGATTTAGTGGTTTATGACTTTAAAGATGAGCTGAGAAATAAGATGGAAAATAAGGATTCAGAATAATTTGAATTTGAAAATATACTGGCCAGTATCAGGAGGGAGATCGAAAACCTGTAAAAAAAAGTAGATCAAAGTTAACTTAATATTTGATATTATGAAAACGCAATTTTTTAAAAACGCAATGCCTTTTGCAGTAGCTGCATTGGGTATTATTGGGGCTTTTACAACCACTTCGATGCAAAGTGCAGAAAAAGAAATGGTTCTTGTTGATGCTTACAATCCGAGTAATTGTCAGGACATTGTCAAACAATGTGATAATCAGGAAAGAACCTACATCTGTAGTTTTAACGGTAATCAGCTCTATGCTAAAGACAATATTGGAAATTGTACAGAGACCTTATGGCAAGAGCAGCCATAAGCTTGTTACTAACTTTTAAAAAACAATGCCGCTCCAAACAGGAGCGGCATTGTGAGTTTTAATTATTTAATGATTAAATATGACCGTTGATCCAGTCAGGTGTTTTTTCATCTTTAAGATAATAATCTAACCATTGTAACACTCGAATGGTTAGATCTTTCTGGTTAACTGGATTAAGGAGTGTGTGGCTTTCTTTTGGATAGAGAAGCATGATGCTTTTTTTGTTTAGCCTGCGCAGTGCCATGTAATATGCTGTGGTCTGGAATGGATCAACCTGTGTGTCTTCTTTTCCGCTCCACATTAAAAGCGGAGTCTGTAAATTTTCAATGAACGCAAGTGGTGAATTTCTGTCAAAATCTTCCCTGCTGGAGAAAGGCGTTTTGTCTCCCATACGCCAGCCTCCTGATGCAAAACGCCATATTTCTGGTCTTGCCGTATTTATGCCTACGGTGAGATATCTTCTTGTCAGGTCTGTTATGGCTCCGCTGGCTATTGCCGTAGCAAATACGTTAGTCTGATTTATAACATATGAAGTTTCGTAGCCTCCGAAGGAATGTCCCATAATTGCAATCCTTTTAGTATCCACTTTTCCTGTTTCCATGATTTTTTTTGTGCCGGAAAGCACACAATCCAAGGTGGAAGGGCCGACATTTTCCTTTTCATGCAGGATGTCAGGCAGAAAGACAAAATAGCCGGTAGTCGTAAAAACACTTGGATTGTAACCTGATTCGTTTTCCAGCGTAGGGTTCCAATATTTGTGGAGTCCGCTGGACTGTATTTCATAAATATATACAATCATGGGGTATTTTTTATTTGGGGAATAGTCTGCTGGGTAATATAAAACACCTTTTAAGTTTTTATTTTTTGAATTCTGAAAAGATACAAGTTCGCTTCTTCCCCAGTTAAAATCATCATGCTGAGAATTACTCTGGAAAATACATTTTTCATTTAAATTGTTTCCCACGGCAATCATCCTCGGAGGAAGATTAAATTTCTGTTCCATACAGAAATAGGTGCCTCTTTTTGATCCTGTAATAAGATTGGAAAAATAGGAATCGCGGGCTATGATTGTCTTTATTCCCCCAGTGGAATTCCACGTGTAAAATCCTGTTTGACCATTTTGGTTTTCACCCCGCATCAGTAGTGTTTTTTTTATATCATATTGCTGGTGCACTAGTCCGTCATAAAGATATTTACGGTTAATTGTTTTAGGTTTCAGATCCAGTTTAAATCTAATTTGTGCTTCCTTGCCATTAGTTAATCTTCTGTTTCGGGTGCCATCCGGTTTAAAAGCCCACAAATCAAATTCGTCATAAAGAAGAATTTCTTCGTCTGAAGAAGTCCAACCGGCATTTCCATAAGGACTTTCAGCTGAAAGCGCGACTACTTTTCCTAAAAAAGGAATGCCAGTTTTTGAAGTTAGGTTGGTATGGGTTTTATCCTTTAGGCAATAAATCCACCAGTTTTTGTCTTTAAAGTATGTGATATATTTTCCTGTTGGAGAAATGGAAATATCATGCATTAATACAGGTTGTTTTCTTAGAAGAAGATGTTTTTCAAAAGTGATAAGATCTAAAAGATAATAATCCCTGGGACCTTCAAATTCGAACTGTGGTTCATAGGCTTTTGGATCGGACAGCACAGCGTAGCTGGAGTCAGGGGAAAGCATCATAGAAGACAAGTTATTGTCTGTAATCTGTCTGAATAATTTTTGTTCAGGCATCCATACCGCAATTTTTGGAGTCGAGTAAGAATTTCCGTTTCGCTGCTCCTGTGGGTATATCCATTTGTCATTAGTACTCCAGATCTCTACTTTTGAATCTAATTGATTAAGGGGCGCTTCGCTTTTGTTTTTTAAAGAAAAAAAAACCTTTTTAAGATCGTCTGATATCAGCATCTTATTTCGTGAAGTGGCGGCTATGGAAGCTCCTTTAGGAAAACTATCCACTACATTTGAATCAAGCTGATAAATTTTCTTGTCAGCAATGGTATATAGAAGCAGTGATACTGGAGCTCCTTCTTTTGAATTACTGCAGAAAGCGACAGCTTTATCAGTTCTCTGCCAGGTAAAATTGTCATAATAGTTTTCATCAGTTTTTACCAGCTGTTCTGACACGGATATATTTTTAAGATCAAAAAGAAACAGGGAATTCTTTCCATTGAGAGTGATGTTATATAACAATCGACTACCTGAAGGGCTCATGGAAAATTTAGTCACATTAGGTATCTCCAGAAGCGTTTTATCTAGCGGGGACTTAACTCTTAAGATACCTTTGTTTTTCTCTGAACGGATAAAAACCAGCAGCAGGTTATTCTGATAGGAATACTCATAATGATCAGCTCCTGTGATTATGTCCTTTTTTCCGTTTTCTGGATTAATGGTGGTTAAGGTATCTCCTTTCATAAAGAGAAAGAGATTATTTTTAGTAAACAAGGACTTTACAGCAGTAGGAAAACTGTAGGTTCTGCCGTCCGTAACGTTGCGCAGGAATAACGTATCGAAGCTGTAGGCATAATTAATGCCGTAGCTTACCCATTTTTCATTCGGTGCCGTTTTATCTATTTCAAAATTAGACCATAGTTTGTAAGAGGCCTGATCTAATTTCTTTTTTTGCATTACCTGCCCCTTTAAAGGGCAGGTTACTAATGGCAAAATAAAAAATGGAACAAGGTTAAAAAATGGTAAAAATGAGATTTTAAATATTCTCAATGGAATAAATGTTGCCATAATAAAAGGTTTAATGTCCAGGATTTTGAGGAAGAAGGTTGGGATTTAAATTAAGTTCAATCTCGGGCAAGGGAAGAAGCTTGTCCGTGGCATCCCATCCTGGCTTAACTTCTGAGAGCACGGCATCTATTTCCCCAAATCGGCGTAAATCAAAAAAGCGATGTCCTTGTTCTGTAAAAAGCTCCCATCTTCTTTCCTGAAGAATAGCATTCAGGATTTCTTGCGGAGAAACTGCAGCAGTGCTTGCAAGACCTGCCCTGCTTCTGATTTTATTCAGATCCTCTTTTGCCCCAATGAGGTCTCCCTGACGGATCCGCGCTTCAGCTCTAATTAGATATTGTTCGGCAGTGCGAAAAATGATGGAATATTCTTTAGAAAGGGAAGTGTTGTTCTGTTCTTTGTATTTGTAAGCATGAGACCATGAACCATTTGCATTGGTAACGGTCCTGATCCAGCTGGCTTTGCGAAGATCGGCATTTGAAAAGGAGTTCAACAGATAGGGGGTGAGTGCTACAGTGGAAGGCGGACCGGCCTGAAAGATAAAAAAGGATCCTTCAGCTGCATTCTGGCCTGCTACCGAGGTCTGCAGCTGCCAAATAGTTTCTTTCGAATTATTTATAAATACCTTTGAAAGATCATTTTCCATTATAAAAAGTTCTGTTTTGTTCAGCACTGCAGAGGCTTCATTTGATGCCTGCTCATACATTTTATTGTAGAGGTAAACCCGCGCAAGAAAAGCGTGGCAGACATATTTATTGGGACGGATTCGATCTGTAGAGCTGTAATTCTCCGGTAATAGATCCATTGCTTGGTTTAAATCATTAATAATATTCTGATACACTTTTTCTTCGGTCATCCTAATGACTTTTGTGTTTTGCTCATAGTCAGTCTCTTTGATGTATGGTATACCACCGAAAAGATTGAGAAGATAGAAGTGCGATAAAGCCCTGATAAAAAGGGCTTCACCAAGAAGCTGTTTTTTTCGGTCTTGACTGAAATTAATATTGTTTTCGACCCCTTTTAATATGGCATTGGCGGTATAAATCTGGTTGTAGGAACTGTTCCAATATGTCAGTATCACAGTTGATGAAGCAGGAACCGTGTTATCATAAAATGTAAATACCGCATTTGAGGGGAGGCCATAAGCAGTCAATTCATCTGCATAATTTCCAAGCTGGTTTGAAATTCCTATGCTTGATCCGTTCAGAATTCCGTTATCTCTGATCTTTGAATAAATATTGGTAAGAGCGGCATTTGCAGTGTCGTAATTATCAAATACAGCTTGTGCGGTCAGTTGTGACTTTGGAAGATCAACTTCGACAAAATCAGTACAGGAGCTGAACATTAGCAAGATGGCCAGCATTGAAAAAAATGAATTAATAGAATGTATCATTAGAATATCTTTTTTAAAAGGTTAATTGTACCGCTGCAGTCACAACTTTAAGAGGAGGGAGGTAACCGATAGTAGAAAATTCAGGATCCCCGTCCTGATACTTTGTAAAAGTCAGCAGATTCTGAGCCTGAAGCATTACCTTGCAGCTTGTATCTTTCAGGTTTAACGGAACAGTATAGGAAAGCGCAATATTTTTTAAACGGATAAAGCTGGCATCGGTTATGATTGCATTGCTGAGCAGGTAATTATTATTTGCGTTTACTACGTTTCTATCTGTGCCAGTTGTATACATTTGATAGGCTGTCTGGTTCCCTATTGTCTGCCAGCTGTCTATTAATCTTGTCTGCTGATTGGACATCATCCCGGGCGTCCCCATTGGAAATATTCGGTTCTGTTGTTTTGTGAACTGAAAAAGAAAATCAAGATTCCAGCCTTTATAAGTGAGCTGATTTTGTATGCCTCCAAAATACTTGGGATTCAGATCGGCGGTATACTGCCTGTCATAAGGTGAAGATATTACGCCGTCGTTGTTTACATCTTCAAAATCATAAATGCCTGTCTGTGCATTTACGCCCTTAAGTCTATACAGCAGCAGAATATTGAGAGGTTCACCTATTCTGTACTGCTGGCTGTAGGTTGAACCCTCCAGACCAGGAAAACTCAGCAGTTTATTTTTTGCAAAGGTGAGGTTGAAATTGGTAATCCATTGAATATCTGCTTTTTTTAGATTAACTGTACGCAGTGTAAATTCTAAACCTCTATTTTCAACAACAGCATTAAGATTGGCCTGAATGGAGGAAAAACCTGTTGTTCCCGGAAGTGGAATACCCACCAGTTGATTAGAGGAACGGTTTTGATACCACGCTGCCGTTGTGAAGATTCTGTCTCTGAAAAATCCTGTTTCAAATGCAAATTCAAGTTTTTTATTTATCTCCCAACCGAAATCAGCATTGTAAAGCCTTGAAGGGGAAATTCCGGTCACACCATCATAGTTGACACTTGTTGTACCATAGGTGTCAAAAAACTGATAATCTCCAATCTGGTCGTTTCCTGTTGTTCCGTAGCTGCCACGGAGTTTTCCAAAACTGAGCCATGAACTGTTTTTAAAGAAATTTTCATTTGTGAAGAGCCATGCAAATCCCGCCGCTCCAAAGTTGGCGAATTGTCTGCCGGGTCCAAAGCGGCTGGATCCATCCCTTCTTGCCGTAAGGTTTAAAATATATCGGTCCTGCCAGTTATAGTTTAACCTTCCAAAAATGGCCTGATACTTATATTGTGTTTCATCGTCCAGCTGTATGGTAATGACTTTGGCGGCTGCAAGATTATAAATTAAGCTGTTGGAACTGAAACCGCTCCCTGACTGATAAAGAGCAGCTGTGGTCTGGTTTTGAAAAGTGGTGCCTGCCAATAAATTTATTTTTCCCTTTCCCAATTCTTTTTCCCACGTAAGCTGTGGTTCTATAATCCACGAAGTCCTTGAGGTCTGGTTTTGATAAAGCACTGATCTCTGACTGGTGAAATTGTAAGCGGGGTTAAAGATTGTTGAAGGTGCCGTGCGGGTTTCCTGAGTACCCAGATCAGTAAAACCGAAGTTGCTTTTAATACTTAAACCTTCTGATAGCTCATAAGAAAACTTAGCGTTTGCAATGAGGTCTTTGGTCTTCGATTCATATTTTGCATTAAGGTTTCGCAGTGGATTTTCCCAAGTCTGATTTTCCCAGTTTAAACTTCCGTCCGCATTGTAAAGTGCAGGGGCGTTAGGTGCCAGAAACCTTGTGGCATTAGTTAGATCACTGGCTGGCTGGTTATTTTTCTGTACAGAATATCCGCCTGTGAATATCATTTGAAATCTATTATCTTCGGACCTGTGGTTGATATTGACCTGAAGCCCTCCTCTGTTATAACCAAAATGGCCCGGAAATACTGTTGATTCACTATGGTAAGTGCCACTGAGCAGAAACTGGGTGTTTTTTGAGCCCCCGGAAACAGTCATCTGATTGTCATAAATTTTTGAAGTTCCACCCAGTAGTTCCTGTTGCCAGTCAGTATATCTGTTTTGATCCCAAGTACCGTTAACATCATAATCCGTACTACCATATTGTTTTCCATCATTTACGAAAGCTTGTTTTCGCATTGCCAGATATTGTTCGGTATTCATGAGCTTGAGAAATCTTGTAACGGTTCCGGTTCCCGTACAGCTTGTTATGGTAAATCTGGTTTTTCCGGATTTTCCTTTTTTAGTTGAAATCAATACAACCCCGTTCGCTCCCCGCGATCCGTAAATAGAGGTAGCATCGGCATCTTTTAGAACCTCGATGCTTTCTATATTGTCAGGATTGATGCTGTTCAGCGGACTGGTTGAGGTCGGAAAAATGGATGAGGTCTGCCCCGAACCAATAGGGCTGGAAGAATAAGGGACCCCGTCAATGATATACATTGGGGCATTGGCCGCTGATCGCAGGCTATTCTGCCCGCGGATTTTAATATCAAAACCGCCTCCGCCAACTCCAGTAGTCTGCGTGATACTTACTCCGGCCATACGGCCCTGCATGGCGGCCAGCACATTAGTCACAGGCTGGGTTTCAATATCTTTGGAGGTAATTCGGGCAATGCTCCCCGTACGGTCACTTTCTTTTACGGAATAATAACCAGCATTCACCCGAACCTCCTGCAAGGTAGTTGCATCATATTCAAGCTTAATATCAATTTTAGCTCTGTCATTTACTGGAACAAGTTTAGTTTTAAATCCAATGAAAGATACTATCAATGTATCCCTGGGAGAAGCTTGGATAGAATAGTGGCCATTGAAGTCTGTGATAACGGCTGAATTCTTAGTGCTTTTAAGCACAATTGTCACTCCGGGTAGGGGAGATGTTCCGTCACTTACAATACCCTGGACCTGATGGCTCTGGTAAGAAAGCATTTTGGTATTTCGAAAGTTTCTGGAATAAACGGTGGAAAAAGACAGCAGAATGCCAGTAAATAATAGGCAATAAAGAGCTCTTCCATCCTTAAAAAATGAAAAATAATTCATAATATTGGGATTGGTTAGTTAAATGGATATTTGATTAGCTAAGGTCCTCTGCTCTAGTTTGGTCGCTGCAGCTGAGGGCCATTTTTTATGCATTGAGTAAACGGCTTAATGACCATAAAAAAGATTTTTGTTTAATGCACAGGCAATGAGTAATTAAAAGTTCAACTTGTTGGAAGCTGCGATATCGTTTTTGATTTAAAGTACCGCTAAGAATATAAGCCTTGAAGAGCCTAATAAAAAAGGCGTGGAACTCAGCTTATTGACTTGAGGTACTGGAAATACCGAGGAACAATAAGTGAGCCCACGCCATAGGCGTGAGCATCTTACTTATCCTCTCGTTCCTTCTAAATTTCCAGTTTTCAAGTCGAGATTCTAAGCGAATGCTTCAAATATTTTTATGTGAAGAATCGCAAATATATAAATTCAAAAACAAATATAATAAAAAAAACTAACAACTACACATATATGTGTAGGATAAATGTTTTTTTATAATGGAAATTTATCATGTGGAAGAAAAAGAATTACATAAAGTACAAATTAAGCTGGGGGCTACCATCAGGAAAATTAGGGAAGAAAAAGATGAATATTCTCAATCCAAATTAGCTTTCGAAATTGGTATGTCAGTAAATCAGGTTGCCAGAATAGAAAGAGGAGAAACGAATCCCACAGTGAAAACTCTAACT
The DNA here is from genome assembly GCF_001879205.1 of Flavobacterium johnsoniae. Classification (GTDB taxonomy): domain Bacteria; phylum Bacteroidota; class Bacteroidia; order Flavobacteriales; family Flavobacteriaceae; genus Flavobacterium; species Flavobacterium johnsoniae_A. Next base: position 699,162 of record NZ_MLFK01000007.1, read on the forward strand.
TTAATTGCAAAAGCCTTAAACGTTGAAATAAAAGATTTTTTTTAAGATTATAAAGATGCTTAGTCATCTTTTTTTTATGCTTAATATAAACATAAAACAGGTATTTATACTGAGTATGTAACTTAGAGAAAAGAATTATTTTGTACTTATTTAAAAGGACTTCCTTTTGTAAAAAAAATTTAATATGAATGATAATAATATAACGTAGAATGGAAATAATTGATAACAATGGAGAACTTAGAATTAATCTTTTTCACGGAACATCAAGTCTATTTTTAGATAGTATTTTAAAATATGGTCTGGCAGGTAAAGATATAATTCAAGAATGGCGAATACTAGAATTAGCGCAAAACGTATTTTCTCTTTCAGAAAAGGCTCTTAAAGATTCTGCTCTTTTTCTGAAGAGCGGATATTCATTTAAAAAAATGATTGAACAGGATAATACCGGACTTTTTAATTTCCAGCATGGGCAAACTTATGTATCTCCTTCCAAAGGTTCAGCCATTAATTATTCTTTAAGAAATACTTATGGCTCAGAACTACTTTCATATACGATTACGTTTTTAAGAGAACTAGTAAAAGAGGAAATACCGAATTCGCTTTTAACAGATTTTAAACATATCAATGATATCATGAATTTAACTCCGAGCCCTGTATTAATTGAGGTTAGCAATGTACATTCAAGTTCTTTACTGAGCGAACATGGGGATGATCCACAACATAATTTCAATAACATGGCTGGTTTTCCAGAAAATTTGTTTGATGCCCTAACTCAACAAATAAATTTCAGACTAATTAAAGCGACATCTGTCGAAAATCTGAAATTTTGGAATATTAGTGCAACCGGCGAACTTACTGAGATAAGCATTTAACCTTTGTTAGTGATACTTTTTTCGAGGTAAATTTTTCTCAATTATAAAAGATGATTGCTCTTCAAATGTTTAAATTTCAGAGAACGATATTTATATCTTGATGTGATTTTGATAGATATGTATTAAAAGTTAAATAATAGAATTAGAAATAAAAAATGAAAATTACAGCTTACTTTGAAGATCATAAAAATGTAATTGACGAAGAATTAAAAAAAGCCCAAAAAGAAGTTTTGGTCGCAGTAGCATGGATAAATTTTGAGCTTTACGAAAGTACCTTTGATTCTCTTTTAGAAAGAAACATTCTTCTTAAAATTATCTGCACCGACAATCCGTCAAACAGAAGATATATGGATTGTATCGAAAACCTGCAAAAAAAAGGTGCTCTAATTAAATTACTTCAAATGCCAAGTAATAATAATCATATGCATCACAAATTTGCTATAATTGACGGAGTAACTATTTTGAACGGTTCTTTTAACTGGTCCCTTAATGCCGCAAAAAGTTTTGAAAATCTCATGCTAATTAAAGACTGCGGTTCAGAATCAAAAAAGTTTCTACGCGAATTTGATGCAATCTTTAAAATTGAAAAGGAAACAATAAAAAAGTTGCAGAAATTTTCAAAATGTAAAGATTGCAATCATGGCGAACTAGTGAACATATTAGTTTTCAGTGAGCGTAGCTCAAAATATTTTGAAACTTGTGGAGATTTAGTAAGAACTTGCAATAGTTGCTTTGAATTTACGACAATTCAAGACTGTATACAGGATACACAGCTTTACTTATTAGTCGATAATTTACGAGGATGTGATGATGAATACGAATATGATTATCTAGATGATCTTATATATAAACATTTGGAATCTTACTCAAATTTGGATATTCACGCGGTTGGACAAGTATTAACAACACTCGATTTTTATGATGAAGAAGATGTAGCAACTCGCATCCTTTGGCGAAACAAATTTGTGGGCGAGAGACTGCCAAATTTGCTGGAACATGATTTTGAAGTTTATTATGACAATTAAATTCAGATCATCCAATCCCTAATGTTCTACAGTAATTATTATTGAGAAACAGACTTTTATTATTTCATCAAGCTTTAATAGGTTTAAAAAATATAAAAATACATTAACAATGATAATTATTTTTACAAATTCAATAAGTTAAATATGCAACCAGAAGAATTATCGGAGAATTTAAAAAGTTTTACTGATAATAATTTTATCATTAGTGAAGATGAAACTCAATATCTAAACTCGTGGACAAATTTATCAATGCAAATTCTAGAAGCTGAACATTCATTAAGACATGCTAAATCATTCAACGAAAAACATCCATTAGATAACTTCGAAGAATTTGTTCTAGCACATGGAATGTTCAAAAATTCTATTCTTTCCTATGCTAAATGCTTTTCAAGTTCAGGACCTGGAAAAGTATCGTTGGACGCAAATGCAGTTTTTAAAGATGAGCCATTATTAAATGAGATTCATTGTGCTTTAATGGACATGCGTAATGAATATATTGCACATAATGGCAAAAGTGATTTTGAATTAGCATTGATTTTTCAGAAAAAAACAGAAAATGAAATTACTTTACGCCAAACAATAACGTTCAAATCTCCATCTGGAGATTATGAAAAATATTTTAATCTTTTTGATCACTGCACTAACTATATTATTCAAAAAGTAAATAAAAAATTAGATAAGCTACAAGAGAGATTAGGCATCAAGATAAACTTTGGCTAATAGAAGAGTATGTAAAATGATTTATTAATAGAGAGTGATAGTTTCTCTACAGCCCCGATTGAAGCGGAAATCCTTTTCTGCCGGGGTTCGGCATAAAAGATTGCAGGGAAAAGCGGGATAAGCTGCCAAGTTAAAAACTGTTATCTAAGCTTTAAGAAATTAATCATAATTCCGTTTACAATAAACAATCCTTGAAAACAACATACAGGTAAACTAAAAAAACAATGGGGCCGAATAGCCCCATTATCCAACCTTTTACTGCCGGTAAGACATCAACAGTACTATTATTTCTTAGACTCCTCAATAGAAACTTTTCTAAACTCTTTTAAAAGTTTTTCAATTTCCAAAGATGATTTTCTAGCTCTAGCTCCGGCAGCTTTAACTCCTTTTTCAGCTACAGCTTCAGATTCTGTTTTAAACGTTTCGATTTCAGCGTTGATTTTTGCAACCAGGTCTTTCATTGTACAATTTTTTTAAATTAAGAGGGCAAAAGTAAAATTTTGCCTTAGATGAAAACGGTATTGGCAGCAAAATATTTTCATGAATTCTCTTTTTTTAATTCTTTAAGGAAATAGCTGAACGAAATTCCTGTTTTAGAATGGAACGCATTGGTGAATCGGGGAGTGGATGTAAAACCGGCTTCCTCAGCCAGCGAGGTTATTGAGTAATTTCTATGCGCGCTTGAGTTTCGCAGTATTTCCACCAGATAATCAATTTTTAGGTCATTGATATAATCGGCAAAGCGCTTGCCGCTGCGATGGTATATCACTTTTGAGAGGTATTTGCTGTTAGTGTTAAAGCGTACAGTTAAAGCAGCCAGTGTCGCCTCTTTGTGCAAGAATTTTTTATCCCTTTCAAATTTTTCAAGGTGTCTAATTATCTGCTGTACGGTTTCCTGCGAAATATCGGTTATTTCGAATTTATCGGGTGACTGTTTCTGTATCATGCTTTTTTCATTTTTTTCCAGAAGCAGATCAAATTTGACCTTATTGCGCTTTTTGGTTTCAAAGTGGCTATAGGTGCCGTAAATGACAGCGGAGAACAGAACAACCACTACGCTGATTAGAATAAGGTCGTAATATTTCTCTTTTACAAGCTGCCGCTGTATTTTTTCTTTTTCCAGCAGAATTTGCTTCGTATCATACTGCTTATGGATTTTTCCCACTAGATACGTATTGGAATCGGTTAATACAGAATCCGCTTTTAAAAGCTGGTCTATATAATACAGCTGGGATTCCAGATTATTTTCCTTCTTGTAATACTTAATCATTAATTCAAAAACTTCCTTCAAATCCGGACGGATGTAGCCTTTCTCAATAAATGCCTTTTCCACTTTTTTGAAGTAGGGAACTGCTTTTGCAGGAAGCTGCAGTTTCCAATAGCTTTTTCCTATATAAAAATTTGCAATGGATACGTTGGCAAATTCTGTCATGCTGTCCAGATGGGGCAGCACCTCCTGAAGCATTTGGATAGAAGTATGATAATTATTTAGGAAGAACTGGTTGATTCCTTCTGAATGTTTAAAAAACAATTCCATTTCCGGAATTTTCAGACGATCACATTCTTCAATCCCTAACGCGTTAGTCTGCGAACATCTGCTGTAATCCCCGGCTTTATTGTAGCAGACACTTAATGAGTGAAGTGAGTTTAAGTACGGGCGTGCCTGATTTTTTTTAAAATATGCAAGACAATCATTAAAGAGTGAAATGGCCTCATCATAAAAGCCGAGATAATATTTAATCTGGGCAATATGATATTTTGTTTTGCAGATCAGGTAATCGTTTTCGGTTTTGGAAATGCTTTCATTTGCCTTAATGTAATAATCATATGCTTTCACATAATTTTTCTGGCTGTAATAGACTATCCCTTTAGATAAGTTAGCTGAGCCGATCAGTTCATTGCTTTTTGATTTTACAGCTGCGATTACCATACTGTCAGCATATTTCAAACGCAGATTCATTGGAGAATGATGCAGCATGTTTTGATATGCATTAACAATCTCCTGATAATTCTTTTCCTTTTTTGCTTTTTTTAAATAGGCATATAAATATGGGGAGGCTTTCAGACTGTCATTTTTATGTTCGTAAACCTTATCGTCCAAATAAGTATATGTTTTAAACAGGAGTGAATCCCGAACTCTGTCCACAGTTTTCTGCGCAGTTAATGATTCAGCTAAAAGTAAAAACAGCAATACAGGTAATTTACATCTCATACTACATAGAAAATTTATGCTTACACCTTGAAAAGGCATAAACAGATTAATAATGAAAAATGCGGAAACTGACTGTGAGAAGCATTCAAAAATAATGTAAATATTTGGAATAGAGTAAAATAATGTAAGAAAAATACTTTATCGATTTCATGGAAATCGATAGTGGATTTTCCGAAAACCCACATACAAGTGCTTGATTATTGCTTTTTTGCAATTTAGATTTGCCTTGAATTCAACAGCAAAGATTCAGTAAAGCACTGAGCAAAAGTTCTGCTGGCCCGGGCAAAATGGACTGAGATAAATTCTCAATTAACCTAACCATTTTGCATTATGAAAAAGTTACTATTAACTGGTTTAATTATTTTTTTAGGTTCATGTTCAAATGACGACTTTGACAATTCCGATGTAAGTCTGATCTCGAAAGAAACAGATAACAAAGACAAGAGTTTAGATTTTAAAAAAGCAAATGCTTCAGAGAAAAACTTTAAGGAAGTGCCAGCGGGAAAATATATCCTTCTAGTACCTGCCAAAATAAAAGGTAAAGTTGTGTCAGTGCTCAGAGATCAGATTTCGAGAAATGAATTAAAGATTTATCAGAAAAGCAATTCTGATTTAGATACGATTTCCTCTAATCATGATCCTGTCGGCACCTTACTTATCATTGCTGATCAAAGTACACTAGGATCATCATTGAAACTTGATGTAAAGGGATATATAGTCAATCTCTCAAATCTCCGCGGCCAGCAGTATAATATTGTGGATGATTTTATAATCCAATATGAGATTTCCAAACGGCAAGATTCAACGCTTCTTACAAATGAGAAGGAAACAATCCTTTCTATTTCTTCTATTTCGGAAGCAGTATTATTTAGTGAAAAAGAGAGAAAGGACAGGGACTGGGAGACCTCTACAACCAGTAAGCGCAACGGCTATTAAAGTTTTAATGGTGCTGGTTCAATTAAACTGTGCGCAACTTAAAATAAGTGATTTAATATTTTTCTAAACTGTTTGAATATGAAAAAGCGGGCTTTCTTTTATATTTTATTATTCCTTTTCAATCTCGTGAGCCTTTATTTTATAATGAAGCTTTTTGCGGCCGATCAGCTTGTGCGTTACGCTTTAAACGAAGACAGTATTACTGAAAGTCCAAGATTGACAGCATATGTTTTATACGTGTGCTGTCTGTCTAATCTGTATTTCCAGTTTCTGATATGGATGGAACATTTTTTCAAGGATAAAATTTAAATGCAGATCTGCACAAAGGACAAAAAATGATTAGAGAAATCTTAAATACAGAAATTAAAAGCATTGAAAATGATGGTATCGATGTGCTGCTGCTTACAGAGTATCAAGTGAAAAATGTGCTGCAGGTCCCATTTTCCATTTCGAATTTTTCAGTGCTTTTAATCAAAAACGGTAAAATGAATATCAGATTTCATGACGAGGCCAATATTTTGAAACGCAGAGATTTATTGCTGATTCCCTATAATTCAGTCTGCACCAAACTTGAGGTGACTTCCAACATCCAGCTTTATCTTATTCGGACGAATTTTGATTTTGCCTTTAATAACTGTTATGAAAAAGAGCTTTTGGATGCTTTCAGCTTTTTAATGCTGAAATCTGACCAAAAGATAAATCTGCAGGAAAATGATTTTAAGGTTTTATCGGTAATTTATAAACTAATGAATGCGCTGCAGTATGGAAATGAAAGACCAGAGGTTATTATTAAGCTGCGACGCATTTGCTTTAATCTCTTTATATATGAACTCAAGTTTATTCATTCCAAATATAAACCGGAGCTCGATCTTGACTTTTCAAGAAGAGAAAGCATTGTAATCCAATTCCTGACTTTACTTTCAATACATTTCAAGACACAGCACCACGTACAGTTTTATGCTGGTGCTTTGTTTATTACTCCGGGGCATCTGAATAAGATGGTTAAAGAGAGCACCGGGAAAACTGCGAAATCTTTTATAATTGAGGCACTTGTCAATGTCTCGAAAAACCTTCTTACTGATTCCAACTACACCGTGGCTAATATTGCAGGTGAACTGGAGTTCAGCAGCCCTGAAAACTTTGGCGTATTTTTTAAAAGACATACCGGTATGCTGCCAACAGAATTTCGTTCCAATAAAAAGTAAGCTGCCAAAATCGCTTCTTATTCTGCCAGAGATTGTTTAATTAATACGATAAGACGATGATTAAAATGTATCCTTTGGAATGGTTCGATTCGCTGATTATATATTCATTTGATGCAGATAGTTCCTCGATAAACGTATCGGAAAATGAATTGGACATTTTGAATGAAAGAATAGTTTCTGAAGCAAAGAAAATTAAAATTCATATTAAGAATTCTTTTTTTGAGCTGAAAAGCAAAAGGCAGATCAGGCTTCTTATAAGAAAGTATCATTCTTCATTGGTTTTTTTAATAGACAGGGCAGTAGAGATAAGAAAGAGGAAACAATTCAATTCGGCTCAGTTTAATAAAATATTTGATTTGATTGTCAATTCCCTTGATGATTTACTGTCATTTGTCGAGATCAGATATTCAGCGTTTATGAGTCTGGACCAAAGAGTATCTTACAGCTATTTTTCAGTATGGAAAAAAGAGATGCTAGCAATTTTGATGAATTTGGCTGAAATAAAAGAAAACCCAGCAGATCACGACCACGAATTGCAGTTCGTGGCAGCTCTTCTCGCTGCGCCGCTGCACAACTCCAAAAACACAAAATTTACCTACCGACAGATTTTTTATTACAGAGAGATAATCACTGAAATGCAGAAATTAGAGCATGCAGTTTCTGAGACAGAATGTATTTCAGATCTTGACCTTATGCTTATTAGAATGAATTTTAACTCCAGGGAATATGCTGAGAAACTGGTCGCTAAAATTGGCGGTTATTTAGAGGGTTTTGAGAATTTATCGGAAAGACTTGAAAAATTACTTTACATCTGGAGCATGCTGTCCAAAATTAACCCTAACTTAAAATTAACCTTTAATCCATCACAGCAGAATCTGATTCTATTTTTGGAATATTGGTTTTCCAGCGAAGTCAGATATGTTGAAAAGAAGGCTGCAATTGAAATGCAGCAGCAGACTGCCTATTATGCCGGAAGTGAATTTGTAGAGAAAGCTGATTCCAAGCTGGAATGCATGCTTTCGGGAGATCAGATTGGACTTATTTTAAGGGCGACAGATGAGGCGAGGATTATTAAGGCCAAGTCTATGAACTACATATTTAAAAGCATTGTACCTTATCTATCTACTCCAGTAAAGAAAAATCTTTCGTACCAGTCAGTCAGAAGCAACTCATATAATGCGGAAGAGCGCGATAAGGAAATTGCCATTGAAAGTCTTGAGAAAATTATCCGTAAAATAAAAACGTATTAGATTTTATTGCCGTGTATAATTTGACAACCCTTTAAATTCAAGCATTTTGAAAGGGTACAAAAAGGATACAGAAAAGTTGTACTTGTAGAAAATTTATACTTACCGTTCCTTTGGCCTGTAGAATAAATCCCGCCAGCTTTTAACTGAGGGCGGTTTTCATAGAAAAGGATACAATGTTGAACGATAAAATGAGGAGCTATGATTACAAATATTTCATGGGGCAGTTATCTGACCGCGGCTGGTATTGCTATAATTTTCTGGTATCTGATAATCTTACTGAAATTTTACAGTGGCGATTTAAAGAAAATCTTATCAGGTGAAAAGAAACTGCAGATACCATTTCAAAAAAAAACTTCTAAAAATATACAGGATATAAAATCAATATCCGATTCATTTCCAAAATCTTTCGATACGCTGCGCGATGCAGAAAAACTTTCCGAGCGGATTAAGGATGCCGCTAAAGAATGTTCTGAAAAGAATTTATCAAAACAGCAGTTTGAAAACTATTTAAGAATGCTTCTGGAAGAATATCCTTATGTTAAAATTTCTTCTCTCAAGGAAAACATTAACCAGCTTATTGTTTCTGAGTCCCAACAATATCCCAATCTTCTTTTAAGTTTGAGCGAAGCAGACAGTCTATGGGAAGGATCGGTATTTTAAAAAATTCAGAAGAGGAATATTCCCCGTTCTCTCTGGTGCGGTATGGCTTTATGTGACAGGAAAAATAGAGCTGCAACGGCGGTATTCCTCTTCTTTTTACTAATAACTTTAAAAAATGTGTGTGATGAAAAAATGCAGATGGAAATTAAAAAGTCTTATTAGACGATTAAGAGCTATGGGATCGTCGCTGCTGATGATTTTACTGAGTAATGCTATTTATGGCCAGGATGGTGTGGCGGGAATCAATGAGGCCAACCAGAAAGTGAGAAGCTACTTTGATGCGGGAACTGAACTAATGTACGCAGTAGGAGCAATCCTCGGGCTGATAGGTGCTGTAAAAGTATACCAGAAATGGAATGCCGGAGATCCTGATACTGGGAAAGTCGCTGCTGCCTGGTTTGGAAGCTGTGTGTTTCTGGTGGTGGTTGCTACGGTAATCAAGTCCTTCTTCGGAGTATAAACGATACTAAAAATGAGTAACAGTGTTTATTCGATTAACAAAGGAATCAATCAGAGTATAGAATTTAAGGTGCTTAAAGCGCAGTACATCTGGTATTTGGGCGGAGGTGTTGTCGGCCTTATGATTTTGTTTGCTGTTATGTATATAATTGGAATTCCTTCCTTGATATGCATTGCCTTTATTGGAGCTTCAGGAACGTTTCTTGTTTTTAAAATATACGGAATGAGTAATACTTACGGCGAGTACGGAATGATGAAGGCTTTGGCTAGGAAACAGATTCCTAAGTGGATTAAAGTCTATAGCAGAGAAGTTTTTACAAAGTTATAGTTATAAAACGTTAATGGTAAAAATGTAGAATGAATGGAGAAGAAGATGGAAGATCTGCTGCCCATTATGGCAGTGGAGCATAACTGCATATTGTCAAAACAGGGAGATGTAACTGTTGTATTTAAGGCTGAACTGCCTGAAATATTTACAATGTCGGATCAGGAATATGAAGCGTTCCACCAGTCGTGGATAAAGGCTATAAAAGTATTGCCGAAGTTCAGTGTTTTTCACAAACAGGACTGGTTTTTAGAGAGTGCCTACAAGGCCGATTTTAAAAGTGAAGACAGCAGTTTTCTGACCAGAAGCAGCGAGCGTTTCTTCAACGAAAGACCTTTTCTGGATCATTGCTGCTACATCATGATGACCAAGAAACCGGCGGGAAGAAGAAATGCAACCTCATTGTTTTCTAATCTGCTTAGAAGTTCCATAGTACCCGAGGAAACTTTAAAACCGCAGCTGCTGCAGGATTTTGCAGATGCCTGCGGCCAGTTTAAAAGGATTATGGAAGACAGCGGATTTATAAAGCTGGAGCGTCTGAAAAATGAATCGCTTAGAAGCGAGAGCAGAAGAATTGGGCTGGTAGAAAAATACTGTTTTTTATCTGAGCGGGAAGAATCCTTTATTTTTAAAGATATACAATTTGATCAGGGACTGGCAGTAGGGGATAAATACTGCCAGCTCTTTACGCTGGGTGATGCGGCTGATCTGCCTGGATTATGCGGATCCAGGATTAATTACGACCGTTATTCGACTGATAAGACAAAATTCAGCGTTGGCTTTGCTTCAACCCTCGGCCAGCTATTGTCCTGCAATCATATTTACAATCAGTATATTTTCATTGAAGATGCGCAGAAAGCCATCCAGAAGCTTGAAAGCAAGAGGTTAAGACTGCAGTCTCTTTCGGCATACAGCAGGGAGAACATGATCGCCAGAGATGCCACTAATGATTTCCTGAACGAAGCAGTATCACAGCAGAGGCTTCCGGTTAAAGCGCATTTTAATGTCCTGACCTGGAGCGCAGACAAGGAAGAACTGAAAGAGATTAAAAATAAGGTATCTTCTGCGATGGCTCAGATGGATGCCGCAGCTAAACAGGAGACTGTAGGTGCTGCTCAGATCTACTGGGCAGGAATACCCGGAAATGCAGCTGACTTTCCCATGAATGACACTTTTGACACCTTTACAGAACAGGCAGTATGCTTTCTGAATATGGAAACGGGATATAAATCTTCCCTGAGTCCCTGCGGCATCAGGCTTGGAGACAGGCTGACAGGAAAACCGGTTCATGTGGATATCAGCGACGAGCCTGTCAGGTTGGGTATCTGTACAAACAGGAACAAATTTATATTGGGCCCATCAGGAAGCGGGAAATCATTTTTCACCAATCATATGGTCAGAAGCTATTATGAGCAGGGGACACATATCGTGCTGGTGGATGTCGGACACAGCTACAAGGGACTATGCGATATGGTAAAGGGGTATTATTTCACTTACGATGAAAAGAATCCGATCCGTTTTAATCCTTTTTATATTTCTGAGGGAGACAGTCTGGACACGGAGAAAAAAGAAAGCATTAAAACCCTGCTGCTGGCACTCTGGAAGAAAGACGATGAAACCTTTAACAGGAGCGAGTATGTAGCACTCTCCAATGCCCTGCAACTGTATTACGAAAAATTGGATTCGAATGGAGAAATATTTCCCTGTTTTAACACCTTCTATGAATTTTTGAAAGGTGATTTTATTTCTATTTTGGAAAGCGACAAGGTAAAAGAAAAGGACTTTGACGTAAATAATTTCCTGTATGTACTTAGACCTTATTATCAGGGTGGCGAATTTGATTATCTGCTGAACGCGACTGAAAATCTCGATCTTTTGAAAGAACGTTTTATTGTCTTTGAACTTGATAACATAAAAGACCATCCGATTCTTTTTCCTGTTGTGACCATCATAATTATGGAAGTGTTTATTAACAAGATGCGGAAACTGAAAGGCATCCGAAAAATGATACTCATTGAAGAAGCATGGAAAGCACTGATGAAGGAGGGTTTTGCAGATTACATAAAATATCTTTTCAAGACTGTTCGGAAGTTCTTTGGAGAAGCGATTGTGGTCACGCAGGAAGTTGAGGATATTATTTCTTCACCTGTTGTAAAACAGGCTATTATCAACAACAGCGACTGCAAGATCCTGCTGGACCAGAGCAAATACCAGAACAAATTTGATCAGATCCAGGAACTGCTGGGACTTACCGATAAAGAAAAGGCGCTGGTTTTATCAGTAAACAAAGCCAATGATCCAGCTCGAAAATACAAGGAAGTTTTTATCTCTTTAGGAGGGATGCTTTCCAAGGTGTATCGCACGGAAGTTTCTCTTGAGGAATATCTGGCGTACACGACCGAGGAAAGCGAAAAAGTGAAGATGAATGCCTATGCGCAGAAGTTTGGAGGGGACATAAAGAAGGGAATAGCTGCAATGGCGCAGGATATGAGAAATGGAATTAAATGAAAAAGAAAAATGAAAAAGAAATTAATTGTCTTTATGATCTGCTTGCTGCTTGTCGGCACTTCGGCAAGACCTGCTGAAAAAGTAACGGTACTGCCGATACTCGAGATTGTAAAAGCAGTAACCAAAAAAGTAATCAAAGCAATCGATCTTCGAATCCAAAGACTGCAGAATAAGACCATCTGGCTTCAGAATGCACAGAAGCAGGTGGAAAATGTTCTCTCCAAACTTAAACTTGATGAAATATCGGACTGGACCCAGAAGCAGAAAGATCTATATAAAAACTATTATGAAGAGCTGGCAAAAGTAAAGTCAATTATTACCTACTACCATAGGATAAAGGAAATTACCAAAAAGCAAACGCAGCTTGTTCAGGAATATGAAAGAGCCTGGAATCTTTTCAGGCAGGATACCCATTTTAAAGACAGCGAAATCCAATATATGGAGGGCGTTTACAATGGAATACTGGAGGAAAGCGTGAAGAATATCGACCAGATTTTTTTGATTCTGGATTCTTTTGCCACGCAGATGAGCGATCTCAAGCGTCTTGAAATCATCAATACCGCAGCCGATCAGATTGATTCAAACTATGATGACCTCAAGATGTTTAACCAGCAGAACATACTGCTGAGCCTGCAGAGGGCTAAAACAGAAGCAGATGTAAATAGGGTGAAACAATTTTACGGAATTCCATAATTAAATAAGAAAAATGAAAAAGACAGCTGTAATACTAATAACGCTTTGTGTTTTTAATCAAAGCATGCACGGGCAGGCAAAGCAGAGGAAGGAACTGATCCTTCAGATCGCGGCGCTTCAGGTTTATATAGACTATGCAAAGAAAGGTTATTCGGCAGTATCAAAGGGACTTAATTTCATCGGTGATGCCAGAAAAGGAGAACTGAACCTGCACGGTGATTATTTTACGTCTTTATTAAAGATCAATCCAAAGATCAGGAATTATTATAAAACAGCCGAGATCATATCGCTGCAGTTTAAGATAATGAACCTCTGCCGAAAGACTTTAGCTGACGTTAAAACGGCAGATTTGTTTCATGGGAGTGAGCTTGATTATATCGAGAGGTCTTTTGGAAGGCTGCTGCAGAATTGCAGCCAGACTCTTGAACAGCTGCTGGTAATAACCACGGATTCAGAACTGGAACTAAAAGATGACCAGAGACTCGAAAGAATTGACCAGCTGCACAAAACTATGCAGGATGATTATAATTTCTGCCTCTCTTTCTGCAGCGAAGCCAGACTTCTGTCGGTTTCAAAAACTGCAGATAAGAAGGATTCTAAAGGATTAAGTGAATTGTACGGATTATAAACTTTATGATGATGAAAAAGATAGTATTGTTTATGGCTGTAATCTGCCTGTTTCTGAGTCCGGAAAAATCAAAGGCGCAGTCAGCAGAAATTCAGCAGCTGATTTTGAATATTGAGAAGCTTTCTCAGTTCAAGAAAATCCTCAGTGACATGAAAAAGGGTTATGAGCTGCTGTCAGGAGGATACAAAACGGTCAAAGAGATGACCGAAGGAAATTTCAGCCTCCATAAAACTTTTCTGGACGCACTGATGCAGGTAAGCCCGGCGGTGAGAAATTACAAAAGGGTAGGAGAGATAGTGGATTATCAGATTTCAATTGTGAGGGAAAGCCAAATCAGCATGAACCGATATGTAAAAAGCGGGAATTTCAGTGGAGATGAAATACAATATTTTGAAAAAGTTTACGGAAACCTGCTAAATCAAAGCCTGCGCAATATTGATGAACTTACGATGGCCATAACTGCCGATAAGCTCAGAATGTCGGATGATGATAGGCTGAAGGCAATTGATGAAATCTATGGACAGATGCAGGATAAGCTGCTTTTCTTACGAAACTTTAATGCCTCATCCAATATTCTGGCTCTTCAGAGATCAAAGGAGAAAAATGATGTATTTGTTTCAAAGAGCTTTCAGGAATTTAAAGAATAGACTATGAAATGGCCAGTAAACGAAAATGCAGTATTTGTAATACTTATCATGGTACTGCTTCCCTGGAGTATAGCAGCGCAGGGACTAGGAGACGAGATGAATAGTCTTCATGGGGTCTTAGACCAGCTTTACGATGAAATGATGCCGTTGTGCGGCAACCTTATCGCAGTCGGGCAGGGAATAGCGGGCTTTGGAACTATATGGTACATTTCTTCACGCGTGTGGAGGCATATAGCAAGCGCCGAGCCGATTGATTTTTATCCGCTCTTCCGTCCCTTTGTGATAGGATTCTGCATCATGATTTTTCCTTCGGTGCTGGCGCTTATCAACGGGGTTATGAAACCAACTGTAACGGCAACAGCCGCTATGGTAACAGGCTCTAACAATGCGGTAGCTGTTCTGCTTAAAGAGAAAGAAAAAGCAATTAAAGAAACCGATCCATGGAAAATGTATGTGGGAGCTGGAGGGACGGGTGATCGTGACAGATGGTATAAATATACGCATGACGGTGCCGATCCATCCGATGAGAGCATGCTGGCAGGAATAGGTAATGATGTAAAATTTGCCATGGAAAAAGCTTCCTACAGTTTCCGGAATTCGGTTAAGGAATGGCTAAGCGAGGTGCTGCGGGTTTTGTTCGAAGCCGCGGCCTTATGCATTGACACGCTTCGGACATTTCAGCTGGTGGTGCTTTCCATTTTGGGACCGCTGGTATTTGGGATTGCGGTATTTGACGGTTTCCAGCACACGCTCACTGTCTGGCTTGCCCGATATATCAATATTTACCTGTGGCTTCCCGTTGCCAATATTTTCGGAAGCATAATCGGTAAAATCCAGGAGCTTATGCTTAAGCTGGACCTGTCACAGGTGCAGGCAACAGGAGACACTTTTTTCAGCAGAACCGATATGTCCTATTTAATCTTTATGATAATTGGAATCATAGGCTATTTTACGGTGCCTTCTGTGGCAAACTATATAGTTCATGCAGGCGGAGGAGGAGCATTGGGCCATAAAGTGACAAGTATGTTTGGCAATATGGCCAGTTCTGTTGTGAGGACTTCTACAAATGCAGTTGGGATGGCCGCTGATGCAATGGGAGATGCTGATCGGAGAATGACCAGCAGCATGGCTGCGACAGCGGGAAGCAGTCCCTATTTCCAAGATAAAGGAAATTATATGAATGACAGGCTTAAAGGAAATTCTAAACAGACTTAAAACCAACGTCCCATGTTTACGAAAATGAAAAACATAGATACCGCTTTCAGATATGTGAGAGGCTTCACAATGCTTGTAATTGCCGGCTGCATCATAATAAGCTGCTATGCAGTCTACAAAAGTTTCCATACGGTAAGCCTTATGCAGGATAAAGTATATATTCTGGCAAACGGAAAAGCGCTGGAAGCATATGCCTCGGAAAGAAAGGATAATATTGCTGTGGAAGCCAGGGACCATATAAAGACTTTTCACAAGTTTTTCTTCAGCCTGGACCCTGATGATAAGGTCATTAAAACCAATATTACAAAAGCCCTTTATCTGGCAGATGACAGCGCCAAACGCATTTACGATGATCTGAAAGAGAATAATTTTTATTCCGGCATCATTTCGGGGAATATCAGCCAGACCATTCAGATTGACAGCGTGAGTATTGATATCCGCGAGTATCCCTACCGCTTTAGATGTTATGCGCGGCAGAGCATTATACGGACTACCAGCATTATGAAAAGGAGCCTTCTGACCGAAGGTTCGCTCCGCAATGTATCAAGAAGCGATAACAATCCGCACGGTTTTCTTATCGAGCGCTTCAATACCATTGAAAATAAGGATATCTCCGCTGAAACCAGAAAATGAAATTTATGAAATCCTTATTTAAAAGACGGACTGAACCCTTTGTGTACCACAGGTATTATCTGCTGGTGCAGAAAAGATGGGCAGAAAAAATGCAGAGAGCCACAGCCGGGCTCTCTAAAACAAAACTGATCTTGGGTCTTCTGTTCTTTACGGTCTTGGCATCGGGTTATCTAATCTATAATCTGTACAGGACATTTTATAAAGAAGCCGGTGCTGGAGCAGCTTCAAAAATTAAGACAATCAACTTAAAAAACTAAAATTATGCAAGAGAATATAGTATCTCCGAAGGAAACTAAGAAAAGAAAGATGCTTTTAATGCTGCCTCTTATAACATTTCCATTTCTGACATTCTTATTCTATTCGTTAGGAGGAGGAAGAGTGGAAGCTAAAACAGCAGCGAATAGTGAAAAGAAGGGATTTAATTTTAACCTGCCCCTGCCCAAATTTAAAGAGGATTCAGCACTGGATAAGATGAGCTATTATGATCAGGCTGCGGTTGATTCGATAAAGCTGCGGGAGCAGATCAAAAAAGATCCCAACTATTTTGATAACAAAGCCGCGGAGGATAAAACAGATTCTTTTGCCACAGACGATTTTGAATCCCGTATGCTTCCAAAAAACAGATCGGCTTTTAATTCCAAGTCTTTTCAGGACCGCAATGAACAAAAGGTTTATGAGAAGCTTAAGGCTCTTGAAAAAGTAATCAGCCAGCCTGCTGTCCAGAGTTACGGTCAGGATATGAGGGAATTTGAGAATTACGGCACTTCTGGGGGCGAATCAGAAGAAATCAGAAAGCTGGAAGGGCTTATGTCAGCGATGAGCGCACCGCAGGAAGCTGATCCTGAACTTCAGCAGTTAGGCGGTATGCTTGAAAATATTTTGGATATACAGCATCCGCAGCGCGTGCAGGAAAGACTAAAGCAGACATCTGACAGTAAAAAGGGAAAAATATATTCCGTGCAGAAAAAAGCTATAGAGAATCACATAAGCTCCCTTCAGCGGAATGCCGATATGCAGACGTATTTAAAAACAAATGAATTTTATCCTCTGGACGACTCGCAGCCTGCAGAAGAAATACAAAACGCTATTGAAGCAGTTGTGCATCAGACGCAGACTATTGTTAACGGATCGGTGGTTAAATTAAGGCTTACGAATGATATCTTCCTGCAAGGAACTAATATACCCAGAAATACTTTTCTGTATGGGATGGCGGCTTTAAAAGGAGAGAGGCTTGATGTAAAGATCACAAACATCCAGTACAATAATTCGATATTTCCCGTGGATCTGGCCGTCTATGACATTGACGGCATTGACGGCATCTATATTCCCGGAGCGATTAACAGGGATGTTGCCAAAGCATCTGCAGACCGTTCCATTCAGAGTCTTGGTCTTAGCGGGATTTCGGATTCATGGGGTGCACAGGCAGCAGGAATGGGAATCGAGGCAGCCAAAAGTCTTATGAGCAAAAAGGTAAAACTTATAAAAGTGGTTGTGAAAGCAGGCTATAAAGTACTGCTGTATGATGAAAAACAAAAGAATATAAAACCTTAAAACAGCGAAAAATGAAACGAGCGGATTATTTGTTTTTGATGAGCTGGATGCTGATCTGCATTTCAGTTTATCCTCAATTAAACGGAAAAGGAAATATCTTTTACGAAGACCAATATTCGAACCTGCAGATAGGCTTTTCCAAAACCACAAGCATCGTTTTCCCTTATCCAATCAAAAGCATTGACAAAGGGAGCGCAGATGTGCTGGTGCAGAAAGCAAAAGGCGTTGAGAATATAGTGCTTGTCAAAGCGGCAAAGCAGTATTTTATACAAACCAATCTCACAGCCGTCACTTCTGACGGCCGATTATACGTGTTTGTGTTGAACTATAATGATGAGTGCCCTGATCTAAATATTAATGCTGAAAATGCAGCGCCAGCAAGCAGGGATGTACTGTTTTCTTTCGAAAACGAAAATCAGAAAATAATTGAAAAGTGCGCTTTACTCGCGTTATCTAAAAAGAAAAAGACCAGCGGATTAAAAAAATCCAAGTATCAGATCAGACTGGAAGTAAACGGCATCTTTATACATCAGGATGTTTTGTATCTGCGTGTTGTTTTTGAAAACAAATCAAAGATTAACTACGATATTGACCAGCTCCGTTTTTTTATCAGAGACCAGAAGAAGTCAAAACGCACCGCATCGCAGGAAATAGAACTTCAGCCTTTATACGCAACTTCATCTTCCTCTGTAATTCCGTATAAATCTGAAATAATTAAAGTCTATGCGCTGGAGAAATTTACTATTCCTGAGAATCAGTATCTGACACTTCAGATGATTGAAAAAAACGGCGGAAGACATTTGGAAGTAGATATAAATAGTAATCTGACTGAGAAGGTATTTCCAATTACAGAATTCAATATTGACACTTTTTAATTTTTAAAATAGATTATGATTATCAATCGCGCTGACACTGAAATGATGTTGTCATACATTGAAGAAATGGTTTTCTATGGCTATTATTATGTGGCTTTTAATGCAGATAAGATAACTGAAATCAATAAAATAAAGTTTTTCAGGTACCCTTTGGATGCAAAGGATTATTGTCTGGCGAAGGCTAATGATGCTGAATATGCTCAGCATGTGCCGATTGAAGAAATCATATCTGACTTAAAAGCAGTTTTAAAGAGTGAGTTAGATAATTCCAAAAATGAAACAATAAAAGTTACCGGATTTTCCAAAAGGGAACGAGACGGGAAAGAATTTTTAGAAAATAATTTAAATGCAAACAAAATGAATGAGAAAAATTTAGAATACCTGAAAGACCAGTTGAAATATACTGGGTTTGGAGAAACGTTCGATGCCGAACTGCGAGAGAACATAATGAAAGGAGATAAGGATTTTAAAATCATGCACACCGGCATTATGAACAATGGTGTCCCAAATAAGGACACCTTAACTGTAGAATTAAACTTCAAGAAGTCCGAGCAGACTGATATGTACTTTTTTAATTCCTATCACGTCAATCTTCAGAAAGAAGAAAACAAACCTGGCATGGAACAGACCTTTTACATCAACAAAGACAGCGCCAGCATTACAATGAAAGAGGCCTATAATTTAATGGAAGGCAGATCTGTCAATAAAGATCTTAAGAATAAAGAAGGCGAGAGTTATAATTGCTGGTTGAAAATAAACTTCAAAGAATCAGATTCGCAGGGAAATTTTAAACTCAATCAATACCATCAGAACTACGGGTATGATCTGGAAGCAAGTCTGGCAAAACATTCAATAAAAGAACTCAATACTCCGCAGTATAAAGAAGACCTTTTGAATTCGCTTAAGAAGGGAAATCTTCAGTCGGCGACTTTTGTTGTCGGCGGTGCTGAAAGCAAAATGTATGTGGAGGCTAATCCGCAGTTTAAGACGGTCAATGTCTATGATGCAAACTTCCAGCGAATCAACCATCGAGAGAGCAAGGAAGAGAAGAAGGTTGAATCTCAAAAGGAATCCGTTTCTAAAGATCACAAACAGAGTTCAGATTCAGATGAAGGGGATTCAGGGAAGAAGGATAATAAAGTAAAGAAAAGAAAATCTCCTTCACTTTAAATTATGGATACTTTAAAGCCTTTATCGGATTTTTTCACCGCAATAAAGAATGATTATCGGATCAGTCCAATGCATATTGCCATTTATGCGGCTTTACTGCAGTTCAGATCCGTTAAGGGCTTTATTAATCCAATTTTTGTATTCAGCTCGGAGATCATTGTTATTGCCAAAGTTTCCTCTGCAAATACATATCATAAATGTGTCCAAGAGCTTCACCAATATGGATACTTAAAGTATAAGCCCTCTTTTAAGAAAACACGAGGGAGTGAAATATATTTTTTGTTTTCAGCTGATGCGGACCTCTAAAGTTTTCTGCAATTAATAACTTTTATATAATTAAGGGATGAATGAATTTGTGACCAAGGAAGACTTAAAAGAGTTTGGTGTTCTTCTGCTTGATAAAATACAGGCTGTATTTAAAGATAAGGATTCTGGAGGGAAAGAAAATTTGGAACCAGAGTGGATTAGAAGCAAGTCTGTGAGAAAATTGCTTGATATTTCAGCAGGCTCAGTACAGAATCTTAGAATAAGCCAAAAAGTCCGTTTCAAAAAAGTGTTTGGCTCGTACTACTACAATAAAGAAGATCTTCAAAAACTATTTGATGATGAAGCAAAACAATAGATTGAAAGAAAGGAAGATTATGGCGTACATCTCCTTGTACATTGAAGACCCACGGCTGAATGTCTGGCATTTGTCGATTTTAATTGCAATACTAGGATTAGGATATAGGCAGGGGCAGAGAAGAAGGATTAAAGTCAGCCGCAGTAAAATTATGGAGCTGTCACATGTGAGTACGCTGCCCACTTATCATAAGTATTTCAAACAGCTTCAGGATTTAGGATACATTAAGTATACTCCATCTTATCATCCAGGTTATAAAAGCGAAGTTAAACTATATAAAAAGAGGCTATCTTAAAATTACTGAGATAGCCTCTTTGATTTTAATTAATTTATGAAATTAAATATCATGAAGTTATATTGTATTTCTTTTTGATTGCCTGGATTTCTTTTTCAAGTCTTCCGAGAACCGCTAAATCGGGTTTTGAAATCTTTGAAGCGGTCTTATTTAATTTTTTATTGAGAATAGACATTTCACGGCCAATTGTTGCCTGCTCTGTTATGGCATAAGCTTCAGTCTGTTTTACTGAAGCATGGCCGAGCAGTTCTTTAACTACGTTAATAGGAACATTATTGTTGAGTGTTACCGTGCTTCCGAAAGTCCGGCGGGCCATATGAGTATTGAGCGTAAAAGGAAAACCGCACAATACGGCAATTTCTTTCAGGTACTCATTCATTTTCTGGTTGGATGAAACAGGAAGCACGGTTCCACGCTGCTTGCATAGGGGATGCTCTTTATATTTTTCAACTATTTTCAGTGCGTGGGGAAGAAGAGGGACATTAAATGATGAGTTTGTTTTCTGCCTTTCGGACATAATCCATAGATTTCCATCAATGCCTTCTTTGATATCCGTTTTCTTTAATTGATAAGCGTCTATGTATGCAAGTCCCGTGTAGCATTGGAAGACAAATACGTCCCTTACGACATTTAGCCTGTCAGTTGTGAAATAATGGCTCTCAAGTTCGTGCAATTCCTGTGCGGTGAGCGGTTTTTTCACCAGTTTTGTTTTACGTCCCTTAAAATTCCTGAATGGATCCTTGGAAATTATTTCCCTATCGATGGCGCGGATTACAATCTTTTTGAAATTTGCAATATACTTGAGGGTGGTGTTGTTGCTGCAGTCGCGTACAGTTCTAAGGTAAAACTCAAAGTCCTTTACAAACTCAAGGTTCAAATCCGCAAATTCAACATCATCCTTTTTAAGCTTGAACTTTATAAATGCAGTCAAATGGTTTTTGGTAATGGTAAACCGGTCAAGAGTGCCTTTCGCATAGCCTTTTCCAAGAAGCGCCTCCATTTCATCATTATGTTTCTGGAATTCTTCAAGAACCTTAATCTTTGGGGCAGTCCTTCCCAAAATCTCGTCCATAATTTTCTCAGCGGTTATGGTTTTGCCGCTGTACATCATTTCGGTTTTGATTTCATTGATTTTTAAAGTCAGCGAATCCAAAAAGAAGTTCAGCGACTTTGCATCTTCCTTTGAGCCGACCGCTCTTTCGAACCTTTGATCCCATCGCGTATTATCCCATCTTCTCTTAGTTGAACTTTCCCTGCGGATGCCGTCAACTGTTATTCTGAAATATACGATCCATTCCCTGCTTTCTATTCTGGGTCTTTTTAAAAAGAATCCCAAACCAAAACTGCTTTCTAACATAATCCTACTTTTTAAGTTAATAAATGTAGAATAATATCACTTTCAAATCAAGTCGTTAACCTCGTTAACCCCTATAAAGTAAGGGATTTTTGCTGTTTCTGGTGCACTTTTCTGCGCACTGGAAAGTGCACCGATTCTGCACCTTTAATTTTGTGGGCATTTATAAATATTGAAAACAGGCAATAAAGTAAAAAAGCCAGTAAATCATCGGATTTACTGGCTTTAAGACATTTTTTAAGGCTTTTTGAAAATATTGAAAACTCTAAGTTTTCCGGCTTTTCGGCCTTTCCGTGGGGAGAGCAGTATTGAAACCTACGAGGATCAATTTAACATATTAAAAATATTATTATGGCTTTGCTTGGAATGATGCATTCTTTTTATTTCATCAATATTTTCGGCGCTGATAGAGCATAATGAATATAACGGTAAGATTTAAGAAGAGATAAAAAAAATGGGAGTTCCAGTTTCCTTTTTAATGATCAGGGAGAATTTCTTTCTTATTAAAAAACTTAGTTTTATTAAGAAACTATTCCTGCTATAATGAAGTTTAAAATAATTACCTTTCAGAATGGAAATATGTTGTTTTGTAAAATAAAATAATAGGTTTGTACCATATTTGTACCACTACGCTGTGAAGTATTGATATACTTGGAATGTTATTTTTGAAGAGGTAAAATAATTCTTTAGTACTAAGTAATTAGTACAAAGTATTAAAATAGGAACCGAGTCAGAAATGACTCGGTTTTTTTTATGGAGATTATTTAATTTAAAGTAATAAAAGTATTACAATTAAAAAAATAATATAATTTGTTAATCTTTATGGGCAAAATGATAAATGTCATTTCCTGTTCGGATTCTTTTTCGTAATATTACTATTGGAAATTTTTTTTGAATGAGAAAGATCAAATACAAGAAAGGACGTAAACTTCAGCATATTACATTAGAATACACCGGGTCGCACAAGGAACATGAAACCGAAATGCAGCTTTTTGTGTATGATGATGCTGATGTAATCGAATATGATAAGTTTACGGTTCTGGCCCTTAATTCCTGCTTTGATTATACTAAAAATAATTGGCTGAATATTCATGGCTTAAATGATATCAACCTTATTAAAACAATCGGAGCACATTTTAAGCTGGATGATTTTCTGCTTGCCGATATTTTAAACACGACTAAAAGAACCAAATTAGAAGAACAGCAAGACGTATTATTCTTCAATATAAAATCGCTTTTACCTTCTGAATATTCAGATAATATAAGTGTTGAACAAATCAGTTTTATTTTGAAAGATGGAATATTGATTTCTTTTCAGGAAAAACGAAGTGATTTCTTTACCCATATACGCGAACGCCTTCGCACACATGCCGGAATTGTTAGAACTAAAAAAGTAGACTATCTTCTGTATTTACTTTTAGATGCAGTAATGGAAAACTTCTATATTACAATTGAGGATGAAGAGGATAAGATTGAAGAATTAATCAATTTAACCAAAAAAGGTGCAGATCCTGTGATTTTAGAAAAAATTGAAAATCATCGTGATAACTTTAATTTTCTAAAACGTTCCATTATACCGCTTCGTGATTCGTTGTACTATCTTAAAACAATTAAGGATGATGATGAAAACAGGCTCATTCAGAGAGAAACTTTCAATTTCTTTATCAGGTTGCATCAAAAAAGTTTAGAGCTTTTAGAACAAATAGAATCAGATATGAGTGCTTTAGAAAGCGCTTCTAATTTCTATTTTTCGGAGCAGAGCCGAAAAATGAATGAAATTATGAAAACCCTTACTATAATCTCGGCTGTTTTTATTCCATTAACCTTTATCGTTGGGGTTTACGGAATGAATTTTGAAAACATGCCGGAACTTAAAACAGAAAATGGATATTTTGTCGTTCTGGGGGTGATGTTTTTGCTTGTTGTGGGTTTAATCATCTATTTCAAAAAAAGACGCTGGTTTTAGCATTTAACTATTAAAATTTACAATTTAAAAATACAGATGTTTAGTTTCAAAATATAAATTATGAGTAAAGCAATATATATAGCAACAAGCGATCAAAATAGCGGAAAATCAATTATTACACTCGGCTTAATGAGTATCCTGATTGGTAAAACAGCTAAAGTTGGTTATTTCAGACCTATTGTAGAAGATTTTGTCGATGGAGAATTGGATAATCATATTGAAACAGTTTTATCTTATTTTAACCTCGATATTAAGTTTGAAGATGCGTATGCCATCACAAAAAGCAAGCTGATTAAAAAGAAAAACAAAGGTAAAATAGGAGAGGTTTTAGATTTAATTATTGAGAAATACAAAAAACTGGAAGAACGTTTTGATTTTGTTTTGGTTGAAGGAACAAGTTTTACAGGAGAAGGAACTTCTATCGAATTAGATTTGAATGTTTTAATAGCTAAAAATCTTGGAATTCCAACCATCATAATGGGATCAGGAGTTGGAAAAACCTTAGAAGAATTAGTTGATAGTTTGTATTTGGTTTATGACTCTTTTAAAGTTAAAGATGTTGAGGTTTTGTCGGTTTTTGCTAATAAAGTACAGCCTGAAAACATTGAACTAGTTACTAAGAGCCTGCAAAAAAGCCTGCCGCCAAATGTTTTGGTAAATACAATTCCGCTGATATCAAGTTTAAATAATCAAACAATGCAGGAAATTGTAAACGAACTCGATCAAAAGTATTGTTTGGAGGTAATTATCTGAATAATGAAATCGGCCATTTTAGTGTGGGAGCTATGCAGCTACATAATTATCTGGTTCATTTACATGATAATGCACTTGTTATTACGCCAGGAGATAGATCAGATATCATTTTAGGAGCTTTACAGGCAAATGAATCAGCAAATTATCCTACGATATCAGGAATTATTCTAACGGGAAATATTGTTCCCGAAGAGAGTATTTTAAAACTTATAGAAGGACTTTCGGCAATTGTTCCAATTATTGCTGTTGACGGTGGAACTTATCATATTACCAATAAAATTGGTAAGATAAAATCTGAGATTTACGCTAATAATACACATAAAATAGAAACCTCAATAAGTACCTTTGAGAAATACGTTGATAATGATGCGTTATCTGAAAGATTAATCACTTTTGAAGCAGAAGGCATGACGCCAAAAATGTTTCAATATAATATGGTTAAAAGAGCTAAACAGCACCGTAAACATATTGTGCTTCCAGAAGGAAACGATGATAGAATCATTATTGCAGCATCAAGATTATTAGATATGGATGTTGTTGATATTTCAATTATTGGAGATAAAAAACAGATTGAAAATAAAGTAACAGAACTTGGTATTACACTTGATTTCTCAAAAGTTAACATTATCAATCCAATAGAATCTGAATTTTACGAAGATTATGCTAATACTTATTATGAGCTTAGGAAAGCTAAAAATGTGAGTATTACTATGGCAAGAGATTTAATGGAAGATGTTTCGTATTTTGGAACTATGATGGTGTACAAAGGTCACGCAGACGGAATGGTTTCTGGAGCAGCTCATACTACACAGCATACTATTTTGCCGGCATTACAGTTTATTAAAACAAAACCAAATTCGTCCGTAGTTTCCTCAGTATTTTTTATGTGTTTAGAAGACAGGGTTTCTGTTTTTGGAGATTGTGCCATCAATCCAAATCCAACAGCAGAGCAATTGGCAGAAATTGCGATTTCATCGGCAGAATCAAGTGCCGCTTTCGGAATTGAACCCAAAATTGCCATGCTTTCTTATTCGTCAGGATCTTCAGGAAAAGGAGATGAAGTAGATAAAGTGAGAGCCGCAACTGCAATTGTTAAAGCAAAAAGACCTGATTTAAAGATTGAAGGCCCAATTCAGTATGATGCAGCTGTCGACTTAAGCGTAGGAAGAAGCAAAATGCCGGACTCAGAAGTTGCAGGACAGGCGAGTGTCCTTATTTTTCCTGATTTAAATACCGGAAATAATACTTACAAAGCCGTACAAAGAGAAACTGGAGCTTTGGCAATTGGACCAATGCTGCAAGGACTGAACAAGCCTGTAAATGATTTAAGCCGAGGCTGTACTGTAGACGATATTATTAATACAGTAGTAATTACAGCGATTCAGGCGCAGGGAATGTAATAAATTAAAATCCAGAATTAAAAATTAAAAATAAACTTCTAAAAAGATTTAGAAATTGGTGTCTTAGCAACTTAAAAAAAATGAAAATACTTATTATAAACTCAGGAAGTTCTTCAATAAAATATCAATTAATGGTTATGCCTGCAAACGAAGTAATTTGCAGTGGAATGATAGACAGAATTGGTTTAGAAACTTCTAATATCAGCTTTAAAACGGCTTTAAATTCTTTTGAAGAAATACTTCCAATTCCAACACATAAAGTAGGATTACAAAAAGTAGCTGATATGCTTTTGGATCCTGAAACCGGAGTTATAAAAACAACATCAGAAATTGCAGCAGTTGGGCATAGAGTAGTTCACGGCGGAAGTTATTTTTCAAATACAACAATTATTACCGAAGATGTCAAAGAAAAAATAAAAGAACTTTCGGAGTTAGCACCTTTGCATAATCCTGCCCATTTGGTTGGAATAAATGTTGCCGAAGAAATATTTGCATCTGCAAAACAAGTAGCTGTTTTTGATACTGCTTTCCATCAAACTATTCCTGTTGAAGCTTACAAATATGCTATTCCAAATTTTCTTTTAACAGAGCATAAAGTACGTGTTTATGGCTTTCATGGAACCAGTCATAAATACGTTTCAGAAAAAGCGATTAGTTATTTAGAAAAAAACTCAAAAATAATTACGATCCATTTAGGAAATGGCTGTAGTATGACGGCTGTTAAAGATGGAAAAAGCATTGATACTACGATGGGATTCTCTCCGGCAAATGGTTTGATTATGGGAACCCGAGCTGGTGATATCGATCAGTCAGTTATTTTTTATCTGGTTAAAAACTTGGGTTATACACCAGATGAAGTAAATTCTATTTTGCTAAAACAAAGTGGCATGCTTGGTTTAACAGGTTACAGCGATCTTCGTGATATAGAATCTAAAGCATCAGAAGGAAACAAAGATTGCCAGTTGGCTTTATTAATGAACTCTTACAGAATTAGAAAAACAATTGGCGCTTATACAGCTGCTCTAAACGGTTTAGATGCTATTATATTTACTGCCGGAATTGGTGAAAATTCCTCTTATATGCGCGAATTGATTTGTACAGATATGGATTATTTTGGAATTGAAATTGACAAAGAGAAAAACCAAATCCGCTCAAAGGATATAAGAGAAATCAACAGCAAAGAGTCAAAAACTAAAGTTCTGGTTGTGCCAACAGATGAAGAATATGAAATTGCAAATCAGGTTTATCAGTTACTTGAAAACTAAAAAATAAATAGAGTAATCAAAAAGCTTCTCATTTGAGAGGCTTTTTTTTACGTTTAAAAATCAATATGTGTCAGTATCTTTGAATATAAATCCGAATATCTTGAAATCGATCCTTTTAAAATCCGTTTTCTTCTTTTTCATTGCTTTTCAAATTCAAGCACAAGAATTACTTCCCTTTGTTGAAAATTATAATAAATCAGATTATCAAGGCGATAATCAAATCTGGAATGTAGCTCAGGGCAATGATAAAGCCATGTATTTTGCTAATAATCATTATTTGCTGCGATATGACGGTGTAATTTGGGAAAAGTACTCCCTGCCAAATAAAACCATTATTCGCTCGATTTTAATTGAAGGAGATCGAATTTATTCCGGTTCTTATAAGGAATTTGGATACTGGTACCGAAAAAATGGTAAAATGCATTATGTTTCGATTACCAAAAATCTTCGGCTGTTTGATGAAAAAGACAATGAGGAAATCTGGAAAATTTTCAGGTTTAAAGATTCTTTATATTTTCAGTCTTTTAATGATGTTTTTATTTATAACGGAAAACACATTCAAAAAATCAAATTCCCTTTTTTAATATCATACTGTTTTGTAATAGATAATGCCGTTTATGCAGCATCTGTTAATAAAGGTCTTTTTAAGATGGAGGGATCAAAAATTTCAAGCCCGAAAGGCTGGGAGGTTTTAAAAAATACCGTTGTTCATGCTGTCGAGAAGTATCAGGGTAAAACTTATATTTTTACGCAGAAAAGAGGAGTTTTTACCGTTGAAAGTAATGGATTAAAAGCTTGGGATCATCCTTTAAATGAAGCATTAAAGTCAAACGGAATAAACGTTGCCAAGTTTATTAAAAACAATAAACTTGTTGTTGGAACGGGGAATAAAGGCGTTTTTATTTATGATTTTAAAACAAATACTTTTAAGAATATCGATCGAAATAATGTATTGATGAACAATTCTGTTTTAAGTATCGGTTTTGATAAAGAAGAAGATTTATGGCTTGGTCTCGATAATGGTATTGCGCATGTTGAGGTCAATTCACCCATATCGTTTTTTTATGATAATTCAGGAATTTTAGGATCTGTTTATTCGGTTGCCACAATTAATAAGGGTTACTTAATAGCCTCAAACCATGGAATTTTTGAGTTTGATTCAGGTAATTTTAAAATGCTTCCCAATACCCAGGGACAAGGCTGGAATATCACTAAAATTGGTGATAAATATGTCATTGGTCACAATGATGGAACTTTTTGCTATGAAAATGGCGGCCTAACCAAAATTAATAATGTAAGCGGAGGATGGAATTTTTCTAAAAGTATGATTAATGATACATATTTTCAATCTACTTATAGCGGAGTTTTGGTTTATAATGATGCGGCTAAACTTCAGGAGAATAAAATTATTAATGATCTTTCAAAACCTATAAAATATGTAGCCCAAAATAAGAAAAATGAAATTTGGGCAGCGGATAATTATCGTGGACTTTACAGAGTTTTATTTGATGACAACTATAAAACAAAAAAAGTCGAGAATATTACACAGCAAAGTAAAATTACAAATGATTTTGGTGTTAAAATTTTTGAATTTAGGGATGAAATACTTTTCCTGATTAATAACGTATGGTATACTTTCAATTCGATTTCAAGTAAACTTGAAGAAAATGAATTGTTCAATACAAATTTTAAAAATATTTCAGATGTAGTTGCGATTGATCAGGATCATTTTATGGTACTTCAAGATGGAATTTTGTATCATATATATTCGCACAACAATAAATTTGTCTGGAATATTATTCAGGAAAAATATTATAAGGGAAAATTGATCAATGAAAACTTAAGAATTTTTAAAAGTCAGAATCATTATTTGCTTAATCTGGATGATGGTTTTATTTCACTTCAGTTAGAATACCAAAATAAGCAAAACAAAGGAGTTAAAGTTGAGGCTTATAATAATAATGAATTATTGCCTGATGACGGAAAGATAAAACATAATACAGAACTCAGAATAAATGTAATATCTGGAATTTATGGTGCGAGCAAACCCAATTTATTTTATCAGATAAACACCGGCAAAAATTATATCCCCATCTCAAATGGTGCAATTGTATTAAACAATCTTAGCAGTGGCTCACATTCTGTAGTGATTTTTAAACATGATGGAGCTAACTACGACAAAGTTTCTAGTTTTGATTTTAGAGTAGCACAGCCGTGGTATTTTTCATTTTGGATGATTTTGCTTTATCTTTTAATAATTGGAGCTGTTTTATTTTTCTATTATAAATGGAATAAACTTCGTTATACACAAAAACTAAAATTGCAGGCTGAAGAATTAAAACATCAGCGTGAAATTTTGGAGATGGAATTAAAAGCAGAGAACGAATTAAATGTTCAGGAATACGAAAAGCATATTTTAGAATTGGAACTACAAACCAAATCATCGGAAGTTGCTGGAAAATCTTTGTCGATTGCAAAGCAGAGTGAAATGATCGAAAATATCCAGAATATTTTAAATTCAGAAAAGGATTTCAACAAACTAAAAAGTGAAATTAAAAAAGCGATCAAGATAAACGAAGTGAATAAACACGAATGGGAAATTTTTGAAACCAATTTAAATCAAATACATAATGAGTTTATCATTAATCTTTCCAAAAAGTATCCTCATTTAACTCCTAAGGATATAAAGTTATGTGTCTATCTTAAAATGAACCTGTCTTCTAAAGAAATTGCTCCTATGATGAACATCTCATTTAGAGGTGTAGAATTGCATAGATACCGCCTTAGAAAGAAGTTAAATCTAACTCAGGAGGAAAACCTGTCTAAGTTTTTATTAACTCTGTAAGATTTGATTTTATTTTTTACAGAATTTATATTTTTCCGTATCAATTTTTACATAATTGCAATACATCATTACTACATCATAAAGGTATGTTAAGAAAATAAAATTAACATTTATAAGGTTGATAATCAGCTTTTTTCGTACAAATTTTAACATAATGATGTAGCTATGCTGTAGTGGTATATGATGTACTACAACGTTGTAATTGCTTAATTTGGCTCTACTAACTTAAACGATTACAAACTGTATGAAAAATTTTATTTTTAGCTTATTTGTGCTCTTATTACTGCCAGCTTATATGTCTGGGCAGGCACAAGCAATTAAAGGAAAAGTAGTAGACAGCAGCGGAATGGGAATTCCCGGAGCAATCATTGCTTCATCTGATGCTAGAGCAACTGCTGATGCAGATTTCGACGGAAACTTTACAATCAATGCAAAACCTGGAGACATATTAAAAGTCTCTATGTTAGGTTTTGATGCAGTTTCTGTACCGGCAACTGCCGCACCAATGACAATTACTTTAAAAGAATCAGGTGACACTGCTTTAAAAGAAGTTGTTGTAATTGGATACGGTACAAGAAAGAAAATTGATAATACTTCGGCTGTGAGTTCAATCAAGTCTGAAGAAATTACCAAGATGAAGGTTATGAATGCTTCTCAGGCTATCCAAGGAAAAGCTGCAGGGGTTCAGGTATCTACTTCAGATGCGCCTGGAAGTACTCCTTCTGTTGTAATTAGAGGAGCTGGTACAGCATTAGGAGGAAGAAATCCTTTGTATGTTGTAGATGGTATGCCTACTGATAATATCAACAACATTAATACTAATGATATCACATCTTATGAGATTTTGAAAGATGCTTCTTCACTAGCTATTTATGGAACAAGAGGTGCAAATGGTGTAATTATGATTACAACCAAAGCAGGTAAAGGTAAGCTTACTGTAGATGTTGAAAGTTTTGCTGGATTTAGAACTCCTCTAAAAACTGTAAAAATGGCAAATGCTGACGAATATGTTCGTTATAGTAATGCAGCTTTTGCTAATGATTTTCCACAAGGGAGATTCTCTGCAAATCAGCCTTATAATACTAATTGGCTTGATGAGATTACAAGAACGGGATCTTACACTCAAAACAATATCGCAATCTCGGGATCTTCAGAAAATGTAAAATACTTTTTTAGTGTTGGAAATTATGAAGAAAAAGGAATTTTAAACGGATCTGATTATGGACGTACTACTATCAGAAATAATAATGAGTTTAAACTTTCTGAAAAAGTTAAAATAAGCCAGAATTTAAGTGTGAGTACTATAAAAAATACTCCAATGCCTTTAAGTGCATTTACAAATGCTTACAGACAATCTCCACTGGTTCCTGTACGTTATGCTGATGGAAAATATGGTGTTCCATTTATATCAAATGGTGTAGTAGGAGAAACTGGCGCTTCATTTAATAATGTTGGAAATCCTGTAGCTCAATTAGACTATACTAATGAGAAACAGCAAACTGTTATGCTGCAAGGTGGATTAAAGTTAGATTATGACATTATAAAATCTTTAAAATTTACTTCACAATTCAATGGAGAATTTTATACTTACAAACAGTATAATTATGTAGATAATATAGCTCTTTGGTCAGCGGCAGATCCAACTCGTGTAATAGCAGACTACCCAAAAGATTTGAATATAAATACTTTGACAAGAAATAGAGACCAATATTTTAATTGGAACTTGTCTAATTATTTAACATATAATAAAGTTTTTGCAGAAATTCATGACGTTGAAGTTACAGCGGGTATTGAGGCAAACGTACAAGGAACAAGAGAAAAGTTGACGATTGACAGAAAGAATGTAAATGCAAACTCAAATTATTGGTCTTTAAAAGATGTTAATGTTGCAGGTACTGTTACAGGTCTTAAAGATGAGGCTATTAACCAAAGAAGACTTGCATCTTATTTTGCACGTTTTCAATACAAATTGTTAGACAGATACTTGCTTACAGGTACTGTAAGACGTGATGGATCATCACAATTTGCTGAAGACAAACGTTGGGGAACATTCCCGTCAGTTGGTTTAGGATGGGTAGTTTCAAAAGAAAGCTTTTTAAGTAATGTAGAACCAATTAATTTATTAAAAATTAGAGGTTCTTGGGGTAGATTAGGAAATCAAAATGTACCTCTTAATACTCAGTTATTAACTTCCGGATTAGATTATTCAGGTTTAGGTTCTGGTACTACAATTAACTCTCAGGTAGACCCAAATTTATCTTGGGAAATTGTTGAAGAACTTTCAGGAGGTTTTGATTTTGAAGTATTGAATAGCAGATTAAAAGGTTCATTTGATGTGTATGATAAAAATACAACAAATACAATTTTGAATGTTAAGCCATATTCAACATCGGGAATTACAGTAGCTACACCAGCACATATTGGAGAAGTATCTAACAAAGGTTATGAAATTTCTTTACGTTGGGATGATAAAATAAATGAGAATTTAAGCTATTGGGTAGGAGGAAATTTTTCTCACAATAAAAATGAGCTTACCAGTCTTAAAGATGTACAGTTAAATCCAATTATTGGAGGAAGTTTAGGAAATGGTCAAAACACCAAAATTCTTGACAATACCTCAGTAGGACAGCCATTAGGTAGTTTCTTTATGTATGAGTACGCAGGTGTAGATCCTTCTAATGGTCAAATGTTGTATTATACAGCTAACGGAAATAAAGTTCCTCAGACAGGATTAGACGAACTTAAAGATAAAAAATATGTAGGTTCACTTTTACCAACTTCTAATTATGGAGTTACTCTAGGATTGAATTATAAAAACATTGATTTTTCTGTGGATGGTTACGGAACAGGAGGAGCAAAAGTGTATAATGGAAAAAAAGCACAACGATTTGGTGGTGAAAATGTAGAAGCTTCTATGGCTAATAATTTTTGGACGCTTACAAATCCGACAGCTTCTAATCCAGCACCATCTAATGTGACTCCGTTTGCTTCAACTTACTACTTGGAGTCTGCAGACTTCTTTAGAATCAATAACATTACTTTAGGATATAAACTTCCACTTAAAGAAGATAAATTTATTAGCTATTGCCGAATTTATGTAAACGCAATTAATCCATTTATTACACAAAAATTCTCTGGATTTTCACCAGATGTTGTGTCTGATGGTAAGTTAGTTGAAGGTACTCAAGGGGTTGAGTTAGATGCTTACCCATCATTGAGATCATTTGTAATTGGTGCTAATTTAAAATTTTAATATTATGAAAAAATTATATATATCAATGTTTGTTCTGTCTGGATTACTTTTTTCTGGATGTTCAGACGATTTCTTAGATGTAGAACCAACAGAGGCTATTCCTGCAGATCCTAATTTAGTGAATAGCGATGCAGGAGCTACAGGTTTTGTAACTGCAATTTACAATCAATTTTTAGGATGGGAAATGTCTTCTTTTGGATGGAATGCCGTTTCAAGTATTATCAGTGATGATGCTGATAAAGGTTCTGACCCGGGAGATGCTGGAGGAGATAAAGATATTGTTGATGCTTTAACTTATAACGCTTCAACTCCATCATTTCAGTCTACTTGGAATGCTAATTATGCAGGAATCAACAGATGTAATCAAGCATTAGAGATGTTTCCTAAATTAGATAAGGCATCAGCTACTTTAAAAGCAAGATTAGTAGGAGAAACGAAGTTCTTGAGAGCTTTTATGTATTTTACTTTAGTAAAAGGATATGGCGGAGTTCCTATTGTAGATCATTTAGCTCTTGTTCCAATTTCTGAAGAAGATAGAAAAATGCAATTAACACGTAAATCACCAGCAGAAGTTTATGCTTTCATAGAAAAAGACTTAAATGATGCTATCGAAGCTTTGCCTTTAAAATCAGCTTACACTGGAGCAGATGTTGTTAGAGTTTCTAAAGGATCAGCTTATGCTTTATTGGCGAAAGTAAGTTTGTATCAGAAAAAATGGCAGGCTGTAATTGACAATTGTGATAAAGTAACGGGGTATTCTTTAGTTTCTGATTATTCGTTACAATATAAAAAAGAAGGAGAATTTGGTCCGGAATCTATTTTTGAAATTAATGGAGTAGGTTCTACTTCTAGCCCTGGATTTGGAATTGGTAATTATACAGTTTCTCAAGCTCCGCGTGGTGCCGGAGGTTGGGGTTGGGGATTCAACACACCAACACAAGGATTAGCAGATGCTTATGAACCAGGAGATGTTAGAAGAGCAGCTACAATTATTTTCAGAGGTTCAGTTTTATACGATGGAACACCTGTACCATCAACTGTAGCAAATCCAAGATACAACTATAAAGCATATTCATCAGCTTTTTACAATCAGGAATTTACAGATACAAATCTTAGATATTTAAGATACGCTGAAGTAATATTAATGAAAGCAGAAGCTTTGAACGAATTAGGAGATACTTCAAGTGCTATTCCTTTAGTAAATCAAATTCGTAAAAGAGCAGGTTTAGGAGATACTCCTTTTACTTCTCAATCAGATATTAGAAAAGCAATCTATAAAGAAAGAAGATTAGAATTTGCTTTTGAGCATGACAGATGGTTTGATATTGTTAGAACAGGACAAGCACAAGCGGCTATGGCTGCAGATGGTAAAAATTTTATTGTTGGAAAACATGAGTTGTGGCCTATACCAACTTCGTTCTTAAGAGAAGCAAATGGACTTTCTGACCAAAACCCTGGGGGGTATTAATCAAAATCTTAAAATCACTTCCCTTAGATCACTAAGGGGAGTGATTTATTTATCAATTTAAATTTTTATAATGATTAGAATTTCAGTTTTATTTTTAGCTTTTACTTTTTTTAGTTGTGGATCAAATGCAGAGAAATCGAAAGGAAATGCAGAAGAAAATACTTCTGGTGTTGCATTAACTGATGAACAGCTTATTGAGGTTGTTCAAAAACAAACTTTTAAATACTTCTGGGATTATGCAGAGCCTAATTCCGGTTTAGCGAGAGAACGTTACCATCCTGATGGAGTTTATCCTGAAAATGATGACAATATTGTTACAACAGGAGGTTCTGGATTTGGATTAATGGCATTGGTTTCGGGTATGTCTCAAGGTTATATTACCAAAGAACAAGGGGTGGAGAGACTTAACAAAATTGCAGATTTTTTAGGCAAGGCAGATCGTTTTCATGGCGCATGGTCACACTGGATCGATGGAAATACAGGAAAAGTAAAACCTTTTGGAACCAAGGATAATGGCGGCGATTTAGTCGAAACTTCATTTTTGGTTGCAGGGATGATTACCGTTCGTGAATACCTTAAAGATGGGTCTGAAAAAGAAAAAGCGGTAGCACAAAAATTTGATGCACTTTGGAAAGGTGTTGACTGGCAATGGTATACAAATAATAAAAATGTTTTGTATTGGCATTGGTCTCCTTCTTATGATTGGCAGATGAATTTTCCTTTAGAAGGTTATAATGAATGTTTGATAACTTATGTGTTAGCGGCATCTTCTCCAACACATACAATCGATGCAAAAGCATATCACGAAGGATGGGCTAGAAGCGGCGGAATTGTTTCTGCTAAAACAAAATATAATATTCCTCTAGTTTTAAAACATAATGGAGCCGAAGAATTTGGCGGACCTTTATTCTGGGCACATTACTCTTATGTAGGTCTGGATCCAAATCAATTGAGTGATAAGTATGCAAATTATTGGGACTTGAATGTAAACCAAACCAAAATCAATTATGAATATTGTGTTGAGAATCCTAAGAAAATAGACGGTTATGGACCAAACTACTGGGGATTAACAGCGTCTTATTCTAGAAATCCTGATGGTTCAATTGGTTATAATGCACACATGCCAAGTAACGATCAAGGTGTTATTTCGCCAACAGCATCAATCAGTTCAATTGTTTATACACCAAAGGAATCACTTGTAGTAATGAGAAATCTTTACGAAAATCATAAAACAGAAACTTGGGGTAATGCTGGTTTTTATGACGCACTAAGTTTAGGGAATAATTGGGTTGCAAAACGTTATTTAGCAATTGACCAGGGGCCTGAAGTTGTAATGTTAGAAAATTACCGTACAGGATTATTATGGAAATTATTTATGAATGCCCCGGAAGTAAAACAAGGTTTAACAAAACTTGGATTTAAATCTGGAAAATACGGAATCTAATTTTTTATGAAATATAACTTAAGCTTATTATTCCTGTTTATTTCTGTATTTAGTTTTGCGCAACGTGAAACGTCGGGAAAAATAAAAACAGTTATTGTAACGAATAATGAATTAGGATACATATTACACAAACCGGCTAATACAAAAGAACAGAAGCCGTTAATCGTTTTTATTTCAGGTGACGGAGAAAAAGGAACAGATCTTGAAAAAGTAAAAATTCATGGTCCTTTGAAATATTTAAAGACACATGAATTAGATGCTTATATTTTGGCTCCTCAATGTAAAGAAGATGAAAAATGGAGTATTGAATCTATTTATGAACTGATTTTAAAAGTTCAGAAAGAGAATAAAATAGATCCTGAGAGAATTTATGTTACAGGATTAAGTTCTGGTGGCTGGGCAGCTTGGAATTTAGCACTTTCATATCCTGATAAGTTTGCAGCATTAGTACCAATTTCAGGTTTTGTTGATTTAATCGAATTAGAAAGTGCTTGTAAAATTGCTAATATTCCAACGAGAATTTTTCACGGATTATTAGACGATGTAGTAAAAGTTGATTATGCAATTGCTATTTATAAAGAATTAAAAAAATGCAATGCAAAAGATGTTCAGTTAACCATTTTTGATGATGCAGGACATGACAGCTGGACAAAAGTTTACGACAATCCAGAAATTTATAACTGGATGTTTAAACAGAAGAAACAGAATACGAACAAATAAATAAAATAGAATGAAAAACAAATTAGTCTTACTTTTTTTAGGATGTGCTGTTTTGGGTTACGCTCAAAAAAAGAGCACAAAAAGTACAGTAAAAATTAAACCTAAGTCGGAGTTTGTAGCAGAATTAATGTCAAAAATGACATTAGATGAGAAATTAGGACAGTTAAATTTACCAACATCAGGGGATATTACAACAGGTCAGGCAAACAGCTCAAATGTTGCAAAAAATATTGCTGAAGGAAGAGTAGGCGGTTTGTTCAACATAAAATCAGTACAAAAAATTAAAGAGGTACAAAAAATTGCTGTCGAAAAAAGCCGTTTAAAAATCCCATTGCTTTTTGGTATGGATGTTATTCACGGTTATGAGACAACATTTCCAATTCCGTTAGGTTTATCTTGTACCTGGGATATGGCCTTAATTGAAAGAAGTGCGCAAATTGCGGCAAAAGAAGCAAGTGCGGACGGAATCAACTGGACGTTTTCTCCAATGGTAGACGTTTCTCGTGATCCTCGCTGGGGAAGAGTTTCTGAAGGATCAGGAGAAGATCCGTATTTAGGAAGCCAGATTGCTAAAGCAATGGTAAACGGATACCAACAACACGATCTTTCAAAAAACAACTCAATCTTAGCTTGTGTAAAACACTTTGCATTGTATGGAGCACCAGAAGGTGGACGTGATTACAATACTGTCGATATGAGCCATATCAGAATGTTTAATGATTATTTCCCTCCTTATAAAGCAGCAGTTGATGCCGGGGTAGGTTCGGTAATGGCTTCTTTCAATGAAATTGACGGAATTCCTGCTACAGGAAATAAATGGTTAATGACAGATGTTTTAAGAAAACAATGGGGCTTTAAAGGTTTTGTAGTAACTGACTTTACCGGAATTCCAGAAATGATCGAACATGGAATGGGTGATCTTCAAGCTGTTTCTGCTTTATCATTAAACGCAGGTGTTGAAATGGATATGGTTGGAGAAGGTTTCTTAACAACTTTAAAAAAATCTTTAGACGAGAAAAAAGTAACTATCGAAACAATCGACAATGCAGTTAAACTTATTTTAGAAGCTAAATATGATTTAGGATTATTCCAGGATCCATATAAATATTGTGACGAGAAAAGAGCTAAAACTGAAATCTTTACTGCAGACAGCAGAAAAGAAGCCCGCCAGATTGCAGCACAATCATTGGTATTGTTAAAAAATCAAAATCAATTGTTACCACTTAAAAAATCTGGAACAATTGGTTTAATCGGGCCATTAGCTGATGCTAAAGAAAATATGCCGGGAACTTGGAGTGTAGCTACTAAAATGGAAAATGCTGTTTCATTATTAGCAGGTATTAAAGAAGTTGCAGGAGCAGGAACAAAAGTTTTATATGCAAAAGGAAGTAATTTAGATTACGATGAAACTTTTGAAACTAATGCAACAATGTTTGGAAAAACGTTACACCGTGATGCACGTTCTAAAGAAGAATTATTAGCAGAAGCTTTAAAAGTTGCACAGCAATCTGATGTAATCGTTGCTGCACTGGGAGAATCTGCAGAAATGAGCGGAGAATCTAGCAGCCGTACAAATTTAGAAATTCCACAAGCACAAAAAGATTTATTAAATGCGTTATTAAAAACAGGAAAACCAGTTGTTTTAGTATTGTTTGACGGTCGTCCATTAGTGATTACTGACGAAGAAAAAACAGTTCCTGCTATTCTAAATGCTTGGTTCGCCGGTACAGAAGCTGGTTATGCAATTGCTGATGTTTTATTTGGAGATGTAAATCCTTCTGGAAAATTAACATCTACTTTCCCAAGAAGCGTTGGACAGCTTCCAATTTATTATGCTCACAAAAATACAGGAAGACCACTTTCTAATTCTGAAGGAAAATTTGAGAAATTCAGATCAAACTATATTGACGAAAGAAATGAGCCTTTATTCCCATTCGGATTTGGTTTAAGCTACACTACTTTTGATTATTCAAACTTGAAAATTTCTTCTGATAAAATGAATTTCAGCGGAAAATTAAAAGTAACAGTAGATGTAACAAATACTGGAAACTTTGACGGAAAAGAAACAGTTCAATTATACATTAGAGATTTAGTTGGGTCAGTAACTAGACCAGTTAGAGAACTAAAAGGTTTCCAAAAAATAACACTTAAAAAAGGTGAAAAACAAACAGTGACTTTTGATATCACGGTTGAAGATTTAAAATTTTATAATTCTGATTTACAATTCGTAGCAGAACCTGGACAGTTTGATATTTTCGTTGGAGGAAATTCAACTGCCGACAAGAAAGTTAGTTTTGAGTTAACTAAATAGTTGGTTTATTGATTAGTAAAGAGCCCTTCGTTTGGTTGACGGAGGGCTTTTTCATAAAAGAACATTTTTTATAAATTATAATTTTAAAATAATGAACACTACTAAAAGACTCAGAATATCACTTTTTTTAACCCTAACAATAGCTTTTCAATCGTGCTCGGTAAAAGAGAATGCAATAGTAGCACATCGCGGTGCATGGAAGAAAAATAATCTTCCTGAAAACTCTATAGCATCTTTAAGGCATGCAATTGATTTAAAACTTCCCGGTTCAGAATTTGACGTTTGGAGAACAGCTGATGATTCGCTTGTAATTAATCATGATGCGCATTATAATAAACTACTTATTGAAGAAACCAATTATGCTGATTTAATAAAGTTTAAACTTTCTAATGGAGAAAAACTTCCAACCTTACACGAATATATTACTGAGGGTAAGCAAAACAACAAACACACACTTTTAGTCTGTGAAATAAAACCTTCGGAAATCAGTAAAGAAAGAGGAAAAAAAACGGCATTAATGTCGGTTGAAACAATTAAAAAACTAAAAGCAGATAAAAATACCTGCTACATAAGTTTTGATTACGAAATTCTAAAACAAATTAGAGCAGTTGATCCAA
The DNA here is from genome assembly GCF_001879205.1 of Flavobacterium johnsoniae. Lineage (GTDB taxonomy): Bacteria > Bacteroidota > Bacteroidia > Flavobacteriales > Flavobacteriaceae > Flavobacterium > Flavobacterium johnsoniae_A. Next base: position 739,059 of record NZ_MLFK01000007.1, read on the forward strand.
AAACGGTTTTACAATACCTAGAAGGAAATAAATCTCCCAAAGAAGTAAAAGCGGACAATATTAATGGCGTTGATTATCATTATTCATTCTTTAAAAAACATCCGGAATGGATTAAAGAAGCAAAAGAGAATAACATTATTCTAAATGCCTGGACAGTTAATGAAGCTGCTGATATGGATTGGATTATTGATCATAAATTCAATTATATCACCACAAATGAACCAGAGTTATTAAAGGAAAGATTAAAAGTGAAAAAATAATCTTTTAAGCTTTGCAAATACAAAAATAAACATGAAAAGAGTATATAGACTGTTGACATTGCCAATTTTATTTGTGATACTTTTCAATCACAATCTTTTGGCACAAAATTTAGGAAAAACCGAATGGTTTGATCCTGCTAAACCAGCCACGACATTTTGTAACCCAATTAACATTGGATATAATTACACAACCCATAATCATAACGGAATCACTGAATCGCGCCGTTCAAGCGCAGATCCGGTAATTATTACCTATAAAGGCGAATATTATTTATTTGCGACCAATCAGGCAGGATTTTTTTGGAGTAAAGATATGTCAGACTGGAATTTTGTTTACGGAAGCTTTCAAAGACAGCCGGGTGATGATGACCAATGCGCACCTGCTGCGTGGGTTGTAAATGATACTTTGTTTTACGTAGGGTCAACCTGGAAAAGAGACCATCCAATCTGGAAAACAGCCGATCCTAAATCTGGGAGATGGACACGTCATGTAGACAAAGCAATGCTGCCAACATGGGATCCTGCGATCTTTCAGGATGATGATAAAAAAGTTTATATGTATTATGGCTCAAGCGGGAAACTGCCTCTTGTGGGAGTTGAGGTTGACTACAATACATGGCTTCCAAAAGGAAATCAGGCCGATTATGCTCAATTATATAAAGCAACCGAAGTAGAAGATATTCAGCGTCCTTATGGCCAGATAAAAGAAGTTGCCATCTTAGATCCGGCAAATCATGGCTGGGAGCGTTTTGGACCAAATAATGACATGGAACCGGCACCTTGGGGTAATTTTATCGAAGGAGCATGGATGACGAAACATAACGGAAAGTATTATATGCAATATGGTGCACCAGCAACAGAATTTAAAGGTTACGCAAACGGTGTTCATGTTGGAGATAATCCGCTGGGGCCATTTACCTATCAGAAACATAATCCAATGTCTTATAAACCAGGCGGATTTGTAATAGGAGCCGGACACGGAAATACATTTGCAGATAATTACGGAAATTATTGGAATACCGGAACTTGTAAAATTTCTATTAAAGACCGTTTTGAGCGTCGTATAGATATGTTTCCTGCAGGATTTGATAAAGATGATGTAATGTATTCGATTACTTCTTATGGAGATTTTCCAATTGTACTGCCAACTCAGGAACGTGATCAGACAAAAGGTGCTTCATCAGGCTGGATGCTCCTTTCGTATAAAAAACCGGTAACCGTTTCTTCTTCTGAAGATTGTATGGAAGTAGAAACTCACCGAATGGATAACGGCGGCAAAAAAGTGTATGAGAAATTCTGTTACGGTGCCGAAAATTTAACCGATGAAAACATTCAAACCTATTGGTCTGCCAAAACCAGCAATCCGGGAGAATGGCTTCAAATGGATTTAGGCCGACAAATGGAAATCAAAGCACTGCAGATAAATTATGCTGATCATAAAGCAACTCAGTTTAATAAAGCGATGGATATTTATTACCAATATAAAATCTTTATGTCTGATGATGCAAAAAACTGGACTTTAGTAATAGATAAATCTAAAAACGATAAAGATGTACCACATGATTATGTAGAATTAACAAAATCAATTAAAGCGCGATATATCAAAATGGAAAACATTCACAATGCCTCTGGATTGTTTGCCATTTCAGATTTCAGGGTTTTTGGAAACGGGTTATTAGAAAAACCAAAAGCGATTAATTCGTTTAAAGTAGATCGAAATAAAGCGGATTCAAGAAATGCCATGATTTCCTGGAAAAAACAAAATGATGCAGTAGGTTATACGATTTACTACGGAATCGCTCCTGATAAATTGTACAATAATATTATGGTGTACGGAGAGAATTCGTATGACTTTAGAGGCCTGGATAAAGGAACAAAGTATTATTTTACAATTGAACCTTTTAATGAAAACGGCATTGGCACAAAAAATAAGATTATCGAAGTAAAATAGTTTTATTTTATTAAAATGATAAAAACTCCAATTATAAATCATAAGGTTGTAATTGGAGTTTTTTTTTGAGAAAAGGCTGCAAAAAAACTCTGACAGTTCTATAGAATTTTTGTTTCTTTGTAAGATACCAAAAATTGGAGTGTAACCCCAAAACGCTATAAAAACTATGAAAAAAACGATTCTTTTAACTGCTTTAGTTATAAACGGATTGACATTGTTTGCGCAGTCAAATGATGAAAAAAACATTAAATTATTTTACAAAAAAGCTTTAACCGAGGCCAAATGCTATTCTTGGTTAGAATATTTATCAAATGATATTGGAAGTCGTTTATCTGGATCAAAAGGAGCAGCAGAAGCAGTAGATTATACAAAAAGACAATTAGAAAATCTTGGTCTTGATAAAGTGTATTTACAAGAAGTGATGGTACCTCATTGGGTTAGAGGAGAAAAAGAAACCGCATACATCTTAGATGGGAAAGTAAAAACTACTGTACCAATCTGCGCTTTAGGCGGATCTGTTGCAACTCCAAAAACGGGACTTACAGCAGAAATAATCGAAGTACAGGGAATCAAAGAATTGGGCGAACTTGGAGCTGATAAAGTAAAGGGAAAAATTGTTTTTTACAACAGACCAATGAATCCTGAAAATATCGAAACATTTACCTCTTACGGAGCTTGTGTAGATCAAAGATATGCCGGTGCAAAAGAAGCGGCAAAGCTTGGAGCGGTAGGAACAATTGTTCGTTCTATGAATTTACGTTTAGACGATTTTCCTCATACAGGAGCGCAAAGTTATGGTGATCTTCCAAAAGAACAATACATTCCAACTGCAGCAATCAGTACAAATGGGGCAGAATTATTAAGTAAATCTTTAAAAGTAAATCCTGCTTTAAAATTTTATTTTAAACAATCTTGCGAAACGCTTCCGGATGTATTATCTCATAATGTAATTGGAGAATTAACAGGAACAGTAAACCCTGACAACATTATGGTTGTGGGCGGACACTTAGATTCTTGGGATTTGGCAGATGGTTCTCATGATGATGGAGCAGGAGTGGTGCAAAGTATGGAAGTTATCCGCATACTTAAAAACTTAAATTATAAACCAAAAAACACCATTCGTGTAGTTTTGTTTATGAATGAAGAGAACGGTGGAAAAGGCGGTGCAAAATATGAAGAAGTTTCAAAACAAAAGAAGGAGAACCATATTTTTGCTTTAGAAAGCGATTCAGGCGGATTTAGTCCTAGAGGATTTTCTATTGAAGCTGATGATGCTAACCTGAAAAAGATTCAAGGATACAAAGATTTTTTTGAGCCTTATTTAGTACACAGTTTTACAATTGGGCATGCAGGATCAGATATTAGTCATTTAACGTCTAAAGCGATTGTAAAAGCAGGTTTAAAACCAGATTCACAACGCTATTTCGATTATCATCACGCAGCAAATGATAAATTTGATGCGATCAATAAAAGAGAATTAGAACTTGGTGCCGCTACAATGGCATCACTAATGTATTTGATTGATCAAAATGGAATTGTGCTTCCAACAGCAAATTAAAATGCTGCAATTATAAAAAGTCAAAAGCGGTAAGTGTAAACTTGCCGCTTTTTTGTTTTATTTAATCCCCTGATGAATTGAATTGTGCAAGTATTCGTAGCAACGATTTATATTTGAACATCTCAAAAATTAAAATTTCATCACAATCAAATAATATAAAAACGTAATTGGAGTATTAGAAAGCAGTAATAATATTTTGAAGGCAATATCTCGTCGTTGTTCGGGCAGATGAATAAATCGGTCTGTTAAATGCACAAACATAATTGTATTTAAAATTAAAAGTGATGCTGCAAAAGGCCACGCAATGACCAGGACATTTGCATTTTGATTGAAACCAATGTACAGTACAAACAAAATAGTACTTATAATAAAGGTCGCAATTGCAAGTTCAAAAGACTGTTTTTCTTCAAAACGTTTGTTACTAATAGTTTTCATGATTTTTAAATTTTAAAAGATTGCTGAATAGATTCAATTGGCGTAAATAGCATTTTAGAAAAATCGAGATAATAAAACGGAAGCGCCCGCTTGCCTCTTTTAAATTGCTGTATAAAATAACGGAGTTTTTTGGGGTAAAATAATGTTCCGGATAAAATAACCATAAACAAATACAAGCTTTTCTTGCCGTTTCCTAAAAGATAATACTGCATTCCTATTTCCTCATAAACAGAAATTCCGGTATTAGTTAAGACATGAATAATATCATGATCTTCCAGTTTTTCCTGAATATCAAAATGATTTTTAAAAAGAAAAGTTCCTAAACCAAACCCTAAACTATTTTCAGGATAGTGTAATAACTCAGATTTGTTGACTTCCCACGGTTCACTTTTCTTAAAATATTTTTGATAAGGCTTTTTTGTGCATTCGTACAATCTTTCAATTAAATAATCTCTCATAGTTTGGCTAGTTAAAAGTTCTTTGAAATTCAAAGTAAAATGATAAAGAAAAAAGCCAATTGGTTTGTAAATTAGCTTTTTACTGATTTTTAATAATTGTCTACTACAGTTACGAGTAAGTCAGAATCGGCAAGGTCAGAGGGAGCAACCACTTTTTCATTCAGCGGAACATTATTACCATATCTTTCCTTTATTATTTTTTGAACTCTTGGATCTTCTAAATTAAATTCTTTCAATTCTCTTAGTTTTGATAATTCAATTCCGGCCGCATTTTTATAGATTTTCCAAACCAATTCGGAGCAATAGATTTTAGTATCCGTCCACTCAAAATAGGCGTCATAATCTTTTCCATCAAATTGCTGACTGTAATCTTTCATTTTTTGAAGAACAACGGGCGTTAAAATAGCAGCAGCATTTTTTAATCGTTTCACAACATATTTATTGTCTTTTCCATGCTTAATCCATTCATCAATCGGTGTAAGTTTTACGGGTTGTACAGCTTCAAAAACAAACCAATTTCCGTTTATGTTGTAAACAATGCCGCAATGAGAAAACTTAGAATTAGTGGCAATTTTAACCGCTTCGCATTGAGCTGATTGTGAGGTTTGTAATATGATGTCTCCATCCTGAAATTTACTTAAAGCAGTCGTTTGTTCCTTTTTTGTTTTGTTAAATGGATTATTCGGAAAAACTTTCACTGCCACAAATAAAGCAAGCCCAAAACTTAGCGCGAATGTGATGATGAGAAAAAGATATTTTTGTTTTTTCATAATTTGTTCAGATATCAAGTAAAGTACTTTGAGTTACAAAGTAAATAATAAAAAAAATAGTTACCAAATAAATGATAACTATTTTAAAAATATATTTTTGAAATATGACTTAGATTCTAAAAATACCTCCAACAGCAATAATTCGCTGGAAGAAGAAAAAGTCTTGTGAAGCCCTGTCATCATTGCTGACACTTGTTCTAATATCCTGCATATTGATATAACCTCCTTTTAACTCTCCCTGAACGTAGAAGTGTTTGAAAAAAGTAACATTGATACCAGCTTTTGCCGAAACACCGTAGCCAGAAACATGAAAATCATCATGACGCTCTTTGCCTAAAAGTGTTGTATTGGTCTTAGGATATAAAATCCCTGCTCCAAGACCTTCAGTTAAGTTAATCTGAACTTTATCGATATTAGGAAGACTAAATAGTTTCGAAATATCATCAAATCTTGAAACTTCAGTATTAATGTAGTTTAAACCATCTGTGTGTTCGTACATTAAAAAAGCAGGAGGATATCCCTGAGCAGTACCTTTATCATAACCACCTTCTTTAGCGCCATATAGAGACATATCTACAGGAGTGTTATTGTAGTCACCATTGTAAAAAGATCCAGCTTGATCAGCTGGTAAATTAATATAACCATTAACATTAGCTGTCTGATTTTGGCTCATTACATACTTCATGTGGTCAACACCAATGGTAACACTGTAATGATCACTGATAAAGTAGCCAAGTCTTAAATTGGTCTGTGGAATTGTCATGTTTGCAGGATTGATGTAATCAACATGCCATCCTTTTGGTTTATCATGAGCTGCCATGTTATTAACAGTAAAGTTATAATCTTTACCTCTAAAATTCACATCAGATTTTGAGTAACTTTCTCTATTTCCGCCCCACATCACAAAGAATTTTCCTTTATTATGAGCAGTGTATTTTTGTACTGGGATTTCTTCCTGAGCAAAAGTGTTTAATGAAACACAAGCCAGAAAGAAAAATAAAATTTTTGTTTTCAAAGAACTTAAGTATTATAAATTAAAAGGCGTTTACAGTTTTTCTGATAGCAACTAACTTATTCATTAAACCTTCAAAATAGTCTAAATGAAGCATATTAGCACCATCACTTTTTGCGTTTGCAGGATCAAAATGTGTTTCGATAAAAATACCATCAACACCTACTGCAATACCAGCTTTTGCTACAGTTTCGATCATGTCTGGTCTTCCTCCTGTAACTCCGGCAGTTTGATTTGGTTGTTGTAACGAGTGGGTAACATCTAAAACCGTAGTAGCATATTGCTGCATAGTAGGAATTCCTCTGTAGTCAACAATCATGTCCTGGTATCCAAACATAGTACCACGATCTGTAACCATAACATTCTCATTATTACAGTCTAATACTTTTTGTACGGCATGTTTCATGCTTTCTGGACTCATGAATTGTCCTTTTTTAAGGTTGACCACTTTTCCGGTATTTGCAGCCGCTACAACTAAATCAGTCTGACGAACTAAAAATGCAGGAATTTGTAAAACATCTACGTATTGTGCCGCCATATCAGCATCTTCATTTGTATGAATATCTGTTACAGTAGGGATGTGAAAAGTTTCTGAAACCTTTCTTAAAATTTTTAGAGCTTTTTCATCTCCAATTCCGGAAAAACTATCAATTCTGGAACGGTTTGCTTTTTTAAAAGATCCTTTAAAAACATAGGGAATCTGAAGATTGTCGGTAATACCAACTAATTTTTCAGCAATTCTAAGAGCCATTTCTTCTCCTTCGATGGCGCAAGGCCCCGCCAGTAAAAAGAAATTCCCGCTGTCAGTATGCTTAATTTGTGGGATATGTTGTAAATTCATAAAGTTATTTTTTTGCACTGCAAAGGTAGTTATGATTTATGAATACGAGATGAAGATTTATGATTATTTTAAGAGCAATAAAAGTTAAATATGTAGTATTTTTCTTTATTTGTTTTTTTTGATTGTTTTTTATAAGATTTTATACTGAATGTAATAGAAAAATAGAAACACAATTTTCATTTATTTTAATTATCAGCTTTTAAACTCATCCTGTATTTTTTCCAGATCATAATGATATATTGAACAAGTATAACTCCAATAAGAACTGCTATTAAAAAAAACAAACCAAAAATAGACGCCGCTAATCCTGTACCGCATCTTGTCGCGTTTGGATGTTCCTCAAAATATTTTGAAAAATTATAATAAGAAATGTAATAATATACAATTGACAATAGTATCTGCGCAGCAAAACTAATTAAAGATACATTTACAAACTTTAATGAAGTGGTTTTATAAATGGCTTTTGTTCCATAAATAAATTGAAATATTATCGGTAAAAGAATTAAGATTAAAGAAATGATTCCCAACATTGATATTGATTTTATTAACCTATAAATTTATTCCTTTTTCAACGTCAAACCCATCGGAACCATTAAAATTCCCTTTTCGTAAATATTCAAATACAGTGTTACGGGTTTTTTTTGACCTTCCCAAGTCAGTTCGTAGACATTTAAAAATCCGGCGCCCATATCGCTTCTTTTAGTTGGGAAAGGACAACAGGTTTCTAAACGTTTATAGGTGATTTTTTCTCCATTTGGTCCGGCTAAAGCATTCAAAAAACGGATTTCGTTTACAGTTTCGTCGCGAGTATTTCTAAAGAATATATTAACAGGATAATCTGGATCATAGCCGTATTTTTTGTCTTTGCTGAATAATGAAATTACGAACGTATTATTTTTATTCAGTACAAGATCAGGAGCATTATCGTCTACATTTTTCAGAGTAGATTTTGTGCTGATACATGAGGTTGCGGTAAGTATTAAAATAATAAAAAGGGCAGTTTTTTTCATGGTTGAGGTTTAGTTTGGTCACACAAATGTAAATGGTTTTTACTACAGATCGTAAATTCAAAAAGAAAATTAAAAATAGTTCGTAGATAATTCGTTTAATCTCTGTTATCCGTGTGTTATTGTAATTCCTTTTTTGAATTTAGTTTTAATATACCAATCACAATCAGATATTGTGCCACAAGATAAGTGAGCATAATAATAAAGGAACTTTTTTTAATTGGAGTATGAAACTTATTGAGAGCCAAAATACTATCTGAAATCACGAAAAATAAAGCACCAAAAAACACGTATTGGTTTGCTGGTTTTTTCCAAATTAAAAGCCCGTTGTAGGCAAACAAAAGCATAATCGAAATTATGCTGGCGTAAACCACTACGGGAATTTTTAAGTCACCCAGCGACGGTAATAAAACCGACAGCATTCCGATTAGATAGCAGCCAATAAGAATACTTCCAATCATAAAGATAACAGCATTCCGTTTTATTTTTTCTTTAATCTGTTTATTGAAAAGCACCAGATAGAGAAGGTGGGAAAGTAAAAAAGAAACTAAGCCTAGAATAAAATATATTTCGGCAATATCTGCAAAGAGTAAAACGACATCACCAATCCAGGAAAAGAGAAGCGCTGTTAATAGAATATTCTGTGTTCGAAATTTTTTCGAAAAATATACTCCCAAGATTAAAAGTGGAATTAAAGCTGGTTTTAAAAAGCAGTCTAGACTTTCATATCCCAGATATAAAATCAGTATATAAATAGTGCTGAATGCAATATAAATTTTAAAAAATATAACGTTTTTCATTATGCGGTTGATGGTTTTATGGTTTGGTTTTGGTTGTTTTTGAAATCGACAGTCACAAAGTAAATCGTTACTAAAATGGATAAACTTAAGTAACCTATAATTATATAATTACTGAAAGAAAAAATACTGTTTAAACCAAACCAACCGCCATAAAAAGTTATAATGCTTACTGCGATAGACAATCTGAACCCTTCCCAAAAAACAGCATATTTACTTTTATCCATTAATTCAGAATTGCTGTAAATGGTAACCAGAATAAAAAAGCCATATATAAAAATAGCAGGCAGGCCAATTTTGGCAATATTCTCAAATAAATAACTCACAAATAAAAGTGTAATTAAAATTTGTGCAACTGACCAAAGAATAAGTTTTTGCGAATTTTGGGTTCCGTATTTATTAAAATCAAAAACATTTTCGATTTTGTTTACAGGATATTTTTCTTCAAAATTCTCAGGGCGCCATCCGGTTGGTTTAAACCATATAGTTAGTTTGTCTTTCCAGTTTTCGGCTCTCCAGGCATCTTTAATCAATAAGGTTAAATGCTGAAAATTAATTTTTATCGGATTCCATGTATTTGCGGGTCTTGTGATTCCAAAAACAGGCGGCACATCATCTAATTCTTCCTGAAAAGTACCAAAAAGTTTATCCCAGAAAATAAAAATCTGCGAGTGGTTTTTGTCTAAATATTCCGGGTTTATAGCGTGATGAACACGATGATGCGAAGGTGTTACGAGAATTTTTTCTACAAATCCCATTTTTTTTATGTGTTTGGTATGATACCAAAATTGTAAAAATAAATGAAGAGGTAATGTAATCGCTATTACAGATGCGGGAACGCCCAATATGGCGGCTGGAATCAGTAAAAAAGTAAATAAGTTAACTAAACTCGCAATAGGCTGACGAAGCGCACAGGCAAGATTAAACTCTTCACTACTGTGATGAATCGCATGTTTGTTCCAAAGAAAGTTAATCTGATGTGCCAATCTATGGCTCCAATAACCATAAAAATCGATAACAAAAAAGGCAATACAATAGGACAATATGTTGGCTTCGAGATGAAAAACAGCAATTTTAGAAACCATCCATTCGTAGGAAAGAAAAGTAACGCTCAATCCTAAAACATCTTTTACAGAATTGGTAATTCCGGAACTGATACTGGAAACGCTGTCAATTAATGGAGCGGTATCATTCTTTTTATAAATGCCGTATATTTTTTCAATTACAATTAATACTAAAAAAATAGGCATTGCGATAATTAATATTTTTCCATACTCTTCCATAAAAAAACATTCTATTTTATTTCAAATATAAAATAAAATAGAATGTTTTTTAAATTATTGAAAAATTAAACCATCAAATACAATTTAAGGTTTAAATTGGACTCGAATAATGAAATTCAAATAGTATTATTTTCTTTAGAAAAATCAACTGAATAGAATTTTTTTGTTTTTTGATTCTTAATTTCAAATTTAACTACTTCCTTAATTATTTTAAAAGTATCATATTTTAATTCTAAGAGCACTTGATTGCCAGAACTTACAATTCCGTATTTTTTGTTTTTTTGAACAATGAATTCTCCAGTAGAATAGATTTCGGTAATGAAATCAAATTCAGCCGGAACTACAATTTCATTTCTGTTACTAATTATGCCAAATTTATTTTCATTTTTAAAAATCTGATAATTACTTTTCGAAAATCCGCCAAAACTAAATTTATCCTTAACAAATTCACCTGCAAATACTTCTGTTTCATTGTAACTATTGTCTCCAATTGCAAGAAGGTATTTCCTGGCGTTTTTTACAGCAAAAATTTTATTTGGAGACACATTATAGAACTCATAATCCTCCGGAATTATAATCGCACCGTTTGACGAAAACATTCCGTTTTTATTATCTGAATTGGCCGTAATATAATACTTGGAAAGTTGTTCTATATTTTTATAAGAAATAGGAATGATCTCTTTCTCTAAATATGGATTTATTATGCCTTTTAAATCACCTTTGTAAGCAAAATATTGATTTTCGAAATGAATACTGTCTTTATAAAATGCAGCAAAAATATGATCGTAGATTAAAGGTTTTAAAACAGCATCTTTTTTATCTATAATACCGCTTTTGCCATTATTCTGAACAACATAAATTGAGGCAGATGGCAAAATTTCATCGTATTTACATTCAATTTCATATTGACCAGAAGATTTAATTACGCCTCTTTTCTTTGTAATAGTATTCTTAATAAGATAAGAATCGGATTCCAAAACTCTTTCGAATTGGTGGTTCTTAATGGGATTTAAAATTATATTTCCCTGATCATCAATTATAAATGTGTTTTTGTTTGGAAGAGTTACGATAGATTTTTTACTCTTAAAATAGTCAATATCCGCAGCTTTAAAATTAGTAAACTGCTTTCCTTTAGAATCAAATAAATCAATTGCGTTGTTAGTTTGAACAAACAAAATACCATTCTGATTTTGTATATAATCATATTTTAGAGGCAGAATAATCTTATTTTCTATATCTGCTACACCGGTTTTGTTGTTTTTTGAAACCCTGATCAGGTCATTTCCCATATAGAAAATGTCATCATATTCAAAAGGAATTTTAACCCTGTTTTGCAGGTCGATAAAGCCTCTTTTATACTTTTTATTGACTACGATAGCGGCTTCAAATAAATTTTTAAGATTTTCTTTATTATCAATATACTCATAAGTTGGTTTGATAACCACGTTTCCCAGGCTGTCTATCAATCCCATTTTGTTATTGAAAGTTCGAAATACCGCATAGTTATTTTCAAACTTATAAACATATTCGTATGTTTTATTTTCGATTAGCTTTTTTCGAAGAGATTCAAATTTTGACTGGCCTTTTGAAATAAAAGATAGAAAAAATAGTGCTTGAAATGCGATAATTCTCATAATTTCAATTTTATTTAAAATGAAAACGCATTCTAATTTGCTTTAGTGTAAAACAAATTAGAATGCGTTTTAAATTATTGGCAATTAAACAATTTCGGCGCTAAGTCCAGCTTCCAAAAGTTGTGTACATTGAGGTTTTAATTTGTCAATCGGCCCTGTTTTTACAGTGCATTTTCCGTTGTAATGTACAATTAAGGAACATTGTTCTGCTTGTTCAGAGGTGTGATCACACACGCGCATTAAGGTGTCAATTACATGGTCAAAAGTGTTTACGTCGTCGTTGTAAACAATGATTTCGTTATTGAATGCCGTTGCTTCTTTCTCACGAACTCTTTCTCTTACTTTTTCTTTAGTACTCATTTTTTCTAGTTTTTTGTACTGTTGTAATTACTAATAACTAATTTACGTATTTTAATGAAACCCAGTTGTTTCTTTCAAATTTTTTAACATACGTTAAGCCTTTTTCTGTACACGAAGCATCAATAAAAGGAACATCTTCTTCATAAAAACCGCTAAACAAAATAATCCCGTCTTTATTTAAACTATCAACATATTGCTGCATATCGTTTAGGAGAATATTTCTGTTAATATTGGCAATGATTAAATCGTACTTTTTCCCGGCTAATAAAGCAGCATCGCCCTCATAAACGGTAATATGCCTGCAATTATTGCGTTCGGCATTTTCAATAGAATTTAGATAGCACCAGTTGTCAATATCAATGGCATCAATTGGTTCGGCACCTTTCATTTCGGCTAAAATGGCTAAAATGGCTGTTCCGCATCCCATATCAAGAGTTTTAAGACCTTTTACATCCATTTCTAATAAATGCTGAATCATCATGTGCGTTGTTTCATGATGACCGGTTCCAAAACTCATTTTTGGTTCGATTACAATATCAAATTCAGCATCTGTTTTTTCGTGAAAAGGAGCGCGGACGTGGCATTTTCCGTCAACATCAATGGCTTCAAAATTCTTTTCCCATTCTTCGTTCCAGTTTACCTGATCTATTTCTTCAACCGTATATTCAATTTTAAATTCTTCTGATTGTAAAATATAAATATCATCCAGAATAGTCGAATCCCATAAATCTTTTTTTACATAAGCCGAAATTCCGTTTTCAGTTTCGGTAAACGTCTCAAACGCTTTTTCGCCTAACTCTGCTATTAAAATTTCCGATCCCGGTTCTTTTGGCTCAATTGTAAAATGATATCCTAAATATATATTCGACATAAATAATTTTTTTGCAAAGGTAAGAATACAAAGTAAAAGTTGTTTATAAATAATCAACATCCTTAGATTTATTAATGTTAATTTTGAATTGAATTTGTAAGGAATTTTTAAAATATGAAAAATCTAGTTTTTATTTTACTCTTTGTGGTTTTGAGTTCAGGGAGCTGCGAAAACGAACACGAAGTAATCCGCTCGTTTTGTTATTGGAAAACCGATTTATATTTTCAAAAAGAAGAAGATTCTCTTATTCAGAAATTAGATGTAAAACATCTGTATGTTCGTTTTTTTGATGTCGATTATAATCCGTACTCAAAAGAACCGCTTCCTGTTGCGACTATTGGAAGTATTTCTTTAAATGAAAGTAATCTTGATATTACCCCAAGTATTTTTATTACCAATGAAGTTGTTTTGAAGTCTGATAAAAAACAATTGGACAGTCTTGCAGTAAGAATGGCAAAAAGAATAGAACAAATAGGAAAAAAAATGAACGATACAAAGGCCGAACGTATTACTTCTAATATTGTATACCCAAAAGATTATTATAAACAGGAGAATTACAAACGTTTAAATTATGATTCGGTTAAGTCTATTGAAGCAGCAAAACTAAAAGTTGATTTTAAAGAAATTTTAATTGACTGCGACTGGACCGAAAAATCTCAGAAAAATTATTTCTATCTCTTAAAACAGATTAAAAGTCAGTTTCCATCAGCCAAAATAACCGCAACAATCAGGCTGTGGCAGTATAAATATGCTACAAAAGCTGGAATTCCGCCAGTTGATAAAGGTTTGTTGATGTGTTATAATATCACAAAGCCAGACGATTTTCAGACCAAAAATTCAATTGGTACAAGCGAAGAACTGGCACAATATATTTCGCATAGTGATTATAAACTTAAATTGGATATTGCTTTGCCATTGTACAGCTGGGCAGTTGCTTTTAGGGGAAATCAGTTTAAGGGAATTTTATCAGATTATGACCAATTACTGAATGACAGTATTAAGCTGAAGAAAATTTCTGATACAAAATATATTTTGCAGGATGATGTTTTAGCCGGACAGACTTATTTGCGAAATGGTGATGAAATTAGAATCGAGAAAATTTCTGGCGATGAACTCGATAAAATGATTTCGATTATCAAAAACAAAATTCAAATAGACAATCAGACGAGAGTGACTTTTTTCTCTTTTGATAAAAAATATATCAACGATTATGGAACCGAAAATATCTCCAATTATTATGCGAACTTTTAAGAGTTTACTTTTAGTTTTAAGCGTTCAGGTTTCGTTTGCCTGCGGATGGAGCGTTTCGCCCGAAACAAGTCGTCTGGCTTTGTTTAAAGCACAGCGTCAAGGCTTTTTTAAGCTGACGCCATTTTATTACTCAGCAGATAATTATTATGCCACTAATACGATTTCCGACGCTGATAAGCAGTTGAACTGTTTGGAATGGAAGAAAAAGTTAGGAAATCAAATTAATACTGAGGATGTATATTCTATTTTATACGAAACAGATTCAGAGCAATTTGAAACGGCTTATGAAAACAAATCACTCGATAAAATATTCTCTAAAAATAGTTTTGTAAAAACTTTATTGCTGCCAAAAAATAAAGCATTTCTAAATTATATTGTATTTGCCAAAAAGCTGGAATACAATAGTAATACTGATGTTAAATGGGAATCTTGGGGACAAATTGGTTATAACAGCGAAAATCATCAATTAGCTGATTTGGATAATTTTGAAAAAAGAATCAAAACGACAAAAGATCCTTTTTTAAAACAGCGTTATGCCTTTTTAATTTTAAGATACAGTTTTTACAGTCAGGATAAAAATGAAGTTATCAAACTTTATGATACTTATTTTTCTGAAAATAAGAATACGGTTTTAGAACCTTGGGCTTTGTATTATAAAGCTTTGTGTGTTGAGGATCGCGTTTTGCAAAATTATTTACTGAGTAAAGTTTTTAATACCTGCGAAGAAAAATCATTTGCAGTTTTACAAAACTACAACAGGAAACTAACTGTTGAAACTTTGGCTTTGGCTCAAAATGATGAAGAAAGAAGTGTGATTTTGGCTATCGAAAGTCTTCGAAATCCGGCACCTGATTTAAAAACGATTCAGGAGATGTATGGATTAAGTCCGAATAGTTTGTTTTTGAGTTTTTTAATAGGACGAGAAGTTAATAAGCTTGAAGATTGGATTTTTACACCTCAATACACAAATAACGGAACCCCGTCAGTAACTTTTAGCGATACAAATTGGTATGAGAATTATGCCAAAGCAAAAGAAGAAAACTTCAATAAAGATATTTTGTATTTAAGAGAATTAGAATATTTTTTGATTTCAATTCGTGAGCAGACTTCAGGAGAGCAAAAGGATTATATTACCGCCGCAATTGCACAGCTTTGTTTTATTGATGACCAAATTGACGAAGGGAAAAAATATGCCAATATGATTTCAGATAAGGCCAATGCTTCAATTCAGATGCAAAAAAATATACAGCTGGCTTTAGTTTCTTTGAAACAAGATGATGTAAAGAATGAGAAAGTTCAAAATAAGCTTTATACTTATTTTAATTCGGTAGAAAATTTAGTAGAAACAGATCATGGATTGTTTAAAAACTTGTACAGTTTATATCGAATCGCGAGTAATGAGTTTCATAAAAAAGGAGATATCGTTACAGCCGGTCTGTTATCCATGAAATCTGATATTAAAAATGATGGCGGATATTCATCTTACAGTAATCCTTATTTTTATAGTTATATAGGCTATTTTGATCGAAATGCAGCTATTGAAGATGTTAATCAGTTGATTGCTTTACAACAGAAAACAGATAAAACATCATTTGAAAAATATATTTGTTCAGGAACTATTGCGCCTAATATTAATTATTACAAAGATTTAAAAGGAACTATCGCTTTTAGAAACAACAATTTAGAATTGGCTTATGAAACCTTTTCAAGTATGCCAAAAGATTTCTGGGACAAGAATTATGAGTTTAAAAGTTATTTAAATGAAAATCCGTTCATACCTAAAATTCTTCAAAATGATAAAGAACGTAAATTTGATTACCATTTTAATAAAACAGAATTTATTGCTAAACTGATTCAGTTGAAAAAGCAAAATACAGCAAGCAGTAACCTGCAATTGGCACACGCTTATTTTAATGTATCGTATTTGGGTAATTCCTGGATGATGTCGGCTTATGACTGGACATCAGGAGAATCATATACAGATTATGTTTACGGTGATAATACCGAGAATGAAAAGAAATACCAAAATGGAAATTATTACAATTTAAAAATGGCCAAAACGTATTATGAAAAAGCACTTAAAATGTCAAAAAATAATAACGAAAAAGCAATGGCAAGTTTAATGATTTTTGAATGCAGTTATTACGATCATTATGCGAGCTTAGTTTCTGCGGAAGAAGAAGAAAAAAATCCCTTTAAAGCAGGAAGGGAGCTGTTTAATTTTTATTCGGTGTATAAAACGACGCCAGTTTTCAAAAAGTACAATTGTCCGCTTTTGAAATCATTTATTAACTAGGTTTTGTCTGAAGTCGGAAGTTGGAAAAGTAAAGACATAAAAAAAGCGTTCGCTGTGCGAACGCTTTTTTTTATAAGTAAAATCTAAAATTAGATAGCTGTTACAATTGCCAAGAAGTCATCAGCTTTTAGAGCAGCACCTCCAATTAAACCGCCGTCTACGTCTGGTTTACCGAAAATTTCTTTAGCGTTTTCTGGTTTTACAGAACCGCCGTATAAAATAGAAACTTCATCAGCGATTTCAGCTCCAAAAGCCTTACGGATAGTTTCTCTGATAAATTCGTGCATTTCCTGAGCTTGTTCTGGCGAAGCAGTTTCTCCGGTTCCAATTGCCCAAACCGGCTCATAAGCTAAAACCACTTTTGCCCAAGATTCTTTTGCAATGTGGAATAACCCGTCGCGTAATTGATTCTCAACAATATTGAAATGATTTCCTGATTGACGATCTTTTAATTCTTCTCCAAAACAGAAAATTACAGTCATGTCATGTTTTAAAGCTGTATCAACTTTGTTTGCGATTAATGCATCTGTTTCGTGAAAAATAGCGCGACGCTCAGAGTGGCCTAAAATTACAGTGTTTACACCAATGCTTGTTAACATATCTGCAGAAATTTCTCCTGTAAAAGCTCCGCCTTCAGCCTGGTGAACGTTTTGAGCAGAAACTCCAATTGTTGTATTTTTTAATTTTGCAGCAGCAGCTTGTAAGTTTACAAATGTTGGTGCCACAATTACTTGTGCAGTTGTTTGTGCTGGTATTTTTGTGATTAATTCGTTTAATAATTCTTCAGTTTGTCCGGCATTTTTATGCATTTTCCAGTTTCCTGCAACAATCTTTTTTCTCATTTTGGTAGTTTTTATTTTTTTGTTTTATTGAAGTATAGTCAAAACTCAAATTGATTTTTGACATTGATATTTTTATTAAAAATTATTTTAAACCTTTTAAAGTTTCATTGATTTTATCAAAATCTGTTTCTATCGCTCTGTACAAAACAATTTTTCCTGTTTTGTCCACAATAATATATCTCGGAATCCAGTCTAAATCTATTGCTTTTCCAAAAACACCTTTCATACCGTCATTCATCATAAAATGATCACCTTTTAATTCGTGTTTTTCGATTCCGGCTTTCCATTTTTCAGCAGTTTTATCTGCAGAAAGGAATAAATAAGAAACATCAGGATTGTTAGCTTGTAATTCTTTTAGTTTTGGCATCGCTTTTACGCAGTCCCCACACCAAGATGCCCAAACCTCGATAACCAAAGTTTTTCCTTTGTATTTTTTTAAAATGTTTTTAAAAGCAACCTGACTTCCATCAGCAGCTAATAATTTCTCAGATAAAGCTTCTTTAGAAAAACTTGTTTTTTGAGCTTGCGAACATGAAAAAGTAATAAATGCAATTACAACTAAGGCAATTTGTTTCATATCTAAATTAAATTATTTTAATAATTAAGTACTGAATTCACAAAGTTAAACAAACAAATTGAAAGCCAAATGCAGATTAACAAAATTTGAAGACTCGTTTATTTTGTAACAAAACAAGGGTTTTGGGTTAGAAAAACCGGAATGAAATCGTAATAGTTGGGTGTAAAATCCTGTCTTTTTTTGAATCTGTCTTTTTGAAGTAGAAAAAAGGATCGAATTTTTGATTTGAAGAGTAATTTTAGAAGCAAAAAAACGTCAGATGGCAACGAAAAAAGTCTTCCATAATTTAATTTATCGAAGACTTTTTATACTGCGGAATTTTTATTTTAATTCATAATTTCCATTTGCCCATTTTTTGCAAGGAACAATCCATTCATCTAACGCTTTATATAGAAAACCATGTTTTAAATTGGTGTTCAGTTCAATTTCTTTAAAATGATTTATTTTGAGTTTTGAAGTTTCTTTTCTTTTAATCGCGGAAACACCATAAATATCTGATTTTTCGTAAATAGTCAAAATGTTGCCGCAGAAATTAATATCCGGAATTTGTTTTATATCAGAATCCTGAAAACATCCGATAAAAACAAAATTGACATCTGGATTGGCTAAATATGTCGAAACATATTGTGCAATATAACCGCCTTTTGAAGTTCCAATTACGGTTATTTTGTTAGGCTTAATTCCTTTTTTTATAAGTGATTTAATTTGTTTTACAACTTTTTCTGCATAGTCAGCTGCATTTGTGTTTTTCTTTCTTTTTTCACTAAAAACAATAAAATTTTCTTTTTTAAAAGAGTTTATAATTTCATTGTATTCGGCTTTGCCATATTCAGGATGCACAACGCTTAAATCATTTTCTTCAACAAATTTATTGTGGAAAAAGAATATGTATCGTTGGTCTTGGTTATTTGTTTTTTCTTGGCTAAAAGCCATGAAAACAAGAGATACAGTAAATAAAAATGTAAAGAAAAATCTTTGAAAGTGTTTCATAATAAATTTGGTATCGTGATGATTTGTATCAAATGTAAGAAAAATAATTTGTGCTTCTGTTCGCTTATTTTTTTAATTCAGAAATAGTATCCAAACAAAAAAAACGCCAATATTCTATTTAGATTATTGGCGTTTTTTTTAGGGTTTTATTGTTTTAAAGACTATAAGCAACGTCTGATAATTTCAAATCATCTACATCATTATAATGTAATTTCTGAACGATAGTTCCTTTTTGTATTACTACAATACTTGGATTCGCTCTTTCAACTGTTTTTAAAGCCGTTGCATCGCAGAAATAGAAATCAACATCTAAGTTATATTCTTTTTTAGCTTTTGCAATTTCATCCGCTCCTGAAGCTGTCATCGCAATAATTTTATAACCTTTAGCTTTAGCATCTGCTGTAACTTTAGCCAGCTTTTTCATTCCGGCTGGTTCAGATTTGCTTAAATCGTAAGTAATAAAAACAAGTAATTTTGGCTCTTTCAACAATTCTTCTTTATAATCAGAATCGTCTTTTGTCATTGTAAAATCGTGAATTGGCGGTACATATCCTTCTGAAATTACTTTATCTTTTCTATCAACAAAAGTTGCGCCTTCCGGGATATTCATTAAATCTTTTTCGGTAAACTCTTTGTCAACGCCGTTTACTTTGTAAATGAAAATCATTTCAACCACTGATTTTGGAGCGCCTTCCGGGATTTCCATTCCTTTCTCGATATTAGTTCCCACTTTATACGGACGGAAATCTTTTATCGGATTATGATTTAAAACCCAAACAGCCATAAAAGCACATAGAACAACACTTACGTAAACTGCAAAGTTGGTTTTTGGCGTTGAAAATAATGGTTTTATTAATCTTTGATTGATGAATAAAATCAAGATAAAGAACAATAAAACAACATCTTTTGTAAAGGACTGCCACGGAGTTAAATGCAGTGCATCACCAAAACAACCGCAATCTTTTACTACGTCAAAATAAGCAGAGTAGAAGGTAAGGAAGGTAAAGAAAACGATTAAAAGCAATAAAGCCCAAATGGTCGTTTTTGTTTTGTATCCAACCAATAACATTACTCCCAGAACAACTTCAAAAATCACTAAGAAAATGGCTAATCCTAAAGCAAAAGGCTCTAAAAATGGCATATTGAAAACCGGCTCGCTGAAATATTCGGCCAGTTTATAAGAGAAACCAACCGGGTCGTTTAATTTTATTAATCCGGAAATGATAAATAATACACCGACAAATATTCGGGAAAATTGAGTAATGATATTTTTCATAGGAAGATTTATTTAAATTCCAATTTATTAAATTCCCAAATTCCAAAGTTTAATATTGGAATTTGGAATTTATTTTTTGGAATTTCTATTTATTGATGGGGTTTAAAATTAAGGCGAAAACAGAATAATTAATCATATCCTGATAATTAGCGTCAATTCCTTCAGAAACTAAAGTCAGGCCTTTATTGTCTTCGATTTGCTTTACTCGAAGTAATTTTTGCAAAATCAAATCTGTTAAGGAGCTCACGCGCATATCACGCCACGCTTCGCCGTAATCATGATTTTTGGCTTCCATTAAGTCTTTGGTTAACTTTACTTTAGCGTCATATAATTCGGTTGCTTTTTCTACATCTAAATCCGGCTGATCTACAACTCCTAATTCCAGTTGAATCAAAGCCATGATAGAATAATTGATGATTCCGATAAATTCTCCTTTTTCATCTTCGTCAACTTTACGAACATCATTTTCCTGCAAACTTCTGATTCTTTGTGCTTTTATGAAAATTTGATCGGTCAATGACGGAAGTCTTAAGATTCTCCATGCACTGCCGTAATCTTTCATTTTATTGATAAATAAGGTGCGGCAAACCGTAATTACATTATCAAATTCAAGGGAAGTATTCTTCATTTATTGCTGTATATTTGCTTAAATTTTTTCAAAAATAAGGATTAAATTAAAGAGTTTCAAGTTTCAGGTTTTCTTTGTTTCAAGTTTTTTCTAAACAAAGTGTTAACGGTGATTTTTGAAACTAAGAAAAGGTTTCAGGTTTCAGGTTTTTTTGGTTTCAAGTTGAAGAACTTGCGTAATCTGTATTGACCTGAAACATCAAATTATAAAAAGAAGAAATTTCAGGTTTCAGAAGTTACGCAATCTGAGGCAACCTGAAACCTGAAACAAAAATGACAAAACAGATGACAATTAACTGCAAAGGCGAGCTTATAGATTTATCGATTCCTAAAGTAATGGGGATTTTGAATGTAACGCCTAATTCTTTCTTTGACGGCGGAAAATATAAAAATGAAGACGAGATTATTTCTCAGGTAGATAAAATGCTGTCTGAAGGCGCGGCATTTATTGATATTGGGGCCTATTCCAGCAAACCGAGTGCCGAATTTGTGTCTGAACAAGAAGAAATCGACCGAATTGTTCCAGCGATAGAATTGATTTTAAAGCATTTTCCAGAAGCATTATTGTCAATTGATACTTTTAGAGCTGAGGTTGCAAAAGCAAGTATAGAAAGCGGTGCAGCTATTATAAACGATATTGCAGCCGGTGAATTAGACGACAAAATGTTTGAGGTTATTGCAAAGTACAATGTGCCGTACATTATGATGCACATGCGAGGCAATCCGCAGACGATGCAGAGTTTGGCGGAATATGAAGATATAGTAAAAGAAATACTTTTTTATTTTTCTGAAAAAGTTAGAAAAGCGAGAGCTTTAGGAATCAACGATTTGATCTTAGATCCTGGTTTTGGATTCGCAAAAACAACCGACCAGAATTATGAAGTTATGCAGAAAATGGAGCTTTTTAATGTTTTAGAATTGCCTGTTTTAGCAGGAATTTCGAGAAAATCAATGATTTATAAAACACTGGATATTACACCGCAAGAAGCTTTAAACGGAACAACATTTTTAAACACTATTGCATTGACAAAAGGCGCTAAAATTCTTCGTGTTCATGATGTGAAAGAAGCGGTGGAATGTGTGGCTTTGTTTGAGAAAATGAAGTTTTAATATAAATGACAAACTTTGCATTAAAAAAAATAAAAAAGCATGAAATACTTTTCTATACTTGTAACTCTTCTCTTTTTCTCCTGCGGAAAAAAAGAAGATGTTTTACTTCCAAAATCAAACATTACAATTGTAAAAGACGTACAAGATCTTTCGCCAATTTACATCTTTTTTAAAACCGAAGGAAAAGATACTATTGCAGAAGTAAACCGAAAAAGCAGTATTATTTCGACGAATTGGATTTTCAATATCGACAAACGTCTGCCTTTGAAATTGGTAATTCCGGAAGTAATGAAATTACAGGAAAAAAAGCGAGCCGACAGCGCCCATAAAAACGAAAATGCCGAGAATTACTATTCTTATGCAGATTCTGTTGGAAAGAATTTAGCTTTTGTTCCTTTCACAAAAGTCTATTATAAATTGGACAGACCTGACAAAGGGAATTTCGTGGTTTATTTTGCGAAAGGAAAGAAACAGGTTTTTATGGGAAATAAGGAAATTAAAATATCAGAAATACTAAAATATTTTTATAGTATAAAATTTGAAAAAGTACCAAATTTAGTATTTGTATTTGATAAAAACATGAGTTATGAAGAATACATTCAGTACAAAATTCTACTGCAAAAAGAGGTGACTTATAATCTAGACAGGCTTCCTGTAGAATTTATCTTGTAAAATTTGAAACAAGAAAACCTGAAACAAAAGAAACAAAAAATTACTGATGGTGATAAGGTTCATTCCTTAAAATCGTAAATCCTCTATACAATTGTTCGATAAAAAATAAGCGAACCATTTGATGCGAAAATGTCATCAGCGAAAGCGAAACTTTTCCCTGCGCTTTTTTATAAACCGTTTCAGAAAATCCGTAAGGTCCGCCAATTACAAAAACCAGCGTTTTTACACCAGAATTCATTTTCTTTTGGAGTTCTTCTGAGAAACCAACGCTGGAGAAGTTTTTTCCGTTTTCATCCAGTAAAATCAATTGATCTGTTGGCGAAAGTTTAGACAGAATCAATTCTCCTTCTTTTTCCTTTTGCTGACTTTCGGATAGGTTTTTTACGTTTTTGATATCGGGAATAATCTCCAAATCAAATTTGATGTAAAATGACAAACGTTTGGTGTAATCGTCAATCAAAGTCTGCAATGACTTGTTATCTGTTTTGCCTATGGCGATAAGTTTGATGTTCATTAGTTATTTTTTTGCAATCACATTAAAAGGTTTTAAACACATAAAAACATAGTTTTTCTTTGTCTTTAAAAAGGCGTTTCACTTATTTAAACAAACATAGCTAGGTTTGAAAGCTTGCTTTTTTTGTAATCTTAATTAAGCTGCATAAAAAAATCTATGTTTCTATATGTTAATTTAAGTGCAATCCTTTAATCTGTATACTATTTTTTATTTTCAAAAACAGTTTCGAAATGTTCTACAACAGGAAAAGGTTCGTAATATTGATGTAAAATCTTTTTCCATTCCAGATAAGCTTCAGAAGTTCTAAATCCTACTGTATGATCTTCCAGTATATTCCAATCGACCAATAAAAGATATTTGTTTTGGACTTCCAGGCATTTCTCTAAACGGTGTCCTAAATAGCCTTCGATTGATGAAATATACTGACTTGCTTTTGCAAAATCAGCTTCAAATTGATTGGCTAATTCTGGCTTTATGAAAAGAAATACTGCTTCTAAAATCATATCAATGAATTTTATCTGCTTAATCTGCCAAATCTTCGAGAGTATTTTTTTACCCGCAGATTTAGCAGATCTGGCAGATTTTTATTTGTACTAGTTTTTGGAAAACTTCGCTTCAAAAGTCTTAAATCTATTATCAAGATCTTTTGTTAATTGTTTTTTAACCGCTTCATCCTGAATAAAACTATAATTAATACTGTTGTAAACGTATTGTTTTATAGTTGCATACGAAACGTCCTGATATCTTTTGGCTAACAAAACATATTGTTCAGTCATATTGCTTCTCAAAATTCCGGCGTCGTCTGTACTGATTACAATTGGCACATTAAATTCTTTGTAAAGTGTAAACGGATGTCTGTTTTCTTTTACTTTCAAAATAAATTCGTTACTCACTAAATTAATCTCAATGGGAATATTGTTTTTAGACATATATTTCAATAAATCATACGAATTTGCTTCGTAAGCAATGTCAACTCCGTGACCAATTCTTTTAGCACCTGCAATATAAATCGCGTCATTTATATGCCATGTTAAATCTTCGGGCTGAACCAAACCTAAAGTGAGTTCGCCTGCGTGAAGGGTGTATTTTACCTCTGGAAATTTAGAGTGGCAGTACTTGAACATCACCATGTGAAGCCAGTAATCTTTCATTGAATTTTCTCCATGTTCGGGAGAAACTATATTTACTCCGGCAGTTAATTTACTTTCGTTAGATGAAATAAAAGCAATTACCAGATTTTTAAACAAATCTACCGGTTCCATAAAGCGCAGCACAAAGTTTTGATAACGCATTGTAAAACGCTCATCGTCAATTTTTAAATCTTTATGAAGTTTTGCCAGGAAGTTGTTATTGAAATCATCCGCATATTTTTTAGCATCTTTTTTCTGAATTGCATTATACAATTCATCTAAAAGTTTTAGAACTGTTTTTTCATCTTTTTGAATAGAAGCCTGACGAAGTTTTGTGTTGAAATCATTCAAATCTGAAACATTCATATCACACGGAATTGTTGATAATTGTGTTTCGATATAAGATACATTTTCGGCAATGGCACGTTTTTTTAATTCCAGCATTCCTTCTGCAAAATGACCTTTAATAGTAGGTTCAAATTTCATAAAAGAGTCAAAAAACTGATCATCAGAAGGAACAGAACCATTATAATCTTTAACCGACCAAGTCTGCATGATCTGCTGTTGGTAATATTCCAGTTTTTCGTCATTTTTAAGAGAAGAGAACGTTTGCCAGTTTCCTTTTGCAGGTTTTGTTTTCGAAACCGCCATAGTTTCCAAATTCAAATAAAAATCTTCTGCAATAGCTCTTTCTAAAAGAGGTTCTGCATAAACAGATCCTGAAAAATGGTGGTGTAAATCGCCTCCTTTTGGCATCTGTTGAAAAAAAGCAGTTAAGAGAGCTTCGTTATTTCTGATTTTTTCTAAATAACTCTCAGCCGATTGAGAAAAGCTGATTTGTGCTATAAAAATGCAGAAAAGTGTAATTATTCTTGTCATACTCTAAGATTAAATTACGCGCAAATATACGAGTTTCTGCGGAAATTTGAAAATTCAATTTCATTGTCGTGATTTTTTACCGCAAAGAACGCAAGGTTTTATTATATGCCAAACCTAATACAAACGCAAAGTTCGCAAAGCTTTGCCTAAAAAAACTTTGCGAACTTTGCGTAATTCTTTGCGCTCTTTGCGGTTAAAAAAAACTTAGAATCTTAGGATCTCAGAACCTTAGTATCTTAAGAAAGTACATCATGAATTTCCTCTACCTTATCAAAAACACTTTTTGCAAAAGGACAAAGCGGAATAATTTTTAGATTGTTGGTTCTGGCATATTCTACAGCGGCCATAACCAGTTTTTTTCCAACCCCTTTTCCATTAAATTCTTCGTTAACTTCGGTGTGATCTATGATGAATTTTGAATCTCCCGCCCAGGTATAAGTCATTTTTCCGGCTTGTTTTCCGTCTTCTACTGCTTCAAAATAACCTCTTCTTGTATCGTTTATTTGTTTGATTTCCATGATAATTTATATTAATGTGGTTTTGATTTCTATTGTGTTTGTTAATGTTTTATGAATGGGGCAGCTATTTGCAATGGTTTCAAGTCGTTGTCTTTGCTTGTCGTCGACTTCTCCTATAACTTCAATTTTTCTGTTAAAATGTGATATATTTTGTTCAGCATCTCTTTGAAAATCTATTTTTATGTTTATTTCAGAGACATCCCATTGTTTACGATTAATGTACATTCTAAGTGTAATTAATGTGCATGAAGCTAATGAAGATGCTAAAAGTTCTGATGGACTAAACCCTAAGTTTTTGCCTCCCATTTCCTGAGGTTCATCAGCGATTACAATATTGCCGCTGGCTGATGTTATTTCCGTTCGATACAAACGTGTATCTATTTTTGCTGAGATTGTATCCATATTTATTTGATTCTTGGTTCAGGTAATGGAACAAATTCTGTTTCACCCGGAACTTTAGGAAAAGTCTGTTCTGTCCAGTCTTTTTTTGCTTTTTCGATGAGATTTTTATCCGAAGAAACGAAATTCCAAAAGATAAAATGTTCTTCAGGAAATGGCTGTCCTCCAAAGATGTAAACTGTAGAATTCTCTGCAATTTCAAACTCACAAAGTGTACTGTCGTTTGTAATTAAAATTTGTTTGGGATCGTAAACGTGTTCACCGCTTTTAATGCTTCCTTCTAATATATACAAACCGCTTTCGCCGAATAAATGATGTCCGATATTGATTTTTTTAGCCTCTTTACTTTTAATTTCAATAAAATACAACGGGCTATAAACAGGAACCGGTGATTTTTTGCCAAAAGCTTCTCCGGCAATTAGTTTATATGAAACTCCGTCCTCTTCCCAAGCCGGAATATCATCGGCTTCTACGTGGGTAAAATTCGGATCCATTTGTTCTAATTCTTTTGGAAGCGCTACCCAAATCTGTAATCCGTGAAGCATTTTGTCTGAATGTCTTAAATATTCAGGAGTTCTTTCAGAATGTACGATTCCTTTTCCGGCTGTCATCCAGTTTACAGCACCGGGTTTTATTTCCAGTTCGGTTCCTAAACTGTCGCGGTGCATAATGCTTCCTTCAAACAAAAAAGTAAGAGTCGAAAGTCCGATATGCGGATGCGGCGGAACGTCCATATTTTCATGGTCACTTAAATGCGCAGGTCCCATGTGATCGATAAAAACAAATGGACCAACAGCTCTTTTTTCGCGAAAAGGCAATAATCGGCCTACCATAAAGTTGCCAATATTGGCAGCACGTTCTTCGATAATTAAACTAATATTTGACATGATTATTTTGTTTTGATTTGAATACAAAATTACAGCTGCGATACAGATCTGTAACTTAATTTAGATTAAGAAAGGTTGTTTTTGTTTTTTTTGAGATATAAAAATAAGGATTTTAAACACATAGAAACATAGATTTTAGGTTTGTGTAATAAAAGAATATGAAAAGAAACTAGTTTCTCACACATAGCTATGTGTTTTAAAATGAGAGAAACGTCTTTTTTTGGTTTTTAAAGCTATGTTTCTATGTGTTTAAAATATTAGTTTGTGAGTTCGAACTCTAAAACCTCACTTTCAGTTCCATTTATGATAATCGATAATTGATGAACTCCTGTATGAAAAACACGAGTGGTAATTAATTTAAAAGATTGGTTTCTTTCGATCTTGGTTAACTGATTTGGCGGATAGATTTTTTCACTTATTTTGAAAACTTTTTTTGCCAAATGCCCTTTTGATTTCTTGTAATGAACGGCATATTCTAAACGAACGGTTTTAGGTTCTTCGTTTTTATTGTTTAAGTGAAAATGAAATTGCAGATAATCTCCAATTTTCACGATTGGTGTTTTAATTTCGAAGGAAGAAAGTTCAATATTGGTGCTTTCTAAACCATAATGACTTAAAATTTCAGGATGGCCTTGCTTTAATAAAGTGCGGCAGCCGTGTTTTATAATTCCGTCAGTTTCTTTGCTTTGTCCTTTCCATTTATTAGCGATTTCTAACACAATCTGCGGATTATCTTTTGCAATATCATTTAGGTTATTGGCAACGCTTCTTCGGACATATTCTGAAGGGTCGTTTTTTAGATTTTCTAAAATGGGGAGTATGGAAGCTGGGTCTTTTTTAAGAAACGGAATCGCCATTGCCCACGGTAATCTTGGGCGTGAACCTTCACTGGCTAATCTTCGCACATGATGATTTTCATGTAATAACCACTTGATCATCTCGGCAATCATTTGTTCTTTGTATTTTAAAATAAAAGGACGAACGGCAAATTCACAGCTTATAAACTGCGTTATAGAAACAAAGGCTTTCGCCGAAGTTTTAAAATCGTCTAAACCGTACATTTCGATATAATCAGCAAAGAAAATAAAAGCCAGATTGCCGTCTGTAAAATTGTTTTTCTTTAGGTTTTTGATGATTTTATCGATTAAAAAAACGGCTTCGGGAAAATTTTGAGGCATAAATTGATGTAACACAACTGTAGTATGTTTCATTCTTTCTTTCCATTCTTTTTGAGCAAAATCTCCTTCGTAAATGGCTTCTATAAATTTTTGTTTGTCGAATGCCGGATGCACTTCGGCCACAGCCTGACTAAATTTTTCGTAAAAAGAAACCGAGTAAATATCTTTAATTAATCCCATAAAATTTGCTTGATTGAACCTCAAAGGTATTTAATGTTTGTAATAAAATTATAGTTTGGGTATGAAGTTTTAAACAGATAAAAACATAGAATTTTAAAATTATATATAAAGGTCATTTAAAAAAAAATCTAGATTTTATGATATCGCTGATTGCGGAAGCTATGGTAATTCATGCAAGTGAAAACGCCTTTTAAAGAAAGTTAATTGCTATTCTTCTATGTGTTAAAAAAAATAAGTGTTTCAATTATCATTGAAATATGATTTTGACTCTTAATAAATTTTTCACAGAAAGTAAACTTTCAAATCCATAAAATATATCCTAATTTAGCATATTATTAAAAATACAAAAATGATAAGTGAAGCTCAATTTCAAGCAGAATTACAACTTTTAATAAGTAATGCTATTAGAGAAGATGTCGGACCAGGCGATTACAGTTCGCTTGCGTGTATTCCGGATACTGCTCATGGCCAGGCAAAATTATTGGTAAAAGATCAGGGAATAATTGCCGGTGTTGAACTTGCTAAAATGATATTTGAACACGTTGATCCAAAATTAAAAGTAAAAACTTTTATCGAAGACGGAACTCATGTAGAATATGGTGAAGTTGTTTTTGAAATTTCGGGAAGTTCGCAGTCAATTTTAAAGGCAGAAAGAGTGGTTTTAAACACCATGCAGCGTATGTCTGCGATTGCAACAAAAACAAATTATTTGATGCAGCTGCTAGAAGGAACAAATGCTAAAATATTGGATACACGCAAAACAACACCAAATTTTAGAGTAGCTGAAAAATGGGCCGTGAAAATAGGAGGAGGAGAGAATCATCGTTTTGCACTTTACGATATGGTCATGCTGAAAGATAATCATATTGATTTTGCAGGCGGTATTACTCGTGCTATTTCAAAAACGAAAGAATATTTAAAGGAAAATAATCTGGATCTGAAAATTATCGTTGAAGCCCGCAATCTGGATGAAATTAGAGAAATTTTACTAAGCGACGGCGTTCACAGAATCCTGATTGATAACTTTAATTATGAAGATACCAAAACCGCAGTAAATTTGATTGGTACTAAATGCCAGACTGAATCTTCTGGGAATATTAACGAAAAAACAGTTCGTGAATATGCTTTGTGCGGTGTAAATTATATTTCATCAGGTGCTTTAACGCATTCTGTTTACAACATGGATTTGAGTTTGAAAGCTTTTTAAATTATTATTGTAAATGATCAATAATTAATTTAAAAAGCAAAGTCTAACCTCTAAGAAGTCTAAAAATCTAAAAATATGTCGAAAGAGATAGAAGACCGGATTGAAAAATTGCCTTTAATACGCAATATAGCCCGACTTTTTAAAAGAATAAAACTCCCTTGGTTAGAGGGATTTTCTTTGTATGATTTACTTGAAATGTACACCTTAGGCATTCTTGAAGGTGCATTTTCCTATCATGCCAGTGCGGTTTCTTTTAGCTTTTTCATGGCTTTATTTCCTTTTGCCTTATTTATTTTAAACTTAATTCCGTTTATCCCTATTGATAATTTTCAGGAAGATTTTCTGCAGTTCGTGCAGCAGAGTGTTCCTCCCAATACCTACGATGCAATAAATAAAATTATCAGCGATATTTTAAATAATAGTCATTCGGGCTTGTTATCCTCTGGATTTTTGCTTTCTATTTTTTTGATGGCAAATGGTATAAATGGTATATTGAGTGGATTTGAATCGTCTAAACATGTTTTTGATAAGCGGGGTTTTTTTAGACAGTATTTAGTAGCCCTGGCAATTTCCCTTGTTATGACGGTAATATTGTTTGTAACGGTGGCAACAATTGTTGTTTTTGAGGTTTTTATTCAAAAAACAATCATTCAGGATGTATTAAGCGACCGCATACCGCTGATTATTTTAGGACGATATTTGTTCGTTATTTTGATGATTTTGATAACATCTTCAATATTATTGCGTTATGGTACAAAACAGTACAATAAAGTGCCTTTTATAAGCATTGGATCTGTTTTTACAACGATCTTAATTGTTATATCTTCGTTCTTTTTTGGGATTTGGGTTATAAAATTCTCAAAATATAACGAACTTTATGGTTCTATTGGAACATTATTAATTCTAATGTTTTATATTTGGATAAACTGTATGATTCTGCTTTTAGGGTTCGAATTGAATGCTTCTATCAGAAAATTAAAACAAAAAAAAGAAAAATAATATGAAAAATTTGATGCTGACTATCGGAGTGTTCTTCTTTGCCCTGACCATGCAAAGCCAAAGTGTTATTGGAAAATGGAAAACAATCGACGATGAAACAGGCGAGGCGAAGTCTGTTGTAGAGATTTACGAAAAGTCTGGGAAAATATACGGGAAGGTTGTTGAAATACTTCGCGAGAGTCATAAAAAAGATGTTTGCACTAAATGTGACGGAGCAGAAAAAAACAAACCTATTTTAGGAATGGTTATTATTAACGGTCTTAAAAAAGATGGTTCGGAATATAACGGCGGAACAATTTTAGATCCTACAAGCGGTAAAAAATACAAATGTTATATTTCATTAGAATCTGCAGATAAATTAAAACTTCGCGGTTATGTAGGAATCTCAATTATGGGAAGAACACAATACTGGACAAGAGCGAAAAATTAAATTAAAATAATACATGCGAAAATTAGCTTCGATAATTTTATTCTTAGTATTAGTTTCAAATAGTTTTGGACAATCTAAGAATTCGCCATTACCAATAAGTCATCTTACAGGTGACTTTTATGTTTATAAAACATTTCATGATTATAAAGGAACCTTGATTTCTGCTAATGCCCTGTATTTGGTTACAGATAAAGGTGTCGTTTTGTTTGATGCACCTTGGGACGAAACTCAGTTTCAGCCCTTATTAGATAGTATAAAAGCAAAACATAATAAAGAAGTTATTATGCTTTTTGCAACACATTCTCATGATGATCGTGCAGGAGGGTTTGATTTTTATAGAAAAAAAGGAATCAAAACGTATTCAATTAAGTTAACAGACGATATTCTTAAAAAAGAGAAAAAGCCAAGAGCTGCATTTATAATTCCGAATGATACAACTTTTACCGTAGGACAGCATACTTTTGAGGTTTATTATCCGGGAAAAGGGCATGCATCAGATAATATTGTAGCTTGGTTTGCTAAAGAAAAAGTACTTTACGGAGCTTGTTTTATTAAAAGTGCCGACGCTAAAGATCTTGGCTATTTGGGAGATTCTGACGTAAAAGAGTGGAAAAAATCAATCAAAAAAGTTCAATCGAAATTTAAAAATCCAATCTATATTATTCCAGGACATGATGACTGGACTAATACAGAATCCTTAAATCATACTTTAAAATTGGTTGATGAGTATCTGGCTCAAAAACCTTCAGGGAAAAAATAATTTTCCACTCATATATATAGCTGCATGTTTTTTATCGAAGTCATTTTACCGCTTTCCTTAGCAAAAACTTTTACGTATCGTGTTTCTGAGGCCGAATTCCATTTTATTAAAAAAGGAATGCGTGTAGCGGTGCCTTTTGGTAAAAGTAAAATATATACAGCGCTTGTTTTAGATATACATGAAAATGCTCCAACTTTATATGATGCCAAAGAAATTCATCAAATTTTAGATGAAAAACCAATTGCGACCGAAATTCAGATTAAGCACTGGCTTTGGGTGGCTAATTATTATATGTGTGGTATTGGTGATGTCTATCGGGGAGCTTTCCCAACAGGATTATTATTAGAAAGTGAAACCATTGTTTCGCATAAACCGGAAGTCGTTGTTAACGATTCTGAACTTTCTGATGATGAATTTTTGATTTATGAGGCACTCCAGCATCAAAGTTCGCTTAAAGTTCAGGAAATTGCTTCAATTTTAAATAAGAAAAATATTCTGCCTATTCTTCAAAAATTAATAGCAAAAGACATTATTGTTTTAGAAGAAGAAATAAAAGAAAGCTACAAGCCAAAACTGGTAAAGTATGTGAAATTGCATTCAAAATACGAAACAGACCAGGGTTTGGGAAGTTTGCTGGATATTTTAAAAAATGATAAGCAAAAAGAAATTGTTTTAGCTTATTTTCAAATCAGTGCTTCAGAAAAAAAGCCGGTTTCCGTTAAGAAATTGGTTGAGGTTTCGGGTTCTACGCCGGCTGTCATTAAAACTTTGGTTAAAAATGAAATCCTGGAAGAATATCTTTTACAGCAGGATCGTATTTCGTTTAATGGGGAGAAATCAGAAAAAGAATTACAGCTCAGTGAAGCACAGGAAAACGCTTTTACTGCTATTAAGGAGAGTTTTTCAGAGAAAGAAGTTTGCCTGCTTCACGGGGTAACTTCAAGCGGAAAAACCGAAATCTATATTAAACTTATTGAAGAATATCTTCAGACAGGAAGACAGGTTTTGTATCTGCTTCCTGAAATTGCACTTACAACACAATTGGTTTCCCGTTTGCGACTTCATTTTGGAGATAAGGTAGCGGTTTTTCATTCTAAATATAGTAATAATGAAAGAGTTGAGGTTTGGAGACAAACACTCGAAAATTCAGAAAAAGCACAAATTGTGATAGGAGCAAGGTCGGCCTTGTTTTTGCCTTTCAATGATTTAGGTTTGCTGATTGTTGATGAAGAGCATGAGCAGACTTTTAAGCAGACAGATCCTGCGCCAAGATATCACGCCAGAGATGCTGCTATTGTTTTGGCTAATTTTCATAATGCCAAAGTGTTGTTGGGATCAGCAACTCCAAGTATTGAAACGTATTTTAATACACAGAGCGAAAAATATGGTTTAGTTACGCTTACAGAGCGTTATAAAAATGTTCGTATGCCTGAAGTTGTTTTGGTCGACTTAAAAGACAAGCATTTCAGAAAAAGAATGACGGGGCATTTTAGTGATGTTTTAATTGAAGAAATGGCAGAAGCCTTGTCTTTGGGCGAGCAGGTAATTTTGTTTCAAAACAGAAGGGGATATTCGCCTATAATAGAATGTATTACTTGCGGGCACGTGCCGCATTGCCAGCAGTGCGATGTGAGTTTGACTTTTCATAAATTTAAAAACCAATTGCGCTGTCATTACTGCGGTTATGCAATTGCAAAACCTACGCATTGCCATAGTTGTTCAAGTATCGATTTAACAACTAAAGGTTTTGGTACAGAGCAGATCGAGCAGGAACTGCTGTCGCTTTTCCCAAAAGCTAAAACGGCAAGAATGGATCAGGATACAACCAGAGGAAAATTTGGTTTTGAGAAAATCATAGACACATTCAAAAACAGAGAAATAGATATTTTGGTCGGAACACAAATGCTGGCCAAAGGTTTGGATTTTGATAATGTAAGTCTGGTTGGAATCATGAATGCCGATAATATGCTGCATCATCCTGATTTCAGAGCTTTTGAACGCAGTTTTCAAATGATGACACAAGTTGCCGGAAGGGCAGGAAGATCTGAAAAACAAGGAAAAGTAGTTATTCAGACTTATAATCCAAATCATAATACAATTCAGCAGGTTACAAATCATAATTATATAGGTATGTATAAGGAGCAATTGTATGATAGACAGATTTATAAGTATCCGCCTTATTTTAGAATTATAAAGCTAACGATCAAACATCGTGAATTTGATAAACTGAAAGAAGGGTCAATGTGGCTGTATCAGGTTTTAAGCCAAAATTTGAATATGCCGGTTCTGGGCCCTGAAGAACCTGCAATCAGCAGAATTCGAAATGAATATATCAGGACTATTTTGATTAAGATTCCGCAGAACCTGCACTTAGGAAACACAAAAAAAACTATTCAGAAAATGTTGAATAGTTTTGAAGCTGTTGCTCAGTACAGAGCTATAAAAGTAGTTGTAAATGTCGATTTTTATTAAAAATTAAGACGTTGACAATGCTTTTACTAAATCTTCTTTTTTATTTCGGCTAAGCGGAATTTTAGTAATTCCAATTTCAGCAAATTTACTATTAAAGCGTTCTACCTTATCGATATTGATGATGTACGATTTGTGTACACGAATGAATTTGTCTTTTGATAAATCGTTTTCAAAAGATTTCATTGTAGAAAGCACCAGATTGCTGTCATCTTCGGTAACAACTCTTACGTAATCTCCAAAAGCTTCAATCCATTTTATTTTGGCTGTGAATATTTTAAGTTTTTTAAGGTTGCTTTTAATGAAAATATGTTCGCCTTCTTCTTCTTTAACTTCTTTTTTAAGCAAGTGCATATCAATCGCCCTTTTTACCGAAGCATTAAAACGATCTACGGCAATGGGTTTTTGCAGGTAATCTGTGGCATCATAGTCAAAAGCTTTTAAAGCATATTCAGCTTTAGAAGTGATAAATATAATTTGTGGTTTAGATTTTAAACCATCAAGAAAATCAAAGCCATTGATAACCGGCATTTCTATATCAAGAAATATTAAGTCGATATTATTTAGCGAGATACAACTTTTTGCTTCTATTGCATTAGAAAAATCCCCGATTAAGTGCAAACCTGGGTGATTATTAACTAATTTTGCAATAATTGTCCTCTGTATAGAACTATCATCTACAACAACACAGTTTAGTTTCATAACATTTAAATTTAGAATAAATTCAGGATAGCAGTAGTAAATGTATTATTTTTTTGGAAAAAAAACTAAAATGAGCGCATATTTTTTGCATTATGACGAATAAAAGAAAAAATGTGTTGGATATTTAAAAATAATGGTTACTTTTGCACCCAATTTTAACAAATAAATTTTTTATTTATGAATCATTATGAAACTGTTTTCATTTTAAATCCCGTTTTATCTGAGGTTCAGGTGAAGGAAACAGTAACGAAATTTGAAGAATTTCTTACTAGTAGAGGAGCTGAAATGGTATCGAAAGAGGATTGGGGTCTTAAAAAAATGGCTTACGAAATCCAAAACAAAAAAAGTGGTTTTTATCACTTATTCGAATTCAAAGTAGCTGGAGAAGTTCTAATTGCTTTTGAAACTGAATTTAGACGTGACGAAAGAGTTATGCGTTTCTTAACTGTAAGTTTAGATAAGCATGCTATTTCATGGGCGGAGAGAAGAAGAGCAAAATTAAAATCTACTAAAGCTTAATTATTATGTCTACAATAGAGCAATCTGCAAAAGGAAAAAAAGACGGAGATATCAGATATTTAACGCCTTTAAACATTGAAACTAACAAAACTAAAAAGTATTGCCGTTTCAAAAAATCAGGAATCAAATATATCGATTATAAAGATGCTGATTTCTTATTGAAATTCGTTAATGAGCAAGGAAAAATTCTTCCTCGTCGTTTAACTGGAACTTCATTAAAATACCAAAGAAAAGTTTCTGTAGCTGTAAAAAGAGCTCGTCACTTAGCTTTAATGCCATACGTGGCCGATTTATTAAAATAATTAAAAACTCTAGTCGCTGGTTTCTGTTTAAAGCAGAACCTAACTTCTAAAATATAAGGACAACAACATGGAACTTATTTTAAAACAAGACGTACAAAACTTAGGATTTAAAGATGATGTAGTATCTGTAAAGCCTGGTTACGGTCGTAACTTTCTAATTCCTCAAGGTTTTGCTGCTTTAGCAACTCCTTCTGCTAAAAAAGTTTTAGCTGAAAACCTAAAACAAAGAGCACACAAAGAAGCTAAAATTGTTGCTGATGCTAAAGCTTTAGCTGAAACTTTAAAAGCTCTTGAAATTAAACTTAGCGCAAAAGCTGGTGGAGAGAAACTTTTTGGTTCTATCACAAACATCGACATTGCTGAGGCTTTAGAAAAATCTGGTAACGCTATTGATAGAAAATTCATCACTAGTGGTATCGTAAAACGTACTGGAAAATATACTGCAAGCATCCGTTTACACAGAGATGTTATTGTTGAATTACCATACGAAATTGTTGCTGAAAAGTAATAGTTTTAAATATTATATAAAAATCCCGATGCGAATCGGGATTTTTTTTTGAAATTTTATAAAGTTAAACGCAGTTACTATACTAAATGAAATACGCTAGATTAACAAAAGAACAATTCGATGAATTACACGCTGAATTTGCGAGCTTTTTAGCAACACAGGCAATTGATAAAGCAGAATGGGATTCTCTTAAAATAAACAAGCCGGAAGTGGCAGAGCAAGAACTGGATGTATTCTCTGATTTGATTTGGGAAGGTGTTTTAGGCAGAGCGGAATTTTTAGAGCATTTTTCTAAAAACCATATTTTTTTGTTTCACTGTTTTGATACTTATGTACAATCGATAGTTTTAAAATCTTTGGTTCCGGATACCGACTTTTTAACTAAAGAAGGGTTGCAATGGCTAAGTGATAATATGTTTACTGAAAACATTGAAATGAAAGTGGGAAAGAAAGTATTTACTGAAGAAAGAAATTCTTCCATTTTTGAATTGATTAAACAAGGCGCTTTTTTAAGTGATGGACAGTTATTTACTCAAATCAATACAATTTTAGAATCATAATTCGTAATTGGTTCATCTTCAAAACTTTATTATAGGGCAAACAATAATGTTAAATTGTTTGCCCTTTTTTATTTTTTTAACTTTTGTTTAGAGTTTTTTATTTTTTAACCCCCGTATTTTTACCTGATTTTTTTATAATATTCAAAATTTTAAGATTTTGCTTAATAATTATCTGTTTTGATTATAAGATTGGTGCAAATTGTTAAATTTCAATCGATTGAATTTATTTTATTGTACTATTAATCTTATGTTTTTTAAATTTAACAAATAAAAGATAATTTATTAATGATGCCAAAAATGGGCTTTTTTGGCATAAAAACTCCGTTTTTTCTTATATTAAGGTCATGTTGTTCCATTTTAAAATTTATTCCCTTTCAAAAAAATAAGAATTTTATACTTGTTTTATTATTTACTTTTTTCTAATTTTAGAATAGGAAAAGTTAAACAAAAAAACAGCCTCATTTTTATCAAAGATTAACCGAAGCCAGTTTAACTTATAGATACAAAATAGAATAAGTAATAATTAAATTGGGATTTTTAAATAATAACTTAAATCGAGTGCTTATGGAATTGACATTTACTTTCTTTATAGAATTTGCATTAGGTCTTCATATTATAGCTTTATTTTTTATTATTTTGAAGAAAAGCAAAATCTTGCATCCCTTTTATTTTCCTTCTTTAATAAGAGACTTTTTTCAAAAGTTTTCAATATTCAATTTTTATTATTTAAAGTTTGGTCGACATCATTGTTGACGATAGTGCTTTTCTATTAAATATTTATTTAGTAGCAAACCTCTCAAATATTTAATTAATTCAATTTTGAATTTACTTAAGCAGTAAATTCATGGAAAGAGTAATCAACTTTCTAATGTGATTGAAACGGTTAAATAATAAAGATTAAAATTCTCCCCCCACACGTAAATTTTCTTTTTGAAAATTAATTTAAAACAGATCACTTCATTTGGAAGATTGGTACGGATCAATATTTCCTAAAATTTCTGAAATATTTTTATTTCAAAGTATAAAGTGTTCATGTATGTATGCTTTGGCATACAAGAGTAAAACATATTTTTTTTATAGAATTTAAACTATAGTCTTTATGTACTAAGGATTTATTATAGATTTTAACTAATTGATTTTTAACGTTTTTTTTAATTGCTTAAGCATACGTGCTTATCGCAACAGGTATTTTATTGTCCATTTTCTAATCTTCCAAATTATGAAAAAAAAATTTACTTTTTATGATCTCATTGTAAAGAAGAGATTGTTGGGTTTATTGTTTTTATTGCTTTTGTGTAATAAAAACTTTGCGCAAACCTTTTGTAGACCTGCTTCCCATACTTCTGGCGTTGGAGGTGTTTGTCTTGGTACGACGGATATTACTAATCCGTCTTTTGCTTATGATGCAAATCCAAGTACTTATTCAACATTAACAAATGCACTGGGTGTACTATGTTTTGTACAGGAAACGGTAAATTTTAGTCAAACAGCTAAAGCGGGGGATCAAATCGTGATTTATTACGGTTCGAACTCTCCACTGCTTGATCTAGGTTTATTATCTAATGCAAGTATTCAGGCGCGAAATTCTGTGTCGGGCAACAATGGTGCAACTTTAGCATTAAACAGTTCGTTGCTGAATATTCAGCTGTTAGCCGGAAATACAATGGGTGTAATAACATATACCCTCACTTCTGATGCAGACCAGCTTAGAATACAAGTTGGCGGACTTGTTAGTTTGTTATCAAATTTAAGGATTTATGATATACGCTTACAATTTGCTAAACCAACGATTACTAATGGAGAAACACAATCTGTTTGTACAGGACAATCTGTTGCGCTTTCTGCAACTCCTGCAGCAGGTACTACTATTGCGTGGTATGATTCACCAACATCTACTACAGCGCTTTCAACTGCTAATACTTTTACTACACCAGCTTTAACCACTTCTACTACTTATTATGTAAGTACTTCGAGAAGTACAGGCTGTGAAAGTGATCAACGCTTACCTGTAACTATAAATGTCATAGATCCGGCAGTACCTGTAATAAATACTACTGGAACTGCTATTTGTTCTACCGGAGCCACACAGGCAACCACACTATCGGTTATTAATCCTGTTCCCGGAACAACTTATTCCTGGTTTAATGTACAGAATGGAGGAGTGGCATTGGCTTCGGGAAGTACTTATACTCCAACTGTACCTGTAGGTGTTTCTAATTTTTATGTAGAAGCGTCTATTGGAGCATGTAAATCAGCCCGAACTCAGGTTACAGTTACTTCAGCCCCGGTTCCGGCACTTGCAACAGTTTTAACACAAAGCGTATCGATACTTTCTGGACAGAATGCAACTTTAAGTGCTTCGACAACTGAACCAGGTGTTGGTTTAGATTGGTATGATGTTCCGACAGGAGGAACAAAATTACTAGCTAATTCTACTACTTTTACAACTCCAATTTTAACTGCTACTAAAACCTATTATGTTGAATCAGTTAATCTTACAGCGGGATGTGTTAGCGCTACCAGAGTGCCTGTAACAGTAACGGTTCAGCCAACAGCTTTAGGCGGCTGTCTTGGAGCGGGCAGTCAAGTGACTACTCAAATTGGTATCTGTTTATTGTGTAGTTCAACTAATTTAAATAATTCTGTAGACGGTAATCCCGCAACAGCAGCAACTTTAAGTATTCCAATTGGGGTTGCAGCATCACTACAACAAACATTACAATTTAATAATCCTGGAAAAGCGGGTGACATTGTTGATGTTGAATTGGCACTGCCAGGCGGTATTGTCGATCTTTCTTTGTTGGGAGCCGTAAGCTTAGCTACATATAATGGAACTACTTATAATAATGACCGGATTTTTATAAATAATCCGTTAGTTACCTTACAATTATTATCAGGAAATAGATTTAAAGCAAGTATTGTTGCTGGTGCTAACTTTGATCGAGTAGAAATTCGATTAGGAGGTTTGGCAACTGCTTTAACAACCCTGGATATTTATCAGGCAACTTACAGATATAAGGCACCGGCGATAACCGGTAATACTACAATTTGCGGCGGGCAGACTACTACGTTAACAGCAACTGCAAATTTAGGAGAAACTATAAAATGGTATGACGCTTTAACTGGTGGAAACTTATTGGCTAGTACAGCAGATTACACAACGCCAGCATTGACTGCTAATACAACTTATTATGTAGAAGTTACTCGTAATGGCTGTGTAAATAGTGAAAGAAATCCTGTTACAGTTACAGTAAATAACCCTGTTGCGCCAACGGTAGTTTTTACCGGGCCATCAAATTTATGCAGTGGAGCAACTACAACAATAGCAATTCAATCTCCAGTTGCAGGTACAACTTACAATTGGTATGATGCTGCTACAGGAGGAACTTTGGTATTTACAGGAACTTCTTTTGTAACGCCAAGTTTAACTGTTCCAACTACTTATTATATTGAAGCGGTAATTGGATCTTGTTTAAGTGCTCGTACAGCATTTAATGTAAATGTCAGCCCCAGACCAGCGCCTCCGGTTCCTGTATCTTCAAGCGTTATTATTCAGTCAGGTCAGAATGTGCAGTTGGCTGTTGTGAGTAATTCTGGGTTCTCTTATTTTTGGTATGATGCCCCAACAGGAGGAAATCTCTTGCAAGGAACAGGCAGTAGTACCTATACACCTAATCCTGTTTTAACTGCAAATAAAACATTTTATGTTGAAGCTGCAGATAATTCAACGGACTGTAGAAGTAGTTCAAGAGCTGCAATTAACGTGATGGTAACCAATACCGTTAGTACTTGTTTACAGCCAAGTACACAAGCAATAACTGTGGACCCTGGTTTATTATGTGTTTTATGTAATGGAATTAACGGCCCTAACGCTGTTGACGGAAACCCAAATACATTTGCTTCTTTGACTATAACTGCGGGAGTACTTAATTCATACATACAACAACAATTAAATTTTCTGACACCTGGTCAGGCAGGAGATATTATTGATGTCGAATTAGAATTACCTGGTGGTCTTGCTGATATTGCATTGCTGGGATCTGTAAGTATAGGAACTTCTCTTGGAGGATCTGAAAATCCAGGCAGACTGGCAGTAAACAATAGTTTATTGAATTTGCAAATATTGTCAGGCAACAAATTTAAAGTTAGTTACCCAACGACTGCTGCATTCGACAGAGTTGATATTAGATTGGGAGCATTAGTTGGCTTATTAACAACTTTAAATGTTTACGGAGCTTCTTATAGATTTCCAAATGCTGTAATAACCGGAGCAGCAGCGCCAATTTGTGCCGGACAAACGGCAACATTAGCAGCTTCGTCTACAGGAACTGAAACCTTTACATGGTATGATGCTCCTACAGGTGGAAATATTGTGGCTGTCAGCCCAACTCTTCCATTAACAGCTACTACAATTTATTATTTAGAAGCAACTCGTGGCGGAACTTGTATTAATAGTGTTCGTCAGCCTGTTACGGTTAATGTATTATCTATTCCAACAGCGGCGGATATTACAATTGCAAGTCCTTTAACTGCTTCTTGTGCAGGAGGAATTGTATTAGCTCCAACATCTGCTTTAGCGGGAGCAACGTTTAAATATTACACAGATCAAAATAAAACACAGGAAATTACTACAGGTACTACAGCGGGAGTAACTTATGTAAAAGATCCTACAACGGGAGCACTAACAATTAGCGGACTTATTGCGGCTAATGCTCCTTATACTTATTATGTATCTGTTCTTAACGGAGGTACTTGTGAGAATGTAAATGGAACTTTAAAAGAAGTTGTAGTAAATTATCCTACAGCCTCAAGTTTAAACGTTACAAATCCATACAGTGCTTGTGCAAAAGTAAATTTGAAAGATGCTATCGTAGGTTTAGATACATCAGGAAATACAACTTATACTTTCTTTGATGCGGCAAGTAATCCAATTACGGAGCAGGCGGCAGCAAATATAACGGTTAGCGGTAATTATTTTATTCAGGCACAAACAGCCGGTGCTGATTGTCCATCTGCAATATTACCGGTAGCAGTAACAGTTAATCCATTACCAACATTAACAGGAGTAACAAGTTCAATCGCTGTTAGTGCGGGAACCTCAGTAGCATTAACTGCTTCATCAAATGGAACAATAACCTGGTATGATCCACAAGGAAATGTGCTGCCATCAAACAATACAGGCGTTCTTAATACAGTTGGAGTTTATACTTATACTGTAGTAGCCAGTAACGGAAGTTGTACAACTAGTCAGACTGTAACGATTAGTGTTATTGATCCTGCTGCTTGTGACTCTTTATTAGAAAGAGTATATGCTAATTCTCAATTATCAGGTACTATTATTACAGGATCAGTAACAGATGGTCCTCTCGCTGTAGATGATGATCCAAGTACTTTTTCAACAATTACTGCTGGTCTGGGAGCTTTGGGTATTGGAACTACGTGGCAGAATTTACAATGGCCAACGACTATTCCTAAAGGAACTCCGGTAACAGTAAAATTGGGTCTGGCCAATAGTTTACTTGCTGTAGGACAAAATATCTCAGTAATAGGAACTAAACGAGATGGAGCAAACAATCCAATAGATATAGGAACATTACAATCTGTTTCAGGATCATTATTAAACTTACTACCGGGACAAAATTCATTCGAATATACATTTGTTCCTTCTAATACTTCGGGCCTTCAGGACTATGATGGTATACGTGTACAGCTTGGATCTGTTTTAAGTGTCGCTCAAAACATTAATGTTTATGATGCTTATTACAAAAAACAAGTAACGCAAATTGCTTGTGGTCAAGGTGATATTGAAGATGTTTTCTCTGGCGTAAGAGATTTAGGAGTTGGGGCCTTAACTGCTACTGTGGGAGTTTCTAATCCTTGGAATATAGCGGATGGTGATGTTGCGACTTATGCTACAATGTTTAGCGGAGCTGGAGTACTTGCTGCCGCCGAGCTTACCACAACTTTTAGAACGCCATCTATGGTGGGTGACAGTTTAAGAATTACAATTTCAAAACCTGGAACACTTTTAAATCTTAATTTACTTACTGGATTCAATATTCAATTGTATTCAGGAAACATTCCTGTTGGTGCGCCAATACAAAATACAAGTAGTTTATTGACTTTAAAACTGCTTTCAGGAGATACAATGGCTATGACAATCGTTGCGCCTCAAACTCAGCCTTATGACAAAGTAGTTATTAGTTTTGGAGGTGTTGCAAGTGTATTAGATCAGCTTAGAGTTCATACTATTGACCGTGTAACTAATACTAAAGTTATAGGAAGCGATCTTGACAATAAAGTCACGGTTTGTCCAGGGGCAGATATTGTGCTCCAGGTTCCTGTAAAATCCTGTGCCGATTATGCATGGTTTGATTCACCAACCGGAGGAAATCAATTAGCGAGCGGCCAGACTTATACACTTCCGGAAACATTGGCTGCAGGAACTTACAAATACTACATTCAACCAATTCGCTACGGCTGTCCAGCTTTAGAAAGAGGAGAAGTAACTGTAGTAGTTAGAGCAACGACACCTGCCGCTGCAATTGCAAATGTTACTATAAACGGAGGAAATAGTACGATTATTTGTTCTGAAGATGGTACCGTAACACTAGATGCAATTTTAAGTGGTACTCCGGTTCTCACTAACCCAGTATACCATTGGTATAGTTTTGATGGCACCACTAGTCAGGAAATAGCAGGAGAAACAACTCCTAAATTAATCTTGACTGCATTAACTCCTGGAACTTATACTTATTATGTTGGAGTTAGTTCAGATGAATATTGTGAAACTGCTCCGGCAGACAGAAAACAGGTAACATTTACAATTTTACCAACTTCTCTTGTAACAGATATTAGTGTAGATAATGCTTCCATCTGTCATGATACCGATGCAGTTTTAACCCCAACAAGTACATTAGTAAATCCGGTGTTCTTTTGGTATTTAGATGCTAATAAAACGCAACCTATTTTTAATGGAGCAATAATTAACGGAGTAACTTATGCAGTCAGCAGTACAGGAGCTTTAACTGCTTCAGGTTTAACAACAGCAATGAGTCCTATTTCTTATTATGCAGCTGTTACAAGTGATAATACATGTCAAAATAGAAACGGAGAGCTTAAAGCCGTTACCGTAATTATCAACGATCCGGCTACGCCGACAACTAATGATACTACCCAGGATTTCTGTACCGTAAACAATCCAACTGTAGCAAATCTTCAGGTAAATGAAGCAAATGTAGTTTGGTACCTTGCATCTATAGGCGGAACTGCTTTGGATCCAACCACTGCATTGGCAGACGGAATTTATCATGCAGCCATAAAAGATGCAAGTGGTTGTGAGAGTTCAGTACGTTTAGCAGTAAATGTTACAGTAACTGACCCTGGAACGCCAGTAAT
Organism: Flavobacterium johnsoniae; assembly: GCF_001879205.1. Lineage (GTDB taxonomy): Bacteria > Bacteroidota > Bacteroidia > Flavobacteriales > Flavobacteriaceae > Flavobacterium > Flavobacterium johnsoniae_A. Next base: position 783,476 of record NZ_MLFK01000007.1, read on the forward strand.
TGCTGATACAGCTCAGGAATTCTGTCTGGTAGATGCACCAACATTAGCAAGTATTGACGTTAGTCCTGCAGTGGCAGCAAATATAGTTTGGTACGATGCTTTAGTGGGAGGAAATTTACTTCCATCTACAACAGTATTAACTGCGGGAACTTATTACGCAGCGATAAAAGATCCAACAACAACTTGCGAAAGCAATGTTAGATTAGCAGTAACTATCAGCGTGACTGACCCTGGAACACCAACAATTGCTGATACAGCTCAGGAATTCTGTCTGGTAGATGCACCAACATTGGCGGTTATTGATGTTAGTCCTGCGGTGGCAGCAAATATAGTTTGGTACGATGCTTTAGTGGGAGGAAATTTAGTTCCTTCTACAACAGCACTGGCGACTGGAACCTATTATGCGGCTATAAAAGATCCAGCAACAACTTGTGAAAGCAATGTTAGATTAGCAGTAACCATCAGCGTGACTGACCCTGGAACACCAACAATTGCTGATACAGCTCAGGAATTCTGTCTGGTAAATGCACCAACATTAGCAGCTATTGATGTTAGCCCTGCAGTGGCAGCAAATATAGTTTGGTACGATGCTTTAGTGGGAGGAAATTTAGTTCCATCTACAACAGCACTAGCAACTGGAACCTATTATGCAGCCATAAAAGATCCAGCAACAACTTGCGAAAGCAATGTGAGATTAGCGATAGCTGTTACAGTAACTGATCCTGGAACTCCAGCAATTACTGATACAGCTCAGGAATTCTGTCTGGTAAATGCGCCAACATTAGCAGCTATTGACGTTAGCCCTGCGGTGGCAGCAAATATAGTTTGGTACGATGCTTTAGTGGGAGGAAATTTAGTTCCATCTACAACAGCATTAGCAACAGGAACCTATTACGCAGCTATAAAAGATCCAACAACAACTTGTGAAAGTAACGTAAGATTAGCAGTTGCGGTTACAGTAAATGATCCTGGAACGCCAGCAATTGCTGATACAGCTCAGGAATTCTGTCTGGTAGATGCACCAACATTGGCGGTTATTGATGTTAGTCCTGCGGTGGCAGCAAATATAGTTTGGTACGATGCTTTAGTGGGAGGAAATTTACTTCCATCTACAACAGTATTAACTGCGGGAACTTATTACGCAGCGATAAAAGATCCAACAACAACTTGCGAAAGCAATGTAAGATTAGCAGTCGCAGTTACAGTAACTGATCCTGGAACACCAACATTGGTAACAGCGGGAACTCAAAACTTCTGTTTAGTGAATGCGCCAACTTTTGCAAGTGTTCAGTTTAATGAAGCTAACATTGTTTGGTACACAGCATTAACAGGAGGAACATTAATTCCATCAACAACCGTCTTGACGAGCGGTACTTATTATGCAGCGATACAAGATGCTGCAGGATGTGAAAGTAATGTAAGATTAACGGTAACGATTAGCGTTACGGATCCTGGAACACCAACATTGGTAACAGCAGGAACACAAAATTTCTGTTTAGTG
>NZ_MLFK01000008.1 GCF_001879205.1 Flavobacterium johnsoniae
AATATTGTTTGGTACACAGCATTAACAGGCGGAACAGCGATTCCATCAACAACTGCATTAACAAGTGGGACTTATTATGCAGCCATAAATAATCCTATAACAGGTTGTGAAAGTGCTGCAAGACTATCAGTAACAATTAATGTTAATGATCCTGGAACGCCAACATTAGTAACAGCAGGAACTCAAAACTTCTGTTTAGTGAATGCTCCAACTTTTGCAAGTGTTCAGTTTAATGAAGCCAACATTGTTTGGTACACAGCATTAACAGGAGGAACATTAATTCCATCAACAACCGTCTTGACGAGCGGTACTTATTATGCAGCGATACAAGATGCTGCAGGATGTGAAAGCAATGCAAGATTAGCAGTAGCGGTTAATGTAACAGATCCTCTTACACCAACAACCAATGCAGCTTCACAAACTTTCTGTTCTGGAAATGCGCCAACAGTGGCTAATATTCAGGTAAATGAAGCAAATGTAATTTGGTACAGTGCTTCAACAGGCGGTACACCAATTGCTAGCACAACGGCATTAGCAAATGGTACTTATTATGGTGCTATTCTAGATCCGGCGACAGGATGTTCAAGCAGTGTTAGACTGGCAGTTGCAGTTACAGTTGGAAACACAACAAATCCAACAACTAATAATGCAGCTCAAACTTTCTGTTCAACAGCATCGCCAACCGTAGCCAATATTCAGGTTAACCAAACTGGCGTTACTTGGTTCAGCAGTGCAGCCGGCGGAACTGCAATTCCGGCAAATACTCCTTTAGTTTCTGGTATTTATTTTGGAAACATTGTAGACCCGGCATCTGGATGCGAAAGCGCAACTCGTTTACAAGTTACAGTTACAGTATCAGATCCAAGTCCGACACCAACAACAACCGATACGGCACAGGAGTTTTGTTCAGTAAATGCACCAACAGTTGCTAATATTCAGGTAAATGAAGCAAATGTTGTTTGGTACAGCACAGCAACAGGAGGAACAGCAATTCCAGCGACAACAGCTTTGGCTACAGGTACTTATTACGGTGCGGTTGCAAGTAGTACTAATTGCGAAAATCCGGTAAGGTTAGCTGTTACAGTTTTAGTAAGTACTCCGGGTATTGTTACAACACCTAGAACAACACAAACATTCTGTTTATCAGCACATCCAACAATCGAAAATATTGTGGTTAATGAAGCAAATGTAATTTTCTACAGTTCTGCAACAGGAGGAACTCCATTAGCAGCAGGTACAGAGCTGACTGCAGGAACCTATTTTGCAGCACCGCTTAATAACACAACTAACGGATGTCAAAATGCAGGCAGACTAGGTATTACGGTTAATTTTGAGAACGATGCTTTAGTACAACTTACTACTAATGATGATACTCCATGTGTTTTCAAAGGTGTAACGTATTCAATTGCAAATGGAAAATCAGATTATGTTTGGACCATTACAAACGGAACTATTCTTTCTGGCGGAGGAAACGCTGACGGAACTGTAACAGTTTCATGGTCTGATATAGGACCGGGAAGAGTTTCGGTTACTTACATTAATAATTGTAACGAAACCACGACTAAGTTCTTGAACGTAAATGTTGCCACTTGTTCTGATATAACAATTACGAATGTAGTAGATAATCCTACTCCTAATTTTGGAGATAAAGTAACCTTTACTATAACAGTAAACAATGTGGGCGAGGGAAGTTTCATAAATACAATTGTGAGTGAACTTTTACCAAGCGGATACGATTTAGTAAGCTCCAGCACAACAGGCGGAACATACGATCCAGCAACAGGACTTTGGACAATACCAACTTTAGCATCAGGCCAAAGTGTTGTACTTACAGTAGTTGCTGAGGTATTATCCAGCGGAAACTATCTAAATGTTGCGGCTATAGAAATTTCAACTCCTTTAGATGTTGATGCGGCAAACAATTCAGCTTCGGCTTCAGTTGAACCAATTTGTTTAACAGTTTACAATGAGTTCACACCAAATAATGATGGAGCGAATGATCTGTTTAGAATTGATTGTATCGAATCATATCCTAATAATGAATTGAAAGTCTATAATAGATATGGTTCATTAGTGTACAGCAGACAACATTATGAAAACGATTGGGACGGAACTGCAAATGTATCCGGAGTTGTTAATAGAGGAGATATGCTGCCAACAGGTACTTATTTTTATGTGATTACCATTGGAGATGGAACGGTTAAAAAAGGATGGTTATCTATTATGAGATAAGCATTTCTATTAATCATCTAATTAATTAAACTAAATAAGTATCGTTATGAAACTATATATAAAACCATTAGAAACGTATTTCATTTTAATATGTTCTTTTATCACAATATGTGCCAGTGCACAGCAAGATCCCGAGTATACACAATATATGTATAACACAATGGCGGTAAATCCGGCTTATGCCGGATCAACCGGCAGTTTAGAAGCAACTCTTTTGCATCGTTCTCAGTGGGTAGGAATTTCGGGAGCGCCAGAAACGCAGTCGTTTTCTATTCACGCACCGCTTCGAAATGAAAAAATTGGTTTAGGGTTAAGTGTTGTCAACGACAAAATTGGACCTTCAAACGAATTATATCTTGACGGAAACTTCTCTTATTCAGTGCCTCTTGGATATGAAAAAAGATTGGCTTTTGGTCTTAAAGCAGGTATGAGAATGTTAAATATAGATTGGTCTAAAGGAAGATATTATGACGGGACAGATGTCCTTTTGAATCAAAATATCGACAACCAGATGAAATTAGCAGTTGGAGCAGGAATCTACTATTATACAGAAAAATGGTATTTAGGTTTCTCAATCCCTAGTTTTATTCAGAACAACTATTATGATGATGTTCAGGAATCTATAGATTATGATCGTTTACATTATTATTTAATGGGAGGATATGTTTTTGATTTGAACCCAAATTTAAAGTTCAAACCAGCATTTTTAGTAAAAGCAGTAAGCGGAGCACCGCTCACTGCTGATATATCGGCGAATTTTATGATTTATGAAAAATTTGTTATTGGTGGATCATATAGAACAGATGATTCGATCAGTATTTTGGCAGGTTTTCAAATATCAAAAAGTTTTTATCTCGGATATGCTTTTGATTACACTGTAAGCGGATTGAATAAATACAACGACGGAACTCATGAGTTCATTCTGCGTTATACATTCAATAAAAATCAAAGCAAAATCAAGTCTCCTCGATTCTTCTAAAAACAAAACATATGAAAAAACTATATATCCTGAGTTTAGTCTTGAGCATTACGTTTAGTTTTGCTCAAAAGACTAATTTAAAACAAGCCGATGCATTGTTTAGAAATTATTCATATGCTGATGCTTCAAAAGCGTATGAGGAAATTTTGCAAAACATCAAAAATCCCACGGCTCAAACGTTAAAAAATGCCGCCGACTCGTATTATTTTATTTCAGATGCGCGAAATGCATTAAAATGGTATAAAAAACTTTACGAAGTTCAAGGCAATAATTTAACGGATATTTACTACCTGCGTTATATTCAAACCATGAAAGCGGTTATGGATTACGATCAGGCAGATAAAATCACGAAGGAATATCTCGATAAAAAAGGAGATCAGAAAGAGATTAACAGATACGTTGCTCAAAAGAAACAATTGGATAGTCTGGCAAAAGCAAGACCGCTTTATACGATTAAAAATTTGGATATTAACACCAGCAAATCTGATTTTGGAGCCACATTTTTTGGAGATAAAATAGTCTTTACTTCGGCAAGAGATACAACTAAGTTTAGCGAAAAATTGTATACATGGAACAATCAGCCTTTCTTGAATTTATATGTTTCAGAAAGAAATCCTGCTGATGGAAGTTTGTTCAACGAAACAATATTTCTGCCAAATGTAATGAGTAAATATCATGAAGCTACTGCTAGTTTTGATCCAAGTGGAAAAACTATTTATTATTCTACAAACATTGTAAAGAAAAATAAATTGGTTGTTGATGAAAACAAAATCAACAATTTTCAAATCATCAAAGGTTCAATTGTAGACAATAAACTTGAAAATCCGCAAAAAGTATTCTTTGACAACGACGATTACTCAGTTGGCCACCCAAGTTTAAGCGATGACGGACAATGGCTTTTCTTTGCATCAGATATGCCGGGAGGTTTTGGTGAAACGGATTTGTACGTCGTAAAAATTGCTGCCGACGGAACGATGAGCTCTCCACTAAATTTGGGACCAAATATCAATACAATGGGTAATGAGGTTTTTCCTTATTACCGAAACGGAATCCTGTATTTCTCTTCAGACGGACACTATGGCTTAGGTGATTTAGATGTTTACGAAAGCAAATTTTTAGCCGATGGAAATTTCACGGTGCCAAGAAACCTTGGAGCTCCAATAAACAGTAACAAAGACGATTTTGCTTATATCGTAGATAAAACGGATGCTTACGGTTATGTTTCGTCTAATAGAGCAGGAGGTAAAGGAGATGATGATATTTATGCGTTCGTAAAAGGAAAACCTGTTTGTAACCAAAGCATTTCCGGAATGGCAGTTGACAGAAAAACCAAAAAACCTTTGACAGACGTTACTGTAATGGCTTACAATTCTTTTAAAGAAGTTTTAGGAGAGACGAAAACCAATTATGAAGGGAAATACGCCATTGTGGTTCCTTGTAACAAAGTCGTGAATTTGATTGCTGCAAAGCCAAATTACAGCAGTGACGAAAAAACAGTAGAAACTACAAAGGAAAACGAAGGCGAAATTAAAGATGTGAATTTTGAACTGAGCAATTATGATGATTTAGTAGTTAAAAAGAAAGGGGTAGAAATGGTAGATGTTAAACCAATTTATTTTGATTACGACAAATACGACATCACGCCTTTGGCTATTGAAGAATTAACGAAAGTTGTTTTTGTGATGCAGAAATTTCCAAACATCAAAATCAAAATTGAATCGCACACAGATTCACGCGGAAAAGATTCTTATAACCTGAAACTTTCTGACAACAGAGCCAAGTCAACAAGAGATTATATTCTTTCACAAGGCATAGACGCTTCGAGAATTGAAAGCGCCATTGGTTACGGCGAAAGCCGCTTAATTAATAAATGCAAAAACGGAGTGAAATGTACTGAAGAAGAACATTTGCTTAACAGACGCTCCGATTTTATCATTATTCAAAAATAGTACTATATTTGTTTGCTAGTGGTTTGATTATCAGTGTAAAAATATAGAACGTAGAAACCATTTGGAAGTTGGTTTTTTTAAATTCTTTTTTAAGAATAATGGACAAGGAGAAAATCAGGCCGCATATTTTTGCTGCCTGATTTTTGATTTTATAAAACTTTGCGTTTTTAATGTCTTTCAAAACAAAAATAATCCTAATTTTGATATTATTTATTCTCAATTACAACCAGCATTATTTTAATATTTTATGAGTATTCAGGAAACCATTCAAACCTTACGAAACGAACTTAATCAACATAATTACAATTATTATGTGCTAGATAATGCCACAATTTCTGATTACGATTTTGATATCAAACTAAAAGAACTGCAGGATTTAGAGAACAAACATCCGGAGTTTTTTGACGAAGATTCTCCAACACAGCGAGTAGGCGGTACAGTTACAAAAAACTTTAAAACTGTTGCACACCAATACCGCATGTATTCCCTTGATAATTCCTATTCAAAAGAAGATTTGATCGACTGGGAAAACAGAATTCAGCGTGTTTTAGGAAATGTTAATCTGCAGTATACCTGCGAATTAAAATATGATGGAGCTTCAATAAGTATTTCATACGAAAACGGAAAATTAGTTCAGGCGCTTACACGAGGCGATGGTTTTCAGGGAGATGAGGTGACTAATAATATTAAAACCATAAAATCTATTCCTTTAAAATTAAAAGGAGATTATCCTGCAAAATTTGATATCCGCGGAGAAATTATTCTGCCTTTTGCCGGTTTCGAAAAAATGAATCAGGAATTAATTGAAATTGGAGAAACCCCTTACTCAAACCCAAGAAATACAGCTTCGGGAAGTTTAAAACTGCAAGACAGCGCTGAGGTTGCAAAACGTCCGTTAGAATGTTTATTGTATTTTGTAACAGGGAATAATTTACCTTTTAAATCTCAATTTGAAGGACTGGAATCGGCCAGAAAATGGGGATTCAAAGTGCCAAATGAAGCCAAATTAGTCAACAACATGCAGGAGGTTTTTGACTTTATTGATTATTGGGACGTTCACCGTCATAAACTACCTTATGAAACAGATGGTGTAGTTATAAAAGTTAACAGTATTCATTCTCAGGAAGAATTAGGATATACAGCAAAATCCCCACGTTGGGCCATTGCCTATAAATTTAAGTCGGAGCAGGTTTCAACGAAATTAAAATCGATTTCCTATCAGGTTGGGCGTACGGGAGCAATTACTCCGGTTGCTAATCTTGAACCTGTTCAATTGGCAGGAACCATTGTAAAGAGAGCTTCTCTTCATAATGCCGATCAGATCGAAAAACTGGATATTAGAATAAACGATACCGTTTTTGTTGAAAAAGGAGGCGAAATTATTCCTAAAATTATTGCCGTAGATTTAGAAAAACGCCCGGAAAATTCAGAGCCGACACAATACATTACACATTGTCCGGAATGTCAGATCGAATTGGTGAGAAATGCCGGCGAAGCCAATCATTATTGCCCAAATTTTTATGGATGTCCGCCTCAGATTATTGGCAGAATTCAGCATTATATTTCAAGAAAAGCAATGGATATTGAAGGGCTTGGAGGAGAAACTGTGGCCCTGCTTTTCAATAACGGATTAGTACACAATTATGCGGATTTATACGAATTGAAAGTCGAAGATATTCTTCCGTTAGAAAGAATGGCACAAAAATCAGCCGAAAATTTGGTAAAAGGCGTAGAAAAATCCAAAGAAATTCCGTTTGAAAGTGTCTTATTTGCTTTAGGAATTCGTTTTGTGGGAGAAACAGTGGCGAAAAAATTAGCCAAACATTATAAAAATATCGACGCACTAAGCCAGGCCTCTTTAATGGATTTAATTCTAGTTGACGAAATTGGAGAAAGAATCGCCAGAAGTGTTATAGAATTTTTTGAAAACGAAGAAAATAAAATCATAATTGAACGATTAAAAAATTATGGTGTTCAATTTGAAATTGTAGAAAGAATAAACCCAAATGCTACCGAGAAATTTATTGGAAAAACTTTTGTTGTTTCAGGAGTTTTCAGCCAATTTTCAAGAGATGAATTAAAAAAAGCGATAGAAGATAATGGTGGAAAAGTAGGAAGTTCAATTTCTGCAAAAACCGACTTTGTCGTAGCGGGAGATAATATGGGACCGGCTAAATTAGAAAAAGCAACAAAATTAAATATTCCTATACTATCAGAAGATGATTTTATAACAAAACTGAATGAAGGCCAATAAACCATCGTTAATTTTATTTTTTCTAGCATTACTGTTCACAATTATTTTTGATTGTACAAAACAGGATTTTATGGCGATTTATGCCAAAGCAATAGTATTGCCTGCTATTTTTATCTATTTTTTGATCAGTAATGAATTTAAGATAAAAAAAACAGAAAGTTTTATTTTTCTTTTTTGTTTTATAGGGCAGGTATTTGACCTTATGGATGTTGAGGTTTCTGAGATTGGCGGTGTTATTAGTTTCTTAGTTGTTTATTCCTTAATAATGCTTCTTTTTATAAGGGAACATGAAAGAATAAAACTTGTAAAGAAAGATATACTGCCTATTTCTATAGTAGTTGTTTTTATTGTATACCTGCTTATTTCTGTACTCAGCATGAAATTTGACAACATGCAGAAATTTAATATCATCTTTGTTCTCTACGGAATCATACTGAGTTTAATAAGCTATTTTTCATTTGTAAGCTATATAACAAAAGGAACATTTATTACACTTTTAATGTCCCTAATGTCAGTAAGCTATATATTCTCGGATATATTCTATATTTTCAACGAGTACTTTTCCTATTCGGTTGTACTCGTTTTAATTCGAGATGTGACGCAAATTCTGGCCTATTTTTTTATGGTAGAATATTTCCTCGAGAAAACTAAAATGCAGAGAAAAGCCTTATACAATAATTGATCTTGCCTGATTGCTGTGAGCTTTATCTTTATCAAAGTAAAAATCAATTCGGCCTAAGTTAATTCCATAACAACCCACCTGATTTACTAATACATCCTGTCCTGCTTTATTTTTTACAACAGTTGGTTTGTCCAGAAAAGTATGCGTGTGACCGCCAATAATCAAATCGATATCCTGAGTAAGCGCGGCAAACTTTAAATCGGAAATCTTATTTTCATCATCTTTATATTTGTAACCAAGATGCGAAAGACAAATAACTAAATCACACTTTTCTTCTTTCTTTAATAACTGCGTCATGTCCTGCGCAATTTCAACAGGATTGTTATAAACGGTTTCTTTGTATAACTGTTTATCAACTAACCCCTGAAGTTCAATTCCGACACCAAAAACACCAACCTTAATACCATTTTTATTAAAAATTTTATAAGGTTTTACAAGTCCGTTCATCACGGTGTTTTTAAAATCATAGTTTGAGCAGATAAACTCAAAACTTGCATGCGGCATTTGTGCATAAAGGCCGTCAAGACCATTATCAAAATCATGATTTCCAATTGTAGAAGCATCATATTTCATCATGCTCATCAATTTAAATTCGAGTTCGCCGCCATAATAATTAAAATACGGAGTTCCCTGAAAAATATCTCCGGCGTCTAATAAAAGCACATTTGGGTTTTCCTGACGAATGGTTTCAATAAGTGCGGCACGACGAGACACACCGCCTTTGTTTGGGTTGCGGGGATCATCAGCCGGAAATGGATCTATATGACTGTGAACATCATTAGTATGAAGAATCGTTAAGTGTTTAATATCGCTGGTTTCAAAACTGCTCAAAGACAATCCTAAACTTAATAAGGCAGTACTTGCAGCTGTTTTTTCGATAAATTCTCTTCTTTTCATTTTGTATGTTTTTTGCGGAACGATATTTTATTATTTAATTTTTACACCAGAAATTAAAAAGATTTGCATCGAGTTTTTTTAATCTGTGGCTAAAATTTTTACGCGCATATAAAAATATGAGCTTGTTTTTTATTCTTCTGTAATTCTAACGTCTCTTGGAACCGGAATTGTGTCAACCTCTTTGAAATAATCAATTAAAACATTTCTTAGTTTGTAATTCAAATCATATTTCTGAATATTTTTTGCAAAGAAAGTCATACTGTCACCGCCATTTGCCAAATAATCATTTGTGGCAACATAATAAATTTTGTTTACATCCAAAGGTTTTCCCTGGATCAGTATATTTTTTGCCGTATTGTCTTTTGCAATTGTAAAAGTCATTCCGGATAAAGGATGTGGTTTTTTCTCCTTAATAATATAAGAAGTCATTTCTAAAATCTGTTCGCCCTTGAGAGCCAGAACAACCAAATTGTTTTCAAAAGGCATAATTTCAAAAGCGGATCTTGTTGTAACATTTCCTTTTGGTAAAATAGCTCTGATACCGCCATGATTTAAGAAACACAGATCGATATTTTTTTTCTCGCGGGTATTAAAAACTTTATTTCCTCGTTCTAAACAAACATCAGCAAGAAGATTACCAATAGTAGTCTGCCATTTGCCTGTACTTTTGTCCAGTGTTTCCGGGCAATAGGCCAAAACATTATCCAAATCCTTATTTATATGATCACGATAAGGTTTAATAAAAGTTTCAATTTGAGGGGTTTGAGAGATGCTTTCTGTTACAGGAAGCTGTTTTCCTTCTATCTTAGTCAGGTTATAATTCTTGTGACTGCAGGAAAATATTGAAAATACTGTTAAGAATATAACAAAAAGTTTTAAAAATCGGTTATACTTTTTTAGTTTTACCATTTTAAATGCGGCTTAAATAATTAATTTTGTAATTTGTAAAAGTACTATGTTTTTAAATTATATAAAGGAATTTTTTGTAAAAAAATCATTAAAAAATAACTTGAATATTCTCAAAAATGAAGTCTTTACAAGCAATATACAAACAATTGGTTTACTAGTAGATGAGAGTAAATTTCGTTATTCAAAGGAGTTAATAAAAGAACTTGTTTCAAACGGAATTGCCCCGGAGAACATAAAAATTGTTGCGTACAGACAGAAATTCAAAAAGAAAAAAATCTATTCTAAACCTACTTTTGGTAAAAAACATATCGATTGGAGAGGGCAGATCACAGAAGCTTTTTTAAATGAATTTACAGATACAGAATTTGATCTTTTGATTAGTTATTATGATCTTGAAAATGCTGTTTTGATGATGATAACCAGCAAATCAAAAGCAAAATTTAAAGTAGGATTTTCATCAGTTGATAACAATTTGAACCGATGGATGATAGATACTACAATGGCAGAGTATAAACTTTTCATTTCTGAATTGTTTAAGTATTTAAAAAGTATAAAATAAAATTATAAATTAAAATATGCAATCATTAATAGGAACTGGTGTTGCGCTTGTAACCCCATTTAAAAAAGACTTTTCAGTAGATATCGAAGCATTGCAGCGCATTGTTAACTTTTCGATAGACGGAGGAGTGGAATATCTTGTAGTTATGGGTACTACTGCAGAAAATGCAACCCTGACAGAAAGCGAGAAAGAACTGGTTATTAACACTGTTATTGATGTTAATAAAGGAAGACTGCCATTGGTTCTTGGAGTAGGGGGTAATAATACGATGCAGATTGTTGAGGAATTGAAGACAAGAGATTTTTCGGCATTTGAAGCAATACTTTCTGTTTCTCCTTATTATAATAAACCAACACAGGAAGGGATTTATCAGCATTTTAAAGCCATCGCTGAGGCATCTCCGATACCTGTAATTTTATATAACGTACCGGGAAGAACGTCAAGTAATATGCTTCCGTCAACGGTAATTCGTTTAGCAAATGATTTTGATAATGTAGTGGCTATAAAAGAAGCTGCAGGAGATATGGCGCAGGCTTTACAGCTTATCAAAAACGCACCAAAAGATTTTCTTGTAATTTCAGGAGATGATATGATTGCTTTGCCGATAGTTTTAGCCGGTGGAGCAGGAGTGATTTCGGTAATTGGACAAGGATTTCCAAAAGAATTTACAGAAATGATTCGTTTAGGATTAAATAAAAAAGTTGCGGAAGCGTTTAAAACACAATACTTTTTGTCGGACTGTATCGATATGATTTTCGAGCAGGGAAATCCAGCCGGAATCAAACAAGTGTTTCAAGCCCTTGGTATTGCTGATAATACTGTTCGTTTACCATTGGTTTCGGTTGATGAATCTTTAGCACAAAGACTAAATGAGTTTGTAAAAAACAGCATTAAATAATTGTTAAAGTGTTAGTATTTTAATATACTAAAAAATTATTTTGCAGTCGCTAAATTAATAACTAAATTTGCCACCGAAACTTCGGTGTGGTTTTGCTTTGGCATAGTGTCGAAAGAAATCATAATAAAAGTAAGAAAATGAAAAAAATAGTATCTCTATTAATTGTTGTTGCCCTTTTTTGTTCTTGTAGTGAGTATCAAAAAGCATTAAAAAATGAAGATGTTGCAGCAAAATTTCAAGTAGCGACAAAAATGTATGATGCTGGTAAATATTCAAAAGCGATTCGTCTTTTTGAACAATTAGCACCTACATATAGAGGTAAGCCTCAGGCGGAAAAACTTTTTTATATGTTTTCTCAGTCTTATTATAAAACAAAGCAATATTACTTAGCTGGTTATCAGTTTGAAAGCTTTGTTTCTGGTTATCCAAGAAGTGAAAAAGTACAGGAAGCGGCATTTTTAGGGGCTTACAGCTATTCAAAATTAGCGCCGGTTTACAGCTTAGATCAGGCTGATACTGTAAAAGCTTTAGATAAGTTACAAACGTTTATCGATAATTATCCAAACTCAGAGTACCTTGCTCAGGCAAATGAAGCAGTGAAAATTCTGAATGGAAAATTAGAGAAAAAAGCATACGAAAATGCTAAAGGATACAATACAATTTCAGATTACAAATCAGCTCTTGTAGCTTTTGATAATTTTATAGCTGATTTTCCGGGAACGCCTTTTAAAGAGGATGCTTTGTTTTACAAATACGATTCAGCATACCAACTAGCAATAAACAGTATTCCTGCAAAAATGGAAGAGCGTTTAAAAATAGCGCAGACAGCTTATGCTAATTTGATGAAATTTAAAAGCGATACAAAGTATAAAGAAAAGGCAGATCAGATGAATGCCAGAGTTGAAACAGATTTACAAAAATTTACTAAATAAATAAAGTCATGGATTTAAAAAAGACGAATGCTCCTGTTAATACAATAACTTACAATAAAACAGTTATTGAAGAACCAACAGGAAATGTGTATGAGGCAATTACCATTATGGCTAAAAGAGCAAACCAAATTAATTCTGAAATTAAAAAAGAATTAACTGAGAAATTAGAAGAGTTTGCTACTTATAATGACAGTCTTGAGGAAGTTTTTGAAAATAAAGAACAAATCGAAGTATCTAAATTTTACGAAAAATTACCAAAACCACACGCTTTAGCTGTTCAGGAATGGTTAGACGGTAAAACTTACCACAGAGGTTCAAACAAATAATACAGTATAATGTCAGTTTTAAACGGGAAAAAAGTTTTACTGGGAGTTTCTGGTGGAATTGCAGCGTATAAAACAGCCTCATTAGTACGACTTTTTATAAAAGCAGGTGCACATGTCCAAGTGATAATGACACCTGCTTCTAAGGATTTTGTAACGCCGCTTACGCTTTCTACGTTATCTAAAAATCCAGTACACTCCAGTTTTTTTAATGAAGACGATGCAGATGCTGTATGGAACAATCATGTTGATTTAGCACTTTGGGCTGATTTAATGCTGATTGCCCCGGCTACTGCCAATACATTGTCTAAAATGACAACTGGAAACTCAGACAATCTTTTAATTGCAGCTTACTTATCAGCTAAATGTCCTGTCTATTTTGCTCCGGCGATGGACTTGGATATGTATAAACATCCCTCCACAGTTTCTAGTTTTAACGCTCTAAAGCAGTTTGGAAACATTATGATTCCGGCTGAAAGCGGCGAATTAGCAAGTGGTTTGTCTGGTGAAGGACGAATGGCTGAACCTGAGAATATTATAGCTTTTCTTGAAGCTGATTTAGAAAGTAAATTGCCGTTAAGAGGAAAAAAAATACTAATTACTGCAGGTCCAACATACGAAGCGATAGATCCCGTGCGTTTTATAGGAAATCATTCTTCAGGAAAAATGGGATTTGATATTGCTAATGAAGCTGCTAATCTGGGGGCTGAAGTTGTTTTAGTTTCAGGGCCAACTCATTACAAAGTTAAAAATACCTCAATTGAAGTTGTAAATGTAATTTCTGCACAAGAAATGTACGACGCTTGTCATCATTATTTCAATGATGTAGATGCGGCAATTGCTGCGGCAGCAGTCGCAGATTACAGACCAAAAGAAGTTGCTTTACAGAAAATTAAGAAAAATTCAAATGAATTTTCGATTGAATTAGAAAAGACAAAAGATATCTTATCTTCTTTGGGAGCAATCAAAAAAAATCAATTTTTAATTGGTTTTGCTTTAGAAACTGAAAATGAAATTGAAAATGCTAAGTTGAAAATTCAGAAAAAAAACTTAGATTTGATTGTTCTAAATTCTTTGCAGGATGAGGGCGCCGGTTTTAAAAAAGAAACCAATAAAGTTACCTTTATTGATAAAGATTTTAAAATTGAGCCAATGGAATTGAAAGCAAAAGAATTTGTAGCAGAAGATATTTTGAAGAAAGTAGTATCGCATTTTTCAAAATAGTACTATTTTAAGAATGTGGTCTAAGCAAGAAATAGGAATACTATTTATGCTAATTAAAAAATAATATTTTATTTGTATGAAGAGGATAGTTACTTTTTTAGTCTTTTTGTTTTTTGGAATTACTCAGGCACAGCAGCTAAATTGTACCGTAACTGTTAATACGGAAAGGCTTCCTAATGCGAATCAGCAGGTTTTTAAAACACTTCAAACTTCGTTATCTGAATTTGTGAATAAAACAGACTGGACTGGTGCGGTCTTAAAACAAAATGAAAGAATTAACTGTTCTATGTATATAACTTTGTCATCAGGCGGTTCAGATCAATTTACAGGAACAATACAAGTACAATCTTCAAGGTTGATTTTTAACTCTACCTATTCATCGCCAGTTTTTAATTTTAACGACAAAGATTTTAATTTTAAATATACAGAATACGAGCCGCTGTTGTTTAATCCTTCTGTTTACGAATCCAACCTAGTATCTGTGATTTCTTTCTATTGTTATATGATTTTAGGGATGGATGCTGATACTTTTCAAATGGGAGCAGGAAATCAATGGCTTGAGACCGCCCAAAATATTGCAAACGTTGCACAACAGGGAGGTTTTAAAGGCTGGACACAGTCTGATGGACTTAATAATCGTTATTATTTAATTAATGATATGCTTTCTCCAATGTTCAGCGATTTGCGCCAGACTAATTTCTTGTATCATACCGGCTTAGATACAATGAGTGATGATTTGAAAGGAGCAAAAGAAAAAATTAAATCTTCTGTAATACTTGTAGGTAAATTAAATTCGGTTAAGCCGAATGCATTTTTAACACGAGTATTTTTTGATGCAAAATCAGACGAAATAGTTTCTATATTTTCTGGAGGACCAAGTATTCCGGTTACGGACTTGACAGATGTTTTAAATAAAGTTTCGCCATTAAACTCAACAAAATGGTCTCAAATTAGGTTCTAAAACTTAATTTTTATTTTCTTCACTAACTAACCTTTATATTTATAAAATTCCTTTATGATAACTTCACTGTCAATTAAAAATTATGCTCTGATTGAAAAGCTTTCTATTGATTTTTCAAAAGGTTTTTCTATAATTACAGGTGAAACAGGTGCAGGTAAATCGATTATTTTAGGAGCAATTGGACTTGTTCTGGGAAAAAGAGCCGATCTTACTTCGTTAAAAAATAAAGAAGAAAAATGTGTGATCGAAGCACAGTTTGAAATTTCTAAATACAATTTAAAAGATTTTTTTCAGGCAAATGATTTGGATTATGAAGATGAAACGATAATTCGACGCGAAATTCTGCCTTCTGGAAAATCTCGTGCTTTTATAAATGATAGTCCTGTAAACCTTCAGGAATTACAGGATTTAAGCCTTTTTCTAATTGATATTCATTCCCAGCAGCAAACTCAGGAGCTTTCTGATGAAAGCGTTCAGTTTAAAATAATTGATGCTATTGCAAATAATTTCGATACGATTTTGTCTTATCAAAACTTACTAAAGTTTTATAAATCAGAGAAATCAAAACTAAATGCTTTGCTGAAAAAACAAAGCGACTCAGGAAAAGAGCAGGAATACAATACCTTTTTGCTGAATGAATTGGTTTCGGCTAAATTAAAATCTGGCGAGCAGACAGAATTAGAAGCTGATTTTGAAAAACTTAATAATGTTGAAATTATAAAAGAATCTATTGATAAATCTCTTGTAATTGCAAACGAAGAACAGTTTGGAGTATTTCATAATCTTAATGAAATAAAAGCAGCTTTGCAGAAAATTGCACCATTTTCTCCGGAATATGAAAACTTATTTGAAAGAATAACCAGTATTTCAATTGAATTTGATGACATTTCAAAAGAATTGCAAAATGCTTCTGAAAAACTATTAAACGATCCGGAGCAATTAGAATTAGTAAGTCAAAAACTGCAGTTGATTTTCAATTTACAAAAGAAACATCATGTTACCTCTGTAGAAGAATTGCTTCAAATTCAGGCAGATTTAGGAAATACACTTCTTGAATTAGATAATATAGAAGAAGAAATTGAAACCTTGTCTAAATCAATCGAACAAAAAGCGAATGAATTGGATGCTTTTGCTGATATTATTCATCAAAATAGAATAAATGCCATTCCGGTCTTATCAAATCAGTTAATTTCGATTTTAGAGACATTAGGAATGCCAAATGTTCGTTTTCAAATGGAATTGCTGCCATCAGAAACCTATTTCCAAAACGGAAAAGACGAATTGCAATTTTTGTTTTCAGCCAATAAAGGAACTGATTTTGGTTTGTTGAAAAAAGTAGCTTCAGGAGGAGAGATGTCTCGTATTATGCTGGCTGTAAAAGCAATTTTGGCTCAGTATTCAAAATTACCAACTTTAATTTTTGATGAAATTGATACCGGGGTTTCAGGAGAAATTGCCATTAGAATGGGAGAAATTATGAAAGAAATGAGTGCTAAAATGCAGATTTTTGCCATTACCCATTTACCACAGATTGCAGCAAAAGGCGATTCGCATTTCAAAGTTTCAAAAGCAACAATTGACGATGATACACAGTCGGAATTAAGGCTACTGTCTCAGGACGAAAGAGTTATAGAAATTGCTCAAATGTTATCGGGAGCAGTCGTTTCTGATTCGGCTTTAAATCACGCCAAAGCCTTGTTGAACTAAAGAAATACTTTATATTTGTCATCGAAAAATAATTAAACAAACATAAATTAGTCCGTCAGTTATTGTAAAGAATAAGCAGCTGATTTATGAGTAAATAAAAAAAGTATGATTATAGAACCTAGAATGAGAGGATTTATTTGTTTGACTGCCCACCCAAAGGGAGCTGAGCAAAATGTTAAAAATCAAATAGAATATATCCAATCAAAAGGTGCAATTGCCGGAGCAAAAAAAGTATTAGTTATTGGTGCTTCAACAGGTTTCGGGTTAGCTTCAAGAATTACAAGTGCTTTCGGATCTGACGCTGCTACAATTGGAGTGTTTTTTGAAAAACCGCCAGTTGAAGGAAAAACAGCTTCGCCAGGATGGTATAATTCTGCAGCATTTGAAACAGAGGCTCATAAAGCAGGTTTATATGCAAAAAGTATCAATGGAGATGCTTTTTCAAACGAAATAAAAAGAGAAACACTAGATTTAATCAAAGCTGATTTAGGGCAGGTAGATCTTGTAATTTATAGTTTAGCTTCGCCAGTGCGCACAAACCCTAATACAGGAGTTACGCACCGTTCGGTTCTAAAACCAATCGGACAAACATTTACAAATAAAACAGTTGATTTTCATACAGGAAATGTAACCGAAGTTTCAATCGCTCCGGCAAATGAAGAGGATATTGAAAATACTGTTGCTGTAATGGGAGGTGAAGACTGGGCAATGTGGATTGATGCTTTAAAAAATGAAAATTTATTGGCAGAAGGTGCAACAACAATTGCTTACTCATACATTGGGCCAGAATTAACAGAGGCAGTTTACCGTAAAGGTACAATTGGACGTGCAAAAGACCATTTAGAGGCAACAGCATTTACAATTACAGACAGTTTACAATCTATTGGAGGGAAAGCTTATGTATCTGTAAATAAAGCTTTGGTTACGCAGGCAAGTTCTGCTATTCCGGTTATTCCGTTGTATATTTCTCTTTTATATAAAATTATGAAAGAAGAAGGTATTCACGAAGGATGTATCGAACAGATTCAACGTTTATTCCAGGAAAGATTATACACAGGTTCTGAGGTTCCTGTAGATGAAAAAGGAAGAATCAGAATTGACGACTGGGAAATGCGCGAAGATGTTCAGGCGAAAGTTGCAGAACTTTGGAAAGAGGCTACAACAGAAACGTTACCGGCTATTGGAGATTTAGCAGGTTACAGAAATGATTTCTTAAATTTATTTGGATTTGAATTTGACGGAGTTGACTACAAAGCAGAAGCAAATGAAGTAGTTAATATCGACAGTATCAAGTAAAAATATAAAATACTACCATAAAAACCATCAACCAAAAGTTGGTGGTTTTTTTATGAATATAACCTATCTTTGCTGAAATTTTTAAAGTTTAAAATATTCCACTTAAAACCGCATTCCCGCTATGATTTTTTCTTTAATTATACCAGTGTATAATCGTCCAGATGAAGTTGATGAACTTTTAGAAAGCCTGACAAAATCGGACTACAATGAACCTTTTGAAATTGTTCTTGTTGAAGATGGGTCTTCTATTCCTTGCAAAGATGTAGTGATGACGTATCAAGGAAAATTGAATATATCTTATTATTTTAAGCCAAACTCTGGCCCGGGTGACTCGAGGAACTTTGGAATGCAGAAGGCGAGAGGAGATTATTTTATCATTTTTGATTCAGATTGTATTATTCCGTCTAATTATTTAACAGAAGTTCGTAAAGCTTTAGATGAAAAATATGTAGACTGTTTTGGAGGCCCTGATAAAGCATTGAAAAGTTTTTCAAGTATCCAAAAAGCAATCAATTTTGCTATGACCTCATTTCTTACAACAGGAGGGATACGCGGCGGTTCTGAGAAAATTAACAAGTTTCAGCCTCGCAGTTTCAATATGGGAATTTCTAAGAAAGCATTTGAAGCGTCAAAAGGTTTTGGAAACATTCATCCGGGAGAAGATCCGGATTTATCGATTCGTTTATGGAATTTAGGATTTGAAACCAGATTGTTTTCTGAGGCTTATGTTTACCACAAACGTAGAATTGACTGGGAAAAATTCTCTATTCAGGTAAAGAAATTCGGTATTGCCAGACCTATATTAAACAGCTGGTATCCAGAACATAATAAGTTAACTTTTTTCTTTCCTACGGTATTTATATTGGGATTATTGATAGCTTTTTTACTATTAATTTTTAATATTGATATTTTATTACAATTATATTTTGTATATTTCGTTATAATTTTTCTTACAGCAAGTATTCAGAACAAAAGCATCAAAATTGGTTACCTGTCTGTAATTGCTGTATGGAAACAATTTTATGGTTATGGAACGGGATTTTTGGAATCTTTTGTGAAAGTAATTTTACTGAAGAAAAAACCGCAAGAAGCTTTTCCTCGTATGTTTTTTAAGATATAGTATGACAAAAATTATTGGCTTAACAGGCGGAATAGGAAGCGGTAAAACATCAATCGCCGGTTTTTTTAAAGAAATGGGAATTCCTGTTTACATTGCTGACGATGAAGCCAAGAAAGTAATGCAGTCTGCCGAAATTATAAATGAGATAAAAAGCACTTTTGGAGAATCGCTCTTTGAAAATAATGTTTTGAATCGGGCAAAATTAGCTGAAATTGTTTTTAATAATGCAGATGAATTAGCGAAACTAAATGCTATAGTGCATCCGGCGGTCAAAAGGGATTTTCAATTCTGGCTTGCGCAGCATAAAAATGAAGAATTAGTTGTTTATGAAGCGGCTATTTTATTTGAAAGCGGTAAGTATAAAGATTTTGACTATATAGTTACAGTAACCGCTCCGGAAGAAGTTAGAATTGAAAGAGTGATGAAGCGCGACAACACTACACGCGAGCATGTTTTGAATAGAATGCAGATGCAGTGGAATGACGAAAAACGAATTTCTTTGAGCAATTTTGTTATTAATAACAGTAATCTTAAAATTGCTAGAGAAGAAGTTGTTAAAATTCTTAAAATTTTAAATATAAAACAAAAACAGTCTTAAATGTTAATATTTGGTTAATGTATTATTTAGTATATTGTTAAAATATTAATTTTGTTTCGATGAATAAATTATTTTTTAGAATACTTGTTTTATTGATGAGTTTGTCCTTGATAGGGATAATTCTGGTACAGGTATTTTGGTTTAATTCTTCATTTAAAAATAATGAAGAACAGTTTAAATACCACGTTACTCAAGTTATCGGAAACGTTGCAGACAAGCTCGAACAGCAAGAAGAATACAGTTTTTACGATAAATACAACCGCATAAAAGACAGCACGGGTAAAATTCCAAAAAAAGAAGATTTACTGGAAGTTTTATATGTGCAGAGAAATACAAAAACAAATAAAACAATTGTATATTCTAATACGTTAACTTCTGAAGATTATGATATTAGCGGATCGCTTTTTAATAAAAAATTCAGCAGTGAGCGATTTAAAAATTTTAGTTCTAAAAGAGTTACTGAAGTTTACAACAACAATAACGGAATTGACAATGGAAGTTTAGGGCAAAGCATTATTCCTGACCTTAGAACTGAAAAATCAGGAAGCTTAGATATTCTAAACAAAGTTCAACAGCAGATTCAGTATAAAGATATTGCATCGTTAACTCCAATTGAAGGAAGAATTACTAAAGATAAACTTTCAAAACTTTTAAAGAAAGAATTACAAGAGTACGGAGTTAAAACCAAGTTTGAATTTGGAATTTATAGTAGCGGTGTTCCAACAAAGATAAAATCTGATGGATTTCACTACGATAAAGAAGCCACATATAATATTCCGATATATACTGATAACGAAGGGAATAGCAGATATGAATTGTCAGTTACTTTTCCTCACAAAAAGAAGTTTTTGCTATCAGAATTGTTAAGTATTACTATTTTATCAATAGTTTTTACTTTAATTATCATAGTAGCTTATACAAGTGCCTTAAATCAATTATTGCGTCAGAAACATATTTCCGAAATCAAAACAGATTTTATTAATAATATGACGCATGAGTTTAAAACTCCAATTGCAACAATAAATTTAGCACTTGACGCAATTAGAAATCCAAAGATTATCGAAGATAAAGAAAAAGTTTATCGATATCTTCAAATGATTCGGGATGAGAATAAAAGAATGCATGCTCAGGTTGAAAATGTATTGCGAATCTCTAAATTAGAGAAAAGAGAACTCGATATTACAAAAGAACCAACTGTAGTTCATGACATTATAGACGATGCAATAGAGCATGTGAATTTAATTTTAGAAGACAGAAAAGGAACGGTAGTAAGACATTATAATGCAGCAAGAACAACCTGCTTAATTAATGAAGTTCACTTTACTAACGTTTTGGTTAATATTTTAGAAAATGCCATAAAATATTCACCGGGAACTCCTGAAATTGAAATTTTTACAGAAAATGTAAAAGACATGATTCTGATAAAGGTAAAAGATAACGGATTAGGAATGAGTAAAATAGCTCAAAAACGAGTATTTGAAAAATTCTACCGCGAACATACAGGGGATCTGCATAATGTTAAAGGACATGGTTTAGGTCTGGCGTATGTAAAAAGAATTGTCGAGGATCACAATGGACAAGTATATGTTGAAAGCGAAAAAGGAAAAGGTAGCACCTTTATAATAAAAATACCATTAATAAATTAAAATATGGAAAATAATAACAAAAGAATACTTTTAGTAGAAGATGACCTAAATTTTGGGGCGGTTCTTAAAGATTATCTAATGTTAAATGACTTTGAAGTTACTTTAGCTAAAAACGGTATGGAAGGTTTCGAAAAATTCAAGAAAGATGTTTACGATTTATGTATTCTTGATGTAATGATGCCTTATAAAGATGGTTATACTTTAGCCAAAGAAATTAGAGAAAAGAACAGCGAAGTGCCAATTATCTTTTTGACAGCAAAATCTATGAAAGAAGATGTCTTAAAAGGATACAAAGCTGGTGCTGACGATTATTTAAATAAACCTTTTGATTCAGAAGTATTATTGATGAAAATCAAAGCGATTATTCAAAGAAAATCAGCAGATACAAAAGCAGAACAAGTACAGTTTGAATTTAATATTGGTAAATTCCACCTGAATTCTAAACTTAGATTCTTAACTTTTGAAAACGAGGAGCCAATAAAATTATCTCCAAAAGAAAATGAATTACTTAAAATGTTAATTCTTCATGAAAATGACTTAATGCCGAGAGAATTAGCTTTAACTAAAATCTGGAGAGACGATAACTACTTTACTTCAAGAAGTATGGATGTTTATATCGCTAAACTTAGAAAATACTTAAAAGCTGATGAAGATGTTGAAATCTTAAACATTCATGGAGAAGGTTTTAGATTAGTGGTAAAAAGCAAAGTTTCTGAATAACAAATTCACCTGAAAATATACAAGCTCTGAGAAATCGGGGCTTTTTTTATGTTTAAAAAGGAAAAAATGGTACTCAATTTTTCCTTTCGTCGAGTGCCAGACAATTCAAAAGAGTAAAATTTGAATTTTATTTTTTAAACTTTTACTTTTGGATAGGTATTTGATTTTTAAATATTTAGTTTGCTTTTTATGCATTTAAAAATTATCTTGATTATTTTTAAACCGATTTTTCTTAAAATAAATTTGGAAATTCAAAAAACAATTCTGAATATTTGCAGACGAAAAAAATAATAACCCTTTAAAACGAAGAAAAAATGTTTGTACTTACATCGACATCACAGAACTTCACACCAAATGTATTTGGTGCAGTGCATCTTCGTGGCTTATTTCAATCTTAGAAATACATTTTTTAGATATATAAAAAAGCCCGAAGACAAATAGTTTCGGGCTTTTTTATTCTAGACACTTCAAATTTTCCCGACAATCGTTTTATTTATTTATCCTTCACGGATAAAATGTTTAAGCCTTTTTGGCTGTTAATTTAATGCACTATAATTTTTTAATGGAAAATTATACGGTAGATGAGTATGCCTTGTGTGCTCGTTTTAAAAGTAAAAGAAAGAAAAAAAGATTAGTAAAGGAAGATTTTGAAAAACAATTAATTCAGATAAAAAAGCTTGAAAAAGAACTTTGGAATAAGCGAAAAAATTTACCATTAGTTCCACTTGACAATCCATATCAAAAAGGATGGCAGAGCAATTTTGTACTGAGAGAAGATGTAGCAAGATCAAGTGAAGCTGAATTTTACAAAAGTCTATTGGGAAAAATAAATACCTGGCAGTTTTCTTCTGAAAAATCTTTCAAGGGAAAGAAAAAGAGAAAAAGAAGAAATGTATATGTTGAAAAAATCCAGACTGTAAAAGAATTTTCGGAATGGGAATGGAGAAGTCCAAAATTAGAACTGACAGAGAAGGAAAAAATGCATTTTTATAAACGTGAACGTTGGTGCAGCAACTTTAAACGATTTAAAATTCATTATGTGTTTAATGAGCCTTGGCGCTATGTGCTTCGCATTAGTCCATACATGATAACACACACTAAAATGGTCGATTCAGATTTGGAAAGCGAAATTCAGTTTCTTGACAATTATATAACTAATCTTAATTTAAGACATAAGATAAACAAATTAGTAGATGGTTTTTCTCATCGTTGGAGTTATTATGAAAATGAAAATCCAAAAGAGATAAGCCCAATTAAAAATAAAAGTCTGCAGGTATTGTATCAACAATATGTAGACGAAATGATATAAATCATGGGAAATAAATTAACTGGAAAAGACCTGATTAAGTTAGGGTTTCCAAAGAATAATTCAATAAATATCGCTTTAGGGCAGATAAACAGATATAGAAAAAGAGAAAAAAAAGAATCTATTTTAACAGAAGCAAAAGACGTTTTGTTAAATCCAGAAAAGTTTGAAGGGCACGGAACATGGGGGAAAGTAGCTGAAGGTTTGATAAAACCCGTACAAGTGAGAATGCATCAATTGAAGACAACGAGGGTTCCTTTTACAATTTTTGGTGAAAATAAAATTGACCAGCAGGCAAAATTTCAACTATACGATTCGTTAAAACTGCCAGTTTCAGTTGCGGGAGCTTTAATGCCAGATGCGCATTCCGGGTATGGACTGCCAATTGGCGGTGTTTTGGCAACAGATAATGCCGTGATTCCATACGGAGTAGGTGTAGATATTGGATGCCGAATGAGTCTTTCAATTTTCGATTTACCAGCTTCTCATTTCAAAGGAAAAGAACATCAGTTAGAAGCGATTTTAAAAGACAATACCAAATTCGGAATGTACGAAACCCATGCTTCGAGAGTAGATCACGAAGTATTTTATAAATCAGAATTTCAGGATATTCCGCTGCTGAAGAATCTTTTGCCAAAAGCTTATAAGCAATTAGGTAGTTCTGGTGGAGGAAACCATTTTGTAGAATTTGGAATTGCTAAAATTGAAAATCCGGAGAACGAATGGAAGCTTGAAAAAGGCGAGTATTTCGCTGTTCTTTCGCACAGTGGTTCTAGAGGTTTAGGTGCAAACATTGCGAAGCATTACACGTATTTGGCGACAAAACAATGTCCGCTGCCAAAGAATGTACAACATTTGGCCTGGCTAGATTTAAATACACACGATGGTCAGGAATATTGGCTGGCAATGAATTTAGCCGGAGAATATGCAAAAGCCTGTCACGATGATATTCATAGACGAATTGCCAAAGCGATAGGAAAACGAGTTGTTGTCACAATAGAAAACCACCACAATTTTGCATGGAAAGAAACGGTAAACGGACAGGAATGTATTGTGCATAGAAAAGGAGCGACGCCCGCGGCCGAAGGGCAGCTGGGGATTATTCCAGGTTCGATGACGGCACCAGGTTATATTGTAAAAGGGAAAGGAAATCCGGAAAGTTTAAACTCTGCATCGCATGGAGCCGGACGTTTGTTTTCGAGAGCAAAATGCAAAAGCACTTTTACACAAAGTGAAATTAAAAAAGTATTGAAAGCAAATGATGTAACCTTGATTGGAGGCAATATTGACGAAGCGCCAATGGCATACAAAGACATTACAAAAGTGATGGCAAACCAAACGGATTTGGTTGAAGTTCTGGGAACTTTTACACCAAAGATCGTTAGAATGGATCGCTAAAAAAAGATTTAAAAATGGAAAAAATAATTCAGATAACAGCGGGTCGCGGACCTGCAGAATGCACTTGGGTGGTTGCTCAAGTGCTTAAAAAAGTTTTAGAAGAAGCACAAGATAAACAATTGGATGTTGTTTTGCTTCAAAGAGAAGCAGGGCAGGAGAATGGAACGGTAGAAACAGCATCTATTTCTGTTAAAGGAAAAAATGCAGATAGTTTTGTTAAATCCTGGATTGGAACGATTCAATGGATTGGGCAGAGTCAGTTTAGGAAAATGCACAAACGTAAAAATTGGTTTATTGGAATCTTTGAAATTGAACCGCAGAAAAATACAGCAGTCTCAGAAAATGATATTCAATATCAGGCAATGCGAAGTTCTGGTGCAGGAGGCCAGCACGTAAACAAAGTAAGTTCTGCAATTAGGGCAACACATATTCCAACAGGAATTGCAGTGGTTTCTATGGACAGCCGTTCGCAGCACCAAAATAAAAAACTGGCAACAGAAAGATTATTAAAAAAATTAGAAGACGAAAAACTATTTCAGCTTAAAAATCACGTGGGAAAACAGTGGGAAAATCAGCTGAATATTGAGCGAGGAAATCCTGTGAGAGTTTTTACCGGAAGTGACTTTAAAAAGAATAAAGCGGAGAAAAGTTATAAAGGAACTCGTCAAAAACTAAAAAACGATTTACGAAATGAAAACAATTGATAAATATCTTTTTCAGGCTTTGGACAACTATCCTTATTCGCTTGAAGAAACAATTGAATCTTTAGATTATGCTTTTTCTTATGACGCAAAAAATACTATGGTTTTGTGTTTATACGGAAGAATTCAGGCAGAGCAATTAATGAATTATGAAGAAGCGAAGTTGTATTTTCAGGAAGCTTTAGCGATTAATATTCATGCGCTGGAAGTATATCCGTATTATTTACAGACTTTAATTCTAAACGAAGATTATGACGAAGCCCTAAAGCTGATTGATTTTGCTTTAACGATAAAAGGAATAAACAAATCTGATATTTATGTAAAAAAAGCAATTCTTTTTGAAGCACGTCAGGAATTTAAGAAGGCACTAGAGGAAATTAAAAATGCAAAATTGTATTCTTTACAATTTACATACGAATGCAATATTAGTGAGGTAGAAAAAAGAATTGAAGGTAAAATTAGTTTGTTAAAGAAGAAAAAGAAAACCAAAAAAGGTCCTAAAAAGAAATTAAAATGATTTTAATGAAAAAAAGATGCGGTTCAAATAGAATCGCATCTTTTTTTGTTTAGTATAATCTGCTTCAAAGTTTTTAAAACAATATAAGCTGTACTAATGAGCTACATCCGTTAAATTTGCAGGCTGATTACTTCCAATGCAGCTCCAAAGCAAAACAGGTTTTTTCATCTTTTGTTATGCTGAAGGTTGCGGTTGTATGATCGTCGTCTTCGCTTTCGTGAATTACAACATTATCCTGCAGTGAAAGCTCTTTCATGAAATTCATTTCAAAGCTTTTAACTTCTTGATTCAGGATTCTTTTTGGATCAACGTGGTCAATGCACCATTCCAGATATTTAACATTATTCACATGATTTACAATATCGAGATCTGAAAGGTAAACTGTTTTTTCAAAAACGGCCTCTTTTTCGTGGTTGATATTTATTTTAGAAAAACCTTCTGTTGTTGCTCTGTTTTCAGGAAATAGTTCAAAATGCTCATACGGAATTGCTAAAGGCTCAGGACGACGTGACTTTGTGTTAAAGACAGCCCAGTAAGTCTCACAGCCTACCAGTTTCTTTCCGTTAACATACATTTCCAGGGCACGCACTGAGCGTGAATTTTCAAGACTGTTAATCCATGTTTTAACCGTTACAATATCCTGCCATTGCGGTAATGCATGTACTTCTACGCGCATTCGGCTTAAAACCCAAGCCTGGTCGAATTCCTGCATGTCATGAAAACTGATCCCTCCAATTTCAGCATGTGAGCCTGCGGTTAATTGTAAAATATTACATAAATCAGTGTATTTTAAATAACCAGTCGGTGTGCATTGCGTGAAATGGATTTCCCAGTCTTTGCTTAAAACTGAAGTGAAATTTGGAGATATAGGCATTTTGTAATTTTAGATTTTAGTCCCGATCCCGAAACCTCGGGATGGGATTGATTTTAGATTGTTGATTTAGATTGATTTAGAATATTTTCTATATAATCTATTATTTGTTTTCTATCTGTTGCGTAATCGAACCATTTGGTCGATTCGTTTCGTTTGAACCAAGTTAATTGTCTTTTGGAGAATCTTCGGGTATTTTTCTTGATTTCATCTATGGCAAAAGGCAGAGTGAATTCTCCGTCAAAATAACTAAATAATTCTCTATAACCCACCGTTTGCAGTGCATTTAACTCTTTGTTAGGGTATAACGTTTTCGCTTCTTCCAATAAACCTTCGTTCATCATGATATCAACTCGCTGGTTGATTCGGTTGTAAATTACTTCCCTTTCAGCATCTAAACCAATCAAAACAGGAGTGAAGTCTCGATTGTTTTTCTTCTGATTTAAAAAGGAAGAATAGGCTTTTCCTGTTCCTATGCAGACTTCTGTAAAACGCATCATTCGCTGCGGGTTTTGTAAGGTCTGCGGATTTTCGGTTTCTATTTTTTGATAATAAACAGGATCCAGATCTTGTAATTGTTGCTGTAAATAGGTAATTCCGAATTTTTCGTAATTTGAATTTACTTCTGCACGGACTTCCGGGTTAATTTCGGGAAATTCGTCAAAACCTTTTAAAATAGCGTCGACATATAATCCTGAGCCGCCAATTAGAATTACAAAATCATTATTTTGAAAGAGTTCTTCAATTTTTGCTAAAGCTTCTTTTTCGTAATCTCCTACAGTATAATTTTCAAAAATCGATTTATTTTGAATGAAGTGATGTTTGGCCGAATTCAATTCTTCCGGATTTGGAACTGCTGTACCAATCGTCATTTCTTTAAAAAACTGACGGCTGTCGCAGGAAACAATTTCGCATTTAAAATGTTGTGCCAAAGCAATGCTTAAGGCTGTTTTGCCTATAGCTGTTGGTCCGACAATGGTAATTAGGTACTTCATATTTTTTAGCCCAGATGGAAATGAAAACCCCGGACTTATGTTTGTTCGTTTTTTTTGGTGTAAAAGAGCGACCTCAGAAGCTCCTTTTATGCCTTAAAAAAACAACAAAGATAAGGAGGAGTTGCAATGTACAGCTGGAATAGCTTCAAATTAAATTAATTAATAGGCAATTCGGTTCCGCATTGGTAACAATATTTGGCGTTATCAAAATGGACTTGCGATTGACATTTTTTGCATGTTTTTTTTGTGTTTACAGCATTGTTCTTCAAACTGGTTTTGGCAAATTCGGCAGTTACGATTCCTGTAGGCACAGCTATAATTCCGTAACCCAAAATCATGACTAAGGCGGCGATAAACTGCCCCAAAGGCGATTGAGGGGAAATATCTCCATAACCAACTGTTGTTAAGGTTACTATTGTCCAATAAATTCCCATAGGAATACTGGTAAACCCTGATTCTTTGCCTTCGACCAGATACATTATCGTACCGATGATGACGGTGCTGATGAGTACAAAATAAATGAAAACTAAAATTTTCTCTTTACTGGCTTCGATAGCATCACGAAGTTGTGCTGATTGATGGGAAATTTGCGGAATATGTAATATTTTGAATAATCGGAAAAAACGTAATGCCCTGACAACCGATAAAACACTGGCGCCGGGAAAAAAGATAGATAAATACATAGGCAGTACAGCGAGTAAATCGATTATTCCGTAAAAGCTGAAAACGTATTTAACGGGTTTTTGGATGGATATAATCCTTAAAATATATTCGATTGTAAAAAAAACTGTGATAATCCATTCACAGATAAGAAGCTGTGTGTGGTATTTATGGCTGATACCCTCAACAGTATCAAGCATTATTAAAAGAACGCTTAATAAAATCAAACCCAGAAGTACTAAATCGAACATCCTTCCTAAAATGGTATTGGTACCATACAGAATGATTTTGATTTTTTCTCTAAAGATTTCGTATTTTGATTTTCTATTTTTCATATCTGCGAAGATAATGAAAGTTTTGTATTGTTAAAAATGAAGGGTTTTAAGAGATTTACTCTTTCGGATGTAGTTTTGAATAATATTTTTTACATCGCGGTTGTGCTGCATTGGAATCAGGATATTTTTTAAGATATCGATGTTAGTAATCTGATAATTAAGATCGTAATAAGCATAACCTTTATAGAGTCCGTTTTCGATTAATACAGCGCTTCTTTCGTTTATACTTCTTCCTCTGTCTATCAAAATCATGCTTTTATTTTCAAAACTGTTTTCAGAAATAAATTGCTGTACTCTTAAATTGTAAATTTCGGGTGTTACTTCGCCAATACAGGCACCGTCGCATTCTTTTATTTTATATTGAAAACACTCTTTTTTGGTTTGATATAAACCAGTTAATTTTTGGCACAAATGGTATTTTGCGGTGAATTTGAAAAGCGCATTTTTGCCTTCCTGTAAAGAGGCAAACGATGTGATTTCTTTTTTACGGCCATCGGCTTTTTCCAGTTTTAGATTGATATAGCCTTTAGCATCTTTTTCAGCATAAATAGCAAAAGGAAAAACTGATTTTTTCTGCGAACGATTGTATTTGGGACGATTTACTTTAACTTCCTGACTTTCTTTTAAAAGCGCAATTAGTTCGCTTCCGGTTTCGTCGTACGTTATCGTGAAAACTTCGGCTTGGATTTTTTTGCTTTTAGTGGTAATTCCGGTAAAATGCTGATTGATTCTCTTTTTTATATTTTGGCTTTTGCCAATGTATATCAGGGTGCCGCTTTCGTTATAAATGTAGTAAACACCGGTTTTAGCAGGCATTTGACTTAGAAGATCCAGGAATTTTGGCGCAATTCCTTTTTCGACTTCTAGTTTTATAAAATCTTTTACTATAGTTTTTTCAACATCTTTTTCCAAAAGCATTTTAAAAAGCTTTGTTGTTGCCATAGCATCTCCGCTGGCGCGATGTCTGTCTGCCATTGGAATTCCGAGTGCACGAACCAGCTTTCCAAGACTGTAAGAAGGCTGTTCCGGAATTAGTTTTTTTGCCAATTCTACAGTACAAAGTGTTCTGGCTTCAAAATCGTAACCTAAACGTCTAAATTCAGTACGTAAAATTCTATAATCAAAAGAGGCGTTGTGAGCTACAATAACGCAGTCAGCGGTTATCTCGATAATACGTTTGGCGACTTCATAAAACTTTGGAGCTGAACGCAGCATAGCATTATTGATTCCAGTGAGCTTTACAACGAAAGGCTGAATTGGAATTTCGGGATTGACAAGACTAATGAACTGGTCTACTACTTCATGACCATCAAATTTATAAATGGCAATTTCGGTAATTCCTTCTTCATTAAACTGGCCTCCAGTGGTTTCTATGTCTAGTATTGCGTACAAATTAAGTGTTCGGTGTAAAATTCAATTACAATAACAATTTCAAAAATCAATATCAATTTAAAATTGCTATTGTAATTGTCATTAATAGAATTATTTCTTATTTAGTATCATTTTTGATGAAATTGCGATCAGTTGTTCTACTTCAATTAGAAGTTTACTTCTCTTGCTATCATCACCTTCTTTTATATAATCTAGAATTTTTAATGAATTTCTTGATTCTTTTAACTCTTTTACGACCAATGAAACTTTAAAAATAAAATCTTTATCTGTTATTGTTCCTTGTGTTTCTCCAAAATTTAAAGATGCACTTCCAGATGAACTAATTAGTTGATTTTTATAATATTCGTTTTCAAATATTTTTTCTAATTGTCTACTAAAGAAAATACACTCTCCTGCAAAACGAACTAATCGATCTTCAAAGTTGAATATTTTTTCCATTAAAAATTTAACTTTTAATTTTTGCAATTGTTATTGATTTTTGAAATTGCAATTGATATTAAAAATTATCTTCCGCCAAAAATGCTACTTCCAATGCGAACCATTGTGCTGCCGCATTCTATTGCCAATTGATAATCTCCGGACATTCCCATTGAAATAGTATTCAGTTCGCAGTTTTCAGTTTGCAGTGTTTGAATAGAATCAAAAATCGATTTTAAATGGGTAAATTCTTTTTTAATTTGGTTTTGATCTTCTGTGAAAGTTGCCATTCCCATTAAACCTAAGATACGAATATTTTTTAACTCTTTGAATGCTGAAGAAGTTAAAAGTTCGTTTAATTCGTTTTCGTCTAAACCAAATTTAGATTCTTCTTCGGCAATATACATTTGAAGAAGGCAATCAATTGTTCTGTTGTTTTTTAAAGCTTGTTTGTTGATTTCCTGCAATAACTTCAAACTGTCAACACCATGTATCAAACTCACAAATGGTGCCATAAATTTTACTTTATTGGACTGAACGTGACCTATCATGTGCCATTGAATGTCTTTTGGCATTTGTTCCCATTTCTCGGTCATTTCCTGGATTTTGTTTTCTCCAAAAATACGCTGACCGGCTTCATAAGCCTGCATTAAATCTGAAACTGGTTTTGTTTTTGAAACGGCAACTAATGTTACGTTTTCCGGCAGACCCGCTTTGATTGTATTTAAATTCGATTGAATCGACATGATATTTCTTTTTTATAAAAACTGCTTCGAGATTTTCTCTGCTTTTTTACTTTCGCTGTAATCGTAAAAACCTTCACCGGATTTTACTCCCAGTTTTCCGGCTCTCACCATATTAACTAAAAGTGGACAAG
Organism: Flavobacterium johnsoniae; assembly: GCF_001879205.1. GTDB lineage: Bacteria > Bacteroidota > Bacteroidia > Flavobacteriales > Flavobacteriaceae > Flavobacterium > Flavobacterium johnsoniae_A. Next base: position 31,356 of record NZ_MLFK01000008.1, read on the forward strand.
GAGCATACTTTGGATTTTTGAAACCTTCGTACATTACATTTAAAATGGCAAGGCAAACGTCAAGACCAATAAAATCAGCTAATTGAAGCGGTCCCATTGGGTGCCCCATTCCTAATTTCATTACGGTATCGATTTCATAGACACCTGCAACTTTATTATATAACGTTTCGATTGCTTCGTTTAGCATTGGCATCAAAATTCTGTTTGCCACAAATCCCGGATAATCATTTACTTCAACAGGAACTTTTCCTAATTTTACTGATAAATCCATAATAATTTTAGTGACTTCATCGCTGGTATTGTAACCGCGAATGATTTCGACTAATTTCATAATTGGCACCGGGTTCATAAAATGCATTCCGATAACGCGCTCAGGATGTGCAACAACGGACCCAATTTGTGTAATTGAGATCGAAGAGGTATTGGTTGCTAAAATGGTATTGTGTGAACAAGCTTCGTTTAATTGCTTGAAGATGTTTAGTTTTAATTCTACATTTTCAGTTGCAGCTTCCACAACTAAATCAGCACCTACCACACCGTCTTTAATATCGGTATAAGTAATAATATTAGTTATTGTTTTGGCAACATCTTCCTGGGTAATTGTGCCTTTAGCAAGCATACGGTCTAAATTAGCCGCAATAGTTGCCATTCCTTTATCTAATGATTTTTCTGAAACATCAATAAGTTTTACAATAAAACCACTTTGTGCAAATGTATGAGCAATTCCGTTGCCCATTGTTCCTGCACCAATTACAGCTATAGTTTTCATTTTATTTTAGATATTTTATTTATGATTTAGCCACGAGTTCACCTGTTAATTCGTGAATTCGTGGCTAGTTTTATTTTATTCTTTCAACTATTTATTGAAACAGTCGATAATTTGATAAGCTACACGTAATGCGTCTGTAGCTTGTTCAAGCGTTACAACTGGAGTAGTATCTGTATTAATTGCATTTGCAAAAGATTCTAATTCGTCTAGAATAGCGTTGTTTTGCTCCACATCGGGATTAGTAAAATAGATTTGTTTTTTTACACCCTCGGCATTTTGAAGGATCATGTCAAAATCACCAGGAACTTCCGGTGCATCTTTCATACGAACCACTTCGCATTTTTTTTCTAAAAAGTCGACTGAAATATAGGCATCTCTTTGAAAAAAACGGGTTTTACGCATGTTTTTCATTGAAATTCTGCTTGCTGTTAGATTGGCAACACAGCCATTTTCAAATTCGATTCGGGCATTGGCAATATCCGGTGTATCACTAATTACAGAAACACCACTAGCATGAATATCTTTTACTTTTGAATGAACAACACTTAAAATAGCATCAATATCATGAATCATTAAATCCAGAACTACAGGAACATCTGTACCACGCGGATTAAACTCTGCCAAACGATGTGTTTCTATGAACATCGGGTTTTCGATCATGTTTTTTGTTGCAATAAAAGCAGGATTAAAACGCTCTACGTGACCCACTTGTCCTTTTACGTTGTATTCTTTAGCCAAGGCGATAATTTCTTCGGCTTCTTCAACGGTATTAGCAATTGGTTTTTCTATAAAGATATGTTTTCCTGATTTGATTGCTACTTTTGCACATTTATAGTGTGAAAGTGTTGGAGTCACAATATCGATTACATCGACAGCGTGAATGAGTTTTGCAATTGTGTTGAAGTTTTTATAGCCAAATTCTTTTGAAATTCTTTCGGCATTTTCTTGATTTTCGTCGTAAAATCCAACTAATTCGTATTTGTCAGATTGTTGTAATAAGCGTAAATGTATTTTACCAAGATGACCAGCACCTAAAACTCCTACTTTTAACATGAGAATGTATTTTAAACAAAAATATAATTTATTTGTCGAAAGTGAAAATGAATTTAACTAATTGTGAGTTGTGAATTATGAATTGTAAACTATTAGCTCCAGCTTTTGACTTCTAATTTTCGACTTTTGACATTATAAATTTATTATTTAAAAATCAATATTTGAAATCCTGTTTTGTTTCTTATTTTTGCCAAAATAAAACCTACCCATTTTGAAAGATACTGCCAAACATCAAGGACTTCGTAATCAATTAGTAAGCACTCTGGAGCAAAAAGGAATAACAGATAAAACAGTTTTGGAGGCGATAAAAAAAATCCCCAGACACCTTTTTTTGAATTCAAGTTTTGAAGATTATGCTTATCAGGATAAGGCATTTCCTATAGGTGCGGGGCAGACTATCTCACAGCCGTACACGGTTGCCTTTCAATCTCAGTTATTAGAGGTAAAAAAAGATCATAAAATTCTTGAAATTGGAACCGGTTCTGGTTATCAAACTGCCGTTTTGTTTATGCTTGGTGCAAAAGTATATACGGTAGAAAGACAAAACGAATTATTTAAGCAAACTTCGGTTTTGTTTCCAAAACTAAATATCCGCCCAAAACATGTTTCGTTTGGAGACGGTTATAAAGGTCTGCCAAATTTTGCTCCCTTTGACAGTATTATCGTTACGGCCGGTGCTCCGTTTATTCCGCAGCCATTAATGGCACAGTTAAAAATAGGAGGAAGGCTTGTTATTCCGCTTGGAGAAGATGTTCAGATTATGACTTTATTAATACGTAAAAATGAAACTCAATTTGAAAAACACGAGTTTGGAGAATTCAGATTTGTTCCTTTATTAGAAGATAAAAACTAAAGAAAGCCCAGTTTAACTGGGCTTTCTTTTAGGCTGTTAATTGCACGGCCCGGTTTAGGTTTTCTTTCTCAATTCTGAGGATATAATTTATAAAAATAGATTTATCGTTTTTGATTTGACTTTCTTCCAAGATAGATAAATATTCATTTACGCTATTTTTGTCTCCCTCAATTGCAGCATACGCATAATTATTTTGAAGCAGTATCCAGTTTAATATCAAATTTGCCATTTGTAAGTTTCCATTTTCGAAAGGATTGATTTCAAGTATTTTTAAGTAAACTTCAGAAGCAAGAATTATGGGATGAAGATTATTTTTATGAGAGTCGAACCAATTAAAAAATGAATTCATTTCACGTATAACCAAAGAATCCTTTTTGTATTTTCCTGAATTTTCGGATTCAATTCCTTTAAAAATTAAATTATGAATTGAAAGAAGATCTTTTTCATTTAAAGATATTTTCTTTTGGTTTAAATCTTTGATATATAATACTGTTTCTTGAAAATTAATTGCTTCAAGGTGATTTTGCATACTTTTACCTGCAATGGTCATTCCTTCATTTATTACAGATTTAGTTTCTTCCATTGTTAATGAATTTCCATTTAAATAGATGCTTTTAAATATAAACTCTAATTCTAAAGTTTTTGAAATTCGACGTAATTCAAAGTGATTGAAGGATTGAATTTTATTTTTTAATGTTTCAATTTCATCTAAAATGGTTTGAAAAGAAGATATTATTATAGAGTTGATTTCTTTTTTCTTGTTTTGAATTTCTTGTTCAGCGAGAAGAAGGGCTTTTAATGCAAATTCTTCATCGCCAATTTCGTAAAGTATCTTTTCCTTTAGCCAGGCTGTCATTAACGTTTCATAATCAATTTCTAAAAGCTGTGCTAACTTTGTAATTTGATCTTTAGTGGGTTTCCTGGTTCCAGACTCAAATTTGCTTATTAATGCCTGATCAATTTTTAGAAGCTGTGCTACTTCACGGGTTTTTAGTCCTTTTTTTTCTCGGGCATTTTTTAAAAGTGATTTCATTTCATGAAAATTATAGTCTTGACAAGTTTAGTCATTTTTTTAATCATAAAAAAAGCAATAAAAAATATTGCTTTCTGATTTATTATTTTGGAGGCAGAGAACCGTCTTTTCTCATTTCTTTAACTACTGCCTGCATAATTGCGTCTACTGTTTGACCTAAATCTGTTACATATTCTGATTTTGTAGTTCCTGTCCAGATTAGTTTATTGTCTTTTAACGAAAAAATATTGGTTTCAACCATGTAAGAAGTCGTTTCCTGATAATATCCCGGATCATAAAAAGCCGGCGAATACATTCCGTACCAGTTTCCAAAACCATAACCGTACATTCCAGAATATAAACCGTCAAAACCTCCATAATACATTCCGGTATAAGTTCCCGGAACATAAGTAGTTTCTTTGTCTTTACTCACCAAACGCATGGTAACCACTCCGTCAAAATTTTCGTCTTGCAGAATTTTTAATTTTTGTTCCTGTGTAAGCTGTTTTGTGGTTTCGTTTAGGTATTGATATGAAGTTTTAAATATAGCGTTACTGGCGGCAATTCTGTTTTCAGCAACTCTTCTCGAAGCTTCATCCTTGACTAAAACAACAACTAAAACTTTTTTAAATTGTTCCTGTGCTACTGTTATTTTTGGATCTCTCCAGCTGTTAACAATAGTAGTGTTGCTGCCGCAACTTGAAAGGAACAGAATTACGAGTAAAAAAAGTAAGTGCTTTTTCATATTTTACAGTTAAATTGTTTCTAGTAAAAATAACTATAAAATGTTAATAAAGACAGATTTATGTAAAAAAAATCTTGCTTAGTTAAACGCTTTCTTGATTCTGTCTAAGTCACGTTTTGTATCCTGCTCTTTCAGAGACTCGCGTTTGTCGTAGTTTTTCTTTCCCTTACAAAGGCCTATTTGCAGTTTTGCAAGACCTTTTTCATTTGTAAACAATTTCAGAGGTACGATAGTAAGACCTTTTGCCTGAACACTTTTATGAAGAGACTTTAGTTCTTTTTTATTTAAAAGTAATTTTCGTTCACTTCTTGATTTGTGATTGAATTGATTTCCAAACGAATATTCTTCGATATAGGTATTGATGGCAAAAAGTTCCAGGTTATGGAATTCGCAAAAGCTTTCTGTAATATTTGCTTTTCCTAAACGTATTGATTTGATTTCTGTGCCTGCTAAAACAATTCCAGCAGTATAGGTATCGATTATTTCATAATCAAACCGGGCTCTTTTATTAAGTATATTGACTGATTTTAACATGGGGACAAAAGTAAGGAAAATTGTAAAACTTCACGCGATCAAATATAATTAAAGATTTTTTTTAATCTATGATTTTAATCAGCTGCTCCAAAAATGCTTCCTTTTAAGTTTGTTCTATAATTCAAAAACAAATTTAATATGAAAAAGATTGTTACATTAATTGCTATTGCATTTATGGGGCTAACAGCACAAGCCCAAGATTCAGCTCAAGGATTAAAAGGTGCCTGGTTTGCCACTTCTCAATTTGGATATCAGCAGACAAAAACGGCCGATGTAAAAAATACAAATTTATCTGTTCTTCCGGTTGTGGGGACTTTTGTAACGCCATCTGTAGCTGTTGGAGCAGGTTTGGGATACATTAATATCAAAGCAGATTCTGATAAAGGCACCGCGGCAAAAACAGACTTATTTGTGATTCAGCCTTTAATTAGAAAATATTGGAACGTAGCCGGTTCATTATATTTCTTTGGACAAGCTGCCCTGCCGGTTATTACTGGAAAAGAAAAAGAAAGTGATTTAAAAGTAAATCAATATGGTTTATCTGTATCAGGAGGTTTTGATTATTTTATTACTAAAAACTTCTCAGTTGAATTTTCTTATGATTTGGCGAATTTTACTTCTACTACTATTGAGCCTAAAAATGGAGAGAAAACTACGGTTACGAATTTTGGATTAGCACACGTTGCAAATGTTGACCCATTTTACAACACCGCTCTGGCGGGAAGTAATCCTAACTTAACATCACCGCTTTCTTTTGGATTTAAATTCATATTCTAAAATTTAGCGAATTGTTTTCAGTCAATTCGTTAATTTTGCAAAAAAGGCCGTACTTTTTTTAGTACGGCCTTTTAGTATTATTTAATTATATAAAAAATGGAAAGCAAACCCAAAGACCCGCTTCACGGAATAACACTTCAAAAAATTGTCGAAACTCTAGTAAAACATTATGGATTTGACACACTGGGAGAATTAATTCCTATAAAATGCTTTACCGCAAATCCCAGCGTAAAATCAAGTCTTACTTTTTTAAGAAAAACCGATTGGGCTCGTAAAAAAGTAGAGGAGTTATATATAAAAACGCTTCCTAAATTGAGCTGATTTTTAGTTTAATTTGTATGAAATCATAACGCCGCCACGATACGGAAGCCATTCGCCGCTTTTGTTCCAATTAACTGTTTTTTCGTATCTGCCAGGCGTTCCATCATTATATTTACCGTGGTAAAAGCCCTGATGCCATCCGCCTCCGGCAAAAATATCTAACAAAAATTTATCGCTTAGTTTTAGATTGTATCCTACAGTAACTCCTAAGCGGTAACCAAATCCGTGTTCATATTTATTAGTATCCCAGTAATTCCATTTTTGAATTTCGTAAACATCTGGACCGGCATGACCTCCAACATAAAAACCATTGTATTTCTCTTTAAAATGATAACGAACTTCTGGAGTTAATGTATAAAATTTCATAGGACTGTGTCCATTGAAAGATTCCCAAAAAGAAGCCATGACATCAACGCTAAATGTAACTTTTTCTCCAATACTGGTTTCTACACCCACGTTAGGAATTCCTAATAAAACCGTTGCACCATTAAATTTTATAAAAGTCTGGCTTTGGGCGTGTACAGAAAAGAAAAGAACAATTAGTGCGAGTAATTTTTTCATGGTATTTAAATCGGAGAGGAATAATTTATTTTCGGCACAAATATAACGCAATAGAGGTTTTAGGTATTGTGTTTTGCATTAATTTAACAAGATTTTTTTTTGATAGAAATAGTAAAATGTTTTAATTGTTTAATAATGAATAAATTACTTTATCCAAAAAAACGCCTTCATAAAATTCGGCTTCTTTTAAATGTGCTTCTTTTACAAACCCGCATTTTTGTAAAACTTTTTCAGAGGCATAGTTTTCAGGATCAATAACGGCTTCGATTGAGTGTAGTTTTAAATTTTCAAAACCAAATTTAATTAATGTGCTTACTGCTTCGGGGATAATTCCTTTTCCATGAAATTCAGGTAATAGCATATAGCCGATTTCAGCACGGTAATTTTCGGGCTGTAATCTGTAATAACCAATTATCCCCAAAAGCCTCGGATTATCTTTTAAAGTTATTCCCCAATTAATGCCCAGATTTGTTTCGATTTTCTCTTCAATCATGGCAATATGTTCTAAAGCATCTTCATTGTTTTTAACCAATGGTCTAGGAATAAATTTCATAGTTTCCGGATTCGAACGTAATTCGAATACTTCATTAACGTCATCATTTGTAATTCTTCTCAAAAGCAAACGATCAGTTTCAAGAACTGGAAAAGGATGAAAGTTGAATTCTAGCATTTTTATTATAAGATTTTGATACTAAACTGTGAATGAAAAGTTTGATCTGCTTCTAAAATCAGGATGCCTTCTTTTTTGAATAAATCTCCAGGATTATTTGCAGTATCTGAATAGCCAAACCAAGGTTCAATGCAGATAAAAGGAGCTTTATCCTTGGTCCATATTCCTAAACTTGGGAAATCTTCAAAATCAACTTTTACATATGGTTTTGAGTTTTCGAGGATAGTAAGTGAATTAGATTCTAATGTTTTAAAAACCAGAGCATCATTTTCAAAAAGTTTGTAATTTAATGGAACTACACTTTCTACTGTTTTTAAAGTTTGGGTTTTATTAGAAATCAAATCGTTTTCTAAAAGATTGAATTTTAAAGACTCCTCTTTTTCAAATTTAAATGCGTAGTTTTCAAATTTTTCAGGCAGGGCAATTGCCGGATGTGCACCAATTGAAAAAGGCATTTTTGTTTCACTTTTGTTAATTACAACATACTCTATATTTAAAGAAGTATTTTCTATGGTATAAATAAGCTGTAATTCAAAATCAAAAGGATACTTTTTTAAGGTTTCAGAGTTTGATTCTAAAGAAAAAACAGCACTATTTTCGGTTTTTTCAACCAATTCAAACTCCATATCTCTGGCAAAACCATGTCTTGGTAAATGATATTCTTTTTCATTAATAGTGTAGGTATTGTTTCTTAAGGTACCCACAATTGGAAATAAAATAGGAGAGTGCTTGCCCCAAAAGTCAGGATTTCCTTCCCAGATATATTCTTTATTTTGATTATCTGTTAAAGAAAATAATTCAGCTCCTGCATGTTTTATAGAGGCTTTTAGTGTGGAATTTGATATCGTTGTGTTCAAAATATAGTAATTGTAAGAATTAGTTTTATTGTGACGTAAATATATTTTATAAATTTCTTTTTTTATGGAAAATGATTCAAATTATTTTTTTAATAAAATTTTGCTAAAATTCAATTTAAGCTTGGCTATTTCTCTGTAAATAGCTTTTTTTTTCATTAATTTGCTACATAAACAGCTAAAAAATATGAAAAAGCAATCAGCAAAAGCCATTTTAACCGCGGCTTTATTTTTTGGGATTTCTTCTGTCTGGGCGCAGCAAACTCCCTCAGCAGCAACAACAAGTCCTGTAAATAATTATAATTATCATGATGCCTTTGGTCCTCATTTTTATACAAAAAACGGAACACCTACACGTGCAGCAAGCGGACAGCCGGGAGTTGAGTACTGGCAAAACAGAGCCGATTATCAAATTACGGCAAAATTAAACGGAACAACAAACGAAATTGTTGGTACAGATGAAATCACGTATACTAACAATAGTCCGGATAAATTATCATTTTTATGGCTGAATTTAGATCAAAATTTATTTAAGGAAGATTCCAGAGGAAATGCAGTTGTACCTTTGTCAGGAAGTCGTAATGGAGCTCAGGGACAGCATTTTGACGGAGGAAATAAGATTAAATCGGTTAAGGTAATTTCTATTGGAAAAAAGAAAACGGAGGTTGAAGCAAAATATATAGTTACTGATACCAGAATGCAGATTTTCCTTCCGGAAGAATTAGCTGCAAAAGGTGCTTCTGTAAAAATCAAAATTGAATTCTCTTTTATTGCACCATTTGAAGGTTCAGACAGAATGGGTGTTTTAGAAACTAAAAACGGAAAAATATTTACGATTGCACAATGGTATCCGCGTATGTGCGTTTACGATGATGTGAGAGGCTGGAATACTGCTCCTTATTTAGGAGCTTCTGAGTTTTATTTAGAATATGGTGATTTTGATGTAAAACTTACTGTTCCTGGAAATCATTATGTGGTGGCTTCTGGTGAATTAATAAATAGTGCTGAAGTGTTTTCGGCAGATCAGTTAAAGAAATATAAAGATGCTTCTCAAAGCGACAAAACGGTTATGATTCGTTCTGCAGAAGATGTTGCGGCAACTGCAAATACAAATGCAGGAACTGAAAAAACTTGGCATTATAAAATAAAAAATGCACGTGATTTTTCTTGGGCATCCTCTCCGGCTTTTATTTTAGACGGAGCAAAAATAAATCTGCCAAGCGGTAAAAAATCTTTGGCCTTATCTGCTTACCCGGTTGAAAGTGCTGGTAACGCCGCTTACGGACGTTCTACTGAATATGTAAAAGCATCTATAGAACATTATTCTAAACAATGGTTTGAATATCCTTACCCGGCAGCGACAAACGTGGCAGGAAATGAGGGAGGAATGGAATACCCGGGAATTGTTTTTTGTGGATGGAAATCAAAAGGACAAGATTTATGGGGAGTTACAGATCATGAATTTGGTCACATTTGGTTCCCTATGATTGTAGGTTCAAACGAAAGATTATTCGGCTGGATGGATGAAGGATTCAATACTTTTATCAATTCATTGAGTACGGCAGCGTTTAATAATGGTGAATATAAAGAAGAACCAGCAGATTTACATAAACAAGCAGAACCTTTTACCAGACCAGATTTAGAAACTATTATGAGTTCTCCTGATAATATGAAGGAAGCGAATATTGGTATGTTGTGTTATTTTAAACCAAGTGCCGGTTTGGTAATTTTAAGAGAACAGGTTTTAGGAAAAGAGCGTTTTGATAATGCTTTCAGGACTTATATAGAACGCTGGGCTTACAAACATCCGCAGCCAGATGACTTTTTCAGATCTATGGAAAATGTTGCTGGTGAAGACTTAAGCTGGTTTTGGAGAAGCTGGTTTGTAAACAACTGGCGTTTCGACCAGGGAATCAATTCTATTAAATATGTAAAAAATGATCCTGCAAAAGGCGTTATTATTACAGTTGAAAATTTTGATAAAATGCCAATGCCAATTGTATTGGATGTGAAAACAAAAAGCGGTAAAGTAACAAGAGTTAATTTGCCTGTAGAAATTTGGCAGCGCAACAATGAATGGTCTTTCAAACACAATTCTACAGAAGAAATCGAAAGCATAACCTTGGATCCTGAACATGTTTTTCCAGACAATAATGATTCAAACAATGTTTGGACAGCAGGAAAAGGAAAGATTGAGAAAGATGTAATTTTAGATCCGTATTTAGGGACTTTCGTCACTAAGCTGGCGCCTTTAACAATTGAATTTTCAGAGAAAAACAGTACTCTATATGCTGAGATAACAGATTATCCTAAGTTTGCTGTTAAATCAGTTCCAGAAGAAAAGGATACATTTGAATCTAAAGGAGCTGGTTTGAAATTCAAGTTTAACGAAGCTAAAACTGGTTTTGATATGATTGTAATAGGAAACGGACAAAAAATTCCATTTACTAAAAAATAAAAAAACTTAAATATTAGAGTTTTTAAAACCCGATAGTTGTTCTCAATTATCGGGTTTTGTTTTTTTGTTTTTTTTGAGGTTTCAAGTTTCAAGTTTCAGGTTTAAGTTTAATCTTAAGCTTTTGAGTTAGCTGTATAAAAACTCAGCCCTTAGTACCTCAGTAACTTAGCTCCTCAGCACCTTAAAAAAAATAACTTTACATTAAAAAAATGTTAGAATTTTATTTTTTTGTTTTGTAGAATAAAAAATAGTGTACATTTGCAGCGATGAATAAAATAAGTTTACATATAACTTCTTTGTCACGGACAAACTCACCGATTACTTCTCCCGAAGTACGGACACTATCTCTATAGTATCCACTGAGTTTTATAGCCGTATATTTATTCATATCCATTTTTCATTTTGAAATCACATAATTTGTCCATTGGACAAACATATCCTAAAAGTATTTATTATTTTGTAAATTTTCTTAATCAATGTTTTGATTTTGAGAATGTTACTTCTGTTTTGCTTAATTTTATTGGATTCAATTCTGGATTTCAAACCAAACAATATGCTTTAATTTTTAACTCTAACTTCAATTATTGAAATGAAGATCTCTATTGTTGTTACTCAGGAAGAACACTTCAAATTCGCACAGGAAATCTGCGATACGATAGAATCATCGGCCTTGTTAAGAGGTACGGGGATTGCTAAAAGAACACCTGAGTATATTCAGAAAAAAATGTCGAATGGTGATGCGATGATTGCTCTGGCAGATGGAAAATTTGCAGGTTTTTGTTATATCGAAAGCTGGCAGCACGGAAAATTCGTGGCGCATTCTGGTTTAATTGTACATCCTGACTACAGAAGTTTAGGTTTGGCGAAAAAAATAAAATCAAAGGTTTTTGATTATTCTTTGAAAAGATTCCCGGATGCTAAAATATTTGGAATCACAACAGGTTTAGCGGTTATGAAAATCAATTCTGAATTAGGCTACAAACCAGTACCATTTTCAGAATTAACAACAGATCCAAGCTTTTGGGCAGGCTGTAAAACTTGTACCAATTACCAAATTCTGCAAAGCAAAGAAAACAAAATGTGCCTTTGCACCGGAATGTTGTACGATCCAAAAGAAAAACAAAAAACACCGCCAAGACATCCTTTTAATGAGGCTGTTTTGAGCAGACTTAAAAAAATTAAACAAGCTTTATTTTTAAATAAATTATTGTCTGTTTTTTTAACCTAAACTAAATTAGAAAAAATCTCAAACTGCTAAATACGAAAGTATTAGCCAAAATTATAAAAAATGAAAAAAGTAGTATTAGCTTATAGCGGAGGATTAGATACCTCGTATTGTTTGAAATATTTAAAAAATGAAAAAGGATACGAAGTTCACACTGTTCTTGTAGATACAGGAGGATTTTCTGCAGAAGAATTAACAGCTATAGAAAAAAGAGCTTACGAATTAGGAAGTGCACAGCACGCAAACCTTACAATCGTAGACAAATATTATGATAAAGCTATAAAATATTTGATTTTCGGAAATGTATTGAAAAACAATACCTATCCGTTATCAGTAAGTGCAGAGCGTGTTTTTCAGGCAATTGAAGCTATAAAATATGCTAAAAAAGTGGGAGCAAGCGCCATCGCACACGGAAGTACAGGTGCAGGAAATGACCAAATTCGTTTTGACTTAATTTTCCAAACCATCGCTCCGGAAATCGAAATTATTACTCCAATTAGAGATTTAAAACTTTCAAGACAAGAAGAAGTTGATTATTTGTCTAAAAACGGAGTTCATTATTCTTGGGAAAAAGCACAATATTCTATCAATAAAGGACTTTGGGGAACAAGTGTTGGAGGAAAAGAAACCTTAACATCAGGTCAGCCGTTGCCAAGTGAAGCTTATCCTTCGCAATTACAAAAAGAAGGCGAAGAAAAAGTTACACTTCATTTTGAGCAGGGAGAATTAGTGGGAATAAATGGTAAAACAGACAAACCATCAAATAATATTGTGGCTCTTGAAAAACTGGCAAATGCTTATGCAATTGGCAGGGATATTCACGTTGGAGATACTATTATCGGAATTAAAGGAAGAGTTGGTTTTGAAGCCGCTGCACCGTTAATCATCATTAAAGCGCATCATTTATTAGAGAAACACACTCTAGGAAAATGGCAGCAATACTGGAAAGAACAATTAGGAAACTGGTACGGAATGTTGTTTCATGAAGGTCAGTTTTTAGATCCTGTAATGCGTAACATCGAAACGTTTTTACAAGATACACAAAAAACAGTAAACGGAACGGTTACTGTTTCATTAAAACCTTACCATTTCTCACTTGACGGAATCGAATCTAAAAACGATTTAATGAACACAGGTTTTGGTCAATATGGAGAAATGAACAATGCATGGACATCTGATGATGCAAAAGGATTTATTAAAATTCTTGGAAATGCACAAAACATATTTTCATCTGTAAATCAATTAGATCATGATTAATGTCGGAATAATTGGTGGTTCGGGCTACACGGCCGGAGAACTCATCAGAATTTTAATGTATCATCCTAAAGTAAACATCGATTTTGTTTACAGTACTACAAATGCTGGGAAACCGCTTTCTGTGGCGCACCACGATTTGATGGGTGATATTGAAATGAATTTCACGGATGAAATAAATCCAAATGTGAATGTTGTTTTCTTGTGTTTAGGCCACGGAAAATCAATTTCATTTTTGAAAGAAAATCAATTTGCAAGCCATACCAAAATCATTGATTTAGGAAATGATTTCAGATTGAACAAAGACGCTCATTTTGAGGGAAAAGATTTTGTTTATGGATTACCTGAAATAAATAAAGCTGCAATTAAAAAAGCAAATTATATTGCAAACCCAGGTTGTTTTGCAACGGCTATTCAATTGGCTTTACTGCCTTTAGCAAAACACAATTTGCTGAATAATGATGTTCATATTAACGCAACAACTGGTTCTACAGGAGCGGGAGTAAGTCTTTCAGAAACTTCTCATTTCAGCTGGAGAAACAACAACTTTTCTCATTATAAAGCTTTTGAACACCAGCATTTAGGAGAAATCACAGAAAGTCTGGTACAATTGCAGGACGATTTTGAAAGCGAATTGCTTTTTATTCCTAATAGAGGGGATTTTCCAAGAGGAATTTTTGCAACTTTATATACATTATGTGATGATAGTTTGGAGCAATTGGTTGCCAAATACGAGGATTTCTACAAAAACGAACCTTTCGTAACCGTTACCACAACCAACATCAACATGAAACAAGTGGTGCAAACGAATAAATGTATCATCAGTTTATTGAAAAAAGGAAACCGGGTTCTCATAACATCAATTATAGATAATTTAACCAAAGGTGCTTCAGGACAAGCAATTCAAAACATGAATTTAATGTTCGGATTAGAAGAAACCACCGGTTTACATTTGAAACCAAGCGGATTTTAAATTTAGTTGATAGTTGTTGGTTTATAGTTTATAGATATCGAACTTAAACCAACAACCATTAACAATCAAACAAAAACTAAAAAAAGATGAACTTATTCAACGTTTACCCATTATACGATATTACTCCAGTAAAAGCAGTTGACTGCACAATTATAGACGACAAAGGAGTAGAATACTTAGATTTATACAGCGGACATGGAGTTATCTCCATCGGACATACACAGCCAGATTATGTGGCTAAATTGAAAAATCAATTAGATCATTTAGGATTTTATTCAAATGCGATTCAGAATCCTTTGCAGGTAGAATTGGCACAGAAATTAGGAAAACTTTCGGGGCTTGAAGATTATGAATTGTTTTTATGCAGTTCTGGAGCTGAGGCTAATGAAAATGCTTTAAAATTAGCTTCTTTCCATAATGGAAAATCAAGAGTAGTAGCTTTTGATAATTCGTTTCACGGAAGAACTTCTGCGGCAGTTGCGGTTACCGATAATAAAAAAATTGTTGCGCCAATTAATGCACAGCAAGTTGTTACATTTTTACCTTTAAATCAAATCGAATTGGTTGAAGCTGAACTAGCAAAAGGTGATGTTACAGCAGTAATTATCGAAGGAATTCAAGGAGTGGGAGGTTTAGACCAAGGAACAACAGAATTTTTCCAAGCTTTAGAAAAAGCATGTAAAAAACATGATGTTGTTTTGATTTTAGATGAAGTACAATCAGGATACGGAAGAAGCGGGAAATTCTTCGCTTTCCAGCATCACGGAATCAATGCTGATATTATTTCAGTTGCAAAAGGAATGGGGAACGGTTTTCCGGTTGGAGCCATTTTAATTTCTCCAAAATTTGAAGCAAGTTTCGGATTGTTGGGAACTACTTTCGGCGGAAGCCATTTATCTTGCGCAGCAGGAATCGCAGTTTTAGATGTAATTGAAAAATTGGATCTACAGAAGAATGTAAATGAAGTTTATGAATATTTCTTAGAAAAAATTAAAGAAGTTGAAGGAATCAAACAAGTAAAAGGAAAAGGCTTAATGCTTGGCGTTGAGTTTGATTTTGATGTTGCTGCTTTAAGAAAGAAATTAATTATCGAAAAACACATTTTTACAGGAAGTGCGAACAATAAAAATCTATTAAGAATTTTACCGCCGTTGACTGTGAAAAAAGCGGATATTGATACGTTTGTAAAAGCTTTAAAAGAGAGTTTAGAAGAACTATAATCTTTAATCGTTAATTCGTTTAATTGTTTAATTGATTATACAAATTAACGATTACACGAATTAACGATTACACGAATTGACCAATTAAACCAAAAAAAATGAATCCATTATCAATTGAAAAACGCAATCTGGTTTTGCGGACCATGGCAAAGCTGGTCGAACAGGAGCGGAGTCAGATTATTTTGACCAATCAGGAAGATCTTGCTGATTACGACGGTTCTGATTTAGCGATGGAAGAACGCTTGAAAGTCGATGATAAAAAAGTCGATGAGATGATTTTATCCCTAAATCAACTGGCATCTCAGGAAGATCCCGTTGGAGTGGAGCGTTTTCATTTTACTCATGATAATGGAATCAAAGTCATTAATAAAACGGCAGCTTTCGGAACGATTTTAATTATTTACGAATCTCGTCCGGACGTTACAATCGAAGCCGGCGGAATCGCCTTTAAATCAGGAAATAAGATTTTATTAAAAGGCGGGAAGGAATCTTTAAAATCAAATTTGAAGATCGTAAGTCTTTGGCATCAAGCATTAGAAGAAAATAAAGTTTCTAAAGACTGGGTTGAATATCTGAATTATAATAGAGCAGAAACTCAGGCTTTCTTAGAAAAACCAACTCAAAAAGTAGATTTAATTGTTCCAAGAGGCGGAGAAAAATTAATTGAATTTGTAAAAGCACACGCTACTTGCCCGGTAATTGTAAGCGGACGCGGTAATAATTTTGTTTACGTTCATAAAGATGCTGATACCGATTTGGCTTTAAAAGTAATTTTGAATGCCAAAACAGCCAAAATATCAGCTTGTAATGCGGTTGATAAAGTTTTAATAGATTCTAAGCTTCCTAATTTTGAAGGTTTTACAGCCATTTTAATAGAAACTTTAAAAGAATCAAATGTAGAAGTTATCGTTGATAAATCTCTTGAAAATTTTGAAGATACAGAGACACTTCAGAACGAAGATATTTGGTACGAAGAATTTCTGGATTATAAAATAGTAATCGGAACCATTGATTCTGAGGAAAATGCAATTGATAAAATTAATAAATACTGCGGAGGACATTCGGCAGTAATTATTACCAGAGACGACAAAGCGGCAAAAGAATTTATGGATGCAGTTGATGCTGCTGCTGTTTATCAAAATGCTTCAAGCCGTTTTACAGACGGAGGACAATTTGGTTTAGGGGGAGAATTAGCGATAAGCACTGATAAACTTCACCAAAGAGGACCAATCGGTTTACAGCATCTTGTAACCAACAAATGGTACGTTTACGGAGAAGGACAAATAAGATGATTTTAGAGTTCAAATTTTAGATTGATGATTAGCGATTTTTCATTTCGGATTATTTGATTTGAATTTTTAAAATTTGGAATTTATATAAAGATTTAGCTTTGCGAACTTAGCGTTTATACAGACAAACAAAATAAAAAAAACCTTGCGGACTTTGCGGTAAAAATCATCGCAGTCAAAACTATAACAATGGGAAAAAAGAGGATTTTATTAAAAATAGGGAGTAATACTTTAACCAAGGAAACCAATCATATTTCGCGGGGAAAGATTGAAGACCTCGGAGTACAGATTGCGGCTCTAACCGACGAGTACGAATTTATCATAGTAAGTTCTGGAGCGATTGCGGCGGCAAAGCAGTTTGTAAAGCTGGATAATCAGGATAAAGATGTTTTTGTAAAGCAGGCTTTAGCTTCTATCGGACAGCCTCATTTAATGCGGATTTACAATGAAAATTTTAAGGATTTAGGATTAAATACTTCGCAGTGTTTACTTTCTTATTCTGATTTTGAAAAAGAGCAGACCAAAAAGAATATTGTAAATACAATTAATGTATTAGTTAAAAACAATTACATTCCGATTATTAATGAAAACGATACAGTTGCCACAGATGAGATTCGGTTTGGAGATAATGATAAATTGGCGGCTTTAACGGCGGTTCTTTTAAATGTTGATATTCTGATAATTGCCACCAATACAAACGGAATTTACACCAAAAATTCAATTCATGATGAAATTCCGGAAACGATAAAATTGGTAAATGATTTGAAAACGCTGGAAAAAGAAATTGGCGAATCAAAATCATCACACGGAACAGGAGGAATGCAGTCTAAAATAGAAGCAGCCGGAATAGCAAAAGCAGCCAATATTGAAACCTGGATCGTAAACGGACTGAATGATAATTTTATCTTAAAGGCTTTAAAGGATGAAATTCCTTTTACCAGAATCGTTTAAAAAGGTTTAATTGTTTAATCGTTAATTCGGTTAATCGATTAAAGAAGAAAATTAAAAAACAAAAATGGATAAAGTTGGATTTGTTTAAGCAGCAAAACGATTAAACAATTTAACGATTAACCGATTAAACAAAAAGACATGAACTATATTTCAATACAAGATATCGACTCGTTGTCAAAATGGGTAAAAAGCGCGATCAAAATCAAAAAAGACCCGCTTAAAAATAAAAAATTAGGTAAAAACAAAACCTTAGGAATGTTATTCTTCAATCCGAGTTTAAGAACGCGTTTGAGTACTCAAAAAGCGGCATTAAACTTAGGAATGAACGTTATGGTAATGAATTTTACCAACGAAGGATGGACATTAGAGTTTGAAGATGGAGCGGTTATGAATTCCGGGGCGTCAGAACATATTAAAGAAGCTGCCGAAGTCGTTTCTCAATACTGTGATATTATCGCAATCCGCGCCTTTGCAGGTTTGGTTGACAAAGAAAAAGATTATCAGGAAACTGTAATCTCAGGATTCTTGAAATACGCTACAGTGCCAATCGTAAATATGGAAAGTGCGGTTCGCCATCCATTGCAGTCTTTGGCAGATGCTATTACAATGGAAGAACACAAAACAAAACACAAACCAAAAGTTGTGCTTTCGTGGGCGCCGCATCCAAAAGCGTTGCCGCAGGCAGTAGCAAACTCATTCGTAGAAATGATGCAGATGCAAAAAGACATGGATTTTGTTATCACACATCCGGAAGGTTACGAGCTAAGTCCGGAAATTACAAAAGACTGCAAAATCGAATACAATCAAAACAAAGCATTTGAAAACGCTGATTTTGTTTACGTTAAAAACTGGAGCAATTTCAACGATTACGGAAAAGTAACCAATAGCGATCCAAACTGGACCGTTACAGCCGAAAAAATGGCTTTAACCAACAACGGAAAATTCATGCACTGTCTTCCTGTTCGTCGTAACGTAATTGTAAGCGACGAAGTTTTAGACGGCGAAAATTCAATCGTAATCGAACAGGCGAATAACAGAACGTATTCGGCACAATTAGTTTTACAAAAAATTCTTAAGAAATTATAAATTAGGTCCAAAGGTGCAAAGCGACAAAGGTTCAAAGGTTTTACAGCCTTGAGAAAAAACTTTGTTCCTCTGAACCTTTGTCCCTTTGAACCTTAAAGATAATGAACGTATCAGTAATAAAAATCGGTGGAAACATCATCGACAGCCCAGTAGAATTAGAACAATTCTTAACTGATTTTTCTAAAATTGAAGGACATAAAGTATTAGTTCATGGCGGTGGAAAATCGGCTACAAAAATGGCGCAGAGTATTGGTTTAGTACCCCAAATGATTGACGGACGCCGAATTACAGATGCTCCAATGCTTGATGTTGTGGTAATGATTTACGCCGGACAAATCAATAAACACATTGTGGCACAATTGCAGGCCAAAGACAATAACGCCATAGGTTTTTCTGGGGCTGACGGAAATTTAATTTAGTCAACAAAAAGAAACCATCCAACAATTGATTACGGATTTGTAGGCGATGTAAAACAGGTAAATACAAAATTGCTTGCGACATTACTTGAAACTGGAATTGTTCCTGTTTTCTGTGCCATTACACACGACAAAAACGGACAATTGTTAAACACAAATGCGGATACAATTGCAAGCGAATTATCAATTGCATTATCAGAAGTTTTTGATGTGACACTGACATATTGTTTTGAAAAACAAGGTGTTTTGCAAGATTCAGAAGACGATTCGTCTGTAATTACCGAAATCAACGAAGCATTATACAACAAACTGAAAGAAGAAAAAGTAATCCATTCCGGAATGATTCCAAAACTGGATAATTGTTTCAATAGTTTATCAAGAGGCGTTCAGAAAATCAAAATTGGGCATCACAAAATGCTTCAAAATCCGGAAGTTCTGCATACAACGATTACATTGTAAAAAATGCTGCCACGAATTGACTCTGAATTTTCAGTTAAAAGAGAAAATAATTTTAGACGTACATGAAAAAGTTTATTTTGATTTTAAATCTGTCACAAAAAGATAATTTGTGAAAATTAGTGCAAGTAGTGGCAAAAAAACGGAGCTGTGCAGTGCTTTTAGAATTTAATTTTAGAAATTTGCGCCAATCAAAAATGTCACAGCTTTAATTAAAAAACTTTGTGACTTCGTGCCTTCGCGGCAAAGAAAATAAAACTATGAAAAATATTGCAACGCTTACCCAGGAAGCAATTAGTTTATTAAAAAGCCTTATCGAAACCCCTTCATTTTCAAGCGAAGAAGATCAAACGGCCCTTTTAATCGAAAATTGGTTCAATCAAAACGAGATTCCTTTTAAAAGAGAAAACAATAATGTGTGGGCTTTCAACAAGTATTTTGACGAAAATAAACCAACACTTTTACTAAATTCACATCACGATACTGTAAGACCCAATCAGGCTTATACAAACGATCCGTTTAAAGCCATTGAAAAAGACGGAAAATTATTTGGTTTAGGAAGTAATGATGCCGGAGGATGCCTGGTTTCGTTATTGGCCACGTTTGTGCACTTTTACGAAAATCAGAATCTTTCGCATAACATTGTAATTGTGGCTTCCGCCGAAGAAGAAAGCAGCGGAAAAAACGGTTTAAACAGTGTTCTAAAACATTTACCGGAACTAGATTGCGCGATTGTGGGAGAACCTACTTTAATGCAATTAGCAGTTGCTGAGAAAGGTTTGTTAGTTCTTGACGTAAAAGTAAAAGGAACCGCAAGTCACGCCGCACATCAAAATGATGATAATTCAATTTATAAATCAATTCCGGTAATGGAATGGTTTAAAAACTATAAATTCGACAAAATCTCAGACGTTTTAGGTCCTGTAAAAATGACTGTAACGCAAATCAGTGCCGGAAAACAGCATAATGTCGTGCCGTCAGAATGTGATTTAGTTGTCGATATTCGTGTAACAGACCGTTATACAAATGCTGAAATTTTAGAAGTAGTAAAAGCAAACGTAAACGCCGAAGTAACACCAAGATCCATGCATTTAAATGCTTCATCAATTCCGGTTGCGCATGGTTTAGTTCAGGCTGGAATTGCTTTAGGAAGAACAACTTATGGATCGCCTACGCTATCAGATCAATCGGTTTTAAGCTGTCAGTCGCTTAAATTAGGGCCAGGAGAAACGTTACGTTCGCATTCAGCAGATGAATTTATTTTCATCAACGAAATCGAAGAAGGAATCGATTTGTATATCAAGATACTAACCGATTTCTTTAAATTATAATATTTTTTAGGAGCTAATCCCGCTATCCGTTCCAATCTTTTATTTTTTAAAGAAAAAAATAAAAGGATTTCCACTGCTATCGGGGCTAGAAACACCATCAGTATAAACAATGACATTAGATCTAAATTAGGCAACAATCTAAGAAGTCTAAAATCTAAGAAGTCTAAAAATCTAAGTTATGAAACTTTGGGAAAAAGGAATACCAACAGATAAACAAATTGAACATTTCACTGTAGGAAACGATCGTGAACTGGATTTAGTTTTAGCAAAATACGATGCTTTAGGTTCTATTGCGCACGCCAAAATGTTGGAACAGATTGGTTTATTAACGCAGGAAGAAACAACTTCTTTAGTTGATGCATTAAACGAAATCATTGCGGATATCGTAGTTGGAAATTTCGAAATCGAAGACAGTTTCGAAGATGTACATTCTAAAATCGAGTATCTTTTAACGGTAAAACTAGGCGATGCCGGAAAGAAAATCCACACGGCACGTTCTCGTAACGATCAGGTTTTAGTTGACGTTCATTTGTATTTAAAAGATGAATTAAAAGCTATAAAAGAACAGGTAAAAACATTGTTTGATTTGTTGATGGAATCGGCAGAGAAACATCAAAACGTTTTATTACCAGGTTATACGCATTTGCAAATCGCCATGCCATCCTCATTCGGAATGTGGTTTTCTGCTTACGCAGAAAGTTTAATCGATGATGTAACGATGTTAAACGCAGCTTCAAAAATCGTGGATCAAAATCCGTTAGGATCTGCTGCAGGTTACGGAAGCTCATTTCCAATCAACAGAACATTTACAACACAGGAATTGGGTTTTGAAACCTTGAAATACAATGCCGTTGCTGCTCAAATGAGCCGCGGAAAAGCTGAGAAAACAGTAGCTTTTGCCATGAGCAGTGTTGCTGCAACATTATCAAAATTTGCAATGGATGTTTGTTTGTATATGAGCCAGAATTTTGATTTTATTAGTCTTCCGGCACATCTTACAACTGGTTCAAGCATTATGCCTCACAAAAAAAATCCGGATGTTTTCGAATTAATCAGAGGAAAATGCAATAAGATTCAGGCGCTTCCGTACGAAATCACTTTAATTACAAATAATTTACCAAGTGGTTATCACAGAGATTTACAGCTTTTAAAAGAAGGTTTGTTTCCGGCGCTTCAAAATTTAAAAGCTTGTTTAGATATTGCGATTTTCTCTGTAAAAGATATTACCGTAAAAGACAATATTCTAAAAGATAAAAAATACGATTATTTGTTTACGGTTGATACTTTAAACGAAATGGTGGTAGAAGGAATGCCATTTAGAGATGCTTACAAAGCAGTTGCCGAACAATTGGAAGCGGGAACTTACAAATCTCCAAAACAAACAAAACACACGCACGAAGGCAGTATCAATAATTTATGCCTGGATGCCATTAAAGATAAAATGAAAGCTGCTTTCTAAAGCCTTTTATCTAAAAAATTTAAAAGCCGGTTTGTAATTTTTGCAAATCGGTTTTTTTATTTCTTAAAATAAGTATTTATACTTTAAGAAAATCCGACCTAATTCTCTAAATTTGAGAATTGATCATTTTTAAAATAAAAATATGACGCAATTTGAAGAACAGGCAGCTCAGGGTCTTTATGAGAAAAATTTAATAAGCGAAAATCAGTTTCAGGAAATTAAAGAGTATCGAAGTCTGAATATTTTCTCCTTAAATACAGAGCTAAAACTGCTGCTTTCTATTTCAGTTTTACTATTTACTTCCGGAATTGGAATTCTTATTTACGATAATATTGATAGTATTGGGCATATTGCGCTTTTGGCTATTTTGTTTATTCTTATTTGCGGCTGTTTTTATTACTGTTTTAAAAATTCTAAAGGTTTTCAGAAAACAGAAACCACAACAGAAAGTCATTTTCTGGAATACATAGTTTTAACGGCAAATGTCCTCACTTGTATTTTTATAGGATATCTTCAAGTTCAATATGAAGCCTTTGGAACACATTATGGTTTGGCAACTTTGGTTCCAACCATTGTAAGCTTTGTTTGTGCTTATTATTTTGATAATAAAAGTGTTTTAACCATTGCCGTAACAGGCTTGGCGGCTTACATTGGACTTTCGGTAACACCGCAGGATGTTTTCAATAGTAATAATAATTTTTATGACAATCAAAGTCTTAGTTATTCGGCGATTGCCTTAGGCGTTTTACTCATTGTATGGAGAATTTATAGTTTCAAAATCAATTTAAAAACACATTTTGCTTTAGTTTATCTAACATTTGCACTGCACATAATAAGCATTGCCTCAATAAGTAATATGGTGAGTGATGAACTTACCTGGCTACTTTTTACTTTATTTTTAGCAGGTTCCTCTGTTTATTTTTATAAAATAAGTCATCAGTTTAAAGCAATTTCGCTTTATGTTTTTATGATTGTTTACGCTTATATTGGGATTAATATTTTTATATTTAAAGTTTTCCAAAATGTTGATTTTGGGGATATATGGGTGTTGTTTATCATGATATTACCAGCTTACTTCATTGGCTCGATAGTATTATTTATTAAACTGATTAAGAACTTCAATAAAGAAATAGCCGAATGATAATACATGACAAAAATTTACTAAATAATTTGTTTTTAACCGAAGAAGCAGATTCCCTTGAAAATGGAGGATTTATCAGTAAAGAGCAAAAGAAAATAATTAGAAATCAATTACCATCTTTTAAAATTCAAAATAACATTTTAGTTCGTTTGGGATTCTTTTTGCTGGGATCATTTTTATACTCGTCGATTTGCAGTTTTATCTCTTTAATTGCACTATCAGGGGCAGAATCTTTTTTTAAAATTTGCTGTTTTCTTTTTGCCGGTGTTGGTATTGCGGGTGCTGAAATTTTATCGGCCAACAAATATTACAGACACGGCCTGGATGATGCTTTTATTTTGGGGATACTTTTAAATGTTGGCGGAGCAGTTATCATACTTACAGAAGATTTTGAAACTGGATTAACTCCTGCTGTTTTTGTTGCCATTGCTTCTTTTTTAACTTATAAAAGATACCTGCATCTACTTTCGATGCTTGTTTTTTGCCTTGCATGCTCTGCGGTTTTGTTTTTTGGAATGTATGAAATTGGTGATATTGGCAAAACAATCTTACCTTTTGTCGTGATGTTAGTTTCGGCAGGATTTTATTTCTTTACTAAAAACAAAATTAAAAATTTAAGAGAGGTTTACTATTACAGCGGACTTTTATTAGCCAAGAGTTTTTGTTTGGTTTTATTTTATCTTTCTTGTAATTATTTGGTGGTAAGGGAACTTTCTTCAGAACTTTTAGGAATCGATGTGCAGCCGGGACAAGACATTCCGTTTGCTTATTTCTTTTATGCTTTTACGTTTGTCGTGCCGGTTTTGTATTTGGTTCAGGCCTTAAAAACAAAAGACAGAATTTTGTTATGGATTAGTTTTGCTGCAATCGCTTTTACTATTTTCACAATCCGATTTTATTATTCTGTTTTACCAATTGAAGTGGCTTTAACGCTTGGCGGATTAGTTATGTTTGGAATTGCTTTTTTCTCTATTCAAAAATTAAAAAATAAAGAAAGCGGATTGACTTTTAAACCGGGCAGAATCAATAATTCAAATGCAATTTTAAATGCAGAGACTTTAATTGTTGCTTCGGCTTTGGGTATGAAACCAGAAGTAAAAACGGATTCGCCAATGGATTTTGGAGGAGGAGGATTTAGCGGCGGAGGATCTAGCGGGAATTTTTAAACAGCAATAAAAATGAAACGCTGCAAGTTCGTTGCAGCGTTTTTTTTATTTCATAAACGAAGAATATTAATCAAGATATTGTTCATATTCTTCTATTTTTGTTCGTAAACGATTTTCTAAATATTCATTTCCTCCTTTTAATTTCTCTAAGATAATTTCAGCTTCTTCTCTATATTTTATTCTCTTAAGATTGTCCCAGCTTTTGGGAGGCTTTTGAAGATTTGTAATCCGATCAGCTAATTTAATCGCCCAGACTTCTTTTCTCTGTTTTGAAATTCTGTTGAGACTATCCAGCATCTTTTCTTCTTTTGGTAAATTGTCATTTTTGGTCAGAGCAGAAACCCCTTCGGCAACTTCAAATCCAAATTCACGTTCCAGTTCTTCAAATGTCGTATTAGTATCTTCTAAAGTATCGTGCAATAATGCTACCTGAGTGGCATAAAGTAAGTCAAAATGGGCTGTATTGTTCGACGCAATTAAAATTTCCATTGCCACATTACTCAAATGAATCACGTATGGAAGGTTAGAATCGGTAATAGTCTGATTGCTTTCTAAATGCTTTATAGTGGAAAAGATTATTGTTTTTTGGTAAGCTGTTTGAACATCCATCTGCTTTCTTTTAGAATTGCGAAACTTTACTTTTTAATGCTTCGGCATCAATATCGCTGTGCGAAACATTATAAATCGCTTTTCCGTTTTTAATTAAAATCAATTGAGGAGATTCGTGGTAAACACCAAATCTGCTTGCAATTTCATTTGAAACATCTCGATGGGCAATCAAATCCAAAAAATAGGCATCGACTACATTTTCCAGATCATAATCTCTTTCAAACTGTTTCAGCGCCATACGGCTGATGCTGCATCTTGTGCTGTGTTTAAATATTACAACAGGCTTTTCGTTTGATATTGCTTCAATTTCCATTAATTGATGAATATCAGTTAATTCTGTCCAATTAACTTTACTTTTAGGAGAATCTGAGTTCTCTGAATTTCCGAAGATTGAATTAAAAAAACTCATATTTGGCTTGTTTTATGACTTTTTGACGGTTAAAAATCAAAAAAATTACGATTTTAATGTCATTTTGTCTTTGTTTTTACTATGGAATATAATTTGAATATCGTAGCAAAGTTATATCATTTGAGTTAAAAGTTTAATGCAAAAAATTGTAATTTTAATGGTATCGAATATAAAAAAACAAATCAATCATAAATCATAATAATATGAACATAAATAAATTTACAATTAAATCCCAGGAAGCCATTCAGTTGTCGCAGCAATTAGCGCAGCGAAATGGACAACAGCAAATCGAAAACGAACACATCTTCAAAGCAATTTTTGAAGTTGACGAAAATGTTGCACCATTTATTTTGAAAAAACTCAATGTAAATGTGCCATTGTTTTTACAAATATTAGACAGTACAATTCAAAGTTTTCCAAAAGTTTCAGGAGGTGATATTTTACTTTCAAGAGACGCAAACAAAGCTTTGAATGAAGCAGAAATCATTGCACAAAAAATGAACGACGAATACGTTTCGATCGAACATTTAATTTTGGCTATTTTCGATTCAAAAAGTAAAGTTTCTCAAATCTTGAAAGATCAGGGCGTTACCGGAAAAGGTCTTAAAGCAGCGATCGAAGAACTTCGTAAAGGAGAAAGAGTTACATCTGCATCTGCAGAAGAAACATATAATTCATTAAATAAATACGCTAAAAACCTAAACGAACTGGCGCGTACAGGAAAACTGGATCCGGTTATTGGCCGTGACGAAGAAATCCGTCGTGTATTGCAGATTTTGACCCGTAGAACAAAAAATAACCCAATGCTTATTGGTGAGCCCGGAGTGGGTAAAACTGCAATCGCAGAAGGTTTAGCACATAGAATTGTGGATGGCGATGTGCCTGAAAACTTAAAAGATAAAATCGTTTTCTCATTAGATATGGGAGCTTTGATTGCGGGTGCAAAATTCAAAGGAGAATTTGAAGAGCGTTTAAAATCAGTAGTAAAAGAAGTTACAGCTGCCGAAGGTGATATCGTTTTGTTTATTGATGAGATTCATACACTTGTTGGTGCAGGTGGAGGTGAAGGCGCAATGGATGCGGCTAATATACTTAAACCGGCTTTGGCTCGTGGTGAGTTAAGAGCTATTGGAGCAACGACTTTAGACGAATATCAAAAATATTTTGAAAAAGATAAAGCGCTTGAAAGACGTTTCCAAAAAGTACTAATCGATGAACCGGATACTGAAAGTGCTATTTCAATTTTGCGTGGAATTAAAGAGAAATACGAAACGCACCATAAAGTACAAATTAAGGACGAGGCCATTATTGCAGCTGTCGAACTTTCGCAGCGCTATATTACCAACCGTTTTTTACCAGATAAAGCGATTGACTTAATGGACGAAGCAGCTTCGAAACTGCGTATGGAAATCAATTCAAAACCAGAAGAACTTGATGTTTTGGATCGTAAAATTATGCAGCTCGAAATTGAGATCGAAGCCATAAAACGTGAAAAAGAAGAAAGCAAGTTAAAGATTCTGCACATGGAATTGGCAAACCTGAAAGAAGAACGAAACGAAATCTACGCAAGATGGAAATCTGAAAAAGATATTGTAGACGGAATTCAGGCTGTAAAATTAGAAATCGAAGACTTTAAATACGAAGCAGAACGTGCAGAACGTGATGGTGATTATGGAAAAGTAGCCGAAATTCGTTACGGAAAAATAAAAGAAGCACAGGAACGCCAGGATGCATTGCAAAAGCAATTATTAGAATTTCAATCGGGAACTTCTTTAATTAAAGAGGAAGTTACAAGAGAAGATATTGCTGAAGTTGTGGCAAAATGGACAGGAATTCCGGTTATGAAAATGCTTCAGACTGAAAGAGAAAAACTATTGCATTTGGAAGACGAATTACACAAACGCGTAGTAGGCCAGGAAGAAGCAATCGAAGCGGTAAGTGATGCAGTTAGAAGAAGCCGTGCCGGTTTACAGGATATGAAAAAACCAGTTGGAACATTCTTGTTTTTAGGAACAACAGGAGTGGGTAAGACAGAGTTAGCAAAAGCTTTGGCAGAATATCTTTTTGATGACGAAAATGCCATGACCCGTATCGATATGAGTGAGTATCAGGAACGTCACAGTGTGAGCCGTTTGGTTGGTGCGCCTCCGGGATATGTTGGTTATGATGAAGGTGGTCAATTAACAGAAGCTGTTCGTAGAAAGCCTTATTCTGTAATTTTGTTAGATGAGATTGAAAAAGCGCATCCGGATACTTTCAATATTTTATTGCAGGTTTTAGATGAAGGTCGATTAACGGATAACAAAGGCCGTTTAGCCGATTTCAAAAACACAATTATTATTATGACTTCGAACATGGGAAGCCATATTATACAAGAGAAATTTGAAAATCTAAAAGGAAGTGTTGAATCTGCAACGGAAGCAGCAAAAACGGAGGTTTTAGGATTGTTGAAACAAACCGTTCGCCCGGAATTCATAAACCGTATAGATGAGATTGTAATGTTTACGCCATTAACGGTAGATAATATTTCTAAAATTGTAAGTCTGCAGTTAAAAAGCGTTACAAAAATGCTGGCACTTCAAGGTGTTACTATGGATGCAACGCCAGAAGCAATTGCTTACTTGTCAGACAAAGGATACGATCCGCAGTTTGGTGCCAGACCTGTAAAACGTGTGGTTCAGAGAGAAGTACTGAATCAATTGTCAAAAGAGATTCTGGCAGGAAATATTACAACAGACAGTATTATTTTGTTAGATGCTTTCGATGGGAAATTGGTTTTCAGAAATCAAACCCATATGGAAAAATAATTTTTTAATTTATTTTTTTGAGATAAAACACCAGTCGAAAGGCTGGTGTTTTTTTTATATCTAAAATCCGTGAATAATGAAACTTTTTTCAAAATTCATATAAACCAAATTCTCAGTTTAATTCTCAAATTTACATAACATAAAAACAAACTATCATGAATAATATATTTAGAGGACTAATTGCCGGATATGGCGCAAAAAAATTAGGCGGCGGGTGTTTTGGAACTATATTCGTATTTGTAATTATCTGGCTGTTATTAGGACAATGCAGTTAATTTTTAATCGGAAATTAAATCAAAAGTGTTAGATTCGCACAACCAAAATAAATTGGTATTTAAGAATTAAAAACATATATAATGGCATCAGGTTTTTTCGTACTATTAGACGATATCGCAGCAATTATGGACGACGTTGCAGTAATGAGCAAAGTTGCAGCAAAAAAAACAGCAGGAATTTTAGGTGATGATTTGGCAGTAAATGCAGAGAAAGCTTCGGGTTTTGCATCATCAAGAGAGCTTCCTGTATTGTGGGCGATAAGTAAAGGTTCGCTTCTTAATAAAATAATTATTTTGCCAATAGCCTTTTTGTTAAGTGCCTTTTTACCCGTTGCTATCATTGTAATTTTGGTTCTTGGAGGACTTTTTCTGGCTTATGAAGGAGCCGAAAAAATCTTTGAATTTTTCTTTCCTCATGAGCATGAAGAATCAGAAGGAATAACAAATGAAACTTTTACCGAAGAACAAATTCTGGAGGCTGAAAAAGGCAAAATAAAATCAGCTATAGTAACCGATTTTATACTATCCGTAGAAATCGTAATTATCGCTTTAGGAACCGTTATCGGTCAGCCCCTTACACAGCAGATAATCGTTACTTCAATAATTGCCTTAATTGCAACGGTAGGAGTTTACGGTATAGTAGCTCTTATTGTTAGAATGGACGAAGCAGGCTATAAGCTTATAAAATTTAGCAAAGGAGAGAAAAGCATATCTAAATTTATTGGTAATATATTAGTTAAAGCTCTTCCGTTGGTTATTAAAGGTTTAACAATAGTAGGTACAATTGCATTATTATTAGTTGCTGGAGGCATATTTGTACATTATATTCCGTTTTTTCATCATTTAGTGCCTAAAATCAATATCCCATCTATTATAAAAGAATTTGTAATTGGATTAGTATTAGGACTGATAGTTTTAGGAATTGTAAATCTATTTAAAAAGATTTTTACCAAGAAAAACTAGCAGACATATATCAAAAAAATATAAAAAACACCAGTCTTCAGATTGGTGTTTTTTTTGTTTTATAAGAATCATAATTCATTTTCAAAACAACAGTTTTTCCATTCCAAATTGTTATGCAGCTATGCTGAAATTTTTAAATTTATAAGAAATTACGGGTCTTTTGAAAAATATTTTTATTAAATAAGTTGTTTAATTTCAGTGTTTTAATGATTTTGTTGAAATAATTAACAAAATTAAAAAGCAACCATCTAAGCTGTGTCACATCTTCATAGTAATTAACAATTAATTATTATTTTATATGAAAAGTTTTAGATTAAAATCAGTTTTAGTAGTATTATTTTTAGCAATAGCATTTGTTTCATGCAGCAGCGATGATGATAAAGAACTAGAAACTCCGGTAACAACAAAAACTGCATTTGTGACAGAGGTTAAAGGACCAGCAACAGGAAAAGTAAATGAAGAATTAAGTTATGATGTAACTTATATTGTAGACAACGCTTGCGCAGAATTCGTTAAAATCAGTGATGCAGCGATTGGTTCTGAAAAGGGATTGCAAGTTGAAGTAAAGTATCCAACAGGTGTTTGCACGCAACAAGTTCCAGATCCTAAAAAAACAGTTTACAAATTTAAATCAGCGGCAAAAGGAACTTTTGAAATCAAATTCAAAAAATCAGAAAAAGAATTCTTAACTCAGAAAGTAGTTATTGAATAAGCTTTTTTAGGGATATATTTTTAGGTTATGAAAACCATTTTGCAAAGATTTAATTTTTTAAATTGATGTAAAGTGGTTTTTTTTATGCTTTATTCATTTCAATGTTTTGTTCGATGTTATATAAAAGTTATAGGCTTTGCCATTCCTTTAAAAAATGTTATTTTTGCACTCTAAATTTTATGTCATGTCTAAAAGAAAATATAAAATAGCGGTTATTCAGTTAAATCTGAATGATGTAGCCGAAAACAATCTTAAAAAATGTATCAGCTGGGTAAGAGATGCTGCCAAAAAAGGAGCAGAGGTTATCTTACTTCCTGAATTATATAGCAGTCATTATTTCTGCCAAAGTGAAGACGTAGATAATTTTGCATTAGCAGAGCCGCTTTACAGTACTTCATTTATTGCTTTCAGCGAATTGGCAAAAGAATTAGGAGTAGTGATTATTGTTCCTTTCTTCGAAAAAAGAATGGCCGGAATTTACCACAATAGCGCATATATCATCGATACAGATGGTACAGAAGCTGGTTTGTACCGAAAAATGCACATTCCGGACGATCCTCATTTCTACGAAAAATTCTATTTTACTCCGGGTGACTTAGGTTTTCAGGCAATTGAAACAAAAAAAGGAACGGTTGGAACATTAATCTGCTGGGATCAATGGTATCCGGAAGCAGCACGTATAACAGCTTTAAAAGGTGCTGAGGTTTTATTTTACCCAACAGCAATTGGCTGGCATCCAAAAGAAAAAGAACAATACGGAGAAAATCAATACGGCGCTTGGATGAATGTAATGAAAGGCCACGCAGTTGCAAATGGTGTTTTTGTTGCAGCAGCAAACCGAATTGGTCTTGAAAAATATATTGAAGGTACAGAGGGAATTCAATTCTGGGGAGCTTCTTTTATTGCAGGTCCTCAAGGAGAAATTTTGGCTCAGGCATCTCACGATCAGGAAGAAATCTTAATTGCTGAAGTTGATTTAGACTTGCAGGAAAATGTTCGTCAAAACTGGCCATTTTTCAGAGACAGGAGAATTGATGCTTTTGGAGATATTACAAAAAGAGCGATTGACAGATAATCAATTTATCTAAATATAAAAAAAGGACAAAGCTTAAAAACTTTGTCCTTTTTTGTTTGAAATAAAAAGGCGGTTCTGAAATTTTCAGAACCGCCTTTTCTATATAATTTTCAGAATTATTTTACTTGGAAAGTAACTCTTCTCACGATTTGACGTGCTTCTTTAGAACTTTTGTTCACAGAAGTGTCTTCACCGTTAGCAATTACGTTCAATCTTGAAGCGTCTATTCCAGCATTTACAGCTACTTTTTTCACTGCTTCAGCTCTTTTTCTAGATAATTCAGTATTGTAGTTTGAGTTTCCAATTTCGTCAGCATAACCAATGATGTCTGCAGATTTTCCTGGATTATTTTTCAAATATTTCACTAAGAAATCAACACCAGATAAAGAAGCATTTGTTGGTTTAGATGAATTAAAGTCGAAATACACATTTACATATCCGCCGTTAATTAACTCTTCAACAGTATTGTTTGTAGCGCCGCCACTGCCTTTCTTTTCATAAGTTTTATCTAAATAGCTTTCTAACTCATCTGGCACACCGTTTTGATTAGTGTCAATAGATTGTCCTTTAGTATTAACAGCTACACCTGCGATTGAATTTGGTTCTAAATCGTATAAATCGGCAACACCGTCTTTATCAGTATCTAAAAGACCTGTTTCAACTAAGTCCACTCTTTTTTCCAATTCGCTGATTCTGTCTTCTTCACCAACCCAGTCAGCATGTTTTTCATTTTTACCTAAGTAGAAAGTCAAACCTACAGATGCGTTTAATAAAACTCCGTCAAAAGAACCAGTAGTGGTGTTACCCATTCCATCAAAGTTCCAGTTTTGTCTTCCATTAACAATTCCCGTAAGGTCACCTGTCAATGCAACTCTGTTACTCAATTTAATTTGTCCTGTAATACCTGCGATTCCGTGAGCCATATAATCCTGCCCTCCAAAACCAGTTTCAGTACTAATTTGTGAAACTCCAAAACCACCATGAGCTAAAATACCAATTGTATTTGTCCATGTTTCAAAATTTAAAGCACGTCCTACGTTAATAACCCCTTGTAAACTTGCTCTTACGTAACGGCTTTCAAAATCAGGAGTATTTTTTTTCTCTTTAAATTGATCGTAACCAACATCTAATTTCACCCCAAACTTTGGACTGAACATATATCTTACACCCAAATCACCGTGAAAGAAATTTGCACTTTCGGTAGTATAACCTGGAGTCATAGTTCTGGTAGGTTTGTTAACACCACCATTTAGTTCGATAGACCATTTATTGTACTCTTGATCAACAGATGGTTTAGTAGAAGTTGTAGCCATATTTTGTGCACCTGCGGTAAGTGCTAATAGTAAAAGGGATACGGAAGCTAATTTCTTTTTCATGATATCAAAAATTTAATTTAGTTTTTATTTTTAAACTCTTGACAAATTTATGGCTCGTGTTTCGGAATGTGTTCTATTTGGTCTTACATAATTCCCACTATTTAACTTACAATTCTGAAAATGTGTTAATTAAATTTAAAATTTGAACATAAAAAAAGGGTAAAGTTTAACCTTTACCCTTCTGAAATCTTAAAAATACTGGTTATTTTAAGTCTGGCTGATAGATTTTTATTGTTCCGTCTCCTTCACTGCTTACTACTACTAAGCTCCTTTTTGTAGGACTTTTAGAAGCAGGAATAAAAAGAATTCCTTCTGGGGCGTCACCTGTTTTTACAGTTTGTAAATATTGTGGAGAGGCTGGGTTTGTTACATCATAAGTCATAAAGGCATCTGATCTTTCAAGACCCACAAATAAAATATTTTGATTTCCCATTTTAGCAGCAACTACTGCTTCTGGCTCAGAACCTTTATCATCGCTGCGTTTATCATCATAAGTTCCTAATTCGTTTGTTTTTTTGTCAACATCATTTTTGCTGTCATAAACGATTTTTCCAGTGTTTCCGTTCCAGATAGAAAATGATCTTGCGCCAAAACTTACCATTTCGTCTAAATCTCCGTCACCGTCTGTATCTCCCATATCAGTAACTAGATTTAGTCTCCCTAAATTAGAATCTAGTTTTAAAGTAGCGGCATCAGGAAAAACTGTTGCATCAAGTTTTAAACTTTTCATACGTTTGATGTCTGTATAGGCAGTGTATTCTCTTGCATCGCCTTCATTTGCTGTAACAAAATAAGGAACGTTATTGGCAGAAAAATGACTGATAGCGTCCGGCATAAACATTCCTTTTACCTTCCATGGGCTGAAAGCTACCTTATCGTCACTATCGCTTACATCAATTGCATTTTCGGCAGTATTAAAATCTTTTAAACCTAAAGGATAAATTGCAGTAATAGTTTTTGATGTTAAATCAACCTTTGCAACACCATTATTTTCCTGTAGAGTTACCCAGGCAGTTTTAGAATCATCCGAAATGGTAATGTATTCTGGTTCGATATCCTGAGCAAAGCTATTTGCGAACTTTGAAATTCTAAATCCGTCTTTTGCTAATGTTGCCGCCTGGCCGCTGAAAGAAGCAAAATCAAGAGTCGTAACTGTATAACTGCTGGTGTCTATAATAGAGATAGTTCCGTTAGGATCTTGCGAATAATCTGTATTTGGTTCACCTTCGTTAGCCGTCATAATAAATTTTCCGTCAGGAGAAAATGTAATCATGTCTGGTAAAGCGCCAACTGTTACTTGTTTTATTAAGCTGTAATCGCTTGTGTTGAAAATAACCACTTTGCCGTTTCCTTGTTTGTTTACTGTCGATTCTAAAGCAACAGCCAGTTTTCCGTCAAAAATAGAAACACTATTCGATGCACCTTGATATGTAGTTAAATCAATCTGGCCAATTTTTACCGGTTTTGTAGGGTCGGCTAAATCAATTACATCAATTTGATTGGTTCCACTGTTGTTTACGGTAAAAAGTCTTTTTGTTTTTTCGCAGTAAGCAGAAATTTCCGCTGCCGCTTCTCCGCCAATTTTAATAGAGCCAATTTCTTTAAAAGTGCCCGGGTTTTCATTTACAATAACTTCTGGTTCTTCGTTTTTAGAGTTTTCATCGTTATTACAGCTTGCCATTATCAATAAAGCTGTTAATAATGTGATACTTAATTTTTTCATTTGTTAGTTTTTTAGTTTTGCCAAAAGTAATTAGACGGTTTCGGTCGAATATTAAGCCTTTATTATTTAATCTTTAACTTAATTTTTGGAAGATATTATTTGTGAAATAACAGAGGTTTTTTGTGCAAATGTTTTATAATCCTAACGAATGCTTATCTTTGTACACTTTCAAAATTAGAACCTATTTATGTCAACAAATAATAGAAGATTTCCAGCAGAATGGGAAAAACAGCAAGGGATTGTATTATGTTTTCCGCATAATGGTAATGACTGGCCGGGAAAATACGAAGCTGTTCAATGGGCTTTTGTCGAATTTATTAAAAAAGTAGCTGCTTTTGAAACCGTTTTTTTGGTCGTAGCCGATGAAAAACTAAAAGAAAAAGTGGCCGAAATGCTTGAAAGAGCGCGTGTAAATATCAAAAACGTTTCTTTTATTATTCATAAAACCAATAGAAGCTGGATGCGTGATTCCGGACCGATTATTGTAAAAAATGGTTCAAAAAGAGAAGCTTTAAACTTCAATTTTAATGGATGGGCAAAATATAAAAATTATCAGCTGGATAAATTTGTTCCGGGCAAAGTTGCTGATTTTATTGATGTTCCTCTAACTCAGGTTACATACAAAGGAAAACCGGTAATTGTAGAAGGCGGCGCAATTGATGTAAACGGAAAAGGAACTTTATTAACTTCTGAAGAATGTTTGATGCATCCAACTATTCAGGTTCGAAATCCGGGTTTTACAAAAGAAGATTACGAAGCTGTTTTTAAAGAATATCTGGGTGTAACAAATGTTATCTGGCTTGGAGATGGAATAGAAGGAGATGATACGCACGGACACATCGACGATTTATGCCGATTTGTAAACGAAGATACTATCGTAACCATTGTTGAAACGGATAAAAACGATTCAAACTATAAACCTTTGCAGGATAATTTGAAACGCCTGCAGAATGCAAAATTAGAAAACGGAAAATCTCCTGTAATAGTAGCACTTCCAATGCCAAAACGTGTCGATTTTGAGGATTTAAGATTACCTGCAAGTTATGCTAACTTCTTAATTCTGAATAATTGTGTTTTGGTTCCAACATTTAACGACAGCAACGATCGTGTTGCATTAAATATATTATCAGAATGTTTCCCTGACAGAGAAGTAATCGGAATCAGCTGTATTGATTTTATCTGGGGATTTGGAACTTTACATTGCTTAAGCCAGCAGATTCCTGCATAAAATATAGTAGTCACATATTATAAACAACTTTGGTTTTTTAATCTGTGATGAAATTATCAGATATACAGAGACTTTCTTATATCATTTGAGCTGTCACCAAAAGTGGCAGCTTTTTTTTTATTGTATATTTAACAGACAGATTTGCCATGTGTCGTAACATCCTTCTTATATTCGTATGTTCAACAATGCAGAAATGCAGATTTAATTTTTATATGAAGAAAATATTTTTTATCCTTTCCGTGCTTTCTTCCGGAGCTCTATTTTCGCAGTCTGAGTCGCAGGAAAAACCAGAACTTACATTTGCTACCTACAATGTGAGTATGGAATCTGATAATTATTCTCCGAAAGGCGCAATGGGAAAATCGGAGCAAATATTGATTTATCAGCTTAATTCAGGGCATAATACTCAAATCAGAAATATTGCCCAGATTATTCAGACCGTTAGACCAGACGTTATTCTGTTAAATGAATTCGATTACATTAAAGACCCTGAACTTGGAGTGAAGGCATTCATCAAAAATTATTTAAAGGTAAGGCAGCGCGGAGCAGCGGCTATTGATTATCCTTATTACTATTATTCAACAGTGAATACTGGCCAGCCAAGTCCTTACGATTTGAACAATGATGGAAAGTTGAATAATTTTGGAAATGATGCATGGGGATTTGGTATGTATCCCGGGCAATATGGGATGATGCTTTTATCTAAATATCCTATTGATGTCAAGGCAGTTCGTACTTTTCAACATTTTAAATGGAAAGATATGCCAGGAGCATTGCTTACCAAAAAAGCGGATGGATCGGATTGGTATAGTAAGAAAGCATGGAAGGAATTTCCATTATCTTCAAAATCTCATTGGGATGTTCCTGTAGAGATTGGTGATAAAATAGTTCATGTTTTAGTCAGTCATCCAACTCCTCCTACTTTTGATGGTGATGAAGATCGAAATGGGAAAAGAAATCATGATGAAATCCGATTCTGGAGAGATTACATTTCAGACAATTCGGCTTCGTATATTTATGATGATAAAGGGGTAAAAGGCGGTTTGTCTCTTGATTCTCGATTTGTCATATTGGGTGATCAAAATGCTTCACCAGTTGAAGGAAACGCTATTAGAGAAGGTATAAAGTCTTTGATAGACAGTCCGAAAATTAATAGCGACTTTACACCTGCCAGTAAAGGCGGCGCTGAATATAGTCCTGAAAACACTTTTGGAGTTAATCATACAGCCTTTTGGAGAATGCGAGCTGATTATGTATTGCCATCAAGAGTTGGCTTTAAGGTTCTCGACAGTGGTGTATTCTGGCCTGCAAAAGGTGAATCAATGTCAGAATTAGTTGAAAAACGGGAATCAAGTTCAGATCATCGTTTGGTTTGGATAAAAGTGATTTTGGAATAAAATAACTTTTTCTTTCGATTTCTGGTTAAATATAAAGCATAAAAAAAACCTTGGCTCTCACCAAGGTTTTATATTTTTAGATCTCTTCAGATGCTGTATCTGCTCTTCACTGTCTGATAAATGGAGGCAGAAGCTGACTTGCTACTTCTCCAAAACCAATTCGAACTTCTGCATTTTCGCAAAAACCTCTGATGATTACCGTATCATTATCTTCGATAAATTTACGCTCGCTTCCGTCATTTAATTTCAAAGGATTCTTTCCTCCCCAGGTTAATTCCAGCATAGAGCCGAAACTGTCGGGAGTTGGTCCTGAAATAGTTCCGGAACCCATCATGTCTCCGGAATTTACGCGGCATCCGTTTGAAGTATGATGTGCTAATTGCTGGGCCATTGACCAATACAAATATTTAAAATTGGATTTAGAAACTACAGTTTCTTCCTGTTCTTCAGGCTTTATTGAAACTTCTAAATGAATATCAAAAGCTTTTTTTCCTTTTGTCTGTAAATAAGGCAGAGGCGATGGATCTTGTTTTGGTCCTTTTGTTCTAAAAGGTTCTAAAGCATCCATAGTTACTATCCAGGGAGAGATTGATGTAGCAAAGTTTTTTGCCAGAAATGGTCCAAGAGGCACATATTCCCATTTTTGAATATCGCGTGCGCTCCAGTCATTCAGTAAAACCATTCCAAAAATATAATCTTCTGCTTCATACGTTGGGATATTTTCTCCCATAATATTTACATCAGTAGTAATAAAAGCAGTTTCCAGCTCAAAATCGACTAAACGAGACGGGCCAAAAACAGGATATTTTTCGCCTGCCGGCAGCGTTTGTCCCATTGGTCTGTGAACCGGAATTCCAGACGGAACAATCGTAGAACTTCTTCCGTGATATCCAACCGGAATATGCAGCCAGTTTGGAAGAAGCGCATTCTCTGGGTCGCGGAACATTTTGCCAACATTTGTAGCGTGTTCTTTGCTTGAATAAAAGTCAGTATAATCACCAATTAAAACCGGTAATTGCATTTCGACATCGTCGATATTAAAAATAACAATATCGCGGTCTTTTGTTGAATCTCTAAGCTGTGGATTAGTTTCGTCAAAAATATCAGCGATACGATTTCGAACTAAACGCCATGTTTTTTTTCCATCAGAAATAAAATCATTAAGCGTATCCTGCATGAACATATCATCGGTTAAATCTATTCCTTCAAAATAGTTTAATTGTTGTAAAGCCCCTAAATCTATAGCGTAGTCGCCAATTCTTGTTCCTACAGTAACGACATTTTCTTTGGTAAGAAATACACCGAAAGGGATGTTTTGAATAGGGAAGTCACTATTTTCTGGTACTTCTAACCATGATTTTCTTTTGGTATCGTTGGCGGTTATTGGCATGTGAGGTGTTAATTATTTGTTGAAAAATTACATGTCAAATATATCATAATCTAACAGTATCACAAACGTTTTTTTGTATTTTTGCAGGAAATTAACGAAAAACGAAAAAATGCAACGCGACGAACAAATTTTTGATCTTATTCTAGAAGAAAAAGATAGACAAATTCACGGATTAGAACTAATCGCTTCAGAAAATTTTGTAAGTGATCAGGTAATGGAAGCAGCTGGTTCTGTTTTAACTAACAAATATGCAGAGGGTTATCCTGGCAAAAGATACTACGGCGGTTGTGAAGTAGTTGACGTTATCGAGCAGATTGCTATTGACAGAGCTAAAGAATTATTTGGTGCTGAATATGCAAACGTGCAGCCTCACTCTGGTTCTCAGGCAAATACTGCAGTGTATCATGCTTGTTTAAATCCTGGCGATACTATTTTAGGTTTCGACTTATCTCATGGTGGCCACTTAACTCACGGTTCTCCTGTAAACTTCTCAGGTCGTTTATACCGTCCTGTTTTTTACGGTGTTGATGCTGAAACAGGTCGTTTAGACTATGATAAAATCCAGGAAATTGCAACTAAAGAACAACCAAAATTA
Organism: Flavobacterium johnsoniae; assembly: GCF_001879205.1. Taxonomy (GTDB): domain Bacteria; phylum Bacteroidota; class Bacteroidia; order Flavobacteriales; family Flavobacteriaceae; genus Flavobacterium; species Flavobacterium johnsoniae_A. The sequence goes on from NZ_MLFK01000008.1 coordinate 70,489, forward strand.
ATCATCGCCGGAGCTTCGGCTTATTCTCGCGATATGGATTTTGCTCGTTTCAGACAAATTGCTGACAGCGTAGGAGCAATCTTATTTGCTGATATTTCGCACCCTGCAGGTCTTATCGCAAAAGGATTATTAAATGACCCAATTCCACATTGCCATATCGTTTCTACAACGACTCACAAAACATTACGCGGACCTCGTGGAGGTTTGATCTTAATGGGGAAAGATTTCGAAAACCCACAAGGTTTAAAAACTCCAAAAGGAGAAATCAGAATGATGTCTTCTTTATTAGACTTAGCTGTTTTCCCAGGAAACCAAGGAGGACCTTTAATGCATATTATCGCTGCTAAAGCAGTTGCTTTTGGTGAAGCACTTAAAGATGAATTCTTTACTTATGCTATGCAATTGCAGAAAAACGCAAATGCAATGGCTGATGCTTTCGTAAAAAGAGGTTACAATATTATCTCTGGCGGAACAGATAACCACATGATGCTTATTGACTTAAGAAATAAAAATATTTCTGGTAAAGAAGCTGAAAACGCATTAGTAAAAGCTGAAATTACAGTAAATAAAAACATGGTTCCTTTTGACGATAAATCACCATTTATCACTTCAGGAATCCGTGTAGGAACAGCTGCAATCACAACTCGTGGTTTAGTTGAAAAAGATATGGAAACTATCGTAGCCCTTATCGATAAAGTATTAACTGATCATACAAATGAAGACGTTATCGAAGAAGTTGCTGAAGAAGTAAACGAATTAATGAGCGAAAGACCAATTTTTGCTTACTAAGAAATAGTTTCAAGTTTAAAGTTTCAAGTTTAAAGTTTTACGCTGTCTGAAAGACAGTTTGAAACTTTAAACTTTTTTCGTTTAGAAGAGAAAACCTGAAACTTGAAACAAACAAAAAACAAAAAAACATGGGCGTACTAAGATTACAATTGCCAACTGACCCAAGATGGGTAAATATTGTTGAGAAAAACATAGAAGAAATCTTAACAGATCACGCTTGGTGCGAGCAAAAAGCAGCAACAAACGCGATTACGATTATTACCAATAACTCTGAACATCAGGATTTGGTAAAAGATTTATTGGCTTTAGCCAAAGAAGAAATCGATCATTTCGAGCAAGTTCACAATATCATCATTAAAAGAGGATTAAAATTAGGACGCGAGCGTAAAGACGAATACGTAAACGAGCTTTATCAGTACATGAAAAAAAGCGGCGACGGAAGTCGTGTTTCAGGTCTGGTAGAAAGATTATTATTTTCAGCCATGATAGAAGCCAGAAGCTGCGAACGTTTTAAAGTGCTTTCTGAGAATATTCAGGATGAAGAATTAGCCGTTTTCTACAGAGAATTAATGGAAAGCGAAGCAGGACATTATACCACATTTATAACTTACGCAAGAAAATACGGAACAGGAATTGACGTTGAAAAACGCTGGAGAGAATGGCTGGAGTTTGAAGAATCAATTATCAAGAATTACGGGAAAAACGAAACGATTCACGGGTAGTTTTTTAGTTTTCAGTCGCAGTTTTCAGGTTTGTCACGTTGAGCGCAGTCGAAACGCGCTCCAATTGGCTTTTATCTGTGAAATAAAAAAATCCGTTTTAATCCGCGTTTTCGCAAAGCGAATCCGTTTAATCCGTGTTCTTTTTACGCAATAATTTAAATCTAAAAATCTATCCCGAAGCTTCGGGACTAAAATCTAAAATTCTTACATTTGAAAGTAACCAAAATTCAAAGCAATGAGAATAGAAACTGACCTGAAATTAGGATTTAAAGACGTAATGATTCGACCAAAAAGATCAACGCTGAAAAGCAGATCGGAAGTTTCTTTGGAACGAAATTTTAAATTTTTGCACAGCACGACAGATTGGACAGGAATCCCAATTATGGCCGCGAACATGGATACAGTGGGGACTTTTGAAATGTCTCAGGTTTTGGCAGAAGAAAAGCTTTTTACTGCCATTCATAAGCATTATAGTTTAGAAGAATGGAATAATTTTTTAAAGAATGTTTCTCCAGATTTCTACAATTATATCGCAATCAGCACCGGAACCGGAAAAGAAGATTTTGCAAAAATTGGAACTATAATTACTGCAAATCCGCTCCTGAAATTCATTTGTATTGATGTTGCCAACGGTTATTCAGAACATTTTGTTCAGTTTCTAAAACAAACCCGAAAACAATACCCGGATAAAGTAATTATTGCCGGAAATGTAGTAACAGGCGAAATGGTAGAAGAATTACTTTTGGCTGGAGCCGATATTGTAAAAGTGGGGATCGGACCGGGATCGGTTTGTACAACACGTGTTAAAACAGGAGTTGGTTACCCGCAGCTTTCTGCTATCATTGAATGTGCCGATGCCGCTCACGGTTTAGGCGGACATATTATAAGTGATGGTGGCTGTACCACTCCGGGAGACGTTGCTAAAGCCTTTGGAGCAGGTTCTGATTTTGTTATGCTGGGAGGCATGCTGGCCGGACATACTGAAAGCGGAGGAGAATTAATCGAAATAAACGGCGAAAAATACAAGCAATTTTACGGAATGAGTTCGGCAACAGCAATGGAAAAACATGTTGGCGGCGTTGCAGAATACAGGGCAAGTGAAGGAAAAACGGTTAAAGTTCCGTTTAAAGGAAATGTTATCGCTACGGTTTTAGATATTTTGGGCGGTTTGCGAAGCACTTGTACTTATGTAGGCGCATCAAAATTAAAGGAACTTACAAAACGAACAACCTTCATACGCGTAAGCGAACAGGAAAATCAGGTTTTTACAAATTAAAATATACTTCAAAATCAATATGATTAGCATTTCAGAAGCAGGCTTAAACGATATTAAAACAATTCAGGAAATTACAAACATTACCTGGCCAATTACTTACGGCGAAATTTTATCGCAGGCACAATTAGATTATATGCTCGGTTTATTTTATTCTGATGAAGCTTTATCGAAGCAGATCGAGAATAAGGAACAATTGTTTTATTTAATCTCAGATTCAGAATCTATGATTGGTTTTATCGGAATTGAGCATCGTTATAAAAATGAAGCTGTTACTAAAATCCATAAAATCTATCTATTGCCGGAAACACAGGGAAAAGGCTACGGAAAAAAGGTTTTTGAATTTATTGAAGAATTGGCTTTAGAAAACAATTCAAAACAACTTTTATTAAATGTAAACCGCTTTAATACCGCCCTAAATTTCTATAAAAAGCTAGGTTTTGAAATTAAAGAAACAGTTGATATTGAAATCGGCAATGGATATTTGATGGAAGATTATGTGATGGGTAAAGATTTGTAACCAATTTATAATCAGATAATTTTAGTTGAAAGATTATGAAATTTAAAATCACAACTTTTGTGATTTTTTTTATTCTGAAACAAAATAGATAACTCTATCTATTTTAGATTATCTTTGGTAAAAAAGGAAAAATGGACAAAAAAATCAGTGTAAAGGAGCGAATACTGGATACAGCATCTCGTTTGTTTTATCATCAAGGATTTAACAGCACCGGCATTAACCAAATTATTGCCGAAGCTGGTATTGCAATAGGCTCTCTTTACAAACATTATCAATCTAAAAATGATTTGTTGTTTCATTATCTGGAACAGCAGGAAATAGAGTATTTTACTAATCTTGATGATTATTTAAAAGAAGAAAAGCAGCCGCTGCAAAAACTTTTTAAATTAATAGATTACCGTATCAAAGTTCAGGAGCAGGCAAATTACGCCGGCTGTCATTTTATTAAAATTAATGCTGAAATTGGACGGCAAGATAAAAAGATAGAGCAGTTTATTATCTCACATAAACAAAAACAGCGTGATTATATCAATAAGCTGATTGCAGAAATAGGCGCGGTACAAAATCTTCCGATAGAAATAGATGCTTTAGAAAATAGTATCTTTTTGATGATAGAAGGAGCTGTAGTAACGGCGAGTATAAATGGAAATACTAATGATTTAAGGGCTGTAAAAAACATTATTAAACAACTTTTTTAATTTTTTTTAACCTAAAATAGATAGATCATTCTATATATTATGAAAAACAAAAAATACATTTCACTGCTTATTCTTTTACTGGCACATTTGCTTACCATCTTAGATATATTCATTGTTAATATTGCTATTCCGTCTATGCAGCGCGGACTTAACTCCAGTAATGGAAAAATCCAGCTGGTAGTGGCTATGTATATGGTTGGGTTTGCTTCTTTTTTAATAATTGGCGGTAAAACAGGAGATTATTTCGGTAGAAAAAAAGTTTTTATTTTAGGACTGCTGCTGTTTATGATAAATTCCGCAGGTTGTGGTTTTGCTGTAACAACTGACCAGCTTATTACGTTGAGGTTTTTTCAGGGCATGAGTGCAGGGTTAATGTCACCCCAAGTATTATCTTATATACAAGTTCTTTTTACAGATCACAAGGAGCGTACTTATGCGATGGGCTGGTACGGAATTGCGATTGGAATTGGTACTATGCTGGGGCAGTTTTTAGGCGGTTTTTTTGTAGAGTTGGAACCGTTTTTAATTGATCAATCCTGGCGGTATATATTTCTTATTAACATTCCTATTTGTGTTACAGCAATTTTGCTGGCCATTCCTTATCTTGATCATTCCAGAGATGATTCTTCTTCGCAGATGGATTATGGGAGTGCTTTTATATTAGCCATAGGGCTTGCTGTCCTGGTGTTTTCTTTGGCTGTAGGTTTAGAACAAATCAGTCTGGTTAAAATTACACTTCCTGTGTCGATCTTATTTCTTTTTGTTTTTATTTTCAGACAGCTAAAAAGAAAATCAAAGAAAAAAGAACCTTTATTAAATATGGAACTTTTTAGAAACAAGAATTTCAATATGGCCGTGTCAGCATCGGCTCTTTTTATGTTGATGCTGGATGCTTATTTTTTTATACTTGCGGTTTTTTTACAGGACGGAATTCAACTTTTGCCCCTACAGGCAGGCTATTTTATTGTATTTCAGGGAAGCGGTTTTATTCTGGCCTCGTTTTTCTCAGCTAAATTAGTACTGCGTTTTGGAAAAAACGTATTGATTTTCGGCATTATGCTACTGATGTCTGCCCTGATTCTACAGCTTGTTCTTTTTTATTATCAGATAATTGATTACAGAGGATATATTGTAATGCTTTTACACGGTGTTGGTGTGGCACTGGTTTTACCCTCATTTGCTACTATTGCGCTGAAAAATTTGCCTAAAAACAGTATTGGAAATGCATCAGGAGTTTATTCTACTATACAACAGTTATTCGGGGCTTTAGGAATTACCGTTACAGGAAGTATATTTTATTACCTGGTAAAAGCAAATAAAGACTTTGCACACTTTTATAATGCTTTTTTCTATGGAACCTGTATTCATTTATTTTGTTTGATTGGTGTATTGTTGATCTTATTGCTTTTGCCAAAGTCAATACTTCCAAAATATCAGAAAAAGGGCAATGAAGAATAAGGCTGATTGCTAGCTTACAATGACATCATGTTTAAACAAAAGCCCTTTTACTTCATTCAAAGCGAAGACAGCTTTTTTGAGTTTCGTTTTTGATGGATCAATTGTATAATTGTAACTTGTTTTAAAGTCGGCTTTGTTGGCTGTGGCTTTGTCGAATTCAGATCGGTATAAGTCACAGTTTTCAAAAAGAACACCGGTTAGGTCGGCGGCCATAAAATCTACAGCTATTAAACTGCAATTGGTAAATGGAGTTCCTTTTAGTTTTAAAGTATAAAATTTTGAAAAATCAAGAATACAATCGTTAAAGCGAACTTCAAAAATCAATTTATCGCACATGGCAAAATTTACTTCCTTAATCTCGCACCGATTAAAAGTAACGGTTCTAAAAGCCACATAATTAATCTTTGATTCATTAAAAATGCAGTCGTTAAAAATGCAATCTATAAAAGTAACGGCCAAAAAAGTGCAGGCAGAAAAATTACAATTATTAAAAACACAGCATTCAAAATCTTTAAAGTTAAGATCGTCTTTTGCATAAATAATCGTATCGTATTCTTTATCAAGAAAATATTCGCTCTCTTTTTTCAAGTATATTTTGATAATTGTTTGAGGGTGAAAAGATAATAATTTACATTAAAATATGCTTCGTAAATCGCAAATCATTTTTGATTTCATTCACATTTTTAATGCATAATTTGATGTAGCTTTACACTTATTTTTTAAGTTAAAACAGATCAATTTTATCATATGGAATCAACAAGAAAGGAGCATGATTTTTTAGGAGAATTAGAAATTCCTAATCATTTATACTACGGAATCCAGACTTTTAGAGCAGTAGAAAATTTTAATATTACAGGAATTCCTATTTCAAAAGAACCTTTGTTTATCAAGGCTTTAGGATATGTAAAAAAAGCTGCAGCTCTTGCAAATAAAGACTGTGGAGCGCTTGATGCTAAAATTGCCGAAGCGATTTGTTACGGAAGCGATCAGGTAATTTCCGGAAAATTTAACGGAGAATTTGTCAGCGATCTGATTCAGGGCGGAGCGGGAACTTCAGTAAACATGAATGCCAATGAAGTTATTGCCAATATAGGGCTTGAATATCTGGGGCATAAAAAAGGAGAATACAACTTTTTGCATCCTAATAATCATGTCAATTGTTCTCAATCTACAAATGACGCTTATCCATCGGCATTTAGAATTGCGCTATATTTAAAAATGGAAAGTTTTATTAAAACGCTTTCCGGTTTAGAAGTCGCTTTTGCCAAAAAAGGAGAGGAGTTTAAGGAAGTTTTAAAAATGGGAAGAACACAGCTTCAAGACGCTGTTCCTATGACTTTAGGTCAGGAATTTAAAGCCTACGCTACAACAATTGGAGAAGATATTATAAGATTAAAAAATGCGCAGGAACTATTATTGGAAATCAATATGGGAGCAACAGCTATTGGTACAAAAGTCAATGCACCGGAAGGTTACCCTGAAATTTGTGTTTCCTACTTAGCAAAAGAAGTCGGAATTCCATTAACGCTTTCACCAGATTTAATTGAGGCAACGGTCGATACAGGAGCGTATGTGCAGATTATGGGAACTTTAAAACGATCTGCGGTTAAAATTTCTAAAATTTGTAACGATTTAAGACTTTTAAGCTCGGGACCAAGAACAGGTTTAAACGAAATTAATTTACCGGCACGTCAGCCAGGTTCGTCGATTATGCCGGGGAAAGTTAATCCCGTAATTCCAGAAGTGGTAAACCAAACTTGTTTTTATGTAATTGGCCAGGATTTAACCGTGACAATGGCGGCAGAAGCAGGTCAATTGCAATTGAATGTAATGGAACCGGTTATCGCTTTTGCAATGTTTACTTCTTTGGATTATCTTTCAAATGCCATTCAAACTTTAATCGATAAATGTATCAACGGAATTACGGCAAATGTTGATCACTGCTATAATATGGTCATGAACAGTATAGGAATCGTAACACAGTTAAACCCAATTATTGGATACGAAGAAAGCGCCAGTATTGCCGGCGAAGCTTTAAAAACAAATAAAAGCGTGCATCAAATTGCGGTTTTAGAAAGAAAGCTGATTACGCAGGAAAAATGGGATGAAATCTATTCACTTGAAAATTTAATCCATCCAAAATTTATCACAAAGTAGTTTAGGTATTAAAAATATAATAACAAGCCGTCAGTTAATTGATGGCTTTTTTTTGTTATTGATAAAATGAAGTTGTGTAAAGTCTTGAAAATGAATTATATTTACAAATAGGTTTGAATCTGATTTAGTAGAAATTAAAACTTTTGTAAAGTGAAATTCTTAAAAAGCAATTATTTTCAGCATAAAATAAAAACAGCAGTTTTGCTTTTTTATATTTCAATCTGCCTTAATGCTCAAACCGGGAAAGATGCTGAAAATCGAGAAATTTGTCCGCCCAAAACTATTTTTGAAATCTTTAAAAAGAGTGATACAGCCTTAGTTGCTAAACCTGCAAAAAACAACTTTTTTTTGGTAATTCCGGCCATTGGTTCACAGCCTGCAACCGGATTTTTTTTTGGTGCAGTTGCGCAGTATACTTTCAAAGGAAAAGGAGAATCAGATAAATATTCTGTCGCCAATCTCGGAATAACGTATACCCTGAAAAATCAATGGCTGGTTAATGTGAAGAACAATATTCTGCTAAAAAACAATAAGATTTTTTTAAGCGGAGACTATCGGCTTTATATTTTTTCGCAGCCTAATTACGGTTTAGGAACAAATATAGTTCCGCCTCGCCGCGATCAGGAACCGGATTTTAGTATCGATTCGCTGGCTCAGGCCATGGATTATAACTACTTTAAGTTTCATCAAACGGCGTCTTTCGAGGTAAAAAAGAATTTTTATGTGGGTGGGGGTATTAATATAGATTGGTATACCAATATTGATGATAAAGAATTAGATGTTGAAAACGGAAACCTTACGTATCATTATAATTACAGCCAGAAACACGGCTTCGATAACTTAGAATATTTTTTAACCGGAGTCAGTTTTAATGTAGTTTACGATTCACGTGATAATCAGGTTAATTCATCGCGGGGCTGGTTTGCCAATATCAATTATCGCTTTAATCCGGTATTGTTTAAAAATCAGGAATACAGCAATGTTCTGTTTGCAGAATATCGCCATTTTATTCCGCTTTCGCATAAAAATGAACATTATATTTTAGGAATTTGGGCTTACGGTCAATTTGTAACCAGAGGAAAGGTGCCCTATTTAAATCTCCCTGCTATTGGCTGGGATCAGCGAAGCAGGAGCGGAGAAGGCTACACACAAGGACTATTTAGAGGAAACGGGCTTATTTACCTTTCTACAGAATTTAGATTTCCTATTACCTGCAATCAAATGTTAAGCGGCACCGTTTTTACCAATTTTGTAACGGCAAGCAATTCAGATGCAAATACTTCACTTTTTCATGCTATTCAGCCGGCGGCGGGACTTGGCCTGCGATTATTAATCGACAAAAAAACACGAACCAATCTGGTTGTTGATTATGCATGGGGAAACAGTTCAAGAGCTTTTTATTTAAATGCAGGTGAAACTTTTTGATACTTACTTTGTTTAAATGTTTGATTGTTTGAATTTTACGTTTTAAAATGTAGGAAATTACGATAGGAAAACTTAAATTTGAATATCATTTAACTTTCAAACACATAATTTATGAAACAGTACAGTTTATTATTAGTTGTATTTCTGTCGGCGATAGGAATGCAGGCTCAGGATGCAAGGTCTTTTTCGTTTAATTTGTATGGCGGTTATAATTTTTCAGATGAGCTAGATTACGACGGTTATTCTGCAACAATAGAAGATGGTTTTCAATACGGTGCCGGATTTGAGTACTTTTTTATCGAAAACAATTCAATCGAAATAAAATATTTAAGAGCAGATACTAAAATTCCATTTTATGGTCCGGCAGGGAATCAATTGAATGCTGGTGATGACAAAGGAGCGTTCAATTACATATTAGCTGATTATACATATTATTTTGATACAGGTTCTAATCTCTTACCCTATTTAGGTGCGGGTGCCGGGGTTGGGATTGTAGAAACACCTCAAAGTGGGAACGGTACTTATTTTGCCTGGGATGTAAAAGGTGGTGTCAAAATTAAAACCGCTTCATCTGTATCTGTAAATATAAATGCGTATCTAGAATCGATGTCAGCGGCCGTTGGAAACAGTTATTACTGGACATATTGGGGTCCCGTTGGAGTAGAAGATTATGTTTCTACTTTCCAGTTTGGACTGGGGGCTGTAATAAGCTTTAATTTTAAAAATTAAGAATGGAATCAAAACAAATCAAATTAGATAATCGTATAAAAGCAGCTAAATTTTAGTTGCTTTTTTTATTATTGAATTGGAAATGTTCATAATTAAATCATAATTTATAACTGTTATGAATAATATTTTTCATCTCAATCCTTATTTTTGTTGTATATACAAATTAATATGAAGTTACTAATAGTCGAAGACGAACCGAATCTTTTGTCCATTCTGCGTAAAGGATTTGCCGAAAACAACAACGAAGTAAGTGTGGCTCTGGATGGTAAAACAGCCCTCGAGATGATTCATAATTATAACTTTGATGTTGTAGTTTTAGATGTTATGTTACCGGATATTAACGGAATAGAGATTTGCAGAAGACTTCGTGCCAGCAAAAACTTTGTTCCAATTTTGCTTTTAACAGCTTTAGGAACTTCAGAAAATATTGTAACAGGGCTTAACTCCGGAGCTGATGATTATTTGGTAAAACCTTTTAAATTTGGAGAGCTTGATGCTAGGGTAAATGCACTGCACAGAAGAGCGCATCAGGAAACTGATAAAATTGACGTTATTACAATTGGTGATTTAGAAATAAACGGACGTGCGAAAACAGTAAAGAGAGACGGCGAATCGATTATTTTAACCGCGAAAGAATTTAAATTATTATATTATTTAGGAAAAAATGCCGGCAGAATTGTATCTCGGGACCAGATTTTAGATAACGTTTGGGATATTAATTTTGATATGAACACCAATGTGGTAGATGTATATATTACCTATTTGCGAAAAAAAGTAGACAAACCTTTTAAAACCAAACTTATTCATACTATGAAAGGTTTAGGTTATGTTATAAAGCCATAGAATGGATATTAGAAAAAGAATTACTTTTACTTATGTAACGCTTTCTACCTTTAGTACATTGCTATTGAGTATAATAGTATTTGTTTTATTTAGAGAGAATAACCGCTACCACTTTTTAAAGAGACTGGAAGATCGTGCTAAAATTGTAGCCTCGATCCATTTTCAGCACGATCCTGAAAAAATAAAATATTACAGGAATTTAAAGAAAAACGGACTCGAAGAACTTATTGAAGAAGAAGAATATGTTCTTAAAATAAACAGCGCCAATAGTTTTGATTACAATACAAAGCTAAATCTTCCAAACAAATTTTACTCAAATATCCTGGCAACCGGAGAAGATTATTTTGAAGTAAACAGCAAATATTATCTGGGGCAGGTTTTTACAGAAGGCAGTCAAAAATACATTGTAATTGTGGGTGCCCGCGACCGAAGAGGAAAAACGACCACAGTTTATATTGTAAAAATATTGGTTTTTGGCGGTATTGGTTTTATACTTCTGGCATTCTTTTTAGGGCGTTTTCTGGCCAAAAGAGTTATTAATCCGGTAGCCAGAATTACAAAAGAAGTAAATAGAATTAGTGCTTCGAACTTGCATAATCGATTACCAGCCGTTAAAAACTCTGATGAGATTTCAGATCTTACGGAAACTTTTAATGATATGCTGGACAGGCTCGAAACTTCATTTGAAATTCAGGCGAACTTTATTAATAATGCTTCACACGAATTAAAAACCCCTATAACCACTATTATTGCCGAAGCCGAAATTATGCTGCTGAAAGAACGTGACGTGGCAGAATATATAGAATCGTTGCAAAATATCTACAGCCAGGCTTCTAGATTAGGAAACCTGACCGAAAGCTTATTAAAACTTACACAAACCGGTTATGATGGCAATAAACAAGTTTTGGATATCGCCAGAATTGATGAGTTATTATTAGATGTAAAATCAGATTTAGATAAAATTTTTCCGGATAACCGGGTGAGCATCAAACTTAATTTTGCTCCAAAAGATTCTAATCTGCTTTTAATTCCATGTAATAAACCGCTTTTGGAACTTGCAATTAACAACATCATTACAAATGGTGTTAAATATTCTGATAACAATGAAGTATTTGTAACGCTTTCGGCTAATCAGGATGCGATCAAAATTTCGATTAATGATATCGGAATTGGGATTCCGCCCGAAGATATTCCGCATTTGTATGAACCTTTCTTTAGAGGGAAAATTGCGGCTAAATATATAGGTTACGGTTTGGGGCTTCCGTTGGCCTCAAAAATCATCCGCATGCACGATGGTGAGATACAGGTACAATCTGAGCAAAACAAAGGCACAATTGTAACAATCATTTTTAAAAAAGCAAATACTAAAAAGATCAACATTAAAAATTCTAATGTTAGATCTTAGAAAAATCTAATTTAAGATTAAGACCCTTCTAATTTTCAGGTAGTTATTTTGTCTGTATAAACTAAAAGATTATACATATGAAAAATTTCCTGATACCTACTACTTTAAAAGATGATACGATTTCGGCTGTAAAATCAGCAATCAGACAAGCCAAAGATTCAGACTGCGAAATTGTTTTAATGATGGTTTCTGATACTCCAGATGCTTTTTCATCATCTAATTTTTTACGCGAAATGAGAACCGGACTTACCAAAAGTCAGGAAGAAGTTATGGAAACCTGCAGGTATATGATCGATCATACCAAAAACTGCAAAATTAAAATACACAATCAATACGGACTTTCATCTCCAATTTTTAGAGGAATTATTCAGCATTTCTCTGTAAAATTAGTCATCCTGACGCATTCTTATAAACAGGAAACAAAACGTATTCATCAATATTTAGTACAATTGGCAGCAAATCAAAAATGCCCGATTTTACATTTAGGAAACGAGCAGTTCAAAGAAGATTTCACTAAAGCACTTTATATCGAAAACAGCAGCGCTAATATCCATGTAAAAGATGTACAGCAGTTTTTGAACGAAAATTTCTCTTATGAAATCGTGAGCCAGACTTCAAAAATTGATGATAATTATGAGGATGCAGCTCCTTATTTAACCGAAGCGATTTCAAAATATGAAATTGATTTACTGGTAGAAACCCGAAAAGGAGAAAAAATCAAATTTAAAAAAGTAAAAAAACAAAATATAAATGAAAAATTAGGGCTTCCGGTTCTTTCATTATATGAAGAGCTGGTTTAAAGCTTTTTACTTTTTAGTAACTGTTCCTGCTTCTTGTCGACACAATGAATCGATTTTGTAAATCTAAAACTTCATCAATATAGTTTAAGATTATTTATTGAATCTCAGACTAATCCACCAGGAACAAATTACGAAATACTAAACACTAAGAACTAATTGCTAAGAACTAGTAACTAAGTACTAAACATAAGTAATATTAATTAAAACCGAAAATATGTTATTAAGGAAAAGAATACCAATGAAGTACGTTCTCGGGAAAATTAAAGTAGAAGTCACTCTGGTTTTGGCTTACACCATACTATTTGAAATCTTTCATCACTATTTTGTGACCCTTCCCGTAGATATTCCAATTGCAATTCCAACAATGATTGGAACCATTATTTCTCTATTATTAGCTTTTAAGTCTAATCAGGCTTATGACAGATGGTGGGAAGCGCGAATCGTTTGGGGAGCAGTTGTAAACGATTCAAGAACACTAATACGACAAGTACTAACGTTTTATAAAGACCCTGATTTTTCTGTTGAAGCAAGCGAATTCAAGGAAAATTTCGCAAAAAGACAAATCGCATGGTGTTATAGTTTAGGTCAGGCACTTCGAAATAAAGATGCGATAAAACCGCTGAAAGGTTTAATGAGCGATGATGAAATTAAATACATCAGCAATCATCAAAATGTTCCAAACGCCATCTTAATGCTCCACGCACGTGATCTTAGAAATGCGAAAAATGAGAAAAAAATAAACATGTACCAACAAGTTGAAATCGATAATACTTTATCAAGATTATGTGATGAGATGGGAAAATGTGAAAGAATTAAAAACACGATTTTTCCAACAACGTACAGCATGTACATTAGATTGACCTTGTGTTTGTTTATTTTCTTACTGCCTTTTGGCTTAACTAGTGTGTTGAGCTGGTTTGCAATTCCATTAATTACAGCAATTGCCGCTGCTTTTTTTCTGATAGAAAGAATGGCAATTCATTTGCAGGATCCATTTGAAAACAGACCAACGGATACGCCTGTTACGACGATTGCCAATACAATCGAAAAAAATATCAAGCAAATGCTGAACGAATACCAAAGCGAATTTGATATTTTGAAAGAATTTGATTTAAACGATGAGCCTAAGAAAGTCGAAAAAGACGCTTATTTCGTTTTGTAACTTTTTAATTTTGGCCTCTTTAATTAATTGTTGGCCGGACAGTGTGTAGTTGCGCTGTCCGGCTTTTTTATGTCATTCCTTGCAAAGACAAACTTTACAACTGTTTTGCTGCCAATTGTCCTAACGTTTGTATTGACTGGCGCAATTCATTTGTCCATGGAAGGCCAAAACTCAAACGCATGCAATTAGAAAATTGATTTTGAAAAGAGAAAATTCTTCCTGGTGCAATGCTTATGTTATGTTTCATTGCCAGATGATAAAATGCAGCAGTATCGATTTTTTTATCTAATTCGACCCATAGAAAAAAGCCGCCTTGGGGCTGACTCACTTTTGTTCCCGCTGGAAAAGATTCTAAAACTGTATTGATATAATTATTGCAATTGCGATTCAGGATTTGACGAATTTTTCTAAGATGATTTTCGTAACGTCCGTTTTTCAAAAAATCACCCACAACTTCATGCGTAATAGTAGGAGAGGAGAGTGTGTGGTAAATCTTATTTCGAAGAATTTCTTTTTTAAATTTTCCTGGTGAAACCCAGCCCGCACGATAACCTGGCGCCAAAGTTTTAGAAACAGAACTGCAGCAAAGTACAATACCGCTTTCGTCATAGGTTTTACAATTAGTCGGACGACTGGAGCCAAAATACAAATCACCATGAATATCGTCTTCTATCAATGGGATATTATAAAATTCCATCAATTTTACGACTTCCTTTTTATGTTCAACTGGCATCATGCTTCCAGAGGGGTTGCTGAAATTACTCATTAATAAACAAAGGGTAACTTTTTTAGAAGAAAGTGCTTTTTTCAACGCATCTAATTCTATTCCGGTTGTCATATTAGTGGGTAATTCCATAATATAAAGCCCCAAAGATTTAGCCAATTGCAGTATTCCAAAATAAGCAGGACTTTCTGTAATAATAGTATCTCCCGGTTTTGTCAATGTCATTAAACAATGCGATATGGCGCTTGTACAGCCGGGCATGGTTATAATATCGCGTTCTGTTAAAGAACCGCCCCAGCTAAAAGACCAGCGCGCAATTTCTTTTCTTAAGTTCAGATTACCTTGTACTTCTTCATAACTCGTACCGCTGTTGGGCAGTTGCCGCATGGCCTGTACCATTCCTTTGTTGAGTTTTGCAATAGGAAGAAGTTCATTTGAAGGAAAACCTAACGACAGCATTGTAATATCCTTATCCATCATATTACCGTAGACCTGATCGATTAAATCTTCGCGATCAATGTTTTCACATTTTAATATCGGACTGCTGGGCGAAGGTTCCGGAATTGTCCTGGCCGAAATATTACTCACATAATAACCTGACTGAGGACGTGATTCGATCAGAGATCTGCTTTCTACCTCATAATATGCCTTGCTTACCGTACTCATGCTGTAACCCGTTTCGGCACAAACTTCTCTAATCGAAGGCAGTTTGTCACCAACGTTTAAAAGACCTGTCTTGATCTGTTTTTCAATTACATCTGCGAACTGAAGATACAAGTAATTTGAGTTTTTCATAAAATAAACTGTTATGCTGCAATTTACAAAAACTGTATCTGTATTGCTATTTTATTTTTTAGAAATTTGTTTCATAGAAAATTAAACAAACTAAAAATTCGTGAAAACAACAAAATACTACATAGCTGCGATTACCTGTTTTGTAATCTGGGGATTTTTTAGTTTGGTTTTAAAGCCAATACACGACTATGCCTCTTTAGATATTTTATTCTATCGTGTTTTCAGCTGCAGTATTTTAATGCTTCTGATTGCGTTTACATTTCGACGAAAAAAAGTCAACGAAGCCATCCTGACTTTTAAGTCATTGTCTAAATCTGAAAAAAGAAAATCGGCTTTGCTGAATATTGGCGGAAGTGTTTTTTTAATGGCCAATTGGTTCACTTTCATTTATGTTATGAATCATGTCAGCGTAAAAGCGACCTCTCTGGCATATTTGGTATGTCCTATTTTAACCACATTACTGGCTTATTTTATCTTGCACGAAAAACTGAGCAAAACACAATGGACTGCTGTTGGGTTAAGTATTTCCGGCTGTCTGCTTTTGTCTTACGCAAACATAATGGATATGTTTTTTAGTATCATAATAGGATTTACGTATGCTTCTTATTTGGTAAGCCAGCGTGTTAATAAAGGGTTTGATAAATTTATCGTATTAACGTTTCATATTACACTGGCCGCCTTGTTTTTACTGCCATTTTTCCCGGCGTACAGCGGACCGGTTCCAACAGAATTTAAGTTTTATTTCTGTATTGAAACCATTGCCATTTTGTTTACTATTTTTCCGTTGTTTCTCAATTTATATGCGCTTTCAGGAATAAATTCGTCAACGGTTGGGATGCTTTTAAACATCAATCCAATGATTGCTTTTTTACTGGCCATGTTTTTTTATAAAGAACCATTTGGTATCGTACAAATTATAGCATACGGTGTTATTTTTATAGCAGTGTTGGTTTTTAATTCACATCATATTTTTGCCATCAAACAAAAATATATCCTGTCACCAAAAGATTCTCAATAAACATAATCTTATATTTTTTATTGGTTTAAAATATAAAATTACGAGAACCTTAACAGGATTTCTAAACAGGAATGAGTATTTTTCATTCCTGTTTTTTTATGCAGTAAATTTAATGAAGCCACAGATTACACAAATTAATGGGATTACTTTCCAGGTGTAATTTGCAGTTGTAAAAATCCTTTTAATCTGTGTATGCGGCGGCTTAATAATAAAAACTATTTAAAACCGAATCCTATTTATATGAAAAATACCAAACTCCAAGCCTTTACTCCCTTATTTTATTTAGTATGGTCTGATGACTTATTAACGCAGAAAGAATTTAAAACTATTCAGGAATTTATCAATAATCTGAGCTGGCTTTCTCAGGAAGAAAAGCAACAGCTTTTATCTAAGGTTGACATTTCGAATCCGCCTTCGCGAAATGAACTCGCGCAATGGAAATTGGATATTGAAAAAAGCATTCAGGATAAAACTGCTGTAAAATCTATTTTTGATATTGCCGTAGCACTTTCTGATAAAGATTTGGATATTTCATTAGTGGAATCCGATTTTACAAAACTCGAGAATGACCTCGGAATTCTTGGTGAAGAAGCATTGCAGAACTTCAAAACAAAAGCCGATTCATTTACCGCAAATTCGCAGACTACCAGCAATTTTGATATTCAGAAAATAACTGAATTTCTGGACGGAAAAGAAGCGCCGATTATTAAAAAAGTGAAATCAATTATTTCACGGCCTGAATTTGCTTACGAAACTTCTACAGATATCAATGTTTTCCGCCAGACTGTTTACAACTGGTGTAAAATTTTGGCCGATGAAAATCTGGGAAATATGGCTTATCCGAAGGAATATGGCGGAGGAGGAAACGTAGAAGATTATTTTGCGATTATGGAAACGCTGAGTTATCACGATTTAAGTCTGGTGATAAAATTTGGCGTTCAGTTTGGACTTTGGGGAATGAGCGTACAGTCTCTTGGAACCGAAAAACATTATGCTAAATATTTGAAAGATATTGGTTCTTTAAAACTTCCGGGTTGTTTTGCCATGACCGAAACACATCACGGATCGAACGTAAAAGGTTTAGAAACAACAGCGACTTACAATCACAGCGATCAGACTTTTACAATTCACACCCCTAATCAAAATGCGCAAAAAGAATATATCGGGAATGCCGCTGTTCACGGACAAATGGCTACTGTTTTTGCTAAATTAGTTATAGACAATCACGATTATGGCGTAAATGCTTTTATAGTGCCATTGCGAGATACAAACGGAAATACAATAAAAGGCGTTACAATTGGCGATTGTGGCCATAAAATGGGATTAAACGGCGTTGATAATGGTACAATCAGCTTTGATAATGTGGTGATTCCGAAGGAAAATATGCTGGATCGTTTTGCTTCTGTTAATGATAAAGGCGAATTCGAAAGCCCGATTCCGAGTGATAATCGCCGCTTTTTTACCATGTTAGGAACTTTGGTTGGAGGAAGAATCGGAATTCCGCGTTCGGCTTTGGCAGCAGCTAAATCGGGACTAACAATTGCGATTCGTTACAGCGATCAGCGCCGACAATTTGGCCCTGAAGGAGGATCAGAAGTTCCAATTTTGAATTACAGAATGCATCAGCGCAGATTATTACCGCATCTGGCAAAAACATACGCCGTTCATTTTGCGCTTCAATATCTTACCAATAGATTTTTGAACAGGACAGAAGCAGAAATGCAGGAAATCGAAGCTCTTGCAGCCGGCATGAAATCCTATTCAACCTGGAGTACAAGAGATATTCTGCAGGAATGTCGTGAAGCCTGCGGCGGAAAAGGTTACTTATCTGAAAACCGAATTGACGCTTTGAAGAACGATACCGAAATTTACACCACTTTTGAAGGGGATAATACTGTTTTAATGCAATTGGTCGCCAAAAATCGTTTGTCTGAGTTTAGAAAATCATTTGGAGAAATGGGGTCTTTAGGAATCATCAATTATGTATATGAAAATGCCAAGACAGCCATTACAGAAAAAAATCCAATTGCAACCCGAAAAACAGACGACGAGCATTTACTGGATTCTGAATTTCATTTGCAGGCATTTGTTCATCGCGAAAAGACGATCTTAGCTTCGGCAGCACGACGTATCAAAAAACTAGTTGACGGCGGTTTAGAAGCTTATGATGCTTTTAACGTAGTACAGCACCAAATGATTGATGTTGCTCAGGCTTATTTGGAGCGTATTGTTTTAGAACAATTTCAGGAAGCTCTAAAAGCGGTCAAAGACGAAAATTCAAAACAAATATTGACAAAATTATATCAATTATATGCACTTTCTCAGATAGAAAAAAACAAAGGATGGTATCTGGAAGATGGTTATATGGAAGCAGTAAAAACCAAAGCGGTTCGTAAAATGGTAAATCAGCTTTGCTGGGATATTCGCCCCGATGCAGTTGCATTGGTAAATGCTTTTGATATCCCCGAAAGCTGTCTGGCGGCGCCAATTGCAGCTAATTTTTAAACTATTCGCGAGATAAAAAATTATCAATTTTTAAGAAGAAACTTTGTCGAAGTTTTCAGGCTTTGACAAAGTTTTTTTTATAGCAGTGATAAATTTATTTATATCAAAATAGAATTAAATCATGGTTTTATTAAAGTAATTGGATTTTTCAAATTCCTGTACGTTCATAGAGATAACGGGAACTTCTTTAAGTATTGCGCTTAATTTCGTTACAATTACTTTTGATAAATTACTTTTTTGGTCGGTATTTCTTCCTTCCATAATGTATGCAAAAACGTGGATAAAATCGTTCAGCGTGTTTCCGTTGTTATAGTTGCTGAAAGGCTTAATACGTACCTTAATTTCAGATGCAGTAAATAGATCTGTTGATAAAGCCGAATCGAAAACGGCCTGCATTATTTCATCGGCAGATTTTAATCTTATTACATTCTCAGAACAATCAATTATAAAATGTGGCATAATTATTATTTAGGTTAGGTTTTGCTGTAACAAATTTATAAAAATGAGACTTGTAATAATAGTATAAAATATACTTTTCTATAGAAGCTTTATTATATTTGTAACATCTCATTTTATCTTTTAATTGATTTGAAAAATTCTTTTTTGTTTTTTTTTACGGTTCTTATCTGCTTTACTGTCAATGCTTCAGAAAGTACAGATGATATTTTGTCAAAATTAAACCTTGCGTTAAAAAACAAAGAACATTATGTGCAGTTAAAAGAGGAACGGATTTTAAACTTCAAAAAAATTAAATCTGATAATTTAACGAAAGAGCAGGAGTACAATTACAATAAAACATTATATACAGAATACCAAAAATTCAATTCAGACTCGGCTATTTTTTATGTCAAAAAGAATTTAAAGATCGCTTCCGAACTTCAAAATCCTGAATTTACTGCTTTAGCCAATTTACAATTGGTAAACCTTTATTCTTCTTCTGGAAAATACCGCGAATCTGAGGCAATTTTAAAAAGTATCAATAAAAGTAAACTGCCCGTATCATTGCTTCCCAACTATTATGTGGCTTATCGCGAGTTTTTTGAGCATTATGCGGCCAATAGTTATGATGTAAAATACCTTCATCAAATACAAAAATACCGTGACTCATTGTTAACGGTATTAGATCCTAACACATTAAACTTTAAAATTGCTAAAATTCAGCAGGGAATGTCCAAAAAAACCTTGGGCGATTCTCAAAGAAAATTAATGGCATTATTAAAAAATGTAAAAGAAGATGATCCTCAGTACGCGATGATTACATATTTACTCGGGAATATTTACGAAGCAACGCATCAAACTGAACTAAGAAAAAAATATTTTGCGCTCTCGGCTACGGCAGATCTAAAAAATGCTAATAAAGACAATGCTTCTCTTCAGGAACTGGCTTTGGTTTTTTATGAAATTGGTGATGTAGACATGGCTTATAAACTCACCCAGTCGGCTATTGAAGATGCGCTTTATTGCAATGTGCAATTTAGAACATTGCTGATGTCTGAAGTATATTCGATCATTAATACAGTTTATTTGGAGAAAGAAGCAAAGCGAAAAACAGAACTACAGCTTTATTTAATTTGTATCAGTCTGCTTTCTGTCTTTTTAATTTTGGCAATTATTTATGTTTACAAGCAAATGAAAAAGGTTTCCAGAATTCGTGGAGAACTTTTTGAAACCAGCCAAAAATTAGCCGAATTAAACCAAAATATCACCGAAACAAATAAACAGCTGCAGGAACGTAACGCACAATTATCAGAATCAAATCATATTAAAGAAGAATATATTGCGCATTTTTTCAGCCTTTGTTCTACCTATATCAATAAGTTAGAGAATTACCGCATTATCTTAAATAAGAAAGCAACGGCCAAACAATTTGACGAAATTTACAAAATGCTCAAATCGACTACTTTGGTTGATAACGAATTGGAAGAATTATATAAAAATTTCGATATTATTTTCCTTAACTTGTATCCAACATTTGTAAAAGACTTTAATGCACTTTTAATTAAAGAAGAACAAATCGTTTTAAAGCAAGGGGAATTGCTAAATACAGAACTTCGTATTTTTGCTTTAATCCGACTTGGAATTACAGACAGTGTTAAGATAGCGGCATTTCTTCGTTATTCTTTAAGCACAATTTACAATTATCGAACAAGAGCTCGAAATAAAGCTGCCGTTTCCAGAAATGATTTTGAAGAATTGGTCATGAAAATAGGTTTAATTACGTTGAAAATCTAAATATTTATTTTAAAATCACTACTTTTTTTAGGGGGTGTTTTTGTTCAAGTAATTGTAAATCAATATTTTATTTTTTATAATCACTACTTTTTTTCGTTTAAAAATGCAACACGAACTATAACGTTTTAGCTTTACAATATTATTAAAAGCTGCTATTACCCATAGTATCTTTAAATTATTGAATGCTTAAAATAAATAATAGTTATGTTTAAAAACGTTAAAACAATCGTTGTTTTAGTTTTATTGAGTTCATTCGGATTGAATGCACAAAATAAAGTTCCGGTTTATCTTGATGATAAAAAGCCAATTGATGAGCGTGTAGAAGACGCACTTTCGAGAATGACAACCGAAGAAAAAATTGCCATGATTCATGCGCAGTCTAAATTTAGTTCACCAGGTGTAAAACGCTTAGGAATTCCGGAAAACTGGATGACCGATGGACCACACGGAATTCGTGCCGAGGTAAAATGGGACGAATGGGATCAGGCAGGATGGACAAACGATTCTTGTATTGCTTTTCCGGCGCTTACAGCACTTTCGTCTACATGGAACAAAGAATTGGCTTCTTTATATGGTAAATCTATTGGAGAAGAAGCACGTTACCGTAACAAAAACGTATTATTAGGACCAGGTGTTAACATTTACAGAAGTCCACTAAACGGGCGTAACTTCGAGTATATGGGAGAAGATCCGTTTTTAGCTTCAAAAATGGTTGTTCCCTATATTAAAGGAGTTCAGTCAAATGGAGTTGCAGCCTGCGTTAAACATTTTGCTTTAAACAATCAGGAAACTAATCGTAATTCGGTTGACGTAGTTGTTGACGATCGTACACTGTACGAAATTTATCTTCCAGCTTTCAAAGCTGCGGTTCAGGAAGGTGATGTTTGGTCAATCATGGGGTCTTACAATAAATACAAAGGGCAGCAATGCTGTCATAACGAATATTTGTTAAACGATATTCTTCGCGGAGAATGGGGTTTCAAAGGTGTTGTAGTTTCGGACTGGGGGGGTGTTAATGATACTAAACAAGCAATCCACAATGGTCTTGATATGGAATTTGGTTCTTGGACCAATGGATTATCGTGGGGAACAAGTAATGCTTATGATAACTATTATTTAGCAAAACCATATTCTGAAATGATCAGAAAAGGAGAAATTGGAACAAAAGAGTTAGACGAAAAAGTACGTCGTATTCTTCGTTTATCTTTCCTGACAACAATGGATAGAAATCGTCCTTTCGGATCTTTCGGAACAGAAGAACACGCTATCGCTGGACGCAAAATTGCCGAAGAAGGAATTGTTTTATTGCAAAACAACAACAACATTCTTCCAATCAATCTTTCTAAAACCAAAAAGATTGCTGTAATTGGAGAAAATGCAATCAAAATGATGACTGTTGGCGGAGGAAGTTCTTCTCTTAAAGCGAGATACGAAATCACACCGTTAGAAGGTTTGAAGAAAAGAATTGGAAATCAAGCTGAAATCGTATACGCAAGAGGTTATGTAGGAGATCCTACAAGTAATTATAACGGAGTTGTAGCTAAAGTAAGTTTAGAAGATAAACGTTCTCCTGCTGAATTAACCGCAGAAGCTTTAAAAGTTGCTAAAGATGCGGATATTGTCCTTTTTATCGGCGGATTGAACAAAAGCCCAAATCAGGATGATGAAGGACATGATCGTAAAGAATTAAATTTATCTTATGGTCAGGATAAATTAATAAGCGAATTAGCGAAAGTAAACAAAAACATAGTTTTCGTAAATATTTCCGGAAATGCAATAGCAATGCCTTGGATTAAAGAAGTTCCGGGAATTGTTCAGGGATGGTTTTTAGGAACTGAGGCTGGAAGTGCTTTAGCAAATGTTTTGGTTGGAGATGTGAATCCGTCTGGTAAATTATCTTTCACTTTCCCAGTAAAATTAGCTGATAATGGAGCTCACGCTTTAGGCGAATTTCCAGGAGGTGATTCAGTAAAATACAATGAAGGTATTTTTGTAGGTTACCGTTGGGCTGATAAGCAAAAAATAAAACCATTGTTCTCTTTCGGACACGGATTAAGCTACACGACTTTTGCTTATGGAAAAGTAACAGCTGATAAAAAACAACTTTCAAGCAGCGATAAAATTACATTTTCAGTTAAAGTAAAAAATACGGGAAGCAAAGATGGTTCTGAAGTAGTACAGCTTTATATCAGCGATTTAAAATCTTCTTTACCGCGTCCGGTAAAAGAATTAAAAGGTTTTGAAAAAGTTGCTTTAAAAGCGGGAGAAGAAAAAACAGTAACATTTACAATCGATAAGACAGCTTTAAGTTTCTTTGATGATAAAAAACACGACTGGGTTGCAGAACCTGGAGCTTTTGAAGCAATTGTTGGTGCATCATCAACAGATATAAAATCAAAAGTGGGATTCTCACTTCAATAATTTCATTATTTCTAAATTGGTTGGTTAGTAAAAGCTGCAATGTAAAAAGTTGCAGCTTTGCTTTTGTCTAAAAAAAGATAAAAGTTTTGCCATTTATATAGTCAGAAAATTAAGTTTTGTGAGACTTGAATAAACTTAATATCTTAACGGGCGAAAAAAAAATCCAATTCCAAAAAAGAGCAGAGCGATTTTTTAACATCTAACATCTAACATCTAACATCTAACATCTAACGTTTAACCTAACCAATAACCACTTTATGAGTTCTATTTCAGTTGATATTCAACCCAAAAAGCATTATGAAATTCTGGACGGCCTTCGAGGAGTAGCGGCTGTATTAGTTGTAATTTTTCATATTTTCGAGGCTTTTAACGAAGGAAGCCGTTTTAAACAAATTATGAATCATGGCTATCTGGCCGTAGATTTCTTTTTTCTTTTATCAGGATTTGTTGTCGCATACGCTTATGATGATCGCTGGGCAAAATTAACCCAATGGGAATTTTACAAACGACGCCTAATCCGTTTACAGCCTATGGTTATAATGGGAATGGTGCTTGGAGCCATTTTCTACTATTTTCAGGAATCAAGTGTTTTTCCGCAGATTGCGACAATGCCCGTTTGGAAATTACTTCTAACGATGGTCATTGGATTTACACTGCTTCCAATTCCGCCGTCGATGGAAATTAGAGGCTGGGGAGAAATGCATCCTTTAAATGGTCCGGCATGGTCGCTTTTCTTTGAATATATAGCGAATATTTTGTACGCCTTGTTTTTTCGCAAATTTTCGAATAAAGTACTATCAGTTTTCGTACTGATATTTGCCGGACTTTTAATTAATTATACCGTTTTTGGACCAAAAGGAGATGTTATTGGCGGCTGGTCTTTTAATCTGGAGCAGATGAATGTTGGTTTTACCCGTTTGTTATATCCTTTTTTTGCCGGAGTACTGCTTTCGCGTTTAGGAAAACTAATCCACATAAAAGGTGCTTTCTGGGTTTGCAGTCTTATGATAGTCGTTATTTTTTCAATACCAAGAATTGGCGATGAAAATACTTTGTGGATGAATGGTTTGTATGAATCTATTTGTATTATCTTTTTATTTCCGCTCATTGTTGCTATTGGAGCTGGAGGTGAGATTAAAAACCCGATTTCTCTTAAAATATGCAAAGTTCTGGGCGATATCTCTTATCCAATTTACATTATTCACTATCCGTTAATTTATTGGTATATGGCGTGGGTAATTGAAAATAAGATTCCTCTAAAAGACGGTTATCTTCTAGGAATAGGAGTTTTATTGGCCAGTATCACAATCGCTTATTTATGCTTAAAATTATATGACGAACCAGTTCGCAATTGGCTTCAGAATAAATTTCAAAGAAAAAAAAGTTCTTAAAGAGAGGGCAGAGGTTCAAAGGCTCAAAGAAAAAACTTTGCCCGCTTTGAACTTAAAAAAAATGAAATTCTAAATTTTGTTAGTTATAGATTTTCAAATAAAGGGATGAAATTTCATGTTTTCATCCCTTTTGTTTTTTTGTAGAAAGGCTCAAAGACTCAAAAACTCAAAGGTTCAAAGGTTCAAAGGGACAAAGGTTCAAAGGTTCAAAGGAAACAATTTTGTTCTTTCAGTAAACAAAAAGGATGAAACTTTTAAAGTTTCATCCTTTTTATATTTAGTCCAATAAGGAAACCTTTGTCCCTTTGAACCTTTGTCCCTTAAAAAAAGTTTATTCTAAAACCAATGCTCCCAAAGCTTCTTTACTAAAACCTTTTAATTGATCTGTTTTTCCGGCTTTGATTTTTGCCACCCAGTTAGGGTCAGATAAAAGAGGTCTTCCTACGGCAACCAAATCAAAATCACCTCTGTCGAAACGTCTGTTTAATTCTTCTAAAGAAGTTGGCTGTGAACTTTCTCCGGCAAATGCACCAAAGAAATCACCAGAAAGACCAACAGAACCAACAGTAATTGTAGGTGCTCCTGTTACTTTTTTAGCCCATCCTGCAAAGTTTAAATCAGATTCTTCAAATTCAGGTTCCCAGAAACGACGCTGCGAACAGTGTAAAATATCTACTCCGGCATCAACAAGAGGAGTAAGCCAGGCTTCTAATTCCTGCGGATTTTTGGCTAGTTTATAATTGTAATCAGAAGGTTTGAATTGAGAAAAACGCATAATAACAGCAAAATCATTACCCACTCGTTTTCTGATTTCTTTTACCACTTCAATCGCAAAACGATTACGTTCCGGTAATGTTTTTCCGCCGTAAATATCTTCACGTAAATTCGTTTCGGCTCTAAAAAACTGGTCAATTAAATAGCCGTGTGCACCGTGAATTTCGATCGTATCAAAACCTAATCTTTTAGCGTCAGCCGCAGCTTTACCAAAAGCAAGTATAGTATCTTCAATATCTTTTTCAGTCATGGTCACACCATTTCTAAAATCAGGACGGTTTAACCCGGAAGGGCCTTCAAAAGGAACTGGAGGCACCCATCCTGAATGGTGATTATCCATAATTCCCATATGCCAGATTTGTGGTCCCATCTGCCCGCCTGCAGCGTGAACTTCATCGATCACTTTTTTCCATCCGTTTAAAGCCAAATCTCCGTAAAAATGCGGCACATTAGCATCATTAGATGATGAAGGTCTGTCGATAACAGTTCCTTCAGATAATATTAAACCAACTTCTCCTTCAGCTCTTTTCTGGTAGTAAGAAGCTACTTCATCAGTTGGAACTCCATTTGGAGAAAAAGAGCGCGTCATTGGCGCCATTACGATTCGGTTTTTTAAATTTAACGTTTTCAGGTTAAATGGCGAAAACAGGTTGTTTGTACTCATAGTAATTTACAAATTAGATTGAATTAATTTACTGAGTGCTTCAAAGGCACCTTCGTTACGTTTATAGTAAGTCCATTGCCCAACGCGTTTCGATTCTATAAAACCGGCGCGTTGTAAAATAGACAGGTATTCAGATACAGTTGATTGGGTCAGTCCGGCTTTGGCCTGAATTTGTCCCACGCAAACGCCGTGTTCAAAACCGCCGTGTTCCAGCTGGCCGGGAAAGTTTATTTCGGGTTCCTTAAGCCATTCCAGCATTTGTAATCTGGACTTGTTAGATAATGCTTTAAAAATTTCTATATTTTCCATGGTGCAAATATATCGACTTTTCCCGATATACCAATTAAGTAAAAAAATATTTAGCACAAAATTAAGATAGGAGGATTGATTGCAGGAAATATTGCGGGAAGTATTTATATTTGTCTCATCTCGCAAAGTCGCAAAGACGCAAAGTATATACACGAACTTGTCGTTTCGACGAAAGAAAAATCAAACTTGAAGCTCGCCAAAAATTGCCGCCATTCTTAACGGAATTTCTAGTGTGATTTCTGTTTCCTTGAAATGACCAAAATGAGAAAACTTTGGATCTTTACGACCTGGAGAGATTTAACTCAGATAGCCCCAATTTATCTAAAAAAAAACTTAATAGACTATGAAAAAAACATTACTTATTTTAGGATTCTTATGTTGTGTGTTAACCAGTTCAAAAGCTCAGGTTGTAGGAACTGATATTGGCGATATTGCGCCAGAAATCGATCTGCCGGATACAAAAGGAAATCTTGTTGCACTTTCGTCTTTAAGAGGTAATTTGGTTTTAGTTGATTTTTGGGCTTCGTGGTGCGGACCATGTATTAAAGAACAGCCCTTATTATTAAAAATGCATAATGCTTATCCGGATAAATTTTCAATTTATGGTGTTTCTATGGATACGAAGAAACCGTTGTGGTTAGCTGCAATTGCAAAATCAAAGTTGCCGTGGACAAACGTAAGTGATTTAAAATACTGGAAATCTCCGGTTGTAGGAGATTATATGCTTCAATCTGTTCCTTTGAACTTTTTAGTAGATAAAAACGGAATTATTGTTGCGAAAAATATTCATGGAAAAGCGCTGGAGGACATGGTTAAAAGTATTATGGAATAGGGTTTTGTAATATTTAAGGTTTCAAGTCTGTTGTTTCAATTTGCGGTTAAGTCATCAATCTGAAACCTGAAACCTGAAACCTGAAACCTGAAACTTGAAACCTGAAACTTGAAACTTGAAACTTGAAACCTGAAACTTGAAACTTGAAACTTGAAACCTGAAACTACAAACCTAAAACTTAAAACCTGTACCAATTTTCACTTAGATAAAGAATTAATGGAATCAAAATTAAGTATCGCTGCATTCCGATCCAGATTAAAAAATAGTACAGAAATTGGTTCTCCAAACGTATTTTTAGGACAGTCAAGAATATTTCCTCTGTCGGGACCAGCAAAGCCTTTTTATGGATTTTTTGATGATAAAAGTTTTAGTTTAACTATAAATTCGGCAAAGTCCACAGCAGTTTTTCTTGTAAAAGGAAACTACGAGGATGTTGATAATAAACTTCACGTAAATTATAGTGTAGAACCCATCAGTAAACTTCAATCTGCGTGGGTAAAATTTGCACCAATAGTTTTGATAGTGGCGCTTAATATCTTTTTTCTGTTTTTTGCACGAGGACTTAGGCGAGCGTCTACAATTGTTAATCTGTTTTTGCTTTTTATGGCTTTCTATTCGAGATGGAAAGAAGAAAGAAAAAGAAAAAAATTAGAGCAAAAGTTTGTAAGTGTTTTTGAAATAAAAAGATAAATAAACAATAGAATATCTTCATCAAACCTGAAACTGACAAAGATATTCTAACCTGAAACTTTAAACATGAAACTAAATATTAATCGCCCCCTGTCCGGATGCGATCATATAGGCTTCTTTTAAAGTTTCGGAGTAGGTAGGGTGAGCGTATGAAATTCTAAACATATCTTCGTCAGTCACTTCATATTCCATTCCGATAACACCTTGGGCGATTAAGTCTGCAGCTCTTGGGCCGATAACGTGCATTCCTAAAAGTTCTCCATACTTAGGATCAGACAGAATTTTAGAAAAACCGTCTTTTTCCATTGCCGCTCTTGCGCGCGCACTGGCAGAGAAAGGAAATTTTCCAACATGATATTCAATTCCTTTTTCTTTTAATTCTTCCTCGGTATAGCCAACCGAAGCCACTTCCGGCCAGGTATAAACAACACCTGGAATCAATTTATAATTGATATGCGGTTTTTGACCGTTGATAGTTTCAGCAACAAAAATACCTTCTTCTTCGGCTTTATGTGCGAGCATGGCTCCGGCAACAACATCGCCAATAGCGTAAATGTTTTCCGCTTTAGTCTGAAGTTTTTCATTGGTTACGATTCGGCCTTTTGAATCCGTTTCGATAGTAGTATTTTCTAATCCTAAGCCTTCTGTATAAGGTTTTCTTCCCACGGCAACCAGGCAGTAATCAGCGGTAATTTCCTGCGGATTATTGGATGCATCCAAAAAGCTCACTGTTGCATTCTTGCCGTTATTTTTAGCCGATTGTACTTTGTGGCCCAATAAAATCCTGATGTTCTGTTTGGTGAAAATTTTCTTCAATTCTTTGCCAAGATCTTTGTCCATTGTTGGAATCAGGCTGTCAAAATATTCAATTATGGTAATTTCAACACCAATTCGCGCATAAATCGAAGCCATTTCTACACCAATTACACCTCCGCCAATAATAACAATGCTTTTTGGTTTTTCGGGTAACGAAAGTGCTTCTGTTGAAGTTATGATTCGTTTTTTATCAATTTCAACTCCGGGAATTGTGGCTGGTTTAGAGCCTGTTGCAATAATAAAATAGTTTGCAGATATTTTAGTCGAATGGCCGTCGTTGTGTTTTACACTTAATTCTGAGTTGTTTAAAAAAGAGCCAATTCCTTCAAAGACTTCAATTTTATTCTTCTTCATTAAAAAGTTAAGTCCGGCAATATTTTGTTCGACAACTTCACCTTTTCGTTTTATTAGCTGTTTGAAATCTAAACTCAATTTTCCGGTTAGAATTCCGTGAGCGGCAAATTTTGTTTCGGCAGTATGATAATGTTCTGTGCTGTCCAGTAAAGCTTTTGTGGGTATGCATCCTACATTTGTGCAGGTACCGCCCAATGCTTTGTATTTTTCTACAAGTGCAGTTTTGTAGCCCAATTGCGAACAACGAATCGCCGAAGCATAACCGCCGGGACCTGAACCTATAACAATGATATCAAATTTTGTTTCCATAAATGATTTTTTAAAATAGTTAAAAGGACATCTTAGACTTAAACTTTAAGCAATCTATATGCCTTATTTTAAGTCGATGAAATTTAAGTATTTAAATCGTATTCTGGAAGTTAATTTATTGTATTTCGTTATTTAAAAACTTGAATTTATGATATTTAAGAATTTTAAAAGCATAAAAAAAGTCCAAATCGGGTGAATTGGACTTTTTGATTGTTTTTTAAATGAGTTAATCGTTTTCTGAAGTATTTTTCTTTACACCGCCAAAACTCGTTCTCATCATTTCTCTAATTTGAAATTGCGTTTTATTTCGCGTTACGCTTTTCCATTGGTCAAAATCATAAATATGAATTTGATCTGCATAAGGATTTGTTACAAAGAAAAGTCTTGATATTGAATATTTGTAATATTTTAATTCATGCGAAATGTGGCGGTCGGGTACGACAATAAGAATCGTATCCCAGTCTAGAAAATTCTTAGGGACATCCTCTCTTTCTGTTAAACCAAGAGATTCAAAAAAGGCCACAATCTTTTGATCATTATTCTTATCGATCTTTTCATCGATACGTTTAATGGTGCTCAGAAGCTTTTTTTCATCTTTAATAACACTCATATAATCTCTGTTTTTTAAATTTTTATATAAAATTACATCAAATCAAAGTCATTTTGAAAAGTATCGCCAATAGAATGATTCTAAATTTTTAATAACCATTTTCAGGCTTCTAACAGATATTTATTGTGTGCTTTTTGATAAAATACTATTAATTTAAACCGTTTTAATGCTCTATTTTTATCGTTCTAACTTTTCCTAACCACGTTTATATGAAAATTGTTTACTTCAAAAGAATCATTCTGTACGGCATTTTTTTGATTTCCTGTATGGCATTTGCCCAAAATAAATCAGAAAGAGAATTGGTTTTAATCGATAAAGACTGGCGTTTTTCGTTTGGCCATTTATATGATACAGAAAAAGATTTTGGACATGCAACGGGTTACTTTTCATATTTAACCAAAACCGGATTTGGCGATGGCCCGGCAGCGAAAGATTTTGATGACCGCGCCTGGCGAAGGCTTAATTTACCGCACGATTGGGCAGTAGAACAGGGTTTTAGCGAAAGCGGCAGTTTCAGCCACGGATTTAAAACTTCGGGAAAAGGTTTTCCGGACAAAAGCATTGGCTGGTATCGAAAAAAAATCAACATTCCCGAAACAGATAACGGTAAAATAATTTCCTTAAAATTTGATGGTGTTTTTAGAAATTCAAAAGTGTTTTTTAACGGCTATTATTTAGGAACAGAAGAAAGCGGTTATAACGGATTTGAATATGATATTTCGGCTTATGTAAATTATGGAGGTGAAAATACGATTGTTGTTCGTGCCGATGCCTCAATGGAGGAAGGCTGGTTTTATGAAGGAGCGGGAATTTACAGACATGTTTATTTGCAGAAGACAAACCCAATTCATGTTGCAGCAAACGGAACTTATGTAACTGCAGAAATTAAAAATAAGAAGGCTGAGGTTCGGGCCGAAATTACGATTGAAAACAAAGGAAACTATAAAGGTTCGATTGAGGTAATTCAAACTATTTTTGACGTTTCAGATAAGCAGATTACAAGCGTTTCTGAAAATATAGACGCACCTAAATTTTATAAAACAGCCCATTATACTTCCGTTTTAGAGGTAGATAAACCTCTTTTATGGGATATTGATTCACCCAATTTGTATCGTTTAGTAACGCAGTTAAAACAAGACGGAAAAATAATAGATCATTATGAAACTCCTTTTGGAATCCGAACGATAAAGTTTGATCCGGAAAATGGATTTTTTCTGAATGGAAAGTCTTTAAAATTAAAAGGAACAAACAATCATCAGGATCATGCCGGAATTGGAACGGCGCTTCCGGATGAAATGCAGTATTACAGAATTAAAAAATTAAAAGAAATGGGGTCGAACGCATATCGCTGTTCGCATCACCCGCCAACACCAGAACTATTAAAAGCTTGTGATGAACTCGGAATGCTTGTTATTGATGAAACCCGTTTAATGGGAATTAACGATTATCATTTAAATGATTTAAAGCGAATGATGGAACGCGACCGCAATCATCCGAGTATTATATGCTGGTCTGTAGGAAACGAAGAATGGAATATCGAAGGCAATATTGTGGGCGAGCGCGTGACTAATGTCATGCAGGATTTTGCAAAAAGTACTGACTCTACAAGACCGGTTACGGTAGGAATAAGCAGCGGATTTAAAAGCGGGATTTCGTCGGTAGTAGAAATTATGGGCTATAATTATCTCGGAAACGGCGATATAGATGCGCACAGAAACCAGTTTAAAAATCAGCCCGGAATGGGAACGGAGGAAGGTTCGACTTTTGCAACGCGCGGCATTTATTTTACGGATGATGTAAAACACTATCAAAGTGCCTACGATCGAAAACCCCGCCCAAGTTTTTACAGCATTGAAGAAGGATGGAAGTTTTATGCTGAAAGGCCTTATCTGGCCGGAATGTTTATTTGGACCGGTTTTGATTATCGAGGCGAACCAACACCTTATGGCTGGCCGTCTGTAACATCTTATTTTGGAATGATGGATGTCTGCGGTTTTCCAAAAGATAATGTGTTTTATTTAAAATCATGGTGGGGAACGCAGCCCGTTTTGCATATTATGCCACACTGGAACTGGAGCGGGATGGAAGGCAGGGAAATTGATGTCTGGGTGTATTCGAATTGTGATGAAGTAGAACTTTTTCTAAATAAAAAAAGTCTCGGCAAAAAGAAAATGGAACTCAACAGCCATTTAGAGTGGAAAGTAAATTACACACCCGGAACTCTGGAAGCGATTGGATATCAAAATGGAAAAAAAGTACTTATTGAAACTCAAAAAACAACTGGAAAACCAGAAAATATTAAACTGTCCTTAGACAAAGAAAATCCTTCTAAAGGAAATGTTTCTGTTATTACCGTAGAGGTTACGGATAAAAACGGTTTACACGTTCCAACGGCTGATGATGAAATTACATTTTCTATAAAAGGCGGAAAAATTCTAGGAGTAGGAAATGGCGATCCTGCTTCTTTAGAAAAAGATCAGTTTATTGATGCTGTTTCGTTAATTCAAATAAAGAATTTTCAGGAACAAAAAAGAACTGTAGTTGCTTTGCCTAATGAATTGCAAAACTATCCGGAAAACGACTGGAAAACGGCTTTTAAAGACCGGGATTATAAAAACCAGGCACCGTCTTACATTTACCGCGGCGAATTTGATTTGAAAGACAATCAGTCTTCCGATATAGTGAATTTCTTTTACAAAAAAATAGGTGTAGAAACTGCCGTTTTTATCAATGGAAAAAAAGTAAAGCCAAGTGCCGGGGACTCTCAAAAGTATATTTTGGATTCCAATATTTTAAAACAAGGAATAAATACAATTTATATCGCAGCAACACCCTTGCAAAAAATAAAAGACTGGGATGTCATGAATACAGATCCCGGAATTATTCAGGTAATAACACCAGATGAACCATGGAAAAGAAAACTTTTTAACGGTTACGCCCAAATCATTATTCAAAAAGAGGAAACAGCAGATGAAATCGTTTTGTCGGCGTCTGCCAAAGGATTGCGGGCGGGAAGTTTGAAGAGATAGAGTTTCAAGTTTCAGGTTCTGCCTTTTTTAGTTATCAAACCCGACAGTTCCGAAGCCTTGGGATAAAACGTGTCGGGTTTATTTTTTACTTTGTTAATGATCAGAAATTATCATGCTGGTTTTTGGTTTTTTAGATTTGTTCATTACAAATAAAAGCAGTGGCAAAGTCACTACAAAAAACAAACCAACTAGAAAGAAAGCATCTCTGTAACTTAAAAGCGAAGATTGTTTCATTACGATGTTTTCCATGAGTTTTAAGGCTTTGACTTTAGATTCGTTATAAGTAAAACCTCTGTATTGAAAGTATTTGATGTAAGCGTTTAAACGATCCATTGCCAAAATATTATTTGGATTAATATCTGAGATTAATTCATTTCGATGTGCGGCAAAACGATGTGCAACGTAAGTATTTATAATAGATACACCAAAAGAACCGCCTAATTGACGCATCATATTATTGAGCGCGGCACCTTGTCCAACATCTTTATCATCTAAGGAAGAAACTGCCAGCATGGTAAGCGGTACTGTGAGCAGCGCCATTCCTAAAGCACGAAAAACAAGAGAGGCTGCGACTTCGGCGGCACTTGTGTTTAAAGTCATTCCGGACATTCGCCAATTAAAATAGATAAATAACAAAAATCCTGCTGCAATAATAATGACGG
Source organism: Flavobacterium johnsoniae (assembly GCF_001879205.1). GTDB lineage: Bacteria > Bacteroidota > Bacteroidia > Flavobacteriales > Flavobacteriaceae > Flavobacterium > Flavobacterium johnsoniae_A. Next base: position 104,605 of record NZ_MLFK01000008.1, read on the forward strand.
GCGAAACACCTTTTTGCAGCATAGTACCGCATATTTTTAAAGCCAGTAAAGCAAATAATGCGCCCGGAAGTAAAAGTAATCCGGTTTGATAAGGTGAAAAACTCAAAAGGCGCTGTGCCACAACGGGACTTATATAAATAGAAATAAACATTCCAAATCCGGTTACAAATGTTAGTATTGCCGCAATACTCAAAGATTTGCTTTTAAGCACCCGAAGATTAACCACCGGTTTTTCTATTGTTAATTCCCAATAAATAAAAGCCAGTAGAGTGGTGACGGCAATAATTGTTAGTACAACAATATATTTGGTTTCAAACCAATCTTCGACTTCACCTCTTTCTAATACAGTTTGCAAAGCGCCAATTCCTATGGCGAGAAGCGCAATACCGGTCCAGTCAACTTTGGATATTTCTGGTTTTACAGCAGGTTCACGCAAAAGAAAAAAACAAGATATGGCAACCAAAATTCCAATAGGAATATTGATAAGAAAGATCCAGGGCCAATCGTAATTTTCAGTAATATACCCGCCCAGTGTGGGGCCAATTGTTGGTCCTATGAAAATTCCGGCTCCAAATAAAGCTCCTGCGGTTGATTGTTTGTCTTTTGGGAAAAGTTCAAATACAATTACCTGAGAAATAGATAACAAGGCACCACCGCCTATTCCCTGAAAAAACCGGAAAAAGACCAGCATCCAAATATTAGACGAATGTCCGCACATAAAGGAGCAGACAGTAAATAAAACTACAGAACCAATATAATAATTACGTCTGCCCAGATTGGCACTTAAAAAACTGGTTATAGGAATAATAATTACGTTTGCAATGGCATAAGCTGTGATTACCCACGAAGTATCTTCGAGTGTTGCACCCAAATTTCCGCTCATGTGCGAAAGAGCAACATTTACGATAGAGATGTCAATCAATTCCATAATGGCGGCAAGAATGACAGTAATAATAAGCAGGTTTCGGTTTAAAGGCGTCATAAAATTATTTTTATACCAATCGGTATATTTTTGTTCAAAAAAAATAAATCTAAAAAAACAGTTGTCTTACTATAACATCTTTTTTACAACGTTAGTTTTAAATAAATTAGAAGTTGCTCTGGCAATTAATCTAGTTTCGCTGGCATTCCAGATTTCACATTGTGCATTTACCATTTGGCGTCCTTTTTTTATAATCAATGTTTTGGCCAGTATGGTATCGCCAATGTATGCAGGAGCAAAATAATCAACCACAAGATTTATTGTGGTGTAAAAGCTGTCTTCATTAAGAGAAAACATTGTTGCACCAATGCAGTCATCAGCAATCGCGGCGGTAACGCCGCCGTGTAAACTTTTAATTGGATTTGACATTTCTTCGCGAATCAGGTATTTAAAAGTTACCGTTCCTTCTTCGGCAGCTAGAACTATGGGTTTCATCCAGAGCATAAAAGGTGATGGTGAAGCTGTGAATTCTCTGTCGATATGATCTTGCAGAACTTGTAATCTTGTTTTTGTTTCCATTTTGGTTTTATGTTTATTTTTATACTGATTGGTATATTTTTTTATAAAAAAAGGGTTTTCAGATTCCCTCTATTGTAAATCTTCTATTATTTTATTTAGCGAAAGCATAATTGTCGATAAGTTGGATAAGTCTCCGGTTATTTTAGTAATCATGACTGCGCCTTCAATAATGGCAATTATCGTTAAGGCTGTTTTTTCAGGATCAATTGCTTTGGCTTTAAATTCACCTGCAGCAATTCCCTGCTCAATAAAATAAACTAGTTTTTCTTTCCAGGCCAAAATGACGCGTTCGACGTTTTTTTTAAGAACCGGATGCGTATCATCAGCCTCTGTGGCGGTATTTATAATAGGGCATCCGCCTTTTGTAACTCTTAATTCATAATAATCAGAATAGAGGCGGGGATAAACTAATAGTTTTCCTTTAAAAGTGGTTTCTTTTTCAATTTCGCTGCTAAAACTCTCCTGAAGTTTCTTGACATTAAATTTAAAAGCCGCTAAAGCTACTTCGTCTTTATTTTCAAAATTGCCATAAATGCTTCCTTTTGTTAATCCGGTTGCTTCGGTAATATCACTCATAGACGTGCCGCTGTACCCCTTCATATTAAAGATAGGTGCAGTTTTTTCTATTATAAATTGTTTGGTTCTTTCAGCTTTTCCCATGATGTACAAATTACAGAGCAAATATATACCGATTGGTATAATTAAAAAAGCTTTTACTGATTTTTTTTAACCACAAAGCACATCAGCATATACGCAAACCGATAAAACCTGAAATCTGAAACCTGAAACAAAATAAACAAAAAGAAATATATTTGATTTTCATAACTTTGCAAAATGAAAGAGGTAGTAAATTGTCAGGCCATAGAGCTTGGGATAAGTGATTTAAAGTTAAAAGGCTTTAAAGTATACGAAATAACAGGTGATTTAAGCAAAATTCCAACCTACAATCGTCGTGATTACTATAAGATTTGCATCAATACCAGTAAAAGTCTTATTCATTATGCTGATCGGGGAATAGAAACTGATGGAACGATTTTGTTTTTTGGAAATCCGATTATTCCGTATTCGTGGGAAAATATTTCGACAGAATTTCACGGATATGCCTGTGTTTTTACTGAAGAATTTTTGAAAGCAGGAGATCGTTCAGAAACACTTCATGAATCGCCATTATTTAAAATTGGAGGCACCCCGATTTTTAACTTAAGCCCTGAACAAAAAGTATTTATAGATTCTTTGTTCGTGAAGATGATTGAAGAACAGGCAACCGATTATGTTTTTAAAGATGATTTAATGCGCAATTACATCAACCTGATTATCCATGAATCGATGAAAATGCAGCCTTCTGAAAATTTCTTTAAACATAAAAATGCTTCGTCCAGAATTACGTCTTTATTTTTGGAATTATTAGAAAGACAATTTCCAATTGAAACCAAAAACGAACCGCTTACTTTAAAAACGCCGCAGGATTATGCGCAGAGCCTTGCGGTACACGTGAATCATTTAAATCGTTCGGTAAAAGAAGTAACAGGAAAGCCAACAACGGCGCACATTACCGAAAGAATTATAAATGAGGCGAAAGCATTGTTGCAGCATACAGATTGGAGTATTTCGGACATTGGTTATTCGCTGGGTTTTGAATATCCGAGTTATTTTAATAATTACTTTAAAAGGCTTACAGGAACGGTTCCGAAATCACTTCGAATGTAAATTGTTTCAATTTCTTAATTTTTTGTTTGAATATTGTTATTTCCGGAAAGCATTGCTATATTAATTTTGTCTTCAAATTACAGTATTAATCATTTATCAGTTTTTAACAGACTAAATAAATACTTCATAAAGCGCATTCTAGCTTTCCTAAATTTAGTTTTCTGATTCTGATAATTCCAAAACAAGAAATTTAATGAAAGAATCAGACCATCAATATATGGATAGCATTTTTCCTAAGGGAGATTTAGCCCCAGCAGACTATTTTACCGGAAAAGCCTATGTAAAAATGCTTGTTCCAAATGATGCGGCCCTTAATACCGCTGTAGGAAATGTAGTTTTTGAAGCCGGAGCGAGAAACAACTGGCACACACATCCGGGCGGACAAATTCTAATTGTAACGCATGGAACAGGATATTATCAGGAGGCTGGAAAACCAATTCAACTGCTTCAGGCTGGAGACGTTGTAAATATTCAGCCCGAAATAAAACACTGGCATGGTGCGTCGCCCGAAAGTGAATTTACACACATCGCCATAAGCACAAATACCGAGAAAGGAATTGTAGACTGGCTCGAACCTGTCACAGATGAAGAATACCACAGTTTTAAATAAAATCAATCTCAAAAAATAAATAAACTATGCCGACAAATTATGCAGCCATTATCGAAGAAGGAAAAGTCCCTAGCACATATATGACGGGTGAGGTTTCCTATAAAAAACAAAGCAGTGATATTCATCCCGAAAACACTGTAATTAAGGAAGTAACTTTTGAGCCCTGCTCAAGAAGTAATTGGCATAGTAACGCAAGTCTGCACATGCTGATTGTCAAAGAAGGAACTGGTTATTATCAGGAAAGAGGCAGCGCAGTTCGTATGCTTCAAAAAGATGAAGTAGTAACGATTTTGCCTGGAGTTGAACATTGGTACGGAGCAACTCCATTTGAAAAGTTCTCCTATGTTGCCATTATTACAGAAATTGACAAGGGCCACGGACTTTGGCTTGAGCCGGTAACCGACGGAGAATATTTTCTATTAAGCAGTCATTAAATAGAGGTTCTAAGATGCTAGGTTCTAAGTTTTTTTCTTTGAACCGTTATCTCTTTGAGCCTTTGTACCTAAAAAAAAGTAAAACCCCTTAAGCAATTCAACTCTTAAGGGGTTTCTTAAAAATAAATAATAACCAATTAAATTTATTTTACTTTTTGTCAAGATTTTGTTTCAGCAGTTTAGCATGTTCTAAATGTGAAGTCAAACCCGCAATACTGTTAGTTGCCCAAAGCTTAATGTCTTCGTCCTGCGCATCTTTAGCTGCTTTTTGAAGTTTATCAATTGCTTTTTGGTGGCCATCGATCATCATATCGGCGAATTTTTTATCAAAATCAAGACCTGATTTTTCGTTTAGTTTTTTATATTCTTCCTGACCTTCTTCAGTAAGAGAAGTTGGAAGAGTAAAGTTTTTTGCTTTTGCTAAGGCACTTACTTCAGATGCTGATTTGGTGTGCTCATCAACAAGCATTTTACCAAATTTTTTCACTTCGGCATTCGTTCCTTTTTGCTGTGCCAGTTTTCCAATTTCGATTTCAGCTAAATTAATTTCGGCCTGATCTACTAAGAATTCCGAATCATCTTCTTTGTTGTCAATAGAGTCAAATTTGGCTTCATTAGCATCTTCTGCAACTTCTTTTGGATCTTCTTGTTTCGTTTCGTTTTTGCAAGATTGCAAGAATAATATAATAAGTCCTGCTCCTAAAATTGCTTTACTGGCTAATAGTATCTTTTTCATGATTTAATAGTTTAAAATGTTATGATGTAAAATTATTCAGGAAGACGCAGGATTGCCTTACAGGATTTTGAAAGATTGTTATATGATTTGGATGCTGGGATAATTAACAGTCATACGTAATATTATTTGGTTTACTTATTATACTTATTACTGTAATATGGTTTTGAAAAGAAGAAAGTCTAAAGTCTAAAGTATATAATCTACAATCCTAATTATGAAAGTTATAAGCAAAATTGTATAACAGGAAAAACCTTCTTTTGAGGAACTTTGATATCACCATAAAACTAATATCAATTAATCTAAATTTTTAAGTCATGCCAGATCCAAGAATTAAAAATGAAGCACAATACGAAGCTCTTGTAAAAAAGGGGTATAGTAAAGAAAAAGCAGCGCGTATTGCCAATACGCCAGATGCAGGTGAAAAAGGCGGAAAAGCAAAGCCTTATGAAGAATGGACAAAACAAGAACTTTATGAACAAGCTCAGAAAGTGGGTGTTTCAGGACGCTCTTATATGAACAAAAAAAGTTTGATTAAATCACTTCGAAATAATTAAAAATAAAACCACAGATGTCACAGGTTCTTGCAGATTATGCGGAAAGAGTAAAGGAGTTAGAAAAAATCTTTTGAATCTGTGACATCTGCGGCAAAACAAAAATTAAAACGACCATGAATACTGCCAGAACTCAAAAACTAATGACCAAACTTATCAAAACGCCGCATTTGGTGTTAGATAAATTAGAACTAGTTTATGTAAGCAATCAAAATTTACCAATTGAAAGATGTCAGGGAGAAGATGGTTTTATCTATAAAAAAAACGGACGCTGCATTAAGCAAAAAAGTGAAATAAAACGCTTTAATAGTTTGGTTTTACCGCCAGCCTGGGTTAATGTGAAAATTTCAGATTTATCAAACGGACATTTACAAGCGGTTGGTTTAGATATTAAAAACAGAAAACAATATCGTTATCATCCAAAATGGAACCTGATTCGCAATCAGACCAAGTTTTATAAAATTGCAGAATTTGGCCAAAAACTTCCTTCCATACGAAAACAAGTTGATATCGATTTAGAACAGAAAGAATGGTCAAAAGAAAAGGTAATTGCACTTGTTATTCGGTTAATGGAAGAAACGCATATCCGAATTGGAAACGAAAAGTACGCTAAAGACAATAAATCCTATGGACTTTCGACTTTGCGAAAAAGACATATCAATATCAATAAAAATTCCCTTCGATTTGAATTCATCGGAAAAAAAGGAAAACAGCATACTATTACGACCAGAAACAAACAATTGATAAAACTGGTAAGCCGATGTGAAGAAATTCCGGGTTGGGAAGTTTTTAAATATTACGATAAAAACGGCGACAGGAAAGTTCTTGACAGTCATATGGTTAATGAGTATCTGCACAACATTTCGGGCGAATATTTCAGCGCCAAAGATTTTAGAACCTGGGCGGCCTCAATTATATTCTTTGAAAATTTGATGGAACTTGGTGTTTCATCAGATGAAAAAGAAATCAAAAAAAATATTGTACAGGCTTATGATGCCACTGCAGAAGCACTTGGAAACACAAGAAATGTCTGCAAAAACTATTATGTTCATCCTTTATTGGTTACCACTTATGAAGATGGAACGATTCAGCCCTATTTTGATAAAGTCAAAAAGAGCCGAAGCACCAAAAAGTATTTTTCGCGCAGTGAAACTGCCTTTGCAGAATTGATCGAAAATTATCAGGTCAATTTAATGTGATTATGGCTTTATTGCGCTATAAATTAATTGTTTAGAGTTAATGCTTCTCTTTAAAAAGTGTGAAATTTGAGTAACAAACAAAATCGTTATTAACTAAAATCTTATTATTATGTTACGTTGGACAGTCATATTTATTATTCTGGCAATCATTGCGGGAATATTTGGTTTTGGCGGAATTGCCGCTGGAGCCGCTAGTATAGCAAAAATTTTATTTTTTATTTTCTTAGTATTATTTATTATCTCGCTTATCAGTGGAAGAAGAAGTGTGTAATACAGAGAATTCAGTAAAATAAGAACGAAATTAAAAACGACACATATATCTCGGTAAATGTGTCGTTTATCTTTTAAAATATTTAAATTATGGGAACTAAAAGCGGTGCTTATCAAGACGTTTACATTAAAAGGGAAGACGAAATGGTAAGCTTAAAAAATGATGTAACAGATTTTTGTGAAAAATACATAAAACCTGTACATCCTGAAAACTGGGATTGGTCGACGCGTGATTTCGAAAATCCTGAAAATGATCCTACAATTGCCGAAGCAAGAGCTGTTGCAAATGTAGTTTACAAGGATTTATTAGACGGTAATAATACAGAAGTCGATCTTTCAACGATGGATAATGTTGAGGCTATAAAAGCATATTTAAACCCGAAAAGCAAATATGCCGATTTTAATATGGAAGAATTTGCTTTTGCCTTAAAAGTAGAACTGGAGCATGGAAAAATAAGAGATGTAAATGTAACTAACAATCATCCCTTTTTAACTGCAATGATAGCACTTGCCCACATGACCGAAAGTCTTACGTATTACAAACGACTGAAAGTTATGGAAGCTGAAGGTGAGATTTACGAAATAATGCGAAAAATAGAAAGTGCTAAAACCGGAAGAGAGGAATGGTACAGAGAACTTGGCAAGGCCGAAAAAGAATTGACCGAAGCCAGAAGCGGATTAGTAGAACGTTTGCAAAAAATGGATGATATTCCGACTTTAGAAAAAATAGGCGATTAGAATTTTAAATCGCATAAAAAAGCCGTTAAGTTTTAATTCTTAACGGCTTTTTTGTTTCGTTTCGAAGTTTAAAATCTTCTTTTATCCTCTTCGATATAGTCATCGTCATTTTCTTCCTGAACGTCATCTTCTATATATTCGCTTTCTTCCTCATCATCAAAATCCTCTTCGTCGTCTATGTCTTCCAAATCTTCCTCGGTTTCATTAAAATCGTTCTCAAAAGTATCGGCAGGATTGTCAAATTCGTCATTTTCCACTTCTTCATCAAGGTGTTCTTCGATGTATTCGTCTTCATCCTCATCATCAAGATCATTTTCATCTTCCAGAACAACTTCGTAAATCTGGTCTGTATTATCTTCCAGATCTCTGTCTTTGTGGAAATCATCATCCAAATCATCCAAATCGTCGTCGTAAACGGCCGATTCCTGGTCTGGATTAGGTTTGTTAGGGTTGTGCCCATTTCTTACCGTATAACCGCGTTCTGCGTCTTCTGCACGGCTGTTTTGGGTTTCTCTTGTATTTAAATCGTAAAGTTCCTCGTTCATAACCGTATTTCTGTCAGAACTATTTGGATTTCCGGGATCTCTCGGAAAAGTGCTGTTGTTTTTATCTGTAGTATTCATGATGTTTTATTTTAAATAGTTATACATACAAATCTAATTCTGAAAGCTAAAGATTTTCTTATAGAATTGTTTGATGTAATTGCATAATTAACAGATGTTTAGAATACAAATTAATCGGAGAATGATATAACCCCGCAGATAATCAACACGGTAATTTTATAAAATATTAATCATTAAAAAATTATTACCATGAAAACTACAGATAGTAAGAAACAAACAACAAAGAAAGACGCACCAAAACAAACAACTCAAAAAGGTGTAACTAAGCCAAAATCAAATGCCGCTGCAGGTTTAGCTGAATTATTTGAAGACAGCCTTAAAGATATTTACTGGGCAGAGAAAGCTTTGACAAAAGCATTGCCAACCATGGCTAAAAATGCAACTTCACCAGAACTTATTGATGCCATAAACGGCCATTTGACAGAAACCCAAGAACAAATAACCCGTTTAGAAAAGGTTTTTGAACTTATTGGTAAAAAAGCAACAGCAAAAAAATGCGATGCAATGGAAGGCCTAATCGAAGAAGGAAAAGGAATTCTGGAAGAAACCGAAATTGGAGTAGTTCGTGATGCCGGAATTATTGCAGCAAGCCAAAAAATCGAACATTATGAAATCGCTACTTATGGAACGCTGAGACAGTTTGCTGAAACTTTGGGTTATGAAGAAGCCGCAGCTTTGTTGGAGCTGACGCTCGATGAAGAAAAAGGAGCTGATAAATTATTGACAGAAGTTGCTGTAAATGCCGTAAATCTTGAAGCTGCTGAAGCAGAATAAGATTGAAAATATCATACTAAAAGTGCAGTCTTAAAAAAACTGCGCTTTTTTTTCATTAAAAATTTAAAACTAAGATTATGCCCGAAGGTCCATCAATATTAATTTTAAAAGAAGAAGCCCAGCAATTTGCAGGTAAAAAAGTAATCGAAGTTTCTGGAAATTCCAGTATCGATCTGGATCGTTTAAGAGATAAAACCATCTTATCCGTTAAAACCTGGGGAAAGCATTTTTTAATTTGCTTTGAAGATTTTACAGTCAAAATCCATTTAATGATGTTTGGAACCTATCGGATTAACGAAAAGAAAGAAAGTGCACCAAGGTTGCATTTAGCTTTTTCAAATGGAGAAATCAATTTTTATACCTGTTCTGTAAAAATTTTGGAAGGTTCAATTAATCAGTATTATGATTGGAGCGAAGATGTTTTAAATGAAAACTGGAATCCAAAAAAAGCAAAGATGAGTCTGGAAAAAATTCCAAATGAAAAAATCTGCGATGCCATTTTAGAACAGAATATATTTTCGGGAGTAGGGAATATTATCAAGAATGAAGTTTTGTATCGGTGTTTTATTCATCCGGAATCTGTGGTTGGGAAAATACCTCACGAAAAAATAGACGAGATTATTGCCGAATGTTCGATTTACAGTTTTGAATTTTTGTATTGGAAGAAGAAATTCGAACTCAAAAAACACTGGCTTGCTTATTCTCAAAAAGAATGCAAAAGATGTAATTTGCCTTTCATCAAGAAACCAACAGGGAAGAAAAACCGACGAAGTTTTTTTTGTACAAACTGTCAACAGCTACATATATGAAAAACGAAATTTTAATAGGATGCTCAAGTTACAATAATCGTTATTGGAAGGGAATTTTCTACCCTGACAATCTGACATACTCGGGGTGGTTTGAGTTTTATTGCCAGTACTTTAGCACGTATGAGTTCAACGGAAGCTTTTATAAGTTTCCAACGCTTAAAATCTTTACCAATTGGTATAATAAAGCGCCTGAAAAATTTTTATTTTCGGTAAAAGCGCCCAAAGAAATTACGCATATCAGGCAATTTCAGGACTGCGAAAATCTCCTTTCAGAGTTTTATAATGTCTGCGAAACAGGTTTAAAAGAAAAATTAGGATGTGTTTTATTTCAGTTTGCACCCAGTTATTCTTTTAGTTCTGAGAGATTACAGCATATTATAAAGAGTTTAGACCTGAAATTTAAAAATGTTGTTGAATTTCGTCATACTTCGTGGTGGAATGATGAGGTATGGAATGCTTTTTTAGAAAATGATATCACGTTTTGCAGTGTAAGCCATCCTCAGTTACCGCAGACTATTTTCAAAAATTTTCCGCTTATTTATATTCGTCTGCATGGAATTCCTAAGATGTTTTACTCTAGTTATTCATCTAAAGAATTACTTCATATAAGAGATGAAACTAATTCAAAATCAGGATTTATATATTTTAATAATACAGCAAGCGAGGCGGGTATTCTGAACGCATTGGAGATAAAGAAATTGGTTTTGTGAATTTAAACGTAAAGAGCGCAAAGAAAAAAAACGCAAAGCATGCAAAGAAAATAATCCTTAGCTGACTTTGCGTAAAACTTTGCGCTCTTTGCGATTAAAAAAGCTTTGCGGAAATTGTTATAACTTCAAATTCCCTTCAATCCCATCATCCATAGTTTTACCGGTTACTAGGGCAGTGGCCATTTTTGCAATAGCAACCATTTTGCCGTGTTTGTTGTTCCAGTAATAACCATCTTCGGGTACGACTGTAATGACGCTTAAGTTAGGATCGTCTTCACCTCCCGGCATCCAGACTTTTACAATTGGGTCGTATAATTCCTTGATGGTTTCGCGGTCATAAGAAATTGAAGCGCTACCATGTAAAGTCAGGAATTTATCGTGCGGTTCTGCAAAGAAAAGCTCAACTTGAGGGTTGAGGGTTATTTCTGCATTTTGGCTGCTGTTTCGGTCTGATAAGAACCAAAGATGGCCTAATTCATCTACTTTTTGAACCGACATTGGGCGAGATTGCAGTCTGTCGCTGTTGTAAGTGCAAAACATGCACGTTTTTATAGTTTCTGCCAGATCTTTTATTTTATCGGCTGCTAATTCATCTGTAAGGTCTTTATGATCTCCCATGGCTTTATAATTTAAGTTTAATAAATAGCTGATTTTGTGGTGTATAAATCTCCACTATAGCAAAATTCAGGTTTTTGCAGCGGATTGGCTTACAGAATTATATTTTTAAATTATTATATTCCAATGGTTAATTTTGTGAGAATTTTGAAACAAAATACAGGATGATTTTATAATTTACGCTATCTTTGAAGAAATAGTTTATCCCAAATTATATGAAAAACTTCACAATTTTCTACACAGATGATGACGAAGACGATTTGAGCATTTTTACAGATGCCGTAGAGTCATTATCAAAAGAGATTAACCTGCAGACTTATTCGGGCGGCGAAAAATTATTGAACGCAATTCATCATCCGCCTCCTACACCCAGTGTTATTTTCCTGGATTTAAATATGCCCGGAAAAAACGGTTTTGATGTCCTCAACGAACTAAAAGGTTCAAAAGAGAATAGCGATATACCCGTTATTATCTTTTCGACTTCAAATGAGCCTGGTATTATAGAAAAATGTCTCAATTTAGGAGCCAATTACTTTATTACCAAGCCTGTTTTAATGAAAGATATTATAAAATCGATCGAGCATTCTCTTACGATCAACTGGAAAGAGTTTGTCCCCGACCGTAAAACGTTTGTATATAAATCGTAATTACATTTTTGATGTAAAAAGAAATACCAAACTTATTTAGTAAATGAGTTTGGTATTTTTTTATAGTTCCGGGATAAAGATTTTAAAAGTCGCTCCGCTGTCTTTTTCGCTGCCTGCTTTAATAATTCCCTTATGATTTTCGACAATCTTTTTTACGATTGCCAGTCCAATTCCGGTTCCTGAGAACTCACTTTCCGTGTTTAACCTCTGAAAAACTTCGAAAATACGCTCTTTGTACTCATTGTCAAAACCAATTCCGTTATCTGTAATTCTTAAACAAAAATAAATTTTATCCGGATAATCTACTTTAAAATTGAGTTTATGTCCAACAACTCTTCGGCTTTTTACTTCGATACAGGGCGCAATGCCTTTGCGGGAAAACTTTAAAGCATTTCCAATAAGGTTGTGTAATAACTGTCTGAATTGAAAAGGCATAACTGTTACAGTTCCCAAAGGATTAAGATTTATAACTGCATTTTTTTCTTCAATTCGTTCTGAAAAATCCATTATTACTTCTTCAAGAATTTCATCCAGATTGGTTTTTACAAAAATCCGTTCAGCAGAATTTGTTCTCGAATAGGTGAGAAGGTCTTGTATAAGCGTCTGCATTCTCTTTGCCGAAACTTCAATTCGTTCCAGATAAGTTTTGGCTTTTGCCGAAATATTCTGATCATCCAGCTCAGACAAGCGGCTTGCAAAAGTCTGTATTTTTCTAAGCGGTTCCTGCAAATCATGGCTCGATATATAAGCAAAAGACTGCAGTTCAATATTCATATTAATTAAATCCCTGTTTTTAAGTTCGAGCTCCAGAGTTCGATCGTGAACCTGTTTTGCAAGCTGGTCTGAAAAATCCTTTTGGTTCTGAATATCAGTACTTGTACCTACCCACATTTGAATCTTTCCTTCAATATCTTTCTGAGGAATCGCCCGGCTTAATTGCCAGCGGTATTTTCCATCATGACGACGAAAACGGTTTTCAAATAAATATTCTTCTCCGGTTTTTATAGATTCCATCCAGCGGTTCACATTTGCTTCGCGATCTTCAGGATGAATAAACTGAAGCCATCCGTTTTTGTCAACATCATCTTTAGAAATACCTGTAAAATCATATAAGGACTGGTTAAAATAATCAATATTTCCCATGGCATCACTTGTCCAGACAAACTGCGGCATCGAGTCGGCCAGAACCCTGAACTTTTCCTCGCTTTTCATTAAAATTTCCTGACGATTCCTTTCCTCGGTAATATCCATTATGGTTCCAAGCATTTTAACCGGGTTCTTTAGTTCATCAAAAAATATTTTTCCGTGAACCCTTATCCAGGATATCGAGTTATCCAGTTTTAAAACTCTTGCTTCGTACTTATAAATATTGGTTTTTAATGCAGTTAAATACGCTTGTTCGATAGTAGGAAGATCTTCTTCTAATATGCGTGATAAAACCTCCGGGCGCGAAATTTTTATATCCTTTGGAAGGCCAAAAAGATCAGGCAAATTATCAGAATAAATTAATTCCTGAGTCTGTACATTTAAATCCCAGGTTACAATTTCGGCAATTTCAGAAGCCAAACGGGCCCTTTCTTCTGCATCTTCCACTTTTTTACGGGCTTCGACCTTTTCTGTAACATTGTTTACGGTAATCATGATGGATGATATTTCACCGTTTTTCTCGTATAAAGGGGTATACTGGTAATCTAAATAGAATTTTTCTAACTTTCCATTTATATCGATGTAAGCCACAGATTCATTCTCCTTAATCGTTTTTCCATTTTGGAGAACTTCATTAAGAAGCTGGGGATATTTTTGCTCTAATAACTCAGGAAATACTTTCAGCGCTGGTTTTCCGATTGTTTCACTTGGTTTTTTCTGCCAGATATCTTCATGCATTGTGGTATTGGCAAGTTCAATGATGTAATCTTTTCCTTTAAAGATCGTCATAGCAATAGGAGACTGCATGACAAGATTTCGAAAAGCTTTTTCGCTTTCGGCCAGGAAATATTTCGTTTTTACCGATTCTGTTACTTCATCACATACAATAATAACGCCCGTTACAACATCATTTTCTTCCCGTAAAGGATGAAATACCAAATTAAAGTAACAATCTTCCTCTTTGCCATATCGGTTTAAGGTAACTAATAATTCGTTGGCAAAATATGGTTTTCCGGTTTCGTAGACTTTTGAAAGAAGTGGATAAACGGTTTCCCTGGCTTCGGGAACAGAGGCAAAAACGGGTTTGTTTAGCGTTTCTTTTTCAGTGCTATCAATAATTTGCAAGTAAGTTGCATTAACCATTTCCACAACCAAATCTTCCCCTTTAACAATGGCAATGGCAAGCGGTACCTGACGAACGATATTTCGAAATCTTTTTTCACTTTCTTCTACGGCATTGCGGGCATTTACCTCAATTGTAACATCGTTTGCAATTGCCACAATTCCGGAGATAGTTCCGTCAGGTTCTTTTAAGGCTTCGTAAACTACATTAATAAAGGTATCTACAATTTTACCGTTTCGGGTCAGTTTTACCGGCAGTTCATTTGCCGTAAACCTTTCGCCGGTGGTATAAACTTTTAAAAGAATATCTTCTAATCCTTGCCCTGTTACTTCAGGAAGCGATTCAAAAATAGGTTTATTGAGAACTTGATGTTCTTTTCGCTGCCAGATTTCCAGCATTAGTTCGTTTGCAATTTCAACAACATAATCCGGCCCTCTAAAAATGCACATTGCATTTGGTGTTTGCAGAATATTATTGCGATAGCGCTCGTTGCTGTTTTCTAATTTTTTTCGAACGTTTACTTGTTCAGTGGTTTCGCTGCATATTACCAAAACTCCGGCTATCTGTCCATCGTCGTTGGTTACGGGACTGTAGCTGAAGGTCCAGTAAACGTCCTCCATTTTTCCGTTTCTATAAATAGGCAGCAATAAATCTTCATGCCATGTAGCTTCGCCTTCAGTTAAAACCTGATGAATTAAAGGACCTATGAAATGCCAGATTTCAGGCCAGTATTCGGCACCTTTTTGTCCTAATACATTGGGGTGCTTGCCATCGTTTCCAAGGCTCGGACGATAAGCATCATTGTAAAAACAGATATGTTCTTCTCCCCAAAACAAAAACATGGGGAATTTTGAATTTAAGAGAATTCCCAAAGTAGTACGCAGACTTTGAGGCCAGGATTCGACAGCACCAACAGAGGTTTTGCTCCAGTCTTTGGCGCGCATCATTGCACCCATTTCGCCTCCTTTGGCAAGAAAATCATGATTGGTATTGTTCATTAAAATTTGATTTTGTCTTGGTTAAAACAATAAATTTTATGTAATAAATATAGTATTTTATACCATATATATTTCATAGAAGTTTAAAATTAATAAAAAATAAACATTGAATTCTGTGCCTTTTTTGAATGAGGCAACATTAAAATCTATTGAGTTAATCTTCATTGATTTTAATGGCGAAATTTGAATAAACAAAGATTACTTAACTAATCTTAATTCATAAAATCATGAAAAAAGAACAAAAACACGAAACCGACTATATACAAAAATACCAAGATGAAGGCTATACAAAGAATTACTTATTTGATAATGGCTGTCTTATAGATGCAGAAACTAAATATGCTTACCAGCCAGATGAAGTTTTTATTGTAGCGCACCATCGTTATGAAGGAATGAGCGATCCTGACGATATGTCGATCTTATATGTTATCGAAACTAAGGATCAGCAAAAGGGAACACATTTGCTGGGATATGGCCCAACAGCAGATTTAGAAGAAGCTGAATTTTTTAAAGATATTCCGAAAAAGAATTATTCTAAAAATGCCGACATCAATGAACTTACCTAAAATAAAATAGATAAGTATTTTTATTTTGCTGAGGAGCAGTTGTTCCAGATTTATCTGGAGCAGCTGTTTTTTTTTTTTTTGAGGTTCAAAGGTTCAAAGGTTCAGTGGGATAGAGTTAAGTAATAGAGGTATTGATTACCTAAAAAAAGCTTTGAACCTTTGCTTCTCTGAACCTTTGTCCCTTAAAGTAAAAATTATGAAATTTCTGAATGAAATTGTATAAGGGTTTGATTTATAATAAGTACGAAATTTGGTTTAAGCAAAATGAGATAAAAACCAAAAGTTATTTTGTGCGTAAATGAACATAAATAACTTTTTTTAAAACCAAACCAAAATGAAAAAACTTTACATAAATACAGGAGAATTTGATGCTGTTTTTAACGATCTGAAAGAAAGTTTCAGCGGAAAACTCACTGCTAAAAACAATGATTACAATTTGGATATTCAATCAAAATGGACAAAAGGATCGATAAAAGGGACCCGTTTTGATGACAAAGTGCTTTTTATGCATTTTGATCTTGAGTTTCATCAGGAAGTTAGTTTAAGTATTGAATCATTTCATTCAGCGCCTGTATTTTTTGTGTATTGTGAAAATGGAACGGTAAGCCATAGTTTTGGTGCAAATGGAGATAAAAAGGTGCTGAGTAAAAATCAATCAGCTGTATTGAATAATTCTTCAGTAATTAACAGTGTTTTATACTTCGAAAGTCATAAACGCATTCAATTTACATTATTGGGAATGCCTACAATTGAAAATAAAAATGCTGAGTTGATTTCGCAGGTAAAACAACGTTTTACAAACGACTCTGGAAACTATATTTATATTGGAAAGGGGAATTCTAAAATATACGAAAAAATCCAGGAATATAAATCAGTACCCCAAAAAGGTATTGTGGGAACACTGCTTAAAAAAAGCATCTTAAAAAACATTGTCGAGATAGAAGTAGAGCAGCACAGTTTCAACTATCTTAAAACATTTGATCCCGTTGTAAATATGGCCATCAGACAGATGAATGAAATCAAGCGAATTTCAACCATGAATTTTTCTGAATTGCTTTCTACGGCAAAGCTTTTTAGATCAAGACATCAATGGTCTTTTAAACCATACAATCAAAAATTAGCTAGCTAACAAGCATTATATATAACTACTATTACGTAAAAAAAACAGCTTTCCTAAAGAGCTGTTTTTTTATTTTTAAGCTTTTGAGTTTTTTTGACCACGGGCCCGCACTGTTTTTTGATCAAATACCAGCGTTTGAATCTCGCAAAGTCGGAGAAACGCAAAGTTTCTAGGTTAACATCCAGATTTAGCTAGCTGAAAAATCAGCAATAAACAAAGGACTTAGCCCAACCTTTATGGTTTGGTTAAAGCCCCGATACTTTCAGGCTAGAGTTAGCGAAAATTTAAAATTCGATTAAACCGTTTCATTCGAACAACTCAAAGGCTAAAAAATAACTTAGAACCTTAGAACCTTAGCCTCTTAGCACCTTATGCATTACTCTTTCTCATAATAAATAATAAAATAAACCATAAGCAGGTTTAAGCATAAAGAGACGCTGTTTGTAATTATGATGGGAAGGTCTTGTTTTAAAATTCCATAGATCACCCATACCAAAATCCCAAAGGTCAGAATCCCGAAAGTTTTAAGCGAAATGTCTTTTACTTTCTTAGTTTTCCAAACTTTATAAATTTGGGGCAGTACGGAAATCGTAACACAAGTTCCGGCAAAAAGGCCTATGATGTCGATGTAATTCATTTTTTTGTTTTTTCTTAAAGATGCTGCGATACTTAGGTGATAAGGTGCTGAGTTTTCTAATTGAACCGATTTAGTGACAGAAAATGCTAAGACGAAACCTTAATATCTCAGCATCTTAATAACTACACAAATCATCCCCCTACAAGTTCGCCTCCATTAATGTGAATAAACTGTCCGGTTATATAACTGCTGTCTTCAGAGGCTAAGAATACATAGGCAGGGCCAACTTCAGAGGGTTGTCCGGCCCTTTCCATTGGATTATCTTTTCCAAAATCCGAAAGTTTATCAAAACTTGCTACAATCAATGGTGTCCAGATTGGTCCCGGAGCTACTCCGTTTACCCTGATTTTTCTTTTCGCAAGCATAGTCGACAATGATCTTGTAAAGCTTACTATTGCTCCTTTTGTGCTGGCATAATCTGCTAAATGTTCGCTTCCCCGATAAGCGGTTACAGAACTTGTATTGATAATTGTATCGCCTTCTTTTAAATAAGGCAGCGCCGCTTTTGTAATATAGAAATACGGATAAATATTTGTTTCAAATGTTTTATGCAGCTGTGCCGAAGTAATTTTTTCCAATTCGGTTTGAGGAAACTGAACCGCAGCATTATTTACGATAATATTTATAGTTTTAAACGTCGTGATGCATTTTTTAACTGCGCTTTTGCAGAATTTTTCATCTTTCAAATCACCGCTTATTATAATACATTGACGGCCTTCTTTTTCGATCATTTCTTTGGTTTCCCTGGCATCCTTATCTTCTTTTAAATATACAATTGCAATATTGGCGCCTTCACGCGCAAAATGAACGGCGACGCTTCGGCCAATACCGCTGTCTCCACCAGTAATAAAAGCGGTTTTGCCTAAAAGTTTGCCGCTTCCGGTATAATTTTCTCTTATAATTTCGGGTTCGGGAGTCATTTTATGTTCGTTTCCCGGGAGTTGCTGTTTTTGTTCTGGGAATGTTTTAGGCTTTTTCATAACATTAATAATTTAAAGCATTTGTTTAACTATTTAAAATTACCCGATTTAAAGCGCAGCAAGCAGCTGTAATAAATTTAAGATTGCCTCAAAAGATTAGGAATGCAGTAAAAAGAAAGAAAATGACTATAATTTTACTTAAGGCGGTTATTTTTAAGATTTTTTTCTATAGAATGTGAATCATTGATACAATTGAAGTTAGTTTGTAAACATGGGAATTATGTAACGAAATTGATTTTGAATTAAAGTGCTTTGTGGTTTTATTTTATAAATTTGAAAGTTTGACCGTAATTTTGAATAGGATCAGATGTTCAAAATGATAGTCGGAAAACGATTTTTTAAATATATTTTTTAATCTTAACGCTTTATTCCCCACTACAGCATGGTATTAATTGTTGATGATATAAAGGCAAATATTATTGCCCTAAAAAAAACATTAGAATTGCACAATATTGATGTAGATACTGCAGAATCTGGTGAAGAAGCCCTGAAAAAGATATTAAAAACGTCTTATTGTCTTATTATAATGGACGTTCAAATGCCAGGCCTTGACGGTTTTGAAGTTGTTAAAATTCTCTCCGGAAATAAAAGAACCAAAGATATTCCCGTTATTTTTCTTTCGGCTTTAAATATCGAAAAAAAGTACATCTTTAAAGGGTATGAAACCGGAGCTGTTGAATATATTACAAAGCCGGTTGATACTGATCTGTTAATGCTTAAAGTAAAAACCTTCATTAAAATTTACGAACAGCAAAACGAATTAAAGGGAATAAAAGACCTGCTGTCTAAAGAAATTAAAATTAGAAAAGAGGCACAGGATAATCTCGAAATTAAAATCGCCGAAAGAACCAAAGAACTGGTTTCGAAAAACGAGGAACTAGAGATGAAAAACCACGAATTACAGCAGTTTGCCTGGGTGGTATCGCACGATTTGAATGAGCCCATTCGAAAAATTCAGATTTTTATTAAAATAATCAAAGAGCTTTATTTAACTGCCGACGCAAAAGGAATCGATTATGTCGACAGAACCATAAAATCGGCAGAGCGAATGCAGACTCTAATTACAGATCTGCTGGCTTACTCGAGATTATCAGCACAGGTTAAACCTGAAATTACAGATCTTAATGTGGTTTTGCAGGAAGTGCTTTCGGATTTTGATTATTTAATTGAAAGAAAAGAGGCAACGGTTAAAACAACAGAACTCCCCACAATAGACAGTATTCCCAGCCAGCTTAGGCAGGTATTTCAAAATTTAATTGGGAATGCACTTAAATTCTCCGGTGCAAATGATCCGCCGCTAATTGAAATTACATCAGAAATTATAGCCGATAAATCTTTTGACAGTCCAACTTCCCCGGAAGGAAAATTCTGCCGCATTATTGTAAAAGACAACGGAATTGGTTTTGACGAAATTTACCTCGATCGTATTTTTATTATCTTTCAGAGTTTAAATGACAGGCAGACCTACGAAGGAACCGGTATTGGTCTGGCTATCGCAAAGAAAATCATAGAAAAACACAACGGCTTAATTACTGCAAGAAGTGAAGTAGGTAAGGGCGCAAGTTTCATTATCATTCTTCCATTAAAATACGAGTAAAAATAAAAGCCGCAGATTAAAAGATTTATACAAATTCTATAATCCTTATAATCACGGGCAGAAAACAAAAACAATTTAGATCATTTTAAAGTAAAAGCATGAACAATAATTTTAAAAGAAATCTGCTAATCAGTTCATTAGTTTCACTAGTTGTACTGACTATTAGTTCTGTTGCTTCATTTATCAGCATCAAAAGTTTATTAAACAGTAACTTTTGGGTAAATCACACTCAGGAAGTTATCTATAATTTAAATGAAGGTTCGGCGCTTGTTACAGAAGCCCAAACCAGTATGCGAGGTTATTTAATTACCGGCGATGAGAAGTTTGTAGATCGCTACAATGAGTCTGAAGCCAAATCAAACGGTTTTTTTGATAAAGTAGAGGAGTTAACGGTCGATAACCCTTCGCAGCAAAAACAGCTGATTCAGTTACAAACTATGCGTTCGGCATTTTTCAAATATTTAAACAATCAAATTGTTAAAAAACGTCTTGGTAAACAAACTTTGGTATTTGACCTAAACGAAGGCAGAGTCATGATGACAGAATTACGTGCTTTAATTAAAAAAGTTGAAAGTACAGAGCAGGCACTTTTAACAGAGCGTAATTCTAATTCTGAACGTTACGGAACGTACAGTTTAATTTTGATTATAGCTGCTTTTTTAATTGCTTTTGTTATTTCGATTGTTTTTTTAATAAGAATTTTAAAAGATTACAACGAGCGTTCGGCATTACAAAAAGAATTAGAGAAAAAAGATGTAGAAACGGCACAGAGAATCGAGGCAATCAGTTCTATTGCAAGTAATATTTCTAACGGAAATTATGACATTCGTGTAGACGATACTAAAGCAGATGCGCTTGGAAGTGTGGGAGAATCCCTGAACAGTATGGGAGTTTCTCTTAAAAATTCGTTTGATTTACTGTCGCAGAAAGAATGGCTTCAAACGGGTGTTGCTGAATTAAACAATGCCATGCTGGGCGAAAAATCACTGCAAAAACTTTCTAAGGACATTATCGAATTTTTATGCCATTACACCAATAGCAGCGCCGGGGTTTTATATGTTATCGAAGAAAACGAACTAATAGTGTCCGGAGGATACAGTTATATACCAAGTAAAAATAGGGAACGCATTCAAAAAGGAGAAGGCTTAATAGGACAGGCCATAACTTCCGGTAAAATATTAGAATTAAAAACCTTATCACCAGATGATATTCAAATTAATTATGCTTTAGGGCAAATTAAACCAACGCATATTGTAGCGGTACCGCTTTTAGATAATAAAATTGAAGGAGCGGTTGAATTGGCCAGTATTTACGGTTTTTCTGATCTGCATTTAGAGTTCTTAAAAACGGTTTCAAACAATATTGGAATTGCTCTAAAATCAACACAAAACAGAAAAAGAGTACTGGAACTTCTGGAAGAAACCAAAACACAGTCAGAAGAACTTCAGTTACAGCACAGCGAACTGGAAGCAATTAATGCCGAATTAGAAGCGCAGACCGAAAAATTACAGGCTTCTGAAGAAGAATTAAGAGTACAGCAGGAAGAATTGGAACAAACCAATGAAGAACTTTCTGAAAGAAGTGTTTTGCTGGAAGAAAAAAACAATGAAATCCAAAAGAAATCTGAAGCTCTAGAATTAACAACACGTTACAAATCAGAGTTTTTGGCCAATATGTCGCATGAGTTAAGAACTCCTTTAAATTCTATTCTGCTTTTAAGCCGATTATTATCTGAAAATAATAATAAGAGCATGAACAATGAAGAAATTGAGTTTGCAAAAGTGATTCAGAGTTCCGGAAACAGTTTATTAGGTTTAATTGATGAAATCCTGGATTTATCTAAAATCGAAGCCGGTAAAATGGAATTGGAGTTTTTAGATGTTTCGACCAAAGAAATTACAGACAGCCTTTGGAACTTATTTAACCTTGTGGCTAAGGAAAAAGGAATTGAATTTGAAATTATTTCGAAAGAAGCGCCGATTGTTATTAAAACAGATAAAATGCGTCTGGAGCAGATTTTGAAAAACCTAATTTCGAATGCTATTAAATTTACCGAAAAAGGAAAAGTTACACTAGAAATCAAAATCAATACCGATGATGATAAAGTAATTTGTTTTATTGTAAAAGATACCGGAATTGGAATTCCGCTTGAAAAACAGCCACTTGTTTTTGAGGCATTCCAGCAGGCCGATGGTTCTACGAAACGTAAATACGGCGGAACCGGTTTAGGACTTTCTATAAGCAGGGAATTGGCGAAATTACTTAGAGGAGAAATCATCCTGCATAGTAAGGTAAATATCGGAAGTACTTTTACTTTATGTCTTCCCGTTTACGGTTCCAGCCTTAATAAAGCCAATGTAGATAAAATACCTCCAACAGAATTTATAGAATTAGAACCTGAAGTACAACCAGGCACGCCGCCAAAAAAATACATCAGTGCCGTTATTCCGGATGAAATCGATGATGATAGGGAAAACATTAAACAAGGAGATAAAGTAATTTTAATTGTTGAAGACGACATTAATTTTGCCAAATCGCTTTTAGCATTTACACGAAATAAAGGATATAAAGGAATTGTTTCCGTAAGAGGCGATTATGCTCTAAACTTTACTTTGCTTTATAAACCAGTTGGAGTTTTATTGGATATTGAACTTCCGGTAAAAAGCGGCTGGGAGGTTCTGGAAGAATTAAAAAATCATTCAGAAACCAAACATATTCCGGTTCATATTATGTCATCACATAAACTGAAACAGGAAAGTTTATTAAAAGGTGCAGTCGATTTCTTAGATAAACCAGTAGCTTTTGAAAGGATTCCGGATGTGTTTTTAAGAATCGAACACATCATTAATAAAGAAGCTCAGAAAGTTTTAATTATCGAAGATAATCCAAAACACGCCAAAGCACTGTCTTATTTCTTAGAAACCTACAATATTAATTCTGAAATTAAAAGTGAAGTTTCTGAAGGTTTACAGGCATTAAACAAAACCGAAGTAGATTGTGTAATTCTGGATATGGGAATTCCGGATAAGCAGGCTTATCAGATTCTGGATGGTGTAAAGAAAAGCCCGGGATTAGAAAATCTTCCGGTAATTGTCTTTACAGGAAAGAGTTTGTCACTAAAAGAAGAAGTGAAAATTAAGAAATATGCCGATTCTATTATTGTAAAAACAGCGCATTCATATCAAAGAATGTTAGACGAAGTTTCGCTGTTCCTGCATTTGGTAGAAGATAAAAAAGAAGGAAAAGACAAAAAAGAAGGACATAAAAAGCTAAATTTACTGAACAATATTCTACACGATAAAAAAGTGCTTATTGTAGACGATGATGTTCGTAATATTTACTCGCTTACAAAAGCCTTAGAAGTGTTTAAAATGAGTATTATTACCGCTTTTGATGGTAATGATGCCATTAAGGTTTTAAGCGAAAATCCAGATACCGATGTTGTTTTGTTAGACATGATGATGCCGCACATGGACGGTTATGAAACTGCCGAGAAAATACGTGCCAATCCTAAATTCCTGAATCTGCCGGTGATTGCCGTTACAGCAAAAGCAATGACAGGAGACAGAGAAAAATGCATCAAGGCAGGAGCATCCGATTATATTACAAAACCGGTAGATGTTGACCAGCTTTTATCATTATTGCGAGTTTGGCTTTATGATAAAGTTTAATATATTGATTGACAAAGAATAAGTAGTTTGGCCGCCGTAGATTAAAAAGATTTAAAATTTGAATTAGTGTAGTTTTAAATGATACAAATTTAGTTCTAATTAAAAGATTCCTTTTAGTCTGTGAAATCAGCGGCAAAAAAAATATAACGACAAATATGAGTAAAAAACGACTTTTAATTGTAGACGACGATTCAAGAAATATTTTTGCACTAACGCATACCTTACGAGTTAAATCGTATGAATGTTTGTCTTGCACAAATGCCGAAGATGCAATAAAGTTATTGAAATCTGATGAAGAGATCGACGCAGTTTTGCTGGATATGATGATGCCCGAAATGGATGGTTATGATGCCATTCCGCTCATAAAAGCCATTCCGTCAAGAAAATCGACTTTTATAATTGCCGTTACAGCACAGGCAATGACAGGCGACAAGGAAAAATGTTTAGAGGCAGGCGCAGATGATTATATCTCAAAACCAGTTGATGTTGATAAGTTACTGCTTATTTTAAGCAAAATTTGAATGGATTATGATTGAGGATATTGAGTTAGAAACGCTTATCAATGAGGTTTACGAATATTATGGTTTTGATTTTGGGAGTTATTCCAGAGCTTCTTTAAAAAGACGTGTAAATAGGGTTTATCAGTTAGATGGATTCAATCATTTTCATGAATTTCTTTCAAAAGTTCGCTACGACCCGGAATATTATAAAAGAATGGTTGACGAGATTACAGTAAATGTTACTGAAATGTTTCGCGATCCATCTTTTTATACCATATTGCGAAATGAAATTCTTCCATTGCTGGGAACCAAACCTTTCATCAGGCTTTGGCATGCCGGCTGTTCTACAGGCGAAGAAGTTTATTCTATGGCCATAATGCTCAAAGAAGCCGGTTTACTGCATAAATCCTTAATTTACGCTACAGACATTAATGCCACTGTTTTAGAAACAGCCAAAAAAGGAATTTTCCCCCTGCGTATGATGAAAGAGTATTCGCAAAACTACCGCGATGCAGGAGGACAGGAAGATTTTTCTAGTTATTATACGGCCAATTACGGTATTGCCAAGTTTAATGAAGATTTATCTCAAAAAATGGTGTATTCACAGCACAATTTAGTCTCGGATACATCTTTTAATGAATTTGATATGATTTTATGTCGTAATGTTTTAATTTATTTTGATAACGAACTTCAAAAAAGAGTTATTAATTTATTTGATGAAAGTTTAGCTGTTTTGGGGTTTTTGGCCCTGGGCACAAAAGAAACCATAAAATATTCTATTTCTTCGGGCAAATACAAACAGTTTGAAAAAGAGAAAATATGGAGGAAAATAAAATAATTTCAAACTGCAGATTAGTTATTATTGGAGGATCGGCAGGAAGCTTAAACGCCTTAATGCAAATTTTACCGGGATTAACTGTACTACATAATTTTGCGGTTGTAATCGTTGTACACCGCAAAAGCACAGATGATCAGACTTTAGAAGAATTGATCACTTTAAAATCAGGTGTTCCTGTAAAAGCTGTTGAAGATAAAACCGTTCTTAAACCTGGTTTTGTTTATGTTGCGCCATCAAATTACCATTTATTATTCGAAAAAGACGACACTTTAGCTCTTGATATTTCAGAGAAAATAAATTACAGCCGTCCCAGTATTGATGTTTCTTTCGAATCAGCAGCAGAAATTTACGGAAACTCCTTGGTTGGAATTCTTTTTTCAGGCTCGAATGCAGATGGAACAGAAGGCTTGAAAGCAATTAAGGCTTCCGGCGGAATTATTATTGTTCAGGATCCGCTTTCGGCAGATATGCCTTTTATGCCCAACAACGCAATATTACATACCAATCCGGATTTTATCTTAAGTAATGAAAAAATTCTGGAATTGCTTATTTCGATAAATAAGTAGCAATTTAATTCCGTGTATTATTAATCCATAATACTCAATCAACAAAAAAACTAAATAGAATATTTTATTGCCTAAAAAAATCAATTGCCTCCAGCTTTAGCTGGAGATTTTAGGATAAGAAAATATAAAAGGCTTTAGCCGAATTTTAAAGTTTGGGCTAAAGCCTTTGCTTAATAAACTTTTTTTACCCCCAGCTAAAGCTGGAGGCAATTCATATATTATAAATTCTATAAATTTTATTTTTTAGGCTGAGGCTGAGGCGCTTCATCCTCAGGAAGAATCACTTTATTAAGTTCGGCTTCCTGTGCAGCACGCCTTTGCGCTGCTTTTCCTTTTCCAATAGGGATGCCCGCTGTCAGATACAAAGATTTATTGTTAGTATTAGGTCCGTCTCCCTTCATTACCGGAACCAAACCATAGTAATATTGAATCGTAAAATTTAGTCCATTGCCCACATTCATGTGGTAACCTGTGCCAAAAGCAATACCGGCATCTATGACCCTGATCTGGTCCCTGATTTTTTTCTTATAGACCACATCATTATCATTAATCTCATTTTTGAACTGATCGAACGCCGAAGCCAAAAGTCCTAGTTGCGGCCCAGCTTTAAGATAAATTCTATTTTTAAATTGGTACTTAATTAAAATAGGCACATTAAAATATCGAATCTCACGATTAACACTACCGCCTGCGAAAGTATTATCCAGATTTACATCGTTTAAAGAATAAACAGGAATGTCGCGCGCACCCATTGGAGATTTTACAATCACGCCTGTATTAATCATCCAGGCCGGATTTTGCTTTGATCTTATATCAAAATAAAACCCAAGATTAAAACCCGGATTAGTTCCGGAACTATCCAGATTAGAAATATCCGAAAGATTAATACCGCCCTCCAAACCAAACTCTAAAAACGGAGAATTCAGTTTATCTCCAAAAATCAAAGATATCAAAACCTGTGATTTCGCCTGCTGGATACAAAACAGTGCAATAAGTAATACTAAACCTTTTTTCATAAAAATGGGTTTATAGTCCAAAACGATATTGCAAACCACATAATACTTGAGTACGACTTCCTAAAAAACCTGATTCAAGTCTAAACATCAGATGCTTGTTATATTGAAACTGCGTTCCTACAATAAAATTCCACATATCTTTTGGCGCTTTTTGCAAGGAGTATTGAACCGTTGAGGATTCTGCAGTACTCAAAGCACCATCTAAAGTAGTCAGGAAAGTTCCGGCTCTTTCCAGTGCACGATTTGCGGTATTGTGTTTGGCTGCGTTTACGGGATTTGCCTGTTGCGCAGGTGTTAATCCGTTCCACCAGTCATCGACTTTTGTTTGGTTTTCAGATACTTTTGCCAGTCCGGTATCTATTTTTCCCTGAGCATTATCTAAATTTAATACATCAGATAATGCAATATTTCCCTTCGTATTTCCTTCAATATGTACTCTAAATCCGCCAACCCACACTGCTATATTTCTTTCCGGTTTACGAAGTTTAAAAGTTTTACCTAATCTTGGGCCAAAAATATAAGAGAAAGCAGGTTTGTCCAGCGCATCAACATCACTCCAGGACATATTCATATCCAGTGCCAGCCAGCCTCCGCCAATACCAATTGTTGGTGTAATTCCCAATCCAAAAGTGGTAGCGTCAAAATTGGCTTTGGTACTAAAATCTGCGATCTGCGACCAATTATTATCAGCATCCGGAATCCAGATTCCGGCATTAATTTTAGTGGTTGGTTTTGCTTTACCAAATATTCCGTAAACATTTAAAAAAGGAAGAAGCCAGATATCAGGTCTAATTGTGATGGCACCCACTTCTACAGAAGACTTGTCGAAACGTACGATCTCGTCTAAATTATACATAGGCCCGTTATTAAAGCCTACCTGAAGATTTTTTATAGTAATTTCAGAATCCTGCCAAAAGTAATTTATAGATAATCCTGCAGAATAGGGCAGGTTGTAGCCTTTTTGAGCCACTTTTTCGCCCCATATTGGTAAGGCGTATGGATATTCGATTATTTTAAGACTGTCTTTTAATTGTTGATTTTTTTCTCCAACGATTTTATCGGTGTAAACCTGACCGAAAAACGGTATACTAAATAATAAGAAAATGGCTGATATTAGTGTATTACATTTCATCGATTTGTAGTGTTTTAAAATTAATTAATAGAACGGTGCAAATAAATATGTACTAATGAAAGGAGGGAATGCCGGCTTATATTTTTGTTTACAGGATTATATAGAGATTGAAATTTTTAAAATAATTGTTTGAATTATATGTTTAATAGTGTTAAAGTTAATTAAATTTCCTTAACATTTATAATGTTTTTTAATAAACTATAATCGTAACTTAAAGACATGCAGGCAATTTTGTAAAAAGACAATTGTTTTCTTAGCAGATCATTTTTTTAATTTATTCTTTTTATAAAAGAATAAATATTAATTTTACAACTATGAAATGGATAGCAATTGTATTGTCAATTTATCTGATGGCACTTTCAAATATGCCCTGCGCAGATTTGGAGGTTAACAGCGCTATGCATAAAACAGCCCAGTTTTCATCAGAAGACAATCATTCTCATGATAAAGACAACGATTTATGTTCTCCATTTTGTGCCTGCAATTGCTGCGGAGCGCAGGTTTTAAGTTATCAGACTACTGTAAGTTATGAATTTCCTGCAGCTTACACTAAAATTTCAATCGCTTTACCCAATTACAATTCTGTATTTATTTCTAATTTCTTCGGAAGTATTTGGCAGCCCCCTCAAATAGCATAATGATGCTCGTCCTGATAATTATTGGGATTACGAGTTAGAGAGTTGTGGATTTTCCACAAATTTTATAAGACAAACTTTTGTCTAATTTCTCATGTCATTATATATTTCAAATGCTAGATAAAATCATTCAGTTTAGTATACGAAACAAATTCGTTATACTATTATTTACCCTTGTTTTAATAGCCTGGGGAAGCTATTCGCTTAAACAACTGCCCCTTGATGCCCTGCCTGATGTTACCAATAATCAGGTTCAGATTATTACAACTGCGCCTACTCTGGCCAGTCAGGAGGTCGAGCAGTTAATTACTTATCCATTAGAACAGGCTGTAAAAACAGTTCCGGATATCATTGAACTTCGCAGTATTTCCCGTTTTGGTTTATCGGTCGTTACCGTTGTTTTTGAAGACGATGTTGATATTTACTGGGCACGCGAACAAATATTTCAACGCCTAAAACAAGCCGAAGAAAATATTCCTGAATACGCAGGAACACCGGAGTTAGCCCCAATTACAACTGGATTGGGCGAAATATACCAATATGATGTTTATGCCAAAAAAGGCTACGAAAACAAATACGATGCGGTACAACTAAGAACCATTCAGGATTGGATTATTATTCCGCAATTGCAGGGAATTAAAGGCGTTGCCGATGTAAGTACCTGGGGTGGAAAACTAAAACAATACGAAATCGCTGTAAATCCAAACACATTAAACAGTTTGGGCGTCACGATTACCGAAATTTTTGATGCTTTAGAAAAAAACAACCAAAACACAGGTGGTGCATATATCGAAAAAGATCAATATGCCTATTTCATCCGTGGTGTCGGGATGGCAAAAGGCGTAAAAGACCTTGGAAATGTGGTAGTGAAAAACCGAAACGGTTCTCCCGTTTTGGTTCGTGATGTAGCACAAGTACGTGAAGGCGTTGCACTGCGTTACGGCGCTTCGACCAAAGACGGAAAAGGAGAAATCGTATCAGGTATGGTTTTGATGCTGAAAGGAGAAAATTCGAGCGCAGTCGTTCATCGTGTAAAAGAAAGAATGATCCAGATTAATAAAAGTCTGCCCGAGGGAGTCGTTGCAGAAGCTTTTATTGATAGAGGAAAACTCGTTGATAATGCCATCGGAACCGTAACCAAAAACTTATTAGAAGGAGCCCTAATCGTCATTTTTGTATTGATATTATTTCTGGGTAATCTTCGTGCCGGACTGATTGTGGCATCGGTAATTCCGCTCGCGATGTTATTTGCTATTATTCTGATGAATGCCTTTGGCGTAAGCGGAAATTTAATGAGTCTGGGGGCGATAGATTTCGGGATTATTGTTGATGGCGCCGTGATAATTGTTGAAGCTTCAATGCATCATCTGCAAAAACTCAAACGCAAAAAAGAACTCACGCAGCAGGAAATGGATGTTGAAATTTACAATTCGGCATCCAAAATAAGAAATAGTGCCGCTTTTGGAGAAATCATTATCCTGATCGTTTACCTGCCTATTCTGGCTTTAATTGGAACTGAAGGAAAAATGTTTAAACCCATGGCTATGACAGTTGGTTTTGCCGTAATTGGCGCCTTTATACTTTCGCTGACTTATGTGCCCATGATGAGTGCAATGTTTCTTTCGAAGAAAACTGAACACAAGGAAAACTTCAGCGATAGAATGATGCTCTGGTTTGAAAATCTGTACATGCCATTTCTTAATAAAGCATTGCAGTTTAAAAAAGTGGTTTTAGGAATTTCGTTAGGACTATTTGCCTTAGGGTTAATCATTTTCAATAATATGGGAGGTGAATTTATTCCAACTATCGAAGAAGGCGATTTAGCTATAAATGCCACGATCATGACCGGAAGTTCGCTTACGCAGATGGTGGAAACAACGACAAAATACGAACAGATTTTAAAAGCCAAATTTCCTGAAATTAAAACAATCGTAACCAAAATAGGAAGCGGTGAAATCCCAACCGATCCAATGCCTATTGAAAGCGGCGACTTGATTATTGTTTTAAAAGACAAAAAAGAATGGAAAGGCAAATACCGAAATTGGGAAGCTTTGGCGAATGCCATGAAAGAAGAAATGGAAGTGATTCCAGGTGCAAATATTGAGATTTCGCAGCCAATTCAAATGCGTTTCAACGAATTAATGACGGGAAGCCGAAGCGATATCGCCATCAAAATTTTTGGTGATGATCTGGAAATTTTAGATTCAAAAGCCTCTGAATTGATTTCGAAGATTAAAGGAATTGAAGGTATTGGAGATTTAAAAGCCGATAAAGTAACGGGGCTGCCTCAAATCACGATTAAATATGATTATAATAAAATTGCTTTATACGGATTGAATATTTCCGATATCAACCAAATTATCCGTTCGTCGTTTGCAGGAGAAAGTGCCGGAAAAATCTACGAAGAAAGCAGACGATTTGATGTGGTCGTGAGAATGAATCAGGATAATCGTGCTGATATTACCGATGTGAGTAATTTGTTTATTCCGCTGCCAAACGGGCAGCAGGTACCGCTTTCGCAGGTGGCAACGGTAGATTATGAGCAAGGCCCGGTTCAGGTGGTTCGTGAAGATGGAAAACGCAGGATTACCGTTGGTTTAAACGTTAGGGGAAGAGATATCAAAACCGTTGTAGAAGAAATTCAGCAGAAACTCGATAAAGATTTTAAACTTCCGGCAGGATATTATGTTACGTATGGCGGACAGTTCGAGAATTTAATCGAGGCTACAAAACGACTTTCGGTGGCATTGCCAATTGCTTTAAGTTTGATTTTGATTTTGCTGTATTTTACATTTAAGAGTTTTAAGCAGGCAGGCTTAATTTTTACCGCCATTCCATTGTCAGCTATTGGTGGTGTATTTGCGCTTTCGCTGAGAGGAATGCCTTTTAGTATTTCAGCGGGAATTGGGTTTATTGCTTTATTTGGAATTGCAGTTTTAAACGGAATCGTCTTGATTTCGTATTTCAATCAATTAAAAACAGAGGGAGTTTTAGATCCGCTTCAACGGGTTTTAATAGGAACCAAAACCAGATTGCGTCCGGTTTTAATGACAGCGGCTGTGGCTTCCTTAGGGTTTCTGCCAATGGCATTATCTACAAGCGGCGGGGCAGAAGTACAAAAACCTCTGGCAACGGTTGTAATTGGAGGGTTAATTTCGGCAACATTATTAACCTTAATCGTTTTACCGATTTTGTATTTATTATTGGAGCGTGGATTTAACCGCAAAGAGCGCTAAGGTTTACGCAAAGCACACAAAGAAATTTTAAAAGAGAAAAAAATGAATTCAATATATATAAAACAGTATATAACCTTTGCGAATCTTCCTTTGCGAACTTTGCGGTTAATTATGTTTGCATTGATTAGCACATTTTCGCAAGCACAAGAAAAAATCAGTCTCGAAAAAGCACTGGAGCTTGCCAAATCAAATAACATTGATTTAAAAATCGCTGATAAAGAAATCGAAAAACAAACTGTTTTAAAAAAGACCGCTTTTCAGCCCGATCCGCTTCAGGTGCAATATCAGGGCGGACAGTTTAACAGCGCCGATTTCGATCATAATGTTTCGGTACAGCAGTTCTTTCCGATAGGAAACATTACAAAAGCAAACAGACAATTGCAGGAGGAACTCGCAAAACTGGCAGCCAAACGTAAAGCATTATCGGCTTATGAACTGGAAAAAGCTGTTACATTGGCCTATTATCAATATTTGTACGGAGTTTCTATTCAGAAATTAAACTCGGAGTTAAATGATATTTACACTAAATTTCTAAAGAACGCCGAACTTCGCTTTAAAACCGGAGAAAGCGGGAACATTGAAGTAATCAGCGCCAAAGCTAAAGTTAAGGAAATCGACACCCAGAGGGAGCAATTGGCATTTGATTTGGCAATTTACCAAAAGCAGCTTCAGTTTTTTGTTCAGACAAATGAGGAGATAATTCCAGATGAAACAACTTCACTGCAATATCCTTTTGTAGAAAATCAGGAAGCAAAGGCTGAAAATTTAATGACTGATTTTTATCAGCAGCAAATTTCAGTTTATCAAAAAGAAGCCGGAACACACAAAGCCATGCGCACACCAAAATTAGGGTTAGGTTATTTTGCCCAAACCATTAATACAGAATCGTTGTTTCAGGGTTTTACGGCCGGACTGCAGATTCCGTTGTTTGGAGGTGTAAATACGTCACGGGCACAGGCTTCGGCGATTAGTATTTCGCAGTCACAATTGGCTTTAGACAAAAACAGAATCATTTTGAAGCTGCAAAAAGAAGAATTGCAGAACAACTTCAAAAAACAACAGAAAAATTTAGCTTATTATCAAAATGAAGGTTCACAATATGCTGATCAGATTATTGAAACGGCGCAGAAAAGTTATGCCAACGGTGATATGAGTTATTGGTCGTATATCAGTTTTTTGAATCAGGCAATTGATATTAAAAAGCAGCTAGCCGAGGCAACACATAACTTTAATCAAAGTGCTATCGAACTCCAATTTCCAACCATCAAAAACAATTAAAATGAAAACATATTTAACCGCAAATTCCGCAAAGTTTTTATCGAAAATTTCGCAAAGAAAGGCAGCTTTTAGCTTAATGCTTATAGCGTATAGCTTAGTGTTAACGTCTTGCAATGAAAAGAAAGCAGAAGAAACCCATGAAGAAGAAAAATCTCAGACAGAAGTTGCCTTAACGGAATCTCAATATAAAACCGTTGGTATTGAAACTGGATTTGTTGAAGACCGAAATCTCAATAAAATCATTAAAGCCAATGGATATACTACTGTTCCGCCTCAGAATTCGGCTGAGGTTTCGACCCTAATTGGCGGAACTGTTAAAGACATTCATGTTTTAGAAGGTACTTATGTCAATAAGGGAAAAGTATTGGCTACGATTCAAAATCTGGAAGTGATTGAAATGCAGGAAGATTATCATTCGGCGGCCGCCAATGTTGAATTTCTGCAGTTAGAGTATAATCGTCAGAAAACGTTGAGCGATGAAAATGTCAATCCGAGGAAAACATTTCAGGAAGTAAAAGCGAAACTTGCTGCCGAAAGAGCACGTGCACAGGCGGCTAAAAATAAATTGGAAGCTTTGCATGTTTCAACAAAAGGAAGTACTTCGCTGGTGCCAATTGTAGCTCCAATAAGCGGTTATGTGGGGAAAATCAATATTGCTAAAGGCGCTTTTGCACAAACTGGGGTTTCATTGTTTGAAGTAGTCGATAACAGTCAGATGCATTTGGATTTGAATGTCTATGAGAAAGATCTGGGGTCTATTTCAATTGGTCAGGTTATCGATTTTGTATTGACGAATCAGTCGAATAAATCGATTAAAGGAAAGATTTTCGGAATCAATAAATCATTTTCTAATGAAAGCAAAACAGTTGCGGTTCACGCCAAAATTGATCCCGCAGATGCAAAAGATCTGATTCCCGGAATGTATGTTTCGGCCAATATCAATATTACAAATGCGACTGTTCCTGCATTGCCAAAAGACGCAGTAGTAAGAAATGCCGATAAATATTTCGTTTTTGTTCAGGAGGAAGAACATACAAATGAAAAAACAAAAGAAAAAGAGATTCATTTTAAAGCAGTAGAAGTTATTCCCGGCACAACAGATTTAGGTTTTACCGAAGTTAAGTTTGTGGATAAAATCGATGCCGGGGAAAAAATCGTTACCAAAGGAGCTTTTTACCTGCTGTCTGCCATGAAAGGCGGAGGAGAGCATGAGCATTGATTTTTTTAATTGCTGAGATGCTAAGCTGCTGAGGTTCTAAGTTTTTTTGTCAGTTTATGTTATTTCGATCCCGAAGCCTTGGGCTCGAAATGACAAATAGTTCGGTTAAATCTTCCTGAAACATACAAACTTAGTGCCTCAGCGCCTTTGCGGCAATAAACAAAATGCTTAAATTTAGAACATTATTGTAAACAAAGTTTTTGGGGCTTAAAACCTGAAACTTTAAACCAGAAATGCTATAATGATACATCAAGATAAAGAAGTAAAAAATATAAAAAATAAAGTCAAACCATCCTGCTGCTGTTCACATGACGAGCCCGTACATTCAGAAAATGACGGACATGACCACGGACACGATCATGAACATGGAGCAGAGGGAAGTTTGTTCAGAATGTTTCTTCCGTCTATAATATCGCTTGTTTTACTGCTTATCGGGATAGGTTTGGATAATTACTTTCCTCAGGACTGGTTTTCAGGATATGTTCGAATTGCGTGGTACGGAATCGCTTATCTTCCGGTTGGACTTCCTGTTTTGAGAGAAGCGTATGAAAGTATTGTAAAAGGCGATGTTTTCTCTGAATTTTTTCTGATGTGCATTGCTACAATTGGTGCCTTTGCTATTGGCGAATATCCCGAAGGTGTTGCAGTTATGCTGTTTTACACGATTGGAGAAACGTTTCAGGGAATGGCGGTCAGCCGTGCAAAATCAAATATTAAAAGTTTATTAGACCAGCGTCCTGATGAAGTTACGATTTTAGAAAATAATATTGCCGTAAAAGTCAAGGCAAAAGACGTTCAGATTGGTGCTGTTGTACAGTTGAAAGCGGGAGAAAAACTTGGACTGGACGGCGAATTACTATCAGATTCGGCTTCGTTTAATACCGCAGCTTTAACGGGAGAAAGCAAACCTGATACAAAAAAGAAAGGCCAGACCGTTTTAGCCGGAATGATAAACGGAAATACAATTGCCTTGGTAAAAGTAACAACAGCTTACAATGACAGTAAATTGTCTAAAATTCTGGAAATGGTTCAGAATGCCACGGCCAAAAAAGCTCCGGCAGAATTATTTATCCGCAAATTTGCCAAAATCTATACGCCAATTGTAGTGTATCTTGCCATTGCAATCTGCCTTTTGCCAATGCTTTTTGTAGACAATTATATTTTTAGCGACTGGCTGTACAGGGCATTGGTTTTCCTGGTGATTTCCTGTCCATGTGCATTGGTGATTAGCATTCCGCTGGGTTATTTTGGCGGAATTGGCGCTGCAAGTAAAAACGGAATCCTATTTAAAGGAAGCAATTTTCTGGACAGTATTTCGACTATTCAAAACGTGGTAATGGATAAAACCGGAACCATGACCGAAGGCGTTTTTAAAGTACAGGAAGTCATTATTAAACCTGATTTTGATAAAGATGAAATCTTGAAACTGGTTAATGCGCTGGAAAGCCAAAGTACACATCCGGTAGCAACAGCAATACATAATCATGTTGGTGCAATAGATTCATCGATTGAATTGAAACAGGTGGAAGAAATTTCCGGACACGGTTTAAAAGCCGAAGTGAACGGAAAAGAACTGCATGTTGGGAATTTTAAACTTCTGGATAAATTCAATATTTCGTATGATATTGATCCCGGTTCTGTTGTGTATACCACGATTGCCATTGCTTATGATAAAAAATTTGCCGGTTATTTGACCATTGCAGACGAAATTAAAGCAGATGCGCAGGAAACGGTTTCTAAACTAAAATCATTAGGCGTAAAAGTAACGATGCTGAGCGGTGACAAAACCAATGTGGTGCAATTTGTAGCAGATAAACTGGGAATTTCGAAGGCTTTTGGCGATTTGCTTCCGGAAGATAAAGTCAATAAAGTTAACGAAATCAAAGCCAAAAACGAAACCGTAGCTTTTGTAGGAGACGGTGTAAACGATGCGCCTGTAATTGCTTTAAGCACCGTTGGAATTGCAATGGGAGGATTAGGAAGCGACGCAGCAATCGAAACCGCCGATATTGTCATTCAGGACGATAAACCGAGTAAAATTGCAATGGCCATAAACATTGGTAAACAAACCAAAAAGATCGTCTGGCAGAATATTATTTTGGCTTTCGTTGTAAAAGCTTTTGTTTTAATTCTTGGGGCAGGCGGACTGGCTACTATGTGGGAAGCCGTTTTTGCCGATGTTGGAGTTGCTTTACTCGCAATTTTGAATGCGGTCAGAATACAGAAGATGAAATTTTAATGTATTTAGTGCATAAAAAGTAAAGTCCAGTTCAAAAAACAGCAAACCCGACAGTCCCGATCCCGAAACTTCGGGACGAGATAAAATCTGTCGGGTTTAAACATTTAGCTAAGTTTTGAAAAAATCGACAAATATGGTTTCATTTTATAATCTGCAACCTAAGATTACATAAATTGAAGGATTGTTTTTTAGTGAAGTAGTAGTTTTGTTTTATCCATAAAAAACAACTTATGAAGAAAACGCTTTTACTTTCCATAATCTTCTTTTTATGGTTTTCGTCTATATATCCACAGCAAAAATCTGCTGACACTACCGCATCAAAAAAACAAACAAAACGTGTAGATTTTAATGTGATGCCCTACATCAACTACAACAGAACTTTGGATTTTATGTTTGGTGCTATCCCTATGATGATGTACAGAATAGACAAAACAGATACTATTTCTCCTAAATCTTTATCTGGTTTATCTGCAGTTTATACTACCAATAAATCGTATTTTATAGCCTCCTTTAATAAATTATATTTTAAAGAGGACCTTTGGCGGGCACAGCTTTTTCTGGCTGTTGGAAATGAGAATGCACAATATTATGTAGACGATGTCGATGTACCGGATTTTTATAATTACGGAACCAAAAGAACTATCGCCAGCTTTAGCCTTCAACGCAAATTAATAAAGTCTCTGTATGCAGGTTTAGGTTATTCATATTCGCATTACAATACAAATTATGAAGATAATATCGAACCGGCTTCTGTAACTCATACTAATGGTTTACAGTTGATTATGATGTATGATACGCGTGATGCCGTTTATTATCCAACTAAAGGGAATAAAGTAAAGCTGCGCTGGCTGACTTATCCGGAATGGATTGGAAATGATGAGAGTGCTAATAAAATCCTTTCGGAATATGATAAATATTTTCCATTTCGAAATGGAACTGATGTATTGGCCGCTCGTTTTTCGGGTAAATTTGGATTAGGCAATATTGCTTTCGAACAACAGGTTACAATTGGAGGTAATGACATTAGAGGATATTCTGAAGGCAAATACCGCGGCGACGGACTTATGGCTTTACAGGCAGAATATCGATATAATTTTAATAAAAAGATGGGATTAGTTGGCTTTGCCGGAGTCGCCACTATTTACGGATCTCAAACTAAAGATTTCGACTGGGGACTGTATCCGGGAGTTGGTGTAGGATATCGATACAGGGCATTTAAAAATGAAAAATTTAATATAGGATTGGACGGCGCTGTAGGAAAAGGAGATTGGGGACTTTACTTCCGTATCGGCGAAGCTTTTTAAATAGTCAGAAAGCAATATTTTATTTCTTCAAATGTTTGGGTTCCTGAATTTCGCCATTGCCAAAAGACCAATTTTCGAGTCCGTTATTTTCTAGCAAAACAATGATTACATTATTAATTGTTATTTCTGTTGAAGCCGCAATTCCGGATGCAATTTGGTGATACAATTTCTTTTTTTGTTCCAAAGTTCTTCCTTGCCCTGCCGTAATTTGGATGTAGACGATATCTTCAGAATGCGAAATTCCAAGGTAACTTTCGGGATATTTTATTTGATGAGGTTCTAATTCTTCAATAACATGAAAATAATCATCCTTCGGAATATGAAATGCTGCAATTAAAGACTGATGAATCGATTCTGATATATTGTTTTTTGTTTCTAATGAAAGTTTTTTAGGAAGGCTGATTCGGACAAATGGCATTTTTATGTTTGTTACATTATAGTTGCAAAGATAGAGGGTCTTTTTCAATATAAGTGAGATTACAAAAAGAAACCCCGAAATTAGTTCGGGGTTTCATTATAAATAATCAGACTATTTCACTTCTTCAAAATCTCCTGGTTTCCAGCTTCCGTTAAAAGCGGGAGCTTCGGGACCGTAAATTCTAAAATAAGTAAACCAGCCTTTATCAGGAAGAGTTTGAATCCAGACATTTTCTTTTCCGGCAGGAGCTTTTGGACCAAAATACAATTCGACCGAAGAACCTTTTTTATCCTTTAGTTCAAACATAGAACGCAAGGCGGCTTTATCCTGATTGGTCAAAATTTCACTTCGTGTGGCATTATCATATACTGTAACCGACCAAAAGAGTTTGGCGGGAACAGGCAGCGGAACGGTTAATTTGTATGTTTTGCTTCCGTCTAAATATTTTCCATTATTGTCTTTCATTCCGAGCCAATACAATGAACCAGCTCCAGGAGCACGATTAAACATGGCAGGAGATTCTACCTGCGCTTGATAAAACCATTTTTCGCGTGCGTAGAGATCCGTATAATTTTCAGTATCAAAAGTACCATTGGCGTATCGCAAAACTGCCCATTCCCATTGACGGTCTTTCCATACAATGCGGTCTGGTCTTCGGTCGGCAAACGATTGTACACGCATTATGGCATTTCCTTTTTGAGCCGCTTTTTCTAAAATGGCTTTCATTCTGGCATCAGGATTAAACGATTTTCCTTTTTCGATTCCCAGTTCAGCAAGTTCTCCATACATAATTCGGTATGCAGGATTTCCAGGTTCTTTTTGAATCAAATCATTCAGTTTTTCCCAATATTTAATGTTGTTTTCCCACGAAAGTGGAGTAAAATCAGCGCCTTTTTTATTCAAGCTGACCCATGTAGGCTCTTTCCAGTCTGCTGGCTTATTGAGCGGATAGACTTTTACTGATTTCATTAAAGCTTCGGCAGTTTCTGCTTTTCCATCAAGCGGCAGTGCTCTTAACATCAATATCAAGCGATTTGTTGTAGGTTTCCCCACAAAATAGCCAGCAGGAATTTTACCGGTATATCCAGGCGGCACAATAATATGTTTGCCCCCTTTTCCTTTATCTGGACCAGGAAGACCAATATCCATTATATACAATTGATTCAAATCATTTGCTACAGACATTAACGGTCCGGGCGGAACATCAACAACCATCGGACCGTATTCTGAAAGATCAAAAACAAGTCCGGCATATTTAGTATCTGAGTTTGGTGTAAAAACGAGCTGGTTGGGCGTTCCGTCCAAGATGGCAAATGTTTTATTCGGAACAACACCATTATTTAAGTTTCCTTCCCACGTACCTGTAAACGATACAGACGGATAAAAGAATCTGTACGTTTGAATGGCCCGGTTCAAATCGGCTTCATCGTAAGCATTTTTAATAGTAGTTTCTGTGGGATAACCTCCAACAAATTCAAATTCAGAATCAGATTTAGAATTTGAAGCAGTTACATTTTCTATTTTCTTTTGTGTACAAGAAGCTAATAAAAAGCACCAGCAAAGTGCTGTAAGGTAGATTTTAACGTTCATGATTTTTAAAGATTTGATTTGTAGAAGTATAGATCGTCAAATGTAGTTTTTCTATAAGAATATTTTTATAGAATCCAGGCTGTAAATGGTTGCAAATTATAATATGCAACACAAAAAAGCCCATTTTCAAAAAGAAAACGGGCTTAAGTATATTTGTAGATTTGGAGCAATTTACAAACTAACTAAATTATTTGGGCATTTCCGGTACCATGATTCTTTTGGTTGGCGTGCTTAAAGTTTCGATAAAAGCTAATAAATCATTTATTTCTTCTTTGTTTAAATTCAGTTTTTTAAGCACAGGATCTACTTTTGGGATTAAGGAATCTCTTGGAGTTCCCAGATATTTTTTCTGAACAGGCGAGGGGTTTCCTAAATTGTATAATTCCACAACATCTAAAAGTGTTGGAAAATGTCCATGATGCATCCACGGCTTTGTGTTCGCAACTTCGCGAAGTGTCGGTGTTCTGAATTTGCCAATATCTTTTACATCTTTAGTCACATTATAGCGTCCGAAATCTTCATTTTTTGTTCCAAATAAAGTCTGCCCGTCATTATGAAATTGATTGTCACTGAAATAAGGTGTATTATGACAATTAATACATTGCGCTTTAGTTCTGAATAAATGCAGTCCTTTAACCTGCGAATCGGTATAAATATCTGATTTTCCGCTTATAAACTGATCGAATTTACTTTTAGGGCTGTTGATCGATCTTTCGAAAGTAGCAATGGCATATTGAATACGTTCCAAAGAAACCTTTTTATCACCAAAAGCTGCTTCAAAAAGTGGTTTATAGCCTTTTATTTTAGCAATTTTATCAACGGCAATTGTTAGTTTTTCATTCATTTCCAATGGGTCTCCAATTGGGAATTGTGCCTGATCTTCGAGACTTTTGGCGCGTCCGTCCCAAAATAGGGAAGTGGCATAGGCTGCGTTTAAAATCGTCATCGAATTAC
This sequence comes from Flavobacterium johnsoniae, assembly GCF_001879205.1. Classification (GTDB taxonomy): domain Bacteria; phylum Bacteroidota; class Bacteroidia; order Flavobacteriales; family Flavobacteriaceae; genus Flavobacterium; species Flavobacterium johnsoniae_A. The sequence goes on from NZ_MLFK01000008.1 coordinate 145,292, forward strand.
GTTTTCCGGTTTGGCGGTCATGCCCGAAAGAACGTGTCAAATTATCGGTCCAGCCCAATTCCGGATTATGACAGGAAGCGCACGCAATTTGACCGCTGAGCGATAATCTCGGATCAAAAAACAACACCTTTCCCAAGCTTTCTTTTTCCTTCGAATACGGATTATAATCGGGATAAGGAACTGCCGGCAAAACACCAATATCCTGAAATTTAGCTTTATCGATGCTTTCATGCAGTTCTGGGGCAGGCCATTTAGAAGCATCTCCGTCGGAATAAATTTTTCGCAATTCCTGAATGTCTATATAATCCGGCTGTTCAACGCTTTTATAAGCCGTCAAACTCACAAGGAACAGAATAGGGAAGATTAGTTTTTTCAATTCTTTTATATTTTATTTTTTTGATTTGTTTCATGTTTCAGGCTTCAGTCGCAGTCTCAGTTTTCAGTCTCAGCTTTCGTTTTTCAGAAAACTTTGTCAAAGTTTTAAACTTTGACAAAGTTACTGCGACTGCGACTGCGACTGCGACTAAAAACTAAAGCGCCACTTCCTTAGGACAGTCAATACTTAATGCGGCCGGTTTTGGATATGTTTTGTTATTGTACATTCTGTATTGTGTTGAAACCGTTCCTCCAAAAAGTGCTTCGTTTGTAAGTTTCAGTTCAAAAGAAATCTCAAATAAACCCGCACTGATTTCTTTATAAGTACCTTCTCCGGAAATTTCGATGTTATGGCTGTTTTTATTGGTTCCTGCAATGGTAATATATTGCGGAATCACCAATACTTTTCCCTGAGTTTTACTGTTTCCGTTTTCCGGAAAAAATTCTAAAGCCGAGGTAATATTGAATCCGGGAGAACTTGCAGCAGCTACGGCTTCATTACTAAACCATCTCTTTAGATTAAAAGAATTGGTGGTTGAAGTTCCTGTAACAACATTAAATCCAATTTTGAAAGCATCGTGATACACATCATCATTTGGGTTTGCAGTGCCTTTGTCGCTGTATAAAATGGCATTTTCGTTGTCTTTGGTCACGACAACGGGAAAAGTAAAGGCATTATAAGCCTGCCAGGCACAAGTACCGCTTCTGTCAAACCAGGTTTCACCGTAAGTCAGGTAAAACTGACTCGACAAATCGTAAAAGTTAGACGCAGGATTTGCATTCACATCTCTTGGTGATCGGGTTGGTTTTATGATCTGCAAAATGGTATTTCCGGTAGCAATATAATTGGGCGTATTGGTTAACGTTAGCTTAGTTTCATAACGTACATCCGGATTTTGAATATCTTCTAAAAGCGTTAAATGATAATTTATAGAGCTTCTGTTATCTCCAAAATCATCGTGGGTTAAAGAATATTCAAAACCATCCAGGAATTTAAAGATGTTGGCATTTTCAATTTCAGACGGAATAAATCCGTTTGGGAAATTTACTTTAAAATCGATTTTTTCGCCCACTTCTCCTTTAATTAAATATTGGCCCACAGGAAATGTATACACCGTACTTATTTCACCCAGTTTAATCGTAAAAGTATCGTTTGGGGCGTATGTATTTATGTTTCCGATATGAATAGCCGGATCAGATGCGTTTTCCAGTTTTAATGTAATGGTTTGTTCGTTAGCCCATCTTTTGTCAAAAGAAACAAAAATAGTATCGGTAAGCTTATTTCCTTCAAACAGCAATTCACTTTTTGGTTCTACACTAAAACTATTAGCATCTCCGGAAGTAACGGCACTAAAATTAACCTTAACAGGCTCTTTTAAAGCTGTGGAAGTTAAAGAAACCGGAACTTTTAAAACCTTAACCGATTTGTTTTCAAAAGTATTAACAGGCAGTGTTGTAGTATTTACTGTTGGATATTCAATAGGAATATTGTTGCTCCCTACAATAAAATTAAACCTTACAAAAGGATCAATAATACCGGATTCTAATCTGTAATCATCCTTTGAGCAAGAGGCAAATGCAAGAATGAGACTTAATACGAATATAATTTTAATACGATTCATTTTGCTTTAGATTGGTGTTGAGGTTAATATTACTTCTTGGAATTGGGAGTATAAATTTTGGCGAAGGATAGGTTAAGCTACAGCTAAGTGCAATACAGCCATCGTTTCTGGAAACATCTTTTTTGTTTCTGGCGATATCAAAAAACAAATGACCCTCGAAACAAAGCTCTTTTCTTCTTTCTAAAAACACGGCTTCTTTAAGATCTTCATTTCCCTGTAAAACCGCAGCATTTGCTCTTGTTCTAATGATATTGATATCTTCGATAGCCTGAGCGCTGTTGTTGAGTTCTATTGCTGCTTCGGCGCGAATTAAATATTGTTCGCTTAAGCGAAAAGCTACATACCCCGGATTACCCTGAAGCTTATCGGTAAAATAATAATTCAGGATTTCCTTTTGAAAATTGACCAACGTAGGTAATGGATGATTTTTGAATAACTGTTTGCGAATATCTGAGGGTTCATATAAATTAACCAAATCCTGAGATGCAGTGTATTTTCCGTATTGAGTATCGGATGTATATCCAAAAAATGCAGCTAATGAGGTACTTGCTGCACCTTCGTCATTTCTGGGAATTGAAAACTCCAGTAAAATTTCAGAAACCGGACCATCTGGTTTTTGCCATTGCGCTACATAATCTCCAGAATTCATTAAGACTACTCCTGAATTTTTAATAATATCATCTGCGGTATCATAGGCATTTTTCCAGTCTTTTTTAGCTAAATAAACCCTTGCCAGTAAAGCTTTTGTATTGTTTTTGTTAAAATAGGAGTGAGCAGGACCGTTTAAAATAAGAGTATCAGCATACAAATTCAGGGCGTCTTTAATATCATTGATAATAAAGGTATAAGTATTGGCAACAGTTTCCCTGGCAGGATATTGCAGTCCGTTTGTAATGGATTTACTATTATAAATAATTCCTAAATGGGAAGCATCTGCCGTAAAACCATAATTCTGGCTGTAAATTTCACTTAATAAAAAGTGTGCATAAGCCCTTGCAGTTAAGGCTTCGGCTTTTATTTGGCTTTTTTCAGTATCTGAAGCATCTTTTAAGGCATCTGCAAATTCTAAAATTAAGTTAGCCTGATTTATAATACTATAATTAGCGCTGTAAAAGGCGGCCAGATTTGATTTATCAGCCAGATCATCAAAAGAATATAGATTTACCACACTTCCCGGAGTGCTTACTTGCCCTATCGTTGTACTTGTAGATACAGCAGGTGCAAATTTTAAATTACCGCCTTGTAGATCAGCATAAGTCGAAAAAGCTTCTGTTCTTACATTGGCTTCTATAGCACGGTACATACCGTTCATTGCCTCCAGAACGCCTTGTTTGGTTCCTAATTGTTCGTTTATAGAAGTTTGTGTTCCAGGTTCTTGTTCGAGAAAATCACTGCAGCTTTGCAACAGCAAAATAGCGGCTAAAAGGAAAGCGAATTTTAGGGGATTGTTATGTTTTAAATTTCTCATTTTTTTAAAATTTAGTATTAATACCCATCGAAATCGTTCTGGCCTGCGGATAAGTATAATTAAATTCTCTAATGCCGTTCATTCCTGTCGGACTTTTTTCTTTGTACCAATACAGCACATTCGAAACATCGGCAAAAACAGTCAAGCTGTCTAGAAATGTATTGGTTAAAGGAACATTATAGCTTAAATTAATATTACTGATTTTGATGTATGTAGCATCATAAACATACTTGCTTAAATTGGGCAGTAAAGTATTGTTTCCCGGTGCAGGCTGTGTTACAATGTCGCCGGGATTTCGCCAGTAATCAAATGCATTTACTGACATATTTCTATTTACTGTTGTAGAATATTTTGCGATAATGTCGTTTGAAACCAATTTGTCTCCGCCCCATTGGTAAGCTCCTGTAATTGATAGGATGATGTTGTTGTTTAATGAAAATCTATTACTGAAACCTCCAAAAGCTTTTGGCTGTGTATTACCAATTGGCTCCCAGTCTGCATTTGTAAATAAACGGTTGTAAGTAGCTGAATCATAAACCTGTCCGTTCTTTTTAACAAGATCACGACCTGTTGCAGGATCGATGCCAATCCAGTTTATTCCCCAAATTGTTGACGTACTGTAACCGATTTTTTGAGCAAGCGCAAGGTTAGCCTGCGAATAATCACTTCCTAATCCAATTAAATCGGTTACTTTATTTTCGACTGTAGAGATATTGAATGAAGTACTCCATTTAAATTTTCCCTTTTGAAACCATTTAATTCGAGTTGTAAATTCAAAACCTTTATTGTACATACTGGCGGCATTTAATTCTAAAGTGCTATAACCGTTTTCTGATGGAATATCTCTGGCTACAATCAAATCTGATAAATCGTCATAATAATATTCTAATGCTAATTCGACCGTATTAAAAACATTGAAATCAACTCCGGTATTGAATTTTTTATTTTTTTCCCAGCTTAAATTTCCGTTTGGCGCAGCGCCCGGTGTAGCATAATCCTCACCATTGTAACCGTTTTGTGCGTTATTATACAAGCCTTTTGAACGATAAGACCCAATTCTTGAATTACCGGTTGAACCATAACTGACTTTTAGTTTCAATAAATCAATCCAGGAACTGGACTGCAGAAAATCTTCGTTGTTGATAATCCATGCCAAACCTGCACCGCTGTTTAAAGCAACATCAGAATCGCTGCCAAAAACAGAACTTTGGTCGCGCCTTAAATTTCCTAAGAAGAAATATTTCTTTTTATAATTGTAATTGATCTGCGAAAACAAGGAAACTCTAGAGCCATTGCTGATTTCGCTATTATAAGTCTGTCCGCCCAATGATTCGTCTGTAGTAGTCGCAGGATCATCATCTCGTCTGGCATCTGAAACGGCATTTACCACATTCGGATTCACAAAACCAGATCCCGAAGCATAATGAAATCTCCCTTTTTCTTCAGAAAGCTCAAATCCTAAAACACCATCTATACCATGATTTTTATTGATTTCTTTATTAAAAACCATTTGTCCCTGCCAGTTCCATTTGGTAGATTTCCTTTGGTTAATAGCTCTTCTTCCCCAATTATTATAAGCAATTCCATCCAATAAAAAATTACCATTCAGACGTCCGCTTTCATTTTCTCCCGAAAAATAACGATCCTGCTCTTTATCCTTATAATCAATACCAAAAAGAGTAGAGAACTTAATAGACTTACTAAGCTCGTAGCCTAAATTGATACTTCCTAAAATACCGTAAGTATCTGTTTCGTTTTTGTTTTGAGCAATTGCCGCTAAAGGATTTCCTCCGGTGGTACCGATAAGCCCGGTCGAGGTATAAGAACCATCTGCATTATAAGGTGCAAGTGTAGGAATATGCGCGTGCGAGTAATAAATATTTGGGGCAATACTTTGAATGTAACTCGGATTCAGAGATACATTTACATCAAACTTATTGTATCTGTAACCTAAATTAATTCCTGCATTCAACTGTTTTGTAGTGTTGCCTAACTGCGGTTCATCGATATTTAAATAAGAAATGTTGGTTCGATATGAAAATTTTGAAGTCGCGCCGGAAACGTTGAAATTATATTTGTTATAAATTCCGGAATTGTTCAGTAAATCAAACCAGTCTGTATTGACTCCATTATATGGAATCGGACTAAAGTTGGTCGATGTATTTTTTAAATAAGCATTTCGCATTTCGGTATATTGCTCGCCATTTAAGTATTTAATTTGATTAATGGCAGAAGAAACTCCAAGCTGATTGGAGAAACCAAATTTTGCTTTTCCAATTTTACCTTTTTTAGTAGTAATCAAAATAACACCATTGGCACCATCGGCACCATAAATACCAACGGCTGCGGCATCTTTAAGTACCGTAAAAGTTTCAATATTTTCCGGAGCGATTTGCGCCAGGGGATTCATTAAATTTTCTGATAACGCAGTCTGGCCGTTAAAAAAGGGACTCGATATATAACTTTCTTCACTCATAATTACGCCATCTACAATAATAAGCGGCTGTGTTGAAGTTCCTACGATAGAATTCCCCAGCGGTTTTAAACTTCCCTGTCCGCGAATATTGATTTTTACAGGTCCGCCAACACCAGAAGTATTTTCTATTAAAACACCGGCTACCTGTCCTTCAAGCATTTTATCAACACTTTCAGAAGCTTGTTGTACCGGAATATCTTTTGCTGTTAAAGTAGAAATACTTCCCACAATTTCTTCTTTTAACTTTGTCGTGCCATACGAAGAAGTAATGATAACAGGGTTTAATTCGTCTGTGAATTCTTCAAGATAAAAAGTAAATTCGGATTTATTTTCGACTTTTACCGTTTGAGACTGCATTCCTAAATATTGAATTTCAAGTACAATATTTTTAATGTCAGTACCTTTTAATTTGTATACAAATTTTCCGTTGGCATCTGTAACAGCGCCCATTCCGGTACCTTTTACCAAAACCGTAACCCCCGGCAGCGGTGATTTATCTGCAGCATTTAATACCGTTCCTTTTATCAGCCTTTCGTTTTCGTTTGAAAGAACTGCCGGCGCAGCAGGAGCATTAGTCAGCAGAACCTGTTTTTTCTGAATATAAAACGAAATGTTTTTATCCTTTAGTAATTGTGATAAAGCGGCTTCAAGAGTTACATTATTTACATCTAAATCGGAGAGCTGGTCAACATCAATTTTTCGGGTATTGTAAATGATCCTAAAATCAGTTTGTTCTTCAATAGATTTGATAATTAGGTTTATAGGTTTGTTTTTTACGTGTAATGTTATGAGTTTATTCTGAGAAAAACCTTTAAATCCAGATATGAGAATGGCTAAGAAAAACAGAATTTTTCTTAAAACGGGTTGTATCGCAAATGTCATGTTATTTATTTATCGAGGATTGGTAATGGTAATCGTTTTTTGTTCAATTGAATAATTAAAAGGGGTGTCGCGTTTTAGAAGATCTAAAATATTTTCCACACTAGATTCGCTGGTATTTATAGTACCGGTAAAATTCTGTCTGGCCAAATCAGAATTTTGATTGATAATTTCAACGTCGTAGGTACGCTGAATAATCTTGGCGATTGTAGAAAACGGCGTGTCTTTAAAGGCTAATTCTCCCTTTGTCCAGGCTGAATAAAGAGAAGGGTCAACATTTTTCAGGGTAATTTTTTTAGCATTCTGCTGCCATGTAGCCATTTGGTTTGGCTCCAGCAAAATAGCATTCGAAGGATTTGCCGTTTCAGACATTTGAATACTTCCTTCGACCAAAGTACTGTTAACGGTTGGATTTTCGGGATAAGCACTCACATTAAACTTTGTTCCAAGGACTTTAATATCAACCTCATTGGCATTTACAATAAAAGGATGTTCTTTGTCTTTGGCGACTTCAAAAAAAGCTTCACCGGTTAAATAAACATTTCGGTTTCCGTGTATGCCAAATTGTTCCGGATAACGCAGCGTACTTCCGGCGTTTAAACTTACAACGGTACCATCTGAAAGTTTAAGTCTGAACCGTTTTCCATACGGAATTTTGAGTGTGTTATAAACCAATTTATCATCAGTTGCTTTTCCAAAATAAATGATTTCGTCAGGAAATTTTTTGGCCACTAAATCTCCTTTGTCATTTACTAAAGCAGTTTGGTTTTTTTCGGAAAAATATTCTAAACGGCCGTCGCCCAATTCCAGAACAATTTCCTTAGATGTTTTTGACTTATCGGTAACTAATAAAAAAGTTTTTCCTAACCCAATTAGAACTAAAAATACTGCGGCATAGCTTAAATACTGCCTTAGTTTGTTTTTTGGTTTAAGCTGGATTAATGGAACGGAATCACTTAAAATATCTTCAGATAAACCGGAAAGAACCCACGCTTTCTTTGCCGTTATAAATTGCTTTTTGTTTTCGGAAGTGGCCTCAATCCATTCAAAAAGTGCCTGAACTTCTTGTTCTGAAGCTTCGTTAGAGAGATATTTTTGTATTATTTCCGATGTCATATTTGAGTTTTAAAACTTCGCGTTATAGTTAGTACACTTCTGAAATAAAAAACCCTACCTTTTATTCTTAATTATTATAAATAAGGATAAAAATAAGAAACAAATAATCGGATAATTTCGTTTTTAAAATCTTCAAAGCCTTTGTCATGTGGGCTTCAACAGCTTTTAAAGTAACTTGCATTTCTTCGGCGATTTCTGCGTTTTTTTTATTTTCGAAGCGTTTTTTTATAAAAACTTCTCTGGTTTTGGGAGGTAAATCGTTTATAGATTCCTGTATAATGCGTTCTAATTCCGTCAATTCTAAAGTATCGAATTGAAGCGAATTTAAAACCTCAATATCCAGTTCTCTTTCTTTATGGTTGAGTAAGTCGTTTTTGAATTTATCCTTTACTTTATTATGGCGAATGAAATTCAAGCATTTAGATTTAGCATAAGTGAACAAAAAAGCCTGAATTCCGTTGATAGAATCTACGTTTTCGCGATTTTGCCATAAATGCAATAAAGCTTCCTGAGCAAGATTTTCTGCTTCATCCTGATCATAAATAAACTGTACACTAAAAGATTGAATTCTTCTAAAGTACTTATCGTAGAAAAACTTAAATGCAGTTTCGTCTCCTTCCTTAAAGGATTTAAAAAGGGTTAATTCAAAACTGTTATTATTGTTCATTAAACGAAGTTTACTTTGCGAAGCAATTTAAGTAAATTTTAAAAACTACCTGAATTGGCTCAGAAAGCGGCAAATATAAAAGTTTATTTATATTAGTTCTAAATAAAATAAAAATAAAGTCCTTTCTGAAATATTTTATTCAGAATAGGTTTAGAAAGTTTTATTTAAGCGCAAAATGCGCAGAGATTTTTTGACAAGCCGGGCTGTAAAAAAGAAAGGTTACAAAGCTTTCTTTAGAAAACCTTACATTTATGAAACACAACCTGAGCTTTTAACTTTGGTATTCATGATAAACAATAACCGGGTATAAAAACCGCGGCGCACCTTACGTACCTTGCGGTTAAATAAAACAACTAATTAAGTATCAAATCAATATTTTCAGATAAATTGGTAACCAGTTCTGGTTTATCGCCGTTTCTTAGAAGCCAGGGAACGAGTTTTCCTTTGCTTGTAATTTTTTCCTTAGAATAAACCAAACTAAAATATTCAAACTGGTCCTTTGGTGCTTTTAAATCTTCATAATAATAACGGGACTGCCTTAAAGCGGGATATTTATTCAGCAAATAATCATTTAGGGTAAATGAAGCGCCTTCTTTATATAAATCTGCGGCTGCAATAGGAGTAATAGTAATTTTATGAATGTTCTTTTTTAAGTCCTGATACGCCTGTTTTGTGGTAGAAAAATCAGATTGTTTCAGCTTATCTTTTTCAGACAACTGCCGAATCACAGAAAGCCTTACATAATCGCCGTTTATTTCAATTACTTTAAAAATAAAATAATTGGTCTGCATGCTTTGACTTCCGTTAGAACCTCTTTGTTTACTAAAAATAAAACTGCCCAGCTGCAATTTATGTTCTGGAGTATTAATAGCTTTTTTCCATTTGTATGGATGGTAAACCAATTGTTTAAAGGCATATAAAATGATAAGAATAAGAAGACTTATCAATAGAACTTTTTTCATAGAATGGAAATTTTTACTAAAAATAGGAATTAAACGGTAAAGCAGGCCAAAATTATAAAAACACAAAGTCCGCAAAGCTTTGAATAAAACCTTGCGAACTTTGTGTCAACCTTAGCGTTCTCTGCAGTTAAAAACGATTAGGACGATTAAAATTCCGCCATCCAAAACCAATCAGCAGTAAACTAAAAAGCAATAAAGGTAAAAACGCTTTTGCAAAACTAGTTTCAGTCGGATCCTTAAAAGTTTCAACTTTAAAATTCTCCCATTTCTGCTGTTCAACCGGAGCATTATCAAAAATCTTCGGATAAAAATGCAGACGCAGTTTTTCATGAAATTTTGTTGTTTCTTTTAAAAACAAAAGCTGGTTTCGCAAATCTGATTTTGCAATTTCATTTAACTGAATCTGAGTGTGAAGCGTTGGAATAAACTGCGCAATCACTTCACTCGCACGGTTTCGCTGCTGTAGCTTGGATTCTAATTCCTGAGATTGCACAGCCGATTCGTCGTCGCCCATTTGCTGCATAGCATAATACCAAAGCCAGCTGAATTCTTTTTCAGGAAGCGGATAATTTTTGAACTGAGGATAATGTTTGTAGAATTTATCCAGCGTTTCCTGTTTATCCATATCCCATTTTTCATGGTAGGCATTTCGCTGTGTCAATGTTAATTCTAAAGCTTCCGGAGTTTTGTATTTGTTGATGATATAAGTATTGATGCCGGCAGGAAGAATGATAATGAGGAATAACCAGATTGTAAGCAGAATTACAGCATTAAAATTTGAATTTTTCTGTAATGAAACAATGAAAAAGCAAACGGCAAACCAAAACAAAATATACAAAACCGAAATTCCGTAAAACACAAAAAACGATTTATCAATTGGAATCTGCAAAAAGAAAACGGCAACAAAAAGAATCAAAGTTAAAAGTGCAATCAGACTTAAAATACGAACGTAAAACAGTTTTAAAATATATACAAACGTATTCGGACTTTGTGTTGCTACGATTTTCCAGGTTCCGGATTCTTTTTCTTCGGAAATGATATTATACGAAAAGGCAATAATCAAAAGCGGAAACAGATACAAAAGCACAAAACTAAAATCGATATTTCCTGATAAAAGATTACTCGGATTATTCAATTCCGAATCGTATTTCTGAGCTTCTAAGCCGCGAATCGTAACACTTTGAATTGACGGATTTACATCGCGCTGGCCAATCGCTAAACTGTTTATCGGCAGGGTATTGTTAACCAGTGAAAACTTGATGTAGTAGAGCAGAAGCCCCATTTCGTCTTTGTGAAAAGCTGCATTTCTGGCAATATGTTCTTTTTGATAAATGGCCGCTTCTGTGATATTCTGCTGTTGTTTTTCCTGAAACTGGCGTCCAATTAAAAGACTTATAAAACCGATAATTAATAAAAAAAGTAAGCCGATTTTGGTGCCTTTTGAACGGATGAAATTTTTAAATAAGAGTACTAACATATTAAACGGCTTTTAGGTTTTTAGCGGCAATTCTGATTAAAAGAAGCAATAGAATTACCCATAAAAGAATAGAAATAACAGAAACAGCTTCGGATTTTAAAACATCCCAAATTCCTTTTGGTTCATAATGAAATTCTTCGAGATCTGCCCAGTGCTCTTTGCCAATAGTAAGCGGTTTATCATTGGGTCCGGGTTTTTTATTGCTGATGTATTTGATCTGCAAAGCATTCATTTTCTGCGCCATTTTATAGCGGTATTGCTCCGCTTGTTTCTGAAAATCGATGTACGAATCATAATCTGTATTGGATAATCCCATCGACAGATTTTTGATGGCGATATACGGATTTAGAAAGGAAACGGCTTTAGAAAAACTGTTTTGTTTTTCATAAATTCTCAGCAGTTCTTCTAAATGTTTGTTGTAAATATTAGAACTTATTTTTTCGCCTTCGGTCATAATAAATCCGGAATAGTTAAAAGGAAGTTTTTGAACCGAATCAACTTTATAAACTCTCAACAAAGAATCTTTTATAGCTTTATAATGTACATCATTAGGGTTGTGGCTGTCTCCTTGTTTGAGGATATCTTTTTCAATATCGCTGTTAAACTGGATTTTAGACGGTGCTTCATACAAATACGCTCCAATTGCCTGAGTTGTTCGTGGCAGAATAATGGTAAAAATCAGCCAGATTCCGATTAAGGAAACCAATGCTTTTTTTGAAGTTTTGCTGGACGCCGAAACCAAAACGGCAACCACGCAAAAGAACATCAGATAAATAAAATGAAACCCTATAAACAACAGCATCTTTATAGTTTCATCTGCCGAAATTGAGAAATTTTGAAGGATTAACCAGATCAAAACCAAAACAATAATGGTTGGAGTAAAAAGAAGCATCATTACGCTTGCAATACCCAGAACTTTACCAAATAAAAGTTGTTTCCAACGGATTCCCTGGCTTAACAGGATTTTTAAGGTTCCGTTTTCTCTTTCGTAGGCAACAGAATTAAACCCCACAAAAAAGATCAGGAGGGGCAGTAAAACCTGCAAAACCATCGCAATACTGATTTCGCCAAAACGAAGCATACTATTTGAAAATCCGGCTTCAGAGAAATTGGCTGTATTTTGTTTGTGTGCTTCTAAGAAAATAGCGTTCCCAAAAAACGGCTCCATTCCAAATTCAAAAACACTTAACGACGTACTTTTTCTGAAAGCAAAATTTCCGTAATGCGCCATTCTATGCGGATTTTTATCTGGATTTTTCAACCAGTCTTCGCGGGATTCATGCTGATATTTTTCGCTGGTTTCGTTTTGGCTGCTGTAATTATCCCAGCCAGAGAAAGCGGCAAATAACAACAGTACGCCAATAAAAAGGGTAATAATATAGATCGCCGAATTTTTAAAAACAGAATTTTTAAAATGCCTGGCAATAAGGATTTCTGTATGTAATAATTTCATATAAACTAAAATTTATAAGTTACCGTAAGGCTTACATTTCGTGGGCTTCCCGGAAATAAGCGCAAATAATTCTGCGCGCCAAGCCAATACGTTTTGTTTAATAAATTGCCGGCATTTATCGCAATCTGTACGTTGCTTTTGCTTGGTTTGTAAAACAAGGCAGCATCAAAAATGGTAAAGTCCGGAAGTGTAAAATCTCTGGTAAACCAAGGCACCTTACTGCTTTGGTACTGCACCCCAAATCCGATTCCTAAATCCTGCAAAGCAGAATCTGATTTAAAGTTGTAGCGTGTCCATAAATTAGCACTGTTTTTTGGTGTATTCTGCTTTCTCGCGCCAATTAAAGCAGGATTGTTGTCTTTTGTAATTTCGGCATCAATGTAACTGTAGGATGCATTAATCTGCCAATCAGGGGTAATGTATCCTGCCAGATCACACTCAAAACCACGGCTTCTTTCAGCACCTCTGGTAACCAGTAAATCCGGATTTGCAGGATCGTTGGCATTCATCAGAATATTTTTTTGGTTGATTTCGTAAATCGCAGCATTAAAGCTCATTGAATTGTTTAAAAAAGTAGTTTTTATACCTATTTCTTTTAAATCACTTTCCAGAGGATCAAATAAACTTCCGGCAGGTAAAGTTCCTGTTTGCGGCATTAAAGTAACCGTATTAGATTGAGGCTGATAACCTTCCAGATAAGTTGTGTACACATTTATATCGCTGTTTACGGCATAAGTAATTCCAATTCTCGGCAGCAAAGCCGATTTTTTGACTTTGAGTTCGTTATTGGTTTCGTAATTCGTAATATCTTCAAACCATTCGTTTCTTAATCCCAGTAAAAAAGTAAATTTTTCCCATTGAATCTGATCCTGAATATAAACCGCATTTGTTGTAGTTAATGCTGATGGTAAAGCAGTTCGCACATTCAGCGTATAATCTTCAGGGCTTGTTATTTTATAAGTTGGATTGTTCAAATTAAAATAATCAACATTAGGTTTTGGCATTACAACGCCGTCAACGGTAATGGTTTGATAATTTGAAGCATTCGCCAAAACAAAAGAACCCGCAACAGTGCCGTCCTTTAATAAATAACCTCTGGCTGCGTTTTGTCCGCCTCCTTTATTTTTATTCCAGCTGCTTAAATCGTAACCTGTTAGTAATTTATGATTGAGTTTCCCGGTTTTAAAGTCGAAGTTTAAATAAGCACTCAAATTGTCAATGTCCCAGTTTTGCTGGCGTTGAACAAACTGCATCATGGCCAGACTTGTAACAGGCTGATTATTTATATCGACTGCAAAAGCATTTGTGGTACGGTGCTCCTGAAGATCTTCTGTCCAGGTTTGTTTCATATATGAAGCATTAAAACCAATTTTAGAATTGAATTTGTGTGCAAAATTCGTCGTCAGGATCATTTCTTTCGATTTGAAAAAATCACTTGGAGCGCCCAGATTTAGGCTTATTGGTGTTTTATTCAGGCTTGTTTTTCCGGCAACGGCACCAAAAATAGGCTGCCCGCGATCCAGAATTCCGGTCATGTCGCTCAAAATTAATTCGGTATTAATTGCTGTTTTTTCATTCGGAATATAACTGAAAGACGGCGAGATCAGGAACGATTTATTATTGACTAAATCACGAAAAGATTTTGCCTGCTGATAGGCACCGTTTACCCGATATAAAAGCGTTTTTGATTCGTTTAGAGGACCGGTAAAGTCAAGTGTACCGCGTAAAGTGCTAAAACTGCCCACGCTCATGCTGATTTCTTTTCGGTCAACGGCCAGAGGTTTTTTAGTCACCATATTAATGCTTCCGCCGGGATCAACAGAGGAAAATGTCGCGCTCGAAGGGCCTTTTATCACTTCAACACGTTCGATATTACTCGTTAACGGCTGTAAAAAATAGTACTGGCGTGTTCGCATTCCGTTGATAATCTGGCCTTCTTCATTCTGGCTGATACCTCGAATTGTGTATTGATTGTAATAACTCGCCGGAATAACGCCGCTTGACATTTTTACGGCATCGGCTAGATAAAAAGCTCCTTTATCAGCAATTAATTCTTTGGTTATGGTCGAAATAGACTGCGGAATATCTTTATTTAAAGCCGCAATTTTTGTGGCTGCAAACGAATAATCGCTGTTGTACTTTTTGGTCGAACGACCTACAATTTCAACAGTCTGCAATTCATTTCGTTTGGCCTGCATTTCAAGGGAATCCTTAACAATACTGTCTTTAACTTTGCTGTTAATAGTTTGAGATTGGATAAAATGAGTGCCAATCATTACAAATAAAATAGAGAGTAAGTTTTTCATCTTAAACGGTTTGTAGATATAAATCTTCCAGTTCGTTGGCCGATATTTTATCTGCTTCGATAACCGTAACTAAATTTCCCTGTTTCATAATCCCAATGTGCGAAGCGACTTCTCGGGCTCTGAAAATATCATGGGTTGCCATTAAAATCGCTGTTCCATCTGCGGAAAGTTCTTTTAGAATCTGCGAAAATTCGTTGGATGCTTTTGGGTCTAAACCGCTCGTAGGCTCGTCCAGCAAAAGTACTTTTGCTCTTTTGGCAATCGCAATTGCAATTCCTACTTTTTGACGCATTCCTTTAGAATAACCACCCAAATTCTGGTCGTGCGCACCAATTTGAAGTCCGGCTTTGTTTAAAAAATAAGTCAATTCTCCTTTAGAATATTTAAATCCTGCCAATGACGAAAAGAACTTAAGATTTTCTAAACCCGTAAGATTAGGGTATAACATGACCGTTTCCGGAATATAAGCGACATGTTTTTTGGTTTCCTGATTATTTTCGGTAACCGATATATTGTTGATTTCTAGTTCTCCTGATGTAGGTTCTATAAAACCTAAAAACAAATTAATAGTAGTGGTTTTTCCGGCCCCATTCTGCCCTAAAAGAGCAAATATTTCACCTTCTTTTATGGTTAGGTTTAAGGCGTTTAAAGCGGTATGATCGCCATACTTTTTGGTAAGGTTTGTTGCTGTAAGCATAAGTTTATATGTTGAAATGATGGATTTAAAAAGCGGATATAGAAATTTTTTAAGCTTTTAAAAGTTTTAAAAGCCTGATTGTTAATTTCTTTGTGAAGAATTACCACAATACAAAAACAGTTTTTTTGGAATTGCTTAAAAGCAAGTCAAAAAAAGCAGTAAAACACAGGTGATTTTACCTCAATTAAATAAATAAGGCAAAGGCTGTTATAGTTTTAAAAAAGTAAAAATGTAGTAATTAAAGGATAGCGGGGGGTGCTCGCAGCGCAAAAAGACTGCCTTTGAAAAACGTTGAAATTCCCTCGAAATAAAGAAATGTGTAAGAAGTTTCAACAACTGTTTTATGAAATGAGAATGCCTGAAATGAATTGGCAATAAAGGTGCTGAAAGCAAAATGACAAATATGGCAATTCGCATCGACCGAATGGCTGTGGGTTATTTCTTTTTGGCCTGGAATGTATTTGTGGTCACATCGTTTTTCTGATGCCTGCCTTAAAATATGTTCGTAGGAGTGAACCGTCTGAAACAGCATCGCAAACAATACTGCAAAAGACATCAGGAAATTTACTACTGCAATTTTCTTTTTCATTCCGTGTAATTTCTGCTGAATATTTAAATGCTTAATTATCATGCAAATAAACGCAACAGTGTTGCAAATATAGATATCTTATTTTAGAAAAGCAGTCAAATCGACCTTATTTTAAGATAACCTGCGTATTTGCAAAGTGATTCTTACTTCTTATAAGTTGCTGTATAAAAGCTGCAGCGTGTGAAAATCTGACGATCCGTCGAAATATTTATGCAAAACCTCCTGAAAAACCGGCTCTGTATTCTGAATGCTGGCAAACAAAGTCATACAAGACTGCAATTTTTCTACATCCGGAGTTCCAAATATATCGTTTACGGTTTCTTCTTCTTTTTTGATTAGTTCAGCTGTAATTTCTACCAGATGTTTTCCTAGAATAGGATGTTCTAAGAATGCGATAGCTTCATCGGCATTTTTGATTTCGTAAAATTTTGAAGTATCACTCGAGCCCATTCCTTTTATTTGAGGAAAAATAAACCACATCCACGGTGATTCTTTTTTGCCTTTTTTTATTTCATCAAGAGCTGTTAAATACAGCTTGTTCTGGGCATCTAAAATCGTACTAGTTCATTCGTATTGTAAGCCATTCTTTACTGATATTGATTTGGGGTATCAGGCCATAAAACTACTCAAAATATGTTTAGTTGTACATTACTAAATCTTTTTTTTACTGCTATTTTTTTTAAATATTACGAAGCCCAAATCCTGTAAAAAGAACCGTAAATAATTGGCCGCAAAATCATAAAATATATTTAAAAAAAAGCGGCGCAATTTTTTGGTTTGAAAATTATTTAGCAAATAAAATCCTGTTAACAAGTTGATTTATTGTTATAAATTGAAATTTTTGCTAGTCAGCCTGTTATATTTTTTCTATTTTTATCTGACTAGGACATTTATTACGGTATTTTTTATGCAATTTCTTCGATTGCATTTCCGCTCAAAAATGTCAATTTCTGCTAACGAGTTTCGTGCTCAAATAAAATAAAATTTATGAAAATAGGATTAATCGGATTTGGAAAGACTGGAAAATCAGTAGCGTCAATTTTACTGGAAAATAAAAAATTCTCACTAGAATGGGTTTTAAGACAAAGCAAAGTTTTAGAACACAGATCAGTTCCTGAATTTTTAGGCATCGAGTCAGAAGAACCCGGATTAATCTATTCAAGTTCTGCTACTACTGTAGAAGAATTGTTAGAAAAACATCCGGTTGATGCAATCATTGATTTTTCTTCGAATGAAGGAATTTATACTTACGGCGAATCAGCTGCTCAAAAAAACATCAAAATTATTTCAGCAATCTCTCACTATGAAGAAAATGAATTAAAACTACTTAAAAAACTATCACATAAAACAACTGTTTTCTGGTCGCCAAATATTACGTTAGGAGTTAATTATCTGTTGTTTGCAGCCAAGTTCTTAAAGAAAATCGCGCCCTGGGTTGATATCGAAGTAAATGAAGAACATTTTAAGAAAAAACAAGGAACTTCTGGCACAGCAGTAAAAATTGCTGAAGCGCTTGATGTTGAAAAAGAAAATATAAACTCAGTAAGAGCTGGTGGAATCGTTGGGAAGCATGAAGTAATCTTCGGATTTCCGTATCAAACGGTTCGTTTGATTCACGAATCTATTTCACGGGAAGCTTTTGGAAACGGAGTTGTTTTTGTTGCCGAGAATTTAAAGGATAAAGAAAAAGGACTTTATAATTTTGAAGATATTCTGACGCCTTATTTTGCGGTTTAAGATTTTTTAATGAGCCTCTTTTTGTCTTTTTGAATGGAGTCAAAATATAAGCGGAAGGCAATTATAGTATATTTTTATCTCACAAATGCAGAGTTGCAAAGTCTTTCTTTTTAAATTTTAAAACTTTGCTACTCTGCGTCTTTGCGGGAAATTTCTATTTGATGTTTCTTAAATTACTTTCTAAAAGTTACAGCTTTCATATATTCTAAATTCATTTTAGCAATAGAAAGCACGGATATGCTTTGCGGACATTCGACTTCGCAGGCTCTGGTATCTGAGCAGCTGCCAAAACCTTCTGCATCCATTTGTTTTACCATTGTTAAGGCTCGTTTTGAGGCTTCTATTTTTCCTTGTGGCAGCAAAGCCAAATGTGTTATTTTGGCACCCACAAATAGAGCAGCACTTGCATTTTTACATGAAGCAACACACGCGCCACAACCAATGCAGGCGGCGGCATCAAAAGAAGCTTCGGCAGTTTCGTAGGATATGGGAATACTATTAGCCTCCGGTGCCTGACCCGTTGATGCACCAATAAAACCGCCGGAAGAAATAATAGAATCAAAAGCACTTCGGTCGATTTTTAAATCTCTTAAAACCGGAAAAGCTCTGGCTCTAAACGGTTCTATATAAATCGTTTCGCCATCTTTAAAACTTCGCATGTGAAGCTGGCAGGTTGTCGTATTTTTTAAGGGGCCGTGTGCTCTTCCATTGATCATAACACCGCATTGTCCACAGATTCCTTCACGGCAATCGTGATCAAATTCGATTACACGTTCTTTTTTCTGAATTAAAGATTCATTCAATAAATCGAGCATTTCAAGAAAAGACATGTGTTCAGAAACACCGTTTATTTCATAATCGACCATTTCTCCTTTAGAAGAAGTATCAAACTGACGCCATATTTTTAGAAAGAGTTTCATAGCTGATTATTAAGTATAAATTGTTAATTATGCATTACTTGTAAGTTGTAAAATAGAGTCTTATGAATTGTTAATTAATGATTTAGAATAAACAATCAACAATTATTTATAACTTCTGACAGTAAGTTCTACAGCTTCAAATACAAGAGGTTCTTTGTGCAGTTTTTGAGGCTTTTCTTTTCCCTGCCATTCCCAGGCCGATACATAACAAAATTCTGCATCGTTTCGAACGGCTTCACCATCTGCAGTCTGGTATTCTTCCCTAAAATGTGCGCCGCAGGATTCTTCTCTCTGCAAGGCGTCATAACACATTAATTCGGCCAGTTCAAGATAATCGGCAATTCGGCCGGCTTTTTCTAATTCACTGTTTAAAGTGTCGTCACCGGTAATCAGAAGATCATTTTCAAAAGAAGTTTTTAGGATTTTTATACCCTCAATTGCTTCTTCGAGACTCTTTCGGCTTCTGGATAAACCGCATTTTTCATACAAAAGCCTGCCAATTGTTTTATGAAAGTAATCGGCACTTAGAGTTCCTTTGCTGCTTAAAAATTTGTCTAACTGATTTCTAACGGAGTTTTCGGCTTTATCAAAAGCAGGATGGGTGATATCAATTTTAGGAACATTTAATTCGCCGGATAAATAGTTGGGAATCGTGTAGGGCGCTATAAAATATCCGTCTACACAAGCTTGCAGCAATGAATTGGCTCCAAGTCGGTTTGCACCATGATCTGAAAAATTAGCTTCTCCCAGCGCAAATAAACCGGGAATTGTGGTCATTAATTCATAATCGACCCATAATCCACCCATCGTAAAATGTGCTGAAGGAGAAATCAGCATGGGTTGTTTGTAAGCATTTATTCCGGTAATTTTTTCATACATCGCAAAAAGATTACTGTATTTGGCTTCAATTTTATCTTTTCCCTGTGCTTTGATAGCATCGGAGAAATCGAGATAAATAGCATTTTTCATTGGGCCGACACCGTGTCCGGAATCGATTCTTTCTTTTGCGGCACGCGATGAAATATCTCTTGGAGCAAGATTTCCGAAAGAAGGATAACGGCGTTCCAGATAATAATCACGTTCTTCTTCGGGGATTGAATTAGGAATTCGATCATCGGCAGCTTTTTTGGGAACCCAGATACGTCCGTCGTTGCGTAAAGATTCTGACATCAATGTTAGTTTCGATTGATTGGTTCCGTGCTGGGGTAATGAAGTAGGGTGGAACTGAATCCAGCTTACACCCGCCATAAACGCTCCTTTTTTATGTGCCCTCCAAATCGCAGAACTGTTGCAGCCCATCGCTAATGTAGAGAGATAATATACTTTTCCGTAACCTCCGGATGCTAATACAACAGCATCTGCCGCATGACGTTCGAGTTCACCTGTTTCAAGGTTTCGGGCTATAATTCCTTTTGCTTTTCCGTCAATAACTACTAGTTCGAGCATTTCATGACGTGTATGTAAATCTACTTTTCCTAAAGAAACCTGTCTCATTAATGCCTGATAAGCACCTAATAAAAGCTGCTGGCCAGTTTGCCCCCGGGCATAGAAAGTTCTGGAAACCTGAACCCCTCCAAAGGACCTGTTATTTAAATATCCTGCATATTCTCTGGCAAACGGTACACCTTGTGCCACAGCATGATCTATTAAAGCGGCAGAACATTCGGCTAAACGATATACATTAGCTTCACGAGATCTAAAATCGCCGCCTTTTATCGTATCATAAAACATTCTAAAAACGCTGTCTCCGTCGTTTTTATAATTCTTGGCCGCATTAACGCCGCCTTGTGCCGCGACAGAATGTGCCCTTCTGGCCGAATCCTGAAAGCAAAATGATTTTATATTATAACCTTGTTCGGCCAAAGATGCAGCACAGGAAGCTCCCGCAAGTCCGGTGCCGACTACAATAATGCTTAGTTTTTTTCGATTGGCAGGATTTACAAGTTTAGCTTTTGCTTTATAAGTATTCCATTTTTCTTCGAGCGGTCCTTCGGGTATTTTTGATTCCATATTTTTTACGGATTAAAATGAATTCGGACAAAATTTAAAAGTAATAATACTTAGGAAGCTCTAATTTAATATAAAAATCTTATAAAATGAAATTATTGTTTGCTAATAGGAAACACTTTGGCAGTTGCTTTAAATCTGTTAATTCTGAATGAAAGAAAATTTTAGGCTACGTTTTAAGCCACGCATTCCGAGATTAATAGAATTAAAAAATCTCCCAAATCTGCGAGAAAAAGCAACTATGTGATTCCTTATTTGCCTATAATTTCTTTTCGGTGTAAAGTTCCCCATTCGTTTAAGGCACCGATTACGTTGTATAAAGTGTGGCTGTGTTCTGTTCTGGCATATTCAACAGTAGGCGGAAACGTGTCATAAACAGTTCTTGTTACCAGTTTGTTTATTTCCAGATCTTTAAGTTCTTTTGAAAGCATTTTATCTGTAATTCCGCTTATATCTCTAGAAATCTCCTTAAATCGTTTTGGTTTGTGCGATAAGGCAATCAAAATTGGAAGTTTCCATCTGCCGCTTAAAACTTCCAGTGCATCTCTTACAGGTAATAATGCAGCCAGGCATTCTTCCTGATGACCGAAAGACATATCTTTTGTTAATTCGCTCTTTGTTTTCATATTTATGATGTTACTATCCTCAAGGATAGCGCTATCCTTGAGGATAGTACTATAAAAGAGATAGCAAATGTAGATAAGTTTGTATCGCAAAACAAATTATATAAATCATGAGCCAAAAAATTCTACGCATAATTACCAGCACTAATGGAGATACTTCATTTAGTAATCAATTATCGAATGCTGTTATTGAAAAATTAACAGCAGCAAATCCTGAAACGGAAGTACAGACGCTTGATCTTACGAAAACGCCTTTGCCATATTTAACTAATTCGCATATTAGTGCTGTTTACGCTCCTGCAGAAACTCATACACTGGAGCAGACAGAAGCACTTAAATATTCAGATGAAGCTATAAAAACGCTGTTAGAATCGGATGTTATTGTAATTGGTGTGCCTTTGTATAATTTTGGTATTCCGGCAGTTTTAAAAGGATGGATCGACCAGATTGCCAGAGCCGGAAAAACTTTCAGCTATGGAGCGGAGGGACCTAAAGGGTTAGTGACGGATAAAAAAGTGTATTTATCCATCGCATCGGGAGCTGTATTTTCTGAAGGACCTTATAAAAGCTATGATTTTTCAGAGTCTTATCTCCGAACTGTATTGGCTTTTTTAGGGATGACAGATGTTACCACTTTTCGTGTTGAAGGAACTGCAATTCCTGATTTTGCCGAAAATGCCCTGCCAAAAGCATTGTCTTCTATTGAAGAATTTGCTTTTTAAACTACAACTATAATTACGACAGTTGAACATTTTCGTATGTAGTAAACCCGACAGTCCCGAAATCTCGGGATGAAACCTGTCGGGTTGTTTTTTTTAAGCTCTGTAAGAGCCAAATATTTATAGTAAAATAAAGCTCCATATGGATAAGCTCCAGCGGAGCGATATTTTTAAGGATTTTTAAATATTTCACCCCTATGGGGTTCTGTTGCAATGGGATTGTAAATTTCTATAAATATTTTGTCCCTCTGGGACTTAATTTTTCTAATGAAAACGTATCGTTATTTTTCGATTATCATGGTAACTCCTTGTCCGCCTGCAGCACAGATGGATATAAATCCACGGCCAGAACCTTTTTCATTTAAGAGTTTTGCCATTACACCAATTATTCTGCCACCTGTTGCCGCAAATGGATGAGCGGCGGCAAGACTGCTTCCTTTTACATTTAATTTTTCACGATCTATTGAACCAAGTGTTTTTTTCAAGCCTAATTCAGTACTTAATTCCGGACTTTCCCAAATTTTTAAAGTGGCTAGGACTTGTGCTGCAAAAGCTTCGTGAATTTCATAATAATCAAAATCCTGCAGATTTAAACCCGCTTTTTCCAACATTCTGCTTGCTGCAAATAAAGGAGCCAATAATAGATTGTGCTGGTTTTTAACATATTCTATTGCTGCGACTTCGGCAAAAGTAATATATGCCAAAATGGGTAGTCCCTGTTCTTTTGCCCATTCTTCACTGGCTAACAAAATGCATGATGCACCATCAGTAAGAGGAGTCGAATTTCCTGCAGTTAAGGTTCCGTTTGTTTTATCAAAGGCAGGATTTAATTTTGCCAGTTTTTCAATGGTGCTGTCTTTTCTTAGATTATTATCTTTTTCAAGTCCGTTAAAAGGCGTAATCATATCATTAAAAAAGCCTTCATCGTAAGCTTTTGCCATATTCAAATGACTTTTTAAGGCAAAATTATCCTGATCTTCGCGCGAAATTTTATAATATTTGGCTGTAATTTCTGTATGACCCCCCATCGAAAGTCCGGTTTGCTGTTCTTCATTTCTCGGAACCAAAGGAGAAAGATCGCTTGGACGAATTTTTAAAAAAGCTTTGATTTTACCGCCCAACGACTTTGCTTGACGTGCTTCAAGTAAAATCTTTCTTAGTTTTTCACTAACTGCAATTGGAATATCACTTATAGAATCAACTCCGCCCGCAATTCCGGATTCTATCTGGCCAAGCGCGATTTTGTTTGCAATGTAAACTGCACTTTCAATTCCGGTATCGCAGGCCTGCTGTAAGTCGCAGGCCGGAGTTGCAGGATCCAGCGTAGTTTTCATGACACATTCTCGGATTAAATTATTGTCGTACGTATGCTTGATTACGGCACCACCGGCAACTTCACCTAATCGTTTTCCTTTTAAATTGTATTTGTCAACAAGTCCGTTTAAGGCGGCGGTCATCATTTCCTGATTTCCAACGTTGGCGTAAGCAGTATTGGCTCTTGCAAAAGGAATTCGGTTATAACCTACAATTGCCACTTTTCTAACTGTTTGAATAGTATTCATATTTATTTTTCTTTGGAAAGGTTCAATTTAACAGCTTAAAGATAAGCAGAGTTCAGTTAATAATTTTTATTATGTGTATTATATCTAACATAAAATAGTGAAATCAATTAAAAAAAGTTTGTTTATTATATTTATTTAGAATCGTTAAAAATAATTTGGATAACAAGATATTAGGAATTACTTTTGCCAAATAAAATTTAAAATCTTACTAAAATGAGTATAAATATCATTAAGAAAGTTTGCTTTTTTATGCTTTTCTTAAGTTCATTAAATGTAATGAGCCAGGAATTGGGAAAAGTAAGCGGAAAAGTTTCTTTGAGTGGTAATGTGCCTGCATCTGGCATTTCGGTGGTTCTAAAAGGGACAAAATATAATACCGTTACAAATGATGACGGAAATTATGAACTTAAATATGTAAAACCAGGTTCTTATACAATTAGCGTTCATTCAGTTGGAGCTCATTCAATCGAGGATGCTATTGTGGTTACTGCAAAACAAACTACAACAAAAAACTTTTCACTTTCTGAAAGCCAGGAAGATCTTGATGAAGTTGTAATTACAAAAAATAAATACAAGCAGGACAAACCTTCATTGTCTTTGCGTCTTCAGACTCCAGTGCTTGAAATTCCACAAAATATTCAAATTATCAGCGGCCAGACTTTAAAAGACCAGCAGATTACCAGTATGAGTGATGGAGTTATTCGTAATGTGAGTGGTGCGGTTCGTTTAGAACATTGGGGAGATTTGTATACTAATATTACAATGCGTGGTACTCAAATTCAGGCATTCCGTAACGGATTTAACGTGGTGTCTTCTTTTTGGGGGCCATTAACGGAGGATATGAGTTTTGTTGATCATATCGAATTTGTGAAAGGACCAGCAGGATTTATGCTTTCGAGCGGAGATCCAAGCGGACTTTATAATGTGGTTACTAAAAAACCAACCGGAATTACAAAAGGAGAAGCAACTGTAATAGCAGGAAGTTATGATTTTTACAGAGCCAGCTTAGACCTTGACGGAAAACTGGACAAAAAAGGAAAATTATTGTACAGATTTAACGGAGCCGCGCAAAAGAAAGGTTCTCACCGTCCGTTTGAGCACAATGACCGCTACGTAATTGCACCGGTACTTTCTTATCAATTTGATGACAAAACCAAATTGACATTTGAATACAATTTTCAATATGCAAACATGACAGAGGTGGGTTCGTACTATGTTTTTGGTCCTGAATCCCAAGGATATGCTACGCTGCCTGTTGGGTTTACCATGACACAACCAGGTTTACCTGATACAAATATTCAGGATCACAGCGGTTATTTAATGTTTGAACATAAATTTGATGATAAATGGAAATTGACTGCTCAGACTTCTTATTTTAAATACATTCAGCAAGGTTACAGCTCTTGGCCAAGTTTAGTTGGTCCGGCCGGAGTAGATACTGATGGCGATAAAGTCCTTGATAAGTTTATTGGTAACGGAGATATTATTAGAAATGTGGGTATTTGGGATGCAGAAAGTAATATGTATTTAGGACAAATATTCTTAAACGGAAAATTCAGTACAGGGCCAATTACACACAAAGTATTGACTGGAATAGATTTAGGAAGTAAAGATTATATGGCAGACTGGGGACAATCTCATGATCTTGATACGCTGGATAAACCTTTTAATGTCTATAATCCAAATTATGGTACGCCATCTAATGGTTTTCCTCAATTTGACCACGAAACACCTCTAAGCATAAGAGCCGGAGGACGCATGAGCTCTGAATATGCAGCAGGTTATGTACAGGATGAACTTGGCTTTTTTGAAAATAGATTAAGATTAACTCTTGCGGCAAGATATACCTGGATAAGTCAGTCAAGCTGGGGAGAAACACAAGAAGACAGTCATATAACACCTCGTGTTGGAGTTAGTTATTCTATAGATCAAAATACAGCTGTTTATGGGCTATACGATCAGGCTTTTATCCCTCAATCAGGAATTACACAAAATGGTGATCCAATAAAACCTCTTACAGGTAACAATTTAGAATTTGGTATTAAGAGAGATTGGTTTGACGGTTCATGGAGCACGACGCTTTCGGCTTACAGAATTACAAAAGAAAATGAGCTTACATCTGACCCAAACAACGGTCCAAATGATCCATACAAAGTAATTTTAGGAGAAAAAAGAGCTGAAGGTGTTGAATTTGATGTGAGAGGAAAAATTATTGATGGATTAAATGTAATTGCAAATTATGCATATACGGAATCTATTGTAACGCAATCGAATGTTCCTAGTATTGGTTCAGGCTCTGTAGTACCGGGTTTTGCTAAACATACTGCAAATGCATGGCTAAATTACAACATCCAAAGTGGTTCACTTAAAGGTTTTGGAGCTTCTATTGGAGGAACATATTTAGTAGACCGTCAAACAGATAACTGGGGAGCAGGTTTACAAAGACTTCCAAATTATTTTAAACTTGACGGAGGTTTATCTTATGATACTAAAAAGTTTAAAATTACAGCAAACGTATTTAATATCTTAAACGAATACCTTTACAGTGGTTCTTATTATACCTATCTTAAATCATACTATTGGCAGACAGAACAGCCAATTAACTTTAGAGTTGGTGTAACTTATAAATTCTAAGAAATTCTATTTTAAAAAAAAAGCATCCGTTATCAGCGGATGCTTTTTTTTTGGTTCAAAGGTTCGTTTAAGAGGTTCAAAGAGACAAAGGTTCAAAGAGACAAAGGTTAAAGATTAAAAAAAGTAAAAATCCGTTTAATCTGTGTCATCTGTGGCCTAATAAATTATCTGTGGTCCAAAACAAGACAAAGATTATCCTTTTCGAATCAAAGGAATCAATTTTGTTCCGATGAGCTCAATGGCGTTCATTAATTGTGAATGGGTCAATCCGGCATTATCCATTTGAAAAGTAAATCTTTCAACTCCGCCTAATGCTTCGCTGTGGCGCAAAATTTTCTCGGCGGCCCTTTCCGGACTTCCTACAATTAAAACACCCAAATCATCAATAAGTCCGTCGAATTTATCCTTAGTAACCGGTGGCCAGCCTCGTTCTCTTCCTAATTTTGTCCAAAGTTCAGCATAACCCGGATAATATTCCTCGATAGCTTTTTCGGTAGAATTTGAAACATAACCAGGCGAGTGCAATCCGACTTTTAATTCATGGGGCTGAAAACCTGCTGCTTTACCGGCTTCGCGATACAAATCAATTAAAGGTTTAAAACGATGAGTTTGTCCGCCAATTACAGCCACCATTAAAGGCAAGCCCAAACTTCCGGCTCTAATAAAAGATTCCGGCGTACCGCCAACACCAAGCCAGATCGGTATTTTTTCCTGCAAAGCCCTTGGATAAACAGGAAGATTATTTAATGCCGGTCGAAATTTTCCGTACCAGTTTATAAATTCGTTATCTCTAATCTGCAAAAGCAATTCAAGTTTTTCCTTAAAAAGCGCATCATAATCATGAAGATCAAAGCCAAAAAGTGGATATGCTTCAATAGCAGATCCTCGACCAACTACAATTTCGGCTCTTCCTTTTGAAATTAAATCTAAGGTGGCAAAACTTTGATATACTCTTACAGGATCAGCAGCACTTAAAACCGTTACGGCACTTGCCAAGCGAATATTCTTAGTTCTCGCCGCCGCCGCACTTAAAATTACCGCCGTAGCCGAATCCAGAAATTCCTTTTTATGATGTTCTCCAATACCAAAAACATCCAATCCGGCCTGATCTGCAAATTCAATTCTCTGCAGTAATTGTTCCATCGCATCAACACTGCTGAGCATATTGTTGTCGCCATACATTGCCGAAGCAAAACTATCAATCCCTATTTCTATCATAATAGTAAAGATATTAAATTTTTATTTTTTCTCATATCTAATCAGTCATCTTTAAGCGCAATACTTTTTGTAAATCTGTATCCTAAAAATTAATGATTTTTGTATCTGTGTCTGATTGTTTTGCAGTTGTAATTTTGTTTAGCAACTAAATTATTAAGCAATGGATACCACACTTACCCCAAGCATACAATTTGATCCCATCAGTTTATCTTCTTTAAAATCGGTTATCAATATTTATCAAAACAGAAGCAGTAAAAACTTTGTTCAGGATCGAAACATTTCACAATTGAGCCATGATTTCGGTCTTCCCTTGAGTGTGGCTTTATGCGAAAACCGGGTAGTAGGCTATGCCTTTGTTACCATAAATGAAAGGGAAGAACCTGAAATTAATTCGTATTGGGAGAAAGAATTTTATAGTATAGAAGCTGAGCAGGATTTAAAAATTCATGCTGAAGAGACTTGCCATTCTTTATTTAAAGATGCACCTGCACGTTCGATCAAGATTCAAAATGCCGCCGCAAAATTATCCAGCTGGTTACAAGTTTGTAATTGATAAACAGGTTACAGATTAATTTTTAGTAAATTTACCAGACACAGATATAAAAAAAATGGCAAAAGAGATTCTATATCAGAAGATTGCAAATATCATTGAAGAACAAATATTTTCAGAAACTTTAAAAATAGGAGATAAGCTCCCGTCTATTCGGGCTCTTCAAAAATTACATAATGTAAGTTTGAATACTATTAAACAGTCTTTTTTAGAACTGGAAAGTAAATCTTTGATTGAATCTCGCCCAAAATCAGGTTTTTATGTAAGTAAAACTTCCAATCGAAAACTGTCTATACCATCAATGAATCAATTAAAACAGCCAGAGAAGCAAGCTGCGCCGGAAGACTTGATTACCAAGGTTTTCAATAGCCTGAACGATAACAGTATTACCCGATTTTCGTTAGGAGTTCCAGATCCAAGCCTGCTCCCTATAGCCAAACTGAATAAGGGAATTATAAAAGCTGTTCAAAACTTAGAAGAAACCGGTTCAGGTTATGGACCCGTTCAGGGAAGTGCAAACCTGAGACGAAACCTTGCAAAATGGTCTATTGTTTTGGAAGGAAAACTCACAGAAGATGATTTTGTAATTACTTCCGGGGCTATGAATGCTATTTACAACTGTTTAATGGCTGTTACCAAAAGAGGTGATACCATTGCAATTGAAAGCCCTGTTTATTTTGGAATTATCCAGGTTGCGCAAACCTTAGGTCTTACTATTATTGAACTGCCGACACATCCTACAACCGGAGTAGATTTAGACGCTTTAAAAAAGGTAATTCATAAAATTGATGTCTGCTGTTTTATGAGTAATTTCAGCAACCCGCTTGGAAGTTTAATGCCGGATGAAAGTAAAATAGAATTGGTTAAGCTGCTTACTTATCACAATATTCCCTTAATAGAAGATGATCTTTACGGTAATCTTTTTTTTGGAACAACAAGACCAAAGCCCTGTAAGTATTTTGATGAGGCAGGTATTGTAATGTGGTGCGGCTCAATTTCTAAAACGCTGGCACCGGGCTATCGTTTGGGATGGGTTGCTCCCGGAAAATTTAAAAATAAAATTATCAGGCAAAAACTGGTAGAAACCATTTGTACGCCCTCGTTGTATCAGGAAGTAATTGCAGATTTTTTAGAGCACGGAAGATACGATCATCATTTAAGAAATTTTAGAAGTACATTATATACTAATTCACTTCATTTTCAGCGTACTATTGAAGATTTTTTTCCTGAAAACACTAAAATTTCACAACCTCAGGGCGGAACTTTTTTTTGGCTTGAGTTGGATAAAAATATCGATACAGCTGTTTTATACGATACGGCCATAAAGCAAAAGATAGGTTTTGCACCCGGACGGATTTTTACGCATCATAATCAGTACAACAACTGTTTGAGGCTTAATTTTGCTTTGGAATGGAAACCCAAAGTAGAAGCCGATTTAAAGCGTTTAGGATTATTAATCAAAAACGCTGTTTAATCTGTACCTGTTAAAAATCAAATTATTGTATCTGTAATTTTGTTTTAATGCGCATTAAATTTGCTTAAAAATTAGAAATTATGATACTTACCATATATCAGGTTGATGCTTTTACAGATCAGGTTTTTAAAGGAAATCCTGCGGCAGTTTGTCCGTTATCAGAATGGATTTCAGATGATCTTCTTCAGAAAATTGCTTCAGAAAACAATTTATCAGAAACGGCATTCTATGTTCCAAAAGACAATAAGTTTGAAATTAGATGGTTTACGCCGACAGCAGAAGTAGATTTATGCGGACATGCTACTTTGGCGGCAGCTTTTGTTTTGTTTACGCAAGAAGGTTTTTCTAAAAAAATACTGGAATTCTATTCTCCGCGAAGCGGTGATTTATCTGTGATTGTCGAGGAAGATTCGTTTGTTTTGAATTTTCCTGCAGATGATTATAAAGAGGTAGAATTATCAGATCAGTTTTTAGAACTTACAGATAGAACACCAATTGCTGTTTATAAAGGCAAAACCGATTTTATGCTGGTTTTTGAAAAACAGGAAGATATTCAAAATTTAAAACCCAACTTGTTACTGATTAGTCAAATAGAAGCAAGAGGAATTATTGTAACAGCAAAAGGAAATGACCACGATTTTGTTTCCCGCTTTTTTGCACCTGCAGTGGGTGTTAACGAAGATCCTGTCTGCGGATCTGCGCATACCACACTCACACCATTTTGGGCCTCTCAATTAAACAAAAAAATGCTTACTGCCTTTCAGCTTTCAGAAAGAACGGGCAGTTTAACATGTACTTTATTAAACGACAGAGTAAAACTATCCGGAAAAGCAGTATTATATTTAAAAGGAGAAATTTATGTTTAAATCTTCTTTTTATTAATGAGAAAATCCAAAAGAAATACTTGTTATAATAATCAGGATCACGATCAGTGTAATGACAACATATAAATAATCTTTCTCCAGCATAAAAGAAAATAAAGAAAGCAAAACCCGGAATACGGGAGTTAGGAAAAGTAATATGATTCCAACGAATATTAAATACGCCCCATTTCCCTGAACAGCGCCATTGTAAACAGTTGATATAACTTCAAATATATTTCGGTCATTTTCCTTAAAAACAGAGTAATCTTCAATTTCATTTCCGTGGTGCATTAAATACACGATACCGCCAATAAAAGCAACCGATAATGAAATCCAGACACCGTAACGCAATAAGTTTCCAATAATAGTTTGAAAATCTTTTTCTCCAAATTTTTCGTGCTGCATAATTTTAGATTTTTCCATTAAGTCCGTTATAAATCATATTAACTGCCAATACAAAAATCAGGCATGCAAAAAAGATTCTCAATTTTTTAGGATTTGTTCGCACCAAAACTTTGGCTCCGGCCATAGCGCCAAAAAGTACACCAATAACAACCGGCATGCAGATTCCCGGTTCGATATATCCTTTTTGAATATAAATTACAGAACTAGCCATCGCTGTAACCCCCATCATAAAATTACTGGTTGTGGTTGAAACCTTAAACGGAATTCGCATAATGTTATCCATGGCTATTACTTTAAAGGCACCAGAACCAATTCCTAATAAACCCGACATCATTCCGGCGATGCCCATCATGCTGAAACCGCCAATTACGTTTTTGGTTCCGTAACTCACCACTTTTCCGTCATGAGTTGGGTAAGTTCCCTCAAGCCTGAGTTTTTTAGCCAGAGGGCTCGATTCTAAAACGATATGTTCTTCTTTCTTTCGAAGGGAATTTATGGCTGAAAATATTAAAGTAAGCCCGAATAAAACTGCAATAAATGAAGTAGGAGCAATGGTAGAAAGCAAAGCGCCGCAAACCGCCCCAATTGTAGTCGCGATTTCCAGAAAAATTCCGAGCCTCATATTGGTAATCCCTTCTTTTACATAAGCAGCAGCAGAGCCCGAAGAAGTGGCAATAACCGAAACTAAAGCCGCTCCAATTGCATAATGAATGTCAACACCAAGAATTATAGTCAAAAGAGGGATAATAATTATACCTCCGCCCAAGCCTGATAATGAACCAATAAAGCCGGCTAAAAAAGCACCGAGCAGCATAATCAGAGTAAAAGTAAGTACTGTCATTAAGATAAATTTTGCTGAGGGCTAATTTACGAATAGATATCTGTTCCCAGTGATTTTTGGAACTTAAATATACCTTAAAAATGTTTTTGAGTATTCAGTTTTGAGTATTCAGTCTCAGTTTTCAGTTTTCAGGAACTCTGTCAAAGTTTAAAACTTTGACAAAGTTTGTGCTTTTTTAAACTACCGCAAACCAACACTGAGACTGAATACTCAAAACTGAATACTAAAAAACTATATCCTATTATCAGCGGCAAAAACAGTTTTACCTATAGTAGAAAGCAATAATGCCGCAGCTGCGCTTGTTAGAACCGAATAATCAAATGGTGCTTTTACCGAAACAGATATTGCCATTGCGAATGCAAAGACAAGCATTAAAACAGAAGTGCCCAAAGCAGCGATTCGGGTTTTAAAACCGAAGAGTAATAAAACCGATAATAAAATTTCAAAGAAAGTCGCTATCGCGCCCAATATTTCTGCAGTAGATTTAGAAGCAAAAGGGTTAAGAGTTTGAGTATAAATAACAAAGTTTTCCCAGTTTCCCCATGCCACTCCATTAGAACCCGGAGCTCCCCAAAGTCCAAATCGATCAGCAACAGCTGATAACATTGTAATTCCTAAAACTATTCTTAAAATCAAACCTGCCTGCCCAATTGATATGTTTCTCATTCTTAATTAATTTTTTATTTGAAGATGTTCCAAATTCTTTTTTACTAAAATTTTATGCCCAACTGGTTTAAAACCAAGTCTTAAGTATAACTTTTTAGCCTGCGGATTATCTTCTTCTACAAGTAAACCTAAAATGTCTTTATTTTTATGAACGTATTTTTCTATCAAAAATTGCAGAATTTTAGAACCAATTCCTTTGCCCTGATGATTAGGATTTATTCCTAAAGAGTCAATATAATATTCGCCGGCTTCGGTTTCATCTTCCGGATTGAAATCAGGATTATAATTCAATCGGATATACTCAATAATAGGAATACGCAGTTTATGTAAGTCGGCACCATTATAAACATTCACTGCGCCGATAATTTCATTTTCAGATTCGGCTACATAACAATTTTGATAGGAGTATTGATTGTTCTCTTTTTCAACAAAATAAAAAAGAAAGTCGTGCGCACTTTTATAATCTTCTTTACCAATAAATTTATATAGAATGTCTTCCATTGCCAATAGTAAAATTGGCGCTATATATTTTGAATCTGATTTTTCGGCCTTTCTGATATTCATTTTGAGATATTTTTTATTAGCAAATTTACTTTTTAAATATATTTTTCATGCAGATTTAAAAGATTATAGCAGATTAATTGAAATAAATCTGTATTTTCTCTTTTTTGAACCCGCATGAAATAAAAAAGTTTGATGCCTGCAGTTATTAAAACAATTGCTGAATTTCTACCGATATAGGATAAAAATATACCACTTTTCAGATTTAAACTGCTCGTATATTTGTTATTATAATTTAAATCAAAATCTAAAAAGATGAAAGCAATAGGATTCAAATCATCATTACCTATAGAAGAAAAAGAAAGTTTCATTGAATTTGAAACAGTAAAACCAACTCCCGGAGAACATGATTTATTAGTAAAAATTGAGGCCATTTCAGTAAATCCGGTTGATTTTAAAATTCGTCAGAGCGCTGCAAAAGATACTGTTTTAGAAACACCAAAAATTATTGGCTGGGATGCCGCTGGAATTGTGCAGGCAGTTGGAGAAAAAGTTACTTTGTTTGAAGTGGGAGATCTGGTATATTATGCCGGTGATATTACCACACCGGGAAGCAATGCCGAATATCAAATTATCGACGAACGAATTGTGGGCCGAAAACCAAAATCACTTACTATTGAAGAAGCCGCAGTAATACCATTAACAGGACTAACGGCCTGGGAAATCTTGTTTGACCGAATTAGGATAAGTCCTGAAAAAGACAAAGGAAAATCAATTTTGATTATTGGCGGTGCCGGCGGGGTAGGCTCAATTGCCATTCAGCTGGCTAAAAATATTGCAGGTTTGACTGTTATTGCAACAGCTTCGCGCCCGGAAACCATTGAATGGTGCAAAAATCAAGGAGCAGATTTTGTTGTCGATCATAAAGATTTGATTACTTCGGTTAGGAATGCCGGTTTTCAAAACGTTGATTTTATTTTAGACTTTGTAGATACCAATTCTTATTGGGATTCCATGGTTGAACTAATTAAACCACAAGGACATATCGCTTCTATTACCGGAAGCAGTGATCCGGTAGCTTTAAATAAATTGAAAAGCAAAAGTGTTTCCTTTTCTTGGGAATTCATGTACACACGTTCAATGTTTCAAACCGATGATATGATCGAGCAGCACAACATTTTAAACAAAATAGCCGATTTATTAGATAGCGGTGTTTTAAAAACAACTTTAAAAGAGACTTACAACGGACTTTCTGCAGAAAATCTAAAAAAAGCACATCAGCTTTTAGAATCAGGAAAGACAATTGGAAAAATTGCCATTAAATTTTAAAAACAAATATTGAACTAGGGTCTGTGAATAAGAAAATTATTTATTTAGAATGTATTTAAATAGTAAGTTTCTTTTGTAATATAATTTTGTATTTTAGCCGCTTTACAAGCCAAATTTGTATTTAATTTTTTTTAAAACCCAAAACAAAATTATTATGATTTCAAAAAACACAGACCTTGGATTACTACTATTACGAATCAGTACAGGAGGCTTAATGCTTTTTCACGGTATTTCAAAAGTGCTGCATGGAATTTCTTTTCTGGTAGAAAATATGGGCGCTTTTGGATACGCTGTTTACATTGGAGAATTTTTAGCACCTATTGCTATTTTATTAGGATTCCGTACCAGAATTGCTTCGGTTTTTCTTGCCATAACTTGTATTGTTGCCATTGCTGTGGCACATGCTCAGGATATTTTTTCAATTAGCGAACATGGAGGTTATGCTAATGAACTGCTGATGCTTTACCTTTTTGGTGCGGCTGCCTTATTCTTTACAGGAGCAGGAAAATTTGCTGTTTCAAAGACTAATAAGTGGGATTAATTTTTTTCTAAAAAAACAAATACTAAATAAGAAAAGTTCTAAATTAAATAAATAAGGCTTTTCTTATTTTTTTTGTATTACTTTTGCAGCAATTTATTATCTATTTTTTTTTACAGCATGCGATTTTTATTTGTTCTTTTAGTTTCTATTTGTTATTTTTCAGCACAATCACAATCTGTTTCCGGAATTGTAAATGATGAAAACGGAAAACCTCTTTCAGATGTTTTAATTCGAGATTTGATTTCAAAAACACACGCACACACTGATGTAAACGGAAAATTTACTTTAGAAGAAACTAAAGTGAACGACAGCCTTCAAATTTCCAAACAGGGTTTTATAACGCAAACCATACAACTTTCTTCCAATGATTTTCTTTCTATCGCGTTAGAAGAAAAGCCTTTTATGCTCGAAGAAGTTCGAATCACAAACAATTTAAAGTACTTAAACACAATTTCTAAAATTGATTTAGAAATTCAGCCTATATCCAATTCACAAGATTTATTGCGTAAAGTTCCGGGACTTTTTATTGGCCAGCATGCGGGAGGAGGAAAAGCAGAACAAATTTTTTTAAGAGGCTTTGACTGCGATCACGGAACCGATATTAATGTTACCGTTGACGGAATGCCGGTAAATATGGTTTCGCACGCACACGGACAAGGTTATGCTGACCTTCATTTTGTAATTCCGGAAACAGTCGACAATATAGATTTTGACATAGGTTCGTATTTTGTTGACAAAGGCGATTTTACAACGGCAGGTTATGTAGGTTTTAATACTAAAAAAGCCTTAGACAAAAACACAATTTCTTTTGAAGGCGGACAGTTTGATACCTTTAGAACAGTGGCTTTATTCAACTTGTTGAACAAAGAAAACCAGTCGGCTTATTTTGCCGGAGAATATATGATGACCGATGGTTATTTTGATGCTCCTCAAAACTTTAACCGTATTAATTTGTTCGGAAAATATTCGGCTAAA
The DNA here is from genome assembly GCF_001879205.1 of Flavobacterium johnsoniae. Taxonomy (GTDB): domain Bacteria; phylum Bacteroidota; class Bacteroidia; order Flavobacteriales; family Flavobacteriaceae; genus Flavobacterium; species Flavobacterium johnsoniae_A. The sequence goes on from NZ_MLFK01000008.1 coordinate 180,944, forward strand.
ACGGCTAACGGGGATAAACTGGCACTTTCGGTTTCGCATTTTAAAAGTCAATGGGATGCCAGCGGACAAATCCCGGATCGTGCCGTAAACGACGGAACGATTTCGCATTTTGGCGCAATCGACCCAAATGAAGGCGGATCGACCAGCAGAACAAACTTTAATTTGCAGTATGATGCCAAAATTGATGAGAACACGCATATAAAAAACACAGCGTATTTGAGTAAATATGATTTTGAATTGTATTCAAATTTTACTTTTTTCTTAAATGATCCTGTAAACGGAGATCAGATTAAACAAAAGGAAAACAGAACTATCGTAGGATTTCAGTCAGAATACAATCAGAAACTGAATGAAAAATGGCTTTTTAAACTGGGTGCAGGATTAAGAAACGATAATAATAAAGATGTTGAATTATCGCATACTTTAAACAGAAAAACGGTTCTGGATTATTTGAGTTTAGGAACTGTCAATCAGACCAATCTTTTTTCTTATACCAGTTTTGATTTTACATCAGGTAAATGGCTGATTAATTCGGGATTAAGATTAGATTATTTCAAATTTGGTTATGAAGACCAATTGGCATCGACTTATAGCAATCAAACACAGACAAAAGCGATTGTGAGTCCAAAACTAAATTTTTTATATACTCAGAATGAAAGTCTTCAATATTTCTTAAAATTAGGAAAAGGTTTTCACAGCAATGATACTCGTGTAGTTGTAGCGCAAAAAGGAGAAAAAATTCTTCCGGAAACTTATGGTGCTGATTTAGGAATTAATTGGAAACCTTTTCCAAGAATGATAGTAAACTCGGCAATTTGGTATTTGTATCTGGCACAGGAATTTGTTTATGTAGGAGACGAAGCTGTTGTTGAACCAAGCGGTAAAACAGAAAGAAAAGGATTTGATTTTGGTTTTAGATATCAGTTAACCAATTGGTTATTCTGGAATACAGATTATACCTATACTCATGCACGATCTATAGACGAACCAAAAGGAGAAGATTATTTACCGCTTGCTCCGGTTCATACTTTGGTAAACGGATTTTCGGTAAAAGACTTAAAAGGGTTTTCAGGAAGTTTGAGAACAAGATTTCTGGGTGATCGTCCAGCGAATGAAGATAATTCGGTTGTGGCAAAAGGTTACTGCATTACCGATTTTTCTGTAAATTATCAAATTAAAAAAGTATCTATAGGAATAAACATCGACAATATTTTTAATACAAAATGGAAAGAAACACAGTTCTTAACAGAAACGAGATTGGCAAATGAAACAGATCCTGTAGAAGAAATTCACTTTACTGCAGGAACTCCATTTAATGCAAGATTGATTTTGAAATACAGCTGGTAAACTATTCTGAAATATTGTATAAGACAGTCCAATTATCCTGAATTGGACTTTTTTTATCAATGAAATTCTGTAAGTTATACCTTAAATTATATAAAATTTTCCATTATTATTTTTAGATATTTGGCGTTATAACCCAAATTAATTTAATAAATAACTACTATGAAAAATTTAAAGTACATTTTCATTCTTTCAAGTGCATTATTTGCCTTTAGTTGTTCTAATAATGATTCTCCTGAGAATGGAGGCGGAACAGTAACTGATCCTGTAGAAACTAATCCAGCCAATACACAATATAAACCTGCATTTACCGGACAAACCAGAATTAATGGTATGACTACAAATACAGAGTTTAAAGCGGATATTATTACAAGCGCGCTTACTAGTCCGTGGGGCGTTAAAGCACTTCCTGACGGACGACTTTTAGTTACTCAAAAAACAACGGGAACTTTGCGTATTGTTACTACTGCCGGAGTTGTCAGTGAACCTATTACAGGTCTGCCTGCTGTTAACCCTGCTAATCAGGGAGGTTTATTAGGTTTATGTCTTGATCCTGATTTTGCGACTAACAGGATGATTTACTGGGTGTTTTCTGAAGCAGTAACTGGCGGAAATATTTCATCTGTTGCAAAAGGAAAACTGGCAGCTAATGAAAAAACAATCGAAAACGCAACTGTTATTTACCGATCTAGCCCGGCAAATCCAAGTGATCTTCATTACGGAGGCCGTATTCTTTTTGACCAAACCGGAAATCTTGTGGTAAGTACAGGAGAGCGTTCCGTTTTGCAAACCAGACCTTTGGCACAATCACTTACGGCAAGTTTGGGTAAAGTTTTAAGAATTACAAAAGACGGACAGCCAGCACCTGGAAATCCAGTTTTTAACGGTGCAGGAGCATTACCTGAATTATATACTTACGGACATAGAAATCCTCAGGGACTGGCAATTCATCCGGTTACTAAAGAAATCTGGCAAAGTGAACACGGTCCAAGAGGAGGCGACGAGTTAAACCGTCTTAAAGCTGGTTCTAACTATGGATGGCCTACGATTACCTACGGAATTGAATACAGCGGACAACCAATTGGTGAAGCGATTCAACAGAAAGAGGGAATGGAACAGCCGGTTTATTATTGGGATCCTGTTATTTCTCCAAGCGGTATGACATTCTACACAGGAAATCGTGTACCAGAGTGGGAGAATAACCTTTTTATTGGTTCTTTAAGCGCGACGCATATTGCAAGATTGGTGATTAGAGACAATAAAGTAGTAGGAGAAGAAAGACTTCTGGCAGGCGAAGGTCAGCGTTTTAGAGATATTACGCAGGGCAGTGATGGTGCTTTATACGCCGTAACTGATCAGGGAAGACTTTATAAAATAGACAAGAAATAAGTTGTTGATAGTTGATTGTTAATTGTCGATGATTATATTAAATAAAATTAAGAATGGCGCTTTTTTTGCGCCATTTTTGTTTCTTATCATATCGTGATCATTCATTATCTTTGAGGTGTATCATTACAAAAGAAAGTTTTGAAAAATAAAATCCTAACCTATTCCTTAACGGAGCATAAAAGCCTTTTTTCAAGTGCTGATGAAAAGGATTATTTCTACACTCAAACTACAGAACATCCGTATATAAACGAGCCCTATCGGGCAGAAAGTTATGCGATTGAGTTTTTAAGAGAAGGTTCTATTATAATTCAGACGCAGTTAGACAAAAGAACAATCCACGCGCCGGCGGTTATTGCGTTAGGTCCTACAGTGACTAGAAGTTTTACCAAAAACAGCAATAAAATCTTAATTGATATTATATTCTTTAAGCCGCAGTTCTTTCTGGAAAGCCAGACCAACGTTTTCTTTTTATCGCAATATGAGTTTTTCGAAAACAATAATGTCTTGGAACTCAACGGAGATTTAAAAATTAAATTTGAGCGTATTTTCAATTTGATAAAAGAACTTTTAGAAGGCAGTTCTAAGCATCAGTCGGCGGCACTTATTAGTTATCTTTACATTTTGATATACGAACTTGATTCGGTTCAGGAAGTGGTTTCTGCTGAAATAACTCAAAATCCAATATTCGAAAAATTTAAAAAACTTCTTTTTAAAGATTTTTTAAAACAGCGATCTGTTGAATATTATGCCGATGCCTTACATGTAACCCGAAAATATCTGTCGGAAGTAATTAAAAAGAACAGCGGCAAAACAGCAAGTGACTGGATTAATGAAGTTGTAATTCTGGAAGCCAAAGTGCTGTTACAGAATAAAAGTCTAACCATTAATCAAATCAGTGACGAATTGAACTTTCAAAATCAATCTGCTTTTGGAAGGTTTTTTAAAAATCATACAGGGATTTCTCCGTTGGAATATCGGAAGTAATGTTCAGTGTTCAGTCTCAGTCTCAGTCTCAGTTTTCAGTTTCAGTTTTTAATCTCGAAAAAAAAAACTTAGTCCCTCAGCCCCTTAGCATCTTAGCCCCTTAAAAAAAAAAGCCTTTTCGAACAAAACAACCGTCGTATTGCTCTTTTCTTAAAACAAAAATCTCTGCAAATTTGCTTCTTCATCAATAAAGAAAATTATGAGCAAAACAGCAAGATTTGTAGTGATAATTAATGATAATGTAGTCTGGATGGAAAGTCAGGCCCTTCAGTATTATGAGCGTTTATTTGAGGCAAAAGATTTGGCCGATAAATATGCCCAGGAAAAATTTTCTCAAAAAGAACTCTTCAGAATACAAAATGATTTTTCAATTGAAATTCTGATGGTACACGACGGCGAAAATCCGCAGTCATTTTTAAAACTGGATTCTTCGAGACTTACCAATGAAAACCTGGGAGCAGAAAAGGCCATTTGTCTAAAAGATATCATTTATTTTAATGAGGAAGATTTAGTTGTACTTTTTAAACGTTCCGAAGAAATTGCGTTGCAGCGAAAACACGATTTAATTTGGGTAAAAGCTTTTGCAGCAGAAGATGTTTTAACTAAAACACTGAAAGCTTTAAATTATGAAGAATTTGACTTTGACGAAACAACAGAAAATTTAGAAAAACAAATTTATCTCAGGAAAAAACTGCGCTGATTTTGGTTTTCAGTGCTAATCGTGAGTCGGTATTTTGTAAAACATTCTCATGATGTTATAAAGTTTACAACAGAATCTGATTTAATTTTAAGGTTAATTAAATCAGAGAGTTATGAGATCGATATGGACAGGATCAGTTAGTTTTGGATTAATTAATATTCCAATAAAAATGTTTTCGGCGGTTCAGGAAAGCAGTCTTGATATGGACATGCTGGACAAAAAAGACCATGCAAATATTAAGTTTAAACGTGTTAATGAAAATACAGGTAAAGAAGTTGATTTTTCAAACATTGTAAAAGGCTATAAAATTGAAGATAAATATGTCATCCTTGAAGATTCTGATTTCGAAGCTGCAGATGCCATTAAAACCAAAACGATTGATATAGAAAGTTTTGCTTTTGAAAAAGAAATCCAGAGTATTTATTACGAACAGCCCTATTATCTGGAGCCGGACAAAGGCGCTATGAACGCCTATGGACTGCTTCGTGATGCACTCGAAGCTTCGGGAAAAGTAGGAGTAACCCGTTTTGTTTTGCGAAATAAAGAAAGTCTTGCTATTCTAAAACCATATAAAAATGTGATTGTTTTAAACCGAATAAGATTTGAACAGGAAATACGAAATACAGATGAATTAAAACTGCCTCCGGTTTCTAAAAAAGCCACAAAAGAAATGGATATGGCCGAAAAATTAATCGATCAGCTTACTGAAAAATTTGACATTACTGGTTTTAAAGACGAATATACGGCCAAACTTTTAGATATTATTAAAAAGAAAGCCAAAGGAAAAGTACAAAAAGCTACGAAACTAAAAGTAGTGCATAACAAACAAAGTGATGACTTAATGTCTATGTTGAAAGCAAGTTTAGAAACTAAAACGAAAAAATCATCTTAGTCGCATTATTCATCACCACTTTGTTTTTCTTCTAATTTCTTTATAATTTTTTTGATATTGGCACCTTTTGATAAAACAGGTTTCCATAAATCACCTTTTTTCTCAAACCGCTGCAATACATTTTTAATTGTAAACTGCGACGGATGCAGTTTTTCATTAACTTCACTCCATTCTAAAGGTGTCGAAACCGTTGCGCCTGGTTTAGGACGGACAGAGTAAGGAGCCGCTAAAGTTTGTCCTCTTCGGTTTTGAAGAAAATCGATATATAATTTATTTTTTCTTTTTTTGATGCTTCGTTCTATTGAAGTTGTTTTAGGGAGCCTTGTGTGTACTTCTTTGGCTATTAGTTCTGCCAGAATTTTAATAGAATCATAATCGTATTGTGCACCTAGTGGTATATAAATATGCAGTCCCGTAGCTCCAGAAGTCTTGCACAAACATTCAGTTTCCAGTTCATCCATCACTTCTTTCACCACTAAAGCTGTTTCGACCACAATTTTAAAATCATCTTCCTTTGCGGGATCTAAATCAATAACCAGCCAATCCGGATTTGAAATGCTTTTAATCGTTGAATTCCATGGATTTATTTCAATACAGCCCAAATTCGCCATATAAAGCAAGGTTTCTTTATCATTACAAACAAGATAATTAACATCAGCATCGTTTGATTCTGAAAAGATTTTTTTCGTTTTAAGCCATTTTGGAGTTTTATCAACATCAATGTCTTTTTGATAAAAACTAGGCGAATCAATTCCGTTAGGAAAACGGTTCATCGATTCCGGACGATCTTTTAAATAAGGCAGCATGAGTGTAGCAGCTTCGTTATAATATTGAATAATGTCGCCCTTGGTAATTCCATCTTTAGGAAAATATATTTTGTTCTGATTCGTTAAATGAAGAGTTGTTTTACCCACTTTTAAATCGTAATCATTTTCAGTTTTGTTTTTTAAATCTCCCATTTTAATCGGATTAAGATTTATATCTTTAGTATTTTCATTTTCATTATCACGGTCGTTGTTAGGATCATTTTTCTTATCATTTCCATTAAAAACAACTTCATCTGCCTTTTTATCAATTCTTAATCCCAGATAAACGGGATGTCTTAAATTATTATCTTCTGTCCATTCTGAATATTTTACCTGACAAACTAATTTTGGTTTGACCCATTGAATTTTATCTCGTAAAGGAACTTTTTCATTCAACGGGGATTGGTCTGTAAAAAGAGGTTTTAGTTTAGAATAAAGTTCTTTTAAAACAGCTTCGGTAAAGCCAGTACCGCATTTACCAATGTATTGCAGTCTTTTGCCGCTATACTGACCCAGAAGAATGGCACCAAAATATTTTCGGGAATTTTTTGGTTCTGTAATTCCGATAATAATTGCTTCTTCTTCGTTCGAAATTTTAATTTTCAGCCAGTTACTGCTTCTCCCAGCAACCGCATAAGAACTCTCTGCTTTTTTGGCAATAATTCCTTCGCTTTTATTTTTTTGTGCTTGTTCAAATTGGGCAATACCGTTTCCGATTGTATGTTCAGAATAAAAAATATTCGAGAATTGATATTTATTAAATAAAATTTTAAGCAGTTCTTTTCGATCCAGGAGAGATAATTCGGTTACCGGATTTCCATCTAAATTGAGGAGATCAAAAACATAATATTTTAAATTTCCAATTCCGGTTTTAAGGTAATTTTGAAGCATTTGAAAATCAGCCTTTCCTGCTTCGTTTTCTACTACGACCTCGCCATCGAGAACCACAGTATGATCTATTTTTTTTAATTCATCTGCAATAGGTTTAAAACTGGTGTCGAAAGAAATTTTATTTCTGCTGAATAATTCGATTTTATCAGCATTAACAACAGCAATAGTGCGATAACCATCATATTTATTCTCAAAAATCCATTCTTCATCATCAAACGGTTTTTCAGTAGTATTGGCAAGCATCGGCTTTATGAATTCAGCTTTTATTGTTTTTGCTGCTGGCTTTTTTTTTATGGTTTTTTCGGTTGTTTTTTCTTCTTGTTCTGTTATCATTTTTGCAGATTTTTTCTCCATTTCTTCCAGACTTCTTTTAGAAATAACCGATTTATTTTTTTCTAAAATATCAATATCAGAAGCATATTTATCTTGCTTTTTAATCAGCAGCCATGCATTTTCCTGCTTTCCATGAAGTTTTACCAATGAAAATTCTCCTTTAAGTTTTTTCCCCTTTAAGATAAAACTCAAACGTCCTTTTTTTAGGTCGGTTAAGAGTTGCTTTTCTGCCGAAGTTGTTCTCTCGTCAGAAGTATAAGTTCCATTATCCCATACAATTACATTTCCTGCGCCATAATTTCCGGCCGGAATTGTTCCTTCAAAATCTTTGTAGCTGTACGGATGATCTTCGACCATCATGGCAAGACGTTTCACTTCCGGATCCATTGAAGGGCCTTTAGGAACCGCCCAGCTTTTGAGTACACCATCCATTTCTAATCTAAAGTCATAATGCAGATGCGATGCAGCGTGTTTTTGAACCACAAATATTAGTTCACTGGCCGATTTTTCGACCTTGCCCTTTGGTTCGCGTGTTTGCTTAAAATCTCTCTTTTCGTTGTATTTAGACAGTGACATAGGCGTTTGCTAGTATTAAAAGAGTTAAAGTAATAGAGTAAAGCGCAGTGGCTACAATAGCAAAAATGATATGAGCAAAGAACAGCTGAATATAATAACCCTTAAAGTCAATTGGGGGTTGATGATGGGTCATTTTGAAAATAAATACCCAGCTGATAATACCAATCAAACCGCTAATTACTCCTAGTAGGAGAGCACTTAACGGCGAAATTGCTAATATGTCCTTTACCCAAATGATATGATATCCAAGCACAAACAAAAAACCGATTATGTAGTGCAATAACCACCCCCAGGTTTTCTTTGATTGTTCGGAGCGATTCAAGTTCATTTTTTCTAAAACAAAAGCGAGCAATACCGGCTCTTTGTACAGTTCCCTAAAGCTTTTTGACATAGCGTAACTGAACCAGGTCATGGCTGAGGTTGCGCCAATAGAAACCAGCAGTAGTTGTAAAATAATGAATAAAACCATACAGCTCTTTTTTTAAAATTAATTTGAATCGTATATCAAAGTTATTTCAGAAAAGCGTTTTTTACTTATACTATTAAAATTTGTAATTATATAATTATCAGTATGTAACGATTTTTTTGTGGATAGTTTAAATGATGTAATTCTAAAATTTAATTGTATAATTTTCACTATCATGTGTCGGTTATCTTTGATAGAATTTCTATTACAACCTCATTTATAGAAATGAAACTTTATTACGTCAAAAAAAATAATAAATGTTAAAACAAAGAAAAAATGAAAAATTCAAAGAAACCAAACCCTGATAATTCTGATGAAAAACAAAGAGATTTAGATTTAAATAAATCTCACGCAGAAAATCAGTTTTTAACAACTAATCAAGGAGTTAAGATAAATGACAATAACAACTCCCTAAAATCTGGAGAAAGAGGCCCATCTCTTTTAGAAGATTTTATTTTAAGAGAAAAAATAACCCATTTTGACCACGAACGAATTCCGGAAAGAATCGTTCATGCGAGAGGTTCTGCCGCACATGGATATTTTGAACTTTACAATTCGATGGAAAAATATACCAAAGCAGGATTTTTAAATAATACCAGTATTAAAACTCCCGTTTTTGTTCGTTTTTCAACTGTTGCCGGTTCAAGAGGTTCTACAGATTTAGCCCGTGATGTGCGTGGTTTTGCTGTAAAATTTTATACCCAGGAAGGTATTTTTGATTTGGTTGGAAATAATATGCCTGTATTTTTTATTCAGGATGCCATGAAATTTCCGGATTTAATTCATGCTGTTAAACCCGAGCCTCACAATGAGATTCCGCAGGCAGCATCGGCACATGATACTTTTTGGGATTTTATTTCACTGATGCCCGAGTCTATGCATATGATTATGTGGGTAATGAGCGACAGGGCAATTCCGAGAAGTTTACGAATGATGGAAGGTTTTGGTGTTCATACTTTTAGATTTGTAAACAAACAAAATGAATCGCATTTCGTAAAATTTCACTGGAAACCAAAATTAGGAACGCATGCCGTTGCCTGGGACGAAGCACAAAAAATATCAGGTAAAAACTCCGATTTTCACAAACAGGATTTATGGGAAGCTATTGATTCCGGAAATTTCCCGGAGTGGGAGTTAGGCGTTCAGATTATTCCGGAAAGCGATGAACATAAATATGATTTTGATTTGCTGGATCCAACAAAATTAGTTCCTGAGGAATTAGTTCCGGTAACCATTATTGGAAAAATGGTATTGAATAAAAACCCTGATAATTTTTTCGCAGAAACAGAGCAGGTTGCATTTCATCCGGGGCATATTGTACCTGGTATTGATTTTACCAATGATCCTCTATTACAAGGCCGATTATTTTCTTATACCGATACGCAGTTATCAAGATTAGGAAGTCCAAATTTTCACGAAATTCCAATTAACAGAACAATAGCGCCAATGCACAACAACCAGCGCGACGGACATATGCGTCAGGAAATTGCGACTGGAAAGGTGAGTTATCATCCTAATTCACTGGGAGGTGGCTGTCCTTTTCAGGCCAAAATTGACGAAGGCGGATTTGCCAGTTTTAATGAACGAATTGATGCACATAAAATAAGAGAAAGAAGCGAAAGTTTCTCAGATCATTTTAGCCAGGCGGCACTTTTTTACAACAGCCAGACTGCTATCGAACAAGATCATATCGCTAACGCATTATCTTTTGAATTAGGAAAAGTAGAAACAGTTGCTATTCGCGAAAGAATGCTGGGATTACTTAATTTTATTAATTCCGAATTGGCAGCGAAAGTGGCTAAAAGTCTGGGAATTCCAGTTCCTAAAACTATTGAAAAACCCATAAATCATGGGGTAGGTGCTGATGATAATGGTCATCACGAACCAACAAAAGTAAAGCAAAACATTCAAAATTCTGACGCTTTGAGTATGCTGAAAAATCCAACAATTTCTAATACCATTGCCACAAGACAAATTGCTTTTTTATGCGCCGAAGGGGTAAATGGGGATTCGGTAAAAGCAATGAAAACGGCGCTTCAAAACGCCGGGGCAAAAGCTGTAATTATTGCACCGCATTTGGGAACAATTGTGTCTGAAGAAGGAACAGAAATTCCGGTTGACCAGACGTATAAAATTGCAGCTTCAGTACTTTTTGATGGTATATTTATTCCCGGCGGTAAAGGGATCGATGCTCTTTCAAAAATAAAAGAAGTGAAAGAATTTATAAACGATACTTACAATCATTGTAAATTTATTGCAGCTGAAGCCGAAGGAACCCAGATATTAAAAAATAAAGGAGATATAAAAGAAAAAGATGCCGGAGTTTTACAAAGTGAAACTATTGCTGACAAGGCTTTGAGCACTTCCTTTATAAAAGCTCTGGGAAGACATCGTTTTTGGGAAAGAGAAAAGATGCTTGAATAATAAAATTGAAGTAAGATGAAAACCAAAAAGCTCAATTCATTTGAATTGAGCTTTTTTATGTTTTAAACATTTATGCTTTGTTTTCTTTTAAAATTTACTTCTGAAATAATAGTTGCCGCAAAAATAAGACTGCCTCCCAAAAGCAATCGTACCGAAAGGTTTTCGCCTAGAATAAAGAAAGCTGCAATCGCACCAAAAATAGGTTCAAACAAATAGATAACGGCAACTCTTTCTGCCGATAAATAACGCTGGGAAATATTTGAAATCGTGTACATATATGCTGTAGAAAACAAAGCACAGTAAACAACGCCAAGCCAAAATGTATTGTCTTTAGGAAACCAATCGGAATTTTGATCTGTAAGGGCCAAAAAGAAAGTCAGCATGGCACAGATTGCAAACATGGGAACGATTGACGTTAAAAGATTTTTAACAGCCGCATGTTTTTCTACAGAAATTAAATAAACAGCAAAAGCAAAAGCTCCGGCAATTGTGTATAAATCTCCCAGGTTTATGGTGAATTCTTCTTTTACGGCTATGACAAACAAACCGCATAATGCCGTTATGGCTGCTATCCAGATTTTTAAAGGGATATTAGTTTTGTAAACGGTGAGTTTTATTAACGGAATAATAATGACACATAATCCGGCGATAAAAGAACACTGAGAAGCATCGGTGTATTTTAAACCGACGGTTTGCAGATGAATGCCTAAAAACATAGGAACTGCCAGGATAGCACCGGTTTTAATAGATTCGAAGGTGGTTTCTCTAACATATTTCCAAAAAATTATGGTTAGAACCACTACGGCCATTAAAAAGCGATAGAATAAAAAGGTTGAGGGAGAATAATTCCCAACTGCCAGTTTGGTAACAGAATAGGATATTCCCCAAAAAGCAGTACCAATAATGAGTAAAACCAATAGAATTTGTTTTTGTTTCATTTTATTTTAAAACTTTTTTCATCATTAAATCCGTTTGTTCGTCATCGCCCAATTTGAAAATATGAGTTCCAAATTCTACAAAACCGTTTTTGGTGTAAAAGCTTACTGCCCTGAAATTATTTACCCAGACACCAAGCCAAATATAATCTGCTTTTATTTCCTCTCCTTTTTGCAGAGCCTGATTGTAAAGTTCCTGAGCCACTTTTTTACCATGAAATTCTTTTAAAACATAAATACGTTCTATTTCGAGTGCGTTTTTATCCTTCATTTCGGTTTGAGCCTCGCCCGTATTTAATTTGAGGTAGCCAATTACTTTTCCTTCTAATTCTGCTAAATAAAAGTGAGAATCTTTATTTTGGAGTTCTGCTGTTAGTTTTTCGATGGCAAAACTTTCATTCAGATATTTGATCATATTTTCATCTGAATTGTTCGTAGCAAATGTTTCCGAAAAAGTAATTCTTCCTATAGTTTGAAGCCTTTCAGCATCAGCTATTAGGGCTTTATTTATTTTGATCGTATTCATTATATTAAATTATTAATGCATTAAAACCTATTTTTTATTTGTATTAAATGCGTAAATTGCATCAATGGATTTACAGCAGATTAAATATTTTTTGGCTCTTGCCCGCGAACTTCATTTCTGGAATACTGCCGGAAAAATGAATATTACACAATCAGCTCTCAGCCGCCAGATTCAGTCCCTTGAAAACCAGCTGGGTGTCAAGTTGTTTGAACGTAATAAACGCAATGTCAAACTTACGGATGCCGGTCGATTTCTTCAGGAAAAATGGGAAGTAGAACTCAGTAAACTAGAGTACATTCATCAATCGGCCCGACAGATTCATTTAGGCGAAAGCGGTACGATTACGATTTCTCATCCTGATTCTATTTCTGCTTCCATCATGCCGGATATTTTATCCCGAATATCGGATGCTTTTCCCAAATTAAAAATAAAACTGGTTCAGGTATTGTATGAAAACCAGCAGGATTTTCTTCTCAATTATAAAATCGATCTGGCTATTACCCGTGACATTAATCATGCGCGCGATATAAAATCAGAAAAAATCTATACCGATAATTTATCGATCGTAGTTCCTGAGAATCATCCGTATCGAAAACTGGAAGACCTTACAAAAGAATCTCTTGCTAATCAAAAATTTATACTGCCTACTACAGACGAAGGAAGCAGTTACAGCGATTTGGTACAAGGATTATTTAACTCTTTTGAAAGCGCACCCGAAGTTTATCTTCATTCTGAATTTGGATCGGCGATTATTGCGTTGGTCCGAAAAGGACTCGGTATTGCCATATTACCGGATTCATACGTTTTTCATGAAATTTCAGGCATCCGATTTATTAAGCTTCCGCTAAAAACAGATCTTTATCTTAATTGGAGAACCGAAGATCATAACCCCGTTCTGGCTAACGTTTTAAAACTCATTGTTTCTTAAACCTATTAGACCCGTAACATTTCGATATGCGGAATTCCGTCTTCATCATACACTTCTCCCTTCTCAACAAATCCAAGAGATTGATAAAACCTGGATAAATGATATTGCGCGCCAATACGAATAGGACCATTTCCGAATTTTTCGTAACAGCCTTCAATTGAGGCTTCCATAAGTTTTTTTCCTAACCCTAATCCGCGGTGAGAGTTAGAGATTACCACTCTTCCTATAGAAATTTCCTTAAAAGATAAACCTGCCGGAACTAAACGCGTGCTTCCTGCAAATTCATTATTTACGTAATATAGAAGATGAAAACTCTTTTGGTCTTTATTATCGAGATCGAGATAAGGACAATTTTGTTCTACCACAAAAATTTCACTTCTTAAACGAAGCATGGCGTACAATTCGATATTGGTTAATTCATCAAATGATTTAATAGTATAGCTTAAAGTCATATTTTACCTGGTTTGCTGCTTTTTCTGGCAAATATAAAACTGGAAATAATGATATAAAATGCTTATTTTTTATCATGTGATGCATAAAATGCATTAGTCTGTTTTTTTTTAAAATAAAAAAGCGAAATACTTTCCTGAAAATGGATTAAAGTATTTCGCTTTCAAAGCTTTAGGTTAAAATATATTAATGTGATACTGCTTTAAGTCCCACAATAGAAGCAACCAGAGTAGTAAGAAAAAATATGCGCCAAAAAGCAGCAGGTTCTTTAAACAAAAATATTCCCATAAGTACTGTTCCAACAGCACCAATTCCAGTCCAAATAGCATACGCGGTTCCTAGCGGAAGTGTTTCGGCAGCTTTTATCAGTAATAGCATACTGACAGTTATCGAGATAAAAAAGCCGATATACCAATAATACATTTCCATGCCTGTAGTTTCTTTTGCTTTTCCAAGACAAGTTGCAAAGGCTACTTCAAAAAGTCCTGCAATAATTAAAATAATCCAGTTCATATAGTTAAAATTTTATGGAGCAAAGTTCCTTCTCTGCATTCAGAAAAAATTTAACAAATGATAAAAAATATTTATTTTAATTCAGCGCGAATTCTGCTTAGGCTGACTTGTGTAATGCCGAGATAAGAGGCAATATGTCCCAATTGTATTCTTTTAATCAGTTCAGGATGATTTGTGATAAGATCTAAATAACGTTCAGATGCGTTTTTAAAGAGTTTAGAAATTAATCGTTCTTCTGTTTTAATGAGTTCTCTTTCGGCAAATTTCCGGCCCCAGTTGGCAATATGAATATCAGAATTAAACAATTGCTGCAAATTGGCTGTTTTTAATTCATAGAGTTCACAGTCTTCCAAAAGTTCGATATTTTCATAACCATTTTGATTTTCAACATAGCTTTTCATGGAGATAATGGTTTCTCCTTCTTTACCAAACCAAAAAGTTACATCGCTGTCATCTTCATCAATGTAAGCCCTTACAATTCCTTTTTTAATAAAGTAAATGCTCGATTCAACCTTGCCCGCTTTTAATATAATATGTCCTTTTGGATAGGTTACTGAGTTGATTGTCAGTAATAAATCTTTTTTTGACTGTTCAGGCAATAGAAAGATGTGATCCAGAATAGTTGAAATGTCCATTTTTGGTATTGATTTGTTTTTAAAAATAATAAGTTCTTATTATTTAGGATAAAGTTATTAAATTTGATAGAAGACAAAAGATAAAATTGAATAAATGAGGTAATTGCAGGTACTTAACCTTCCTTTTATTTTTACTGTTTTTTGCTTTTAATTTTAATTTCTGTCGTTTTCTGCCCCGTCTTATTATATTTTAAAATTGTTTGAATTTCATAAGTAAATGTTTCTTTTCTGTTATTTTAAGGCAAGAAGCTGTTTTAATTTTACAACTTAAAATCTAAAAAAATATGAATACAAGTAGCACAAAAGCATTTGGTACAAAAGCAGCAGACGCATTGCTGGAAGAAATGACAATTGCACGCAGAGAAGTTTTGCCAAAAGACGTTGAGATCGAAATTCTATACTGTGGTGTATGTCATTCTGATTTGCATACGGCCAGAAACGACTGGGGAGGAAGTTTGTATCCTGCAGTTCCAGGGCATGAAATTGTAGGGAGAGTTACAAAAGTAGGTAATGAAGTTACAAAACTAAAAGTAGGAGATCTGGCTGGAGTAGGCTGCCTGGTTGATTCTTGTCATACTTGCGACAGTTGTAAACAAGATTTAGAACAATACTGTTTAAACGGATTTACAGGAACTTACAACGGAAAGGATAAACATATTGGCGGACACACGTTTGGTGGTTATTCTGAAAAAGTAGTTGTAGACGAGCATTTTGTTCTAAAAGTGCCTGCAAACTTAAATTTAGCAGCGGTTGCCCCTTTACTTTGTGCAGGAATTACAACCTGGTCACCATTAAGACACTGGAAAGTAGGAAAAGGAAGTAAGGTTGCTGTAGTTGGTTTAGGCGGATTAGGGCACATGGCAATTAAACTGGCAAAAGGTTTAGGAGCAGAAGTTACATTGTTTTCAAGAACTCCGGACAAAATACAAGATGCAATCGAGTTGGGAGCAGATTCTGTAATTATTTCTACAGATGACCAGCAGATGAAATCAGTAAGCGGTAAATACGATCTTATTATCGATACGGTTCCTTATGTGCATGATGTAAATCCTTATGTGGCTACCTTAAATATCAATGGAACTTTAGTTTTAGTGGGGTATTTAGGAGGTTTGGAGCCAATTTTGAATACCGTGCCCATGATTATGGGAAGAAAATCTGTAGCAGGTTCTGTAATTGGCGGTATTGCCGAGACACAAGAAATGCTTGATTTTTGTGGTGAACATAATATTGTTTCGGAAATTGAAATTATTAAAATGCAGGAAATCAATGAAGCATACGAAAGAATGCTGAAAAGCGACGTAAGATATCGTTTTGTAATTGATATGGATTCTCTTAAATCTTAATTCAGGGTTTATAGAAAACAAAAAGGCAATCTTAACAAGATTGCCTTTTTGTTTAAAATGTTATTTGATTATCCGTGCGCTGCTACAGAAACGTCATTCCATTTTTCCCAGGTTGCTAATTTTTGTTCGTAGTTTTGTTTTACGAACGGAAGAGCCACTCTTCCTAATAACAAGCGTAATGGAGGATTTTCACTTTCAACCAGTTTAAGAATTGCTGGTGAAGTTGCTTCAACAATTCCGAAATCATTTTCTGATTCTGAAAATGCTTTTTTAAGACCATCATAAACAGGATTGCTTTCGCTGCTTATTCCGGTATGCCAAATATTTGATGCATAACCATTTGGCTCTACAAGCGTAACATTGATTCCAAATTGTTTTACTTCTGTGGCTAAAGTTTCGCTTAAACCTTCGATAGCAAATTTTGAAGCATTATAAAGTCCCATAGTTGGCAGAGCAGCCAGTCCTAAAATAGAAGAAACCTGAATAATATGTCCGCTTTTTTGCTCTCTCATAATGGGTAAAACTGCTTGTGTAAGCCATAAAGTACCGAAGAAATTAGTTTCAAATTGTGCTCTTGCTTCTTCCTGAGTTGCTTCTTCTACGGCTCCGGTTAGGGCATAGCCTGCATTGTTAATCAAAATATCGATTGTTCCAAAATGCTGTTTTACTTTTTGCACCACTGATAGTGATTCTTCGCGATTGTCTACATCCAGCTTTAAAGCCAAAACGGATTCGCCGTATTTTTCTTTTAAATCGTTTAAAGTTTCCACGTTACGGGCCGTAGCCGCAACTTTGTATCCTTTTGCTAAAAATGCTTCTGCCCAGGCTTTTCCAAAACCTTTTGATGCTCCTGTAATTAAAATTGTTTTTGACATTGTGTTTTTTATTTGTTGTTAATTAATGTGTTGTTTATGTTTTGTTGTTTGTTGTTTATTGTTTGTTGTTTATTGTTTGTGGTTTATTGTTTGTGTTGGAATTTTATTTAAAACAAAAGTGACTGATCGGTCTTTTTTTTGATAAAAAAAATTAGAAGCTGTTTTCCTCTATTAAATTTTTAAGCGTTTTGGCCACGACCTGCATTTTATCATTGTTTCCGGACATTCTTGACATTAAATGACCGCCTTCGAGCATGGCAAACATTGCGATTGCAAATTCAGCAGCGTTCAAGTCTGCTTTAAATTCTTTATTTGAAATTCCGTTTTCTATAATACCGGCTAATAACTGCTGGCTTTGTTTAATAGCGTTGTTTACTTTTTCTTTTACGGTTGGATTCGTGTCATCTGCTTCTGTCCCAAAATTCAATAAAGGACAACCGCCTGTAACGGGTGGGTGAGTAGGATTGCTAAAAAAATCAATGTAAGTAAATAAAGCTTCTTTTGCACTTTTGCATCTGCTTAAAGCAGCCTGAAGTTTAATTGATAATACCTTTACGTTATGATCAACAGCAGCACAGGCGAGTACTTCTTTATTTTCAAAATGAACATACATACTGCCTTTAGACAATTTGGTAGCTTCCATAATATCGCTCATAGAAGTAGCGGCAATTCCTTTTGTATTAAAAATAGGAGCGGCTTTTTCTATAATAAATTGTCTGGTTTCTTCACCTTTTGCCATGATAGCTGAATTTTACACTGCAAATATATGACCGATTGGTCATATATGCAACTATTTTTTAATTTTTTTTATTTCCAGAGTAATTTATCACTAAAAAAAGCGTGCTTTAAGGCACGCTTTTCCAATAGCTTAAGTATCTGTATTTAATGACTTTTGCTATTCTCAAACCCCAGAATTGTAATCATATACGGCGTAGTCGAAACTTTAATTTTGTTTACAATTGCCGTCTTTTCAAAGCTATATTGCAGTAATTCTCCTGTTGATGGCGAAGTGATATACGCAAAATTGGCTGTTAATTGTATTTGTGGTTTCAATGGTGCATCAGCTGCTGTTTCTCCAATAATTTTAGATTCTTTTTCAACTTGGAGGCTGTTTAGGTTAAATAATTTAAACTCACCCGAATGCAATAAAACGCCTAGCTTTTTATGATCATAGCTTACTTTGCACTGCATAATTTTTGTATTTTCAATGATTGGTTTTATGGTTCCGTTTACCACATCAATCAAATATGCGCCTTTTGCGGCCGTGTATCCCACAAATTTACCGCTGTAATCTGTTTCTAAAATCGTTCCGAACCAAGCCGTTCCAAAATCCTCAGGAAAAGCAATTAGTTTTTGTTTTCCACTGCTTTCTACAACCAAAACACCACTTGCAGAGCCAAAAACAGCATAAGTTCCGTCAGAAGCATTTCCGTGAATCCCTTTTGTAGTAAGGGCTGGATCGAATAAAGTTTTACCTGTATTGTCTATAATTTTTACTTTTTCGGGAAGTGTTCCTGCAACCGAATTATCTTTTACCGTAATAGCATACGTTCCGTTCGAGAAAGCAGCCATTGCGCCATGATGCGCCAAAAGTCCTGCATTGATAATTTTAAATTTAGCTCCAGCTGTATTAACCTCTGTTTCTTTTGCAACAGATAAAGTTCCGTCGCCGTCATTAAAAGTCAGGATTTCTCCAATTTTACTTTTAAAGTGAGTTGGAAGCGGCGACTGGCCAGTTAAGGCACCAAATTTTGGTAATCCGTCAACATCCACATGATCGCCATGGCCTTCAAATCCGCTGTCAAAAGTTTCGACCGTATTATCTGCCCTGTGGACAATTCCGGCATATCGCCCTGATTCTGTTGTGTAAAGAGAAGATTTTGCAAATTTGGCGTTAAAAAATGCTGCAGTAGCATCTACCGGATTTACAAGTGTAAGCTGCGTCGTTTTTTCATCCGAAAGCAAAATTCTTAAATATTTGAATTCCGTTACTGCTTCATCAGGAGCAGGAGCAGGAGCAGGAGCAGGAGTGTCGTCGTCATTGCTGCAGGAAATTGCAAAAAGAGACAAAGCGAATAAGAAAATCAGTTTGAAATAAGTTTTTTTCATTGTAAGTGTATTTAGGGTTAATTTTTATGATTTTTTTGAACTAAAAGTTGATAGTGATGGGCATTGATTTGTATGTGCTCATGTTGTAAGACGTATTTTTATACAATACTACCCAGTTGTATTGACCGGATTCCCATGCTTTTTCAGCCGTTATAGCATTTCCTTCATTGTCTTTATCCGCGCCAATGACAATGCTTTCTCCGCCGTATACATCGTTTATTTTTTGAAGTGTTGTAATTTTTGAAGCAGCCGGAAGATCTTTATGTTCAACTTTTGAAATAATAATTACTTTTTTAAAGTCAAGATTGTCAATACTTTCCGGGTGATAATTGAAGCTTTTTTTAATTAAAACAGAATATAAGATTCCGTTGCCCATAATCTGGCTGATTTGCGCATGAGCCGTTAGTTTATCATTTTTTTTGAAAACTAACTGAGGCTCTACCCAGGTCTCCATATAATAAATAAGATCCTCATTTCGCGACAGCATATCTCGGCCTACAACAGGATCAACAGGCATATTGGCAGGATCTGTAATCGTAAGGACTTCTTTGATCTCCAGTGTCGATCCGTTTTCGTCCGTTACGATAAATAAGAAATCAAATTTTCCTTCGGGAGCATCGGCAGGAATCGTAAAATGTTTGTGCACATTGGTGTTTTTTACCCCAATATATTGCGGCCAAGTAAGTTCCAGTTTCCAGTCTTTGGTATATTTTTCGCCGGTTTTAGGAAGTATTTTTAATTCTACGTTTTTAATTTTATCCGCGGCAGTAACATCAGCATTAAAATGAAAGTCACGACCGACTAAAGCTTGTTTGTTATTTGCCGTTCCTATTTCGATATTGGCAGCAGTTGGTTTTAACACTTCATTATCGTCATCATTATTACAGGCGACGAATGCAGAAGCCGTCATTAAAAATAGAAGAATCGATTTTACTTTTTTCATAAGTTTTGGGTATTTAAAATTGGGTTGTACATTTTTTATTGATGGATTAAAAAGGGAACTTTTACAGAAAGGATAATGTTTCTGCCTGCTTCCGGAAGTTCAATCAGCCTGTAAAAACTGGTATGATTTAGATATCGCGTGTTGAATACATTCTGAACTTGAAGCGATACCGCAAAATCCTGTTTTCCGGCTTGTAATTTTGTTCCGAATGCGAGATTGAAAACCTGACTGTCTGCCGTTTTCTTTTCTGGCGGCACAATCTGGTTTTGTTGTGCCGTAAAACGATAATCGATTGAAAAATACGTATCTCTTAAATTCTTGATTTCCGGATTATAATTAATACCGAATAAAACTGAGGCGGGAGGAGAGAAGGGAAGCGTATACCCTTTTTTACTGCCGGATAATTGTTCTGAATAAAGGTATTCGGCTAAAATTTCACCGCTCAAATTTTTTAGAAATTGATACTTTGCCTGCAGTTCACCGCCATAACGCATAACTTTACTCTGCTGATATTCAAAAACCTGATTTCCTGCGCCATAGTAAATATCATGCTGAGATGTTGGGTTTAAATAGATGAAATTGGGGAAATAGTTAAAAAACGGATTCAACTGCAGCGACCATCTGTTTTCCTGCCAGTCGATTCCGAGATCTAATTGATACGAACGCTCGGCATTTAGATTTTGATTCCCTTTTTCAAATCGGAAATAATGATAATTTACTCCGTTTGAAGCTAATTCTTTTGCAATTGGCATTCTAAAACTCGTTCCGGCATTGGCTTTAAACAAAACTTTTCCCGGATTGTAATTTACTCCGGCTGACCACGTAAAGCTTTTAAACGTTTTGGTTAAATCTTCAGAACGCTTTAAATATTCACGGTTAGTCTGGCCGTTTTGCGTAATCTCGCTTTCAAACCAATCGTTGTACTGTTCTATTTTGATTTGTCCATAATCCATTCGAAGAGCTCCGTGAAGCATCCAGAAATCATTTAGGGGCATTTTATCATAAGCAAATAATCCGGCATTCAGCTGATTAAAAGCAGGAATTAAAAAGCTCCAGCCGTTGATTTCGTTTTGCTGCTGTTCACCATTTAAGCCAATGGTAAATTGATGTTTTCCAGCCGAAAATTCATCTTTAACCGAGGCTGAAAAGACATCTTTATCATATTGTCTTTCCAGATCATGAGGCGCATACATATCAGCGGGATAAAGTGGAGGCATGTAACCGTGATTTACATAATGGCTCCATTCGCGGCGGAAATTATTCTGAAAACCCAATTGTGTCTGCAGCGCATGATTTCCAACTTCAAACGAAGTCGTATTACTGATTTTAGTATGCGTAACCTCCTGAAAAGGCATCAAAATATCACGGCTTGATTTATCGTGAAGTTCAAGGTCTACATTTCGTGGTTCTAATCCGTGTGCGTTCGCAAAAAAACCGCTTTTCGTATGAACAGAACTGAAATAGAAAACAGATTTAAAGTTCTCTCCTGCATATCCGGTGCTTAAATGCAAATCAAGTTCACGTCCTGCTGTATTGCGCAAATGATTTTTGTATAAAGGCACCGCATAATTGTAAACCTGAACCATATCGGCAGGAACACGATAATCGCCATAATCTTGTGAAGTAATTCGGGTATCGAAGAACCAGTTTTGATTCCTTCCAAAAAGATTCAATGAGCCTCCAAATTGTTCATTATTGCTTTTAGCCGTAAAATCAACAGCGCCGCCCAAAGTGTTTTTTTTAGGAAAAGGCAAGGGGCTGATATTTACTGCACCGCCAATAGCATCGGAACCATAAATAAAGGAGGATGGTCCTTTTATGATTTCAACGCGATTAACTGCATATTGATCGATTTCCAAACCGTGGTCTGCGCCCCATTGCTGTCCTTCGTGTTTTATGCCGTTTTCGACCACAATAACCTGATTAAAACTGAGCCCGCGAATTAAGGGTTTAGAACCGCCTGACCCAATAGAAATAGTTTTAACACCCGGAATTCGCTGTAACGACTGCATCAGGCTTCCGCCGAGATTCCGCTGAATGAAACCACTGTTTACGGCTTCAATATTTAGGGATTCCTCTTTTTTAAGACGTTTTCCGGACTGATCTTTAATCACAACTTCTTCCAGTTCTTTTGCTTTGGGGGTGTTATTCTGAGACTGAACTTTTGAAAAGAAAGCAAGGCAGAACAACAGGTAAATCAAGAATCTATTTGATTTATTTTCAATCATTAAACAGTTTATAAAATTTTAATACTTAAGCCTTTTATACTCTGCCAGCCTTCTTTATCAGTCAAACGAATCATAAAATGATAATCACCCGGTTCAATATCCTGTGGAATTGTAATTTCCTGAACGGCTTCGTAGGTTTTTAAACCTGAAGGAATGGTAACGGAATTGATGTACAGAAAAGGATTTACAGGCTTTTTAATTGGAGCCGTTTCGCAGTCTGATACTTCGGTACTATGCGTATGATGATCGAAATTGTGATGAATATCAAGACTATACGATCCTAAAGCAGCATTGTCGTTAAATTGAGCACGAAATGTAATTTTCTGTCCGCGCGTCATTTGACTGCATTGTACAGGAAATGCATTTGAAGCCGAAATATCAATTACTGGATATTCCTTATCCACTTCATTATCATCACTGCTGCAAGCGGTAAAGGCGAGTGAACTTAAAAAGAGAGCGGTAATAATTTTGACTTTTTTCATATTTAGTATTTTGGGATTACAAGGCAGGGGAGCTTCGTTTGGAATTTCAGATAAGGCATAGTGATACCTTCTCAGTACAAAATGCACTAAGTGAAATTGCAACACATAACCAGCAGTGTTATGTTACGAAAGCATATTTTTGAATGAAGAAAACGCCATTAAAGCAGTAAAACAAAGTACAGAACACAAGTGGATTGCACGCTTTTTACCGGAATAAGTTTAGGAATGTTATGGATTTTGTCCAGATTTCACTGGAAGTATAAATCTAAAACCGTTGATTTTTTTAGCACATAGAAACATAGCTGCAAAACTCTTAAAAGGTTTTTCACTTATTTAAACAAACAGAAAACTATGTATTAGAGTTTTCTTTTCACATATAATTCCGTCCCTAAATTTCTGGTTCAGGACTATATTTCTATTTGTTGAAAATAAATATATAAGATAATGTTCTAGATTTAAACTTGAAAAAAAGCAAAAGCATAACATTCCGTTCAGGAATGACGATTCTTAGATTGTGGGAGGAGCGCGGAGCGCAAACAGGGAACCTTTAAAGTAATTAGAATAACTTTTAGAATAAAAAGCAGTAAACGAATTTATAAAACTGCTTTTATAGAATTCAAAAGGTTCAAAAGTAAAAGTGGTAACAGGGCTGAATTTAAAATGACAGATAGCGCATTCTTCATTAGAATGCTTATGGATTTTAAATTCGGTTTTAGCAGTATGATGCAGTTCTGTTTTTTTAGGAACAGCATTATGATTGTGAATATGTTCATACGAATGTATTACCGGAAATAATATTGCGAACAATACGATAAGCGGTAAGAGAAGATTAATAAATTTTAATTTCTTTTTCATTCAGATGACATGGCATTTGGTTAATGCGACAGAGTTGCAAATATAAAATTCTTATTTGTAAATGCAACAGTGTTTCAATAAAAAATATTTAAAATAAAAAAAGCCTTAAAAAAACTAATTGAGAATCAGTTGTTTTAAGGCTTTAGATTTTACAGCATTGCTATAAAATCATTATGGAAAACTTAGCTTTATTCTTTATACAATATGATAACGGCTTTATAACCGGTTCCAACATTCCATTGGCTTGATTCAATAACGGCTCCTTTATCATCAAAAACCTGAAATTCGGCTGTATTTGGCGAAGCAGAACCTTCATTCAGGGCTTCAAAATCAATTTTATTAATACCTTTTACCAAATTAATCTTAAACCCTTTAAATTCTCCATCTAGAAGAACTTCCGGCTCGATCACTTTATCATTTAAATAGACCCTGATTTTATCACCGTCTACAAAAGCAGCATCTCTGTAACGAACTGTAGAAAAAGCTGATTTGGTTATAAAACCTCCTAGATATTCATTACGTCTGTAAAAAATCCCTTCTACATTAGCTTCTTTTTTATATAAAATATTATTCTTAAAAAGTTCTTCGGGATTAATTTGCAGTACAATAGGATCTTTTGCCAAAGCAGGCGGTTCTGAGTTTGGTGAAGCTTCTGCCGGCGGTATGACTTCTTTATTTTCTGGATTTTTAGACTGGATTGGCTGGTATTTGCCTTTCACTTCTTCTTGAGAATGTACGTGTAAGGAAGCGCCAATTATAATTAGAAACAGTATTCTTTTCATATTTTACAATTTATATATCATTCAAATGTGCTGTCAGATAAACACATTAACTCTTGTTAATAAAAACAGGTATTTATAGCATTTATTGCCTTTAATGCATAATTATTTTGTGATACAAATAACCTGGGAAACAATGTTTTCAAAAATAGAATCGAGACAAACTTTGTTTCATATTATAATATGAAACCTAATTTACGACCTAACAATGATATAAAACAAGCAGGTGGTAATAACTTTGATAATGTTTTGAAATATAATTGTTTAAATGATTTTTAGAGAAAAAAAAGAAAAGGGTTTGTCTTTTTAAAGAATTAAAATTATTTGCACTAATAAAGACTTAAAAAGGCAAAGTCTTTTTCAATTCGATTGTTAAAAATTTATATCAAAAAGTAATTTCTGTTTATCTGATAGTAATAGACTAAAAAATGCAGCAAACAAAAGATGATTTTTACTTAAACTCCAAAACTATGTCCCTACCTGACGAACTATACAATGTTAAATTTGCAGAATATTTTGAATCAATGAGAAAGATGTATTTAATCGATGACCGGTTTAAAAACATCTGCGATGATTATTGTAATAGTGTTGCCAATGCTGAAATTTACAGGAAAAAATTTGAGAAAAATTTTCGCCATCAGTTAGAGTGTGAAAACCTGTCTAAGGAATTAGAAGAAGAGATACTGTTTTACATTGTTAGAAACAGCGAGTAAGAGAAGGAATTTTTATGAAATGCGCGGATACAAAAAAAACGCCGATCAGCGTTTTTTTTGTACTTTTTAAGTATTAATTTACAATAGTAAATTCTTCCTTTATCCATTTCACTTCATTGTTTTCAATGCTTACAGAAATAGTATCCCCGTCTTTTACTTCTCCCGAGATTATTTTTTTTGCCAAAGGTCTTCTTAAATGACTTCTGATAATGCTTTTTATTGGCCTTGCACCGTATTTGGCATTGTATCCATTTTCAGCGAGATACAGTTTTGCGTCCATCGGAATTTCAACTTTAATATTGATATTTTTCAATAAATCCATAAATTCTTTTTTAAGATGGATTTCGAATATTTTCAATGCATTTTCTTTGCTGATAGGAGCGAATGGCACAATTTCGGTTAAACGTCCTAAAAATTCAGGTCTGAAATAATTACCCATAATTTCCATTAAAGAACCTGATGTTGGAATTTCTCCATTGTTAAAAGTATTGACAATATGATCAGCACCAATATTTGAGGTAAAAAGGATAATAGCATTTGAGAAATCACCTTCTTTTCCTAAACGATCGTGTAGTTTTCCTTCGTCCATGATTTGCAGAAAAACATCAAAAACGGATGGATGTGCTTTTTCAATTTCATCAAATAAAACTATAGAGTACGGTTTTTGCCTGATTTTGTTCACCAATAAGCCGCCTTCTTCATATCCTACATAGCCGGGAGGCGCTCCATGAGATGGAAACATCATTTGATCCTGTGGTATCAATGATGCTTAACGCATTGTCTTACGAATTAGAAAAAGTAGCTCATGAGCTTGAAGACTCAAAAACCCGTGTAGTAGAAAGGGTTTTGGAAATCATGTTTCCGGAAGTTACAGCAGGAGTAAAGCCGGCAAGAGCCATTTTGCATGCTTTGCCCATAGATAATAATATGAAAGTTTCACTGCAGAATCAAATGCTCGCAAGTCGAAGAATTCATAATATCTACAACCCTTTAGCACCAATAACAAAAGAGATTGCGCTTTCGCCTACATTAGAAGTAAAATTGTCTTCTGCGGAGATAAAGTATGTGGCTTATGAGAGAAATTTATTCGAAATTTCGAATCTTTTTTATAAAGACGCTGTTCGGGATTATAAACATTCCCTGCCTTCAGGTATAGTGTTTATGGGAATTGAATTAAAGAATCCAAAGGCATTAGAGCTTGAGGATTTAATGCTTTACATTGATATTAAAAATACGCATCAGAAAGAAATGTTTCATTACTATTTAAAGCAAATGAAATGTTTTCAGGATGATGTAGAAATTACTGTTGAAGAAGGGTATAATGTGCCTGTTAATAATATTGACATAGACAATATTATTAATCGTAATTACACGCATTTGAGCGAGATAATGCAGGAGGTAAATGAATTTTATTTCGATAATTTTTATACGCTGAAAGGATCATTAAAGCACAAACCTATTAATGAATACAGTGAAGAATACAAATGTTTTAAAGCTATAACAGACAGAAATGATAATCCTATTATTTGGGTGAAAATGGTTTTTCCGGAATCATTAATTCCTCAAATATTAGACAATGTTTCTTTTACGGCAAATTGTTTTCCGGTAATCAACAAAAAGAAACATATTATAAATAAAACGCTGGGTAATTTTTTGTCGTATATCGCATTAGAAACAGATAATAATATCTATCTGGATGTTGATACAGTCATTGATGGATTCAATAATCACTATGAAATAAAAGAATTTAAAGATGGTGTTATTGAAGAGGGAAATGCCGTATTGCGAACAGGAGGAGTTTCCAGATTTGATTCCAGAAGTGCATCAGAATTACTTCAAAACGTATTAGATTTGTTAAAAGACGAAAGTTCCTCTTTTGCAGGTTTAGGTAAGGACTTTATGAATAGTTCGTTGGTAGAAATTAATCAGCTGTTAGCTTCTGTAGAACAACAGGCGAGGGAAAGTAGTTTTTCTAAAAATAATGATCCTTACTTAATGATTAAACCAAAGATTGATGAATCTATTGGAAAATCTTTTGCCATACATTATTGGTCAACCTGTGCCGAAGAAGGAAATGATATTAAAGCAGGAACAGTTTTAGAAACTAAAGATGATATGCTGTTTGTTAGTAAAGAGGCAGTTTTGATTACCAATACTGTTGGCGGAATGAACAAACAGAATAACAAAGACAGAATTCTGGCGTATCGTAATGCTTTGCTGACTCGCGGCCGAATTGTAACTTTTGCCGATATAAAAGCATTTGGTTTTAATCATTTCAAAAGTTGTGTAACAGATATTAGAATCGAAAAAGGCACACGAAAAGAAATTTCCGTAAAAGCTGGTTTCAGCCGGACAGTCGATATTTATTTACAGGTAAACCCCGTAGAAAAAGATTATTTATCGGAAACAGAATGGGACTATCTATGCGACAGTTTTATGAAACAGCTTAAAAACAGATCATCGAATGTATTTCCATACCGAATATTTGTAAACTAAAAAAAAAGCTTCTCAATTGAGAAGCTTTTTTTTTTATCCTTCATTTTACTATTCTTTAACTTCATAAGTGTCATACTGAAGCCTTCTTCTGATTAACTTCTTTTCCACTCATCAAACAAAATCAAGATACTGTTATTTGAAAACTTAGTTTTTTATGAAATGTTAATACAATGTTTTATAATCTACCCCTTTTATTAATGTAAACGTAACCTTATAGACCTACCCTCCGTTCTAATTTTGGAGACATATTATAAAACAAACTACTGTAGTATATGTCATTTTTTAAATTTAGAACAGCTCGTAAGAAAATACTCCAAACCCGTTTTTCGGCTCAAACCTTCTTTCAAAAAAATAATTCAAAAAAGAAGCATTATGTATAAAGGTTATACTGACGAAGAACTTGTTGAATTATTGAAGCAAGGCCGAGACAAGGCTTTTGATGAGTTGTACTTTCGATATAGAGACCTGCTTGTTCGGTTTGTTTACATGCGGATGAAATCGGTTTCAATTTCGGAAGAGATTGTTCAGGAAGTTTTTACCACAATCTGGGAACGACGTAAAACTATTCAGATACAAAAGAGTTTTATGGCTTATATCTACACTTCGGTGCGTTATAAAACCTTAGATTATATCAAATCGCATGCTGTAACAGATCAATATATTCAAGAAGTTTTGGATAGAAATATGATTGTTTACAACGCTGCCAATACTACAGAAGATTCTATTTTTTACGAAGAACTTCAGGATGCGGTTGACAAAGCCGCCGCTTTACTTCCCAAAAAAGCGAAAGAAGTTTTTATTCTTAGCCGCATTAAACACTACTCCAATAAAGAAATTGCTGACGAACTAAATGTTTCCATCGAAACAGTGAAGTATCATATTACGTACGCGCTAAAATTTATGCGGACTTATTTAGGAGAATTTAATTGACAACCAATTTATTCATCAGGTTACTATTGTTTTTTTTCTTAACAAAAGCGTAACCTGGCGCGCCTACCTGAAATTTCCATTTCCAAGACATACTATTAAAGACATAAAGAAATTATAATGCCTGACAAATTAAAACAAGAAATCAAACATTTTTTAGAAGGGAAGTATTCTCCAAAAGGACAAGAAATGTGGAACAAATGGTACGATCGTACAGAGGAAGTTTTCGATATGGAAATGGTTCAATCAGATCGTTCTAAACTCAAAAAAGAATTAAGACAAATAAAGAAAACGAATAAAGTCATTTCTCTCTCCTATAAAAGCTGGGCTGTTGCAGCTTCTTTGTTTTTCCTAATCGGCTTATCCGTGTTTTTTCACCATTCGGGAGCAGTTGTAGAGAATGTACAATATGCAACAAAACTGGGAGAACGTTCGAAGATAACTTTAAGTGACGGAACACAGATATGGCTAAATGCCGGAAGTCTTTTAAAATATCCCAAAGATTTTAAAGGCGATACACGCGAAGTTTATTTAACCGGAGAAGCTTTTTTTGATGTAGCCAAAGACAAAAAACATCCTTTTATAATTCATACCGATAAAATGGATACGAAAGTTCTCGGAACCAGTTTTAATGTTCAGGCTTATCCGGATCAAACCACGCAGGAAGTTTCGGTTTTAACCGGAAGGGTAAATGTAAAATCAACTGTAACCGAAGAAAATGTGTATGTAACGCCGGGACAGAAAGTCATTTTTAAATCTAAAAACAACAAACTTCAGGCATTTAAGGATATTCCGGTGAATTCTATTTCGCTGTGGCGGAAAAATATTATTGTTTTTGAAGATACGCCGCTTCCGGAAGTTGCAGCGACCATTAACCGAAATTACAATGTGGCAGTCGAAATCAAAAACAAGAATCTAAACACATTAAAAATTAACGGCTATTTCAAGGACCTGTCTGCAGATCAGGTTCTGGCTCTGGTTTGCAATATTATTAATGCCAGCTATAAATTGGACGCTGGGGTTTATAAGATTGAATAGTTGTTTAGTGAATTGTGAAATGGTAAAAGTGAGAATCAAAATATATAATCTACAATCTTAAGACAAAAATCTAAAATCTAAAATCCAAAAACTATGAATGAAAAACAAATGCGGTACGTCGCAAAATGTCTGAGCATTAAAAAAGCTTACAGGACAAAAGTAATCTTATTTCTTGCTTTGTTTTTTACCGGATTAGTAAACGCCGAAAATGTTGATTTTGATAAAAAAGTAACATTAAAAGTAGAAAATGAAAGTTTAAAGAATGTTTTTCAAAAAATTGAAAATCAGGCAAACGTGCATTTTATGTACGAATCAAATCAAGTTAATACCAATCAAAAAATCAGTTTAAAACTTACGAATGTAACGCTCGAGCAGGCGTTAGACAAAATATGCGGTAATTTTTCGCTTCGATATGAAATCGTGAGTAATAATATCGTGATTAAAAAAACACAAAAAGCTGCCGTTTCAGATCAGAATAAAATTACCATTTCAGGAACGGTTTATGGCGGTGATGATAATATGCCTTTGCCAGGAGTAGGAATTAAGGATAAATTTTCTACCGCAGCTACAGCAACAGATTTTGACGGAACCTTTAAATTAGAAGTTAATGCTGTTGAGGCACAGCTTATTTTCTCGTATGTAGGTTACGTTACACAAGAAGTAAAAGTGAGTCAGACTTCTGTGATAACCGTAAAACTAGCGGCCGATGTAAAACAACTTCAGGAAGTTGTGGTGATGGGATACGGAAGTGTAAAGAAAAATGAAGTTTTAGGATCCGTGGGTTCTGTTTCCATGAAAGAAGTTTCAAGCAGAACCTATAATAATGCCGGAGAATTACTGCAGGGAACTGTAGCCGGTGTTACTGTTATTAATGACGGTGGTGACCCAACGGCTTCGCCTACAATTAATATTCGTGGTATTGGATCATTAAATGCCGAAACTCCTTTAATTGTTTTAGACGGGATTATTTACAGCGGTTCATTAAATACTTTAAACCCAAATGATATTGCTTCAATCAGTGTTTTAAAAGATGCGGCTTCTGCAGCAATTTATGGAGCGAGAGCTTCTGGAGGGGTTATTTTAATTACTTCTAAAAAAGGAATTTCAGACCGCATCAACGTAAATGTAAATTATCAGGGAGGTTTTCAAAATGTAGCAAAAAAACTGAATGTTTTAAACGCTGCCGAATATGCAGATGCAATGAATACTGCCAGAGATAATGCAGGATTGCCAAGAATTCCTGCTTTTGATACGGCTTTCGAACCAACAGCAAGAACAACCAAAACCAACTGGATGGATGAAATTTTCCGTACAGGCGAAATTCAGGATTTATCGCTTTCTGTAAACGGTAAAACAGAAAAATCAAATTTCTTTTTGTCAGGAAGTTACAGAAGAAATGAAGGTATATTATTGAATACTTTTGGAAACCGTTATACCGTAAGAGCCAATTCGTCTTTTAAACTGGCAGATAATTTTACAATTGGAGAAAATTTATCGTATTCTTTAACCGATGGTCAGACTGCAAATACAGCAAGTGCTTATACAGGAGCTATTTTAGCGGCTGTTTTTTATCCGCCAAACGCTACAATTTATAGAGAAGACGGCTCTGGGCAATTTGGAGGAGTTCCGGAAAAATACATTGGTTCCTACGGAGACGTGATCAACCCGGTTGCGTATTTGAAAAGACTGGATAACCGTAATCCTGTTTCGACTGTTTTAATTAATCCTTATGCAGAGTGGGAAATCATTCAGGGCTTAAAAGTAAAAACAAACTGGGGCTATACCAGAATACAGGATAATGCAACAGATTTTGCGGTTAAAATTACAGAACCTGGAAAAATATTCGACTTTAACAGATTGACCAAAAAGTCAATGACGATTACAGATTTATTGAGTGAACAGACTATTTCTTATGAGAAATCATTCGGGAAACACAATCTGAAAGCTCTAGCCGGATATACGTATCAGGAAACGAAAAAAGATTTTTATACCGTTGAAGGAACTGGTTTTGATAACGAAGATCCATCGCAGCGTTATTTATTGAATGCAAAACTAATCCAGCAGACAGGAGCAGGTTTATCAGATGAAATTATTTCTTCTTATGTAGGAAGGTTAAACTACGATTTCAATCAAAAATATTTATTCTCAGGAATTATCCGCCGCGACGGAACTTCTAAACTTTTATCAAACAACCGCTGGAAAGTATATCCGTCAGTTTCGGCTGGATGGTTAATTTCTGAAGAAGGATTTATGCAGGGCATTAACCCAGTTGTAAGCAATTTAAAACTTCGTGCTAGCTGGGGGCAGATAGGAAACTTAGGAAACCTTGGGCCATATCAGTTTAGTGTGCCTTTAACGCAGACTCAGGCTTTAATAGGAGCAACGCCAACTATTAATTATGGTTATGCAGAAAGCGAATTATCTAACCCAAATTTAAAATGGGAAAGCTCTGAGCAGACAAACTTAGGTCTTGATTTTACCATGTTTAACAATAGTTTGACTGGATCTGTAGATGCTTATATAAAGAAAAACAAAGACATGTTGGTGCGCGATCAATTACCGGGAGTTTCAGGAACGCCTCTTGGAAGAATTGTAAACTCTGGAGATGTTGAAAATAAAGGTATTGAGGTAAGTTTAACCTACCAAAAAACTCGCGGCGAATTTAAATATGACATTACGGCAAATGCAGCATTTTTGAGCAACAAAATTGTTTCTATTAAAGACGATTTAACTTCGTTAGAGCCTTTAAACCTAAGCAGAGTTCGCAGTTTGCCTTTGGCTAACATTTATCAGGTTGGAAGCCCGGTTGGTGCTTTCTACGGATATGCAACAGACGGATTATTTCAAAGTACAGCCGAAGCAAAAGCCTATGTAAATGCTAATGGTGTGGCATATCAGCCAAATGCAGTTGCAGGAGACATTAAATTTAAGGATGAAAACGGCGACGGTGTTATCAATAACAGCGACAGAGTAGTATTAGGAAGTCCGTTCCCGAAAACAACTTTTAGTTTAAACACCAATTTTAGATACAAAGGTTTCGATATGAATATCTTTTTGAGCGGTGCGGCAGGAAATAGTGTTTTCAACGCAGTTAAACATACCGGTTTAAATGCTTCTTTCCCGGGATATAACTTATTGGCCGATTCTAAAAATGCCTGGTCTCCAACCAATACAGATACGAATGTTCCGGTTCTTTCATCAACAGATAACAATAACAATTTCGGACGAATCTCTGATTTTTATATCGAAGATGCTTCTTTCTTAAGATTAAGAAACGTTTCTCTTGGTTATACGGTAAAAGAAAGCTGGCTGAACGGTAAAGCGAAATTGAGATTCTTTATTTCGGGACAAAACTTGTTTACGATTACCAATTATTCTGGAATGGATCCTGAAGTTGGACTTAAAAACTTCGGAATGGATGTAGGTAAATATCCGCTTTCCCGTATTTATATGACGGGTGTCAACGCTACTTTTTAAAAAAAATATAAAACTAACAAAATGAAAAATTTAAGTCTTTTATTATTGAGTTTTGTGCTTTTGCTAAGCACTTCAGCTTGCGAAAGCGAACTTGATCTGGTACCTCAGGGAGCGCCGTCAAGTGGGAATTTCTGGAAAACTCCGGCCGATGCAAAAGCAGGTGTAAATTCGATTTACGCTTTATATTCAGATGACAATATGTACGGCCGTGGTTTCTTTTGGCTGAACAATGCCAGTGATGACATCGGAACAAAACCAAGACAAAATGCAGAACGTATCAAAAATTTTATTGTAGACGGGGCAGAATCTGATACCAAAGATATCTGGAGAATTCATTACGAAATCATGAAACGATGCAACGATGTAATCCGTAATATTCCGAATATTCCTTTGGATGAAAAAACAAAAAACGGAATGTTAGGAGAAGCTTATTTCAACCATGCTGTAATGCATTTAGAATTGGCTTACCATTATGGAGATGATCGTGCAGGAATTCCAATCCAGGACAGAGCAAATCCAACCAATGTTTATGTGCCTCGTGCTAAAAACGTGGCAGAAAACTATGCTTACATTGCCGCTGATTTAATTAAAGCTGCTGATTTATTGCCATACTTCAATGAGCTTACACCGGATAATTACGGCCGCGCTCATAAAACAGCTGCATGGGGATATTTAGTTCGTACTTATTTGTATGCAAAAGACTGGGATAACGCCATAAAATATGCCAATATGATTGTGGCAAGCGGTAAGCACAAACTGCTTGATAACTTTGAAGATGTATTTAAAATTAAAAACAACTGGTCTACAGAATACATTTGGTCAGTAACTTCAAGTGCCGAAAATACCTCTTTGGGTTCTATTTTTCCAGGTGTTTGTTTAGAAGATAAAGGCTGGGGAGTTTATAACGGCTGGGGAAATTTTTATCCTACGAAAGAATTGTTCGATACCTATGATCCAACGGATAAAAGAAGAAGCGCTACCATACTTCAAAAAGGAGATAAATTCACTTATTTCGGGGAGTTAGTAACTTTTAACGAAGGAAAAAATGTAGTAAGTTCAAGTAATAGAACTGGATATCAGTTTAAAAAATATATGGAGCCGTTTAGTTATCCAAAAACTGGTTCAGGAGCAGTAGATATTCGTTATGTAAATGCCAACGGAGATAAACCTTCAACCGCTTTAAACGTACCTCTTTTGCGTTATGCCGATGTCATTTTAATGCTGGCAGAAGCCAAACTTATGAAAGGCCAGAATGCTGATAATGAAATCAATATGATTCGTCACCGTGCAGGTCTTGGTGATCTTGCAGGAGCAACAATGGTCGATTTAAAAAGAGAAAGAAGATGTGAGTTAGCGGGTGAGTGGACAGATCGTCATTTTGATTTAGTACGCTGGGGAGATGCTAAAGAAACGTATGCCAAACCATTGCACCATTATGACGGAAGTGTAATTTATCCGGCTCGTAATTTCAATCCTGCTATTCATCACGTTTGGCCAATACCGCCAGATGAAATTGCAGTAAGCAAAGGAGCTTTGTTTCAAAATAAAGGATGGTAAATTGCTTTTGGTTGATGGGTTATAGTTTATAGTTTATAGTTTATAGTTTATAGTTTATTGTTTACGGTTAATTATAAATCAACCACCAACCAAAAACCAAAAACCAAAAACATCAACCAAAAACCACCAACCATTAAATTAGTTTGTTTGTTTAGTTTTTTTTTACGCTGCAGGCTTGTTGTGGAGTCTGCAGATTGTAAAAAAAACAGAATGAAGCTCAATATTTATAAAAAAAACCAGTCTTTTTTAAAGAGGCTGGTTATTATTGTTTTTTTAGCCACAGATTAAAGGATTAAAAGAATTTTTTCTGCCGCGAATTGCACGAATTTCCACAAATTGTATTCGCAAAAATCAAAAAATAATTCGTGATAATTTGTGTAATTCGTGGCAAAAACCTGTACACAAAATAATTCAAAAATCATTTCAATGAAAAAAATATTCATCCTTTTTTGCCTTTCGTTTTTCCTTTTTGCACAAGCTCAGGAATACAGTTCATCCAACATACATTCACATAATGATTATGCCAGTCCGTTACCGTTTTATGGGGCATATTCTAATGAAGCAGGCGTTATTGAAGCCGATGTCTTTTTAGTAAATAACGAATTGTTTGTGGCGCATACTTCAAAAGAAATTGGACCAAACAATACACTCAAAAATTTTTATCTCGAGCCGCTTTCTTTAAAATTAAAGAATTTGGGATCTAAAGCTTATCCGAGTAATAAGCCATTGATTTTAATGATTGATATAAAATCTGATGCCGATTCTACTTTGAAATTAATTGCGCAACAGTTAAAAAACTATCCTGATATCATTATCAATAAAAATATTAAAGTGGTAATTTCAGGAAACAGACCAAATCCGGCACAGTGGACATCTTATCCGGAATTTATTTATTTTGACGGAAGGCTGAATGAAAACTACACTCCGGAGCAATTGGCACGTGTAGAAATGATCAGCGAAGATCTGCATGAGCTGACTATTTGGAACGGTAAAGGTGTTTTAACCCAAGCTGATTTGGAGAAAATTCAATCAGCTATAAAAAAAGTTCACAATCAGAACAAAAAGATAAGATTTTGGGCCACACAGGATAATGTAAATACGTGGATGACGCTGATGAATTTAAAAGTGGATTTTATTGGTACTGATAATGTGGCCGAATTGACGCATTTTATCAATAACCTTAAAAATAATTTTTATCAGAATACCGAATTTCATCAGGCTTATGCTCCTAAAAATGTTGCAGCTTTCGCCAAAAAGAAACCGAAAAATGTCATTCTGTTAATTGGTGACGGAATGGGGCTAACTCAGATTTATTCGGGTTATACGGCAAATAAAGGGCAGTTAAGCCTTTTTAATATTCCAACTCAGGGACTTTCTATTACCAAAGCTTCAGATAGTTATATTACCGATTCTGCCGCGGGAGCAACGGCAATGGCAACAGGTCATAAAACCAATAACAGGTTTATAAGCGTTGATGAAAACGGAAAACCTTTGGAATTAATTACACAGCAATTAGCAAAGAAAAATTACAAAACGGCTATTATTTCGGCAGGAAATATTACAGATGCTACTCCGGCCGCTTTTTATGCGCATCAGCCGGAAAGAAGCTACAGCGAGCCTATTGCTTATGATTTCTTATCGAATCCGTCAGATATTTTAATTGGAGGAGGGCAAAAAGAATTCAAATCCAGAAAAGACGGAAAAGATTTATCTAAAGTTTTAATTGAAAAAGGATATACATTTTCAGATAAATTCAGTTCTCTGGATACTATTAAAAACACCCGATTTATAGTTTTAGAAGATGCAGCTGTTGTTTCTATGAAAGACGGAAGAGGCGATTTTTTAACTAAATCACTTGCCAAAGCTACCAGTACTTTTGCAAAAACAAAAAATCCGTTTTTTATTATGGCCGAAGGTGCGCAGATTGATTATGGCGGACATAGAAATAACGTAGAATATGTGGTTCGCGAAATGCTGGATTTTGACAAATTAGTAGGGCAGGCGATGGAGTTTGTTGATAAAAATCCTGAAACACTTCTAATCGTAACAGCAGATCATGAAACTGGCGGTTTATCTTTAATCGACGGAAGTATTGAAAAAGGTTACGTTCACGGAAGTTTCAGTACAAACGATCATACAGCAGTTCCGGTGCCGGTTTTTGCTTATGGTGCGGGTGCTCAAAATTTTATGGGAGTTTATCAAAATACCGAAATTTACACAAAGATTTTAGAAGCTCTTTCCATAAAGTAACAACCATTTTTATATAGGAAAACCCTTGCCAGTGCAGGGTTTTTTTGTTTTTTTGAAGTTGAATTATGGAAGGATGAGGTATGTTTTTTGTTTCCTGATTGCATAAAAAATTACTGCAAAATTTTATTGTTTATAATGAATATAAATTACCTGTAATCAGGTAATTTGAAGAGTTATGTTGTTGTTAATTAGTCGTTTACGTTTTATGAATGATTATTTAACAGCGATAGATGAAATGTTTTTCCTACTTTTAGGCTGATTTTTTAACACAAGGTATCTTCCTAAAATACTGGCTTTTAAACATTAATCTATGAAGAGAAAACTACTTATTGGATTGCTATTTCTTTTTAGCAGTCTTTCTTTATTTGCGGCCAAAAACAACTTTAATATTCCTGTTCCGGATTCTGAATACCAGGCTTTGGTAGATTTTTACAAAGCTGCCGGCGAATCTAACTGGACAAATAAATGGAATACTAAGGAAAATAATCTGCATGAAGTGGCCTGGTATGGCGTAACAGTCGAAAACGGACATGTTACGGGCATTAACCTTAACAATACAAGTAACATTATAGGCGCAATTCCCGCTTCTTTTGGAAACTTGAAATTTCTTAAAACACTTTCTATGTATGGAGGAAGTTATACGAAAGACTTAAGTACAACAGATTTAAGTGTTTTTTCAGAATTAGAATCTTTAGAGTCTTTAGACCTGAGATATTGTAAGTTAAAAGGAATTATTCCGGCATCGTGGAGTAAATTAAAAAAACTCAAAACCCTGAATTTAAGCAACAATGCCATCACAGGATTAGTTCCTGAATTTGGGCAGCTTGAAAGTTTAGTAACTGTTGATCTTTCTGAGAATCAAATACCGGTTTTAATAAAAGAGTTAGAGAATTTAACGGCACTTAGAACTTTAAATTTAAATTCTAATAAAATTTCTACTATTGCAGCTTTACTGCCAAGTTCAGTAAGTCTTAGTCTTAATTATCAGTCGCCCAGCATTGAAAGTCTGCTGTATAAAGGAACTGATTTTAAAATTGACGTTCTGCCTAATGTGGTAACCTACAATAGAATTAAAAACGATTTTTCTGCCAGAAGACAATTTGTTGTTTACGTTCGAGGCAGCGAGATTGGCAGCACCACAATGGCAGCAGACGGAAGTTTAACGATTCCGGCCGCTTATTTATCCTCTTTAAAAAATGGAGATGAAGTCAACCTGTATCAGGAGTATGATTCCGGAACAGGAAATGTTTCTTACTACAGCCGTATTTATTTTACAAATGTAAAAGTAAGTCAGCCCGCCGTTTCTACTATTGAATATCAGGCATTAGTTGATTTTTATAATGCAATGGGAGGAAGCAGCTGGAATAATAAATGGGATATAAATGAAAATAATCTCGGTGAAGGAGCATGGACTGGTTTGAGTATTGAAAACGGGCATGTTACCGGATTAAACCTCAATAATACAAGTAATGTTTCCGGTTCGATTCCGGCTTCATTTGGAAATTTAAAATACCTGCGAAACCTTTCGCTTTATGCAGGAAATTACTCTAAAAATTTAAGTACAACAGACTTAAATGTTTTATCAGAACTGCAGTCTCTTGAAACACTCGACATGAGATACTGCCGAATCGTAAATGCTATTCCGTCTTCATGGAGCAAATTAAAAAAACTGAAAACAATTAGTTTCTACAATAACGCAATCAAAGGATTACCGGAAGAATTAGGTGAGATGGAAAGCCTGGTAACTTTAGATGCTTCTTATAATGAAATTAAATCCATTCCGGCATCAATAGGCAATCTGGCAAATCTCGTGACGCTGAATTTATCCGATAACCAGATTGAAGTTTTGGTAAAAGAATTAGAAAATGTTGCCACATTACGAAACGTAAATCTTTCGAGTAACAGAGTATCAACAATTTCGGGACTTTTAAGCACTCAGGTTAGTTTGAACCTAAATTCTCAAAATATTTATATTCCTAATTTGCTTTATGAAGGAACAGATCTTAAGATTGAAAATTTACCCAATATCCTTTCGTATTACAGAACTAAAAATGATTTTTCGTCAAGAAGAAAATTCAATCTTTTTTTGCGAGGGAGCCAGGTAGCGGCAGATTTGGTAATGGCACAAGACGGAAGTCTTACCATTCCGGCGACGTATTTATCCTCTTTAAAAACTGGAGATGAATTATACCTTTATCAGCAATATGACGGCGTATCCGGCAATTCGTACGATTCCAGAATTTATTTTACCAATATAAAAATTAATCTGCCTCAAATACCAGATGTAGAGTATCAGGCGCTTGTTGCTTTTCATAATGCAATGAACGGAACAAAATGGACCAATAAATGGGATGTTACCGTTAATAACCTGCATGAAGGCGCATGGTATGGGGTTAGTATCGAAGGCGGACACGTAACAGGACTTAATTTAAATAACAACAGTTCGGTTACAGGAGCCATTCCGGCTTCGATAAAAGATTTAAAATATCTTAAAAACCTTTCGCTTTATGGCGCAAGCTACAGTAAAGATTTAAGCACAACCGATTTAGCTGTTTTATCAGAACTTGAAAATCTGGAATCATTAGATTTAAGATACACCAAAATCAAGGGCGATCTTCCTGCGTCGTGGAGTAAGTTAAAAAAACTAAAAACCATTTATATAAATAGTAATGCACTTACTGCTTTACCAGAAAATATTGGGGAGATGGAAAGCCTGGTTACTTTAGATATGTCTTATAATCAAGTGAAAACAATTCCGGCTTCAATTGGAAATCTGGCCAATCTGGTTACCTTAAATTTAAGCGATAACCAAATCGAAATTTTGGTGAAAGAATTAGAGAATGTGACCACCTTAAAAACTTTAAATCTTTCGAGTAACCGAGTATCGACTATTAACGGACTTTTAAGTTCTCAGGTTAATTTGAGCCTGAATTCTCAAAACATTTATATTCAAGATTTTCTTTATGAAGGAATTGATGTTAAGGTTCAAAGTTTGCCTAATTTCCTTTCGTATTACAGAACTAAAAATGATTTTTCGTCAAGAAGAAAATTCAATTTGTATTTAAGGGGAAGTCAGGTAGCGACAGATTTGGTAATGGCGCAAGACGGAAGTATTACCATTCCGGCGACGTATTTATCTTCTTTAAAAACAGGAGATGAATTATACCTGTATCAGCAATATGACGGCGTATCCGGAAACTATTATGATTCCAGAATTTATTTTACCAATATTAAAATTAATCAGCCCAAAATACCAGACGAAGAATATCAGGCTTTAGTTGATTTCTATACCGTAATGAACGGAACAAAATGGACTAACAAATGGGATGTATCTGTAAATAATCTCCATGAAGGGGCATGGTATGGAGTAAGCATCGAAAACGGGCACGTAACAGGTCTTAATTTAAATAACAACAGTTCGGTTACAGGTGCTATTCCGGCTTCTATAAAAGACTTAAAATATCTTAAAAACCTTTCGCTTTATGGTGCAAGCTACAGTAAAGATTTAAGTACAACTGATTTAGCTGTTTTAGCTGAACTTGAAAATCTGGAATTTTTAGATTTAAGATATTCTAAAATCAAAGGTGATATTCCTGCATCGTGGAGCAAGTTAAAAAAAGTGAAAGAATTGTATTTAAATAACAATGCCATAACTGCATTACCTGAAGATTTTGGCGCGATGGAAAGTTTAGTGACGGTTAATTTGTCTTCTAACCAAATTAAAGCAATTCCGGTTTCTACAGGAAATCTGGCCAAATTAGTCACTCTAAATCTTTCTTATAACCAGATCGAAGTTTTGATTAAAGATTTAGAAAAAAATACCGCTTTGCAGACTTTAGTTCTTTCAAGCAACAAACTGGCTTCTATTGAAGGATTATTACCAAGTCAGGTTAATTTAGAGTTTACCTCGCAAACCTTAAATATCCCTAATTTTTTATATGAAGGAAATGATGTAAAAGTGAGTAATCTGCCTAATGTATTGCTTTACAACAGAGCGGTAAATGATTTCTCTGCACAAAGACCTTTTAGATTGTATTTAAAAGGAAATCAGGTAGGAAATAATTTAAGAGTGGCCGGAGACGGTACAATTACGATTCCGGCCGATTATCTGTCGACTTTAAAAACAGACGATGAATTGTATTTATATCAGGATTATGAAGGAGGTTCGGCTACTTCATATGATTCCAGAATTTACTTTACGAATGTAAAAGTAGACCAGCCAAAAATACCAGAGGCAGAATACCAGGCTTTAGTTGATTTTCATGCCGCCATGAATGGCACAAACTGGACGAATAAATGGGTAACTGCCGAGAATAATCTGCATGAAGGTGCGTGGTATGGAGTAAGCATTCAAAACGGACATATTACGGGATTAAACTTAAACAATAATTCTAATGTTTCGGGAACTATTCCAGCCTCTTTTGCCAATTTGAAATACTTAAAAAACCTTTCTTTATACGGAGGAAGTTATTCGAAAAACTTAAGTACAACCGATTTAGGAATTTTTTCTGGCCTTGAATCTTTAGAATCTTTAGATCTTAGATATACCAAATTAAAAGGCATTATACCATCTTCATGGAACAAATTGCAGGCTTTAAAAACCTTGTATTTAAATAATAATACAATTGAAGATGCAGACGAAGCTTTAGCACGTTTACCTCTTTTAAGAACGGTTGATTTTGCGAATCAGACTATTACGATTCCAACAATCGAGGTTGGAGCTAACGAACTGGTTATAAATCTGCCAACTTTGTCTACGTTTCTTTTTAATGCAAATGGAGGCGTTATCAATAACAAAAATCACTTTACGCTTTTTATTAATGGCGTAAATAAAGCATCAAATTATTCTAATACCGAAGGAAAACTAATCTTTAAAGACATTGCTTTATTCGGAATTAAACTAACCGATCAAATTAGAATTGTACAAAATGACGGAACGGCACAGGGAACTGCAATCAACTACAGTCAGGTAGTTTTTGGAAAACCTTTGACAGAAGAAGAATTTGAAATTCTGAAAAAATTCTACACCAGTACAAACGGCGCACAATGGACGCAGAAATGGGATATTTCTCAAAACAAACTTCATGAGGTAAGCTGGTACGGAGTAGGAACAAAAGACGGACACGTAGTTTCGTTGAGTTTGGCCGCGAACAACTTATCTGGAACTCTTCCTGCCGAGTTATCTGATTTGGTTTATCTGGAAACTTTAAACCTGCAGTCAAATGCAGTTGAAGGATCGATTCCGTCAGATTTAGGAAGACTAACCAATTTGAAAACGCTAAATTTGCAGTCCAATAAATTTAAGGGAACTTTACCGGTTTTATCCGCAATTTCAGGATTGAAAAAAGTTTCATTTGCCGGCAATGCTTTCAAGGGAACGATTCCGGGGCATTTAAATGATTTCGAAAATATAGAACAAATCGATCTTTCGAATAACGGTTTTGATGCTTTAGAAAGACCTTTTACTTACAACTTAGCCAGCGTATACATAAACCTAAGAGGACAGGTAATCGCAAAAGAGCAATATCTTTATTTAAAAGGAGACGAAATCGTAGTTGATCTTCCGGCTATTACGACATACAACGAAACCACACAGGATTACAGCGGAAAATATCAGTTTGAACTTCAGGCCAATAATTTTAAAATTTCTGAAGCCAC
The DNA here is from genome assembly GCF_001879205.1 of Flavobacterium johnsoniae. Lineage (GTDB taxonomy): Bacteria > Bacteroidota > Bacteroidia > Flavobacteriales > Flavobacteriaceae > Flavobacterium > Flavobacterium johnsoniae_A. Next base: position 223,466 of record NZ_MLFK01000008.1, read on the forward strand.
AGCTGTAGACAATACGATTACATTCCCAAATATTTCTGTTGCGAATATTCCGGAGGGTGCTAAAATTTCGATTTGGCAGAAAACGGGAACTTCACAAGGAACTTATTTGCAATTTAAAGGAATTGCAGACGGTTCTGAAACTCCATTAATTACCGAAGAATATGAGGCTTTAGTAGCCTTTTTTCAAAGCGCAGGAGGAACAGGATGGAAAGAAGTTTGGGATACATCAGCAAACAATCTTCATGAAAAGAAATGGAAAGGTGTTACTACCAACGACGGACACGTGGTTTCGATCAATCTTCCGGATAATAACTTAACCGGAAATATAAATGCCGAAATTGGAAAATTCAGTGAATTGCAAAATCTGAATCTGGCTAAAAATAAACTAACAGGAGCAATTCCGGAGAGTTTATCAAAAGTAACAAAACTAAAAACACTTGATCTTTCAGAAAATGAATTGACTGGAATTGACGCCGCATTTTTGCCAGCGGTGAGTTTTAAAATTGATCGCCAGAAAATTAATTTGGGCGAACTGCCTTTAAATTTAAACGCAGTTTTAAAAGACCAAAAGATCAATCATTACGATCATACCAATTCTGTTTTTAATGCCACACAGTCATATAATATGACTGTGAAAGACTATTTCCAGATGGTTACGGTTCCGGAAGACGGCATTAAACTGACGAATATTTTAAGCGAATGGAATGTTCCAAACAACCAGACCTTAGAATTGAGACAAATTGCAGGAGCTGCCCGAAACAGTGTAATTACCTATACGATCACATATAGAGAAGGAGATTCAAACTTTGACGGAATTGTAAACATTCTTGATATTCAATCGACTTTGAATTATACCTTAAGCCAGAAACCAAAGTTTTTCAATTTTGGCGCAGCCGATATCAATAAAGATAAAAACCTGAACGTACTTGACATTATTTCACTGATTAATAAAATTCAGTCCGGCACACTTGAAATTCCTGCCGGTACTAAACGTCAGGCTTTGGCAAATGAAGATGTTATTCTGAGTATCGAAGACAATACGCTTTATATCGACAATCAACAGGTTTCGGCAGCAGCGTTTGATATTCGTTTAAAAGACGGAAAGAAAGCCGAAACAAAAGAACTTCTTTCAAGTTTGGGCTATACGGTTTCAGTTGCAGAACGTGATGGCGAAATTAGTATTGCAGGTTTTTCTATGGATAAATCACTTTCTGGAAAACAGGCGATTGCAAAAGTTTCTCCTCAGACAACTATTGTTTCTGCTATGATTTCGAATACCGATGCAAACGCATTGAGCTATAAAATTGCGAAAACTTTAGGCGTTGAGGAAATCGATGCAGATAAGTCAGTTACGCTTTTAAATTTCCCAAATCCGTTTATCGATACGACCGTAATAAAGTATCATATACCGGAAAATGCAGGTAAAGCAACGTTGAAAGTTTTTGATATGCAGGGAAGAACGGTTCGCACACAATCTAATCTTGATGCGTCAGAAGGAAGTCATGAATTTTCTTTTCATCGAAATGACCTTGCATCGGGGGTATATTTTTATACAATCGAACTGCAGGATACAGCAAAACCTGGATTTTTAAAAGGAAAAATGTTAATACAATAAACTCACCAAAATGATATCTAACAAATTTAAAACCATGAAAACACAAGCTTTTTTGGTCTTTGTATTCCTATTTTTGGGAACATATATACAGGCACAAAATAGTTTAAAGGTATTGAACGCGGCGGCCGGACCGGGCGAAAAATCGTCTATTGTCATTGATTTGGCTAATGCCGATGAAGTAGTGGGAGCCGAATTTACACTTACTGTTCCGCAGGGACTAATTGTAAGCGAGAAAGAAAGTAAAATTATAGAAAGCCGTAAAGGCGATCATGCGATTTATGTCAATATCGAAAAGAATAATCCGCGCAATTATCACTTTATTATTCTTTCGCTGACAAGTACTTCTTTTAAAGGAAACAGCGGTAATTTAGTAGAAATTCCTATTGAAATTCCTCTAAATTATGTTTCCGGACAAACACACAATTTAGATTTATCGGGTGTTGTTTTGAGCTCTAAAAATGCAGTAGACATTGGTTCCAGCCATACTAACGGAAAACTAACCATTGCAACAGCTCAATACCCTGATTTAACCATTTCAGGAATCAGCACAGCCGAATCTACAATTACACCGGAAGGCAAAATAAATGTTTCGTGGATAGTTGACAATATTGGCGGCCGAATTGCTTCGGGAGGATGGATTGAACAGGTAAGCATTGTTTCGGATCAAACCGGATTAGAATACAATCTGGGTACCGTTTCTTACAATGAAGATTTAGACAAACAAAGATCCATAAACCGAACTGCAGTATTCAATCTTCCTAAAGTTTTAGGACTAGAAGGCAATGTAAAAGTTAAGATTAATATTATCCCCAACACGGCGGTAAAAGAACCGGAATCTTTAAAAAGCAATAATAAGGTAACGTCAGCAGTTTCTATTTTACTTGAGAAACGTTTGTATTTAACTTTAGATAAGAAAAGTATCGACGAGAATTCGACAGAAGTTATCAGAGCATCTTTAACACAAAGCGGTGACAGAAGCAGTGACAAAATATTTGATTTAACGGCTTCTTTAGCTTCGGAGCTTCAATTTGATGCGAATGTAAAAATACTGAAAGACCAGTCATCTGTAGTTTTTTACATAAAGCCAATTGACAATGCAGCAAGTGATGGAAACAGAACCGTAGCACTTTCAGTTTCCGGAAATGATTACACTGCTGTTTCAGACAATATTGAAATTATAGACAACGAGTTTTCGACTCTTACTTTGACACCGTCTAAAATTGCAGCCACAGATGGGGAAACCATTACCGTAACTTTAGAAACTGATTTTGCTAAAACGAAAGACATTAAGTTTACAATTACAGCAGATCAGAGTTCACGATGGACGGTTCCGGCAGAAGTAATACTTCCTGCAGGGAGTAAAACCACTTCTTTTACGGTAACAATAAAAAACAATAAAGTTCCTGAACAAACGGTAACCGGAAAATTAATTTTGAGGGCCGAAGGTTTCCAGGCAGGAAATACAGAAGTCATTTTAAAAAGTTCTAACGTTCCGGCTTTTGAATTGGAAATTGCACCAACCACGATTTCAAAAGGAGACGGGGTTTATGCGACTTATGCCACGGTAAAGCGTTTAGATAAATCAGAAATCAGTACAAAAATACGTTTAAAGGCAAGTGTTGCCAATGCGTTGATTCTTCCAGATGTGATCGATTTTCCTGCCAATGTAAATTCGAAGAGATTTAATATTGGAGCCATAAACAACGGAATTGTAGACGGTACTAAAGTAGTCAACGTAACGGCCGATGTTTATCTTTCATCTTGTAATTGTACCATTCCGGCGGGAGATGGCAGTAAACCGAGTAAGGATATTACTATTCTGGACAGCAACGGACCAGCCTTAAACGTAAAAGCCAGTCCTGCAACCGTTAAGGCTGGTGTACAAAAAGCGGCTAAAATTATGATTACAAGAAATACAGTTGATACTTCTCAAGCCGTTTTGGTACAGCTTTCATCAGATTCTCCTACGATTGTCTCAATTCCGGAACAGGTTTCAATTCCGGTTGGACAGGAAAGTGTTGAGGTCGAAATCAATACTATCATTGATCCGGCTAAAACTGGAGATCAAACGGTGCGTATTCAGGCAGAAGCAGCTAATTTTAGTTCAGGTTTTACGTGGATTTTGGTTACAGATCAAAACAAACCTGACGCGGTAGTAACATCAGTAAAAGCGGTGGCCGAAGCAAATGGAGAAGATACGATCGATGTAACCGCTTCTATCGCCAATCAGGGATTTGCTCTTTTAGCAAAAGGTGCAAAGATTGAATATTATCTTTCTAAAGATAAATCGACTAAGAATGCAACGCTGATAACAACTTCGGTAATCGACGCAGATATAGATTCAGGAAAGAAGCTGGATCTTATAAAATCGGTAAAACTGCCGCAACAGGCAGGCGATTATTATCTGGTTGCAGCTGTAAACTCAGACCAAAAAATAAACGAATTATCGTATACCAATAATGAGGCATATACGGCAATAAAATTACATTCGAGCTATACGGCAGTAAGTACAGTTTCCAGATCTGTTTACAAATCAGGTGAAGTAGTTACGATTACAGGATCTGCTAAAATGGCCAATAATGCTCCGGCCGTAAACAAAGAAGTAGAAATCATTATTTCTCAAGGAAGTTTTACACGTTCGTACAAAGTAAAAACCAATGCCTCTGGAAACTTCGCTTACGATTTTGAACCACTGCAGGCAGAAAGTGGTCATTATACTGTAAGTGCAGGCTATCCGGGAACAAAAAATGCAGTTCAGGCTGAGTTTGATATTGTTGGTTTTGAATGGACAAACAAGCCGGATTATTTAAAATGGGATGTGGTAACCAAAGTGCCGTATAAAGGAGAATTTGTATTAAAAAACAACAGCAAAATTCCTTTAACCAATATAAAAATAGAACTTCCGGCTGATGCAGGATTTACAATAGAAACAAATCCTTTAACATTGGCATCAGGACAGGAAGCTGTTCTTAGCTATACGATCGTGGCAGAAACGCCGTCGGCAGAACAAAAGTACTATAATATCAATTTCAATATTACTTCAAACGAAGGCGCAAAACTGCCTGCTTTAGCCTATTATCATGCTAAAGCGCAAACTCCAAAGCTATTGGCAAACCCTGTAAGCATCAACACCACGATGATAAAGGGAAGTTCTCGTTTTTATGAAGTGACGATTTCTAATACCGGAGCAATAGATGCAGAAAAGGTAAAAGTAGACGTTCCGAATCTGGAATGGATGAAGCTAAAAAGTGCCGCTGTAATTGACAAAATAGCCCCAAATGAATCAGTAAAAGTTATTCTTGAATTAGCACCAACAGATAAACAACAATTAAATGTTCCACTAAGCGGTAATCTGGCTTTAAATCCATCTAATGGAGGAGGAGTAAGCATTCCTTTTAAAATAGAAACCGTTTCAGAAGGAACAGGTTCTTTATTAATTGATGTAGTCGATGAATATACTTACAACACCGAAAGAGCACCACATTTGAAGAATGCAAAAGTGGTGGTTCGCCATCCATTTTCCGGAGTTATTTTAGCAGAGGGATTAACGGATGAAAACGGATTATTCAGCACACCGCAAATTCCGGAAGGCTATTATACCGTAACCGTAACGGCAGATAAACACGCTTCTTATCAAAATAATTTATTGGTAGATCCGGGGAAAGTAACAACTCAGAGAGTGTTTATTTCGTATCAGGCCGTAAGTTATGAATGGGTTGTAAAACCAACGGAAATAGCAGACGAATACCAGTCTGATTTGGTAGTTAAATTTGAAACAAACGTACCAAAACCGGTAATTGTTATTGATATCGATAACCCTGTACTGGATTTGCAAACAGGAGAAAGCAGAATGAGTTATGCAACCGTTACCAATCACGGTTTAATTGCCTTGTCAAACGTAACTTTTAATGTAGACAGTCAGGGCGATTACAAGTTCAAACTGATGATTGATAAAGTTGATGTATTAAACGCTAAATCGACTATCATTGTTCCGATTCTGATAACAAGACCGGCTTCAAGCGGAAAAAGTGCGGCCGCCGGACAAAATTGCAGTTACAACTTAATAACAAAAGGAACTTATGTCTGCGAAACAGAACAAAATCTGGCGGCATTTCAGCCTTATTATGTAATAACTTGTACCACACCAACTACACCAGTTGTTGGAGGTGAGCCAAATTTTAACGGAGGAGGTTTTGGACCATTAATTCCTATAGGTACCATTATTGGAAATATTATTACTGAACTGCCTACTATTTGTACAAATCCTTGTATAACTTCGATTATTAGTACTGCAATGGGCTGTTCGCCATTTATTCCTTTACAACTTGCTTCATGTCTTCTTTCTCTTGCGACGGTTGATAATGATATAATAAATATAACTTTAGCATTAGGAAGCTGTATTCCAGGTCCAACTAAGGCAGGATGTTATTTTGGACTTGCGTCAACGGCTAAAACTTGTATAGAGCAATGGATGAACAGTAAAAGCACTCAAAACAGTTTCTTGCAATCTAAATATGAAGACTTTCAGGCAATGGCAGATGCTGAAACAGCCTTAACTAATAGAATAAAAGCATATTTAGGCAATGACAGATTATTAGAAAGCCCTAATTTTCAAAATTTCATGAAAGAAACAGCTTCAAATCTGGATGCTGGAAAACCATTTTCTGCATCAGATATTGCACGAATTAAAACGAATCTTTCTGGTACAGATATTACAGGTCAGGAAATTGACAGCTTTTGTAATAGATGGAACACTACTTTAGAAGCATGGAGTAAAAACATAAAAGCCCCTAATGCTGAATATCCAAACATCATTAATAAAAATGATATTGAGAACTATGACAGAACAAGAAAAGCATTAGTTGAGCTGACTGCAAAAAGAGGTTTTGTCTCCGTTGCAGCATTGTATGAGAATGATCTTAAAGAAATTGAAGAGTATGGAAAAGAATTAGCTTCTCAATCATCTGTTTGCGCAACAGTAACAGTTAAATTCTCTCAAAAAATCACTATGACGAGAGAAGCTTTTGAAGGAACGCTAACATTAAACAACGGAAGCGATTCGAACACAATTAAAGATCTAAATCTGGATTTAGTAATTAAAGACGAAGCCGGAAATGACATGACGCATTTATTCCAGATCAATAAAGATGCTTTCCTTAGCGGAAGCGGACTTGTAGCGCCAAGCAGCAGCCAATCAGGAACTGTAATTTTTATTCCAACAAAAGAAGCTGCGCCAACTGTAGCTAAATCGTACTCTTTTGGAGGAACGTTATCCTATTTAGATCCTAATACAGGCGACAGAGTTTCGGTACAATTGTATCCGGTAACATTAGAAGTAAACCCAAGTCCTGATTTGGTAATGCATTATTTCATGCAGCGTGATATTTTAGGTGATGATCCGCTTACGGATAAAATCGAACCGATTGTTCCGGCAGAAATGGCTTTATTAATTAAAAATGAAGGTTACGGAATTGCCAAAAATGTTCAGGTAGAATCGGTACAGCCGGAAATTATCGAAAACAAAAAAGGTTTGTTAATTGATTTTGAAATCGTGGGAAGCAACTTCAACAACGAACCAAAACAATTAGGTTTATTAAATGTTGATTTCGGAAACATCGAACCTCAAAAAGCAGCTTTAGGCCAATGGTGGTTTACGAGTACTTTATTAGGTCATTTTGTAGAATACGATCTTAAAATAAAACATTTAAGCAGTTACGGTAATAAAAACTTAAGTCTGATTAAAGCATCGTATGTTCATGAATTAATTAAAAGTGTAAGGGCATATCAAACCGGACAAGATAATATTAACGATTTCTTGGTAAACGATATTGTAGATGCAAATGATACTCCTGATGCGATTTATTATTCAAACGGAGGAAACGATGAAGTTTATAAAGTAACAGCAGGAACGGTTTCTAATGCTATTTCTCCAAATCAGCTTACGACGACTTTAACCATGAATTCATCGCAAACAGGATGGAATTACGGCAATATGGCTGATCCCGGATCTGATAAATACAAACTGCAAAGAGTAGTTAGAAATAGTGATAACCTTGAACTGCCAATTCAAAATTTCTGGCAGACGCATGTAACATTAAAAGATGGATTGGAGCCAAAGTATGAAAATAAACTTCATTTCCTTGATAAAATCTCAGGTTTAGAAAGATATACTTTGTATTACACAGCTATAAATACGAATGTACCAAAAGTAGTTTCTTTTGAAAACCTGCCGTCAACTACGACAAAACCAGTAGAATCGGTTCAGGTAAACTTTAATAAAGCCATCAACCCGAATACTTTTACAGCGCAGAATATTACCTTGATTCATCAGGGAGCAAAAATTCCGTTTAACGATAGTTTTATTGGTAAAGTAAACGATTCAACTTATGTTTTAAATATCAAAACATTGTCTCTTGCCTCTGGTTATTATGAACTTACGGTTCAATGCGCCGGAATAAAAGACTTAGAAGACAATGAAGGTGTAGAAGGGAAAAGTGTTTCCTGGATTCAGATAATTGGTGAACTTGGAATCGTTCAGTTTAAAACAGACCAAATTGAGGCACAGCCGGTAAACAGTGTTGTAATTCAATTTAATAAACCTGTAAAACCCGTTCAGTTTACCAAAGAAAAACTAACGCTGAACGGAAAACCGCTGGACAATGTTTCTATTGTTACCGATGATAATCTGAAATATACCATTGTTGGATTAAACGAATACAACAAAGAAAACGGTCAGTACGAATTGGCTGTAGATTTACCATCGATAAAAGCAGAAGACAACACTTTTGGATTAGTGGTGCAAACTCAAAAATGGAAAGTGGATATTCATATTCCGGAAATTGATGCGTTTACTCCAAAATTTCAGGGAGCCTTACACAGTCAGAATGTGACAGATCTTTTAGTTACTTTAAATAAGCCGATAAATAGTTTTGAGAAAAACTGGATTACGCTTTACAAAGGAAGCGTGAATTTAAATGCAGATCTTAATGTGATAAAACAAGACGATTTACATTATTTAATTTCAGGTTTAGGAGAATACACGCAGGCTGAAGGCGGTTATAAGATTGTAGTAGATCAGACGAGCTTTAAAGACCTTTCAGGTAACTTCGGAACCGGAAATTCAAGCACAATGTGGGAAGTGAAGTTTGGAAAACCATCTGCGCCGTCTAATATGCGTATTACGCCGGACAGAGGAACATCAGCCGTAGATAATATTACTTCGGGTAACGATTTATCTATTGCCTTAATAACAAACGGAAACAAACAAACCGTAGAATTATACGCTGTAACGCCAACGGGAAAAACTTTGGTAAACAAGCAAAATCAGGAAACAGCAAAAGAAGTTTTAATTCCGATAAAAGGATTTATTGGTAAAAATACTTTTGAAGCACTGGTTTATGATGAGTTTGGAAATGCCAGCGATGCGGTGCGTATTGAAACTTATATTGATATTGTTGATTTAGGCTGTACCGTAACGCCGCTAAAAGCAAGTGATTGTTCAGAACCTGAAGTTCTAAAAGTGGAGTTTGCTGATGAAATTATGGCTTCAGCATTGACCAAAAATGACATTATTGTAAAGTCGGGCGGAATAGCAGTTTCTAATGAAAACATAACCTTAACCAAAGTTTCAGATAAAGAATTTGAAATTGGAAACATCGAAAAGTTTGCCGGAGATCATTCATTCGGAATTGATTTAACCAAACTGAATAAAAAATCAAGCGGTTTACAAGGTAAAGGTATTGTATATACTAATGTTGAGGTTGGATTAAACAATACTGCGGCCATTGCAGGTGATATTGTGATTACAAGTGATAATACAACAGTAACTTACACAGCAACCCAATCGATGCAGACTTACACCTGGAATGTTACCGGTGGCGAAATTATCGGTCAGAACGATAATACCGTAACAATCATATGGACAGAAAAAGGTACACAAACGCTTTCTATTCAGTATTTGACTCAGGGTTCATGCAGTAAAAAACATCATTGGAAGTAAAAGTGGAAGCCACATTATCTGTCGAAAATCCGACTTTAGGTAAAAACGGATTCTTTATTTCTCCGGTTCCAAATGACGGAAACTTTACTTTAAACCTGTCAGGTGATGAAGGAATTTTTGACTTAATTATTTTTGATGCCAATGGTAAAGCGGTTTACAAACAACCTAAACTGGAAATCACAAATGATTTTAGTAAAGAAATAAAAACCCATTTAAGAACTTCCGGAGTTTACTTCTTAGTTCTGCACAACGCAGATAAGACTTATAAAACCAAGTTTTTAATTAAATAAAATTCAGAAAAAGAGAGGTCAATTTAGACCTCTCTTTTTTTTATTCAACTAATACTTATACCGAATAATAATGGTTTTGTACCCAAAAAAAAGCTATTAGATGACATTTAAATTATAAGCATCAATTAGGATAAATAAATTTACTACTGCTACAAAGACCCAATACAAACTACTAAATCAAGAATTATGAGTAAAATTATTATTTTGACAGTTGATGGCGGCGGTATAAAAGGAATTATACCTTCTTATTTTCTTACCCAAATAGAAGCAGCCCTGAATAAATCATGTTATGAAATGTTTGATATGATAGGCGGAACGTCTACAGGAGGCATTATTGCCACAGCTTTATCTTCTCCTGTAAGCAACGGAACACCTTTAACAGCAGATGAAATCTACAGTATTTACACAACCGACGGATCTCAGATTTTTGTCTCTCAGCAAGGTATTATACCAGACGATTATTATCCGCTTTATTATGCAAATGATGGAAACGGGAATGGCGTTGAACCCTTTTTACAGAATAAATTTGGTGCTTCTACTTTAAATGATGCCCGACTAAATATGCAAACCCTTCAAAACAGCAGGACAAGTCATGTTTTTACAACCAGTTATACTATCAACAGCAGCGGTAATAGTGTCCCGAATCCAATTAAGGGACAAGATTATGGTCCTTACTTGTTTAATTGGTATGATGCTAAAAGCTCACAGGCAGACGATTATCAGGTTTGGGAAGCGGCAAGAGCTACAAGTGCAGCGCCAACCTATTTTCCGGTTGCGAAATTAGGCGGTGGTGGTGCTCCAAATTCTGGTGCTAATGAAAGATGGGCTCTTGATGGAGGAGTAATGTCTAATAATCCTGCTGTTTGGGCAGTGAGTGAAGCCTTTAGAACAGGTTTGGCTTCTTCATTAGATGATATAATTCTGATATCTTTAGGTACAGGTTCTTATCCAAGCGGCGCAGGATTAGTTACCAATCATCAGGGGCTTCCTGATCCTGATTATGGAAATTGGGGTTATATTCCATGGCTGGCCAGTGATTTAGATGATTTATCTGGAACAGAAAACGAGCGTGGTGCTATTGTCAATATCATTACAGAATCGGTGCAGCTGGTATCGAGCCAGCAATTATCAGGAATGCAGGCTGGAGGCCTTACTTATTTTAGATTAGAACCTTCCATAACAAGAGAACAGTCAAAAATGGATAATATATCGCAGTCAAATGTTGATTCACTAATTAACACTGCGACTAGTTATTTAGAAAATGAAGCAAACGAAATCTTTCAGCAAATTGTAAGCATATTGAAGCAAAATACCTGATTTTAAAGAAAATTGCTAACAGAAAAAAGAGTCTTTTAAATTTAATTTTAGAAGACTTTTTTATTTACACTTTAGTCTGGATTGATTTTTAATGAGCAAATACTTTAATGTATTAAAATACCCGATATTTGTAACCTCAAAAATACAGAGTACATTTTATGATAAAAATAAACGAAAAGCATGCCTATCCGTTCAACGAGGTTCTTTTTACTTTTGCCTTAGCTTCTGAAGCAGCAGAAGTTTTTAAAGATCATACAGCACTTATTACCGGAATTGGAAAAGTCAATGCCGCCTACGAATTAACCAAAGCCATACAATTAAAAAAACCTTCGATAATTGTCAATCTAGGTTCAGCGGGAAGTACTCATTTTAAGAAAGGTGATGTGGTTTGCTGTACCAAATTTGTTCAAAGAGATATGGACGTCAGAGGATTGGGTTTTGCTTTATACGAAACGCCTTTGTCTGGTTTGCCTCCAGTTTTAGAATATGGTTTAGAAATGGATGGTCTGCCTTTAGGAATCTGCGGTACGGGCGACAGCTTTGAAATGCAGCATTCTGAAACGATTTACGATGTTGTGGATATGGAATCTTACGCGTTGGCTATGATTGCTATGAAAGAAAATATTCCGTTTTTGTGTTTAAAATACATATCAGATGGGGCAGACGATAATGCAGCCGAAGACTGGAGTGTTCAGGTTCATAAAGCTGCTGTTGCTTATGGCAGCATTTTGAAATTGAATATAAACGAATCTGCGGATGATGGGATGCTAGATTGGAGAGGATAACGAATAAGATTTTTTTCTCTCGCAGATCTGGCAGATTGAGCAGATTTTTTGATAAAGTTGACAAAGAATAATCTGTAAAATCTGCGAGAGTTTTATCTACGCATTTTTCAAATCATTTTAATCCCCTAATCTGTGGCAGAATAAAAGTTGGTCTGCTCAGACTATGCAAAAAAAAGCTGCCTGAATAAATTTCAGACAGCCTTTTAAACTGCAGTTTTTAAGTACTAATTTAAAGTTTACGACCAATTAGTAACCTCAAGATTAGTTTATTCCTCCTCCTAAAGCTTTGTACAATAAAACCTGCGACTCTGCATTTTTTAACTGAATGTCAACAAAGTCCAATTCGGCCTGCAGCTTGTTTTTCTGGGCATTAATAATTTCCAGATAATTGGCATAACCGCTCAAATACAAATCATTTGAAACGTTAACGGCGATTTCCAGATGTTCGATTTCTTTTGATTTGTATTTCAAAACATCAACAAAAGATTCGGTTCTGTGCAACAAGGCACTCAATTCGTTATACGCTGTTGTAATTGTATTTTGGTATTGCAGCAACGAAATCTGCTGTCTTTTATTCGAAACAAAAAATTCCTGTTTAATTTGTCCTTTATTAAAAACCGGAGCCGTTAAACCGCCGAGTAACTGCCAGGCAAACGATCCGTTATCAAAAAAAGTAGAGAAAGAAAACGAATTAAAACCAGCATAACCTCCCAAATTTAAAGTCGGGAAAAAGGCGGCACGTGCTGCTTTAGCATCGGCGTTTGAGGCACGAAGTTCGTGATAAGCTTCTGATACGTCCGGTCTTTTATGAATAATCGAATCAACACTTATTTTTTGATTTAAAACAGCCAAATGTCCCGATAAAAAGTCAGTGCTTCTTTCGATTTTTCCACCGTATTCACCTAAAAGATTTAATAAGGCTTTTTCGGTTTGGTCAATACTTAAGTTAAGCTGTTCGGCTTCGGCCAAAATATTGTTGTTCTGTGCATTAAACTGCTGAACAGCCAATTCTGTAGCTTTACCCACAGATCGTTGTGCCGAAACAATATCAAGCGCTTTTTGTTGTGTTTTTAGGTTCTTTTTGTAAATCTCTGCCTGTTTATCTAAAGCGATGAGTTTATAATACAGATCAGCGATATCGCTTAATAATCTGGTTTGCAGTAAACGCATTCCTTCCTGAGAAGCAAAGAATCGTTCACGAGCGGCTTTTTTACGATTGCTCAGTTTTCCCCAGATATCGGCTTCCCAGGAAACTTTTCCGCCTAAGAAGAGGTTAGGAGAAACATTTTCGTTTATCCTTTGCTTCTCATTAATATTCTGTGAAAAATTGGTATCAAAGTTCCCAACACCGTCCATGGTATATTTTCCGTAATGTGTTCCGGAAGCATCTGCAACAAGATCTAAAGACGGGAGTAAGGCCAGTTTTGCTGCTTTTAAATGAGAGTTGGCAATTAAAATTCGTTCCTGCATAATTAAATAATCAGGATTTTGCGCTATGGCTTTCTTTAAAAGTTTTTCAAGCTTCTCGTCTTTGAAATAGGTTTCTGTTTTTAACGGAATAAAGTTTTGCAGACTATCAGCTGCTTTTTTTCTTTTTAAGTCAAAATTTTCAGGCAGTTGTTTTGCCGCCAGATTATCATTGATTTTAGGAGCGGAGCAGGCGGTAAGAAGTACTATACCGCCGCAGATTATGTATCGATTTATTTGTTGTTTCATGTTTTAATTTTTATTCATTGCTTTTTCTAATTTGGCAAACAGGATGTAAAGCCCCGGAATGATTACCAGTCCGAAAATAGTTCCAATAAGCATTCCGCCCGCAGCTGTAGTACCAATTGAACGGTTTCCTACAGCACCAGCACCAGTTGCAATACACAACGGAATCAATCCTGAAATAAAAGCAAATGAGGTCATAAGGATAGGCCTGAAACGAAGTCTGGCGCCTTCAATAGCGGCTTCGGTAATGTCCCGTCCTAATTTGTTTTGAGCCATTGCAAACTCTACAATCAGGATGGCATTTTTGGCGAGCAGACCAATCAGCATGACGAGCGCCACCTGAGCATAAATATTGTTGTCTAAACCAACCATTAAGAGGGCCAGGTAAGAACCAAAAACTCCTACAGGCAGACTCAATAATACCGGAAATGGAAGCAGTAAACTTTCATACTGCGCAGCAAGCAGTAAATAGACAAACAAAATACATAACGCAAAAATGTAAATGGTTTGGTTTCCGGAGAGGATTTCCTCGCGCGTCATACCCGACCATTCGAGTTCAAAACGGCTTGGAAGTTTCTCGGCAGCGATTTTTTCTACGGCAGCAATGGCATCTCCGGAACTGTAACCTTCTGCAGGTTCCCCGTTTATCATCGCCGACATATACATATTGTATCGCGTTAAAACTTCTGGTCCGTAAACGCGTTCCAGTTTTATAAAAGTCGAAAACGGAACCATTTCGCCTGCGTCATTTTTCAAATACATATCCAGAATGCTTTCCGGATTTTTTCTAAACTGCGGACTTGCCTGAACCATTACTTTATACATTTGAGAAAATCGAATAAAGTTGGTTGCATAAAATGAACCTAACATAGTCTGTAAAGTAGCCATGGCATTGTCTACAGAAATTCCTTTTTTAGCTGCCAGATCATAATCAATATGAACTAAATACTGTGGGAAAGTAGCATCAAAACTGGTAAAAGAGTTTTGTATTTCAGGAGAAGCATTCAGTTCTTTAATAAAGTTCTTGGTTACTTCATCGGTATTATTAATAGTTCCGCCTGATTTATCTAGCAAACGAAGCTCAAAACCACTGGTATTACCAAATCCGGGAACGGTTGGCGGTGCAAAAATTTCGATTTGTGCATCAGCAATACCTCTTGTTTTTTCGGTTAGTTTGGCGATAAATTCATTTACAGAGATATCACGTTCCTTCCAATCCTTTAAATTGATCATTCCCATTCCGTACGAAGCTCCGGCGATTTCGGTAACAATGCTGTATCCGGCCAGTGTCGTTACATTGTCAACGCCATTAATTTCTTTGGCAAGACGCGTTACTTCATCTAATGCTTTTTCGGTACGTTCTACTGTTGCTCCCTGCGGTGTGGTCACGTTTACATACACCATTCCCTGATCTTCAGACGGAATAAACCCAGAAGGTAAAAACTTGCTTGTTCCCCATGTAAATAAGCAGAATAAAACCAATAAACCAACCGTAATCGATGTACGATCGGCAAATTTCACCAAGACTTTGATATATTTTGAAGTGACATTATCAAACCAATTATTGAATCTCGAGAAAAAACGATCCAATAAAGAGGTTTTCTTTTTATTTGGGTCATGTGCTTTCAGCATAATCGCACATAAAGCGGGAGTAAGTGTAAGCGCATTGATTCCGGAAATGACAATACTAATCGCCATCGTTAACGAGAACTGCCTGTAGAAAACCCCAACCGGACCACTCAGAAAAGCAACGGGAATAAATACGGCCGCCATAACAATGGTAATGGCAATTACGGCTCCGGTAATTTCTTTCATGGCGCTGATCGTGGCGGGCAGAGGTTCCATGTGTTCTTCAGAAATTTTTACGTGAACGGCCTCGACGACGACAATAGCGTTATCTACCACAATTCCGATAGAAAGAACCAAAGCGAAAAGCGTTAACAGGTTGATGGAGAATCCCATCATCGACATAAAAGTAAACGAACCAATTAAGGCCACGGGAACGGCCAATACCGGAATTAAAGTTGAACGCCAGTCCTGCAGGAAGATGAAAACCACAAATGCAACAAGGATAAAAGCTTCGATAAGAGTTTTTAAAACTTCATCGATAGAGGCATCAAGGAAACGAGAAACGTCATAGGCAATGTTGTAATCCATTCCCGGAGGAAAAGAAGTGCCTTTTAGTTCTGCCATTTTTTCTTTTACACTGGCAATAACTTCAGAAGCATTCGAACCCGGACGCTGTTTCAACATAATGGATGCCGAAGGTTTTCCGTCGGTTTTAGAAACCATTCCGTAACTCATCGAACCAAATTCAATGTTCGAAATATCTTTTAATCTTAAAATTGTTCCATCCGGATTGGCTCTCAGAGGAATTTCTTCATATTGTTTCGGTTCAAAGAATTTTCCTCCATATTTAATTACATATTGCAGCTGATTGTCCAGCTGTCCGGATCCTTCGCCCACTTTTCCGGGAGCGGCAGAAATATTTTGTTTTTGAAGAGAATTGATGACTTCATTTGCCGAAATATTATACGAAAGCATTTTTTGCGGATCCAGCCAGACACGCATCGAATATTCTTTCTGACCCATAATTTCAGCACGGCCCACACCATCAATACGTTTTAATTCCTGAAGAATATTAATATCAGTAAAGTTGAAGATAAACTGCTCGTCCTGAGTTTTATCGGTACTGGTAATATTCAGGTACATCAGCATACTGTTTACCTCTTTTTCTGTTGTAACTCCGGCACGAATTACTTCTTCTGGAAGTTCATCGAGTATGGTTGTGACACGGTTTTGCACGTTTACGGCCGCTAAATCAGGATCGGTTCCTACTTCAAAGAAAACCTGAATGAGCGTTAAACCGTCGTTAGAAGTTACCGTAGACATATACGTCATTCCGGGAACACCATTGATGGCACGTTCTAACGGAAGTGCGACGGCATTGGCAGAAACCTCGGCATTGGCTCCCGTATATTTTGCTGTAACCGTTACAGAAGGCGGTACAATATCCGGAAACTGGGTGATAGGAAGCTGAAACAAAGCCAGTAATCCTAAAAGTACTATCATAACCGAGATGATTAATGATAATATTTTTCTTTTGATAAACATTTCTATCATTGTGAAATCTTTTAAATATGTATACTAATTACAGGTTTACGTTTTGGGTTTCTTTAATGTTGATTTTATCGCCGTCGCGTAAAGACTGAATGCCTTCCTGAACAATTAAATCGTTGTTTTTTAAACCTTTGTTTAGAATGTATACATCATCGAGAGTGCTTCCAATGGTTATGTTGGTCATTTTTACAATGCCCTCTTTGCCCACCAGAAATACAAATTGCTTATCCTGAATAGAAAAAACTGCTTTTTGCGGAATGATAATCGCATCGGTTTTGGGTTCTGAAATAATCAGTTTCCCTGAAGTTCCGTGCTTGATAAATCCCTGCGGATTATGAAATTTTGCTTTGTACTGAATAGAACCAGTCTGCCTGTCGATTTCTCCATCGGCAGTTCTTAGTTCGCCTTTTTGTCCGTAAACCATTCCATTTGGTAATACGAGTTTGATATCTCCTTGTGTATTAAGGGTTTTGTCTTCCATCATCTGAAAATATGTATTTTCAGGAATGGAGAAATAGGCATAAACATCATCAAGCTGCGAAAGTGTTGTAAGCAGTGATCCGTTTTCGACCAGACTTCCTTCTTTAAACGGAATTCTGTCAATTGTACCGTCAAAAGGCGCTCTGATTGTGGTAAAATTAATCTGCTGATTGATGGCTTTTCTTTCCGCGGAAGCGTGAGCTACTTTGGCGGAAGCCGCATCATGTTTTGCCTTAGATAATTCCAATTCCTTATCGGCAATTACTTTTTTATTGAAAAGGGTTTGGGCTTGTTCCAGCTCAACGGTTGCAATTCTTAAGTCGGCCATACTGCTTTTGTAAACGGCTTCGGCTTTTAAGAGTTGTATTTGAAGCTCTACATCGCTTATTTTAAATAAAAGCTGGCCTTTTTTTACTTTTTGGCCTTCGCTTACATATACTTTATCTAAAAGTCCGGGAATACGAACATGGATTTCGACATTATTTTTGGCGTGTACATCGGCAACAAATCGGTTGGAAACGATAGTATCTTTTAAAGTTACCTTATACACGGGAAGTGTTTTTATTTTATCTGATTTTTTTTGGGTCTTATCTCCGCACGAGACTAAAACGAACAGCGATAAAACGACAATGAAAAATGAATTGTTTTTAATGTTCATGATTAATTTGGTATTATATAAATAAATAGATTCTCTCCCTTATAAGAGCTATAGGGAGTTTGTAATTGGGTTTAGAAAAAAATGTGAAGTGCCTCGAATACAATCTGTTCAGACCGTTTCGTGCAGGGTTGATATTTTTACAAAATAGAAATATTCTTCTTGTGTATGGTTAGGTACACAAACAGATACTGCGGCCGAAAAACCGCATTTTATAAAAATACCAGCGTTAACCCGATGTGTGTAATTACTAAAAAATCATTTAACACATAGAAACATAGGTTTAATGTGTATAAAAGAATATAAAAAGAAACAAGTTTCTAACACAAGTAGTCTTTGTGTGTTTAAATAACTGAAACGCCTTTTTTGAGAGTGTTAAATCTATGTTTCTATGAGTTAAAATAATTACGCCCAAGAGGTTGACGTTATTCTAGAACTAGAACAATTGATACAAATGAAGATAAGTATGACGCTGAATTTGGTATATGGAAGCTATACCATAAATTAAGCTTCTTTTGTAAAGCTTAAATTTTATTAAATTGCTGTAATAAGGAGGTCTTAAAGTACTGCTGTCTAAAGTTGTAGCACGGATTTTAAGTTTCTTTTTTACAACATATTGAATCTGGATTTCTTTGTTGTGAAGGTCAGTAGAGGAAAATTGAGGTATCTCCTCGGGAATATAAGCAGACTGGCTTTCAATAGATTCTGGTTCATAGTGATATTTATACGACTCCGTGCTTCTTATAAAGAAAAGCAGGAATAATAAAAGTATACAGGTGAACTTGGTATTTTTCATCGAGAAATTCGAGGATTACAATTTGTTTTTTTGTTTAGACGGGCTTATATATTGTGCGCCAAATATACTACTTTGAAAAGTAAGCAGGTCTTAATTTTTTTTTAAAATCTGAAAAAAAATAATGCAACAAAGTTTTTAGATTTTATTTATATAATAGTTACTCTATTCTATAAAATTTATAATTTCATATTATACACTAAAAGTTTAAGGATTATTGTTTTTTTGGTTGAAAATAGAGTAAAAAAATTCTATTAGTATTGTTAAAATTTAAAAATTGTAAGTTTTTTCTTTTTTTATTTTGATTTTTAAATGTATGTTCGCATTACGTATAATTTATAAACGCCATGAAAAAAATTACAATTACTAAAGTTTTTTTGTTTTTTAGTCTTATTTTAATAACGACGAATTGTGCAACAGAAGAAATTGGCAGCGAGGATGCAAAAGCATCTGCCAAAGCAAAAGATTGGTTTGATAATAATAAATCAAATTATTCTGAAACAGTTTTAAAGTTTGTAAACGAAATGCAGTGGGAAAACAGCATTGTTTCTAATGGAGAAATTGGAGAAGTTATCGAAGTGCCCTTTACTCTTACAGATAATTTGAGCACCACCAATAAAGAAGCCGATGTTTTTAATGACCATCATCGATTAATGTTTGTAAAAGATAAAAACGAAGAATTTAAACTTTTCTACGTTCAGATTTTTTCTAATGACAAAAATTATGATATATTAGATGCTCACTATAATTATTACAATATTAAAGATAATTTTGATGGTGAAATCTATGTTCAGGAATTGTCCACAAAAACAGGAAACAGACTTGAATTTAGAAATGGCAGCAGGAGAACATCTTCTTTAACAGCCAAAATGAGAGAACAGGCCTGTCTTTATTATGGATATTGGAATGGAGACGGAAGTTTTACACCTTTGTACGAAGTCGCTTGTTATGGCGGAGGTGGCGGTCCTTCAGAAGATGATCCAAGAGCTTATGGAGGCGGCGGTGGCGGTGGATCGAGTTCAGGTGGTAATGTGCCTAAAACGGTAAGCGAGATAATTGTGGAGCATATTAATGGAGACAAATTAGATGCATGCACTAAAGCGGTTTTAGAAAAACTTAAAAATTTAAACCAAAATGATATTAAAGCAATGATAGATCGTTTTAATTCTGGAGGAGCTGCTTTTAACCTTAATATGTCAACAGGGGCGGTAAGTAGATCTATTAATCTTGCAGAAACGACCAAGGTTTCAGGATCAAGTACGGATGTAAATATGGTTTTCAGCGACAATTATATTTATGGCAATGATAATATTAACCCGCCAACAGATTTATCTGTTGCGACTACTATGACACATGAGATTATCCATGCCTATATGATCAGCCAGTTGGAAGAGTATAAATCTGGCGGATGCGCAGGATTATGTGATTTTCCAACAGTATATGAGGCTTATATCCAGTACGAAATCACTAAAAATCCAAGAATGCTTCCTGAAACGCATCATGAATTAATTGCCGAAAATTATGTTAATGCAATAGCCTCGACAATAGAAGAATTTCATACAGGTCAGCCCGTTAGCTCGGGTTTTCCCAAACAGGTTTATCTCGATATGGCCTGGGGGGGATTACAGGATACATACATATTTAATAAAACTTATCCAGATGATCCCAATCATAAAAACTATAAAGATAGAGAGAGAATTATTGCAAGAATTAATGCAGAAAGATTAGGCTCTCAATATGGCGTAAATACTCCAATAGGAACACCTTGTAAAAAATAAATATCATGAAACACATAAAAAAAATAGTCTTAATAATTCCATTTTTCATTTTATCATGTGCAAGTGCTCAATATCTTGAAAGCTATGAGCCAATAAACGTATTTTTAGATACACAAAATCTTAATGGCCCCACAAAGTACATTCTACAAAGTGATAAGGAATCAAATAAACTGGCCTTAAGAATTTTTAATGGAGATGAAGGACCTGAACATATAGTAGATCCAAGAAATCCAATAGATTACACAGATGGCTTATTTGTAGAAAAGTATTGGAAAGAAATGTATCAAGAATATGCACATGATACTGTTAAAAGGTATTGGAAAAAGGAAGATTTTCCTAAATATAAATTTATCTTAGAAAAAGGAACAGGTTTAACATTAAAAGAGTCTTTTTTAAGAAAGTACATGAACAGTAGAATAGATGATGTTATAATTATGTCAGAACCAATGTATTACATGGATAAAAAGTATATTATGTTTTATTATGGAAAAATACATTTTGATAGCAGCGGAAAGTCTCAAGTTGTCATTATGAAAAAAGAAAACAACAAGTGGATCGTTGTTAAAATAGTTGGAGATTATGTTTATAATTAACTATTAAAAAGAGGCTTGTAAAGAAAAAAATACAGGCTTTTTTTATAATCTTATTTGTATAATGAAACGGTTAAAAAAAATAGTTTTAATAATTCCATTTTTCATTTTGTCATGTGCAAGTGCTCAATATCTTGAAAGCTATGAGCCAATAAACGTATTTTTAGATACACAAAATTTGGACAAGAATAAAGCATACATTTTGCAGAGTGATAAGGAATTAAATAAACAAGCTTTACGAATTTTTAATGGAGGACAAGGAGCTGAGCATATAATTGATTCAACAGATCCTACTGACCCTACAGATGGTTTGTTTATAGAGGAATATTGGAAAAAAATATATCAAGAATATGCAAATGATACTGTTAAAAGGTATTGGAAAAAAGAGGATTTTCCTGCTTATAATTTCATTCTCGAAAATGGAACAGGTTTAACTTTAAAAGAATCTTTTTTAAGAAAATATATAAACAGTAGGATAAATGAAATGATAATTCTATCTGAACCCATGTATTACATGAATAAAAGATATATTATGTTTTATTATGCAAAAGTATATTTTGATAGTAGCGGATCTTCACAAGTTATTATTATGAAAAAAGAAAATGGAAAATGGGTAGTTGTTCGAGAAATTGGAGATTACATCTATAATTAACGATTTAAATTTAAAAGCCTGTGAAGAAAAATTACGGGCTTTTTTAATATTCATATATTTCTTAAAATTAGTTTCGTAATTTGCTTTCCATAAAACCACCAATTTCCATAATTATGCCCCAAAATCCTTCCCCAGAAGATGTAAAAAAGATTTTTGATTCCTATTATGCTTCAGATACAAATATCTGGGATGCTTTTTCAGAAAAAATTGAAATAAGAACGTTCAAAAAGTCTGAAATTATAAAGGAATATGAGCATATAGAAAAATACCTTAATATTATCATTAAAGGTTCGGCGGGATTATTTGTGTGGGACGGGAGCCGGGATATTTGTATTAATCTGCTTTACGAAAGGTCTTTTATAAGCGATTATTTGTCTTTTCTAAATCAAAAACCTTCTGTTATTAAGGTTGAAGCTTTAGAGGACATTACTTTATGGTCGATTCATCATCTTGACCTTACGGAGCTTTACAGCCGGTCTGAAGCGGGGTTAAGAGTAGGAAAAGCAGTTTCGGAAATGCTGTATATACAAAAACAGCAGCAGCAGATTGATCTTTTAACCCTTACGCCTCAGGATCGTTATTTAAAACTTATAGAATTCAGACCCGAAATATTTCAACGCACTCCTTTAAAAGTAATTGCATCATATCTTGGACTAACTGCAGAAAGTTTGAGCCGTATTCGAAAAAGAATTACCGAAAAATGATTTCTTACCCAAAGTCAATTTTATTCTTATTTGCTATTTATAAGTTTGTCTCAACCTAATCAAATAGATAACTTATGAAAATTAAAATTAATTACGGGGCTATTGCAGTTTTTTATATCATTGCCATTGCCTGCAGATTTATAGCAGTTAAAACAAATTTATTTACCGGAATTGTACATGATTATGTATTTATTTTAATTCGTGGTGTTGGTCCGGCTTTGGGCGCATTTGCAGCGATAAAATTATTTTCTTTAAACAATCCGCTTTCCTTAAAAGGAATATATTCGAATATAATTTTGCCTTTTGTTGTTTTCTGGCTGCTTCCGGCACTTTCTATTACAACATTATACTATTTTATATATGGTAAGTTTCCAATCGTGTTTGCCTTTACAGTTTTAGTGTACGGACTTTTGGAGGAAATTGGCTGGAGAGGTTTTCTGCAGGAACAGTTAAAAGGACTCCCAACATTATATGCAACAGCAATTATTGCGGTTCTTTGGTTTTTATGGCATTTAAATATTGATTTAACCACTTCAAACATGATTTTCCTGGGGATTATTTTCTTCGGAAGCTGGGGAATCGGCAAGATATATTCTAAAACCAGTTCGCTTATTGCGGTTGCCGGCGTGCATTCGCTAAACAATTTCTTTGTAAAAGGCGTTCACGAAAAAGAATTGATGCTAATTTTGGCTCTTTTGGTAATATGGATAGGTTTTGTAATTATTTACGACCGAAAACATAAGGCTGAGCTGGCGTTAGAAAA
>NZ_MLFK01000009.1 GCF_001879205.1 Flavobacterium johnsoniae
GAAGGACCTGAACATATAGTAGATCCAAGAAATCCAATAGATTACACAGATGGCTTATTTGTAGAAAAGTATTGGAAAGAAATGTATCAAGAATATGCACATGATACTGTTAAAAGGTATTGGAAAAAGGAAGATTTTCCTAAATATAAATTTATCTTAGAAAAAGGAACAGGTTTAACATTAAAAGAGTCTTTTTTAAGAAAGTACATGAACAGTAGAATAGATGATGTTATAATTATGTCAGAACCAATGTATTACATGGATAAAAAGTATATTATGTTTTATTTTAATATTTCTTATTTTTCAGGAGGTTTAAATCCAGAAGTTGTTATCATGAAAAAAGAAAACGGAAAATGGGTAGTTGTTCGAGAAATTGGAGATTATATTTATTATTAAGTTTTAGAAGAACCTGCTCAATAAAACAAGCAGGTTTTTATTTATATTAAGATAGGGTCTCAATATGTGCTAAATACCCCCATTGGAGCATCTTATAAAAAATAAATATTATGAAAAACTTAAAAAAAATAATCTTAATAATTCCATTTTTCATTTTATCATGTGCAAGTGCTCAATATCTTGAAAGCTATGAGCCAATAAATGCTTTTTTTGAAACTCAGAAAATTGATAAAAATAAAAAGTATATTCTGCAAGCTGATAAAGCAGAAAATATAAATGCTTTACAAATTTTTAATGGAGGAGAAGGTGAAAAATATATTATAGATTCAACAAGACCATCAGATAATACAGATGGCTTGTTTGCAGAGAATATTGGAAAAAAATATATAGCGAATACGCACATGATACCATTAAGAGGTATTGGAAAAAAAAGGATTTTCCTGCTTATAATTTCGTTTTAGAAGATAAAAAAGGGCTATTTAAATTTGATTTTCATAAAAAGTATAACGATAGCAGAATGGATATTGTTATATCGATTTCAGAACCAATGTATTATATGGACAAAAAATATATTATGTTTTATTTTAATATTGATTATTTTTTTGGGGGAGGAAAATCATAACTTGTAGTCATGAAAAAAGAAAATGGTAAATGGATAGTTGTTCGAGAAATTGGAGATTACATCTATAATTAACGATTTAAATTTAGAAGCCTGTGAAGAAAAATTACGGGCTTTTTTTTAATAATCATATTTGTATTATGAAGTGGTTAAAAAAAATACTTATAATAATTACTCTTTTTGCTCTGTCTTGTGCCAGTGCACAATATGTAGAAAGTTATGAGCCTATAAATGTGTTCCTTGAGACACAAAAATTAGAGAAAGGTAGAGAATATATTTTGCAGCGTGATAAAGCAGACAATATTCAGGCTCTAAGAATCTTTAATGGAGGATTGGGTGAAGAACATATAATTGATTCAAAAGATCCTATAGATCCTACAGATGGCTTATTTGTAGAAAAACATTGGAAAAAAATGTACAAACAATATGCTCAGGATACCATATCTAAATATTGGAAAAAAGAGGATTTTCCTGCTTATAATTTCATTCTCGAAAATGGAACAGGTTTAACTTTAAAAGAATCTTTTTTAAGAAAATATATAAACAGTAGGATAAATGAAATGATAATTCTATCTGAACCCATGTATTACATGAATAAAAGATATATTATGTTTTATTATGCAAAAGTATATTTTGATAGTAGCGGATCTTCACAAGTTATTATTATGAAAAAAGAAAATGGAAAATGGGTAGTTGTTCGAGAAATTGGAGATTACATCTATAATTAACGATTTAAATTTAAAAGCCTGTGAAGAAAAATTACGGGCTTTTTTAATATTCATATATTTCTTAAAATTAGTTTCGTAATTTGCTTTCCATAAAACCACCAATTTCCATAATTATGCCCCAAAATCCTTCCCCAGAAGATGTAAAAAAGATTTTTGATTCCTATTATGCTTCAGATACAAATATCTGGGATGCTTTTTCAGAAAAAATTGAAATAAGAACGTTCAAAAAGTCTGAAATTATAAAGGAATATGAGCATATAGAAAAATACCTTAATATTATCATTAAAGGTTCGGCGGGATTATTTGTGTGGGACGGGAGCCGGGATATTTGTATTAATCTGCTTTACGAAAGGTCTTTTATAAGCGATTATTTGTCTTTTCTAAATCAAAAACCTTCTGTTATTAAGGTTGAAGCTTTAGAGGACATTACTTTATGGTCGATTCATCATCTTGACCTTACGGAGCTTTACAGCCGGTCTGAAGCGGGGTTAAGAGTAGGAAAAGCAGTTTCGGAAATGCTGTATATACAAAAACAGCAGCAGCAGATTGATCTTTTAACCCTTACGCCTCAGGATCGTTATTTAAAACTTATAGAATTCAGACCCGAAATATTTCAACGCACTCCTTTAAAAGTAATTGCATCATATCTTGGACTAACTGCAGAAAGTTTGAGCCGTATTCGAAAAAGAATTACCGAAAAATGATTTCTTACCCAAAGTCAATTTTATTCTTATTTGCTATTTATAAGTTTGTCTCAACCTAATCAAATAGATAACTTATGAAAATTAAAATTAATTACGGGGCTATTGCAGTTTTTTATATCATTGCCATTGCCTGCAGATTTATAGCAGTTAAAACAAATTTATTTACCGGAATTGTACATGATTATGTATTTATTTTAATTCGTGGTGTTGGTCCGGCTTTGGGCGCATTTGCAGCGATAAAATTATTTTCTTTAAACAATCCGCTTTCCTTAAAAGGAATATATTCGAATATAATTTTGCCTTTTGTTGTTTTCTGGCTGCTTCCGGCACTTTCTATTACAACATTATACTATTTTATATATGGTAAGTTTCCAATCGTGTTTGCCTTTACAGTTTTAGTGTACGGACTTTTGGAGGAAATTGGCTGGAGAGGTTTTCTGCAGGAACAGTTAAAAGGACTCCCAACATTATATGCAACAGCAATTATTGCGGTTCTTTGGTTTTTATGGCATTTAAATATTGATTTAACCACTTCAAACATGATTTTCCTGGGGATTATTTTCTTCGGAAGCTGGGGAATCGGCAAGATATATTCTAAAACCAGTTCGCTTATTGCGGTTGCCGGCGTGCATTCGCTAAACAATTTCTTTGTAAAAGGCGTTCACGAAAAAGAATTGATGCTAATTTTGGCTCTTTTGGTAATATGGATAGGTTTTGTAATTATTTACGACCGAAAACATAAGGCTGAGCTGGCGTTAGAAAACTAAATATGCTGCCCATTATTATAGAAAAAGCCAATGAAACTAATCATTGGCTTTTTATTTTATTGACCTTTTACTTAGTCTATCTTGTACCCATCATCAGAAAAACTATCAATTTCGCGGTCATTTTCGTCGTAATCTTCTACTAAATCATCATCTAGATCGTCTTCCTCTAAATCGTCATCTTCGTCCCAATCTTCTTCGTTATAATTGGTGTCAAGATTTTCATCCTCATCTCTTTCAAGTGCATTCGTAAACTCGTTATCCAGATAATTCTGATCCTGATTTAGTAATTGTTCCTCTTCAAAGTTTTCGTCGCCCACCTTTTCCTGCTCATATTGATCGACATAACTCTGATTATCATTGTTGAAATTATAATCGTCCTGATTATAATATCTATTAGTATCTGTTGTCATAAAAATCTGTTTTAATTGATTTATCGTAAATAAGTTTCAATTCAAAAGTAATAATATACGGGACTAACAATTTTATAGCATTTTTGCGAATGTTTATTTAATTATAAGAACACTTTTCATGCAGAAGGTTCTAAGTTAAATTACAATTTTATGCAATTTATAAAATATGTTCATAAGGTGTTGATAAATAATGGGTTGTGAGGTGTGTTAAAATATTTTTTTGAATTGGTAATTATTATAAATTTATAATTGAATGACGGTTAATTATTTAAAAATATTTGAATATGGAAAGAGCTATAAAATTACAGGTTCGCAAAGAGCTTGACGGGCAGCAGCAGTTGAATATAATTAAATTAAAAGGCAGCTTAATTTCTAAAGGTTATACTGAAATTATCCATATCAGCGATCAGGATGATGAATTTCATATCAATTCATTTGAGACCGAAGCCGGCCGCGAAGTTAAAGAGTTCATCCAGGATTTTATAAACAGAGAAAATCTCAGTAATACAATAAGCGTATTGGTTAAATAATACTTTCTTATCTACACTAAAAAGGAATTACTTCGATAGAAATGGGGGGTCTGTAATTGTACACAGAACTGCATTTCTGTCGAAGTTTTGCGTTTATAATTTCCTGATTTTATAATACTGGCTTGTCTTAAAATTAAATAAGTGTCTATAAAATAAGCAAAAAAAGGAAACTTTACTAAGTAAAAATACTCGTTTTAGCAGATGTGCTGCAGATGCTTTTCTTTGAACCGGTTTCGAATGTCATTGACGTGTTTTTGAGTGTAACTTCAATGATTTTATTTTGAAGAAAAAAGAGGATAGAAAAATTACAGCCGTTAATTCTTAAATCTTTTTTGGATATTTCAGCTTTTTTCAGGGACTAAATTTTACGGTTGAGTCCTAAAAAATGATTATTGGGTAAGTTTAAAATCAATCGAAAGTATTAATTAGGGATTTTTACAAGAAAAATGTTTAATTGATATATTTATGACTTCTCCACTTACTATAATCGCCGCGACCAATTTTTCTTCAATAGCAAATAATGCAGTTACTTATGCGGCCGGCCTTGCAAAAGCCACAGGTGCTAAACTTGTTTTGTTTAATTCCTTTTCTTTGAGTGTTCACAGTGCCAATTCTCTCATTACTGCCGAAGGAATGCAGAAACAAATTGAAAAAGCAACTTCCAGACTTCATACTTTAGGAGTAGAAATTGCTGATTTGTTTAAAATCGAAGTGAGTTCTATCTGCAGTTATTCTTTTTTAGAAGATGAACTTCCTTTAATCATAAGCAGTACAAATGCAAATCTTGTGGTCATGGGAATGGCAGAACGTTCTCTAGAGCAGGATCTTATGGGGAACTCCACTACTACAATTATCAAAAACTTAAATATTCCGGTTTTAGCTGTTCCGGAGAATGCCCGTTTTTTAAATGCAAAAAAAATCCTTTATGCCTGCGATACTCTGAGTTTATCATCAATAAGAAGGTTTACCTGGATTAGACGTGTAATAGGAAATTTGGGATCTGAAATTGAATTTTTTAGTGTAGACAAAAAACTGGATGAAATTAAAGAGGAGCAAGGTAAAATTTTACTGAATTCTTCGATCGAGAAAGAATTTGAAGACGTGAAATACATTTATAAAAACGTAAGATCAAATGCAGTAATCGACGAAATAAGAAAAGAAATCAAGAGTTTTGATGCTGATATTTTAGTAATGGTACCTCAAAAATATGGTTTTTGGGATTCACTGGTGCATAAAAGTAAAACCAGAATTATGGCAGCAGGATTAGATATTCCGTTATTATCTATTCCGAAGAATTAGACAAACGGCATTTAGAAAACTTTAAGACTAAGTAGTAAGATTTTTTGGAAATTTATGCTTTTTTATATTAATTCTTTGTTAATTATTTAAAATCGAACCTATCAATACGGTGGAAAATGCTAATTTTCTATTGTGTTACAAGAAAAATAAAATAACAAAAAAAACAAAAACAATGAAGGCAGTAATTACAGCTGTAGGCGGTTTTGTACCCACTTCAATCCTTAATAACAAAACAATTTCGGAAACTGTTGAAACTACAGAAGAATGGATTGAAAAAAGAACCGGAATAAAAGAAAGGCGAATCGCTGTAGGCAAAAGCACTTCTGACCTTGCCTGCGGTGCAATAGAAAATTTAATGAGCAATTTTGAAGTTGAACCTTCAGAAATTGAAGCGCTGATACTTGCAACAGCGACACCAGACCATATTTTGGCACCAACTGCCAGTAAAATCTGTGAACTAAGCGGACTAACAAATGCTTTTGGTTTTGATATGAACGGGGCTTGCAGCGGTTTTTTGTATGCGCTTGAAATGGGCGCCACAATGATCGAAAGTGGACGTTATAAAAAGATCATTATTGCCGGTGCCGATAAAATGAGCTCGATTGTAGATTATGAAGACCGCAACACTTGTATACTTTTTGGAGACGGAGCAGGAGCGGTGCTTTTAGAAAGAACAGAAACCGAATACGGATTAATGAAAAGCATACTGAGAACTGACGGAAGCGGAACTGCCTCTTTGGTTGTACCGGCGGGAGGTTCTAAATTCCCGGCCAGCATGCAGAGTATCATACATAAAAAACATTTCATAAAGCAAGACGGGTCGTTTGTATTTAAAAGAGCTGTTGAGGCCATGTCAAGCGTTTCAAGAGATGTTTTAATAAGTAATGGTCTTGATTCTGATGAAATTGACTGGGTAGTTCCACATCAGGCTAATCTTAGAATTATAAAAGCAGTAAGTGAAAATCTTAATATTGATAATGAAAAAGTAAAAGTCAATATTGAAAGATACGGCAATACGACATCAGCCACGATTCCGTTATGTTTATGGGATTATGCCGCTGATTTTGAAGAAGGACAAAATCTTCTGATTACCACTTTTGGAGCTGGATTTTCATGGGGCGCAACCTGTTTAAAATGGGGCGTTATGAGAGAACGAAAATCTCAAAAAACAACCAAAACTGCAAATAAAAGGAGAGTTTTGGTTCCGCAGTTATCGTAAACCTTATACTATCTTTGTTAAGTTGTACGATAGTTGCAGCTAGTTAAAAAGATTTAGCATAGATATATTTGCTGATTTATAAAGTAATCTGCGCATTTTTGTCATTTCGACCGAAAGAAGAAATCGTAATAGAAATTCCGTATAGTAGGTCGGCAATCGTTGCCGGTCAACTTGTGCGATTTCTCCTTTCGGTCGAAATGACAATAATTGTGGCTATTTTAGGTAAAACTATATTTCTATGTGTTTAAAAATCTATCAGAAAAATATATAATTTTATTAATTCACCAATTGTTATAAAAGTAAATGGGTTCAAGTATTCAAAATAAAATCACCGGGAAGAATTTTTTCTACAAATACTATAGAATTATAGTTATTCCGGTAGTTTTTTTGGTTTATTTGTCTTCCTATTATTTACTAAATCCATATCAGGAAGATTCGCTCATATCCCTGGACTGGACATTTGACATTTTTATTATTCTGGTATACTGCGGTGTATTGACAGAATTAAGTCTTTTCGTTGGAAGAAGTTTAAATCGTTTAATACGTTGGGAACACAATCCCATTTTCAGGGCCATTGCACAGTTTATCTGTCTTATAGCGGGGAATATTCTTTTAAATTATCTTTTTTCGCATTTATGGAACTATTTGTATCCCGAAGCCTGTTTAGAAGAAAATGAATTGCTCATTATTTGGCAGTCTAATATTATGGCGGCGATATTATCTCTTTTTATCAGTTCTGTGCATACCGGAATATTTTTGCTTAACCGCTGGCGCGTAACGTCAAATGAAGCCGCAGAATTAAAAATTAAAGCTTCAGAACTTCAGGAAGCCGTAACACGTTCGCAGTTAGAATCGTTAAAACTGCAATTAGATCCGCATTTTATTTTCAATAATTTCAGCACCCTGACTGAGCTGATTCATGAAGATCAGCAGGCTGCAGCTTCATTCCTGGAGAATATTACCCGCGTTTACCGCTACATGATATCCAATTTAGATAAAGACACCATAACGGTAAGAGAAGAAATTGAATTTTTGAATGCCTATTTTTATCTGCTGAAAAAGCGCTTAGGCGAAAAAATCGATTTGCAGTTAGAAGTCGACAGCGATTGTCTGGATCTTCATTTACCGCCTTTAACCTTGCAATTACTGGTTGAAAATGCCGTAAAACACAATATGGCAACATTATCAAGTCCGCTTATTATTTCTATTTATTCTGAAGAGAAAAATATAATCGTTAAAAACAATTTACAGCCTACTTCGGGCAAAAGTTTAGTTTCTACAGGCGTAGGACGTAAAAATATAGAGTTTCGTTATAAAATTTTATTCAACAAGAAACCTGTTTTTTCACAGTCGTTAGAAAGTTTTTCAGTGCGTTTACCATTAATATAGAGAGTATGAGAATTTTGATTATTGAAGATGAGAGTATTAATGCCAGTCGTCTTAAAAGACTGTTAGAAGAATTAGAGCCCAATTGCGATATTCTGGATATTATTGATACGGTCGAAGGTGCCGTAAAATGGCTTAAATCAAATAATAAACCCGATTTGATTACGATGGATATTCGTCTGGCCGACGGTATTAGTTTTTCTATTTTCGAAGAAATAAAAATTACAAGTCCGGTTATTTTTACCACGGCTTATGATGAATACGCTGTAAGAGCTTTTAAGGTCAACAGCATCGATTATTTAATGAAACCTATTGATAAAAGCGAACTGGAATTTGCTTTGCAGAAATTTAAAAGCCTTTCTAAATCCGACAGCTACAGTGATATTGCCGGAATTTTAAAAGGTTTTATAAATAAACCAAGTTTTCGTCTTCGTTTTCTGGTAAACTATCGTGACGGCTATAAAAGCGTTAATGTTACTGATATTGATTTTATTTACTCCGAATTTAAAACCTCAAATTTAGTTCTAAAATCAGGTATGGTAATTCCAATTCCGCAGACGATGGAAGAATTGGAACAAGAACTCGATCCCGATATTTTTTTTCGTGCCAACAGGCAGTTTTTCATCCGTGCCGAAAGCATAAAAGCGATTGGGAATTATTTTAATGCAAAACTTAAAATCCAGCTGAAAGCAGATCCTGAACGCGAAGTGATTATCAGCCGCGAAAAAGCACCGCATTTCAAACAATGGATGGATCGGTGATTTAATCTTTTCCTCTAATCTTTTCCTCCAAAAAAAATAAAAAACAAAGAGCCTTTCTATAGCTTGCAATCCTATAGTGTAAGGCTTTTTTTATATGCCCTTATTTGGGTTGACTCACGTCTTCGTTTCAGTATCGAAAAATTACGTTTGGGTAAATTTATCCTGTTTTAAAGGTGTTTTGAGCTGTTATTTTGCCGTCAAATTAGACGAATTCATTAAAGTGAACTAAAATGACAAAACAATTTTTTCAAAATTATAAAACACTCAGTAAAGCAGCCGTTTTATTGGTTATAATCAGTTTTTCATCCTGTGGTAAAAGTGGTTCTGATGCAGGAGCTCTTGCACCGCCAAAACCGGAAGTTGATTTTCTCGAAACAAAATCAATTACAGGTGAAGTGGAAAAAAAATATCCCGGAACTGTTGAAGGTACTGTTAATGTTGACATCAAAGCACAGGTTTCCGGTTATCTGGAAGCTATTTATGTTAAAGAAGGGGATTATGTAAACAAAGGACAATCTCTTTTTAAAATTAAAGGAGATGTATATGCAGAACAGGTAAATAACAGCCGGGCAGCGTACAAAAGTGCTTTGGCAAATTTAGCCAATGCAAAATTAGAAGTCGAAAAAATCAAACCGCTTGTTGATGGAAAAGTTTTTTCAGACATGCAGTTAAAAACGGCTCAGGCTAATTACGAAGCAGCTGTAGCACAAGTAGCACAGGCAAAAGCAGCTTTGGGATCTTCGCAGTTAAATGCTGATTTTTCTTTGATTAAAGCACCTGTAAGCGGCTATATCAGCCGTATTCCAAATCGTATTGGTAATTTGGTTACACCTGCAGATGCTGTTCCACTAACGGTGCTTTCAGATATTAATACCGTATTTGTTTATTTCTCATTGACAGAAGCCGATTATCTTGCTTTTTCAAAAGAAGCTAAATCGAACCAAACCGTAAGCTTAATTATGGCCGATGACAGCGAATACGATCAAAAAGGAAAACTGGAAGTAGCGAGCGGTAATATCGATCGTACTACAGGAACTATTTCGCTGAAAGCTATTTTTCCAAACCCTAAAAAACTGCTTCGATCAGGAGGTTCTGCAAGAGTAGTTTTAAACAACAATTTATCATCAGTAATTACAGTTCCGATGGCGAGTGTTAAGGATATTCAGGATAAATTCTTCGTTTTTGTTTTAAAACCGGGAAATAAAGTAGCCATGGTTCCAATTGAAATCGCCGGAAACTCAGGAACGAATTACTTCGTAAAATCTGGTTTAAAATCGGGAGATAAAGTCGCTTTAAACTCAATCGACGTTTTGTACGACAGCGGCGAAGTAATTCCTAAATCAACTGCGAAAACTATAAGCAGTAAATAATTTTTGATTTTAATATAAATAACATTTTCCATGTTAAAGAAAATAATAGACAGGCCGGTATTGGCCACAGTTATCTCCATTGTTTTGGTGATACTGGGTATCATTGGTCTTACAAGATTATCGGTTACAAGATTTCCTGATATTTCGCCTCCTACTGTAATGGTTAGTGGTACGTATCCGGGAGGTAACAGTGAAACTGTAATTCGTTCAGTAGTAACGCCGCTCGAAGAACAAATTAATGGTGTTGAAAATATGCAGTACATCAAGTCGACTGCAAGTAACGACGGATCGTTTTCGATCAGCGTAATTTTTAAGCAGGGAATCGACCCGGATCAGGCTGCGGTAAACGTACAGAACAGAGTGCAGCAGGCAACTCCAAAACTGCCTCAGGAAGTTGTTAGAATGGGACTTACAACTTCTAAACCGCAAAATAGTATGATTGTTATTTTCAATCTTTATACAGATGATAACAAAAAATACGACGAGTTGTTTTTGCAGAATTATGCTAATATCAATCTGGTTCCTCAAATAAAACGTGTTCCGGGAGTGGGGCAGGTTCAGATTTTTGGGCAGAAGGATTATTCGATGCGTGTATGGCTTGATCCTAGAAAAATGGCCAATGCAGGTTTAGTCCCTTCAGATGTTACGCAGGCCATTGCAGATCAAAGTTTAGAATCGGCTCCGGGAAAATTGGGTGAAGAATCCAAAGCAGCTTTAGAATATGTAATTCGGTATAAAGGAAAGAAAAACAAACCAGAGCAGTATGAAAATATTGTAGTTAAAAACAACGGCGGCAATATTTTAAGACTTAAAGATGTTGCCAGAGTAGAGTTTGGTTCTATTTCATACAGCGGAGACAATAAATCGAACTCTTTAAATGCCGTAACAATGGCGATTTTACAGACTTCGGGCTCCAATGCAAATGATATAGAAATTGGCGTAAACAAAGAGGTAGAAAGATTATCTAAATCTTTTCCTCCGGGAATTAAATACGTCAATGTAATGAGTACCAAAGAAAGACTTGACGAAGCAACCGGACAGGTAAAATCTACTTTGATCGAAGCTTTTATTTTGGTTTTCATTGTTGTATTTATATTCCTGCAGGACATTCGTTCGACTATTATTCCAGCCATTGCAGTTCCGGTAGCTATTGTAGGTACATTTTTCTTCCTGCTTGTATTTGGTTTTACCATTAATATTCTAACGCTTTTTGCTTTGGTATTAGCCATTGGTATTGTGGTCGATGATGCAATTGTCGTCGTCGAGGCCGTGCATAGTAAAATGGAAGAAGACAGCAATTTAACAGCCAAAGAAGCTACTCATGGTGCGATGGCAGAGATTACAGGAGCTGTTATTTCGATCACCTTAGTAATGTCGGCTGTATTTATTCCAATTGGTTTCATGACAGGATCGTCGGGGATTTTCTATAAGCAGTTTGCTTATACACTGGCTATTGCAATTATTATTTCGGCAGTCAATGCACTTACGTTAACTCCCGCATTGTGTGCGCTTCTTTTAAAGAATGTTCACAGCGGCGAACACGGAGAAAATAAGCATGAAACTACTTTCAAAGAAACGTTCTTTATTGGTTTTAATACCAGTTTTAACAACCTTACAGGAAGCTATATTAAAGCAGTTCGTTTTCTTATTGAAAGAAAATGGCTTGCAGCAGGATTAGTTACGGGAATAACAGCAATTGCAATGTGGATGATGATGTCGACTCCTAAGAGTTTCGTTCCGCTGGAAGATGACGGATTCATGGTGTACAGTTTATCAATGCCTCCGGGAACAGCTCTTGATCGTACGACTGAAGTAGTTCAGAGAATGGAAAAAATATTAGAAACAGAAAAAGCTATCGATGTAAATACAAGTATTACCGGATTTAATATTTTGAGCAACAGTGCCAGTACAGCTTACGGATTAGGGTTTATTAAACTAAAACCGAAAAAAGAAAGAGGTGCTGTTAAAGATATTGACGAAATTTTGAATAGCGTTACAGCTAAATTGTCGACAATTAAAGAAGGTTCGATTATGGTATTCAGAATGCCTCCGGTTGAAGGATTTGGAGTAACAAGTGGTGCCGAAATTGTTTTGCAGGACAGAATGGCAAGAAATCCGGAAACTTTAAAAGCAATGTCTGATAAAGTAATTGGACAGATTATGCAGCAGCCTGGAGTTCAATATGCTTATACAACTTTTAGAGCCGATTATCCGCAGTTAGAATTAGAAGTTGATGAAGATAAAGCGCGTCAAATGGGCGTTAATGTGCGTGAACTTTTAGGAAATATACAGACTTATTTTGCCGGAGATCAATCATCAGATTTTACCAGATTTGGTAAGTTTTACAGAGTGAATGTAAAAGCTGACGGAATTTTTAGAATGGATCAGGATGCGTTTAATGAAATTTTCGTAAGAAATGCTGATATGCAGATGGTTCCGGTAAAATCGATAGTAAAATTCCAGAAAGTGTATGGACCGGAATCTGTAAATCGTTACAACCTTTATAATTCGGTAAATATTACAGCAATGGCTTTGCCAGGGTATAGTAACGGCCAGATTATGGGGAATTTGGAAAAAGTTTTAGATAAACTTCCATCTGATTACAGTTACGAATGGACAGGTTTAAGTTTGGAAGAAAAAGCAGGAGGAAATCAAACGATTGCCATTTTCGGATTATGTCTGCTTTTTGTATTCTTTCTATTGGCGGCTCAATACGAGAGTTATTTATTGCCATTGGCAGTATTGCTTTCTATCCCAACCGGAATTTTAGGAGCATTTGCAGGAGTTAAAGCAGTAGGATTGGATAATAACATTTACGTTCAGGTAGGTTTAATCATGCTGGTCGGACTTTTGGCCAAAAACGCGATTTTAATTGTAGAGTTTGCGCTGCAGAGACGAAAAGCCGGTTTGTCTATTACCAATGCGGCGCTTGAAGGAGCAAAATCGAGATTACGACCTATTATCATGACGTCATTGGCTTTTATTGTAGGTATGATTCCGTTGATGTTTGCCTCGGGAGGAACCGCAGTAGGAAACAGATCTATTAGTGTGAGTGCTTCGATTGGAATGTTAAGCGGTGTTGTTTTGGGAGTTTTTGTAATTCCGCTGCTTTTCATCGTATTCCAATACCTGCAGGAAAAAGTATCTGGTAAGAAGAATGTAGTTCAAACCATAAAAGAATAATAATGAAAATACTATATAAAATCGGAATGACGGTGTTTTCGGCCATGATTTTAACATCATGTGTTGTGGGGAAAAAATATTCCCGAACCGAATTGAATGCGCCTGAAAAATACCGGGAAGAATTAACCGTAACAGGAGATACCATTTTACATTCCTGGAAAAAATATTACAAAGACCCGCTTTTAGTTGATTTGATTGAAAAAGCCCTCGTTAAAAACAACGAGGTGCTTATTGCGGTAAAAAGTATGGAACAGCTTGATTTAAACTATAAACAAGCCAAGTTATCCTTACTGCCAACACTTGATTTTGATGCTGCGGCGAGTCGTTCGTATTTGTCTAAGAATTCCTTAAACGGATCTTTGAGTGCACAATTTACAAGTAAGGATTATATGGACGATTACAGCGCTAATCTACGTATGTCGTGGGAAGTTGATATTTGGGGAAAAGCTGCGATGCAGAAAAGAGACGCTAAAGCGGCTTATTTTGCCCAAAAAGAGAATCTCTCAGCCCTAAAGACCCGAATTATTGTTCAGGTAGCGCAATCCTATTACAATCTCTTAGGTTTGGATGAACAGCTTAAAATAGCACAAAAAAACATAGAATTAAGTGACAGCACACTGCAGATGATGAAGCTTCAGTACAATTCGGGATCTATCAGTTCTTTGGCAGTAAACCAGACCGAAGCGCAGAAAAAAACAGCCGAATTACTGGTTCCTTTGGCAAAAGCCAATATAGCGGTTCAGGAAAATGCGTTACAGATTTTGTGCGGGGAGTATCCCAATACAATAACGCGATCAGGAAATCTGAATGTGGAGGAGTTTGCGTTTGAAATGCCGGCTGGAATTCCAGCTTCGCTTTTAAGTCGAAGACCCGATGTAAAAGCAAGTGAATATGCTGTTATGTCGGCGACAGCCAAAACAGGATTAGCCAAAGCGACTATGTATCCGGCGCTGAGTTTAAGTCCGTCGATTGGAATCAATTCATTTGAATTTGACACCTGGTTTAATTTTCCGGGATCGGTTACCAAAAATATAGCAGCAAATCTGGCACAGCCTATTTTTCAGAAAAAAGCGTTAAGAACGGCTTATGAAGTAGCTGTTTTAGAACAGGAAAAAGCAGTGATACAGTTTAAACAATCTTTTATTACGGCTGTTGGAGAAGTTTCAGATGCCATGTCGCAGTTAAAATACGCCGATGAACGCATAAAACTGGCAGAAGAAAAAGCTTCTTCTCTGGAAAAAGCAACTGCCGATGCTTCGCTTTTATACAAAAGCGGGATGGCCAATTATCTGGAAATTATTGCCGCTCAAAACAGTGCTTTGCAAAATGAACTTGACGTTGTGGCTATAAAATTAGAAAAACTCAATGCTTCAATAAATCTGTACCGGGCTTTAGGAGGCGGTGTAGAGTAGCATCCCACTTTATTTCTCCATCATCTTTATTCTTTTATAAAGGTGATGGATTTTACTTTTTTAAAACTCTTTTGATGGTTAATTGTCTAATTGAATATGGACAGAATAATATTTACACGTCTGGAACTTTATAATTTGGTTTGGAAATTTCCAATCATTCAAATCGCAAAGCATTATGAAATTTCAAGTATGGGAATAAAAAATGCATGCGAAAAAATGGAAATTCCATTGCCGGGAAGCAAGCATTGGGTAAAATTGAATTACAAGCGGCAGATTGCTCCAAAACTTGCAGAGGGTTATACAGGAAATAATTACATTATCATTATGCGAAAAGCTTATGAATCCCAGCTTCGCAAAATAGTAAAAGCAACGCCTTTAAATGAAATGATTAAAACTATAGAATCCGATTCGAAGGCGCCATTACTGGTTTCAGATACTTGGGTAAAACCTAATGTCTTTATTAAGGAAACTCAAATATTTTGGGAGAATAAAAAATCGAAAAAGAAAACAAAAAACGATTTAGAAAAAGTCCTTCATTTGAATGTGGCCGGGAAGAATTTAAATAGAGCCTTATTATTTCTAGATGCCTTGATTAAACTTTTGGAATATAGAGGACATCAGCTTGAACGAATGCCAGAGGGCAGAGGTATTCTATTTACGACAGAGCACATTAAGATTTCAATTCATTTAAGAGAAGCTTTAAAAAGAATTCCGCCAAAATTCGATCAGGAAAATGCCGAATATATTTTTACAGGTGATTTTATCCTGCAGATTAAAACGGGGTCGTACATGAAAGAATGGCGCGAAGGACGAATTTCTTTAGAGAAAATCCTTGTTCCGATTGTTGCGAAGTTAGAGCTTATCGCAGCTGAAGAACAACAATGGAAAGAAACAGCTTGTGAGACTTCTTTAGATGAAAAAGTGAAAACGGAATAGGGGAAAGGAGATAGTAAAAATCGAAGAAGTTTATTGAACAAGCCCCTTTTCAACTGAAATTGAAAAGGGGCTTGTTTTAATTAAATCGTTTTTAAAACACCTCCATCAGCTCTTAACGATGCCCCGTTTGTAGCAATCGAAAGCGGACTTGACAAATAAACAGCCAGAGAAGCAATTTCGGATGGATCAATAAAACGCTGCAATAAAGAATGCGGATTGGTCTGCTGTATAATAGCAGTTTTCATTTGTTCGACTTCTATGTTTTGTAAAGAAGCAATATGTTCAATTGTTGAAGCAACGCCGTCAGAATAAGTTGGGCCGCCTAAAATCGTATTTACCGTTACTTCCGTACCTGCAGTCAGTTTAGACAATCCATTGCTTACCGCCATCATGGCAGCTTTTGTCATTCCATAATGAATCATGTTTCCGGGAATGTTTACGCCCGATTCACTGCTGATAAAAACAATTCTTCCTGATTTCTTCTCCAACATTTGCGGTAAAAGTTTTTTAGAAAGCCTGATACTGCTCATTACATTAACTTCAAAAATTCGATACCAATCTTCGTCTTCCAGATTTTCAAAATCTTTCAATTCGAAAATACCAACGTTATTAATCAAAATATCAATAGCGTTTAGTTGATGTAGTAAAGCGGTAACTTCTTCCTTTTTTTCAAAGTCGCATACAATTCCTGAAACTACGGCATCTGGAAATTCATCCTTTAGTTTTTGTACGGCTGTTTTTGTTTTTTCTTCGTGTCTTCCGTTTATGATGACTTCGGCTTTTTCATTTAGTAGTTGTTTGGCAATTACAAAACCAATTCCTTGTGTCGAACCGCTTATGAAAGCTCTTTTTCCTTCTAATTTTAAATTCATTTTTGTTGTTTTTATTTTTGTAATGATCGATACATAAATAGTCAAAAAAATTAGCTGATAACAGCTAATTGCATTTCGATTTGGTTTTTTAAAACATTTTTGTCCGGGTACATTCGTCTGAGTGTATTGAGTCCGCACCAAAATGTTATTAGATATCTGCCCAGAGTTTCGGGATCTGTTTGTGTTTTTAGGTTTCCTTTTAATTTTTCATCTTTAATTGCCTGAGTAAACATTTGTTCGACCTCTTTTAAAATCTGAACTGCATTGGCTTCCAGATTTTCATCAATAAAAGTCATTTCTACAACCGTATTGGCGATAATACAGCCTTTAAGATGCTCATTTTCTTCCGCGAAAGCGATACTTCTAAAAAAGTCCTTAATTAATTCTAAGGGAGATTCACTTTTGCTTAATTCAGTTTTAAAAGCATCAAAAGCCAATCGTCGTTCTTCAATCGCTTTTTGAAAAACCTCTTTTTTGCCGCCTTTAAAAGTATTGTAAAAACTGCCGGCTCCGGCTCCCGTTGCTTTTTGCAAATCGGTCAATGAGGTCGCACTGTATCCTTTCTGCCAAAAAACTTCCTGGGCTTTTTTTACAATATTAGCGTCTTCGTAGACGGTAGGTCTTCCTCTCATTGTATTTTTATTTTTGTAATGATCGATACAAAATTAAATAAAAATAGGTTTACTCCAAATTTTTAAAGCAATTTTTCTTTTTTAATTAAAAGATTGTCTGAATTGCAGGGGAGTTAAATTGGTTTTCTTTTTGAAGAGTTTGCTAAAGGACTGCGCATACTCGAATCCTAATGAATAAGCGATTTCATTTACGCTTAAACTTGATCCGGCAAGTAATTGTTTTGATTTTTCAATAAGATGATTCTGAATGTATTGCTGAGCACTCATGCCTGTAATACTTCGGAGTAAATCACTCAGATAATTGGAGGAAATGTTGAGTTCCTGCGCTAAGTACTGAACCGTTGGAACGCCTTTTAGAACTCCGTTTTCATGATCAAAATAATCCATTAAAGTTTGATCTATTCTGCTCAATAAATCATGGTTTGACGTTTTTCGGGTAATAAATTGGCGGCCGTAGAATCTATTAATATAATTGAGCAGTAAATCGAGATGCGAAACAAT
This sequence comes from Flavobacterium johnsoniae, assembly GCF_001879205.1. Lineage (GTDB taxonomy): Bacteria > Bacteroidota > Bacteroidia > Flavobacteriales > Flavobacteriaceae > Flavobacterium > Flavobacterium johnsoniae_A. The sequence continues at coordinate 17,726 of NZ_MLFK01000009.1, forward strand.
TAAATCCTGGCTGTAATGATCGATATTGTTTTTCAGTTCATCCTGCATTTGTTTTAAAAGACCGGAAATAATTAAATCTTCCTTATCAGAAAGATGTAATGCTTCGGCAGTCGAATAAGAAAAAAATCCGTAATTGTGTATTGTTTTCCCTAACGGATAATTTCGGATTAAATCTGGTTTAAAAACCAGCATAAAACCGGTTACCGGATTATCATTGGTCTGCGTAACCGAAAATACCTGATCGGGTTTGGTCAAGGTCATCATTCCTTCATCAAAATCGTAATCACGCTGGCCGTATTTAAACTTTCCGTTGATGCCTTTTTTTAAGGTAATACAGTAAAAATCATTTGTAAAATGTTTCCAGATATCGCTGTGTTTGTAGCTCAGTAAAGCAAAATCAATTACACTCACCAAGGGATGATCTGGTTTGGGAAGCGCAAATAACTGATGCAGTTCTGAAATGCTTTTGATTTTATGTGGAACCGATTTTTTCATTGCAGCAAATTTACGAATTAATCGAAATTAGTCGAGAACGAAAGTTGTTTCCACGTTTCCATTTCCTGAGCTTCATTTTTTCGGTGTTCTACAATCGAATTATAACTGTCGTTTCCTAACGGAAGGTGTACGGGCGGATTTGGCAATTCAGTAACAGCAAGCAGGACTTTGGCAAGTTTCTTTGGATCTCCGGGCTGGTTTCCGTCAAAACTTTTGAGCATATTTACATGTTGTTCTACATTATAAACGGCTATTTTATTTTTGGCTTCCGCCAAAGTGCTGTCGCTCATAAAGCTGGTACGGAACATTCCCGGAGCGATTACAGTAACTTTGATATGAAAAGGTTTTACTTCCTGAGCCAATGCCTCCGAAAGTCCAATGACAGCAAATTTTGCAGCGTTGTAACTTCCGGTATTGGCGTAACCAATATAGCCCATATTGGATGCGATATTTAAAATATGTCCTGATTTTTGCTGACGCAGAAAAGGCATTGCGTTGCGAATTACGTTTACGGTTCCCAATAAATTGACGTCTATTGTTTTGCGGAATTCTTCATTGCTGATTTCTTCAATACTTCCTACCAGATAATATCCGGCATTGTTTAATACCACATCAATTTTTCCGAAAGTATCAATCGCGGTCTGAATCGCATTTTTTACTTCATCATCATTTGTAATATCAACCTGAAGCGGAAGGAAATTTTCAGTTGGATTCCCAATATTATCAATTAATTCTTTGAGATTTCTGGAAGTGGCAGCAACTTTACCGCCGTTTTTTAAAACTGCATTTACGGTTTCAAGCCCCATTCCTTTTGATGCGCCGGTAATAAACCATACTTTTTGAGTGCTCATAATTTTGTATTTTAATTATAAAAGCAAAATTCAGGAAGTTATGGCTCTAAAAAGTGTTCGAATTCAGGATTTATGTGTTCAGATTTGGGATGTTTTTATAATCCAAATTTGAATAAAAAAGCCTTCAGCTGTATGAGCTAAAGGCTTTTAAGAAACAATTTTTTTTAACTGCTAAATACTATTATTTAACGGTTACGGTATAGGCAGTAAGTGTATTAGCAGTTCCTCTAATAAATCTCACTCTGTTATATGTTCCGGCTGGTGTTCCTGCAGGAACTTTTAATACAATTCTATAAGCAGTTGCACTTACTACTTCTAAAGGATAAATTACAGTTGCGGCAGTACTGTTGTACATTTGAACAGCGGTAACAGTATTCATCATACCGCCTCGTACTTCAAAAGTTTCGCCTTGCTGTTTTTGAACCGGAGATCCCACTAATTCGGCTTTGAATGTATCGGGTTCGATAACATTAACTTTGAATCTGTTTTCTACACTTTGGTTTTGCAGGATGTAAGCTCCATTTTTTATACGCAGGTCATACAGTCCTGCCGGAGTATTTTCTGCTAAGAAATAATAGATACCGTAATCGATGAAAGGGGTGCCGATTGCGCCGCTTCCCAAATAGGCTATTTCTGCTGTATATTCGGTTTTTTGATCCTCAGCAGAAACAAGATATACTCTTGTATTTTCAACACTCATCCATAAATTATTTATAGTAACTGTATTCCCGGAAGTACCAATGTTAATCAATTTCTGCATTGTGCCTTTTCTAAAAGTTTCTCCTGAAGCTACAGTCCATGCTCTTGGTTCTTTTTGTCTGAAATCTATTTTCAGCGTATATTTTTTTGTGGTTCCGGCTTTTGAGGTAACCGTGTATACAGCACCGTCTTTAAAAGGGATTTCTGCACCTGATGCTGGAGAAATAACGGCTTCTGTACCTAAAACAATTTCGGGTTTAACGGTTTGAGGAAGTACGGTATTAACACTCCATGTAATGATGATATTTTCTTCGGTAATAGCAGCACTTACTGCATTGTTTTCGGTATCTTTTACAGTAAAAGACTCAATTTGAGTATATCCCGGAACTTTTATTACATCACCCGGAATGGTATTTACTTTATCAATATATTCCGTATCGCACGAAAAAAATAATACTGATAAAAAAAGTATTCCAATTAAAAATACATTGGTATTGTTTTTTTTATTCATGATTGTATTGGTTATCTAATTCTTAAATGATTTTAATTTATTATTTTTGCCACTTATTGATAAAGCGGGCTTTATATTTTTTAAAATGCCTGTATTTTCAATGCTTACGGTAATTTAAAAAGCCGTTTGATAGTCATGGGGGAATGATATGATAGCAGTATTATGCAGAGATCGCCGGTCAAGCTTTACTGCAGTTACTATTAATTATGTCGTGATCCCATGGTTTTTTATACATTGTTATTACTTATTTTACCTGTGTCCAAGTATAGCTGATAGTACTGCTTGAAGCTCCCGGAGCAATACCAGTTACTTTTACTAAATAAGCTTCTGTAGCTGTTGCAGGGTCTGTAGCCGATTGTGAATTAAGACCAGTACCTGTTACTTTCCAGATAACGATAGCTCTTGTTGGAGTCATAACGTGCGTAGTGATGTTGTAAGAGTAGTATCCAATTCCATAGCTTGAACCAGAAATACTTCCGTTATATCCTACTACATTATATGGGTCAGATGCCGGAGCAGTTCCAACATTTCCGGAAGCATTTTTTACAACAATGCTTCCGCTCCAAAGATCATAGTCTGCACAAGTTTGATTTAAGTCTACAGTACCTACATACCAGTGGTCAGTATTACCTGCAGGACGAACAGATCCTCCATAGATACCTTCCCATTGTACATTAACTCCTCCAATTGCAGCAGCAACCGGAGTCCAGTTAGCATCAACAGATGATGGCGCCTGCCATCTGTTTACCAATACAGATGTTGAAGTTGATGAACATAAAGCAAGAGCATTTTTTTTAGTTTTATTAGAAACTTGTTGCTCTTTGGCTAATGATTGTGAGTCAGCAGTTTGGTCGTCAGAACTACATGATGTAATTGAAATAGCAGCCAATGCTATTAGTGATAAGATTATTTTTTTCATAATGATTTATATTAATAGATTAATTTGGCTTTCTTCATTACCCCGGCAGAAAAGACAGGCATTTTTTATTTTGTGTGTTTTACTTTGTAATTCTAATAGGATACTTCATCGTAACCGATAGATTGTAGCTTTCCATTAAAACCCAATAATCTGTATTAGGTTCCAGTGTTACATTTGTACTAAGACTTTCTATAAACCCATAAGTAATGGTGAAGCTTTGAATATCAAGGCCTTCATTCCATTGTTTCATCTGCCATTTTTTATTTCCCTGTGCATCTACAATAAATACTTTTGTTACTTCATAAGACGGTACGAAGTTTTCTCCTTTTAAAATCAAAGGACTGGTAACCGCTACAGAATAAGTACTTGCCTCAGTAGATAATTCATTTAAAATAAGTTTAGGCTGTTGGATTACTATTTTTAATGTATAAACAGAAGTTGTACCGTCAGCCGCTTTTGTTGTATAGGTGATCGGTGTTTTGCTGAATACCGGAATCAGCTCTGTTGCTGCGGGAGAAATAGTTGTTTTTTCCGGAAGCGTGATGGCTGTTTCAAGATATTGGTATTCATAATAAGACGGCAGGTAAACAGTTATTGTTTTTTCCAGATTATTTACCGCACTGTATATCGCCTGGTTTTCTCCCGGATTTGTTACTTTAAAAGATATAATTCTTCTGGCATCCAGATTAGTAACGATTTCTGTAACAGGATCTTCTTTTACATCTGTCCATCTGTCTTCTTCGTTATCACACGAAGTTAAGAGTCCGATTAATGCAAAAGCGGTAAATAATAAAGGTGTTTTTAATTTGATGATTCTAGTATTCATTATTGTTTGGATTGGTTATTTCGTTTCAAATTTGGTACTTCCTTTTGGAACCATTACATAATCAAAAGTGTAGTACATGTGCGGCGTATCTTTGAACCATTCTGATGAAGTGTAAACATCCTTGTAAACAGAAATCATTTTAATCTTGGCATAATTTCCATTGGCGGTTTTAAGGATAATGGTTCTTGCCGGAATAATAGATCCGTTGGCAATTTTTAAAGGTTCTCCAAGTGCATAGGCTACGTGAGCTTTCTGCGGATTAGTTCCATCTGTTACCACTTCGCCTCCAAAATCATATAAATACCAGCCCGTTCCATTACCAAAAGAACCCGCATCATCTGTTCCAATTAGGTCTGCGCCGGTTTTGAATTCGCTGTCAGCCGGAATGTCGACCACATCATTAAAAGGTTTGGCCACGATTGTAATACCACCCACACCGCCTGCAAGAGAACCATTGTTTTGAGCATTGCTGCCGTTGTTTCCGGATAAAAAACTGGCATAAAGTCCGCCAAAAGCCAAATCCCATTTTTTAGTTTTTTTATAGGATCCGTCTACCGCTTTGTTTTCTTCAAGGCTGTAATACAAAGTGGCCGCCGGAGCAGTAGGGTTGGCATCAGAGGTGCTTCCCTGATAATTTTTTACATGTATTACTTTGTAAAACAAACCATTATCCGGTGTTACAACTTCTGGTTCTTCGCCATTTGCATTTTCAGTATTATCATCAGAAGAGCAGGCTGTTATCGTTACAGCAATCAGAAAAACGGTTAGTATTCCCTGTGGTATTTCTTTTATAAAGGATTTGATTTTTTTCATAGGATTATAATTAGTTGGTATTTAAATTTTTACTGCCGTCATTTTGCACATAATATTTAAAAGTAAAATATGGTGCCGGCCAGTTTAGATCTGTAACAGCGGGCGGATTTCCTTTGTAAGCATTTATGAGCTGTAATTTTGCATATTTCTTGTTTGGAAGTCTTATCACATACGTACGATCCGGAATAGACTGCATGATATGGCTGCTTAAACTGTAATAGAACCATCCGGCAGAACTTTCAGAAGAAGCCCAGCCAATTTTTGTGATTTCACTTTTATCAAAATCAGCATCAGACGGGGCCTGGTTTACATTTTTATAGGCGTCTTTAATTACAATTACCGCCGTATTTGCTGCAGGCCCTTCAAAACCGGGATTGTATTGGTATTTGGCATTATTCACAAAAACTTCGCTGTTGTATGGTCCTGTAAAAGCAAGATCCCAGTCGGTTGTTTTCATATACTGCAGTGAATCAGCTTTTGTCTTAAGCCATATTTGTTTTTGATCGCTGAAGCGGAAAAGAAAAGTATGAAAACTTCTTTGTTCCTTTCCATTTGTACTGCCTCCCATAGAAGCACCGGTATCTCCGGCAAGATCTGATATTACAATACTTTTTCCATCTGCTAAGGAAGCAGTTGTATCCTCTTCATTACTGCTGCAGGCGATAAAAAACATCGATGTACAAAGCAGCATCAGTATGTGGTATTTTTTAATCTTTTTGGTTGTTGTCATAGGAAATTATTAATATTTATTGTTTTTACTTGTCTTTAAAGAAGCGATAGCTTAAACCGCCAAGAAGTATTCTTCCGGGTTGCCCGGGCATCAGCGGATCAGTATAATTGAAAATATTATCTGCAGTGAATCGGATACTTAAATGATCTTTCAGCAGTCGTTTTTCGAGGCTGGCATTTGTCAGCCAGTACTCTTTTACGAAAATGTCGTATTTATCAATAAACTGGTTTCCATTACGGTCTCCAAAGGGATATTTTCCTCTAAAGTTTATTCTTAAACTGGCATTAATTTTCCAGGGTTCATTGCGGTAAAAAAGAGCTGCATTTGCCATGTGCCGGGAGCGGTTTTCAATTCCCCAGTAATCTTTTGGTCTTGGTTTATAAGAGTTTCCGGTTGCGGGGTCATGGATGTTTTGGTTATAAGGCCATTTTCCAGCTCTGATACTGTCTTTTACACTGAGATCCTGCGCGATTAAATATTGATACCCAATACTTAATTCCATGTTTTTTAGAGGACTTACTTTTAGACCCAGTTCGAATCCTTTGTTTACCGCTTCCGGCAGGTTTTGATAGGTATAAATAATTCGGTTATTTGTACCTGTTGCTACTTGTATGCTGTTAATCTGATTGCTTATTTTATGATAAAATACATTTCCTTCAACTTTAAAGTTTTTAGAAGGCTCTACAACTGCACCAGCATTGTAAGATGTGCTTTTTTCGGCCTGCAGATTTCCGGCTGCCTGATTTAGAACATACTGTCTTATTTCGCTTATCTGGCCGTCTTGCTGTAATTGCTGGAGTGTAGGGGAGAGAACGGCGTTTCCAATTACCAGATAGTTACTGCCGGAATTATAAAAAACAAGGTAATTGGTTTTAAAATCCGGAGCTTTGAATCCGGAGCCAATACCTGCTTTAAATGTTATTTTTGAAGTGATAAAATATTGCAGACCAAAGCTTGGATTGAGTCTTCCGCCAAAATTATTGGTATAATCGTATCGCAATCCGCCAACGGCTTTTAGTTTTTGAAAAGGAGTCCATTCACCCTGCACATAAGAGAATAAAGTATTTAATGAATTAACATCATTTAATGCATTGTCGTTCATGTTTTCAATACTTCCTCCAATACCGCCTACGAGCTGATACGAATTAGTATTGCTGTATGAAAACTGCTGTTCAACACGATTTAGAGTTTGCCTAAAAACATCCTGGCTTATGGCATTATCGGTTTGCTGCCATGCTACGCTCATATCAGCCGTATAATTGGTGAGATAATATCTGGTGATGCTTCTTAGATTAGCATTAAAACGATGATCAAAAGAGATAGAAAGATTTAAATCCTGTTCATCCTGATTGTCGCCAGATATATGACCAAGGCCAAAATCTTTCTGCATAAAAGAACGGCGAAGTCCGTAGCGGCCGCTTAACGTCAAATAACTATTTTCGTTTACCTGATAACGGGTTCGTCCCTGAAGGCTGTAATTATCATAAGGCGGAGAAGTGGTGCCTTGTATGTATTTTGAATTGGTATTATAACCGTCTGTTCTGTAATAATTAGCTGCAATATTGGCAGTCGCTTTGTTTTTTAAATAGGGAGTTTCGCCTTCTAAAGTAGCATCAACAATATTCAGGGAACCGTAGTTTACAGAAGCCTGCATCTGCGGATCGACAACACCATGTCTGGTAATAATATTAATAGTTCCTCCAAGAGCTTCGCTGCCGTAAAGACTGGAAGAGGCACCTTTTATGATTTCAATACGCTCAATGTTTGATACGCTTATTCTCGAAAGATCGAAGTTGCCGTTGTTTCTGCCTACCATTGGCTGGCCGTCTATCAGTACCATGATGTATTCACTTCCAAAACCCTGCATTTGAACGCCAACAGATCTTGCACCGCCGCTAATGTTATTGACCACGGCTATTCCGGTTTGTTCTTTCAAAATTTCATCCAGTCTTCGGCTTCCCATCAATTCTATCGTTTTGCGGTCTATAACTGTCACAGGCATGGCACTGTATTGTGCATTGACAAGGGTTTCGGGGTTGTTTTTTACACTTGGGCCTGTTACATTCACTTCCTCTAAGTCAATACCAGCTTCCATGTTAATATGAAGTCGTTCAGAGGCTTGTCCGTTTAAGGAAATCTGTTGTATGTAATCTTTAAAACCCATATTTGAGATTTTGAGAGTGTAACTTCCACTAGATAATCCTGAAAATGAAAAAAAACCATTCTGATCTGATGCAGTAGTTTTACCCGAAGGATGTAATTCAATCAAAGCCTGCGGTACCGCATTGCCCGAATGATGAATTGAACCCTTTATTGAACTGTTGTTTTGTCCTTGTGTTATCGTGTAACACAGTATTGCAAAGCAGGTAAGAACTATTTGTTGTGTGATTCTTGGAATGTTTTTGTTTTTCATTTTTGTAATGCATGTCTGTCAATGAAGGAATAGTAATAAAAACTATTCTTATTTAGACTTGGTAAAAATAATAATTAATAATAAAGTAATAGTACTTTTTTTACAGATTAGGCTAAAAGTATAAAAGTAGGAGAATATTTACTTCACTTAATTAGTGAGGTGTTTTATTTTTATCTGTTTATTACTAGATAGTTATGTGTAATTTTGTATTTTTTAAGGTTGTTAAAATTTAAGATAAATTTAACATAAAATAAAGTTTTTGAAGTGGCAGAATAGAACTCATAATCACCGTAAAAGCAAAATTTTTATTCTGGTTTGAATATAAGAAATAATAAAATTTCAAATTAACATTCACATCTGAACATAAAATATCCAAGAGAATTGGGGTCATTTTTTATAAAATATTTCAACACAAAAAAGGAAAAATAATCTCAGAATAATTTGGGCTATTTTATAAAATAAAGGCACAATTATGTAAATAATTAGTCTGATTATCCTCTTAAATTTGAAAATTATATAAGCGAAAAAAATCATAATTATGAAAACCCTATCGATAATAGCAGCGGTACTTTTACTCTCAGCCCTTTTATTTTCATGCAAAGACAATAAGGATGGTTATAGTGATGAGATACAAACCAGTCAGCTTCCGGCCGATTCTGCAAAAAAAACAATAGACAGTACCAGTATAAATAATGCAGGAGCAAACAGTGCAACTACGCCTCATACAGGACCAGAAAGCAGCACTAGTACAAGTACTACAAGTCCAGATAATACAGATAAAAACAGTTCGACTCCGGCTAATAAAGAGGCAGATGGCACGGTTTCAGGAAACACAGGTTCTGGAAGCGGTCCCGGAGAAAGTGCAAATGATGGATCTACCTATTCAAATTCTTCATCAAAGCAAAAAGAGGCCGATAAATCTCGAAATACAAAGTGAGAGATTTGTAAAATTTGCGATCTGGAAAAATATATCTTACATACGGAATTATAAAGACAAAAAAGAAGCCTGTAATTTTACAGGCTTCTTTTTTGTTATCGGTAAATTTATTTATACTTTATTGGATTTGCTCACATATTTGTTTTCTTTAATAAAAAAACGCCAGGGCAGGAGTGCGTCTTCTTGTGCATACGCAACCCCTATACGGGGCGATGCGACAATTTGATCTTCAGTATATTTAATTCCATGGTCTTCAATCCAGATTTCATCACCTCCCAGATCTTTTTTATTAAAGGTGCGGTCTATTCCTAAAGCTTTTGCGGCAGAGCCGGGGCCTGATGAAATTGTGGCTTTTCCAGCTGACATATTTCGTCTGGTTTCCATAATGTCTTTTCCTGTCAAAGGTTCAACTGCTCTTATCAAAACAGCATGAGGCTCGCCTTCAACAGAGCTTACGATATTAAATAAATGGTGAATGCCGTAGCATAAATAAACATACGAAATACCGCCTTTGCTGTATAAAGTTTCGGTTCTATCTGTTCTGCGGCCTCCGTAAGCGTGAGAAGCTTTGTCTTGTACGCCAAAGTAGGCTTCTGTTTCGACAATGATACCGCTCGTTATTTTGCCATCAATTTGAGTGTAAAGCACTTTTCCTAATAAATCTTTGGCCAAATAAAGAACATCCTGATTTAAGTAATAGGAAAACGGTAATTTATTAGATTGTTTGATAGAAGATGCCATTTGGTTTTTACCTATTTGAAATTAAAATGAAGTCTGTCAATAACAAAAATAGCATTTCCTTTCGGTTTTTTTATTCTATAATTTAAAGAAGATGACGAAGAGAATCTGCAGATTAAAAGTTGAAGAATTCGAGAAAAAAAACACAGAGCGTAATTGTTTTAATTCGTTGTTGGATGTAAGTAAAAGATCTCAAAAAGTTTCTATATTTGAGTGATTGTATTTTTAAAAGCACATTCAGACATTCATTTCTAATTTACCCAATTTATGAAGCTATTTTTTTTAAAAGCGCTCTTGTTTTTAATGTTCCTGACTTTTTTTTCCTGCGATACTAAAAAAACAAAACCAGAATCAAAGCCCTATAAAGCAGGAGTAATTTTGTCTTTTGATGATGCTTATGTAGATGAATGGGCCGAAGCTGATGCCGCGCTGAAAAAATATGGATGGAAAGCTACTTTTAATGTCTGCAGAATAGATTCTATTGGAGCGCCTGAAATAAAAACACTGCTTAAAATGCAGAAGGAGGGACACGAAATTGCAGGACACGGATATCATCATTATAATGCGGTGAAGTTTGTAAAACAATACGGAATTGACGCTTATATGCAACAGGAAATAAATCCTATGATTGTTTCCATGAAAAAGAAATCTTTTAAGGTTACTTCGTTTGCTTATCCTTACGGCGAAAGATCGGATGAATTGGATAAGGCTTTATCTTCTAAATTTAAAATTATCAGAGGAAGAGCTTTTGGAGGTGAAATTCCCGAAAAACAGGACAGCTATTTTAATAACTCCAAAATTGTATTTGCGTTTGATATCGATAACAGCCACATTCACTTTAGTATTCCGTATGTATTAGAATTGCTGGATTATGCTAAAAAAAACAATAAGATATTACTTTTGTGCGGCCATAAACCCGTGAAAAATGTTACCGAAAATTATCAGACCAAAATAGAAACGTTAGAATTTATCTGTAAATACATGAAAGCAAACGATCTTAAATTTTATACTTTATCAGATTTAGATGAACTGCTTCCGCAGAAATAATTCTAAATATATTTTATTTAAAGAGAATAGTTATTAGTTGTAAATATACCCCCCCGCTGGGGGCTATAAATATATCGCCCCGCTGGGGCTTTTTTTTGTTGCGTAGGGTTAATTATGCTATAAATATTTTACTCCTCTGGAGTATTTATCTAAAACTGCACAGCTGTAAAAAAGAAAATCATTTCTTTTAGCTCTGTTTTTTCTTAAACTTTATTTTATCATTATTAACGGATTATTGTTAAAAATGCTCCCGAAGAGCAAAATATCTATAGCAAAAAATGCCGAAAAAGATTTAAAGCTCCATCAAAGCGAAATATTTATTTGCTGTAAATAGGTCGTGCAAGATTAATTATATTCTGTATATTTTATTTGTAATGAGAGTTTTATGTTCTGTTTGAGAATTTAATTACTAATCTATTAGTTAAAAAACTAACGAATTAGTTTGTCTACTAATTAATTAGTAGTATCTTGCATCAAAATATTTCAACTATGATAAAATTAGCCAAACGAGAAGAACAGATCATGCAGGTATTTTGGGACTTAGAAAAAGCCTTTATAAGAGACATAATCCCGTTGCTGCCAGATCCGAAACCGCATTACAATAGTGTGGCCACAATAGTGAAAATACTTGCAGAGAAAGGTTTTTTAAATTATGAAACTGCCGGAAATATGCATTGCTTTTTCCCGATTATAAGCAGGGAAGAGTATCAGCAATTTGCACTGAAGGATATTGTAAGCCAATATTTTGACAACTCATATCCAAGGATGTTAGCCTTTTTTGCAAAAGAACAAAAACTTTCAGAAAAGGAATTGGATGAAATCGTGAGCATCATCAAAAAAGAAAAGATATGATACCTTATATTTTATATACAGCCCTTATTCTTTCAGCATGTTTTATATTTTATAAACTGCTTTTGCAAAAAGAAACTTTTTTCTCTTTAAATCGATATGTACTGTTGTTTTGTATGGTATTGGCCTTTACACTGCCTTTAGTTCCGGTTCCTCAGCAATTATCGTTTAGAAAGAATACTGTAACAGAGCCTGTTGAAATTGCTAAGGTTCCAACTGTAAACGCAGCATCTGAGGCAGTAAAAGAAAAATCAATTCAGCCAGCGGCTGTACAGGAGACAACACAAGTAATCAATGTTGATGTCTTACTGCAGATTGCAATTTATCTGTATTGGTTTGGCGTAGTAATTTTTGGTCTTAATTTTTTAATGCAGGCTGTTATATTACTGTTTAGAGCCTATTCCGGATCTGTAATTCAGGATGGGAAGTTTCGTATTGTTGAAATAACAGGCGATAAGGCTCCGTGTTCTTTTGGCAATAGTATTTTTATCAATCCTGAAAAATACGAATGGGAAACGTATAATCAAATTCTGCTTCATGAAAAAATCCATATTAAGCAGAAACATACCATAGATCTGCTTCTTGCAGAGATAGTTCTGGTATTTCAATGGTTTAATCCTTTTGCATGGCAGTGGCGAAAAGCACTGGAAACGAATCTTGAATTTTTAACCGATGACCAAATGCTTCAGCAAGATGCAGTTGAGAGAGAAAGTTATCAGTTCAGCCTTCTTAAAGTAGCAGCGCCGCAATTTCCTTTGAGTCTTACAACCAATTATAATCAATCATTATTAAAAAAACGAATCATCATGATGAACTCAAAAAAATCAAATGTGCACACCACTTGGAAATATTTTTTCCTTGTGCCTTTAATGGTGCTTTTTGCCTGCCTTTTTAATCAACCGGCAGCGCAAAGTCAAACCCTAAATACTATTGGGGAATCTAAACAGGAAAAAGTCGTTGAAAACGAAATGAAAACAGACGGAAACTGGTTTGCCGTAATCAAAGGCAATACTGTAGAAATTAGTTTTAAAAGTAATGAAGATAACAATTCTTCGCATACTTTTCAATTGAGTGAAATAAGCAGTCTTCCCAGAGATAAACAAGGAGAATTTACATTAACCCGCGATGCCGGAACGATGCAATTTACCGGAAAATTTGAAGGAGACAGAGGAATGGGGACTTATAAATTTATTGGAAACAAAGATTACAGCACCGCAATGAGCAAAGAAGGCCTGGATGTTACAAAAGACAATGATCTTATGGTTTTCTTTATTATTGATATCAAAGTATCGTATGTACAAATGCTAAAGAAAAATGGTTTTAATAATTTAGACAAAGATCAGGTTATTCCGCTTGCGGCTTTAGATGTAAATGAAGCTTATATTACTTCGATTAAAAAAGCCATTCCGGATATTGATTTGGACAACCTTGTTCCTTTTAAATCATTAGATATAAATAGTGCATTTATTGAAGAAATAAGAAATGCAGGTTACAAAGACGTTAGTCCCAGTAAAATTATTGCACTAAAATCTCAGGGAATTGATGCGAAATATATTAGTGATTTCCGCACTTCTGATAAAAACAAAAACAATGCTGAAAATAACGGGAACAACAAAGAGGAAGACAGCGATGACGATATTATTGCTTTTAAAGCATTAAATATTGATAAGGCGTTTGTTGATTCTTTTAAAGGATTAGGATACAACCTTTCTAATAGTGATCTTATTGCATTTAAATCGCTAAATGTAACAGCTGACTATATAAAGAGTTTTCAAAATGCAGGTTATAAAAACATTCAGATTGAGAATTTTATTGCTTTGAAATCTCAAAATATTACTCCGGATTTAGTGAAGGAATATAAAAGTCTGGGTTTTGATGATATTGATCTGGATGAAATTGTGGGAGCAAAAGCAACCGGAACGACACCGTCTTATATTAAATCGATGAGAGCAAAAGGGCATAATTTTAAAAATCTCGATAAATACATAGCTTTAAAATCTCTTGCCAATAATTAAAATAACGAGCTGATTCTTTGAATCAGCTTAAAAAATAAAGTGAGTTGTAAGACTAAAAAGCCCAAACCTGAAAAGGAATGGGCTTTTTTAATTTAATATCTTTTAAACAATTTTACGCTATTGGCTATTCGTCTTTTTCTTTAAGCATCTTCCTCGAGGTTCATCACCTTCGTAAAGTACAATTTCAGAATGTAAAAACTGTGCGGCATCTGCAGAACCTTTTACCTTTACGGCGCTTCGTTCTATCATTTCGGCTTCAAATTCGGTTAAGACACTTTTTCTGATTCCGTTTTTTCTCCATTCAGATGAAGGCCGGCATCCTTTTAAAATACCGCGGGCCAATGTAAGAGCGTCCAATAATGCCTGATTGGCGCCTTGTCCTTTAAACGGGCTCATTGGGTGAGCAGCATCTCCAATTAACGTGATTGGGCCTGCGTTTTCTAACCATTCAGCTTTTAAAAATTCCCGATCGTAAACGGGATAACCCGAGATCTGGGTTTCTTGTGTTGCGGCCATAATTTGCGGAATAGGATCGTGCCATTGTGTTCTGCGGCAGGCTTCTTCTTTAAGCGCTTTTGTTCCCTTAGCACTTAATGTTTTTGCTTCGTTTTCAGACATAGGAAAACTAAGCTGCCACATAATTGAGTCTGCAGTATAAGGCATGATATAAATGCGTTCATTGCCGTTGGCAGTTTGAAATACCGTGGCCGAATCCAGTAAAGGACTGCTAACACCTTCGAGTGCACTTAAAGGGCATATTCCTAATATTACAATACAATCAAGGTAACGCAGGGGGGTAACATCTTCGCCAATAATCAGCTTTCGTACCGAACTGCGGATACCATCGGCTCCCACTATTAAATCGGCTTTAGCGCTTTTCATTTCTCCGTTAACCTGAAAGTTTAGCTTTATGCTTTTATCATCATTTTGTTTAAAATCAATTAATTGGTGTCCCCATTGTACTGCTTCATCTCCGCCAAGCTGTTTTAAAAGTGCCAGACGCAGAGATTGACGTGCAATATGCATATTGGTGCGTCGGGCAGTTATTTTCGATTCAGACTGAAGCCATTTTCTAATTCCCCATTCGCCAATTACTTTTCCTTCTGTAGTATGAACCAAATGTCTTGTTGAAATGACTTTTTCTTCCAGCGAAAAAATACCCAACCCTTCGATTGCTTTGCTCGCTTGCTGTAAAGTAAGTCCATAGCCCTGGGATCTTGCAGCGAAGTTGGTATCACGTTCGTATAAAGTAAAAGGAATTCCGCGGTGTAAACAAGCTGCTGCCAATGCCGCTCCGCCAATACCGGCACCAATAATAGCAACGTGCGGATAGTTTTCTTTATCTGCAGCAGGAGGAATGACTGAAGGAACTAATCCGGATCCGTTACATTTCAAACAAGTATGTAAGTGTGCTTTCGGACGAACAGGTGCTGTGCCCTGACCATTTGTTTTTTCAAATTGATCGAGTGCTGTTTGGTAATCCCGTCTTGCTTTATTAGTTAGACCCCGGCTTTTTTTACCGCGTCCCTGACACTCTTTACAAATAGACCAGCTTGTTTGTTCATTTTCTACTTTTACCACTTCCTCTTTATTTAGCTTTATGCCGGACGCTTTAACTTGAAATTTTTTCAGCGTTTTGCAGGTCTGCAAATTTAAGACAAAAGAAGGGCAGTACAAAACACCATATAAATTTACCATCGTAGAGAATTTGAATTGCATAATCTCAATAGCGGTTGAGAGCTGAAAAAAGATTTTTATTTAATAATTCGAGAACCTGCAACTGAAATTATTCTCAATATTTAGAGACTTTACGGTTGTAAAAATCCAAAAAAGAACCATGAAATCAGGTATTGTTTTCCGAAGTATCTGTGAGTAGTTTTGTTAGGAATCAAAATTATTTATAATGAAAAATAAAAATATTACCCATTCTTTAGTAGTAAAATCAACAAAAGTAGTAAAACAGCTTTTTTTTGCATCAGCTTTTATACTGCTGTTTTCTGCGTGTTCAAGTGATGATGGAGGAGGATCAGATAATAAATCTGATTATTATTTTAGGGCAAGTGTTGATGGTCGTAAAATAGATTTCCGTACTGCAAAATTTCAAGGCGGCGGTAATGACAACCGTTTGGAAATGATAATACTTGGAGGATTTGACGGACCGCATCCAACTAAAGCTGGAGAGGTAATGCCGCCCTCATTAGATTTTGAAATATGGAGGCTTGGCGGCAATATTACGGCAGGGACTTATTCGACACCTGCAGAGCAGGAAATGATTGCCCGATATGCCATTCAGACAGACAATGGAACCATACTTTATAACACTGCTATAGGCGACGATCTTTTTACTGTAAAAATTGAATCTATAAGTGAAGCAGGTATTAAAGGTACGTTTTCGGGAACAGTTCGTAATGTATCTACAGGACATACAATAAGTATCACGGAAGGTGCTTTTAATCTTCCGCATGATGAAATAGTTAATCCTTAAATTACATTTTGTTTCAGGTATAATTTGCTATACCTGAAAGCATTCGTTGTTCATAGTAACGGCTATTCTGGCACTTTTTATAAATTCGATTAATTCAAAATCTTTTAATTCAACAACCAGATTATGGATTTCATTTTCTTGCCCTGTCGCTTCAAGTATTGTGAAATCTTTTTCGATTGTTAAATACTTAACATTGTATTTTCTCAGAAGATGATCTGTCCTTTCATTATTGATTACAGCAGAAGTTCTAACTTTAAATAGGGCTATTTGCTTCCATATGATTTCTTCGTTTGTACTGCAGTAACAGGTAAAGACCTCGATAATTTTTTCAATTTGAAGCACTATGTTCCTAACCACTTCAAAAGTCTCATTTATAACGAGCGTGCAGCGGTACATTTTATCTATTTCGCAAGCAGAGACATTAAGGCTTTCTAAGCTTATTTTGCGGCGGGATAATATAATGGTTATTTTATTGAGTAATCCCATTTGGTCTTCGGTGTAAGCGGTTAACGTGTATTCTTTTTTCATTTGAAAGTTGTAGTGAATTATTTGAATGAATTAGTTTAAGATTTTAGTTTCGGTGTGTTTTAGAAATAAAAAAACCTTTCTCGTTTTGACTGAGAAAGGTTTTTTTGGTATTACACAATAGAATCCTGCCTCGTCAAAATAGTCGAATAATGATAATTGTGCTAATAATATTTTGTACTGAATTTTTCATGTATCTTTTAAATAAAAAAACCTCCCAAAGAGGGAGGTTTTAAATGGTATCTGTGTACTTATTTATATAACATCCCTGATCATTATCGAATGATAATAATGCTGATAATAGAAATGTTAATTAAGTTTTTCATTTTCTGTTCTGAATGAGCGACAAATGTATTGATTTTTATAAGACTACAAAAAGTTTTTTCTCCAGCGAAGCTGTTTATTTTAAAAATGGAACGGATCTTTTTTTATTATGAATTGGAAATGGGGTTTCATTTAGAATAAATGCGGCTGAATTAAGGTGTTATTTCAATAGTTTTTTTACCATTTCAATTTGATCTGTCGTGACATTATTTTTGTTATAGGCCAGATAAATTGTATTTTGAGCAGGATGATGGCCTTTCCAGATTTCTTTAATATGGTTTTGGGCTATATCGTCCTGTACCAAATAATCTGAGGCAATTGTAATACCTGAACCAAAACGAATTCCTTTTAGAATAGAATTATAATCCGGAATAACAAAACGTGGTTTTATAGTAGGACGCTTTTTAAAATTCTCCAGCCAAAATCGTCTAATAATAGCCAAATCACTGCTATACGCATACCAATCCTGATCGCAAAGCCATTTTTCGGTCTTATCCAATTCATTATTTTTTATAAACTGATCAAATTCAGCTGTATCAAATTCAGTATTGCCCACAAGAAGAAGATTGGCAGTACGGACTGGTTCATAAACAATGTCTTTCTCATCATTACGATTTGAAGTGATGACAAAATACAGTTTTCCTGCATTTAATTTTTGCATTAATTCTTTGGTAGGGCAAAATTCAAAAACAAGATTTGCCGGTGCTTTACTGATTTTAGAAGCTAATACAGTATAGAAAAATTCTTTGGAAGTCCCAATACAAGTCAGCGGTATATTCGAAGAACGTGTATATCTAAATTCAGCTTCGATATATTCCAATTTCTCAATAGCATCAATTACCTGAGTATAAAATAATTTGCCATAATCTGTCGGCACCATTCGGCGTGGTTTACGTTCAAATAACTGTTTGCCCACATGCGCTTCGAGAGCCGATAAATGCTGACTCACATTGGGCTGCGAAATAAGCAGTTCCTGTGCAGCACCAGTCAGCGTACCCACCTGATATATAGTCTTAAACGTTCTGTACCATTCCATGTCTACCATACTGCAAAGTTATTTATTTTTTACCTTTTAGATTATATTATCTATAATTTGATTTATGGATAACTATAAATTATGCTATTTCCTTTATAAGTAATTCCGACACACCTTTGCATGCAGTTTTAGAAACTTCAATTCAAAATACCAGCATTGAAAATTCTTTCCAATTCATTATTAATCCATTAAAAATTATTTATTGTCATGCAGCAACATTTAAAAGCATTGCTTAGTACTATATTCCGAACGTCCATGGTCGGTTATTGCTTATTGGTTTTACAGGGATGTTCCTCCAAAGAAGAAAAAGAAAAAACAGTTACGCCTTTAGTTTCAACCATTACGGTAGATACGACTTCGGTCACTACCGAATTAGAATTCTCGGGTATGCTCGAAGGAATCAGCAATATTGAAATAAGGTCTCAGGCAGAAGGTTACCTTGAAAAAATATTTGTAGACGAAGGTGCTTATGTAAAAAAAGGACAGCCATTATTTCTTATTAATGATACTCCTTATAGCGAACGTTTGAATCAATCCTCGGCATCATTGCAAACCGCATTAGCGAACAGAGAAAAAGCCCGAATTGAAACCACAAGAATTCAAAAACTGGTAGAAGGAAAAGTAGTTTCAGATGTACAGCTCAAAAATGCACAGGCGGAATTGAGTGCGGCAAATTCTGCTGTTCGACAAGCAGAAGCAACAAAGAAAAGCGCGGTTATAAGCAAAGGATTTACGCTGATAAAAGCTCCTGTAAACGGTTATGTAGGCAAACTGCCTTACAGGGTAGGGAGCCTTGTGGGGCATAACGAACCGGAACCTTTATCTGTGGTTTCAGACATTAACACCATGTATGCCTATTTTTCGATGAGTGAAGAAGCTTTTCTGCAATTCAAACAGCACTATGCAGGAAAGACAATAGAGCAGAAGATAAAAAATATCCCTTCTGTTCGCTTAATGCTTCCTGATAATACTTTTTACGATCAGGAAGGAAAGGTTGACCTTGTTCAGGGACAGTTTGAGAAATCTACAGCTTCTATTATGTTCAGGGCTTCTTTTCCTAATAACGGAGGACTTTTGCGCTCAGGAAATACCGGAAAAATCATCATGGCGCAGTACAACAAAAATATAATTCAGATTCCGCAGTCAGCTACTTATGAATTGCAGAACAAAGTCATGGCGTATGTTGTCGAAAAAAACAATAAGCTGAAAAGCGTATCCGTAAAAGTTGCACAAAAAACAGCTTTGAATTATATCATTTCCGAAGGTTTAAAACCCGGAGACATATTGGTATCAAAAGGACTTGAGCGCTTGCATGAAGGCATACAGGTAAAAGTATCCAATAAATAATCTATCCTTTTTAAATTATGTTAAAGAAAATAATCGACAGGCCGGTTACGGCAACTGTCATCTCATTGATATTGGTAATACTCGGTTTTCTGGCCTTGGAAAAATTACCTATGGAAACTTTCCCCGAAATAGCACCGCCTTCGGTTGTGGTGACAGCACGTTATCCCGGAGCCAGTGCAGAAGCGGTTGCCCGTTCTGTAGCCACGCCATTAGAACAGGTCATCAATGGTGTAGAAAATATGATCTATATGACATCATCGTCTTCAAACGATGGTACATTAACGATTACCGTTTATTTTAAACTCGGGACCAATCCTGATCAGGCAGCAATCAATGTCCAGAACAGGGTTTCGCAAGCCACGAATCAATTGCCTCAGGAAGTAGTTAAAACGGGAATTAATACCTCGAAACAAAACAATAGTATGATTATGATTATTGATTTAGAAAGTACGAATCCCAATTACGATTCGGCTTTTTTAAATAATTATGACCTGATCAATATTGTTCCGGGAATTCAGCGTATTCAGGGCGTTGGAAAAGCGCAGGTATTTGGAAGTAAAGATTATGCCATGCGTGTCTGGCTGAATCCGGGAAAACTCGCCAGTTATCAAATGACAGCGCAGGAAGTGATGAAAGCAATCGATCATCAGAATATTGAAGCGGCTCCCGGTAAATTTGGAGAAGGAAGCCCAACGGCTTTTGAATACACAATCAAATACAAAGGGAAACTGAACAAGGAACCCGATTATGAAGATATTGTAATCAGGGCAAATCCGGACGGTTCTGTATTGCGATTAAAGGATGTTGCCAAAATAGAATTGGGATCGTTGGATCATGTTTATGCTTCGGCCCAAACACTGGCGGGGCATCCGGGAATTGGTGTTGCAATTTTCCAGACGCCGGGTTCTAATGCCAATGATATTCAGATTGAAATACTGAAGTTTATGGAAGAGGCTAAAAAAAGTTTTCCAAAAGGAATCAGTTACAGAGCAACTTATAGTACAAAACGCTTTCTGGACGCTTCTATCAGTCAGGTAGAGCATACTTTGGTCGAAGCATTTATATTGGTTTTTCTTGTTGTTTTTATTTTTCTGCAGGATTTCCGTTCTACACTTATTCCGGCGATATCCGTTCCGGTAGCGATTATTGGAACCTTTTTTTTTATGGGCGTTTTTGGCATCACCATCAATTTGCTGACGCTTTTTGCCTTAGTGCTCGCGATTGGAGTTGTGGTCGATGATGCTATTGTCGTCGTCGAGGCCGTTCATCATAAATTAGAACACCATTCTACCGATGCTAAAAAAGCGACAATCAGCGCAATGGGAGAAATTACAGGTGCTATTTTATCTATTACTTTGGTAATGTCGGCGGTATTTTTACCTATTGGTTTAATCGAAGGTCCGGTTGGTGTATTCTACAGACAATTTGCTTTTACCCTGGCAATTGCTATTGTTATTTCGGCGGTAAACGCTTTAACCCTAAGCCCGGCTTTATGTGCTGTTTTACTTAAAAACAAGCATGCGGAATTGTATCAGGACAAACACAAAAAAGGACTTCAACGATTTTATGAACTTTTTAATACTGGTTTTCATGCCGCAACAAAAAGATATACCAATGCCGTTCTTTTTCTAATTAAAAGAAAATGGCTTGCTTTAGGCGGATTAGCAGTAGTTTCTATTGTAACCGTATTACTGGCACGCAGTACACCGCAGGCATTTATTCCAACAGAAGATCAGAGTTTTGTCATGACTGCTTTAAGTATGCCTCCGGGAACTTCTCTGGAACGTACTAAAGCCGTAACAACAGAAGCAAGTAAAAAGTTAAGCAAATTTGAAGGTGTATATTTTAATGCTATGGTAAACGGAAGTAATCTATTGGCTAATACGGTTTCTCCATCTTATGCGGCTTCTTACACCATTTTAAAACAGCCCGAAGAACGAGGAAAAGTAAAGGATATCAATAAAATTATGGATTCTATCAAAACCGTATTTGATGGTTTACCTGAAGGATCTTCGTTTACCTATTCGATGCCAACTGTTCCGGGATTTGGAAATGTAGATGCTTTAGACGTTGTACTAAAAGATAATGCAGGAGGCACTATTGATAAATTAGCTCAGGTGAACGACCAATTTATAAAATCACTAAAGGATAGAAAAGAAATTGCGGCGGCTTTTACCTCTTTTAATGCAAAATTCCCTCAATATATGCTTGATGTCGATGCGGTTAAAGCAAAACAATTAGGACTTGATGTGAGTACAATTTTAGAAACCATGCAGGCGTATTTTGGAAGTATTTATTCTTCTGATTTTAATCGATTTGGGAAATATTATCGTGTAGTGGTTCAGGCCGAAGCGCCTTTCAGGATAGATGAAAATTCACTTAACGAAGTATATTCTAAAAACGATCAGGGAAAAATGGTACCGCTTAAATCAGTGGTACAATTAAAACGTGTTTTTGGTCCCGAAGTCGTTACGCACTTAAATCAGTCGACTTCTATTAATTTGAATGTTCAGGCTAAAAAAGGCTATTCAACAGGAGACGCCATGAAAGCTATAAATGAAGTTGCTGAGACGCTTCCGTTAGGATATTCTCACGAATATACAGGAATGGCGAGAGAAGAACAGCAGGCAGGAAATCAAACTATATTTATCTTCGGAATCTGTATACTATTTGTGTATTTTCTATTATCAGCCCAATATGAAAGTTATCTTTTGCCATTGGCTGTAATCTTGTCTTTGCCAACCGGAATTTTTGGAGTATTTGTGTTTATCAATTTAATTGGAGTTACAAACAATATTTATGTGCAGATTGGTATGATTATGCTTATCGGACTTTTGGCTAAAAATGCTATTTTGATCGTAGAGTTTGCAGTACAAATGAGACACAAAGGAAAATCGTTGGTTGAATCGGCACTGCAGGCTTCGGCTTTGAGATTGCGTCCCATATTAATGACTTCTTTCGCCTTTATTGCGGGATTACTGCCGCTGCTTTTTGCAGGTGGTGCCACAGAACAGGGAAACCGTTCTATTGCATCGGGAACAATAGGAGGAATGTTCTTTGGTGTAATACTGGGAATTTTTATAATACCGGTTTTATTTATTGTATTCCAATCTTTACACGAACGTTTTTTCGGTTTAAAGAAAATTCCCGTTGAAATTGATCCTGTACTTATCACCAATCACTAACAAAAATGAAAAAAATAATATACTACATACTGATTTTGATAGTGTTTTCGGCCTGTCAAATCGGTAAAGAATATACCCGTCCGGAGATAGTGATGCCCAAAGAATATCGGGGAACCGGAACTATTATGCAGCAAAATAATGACAGTACGTTACTGCCCTGGAGAAGTTTTTTTACAGATCCTGCTTTGCAGAATATTATTGACAATATTTTGCAACGTAACTATGATATGGTCATTGCACTAAAGAACATTGAGATTAATGATGAATACCTGAAAGAATCAAAAGTTTCGTGGCTGCCATCGGTTTCTGCCGGAATTGGTACTTCAAGAAATTATTATTCAGATAATAGCCTTAACGGCGCTAATGGTTTTAATTTAGGAAATACGCTGGGAACAAATAATAGGATAGAAGATTATACTTTGAATACAGGTATTAGTTGGGAAATTGATATTTGGGGAAAAGTGAAAAATCAAAAAAAAGCAGCACTAAATGAATGGCTGCAAAGTCTTGAAGCCAGAAAAGCATTGCAGACCAGATTAATTGCCTCTGCGGCAACATCCTATTACACTTTATTGATGTTAGATGAGCAATTGGCGATAACTCGTAAAAATTTAGCTTTGAGTGCTAATACAGTTAAACTAATCAAAGTGCAGTTTGAAAACGGAGCAGCAACTGCATTAGCGTTACAACAAGCCGAAGTTCAGTACAAATCGACACAAGCTATTATTCCGGATTTAGAACAGGAACAATTTATTCAGGAAAATGCTTTGAATGTTTTAATGGGAAATGAGCCGGATAAAATTGCATTACCAGAAAGTAAAGCCAATTTTACAGCTCCACAGCAATTGAATTCAAGTGTTCCGGCTTCGTTAATGTCGAATCGTCCGGATGTGCGTCAGAAGGAATTTGAACTACGTGCCGCTTCAGCCCGAATAGGTGTGGCTCAGGCAGGTTTATATCCGGCTTTGAATATAACAGCGGCCGGAGGTCTTAATTCTTTTCAATCATCAAATTGGTTAAACATTCCGGGTTCGTTATTTGGCATTTTAGCAGGCGGACTTACAGAACCTGTTTTCAATAAGCGAAAGTTAAGAACTGCTTTTAATGTGAGTAAAATAACCTACGAGCAAAAGGCCGAGGAATTTAGAAAAACAGTTTTGCAAGCCACAAAAGAAGTTTCAGACGCAATGTTTAAAACCGAAAAGCTAAAAGAGAAAATTGCCATTGAAACATCCAAAAATGAATTGTTGCAAACCGCTGTAAATAATGCAGATCTTTTATTTACGAATGGTCAGGCCAATTATTTAGAAGTTATACTGATCGAACAAAATCTTATAGAAAATGAATTAAAATTATCTGATTTAAAAAGACAGCAGGCTTTAGCTTACATAGAGTTTTACAGAGCGCTGGGAGGAGGACAATAATTGGTTTTTCAAAACTCACACTAATGAGGTGTGAGTTTTGTTTTATCATCGGTAAAAGTTTTTTGTTACTTTCGTAAGGGATTAGATCAGGTAGTTCTAAAAAGAATTTGCATTTTATGGAAAATCATTATTTATTATTAAGAAAACATATCGAAGAAATAAGCCCGTTAACTGATGAGGAATGGAATATTGTTGCCGATTGTTTTACTTATAAGAAATTGAGAAAACACCAGTTTTTAGTGCAGAAAGATGAGCTTGTTCCTTCTGAATACTGGATCATAAGCGGCTTATTGAAAACATACGCTATTGACAACGAAGGTAAAGAACATATCCTGCAGTTTGCAATGGAACAATACTGGACAAGTGATTTTCATGCTTTTCAGAATCAGGTTCCGGCTACTTTATTTATTGATTGTATTGAAGATTCTGAGTTTTTTTGTCTTCGGTTAGAAAACAGGGAAAAATTGTGCAGTGAAATTCCAAAAATGACCAATTTTTTCAGAATTAAATCACATTACGGCTATATCGCTTTGCAGCAACGCATAATGTCTTTATTAACGCAGACAGCAGAAGAACGTTACAATAATCTAATCAAAAAACTTCCTTTACTAATTCAGCGTGTTCCTAAAAAGCTTCTGGCTTCTTATTTAGGAGTTACGCGTGAAACCCTCAGCCGATTTAAGGGATAAAAGTGTGATCTATATCACTTCAAAAGTGTGATGTTCATCCTCGCATATCTTGTGTCATCGTTAGAACTTTGTACTGTTAATTTTAAACAATATAATGATGAAAACGATCCACTATTTTATGCAGGCTGTAACTG
Source organism: Flavobacterium johnsoniae (assembly GCF_001879205.1). Taxonomy (GTDB): domain Bacteria; phylum Bacteroidota; class Bacteroidia; order Flavobacteriales; family Flavobacteriaceae; genus Flavobacterium; species Flavobacterium johnsoniae_A. The sequence continues at coordinate 42,718 of NZ_MLFK01000009.1, forward strand.
CTTTTTTAGGCACTGGCAATTATGCACAAAATAAATTAGAAAGAATACCAATAGTTCTTGAAGTAATTCCGGGCAACATTCCCTATCTATAGCTGGCATTGAAATTCATAATCTAACCTTATTAAATAATAACATGGTCTTTGGCAGTATTTCTTACCAGATCACAGACATTAAGAGTAATTAAATTGGTTGTTGGATAGGAGGATGTTCTTCGGAGCATTCTCTTATTTCTCTTCACTGGTTTTTAAAGCTTTTATCCACAACCTAAAATTTTACAGCGATTTATTTCTCCCAAAAAAGTACGGGAATAATCTCCCTTTTGATTAATAATTTTATTTGAAACAACAATATGAAAACAAATGAAACAACAGTTATTGGCAAAACAGCCAGTACACGAAAAAGACTGCCTGCAGCGTTGTGGGCATTAACTATCAGCGCATTCGGAATTGGTACCACAGAATTTGTTATTGTAGGTTTACTGCCCACGGTTGCCACAGATTTAAACATTAGTATCCCATCAGCAGGATTACTGGTGAGTTTATATGCAATTGGTGTTGCTATTGGTGCACCAATATTAACTGCCTTAACAGGAAGTATTCCAAGAAAGAAATTGTTAATCTGGCTTATGATTGTATTTATTGTAGGAAATGGCCTTGCTTCGATTGCACCTGGTTTTGCCACATTGGTGATGGCAAGAATTATTACCGGACTGGCTCATGGTGTTTTCTTTTCGATAGGTTCTACTATTGCGGCTTCATTAGTACCGCCTGACAAAAGAGCCTCGGCAATTTCTATTATGTTTACTGGTTTAACTGTTGCGATTGTTACCGGAGTACCTTTTGGAACTTTTATAGGTCAGGAATTTGGATGGCGTGCTACTTTTATAGGAGTGGCTGTTTTGGGATTAATCGGCTTAATTTCAGGTTGGATTTTATTACCTAATAACATCGAAAATGAAAAAACAATAGCCATAAAGGATCAGTTTAAAGTAGTAGCAAACGGCAGATTACTTTTAGCTTTTTTAATGACTACTTTGGGCTACGGTGGAACTTTTGTTGCCTTTACTTATTTGTCTCCCATTCTTCAAAAAATCATGGGGCTTTCTGAATCAATGGTGAATGTAGTTCTTGTATTGTACGGAATAGCGATCGCTTTCGGGAATCTTATTGGAGGAAAAGCGGCAAATAAAAATCCACTGAAAGCATTATTATGGATGTTTGTTTTACAAGCAATTGCTTTATTGGTTTTTACGTTTACTGCCAGTGATTCTGTTTTTGGAATCATCACTTTATTTATTATGGGAGCCTTATCATTCTCTAATGTTCCGGGCTTACAATTGTACGTAGTTCAATTAGCAGAACGTTACCTGCCGGGAACCGAAGATGTGGCATCTGCTTTTAACATTGCTGCTTTTAATGTTGGAATTGCCATTGGGGCTTATGCAGGCGGATTAGTGGTAGAATCTACTTTAGGACTTGAATCTACTCCTTGGGTTGGTGCCTTGTTTGTGGTACTTGCAATAGGTGCGACTTTATTAAGCTCCAAAATATCAAGTAAAAAGAACAGCAAATAATTAAATAACTAGTAATCTGTTAACCGTTAATTTAATTTTTAAAATGAAAACAATTTGCAAAATACATATACCCGGCCGAATGACTCTTGGACTCGAATTTCCATTAGACAACGACTGGTCTCTTGAAGGAGAGAAGAAAAGAAAAAAACAAGGACGTCCTTTTGGAATTCCTGATATAAGCAGACATACGGAACTTATTCAATTAGCTGATAAACTTGGATTTGCTGCTTTATGGATGCGGGAAGTTCCGGTGTACGATCCAAATTTTGGCGATGGAGCCCAGGTTTTTGATACTTTATCATACTTGGGTTATGTTGCCGCAATTACCAAGTCGATAGCTATTGGAACGGCCGCCGTTGTACTGCCTCTGCATGATCCGCTGCAGCTGGCCAAAGCAATTGCCACGATCGAAAACTTATCCGAAAGCCGATATCTTTTTGGTGTTGGTTTGGGAGATCGTCCTGTAGAATTTCCGCTATTTGGATTTGATTTTGAAAACAGAGCAGATCGATTTGTATTGAATCATGAAATTATTAAGGAAGCCTGGAAAGATGAGAGTGAACTGCATCACTTTTTTGGAAAGACTTCTAATGGGATAGAAATTTATCCAAAACCTAAAAATGAAATTCCATGGATTTTAGCCGGAAGAGCCAAACAAAGTATGGATTGGATTGCTCAAAATATGCAGGGCTGGTTCAATTATCCTAGGGATGTAAAAGATACGGAAATTTTGGTAAGAGAATGGAAAAATGCGCTTTACGACAACAATCAGGCCTCAAAACCTTATATCTCAGCTTTTCATTTAAATCTTTTAAAAGATCCTGATGCACCTTTTACGCCGCATCGTTTTGGTGGTGCTGTCGGAATCAATGGATTGGCAAGTTTGATGAGGTTGTATGAACTGGCAGGAGTAAACCACATGGCGCTTCATTTAAGAAAATCTGAAATTCCTGTCGATGAGGCTTTAAAATTGATTGCAGAGAAAGTACTGCCTCATTTTGATGCAGCTGACTTTAAAAATCAATCCACTTACCAAGAGGAATAAAATTTTAAACAGTTTGTGTTCAATAAAATCATCCGGGATTGAACACAAACTGTAAAAAAAAGTTTAGGAACTAGTTTAAGGGTTCACTGCTTTTTATTCTTAAACAATGTTCTGTGCCGAGATAAAGCGGGTTGCCATGTTTTTCGGACCAAAAACCTTCTAAGACATCTTTGGTTAGGCAGCGGTAAACAGCTACTCCTTTATAGGTTTTATGGTCTTCTCCTTTATATCTAAAATTGATTACCAGAATATTATCTTTAAAGAAACCATTTCCCTTTTGCTCCTGAGCATTATTAATAAGCCAGTTGGCAGCAATTCGATTGTTTTTATCTAAGGTTAAACTCAAAACACCTTTATAACTTACTTCTGGGTTCTCATCTTGATTACTTCCCGAAATGGCGTAATTACCAACTAAATCTTTTATTGTCATTTTTTTCAATACGGAAATTTACAGCTTCTTGTTTTTATTGGATTTTTAGAGATGTTGAGGTGTAAATAGGAGGCAAAGCTAAGCAAATTAAAAAAAGAGTTTATACTATTCGCATAAACTCTTACTATATTAAAATTTTAAAAAGATCTTAATTTGTACTGGCGGCACTTTTATCTACAAGAAATAATAAATCTCCGGAAACAGGTTTAATTAACTGCATTGGGTAAACTGCAGGATTGTAAACTCCGCTGGTTACTTCTTTTAATGCGGGTGCTTTCTTCTCTCCAAAAGCTACTACGATAATCTTTTCGGCTTTGTTTATCAGCGGTGCCGTAAGTGTAATGCGGTACATTTTTTGAGGTTCAAGGTAATAGGCATCTACCCATTTGTTTTGTTCTTCTAAGACAGCTTGTCCCGGAAAAAGAGAAGCCGTGTGGCCGTCGTCTCCCATACCTAATAAGATAAGATCAAATTTTCCTTCATCGCCCAGAACTTTTCTAATAGATTGTTCGTAGATAACGGCATATTCCTCTGGCGTAACACCATCCTTATACATTTCAAAAATATTTTCTGACGGAATAGGAACGTGGCTTAATAGGGTATTATAGGACATTTTTGCATTACTAAGGTCATCATTAAGAGGCACCCAGCGTTCGTCGCCCCAGTATATAAACACTTTACTCCAGTCTACCTGATTTTTATATTCTTCAGACGCTAATAGTTTATAAATTCCGGCAGGAGATGAACCGCCGGTCAGTACAGCTGTAAATCGGTTTTTTTTAGCAATTGCTTTTTGTGCCGATTCTATAAAGATAGTCGCGGCCGCAATGTTAATTTCTTCGGTATTATTATATATCTGTATCATCGGCTAATTCTTCTTTAGTTTGTGTATTTGGAATCCAGGCGTGTCCTTGTCTTGCTAATAATTCGTCAGCTTCTTCAGGTCCCCAGCTTCCTGCTTTGTAATTTGGGAAATTTGTTGGCGCTGTAGTTTTCCAAACCTGCTGAATGGTATCAATAGCATCCCAGGCTTGTTCTACCTGATCCCAGCGCATGAATAGGGTAGGATCTCCTGCCAGCGCATCGGCAATTAGTGTTTCATAAGCTTCCGGCGACATAGTAGAACAGGCAAAATAATCAAAGATCATTTCTGCAGGTCTTAACGAAAGTGACAGACCCGGTTTTTTGGTCATAAACTGAAGTTTAATATCCATTGCAGGCTGAATATTGATAATCAATCTGTTTGGTGTCATGCCTTCTTTTCCATAAGAGAAAGAGGAATGCGGCACAGGTTTAAATTGTATAATAATAGAAGATTGTTTTTCTTCCATGCGTTTTCCTGTACGCAGATAAAACGGAATTCCCTGCCATCTCCAGTTATCCAGATATATTTTCATTGCCACATAGGTTTCTGTATTAGAATCCGGAGCAATTCCTTTGTCCTGACGATATCCCGGAACCGGTTTTCCTTTTATAGTTCCGGCATCGTATTGACCTCTTACAATATAATGATCCACTTCGTCCGGTTTAATGCGTCGAATAGATTTTAAAACATCTGCTTTACGGTTTCGGATGTCGTCTGCAGCTAACGAAGCCGGAGCTTCCATGGCAGTCATACATAAAATTTGAAGAAGATGATTCTGAATCATATCTTTTAAAGCGCCGACACCTTCATAAAATCCGCCTCGTTCTTCAACGCCCACTTCTTCGGCTACTGTAATTTGGACAAAATCAATAAAATTTCGGCTCCATAAAGGTTCGAACATCGAATTTCCAAAACGGAACGCAAGGATGTTTTGAACGGTTTCTTTACCCAGATAATGATCGATTCTATAAATCTGTTCTTCTTTAAAAGTCTGCGAAAGCATAACATTAAGTTCGATCGCAGAAGTTTTATCGTAACCAAAAGGTTTTTCAATAATAATGCGATCCTGCGTTGGATTAGCAGCAAGGCCTATTTTCTTAATATTATTAGAAATTGTCGTAATAAAAGAAGGCGTAATCGATAGATAAAAAAGACGATTGGCACGTTCTCCAAAAGCTTTATCAATATTATTTATTTTTGTATTTAAGCTTTGATACGACTTTTCTTTGTCGATATCAAGACTGTGATAGCTTATGTGGGAAAGAAATTTTTGAGTTTCCGGATCAGAAAGTCCTTTCTTTCTCGAAAAGGTGTTTAGGTTTTCTAAGACATAACTGCGAAAATCTTCGTTTGTTTTTTCAGCTCTTCCAAGTGCAATGATTTCAAATTTCTCTGACATACGTCCATCCAGATACAAATTTTGAAATGCAGGAAAGAGTTTTCTTTTTGCCAAGTCTCCGGTTCCTCCAAAAATCACAATGATTGTTGGATTTATATTTTTGAACTTACTCATTTGTGTGTTGTGTTGCTTTTAGTTCTTTATTCAGACCATTGTGTGTGAAAAACACCGGTTTTATCAATACGTTCGTAGGTATGAGCCCCAAAATAATCACGTTGTGCCTGAATTAGATTTGTTGGCAGGTTTTCAGATCTGTATGCATCAAAATAAGCTAATGAATTCATAAGCCCAGCTGCAGGTAATCCTTGTTGAACTGCAAATTGAATAACAGCTCTTGTTCCAGCTTGGTTTTGAGTTAATTTTGAAGCGATTCCGGCATCTAAAAGTAAGTTTGGTAAATCTTTTTTGGCAGCAAATGCTTTTCTGAAATCTTCCAGGGCATTCGCACGAATAATACAGCCTCCACGCCATATTTTGGCAACAGTTTCCAGATTTAATCCGTAATTGTATTCTTTAGAAGCGGTATGAAGCTGTGCTAATCCCTGAGCATAAGTCACTATAATAGAAAAGTACAAGGCAGATTTTAATGCTTCAATTGCTTCGGTTGTATTTGTATTTTTTTCAGCAACGTTCCAGACTAATTTGGTTGCAGCTTCAATTCTTTCCGGTTTTGTTTTAGACATATCGCGCATTACCACTGCTGCGTCTATAGTTGGAACCGGTACTTGTAAATCCATAGCGTTTTGAGAAGTCCATTTTCCTGTTCCTTTAGATTTAGCCCAGTCTGAAATTTTATTGATCAGTCTGCTTCCGTCTTCATCTTTTTCTTTCAGGATTTTTCCGGTAATTTCAATCAGATATGATTTAAGGTCATTTGTCTGGTTCCATTCTTCAAAAGTTTTCTGAATCGTATCTTCATCCAGATTATACCCTCTTTTCATCAGGTCGTAAATCTCAGAGATCAATTGCATGATTCCGTATTCGATTCCGTTGTGAACCATTTTTACGTAGTTTCCGGCAGATCCGTTTCCTAAATATTCTACACAAGGTTCTCCATCTACTTTTGCTGCAATAGCTTCAAAAATAGGACGAAGTCTCTCATACGCCTTCTGATCGCCGCCCGGCATCATGGCAGGACCAAATCTGGCGCCTTTTTCTCCTCCTGAAATTCCCATTCCAAAGAAGTGAATTCCTTTAGCAGATAATTCCAGAAATCTTCTGTCGGTATCCGTAAAATAGGTATTACCGCCATCAATTATAATATCTCCCTTGTCTAAATGAGGAAGTAAGCTTGCTATCGCACTGTCTACAGGTTTTCCGGCAGGAACCAGCAGCATAATAGCTCTTGGCTGCTGAATAAGTTCTACAAAATGTTTAACATCTGTAGTCGCTTCAATTGTATGATCAGGACCTGCTTCTTGTTGAAGAGAGTTGACTTTTTCGGTATCCAAATCTAAACCTGCAGCCGCAAAGTTATGGCTTGCAATATTCAAAAGCAGGTTGCGGCCCATTACACCGAGCCCTACAATTCCAAAATCAAATTTGTTCATAGTTTTCAATTAACTAATAATTATTATAAAAGTGTTTTTCTGAGAAAAAATGTAAGAGAAAAAACAGTAACGCTTTTTCATTCAGTTCGTTGCAGAAAAACAGTGTTTGTTTTAATCTTATAATTTAAGATTTACTGTGCTAAGTTAGAGAAAAATGATGAAATAGTATAGGATTATAAGTGCACTTTAAGGCTTTGTTGTGATACTTTTTTAAGTGTAAAAAATATACTTAAAATAACAGGATTGTTTAATGTGCTCTTTTTAATTTTATTGATTTGAATGTTCCTTAATCGTAGTATAATTAACTAAATTCAGTAAAATCTGGTACTAAACTCAAGATCCTTTACAATTTTTGATAAAAGTTAAGAACTGAAAAAAAATATGAGTTGATTTTTATAGATTTGTAAAATTAGTATGTTCCCCAAAAAATCTAAGACAATGAAATCGTTTACTTCTATTTTTTTATTTTTAATGTTTGTCTATTCAAATTCTTATGCGCAATTAAGTTCAGATAAAATATTCGAAAGCTTTAAACAGGGAGAACGTACAAATTGTTCATCTATCGCTTTTATCAAGGCTTCTTTGAATGTTTACGGATTAGACAATCTTTTTGCGGCAGAACAAATAAACGACAGTCTGTATAAAATAAAATTAAAAAATGATGCTGAGTTTAATCTAAAAAGCGAGGAAATAGATAAAGCTAAAGTATCTGCCGGATTTATCTATATTAAAGATAATTGCGAGAGCGAAAAAATAACAGATTATGCCGTCTTGACATACGCAGTAATGGCAAAGTACAAGCAGATTATTGACAAAGAGTCGACTTTTGACAGAGCCTTAGAAGATTTAGAAGATGGTGCGGTATACACCCCAACGATTTATAAATACCTCGGATTTAAATTAGGAAAGCAGATACAAAGGCTGAAACGACAATCCGGAAGCGAATATTGCGGTGTTGTAGCCTGGTCAAAAGCGCACGCGGTTTTTGTATGCGAAGAATTTATGGACTATTACGGCAACAAAAAAAGTATATGGATAAAGTATCCGGGGCGCTTTAGAATAATAAAGTCATAAGAAGACAGAAAAACTAAGTGTTAAAATTCTCTAAAAAAAGAAATTAAATAAAGTTGTAATTTAAGTTAATTTGTATATTTTTGCTCTAACCAAGAACCAATTACATCCTACGAAAATGAAGAGTAAAATTATTCTATTAAGTATCCTTTTCTTCTTGACGACTGCTGCAGTATCAGCACAAGCAAAAAATGCTCCAAGAAGTATTATCAGTACAACAGCCCTTATCCGTAAATACCATGATCAAAAAGAATTGAGCGGTATGCAGAAAGGCGAACTTTTGGAGTTGTACATTGAACGTATTAAAGTTTTAGTAAAGACTCTTCCTTACATCGCTTTGGTTACTAAACCAGGTGTTACAATGGCAGACCTAGGTATTCCAGACGATGGTGACCACAAAAAGATATTAGACAATCAGGCAGTTGGTACAACAACTTTCTTAGATACTACAGTAGAGTTTCAAAGAAAAATGATGCCATACTCAGATAAAGGAAACCTTATCGCTGCGATTTTGTTTTATGAAAACACATTAAAATCTTTACACGAGTTTAATGAATTAAACGAAATGTAATCATCACTTAAGTATACATATAGAAACCTCCAAAGTCATTTGATTTTGGAGGTTTTTTATTTTTATTAGAAATAATAATTAGGTAAAAGTTTTAGCATAAAATTTATTTTGGCAGCATTTATTTTCGATATATTTGAAATATGAATGAAAATATAAAAGACATAGTGATCAGACCAGCTGTTAATGCTGATTTACCGAGACTTGCAGAATTTCTGCAATTTCTAGTAAATGCCGAAAGACCTTTTGATCCAACATTAAAAGAAGGGGAGATATTTTATTACAGTATACAGGAACTTATTCTGGACAATAAGACCGAAGTTTTGGTTATTGAATGCAAAGGGCAGCTTGTAGGTTGCGGTTATGCTCAAATTCGAGAAGCTAAACCTTATCAAAAACACGAACTTTTCGGATATCTTGGATTTATGTATGTTGATCCTGAATTTAGAGGAAAAGGCCTCAATGGTTTATTGATTAATGAACTGAATAAATGGGTTTTATCTCAGGGAATAAGTGAGGTGAGACTAGATGTATATTACGATAATGAAGCGGCGGTAAACGCTTATAAAAAAGCAGGATTTAAAGCCATACTCACCACAATGAGATGTGATATAAGCGAGACAGATAATGAATAAAAACTAGTTCCGATTAGAAAAAAAGGCTCCGGCGGAGCATCATATTTATAGCAGTTATGTAGGCCGTGATTTCAAGCTCCAGAGGGGCGAAACAGGTGTTGTTTAAAGATATACCACTCCTATGGAGCTTTATGTGTGTGTCGAAATAAATTATTGCTATAAATATTATGCTCCTCAGGAGCTTTAACGGCAAGTAGTAAATTCAGTAATAGCTATTATCGTATGTAAAGAAAAATCTATGTATTAAAAACTCTTTTAGGTTTGTAATTTGCAATTTTCAGGGTTCTAAATAAATAATTTTTCATTTTAAAGTTTAAAAAAAGTGAATGTCTTTATAAATGACGTTAATTTTTTTTAAATCCACATTGTTTTTATCTTAAAATGTAAGTTTATTATCTATATTTATTCTTGATTTTTTATTTGGGTTAAAATTTTAATAATCTGATTTTAAATGTGTTATGTGTTTTTGTTCGATGAGTAAATCTTGATTTTTATTCCATCTTTTTTAAAACATCTTTTTTCGGTTTAGTTTCGATATGTCCTTTTTCTAGGAATATCTAACTTAAAAACCGAAAATTATGAGAAAACAATTACATGCTATTTTTTTTAAAAGAGGCCGATGCTGCACTCTTATATTATGGATCTTTTTTGTCCTCTTAACTTCAAGTATATATGCACAACGCGGCTATTATGATGCGCCGTATAAAAGATATGAAGCAAATTTGGGTCAATTGTCTAATGGAAGCACCACTACTGCAAAATCATACAATCAGGCGGATCTTCAATCTGAGGCCTCAGACCAACAGTGTGTTAATATGTCGGCAGCCAATGCTGCAGTTCAATGGACACTTACAGAAGCGGCAGATGGTCTTGTAATTCGATACAGTGTTCCCGATGGACAAACAGGGACTTTGGGAGTGTATAATGGAAATACCAAAATTACAACTCTTACTTTGACTTCTACCTGGTCATGGGAATATTTATGGAGCAACGGAAATCCAAATAACAACGGAATTACCAATCAAAATCCAAGAATGCGATTTGACGAAGTCCGCTATAAACTTCCAAGTAAAATTCCTGCTTCAGGAACATTAAGATTGGTACGAGAAACAGGGAATATTCATTTGGATTTTGCTGAAATGGAACCGGTTCCAACGGCTGTTACGGCCCCGGCTGGCGCAGTTACTTATACAGGAAACGGAAGCGATCTTCAAACTTTTATTGATGCCAACGGCGGTAAAAAAATATTTATTCCAAGTGGTGTTTATAATGTTAATCGTGAATTGTATTTTGGGTCGGCTAATACTTCATTAATTGGCGCGGGAATGTGGTATACGCAGATTAATTTTACCAATACCAGCAGTTTAAATGGAGGATTGCGCGCAAATGCCAGCAATATTTCATTTTCAGATCTTTATTTAACCACAAATTCAGCTTCCAGAAGTAATTCTTATAAAGCCATAAACGGCGTTTTTACGAGTGGTTCTGTAATAAAAAATATTTGGGCAGAACATTTTGAATGTGGTGCCTGGATTGCACAATACAATTCTGGAGGTCCTGCAATTGCCGATGGCTTTACGCTTTCTCACTGTCGTTTTAGAAATAATTATGCTGACGGAATTAATCTTTGCAAAGGAACTGCAAACGCGATTGTAGAGCATTGTAATTTTAGAAACAATGGAGATGACGATCAGGCTATTTGGTCTGCTGACGGACTGGAATGTATTAATAATACGTTTCGATATAATACTTCGGAAAACTGCTGGCGTGCTTGTGGTCTGGCGATTTACGGCGGTAAAAATAACAAAGCTTACAATTTAATTATAAAAGACAATTTAGAAGCAGGAATCAGAGTTAGTAATAATTTTCCAGGAGCGCCATTTAACAATGACGGAATGCATGAAATACACGATATCACCGTAACAGCCTGCGGTACTTTTAACGATACCTACAACAATCCTGTAGCGGCAATAGATATTTTTAGCGCCGCTATTGCAGGATCTCAGGTTAAAAATGTACAGCTTTACAATATCGATATCTTAGATTCAAGAAATGACGCTATTTCGATAAGCAAAAGATCGGGAGACGGAATTTATAATCTTTCTTTTAAAGACATAACAATCAACGGAACAGGTAAGGAGTTTCCGGGAAATAATGTACTTAACAGAAACTGGGGCCGAGGCTTTTTTGTACTTATAGCAGGTTCTCCAGCCGGAAATGGCACTTATTGCAATATGAATTATTCTAATAGAAGCGGAAATGCCACAGTTAATGAAGAAACGAATGCAATTGGAACATTTTCCTGGACAGCTGCAACAAATTGTTCCAGCACACCAGTTGGGGTAACGGGGGTAACGATAACACCTGCGGCAGTTACTTTAGGGGTTGGCGCAACGCAGCAGTTAACGCCAACAGTTGCTCCGGCTAATGCAACAAACAAAACGGTAAGCTATAGTTCTAACAATACAGGCGTGGCAACTGTAAATTCGGCTGGTTTGGTAACGGCGATTGCTCAGGGATCTGCAGTAATTACGGTAACCACTCAGGATGGAGCTAAAACGGCAACGGCTGCTATCACAGTAAATTCATCAAATGTTGCAGTAACTAGTGTAAGTCTTAGTCCAACAACAGTAACATTGGCTGTAGTAGCAACGCAGCAATTAACAGCAACGGTTCTTCCGTCTAATGCCACGAATAAATCGGTTAGCTATGCTTCAAACAATACTGGTGTAGCAACTGTAAATAGTTCAGGTTTGGTAACCGCGGTTGCTAACGGAACAGCCACAATTACGGTAACCACTGCAGATGGAAATAAAACCAGCACAGCTGCAATTACAGTAAACACGGCCACAGGAACTTATTTTACGATTAAAAACAAATGGACTGGTAATTATTTATATGATGCCGGTGCTAATGTAGGATATGGCCCAACTGTAGCAAACAATAATTATAAATGGGAAAAAGTAGCGGTAGATGCAACTTATTTTATATTAAAAAATGTAGGTACGGGAGATATCATGCATATTGAAAATTTAACAGGAGCGGTACAATGTACTGCAGGATCAACTGGCTGGTGGAGTGCACAATGGTCAAACGAAAATGTTGACGGTACGTGGGTAAGAATTAAAAACAGATGGCAGACAGGAAGCATGATTCATATCGAAAACCTAAATGGATCTGCGCAATATGCAGGAGCTCAAAACAATTGGGAAAGTGCTCAATGGCAATTTCAAAGTACTACATCAAAAAAAGTTGAGTTTACTGAAGCGGTAACAGTGACTGAAAATTCGCTGGTAAGCATTTATCCAAATCCTGCTGTTAATAATGAGTTTAATGTTGTGCTGCCAGAATTAAATGCAGGCGATATTGCAACTGTAACAGTTACGGATATAAACGGAAGAAAGGTTTTAGCAGAAAAAATTACTTCATCTGCAAAAATCAATCATAATTTAGCCGAAGGAATATATGTAGTTACAATCAGTTCAAATGATTTTAAGGTTTCTAAAAAAGTGATTGTAAAATAATAGTTGTTTAACAGTAGTTTCAGAATAAAAAATAATCCCTATGCATAAAAACATAGGGATTATCATTTTTTTTAAAGGATCTTTATTGAATGATTGTGGTCCAGCTTTCGCCGCTAATATCTATTAATTCCAGTGTATATACTGCTTTTTCATGTTCGGGAATTTGAAATTTCAACCGGGCTTTTGCGCCTAATGGCAGGATCAAACTGTGTTTTCCGGGTTTTACTTTAGCAACGTAATCATTTTTGATCTGTTCTTTGGTTAATTTTGACAGCTGTACCTGATTCTGTTCAAAAAGAATTTTTCCTTGTTTGTCTTTTAATTTAATTTCAATAAGAAAAGAACCATAAACATCTGCGCCTTCATCCCTAAAAACAGTAAAACTTAAAGTATTATTTATAATTGAAGCATCGCTGATCGTAACATGCGGTCGTACAGAAAGATTATGCAGTTTGCCATAAACACCTCCATGAAAATATTGATTGGTAAATAAGGTAAGTGCTAAAATAAAAACAGAACCTATTAATATTGTTTTACTGATAGTTGGATCTTTTAATGGCAAATTTCCGGAACCTAGAAAACGGAACCATTTTTTAGTGGTAAAAGATATGTTTTTTCGGGTAAGATATTCGTCAAGCGAATATTTTCCTCCGCCGGACATAAAAATGGTAAATCCAGAGGCTGCTCCCAAAACACCTATCTGCCATTCATCCAGACAGGTTGTTCCCAGCCATCCGGAACCTAATAAAATACCAAATGCAAGACTAAAAACGCCAATACTCATTAATCGGGTAAAAAGACCAAGCATAAATAAAAGTCCCACAATTCCTTCAATAATAGTAAAAGAAGCCATTGCCCACCAAAGACTCTCAGGATTAGAAACAAGATTTTCTATGATGGGTTTGATGCCCAGTGCGTGCGGAAGAAAATGGTTGAACTTTTCTCCAATATATCCTGCCTCCTCGGGATTTAATTTGTTTTCTAAGATTAGTCTTCGCCAAAAAGCAGAAAAATAAGTCCAGCCTGCCACCCAGCGCAGCGCTGTAGTAAACATACCGCTATATAAATAGGTTTGATTGTTCATTGTAATTTGAATTTAATTATAAGAAATAGATAAAGCTTCAATAACCGAAACCTGCAGCATATAATTGATTTTAACACATAGAAGCATAGAATTAAATAATCTCAAAAAGGCGTTTCACTTGTATTAATAAACATAGCTATGTGTTAAATGATTTTATAATCAATGCAAAGTGCAGCTAATTATGCTCAACGGTTTAACAGAAGTATTGAAGTATAGGGGTATTACAATTAAAAAATCAAATCAGATATTGTTCGTGTAATAAATAGATAGGAATGATTTTGAACACTTTTTTCTTTGGAAAAGAAATGCTTTGAACTTTAGAAGCATTAAGTACTTTTTGAAAATCAGAGAAATCAGATAAAAAATGTTTCTTTAAATCTTTATCCTTAACAGAATCTAAAGCCTTTTTTACGGTTTTATCTATGTAGATAAAACAAGTAGCAGACAGATTACTGTTTTGGTTGTTTTTAAGTTCGTTTACAGGAACATCCAAAACTAGTTTAATTTCTCTTTTAGCAGAACACGGAAGGCATACAAAGAACAGCACCAAAAGGATGATAGTTCTGTAGAGTATATTTTTTGTATGATAATGCATTAACCTGTTTTCTAAATTTCAAATGTAACAAGATTTTTTTTAGAATGTTGTAAGCGAGTTGTTAATATACTTATTTTAAATGAAGCCTCTTTTTTGGCTTAAAAGAAAAGGTTTTCTTATGACATTGAATTATCATTATTTATGCATTACATATTTTTTATTTAGTTTTTTTTGAATAATGTCATTTTTTTAAGACAAAACGAAGGTGAAATGTATTGCCAAGATTTTTTTATCCCCTAAAACGTATTTTATTACTCCTTCTGAGAATCATTATTATTCAAATTTGCAGGCAAATCACGAATCGATATTTCACCTATCTCATTGTGGTTTTTTCAAACTAACTATTTAATTAACCAAATTACCAACCAAAAATGACAAATTTTATTAGGATTCAAAAAAGTCCTGATTGTGTGTCTGTATTTGATTTGAAAAAGAAAATAATGATGCTTTGTGTATTGTTTTCTTTATTTCAAGTTGATGGATACGCTATTAGTTCTAAGGGTACAAAAGAAAAGCAAAATGTACAACAGCAAAAAAACATTACCGGACAGGTTAATGACGAAAATGGTTTGCCGCTTCCTGGTGTAACCATATTAGAAAAAGGAAGCAAGAATGCAACCTTAACAGATTTTGACGGAAAATTTACTTTAAAATTAGAAAACGAGAATTCAGTATTAGTATTCTCTTTTTTGGGTTATGTAAATTCAGAAGTTGCCGTAAAAGGAAAAACTACAATTAATGTAAAAATGCAAAAAACTACAACTTCATTAGAGGAAGTAGTTGTTGTAGGGTATGGTAAAATGAAGAAAAAGGATTTAACGGGAGCTATTGTTCAGGTAACACCTGATAAATTAGCCAACCAAAATCCGCAGACGGTTCAGGATATATTAAGAGGGACTCCGGGTGTAAGAGTAGGTTATGACCCTTCTGCAAAAGGAGGAGGAAATATACAAATTCGAGGGCAGACTTCTGTGTATACAGGTACAGATCAAAAAACAGGCGGACCTCATAATTCACCGCTTATTATTTTAGACGGAATGCAGTTTTATGGAGAACTTTCGGAAATCAATCCTGATGACATTGCCCAGCTTGATATTTTAAAAGATGCATCGGCTGCATCTGTTTATGGGTCTAGAGCGGCGGCAGGAGTTATTCTTATCTCAACCAAAAAAGGTAAAACGGGTAAACCAATGGTTAGTTTTACTACCAATACAACGATTAGCAATAAGAGTGCTTATCGTGGTGTGTATTCTCCACAAGGATACTTAAAATATCGTGAAGATTGGGAAACTGCCCAAACTTACGGCGTTAATACAGCAACCGGGCAATATGAAGCATGGATATCAGGGACCACTGCTGCAGGTAAACCGGGGTATTTTTCAAATCCTAATGATTTAGGCAAATGGGGGATTACCGAAGCGCAATGGTTAGCTTATCAACCCGCTGCACAAACAAACGGAAAAAGTTCGAAAGAAGTATGGGGAGCACGTTTGGGATTAAATTTTGATCCTTCACTAATGGCTAATTTCCTGGCAGATAAAACACACGATTGGAGTAATAGTTCTTTTAGAACAGGAATTAATCATGACAATAATTTGAGTGTTTCCGGAGCAAGCGACAAAGTAAATTATTATATGTCTTTTGGTTATTTAACCTCAGAAGGGGCTATTGTGGGCAACGATTATAAAGCATCCCGTTCTAACATGAAAGTCGATGCTAAAATTACAGATTGGCTTGACTTTGGAATAAATGTTAATTTCCAGGATCGATCAGATGGAGATATAACTCCCTCTTTAGGAACAAACGCCGGGGATAATAATATGATGAGAACCAGCCCGTTTGGAACTTTTAGAGATGCAAATGGCAACTATGAGAGACAGCCAATGGGAAAAAATGTTTCAGGGCAGAATTATAATTATTATTACGAACGCCAATTTATTGAGAAGGAGACAGGATATACGACATTGAATACCATTTTTAATACAAAGGTAACTTTGCCTTTGGGTATCACGTATACCTTTAACATTGCGCCTCGCTATCAATTTTTTCACGATCGTTATTTCAGATCAACACAAAATCCAAACTGGCCGGCAGCTACCACTGGGGTAAATAGAAATAATGCTACAAGATTTGATTATAACCTGAATAATACAATAACCTGGGATTATACAATTGCTGCAAAACATCACATCGTTGCAACTTTTGTTCAGGAAGCCGAAGAACGCCGTTATTGGTCAGATGGAATGGATGCTTATAATATTCAGCCTTCGGATGCTTTAGGGTTTCACCTTGTAAACACGGCAACAATGGCGAATAGTGCGCTTAGATCAAACGACACACACGAAACAGCAGATGCATTAATGGCTAGACTTTTCTATTCGTTTGATAATCGTTATATGCTTACAGCGACTGTCCGCAGAGATGGATATTCTGCATTTGGGGCTTCAAATCCTTACGCAGTTTTCCCTTCTTTTGGAGTGGCATGGACCTTTAAAAATGAAAAGTGGTTTACATGGGATGCGATGAGTACTGGTAAATTGCGTTTGTCTTGGGGTAGAAATGGAAACAGGTCGCTTGCAGATCCGTACGTTTCTGTTGCAAACTTAGTAAATACGGGAACAATGGGATATTTAGATCCTTCAGGGAAAGCTCTTGAAATTAAGTATTTAGCACTTGATCGTCTGGCAAATCCAAATTTGCAATGGGAAAAAACAACCTCAACAAATATTGGTCTTGACTTAGGATTTTTACATGATCGTATTACCGCTTCTTTAGACCTTTACAAGGCATCTACTCATGATATGATTATGAGTCAGTCTCTGCCTGGTTTTACAGGATTTTCATCCATTGCAACCAATCTTGGAGAGGTTCAAAATCAAGGTATGGAATTGAGTATTAACACTCTTAATATGAAAAAGCCAAACTTTGAATGGCGTACTACATTTGGAATATCTTATAACGAAAATAAAATAGTGTCATTATACGGCAATATGGTAGATATTAAGGATGCAAGTGGTAATGTTATTGGGAAAAAAGAAGGTGATGATTCAGCAAACGGATGGTTTATAGGAAGGCCGATCACACAAATCTGGGATTATAGAGTTACTGGAATCTGGCAAAAAGATGAGTGGAAAGAGGCTCAAAAATACGGACAGCGTCCTGGAGACCCAAAAGTAGCAAACAGTTATACTGCAGACGATGTAGATGCAGTAGGACCGGATGGTGTTCCTTATAAAAAAGCGGTTTATAACGAAAAAGACAAACAGTTTTTAGGAAATTCAAATTCTCCTGTACAGTGGTCGCTGCGCAATGATTTTAAGATTTATAAAAACTGGGATTTGGCAATCAGTATGTATTCTAATGTGGGAGGTAAATCACTTAACTCAAATTACATGAATACTTTCAATGACGCCAGTTTATATAAATTCAATTTCAACCCGTATGTAAATCCGTATTGGACACTTGACAACCCAACCAATGAGTGGGCGCGTCTTGATGCTAAAGGTCCTGCAGGAACTCCGGTGGCACCAGGAAGATTGTATGATCGCAGTTTTATTCGTTTAGATAACATTTCGCTGGCCTATACGCTTCCTAGAGATCTTTTAGACCGCGTGCATATCAAGAGTATAAAAATTTATGCTTCAGTTCAAAACGTAGCAACATGGGCTGCTTCTAAAGAATGGAAATACTTTGGAGATCCGGAAACAGGGGGATTGGCTACGCGACAGTTTAATTTAGGTTTTAATTTCCAACTTTAATAATTATTCAACAATGAAAAGATATATAAAAAATAAAATTACAAGACTGGTGCCTTTTGTGGCATTGGCTGTGCTGTCTGGTTCTTGTTCAAAAGATTTTCTCGAAGCAGATCCGCTTTCGTTTTACGAACCTGAAACTACATTTTCTACCGAAGCCGGGCTGCAGGCAACCTTAGCTCTTTGCGACAAACAATTGCGTAATAATTATATTCACTTTGGTTATTCGGGGGTGAGTGTGCCTATTGGTACAGAGTATCTTTTCTCTGATATGGCGCAATATGGAAAAACGGATACGGGCAGTAATATTGCTGATTATGCGAATACTATTGTTCCTACCGGAGATTTTCGAAGAGATGCAGGCGGCGAATCGATTTATCTTGGGTTTCTTTGGACTGAAGCCTATACTGGTATTAAGAATGCAAATACCGTATTATCATTTATTGGTAATGTGAAAACTTTATCAGAAGAAGTTAAAAATAAATATATCGGACAGGCTTATTTTCACAGAGCCTACCGTTATCTTAATCTGGTTTATCAGTTTGGAGATATTCCTTTGATTACTAAAATCTTGTCAGTTCCTAAACAGAGTTATTATTCTACTAAAAAAGAAGCTATCATTGAAATGATTACAGCCGATATGGAGAAAGCTGTACAATTTGTACCGGAACAGTCAAAAATAGGATATGTAGGTATGGTCAGTAAAGGTGCATGTCGTCAGTTACTAATTAAATGTTACTTAGCGTCAGGTAAATTTGCCGAAGCAGAAGCACAGGCTAATATTTTGATTAACCAATCAGGTTATTCTTTGGTACAGAATACTTTAGGTATTTTTGATCCGGGAGGGAATCCAACGGCATGGCCTATTACCAGAAATGTGATCTGGGATTTACACAGACCTGAAAACAAGGTGATTTCTGCTAATACTGAGGCTATCCTGGTAGCACCAAATGGAGGAGCTCAATCATTTTTAGCATTTTCTTCAATGAGAATTTTTGGACCTAACTGGAATGATGCCAATTTAATTACTCCTGACGGTAAAACTGCAGCACCGCGTTTTCCATTGACAGATAAGACTAATTACAATGCAAAATACGATTATCAAAGAGCAATAGGCCGTGGTATTGGTACGATCAGCGGTTCTTACTATTCACAGCATCCTATGTGGGTTGTAAATAATATTGAAGATAAGCAGGATCTTAGACACAACAGCACAGTTGGAAACTGGGTGAATATGGAAGATCTTAAATATGCTCCGGGAGCAGGCGGCAGTGCTACGTGGGCTGGACAAAACTTTAGAATGAAGGATGCATCAGGCAAGTTGTTAGCACAGGATTCTATTCGTGACTGGTTTGATTTTCCACATTATAAAATCTTTTATCACGATGTTGTAGCCGAAGCGAATCCGGCAGCAAATGATTTTCAGGGTGCTACTGCAGGAGCAAGCGCGCACATGTACATCTATCGCTTAGCTGAGACTTATTTATTACGTGCAGAGGCTCGTTTTTATCAAGGTAATGCTTCTGGAGCAGCTCAGGATGTAAATGCGGTAAGAGCAAGAGCAAAAGCTTCGCAAATGTATACTACAGTAACTATTGGTGATATTTGTGCAGAAAGAGGAAGAGAACTTTATCTGGAAGAATGGAGAAATGTCGAGCTAAAACGTATTTCGCACTGTCTTGCCATGAGCGGAAAACCAGATGAGTGGGGACATACCTACAGTAAAGACAATTGGGATAAACAAGCAGGAACAGATGCAACAGGCGGAAGTTATTGGTACCAGCGTATTGTACATTATACGCTTTACAACAAATATCCGGCAGGTATTTCTCTTAAACCAGGTGTAAAATTTTATACTATGGACAAGCGTAATAATTACTGGCCAATTCCGTATAGACTGGCTATTGAACCTAATATTAAAGGCCAGTTAAGTCAGAACTTTGGTTATGACGGATATAATCCAGCCGTTAAAGTTTGGGATAAATGGGAGGATGCTGTTGCAGACGAAAGTAAAATTTAAATCTTATAATCAAAGTTTTAAAAACAAAATAGTAAAATAAGCAACTTCTGTTTTAAAAGAATGCTAAAGTAAAAAGCGAGTTAATTTAACTCGCTTTTTTTGTTTTTATGATATTTTATAAAGAGTGAGACAAGTTTAAAGATTGCTTAGCAAAAAAATGCTCCTGTGGAGCATAATATCGATAGGAATTGCACACCCTTGATTTCAAGATCCATAGGAGCGAAACATATATTGTATGAAATATTCCGCTCCTATGGAGCTCTATGTGTATGGAAATAAATTAAGCTATAAAGATGCAGCTCCTATGGAGCTTTCATACCAAAATCTGAAATCAAAAAACGAGTGAGATTTCTTATTCTAAATCGCCATCAATAAAAATCAACTTAAACCATTTGAGATTTATTAAGGTTTTGGTTCTTAGTGTTTTAAATACTACGTAAATTTTTCTCGTTTTTTTTATTGATAACATTTTTTTAGCCTAAAAAATGTACCTAAAACTTAATGATTGGATTTTTGTGTACCCAAAATCGTACGTAATTACTCCCTATGAAAATTCTTATTAATCACCTTTGTAATGTCAATTGATGCTGATTTTGAGTACTATAGGAAGTTTTCTGTTTCAGTACCAATTGATATAACTATCTATTATTTACTAACCATTAATTATTTACTAACCTTAAAAAGTTTTAAAAAATGAAAAAACTATTAAAATTAACAAGTTTATTATTTGTTACAGCATTAGTGTTTAATTCCTGCGAAAAGGAGCAGGATCCAAATGAGGCGCAAAGCGTTAACAAAGAACTCCCTCAAACTGTGGATGAAAATGCAGCCTCAGCTGATGCTCCAAAAGGAGGAAATGTCACGGCAAGAGGTACAGCCGCGGCCAGAACAATTACATTGCAAACCAATACGCTATCGTGTCCCGGCGGATTGTGTACTTCCTATGGTGTTTGGTCAACCGGAGTTTATACCGTTTGGTTCCAAATGAAATTTAATAATGGATTTTATTGGAGCAGAGGCGGTAAATGCGGCTACGGAATCTTAATTGGAGATCAAAATACCGGAGGCGATCCAGGATGGGATGGTAATGGAGGTAGTGCCAGATTTATGTGGTATTGCCCAAGTGGTTCAAACACTGCAAAAGGGAGTGGTGCTTATTTACAGCCTTATGTTTATTACAAAGATCAGCCGGGACAATTTGGTAATGATTTTGGAAAGAAATATTACATCCAGGAAGGTGTGACGTATAACTGTCAAATATCTGTTAAATTAAATACCGGATCAAATACTGACGGATACGTAAAATATTATGTAAATGGCACGGAGATATTAAATCAACAAATTCGATGGGTAACTAACAATTCTAAGAGAAATGTAAATGCAGTAAGTCTTCACACTTTCCGTGGAGGCAGTCAAAATTACTGGACAGCTCCTGTAACAAGTTCTATTTATTATCCTAGTGCCTCTTGGGATGCGCTATAATGACTATATGCTTTAAAACAAAAGGCCCATTTCGAAAGAAATGGGCCTTTTAAGTATTTTGTATTAAGATCGTTTTAAAATATCAATTCCCTTTTAATAAATTGATGCTAACCGTTGCTATATCGGCATCCGGAAATCTTTTAAAAATGGATTGATCCGGAAACAGTCCTGCTTCGGCTGCAACGGCATTAAAAACATCTATTTCAACAATATATTGGTCAGAAAATCCATGAGTGGCATCATAAGCTGTTGCAGGTGTTTTTCCTAAATTATGGGCGGCGAGTTTTGGATTTATGGTGTGTAGTTCTATCAGAAGCAAACCAAATTTGCGCACATAAGGCGACCATTTTTGTAAATGCTCCAAAAGATTATCTTCGACCAGATTATTGCTGATTCTCTTTCCTCTGTAGGCAAATGCTCCTGTAGATTTACTTATCCTGTTTTTGTTGATGTGCTTCGGATCTTCCCAAATTCTATTATGATCTAAAAAAGTCCTTACGTTAAGTAAATCTTTTAAATCAATATTATAATTCTCTCTCAAATCATCCGATAGCAAATCTGGACGGCCAATATCTCCCCAAATTACTTTTGCCCAAATATCTGCTTTTATAAGATTAGCCCGGGTTACTTTCAAAGCTGCCTGATTGTAATCTGCCCCAACCAAAAACAAAGGATAATCATCGAGCATTTTTCCTCTTAATGTCTGTCTGTCAATTACTTCAAAAATATGCTGCAAGAACGCGCCGTTACCGCATCCCATATCTAAAATTCCTTTTGGCTGTTCGTCAATTGGCAGGTTAAAAAGTTTAACAATAATCTCATCTACCACTTTGAAATAAGTATCATGTGCGCCTCCGCTTCCCCAAACGTTCATTTCACGATCAACGTGAATTTCGTTTTCGCCATCAGCTGTTGTTCTTAAAGCAGCCGGATCTCCAAAAATCAATTCTTCAATTTTAGCAAATGTAGGCAGATAAGAAACCGTTACGCCGTAAGCACTGGCTCTTTTTGCAAAAAACAGTCCTACTTCGGTAAATTGATAATTGCCGTTTTTTTCAAGAAACCACCCAAGATGAACAAAAAAGTCTAATATTTTTTTAAAGTTTTCGGGAGATTTATGAAACTCTTCCGGTCTGAAAGAAGTCTCCATAAAATACTTATGAAACATTCCGTTCATTGCCAAACGCACTATTGTCGGCCCAATTAAATATCCTTCGATATGTTTTAAAATTTGTTCCTGAATGCTATTGGTCAGGATATCATCCGAATGTTTGATTCCGTAGCTGTTTTTGTATTTTTCAAGAATAATGTTGAGTTTTTCAAATGGTTTATCATCAAAGAGACGAGCATGAAACTGAATAGAATATTGTAATAAATCGACAACATCCTGATAGAGATGAAACATCGAAAAAGCGATTTGGGTATTTTCATTTACTGAAATTACAATTTCCTGAGTGCGGTTATCGACTTCATAATCTAGAAATCCCTGAGAAGCCAAAATTCTCAAACCTACATTCAGATAACCTTCATTTGCTTTAAAAACAGTTATAAGTTCACTTAATTGTACTTGTTTTTGATTCAGAATAAATTCTAAAACAGCATTGTTCTTTAACGCTATTGCCACAGGTGCAACAGCTAAGCCATCAAGATGCCTGAAAATGGAACTTCTAAGTTGAGATTTATCGGTCATAGTAAAAGAATGAAAGTTTACTAAAGATAACGATTTTTTTTATTGAAGACCAATTGATAATCCAGCTGCCTTTTAGTTCTGCTGTCTGCGATCGAATTTTCTGTTATTGACTTCTTTGGAATAGGGAAGAAGATTGCTCCAAATACTTTAGCTTCTTCTTTTGATTTGAAGTAATGGAAAGGAACCCCCTTATAGTTTAACTAATGGTAACCACTTTTTCAAAACGACCGTGATTACTTATTGAGACATCCTGTTTTTTATTTTGTGAAGAAATTAAAAAAGGAATTCCATTTTGATCTTTTATAATCGATTGTTTTTCTATTTCAATTACTTTGTCTAGATCGTCTAAAATGCTGACAGCTATGGTATGAATGCTGTTATTCGAGAGAATGGTTTTGGTATAATAGAGATCTTCGGAACAAATTACATTTCCCTTAATAACATTCCTGTTGATATAATCGAGATTTTTCGACTCCAGTGAACAAACCAGTTTTTTTGGAATATATTCTCTTATTTTGGTTTTACGATTATAGACTTTGTACGCCGCTTCCTTCATGCTCCAAAGTATCCAGACCATAAGCTCAGGATCTTTTGCATGTGAAATGAGCAGCTGCTCGTTAAGGGTAAACAGTTTTTCTATAAATCCTTTGCGCTGCCAATTGCTTTCCCTGCGAGATTGCAGTAAGTCGATGACATCATTGCCAATCATTTTTGGGCTAATTTAGTTTCTATAATTTCTACAGCGGTTTTAACATCAAGCATGTGTTCCATATCGGCATTGTCAATTACAACATCAAAAGCTTCTTCGATATCGAGCACAATATCTACAAGATTAGCTGAATTGATACTCAGATCGTTTATGAAATCTGTTTCTTCTGTTAAGTTTTCATACGCTTCTGTATTAGTCGTATAAGGCTTAATGATTAACTTTAATTTGGCGATAAGTTCTTCTTTGTTCATAGGTTTATTTTTGAAATTTTTTAAAGATTACACAGGCATTTACATCACCAAAACCAAAACTGGCTTTGGCAATTATAGTAGGATTAATATTTATTGTTTTTAAAGGAACTTTTGAAGAATCTATAAGAGCCGTAATTTCCGGATGAAGATCTTCACAATTGATATTTCCAAACACAAAACCTTCATGCAGCTGTAATACAGAGGCAACACTTTCTACACTTCCGGCAGCACTTAAACAATGCCCGGTCATGCTTTTTAAGGAATTAATATAGGGAAAATCAATTCCAGTTCTGTTTAATGCTTTGGTCCAGTTTTCTATTTCAAGACTGTCTTTTGTAGTAGCAGTTAAATGTCCGTTTATGGCATCAATAGCGTCGGCAGTAATACCCGAATTTTGAATTGCATTTATAATACAGCGTTGTACTGCAGTACTATTTGGCGCCGTCATGCTTCCGTTACCGCGTTGTCCGCCTGAGTTTACACTTCCGCCTAATATTTCGGCATAAATAACAGCTTTACGTTCTAAGGCACTTTCTAAATCTTCGATCACTAATGCTCCCGCGCCGCTTCCTGGTACAAATCCCGATGCTGTGGCACTCATAGGCCGTGAACCCTGCTCCGGATTATCATTGTGTTTGGAACTGCAGACGCGAAGCGCATCAAATCCCGCCCAAATATAAGGTCCGCTGTCGCTGGTACTTCCGGCCAATATTCGTTTTGCCTGTCCTGATTGTATTCGGTCGTAAGCCATCAAAATAGCTTCAGTTCCGGTGGCGCAGGCCGAGGAGTTTGTGGTAACTTGATTTCCAAGTCCTAATTTACCGCCCAGATAAGCACTGATACCGCTGTTCATGGTTTGTGC
This sequence comes from Flavobacterium johnsoniae, assembly GCF_001879205.1. GTDB lineage: Bacteria > Bacteroidota > Bacteroidia > Flavobacteriales > Flavobacteriaceae > Flavobacterium > Flavobacterium johnsoniae_A. Next base: position 67,826 of record NZ_MLFK01000009.1, read on the forward strand.
TACAACGGTGCTGCCTAATCTCCTAACTTGTAATTCGTCTATTTTATAAATGCTTTCGCGGAATTTATCAATACCCGAGGTTCCGGAACCAAAAATAGTACCGCTGTCCCAATCTGGTTCATCGTTTACTTCTATAGGCAATCCGGCATTTTTCCAGGCCTCCATTCCGGCAATGACACCATACAAAATACCTGTGCTGTTAAAACCGCGCAGTTCAAGTTCTGTAAAATAAGAAGCTTTTAGTTCATCAGATATTTGCGGCTGCCCCGCTATTTGACAAGAAAACTGCAATTCCTGTAATTGAGGATCATGCCGAATTCCGGATATTCCGTTTTTTATGGCATGGCTGAAATCAGAAATTCCAACTCCGTTTGGAGCCGCAACGCCTAAACCTGTTATAACAACTCGTCTGCTCATAATTTATTTGTAATCATGCCCGATAAAATGCCTTTACAGACCTCTTGTCCGGCTTCGTTTTTCATTACTACATCGCACTTCAATTTCCCAAATCTGAAAAATATTTTTTGAGAAATTACCGTGACCTTTTCGTTAGGATAAACGGGCTTTAAAAACTGCATATCTGCCGATGTAAAAGCGACAACGGTATCTTTATTAAAAGTATCACTTAATAAATAAATACCCAGACAAACCAAACCAATCTGAGCCATGGTTTCGGTTAGGATAACGCCCGGAGTTACAGGATTATCTTTGAAATGACCTTTATAAAAATCCAGGTCTTCCTTAAAAGTGTAAGTTCCGGAAACGCTGTTTTCATCTACGTGCAGTAATTCATCAACAAATAAAAAAGGTTTGCTGTAGGGCAGAAGTGCTGTAATATCGGTTAATTTCATCTTTATTTATCTAATAATTACCATTGAAGCAAAACTCTCTGTGCCGAAAACCCGGGGCCAAAACTAAGCATGAGTCCTTTTTCTCCGGCTTTTGGTTTTCTGTCCATAATTTGCTCTAAAACATACAAAACAGTTGCGCTTGACATATTGCCATATTTTCTAAGCACTTCTTTAGTGTCGTCGATATTTTTCCCTAGTCCTGAAAAAAGCGCTTCAACTGTAGTGATTATTTTTTTGCCGCCAGGATGAAATATCATGTAATCTACATCTTTAATCTCTAAATCATTCTTTTTAAGAAACGGATGGATAATATCTCCAAAATGGGATGCAATCGTATCCGGAACTTCAATGTCTAATACCATTTGCAAACCTGAATTGGTAAGCTTAAAGCCCATCATGTGTTCCGCCTCATAAAAATGATACATTTCTTCGTCTAGAATTTCAGGACCGTAATCGTCTTCGTATGAAGATAATAAACAACAGGATGCTCCATCTCCAAAAATAGCTGCACTTACAATATTAGGCATCGAAAAATCGTCAAGCTGAAACGTAGCCGTTGGTGATTCTACGGCAATGACCGCTGCCCGTTTTCCCGGATTGGCTTTAAGGAAATTTTTAGCATATATAATACCCGATATTCCGGCGGCACAACCCATTTCGGTTACTGGAAGACGCACAATATCCTGTCTCAGTTTCATTTTATTTATGAGATAAGCATCTAAGGAAGGAATCATGATTCCGGTGCAGCTTACGGTAATAATATAATCCAGTGTCTCAGGATTCCAATTGGCTTTTTCCAGTGCTTTCTTTAGTACTTGTTCTCCCAGAATAATAACTTCCCGGGTATAAATATCATTTTTTTCTTCAAAAGATGAAGCAGTAAAAACTTCTTCGGGATCCATTATAGAATACCTTTTGTCTACGGCTGCACCTTCAAATATTTTTTTGACTTTTTTGATAAAACGTTCGTCTTGTCCGTCCAGCCAGCCTTCCAGCATGGGAATTATATCGGTTGTTTCGCGCGAATATTTCGGCAGTTGTTTAGCGGCAGTTATAATTTTTACACTCATTTTTTGGTAATTATCCACTGGTAGCGAAATGCCCATTTCCAGTTTATGGTATAGTTTTTTATATTTAGTTTTTTAGAGAATTCCTCCAGTTCATTTTTCTTAAATCCTCTCAAAATAGAGACTAATCCATCTTCACGCGACATTTTTTTGAGATTAAAAAGAAAACAGATCAATTCAAAAAGCCGATAGGCTATTTTACTGCGATGCAGGTCGTTAATAATGATTCCGGTTTCGGCATTCTTATTAAAGGTAGTAATTATATTTAATATTTCCTCATTGCTAAAATGGTGCAGGGTAAGGGTGCACAAAACAATATCGTACTTTAATGTTTTAAAATCTTCACTAAAGATATCCACGCATTTGTATTCGATATTTGAATATTCATTGGATAATTTTCTGGCATAATTTATAGTAAAATCATTTGCATCGACACCAATGAGCTTTAGTTTGAGATTGCTTTTTTTACCGAATTTGGCCAGCATCCGCAGCATATCTCCATTGCCGCATCCTATATCTGCCACCGTAATTGTTTTTGAAGTATCAGTTTGTTTTAATAATCTTTTTATTCCATGCAGAGTCAGATTGTTACCTCCCAATAACTGGTTTATACGGGCAATTTGATCAAGTGCAGCCCGTAATTCTTCTCCTTTAAGAGAAAAATCATCCATTATTTCGGTTTCTTGTGTCCTGTATTGTGTATTGATCATTTGATAGCTATAGGTTTACCGTGCGTTTGTTTAATAATGGCGAGAAGCAGTCCCGGAAATGATGCTGTAATGGAAACAAGCATATTGGTAATGTTTTTATGGGTTAAGATCCTGGCCAGAATTCTTCCCATAAATAGTCTTTTCCCAAAATGGCGTTTCCATTCTTTTTGATAGTTTTTTTCTAATTTTTCACGGGATAAGGTTTCATCAGCATAAAAATCTAAAATTAGTTCTGAAACGATTTTTGCGCTGTGAATTGCCATTGCCATTCCGTTGCCGCAAAGCGGATGAATAAGGCCGGCTGTATCGCCAATCATTAAAATATGATTTTCTACTGCTTGTTTTTTATCAAAAGAAATTTGGCTTATGGTTAAAGGTTTATCGAATAGAAGTGTACTGTTTTCAAAAACAGATTTAAGATGTTTGTTTTTATAAAGTACATGCTGCTGATAATCTTCGATGTTTTTGTATTGTTTGAAAGTGGCGTAATCAGCAAGATAGCAAATGTTTATAATGTCGTTCTCCACTTTAGAAACACCGCAGTAACCGCCTTTAAAGTTGTGCAGTGCTACCAGATCGTTTTCTAAATTACCGTAATAATGTGCTTTAACAGCTAACCAGGGCGATTTTTTAGTAAAGAAATCCCGATTTAAAACCTGATCTATATTTGATCTTTTGCCAAAAGCACCCAAAACTATTTTAGCAGTTAAGGTTTGACCCGAAGTCATAACCGTGAAAATATCATTATTGAAAGAGATATGGGTAACAGTTTCTTTAAGTATTGATACATTATCTGCTACTGCTTTTTGGTATAAAAAATGATCAAGTGTATATCTGCTTATTCCAAATCCGCCCAGCGGTAATTTTGCCGCTGCATTTTTTCCGTCAGCCGAAGAAAATTCAAACTTAGAAATACGGGTGGGATTTAGCTGCGAAATATCGATGCCCAGCCACGAAAGATAGGGCAGAATTTCATTCGAAATATATTCGCCGCAAACTTTATGTCGGGGATAGTCTGATTTTTCAATCAGCATTACTTTTAATTTCTTTTGAGATAGGTGAATAGCTGCCGTTAAACCAGCCAGTCCGCCGCCAATAATGAGTACATCCCAATTTGTTTTCATACAACCAATTTAGGGATTAAATCTCAAACAGGAGGGGTTACAGCTGTACAAAATTTATCTCAATTAAATAAAATGTTAATCTGAAAAATTGAAAAAATCCCAATTTCGAATGGTTTGAAACTGGGATTAATCATCAAAATATTTAACACTTAGAAACATAGGTTTTTATGTATGCAAAAGAATACGAAAAGAAACTAGTTTCTAACATTTATGTTTGTTAATATATGTAACGCATTTCTTGTGAATTTTAATCTATATTTCTATGTGTTAAAATAATACGCCTCTTTTATGCATTTACTTTTGCTTTTAAACTTTGGATAATTTCTAAAAATCTATTTTCAAAAACAGGCTGATCAACTGGTAAAACAACGGATTGAAATAATTTCATCAAATCATCAGAATGTGCTGCTGTTTTTTTAGCCTGAATATCATAATGGATAAATTTAATCCAAAGAATTGCTTTTAATTCTGTTTCGTTTTCGTTCCACATTTTCATTTCAACCAGCAGTAAATTATCGGTAAACTGAATCAATTGTGACTCAACCAATACTGTTTCCATTGTAAAAGCTGGTTTTAGATAACTTATCTGATTGGAAGCTACAACCCAGCTGAGCCCGGTTGTGCGCATATATTTAAAAATATCCAGATCATAATGCTCTGCGATTTGGTCTTCGCGTACATTAATAAAATATTCCAGATATTTTGAGTTGTTTAAATGATTGAAAGGATCACAATCCTGAAATCTTACTTTTCTTTTGGTTTTTAATATTTTGTCCATTTTTGAATGTATTATATCAAATACCGATCGGTATTTGACGGGTTAAAAAATTTTTATTTCTTAATTTGATTAATTATTGTACTGTCTATGAAGTCCATAGCATTTGTCATGTATGTCTGATCATTATGAGTAAAGGCCAAAAGAGAGCTTCCCTCAATAAGTGATAAGATTAACTTAGCATATTGATCCGGATTAGTGTTTTCCTGAATTTCGTTATTGATTATGCCTTCTTTAATAATACTGCTAAGGCCTGCGGCAAATTTTTGAGATAAGTTTTGCGCTGTTTTAAACAATAACGGATTTATGAATTTAGTATCCACTCCGGCTCGAAGCATAGGACAGCCTCCACGGTCTTTAACTAAATCATAGTAGCTGCGCTGATAGTTTGTTACAGCATACAGTTTATTTATGCTTCCCTGGGTTTGGGCTACCAATTTAAATAATGGTGAGATGGTTAAATTTATATTTAACTGGAAAGATTTTAATGCAAGATCTTCTTTATTAGAAAAATTACAATAAATAGCGCCTTTTGTCAAACCTGTTGCCTTTGTTATATCGGTTAAACTTGTTCCAATATATCCTTGCTTGTTAAAAATAGGAGCTACTTTATCTAATATAAATTCAGCGGTATTCATGATTATTTAAGATGAATAATTTCAGCAAATATAATGATAAATACCGATCGGTATTTGATAAAACGAAATATTTTAAAAAACTATTCTTTTTTACTTTCCAGTTCCACTCTGAATTTGCCCCAATAAGGATTATCAGCCATAAGAGAATGGGAAATCACAAAAATATAATTTCCCTTTTGTTTAAGATGAATTTTTAAATCCATTCCAAAGGGGCCGTCTGTGCTTTTATCAGGAAAAATAATTTGGTTAAAACGAATGTTTCCGCCGCCAGAGGGTGTTACAATTCTTGCTTTTAATTCGGCCCGATCTTCAATTTTAAATTTCATATAAACTCTTGGATGAATAGAATCAACCACACCTTCAGCAATAAAGATATCTTTTTCATCTTTATAATTCATGAAGATGGTGTCGCCAACTTGTTTATTTTCAGCTTTATTTTCTGTTGTATTTTCTTCTGTGTTTTTCTTTGTAACAGCTGAATCTGATTTGCTTACAGAAATATTCTTGTTTTCTTTTTGCTGGCATGAAAAAAAGAAAATTGCTATTAAAAGCATTGAAAAGTTTTTCATAACGTTGTTGCTTAGTTCCTCATTTCAAAAGTTCCGGGTGTTTCTTCGTTTTCGTCATATTCTCCTGCCGGTTTTGTATCAGAATCCTCTTCTTCCCAGTCATTTTCATCATATTCTGATTCGAAATCATCTTCTAAGTCCTCTTCCAGTTCTCCAAGTTCTAAATTGTAGTGATTGTGGGCACTTGCATTTGCAAAGCTTCCCTCTAAATAATCATCATAATTTAATAAAAGCTGTTCTTCATAAGATGTCATATCACCTGCAGATTCTTCTGGTGTATAAAAGTAATTTTGGAATGTCATAATAAATCATTTTTAGTTAATAGATAAAGATCTGTCTCTTTTGAAATTAGATCAATCTAAAAGTACAATTTATACTATGTGCTGATTTTATATAATTCTTGAAATTGTTTGTTGAATTTTCATTTGGAATAAAATCAACCCGTAGAAATGATTTACTTCCGTCATTACTTTTTATCTCAAGAGTAAGCATTTTTTAATATTTCTTTATTAGAAAGGTTGTGGCCGCACTCAATAATGATGCGTATATTTGGGATTGTAAATAATAATAGTGCTATCTATGAAAAAAATAGGATTTTTATCGTTTGGGCATTGGGCGAATCATCCTTCCTATAAGGCTCGTACAGCAAGTGATACCCTTCTTCAGTCTATTGATTTGGCCGTTGCGGCAGAGGAAATAGGTTTGGATGGTGCTTATTTTAGAGTGCATCATTTTGCACGACAGCTTGCATCACCTTTTCCTTTACTTTCGGCTATTGGTGCAAAAACACAAAAAATAGAGATTGGAACAGGAGTGATTGATATGCGGTATGAAAACCCTTTATATATGGTAGAAGATGCCGGTGCTGCAGACCTTATTTCAGAAGGACGTTTGCAATTAGGAATCAGCCGGGGATCGCCGGAACAGGTTATAGACGGATGGCGTTCTTTCGGTTATGAACCTGCAGAAGGAGAAACAGATGCCGATATGGGGCGTCAAAAAGCGTTGGATTTTTTGGATAAACTAAATGGTGTAGGATTTGCCGAGCCAAACCCATATCCGATGTTTCCAAACCCGCCGGGCTTATTGCGTTTGGAACCTTACTCTGAAGGATTAAGGGAGAGGATCTGGTGGGGAGCAGCATCTAATGCTACTGCGGTTTGGGCTGCTGAAAATGGTATGCATCTTCAGAGTTCTACATTAAAGTATGATGAAAACGGCAAACCATTTCATATCCAGCAGGCAGAACAAATCAGGTTATATAAGGAAGCCTGGAAAAAAGCCGGACACGAGCGCGAACCAAGGGTTTCAGTAAGCCGTTCAATTTTTGCACTGGTCAATGATCAGGACAAATATTACTTTGGGGATCAGGGTAAAGGGTCTGATAGTTTTGGAAATATAGAACAAGATAAACGGGCAATCTTTGGAAAGAGTTATGCGGCTGAGCCGGATAAACTTATTGCAGAGTTAGCTCAAGACGAAGCTATTCAGGAAGCAGATACAATTCTGCTTACAATACCCAATACATTGGGAGTTGACTACAATGTCCATATACTCTCGTCAATATTAAAATATATTGCTCCAGAGCTGGGCTGGCGTTAAAATCTTTTAACTTCCTGCAAAAAAAAGCCTGAAAAGAATAGTCTTTTCAGGCTTTTTTATGAGAAGTTATTTAATTCTAAACTTTTATAACAGCTGGTGGTGTCCAAAGATCTTTCAACACTTTTTCTTCAGGCCAGTAGCATCTTATGTAAAGAGAGAAAACTTCTTTTGGTGCAGGAAGCCAGTTGCTCATTTTATCGGCAGCCGGAGGTGTATTCTGCACGTATAAAGTTAGTGATCCGTCAGCGTTGTACTTCAAGCCTTTATTCTTGGTTCCAAGTGAAAACCTATCTACGGAATTAGGCGAGAAAAAATGAAATTCATTATACAAAGTAAGAGACCAGAAACCTTTTACAGGCGGTACTTCGCCTTTGGCAAAAGTTACAGTATAATTGTTGCTGCCGTGTAATCTTGTTCCCGATACATCGCGGTCCTGATAGAAATATTTTGTTTCAAAAGGTTTGTTCACGAAAATATTAGCTTTGGCACAAGAGGTTCTGGTTAGATAATCCAAACCAAATTGAGCCCCGTTAGACTGCGTTGTCCAATAATCTTTTACCGGATAACCCACATTAGAGAATTGAAACAAAGGCTGAATCAATTTTTGATCTGCTTCGATTGCAGTTTGTTTCAGCAGGTTTTTAATTTTAGGATCTTTTGCGGCAGCCGCCAAAACTGACTGGATTTGTCCATAAATGGCCTCTTCTCCTGGCAGCGCCGGAACTTCTTTTAAAATAGCCGGCAGTTCATCAAAAAACACTTCTGGTTTTACCCATTTTGTTTCTTCATTTCCAGTTTTTGGATCAGCAGGCAGAATGGGAGTTTTAGACCATTCTTTTGTTTTTAGTTTTCCGTCAAACTCACTTAAAGTATACATCATTATTTTAGTAAGAACTGGCTGGATTGCTTTTTTGTCTGCAGGATCATCTGATTGAAAAACACGCGGAATTACAACTCCCAGATCTGTATCGCATTTATACACGCCAGAAATTCCATCAGGCACTTTTCCGTTCCATTTTGGGCCGGTCAGCAGATAAAAGCCTGGTTTTGTTCCATACATTTTTCCAATAGTTGCGTAACCGTCTATTCGCTGGTTGCAGATTTGATAGACCCAGAAACGGTCTCCAAAATCCGGAACCTGCACCACAATTGCATCTTTTGTAAAATCAGTGATGCCAAATCCATACACCACATCCTGATTAGGACAGGCGACTTCTCTTTCTCCAGGTTTAATATAATCCGTCAGCATACACAATTGATTTGGAGGGCTTAGAGGAACAATTCCGCCTTTATACATAGGCTGTGGAAGTTTCTCAAAAGTCACTTTTCTGTTGTGAATATTAACCATTGGCCAGCCCCACAAATAAGCTATTGCTCCAATATGTTTTACGTATTCGTCAGTCAAAATAGTGTTTGCCACAGGACCTGCAGGAATGTTTTTATTAACAGCAGACGAATCGCCGGCCGCTACATTATTTCCTTCTGCTTCTTTAACGGAAGTTTCTTTTTTGCAGCTTGTAAATAGTAAGCAGACAGTGAACAGCGAAATAATTATTTTTTTCATATTTTTTCAAATTAAAATTTAAAGACTTTTAATAATGTTGTAATCGTGCTGGTAATACTGCTGTTATTTTAAATCAACTGTAACCTTATCGATCTTACCTGTAAACTCAAAAGGCATTTTATAATTCCAGTCAACAGGGGAACCCACGTCTTGTCCGATATCAAATCCTTCGACTATAGAAAACTGAACGGGTACTGTTTTTTCTAATCGTCCTTCGGCTATTTTTTTACCGTTTGCACTCATGGTTAGTTTACCGCCTTTTCCTAAGCCTCCACCGTCATAAACAAAATCAACCGTAAGTTTGTTTTTACCTTTAGCAAGAGCTTCTTTTCCTTTTAGGTATACCCAGTCTAAAGTGAGGTAATTGTATACAAAAACAGGTTTGCTGTCCTGCAGATATAATCCGTATCCAGCCTGCATACCGCCATGGGTGATTATCATACCATTGGTATTGGCATCTGATATTTGTATATCAGCCGTAATCGTCCATGATTTATTAAGCATTGGAGGTGCTGCCGCATCGGGAAGTCCAAAAGTTCCCGGATAATAGGTCATTGATTTGCGTTTTCCTATAAGACTTGGTCTTCCCATAAGTTCACCATTCATTCTAGGATTAGAGCCGCGCCAGTCTAACGGAAGTACATTATACTTAGAAGCTTCAACCCACCATAAATCCTGCATCTGGCGAAGCTTTTCCGGATTTTGGGCAGCCAGATCATTAGCCTGTGTAAAATCATCATTTATATTATAAAGTTCCCATTTTTGTGTATCAGGGTCAAATGCGCCGCGTTCTGCCATCCAGGGAGGAAAAGACAGGGCAGAGGCCATCCATCCGTCGCTGTAAATACCTCGGTTAACTCCTAATTCAAAATACTGCGTATTGTGGCGGTCTTTTGCTTTAGCATCATTAAAAGTATAAGCAAAACTGATTCCTTCGATAGGTTTCTGCTGGATTCCGTTAAGCTCGGTTGGAGGTGTAATACCTACTGCTTCATAAATGGTAGGCACGATATCAATTACATGTGTAAACTGGCTTCTACGTCCGCCTTTATCTTTAATTTTTGCCGGCCAGTCTATAATCATTGGATTACGTGTTCCCCCAAAGTGGCTGGCTACTTGTTTGGTCCATTGAAAAGGAGAATTCATTGCCCAGGCCCAAGCAGAGGTAAAATGATTAAAGTGTTTAGGACCTCCCAATTCATCAATTACTTTTAAGTTATCCTGCCATTTTTCAGGATGTCCGTTAAAAAATGCCATTTCATTTACAGATCCTTCGATGCCGCCTTCTGCACTCGAGCCATTATCGCCCGCAATATAAATTGTTATGGTATTATCGGCATCAGGTAATTTACTGATTGCATTTGTAATTCTTCCCATCTGGTCATCGGCGAAAGCCCCATAGGCAGCAAAAACTTCCATCATGTGAGCATAAAGGCGTTTTTGGTCGGCATTAAGAGAATCCCATGCCGGCAGACTTTCCGGTCTTGGGGTTAATTTTGCATTGGCAGGAATAACCCCCAGTTTTTTCTGGCGCTCAAAAGCCTGCTCTCTGTATTTATCCCATCCCATATCGAATTTTCCCTTAAACTTTTCAATCCAGTCTTTTGGGGCATGGTGCGGTGCATGGGTGGCTCCCGGAGCTACGTATAAGAAGAAAGGTTTGTCAGGAGCAATACTTTTGGTTTTCTGTACCCATGCAATTGCTTTATCTGCCAAATCTGTAGTCATATAATAATTTGGATCTTTTGAAGCAGGAACAAGATTACGGTTTTCATATAAAACCGGATTCCAGTGGTTCATATCTCCTCCGTTAAATCCATAGAAATAATCAAAACCTAAACCATTTGCCCAATGATCAAAAGGTCCCACATCACTTGTTTCCCATGTGGGCGTGTTGTGGTTTTTACCAATCCAGGCTGTTGCATATCCGTTTTGACGAAGTACCTCACCAACTGTACCGCAGCTCTTTGGAAGAATACAGGTATATCCTTCATATCCCGTTGCGAGTTCTGTAATACCGGCAAATGCGGCAGAATGATGGTTGCGCCCTGTGATTAATGACGCGCGTGTAGGACTGCAAAGTGCAGTGGTGTGAAAACGGTTGTAGCGAAGACCTTCGGCAGCCAGCTTGTCCATAGTTGGAGAAGGAACCCCGCCGCCAAAAGTACTGAATTGTCCAAAACCGGCATCGTCAATCAATATTATTACAATATTGGGAGCGCCTTTCGGAGCCTGTACAGGTTGAGGAAACTGAGCGGGATCTGAATCCAGATACGTTCTGCCTACGTGACCGTTAAAATGAAAATCCGGGCGGGGTAGTACTTCCGGGGTTTCACTTTTCCGAGGTTCATTTTTGTCTTTTTTTTCCTGTGCGGCAGTCAAATTAATTGAAAGCAGACTGAACACAAGACAAGCGAATTTTAAACGTTTTAAGTTTATCATAATTTTCTGGTTTAGATTTATAATAAATTTCCGACCTTAAAAATAATAAGCTTTATTTTACTTACAGAAAAGACAAGTGCTAAAGAGGTTGCATTTTATAATTTGAAACCTGTTTGTTTCTAAATGAAACCAATTATTGTATTATAGTCTGTTAAAATAAGATTGATTAAAGGTTTTAAATATAAAACTAGAGCAATATCTAAAAATAATCTATCGAATTAATCTACTGGGAATTGTGTAACAAACTGCTGAAATTTAATACTTCTTGACGCTGTACTCATTTGTATCTTTAATAGTAATAAAAAAACTATTTTTTAATCAAAAAAAGAATGTGTTATGGCAGAAATTAAAATTGAGAAAAAGAAACCGATATGGCCATGGATCGCCTTAGTGCTGATCCTGGGAGCAATTATATACTATATCTATTTTACAGATCATGAAACTAGCAGTGAAAGCACCACACAAACCGAAACTAGTACAACTGCACAATAACCAGAAAGCAGATAATTATTTATAAAGAAATTATGGAAAATAAAGACAAAAACTTATACAGACTGGACGAACTATCTAATTATAAAATTGCTTCAAATTATTCTGATGTAAGAGGATGGACGATCGTAGATGCTGACAACCGTACAATAGGCAAAATTGATAACCTTTGGGTCAATAAAGATATGCAGCGCGTGGTTTATCTGGATGTAAAATTAGATAAAAGCTTAATAGAAGACAAACATACTGAGGTTCGTGATGTTATAGCAAACGACACCGGAAAAGAGTTTGTCTATAAAGAAGGAGACAGCCATATTATCATACCAATTGGATCTGTAAACATAAATAAAGACACCAAAATTGTTATGGCAAATAGTATAGGATATGATACCTTTAGAAATACAAGCCGATATAACAGGCAGCACAATTTTGACAGGGAATATGAAAGAAGAGTAATGAAATCTTATTATCCTGAAAATGATCCTAACTATGATAGTAACGATGATGCTTTTTACAACCGCAGGGAATTTGATAATCATTAGTATTACTATTTTTACTATACATGCAAATTGTATTTTGAAATATAAAATCGATTAAATAGGCAAAAAAAAATCCCATTTCAAATGGGATTTTTTATGTCTATTACTTAAAGAAACCACGATCGCCCGGATATGCGCAACGATAGCTTGGAAATTCTTTCCATACTCGCCTAATAAAAACTGGATTTTCTTTTTTTAATATACTTTGCGGGTACAGATTTCAAATCCGCTCAAGCGGAAAATTTCTTGAAATGGAATTTGTGACAAAGCTGACAGTACATATTGTTCAAGTATTTTAATAAAACCACAAAATATTTGGATTTTGAACTAAAGGACAATTTGTAATTCATAATAAGAAAATGTTGGCCGCTGGCTGTTATTACATAATTTTGTGATGCACGAAGTAATAGTCTTTATAATATCATATATGAGTAATACATTTTATGACAGCAGACAGATAGGAGTGGTGTCTTCTTTTTCTGAGCTAGTACATACTGAATTTAAAGGAGAAATGAATGCGCTGTGCTGGTGCAGAAATTTGGATGGCGATTTTAGTGAGATTGCGTCCAAATTATCTTTAAAAGAAAATATAACGCAGGTTTATCCTGAAGATCTAATCGCACTCCAATTATCAGAAAAAGGAAATATAGCAAGGGAAATAATCTTAAACGACTTACAATTATTAGCAGATTTTGGAGCTTTACCCTCTCTTAATTTACTAAAATGTTATGAACGGGATGATGAATTTGATTTCATATCGACTGATGTGTATTCATTTCATGTTGATCGTTCACCTATTGCAACAGATACTTTTTTATGTACTTATCACGGAGCGGCAAGTGATATCATTTCTAATTCGCAAGCTGAGCAAAAGATTTTAATTCCGGAAATCCGAACAAAGCTAAAAGAGCTGTATAACGGACCATCGGAAGAATTCGAAAACTTTTTGGAGGAAAATTATTTTGATTTGCATTATCAGGCAAATGCAGATGCAGAACCTGTTAATTTAGGTTTAGGAAATCTTTGGCGTCTGGCTGTAGATCATCCAAAACAACCAGTACAGCCCTGTATTCATAGAGCACCAATAGAAAATGAAGGCGAATATAGGCTGCTGCTGATTTGTTAGGGAAATTGCCGGAATAATAATTTTATAACCATGAAATCAGGTATTGTTTTCTATATTTGACGTTAGTAAATTTGTTGTTTATCAAAAAAAATCACAATGATAAGTAGTAGTAGTATGAACGGTTCTTTAGTAATGAAATTACCATTTTTAAAAAATAAAACGGCAAGTTGGATAAAACAACTTTTTTATATAATGAGTATTCTTCCATTTGCTGCGTTCTCTCAAAAAACGGTTGCACCTGGAAGCAAGGACATCAACACCAAATACATTAAACCCGAAAAATCACTTTATACTGTCTATTATGTTAAAGATACAAGCTGGACCAAGCAGGGATTATTAACCTATGATATTACTGTGGCAAATAATCAGCTTAGCTTGACCAATTCCTATACTCCAAAAGACAATTCAAGAACCAGTGCCCGCACCAGTGTTGCTGATGCTCAAACACTGAAGCCTATTAGTTATTCCAGCGACGGAAAGGAGACAAAACTAAATCTCACCTTTGGTGAGACTGTAACAGGCAGCTACTATTCTAAGAAAACTAAAAAGGATAAAAAACTGAAATTACATCCCAAAGAGGCATTTATTGACTGGAACTGGACCGATCATCTAATCGTAACATTGCCTTTGGATGTAGGTTACAAAGCACGTATCCCGCAATTCTACTATAATGATGGGTCTGATGTTCTTATTGAATATTATAGCATTAAGGAGGTAAAAAGCTTTATCTACAATTCTCCAAGAACCGGCAAGCACGAATCATGGCTTGTTACAGTTTCAGAAGAAAGCACCGGTGCCATTTATAATTATATTGTAGACAAAAAAGACCATCGTCTCTGGCAGAGAGAAATGTCAATGGGCAAGGGGATGTGGGAAATTACAGTAAACGAAGAATTGGACTATCAGCCTATTAAAAACAAATTCAACAAAGAAGAAGCTGCGCAGCAGATTTCTAAAGGCAGCAGTGTCATTATTGGTACAGCCTATGCAAGATCGGATTCCGGTAAGAAACTGGGCGGTTTGGTCAATACAGCTAAGAAACAATATGCGCCGAAGGGTACCGAGATTACGCTTTTTCCAAGTTCTGCTTATTATGAGGAATGGGTAGAGGTCAATAAGAAAATTCGTAAACAGAAAAAAATGCCGGAAGTGCCTTTGAATGCTGATTTTGGTTATTCGATCAAAAAAGCCAAAGTTTATGATGATCAGGGGCATTTTGAATTCTCGGATCTTATGCCGGGCACCTATGTGGTGATGGCCAGCTTTGATTTTTCGAACTCTTATAACTATTCTTATGTATCTGGCTATACAAACTATTATAACTACTGGGGTTATACAGGCTCTTCAACAAATTATAGCACAGCAAGACAATCCTATATTGATAAGGCTAATATAGAGAAGCGTGTAACCATTGATAAGGATGGAGAGAAAAAAGAAGTCAACTTAAAAGAAATGTAATATAACTGAAGTATTATAAAACGGAGAATTGCCGCGGCTTAATGCTGTCATGAAAAATATCTCTGGCCAGACCAGGGATAACTATATTTAAATCATTCTTTTAAATTGGCGGACTAACTTTTATTGAATAATAATAAAAGCAGCACTAGTAAAGTATTGCCGTTCGCTTTTTCCCGTATAAAAGCATAAGACCTTTTCATTTGGGTCTTTACAGTATTGATAGATATATTGTATGTTTCGGCTATTTCAGAATAACTGAGATCATTTACCACGTGAGAAATAAAAATATTTCTTCGGGCTTCAGGAAGTAAATCCAATAACTTAAGGACGGCAGCAATTTTGCTGTCGTCTTTTTTTTCTAGATTTATAATGTCTTCATATTCAGGAATCGATAAGTCACCCTTTTCTACATCAATTCTTTTTATTTTTTCTACATATTGAAGGCTCAGATTTTTGATAGCCTTAGCCCCATAAGCCCTGAATGATTTGTTAATGGTGGTATTCTGATGTTTATTCCAAAAGTAAATAAAAAAATCCTGGACAATATCTTTTGCAGCTTCTCTGTCCTTTGTTATTTGGAAAGAAACCAAGCATAAAAAAGTAAAATTTTCTTTGTATAAAGTCTCTATTTCTTTGAATTGTTTCACATACAAAAATTCTTATATTATTATTAAAGCTAATATTTTATTGCATAGTTAGTAAAAAATATATTAAAAAAAAACACTTTTAAAAAAATATATTTCAAAAGACTGTCACCCTAAATATCTTTTTTGATAACATAACTATAACAACTGAATAATTATCACAAAACATAAAACAATTATGGGGATTTCACCAAACGTAATTACAGTTCTTCGAAAAATAAATTCTAAAGGAAATTTAGATGTTGAAAAATTCAAGGAATTAAGCGTTGAAGAACAAGATCTTATCAATAAACTATTTGAAGATGGATTGGTTGATGAGGCATTGAATTTTATCGATTCAATGGACGTAGATAAAAATTGGGAAGAACTACAAGCCATACTTAAACAGCAAAATGGTAAACCGGTTATACCACTATGGAAAAAAGCATTAAAGTATGCGGCTATTTTTATTGTTCTTATCGGGATAGTTTTCATAGTACAGCGCAGTTATGTAAATAATCCTGAAATAAAATTATCAGACGACCAGGTACAATTAGTTTTAGAAAACGGAGACATTCAAATTCTTAATGCAGATGGATCGGGTGAAATTGTATCGAAGAGCGGTCAGGTTCTGGGTACTCAAAAGGGAACGGAATTAAAATACAATGCATCTAATGGAATTCAAAAGACAGCATACAATCAGATAAAAATTCCAAACGGAAAGACTTTTAATCTAACCTTGTCCGACGGAACGCACGTTTACCTCAATGCAGGAAGTTCTCTGCGATACCCCGTGAATTTTATAAAAGGAATGAAAAGGGAAGTTTATCTTGAAGGAGAAGCTTTTTTTGATGTAAGCAAAGACAAACTGCATCCCTTTATTGTAAATGCTAACGCGGTTAATGTAAAAGTTTTAGGAACGAAATTTAATGTTTCTTCTTATGCAGAAGACAAAGAAGTGAGTACAGTATTGGTAGAGGGTTCAGTGAGTTTGAATAACGACGCGAAGCCAAATGAAAAAACAATGCTTAGTCCGGGATACAAGGGTGCCTGGAGTAAAAAAAGTGATAAGATTTCATTAGAAAAAGTAGATACAAGTTTGTATACGAACTGGATGAAAGGAGAGCTGGCCTTTAAAAATGAAGCTTTTGCCTCGATTATAAAAAAATTAGAGCGTACCTACAATGTGAAAATTAAAAATTATGATGATGAATTAAACGGTATCGAAATTAATGCCTCTTTTAATAAAAATATAGAAGATATAAATTCGGTAATGAACGCACTTAGCAACGTTCGTTCATTCAACTACAAAATAAACGAAGACAAATCAATAATAATAACTAAAAAGCAGCCTATATGATATAAGTGAAATAAAACTGAAGACACTTCAAAAAAACCGGAAAATAGGATCAGTATTTCCCGATTTATAAGTGAATCAAACGACGTATAGAAATTAATCATTCAAAACAACTTAAACAAAATTATGAAAAAAATAATTCTGAAGAAATTTACATGCCCATATTTTCCTAAAATTAGTTTAAAAATGAAGCTCTCGACCATCTTATTATTGGTTTCCTTATTTAAAATCCAAGCCAGTACTTACTCTCAAAATACCAAGATTACGCTCCATGTACAAGAAACCTCTATTGGACAGATTTTTAATAAAATAGAAACGATTTCCGAATTTAGATTTTTATTCGAAAGTGGTAAAATAGATGTCAATCGAAAGATTAGCTTAGATGTAAATAAAAAAAGTATTTCGGAGGTTTTACAACTACTATTTAAAGGAACAGATGTGTTGTATAAAATCAACGATCGTCAGATATTATTAACGGTAAAACTAAAAGTTCCAGCCGTAAGTAAAGAATCGAAAGCCTTACTAATAAAAAAAGACCAGACTTCAGAGATAAGCGGAATCGTTTCAGACCAAAACAAGGTGCCGCTGCCGGGAGTAAATGTTCTTGTTAAAGGCACAACAATTGGCACCCAAACAGATTTAGACGGTAAGTTTACCATCAAAGCTGCAGAAGAAAACAGCATTTTAGTATTTTCTTATTTGGGGTTTATTAATCAGGAAGTAGCGGTAAAAAATAGAGCAACAATTAATGTAACCTTATTAGAAGATGTCGCTCAGTTAAACGAAGTAGTTTTAGTAGGATATGGTGCTGTTAAAAAGAAAGATGTTACGGGAGCGGTATCGACTATAGGCAACAAGGAATTGAATCGGGTTGGAGCCACAAGCCCTATGCAGGCATTACAGACAAATGCAGCTGGGGTAAATATCTCGCAAAAATCAGGATCGGTAGGAAGCGATTTTAACATCCAGATTCGAGGCGCCAACTCACTCACAGGAGGAACACCTCTTTATGTGGTCGATGGAATAATGACTGACAATATCAATTTTTTAAATCCCAACGATATTCAGCGAATTGATATATTAAAAGATGCTTCGTCAACAGCTATTTATGGTTCTCGTGGTTCTAATGGGGTTGTAATTGTGACCACATACTCCGGAGAAGGTATGAAAAATAAAAAATCAAGCATAACTTATGCCGGTTATGTTGGACTTCGTACTATAACTAACATGCCGGACTTTCTTAATAGTTATGATGAAAGTATAACATGGACCAGAGACAGACAAGTAGCTAGGGATTTAGTTCAGGCTAATCCTATTGTAGACTCACCTACATACGGATTCCCGACAGTAATAGGCACTGACGGTACAAATTATTGGCAAGATGCTTTAGCAAACAGAAGAGGAACAGACTGGCTGGATGATTTTCTTAAAACAAGTATACAGCAAAATCATTTTATTTCCGCTAATGGTAGTAATGAAAACACAAGCTATGTAATTGGATTTGGATATCAGGGCGACACCGGTAATGCCGAAGGACAGTCCTATGAAAAATATAATTTTAAAGCCAGTATAGATGCTAGTCCGGGTGATAAATTTTCAATTGGAGCCAACATAAATTTAGCTTATTCTGACCGTGAACTGGTTTCGAGACAAGGATACACACAGCAGTTATTCAGGATGCCTTCTTATGCGGCGGCAAAAGATGCAGATGGAAACACCATTCAATCTCCTATGATTGGAATTTCAAGTAATGTAAATCCGTATGCTTTTTTAGAATCGAATTCCCAATATAATGTAGAACAATTTAATGTTTTATCTAATTTTTACTTAGGGTACAAACCCGCTAAATGGATTAGTTTAAAATCTACTTTTTCGCCTAGTGCTGTATTTCAAAGAACAGGAGAGTATTTAGACAGATTTGCGTCACGCTCTATATCAGTAGCCAGAATGTGGAACGATAACAGACTGTCTTACATTTGGGATAATCAATTGAATATTAATAAAGAAATAGGCAGACACTCTATTTCGTATGATTTTATACAATCATCCCAATACGATCGTTTGGTATCATCTTATGTATTTGGAAGGGATGTACCTTTTCAATCGCTTTGGTATAATGTGCAGAGCGCACCGCAAAGAGACGCTTCTTCAGGATTTAGCAAAAGCACTTTGCTTTCATTTACCAATAGATTTAATTATTCATTCAATGATAAATATTTGGTTACGGCTACCATTAGATGGGATGGCTCCTCTAAACTGTCACCCGGTAACAAATGGGCTTCATTTCCTTCAGCAGCGGTAGGGTGGAAAATAAAAGAGGAATCTTTCTTAAAAAATGTTTCTCAAATAGATAATTTGAAATTACGGGTAAGTTTTGGTTATACAGGAAATAATAATATTGCGCCGTATTCTTCACAATCGGCTTTAAATTCACAAACATATTACGATTGGGATGGCACATCGGCTAATGGTTTCCTTCCTAATACACTTTCTAATTCTAAATTAACCTGGGAACGAACAAGAGAATGGAATTTTGGAACTGATTTTGGTTTTTTTGGAAACCGAATTACAGGCGAGATCAATTATTACGATCGTCTTTCTGAGGATTTATTAATGAATCGCAAGTTAGCCACACCAACAGGCTGGGCAAATATGATTGACAATGTAGGTTCAGTAAGCAACAGAGGACTTGAAGTTCAGCTGAAAACAATAAACATTGATAATCCTGATTTTAAATGGGAAACCAGTTTTATATTTTCTACCAATAAAAACAAAATTGTTGAACTTTATGGTGCCAAAAAAGACGATGTTGCTAACAGATGGTTTATTGGCCAGCCTGTAAATGTCGTTTACGCAATGGTTTTTGATGGAGTTTGGCAGAAAGATGAATTGGCACCGGCTGATCAAAGAACTCTGGAAGGAACAGCAAAAGTAAAAGATTTAAATGGCGATGGCAAAATTGATATTGATCATGATATGAAAGTATTAGGATCTCCTTCACCTGATTGGATTGGGACGTTCTCTACGACTTTCACCTATAAAAACTGGGACTTAACCGGCGTTGTATTTACTAAACAAGGGGTCTACGTTTTTAGTCCATTTCATAAAGAATTTACAGATTTTAACAGTAAAGTCATTTTGGATGTGCCTTACTATGTGAGAGAAAACCCTATAACACCAGCCAGAAGCTCAAATACCTATCCTCAGGCTACCTTTACGGGACAATATTGGGGTGAAAGCGCCCAGGCATATGGGTATCCGGGATTTAATAAAGATGCCTCATTTGTTCGAATTCAGAACATAACATTAGGATATAATTTTAATTCTAATTCATTATCAAAAATTGGTTTATCGTCACTAAGAGTATATGCTAATGTACTGAACCCTTTCACATTTACTAAATATGATGGCTTTGACCCTGAGTGGGCAGGTGCAGAAATGTCTGGCGTAGACGCCACAAATACTGCTTATGTAATCTATCAGCTTGGTGTTAACGTTAAATTTTAATAAGATGAAAAATATAAAAAATATAAAAACGATTGTAGTTCTTTTAGTGCTTATAGTCACAGGTTGTTCAGAATATTTAGAGGAAGACAATCTGGGTAATACAACTGCAGAAAACTATTATACTACAGAAAAAGGATATGAAGGACTGGTAAATGCAGCTTATGCATCGTTACGCAATGTATATCAGCCCACTCCGTATATGTTTTGCGCAGGTACAGATTTATTTTTTAATGCTCATGAAGAGGTTCCGGCAGGACTGGCATCTTATCAGAATTTGACACCCGGAACAGCAGAAGTTGATGTGTTTTTTAGTACTTTGTATCAAAGCATTCAAAAGACCAATATGGGATTGGCCTATGCTGAAAAAACAGAAGATTTCTCGGCACTAAAAACGAGAGTTGCGGAGTTAAAAACAATTAGAGCCTATTATTATTTTCTCTTAGTTCAGAATTTCGGCGATGTAACTTTGGTAAAGAACATGATAGATGAACCGATAACCCATTTTGAGCGAACACCTGCCAAAGAGGTGTATGAGTTTATTATTGATGAATTAAAACAAGCTATCGTCGATTTGCCTCCAACTCAAACTGATTTTGGACGAGTAACGCAGCGTGCAGCCCAGCATATTCTGGCTAAAGTATATTTGACGCGTGGATATGAATCATTTGCTGCTCCTTCAGATTTTAGTGATGCCGCAGTGCTTGCAGATGCTGCAATTGCCAGTCAGGGGCTAAATTTAACTTTCGACAAATTATTCGAATATAATAAAGACAAAAACGAAGAGGTTTTATGGTCAATTCAGTATTCCCCGGAATCTACTCAAAGCGGAGGATTGTCGCATAATTGGGATTATCCATGGGGACCATTAGTTCAGGGAGCTAATGATGGAGTTGTAAAGAAAAGTACACTGCATCCAACCCAATATTTATTGACATTGTTTGAAGATAATGATACCCGATTTGAAGGAACATTTTTAAATATCAAAACTACCCCTTATTCGGGCTGGAGATTAAATCCTGCAAACACTCCTGTTGCTTATTATTACCCGAGAACGGCGGCACAAATTGCTGATGTACCGGCATGGAGAGCAGCAGATCCTCTTAATCGTACAAAAACTATTATATCTCCAATTTCAGATCATTGGTGGGATCGTTTGAATACTACGGATTATCCGGCTCTGAAAAAATATGACAGAGTACAAACATCATCACCATCTATTCAGTACACCCACGATTTGTATTTAGCAAGATTAGGAGAAACCTATTTAATTGCCGCGGAAGCCTATTTTAAATCAGGAAATACTGCAAGCGCGTTGGCACGTATCAATACTGTAAGGCTGAGAGCCGGTGCTTCTGAAAAAGCAAGTGTAGATTTAGATTTTATTTTGGAAGAAAGAGCGAGAGAATTGGCAGGTGAAGGTTTTAGATGGCTTGATTTGAAACGCACCGGAAAACTTATGGAATATACCAAGGTGAGAAATCCGGATATTAAGGCACTTTTTGACAGCGGAATTGATCCATTTTTAGGAAAAGGAGGCAATTTTAAAATACTTCGTCCAATTCCATTATCAGCGATAGCATTGGATTCTGGAGAATATGCCCAAAATCCGGCATATTAAAGATTGTTAGGTTAAGTTCAGTTAGTTTTTTTTTTGCTGCATAATACCCATATACTCCAAAATAGGATGTATGTGGGTTTATGTATGCTGTTTCTTTTAAAAAAATCTGCCTGCAATTGATTATGTAATGGATAATAAAATGTCAAAATCCAGCAATTTCGTGATCTGATTGCAATCCAAACAATTTTACGACTCACACCAACATTTACCACTTGGTATAAATGTGTTGAATAATGTGAAATCATAATAGAAAAATAAATAGACATGACCTTAAGTGGTTTAATCAACAAACTATAAAAAATATATGCAAAATATTCTGGTAAATATCATTTTTAAGCGCGCTATTACGGCTGTTTGCTTTTGTTTCGTTTTTTCATCAGTGTATGCACAATATCCTGAAATTCCTAAACCGCTTCAAGATAAAACAGACGCTGTTTTAGCAGATGAAGAAAAAAGACTGGATGAAATATGGAATGCTAACTATCACATTATAAAAGAAGAAGCCAGACAAGGACGTCCTTATGTTCCGTGGGCTTCTTATCCAAAAGATTTGGTACAAGCCGACATTCCTGCATTTCCGGGTGCCGAAGGCGGAGGTGCTTTTACTCAGGGAGGCAGAGGTGGTAAAATATTTATAGTGAACAGTTTAGAAGATAGCGGCAAAGGAACTTTTAGAGAAGCCTGTGAAGCAGTAGGGGCAAGAACTATTGTATTTAATGTTTCGGGAATAATTAAGTTAAAAAAGCCTATTAGTATGCGCGCACCTTATGTTACCATTGCCGGGCAGACAGCTCCTGGTGACGGTATTTGCATAGCTGGAGAAACTTTAGAAATAAATACTCATGATGTTATCATCAGACACATGCGTTTTAGACGTGGAGCTACCGATGTTACCCGAAGAGATGATGCTCTTGGCGGGAATGTTATAGGAAATGTTATTATAGATCACTGCTCGGTAAGCTGGGGACTCGACGAAAATATTTCGCTTTACAGACACCTTTTTCAGGTTAATAAAAAAGCGGTATTAGAAAAATTGCCAGCCTGTAATATTACTATTCAGAATACAATATCTGCTGAAGGATTAGATGTCTACAATCATGCTTTCGGAAGTACAATTGGAGGACTAAACAGTACTTTTCTAAGAAATTTATGGGCCGATAATATTTCGAGAAATGCTTCGATCGGAATGTACGGCGACTTTAATTTTGTAAATAATGTGCTGTTCAATTGGTGGAATCGATCTCTGGACGGGGGAGACCATCGCTCTTTATTCAATATTATCAATAATTATTTTAAACCAGGACCAATCACGCCAACAGATCAGCCTATTCGTTATAGAATCTTAAAACCGGAATCTCGCAACATGGAACCTAAAACTTTTGGCAAAGCGTATGTTAATGGGAATTATATAGTGGGGTCTCCGGAAGTAACGGCTGATAACTGGAATGGCGGAATTCAGTTGGAAGATCTTTCATTAGAAGATGCTAAAGACGATTTAGCTTATATCAAACAGACAAAACCATTTTCAATGCCGCACATTACCATTATGAAGGCAGAAGAAGCATACGAGTTTGTATTAAACAATGTGGGAGCGACTCTTCCCAAAAGAGATGCCGTTGACGAACGCGTTATAAAACAAGTCCGTACAGGAAAAATTGAGGTGAAAGACGGTTTAGAAAATGCAATCGGTTCAGAATTCATAAAAAGAAGACTCCCGGCTGATTCATATAAGAAAGGAATTATAACCAGTCCGGATCAAGTAGGAGGTTACCCAGACTATAAAGGGAAAGCATACAAAGATTCGGATAATGATGGTATTTCTGATGCTTGGGAGAAAAAATACGGTTTAAATCCAAATGACGCTTCTGATGCGAACAAAGATTTAAATAATGACGGTTATACTAATATTGAAAAATATTTTAACGGTATCGATCCAACACAAAAAACAGACTGGACCAAAATCAGTAATAATACGGATACACTGGCTCAGTTAAAGGGATTACTGCAGTAATGATTAAAATAGAATACGAGCCATTAAAAATGGCTCGTATTTTTTTTAGTGTAAAACACTTTGTTCAAGTAAACTTAAAATATTGATTTTGGAATCAAGGTTTTTTTCTTTTACTGCCAATTACTGTTATTCCATTACGAGTGGGTTTGTCAGTTTCAAAAAAACGTGTACCATCTGTTATGTAACTGCGAATGTAGCTGGATGAATTTTTTAACGTCTTTAATAAATGATCGAATCTATTTCCGCTAAGCTCGAAATTACTGTTTCCGTCCTTAATTATATTTAAGTAAATTTCACCATTATCGCCTTCCTTATAAATACCGTCTGAATCCAAAACATAGTAATTAATATGTGTTGGAGCGTCATATAATGAAGCATAAGCATCATTACCATTTTTAGCCGATTTCATTCTCTGATCTTTCGGGATTTTGAATTTCAATGTGTCCAGTTTGTTTAACTGTATATTCGAAATTTCCTTATCTAGTTCATAAGATAACACCATCAGGTATTGTTTCTTTGTCTTTTTATAGGTAAAATATATTTCAGAATAACAGTAAACATGAGGGCTAGGATAGTCCTGAGGTTTAAGGTTTTTGAATTTAGCCTCGTAATCTGTCAGCTGTTTTTCAGAGAATGATTTAGGAGGAAGGATGTAGGCGTTAGCTTCCTTAGCATAGTCTTTAAAAGCAGGTGGATAGTTTTTGGCACAATATCCCCAGTACCAGGCCGGCTTATAGGCAGTTTCAACTGGTTTATGAGCGTATATGTAATAAGGGCTATCGTAATAAATAATTTTATCTATTGTTAAATGCTCTAGTTTTTCGTAACTTTTAGTTTTTTTATTGTTCTGTGTTTGTGCACATAAAATCAATGGTAGTAAAAAAAACAATTTTAAGAGAATTGCATATTTGAGTTTCATAATGACTTTTATTTATGTTTTAGTATTTATTCAGTACTATAAATTATCCATGGACTGAATGGAATGTCCTGTTCGTTCCATATTGGAAAACTTCCGGCAACTATTTCACATTTTTCTTCTAAAGTACCAATATTGACTTTTACGGACAAACTGTAATCAGCACCAACTTCACCGATCTTGAGGTGAGGAGTTAAAAGTATCACTCTTCCCAAATTATTAGCCAGTAATGTACCGCCTACTTTAAAATATCCGATATTAACTGTTCCTGTAGCTGCGGCGCATAATTTATCTTCATCTCCAATAACAGCAGAGACTCCTCCGGAAAATGCTGTAAAACCCAGTTCAAATCCGCCTTCAAATTCTGCCGTGGCCTCTGTAGAATCATCAAAGATACCTTTAATATTTGCAGAGCCCGTACCAGTGCCTAAATCAATTGTCGCGTATAAATGCGCAATCCCAGTTTCGTAGATAGGAATTTTGATTTTTGGCATTGTCATGGTGTATGTCCCTTTTAAGTCTATAGATGTTGCCTTACCTGTTCTCGTTCCATCGTTTAACATGTCTACATTCCATCTCTCTATAGTTCCAGTGAAATCTAAGGCTTTTTGTCCCTCGGTAACTTTAGTTCCCTTTGCCTCCACAAAATTTCTAAAGACATCACTTACGTCGTTAATTTTTTCTTTTATCTCATTAATTTGAGCTGAAAAATTAGCTTTACCTTCATTTACAATTTCAATCTTGCCACTTGTAGATAATGCTTGAGTAATTTTCATGTTAAAATTAGAAGTAGAACTTCCGGAATACGAAGCAGAAATTCCATTACTGGTTATGCCTGTGCCGGACCATATTGGGTAATTTGATCCAATGGCAGGTGTGAACTTGTCAAAGGCCAGAGAAATATTTGCAGTTCTGTCAGAATCTTTTTTTACCATAACCAAAGCTTTGCCATTAGTTGCTACTCTATTTGGATTATTTCCGTCAGTAATAATAAAATTAGGACTGCATTGATTGGCTAAGTTGTAATAAGTGTCATCACAATCTTTACCCATCGAAGTGCCTAAATACCAATAGTCTACCGGGTCATTGATTCCTGGACTAATGTCTTCCTTTGTTATAGCTACTGCCGAATGAAAGGCATCTGTGTCCTGGTCTTTGAACCAAAGAAAAAATTGCGGATTTTCTTCAATCTGATGGAGAAGTTCCTCCGCATCGGCTGCGCCGCTTCCTCCTGAAGAAAAGTCATAATCATAAGCTTCAAATGAATGTAATACATTCCATAAATAAATATAGTCTTCTGTGAAATTGTTCTGTACATTAACATTGTCCAGATGATTCATATTGCATCCTGAGCCTACGCAAACTTCGTTTAACCATCCCAAATTCCATAGATAACCTGGGTCGTCCATTGGAGAGCCTCCGTTTCCGCCATTATAATCCTGGGCAAAAGTAAACTGCCCCGTTAATAAACAAAAAAAAGTTAATACTATAAAAATAAATTTATTTCCCATTAGTTTTATTGCTTAATTAAAATTGTTGTTTTTATCTCATTGTTATATTTTAATCTTAGGGGATAATAGCCTCCTGGCAGATTCAAATTAATTGTCTTGCTTTGATGTCCTGCTTTCATTTGCTTCCATTCACGGCTGTATAAATTAACTCCATTCATGCTGTAAATTTCCATGCTGACATCCATATCCTTATCGAGATCAAAGCTTAAATTAAATTCGCTTAAAACAGGATTTGGGTATATTAATACCGAAGAAAGACTTTCCTTTGTTGAATTGACAGCTTCGCTTCTTTCCATTATTAAATACATGGGTTTCTCATTTTCATGCCTTTTGCTGTCATAAAGCTGAATGTTACCTGCGAGAAATAAGGCATCATCGGCCTGTATCAGTTGGATTTGTGCTTCTTTTATGTCGTATGGAGTAGGAGCACTTTTATGGTAATAATCTAAAAGCTCAATCTTAGAATCCTCAAATACAATTTTATTATTCTGCAGTTCTGCTTTTAATTTAACATTTTGACCTGTTTTTTCTTTTATATTACCGACTAGCTTTTTACCATTTTGATTAAAATTTATTTCTAAAGGAATACTGGAAATGATATTCTGCCCGCTCCAGTCGTAACGGATTAAGCTTCCCCTATAATTTCCAGTAAGGCTATTATTTAGAGGCAGCTGTTTAACTTTTATGAAAGTTTTTGGAGCTTCGGTACTGTTAATATTTGTTACCTCTTCAAATGGTCTTGATACTGTTTTAGCTTGGTTTGGCTCAGCATTTTCTGGCTGAGATTCAGCTAATTCACGATCTGAAGATTTAACTCCCAGTGCTGCTGATTTGGTGAGCCAGTATTTTGCTTTTTCATTATCTATAGATGTTCCATAACCGTTTCTATAGCATAATCCAAGCATATACATCCCATATTTATCGCCTTTCTGGGAAGCAGATTCAAAAAGCTCCAACGCTTTAGAATAATTCTGCTGACAGCCAAATCCTTTGTAATATAAATAACCCTGAGAATAAAGACAATGTACATTTCCATTTTCTGCACCCTGTCTGAATATATCCATGGCGGCTGTGTAATCCTGAGGAACGTCAATTCCGTCTTTGTAAATCTCAGCCCATTGCTGCCATGCTTTATTGTATCCAGCCTTAGCAGCTTTTTCAAAATATGAAACTGCTTTGGCTATATCTTTAGCTTTTCCAATTCCTTCCTTATAAAGAAGAGCTAAATTATACCAGGATTTGGCATATCCGTTTTCTCCTGCTTTTTCCAGCCATTTTATTCCTTCTGTTTCGTTTACAGGAGTTGTTATTCCCTTAAAGTAAATTAATCCGAGTCCATTCATGGCTCTTGCACTACCCTTAGAAGCCAAATGAGTGTAGGTAGCTACAGCTTCGCGTGGATTATAGCTTAGCTGACCTTCGATAAGCTGTTTTTCTGCTTTATACAAAGCATTTCTGTCAGCATGTGATTCCTGCGCGTCGCATAGAATGGTTCCCATACCGCAGAGCAGTAATGAAACTGCTTGTTTAGTAATTCTTTTCATGGTTTATATTTATGGTTTAGATAATTCATATTTTACCAGGTCAGCTCATTTTTGGTAGCAATGCCTTTGGATTTATTTCGTGCGATTAAATCCAACTTCTTTAACAGGACTGGTTTTTTCTGTTCTATATCTCTCCTGTAAAATGAGTATTCTGATGTATTATACATTCTTGCTTTCTCATCAGCTATTAAAAATTGAAGCTGATAAGCAGCAAATTCCTGTATTACAGCATCCTGATTGAGACCTTTTATCAATCCTTCCATTTCCAGTTTTTTCCAGTTTTTCTGCGCTACTTTTAGGGACTGGTTTTTATTTTTGCTTGCGAGCCAGATGTCTATTTGTTCAGGAGTTAAAATCTTGATGATATTATCATATTCTGCAGGCTCTTTAATTGGTAGTTTGCTTGTGAGATCCCTTTCTTCATTTTCAAATCTTATTGCTACAAGCTCCTTGTACTTCGCTAGAATAGTATCAGTTTGTGAAGCAGTAAGTTTTACATCTTTTTCATATTTTATGATAGTTGAATAGGTGTTATTTTTATAATCCCCTGCGGATAATATATTGGCTCTAATTAAAAGCGGAGTTTCCTGAAGAGCAATTTTTTCAGTCTGTAATGCAAGTTTCTTTTTGTCGTATTGTTCCGAATCTATATCCAGATAACCATTTTTAATGAGATGGTATTTTTCCAGTTCGGCATACTGGCTGTCGCTGTTTTTATCTGTAATTAGCTTAAGTTGTTTAATTCTTTCCCAGTCCTTTTTTGCATCTGCCTTTGATTTATCACTGTAAACAATCTGAAGTAACGAGACATATTGATCTTTGTTAAGTATTTCGCTAAGTTTGGTGTTATAAAAAGTTATAATTTCTTTTTTATCGGTAAGATGTTCATTAAGTAAAAAATCTTTTTGTTTTCGGAGTTTAGTTATCTGATCGGGATTAAGTTTTAAATCTGATGCAAATTTTAATGCAGTTAAAAAACGGTTGCTTTTATCATTTTCAAACTCATAAATATCATATTGATATGATGTTAGTATTGGTTTAAGAGTCTGGCTGTCATTATTGTAAAAAGATTCAAGCTTTGAGAAAGGCTGTCCGCTGGCAAGGCTTTTATTAGCAAGGCTGTCTTTTATAAAAAAGCTTCGTCCTATTTTTAACTGCTGTTCTTCACTAAGATTCACTACTGATGACAGCTGCTGTACTTTCCATACAATGTGTGCGGGAAGGTTTTTAACTGCTTTATCACTGATTTGAGCGCTAAGAAATACCGGATAGATCAGCAGTCCAAGCATTAATGCAGGTAAGGTTTTGTTTTTCATTTTTTGATAGTTAAGTAATTATTTTTTTTTTGTAATCGATTACATTTTTTAAGAAAAAAAAGTTTTATTCCGGCATAAACTAATACCAAGTTCTGCTGCCGTCATCTTCAATTGTAAAAGGTCTTTCTAAATGTTTGGTATCACTTGCCACAAGGAGAAGTAAAGCGTTTTTTGGAACTTTCTCAAACTTCAATTCTGACAAAGCAGTGGTAACATTATGAGCACCTGCTATTTTCCAGCCGTCCTGCCAGTAGAACAATTTGTATGAAACCCCCAGTTTAAATTTTAAGTATTTCTCTTTTTCTGCCAGAATAATATCTCGTCTTTGATTAAGATCAGGAATCAATACTTTATTATCATTTTGACCTATAACCAAAGGAGGACCGGCAGGAATGAGTTTTCCATTAGTAAAATACTGGGGAATGATTACTGTTTCTTTACATAAAGAGGTGAAAACGGTTTCATTATTTATAATTGCACCCCACCAGAAAGGCTGCCATATTAATCCGTTAAAGGTTGTGGCATAAACAATTTTTGATTGTTTTTGCGTTTGATAAAGAGAACAGCTTACATCTCTGGTGTCCCAGAAATCTTTAGTTACATCAATATAGTTTTCCTGTTGCAGTATTCCAGGGGGAATGTTATTGCTGTCTTCAAATGCAGCCAGTGTATTTGGATTTTTAGAGTAGGTTATTCTAAGCACTTTCGAAGGTTCTCTTTGTAGTTTTTCATCAAAACTTTTGGCTCCGTAATCACAATAGTACTCTTTCATTTGATCTCCAAAGAAGGTATTCATAAAATGTCCTCCAGTGGAAGTGGCCCAAAAGGGAATTACATTCACTGTGGCAGGAACACCTTGCGATCGCATAATAAATACACCCAGATCTGCTATATCGGGACAAGGGCCCTGTTTTCTTTGCAGCAATTGTAAAGCACTAAGCCTCGGTAATGGTTCTTTTCGCTGCTCACCCCACGTGTTGGTAAACCATTTCTCATAATCATCTTTTACATAAGGAAGTACCTGACTGAATTCTTTTGAGGATATTTGTTTATTTATCCATTTAAATTTTTCTGAATATATACTTCGCCATTCCTGAAGAGGTTCCACATCTATGCGGTAAGGAAGTATATATTCACAAAAGTCCGTAAAGGAAATATTTTTCAATTCAGTCTCTTTCCAGGCTTTGAATGCATTTTCTAAATTTTTTATGAGAAAATCTGCTTGTATGGTTTCTATATCTTTAGAAATAAAAGATTTCGGTTTTATTCCTGGATTTTGTTCTTTCAGTTTTACAAAAGCATTCTTAGCCTCTTCAAAATCAGGATATTTTAGTTCACTGTATTCTATTTTCTGGCCTGAAGCATCTTCCCAGTAATAATCGGAAGTATTGTGAATATCCATATTTGTTATCAGAAACTCCATGGCTTTCAATTTAAGCTCGTTTTTTGTGTCTGAACTGTATTTCAGGGCTTTTTCAAGTTGAGGTCTGTTGTTTCCTGCTTTTTTTAAAGCGGCTTCGATCTGGTCTGGATATTGTGCAAACACAAAAGCAGGAGATAGTATGAAGATTAATTTAAGTATTGTTTTAAGCATGGTTATTTGTTAGATTTATTAGGTATTTATGATAGTTTTAGGTTTAAAATTAGAAAGGACTTTTCTGTTTTTGGATACTGGCAATTTTTAGTAAATTATGGCATATGTTTTTATAACTATTAACTTTTTCAGAAGGTATTTTAGGTTTCATTTTAATAATTTGAGTTGCTAGATTCAAAGCTTCTTCAGTATTCCTGTTTTTTAAGTAAACTTGCAGTAATGCCATTCGATAAACAAATCTGGAAGGATCCAAAGCAGTTAGCATTTCATATTCTTTTATTGCCTGTGGATATTGATTCATTTTTTCATAGCATACACCGCTGCATGAATAAAGTTCAGGAAGTGAGCTGGCTTTCTTTGCTTTTTCAAAATAATAAATGGCTTTTGAATACTCACCCAGGTCCATGTAAATCCTGCCATAATTTTCCCAGTAAAGGCTCTGAGTACCAATTTTTTTCTCTAATCCGGGCATAACTAAAAGAGCTTCTTTGGAGCGTTTTGCATTTCTCAACGTTGCGGCCTTTTGATTAAGCCTGTCTGAATAAGCTGTGGAGGTAATAGTGTAAAGAAGATAAACACATAAGCAAATGACCGAGAACATAGAAAACAACGAAGCAATTCGGTTTCTTTTCAGAGTTATGTTTTGAGAAATTACTTGTACAGGCTGATGCATACTTGAAATTATAGAGCTATAAATAATTAGCATAAAAATCAATGGAATTATCTGCAAGGTGGAATTTACCATTGACATAGCTATGAAAGAACCCGCGCCGGCATAAGCGACACCCATAATTTTTTTGTTAGAAGATCTCACAGTTTGTACTGGTATTGAATTTTCAATATTTGTTTTCTCATTTTTAAATCTTAGAAACAATGAAGTAAAAAAAGAACAAGCAAGAAAAAGTCCTATGATACCTCCTTCAGCGAGATTATGTATAATCTCATTGTGAGGCATTATTACAGGTCCGGCATTTCTAATTTCCTCATCTGATGCAGCTCCTTTTCTGATATAATCTGCCTGAAATAAATTATATTCTTTTTCAAAGTTACCGTAGCCGTATCCTGTTAAAGGCTTTTCTAATGCCATCTCAAGAGACAGATTCCATATAAATTTTCTACCATCGGCCGATTCTTTTTTGGCATTATATAGACTAATGCAAGTTGGAGTTAATACGAGAATTGCAAGAACAATTAATGCCTTAAGCGAGTTTTTATTTTTTTTATTTCTGGTCCAGTCCAGTAAACGGAATTCTAAACTGTAATAAATTAAAGAGCAGACAAAAAAACCTATAAAAGCTGTTCTGCATTTTAGCATTAGTAGGACAGCGGCAAGAGATACAATATTTAGAATAATTAGATTTCTAAATCTGCTGCGAAGAAGAAAGAAATTTACCGGTAAGGTTAAAGATAAAAATATGGCTGTTACATTTGGATTATTCCAGGTTCCTGTCACTGTATAAAAATTATTTTTGCTCTCCACAAAGCCAAAGAACTGGAGTATACAGAAAACAGACTCTAATGCTGCAATAACGGCTATTCCATATAACAGTATATTAATATTAATGACCTTGGTTTTGAGCAGGCTGGTGCTAACATTCAGGAGCAGATATAATGTAATCATCTGGATTGTAATCTGAGCAGATGCCGCATTGTCTGCAAAACGTATTAGGATATACATACACCAGATTCCAAACAAAATATTTATAGGGTTTAAAAATGTGTTTTTATCTGATTTATATATAGTTGCTGAAATAATAAGCATTAGAGAAAAGAAAGTGAAAGCGTAATATGGCGAGCTCTGAGGTTCATAAAAATAATCTGTTGTAACCAATGTCGCTAATAAAATGTTTAAAAGCAAGAACGTTAAAAATAAATTCACAGCCTTTGTTGAAGAATTCGTAAGTTTCAATTTTATGGTTTTTGTGTTAAATAGGAGACAAATCTATAATATAATGTTATTGTTTTTTGTTATATTGTAATTTTTAGTGAATTATCTTATAAATGTATTTTTTACTGTTTTTTTTTAAAAGAAACGTGGATTAAACACTTGTTAAAATGTTTATTTGTAAGAAAATAGTAATTTTACTGCTTCTGTGATTTTAAATTATGAGAACTTTTTGACATAAAAACAGTAAAAAAAAACTGCTAAAAAGGATTTTTTGACCTATCGAAAATTTAGTTATAGTTAAAATGACTATTTTTGAAAAAATTGAGGATAATGAAATTATTGAAATTTTTATTTGTGCTGTTTTGTGTATTGTTAAGTACTGCTAAAACTTTTGCAAAAAAATATATTCCGGAAAGTGAGATTGAGTTTGAGTCCACTACAACGTACAAACTGCTCAAGATGGACACTGTTTTTTATGGAAATAATGAAAAGGAAATAGCCTCCTACAAAAAAATGTTTAATAAAGCTGTGAATAGGATTAAAAATAAATTTACGCTTGACGATATTAAAAATGGAGATTCACTGACAGCGGTGAGCGTACTTAAAATAATCGACAGTATATTAACTGAGGAAAAATTTCTTTTTAAAACCGGACAAGAAAAGCACTTTGATTTTTTAACCGGTGCTATGAGGGAACAGTTTTATTTTGAAAGCGCAGGGCTGAGAAAGAATAATTACAGAGAAAAATACTGGTTTGCCGGAAAAGAAGAATTCTGTCGATTTCTTGACTGTGATCTCTATTGTGAAATTTATGTTGGAATAGGGCAGATGGCAGGACTTCCGCTTAAAATGGTCGAGATTCCAAGCCATAATTATATAAGATGGCTATTCAAAAATGGAGATTATATTGTATGGAATGGAAATGACGGTAAAGCTTATGTTGAAAAAGAGATGGAATGTTATTATAAGTTAACGGATAGCAATCAGCGCCATTATCTTTTTAATTTTAATGAAAATAATATTTTAGGATACTATCAGTTTTTGATAGGAATGAATTTCCATTTCCGAAATACCGTGAATCTCAAACGGGCAAAAGAGTTTTACAAACGTTCTATTGAGCTTGACAGCGATAGACCATCGACACTTAATAACTATGTGTGGCTGCATATTATGAATCCCCAATTGGATAATAGTTTCAAAGATGAAAATATGATGAAATATATTGACAGAGCCATTTTTCTGGAAAATAATTTGAATTTTTATGATGCAAAAGCTTGTCTTTATGCACTTCAAGGGAATTTCGATGAAGCGTTAAAGGTAGAGAGTGAGGGATTAAAGCTGTCGTATGATCCCTTTTTTAAAAGAAAAAAGGCTCAAATGCATTTTCAATGTTTTTTAAATAAAGAAATATGCAGAGAGATATTATAATAGGCACTTTCCATGCTTATAAGCATTCTATTTTTTTACATAACAGCTAATAGGAGCTAAGGTTGAAATTACTATATTTGATTTTAGGTCAAACCCTATATAACAGTTAATGATTTATAATAAAGAAAATTTCCCAAGAATATCTTCTCAACGCAATCTAACCGCTACCATATTGGTTTATATCATGTTTGGATTTTTGTGTATGGCGATGCTGGCTTTGTTTATTGGGATTCCCTTAAGTATTCAGCTGGAGCATAATAGCCATTTATCTAATGGTGAGATGATTTTCAACTTAATTTATTTCCCTATTCTGCTGTGGGTTATTTGGGCCTTTTACAAGAATTCGTACAAGCGTCAAAAACTTAAAAAAATTATCCTCATTTCTGTAGATCAGTTTGGCATACATTACCATCAATATGATGGCATTGTTCAGACTCTTTCATACAAACAGCTCGAACACAGCACTGAAGCCTATGTAAGTGATATCGATAGGAAAATTGGAACAAAATATTCTCCTGGATATATTTTCGGTTTTAAGGATGGGAAACAGATTCCTATTCATTTTTCTAAACCGGATAATGGGATGACTTATATCCCAAAAAACAAGTACGATTTAATAGGCCATTTTTTGAAAGGCGTTACTTTATTTTGTCCCCATATCAAAATTTCTCCGGCTGTCTATGCTGATTATTTTATAAATCCCGATACTTTTGAATTCAATAAAAAAGCCCAAATAATTACCTATATCCTAATTTTTTTAGGATTTCTTATCATTCTTATTGCGGTTGATTTGTTTACAAAATACACTAAAGGGTTTTCGATATTGTTTTAAATAAAGGAATGACTAAACAAGCAAAAAAACAACAGAGAAAGTCATCTTATATTTTAATTTAAAAATAAAAAAATCAAAACAATCGCTGCTTGCATTTATCAATTTAAAAGGTAGAATGTAAGTTATTACAAAGTTTTTCAGAGTTATTACAAATTAGCATTCCTGCTCTTTGATGTAGTTTTATTTTGTTATAAAATTGTACCGAATTTAAGGCAGTTACTGCCTTATTATAGAACTTTTTTTTACTAAAAAAATTAGTTGAGGAATGAAATACAAAAATATATTACTAGTCAACGATATAAATGATGATGCAGAGACTTTTGTATTAGTCCTAAATGCAATTAATAATAAAATTAAATCATCAGTAGAAAGTAGTGCACTTGAAGCTCTAAAAAAGCTTCAGGACTCAAGATTATCACCAGATATAATTTTCCTGGATTATAACATGCTGTATCTTGATGGAACTGGATTTCTTAAATTACTTCGTGATATTAAAGGGTTGAAAAGGATTCCGGTTGTACTTTATTCCCGAAATTCAGGACTTATGCTGGAGGAAGCAATAACCAAATTCAAGAGAGTGAAGTTTTTAAAAAAGAGTGCAAATTTCAGTAAGCTTTTTAAATCCCTGCAAAAGATAATTATGTGTGAAAAAAGGATATAATAGCTTGAAATCATTTTTCACATTTCTTAAGTTTATGAATTTGAGATAATTTTGAAGAAAATACTAATAAAATACCCCTTAATCATTATAAGTTTAAGGGGCGTCTTTTTTGAGAAACTTTGACAAATATTTGCTAGTAATAAATTATTTGTCACATAATAATACTGTTACTAAATTATAACAATACAAAAATAAAGTTGTCTATCAAAGACAATATTTGCCACTAGGGCAATTTGGCTGATTAATAGCGCATACAGTGCTTCCACAGTCAGATCCTCTATTGCAGCTAATACATTTCGATCCGTACTCGTATCCTCCAAAGATTTCTCTTAATTCTGATCTTTTTAGGAACTTAGCTCCTTGGCTTAAACTCATTTTTTTCATGGTTTTATTATTTTTTGTTTGCCTACTCTAGTTTACGTATTTTCGGTTTCCTACGGTTTTGTTAATTTTTCAATATCTGCTTATTTTTTACATGTATTATGCGGCCTTTTTAATCAGTCATATTGATTAATTAGTAAAGATTTTAAAGCGTCAGGTTCAATATTAATTGCAATAATTTTTCCTTGTTTATCAATTAGAAAATTTGATGGAATTGACCATAGATTGTATTGTCTGGCAATAATTCCAGAAAATTCACTTTGATCAATAACATTAATCCAAGGCAAATTATCTTTTTCTAAAGCTGTTTTCCATTTACTTTTACTTTTATCGAGGGAAACTCCTATAATTTCAAAAGAATGTTTTTTAGAAGATTCATATACTTGTTTAAGTTTTGGAAATTGTCTTCTACATGGAGCACATCCGCTTGACCAAAAGTCAATTAAAAAATATTTTCCTTTAAGATCACTGGAATTAAATAATTTATTATTAGAATCTAAGAGTTCAAAATTGAATACGTCATCTCCAATTTTAACTTTATTTTCGATTAAAAGGTTTTTTTCAATTACTTTATTTGTTGTTTCATCTTGATATGCTTTGTCAAGTTTGCTATACAATCTGTAAAGTTCTGATGGATCAAGATTTTTATTCCATGAAAGACCTGCTAGTAATGATCCGCTATATAAATTTTGTGGATTTTCTTCGATTATACTTTCAATTTTTTTAATATTTTTTTTATCCCAATTTGGATCATTTTTATATAATAATTCAAAATTTTCGTAATCATTTTGAATAATTATTGTTTTAGTTCCTTTTACAAATTCGGGATTAAAAAAAGTGATATCATTGTTGTTTATTCTTTTAACAATTTCATTTAACTTAATTGCAATATTTGTATTTTCTAAGTAAAAATTCTTTCTTCATTGCAGTAATTTTTCCCTTACTGCTAAATGTTGCTATCGCTTCATTTGATTTAATGAATCCCTTAAAATGAAAGTGCTTATTTTGAACCAGACAGCTGTCAATTATGTCTTCATATTGTAAATAAAGATAGCCCTGATAATTATTTTTAAAATGTCCATCCAGACAAAATGTTTTGTTAGATTTTTCCTGAGCAACACTGTAATTGGATAATGATAAAAAGGTATAGAAGAGTATATATGAAATATTTTTTGATGTATTAAATTTCATTTTTTGTAATATATAAAGTTATTTTATCTAACTAATGACCAAATTATCACAAGATATTTTTGTCTTGTTTTCTAGATCTAAATTTTAATGCCAAGAATGAAGAAACAATTTAAAATTCGTTTAAAACTAATGATGGATTTAAGAAAAAATTGGAGTCATCTATTAAATCATTTATAAAATAAGAGAGTTGTTTTCTGTCGAATTCTTTGGGGAATAAAAATGAATTTATAATAATAGCGGGCGTAAAATTTAAATTATTAGCTTGATTCCAAGCAAATTGTTCTTTAAGAATTTGTACAGTTTCTACATTGTTAAGCAACAGATTGTTATCCGTTTTTATTTTGTGTTCATCTTTATTTTCAAACCAATTTTTCATTGCTTCTCTAAAAGCAATTTGCCCTTGATTGAGATAAATTGAAACTAATTTGTGATGTATTCTTGTTGATTTCTCGTCGCTCTCATTTTCATTAAAATTGAATCGCAGATCAAAGTATATACCTTCACGATTTTTATGTAATATTTCTTCCATAATAGTATGCATCTTACTGCAATGTCCACAGAATGGATTAGAGATAACTATTATTTTTAAGGATCCATTTTCATCTCCTAACAGAATTGGTGATGAAATACTTTCTGTATATGCAATTTGTGTAGAATTCAATAAGGTATTTTTAAAGATGGAATAATTTCGCATAAAGCGACTTCCTTCTATTTTAAATTCTTTTAAGTTTTTATGATTTGTTAATAATGCTTTTAGGTTAAGCCACAGAAAGAAAACGGAAATAAAAACGAAACCAAAAAGAATAATGCCATTTGTTGAAATAGGGGCAAAAGTTGGTTTTAAGACAGTAATAAATATATTTTCCAGTATAGTTATTCCAATAATGGTCAAGCATAGGGGGCACCATTTTTTCTCTACAAATTTTTGATAATAAATTGATGCAAATAAAACAGGTAAAGCTGCAAATAGCAAAATCTGCTGGATGCTGAAAAACATGTTGCTTTCATTGTAAAGAAGAAATAACAGTATTCCAATAAATTGAGACGCAAAGAAAACGATACTTAGATCGCTGAAATTTATAATTTTAAAAATTTTCCATTTTTCGGATTCCACTACAGTTGAACACTCTGTAGATGCCGTCATATTGCAAAAGGAGTCAATGATTTTAGCTTTCGTTCCAAATAAATCTTTTAAAGCTGCAATTGAAAATAGAATACCAACTGCAGGGAATAGAAAAAAGAGTTTGGTTGCTATACTTTCATTAAAGTTTGCCAAAAGAAGTAAAAAAGCAATTATTGGTAAGAAATAATAAAACTTTGATTTGCTGCTTTTTTTACTGAAATTTTGAGGTTCTGAATTTTCTATTAATAAGACATACTTGTTCCATCGGCTTTCAATTTCTGATCTGGAAATTTCAAATGTTTTATTATTTTTATTAAAAAAATATCTATTTTCTTTTTTTTCCAGAAAATAATATTGTGGCTGGGTGTTTTCAACTTTTAAAAGAGCAACAAAATAATCTGCCAGATTATCTATTTCTGATGATGGTAATTCAAGGGCTCCATTTGGTATATTGAAGAATGTTAGTGCGTCAACAATTGACAATAATGATGGATAATCAGGATGCGATTGAATCTGAAATAAAAATTCGGTTTTATCAATTGATAATTTTTCTTTCTCTATGTATTGAAAAAGGTAATTAAAATCTTCAGTCATTGGTTAGATAGTTATTAAAGGTTTTCAGATAAAAATTTTTCTAAGTCTTCTGGTGTAATATTTTTTTTAATTACATTATGGTCTTTATCTATTAAGAAGTTAGTAGGGAAGGAGATTATTTTTTCTCTAGCAGCTATTACAGCATTTTCATCGAGATAATTTTTCCAGGGTATTTCATATTCCACGATTCTTTTCTGCCAGTATGGAACTACATTTTGCGTTTTATCAGTTGAAATCGCAATTATATTGAAGCTTTTAGCATAATAACGGTTATAAATTTTCTTTAGAGAAGGCAGTTGTTCCAAACATGGACGGCATCTGCTAAACCAAAATTCGATAAGAGTATATTTAGAATCAGGAATATTTAAAATTTCTGTTTTTAAACTAGTGTTCTGTAAAGACATTTCTGGAAATTTCCGGCCCTTTCTTATTAATGTGTTTTTTAATTCTGCGTTTAAAGTGAGCCATAATTTTTGCTTTTTAATGGAGTGAGAAAATGAGTTTAGAGTAGTTTCATATAAATCACTATATCCCTCAATATTGTATCGTTCAATTAAAAACCAAAGAGCAACGTATGAGTCCGGATTTTTTATTACATATTTATATAGTTTTTTATCAAACATTTCGGAATTGTTATAATAAAAATGTTCGAAATTATCAGATGAATTGGCAAGTATAAAGGGGATGAATTTATTTTGGTATTCATTTCCCGTTTTACCAATTACTTCACCTTGTTTCGTTATCATATCAGATACTATTATTGAAGTGGTTGATTGGTCAATAAAGTATTTTCCGTTTCTAAATAATATAACATCTTTTTCACTATTCATGGAGTATGAATACATTTGCGGGCAGCTGAAAATTCCTTGAATGTTGAATTTATTATTATTTATTGCAGAAGTCAATTTGGTATTGGCATAGTATTTTTCATCTATTATCCCTGCAGAAAAGACTATAGTATCTTTTTCATAATTTTTATCGGTTAATATTTTTCCCTGTATATTGGCAGAATTTTGAGAAAAAAAATTACCCGAGTAAATGAAAAATAGTAAGGTGAATATATGTTTTAGCATTTTTATAGTTCAAAAATTAAAAATGAGTAAATCAGGTGCAAAATCCCTGCACCTGATAAGACCTTTTTATGCTATGCAGCAAGTACTGCAATATCCATGTCCATCGCCTGTAAAAACAGCACAACCCTCTGGACACTCTCTTCTGGTGTTACATAATCCTGGAGTGTACCCGCCAGCGATAATTCTCATTTCAGACCTTGTCAGAAATTTAGCGCGATTGCTAAGACTCATTTTTTTCATTTTTTTGTTTTTTAAATTAAGCCTACTCTAGTATACGTCTTTTCAGCCTACTACGGTTTCCATGTTTGTTGATGAGTAAATAATCTATTTGTTCTAAGAAGTTCTGAGTAATTATTTGTTCATTGAAAAAGCAATTGTTGACTTTAAATTTTTTGAGCAAATTCATTTACAACTTTAGAAAGTTTTGATTTTAATTTTTTGTTCTCAAATTCAAGTTTTTCAATATATTTTCGCATTATTATGAGGGTGAATTCGATGTTATCATTCTTATAATTTGAGAATTCATTGTAAATGTTTTTTTCGGTTTCGTTAAGTAACTGGATATTCTCATCAGATTCATAAATCATAGCTAAATCAGTTTCGAGAATGTTAGCAAGTTTATTCCATTCTGCAGTAGATATTTTGGTGGTGCCACGCTCGCGCCGACTGTATTGAGATTGAGAAATTCCTAAAAGGTGAGCCATTTCTTCCTGGGTAAAATTTTTCTCAATACGCTTAAGAGTCAATTTTTTTTTTAGCATTTTTGTTTGTGGTTTTTTATTATTGTAATTAGTAAAGGGGGTAAGAATAGTGTGTTTTATTTTCTGAAAATTATCTCGAAAATAGGGACACTTTTTTCTTAGTTTTCATGTTTTTGAGGTGCTGTATTTAATAGGATTATTTGTAAAAATATATAAATTAATCTTTTATACTATATTATTTGTGCAATAAAAACACTACAAATAACACTACAAAAACACATCATTTCCTGCCTTTTGTAATGATAATAATTTCAATAATTTCTTATATTACTCGATATTTGTGTAAACTATTCCTTATTTCTTGGTAAAAATCAATATTTAGTAAATCATCTTTATAAATAGTAAATTTTTAATACTGTTTATTGAGAATAAGTCATTTGTGATTTTAAAACTGCTCGAAAATGCTTTTGAACTGATATAAAACTCTTTCAAGTAAACGTAAATCTTCAGTGACAATCTGAGCAGTTCCTTTCATTTCCTGTTGAAAGGCAATCTTTTTTTTGTAAGAAGTAGTTAGTCCATCTGGAAGAGAAATATCGATAAGTAGATTAGCATCTTTATCAGGTACTAATGATATGTTTTTAATTTCTCCTTTTAAAATTCCAAATTCTCTATCCGGAAAATTGTCTAATCTTATATTGACGACCTGGCCTATTTTTATCTTTCCTGAATTTAATGCCGGTGCTTTTACTTTACCAATAAAACTATTTTTTGCGTCTGGAATAATTGAGAAAACATTATCTCCGGAATTTATAGTTTGATTTTCTGTCCACACCTGTAAAAAAGTCACGACGCCACTTACCGAAGATTTTAGTGTATAAGTAAGTTCCCAGTCTTTTATTACCTTTTTCAAGTTATAAAATGATTGCAATACACCAGTCTTCAAATTAACTTTGTCTTTAGTATTATTTATTTCTAAATTTTGACGCAATTTTGAATTGTTTACCAAAGAAGACTTTAATTGAGAAATTGAGGATAAAAGGCTTCGGTAATTTTTCTCTGCCTGTAATAGATTTAGGTTTTTAGTCTCTATTTCCTGATCTGAAATAATGCCTTTATCGTGTAAAGTTTCAAAACGGGAAACCTCTTTTTTTTGTAGCTCTAACTCTCTTTGATTAATCTCTTTCTGCTGTTGAAGTATATCCAGTCTTTCCTTTATTTGAATCATTTCGGAATATTGTGCCTTATTTTCAATTTCGAAAGGATGTAAAGTTTTATTCAACTGTTCAGCCTGATAATCCTTTTTAAAAACTGCAAAAGCACTTTCGATCTCGCCCAATTGCATATTACTCAATAATTCAAAAGGAAATTCTTTCTTTGAGGCGTTGATATTATAATCGTCAATTTTACTTTTTAATAAAAAAACGTCTCTGTAATCAGCTGTGTTTTCTATAATTGCAAGAGTACTGTTCTTTGATACTTGACTTTTGTTTTTTATCAAAATTGCTTCAATTCTCCCAGATGATTTTGAGACAATTTTTTCAGGCGGAATATGAGTTGTAATTACAATCTCAGAATTTACTACATCTGGATATTTTATAAACCAGGATGCAATAAATAACATTGTAATGATGATAAAAATCAAAACAGTTCCCCATCTGATCATCCAATGGGGCACTTTGGTAAGAATGTCCTGAACCTCTTCACTTCTTAATTCAAATGTTGCATTATCTTTTGTCATATTTAATTTCCTAGTTGTAATTGATTTCTAACCAGCTCGAAATAATTTCCCTTCTGTTCTACTAATGCCGAGTGTGATCCTATTTCAATAATTTTCCCTTTATCCAGAACTACAATTTGATCTGCATTCATTACCGTACTCAAACGATGAGCAATAACAACTACAGTTTTATTCGTAAAAAAAAGATCAAGCTTTTGCATAATTTCT
This sequence comes from Flavobacterium johnsoniae, assembly GCF_001879205.1. Lineage (GTDB taxonomy): Bacteria > Bacteroidota > Bacteroidia > Flavobacteriales > Flavobacteriaceae > Flavobacterium > Flavobacterium johnsoniae_A. Next base: position 110,597 of record NZ_MLFK01000009.1, read on the forward strand.
TTTTCATTATTAGCATCTAATGCGGAGGTAGCTTCATCAAAGAAAAGTATTTCCGGATCTTTATAAACGGCTCGAGCAATAAGCAGTCTCTGTTTCTGTCCCGTACTCATTCCGGTTCCTTCGGCACCAATTTTTGTATTATAGCTCAGCGGAAGACTAGTTATGTAGTCTTTAATATTGGCCACATCGGCTGCATAAGCCAGCCGATTCTTATCTATTTTATCTACCCCTATAGCAATATTATTGGCAATAGTATCGTTAAAAATAAAACCTTCCTGCATTACGGCTCCAATATTAGAGCGCCAAGCTTTTTGCGAAATATTATGAAGTTGTAAATTACCAATGCTGATTTCTCCTTTTTCCGGCTCATAAAATTTAAGTAATATTTTCATGAGCGTCGTTTTTCCACTACCACTTACTCCAACTATTGCCGTTACTTTGTTTGCAGGAATTATTAAACTTAAATCATTTAGAACTGGAGTATCCGATCCTAAATATCGGTATGAAAGCTTTTTTATTTCAATATTTGAATTATAAGGAACCTCATCTGTTTGATTAGTTTGCTGCTGTATTTCATCTTCTTTGTCATGTATTTCAGATAATCTCGCCAGGGATATTTTTGCATCCTGAAGTTCACGTACAAATTCGATAATTTGGGCAATTGGACCATTTAGACTTCCTACTATAGAACTGATTGCAAGCATCATCCCCAAGGTTATCGAGCCGTCAATGACTAATTTCGCCGATAAGAATATGATGAAAATATTCTTCAGCTCATTAATAACAGAAGATCCTATACTTTGTGTTTGTTCGAGAATCAAACCTTTTATCGAAACCCTAAAAAGTCTTGCCTGCACATATTCCCATCCCCAACGTTTTTGTTTTTCTGCATTATGAAGTTTTATTTCCTGCATTCCATTTATAAGTTCCATAACTTTGCTTTGTTCCTGTGAAACTTCCGAGAAACGTTTGTAGTCCAGCGTTTCACGTCTTTTTAGAAATAAGGTAATCCATCCAAAATAAAAGACGCTTCCTATAAAAAACACAAAAAATATCTGAAGATTAAAATATGCCAATACACCTCCCATTATTATCATATTTGTTATTGAAAACAATACATTAAGTGAGGATGTAGTCAAGAGACGTTCTATTCTACGGTGATCATTTATACGCTGCATAATGTCTCCAGTCATTCGAACATCGAAAAAAGAAATAGGTAAATTCATTAATTTAATAAAGAAATCAGAAATTAATGAAATGTTTATCCTGGTAGAAAGATGTAATAATATCCAACTTCTGATGAGCTCTAAACCAGTTCTTCCTGCAAATAAAAACAATTGCGCAAAGAGTATTAAATAAATAAAATGTATGTTTTGATTCTGAATTCCAATATCAACAATACTTTGGGTTAGAAAAGGAAAAATTAATTGTAATAAACTGCTGGCCAGAAGCCCAATGCTTAATTGGAGTAAAAAAGATTTATAGCGAATAATATACTTCGAAAGGAGCCCAAAACCCAAGCCCTTATTATCTTCTTTATCAATATCAGATTGAAAAAACTTTGGAGTAGCTTCAATTATCAATGCTACGCCTTCTGGTGTCTGCTTATCTGCATTATTACCAATCCAAAATTTTAAAAAATCTTTTAGATTATATTCTATTAAACCAAATGCCGGGTCTGAAATATAATAGGCGTTATTTTTTATTTTGTATAGTACGACATAATGATTCTGGTTCCAGTGCAGAATACAAGGAAGAGGAACTTCATTTAGTTTTTCTGAATTTAATTTTAATCCTAATGTTCTAAACCCGATGCTCTCAGCAGCATCGCTCAAAAACAATAAGTTGCTTCCTTCACGGGTTGTTTCGCTGATATCTCTCAGCTGCTGAATATTCATTGTCTTTCCATAGTGCTTTGAAATGATCTTTAAACACGTAGGCCCGCAATCTTTATAGTCAGTTTGTATATAATTTGGAAAGTTTTTCAAAAGAATGGCTTATTTTTTTAGTTTACTGTAAATATTACCGTAACCAACAGTTGAAATTAAATTGAACCTGGAATGACTGCCATCCTTTTTGTCTTCTAATCTAAAAATAAAAGGTAGATTTTCGGCAAAAAAGTATTTTTTACTGAAAGTAAATTGATACAATAGAGAATAATCCGAATTTTGAAATTTTAAATAATTTTCACCTGTTGATGATTTTTTAGTAACTATAATTTTTATTTTACTTAGGTAGTACAAGTATTCACCTTCTTCAATACAATTGACAGTCTTTTTAAACAATTTTAAAGAAATAAAAGCATCACATCTTTTTAGGAAATTCCAAATTTTAGGTCTGATATTATCATCATACATTGATTTAGCTTGCATTAAAAAGGAATTGTTAGCGCGATAATCGTATTTGTCCAAATAAAAAGTATCCGGAATCTGATCCCATTTCATTGTATTGTTTGAGAATATATTCCCTTTGTAATTAAGGAGATGATAAAGCATTATCTCAAGTTTTCCTTTATAACTAAAAAGTCCATTCTCCCACAATAATTCGCCCGCTGTCCCTTCACATATTAAAAAATCAAAATGTGCTTTTAATCTTCCCTCTCTGTCTTCATTAAGAATAATATGCTGCATGCTTTCGATTTCGCACTCAATTTTAAAAATGTCTTCTTTTTCAATAATGGCTGATTGTTCGAAATTGGATTCATCAAATGCAAAGTTTTTTTCACTAGTAAAAATCATCTGATAGTCTTTACTTTTTTTAAATAAAGTGTTTACATATTCAGAGTTACGAAAGAGCATACAGCAGGCAGTTATAAAATCATGTCTAACACATATAGTGTCATATTCATCAAGAAGTTCATCAGTCATAAACTCTCTGATTCTTCCATAAATTACATCGATGTCTGTGATTCCCCAAAAGTCATATTCCTTTAAATAAGATGAAAATATGACACCAAATGCGGGTTTAAAGTCACAGAGTTTGTATGGTTTAGTCACTTCAATTTTAATGTTTAACTTTTCACTTGCCAAAGCATTAAAATCAGACAAGGTGAAGGGGATAATTTTAACGTTTTGTGGAATTTTATAATCTAATTGATTATCAGTAAAAATAAAGAAATCAACAGTTGGGTTAAATTCGCAGGATTTTATAAAAAATTTAAAAAACCAGGGAAATTTTCCCATGTAACAATTTACTAAAGCAATTTTTTTCATAAATGCAATTTAAAATGATATAATTAAGCGACTCATCTATGAGACTTTGCCTCTGTAGCTTCCTGAATTAAATACTATCAGAAGCTGTAAAAACAAAAAAATGGATAAAACAAAAACATACCTTTTTTACTTTCATGTAAGGGTATTGATGTTATGTTTTTTTATTGAATTAAACTTTAAGTTATAGAAGTTAAATTTCTACTGCTTTTCAATATTGATAAGTAAAAATTTGTCCCATGGATAAGCAAATTTGTTTTTATAGGAAAGGAGACAAAGTAAAACACCAGATAATCCCTGTAAAACTCCAGTAGTTGTAAATTTTTCTATATTTCCATTTTTTTCTATTACTGTCTGATAAACACCTGTCGAATCAAGATCAAAGTCTCTTTTCAGCATTCCTTCTGTAAACCAGTATTCTTTTCGTTCTTTATAAATAACATTCTCGAGTGTTTCGGATAATCTATTAAATAGGTGCATAGTCCCGAAGTAGCCGTGACAAATTCCATGTTCGTCCAGTAAAGCATTATTTGCATCTCTTGTAGCCGATTTTAAGCAGATCTTCTCACCAAAAGACGTCCATTGATCATTAGAGCAATATTTTCCAGCCTTTACTATTGCTAATCCCAATGCGGTATCACCATAGCACCAACCTAAACGGCTTACTTTTTGAAATTGTTCATTCTGATCCCATATTCCGGGGAATTGAGAGATTCCGGTATCATTATAATTTTTCTTTAAAAAGTTAACAGCTCCTTCGATCATCATATAACATTTTTCTACAGCTATTTTTTTTCTGTAAAATTCAGCCAGTATACTTATAATGCCAGACATTCCATGCGCCAGACCGAGATTAATCTTATTTTCCAGATATTCAAATGTATTACCGTTTTCATTGAAAGAATAAAAGACCCAGTGGCAGCACTTATCATCTGTCCAAACCGCCTGATTGTATAATCCTTCAATGTAGTGAGACAAATGTTTTTCTTTGGGATAAAAATGTAATAGATAAGTAGCAATTCCGGATGCTCCTCTTAGATAATCATATTCCTTATCATTTACAAAATATTCTAAACTGCCTGCTATTAAACGGTTCAGATCTTTAAACCATTCTTTATCAATTTTGCTTTCCTGCCCCAGATCATAAGAAGTCTGAAAAGCATAACTAATTCCGGAAAGCCCAAAAGCCAGTGTTGGGTCCAAATGTTTTGTTTCAATATCTAATAGAATATAGTTTAGACAGTCTTCTATCGCATTTTCTATCTTTTCTCTATTTGCAGGATTCAAATTGAATTTATAATAATATGACAGTGCTATTAAAATTCCTGGTTTGCCATGAATCAATGTATGGTCTGCAGTTGGAATACTTACTATAATGTTGTCAATCATTTGCTCCAGTAAAACATCTGTTATTTCTGGTGCTTGCGGATATATTTTTTCTAGCATATAAAAAAACTAATTACACATTGCATTTAAATACAAACTAAGATTTGTATCATCTTTTTTCCAAACATCTAATACTTTACTGCGATAAAAACTGGTACTTAGAGGAGAAACTCCAGCCGAAATTGAAAAAAGCCCCTTTTTGTTATCCATTTTCTGACTATGTATCCACTGGAGTGTTACGGCAATATTTTCATTCTCTTTGTCTATTGATATATCAAATTGCTTTAAATCAAACTTAAACCAACCCAGATATCCGTCTTTAATTTCTAAAATGATCTCTTTTTGAACAAGCAAAGTATCTGGAAGATTATTTTTGATGGAATAAAAATTCACCCTAAACTTTAGATCTTTGAAATCATTTGTACTAATATTAAAATTTAGATCTTCTATAGAACAATCTTTTTTTATACTTAGTTTCATTCCAATTTCTTTACTCAGCCTATCGTCAATTTCTTTTTCTGTTACAGAATAATAATTTCGATGCATCATTCCCAAACCTTTTGCGGTTCTGCCAATTTTTTTAGGCTTTGGTTTTTTGAGGCTAACTTTTACTTCTGCGAGCTGGTTTACAATGCTTTCAAGTTTAATTGTTTCTTCTTTTTTTTCCAAAAGGGCTTTAAGAGTTATTATACGATCTGCATAACCTAAATGGGAGAAGATTACTTCTTTATTAACATCTATATTAGAGTATATCTTTAAAATAAAGTCTCCGTTCTCATTTGAAACAGTTCCTATACTTTCATTTTGTATTCCGATATTCGTAAAAGAGACATATTCTCCAGTCTTAGCATCTACTGTTTTTCCTTTTATAATTGCCGTTTGAGTAAAAGCTTTGCAGGTCAAAAGCAGTATAAAAAAGAGAGATTTATTCATTGTTATGTTTTTTTAATTTTATTATTTTATAATATCTAATGAGTAAATCATAAATTATAATTTCTTGTTGATTTTGATCAGATTCAAAAAAACGATTAAGAAACATGTGGATATAATTTTCCGTGTCATATCTTATTTTTGCCTCATTAATTTCAGCAATTACACTGTTGTTTTTGAAAGAACGAATTTCAAAGAAGTCAAAAAAATGATGCTTAAAAGTTTGTTTATCCATCAGAATTTCAATGTTTTTTTTCTTTTCCTGAAAGAATGCTGACACTTTTTTATTTACCTGAGATCTATTTGATATCATACCATAATAATAATCTCTCAATTGCTCCAGTATTGTTATTTTCTCATTTAAATTCGTAGAGAAGTCATCTAATAAATGATGCACTCCTTGCATTGCAATTATCCATTTTTGCGTTTCCATATCATTTTTTTCGATCCATAATAATACATTCAAAACACAAATAGAGTCGTAATAGAAAATCTTTTCAGATAAGATCATACCTGTCTTTCCTCCATATCTTTCTATTTCTCTTTCATAAGTATCAATTTGAATTTTATCAATGATAAAAGAGTTTATTTCTTCCTGAAAACCCTCATTCAGACTGTTTAAAATAGACTCTAAATTTAGCTTGTCAGAAAAAAATCTTATCCTAAAGTGATATCCCGGATCCTTGTATCTGATAAAAAAGAAATGATCAAATGCTTTTATTGCAGAAAGTTCTGACAGAATTAAATTTAATTTTTCAAGGATTATTGAATCTGCTTGTTCGTTTTTGATGTAAATTTTAAAGTATAATGCCTGCTGGCTTGGAAAGACCTTAGTATGGTTAATAGTTTTATTTTCCTTTATGATTTGTCTTATATGATCGTTATCCTTTTTTTGTTTCTTTAATTGAGTTATTACCGGTAATATTGGAACATGAATTTCATGTGTTGACCTTCCATATTGATTTTGAATCAATGAATTTTCGTGATTGAGATTAATAGACTCTTCTAATGTGATGATTTTACCTTTAGTAAGTTCTTCATAAAGAAAATCAACACCAATTTTGGTGTTTAAGTCTAATGGAATAAAATTATCTCCTCCAGTACTTAAGGTTACGTATCTTAAAATACGATTTGAAAATATATAGTTTTTTAAAACAGAAACACTCCCTGATTTTGCAAAGACAGTGGCTGGGTCTATCATCCATCTTTCTTTTGATAATATAAATTCTTCGAGTTGTACTCTGGGTAAATGAGGCTTATTTTTCAGAAAACCCCAATTCCAGAAGCGGACATAATGATCATCTACTATTTCTCCCAAAAAATTATAAATAGAGCAGGTGAGGAGGGTAGTGTTCTGTGCACAGCTTAGTTTTGGTATTATCCTTTTATTTAACTTGTATGAATAAAGAATAATATTTCCATTTTCTATAAATAAATATAAATCATCAAGTGAAAGCTCCACGTCAGTTTGTTTATTATTCTGATCATAAATTGGAATGTAATAGTCGTAATGGTTTGGCCTTTGTGAAATGTTGCCTAATCTTGGTTGAGAGAAATGCCTTATTTCGCCATAAACTTCCTGATCTGATAATTGATTTTTCTCATAAAATGCAATATCAGACATATATTTTTCAATTTCTATGTTATTATACGCAAATCTACCTGCTGTAAATTGTGCAGTTCCCTTTTTTAAACCACTAATAAAAAAATCATGATTATCATCATCCTTGCGGTGCAGCTGTCCGGAGAAAAGAATACTATGTGATGGTTTATGTTCCAAGGGTTTTATAAAATCGAAATCAGAAGTTTTTAAGGTAATTGTGCCAGTATTATTCTTTAGATATAGTTCGTATTTATCTAATAAAAATTCATCCCATCTACTAAGTTTATAGTCATTAGGTACTGATTTCGTTTCTATTATGATGTCCTCGAGAAGGCTCGACTTAGCTCTTACAGTCAAATTAACAGGATATCCAATCCCGATTTCAACATCTAAAACTTCCAATAGAGGCATGGGAGTATTGCCATACCTGTTAAGAAATTCGTCTTTAAAATCTTTTAATTTAGTATTTACAGAAATCTGGGAATTTATTTTATTGAAAACATTTATTTTTCTTTTAATGCTTTCTTTTATGGAACTGGGTAAATTAAATTCTGTGCTCTGGATTAAATCAATCTGCAGGGCTGTTTTCTCTTTAGGACAGTAATTTTGTAATAAGGAATCTATTTCAGTAATAATTGTAAGACCTTGTAATGAATCTAGAGGTAAATTTGCTAATTCATTACATAGTTTTTCTACCTTTTTTAAAAGCGTAAAGATTTTATTTAGGATTTGGCTATTATTATGTTGCAGAGATTCTAATTGCTGAATTAACTTATTTTGAAAATTACTTGTTAGAATATCATATTGAAGATCACCAACAATAAGTTGAGAATCAATTAATTCATTTATGAAATCTTCAATGTCATTATCTTCGATGTCATCATCTTTTTTTAATACTAACCGGATATCATTTAGGTTTATTCCTTTTTTGCTTAATTCCAGGATTTCATCCAGAAAATCATTTTGATCCACTTTGGTCAATGCAAAGTCAAAGCTGTTTACAAGATCTTTTTTTTCAAAATATCGATATTTATTGTTTTTAGCATACAGAGTATTATTACAGTAATAAGTAAGTGAATCTTTTACAATAGGATCTGTATTTAGTTCTGTAAGTATATTAGAGAGAACTTCGCTATCAATTTTTACACTTCTTTTTTTGTAATTAATTTGAATATTTTCTTTTGGATTTTCCTTATAATAACCTATAGAAATTCCTGCCGATAAACCAAATGGAGTTGCTCTGTAAGACATTCTCAAAAAGTAGCGTATAAGCGAATTAGCAATCTTTTCTCCTTTTTTAGTATACTGTAAAGTATTCTCCTGCGAATATTTTATTGCTTGATTGTAAAGAACAAGTGAATTTAAATATATCGCTTCTCTAAAAATGGTATTTTTTTGAAATAAGTTATATATATATTGGCTAGGGTCTTCACTTCTATAAAATGTATTTATAAAATCAATTGAAAAATGTGGTGTTCTAATTAAAAATTTATTCATAATTAAGCTTGAGAAAATATAATTTTATCAATAATAACCCCCGGTTCTTTAAAATTTAATTTTTTTTCTATAATAGATAAAATTTCATTTTTGGTTGTCTGCTTTTTCGATATTGAATGTAAGTTTTTAAGAATGAGTAGTTTATATATGTCGAAATAATAATGCGTATATGTTTTAAAGAAATTAAGTATAAGGTTGAAATTGACTTGTTTCTGTATAAATAAAGTCTGTACAGTATTGAATTCTATTAACGCTTGTAATCTTTTACTTTTTGCATTACTTGCTCTTAAAATCTCTTTTATTTTTTTATTTTTCAAAAAATATCTTTCTACTTCAGGATACTTCCAAATACACATAAAATAACTTGAACTAAAATTATCAACTATAGTTAGAAGTTCATTTTTTGCAAGTTGCCCTCTGAAAAGAGAACTTCCTGATTTTCCATACTTGGATGGAAGAATAAGGTCGTTAGAATAAACAAAAATATCTGCAAATAATTCTGCACATTTTTTATACTCCTTTTTTTCCAGGTGCAATTGATGAAGATTAATTACATGATGAATTTTATGTATATGCAAAACACGGAACTTTGCAGATAGCAAATCATCAAACTTCACAGTATGATTTATATATCTTTTAGATAAACTATAATTTTTTGTTTTTTTATAATAATAAGCAAATGAAGGATATAGGAAGATTTTCCCTAAAATTAATGATTCATTTTTTAAAAAACTCAGAATAGTTTTCGATACTTCTATTATTTCAAGAGCCTGCTCAAAATCGGATGCTTTAGAATATAAAATAATTAATTTTTGTGCTTTGATAATATCTCTCAGAGAACTGCATTGTTCTTCGTCATAATGTTTATCTATTTTCTCAATTATAGATAACATTGGTTCATCAGTAAGAGAGTTTTTAAATTTAGCCTTTTTAATATTTTGTAATTCTTTTAAAAATTCGTCAGACATATTTTTGAAAATGTATTTAGTAAATGTTACTCTAAATTATAATGTAAGCTGCACCTTTCCAGATGCAGCCCAAATTTTTAACAACACATATTAGGCCCTAATGTAAAGCCGATACCGTCACATCTGCCTGATACGCAAAGACTATGTGAACATCCATTAATCAATGAGAATGCATATCCTCCTTGTATTGACTTCATGTCTTTTTTATTTAAAACTGATTGAACAGTTTCCTTACTAATTTTTAATTTCTGATTCTTTTTCATGTTTTTGTTTGTTTATTGTTAATAAATAGGATTAAACAATTTTTCAAGCTTTATCACGTGCACTTGATTTTTTATGAAAAAATGTTAGAGTTCGAAGTAACAGATTTTGTAATTATATTCCTATGTGAATAATCACATTTTTTATGCATTATCCTAGATAATGAAAAACACTATTAGATTTTATTTTAAAAAATATACTATTAATTAGAGTTAGTAGTGTTTTTGTAGTGTTTTTTTTAAATGACTTTGGCAGATATTACCTTTTTAATTTAATAATTAGTTTTGAATCTGTCAACTATGATAATACCATACATGCTGTTAAATTATATAGTAAATAATTGTTATCATATTAAGCATTGGCTCAGATACTTATATTCGTTGTATAAATAAAGAAGGATTTAGGTAATGGTAGGGGATAAATTCACCCAACGGTTTACAATTAATCTTTATATTTGATGATAAAATTAAGTAGATGAGCGAAAAAACGAAACCGTATGCCTTAATAACCGGCGCCAGCAAAGGAATTGGAAAATCTATTGCTTCTGAATTGGCTAAGCAGGGTTATCCGCTATTGCTCGTTGCAAGAAGTGAAGAGGAATTAAAAGTGCTATCTGAGGATCTTCAGGCTAAATACGGTATTAGTACTGCTGTTTTATCAATTGATCTTTCGATAAACGATGCATCGCAAATAGTAACCGATTGGGTAAAAACGAATAATTATCCTGTTGGCATTTTAGTTAACAATGCCGGCTACGGCGTTTGGGGCGATTTTAGTCAGTCTTCTCTAACCGATCAGCTTGGCATGATGCAGCTTAACATGAATGTAGTGGTAGAACTTTCACATTTATTAGTACCGATACTTTTGCAGGAAAAACAAGCTTACATTTTAAATATATCGAGTACGGCTGCTTATCAGGCAGTACCAACGCTGGCTGTTTATTCGGCTACAAAGGCGTTTGTTTTATCGTTTACGCGTGCCCTGCGTTTCGAACTTGCCCCAACTTCAATTTCCGTAACCTGTTTTAGTCCGGGTCCGGTTGATACTGGTTTTGCAGCAAGAGCGGGTTTAAATGCTCTAAATAAAATGGCTGAAAAGTTTAATATGCAGCCAGATGAAGTGGCAAAAATGGCAGTAAAAGCCATGTTCAGCAAAAAATCAGAAGTTATTCCGGGTTTTACAAATATCATTTCGGTTTATGCCAACCGTATACTACCAAAGGGATTTATCGAAAAAACTGCCGCTGGAATTTATAAAGTTTAAATTTTTTTTCAAAAAAAATAAAAAAATATTCTTTGCGAAAGAGAATTTATATTACATTTGTTTTAATATCTACTAATTCTATAGAGTATGTCAAATAAAAGAAATACGTTTAATTTTCCTAAAGGTCGAATGCACACAAACATGCGAATGTGTTGTTGCTGTTGTTGCTTTCGCTAATCTTTAGATAAAATTCAAACATTATTATTTCATTTATTAAATCTATATTATCATGGTATCTTCTTATAAAACCTTTACCCTTACTAATCAATTAACTGATGAGCAAATTGCTTTTTTTAACGAATTTGGCTTTATCCATTTCAAAAAATTTATAAATCCGGAAACTGTTTCATCCATCATTGATGCTTCCAAACAAGTGGAGCAAAAATGGATAGACAATGACCTTCAAAAAGTTAATGGTGTTCCAATTAAATACGGAAAAGATTTAGATGGGTCTCCAATTGTACAGCGTTTTGCTTTTATCAATCAACATCATCAAACCTTAAGCGGTCTTTTATTGGATCCAAGATTTAATGGTTTATTGCCATTGGCAGGTGATGGCGCAAGATTAGGAACCGAAGAAAAAGACGGAATGGTTTTCAATCATTATATCAATGGACCAGAAAGTAAGTTTACTAAGATGGGCTGGCATACAGATGGTTTGAGAGACATTTTTTATGGTGGAAAATTAAACCCAATGCTCAATGTAGGCATTCACTTAAGTACTTTAAAACCCGAAAACGGCGGTCTTAAAATCATTCCGGGAACACATAAGCAAAGTATTTACCAAATGCTTTTCCGTAAAAAATACTTTTTAGATAATAACCCTGATCCACAGGAAGTTTCTATCAATCCGGAAGCAGGAGATTTAACCATTCACGATGGTCGTTTGTGGCACAGAGTTGCGCAATCATCTATCCGTGGCGAAGAGAGTAGAAGAAGGGTCATTTATATCCCGATTATCGCAGGAAAATATGCTCCCAAAAATGAGAACAGCCCAACGGTTTTCTATCAACGTTTTGCGGGTATTGTTAAATAATATGCTTATTATTATTGCATTTAGTTATCTGGTTAGATCAGGTAAGCTAAAAAGTACCACCTATTTTTTAAAAAATACGCATAGAAAGGTAAAATTAAAAATTGCAAAACTAGAATTGGTTATACTATCTGGTTTACAAATATTGCGCTATTAATGGAAAAAGAAAGACAAGTTGAAGGTCATAGTGCAATTGTACAAAGAACATTTTCTGACCGTAAACGAACTAATATTTTAAAAAGAGCAGAGCAGTCAACGATTGTATTTTTGCTGCCAAAGGTGCCTGAATTCATTTCGCCAAACTTGCTCACTTTAATAGGGACATTTGGTTCGGGATTGGTTTTTTTAGCTTTTGTTTTAGGAACTTATGCAGCAAATTGGTATTTGCTTTTAGGTATTATCGGGCTGGCTATAAATTGGTTAGGCGATTCTTTAGACGGAAGATTGGCTTATTATAGAAATATTCCACGCCGCTGGTATGGTTTTGCACTCGATATCATTGCCGATTGGATTGGTATTGTACTTATAGGCTTTGGCTACTACATATATGCTGAAAACGGCACACAAATAGTAGCCTTTGCTTTTGTCGCATTGTATGGCTGGTCTATCATCATCAGCCAGTTGCGCTACAAAATTACAAACGAATACAGTATAGATTCCGGCTTTGTCGGCCCAACCGAACTTCGGTTTATTATTGCGTTAATTTTAATTTTAGAAGTTTTATTTCAGGGATCAATTGCCTATTTGGCGGGTTTAATCACTGTTATATTGCTTATAATCAATATTGTTGACAGCGTAAAACTTTTAAAACTGGGCGATTTAAAAGACAAAAACCAAAACTGATATGTTCAGTAAAAAATCTGTTTTGACTTTTCTACAAGCGCAAGTGGCGGCATTTTTAGGCGGTATTACCGATTACAGTTTAATGATTCTATTAACAGAAGTATTTAAACTGCATTTTACCTTTTCTATTCTTATCTCCGGAACCGTTGGCGCCATTATCAATTTCAGCATCAACAGATTTTGGGTATTTAAAAATCAATCTGGTTACAGTAGTCCCATCAATAGCCAGCTTTTTAAATTTGCGTTGATTGTATTGGGAAGTATTTCCTTAAAATCATTTGGTACACTTGTTTTGCAAAAGGTATTTCAAATCGATTATAGAATCGGAAGATTAATCACGGATAGTTTTGTTTCGTATGGATTTAATTACCCGCTAATTAAATATTGGGTTTTTAAGGCAAAAGAGAAACAGAATGTAGTCGAATCAAATTAGTGTCCCGAAACTTCGGGACGGGATCGAGATCACAAACTTTGTAGAAACTAATTCTAACACATAACCAACTCTGTTTGTTTTAAACAAGTGAAACGCCTTTTTTAAGCGTTCTAAACCTATGTTTCTATGTGTTTAAAATAATCACACCAAACATTTCTTATAAACATTTCGTCATGAATAAACCAATTAAATATTTTACAAAATCACTAATCGTTATAACGATCTTAGTAAATATAATTTCCGGAAATCTATTGGCACAATCCAAAAATCCATCGCCATTACATTTTCCAACGCCCAAGAATATAGATAATATGTTATTTTACATTCAGCGTGATCCCAATATAAACACGGCTATTTATGCCATAAACTACGATGAAAATGGAAAAATAAACAAAAGCGATCCTATAAAAGCCTATTGGATTCGATATGCTGAGAAAGGAGACAAAAAAGATTTTAGTTATATACAACGCAAATTTGCATACGGAATAGAAAGTAAAACGGTAAATAATGAGGAGTTTGAGCTTAAATTTGTATCGTATAAAAAATTGTCCCTGACCTTGAAAAAGATAGATTCAGATCAAAAATATCACGTTTTTGTAAGTGTAAATCAGAAAAGAATACAGGTGGAAAAAATATTTGTGCGCATTGAAGGAGGTTCTTTTTGGTTACCCAATGTAAAGTATGCCGAAGTTACCGGAATTGATGCTTCTTCAAATAAAACAATTACGGAGAGGATGTTGTTGAAATGAGGTAAGCTGTATAATTGGATGCACTAATTATAGCGAGGAATAAATGTTGCAATATGACCTAAAATAATACAAAAAAAGAGGAGAAATTTACATCAAATAACCATGAAATCAGGTATTGTTTTTCGTAGTGGCCCAGAGTAAATTTGTTTGAATCAAACAGCAGATAATGCTGCATTTAATAGCCTTGAAAATTTGTACAAATTATGAACATAAAAAAAATACTCATTATTACCATATTTCTGCTTGTCACACAGCTAAGCTTCGCTCAATATTTTAAACTAACTCCGCAAGGCTTTGTATCAAATGACAATAGCGATTTTACAGTAATGAATGTGTCAAACGTAAAACAAAAAGATTTATACAAGAATGTACTAAATGCCATTAATTCGATGTACAGCAATCCACAAAAAGGACTTAATGTAGTGGAAGGGGAAAGTATTAGTTTTACAGCGTATGAAGAAAATGCTCTGCCTGTAAGGCATAGCGCTGGAGGTTTTGGAAAAGTAAATTATAAATATGACCTGTCTTATACATTATCCTTTCTTTTTAAAGACGGTAAAATTAGGATTAACAGTCCTACTTTTGAATGCAGACGATGGTATGAAGGAACTTACAAACCTTCTGGTGGCTGGAGCAGCAGTGGCTGGACTACTCTAAAACTTGTAAAAGGCAAGAACGATAGAGTTGCTATTTATGATAAAAATGAAAAACTTGTTTTAGAAGATGCCTACAATGGATTAAACAATCACTTCAATTCGCTTTTAAAACAAATTCTTGAAAAATCGCAAAAGATAAATAATTGGTAACAAACGTTAATAGCAACAATGATGTATAATAAAAATCCCATTTCTAACGAAATGGGATTTTTATTTACTAAGCTCGACAGGGGAAATTTCTACATAAAGTTTTTCTTATTGCTAATTTGTGGTTCTGCCGTATTTAGAACAATTAAGAGCAGATTAAGGCCAGAAATGAACATTAGAAATACTTAGAATGACTGTGCAAAACTAACCGTTAATCGTGTACCATTTTCTTTCACATAATTCATATTATTCGACTGCCATTGAGAAATTACAGTATAATAATCTTTGTTGAATAAGTTTTCTATACCGAAACGAATAGTGCTTTTTTCTTTGAAAGTATAACTCGAAGAAAGATTAAAAGCTGTAAAAGATTTTATAGGACCGGTTCCATAAGTATAAGCTCCATTAACAGGCTGGAATCTGTCTCTTCCTGTGGTACTGATCATTTGTAAAAAGATTGCCCAGTCTTCCAGTGGCCTGAAAGTTGTAAAAGCCGTTATTTTTGGCGGATTGATACGATCTCCTCCTAAATATACTTTTTGGGTGGCAAGTTCTCGTTTTCCTTCGGTAAAAGAATAGTTGGCTCCAATATCAACTTTTGAGTGAAGACGGTATTTTGCGGAGAGTTCGAAACCATAAATTTTTTCAGGTGAACGAGAAATCTGCGGATTGCCGTCAACGTATACATAAGAAGCTCCTAATTTGGAAGTACTGTAATAAACAGCTCCTTCATAAGAAAGTTTTTCAAAAGCTCCAGAGAATCCAAATTCATAATTATTAGCTGTAACAGCTTTTATTGAAGTATTGTTTACGGTATTTTCTTTAGCAGCACGAAGAACCAAACCTAAATCTGCCACGCTGAAACTTTGAGAAAAACTTACAAAAGGCTTAAATAAATTCCATTTTGTATAACGCAGTCCGGCGTTAAACATAAGTGCATTAAAATCCAATGCTCCGCCGTTTACAGCAACACCGCCGCCTACATAAGTTCCGTTTACATAATTACGAATACCGATGGTAGTATAATCTGGTACATCAATATTTACATTTTCAAGTCTTAAACCTGTTTTTAAAACTAAGTCAGGACCAAACATATTTTTAATCTGGAAATACGGTGCCAGATTGTTCATCTTCATTTCAGGAATTACCAGTCTGCCGTCAGTTAGATGAGTATCCGTTATATCTGAAAGAATATCCAGTCCATAAGTTATATTACCGGAAACAAGAGAACTCAATTCATAAGGGCTGTTTAAATTTAAACGAAAACCCAGCTTTTTGCTTTGTGTGGCAGGCTGTCCATTATTTTCAAAGAAGTCACTGTAATTAATCAGCGTAAGATAATCTTGAAAATACAGTGTAGCATTTACATCTGTTTTCCCTATAAAATTTTCTCCCGTATAGCTTAAACTTGCATTGTGATTATATGGTGTTCCTTCAGGTTCTCCGGGACGCTGTCCTTTTACTCCAATAGTTGGTGAATCAAAATTACCGTAAACTCCGGCTTTTGCTATGTAATCGGTATGTTGGGTGCTTTCAAAATAGTTATACATCAATTCCAAACGATTATTTGAATTGAAATCGTATCCAATTTTTGCAAAAGCATTCCAGTTTTTAAGATCATTCATTCCATATTCTGGTGAAAGCACACGTCCTTTGGCATCACGGTAAAGCCCAGTTTCCTCATAACGTCCGCTTACCACATAATCAAACTTGTTTAGTTTGCCGGTGAATAACTGGGATACAAAAAAACCGGCTGTTTCTTTCGGCTTAATAAGAGAAAAAGCCGTTCCAGCTTCTGTTGTACCGCTTATTTTTTTATCCGGATTTGGTTTTTTAGTAATATAATTAATTAATCCGCCATCTGCGCCATTACCATAAATAGCAGTTGCCCCTTTAATGACTTCTACGCGATCTAAAACAGATGGATCCAGAGAACGCATATCTTTGGCTCCATCGCGCAGAGGTGTCGACTGTGGTATACCGTCAATCATTACCAATACACGTCGGCCGCGCAGTGTCTGTCCTAAATTTTGAGTTCTATTTGTGGTAAAACCCAAACCTGGAACTGTAGCACCTAAAATATCACTTAAATTAGAACTTATACTTAGTTGCTGCTGAATTTGTTTTTTAGATAAAAGTGTAACTGAAGATGGTACTTCATCTAAAATCTCTGCCTTTCTTGAGGCTGAAACTACAATTTCTTTTAATTCGTTATCAGCTGAGTTTTTATCTGGTATGATGCTGTCCTGACTTTTGTTATTTTTATTTTCATTACTTGTATTCGAAACTTGTGCAGAAAGTGAACCGACAGTAATAAACACCATCAGCAGGGAAGTAGAAAATCTCATTATTTCTTATTTAGACTTAATTTAAATAATTGCAAATGTATAAAATGTAATGCACTTTCCCCAAGTTGATCATCTTCAATTTTAATTTTTTTTCGAAGCAGTAACTGTTTGACAGACTAATCTTTTGATGCATAAAGAAATAACCTCTTTCTCGTTTTCAATCTCCAACAAACAGGGCGCATTAAATTGCGATTTAATACAAAGTCAAATAGGATTAGTTAAGCAAATTAAAAACTCCGGATAGTTTAATCAATTATTTCAAGTTTAACCCTTCTGTTTAGCGGTTTCAACATGAATCTTAAGTTTTTGTTCTGCAGTGGTTTTAGAATTGACGACTAGATTTTGAGAAAGTTTGAAAGCTTCGTCATAAATCCCCACTTCAGTGAGGATTTTCATTTTCATAATATCCAGTTCAATTTAGGCTTAACTGTTATATACCGCGCCATTTTTATTAATAAGATTTAAAGCTTCCTTAAAAATGACAGTGTATCATTTTCTGCTCAAGATCCTTTCTCAAGGTTTCAAAAGAAGGCTGGCCAAAACAGGTTAGCGCCATGAAAAATAGAAAAGAAAAGAAACTGAACCTTAAAACATAAAAGTTAAAACAGATTAGATATATTCAAAGATATTATTTTCTTTAAGTACTCAAATCTGTAAAATACTCAACTCATTAAAGAATGAAATGTTCTGAATCGTGGATCATTTGTTTTGAGTTCTTATTTATGAAAACTTTTAATCGTTTTAGTGCCATTAAAAATGTCGACGATAATAGAAAGAGCAATACTACTTTGAGCTTCATAGAATTTACTTAGAATTATACACTATTCTTATTTAGAATAAATAAAAAATAAAAAATATAAAATTATCTAGTAATAAGTCAATAGATGAAAGAAAATTAAATTTTAATTGAGAGAATCGATAACTTTTAATCTTTGATTTTTTTGGTAATGTGTCAGATGCGTTGGTGACATTCAAAAGAGGATAAAGTATGGAAAGTCAATACTGCCGTTTTACTGTAATGAGGAAACCCGTAATACTTGAAATGATTAATTATTTATATTCGCAAAAACATAATTTTTACCTAACCAAACGTTATTTCACTGCTTCTTTTATTTAGTATGATGCGCTGTTTAAAAGCCCATTCGGCTAAAAAAGACAGATAACAAAAGCGTATAACTAAAAAACAATTTTTATGATTAGATTATTACTTCTGTGCTTTTTTTTTATTATCAATTCGGCATTTTGTCAAGATAAGTATGCTGACAGCATAAAAAGTATCATAACAGCTGACTTTGCGGGAATCCAGATTAAAGATTTCAAAAATTTAATTCCTTTTAAAACAGAAGAAGGAACAGGATATGTTCATGCAAAAACTAAGAAAATAATGCTTAAGCCGTCGTATTATGAACTTGATTTTGCTAAGCCCAATTTAAAAGGTAATTACAACAATGTCATCTATTTCGAAATAAATTCTCAAACGAAAGATATAAAAGTAGACTATCAGAATTGGCAGCTTTTTGGATCGCAGTACAGAGATGAAGCTGCTATCAGTAAAGAATATGCAAAAGGTTTTTATGCGGCTGGTAATAAAATATATAACTACTCCAATATATATTCATATTGTCCTGCTTTATTTAAGTATAAGAATGAATATTTTGCTATTGCAGAAATAAATAAGCAGTATGCAGTTATTAATTCTGATGGTGATGCTTTAAAGAACCTCCAGTTTGACTATTCGAGTTTAAAAATGATCAGGCTGGAAAATGATGTAATCTGGTTCAAATATAAAACTACGGCTGGAGAAGAAGGTTTTATTAATATGGACGGAGAGAAAAAACTGGTAAATGAGATTATTAGTAACAGCAGGACTCAGACAAACGGCTCATTCAATTATATTGATACAGAACATTCCATCGATATTAATTATTACGGATATGGGGTTGAATCAAATGATGAGTTCAGCGGGGTAATAGATTTCACCACGATGAGCTGGCTTATCAAACCGCAAAAAAACTTAAAAATTGAAGCAGTTAATTATACTGCAGAAACCAATGTAAGCGATAAATTTACTATAGAAGACAGGAAAAAACTGAAATTTTACTTTTTGGTTAATGATGAAAAAAATAATACATCTTATTACATAGATGAAAATCTGAAGAAGTATCTTCCGAAAAGTTAAAACTGCAGGTTCAATGACCTTGCTCAAATAAATCCGGATTATTTAGGGTGATTCTAAAAAAAAATGACTCAAAGTTATCTTATTTATAATAGGATATATCTAAAAAATGGCGCCAATTGTCTTCAATTGGCGCCATTTGGTTTTTTGACCTCGACCAGACCAATTTCCATAAATGTTAGAAAAGATTTGAAGAGTTGTGTATCGATAAAAAAATATTTAATTTCTAAATGACTAAATGAATATGAGCATTTTCATTATTTTACATCAGATATATCATTTGCTCATTTGTGTACATGAAATAAAAGTTTAATTTTACTTTTTAAACCATACACCTTTCTTGCTTGTCATTTTAAAATAATCCTTCCTAATTATTTAGACAACGCGATTAAAGAATGCATTTTAAGTGCTTATTTTTTATTTACATAACTCAAAATTCCCATGTATCAATTTGTAAAATATATTTTGATGCTGCTTTTGGCATCCTTAAGTTTAGTATCCTGTAAACAAAAACAGGGCGATAAAATAAAAGTAGGATTTTCTCAGGCTATGACCACTGACGACTGGCGTAAGCAAATGAACAGTTCTATAAAGATTGAAGCTTCTTTGCGACCTGAAGTTGATTTAAAAATTAGTGACGCTAATAATAATATAAACAAACAGATTGAAGATATTGAAAGATTCATTTCTAATAAAGCAGATGTTATTATTGTATCTCCGATTCAATCTAAACCGTTAACTGCCGTTGTTGAAAAATCAATAAAAGCCGGAATACCAGTACTTATTGTAGACCGAAAAATTGATGGCGAAAATTATACTGCATATCTGGGCGCTGATAATATCGAAATTGGCAGAATTGCCGCACGATATATCATTTCTCACAGCAAGGGTTCAGGAAAAATCATTGAAATTACAGGAGCAAAAGGTTCATCACCCGCGTATGAGCGCAGTCTGGGATTTAGTCAGATAATAAATGAAAACAAACGCTTCAAAATAGAAAATACAATTCAGGGTGACTGGGAAGGAGAATCGGTTAAAGCACCGTTAAAAACAATTCTTTTACAAAACCCTAACGTTGAATATATTTTTTCTCATAATGACCGTATGGCTTTAAGCGCTTGGGAGACAGCTAAAACCGTAGGATTAGAAAATAAAATAAAATTTATTGGTGTTGACGGATTAAATACACTAAACGGCGGTATAGACCTGGTGAAGAGTAACGTTTTAGCCGGGACTATTTTATATCCGACGGGCGGAAATGAAGCACTGAAATTAGCATTGAAAATATACAATAAAGAACCTGTCGCTAAAAATAATATACTGAATACCATTGTAATTGATCACAATAATGCGGAGATTATCGAGAATCAAATGGATAAGGTTGATCAGCAGCAAGCCGTTATCGAATCGCAACAGGGAGCAATAAATGTACAGGAAAGAGAATATGCTTCGCAAAACAACATGGTTCGTTTATTGAGTTTTTTCTTAGTCATTATTTTGAGCTTAACCATCTACAGTATTTACTCAACTATTTCTATTTCAAGAAAGAAAAAACAGCTTGAAACAATTAATCAAACTGTAATTGATCAGAATAATGAGATTCAGGAGATGGCTAAAATTGCCCAGAGAAGCAATGAAGCAAAATTGAATTTCTTTACCGGACTTTCTCATGAATTTAAAACACCCATAACTTTGATTATGAGTTATGTGGAATCACTAATTGAGAATGAAAAAATTAAAGGCAGTACACTTATTGATGAAGTAAAACTAATTCATAAAAATTCAAATCGATTACTCAGGCTAATAAATCAATTACTGGATTTTAGAAAAATTGAAGAACAAAAATTTACGTTGAGAGCTTCAAAGACTAAGATCTTTGATTTTACAAACGAAGTAATGACCAACTTTAAAGGCGAAGCTGCACGCAGGAATATTGATTTTCAGCTTACCTGCAAAAACAAAAACCTGGAATTATTTATTGACAGGGGTTTGATGGATAAAGTGTATTTTAATCTGCTTTCCAATGCCTTTAAATTTACACCTGACAACGGAAAAATCAGCATTTTCATTGTAGAAAATCAGGATAATACAGTTAAAATTAGTTTTAAGGATTCAGGAATCGGGATACCGGAAAATGAATTGTCGAATGTATTTAATCCTTTTTTCAGGGCTTCAAATAATAACAAAAATAGTTCAGGAATCGGGCTTCATCTGTCTAAAGAATTTGTTCTTTTACACCAGGGAACAATTGAACTTAAATCAAAGCAAGGCAGCGAATTTGTAATTACGCTTTTAAAAGGTAACAGTCATTTACAGCCTTCCGAAATGATTTATAAAACTGAAAATCTAAATGTAACTCCAAATTTAATATCAGATAATTTAGACATAGAAACCGATTTAAATGAAGGAAATGTAATTGCTGAATCAGAGAAACATACTCTTTTGATTATAGAAGATAATGTCGATTTAGTCACATTTTTAAAAGCCAAATTGTCGAATGAATATGTAGTGCATACTTCTGATGGAAGTGATGCCATTGAAAAAACAATGGAAATTGTTCCGGACATTATCATTTGCGACATAAATCTGGTGGACAAAGACGGTTATGAAATTAGTAAAGAATTGAAAAAGGATTTACGTTCGTCACATATTCCGATCATTATATTAACTGCGCAAAGCAATAAGGAATCTGTTTTGAAAGGATTACAGAGTGGAGTAGACCAATATCTTACCAAACCTTTCAGTCTTTCGATTTTAAAACAATCTATTTCGGGCTTGCTTTTCAACAGAGAAAAACTTCGTTATTATTATACCAACAATATTTACCGCATAGAACCCGAATCAAAATTTGGGAATCAGGAACAGTCCTTTATTACCAAAATGAACGATATTATTAAACTCAATGTCGAAAACCCTAAATTCTCTGTTGAGGATTTAGCTGATAAACTCGGAGTTTCCAGAGTTCAGTTATATCGAAAAGTGAAAGCTATTATCGGAATCAACATTAGCGATCATATTAATAATGTTAAATTGGAGAAAGCAGCTGAGCTTTTAAAATCTAATGATATGAATATTTCTGAAATTGCATACTCACTTGGATTCTCTTCTCCCAACTATTTTTCTACATCTTTTAAGAATAAATTTGGAATTTCACCAAAGGAATACAAATCCTCCAATTGATATTGGTTTAAAATTGATACAAATTAGGTATCAATTTTAAACCTAATGTAACAAAATCGAAACTACACGGTTTTCGTAAATAACTTTTAAACTCTGTAAAGCCTTGTAAATAAGGCTTTTGTTTTTTAAATATTAATCTATCAGTATTTATAGAATTAAATTGTAACATCATTAAAAATAAGTTGTTTTTTTTGCGGATATCTTAGCGATAAGTTTTTAATACATCTACAATGAACAAGATATTAATTTGGTCTGTTACTGCTGCACTAGCAGGTTTTCTATTCGGTTTTGATACCGTAGTTATTTCTGGAGCTGATAAACAATTACAGCTTCTTTGGCATTCATCTGATGCTTTTCATGGATCTGTTGTTATGGCAATGGCACTGTGGGGAACAGTTGTAGGTGCTATTTTTGGTGGAATTCCAACCAATAAGATAGGTCGTAAAAAGACATTATTCTGGATTGGAATTTTATATTTCGTCTCTGCTATTGGTGCTGCTTTTGCAAATGATCCATTTGTTTTTGCTGCTTTCAGATTTATCGGAGGTTTGGGAGTTGGTGCCTCAACTATTGCTGCTCCGGCTTATGTTTCTGAAATTGCTCCCGCTGACAAACGCGGACGCTTAGTGGCTTTATATCAGTTTAATATTGTACTTGGAATTTTAATTGCCTTTATATCCAATTATTTTTTAAAAGATATTGGCGAAAATGCCTGGCGCTGGATGGTTGGAGTTCAGGCTATTCCATCTTTTATTTATATTCTTTTTATACTTACAATTCCGGAAAGCCCACGATGGTTATTGTCTAAAAACCGTGATGAAGAAGCTCGTAAAGTATTATTCAAAATAGACCCTGCCGCAAATCTTAAAGATATAATGGACGATTCTAGAGAAAATGGGATTACCAAACACGAAAACATTTTCATGAAAAAATATCGTTTCCCTTTAATATTGGCGTTTTTAATTGCATTTTTTAATCAGTTTTCAGGAATAAATGCCTTTTTATATTACGCACCAAGAATTTTTGAAGAAGCAGGTTTAGGACAAAACACAGCTCTATTGAGCAGTATCGGAATCGGAATTACGAATCTTATCTTTACATTAATCGGAGTAGCATTAATCGACAAATTAGGAAGAAAGTTGTTAATGTACATTGGTTCTGTTGGATATATTATTTCTTTAGGATTGGTCTCTGCTGCATTTTATTTTAACTGGGGAGGATTATCTGTGCCTATTTTCCTTTTCTTATTTATTGCTTCCCATGCTATTGGTCAGGGAGCTGTAATCTGGGTTTTTATATCAGAAATTTTTCCAAATCATATCCGTGCATCGGGACAAGCTTTTGGAAGTTCAGTACATTGGGTTCTGGCAGCCATTATTCCATCTTTAATTCCAATGTTATTTTCTGAAATTGGCCCGGAAGTCGTATTCTTAATTTTCACATTAATGATGGTATTGCAGCTGTTGTTTGTAATTTTTATAATGCCGGAAACTAAAGGAATTTCTTTAGAAGTATTAAGCGAAAATCTAACCAAAAAAAATATCAAAAAAAATGAAATCAAAGAAACATCTGCCGCTGGCATTTTATAGTGCTATACTACTATCGATAGGAGGCTGTAAACCATATTCAGCTGTTGCACAAAATACTTCTGTTTCAGTTTCCACTTATTCAGAAGAGCAAAAGTACCGTCCTAATTTTCATTTTACGCCAAAAAAGGGCTGGATGAATGATCCTAACGGAATGTTTTATGCTAATGGTTATTATCATTTGTTCTATCAGTATTATCCTGACGGAAATAAATGGGGACCCATGCATTGGGGACATGCAATTAGTAAAGACCTGGTTAAATGGGAAGAGCAGCCTATTGCAATTTATCCGGATAAGGATAAATATATTTTCTCAGGAAGTGCAGTTGTAGATACAAACAATACTTCAGGTTTAGGTACTGGTAAAACAGCTCCAATTGTAGCGATTTATACGCTGCACGATATGACAAAAGAAAAAGAAAATAAAATTGATGTTGAGCAGCAGGATATTGCATACTCGAATGACAATGGTTTTACATGGCAGAAATTTAAGGAAGGAAATCCTGTCGTGAAAAACCCTGGAATTCGTGATTTTCGTGATCCAAAAGCGGCCTGGGACGAAACGCACAAGCAATGGATAATGGTTTTGGCAGCTCAGGATCGATCTCAGTTTTATAAATCGAAAGACCTTAAAAACTGGGAATATTTATCTGATTTTGGAAAAAATATCGGAGCTCACGGAGGTGTGTGGGAGTGTCCGGATTTCTTTCAAATAAAAGTTGAAGGTACAAATGAAACTAAATGGGTTTTAATTCAGAGTTTAAATCCTGGTGGAGCAAATGGAGGCTCTGGAACACAATATTTTATTGGAGATTTTGATGGAACGACTTTTACATTAGATTCCAATTTTACAAAAAAAGTAGAAAAAGAAAAAGCCGTCTGGATTGACTACGGAAAAGATAATTATGCAGGCGTAACCTGGAATAATGTTCCGAGTGCCGATGGACGACGATTATTTATCGGGTGGATGTCTAATTGGGATTACGCACAAGATGTTCCAACATTTGCATGGAGAAGCAGTACTACAATTGCGCGTGAAATTCAGTTAATTAAAAAAGGAAATGAGTATAGCCTTGTGAGTAATCCGGTAAAAGAAATCAATAAATATGTTTCTAAAACAATCAAAGGAAAAAATCTAAAAGGAAAAGGAAAGCTTTCAATTGTAGAAACAGGAAAAATTGATTTAACCCAGGCTATTGTCAATTTTAATTTAAAAAACTTAAAACAGGATACTTATACAATAACGCTTTCAAACGCAGCCGGAGAAGCTTTGACTTTCGGGATAAATAATTCAGATAATTATTTATTTCTTGATCGTTCGAAGGCAGGAAAAAACGATTTCTCAGAAAAATTCGCTTCCACAATTACCAAAGCGGCTTTAGAAGGAAATCAAAAAGAAGGTGTTTTTAAAATCGTTTTAGACAAAACCTCTATTGAAATATTTTACAACAATGGCGAAAAAGTAATCACCGAAATCTTTTTCACAAACCAGCCATTTACAGCACTTTCAGTGTCTTCAAAAGAAGGAATTGAACTGAGCAATCTCGTAATTAACCAATTAAAAATAAACTAACTAAAAACCACTAACCTTATGAAAAACAAATTTTTTTATTTTCTGCTTTTCTTCTTTCCAATGCTGATTATGACAGCACAGGAAGGTGGAATTAAAGGAACTGTAATTTCGTCAGACGACGGAATGCCTCTTCCGGGAGCGACCGTACTTATTTCGGGTACAAACACCAGTACAGTAACAGATTTTGACGGAAATTTTTCTTTCGCAAATAGTAGTTCAGATGCTGTAATTGTTGTTTCTTTTATCGGATATGCACCGCAGTCCATTCCTGTAAAAGGACAAAAAACACTCAATATCACTTTAAAAGTAGACAACAATCAACTAAATGAAGTGGTTGTAACAGGATATTCAAAACAAAAGAAAACAGATATTACCGGAGCAGTTGCTGTTGTAAACATGAAGGAAGTCATGAAACAGCCGGAACCAAACCCAATTAAAGCGCTGCAAGGAAGAGTAGCGGGGGTAAAAGTAACCTCTGACGGATCTCCGAGCGGCGGAAATACAAAAGTGGTAATTCGTGGAGTAGGAACTTTAAACAACACTGATCCTCTTTATGTAATTGACGGAATGCCGACTAAATCAGGAATGCACGAATTAAACCCGAATGATATTGAGACCATTCAGGTTTTAAAAGATGCTTCTTCGGCAAGTATTTATGGTTCCCGTGCTTCAAATGGAGTAATTATCATCACTACAAAGAAAGGAAAAGAAGGCAAGATGAGAATCAATTTTAGTACTTATACTTCTATTTCTGATTATTCAAGAAAGCTGGAAGTGCTAAATGCAGATCAATTTGGCCGTGCTTTATGGCAGGCGAATATCAATGATGGACTAAATCCTAACAACAATAACCTGCGTTACCAATTTGACTGGTCGGTAAACAATAATAAACCACAGTTAAACAAGGTTTTAGTTCCCGAATATTTAGATGCAGATCAAACCCTGAAATCATCCAATACAGACTGGTACGATGCGATTTCGCAGACAGGAGTTGCTGAATCTTATGATTTGTCAGTTTCAAATGCGTCAGAGAGAGGAAATTATGTTTTTTCTTTGGGTTATTATGGAAGTGAAGGTGTTGTGAAAACGACTGATTTTGAAAGAATTTCGGCCAGAATGAATGGTTCTTATAAATATTTTGATGGTAAGCTGGTGATTGGAGAAAATTTTAGTTTCAATCGTACTAATGAAGTTACAGATCCGGGAGTGTTAGATCCTGCACTTCGTGCTCTGCCAATTATTCCGGTGCGAACTGTTGACGGAAAAGGCTGGGGAGGACCTGTTGGCGGAATGAATGACAGACAAAATCCGGTGCGTCTTTTAGAATATAACAAAGACAATAAATACGATTATTTACGTCTTTTCGGGAATATGTATGCTGATTTAGAGATTATCAAAAACCTGCATATCAAAAGCAGTTTTGGTATTGATTACGGGTTTTATAAAAAACGTACCCTTCAAAGAAGTTATAAGTCAGGTTATTTACAAAACGATCAGACCTCTGTTACTATTGACCAATCCGTAAGTGACAAGTGGACCTGGACCAATACGGCAATTTACAGTCTGAATTTTGGTAAAAGCAATCTGAATTTAATGGCAGGAACAGAGATGTATAAAGACGTTTTTGACAATACAACTATACGTAAAAATGACTTTTTGATTGAAACACCGGATTATATGTATCCCGATGCAGGAACAGGAGAATCGTTTACAAGTGGAACATCAACAGTATATTCACTGCTTTCGTATTTTGGAAAAGCGGACTATGAGTTTGACAATCGTTATTTGCTTTCAGCTACAATTCGTCGTGATGGTTCTTCCCGTTTTGGTAAAAATAATCAATTTGGAACCTTTCCGGCAGTTTCTGCAGGATGGAGAATCAGCAATGAAAATTTTATTAAAAACAACGCACCTGTTTTTTCTGATTTAAAATTACGTGCCGGCTGGGGACAAACCGGAAACCAGGAAATCAGTAATACGGCTGTTTACAGTTTGTATTTGGCGAGTTATGCCGGAGGAAGTCCTACTTGGGCAACGTCTTACGGAACTGCTTATGATATTGCAGGAAATGGAAACGGACTGCTTCCTTCTGGTTTTATTGCAACCCAGTCAGGAAATGATGATTTAAAATGGGAAACCACCACTCAAACCAACATTGGTTTAGATTTCGGATTATTCAAACAAAAGTTAAGCGGTTCTGTTGATTACTATATCAAGAAAACAGAAGATATTTTGGTTTTACCGCCTTATTTGGGAGTAATTGGAGAAGGTGGAAATCGTTGGGTAAATGGAGCATCAATGGAGAATAAAGGATGGGAAGTTTCTTTAGGATACCATGATGAAACATCATTTGGCTTGAAATATGACATCTCCGGGAATATTTCGGCAAACAAAAATAAGATCACACAATTACCTGATGAAGTAAAAAATAATTATGGAGGAGACGGCTTAAATGATAATATTCTAGGCCGACCAATTAACTCTATGTATGGTTATGTTACAGACGGATTGTTTAAAAGCCAGGACGAAGTAGATAACTCGGCTGTTCAGGAAGGAAAAGGCCTTGGGAGAATTCGTTATAAAGATTTAAACGGCGACGGAACCATAACAGATAAAGATCGTACCTGGATTGGAAATCCAAATCCGGGGTTAACATATGGATTTAATTTAGGGTTAGGGTATAAAAATTGGGATTTCACCACTTTTTGGGAAGGAGCTAGTGATGTTGATGTGATTAATAATACCAAGTATCAAACTGATTTTTGGAGTGTTGATGATGTAGGCTCTAATAAAGGAACACGTCTGCTTAATGCCTGGTCATTGGATAATCCAAATTCTACTATTCCGGCTTTAACGACAGTTGACAGAAATGCAGAATCTAGATTTTCGACTTATTATGTAGAAAATGGAAATTATCTTAAACTGCGTGTTTTGCAATTTGGTTATAGTCTTCCAAAAGATTTATTGAAAAAAATGAATTTTGAAAGCTTTAGATTTTACATCAGCGGACAAAATTTATTGATCATCGATGCTAAAAACTTTACAGGTGTTGATCCTGAAAATGCAGGATTTGGATATCCGCAGCCCACAACTTTTACGGCTGGTCTTAATTTTACGCTATAATAAAGATTAAATCAAAAAACATGAAAAAAATACTATATATAACAGGGTTTTTAGTGCTGGGAATATTTGCTTCCTGCTCAGATTTTCTGGAAAATGATCCGCGTGGTGTATTATCAGAAGAGGATATTGTAACACCGGAGTCAGTAGAAGGATTTATGAATGCCGCCTATGCACAGTTAGGAAATGATCATTATGATTCGCCATATAGTTTATGGCCATTTGGAAATGTGCGTTCGGATGATGCTTACAAGGGCGGTAGTGGAACTAATGATATTCAGGACTTTCACTTTTTTGAAGTTTCGAATAATATTAGACCTGATTTTGGTGAATTAGATTCTTTCTGGTACATCAGTTATGTTGGAGTTTCAAGAGCCAATAAAGCTTTGAAAGCATTAGAACAAATTTCAGAAGCCGATTATCCCCTAAAGAGAACACGTATGGCTGAAATGCGTTTTTTAAGAGGACATTTCTATTTTATGTTGAAAATTATGTTCCGAAATGTTCCTTACATCACTGAAGATATTCCAGCAGAAGACTATAAAACGATTTCAAACAAAGCACTTTCAAACGAAGAGCTTTGGAATAAAATTGCGGAAGATTTTCAGACTGCCGCTGATGGTTTGCCGGAAACGCAGCCACAAGTGGGGCGCGCCACTAAAAAAGCCGCCTACGCATATCTGGCAAAAACCCGTTTGTATCAGGCTTATACACAGGATGAGACATATAAAGTTACAGGAATAAATACACAGCATTTACAGGAAGTAATTGCAGCAACAGACAATGTAATAGGGAAAGCAAGCTTAGAACCTGATTTTGCAAATAATTTTTTACCGGGAACTTATGAAAACGGAGTGGAATCTATTTTCTCAATTCAATTTTCAGACAATGACGGAACTTTATATGGAAGATTAAATTTTTCAGATGTTCTGTCAACTCCTCAGGGATTGGGATGCTGTGATTTTCATAAACCTAGTCAAAATTTAGTAAATGCTTTTAAAACAGGTGCAAATGGTTTACCTGAATTTGACAACTATAATAATCAGGATTTTGATTATAAAAATATCGATGCCAATACAGTTGATCCAAGATTATATCACACCGTTGCAATGCCTGGTTTGCCTTATAAGTATGATCCTGAATTTTTATACGTTGAGGCTTGGGTAAGATCTCCCGGTACATATGGATATTTTGCTTCATTAAAAGAAAATGTAGCGCCAAGCTGCAGCTGTATAGTAAACATTGATCCGTTTTACGGAAATTCAAAAAACAGAATCCAGATTCGCTATGCTGATGTGATTTTAATGCGTGCCGAAGCTTTGATTGAATTAGGAAGACAATCAGAAGCTTTGCCATTGATCAATCAAATTAGAGAAAGAGCTGCTCAAAGTACCGGAAGACTGCCGTATGTGAAAAATTTTAAAATCAATACTTATGTTGACGGAGTTAATTGCAGCTGGACACAAGATTTTGCCCGCAAAGCAATGCGTTTCGAACGTCGTTTAGAATTGGCAATGGAAGGAAGCCGTTTCTTTGATTTAGTTCGCTGGGGAGTGACAGATCAGGTATTGAATGACTTTTATGCAGGAGAAAAAACAAAACGCACTTATTATCAGGATGCCTTTTTTGATGCTCATAAGGAAGAGTATTGCCCAATTCCGTTGAAACAAATTAATTTCAGTCAGGGATTATACAAACAAAATCCAGGTTATTAATCTATTAAGAATATTCACATGAGAAAATTTCTATATAAAAATTGGACCAAAGTTTCTTTGGTACTGGTACTGGTTTTTATGATTACCGCCTGCGAAAATAGTTTTGAAAATGGTGGTTTTGATGTCAATTCACCTTCGAATGTTACTTCTTTTAAAATAAATGGAGTGGCAGCAGAAATTGATCAGAAAACGGGAAATATTAATGTTACGATGCCTTACGGATCTGACATTACAGCCGTAAAACCTGAAATGGTTCTAGAAACCGGAGCAACATCAAATCTTGATGCAACAGTGCCAGTCAATTTTACAAATCCGGTAAAGTTTAGAGTTGTAAATGGTAATTTGTACAAAGACTACACGGTAACGACGGTGGTTTTAAGTCCAATTAAAAGTTTTACCATTAATGGAGTTTCGGCAACAGTAAATGATGTCAACAAAACCATTACAATGACACTGCCGGAAGGAACCAATTTAACGGCCTTAAAACCAATTATTGAATTGACGCAAGGCGTTTCTATTTCACCGGCATCGGGTCAGACGGTTGATTTTACAAACTCAGTAACTTATACAATAACATCTAATGGAAAAAGCGTGAATTATACCGCTAATGTAGGAGTTCCGGTAACGGGTTTAGTTGTTGCTTTTTTAGGAACCGCCGCAACGAGAGCTGAAATCACAAATATGGATGAAGTTACAGCGGTTAATTGGTTCTTTTCCACTTTTAGCGGAGCGAAATATATTTCATTTAGCAGTGTTGAAAACGGTGCCGATTTAAGCGATGTTGATGTAATATGGTGGCATTTTGATTCGGCAGCCAATCTACCGGCAATTGCCTACAAACCTGCTGTTATTACAGCTTTAAAAAATTTCAGGGCTAACGGAGGAAATTTACTTTTGACATCTTTTGCCTCTCAATATGTAGATGCCTTAGGAATTGTTCCTTCAGGAAAAGGACCAAATAATGTTTTTGGAGATTTTCCTCCAAACGGATTTGTAGATGCAAATTCATGGGGAATGTCATTTAAAGGGCACGAAAGTCATCCAATTTTTGAAGGATTAACAACTTATGAAACCGGGAAAGCGAATTTATTACAGGGCGGAACTTTCAGATTAAATCATACCGCATGGTGGTTTGTGCCGGAATGGGGAGGTTATGTAAATGGAGAAGGCTGGAGAAACCAAACGGGTGGAACCAACTTAGCCAGTGAAGCCTGGGATGATAATCTGGACGGAAGAGTTACCATTGCAGAATTTCCAAATAATGTGGCCAATAAAAATGTGGTCATAATTTCGATGGGAGCCTACGACTGGTATAATGAAACGAACAGCAGTGGTGTACCAAGTCAGGCAAACGACTTTCTTAATAACATCAAACTTTTGACTCAAAACAGTATCAACTATTTGGCTAAAAAATAATTTTATCTTGAAATCAACTAAAATGAAATATAGAAATATAATAACCATAGCTTCCGTTTTCTTTTCGCTTGTTTCCTGCAGTCAGGACGATAATTACATTGGAGGTTCTATTTCAGGAGGAAATTCTGAGATTACAAGCATTTTTCCTGTACCTCCATCGCAATGGATGGGAGCAAATGATCCCTATTACAGTGCAGGTTATACAGGAGATATTATGCCTTTTTTTGACAATGGAAAATTTCATATTTATTTTCTTCATGATGCTCAGAATAAACCTGCAGGAAAAGGTTTTCATGATATTCATGAGTATTTAAGTACAGATTTGGCTCATTTTACCTATGCAGGGCAAACGATTCCTTACGGAAAAACCGCTGATCCTGATTTTGCTATCGGTACTGGGTCAGTTGTAAAAGCAGGGAACCTTTATTATTTTTATTACACAGGACACAATGAAACTCCGGCTTTTGTACAATCCAATGCCAGAGAAAGCGTTTTGTGTGCCACAAGTCCTGATTTGAAAAACTGGACAAAAGTCTCTTCTTTTAAAATTACCGCACCGGCAGGTTACTATAATTATGATTTCAGAGACCCGCATGTGTTTTATAACGAGGAATTGAAAAAGTATTCAATGCTGGTGAGCACACAAACGGAACCAGGAAGAAAAGCTGTTTTACTCCATTTTACAAGTGCTGATCCCGCATCCGGAAAATGGGATGTTCAAGCACCAATTTACACGACAACTCCACAAGATAATTATTTAATGATAGAATGTGCGGATATCTTCAAAATGGGTACTTATTGGTATTTGATTTTCTCTGAAAACTGGAGTACTGATAAAGGGACGCATTACAGAATGGCAAACTCTATTAACGGCCCATGGATCAAACCACAAAATGATAAGATTGATGGAGAGTACTTTTATGCTGGTAAAACAGCTTCTGACGGAAACAAAAGATATGTATTTGGCTGGAATGCTAGAAAAACACCTGAAAGTGATCTTGGAAATAAAGACTGGGCAGGCAACATGGTTATTCATGAACTGATGCAGAATACCGATGGAACATTAGGAACTCAGTCACCACAATCTGTTAAAGATTTATTTTCTAAAAAAAGCGGTAATGTTGAAGTTGATGCAATGACAGCAAATGTGACAGCAAATAATGGAACTTACAGCTTGTCAGGGACAACAGAAAAAGCAATGATTACTTTTAAATCCTTAGGTAAAAAAGCAAAAATAAAGGCAGAAGTTACATTCTCAAATGATGCAGGAACTACAGGATTTGTTTTCAATACCAATGATTCCGGAAGTTATTATAAGATCGTTTTTGATATAGCAAAAGGTAAAGTTTTAGGCTATAATTCGGCCTCACAAGAAGTAGCCCAAATGCCATTTCAATTTCAGAAAAGTACCAAATACAATATGGAAATAATTATTGAAAGAAGTGTTGTGGTAGTTTACATTAACGGAATAACAGCTTTAACAAATCGTATTTACGGAAGAGATCAAAACAAATGGGGATTCATTGCGGAAGGGCAGAACAGTACTTTTTCTAATCTTCAGATTACAACACCAGAATAACATTAATATAAAAACAATTTTAGAATGAATAACGGAAAAAACCTTAAGGCAGTGGCCTACGGAGAGGTGCTTTGGGATGTTTTTGCCAATGAAAAAAAGATTGGCGGCGCACCGCTTAATGTAGCACTGCGAATGAAAACATTAGGCTGCGAAGTAGCCATGATTAGCTGTGTAGGAAATGATGATGATGGAAAGGCAATTATAAATGAGGTAAAAAGTTTAGGTCTTGAAACAGCTGCAATTATTAAATCAGATGAGTTTCCAACGGGCTTGGTAAACGTAACCGTAAACGAACGAGGATCGGCAAGTTATGAAATCAATTATCCATCGGCTTGGGATAAGATTGTATTAAATGATTTTGCAAAGAAAACAGCATTGGATAACGATGTTCTTATCTATGGTAGCCTGGTTTGCAGAGACGAGGTTTCAAGAAAATCTTTGGAAGAATTGCTGCAAACAAATGCCTATAAGGTCTTTGATGTTAATTTAAGAAAACCGCATTATTCTTATGAAATTTTGGAGCAATTAATGCACTCTTCGGATTTTATTAAGTTCAATGATGAAGAATTATTAGAGATTACCGGAGCAATGAAATCATCTTCCACAACTTTAAAAGACAGTATGCATTTTATTGCAGAAAGAACCAAAGTAACTGCAATGTGTGTCACAAGAGGCAAACATGGAGCTTTATTGATGTGGGATGGTCAAATCTTTGAAAATGCAGGCTATCCTGTTAAAGTTGCCGATACAGTAGGAGCAGGGGATTCATTTTTAGCAGCTTTGATTACATCATTACTGACTGGAAAAGAACCTCAATATGCGATCGATTTTGCCTGTGCAGTAGGAGCTTTAGTAACCGAAGCATCTGGAGCTAATCCTGAAATTTCGTATTCTAAAATTGAAAAATTAATGTCTGGGATTAAAATTTAGTTTTTGTTTTAAGAAAAAATCTATATTTTTCAATTCATTGAATAATATTGTTTTTTGAAGTTAAGCCTGATACCTAATGGTATTGGGCTTTTTAATTACCAACGATAGCCGGCCACTGATCAATATGTTCAAAATTGTTAATTACATAATTTGCGATACTTAAGTCTGTATCTTTATTTCCATTTGTAAATGCAATCACTTTCATGCCTGCCCTTTTTGCTGCAAGCATTCCGGAATAGGAATCTTCAATAGCAACACAATGCTCGGGGTCTACTTCCAGTTTACCGGAGGTAGTTAAATACACACTGGGATCGGGTTTGCCGTTTAGTTCAGAATCAGAAGATGATATTGCATCAAAGTACTGTGTTAGTTTTAATTTTTTAAGTACTACAGGTATAATTCTATAAGGAGAATTTGTAGCCAGTCCAATTTTATAACCTTGATCTTTGATAAGCTTTACAAAATTCTCTATACCGTCAATTTCGCAATTTTCATTCTCAATTAGTTCAATTACACGCGAAATTACCAGCTCTTCGGCCTGCTGGAAACTTATATCTTTTACTGTAGACCGACTCCGCCAGAATTCAGTGACTTCTTTTGTAGTCATTGTTTTAGTGATTAGCGTGAGTTCTTCAGTTACCTGAACTCCCAGTGAAGAGAAAATTTCAAATTCTGCTTTCTGCCACAAAGGTTCCGAATCAACCAGCACGCCGTCCATATCAAAAATAACGGCCTTTTGCTTTAAATTTGTTACATCCATATTCTGTTTTGAGAGTCAGGTTTAGGGAGCAGGACTCCGGGTTATTTTCAAAAATACTTTTTTTCAAAGGTAAATCAAATTCTAAATAAGGCGAAATGTATGTATTAGTAGTATTTGTTTCTTCATTATTTTTTTAAATAATTGTTAGACTGAAAAAACATCTTTTAATTTATTTTAAAAATAAAATACTCAATATTAATAGGTTCCCATTTTAATAATGTTATCTTTGAGCAATTAAATACATTAAAATGCAAGAAGGTACAGTAAAATTTTTCAATGAAGAAAAAGGATTCGGATTCATAACTCCTAATAATGGAGGGGCCGAAATTTTTGTTCATGCTTCAGGTTTATCAGAAAACATCCGTCAAGACGATGCAGTAAGATATGACATCGAAGAAGGCCGTAAAGGTCCAAACGCAGTAAACGTAGTCGTAGCATAACCATACTATCACAGTTAACTTATAAAGGCACCTCTAATCAGGTGCCTTTATTATTTATATGGTGTAGTATTGTTTTCTATGGATATTATATTACTATTGAAAATTGGCAAATAACAAGAATTTTCAAATTTGATAAATAAGTTATTCCAGCCTGATAATCCAGTTATGAATTCAGCGAGTCACTAATTTTCAGGATTTTATCTGCTCATACCTTCGTTATTTCCCTCAGTCATATCTATCGTTTTTGGATGCAGGGTCGCCAGTTGTAATACTATGGCAGTAACCACTACAAATAAAAGTAGTACAAAAACATGCGTCATTCCTCCATTGTCAGCAGCTTTTCCTAAAAACTCGGTGATAACAGCTCCGGCCGAAATGCCTGCAAAATTCATAATTCCATATCCGGTAGCCCTGTAGCGAGGTGCAACAAACTGGCTAAGAATAGGCATATTGTTCGTGTCGTATATTCCAAATCCAAGTCCAAAAAGTATAGCGCCAAAAATAATAGACTCTATATTACAGCAATAGCCAAATAAAAACAATGCCGGAATGGTAAGAAATAATCCAATAGCACTGGTGTAAATTCGTCCTTTAAGATGTTGCATCACCCATCTGTCGGAAATGGCTCCGCCAATTAAAACACCAAAAAAAGAAGACATCGAAATGGTTATCGTTGCCATTGGTCCTGCGAGAGACATGTCTAAGTTTAAAGTTTCGGTAAATAAGGAAGGTAACCAATTTTTGGCTGCCCAGCCCGGTAAACTTGGTGCAGCGAAATAAAAGAGTAAAACCCAAAAGGAGATATTACCGAATAATATTCCCAATCCTTTGAACATTTCCCTGAACTCATAGCTGACAGAGGATTTTTTTGAAGGATCAAAAAAGTAGGCTTTCTTTTCCTGTAGAAAAAACAGGAGTACTAAACTATAAACTACACCGAGTAAACCTACGGAGTGAAAGCTGAAATGCCAGGAAAAATGCTTAGAAATAGTGGCTCCAAAACCACCAAGAGCCTGTCCTAAGTAAATTCCGGTAGTATGAATCGCAATTGCAAATGAGCGTGTTTTTTCCTGATGGTAATCTGTAATTAAGGATAATGCGGCCGGAATATAAAAAGCTTCGCTAAACCCCATAATGCCGCGCAAAATATAAATCTGATTGAAAGTTGTGGCATAACCCATCGCCATAGTAACCCCTGACCAGATAAAAAGACTTCCTATAATTATTCTTTTTCGGTTAAACCGATCCGCTATAATTCCAGAAATGGGACTCATAAGCGCATATATCCAAAGAAAAATAGCCATCAAAAGACCGAAATTTTCAGCTTTAGCCAATTCAGGAATGTCATCCATCATCGCTGATTTCATAGTGGAGAGCATTTGTCGGTCTAAATAATTCAATAAAGCAACAAACCATAGTAAGCCAACAACAATCCATGGATAGGATTTTTTTTCATTTAATTTTGCAATCATTCTCTTTTTTCAAAATAAAGGCCGAATATACGAATTCAAATGCTACAGAAAAGAATTGTTTTGCATGCTATTTGTTTGTAATGTTAAGACGCATTAGCACCTTATTCTAACTTCAATTCGATACACTTTGTCAAAGCCGAAACTTTCCATTTAGAAATAATTCTTCCATAAAAGCAAAACCGTAAATCTTTTTAAAATTCTTTTGAACTTTTTGTGGGAGAATCGATATCAAGTCTAATTATTTATGAGATTTACCAAGTATTTTGTAAAACGATTTCTCCAACTGATTCATTTTTATTTCCAACTGTTTTTATGATGCTGTACCTCGTATAATTTTCAACTGTAATTTCAATAAGATAAGTTCCGGAATTAAGGTTTTTAATTAAAAATTCACCATTATTATCTCGGATTTTTAAATCCTGGATTATTTTTTTTTGATTTGTAAAAGTATTAAGTTCAAAAACCTTAATCGAAAATGATTCAATAGGACTAAACCCATTATATACAATTCTTCCCCAGATGGTAAAAGTTTCCTTGGATGATTGAGCAGCGAAAAGGGGAATAGAAATCAAGATAATTAAAAGCATTCTTTTCATCATAATATTTATTTATGTTAACTCATTTATAGGTTTTTATAATGAGATATGGCCGTGCTAAAGCGGTTAGTAAATTCGTTCTTTATCAGAGTGAGAAGTTCTGTTGGTAAAGATTTTAGGAATGTTTTATTTTTTATAATTTATCTCAATGATTTTAAAATCTCCTCCGCTGCTGTCTGCTGTAAACAGCCCTATTTTTCCCGATGTTCTATTGTTGAGTTTTTCGACTATCAGTGAGGGCTGAGCTGCATTGTTTATATATACTTTAACATTTGTGGTGTCAACTACTAATTTCATTATAAACCATTCATTAGGGTCTGGCGGATTGATGATTTCTTTTTCAAAAAACGCATTCCTTTCTTTTCTTAATTTTTCCCAGGTAAAATCGGGATGTGAGATGTATTGCACAGCATGAATTCTCCTGACAGAGTCTTTGGCAGAAAAATTGAAAGGACGGCAATAAACGGCATCATAATTAATATCATCGATAGCATGAAAGGCAATACCGATAAAACTTCGCTGCAAAACATTTTTTCCGCGCATTTCAATTTTAATTGTCCCGTTTTTAAAGTCCTTAACAGGCAGCCATACAAGACATTCCTTTTTGCTTTCCACAATTTTTAGATAAGCGCCGCTGTCACTTGAAACAATTTTAATCTCTCTGTTTACTGATTTTAGTTTTCCTTTTTTGTAGAGCGCAGCCAGTTCAATAGCTTGCCGCCGCTGCCCGAATAGTAAGCAGGGGAGCACTATCAAAGTAAAAATATAGGTAAATTTGATGTACTTTTTCATTGAAAGATTAATATTTTCAAATGATCGATAAAGATGTGCTATTTCTTATAAAATATTGTCATGTACAAAAATAGCATCTGTGGAAACAGAATAATTACCAGTTAGATAACAGAACTACCATTTTGATAAGCATTTCGGAAATCCTTAGGAGAAATTCCTGTCTGCGCTTTGAAGAAACGCGTTAAATGATTTGCTTGGGAGAATTCGAGAGCGTATGAAATTTCATTTATATTAAGCTTCGTATAAGAGAGCAGAGACTTGATTTCAAAGAGAATAAATTCATTTACCATTTCAGAAACGGTAATTCCAAACTGTTTTTTGATGCATTTATTTAGTGTTACTCTGCTGATACCTAACTGTTGTGCATAATAGTCGATATTTCTTGTTTTACGGACTTCATTTTGTAAAATTTCCTTAAACATAAAGGCAATACTGTTATTTTCTGTTTCTGAAGACAGAAAATAATGTTTTGCATAGGCACGATTAAGTTTGATTAATATGAAGTACAACAGTGCTCTTATAATATGTTCGCTGTCTGATCTGAATGTTTTTACCTCACTGAGCAGCTCCTGAATTGTATTCTCCAACTGTGAAAAAAACTCATCATCAACCTCTAGATAAAGCGGTTTGGTTTTGTTGTAGAAAAACTGCAGCCTGAAAGAGAATAGTTTATCTGAAAAGAAACTAGACAGAAAGCTGTCCTGAAAAAACAAGAAATAACATTCAACTTTGGTCTTGTCCAAAAACCATCGTCTTTTTTGAAAGGGAGAAACAAAAATGACGGTATTATCTGAAATTTCAATTCTTTGCTGATCAAGTTCTAAATAGCCATTTCCTTTAGAGAAAAATATAAGTTCATAAAAATCTGTCTGATGAAGCTCACTTTCAAAAAAATAATATGGAATGTTTTTATAAGTGCCTATATCAATTAGGAGCTCAACATTATATTTATTTTTTAAGAATTTAAATGTCTTCATCTTTAACGTATTTTTCCATTAGTTAAGTGGATATATGTAAATCCGGGAATTTGCTGACTATCCCTTGATACAAATGCAATACAAGCTGGTAAAAGTAGCTATTTAAACCTTAAACTATGCTAGAGAAGTTGATATTAATAAATATTTTGCAAAAAATGAACACTGTTCAAAAAAAATATATACATTTGCAATGAAAATTATACTTATGAGTGTAGCAGACAGAAAAGCGAGAGAAAAAGAAGCCTTGAAAGCCTTGATTTTAAAAGGAGCAAAAAAGCTTTTTTTAGAGAAAGGAATAGAGCAGACAACCATTAGAAATATCGCTGATGAAATAGATTATAGCGTTGGGACGGTTTATGTTTATTTCAAGGATAAAAATGATATTCTGCACAATTTGCATTCTATTGGATTTCAAGATCTTGGAAATTGTTTCCAAGAGTTATTCACGATTGAAGATCCAATGGAGAGACTAAGAAAAATGGGGGTCGTATACATCAAGTTCGCAATCGAGAATCAGGAAATGTATGATTTGATGTTTAATCTTAAAGCACCTATGGAATTTCTTGAAAAATCTGACAGCGATTTTTGGGATGAAGGCATCGAAACTTTTGGCCTGGTTAAAAAAACCGTAGAAGAATGCATCAATAAAGGACATTTTGAAGGCCATGATGTAGAATCACTGTCATTTATGATTTGGAGTCTTGTACACGGAATGTGCTGTCTTGAAATCAGGCAGAGAACAAAAGGTGTCAAATTTGCCAGCCCTGATACTATCCTCTTTGACGGATACAATGCTTACTTGAAAATAATAGATAAATTATAATTTTTTTTGGCTAAAAAAATGAACACTGTTCAAATAACAAACAATGTAATAAAATGAAAAAAACACTAATTCTAATTGCAATTTTACTTGGGTATCATGGATATTCCCAAAATAAATTAGACGGCTACATCGAGACCGGATTAAAAAATAATGAGATCATCAAGCAGCATAACTTTGACATTAACAAAAGTATGTATGCCTTGAAAGAAGCACATTCACTTTTCTATCCCAGCGTTTCTCTAAATGCCAACTACACGAAAGCTGACGGCGGAAGAACAATAGATATTCCTATCGGCGATATGCTGAATCCGGTGTACAGCACATTAAACCAGCTGACTAATTCTAATGCTTTTCCGGCTTTGCAAAATCAGTCAGTTCTCATAAATCCTGATAATTTTTATGATGCCAGAATTCACACTGCAATGCCATTGCTGAATTTTGAAATCATTTACAACAAAAGAATTAAAAAACAGCAAAATTACCTGCAGATAATTGAACTGGAGATTTATAAAAGAGAGCTGGTTAAGGAAATAAAAATTGCGTACTACAAATACCTCCAGTCAAAGGAGGGAATTAAAATTTATGAGGAAGCTTTAAAACTGGTTAAAGAAAATCAGAGAGTGAACCAATCCCTGTTTAAAAATGAAAAAATAAACCGCACGGCAGTTCTGCGCAGTGATAATGAGGTAATCCGCATAGAAGCAAATCTGGAAACGGCAAAACAGGCTAGCAATAATGCAAAGTCCTATTTCAATTTCCTGATCAATCAGAAATTGGATACCGAAATAGAAACTGATTATCAAAATGAGCTGCTGCCTACTACCATGGTCAGTGAGAATACTCAGAATAGGGAAGAACTTGCACAACTTGGTCTGGTTAAAGAGCTTAACGGCAATGTAAGCAAGCTGACAGAATCGTATTGGTTTCCAAAATTAAGTGCTTTTGCTGATTTTGGTTTTCAGGATTTTGATTTTGAAGTAAATAAGGACTCCCGCTATTATTTCGCAGGAGTGGGGTTAGAATGGAATATTTTTTCGGGTAACAAAAATAAATTCAAACTCAAACAGGTAGCAGAAGATACTCAAAAAATAAATTCCCAGATTGACAATGTAAAACAGCAGCTGCTGCTTCAGTTTCAAGTTACACAAAACAATTTGAAATCAGCTTTGGAACAATTCAATGCCGATAAAAACCAAAAAGAGTCAGCCAGGAAATATAATGAGGATATAACCAAATTATACAAAGAAGGGCAGGCCATCTATATTGAACTTCTGGATGCTCAGAATCAATGGGTAAATGCCCAGCTCAATACTAATATAGCACTTTATAATTCGTGGATAGCTTATGCAGAATTAGAAAGAGCCAATGCAACTTTTACCTTAAACCAATAAAAATTAAGATCATGAACAAATCAATAATGATTTCCCTATTCGTATTACCTCTTTTCTACGCCTGTAAAGAAGAAAAAAAAGAACACACGGCTTTTGAAACTGCAGATGTCATTTCCATTAAAACTGCAGCAGCCGAATCTCTGGCGCTTACTAAAAATATAAGTGCATCAGGATTGGTAACAACAGAAAATCAAGGCAATTACTCGTTCAAAATTGGCGGAGTGGTCACCCATATTTTTGTTGAAGAAGGACAGTTTTTCAAAAAAGGACAGCTTCTGGCCACTTTAGACGCAACCGAAATCGGTTCAGGCCTGAATCAATCCGATCTGAATGTTAAGAAATACGAGCGTGATTATACAAGGGCTTTAAACCTTTATAAGGACAGCGTATATACTTTAGAACAGCTTCAAAACACAAAAACGGCTCTTGACATTGCCAAAAAACAGAAAGATGCTGTTGCTTTTAATGCCCGTTATTCAAAAATTTATGCGACAGCCGATGGTTTTGTGACTTCAAAAATTGCTAATGTAGGTGAGGTTGTGGGGGCAGGATCTCCAATTCTGGCAATAAACGAAACCCGCCAAAACAGCAATTATCTGCTAAAAGTTGGTTTGACAGACCAGGAATGGGCCGCTGTAAAAATAGGCCAGAAGGCAGCTGTCACCCTTGACGGCTATCCTGACGAAAGCTTTGATGCCTCTGTTTTTAGAAAGTCGCAGGCGGCAGATGCTGCATTGGGTTCGTTTCAGGTAGAACTAAAACTGAATATGAAAAACAGTAAACCAGCGGTAGGAATGTTTGGAAAGGCAGAGATTAAAGCCGATAAAGCCGAAGATTTTATCGTAATTCCGTATAACTCACTTATTGAAGCCGACGGTAACAAAGCTTTTGTATTTGTCGTAGAAAACAACAAGGTAAAACGCCAGCCTATTACGATTACTAAATTCGACAATGACAAGGTGTTAGTAAAGGACGGACTTCAAAAAACAGACCAGATAGTTATTTCCAACAGTGCTTATCTCAACGAACAATCAACTATCAAAATCATTAAATAATCTTATACCATGAAGATAACAAACTTTTCCGTTAAGAATTATCAGTTCACACTGATTCTAGCTCTATTAGTTGCTGTGGTAGGGGTTCTTACCTTATTTACAATGCCAAGATCGGAAGATCCTTCAACACATCCGCCGCAATATCTGATTACCGTTATTTATCCCGGTACGAGTCCAAAAGATATGGAAGAACAGGTCGTAAAACCTATTGAAAATAAGATTTACGGATTGGAAAATATCGAAAAAATACTAACAACGGTAGAAGATGGTGTAGCCGCTTTTCAGGTAAAATTCAAATACGGAGTGGATATTGATAATAAATATCAGGAAATATCTACCGAAATGAATGCCCTTAAAAACAGGGGACTTCCGAAAGATATTTATCAGATAAAAACCGAAAAAAACTCGTCTTCTGATGTGAAAATTCTCCAAGTAGCCTTGGTTTCCGAAAATGCATCCGACAAAAAAATGCGCGATGAAGCAGATAAACTAAAAGCAAAAATTGAAAAAATAACCAATCTTAAAGAAGTGAATTACTCGGGAATTCCAGAACAGGAAATCCGGGTGGATTTGAATTTGGAAAAATTGGCACAATTAAAAATTCCATTAAACGTAGTGATGGGAAGTCTGCAAAGCGAAGCTGCCGATATTCCCGGCGGAAGTATTGATTTGGGGACCAAAGTATTCAACGTAAAAACAAGCGGTAAATTCAAAAATGCTGCTGATGTTGCCAATACGGTGGTTTACAATGCCAATGGAAAAATCATCTACATGAAAGATGTAGCCGAAGTAAACTATAAATCTGAAGTTGTAAATCATATCACCAGAATTAACGGCCACCGATGTGTTTTGGTTACTGCCGGAATGAAAGACAATGTAAACATCAGCGATGTTCAAAAAGAATATTTGCCGCTAATAGAGGCATTTTCTAAAGAGCTGCCTGCTAACATCAAACTAACAAAAAACTTTGACCAGGCCGATATGGTATCAAGACGTTTAGGCCATTTGGGTTTTGATTTTGGTTTAGCTATTCTTTTGGTTGTTATTACGTTGGTGCCGTTAGGAGGGAGAGCCTCTCTAATTGTAATGATATCCATCCCTTTATCATTGGCTTTAGGGTTAATTGCAATGAATGCTTTGGGATATTCTTTAAACCAGTTAAGCATTGTGGGGCTGGTAGTTGCTTTAGGACTGCTGGTTGACGACAGTATTGTGGTGGTAGAAAATATTGAGCGCTGGCTGCGTGAAGGACATTCTAAAATGGACGCCGTTTTAAAAGGAACAAAACAGATTGGTATTGCTGTTGTAGGTACTACCGCTACTTTGGTTATAGCCTTTATACCATTGGCTTTTCTTCCGGATATGGCAGGTGAGTTTCTCCGAAGTCTGCCTATGGCGGTTATCACCAGTGTATTGGCTTCTATGATTGTGGCGCTGACATTGGTTCCGTTTTTGGGAAGCCGATTTTTAAAAACGCACGATCACGCTGAAGGAAACATCTTTCTTCAATATTTGCAAAAGTTCCTTACCCGAGCCTACAGGGATATTATGCCAAAAGCATTGGAATTCCCAAAAACGACTATTGCGATTTCTTTGTTTTTAAGTGTCATAGCGTTTGGATTGTTTTCGGCAGCCGGATTTAAATTGTTCCCAACTTCAGAAAAACCGATGTTTTTAATCAACATCAAAATGCCTCTTCAAGCTAATATTTCTGAAAGTGACAGGGTAACAAAACTGGTGGAAAAAGAATTGAAAAAC
This sequence comes from Flavobacterium johnsoniae, assembly GCF_001879205.1. Lineage (GTDB taxonomy): Bacteria > Bacteroidota > Bacteroidia > Flavobacteriales > Flavobacteriaceae > Flavobacterium > Flavobacterium johnsoniae_A. The sequence continues at coordinate 155,262 of NZ_MLFK01000009.1, forward strand.
CACAAAGAAATTGTGTATTTCACTTCAAATGTGGGACACGGAAACCCTCAGATTTACTACAACGTGCATCCTCAGGACAGAAAATCTGATTTTGCCCAGATTTTCGTGCAGTTGGACGATGAAGCAAAACCTTCCGATAAAACTAGTCTTATACAAGAATTGCGCGAAAAATTTAAAACGATACCTTATGCTAAAGTAGAGGTAAAAGATTTTGAACAAGGACCGCCATTAGAAGCTAATATAGTAGTGCGGTTATTCGGCGAAGACCAGGCGGTTTTACGTAAGTTATCTTCTCAGGTAGAAACCATCTTGCGAAATCAGGAAGGAACAGTTTACATCAATAACGAGTTGAATACCTATAAAACCGATATCAAAATAAAGATTAATAAAGAAAAAGCGAGAACCTTAGGCGTACTGACCAGCGAGGTTGATAAAGTAATTCGACTAGCTGTTGCCGGTTTAACAGTTGGAGATTATATAGACGACCGTGGAGATGCAAGAAACGTAACCATTACTTTACCAAGGGATAAGTTTTCGAATCTTGATGCACTGAAAAATTTATATGTAAACAATGTTCAGGGAACACCGATTGCATTGAATCAAATTGCAGCGGTATCTTTTGAAACAGCACCAACGGCCATAAACCACTTTAATAAATCTCCCTTTTCAAAAGTCAGTGCCATGACAAAAGATGGTTATTTAGCAAATGACCTGCTGGTACATATTATACCAAAATTGGATAAACTTGAAATGCCAAAAGGTTATTATTACAAACTATCCGGAGAAAAAGAATCAGAAGGTGATGCTTTGGGAGGTAATTTTCTTTCTGTAATTATATTGAGTACGTTCTTATTTATTGCTGTTTTACTGCTTCAGTTTAAAACATTTAAAGGGATTATTATTGTTATGTCCATCATTCCTTTAGGTATTTTAGGAGGCGTATTATTTTTAATAGCATCAGGGAATCCAATGTCGTTGGTTTCTATTATTGGTTTTATTGGATTGTCGGGAATTCAGGTCAAAAACTCCCTTCTTCTGGTCGATTTTACAAATCAATTAAGACAGGAAGGAAAGTCCATTGACGAAGCGATTGCTATTGCAGGAGAAACCCGTTTTCTTCCGGTAGTCTTGACATCCGTTACCGCAATCTGTGGTTTGATTCCCCTGGCGGTAAATCCCAATCCCCAGATATCTCCTTTAGCGATCGTATTAATTGGAGGGCTTATAAGTTCAACAATCCTTGCAAGAATTGTAACACCGGTGATGTATAAACTGATTCCGCCAGATTTAGAAAAACTATAATTAAACCATTTAATCAGTAAAGGCATTTATAAATAATGAACCAGACAGAAATACTAAATAAAAAGAGCTGCATAGTAAAAACATTTTTAAAAAGTATAAAACTATGTTTCTGTTGGGTTAAAAAAGAAAATAAGATGAAAACAATTTTAATTACAGGAGCATCATCAGGTTTTGGATTGATGTTAGCAAACAAGCTGCATACAGAAGGACACAATGTAATTGGTACTAGCAGAAATGCAGAAAAACTGCAAGCCACAGTTCCTTTCAAGGTATTGTCTTTAGATGTTACAGATGAAAAATCGATAGAAGAATTTACAAAGCAATTATTTGAAACCGTAAAACAATTAGATGTTCTGGTGAATAATGCGGGTTATATGCTCATTGGATTAGCAGAGGAAACTTCAGCAGAGGCAGGGAAACTTCAATTTGAAACTAATTTTTGGGGAACAGTAAATGTAACAAAAGCAATTTTGCCTTATTTCAGGAAACAAAAGTCTGGTCAAATTGTTACAGTGAGTTCAATGATGGGGCTTTTATCTTTACCTATGCACCCCATATATGCTGCATCCAAACATGCCTTAGAAGGATTCTTTAAGTCATTGCGTTTTGAGGTAAGCCAATTTAATATCAAGGTTAGCATGGTAGAGCCTATGTGGGCAAAAACAAATATTGGCATAAATATGATTGCTATTGATGGAAATATAACAGAATACAGCAACTATAAAGAGCAAGTGAATAAGTATATCAAAAATGGTTTGGCAAATGGAGATGAGCCTTCTCTAATAGTGAACAAAATTATTAAAGTGATAAATGCTAAAAATCCAAAATTCCGAAACATTATAGGAAAAATGGCAGGAATGGTACTATTTCTTAATAATTACGCCTATACACAGTTTGAAGGAGCAATATATAAAAGTGTAAAAACAGCAAAATAAATCATCTTAAATATCAATACAATGGAGAAAATTCGCAGCGAATCAGAACAAGGTGAGTTCATATCAAAAAGCAAAGACATCGTCTCTCATTCAACGACTCCTGGAGAAGAGATGACACACATGGAGTTCGAACACGTCACCTTCGACCTGCCACATGGAACCTTTCACGCACTGCAGGGTGGTGATCCAAATGGTCAACCAACTGTCTTCTTGCACGGCTTCCCAGACCATCCACCGACCGCGAGGCTCTTCCTGGCCGAGCTCGGCCGTCGCGGACGTTACGTCGTCGCACCTTGGCTTCGCGGTTACTCTCCGTCCCCAACCGCTGGGCCGTTCGACTTTGTATCCCTCACCAGCGACGTGCTCGCACTAATCGACCGCTGGTCTCCGGGACGGCCTGTGGAGTTGATTGGCCACGACTGGGGCGCTCTGATCACATACGATGCCTGCGTTACAGCACCGGAGAAGATTGTACGTGCGGTCGCGCTAGGAATCCCTCACCCACTCACGTTCATGAGCCGGCTAACGCACCTGGCTCAGCTACGCCGGAGTTGGTACATGGGGCTTTTTCAACTGCCAGGAAGCGGCTGGGTAGCCACCGCCCGCGATCTATCCCTCATCGACCACCTCTGGCGTCAGTGGTCGCCCGGCTTCTCGCTCGATCCTGCTCTCAAGGCGGAGCTGCATGAGCACCTGCGGGCGAGCATGCCTGCACCTCTAAAGTACTACCGGGCGATGTTGCGACCTGGCATGATTGGGGCGACGCGACGCATGTCTAAGCCGATCAAGGTGCCCCTGTTGCAGCTTTACGGTGCCAACGACGACTGCATCCTCCCCGCGCAGGTTGACGACCGACATCGGTTCGCCGCCCAGCATGCAATGGAGGTCGTCCCAGACATCGGCCACTTCCTTCACATCGAGGCACCCGAGGCAATCGCGGAACGGATCGCGTTATGGAGCCTTGCACTTTAAGAAACGACACAGATCTATAAAACAAATGGCTGAAGCGAAAAAAATATCAAGACGAGAACTGATAAAACAAGGCGGACTGGCTTTATCAGTTTTAGCTTTACCTTTACCATTAACATCATTTTTAAATTTTAATGAAATGAAAGATAACAAAAATTTTGACGTAATTATAGTTGGAGGAAGTTATGCAGGACTTTCGGCAGCAATGGCCTTGGGACGGGCATTAAGAAATGTCTTGATTATTGACAGCGGTCTGCCTTGCAACAGACAGACTCCCCATTCACATAACTTCTTGACGCAAGATGGAATAGCGCCAGCCGTTATCGCGGATAAAGCAAAGAAAGAAGTTTTGAAATACGACACAGTAAAATTTGTAACGGACCTTGCTGTTAGTGGAAGAAAAACCGATAAAGGATTTGAGATTTCAACACAATCAGGAAAAGTATTTGCAGCAAAAAAACTCATTTTTGCAGCAGGTTTAAAAGACAGCATGCTAAAAATTGAGGGATTTTCTGAATGTTGGGGAATCAGTGTACTTCATTGCCCGTATTGCCACGGCTATGAAGTAAAGAATCAAAAAACAGGGATTTTGGCAAATGGATATGGTGCATTTCATTTGTCCCGGCTTATTCGCAACTGGACAAAGGATCTGACCCTGTTTACCAATGGAAAATCGGAATTGACACAAGAGCAGACCGATGAAATCAAAAGGCACAATATTTCAATAGTTGAAAAGGAAATCACCTCATTGAAACATAAAAACGGTGTTGTTGAAGAAATAATTTTTTCAGACCATTCAAGTTTTGAATTGAAAACGATTTATTCGAGACCTCCTTTTGAACAGCACTGTAAAATCCCCGAATTACTGGGTTGTGAACTGACGGAACAGGGACTTATCAAAGTAGATGGATTTCAGCAGACCACTGTGGAAAATATATTCGCTTCTGGAGACAGTACCAATCCTATTCGTGCAGTATCATACGCTGTATCGACAGGGAATAATACAGGGGTATTCTTAAATAATGCAATGACAGAAGAAGATTTTTCAAAATAATAATTGCCGCGTAAGCTGGGTTTGTCGTTATCGCTCTTACCCAGCGCGGCATCAGTAAAGTCCACCGATAATGGGCTTGGTTAACATAGGGTTCTGTAGGGACATTCAGAAATTTCTATAATAATGACTTTTATAGAAACTGTTTATTTACCGTTATATTTTCACCCTATTTAATATAGAATAAATATTTCGGTAAATAAACAGCCTAACATAAATCAGTTTACTATTTTTTCCAAATTACCACGGAAATACCTCACCAGATTGAGAAAAAGTTCCTGTTGGACCATTATCCTCCAGCAAAGCTAATGCAACGCCTGTTTTTGCACCTTCTTCTGGTGTAAGCGGCGCCTGATCTGATCCAATAGATGTTTTTACCCATCCCGGACTTGCTGCGTTTACTTTGATATTGGTTGCCTTAAGTGCATTTGCAAGGAAAACCGTAAATTGGTTCAATGCAGTTTTAGAAGCACTGTACGTATAAGGTTTTAATTGATACAGCCAATGATTTTCATCAAGATGAACTCCAAATGAACCAGATAAACTGCTGATATTTACAATACGGCCTGCATCACTTTTTTTAATTAGCGGCAACAATGCCTGGGTAAGTTCGACTGTTCCAAAGTAATTGATATCAAAGGTGTCACGAAGTGTTTTCATAGGTACCGATTCTACATTATTGCCGAACCACTCACCGTCAAGAAATACTGCGGCGTTATTGACCAAAATGTCCAATACACCATATTGGCTTTCAATGTAGCTTGTAACGGCCGCGATATCTTCTGAATTACTGATGTCCAGTTTTACGTAGGTAACCTCTAACGACAAATCACGTAAAGCCGTTTCTGCCTTTTTTCCTTCGGTTTCATTTCTGGCTCCTAATAAAACCTTAATGTTCTTTTGTGCAAGTTGTTTTGCTGTTTCAAAACCAATGCCTTTATTGGCACCGGTCACTAATGCTATCTTTGTCATTTTTATTATTTAAAATTATAAGACAAAGGTCGCGCTAATGGCATTTCGGAATATAACGTAATTAAAACCAATCCTTACCTAAATCAAACTTTTTAGTTTAAAAAGGGCATAAGGGTTACTCTCTTTTTAATTTTCTATAATCTGTGGGAGCAGCTTTAGTATGCTTTTTGAAGAATGTATTAAAGTGGGAAGGCTCTTCAAAGCCTAATGAATTGGCAATCTCTGCAATATTCCAATTGGTCAATTTCAGTAGAATCTTTGCTTCCTGCTCAATCCTTGCATTAATGATATCGCTGACGGTTCTTCCTTTTGAAAGCTTCACCTGACGGTTTAAATAATTGGGATGCAGCGATAAATGTTCTGCGAATTCACCGGCAGTTTTTAGTTTAATAACATCTTGCGGATTGTCGATAGGAAATTGTGATTCCAATAGTCTTATAAAGGAACAGGCTATCTCTTCAGTAGTATTGTTTTTCTTGATGTAGGATGCCGCAGGGTCAAGCTTTTGGGCATTAAAAATAAGTTCAAGAAGGTAGTTGCGTTGTAAACTTTCTTTATAATGACCGTTATCGCGCTTTTCATCGAAAATCTTAGCATAAATGGCTGTAAAATTTTCGGCTTGTTCATCGGTCAGCGAATAAATATTTTGTCTGCCTGGTTTGTATATTGGAAATTCCAGCAAACGGTAACCACTATTATTTTTAGTTATAAACTCTTCTTTGAAAATACAGCTGATACCTTTATAAATTCCAGTTACGGTATCAATACCGAAAGGAATTTTGGAAGTTGTAAATAGCAGCGTATTGCCCGTTAACTCAATTTTTTCATCTTCAAATTCAATATGATAATCTCCTTGTAACAAGGTGGCCGTGTAGAATGTCTTTCGGGAATAATTGAAGGAAAAAAAGTGATTATTATCCAAATTACTTAAATCGAGAATTTCAAAATTATCGACAAAACTCATCGCTTTTTCTGATGTACGATCCACAATGTTTTTAAGTTCCATAATTTAGTTTGTTTGTGCTAATTTAATAAAAATCTGTCTGCTGGAATCTTTGTGACAGCCATTTTTCTGATGTAAGCGCTGTTAATGATCAAATCCAGAAGTGGCGACTTATAAAAATGGCTATAATTTATTGAGCTTATTTACCAGATAACTTATCATTTGTGCAATACTTTCAGCAGGAATAGAGAAATCATTTTCGATCCAATTTTTGATGACAGCAATACTTCCTTTTTCGCCAAACTGGTAGGCCATTTCAACAAAAGGCTTCGCTTCGTCAGTAAGTTCTATTTGATTTTCAACTGGAAAATTATTCCGGACACTTGCCAGGATTCGGGACAGAATTCCGCTTCCATCCGCTTTGGTAAACACAATTTTACTCATCTGCTTGTCGCTTTCCAGTAACTGGCAGCTGAGCAGTATCACATCATCCATATTGGTGCTTTTACGCAAAACCACTGAGAGTTTTTCAAAAACATCATCTTCTATTTCAAGCAGTATATCCAGCGGAATAGTATAATGCCGATAAAATGTATTGCGGTTGACATCGGCTGTTTTACACAGTTCGGTTATGGTAATCTCGCTCAATTCCCTCTCGTTCAGTAAACTAAATAATGCCTCACGCAATATTTTTTTAGTATACTGAACCCTTCTGTCTTTTCTTAAATCCATCATAAATTATTTTACATACGCTACAAAAGCAGTAGTCTTTGTTCGCTAATGAACAGCAGCATCCGTTTTTGAAACAGTAAATACATTCTTCTTTAATAGTTTTACGTAGTGATCAAAAAAGAACACAACGTTAAATAGTGAACATATTGTATAACAAATATAGCTTTTTAATCAAAATTTAATCGGATTGAAAAAGACTAATGTTAAATTAAAAAAAATGGAAAATAAGATATCACGAAAAAAAATACTGATGACCGGTGCCTCTGGAACTGTAGGAATTGAAACCTTGCAGCATCTGGTTGGGCATACCGATTATGAAATAACTGTTTTTGATTTAAAAACCCAAAATTCGGTAAAAAAACTGGCTCCCTTTCGATCTCGTGTAGAGATTATTTATGGCGATATCAGCAATAGAGAAGAAGTACTGAAAGTTACCCAAAATAAAGATGCAGCGATCCATTTGGCAGCGGTTATTCCACCTCTTGCAGATATAAATCCGGAGATGGCTTACAGTGTCAATGTGAGAGGGACCGAAAATCTTATTTACGCTTTAGAGCAGAATTCACCAGATTGTTATTTGATTTTTAGTTCCAGTATTTCAGTTTATGGTGACAGGATGAAGAATCCCGAGATCAGTATCAATGATGTTTTGCAGCCTAGCCCTGGTGATCAGTATGGAGAAACAAAGGTGTTGTGTGAGTCGTTGATTGCAAAATCCAAATTATCATGGAGTATTTTTCGTCTCGCTGCAATTATGGGAAACCATAAGATATCCAAATTGATGTTTCACATGCCGCTGGATACGCCAATGGAAATCTGTACGCCAAAAGATACAGGCAGAGCTTTTGCTAAAGCAGTGGAAAATCAAAAAAAACTAGAGAAACAAATATTCAACCTGGGAGGGGGAGAGGACTGTGTTATTACTTATGGATCTTTTCTAGACAAAATGTTTGCTGAATTTGGCTTAGGCGAAGCTGCTTTTCCACAAAAGGCGTTTGCAGAGAAAAATTTTCACTGCGGGATTTTAAAAGATGGTGAAGATTTAGATACTATTCTAGGTTTTCGAGAGCAAAATTTGAACGATTATTTCGAGATGGTCCGCCAGAAAATTCATCCTCTCCAAAAAGGAATCACCTTCATTTTTAAAAGTATGATAAAAAAATGGCTGCTCTCACAATCAGAACCCTATCAGGCCTTTAAAAAAGGGAATGTAAAAAAAATGAATCACTTTTTTAACCCATTAGAGAAAGAGGAGATGGAAAAGGTTCTATTGTAAATCCTAAATTATATTACTTATGAAAATTAAAATGATAAGCTTGATAGTACTTGTAACAGTTAATTCAGCACTTTTTGCCCAACATAATTTCAGCGTTGAAGTAACGGGGGTGGAACCAGGCAAAGGATCTGTTTTTTTTGGATTGTACGATAAAGAGAAAGGCTTTCTTGATAATGAGTCACAGATTGCCACCGCAAAAGTAAAAGCGGCAGAAAATAAAGTGGTCTACACGTTCAAAAACCTGCCGGATGGCGATTATGCTATTGCGGTTTATCAAGACCTGAATAATAACGGAAAATGTGATAGAAATATGATTGGTTATCCGACAGAAGGATTTGGATTTTCTAAAAATTATAAACCCAAACTCTCAGCACCTGATTTTGATGAGGTGAAAATTGCAGTTAACCAGTATGCTAAAACCAGTATTGCATTGATTGTTAAATAGGAAAGGGTGAGCCCTGCCGCATAAATACAAGTTTTTAGTTATGTGGGTAGGTATAAAAAAAGGCGCCAATTGTATTCAATTGGCGCCTTTTGGCTTGTAAGCTAGTTTATAATTTACAAATCATTTTATGAATGATTTAAAGAAATTGACTTATTTTCAAGTGAATTTGCAGCAATTTTTTGAAAAAGATATCACCAGAATTTCACATATAATGCTACAATAATCAATAGTGTAATTACGATTAAAACGGTAGTTTGTGGTTTTACTTTAAACATTTCAGAGTCTATTTCAAACGCTTTTGGATTCACTTTTGGTCCGGCGAAACTAATTAGAATCATGGCCAGCATGGTAAAGAAAAATGATAATCCCATACAAATATGGAACGGAATTTCGAATGCGCCTTTTCCGTTAGGGTATGCTGTGTATAATAAAGTTTCGTTTCCAAATAACATTGGAGCATATTCGTTAAACAATACAGACAATACAAATCCAAGAATTACACCTACAATTGCTGCAGTTCCGGTTGTTCTTTTCCAAAACATTCCAAGGAAGAACATAGCAAAAACTCCAGGGCTGATGAATCCTGTATATTTTTGAATGTAAGTGAAACCACCAACACCGCCAATTCCTAAGATATCATTCCATGTAAATAATACCGCTAGAAGCATTGCTGCAAAAACCGCAAGACGGCCAATATTTACCTGTTGTTTTTCTCCCGCTTCTTTCTGGATGTATTTTTTATGAATATCTAAGGTGTAGATTGTAGAAATACTGTTTACTTTTCCGGCTAATGAAGCTACGATTGCAGCCGTTAAAGCCGCTACAGAAAGTCCTTTTAATCCTGTTGGAAGGAAAGTCAATACAGCAGAATAAGCGCCGTCTTTTCCGCCCACTAACTGCGGTAAATGACCGTCTTTGTATAAAACGTAAGCCGCAATTCCGGGAAGCATTACAATTAACGGCATTAATAACTTCAGCATACCTGCAAACAAAATTCCGGTACGAGCCGTTTGTAAATCGGCACCAAGAGCTCTTTGCGTAATGTATTGGTTACAGCCCCAATAGTTTAAGTTGATAATCCAGATACCGGCAAGATACGACATCAAACCAGGGAAAGTTAAATATTTGTCGATTTCCAATTGAGAAGAATTCGCAGTTGGTTTTGGAATAATCATTTTGAAATGTTCTGGAGCTTCTCTCATTAAAACTTTAAAACCTGCAATGGCATTTTCGCCTACGCCAAAATATTGTCCTACTGTTGTTAAGGCAATATAAGAAGTTACAAGCCCTCCAATAATTAATACGGCAACCTGAATAACGTCTGTATACGCCACAACCTTCATTCCTCCTAAAGAGATAAATAAAGCAAAAACTGCCAATCCAACCATGATTACATGGAGGTATTCACCTCCCGCAAGTCCGTTAATAGCAACGGCACCTAAATAAAGGATTGAAGTTAAGTTTACAAAAACATACAAGAACAACCAGAAAACCGCCATAATCAAAGCCGTCGATTCGTTGTAACGTGTTTTTAAAAACTGAGGCATCGTGTAGATCTTGTTTTTAAGATAAACAGGTATGAACCAAACTGCTACAATAATAAGAGCAACGGCAGCAAGCCACTCGTAAGCAGCAACAGCGATTCCTAAAAAGAAACCTTCACCGCTCATTCCGATGAATTGTTCTGCTGAAATATTGGAGGCGATTAAAGATGCTCCAATGGCCCACCAGGTTAAATTTCCTTCAGCAAGAAAATAAGCTTTAGCATCGTGTTCGTCCTGTTTACGTTTACGATAGACGGTGTAACCGTAGACAGAAACTACGATGAAATAAATAATAAAAACCGCATAATCTGCGACAGCAAGGTTTTGGTTCATTTTTATAAAAATTAGGTTAGTAAAGTTGTAGATTAGGAAAAAACTATTTGTCCATTAAAATTGTTTTTCCTGTAATGTTGATTCGGCCCGTTTGAATATCGGCTGAACCGTCTGGCTGTTTGCCGCCAATTGAAACGGTAAACCATCCCGGTTCTACAACAAGCTGGTTTTTGTCGTTGATCATCGATAACTGTCTTGGTGTAATGGTAAAACTAACCGTTTTTGTTTCGCCCTTTTTTAAACTGATACGTTCAAAACCTTCTAATTGCCAGATTGGTCGGGGAGTAGAGGCTTTTTCATCTTTCAAATACAATTCTGCTACTTCGTCGCCGTCGCGTCCGCCAATGTTTGTTACGTCTACCGTTATTTTAAAATCATTTTCGGCAGTAGTGTTGGGAGGAATCTGTAAGTTGCTGTATTTGAATTTGGTATAGCTCAAACCAAATCCGAATGGATAGAGCGGTTTTTTATCAAAATAACGATAAGTACGTCCTTTCATGGCGTAATTTTCAAACTGAGGAAGCTGTTTTACCGATTTGTAATACGTAACCGGAAGCCTTCCCGCCGGATTATAATCTCCAAATACCACATCGGCAATAGCATTTCCGCCCTGCTGGCCTGGATATCCGGCCGTTAAAATAGCCGGAATATTATCATTTGCCCAGTTTATAGAAAGTGCGCTTCCGTTTATTAAAACTAATACAACAGGTTTTCCAGTGGCTTTCATCGCTTTTATTAATTCTTCCTGATTAGCCGGAAGATCAAGACTGGTGCGGTCTCCGCCGTTAAAACCAGCTGCTTCAACTTTCATTTCTTCGCCTTCTAATCGTTCATTTAATCCTAATACTAAAATTACGGCATCTGCCTGTTTCGCGGTTTCAACTGCTTTTTCCAGCAGATTTTCTTCGGGTTCAGCCCACAAAAGCTGTGCAATCGCATCACCATAAAAGTTTTGGTATTTTACTTCTATTTTATATTTTTTTCCGGCTTCTAAGGTTAATTTTTGCGATCGAATACGGGGATGATGATTATTTTTTCCTCCTGATGTTTTTCCTGTTTCGATTTCAACCGTCATAAAAGGTTTTGCCCATTCAGAAATGCTGTAAACTCCCGTTTTTGGTGCTGTAATATAACCCGTCCATCTTACGCTGTAATTGCCTATTTTCATGCGCGGATCTGGCGTGTCGATATCCCAGTGAAAGTCGATATTCTGATCTGTACGCGTAAAAATAGGTTTTCCTTCCCATTTACTATTGTCAAAATATTCGCCCGTTAAACCCTGAATTCCCTCAGCATTCTGAAAATAAGCAGACGGAATAACTTTCATTGCCGGAATTCCTTTGGCAAGCTGTGTTCCCTGTGCATATAAAACTTTTGAATCTGGCTCCAGTTTGTTTTGAATTCCTTTCAGAACCGTCACCGGATTAGACGGAATTCCGTTATAATTTCCCCATAAAGATTGAATATCATCGGCATTTGGCCCAATAACAGCAACGGTTTTGATTTTTTTTGAAAGTGGTAATATTTGATTTTGATTCTTTAAAAGCACAATACTTTTTTGAGATGCAGTACGGGCCAATAAACTGTGGGCTTCATTATTATTTACAGAAAAAGGAATCTGGGCATAAGGCACAATTTCGTCAGGATCAAACATTCCTAGTTTAAAACGGGCGGTAAACAATCGTTTTATGGTAAGATCAATATCGGCTTCGGTAATTAGTTTGCGGTCCAGCGCTTCTTTTAACGATTTGTAATTGCTGCCGCATTCTAAATCCAGACCTTCTTTTACTGCCAAAGCTGATGCTGAAGCAGCATCGGGTGTTATTTTGTGGTATTTCCAAATGTCTGTAACAGCACCGCAATCTGATACGATGTAGCCGTTAAATCCCCAGTCATTTCGAAGAATATTAAACAAAAACGGACTCGCACTGCAGGATTCTCCTCGAAAGCGGTTGTAAGCGCCCATAACCGAATATACATTTCCTTCTTGTACCAAAGCACGAAAAGCAGGCAGATACGTTTCATAAAGATCAATGTCACTGGTTTCTGCATTAAACTGATGTCTGGAGGGTTCAGGGCCCGAGTGTACAGCAAAATGTTTGGCCGTAGCGATTACTTTCAGATATTTTGGATCTGTGCCCTGAAGACCTTTTACATATTTAAGTCCCAATTGACTGGTTAGATAAGGATCTTCGCCATAGGTTTCGTGTCCGCGGCCCCATCGAGGATCACGAAAAATATTGATGTTTGGAGACCAAAATGTTAATCCCTGATACATACCATGCTGCCCGCGTCTTAAATACTCGTGGTGTTTGGCGCGCGCTTCATCCGAAATAACATTGGCCACATCATAAATTAACTGACGGTCCCAAGATGAGGCAATTGAAATAGACTGCGGAAAAACAGTCGCATATCCTGCACGCGCAACGCCATGCAAGGATTCGTTCCACCAATTGTACTCGGGAATTCCGAGACGTTCGATCGCAGGAGAAGAATCCATCAGCTGACTGATTTTTTCATCAATAGTCATTCTCGATACAAGATCATCAACACGCTGTTCAATAGGCAGATTTGGATTTTTAAAAGCGGGGTTTTCCTGTGCAAAAGTGTTTATTGCTAATAAATTTAGCACAAACATAAATTTGTATACTTTTTTCATTTAATTATCTGGTAATTTTGGTTTAATAGTTAGTAGATTTTTCTGAAATGTTGAATTGGTGACAATTACAAATCAGCAATACAAAATTATAGGTTTCTCTATTTCACTTTAGGATTAATTGCTATTTAAAGGGTGTTGTAAAGCTTAAGGGTATTTTTTGTTCATTTTGCAAAAATTAATAAAGGATGACAAATCACTATTTAATATAGGCTGTTTTGCTAAATCTGGATACTGTTTTAGGTTAGGAAAGTAATTTTGATATTTTTGTCATTTCCGTTAAAAACAAATAAAGTATGTTGAAGCATAAGATAATCGTTGTTTTATTTATTTTGATGTGCACCATTTCTACAGGGCAGCCAAAAGGTATTCTTACGCATTTTTCTAATGATGGTAAGCTGAGCCAGTCGCGCGTTTTGGGCATTCAGCAAGATAAAAAAGGATTTATCTGGCTGGCATCTTTCAACGGATTAATTCGGTACGACGGAAATACTTTTAGTAAATTTAAAGTAAAACAAGATCTTTCGCTTAACATACAATCAAATCGTGTCTCTAAATTTAAGTTTGATAATCAGGGCCGAATCTGGATTCAGTCTGAAAAAAATGATATTTACTACTTTGATACCAATGAGCTGAATTTTCATAATCCGATAGAAGGAAAATCGCCCGCTGTAACTTTTGATCATTTTAAGATTATGCCTTCCGGAAGAACATGGCTTTTTCCCACAGATAAAAACTTTATGATTGTTTTTGAACCGAATAAGCAAACCAAACGCATTACTTTTGATTCGGCCAGACAATTCGGAAAAATTACAGATGTTTTTGAAGACAAATCAGGAACAACTTGGTTTTTAACCGATGCCGGAATCTGCAGGTTAAATAAGTCGAGCAAAGTACCTGAATATTTCTTTTCGAATATGACGGGACAGTACGGAAAATCTTCGTTTAATATCGCTGATGAAACAAAAGAAGATCTTTGGTTTGGAGGAGATCGCGGCAAGTTTACACGATATAACAAAAAATCAAGTACTTTTTTTGATTTGGATTTAGGAATCAAAGATGATATTCTACTTGTAAATACAGTGGCAGACAATACCGTTTTGATTGTAACGAAAGGCAGCGGTTTTTGCCTTTATGATATAAAAACCGGAAAATTTGAGCACTACAACAAAAAAACACTTCCGGGTTTAGTAAACGAAAGTATTAATTTTCTGGGCTTGACCAGTTCAAGACTATTTTGGTTTGACAGTCCGTCTGGCGTATTCCAGTTTGATCTGCTTACGCGAAAACTAAAACAGCTGCAGGTAGATGCAAGCGAGTCTGTTACAACCGCGGGTAAACAAAAGAGTTTTCTGCTTACAGCTCCAAACGGAACAGTCTGGATCCAGTCGACAAAAGGAGCATTTTGTTACTGGGATGAAAAACAGAACAAATTATCATCTGTAATGCGTTGTATCAAGGAATCAAAAGAAACGGTTTCGGATGTCATGCATACCGCCATGTTTGATAAATTAGGCAATCTTTGGTTTTGTTCTTTTAAACAGGGCTTAGATTTGATCACCTTTAACAACAGTAACTTCTTAACCCTGGACTTGCATACATCGGGCAGTAAAAAACACAATGTTCGAAGTTTGATGACAGATAACAAAGGCAATCTTTGGGCGGCCAGCCGTGATGAAAAAATCGAAATTTTTGATTCTCAAAAACGAAAAATCGGCTTTTTAGGATCAGACGGTATTTTATCTGAAAGCGGTTCGGACTGGGGAGCGGATATTTACAGCATGATGCAGGACTCTCAAAACAGAGTTTGGATTGGAACCAGAGGAAACGGTGTCTTTTGTTTAACACCAAAATCACAGTCCTACAATTTTAAAGTAGATCACTATCAATACGATAAGGATGATAAATACAGTATTAGCTCTAATGATGTTTACAAAATTTTTCAGGCTTCAAATGGTCAGATTTACTTTGGAACATGGGGAGGCGGAATTGATTTAATTCGGGAATCGGGCGATAAAATCAGTTTTATAAGTTATAGAAACGAACTGAAAAATTATCCAATCGGAAGCGCAGATAAAGTTCGCTCAATTGTAGAAACAAAAGATCATAGAATCTTTTTTATTTCGTCGTACAAATTGTTTTCTTTTTCTTCTACCAACAAACCGGCAGACAAAATACAGTTTAAAGAACATTTTCATGCATCCGGAAACGATATTTTAGATATTATAGTTACTGCAGATAACCGTCTGGCCTTGGCAACTAACGGAAAAGGACTGATTCTCGTTCATGTAGACAAGCAGGATCACGTAGATGTTAAAACTTTTTGGAGTGAAAATTTTGGGTTTCCATTAGAAGGAGTTGTGGGTATGCAGGAGGATAAATTTGGTAAAATCTGGCTTATGGGCGACAGCCAGATTGTAAGGTTTGATCCTAAAAATAACAGCTGCGAAACTTTTCCGGAACTGAAGTCGATTATTGGAACAGAAATCTTTTCGGAAGCTACAAGATGCAGACTCGCAAATGGAGAAATTGTTTTGGGATATTCAGACGGCGTATTGTATTTTAAACCGGAAGCCATTAAACCTTCAACGTTTAAACCTTATTTGGCGATTTCAGGATTTTTAGTAAACAATAAAGAATTATTTGAAATCAATCCGGAAACTCCCAAAAATACCGATTTACTCAAAGAAGTTACGCTGCAGCACGATCAGAATTTTTTCAGAGTCCAGTTTTCGGCTTTAGATTTTATTAAAAATGAAAATATTGTCTACCGTTACAAACTGGAAGGTATTGATAAAGAGTGGAATTATCTTAAAGGAGGCCAGTCAATTAATTATACCAATCTGGGCAGAGGAAGTTACACCTTGATCGTATCTTCTACAAACGGCCACAATTTATGGCTGGACAACGAGAGACAGATTAAAATTACAATTCGGCCTTCTGTCTGGGGAACTTATTTTGCTTATTTCTGCTACTTTTTAATGGGAGTTGGTTTGTTTTTGCTCATTCGAAGAGGAATTTTGACCATTTTGAAACTGCGAAATGATGTAAGGGTTCAAAAAGAAGTGAGTGAGTTGAAGTTAAATTTCTTTACAGATATATCGCATGAAATTCGTACGCCGCTTACGATGATTACGGCGCCCTTGGAAGTTATGCTTTCAGATCATGAAATAAACGATTCGGTAAAATCGCAGCTTCGTGTTATTGAAAAGTACAGTAATAAATTACTCAACCTGGTCAATCAGATTTTAGATTTGAGAAGAATGCAGGATAGAAAACTTGAGGTGCGCGAAATAGATTTAGGCGGATTTGCCACAGAGGTCTGCGAAAATTTTAAAGAAACCAGCTTGCAGCGCAATATACAATTGAAAGTTACGACCGCCGATACCAAACCGCATATTTGGGCTGATGTTGATAATCTGGATAAAATCCTGGTAAACCTGCTTTCTAACGCATTTAAATATTGCAAAAAAGGAAGTGTAATTGAGGTTCAGGTTGAAGAATCTGATAAAAATGTGTATTTAAAGGTAAGCGATAACGGACCAGGAATTAGCGCTGTGGTTCAGAAAAAATTGTTTGTACGCTTTTCAAATTACAACGAAAATCCTTTTAATCCCAGTACCGGAATTGGTCTTTCTATTGTAAAAGATTCGGTTGATAAACACGGTGCAGAAATTATTGTAGAAACTAAAGTGGGTAAAGGAAGCAGTTTTACAATCAGCTTTTTAAAAGGATACAGCCATTTTGCGGATGATACAGAAATAATATTCGATAAAGCAAAGGAGCATTTAATTGATAATCAAACTCATGAAGAATTAGTAGAAGATGAAATAATCGAAGAAACTGTTAGAGAAAAGCCTGTTGGATTAATAGTCGAAGATGATCCGGAATTAAGAGGTTTTATTGTTTCTATTTTAAAAGATGATTACAGCGTTTATACTGCCGAAAATGGAATTGAAGGTCATTTAAAAGCCGCAGAGCTGGCTCCTGATTTTATAATAAGTGATATTATGATGCCTGAACTTGACGGTATCGAAATGCTTAAAATTATTCGAAATAACTTTTCAATAAGCCATGTTCCCATTATTTTACTGAGTGCCAAAACCGCAATTGAAAGTAAGTTAGAAGGAATGGAATATGGAGCCGATGATTATATCACAAAACCTTTTAACGTTAGTTTTTTAAAGGCAAGAGTCAAAAATGTTTTAGAACAGCGTATTCGTTTACAGCGCTTGTATTCTACCGGAAGTGTCGCCGAAATTGCCGAAGAAAATCCGCTGCAGATTTCCCAAAAAGACAATAAATTCATGCTTCAGGTTATCGAACTGGTAAAAGAAAACATTTCTAAATCAGACTTTTCTGTTGATGAATTAGGAAAATTAATGTGCATGTCGCGCGCCAGTTTTTTTAATAAGCTTAAAAATATCACCGGAGTTTCGCCTGTCGTATTCATTCGGGATATGCGATTAAGCGAGGCTGCCGAACTTCTTAAAAACGAAGATTTATTAATCAAGGAAGTTTGTTTTGAAGTAGGCTTTAACGATCTCAAATATTTCGGAAAATGTTTCAGGGCCAAATACAATTATACTCCGGCAGAATATCGCAGGCAGTTTCGTTATGCAGCATCGAAATAACATTAGCATTAAAAAATGAAGAACCTCATTACAAAACTGTAATGAGGTTTTTTTATGAAATAATAGCTGCAGAACGTTAAGGTCTTATTTTCTTCTGTTTATGATTTGTTCTTTTATTTAGGATAATTTTTTTGCATCATATAAAAAAATATAAGAATAATTGGTAAATAGTCAATTTTAAAGGGATAAATAGCGATTTAACCCTTTTCGAAAAGCAATATTTACCCCATTTTGAGGATAGCTATACATAGTTTTGCTTCATAATCTTAACTTAATTAACTAACTATCTAAAACCAAAATTATGAACCAAACCAAAAACCTTACTCAATTAACAATACCCATAGCGAAACTATTTTTTAGCCGCGGCAGATGCGAAAAGTTGAATTCTTCATTTTTAAAATAAATACGATATGAAGAAAATTATCAGCATACTCCTCGCATTGGGGGCGGTACTTTTTGTAGTGGCTTCCTGTTCTAATGATGATCTTAAATACGACAGTTACACCGTAAAATCATTAGATTATCAATTAAATGGCGCGCCTTGGAACCTGAACGTCGGAATCTCGACAAGACCTCTTTTTATCTATAAAGACGATGGAAATTACTTTGCAAACTATAGTTCGCTGTATCCTTTTTCTTTAGAGAGCGGCAAATACAAATTAGTAGCAAGTGATGTGCCGGAGCAGATGATTCCTATGCCAGTCAATTTAAACGAACTGATTGTTCCTCAGCCGGCATTGGCAAACCAGCATGTAAACTTATCAGATGCCGTGCCGTATGCATCTCCGTTTGAAGAACCGGTTACGCTGAATATTATCACGAGGACCGGAACGCTGCGTTTGAAGTCATCAGATATTACAGCAGACAAAAGTTATACAACCATTAAAACAACAGTTTCTGTAAAAAGAAGCGGTTACAAGGTTTCTGACGGAACGTATGTAAAGGAAGACATGTTTGTTACCAGAAGCAAAGCAACAGCAAACGGGGGAATTAATTATACAGATGATTTTGTTCTGTTTCAAACCGGTGAAGAGGCTAATAACGTTCGGGTTAAAATAGAATGTTTAGACCAGAATATGCAGGTTGTAAAAACTAAAGAATTAGAAGGAACTTTTCCAATAGAAGGCAGTAAAGTAACTGATGTCAGTTTCCTTTTAAACGAGCTTTAGTACCTCTTTTACAAAAAAAATACTCAGACAATTAACAAAATATCTTAGCAGTCATTTATGGATTTGTAACTCTTACAAATGAAGTAATCATGATGAATATCGTCATTGAAAACTTTTACAGTAAGTATTAAATCCAAAACCGTGGCTGGTTACATAAAAAAATATTCTAGTTATGATGATAAAAAAATACATCTGGAGCATTTTAGCTGTCTTGTTTTTGACCTATAGTGCCAATGCTCAGAAACGTGTAACTGTAACAGGTTCCGTTAGGGATAATATGGGGCTCATTCCCGGAGCGACAATTTTGGTTAAAAATGAAAACACAAATACCGTTACTGATTTTGATGGTAAATTCAGCATTCCGGTAACCGATCCCGAAACCGCCGTATTAATAGTTAAATTTATTGGTATGAATGATGAAACCGTAGCCTTAAAAGGACGAACATCCGGAGTTACGGTTCAAATGAAAGAATCTAACAGCGAGCTAAACGAAGTCGTGATTATTGGTTACGGTACGCAAAAACGTAAAAACTTAACCGGAGCAATTGCGAGTATAAAAGGAACAGAACTGGCAAAAGTACCAACTGCAAATGTGGCCGAAGCTTTAACAGGAAGGCTTCCGGGAGTTCAGGTTACTACTGTAGATGGTTCTCCGGGATCAGAAGTAAAAATTAGAATTCGTGGAGGAGGTTCTATTACCGAGGATAATTCTCCTTTGATTTTAGTTGATGGTTTTGAGGTCGCAAATCTAAATGATATCCCGCCGACAGATATCGAATCTGTAGAAGTTTTAAAAGACGCGGCTTCAACGGCTGTTTACGGTGCCAGAGGTGCTAACGGAGTAATTATTGTTACTACTAAAGTGCCAAAAGCAGGAAAAGTTTCAGTAAACATTCACAATTATACGCAGATTAAAACGCTTGCCAATCATTTAGATGTAATGGATCCGTATGAATATGTAATGCTGCAGTACGAAAATGCGCGTAAGAGCAGTTCTAATCCTACGGGATTTTATAATATGTACGGTAAAGCCAGCGAATTGTACATTTATAAAGCAAACAAAGGTACAGATTGGCAGGATGAAATTTTTGGAAGTAACCCAATTGCAAGATATACAGACATTAACGTAAATGGCGGAAGTGAAAAAACGAAATTCAAATTCACCTTTGTAAATCAGGATCAGCCGGGAGCATTGGTGGGAACAGGATTACGCCAGAATTATGTTTACTTAATCCTGAATTCTAAGTTAACAGATAATCTTACGTTTGAGTACCAAACCCGTTTAACCAATCGTACCATAGATGGTTCGGGTACAGATGGTGTAAGTCTGCTTAGAGCTTTGCGTGAAGCACCAACTGCAGGTCTTGAAGACTATATGACATTACCAGTTGATAACACGTACTTTGATCCGGAAGATTATGAAGTAAAACCGCGTTTTAATCCAATTGAAGAAGCAGAAAAAAATTACCGTAAACGCACTACAAGAATTTTTAATACAACCGGAGCCTTAACCTGGACAATTAAAAAAGGATTAACACTGCGTTCTTCTTTTGGTTATGAATATAAATATGATGAAGACGGTCGCTTTTATGGAACAGATACTCGTGTCGCCACAGATAATAATAATCTGCCGGTAGTATACTGGTCAATGACGCAGTCGCCTCGCTGGCAGTTGAATAACGTATTAAACTACGGATTCAAACTAAAAGAGCGTCACGATTTTCAGTTAATGATCGGGCAGGAAATAAAAGATCAGGAAAGTTCGGCTAAATTTTACCGCACCCGCTATTTTCCTGATGACATTTCGGGTTCAAAAGCTTTAGATAATCTGGCATTGGGAACCCCTTTTGATAACGGTTCACTGGCTGAATCTCCAAATAGAATAGCATCATTTTTTGGAAGAGCCAATTACGGTTATGATGATCGTTACCTGTTTACGTTTACCGTTCGTACAGACGGTTCTACAAAATTTGGTCCAGACAATAGATGGGGTGTTTTTCCTGCTGGTGCTTTTGCATGGAGGGTTTCTAATGAAAGTTTCTTAAAAGATAATGAAACGATTTCTAATCTAAAACTTCGTTTGAGTTATGGAGCTTCTGGTAATGACAGAATAAAAGCAGATTTATATGCAAAATATTACGGTGTTTCCAGAGATCGTTCTGTAGGATGGGGAGAAGAAAATCAGTATTACTATAATTTTTACAACAGCCAGTATCTTAATAATCCAAATGTAAAATGGGAAACAACTTATACGGCAAATGCCGGTATTGACTTTGGTTTCTTTAAAGAAAGATTAACCGGAACTCTTGATTTCTATTATAATAAAGTAAAAGATTTATTAGTGCCTTCTGATATTGCTTCGGTTTCCGGTTTTACAAAAATGATGACCAATGTTGGACAAACTTCTAACAAAGGTGTCGAATTGGCTCTTAACGGAAGTGTTATTAAGAAAAAAGACTTTCAGGTTGATTTGACTTTTAATATCGGTTACAACAAAAACAAAATTGACAAACTGTCCAGCGGCGAGCAGGAATGGATTTTGAGTTCTGGCTGGGCAGGAACACAATTATTAAATGATGATGATTACCGTGCTTATGTAGGCGGAACAAAAGGTTTGATTTATGGTTTTGTAAACGATGGGTTTTATACCATGGATGATTTTGAATCGTTTGATGCCGTGACCAGAACCTGGAAACTAAAAGAAGGCGTAGCCAACTCCAAAAATCTTTCAGGCGAACCAGTTCCCGGAAATGCTAAGTTCAAAAAGCTGACTCCTGTTGACCCTTCTGACCCAAACAGCTATGTAGTGGGTGATAAGGACAGAAAAGTTATTGGGGATACAAATCCTGATTTTTCTGGCGGATTTGGTGTAAATGCGGTTTATAAAAATTTTGATTTAACAGCCTTTTTCAACTTTATGTATGGTTTTGATGTGTACAATGCCAATAAGATCATGATGACTTCTTTCTACCAAAACAATCAAAACAATTTTGGTATGGAAGTAGGACTGGATAAACGCTGGAGAAATTATGATGATATGGGTAACGATCTTCGTTATTCGCCGGATATGCTGGCCAAACAAAACGAAAATGCCACTATGTGGAATCCGGTAAGTATTGGCCGTCCTATAGCAATGTCGTATGCGGTTGAAGATGGTTCTTTCTTAAGATTAAATACATTGAGTATTGGCTACACGATTCCAAAACAACAAAGTAAAGCAATAGGATTAAGCAGAGTAAGATTATACGCTACAGGAAGCAATTTATTTGTTTGGACAAACTATTCAGGATACGATCCGGATGTAAATCTGGAAACCGGACTTACACCTAATATTGATTACAATGCTTATCCAAGAACACGTAATTACGCTTTTGGTGTACAGCTTTCATTTTAATTAAACGAATTAAATCACATAGAGATGAATAAAAAGATATTATTTAGTTTTCTGCTAATTTTTGCGCTGTCTTTTACAGCCTGCGAAGAATATCTGGATGTACAGCCTGGATCAGGCTTTACCGAAGCAGAAGTTTTTAGAACAGAAAAAGACATACAATCTGCAGTGGCAGGAGTGTATACGCTTATGCTTGCCGAAGATGCCTATTCTAACAGAGTTGCTTTTGTTTTCAATATGAATACAGATGTAGAAATGTCTGGTGTTGCGACAAGTACGGTAAACGGAAACGGATCTGACATTGCCTGTTATGACCCTAAACCGTACTGGACAACCTTAAATTCTACCTGGAACGCCATGTACAAAATCATTAATGCGGCAAATGATGTAATCGAAGGAATTGAAGGCTCAGATTTATACAAAGCAGACAGCAAATCAGGCCCGTCTAATATAATGCAGATGTATGGAGAAGTGAAAACGCTTCGTGCGATGGTGTATTTAGATATAATTCGTATTTGGGGCGATGTGGTTTTTAGAACAAAATCTTCAACCGGAGATGAAAATTTTGCTGTAGGAGTAACCGATAGAAATAAAATTCTTGAATTTTTAATTGATGACTTAAAAACAGTTGAGCCTTTCATGAAAAATGCAAGCGAACTGGATTATGGAGTAGAACGCGCTTCAAGAAGTTTTAACCAAAGTTTGATTGGTTTACTGGCTTTAACACGCGGAGGCTGGACACTGCGTCCTGACGAAGGAAATCCGGCAAGCATCGGCCACATGGAAAGAGGCACAAATCATGAACAGTATTATGATATCGCTATTCAATACCTGGATAAAGTAATTCAGGGAAGGCAGCACGATTTAAAACTGAGTTTCAGCGAGTTTTGGGTAAAACAAAACAACTGGGAAAGTCCGGTAAATGACGATGTGATTTTTTCAATTCCAATGTTAAAGAACTCATCTGGAGAATATGGCTACTTTGTTGGAATTCCAATTCTTGAAGGAACGCATCCTTATGGAGGCGCATCCGGAACTTTAAGCTTATGCGGCGAATACCTTTATTCATTTGATAATAAAGATTTGCGACGAGATATTACATGTGCACCGCTTTCCTACGATCAAAACCTAAATCAGTTAATTCGTTTGGATTTAGCTCGTTTAGCAGTTGGAAAATGGTCAAAATTATCCATGAAAGATCCGTTAGGAAGCACCAGTGCCAAAGGAACCGGTGTAAATTATTCCTGGATGCGATTTGCAGATGTTTTATTAATGTATGCCGAAGCAGTAAACGAACGTTTTGGTCCGCGAGAAGATGCTCAGGAATGTTTAAGACGCGTGCGCCGAAGAGCTTTTGCGCAATCAGAATGGGCGGTTAAAGTAGATAACTATGTAATGTCGAAATCGTCGCCGGATGCCTTTTTTAAAGCCATTATGGACGAACGCAAATGGGAATTTGGAGGAGAAAGCAAACGTAAATTCGATTTGGCAAGATGGAACAAATTCAGCGAAGTAATCTACAATCAGTATTATAAATTACTCAACTGGGGCCGTGTTGCAAACGGTGCTTATGTACCGGGCATAGATCTGGTTCCGGGAAGCATTTACTATAAAAATATTCCGGATCCGGCTAATTCAGGCAGAACAATTCTAGACATAAAAGGTATCGACGAAATCCTTCAGGCGCGTCCGGCTGGTTATACAGAACTGCCTTTTGCCGTAAGCTGGTATGCATTAAACAATGAAACTTTAAGTTACGAACCAAGAAACGATATCAAATGGAGCTTTAGAGGATTTATAAACTACAATAATGCGTCGTCAGTATCTCCAACAGATCCATTGCGTTATTTATGTCCTTATCCGTCAAAAGTAATCACAGATCATCGAGGAGCCATTCAAAATCATTATGGTTTTTAATTTTAAATCAAGTACAGTATGAAAAATTTTAAAATACTAGTTTCTATTTTATCCTTTATAGGCTTAATTGTCTGTGGTGAAATGTTAATATCTTGTGAGTCAGACGAATTTAAATACAAAGCTGAGCAAGATTTATTTCAGCCCAAATTTGTGCTTCAGGCTCCATTGGTAAAAAGTAATTCTATTGCTGTTGTCTGGTACAAAGTAAACGATGCCGTTTCCTACACCGTAGAACTGCATTTAGACAACTATTACAAAAGTTTGTACAAAAGCTATACAACTACAGATACACAGCTTTTAATGGATGATATTCCGTATAAAACACAGTTCTACATAAGATTACGATCAAACAGCAGTTCAAGCGGACATAATTCACAATGGGCGTATACAAACGCTTTAACAGAAGACCGACCTGCATTTGACGCGATATTACAGCCTATAGAAAAAGTAAATATTACCGAAACAGATGTAACGGTAAGATGGACTGTTTCTTCAAAAAATCCGGTTGACAGTATTTCTATTGAACCGGCGCAGTCTGCCGAAATCGCAGCTATTGGCCGTAAATTAACTCCTGAAGAAATGAGTCAGGGAGAAGCCAAAGTCGAAGGATTAGAAAAAAATACTTTGTACAATGTCAATATTTTCGATAATAACAAACCAAGACGATATGACAAGCCGTACAATCAGGTTTCTTTCCGTTCTGCCGGGCCATCAGCAGCTACTATTATTGTAACCAAAGGAATGGATTTAGACGCCTTGCTGCGCAACAATAACGACGACCCAACCGTTCCCGAAGGAACAGAATATTTCCTGGAAGCAGGTTCATTATTTAAAATTACACCATTTACCATTTCGAAAGGATTTAAACTAACGGGAGGAACGCAGGGAGAACGCCCTCAAATTGAAATGAACGGAAACTGGAATATTTCCGAGGGATCGTACCTTTCTTCTCTGGCTTTCGAAAATATCCGATTCTACCAGACTATAGATGCCGGCTATTTCTTTAACAGCGGTACTGCATGGCGCATAGAAAAAATTACTTTCTATAACTGTGTTTTCAATTATTTCAAACGTGGTTTCTGGAGACATCAGGGTAACGGAAAATATAAAGAAATAGGAGAATTGGATATGAGCTACTGTACGTTTGATCAGGTAGGAGGACACACAGGCCCTTACGGAACATTTGCCTTTGGTTCTGCCGGAGCAGATAATGTAAAAAGAGCCGTTTTCTCGAATTGTACTTTTATGAGAGATTACTATCAAACCACAGATAAAAACAGAAACTTTAAAAACTTATTCGATTACGGCACATCGGCTTATCCTATTTATTTAGAGTATCAAAACATTACGATTTACGATTATGCTTACAACAGATCGCTTATAAATATCCCTGCCGCAGTAGGATCTACTTTAGTCTTTAAAAATGTATTGTTAGCATCTGCCACCGGAAAAGTGATTCAGGCAATAGCCGCAAATACGCCAACGACATACGGCAACAATTACACTACGACAGATTATCTGCTGGGAGCGGCAGGCATTCAGGGAGTTGAATTAGGCATCAGCGCACAAAATTTATTTGTTGATCCTGCAAACGGAAATTTGATGATTAAAAATTCAAATTCTCCAATTGTTACAAATAGAGTGGGAGACACCAGATGGCTTCCATAAGAATTGGTTAATTGTTTAAGTTCAGTACAGAAGTATCCTTGTGGTTGGGATACTTCAATGTACTGTTAGTAAATCCTCAAAATTAAAATGAACTAAACTTTAAAATACCACAGAATTAAAGCTGTGGTATTTTATATATGAATATTAAAATCAATTAAAAAATGAAATTCAAACAATTACTGCTTTCGCTAAGCTTGCTATGGTACTCCGGAGCAGAAGCCCAAGGCTGGAATGCTGATTTAGGAAACGGAAAATATAAGAACCCTATTTTACATGTAGATTATTCAGATCCTGATGTATGTGCAGGTAAAGATGGGTATTATATGACTGCTTCCAGTTTTAATAGTATTCCCGGGCTTCCTATTCTTCATTCTAAAGACCTGGTAAATTGGGAATTGGTTGGATATGCATTACAAAATCAATTTCCTGTAGAACATTACCGTACCGTTCGTCACGGCGATGGTGTCTGGGCGCCGTCTATTCGCTATCATAACGGGGAATATTTTATTTACTGGGGCGATCCTGATTTCGGAATTTATATGGTTAAAACCAAAGATCCTGCGGGAACTTGGGAAAATCCCGTATTGGTAAAAGAAGCCAAAGGAATTATAGATACCTGTCCATTTTGGGATGAAGACGGAAAAGCGTATTTGTCGTATGCCTTTGCAGGAAGCCGTGCCAATGTAAAAACGGTTCTCATGTTATCTGAACTTGCTTTAGATGGTACTAAACTAATAGGAAATCCTGCATTGGTTTTTGACGGACACAACGGTCACACAACCGTTGAAGGCTCTAAAATGTACAAACGCGACGGTTTTTACTGGATTATGGCTCCAGCCGGAGGTGTAAAACCGGGATGGCAGTTAGCTATGCGTTCTAAAAATGTCTGGGGACCTTATGAATCTAAAGTGGTGCTTCATCAGGGAAATACCGTAATGAACGGCCCTCATCAGGGCGGTTACATCGAAACGCCTAATGGCGACGGATGGTTCATACATTTTCAGGACCGCTGGGCATACGGACGTGTGGTGAACCTGCAGCCAGTTACGTGGAAAGACAACTGGCCAATTATGGGCGTAGATCCTGATAAAGACGGAATTGGAGAACCTGTACTGGAATGGACAAAACCAAACGTAGGAAAAACGTATCCTGCAACTCCTTTGATTTCTTCGGATGAGTTTAACACGCACCAATTCGGGCTGCAATGGCAGTGGCAGGCCAATCAGGATCCGGGTAAACACTGGGGCTGGTCATCGGCAAATTTGGGTTTTATGCGTTTAAACTGCGTTCCGCGCGATGAAAATTCGAAAAGCATGTGGATGATGCCCAACCTATTACTGCAAAAATTTCCAGGTGCCAATTTTACAGCAACTGCAAAACTTACGTTCGAAAAAAATCCTGATGCCGGAGTCAGCAACTCAGGTTTGATTGTATTTGGCGAAGACTATGCCTATATCGCAATTGAACAGGATAAAACCGGAAACCTGATTTTGGTACAGCGATTAATGAAAAATGCCCGAACATCTAAAGAAGGCGAAAAAGAAATTGCATCAGTCTCAATTAGTAAAAAAGAAGTACAGCTTCGCGCCAAAGTAGAAATGATCCAGAACAAAGAACCATTTGATGCGCGGATAACTTTTTACTACAGCATTGACGGAAAAACGTTTAAAAAATTAGGTGATTCATTCAAGCCGGTTGCGGGACGATGGGTTGGGGCTAAAATTGGTCTTTTTGCTTCGGGAACTAAAGCTGTAAATGACAGCAGTTACGCCGATTATGATTGGTTTAGGGTAGAAGAAAATTAAGAAGTTATGACTCATAAAATAACATATTGCGCACTTGTTTTATTGGCTTGTTTTGTTTCGTTTGGACAATCCAAATTAGATCGAACACCAATGGAATGGGCAGAAAAAATGGCCGATTCGGATCAAAAACGGGTTCCGAATCCGGTGTTTCTGGATGGAGTAAAATTCCCAAAATGGAATTATACCAACGGTTTAGTAACGCTGGCCAATCAAAAATTATACGATTATAACAAAGAACAAAAATATTACGATTACGGACTTTCATACGCAGAACAGCTTATTGATAAAGAAGGAAAAATTGGCGGCGGTTATGAACTCGAAAAGTACAGTCTCGATCTAGTCAATTCAGGTAAAATTCTTTTTGAGATTTACAGAAAAACGGGCGATATGAGATATAAAACTGCCATAGACATGCTGCACAAACAATTAGAAACACACCCCAGAAATTCTGACGGCGGTTATTGGCACAAAAAAAGTTATCCGTGGCAGATGTGGCTCGATGGCATTTATATGGCTGATCCTTTTTCTGCCCAATACGGATTTGTTTTTAATGATTCAAAAGCAATTGACGATGCCATTTTGCAGGCAGAACTTATTCAAAAACACACTTACGACCCTAAAACCGGCCTTAATTTTCATGGTTATGATGAAAAACGAGCGCAATTCTGGGCCAATAAAAATACCGGAACTTCTGCGCATGTATGGGGGCGTGCGCAGGGCTGGTACTGCATGGCATTGGTAGATATCCTGGACTATGTTCCCGAAAATCATCCCAAAAGAAAAGATTTAATAAAGATGCTGCAAAAGGTTTATCAGGCCGTTCTAAAAGCACAGGATTCTAAAACAGGAGTATGGCAGCAGGTAATGGATCAGCCGGATCGAAAAGGCAATTATTTAGAATCTACCTGTTCCACCATGTTTGTGTATTCGTTTGCCAAAGCCTATAGCAAAGGTTACGTCGATAAAAAGTTTCTTAAATCGGCAGAAATTGGTTTTAAAGGAATTCAAAAACAATTCATAAAAGAAAATCCCGATGGAACCATTTCGATAACCAAATGCTGCGCCGTGGCCGGATTAGGAGGGAAAAATCCTCAGGATCGCGACGGTTCATTTGAATACTATATTTCAGAACCCATTAGAGAAGATGATGCAAAAGCCGTTGGTCCTTTTATTATGGCAGGAATCGAACTGCAGCTGGTTTTAGACAAAAAATAACGTATCAAATTACAATTGATTATGATAAAAATTAAAACAACCATTCTTATTGCAGCAACTGTATTTACGGCAATTTCCTGCAGTAACAATAAAGGAATTACGGCTAAAAACGGATCTTCACAAAAAAGAAATGTTTCCCAAATGGAACTTCCGTTTAAAATGCCCGAAATACAAATTCCGAAGTTCAAAACAGATACATTGAACATTGTTGATTTTGGAGCAGTTCCAAATACCGAAGAACTTTGCACAACAGCCATAAATACGGCTATCAGCAAATGTTCTGAGTCGGGCGGCGGCGTTGTCGTTATTCCTCAGGGTTTGTGGACAACAGGCCCTATAAAAATGAAAAGCAATGTTAATCTTCATACCCAAAACGGCGCTTACATTTCGTTTACGGCCGATTTAAAACAATACCAGCTCATAGAATCTTATTTTGAAGGAAATAAAGTAATTCGCTGCGAATCTCCTATTATGGGCGTTGATCTGGTAAATATTGCCATTACAGGTCAGGGAATTTTTGACGGAAACGGCTCAAACTGGAGACCCGTTAAAATTGGAAAAATGACGGCTAATCAATGGAGCGAACTGGTTAATTCCGGGGGTGTTTTGTCTAAAGACCGTAAAATCTGGTATCCGTCGCAAGGTGCTTACACAGGTAATGAAGAACGCGAAAAGCTGCCTAAAACACCCACTACTGCAAATATGGAACCTTATAAACAGGCGCTTCGTCCGGTAATGGTGAGTTTTGTTAATTGCAAAAAACTGCTTTTAGACGGCGTTACTTTTCAAAATTCTCCGGCGTGGAACGTCAATCCGTTAATGTGCGAACATCTTACCCTGCGCAACTTAACCATTCGCAATCCGTGGTATTCTCAAAACGGCGACGGTCTGGACCTGGAATCCTGCCGAATCGGACAGGTAACCAACTGTCGTTTTGATGTAGGAGACGATGCAATTTGTATCAAATCCGGAAAAGACAAAGAAGGCAGAGACCGCGGCAAACCAACCGAATTGTTTGTCATTACAGACTGCGTGGTCTATCATGCGCATGGCGGTTTTGTTATTGGCAGCGAAATGTCTGGCGGCGTACGCGATATATTCGTTAAAAACCTCACATTTAACGGTACAGACTGTGGTCTTAGGTTTAAATCGGTTCGGGGCAGAGGCGGTGTAGTTGAGAATATTTGGATGGAAGACATTCGCATGAACAATATCCCGACAGATGCTATCAATTTCAACCTGTATTATTTTGGAAAATCACTTTCTGAAGATAAACTGACAGGCGAGGTAACCGTTGTAAAAGAAACTGTTTCTGAGTCCACTCCGGTATTCAAAAATATGTACTTCAAAAATATTTACGTAAACGGGGCTGCACAAGCCTTAAAAATTATGGGAATTCCCGAAATGCCGGTTGAAAACATTCAATTTCAAAATATGATTATCCGCTCAGATGTGGGAATCCAGATGAACTACGCCAGCAAAATCGATTTTAAAAACCTTGATTTAAGACTAGACAAACCCGGAATTGCAGTTAGTTTTTCGAACAGTCAAAATGTAACTATTGAGAAAGTTACAGCTGTTGGCGAAAACCAGATGTTTTGGGTAGGAGGCGCCTCAACAAAAGATATTTCATTGAAAACCAATGGTAAAAAAATGACTTTTGATAAAGACATTAAGGTTTTAGAATCCATTAAAGATGAGGTTAAATTAATCGAATAACAATTATTAAAAGTTTCAGGTTTCATGTTTCAAGTTATAAAATTAAAAGTATGATTTTCAATTTTTTAATAGCGTCTGTTTTTTGTATAAACTGCTCTATTGGGTCTGTTTCAAAAGAAATTCAGGATAAAAATTCTGTCAAAAATGATTATGATATTGTGGTAGATGCAAACGGTACAGGCAATTACACCACAGTTCAGGCCGCGCTAAATTCAGTTGCCTTGTCCAAAACAACCGAAACTAAAATTTTCATTAAAAACGGTATTTACAAAGAAAAACTGGAAGTAGTTTTAAATCAAAACAATGTGACGTTAATAGGAGAAAGCAAAGAAAAAGTACTGCTTACGTACGATGATTATGCGTCAAAATCAAATGGGGCAGGCGGTACGATAGGAACTTC
The DNA here is from genome assembly GCF_001879205.1 of Flavobacterium johnsoniae. Taxonomy (GTDB): domain Bacteria; phylum Bacteroidota; class Bacteroidia; order Flavobacteriales; family Flavobacteriaceae; genus Flavobacterium; species Flavobacterium johnsoniae_A. The sequence goes on from NZ_MLFK01000009.1 coordinate 186,338, forward strand.
GGGATCTGCCAGTTTTATTATTACCGGAAATGATTTTAAAGCTCGAAATATTACTTTCGAAAATTCATCTGGCCCGGTTGGTCAGGCGGTAGCAGTAAGGATTGACGGTGATAAAGTTGTTTTTGAGAATTGCAGTTTCTTAGGTTTTCAGGATACGCTTTATCCGAGAGACGACACCAGCAGGCAATACTATAAAAATTGTTATATCGAAGGAACAACCGATTTTATTTTTGGAGGATCAACAGTTGTTTTTGATCAATGTGAAATATTTGCGAAGAAAGGCGGCTCGTACATAACCGCAGCCAATACGCCTCAGTCTAATGCGTATGGATTTGTTTTTCTAAACTGCAAATTGACCACAAATTCCGGTGACAGCAGTTATTATTTAGGAAGACCGTGGCGCAATTATGCCCGAACTGTTTTTTTAAAATGCGAAATGGGACCGCACATAAAACCCGCAGGATGGCACAATTGGGGCAAACCCGAAGCCGAAAGCACCACTTTTTATGCCGAATATTTATCTACAGGAATCGGTGGCAATACGAGCGCGCGCGTAAAGTGGTCGCATCAATTATCATCGGAACAATTTAAAAAAGACTACGCAGTTAAGACCGTTTTGAGAGGTTGGAAACCGGTTTTAAAATGATCTGTTTTTAAATCATATAAATCATAATAAGTTAAAGATAAGCACAATGAAATTTCAAAACAAAAATCTTAGCGCAGCAATTATGGGGATTTGTATGATTTTCTTTCAAAACATAAATGCCCAGTATTTAAAAGGCATTACAAATGTCAGGGACACTTCGTTTACCAATGCGAGTGCTTTTAGGAAAACGCTCAAATATTTTCCTAATTGTGCTTTAGTTCCCAAAATGCATTTCGAAAATGTAATTCAGAAACCAAACGTAACCTATTGCAGTTATGGAAAACGAAAAATGAAACTTGACGTTTTTTACGATCAGAATTCCAAAAAGAAACAAACAGCGATTATCATTATTCATGGCGGCGGCTGGCGTTCCGGCAGTAAAGAACAGCATCATCAAATGGCGCAAAAACTGGCAAGTCTGGGATACGTGTGTTTTACGCCAGAATACCGTCTTTCAACCGAAGCACTTTTTCCCGCTGCGATTTATGATCTCAAAGCATGCATTCGCTGGGTAAGAGAAAATGCAGCCAAATACAATATCAATCCGGATCAGCTGACCGCTCTCGGATTTTCGGCAGGAGGAGAATTAGCAGCTTTTATGGGCACGACAGCAAATATGCCGCTTTTTGAAGGCGTTGTTACCCATTCAAATTCAAAATCTCAGGTCAATGCCGTAATTGATATCGACGGGACGCTCTCATTTGTGCATCCCGAAAGCAGTGAAGGCAACGACAGCAAAAATATTTCGGCAGGAACCTATTGGTTTGGATATTCAAAAAATGAAAATCCTAAACTTTGGGAAACCGCTTCTCCTCTCAGCTATGTGAATGCCTCAACGCCGCCCACATTATTCATCAATAGCTCAATTGCCAGAATGCATGCCGGACGCGACGATTACCGAAAGATTTTAACTGAAAACGGAATCTATTCTGAAGTTCATGAGTTCGAAAATTCACCTCATACTTTTTGCCTTTTTAATCCGTGGTTTGAGCCCACAATTCAATACATAGACAATTTCTTAACTAAAATATACCGTAAATAATATGAAAACAAAATTTGTAATTCCACTGCTTAGTATAACTCTGGCTGTTTTGATTATGGCTTTTACCAGATCAAAATCGGTAACCACTATTTATTTAATTGGCGATTCGACCGTAGCTGATTATGCCAATAATTATGAAGAAGGAAAAGATTATATGAAAACCAGATATCCCGTTACGGGCTGGGGACAAGTGTTTCAGCAGTTTTTAGTTAAAGACAGCCTGAAAAAAATCAATAAAATAATTAAAACAGACAGCGCCTTTGTCGATGACAGAGCAAGGGGAGGCCGAAGCACCAGAACTTTTTTTCAGGAAGGCAGATGGCGCTCTGTATACGAAAATCTTAAAAAAGGAGATTTGGTCTTCATGCAGTTTGGTCATAACGATGCCGCCGAAGACAAACCGGAACGTTACGTAAATCTGGAAGGATACAAAGAGTTTTTAAGGCTTTTTATTGAACAGACAAGAGCAAAAGGAGCCAAGCCGATTCTCTTAACTCCAGTTGCCAGAAACTTTCCGTGGAAAGACGATAAACTGCAGAATATTCACGGTTTGTACCCGGATGCTGTAAAAGAAATTGCCAAAGAAATGAATGTAATGCTGATTGATTTAAACCAGAAATCAATTGACTTTTTTACGAAAAAAGGAAAGCCTTATGTTTCTGAAAACTACTTCATGAATTTAGGTCCGGGTATATATGAAGCCTATCCGAATGGTCAAAAAGACAATACGCATTTTCAAACCAAAGGTGCTGTAGAAGTTGCAAGGCTTGTTTTTGAAGGAATGAAAGAATTAAATTAAAATTTTGATACGCAGCAAAAGGGTTTGATAAGAAAAACCCTTTTGAACTTTACTAACTAAAACCAAAAACCAAATGAAAAAACAATTTATTCACCTTTTCCTCATACTGTTTACAGTAATGGGGTTCTCTCAGACAATTGAGAGAATTGAAGCAGAAACTTTTAATCAGGCTTCCGGAGCGAGGGCAGAAACAAATGCCGCGCTGTCCGGAACCGGAAATGTCGGTTACATTAAAAACGGAACCTGGATTAAATTTAATGCTGTCAATTTTACCGAATTTGTAACCCGTTTTGATATTGCTGCGGCAGGTGCAGCAGGAGGTACTATCGAATTCAGGTTAGGAACTTCAACGGGAACTTTAATAGGAACAGCCGTTGTATCTGGAAGTACGGGATTTAGCAATTACAAGACTTTTTCTGCGGCCGTTACGCCCACAATAGGCACATACGATTTGTACCTCGTTTTTACAGGATTAGGAACAGGTTATTTGTTTAACGTAGATTATTTTGAAAAAATAACCGAAAATCCCAATGCTGTTACTTATAACCTGACGGCAAATGTAAATCCGTCCTCATCAGGAACGGTTACGCTTAATCCCGCGGGAAATAAATTTGCTCAGGGAACCGAAATAAAATTAACCGCCAATAAAAATTTCGGATACAATTTTAAACAATGGACGGATGATAAAGGAGCTGTGGTTTCAACAGTAAATCCGCTTACTTATACTGTTACTTCAGATGCCGTTCTTACAGCAGAATTTGAATCTGTGCCTGTTTATACGCTTAATGTTACTGCCAACGGAGCATTTGGTTTAGGCGATTATACGATTGCTCCAGCCGGAAAAGACGGCGCATTTTCTGTTTATGAAAGCGGAACAAATGTTACCATAACAGCAGTTGAAAATGATATTATCAAATTCAGTAATTGGTCTGATGGTTCGACAGCTTTAAGTACCTCTGTAATAATGAATCAAAACCAAAATATTACAGGAACTTATGCCAATCAGAATTTTATTGCCGGATGGACATTTAAAAACGATCAGTATGCAAATCCAAGGGTGGCAGAACTGTATTCTAAAATAGAAAACAAACCGCAGTTATTTGCTTACAATGCAGCCGACAATGTTCTTGCTCCAAACATAAGACTTCAAAACAGAGCGGGAAAAAACGGTGTTTGTGTATGGAATACAGATAGAGGTAATTTTTATTATTTTATGACAACGCTTTCGACAGTGGGTTATAAAAATATCAATGTTGCTTCAGGTTTGCTGGGGTATTATTATGGCTGCGATCAATGGACATTTCAATATTCGCTAGACGGTGTAAATTTTGTAAATGTTTCTGATCTAACGACAATTAATACAAATACGATTACCTCTATTGGCGGCATTCTTCCGGCAGAGGCCGAAGGAAAAGAAAAAATATATTTGAGATGGTTTCCTAATACCAACGGACCAAAACACGGAGCTGCTGCCGATGTAACGGCTACAATTTTATCAAATGTAATGATTAAGGCCGATGAAGTTTTGGTTGCAGATACCAATGCGCCTGTTTTGGAATCTTCTTTTCCGGCTGCAGCGGCGAACTCTGTTGGGGCAAACGGCAATATCATTCTCAATTACAATGAGCAAGTTCACTTTGGTACCGGACAAGCGGTTCTTAACGGTAAAAATTTAAGCGTAGAGTTTATCAACAAAACCGTTAAGTTTAGTTATTTCGGATTAGAATATAACAAACAATATACTTTTACGCTTCCAGCGGGATTTGTAAAAGATCTTTCAGGAAATAATGGCGAAGCAATTAGTTTGTCGTTTAAAACAATGAAAAAACCCATTCCGGTTAAGCGCAAATTTGATTTAATTGTAGATGCAGATGCCACTGCAGATCAGCTTGCTACAGGAAAATATGTAAAAACCATAGCCGAAGCATTTGCCGCCGCGCCTAACAATGCCGCATCGAGATTTTTGGTTTTAATTACCAACGGAACGTATAATTTAGGCGGAGACGGTACAAATCCGCAGGATATTGTTTTAAAACTTCCATCAGGAAAAAACAATGTTTCGCTGATTGCACAATCAAAAGACAAAGTGATTTTGCAGGGAAATCCCGGTCAGGGCATTAAAAACGCGGTTCTGTCAATTGAAGCCAATGATTTGTATGTGGAAAACGTCACCATCGAACACAAAGACGGAATCGTAAATTCTGGCCAAAAACCAGCACTAAATCCTGCCGGAGACCGAAATGTTTATAACGGTATTAGATTAAGAAGCAAGCAGGACACGCAGGTTACAGGAGGAAACAGAAGTTTTTATTATAAATCTACAATAGAAGGTGATGTCGATTTTATCTGCGGAGGCGGCACACATTGGTTTGAAGAATGTAAATTAGTTTCTGTTGCGCCGGGCTATATTGTGGCGCCAAATCACGATGCAGCGACAAAATACGGTTATATTTTCAACAATAATACCATTACGGCAACTACGAGTTATTATTTAGGGCGTCCGTGGCAAAATTCACCGCGAGCCGTTTATCTGAATACCAAAATGATAAATGAGCCCAATACACTCGGCTGGGCAAATATGGGGACTTATCCGGCTCTTTTTGCAGAATACAACAGTGTAAACGGAAACGGAATTGCCGTAAATACCGATAACAGAACCAATACCTTTACCGTAAACGGCATTTCGCAAACAGGAAATTACAATCCTGTACTAACAAAAGCACAGGCTGACGAATTCACTATAGAAAATGTGCTGAGCGGTACAGACAAATGGGATCCGCGCAGAGTGGTAGAACAAGTCTCAAAACCTTCTAATCTTATAGCCGAAGCCAATACTTTAAAATGGGATCAAAACCCGTATGCCATTTGTTATGTTATTAGTAAAGACGGTAAAATCACAGCCATTACTACCGATGCTGTTTTTGAAGATAAGGCAGCTCTGGCGGGAACTTACACTTACAGCGTACAAGCGGCAAACGAATACGGCGGTTTAAGTGACATAAGCAGTATTACTATGACCGTAAACGGAGGAACAGTAAAATCTGCTGTAGCGTATTTCAATTCGATTGACGGTAAAGTTTTATCAGGTTTAAGTCCGATTGAATATACAGAAGGAACAGCATTGACACTTCCGTTGCCGACTTTGCAGGGTTATACATTTTTTGGATGGTCGGCTTCAGCTTCCGTTCCAAATTCAATTAAAGAAATTTCTGCCGATGCCAAAGGAAATCAAACATTATATGCATTTTGGGGAGCGGCTGGAAACAATAAACCAGACGAAACAACACCGCCGTCTAACTTTGATTATGAGTTTACGGCAGCGGTAAATAAAAGCTGGGACAATTCGGCAAACTTTAATCCGGCAGAAATGCCTGCTGCAGGAAAAACAGTTTCGTGCAAGAAAGAAATAGAAACAACTGCGACAGTTTTTCCAGCCGATATTACTTTTGCAGAGGCAGGAGTGCTTCGTTTAAGAGGAGCACATAAAGCCACAGGAAACCTGATTTTTAAAGAAGGAACCCGTGTGTACTACAATACAGGCGGCGCAGGGATGACTTTAGAAGCCCCAATTATCATTTCAGGAAATGTAAAATTCGAAATGATCTCCGGAATTGCCAATCAAACCACGATGACTTTGAACGGCCCCGTTTCTGGAAACGGAACTGTACTGGCAATGAATACCGGACAAGGAACAAATGCCAATACGGGAATTTTGCTTTTAAAAGGAGACAACAGTGAATTCATAGGAACTTGGGATCTAACGCAAAAAAGCACAAAATTCCCAGCTTTAAATTATCCAACGGTAATTGAAGGAGCTGCCGCCAATGCTTTTGGTTCAGGAACAATAAAAATTGGACAAGATAACTATGTAATATTCAGTCATGAGCGCGCTGCAGGTTCTAGTTTAAATTTAAGTATTACAGAGAACGGAAAAGCGTCCTTAAATACGGTTTTAAACGTACAGAAACTGACCATAAACGGTGTAGATTTTAAAGAAGGTAGTTATGATAAAAGTACTAATCCGGAATTTTTTCTAGGAGAAGGAAAAATCGAAGTTAAAAAAGAAGCTTCAGGCGGAGGTAATGAAAATGTACCTGCATTTCCGGGAGCCGAAGGTTATGGTAAATACGTAACAGGAGGCCGCGGCGGAAAAGTTATTTACGTAACAAATTTAGAAGATTCAGGAAAAGGTTCGCTTCGTGATGCGATAAATCAGTCCGGTCCCAGAATTGTGGTTTTTAAAGTATCCGGAAATATTAAATTAAAAAGCGAATTGAATATTACAGATAATATCACCATTGCAGGGCAAACCGCTCCGGGCGGTGGTATTACCCTGAGAGATTACAATGTTAAAGTAAGGGGAAATAATGTTATCCTTCGTTATTTGCGTTTTAGAATGGGCGATACCCATGATGTAGAAAATGATGCCTTAGGCGGACGTTTTCAAAAGAATATCATAGTAGATCACTGTTCAATGAGCTGGTCTACAGATGAATGTGTTTCTTTTTATCAAAACGAAAACTTCACACTTCAATGGTGTATTATTTCAGAAAGCCTTAGAAATTCGGTTCATGCAAAAGGAGGACACGGCTATGGTGGAGTATGGGGAGGTAAAAATGCCTCTTTTCATCACAATTTATTAGCGCATCATGACAGCCGTAACCCGAGATTAGGCGAATATGCCAATGATATTTTTGCCAAAACCGATTTGGTTGATATTCGCAACAACGTAATCTACAATTGGGGCGGCAACAGCTGTTATGGCGGCGATGCGATGAATGTGAATATAGTAAATAATTACTGGAAACCAGGACCCGGAACTTCTAATTCTACTAAAGAACGTATTTTATCTACAGGCAGAAGTCTGGATGCAACCTCTCCGTTATACGGAATTTGGGGAAAATATTATGTAGACGGGAATTATGTAGTTGGATCGCCAAGAACCACTCAGGACAATTGGACGTATGGCGTTTACAGTCAGTTTCACAGCAGCCAGCTTCCGGTGAGTGATGCAGATAAAGAAGAAGTTAAAATTGAAGCCCCGCATCCTTTTGGAGAAATTACAACACACAGTGCGACAAAAGCTTACGAACTTGTTTTAGAAAATGCAGGTGCTAATTTATTTAGAGATGCAGTAGATAAACGAGCGGTAGACGATACGCGTTCTGGTACAGCCAGTGTTATGAACGGCGGTAACGGAAGTACAAACGGTTATATCGATACGCCTTCGGCTGCGGGCGGATGGCCTGAACTTCCGGCGGGAGAAGCACCGCAAGATACAGACGGAGACGGTATGCCTGATAAATGGGAAACAGAGAAAGGATTAAATCCTACTAATGCTGCCGATGGTAATTTAAAAACCGTTGACGGCGTTTATACGAACATTGAAGTTTACATTAACAGCATCGTAAACCATCTTACAGCAAGTCAAAACGGAAGTTTAGAGGTGTATGTGAATCCGCAGAACTTTGTTGAAAAATACAATGCGGCCGAAGATGGAAGCAAGTTTATCATGGCAGGCGGCACTTATACTGCAACTGCTGCGCTTGCGGTTAAAAATCATAAATACACTTTTGTTCCGGATGAAGGCGCAAAACCAGTTTTTGCTGCATCCTTTTTCTCAGACAAGCCAGAGATTTTTTCAGGAAGTTTAAGTTTTTCAGGTGTTGATTTTGATTTGACAAATGGCAGTCCAAATGTGATGCAGTTGCAAAAAGGAGCTGGTTTATCAGGTTTAGAGATTAAAAATGCTTTTGTAAAAGGAGTCAAACAAAGTTTATTGGTAACAGAAGGAAATAGTGAACACGCTGTTTCAAAAATTGTTTTGGACAATTGTATTATCGACGGAAGTGCAGCCGAAGGCTCAAGCTTTATACAGCCTGATTCTCGTATTGTCAATTCGGTTTCGATTAAAAACTCGACTATTTTCAATTACAAAAAAGGAAATAATTTTTTAATTCTTCAGAAAAAAGATGCCGTAAAGGAGGCGGTTAGTATTACGATTGAAAACAATACCATTCATAATACCGCTTTAAACGCTTTTGTATTGGTCGACAATCAGTACAGCAGTGCTTCGACTTATACATTCAGAAACACCATTATGCAGGATGAACGCGAAAATGCCAAGCCTATTTATGTGTTTAATGCTAATCATGCTAGCGGAGCGGGAACAGTCGTTTTAGACAATAATCTTTTTCTTGGTGTTTCTTCTCAACTGGTAAAAGGTGCAGTTTCTGTTACCGAAACCAATGTGAAAACGCTTGCAGGTTTGGGAATGACGGCACTTTCGTACCCAAATGCAGCTTTAGGAAATTTCAGTTTCTCTAAAAATTCACCTTTGGCGAAAGCCTCATCAACAGGAGGAGCTTTAGGAGATCCAAGATGGTTAAAAGCAGATGCCAGATTTTCTCAAATTAATTACCTGAATTCTATTGACGGAAAAGCCATTACACTTTCTCCGGCAGAATATATGGAAGGCGTTTTGACAAATTTACCACTGCCAAAATTAGAAGGATATACCTTTTTTGGATGGTCGGCTTCTGCCACAATTCCGGGTTTGCTTAAAAGTATTCCGGAAACGGCCACAGGAAATCAGGTTTTTTATGCTTTTTGGGGAGAAGGCGGGAACAATAAACCCGATGTTGCGGTAAAATCGGCAATCGCTTATCTTAATTCGATTGATGGAAAAGCTTTGACAGGTTTAACGCCTGCAGAATATTCAGAAGGAACAGCACTGACTTTGCCCATTCCGGTTTTACAAGGTTATACTTTTTTTGGATGGTCGGCTTCTGCCACGACTCCAAATTCAATTAAAGAAATTGCAGTCAGCGCAACAGGAAACCAGACTTTTTATGCTTTTTGGGGAGCAGGCGGCAATAACAAAGCCGATGAAGTTGTACCGCCGTCTTTTTTCAAAATTTCGTATTTGAATCTTCCGGCAGGAACCGTAAATCCCAATAAAACCAGTATGCAGACCGGAACTGCTTATACATTAGAAGAAGCTTCGTGCATAGGTTACCGATTTTTAGGATGGTACACGGATAGTTCGTATGCAAAGGAAATAATTGGTTTTGATAACAAACAAACGGCAGATTTTACGCTGTACGGAAGATGGAAAAAGTTAGGAGAGTTTTATGCATTTCCTACTATTGCAGCCGGAAAAGTGACTTTAAAGACTTCTGTTTTTAATGACAAGGTTATGATATTTGGCATCAACGGCATCGCGGTAAAAAATCTCGATATCAGTGGTTTTGAAACAGAAATTCCTATTGCTGATTTGGCAGCCGGAAGTTATTTTATAAAAAGCCTTAAAACCGGAGAAGTTACCAGAATTATAGTGAAATAGTATTAAAAATAAAATCATAATCAATATGAATCATAATATCAAATTAGTACTGCTGCTTTTCATCACATTATTTGCATCTTGTTCTGATGAAGACAACGCAAATGCTTCAGGAAATAATCAGGGATTTTTAAAAATAGGTAGTCAAAGTGTAGAGTTATCACAGGGATATCTCGAAAATTACGGCACACGCGGCAACGCCTACAATATCGATTTTTCATTACGTTCTAAATCGATATCTGGAGAAGAAGACGGCGCGGTGGTTTATTTCGAATTGTTTTCCTCACTTCAAAATAATTTAGCCAAAGGCGATTATAGTTTTGGAGGATATTCAGAAGCTGCAGCCTATACTTTTACCAAATGGGCACAGTCGTTAGTCGGTAAAAATATCAATACAGAAAAAGGAGGTATGTCAGTTACAAACGGTATCAGTATCAGGCCTTCGGGTGGTACTTTTAAAGTAATAGAAAACGGACCGGCGTATAAAGTTAGTTTTACCGGAAAAGGAACTGCCAGTTATTATAAAGACGGCGTGCTTACCTCAACCAAGAACGATGTTAGTTTTGTAATGCAGTACGAGGGAAATGTAAAACGATCTGAAGGTAAAAACTTCACATCAAAAAAAATAAACTCAAATGAGCGGTTAGAGAAAGATCATGCTGTTATTTGGTAATGTTCCGGAGCAGGTGTTTTTTTATAAAATAACACCATAATGAACTGAAAAAGAATATACATTATTAATTATTATTGAGTATAAAAAGAGACGACTGGCTGGTCGTCTCTTCTTATTTTGTACATGTAAAAAAACATAAAATGTCTTTGTAGGTTGTGTTCTTTCTCAAAGATTAAAATCCAACAGTGTAAATAGCTCAACAAAATTGTAGAATAGAACCATCATTTTATAAAGTGGAGGATTTTAAATTACTTAAATTTTTATATTTGATTCTGACATAGGAGACAGAATTTATTAGTTTAGCTTATTTAGTAATTAAGCAGTGTGATTTTTTGGGTATACTATAGTACATGTTTAGTGGTAAAATAATATATGTAACCTTGCAAAACCACATCGCAAGATTTTTTTTTGCATTGCCTTTTTACAGCAAACACTCATAAGTTTTGAGTGAAAAATGATAATTCAAAGTTTTGTTTAAAATATTGTTGAATAGGAAACAGATTTTAAAAAAATTATGTTTGTAATCGGTTTTTAAGAAAACTAATAATGAATAACCTATGAAAAAGCAAACCTATATTATTATCCTATTTTTTTTTATTCATTTAATTCAGGCACAAAAGAACAGTCCGGATTATTTTACATTAAAGGGCGTTTTAAAAAATAATTACAAAGGGTATTTATACGTTTCATATGCTGATAAAAAAGATAGTTGTTTGCTGGAAAATAATAAATTTTCTTTCAAAGGGCATATATCAGGTAACATGACAAATTTATTTTTCTGGTTGAAAGGAAAAACTTGTGTAATGAAAAAAGAATTTTTTATCGAAAATAAAAACATTAAAATCAACTTAGCTTTCTATGATGAAATCCAAGACAAGGATACGACAGTTTTTTTTCATGCAACTTCAATTGTGGGTACAAAAACAGCTCTGATACAGGACGATTACGAAAAATTTGCTGCTAATAATTTATATGCTAAAGACCGGTATCAAAATTTATACAGAAAGCTAAACACAATGGCAGTTAAAAACCCAAAAAATTATTATGTGGGTAATTTAATAGAGGAAATGTGTTGGGATAGCACCTTGGATAAAAATCAATTAAAAAAAATATATAGCAAATTAGATAAAAAAAATCAACGAAAAGACAATATTTATATTATAGAAAAAAAACTGTATCCTAAAAACGACATAAATGTAAACGATATGGTTTATGATTTTGAATTGCCGGATGAAAACAATACTGTATTTAAAACAGCATCTTTAAAAGGGAAATGGTATCTTATAGATTTTTGGGCAACCTATTGCAGTGTCTGTATCGCTGCATTTCCTAAATTAGAAAAGATTCATGATTTATATAAAGACAGGAATTTTGAAATTTTAGCAGTTTCTGTTGATAAAGATTTGCAACAATGGCAAAATTTTCTAAAAACACATGATCTAAAATGGAAAAATTTGATTGAAAAAAGAGGTATTGACAATAGCGAAGCTGTAAAAAAATACATTTCTTTTACCCCTTCAAATTTTTTAATTAACCCCGAAGGTAAAATAGTTGCAAACAATATTAGTCCCGAAGATTTAGAAAAATTCCTCAAAAAAAATTTAAAATTCGAACCATAAATTATTAGGTCGTAATGGCTTGAAAATCTAATTATTTTTGTATCAAAAAAGAGACAACTATATAGTAATTATCTATTTAAATGACCTTGAAAGGTCAAATTTCAAAATTTTTTATTGATGATTTGAAGAGGTTGGCTTACTATACGCAGTGTCTGGCTTTCATTGGCTTTAGTACTTTGGTTTGGATGTCCTGTTGAGGATTGATGCGAAATGTATTTAGTTTTATATCTGATTTTGTCACAAAATGCAATGTGATAATTTTTACTTTATTTACTCAAAGTAAAAAGAAATTACTTTCCGATCTTTTCAAAAATAAGCTGCATCATATCAGGATCTAAAGCAGTCATGTCTACTAATTTTAATGATTTTACCATTTTTAAAGTTGTTGTTTTATAATACTGAAAATGGGGTGTTTCCAAATGAGATTTATAGGCCTTTTGATTGGCGTATATTTCAACTATCCTGATCTGCAAAGGATTTTCCTTTTGAAACATAGGATAAATGGCAATCACTCCTGCTTCCAGTTTTACTGATTCTGAAGATTCTTTATCCAATATAGTTTTGTATTCGTCTAAGTACTCAGGGATAATTTCGATTTCAGAAATTCTTACCATCATATCACGTTCGATAATTGGCACAACAGGCTGTCCAATAGCATTTCTTAAAACATTGGCTTGTGTTTTTCCTGCTGTTTTTTCAATAATAGTTGTAAGTTCCAAAAGCTGTGTATCTGTAATCCCTGTATTTTTCCCCATAAACAAATGCGCTTGAAGCTGTGGTTCAACTCCGGGCATTGCGGCTAATGCTGAGATCGTTACAAACTCTCGCTGGCGAAAATTCAACACGTCACGATTGAAGATATCTGCAAACAAATGTTCTTTTAAAAAAGTATCTATTACAGGAGCAAAAGCAGCGGCACCTGTTTTCGGGCCAGTTTCTTCTTTATTCGTTAATTTTTGAAGATTCTCTTTTCCTGATTTGTATTTGTCAGTCGGGAGTGTTTCAGAAGCATCTTTTCCTACAGCATCTTTTATGCCCTGAGATTTTCTTTCTTCAAGAACAGCCATTAGCGTGTTGATAGCATTTAAACTTCGGGGAAATCCGCAATACGCATAAAGTTGTACCAAAGCTTCTTTTATTTCATTTATGGTGAGGCCGGCATCTAGACCATTATTTAGGGCAGGTTTCAATTGCTCTAAATTTCCTGTAGCTGTTAGTGCTGCAATAGCAGCCATGCTTTGCTGATTTGTATTTAAGGTTTGATTGTTTTGTGAAGTCATTGTATTAAAAATTAAGCAGAAAGTAAATATATGTGGAGAGAGTCGAAATTTCTTTTTTGTCATAACTATGTGGATTTATAAATTAAAAGGTTGAGAACATTACTAAGGTTAATGAAAGAATTATTAGTAATTCTCTACTTTTAGCTATTACAAATTTCGGAACTGTAATGGAGTTGATTTTATACAAACTACAGATGTATTTACCATTTTTACTGATTTTGAATTAGAATCGTGAGTTACATAACTCCGTTTGTTAAATTTGTATAAAACGTGTGGTTATGGAACGAATTGATAGAATTAAAACAGTTAAGCAATACAATGATTCAGTAGGAGCGGAGACTTTGCATCCTCTGGTTAGCGTTGTCAATTTTGATGAAATACCAACTTACCAGTATTTTAAAAGGTATATGGGAGTTTATGCTGTTTTTTTGAAGTATATAAAATGTGGCGATATGCGCTATGGATGCCAATCTTATGATTATGAAGATGGCACACTAGTTTTTATTTCACCGGGTCAGATTTATGGAATTGATAACAGAAATGAGATTATAAAGCCTTGGGGCAAAGCACTGGTTTTTCATCCTGATCTGCTTGCCGGAACAAGTCTTGCTAAACAAATCAAGGACTATTCTTTTTTTTCTTATGAAGTAAATGAAGCATTGCACTTATCTAAAAAAGAAAGAAAAACAATCAACGATTGTTTTGAAAAAATTCTAAACGAAATCGATCTAAATATTGACAAGCATAGTAAAACACTTATTGTTTCTAATATTGAGCTTTTATTAAATTACTGCATGCGATATTATGACAGGCAGTTTATCACCAGAACGCATGTGAATAAAGATATTCTGATTCGTTTTGAAAATCTGCTCAAGGATTATTTTACTTCTGGTAAATCTAAGACTTTAGGACTTCCTTCAGTAACTTATTGTGCTGAGCAGCTATTTCTATCGGCTAATTATTTTGGAGACCTTATAAAAAAAGAAACCGGAAGTACAGCTTTAGATTACATTCAGTCAAAATTAATCGAAGAGGCAAAAGCAATATTATTTGATCACGAAAAATCTGTAAGTGATATTGCTTACGAATTGGGTTTTAAATATCAGCAGCATTTTACAAGATTATTTAAACAAAAGACAGGACTCACTCCATTACAGTATCGTATAAATGGATAATTAAAAAAGAAATACATTTAAAATAATTTAACCGTTGGGAAAATATAAATTTTCCGACGGTTTTTTTTTAATACTAGAATTAAGGAGACGCTATTTGAGGAATATGTCTCGCAGGGATCAAATGATAAAAAAGTTAATTTATTTTTAGTTAAATGAAGTATCAGTCTACGCTATAAATAAAAATTTTACTACAACTAGGGGATATATCAATTTTCATACACTTATATTTTAACGTGAAAAATAAAATCCAGGCCAATTCTGAATAAAAACTAAACATTTTAATAATTATGAAACATTACAAAACCCAGATTTCTTTATTTTCAGGGCTCTTTTATGTTGTGCTTTTTTCTTTTACACTTTCTTTTTCAGCTTTTGCGCAGAAAGCAACCATTAAAGGGATATTTGAAAAAGTTCCAGATGGAGCTTATCTATCTTTCCCGAACAAATATTTCGATAGCAAAGACGATGATTCGGACTTTCTAATCCCGATAGATTCAAAAGGAAATTTTGATTTTACGATTTACATTTCTCATCCTCAGATAGCTTCTTTTGTCTATTACGTTAAAAATAATGCGGTTTTTGTGTCATGCGACCTATTCGTCTCACCTGGAGATGATCTTCGCATTACAATCGATTCATCACTGAAAGCGGAAAATGTCAAAGTTACGGGATTAAATGTGGAGAATAACCAGCTGTTGAATTCCATTTCACACTTTGACGACGAAAAATTTATAGGGGATACGATTCCTGATCGGGTTTATAAAGAAATCCAAGGCATAGCCTTACATAATAAAAATGTACTGGATAAATATATCAAAGCGCACCATCCATCTAAGGAATTTACAAAAACATGGCAGATCAATCTGGAATATTTGGCGCCTGAGGTCTTCTACGCCTTTGAGCAAAACAACAAATTTAGAAATCAAAAGGCTTATGCACGCAATTTGAATAAATGGAAACAATGCAGGGAGGAGTTGTTTTCGAAAATTAAAATAAACAATGACGATGCGATGAATGCGCCCTATTATCGCCGTTTTGTTTATGACATCTTGGGACGCAAGAAAGAAGAACTATGGCAGGAAGCTTCTGGTGCCAATCAAGAAGCTTTTTATAAGGAATGGTACAATGCTTCGGTTGAAGAGGTAGGCAAGCTTTTTATTGCTGATAATACTAATATTCTGACAGAGAAAATCATTCAAAAATACTATACAGGAAAATCAGCCGAATATGCTTATGCAGTTTTTTTTAAACAATCACTTGATGATGAAAACAATAAAAATCTGCCGCAGATCTTCGAAAATTTCAAGAGCTGGTTTCCTAATAGTGACTATATAGAGCAATTTGAGCCTATGATCAGTAAAATCATTGAAAGCAATAAGAAAACATTGAATGATAAGATGTTTTTTGTAGACAATGAGAATAAGTTCAAGAGCTTTGACGAAGTCATCCATCAGTTTAAAGGAAAAACGGTTTTGATTGATATGTGGGGAACATGGTGCGCACCTTGCAGAAAAGAAATC
Organism: Flavobacterium johnsoniae; assembly: GCF_001879205.1. Taxonomy (GTDB): domain Bacteria; phylum Bacteroidota; class Bacteroidia; order Flavobacteriales; family Flavobacteriaceae; genus Flavobacterium; species Flavobacterium johnsoniae_A. The sequence continues at coordinate 202,434 of NZ_MLFK01000009.1, forward strand.
AACGAGCACAGCAAGGCGCTGCATGATTATTTCAGAGATAAGGGCGTTGAGTTCTTATATGTTGCCAATCACGACAGTCATAATTCTGAAAACTGGAAAAAACTCATCGCTTATGAAAGTTTAGAAGGATTCCATATTCTTGCCAGTGAGGCGCTGACAAAAGATATTATGGCTAAGACCAAAGGGCAGGGATTTCCAACGTATATTGTTTTAAGCAAGGATGGCAGCTATGAACTCTCGAAAGCAGGATATCCCATGAAAAGGGAAGTGCTGATCAAGCAGCTGGAAGTTGCAATTGCCAAGTAAAATTTGCTACTAAAATCCTTCAGAATTTTATGTAAGAGATATACGTAATCTAATAATGATAATTGACGTTTGGGCCTTTATAAATTTCTTGATATTGAAATGCAATTTAGATCAGCAAGGGGTGTATTCACTATTCTACATCTTTTTTGGATTTTTGGGTATCCTGTTGAGGATCATTTAATATTGCTTTAAATTAAAAAAAAGCTCTTTATTTAAAATAGAATAACTTTAGAGATATGGTTACAATTTTCCGTAGTTTAGATACTACTATCAGATAAACTAAATCGAAATTTGCAATATTAAAATAAACATTATGATTTTAAATATTTTAATTGTTGTGACTAATATTGGTACGTACGCAAAAAGCGATGTTAAAACAGGTTTATGGTTAAGTGAACTTACCCATATGTATGATATGGCTCTAAAAGAAGGGTATAAAGTAACGATTGCCAGTCCAAATGGTGGCGATGTACCTATCGATCCTGAAAGTTTAAAATTTTTTATGCTTGATAAAATTTCAAAGAAATATTGGAGCAAATCTTCTTTTCGTGAATTATTAAAAAATAGTAAAAGTCTGGATGACGTTTCTAATGAAAAGTTTGATTTGATTTATTTGGCTGGTGGACATGGAACGATGTTTGATTTTATAGATAATAAAACATTACAAAATAGTATTGCTAATCAGTATGAAAGCGGAAAAATGATTGCAGGCATCTGTCACGGAGTTGGCGGATTGTTAAATGTGAAATTATCGAATGGCGAATATTTGATAAAAAATAAGACGATTACCGGTTTCAATTGGTTTGAAGAAAGTCTTGCCAGCAGAAAAAAAGTTGTGCCTTTTAATTTAGAGGCTGCCTTAAAGCAAAGAGGATCGGCTTATAAAAAGGCTTTTATTCCCATGACTTCTTATGTGGTTACAGATGGAAATTTAATTACGGGGCAGAATCCATTCAGTTCAAAAAAAATGGCAGAAGTGGTAATGAAACAATTAAAAAAAATGAAGTAATATGCAGACAATATTAGGAGCAAACGGACAGATTGGTGAGGAACTGGCAAGAGAATTAAAAAGAAATTTTACTTCGAATATAAGACTTGTAAGCCGAAAAGCACAAAAAATAAATGATACTGATACTGTTTTTTCGGCAGATTTAACCAATAAAGAAAAAGCAATAGAAGCCGTGAAAGGAAGTGAAATCGCATATTTTACTTTAGGACTTCCGATGGATACTGACTTATGGGAAAAACAATTTGTACTGATCTTAGGAAATGTTATTGAAGCTTGTAAAATCAATAAAACGAAACTGGTATTTTTTGATAATACCTATATGTATCCCCAAGATGGTAGAGTGCTTACTGAAGAAACTGCCTTTGAACCTGTGGGAAGAAAAGGAAAAATCAGGAAAGAAATGGCCGAAATGGTTCTAAGTGAAATAAAATCAGGTCAGTTAGAAGCGGTAATTTGTCGTGCACCTGAATTTTATGGACCCGCCAAAACGCAGAGTATTACTAATACTTTGATTTTTAATGCAATTAAGGAAAATAAAAAACTAAAAGTACCTTTGAGCGACACTAAAAAGCGAAGTCTGATTTGGACGCCAGATGCAAGTCGTGCCACGGCATTAATAGGGAATACGCCGGATGCCTTTGGACAAACATGGCATTTGCCTGTTGATGAAAGCCATCTTAATTATAAAGAATTCATAGTATTAGCTTCTAAAATTTATGGAAGGGAATTAAAATATAAAGTTATTCCAAAGTTTGTATTTGCAATCGGAGCGCTTTTCAATAAAAGATTAAAAGAACTGCAAGAACTGCTTCCAAGATACGAACACGCCAATATTTTTGATGATTCAAAATTTAGAAAGCGCTTTCCAGATTTCACTGTAACAAGCTATAAAGAGGGAATAAAACAGATTAAGAACGAACTGTAATAATGAGCACCCCTGTAAAAATACCATCCATTAATGCGCTCCATCAATTTTTAGGATTAAAGAAGCCTTTAAATCCGCTAGTTAGCTTATTTGGTTTTGATGATGTAAAATTGGAATCTGAGACCATTTTAAGCGCTTTTACTTCTGACTTTTATATTATTGCCTTGAAGAAAGATTGTGCAGGAGGGAAGTTCAAGTATGGTCAGCAGTATTACGATTTTGATGAGGGAATCATGTATTTTACCGCTCCGAATCAGGTATTACAATTTGAAGATATTCTGCTAAATGGTGTAAAAGGATTTGTGTTGGCCGTACATCCTGATTTTTTATACCATTATCCTTTGGCTGTAAAAATCAAAGAATACGGATATTTCTCTTATACTGTCAACGAAGCACTAAATCTTTCTGAAAAAGAAGAAGGAGCTATCATACAGATAATAGAAAATATCGGTAAAGAAATCCACAATAACATGGATGCTTTTACCCAGGATTTATTGATAAGCAATATTGAATTGCTTTTGAAATACTGCGACCGTTATTACAGCCGTCAATTTTTGACCAGGAAGAAAGCAAATTATGATCTGCTTATTAAATTGGAAGCCCTGTTAGATGATTCATTCAAAAATGATAATTTAACAGCAAATGGAATTCCGACAGTTGCGAATATAGCTAAAGAGTTTCATTTAAGTCCTAATTATCTCTCTGATATGTTACGTATACAGACCGGGCAGACAACTCAACAGCATATCCAAAATAGAATAATAGAAAAAGCAAAAGAACTTTTATCTACGACTTCACTGTCCGTATCTGAGATTGCTTACCGATTGGGTTTTGAATATCCGCAATCGTTTCATCGTTTATTTAAAAACCAAGTGACCGTTTCTCCATTAGAATTTAGGCAATCTTTTAATTAAAAAATTTAAGAATGACGCCCAGTGAAGAATTGCTTGATTCAAATAAGATGCAATTATTTTGTGATGCCATTCCTAATTTTACAAATTATTCTGAAAAAGAAAAAGAGATTATAATATCGAAAATAAGAGAGTATTGCTCTCAAACCCTTGTAATACCCGAAACATTTACGCTCAATCAATTGCAGGGTACTCAGTCATTTATTATTTTCGATGAAACTATAATATGTTAGCGTCATATTTCGGCCACAAAATGACGATATTTTAAAAACTAAATTAGAAGAACTTCTGCACTAAGATTTTGTTATTAAGATAAATACAAAACGCTATATCCTTGACGGGACTTCGAACCATCGTTCAGCTCCGATTAAATCTCAGATAAAGCCACTTTAAGACTGTTTATTCTGAACAGACTAAGGATTTCTCGTGAAAAAATCGAACCACAAAATATTAGGTTGCAAAGGCCTGAAAAACCTACAAATTTGTGTATAAAAAAAGAGACAACTATATTATAGTTGTCTCCTTAAGTGATTGAAAGGTCAAATTTCAAAATTTTTTATCGATGATTTGAAGAGGTTGGCTTACTATAGGCAGTGTCTGGCTTTCATTGGCTTTAGTACTTTGGTTTGGATGCCCTGTTGGGGAAAGATTTGATTAGCTAAAATTATAAACCACCATCGTCAAATAACTTTGGTGGTTTTTTAATGAATGTAATTTTGAATTAAGTTTTAACTATTTGTATTTGATGTTAATGCTGATAATATCCGAAGTCATATTTGTAGTTCTGGTATAATGACCATAACGTATCTCCAAAGTATTCCAGTGTTTAAGACCAAAGATTCCGTTTAGAGGTGTAAATTTTATTCCCATTCCAAAGAAACTGCTGTCAAACTTCGATAAATCATAATTGCTGGTATAGTATTCATCAGCTGCAGTATGTTCTCCGTATGGTTTAAAATACTTCGTTCCTGTCTGGGTATAAAATCTGTAAAACGGACTCAGTGAAAACGCCTGGGTTAATTTCACAGGAATTTCAAGATCGGCAGTATGCGCTTTTAAGCTCCAGTCATCAGTGTAATATCTGTAATAAGCACGAATAATTATATTGTCTGCTAAGAAATAACTGGCTCTGATTCCCAGTGGAATTTTTAATCTGGTATTCGGCATTTTTTCCTGATGCACCGAACCATCTGCGAAATAAACCCTGTGAAAAGGAAGGCTTAAATATCCGTTTTGGCTGATTACATCGCCTACAAGTATTACCTGAAGGTTTTTGTTTACTACCTGAGAATAGCTTAAGGTTCCTGCAAAAGTATTACGGTTGGCGCTGCCATAGCCTTCCTGGCCTGGAGGACGGAGTTCGACTGGTTCAATTAATTTTAACTGATCTATAAAGGTTTGAAACTTAGCTGTAAACTCTCCGTTTCTGTCTTTTGATTTTTGTGAGAAGCTGATGTTTCCTCCGAAAGACTGATAATCAAACTCGGTTGATGATGAAACTCCGATCCCCAATGTTCTTCCTTTTTCTTCATTCTCTCTCCAATAAGTTAAAGACGGATAGAAGCGGTTGTCTGAAGAAGATGCAGATGAATTGGCACTCAAATCAATCATATCTGATGATGCTGAAGTATAATGATCAATACCAGCTTCAATATCAAAAGTATGCTTAATTCCTGTTTCTCCGTATTTTACTAATTTAACATCAATGGTATTGGCAATATCAGTAAGATGTTCAGAACCAATGCCGCCAGTAACGGCAGAATTATTTCCGTCTTGTTTATAATAACTCGAAACCAGATTTACTTCTTCCAATTTTAATTTTTTGCTTTTGTAACTGGTTGAATCAGTAGGAACATTTTGCGCTCTTACCTGAAATAATGCCAATAAAGCAAACCCTGTTATGAATATCCTTTTCATTTTTTTATCGTATGAAAATTAGTTACACCCGCAGCCGCCGCCGCTTTTTCCTGAATTAGCTCCGGAAGCTCCTTCGCGGTAGGATTGAAAACTGAGTTCTGTTTTTTCGATTTTCCTGTTGGAAAGCACCATTTCAGAATCGTTGATTTTTCCCTTCTGGTATTCTTTTACTGATGTGCAGGAGGTGAGCAGAATGCCTGTAAAAGCAATGCTGCCGCATAATACGAGCGCTTTTTGTTTTGGCTTTTTCATTTCAGGTTGATGTTTTTTGAAGTGTAAATTTTGTTGTTATCGTCTATTATTATGCAATATAGATCAGGTATCTGATCTATTAAAAACAAGCCTGCCTTAATTCCCATAACCGCTATAGGAGTTGCCATTGCATCTGCAAATTCTGCGTTTGAGGCAATAATGGTCACACTTTTTATTCCGGTTATTGGCAGTCCTGTTTTTGGGTCAATGGTATGCGAATATTTTTTGCCATTAATGGTTACGAACTTTTCATAGTTGCCAGAGGTTGCTACCGCTTTATTGGATATTTCCATATATGAAAAAGCACCATTTGGAGCGTCAGGATTTGCGACACCAATGGTCCATTTTTTTCCATCAGGCTGCAGTCCCCATGCAGATAGATCCCCACTCGCATTTATAATGCCGCTTTGAACATTGTTTCTGATTAGGACTTGTTTTGCCATTTCAGCCGCATAACCTTTTCCGATTCCTCCAAAACCAATCCGCATTCCTTTTTCTTTTAGAAATACAGTTGTGTTTTCTTTGTCCAGAATGATATTTCTGTAATCAATAAGGTGCACCATTTTTAAGGCCGTTTCGGCGTCTGGCAGCTTGGTCATTGTTTTGTCAAAATTCCAAAGACTTTTGTCTATACTTCCATAAGAAATATCAAATGCACCTTGTGTAATTTTTGAAATTCCAATAGACCGTTCGATAAGATTAAAAACTTCCAAATCTACTTCTACGGGTTTAACTCCTGCATTTTCATTAATTAGGTTCGTCTGACTATCTGCCTTATAAGTAGTCAAAAGTTTTTCGATCCGCCTGATTTCTTCAATAGCGAGATTAATATTCTCATTTGCTTTTTTCTCATTTTCAGCTACAACTGTAATGGTAAAGTTGTTTCCCATGAGTTTTAGAGACTGCGAATATTTTTGCTTTTTTGATATGTTATTTTCGGCTTTCACAGATCGCTTTTATTTCGGCAGTCCATTCTTCAGGTGAGGTTTCAGGTTTTCCATGCCAGGTTTGGATTACTTTGCCATCAGCATCCAGAAGAAGCGTTAAAGGAAAACTACCTTCTTTATTATATATTTCGGCTAAATCTTCGTTTCGTTTTATCTGTTCAGGAGTTCCAATATTTTTCTTTTTTCTTGGAAAATCAGCATTCACCAAAACTAAATTTTCATTTGCCATCTCTGTGAACACCTGACTTTCAAAATATTCTTTTCGTGTTAGAATACAGGGGCCGCACCAGTCTGAACCAGAGAAATTCAATAGGATTAATTCATGCTTTTCCTTTGCAATTTTTTTTGCATTATTAAAGTCAGGTTCCCAATTTATAGGAAGCACGGTTAATAATAGAAACAATGTAATGAGTTTCATTTTACTGGTTGTTTTTAGGTATATACGAAATAACGAATTGTTACATGTCTTATTTTTTTTTATCGCTTAAGATTTGATTAATATTTTGAAGTTATATTGTTCTTTTTTTTGGATTAAATTACTTGAAATTCAAAAATATGCTATTGTTTCTTGTATTGACAATAGTCAAATTGATTCTTCAAGTTAAATTTAAAAGTACGTACTGGTATTTAATTTCAAAATGTTTTTAATCACTTTTCAAATTGATCAGCATCATTTTTAATTCTGCTTTATTATTTCAAATTTGCTTAAAGATCCGGGTCTTAAAGTGACTTGGAATTTAGTTTCAGTAAAATTTAAAAATTTTTGCCATGAAAAAAAATAATGATGTTTTACGTAAAGAAGTAGTAGAGGCCATCAAATGGGAGCCCCTGCTGCGCTCAAATGAAATTGATGTTACTGTTCAAGATGGTATTGTTACTCTTGGTGGAACAGTAGATAACTACACTCAAAAAAAAGAGGCGGAGCAGGCAGTTAAAAGTATTGCAGGTGTGACGGGAGTTGTAGACGATATTAAAGTTGATTTATTTTTTTCAGCTATTAAAAGCGATACCGAAATTACTGCCGCTGTTAGTAAGGCACTGCATGAAAACTGGGCCGTTCCTGATCATCGAATACAAGTTACCGTCGAGAATGGATGGGTAACACTAGAGGGAATTTTACATTGGAATTTTCAAAGAAAAGCAGCTGATAATGCTATTCGATATCTGGCAGGAGTAAGAGGAGTGATTGACAATATAAAAATAGAAGCTGAAATAAAAGACGACCTGACAAAAGAGATAGTAGAGAAAGCTCTCCGCCTCAGCTGGATTCTTGATTTTGATAACATTAAAGTGAGGGTCGAAGGCAAAACAATATACCTCAGCGGTATTGTTGATTCTCTTTTTCAAAAGGATGAAGCAGAAAGAATTGCATGGAATACGCCTGGTGTATGGTATGTAGATAATGAGATTGTGGTAGAGTTTAATTAATATGCAGAAACTAATACATCAGATATGAAAAGTAATGAAGTTTTACAAAGGGAGGTGCAGGAAGCAATTAAATCAGAACCGTTGCTGCATCCAGCAGAAATTGGCGTGATAGTAAAAGAAGCAATAGTAACTCTTACAGGAGATGTTGATTCACTTGTGAAGAAAAAAGAGGCCCTGCATGCTGCCAAGAAAATTAAAGGCATCGCTGCAATTGTAGATGAAATCAAGGTTTTTATTGAAAAGTCTGCTGTGATTTCAGATCAAAAGATTGCTGAACAGGTTGTTAGTACTTTTAATGAAAATCATATTATACCCAAAAAAGCTGTCTGCATTACGGTAGAAAGCGGCTGGGTTACTCTTGATGGAATTTTACCTTGGAATTTTCAAAGAGATATTGCTGCGGAACTTGTCGAAAATCAAAAAGGAATAGCAGGAGTAACGAATAATATTAAACTTAGGCGAGAAACATTTCATCCTGTAGAAAAAGAGCTGCTTGAGAAAGCACTTCAAAGACATTGGGCTCTAGATCTGGATGAAATAAATATTGAGGTTGCAGGAGCGACGGTTCAATTATCTGGAATTGTGGGCTCTATTTTTCAAAAAGAAGAAGCTGAAAAAATTGCGTACAAAACCCCGGGAGTAATCAAAGTGATAAATCATTTAAAAGTGAATCTGGAACAGCCGTATCTATGTTAAGAAATTTAAAATCTAAGCCATGAAAAATGTAAAACCTAGCAGCTATTCATCAGAAATTCAGTTTTTAGAAGGCCCGCAGTCTAGGTTGACCGAACTGAGGTTTATATTAGTTATTTTGTGGGAACTGATAAGATGCTTCAGAAAATTGTACACTATTGGTCCTTGTATTACTTTTTTTGGATCTGCTCGTTTTAAAGAAGATCATCCTTATTATGAATTTACAAGAAAAGCTGCGGGTGAGTTTGCTAAACTTGGTTTTACTATAATGACAGGAGGCGGGCCGGGTCTTATGGAAGCTGCAAACCTGGGAGCAAAACAGGTTGGAGGAAAATCAGTGGGCTGCAATATAAAACTTCCTATTGATCAGATGCCAAATTCCTACCTCGACAAGTGGGTTGTGGCAAAACATTTTTTCATTCGTAAGATACTTTTAGTAAAATATTCCTTTGCCTTTGTAGTGATGCCAGGTGGTTTTGGAACGCTCGATGAATATTTTGAAGCGCTTACGCTGATACAGACCGGAAAGATTAAAAACTTTCCTATTATTATATTCAATGCAGCATATCATAAAAATCTAATTGAACATATTAACCTTATGAAACAGCAGGGAACTATAAACGAACTAGATTCAAAATTATTCTTAGTAACGGACGATATTGAAGAAGCTAGGCTTTATATCATGGAGCATAGTATTAAACATTACGGCCTGAAACCAAAATTTCAAATTTAAATTTTATATCTTTTAAACAGTTTAAATCAAATTCTATACTGCTAGCAGATTTGTAACGACTACATTTTTTTGTTCTTTTGCTTATAAACATCGATAATTACATTATGTTCCAGCATATCATTTATTATTAATCTGCCATATTCATGTGCAAGAGCAGGAGCACTAAAAGGATTAAAAGACTGGGTCTTGGCTGAATATACTAATTCTTGATTTGGCATTACAAACAGACTGCTTTCCCAAAAATAATAAGTGTTATTTACATAATATCCGTGTTCATTTATTTTGCTATATATGGCATTATAATAAACATCAAAATTATTAGTATCGGTTTCTGCAGCGTCAAACATGCTTTTAGGGGCATGATAGGTTTCTTTTTGTTTGTCAAGCAGTACAATGGTTAAAACAGCAATAATTCCATTTTGCTTTAACTCTTTTATTATCTCTTTTTGATCCTGGCCCTCATATGTTTCAAAATTATAAATATCGGTGGAGGCAGCAGCATCGTAGCCAAGATTACACAATTCGTCAGCCAGATGATTCTCCATTTTCTGCTGCAATCTTTTATCAGATTCTGGTATTAAGCCAACTACTATAATGCGGCCATGCTGCAGACTAGATGCTTGTGTGGAGTGCCAACTGCTGGTAATATTTGAACTGGAACATTGAACAAAAAAGACCGAGAATATTAAAAGACTGTATACAAGTGGTTTCATATCGTTTTTTAGAATTAGAATTAGTTTTCAATAAGCTAAAATTACGATTTACAGCTCGATCAAAATATGACCACAATCACCATTTGAGAATATAAATTTTAAACGGTAGGATACTGCTTCAATGAATATTATATAATTTTTAAACAGCAAAAAGAATGAATGCAAAATTTAACATCTTGGGTGCTATAACTTTACTGTTATATTCCTGCCAGAATAAAAACTCGCTAAGTGAGGAAGTGCTTAATACAGATTCATTAATGAAAACAAAAAACATAGAGCAGCAGACTCTCAAAAAATGGTTTTCATTTAATAGAGAATCAGATAGTATAATTACATCAGCTGAATTGATTATCATCCATCAAGAGAAAGGTATGGAGATACAAGGAAAGAATAAGAGCAGAGAAAAGAGGCTGCATGAAGCGAAATACCACCTTGAAGAATTAAAAAGAAGGGTTAATTATATTAAGGAGTATGAAATTAGCACTGACAGTTTTAATTCCTCAGTTGTACATACGTTAGATTCACTGCAATTAGATTATCTCCAGGAAAAACTTAAACTTGAAGCTTCTTTATGTGAATTTCAAGAGTTTACTATGCCGTGAATCGGTTATCTGGTTAAACAGCTGCAAGAAGATCAGATATCAAATTGTTTTTGATCTTCCTTTTATTTTCTAAACACCAGCATAGGGGTTTTGGTGTCAAAGCCCTTTTCAGAAGTTTTAATAGATTGAAAAAGCTGTTCAAACCAGCTTCGGTCTTCTTTGGCAAACATGGTTATCATAGACGGTTTGGTTTTCATGATGTCAATTTGAAGGTGACGCAGTAAAGAAATTTCGGGCTTTAATTTTTTAAAGTAGAAAGAGACTTTCTCTGATTTGAATTTATGAGTAATTAGTTTAAACTTTTTATTGATCTCATCCTGGTTGGTAAAATAGTCATAATGATAAATCGCAATTGATGCATTAAATGATGCTGCGAATTTTTTAATCAAAGGCAGTTCTGTATTGATGTTTTCAATATCAGATGGATAAAGGACAGAAGTTAAAGATTTCATTCTGTAATATTTAGGGACAACCAAAACCGGAACAGGCGAAACATGCAATATTTCGTTAGTATGACTGCCTAATAATTTATGCACCAAACCGCCCCCTCGTGTACTCATGCAGATATAATCAGCCTTAATCTTCACAGCACAATCAATAATAGCCTCATTAACATTCAGCTTACTCTCTGCTGTGTAACTTACTTTACCGGGCTGTTTACCAGTTTGTCTGTAAAGGGTGTGTATAAATTTAATCAGACCTGTTTCCAGTATTTTAGTATCCGTTTCGGGAAGATCTGCAAAGGTAACGGCTGAAAAAGGATCCAGAATAAACGATGTATTTACATAAAGAAATGCAAGTTCGTATCCTGTTTGGGAAGCCAGCTGTATGGCAAAGCGCACCGCAGGTTTGGAATTATAGGATAAGTCGGTTGTAACAAGTATTTTTTTCATTTGTTATAAGTATTTATGCTGTTAGTTGGAATCAAAATTCATTTCATTTATATATAAATTTACTTTCTTCCATTGTCTGCTGTTAATTTTAGCTGTATCAATGTCAGTAGTCCAGTCTAATCCGGGAAATAATTTTAAGCGGTTTATGACTCGTTTTTTGTATCCAAAAGAAAAACGATCGCCCCGCATTTGAAATTCTATAGTTTTGTGATAGTTGTCCTTATTTTGGTAAAGAACGGTCTGCGTTTTCCAGTCGCCTGCCCAAGTTAAAAAAGATTGTATGTAACACAGACATCCAACAAGTAAGATTGTCAATACTCTTGACTTTATAGTTTTTAATTTTCCAAAAAGCTGACCTGCTATAAAAATAAATGAAATTGCGGCGGTTAATAATATTACAAAATGTATAATAGAATTATTAATATATAAATCTGTATAGCGATTCATAAGCAGTAAAACCGATGTAAATAGAAATACGGTATAAAGCAAAGTTTTCATTGTCTGTTATAGTAAAAGAAATAAAGTAAAAACACAAAACTGTCTTTAAAAATTAATGAACATTATTTACATCAGACTGCTCCTCTAAAAGATCAGAAGAGCTGTTTAGATCTTTCTCAAAAGCTTTTTTGTCTTTGCTGTTTAGTCTGAAAACATAAATCATCATAATGAGTACAACAGCCCCGCTGACCGTTAGTATAATCCAGCTTGGTTCCATGATATTGATTTTTTAAGTTAATTTTCGCTTGTAGTACGATTATCGAAATAATGTAGTCTGTTCGGGAGAACCTGTATCTTCTCAATCTATAAAAAAGTAAGATATAGATAGCAGAGATTCTTTCAATTTTTTACAGTACTGGAGTATATTTATGTTCTACAGCCAGCTGATTATCCACAGCCCATATGCCGGGCGTTTTCCAAACTATTTTTTCCGCCAGATCTTTTTGATAAATGGAAGATACTGAACCCGTCAAGATGACTTTTGTGCCCTCTACCTTAATGAGAATGTTTTCAGAATGTAAGGTCCAGTTACTAGACAAGGCTCTTTTTATATTGTGTTTCTCAATTTCGTTTTTTATTTCGGCTTTTATCTTGATATGATTTGTCAAACCTCTAACCCCTGAAAGATGGCCAATAGATTTTTCGGCGGCTTCTTTTTGATAGTTCCAGGTAACATGTCCCTCAAGAGTAACCCATCCTTTTTCCACTTTAACCTGAATTTTTTCCTGAGGAACATTCCAGTTGTCCATTAAAGCTTTTAAGACATCAACGGCAATATCCTCATCTGTTCTTGTACTGTTGGAGTATTTTATTTCAATTTCCTCTACAACAGCTTTTACGCCATCGACATTTTTGGCGGCGTTTTCAGCTTCAATTTTTTTATAGTACGCATCGACTGTTCCCATAAGAGTCACAATCCCGTCCCTGGCAGTTACGCCAATTGCGGCTGCCTGCAGCTGAGGCTCCCATTTGATAGCGTTTTGCACGTCTCTTTGTAGTTCTTCATTTGTTTTCATGGTATTGTTAATTAGAACGTTAGATAATATAATTTTCAATTTAATAAAACTCCAGTGTTTCATTTTCTAAAAGAATTTGATTTTCTTTCTCACCAGGAGAGTTTTCTTTTGGAATATGAATTTGAAGTAATACGCGCATTTTGTCTATCTCTGCGGCAGTTTCATTTGCACAAAGCATAAATTTTCTGGCTTTGATCTGAGTATGATATTTTATTGACGTATTTTTTGAAATCGCTAATGTCATCAGCGGTATTATTGAGAGGATAAGTATAATAACACAGGCCGCTATAATTGGGATCCTAAGATAAGGCAGTCTAACAATGAGATTAAAAAATAATAGAGTGCCAAATATTAATCCCGACAGACAGATGGCAAATAATCCTGTAACACTCCATTTTTCCATTCGGTCATAAATATTATGATAACCTAAAGCATTTTGTTCCGTGTAACAATCCATTCCTATAATAGAAAGTTTAGTAATGTCATAACCATTTTTTTTGAGTGTTTTTATGGCGTCTTCCGCATGATGCTGTGTTTGATAATGCGCAATAAAAAGTTTTTGATTTTTCATTGTTCTTTTTTTTTAGTTAGTAATGGCAACTAGTATTGTAAAAACTGTTTTGCAATTTCGAAACTGTTAAAAATACTTTTTTGAATAGTTTAATTTTGTTTGGTAAAAGTGCATAAAAACATTAAAAATTAAAATGATCTTAATCATTCACAAACCCATTTATCGTTTAAATTATTTAATGTCTGGCATTGGAGAATGTGATCAAAATCATTTTTTATATTGTGCTGATAGATTAATTTAGTTATCGGCGGTAATAGAACACATTTCCCGAAAAACTTTATATAACAGCAAAAAAAAGTTAAATGGAGACTTTGCAGGAATTTCAGGTAGATTTGAATTGGCAGGAAAATCAAAAAGCAATAGTAAGTGCTGTTATTTTTAATGATACTATAGAAGTGTCTTCCTCTTCTTGTTTTAAAAAATCAGATGGAGCTGCGTGGTCGGCAGAGCATTTATTTATTGCTTCTGTAGCAAGTTCGTATATGACAGGATTTTTTAGAGCAGCAAAAAACAAAGGTCTTACATTTAAAAACTATACAAGTACAGCCCGGGCTTCTATACTTATATCTGATGAATTTTCAGAGATAACAGATATTGTAATTAAACCAGTAGTAGTGATCACAGAAAAGAATAAGATTAATAGAGTTTTGAAAATATTGACTATCTGCAGGGATCATAGTTTAGTTTTAAAGGCTCTAAAAGTAAGACTTCATGTATTTCCTTCAGTTATAATATCCTAATATATTTTTACTGATAATTTATTCGGATCTTTAATATATATAATACTGAATTCCAGCCTAATTTTATCTCACGATAGTATGAATACAAATGAAAAGGAATTAAAAGGACTAAGTTTTAATGAAGTAATAGATTTTAGAGAAAAATTTGGAACCAATACTTATAATTACAAAAAAGATAACAGGTTCCTGGCTTTTTTTAAAAGTATATTTGGAGAACCAATGGTTCTTTTATTACTAGTTGCTTCAGGAATTTATTTCATAAATAAACAATACAGTGATGCTGTATTTCTTTCAGCTTCAATTTTATTAATTGTTGCCATTTCATTGTATCAGGAAAAAAGAAGCCGGAATGCTCTGGCAAAGCTTCAGGAATTTACAGAGCCTTTATGTAAAGTGATTAGAGAAGGGCAGCAGCAAAATATCAAAACACAGGATATTGTGGTGGGAGATTTTGTAATTGTCGAAGAAGGCGGTTTGGTGCCGGCTGACGGAATTATTGTGCGTTCTAATGATTTTTCTGTAAATGAGTCGATACTGACAGGTGAATCTATGGCTGTTTTTAAGGATAAGCAAAAGGAAGATAATAAGGTTTTTTCAGGAACCAATGTGGCTGGTGGCCTTGCAATAGTAAAAATAACAGAAATAGGAAACCAGACAAGACTGGGTAAAATAGGAAGTAGTCTGGAAGCTATTGCTGAAGAAAAAACACCATTAGAGCTTCAGATTGGAAATTTTGTAAAAAAAATGGTTTTTGCCGGGGCAGTAGTTTTTATTTTGGTATGGAGTATTAATTATTCCAGAATAGGCAGTGTTTTAGAAAGTCTTTTGATGGCACTAACTCTGGCTATGAGTATCTTGCCAGAAGAAATTCCGGTTGCTTTTACAACATTCATGGCATTAGGAGCCCGCAGACTTATGAAAATGGGTATTGTTGTCAAACAAATGAAAACAGTCGAAACCTTAGGCAGTGCAACAGTGATATGTACGGATAAGACCGGTACCATTACGCAGAATAAAATGGAACTTGCAAAGCTGTATCTGCCATCAGGTTCAGAAGTTAACGCTGATACTTTTACGCAATTAGAGGAAACAGAAGAACTGGTTACCACTGCCATGTGGGCAAGCGAACCCATTGCTTTTGATCCTATGGAAACAGCGCTTCACAACAGTTATAAAAAATTTACCGACAAGGATAGGAGAGCCAGTTTTAAAATGATTCATGAATATCCTTTATCAGGTAAACCGCCTATGATGACCCATATTTTTGATGATGAATCTGGCAATCGAATTATTGCGACAAAAGGAGCGCCAGAAGCCATATTAGAAGTGTGCCATCTTACAGCTGAAGAAAAAGAAAGGATAACGGCTGCGATGAATCAACTAACCGAGAAAGGTTATAGAGTGCTTGGCGTTGCAGTAGGAAATTGGCAGGGGAATAATTATCCGGAAACACAGCAGGAAATTCCATTTAATTTTAAAGGTTTAATTGCTTTTTATGATCCTCCAAAAGAGAATATTAATGAGGTCTTACAATCATTTTATACAGCTGGCATAGCAGTAAAAATTATTACAGGAGACAATGCAAAAACCACTAATGCAATTGCACAGCAAATCGGTTTTAGAGGAGGGGATAAGACTATTACTGGGGATGAGCTTATGAAATTAAGTGATGGTGAACTTCAAAGTAAGGTAATGCATATTAACATCTTTAGCAGAATGTTTCCAGATGCCAAACTGCGAATCGTAAACGCTCTGAAAGCAAACGGACAGATTGTTGCCATGACAGGAGACGGCGTAAATGACGGACCTTCGCTCAAGGCGTCACATATAGGTATTGCAATGGGGAAAAAGGGAACTTCAATAGCAAAAGATGCCGCTTCGCTAATTCTTGCAGAAGATGACCTTTCTAAAATGGTTGATGCTGTTTCTATGGGAAGAAAAATATATACGAATCTAAAAAAGGCGATTCAGTATATTATTTCCATACATATTCCTATAATCCTGATTGTATTTCTGCCGCTTGCGCTGGGATGGATTTATCCCAATATATTCAGTCCGCTTCATGTAATTCTGCTGGAACTTATCATGGGGCCAACCTGCTCTATAATTTATGAAAATGAACCTGCAGAAGCAGATACCATGCAGAGAGGGCCAAGGTCTTTAACAGCAACATTTTTTAATGCAAAAGAACTTGTTGTAAGCATTTTTCAAGGTATAGCTATAACTTTAGGTCTGCTGTTTATCTATCAATGGTCCATTCATAATCAGGGAGATGAACAAACAACCCGAAGCATGGTTTTTCTCACGTTAATTACCGCTAACATCGTTCTCACTTTGGTCAATCGATCTTTTTATTATTCAATCTGGGTTACCCTGCTGTATAAAAACAAACTGGTTGCTGTGATAATAAGTATTACAGTGTTTTTAGCGATCGTATTATTTGCCGTGCCTTTTCTGCGTTCTTTATTTAGTTTTGAATTGATTACTTTTTATCAGCTGCTGTTATGCATTTTAGTGGGTTCAGTATCTGTTTTATGGTTTGAGGGAATAAAATATCTTAGGAGAAATAAATGATTTCTAAATTTCTATTTCACTTCCCATAAACGGAACAGTGCATTTAAATCCATATTTATCCTTGATTTTAATTCTTAGTTCTTCTGCGGGAAGGTTTTCTCCGTGAACTAAATAAATACATTTTGGATTGTTTTTAAGAGCAGAAAGCCAGTTTACTAAATCTTCTTGATCGCCATGCGCAGACAGTCCTTCAATTTGTGTAATTTTAGCTTTTACAGGATAATATTTTCCATAAATTTTAATTTCATCAGCTCCATCAAGAAGTTTTCTTCCGCGAGTGCCTTCTGCCTGATAACCCACAATTATAACAGTAGTTTTTTTAATACCTATATATTTTTCAAAATAAGACAGCACGCGGCCACCGGTAACCATACCGCTTGCGGCAATAATTACTTTTGGCTGAGGATCTTCAATAATGCGCATGGTTTGATCGAATTCAGAAACGATTCTGAACATTTTGAACATTTCATGGCAATCATTGGCAGAGAGTTTATGCCACTGCATATTTTCCAGAAAAACATCAAGTACGCTGGCACCCATAGGAGTGTCAAGGATGTAAGGGATGTTAGGTATTCTTCCTTCTGTTTTAAGTTTCCATAAAAGATACATTATGGATTGTGCTCTCTCGACAGCAAAACCTGGAATAATTACGGTTCCGTTTTGTTCGATAGTACTATTGATATAGCTTTCCAGCTCTTTTTTTACGTCTAGATCTGGATGCAGGCGATTGCCGTAAGTACTTTCTAAAAAAATGTAATCTGCGATTAAAGGTTTTGTTGGCGGAAACATTAATACGTCATCATCCCGTCCAATATCGCCCGAAAAAATTAAGGTTTTCCCCTCCAGAGACAGTGTAATACTGCAGGCACCAATAATATGTCCGGCAATTGAAAAAACGGCAGTAATATCATTCGCTACAACAATTGATAGATTGGGCTGTATTACTTTAAAAAAGGGAAGAACATTTTCTGCCTGAACTACTGTGTAAAGAGGTTCTGCTTTTTCATATTTAGAATATTGTTCTTTGTTGGCTTTATCAGCTTCT
Organism: Flavobacterium johnsoniae; assembly: GCF_001879205.1. GTDB lineage: Bacteria > Bacteroidota > Bacteroidia > Flavobacteriales > Flavobacteriaceae > Flavobacterium > Flavobacterium johnsoniae_A. The sequence goes on from NZ_MLFK01000009.1 coordinate 220,207, forward strand.
TCTTCCTGAATCTTTGCACTGTCTAAAAGAACGAGCTGTGCTACTGCTTTAGTTGGGCTGGTGCAGTAAATTTTCCCGGCAAATCCCTGAGCGACCAGTCTCGGAAGCCAGCCGCAATGATCCAGATGACCATGTGTTAGCAGCACATAATCTATTGTAGAGGGTAAAATTGGCAATGGTTCCCAATTAATTTCCCTTAGAGCTTTAAGCCCCTGAAAGAGCCCGCAGTCAACCAATATTCTAACTCCCTTGCTTTCTATGAGTGTTTTGGAACCTGTTACAGTTCCAGAGCCTCCTATAAATTTAATTTTCATCTTATATAAGTTTACAAATTTGTGAAGCTTCTTTCAATACATTTCGAATCCGGTTTTCGCTAAGCCCAATTTTATGAAGACTATGAGAATCGTTAATAAGATCTTTTACAAGCAGCTGATCCAGAATTAGCAATTTTTCCTTTTCTACCATTGATAAGGTTGTGAGGCAGGTAATAGGGTAGAGCGCCGCTTTATCAATTTTATTTTTGATGTTGTCATCTTTTGGATAGTCCCAACTTAAAAGGTTTATTCCGCTGCAGTTTGCAAAACTTTCAGCATCTTTAGTAAAGCGGTTATTGGTCACTATAATACAGGAATTAATAGTTTCGCTGTTAGAAAAAATAGTATGCGTTTTCACTTTAAGGTCATTAAAACGAGAAAGAATGTACATCGGAACTTTTACATCAGAAGAACCTTCTCTGCTGCTGTGAAATTTACATTCAATCATCGAAATTAGATTCTCTTTTTTTATCATTACATCTACTTCATGCGAGACACATTTTCCCTGCAGTGCTAAGTTGGTCCTGGTTTTAAAACCTTCGGCAGCATATAATCGTGCAATAAATTTTTCAAAGAAAAAACCAGCCGGACCTAGCATTTGTAAGGCAGAACGAAGGTTATACCGCGCAGCATGGCCATTCGAAGCTTTTTTTAAAATAGCAAAAGCCATTTTGTATATCTGTTTGGTCGTTATTCCCTCGTACATTTGGCTCTGTATTTGAGCCAGCGATTCTTTAATGAGTTCAGGGGCAGCACCCGATTTTTGAAGAGAAAGCTTTAATTTTTCTATGTCGAAAGGAACAACATGCCCTGAGTGCTTAATTACTTTCATGATTTTTTAGTTGATCCCGATTACTTAAAAAGTATACGATTGTTCAACCAAAATTATATCAGATTATCTAGATAAAGGCTGATCAAAATCACTTGAAAAAATGATTTTGATCATAATGAAAGATTAGTTTTTTATTTTGCTGAGTTTATCTAAGTTAAGTACGTGAATGGTACTGGCTGTTTTCTCAATCAGTCCTTCTTCTCTAAAGTCGCTTAAAGTACGACTTACCGTTTCTGGAGAAGTTCCTGAAAATGCCGCAAGATCATCCCTGCTGAACTTGATACTGGAGTCATCCATCCCGTGCTGTACTACTAAATGAACAATACCCTGGGCAATTCTTTTTCGCACTGACATATAAGCAATCTGCAAGAGGCGAACCTCTTTCTCTCTCATATCATTGGCTAGAATTTTAATGAATTTTGCCCCTACATCCGGATAAATAAAAAGTAGTTTATCGAGCTGTTCGGTTGGAAGAAAGCTCAAAACGGTTTCCTCTAAAGCTATTGTGGTATCATTATAAGTGTCATTAGAAAATAAAATACTGATGTCCAGGTAATCATTTTCTTTATATACCCCTGTTATGAGTTCACGCCCTTCTTCGGTTAATTTTACAGTCTTTACTTTACCGCTTATAATGTAATAAATGCCTGTTACATGATCTCCCTCATAATGAATATACTGGTTTTTTTTATAATGCCTTGTACTTCGTTCCAGCATTATTTCCTTGAGTTTTACCAGTCCATCTTCTTTAGAAATAAGAGTGTTGAGGTTTTCAGCCGTTTGTCCGTAAAACAGCTGTTGCAGTTCTTGTTTTTTCAACCTCGCTTCTATAGCCCGTAAAAGTTCCAAATCGTCAAAAGGTTTAGTGAGGTAATCGTCTACTCCGAGTTCCATACCTTTACGAATATCGGCTCTTTCTGCTTTTGCGGTTAAAAATATTACAGGTGTGGTCTGTGTTTCGGGATTTTTTTGGAGAATATGTAATACTCCGTAACCATCCAGTTCTGGCATCATGATGTCACATAGTACAATATCAGGTTTTACTTTTAAGGCTGTTTCTACTCCAGCTTTTCCATTGTCGGATGCAAAAACCTCATATCCGGATAGTTCCAGTATTTCAACAACATTTTCTCTAATATTGTCATTGTCTTCGATAATAAGTATTTTAGTCATAAACGCGGCAGTTCAATAGTAAATAAAGTTCCTTTGTTAATTGCACTTTCAAAAGAAATGGTGCCATTCATCAGAGATACATATCGTGAAACAATGTGCAGTCCAAGACCAGTTCCGGGTATATTTCCTGTATTATGAGCCCTAAAAAAAGCTTCAAATAGGTGTTCATGATCTCCTTCGGGTATGCCAATACCGTTATCCTTTACATTTATAATGATCTTACTGGAAGTCATTGCTGTCGAAAGTTCAATTTCAGTTTCTTCACCAGAATATTTAATCGCATTAGAAACCAGATTGATAATACAGTTTTTGAGCAGGTTTTTATCTAATTTTACTAAAGTGACTTCTGTGTTGGGAATACTTATGATTTTTTGCTTTTTTTTGGTAAGAAGCTTTAATTCACCTATGATTTCCTTTATAAAATCCTGAAGATCAAAACAAGATATCTGGAGTGTAATTTTATTAGATTCCGCTTTTTCAAGAAGCAGAAAATCATCCAGAATAGTCGTTAGGTTTGAAACAGCACTTTTAATTTTTCTTATGTGCGTTTCAATTTTGGGATTGTTTAAATCTTCTGAATAGCGCTGAATCAAAGAAGTAGAAAGATGAATGGTGCTGAGTGGTGTCCTGAATTCATGGGAAGCCATTGATAATAAGCGGCTTTTAATTTTACCGAGTTCTTTTTCTTTTTCCAGTGTACTGCTGACCTCTTCCTTAGTCTGGGTTAATGCGGCAATTGTTTCATTTAGCGAATGGGTACGGTCTTTTACCAATTCCTCCAGGTGCTGTGTATACTGCATGAGTCTGTTTTCGGCTTCTTTTTGGTGGCTCATGTCATGAATGAAACCTGCAAAAATTCTTTCTCCTTCAAATTTGACTTCGCTCACCCCAAGTCGGAATGGGAAAATATTGCCGTCTTTTTTTCGTCCAAGGACATCTCTGTCATGGCCAATAATATGAGGAATTCCGGAAGATTTATAACTTTCTATATAGGAATCATGTTTTTCCCGGTCGGGAGAAGGCATCAAAAGTGAAATGTTTTTACCGATTACTTCTTCTGGATCATATAAAAAAAGCCGGCAGGCAGAAGGATTTATAGATTCTACAATTCCTTTTTCGTTAATTGTAATGATACCGTCGATTGCATTATCAATAATTGCCTTTAAAAGTGCTTGATTTTTCATGTTGCAATCGGTTTTTGGTCTAACAAATGTCGCAAAATGTTTTTGATAACCAATCTATTAGATACTTAATTTTTGCTAAAGAAATATTGAGTTGTTTTTAAGATCATGTTTTAAGAGGTATATGTATTTTTCTGTTCCGTAATATCATTTTTTAAAATGGAGTTTATATTTATAATGCCATTTACCAATGCATCAGCATTAAAGGAAATACTGTTAATTCCCGACATGACCAAAAACTTTGCAAATTCTGCTGAGTCGCTTGGTGCCTGCCCGCAGAGTCCAATTTTTCTATTCATTTTTTTAGCGATTTGAATCATTTGAAGAATAAGTTTTTTAGAAGCTTTATTTTCTTCGTTAAAAAGACCAGCGATTAACTCCGAGTCTCGATCAATACCTAATGTAAGCTGTGTAAGGTCGTTTGAGCCTATGGAAAAACCATCAAAAATTTCCGAAAATTCTTCGGCAAGTAATACATTTGAGGGTATTTCTGCCATGACATATATTTCAAGTCCGTTTTCGTACTGTTTTAAACCATATTCTTCCATAATAGCAATGACTTTTTTCCCTTCTTCAGGAGTACGGCAAAACGGGATCATGAGTTTTACATTGGTAAGACCCATATCATCTCGAACTGCTTTCATAGCCTGACATTCAAGCTTAAATCCTTCACGATATTTTTCATGATAATAGCGTGAAGCGCCTCGAAAACCAAGCATTGGATTTTCTTCCTGAGGTTCAAAAAATGAACCTCCTAGAAGTCCTGAATATTCATTGCTCTTAAAATCGCTCATTCTAACAATAACTTCTTTAGGATAAAAAGCCGCTGCTATTGTTGCCACACCCTGCGATAGTTTTTCGATGAGATAATCAGCTTTGGTGTCATAATTTTCCGTGAGTTTGTTAATTGCTGTGCTTTGAGCTGAATCAGTTACTTTTTCGGGATGAATCAGCGCCATTGGATGTATCTCTACATAATGTGTTATAATAAATTCAATACGAAGTAACCCCACACCATCATTAGGATAAAAAGAAAGTTTAAAAGCTTTCTCGGGATCAGAAACTATAAGCTGGACTTTTGGTTTTCCGGGCAGTTTAATTTCATCCAGTTTTGTGGTTGTTTGTAAGTATTTCAATTTATCTTTGTATACATATCCTGTTTTTCCTTCAGCGCAGTTAATGGTAATAAAATCACCATCTTTAATTAGCTCGGTGGCATTTTCTGTTCCTACTATTGCTGGAGTCCCCAGTTCACGGGCCACTATAGAAGCATGACTTGTTCTTCCTCCTTTATTGGTAACAATTCCGGCTACCTTTTTTAGGATAGGATCCCAGTCTGGGCTAGTAAAATTAGTAATGAGAATATCTCCTTCTTGTAATGCTGAAGTATCTTTCGGTGAATGCAATATTCTCGCAATGCCGCTGGCAATAGCATTTCCTATAGCTTCACCGGTTATGATTGCTTCTCCTTTTTTTTCTAATTTATAAGAAGTTATAGACAAAGGATTGATCAGGGAATGTACAGTTTCGGGTCTGGCCTGAATGATATAAAGCTCGCCATTCATTCCGTCTTTTGCCCACTCAAAGTCCATTGGTTTATTATAATGATTTTCTATAATAAGCGCCCATCTGGCCAATTTTTCAATTTCTGAATCCTGAAGGACAAATTTACTGCACCATTTTCTGGGAGTTACTTTTATAACAGTTGAATCGGTACCAGCTGAACTTTCACTATAAATAAGCATTTTAGTTTTTGTGCCAAGATTTTTTTGCAGAATGGCTTTTTTATTGTTTTTAAGAGAAGTTTTAAATACAAGAAATTCATCTGGAGTTACAGTTCCCTGAACAATGGTTTCGCCCAAACCCCACGTACCTGCAATATGAATCAAATCACGAAATCCTGATTCGGGTTCAAGCGTAAATCCTATTCCGGAACAGGCCAGATCTGAACGAACCATTTGCTGGATCCCTACAGAAAGAAATACTTTATCATGATCAAAACCTTTATCTAGTCTGTATTTAATTGCCCTGTCTGTATAGAGGGAGGCAAAACAGCATTTAACGGCATATATAAGCGGCATAGTTCCTTTTATATTTAAAAATGAATCATGTTGTCCGGCAAAACTAGCATTGGCCAAATCTTCTGCTGTGGCACTGCTTCTTACGGCAACAGTCATTTCATTATCTTGTGATAAGTCTGTATAAGCAGAAGAAATTGCAGTTTGAAGATCCAGAGGGAATTTTGCATCCAGCAATAATTTTCGGGCTTTTGAACCGATTTCATTTAAGTTCATAAAATCTTTCTTATCCAGAAGTTTCATCAGCTCATCTAATCGGGCATTTAGATTATTATGCTTTATAAAATCTTTATAAGCAGTTGTGGTGATTGCAAAACCATTTGGGATTCTAATTCCCTGCGGAATAAGATTATTATACATTTCGCCCAAAGAAGCATTTTTGCCGCCTACTTTACTACTATCAGTAATCCGGATCTGATTAAATTTTAAAATATATTTTTCCATTTTCATTGCTTTTAATCTCGTATTTATGGCTTTAATTCTCTAATAAAGATAAGCTGATGCATAATTATTAGAAATGATGGCAGTCATTTAATACTTTTTTTTAAGAGTTTAAAGACTTCTAATATGTGATGCAGATCATTTTACAGCACTAAATAATAAATGACATTTGTGTAAAGGATTAGATACGACAAAGATTTTGGATGAATATGATATTCTAAAAAAATGAGGTTTTAGAACTTTTATAATTGAAAAAATGCAACATGAAAACAACAAAATCACAGGAGAATAATATATCTGTTTTTGAAAAACTTAGAAAAACAGATAAAAGCGGTCATGAATTTTGGAGCGCTAAAGAACTTGCTAAACTGCTGGATTACCCTAAGTACAGTTTATTTTTGAAGGCAATAGATAAGGCAAAAGCAGTTTGTATTAATACCGGCCAGGAATCAGACATACATTTTAAAGATTTCGGTCCGATAAAATCAGTAGGTGGTGATTTACAAAGAAATAATGGCGATATAAAACTATCGCGTTATGGCTGCTATCTCGCAATTCAAAATGGAGATCCAAATTTGAAACCCGTTGCTTTGGGACAAGCCTATTTTGCAACACAGACTCGTTTACGCGAACTGAGCCAGCAGAAGCATAAAAATTTAAAAATAGTAAAAGAGAGAAGGCTTTTTCTTCGAGAAGAACTGACTAAAAGAAACCTTCAGCTTGCGGGAGCGGCCCAAAAAGCAGGCATAACGAAACCTGCAGATTATGCCATTTTTCAGAATCATGGCTATAGAGGCCTTTACGGAGGATTAGATGTAAAAGCGATTCGTGGGATGAGAAACCTAGACGCAAATGAAAATATTCTGGATTATATGGATAGTGATGAATTAGCAGTCAATTTATTTCGTGTTACACAAACCGCAGAGAAGCTCAAAAATGATAATGTTCATGATATTGTTGATGCCAATAGTGTTCACTTTACCGTGGGATTAAAAGTTCGTAAGGCACTAGAAGATACCGGAAATACTCTGCCGGAGCATATGCCGGTAGTTGAGGATATTTCTTTGGCAGAGAAAAAAGATAAAGAATTGAAATCCAGAAAAAACAGCAAAAGAAGAACTGTTCACTAGATGAAAAAAGTAAAATTTTAATCATTTAAAAATTATAGTTTTGAGTACAACAGAATTTTTATTTCGATTAATTGCGGCCTTAATTGCCGGATTAATTATTGGTTTTGAAAGGCAATGGCATCATAAAGAAACAGGGCTTACCACAAATATGCTTGTAGCAACCGGAGCTGCCGCTTTTGTATTATTGTCCATAAAGGTTTCAGCCGTAAATTCAAATATTGATGTTACGCGAATTACTGCCCAGGTTGTTATGGGAGTTGGCTTTCTGGGAGCCGGAGTTATTTTTAGAGAAGGACCAAATGTACATGGTTTAAACTCGGCTGCTACGCTATGGTGCAGTGCTGCAATTGGCTGTATTGCAGCTTCGGGATATTTTATTGAAGCATTAGTGTGTACACTTTTAGTTGCGATAGTGAATACCGTTCTTGAACCAGTAGATCAATGGCTGCGAAATAGAAAATAATTGTAGAGACAAATTTCTATTTTAGACTAATGAGAATAGTTACTCAGTTTTTAATAATAATCGAAGGGAATTAATTAAGCAATTACATGAAAACAAAATTCTACATAATAACTTTCATTGGTCTACTATTTTATTGCTGTCAGCAAAAGGACTCGATTGATTCAAACGAAAATATTGATTTAGATTCAGTTGAAATCTCTGGCATCGATAATGAAATGCTTAGAGAATGGTTTTCCTTAAACAGACATTCAGATAGTATTGTGGCTTCTGCACGGCTTATTATAAAAGAGCGAAGAGGCGAGGTGGAATTTCATCCACAGGATGAGCGCGAATACATCACTACCTGTATTAATGAAGCTCAGCAGCATCTTGACGAATTGAAAAGAAAGGTGAAATACATTAGAGAATTTGCTGTTCAAATTAAAAAATATGATCCCGAGGTACAGCACAAGATTGATTCGCTTAAAGAAGATTACATTCAGGAGGAACTAAAGCTTAATGAGTCACTAAGCCACTTGTATTAGTTTAAAATTAAATATGCTGTCGATTAAATGATTTAAAAACAGTTTGTTATTTCTATATTTATAAGATGTTAAACGACTAAAAATAATTTTGAAATGAAAAATATACTATTGACATTCATGTTATTAATTGCATTAGCAAGTTGTAAAAAAGAGACTAAAGATTCTGCAGATGCCATTTTTTATGGCGGAGATATCATAACTATGGAAGGCAGCCAGCCACAGTATGTAGAAGCGGTTGGGGTAAAAAACGGGAAAATTATTTTTGCGGGCTCAATAGCTGAAGCTAAAAATTTTCAAGGGAGTAAAACGGAAATGAAAGATCTAAAAGGCAAGACAATGCTTCCGGGATTCATAGATGCACATGGCCATGTTTGGAATGCCGGATTTCAGGCAGTAGCAGCTAATCTGCTTCCGGCTCCTGATGGCACGGGTAATGATATTGCAAGTATTATTTCATTACTTAATAAATGGAAAGCGTCTAACAAGAATGCTATCGGAAAATACGGCTGGATAGTGGGTTTTGGATATGATGATGCACAATTGAAAGAAAAGCTTCCTCCAACGGCAGATGATCTAGATAAGGTATCTTCAACAATCCCTGTTATTATTATACACCAGTCCGGGCATTTAGCCGTAATGAATCATAAAGCTTTGGAAATGTCGGGTTACAATGCCACATCAAAAAATCCTGCAGGCGGCGTGATTAGAAGAAAAAACGGATCTAACGAACCAAATGGAGTAGTGGAAGAGATGGCTATGTTTGCACCGCTTTTTAAAATGATGGGAACACTCGACGAGGAGGCTAATGAAAAAATTGCAGAAGCAGGTCTAAAATCTTATGTAAGATTTGGCTTTACAACCGCACAGGAAGGAAGAGCAACAAGTGATGTCTGCAATACATGGCTAAAACTTGCTGCTAAAAACAAACTCACTATTGATGTTGCCGCTTATCCTGATATACAAAGCCAAATGGCTTATATGAAAAAAAATGGTATTCAAAAAGAATATAAGAATCATTTTAGGATTGCGGGGGTAAAACTCTCACTTGATGGTTCTCCGCAGGGTAAAACAGCATGGCTGACAAAACCCTACATTATTCCGCCTCCAGGCCAGCCGAAAACTTATGCCGGCTATCCTGCATTTCCAAAAGTGAGTGATGCTGTCACGCTTGTAGATTCTGCATATGCAAATAACTGGCAGATTTTAGCCCACTGTAATGGAGATGCGGCTATTGACGAGTATATAACAGCCGTAAAGCATGCTACCCATCTATATGGGAAAAAAGACAGGCGTACCGTTGCAATACATGCACAAACAGCCCGCTTAGACCAGTTAGATGCAATGAAATCCTTAGGAATTATGCCTTCTTTTTTTGGAATGCATACCTATTATTGGGGAGACTGGCATAGAGATGAAACATTAGGGAAAGAAAGAGCTGATCGCATTTCGCCTGCTGAAACAGCTCTTAAAAAGGGAATGATTTTTACCCAGCATCATGATGCGCCTGTCGCGCTTCCTAATAGCATCATGATTTTGTATTCTGTGGTGAACAGAATCAGCAGAAGCGGAGATGTAATTGGGCCTGAAGAAAGAATCAGCGCTTATGACGCTTTAAGGTCCATAACGATTTGGGCAGCCTATCAATATTTTGAAGAAAATAATAAAGGATCCCTAAAGAAAGGAAAATTGGCTGACTTGGTAATCCTCGATAAAAATCCAATAAAGATAAATCCTTTAAAAATTAAAGACATTCAAGTAGTTGAAACAATTAAGGAAGGAAAAACTGTATTTAGTAATGCTGCTTTTAGGTAATACAGCAGGGAATTGGATGTTCTGTCGCATTTGGGAATAACTTTATCTTTATAATTTTAAACCCATCAAAATATGAATGCTGAAGTTCAATGTTATCCAAAATATATCATTCTTCAGGCAGTTTATTTTAAATTAAGATTTACACTTAGTTACCGGGATGTTGAGGAAATAATGAAAATTACGGGAGTCACTGTGAATCATGCCACGATCCAACTCTGGGTTTATCAGTTTGCACCTTTGCTTGAGGCAGAGATGAAGAAGCGAAAAGTTGAAGATTGGATGAGACCTATATCAAAGTAAACGGTATCTGGTTTTATTTATATCGAGCGGTACATAAATTTGGCAATTAATTTGGAGCGGTTATCATCTTCAATTATATATAATATTATTTTTTAGGAGCTTTTACCGCTATCCGTTCCAATCTTTTGCGCCTCCCGAAGCCTCGGGACCGGTACAAAAGGATTTCCACTGCTATCGGGGATAGGGCTGCTCAGGAACCCTGTTCTTTAGACTAATAAAAATAAGAAGGTTATATAAAAAAAGGCGCCAATGTCTTCAATTGGCGCCTTTTGGTGTGTTGTGACGGATACTTTACAATTTACTAACCATTTTATGAATGATTTAAAGAAATTAGCTTATTTTTCAATTGATTTGTAAGATAATTATTAAAGTTTTTATTCAGAAGCGGTTTGTATGTATCGTAGGGGTTAAATGTTAAAAAATCTTAAATAATGTGATTTCACTAATTTGTTATTGGATCAATTTCAAGTATTAAATTAGGATAGTAACTCAATATTTAAATTAAGATTTAATTGAGTTATTTGCAAAATTAAATATTTGTTTTAAGATTATTCAGGTCAAAATTTGATGATTAATGTTTACTACTTTGGATGAAAATAAAAAATATGAGTATATACTTATTTATTGTTCTTCCACTGAAACTAAAAATTGATTTATTTCCTTTTTTTATAAACAGTAATGTTCCGAAGGGAATATTGTCATTTTAGCCTGTTCTTTCAAAAAATTCAGATACAGACACTCGTCCTACAATTCATCAGGTTATGAAAATTGTCCTCACCGATGAAAATTATCAGCCTACTGCCGATTACACATTGGATTTTTATGTGATTGGCAAGATTGAAATTTACAGGAATGCAAAATAAAAAAGATGTATTTATGAAGATGTCTAATATTATTTTATCAGACAGATTGCTGTTATTTGTAAAATTCCTCTAACGGAGGAAGTTGTAAATTTCAATTGCTACAGCGTATCGGTTTTTTGTTTTAAAGGAAGGGTCACCGTAAATTCGGCGCCATTGTCCTTTTCCCCGGCGGCAGTTATTTTGCCATTATGCCTTTCGGCAATCTTTCTGCACAGGGCAAGGCCCAAGCCATTTCCCTCGTACTGGTCTTTAGAATGCAGTCTTTCAAATGCCGTAAAAATCTTTTCTGCAAATTTAGGATCAATTCCAATACCATTATCCTTTATTTTTATCTGTAGAAAATCCTGGCCGTCACTATTGATGATGCTGCTTGTTATGATAACTCTGGGAGGCTCGTCCGCTTTGGAAAATTTCAGGGCATTTTGGATCAGGTTATAAAAAAGCTGGTTAATTAAAATCGGCGCTCCCTGAATCTGCGGAAGATCAGAAGTAACTAAAATAGCACCTTTTTCTCTTATTATGAGCTCGAGGTCTATTTTTATGTCTTCAATAACCTCATTAAGAGTAATTGTTTCTATAACCTGTGAAGTTTTGTCAAGGGTGGAATAGGTCAAAATTCCCTCTATAATATTTTCCATTCTCTGGGCAGACTGGCTTACTTTATGAAGGTATTTTTTAGATTTTTCATTAACATTGTCTTCTATGTCATTTCGTAAAAGGGTATTGAAAAATTTAATTTTTCGCAGCGGCTCTCGAAGATCGTGGCTTACTACGCTGGCAAAATGCATCAGATCGCTATTAGAACGCGTGAGCTCATTTGTGCGACTTGAGACCTGCTTTTTTAGTTCCTCCTGAAATTCCTTATGCTCGTGTATATCCTGAACAATCCCAATGATGGTCTTTGCAGACCCGTCCTTGTCCTTGATAATCTTTCCATTGATTTTAGCCCAGCGGTAGGAGCCGTTATCATTTAAAATTCTTGCCTCATAACATATTTTTCCCGTTGCCTCAGCCTGCTGGTGTGCTTTTTCGCGCGCCGGGAGGTCCTCTTGATGAAGTTTTGAAATTAAATCGTCATTTGTTGTTTCGCTTGCAATGGAACAGATCGTATTGAAATTTGCTGAAGTCTTGATTTTTTTGGTCTCAAGGTCTATTTCATAACTTCCTATCCCGGAGCTTTCTATGGCTATGGTTAATTTTTCATTCGCTTTCAGGGTTTCTTCTTTTGCTTTGTGCAGATCCGTGATGTCAGCGCCGGTGTTAAGCACGCCATAGACTTTTCCATGCTCGTCAAAGAGCGGAATAAAACTATAATTAAAGTAATGTTCGGTCATAATTCCCTGCATGACCAGATCTACTTTTCTGCCCACAGCATGAAAGGCTGTTCCGGTTTTGAGAACGCCAAGGGCCTCATCGAGAATCTGCTGGTTTTCAATTTCAGGAACAACACTGAGATAGGTTTTTCCAAGTACATCATTTCCTTTGCCCCATGTTTTGATCATGGCATCATTGGCCAGTGCAATTTCTAAATTATCTCCCACATACACTCCGACGGGAAGAGGGATAGCATCAATTATATTTTGTAGAAGCCCTGGATTACGGTACATAGCGTTAGATTTGATTGGTATAGTTTTAATGGCGAAGCTATTGGCTTTTAAATGTTTATGGTTACATGAATTCTGCATTTTGTATCATAATTCCAATAATACAGCTGATTGTTTCTATTGTTTCTGCTTCGATTTTTTGTTATTGGAAATGGCCCGCTGCTCGCTGCATCTAAAGCGTTTAATTGCGTCACTGCGTTTCCGCAGATGCTTTGTTTGACAGTTTTCTACCCTTTTGCGCCAAAGTTTATAGCTGCCGGGTTTGAGTTCCTTCTTCATTAAAATTTTTACATCAGCTTCCTGAAGCTCAAACTGATATGCAATGGCTTCAAAAGGGGTTCTGTCTTCCCATGCCATTTCAATAATTCGATCCAGGTCACGATCGGGAAATTGCCGTTTTACTTTTTTCATAATTCTATTTTTTTGAGGGATTCCCAATAGGGAATTAAGGAGAGCATAGCGAAGTTAAATAAAATAGTTTTTATTTTGTTTAATATTTATTAAAAATAGTTAAACAATTATTATCTTTAACATTAAGATATCATCTTATATGAAATGCCCCCTTTTGGTCTTTTGATATTTAATAAATAATATCTTATTTTCTTGAAAATCATAGCAGAAACAATCAGAACGGTTCTTTAATTCTAATCTTTAAAAAAATGAAAACTATTGTAATTGTTGGCGGCAGTAAAGGAATTGGTAATGGTGTTTTAGTGCAGCAGCTTGAAAATTATAAGGTAATCAATATCAGCAGGACAGCTCCCGATATTACCCATTCAAATTTAATTCATTTTTCAGTTGATGTGCTCCGTGATGCTTTGCCTGAATTTGAAAGTATAGATGCCCTGGTGTATTGTCCGGGGTCCATAAACCTCAAACCCATTCTGGGCTTAAGCCTGGATGATTTCAGAAAAGATTTTGAAATTAACGTGATGGGTGCCGTCAAAGTGATTCAGCATTATCTGCCTGCGTTAAAGAAAGGGGAAAACCCTTCTATTGTTTTATTCAGTACCGTTGCGGCAAAGCTCGGAATGCCTTTTCACTCCAGTATTGCGGCCTCTAAGGCAGCAGTAGAGGGTCTGGTTAAATCGCTCGGTGCCGAACTTGCCCCGTTAATTCGTATCAATGATATTGCCCCGACTATTACAGAGACTTCTTTGTCGGGATCTATTTTAAGAAACGACCGTATGAAAGAAAATATGATCGAGCGCCACCCCTTGAAAAATTACCTCAAGCCCGCAGAGGTGGCCCGTATGGCAGGGTATCTTATTTCTGAAGATGCAGCATAAATTTCAGGCCAGATTTTCGCGATGGATTATGGTTTGGTAAGCTTTAAATTGTAAAACAGCTCAGAGATGAAAATTCTATTAACAGGTGCTACAGGTTATATCGGCAAGAGGCTGCTGCCCTTGCTCCTGGATCACGGAAATGAGGTGGTCTGCTGCGTCCGGGATAAAAACAGGTTTTATTTTCCTGAACAGTTTAAAAATAAAATACAGGTCATTGAAGCTGATTTTCTGGATCTGGAAAGTCTTAAAAATATCCCTGATGATATAGATGTAGCTTATTACCTGATCCATTCCATGTCCGGCGCTTCCAATTATGATGAATTGGAAAGCATTTCGGCACATTATTTCATTGAAAAAATAAACCAGACAAATGCAAAACAGATTATTTACCTCAGCGGAATTGTAAATGATAAATCACTATCCAAACATTTATCATCAAGAAAGGCTGTAGAAGAAATTTTAAAAACCGCAGCAGTGCCGTTAACTGTACTTCGGGCGGGAATAATAGTAGGATCAGGAAGCGCCTCTTTTGAAATAATACGCGATCTGGTGGATAAACTGCCCATTATGGTTACCCCTAAATGGCTCAATACAAAATGCCAGCCGATTGCCATCAGCGATGTTTTGGAATTTTTAATCCGCTCGCTGTTAAACCCGGCAGTTTATAATGAAAGTTTTGATATCGGGGGACCTGATATTTTGACCTACAAGGAAATGCTGCTGGAGTTTGCCAGAGTAAAAAAACTCCAAAGATATATTTACACCGTACCAGTGATGACCCCGAAATTATCGTCTTATTGGCTGTATTTTGTGACTTCAACTTCCTTTAAGCTGGCCTCGGCGCTGGTCAGCAGCATGAAAGTTGAAGTCATCTGCAGCGATAACAGAATTAATAATTTACTGCGAGTTACACCGATCTCTTACCGGCAGGCATTAGAAAGGGCTTTGAAAAAGATCAGTGATGATGATATTATTTCGAGCTGGAAAGATTCACAAGTAAGCGGGCAATTTAGAGGAAATGTTTCTCAATATTTAAAGGTTCCGAAAAGAGGCTGTTATATTGACAGGAGAAAAAGAACAATTATAAACAGGGAATATACCATCGCAAGGATCTGGTCCATAGGCGGGGACACAGGATGGTATTATGCCGATTGGCTCTGGGAGCTGCGAGGGTTCATCGATAAGATTTTTGGCGGTGTCGGCACCAGAAGGGGAAGGACACATAAAACGCAAATACATGTAGGTGATGCACTGGATTTCTGGAGGGTGGTATACGCCGATAAGAAGCAGGGTAAACTGGTTTTATATGCCGAGATGAAACTTCCAGGCGAGGCCTGGCTGGAATTTAAAATAATCAACAATACTTTATATCAGGCAGCCACTTTTAAACCGTGCGGGATTATGGGCAGGCTGTACTGGTATGCTGTCATGCCATTCCATGGTTTTATATTTGAGGGAATGCTTAAAAAACTAATTTAAGGATGTAACGGACAACATGGGATGACATGGACTATTTTACAGCAGGGTTATTGTACTGGTATAGCCTTATTTTTTAATATTCTTCAATTTAAAAGGATTTGTAAAATGAGATCATGGGAGCATTAATTTTGCAGCATATAATTTCATTTGGACATTTTTAGTACATTTGGACATTGCAAAACCGCTTGATATGATAAGTGCTGAGAATCCGGATGCTGAAAGCCCAAAAGAAAAAGAGCCGGTAAAAATTCTGCTGGCCGAGGATGATACCGAAGACCAGGAATTATTCATCGATGCTCTGGATGAAGCGCAGATTGCTTCTGAGGTAACGACCGTTGAAAATGGGCAGGAGCTCCTCGATACGCTCAGGGATGAATCCCAGAGCGATCCCGATATTATTTTTATAGATGTCAATATGCCCGTTAAAGGAGGCAAAAAGGCGCTGGAAGAAATAAAGAAAGACGATTATCTTCGTGGCATTCCCACCGTTATGCTCTCCACCTGGGATCATCCTGCCGATATTGAAGATACCTTTGCTAAAGGGGCAGACCTTTATGTGCAGAAACCAAATTCTTTTAACGCTTTTGTGCTGCTGCTGAAAAAAGTCTTTCTTCTGCACTGGGCAAAAGCCTTATTGGGGCCGGTGAGAAATTTATTTTTTGTTTCAGAAAAGAATGTCGGAAAGGGTTAAAGGATTGCTTTTTAGTCTGCGTGTTTGATCTTGCGTGCTAATATAATTGATTTGGCTAATTTAGTTTCAGGCTGCTCAGGGAACTTTATAAAACTACGGGCTGTCGAAAAACCCGGGTCAATTTTATATGATATTATTTTTTTGAAGCTCTTTCCGCTATACGTTCCACCCGAGCGCAGCGAACTGGCGAAGCAATCTTTTGCACCGAACACCAGCACAAAAGCATTTTCACTGCTATCGGGGCTAATAGGGAAAGGGCGTATCTATTTTTTCGGAAATTTATCTAATATTGTATATTGTTTATTTAGTATCGAAAAATTACGATAAATCAATAAGAAAAAAAATCCTAGATCCTTAACGGGACTTCGAACCATCATTCAGCTCCAACTAAATCTCTAATAAAGCCACCTTAAGACTGTTTATTCTAAACAGACTAAGAATTTCCTGTGAAAAAATCGAACCACAAATATTAGGCTGTAAAGGCTTGAAAAGACAATATATTTTGCAAAAAAAAGAGACAACTATCAATTAGTTGTCTCTTTTAGTGACTTTACTGAACAATTTACAAACCATTTTATGAATGATTTGAAGAAATTAGCCTATTTTTCTATTGATTTCTAAGATAATTATTTAAGTTTTTTAATTAGAAGCGGTTTGTATGTTAAGTAAGGGTAAAAACTTAAAATTTGTTAATTCTTGTGATTAAGAACTTTTAGTTGAAGATTTACATCTAAAAATTAATTGTATCTCAAGAAATTTTGAGTGCTAAATTTAATTTGTTTTTATCATATTATTCTAATCAAAATTTAGTGTCAACAATATAATTAATAAATCAAATCTATATTAGACTTCATCATGATCATTTTTGAAACATAATAAAATAAATGTAGATTAGCATTCGATTTGAAACAGATTTTTTTCAATACAGAAATTATTGCAAATGAAATGGATTACCAGAGAAAGACCTAAGATAGACCGAATCGCATGTCCGTGGCTGATTAAGAGATTTGTGGATAAGGATGCAGAATTTATTTATGTTCCGTATAATATTGTTTTGGCGAAAGCCAAAGAACTGAGTGCTATTCCGTTTGATATTCCCGATGTTGAATATACACATTACAATGAGCAATGTACTTTTGATTTTATTATAAAAAAACATAAGATTAACGATCCTGCTATTTCAATTATAGCAGATATTGTTCGTGGGGCTGATACAGACAGACATGATATTGCTAAAGAAGCGGCGGGGCTTTGGGCTGTTTCTGCTGGACTTTCTTATAATATTCAGGATGATCATAAATTATTGGAATCAGGAATGGTAATTTATGACGCTTTATACAGTTGGGCAACGCATTTGTATAAGCAGAATCATCTGCAAAACAGTCCTTTTGAGAATTTACTGCATGAAGTTTATAATAAGTTTTTAAAAGAAAAAAAATCTGCCAATAAAACACCATCCTGGGTTAAGGATCTAAAAGAAATTATTCAGGATCAAATTGACGCTCAGTTTGCTTTTGATTTAAAGAAAATTTCAAACGACCTTGATTTGAATCCGTCTTATCTGTCAAGAGAATTCTCCAAATATTTTGAAGATTTGAATTTTGGAGAATATGTTAGAAAACTCCGTATTGAAAAAGCGATAAATCTGATTGAAAATTCGACTTATTCATTAACAGAAATCGCGTATATGACTGGTTTCTCAGATCAAAGTCATTTTACTAGAATTTTCAAGCTTCATACGGGCAAAAATCCATCCTCTTATCGAAAAAAAATACAGAAAAGTAATTCAGATACAAAAGGTAAATAAGGTTCTATTTTTTGAGAATCAATACTTTTAGTTTTGTTTTTAATTCTAAAAAAAACAAAAAAATGTATTTCAAATTTACTCTTTTATGTGCCTTATTTACATCTGTTTCAGCTGCTTTTTCACAAACTACATATCCGAAAATAACAGGTTATTTTGGTGTAATGCATCCTATAGTTACAATTAGTGGTGATGAAACCAATGTAAATTTCAGAGATTATTATGCCGTTGGATTTCCAACAGGAATCAACATTTGGAAAAGTGAAAAGATCGGATTTTCTTTAGAAATAGTTCCCAATATAAAAGATGATAACGGATCAAGTAAGGTAACAAATCTGACCTTCCATCCAGGAGTTCTGGTGGCTTTGGGTAAAGGATATTCCTTTGCTGGCCGCGTCGCTTTTGAATCGGGTGGAAGATATGGCTTTACACCTGTATTTAACAAAACCATAATCAAAAATAAAACATGCAGCTATTATGCAGCTGTACCGCTTCCGGTTCGATTCGGCAATGATCATACAGCTACTTTTACAGTAGGCTTTCAATTTGGAATAGCTTTTTAAGATGCAAACGAATCCAGTATACAGCTTAAAGCAAATAACCCTATATTTTCTTAAACTTGGTACGACAGGTTTTGGCGGCCCTGTTGCATTAGTAGGTTATATGTATAAAGATTTGGTCGAAAACCGTAAATGGGTTTCAGAAGAAGAATACAAGCAGGGTTTGGCTTTAGCCCAGTTAGCACCCGGTCCGCTCGCAGCGCAATTAGGAATTTATTTGGGTTTTGTTCATTATGGATTTTTAGGCGCAACCTTAGTTGGTTTTGCTTTTATACTTCCATCGTTTATATTGGTAGTCTTGTTAGGAATTATTTATAAAATATTTGGAGGTTTATCATGGATACAAGCCGTTTTTTATGGTGTTGGCGCCACAGTTGTTGGTATTATTGCGCTCAGTTCGTATAAGCTTACATTAAAATCGGTAGGTGAGTTCAGCTTTAATTCTCTTAAATCAAAATGGCTGTTGTGGCTATTTTTTATTCTGGCGGTTACAGTAACATTCATAACAGAAAAAGAACATGTACTACTCTTTATCGCTGCCGGACTTTTGTATATGATTATAAAAGCTCCTCCTAATTGGTGGAATTCAAAGACAACAAATTTTATTATAATTTTTCAGATGGTCGTATGGGATTTTGAAGAATCTAATTTATTAAAATTGGGTATTTTCTTTGCCAAAGCAGGGACATTTGTTTTTGGCAGCGGACTGGCAATTGTTCCTTTTCTGCATTCCGGAGTTGTATTGGAAAATCAATGGCTAACCGAGCAACAGTTTTTAGATTCAGTTGCAGTCGCTATGATCACACCGGGGCCAGTTGTAATAACAGTTGGGTTTATTGGATATTTAGTTGATGGTTTTCTAGGAGCAGTTGTTGCGGCTTTAGCAACATTTTTACCTTGCTATTTGTTTACGATTCTTTTGGCACCATATTTTAAAAAAATTGCAGAAAATAAATCAGTCAAGGCATTTGTCGAAGGAATTACTGCTGTAGTTGTGGGTGCATTGGTCGGTTCTGTAATTATTATAGCAAAAAGAAGTATTATAGATGTCCCTTCATCACTAATTGCTGCAATAACTATTTTAGTTTTACTTTTTTACAAAAAAGTCAAGGAGCCTTACCTTATTTTAGCAGCTGGCATTGTGGGGGTAATCATCAAGCTAATATAGGATGCATTTCGACATTAAGCATTTTTTAAACTTTCTTTATGATAATTTCTCCTTTCCACTTATTTTTTAGATAAACTAAAATTATTGTTAATATAAAATAAGATTTTTTTTAATCTTAATGTTTATAGTACTTTAGAACGGTTTGTATCCTGTAGAGTTAACTCTACAGGATACAAATCGCTTAATTTTTCGATGTAAAATATGGTTAAATAGTACAAAAATGGCCAAAAAAAAAGCTAAAACTCTCGTTTTAACTTTTTTTAAGAGTGACCCCGACGGGACAAATTTCAACAAAATTTATGGAAGATTTAAAGAGATTGGCTTACTGGAAGTAGGGGCTGTCTTTGAATGGCATAATGATTTTGGTTTGGATGTCCTGTTGGGGATTGACGAGATTTTCTAAAAACTGAATTTTGTAAATTATCTGGGTTGTTGGGAATGCTTCAAGGAATAAGCTTACCATCATTATTTGAATGTCGTTCTTGCCACTAAAGTTGTTGGCTATTCCATTTTACCAGTTTTGGCTACTTAAATTATGGTTTTGGCTAAATTTTCTTTCCTGTATCTGCGCAAATTTGCAACATAATAATACTAAAATAATCATTATGTCATCGCAAAGTAAAATTGCAGTAGTAACAGGAGGGAGCCGCGGTCTTGGAAAAGATATGGCGATCAATCTTGCCAAAAACGGATTGGATATAGTTTTAACCTATAACACTCAAAAAGAAACAGCAGAAAATGTTGTAAAACAAATTCATGATATCGGACAAAAGGCGGCCGCCATAAAACTAGACGTCTCAGATTCTTCTAGTTTTGATATGTTTAGAAAAGATCTTGGAGATGAAATAACCAATTACTTCCACTCAGATGGAATTGATTTTTTGGTCAATAATGCAGGGTTTATTCACTATGCAAATTTTGATGCTATCAATGAAGCTCAATTTACAGAAATGGAAAATGTACATCTTAGAGGTCCATTTTTCCTTACACAAAAATTATTGCCATTATTAAGAGCTTACGGAGGAATTGTAAATGTTTCTTCAGGACTAACCCGTTTTGCCACGCCGGGATTTGCAGCTTATGCAGCACTAAAAGGAGCAATGGAGACATTGACAAAATATCAGGCAAAAGAACTCGGTGCAAGAAACATAAGAGTAAATGTTATTGCTCCGGGTGCTATCGAAACCGATATTATGGGCGGTGCGGTACGTGACAATGTAGAAATGAACCAATACCTGGCTTCGCAAACTGCTCTTGGAAGAGTTGGACTACCCGAGGACATTGGGGGAGTGGTAGCCTTTCTATGCAGTGATGCCGGCGGGTGGATTAATGCTCAGCGAATAGAAATTTCAGGAGGTTCAAATCTATAATTAGACTTAAAAATAGTTGATCATAGTTGCTAAGCTGAATGTTACATACAATTAAAAGAATATAAAATGGAAAAAGAAGATAAAGGAGTAGTCAAAGCTCTTTCCAAACAGGAAATAGATACCATTGAAAGGTTTTATGCAGCATGGAAACTTAAAAAGCCAGAAGTATTAGACGAAATTTGCATGCCCGACTGGAAAGATATTCCACTCGCACCACATCAAGAAGATAACCCAAAAGGACTGCAGGCAATTATGAAATTTTTGTTCGAATTATGTCCTGATATAGAAATCGTAATTCATGAGATATTTGGCAGCCACGAGCGTGCAGCTGTAAGAGCCTCACTGCAATTTACGCATATAAAGGAAATTATGGGAATCCCTCCAACGAATAAGAAAGTAACAATAGCACTGCATGAATTTCATTATTTGAAAAATGGCAAACTTACCCATACATGGCATTTAGAAGACTGGTTTGGTCTTTTGATGCAGAGCAAACAGGAATAAAAAATCAAATAGCATATGCGTATAATAATTTTTGAATATACTTTTAAAAGAATTCATCTGAATTTCTAGTGTCAAAAAAATGTAATTTTGTAACTATGGAAGTTATTAGAATAAAAAACATCACAGATTATCATCGTTTTAGAGGGCTTCCTAAGCCGGAACATCCTTTAATAAGCCTGGTCGATTATTCACAGGTAAAATTCCCTGATGATGAAAAAACGACAAACATTGTGATGGATTTTTACTCTATTGCTTTAAAAAGGGATATTGGAGCCAAGCTTTATTATGGCCAGCAGGTTTACGATTTTGACGAAGGTATAATGTCATTTATAGCACCGGGGCAGGTTTTGCGGCTGGAGCAGGATCCTGATTCATTACATAAAGGCGCAGGGTATTTATTGCAAATTCACCCAGACTTTTTATGGAATTCAGCATTAGCGAAAAACATAAAAAGCTACACGTTTTTTGATTATTCAATTAATGAAGCACTATTTCTTTCTGAAAAAGAGGAAAATATCATTGTAAATATTTTTGAAAATATAAGAGAAGAATACCACATCAACATTGATAGATTTACGCAGGATTTAATAATTGCGCAGATAGAATTGCTGCTCAAATATTGCGACAGATATTACAATCGCCAATTTCTTACAAGAAAAATCAGCAGTCATCAAATACTATCAAAAGTTGAAGAGTTTTTGAATAATTATTTTGATGATAAAAACCGTGACGAAAGAAATCTTCTTTCTGTCCAGACTGTTGCTGATAATATGAATGTTTCTTCAGATTATTTAAGCAATTTACTGAAGCTTCATACTGGTCAGAATACGCAGCAGCATATTCACAATAAACTCATAGAAAAAGCGAAAGAAAAACTTTCTACTACTAGTTTGTCAATTAGTGAAATTGCGTATGAGCTGGGATTCGAACACCTTCAGAGCTTTAGTAAATTGTTCAAAAACAAAACAAACGAAACACCCTTAAAGTTTAGAGCTAAGTTTAATTAATCGTTTTATTTAAGTTTTTAAAGTCTCTTTTTACAGAGAGAAAATAAATGTAAAAAATCCAAAGTTACCTTGCCTGATAGCGTAATTGAAAAAAGGCGCCAATTGTCTTCAATTGGCGCCTTTTGGCTGATTATATGTAGTTATCTGTCTTCCAGTGGCTTTAGTAATTTGGTTTGGATATCCTGTTCGTATTTGATGGGAACTTTTAAAAACTGTATTGGTTTAAGGCAGTAAATTATTTCTAGAGAAATTTGGGACAATAAAAAAACAAGGCATTAGGCTTTGGATTATAAAAACCATTGAAAAATTTAAGAAGCTAAATAATTACAAGAATGTAGCTTAATTTTTTCTCTAGTTTTTGTTTTCATATCCACTCAATTTGCTGTCTTTTTTGATTTCAATATCTTTTTTTTAATTGTGGTTAATTATTTGTTATTCAGCTTCTCTTTGTCCATAAATGGTATTCAGAAATCTTAAAGGAGAAGAATAAAAAGGTTTGTTTTCATCTGTATTAATTTTAATTGTCTAAATATTCTCTCCCTGTTAAATCAATCCAGCCCTTCTGGCCGTTTGGTAATTGGAAACGAGCAAAATTATCCTGAAATTTTTCTAGTGTTTTGTATTTTGGTTCTTTATTTAATGGAAAATAACCAAATAGATTGTTCTTTTTTATTTTGAAAAGCATTTCATTATTTTCCATTCCTTCCACCGATTCTAAATCAAACGGAAGATGCTGAACACTATAATACGCTTGATTTGTTGACTTTTCTAAACGAAATAAGGTTTTAAATCATAGATATTGTAATTGCCGTTTTTCATCTTACCGTATACATAAAAGTCATTTTGCATGGCCATTGTGGAGTTGAATTTCTCTGTGTCTGAATTAGAATGAAAATAGACAGCATGAATACCAAGATTATCTTTAATACTATTTTTTGATTGGCATCTACAAATTGTATAAAAAATTAAGTTATATTTATTTGTTCATTATTATATCTCTTTCATTGTAAATGAACATTCAAATATAGTGAACATTCAAATATAGTGAACATTCAAATATAGTGAACAAAACAACTTGGTTCTAAACGATTGTTTCATCATATAATTTTTACTAAAAGCAAAAAACTGGCTGCATAATCATTGATTTTAGTATTTAAGAAAAACAATCTGAAAAACAAAAAAACTGCCCGAAATTACTTTTCGGACAGCCTCTTAAAATGAAAAGAAATTCCCAATTACGCTCTAAAAATATAAAGCGTCAGTTTATTAGCCAAAGGGATAATGATCAGGGCGCTAACATAAGCAATGGGCAACATAATGAGCCAGGATTTAAAAAATGTAAAAATCCATCCTTCTTTTTCATATCCATTATTTAAAATGAGTACGCAAACTGCCATTATCAGTGTCATTGCTGTAACCACAAAAAGGGTATTGACATATTTAGCAAAAAGCTTCATGACTTTTAAAAGGAATCGGTTAGAATTTTCCGTTTGTGTTCTTCTGATTCTCTAAAGATGGAATTTCTTCAATAACATCCCAATGCTCTATGATTTTATTATTTTCAATTCGGTACAAATCATAAAAAGCCGAATGTGTTTTTCTAACGTAACCTTCACTTAAAACCAAAACAAAGTTTCCCTCTCCCAAAACTTTATGTACAGCAGTGTAAACTTGTGCTTTGCCATTATTTTCCCATTGTTTCAAAACACTAAAAAACTCCGAGACACCGTCTCCCATATCAGGATTATGCTGAATAAGGATGTCGCCGTCAAAATATTTTGAAGCTTCATTAAATTTTTTGCCTACCAAAACTTCTGAAACAAAAGATGAAGCTAGTTCTTTGTTAGCATCTGTTAAATGATGATCAATAGCTTTTGTTTTACCATCTGTCATTGTTCTTCCGCTCTTGTTTACTTTTTTAGGATTCGTCTGTAAATTATCCCAATGCTCTACACTCACACCATTTTCGAATCGGTGAATATCAAAAGCGACCGTTGGTTCAAATAAATAATAATCGACATGCACAAATCCGATATCGCCATCCTGAAAAGCCCTTACCACATTGGTGTAAACTTTTTCCATCGGCATTAAATCGTGCAGGGCCATAATTGCATCAAAACCGTCGGCTACATTAATATTGTGCTGTTTGTATGATTTAGGATTAATTAAGCCTATTTGTCCTAAAGTTTCGGTTTCGATACTGTTTTGAATTGCAGCAGCTTTTTCTCTGTTTGAAAGTTCCATTTTTTATATTGTTAAAAATTATTCGGCAAAGTTATCTTGACCGTTGTAGTGATGCAATAATGGATAAAAGGTTCGTATGGGGATAATATTATCCATATAAGGTTATAGAGCCCGTATTGATTATATGCTTATTTTTGTACCTATAAAAAATATAGCTGTTATGTACGAAAAAAAGATTCCAAAAGATTTTGACTGCGGAATGAGTATAACACTTGAAATAATAGGAGGGAAGTGGAAACCCTGTCTTATCGATTCTATATCTAAAGGTGTAAGAAGACCGAGTGAAATACACAGATGCCATCCTGATGCTACCAAACGTGTTTTGAATCTTCAGCTAAAAGAATTAGAAGATCACGGTGTGGTACGAAAAACAATATACCCGGTGCTGCCTCCTAAAGTTGAATATTTCCTGACTGATCTGGGTAAAACTTTATTACCATTAATTTCGAACATGGAAAAATGGGGCACTAATTATATGCCGATATTTAATGAATTACAGCAGCATAAAAGAGATTTACAAGAGGCAGTTTAAAATGCTAAGGGAAAATCGTCCATCATAAAGCGAAAAATAGCCATTCCCCAGACTCAATTATTCTGTGATCTTTGTGCTACCAAACTTCATTTAAATTGTCACCTACAAGTGTACTCAGAAAATGGTTGGATTTTATAATGCCAAATGCAGTTCTTAAATTTGTATCTTTCTTATATTCTGAATAGATTGTATTTTGATCTACGCTAAACAGATAATTTCTGGAAGTGGTAATTAGCAAAAAAAATCAGTAAGAGATGTAGTTTTCTTTCAAGAAATAAGATGTTTCTTTTAAAATTCTTCTATTGTTAAATTTCCAAGAGCAGAATGTCTTCTGGATTGGTTGTAGAAATTTTTGATGTAATCAATGCAGATGCAACGGCAAGCATGCCTTTTACTTATGCGCTTATGGGATATGCTTTATTTATTTTTGTTTCGATAACTTTTGCCTTAAAATGGCTTAAAGAACAGTCATTTGCTGCGGGTTATTGGGCGTATACTTTTGGAATCACCACTTTATCTCAGGGGTTATCCCTATTTGCTTTAAAAGCAAATGATTCAGTTGTTACTGGGCTGGCATTAATTATCTTTTGTATTACTAATATTTTAATTGTAATTGTCACAATTGGATCTGTTAAACTTGCTTCAAAGGGCAATTATATTCCAAAATAAGTAAAAAGGTTGAATTTTGCATTGAGGATTTACCAAGCTATTAATTGCACAAGACCTTACTGTTTATTGCCATCATGCCCTTAATGGTGATGAAGCTTTTATCGGTTCCTGAATTTAAAAAGATGTGGCCCTTGTCATTTAAAACAATTAAGGCTTCGAGCACTGTTGCCTCGAATTCCCTGCCAGAATAATTAGTGCCGTTAAAGAATTTTTGAGCACTAATGAGCGGAGCAAGAAAACTGGTCATTTCTTCCAAACTACAGCCTGAGCTGTATTTCCCGGCAAGCAGCTGCAAAACTTGTATATGAAATAGTGGTAATGTTTCCATAAATATAGCTTTACCTAAATTTACGAAAAAACAATTAATTTGGATTGTTTTATGTACTTAAAATCAGCATTAAAATGAAATATAAATCTAGCTTTAACTTCTCGTTATCCAAAACGCGATTAGATTAGAGGGGTGATGATGCTATTTTTTAGGAGCTTTTCCCGCTATACGTTGCAATCTTTTGCGCCGAACACCGGCACAAAAGGATTTCCACTGCTATCGGGGCTATGGGCAGCGGCCCAATTTTTGCCTCTGGAGAAATGTAAATTTTAATCCAATTGTATTGGTGGAAGTGGAAAACGGTTATTGTGTATCATTAGAAGACAAAGATAAGCGTTATAGTGAACTTAGACGACCAGTTATCACAGCCACTCTGGGAATACATCTTTTGTAATTTTTAAACTTATAATTTTTTGGCAGGCTGCCTCCGCTGGAGATTCCAATCTTTTGCGCCGAAGATCTTCGCAGAAGGATTTTACTGTCGGGCTGCAAAACGCCGGCAAGGCCACATTGTAATTACTATTAATTAATATTCTGGGGCAGGTAAACGTTAAATACAGCTCCATTTTCGTTGCTTTGACCGGCATCGATCTCCCCATTATGGTTTTGGACAATTTTCTTGCACATGGCAAGACCGATTCCCGTGCCCGCAAATTCACTTTTGCGGTGCAGTTTTTGAAATATATTGAAAATTTTCTGGGTATCTTCGGGCTTCATGCCAATGCCATTATCACTGAATTGAATTTTATAATAAGCCACCCCTTCCTTTAGATGTACCGAGCGGATCTCCTCGGGCGAGGTAATACTGCAATGAATATCAATTTTGGGCTGCATATCAGGGCGTATAAATTTTAAAGCGTTGCCTATCAGATTGAAAAACAGCTGGGACATCTGCAGGGGAATGCCTTTGATGACCGGCAGCTCGTTCCATGTCACTTGGGCTCCCGTACGCTCCATCACCACATCATAATCTTCCAGCGCATTACGGGCCGTGTCCTCAAGATTGACTTCAACGAAAGTGGCATCCTCTTTCGGCAGGGCCGAGTAGGCGAGCACATCGCGGATCAGTTTGCCCATACGGCTGGTGGCGTCTTTTATTTTATTGATGTATCCCTGTGATTTTTCGTCAAGATGATCGGTGATTTTACCCTCGAGCAGCTGCACAAAGGTGCTGATCTTGCGAAGCGGTTCCTGCAGGTCATGTGAGGCTATGTAGGCAAACTGCTCGAGTTCCCCGTTGGAATGTATGAGCTGCACGTTGGTCTGTTCCAATTCTTCATTGGTAGCCCTTAATTCCTCTATAACAGCGGCGATCTCTTCGGTGCGCTCCTGCAATTGGTTTTCCAGTTCCACCTGCAGTTTCATCTGGATGGTAATATCCTGGGCGGTGCCGTTCATACGTACAGGGTTCCCCTCGGGATCAAAAACAGTTTTACCCTGGGCACGCAATATTCTTTTCTTCCCTGTAGTGGGATGGATTATGGTATAGGTCTCATCATACAAGCCTCCCGATTCAGGATTCAGTCCCCATGCCACGGCATTGACGACCCTTTGCTGGTCTTCTTCCAAAAGGATCGGTATAACTTCATTATAGTCCTGGGCAGCTGGATCATACCCAAACCATTCGATCAGGCGGTCAGAGTAGGTCAGTCCGTTTGATGCCACATCGATGCTCCAGGTACCGAGCTGGGCGAGTTCAACGGCGCCTCTCATGTTTTGTTCGGCCTCTTGCAGTTTGTTGCGCGCCACTACCTCTTCTGTTACGTCAATAGCCGTACAGATGACACCATAGATTTGGCCTTTCGCATCGTATAAGGGTTTGTAAGTGTAGTCATAGTAGCCATAATATGGCGAACCATTCTTAATAAACATAATGCGGGATGCCGTTTGGGCATGAATTTCACCAGTCTTCAAAACGTGCTGGTAGGCCCCGAACAAATGCGTCTCTTTCATCTCGGGTACAGCGTCCATGATGGGTTTTCCGATAATGGAATCGCCCTTGCCGAATATTTCAAGCATCTTTTCATTGGCCTGGTGCAGAACCATATCAGGCCCGGTGTATACCAATTTCGCTACGGGAGAATTATAAAAAACAGTACGCGCAAATTTTTCGCTCTCTTCCACTTTTTGCCTTTGGATCACCTGCAGGGTATTGTCAGTGACCCAGACGGCCACTTTTTTCACCTCTCCTGCAGTATCTTTTAGCGGGGCATAAACCAGAGTTATATAAACGGTTTCTTCCTTACCACCCCTGATCACCTTACGTTCGGCTTCGCTATTAGAGTAAGGGCTTCCCTTTAAAATAACACCCGCGAGTGCGCTTTCATAATGTGGGCGTGCTTCAGGGAAAGTATCCCAGTAAAAATTTCCAAGGATCGCTTCGCGTGGTTTTCCGGCCACGGCTATGAAACTGTCATTTACAATTTCCGCTTTAAGGGTCTGGGCATCCAAAACACAGATGCCCACCGGCGCATTCATGACTAGTAAATAGAGTTCCTGTTGGTTATCGATATTCATATAATAAGGCGTAGAAGATTTGAAAGTTCTTTTATATTCAATGAGAAAATTTATTTATATCCCATTACACCAAGTTAATCAATTATCAGGAATTTAAAAAATGTTATTTCTCTGCCTATATAATTGGTCGTCTAACATTATTGCCAGGTGCGGCAATGTCCAAGCCATTACGCTTTTCCACAGCGTTTCCTTAATTTTGTATAATAGTGGGTTTTTCTGGGATAATTGCCAGAAAGCGCTGCTCTCACCAAGGAGTTGAAATATTAGTTTTCGATACATTTTATGAATCCACTAACAATTAATTTTTTTATTATCTTGCATTCAAAGATTAATAATAAAGCATATGAACAAGAGAGGGCCCATAGTAATTATAGAAGACGACATCGATGACCAGGAATTTTTAGGTCAGGCATTTGAAAAACTTCAATATCCAAATGAAATAATTTTTTTCGCAGATGGGGAACAGGCCCTCCAATATCTTACAGAAACCAGCATTGAGCCCTTTATAATTTTCTCTGATATAAATATGCCAAAATTAAATGGAATTGAACTGCGGTCTAAAGTTCATGAAAATGAAGACCTAAGGATGAAATCTATTCCATTTCTGTTTTTTTCGACAGCTGCAGAACAGCAGCATGTAGTGGAAGCGTACTCAAAATCGGTTCAGGGATTTTTTATAAAACCGTTTGATTTCAATGAAATGGTGGTAATGATCAAAAATATTGTAGAATATTGGCAAAGTTGCGTTTCACCAAATTACGTAAAATAACTATAGTGGTTTAGCCATACACATGAAATCCCGATCAATGGAACCCCGGCAGTATATCAGACTCTCAGTGCTTAATGACATGATTCATGACACGATTAGTGCGCGTTTTGAAGGGCAGCGTTTTTGGGTACTGGCCGATATCACCAATCATTCCTATAAAGCCGATAAAAAGATCCATTATTTTGAGCTGGTGGAAAAAGCCCAAAACGGCAATGCCATAACAGCAAAAATGCTTGGCAAGTCGTGGGGCGGGGGAGCCGTTCGTATTGAGGAGTTTGAAAAAAATACGGGACAGGCCTTTACCAATAACCTTCACGTCCTGGTTCAGGTAAGCGTGGATTATCATCCTCTGTACGGATTGTCTGTGAGCGTTTTGGATATTGACAGCAATTTTATGCTGGGCATGCTCGAGCAGCAGCGAAATGCCACCCTGGAGCGTCTGGTGAAAGAAAATGATTATATCCAGAAAGTGGGGGATGGTTATTTGACGTTTAACAACCGGCTTAAACTTCCGGCAGTAATTCAGAGAGTGGCTGTAATCTCGTCGAGCAGCTCGGCAGGGAATGAGGATTTCCGCCACACCATGCTGCATAATGATTTCGGTTACGTTTTCCAGATTGATGATTATTATACCGTTGTGCAGGGAGATAACAATGCCAAACTGTTTTTGAATAAACTCATCGAAATCTATAATACGGGAATCCCATACGATGCCGTTGTGATTAACAGGGGCGGCGGGTCGCAGTCTGATTTTCTAATTTTTGACAATTACAATATCGGACGAGCAGTGGCCAAGTTTCCCATTCCGGTAATAACGGGGATCGGGCACCAGAAAAATGTCAGTATAGCGGACCTGATGGCCCATACCCATACCAAGACACCCACCAAGGCCGCTGAGTTTATCATTGCCCATAACCGAAGTTTTGAGCTTGGGATACTCGCGCTCCAGCAAAATATTGTCATCAAATCACAGCAGGTTTTTCACGCCCATTACAAAGAATTAAATGAGCTTAAAAACGCCATTTCCCGTAATGCAAGGGAACTTATACAGCTGCACGGGGAGGAGCTGACTCGAACCAATCATCAGATTACAAGCAGTTCAAGGGAAGTTTTGTACACACACCAAAAGAATCTAATCCTTGCTGCACAGCAGCTGGCGCAGAGTCCGAGAATGCTTTTTCAGCAACAGAAAAATGATTTTTGGAATATAAAAAATAGCATACAAAATGCGGCGAGTGATTATCTTCGCCATGAGAAGCTCACTTTGGAATACCACCAGAAAAGCATCCGGATGATGTCCCCGCAGAATATCCTTCGCAAAGGGTACGCAATTGTGAAGGTTCACGATAAAATTATCAGCAGCGCTGAGAATATAGAGGCTGGCCACGAGATAGAATTGATACTGAAAGATGCTAAACTTAAAAGCATTGTTAAAGAAAAAATACAATATAATGGAAGAGAAACTGACCTATGAGGCGGCAAAGTCCGAGTTGACAGCCATTTCAAAAGAAATAGAAAGCGAAGAAATATCAGTTGACGTGTTGGCTGCAAAAGTCAAAAGGGCCTCGGAGCTTATTGAGTTCTGCCAGGCCAAGCTTAAAAACACAGAAGAGGAAGTGAATAAAATCATCAGCAGGATGGACAATACTGAGAACTAAATAATGGAGCTATCAATTTATTTTATAGGATCCTCAATTGGGATTCAGTAAATAATTTTATTTTTGATGCCGAACAGCACGAGTATTATTTAAAATAATTGCAATGGAAAAGGGGATGAAACTGAAGGTTCGAAAAGAGCTGGACGGCAGGCAGCAGTCGAACATTATCAAATTAAAAGGAAGCCTGATCTCAAAGGGCTACACCGAGATCATACATATTTTGGATCAGGATGAGGAGTTTCATATCAATTCTTTTGATATTGAGAGTGGGACTGACAGTGAAGTACGTGAATTTATTACAGCATTTATTGCAAGGGAACAGCTTGAGGATAGTGTATCTATTTTTAGTTAATTATTGTCTGCTTTAATTTTTAGGGACCTTTAAAAAAAGTATAAAAAAGTGTCCTTTTAAATGATAAGGGCACTTTTTGATTTTGTTTGTGCTATTAAAAAAGCATTGAGGACTATTAAATATTATTTTTTAGGAGCTTTTCCCGCTATTCGTTGCAATCTTTTGTGCCGAACCCCGGCACAAAAGGATTTCCACTGCTATCGGGGCTAGGGATCCTGAGGAGCCAGTATTGTAATATCAGCTAAAAGGCGCAGCTTGCCCATGACATAAAGGCAAAAGGTATCAATAGATATTTAATTTTTCAGAACTTCCACCATTTTTTATTCTTGCTTATAGCTGTATCTGTAGCAGTGTCTGAACTTAAATTTTCTCTTGGAACAGCTTTGTCATCTTCAATCAGTTGCTGATCCTCTGAAGGCTTTGCATCCGAAAGTTCATTGATGTTCTTTTCAAATGGATTTTTCTGGGATTTCAAATAAGACTGTAAATCCTGTGCAGTATCTGTATCAGCATTCTCATTGGATGCTGCTGAAGAATCATCGGTGATTTTTTTAAGAAAGCGGAAATTGAAATCTATTGGCTTTTCCTTGCCAATTTCAAAAAAGTCGATTGTATATTGGTTTTTATCCAGATTGACCGCCTTGATTCTCCCTTTTTTAAATACCTCATGCAAAACTAAATCCCCTACACCCAAAAGTTCGTTATTTCCTGAATCCGAATTTCTAACCGGTACTTTGGAAGCCTGCAGGATTTCAGGGCTAAGTTTTCCTTTACGGATGTAAAACTCCTCGCTGATTTCAAAGAGAAAACGAGATGGATATTTATTGAGTCCCGTGGTGAAATTATATCCTTCCGAATCGGTGATGTAAAATCTTTTCTCGGCTCGTGTGACCGCTACGTACGTAAGCCTTCTTTCTTCTTCAATGGCGCGGCTTCTTCGTTCTTTTATGGAGAGTGCGCTTGGGAGCACGCCTTCAGTGAAACCGCAAAGGAAAACATACGGGAATTCCAGTCCTTTTGAAATGTGGATAGTCATCAGCTTTACTTTGTCCTGATTTTCATTATGGGTATCCAAATCGGTGTACAGGGCAATTTCCTGCAGGTATTCTTCAACATTGACAGGCTCTTTATTTTCTTTTTCAAGCAGGAGCATGGAACTGACCAGCTCCCTGATGTTTTCCAGACGGTCCTCATCACCGTCTTTGCGGTACAACGCGGTCAGTCCGCTTCTCTCGAGTATCTCTTTGACCAAATCCGATATGGATTTTGTTTTAGCAAGCTCTTTTAGCTCGGCTATCAAACCCAGAAATTCAGCGGCCCCTTTTTTAGCTAATTCCTTGTCTGTACTATTTTGTTCAAGGGTTTTCAGAAGAGAAAGGTTTTGCTCGCGTCCCAGATAACTCAGGCGCTCAATAAACTTTTTGCCAAGACCGCGGGAAGGATGGTTGAACATGCGAAGAAATGAAATATTATCGCCGGTCACAATAAGCCTTAAAAGGGATAAAACATCCTTAATTTCCTTTCTTTCAAAGAATTTAACACCTCCAAAAATCGTATAGGGGATATTCTCCTTGATCAAGGACTGCTCTATGTTTCTGGAGATATGATTGGCACGGTACAGTATGGTGATATCGGAATAGTTTGCCTTTTCGGTTTTAAGGATCTGCTTGATTTCCGAGGCTACCCAAAGGGATTCCTCAAAATCATTTTTGCCATGAAAATGGACCACTTCAACCCCTTCGGGCTTCTCGGTAATCATATCCTTGTCTACCCTTATTTTGTTGTTTTTAATAATGTGGTTCCCAACTTTCAGGATGTTGGGCGTAGAGCGGTAGTTCTGGTTCATGATGATAGTCTCACAGTTTGGAAACATTTTATCAAAATCCACCAGATATTCGGGTTTGGCACCGCGCCACTCGTAGATGGTCTGGTCCGGATCACCCACCACAAATAAATTCTGATGGATGCGCGAGAGCATTTCCACAAGCTCAAACTGGCTGTCGGAGCTGTCCTGCGCCTCATCAACCTGTATGTAATGCATGTTTTGCTGCCACTTTACAAGTACCTCATTATAAGTAGTCAGTATATATACAGTGAAATGTATAAGGTCGTCAAAGTCCAGGGCATAGTTCCGCTTTTGTTTATCCAGATATTTGTGAAATACTTTCAGGGATAAATTGTCGGTCTTTTCGTCCTCAAAACTTTTATTGGCCAGAATATAGCTTAAATAATCCGAGGTGCCTTTTGATTTGGAAATGAACTGCAGAACCTGTTTGAAAGTCAGGTTTTTGGAGTTGATATCCAGCTCGTTAAAGACTTCGCGAAGGATCGTCTTTTGATCTTCCGCGTCCAGTATAATAAAATTTTTGGGATACTGGATCTTGTTTATTTCCTCGCGGAGAAACCGCACGCAAAAACCATGGTAGGTGGTGATAAGGCTCACATCATAGGTGTCGCCGATGAGCATTTTTACCCTTTTTTTCATTTCCTGCGCTGCCTTGTTGGTAAAGGTCACGCAAAGTATGTTGGAAGAATTTATTCCGAGCCTGTCCACGATATAGGCAAACCTTGAGGTAAGGGCTTTTGTTTTTCCTGATCCGGCCCCGGCAATCACGCGTACATACCCTTCGGTAGTTTTCACCGCCTGAAGCTGTTTTTGGTTTAGGTTCTCTAAAATTGGATCAGTCATTTCGTTTTTTTTCTTTAGGGATAGTACAGTTTTTTGGATCGTATCGGGCTTATTTAAAAGCAGATAAAATCAAAAAATCCTGAAAAGAATTTACCATAAAAATACTAAATTCTTTTCAAGATCCCTTACTGTCATAATAGTACGACTGTTAAATATCCGATAGCTTGGAAGGGTCAGTAGCCTCGGCAATACTTTTTCCCTCAGGATTGTTTTTTTTGTCCGCATCATTGAGGTCATCCTCCTGATAATCATTCAGGCGGCCGGCTTCTCCGGTTCCTGCTCCGGGCTGCATGCTTCCCGAACCGCTGTAGGCGCTGTTTGCATTCTCGTTTGTATTTTCCTCGTTCTGTTGTCTGTTTTTATTTGTTTCCATGATTTTCACTTTTATCGGTTTTCTCCTTATGGTTTTTGAGTAGCTCCCGTGCCTGTTTAAGTCCTGTTGCTATGGCGGTGCCTTCTTCCGCGCCGTCCTGAAGCAGGGCATTGGCGATCTCGACAGCCTTTTCCCGGAGTTCTGCGGGCTGGTTTTTATAAGATGGGGGATAGCCCCCGTTGTACCACGGCATGATATTAGTTGTTTTCTGCCAGGTAATCCCTGACGTCATCTACTCTGGTACCTGCGGCCCTCACGGCACTTTTCAATGTTTCTGTCGGCACATTGAACTTTTCAGACCAGTACTGCACCTCATATGATTCATTGATATTGATTTGCGAATCATCTGCTTTTCCTGTTTTTGATTTATCATCCATGATTTTTGCATTTAATAGTTTATCTAAAGTTACCATAACAAGTAAAGAATCCTGTTATAGGATAAAAGCTGATTTTTACAGGATTGCAATGATACGCAGAGATAATTCATTTGAAAATGGATCAGTTCGGGTTATCTCACCTGACGAAAGGTAAGGTTGATCCTGGGCAGCACTTCCCGGGCTGTTTTGGGCACCTGATGTTCCCAATAGGTATTGGTATGTCCTGCCATAAGCAGAAAAGTTCCATGGTGCAGGGGTATCTCAATTGGCGGAATGTGTTTGAGGGTTTTATGGCGCAGACGAAAAAGGCGCGTTTCCCCAAAGGTTACCGAGGCGATGTTCATGTCCTTGTTGGTGCTGGTGGTTTTATCGCTGTGCCAGCCCACACCATCACTGCCGTCCCTGTAGAGATTAAGCAGCACGGCATTAAATTCAATACCGGTATGCTGCTCCACGCGCTCCCTGATCTGAAGCAGTGCTGAGGGCCAGTCGAGATTTGACTTTCTTTCTGGTCTTCTTGTCTCCCCATACCACGAAATCATTCTGGGCGCCGTGACCACCTTGTCGTACATCGGCATTTCATATTCCCTCCACTGGGTGGTATGGTATAAAAAATTATAGTAATAATCGGATTCTTCCTTACTGAAAAAATTATCAATCAGCATCAGATCCGCATCAGGGACGTCAAAGGTTCTTTTGCCGCCTTTGCCTGATGAAAAAATTTCGGTGTCATCAAATAGCATCATTTTCATAAGTTTTAAATTGTACATACTTTATAACCATAACCTGATAATCAAATAAAAAAAAAGTATTATTAATTGGTCATCTTCAGCCTTGGCAGGTTGATTTCATGTTCCTGCGGGTAGGGCTGGCGGTCGGTCATACTTACATCTTCCCGCAGCTGTTCGTGGACTGTAAACTGCCGCTCATCAGAGTTGGAATACCTGGGATCGGCAATAAAGGGCATCTTGGCCATTTTGGAAACCGTAATGGTAGGGAAGTGGTAATCCACTTCCACATGGCCCAGAAGCAGATAACAGCCGCCTCCCTGGAAAGGATATTCTTTTAAGCTTCCTGTGAAATGGGCCGTGTCAAAAAGCTCTCCTTCGGCGTCAATCCAGGTTCCGAAATACATCGCGCCCATCTTGGTAGGCACGTGTTTGCGCGAGATCAGATAGGCCAGCATTCGGACTGTTTTTTTATGATGCCCCAGAAGATCCTTGGCCATTACATCACCGCGGAATTTTGTCTGCAGCAGATCAAAAGGCGAACAGGAAACAGGGAAACTTAAAAGCTCGATCTCATCAAAGGCATCTTCAAAGGCAGAGCGCGCCAGCTCGGGCAGTTCATATTCCTTGACCGGCTCCTGAATGAGCATCAGGCTCCGGTTCTCGGGCTTGAAATTTACCATGATAAGCCGGGCAATCACAAGCAATTGATTTTTTGTCTTTCCCGTAAAGCGGAAGGCGCCAATAAAAATCAAAATCTGTATACCCTCGATACCGATGGGAATGCGGTTAATAAAATCCTCGAGTGACTTATAATCCCCGTTTTGTTCCCGTTCTGTTTGTATTTGTATCGCGATTTTGGATTCAAGGCTCTGCAGGTGCATAAATCCCAGATAGACATCTGATCCGTAAAGGGTGGTTTCAAACTCGCTTTTATTCACGCATGGATTATGAATTTTAGCCCCTGACATCCTTGCTTCATGTACATAGACCTCTGTCCGGTAAAAACCGCCCTGATTGTTGATGACCGCGACCATAAATTCGATGGGATAGTGCACTTTCAGGTAAAGGCTCTGGTAGCTCTCCACGGCATAGGAAGCAGAGTGCGCCTTGCAGAACGAGTATCCGGCAAAAGATTCAATCTGGCGGTATATTTCCTCGCTGAGTTTTTCCGGATGTCCCTGCGCTTTACACGAGGCAAAGAAATTATCCTTCACTTTCTGTAGTGCGGCTTTCGACCTTCCTTTGCCTGACATCGCACGGCGCAGGATATCCCCATCCGCAGCCGGAAGTCCCCCATAGTGAAGGGCGATTTTGATGACATCTTCCTGATACACCATAATCCCATAGGTTTCCCCAAGCTGCTGCTCGAATACCGGATGGAAATATTCGAATTTATCGGGATGGTTATGGCGAAAAATATATTCCTTCATCATTCCCGACTGGGCTACCCCGGGACGGATGATCGATGATGCCGCTACAAGGGTTTTGTAATTGTTACACTTCAGACGGCGCAACAGCCCACGCATGGCGGGGCTTTCAATATAAAAACAGCCGATAGTTTTACCTATTCCCAAAAACGCATTGCAGCTGGCTTCATTTTTTGACATCGAGGTATCACGGATATTCAGGCGAATACCCCTGTTTTTCTCAATAAGCTTCACGCTGTCATCAATATGGCCAATACCACGTTGGCTCAGGATATCGAATTTTTCAAGGCCGATGTCCTCGGCTATATGCATGTCAAAAAGCACAATGGGAAAACCTTTTGGAGGCATTTCCAGGGGCGTGTAATTCGTTATTGGCTCTTCTGAGATCAGGATCCCGCAGGAGTGCATGCTTCGCTGGTTGGGGTATTTTTCCAGCAGCATTCCATATTCCTGAACCTGTTTTACGACCTTATTTGTTGAATGGAGCTCCATAGGGTTTTTAGCCAGCGCGTCGAGCTCTTCCTTTGGAAGCCCGAAAACTTTTCCGACTTCACGAAAAATGGAACGGTATTTAAATTCCACGTTGGTGCCGCAGAAAGCCACATGCTCGTAACCATAGCGGGAGAAAATATATTCCAGGATGGTGTCGCGCTCTTTCCAGCTCCAGTCAATATCAAAATCAGGAGGACTCTTGCGGTTCAGGTTCAGAAAACGCTCAAAATACAGGTCAAGCTCGAGCGGACAAATATCGGTAATGCCCAGGCAGTAGGCGATGATACTGTTGGCTCCGCTTCCCCTTCCGATATGAAGAAATCCCTGTGAGTTGCTGAATCGGATGATATCCCATGTAATCAGGAAGTAACCGCTGAACTGGAGCTGGTCAATAACTTTCAGCTCCTTGAACATTCTGGATTTGGCCTCTGCATTATTTTTACCATAGCGCCATTCCAGGCCCTGCTTTGCCAGGGTGGTCAGAAGATTCATATCATCCTTGCGGTTATTGGTATAGAATTTCTTGTTTTTAGGCGATGCAAAATCAAATTCAAAATGGCAGTTTGCTACTATTTTCTCGGTATTTAAAATAATCTGGGGATATTCGGTGTAACACGACAATAGCGTTTCGAGTGGCACCATCACTTCGGTGGGACTGCAGTAATCAGAAGGGGTAAGCCTTGAAAGGATAAGGTTCATATCAATAGCCCTAAGAATCCTGTGCAGGTTATATTCCCTTTTGGTACGAAAGGTAACGGGCTGCAAGATTACCATTTTGATCTGTCTTTTTTTCCAGTCCGATAACACCAGTTTGGGAAGCTCTTCGGGACGGATGCCGATGTATTCATTTTCTTTTAGCAGATCGGGCGCATTCTCCAGGGGATAAATAACAAATACATCTGAGAATTCAGGTGCCAAAAAGGGAAGAGGTGTTTTTTCAAAATTATGCCGGGTCAGAAAACGGTTCATCTCGGCAAGACCTGATGCATTTTTAGCCAGACCAATGTAGCGCAGCTTGTGTTCACATCGAAATTCCATACCGACAATGGGCTTAATGCCTGCAGTCTTGCATCCTTTTATAAAATCATAGATTCCGGTAACCGTATTAATGTCGGTTAGTGCCATAGCTTTAACGCCTGAGGCAACAGCCTGGGAAATCAACTCCTCAAGGGGAATAGTGCCATAACGAAGGGAATGGAAGGAATGACAATTGAGATACATCTATTCTGATTTACGTTTTAAAATTTCATTTTTATTGTTGGGTTTAAACGATGCCCCTGCGCAGCGCATTACAGCGTCAAAGCCATATCTGTTTTTCATTCGGTCCATAGCCTGATAGAGTGCCAGCATTTCCTGAGTATCCTCAAACAGATCAATTTGGTAGGTACCGCGAACCAGTCCGCTAAAGCGCACACCAATCAGTCGGAGCCGCATACGGCGCTGGTATAGTTTTTCAAAAAGGTCCGTGACGGTTTTGGTCAGGATGTGATCAGCTGAGGTATACTGCACCCGGCACTGTTTGGTCTCTGTATCAAAATTGGCATATCGTATTTTGATAGTAACAGTTGAAGTTAGCCACTCTTCAGATCGCAATTGAAAAGCCAGTTTTTCCACCATTCCAAGAATTACCCTTTTGAGCCTGTCCATATCAATAGTATCCTGGGAAAAAGTATGTTCGGTGGAAATAGATTTTCTTTCGGTATAAGGTTCTACTGGATTATTGTCAATACCATTGGCTTTTTTCCAGAGCTCAGAACCATTTTTGCCGATCATCTGCTGCAATACTTCACATGGCATTTTAGAAAGGGTTTCAATTTTTCTGATACCGATTCTTGATAGCAGCTGAAAGGTCTTTTCACCTACCATGGGTATTTTCTGAATGGATAAGGGATTTAAAAAAGACTGCACTAAATGCTCAGGAATCTCTAAATTCTGTTTTTGTTTTCCTTCTCCTGTTCCGATTTTCGATACGGTCTTGTTAATCGAAAGGGCAAAGGTGAGGGGAAGGCCGGTTTCTTTTGTGACGGTCTGGGCCAATTCATTTGTCCATTTGTAGCTGCCATGGAACTTATCCATGCCGGTGATATCCAGATAAAATTCATCAATGCTTGCTTTTTCCACCACGGGCGCTTTTTCCTGTATGATCTCGGTAATGTCATGGGAGAGCTTGGAGTATAATTCCATGTCGCCTTTCATGATTTTGGCCTGCGGGCAGAGCTTCATGGCCATGTGGATGGGCATGGCAGATCGCACCCCGAATCTTCGGGCTTCATAAGAGCAGGAAGCTACAACACCCCTTTCACCGCCCCCGATAATCAGCGGTATTCCATTAAGTGCAGAATTAGTAAGTCTTTCGCAGGACACGAAAAACGTATTCATATCGATATGTACAATTGACCTTTCCATCTTCTTTTCTCATTTTTATACCAATCAAAATTAGTACAGATAATAACAATATTTGAAATTAATATGTTCTAATTTGGAACAAATTTATGCAATCAGTTTTTTCTGATAGTGGGGTAGCGTGTAAATATTGGAAACTTTAAAAAACAGCAAGATTAAGAAATGGTAAAAAGATATTTTTTTAATGTGTTTTTTCTGAATTATGCCTTATCTTTACAATCCCCTTATCAAATTCAGGATATCATTTTGCAGTTTTAAAATGACGCGTGCCTTTACTTTGGAATATTGTTTATCCAAAGCAGCTTCCTATTTATTGTTTAATGTAAATTGTAGAAAAATGGCATTTGAAAATTACAATTCCCAAAGGTTTATTTACCTGGCCGATGACGACAGCGATGACAGGGAGTTCTTTGCTGATGCGCTGAGCGAAATTGAGCGTGATGTTATCCTAAAACAGGCCCCCGACGGCATGCATCTAATGGAGAGCCTGCTTACGCTTTCCGAATCAGAGCTTCCCGATTTTATTTTCCTTGATATCAATATGCCGGGAAAAACAGGACTGGAATGTCTTCAGGAGATTAGAAATCTTTCCGGAGGTCTGAAAGAAGTAAATATTGTGATGCTTTCCACAAGCAGTGATCCGGAAAATATCCGCAGGGCATCAGAACTCGGTGCTACTTTTTATGCGGTAAAGCCCAGCTGTTTTGAGAGGCTTAAATCTTTGCTTGAAGAGGTGCTATCGATGGATCTTGTTGGGGCGGGTGAAGGAAATAAAAAGTTTCTTTTGGTTTAGTTTCTTTTTTTTAGTTTAGTCATAAGTGACCTTAATAAACTTGCTGCTATCGAAAACGCGATTTAATTAGCGGGTTGCGGGCAGGATAATGTTTCTGAAGATCGAATTTCACCCAATAGCTGTTTTTGATCATTTACGTATCTTTCTTTACTGTTTCGAAATAAAGCTTTTTTCTCTTTTTGATGTACAAATGGGCAAAAATCTAATTGGGATGATGAGCATCGTCAATTGTATTTAATAATGTTTTTTAGGAGCTAATCCCGCTATCCGTTACAATCTTTTGTGCCGAACACCGGCACAAAAGGATTTCCTCTTCTATCGGGGCTAGGGATGCTTCGGGGTATCACTCTAGTTTGCTACAATCCAGAGCAATAGGGCTTATCGGTTTTTTAAAGTTTATTTTTATTGCTATTAACGTTTATCTAAAATCAGTAAATCTTTTCTGTAAATCATTTAGCCATTTTATTCTCTTTTTTTGAGTAACTGATTTTACCATGTTATGGCTGATCCAGTTTAAATTTTTATATCCCATAGTTTTGAAAACACTTCTAAGCATTGCTTTTTTAATTAAATTTCCGATTAGCAGGGAGTACATTATCCTGGGTTTGTTCATTGTGGTGATAATAGTTACACCTTTTAAATTTTTCAACAGTGGTATAAGCCCAAAACCTCTGGGATGATGGTCATAAACTATACCGGGGGAGAGAACCCTATCGATAAATCCTTTGGTCATGGCAGGCATCAGATCCCACCAAATGGGAAATATGAAAATCAAATGATCTGCGTTTTTTAAACGATTGCTGTAATCTATAACCTGAGGATCAATTGGAGTATGGTCTACAAAGGCTTTCAGGTCTTCTTTAGTCATTGCCGGATTGAAATTATCATTATCCAGATGGATAAGATCTACCTGATGCTTCCCTTTTTGAAGTCCAGTGGTAACTGCTCCTAAAATGGCGTTACAGTAACTTTTTTCATAGGGGTGATTGAACACAATAACTACTCTCATTTTTTTGAATTGTTTACGATTTACAATGCAAAGATGCTGGAGTAAGAGGTATTGGGACGATAACAATTGTTAAGAAATATAGACTGCGAAATCGTCTTTGATGAATTAAAGCTGGATTACTCCAGTTCAATACAATCAAAATGATAGGACCTGAGAAGATTGACTACTTTTTTGCCTATGTTTTTTTTACTTTCAATACGCAGAATTTTATCGCAATCCTCAAGGTCAAAATTCCACTTTATGTCCTGGAAGCTTGAATCGAGAGCAGGCTTTAATTTTTTGATTTGTGCCTTATTTTTGACTGATGTTTTAAATACGTGTATCATAGCCTTGCAATTTCCCTGTATGATGATTAAAGCACAAAATTGGTAAAGCACTCGGCAGACTATCGATAACAATTGTTAAGAAAAATCTTTTTATCGCCTGTTGCGGATCCTGCTAAGCGATACTGAAGTGATGCCCAAATAGGAAGCTATGTAATGCTGTGGGATACGTTGTATGATTTCGGGATGCTCTGCCAGCAGCTGCTCATAACGCTGTTGAGGGGTGTTTTTTAGATAAGAAAAGAAAACCTGCTGGTTTTTTAGAAGCCTTGAGTATAAGTGCTCGATTATATTATCTTTTAGTTCTGGTGAATTCAGCAGCGTATCCTGAAAATCTTTCTGCGTGATGGTTTGGATAACACAGGGCTCAATGCTTTCAATTGTGTACAGACTGGGTTTGCCTGTCATAAAGCTTTCAATGGATGACACGCCGCCGCCCTCAAAAAAAAACTGTGTTGTGATGTCTTTCCCGTTATTGTTTATCCAGGTTCTCAAACACCCTTTTTCAATGAAAAACATGGTTTTGGAAGTGCTGCCTTCTTCCAGCAGGATTGTCCTGGCAGGAACCTCTATTGGAGTAAAAAGTGGTTTGAAAATACTCCATCTATCGGGGATGGTTTGTGTTTTTTTTGACATGAATACATTCTTTATTTAACCCAAAAGGATTATTTATACTACTGTTTGCTTACTGCCCCAAGTGGCGGTCAGAGGCACATTTTTAGTATGCCGTAACTTTTAGTCTATTTTGTCTTTATGATATCCCTTGAGCCACTGTTCCATTTTCTGGAGTAGCTGTACCTCTTTGGGATCGCCTGTAGGATCGGTGAGCCCGGTGATGGTCCTCTGGTAACTGAACCCCTTATTTTCAAAAAGACAGGTGAATTTTGGAGGCTCGTTGTGCGATACCAGCCATTTGCCATCATCGGTGCCTTTAATCTCAAATTTCTTCATATCTCATGCTCCCTTAGAATCTGCGGTGGTAATTTTCAAACCCCCTAGGATAAACGGCAAAGTTAAGGGTTTATTTCTATTTCGGGCGTTTATGTTACCCGTCAGGTGCTCTTCCCGTTATACGTTGCACCCGAGCGCCAGCGAGCTGGCGAAGCAATCTCTTGTGCCCAGCCTTGGTACAAGAGGATTTTCCGCTTCTCGGGGCTATAGTAGGGTCATCACTGTTGTTTTGTTGTAATCCAGAGTATAAAACTTATAGGTTCTTTAAAATATACCACCTTTTGCCATAAAACGTAAAGTAATAGTATCAATCAATAAAGTTATCGCTAA
Source organism: Flavobacterium johnsoniae (assembly GCF_001879205.1). Taxonomy (GTDB): domain Bacteria; phylum Bacteroidota; class Bacteroidia; order Flavobacteriales; family Flavobacteriaceae; genus Flavobacterium; species Flavobacterium johnsoniae_A. The sequence continues at coordinate 263,761 of NZ_MLFK01000009.1, forward strand.
ACTATTTTACTTATTAAGTATTAATACGTATTATTGTAAAAGAAGAACTACGTATTTTTAACCAAACCATTTTTTTTTTAACCATCAGTATTCTTTATAAAACATACTGAAAACATCATGATTTTATGAAACTAAAATTCATACCTTTTATGATTTTGCCCCTGATTGGATTCTCACAGCAGAACAATACAATACCGGCAGACTCCATAAAAGCATCCAATGTTTTTATGCTCGGGGAAGTGATCATTACCGGTCACCAGAATAAGGATACCTTAAACAGGGTAAGTGCAAAAGCAATGCAATCGCAGCATAAAATGGATGTTTCCAGGGCCCTCAATATGCTTCCGGGTGTTACGCTAACCGCATCAGGTCCAAGAAACGAATCCATGGTTTCTATCAGGGGATTTGATTTAAGGCAGGTGCCGGTCTATATGGACGGGATTCCGGTGTATGTTCCCTATGACGGCTATGTTGACCTGGCCCGTTTTACCACTTATGATCTGGCGGCCATTGATGTTTCAAAAGGGTTTTCATCTGTGCTGTACGGTCCCAATTCACTGGGCGGGGCCATTAACCTAGTCTCCAGAAAGCCATCAAAGAAACTGGAATATGACGGCTCGCTCGGAATGATAAACAGCAATGGCTATAGGGCAAACATCAATGTGGGCTCAAATCTGGGAAAATTTTACCTTCAGGGAGGATTTTCTTATTTAGAGAGAAATTCAACCCGGATGCCATCGGGTTTTGCTGCGATGAAAAATGAGGATGGGGAAGAGAGGGACAATTCTTACCGCACCGATCAGAAAATAAGTTTCAAAATAGGGTGGACCCCAAATAAAAAAAGCGAGTATGCACTTGGCTATATCAACCAGCAGGGAGAAAAAGGAAACCCTGTTTATGCGGGCAGCGATACTAAAAACTCTCTTTTGGCAAACCCGCGTTGAACTAAACCTCCGGTAGCTTTCGCTGCGATGATTTAGTACCTTAGTATTTATTAACGTTTAAATAATTGATAATATGGTAACTAAAAAAAATCTCCGGAGGAATTAAGAACGAACAAATATTTGAATCGTGCTTGTAATGAAATTACAGGTTTTTCTGAACTTCTGCATCGTTTTGAGCGAAATATTTCTATTTTAGGACGAAGCAAACGCACTTTTGAAAATTATTCGCGCCATGTGGCCGCAATGGTACTTCATTTTGGTGCTTTACCAACCGAATTACATCCCGAACAAGTTAAAGATTATCTCTTTGAACTGCAACAACGTTCCAATTCACCTTCGCAATCGTATTTTAAACACACTGTTTACGGACTTCGATTTCTTTTAAAAACAGAGAATTTACCTTACGATTATCTTCATTTACCATCGATTCCTAAAGAAAAGAAACTTCCTGTAATTCTGAGTAGGGAAGAGATATGGAAGATGCTTCAACATGCCGATTTGCTCAAACATCGCATTTTAATTGGATTGATTTATAGTTGCGGACTACGTTGTATGGAAGTTCGAAATATTGAATTAAAGCATCTGGATTTTGATAGAAAACTACTTCATATTGTTCAAAGTAAATGCAAAAAAGATCGTTATGTTCCCTTATCAGATCATATCATTCGGGGTGTAAAAAGGTATATTTCAGCCGAACATCCTACCACATTTTTATTTACAGGCAACACCAAAGACGCCAAAGGTTTTGATTCTCGTTACAGTCAGCGTGGCGTACAATGGGCGATTCAATCGGTTTGTAAAAAAGCAGGCATTTTAAAAGATGTGCATACGCATACATTGCGCCACAGCTATGCTACGCATTTGCTCGAAGATGGTGTAAATATTCTTCAAGTTCAGAAACTGCTGGGTCATGAACGCGTGGAGACGACGATGGAATATTTGCATGTTTGCCAGCTCGAAAACCAAAAAGTACACAGTCCAATTGATACCGTTTTTGCTTTATGCAGCCGCAGTGGGAAGTAGCCGATGTGCTGAGAAAAGTCGATTTGTCCAACCAAAACTTTACCGTTCATCAAGAAAAAACGTTAAGAGCATTGACTTTGTGCCGAACTGCTGCTTTGGGCGGACATGTAGATGCTTGTGATGCTTGTGGCAACATTAGTATTAGTTACAACAGTTGTCGCAATAGGCATTGCCCGAAATGTCAAGGTCATAAACGTGAAGAATGGATTCAGGCACGTGAGCAGGATTTGTTGCCTTGTTCGTACTATCATTTGGTTTTTACCCTTCCAGATTCGCTTAATGGATTAGCGATTGCACATCCAAAAATCGTTTATAAAATCTTGTTTGATTCTGTTTGGTCGACATTAAATCAATTCGGAAAAACGGAAGGTTTGCAACTAGGAATGATTGCGATTTTACATACCTGGGGACAAAATTTAAGTTTACATCCACATTTACACTGCATTATTCCTGGTGGTGGAATTGATGCCAACGGTAAATGGAAACGCAAGATAAAAACCGATAAATACTTATTTGCAGTAAAAGCGTTAAGCAAGGTTTTTCGAGCAAAATTTGTTGCCTTGTTACGTAAAGAAAAGCTTGCCGATGCTCATGTTTTGCAAAGTTTATTTGATAAAAATTGGGTGGTTTATGCCAAACGCCCATTTGGAGGTCCCAAACAAGTAATCGAATATTTAGGAAGATACACCCATAAAGTTGCCATCAGCAATCATCGGATTAAAAATGTAACAAATCAAGAAGTTACCATTGCTTATAAAGATTATAAAGACGCAAGTAAAACTAAGCAACTCACCTTAAAAAACGAAGAGTTTACAAGGCGTTTTAGTCTTCATATTTTACCCAAACGTTTTGTAAGAATCAGGCATTACGGTATTTTAAGTAGCAGTTGGAAACGTGGCAAACTGCAACAATTACAACAAGATTTAAATATATCATTCGACCTGAAATCGAAACCAAAACGCAACTTAAAAAATGTTATTGTTGTAAAGTTGGAAATCTGGTTACGTTACATGTCTTTGGGCAACGAGGTCCGCCAAAAGCATATCTTATCGAGAATACACTTGCCTATGTGAATTAGTTTTTACGGGTAAGGGAACTTGTATTTAATTGCGTCGGTAAATCGAAAAATAACAATAAGACAGCACAAGTTCAACCATAAAAAAAGCAGTAATCGTAAAATTACTGCTCGTATATCTTAAAGCTACACTTCGAAAACTCCATAATACGTATTAAGCTTCCTGCGGTTCCGTTCAACGGGCTTTCATCTCGTGCCCTCCGGGCAAGACGAAAGCTTAGTTATTTCTGGCAGTGGCCGGTTTGGAATAAAGAAAGTTATTACTTCATTTCAAATTCAAATCTGGATGCCAAAAACAGTTTGAAAACAAGAATATATTACGACAAATTTAAAAACACACTCAATAGTTATGATGATAAAACCTATTCCACCCAGACAAAGGGATATGCTTTTCAGAGTCTTTACGATGATTATACCTATGGAGGAAATGTAGAATATAACACGCAGATTATTCCCAAAAATGATTTCAAAATTGCCGTGCATTTTAAAGAAGATGTGCACCGCGAAAACAATCTGGGTGAACCAGTGCGTCATTTTATAGACAATACAATATTGGTAGGAATTGAAGATGTTTATAAAGTCACTAATAAATTTACAGTAATTCCGGGAGTGAGCTATAACATAAGAAAAAATATTCAGGCCCAGGATTACGCGAGCGTCACCAAAACAATTTCGGATTATCCTGCGGCTGATGCCAGTGATGCGTATAATGCGCAAGTTGGGGTATTTTACCAGCTGAATGAAACTCAAAAGGCAGGGGCAACCGTTTCGCAGAAAACCAGATTTGCTACAATCAAAGACCGTTATTCGTACAGAATGGGAACTGCCATTCCCAATCCTGATTTAAAACCCGAGACAGCCATAAACTATGAGGTAAATTATACGGCAAAGTTTTTTGAAAGACTCACTTTCCAGACGGCTTTGTTTTACAGTACCATTACTGATGCGATTTTAAGTGTAAGTAATGTGCAGCCAGGAAAAGCGCAGATGCAGAATTTTGGCAAGGCCCAGTACAGCGGTATTGAGCTACAGGCGGATTATTCCATTTTGGAAAACCTGTCCCTGAATGTAAATTACACCTATATTGAAAGAAAGAATATGACAAGCCCGGAGGTTCATTTCACTGATGTGCCGGGTACAAAGGTAATGGGGACACTTGAGTACCAGCCTTTGAAAGTTCTAAGGTTAATTGCCAATGCCGAGTTTAACTCATCGAGGTACAGCACCAGTTACGGAACTGCGGTTGCGGACTACACCCTTTTAAATTTCTATGCTTCGGGCAGGATACTAAAAAACTTCAGCCTTGATGCCGGATTAAATAATATATTGGACAGAAATTACAGCCTTGTGGAAGGGTTTCCCGAAGAAGGGCGAAATTTCTTTGTAACGCTTCGTTTTTTTAATTAATTTTTGATGCTAAAAGGATCATTAATGCCTATACAATCCCATTATAAAAAACTTACCCTGCTACTGGTGCTGGTGACCGCCGCTATATTCATTGCGGCCACTTCTGCAGTGCCTGTATATACAGATCCGTATAAACTGGAATATCCGGATTATTTTGGCAACCGGATCAGTATCCCGGCGAGCAATCCCACTACCAGACAGGGCGTTTATCTGGGAAGGATGCTGTTTTATGAAACCAGGCTTTCATCGAGCAAAACAATTTCCTGCGCGAGCTGCCATCAGCAGAAACTGGCATTCACCGACGGGAAAGCTTTTAGTGCGGGAATAGACAGGCCCACCAGGCGCAATGCCATGTCCCTGGCAAACCTTCTCTGGGTGCGAAACTTTTTTTGGGACGGCAGGGCAAAAGGATTGGAAGCCCAGGCAAAGGTCCCGCTTGGCGATCCGCATGAAATGGGAAATTATCTGGATAGGGCCGTTAAGGAGCTTCAGAAAACAAAGCTATATCCCGGGCTATTCAGGGAGGCTTTCGGAACGCCGGTAGTCACAGCGGACCGCATTGCAATGGCAATCGCCCAGTTTGAGCGCACATTGATTTCAGCGAACTCTAATTATGATAAATACCTGCGGGGCCAGTACAAGCCAACAGATCACGAGCTCAGTGGAATGGAACTGTTTATGAATTCCGCTGATGCAGGCAAAAACATCAGGGGCGCCAGCTGCGCGCAGTGCCATGGCACCCCTAAAATGTATATGGAATTGTTTCATAACAACGGCCTTGACAGTGTTCCAAAAGACCTGGGGCGGGAAGAGCTGACAGGAATGCCCAATGACAGGGGACGCTTTCGGGTGGTAACGCTTCGAAACATTGCCCTCACCGCCCCATACATGCACGACGGAAGGTTTAAAAACCTTCAGCAGGTGCTGGATCATTACAATGAGCATATCCAGCCAAGCCGGACTTTAAGCCTGTCTTTGGTAAACCGGCCTAACGATGTGGGAGGCAAAAGCCTTGGGCTCACGGCAGGTGAAAAATCAGATATCATCAGTTTTCTCAATATGCTCACGGATTCCACCTTTACAAACAATCCAAAGTTTTCCGACCCACATCTAATTCAAAAGTAAATGTCTTGATTTTATAGCGCTTACAGCTTAACTATTCAAATAACAAAAATGAAAAAATATCCTTTATCCCGTATTATTTTAATCTTCTTATTTTTAGTAATCTTTTGCAGAATATTTCCGCGCAAAGTGTTGTGAAGCAAGCAGTAGTAAAAGTGGAGGGAGAAGTTTTAAAGCCCATGTCGCTGGGCATGTTGGATCTGGCAAAGATGAAACGCGTGGAAGCCACCATGAAAGACCGCGATGGGAAGTTGCAGCAGTATTCAGGGGTACCCGTGTTTGAAATACTGCAGTTGGCCGGGGTCACTGTTGGAAAAGAGCTCAAAGGGGAAAACCTTGCCAAGTACCTGCTGGTCAGATGCAGCGATGGCTATGAGGTGGTTTTCTCTTTGGCAGAACTGGATCCGAGTTTTACAAACCGGGTTATTATTTTAGCAGACTCAAAGGACGGAAAACCTTTAGAAGATGGGATAGGGCCATTTCGTTTGGTTGTCCCCGATGAGAACAAACCGGCCCGATCGGCGCACGAGGTTACCCATTTAATTATCCGGTTTGCGAAAGATTAAACAGTTTTAAATATAATTGTTCTTTTTCAGTTAAATTATACTAGATTTCTTATATTTATATCCAATCAATAATTTAAGCAAGATGCAGGAAGGTAAAGTAAAATTTATAATGAAGAGAAAGGTTTTGGATTTATAACACCAAAGGATGGCGGCAGTGAAATCTTTGTTCATGCCACAGGTCTGTCGGAAAGCATCCGTGAGAACGACGAGGTGCGTTACGAGGTAGAACAGGGTAAAAAAGGCCCCAACGCAGTAAATGTGGTTGTGGTCTAATATTCTTAAAAAAACAAACAAAAAAGCATCTGCTTTACAGATGCTTTTTTGTTATACACTTTTATGGTCAAAGGATAAAGTAACTTTATTATGATCTTAAATTTGGCATAATGAAATTTGATTGGGTTATATGAGCCCTAGCGCTGCAATCTTAAATTTAATTACAGTTTGTGGTCGTGAAATCGTCTATTGCTCAATATTGAACAAAAAGAAATTAAAATGTTATGTGTCTGCTGCTGCAGCCCTAGTTAATTGTCAATATTTATTTCATATGATAAAATGGAAAACCCGCCCAATACAGAAAATGCATCAGGCGGGGTGTCCATAAACATAATCTTCCATTTTATGTTTACTTAAGTTATCTAAAGGGCTGTAATGCTCTTTTTGTGTTGTTTTAAAGTCTTTAAACTTCAAAACTTAAAGGATGGGCATCGCTGCAAAGTCAAAGGTGTGCTTTCCTGACCGGTTGTAGTTACAGCCTGTGGGTATGTTATTACACAATTCGCATTCTTAATATTTAGTCTTGACCGATGCAAGATATTATTTTTAGGTTTAATATTATTTTTTAGGAGCTTTTCCCGCTATTCGTTGCAATCTTTTGTGCCGAACCCCGGCACAAAAGGATTTCCACTGCACACGAGCGAAGCGAACTGGCGAAGCAATCGGGGCTAGGTTCTGACAGATGCGACAAAACCAACACAGATATCTAAAAAAAAAAACTATTATACACTAAAGCATAAATCGATATGTAATTTTTATCAAAAAAGTATTAGTTGGTTTTCTTCCTAAAATCTGAGAATTCAGTTCTGAAAACAAGTTTTCATCCGCATTTCCGTCGGATGTTATTCCCTGCGACCAAACCAAAAATAATTCCGAACCAGGAATATATTCCCATCTTGCAACTAAATTGGATCGAAATTGCACAAAAGCAAAATCCGGATTTTGAATTTTGTAATCTGTAATCCCATTTTTGTCTTCATCAATCTGGTAATTATTTTCTAATTCATTAAAATAAATCTGATTTGAATCAAACAAACTTACTCGATCTCCATAATAAAATGCGGCAGGATTTATTACTTTATTAAAAGCATTGTATCTTCCTCTGGAAATAAAAGGCTGGCCATAATATTGAATGGTAAAATTTGGATTAATATTATAATCTAATCGTATAGAGGTACTTAAAGTATTTTGACTCAGATTTGCCGTAAGATATCGGGGATCAGTATTAAAACTGGTTTGAGTAATATATTGCAGCTTATTTTGCTTTGAAGAAAAACTAGCGCTTAAAGAAAAAGTAAAGGCGTTAATGGGCTGATATATAATGCCAGCAGCAAACTCAGTATATGAAAATGAATTGTTTTTGCCCTTTGTATCATAAAGGGCAAAGTTGTATTTAAACTTTTTTCTATTGTCTGAAGTAATACTGACCGATTTAAAAAACTCTTCAGAATAACGAAAACGTGGGCCTCCCTGCAAAATAGAGTTTGAATAATTTATAGGTTTATAAATCGCTAAAGCAGTAAAATTCCAATTGTTTTTTAATACAAAATCTGAATTAAAAGAATATTGCATTTTATTGTAATTTCCTTCAAAATCAAAATTTGAAAGCTGTTCCAGGTGGGTTGTGATTTTTCTAAACTGACTGAAAGGTTTTAAAGTTTCATAAGACACTAATGCATATTGTTTGATTTCGTCTGCCTGCCTTAAAAAACCAATATCATTTAGTTCCAATTCTGGAGATCTCCATATTATAGATCCTTTGTAACGCCAGTTTCCAACACTAGCTTTTCCTATTTCAAATTTTCCACCTGTTCCTGTGAGTGATCTTTTTAAAGGATCAACAGAAAGATGTCCGGCATCTGTTCTCTGGAATAAATGCGTCATATTTCGCTGTGTAGCTGTTATAGCTTCTTCGCTGCCTTCGACTTTGCTGGCAACAAAATTGCCTTTAAAATAATACTTTCTATTTTTCCAATTATGCATAAAATCCACTCCGGCTGTATAAGCAGATTGATGCATAAAGTTTAGAAAATTAGTTTCTAAATTTCGATTTACGGCAGTAAAAACAGCACCAAAATAACTGTTGCGATTATTAAAGTCTTTTTGAACTCTGCCAATAAAATAATTGGTTAATGGTTCTACCAATACCTTTTCAATTCGGCTATTTTCCTGAATTTTGGCATATTCTTTATTTGTCACACTTTCTAGCATTCCAATTGACCAGCCATTTTTAGTTTTTCCGCTAAATTTTGCTGCTCCCAAAATGGCGGTATTATTAGGAATTGACATAAAAGCACCAGATGGAACATTGGGCTGTCCGTTAGGATTTCGTCCAATTCTGCGGGAATAAAACAAATTATCCTGATCATCAGCAAAAGAATAGTTGAAAATGTTTTTATTTTCTACAAAAAAAGGACGCCGTTCATCATAAAAAACTTGAAAACCATCTAGTACAATAGTAGATGGATCAGCTTCTACTTGTCCAAAATCGGGATTAATAGTTAAGTTTAATGTTAAATCATTAGTGACACCAATTTTGGCATCTAAACCTCCGTTCAATTTAAAATCATTACCGGTTTTAAACGGATTTCCTTCTTGCGCTGGATAAGTTTCCAACTTAGAAAGTACAAAGGGCTGAATTTCGATCTGCCTTTTAGGAGATAAACCAATTAAACCTCGTAACTCTCCAAATTCACTGACCCAGCCTGGCGCATCGAGTGGAATTCGCTGCCAGACAGATCGTTCTTCGGTTCTGAAATATCTTCTGGTAGACTGCAATGCCCAAACTTGTTCAGGAAGATCACTAAATTTTAACTGACTTAACGGAATTTTGATTTCGGCAGTCCAGCCTTCCTGATCAATATTCGTTTTTAAATACCAGATTGGATTCCAATTTCCATCCCATGTTTTTCCATTATCCGAAATAAATCCATCGCTTTTTACACCGGCAACAGAAGCTGCAAATGAAAAACTGGTAAGCTGATCGTTATGACTGCTGATATTTATTTCGATCCAATCACCTTCAAAACCATCACGTCTCGATAATCTTTCTACAATTCCTTTTGGATCTTTGTCATAACACCTAAAACCAAAATAAATAAAATCTTTATCATATATAATCTTGAATTTTGTCTGTTCAGAAGGCTCAGTATTTTCATCCGGCAGATTTTCTATATAATCTCCGGTCCAGTCCACAATATCCCAACTTTCATCGGTTAGAAATCCATCGATTACGGGTGCAGCCAAAGCACCTAAAGCTTTTGTGGTGTAAACTTTTTTAGCTGTTTTAGGTACTGACTGCCCAAAGCTAAACTGAAAAAAAAATAACAATACAAACAAAGTCTTTTTATAACAAATCATATGCTTGATTTTTATTAAATCGAATTTCATCTCTAAGAACCCTGATTATTTGTTTAGTTCCAATATCCACATTTTCATAGCCGGAATTGAAGTTTTTTTCGATAATGAAAAGTTTTCATCTGTAATTACATTCTTCCCCGAAGAAAAGCCAGCTGATCTTTCGTCGTATTTCTGAAAATCAATTTCTTTTTGGGCATTGCTGGTATTCATAATACACATGATTGTTTGCGTTGCATCATATCTAAAATAAACATACAATCCATCTACCGGAATATAATGCATCATTTTTCCGGTGGTTAAAGCCGAAGACGTTTTTCTGAAATTGGCTAATTTTCGAACTAAATCCTGAGTTGATTTTTCATCATCGGTTAATCCTTTTCCTGTAAAGGCATTTTTGGAATCTGTAGCCCATCCACCTGGAAAATCAGCACGAACCAAACCATCAGGAGCTTTGAATCCTTTAGCCAATACTTCAGAACCATAATATAATTGCGGGATCCCGCGACAAGTAAGCAGCCATTGAAAACCTATTTTTTGTTTCTCTGCATTTTCTCCCACAACAGAGAAAAAACGCGGTTCGTCATGATTGTCTAAAAGCAGCACTTTTTGCATCGGATTTTTACTTAAAAAATCACTGCTTAGTGTATAATAAAGTTTATTTACACCTTCTGTCCACCCGAAGGGTTGAGTGAGAGCCGGAATGATTCCGTAGTATAAACTTTGAAAATCAACAACTGATGGTAAATTGCTTTTAAAAGGAGTATCCATATTATTTTGTTCAAAATAGGCTTGGTTGGCTACTCCGTGAACCATAATCTCTCCAAAAATGGTCATTTTAGGAAATTCATTTAAAATTGCCTGATTGCAGCGATTTGCAAAGTTTAAATCATTGTAAGTATATGTATCTAAACGAACTCCATCTATGCCAAAAGTTTCAATGTGCCAAATACAATTCTGAATTAAAAAGTTGGCCATGTAGGGATTATCCTGATTGATATCGGGCATGATTTTATCAAACCAGCCATCGCTCATTTTCTTCTGATCAGATTTTGTGCCGTACGGATCAAATAATGACTGTTCTCTATAATTGGTTTGGGTATATTCTGGCCAACGATGCACCCAGTCATTTTCTGGCTGGTCTTGTTCTAGAAAATGATACAATCCAAAATGATTGTAAACAGCATCAAAGATGAGTTTCATACCGCGCTGATGCAATTGATTGCTTAGTTCCTTATACTTTGTGTCTCCACCGTAACGCGCATCAATTTTATAATGATCTGTAATGGCATAACCATGTTCGGTTCGGTTCATCATATCATTTTCCATTACCGGAGTAAACCATAAAGTGGTAATTCCTAATCCCTGCAGATAATCTAAATTATTAATCACGCCCTGCAAATCACCACCATGGCGATCATACATTTGATTTCTGTCCAGCGATTGATCTCTCATTCCTTTAACACGATCATTTGTAGGATCTCCATTGCTAAAACGATCCACCATAATCAAGTCGATAAAATCAGCCGAATTTACTCCTTGCCCATACAATGTTCCATTGCCAGGTCTTCTGGAATTAAGCGACCAATTAATTTTTTGCTTTTTTCCTTTCTGAATTACTTCAATGGAAACATTTCCCGGTAGCGCGTCTGGTGAAATTAAAATATCTACAGCAAGATATCTTTTATTCGAAAATTGGTGTGTTTTCAAAACCTTTATACCAGAATAATTTATGAGAACATCAGCTGAAGAAAAAGCTTCACCTGTACTTCGAATAAGCAATTGAATAGAATTTGTTTTCATCCCGACCCACCAATTGGTTGGATATATGTCAATATTTTTGGCATTAACAATGAATGTGCAGCACATTGAAAACAAGTAAAAAAAGATTCTTTTTTTCATCTCTAACTATTTTTAGATTAATATTACCAGCGAAAGATATTTTTCTTTCGTATTCTAAAAAAGCAGTTTATTTAAACAGCATTATTTGCATTGCAAACAGCAATTTTGATTTGATAGAAAAGCATTATTTTTACATTTATAAGAAAATGACAATCCAAATGAAGGCACTTACATACGATCCTGAAAATAGATTTATGAAAATTAAATTGTATACTTTATACTGGCTGGGATATATTTTGCTTTTTAGTTTGATTCAAGGTTTACCGGCCGGAGATTTTTTAACCGCATTTTATAATGAATGGTATAGCATTTTGCCTAAAATTCTTTTTGTGACCATCGTTGTCGAATTTTTAATGCCTCGCTTTTTGTTCAGGAAAAAAACAATTGCTTTTATCACTGTATATATTCTTCTAATTTTAGTTTTTGCTTTTTTGCAGCGCTTGATCGACAATTACATTATAATTCGTTATTATCTGACTTTCTGGAAAATTGAACCAATTTTATCGGCTCCGGTTTTTTTATATAATATTAGTAAACTCCAATTTGTGGTAACTATTCCGCTGGCTTTTAAGCTGTTTTATTATTTAGCAGAAGAAAAAAATAAAGTTCAAATCATATCATCCCAAAAATTACAGGCTGAATTATCTTCTCTTCGAAATCAATTTCATCCACATTTTTTGTTCAATGTCCTCAATAGCTTGTACTCTAAAATTTTAACCAAATCAGATGATTCTGCTGAAATTGTGCTGAGAATATCCGATTTGCTTCGGTTTTCTATCTATGATGTAAATAATAGAAATATCTCCTTGCAAAATGAAGTAGATTATCTTAAAAATTATATTTCGTTGCAGCAACTGCGTTTTGAGAATCAGCTTCAATTGAGTTTTAGTGTTCACGGTACTATCGAAAATCATTCTATTGAGCCTTTTTTGATACTTCCGTTTATAGAAAACAGCTTCAAATATAGTTTAGATGAAGTAGGTCAGGCGTGGATTACCATTTCTATTGCGGTGACTAATGGATGGCTTTCTGTTAAAATTGAAAATAGTCTTCCTAAAAAAATTAGCAAGACAACAGAAAATTTGAATAGTGGAATTGGAATTGCAAATGTTAAAAGAAGATTAGAACTACTTTATCCAGAAAAGCATATTTTGACTGTGAAAAATGAAATTACGAGTTTTTTCGTTTCCTTAAAAATAAAAATAGAAGATGGCTGTAATTAACTGTATTATAATTGAAGATGAATTACCAGCCTCTATTTTGCTGGAACTTCATATTGCCCGGTTTGATTTTTTAGATTTAAAAGGCAGATTTACGAGCGTTGCAAATGCACAGAACATTTTGAAATCGCATAAAATTGACCTTATTTTTCTAGATATCAATTTACCGGGAAAATCCGGAATCGAATTTGCGAGAAGTTTATCTTCAGAAACCGCAGTAATTTTTACAACTGCTTACACAGAATATGCAGATGAAGGATTTGAAATTGAAGCCATCGATTATATTTTAAAACCAATTGCCTTTGGACGTTTTACAAAAGCGATAAGCAAATACACAAAAATTAGGGAATCAAATGAAATCTTTTTGCATTCTAAAATTCAGGAAACTGATCGCGCGTTTATTTTTGTGAAATGCGAAAGAAAAATGGTCAAACTTTTTTTAGACGAAATTGACTATTTTGAATCTCAAGGAAACTATTTACTGATTTATACAGCAACAGAATGTTATAAAACGTATCAGTCGATTACAGAAATGGAAGAAAAATTACCTGAGGGCCTGTTTTTCAGAATTCATCGCTCATTTCTTGTTGCCATAAAAAAAATAACAAGTTATAATACAAACCATATCAATATTCAAAATAAGCAATTGCCTATTGGAAGGTTTTATCAGTCCTCTGTATCTTATTTACTGAATTCTTTAACAAATAACGCTTTGAATTTATAAAATAGCGATCAGGTAAACAGGCGGGTAGGTGCGATATTGGATACAATAGACATTCTGCTCACTGAGTTTTTAGGTTTAATGTTTTTTGGGAGCTTTTTGCCGCTATTCGTTGCAATCTTTTGTGCCGAACCCCGGCACAAAAGGATTTCCACTGCACACGAGCGAAGCGAACTGGCGAAGCAATCGGGGCTGGGGCCGCGGGGATATTGGTTTGTCAAGCTCCACATTGAAACCCAATTATGGTATCTCTATTTAATTCTCAATTATTATTTTAAACACCATACGCCACAATTCTGTTCACAGAGGATGAAGTAAATTATAATTTTCATAAACTTACTATCTTTGATTAAAATTTAGCCATTAAAGAATATTGAAATTGTGGAAAACATTCCAATCCGCCATATTAGCCAGCAAAGTGAACCTGAATTGACAGGGAGTTTTACTATACGGGAAATAACATCCTTATTGTCCGGCAGGGATATGGTTCAGGAGCTGCACAGGCATGATTTCTATTATATTTTAATTGTTAAGAATGGAGAAGGCCTTCACGAGATTGATTTTACAGGCTATGAAATAAAAAATCATACTGTTTTTATGATGCGTCCCGGCCAGGTCCATTATCTTTCTCTAAAAGCAGGGAGCACAGGCTATTTAATACAATTTAAAACAGATTTTCTTTATTCTCATAACAGTGCCTCCCAAAAGCATCTGACCAGGCTAATTCAGTACAGTGCTTACAACCTCGAGCAGGAAGGATTTTGCAGAATCGAGGCTGTCGTATCAGAGGCATTAAAAGAATATACAAACAAACTCAAAGGCTATCACGAAGTTTTGAAAGCAAGCCTGAGCATTTTTCTTATTGAACTGCTTCGCCAGCGGACCGATAAAGCTATTCCAGCTATGGGGGATAACACCTATGGACAGGAAAAATTGGAGCAATTTCTGGAACTTGTGGAAAAAAATAGTAGTACCCATAAACAGGTTTCACAATATACCGGTTTATTGAATTTATCGTCTTACCAGCTAAGTTCTATTACAAAAACTTTACTTGCTAAAACCCCTTCTGAGATTATAAACCATCATATTATCCTGGAAGCTAAACGCCAGCTTTTGGCGACCTCAAAGCAGGTGGGCCAGATAGCCTGCGACTTAGGATATGATGACCCTTCGTATTTCACCCGGTTTTTTAAAAGGCATACCGGTCTCTCTCCCGAGTCCTTTAGGCAAAACTCTAAATAAGTCCTAAGGATCTTCATTTCTGTCCTATCATACAGGTTTTCCGCTGAAGTAATTTTGTCAAATAAAATTAATTCAAACCCAGATCAGTATGAAAACAAAAATGAAACTGATGGCATCCTTAAAGATATGGCTGGCCATTTATCCCTCCATTACACTTTTTTTATTCCTCTTTGGCAATGCATTGTCCGTATTGCCTTTATACCAGCGGACTTTTATACTCACCATAGCGCTTGTGCCCTGGATCGTATTTGCCGGGATTCCGTTTTTAGATTTTATCCTGCGACAGTTTACCTATAAACCAAAAAAATAAAAGCAAAAAATGGATCGTCCAACAAAAACGGAATCTCTCAGTTCCGGCGCCACTGCCGGTACAGATTTTACAGGACCAAGGCGTAAGTTCATTAAACAAACCGGATTGGCAATAGCAGCTTTAACTTTTCCATTTCCACTTAGAACATTTTATATGGGTACAGTTAGTAAAAAATTTGATGTCATTATTATCGGGGGAAGCTACTCCGGCCTGGCCGCAGCAATGGCACTGGGAAGGGCATTAAAGCAAGTTTTGGTTATCAATAGCGGTGAGCCCTGCAATGCACAAACGCCATATTCCCATAATTTCCTCACCCGGGACGGCAGCACACCTGCAGGAATCGCCGGAGTGGGAAAACAGCAGGTAGAAAAGTATGAAACTGTAAAATTCCTTAATGGTTTTGCTTCCAGTGGAAAGAAAACGGACAAAGGTTTTGAAATAATGATGGAAACCGGTGAAACTTTCCAGGCCTTAAAACTAATTTTTGCTACGGGCATAAAAGATATAATGCCGCCCATTGAGGGGTTTTCAGAGTGCTGGGGGATTTCAGCTATACATTGCCCGTATTGTCATGGCTATGAAGTTCGGAGTAGCCGGACAGGGATTCTGGGCAATGGTGATCCTGCATTTGAACTGGCTAAGATGATTTCAAACTGGACCCCGGATCTGACCCTCTATACCAATGGGGTATCTGCGATAACCGCTGGGCAGGATGCCATTCTGAAACGCCGTAATATTAGTGTTGTTGAAAAGCAGATCAGTAAGCTGGAACATCTTGGGGGGCATATCCGGCATATTGTATTTACAGATGGCACAAGATCTTCACTAAGTACTCTGTATGCCCCTAGGCCTTTTATACAGCACTGCACAATACCTGAATCTCTGGGATGTGTTATGACCCAGGATGGATACATTAAGACCGATCCTTTTCAGCAGACCTCCATTGAAGGCATTTATGCTTCGGGGGACAATGCCTCTCGGGCCAGGACTCTTGCCAATGCAGTTGCAATGGGAACGGCAGCGGGTATGGCAGCCAGTAAAAAGCTGATACTGGAACAATTTTGATGTTGATGCCCATAAGGGCTCACAAGGAGGCATTATCTGAGTTCTGTCCTGTCCAGCTTCATTTCGGTCCTAACAAATTGAAAACACCTGAGATATCTTTCAAAGAAAATAAACCAAAAAAAATTAAAATTCACAATTATGAAAATTATTATAGTAGGTGCCAGCGGCACTATGGGAAAACATTTAGTCAAAGCACTGGAAAAGGAGCATGAAGTTATCACAGTGGCATCCAAAGGATGTGACATCGATGCTGATATTACATCACCGGAATCCATTGAAAACCTATTTAGGAAGGCCGGCTCATTTGATGCCTTGATTTCAACGGCAGGCCCGACATTTGTAGGTCCATGGGGCAAATTAAATGATGCAGCATTCAGAAAGGGAGTGGAAGGAAAAATGATGGGGCAGATCAACCTGGTGCTGATAGGTCAGCATTATATCAACCCGAAAGGTTCCTTTACCCTAATTACCGGAGCCTTGACCCATGAGCCTCAGGTAAACTTTGCCAATGCATCAGCTGTTAACGGTGCTGTGGAAGGATTTGTCCGTGCAGCGGCCATTGAGCTGGATAACGGGATTCGTATCAATGCAGTAAGCCCCACAGTCATCGAAGATTCCCCGCAGTATTTCCCATACTTCCCCGGAGAGATCCCCACCACCATGAGACAGTTGGAATTTATGTTTCGAAAAAGCGTGTTTGGCAAGGGAACCGGGCATATCATTAGGGCTTAATTTTTGCAGCAGCTGCACTTCAAAGCGGTCAGCTTTGGAATTGATTGGGCTGCTTATTGCTCAGCAGAGCTCATACAAATTTCCCGCCGGGGCCCGCAAGCCCTGGCTTATTTGTTTTGTTCATTGCAGGCTGAAAGTTTTCAGCCATTTTTGCTGTCTGTGGGAATACAACTCTGCAAAAAACGGTTATTATTAATGGTTTTTTACAGCATTAAATCCGTGTGCATAAAAATTTCGCTGGGAAGATTTGGTATTGCCCGATGTACCATCTGTTTCATCCTTGGTCAGTTCATCTTGATGAAACTCGTCATTTTCAGGTTCCCTAATTTCGAATTCCCTCTCTACGGGATTATCCTTTTCGGGCGCTATGGTTTGAAATTTGTCGCTTTCAGCCTCATTGCTTTTTTGGGTATTCCTATCGGTTTGGGACCCCTCCCGTGGGTCATTCCCTATAAGGTCCTTTTCTATGTCCTTCACCGTTATGTCTTTGGGGCCGCTTTGGGGTTTCTTTTAAGGGTGCTGCGGGTCATAGGGGCTGGGTGTTTTTGGCTGCGTGTTTTGGGTCTTTGATCGGGTTTTGGGAATTGCGGTCTTCATGATCGTAATTTTTGGTTGTATCTTTTTGGGTTTGATATTATTTTTTTGGAGCTTTTTCCCGCTATCCGTTCCAATCTTTTGTGCCGAACACCGGCACAAAAGGATTTCCTCTTCTATCGGGGCTAGGGCTGCTGATCAGCCCGGCTCTTTAGACTAATAAAAATAAGTGAGATTATAAAAAAATGGCTCCAATTGTCTTCAATTGGCGCCATTTGGCTTGTTTGTGACCTCTGCGGGACAAATTTCAACAAAATTTATGGAAGATTTGAAGAGATTGGCTTACTACTGGTAGAGCATGACTTTCAGTGGCTTGAGCAATTTGGTTTGGATGTCCTGTTGGGGATTGATGTAAATATCTACGCGTTAGTAATATATGATAGCAGCTAAAAAAAAAGCGCCAATTGAATTTAATTGGCGGCTTTTCGCTTATGGTGAAAATAAATGATAATTACTCATATTTATCGTGGCTTTGCGATAGTAGCGTACTTATCCAGTTGATGACAGAGCAATTTTTTGGAATATTTTTACGTTTTAGAATCAGACTGTTGATCAGCAGGCTTCTGCTGTTTGTCCATCATGGCGGCAACTGCGGTATCGGGCAAAATATTGCTCATACCGATCATGGCCTTATTCTTAAAGCCGGAAATAATTTTATCCTTGCCCGACATGAGTGCCTCATAGCCGTCTTTTGCCACATCGGCCGTATGCGCCAGCGAGGATTTGTCCTGCACTATTGTGCTTCGCTGCATATCGGCCTTATTAAAAAAGTCGGTATCGGTCGCGCCCGGCAATAGCGCAGTAACAGTAATATTATTGTCTTTCAATTCATGACGGATAGCTTCGGAAAATGAGTAAACAAAAGCTTTGGTCCCGTGGTAAACCGACTGCCATGGCCCCGGGGTCTTGCTGGCTATTGAAGCAAGATTGAGTATTTTGCCATAGTTGCGGGCTATCATTTGCTTGGTAAAATGTTTTGTCAATATTACAGTGGAGGCGATGTTCAGGTCAATAATTTCCAGCTCGCGCTGCACTTCAGTATCTTTGAAAAGTCCGTAAACCCCTTGTCCGGCATTATTTACAAGCACATCGATGGATATGTTTCTTGACTCTACTTCCGCGCATAAAGCAAAGGCTTCCTCTCTTTTAAACAGATCTTTTGCAATAGCAATGACATCAATGTTATGCTTGCTGAACTCGGCAGCCCTGTTTTTTAACTAATCTTCATGCCTTGCTACAATAACAAGGTTGTAACCGTCTCTGGCAAAGAGCTTGGCAAGCTCGTAGCCGATTCCTTCAGTTGCTCCGGTAATCAGCGCATAATTTTTAGTATCTCCCATGATGTTACTTATTACAAATTAATTTTTTTACCCGGCCGGCAATTCAATATTTTAATCTGCAGTTTGTTCTTATGCCTTCTTAATGCAAATAATTTTATTTAATTTATTACTACTAGTAATTTTCCTTTTTGAATCCAGTTTTTTCTTCAGAATAAATTTAGTCTGTCGGCCAATATCAGTTTTACAAAATTTTAATCAGGATTTACAAAATTTTACTGAGAGAGTGTTTCCTGATACCGTAAATCTTTGTAAATAGGTGATTAATAAGGATATATTGTTGTTTAGGAGCTTTTCCCGCTATACGTTACAATCCTTTATGCCGAAGCCCGTCACAAAAGAATTTCCACTACTATCGGAGCTATTTGCCATCGGGTTCAATTTTGTCTTTGAAGAAATTAAATCTAATATGGAAGTTCGATAAAATTTAAATTCCAGACTCTTTAATGCTTTTGAAAATTTAATCCTCTATCACGGTCTTAGAGGCAATAAGACGAAATAACGGTTCATATTTTTTAATTTGTAAGTCAAGATTTTTGTTTGATGCGACCGGACCGATGCTTCCCTGCAGGCAGTACAGTTTTTGTTTTTGTTTAAACATGAACTGCAGCATTCTTATTTTCATTTGGTCATCAGCATTGCCAAGAGATTGTTCTACATCGACCATCATATCTGGAATACCGTCAATTTTTACGTTCTCGGTGCGGATAAGCGCAGATTCTGGAGGTATCATCTCCAGTATTGATTTTTCATTTAGAATAACCTCAGGCTGTCCAGAAAGATCATATACTACAATTGTGATTTTCTCATTGCCCGTTCGGTAATAACTGGTAAACTGCTGGATTGTCTCGGGCATGTGGGCTTCTTCTGCCAGCCAGCTGTGCGGTATGGGAACCTTAAGCGCAGTTTGTTCCGCTTTAGGATGGTTTTTGGTTTTGAAAGTTTTAATATGGCCATCATTGATTTCTTCATGGGGCGTGTCGTGGTAAGCAAATGACAGTATGCCTTTTGACACCATTGTATCTGTAATGAAATGAGTTCCTTTGCTTACTTTTTCAAGAAAATCAATGGCATATTTTTGCTTTTCGATTTGGTTTTGAAGTTGTACATTGATCAGCGAATCGATATTTCGTTGTACTATCTTAAATTCGGACGCGGTAAGCTCATCCTGCAGCAAGCGTTCAATATTTCGTTCTGCCCTTGAAAATGGAATTTCAGCATTATTTTGCGCCGCGCTGACTTTGCGCTTGAGATTTGGAAATTGTTTGGCTATAGTTTTCAGAGCTGAACTTTGTCCTTTAAGGTAGGCATAGGTTTCAATAGCAAACATAACTTTAGGTGTCGGCTTTTGAGCCTGTGAGTAAAATAGTGCAGGAGAGCTGCAAATCAGCAGCAGCAGCATTATTCTGCATCTTGTGAAAATTAGTAGAGCCATTTGTATAAAAAATTATAATTATACATTAACAGGAGATTTTCCCTGTCTCAAAACTAGTAGTGAAATGTAATAAATGACACTTTTCAAAAATGCAAAATTGTCGAGGGATGTGTTTATATAATTCCCATGCCTTTTTATATAATTTTCATAACACCCACAATTAGTGGAATGTGCTTTACGTATTGTGATTCTAATAACCTACATTTATTTCAAAATTATAAAAATTAAAAAGATGCAGGAAGGTACAGTGAAATTCTATAATGAAGAAAAAGGTTTTGGATTTATAACACCGAAAAACGGCGGGAGTGAAATCTTTGTCCATGCTACAGGTCTATCAGCGAGTATCCTTGAGAACAATGAAGTTCTCTATGATATTGCTGAAGGTAAAAAAGGTCCTAATGCGGTAAACGTTGTAGTTGCTTAATTTTCAAAATAATGTAAAAGTACCTGTCTTTTGAGAGGTGCTTTTTTTTGAATCCATTTCTTAGTACATTGACATAATTATTGACAGATAAAGTGCAAAAAAAACACCTGCAGCATTACAGGTGTCTTTATAAAGTAAATAGCATAAGGCTAAAAAGTGTTATTAATTATAACAGTTCAATTAAATTATTTGCAGATGCGGACGGATCTGCATAGTTACTATATCGCATCTTTTTGGCTGTGACAGGCAGAATAAAGTACTCATTGCAATATCGTAAGCCTCCAGCATTTCCAGTTTTTCTACTTTCTCGTGCTGTACTTTTTTTGGATCAGTCTGCATGTCGCTGGTTACCGCTCCGGGTTCAATCAGGGAAACTTTTATTCCAAGCGGATTTAATTCTTTACGCAGTGATGTACTAAAACCTCTTATTGCTGTTTTAGTTGCCACATAAATAGTACTTTCCGCAGTACGGCTTTCTGCGCTCATTGATCCAATATTGATAATATGTCCCGATTTTTGCTCTTTCATTCTTGATGCGGCTTGCTGAGCGAAGGCTAGATAACCTGTAATATTTGTATCAATAACATACTTGTAATCTTCATACGTTTCCTTGGTGAGTCCGGGCGCTGCGAGCGCTGCGTTGTTGATTAAAATATCAATTCCGCCCAGCTCATTATCTACTATATCAAAGATTTTATCAATGTCTTCTTTTTTGGTTACATCTGCCGGGGTGCCATACACTTCGCTGCCCGGAAATTGTTGTTTGATATCGGCAACGGCATTATCGAAATCTTCCTGATCTCTTCCAAAAATAAGAACGCGCCCGCCAAGAGATACTAATACATCGGCAATTGCTTTTCCTATTCCGGTTGTTCCGCCCGTGATTACAATTCGTCTTCCATTGATGTTTTGTCCAAAGTAATTTGTTAATTTTTCCATTATGTATTTTTATTTATTAGTAAATATTACCATTCGATCTTAATTAAAGCCTGACCTGAAATCTCATATTCATGCAGTTTTGCACTTTGGTGAAAGGCCTTTAAAAGCTCCTTATTCTGAAATACTTTCATTTTAATACTTCGATCGCCTAATTTTATAATTTTTAAATTGCAGGACATATCTTTATCCCCGTCAAGGTGTATGGTGGCAGATTTTCCCCTTTTAGTAAATTGATTAGGATAATCGATAAAAATCAAAAAGTCTTCATCGGCTTTGATGTATTGTCTTGGCACGACACCAAATGCCATTCCGGCGCCGTAAACTTCCTGACCAACCTGACCGCTTTTCTCCCAGCCGTTGTATAAGTCCTCTAGAGGAACCCACAAATCAGCCTGTATTTCTCCGGTTTTTACTTCTTCCGAGAGCATTTCTTTAGGAAGCATTGCGGGATAATAATAGGCAATTCTGCTGACGGCAAATTTTATGAACTCGGGAATCAGCGTTTTTAACGCTGGTAAAATAGCCACGTCCTTTGCCTGAATAAAATATTCCGATAACGCGGCATAGACTTCTAATTCTTCATAAGCCGCAGTATACGGAGCATCATTTAGTGGAAAGATGGAAAAGAAATTCGTGTAATTTTTTCCAAAGCCATATCTGCAGTCGTAAAGCTGTACATTTTTAAATAACCCGCTAAGGCAGGTATAACTTAAATCCAGATACAGTTTTTTATTGGTAATTTTATACAATTCTAATAATGCTCCCGCCGAAAAAGCGGTATTATTGGCCTGATATAAAATATTGACTCCCAGATCTACCAATTTTATTGCAGCTTTTTCAGCCTCGTTTAAATAGCGTTTTTCTTTGGTCAGCTTATAAACCAATAACATTAAGTGAGCGTAGGAACCCGGAACATCATTTTCTCCTCCTTTGCCCGGAGCGGTTTCTGCTTTGATTATTTCCAGGGTTTCCATATTATAAAATACCGGCCATGAATATTTAAAATGACGTGCCACTTTTATGACATATTCAATAGAATCTAAAACGAGTTTCTCTGCTGTTTTGTCACCATGCAAAGCCAGTCTTGCCAAATTCATCAACGGATGATGCAGATACCAGGAATCCATCACCATTTCTTTTTTTTGTTCTTCGGACTGGTCAAGTTTGTCAACAAGTGCGGGAAGCCATCTGTTTGTACAATTAATTTTTGGATCATAAAAAGCGGGCAGCCCTTTTATTAAATCTTCACAAAGCGGCTGTTTTTCACCGCTCCATTTTTCATATTCCTTAAATGGAGTGAGTACGGCAAGCTGAACCATACTCTCGGCAGGGGTTTCATAATCGCACAAATAGGCATTCAGGTACGGACTTCCGTTATTTTGTGTCCATGCACCTTTGTTATAGGTTAAGTCTGTAATGACTTTCTGCGCAATATCAGGCCAGTCATTATATTCAATTCTGGGCTGCTCCAGTACCTTGTATATTTTTACAAGATTATTTAAGAAATTTTCGCAGATAGCCGAGGTCTGCTCAAATATTTCGGTAGTAAACATTACATAAGCATCTGATATTGTAAAGGCTTTATCTGCAGGTAGGGGCAGTTTATCTGTAGCTGGAAGCTGAAATCCAATTTCCGGCCAGGTTCCGCCAACGGTACTTTTTGATTCCGTTTTGGTCACTTCGCAATATTCTGATAGGGACGTAAGGTTTTGAAAATAAAAAAAGGACCCCGTTTGCGGTTTTGTAATGGCTTGCAAATAGTAATCCTGATCGGGAACCGAACTGCTCCATATGGATTTTGCCGCTGGTATTTTCTACACTTCCGTTTTGTGTAAGCGGAAGTATATCCCGGGGCCAAAACGGAATCATTAACGGGATGTTTGCCTTAAAGCTGGTTGTATAATGCAGCAAAGGCGAAGCTTCATCGGGAAAAGTAACGCGAAGTTCATAACTACCAAGTTTGGAATTTAAAATAATGACGATACTGTCTTGAGCATCAAAAATATTGGACACTTCAAAACAGCCGTTCATTGCAAATGCGGCGCGAAGCGCTATTTTTCCGTTATTGGGCATAAGGGCGACAATCCAGAGAGAATCGCCTGTATTGTAAAATTGATACGTATAATCAAGAATTTTTCTTTCTAAAAGTATGTCACTATTTTCAATATCTGCCTGAGCAGTTGCGCTCCATGGTGTTATCGTATGCATAATGATAAATTTTAGTTTATAAAATGTAGTAAGTGTTGCGTAATGGATTATAGGATCTTCATAATGACAAATTTCAATAAAACAGACGTATTTTGTTTTATATAATTTTTGCGTGTTTTTATAAATTTTTCTTTTTTCAGTTAATGCTGGCCATCTTAAAATACTGTAAAGATCAGCGGAAAAACTGTAAGGAATTATAAGACAGCGTATTGTAATTTTGATTTATAACCTTTAAAAATATCATTATGAAAACTGCGATAAAAAAAACAGCTGATACCAAAAGTAAAACGGGAACTGCTGCTGCCAAACCAACAGCGTCCAAAACAGCTCCAAAAGGGACGGTGAAGGCAAAACCTTCTGCTGCTGAAGGACTTCGAGAATTATTTGTAGATTCGCTAAAAGATATCTACTGGGCTGAAAAAGCACTGGTTAAGGCACTTCCAAAAATGGCCAAAAATGCAACGTCTGAAAATCTTATTACTGCTATTAATGAGCATCTTTCAGTAACCCAGGAGCAGGTAGCCAGACTTGAAGAAGTTTTTAAATCGGTAGGAGAGAAGGCTGCTGCCAAAAAATGCGACGCGATGGAAGGACTTATAAAAGAGGGCGAGAGTATTATGGAGGAGACTGAAGCAGGACCTGTAAGAGATGCGGGAATTATTGCGGCCTCACAAAAAATTGAACATTATGAAATTGCTACCTACGGGACACTTGCTGCCTTTGCTACAACCCTGGGTGAGGATGACGCTGTACTGCTTCTTGAGAAAACGCTGGCTGAAGAAAAACAAGCGGATGTTACACTAACAGAAGCTGCTTACAATACGATCAACTTCGACGCCAAAGAAGAAGATCAGAAATAATTTCAAATTGCAATTCCAAGATTAGATTTGATTTTTAAGAAACCTGTATCATTTTTTAATGGTGCAGGTTTTTTTTTGATTAATCAAGAGTCCTCAATTGTGTTTTATTTGTAAGAAATTGAAATGATCCTGTAAAATTAATGGCCTAAATTATAGTTACTTAGCTGTCTATTAATTTTAAAAAAGACCATCATGAAAGCAGCAGTTATTCACGGACCGGGCTCCGTTAAATACGATACGGTAGAGGATCCAAAAATCAATGCACAGGACGATATTATTTTGAAAGTTACGTCTACGGCCATCTGCGGATCGGACCTGCACATCTATTCAGGCGCAATGCCGACATCCCCAATGGTTCTTGGCCATGAATTTATGGGAATTGTAGAGGAAACAGGATCGGCTGTTACCCATCTTAAAAGAGGTGACCGTGTGGTTGTTCCTTTTCCGGTTGCCTGCGGGAATTGTTTTTTCTGCAATCATGACGTTCCGGGAAACTGCGAGCACAGTAATCCCGAACATTATGGTCCAGAGGGCGGAATCCTGACCGAAAAAGGAGGAGCGCTTTTTGGGTATACTGATCTTTACGGCGGATATGACGGAGGGCAGGCGCAGTATGTACGGGTTCCTTATGCTAATTACGGACCGCGCGTGGTTCCGGATAACCTAACCGATGAGCAGGTGCTTTTCCTTACCGATATCTTTCCGACCGGATATACAGGAGTGGACTGGGGAGAAGTGAAAGGGGGAGAGACCGTTGCTATTTTCGGTTCGGGTCCCGTCGGGATTATGGCAGCCAAAAGTGCCTGGCTAAGGGGAGCTGCGCAGGTAATTATCGTGGACACGCTGCAGTACCGTCTGGACAGGGCGAGGGTTTCTACAGGATCTACCACTATATTGTGGGAAGATCCCAAAGATGTAGTGGAGCATATCAGATCGCTTACCAATGGGCGAGGCGCGGATGTATGTATTGATGCTGTCGGCTTTGAGCCCGAAAGAAGCCTGGCTGACAAAATAAAAGCAACGGTCAATTTTGAAAAAGGCTCTATTAAAGTGCTTGAAGCCTGCATGAGCGCGGTGAGAAGAAGCGGTATTGTTTCGGTTCTTGGCGTATATCCCGTGAATTACGATAATTTTCCGCTTGGACAGTTCTTTGACAAAGGTATAATACTCAAAGGAGGACAGGCGCCGGCGCATAAACATATCGATAAACTTCTGGAATATGTAGTGCAGGGAAAAGTGCAGCTTGATGATATCATTACCCACAGGCTTCCGTTATCTGAGATTTCGCATGCCTATAATATTTTTAATAAAAAAGAGGATGGCTGCGTTAAGGTAGTACTGGATCCCTGGAAATAAACATCGATTATAAACATTCATAAAAAAAAATCTGCACCTGGTGCAGATTTTTTTATACATTGATTTAAATATGCCAATGAAATCCGATTTACTCGGGTTTTATTTTTTCAATGATCAATGCTGCGGCCTTATCGGCTGCCTGCTGTATGATCTGCTCGGGACCGCCTGCAAAAACCTCCCTGTGGTCTATTGTTCCTAAAGGCGTAATGATGGACAAAAAGATGGTACCGACCGGTTTTTCCGCGGTCTCGCTTCCTCCCGCAGTGGTAAGCCCTGTCAGGGCCACTGTTATATCGGCATTGAATATGACCGCTGTGCGCTGGGCAAGGGCACTGGTGACCTCTTGAGATTCGGGGGTAAACTGCTCTATTAGTTCGCGGGGTACCAGCAGGATCTGCTCTTTAACAAAAACTTCATAACAGACAATACCGCCCCTTAAAATTTTTCCCGACAGCGGGGTTAGGGAAAATTCAGCGCTTAGTTTTCCCGCTGATGCGCTTTCTGCAAAAGCAATATTCCAGCCTTTGGCCGCAACGGCCTCGCTGCATTGGATTATAATTTCTGATGTCATAACCTTCAATATTTATTAAACTGTTCTTCTGGTTACATTTTTAACTATTCGATGTAGTTTATTTTAGATCTGGCAAACTGGTCCAGCACCTCTTGGGTAAGGCGTTCCACGTCCCTGGCGATCAGGGCGGATTCCAGCAGATAATCGTCCACAAAATCAAAAACGGTATTTTCGGCTTGGTCAAGCCTCTTGATGTCATCGGGCTCCACCGAAGCACTATATACATTTTCAAGGTGCTGCCTAAGGTCTTTTTCGAACTGTTTTATAAGGTCTTCCATTGTTTTTTATTTATGGTTAAAGAAATTGTTTGTCATGTACTATATTTAATAACCGAAACAAATTTAGGCTGTTATGGCACTTAAAAGTAATACTTTAGCTTCGATATTTTTTTATATGCAAACAGGCAATTTTTATCAAATTTACATTCGGCTCCTGCCTGGTATTTGATCAAAAATAATGGATGTTAAATTCCTTTTTCGAAACTAGGTATCATTTAATAATGTTTTATATTTGATATGAAATACCAGAAACATATTATTTTAAATTACCGGGGATGGAAAAGGGGATCAGGCTGAAGGTCCGAAAAGAACTGGACGGCAGACAGCAGTCAAATATTATTAAATTAAAAGGCAGTCTGATCTCAAAGGGCTATACAGAGATCATACACATTTTGGATCAGGACGAAGAATACCACATCAATACTTTTGACATTGAGAGCGGAACAGGCATTGAAGTGCGAGAATTTATTACGGCATTTATTGCCCGGGAGCAGCTGGAGGACAGTATATCTATTTTTAGTTAAATACTGTCTCGCTTAAGTTTAATTTACCGTAAAGAAACATTAATAATTTTACTTGGAAATTTTACCTCATTTATCAATTGCACAAGACTTTGCTGTTTACTGTAATCAGGCCTTTAATGGTGATGAAGCTTTTATCGGTACATGAGTTTAAAAAGATATGGCCCATATCATTCAAAACGATTAATGCATCGAGCACCGCTGCCTCGAAAGCCCTTTCAGTCGATATAGTTCCAGTAAAAACTCTTTGAGTATTAATTACTGGGGCAAGAAGACGTGTCACCTCTTCTAAAGTACAGCTTAAACCGTATCGGGCTGCCAGAAGCTGCAAAACTTTGATATGAAATAGTGGTAGTGTTTCCATAAATACATCCTTTACCTAAATTTACGAAAAACAGATTAATGTGGATTTTTTAAGCACTAAAAATCAGTATTAAAATTAAATATAAGATCTTGATTTAACTTCGTGCGATCCAAAACGCGATTAGATTAGCGGAGGTGCAAATGCAATTTTTTAGGAGCTCTTCCCGCTATGCGTTTCAATCTTTTATACCGAACACCGGCAAAAAAGGATTTCACTGCTATCGCGGCTAGGGCTCCTGAGGAGCCCGTTTGCTAAGTATACCAAATAACCGGCGCAGCTGGCCAGAGTTCTAAAGGAACAAGTTATCGATAGAAATTTTACTTTTAGAACTTCCACCATTTTTTATTGTTGTCTTTAGAAGTATCAGTATCGCTTTCAGTGAATTGTTTGGTTGGGTCCGCCTTTTTATCTTCAGAAAATGGCTCAGAAAAAGGATATGACTGAGCATTGTCACTTTTGTCAAAGGGATTTTCCTGGGACTTCAAATGGGATTGTAAATCAATGCCAGAATCAGCAGCATCACTCTCACTGGCTTCTGAATTGGAATCGTCGTCTATTTTTTTAAGGAAGCGGAAATTGAAGTCGATTGGCTTTTCCTTGCCAATTTCGAAAAAGTCGATTGAATACTGGTTTTTATCCAGGTTGACGGCCTTGATTCTACCTTTCTTAAATACCTGATGCAGCACCAAATCCCCGACACCAAAGAGCTCCTTGTTCTCGGTATTTGAATCTCTTGCCTGTACTTTAGAGGCCTGAAGGATTTCAGGGCTGAGCTTTCCTTTGCGGATGTAAAACTCCTCGCTGATTTCAAAGAGAAAACGCGACGGATATTTGTTAAGACCTGTGGTAAAATTATATCCTTCCGAATCGGTGATGTAAAATCTTTTCTCGGCGCGCGTTACCGCTACATAAGTAAGCCTTCTTTCTTCCTCAATCGCGCGGCTTCTTCTCTCTTTGATCGAGAGTGCGCTTGGCAGAACACCCTCTGTAAAACCGCAAAGGAATACGTACGGAAATTCCAATCCTTTTGAAATGTGGATCGTCATCAGTTTTACCTTGTCCTGATGTTCATTCTGGGTATCCAAATCGGTGTAGAGCGCAATTTCCTGCAGGTATTCCTCGACATTGACAGGCTCTTTATTTTCTTGTTCCAGAAGGAGCATGGAACTTACCAGCTCCTTGATGTTTTCCAGCCGGTTCTCATCACCGTCTTTTCGGTACAACGCGGCCAGTCCGCTTCTCTCTAGTATTTCTTTGTCCAGATCCGATATGGATTTTGTTTTGGCAAACTCCTTTAGCTCGGCGATTAAATCCAGAAATTCGGCAGCACCTTTTTTGGACAGCTCGTTATCGGTGATGTTTTGTTCAAGTGCTCTGAGAAGCGATAGGTTCTGTTCGCGTCCCAGATAACTCAGGCGTTCCATGAATTTCTTGCCAAGCCCACGGGAAGGATGGTTGAACATACGAAGGAATGAAATATTATCCCCGTTCACTATGAGCCTTAACATGGACAGGACATCCTTGATTTCCTTTCTTTCAAAGAATTTAACGCCGCCAAAAATCGTATAGGGAACGTTTTCCTTGATCAGGGACTGCTCGATGTTTCGGGAAATATGGTTGGCGCGGTACAGTATGGTGATATCGGAATAATTTGCCTTTTCGGTTTTAAGGATCTCCTTGATTTCCGAGGCTACCCAGAGGGATTCCTCAAAATCATTTTTGCCGTGAAAATGAACCACTTCAACTCCTTCGGGCCTCTCGGTAATCATATCCTTGTCGACCCTTATTTTGTTGTTTTTAATAATATGGTTTCCCACTTTCAGGATGTTTGGAGTAGAGCGGTAGTTCTGGTTCATGATAATTGTTTCACAGTTTGGAAACATCTTATCAAAATCCACCAGATATTCTGGTTTGGCGCCGCGCCATTCGTAAATGGTCTGGTCAGGATCGCCCACCACAAATAAGTTCTGATGGATACGCGAGAGCATTTCCACCAGCTCGAACTGGCTGTCGGAGCTGTCCTGGGCCTCATCGACCTGTATGTAATGCATGTTTTCCTGCCATTTTACAAGCACTTCATTAAAAGTTGTCAGGATGTATACGGTGAAGTGTATCAGATCATCGAAGTCAAGGGCATAATTCCGCTTTTGTTTATCGAGGTATTTGTGAAATATTTTTAACGATAAATTCTCGGTATTTTCGTGCTCAAAGCTTTTATTGGCCAGAATGTAGCTTAAATAGTCAGAGTTGCCTTTTGATTTGGAAATGAACTGAAGGGCCTGTTTGAAGGTTAAGTTCTTGGAGTTGATGTCCAGCTCGTTAAAGACTTCACGCAGGATCGTCTTTTGATCTTCCGCGTCAAGTATGATAAAATTTTTCGGATACTGGATCTTATTTATTTCCTCGCGCAGGAACCGCACGCAAAATCCGTGGTAGGTGGTAATAAGGCTCACATCGTAGGTATCGCCGATGAGCATCTTTACCCTTTTTTTCATTTCCTGGGCTGCCTTGTTGGTAAAGGTCACGCAAAGTATGTTGGAGGAATTGATCCCGAGCCTGTCCACAATATAGGCAAACCTCGAGGTCAGCGCTTTTGTTTTTCCTGATCCCGCCCCGGCAATCACGCGCACGTACCCTTCGGTTGTTTCCACTGCCTGAAGCTGGTTTTGGTTAAGGTTCTCTAGGATGGGATCAGTCATTTCGTTTTTGTATGTTTTGGTTTAGTATTTTTTATTGGGATCGTGTCAGCTTGAGTAAAATCAAAAGATCCTGAAAAGAATTTACCATAAAATTAGTAAATTCTTTTCAAGATCTTGGATGTCACAATACTCTCTTAGTGTTAAATATCCGAGAGCTTTGAAGGATCAGTGGCCTCGGCGATGCTTTTACCCTGAGGATTGTTTTTTTTGTCTGAAACATCTTGTGGGTCTTCCTCCTGGTAGTCATTGAGGCGGCCGGTTACTCCTGTACTGGCTCCGGGCTGCATGCCTCCCGAACCGCTGTAGGCGCTGTTGGCATTTTCGTTTGTGTTTTCCTGGTCCTGTTGTGTGTTTTTATTCGTTTCCATGATTTTCAGTTTTATCGGTTTTCTCCTTATGGTTTTTGAGTAGCTCGCGGGCCTGTTTGAGTCCCGTAGCTATGGCAATTCCTTCTTCCGCGCCGTCCTGAAGCAGGGCATTGGCGATCTCAACGGCCTTTTCGCGTAGTTCTGCGGGCTGGTTTTTATAAGATGGGGGATAATCCCCGTGGTACCAGGGCATGATATTAATTATTTTCGGCCAGATAATCCCTGACGTCATCTACTCTGGTACCTGCGGACCTTACAGCGGTTTTTAATGTTTCCTGTGGCACGTTGAACTATTCAGACCAATACTGCACTTCGTAGGATTCGTTTATATTAATCTGCGAATCATCAGCTTTTCCGGTTTTCGTTTTATCATCCATGATTTTTAAATTTAATAGTTACCCAAAGTTACTTTATCAGATCATTTTTCTGTTATATTATAAAGTACGATTGTTATAGGATTTTTATGATTACTAGTTGTTTACGTGGCGATAATAAGCTATGGTGTTTATTTGGAAAATTAAAAACTGCAAAAGCATTTAGTTTTAACTCTTATTTTTTAATGAAAAGCGCCTTATAATTTTATAATATTAAACTGATACTTTGCACTGAAATTGCTTTATTTTTTAGTGAAAAAAAATTATCTTTGAGAGAACGCCACCCGCTGGCGTGATAAATATTTAAAATTTTAGCATTCTTTCAGGTATGAACTTTCATAATAATAATTCTGAATCAGGAAATAATCATTACTTTCTCAACGGTTCTGATCAAATGAGCACGACCCTGCGTCAAACCGATTGGTCGCAGCATGTTTTGGGCGTTCCTGAAAACTGGTCGATCAGCCTGCGAAATGCCGTGGCAATGGTCCTGTCATCAAAATTCCCAATGATTCTCTGGTGGGGCAGCGAGCTGATTCAATTTCATAATGATGCCTCTGTGCCGCTTCTCTCGGGTATCGGAAAAATGCAGGAGGCGGGAAAACCGGCTGATGATAACTGGTCGGGCACCTGGCATCTCACGGGTCCTGTTATACAAAAAGTAATGCAGAGCGGCGAAGCAGTTAATTTCCAGGACCAGCCGGTCAGCTTTACTGAAGGTGAAAATGAAAAGGAAGCGCAGTTTTTCTGTTTCTCCTACAGTCCTCTATTTGGGGATACGGGGAAAGTTGAGGGAGTGCTGGGCATTTGCGCCGATATAAGCGCTGCAAAGCAGAGCGAGCAGCAAATCCGGTCACTTGTGGACAGCGCACCTTTTCCAATCGGTGTCTACGAAGGCAGGAACATGCGCATTGCAATGGCCAATCAGGCGATTATCGATGTCTGGGGGAAGGGCAGTGACATAATAGGTAAAACTTATTTTGATGCGCTACCCGAACTGGAAAATCAGGATATTTACCCAAGACTGCTCGAAGTGTACAGTGAAGGAAGGCCCTTTAACGCACGTAATCAGCGAGTGGATTTAATGGTGCAGGGAAATCTTCAGCCGTTCTATTTCAACTACAGTTTTACGCCATTATTTAATCAGGAAGGCCAGGTATACGGCGTGCTGAACACAGCTGCGGATGTTACAGACCTTAACCTTGCAAAGATCAAAGTGGAACAGACGCAGCAGGATTTCAAAAATCTCATACTTCAGGCGCCTGTATGTATGTGCCTGCTCCTTGGACCCTCCCATACCGTGGAAGTAGCAAATGACTGCATGATCAACCTTTGGGGCAAGGAAGAGCGGGATGTGATGAACAGGCCGATTTTTGAGGCGCTGCCAGACGCAAAGGAGCAGGGACTCGAAGCGCTTCTGGACCATGTATATAAAACAGGGGAGACCTTTACAGCCAATGAAATGCCGGTGCACCTGATCCGCTTTGGAAATCCTGATATTGTCTATCAGAATTTTATTTATGAACCCTACAGGGATGCAAGCGGTGAAATTTTAGGTGTTATTGCCATATCAAACGATGTTACAAAACAGGTGCTGGCGATGAGAAGAATTGAAGAAATTGTTCAGCAGAGAACCCAGCAGCTTGAATCGGCCAATGAGAGCCTGAGCCGTTCTAATTCCCAGCTGGCTGAATTTGCCTATATTGCTTCGCATGACCTGCAGGAGCCGCTGCGCAAAATCAGCATTTTTTCACAGATGCTCGAATCCAAAGTAGGAGGTTCCCTTGATGCAAAATCGCAGGGTCAGCTCAAAAAAATAAAGGAATCCTCAGAAAGGATGCAGGCCCTGGTAAAAGATGTCCTTGCGTATTCCCAGCTGAACAATGCAGGTGGAGAAATTGCCAGTGTAGACCTCAATAAAATCGTTGAAGGAATATTGTCAGATATGGAGCTGCTCATCGAACAGAAAGAGGCAGTTATAGCTGTCGGCAGACTTCCTATAGTTCCGGGACAGACACTTCAGCTGACCCAGCTGCTGAGCAACCTTATCGGCAATTCGCTGAAGTTTCATCGTCCGGGGTCCGTCCCGCAGATCAGCGTGGAAGCGTTCGAGGTGCCTGATCAGGAAAAAACAGTCCTAAGCCTTGACGCTGCAGTGGATTTTGTCAAAATTGTAGTGAGTGATAAGGGGATAGGCTTTAAAGAAGAACAGGCCGATAAAATTTTTGAACTGTTCCAAAGGCTGCACAGCAAGACGGAATTTGAAGGTACCGGTATTGGCCTTTCCATATGCATGAAAATTGTTGAAAACCACCACGGACTGATCACCGCACAGGGCAGTTCGGAAAATGGAGCACGGTTTAATATTTATCTGCCTCTGAAAAGGACGCAGTAATGCCTTTACAGCTGTAGACTGGTACTTTGGATTTGTCATTAATCAGTCAGCACTGCTCAATATTCCAGCCTGTTTAATATAAATCCTTCGAGTTCCTTGTCAACGGACTGATCACGAAATTCCGTGGTTAGGATTTTGCTGTAGAGTGTTATACTATTTTCAATTAAAAATTCGTCCAGCGCATCAAGGCCCAGTAAAAAAGCTGGCTTTTCAGTCTGCCATGATAACGTATCTGGAGAGGACAGATCATTAAGTACTAAAACAAACTGCGACTTCCCTGAAGATTTTTCAGGGATCGAAATAGTAAGTTCAAAATCATTGTCCTGATCCTTATACGAGCCGGTAAGAAAGTATACTAAGGTCATAGATGTCTTGTAGGGTAAAGATTGCTGTATATAGCACTGCTGGGATATGAATATCACGATTTTCAGGAAAAAATGCTCTGTGCTTTGGCGAGGGCTTTTTTCATATCTATGCCTTTCTGAAGTGCGCCTTTGAACAGGTCTCCTTCTGCCTTCATACGCGCGATGGAATTCTCAATATTGAAATCTTTCATCGAAAGTCCTTTTTTGATTTCTTCCCAGTGCAGCGGCATGGAAACAGTGGCTCCAATTTTCGGCCTCAGCGAGTAGGGGCAGGCAATGATTGCGCCCGGTCGGTTCTGAAGAAAATCCAGATACATTTTGCCGTTTCTGTTTTTTATCTGGCGCTCTGTACTGGTGAAGTCCGGTAGCTGGTCCTGTACGATCGTTACGATGAGCCTGCCGAACATCTGGGACTGGTCATAGGAATATTTCGCGCCAAGGGGAATGTAAATATGAATGCCCGTTGATCCTGATGTCTTGACATAGCCGGTTATTTCCATGGCATCTAGAATTTTTTTAACCTCCTGGGCGGCTGTAATTACCTGCTCGAAAGTGTTGCTTTTGTCAGGGTCAAGGTCAATGACGCAGTAATCAGGGTTATCGGGATGTTTTATGGTGCTGAACCACGGATTCATTTCAATACATCCAAGTGATGCCATATACAGCAATGTCGCTTCGTCGCCGCCGACCAGAAATTCTTTGTCCTCTCCCTCGCTTGTGGTGTAGGGGAAAGTTTTGGCCCAGTCCGGCGCTTTTCCCTTCACATCCTTCTGGTAGAAACTCTTTCCATGTATGCCCCCGGGAAAGCGGTTGAGGGAAAGGGGGCGGTCTTTGAGGTAGGGAAGTATAAATTCCGCTGCCTGGTAATAGTAATTGAACATATCGCGTCTGGTGTAGCCGTCCTCTGGCCAGTACACTTTGCTCAGATGGGAGAAAGTGAGGCTGTGGCCTTTTATCTTCTTGGTCTGTGTTTCCTCTGTCGGGTTTAGCAGTGTTTTGCTGCCGGAATGTTCGGCACCTTTTACAAGCACGTTGTTTTTTTCGGCTATTAAAACGGTTTCTGCCGCTGGCGAGGCAGTCTCCCGTACTACATCGGACGCTTTTTTATCGGAGCGCATTCCTTCAAAGGAAGGATGGCGGAAAACACCGTCTGTGGTAACTTCCGCGAAACTTACCTCGCAGACCAGGGACGGCTTAAGCCACGTTGCAGCTGCATTGGGAGGGTTTGGACGAAAACGTGAGGGTTTGTTGATGTCGGGTTCCGATGCAAAGGGAATCTTTTTGGTAATTAAAGGCGTAAACTCTTTGATCATCTCTTTCTGCAGTTTGTCACTGAAACCCGTGCCGACCTTGCCCACATACTCAAAGCGACCATTTTCATAAACACCCAGCAATAGGGAGCTGAACTGTTTGGAAGAACCTTCATTTCTTGTAAAACCGCCAATGACCACTTCCTGTCTCAGGTTGACCTTGATTTTCAGCCATTCCCTGTTACGCGCATCGGGCGTATAGAGCGAGGTCATCCTTTTGGCCATAATTCCTTCCAGTCCCATTTTTTTTGCCGCCTGAAAAAAATCGATCCCGCCGCTGGCAAATACCTCTGAGAGGCGGATGCGGTCGTCGTCTGTGGGAAGCACAGCAGCAAGGATGGCCTGTCTCTTGGATAAAGGCAGGCCCATAATATGAACCCCGTCGTACCAGAGAAGGTCAAAGGCGTAGTATACAAGATCACCGTCAGCCTCGCTGCGCCAGTTCTGCAGCGCACTGAAATTGGCTTTGCCGTCTGTTCCCACCACGACAAGCTCGCCGTCGAGCACCGCATCAGCAGGCCATTTTTTAAGGGCATCGGTTATCGTGTAGTATTTCTCGGCAAAGGACTTGTTGTTTCTTGACGCTATAGAAACCTCTCCTTTATTTATATAGCAGAGCGCGCGGTAACCGTCCCACTTGACTTCATAGCTCCAGTCCGGATCGTCGAAGGGCTCGTTTACCAGTGTCGCCAGCATTGGTTTTATATTCACCGGTATTTTGGAGGGTTTTCCTTTTTCCAGCAGGGCCGCAATATTTTTCTTTTCGGCTGCTGATAGTTTTTTTTTCTTCATAATCTTTTTCATTAAAACAGTTCCACTGATTTCGCTTTGAGATGTTCCGAGAGGATTGATACCTCTTGATCACGCTGTAAAATTGCCGGGGTAAGGCTATAGTTGTAGATGCCGTAGCTGTATGAAATAATGCAGGTCGGACTAATAAAAAAAGCATTAAAACCTTCCTAAGAAGATTTTAATGCTTTTTCAACGGCATCGGCAGAACTCGTGCCTGCTTTTTCAACAGCAGCCTGAAGTTGCTCTTTTGAAACACCAAATTTTTCTGTCCAGTAAGCCACTTCATGGGCTTCGTTCATATTAATTCTGGATCTGTCCTGAAATCCTTTTTTGTTCAGATCGTCGCTCATAATAATAAAATTGTGTGGTTAGTAAAGCTGTAGTGTATTTTAGCTGTTTGTTGCAGCGCTTCCGCTGCTTCCAGCGCCGCCTGAATTATCGTTTCCTCCACCTTCATGGCGGTCAGGATCGGTTCCTGCCTCATCGTTCTCATCAAGATCGCCCCAGTCCCCTGTATTCTCGCTGGGATCATCATGTCCGGCGGCAGCCTGGTGATTATGGTAAGGACATTTTTGCAGTTCTTCTGCTGTGTATTGGTTTGAATTTTCCATGACATTTTTATTTAGTTGTTAAACGTTTAAAATTAACGACATAGATGATCATTTGCCTTACAGGAAAATGCCCGGCTTTTATTAAATTTTCATGTCACTTTATGTCTACTGCAAAGCACTGAAGGGCTGATGCATAGAGAATTAAAATTTATAGGGCAGTGATCGTAATTATTTGTAAATTAGGGTTTCATTATAAATAATATGATATGGAAGCGCATACTATGGTTCTGTCAACTGCGAAGGTTGCCATTCCTGAGGTGACTACAGTTGAATTTGTTACGGGGCTAATTAACCGCGGACTGACACAGGTAGAATATTTCGGGGTGGAAATAGATAATCACTGTGATATTGTAAGTGATGATATGCAGCAGCTAAGCAGTGAAATTACCTATATTGACATCCACTTTGATTCCGAGCAGGGCATTGATTCTGATTCGCTCAATGAAACGGAGGCGGACAACATGGCGCTAAATATGCTGCAGGAATGCCGTGCGGAGATCAGGACAGATTCAAAGGATATAACTATTTACCTGTAACAAAAGGATTCACGTCACGATGAAAGAGCTTTTTTTGCTGCTTTGCAATTGAAAATTTAGCTACTTTTATGTTTTGATTTAAAGTTAACTTAAATTATTTTACGCATGAATATTGATTACAAGGACACTAATTTTTTTCATACCGATTATTTATTCCGAATTCAGACCTTTGAAAAATACCTGGCCAGTTCATTGGCATCAGAGGAGCATTACGCCAATTATAAGGCAGGGCTGATACCTAATATTTTTTACGCACATAACCTGCCGGCAGTTTTAGGTTTGTTCAGAAAGGAGTTTCTTGATGTTAAGGCTGGAATAGAAAGGTACGAAAAGGATAATAACAATGATTTTCCAATGTTGAAATCCTTTATCAATACCGAGAGAAATTTACGAACTGTTTTCGAGGATAGCCAACGGAAGGATTACACAGCACTTTTGGAGCGGTCATTTGACAATCAGAAAACAGATGCGAATGGCGCGGCAGTCAGCCGTTTCTTTTTAGCAACGCCAATATTGGAGACTTATATATTTCAGGTAGAAAAAGTATTTGGGAAAGGTATACTGGATTGATTTTAATGATTATTTAAATTCTTCCAGCAGATATTCTGCTGTTTTGCAATCTCATAATTGATCGTGTTATGGAGCTACATTTTGAAGATTTTGCGCTCACCATTAAAGCTGCTGATTTGGTGGTCCCGTATCATTTGATGGACGAGCCATTGTTTTTGACGGTTCGTTCTCAGTTGACCGATTTGTTAGCTAACAAGAAAACAGAAATTTTCTACTTTGGTCTGGCTCCTGACAATACAGCAGATGGGCATGATGAACTTTTGGAAAATGGGGTTTTCTACCGCATTATCGGGTTCGAGAAGAATCTAGGGATAGCTTTGGAAAGTTCCGCTGAAGAGATACTGCATGCTTTCCATTACCTGGTTAGTAACTTCCAGCCCAGATGGAGCACAATCTTTGTCGAGCAGAGTCCGAGCAAAAAAGAGGTTACAATTGAACTTATGTATCAGGAGGTGTTTTGAAAGATCCTTTTGCAGGTTCCAGGATTTTTTTTGATCTAGTTGCACTGCAAGACACGAATAAACCTTAAACAACCCCTTATGAATCCAGATGACGGTATAGAAAGATTTGTTGCGGCCCAGCAGTATGTTTACCTTCAGGCTTTGCATGAAATCAAAAACGGGAGGAAGCAGAGCCACTGGATGTGGTTTGTTTTTCCCCAAATCAGGGGCCTGGGTTTTACGGACTATAACGTATATTATGGAATTAAGGACCTAAAGGAAGCCGGACAGTACCTCAATGATCCGGTTCTTGGAAAACGCCTGATTGAAATTTCAGAAGCAGTTCTTTCTCTGCAGGGAAAAACAGCCCTGGAAATATTCGGCAGGCCAGACGATAGGAAACTTAAATCCTGTATGACCCTGTTTGGCCAGGTCCCAAATACAAATCCTGTTTTCCACAAAGTATTGGAAAAATATTATCTGGGGTTGAATGACGATAAAACTATCGAAATACTTTTATCTGATCAGTGATTAATAATAGATTGCATGCTTTTCCAAAACTTATGCAAATACCGGTGAAGAAAAAACTTGTGTTCGCGTTCACTTTGCTCCGGATCTATGTAAGTTACAGTGATGCGTTCAATAAATTGGTCAATTGCGCGCGGTCTTGATGCAATAATCTGTTCCCTTTTCGACTGGACAATTTGTTTAAATTCCTCTGCCGTAATAGTAATTCTATGTGCAGTCAAATTGGCTTTGATCGTATTGCGTATAAAATTTAGCTCGTTTTCCTGGCAGCGCATAATATGGTTTCCATATTCCTGTTCGGGTTCAAAAAAATCATTGGGGTCGTTATACTGCGTAAATTCTGTTACGGAATTCAATTCAATTAAAAAACGCGTGTTGAAATCTTCGATTGTGACATTTTTAAAAAAGTCCATACTGAATGTTCGGATTTAAATTAACGGCGTTTAAATTTCCTTCATATGGAAATGCAAATTCAGACATGTCAACGCTTTGGTCAAGCCAAGAGAGTTCGTCCTGTCTGCGCAGCATAATGGGCATCCTGGCATCATGTATATTTCCTGATTTTATTGATTTGCTGTTATGTACATATTTCATGATTTGGTTTCCCTCTGTGGTTACCATTGTAAAAGTATTTTTCAGTATTCCTGAATCAGGGCAGGTCCATGAAGAGTACAATCCTGCGAATGTGAATATTTCATCATCAAAAGATTTTATCTGGTATTTATCTTTTAGTTTGCCCTGCTTGTCGTGCCAGTGCCATTCATAGTAAGCCGAGGCAATTATCAGACAGCGGTTTTGGGTGATATTCTTGTACGACTTTCTTTTGTCAATGGTCTCAATGCGTGCATTGAGCGTTTTTTTTCTATTAAATGATTGCTCCTCCGCCCACGACGGCATCAGTCCCCAGCTGTGGTCTGTTGTGATTATATTCGGAGTTGTATCAAGTATTAGTGGTATGTTGGGATGTTTGAATCCTTTAATAAAATCGGATTGCAAAAAAAACTCCTCATTATCCAGATCTGCATTAAAGCGTCGTTTGACGGATTCTATAGTCGACATTTGTTGTGTGTAATAGCACATAGGCGGTGTTTTAAATACAAGTTTCTTTATACTTTATCTTTGAATCCTCGCCATGCATTTCATGGCGGTCTCCTATCAAATTTAATGATTTATTTTTCAAATTGCCAGAGCAGTTCCTAAAAAAAAGAGGCTATGTTTTCATCTTATGCCTTGGCAGGTTGATCTCATGCGCCTGCGGATACGGCTGGCGCTCTGTGGTGCTCACGTCCTCCCGTATGAGCGCCTGGGTCCTGTACTGGTCTTTTGCGTCCATATAGCGTGGGTCCTTCATAAAAGGCATCTTGGCCATCTTATGAATGGTTATGGTGGGGAAGTGGTAGTCGATCTCCACTATTCCCATCAAAAGATAACAGCCGCCTCCCTGGAAGGGATAATTGGCAAGGCTGTCGGGAAAATGCGCCGTATCGAAGTACGCCCCTTCATTATCGATCCATGTCCCGAAATACATATTGCCCCTTTTGGTAGGCACCTGTTTGGTCGATACCAGATAGGCCAGCATGCGCACCTGTTTCTTATGGCAGAAGGGCAGGTCCCGGACCTTTATATCGCCGCGGTGGCTTGTCTGCAGCAGGTCAAATACGGTGCAAGACACCGGAAAGCTCAGCAGCTCGATCTCGTCAAAGGCATCTTCAAAGACGGACCTTTCCAGCGTAGGTAATTTATACTGTTTGGTGGGCTCCTGGATCAGCAGCGGCGCGCGGTTCTCAGGCTTGAAATTGTTTAAAAGTACGCTGGCGGTAACCAGAAGCTCGTTTTTGTTTTTGCCCGTAAAGCGGAAGGCACCGGTAAAAATCAGGCTCTTCACGCTTTCGATCCCCATAGGTACGCGGTTGATAAAATCCTCCAGCGAAAGATAGTCGCCGGCCCTTTTTCTGTCCGCTACGATAAACTGCGCCATTTCGATCTTCATTGCCTTGATATGCATAAAGCCAAGGTAAAGGTCATTGCCATACAGCGCCGCTGAACAAAGGCTGTTGTTCACGCAGGGATTATGGATAACCGCCCCTGCCATCCTGGCCTCGTGTATATAGACCTCGATCCTGTAAAACCCGCCTTCGTTATTGATGGCAGCGACCATGAATTCGATTGGAAAATGCACTTTGAGGTACAGGCTCTGGTAGCTTTCCACGGCATAGGAGGCCGAGTGCGCCTTGCAGAAGGAGTATCCGGCAAATGATTCGATCTGGCGGTAGATTTCCTCGCTCAGGGCGACCGGGTGCCCTTTCTGGGTGGCGCAGGCAAAAAAGTTGTCCTTAACCTTCTGCAGCGCGGATTTTGAGCGTCCTTTTCCCGAC
Source organism: Flavobacterium johnsoniae (assembly GCF_001879205.1). Taxonomy (GTDB): domain Bacteria; phylum Bacteroidota; class Bacteroidia; order Flavobacteriales; family Flavobacteriaceae; genus Flavobacterium; species Flavobacterium johnsoniae_A. The sequence goes on from NZ_MLFK01000009.1 coordinate 304,970, forward strand.
ATGGCGCGTCGCAGCACATCGCCGTCCGAGGCCGGAAGCCCGCCGTAGTACAGTGCAATTTTGATCACATCCTCCTGGTATACCATGATCCCGTAGGTTTCGCCGAGCTGCTCCTGAAACACGGGATGAAAATATTCAAACTTCGATGGATGGTTATGGCGAAAAATGTATTCCTTCATCATCCCTGACTGCGCCACTCCCGGCCTAATGATAGAGGATGCTGCAACCAGCGTTTTATAGTTGTCGCATTTCAGACGCCGGAGCAGTCCGCGCATCGCCGGGCTCTCAATGTAGAAGCAGCCGATTGTTTTTCCCTGGGCAAGGTAGGAATTAGCCGCCTGCTCATTTTTTGATATCGAGGTATCCCTGATATTGATTCGTATCCCGCGGTTCCGCTCAATGAGCCGCACGCTGTCGTCAATGGTGGCGATCCCGCGCTGGCTCAGGATGTCAAACTTTTCAAACCCGATGGATTCGGCCACATGCATATCAAAAAGGGCAATGGGAAAACCCTTTGGGGGCATTTCCAGCGGGGTGTAGTTGGTGATGGGCTCCTCGGAGATCAGCACACCGCAGGAGTGCATGCTTCTCTGGTTGGGATATTTCTCGAGCATCATACCATAGTGCTGCACTTCGCGGACCACGTCATTGGTGGCGTGAAGCTTCATTGGATTTTTGGCCAGCATATCAAGCTCGTCCTTCGGAAGGCCGTATACCTTACCGACCTCCCTGAAAATGGAGCGGTACTTGAACTCTACATTGGTGCCGCAGAATGCCACGTGCTCATAGGTGTAGCGGTTGAATATGTATTCGAGTATCACATCGCGGTCGCGCCAGCTCCAGTCGATGTCAAAATCCGGTGGGCTTTTGCGGTTGATGTTCAGAAAACGCTCGAAATATAGGTCCAGCTCCAGCGGGCAGATATCGGTGATCCCAAGGCAGTAGGCAATAATGCTGTTGGCGCCGCTTCCTCTTCCCACATGAAGGAACCCCTGGCTGTTGCTAAAGCGGATGATATCGGCGGTGATCAGGAAATAACCGCTGAACTCCAGCTGGTCGATTACCTTGAGCTCTTTTTCCATGCGCTCGCGGGCCTGTATGTTTTTATTGCCGTAGCGCCACACAAGGCCCTGCCTTGCCAGGGAGGTGAGCAGCTTCATATCGCTTTTGCGGCTCGATGTGTAGTATTTTTTATTTTTCGGGGATTCAAAATCGTATACAAAATGGCAGTTGTCAATGATCTGCTGCGTATTTGAAATAATCTGCGGGTACTGCTCGTATTGCGTAAGAAGCTGTTCCAGCGGAACCATTTTATCGGTATGGGAGCAGCAGTCCTCGGGCTTTAGTCTTGTAAGGACCACGTTCTTGTCAATTGCGCAGAGGATGCGGTGCAGCTCATGTTCTTCCTTGGTGCGAAAGGTCACGGGCTGGAGCATCACCATTTTATGCTGCCTGTCTTTCCAGCTAGTCAGGATTAATTTCTGCAGCTGGTCGGGACGTATGCCGATATACTCGTTTTCCTTTAGCGTGTCCGGGGTGTTCTCGAGTGGGTAGATTACAAAGACATCCCTGAAATCTGGGGCAAAGAAGGGAAGGGGTGTTTTCTCGAAATTGTGATGGGTCAAAAAACGGTTCATCTCTGCAAGGCCCGATGCGTTTTTGGCAAGGCCGATGAAGCGGAGCTGGAACCCCGAGCGGAATTCCATGCCGACCAGGGGCTTTATGCCTGCCTGCTCGCAGCTTTTTATAAAGTCATAGATGCCCGTTACCGTGTTGATATCGGTCAGCGCCATGGCTTTGACCCCGCAGGATAGCGCCTGTGGCACAAGGTCCTCCAGCGGTATGGTGCCGTAGCGCAGGGAATGGAAGGAGTGGCAGTTGAGATACATGGAATCAGGGTTTGCGTTTTAGAATTTCGTTTTTGTTGTTTGGCTTGAAGGATGCGCCTGCGCAGCGCATCACCGCATCAAAGCCGTAACGGCTTTTCATTCGGTCCATCGCCTGGTAGAGGGCGAGCATTTCCTCTGTGTCCTGAAAAATATCGATCTGGTAGGTGCCGCGCGCCAGTCCGCTAAATGTCACGCCGATCAGCCGAAGGCGCATCCTGCGCTGGTAGAGTTTATCGAAAAGCCCCTGTACGGTTTCGGTCAGGATATGGTCAGCCGAGGTGTGCTGAATCTAGCACTGCCTCGTTTCGGTATCATAATTGGCATAGCGTATTTTTACCTTCACAGTCGAAGTCAGCCAGGCCTCGGACCGCAGCTGGAAAGCGAGCTTTTCCACCATGCCCAGCAGCACCCTGTTCAGGCGGTCGAAATCGATGGTGTCCTGCCCGAAAGTGTGCTCGGTGGATATCGATTTTTTCTCCCTGTAGGGCTCCACGGGATTGTTATCGATGCCATTGGCTTTTTTCCAGAGCTCGGTCCCGTTTTTGCCCATCATGTCCTGTAGCGCCTCGGCAGGCATCTGTGAAAGCTTGCCGATGGTCCTTATCCCGATGCGCGATAGAAGCTGGAAGGTTTTCTCCCCGACCATCGGCATTTTCTGGATCGAGAGCGGATTTAGAAAAGACTGCACCTGATGCTGGGGGATTTCCAGGTTCTGCTTCTGTTTTCCCTCGCCGGTCCCGATCTTGGATACGGTTTTATTTATTGAAAGGGCAAAGGTGAGGGGAAGGCCGGTTTCTCTGGTGACGGTCTGTGCCAGTTCGCTGGTCCACTTGTAGCTGCCATGGAATTTGTCCATCCCGGTGATGTCCAGATAGAACTCATCGATGCTGGCTTTCTCCACTATCGGGGCCTTTTCCTGGATGATCTCGGTGATATCACGCGAGAGTTTGGAATATAATTCCATATCGCCTTTCATAATTTTTGCCTGCGGGCAGAGCTTCATGGCCATGTGGATGGGCATGGCAGAGCGGACACCGAAGCGTCTGGCTTCATAGGAACACGAGGCCACCACGCCTCTCTCGCCTCCGCCGATAATGAGCGGTATGCCGTTTAATGCTGAATTTGTAAGCCTCTCGCAGGACACGAAAAACGTATTCATATCGATATGTACAACTGACCTTTCCATAATCTTCTGCTTTTATACAAATACAAAATTATTACAGACTGTAACAAAAATAAATAATAATGTGTTCTAATTTGTAACAAAATTGTTTAATCATTATTTTCCGACAGCCCAAATAGCCTGAAACATTGAAATTCTGTCCCAGGCGAGTATTAACAGTAAATTCAATTCATGTGTTTTTTCTTAGAATATTTTTTTTTAACTTTACTTGATTGTAACCTTGCATGGATAATTCGATCGTGTATCGATTTGCAAAAACTTATATTCTTATATAAAGATTTGTAGATTGTAATCTTGTCTTATGCTTATAAAAAATACCACTATGGCCCTGGCAGAACAAAATTCCCACAGACATATTTATATAGCAGATGATGATGAAGATGACAGAATCTTTTTTTCAGAGGCCATGCTGGAAGTTGATCCTGATGTTATTTTAAAAGAAGCCCAGGACGGGGCTGAACTCATGGAGATTCTCCATACGCTTTCCGATCCGCTTCCCGAAGTTATTTTCCTGGACCTGAACATGCCTAAAAAAAAAGGTTTTGACTGCCTGGAAGAAATAAGGAAACTTAAAGGCGCCATAAGGGAGGTAAAGGTTATTATGTTTTCCACCAGCAGCGATCCGCAGGACATTGAAAAGGCAATGGAGCTTGGCGCCAGTTTTTATGCGGTAAAGCCCAGCGGCTTTGATACCCTGAAATCATTCCTTGAGCAGGTCTTACAAATGGACTGGCGCTGCCGCACTAATGACCGAGGAAAATTTCGGTTGATCTAGCGGTCAAAGGTCATTTCAATTTTCAAGGAATCAGCCGTCTATTTTGTCCTTATGGTATTGGGAGAGCCATTTTTCCATTTTCAGCAGCAGCTGTATTTCTTTCGGATCCCCTGTAGGGTCTGAAAGCCCTGTAATGGTGTGGCTGTAAGTGAATTTCCTGTCCTCAAAAGAGCAGGTAAACCTCGGGAGCTCATTATGGGAGACCATCCAGCTCTCGGGGGCTATTTTTTTTATTTCAAACTTTTTCATATCTCATGCCCGTTCCACCGGCTGCAGCTTTATATCTGCTTTTAAAGAGCAAAATTAGCGGTTTTATTTTTATTGTTGTCCGTTTTCGTGTTAAGTCATAGGGGTTTGAATTGCATGGCTCCTTATAATGCTTTTTTTTGGAGCTTTTTCCCGCTATACGTTTCACACGAGCTTTAGCGAACTGGCGAAGCAATCTTTTGTGCCGAACCCCGGCATAAAAGGATTTCCTCTGCTATCGCGGCTAGGGGAGCTGTAGATTTAATTTTATTTAATGTCTATACATCACACCCAATTTTTCTATTTTTCACAATGGTAATGTTTAAGTTTATTAGATTCCATTCTCAGGATTTCTTCCTAAACTTATAGTGCAGACTTTTAAAGATTTACAGTTGAAACAACTGCTGAAAATCCTGTAAAACTCAGTGCGTATTTTGTAAGATCTTTTTTTTATATAAAACTAAATTTGATAGTTATTCAAAAGACATTTTGTACTGAAATTAATCCACAAATTCATTCTCTATGAAGGCAAAATACACACTATCCGCATTGCTGGGCTTTCTGGCAATGCACGGTTACAGCCAAAAAGGCATCCCACCCAATGAGGATACCAAAAAAGTGACCATCACGAATTTCCCAACCCATCTTGAATACAGCAGCTCCCTTGCATCGGGACTTAAAACAGCCAACGGCTGGAAAGTCACGCCAGTGGCCACCGGGCTTGGAAAACCCCGCATGCTGTACATCGGCAAAAAAGGCCAGCTGTATGTGACCCGCAGGGACGCGGGGGACGTTCTGATGCTGACCGATACCGACAAGGACGGCAAGTTTGACGATATGATCCGTGTGGCGGATTTTCCCGGCGTACACGGCATCACCTCAAAGGATGATTATATGTACCTGTGCAATAACAATAAGGTGCTGCGCTATGCGCTGAATGCCGATGGAACTCTGGGCAAGGTTGCCGATACGCTTATCAAAGACCTGCCAAGTGGCGGGCAGCATGCCAACCGTACCATGGATTTCGGACCTGACGGCAAATTATATATTTCCGTGGGCAGTGTCTGCAACGACTGCAAGGAAAGCGATAAGGAAACCGCCACGATGCTTCAGGTCGATTCGCAGACCTGGAAAAGAACCCTTTATGCTTCGGGGCTTCGAAATACCATAGGATTTGACTGGCAGCCCGTGACCAAGGAAATGTGGGGCGTGGACAATGGCGGGGATACCAAAGGGGACGACTGGCCGCCCGAGGAATTAAACAAAATTATCTTGGGAGGCAACTACGGGTTTCCTTTTGCCTATGGGAAACGAGTAGTGGACCAGAGCAGGGAAGACCCGGTGGGCAATACCAAGGAAGGGTGGGTGAAACCCACGCAGCCTTCGGTGCTGGAATTTCCGGCGCACAGCGCGCCGATTGCCTTTGCTTTTTTTGACAGCGGAAAAAATAAAGGCGATGCGCTGGTATGCTGGCACGGGTCCTGGAACAGGCAGAACCCGAGCGGATACAAAGTAGAACGCATCAAATTTGACAGCAAAGGAAATCCCACGGGATCCGAAGATTTTCTAACCGGATTTTTGATTGGCAATGAGCGTTTTGGAAGGCCAGCCGGTGTGGCTATTGGCAGCGACGTAGTGTATGTATCGGACGATGCAAATGGAATTATTTATGCCCTTAAAGAAAAATAAAGATGAAAAAGTATATCATATTCCTGCTGTTAACCCAGCTGACCTGGGCACAGGAACCAACCAAACGTATTGAATTTGAAGCGCCGGAATCCTATCCGGAAGGCGTGGCTTTTGACAAGGGGGCCAATGTGTTTTATGTATCCTCGGCAAGATTGGGAACAGTTGGAAAAGTAACCAAAGAAGGAAAATATTCCGCATTATACGCTGACCAGAGCCTCAAGTCCACCTACGGGCTCAAAGTGCATCCCGATGGCAAAAGGCTTTTTGTCTGCGCGGGCGATGCCAATTACAGCAAATTCAGCACGCCGGATACCAAAAAGAAAATGGCAAGGCTTCTCTCCATTGATCTGAAGTCCGGTAAAAAATTAGCCGATGTTGATTTGTCGGGCCTGGTTCCCGGAGAGCATTTTCCCAATGACCTGGCTTTTGACAAGGACGGCAATGTGTACATTACCGACAGTTTTGCCGATGTGGTCTATAAAGTGGACCCGAATGGGAAAGCTTCGGTTTTCAGCCAAAGCGAGCTGTTGAAATCAGCAGGGGTAGGGCCCAACGGAATTGTGTATCATCCCGACGGGTTTCTGCTTGTGGCCAATAATGGGACAGGAGCTCTTATAAAACTTCCCCTTGCCAGTGCCCAAAATGGGACGAAAGTTAAAATAGGCCAGTTTTTTCCCAGCGCCGACGGACTTCTTTTAAATGATAACAATACCCTGACCCTGGTGCAGAATGGCGGGGTGAACAAAATATTCAGGTTAAAGAGCACAGATAACTGGACCACGGCAGAGGTTTCTCAATCCACATCGGTTGAGGACCGTTTTGCTTTCCCGTCAACGGCAGCAATGTCGGGCGGTGAAACCTGGATTATGAACGCCAATTTCTCCGAGCTTGCAGAAGGAAATAATGTGCCGTCAAAAAAGTTCTCCCTGCAGCAGGCGGTATTTAGTCCCGTAAAGAAATAAAACATCATCCAAACTAATACAACAATATAGACACATGATACAATCCAATCCTTACGTGCCTTACAGTGATTCAATCGAAGTGATACAGCCCGATGAAGCCCAGATCAGCCAGAGAATCGTGGATTCGATGGCCAGGGTAAACCGCCTGATGTATGAGAAATACCGCCATGCCATACGCGATGCCCATGCCAAAAGCCACGGGATTTTAAAAGGGGAGCTGCAGGTGTATGAAAACCTGCCCGAGCATCTGGCGCAGGGCTTATTTGCCACGGCGAAAACCTATCAGGTGATTGTGCGGTTCTCCACGGCGCAGGGATCGATAAACCCAGATAAAATGTCCGCCTTTCGCGGTATGGCCATAAAAGTGATCGGCGTGGAAGGGGAAAAGCTATTGCCTGAACTATCCGATGCCCTGACACAGGATTTTCTGATGGTCAATTATCCGGTGATTCCCACAGGCACTATAAGAGAGTACCTCAAAATGCAGGAGGCGCTGGAGAAACAGGCTGACAGGGGGGAACTCTTCCAGCAGATAGCCCAGAAAGCGGCAGTCGGCGTTCAGAACGCACTGGCAGCGGTTGGGCTGGCAGATGATACCAATAAATTGAGCGCACCGGGACCGCACATTCTGGGGGATACCTATTTCAGTATGGCGGCGCTTCGTTTTGGTGATTACATCGCCAAAATAAACGTAAAGCCGCTTTCGGAAAATGTGCGGGAATTAGCAGGCAGGGAAATTGACAAGGAGCTCATAGAAGCAGATGAAAATGCTTTTTTAACCCAGGTTATCCAGGATTTTTTCAAGTCCGGTACGGCCGAGTATGAAATGGGCGCACAGCTTTGCACGGACCTGCAGAGTATGCCCGTCGAAGACGGATCGGTGCAGTGGCCCGACGATAAAAATCCTTACCAGCCTGTTGCCAGACTTACCTTCGGGCCTCAGGAAACTTTTAGTGCTGCCCGTCGTGTATATGCAGATGATGTGCTGAGCTTTAATCCGTTTCACTGCCTGCCTTCGCACCGTCCGCTGGGCAATATCATGCGGGTCAGAAAGCTGGCCTATGAGACCTCCAGCCGCTACAGGCACCATATGAACGCGCAGGTGAGGGTAGAACCCACAAGCATTGATGAGCTGCCTGATTAGTTAAAGATTTAAAAGCAAAAAATTAGATACAAAAAAAAGCCTTCGCAATGTAATCATTGCGAAGGCTTTTCTGTTAGGTAATGCGGTTGCATTTAATCCTCGTCATCTTCATCGGCTTCCGACTCGTCTAAAGTCCTTCTGTCCGCATCATCGTGGTCCAGTTCGGTGGGCTGGTGGTCTGCAGATCTTTCATCGTCATAATGCTGGTTGATGGCCGGATCGGTGTGCTCCATGGTTTCGGAGTGGATGGATTCTTCTCCCATGTGATAGGTACTGTCGTCCTGATGGTACGTATCGTAGTTTTCTTGTGGTATCATAATTTTTTACTTTAAATAGTTTGTAATTACTGTAAAGGCCTTCTTTGTCTTTCTGGCTTATTAAAGCCTTAGTCAAGGAAGAATAGTAAAATTAAAAATTAGAAACCTGATAAAATTATACGATAACCCGATATACTTGCATTATTTTCAGATGGTTATAATATGCGGTTGTATCGCATTGGGAGTATTGATCCGCAAAATCGGCAGAATGCTGCAGGGGTTGTCTTAATCGCGTATCGAGAATTCTTGCCGGAATCTAATTTGAGTGATCATTTATCTTTGAATGGTTATAGTGGTATTTTTTGGGAGCTAATCCCGCTATCCGTTGCAATCTTTTGTGCCGAACCCCGGCACAAAAGGATTTTCACTGCTATCGGGGCTAGGGTTTGAATCCATTTTTTATGTTTTGGCTTTTAGTTTTTCAATACTATTTCATAAGCTATAAAATTATTAATTCTACAATATTGGTTGCCTACCTGCTTGATTATCTGATAGCTATTTTATAAATGGAAATCATTATTCTGTAAAAAAAATGTTTCTATACTTTTTACATTTGATAAAGGACAAATGCAGGCAAGCACGGCAATATAGCCAAACGTGCTCAGGGTACTCCTTTAAAAAACCGATAGTAAAAATTTAATTAAAAAAATAAAATGATGAATTCAGACAAACCGGAAAATTACGGTCAGGATGACAATAATTTTCAAAGCACAGACACAGGTAAAAAGGGACAGCAACAAGCTTCCTCCACAGATCACCCCTTTACAGAGAATGCCGAACCCGATTACGGAAGTGATCTGAGTACCGAGGAGATCAGCAGGGAATCCGCTCACCATAATATGCAGGATAGCAAGATTCCCAATTCAGACGAGCAAAGCAGCGATACAAAGGGTAATCCTTATGATTCAGAGAATCTTGACAATGAATCGGACAGCGAATCCAAAGATATAACCGAGAAGGACATTGAAGAGGATCTTATTAAGAATGATCCGTCTGAAGGTTTTGAAACTGAAATTGATACTTCTGGGAGCGATGAGTCTGAGAGTGCCCCCTTTACAACGATTGAACCAGATCAGGACAATCCCGTTCATAAGGAATTCGAAATAGGGGAACTTGGCAACCAGGAGCTTAAAGAAGATGAACGCGCCCGAGATGAAACAGACGGTGGTGCTCCAGGCAATTTTAAACCTTCCCAGCGAAAATTTTAATGTACCCGGATTTGATGCCAATAAAAAAACCGTTATTTATTTTAACGGTTTTTTTATGGATCCTGCGATTACTCTGTTTCTTTACATTATAATTTATCCTATTTGATTAAATCTGTTATAGGCAATGTATTTTATATTTCGTTACTGCTTAGTTTCTCTTTCCACGTATTAAGAGCTTCAGCATTGTTTCCAAAATTAGACTCTGTATCAAATTCATTAAGGGCCTTATCCCTGGCATCTAAATGTTTTTCTATAATTGCGTTAATTTTATTTACATTCCCGGCATTTATTTTTCCGCTGTTAATCTCTTTTTCTGACTTTTTTGCAAAGTAATGTGAAATGTTATATTTCAGCTGCAGGTAATCCAGTAATTGCTGGGATTTATATTCGGGTTTCACCCACGATAAATCCCTTCTGATTCCTCCATAGGATTCCACAGTGATAGTTCCTGTCCAGACATTCACTTTTTTGGTAAAAACACCAAATGTCAATTCCGGATAGACATGCAGATCTTTGCCTGATTCAGGTTGCATTTTAAAATCAGACCATTCCAAGATAGCTTTTGACCTTGCAGAAATAGAGTCGCCCTGGTTTGCTTTGGTCATTTCCGACATAACCCTGTCCCATTTTTTCTGGTTCTTTCCCTGGCCAAAAGTAAAAAGTGTCATACATAGGCCTAAAACAGTTAAAGTTAATTTATTCATTTTTTCAATTTTTAAGTTGAGATTATTTCAACGGTGTTTTTCATAATGTAGTATTGTATTAGTACAAGTATTATCTGCAACATTCTATACTACAATGGCTTTAAAACTAAATTAAGTCCTATTCTTGGATTTGTCAAATCTTTCCAAATGCCGCATTTCATTAACCCAATTGCCCAAATCCGTTGCAATATTGTTAGTAATATTTATTGTTTAGATATTTTTTTTATAGCATGAATTATCTTTCTATTTAAATCATCTATGTTTTCAGAATTATACCAAAGAATTGATCTTTGTCTAATATCAAAGGGTAATTCTTCAATCTTTCGCTTATCGACGTTATAAGCCATAATGATATTTTCCCATCCTTTTTTTGCAGCAGCATAACCAAGCTCAATTAGAACATTAGGGTTTGGGCTGAAAACGGAATCACGAAATAAACTTCCGAAAACTAAATTAACATCAGCCAGGAAAATGTCACAGTCTTCAATTTTTTTAAAAAGTGTGTTTGGTATGTCTTGACTTCCTGGAACATCCCTCATGTCTGAATCTATTATAAGCGTTTTACCAGCTTTTTTAAAGACTTGTACTACCATTGATAAAGATTTTCTAATGAATTTGCGTTCTATATCATTGTCTGATTGCCACGAGAAGAATAGATTTATTGTATTAACATCTTTTATTAATTTTTTAGATTGAGGCAGCAATTCAATTTGATTAATCATAAAATCAATTTTGGCTTTTCCTTCATCGATTACTTCTAACCAAGCTTTGGAATATCCTTGTGCTTTTTTTAAAATAGAATCTTTAAGATAACCATCATTATCAATAGTTCCTGAAATTGTATAATCTCTAAATCTAAAGAAAGTGTATTTTCCAGCTGGTTCATCTTCAAATTCTGGATATGAAACTTCTTCGGAAATAACATAACCTTTTAGTTCATCAAATTCTTCTCGAAAGTACTCTAACAAATTTAGTTTGTCTTGAAGTGCTGAACCGTCTAAAACTTCCGTTAAACTCTGCAAGCCAAGTTTTATTAACTTGTTAATTTCAGATTTAAATTGCCAAATTGATTTTTTCCCGTTAACACTATCGATTATTAGTTCAATAAACTCGTCTTCTTTATATCTCCTGTTTTGATGATGATATTCGATACTAAAACTTTTATTGTTTTTTAATAATTCTGCAAATACATCATTAAAAAAAATCTCTTCATTCATACGGTTGTGCTATAATTGCTGCTAACTAAACATACCACTCATAAAATGGCAACATAAAAATTTTGTAGTTGGCTTTGTGCTATTTATAAATTTTTAATTAGCGAATATAATAATAAATACCAAATCTTTCGAACTGGGTAGCAATAGCTGTGACTAAATAATTTTAGCACGTCGTTTTTACACTTCCCGGTTTAAGTATCAGCTTTTTGAACTCACCTCCAAGCTGTCTGCTTTTTTCCTTAATACTGTTTATCCATATATCCCAATTGCTTCCCTTTTACTTTTTATCCAAGACCCTATATGCTTTTGCCTTATTTCAAGGGCAAGATAGTCCGTGTCCTTAAACCAAAGCAAGGCCGGACCTTTGAGGTCTTGCTGAAAAATCTCCACCCATTCTCTATAAGGTCCTTTTCTATTTCCTTGCCCGTTATGTCTTTGGGGCCGCTTTGGGTTTTCTTTTAAGGGTTCTGCGGGTCATAGGGGCTGGGTGTTTTTGGCTGCGGTTTTTGGGTCTTTGATCGGGTTTTGGGAATTACGGTGGTGCTTGTGGTAATTTTTTGGTGTATGGGAGTTTTTTGTTTTATTTTTTGAATTAGATTATTGCTGTTGTTTTTTAAAGGGGTGGTGGGGGGCAGGTTGGGCGGTATTGTCGTGCTTGTCTTCGTTTGTGCTTTGTTAGCAGGCTTGTATGTAATATTATTTTTAAGGTTTGTATCATTTTTTGGAGCTTTTTCCCGCTATACGTTCCAATCTTTTGTGCCGAACCCCGGCACAAAAGGATTTCCACTGCTATCGGGGCTAGGGCAGGACCATTCTAATGTTTTGCTGCAATCCAAAGTATAAAAGCCTGTCAGTTTAATTTTTATTCAATAACTTTCCTATAAGACACTTGCACAGATCAGTTGTAATGGCTCTTACCTGCTGGAGATTATGTCCATTGTGAAATTTGATATACAAAATCGTTTTCTTTGTCCCAAAACAAATATAATTCGGCTGTCCCGTTAGTAAAATCACTTTCAGAAACACTCCCAATAAAAATCATATTTTCATAATTTAGTTTTTCCGGTGCCTGGATCCAATTCGGCCTGGCAAGTATGTTTTTTATAATTTCGCTTTTATCTTTTCCATCAAAATGAAATTCACTTATAACTTCTTCTTTTGTTGTTGTCAATCCGATAAATGTTTCAGAATAAGTAAAGTCTGAATTTATATTGTTGAATTTTTCGAATTTCTTTTTGGTATAAAGATACTTTGTGATTTTTTCGAAATAATAGCCAGATTCCACTTTGTCAAAATTCGTGTTGGCAGAGTGCACTAATTCACAGCCTTTTGATAATGTGTCTGCAAATTCCTTATTGCCTTTCGGTGTTAAGTAGTAATCTAAATTCTCAATAAAATTACTTTCAATGATTTCATAAGCTCTTTTTAATTCGCTAACAAATGGAAAATTCAAATTTGATAAATAGGAATATTTATTATTTTTATATTTAAAGCGGACCACTCTGGGGTCAGGCCTATTATCATTGAAATAGTCTTCGATATAACTTCCTGTATCCCAGACTGAAATAAAATGAAATGAATTATTGTTCAGAACAGGATGATTTTTAAAAGTAATTGACACAAGAGGTGTAAAAACATATTTTTCAGTCGGGCTACTTATCTCGAAAATATCTTCTATTAAAGGAAATGGTTTATTTTCGTATTTCATATTTGATGCTGTCTTGAATTCTCGATTATAAATGTCCCTTGCAGGCAACGTTATAGCAGCTACCAGCTGGTTTTTTAGTACTGTCAGCTCCCATAATTCTCTTATTGATCAAATTCTTCTGTCCATAATCCAAACTTCACCAAATTTCCTTGAAATTTTTCATATTCTTTTTCTTTAACTAACCTTTCCCATTCCTTCTCATTCACTTCTTTTTTATTATATGAAGGTAATTTTTCTGATTCAGGATATTTTTTACTTTCAATTTTTTTATTGATTCTTACTTTTTGTTCAGAAGTTAGTTTAATGGCAATTTGTTTCCACAAATCTGATATTGGATTTTTAATAACCAGTTCGGATAATAGTTCAATTTCCTCATCATTTAAGTTTCTGGGAAATTCATCAGCATTAAAGTCTTTCATAAATAATTATTTCGTTTTTCAACTTTCAGTTCTGGTTATTTGCTTTTTCATTCAGTTAAATTACCGATTAGTTTCAAAGCAAAAATCGTTAATACCAGTCCAAAAAATAATCCCATAAATATTGGCAAATAAATATGGCTGTTGATTTTATTTATCAGGCAGGATCTTTTTGGATTGTTCTTATCGTAATAGACGGTTATTTTTCTTTCTGTTTGGATTTCTTTTTCTTTTTCAGTCTGAATGAATTGATTGCTTTTTAAAAATATTTCATCGATTTTTGGAAATTGACCCAGACTTTTATACTCTTTTTCAAACAGATAATCACTGGCGTAGGTTTGATTTGATTCATATTCCACCTCGTCTACAACATAGTTGTATGTCTTTTTTAACCTAAAGCGGTAATCCTCAGAAAATGACATGTATTTTATTTCAGCGTTTTTAACCTCTCCAATACAATATTTCCATCTCGTGCTTTCTTCCATTCTATGCAGCCCGATGATTCCGGAAATAAACAGCCAGTATGAATAATAAAGAAATAGGGGTAATAAAACACATATAAAAACAGTTGGAATCACGCCATATTCCCAATTTTCAAAATTCATCTTTTCATTTCTTTTTCGTTATCAATATCGCCGGCTAGTTTATACCAGTCTTACAATGGCACCAGTAGGACTTTTATTTACTTTGCTTTGTGCGGTTGGCAAGTTTTTTAAGCGAATATAACAATATTCTACTAAATCTTTTAGTTGTGCGGCAATAGCAGTGAATCAGTTGTTTTACATTTATCAAATCTGAATGCGCTAAAATTTTCGCTGGGAAGGTTTATGATTGCCGGTGCACCATAACGCGACACGTTCCTGGCGCGTTCATCTTCTTTAAGCTCGTCATTTCCAAGTTCGCCAATTTCGAATTCCTTCTTTACGGGATTGTCCTTTTCGGGCGCTATGGTTTCAAAGTTGTCGCTTGCAGCCTCATCGCTCTTTTTAGTATCCAAATCCGTTTGAGACCCCTTAAGGGGTCATTCTCTATAAGGTCCTCTATGTCCTTCCCGGTTATGTCTTTGGGGCCGCTTTGGGGTTCCTTATAAGGGTGCTGCGGGTCATAGGTGCTGGGTGTTTTTGGCTGCGCGTTTTGGGTCTTTGGTTTGGTTTTTGGGAATTACGGTGGTACTTGTGGTAATTTTTGGTTGTATCTTTTTGGGTTTGATGTTATTTTTTTGGAGCTTTTTCCCGCTATCCGTTCCAATCTTTTGTGCCGAACACCGGCACAAAAGGATTTCCACTGCTATCGGGGCTAGGGAAGGACCATTCTAATGTTTTGCTGCAATCCAAAGTATAAAAGCCTGTCAGTTTAATTTTTATTCAATAACTTTCCTATAAGACAATTGCCCAGATCAGTTGTAATGGCTCTTACCTTCTGGAGATTATGTCCATTGTGAAATTTGATATACAAAATCGTTTTCTTTGTCCCAAAACAAATATAATTCGGCTGTCCCGTTAGTAAAATCACTTTCAGAAACACTCCCAATAAAAATCATATTTTCATAATTTAGTTTTTCCGGTGCCTGGATCCAATTCGGCCTGGCAAGTATGTTTTTTATAATTTCGCTTTTATCTTTTCCATCAAAATGAAATTCACTTATAACTTCTTCTTTTGTTGTTGTCAATCCGATAAATGTTTCAGAATAAGTAAAGTCTGAATTTATATTGTTGAATTTTTCGAATTTCTTTTTGGTATAAAGATACTTTGTGATTTTTTCGAAATAATAGCCAGATTCCACTTTGTCAAAATTCGTGTTGGCAGAGTGCACTAATTCACAGCCTTTTGATAATGTGTCTGCAAATTCCTTATTGCCTTTCGGTGTTAAGTAGTAATCTAAATTCTCAATAAAATTACTTTCAATGATTTGGTAAGCTCTTTTTAATTCGCTGATAAATGGAAAATTCAAATTTGATAAATTGGAATATTTATTATTTTTATATTTAAAGCGGATAACTCTGGGGTCAGGCCTACTATCATCGAAATAGTCTTCGATATAACTTCCAGTATCCCAGACTGAAATAAAATGAAATGAATTATTGTTCAGAACAGGATGATTTTTAAAAGTAATAGACACCAGAGGTGTAAAAACATATTTTTCATTCGGACTCCTTAGCTCGAAAATATCATCTATTAATGGAAATGGCTTATTTTTGTATTTCATATTTTTAATTAAAAACTTGAATTCTGGATTTTTGTCGGTGTTTGCTAGTAAGGTTCTATCTCATGGCGAACTTGGGGAATAAAGATGCGGGATTTTTCAAAAACAAACCAGCTTTCCATTAAAAACTATTGTCCGAAACAGTTGTAGCTGTTGTAATAAGTTAATTTTCAATTGTAATGGTTAATGGAATATCAACTAAAAAATCAACTTTTATTCCTTTATTAATTGCTGGTTCTATTATATTTAGTTCATTTATGCTTTGCATTATTTCCTGACAAAGTTTGGTGTTTTTGTGGGATACTTTAATGTTAATAATTTCTGCATTTTTATCTATAACAAACTTTAAAAAAACACGGTGCGCACCAGCAGTCAAACCGAAAGATTCGAAGTCTATATCATTGGAAATGTGTCCTGCGATGTTTCTTTTCAAACATTCTATTGATTTATCATTTTCAGTAGAGCATTTTTCTATAACAGGTGCTTGCTGCACATTATTAGACTGAAATAAATTTTTGCTGTCTATTTCCCGGACTATCAATTCTTTCTTGGGTATCAATTCTCCCCTGAGTTTTTTTTCTCCTTCATTTCTTTGATACCCCAGGATAATATGATACTCTTTTTTTTTCCTTTTAAGCTCGATGGAAACTTCTCTATCACCTTTCTCTTCATAAAATGTATCACTGTATCCGGCAGTTATAGTACCATCCTCAAAATAATTATTGAAATGATACGGTTTCTCAGATACTATTTTTTTTATTTCATTTTTTTTAACCTGATAGAATTCTTTAGCAGTTTTAACATTTGAAAAATGATGGTAGTTCCAGACAATGAGTAAATTCTGGTAATAGTTATCATTTTCTATAAAGCTGCTTGCAGTTGATAATTGAATTTTTACGCTATCAGCCAAAGTGTTCCCTAATGTTTTTACATCTAAATAACCGGAAAATGTTTTAATAATTTTCTTGTTTTGCCATACAGTTCTATTTGTACTTTCTTCTATGAAGCCATATTTTTTAATTGAGCAGTAAATACTATCCCTGCTTGATTCTAATGGCAGATTAAAAAATAATTTGCTGATGTCTTTTTGGGCATATGAATTTAACAGGCTCAAAAAAAATAGTAGAATAATGAATAAATTTCTGTTTTGTGATTTCATTTTTTAGTAATTGACTAAACTTGTTTATTGGAGCCACAAAATGGCACCAATGTAGCTTTTTTTAGCAGGCTTTGTGCAGTTATAAGCTTTTTAGCGAATATAAGAATAATATTAAATCTTTTTGATTTAATGATAAGAATGGAGTTTGCTTACAGCATCATTGTTTTGCTGCTGATCGAAATGTGCCCAATAGCTATTGATCATTGTGGGATCTCCTTTTCAGGCGCTATGGCCTCAAAGGTGTCGCTTTGAGCCTCATCGTTTTTTTGGGTATTCCTATCCGTTTGAGACCCCTTTGAAGGGTCATTCTCTATAAGGTCCTTTTCTGTGTCCTTGCAGGTTATGTCTTTGGGGCCACTTTGGGGTTCCTTATAAGGGTTCTGCGGGTTATAGGGGCTGGGTGTTTTTGGCTGTGGTTTTTGGGGCTTTGATCGGGTTTTGGGAATTACGGTCTTCATGATCGTAATTTTTGGTTGTATGGGGATTTTTTGTTTTGTTTTTTGATTGGATTATTGCTGTTTTTTTTTAAAGGGATTGCCCGGGGCGGGTTGGGCTGTATTGCGTTGCTTGTCCGGGGTTGTACTTATACTTTGTTTGTACTTTGTACTTAGTGAATTGTATATAGTTTTATTTTTTGGAGCTTTTTCCCGCTATCCATTCCAATCTTTTGTGCCGAACACCGGCACAAAAGGATTTCCACTGCTATCGGGGCTAGGGAAGTTGAATCCGTTTTACTGGTTTGAAAGATATGGTTTAAATCAAATAAGAACCCACTGCAAGAAGTAGCATTATTCATTTCGTTTTAGGTGCTTTTAGTGGCAGTGCTTGTCCAAAAATGTCCTGAAATGCATATACTGAATAATTTGTTTCTTTATTCTGTTGTTTCTGTATTTTTTATACCATAATTCAATGCTCATGCATTTTTAGTATATCGTCGATGTCACTTTCAAGCATTTTGTATATCCAGCCTCTCAAAATGCAGTTTTCCTGAAGTTTTGAAGCGCTTATTCCCTCGAAGACCTGGGCATTATATCGATATGACTCTTGGGCCTTCAGGATCAGTTCCATTGAGAAATGCCGCAGGCATATGATTCCTTGTTTGGTAAATGCCTTTTCTTTCTCTTCGAAACCTTTGAAATAAATACCGAAATCACCCGTCTGCGAGCGGCGGTAGCCAAAACTGCCCCACTGCAGGATGTCATCGTCCTTGAGGTACACAATGTACTCGTGCGGCATGGTATTGTAGAATTCAAAAGAATCTTTTAAAGTCGGGAAGTTGTATTCCACAAATTCCTTGTAACAGGATTCCAGATACTTGAAAAAGCTGGTAGTATATTCCTTGGCCTGACTTTCGCTGAATTGGACTGTCCGCATGCGGTTGGAATTCTGCAGTCTGCTCTGTTGGTACATTTCTTTTGTTTCCTTTAGGGAAATATCGGCCAGCGGAAGATAGTGCCCATCAATCTGACGGTATCCTTTTTCAATCAGCATATCCACTATCTTTGAGAGTCCCTCAAATGGTGGGACATTCCCTTTTGTTGTGAATTCAGGAATCGGAAGATTTTCCGTTATAGTGCGTTCAATAATCTCTGCCAATTCCTCCCGTGTAATATTTTTATATTTATAATGCTCTCTGATCTTAAACAGATTTATTCTGTTTTTCAAATCCAAAAGGTCAATCGGGTAAATCTGCTCATATCGGGGCATGTAATAATCTTCAATTTTGTAGTCGTAGTTCAATTTTTCATGGTAGTTATACACTATGGCTGCAAGTTGGTCAAAAAGAAGGGTATCTGTGCTGAAAGTGGGGATGGACTCCTTGCCAATTATTTCTCTGAGCTGGCTAAAAATGGACTTCTTCACTATCTTATCATGGTCTTCTGCCAATAGGGAGATATTGCTTGTAGAATAGGATTTGGCACCTGTCTGTAAAAATGGATTGCTTTTATACGGAGCATCGAACGGCTTGCGGAGATCAAGATATACCACATTAGCATTACGCTTTTCCGCCAGGGGAAATAAGGCATAGCCATCTCCGTTAATGAGATCTTCGGGTAGGATAATACCGATTTCGCCTGCTGTATGGGGCGCGAACTTATCTTTGAAAGTGGAAAAATTTTCATCAAGATAAGAATTATAGGCGGCAACGTATGAAAGGCATTTATCTCTCTTAAAGGAAACCAGTGTACTTTTATGAGAGTGGGAAGCATTTTCAACATAAAAGTCAATTGCGCTTTTGCCAATGTGGTTTTGATAGAAATAGTTGAGGAGATCATAAAAATCGTCATTGCTTTTTTTATCCAATTTATGAATCAGGAAGCAGATAATGTAATCGCGGATTTTTGAGTAGTAGAATGAAACATTGTAGAATTCCTCTTTGTTGGATCTGATTAGGATATTTCGGGTGAAAAGATCTTCCGGTATTTTCTGGTCTAGAGAATAGTTTAATCCTTCAATGATATGGTTCACATCGATGCCGTCATTTATATGAATTTCCGTATGGGAATATGTATAATTCATCAATAGGTTTCCTATGGCCGAAAGTGTTCTTGTTCCAGCCTCATAACCTATCTCAGTTTCTTCAAGGGTTTGTTTTAAATATTTTGCGATAAGTTCTTTGTCGCTGACCTTTCGTGGAATCTGTTTTCCAGTGTAGACTTCGCAGAATATCTTTAAAAAGAATCCGTTCTTAAGTTCAGGAAGTAGTTCATCCGAAATTTCACCTTTGAAACCGAATTCTTTCTGATACAGGGGAAGAATTGCGGTTAATTCCTCATCGGAGAATTCAGTTAAGTGATAGCCCGGATTTTCCAAACTGCTGTTATAATTGTGGAAGCTGTCTACCTCCTCATACAGCTTTGTAGGCTTATTTTTGATTTTCAGAACGGTGTTCCAGATATTGGATTTGCAGCTGACAATAATTTTTATTTTATCAGCCTTTTTTGCAATTAGAGCCATTTCGCTTAATTCCTGGGCTATGTTAGGATTGGTGCTCTCATCAACAGCATCGATGAATATGAAAACGGTCTTGTCTGCATAACGGCCCAATTCATCAAGTTTTTTCAGCGCAACATCTTTTTCGGTCTTGCTGGAAAAAGTAATGTTGAGATCCTGCGCAATGCATTCGCAGGGAGAAGTGATGATGGCGCAGTTATAGAAGAATACGAAGGAGTCTTCCAGTTTTTGTAGGGCTAGGGAGCACATCGTATTGGTTTTGCCCACTCCCGCATCGCCCACCAGACCAAAGACGGAATCACCGGAAGCCGCAAAGGCTTCGAATGAGTCTGTCAGCGCTTTTCGCTGAACGTACAATTTTTTTATAAATTTCGCATAGTGACTGTTGGAATCGCCAATGATCATGCCCATGCGGTCATTGACATTTGATTCGCAGAAGATCCTTAGGTTTTCAGGAGACATCGCAATGAAGTTCTTCAGAGCCTCATATCTAAGCTTTAATTCTTCATCTGTAGACAAGGTATATCCATTTTTATAAAAGGCAGATTTTTCTGAAATGGTTCCGGATAATTCTTCTTTTGTAATGGAGTCAAATATTTTAGTCGAAATCCCGTTTGAAACTATGGTGAAAGGAGCTATTTCATCCAGCAGTCTTGCATAGGAAATTCCCTGATCCCTATCTGCATCCGTAAGCTTTTTTGACTCAGCTTTTACTTCAATGACAAAAAGATTCCTGCCATGTCTTTTGATTAGCATATCAGATCTGCCTGTTGCATGCTTATTTCTTCCAAGACGTATGGTGAAGGAATCTTCAAAGGATATTTCTGAAGAATCGATTCCTAAATCTTTTAGATAGGGCAATAGAATTTTGCCAGTAATGTCAAATTCGCTCATAAGTACTTAAATCTATTTAATTCTCTGTCGATTAGATAATCCGCCTTTTAATTCCGCTTTCTTGGTAACAAAGTATGATGAATTACTTAATAACTCTAGAGGGTTGCTGTTTTAAAACTGTAATATTTGTTTCTAGAAATATGTAAATAATAAGTAATTCTTCAAATTTTACAGTATAGATACTCTAACCTTATGTACTATAGCCTTATAAAAATCACTATCTTTCTTAAATACCAGAAGCAAACATTCCTCCACATTGCTCTAATAAATCACATTTGTTGCATTCCTCAAAGTAAATGTTTTTCCAGTCGGAAATGGATTTCCGTGAATATTTCCAAAGATTTAGAGGTAATATGCAGAGTTTGGCGCTATTTTATTTATTATATTTTAGGAAAGTGGAAAAGCATTACTTCAACTTGAATTTTCTTGTCGCCATCGTCAGGTAAAGTAAATTCGTAATTAATTGAATGTTCATATGTGTCATTGATATGTTTGCTGTAATTTGCGTGATTACTAATTTCTGTTTTTATTGTACTTACAATGCTTGTCATTTCTTTTTGGTCAACAAAAAATATTAACGCTGTTTTAGTGTCTCGATGTGTTAAGTAGCTTAATAATTGGTCGATGCCTTCAGCTAATTTTTTTTGTCCTTTCCAAAACTTGCATTCAGCAACAAAGAGATTAGTTCCGTCTTTTGCATACTTTAGAAGAATGTCTGTCTTCCCTTTTTTATTGAACGCTTCGCCGATGCCGGTTGCTGATTCATATCTTGTTTCAAGAAACAACAAGAAAATATCTCTTAAATCTTCTTCATGCTTATCCTTGTAAATTGAAGGTTTTCGTTCAATTGCTTTTCCGACATTATACAAAACTTCTCTAATGTCAGTGTAGACTTCTTCTTGAAGTATTGGAACTTTTTCTTTTGCTACTGTTCTACTTGTTTCTGTTGCCGGAGTTGGAATTGCTTTCTTTGTAATAGTTGGCGGGACTAAATATTCTGTAGATTTTGGATTAACTTTCAGTCCGATTTTTTCGAAAAAATCAAACTTTTTTGACACAACTCCTTTTCGGTTTTCTAAGGCTTGCTGAATTAAAGTTTCAAGTCTGTCATTCCACGGTTTAGTTTCATCGTGTATTGTGGGTAAGTTTGTACTTACAGTGCTGATAATTTCGTTAACTTCTGAAAAATAAGAGTTCTCGTCAAACTGAGTCAGCGTGATTGTTGCCTTGATATTAGTATTGCCAATGACAACATTATCCTCAAGATAAACAATCGTGGATCGCGAAGGCATGCAGTAAAATAACTTATGGTTTCCCTCAAATGGAATGGTTACAATAATCTCAAGAACACCCTGGTTAATCAATTGTCCCCAGTGGTTGTACATTTCTTTGGTTGTTTCTTTTGGCTGTGAAGGTTCGGGTCGCCCTATAACAATAGGATAAATAGTAAATTCAGATTTTAGCCTTTCAGCGAGTTCGGGAATATTCGTACTATCGGTTATTTCCAATTTATCAATTCGCTCGAAAAGTGATTTTCTGTATTGGCCTACAAAATCACCTAAATGATATTTTCTGAATAATTCGCTCATTGTTTCCTATTTGTTATTTGTCTTTATACAATCACTGCTTATTAAATTATACCAACCATAAAATGGGGTCAATATGACTTTTAGCTGGTTTGTGTATTAGTAAGATTTTTAAGCGAATATAAGAATAAATACCAAATCTTTTCAGCAGTCTAGCAGTAGCTTCTGTTTCTACAGTAATAACCAAGTTTAGAGGACTGTTTTTCGAATTCATGCAGGTGCTTACTGCTTTTCTTCTTTACTGCTTATTATCAACAGTAACCCAATTGCATCCCTTTTACTTTTTATCAAAGACCCTGAATGCTTCTGTTTATTTCAGGAGCAAAGGTAGTCCGTGTCCTTGAGCAAAAGCAAGCCCGGGCCTTTCAGGTCTTGCCAAAAAATCTCCACCCCTGCGGGTTGTATTTTTTGCCAGAGCCTTGCTTTTGCCGGACACTCACCTTTTTATGCTCATGAAACAAAACATAGCATACTGCGGCTCTTTAGACGAATAAAAAAAAATGTCAGAAATGAGAATTGAAATATTGAATAAAGCAATGATGAAACAAAACAGCGCCTGCTCTCATTGCCGAATAAAATTTCAAAAAAAAAAGAAAAGTAAAAAAAGTCAAAAGTAAAAATACGGGGCGGGAAAGGGAGAAAGGCGGTGTGTGGTGCGATGTGGCAGGAGTGTAAAAAGATACAAGGCAGAAGGAACTATAAAATAGTAATAAAGTAATTAAGTAATAGTAAACATTTAAAAATCAGGAATCATGAACATTACAGGAAGAGTGACAAGAGATGCGCAGGTTCGCACCTTGTCAGACAGCAGACAGGTAGTAAATTTTTCGGTAGCCATCAACGAGAGCTACAAAAACAAAAAAGGCGACAAGGTGGAGCAGACCACCTTTTTCGAATGCGCCTACTGGATAAGCCCGAGGGTTGCCGAATGGCTGACCAAAGGCACGGTGGTGGAGCTAACAGGGATGGTAAGCGCAAGGGCGTGGAAAGGGAATGACGGTGAACCGCGCGCAGGGCTGAACTTCAATACCTCCAATATCAAACTGCACGGAGGCGGTAAGAAGTCCGAAAGTGCAGAGGCGATGAAAATTGGACAGAATGCGGAACAGGAAAATAAAAAGGTCACCGTAAAAGAGCCTGAGGACGACATCCCGTTTTGAGCAGGCAGTAAAGGGTTCTAAACAATTTTAATTTCAAACTTTAAAAATCAAATATCATGGCACATAATATCAATTACAACAGCGAGACAGGAAAGTATTCTTTTTTCAGCGTAAAGGAAAAAGCATGGCACGGGCTCGGGCAGATCGTGGAGCAGTACCCGACGAGCGCCGAAGCTATCAGACATGCGGGGCTTGATTATGAGGTGGCTAAAAGCCCATTATACACAAAACCATCGGGCATTATCCAAACTGCGGGCGGTATCGAAATGGGCAGTACCGAACTGGCAGTACCTGACAGTTTTGCCACTATCCGCACAGACAGCAATGCCGTTTTGGGCGTGGTTGGGAAAGACTACCAAATCGTACAGAACCGTGAGGCGTTCAGTTTCTTTGATGCCATTGTAGGTGGGGGCGACGGCATACTGTACGAAACAGCAGGGGCGCTCGGACAAGGTGAGCGCATTTTTATCACGGCAAAACTGCCTGATTATATCAGGGTCGGAAATGGTGACGATGTGACTGAAAAGTACATTTTCCTGACTACCTCCCACGACGGGAGCGGAAGCATCACGGCGGCTTTTACCCCAATCCGCATTGTATGCCAAAATACCCTTAACGCTTCACTCCGCTCGATGAGCAACGTGGTGCGCATCCGCCATACATCAGGCGCTAAACAGCGCTTAGACGATGCCCATAAAGTAATGGGACTGGCGGATAAACTCAGCAGTCAGTTAGAGGGCATCTTTAATGAATGGTCTAAAGTGAAGGTAACGGATATGCAAGTTAAGAAATTGATTCAATTGGCATTATGTCCCAATACCGAAACACTCGCTTTAATTAAAAAAGGGGCTGAAGATGAAGTGTCTACCGTGTTTAAAAACACCGTTGAGGATGCTTTTGCGTACGCCATGGCAAGCGAATCCCAGCAGATGGAAACCACAAAAGGCACTCTTTTCGGGGCATACAATTGCGTGACGGGCTACTATCAGAATGTGCGAAAATACAAAGACAGCGAAGCCAAATTGCAGTCCATTGTAATGGGAGGCACAGCTCAGGGAAAAGCCCAAAAGGCATTTGAACTGTGCACCGCTTTTCAGGCAGATGGCGCCGAAATCCTTAACCTGAATTAGAAAGGCAGATAATCAAAGGCTGTTTCGAAACCGTGACAGCCTTTGAAATCAGGAGCTAGTGATGCGATAGCAGGGTTGGACATCTGCAAAATTGAATAACATAAAAGCGCAGGAATAATGGCAAGGAAAAACAGCAACAATTTTGAGTTTATACTGTATCTCTACAATGAATTTGTCAGCAAACACCGCAGTACAGGCAAGGAAGCCCGCATGTATTGGCATATTTTGGACAAGTATATAGAAGTGGGGCTTTCAAAAAAAAGCCAGACAGCCGAAAAAAAGTACGCCCAAAAGCTTGTAGCCATCATAAGGGAAGCCGTCGGGGAATGGAACACCCATCTTCTTATCTTAAAAGGGGAAGAGGGAGAAAAGGAATATCAGGAAAATATGAAAAGCTACATCGAACGCCTCTACAGGTTAGGGCATGATGAGCAGAGCGTGATGGAATCAATTATTAAAAAATTAAAATTAAATTATGGAAACGACAACTAATTTTTTCAATCAGATAGCACAGTTGCAGATCATTGGCGATTTGCACATTACCATTGCCAAAGGGGCAGAAGACAGGCTTATCGTACTAGTCATGCTCCAAAATGAAACCTGCGGTGACAGCGCCAAGCATAGCATACCGCCCCTTAATCTAAGAGGAACAGCCGAAGAACTCGACAGCGGTTTTTTTGAGAATATCACAACTCCCATTGAGTCGGCTTCGGGTCTTATGGTAGACATGGAAGGCTATATGAAACAGCTTGAAGATACCAAAAAGCAGTCGGCTATGGAAAAAGAGAAAGACGACAAGCAGAAAAAAGAGCAGGAAGCCAAGGACAAAAAGTTCAGCGAAGCTATGGCAAAGGCGGACGAACTGGAAAAAGACGGGAAATTCCGTGAGGCATGGATAAAAGTGCCCGAAATCCATGAGTTTCCCTTTAAGGCGGATGAAATACGCAGACGAAAATCTGAATTATCAGCCCAATTTGCGCCTGACCTGTTCGGCAGTACAACAGAAACCGCAAAGCACGAACCGCCCCGAGAGGCACTTTTTCCTGACTATGGCAATGCCAATGTGCAAGAGCCCGAAACGGACGAGGAAGAAACGGAATACTGGGAAGATGACCCCGAAGCAGAGAAGTAGGATATTAATCTAAATAATGAAATCATGTTATTAGCAACACAATTACAGCGGGTTTTTATACTCAGGGACAAAGGGCAGGAAATCAGGCTTTCCGACCCCGAGCCAAGATGGAGCACAGAAGCGGTACTGAATTTTTATGCCCCGACCTATCCGATACTCACAACCGCCAAAATATCAGCCCCTGCCATCAGGGACGATGCGGTGGAGTACCGATTTGAAACGGTAATGGGAACAAAAGGCTAGCCAAAATTTAAAGCCATGAATTATGCAACAGACAATCATATCGGGAACAGTGCAACTGCCCGAGCAAAAAAGACAAAAACAGCTTCACGCACAGCTCGCAGGGTTTATGCACTCGATGCAGAGACCAAAAGATGCAGGCGAGGTGCAGAACGACAAGCAAAGGTCAGTACCTGCGGGGATGCTACCGATGGTTTTCTAAGGGTTTCATTTCTGCCCAGACTACAAGAGAATAAAACGCTACAGGCTTGTGGGGATATTTCCAAAATGAAAAACGATTTTTATAGCTCCCTTGACAACCTAGCAGGGCATTACCGCATTGTGCCGATGCCGACCTCTCATTTTGAATATCCCTATAATATGGCATTGGCTGTGTGGGATTTGGAAGAGAAACTCAAAAAAAGTGTGGGGAACTTTTCCGAACTGCGGTTATTGCAGGACAGCCACAGAACGTATCTGCTCAGCGAGGAAAAATACAGTACAGGCACAACGCTGTATTATATCCCCATAGAACCGATTTATCAAATGCTCAGAGAACCGAAGCACAAACAGAATGCGCATCTGCTTTTATCGGTCTGCTCATATCTGTATCATATTGCCGATGTACCGTATTACAGACAGCAGGGAAGTTATTTGTACTGGCTCTATGAAATGCACAGGGAATGGACAGAACAGGACGAGGACAGGGAGGAAAACGAGATATATGTGCGGGAGTTCGATAAGGCAGAACTTATTGGGGACTGTATGGGACAAAAGTCTTTCAGTCCCATGAACCTGACCTTTTTTGAAAAACGGCTGAACGGTTTTAAAAGCCGTGATGCCTTTGATAAGCAGTGTTTGGAGATAGGCAAAAAAGCTTTTGCCATATACATCAATTATCCCAACGAGAGCATTTTTCGAAATGCACCAACACATTACGAGGAGGAACACGAAGAAACGGAAGACGACAGCATCGGCATGGAAAAGTACATTTCCTTTATCTCCGATACCAAAGGATGGCTGTATGAAAGCATAGAGGAGAGCATCAACAACGAATTTAACGAGTACGGTGCAATGGACGAGCCAACGATTTTAAAATGCTTTGATGGTAGTGAACTGACAGAGAACAGCCTTGATTTTGAAAGTCTGCTGTTTGCCCTTTTGGATGATATGTGCGCTTTACTGTATAACTATAAATAGAACGAAAATGAATAATGTAATGGATGTAACAGAGGATTTCGGGACGCTCTACCACCCGAAATCCGCCCTTGTTTTCTATGAAAGTAAAGGTTTAGATAAAGAGGTTTATGTAGAGCATTTTGATATGGATAAAAACGGCACGCCTATCAATGCTCATCCTCTCACAGAGCGTGAAGCAGGGGCGCTCGCAAAGGCGCTTACAACCGACAAGCAGAAACAGACCGCCTTTTTAAATTCGTGCGGGATTCTGCCGACCACTATCCTGCACATCAATCCAAGCAGGGACAAAGGCGCTGTGATATGGTACACCAAATCCCAAAAAAGACCGCTTTATTTTATAGAGGGCTTGGGGATTCCGTGCGGTCATGGGTATGTACCTCCCATGGTCTGGCAGGCGACCAAAAACAGCCTGCGGGTATTTGCACTTTTAAGTAACAGCAGACCTACGGAAAAAACATCATTGTACTATGCGCCATTTTTCAATATCTATGAGGACGGCAGGGTATGTATGGGTTCAGTCAGTATCGATATTAAAAACTCTGCATCGATGGAGCAATTTACAAGGGCGTGGGAGGATTATTTCTTCAATAGTTATTTCAGTCACCTTATAGGAGAGAACAGCCCTGTAAAGGGCAATTGCGTGAGCCTGTGGAAAGATCTTACCGCAACAGGCAGAGCCTTTCCCACAACAGTATTAAAAAAGAATAACAAAACACTTAACAACCTATTGTCATGAAAACAGGCAAAACCAAAATGCATGTTACAGACACGTATCTGATAAGCCCTACAAACCCGATTACTGTTAACCTGATAGGGGCAGGAGGTACAGGCTCAAAAGTGCTGACCGCCCTTATGGAAATGAACCACAGCCTCACAGCGCTTGGGCATGCAGGGCTCTCGGTGCGCCTTTGGGATGATGATATTATCACAAGCGCCAACCTTGGCAGACAGCGTTTTGCGCTCAGCGAGGTAGGGCTCTGCAAATCCGTGGCACTTATCAACAGAGCCAACCGTTTTACTGGCACAAACTGGAAAGCGGAAACCGTAAAATTTGAAAGGGACAGCTTTGGAAAACTGCCGAGTAATGCAAAGGCATCAATTTATATCACGTGCACGGACAGCGTACGCTCCCGTTTTGACATTGCCGAAATATTAAAATACAGCAACCAAAGGCATCACAGGGACGACCCCAAATACTGGATGGATTTTGGCAACAGCCAGTATACTGGGCAGGTCATCCTGTCCACTATTGGGGAAATTCCACAGCCCAAGTCCGAAAAATTTGAAATGGTGGAGAGCCTGCCTTTTGTGACTGAGGAATTTGGGGAGCTGTTACAGGAATCTGAAACGAAGGACGACACGCCAAGCTGTTCGCTTGCCGAGGCACTTGAGAAACAGGATTTGTTTATTAATTCCGCTTTGGCGCAGATGGGATGCTCGCTTTTGTGGAACCTGTTCCGTGAGGGCATGACAGCAAACAGGGGATTTTTCCTGAATTTAAAAGATTTCCGCTCTCAGCCCATTGCGGTCGGATAAGCCCGAGATCGGGCGGCAAAAAGACACTCCTTCCTTTCGGGCGGAGCGTCTTTTTGCGTTTAAAACGGTGGAGCGATTTTGCCAAAATGCAGTGCCCGCTATTTTACCAAACCCGCTGCG
The DNA here is from genome assembly GCF_001879205.1 of Flavobacterium johnsoniae. Classification (GTDB taxonomy): domain Bacteria; phylum Bacteroidota; class Bacteroidia; order Flavobacteriales; family Flavobacteriaceae; genus Flavobacterium; species Flavobacterium johnsoniae_A. Next base: position 333,722 of record NZ_MLFK01000009.1, read on the forward strand.
TTTTTTTTAAGGGATGCTTATCATCCCTTTTGCTGTTTTTGGACGGACTTCTTTTCTTTCCGAGGCGGCCAAAGAAAAGAAGCAAAAGAAGACCGCTTATTACAATGGCTTTTATGGAGATCGGTCAATAGGCTCTTTTTTCCAGCGGGAAAAACCATCAAATAAATGCTCGATATTTTCAAATTCAATAAAGGCAATGAGTTCTTCCTTGCACTTCGCTTTAAATCCCCGGATACACATGAAATCTTTTAGAGTCAGCTTGGAAAGTTCGCCAATAGTTTTGATTTCTAAAGTTTCCAATATGGTCTGCAGTCTTTTGCTAAAAGTAAAATCGCTGTTGTAAAGCAATTTTTGACGTAATGGGTCGGTTTTGTCTTTTCTAAATTCCTCGGTGCTGGGAGTTGGATTTAATTGGCGCTTTAAATCCTGTAGCTTTTTCTCGTAACGATCGATTTCTGAAAGCAGTTCGGTCACGGCTTTTACTTTACTCAAAGTTTTCTCGTAAAGTTGCTCCACATATTCGGATGTGACCCCATATTGTTCTCCCGCCTCCTGGAGGGGCGTTTTTTCTATCAGGAGTTTGCAAAGTACATCATATTCTTTTTTAGAAAGTACTTTTCTGGACATTTCGATATAAAACCTGTTGGTGCGGTCAATAACATTATGCATAACAATACAAGTTAAATCCTTATTGCCAAAATAGGTTTTGGCTCTTGCAGTTCTATGCTAAGATACTAACGTTAATTGAGTTATGCAATGTATTTGCAGGAAAGGCTTAAGCTCAGAAAACAAAACAGCCCAAAGCAATGCTTCGGACTGTAATACTTTTTAATTTCTAAAATTTTAATAGTTATTAAAATTTTAGGTGCATACTGTTTATCATCTTGGCTTTTACCAGATCTGAATTTTTAATCTTGAGTGTCTGATGTCTCCCTCCGTTTTTCTCAAAAATCTCAATTAGCAGCAGTTTGTCATCCGCTATTGTAAACTGGTCAAAGAGAAACACATTCTGTTCTGTGGCTTTTCCGGGAACCTCGTCGATCATTTTATAAGTGCGCAGCGGCACAATAGGCCTTTGCTGCGAGGCAGTGCGCTTGGCTGTTTTTTTATCCACCACCTTGAAACTCATAAAATCGATACTGAAAGGTACATTGGTTTGGTTATCAAGCTGCGTATGGAAATAATACTTGCCGTTGTGGATATAGATGCCTTTTAAGCTGAACTGAATGCCGAAACTCTCCGATGCAATGTGATTTACGATTCGCTTGTTGTTTTTGTAAATAGTTTCCAGGATCAGTCCTGCCAGTGAGGGTGGTGTTTTTCCAAGTTCCTCAAAAAGAACATCGCTTGCACTGACTTTGTCAAAGTTCTTCTGCATCGCCATAAGATCATAGCTGAGGGTAGGCGGGTTGGCGCTGTACTGCACGTTAAAATTGTAAAAACGGCCGTCATCGGTAATCACTGAAAAGTTGGTTTCCTCTTCAAAAGTCTTGACCGATGCCTTGACGCGAAGGACGTTTTCAGCATTCTCGGCCTTTGAGGCAATCAGGTATTCACTTCCAAGATCCACATATCGGATAGCGGACGGGAAGATAAGATGGGAAGTTTTGTCATAAGTTACCTGCATATGGTACGGCAGTATCGTTCCTAAATCAAGGCTCGTGGCTTCGTTTTCCTGAGCAGATGCTACTAATGAATATGTTATTAAAAGGGCTGTTGCCCAAAATAGTTTAAATTGATTTTTCATAATTAACTTATTTTAGATTGCTGTTATTTTTTGGAAACCAGATACACCTGATGTCCTGCTTTTAGGGTCACTTTAGGTGTCCTCACTTTTTTGGCGAAATAGCCCGAGATGCCCTGAACCACCCCGCGGCTCAGGTCAGCGGCCACCTGCTGTCCTGCAGACTGTGTCATCATTAGGCTCGTGCCGGACTGTTGGCTCATATTCCCCGCCATTTCAGTCAGGGCACTTCTTTCGGCAGAATAAGGAACAGGCACTCCCTGCTGGCCGTCAAGGTCATAAATGGTAATGTCCACCGGAATAATGGATTCCTCCAGTTCGATGGAAGTGACTTTCAACTGAAGGCGGCCTGCCTGAATCTTGGCATTTGCCGTGACCATTGCACCCGCTGCTATGATATGACCTGCAATCCTTGCAGACTCCAAAAGACGAAGTGCTACGGCTCCCTCGCTGATAATGGTCTGGGACTGTTGCACGCAGGCCCTGATACTGTTTTTTGGCGGAAGCGTCTCTTGCATTGAACCGGCAGAATTAAACCCTTTGCCCGTGTTCCATTCTGCAAGAAAAGTGCTGTCGTAAGGCTGGCGATACAGCGAGGATACCCTGCTTTTCTTTGAAGGAACCAGCGCCGAAAAATTCTTCTCTTCTGATTCCGCCTTTGCTACTGCAGTGTTTTTGCCTGCAGGCTCGACAGGAGCGGAGCCTGAGGGAAGGTATTTGGCGACCATCTGATAGGATTTTTCCATAAGTGCCAGCTGGTCATCAACGGTGGCAGCTTTGGGAATTTCCTTTTGCGCGAGCTCCTGCTTCAGGTCCTCAAGCTGTCGGCGCAGCTCCTTGGTTTCTCCGTTGTCCTGCTGATAGAAAGAACCCAGCGTGCTTTGGGCAGTACGGTAAGTGTTCAGCGCCGGATTGTTAGTTTCTTCCGCGTCATCGGCTAGTGATTGTTTCTGCTCAGGTTTGCCCTCATTCCAGTAATCGGACAGCGTCGTTAAAGCGTTCTTTTTTTGCTCTTCTTTGTCTTCGAGTATTTCCTGCTCATACGCCTTCTGTTTATCTGCCTGCAGTACAGATCCGCTTGCCTGTGGCACGCTGTCGTTCAGACCAATGCTTTCGATCTGCTTTTTATCCTTCGACGGCTTAAAGATCAAATACATACAGCCGACACATACAATTCCCATCAGTGTGAAAATTAGCGCTTTTTTAAAACGCTCGACAGTTGTCTTTTTTTCATCAGGCAGAAACGAGAAACTGTTTTGACGAGCTTCTTCTGAGAGAAGGCTGACTTTTTTTTTATTTTCTTTCATAATCCTATTTTTTTAATTGGCTTCAGGGAGTCCTGTAGGGGCGCCGGACTTTCTTTCCCTGCCGAGACAGGGTTTTCGATATGTTCTACAGCCATATTGTTTCTTGCGTATGCCGTATCGCGGCATACGTTGAAAATGACAACTGCGGTCAGCAGCACGTACGCTGCAAAAAAGTACAGTATTACCTGATGTTGCCTTTTTATTGGCATTGCTTCCCAGTTCCTGTCAAGCCCTTCCAGCCATTGGTTTATATTTGCTCTTAATTTATTCATAACCTTGTTATTTTTTTCTCAAAGCTTAAAACGCTTTGGACATTTATCTGTTTTTTGGTGCTGTTCATCATTGACCAAGGCGACTGCCTGCGACGCGCTGGGCGCAGATATAACAGATAGGTTTGTCAGTTCCGCTTTTTTTAGCAGCTGTCCAAATTGGTCTTTCCTTGCCACCTCCATTCTGTTGAGAGAAAATTTACCGTTCAGGTATTTTACCAGCATAATGCATCGTACGCTTGGCTTGTCTTCACCCGACCATTGCAGGTAGCCTGTCAGCAGCAAGTCCTCTTTAGGCAAACTATCTTTTCCATTTTTGCAGTCTTCAAGGTATTCGCTGATGCTGTCTTTAAACTTTCCTCCGTACGCACCCTGCGTATGGAAATAGCCGTTAAATCCTTTTTCAGTCAGGATTCTCGCAAATGTGTCTAAATCTAATAATGCTTCCATAAGATTTTTTTTTAGCGTTCGATGACTTCTAGATCCCTGTTTTCAACCACCGCGAACTTTTCAATATTAAAACCCTGCGGATTATTGTCCGAGCGCACCGAGTTTACCAGAAGGCAGGATGTAACCAGACTGCGGCTGGTTACATTACTCGAGCGTATGATAATTTGCCTTGCATAGCTCCGCACCACATACGGGTAAGTCTCGAAATTGCAGACCACGCTGTCCATTTCGATACGCTGCTGTACATTGCCTGATATAATCCGGTTGTAATAACCCTTTTCCAAAAGGTCCTTGTAGTAGTTAAAAGCACTTTTATCGGCAAGGCTAAATGCTCTTTTCATATTGCTTTCAATGGCATTTTTGTCGGGCGCCAGGGTAAAGAACAGCTCGTGAAAACGCCTTACGTGCTCTCGGGCTTCCACAGGACGGTTGATCGAGGCGTCTTGAGCGAGTGCGAGCATGAGCGATTTGCCATTATCCAACACATAAATTTTCTGGCGCTGCTGCTCGGCAAAGCCATACGATCTCCAAAGCGCGTATCCGGTCACTGATGCACAGAGCACGGCAAATACAATTGCATAAAGCCTGATTTGCTGAAAACTGTTTTCTATATTTCTGAGTGTTTTAAATTCCATTTTATTGAATGTTTATTGATTACTTATTGACCAGTCTTCCTGCAATGTTGCCTGCGGCCGAACCTGCACCTGCGCCGGCTATATTTCCGGACTTCATGGCAGTCTGGTGGATGTTGCGTGAAAAGTTTCCTGCGCCGCCTGCCTGTATAATCCAGCCTGTCACTGTTGGAATGGTAAAATAGCCCACAATGCCGATGATCATAAAAATGATGTATACCGTGTTTGAGGTATCAGGAATGAAAGCAGGATCAGCAAGCATTTCTATGTCCCTTTCAATGATCAGGGACTGGATCTTCGCCAGCATTGAGCTGAACAGGTCCGCTACGGGAAGCCAGAGATAAACGCTGACATACCTTGTAATCCACTGCGTGAGAGTCGACTGGAATCCGTCCCAGACTGATATGGCAAATGCGATAGGCCCGAGGATGGACAGCACTATGAGAAAGAAAATGCGTATGGTGTCGATCACCAGCGCTGCAGCCTGAAATAGTATTTCGAGCAGGTTGCGAAACCACTCTTTTATTATTTTCTCTATCTGATAGGTCTGCCTGTCCATATACATTCCGGCCATTGTCCCGATGTCCGAAGGCGACCAGCCCAGCTCGTCCAGTTTCTTGTCGAACTCCGCGTCCGATACCATATAGGCAGTTTCGGGATTGCGGATCATCGCTTCATGCTCCAACAGGTCTTTTTTTGCCTGAAGATCGTTCAGGTCCAAAACCTGATCTTCCAGAATGCTATGTGTTCCCTGAACTATCGGGCTTAATACAGCATTGATTGTACCCAGCACGATTGTCGGGAAAAACATGATGCAGATGCCCAGTGCAAAAGGGCGCAGAAGAGGGTAGACATCAATAGGTTCAGCTCGGCTGAGCGCCTGCCAGACTTTCAAGGCCACAAAAAACAGCGCCCCGAGTCCTGCCAGTCCTTTGGCCACCGCCGCCATATCGGCGGACAGTGGTAGCATCTCATCATACAGCGAGCGAAGTACCTCGTGAAGATTATTGAATTCCATATTACCAATATTTTTGGTTTGGGGTGCCGTAAAGCTCTAGGACTCTTTTGGTACTGTTCTGTTTTTTAGCTCGCAGGATACTCACCGATATATTCTTATTGGTGTAGTAGCGCACCAGGCTGTGGTATTCTTTTACCTCTTTGTATACACGGTCGATAATGTCCATTCGCTCCTTATCACTGAGTGACAGGCTAGAGGAGGTGACAATCTGTTTGAGTTCTTTCAAAAGCTCGGTACTCTCTCCCAACAGCGCCGAATATCCCTTGGCAATGGCGGTCAGCTCCCTTGCCGAAAAGTTTGGATCATTAAGCATCCTACCGAAATTTTGCACATACATTTCCGATACATCACCCACCAAAAGGACGGTCTGCTGTACCTTGCGGGCGTCCTTTACCAGATTGTTAATCGCCTGTAGCTTATCGTAATATTCTTTGCCCTGCTTGTATACCTTTTCGACTTCCTTGAAATTTTTGACCACATTGCTAACTGTAGAGGAAGTCTGTATGATCTCGTTGGCGCTGTTGAGAATCCCCGAGGCAAGATTGGCCGGATCGGTAACCACAAACTGGGCATTTGCTGATGGAGCCGAGGCAAGCATAATTGCCGCAGACACCATAAATAGTATTTTTTTCATTGTTATCGGTTTTTAAATTGTTATTGATTATTGATTTTCCTGTTCGCGGCGCCTGCTGGCGATCTGCTTAATGGCGAGTTCTACATTGCCGCCAAGTTCAGCGGCAAGCTGCATTACTTCCATTTTTTCTGTTTCTTCTGTCGTGTACGCGAGATATTCCTCAGCGGACACTTCTGTGGCATAGACAGCCGAGTGTGTCCCTCCAAGCCCGATCCATACTTCTTTGTAAAGACGTGATGCATCGTTGTTCATATTAATGGATAACACCTGCGCTTTTTCTTTGTCTGTCAGTCCGAGCATGGCCTGTATTTCATCAAACTTGTTGATGTATTTGCGCTGATCGAGAAGAATCTTGCAGTCCGAATTATTGATGATGCTTTCCTTAACAATAGGGGATTGGATAATGTCATCTACCTCTTGGGTCACCACAATGGCCTCGCCAAAGAACTTCCGGACAGTCTTAAATAAATACTTTATATAATTTGCCATACCTTCCTTTGCAATAGCTTTCCAAGCCTCTTCAATCAGGATCAGTTTTCGGATGCCCTTAAGCCTTCGCATCTTGTTGATGAACACTTCCATAATGATGATCGTTACAATTGGAAAGAGGATTTTATGCTCCTTGATCGCATCAATCTCAAAGACTATAAAACGCTTGGAAAGCAGATCCAGCTGCTTGTCGGAATTCAGCAGGTAATCATACTCGCCGCCTTTGTAATAAGGCTCCAGTACATTAAGAAAATTGGCAATGTCAAAGTCTTTTTCCCTTACCTGTTTTTCTGTCAGTACGCTTCGGTAATCTCCCTGAACAAACTCATAAAAGGCATTGAAAGACGGAAAGGCGTCATCGCGTTTAATCTTTTCAATATAACCGCTTACGGCATTGGACAGTGCCACTTCCTCGGAGCGGGTGGTAGGCTCGTCATCACGTTTCCATAATGTCAGTATGAGCGTCTTGATACTTTCTCTTTTTTCAATATCGAAAACCCCGTCATCGGTATAGAAAGGGTTAAAGGCAATGGGATTATCCTCGGTATAGGTAAAATATACGCCGTCTTCGCCTTTGGTTTTTCCATTAATCAGTCCGCACAATCCTTGATAGGAGTTACCGGTATCTACCAGTAGGACATGGGCGCCCTGTTCATAATACTGCCTCACCATATGGTTGGTGAAAAAAGACTTGCCACTTCCCGAGGGACCTAGTATGAACTTGTTGCGGTTGGTAATGATACCGCGTTTCATCGGCAAGTCTGAAATGTCCAGATGGATAGGTTTTCCCGTCAGCCTGTCTGCCATCTTGATGCCGAATGGCGAAGGGGAATCATGGTAATTGGTTTCTTGGGTGAAGAAACACAATGCCGGTTCAATGAAGGTGTAAAAGCTTTCCTCACTTGGAAAATCTCCTGCATTGCCGGGCATACCCGCCCAGTACAGCGCCGCCGTATCAGTAGTATTGTGCCTTGGCTTGCATTCCATAAGGGCCAGTGCGCTCCCGCAGTCGTTTTTCAGCTGTTTAAGTTCAGACGGGTCGTCAGACCATGCCATGATATTGAAGTGTGCGCGGATTGACGACAGTCCAAAGGAATGCGCCTCATTCAGATAGCGTTCTATCCACTCTTTGTTGATCTGGTTGGCCCGACTGTAGCGTGCCAGCGAGTGCATGTTTCGGGCGGACTTTTCAAACTTCTGCAGGTTCTCCTCACTGTTGTCCAAAAACAGGTACTGGTTGTAAATGTGATTGCAGTTAAGCATTAACCCCACAGGAGATGCAAAAGATAAACGACAGTCGCTGCGGTCTGTGGAGAGTTTTTCATATCGCTTATCAGCTGATACCGATGAGGGTAGGTCCTCTGTGTCGGAAAGCGTATGAAGGCACAGCCTATTATTTCCTACGCGTACCTCTTCGCTGCCCAGCACAATATCCTGCATCGAGGTACCTGATTTCCTTGAAAGGGTCAGGTACTGTTCCAACAGCCCCGGCCTGCCTTGCTCACCTAAAATGTCTTCTTCGCTCATACGGCTGATTTTGACAAATCCGCAGTCGTTTATAATGCGCTCAAACTGGGCAACGGCTTCCATAAAACGGTGAACTGTTTCTTTATCCCTGATTTCTTTTGGTATCAGTACACCTTTGCACAATGAGGAGAAATTGCTCTGCATCCGCATGCGCTCTTTGGTCGTCTTGGTAAGAAACAGATAACAGTAATGGTTCAGGAACGGGCGCTCATTAAAGTGCCGCTGATAAGACCTGGCCAGAAAACTCTGCACTTCTTTGTCCATTTCAGGATCATAGTTCTCCTTGATGTACCAGTCCTGTTTATGGACGACTGTAAAATCGGGAAGTGTCTTAATGGCCTTATGCCAGGCAGAATGAATAGCGTCATATTCGGCAGAAGCGACCGTAAAGAGTTCGGGTAGACGGACTTCAAAGCAGGCGGTAATATCCGCATCCTTTGAAAGGATGCAGTTGTTCTCTACTGCTAGCAGCGGAAATCTGCTTTCCAGTGTTGTAGTCTTGGCTGCGTTTCTCATACGATGCTGGATTTAGCGGTTGACCTTAAATAACGTCGTATTGGCTTGCGGCATATGATGTAACGGGGATGCCTTTTTTTTGCCCCAATTTTCATCAGTCCGTGTTCCCCGTACTTCCTGTTCAGCGAGAAGGTCTGCCAGACAATGAGCGAGGCGCCGCCTGTGCCGAGAAAAAGACAGATATAGGAACTGGTCCCGGCCATGTATAAAATCATGACCAGGATAAGTATTCCAAGCAGCCCTCCTGCGAAGATGAATAGGTACTGTGCCTTGAGTCCCCTGAACTCGACTGTTCTTCCTATGCCTTTGTTGATGTTGTAAGTATTCATAGGCAAGGTTAAAGAAAGAAGGAGCGAAGGATGGTAGCCGCGACAATAAGGAAGATACAGGCGCCGAACCAGCTCGCCGCGGTTTTTGAGGTGTCGGGATCTCCGCTGCTGAATTTATTGTACACCTTAACCCCTCCGATCAGGCCGACCACAGCTCCAATGGCGTAGATAAGTTGTGTGGCGGGATCAAAATAGGAGGTAACCATTTGGGTGGCTTCCGTGATACCTGCTGTTCCGTTTCCCTGCGCCGATAACTTTAAGGATGACAGCATTATGATTACTGCCGGCAGGAATTTTTTTCTTTGTTTTTTCATAATGAAACACTTTAAATTGTTACTGTATTTCCGCATTATGCGGGCTCTGGCAACAAAAGTGTGATGAAAATCAAGTGCCTGCCGTAAAGTGGCTGTCTGTGGAATCAGTTGACTATCTGTGGCGTTATTCTTAATGTTTTAGCATAAAAAAACGTCAAACATTTAAGTTTGACGTTTTTTGTTAAATGAGAAAGGGGAGTATTACCCTTTCAAACATACTCCCCAATATCAAATTCATTCAAATCAATTTTCCGCAGATAGGAAGAACTGGAATTCTTTTCAGAGGAAAGGCTCCCGTCCAACAGCTCGGCTATTTTTCGGGAGGCACTTTCTATGGAATTTTCCAGCAGGCTGAATAATTCGGTTCCCTGTATTTTCTGAACTAAAGCTATCGCTGTTTCCTGTTGAGAGGGCTCCAATTTATCTTTTTGAAGCAGCATCCCCACGGAGCTTAGTTCCTCGAAGGTAACCCCTTGGGCAAAACCGTCATCTGCGCTGGATATTCCGTACCTGTTCCATTCTTCTTCTTCCTGTTCAAAATCAGGCATATTACTGAAAACTTCGTCCAGCTCTTCCTGCGGAATTTGAACACCTACGTTTTCATTTTCGTCGTATTCAATGTCAAAATTATCGGGATTCACCGCTGTTTCCTCAATTTGGCTTTTAGTGGCATTGTTTGGGACTGAAAGGCTTCTTACAGGCTTGGGCTGACCCATAATATCGGGCAGGTTTGGATTAATTTTTTCCTGTTTAGTCTGCTGTTGCTTTAAGCTTTTCTTAATGACAATCTTGTCCTGCAGAAGCAGGACTATGACTATTAGCAGGCATATCACAATAACTATTTCCATAATCAAAGAATTGGTTTTTGTTTTTCAATATGCAGCGTCTTTATATCCTCTCCAAAATCGTGAAAATGCTGCTTTAGCACGTTGTACATGTAATCTGAGATTGTGATTTTTCCATCGCCGAGGATAAAAACAATACGTGATATCATCCTGTGAAAATCCTCACTGATATACACCGACTTGCCGTTTCTAGCTATAAATTCTGCCGGTTGTAAAAAATTGTCTTTGTATTGCCCAATTTGTGCAGGCAGCTTGGTTTTCTTAAATAAATTTTTCATAATCATAATATTTTAAAAAATGGGTTTAAACTTCTCATTAAAATCTTCAGTAATTGCTTTCTCAAATATTTCAAAATGATGTTCAAGAATATTGTCGAGATAGGCATACAGCGGTATCTGATTTTTCCCTATTACCTGTACAATGCGGGACAAACGCTCGTGATATTCCTGACGGATGTAAATACTCTTATCTCCACGCTTAGTCATTGAGTGGGTTTTCAAAAAGTGGCCGCCATAACTTCCGTCAAAACCTTTCTTTGTTCGGTTCTTTTCCCTTTGTACAGGTTTAATCGGCAGTAACTCTTCCTGTTTTACATCTATCTTTTGCGTCTCTTTGATTGGTTCAGGCGGAAACTGTATCCCTTCTTTTTTAACGCCGTCAACCATCAGGTCCATCATCAGTTCTTCATTAATGTCCGGCGGGGTTTTTCTCTTATTTTCCTTTTCCATAAATCTACAATTGTGTAATTTTTAAAAATTCGTGTATGAACAGGTCTAATTGACACACTTTCATCAAGCGTTCATCTGGAGGCAATATGGTGGAACGGAAAACGGTTTTGCTGTCCACTTCACTTTCTTTGCGAAAACGTGTGCTGTTCTTGATTTGGCTTTGCATAAGGCTTAAACCTAATTGTTCAATAAGTTGGTTATAAACTTCATACAAAGGCGTGCTTTCCCTGCCGTCAACCTGGTTCCAGAACAGGTTAATAGTTTCTATGGAGGTTTCCCCTTTTTTCATAATCACATCCTGCAAAAGCTGTGTGAAGATTAGTGTACTTTCCATTACTACACGGTCAGCCGTGATCGGGCTAAAAATGTGGTGCATTCCCGCCAATGCTTTCAGGATCCCGGGCGTGTTAACTGTTCCGGGCAGGTCAAAGAATACAACATCAACCGGCGTGGGAGAATCATTCACAAACTCTTGAGCTGCTTCCAATACGCTGTCCGCTTTGTATGGCATAATGGGATAGGCTTTTTTGTTGATGGTAGTAAACTGTCTATACGCCAGCTTTTTCAAAGCTTCGTTTTCCATTACCATTGCCAAATCCCTTGTCTTCATTTTCACAAGACTATGCTGTGGAAAATCTGCATCAAATACGGCTACGTTGTAGCCCAAACGATAGTGCAGCACACTTGCTAGAAGGGTTGTAAATGTACTTTTACCAACACCGCCTTTTTGAGAAGAAAAGGCGATAAACAAAGGTTTCTTTTTTGTGTTCATATTTTATAATTTAAAGTTTATATATTCTAGCAATACAGTTTTGGAGGCTACACTGATTTCATTCTTACTATTTAGCAGGGTAGCTGTCAGGGCTGCCGGCCGACATTTCTGATTGCCTGCTTTTTTTAAGTACAGCATCACTGCATTCACCTCTGTATCTAGTCAGGCGGGAATTCCATCTTACTTATGTTCTTTCATCCCTTCATCCCTTCATTCAGGATAGTCTCACGGCCAGCCGTCACGCTTTCCAACATTTCCGCATTGTTACGATCTTGCATTCTTGCAATCATGAAAGCCAGATGATATGCAATCTGGAATGTGCCCAATACACTTGTCGTGAAGTACAGGCTGATTGTCGTCCTGCCAACATTCAAACACAAAGGACGAATCATTTTTGTTGCACTCTATGGGTGTGGCATTGCTTGTCGCTCAAAGGAAGTGTTTGGTAACTATTCATATTACAATCCTTTTATAAACAGGGATTTACTTTGTGAAATAAATTTTTATTAAAAGATTTATGCAACGACTTATGAATAAACGGAGAATAACGGAACGGCTTCGAGCCGTTTTCCCTGTTACATTTAATCCGTCCCGAAGGGCGGATTTTTGTGTTCACCAGAACACGGCAAGTTGTGTTTTGAGGCACTCTTAAACGAGTTAGTGCCTCAAAACAACTTGCCTGGCCGGGGGCTGAAAAAACCTTCCGAAGTCAGGTTTTTATAAAATTTAATAATGGATAAATAATGAAGGAGAACAATAACAACAAAAAACACAAGGGTGGACGCAAGCGCAAAAGCGATCCAAGCATCCATCGCCATGTATTTCGTCTGACAGATACGGAAAATGCCAAACTTTTATCGCTTTTTGAAACATCGAGTATTCCCAACAAAGCAAAATTTATCACCTCGCTGCTGTTCAGCAAGGAGATGAAATCGATTAAAATTGACAAAGGAACAGTTGATTTTTATATGCGGTTGACTTCGTTTCATAGTCAGTTCCGCTCCGTAGGGGTGAATTATAATCAGATTGTCAAGCTATTGTACCGTCATTTTTCCGAGAAAAAGGCGGCGGCTTTTCTCTACAAATTGGAAAAACAAACTGCTGAAATGGCGGCACTATGCCAAAAAATCATCCAAATAACTGAAGAATTTGACGCAAAATATCTGAAAAAACAGCCTTAGAAATGATAGCAAAAATCGGAAGAAGCGCAAATTTATACGGAGCTTTAGCCTACAACCAGCTCAAAGTTGAGAATGAAAAAGGGGAAATATTGTTTGGCAATAAGATAATTGAAACCGCTAGCGGTCTTTATTCGGTTGCGCAATTAGTCCAATCTTTTGCCCCTTACCTGATAGCCAATCGCAATACCGAGAAACATACGCTGCATATCTCGCTCAATCCTGATCCGAAAGATGAGATAAGTGACGACAGGTACAGGGAAATGGCAGAAGCATATATGCAGGAGATGGGTTACGGCCAGCAGCCTTATGTGGTTTTCAAACATACTGATATTGACCGCAGCCATATTCATATTGTATCGGTCTGTGTGGATGAAGAGGGCAAAAAGATTGCGGACAGTTTTGAGAAAATGCGCTCTATGAACGTCTGCCGTGAACTGGAAAGGAAATACGGTTTGATACCCGCAACAGATAAAGAGCATAAACAGATAGACAAGGTTTTCCGTCCTGTAGATTATAAGGCAGGTGATGTTAAAAGTCGGATAGCTTCAGTAGTTCGTCACCTGCCTAACTACTATCGATTCCAAACTTTAGGAGAATTTAATGCCTTGCTTTCTCTTTTTAATATTACCACCGAAAAAGTGCAGGGCGAGTTGAAAGGAAAAATGCAGCAGGGTTTGTTATATATCCCTTTGAATGAAAAAGGCGAAAGAGCCGGACATCCTTTCAAGGCTTCTTTATTTGGAAAGAATGCCGGACTGCCGGCTCTGGAATTGCATTATGCAAAATGTAAAGAAACATTAAAAGACCACGTGGCAAAGCCGACCATTAAAGCTGTCGTTACCATTGCCGTGCAATCAACAAGTGACGAAGAGGCTTTTAAAAAACAGTTAAGGGAGCAAGGAATTAACGTGGTAGCACGGAGAAATGATACAGGACGAATTTACGGAATTACCTTTATAGACCATAATTCTAAGACAGTGTGGAACGGTTCAAGATTGGGCAAAGAGTTTTCGTCCAATACTTTTAATGATTATTGGAACAACAATATCGAACCTGAAATAAAAGGACAGGTTAAACTACAATCGAAAATATCGACATCAAATAGTACAGATCTTCCTGCAAATGAACCTCATCGTTTGTTCGACTTCCTTAATACTGCCGAAAAACATGACGAGAATTTGCTTGATGCATTTGGTGGCTTATTTCCAGAAGCTCAAGGAGAAGATTACCAGGAGCAGGATTTTGCCAATAGATTGAAGAAAAAGAGAAACCGCATAAGAGGACAGAAATAAGAATTCAGCCAAACACTGCCACAGACCGCCTATGACTTCTACATTGAAATAGCCTAGCTGCATAGCTTTTAAATTCATGCCCGAACATTAAAAATTAAAATAATGCAGGGAGAAGATGATTTAAGAGGATTAGCCAAAATTATGGCTTTTATGCGGGCAGTAAGTATCCTATTGATACTGATGCACATTTATTGGTTTTGCTACGGTTACTTTATAGATCGGGGCTGGACACTAGAGGTAATCAACAAAATATTAGGCAATTTTCAGCTTACCGCAGGATTGTTCTCGCATACTCTTTATACCAAAGTATTTGCCTTGGTGTTATTAGCTTTAAGCTGCCTTGGATCAAAGGGAGTTAAGAACCAAAATATAACCTGGACTAAAATTTATATTGCTTTGGCAATTGGATTTGTTCTGTTTTTTCTGAACACAGCTTTATTAAAGCTATCAGTCAATACCGCTACAATTTCTTATATCGTTACAACTGGTTTAGGTTATATCGCTTTAATGGTTGCCGGAGTCTGGATGAGCCGATTGCTTCGTAATAATCTGATGGACGATGTTTTCAATAACGAGAACGAAAGTTTTATGCAGGAAACTAAATTGATGGAAAACGAATATTCTGTCAATCTTCCCACGAAGTTTTACTACAAAGAAAAATGGAACAATGGGTGGATTAACATAGTCAATCCTTTTCGGGCAACGATCGTTTTAGGTACACCGGGCTCAGGAAAATCATATGCAATCGTAAACAATTATATCAAACAGCAGATTGAGAAAGGTTTCTCAATGTACATCTACGATTTCAAATTTGATGACCTTTCTACCATTGCATATAATCATTTATTAAAGCACAGCGATAAATACAAAGTACAACCAAAATTCTATGTCATCAACTTTGATAACCCCCGAAAGAGCCATCGTTGCAATCCGCTTAATCCTGATTTCATGACGGATATCTCGGATGCTTATGAAGCAGCATACACGATAATGCTGAACCTCAATCGTAGCTGGATACAGAAGCAGGGTGATTTTTTCGTCGAAAGCCCGATTATCCTTTTGGCTGCAATCATATGGTACCTGAAAATTTATGACGACGGTAAGTATTGTACGTTTCCACACGCTATTGAACTCTTGAATAAAAAATACTCAGACGTATTTACGATTTTAACCTCATATTCCGACTTGGAAAACTATTTATCGCCTTTTATGGATGCCTGGCAGGGAGGCGCACAAGACCAATTACAGGGACAGATAGCCTCTGCAAAAATCCCTTTGTCAAGAATGATTTCGCCACAACTTTATTGGGTTATGACAGGCGATGATTTTTCATTGGACATCAACAATCCCAAAGAGCCTAAGATATTATGCGTAGGCAATAATCCTGACCGACAAAATATCTACTCTGCTGCATTGGGATTGTACAATTCGCGTATCGTTAAACTTATTAACAAAAAGGGTCAGTTGAAAAGTTCGGTTATCATAGACGAGCTGCCGACGATCTATTTTAGAGGATTGGATAACCTTATTGCAACCGCCAGAAGTAATAAGGTGGCTGTTTGTTTGGGCTTTCAGGATTATTCCCAGCTGACAAGGGATTATGGCGACAAAGAGAGCAAGGTAATTCAGAACACCGTAGGTAATGTTTTTAGCGGCCAAGTGGTTGGAGAAACTGCAAAAAGCCTTTCGGAAAGATTCGGGAAAGTATTGCAGAAAAGGCAGAGCATGAGCATCAACCGCAATGATACATCAACTTCAATATCAACTCAATTGGACAGTCTTATACCGGCTTCCAAAATATCCACCCTGACACAAGGTTTTTTTGTTGGTTCTGTGTCGGACAATTTTGATGAACGCATCGAGCAGAAAATCTTTCATGCTGAAATTGTCGTGGATAATGTAAAAGTTGCTTCAGAAACTAAAAGTTACCAGAAGATACCGGAAATTTTATCTTTTGTAACCGAGCAGGGAGAAGATAAGATGAAGGATGAAATTGAAAGCAATTACAAACGTATAAAATCTGACATACTGAATATTGTTGTTAGTGAAATGGAGCGCATCAAGAATGACCCTGCATTGCAGCACCTTGTGCAGAAATAGTTAAGTTATTTCAAGAACTAATTTAACAGCTATTCTTCTTTAATGTTACATTGTCATTTCGGCTAATAATATTGCGTTTTTGATTAATTTCAGGTTTTAAGGAATGTGCACTTTTGCATAGTTAATCTAAATAAAGAAATATGCAAAAGACAATTTTTATTACCGGAGCTTCATCTGGACTTGGTAAAGCAACAGCTAAATTATTTCATTCAAAGGGTTGGAACATTATTGCAACGATGCGAAACCCTGAAAAGGAAGAGGAACTAAAGGAACTTGTAAATGTAACCATGGTTCAATTGGATGTTACTGATAGTTTATCTATTCAAAAAACAATTGAGGCTATTTTACAATCCCATCCAGTAGATGTCGTGTTAAACAATGCTGGTTACGGTCTGATAGGTCCGCTGGAAGCTTTGAGAGACGAGCAAATTCTATCTCAGCTGCATACCAATCTCATGGGTGTAGTTAACGTAACCAGAGCTTTTGTTCCATATTTTAGGGAAAGGAAAAGTGGAAGCTTCATCAATATTACCAGTACATTTGGACTAGTAGGTTATCCCACCTGTTCTATCTATAATGCTACCAAATTTGCTGTGGATGGTTTTTCAGAGAGCCTGGCATACGAATTAGCACAATTTGGGGTAAAAGTTAAAGTGGTTGCACCGGGCGGAATGCAGACTGACTTTGCGGGAAGGTCTTTACAGGGTGGAATGCATCAAGCGTACACTAAACTGGTGGCAAAAGTTAGCGAGGGCTATAGCGAGGATCAGCTTGCAAATTATGCAAAAGCAGAAGACGTGGCCCAGATTATTTATGATGCAGCCACTGACAACAAAGAACAGCTCAGGTATATTGCAGGTAATGATGCTATTGGTTTATACAAGGAACGCCTGGAATTGACGCCCGAAGGACAATTCGAAAAAATACGTTCGCAATTTATATTTTAGATTCATTGTTTCTGTCGGATTTTATATCAATTTGGCAGAAACAACTTCTTTAAGAATTACTTAAATTTGTATTATGAAAAAACAGCCTGTCATATTCAGTTCGCTATCCCAATTACATCGGGCTATGGGGCAAGCGGCACCATTACATCCGCTGATCAGTATATTAAATTATGGAGATGCTAAGTTTGATCCAAAGGAATTTGAACAAGGTATTATACTAGACTTTTACAAGATATCTTTCAAGACAAGCTTTTCCGGAAAACTGAGATATGGCCAGGGATATTACGATTTTGAAGCGGGCGGAATGTCATTCATAGCACCAGGACAGTTATTGAAAATGCAAGACGAAGAAGCCGATTACAGCGGAATGACACTTCACATCCATCCCGATTTCATTCGACACTATTCGTTAAATACACAGATCAAACATTATGGTTTTTTTGGCTACTCGGCCGCCGAGGCCCTTTATCTTTCTGAAAAGGAAAAAGAAACAATTCTGAGTATTTACAGATTTATTGAGGATGAACTGGGAGAACGTATTGATAAATTCAGTCAGGATGTAATCATTTCACAAATTGAGCTTTTACTCAATTATGCCAACCGTTTTTATGACCGACAGTTCCTGACACGAAAGAATATAAATAATGATATTCTTTCCAAATTGGAGGAGACGTTGGAAAACTATTTTAGGGACGATAAATTACTTATCAAGGGACTGCCGACTGTTAATTCTGTTGCAGAAAATATTAATGTTACACCTCGTTACCTGAGCGATCTGCTGCGGAACCTTGTCGGATTGAATACACAGCAATACATTCACGAAAAAGTGATAGCAAAGGCTAAAGAATATCTGGCAAAGGATGAACTGACTATCGCTGAAATTGCGTATCATTTAGGATTTGAACATCCACAATCATTAAATAAACTCTTTAAAAGTAAAACTTCGTTCTCCCCTTCAGACTATAAAAAAAGTTTATTGAATTAAATTAGGGCGACAAAATATTGAATTCTGAAATGATTGTTTCAGATATTTTTATATCTTTGCAAATGAATTATGGCAAGAAATGTTGAATTTGACGAACAATTAGCAGTTTCCAAGGCAATGGATGTCTTTTGGAGGAAAGGCTATAATGGCACCACAATGCGGGATCTGACCGAAGCTATGGGCATCAACAGCAGCAGTCTTTATAATACCATTGGAGACAAGCACGAGCTTTTTATCCGTAGTATAAAGCATTATACCGAGACCAGAATGAAGGAAGCCGTAAAACAGTTAGAGCCCATCAAATCTCCTATAAAGGCGATCGAAAAATTTATACAATCTTCAGTTTATGTCATAACTAATGAACCTAATAGCTGTATGGCTATTAAAACCACTTTCGAAGTGGCAAGTACCGATGAACAGGTACAAAAAATCATTAAGGCTGACAATGAATTTACCTATAATCTATTGAACGGTTTGGTGGAAAAAGCAATTCAGAATGGAGAAATAACGATAAGCCAGGATGCAGCTATGCTAACGGACTATATCATCAATCATTTCAGTGGCTGGCACGAATTTTTTATCATCCATAAAAACAAAAATCGTATCAAGAATATGGCAACATTCCTGATCAAGCAAATTAACCAATAATTTTTTTATATAAATCTGAAACAAACGTTTTAAAATTATGAACATACTGAAAGAATACAACGACTATTACACGGCAAATGAAAAGCCTGAAGTATTGGAAATAGGCGAAGCAAGCTACATATCTATTATCGGGGAAGGAAGTCCCGGAACTGCTGTTTTCTATGAAAAGAAAGCTGCTATTAAAGAATTTGTTGCTTTATTGGCGTATCATTGTGATGCGACAGATTTGGCATTTTCAAGCAACGTGGTAGAAATATTCTACTGGTTTGATGAGGAAAAAGTGGGGTATGTAGATATCGGAAATTTCTATACGACAGTTGACCTGGATCTGCTACACTACAGAATTGCGATCCGCATTCCAGAGTTTATAAAAGCTGAAACCATTCAAGAAGTGGGGCAAAAAAGCGATCTCCCTTTCGCAAACGACTTTGAATATTTTACTTATTCGGCAGGAACTTGTGTGCAGCTTTTGCATAAAGGACCTTTTGCAGGAGAATTGCAAACACTGCCTGTGCTCCAAAAATTTGCTTCCGAGAATGGATTTAAGAAATCTGGAATGCACCACGAAATTCACTTAACCCCTTTTGAATTGGGACAAAGTCAGGAGCATCTGAAGACCATCTTGCGAGATCCCGTAGCTAAAGAATACTAATTTTTTTAATCAAATCTGAAACAAGCGTTTCAATAATAATAATAATAATAAATAATGGAAAACTCAATTAAAGAATTATCGGGTAAAATAGCCTTGGTTACCGGTGGGACAAAAGGTATCGGAAAAGCCATAGCAGATAAGTTGGCGTCCAATGGAGCAACAGTTGTGGTAACTGCACGAAAGCCATCAGAAGAAAAAAACGAGCATCATTTTATAGCGGCAGATCTAACCGACAGTACCGCTATAGCTGAACTAACAGAAAAACTGATCGAAAAATACGGAACGCCAGATATCCTTATCAATAATGTAGGCGGCACTTCCTCTCCGGCAGGAGGTTTTCAGATGCTCAGCGACGGCGACTGGAACAGGGATATTGAACTCAATCTTTTGGCATCTATCAGACTGGATAAGGCTATGGTTCCAAAGATGATTGAAAAGAAATCGGGAGTTGTGATTCATATTTCCTCGCTGAACGGTAAGATACCCTTGTACCAGTCCAATTTCTCTTACGGGGTAATGAAATCAGCTTTAAATGCCTACAGTAAGACACTGGCCAATGAAGTTGCCAAAAACGGTATTCGGGTAAATACAGTATCCCCGGGTATGGTCAAAACAACAGCTATGGAAACTTTTCTGGAAAGCTATGCACAAACCATTGGTAAAACCGTAACAGAAACTTCACAACAGCTTATGGATAGCATGGGTGGCGTGCCGATGAACCGTTTGGCCGAACCTGAAGAAATTGCCAACATGGTGGCCTTTTTAGTATCTGATGGTTCTAGTTACATAACTGGAGCCAATATGCTTGTTGACGGCGGTACCTTTCCAGCTGTTTAATTGCCATTTAGTTTAAGAATAGTCAAAAAAATAATAACATCGGAAACGTTGGTTTCGGCAGATCATTCAATTTAAAATACATAAAAAGTGGAAAAAGAACTCATAGGGAAAGTAGCTTTGGTAACTGGAGGTACAAAAGGCATCGGTAAGGCAATCGCTAACAGATTATCGGAAGCTGGGGCTATCGTTGTCGTAACGGCGAGAAGTCGCCCTGCAAAAGAGCAAACAAAACATCATTTTATTGCCGCGGATCTGACTATTGCCAATGATACCGATACAGTAGTGAGAGAGGTCAATGAAAAATTCGGTACAATAGATATTCTGGTCAATAACATGGGTGGTTCTACCAGTCCATCAGGAGGGTTTGCTGCCCTTACAGATGAACATTGGGAAAATGACCTGCAATTAAACCTTCAAGCT
The DNA here is from genome assembly GCF_001879205.1 of Flavobacterium johnsoniae. Taxonomy (GTDB): domain Bacteria; phylum Bacteroidota; class Bacteroidia; order Flavobacteriales; family Flavobacteriaceae; genus Flavobacterium; species Flavobacterium johnsoniae_A. Next base: position 354,358 of record NZ_MLFK01000009.1, read on the forward strand.
GCTGTACGCATAGACAGGTCGATATTACCGCAGATGGCAGAAAAGAAAAGCGGGGTCATCATCCATATCTCTTCAGTCACAGGCACGCTTCCGGTATATCAATCATTGGGCGGCTATGCCGTAGCTAAGGCAGCCCTAAATAATTACAGCAAAAGTTTGTCGAAGGAATTTAGCCCTCAAGGGATAAGGGTTGCGACAGTCTCTCCAGGTATGGTAAAGACAGATACCATGGATGCCTATTTGCAATCACTGGCTGAAACATCAGGTTCGAGCGTCGAACAAGTAACACAAAATTTGATGGATAGTCTCGGGGGAATACCTATGGGCAGGATGGCTGTGCCAGAGGAAATAGCAGAACTGGTTGGTTTTTTGGTATCTCCAAAAGCATCCTATATCACCGGGGTAAATTACATTATTGACGGAGGGTCAAATCCATCTTTATAGTGTTCAAACCCTAAATAAGATAAGAATATGAACAACAAGAAAAATAAGCTCTTGATTTATGGGGCAACGGGATACACTGGAAAAATCATTGCAGCCAGGGCAAAGGAGTTAAATATTAATTTTGAAATTGCAGGACGGGAAACCAATAAAACTCGGAAATTGGCAGAAGAATTAGCGGTTGGTTATCACATTTTTGAAGTCGATACCGAGGACGCCTGGAAAAAAACATTACAGGATAAAACTGTTTTAATTAACGCGGCGGGGCCCTTTCAGTTCACTGCCTCACAGGCTATGAAAGCTTGCCTGAAGGCTGGCGTTCACTATCTGGATATCAGTGCAGAATTGGATACCTACCGAATGGCGCAATCGTTGGACAGCGAAGCTCGGAAAGCTGGGATACAGTTGATATCCGGTGCGGGACTTTTCGTAAGCTATGATGCACTGGTGATACACCTTTCAAAATTGGTGTCAGAACCTGAATATCTGAAAGTAGGGTTCCGTCATTATGGAGGTTTCTCCAAAGGATCTGTATTGAGCAGCAAGAACATCGCTGACTTAGGCATATTAGTACGTAAAAATGGAGCTATTGTTAACAACCCTGAGCCAAAATCGAAAATATTTTCGTTTGGTAAAGAAGAAGTGGAATGTATGCCAACGCCTCTTGGGGGAATTATCCTGAGCTATAAATCCACGGGAATTCCAAATATCGAAGAATTTTTTTCCTTAAAACTGCCTGCAACTGAACTTCCGGATTTAACTTCCAAAAATCTGCCTGATGGACCAACATCAGAAGAAAGGGCAGCGGGGCGAAATGGAATTTCAGCTGAGCTTACTGGCAAAGACGGAAAAGTAGTAAAAGCTTATGTAGATGCTCCTTCGGGATATGACCTTACACCGCTTTCGGTATTAGCAGTAGCAAGTCGCATCTTAAATAATGACTTTAAAGTGGGATATCAATCACCGGGTTCAGCGTATGGTGAGGATATCTTGAAGGATATCCCTGATACCTATTTGGTCGACACTAAATAACAAAAAGGATAAAATCTAAAATTATAAAAATGAGCAGCGAACAACAAATTCAGAATTTAATTGGCCGGTACACGCATTATGTAGACCAAGCCAGATTTGATAAGATTGGAGATTTATTTGCTAACGGAAAAATTATATCCCCAAGAAATGTGATAGAAGGGAGAAAAGAAGTGATTAGCCAATTAAGCAAAAACTTACAGGTCTATGCCGACGGAACCCTAGAACGGCGCATGTGACCACCAACACAGTTTTGGATATTATGGAGGATAAAAATCAGGCTACAGCGTTATCCTATCTCACAATTTTACAAGCTGATGCCGAAAGAGGACTTTCTTTACAGCCAATTGCCGTGGGACGTTACCATGATACCTTTAAGCATGTGGATGGGAAATGGGAGTTTTCGGTTAGGGAACTATTCATCACATTAGCAGGAGATCTTTCACACCACGCAGTACCAAATACCATTGACCCTAAGATTATTGAAAAAAGAGAAAAATAAGATCTTTTAAGAATAGATTAAAATGTTCGTCAAAATGGCAACGAAACCTTCCTTTTTGACGAACTTTATCTTCGCAGCTTAGCTGATCTTTGTACTAACATAAATTAATAATAATGAGTTATTGCAACTATATCCCTATGATGAACGAACCGAGCCGTAGCCTTCATCAGAATTATCATGACAATCATTATGGATTTCCTATTCATGATGACAATGAGCTCTTCGGCCGCCTGATTATGGAAATAAATCAAGCGGGGCTGAGCTGGGAAACTATTCTTAAAAAAGAGGAAAACTTCCGTAAAGCCTATGATAACTTTGACCTTACGAAAGTGGCAGCCTATACAGAAAAAGACCGTGAAAGATTACTGAATGATTCGGGAATTATCCGTAACAAACTGAAAATTAATGCAGCAATAGAAAATGCTAAAACAATTTTTCAATTGCAAAAGGAATATGGCAGTTTTGACAAATGGTTGGAACACCATCACCCAAAAACTAAAGAAGAATGGGTAAAACTGTTCAAAAAAACATTCCGTTTTACTGGTGGTGAAATTGTAAATGAGTTCCTAATGAGCATCGGGTATCTGCCTGGAGCCCACTCGCCATTCTGTCCCGTACACATAGCTATATTAGAGACACATCCAATGTGGTTAAAAAATAGAATGATATGAATATAGAAACATTTATCAAAAATTGGGTTGCTGCAAGCAATGCATTTGATACTATAAAATACCTTGGTTTTTATTTGCCCGAAGCTGTTTTAGACGATCCATCAGTAGGCAGAAAGTTTGAAGGACATCATGGAATTAAGCAATATTTCGATAGCTACTTTATTGGATATAATACGCATACCGAGCAGATAAAACTTAATATAATTGATGAAGCAACTGCCCATTTGAAAGTACAGTTTACAGGTGATTTTCCTGAAGGTAAAATTGACGGTACATTTGATTTTAAACTTAAAGGAAATAAAATAATTTATTTAAAAGCAGATTTAATCCATTAATAAAAAAATATGAGCATAGATAATTTTGACGAAATCATTCGTCGCTCTTTGGAAATTAGAAAAAAGTACCATGGACTAGAAGTGTTGCACCATGGAAGTGAATGGATCGTGGAAGAGGACGCTTTGGCTTATTTAACCGATGCTGGTTTAGTAGCTCGAAACATTATGGCACAACAGAAACGCTGGCCGAAAATTGGCTTTGAAGAAGAACTTACGCATAAACTTGGCGAAAATATTTGGTGGCTGATTGTGTTAGCTGATAGAATGGATATTGATATTAAGCAAGCTGTTGACAAATTCTTAAGCAAAACAGAAAAGTTAATCAAATAATCAGGATTTACTGTTATACTATTTAATTGGATATTCTTAATTGGGAAAAGCATTAAAAATTAAGGCTACCTCCATTGTTCAGGATCTGCAGCATTCTGCCAACCTCAATATCCATTCTTGAAAAGGCGAACCATTTTTTGCCAAGGTCTTTGAGCGAGGCTCCGATATGATAGAGCTCCGTATCGTCGATTATCAAAAACCGGTCGTGAGCATCAGGGAAAATTTCGATTTCAATCGGGGGATATTGACTGTTGTATCGCTGCGCATCCAGTCGTAGCTGATTGCTGATATTGCAGGTGTAGATAGTTGCGGTAACATTATCGCTGCGTTTACCCAGTAAAGTTAGTACCGTGTCATCGACATAATTATCCAGTAGGATAATGGAGTTTTTGGCAGCTCGGATAATATTGGAAACAAAGGCATAGGCATCAAAAACCTGCCCGTTATAGAAAATCCCTTTTTCGCTATGGAGCTTATCGCTTTCCAAAGCCTTAAAAATTTCTTCAAATTTTTGGTCAGCTTCTAATTGTTTGAATTCAATCTTATCTAATCGATGAAAAAGTGAAGCGTTGCTCATAAGGATTCTACGCATTTCTACAAAGGCTTCCATAATTTCTACACTGACCTTAACGGCAATGTGAGAACGGAGTATGGCAGATGCCATTGCAACACCTTGTTCCGTAAAAACATAAGGTAAATAGCGTCTTCCACCGTAACTCAAACTTGAGGTTCCAATTTGGAACCTCAAGATTTCAGCTTCCTCTTCATTCAATTGAAAACAAAAGGATTCAGGAAACCTTTCAATATTCCTTTTTATGGCTTTATTTAGGTTCTTTGTTTCCACCTGGTATAAGGAAGCAAGGTTGCTATCGAGCATAACCTGCTTTCCACGTATGGAATAAATCAGATTTCTGATTTCCATGGTGCTGAGGGTAGGTTTATTTTCCATTACTTGTGAAGCTTTAATTTTTGGCAAATTCAAAGGTAGTTTCGGCATTATCGTTCAGTACGATGTACGCATCGAATTTCTTTCCTGACCTGCTTTTCATTCCTTTAATGAGTGAAGTTGTACCCTTGCTGACAAGACTTTTAATATTGTCTATACTGATTTGCGCACCGCAGACATTGCGGAACTGTATCCAGTTGCAAGTCTCTTCAGGACACTTTACTATTTTGTCACGTATGATAAGTTGTTGGCTTTTACATTTCGGGCAGATGAGGTCTGGCAAGTTGTTTTTCGCAATTGGGATCTGCAACAATTCATTGGCAATAGATGCAGCGTAATTTTCCGTTTGCTTTTGAAATTTTCCTGCATCTGATTCGTTGTTCTCGATTTTTTCCAATGCAAGTTCCCATTGGGCAGTCATCGCCACATCTGCTATTTTTTTTTCTTTGACCAATTCGTATACCAATAATCCCTTTTCGGTTGGTACCAGAGATTTCTTTTCCCTATTTATGTAATTACGGGTAAACAATATTTCGATAATTGATGCTCTTGTAGCTGCAGTGCCGATACCTAAATTTTGCAAAACCTTTCGCTCACCTTGATTTTCGATATCATTTCCGGCACTTTCCATAGCTGACAAAAGGCCTGCTTCAGTGTAAAGCACAGGCGGTTTGGTTTTCTTTGCCAGAACAAAAGCCTCCTTTATTTTAAGATCATCGCCTTTTTTCAACTCAGGCAAATCCAGTACTTGTTCTGTATCGTTATCAGAAAAACTGCCTTTAATGAAGCGCCACCCAGGTTCTGTAATTTTACAGCCATTTGCTGTAAAATCGTAGTGCAAAACTTGTATATCGACATCCGTTATCTCTTTGATACAGGGTTGTGCAACGGCTTCAAGTAATCGAAATGCAATCATATTATAAACCGCATTTTCCTTTGGATTCAGGGCTGATGGGATTCTATCAGTAGTTAATAATCCATGATGGTCGGTAACACGCAGATCGTTCACAATATGTTTATTAAAACGGCGCCATTTCATTTGAGATAGGTTTTGTTTAATATTTTCCCTCTTTTGTAAAGCTCTTACAAGATTAGGAATCTCTGCCCACATATCTTCAGGAATGTATTTGCTTGCGGTACGTGGGTATGTGATAAATTTCTGTTCGTAAAGGCTCTGGCAAATGTTAAGGGTTTCTTCGGCCGAAAGGTTTAATTTTTTATTGGCTTCTTTTTGCAGGCCGGTAAGGTCGAACAATAAAGGCGGTTGCTCTGTAACGCTTTTGGTCACTTGGGATGTAATTATTGCCGTTTGGTTTCGCGCAATGGCTTTCAACACATCAGCGGCTAGTTTTTTATCTTCCCATTTGATTTTTGAGATACTTTTAAAATCTATCATTTCCTTGTTATGGGACAACTGAATCTGCCAGTAATTTTTTACTTTGAAACTCCTGTTTTCCAGATAGCGTTTGCATATTAAAGCCAATGTAGGTGTCTGCACTCTTCCGAGTGAATAAACCCCGTTAGAAACTGCAATGGAGAGCGCTTGCGTGGCATTGATACCCACAAGCCAGTCTGCACGGCTCCTGGCTTGTGCTGCCTGATATAATCCGTCAAATTCTTTTCCGTCTTTGAGATTATCAAAACCTAGTTTAATGGCTTTTTCGGTAAGGGAGCTTATCCAAAGTCGCTTAAAGGGTTTATTGCACTTCAAGTATTCGTATATGTACCTAAAAATGAGTTCGCCCTCACGTCCTGCATCGGTGGCGACAATAATATTATCGCTGTTGTCAAAGAGCTCTCTAATGATTCTTAGTTGTTTTAGTGCTCCTGTATCTACAGAATCCCCTTGCTTTTTACTGACGTTTCTGACAGTCAGTAAAAAAGGGTTTGGAAGTATCGGCAGTGATGCTTTGTCAAATCCTGTGATGCCGTAATCTTCGGGCATTCCTAATCCTACAAGATGGCCCAGTGCCCATGTAACAAAATAGCCATTACCTGTCAGGTAGCCATCTTTTTTTTCGGTGGCTCTGATTATAACGGCTATTTCCCTTGCTACACTGGGCTTTTCTGTAATAATTGTTATCATATCTTATTACATTTTAGGCCCTTTTGATTTAGCAGGTGCACTTGATTCTTGTTGTTGCTGTTGTTTCTTGTCATCGGGATTTGTTTGTCCTGATTTTAATGGCTCCTGTATGTTCTTAGTAGCTTCGTTAGTTTTGCCTTCGGAATTGACAGCAGTCTGCGTTTTGTGGGCTTCAGAAGGTTTTATTTGTTCTTTGATTTTATCTGGATTTTGGAATGAAAAATCTGTTTTATTGGTTTCTTTGTTGTAGGTGATATATCCATTGTATTCTTTCCCTTTTTTATCCACTAAGCCGCTGATATAAACTGTTTGACCATCTTTGAGTTTTTGATATTGATCATTATCGAGTTCTTTATCTCTAAAGTTTTTTGGTGCTCCCTGCGTCTGGTTCTGCTTGTTAGGATCATTTCTATCAAAGAGAAATTCAACAAAACGTTTGTCGGCATTAAACTGCACAGATGCATCAAATGCAGTACCTTTCTTTGAAACCATACCTTCTAATGTAAGCGGTTTACCTTCAAATAAAGTTTGTTTTTGCTCTTCGCTTAGTTTTACACCTTTAATTTCATCGGGAATTTTAATGAAATCCGTGCGCAGTGCGATTACCTCATTGGTCAACCTGTCTATACTGATAATGGAAGGCATGATCTCATTGTTTTTCGGATTGGTGAGATCCACTATGCGTCCCATATTACCTGTTTGCAGCAGATTGTCTTTATCTTCCTTGCTGAACTCGTGACCGAAAAAAGGATAATTCAGATTAGGCTCTTTTCGGATGCCGTGAATGGCCAACACGACCTGTCCTTCGTCGTTTTGCTTAAGCGACAAACGGGCATCCATTCTTGTAACTGCAGTACCAAGATTTAAACTTACCGGTACAAGCTCATTTGTTTTGTATCCCTTGAGTAGCGGATCAAGCAGGCTCATTTTTTCAAGCTTTTCTTTGCTTAAACCCAAATGGTTTAATGTTTCCCAATCGATCTGTTCCGGTTTGTATTTGTATTCACTTGTTTCCGGATTTGTTTGTGCTGTTTCCATATTAATTTCGTTTTTTTGATTATTCGGTTTAATTTCATACTGTTTCATTAATTGTTCACCTTCAGGTGTGGGACGATCAATTTGCTTCTGCATCTCTTTTGAAGTATCAACAGCCAGAAGAGCAGGGATTTTGAAGAACGAAAAATTAGTCGGGTCCTTCAGCTGGCTGAAAAAATTGGAAAAGAAATTTGAAAACAAATCTCCCTGCTTGTCTACGCGCATAAACTGGTTCTGATTTTTGCGCGTAGGGTCAACGGTTTCCAGATTGCCATTTTGGTCAATGCCTTTTACTGCCAGAATTTTCTTTTTCTCTTTATCAAATACAAGCAGTATATCCGATAATTCTTCCTGAGTATTAAGTGGCGGGTCTTTAATTTGTTCACTCATAATTTTAAATTTTAAATTCATGTGCGAAATTAAAAGGTGAAAAGATGCTGACTAAAATCTGGAACAGTTTGGCATCGTTTTTCACTCCCTGGCATAAGTTTTTGGTATTCGGACGTTGATACTTTCTCTGATGAACTGGTGTACATCCGATAGCTTATAATATATTTTTCCGCTAATGGTATAGTAGGGGAGCTTGCCAGTTGATCGGTAACGCTGCAGTGATCTCCCGCTTATCTTAAGCATTTGCAATATATCCTGATTATCCAATAGCTCTTCGCCGTCAACACTTCCGCGTTTTTTTTCAAGTTCACTGATGTGCGCGCTCAAAAGGTCGAAACGTTCTATGATCCGTTCCATCCAGGAAATGAATTCCATTCTGTCTATATTCATGGCGGTGTGTTTTACATTAGTGATGCAAAATTGCTAATGGCAAAAGTTTTTCATTACCAATTTCAGCCAATGTAAAATGCTGTTTTATGAAAATTTTAACTGAATAAAAAATTATGATGAGTTGCTGATTTACTGGTATAATTGAGCATATAGAAGTAATTATATGCCAGTAGCCATTTGATGCCAATTGCACCTCATTGGCAAGAAAATTGCAAGTTTTAAAAAAATCAGACCTCTTTTTCCATGTGCTGTTTAAGCGATAATTTCAGCTGGTCCAGGAAAATACTTTTGCTATCAGCCCTGTCTTTCATCCTATGATAGGCATGATGAACATCTCCGAGCTGGATCCTAAAAAGCAACTGGAAAACCATACTGATTTTACGGATGCCGGCTTTTCCATGAGATATACTGCCCGATGCGTGAAGTGCGTAAATTAATTCGATCAGCGCATTCTTTGAATCTGTCCAGAAAAAATCTCTGTTAGCTACATTTCCGTCTGAAAAAATGGTGGACTGCTGGGTGTCAGGTTCAATTTTAGAAACGAGATAACTGTTAAGCAGTTCGTTAGCAATTATACGCGCTACCTTATAATCATAATAGGTAGAAAATTGAGTGTCAATTTCAAAAACAAAACTATTAACTCCTTCATGAAGGTCTATTTTACCCCGACAAAAGAAATGATGGTCCCATTCGGTTCTTCCCGTGCGATAATAGCGATAAAAATCTGTGTTATAAAAGTGCTCTTTATACTCCTGTTTGAGGAGATTAAGCTCATTGGAAAAGTATTTATGATGCATTTTTCCCGTTACAACCGGACAGGATGCTTCAATTCGGAAAACTTTATTATAGAAAATCAGTTTTCCTAGTATTTGGGGTTTGATAATTTTAAAAAAATTAATCTCTTCATTTTCATCGGAGAATCCTTTTTCTAAAACAATTTTTTTAACCGTACAAAGCAAGCTTCGAAGAACGGTAGTCATGTGGTAGGATTTTTCAATTATATGTTCAGGGTCTAAGCTGAATTCCTGTTCTGCTTTTCGAATAACCTGAAGGGCGTTCTCACATGTAGATCTTATCATGGCAACAGAATTTAGATTTATTTGAACAAGGAAAAGTGAGGGCAGTTCTGCCCAGATACGGTATGACGTTACTTTTCGTTAGAGAATTTAAATATATTATATCAGCGCGCGGTATTGGTTTCATTCTGCAGTGTCTGCATCATTTCCATAGCGTAGTTGTCCTTAGCCTGTACGTAAGCGACCTTCGTTATGATGGAAGCGCCAAGTTTTTTCTTCTCAAAGCTTGCCGATATGCCAAAATCAATTCGACCAATTTGAAGTTCTCGCGCTCTTTTGATCGTTTGGTATAAAAGCTGCCTGTATAGATTGAAACCTTCTCCGACAATATAGTCCATGCCGATAAGTTCAGGCACATATACATTTCCTGAATTTTTATAGCAAAACATTATTCCAATGAAATTCTTTTCAACTGCATTTTTCAGGGTCAGAATTATGAACTCCCAGTTTGGAGAGCTATTCATCTTTTCAAATACTTGCCTGTTATATGTGAAGGTATTTATGGCTAGGTTGCGATCCTTTACATTGCAGTACAGCTTGTAAGCCCTGTTTATTTCTTCTTGATTGAGGCAATCCTTTATTTCAACATCGTAGAATTTTTCGTATGGCAGTATTTCCCTGTTGTAATGCTTGCGTGAACGGGTTGAAAGCAGGGAACCATAATTCTCAATTGTGGGCCAGTTTTTATTTTCAATTACACAGGATTCTGGCATATCAATCCGGAAATACCCTTGGTTTCTAACCATTTCATCCCACTTGAATCCAGTTTCAAAATCACGCAGAACGACCATATCAGCCCCTAAAGAACTGTATGTTTCTTCCATCTTGTTCAATAGCATTCGAAATGATTGCTCGGCCAGAGGATGACCCTGGTCAATATAACAGTGCATTCCCTCAGTAAACAAAGAGCCGGTGCTTAGTACTTTGGAAGTCATATACATGGGCTCTGTTTTTCGAATTTCTTCAAGGTGTCTTGAAACTGATTCTGTAGACAGCATATCATCTTTCCATATCCCAAATGTGCAGAACGTCATTAAAACAACTTGCATGTTTTGGTACCTGATTATATAATAGAAAAAATCCAATTTACTGGCGGAATCCTCGTTACCGGAGAAAGTTTGTTCAAGATAATTCATTCCGTCCCAATCCAGGATATTATGAGTGCCCAAATATTTGTTCCATTCCTGCTTGTCGATATTCATTATTGTTGTTTGCTCTTCAATATGCAGCAGTGCTATTTGCTGTTTTTTAGCAGGGAGTTTTCTTCTGATATCCATTCTAAAAGCCTGCCGTATTTTTTCATCACTGCTTCCGGTTTCTTCCACGACTTTCTGGAAGTGGTGATCCATTGCACGGGCAAGTTCTGAAATATCTTCAATTTTATTATGCGCAGATATCGTGATACGGATTCCGGTGTTTTTTATAGGTACTGCTGGATAAATGCCAAGGTTGAGATAAAATCCTTCTGCGAAAAGGCGCTTTGTAAAATTATAAGCAGTGGCGGGTGTCCCCATACCAATAAAAAAAACCGGGGAGTCATTTTCAGAAACGAGCGGCAGACTGCTTTTTGAAAGCAGCGTGCTGAAATGTGCTATTTTTTTGGAAAGTTGAGCCTGAAGCTCATAGATTTCTGCAGAAAGATGTATGTTACAGGATGCAATTGCAGCGGCAACTGATGCAGGTTCAAGCTGAGCTGAAAAAGTAAGGGGACCGCCAAAAGTTTTAATCTTTTCCCGCAATTTACGATCACTGCAGAAAAATGTGGCACCGCTGGCACCAAAAGTCTTGCTCAGCGTGCTGACAACGACAACGTTTTCTTCCAGCGTTTCAATAGCGTCGAAGATAAAACCTGTACCATTTTGTCCTTTCCAGCTCATTCCGTGTACATCATCAAAATAGAGGTGAAACTGCGGATACTTTTGCGCAAGTTTTAAAAGATCCTGTACTGGTGCATAATCTCCGTACATTGAGTAAACACCGTCCGCCATGTACCAGATTTTGCCCGATTTACCGCTGAACATTCGAATTTTGTCTTCAAGCATTTCCAGATTGTTATGGCGTACCATCTCCACAGGTATTCCCCTAAGCTTTAGAACCTGACAGGCATTCTGCACACTCCAATGCGCCTGATGGTCTAAAATTACGGCATCTTCATCTCTTATCAGGGTGGGAATAATGGCCATATGTCCAAGGGTACTGTTCTTGGTTATTATTGGCGGTATATCGTACATCTGCTCAATCTTGCTTTCCAATTCAGCATATAAAGGATGCGAAAGATAAGTTTTAGAAAGAGGAAACTGCGTCCCGTAATTTCTTATAGCATTTATTGCAGCCTCTTTTAACCTTTCATCCTGTTCGAGTCCTAAATATCCCGTAGTGCCAAAATGGAGCATTTCGTATCCGTTAATTTTTATCGTCCGTCCATTTAAATATTCACCTTCCGTGTATAGGTGTAGCATTCCTTGATCCTTTGCACTAGTAAAAACAGTGTCTACTGTATCGATAAAATTATTGTGTTTGATTTTTGCCATCTCTTATTAAATTTTTAGGTTTAGATCTGTGTTTTTGTAATTGTCTGAAAATTAGACACCTAAAATTCATTATAAAAATCGAAAGCGCTTTTACTTGCAGATATTTTATTCCCAATTTGGCAAGGGTAATTCCCGATTTGACAACAAATTACAGTGTTTTGCAAGAAATAATCCATATTTGACAATGACAATGTTTCTAAATCTTTATAATTTTGTTAAATTTCAAGTTTAAAAACAAACAGGTCATGATTGCCTCACATGAATCTTTTGAGAATCAAAATGCAAGGTTTTGGATTGAAAAGGGAATCCTCTTTTTCGAATATAAACCTAATACTGCAATAGATTTGCAAGTCGCTATGCGCGTGGTTGCAGACAGGATTGCATTTCAAAATGAAAGGAATCTTCCTGTATTTTGCGATACCAGGGGAATTGCCTCAATTGACAAAGCAGCCCGAGACTATCTCGCAAAATCCGGATCACTGCTTGCAAAAGCAGTCGCTCTAATTGGCAGTGAAAATGTTTCCATGACTATGAGCACTTTCTATCTTGAAATTAGCAAGCCGTCTGTGCCTACGCGAATTTTTACCGTGGAGCAAGAGGCATTGGATTATTTAACGGATTTCGTTTAGGACCACTCTTAGACAGATAGATACAAGTATTAAATATTTACACAAATGAAAAGCTCTCACAACCGCCAGCGGATGGTCTCGATGCACAAGATGTTATTTGAAATGGCAAGGGGCAATTTCAATAACCAAATCCCTTTGAGTAGTTATGACGACGAAATTGAAACCTTGGTCGTTCTTGTCAATATGGTGGCGGAAGAACTTAAGGAGTCCGCTTTTCATTCAGGTTTTGTCAATCCGTATATTACTCACAGGATGGTAACACCTGCAACTTTTATCTTAGATGAAAATCATTCTATAAAGAATGTGAATCAAGGCGCTTTGAAAATTTTGGGTTATGATTCGATAGAGATGCTCAGCAGGCCAATACAGGAATTCTTATTAGATGACTTCACGGAAATGTCTGATCTAGAGAAAAAAGCGCTGGAGGAGCTTCTTCTATCTGGTGAAATCATTACTCTAAATTTCATAACATATAAAAAGCTGATAGTAAGCGCCGAATGCTCGGTATCAAGATTGTCGGAAGGTAAGTTTACAGTACTCAGCTTCATAGCTCCCTTTCTCCAGCTTGATGACGCTGTTCCGGAATCATACGAAACAAAAGAGCAAAAGCAGCATAATTTTAGAAAAGCCGATGCGCGCCTGATGCAGCGAGTTTACGATTACGTACTTGCGAATTTGGCGGAGCCTTTGCCTTCAATAAAGGAAATTGCTAGACTTTTTGGGACAAATGATTTTAAACTCAAAGACGGATTCCGGTATTTTTTCCATACAAGCGTCTACAAGTTTTATACCGAACAGCGGCTTAAACGGGCTTACCTAATGATTGAGCAAACTGATATTCCTTTGAAAAATATTTCGTTTATGAGCGGTTTTAATAGTTATCCTAACTTTTCCAAATCATTTAAAAAACAATTTGGGCTCTCCCCAAAAGAAATAGGCCGAAACAAAACAGGTGGTCTTTTTATAAGTGAAAAAGATTAATCCTTTCTGAGTAATACTCGCTCCCGATAGTATAAGTGTTATTGATTTGTAATTCAGAATTTTACATTGTGGAATTCAAATCGACTACTTATGATACTGAATGCGAAAATCGGATTGAAAAAAAATATTGTAGAGATAATATGCCTGCTGTATCTATTATTGTTTGTATATGCAGCCACAAATAAAGCCTTGGATTTCGAAAAGTTTCAGGTGGAGCTTGGGCAGTCTCCTTTATTGAGCGCGTTTGCAGACTGGATTTCTTGGACGGTACTAATTGTGGAGTTTCTAATAGTATTTTTTCTGTTAATTAGCAAGTCAAGAATGAAAGCATTATATGCTGGATTTTGCTTGATGGCAATGTTTACTGCATACATTTTTATAATGTTAAATTATAGTTCATTTCTTCCATGCTCCTGTGGTGGGATACTGGAGAAAATGAGTTGGCAGCAACATTTGCTCTTCAATGTTTTCTTTTTGATAACAGGTGGTATAGCACTTTCGTTACAAAATAGCTTTGTAAAAGATAAAAGCAATTTCATTAAATTCTACAATATTAAGTTAGCTTTAGTTGCTGTAGCAAACAGTGTAATTGTTCTAATTTTATTTCTGTCTTCAGAGCAAATAATGCAGCGCCAGAATCCCTTTATTCGGCGTTATCCACATCATCCTATTACATTAAAACATACGGTGGATTTAAAATACAATTCTTATTATTTTGCAGGATCGGGAAACAGTGAAGTATATTTGGGAAATTCAACAGTGCCGTTATATTTATTATCTATTGATTTCAAACTCCAACAGCAAAAGATACATGTAAAATTAGATCGTGACAGTTTTACTTTTAAATCGATCAGGCTAGCTGTTCGCCCTCCTTTCTTTTATGTAATTGATGGTAAAACCCGAGTGATTTTTAGAGGTCATATAAGTGATTGGAAAGCTAGATTACAAAAGCCTAAATCGCCATACTTCAATATCGCCATACCGATTGATAGTAGTACAATCGCATTTAGGGGAATCAGTAACAATACTAATATATTAGGATTTTTCACGACAGGAGAGAAAGCCAAGACAAATATGGCGCCACAGTTATTGCAAAAGCAAATTGATGGCATTTTCGATACGGATGGTATGTTACATTACAGTACAGAGCTGAAAAGAATTGTATACATATACAGCTATAGAAATGAATATATAGTGGCAGATCAAAACGGAGTATTGGACTATCGAGGAAACACAATTGATACCGTTTCACATGCACAAATTAAAGTAGCATATCTCAAAAACAAAACAGAACGTACAATGGGAATTCCAACCATTAGTGTAAATGCTGCTAGCAGCATCTGCGGGCATCTTCTTTTTGTGAATTCCAATGTTCCGGGTCGATATGAAAAAAGAAAAGTTTGGGATCAGGCATCTGTTATTGATGTATATGATCTAAATAAAAAGACATATCTGTTTAGTTTCCATATTTATGGAATTGATGGAAAAAAAAATAGGAATTTCTTGGTTACTCCAGACTATATATATGCTCTTATTGATACCAAATTAGTGATGTATAAAATAAACAATAAATTAAAAAAAGAGATAAAAAATATACCTGAATAAGGATTATAATAACTTAAAAATATACTAGCGCATGTATCAGGAATCAGATCGAACACCTGTAGAAAAAAGTAGATCGCATTAATTTTTAAAATTTAATATTATGAAAACAATTGTAAAAAAAGCGTTGCCGATGGCAATTTTTGTACTTGGAATTTCTGGAGCATTTTTTACTTCATCGATGCAGAGTGCAGAGAAAGCAGATGATATCAAATTAGGATATCGAGATACACCTCAAAATCCATGTAGCATGCCTATTACCTGTTCAGATCAGGAAAATGAGGTTTGTCGTGTTTCTTATCTTCCTGCCGGAGAGCAGGTATTTGCAAAGGATGAACAAAGTCAAACCACTTGTTCAGAAGTAGTATACCGTCCTTAATAATTAATTATTTGAGGAATGTATATTATAGGAATGTAATGCAGTTCTTTTGGAACTGCATTACTATTTTTATATTATTGCAAGCCATCTTTTATCCATGTTGAAGGGGGTAAATCTTTTAGCTTATAGTCAAACCAATCATGTATTCGCATCGATAAGTCTTTCTGATTTACAGGTTTTAAAATAGTATGTCCTTCTTTTGGATAAACTAACATAATATGCTCTTTATTTAATCGATGCAGAGCCAAATAAAGTGCTGCACTTTGATTCCAGTTCATTTGTTTATCGCTTTCTCCTGTCCAGGAAAGAAGCGGGGTTGTTATGTTTTCTGCATGTTCAATGGGTGAATTGCTATTATAACCTTCACGATCATCAAACAATGATTTTCCCATACGCCACTGCTGATTTTCAAAACGCCACATATTAGATCTGCCTGTAGCTCCAACTGTAAGATAGAAATTTGTCAGGTCTGAAGCGCCACTTCCTGAAACTGCAGCTGCATATAGATCAGTTTGTGTTATAATAAAGTTTGTTTCGTATCCACCGAAAGAATGTCCTATAAGACCAACTCTATTGGGAAGTATCATTTCTTTGTGAATTATTTCTTTTGTTGCAGAGACAACACAATCGGCTGCGGATAATCCAGGTTTCCCTATTTGATATGAGATATCGGGCAGAAGGACAAAATAACCTTGAGTAGTAAATGTTGTGATATTAAATCCTCTATCTTCTAATTGGGAAGGAGCAATATATTTATAAAAATCGTTTGATAATTTTTCATAAATGTAAACAATCATGGGATACTTCTTCTGGCTATTGTATTGAGCAGGATAATATAAGATGCCACTCAGCGAATCTCCTTTTGTATTTTTATAGTGGATTAGTTTTGCTTTTCCCCAATAAAATTCTTCCTGCTGTGGATTACTTTGTACTAGCAGTTTTGAAGAATCATTAGATTGATTTTTAATCATCAATTTGGGTGAAACGTCATATCTCTGTTCTAAATAAACAAATGTAGTTCCGTCGGCCGACTGAGTAAATTGATTGAGAAGCGTTGATGTTGAATATACAAGATTTTTATTAAATTTTGGTGACCATTTATAAAAGCCGGAATATCCCCGCACACTGCCCGCTTCTAATAATAACCCTTTGTGAAGATCGACCGAATCAAATATTATCCCATCGTAGTTCGATCTTGCAGGAAGGACTAAAGAGTAACCAGCTAACCTGAACTTTATTTGTGTTTCTCTACCAGAGGTCAATCTTTGAGCAGAAGTTCCATTCGTGTTTATCGCCCAGATATCATATTCGTCACACAATAGGATCTCTTTGCCATTCATTGTCCAGAAAATGCTAGAATCAACATCTGTATTATTTGGATGCTGTTTTTCATTATGAAAAAAAGAAGATTTCAGGTTTTTAGTGATATTGGTATGCGACTTTTTTGAAATATTATAAATCCACCAGTTTTTTTGTTTAAAGTAAGCAATGTATTTTCCATTTGGTGAGGCTGTTGTACGTAACATATTGCCGGAATGTTTCTTCAGCAACAATTCACTTTTTCCAGAAGATAAATCCATAATATAAAAGTCTCGCGGACTTTCATAATCATACTGTGGCTCATATTGCTTTTTATTGGAAAGTATCGCATAGCGCTGATCCCCCGTCAGCATAATTTGAGGTAGAGTATCATTGGAAAGAAGTCTTGTGTTATTTTTAAAAGGCTCCCATAGGGCAAGGTAAGTTCTTTCAGCTTGTTTTCTTTTTTCTTCCATAGGATAAATCCATTTAGCATTTCCGTTCCATAATTGTACTTCAGAGCTTACTTTAGTTATTTCTAGTTTGGTTTTTCGCTTTACAGAAAAAAAGACCTTTTGCATGTCGTCTGATATCTTCAGTTTGTGACTTTTATCGGTAATCGATAATGAATCTCCCAATTCATTCTGTACGTCAATATCAAGTTTGTAAATTTTATTGCCGTGCAAGTCATAATAAAAAACCATTTTGCTTTCTGATGGATTTAAAGGCATTTCCATAAAAGCTACTGATTTTCCTTTTGGATGCCAAACCAGATTATCAAAAGAACCCGAACTATTACCTAAAATTGTTATTTTGTTTTTTTTAGAAAGATCTAAAAGTGTGATTTCATGCTTTGTATCCGCTTTGGAAGTGTATAATACCATTTGCAACGCGGGATCCATTATAAAGTTATCAACTGATGCAATCTGCTCTTTGTCGGTACCATTCAGTTTACGAATAAGCAATGTCCTTTGGTTTTCATTTTGACTCAAAAGAATCAATAGTTTTCTTGTATTAGGCGAATAGTCATATTGTATCGCATTTTTAATTATTTCTTTTAAACCTGTTTTGAGATTTACAAGGTGCACTTCCTTAGTAGTTTGAAAAATAAACCAATCAGAATTTACAAAACGGCCATTAGTTCCCGCTGCGAAGCTTTTTGATAGCATTGATTTGGTATTTTTCAGAAATAAAGTATCAATACCATTTTCGTATGATAAGGTATAACTAACCCAACTTCCGTTTTCGTTTAATCCATTCAGATTTAATTGGCCCCATTTAGAATAATCATTTACATTCAGTATTTTTTTTTGCAATACCTGTCCCAAGCAGGGACAGGCGGCTAATTGCAAAATAAAAACTAAAAATAAAAATGCCTTTCGGCGGGGAAATATAACGTTTGTATAAATGTCTTTTTTCATTTTACTCTAGTATTCAGTAATAATTTGCATTTGCTAATGCAGATTTTGCACTATAAATTAGGGTTTACAATAAACTCACTTTCTGGAATTGGCAATAAACGATCGGTAGTATCCCAACCGGGTTTTGCAAATAATACCGCATCGAGATTATTGGTGCGTTTAAGATCAAAAAAGCGGTGACCATATTCCGTAAAAAGTTCTTTTCGTCTTTCCTCAATTATAGTCTGCAGAAATTCTTCTTTTGTATTGGCAACAGAATTAGAGAGCCCTGCACGTTTTCTGATTTTATTCAGGTCTTCTCTGGCTCCTTGATAATTTTCAAGTTGTGTATTTGCTTCTGCACGAATAAGATATTGTTCAGTTAAGCGTAGGATGATAGAATATTCCTTTGCCGCTGACGTATTTTTAGATTCTTTATATTTAGAGGCGTAATACCAGGTTTTGCCTGCAGTAGTAATTGCTGTTGTCCAATTTGTTTTACGAAGGTCGTTTGCTGTAAACGAATTCATAAGAGATTCACTCATAGCTACCAGTGGAGGCGGACCTGATGTGAATGTAAACAAAATAGCTTCATCTGTATTTTTTCCCGCTACTGATGGCATAAATTGCCAAATAGCCTCTGTTGAGCCTTTTAAAAATACCTTGCCTATTGTTTCCTCAAAAAGATAAAGTGAATTATTATCTATTACTTCACTGCTCATTTTAACAGCATCATTCCATCTACCTGTGTATAAATAGACTCTGGCAAGCAATGCCTTTGCCACAAATGAATTGACACGAACTCTTTCTGAGCTTGAATAAGAGGAGGGAAGAAGCTGTTCAGCATTTTTCAGATCATTTATAATATGAATGTAAACCTGATCGATAGGTAAACGTTTTACAGTACTATTCAGCTTGTAATCGGTCGTTTCGATATAAGGGATGTCTCCAAAAAGCTGTGTAAGATAAAAATGAAGCAAACCGCGAATACAAAATGCTTCTCCTTGTAATTGAGCTTTCTCTGTAGTACTAAAATCAGATACAGCTATACCTTCTAAAACTGAATTAACAGCGTAAATTTGATTGTATGTATTATTCCACATTGTACTTACAGTAGTGTTAGAAGGCAAAACAGAATTACTATAAAACGCAAAAGCAGGATTGGTAGATGTACCATAAAAAGTAAGTTCGTCTGTATAATAACCCAGTTGATTGGAAATACCAGAAACTGTTCCGGTAAGAAGACCTTTGTCGCGAATTTTGGCATAAATATCAGCCATTGCTGCATTGGCTGTTGTGTAATTTTGGAAAACTGCAGTATTGGTTAATTGCGATTTTGGAAGATCTACTTCGACAAATGAATCACAGGAGTAAAGCATTAAAATAAGTATATGAAAATTTATTTTAAAGGCTATTTTAAGTTGTGCTATGTTTTTTGTTGCTATTCTTTTCATGTTTTATCAATTAAAAAGTGAGTTGTATTCCGGCAGTAATTACTTTTAATGGGGGTAAAAATCCAATAGTACTTTCTGGGTCTCCATCCTCATAAGGCGTAAAAGTCAAGAGGTTTTGGCCATTTATTGTAAACAGACAATGTAACTCTTTCGATTTTAAAGGAAGATTATAACTTATTGCTATAGTTTTTAAACGAATAAAAGAAGCATCAGTAGCAACTGCATCACTGGTACTGTAAAGGGATTGTGCCGTCAATGCGACAGCATTGTATCCGGCAGTGTGCATTTGGTAAGGGCTTGTATCACCCTCTTGCTGCCAACTGTTCACGAACCTATTTGGATGATTGATCATTCCTGCAACTCCGGCGTAACTTTCACGCTGTTGTTTAACAAACTGAAAAAGAAAATCCAATTTCCAGTTCTTGTAACTCAGTTGGTTTTGAAACCCTCCAAAAAAATCAGGATTAAGATTTATGACAGTTTGTTTGTCATCTGGAGAAGAAATCTTTCCATCGTTATTTTCATCTTTAAACTGGTAAATTCCAGTTACGGGATCAAGCCCAGTGTATTTATACCGCAATAAAATGCTGAGTGGTTCACCAATTCGGTACGTGTTTTTATAGCTGGAACTAGCTAAGTTTGGAAACGATACCAGATTATTTTTAGAAAAGGAAACATTGAAATTACTGGTCCAGTTAAAATTTTTATTCGAATAATTAACGGTGCGTAATGTGAACTCCAATCCTGTATTCTGCACTGTAGCATCTAAATTGGCTTGCAGTTGTGTAAATCCAGTTGTTCCGGGAAGCGGAATACCAACCAATTGATTTGAAGAACGATTCTGATACCAAGCCCCAGTAATAAAAATTTTATCTGCTAAAAAGCCTAATTCCAAAGCAGCTTCCAATTTTTTATTGACTTCCCAGCCAAAATCAGCATTAAAGAGACGGGTTGGCTGAAGCCCTATTATGTTTTGATAATTGACTCCCGAGGAGTTATAGGTGTTCAAGAACTGGTAATCTCCAATCTGGTCATTCCCAGTTATCCCGTAACTACTGCGAATTTTTCCAAAACTCAGCCAAGAACTGTTTTTAAGAAAGTTCTCATTAGAAAAAAGCCATGCTACACCAACAGCGCCAAAATTCGCAAATTGATTTCCGGGACCAAAACGGCTTGATCCATCACGTCTTGCGGTCAGGTTCATAATATATAGGTCATTCCAGTTGTAATTAATTCTGCCAAAGAATGCCTGATATTTATAAATGGTTTCATCACTCATTTGAACTTGACGGTTAGTTGCCGAGGCCAAATCATAAATAAGAGCATTGGAGCTAAAACCGGAGCCCGATTGAAATAAACGCGAAGCATTCCTTTGCTGAAAAGTGCTGCCTAAAAGAATTCCAAGTTTTCCCTTGCCCAATTCTTTTTCCCAGTTTAATTGTGGTTCAATAATCCATGAGCTTCGTTTGCTGTTGTTGAGATATAAAGTTGAATTAGCACTTGTTATTCCAAAAGAAGGATTATAAATCGTGGAAGGGTTCGTACGGCTTTCCACATGCTGTAAATCTGTATAGCCAAAGTTGCTTTTGAGAATCAAATTTGGAATTATTTCATAAGATAGAATCGTGTTGGCTACAAGATCTTTTGTGTTGGATTTATTTTTGGCCTGCTGGTTGGCCAAAGGATTGTTCCATGTTCCGTTTTCCCAATTAAGATTTCCTGAGGAATCGTATAGGGCTGGGGCATTTGGTGCGAGTGTTGTAGATGTTGCAGTCAGATCAAATGCTGGTTGGTCATTATTTTGTATGGTGTATCCGGCAGAAAATACAAGGCGGAACTGGCCATCTTTAGACTGATGGTTCAAATTCACGTGCGAGTTTCCCTTTTTATATAAAAAATCCCCCGGAAATACGGTCGATTGTGTGTAATAGCTTCCGCTAAATAGAAATTGCGTGTACTGGGATCCTCCACTAATGTTTCCACGCAATTCGTTTATTAATGACGTACCGCCTATAAGTTCCTTTTGCCAGTCAGTATACCGATTTTGATCCCATGTTCCGTTGATGTCATAATCTCCTGCAGGGTAGTTAGCTATTCCATCATTACGAAAAGCCTGACGCCGCATGTCTAGATATTGGTCTGTGGTCATTAATTTCATAAAGCGGGTAACTGAGCCTGCTCCGGTTGAAGCGCTAAAATCAAACTTAGTCTTTCCCTCTTTTCCTTTTTTGGTCGTTATAAGTACAACTCCATTGGCACCGCGAGAGCCATAAATTGCAGTTGCATCAGCATCCTTAAGCACTTCAATACTTTCAATTGTGTTGGGGTCGATACTGTTTAATGGACTTGTTACAGTTGGAAATACTGTTGAGGTCTGTGTGTAACCGATAGCATCCGAAGCATAAGGTACGCCATCAACGATGTATAAAGGAGCATTGGCATCTGTTCTTATGCTATTTCTTCCTCTGATCTGAATGTCAAATCCGCCTCCCGGAACACCAGTATTTTGTGTAATGTTCACACCCGCCATTCGGCCCTGCATAGTGGCAAGCACATTGGTCACAGGCTGTGTATCGATATCTTTGGAGGTAATACGAGATATATTACCGGTTCGTTCACTTTCTTTGACTGAATAATATCCGGCATTCACTTTTACTTCTTGAAGGGTAGTAGAATCATAGAAAAGTATAATGTCTACAACTGAGCGTCCTTGAATGGGAACAAGCGCAGTTTTAAAACCTATATAAGATACTACCAGTGTATCATTTGAAGAGGAGGTTAATGAGAACTGACCACTGTAATCGGAAATTACGGCATTGTTTTTTTTGTTTTTAATGGCAATAGTTACTCCAGGCAGAGGATTAGTGCCGTCTGTGACAGTGCCTTGAACCTTATGTTGTTGGGAAAATGATTTGCCTTGCCGAGAGTGATTTTTGGCAGACATTGGTGAAAAAGACAATAGGAAGCCTAGAAAAATTAGGCAATAGAGATCTATTCCACCCTTGGAAAATGAAAAATTATTCATAATTTCGGGATTGGTTAGTTAAATATGATTTGATTGACTATGGTCCTCTACTCTAGTTAGTCGCTGCGGTTGGGGACCATTTTTTATGCATTAAGTAAACGGCTTAATGTTCACAAAGAAAGATTTTTTAAAACACGGGCAGTAATAATTTAAATGGTTGACTTTCAATAAAAGCGAGCCTTTAAAGTAAAAAAAGAAGTAAATTCACTAAGAATCTAAGAAAGTTTATGGCATAAAAAAGGCATGGAACTCAGCTTATTGTTATCGGGGTACTGGCGGCACCTTTCCACGAATAAGTGAGCCCACGCCAATGACGTGAGCATCTTACTTATCATCTCGTGGTTATTTAAACGCCAGTTTTCGATAACGAGATTCAAAGCGAATGCTTCAAATATTTTTACATGAAGAATCGCAAAAGTACATTACATACTTGAAATGATAAAGCAAATATAACAAAATATTTAATAATGCGCACTTTCGTACGCACTATTTTTTAAGGATTAACTTTTCTTTGTTATTATGACAGGAGTGAGTAATATTATTTGCAATTACATATATAAAAACTGGATTCAAACTTATAAATCCCAGAGATCTTTTGCATTGGATCATAATATTGAGGAGAGTATTGTTAGGAAAATAAAAAATACTGCGCTCAAAATTAAAGATATAAATTATAATGTTCCAGTAAATACGCTACAAAAAATATGTGATGCTAGGAATATGAAGCTATCAGAGTTTTTTAAAGTAATTGAAAATACAACAAAATTATAGGAAGATGCTTTTGCATCTTTTTTTTTTAATAATTATAATGTTGAGTTTTAATAAAAGCAACCTTAACCTTAAGATTAAAATATTTAACTTTAATACTAGAACATTAATAAAGAAATAAATAAAATGGAATTTTTAGCAGGTAATATAGAATTAGAAAATAATGTTTTAATTAATGAAATGTGGGACTTAATTGCCGATAATACTTTACATCTACCAGGTATTTTAGGCTATAAAACACCTTCATTAGGTAAAAGTATTGAGGAAACTCCATCTTTTATTTTGCGAAGTAATGAATTTGGTATAATTATAATAGATTTAGTTAACGACAATATAGTAAAATTTGATGAGGAAAATGAATACTGGGAGACTTCGGAAGGGGAGGAAATCTTCTCTAGAGATATAATTTTAGATTTATTTAAGCAAGAAATTGAAAGCAAATTTAAAAAAAATAAAAATTTGTTTGACATTAGAAAAGAAGAATGGAAAGTTGATATTAAAATTAACAGATATATTGTATTCACTCAAAATAGTTTAGAAGAGATAAATACACTTAATAATTGTGATAATCCGTTACTTAATAAATTTTATGGTGCCGATAATTATGGAGAAGTATTGGATGAAATATTAACAAAAACCGATAAGATTAGCCAAGATAAATTAGATGTAATTGATTCTATTTTAGATGGATCTGATATTTTTTCAAAGACTTCAAAAAAGAAAGTAGAAAAAGATCCTGAAAATATAAATGAATTTATAAAATTATCATTAGATAATACTTTCAAGCTGGATTCAATCCAAAGGCAAATAGCATTACAGATTCCTAGCGGTCCACAACGAATTAGAGGTCTTGCTGGTACTGGTAAAACTATAATTTTATGTATGAAAGCTGCTTTAGCCCATAAATTTTTTCCTGAAATGGATATACTTTTTGTTTTTAATACTCAAAGTATGTACAGTCAAGTCGAATCTTTAATTACTAAATATTATTTCAACGAAACTAACAAAATGCCTAATTGGAATAAATTGCATATTTTTCATGCTTGGGGAGGTAGTAATAAGCCAGGAGTTTATTTTAATACTGCCAACTCAATTGGTATAAAACCTTTGAATTATATGAATGTTAAAAATGCAGAAGATCCTTTACAAGTTATTTATGCAGATCTTTTACTCAATGGTAAATCTAAAATAATTCCAAAATATGATATTGTTTTAATTGACGAAGCACAAGATTTTCCTTCTGCTTTTTTTGAAACAATCTTTTTTATTACTAAATATTCTGATGAGGATAATAAACTTAAAAGAATAGTATGGGCATATGATGAATTTCAATCATTAACAGAAATAAAAATTAAAGAACCAGAAGAATTATTTGGATTAACCGAAGGTAAACCGAACATTCCAAATCATTACTTAGAAGGCTTCTATAAAGGAAAAATTCAAAAAGATTTTGTGTTACCAAACTCATATAGGAATCCAAGAATTAATCTAATGGTTGCTCACGGATTGGCATTAGGATTATATTCTATAAATAGTAAAATGCCTATGGATTCTAAAAGAGATTGGGAAGCTAGGGGCTATACCGTTTTAGAGCCAAATAAATTAGTTTTTGAAGAGAATGATAAAATTGAAGTTGAAAGAAATTCTTCTGTTAGTAAAAATAATTTGGAAAAATTAATTAGAGATAAAGGAAGAGAGGATAGATTAGTTCAATTTAAAACTTTGGCGGATACAAAAAATCAGCTTGATGAAACAATCTTAAGAGTACATTATCTTATAGATACTCAAAAGGTTGAGCCAGAAGAAATTATAATAATAAATTTAGATACAAAAAATTCTAAAGATCAGTTTGAATACATTAGACAAAAATTAGATATAATAAATATTAAATGTATAACACCAGGCTACATAGAAAGTAATGACTCTTTTAAAGTAAAAGGTTTTATAACATTAACAACCCCGTTTAGAGCTAAGGGGAATGAATCGAATATCGTGTTTATTTTAAATTCTCAAAAAGTAGTTAACGATTTTACTTTAAGAATGCGAAATGCAATATTTGTTTCTATTACAAGATCACGAGGATGGTGTTATATTTATGGGCAAGGGGATTCAAATACCATTTTAATAGAAGAAATAACTAAAATACAGAATGATTACCCATTTTTTAAATTTGATTTTCCGTCCACAGAAGATATAAAAAGAAAATATTCGATCTTAAAAAGTAAAAAAGATATTGAAAAAGCCGATAATGATATAAATACATTGTTTAGTGATGATTCATATAGAGCATTATTAATCGAAAAGTTAAGTCAAGATCCAAAATTGCTTCAGGAGATTCAAAATTTGAAAGATAAGCCAAATGAAACTAAGTAATATAGAGTCTGAATTAAAACTTATTGAAAATATTTTTAGAGAGCTGATTATAACATCTAATTTTAAAAAGATATCTGATGATATTATAAGTTGGGAAAATTATCAAACTGGTATTTTTAAAAATATATACTCTAAGGAATATGAATTTATTATTAAAAACCGTCAATACAGTTTCTTATTAAAAAAGGATAAAGGCTGTATTCAATTTTATTATTTTTATGAAAACGGTATAATTAGTAAAATAAAGATGGCATATTATCCTTATCCTGTAGAATTGAGAGAGGACAAAGATCAATTTGAAAGTTTAGTAAATGATTCAGAAGATGAAATAATTAGTGAATATTATTTTGATTTATGGAATATATTTAATCATAATTTTGAACTGAACATAAATGATGATAATTTAAAAAAACTTATAAATGATTCCATTGCGAATGGTAATGATGAGAGTGTCGAAAATCTTCTTTTAGGTACATTTGAATACAAATATAAACATACTAATACCTCGCATTTTAGAATTGATTTTGATTCAAAAGTGGCTTCTCACCATAAATGTGAAATCCAAATAGGTGCCATAAACAATATTAGACTTCCTATGGATCGGATTATATCACCTTTGTTCTTTTTTGATTTTATTATAAAAAATGTCTTTAAAAAAGAATATGTTGATATTAAAAGTAAAGCTGATTACAAAACCAATTTTAATAATTCTAAACGTAATTCTTTGGTGATAAATCCTTTTGATGAGTTAAACATATTTTTAAATCATAAGTAATTATACTTTTTTGATATTATCATAAATTATTACAAAAAATTAGATATCAAAAGATATCTCCATAAAAAGTAATCGTTTAGATTTATTAAAAGATCACGATAAAACAATCTGACTTTATTGTAATTAATCAAGAGTTTGAAAAGCAATTCAAATGCATCAAGAGATGATTTTAAAATTGTGTATTTTAAAAATTGAGAATTTAAATGACCGAAAAAAGCGAAAAAAGAACGAGATAAAATTACTTTTCCGAAATGATTTGTGAATATAAATTGTTGAAAAAATCGTCAGACACCAACAATTGTATTACGCTTTTCGGAAGTATTCAATTTAATAATTTCCAATTATAGAATGCCCGGAATATTGGTTGTTATAAGGAAAAATAATTAAACAAGTGTATCTTTAAAAGAAGAAAAAACGAAACATTTATTTACTTTAGCACTTTGAAAAAAGAAAGAAATGGCAAAAGGCACAAACGAAAGAATTACAGAGAATATTGTTCGAGATACTTTAAGAAATTTAGGTTATTACGAGCCAAATAATGGCATCACTATTGAGGAACAAAAATCTGAAATTGCGAAAGTTAAAGCTCTATTATCAAAATCAAGTAAAAATCAGAAAGGTAACTCAGGGTATCCAGAATTTATTATTTCTAATAAACTAGATCCAAATTTTTTAATAGTTTTTGAGTGTAAGCCAGATACTAAAAAACATGCAAGTTTTAAATTAGATAAACCTGTTGATTTTGCGGTTGATGGAGCGATTCACTATGCAAAACACCTCTCTGAAAAATATACAGTCTTAGCTATTGCTATAAGTGGAACAACTTTAGATTCTTTGAAGATTTCTAATTATATTTTTCCTTCTGAAAACACTCCTTATAAAGAGCTTGTTAATGAACATGGTCATCAAGTTACAGAAATATTACCTTTTGAAGATTATTATCGCCTGTCATCGTTTGACCCGGAAGTTGCTAAAAAGAGGCATTCAGATTTAATATCATTTTCTAGAGAATTACACGAGTTTATTTGGGCTAAGGCGAAAGTGTCTGAAGAAGATAAGCCTTTATTGGTGAGCGGAACTTTAATTGCTCTAATGAATAACTCTTTTCAAAAAACTTATTCCTCTTTAAATTCTGATGATATTCAAGAAGCTTGGATAAATGCGATAAAAAAAGAGTTAAATAAAGCAGAAATTCCACAAGGTAAAAAAGACACAATGATTCAGCCTTACACGGCTATTGCAGTGCATCCAAATTTAGGAAAACCTGATACCAAGACAGCTATAGAATACCCTGATGGTGTTTTTAAAGAATTGATAGATAGGATAAATGAAAATGTTTGGCCATTTATAAGTATATATCATGATTTTGATGTAGTTGGACAATTCTATGGTGAATTTTTAAAATATACAGCTGGAGATAAAAAGGCTCTAGGAATTGTATTGACACCAAAACATATTGCTGAATTATTTTCATTAATTGCGAATGTACACAAAGATGATATTGTTTTAGATATATGCGCAGGTACTGGAGGGTTTCTTATTTCCGCTATGCAACATATGCTTAAAACTGCTGTAACTGAAGAGGAAAGGCTGGATATTAAAAAAAACAGATTGATAGGAATTGAAAATTCTCCAAAAATGTTTGCCCTTGCGGCTAGTAATATGATTTTGAGAGGTGACGGAAAAGCAAATCTACATCAAGGAAGTTGTTTTGATGAAGCTATAACTGCATCGATAAAAAAATCAAAACCAACAGTTGGAATGCTTAACCCACCATATTCACAATCTAAGAGTGATGCGGAATTACATGAATTATATTTTGTTAAACATATGCTTGATCTATTGCAGAAGGGAGCAACTGGTATCGCAATTATTCCTATGAACTGTGTTATATCTCCTCATCTTGCTAAACAAGAATTATTAAATAAGCATACTTTAAAAGCAGTTATGACCATGCCGATTGAACTATTTTACCCAGTAGGTGCACCAACATGCATTGTTGTTTTTGAAGCACATACTCCACATTTAAAAGCACATAAAAAAACATGGTTCGGTTATTGGCGAGAAGATGGGTATATGAAAACTAAACATTTGGGTCGAATTGATTTAAATAATAAATGGTCATCAATTAGAGATAGATGGATAGAATCATACAGAAATAATGAAATACATCCAGGAGAATCTGTAAGTGCACATGTTACTGCAGATGATGAATGGGTAGCAGAAGCCTATTTAGAAACTGATTATTCGACAATTACAAAAAATGACTTTGAGAAAGTTGTTAGAGATTATGCTGTTTTTAAAATGTTAAATGAAGTTAACTAATGGTAGAGCTAAAAGAAATTTTTGACGTCCAATATGGTCATTCTTTAGAGTTGAATAAGCAGGAAATTTGTGACGGTACTAATGGAATTGCTTTTGTTTCTAGGAAATCTGGGGATAATGGAATATCGGCTTTTATAAAAAGAATTTCAAATATTGAACCTGCACCTGCAGGTGAATTAACTTGTGCTTTAAGCGGGAATGGTGTATTATCAACTTTTATTCAAGAAAGAGAATATTACACATCATATCATGTTGCGAGGTTAAAACCAAAAGTTAAACTGTCAAGAACAGAATTATTATATTATTGTCTGTGCATATCAAAAAATAGATATAAATATAGTTGGGGAAGACAAGCAAACAGAACTTTGAAAAATATTTTAATTCCCTCTGTAACAGAAATTCCAATTTGGGTAAATGAATATGCTGCTGAGACATTTGAAAGTTCTGAGAAGCCATTGAATTTAAGTAAAAATATTATTCTTGAACCAATAGGTTGGAAAGAATTTAGATACGATGAAGTTTTTGAAATCTGTAAGGGATATTATAATAAAAAACCACCTACATGTGACAAAACAGCTACGGCAATACCTTTCATTGGTGCAACGGAATATAATAATGGAATAACTTCCTATATTGAAAAAGAAACATTGGGAATTTATGATAAAACCGGGACAATTACAGCTAAAAATTTCAAGTTAAAACTTTTTAAGGCTAAGTGTATAACAATAAGTAATAATGGCTCTGTTGGTGAGGCTTTTTATCAAGAGCATGATTTTACATGTTCGCATGATGTAAACCCAATTTATCTTTTAGACAAATCGGTTGATTTTAATAAATTTATAGCAATGTTTCTTGCTACCCTGATTAGAGCAGAAAAATACAGATGGGGCTATGGGCGAAAATGGAGACCAGTAAGAATGCCAAGTTCTGTAATTAATTTACCTGTTGATTCGAATAATAAACCTGACTGGGCGTATATGGAAGAGTTCATAAAAACAATAAAGTTTAGCTCAACTATATAAAATATATAGCAAGGAACACAGTTTCTATAAATTAGTAAATTTAAAAGAATTATGTTTTTTATTGTCTTTCGTTCAGTACTCATATATTCGCAAGTTGCAAATTCATGAGGCAAGTGAATCTTGTTTCTTTTATTTCGTAAATTGCTAACAATAACTTTGTATATCTCTTAAAATATGAAGTTTAAAATCTTTTATTCAGTTGTTCAAATAGTGTTAATACCCTAAATTACTTTTTTAAATAATTCTAATTTAACCTATTTTTTCAACATTTGCTTTAAGCCTAGTATGCATTCTACAGGATATGGTTTGGGCATTTACCATAATTAAATCTATGCAAATGTTTGTTTTTTTTAAAATTTAATCCATTAACAATAGTCTTCATTGGAAAATTAAAATAGGTTTAATATGGTTATCGAACTTATGGCTTTTAGTAACTATAATAAACAGGTAATTATACGGGACTTTACTATCTATTAAAAGCCTAATTTTCCAGCTATAAAATGCTATTATGGAAAACCGTAAAATTAAATTAAAAAGGTTTTGTAAGTTAGTGCTAAGGATTGATAAAGAACATGTTAGTAAATTTGATTTCTAATAAGATATTCATTTTGTTTATACTAATTAGTGTTAATATGATACATTAAAATAACAATAAAAAATATCAACTAGAAATGAAAATAGACTTCATAGAAATTAAAAATTTTAGAAAATTACAATCTTGCAAAATTGACTTTTCAGAAAAAGAAACAATCTTTGTAGGGGCAAATAATAGTGGTAAAACTACCGCTATGGATGCCTTAATAATATTTCTTAAAGCAAAAAGTTTTAAAACTCAAGATTTTACTCTAGATAATTGGAAAGAACTAAATAAAATTGCAGATAACTGGATTAGTGGTAAAGAATTGACGGAAGATGAAAAGTCAATTAAAATTTTAGAAAATTTCTTGCCTACTTTAGATCTTTGGATTCAAGTTGAAGATAGTGAGCTTCATTATGTTAGCCATATTATCCCAACTTTAGATTGGAAGGGAGGATTACTGGGAATAAGACTAAGATATGAGCCAAAAGAAATGATTGAGTTAATCCAAGAGTTCTCTACATCTTATAGTAAGTCAAATTTATTATTGAGTGAGAAGGGTAAAAAATTTAAATTATGGCCAAAAACTTTTTGGGATTTTTGTGAGAGAAAACTCAATTCACATTTTGCAGTAAAAACATATTTACTTGATCCTGAGAAATCTTTCGAAAGACAGGAATTATCAGAGAACAATCTTGCTTTGGATGGGGATGTTTTAAAAGGTCTAATAAGAATTGATATTATAAATGCACAGCGTGGTTTCAGTGATGCAAATTCAGAAAATTCAGAAAGTAAAAATGATAAAAAACTTTCTTTTCAGCTAAGAGCATACTACGATAAACATCTAAATCCGACATTAGAGCCTACCGAAAGTGATTTAGATGCTTTAGAATCTATTAATAATGCGCAGGATGCGTTCGATAAAAACTTAAAAGAGAGTTTTAAAACCTCACTTTCCGAATTAGAAGGATTAAATTATCCAGGATTTGGAAATCCTAAAATTCAGCTTTCGACACAAATATCAACCTCTGATGGACTTCAACATGATTCGGCAGTACAATACTATCTTGATGAGGAGTTGTCTCTTCCAGAAAAATATAATGGATTAGGTTATCAAAATTTAATATCAATCATTTTCAAATTGATTAGATTTAGAGACGAATGGATGAGAACTGGGAAAAATACTGTAAATGAAGATGATATAATTGAACCATTACATTTAGTATTAATAGAAGAGCCAGAAGCACATTTACACGCTCAAGTTCAACAAGTTTTCATTAAAAAAGCACATAGCGTTTTAAGAAATAATGAGAAATTGGGAGATAAAAAAGATTTTACGAGTCAGTTAGTAATAAGTACTCATTCAAGTTACATTGCCCATCAAAAATTTCTTAGTCTTAGATATTTTAAAAGAAACGTTTCTAAAGCTTTGCCAACATCTGAAGTGATTAACCTATCTACAACATTCGGAACAGAAAATGATTCAACTAAATTCACTATACGATACTTAAATACAACTCATAACGATGTTTTTTTTGCAGACGCTGTCATTCTAGTAGAAGGACCTGCTGAAAGGATGTTAATTCCTCACTTCATAAAAAACTTTCATCCAATACTTGATAACTGTTATATTACTATATTGGAAATTGGAGGTAGTCATGCTCATAGGTTGAAGCCATTCATTGAAATCTTAGGAGTAGTTTGTTTAGTTATAACAGATATTGATTCAGTAAATCCAAATAATAATGGAAAAAAATGTCAGCCTGAAAAAGGTAAAAATTTTAAAACAAATAATGATAGTTTAAAGAAATGGCATCCTCAAAAAGAACTATTAGATGATTTATTAAATATGACTTTTGAAGAAAAAGTTATATCTGATTTACCTATTAGATTCGCATATCAAAATGGTGTCGAATTCAAAGATGGAGAAAAAACAAATTTTGTATATCCTTACACATTTGAAGATGCATTGGTAATTGAGAATAAAGAAAAATTTAAGTTAATTTCAAAATCTGTTAGTTTGTTAAAAAAGATGGTTGAAGCTTCGAAAAAAGATAATTTGCAAGAATTTGCTACAGAAACTTATACAGTTATAACAGATTCTCAAGCTAAAAAAGCAGAGTTTGCACTAGATGTTCTTTATTTTGAAGATCCTAAAAATATAATTCCTCCTTCATATATAAAGGAAGGTTTGGTATGGATTGAAGAGCAATTAAAAAATGATAAACAAGGAAAAAAATCGTAAATCATGATCGAATATAATAATGATGTTGATACTCATGTAGATGACGAAATTTTTGATTGTATCAATCCGAACTCTCCCAAAAGTTTTTTTCTATTTGCAGGTGCTGGATCCGGAAAAACTAGAACATTGATTAATGTCTTATCTCGTTTCAAGGAACAGCATGGAACAGACTTTAAGTTTAGAAATAAAAAAATAGCAATTATAACATACACTAATGCGGCTGCAAATGAAATTACTCGTAGGTTAGAACATAGCAGTATTTTTAATGTGAGTACAATTCATAGTTTTTCATGGGACTTAATAAAAAATTTCACACACGATATTAGGGCATGGATTAGGAATAATTTAATTTTGGAAATTTCGGAATTAAAGGAACAACAATCTAAAAGCCGAGATTTAAGTAATAAGACATCAATAGGTAGAGCAAAAAAAATTGAATCAAAAACAGATAGATTAGAATCACTGTCAATAATTCATAAATTTGTCTATAATCCAAATGGAGATAACATTACTAAAGACTCCCTGAATCATAGCGAAGTTATCTCAATTGCTGCTGCGTTTATTAAGTCAAAAGATCTATTTAAGAAAATATTATTAAACAAGTACCCTGTCATTCTTATTGATGAAAGTCAAGATACCAAAAAAGACTTAATCGATGCATTATTTGAGCTTCAACGTCAATATAAGGAAAAGTTATCTTTGGGACTTTTCGGTGATATAATGCAGAGAATTTACTCTGACGGTAAAGAAAATTTAGGGGTAGGATTGCCTGATGATTGGATTCAGCCGGCAAAAAAAATGAATCATCGTTCTAAATCAAGAATAATTGATTTGATAAATAAGATACGAAGCGAAATAGATAGTCAAAAACAATTTCCAAGAAAAGAGAATATTGGGGGTATAGTTAGATTATTTGCAGTTTCTAGAACTAAAAATAAATTAGAAGTGGAAAAAATCATCTGTAACAGAATGAAAGATTTTACTAACGATGAAAAGTGGGTTAATGATGAAACTGATGTAATGACTTTAACTTTGGAGCATCATATGGCGGCAATAAGAATGGGATTTTCTATATTTTTTGAATCTCTACATGCTGTTGACAAACTTAAAACAAGTTTATTAGATGGAAGCTCAACTTCTATTAATTTTTTCTCTAAAATAGTTTTGTCATTATATAAAGCGAATATAAAAAATAACAAATTTGAAGTTGCCAATATTGTAAAAAAGCATTCTGATTTAGTTAGCAAACAAATGCTTTTGAAAGAATCAAATAAGTTAGATGTCTTTCATTCAACAAATGAAAAAGTAAATAAATTACTGTCATTATGGAATGATGGAAAGCAACCAACTTTATTAGAAGTGTTGGTTAATATAAATAAAACTAAATTGTTTAAAATTCCCCCAACCTTACAATTAGTATTAGCCAGAAAAGAAACTGAAATAATTGAAAATGATGAGGAAGAGGATTTTGATAAAGATGAAGATATTTTAGGTGCATGGGAAATTGCTTTGACTGCGAAATTTTCAGAAATAATAGAATATAGTAAATACATTAATGAAGAATCCGCTTTTGGAACTCATCAAGGTGTCAAAGGATTAGAATTTGATAGGGTAATGGTAATTATTGATGATGAGGAATCAAGAGGTTTTATGTTTAGTTATGATAAATTATTTGGGATGAAACCATTGACTCCAAACGATCAAAAGAATATTGATGAAGGAAAAGAGACAGGAATTGATAGGACATTGAGATTATTTTATGTTGCATGTAGTAGAGCTAAGGAAAGTTTAGCCATAGTTTCATATACAGATATGCCAGATGACTTAAAAAAAAATGTAGTTAAATATGGCTGGTTTGCAAATGATGAAATAGAAATTATAAAGTAAGAGGTCTAATATGAAATATCATAATTATTTCAAAGTGCATTGTCCTAAAAAAGAATATATTAGGCAAGATGATAATGAACTTTCGGGAATTCTCATGGAAGAATTTATTTACTTTTGGATTCGGAATTGACAAAAAATTATTCTTCGCACAATCCTAAAGAGGACAATTTTTAAAATTAGCCTTTACCATGGAAAGTACAAAAATGGTTGGTATTACACATGTAATATCAACCATTTTTTTTTAATACTATACCGATAAGTGTCTTTTAGCCGAAAAGTACTATTCATTTTGCTTTAGGTGTTTAATATTGAGTAAAACTTTCTCATAATTTTTTAAGAAGTAAATGATTCAACTCGGAAATTGGCTTCCTTGGAAAGACAAGTTCACCTGTTCTGTAGATTTAAGGTATTTCGGTACTTAAATTACATTTTTATGAAAAAAAGTGTGATTATGGAGAAAGATATTGACTACAGTAATTCAAAGTTGACCCCCGAAAAAGCTTTACAGATGCTTCGGTCTGAGGGATTAGATGTAACTGTCGAACAGGCAGAGGAAATCTTGCATTTCTTAAGAATAATTGCTAATATCGCTGTTTTGAAACATTTAAACAAAAGAAAATGAGCAAGATAGCGGACTTATACATCAGAGTAAGCACTGACGAGCAGGCAGAAAAAGGCTTCTCGCAGCGTAATCAGGAAGAGATGTTAAAAAAATATTGCAGTATAAACCAAATACAGATACGCAATGTAATCTATGAAGATCATTCAGCAAAGACTTTTAACAGGCCTCAATGGAAAAAATTTCTTGATGAAGTAAAAAAAAATAAAAATAAAATTAATTTGGTTCTTTTTATGAAGTGGGACAGGTTCAGCCGTAATGCGGGTGATGCTTACCAGATGATCAATGTATTAAGAAAATTGGGTATAGAGCCGCAGGCAATAGAACAGCCACTTGATCTTAGTGTTCCGGAAAACAAAATGATGCTTGCATTTTATCTGGCCGCACCCGAGGTTGAAAACGACCGAAGGGCATTGAATACCTTTCAGGGACTTAGAAGGGGTAAGAAGGAGGGAAGGCATATGGGTATGGCCCCTTATGGTTATGCTAATAAAGTTACAGAAGATGGAAAAAAATATATTGCCATTGTGCCTGAGAAAGCCGTAAAAGTTATATGGGTGTTTGAACAGATTGCGAAAAATATTTTTAGTACTGAATCTATTTATCAAATGGCAAAAGAAAAAGGTTTTGCTATTTCTAAAAATAACTTGTGGCTTATCATAAGAAATCCTCTTTATTGTGGAAAGATAGTTGTTCCTAAGTATAGAGATGAAGAGGAGAGATGGGTCAATGGACAGCATGAGCCAATTATCACTGAGGGATTATTTTATCGGGTTCAAGACGTTCTTGATAGTAAAGCAAGAACCTACCGGCCGAAAATTAAGACTATTGAGAATTTTCCTTTGCGAGGTTTTTTTCTTTGTCCAAAGTGCGGTCAGAAGTTAACAGGAAGTAAATGTAAAGGAAGGAATAAATATTACTACTATTATCACTGTGATAAAGTATGTAAATGGAGAGTGAATTCTGAAATAGCTAACAAGATTTTTAAAGAACATTTAAATAAATTTAAACCTTTAGAAGAAGTTAAGAAGCTATATATCGCAGTTCTGCTTGAAGGTTATAGAGAGCATACTGGAGTAATAGCTAACGAAAAAAAGAAGTCCCTTGAGCAGATTGCAGTTTATGAAAAGAAATTATCTGTGGCCAGAAATTTATTAGTTACCGAGAAAATCGATGCTGAAGATTACAATCTCATGAAGACTGAATACAATGAGATTATCAGTAATCTGGAAAAAGAGATGGGTAATGTAGAGGACGACAGGGCGAGTATAGAGCATTTAACGACGACTGGATTGGAAAACCTTTTAAAGCTAGGTGAAGCCTTTGATGGTGGGACTTTAGCTGATTCCAGAGAGATAATTGGTTTAATTTTTCCCGAAAATTTCACATTTCAAGAACAGAAAATCCGCACCGCCCGAGTCAATGAAATGGTTAACTGTATCTATCTGGTAAACAATAGATTACGGGCAAAAAAAAACGGGACAAAAGATGATATTTTTCTTTTGTCCCGAGTAGTGACCTCGACTGGATTCAAACCAGTAACCTTCTGAGCCGTAATCAGATGCGCTATTCAGTTGCGCCACGAGGCCTTTTTATTATCAATTAGCTAATTTTTTGTAGCTTTGTTGATTGCTTATTGCGGGTGCAAAGATAGAGATAAATGCGAGATATACAAGAGAAAAATAACATAAAAATAAAAAAAAATGAAGATTGAAAATTATGTGCGTGATATTCAGGACTTTCCTAAAGAAGGAATTTTGTTTAAAGATATCACTCCACTGCTAAATGACGTCGAAGCGAGGCAGGAATGCTTATCGATTTTGGTAAATTCCTTAAAAGGACAGAAAATTGATAAGGTGGTAGGGGCAGAAAGCCGTGGCTTTTTCTTCGGAATGTTATTAGCACAAGAACTCAATGCAGGTTTTATTCCGGTTAGAAAACCTAAAAAACTTCCTTATGAAACCATTTCCGCTTCGTACGAACTGGAATACGGAACCGACAGCCTGGAAATGCATACAGATGCTATCAAAAAAGGAGATCGTATTTTAATTCACGACGATGTTCTGGCAACTGGCGGAACGGCAAAAGCTGTTTGCGAGTTGGTAGAGAAGCTGGGAGGCGAAATTGTACAGTGTAATTTCTTAATGGAACTGACTTTTCTTAACGGAAGAGAAAAAATCAAAGAATTTCCAATCTTTGCAGCGCTGTCTTATTAATTAAACAAACACAATCTTGTGTTTAACAGCGTACAAAACTAAACCTATTCTGGTTTTTATCTCTAATTTATCAAATAAACATTCTCTGTATCCGTCGATGGTTTTGGGGCTTAGGCACATTTCTGATGCGATTTCCTTATAAGTCATCTCGGTACAGGCATGTTTTATAAAAACCAGTTCTTTTTCTTTTAAACTGACTTTTTTATTGTCGCTGTTGACTTTATTAACCAGCATTCCAGAAACTAATTCAGTAAAATAAAAGCCCTTTTCGATAACACATTCTATGGCTTCTTTAAAAATTTCGGGAGAAGTGTCTTTTAGGAGATAACCTTTTGCCCCATTCGTAATCATTTTTATAATAATTTCTTCATCGTCATTTACAGAAAGTGCAATTACTCTTAAGTTAGGTCGGTTTTCTTTGATCCATTTCATGGTGCTCAGGCCGTCTAAAACAGGCATATTAACATCTAATAATATCAGGTCAATATCGGTTTCCGGATTTTCCTGAAGGTATGAAAGGAATACTTTCCCGTTTTCAAATCGCTCGATTACTTCATAGGCACCAAAACTTTTAATTAAAAGTTCTAAGGATTGAGAAAAAAGCTGATGATCGTCGACAATAATAATTTTACTTTTAGTGTTCGGTTTCATTGGTTCTAGTTAATGGATATTCTAAAGTTACGGTTGTTCCTGATGAATTCGATTCCATGATTAATTGGGCGCCAATCAATTTAGCACGCAGTTTCATGTTGGTTAATCCTAATCCGGAATTTGCTTTATTGGTATCATAGCCAATCCCGAAATCCTTTAATTTTAACTGAAAAAGTGTTTCAGTTGTTGTAATATTTACTTCGTATAAATCGCTGTGAGAATGTTTTAAGCTATTGTGAAGTGCTTCCTGAAAAATTCGGTAAATAAACAAATCATGTTCTTCGCTGATCTTTGGAATTTCTCCGGTTAAATTATAGCGATAATGAATTTTCTTCAGTTTTTTTACACGTTCCAGATCTTGTTTTATAGCTTCTATAAAGTTGCTTTGCAGTAAATTATCTTTATTGATAATA
Source organism: Flavobacterium johnsoniae (assembly GCF_001879205.1). Taxonomy (GTDB): domain Bacteria; phylum Bacteroidota; class Bacteroidia; order Flavobacteriales; family Flavobacteriaceae; genus Flavobacterium; species Flavobacterium johnsoniae_A. The sequence goes on from NZ_MLFK01000009.1 coordinate 392,760, forward strand.
CGTGATAAAATTCTGAGTTCGTCCAGTGCTTTTGCCAGCACTTCTTTTAGGTCTTTTAGTTCTTTTACCTGAATGCTTTTGCTACTGATAGACATATTAAGCTGCATGATACCAACCGAAATAATCTGCCCTATGTTGTCATGCAGTTCTTTACTGATTTCAGAAAGAGTTTGATCTTTAATCTCGATTCTGGTTTTTACCAATTCGGATTGAAAGTACAATTCGGCTTCCATTTTTTCGACCAGATAGTTGTTTTTCTTCTTTAAAAAATAAAAGAAAAGAACAAGTACAATGACGAGTAAAGTTAGAAAAACTATACCTAATGAAATGACTAATAATTGTATTTCTTTTCGCTCCATAAAAAACCTATTATAAAACAGCTGTGGGCAAGAAAATTGAGAATGAACAATACCAGGCTGAATATGGATTCGTCTTGTTTAATAAGAAACCAATTGATAGCCAGCATAAAGGGCGTAAAAGGCACGTGGAAAACTAATATTCCCAAAACATACCAGAAAAAAACAGATCGTTTAAAGTTTAAAATTTTGTCTGAATTAAAAATCTCTACCAAATATAAACAGGCTAGTATTAAGACAAGTACCACTCCAATAGCAAAACTATATGTAAAGGAACGATTGGTATCTTCTTTAAAATACATAATATTTAAAAAGAAAGATACAATAAAGAGGATCAGGCAGAAAACTGCTGTTACTCTGTAATTTATCTTTATTAACAAACTCCGAAGGAGCAGGATATAGGCTGAGAAACTAACGAACATATAAAAATTATATACATAATAATTTAATAAGCCCGTCCAATAGGTAAAATAGTATCCAACTAATTCTATTAGTACAGAAAACCAGATTAAAATTACTAAAAATTTAGCTTTCTTACCAGGCAGTTTATGCATTGAAATTAATCCGATGCTGCCTGATAATAAAGCTAAATAAATGATATAAGATCTTAAAAATTCAAACATAATTTAAATTAATATATTAAACTTGGCGGTCTGCCGATATTTCCGTAATTCATTGGTTCAAGGCTTTGAATGTCTGATGACTGTGCTTCCTGAAGCATTACAAAACTTTGAATTTTTGCGGTATTATTTTCGATTTTCTTTCCGGTAGGAACCAAGAATAGGGTTGTTAATCCGGCTTTTTCGCCATGTTTTTCATCATCTGGATATACACCAAAATAAAAGCGTATTCCGTCTACGTTATATCCGTCTTTTGTGCCATTAGTTTTGATATAGTCGATATAACTTTCTAATGCTTCAAGTGAATACCATATTGCATTTGCATCTTCTTTTTTCGCTGCTCTTCCTGTTAAGGACGCTGCTTTCTTGTTGTTGTAGTTAACATTTAACTGTTTTGCAAATTCTTTAGTTATTAACTGACTAGGTTTTGCGGGTGGATTTTTCATAATTATTTAGAATTTAATTGGTTAATGGTTAGTTTACAGCATTTTTTTAATTGTTGCCGGGACAAAATTATCTGAAACCTAAAAACGGTACAAGGGGAAAAATACCCTTTTTTAGTTGGGTAAAATTATTTAAAAAAATGGGTTAAAGTGCTGTTTCATAATATTTTATAATGAAACAATTTTACATCGTCAATTTTGTGCAGCAAAATCGGCGATCAAAATGAGTAACCATTAATAAGTAATAACTAAATTTTTTAAATTATGTCACAACCAACACCCCTAGGTTATCCTCACGCAGGAGCCGGAACAGTAGAAATTCTTTTAGAGAAAGAAGATGGAGCAGATTATGCAGTACTTTTTTCGCCAGATCCTAACAATATATTGTTAAGAGATGCCGGACTGCCAATGCAGTTTTACTACTATCCAAAAGCCCCAAGACTGGCAAAACATCCTGACGGAAGATTCAAATTTGCAATGCAGGTATTTAAATCAGAAGGAGATTCTTCTACCGTAATTGGAGCAGAAGGTCTGGAAGAAGAAGCCGGAGCTTATACTACCTTAACTAGTACGATCGATTTGCCGGAAGCTTTATTAAAAAAAGCAATTGATAAGCTAAAAGCAAAACTTCACACTAATTACAATAATCAGAGACAGTCCAAACTTTTTGGTCTATTCTCTTATTTGAAAGGAGTCGACAGAGATTTTAATGAAACAAACGTGCGTCCAATTCAATTAACAGAAAACAAAATCGCGATGCACGTCGTAGGCGAAAAATCACCTAATAATCCGTTTGGAGGTGCAAATCCCTGGACTTTCAACATTCAGGGAGAAGGTGCAGGAACTACATTTGGCCTTGGCGATAATGCACTTTCTGTGCTTATGGGGCGCAACAGTGCTTCATTGGTAAAAAATGCCTTAGAAAGCGGTTCTAATAACCTTGTAGTTGAAAACAACATTAAGTACAAAGGTTATATGCCGACTACAACCATTAAAACAACTGTCGATGTTAAAAAAGTACACTCTTATTTTTCGGCGAAAGCCAATGTAAGCTGGTCTTTTGTTGATGTGAACTGGGAAAGCGAATACGAAAAAATCTTAACTCAGGGGGGTATTGTTAGCGAAATTATCACTGACAATCAATTCTCTAATGAAGAAAGAAAAAAAGTAGAAGAAGCACTTTTTACCAAACAAAGAGATTTTGCTTTTCAAATGGTGCAGAAACAGATTTTTGATGCGCCGGAAAAACAATTTACACCAGCATCAACCCCAGAAAAACCAGGCGGATTTTTCAGAATCCTTTTCGGGATAGGAAGCGTTGGCGTAAGTTTAAAATCGGGAACGCAGATTAGAGAAGTAAAATTTACAGATGAAATTAAATTCTCTGCTATTGAAGTTTTAGATTCAAAAATAAGCGGAAATCTAACCCCGTTGACATTAAAATCTGGCCCGGAAGCAAAAACAGAATTGAAAAAATACATTACTGAAATTCAGTTAGATGAAGATTTTTCAAAAGTTCAGGTAATTGCTTCTTTAAACGGAGGTTTAATTAAACTCGACAAAGACAGTGATATTGTTAACGATAGCCCGGTTAGCCAGGTTTCTATTGAAGTTGGATATCCGGATTCTAAAGGTAAATTAATCTGGAAAAGTTCCGGAAGAATGATTGCTCCGGAAGGAACTCCTTATGTAAAAAACACCAGTAAATCCGGTAAAGAAATCGACGCGATTTTCCCTGCTACATGGAACGACAAATCGAAAGAAAAAAATGCTTTTGTCTTTGATTTTGTAAAAAACAACGGTTCTACTAAAATTAAAGTAAGACAAGAAGTAATGTACGAAAAAGATAAGAGAATCAAGCTGAAAGATGTAACAAGAGAGTTTGAATTTGAAGGAACTAAAATATTCGTGCCGCTTCCAATTCAAAACATGATTAATTACACTTTATCTACAGAAGAACTTTACGATTGCGATACGCTTGAAGTAACCTTAAAAGTCGACAAAATGTCGTCTAAAAAATTCAAGTTTACTGTTGATAATTTCGAAGATGCGATTCCGTACAGAGCTTGGTATGAATTAGATTATACCATTAAACCAACAGAGTATAAAGTAAAATATACCTGCAGCGGAAAAATTGGCAAGAAAGCTAAAAAAGTTTCAATCTCAACAGATTATCAAAAAATCGATTATTTGGAAGGCGATGTTTTATTCGAAATCCCAACAGGAACTGCAGCGCAGAATGCTGATATTGAGAAAATAAGAGCTCCATTTATGGAATAATTTTTCTGAGACATTTTACAAAAGGGACTTCATGTCCCTTTTGTTTTCTTAAAAGTCACTAATCATTAAACCTAAACATCATGCCAGATTTAAATACATTTAAGCTCGAAGGAACCAAATTAGTTCCTATAAACAGATTCAATCTAGAGCCAGCAAAACCCAGTACTTCTTTTAGCGTGGCGGCGGCGATTAAAAAAGAAACTGATTTTAGAGTTATAGAGCATCCTATAATTCATTCGATAGAAATAAAACCAACTCCAATTATTATAGGTTTTCCAATTTTTGAAAGCTATTTTCCTTTAATCGAAGACGATAACGCCATTACAGAGAATGCCTCCTTTAAGGATTATTTTAAAAATGAAATCACTTTGTTTTTTCCTCAGGTTGAGATCGAGCCCAACAACGGCACTCTTTTTTACTTTGAGAATGTGCCCAACAAATCTGGAGACAAAGAAGGACTTCTTGGGAAAGTAACTATTAAATACAGTATTAAACCAAAACCATTACAAATCAATCAGAAAAGTATTGTTTTAAATTTAAGAGAAGCCATTTTAAACTTAAAAGTAAAAGGAGATTCTATTAAAATAAACGGAATTATAAACAGCATCACTCAGGAAATTCAGTTTGATTTGATTGACGAAGCGGTTAAAATTGCCTTTATCAACCTGATTTCAAATATACCTGATCTCAAGTCCAATGTTGATTTATTCTTTGATTTTAAAGGATATTCCAAACTGAAACGTAATTTTATGTTTGCCAAAGATATTTTTGTTTTAAGAAGCCAGAATGTTACGAAAAAGGATTTAACAACCAAATCGACACTCCAGCCAAAAGCAACGCTTATAAGCAGTCCTTTGATGGTAAAATCAACAATGGAAGCCAGAGTCGCGCCAAAAACAATGATATCCGAGATTCAGCGTGATAATAATATTAAGGCAGACGATCAGGAAGAGTATGTGAAAAGTACTTTTTTGCTTAAGGTTAACAAAACACTCAATTATCCGCTTACTGCTAATGCAGAAACAAGTTTGTACAAAACTAATACCGGCGGATTTATAAATAATCCTTTTAATTTAAATGAAGATTTTTCGCAGTTCAAACAAATATTTGTTTCCGGTTATAATTTCAATAAACTTTCGATTTACAAGTCAATGGTACAGCCTAATACCTTTTTGCTGATTTCTAAGGTTTACAGTTTATCAAAAGATCTAAATACCATGAAACCCTGTGTTACGACTATTTTTCATGCTTATGAAGAAGGCGCTGGAACATCTGAGGAAATTTCAAAAATCAGTTTCCAATTTGTCATTGGTCCAAATCTTTCTGATTTTGATCTGGCTAAATTGAAAATCGCCTTACTGCAAAACAATTTTGTAGACGGAGATACAAGTGATTATTTTGATAAAGTTCAGTTTTTGTTTCCAAATGATATTGCGGCGGATTATGAAGTTAATGGGAATTATTTTCTGCAGCAGGCAGGCGTTACATCAGATGGGAAACACTTTATTTTTAATCTGTCGACCGAGAATCTGTCTGAAGCGAGTATTATGATTAATGCTTTTAACAACACGATTACACAATACGCCAATATCAATTTTAAGCATAAAGAAATTAAAGATACCAGCGTAATCGAACTGAATATTGAAGAAACTGTTGGCGAAATTGTGGAAGCTTTGATTGATAATAATGCAAAACAAATCAAAATCAGTAATCAGTCTATTTCAAATTGCAAACTCAATTCTATTTTGTTGGTTTACAATCAAAATTCTACCTATTTAAATAGCTTATTTTTTAAAAATTATCCGCAGCTCGTAAGCAGTGATACAAAGCTTTTGGATTTTACAGCTCTTAACCCGGCGACTTCCGGCGAATTGAAGAATGTATTCTTTGATTTTGAAAACATAGAAAATATAAGTTCAGAGTTTAATCAGGTCGTTTCGCAGTCTACCGCATACAACAGATACGTTCAGGTTGAAATTAAAAGCCAAAGCGCGGCAACGGCAAAAATTACGATTGAATTAACGGTTCAGGAAACCGGAAGTAAATTTTTATTTGAGCGTTTAAAATCGGAATTTTCGACCCCTATTTTATTCAATTTTATTGTTAAAAATACCTTGAACAGCAATACTTTGATTTCGTATAAGGTCAATTATTATGACAAAAATGACAATCTGACAAGTACCAGAAATGAGGTTTTTAACTTTTTATCATCAGCAAAAATAATCATAAACAAAAAGTCATGAGAACTATAAAATTAGGCATAAAATCAAGCGAAGTTTATTATTTAAACGAGCTTTTGGCAAAAGAAGGTTATCCAGTTGTGGTTTCGGATAATTTTGGCGCAGCGACAGATAAAGCAATCAGAGATTTTCAACTAAAAAATAATCTGGTTGTAGATGGGGTAGTGGGATTAAAAACGTGGTCGGCTTTATTAGAGAAAAACCGAGCTTCATTTTCTTCCAATTCCAAATTACTTTCAGAGCAGAATCTTATTGATTTTTCTCATCAATTTAATCTGGAACTGGCCGTAGTAAAGGCTGTAAATGAAGTCGAAAGCAACGGAAAAGGCTTTTTGGTAGACGGAAGGCCAAAGATTTTATTTGAAGGCCATATTTTTTGGAAACAATTGGAAAAGAGAAATATAAACCCCAGAAACTATGTTAATGCTTCTAACCAAAACATATTGTTTGAAAGTTATAACAGGAAATATTATGTGGGCGGTGCAGAAGAATACAACCGTTTAGAAAAAGCAGCAAACCTGGGTGCAGATAAAAGTTTTAGGGATGCGGCAAACTGTTCTGCTTCATGGGGACTTTTTCAAATCATGGGATTTAATGCTGTTCCTATTGGTTACAAAAGTATAGATGAATATGTCGCTAAAATGAACGAGAATGAAGGCGAACATTTAAAAGCTTTTGGAATGTTTTTAGAGAAAAACAACTTACTGGCTACACTGCGAAGTAAAAACTGGGCAGCTTTTGCCTTGCGATATAACGGTCCGGCCTATAAAACCAATAAATACGACGAGAAACTAATGCGTGCCTATTTAAAATATTCTAAATGAAGTAGTTTTGTTTCAGGTTTCAAGTTTCAGGTTCTTTACTTTGAACATAATTTTACCGCAAAGTTCGCAAGGTTTACGCTAAGTTTCGCAAAGTTATTTCTTTGCGAGCCTTGCGAAAATACTTTGCGAACTTTGCGTTTAATTACCATCCCAACAAACCTGAAACCTGAAACAAGTAAAAACCTGAAACAAGTAAAACTTTTATCTTAAGCTTGCGCCCAATTCAGTTTCAAAAGTCTGCTGTAATTTCGACATGATTTTATCGATTTGAGCATCTGTAAGCGTTTTTGTATTGTCCTGAATGGTAAAACTCAAAGCGTATGATTTTTTACCTTCCGGAAGTTTACTTCCTTGGTAAACATCAAATAAATTAATGTCTTTTAAAAGTGCTTTTTCAGTTTGTCTGGCCAAATTAAAGATACTTTCGTACGTTATCTTATCGTCGATTAACAAAGCTAAATCTCTGCGAACTTCCGGATATTTAGGAATCTCGGTATATTTAATTTTTCCGGTAATGATTTTTAAAACTAAATCCCAGTTGAAATCAGCGTAGTAAACATCTTGTTTAATTCCGAAATGCTTTAAGATTGATTTTTTAACCACTCCCATTTCAACTAATGTATCATTGTTGTAGCAAATAGAAGTTCCTTCTGAGAAAATATCAGACTGAACCGGAGCATTCGAAATTTTCTCAATTCCCAAACGCGCTAAAACACCTTTTACATATCCTTTTAATAAGAAGAAATCAGTTCCTTTTTGCGGATTTGTCCAGCTTTCTTTATTTCTGTTCCCGGAAATAGACAAAGTCAAATGTTTGTGTTCTTCGTAACCGTTAAGGTATTTATGATATGATTTTCCGAATTCAAATAATTTTAAATCAGAATTTCTTCTGTTGATGTTATATGAAATTGCTTCCAAAGCAGAAAACAATAAAGACTGGCGCATAGTTGATAAATCACTGCTTAAAGGATTTAACATCGTAACGTTGTGTTCTTCTTTTAAAGCAGTCGATAATTTAGCGTAAGCAGCAGTTGTCAGCGAATTGGCCATCATTTCATGAAAACCTTGTGAATTCAATTGAGAAGCGATAACATTTTGTACTTTATAATCTTCCGTTCTTGGAGAATTTGCCACTGTTGCATTGAATTTTTTAGAAAACTCAATGTTATTGTAACCGTAAACTCTTAGAATTTCTTCGATAACGTCAATTTCTCTTTGAACGTCAACACGATAAGCTGGAATTGTTAATCCTAAACCAGTATCCGAAACGCTGTTTACTTTAATATCTAAAGAAACCAATATTTTTTTGATTGTATCTTTTGGAATTTCCTGTCCTATGATTTTAGAAACGTGGCTGAAATTCAATAAAACCGAAAAATCTTCTACTTTTTTAGGATATACTTCTACCACATCAGAAGTGATTTTTCCGCCTGCCACTTCCTGTATCAAAAGAGCGGCACGTTTTAAAGCATATTCCGTAATCGTTGGATCAATTCCTCTTTCAAATCTAAAAGAAGCATCTGTATTTAACTGGTGTCTTTTTGCTGTTTTACGAACGCTTACAGCATCAAAATAAGCACTTTCTAAGAAAATAGTAGTTGTTCCGTCTGAAACGCCAGATTTTTTCCCGCCAAAAACACCTGCAATACAAAGCGGTCCTTTTTCGTCGCAAATCATTAAATCCTCAGCATGTAACGTTCTTTCAACATCATCTAATGTTGTAAATTTAGTTCCTGCAGGTAACGTTTTAACGATCACTTTTCCGTTGATTTTTGCAGCATCAAAAGCATGAAGCGGCTGTCCTAATTCATGTAAGACATAATTAGTAACGTCAACAATATTATTTTTTGGAGTTAGACCAATTGCTTTTAAACGATCTTGTAACCAGGCAGGAGATTCCTGAACAGAAATACCTGAGATGGTTACACCGCAGTATCTTGGTGCCAATGTCGGCTCTTCAACATTCACATCAATTTTCAGCGTACGCATATCGACTCTAAAATTGCTTACAGATGGCGTAATCAATTCAATATTAACGCCTCGTTGCAGCATTCCGGCTCTTAAATCACGTGCAGTTCCAAAATGGCTCATTGCATCGGCACGGTTTGGTGTCAATCCAATTTCGAAAACTTCATCATTTGTAATTTGAAAAACTTCGGCAGCCGGAGTTCCGGGAACCAGATTTTCGTCCAGAACCATAATTCCGTCGTGACCTGTTCCAAGACCTAGTTCATCTTCGGCACAAATCATTCCGTGACTTTCCTGTCCACGGATTTTACCTTTTTTAATTGTAAATTCAGCACCTTCTTTATCATATAAAATGGTTCCAATAGTCGCAACCGGAACTTTTTGTCCTGCGGCAACATTTGCAGCGCCGCATACAATTTGTATAGGCGCTTCTAAACCAATATTTACGGTAGTAACATTTAATCTGTCGGCATCAGGGTGTTTTTCGCAAGTAAGTACGTGTCCTACAACAACCCCTTCTAATCCGCCTTTAATAGATTGGTATTTCTCGACAACTTCAACCTCAAGACCTAAATCTGTCAATAATTCTGAAGTCTGCTCCGATGTCCAATCTGTTTTAATGAATTGTTTTAACCAGTTGTAAGATATTTTCATGTTAGTTTTATTCTTTTTATGAGGATACAAATATAAGGATTGCGGATTGTAGTAAGAAAGAAATTATTTGGTTTTTTCTGACTGATTTTATTTTACCAAACCGCGTGAAATAAGTATCTGGTATTTTTAATTTTAAGATTATCTGTGAAAATAAACACAGAAACGAAGATTTGAATGTATTAAATCAGTTCTTCGACATGTTTTTTAATATTTTCGGCAATTTTTTTGGTTGGAAGATCATTTTCGTCATCTCCAAACGGATCTTCGATTTCTTCTGCAATGAGCTCCAAACTCGCCAAAACATAAAAAATAAAAACCACTACAGGCGCTACCAAATATCCTAAGCTGACAGAATATCCAAATGGAAGTGTCATGGTGTAGAAAAAGATAAATTTTTTAATAAAAGCGCTGTACGAGTAGGGAATAGGCGTATTTTTTATTCGCTCGCAGGCGCCGCAAATGTCGGTAAAAGCAACCAATTCGTCATTTAAGGTAATAAGCTGCTCACCGGTAATTTTTTTTGCATCATACAAATCGTTGATTTTATGATACATGATTCTTTTTAATTGATTTGGTTTGTGTTTATGATGATCAATTTCTAAATCGACATCCTCAAAAAGCTGTTTGCTGGTATCGTCGTCTTTTAAATGTTTGTGCAGAATATCTGCGTATAATGGAATAAATTTTCTAAAGAAGTTTCGATCATTTTCGTCTTTTAAAATAGCCGAAAGTTTTATAGCCAGATTACGGCTGTTGTTTACAAGGCCGCCCCAAAGTTTACGGCCTTCCCACCAGCGGTCATAGGCTGTATTGGTTCTAAAAACAAGCAATAATGATATTACAAATCCCAGCATCCCGTGCATGATCGGGATATTATGGATGTAATCGTTTTTGGTGACTTTAAAATAATGGAGTTCAAGATATCCAACTAGAGCAGCATAAATTCCGATAGCGATCATTATAGGAAATAATTTTCTAACGGTATCTGATTTATGAAAATGGAATATAAAAGTAAACCAGTCTTTGGTATTATACGTGATCATCTAAGTTTGTTTTAAAACAAATTTAGTTTAAAAATTAATATTTCCCGCTAATTCTTTTAGTGCAATTTCAGATAATTTTGCTTCATATTGTGCGTTGCTGTAGCGTACTTTTGCATTCACATAATTCAATTGAGCAGTTCTAAAATCAAGGGTTGTAATGGTTCCAATTCTAAATTTATCCAGCGTAATATCCAAATTTTGTTTGGCAATAGCTTCGTTATCCTCTTCTAAATCAATTAATTCTAAATTGGTTAAATAAGTTTGAAATGCAGTACTCAGCTGCGTATTCAAAATCATATTTTGCTGTTCAATAGCAATTTGAGAATTTTCAATTTGAAGTTTTGCCACTTTTTCATTTCGGTGCTGATTAAAACCGTCAAAGATATTCATCGAAGCATTAAAACCATAAGTAAAACCCTTTGAAGAGTTTTCGCTTGTAAATCCTAAACTGGACTGGCTTTCAGCAAAGTTATAACCCGAAGTTAAATTTACAGTTGGATATCGGCTTGCTTTTACTTGTTTGAGCTGTAATTCGGCAATACGTTTATTGATAATCTGTGATTCTAAAGCCGGATTTTGTTTTTGTGCCAAATCCATTAAGTCGTTTAAAACCAGTTTGTCATCCACTGTAACTTCATCAGTCACTGTGAAATTAATTTTAGGATCACGAGCTAAATATTGGTTTAATAATATTTTAGCATTTGCATACGATTCTTTTTGTCTTAAAAGGGCAACCTGATCTGTATTTAAGTCAACCTGAGCGTTTAAAACTTCTAATTTTGAAGCTTTACCAATAGTGAAACGGTTTTGCGCTAATTCAACCCTTTGTTTTGAAATTACAATTGTAGTGTCTAAAGCCGCCAGTTGATGCTGCTGTTGTACTAAATCATAATAAGCTGAATTTACCTGACCAATTTTTATCAGAATAGTTCTTTTTAATTCGGCATCGCCTAATTTCTGAAGTTCTTTTAAGTGATCGTATCTGGCAAACATTCTCATTCCGTCAAAAACAGTCCAGCCTAAGCTTACGCCGTATGTCAAGCTGTTATTTTTTGCATTATTTAATGTAGTCGATGTACCGTCCTGGCGGACCTGCGTTGAGTTTGTAACGCTGTTGTTGTCTACAATATTAGCTGTTGCAGTTGGCAGGATACCGGCATTTCCAACGGTAGCATTTGTTTCGCTGATAGTCGAATTATTTTTAGCAATTTTAATTTCGAAATTATTCTCTAAAGCGATTTTCATTGCTTCTTCAATAGTCAAAACTTCCTGTGCTTTCACGTTGATGGTGCACAGAAAAACAGCTATTAAAATGTGGTATATATTTTTAATATTCATGGTTATTTTCTTTTACCGGAAATTCACGAATTCAACATTGTAAAATTCGTGAATTTTTTTGGATGCTATTTTATACTATCTTTTTCGTATTCGTCGATATGATCAAATTCCGGATAATGTTTACGGGCTCTTGACCACATGAAATAAATGGCCGGAATAACAAAAAGCGTCAGTGCAAGAGAAAAAATAGTTCCTCCCACAATTACAACTCCCATACCAATTCTACTGGTAGAAGCGGCTCCAAGCGACATTGCAATTGGCAATGCACCTAAAGCAATGGCCAGACTCGTCATTAAAATTGGACGTAAACGTGCTTCTGAAGCTTCAAGAATGGCTTCCATTTTTGGTTTGCCCTGTTCTCGCAGCTGATTGGCAAATTCCACAATTAGAATACCATTTTTGGTCACCAGTCCAATAAGCATTACGGTTCCAATCTGGCTGAAAATATTCCAGGTCTGATTGAATAACCAAAGTGAAAATAAAGCTCCTGCAACCGCCATTGGCACGGTTAAAATGATAATAAACGGATCGATAAAACTCTCAAATTGTGCAGCAAGAATTAAGAAGATTAATAATAAAGCCAATCCAAAAGCGAAAGAAGTATTAGAGCTGCTTTCCACAAAATCTCTTGATTCTCCACTTAAATCAGTTGTAAAACTCTCGTCTAAAACTTTAGCTTTAATTCTGTCCATTTCCTGAATACCATCACTGATACTTTTTCCAGGAGCTAAACCAGCCGCAACTGTTGCTGACATATAACGATTGTTATGGTACAATTGAGGCGGATTACTTTGTTCAGCTACTTTTACAACGTTGTCCATCTGGATTAATTCGCCTTTTTTGTTTTTTACAAACATCGAAGTCAAATCTAAAGGTTTCGATCTGTCTTTTTGATCAAACTGACCAATAACCTGATATTGTTTTCCGTTTTTAATGAAATAACCAAAACGCTGTCCGCTTAAAGAAAGCTGTAAAGTCTGGGCAATATCAATAATAGAAATTCCTAAACTTTCGGCTTTGGCACGGTCAATACTTACATTAATCTCCGGTTTGTTGAATTTTAAATTCACATCGGTGGTCGAAAACACATCGCTTTTACCAACCTCGTTCATGAAAACAGGGATTTTTTCTCTTAATTTGTCAAAATTAGGAGCCTGAATGATATATTGTATCGGCAGTCCACCACGTCTGTTAACCGCAATTGTAGGCTGTTGTGTCACAGAAGTTTTAGCATTAGGATATTGCTTCGTCCATTTAGTCAGTTTGTCAGCAATGTCTTTTTGAGATTTTTCTCTTTCATCAACATCTTTTAAGGTAAGCCTTACCAATCCGCTGTTTACGGAATTCGAGCTGAATCCGGGAGATGTAATTACCAAACTTACTTTTTTCTCCGGAATAGAATCGTCAATTAATTTCGAAATTTCCTGCATAAAACGGTCTGTATATTCGTATGAAGATCCTTCGGGAGTTGTCATACGCATGGTTACAGAGCTTCTGTCATCATAAGGTGCGGTTTCTTTTGGAAGAATAGTAAAAAACAAATAAATCAATCCAAAACAAGCAATTAAAATAGGGAAACTGATCCATTTTCTGTCCATGAATTTAGTCAGCGCTTCGGCATAACTGCTGTTCATCTTCTCAAAAAAAGGTTCTGTTTTGATGTAAAATTTAGATTTTTTCTGTTCGCCGCCTTTCATTAAATAGGCATTCAACATTGGCGTTAAAGTCAGGGATACAAAGGCGGAAATTAATACAGCGGCTCCAATTACGACTCCAAATTCCCTAAAGAGTCGGCCAACGAAACCTTCCAAAAAGATTACTGGTAAAAATACCGCTGCTAAAGTTACCGAAATCGAAATTACAGCATAGAAAATTTCATTTGAACCTTTAATCGCAGCTTCAATTGGCGACATTCCTTCTTCTACCTTTTTAAAGATGTTTTCGGTAACAACAATTCCGTCATCTACAACCAGACCGGTTGCCAGAACAATTGCTAATAAAGTTAATACATTGATCGAGAATCCGAAAAGCCACATAATAAAAAACGTAGCAATTAACGAAACCGGGATATCAATTAAAGGTCTGAAAGCGATTGCCCAGTCTCTAAAGAATAAATATATAATAATGATTACCAGAACAATAGAAATTCCTAAAGTTTCGGCTACTTCGAGTACTGATTTTTTTACGAAAATGGTGTTATCAAGAGCGATATTCAGCTTAATATCTTTTGGAAGATCTTTTTTAAGTGCCTCGTATTTTTTGTAAAACTCTTTGGAAATATCCAAATAATTGGCTCCCGGCATCGGTACAATGGCCAAACCAATTAAAGGAAGTCCTGACTGGCTTAATTTTGTTTCCAGATTTTCAGGGCCTAATTCGGCACCGCCAACATCACTTAGACGAACAATTTTGTCGCCATCTGTACGGATAATAATATTATTGAACTCTTCGGCTTTAGAAAGGTTTCCAACCGTTTTTACAGTTAATTCGGTGTTATTTCCGGTTAGTTTTCCTGACGGAAGTTCAACATTTTGGGCATTTAAGGCATCACGAACTTCGGCAACTGTACAGCCATAAGCAGCAAGTTTTACCGGATCGATCCATAAACGCATGGCATAGCGTTTCTGACCCCAAATTTGAACCGCACTTACTCCCGGAATAGTTTCTAATCGCTGTGAAATAACATTTTCGGCATAATCACTTAATTCTAATGAGCTTCGGGTATCACTCTGAACGGTCATCGAAATAATAGCGTCACTATCGGCATCTGCTTTTGAAACAACCGGCGGTGCATCAATGTCCTGCGGTAAACTTCTAATGGCTTGCGAAACTTTATCACGAACGTCGTTTGCAGCTTCTTCTAAATCTTTATCCAGATTAAACTCGATGGTAATATTACTGCTTCCCTGATTACTCGAAGAAGTTATATTTCTAATTCCGTCAATGGCATTTACGGCTTTTTCAAGAGGTTCTGTAATCTGCGATTCGATAATATCAGAATTGGCTCCGGTGTAATTGGTTCGGATAGAAACCTGCGCCGGATCTATCGAAGGAAATTCTCGAACACCCAAAAAAGTATAACCAATAAAACCGAATAATATAATTAATAGATTCAGTACAATGGTTAAAACAGGTCTTTTTATACTTGTAGTTGATAAACTCATGTGTGATTTTAGATTTTTTAGAATATAGAAAATAGATTAAAGAGTATTGTCGTAAGTTTTACGGCTTAAACTCATAACCTAATAACCCATAACTTCTTACTTACTAATTTTAACTTTAATTGGTGCTTCGTTTTTCAATGACATAACACCGCTTGTAATTAAAGTGTCACCGGCTTTTAATCCTGATAAAATCAAAATTGAAGAATCAGTTCTTGTTGTGGCATCCACCATAACTTCTTTTGCTTTGCCCATATTGGCAATAAAAACTTTTTTACCGTCCTGAATGGGTATGATAGCCTGAGAAGGTACAACTATAGCGTCTTTAATAATATTTAATGGTAATTTGACATCAGCAAAAGTTCCAGGGAAAAGTTTACCGTCGGTATTGTCAGCAATGGCGCGAATTTGCAATGTACGTGTTGCAACTGCCACTTCAGGCTCAATGGCGTATATTTTTGCTGTATATGTTTTATCTGAACCAGAAACAGTAAAATCAATTGTAGATCCTGATTGTACCTGCGAAGCATATTTCTCCGGAATAGAGAATGTAATTTTTAATTTTCCTGTATTAACCAATTTTGCTACCAAAACAGTTGGTGTAATGTAAGTTCCCGGTGAAATGGAACGAAGACCTATTTTTCCTGAAAAAGGGGCTTTTACCGATGTTTTAGATATTTGCGCTCTGATTAATTGTGTTTGGGCTTGCGCCGAAGCGTGATCTGCTCTGGCAACATCAGCTTCTTCCTGGCTGATGGCTTCTTTTTGAAGTAATAATTTGGCTCTTCTTTCGTTTTCTGCTGCTAAACCTTCTTTGGTAACGGCTTGTCGCAATTGTGCTTTAAGCTCGATGTCGTTTACTTTAAAAAGTACCTGACCTTTGTTCACATACGTTCCTTCATTAAAGTAAATCCCCTCTACAATACCTGAAACTTCACTATGGATTTCAATTTGTTCATTGGCTTCGATAGAACCCGATAAAGATAAATTATTATCAAATGTCGAAGTTTTGATGACAATTCCGCTTACCGTTGTTGGAGCATCTTTGTCGCCAAATTTTTTAGATTCTTCGTTTTTGCCTTTATTGGATATTATTCTATAGGTGATAAATCCTCCTAAAACAATGATTATAAGGGCGTAGATTAGGTGTT
Source organism: Flavobacterium johnsoniae (assembly GCF_001879205.1). Lineage (GTDB taxonomy): Bacteria > Bacteroidota > Bacteroidia > Flavobacteriales > Flavobacteriaceae > Flavobacterium > Flavobacterium johnsoniae_A. Next base: position 408,838 of record NZ_MLFK01000009.1, read on the forward strand.
TTAGTTTCATAAAATTGAGGTGAATATATGTTTTTGGTGTATGTTTTTAGCAGCTAGCAAATTTAACTTTTTGTACCGAAACCAAAAGATGTTAGCTTTTATTTAACATTTGGATGACAGTAATTTTAAATCATATTTGGGAGTGCATAGTCGTAAAAAGTTTGCGGTTAGATGTTGATTTTGATAAAAGGTTTAAAAGCAAAGGTGTTTTTTTTACATTATTCTTAACTTTTTTTGGAAGATAGTTTGTATTTTGTTTTAAATCAGGTAGATAGTGTTTTTATAGATATAAAAATATTTTGGGTTTACTATTTAAAAATCAAAGGGAAGCTGTGTGGTTACTAAACTTTAGTAAAATTTTTCGTTTTTGTCCGATTTTCTTTGCAGTTTATCGATTTTATTTGTATTATTGATATGTTAAACAAAATGATAATATTTGTAGTATTTATTAAGGAATACTCTTAATATTTTGATTTAAGTTGTAGGCTTGGTGTAGTTTTTTGTGTTTTTTAAAGAATTTGATTAATAATTGTATTAACAAGTGTTTATAATTTTCGTTCTTAATTACTAAAAATATTATATGAAGAAAAAAATACTCCTAAGTTTATGGTTTACATTATTACTGGCTTCGATAGGCTTTCTTTTTTGGCAGAATGAATTTAAATATAGTCTTCCTACGCCCATTCCCAAAAACTATCATACTATAGCAATGGGTTCTAAAATCGATTTATCGCAATGCTGTGCTTTTGATAATAAACCTGTTTTTTTTCATTTCTTTAATCCGGATTGTCCCTGCTCACGATTTAATGTGCCTCATGTTAGCGGATTAATTAAAAAGTACGGGGATAAAATCAATTTCAAAATCGTTGTTTTAAACAAACAAAAGACTTTTTCCATAAAAGAAATCCAAGAGAAATTTGGTGCCGAAATTCCTGTATATTTTGACGAAGGAATTGCCCAAAAATGCGGTGTAATTTCAACTCCTCAGGCTGTTCTTTTAGATCCATCACATAATTTATATTATCGTGGTAATTACAACAAAACCAGATACTGTACAGATGCTGACAGTAATTACGCTCAAATGGCGATTGACTCGCTGTTAAAACAAAATAATGCGCCCTCATTTAATGCTTTAGCTCTAAGAGCTTACGGATGTTCGTTACCAAAATGCACTAAATAAATCTATCACTAACTTAATTTTTTAAACCTATGAAAACAAAAGCCAGTTTGAATGAGCAAGATTATCTGCATAATTTTATGTCTACCATGACACAAAAATCAGATACAATTATCAATTATGTTCTAGCCGTTTATTTTCTTCTCGGAATTGGATTATCCTTTAAATACGATACTTTCGAAATAGGAGTGGGAGTAGGAACGCTGAATCTCCTGGCCTATTATTCGGCAAAGTTGTTTATGAAGAATTCTAAATTCTATCAATATGTTTTATCCGTTGTACTGGCGATTTTTATGGCTCAGTATATTTACCAAATGCATGGTATGTTCGAAATGCATTTTACGGTTTTCATTGCCAGTACGATCTTAATTATTTATCAAAACTGGAAACTTCAGATTCCGTTAACGCTTTTGGTGGTGCTTCATCATGCTGGTCTTGCTTATTTGCAGAACTTCGTTTATAATGATGCAAACGGTCTTCAGGTTTATTTTTCTCAGGTAAATTTTGATTTAGAAACGCTTATTATTCACACTGTTTTAGCGGCCGTTGTATTTTTTATGAATGGTTATTGGGCGTATTATTTTAAAGAGCATAGCGAAAATCATATTTCTAAAATTTCGGATGAATATGAATTAGAAAACATGAAACTGGCTTCGGCTAAATTCAGCTCTATGTCGGCTACAAAAGAATACAATGACTTTATTCACAGAACTACTTTAGACTTAAAACTTCCTGTAAATTCTGTTTTAAAATTAATTGATGTTTCGAAAGGACATACAGATAATGATAAGCTTTTGACTTACTTGGATATGATGAGAGAAAGCGCTAAAAAAATTGATGATTTAGTGAATGACATTCATGTAAAATCTACGAACAGCAGAAATTAAGACAGTAAAAATCAACTTCCAAAAAAAAACATTTTTACACGCAGCGCTGCCATTATTTATTAATTTTTAATAGAAAATTTATGGATACAAGATTTACCCGCCCAACTCCCTCTGACCGAGAAGTCGACTGGAATAAAAATAAAGTATTACTTAGTAAAACAGATAAAAACGGAACAATTCTGTATGCCAATGAAGATTTCATAGATGTTTCCGGATACGATGAATTTGAACTTATAGGGCAGCCTCACAATATTGTGAGGCATCCTGATATGCCGAAAGTAATTTTTAAATTCTTATGGGACAGTATCAAATCCAGCGAAAATATTCATGTCATTATAAAGAACATGGCTAAAACCGGACGCTATTACTGGGTTGTTACCGATTTTAAAATTATATCTGATACGAATGGAGATGGTGATATAGTAGGGTATTTCGGAACCCGAAAATCAGTTCCGGAACCTATCATCACAAAATTTATTGAACCTTTATATAAAAAACTGCTGCAGATAGAAGAGGCGAGCGGCATAAACGCTTCTGAAGAATATCTGGTTGGTTTTTTAGAGGAACGAAAGAAAACGTACATGGAATACGTCGACCACTTAATCGCTACGGGAAAAGACGATAAAAATAAAATAAGCAAAGGCTTGTTTAGCGGTATATTCGAAAAGAAAAGTCCGCCAAAGAAGTAATAAAAAACCTAAATACGCTTCATTGTACCAACTCAAAATATTCACTAAAAATTTGCCCCCAACAAATCTAAATCACCTGAATATTAGAAAAACATTGAAGTGTATTTTTTTTTAGGTTCTAAGGTTCTGAGGTACTTAGGGGCTAAGTTTTTTTAGGTACAGAGTAGCAAAGTATCTTTAAAAAATATGTTCAGGTTTTCATAAACCTTCGACTTCGCTCAGGATGACAATTCATTATTTATGCTCCGTATTATTTCTATTTTTACTAAAAACCTCAGCAACTCAGCACCTCAGTACCTCAGAATCTTAGCACCTTAAGAAATATAATTCCAAATATTCTTTTTCTTTGTCAATTCTATAAAAACCATTTTCAAGACTGCATGTTCTGGTTTTTGTAAAGGAGGATCTTCTTTTAAAATTTTCATGGCGTAGTTTCGGGCTAAAGATAAAATCTCTCTGTCCTTTACAATATCAGCGATCTGCAGGTTTAAAACACCGCTTTGCTGTGTTCCCATTAAATCTCCCGGACCGCGGAGTTTAAGATCGACTTCGGCAATTTCGAAACCATCATTAGTTCCAACCATCGTTTCCATTCTGGTTTTGCTGTCGGTGCTTAACTTGTGGCTCGTCATTAAAATACAATAACTCTGCTCAGCGCCTCGGCCTACGCGTCCGCGTAACTGATGTAACTGTGAAAGACCAAAACGTTCTGCACTTTCAATAATCATAACGCTGGCGTTTGGAACGTTTACACCAACTTCAATTACGGTTGTAGCGACCATAATATTGGTTTTTCCTTCGGAGAAACGTTTCATTTCGGCATCTTTATCAGCCGGTTTCATTTTTCCGTGCAGAATGGAAATCGAATATTGAGGCAAAGGAAAATCTCTTGAAATACTTTCGTAGCCATCCATTAAATCTTTATAATCCATTTTTTCAGATTCCTGAATAAGCGGATAAACGATATAAATCTGTCTTCCTTTAGCAATTTCATCACGCAGGAATTTCCAGACTTTTAAGCGGTTGGTATCATAACGATGTGCCGTTTCAATAGGTTTTCTTCCCGGCGGTAATTCATCAATTACTGAAATGTCCAAATCGCCGTATAAACTCATCGCTAAAGTTCTTGGAATTGGCGTTGCCGTCATTACCAAAACATGCGGCGGAATATCATTTTTCTTCCACAATTTTGATCTTTGCTCGACACCAAAACGATGCTGCTCGTCGATTACGGCTAAACCAAGATTTTTGAATTTTACTTTGTCTTCTAATAAAGCATGTGTTCCAATTAAAATCTGCAGACTTCCATTTTCGAGATCTTCATGAATAATTTTTCTTTCGGAAGTTTTAGTCGAACCGGTTAATATTTTAATGTTGATGTTTAGCGTATTGGCAAATTCTGATAAACCAATAAAATGCTGGTTGGCCAGAATTTCTGTTGGTGCCATCAAACAGGCCTGAAAACCATTATCAATAGCCAAAAGCATACTCATAAAAGCCACGATTGTCTTTCCGGAACCTACATCTCCCTGCAGTAATCGGTTCATCTGGGCATTGCTTCCCATATCCGATCGGATTTCTTTTATAACCCTTTTCTGCGCATTGGTCAGCGCAAATGGAAGGTGATTTTGATAAAAATCATTAAAAAGTTCACCCACTTTTGTAAACGGATGTCCTTTTATTTTGTGTTTTCTGATTAGATTTTTAGTGATTAACTGAAGTTGAATAAAAAACAATTCCTCAAATTTTAATCGGAACTGGGCTTTTGCCAGAGCATCTGCACTTTTCGGAAAATGTATGTTGAATATGGCTGCTCTCTTCGGAATCAGTTTTAACTCTTCTATCAAATAAGGCGGAAAAGTTTCGGTAAACAAAGCCTGGGTTTCAATAAACAATTGCTCCATGAGCTTATTTATTGTTCGGTTGGAAATTCCTCTGTTTGTCAGCGTTTCAGTAGACGGATAAACGGGCTGCATAGCTGAACGAAGGCTCTTTTCATGTTCGCTCAGCAGTTCAATTTCCGGATGTGCCATACTGAATTGGCTTCCGTACAAAGAGCATTTTCCAAAAATAACGACTTGTTCATTTAGCTTTAAACTCTCGCGAATCCATTTATGTCCCTGAAACCAGTTTAAGTCAATCTGCCCGGTTTCATCCACAAAAGCGGCAACCAGGCGTTTTTTGTTTTTGGCAAATTCAACGGTTTTTATGTTGATGATTTTTCCAATAATCTGAACTTCACTTCCTGTATTCTGCAGTTCGTTAATCTTATAATAACGCGTTCTGTCAATGTAACGATTGGGGTAAAAGTTAACTAAATCTCCATATTTATGAATTCCTAATTCCTTACGAAGCAATTGACCGCGGCTTGGGCCAACACCTTTTAGGTATTCAATAGGAGTTTCCAGAAGATTGTTAGACATAGAGGAGTTTTAGATTTTAGAGTTTAGATTGAGGATTTGGTTTTGATCCCGAAACCTCGGGACGGAATGGATTTTTAAATTTTACAGACAGCGAATATAATTCTTAATTAGGAAATTTAAAAGCCTGAAATAATTGGATAAGTATTTTAACAAATAAAGATAATTCTTAGATTTGTTAAAATGTTTAAGATATAAGCCCCTGATATGATTAACGAAGAAAAAATTCCTTTTGAAACCTTAGAGTTTGCCGGTATTACATTTAAAGTGATTAATCGACATGCAGCTCACGATATTATTGGAAATCTTACCAATTTTAATAACGAAAAAATATACAACGTTTTTGAAGATACCTGGCGTTTTCCTGATTATGAAGAAAATCCAATTTTTCTATTAGCAGAAGATGATGTAGAAATGGATTCGTTTGAAATGGATTTTAGTACAGAGGAACATCCCGATATTTTCATTCTAGGATTTATTTTTAAAGGTAACCTAAGTGTTAAGAAACTAATCAGTTCTTTTGATACGGACAATTCACCAGCTTTAATTGTATTCGGAGAAACTACATCGGTAAATATTACTTTATTTGGAAGTGTTCATTACTTAGGCGGCGGCGTAAAATGTGATGCTCTTTTGGGAGAATACAATCACGGAGAACTTTTTGTAAAAGGAGACGTCACAGCATGGTTAATTTACAGTGATGATATGCTGATGCATTTTGAACGTTTTACAGATGTTCAGGCCATAATTAGTATAAACCGTCCTGATGTATTAATCTGCAGTAATGTTACGGACGAGGATGGTACAGTAATTACCATTGAAAATTACTTTCCGTCAACTCATAAATTATCTGATATTGTTGATGATTCATTTATTGAAATATCAGATTATGGAACAGAAACATTAGGAAATAATTACTACGAAGATGCCTTTAAGGAAGGACTTTCGATCCTGAATTACGATAAAACGGAAAAGTATATGTATACTAATTTCCGGGATGAGTTTATAAAGATGGTTGAAGTTTTGTCTGAACTGGAATATGTAAAGCAGATAGGCAGAATCAGTAAAAATATTGCAGGTACTACATATTCGTTTATTCCTTTTGATTATGAAGGGAAAAAGTACAGCCAGATTTCGGAAGAAATTGGAAATGGATTTAATATTCGAATGCGTGCTTTATGGTGTCATGACAATGAAGAAATCATGCTTATACTGGAATATCTTTATGAAGATGGAAATCCTAAGTATCAATGGATGAATAATGAAACAGCGCCGGGAATAGAGATGTTTTGTGTAAAAGGTGCGGCAATAAAAGCTTTTGAAGTACTTACCGCTGAGCCTTCTGAAGATGACGACGACGATGAAGATGAAACAGAATATGCAGAATACGACAGCAGTTTTTCATTAGAAGATTTTTCGGCTCAGTTTGGCCGTTATGCTTTGCCGGAAGATTTAGTGAAATTATATGAGTTTGAGCAGGAATATGGAGCAGAAACGTATTCAGAATGTTTTGGACTTACCATAACAGACGATAAGACCGGCATTAAAACCTGGTCTGAAGAGGAAGAATTTTATAATAGTTTCATCGAATTTGCAGGAGCAAATGGTTCCGGAAGTTCGTATGCGTATTGGTTGATTGATAATGATTTAAATAACTGCCCAATAGTTGTTTTTGGTGATGAAGGAGGAATTCATGTCGTAGCCGAAAATACACGAAAATTGATTCATCTTTTAACTTTAGATACAGAAATTTCAGTTGATTTTGATTCGGCTTATTTCTATAAAGACGAGGAATATTACTCAGAAAATGATAATATAGAAGCGTTTCAGCAATGGGTTAAAAAAGAATTTAATCTTGATCCAATAGAAACTAACGAAGAAACCGATGAGATTGTAAAACAAGCGAAAGACAAGTATAAAAAACGATTAAACGATTTCTTAATCAAATTTGATATAGAAATTGGCGAAGATGACGAATAGTTATTTCTGCAATCATCAAATGAATCTTTATCTTTGATTAAAATTTAAAGAATGACAACACATTTAGCACTTTTACGCGGTATTAATGTTTCGGGCCACAATATGATGAAAATGGAAGCTTTGAAAACAATGTTGGAAAATATTGGTTTTCAAAATGTCCGCACTTATCTGCAGTCGGGAAATGTTTTTGTAGACAGTGAAGAAGATGCTGCAAAAGTGGGTTTCATGATCAAACAGGAAATTTTTAAAGTCTTTGGACATGAAGTTCCTACGATTGTAATTACAAAAGAAGATTTGGAATTGTGTTTTAAAAACAATCCCTTTCTAAAGGAAAAAGACGCAGATACGAAGAAACTTTATGTTGCTTTTGTTTCAATTGCTTTGAAAAAAGAAAGCATAAATGACTTGAAAATTAGTCAGTTTAAACCAGATGAAGCCAGTATCGACGGGAACAGAATTTTTATTAAATATGCCGTTGGTGCCGGAAAAACAAGGTTTGACCAAAAATATATTGAGAAAAAACTTAATGTCATATCCACAATTCGAAACTGGAATACAGTTACGAATCTGTTGAAAATGTACGAAGAATAAAACTTAATCCCGCAGCCATTTCTGCATTGCAGGAAAGGCTGCTTTTTGTTCTTTTTCTGCACGTTCTTTTCCAACGCATAATCCTATCCATTCCAGAAAAGGAAGTCCGATATAAGTGCCATTACTTAAATTTGAAATTAACCATTCCGAATCGTTTTTATAACCATCGGGATGAAATACAAATTCTAATGGTAACTGCAAATAATTAGATGCTGCATAAGACCATAAAATAGCAGCGATTTCTTCTCCTTCCGTAGGCCAGTCAGCAGCAATTTCAGTTGTACCAATTAAGTTTCGGTTTGCAGCAGTAGTAACTGCAAGATGTCCTGCTTCATGCAGTATATCTCCTGGATATAATAATGTATTATAATCAATATAAATACAGTTTGGTCCTAATTCTAATCCGGGTAAAAAACTTGTTTCTACTTCTTTTTCAATAACATTAATACCGATTTCTTCCAGAAATCCCAGAACTTTTTTTATTTCTTTGCTTTCTTTTAAAGACATATTAATTCGTTTTCTTCATTACTTTTTTCAAATATAGTGTATCAGCATTATGCAGGGCGCCCTTTTTAGCTCCACCGCCATGTGGGGTTATAAATTGAATGTTTTGAGATTCGAAGCCTTCTTTTTCGACTTTTTCATTGACCGATAAAATTGGCGCTTCAAAACCATAAAGCGTAAACTGACGATATCTTTTTTCATCTAATTCAAAATAACCGTCAGCATTGCTGAAAGTTTCGCCCACCCTGCATTTTTCAATTGGTGTTTGGAAGTCTGAATCATAAATATATCCTGTAATTTTTGGTCTTTCACATCGGCTGACCAAACAACTTTGTAAAGAACAGCTGATAGAGGCAAGAACTAGTACGAACATTATTTTTCTAAAATAAAATGTACTCATTATTTTTTAATTAAATCACAATACCAAAATCCATAATCAAAAGCATCAGATGAATCTGTATCACAAGCTGTATTAGAAGAATCTGTGTTTTTAGGTTTTTCATATTTACGGTAAACAATTTCGCCGACTTGAAAATGGACAGGCTGCGAAAATATCGGACCATCGAATGAAAAGGTGTGAAATTCACCGTTTTCTCCGCAAACATCAACATTTTCGGGTAAATCATTTATGAAATCCTGATCTATAATTCTGCCCACAAAGCTTTTGTCTAAGTAACGTTCGTTTACACAAACCACAATGGTTTTAAATCCCAGTGATAGAAATTCCTGAATTAAATCGTGAGACGGAATTTTCCAAATTGGAAAAACGCCTTCAAAACCTATTTTAGCCAATTGTTTTTCGCGATACTCTCGTAAGTCTTCAAGGAAAATATCTCCAAAAACAGAATGTGTTATGCCTTGATTTTTTAATTCTGTTAAAGTTTTAGTCATTACATTTTCATAAACTTCCATTGTGGGCATTTCCGGAATCTGCATGATTTTTAACGGAATTCCAATGCTTTCTGCCTGAGCCTGCAACAGTTCAACACGTACGCCATGCATTGAAATTCGCTGATACTGCTGATTAACGCTGGTTAACAAACAGTCAATTTTATAATCTGGATTTTGAAGAATTTTATATAATGCAAGGGCAGAATCTTTTCCGCTGCTCCAATTAAATAAGGCTTTTTTAGGTATAGACACGTTTGATTATTTTTCTATTGTAAACTTACAAATTTCATTCGATTTGTAAATGAAACCTTTGTAACTTTGGATTTTGCCTTTAATTAATTTTCAATGAAATATATTTTTCTTTTTGTAACCACCTTCGTTTTTGCGCAGCAAACCCAATATGTTGATTTTAAATCGGTTTCAGGGCAATTAACAATAAACGATTCAAATAAAACCATTTCAGGGCGTATTGATTACCATTTTGATGTTTTGAAGCCAATTGATACCATAAGAATTGATGGAAAAAACATGGAGTTTACAAATGTTCAAATTGATGGCAAAGACGTTGTTTTTGTTAATACAGGCAAAGAGTTACAAATCCTGAATAAATTTCAAGCAGGAAATAATCATCTTACATTTAACTACAATGTAAAACCCAAACAAGCTTTATATTTTGTAGACATTGAAAACAATGAGGTGCAAATCTGGACGCAGGGACAAGGAAGATATACCAGTAATTGGTTTCCAAGCTTTGATGATGTCAATGAAAAAGTGATTTTCAATCTCGGAATTTCCTATAAAAAAGATTATCAGGTGGTTTCAAATGGAGTATTGAAAAGTAAAACCGAAAATAACGATCAGATTCACTGGCAGTACCAAATGGAAAATCCAATGAGTTCTTATCTGCTGGTTCTCTCTGTTGGGAAATATGATAAAAGAGTTTTTACTTCCAAATCAAAAATTCCGTTAGAATATTATCTGGAAAACAAAGATACGGCCCGTTTTGAGCCAACATATCGTTATTCAAAACGTATTTTTGATTTTCTGGAAAAAGAAATTGGTGTTAAATATCCCTGGAAGATTTTCAGGCAGATTCCAGTTCGGGATTTTTTATATGCCGGAATGGAAAATACAACAACTACACTTTTTACAACGCGTTATGTTGTTGATGATGTTGCTTTTATAGATAGAAATTATACTAATGTCGATGCGCACGAATTGGCACATCACTGGTTTGGAGATTTAATCACAGCCGAAAGCAGTACGCATCATTGGCTTCAGGAAGGTTTTGCAACTTATTATGCATTATTGGCAGAACGAGATATTTTTGGTGATGATTATTTTTATGCCAAATTATACGATACAGCCCAGCAGATAAAGTTTGCTTCAAGAACTGATGCAATTCCGGTATTGAATGCAAAGGCAAGTTCCCTTACTTTTTATGAAAAAGGAGCCTGGACACTTTTTGTGCTGCATGAATCAATTGGAGATAAAGCGTTTAAAAAAGCCGTAAAAAGTTATTTGAATAAATATGCTTTTAAGAATGTAAACACACAGAATTTCTTCGACGAAATTAAAAAAGTTTCTGATTTTGATTTAGTTCAGTTTCAGAAAACGTGGTTAGAATCGACCGCTTTTGATACGCCGACTGCTAACGCTTTGCTAAGCAAAAACAAAGCAATTAAGGTTCGTTTAGAAGTGGATAAATTGAAAAAAACACCATTACGTGAAAAAATTGATTTCTTAAAACAAACATTAGATTCTGATGTTCATTATTCTGTAAAAGAAGCTGTTATTTCTCAATTGCAGACAGAAAAATACGAAGACAAAAAAGAATTATTACTAAAAGCGCTGCATCAGAATAATCTTCAGGTTCGCCAGACTTTAGCAGGAACATTATCTGTTATTCCGGAGGATTTTAGAATGGAATACGAAACTTTATTAGATGATAAATCATACCAAACCCAGGAAATAGCATTGTTTTATCTATGGAAGAATTTCCCAAATCACAGAACAGAATATTTAAATAAATCGAAAAACTGGATTGGTTTTAACGATTATAATCTGCGTACTTTATGGCTTTCCCTTGCGTTGTCTACACCAGATTACAGTAGTAATCCGGAAGAATTAATAAAGGAGTTAGCCGCTTTTTCAACCACAAAATATGAAGCTACAACTCGTCAGAACGCTTTAGAAAAACTGATTGCTTTTAAATTTATAAATGATGATGTCTTAACTAATTTGGTTAATGCTACAACGCATCATATGTGGCAGTTTTCTAAGTTTGGAAGAGACACCATTAGAATTTTATTGAAAAATCCAGAAATGCTTGCTTCATTTAATAGAATTTTGCCTAATTTGAACCCCGACGAACAATTTCAATTAAATCGTTTATTAAAAGAATTATAAGGAGAATTTAGAGAATAGAAAATAGATTATTTCGAATAAGCTGTAGTCTGTACTCTATATTCTTTTTTTATTCTCTCCAAAAACAAAACAAAAACAAACCTACAGTTATTATATGAGAGCATTAGTTATTTCTGGCGGAGGAAGTAAAGGCGCATTTGCCGGAGGAGTTGCACAATATTTAATAGAAGAAAAAAAACACGAGTACGATTTATTTATAGGAACATCTACAGGCAGTTTGTTAATTCCGCATTTGGCACTTGGGCACATTAAAAAAATTCATTCTGTTTACACCAATGTTACAATGGCAAGTATTTTTAATATTTGTCCTTTTGTGGTAAAAGTAAAGGAGGGAATTGATATTGTAACGATCAATCACTTTAATGTACTGCGTCAGTTTTTTAAAGGAAAAAGAACCTTTGGCGAAAGCAAGGGTTTGAAAAAATACATTCAGAATAATTTCTCCATATCTGATTTTAATAAACTCAAAAAGCTGGATAATGATGTCATTATTACTGTAACTAATTTTACTAAAAACGAATCAGAATACAAATCGGTTAAAGACTGCACTTATGAGGAATTTTGCGAATGGTCGTGGATTTCCAGTAATTATGTTCCGTTTATGAGTTTGGTTACCAAAAACAATTATGAGTATGGCGACGGCGGATTTTCAAGCTTGGTGCCCATTCGTGAAGCTATCAATCGCGGCGCTACCGAAATAGACGTAATTATTCTGGAAACCGAAGTAAATACCAGCAAAATGGTCATTGGTAAAAACCCATTTTCGCTAATGATTGATTTGTTTAGAATTGCTTTAGACCAGGTTGAAAAACACGATATTGCTATAGGAAAACTTATGGCAAACAGCAAAGATGTAAAACTTAATTTATATTACACTCCAACAAAACTGACGGATAATGCACTTATTTTTAATAAAGAAGTAATGAAGGATTGGTGGGAGCAAGGTTATGAATATGCTCAGAATAAATCTGAGGTTATGAGTGACAATAAATTAAGTTAGGATTTTAAATATGAAAATATCTTTTGATTTAGATGATACTTTAATTGCCAAAAATAAATTTAAATTAGAAAGGTCAAATTTGCTGCAAAAGCTTTTTGGTATTGAACGTATTAGAGAAGGAACAGTTGATTTATTTAAAGAGTTAAAGAAGCAAAAGCATACAATCTATATTTATACGACATCGTACAGAAGCGAATTACGAATAAAATGTATGTTTTATTCTTATGGCATTTCTGTTGATTATATTATTAACCAACAGAAACACTTAAGTAAAATTAAGAAAGAAAATTTTCGATGCTCTAAATTCCCTCCAATGTTTAAAATTGACATTCATATTGATGATTCACTTGGAGTTGAATTAGAAGGTCAAAAGTATGGATTTCAAACTATTGTGATTTCTGAGACGGATGAAAATTGGACTCAGACTATTTTGGATAAAATCAAAGATTAGATTTACCACAATTCTGAAACTTCATTTTTAATGTATCCCAAAGCAGCATTACTTGGCGACTGCTTTTCTAATAAATCGTTTAAAATAACTTCACGAAGTTTATCAGCGCTGTCAACACGATCGCTCATGGCTGCTTTACGGATTATTTGTATTGTTGAGTTTTTTGCAGTTGTAATGATTGTCCAGCATTCGTCAGACATATAAATTTGCTGTGTTAAATTGTGCTCAAATTCTTGTTCAATTTGGTCAATTACAAAGTTTTCATAATCATGTTTATCGGGAGAAATAGGAGAAATTCTAATCAATAATTTAGTCAGATTGATACGCTCTAAAAACAAGGTCATACGCTCGTAGGCTTGTAAACGTATTGGAAGAGATTGTTTCTGATATTCTCTATTTAGTAAAAATGCACGTTTTTTGTCGTTGTTTTTAATATGCAGCTCAAAAAAACGGTAAGCTACAAATCCAGTAACAATTGCAGGTAATGTATAACTGGCTAATTCTATAATTCTTGTAAAATCCATTGGGTTAATTTTTTAGCAAAAATATACTTTTTGGTGAGAAAACCACTTTAAAATTTCGCAATAAACAAAATGTAACCCGTACTTTTGTTACTTGTTTTTTTAATTTATGAAAACACACTTTTAATGGATTCATACATCATATTTTTTCTCTGTCTCGCTGCTTTTGCTGCAGGATTTATCGATGCCATTGTGGGCGGAGGCGGACTGATCCAGACACCAATGGGACTGATTTTACTGCCTAATCTTCCGGTTTCAACAGTTATTGGAACTTTAAAAATTCCAGCTTTCAGCGGTACTGCTTTTGCTGCTTTTCAATATCTTAAAAAAGTAGTTATTCAGTGGAAATTACTTTTAATTATGATGTGCCTGGCGGTTCCGTCAGCATTTTTGGGTTCTACTATTTTAACTATGGTGAGCAATGATTTTATGAAACCGCTTTTGCTTGTGGTTTTATCATTGTTGTTTATTTATACATACGCTAAGAAAAACTTCGGGCAGCATACTGCCAAAGATCATTCGCAGACCACTCAGATTATTTATGCGGTTGTTATTAGTGTGATTGTTGGTTTTTATGACGGATTTATCGGCCCCGGAACCGGAAGTTTTTTTGTAGTTGCTTTTATAGCTCTTTTGGGTTTTGACTTTTTGCACGCTTCGGCAAATGCTAAAATGGTAAATCTGGCAACGAATTTTGGTTCGATTTGTTTGTTTATGATAAAAGGAAAAATAATCTGGACAATAGCAGTCCCGATGGCAATTAGCAACGGACTTGGCGGCTGGCTTGGTGCAAAACTCGCCATTAATAAAGGAAACGGATTTATCCGGATTTTCTTTTTAATAGTAGTGGTTGGAACATTGATTCGATTTGCCTATGATGTATTCTATAAATAAGTTTCTATCCCGAAACTTCGGGGCTAAGTTCTTGAAGTTTAGTTAAAAAGAAAGAACCTTAGTCTCTTAGAGCCTTAGCATCTAAGAATCTAAAAAAAAATGTTTACTTCCTAACCCCGATAGAGGCGGTATCCTCGTAATGAAATGAAGAGATAAAGCCGAAAGCGGGAAACCATGTTCAATAAAATGCCTATTGTTTGGCTTCAAAAAAAACTTAGCATCTTAGCGTCTTAGTACCTTAGGAACTTTCTCTTTTAATTCTTATTTTTGCATATAAAGGAGATAAATTACATGCAGAAATATATTGACCAGCTCAACGAAGCGCAACGACAGCCTGTTTTGAAAAAAGACGGGCCAATGATTATTATTGCTGGTGCAGGTTCGGGAAAAACTCGTGTTTTAACGATTAGAATTGCTTATTTGATGGCTCAGGGTGTTGATGCTTTCAATATTTTGTCGCTGACTTTTACCAATAAAGCAGCACGTGAAATGAAGCACAGGATTTCGGATATTGTGGGAGCTTCGGAAGCAAAAAACCTTTGGATGGGAACTTTTCACTCGATTTTTGCACGTATTCTTCGTTCAGAATCAGATCATTTGGGTTATCCATCTAATTTTACTATTTATGATTCTCAGGATTCGGCCAGACTAATTTCTTCTATTATCAAAGAAATGCAGCTGGATCGTGATGTTTACAAACCAAAACAGATTTTAGGACGTATATCTAGTTATAAGAACAGTTTGATTACGGTTAAGGCGTATTTCAATAATCCGGAATTGGTTGAAGCCGATGCAATGGCAAAAAGACCAAGATTGGGCGAAATTTACCAGCAGTATGTAGAGCGCTGTTTTAAAGCAGGTGCTATGGATTTTGATGATTTGTTATTGAAAACCAATGAATTATTAACCCGTTTCCCGGAAGTTCTGGCCAAATATCAGGATCGTTTTCGTTATATTCTGGTTGATGAGTACCAGGATACGAATCACTCTCAGTATTTGATTGTTAGGGCTTTATCAGACAGGTTTCAGAATATTTGTGTGGTTGGTGATGATGCCCAGAGTATTTATGCGTTCCGCGGGGCGAATATTAATAATATCCTGAACTTTCAAAAGGATTACGAAGGTGTAGTAATGTTTCGTTTGGAGCAGAATTACCGCTCAACCCGAAATATTGTAGAGGCGGCAAATACGGTAATGGAGCATAATAAAACCAAACTTGATAAAGTTGTTTGGACGGCAAATGAATTTGGGCCAAAAATTAAAGTCCATAGAAGTTTGACAGATGCTGAAGAAGGACGTTTTGTGGCCAGCACGATTTTTGAACAGAAAATGCAGAACCAGCTTCATAATGGATCTTTTGCGATTTTGTATCGTACCAACGCACAATCGCGTGCGATGGAGGATGCTTTAAGAAAACGTGATATTCCGTATCGAATTTATGGCGGATTATCATTCTATCAACGTAAGGAGATTAAAGATGTTTTATGTTATCTGCGTTTGGTAATTAACCCAAAAGACGAAGAAGCACTAATTCGTGTGATCAATTATCCGGCACGTGGAATTGGTGATACAACGGTAGAAAAACTGACCATTGCAGCCAATCATTACAAACGTTCGATTTGGGAAGTAATGGTAAATATCGATAAAATTGATTTAAAACTGAATACCGGCACAAAAAACAAACTAAAAGATTTTGTGACGATGATTCAGAGTTTTCAGGTTATCGATCAAAATCAGGATGCTTTTTATATAACTGATCATGTTGCTAAGAAAACAGGTTTGGTTCAGGAATTGAAAAAAGATGCTACTCCGGAGGGAATGGCAAAAATTCAAAATATCGAAGAGCTTTTAAACGGTATTAAAGATTTTACCGAAGGGCAAAAAGAAATCGACGGTGCGAGAGGGGCTTTATCTGAATTTATGGAAGATGTAGCGCTGGCAACAGATTTAGATAAAGATACTAATGATGAAGATCGTGTCGCATTAATGACCATTCACCTAGCGAAAGGACTAGAGTTTCCTCATGTTTTTGTTGTGGGAATGGAAGAAGATTTGTTTCCGAGTGCCATGAGTATGAGTACCAGAAGCGAATTAGAAGAAGAACGTCGATTATTTTACGTAGCTTTAACTCGTGCAGAGCATCAGGCATATTTAACTTATGCGCAATCTCGTTACCGCTGGGGAAAATTGACCGATAGTGAACCGTCCCGTTTCATTGAAGAAATTGATGGACAATATTTAGAATATCTAACTCCGGCAGAAAGTAATTATCGTTACAAATCACCTATTGACGGAGATATTTTTGGTGATGTTGACAAATCAAAATTACGATTAGCAAAACCAGTAGGAGGAACACCTCCTAAACATATTACAGATAATAATCCTAAACCGGATTTGAATATCCGTAAATTAAAACCTGTAGCAGGAACTAATCCAAACAGCGGTGCGCCAAATTTATTTGATAATAAATTAACGGTGGGAAATGTAGTAATGCACGAACGTTTTGGAAAAGGAGAAGTGATTAATTTAGAAGGAGTTGGAGCTGATAAAAAAGCCGAAATTAAATTTGAAGTTGGAGGAATTAAAAAACTCTTACTAAGATTTGCTAAATTAGATGTGGTTGGATAGTGTGAAAATCTTATTATGTAGTTTTGTCTTTTTGATTTCTTTAAATGTTCTTGGGCAATCTGAAAAATTGGAAAGAAAAAATGATAAAAAGTTAGTCGGATATTGGAAGGGTGCTGAATATGATAAAATCACACTTGTCCCTAAAATATATTGGACTATAAATAGAGATGAGACTGGAAAATACTTTATTGTTTTTACTTCGACAAAAGATTGTGAAGTAAGAGTTTGGAACGAAAGTGGAAGATGGTGGATTGATAACGGTAAATTTTATAAATTAAATTCACGAACAGGCGATTTGACTGTAATAAATTATAGTTTTACTGGAGTAAATGAGATCTTTTTTTCTGAAAAACCATCTGACGCAAAAATTGAAGAGAACGATGTATTCTATTTTGAAAATTCAATAGATTATTGAAGACTTAATTAGGCAGCATTAAAATTAGGTTTTAAAACAAAACTTGAAACAACTAAAAACTTGAAACAAAAACATAATGGCTGAGTTCATAAAAATATATCCGGATAAACCTAGTGAAGCGGCAATTGCAAAGGTTGTAAAAGTGCTTCAGAATGGTGGTTTGGTAATTTATCCAACAGATACCGTTTATGGTTTAGGTTGTGATATTACCAATTCGAGAGCTTTAGAGAAAATTGCAAAAATAAAAGGGGTAAAATTAGAGAAAGCAAACTTTTCGTTTATCTGTCATGATTTGAGTAATTTATCAGATTATGTGCGCCAAATTGATACTTCGACTTTCAAAATATTAAAGAGAGCTTTACCTGGGCCTTACACTTTTATTTTGCCGGGAAATAACAATTTACCCAAAGAGTTTAAAAAGAAAACTACGGTAGGTATTCGTGTCCCTGATAATAATATTGTTTTAGAAATTGTTCGCCAGCTTGGAAATCCGATAGTTTCGACTTCGATTCGAGATGAAGATGATGTAATAGAATATACTACAGATCCGGAATTAATTTTTGAGAAATGGCAGAATCTGGTTGATATGGTAATTGACGGCGGTTATGGGGATAACGTTGGTTCGACGATAATTGATTTATCTGAACATGAGCCAATTGTGGTAAGAGAAGGGAAAGGCGATATTGATATTTTGTAAATAAATACTTAAATCGTATAAAAGTTAAAAAAATATAACTAACTTTAGTATAGTTAAAATTTAGTTAGTTAATTAAAAATAATGCTATTCTTGATTTATATTTAATTGGTTATTAAAAAAATTAAGGATACATAAAAGCAGGTCAATTGACCTGCTTTTTCTGTATAATCTGGTATGTTACTACAAATTATTTAGCCTGTTTTTTCATTTCTTTCTCGATCATATCGTAGAATTGATCAATTTTAGGCATAACAACGATACGAGTTCTTCTGTTACGAGCTTTGTTTTCTGGAGTATCATTAGCTACTAATGGTACATAAGAACTTCTACCTGCAGCAATTAATTTAGCTGGGTTAACACCAAGGTCGTTAGTTAATACACGAACAATAGATGTAGAACGTTTAACACTTAAATCCCAGTTGTCTAAAATAATTCCATTGCTTTTGTATGGTACATTATCAGTGTGACCTTCAACCATACATTCAAAATCAGGTTTGTCGTTTACTACTTTTGCAACTTTAGCAAGAACACCTTTTGCCGCATCAGTTACGTCGTAGCTTCCGCTTTTAAATAACAATTTATCAGCGATAGAGATAAATACAACTCCTTTTTCAACATTGATTTCGATATCTGGATCGTTGATTCCAACTGCACCTTTTAAACTTGTAACCAATGCTAAAGTTACACTGTCTTTTTTAGTAAGAGCATCTTGAAGTCTAGAGATTTTTAAATCTTTCTCTTTTAAGCTTTCCAAAGATTTTTCAAGGTTTTCAGCACCTTTAGTAGTTAAAACTGTTAAATCTTTAGAGCTGTTAATTAAGTCTTGATTATGTTGTTTATAGCTTTCAGCTGTTGCTGCTAATCCTGCTTTTTCTTCTAGACAAGAATTTAATTTAACTGTACAAGAGTTTAATAAATCTTGGGTCTCTTTTTGCTTAGCTTCTAGCGCTGCGTATTCCTTTTTCGATACACACGAAGTTAGGGCCATTAATACTGATAGTGCGATAACTATTTTTCTCATAGGTATTATATTTAATTAAACGTTGATTACAAATTTAGTTTTTAATATTTTGATTACTGTTAAAGATTTCTTTAAAAACCCGTAATTTCTTTATGTAATACAAGAAAACGATACTTTTTACAGTATAGTATTGCTGTATTTGAAAATCTTTTCGCTCTTTAAGATACTTTAAAGATATGCAATAAAAAGAAAAATGTGCCTTTAAAATGGCAAAAGTATGTTGAAACTTGCCCTGTGTAAGAAAGCGTACACCTGCAATGCCGTCTAAAACCATCCGGAAGAAAATCACAAAAAACAGCCCTTTTTTTGGCAGATTTTTGACCAGCATCAATAATGAATTCCTAAAGTTTAGATAAGTTTTTTTTGGGTTTCCCTGCTGTAATGTAGCGCCACCAACATGATAAACAACAGATTCTGAGTTATATTTTATAATATGTCCTTCATTTGCGGCACGCCAGCATAAATCAATCTCTTCCTGGTGGGCAAAAAAGGTTTCATCAAAGCCGCCTAATTCATCATAAACCTCTTTTCTAATAAAGAAACAGGCGCCCGAAGCCCAAAATAATTCGCAATTGTCATTGTATTGGCCATTGTCTTTTTCAACAGTGTCAAAAATTCGGCCTCTGCAATAAGGGAATCCGTATTTATCAATAAATCCACCGGCTGCTCCGGCATATTCAAAATATTCTTTGTTTTTAAAATCCAGAATTTTAGGCTGAACAATAGCTGTTTGTTTTTCTTTTTCAAAAGTTTCAAGAATTGGTTTAAGCCAATTTTCGGTTACTTCGATATCTGAATTAACTAATGCGTAAATTTCAGCATCTATATGTTTTAAGGCATCATTGTAGCCTTTTGCAAAGCCATAATTGCCTGTGTTTTTTACAATCTTAACGATAGGGAAATTTTCTTTAACAAATTCAACAGAATTATCTGTAGAATCATTATCAGCGACATAAATTGCTGCACCTTCTGAAAATTGAATAACAGAAGGTAAAAACTGCTCAAGCAATTTTACTCCGTTCCAATTTAAAATTACAACTGCTATTTTATCCAAAAGTATTTAATTATTTATTTTTAATGGTTTTCTTTATAATCAGGCAGGTTTCTTAAAAACTCATATCTTTCGTTTTCAAAATCCATCTGACAATAAAAGTGGCTTAGTCCGTTTGTGACATTCAAAAACCGTGCCTGCATTGTCATATTATAACGGGCAATTTGATCAAAAGTTGCCTGTGATATTTTAACTTCCGGCGCTTTGCACTCTACTAATATATGTATAGAACCATCTGAATTGAATACCACTACATCATATCTTTTTCTTAATCCGTTGACTGTTAAAACTTTCTCTACATTGATGAGGGATTTGGGATATTTTTTTTCATGAATTAAATAATGAACAACATGCTGACGAACCCATTCTTCGGGAGTAAGAATGATAAATTTTTTCCTGATTTCATCAAAAATAGACACTTTATTTTCGCTATTTTTGAATCGGAAAGTATAAGTAGGGAAATTAAGCTTTAACATAAAGCAAATATAATTTGAAAATTAGTCAATTTGAAAATTAGTTAATTATTTATTTAGAGATTAAACTGAACACTGATACTGAACACTGAAAACTAGAATTAATGGACGAAGTTGTAAAAATTGTTAACGATATCAAGGCAGGAAATATAATGCCAATCTATTTTTTAATGGGTGAAGAACCTTATTATATAGATAAGCTGTCTGAATATATAGAACAAAATGTACTGGCTGAAGAAGAAAAAGGATTTAATCAAACGGTTTTATACGGAAGAGATGTTTCTGTAGAAGATATAGTTTCTACGGCCAAGCGCTATCCTATGATGGCTGAACGTCAGGTTGTTATAGTTAAAGAAGCACAGGATTTGTCCAGAACAATTGATAAAATTGAATCGTATGTAAATAATCCGATGGAAACAACTGTTTTGGTTTTTTGCTATAAATATAAAACGCTGGACAAACGTAAAAAAGTAACCAAACTTTTGGCGCAAAAAGGAGTTGTTTACGAAAGTAAAAAATTATACGAAAATCAGGTCGGCGACTGGATAAAACGTGTTTTAGCAGGAAAAAAATATACCATCGACCCAAAAGCAAACGCAATGCTGGTAGAATTTTTGGGTACAGATTTGAGTAAAATCAATAATGAACTCGAAAAACTGCAGATTATACTGCCTCAGGGAACAATGATTACTCCCCAGCATATCGAGGAAAACATTGGGTTTAGTAAAGATTATAATGTATTCGAACTTCGAAAAGCAATTGGAGAACGAAACCAGCTTAAGGCTTATAAAATTGCAGAAAACTTCGCGCATAATCCAAAGGAATATCCACTTGTAATGACAACCGGATTAGTCTTTGGTTTTTTTGTGCAGCTACTAAAATATCACGGACTTAAAGATAAAAACCCAAAAAACGTGGCTGCAGCAATTGGTGTAAATCCTTATTTTTTAAAAGAGTACGACTTGGCCGTAAAGAATTACCCAATGCGAAAAGTTAGTCAGATCGTGGGCGCTTTACGTGATATTGATGTTAAAAGTAAAGGGGTTGGAGCCAATGCTTTACCGCAGTCGGATTTACTAAAAGAAATGCTTTATAAAATATTTAATTAAGCCGTGAAAATTCACGATATTTGCCTCTCTAAAAAATTTACTACTTAAAAATAATAATTACACAATTATGGGAATGAATAAAAATACCGTTTTAGGATGGGCTACTTTTATAATGGTACTTATGGGATTGTTGCTTATAGGTCTTGGTGCTTTTAGATACAGAGATGTTTCTGGCTGGGGATTTGCGGCAGCAGGTGTTGGCTTTTTTGCTAATGCCTGGGTTTTTAATGCTTTAAAAGGTAGGGTTTGATAAAAAGACGGCAATGGTAAAAATCAATTGCAAAATAGTTACTAGAAGAATAATTAAAATTAAAAATAATAACATAATATGTCAGACGATAAGAAAGTAATTTTCTCAATGCAGAAATTGAGTAAAACCTATCAGGGAGCAGACAAACCAGTACTTAAAAATATTTATTTGAGCTTTTTTTACGGAGCTAAAATTGGTATTTTGGGTCTTAATGGTTCTGGAAAATCTTCACTTTTAAAAATTATTGCAGGAGTTGATAAAAACTACCAGGGTGATGTTGTTTTTCAACCAGGTTATACTGTAGGTTATTTAGAGCAGGAACCAATTTTGGATGATTCTAAAACTGTAATCGAAATTGTTCGTGAAGGAGCTGCAGAAACTATGGCGGTTTTAGAAGAATACAACCAAATTAATGATTTATTTGGTCTTGAGGAGAACTACTCAGATCCAGATAAAATGGATAAATTGATGGACCGTCAGGCGGCTTTGCAAGATAAAATTGATGCTCTTGGCGCTTGGGAAATAGATACTAAATTAGAAATTGCAATGGACGCTTTGCGTACGCCTGAAGGTGATACGCCTATCAAAAACCTTTCTGGAGGTGAGCGTCGTCGTGTAGCTTTATGTCGTTTGTTATTGCAGCAACCAGATGTATTACTTCTGGATGAGCCTACCAACCACCTTGATGCTGAATCTGTACTTTGGTTAGAGCAGCACTTAGCGCAATATTCAGGAACTGTTATTGCGGTAACGCACGATAGATATTTCCTTGATAATGTGGCTGGTTGGATTTTAGAGCTGGATAGAGGAGAAGGTATTCCATGGAAAGGAAACTATTCTTCTTGGTTAGACCAAAAATCAAACCGTATGGCGCAGGAAGAAAAAGTTGCTTCTAAACGCAGAAAAACTTTAGAACGTGAGTTAGAATGGGTTCGCCAAGGTGCAAAAGGACGCCAGACAAAACAAAAAGCACGTTTACAGAATTACGACAAATTATTAAATGAAGACCAAAAACAATTGGACGAAAATCTGGAAATCTATATTCCGAATGGTCCGCGTTTAGGTACAAATGTTATCGAAGCAAAAAATGTTGCCAAAGCTTTTGGTGATAAATTATTATACGATAATCTGAATTTTACTTTGCCACAAGCAGGTATTGTTGGAATTATCGGGCCAAACGGTGCTGGTAAATCGACTATTTTCAAAATGATTATGGGAGAACAGGCTACAGACAGTGGAGAATTTTCTGTTGGAGAAACAGTTAAAATTGCTTACGTAGATCAGTCTCACTCTAATATTGATCCGAATAAATCGATCTGGGAAAACTTTGCCGACGGTCAGGAATTAATTATGATGGGCGGAAAACAAGTGAACTCAAGAGCTTACTTATCTCGTTTCAATTTTGGCGGTGGAGAACAAAACAAAAAAGTTTCGATGTTGTCTGGTGGAGAACGTAACCGTTTACACTTAGCAATGACATTGAAAGAAGAAGGAAACGTACTTTTACTGGATGAGCCAACGAATGACTTAGACGTAAATACGCTTCGTGCATTAGAAGAAGGTTTAGAGAATTTTGCAGGTTGTGCCGTAATTATTTCGCACGACAGATGGTTCTTAGATAGAATCTGTACGCACATTTTGGCTTTTGAAGGAGATTCTGAAGTTTATTTCTTCGAAGGAAGTTTCTCTGATTATGAAGAAAACAAAAAGAAACGTTTAGGTGGTGATTTAACTCCAAAACGTTTGAAATACAGAAAATTAATTAGATAATAAGTTCTAATAAATTTCAAATTAAAAATCCCAAATTCCAAATCGTGATGATTTAGAATTTGGGATTTTTTTGTTATTCTTATTCTATGCCAGACTGAGCGAAGTCGAAGTCCCGCAAAGTAATAATATAGGAAATTAACACAAAGAGTATATCGATTGTCGATATACGCGCGTGACTTCAACTTCGCTCAGTCTGACAAAAAATATAAAATTTATTTTCACAAAAACTTCGCTTTCAATTCCGGAGTAGGAATCATGCAGCTTTCTTTTTTGCCATACCAATTGTATCTGTTTTTGGCAATGTAATCGTAAATATAATTTCTAAGTTTCTCAGGAAAAATTTTAAAAACAGACATGAAACTATAAATTCCTCCAAGTTCTTCTGCAATTTCAATAACTGCTGAAGATTTATAATAATAAGCAACACCAGGGTTATACAAAATAATACTGTCGATTTTTGTTTGGTCAACACCAATATAATTACAGATTTCTTTTCCCAATTCTGATTGCAGAGCCACAAAACGAAAAACATCTTTTTTATCATGTTTAATGATAAACTGAACTGCGCCATTACATAAATTACAAACGCCGTCGAAGAGGATTATTTTTTTATTTTTTGGAAGATTTTGCATTTTGGAAAAAGTTTCAAATTTAAGGTTTCAAGTTTTAAGCTTTGTCAAAGTTTTGAACTTTGATAAAGCTGTAACATCTAGTTTGTCATTCCGAGGAACGAGGAATCTCCGCGATAAAATTCTACAAAGATTAGAAAAACTTTGCGGAGCTACTTTCGGAGATTCCTCGTTCCTCGGAATGACAAAAATGAGGATAATTAATGTTATAAAAATAATTTATAAGAATGTAAAAATCAATAATTTTTACAAATCAAAAACAGCTTTCATAAATTATTTTTAAGCTATTTTTATAAAATTTCGATCTTCGTAATTCACTTTCAGAAAACACTTGATTAAATCGCCTTATTTTGATTTTTGACCAATTTCCGTGTTTTTTAAGACCGAAAACTGCTATTGAAAACCAAATACTTACTTCTTTCCTGCTTCAACTAATTCCAATTCATCTAAACTCACCTTCGATGTAAAGATTCCGTAATTTACGGTCGCTTTATTTTTTTCGATCGAGTCGATACTTCCCACAGATCTTCCGTCTAACATTCTCACGCGGTCACCAACTTTTAAAATTGGTTTTGGTTTTTCGATAACTGGTTTTAATTTCTTTTCTTTTTTCTCTTTACGTATTTCTTCAACTTGAACTGTCACTTCAGCAATAACTTCTTTTTTCTTTTCAATTATCGCTTTGGTTTCTTTTGGAGTTGCCTTTTTGCGTTTTGAATTTTCGATCTCAACTATTTTCAAAAATTCACCAATCAGTTCTTTTTTGTTTTTGTTGTTGAAATATTTCTCAGCAATATCTTCAATTTTTTGTCCAATGTAAATCGTCTTCTGATTACTGTCGTACAATTCCTGATAGCTTTCCAGTTTTTGTTTGATTTTTACATTGATGTTTTCCATCTTTTTGCTTTCCTCACGCGCACGGGTTTCTTCTTCTTTTAAATTCAAAGAAGTTTTTTCGAGCTTCGATCTTTCTTTTTGAAGCGTAGCAATAGTTTTATCAAAACGAACTTTGCCCACTTCGATTTTCTTTTTCGCACGATTAATTAATCCAAACGGAATACCATTTTTTTGTGCTACTTCAAACGTAAACGAACTTCCGGCTTGTCCCAGAGCCAGTCTGTACATCGGTTCTAACGACTTTTCGTCAAACATCATATTCGCATTTGTAGCAAAAGGCAATTCGTTTGCCAGAATTTTCAAATTTGAATAATGTGTAGTAATAATTCCGAATGCTTCACGATGGTAAAATTCTTCAAGGAAAATTTCAGCCAAAGCACCTCCCAATTCAGGATCAGAACCAGTACCAAATTCGTCTATTAAAAACATGGTTTTCTTGTTACATTTCTTCAAGAAGTAATTCATGTTTTTTAACCTGTAACTATATGTACTAAGATGATTTTCAATAGATTGATTGTCTCCAATATCGGTTAAGATTCTGTCAAACAAGAAAGTTTCGCTTCGTTCATGAACCGGAATCAGCATTCCGGATTGAAGCATTAATTGTAATAAACCAACGGTTTTTAACGAAATTGTTTTTCCTCCGGCGTTTGGCCCTGAAATTACAATAATTCGGTTTTCTTGTTTTAATTCAATCGTCTGCGGATGCGTAACTTCGTTTTTTTGTTTGTTGTTCAAATACAAAATGGGATGATAAGCCTCTCTAAAAAACAATCTTCTTTCTTCTGTAATTGTTGGTAAAATTCCATTGATACGATTTGCATATTTAGCTTTTCCGGCAACCACATCAATGTCACTTAAAAAATCCTGATATTCAATTAATAAAGGCAAAAATGGTCGAATTGCATTTGATAATTGTTTTAATATGCGGGTAATTTCTTCTTTTTCTTCGTATTCAAGATTTGCTAATTCTCTTGAATATTTTAAAGTAGCTTCAGGTTCGATGTAAGCGATGCTTCCGGTTTTAGAACTACCTAAAATAGAGCCTTTTACTTTTCGTCGGTACATAGCAAGAACAGCCAAAACACGTCGGTTTTGAACAAAACTTTCCTTGATATCATCTAAATATCCTAAACTATTGTATTGTGTAAGTGCCACGCCAAAACTCTGGTTTACTTTTCCGCGAACCAAATTCATATTCTGACGAATACTCAAAAGGGCAGGTGAGGCGTTGTCTTTTATTTCGCCGTATTTATCTACAATTGCATCTATTAAGGTAACAATGTCTTTTGTATATTCGACACGTGATGCTCTAGCATT
The DNA here is from genome assembly GCF_001879205.1 of Flavobacterium johnsoniae. GTDB lineage: Bacteria > Bacteroidota > Bacteroidia > Flavobacteriales > Flavobacteriaceae > Flavobacterium > Flavobacterium johnsoniae_A. Next base: position 435,530 of record NZ_MLFK01000009.1, read on the forward strand.
TAAATTTGGATAATAATCGTCAAATTTTTTAAGGAAGGTCAGCAATACATTTGTTGTAGAAGAAAGTGTTGCGATTTTTCTAAAACTGCCCACTTCCAGAAAACTGTCTTCGATTGCTAAAAACTTAATTTCGTGAGTTATAGCATCAAATCCGTGATTTGGAATTGCGTTATTATTTTGAAAAGACGAAACATATTCTGATGTCTGCATTAAAGCCTGCATCAAAGTTTCTTTGTCTCTAAAAGGAGTTATGTTTAAAGCTTTTTCTTTTCCAATATCTGTATTACAGCCGGCCGAAATGGTTTCTAGCACTGTTGGAAATTGTAAGTCTTGTAATGTTTTTTCGGTAATACTAATCATTTAATTTCTTTAAGAAAGTACAGGCAAAAATACAAAAATTGTATCATTGAATACTGTAAAGTTTTAGTGTTATTTTATTGTTTGTTAAAGTATGATTTTACTTAAAAATTTCTGAAATTCGCATAAAAAATTATTATGGACGTAAAAATGCATTCTTCTTGGAAACCAGTTTTGAATGAAGAATTTGAAAAACCATATTTCAACGAATTAATAGAATTTGTAAAATCTGAGTATTCGACTAAAGTTTGTTATCCAAAGGGAAATCAGATTTTTTCTGCTTTTGACCATTGTCACTTTGATCAGGTAAAGGTTGTTATTATTGGGCAGGATCCTTATCACGGACCAAATCAGGCAAATGGTTTATGTTTTTCTGTAAACGACGGCATTCCGTTTCCTCCATCTTTATATAATATTTTCAAAGAAATTGAAACTGATTTAGGAAAACCCATTCCCAAAACCGGAAATTTAGAACGATGGGCAGATCAGGGTGTTTTTCTTTTAAATGCAACTTTAACCGTTCGACAATCCGAGGCAGGAAGTCATCAGGGAAAAGGCTGGGAAAAATTTACCGATGCCGTTATTAAACAAATTTCGGCCGAAACAGAAAATGTGGTCTTTTTACTGTGGGGCGGTTTTGCCCAAAAGAAAGCGGCATTAATAGACGCATCTAAACATCATATTTTAAAATCAGGACATCCTTCTCCACTAAGCGCTAACAGAGGGTTTTGGTTTGGAAACAAACATTTCAGCCAGACGAATGCTTTTTTGAAATCAAAAGGATTGAAAGAAATTGAGTGGTAATTTTTTATAAGCAACAAATTTGCAGAGGAATAAAGGGGCAAAGGGAGAACTTTGCTTCTTTGTTCGTCTATGGAAAGCATTTTGATTTAAAAAAAAATCTTCTGAATCTGCGAGAAACAAAAGATTTAATTTATATTACTTTTTAATAATCTCTTCAAGAACAGCTTTCTTCTCATAGTTTACTACTTTTAAAATAATCTCTTGATTTTTGGCTGTTTTTCCTTCAATGATATATAATTTTCCTTTATTAAACGGAACATTACTTTGATCAAAATCAACATCGCCGTATGTTAAAGTACTTTTGATATCAGCGGTATCAATCCATTTTTCGTTTAAAGTCTGAATGGCTTTATCTGAATATTGAAATGGTTTTGTTCTTAGATTGTTTAAAACTCTGGCATTTGGAAAATAGTTGCAGCGCGTGTCTTTACCACTAAATACAAGGGCTACAAAAAAGCATCCCATTACTAATCCAATCAAATAATATGCAAAACGGTGTACGAACTTCATGAAATAAAATTTTTGCAAAGGTACATTAAAGTTCCTTTAAAATACAAGTAAATTAATATCGTTGTCTGGCAGGTCGAACCAGTCGCCAATAGCTTTATTTGTTAGAATTCCGTGGTATAAATAAATGCCGTTTTTAAGGCCTTTATTGCATCTTATTGCACTTTCGATACCACCATCTTCGGCTATCTGATGAAGGTAAGGTGTTAAGATGTTACTTATTGATAATGAAGCAGTTTTGGAATATCTTGAAGGGATGTTTGGTACACAATAGTGCAAAACATTATTTTTAATGAATGTTGGTTTTTCGTGTGTTGTTACCTCAGAACTTTCAAAACAACCGCCGGTATCGATGCTTACATCTACAATTACAGCGCCTTTTTTCATGTGTTCTACCATTGTTTCGGTTACCACAATCGGGCAGCGTTCTTTTCCACGCATGGCACCAATGGCTACATCACAGCGTCTTAAGGCTTTTAATAGTGCTTTTTGCTGAATAGTAGAAGTAAATATTCTTTGGCTTAAATTATTTTGTAAACGACGTAATTTAGTAATCGAATTATCAAAAACTTTTACGTTGGCACCTAATCCAATTGCGGTTTTTGCGGCAAATTCGCCAACGGTTCCGGCACCAAGAATAACCACTTCGGTAGGAGGAACTCCTGTAATGTTACCAAATAGAAGACCTTTCCCGAATTCATTCGTAATCATTAATTCGGCAGCGATAAGAATGGAAGCTGTTCCGGCAATTTCGCTTAAGGATTTAACGGCAGGATAAGAACCGTCTTCGTCTTTAATATATTCAAAAGCTAAGGCTGTAATCTTTTTTTGTGCCAAAGCTTCAAAGTATTCTTTCTTTTTAGTTTTTAATTGAATGGCTGAAATGATAACTGTTTCCGGATTTATCATTTCAATTTCGGCTAATGTAGGCGGTTCTACTTTTAATAAAAACGGACAGCCGAAAACTCTTTTGGTATCTTTTGTAATTTCTGCACCAGCATCAGAATACTCTTTATCAGTGTAACTCGAGCTTTCTCCGGCTCCAGATTCGATCATAACACGATGACCTTCATAAGTTAGAGAATTTACAGCATCGGGCGTTAAACAGATACGGCGTTCCTGGTAGCTTGTTTCCTTAGGAATCCCTATGAAAAGCTCTCTTTTAAAACGACCAACCTCCAGTTTTTCTTCTTGAGGAATTAACTGTTGTTTTGTAAATGGAGTTAAAGTAATTGACATGGATTGTGCAAAAAATTAAGGGTACAAATTACGTAAAAAGTTTTAAAATTAGTGCAAAAATTCTGCTAATAGTAAAGTTCAGTGTTAATATATTTTTTGAGGATTTTTATATTAAATTTTATGACAAAGTACGCTAAGATTTCCGCAATCCCGAAGTTTCGGGACGCAAAGTCATTTATGCTAATTTCAATTCCCTGTTTCCATCTGCCAATAACTCAATTGTTATTGTTGAAGTATCTTCAGGCAGCAGGCTTGCAATTTTTTCAGACCATTCGATAAAACACCAGTTTCCGGAATACAAATAATCATCAACCCCCATATCGAGTGCTTCTGTTTCTTTATTCAATCTGTAAAAATCAAAATGATATACAATTTGATTATCAGAAGTATAGTATTCGTTAACCAAAGAAAAGGTAGGGCTGCTGGTTGCATCTTTTACGCCTAAACTTTTGCACAACTGTTTAATTAAAGTAGTTTTTCCAACGCCCATTTCTCCGTTAAAAAGAATGATTTTTTTAGGATTTGAATCTAAAATCTGCTGGGCAACTTCTTGAATTTGATCTAATGAAAAAACGATGTTCATTTTTTTTTAAAGTTACAAAGGTTCAAAGGTTTTTTCTCTTTGAGGCTTTGGTTTATATTATTCTTTATATGTTTTGTTTTGCCACGAATTTCGCTAATTAAATAATATTTTAAAAATAAATTCGTGCTAATTAGTGAAATTCGTGGCAACTTTTTTACTGAAAACTGTGACTGAAAACTTTTTTATTTCGGGTTAAATACCAAGAACGGAATAATCATTTCTTCTAACGAAATACCGCCGTGCTGGTAGGTGTTTTTGTAATAACTCACATAATGATTATAGTTGTTTACATAAGCCAGAAAATAATCATTTTTGGCAAAAATAAACGAACTGCTCATGTTTATAGCGGGTAAACCAATTGTTTTTGGTTCTTTTACTACATAAACATCTTTTTGTTCGTATGTTAAACTACGCCCTGTTTTGTAACGCAAATTTAGACTTGTATTTTTATCTCCCACAACTTTCGACGGATTTTTTACATTAATTGTTCCGTGGTCTGTCGTTAAAATTAGTTTGAAACCTAAAAGCTGCGCTTGTTGAATGATTTCTAATAGAGGAGAATTTTTAAACCAGCTTAATGTTAAGGAACGATATGCTTTATCAACTGAGGCTAATTCTTTAACTACTTCCATTTCGGTTTTGGCGTGAGAAAGCATGTCAACAAAATTATAAACGACAGTAACTAAGTCATTTCCTTTTAAAGCCTTAAAGTTTTCTGCCAGTTTTTTTCCGCCGGCATAATTGGTAATCTTAAAGTAATCTTCCTTAATGTTTAATCCCAGGCGTTTTATTTGTGCCGAAAGAAATTCGGCTTCATAAAGGTTTTTTCCGCCGTCTTCAACATCATTTTTCCAATATTGCGGAAATTGTTTTTCCATATCTAAAGGCATTAGACCTGAAAAAATAGCATTTCTGGCATATTGAGTAGCTGTTGGAAGAATTGAAAAGTACGGAACTTCTTTTTCTAATTTGTAATAGTTAGAAACTACGGTTTCAAATGATTTCCATTGGTCATATCGAAGATTATCAATTACGACAAACAAAATAGGCTTGTCTTTCTTTTTAATTTCCGGAACAACTAATTCCTTAAATAAATTATGTGATTGAATTGGTTTGTCTGCTTTTGGAGCAAACCAGTCTTCGTAATTTCTTTCGATATATTTCCCGAATTGCGAATTGGCTTCGACTTTTTGAGATTCCAAAATTTCGATCATGGCCTGATCGTTAATGTTTTCCAGTTTTAATTCCCAAAAAAGAAGTTTCTTATATAATTCAACCCAGTCTTCATAAGAGTTTACCATCGCTAATTCCATTGAAATTTTACGGAATTCTTTCTGATAATCTAAGGTGGTTTTTTCAGAAATTAATCTCGAATCGTCCAGGTTTTTCTTTAAACTTAATAAAATCTGATTTGGATTTACTGGTTTTATCAAATAGTCGGCGATTTTAGAACCAATGGCTTCTTCCATTATATATTCTTCCTCGCTTTTAGTAATCATAATCATCGGGATGGCCGATTTTTTTTCTTTCATTTCAGAAAGAGTTTCCAAACCGCTCATTCCCGGCATATTTTCGTCAAGGAAAACAATATCAAAATTGTCTTCTTCAAACAAAGCAATTGCGTCAAGCCCGTTGTTGCAGGTTGTAACTTCGTAATTCTTTTTTTCTAAAAATAATATATGTGGCTTTAAAAGATCGATTTCATCATCGACCCAAAGTATTTTGATCTTGTCCATAAGAGAGTTTTAATTTTTAATGCAATTTAAAAGTATAGAACTTAAAAAGTATTAAAAATAGTATAAAATTAGGAATGAAGAACTGAAAATAATTTTTATATATTTTTTCTTTATAATTAATGTTTAGGAAATTACTTATAATAAATAACGGCATTTTAAGTTAAAAACTGAAATAGGTTTATACTTATTTACTTATATTTGTTGACCAAAAAAATAGCCAGCTAGTGACTCAAATTAACAAGTTAAAAATATTCAACGACCCAATTTACGGGTTTATATCTATCCCCAATGAACTTATCTACGATTTAATCCAGCATCCGTATTTTCAGCGTTTACGCCGTATTTCACAAATGGGATTGTCGTATTTGGTTTATCCGGGAGCCAATCATACGCGTTTTCATCATGCTTTAGGATGTATGCATTTAATGCAGAAAGCAGTAGAAACACTTCGTTTTAAGGGTGTTGCTATTTCAAATGAAGAAGAATGTGCATTGTTAATCGCTATTTTGCTTCATGATATAGGGCACGGGCCGTTTTCGCATGCTATGGAAAAAAGTATTGTTGAAGATGTGAACCACGAAGCCATCTCCTTATTATTCATGAACAGGCTGAATGAAGAATTTGAAGGAAAACTAACGCTTGCTATTCAGGTATTTAAAGGAGAGTACCACAGAAAATTCATGCTTCAATTGATTTCAAGTCAATTAGATATGGATCGAATGGATTACTTGAAAAGAGACAGTTTTTACACCGGGGTTGCTGAAGGAAATGTAAATTCTGAGCGTTTAATCCAGATGATGAATGTTGAAGATGATGTTTTAGTCATAGAAGAAAAAGGAATTTACTCGGTAGAAAAATTCCTGCTTTCAAGAAGATTAATGTATTGGCAGGCTTATTTGCATAAAACAAGTCTGGTAGCCGAATTAATTTTGATGAAAGTGTTAAAAAGAGCAAAAGAACTGACTTTAAAAGGAATAAAACTACCTTGCAGTGAACCTCTTATGTATTTTATGCAAAATAAGATTACGTTGGAAGATTTTGACGCCGAAAAACTGGATTTATTTGCTCAATTAGATGATTTTGATATTATAAGTGCCTTAAAAGCATGGCAGAGAAATAACGATTTTATTCTTTCTACGTTAAGTAAAATGATCATTAACAGAGATTTATTGAAAATTAAGCTTAGTGCAGAAAAAATTCCGATGGAAGAATCTCAATCGTTAAAAGAAGAATTCGCAGAAGCGCACCATATTTCGGCGGTTGATGCGGGTTATTTTATTTTTAGAGGGAAAATTAAGAATCAGGCATACAGTAAAGAAGCCGAACCGATACGAATTTTGAAAAAAGATAAAACAATTGAAGACGTAGTTGAAGCTTCTGACCAGTTGAATTTGAAATCGTTATCTAAATTGGTGACAAAATATTATATCTGTTTTCCAAAACAACTTATCTAAAATTAACATTTAAAATCTATTTTTTATATTTTTGTCGCGATGAAATTTACAGCAGAACAAATAGCAGGAATTTTAGAAGGAGAAGTTGTTGGGAATCCCAATGCAGAAGTTTCTCGACTTTCTAAGATAGAAGAAGGAGAAGAAGGATCTCTCACTTTTTTGGCTAATCCAAAATATATCAATTACATATATACTACAAAAGCGTCAGTTACAATTGTTAATGACAGCTTTATACCTGAACAGGAAATCACCACTACATTAATAAAAGTTGAAGATGCGTATGCTTCGTTTTCTAAACTATTACATTTTTACAATCAGGTAAAATTGAATAAAAATGGAATCGAGCCGCAGTCTTTTATGACAGAAGGGACTAAATATGGAGAAAATCTTTATTTAGGAAGCTTTAGTTATATTGGTCAAAATGTAGTTTTAGGCGATAATGTAAAAATTTACCCAAACAGTTTTATTGGCGATAATGTTGTTATTGGTGATAATGTGTTTATTTTTGCGGGTGCAAAAATTTACTCAGAAACTGTGATTGGAAACAATTGCACTATTCATTCGGGAACTATAATAGGTGCAGATGGATTTGGTTTTGTACCAAATGAAGAAGGAGTTTATAGTAAAGTACCGCAAATTGGTAATGTTATTATTGAAGATAATGTAGATATTGGTGCCAATACTACAATTGACAGAGCAACTCTGGGATCTACAATTATCAGACAAGGAGTTAAATTAGACAATCAAATTCAGATCGCTCATAACGTTGAAATTGGTAAAAACACTGTAATTGCTGCACAAAGCGGAGTTGCAGGTTCTACTAAAATTGGCGAGAACTGTATGATTGGCGGGCAGGTAGGTATCGCAGGCCATTTAATTATAGGAAATAATGTGAGGCTTCAGGCACAGTCTGGAGTAGCAAGAAACATTAAAGATGATGAAGTGCTGCAAGGAACTCCGTCACTTGGATATACTGATTTTAATAAATCGTACGTTCATTTTAAAAATCTTCCTAAAATTGTTGCCGAAGTAGAAGAAATAAAAAAACAAATAATAAACCCAAAAAATGGAAATAATGGTTAAACAGAAGACCATCAAAAATGAAATTTCACTAACAGGAGTTGGATTGCACACTGGTAAAGAAGTTACAATGACTTTTAAACCAGCTCCAATTAATAATGGTTTCACTTTTGTCAGAGTAGATTTGCAAGGTCAACCAGTCATTGAGGCTGACGCTAATTATGTTGTTAATACGCAAAGAGGAACTAATTTAGAAAAATTAGGTGTTAAAATACAAACTCCGGAACACGTTTTAGCTGCAGTAGTTGGTTGCGATTTGGATAATATTATTATTGAATTGAATGCCTCTGAACTGCCTATTATGGACGGTTCATCAAAATATTTTGTTGAAGCAATTGAAAAAGCAGGAATCGAAGAGCAAGACGCAAGCCGTAATGTTTATGTAGTAAAAGAAGTTATTTCATTTACTGATGAAGCTACAGGAAGCGAAATTCTGGTTATGCCAAGCGACGATTACCAGGTAACTACTATGGTTGATTTTGGTACAAAAGTTTTAGGTACACAAAATGCTACGCTTAAAAGTATTGCCGATTTTAAAGATGAAATCGCAAATTCAAGAACTTTTAGTTTTTTACATGAGCTGGAATCTTTACTGGAGCATGGATTAATTAAAGGAGGCGATTTAAACAATGCTATCGTATATGTAGATAAAGAGATTTCTGAGGCTACAATGGAAAATTTAAAGAAAGCGTTTGGTAAAGATGAGATTTCAGTAAAACCAAACGGCGTTTTAGATAATCTTACATTACACTATCCAAACGAAGCGGCAAGACATAAGCTTCTTGATGTTATTGGAGATTTATCTCTTATAGGAGTTCGCATTCAAGGTAAAATCATTGCGAATAAACCAGGGCATTTTGTAAATACGCAATTTGCTAAAAAACTGGCAAAAATCATTAAAATAGAACAAAGAAATCATGTTCCTGTTTATGATTTAAATCAAGAGCCATTGATGGATATTCATAAAATCATGTCAATGCTGCCTCACAGACCTCCATTCTTGTTGATTGACAGAATTATCGAAATGTCTGATCGTCACGTGGTTGGTTTAAAGAATGTTACGATGAATGAGAATTTCTTCGTAGGACATTTTCCTGAAGCTCCAGTAATGCCGGGAGTTTTAATTGTAGAAGCAATGGCACAAACAGGAGGGATTTTAGTTCTGAGTACTGTTCCGGATCCTGAGAATTACTTGACATATTTCATGAAAATTGACAATGTTAAATTCAAACATAAAGTATTGCCGGGTGATACTCTAATTTTCAAATGCGAATTGATTTCTCCTATCAGAAGAGGAATCTGCCACATGCAGGCAAATGCATACGCAAACGGAAAATTAGTAACCGAAGCAGAATTAATGGCACAAATTGCAAGAAAACAATAATAAATTAATCAAATTTATTGTTTACGTTTGTTGCCCTCAAATTAGATTATTTTAATTTAAAATATAAAACATAGATGAATCAACCATTAGCATATGTTCATCCTGGCGCGAAAATCGCTAAAAACGTTGTAATTGAGCCTTTTACAACAATTCACAATAATGTTGTTATTGGTGATGGTACTTGGATTGGTTCAAATGTGACCATTATGGAAGGAGCTCGAATTGGAAAAAATTGTAACATTTTTCCGGGAGCTGTAATTTCTGCTGTACCTCAGGATTTAAAATTTGGTGGAGAAGAATCTTTGGCAATCATTGGAGATAATTGTACCATTAGAGAATGTGTTACTATTAACAGAGGTACAATTGCTTCTGGACAAACTATTCTGGGAAATAATTGTTTAGTTATGGCATATGCCCACATCGCGCACGATTGTGAGATTGGAAATAATGCTATTATTGTAAATGGTGTTGCATTAGCAGGTCACGTAGTTGTTGGAAACCATGCTGTAATTGGCGGTTTGGCAGCAATTCACCAGTTTATTCATATTGGAGATCATGCCATGATTTCTGGAGGATCTTTGGTAAGAAAAGATGTTCCTCCTTATACAAAAGCAGCTAAAGAACCATTATCTTATGTAGGTATAAACTCAGTTGGTTTAAGAAGAAGAGGATTTAGTACTGAAAAAATTAGAGAAATTCAGGAAATTTACAGAATTTTATACCAAAAGAATTATAATACAACACAAGCATTAAGTATTATCGAAGCTGAAATGGAAGCGACTCCGGAGAGAGATGAAATTCTTGATTTTATCAGAAATTCATCAAGAGGAATTATGAAAGGCTATTCAGGGAATTATTAAAATAAGTTTAATTGTTTATTTGTTTAATCGTTCAACCGAATAAACAGTTAAACGATTGAACGATTTAACAGAAAATAAATAAAACAAAAACAAATGGCATCTACATCAGATATTAGAAATGGATTGTGTATTAAATTTAATCACGATATCTATAAAATCATTGAATTTCTTCACGTTAAGCCTGGAAAAGGTCCAGCTTTCGTAAGAACGAAATTAAAAAGTTTAACCTCAGGTAAAGTATTGGATAATACCTTTTCTGCAGGTCATAAAATTGATGTAATTCGAGTAGAAACACATACATTTCAGTATTTATATCCAGAAGGTGATGAATTTCACTTTATGAATGCAGAGACTTTTGAGCAGATTTCTTTAAATAAAAACATTCTGGATGCTCCAGATTTGTTAAAAGAAGGAACAAATGTAATGGTTCAGATTAATACTGAAACTGATTTGCCATTATCTGTAGATATGCCGGCATCTGTAATTCTTGAAGTTACTTACGCAGAGCCGGGAGTAAAAGGAAATACAGCTACAAACGCTACAAAAAATGCAACCGTAGAAACTGGAGCATCTGTAAACGTTCCGTTGTTCATCAACGAAGGTGATAAAATTAAAATCGACACAGCTTCAGGTTCTTACATGGAGCGTGTAAAAGAGTAGTTTTTATAAGTTTTCAGTTTTCAGTCACAGTTTTTCAGTTTGTTGATTGAAAACTGAGACTGAAAACTGAGACTAAAAACTAAATAAATATATGAAATTTCCAAAAGTTCACTCTTTAGAAGAAATTGCAAATTTGCTTAACTGCGAATTTATTGGTGACAAAAACTTTGAGGTTTTAGGCATGAATGAAATTCATGTTGTAGAACCAGGTGATATTGTTTTTGTAGACCATCCAAAATATTATGACAAAGCTTTACAATCTGCAGCAACAATTGTTTTAATTAATAAAAAAGTTGATTGTCCGGAAGGTAAAGCTCTTTTAATTTCTGATGATCCATTCAGAGATTTTAATACTTTAACGAAACATTTTAGACCTTTTCAATCAACAAATGTATCAATCGCTCTTTCTGCAACTATTGGAGAAGGAACTGTAATTCAGCCTAATTGTTTTGTTGGAAATTATGTTACAATTGGTAAAAACTGTATAATACATCCTAATGTTACTATTTACGATCATACCGTAATTGGTGATAATGTAATGATACATGCCGGAACTATTTTGGGAGCTGATGCTTTTTATTATAAAAAACGTCCCGAAGGATTCGACCAGTTAATTTCTGGTGGCCGGGTAGTAATTGAAGATAATGTTGGAATTGGCGCCCTTTGTACTATCGACAAAGGAGTTACAGGTGATACAACAATTGGAGAAGGAACAAAGCTGGATAATCAGGTACATGTTGGACATGATACCGTTATTGGTAAAAAATGTTTAATAGCTTCGCAAACCGGTATTGCCGGATGTGTTGTTATAGAAGATGAAGTGACAATTTGGGGTCAGGTTGGTACAACCAGCGGTATCACGATAGGAGCGAAAGCTGTTGTTATGGGACAGACAGGTGTTACTAAATCAGTAGAAGGAGGCAAATCCTATTTTGGAACTCCAATCGAAGAATCAAGAGAAAAGTTAAAACAATTAGCCAATATCAAAAAGATTCCTGAAATTCTAAATAAATTGAAGTAATATGTCTATAAAAGAATTTGTTCAAAAATTTTATAAGTCTGATGCCTTAATTGATAGTGAAGTTCTAAAAACCTATTTGCATCCAGAGGTTATAATCGAGTGGAACAGCAGTAAAGGATTTATCGAATTGAATCATGATTCAATATTAGAGCTGGCAAATGAACTCAGCAGAGCTTATGTGCGTTCTAAGGTAAGAATCAGTCATATTATTGCTGAAGACGATTTAGTTTCAGTACGTTATTCTCATTATGTAAAAACAATCGAGAATCCGCGTGAGGAAATGTTATTGGCACATTTTGCTACAATTTGGCAAATAAAAGATGATAAACTTTATAGAGGTTATCAAATGAGTCAATTTTCTTAATATTTTTTTGACAATAAAAGAGGCAAAATACATTACAAAACCTTATTTTTGCAACACAAATTTAAAAACTACATAAAATATATATCATGAGTGTTTTAGTTAATAAAGATTCCAAAATAATTGTTCAGGGATTTACAGGAAGCGAAGGAACTTTCCACGCTTCTCAAATGATTGAGTACGGTACTAATGTTGTTGGTGGTGTTACTCCAGGAAAAGGAGGGACGAGCCATTTAGACCGTCCGGTTTTTAATACAGTAAAAGACGCTGTAGATCAAGCTGGAGCTGATACTTCTATCATTTTTGTTCCGCCAGCTTTTGCTGCTGATGCAATTATGGAAGCTGCTGATGCCGGAATTAAAGTAATTATTGCTATTACAGAAGGAATTCCTGTAGCAGATATGATTAAAGCAAATAATTATGTTAAAGAAAGAAATTCTAGATTAATTGGACCAAACTGCCCGGGTGTAATTACTCCAGGTGAAGCTAAAGTTGGAATTATGCCAGGTTTCGTTTTCAAAAAAGGAACTGTAGGTATCGTTTCTAAATCTGGAACTTTAACTTATGAAGCAGCAGACCAAGTTGTAAAACAAGGTTTAGGAATCACTACAGCTATTGGTATTGGTGGAGATCCAATTATTGGAACTACAACTAAAGAAGCTGTTGAATTATTAATGAACGATCCTGAAACTGAAGCAATCATTATGATTGGTGAAATTGGAGGTCAATTAGAGGCTGATGCTGCAAGATGGGTTAAAGCTGATGGTAACCGTAAACCAGTTATTGGTTTTATCGCTGGAGAAACTGCTCCTGCTGGTAGAACAATGGGTCACGCAGGTGCTATTGTTGGTGGTTCTGATGATACAGCTGCTGCTAAAAAACAAATTATGAGAGACAACGGAATTTTTGTTGTTGATTCACCAGCTGAAATTGGTAAAAAAGTAAAAGAAGTACTTGGATAATCTCCAGTCCCGATCCCGAAACTTCGGAACGGGATAAAATAAAAAAAATCCAAAAAAGTCTCAATTTTTACTTGAGACTTTTTTACATTTTAAAAAATACTGAGGTATAAATAGAAAAAATAACAGCATCTTAGAACCTCAGTATCTCAGAGGCTTAAAAAAGAAATATGTACAAAGAATTAGAAAAATTCAAATCAGGTAATAGTTTTACTTTTACTGTAAATGATAGTTTAGAAGAAGTTTGCAATGCTCCGGAAGGAAGTGCTGGGGTTTTTGTTGTTTATGAAATTGACGGAGATTCAAAAGAATTAATCATGGTAGGCTCTACAGGAACAGTTCAAAACGATGGAACTTTAAAAAGTAAAAACGGAGGCTTATATGATAAAATCGTAAATGGCCATCAATTTGCAAAAACAGGAAGAAAATATTCTTGGCCTGCGCAAATGAAATTAGAAAATATTTCGGTTCTTGAAGTGTTTTGGTACGAAACTTTTAACGCAGATGTAAAAGCAATTCCAACTGCCGTTGAAGGACAGATTTTGCAAAACTTCTTAGACGAAAATGCAAAATTACCAAGATGGAATGTAGCTTTCTAAAAGCACTTTCTTAATAAAAATAAATCAAAAGCCTTGCTGGAAATAGTAAGGCTTTTTTTTATTAAGCGACAGTTTTTTCTTTGCTTTATTAAACCTGTCGAGATCAGAAAATGCTTGTAAAATTTGATATTCGGGAGCTTATTGTTTTAGAAAATCAAAACAAAAATGAGGACTCTGATTACTAAAATTATTAAATCTTAAAAACAAAAATAATTGTGTAAAATCTTATAATTTTAGAATATATCTTAATTAAAAATAATTTTAACATTTCATTAAGAACCCAGTCGTATCAAAAGAAAGAAGCATTTCTTGTTATTAGGATAGTGTGTCTTTTGTGTAAAATAATTGGTTTTAAATATTTGCTTTTATATATTTATCGAACAAAAGGAAACGATAATGTTAAAATAGTGTATTCTTTACATTAAGAAATACTGCTATTTTTAGAGCAATACCACGCAATTATGAAGACCCGAATTCTACCAATCAATTCAGTTGATGACAATACGCTTTGGAATGATTTAATTATAGGCGATGAGAAATCATTCTCGCTTTTATTTGAACGTTATTACAGCGATCTGGTCAGTTACGGAAACTCACTTTCTCCGTATGCGGAAAAAGTGCAGGATTGTGTTCAGGACGTTTTTACCGATATTTGGGTTTATCGAAATTCTTTACAAGGTACTGTCGTTGTAAAGGCTTATTTATTATCAAGTGTGAGAAAAAGAATTGCGCGTTTATACGAACGCGATCATATTTTTAGAAAAACGTCAAGTACTGATGATATTGCCTTTCTTTTAGAATTTTCTGTTGAAAATGATCTGTTAGACGATGATTATGCTACAAAAGAAAAAGTTACTTATCTTAATAAATTATTAAACGAATTGCCCGCCAGACAAAAAGAAGCTTTGTATCTGCGTTATCATCAGGCGCTTTCTGTCGAACAAATTGCAGAAATGCTGGATGTTAATTATCAGTCTGCCAGTAACTTGTTACATCGCGGTTTACTTACCCTTCGCAAAGAATGGAAGGGTGCTTTATCCTTAATTGCCTTACTATTTTCAAGCTCTCTTTGAAAAAATTTAAAAAAGTTTAAAAAAAATCATAATTTGGTGAGTATATAATAAGAAAACTGTCCTCTATGTTTTTGTAACCTTATTTTTAGATGCAAAAACGTAATAAATATACCGAAATAGAAGATTTTTTATCTGATGAATCATTCCAGTCATGGGTCTTGTCAAAAATTGATAATGACGGCTGGGAAGAGTGGACTTTAGAAAGTCGTCAACGTGCAAAACTAGTGGAAGATGCAAGATTACTGCTTCTTGCAATGAAAATTCCTGACAGTGAATTAACAAAATCTGATATTCACAGAGCGTTACAGAATACCTGGTTCAAAATTCGTGAGAAAGAAAATCAAAAAACGGTTCAAAGTTCAAACTTAAATTTGTTCAAAAGACGATTTCTTTCCGGAATAGCCGCAACTTTAGTTATAGGCTTAGCTGCCACATGGTATTATAATAATTATGCTGCAGCCGAGAGTCAAATTGTAACCTACAAAGAACTTATTGATAAAAACAATGAGGGATTAGTAGAACAAACCAATAATTCTAATAAACCACAAATTATTACATTATCAGACGGAAGTTCTGTTTTATTACAGCCTGATAGTAAATTGAGTTACCCTAAAATCTTTACCGGAAACGAAAGAAAGGTGTATTTATCCGGCGAAGGTTTCTTTGAAATTAGTAAAAATCCTAAAAAGCCTTTTTTCGTTTATGCGAACGAGATTGTTACAAAAGTTGTTGGGACTAGTTTTAGAGTTAAAGCTTATTCTGATCAGCCAGATGTAGAAATCCTGGTACGTACCGGTAAAGTTAAGGTAAAATCGAATGAATTGATTTCTAAATCAAATGAAGAAGAAATCGTGTTACTGCCCAATCAGGCACTGCGATTTTTACGGAATGACATGAAATTCAATAAAATCACAAATATTACGCAAGATCCGGTATTAGTCCAGAGTGTTGGTAATATTGAACAGCTGAGTTTTGAATTTAATGATATTCCAGTTTCGCAAATTTTAGAAACGATTGAGCAGGCTTATCTTGTAGATATCGATTATCCAAAAAATAAACTAAGAGAATGTCATTTAACGACATCTTTGAGCGATCAGCCTTTGACAGAAAAATTGAAAATTGTCTGTAAAAGCATAGGAGGTAACACTAGTTTCGAAATGAACGGAAATCAAATTATTATCACTTCAGAAGGCTGTAATTAATTTTTTTGTGTAACTGTAATTGCACATCTCTATTTTTTAATAACTCCTTTTTTAAAGTATAATCTTATTTTCTCAAAAGAAAATGAAGCTGATTTCTATTTCTTTTTTATAAAAAAACAACCAAAAACTAAACTCAACCAGAAATAAATTATGCCTATGTAAAAAAGTACAATGCAAAAAAAAGTGTCGAAATGCTGTAACATTTTCGACACTTATAAAATTGAATCACTTTCTGTAAAAAGTTATTCATACGTTTCTTAAAATACACTCGAATCAGTATTAATCAAAACAATTCAAAATTATGAAAAAACCAGTTGTTAAACAACGATTACTCCATAGAATCATGAAAATAACACTATTTCAGTTTGTCTTAGCACTTGTGTTTTCAAGCTTCGCTGTGGCAAATAATGTAAATGGGCAAAAAAAATTAGATACAAAGGTTACTATTCTAGTTGAAAACTTGACTCTGGATAGTGCTTTGTCTAAAATTGAAAAGTCGGCTCATGTAAAATTTTCTTATAATTCAAGGCTTCCTCAACTAAGTCGTAAAGTAAGTATAGAAGCGAATCAGGAAACGCTTTCTAGTATTTTAAGCCGAATTTTGGTACCGTTTAATATTACATTTTCAGAAGTAAGCAATCAAATTATTTTACAAAAAACTGCAGCGGGAGATCCTTTTGCAAGCGTAGATAATCATGATACTCTTTTTGAAGTATTAACTGCCGGACCAATCATTAAAGGTAAAGTAACAGATCAAACCGGAAGCCCGCTTCCTGGTGCGACAATTATGGCAAAAGGAACAAAGGTTGCAGTATTGACAGATTTTGATGGAAATTTCTCTATCGAAATGCCTGCAAACTCAGATAGACTTGTAATTTCTTACGTAGGTATGGAAACGAAAGAAATTGGAATCTCTAATGTTACTCCAACAATTGTTTTAAGCGAATTAGGACAAAACTTAAAAGAAGTTGTTGTTACTACAGGTTACGAAAAAACATCAAAAAGAACATTTACAGGTGCGATCAGTAAAATTTCTGGCGCAGAGTTAAAAGTTGATGGTGTAGTTGACGTAAGCCGTATGATTGAAGGTAAAGCGGCAGGGGTAACAGTACAAAACGTTACAGGGTCTTTTGGTGCTACTCCTAAAATTACAGTGCGTGGATCTTCTTCAATTTTTGGAGACACAAAACCATTATGGGTTATTGACGGTATCGTTCAGGAAGATATCATCAATGTTTCATTTGCAGATTTAGCTTCTGGAAACTCAGCAACATTATTAAGTTCTGCAGTAGCAGGTTTAAATGCTAATGATATTCAAAGTATTGAGATTCTTAAAGATGCATCTGCTACTTCTATCTATGGTTCAAGATCATTAAATGGGGTTGTGGTTGTTACAACTAAACAAGGACGCAGAGATTCTCCATTAAAAATTAATTATTCTGTAGAGAATACAGTAAGAACAGTTCCAAGCTACACTCAATATGATATTTTAAATTCTCAGGAATCTATGAGTGTTTTTCAGGAAATGAGAACAAAAGGATACTTAGATCAAAGTTCATCATTAACAGCCAGATTTAGCGGTGTTTATGGTATTTTAGCGAAACAAATCAACCTTTTTCAAGAGTCAAATGGTTTATATGGTGTTAAAAATGAGCAGCCTTATGTTAATGAATTTTTGAAAAAATATGAGTTAGGAAATACAGACTGGTTCAAGGTTTTATTCAGACCATCTATCACTCAAAATCACTCATTAAGTTTTTCTGGTGGTGGAAAAAACAATACATTCTATGCTTCTTTAGGATATTATACAGATCCGGGATGGACTTTGGCAGATAATGTAAAACAATTATCATCAAACATTAAAGGAACATTCTTTATCAACGACAGATTAACAGTTACTTTATCTACTTTAGGATCTATTCGTGATCAGGAAGCTCCTGGTACTTACGAAAGTAAAAATGATGTTGTATTTGGAAAAATTACCAGAGATTTTGATATCAACCCATTCAACTATGTATTAAGTACAAGCAGAACGCTTAGACCTTATGATGAGAAAGGTAATTTAGAGTATTACCAAAATAACTGGGCTCCAATGAACATTCTTAACGAATTGAAAAACAATACACTTGGAATTAAAGTACAAGATGTTCGTTTTCAAGGTGATTTAGATTATAAAATCAACAAAAACTTAACGTATAATTTTACAGGTTCTGCACGTTATGCTAATACATCAAGAGAGCACAAAATTTACGAAGATTCAAATGTTGTTGCAGCTTATAATGCTGGGGTAGGAGAAAATTTAAATACTCAAATTCAAAAAGACAACGTGTTTTTATATCAAAATCCAAATGATTTAACAGCACCAAAAATTTCTGTATTGCCAAATGGTGGTTTCTTAAGAAAATACACTAACGATATGACATCTTACAATATCAGAAATAGTATTACTTATAGAAATACATTTAATGATAAACATGAAGTTGAAGGATTCTTTGGAACAGAGTTTAGATCTGTAGATAGAAATAACGACAACTTTACTGCTGCTGGTATTCAATTTGGAAAAGGACTTAGTGCATTTACTGACCCTAAATTAATTGAAAAATTAATCAATGACGGAAACTCTTACTACGATTTTGGAGCAGAAAGAGAGCGTACAGTTGGTTTCTTTGGAAAAGTAGGATATACATACGATCGTCGATATACTGCTTCTGTTACAGGACGTTACGATGGATCTAACAGACAAGGTGACAGCGGTTCTTCTAGATGGTTGCCTACTTACACTGTGAGTGGTAAATGGAATGTAAAAGAAGAAAGTTTCATGAAAGATGTAGAGTCTGTAAATACTTTGGCACTTAGAGCTTCTTATGGTTTAACAGCTACAGCCGGACCAGCTACAAACTCATTGGCTATTTACAAAAGTTATATCACGGATCGTTTCAATACTGGAGACAGAGAAAACGCTATTCGTATTGAAGACTTACAAAACAAAGATTTGACTTGGGAAAAACAATATGAAACAAATATTGGTTTAGACTTAGGAATGTTTAGAAACAGAGTGCAGCTTACTACAGATATTTACAGACGTAAAGCATTTGATTTGATCGATTATGTAATTACATCAGGAGTAGGAGGACAAGAGGTTAAACAAGGAAACAATGCAGATATGGAAACAAAAGGTCTTGAGGTAGGTATTACTACTCAAAACATTGCTTCTCAAGATTTTAAATGGTCTACTACATTGAATTTTTCTGTTTATGATCAAAAAATTACAAAATTAGCTAACAAACCAGCTGTATTTGATTTAATTGCTACAAATGGTGGTAATACAGTAGGACATCCTAGAAACTCATTATACTCTTACCAATTTACAGGGTTAAATAATGAAGGATTACCAACTTTCAAATTACAAGATGGTGCTGAAAGTAATATTACAGATGCTAATTTTCAGGATACTAATGATGTTACAAAGTATTTGAAATACGAAGGATCTGTTGAGCCAAATAAATCAATTGGTCTTGCTAATACATTTACTTACAAAAACGTGACGTTATATGTATTTATCGTAGGATCAGGAGGAAATAAAGTAAGATTAAACCCAGTATACAGCAATACTTATACTGATCAAACTGTTTTCACAAAAGATTTTGCAAACAGATGGATAAATCCTGGTGACGAAAACTATACAAATGTTCCGGTTATTGCAGATAGACTAATGAATAGAAATTATGGTACAAACGATTTACAAATTGCATATAATACTTATAATTTTTCTGATGTTAGAATTGCCAGCGGTGATTTTGTAAGATTGAAAAACATCTCTCTTGCATGGGAATTTCCAAATGATTTCAAGAAAAAATTAGGATTAGGGACTTTCAATTTAAAAGGATCAGCAGTTAACCCATGGTTGATTTATTCTGATAAAAAATTAAACGGACAAGATCCTGAATTCCGTAACACAGGAGGGGTAGCTTTCCCTATTACGGCACAATATACATTTGCAATAAATCTTTCATTTTAACAATAAAATTGATTATGAAAAATATAAAAATAACACTCTCATTATTATTAATGATTGGACTTAGCAGCTGTGATGATTTTCTTTCAGAAATACCAGATAACAGAA
The DNA here is from genome assembly GCF_001879205.1 of Flavobacterium johnsoniae. Classification (GTDB taxonomy): domain Bacteria; phylum Bacteroidota; class Bacteroidia; order Flavobacteriales; family Flavobacteriaceae; genus Flavobacterium; species Flavobacterium johnsoniae_A. The sequence goes on from NZ_MLFK01000009.1 coordinate 455,532, forward strand.
CACAAATAGATACGCCTGAAAAAGTATCAGAATTACTAGTTACGGCTTATCCAAACAGATCTTATTTGCCAATTGCAGAGGTAATGTCGGATAACGTTTTTGATACTGAGTCACAAGTTGTAACAAGTATCATTAATGAGGAAAGCTTTAACTGGGAAATGCATTCCCAGATTGGTAATGATAGTGAAAATGCATTCTGGACAGCATCATACGAAGCGATCGCAGCGGCAAACCAGGCTTTGGAAGCTATTGAAAAATTAGGTAGCCCTGCAAGTTTAAATCCGCAAAAAGGAGAAGCATTAATAGCAAGAGCTTACAATCATTTTATGCTGGTTCAGTTATGGGCAAACCGATATAATCCTGCCACGGCAGCTACAGATTTAGGTGTGCCGTATGTAACAAAACCAGAAACAGAATTATTAGCGAAATACAAACGTAATACGGTTAAGGAAGTATTTGATTTTATTGAGCAGGATATCAATGAAGGTTTGAAATATGTTACAAATGAGTATAAAGAGCCTAAATTTCATTTCAACATTGATGCATCTAAAGCTTTTGCAGCCCGTTTTTACTTAATAAAAGGAGATTGGGATAAAGTACTTGAATTTAGCGAATCGCTTGGTTCTAAACCAACAAAAATTAGAAACTGGACTGCTTTTAATGCGGTAGCTTTTGCTTCAATGGCTATTGAATATTCAAGGGCAGAACAAGAAACTAATTTATTGATCAGTTATCCAAATTCAATTGCTAACAGAGTTGCAACGTACAGATTCAGTCTTCCTGGAAATAAATCAGATGAATTATTAGGAACCCAGACAAACATGTGGGGTAAAGCCAATTTAATTAGAGCTAATGGTCAGTATTTTGGAGGTACAAATGTATTTACTCCTAAGCTTTATGAGTATTTTAAATATACGAACTTAACATCTGGTACAGGTATTCCTTATACAGCGACTGTATTATTTAGTAATGACGAATTATACTTAAACCGTATCGAGGCATTAGTAATGAAAAACAGAATGGCAGAAGCGAATACTGAGTTAGGATACTTTTTAGGAACCAGAACTACTGGATATAATCCTGCAACAGATTTATTGAATGAAACAGTAGTAACCACAAAATATCCTGTAATTCCTAATGAGTTTACTCCGTTCTATACCTTAACTCCTGTTCAGGCTTCTTATATTAAAGCAATTGCCGAAGCAAGAAGAAAAGATTTTCTTCGTGAAGGTACTAGATGGTTTGATATTAAGCGTTTTAACCTTGTAGTAACGCATAATACGCTTCAATTCGGTAAAATAACTAGAGGCAACGTTTTAGAGAAAGACGACAAAAGAAGAGCGTTACAAATTCCGCTTAGAGCTTCAGACAACGGTATTGAAAAAAATCCTAGATAAATTTTTAATTAGAAAGTATTATGAAAATATTCAAAACATATAAAACAGTTGTAATTGCTGGAGTTTTACTTCTTGCATCTTGCGCTCAGGAGGATCAGCCAAAAGAAAGTCAATTAGATTTTTCAGTACCGGTAAAAACAGATTTAGATAAATGGATTGGTACTAATTTCTTAGATCCGTATAATATTGCGGTATACTACGAGTGGAACCAAAACTTAGTAGACAATAACAAGTATTTATTTCCGCCTTTAGTAACAAAAGTACAGCCGGCAATGGAAGTAGTTAAGAAAATCTGGATCGATAGTTATACCACTATTGGAGGAGTAAACTTTGTTAAAAAAGTGGCTCCAAGAGAATTTGTACTTGTTGGAGGTGTAAACTTAAATACAAACGGTACAGTTACATTAGGTCTTGCAGAAGCAGGTCAGAGAGTTTCTCTTTTTCAAATTGATAACCTGAACAAAAAAAGCAGAGCAAGTGTAACGCAGTTTATTCATACTATTCAACACGAATATGTGCATATTTTAAACCAAACAAGACCTTTTGATGAGCAGGCTTGGGCAAAACTTACACCATCAGGATATACTTCAACATGGTATAATGAACCAATTGCTACCTCAAGATCATTAGGGTTTATAACAAGTTATGCGAGATTAAATATTTATGAGGATTTTGCCGAAACTGCTGCTACAATTTTAACAAGTTCAAAAGCAGAATATGATGCAATATTGGCTGGTGTTACAGATGCAACTGCCAAAGCTAACATTAAAGCAAAAGAAGCAATTGTTGTTAAATATTATAAAGATGCTTATAATGTAGATTTCTATGCTTTAAGAGATGAAGCTCAGAAAAATACAGATGCTGTAATAAATAATTAAGAAATTAAATTTTTATAAAAATCAATATTATGAAAGCAAAATATATATATAAGTGCTTAATGATTTCTTTCGCAGCCTTGCTGTTGGGGTCATGCTCAAGCCCTGAGGTAGACGCAAAATTTGATCAAAATGCGACTGAACGACTAAGCGGCCGTCAAAAAGAATTAAATGATTTACTGCTTTCATCAGCAGAAGGATGGAAAGCGGTTTATTATACGGATAGTACACAATTAGGTGGATGGACACATTTATTTAAATTCCTTCCGGCAGGAAAAGTTGAGATGGCATCTGATTTTGACAGCGATACAGGGGTTTATCAAAGCCAGTATGATATTCAGGTAGGAAGTACAGTGAGTTTAGTTTTTACAACAGAAAACAGAATTCATCTTTTGTCTAACGCTGCTGATTATCCTACAGCTGGACTTCTTGCAAAAGGGTATCTGGGTGACTTTCAGTTTTACTACTACGGACAAAAGAATGGTGATATTATTTTTAGAACCAATAGAAATGGGCATTTTCTGCGTTTTGTAAAAGCAACACCGCAAGACTGGGCAGATTTACCAAAAAATACGCCAATGATCAACAATATTACGGGTGATATGTTTAGTCCGCTGTTTAGATTATTAGAAATTAATGACGGAACAACGACAAAAAACTACGATTTCGATTATAATACGGATGCTCGTTTTGGTACAGGATATTCTATAGAACCGGGTGTTAACGTTAGTTATGATCTTGCTTTTTCATTTAATCCTACAGGAGCTTTTTCAAAGATTCCATTAGATGTTAAAGGTCAAAAGCTTACAGATTTTGTTTATAATAGTACCAATAATACTTTTGTGGCTACTGGAACAAATGGAGTTAGTGCAACAGTTAAATATACAAATGCACCGCCAATAGTAACAGATGACTATAAGATTTTATTAAACGGAAAAGGAAATCCTCAAATGGTTGTGGCGTATATAGCAGCTAACTTATATACGGCTCCATCTACTTCAGATTATTTTAGATACTTAATTAGTAAAGTAAATGCAACATTACCTGCGGCGCAGTCTATTGCCAGAGTACAATTAGTGTTTAATAATGCATCTAATCAAACTTTTATCCAATATCAATTTAATGGAGGTAAAGCAGCTATAAGCCATTTGGTAACAACTGTTGAAGATGCTGCAAATAAAACTATTATCTTGAAAGACGCAGGCTGGACAGTAGCGCCGGCAGCATACGCTTTCTTAAAAGATATAGACAATGAATTAACAAATCCAAAAGGTTTGTATATTAAGAAAGAAAGTTTTAGAATTACTTTTAGTAACGTTGTCTGGACACTTACAAGTGCTTCAAGCAGTTTTAGAATGACATCTTACCAATTGTAATATTAAATAAAAAAGCAGCTCATTTTTTGAGTTGCTTTTTTTAAACTAATAAAAAGCAGAAAAATGAAAAAATACATTACACTACCGAATGTCATTATCTTTTTATGGGGCCCATTATATGTAGCGATATCAGTACTGTATCCTGATTATACAAGATATTATTTGTATTTGTCAATTATACTTGTTATCCCAATGATAATTAGAAACCTTGTAATACAAAGAAGAGAAGACAAACTAAATGGTACGGCACAATTGCAAACCTCAATTTATAGTATATTGATTTCGGCTGTAATACTGGGAGTATTGTTTTTTGCTGCAAAACAAAATCACTTGTAATAATTTTAGTTTTAATTTTTATTTTGAAGGAAGCAGCTCATCTTTTTGAGTTGCTTTTTTTTATTGCAAAAAGTAAGATTCCAGACCATTTTTTAGATTACAAATTTTATTAAACGCCCAAATAATCTATATTTGTATTTCGAAAAATAAAAACGAATACCTCAATATGAAATTACTAGAAGGAAAAGTTGCAATTATTACCGGTGCAAGCCGCGGAATTGGAAAAGGAATTGCTGAAGTTTTTGCTAAACATGGAGCAAACGTAGCTTTTACATACAGCTCATCTGCAGCTTCTGCAGAAGCTTTAGAAGCAGAATTAAATAGTTTAGGAGTTAAAGCTAAAGGATACCAATCTAATGCAGCCGATTTTAACGAAGCACAAACTTTTGTTGACGCTGTTTTAGCTGATTTTGGAACTGTAGATATTTTGATCAACAATGCCGGAATTACAAAAGATAATTTGCTTATGCGTATGTCTGAAGCAGATTTCGATCAGGTTATCGACGTAAACTTGAAATCTGTTTTTAATATGACAAAAGCAATTCAAAAAACTTTCTTAAAGCAGCGTGCAGGTTCTATTATCAATATTAGTTCTGTTGTTGGAGTTTCCGGAAATGCGGGGCAGACTAACTATGCAGCTTCAAAAGCCGGAGCAATTGGTTTTACAAAATCAGTAGCTTTAGAATTAGGATCTCGTAATATTCGTTGCAACGCAATCGCGCCTGGTTTCATCGAAACCGAAATGACTGCAAAATTATCTGAAGATGTAGTAAAAGGATGGAGAGAAGGAATTCCGTTGAAACGCGGCGGAACAACAGAAGATGTAGCAAATGCTTGTCTTTTCTTAGCTTCAGACATGAGTGCTTACATTACAGGACAAGTTCTTAATGTTTGTGGAGGAATGCTTACTTAATAAGTTGATTGTTAATGGTTTTTTGTTTATTGTTCTGCAACCAAAAACTATAAACTAAAAACTATAAACCAAATATATATGACTACAAACACGATTTTATTATTATTGCTTTCTTTAGTAATAGCGGGTGGTTTGTCGTATTTTCAATATTTTTTTAAAGCCAAAAACAAATCAAATCTGATTTGGTTTTTGGCTTTTTTACGTTTTCTGGCCATTTTCGGATTATTGGTTTTACTTATAAATCCGATAATTTCTAAAAGTTCGCTGGAAATTACAAAAACACCTTTGGCAATTGCCGTCGATAATTCGAGCTCTATTGCTGTTTTAAAATCAGATACGAAAGCTGTTGAGTTGTATCAAAAACTAATTTCAAACCCGGCGCTAAAAGAAAAGTTTGAAATTCAGTCTTATCAGTTTGATGCCGATTTTAAAACTTCAGATAAATTTGATTTTAAAGGAAAACAAACTAATTTAGACGAAGTTGCTAAAAACCTAAAAAGCATCAATAAAAACCTGACTTTCCCGACCGTTATTATTACCGACGGAAATCAGACTACAGGAAACGATTATGTATATCGCTTTGATCCTGTCAATAAAGTTTATCCTTTGGTTGTGGGAGATACAACCACTTTTCTTGATTTAAAAATAAATCAGTTAAACGTAAATAAATACGCTTTTCACAAAAATAAATTTCCTGTTGAAGTTTTTCTGCAGTACGCAGGAGATAAACCCATAACTGCTGATTTTACAATTTCACAGGGAAATTCGGTTGTGGCAAAAGAGAAAGTTTCTTTTTCGCCATCTAAAAAAACAGCCACTTTAAATTTGCTTTTGCCGGCAGATAAAGTAGGATTACAAATTTTTAAAGCATCTATTACTTCAGGTGCAAAAGAAAAAAACAGTTACAATAATATCAAGAATTTTGCCGTAGAGATAATCGACCAAAAATCGACTATCGCCATTGTTTCTTCTATAAATCATCCGGATATCGCCGCTTTAAAACGTGCAATAGAAGTTAATGCGCAGCGTAAAGTGATTTTAGTTAAACCAAATGATATTAGTCAGTTACAAGAAGCTTCGGTTTTGGTTTTATACCAGCCAAATACAGCTTTCAAATCAATTTTTGAAAACAATAAAGCAGCAGGAAGAAACACTTTTATCATTACCGGAAACAGCACCGATTTTAATTTTTTAAACCAGCAGCAGAGCAATTTGAACTTTAAAATGAGCGGACAAGTCGAAGATTATTTGTCTGAATTTCAATCCCAGTTTAATTTGTTTGCAATAGACAATATTGGTTTTGAAAATTTCCCGCCGTTGCAAAATCTATTCGGAACAATTACTGCAAACGGAAATGTATCGGTTTTGCTTTCGTCAAAAATTAGAAATGTCTCTACAAATGCTCCTTTATTGGCTTTCGCCGAAAATCAAGGAAAACGAACTGCTTTTCTTTTAGGAGAAAACAGCTGGAAATGGCGTTTGCAAAGTCATATCGACAATCAGTCATTTGAAAAATATGATGTTTTTATTGATAAAATCATTCAGTTTTTATCAACATCTGCTTCAAAAAAATCGTTGGTCGTAACACACGAAAGTTTTTATAATTCGGGAGAAGAAATTGTCATCAATGCACAATACTTCAATAAAAACTACGAGTTTGACGAAAAAGCAAGACTAACCATTACCGTTACTAATGTCGAAACCAAACAGGCTAAAAACTACGATTTATTAAAAGGAAATAATTCCTTTTCTGTAAACTTAGAAGGTCTGACAGCCGGAAAGTATAATTTTACAGTAAAAGAATTAAATTCGAACACCTCTTATTCAAGTCATTTTGAAATTTTAGATTTCGATATCGAAAAGCAATTTGTAAACCCTGATGTTTTAAAATTGAAACAATTGGCCTTACAAACCAACGGAAAAGCTTTCTTCGAAAATCAAGCAGATGATTTGATCAATACACTTTTAGAAAACAAAGAATACAAATCGATCGAGAAAAATGTCGCAACCAAAACCCCAATTATAGACTGGGTTTGGTTATTGATTTTAATCGCTGTATTATTGACAACAGAATGGTTTGTTAGGAAATATAATGGGTTGCTTTAAAGGTTAACTGAAAAATATTTTAAATTGAAATGAAAAATGTTTTAAAATGGGCTTTGTTTTCTTTATTAATGTTTGGTTGTCAAGGAGATGATTATTATAATTTAGGTGTTTATGAGGCTAAAAGTGAGAACTACGAAAAATCAATTTATTATTTTTCAAAAGCAATAGATGAAAATCCTAATGATAATGAAGCTTACTTTAGTAGAGCCTATTCTCAGCAAAAAATAGGTGGTAAAGAACGAAATGTCATTTTGGATTACTCAAAATCTTTAGAATTAAATCCAAACGATTTTGAAGCTCATAATAATCGTGGTGCTGCATATATGAAAATCAAAGATTACAAAAATGCACTTTCTGATTATGAAAAGACTATTGAACTAAATCCTAATTATTCTCTTGCTTTTTATAATATGGGAAATTTATTTGTCCTAATTAATGATAAGAAAAATGCTTGTGAAAATTATAATAAAGCTCTTGAATTAGGATATAAGGCTGAAGATATAAAACTTAAGATAATGGCCAATTGTAAATAAAATTAAACACTATGGATTTCAGGCTAAAAGTATTTTACACCGTTGCGCTCCGCCTTAATTTTACTAAAGCGGCAACCGAATTGTATATTACACAGCCTGCGGTTTCTAAACATATTCAGGAACTCGAAGAAACCTATAAAACCAAGCTTTTTGAGCGAAATGGTTCTAAAATTGCACTGACTCCCGCTGGAGAAATTCTGCTAAAACACACAAAAGAAATTTTCGAAATTTATCGTGAAATAGATTTTGAAATGAGTTCTTTCATCAGTGAACGTCAGGGATTATTGAGGCTGGGAGCGAGCACTACCATTTCTCAATATATAATTTCTCCTGTTTTAGCCCGTTTTCATCAAAAGCAAAAAGATATCAAAGTCAATTTGCTAAACGGAAACACAGAACAAATCGAAAATGCTTTAATCAATAAAGAAATCGAAATTGGAATTGTCGAAGGGCAGTCCAAAAATCAATCTATAAAATATATTCCGTTTTTAAAAGACGAGCTGGTTTTAGTCTGCAGCAGCAGAAACCCTTTTGCAAAACAAAATGAAATTTCGGTAAACGACTTAAAATCAATGAAATTCATAACTCGCGAGCGGGGTTCAGGAACACTTGAAGTTATAGAATTTGCTCTTAAAAAAGCGGGATTAAAGTTTTCTGATTTACAAATAGAAATGCAGTTAGGAAGTACAGAAAGTATAAAATCGTATTTACTAAATTCAGATTGTTTTGCTTTTATGTCCATTCATGCTGTAAGTAAAGAATTGAAAAACAATGAATTAATTGTGTTAGATGTAGAGGCTTTATCTGTTGAAAGATATTTTTATATGATTACCTTAGTAGGAAAATCAGATCCGTTATCAGAATTGTTTATTCAAAATTTATCTTTTTACTATAACTTGAAGTTATAGTCGATTGTATTTTACGATTGGTAATTTCAATTTAAACGGCAGAACTTTGCAGTATAAATTATTAGAATATTTTGAAAACAAAACACCAATCATCGTCGCAGCTATTTGAAATTAATCAATACTTACAGCAAGTCATTTTTATTGGCATAATCTTTCTCTGTTTGTTATCGGTTATTTCACCTCCGGTTGCTTTATTACTTGGTGTTATAATGGTGAATGTTTTTGGAAATCCATTTGTAACGTTCAATCATAAAGCCATAACCATTTTATTGCAGTTTTCGGTTGTTGGTTTAGGTTTCGGAATGAATGCATCAAGTGCAGTTTCAGCAGGAAAAGAAGGATTTTTGCTAACCATTTTATCTATTTTCAGCACACTTATTTTTGGACTTCTTTTAGGAAAATGGTTTAACACCGAGAGAAAAACATCACATTTAATCTCATGCGGAACAGCTATCTGCGGTGGAAGCGCTATTGCAGCCATTTCTCCCATAATAAAATCTAACGAAAATCAGACTTCGATTGCATTGGGTGTCATCTTTATCCTAAACTCAATTGCTTTATTTGCTTTTCCTTTTATTGGCCATCAGCTTGATTTATCACAAAAAGATTTCGGATTATGGTGCGCTATTGCTATTCACGACACAAGTTCTGTAGTTGGTGCAGCAAATAAATACGGCGCCGAAGCTTTGCAGGTTGCCACAACGGTAAAATTAGCCAGAGCATTATGGATTATTCCAATTTCTCTTATTACAGCTTTAGTTTTTAAAAGTGAGTCTAAAAAAGTAAAAATTCCTTATTTCATTGGTTTATTTATCTTGGCAATGCTCTTGAATTCCTATGTTCCAAAAGTATCTATTGCAGCACCTTATATCGTAAATATTGCCAAAATTGGGTTAACCATAACTTTATTCCTAATTGGAGCAACATTAAACGTAAACACTTTAAAATCAGTGGGAGTAAAGCCGTTATTGCAAGGAATCTTTCTTTGGGTATTTATTGCCGCTTTAGGTTTGGTTTCAATACTTTACTTTAATTAAAATAACTCGTTGGTTTATAATAATAAGATAATCATTTAATACAGAGAGTATAAAAAGAAACAAGTTTATAACACATAGCTGACCTATATTTGTTTTAATAAGTGAAATGTCTTTTTGAGAGTACTAAATCTATGTTTCTATGTGTTTAAGATAATTGCACCCAACGGGTTAAAACAGTTTATTTTATGTTTGAAAACCTTACAATGGGTTTGTCAATCATTTTATAGAATTTACCTTTAAATGAAAAGCGTCTTTCAATTTCAAAATTAAATGATTTTTTAGTTTTGGCCATTGCAGCAATTTCTTCTGGAGGACTTACTTCAAAATCATCTTCAGCTTTTGCTGCTTTATCAAAAGATCCTTTGGTTTTAATAACAATATCTCTAAAATGTTTTTTCGTTCCATCATCAACGACGGTATAAGAACCAGACCATTTTAAACTCGCAGAATTGGTCAGCTGATAAGCAGGAACTTCCATTACTGGCTGATATTTACCATCAAAACCAGCAACGAGATATAAGTAACCTTCATAAGCACCGCCAGCACCGCCATTTACATGCAATAAAGTAAAAGCAAATTGATCCTCTCCAATTTGTAAAAGTTTAGGTTTAGGACATTGTGCAAATGCGCCAAAAGCAGTTACGGCAGGTTGAAAAGACCTCATTTCCCAAGTAGTACCATTTTTAGCAAATTTAGTTATACCGAGTAATCCGCCGGAAAAACGACCGGTTTGCAAACCATCTTCATCATGAACAGAATGATTAAATGCCAGTATTTTAAACTGATTTCCTTTAGAATCAACATAATCAATATTAGCCAGAAGTCTCGTAGCGACGCCTTGTTCATAAGGGAATAACTGATCGCCTTCGACACCATTTACATCTGTAAAAGCTGCAGGTTTACACGATTTACAATTCCAGCTTATAAAAGTATTATGATCTGAAAGGTTGTAAAGTTTGCCTGGAAACAATTGCTGCATTGTTTTTACAGCATCGAGGGGATCAGCTGTTTTCAGCGTTCTTTTTGGGTTTAATATAGTATCGCTTACATTTTTCAGCACTATATCTTGTGCATTGCAGACGGTTATAAAAAGAAATGAAAATAGTAAAGATTTGGTAAGGTTCATTTTGAAAGCAATATGGTATTTAAGCCAAATTTACATTCTTTTTCTTAAACTATTTGTACATATAATGTGTAAGTTTTTGAGAAAAAGCGTTTTGATATCGGATTGTTATTACTGTATGTTTTTAACAGTAATAGTAAAATAATTTGATTTTAAATGGTTCACAATGAATTATTTGTATTGTTATTTGATAAAATAGCATCGGTTTTATCTTACTTAAAGCTAAATATTTGCAAGGAAGTTTTTTCAAGGCCTTAAAATCTTCATTAACTAAAAAACTATCTTATGAAAAAACCACATTTTATTAAACAGAGTTTAAAATCAGTAAATGTTTTATTTTTAGCTGTAAGTGCTTCATTGTTTATAAGCTGCGAACAATCTGAATCAAATCAAAGCGATTCATCAGCAAAATTGACAATAGAAGAAACAACAGCAGTTTCAAAATCGAATTTAACTTCGAAAACGCCTTCTAGTTTTGGAGATATTGGAAACGGCGTAAATCTACAGCCTTCTTATTATAATGGAGGAAATTGCGATTTGGGCTGGAATTTAATGAAACAAAATACTAAGATTAAAACGGTTAGAATAGAAGTAGAGCCAGGTCAGGAAACAAATGCCAAAAGATGGATTTCTGAAGCAAAAGCAAATGGATTTACCGTAATTGTTTCGTATCATAAATCGAGTGTATTAGGTTCAGACAGTACAGCCGAACTAAATGCTGCAGCGACTTGGTGGAAAAATAATTACAGTTTTCTAGGAGGAAATTTTATCATTAATCTTACTAACGAGTGGGGAAGTCATAATATTACGCCATCAGCATTTGCAGCAGCTTACAACGCAGCTATAACCGAAGTTAGAAAAGTTTACAGCGGTACCATTATTATTGATATTCCGGGCTGGGGACAGGAAACAGCAACGGCTGCCTGCGCTGTAAAAGGCTGTTCTGCAGGACAGACAAAAATTAACGATACCAAAATTATTCTGTCGGCACATATTTATCCTGGTGCTTATAATCAGGCAAAAGGCAGATATGTAAATACTTCTGACATTGATGATCTGGCTTCATCAGGCAGACCTTGTATGATTGGAGAATTCGGAAACAGCGGTGGTTCAGGTGCGGACTGGTCTGGAATTGTAGATTATGCCAAAAACAAAGGCTGGACAATTTTAGGCTGGGCATGGAACGGCGACGGCGGTTCAATGAACATGATTACGCCGCAATTTCAGTCCTACACCAGCGGAAGTCCAAAGACTTATAATACAAGTTCTTATTTTAATGTTGTATACAATAAATTGTAATTAAATGCTTTTATGCCACAGATTTTAACCACGATCTCTCGATCAATAAAATCTGTGGTTGTAAAATTGATAGAATAACTCCAATTTTTCTACTGTTAATTAAATTAAGATAATCTTGACAGGTATTCTTTTAAATTATCCGTAAATAAGGTAAATTTGCATTTCAAATACAAAAACAAAATGAAAAATTACAAAATGAGACCAAAGTTGATCGCATTCTGCGCATTAATTATTGGTTTTTTTACCTTATCATGGGGAATTGTGGGTCACGAACGAATTAATAAAGCTGCCGTGATGGCTTTGCCAAAATCGCTTCAGGTTTTCTTTTACAATCATATCGATTTTATTACACAAGAAGCTTCTGTACCGGACATTCGTAAATATGCCTTAAATTATAAAGACGAAAATCCGAGACATTATTTCGATATGGAAAATTTTGGTTCTGCTGACAGTCTGCCAAAAACCATGGAAGAAGCAAAGAAAAAATACGATGATAAATTCCTAAACAACAACGGTATTTTACCTTGGTATATTGAAGACATGATGGTTAAGTTAACCAAAGCGTTTAAAGATAAAAACAGAGGTGAAATTTTATTTCTTGCCGCAGATTTAGGTCATTATATTGGTGATGCTCACATGCCTTTGCATACTTCTGCAAACCACGACGGACAATTGAGCGATCAAAAAGGGATTCACTCTCTTTGGGAAAGCAGACTTCCGGAGTTATTTGCTAAAAACTACAAGCTAAATGTTCCTGAAGCTCAATATTATCCTGATGTTCATAAAGCAACCTGGGATATGATTAATGACACGCACAGCTTAGTAAAACCGTTATTAGATATTGATAAAAAGCTAAGAACTGCTACTCCTGAAAATCAGGTTTTTAAAATGGATGCTGATGGAAAAGTATTAAAAAGCAAATACAATACGGCAGTTTTCTCTGATGAATATGCAAAAAAACTTCATCAGGATTTAAACGGAATGGTAGAAAGCCAAATGAAAAAAGCTATTACTGCAACTGCAAGTTTTTGGTATACTGCATGGGTAAATGCGGGTAAACCGGATTTAAGTGATTTAGATTCACCGGCAGTTACACAAAGAAACAATCAAGCTTTGAAAGATGATTTAAAATTGTTTCAAAACGGAGATTTATTCGGAATGAAAAATCAGAATGACTAAAAGGAGAGTTTTCAGTCTCAGTTTTTAGTTTTCAGATTGAAAATTAAACTTTATATAAAAGCCTCAAATTCATCTGAATTTGAGGCTTTTAATTTTATAATGTTCATTAATAAATGGCAGATTTAAATGGTATTAATAATTTGAAATACAGATGAAAAATTTGTTTAATTCAGCTAAATCTGCTCGCCATTTATCACATTTAAATCTTTATTTCTGATATTTCTTTTCCTTCAGCAAAAACGAAGCAGACTGATAATAAGAAATCGTTTCATTAACCAGGTTTGTTTTTTGTTTCTTTAAAGGTGTTTGATCATAATCAATTTGAAAATCTGATGAAACAGAATCTTTTGAATCTAATTTTAATGCAAATTGTTTTACCCCTTGTTTAGGTGACAAAATCGTTAAAACATTGTCTTTAATTAATCCCAAATCCTGATAAGTTGCAATAAAAGCCCTTGGTTTATAAGAAGGTTTTAAAACATCTTGTCCGAAAAATTTACTTTGATAATCAAAATGCAGCAATCCAAAAAGTGTTGGCATCAGGTCAATTTGAGACATGAGCTTATTGCATTTTTCAGGTTTTTGATTCGGAATATAAATAAAAGCCGGAATTCGGTATTTGTCTAGCGGCAGTTCTGTTTTTCCGGCACTTGAGGCACAATGATCCGCCACAATTACAAAAACAGTATTGTTAAACCAGGGCTGTTTACTAGCCATGCTGAAGAATTTTTTTAACGCATAATCTGTGTATTTTACGCCGCCGTCACGAGATTTTATATCACCCGGAATATCGATTTTATTATTCGGATATGTAAAGGGTCTGTGGTTGCTTACCGTCATAATATGATTAAAGAAAGGTTTGTTTTGTTTTCCTTCCGCATTCATTATTTTCACAGCCTTATTGTACATGTCCTCATCACAAACTCCCCAAACGTTAGAAAATGTGATTTCCTCTGGAGAAAAACTTGATTTGTCTACAATTTGGTAGCCATTTCCCGAATAAAAATCCTGCATGTTATCAAAAAAAGCATCGCCGCCGTACATAAATTTTACGTTATAACCTTTTTGCTTAAAGATTGCTCCGGTCGAAAATTTGTTTTTATTGTCTTCTCGCTTCACAACACTTTCGCCAGCTGTAGGCGGAAGACATAAGGTTACAGCTTCAAGTCCGCGTACAGTGCGGTTTCCAGCTGCATATAAATTGGTAAACAACAGACTTTTTTGAGCTAAACTATCCAAAAAAGGAGTTATGTTTTCTTGATTTCCATACGTTTTCATAAAATCGGCACTTAAGCTTTCAATTGTAATTAAAACTACATTTTTATGGCTTTCTGGAGAATCACAGATTATTTCCTGAGTAGTGCTTTTGCCTGATATACTTGGAAATTGTTCTTTTAAAATTGTAAAAGCTTCCTGAGTTGGGAGTGTTTTGTAAAACTTAAAGTAATCTAGTTTGTTATTTTGAAAAGCTAAGTAAAATTTATACAATCCGTTTGACTGCAGCTCGTTTACAAATAAATTTTTAGAGTTTTCAGTCTTTGCTAAAGTAGGAACAGCAAAAAGCGAAACTGCAAATAAAATGCTGTATATTAAAGTAATTTTTAGTTTTTCTTTTAAAGATGGAATTTCATCAATGTAACTCTTAGATTTTTGAACAATAAAATAAGTCACAATACCGCTAACCACAAACAGGGCTGAAAATAAGGGAACAACCGGATAAGACTGCATAATGTTTCCAATCACTTCATTAGTGTAAATCAAATAATTAACGGCAATGAAATTGTATTTTACACCAAATTCATTCCAAAAGAAATATTCGCTTAATCCGTTTTGAAGAATTAATAAAACGTATAAAAAAATTACAAAACTAAAAAGCCAGAATCTCAGTTTTCTTCTCCATTTTGGGAGTAACAGGAAAAGAGTAAAAAGAGCCGTTTTTATACCTATAAATATTAAAACAATTCGGGGTAATGCGCCTCCATATTCGTCGAGAATACTTTTTCCGGAAGCAACATACAAAAATAATACTGCCAGAAACCCCAGTATAATATAACCTGATGGCCTGCTATATTTAGAATCAGAGAGGAAAATGAGGTACAGCCAAAGAAAAATTCCTGCCAATACAAAAACGAAAGAATCTGAAATTAATCCAAGGATAAAAATCTTTAAACTCTCGAGAATTGTAAAAGAACTTTGCGTTATAGGATGAAAAATCAGGACAATTCTCAATATAAAACTTATCGAAAAATAGAAAATAGCCAAATTATAAAATGGAGAAAGCTTTTTGTAAAAAGTCATGATATTTTTATTTTATATAAATCAGAACACCTTTTAAGTCAAAAAAAGAATCAGAATTATTAGTTGTTTCAACGGTCTCACTAGCTGAAAAAAAGATAATTATGATGTTAGTTTTTTAAGAATTAACCACTTAGTGTTTTTATTCTCTGCAAAATTAAATCCGATTGATTAATTCGGGATTAAGTTCTGCTTTTACCTTACTTAGTGTTAACTTAATATTTACTTAAGATCAAATGTTTTTGTTTATTGAGATGATTTTGAGAGATTTCCAAGTTTGAAAATATTTATCTTTGACAAACTAAAAATAGAAAGAGATGCATATTTTGATAGTTGAAGATGAGTTGGGTATCGTTCAGTTTTTGCAGCAAGGTCTGCAGGAAGAAGGGTATTTGATTACTACTGCTAATGATGGTTCGAAAGGCTTTGAGTTAACGCAAAATCATAAGTTTGACTTGATTTTATTAGACTGGATGCTGCCTAAAATTAATGGTTTGGATTTGTGCAAAGCCATTAGAATTAAGGATCAGACCACTCCAATTATTTTTTTAACGGCAAAAGATACTGTACAGGAAACAATAGAAGGTCTAAAAGCAGGAGCCAACGACTATATTAAAAAGCCTTTTAGTTTTGAAGAGCTGGTAGAGCGTATTAAAATTCATTTCAGAAATAAAAAGAGCACTGAAAATCTGACACTTGGAGCGATTAAAATTGATTTGTCAAAACATATTGTACTTAAGAATGAAGAAGAAGTAATGTTGACACAAAGAGAATTTGAACTGTTAACTTATTTAATTAAAAATAAAGGAAAAGTCTGCACCAGAAATCAAATTTTAAAAGATGTTTGGGATATTAATTTTGAGTATGATACCGGTGTTATAGATGTGTTTATGAACGCAATTAGGAAAAAGCTAAAATTAAAAATCGAAGAAGATTATATAAAAACAATCCGCGGTATTGGTTATATCGCCAATGACTTGTAAACGATGCAGTTATCTTTTAAAAACAAAATTGCTTTAAACTACATTATCACAACCGGACTGCTGATATTGGTTGTTTTTTCAGTTATTTATTCTATAGTAAAACATACTGTTTACAGTCATATTGATGAAAATATTAAAGTTGAAATTCAAAATCATTTATCTGAAATTAAAGTTGAAAAGGGCAAGGTAATTTTAATTGATGAAGAAGAATGGAACGAACGCGAACACAATACGGTAGATGTAAATCCTGTTTTTGTGGAGTTTTTGGATTTAAACAAAAATATAATAGAAAAAGCTCCTAACCTTAAAACAGAAACCCTTGAATTTAAAGATTCTGTAGAAGATTATGAATTGTTTGATACCAAAATGGGAGATCACGCTATCAGGCAGATTCAGGTAGCGCTTCACGTTCAGAACAAACATATAGGATATATAATTGTTGCCATGTCACTCGCTGATTCTACAATGGTCTTGAATAATCTATTTGAGATAATGTGTTTGTCGTTTTTAGCCATTTTGGTACTGTTGTTTTTTATTGCTCGTTTCTTTGCCGGCCGAAGTATAAAACCAATAAATGCGATTATTAATACATCAAAAATTATTACAAAAGACAATCTAAAAGCGCGTATTCCATTACCAAAATCACGAGACGAATTGTATACGCTTTCTAAAACCATAAACAGTTTACTAAACCGAATTGAAGATGCAATAGAACGCGAAAAACAGTTTACTTCAGATGCTTCGCACGAACTTAGAACACCGCTAACTGTTATTAAAGGAACACTTGAGGTTTTAATACGTAAAACTCGAGATAGTAAAGAGTACGAAGATAAAATAAACTACTGTATAAACGAAGTAGATCATTTAAATTTACTTGTAGATCAGCTTCTTTTAATGGCTCGTTTTGAAAACCAAAAACAAAATATAGTTACAGAATCGGTTTATTTAAATGCACTTATTTTAGATGTTTTAACGTTGAATTCTGAGAAGATAAATGCTAAAAATATCAACATTAAGTTTGATGCCGAAACGGATTATTATATTGAGTCAGATAATTTTCTGGTCATTACTATTTTAAGAAATATTATTTCAAATGCTTTAAAATATACTTACAAAGACGGTGTCGTTTCTATTTGGCTTTCCAAAGAAAATGAAAAGACAATCTGTAAAATTTCAGATACGGGAATCGGAATTGCAAAACAAGATTTAGAAATGATTTTTAATCCCTTTTTTAGATCAAACTACACAGAACATCCCGAAATTAAAGGTGTTGGTTTAGGTTTGTCTATTGTTAAGAGAATTACAGAATTGCTTCATATTAAATTTAAAATTGAAAGCGAAATTGGTTTGGGAACGACAGTAATCCTAATTTTTAACGATAACATGAAAACGTTTTCGTGAATTTAAAAAAATCAACAAAAACGAGGCTTGAGCTTTTTTTTAACAATAAACTATCGTTAAGTTATATTAAAAATTGCTTTTTTATGAAATTAACTAGTATATTTGCAACCGAATCAAAGAATTATAAAATAAACCAAACAATGATTTCAAATCAATTACATCATCATCATTTTCATTATTGCTCTCAAGCGATGTGTTAATGGTATGCATGTAAATCATCATATTTTAAAACCCGTTTGAGTACATCAAACGGGTTTTTTAATTCCCAATTCTTTGTACTCAAACTATTAATCAGCAAAAAACTAAAAAATGAGTACTTTAAAAATTGCAATTCAAAAATCAGGTCGTTTAAACGAAGACAGCATTCAGATACTGAAAGACTGCGGTATTTCCATTAACAACGGAATCGATCAGTTAAAAGCCGAAGCTTCAAATTTTCCTCTCGAAGTTTTATATTTAAGAAATTCAGATATTCCTCAGTATTTAATAGACGGAGTTGTGGATCTGGCAATCGTTGGCGACAATCTTTTGGTAGAAAAAGGAAAAGAAATTGAAGTGGTGCAGCGATTAGGTTTTTCTAAATGCAAAGTTTCGGTAGCTGTTCCTAAAACTTTCGAATACAATTCGATACAAGACTTAGCGGGATTGAGAATTGCGACTTCTTATCCAAATACAGTTAACGAATATTTCAATTCTTTTGGGTTAAGTGTAGATATTCACCAAATCTCGGGTTCTGTAGAAATTGCGCCAAATATCGGCCTTGCAGATGCTATTGTCGATATCGTTTCCAGTGGCAGCACTTTATTTAAAAATAACTTAAAAGAAGTAGAAGTTATCCTGAAAAGTGAAGCAGTATTGGCTGTTTCTCCAAAAGTTTCTCCAGAAATTCAAAAGCACATTGATACCTTAAAATTCAGAATCCAGTCGGTTTTAAGAGCCAGAAATTCGAAATACATTTTGATGAACGTTCCAAACGACAAAATCGACGAAATTGGAAAAATCCTTCCGGTTTTAAGAAGTTTAACCGTTCTGCCATTGGCGCAGGAAGGCTGGAGCAGCGTGCACTCTGTTATCGATAAAGATACATTTTGGGATGTAATTGATAAGTTAAAAGAAGCCGGAGCAGAAGGAATTTTAGTTTGTCCAATTGAAAAAATGGTACTTTAATGCGCTTTGCGCGCTTTAGGCAATAAGCTTTAAGCTTTTGCCAGAGAAAATAAAGATAGTTCAAAAGCTTAAAGCCTACAGCTTATAGCATAAAGCATAAAAAAATGAATAAAATAGACAATCCAAAACCAGATACCTGGTCTGAAATATTAAAAAGACCAACTCAGACTATTGATGATATTGAGGTAACGGTAAAAGAAATTTTTAAAGAAGTACAGAAAAAAGGAGACGAAGCCGTAGCAAAATATACTTCAATTTTTGACGGAATTACTTTAGCGGATTATGAAGTTTCTTTAGAAGAAATAAACGAGGCAATTTCATTGATTCCAAATGAATTAAAAGAGGCTATTCAATTAGCAAAAGACAATATATATAAATTTCACAGCGCACAGAAAACGGAGAAAATTGAAGTTGAAACTATAGAAGGGGTAAACTGCTGGCAGGAAAAACGACCAATTCAAAAAATTGGTTTATACATTCCGGGTGGAACAGCACCTTTGTTTTCGACCGTTTTAATGCTTGCTGTACCTGCTGAGATCGCTGGCTGTAAAGAAATTGTTTTGTGTTCACCTCCGGATAAAACCGGAAAAATAAATCCGGCGATTTTATATGCCGCTAATTTGTGCGGTGTAACCAAGATTTTAAAAGTGGGCGGAATACAGGCAATTGCAGGAATGACCTTCGGAACAAAATCAATTCCGAAAGTATATAAAATTTTCGGACCAGGAAATCAGTTTGTAACCGTAGCAAAACAATTGGCTACTCAGTTTGGTGTTGCTATTGATATGCCGGCCGGACCTTCGGAATTATTAATTGTTGCTGATGATACTGCAGTTCCTGCTTTTGTTGCTTCAGATTTGTTGTCGCAGGCAGAACACGGAACAGACAGTCAGGTTATTTTGGTTTCGACTTCTAAAAAACTTATTGCCGAAGTTGAAAAGGAAATCCAGTCTCAGGTTGAAGTATTGCCAAGAAAAGCAATCGCTGAAAAAGCAATAGAAAATTCAAAATTAATTTATGTCGAAAACGACCAGACTGCATTGGATTTAATTAATGAATATGGTCCTGAGCACTTTATTATCTGCTCACAATATGATGATTTTTATTGCAACGGAATTGTAAATGCAGGTTCGGTTTTTATTGGAAATTATACTCCTGAAAGTGCTGGAGACTATGCTTCGGGAACCAATCATACTTTGCCGACAAACGGTTATGCGAAAAATTACAGCGGCGTAAACCTTGATAGTTTTATGAAATCGATGACTTTCCAAAAAATATCTAAAGAAGGAATTCAGAATATTGGTAAAGCGATTGAAGTTATGGCAGAAGCTGAAGGTTTACAGGCGCATAAAAATGCTGTTACTTTGAGATTGAAGAGTTTAGAGTAAAAGACAAAGGGAGAAGAAAGAGCAAAGAAGCAAGATTTTTTAAGTCTTCCATCTTAGTTCTTGTTTCTAAAAAAAATAAAGACAATGAGTACTTTCGATATAAATACAATAACACGTGAAAACGTAAAAACATTAAAGCCATATTCTTCAGCGAGAGATGAGTTTGAAGATTTTGATACTGCCGAAATGATTTTTTTGGATGCTAATGAAAATCCCTATCAAAATGGTGTGAATCGCTATCCGGATCCGCAGCAAAATTCGGTTAAAGCAATTTTAGCTAAAAATAACAACACAAAACAGAGTCAGATTTTGTTAGGAAACGGCAGTGACGAAGTTTTAGATTTGATTTTCAGAGCTTTCTGCGAACCAAAAACAGATAATATTATCACGTTGCCGCCAACTTACGGAATGTACAGCGTTTTAGCGAATATAAACGCGGTTGAAAACAGAGAAATATTACTCTCAAATGATTTCCAGCCCCAAGTTGAAAAGATTTTAGATACTGTTGATGCAAACACAAAAATCATCTTTTTATGTTCGCCAAATAACCCAACCGGACATTCTTTTTCTGATGAAAGTGTGGTAAAACTGCTTCAGAATTTTAAAGGGTTAGTGGTAATTGATGAAGCTTATATTGACTTTTCCGGCAAGGAAAGCTGGCTTACAGAGATTGACGAATATCCAAATTTGGTTATTACACAAACGCTTTCAAAAGCATACGGTTTAGCTGGAATTAGATTAGGAATCTGCTATGCTTCCGAAGCCGTAATTTCGGTTTTAAACAAAATCAAACCACCTTACAATGTAAACGAATTAACACAGCAAAGAGCAATAGAACGTTTAAAAGATTCAGATAAAATAAAACAAGAAATTACTTCTATTGTTGAACAAAGAGAAGAATTGCTTAAAGTATTACTTGAAGTTAATTTCGTGGAAAAAATTTACCCTACCGAAACTAATTTTGTATTGGTAAAAGTGGATGATGCCAATAAAAGATACGATCAGTTAATCGAAAAAGGAATTGTAATTCGAAACAGAACAACACAGCCATTATGCGAAAACTGCCTTCGTTTTACAATTGGAACAAAAGAAGAAAACGCTGTTTTGATTAAAGAATTGAAATTATTAAGCTAAAGTTTAACCACAAAGTTCGCAAAGAATTACACGAAGAACACAAAGTTTTTTGCCACAGATAAAACGATTTTTTCAAGCAGATTTTGCTGATAAAAGCAGATTTAATTTTGATTTTTAATAATGAATAAATCTGTGTGAATCTGCTCAAATCTTTAAAATCTGCGTGAAACAAAAATTAGCGAAAATTTCTGCAATTCGTGGCAAAAGAAAAATCTAAGATACCGGTTTGCGTGAGGGATAGAGGCGGTATCTCCCGATTTAGAAAAACAAGGCTTTTTAGCCGTAGTTTTTGTTAATCGGGAATATAGCCGAAAGCCCGACCCGGAGGGACACGCCCAAAATATAAATAAACTATGAAAAAAGTACTTTTTATCGATCGTGACGGAACGATTGTTTTAGAACCTGAAAATTATCAATTAGATGCTTTGGAAAAATTAGAATTTTATCCAAAAGCGTTTCAATATCTGGCTAAAATTGCAGCTGAATTAGATTATGAACTGGCAATGGTAACTAATCAGGACGGATTAGGAACGGATAGTTTTCCGGAAGATACGTTTTGGCCAACGCAGAATTTTATCCTGAAAGCTTTTGAAAATGAAGGTGTAGTGTTTGATGAAATTTTTGTAGACCGTTCTTTTCCAGAAGATAACGCACCAACCCGCAAGCCAAGAACCGGAATGCTGACCAAATATATTGACAATCCGGAATATGATTTGGCAAATTCTTTTGTTCTGGGTGATCGTTTAACTGATGTTGAATTGGCTAAAAATCTTGGTGCTAAAGCTATTTTCATGAACATGACTGATGGAATTGGCAGTAACGAAATATCGTCTAAACGTGAGGAATTAAACGATACTATCATTCTTCAAACTACAGATTGGAAACGTATTTATGAGTTTTTAAAATTAGAAGCACGTTCGGCTTCGATCACCAGAAAAACGAATGAAACAGATATTTACATCAACCTAAATCTTGACGGAACAGGAAAAAGCAAAATCGATACCGGAATTGCATTTTTCGACCACATGCTAGATCAAATTTCACGTCATGGTCAAATGGATTTGGAAATATTGGTAAAAGGCGATCTTGAAGTTGATGAACATCATACAATTGAAGATACCGCAATTGCACTTGGCGAAGTTTTTGCGAAAGCGCTGGGGAATAAATTAGGAATTGAGCGTTACGGTTTCTGTTTGCCAATGGACGATTGTCTGGCTCAGGCTGCAATTGATTTTGGAGGAAGAAACTGGCTGATTTGGGAAACCGAATTTAAACGTGAAATGGTGGGTAAAATGCCAACTGAAATGTTTTACCACTTTTTTAAATCGTTTACAGACGGGGCAAAAGCCAATTTAAACATCAAAGCAGAGGGCATCAACGAACATCACAAAATTGAAGCTATTTTTAAAGCTTTCGCAAAAGCGATAAAAGTAGCCGTAAAAAGAGATACTGAGAAAATGATTCTGCCTTCGACGAAAGGTATGTTGTAAAACGCTATAAGCTATAAGCAATAGGCATTAGGCCTAAAGCTTACGGCCTAAAGCTTAAAGCTTTTTTTAATGAAAATAGTAATTATAAATTACGGAGCAGGAAATATTCAGAGCATTATGTTTGCTATTGAAAGATTAGGTTTTAAAGCTGTTTTGAGCAATAATCCCGAAGAAATTCAGGCTGCTGATAAAGTGATTTTTCCGGGAGTGGGCGAGGCGAGTTCTGCGATGACAAAGCTTCGCGAAAGCGGATTAGACAGTTTGATTCCGAATTTGAAACAACCTGTTTTAGGAATTTGTCTGGGAATGCAGTTGATGTGCAACTCATCTGAAGAAGGAAATACTAAAGGTTTAGGAGTTTTTGATGTTGATGTTGTGAAATTTTCAAATCAGGTAAAAGTGCCGCAAATGGGATGGAATCAGATTTACAATTTAAAATCGGATTTGTTTAAAGGAATTGCTGAAAATGAGTTTATGTATTTGGTACATAGTTTCTACGTACCCAATTGCGATGAAGCCATAGCAACGACTAATTATGAATTAGAATATGCCTCGGCTTTGCAAAAAGATAATTTTTACGGAACACAATTTCACCCAGAGAAAAGCGGAGCTGTTGGCGAGAAGATACTAGAAAACTTTTTGAAGTTAAGCCTCAAATAATAAATCCTAATAAAAAATTAATTTAGAAATTCAGAGTTGCAAAGAAGACTTTATGACTTTAGATTTTTAAACTTTAAGACTAAAACAAAATGAGAATAATACCAGCCATAGATATCATTGACGGAAAATGCGTTCGTTTGTCCAAAGGTGATTATGATACGAAGATAATTTATAATGAAAATCCGCTGGAAGTGGCGAAATCATTTGAGGCGCACGGAATCGAATATTTGCATTTAGTAGATCTTGACGGTGCAAAATCGAGCAAAATTGTCAATTATAAAATCTTAGAACAAATTGCCTCGCAAACCAGTTTAAAAATTGATTTTGGAGGCGGATTAAAATCAGATGACGATTTGAGAATTGCATTTGAAAGCGGTGCAAACCAAATTACCGGCGGTAGTATTGCGGTAAAAAACAGAACGATTTTTGAAAAATGGATTTCAGAATACGGTTCAGATAAAATCATTTTGGGCGCTGACGCAAAAGATGAAAAAATAGCAGTTTCCGGCTGGTTAGAAGATTCAAACGAAGATTTGATTCCGTTTATCCAGGATTACCAAAGTAAAGGAATTCAGTATGTTATTTGTACCGATATTGCAAAAGACGGAATGCTTGAAGGTCCGAGTTTTGATCTTTACAGTAAAATTCTAGCCGAGGCAGATGGCGTAAAACTAATCGCTTCGGGAGGTATTTCTACCTTTGATGAATTGCCTAAATTAGCCGAATCAGGCTGTGAAGGAACAATCATAGGAAAAGCGATTTATGAAGGGAGAATTACTTTAAAACAGTTAGAGAATTATATTATTGGTAAAATGTAAAAAGTGAATTGTAGAATGAATGTTGTACGCTGTGCAGAAGAACATTTTACACCTTACATCTAACAATTAACAAAAAGAAAAATGTTAGCAAAAAGAATCATTCCTTGTTTGGATATAAAAAACGGAAGAACCGTAAAAGGTGTTAATTTCGTTGACTTGCGCGATGCGGGAGATCCTGTAGAACTGGCAGAAATTTACTCGGCTGAAGGCGCTGACGAATTGGTTTTTCTGGATATTTCGGCAACGGAAGAAAGACGTAAAACGCTGGTAAATATGGTGAGAAGCGTCGCAGAAAAAATCAATATTCCTTTTACAGTGGGCGGTGGGATTTCGTCTGTAGAAGATGTTGAAATTCTATTGAATAACGGTGCTGATAAAGTTTCAATTAATTCATCGGCAGTAAAAAATCCGCAATTGATTAATGATCTGGCTCAGAAATTTGGAAGCCAATGCGTAGTAGTTGCCATTGATGCTAAACAAATTAACGGCCAATGGATTGTACATTTGGTTGGAGGTAAAGTGCCTACAGAGCTTAATTTATTCGATTGGGCTGTAGAAGTAGCAGAACGCGGTGCCGGCGAAATATTATTTACCTCAATGGACAATGACGGAACGAAAAATGGTTTTGCAAACGAAGCTTTGGCTAAATTGTCAGCCTTAATCAATATCCCTATTATTGCCTCTGGCGGTGCCGGAAACATACAGCATTTTGTTGATTCTTTTAAAGAAGGAAAAGCAGATGCAGCTTTGGCAGCGAGCGTTTTTCACTTTAAAGAAATCGAAATCAAAGCTTTAAAAGAAGAATTGAGAAATAATGGTATTGAAGTAAGGCTTTAATAGAAACAAGAAGAAAGGCATTGTTTGATCTAAAATAACATGATATCAGAAATCTAAAATCTGAAATCTGAAATCAAAAATCTAAAATTAATTATGGAAATCGATATCAAAAGCGCACACGGATTAATTCCGGCTATAATTCAAGATTCAGAAACAAAAAATGTTTTGATGCTGGGTTATATGAATGAAGAATCGCTTCAAAAAACAATAGAAACGCAAAAAGTAACTTTTTTTAGTCGTTCCAAACAAAGACTTTGGACAAAAGGCGAGGAGAGTGGTAACTTTTTGAATCTGGTAAGTATTAAAAATGACTGCGATGGCGATACGCTTTTGATTCAGGCAAAACCGGTTGGACCAACATGCCACACTGGTGCTGATACTTGCTGGCAAGAGCCAAATGACGCGAATTACGGTTTTATTTCTCAATTAGAAAATACAATCAAAACCCGTAGAGAAAATGCTGATTCAGAAAAGAGTTACGTTGCTTCTCTATTTGAAAAAGGAATCAATAAAATTGCGCAAAAAGTAGGCGAAGAAGCTGTAGAAGTGGTTATTGAAGCCAAAGATGATAACGACGATTTATTCTTAAGTGAAAGTGCTGATTTATTATTTCATTATTTGATTTTATTGCAGGCAAAAGGCTTTCAATTAAATGATGTTGTGGAAGTTTTGAAAAAACGTCAGAAGTAAATAAAGGATTGCTTCAACCCAATCTTGTCAGACTGAGCGATCCCGAAGCCTCGGGATCGCTCAATCTGACAAAAAAAGTATTACTTTAGCTAAAAGCATAAGTCTTATGAAATTATTTGTATGCCTGTTTTTATTTTTGTTTCCAACTTTAAATTATGGATTCAAAAAACATGAATTGCCCTATTCAATTGTTATTGCAAAAGCAAATTTAATTGTTGATGGAACTATTTCTAAAGTTTCAAAAAATGAATACGAATTTACTATAAGTCAGTTTGTAAAAGGAAAATCAGGCTCAAAGATCAAGGTTTCAATTTGGAAAGAATGGATTTGTGATCCAAGAATTAAAGAGCTCAAAACTGGTCAAAGATTAATTTTGTTTCTAGAAAAAACGCCTTACGGTAATTTTAGTCCAATTAACGATAGCAGTGGAGAGATATACGTAGAAAATGACTCTTTTATAAATATATTTCTTCCAAAAGAGTTTACTAATCCTAAAGTTTTAAAAGAAGGAATTTCTATGTTTTTACAAACTTATAAAGTCTATGGCGATTTAAATGATAGGTTCTTACAAAATATTTATTTTCAATCCAGTAAATCTATATTTGAAATTTATAAAATGAAAGAAGATAATACAGCTTTTAAATTTTTGGCTGGTAATAGTGCGCTTTACCCTGAAGTCAAATATAATTTGATACCACAATTTATTAATTAAAGATTTAAAAAAAAAAGTACTTCACAAACCCAAGGTCCGTTTTATTGAATCACTTTGCAGGACTTCTCGCGAAGCCTCGGGATCGCTCAGTCTGACAATAATGACGATTAAACAATTAACCAAATAAACAGTTAACCAAATAAACGATTAACCAAATAAACGATTAAACCTCTTACTCCATAAACTCAAAAACAGCAAATTCCTTCGGTTGGTGAAAACCAAAATTCTTGCTTTTATAAGCTTGTAAAGCAAGGTATTCAGTTGTGTTACCGTAATCGATTCTAAAAGTATTTCCTTTCCATTTTATGCCTTTTTTTGGTTTAGAAAAATTAGCATTTTCGATTTTTTCCAGACTTGAAAAAGGGATTTTTATTTCGGTACAAAAGCCTTCGGCAGTTATTTTACTTACAGTTTCCAATCCGATAATATCAAGATTTAATGCCGTATTCCAGCCTCCACAATCAGGAGAAATACACTTTATCAGCATATCATAATTTGTAGAAAACGCATTGACTCCAATTTCGAGATAGTTTTTTCCATCACCGTCCGGATCAATAAAAATTTCTACTAAATCATCCGTATTAAAAATTGAAGAATCCTTTTTTTGATTAGAACCAATTATATTAGAATCTACAACTTTGTAAGCTATATATAGATTTTCGCCATTCCACGAAAGTGAAACCATGGTATTTTGTGTGGCTTTTTCAGCTGAATTATGAATTACAAACGGCCCCAGAAAAGGTGTTTTCCAATCTGATAAATCACCGTCAATTACAGGTTTTTCATTGATCTTGTAAACTGGAATTGTTTGTGAATATCCAAAAGAAGCATAAATGAATAAAACAAGTAATAAGGGCTGATATAATTTCATAAAAAGAGAATGGTTTTATCATGCTAAAATAGAGAACAATAATGGATTTTAACATACATTGTTTCGAATTGCATTTGTAAAATCAATAAAAACTTGATTCGAATGTTTACATTTGTTACCAGTTTTAATTCAATAAAAACCTGTTTATTTTATAATTCTAAACAATGAAAAAATACTTCGGAAGCATTTTTGCTGCTTTTTTAATTGGTTTTAGTGCCAATTCTCAAGGACTTCTCAGTAAGTCAGGAAAAGTTTTTACACATCAGGATACCTTACGCGGAAGCATCACAAAAGAAAGAGCGTGGTGGGATTTAAAATATTATCACTTGGATATAAAAGTTAATCCGAAAGAAAAAACAATTGCAGGATCAAATACTGTTCGTTATACTGTTTTGACAGAGAACAACAAAATGCAGATTGATTTGCAGGAGCCTATGCAGATTACTAAGGTTACGCAAAATGGTAAAGAATTAAAATTTGAAAGAGACGGCAATGCGTTTTTTATTACTTTAATTGAAAAACA
Organism: Flavobacterium johnsoniae; assembly: GCF_001879205.1. Classification (GTDB taxonomy): domain Bacteria; phylum Bacteroidota; class Bacteroidia; order Flavobacteriales; family Flavobacteriaceae; genus Flavobacterium; species Flavobacterium johnsoniae_A. Next base: position 483,583 of record NZ_MLFK01000009.1, read on the forward strand.
AAAAGTTGGTGACACTAAAGAAGTTATTGTGTCATTTAACGGAAAACCAAGAGAAGCGGTTAACGCACCTTGGGATGGTGGAATCAGCTGGAAAAAAGATAAAAACGGAAAAGATTTTATTGCCTCATCTTGTCAGGGATTAGGCGCCAGCGTTTGGTGGCCAAACAAAGACCACATGTATGATGAAGTAGAAAATATGCTGATCAGCGTAAATGTTCCGGGAGATTTAACCGATGTTTCGAACGGAAGACTGCAAAGTGTTAAAAAAGAGAAAGACGGAACAAAAACCTTTAACTGGTATGTTTCCAACCCAATTAACAATTATGGCGTTAATATTAATATTGGGGATTACGTTAATTTTTCTGAGAAATTTAAAGGAGAAAAAGGCGATTTAGATTGTAATTATTATGTTTTGAGAGATAATTTGGCTTTAGCAAAAGAACATTTTAAAGATGCTCCAAAAATGCTGAAAGCTTTTGAAAACTGGTTTGGACCTTATCCGTTTTACGAAGACAGCTACAAATTGGTAGAAGTTCCTTACTTAGGAATGGAACACCAAAGTTCTGTAACCTATGGAAATCAATACAAACAAGGTTATTTAGGCCGCGATTTAAGCGGAACAGGCTGGGGATTGAAATTTGATTTTATCATTATTCATGAGTCGGGCCACGAATGGTTTGCAAATAATATTACGTACAAAGATATTGCAGATATGTGGGTTCACGAGAGTTTTACTAATTATTCTGAGAGTCTTTTTATTGAATATTACTACGGAAAAGATGCCGCTGCTGAATATGTAATTGGATGCAGAAAAAATATTCAAAATGATATTCCGATTATTGGTCATTATGATGTAAATAACGAAGGATCAGGAGATATGTATCCAAAAGGAGCAAATATGCTTCACATGATGCGCCAGATTATAAATGATGATGCAAAATGGAAATCAATCTTAAGAGGTTTAAATAAAACGTTTTATCACCAAACGGTTACAGGTAAACAGATTCAGGATTATATGAATGAGCAGTCCGGAATTAACTTTAATCGAGTTTATGCACAATACTTAAGCACAACTCAGATTCCGGTTTTTGAATATATGTTTAAAAATGGCACTTTTGGATATCACTGGACAAACTGTGTAGCTAAATTTGATATGCCGGTAAGAGTAAAATTAAACGGTGTTGAAACCTGGTTGAAACCCACTACAGAATGGCAGTCTGTAAAAACTACTAATGAAGATAGAAAAATAGAAGTTGATAAAGATTTTTATGTAACGACTTCTAATATTGTAGAATAAAATTTTTGAAAACCCCCATAAAAAATCCCAAATTCCAATTAACTGGAGTTTGGGATTTTTTATTTTTAGCTCTTTATTGGAATTTGGAATTTATCTATTAGAATCTATAAAGAATTATCGACTATTCAACTTCGCTTTTTCCTTAATTATATCAGCAATTTTTCTGTTTTCGATTTTACTTTCAAGCCATGAAATAATATCGAGGTACAAGAAAGCTCTTTTTTCGTAAGTATTCTTTTCCAGCTCCACAAAACGGGCATGCATTTTTTTGAATTCCTTTTTAATATCAGCCGGGTAAAAGTTGTTCAGGTTTCTTAAAAACTTGATTATTTCTTTTTGAACTTCGTGTAAGTCGTTCATTTTTAAAAGAAACTTATAAGTATTTTTAAGATGGTTTTCCAGGTAATAATCTTTTCCTAATTCATAATGGGCAATCAGTGATAAAAGTCTCGCAAAGCACATTAAATCTTCGCGCATCGTTAAGTTCTTATTATTAATGATTTTATCTAAATAATTGATGCATTCATTGTACTTTTCATTTCCAAAATAAATAGAAGCAATTTTATAGAAAAACAACATTTCATGATGTTCATCGAGATGCTCACTGTGCAGTTTTATTTTGTCAAGAATTTCCGGAATTAAATATTCGCTTTCGGCAAAAGTACCTTCCAGAATGTGAAGATTTAATTTATTGTTATAAACGTATAGAAATGATAGGGATGCAATGTTATCGTTTACCGGAAATTTAGGATCCTGAATGGTTTCTTCTAATAATGAAAGATATTTTTTAAAGTTCGAAGTATATTTCAACATATAAAGCGACTCCAAAAAGTAATGATTCCCTTTTAAGAAAAATACCGGATTCAAGTAAATCATATTTGGGTTATCATAAAAAAGCTGTACCCATTTATAGGCAAACTTATAACTTGCTAAAAAGTCCTGAACCAAGAAGCTTCGCCACAAATTAGCATTGTAGAACCAGTATTTTTCGCGGAAGCCAAATTTGCTTTCGTCTAATTTGGCGATATGTTTATTGAAGTAATCATCTATATATTTATATTCTTCATCACTTTTTACATAACCAGTTTTCAGCATTATTCCGTATAACTGCAGCGATAAGTTTGATAGTTTACTTGAAATTGTATTTCTATAGTTTAATTCTTTAGCCTGAATAACCAGTTCGTCAGCACGGCCTTGAATACTTCGGGTAATATACTGCGATTCTATCAGCTTTTCGAACTCGACGATTTCGTATGCCATATATTTTTCGTCATTTTCTAAAGCCTGTTGTTTTGTTTTGTCCAGAATCTTTAAACTCTGTTTGTACAAACCTTTATTATATAGAATAACCGCAAAATCTATTTGTTCCCGCAATTGATAACGAATATTCTGGCTGGGAATATTTAAGCGAATGCTTACCAGAATCTGCTTATACAAGTATGATTTTAAATTAGATAACTGTACTTTTTTGATGATACCGCTTTTCAGAATAAGCTTTTCATCGTAGGTTTCAGATTTATCTAAAATATTAAATAATTCAATGAATTTAGTATTCGAACTTGTCTCTAATCGGCTTGCAAAAATTTTAAACTGTCTTTTTTCAGATTTAGAAAGGGATTTTATTAAAACAAATAAGAAATCTTTTTGATGGTTAGCCATTGTAAAAAATAATAATATAACTTATTGATTATTAAATATTTAACTCGTTATAAATTGTGTTATGAACAGTATAATTTCATTAAAATGAATTTCGTACTGAAGAAGTACAACATATATTTGTTATCAAGATGTGAAATTACATTAAATAAATGAATATGAATAGAGAGAAAGTTCAAATTTTTGACACCACTTTACGCGACGGTGAACAAGTTCCAGGATGTAAGTTAGATACTAAACAAAAATTAGTTATCGCAGAACGACTAGACAAAATGGGAGTTGATGTTATCGAAGCCGGTTTTCCTGTGTCAAGTCCGGGCGATTTTTTATCGGTCTCTGAGATTTGTAAAATTGTAGAAAACGCAACCGTCTGCGGACTAACAAGAGCCGTGAAAAACGACATTGATGTTGCTGCAGCTGCTTTAAAGCATGCTAAGAAACCTAGAATCCATACCGGAATCGGAACTTCACAATCTCATATACTCCATAAATTAAATACCACTCCAGAAGATATTATTGCAAGAGCAAAATACGCTGTGGCACATGCAAAATCGTATGTAGAAGATGTTGAATTCTACGCAGAAGATGCAGGTAGAACAGATAATGCTTTCCTTGCAAAAGTTTGTGAAGAAGTAATTAAATCAGGGGCTACAGTATTAAATATTCCTGATACAACAGGATATTGTCTTCCGGAAGAATACGGAGCAAAAATTAAATATTTGAAAGAAAACGTAAAAGGAATCGAAAATGTAATCCTTTCATGTCACTGTCATAATGATTTAGGAATGGCAACTGCAAACTCAATTGCAGGAGCTATAAATGGTGCAAGACAAATTGAGTGTACTATTAATGGTATTGGAGAAAGAGCTGGGAATACAGCACTTGAAGAAGTGGTGATGATTTTCAAACAACATCCATACTTAAACCTAGACACAAACATTAATACAAGAGAATTAAACGAAATGAGCCGTTTGGTTTCTGAAAGTATGGGAATGATTGTGCAGCCAAACAAAGCAATTGTTGGAGCAAATGCTTTTGCACACAGTTCAGGAATTCATCAGGACGGTGTAATTAAAAACAGAGCAACTTACGAAATCATGGATCCGCTAGATGTGGGCGTAAACGAATCTTCTATCATTTTGACAGCAAGAAGCGGAAGAGCAGCATTGGCTTACCGTGCTAAAAAAGTAGGTTACGAATTAACAAAAGTACAATTAGATATTGTATATGTTGAGTTTTTGAAATTTGCAGATATCAAAAAAGAAGTGCTTGATGCTGATATTCATCAAATTATCGAAGCTTCTAAAATTGAAGGCGATTTAATCAGAAGCTAGTTAAAAAAGAGGATAGCAGAAAGAGAATAGAGGAAAGAGAATAGAAGAAAGAGAAAATTAAAGATTTAAATACATAAAGAACGAGACGTTATGAATTTGAAAATAGCTGTATTACCAGGAGATGGAATTGGACCGGAAGTAATTTCGCAGGCCAAAAAAGCATTATATGCTATAGGTGAGGTGTATAATCATGAATTTGTTTTTGAAGAAGCGCTCATGGGTGCGATTGCCATTGACAAAACAGGAAGCCCTCTCCCGGAACAGACTTTAAATCTTTGTTTAAATACTGATGCCGTTTTATTTGGTGCAATTGGAGATCCTAAGTACGATAACAACCCAAATGCGAAAGTTCGTCCGGAGCAGGGATTGTTGAAACTTCGTAAAGAATTAGGCTTGTTTGCCAACATTCGTCCTATTAAACCTTATAAGTCATTGGTTGAAGCATCTCCTTTAAAAAGAGAAATTATTGAAGGAGCAGATTTTACTATTTTCAGAGAATTAACAGGTGGCGCTTATTTTGGAGCTAAAACACTTAATGAAGAAGGAACACACGCTTCAGATTTATGTGAATATTCAGAAGAAGAAATTACCAGAATTGCACATTTAGCTTTTAAATCGGCACAAAACCGCCGCAAGAAGTTAACAATGGTTGACAAAGCAAATGTTTTGGAAACTTCAAGATTGTGGAGAAGAGTCGTTCAAAAAGTAGGAGAGAACTATCCGGATGTGATCTTAGACTTTTTGTTTGTAGATAACGCGGCAATGCAATTGATATTAAACCCAAAACAATTTGATGTGATTTTGACAGAAAATTTATTTGGAGATATTTTATCAGATGAAGCCAGCGTAATTACAGGTTCAATAGGTTTATTAGCATCGGCATCATTAGGAGAAAAAAATGCGCTTTTCGAACCAATTCACGGATCTTATCCTCAGGCAAAAGGAAAAAATATTGCCAATCCAATTGCTTCTATTTTATCAGCAGCAATGTTGTTGGAGCATTTCGGATTGTTCACAGAAGCAAATGTAATTTATCAGGCAATTGAAAAAGCGATTGAATATAAGGTAGTTACGGTTGATTTAAAACCAGATTCAAAATTTGGTACAAATGAAGTAGGAGAGTTTGTTTCTAATTTCATTTTTAGCAAAGATGACCTGTTATATTTCAATAATGACAATGTTTATATTGGTCAGTCAACAATAGTTTAGATTTTTTATTAAAATGATGAATTAAATAACAAGAAGTATTGAAAATGTTGAGATTTTATTTTTTTAGTTCTTAAAGTTTTTATACTTTTGTAACACTAAAAAAATAAAGGATGCAAATCTCAATTATTATTACTTCTGTCGTTGTTGTCAATGTGATTCACACATCTGCATCGGGAATGGTATAAATATAATTGAAAAACTATATTACAAACCTTCCAAATACTGGAAGGTTTTTTTTTGAATAAAAATTAAAAAAATAAATACAATAATGGAATTAAATAAGTACAGCAAAACCATCACTCAAGATCAAACGCAACCTGCAGCGCAAGCCATGTTGTACGGTATTGGTTTAACTGAAGAAGATTTGAAAAAAGCACAAGTGGGTATTGTGAGTATGGGTTACGATGGTAACACTTGCAACATGCATTTGAACGATTTAGCAAAAGATGTTAAAAAAGGTGTTTGGGATGCTGATCTGGTCGGACTTATTTTTAATACCATTGGTGTAAGTGACGGTATTTCTAACGGAACAGAGGGAATGCGTTATTCATTGGTTTCTCGTGATGTTATTGCAGATTCTATCGAGACTGTTGTGGGTGCACAATGGTATGATGGTATAATTGCAATTCCAGGCTGTGATAAAAATATGCCGGGAGCTTTAATTGCAATGGGAAGATTAAATCGTCCGGCAATGATGGTTTACGGAGGATCTATCCATTCTGGAAAATGGAAAGGAGAATCATTGAATATTGTTTCGGCTTTTGAAGCTTTAGGTAAAAAAGTGAGAAACGAAATTACTCCGGAAGATTTTAAAGGTGTGATTCAAAATTCCTGCCCTGGGCCTGGTGCTTGCGGCGGAATGTATACTGCCAATACCATGTCTTCTGCAATTGAAGCATTAGGAATGAGTCTGCCTTACAGTTCTTCAAATCCTGCTTTGAGTCAGGAAAAAAGAGACGAATGTGCAGCTGCGGGTGCGGCGATAAAAATTTTATTAGAAAAAGATATTAAGCCAAAAGATATCATGACTCGCAAAGCTTTTGAAAATGCTATTACCATTGTAGCAGTTTTAGGAGGTTCTACAAATGCGGTTATGCACTTAATTGCAATGGCACACTCTGTTGGCATCACAATTACTTTAGATGATTTTCAGGCAATTAATGACAGAACTCCGGTTTTGGCAGACATGAAACCAAGTGGTAAATATATGATGGAGGATATTCATGCAGTGGGAGGAATTCCGTCGGTAATGAAATATTTACTAAAAGTAGGGCTTATTCATGGAGATTGTTTGACAGTAACAGGAAAAACAGTAGCAGAAAATTTAGCTTCAACTCCAGATTTACAAGATGGGCAAGAAGTGATTCATGAAATTCAGAAAGCTTTAAAACCAACAGGAAATATTCAGGTTTTATACGGAAATCTTGCTTCTGAAGGTGCTGTAGCAAAAATCAGCGGAAAAGAAGGAGAGTATTTTGAAGGGCCTGCTGTAGTATTTGAAGGAGAATTTGAAGTAATTCCAGGACTTGAGGCCGGAAAAATAAAACCGGGCAGTGTAGTCGTCATCAGGTATTGTGGACCAAAAGGTGGTCCGGGGATGCCTGAAATGCTGAAACCTACATCTGCGATTATTGGAGCCGGATTAGGAAGCAGCTGTGCACTGATTACAGACGGCAGGTTCTCTGGAGGTTCACATGGCTTTGTCGTAGGACACATTACACCAGAGGCTTATGACGGCGGTGGTATTGCTTTAGTAAAAGATGGTGATTTAATCGCGATCGATGCTGTAAAAAATACAATCGACCTGAAGATTTCCGACGAAGAATTTGCAGCTAGAAAAGCGGCTTGGGTTCAACCGCCGTTGAAAGTTACAAAAGGAGTTTTGCTTAAATACGCAAGATCGGTTTCCAGCGCTTCTACAGGCTGTGTTACCGATAATTAATCGACAAAAAATGAATTTTGGAAATAATAATTTTTCTGAATTCTAAACAATAAAATTACCAAATGGGAACAATTAGAATATCAGGCGCTGAAGCCGTTATTAGATGCTTATTAGAAGAAGGAGTAGACTTAATCTATGGTTATCCGGGAGGAGCAATCATGCCTGTTTACGACGAATTATATAAATTTCAGGACCAGCTGCACCACGTTTTAGTTCGTCATGAACAAGGCGCAACGCACGCAGCTCAGGGATATGCGAGAGCAACAGGAAAAGTAGGAGTTGCTATTGCAACTTCTGGACCGGGGGCGACCAATCTGGTTACCGGAATTGCCGATGCTCAAATCGATTCGACTCCAATGGTTTGTATTACAGGTCAGGTTGGAAGACATTTATTAGGATCTGATGCATTTCAGGAAACAGATATTATCGGAATTTCAACTCCTGTAACAAAATGGAATTTCCAGGTTACGGAGGCTTCTCAAATTCCTGAAATTATAGCCAAAGCATTTTATATCGCGCGTTCTGGACGTCCAGGCCCTGTATTAATTGATATTACTAAAAACGCTCAGTTTGATGAGTTCGATTTTAGTTACGAAAAATGTACCGGAATCAGAAGTTATGTGCCAGTTCCAAAATTAAAGTTAGATAAAGTTGCCGAAGCTGCAGCATTGATTAACAGTGCCAAAAAACCTCTTATCGTTTTTGGTCAGGGAATCATTTTAGGTCAGGCTGAAGCTGAATTCAAAGCTTTACTTGAAAAATCAGGAATTCCGGCCGCATGGACTATTTTGGGACTTTCGGCTTTGCCAACAGATCATCCTTTGAATGTTGGGATGTTAGGAATGCACGGAAATTATGCACCTAACTTACTGACTAATGAGTGCGATGTTTTAATTGCTTTCGGAATGCGTTTTGATGATCGTGTTACAGGTAAATTAAGCACTTATGCAAAACAGGCAAAAGTTATTCACTTTGAGATTGATCCTGCGGAAGTTGATAAAAACGTTAAAACAGAAATCGCTGTTTTAGGCGATGTAAAAGAATCTCTGACGGCTTTATTGCCGTTAATTGATGCAAAATCTCACGATGCATGGCTTAATGAATTCAGAGAACTTCATAAAATAGAAATAGAATCTGTTATTAATGAAGAACTTAATCCAAGCAATGGCAAAGGTATTTCTATGGGAGAAACCATCGAAATGATTAATAAACACTCAAAAGGAGATGCTATTATCGTTTCAGATGTTGGCCAGCACCAAATGTTTGCGTGTCGTTATGCTAAATTTAATTCAACCAAAAGTAATATTACCTCGGGAGGATTAGGAACAATGGGATTTGCTCTTCCGGCTGCAATTGGAGCTAAAATGGGAAAACCAGAGCGCGAAGTTGTTGCAATTATTGGTGATGGCGGTTTCCAGATGACAATTCAGGAATTAGGAACTATTTTTCAAACTCAGGTACCGGTAAAAATTGTCATTCTAAACAATGAGTTTTTAGGAATGGTGCGTCAATGGCAGGAATTGTTCTTTGACAACAGATATGCATCTACAAAAATGATTAATCCAAATTTCACTGCAATTGCTGAAGGTTATCATATTAAATCTAAAAAAGTGACACAACGTGAAGATTTAGATGCTGCAGTTGCTGAAATGCTGGCTTCAAAAGATTCCTATTTCTTAGAGGTCATGGTAGAAAAGGAAAACAATGTTTTCCCAATGATTCCAACAGGAGCTTGTGTTTCAGAAATCAGATTAAGCTAAATTAAAGTTTCATGTTTCAAGTTTTTTGAGTTTCAAGTTGTAGAACCTGAAACCTGAAACTTGAAACAAAAAAAACTAAAAACAAATGGAAGATAAAACATTTACCATATCGGTATACTCAGAAAATAACGTGGGTTTGTTAAATAGAATATCAGGAATATTCTTAAAGCGTCACATTAACATATTAAGTCTAAACGTTTCAGAATCAGAAATAGAAAATGTTTCGAGATTTATCATTGTAGTAAATACAACTGAAAAATGGGTTCAGAATATCGTGGGTCAGATCGAAAAACAAATTGAAGTTATAAAAGCATTTTATCATACAGATGAAGAAACTATTTTTCTGGAAAATGCACTCTTTAAAATTGCTTCAAATTTGTTATTTGACGAGAAACAAATTCAAAATATTATCAAAGACAGTCAGTCTACGATTGTAACAGTTTCAAGGGATTTCTTTGTAATTTCAAAATCAGGAAGACGTTCTGAAATTGAAGAATTATACCAAAAGTTCAAACCGTACGGAATTATGCAGTTTGTTCGTTCGGGAAGAATTTCGGTTTCTAAACAAAAAATGGAGATTTCATCTCTATTAGAATCATTAACACAGAACAATTAAAAAACGATTTTTTAGAATCGTAATTATTTATAATATAATCAATTATTAAATTTCATTTCATTAAATATTTTAAAACAAAATGGCAAATTATTTCAACACACTACCACTTAGATTACAATTAGAGCAACTAGGAGTTTGCGAATTTATGGAGCAATCAGAATTTGCAGACGGAATTTCAGCATTAGCTGGAAAAAAAGTTGTTATCGTTGGATGTGGTGCACAAGGTTTGAATCAAGGTTTAAACATGAGAGATTCAGGTTTAGATATTTCTTATGCATTGCGTGCAGATGCAATTGCAGAAAAGAGAGCTTCATATAAAAATGCAACTGAAAATGGATTTAAAGTAGGTACTTATGAAGAATTAATTCCAACTGCTGATTTAGTTTGTAATCTTACTCCGGATAAACAACACACCGCTGTAGTTACTGCTATTATGCCATTAATGAAACAAGGATCTACTTTAGCATATTCTCATGGTTTCAATATTGTTGAAGAAGGAATGCAAATTCGTAAAGATATTACAGTTATTATGTGTGCTCCTAAATGTCCTGGTTCTGAGGTGCGTGAAGAGTACAAAAGAGGCTTTGGTGTTCCAACACTTATTGCAGTTCACCCTGAAAACGATCCAAACGGTTTTGGTTTAGATCAGGCAAAAGCTTATGCTGTAGCAACTGGCGGACACAAGGCGGGAGTTTTAAGATCATCTTTCGTTGCAGAGGTAAAATCAGATTTAATGGGTGAGCAGACTATTCTTTGCGGATTGCTGCAAACTGGATCTATTTTATGCTTTGATAAAATGGTTGAAAAAGGAATTGATCCTGCTTATGCTTCAAAATTAATTCAATACGGATGGGAAACTATCACAGAAGCTTTGAAACACGGAGGTATCACAAATATGATGGACCGTTTATCAAATCCTGCAAAAATTGAAGCTTATGAATTGGCAGAAGAATTAAAAGATATCATGCGTCCGTTATTCCAAAAACACCAGGATGATATTATTTCTGGCGAATTCTCGAGAACAATGATGATCGACTGGGCTAATGACGATGTAAACTTGCTAAAATGGAGGGCTGCAACAGGAGAAACTAATTTCGAAAAAACAGCACCGCAAGAAGCTCCAATCTCTGAGCAAGAATATTTTGACAATGGAGTTTTAATGATTGCAATGGTAAAAGCAGGTGTAGAATTGGCTTTTGAAACAATGACTGAGGCTGGAATTATCGAAGAATCAGCTTATTACGAGTCTTTACACGAATTGCCATTAATTGCAAACACAATTGCAAGAAAGAAATTATTCGAAATGAACCGTGTAATTTCTGATACGGCAGAATATGGCTGTTATTTATTTGACCATGCTTGTAAACCGTTATTAACTGAATTTATGAAAACTGTGGATACTAATATTATAGGAAAACCGTTTTCAACTTCAAATGGAGTAGATAATACAGTTTTAATTGCTGTTAACAAAGAAATTCGTCAGCACCCTATCGAAGAAGTAGGTGCTTGGTTAAGAGAGTCTATGACTGCAATGAAAAAAATTGGATAATAAATTTGTGAATTACCACACATTTAAATGAAGTGGAATTTGCTCTGTATCAATGTTTTGAATTTAATATTTTGAATTAGTAAGCACTTATTAAAAAATAGATATAGATGCATGTTGCATTCACTTAACTTCGTGAGGTTAGCAAGTTAAGTGAGGCTGATCCCTAAAAATGGGGTATACTTTTAGTATACTTGTTGAAATTTCTATTTTAATTAATAAAGATGCTGCTATTTTCAAAATAGATAAGTATTGTAATGCAGAATTACAAAATTAATTGTTATTGAAATTTGTTAAATAAAAAGGTGTGATAATTTGTTTGTCATGCCTTTTTTGTGATTTACATTTTTCTTTAAAACATGTTTTTTTAGAATAACTTTAAAAAAAACGTATATTTTATTTATTATATGTTTTTTTTTGACAAAATTTATGAATTAAATAATTTTAAGAATAGAAGCAGATTTAATACATTTATAAAAAAATTCCACAAAACTATGAGTTATTATAAAATTGAAAATTTAGAACAATATTTTAAACATTACAATAAGTCAATAAGAGAGCCGAGAAAATTTTGGGGGAAAATTGCTGAAGAAAATTTTACTTGGTATCAACAGTGGGAGAAAGTTGTTGATTTTAATATGGCCGATGCTGAAGTAAAATGGTTTACTGACGCAAAAGTTAACATTACCAAAAACTGTATCGATAGACACTTAAGCAAGAGAGGAGATAAAACGGCGATTATTTTTGAACCGAATGATCCATCTGAAAGTGAATTACATATAACTTACAACGAATTATATGAAAGGGTTTCTAAAATGGCGAACGTTTTGCGTGAGCAGGGAGTTCGTAAAGGAGACCGTGTTTGTATTTATTTACCAATGATTCCGGAATTGGCAGTTGCTGTATTGGCCTGCGCCAGAATTGGAGCAATTCACTCTGTGATTTTTGCCGGATTTTCTGCTTCTGCAGTTTCTGCAAGAATTAATGACTGTGAATGCAAAATGGTCATTACGTCTGATGGTGGTTACAGAGGAAACAAAACAATTGATTTAAAAGGAATTGTTGATGAAGCTTTAGATACTTGTCCATCTGTGACTAAAGTATTGGTTGTAAAAAGAACAAAAACTGAAGTTGCGATGAAAGAAGGCCGTGACATTTGGTTACAGCCTTTATTAGATGCGGCTTTAGATAACAGCGTTGCTGAAATTATGGATGCCGAAGATCCTTTGTTTATTTTATATACTTCAGGATCAACTGGTAAACCAAAAGGAATGGTTCATACTACCGCTGGATACATGGTTTATACAGCATATACATTCAAAAACGTTTTTAGTCACGAAGAAAATGATATTTTTTGGTGTACTGCTGATATTGGATGGATTACAGGGCATTCTTATATTTTATACGGACCATTGCTAAACGGTGGTACAACTGTAATTTTTGAAGGAGTTCCTTCTTATCCGGATTTTAGCCGTTTTTGGGAAATTATCGAAAAACATAAGATTACACAATTCTATACAGCGCCAACTGCAATTCGTTCATTAGCAAAAGAAAGTTTAGATTACATTCAAAAATATCCTTTGAAATCTCTAAAAGTTATCGGATCTGTTGGAGAACCAATCAACGAAGAAGCTTGGCACTGGTTTAATGATCACGTAGGAGATAAAAGATGTCCGGTGGTTGATACCTGGTGGCAGACAGAAACCGGTGGTATAATGATTTCGCCAATTGCTTTCGTTACGCCTACAAAACCAACTTATGCTACTTTGCCTTTGCCTGGAATTCAGCCAGTTTTAATGGATGAAAAGCGCAATGAAATCGAAGGAAATCAAGTTGTGGGTAGTTTATGTATTAAATTCCCATGGCCTGGAATTGCCAGAACAATCTGGGGAGACCATGATCGTTATAAAGATACCTATTTCTCTGCTTTCCCTGGAAAATACTTTACAGGAGACGGAGCATTAAGAGATGAAGTAGGATATTACAGAATTACGGGTAGAGTAGATGATGTTGTAATTGTTTCCGGGCATAATTTAGGAACTGCACCTATCGAGGACGCAATTAATGAACACCCTGCGGTGGCAGAATCTGCTATTGTTGGATTCCCGCATGATATTAAAGGAAATGCTTTATATGGTTATGTGATCCTGAAAGAAACTGGAGAAGTTAGAGACAGAAATAACTTAAGCAAAGAGATCAATCAATATATAGCAGATCATATTGGGCCAATTGCGAAATTAGATAAAATTCAATTCGTTTCAGGTTTGCCAAAAACACGTTCTGGAAAAATTATGCGTAGAATTTTACGTAAAATTGCAGAAGGAGATTTCTCTAATTTTGGAGATACATCAACACTTTTGAATCCGGAAATTGTAGAAGAAATTATGAAAGAAAGAATTTCTTAATTCAATTTATAAGCACAAAAAAATGCCTCTTATTAATTTAAGAGGCATTTTTTTTATAGTTTGTCATTTCGAGCAACAAGGAATCTTTGTGAGTAATTTGCTAAAGATTGTATAATCTATTTAATTCCTAATCTAGATTTCAGCTTTAAGAATAAAAGGCCAATTTTATAAGCATCTTCTGCAGATGAATTTCTGTCGCTTTTTGGGATTTTATAAATTTCGCACAAATCATTTAGAGAAAACTGTTTGTCATTAATATCTGTTAATTTGCGATACATAACATCAATATCCAAAGCTTCATTCTTTAGTCTTCCGCAGTCTAGTCTTTCTAAAGCAGCGTTTAACATTTCAATATCAAAATTGATATGATGACCAACTAAAACCGAATTACCAAGGAAATTAATAAATGCTTCTAAAGCCTCGGCTTCCGGCATTTTGGTCATTTTACTCTCTATGATAAATTCATTTGAAATACCGTTCTCTTCTAAAAATTTATACTGAAGTAAAACAGCTTCAAAATTTTCCTTAATTACAATACTGTCATCAATAACAGAAAAAGCGCCCAGAGATAAAATCACATCTTTATTAGGGTTCAATCCCGAAGTTTCGGTTGATAAAACCACAAATTTATTGGGTTTTGCTTCTAATTTAGTTAAGTAATCTTTCCAGAAATCCGGATATTCTTTATTGATATTTTTAAGCCAGTCTAGCATATTTTATGAGAATTGTGTAAGTTGAAATTTACTCTTAATTAGTTCCTCAAGGTCTTTCATCGGGGTCAAAGCATTTTTTAACTTCTCTTTGTCGGTCTTAGACATTTCTCTTAAATTGATATATTGTCCCGAGTCATCATTCTTTAAACCTTCGACAGTTCTGAATTTTGAAAGCGTTAGAAAAGCTTCGGCACAACTTAAATATATTTCGGCGTTTTTAGAATCGGTAATAGCTAATTGTTTGAATCTTAAGTAGGTATTTTTAATTCCTTTTATATTTGCACTTAAAATTAATAAACGGGCACTGTCAATTAATGGCATCAATGCGCGGGTTTTAATGTCAAATTTTCCTTTTTGAGGACCTTCTTCTTCAACAATGAATTTTTTGAAAAAACTCAAAGGAGAATTTCTTTTTAAAGCATCATTTCCTAAAAAGTCAAAGAATAAAGTATTGTTTACGGCATTCTTGAAGATAACATTTTCAATCACTTCTTCAATTTTTGGTTCACCAAAAACGATTTCATAATCGAAGAAAATACTGCTGAGATCATTGCTGTTTTCACCTGGAGTATTCATCCAGCTGTTGTATTGTTTTGTCCAGTCACTCAATGATTTACACCATAACATATTGCTTCCCATATGACCATTTGGACAATACTCGTAACCCACTTTTTCAAGTATGGCCGTAGTACGTTTTGCAAGTCTTAAAAAGTAATCTTTTACTTCTCTGTATTTTTCCGGAGCAACATCTTCAAAAATTAAAATACTGTCCTGATCAGTCAATAAAAGCTGTTCTTTTCTACCCTGACTTCCAATACTCAGCCAGGCAAATCTGGCAGGAGGGGAGCCTAAATCTAAAATAGACAATTCAACGGCACGTTTTATAATAGCCAGATTAATTTCGCTGGCAATATTGCTTACGTGGGATATAGGTATGTTTTTCTGAATCGAATTCTGAATCAAATCAGATAATCGATCACGAATTTGTTTTAAATCTTTTGGAAGCTGCGAACGTTTAATTTCTTTAATTAAAACACCTGGGTTACTGGCTTGAGCTACAATTAAATCGTGTTCAGAAATAATTCCTTTTACAGCAGATTTGCTTGTGCCGTCTTTTGTTACGCATAAGTGAGAAACGTTATGTTTCAGCATAAGAAGCTGGGCTTCGGCCAGGGAAACATTTTCAATTACGGTAACAACCGGTGATGACATAATTTTGTCAATCGTTTCAGTAATAGGATAGCGTCCGGTTGCAATTTTTGATGATAAATCAGCATTTGTAACGATTCCAATAGGGTTGTTTTTTTCTGTAACTACAATATTGTCTACCATAGATTCTGTCATCAAAATTGCAACATCTTTTACAATATGATGAGAATCAGTTGTTAATGGAGAATTATTATACGCCAGAGATTGGATATACTGAATTTCTGACTGCTGATCGATAAAATTATTATCAGAATCTAATTTTCCGTTAGAGCGAACATTATCTTTTGTATGTCTTGAATTTATAGCAAAACTCTCCAGTAAAAAGTTTAAAACATCCGAATTATTAGCTACAAATGGTCTAAAAACTGCAATAGGAATGGCGTAAATAATACTTTCTTCACGCGCTTTTGCAGTCATCATATAATTGTTTTTGGCAAAAAACGGGCGTAAACCAAAAACATCACCTTCATGACATTTATTAATAATCGTTTCCTCGGCATCAGCAATTGTGGTTAAATTAATAACACCAGAAGCCACGACATAAAAACTGTCGTGCAAAACATCATTAATTTGGAACAATACTGCATGTTTTTCTAAATTGATAACACGAATATTTGTAGCAATATCTGATAATTCCTGAAAGGTTAAATTATCAAACGGCGGGTATTCTTTTAAAAAATCTGCAATATGCTCAGCAATTGTATTCATATAATTGATAATTTTTTTAAAGTATCGAATGTAAAAATAATAAAATAAACTCTTAGAATGAAACCAACTTGACTAGAATCTAATTATTTTAAAGAAATGTTAAGATTTACTGAATTCAAGGCTTCAAAATATTTTTTTTACATTTTAAATTCCATATTTTATAAGGTTTAATTTCGTTTGTGATGTCATCAATAAAAGAGTATGAGCGTAATTCTTTTATCTCAATAAGTTTTGTTCGTAAGAAGCATATAATATAAAAAGAATTAGAGAAGAATGATTAAGCAGATATGTTTTTCTATAATTTCTATTTTACATAATATAAATTATAGTTCAAATGTGATTATGTGAAATTAGCAGACGCCCAGGCTTTATTTTTCGTATTCTCTTCAGTTCTATAGGAATTACTTAGGTTTGTCCCTTGTTCAGAAATCGCGTATTTCGAAAAATAATTTATTTTATTTCAAATATGAGATTTATGCGAATTCAAATTCGTAACATTTACAGCTTTAAATTTTCTCATATTTGATAAATAAAATTTTAGAATTTCAAATAATCGATTTATATGCAATAAAGATTATGTGATAATTTAATGTTTCAAATTTCTCGTATTTGAAAATTTATTTAATTTTTTTTCAAATATTGAATTTATAAAATCATCTGTGTATAATACGATGATTCAAATTTCGCGTATTTAGAATTTTTTTTATTTTTTTTCAAATAAACGGATTTTCGTTAAACCAAAAAAAAGCATCACGATGTGTGATGCTTTTTGTATATCAGATTTGATATTTTAGATTTTCTTTTGAAAAACAGATTTTCCGTTTAAAGAAACTTCAATGAGATCATTTTTTTCTGAAAAAGTTGTTCTGATAACATTTCCTTTAAAAACGGCAACATCACCGTAAACTTTTCCAGTTTCATCAGAAACATATTCAAATAATAGTTTTTTGTTATCTGGTTCAATTCCAAGTTTATAGCTTGAAAACTTTGTTCCTTTTAAATCGAATTGCTGCTGCGAATCGATAATTTTTCCATCAGCATAGAAATTCGTGATGGATTTGTTTAACGTAATGTCCGGATAATACTGGTTTACTTTGGTAAGCAATGCATATTGCTCAACATTTGCATCTTCTAATTTTGATGTAATTGTTTGTGCAAATGAAATTGTTGTAAAAACAAGAGCTAATAGTAAAGTGAATTTTTTCATAAATTTAATTTTTAAGTTAGTGTTTCAAAAGATCTTTAAAACTTCTATAATTACCGCTTTTATATTAAAAGTAATTATTATACTTAACAAGGTACTAAATATTTATCTTTGCACGAAATTAAAAGCAGTTTTTTAAGAAAATGACAACAAAAAAATATATTAAGCTCATTTTTATTTTGGGTTCTCTAACAGCACTTGGTCCTTTTTCAATCGACATGTATTTGCCTGGATTCTCTGGTATTGCGAAAGATTTAAATACTTCTGTTGCTAAAGTTTCAATGAGTTTATCGAGTTATTTTATTGGAATTTCTGCCGGACAATTACTTTACGGACCTTTACTAGACCGTTTCGGGCGCAAAAAGCCATTGTTTCTTGGTTTAATGGTTTACATTTTAGCTTCTCTAGGATGTGTTTATGTAGCTGATATTGATCAGTTTATACTATTGCGTTTTGTTCAGGCCATTGGAAGTTGTGCTGCTACAGTAGCCTCTGTAGCAATGGTTCGTGATTTGTTTCCTGTAAAAGATATTCCAAAAGTATTTTCTCTTTTGATGCTTGTTTTAGGACTTTCACCAATGCTGGCGCCTACAATTGGAGGTTATGTTACAGAAGATTATGGCTGGCACACGGTATTTTTGATATTAATGTTTATGGGAATTGCTATTCTAGTAGCGGCTCAAATTGGTCTGCCAAATAGCTACAAACCAGATACCTCAATATCATTAAAGCCAAAACCAATTATTTCAAACTTTTTAAAAGTACTTAAGGAGCCTCAGTTTTATACTTATGCATTTACCGGAGCAATCGCTTTTTCGGGATTATTTACTTATGTCGCGGCCTCACCTATCATTTTTATGGATATTTATCATGTTGATGCCAAAACTTATGGGTGGATTTTTGCTTTTATGTCGGTTAGTTTTATAGGCTCCAGTCAGTTAAATTCTGTTTTATTAAAGAAGTTTTCCAGTGAACAGATGATTTTTGGTGCCTTAATTCTACAATCTGTAGTGAGTATAATTTTTTTGGTACTTTCTCTAAATAATCTTTTAGGATTGTATGAAACTATAACACTTCTTTTTTTGTTTTTAGGCTGTTTAGGGATTTCAAATCCCAATACTGCTGGACTTACAATGGCTCCATTTGCCAAAAATGCCGGAAGTGCCTCTGCTTTGATGGGTGCTATTCAGTTGGGTTTAGGATCTTTGGCATCTTTTGCTGTTGGAATTTTTGTAAAAGATTCTACAGCGCCTATGGTTCTTATTATGACTGTAACAACTATTATTGCTTTTATAGTTTTGAATATCGGAAAGAGATTCATCAAAAATAAAGTAGAAATCAGTGCTGATGATGATATTGTGGTTGGGCACTAAATGGTTAAATTTCATTCTTTTAAAATTCTAAATTTGAAATTGTAATATATAAAAAGGCCAGAATTTATAAATTCTGGCCTTTTTATTGGAATTTGGAATTTAAAAAAAAATGAAAATTAATTTATTTACTCCATTTGTTGTTTTTTATCTGGTCTAATGATCATTCTTAAAGATTGGTCCCTTGCGAAATATGCGACCATCCAGTTCCAGAATGTATTTAATCTGTTTCTGTATGTAATTAAAGAAATTAAGTGGATAAACAACCAGATTACCCAGGCAAAGAAACCTTTAAAATGCCATTTCGGACTTGGTAAATCTACTACGGCTTTGTTTTTTCCAATAATTGCCATAGAACCTTTATCATTATAAGTAAATGGTTTCAATGGTTTATTTTGAGCCATTGCTTTAAAGTTTTTAGCCAAATTTAATCCTTGCTGAATAGCAACTTGTGCTACTTGCGGATGTCCGTCAGGGAAATTTTTATCTCCCGCTAAAATTGCAGTATCACCAATAGCATAGATGTTTTCTAAACCATTTACTTTATTATATTGATCGGTTGCCATTCTTCGGCCGCGACCGTAGCTTTCTTTTGGAATTCCGTCAAAAAGTTTAGCAGAAACTCCGGCAGCCCAAATTAAATTTTTAGTTTTAATCGTATCTCCGTTTTCAAAATATACTGTATCGTCAACGTAATCAGTTACACGAGTATGCAGTTTAACTACAACTCCAAGTTTTGTCAGCGCCTCGAGAGTGTCTTCTTGAGAAGCTTTGCTCATTGGTGCTAATAAAGCGTCACCGCCATCTACCAGGTAAACATTACTGGCAGAGGTTTCTAATTCCGGATATTCTTTCAAGAGTATATTTTTTCGCATTTCGGCAAACATACCAGAAACTTCTACTCCCGTAGGCCCTCCTCCGGCAACCACAATCGTTAATAATTTACGACGCTTACGGATGTCTTTTGTAATAGCGGCTTTTTCAAGGTTTTTAAGTAATGCATTTCGCATTTCGATGGCGTCATTTAAGGTTTTCATCGGAATGGCGTTTTTCATTACATTTTCCATACCAAAATAACTGGTTTCGGCACCAGTTGCAAAAACCAAATAATCGTATGTTAGTTCGCCGTTGTTCAGAATAATTTTATTTTCGGCAGGAACTACAGACTGCAGTTCGCCTAAACGAAACTGAAGATTCTTTTTGCCTGCAAAAAATTTTCTAAATGGATAACTAATGCTTGAAGGCTCTAAAAAAGCCGTTGCAACCTGATATATAAGAGGCGGGAAAAAATTATAATTGTTTTTGTCTACAAGGGTTACTTGTATATCTGGATGGTTTACGAGTTCTTTTGCGAGATTAATTCCCGCAAAACCACCTCCTATTATGACTATGTTCATATATGTTGTTTATTAAGTAGGATTATAAAATAATTCCTTATAAATATACAACTTTAATATGCAATGACAAATGTCATATTTACTACTTTTTGAATTTTTTAACAGGCTTTTCAGTAACCTCAATCTTATTTTGTAAGACGTAATTTGCTAACAATTTTTCAATCAATTCCTCTTTTGTAAGATGATGAAAAACGGTTTTTACTTTTGTTTTTAAATCAGTCGAAATATCATGATTGGGTTTTGTTTTGAAAATTTGTTTGGCCCATAAAAGAGTATTGTTTTCTTCAATACTCAATGCCGAAGGCTTTTGAAATTTGGTAAATTTAAGTCCTAATTCTCTTTCGAAATCAGCAATTTCAGCTACTTCTTCTTCCTGTAAGACCGTTAATGAAAGCCCCTTTGCTCCTGCTCTTGCCGTTCTTCCGCTTCGGTGAACGTAGGTTTCATAAGCATCTGGCAAATGGTAATTTACAACATACGAAATTTCTTTTACGTCGATTCCCCTCGCTGCTAAATCAGTGGCAACTAAGATATTAATATGTCCTTCTCTGAACTGCTCCATAATTCTGTCTCGAATTCCCTGCGATAAACTTCCGTGGATAGCTCCCGAAGAAAAACGGTTTATAGCCAGATTTTTTGCTAGTTTATTCACCGCAGCTTTTGTTTTGCAGAAAATAATACCGCGTTCGCCATCTTTTGAGTTTAGGAAATGCATCAAAACATCCAGTTTTTCAATTGGATCAACGACAATATATTCGTGGTCAATTCCTTCATTTCCAACAATTTCCATGCTGGCGCTAACCTGAACTACATTTTTGTTTAAG
Source organism: Flavobacterium johnsoniae (assembly GCF_001879205.1). Taxonomy (GTDB): domain Bacteria; phylum Bacteroidota; class Bacteroidia; order Flavobacteriales; family Flavobacteriaceae; genus Flavobacterium; species Flavobacterium johnsoniae_A. Next base: position 504,773 of record NZ_MLFK01000009.1, read on the forward strand.
TAATTCTGAATCAATTGTTTTATAGTTCCCGGTAAAGTAGCTGAGAACAATAAAGTACGGTGTTTTTTAGGAAGTTCTGCTAAAATTTGATCCAGACTTTCTTTTAGAATAGAGACCATTTCATCGGCTTCGTCTAAAACTAAATACTGAGTTTGTTTTAAATCGACTGCTTTTCTTTCAACTAAATCCAATAAACGTCCTGGCGTGGCTACAATAATATGTGTCGGAGCTGTAAGTCGTTCAATTTGAGGTTTTATTGGAATTCCGCCGCAAGTTGCCGCGATAGAAATATTTGGAATATGTTTAGAGAAATCTTCTAAATTTCTAAAAATCTGATGTCCAAGCTCTCTTGTTGGAACTAAGATTACGGCCTGAACAAGGGGGGATTTGGTATCAATTAATTGTAGTAAAGGCAATCCAAATGCAGCAGTTTTTCCTGTTCCGGTTTTGGCTAAACCAACAACATCGTGGGTTTCAGACAATAAAAGCGGAATTGTTTTTTGTTGAATTTCAGTGGGTTCAACTATATTTAATTCGCCTAAAGCTTTTAAAATTGGCGCTGAAAGTCCTAATGTTGAGAATTGTTTAGACATGGTTTTGTTTTTTTGTTTCAGGTTTCATGTTTCAAGTTGCACAGAAGCCTTTTAAGTTTGACAAAAGGAGAAATCGCAATAAAATGCAATTTCTCCTTTTTAAAATATATTATGTTTAGATTCCAACAACTTGAAACATGAAACCTGAAACAATTAAAATTGGTGAATTATCAATCTGGTTCGTTCATGATTTTTTCACGATATTTTTTACCTACTAATAAGGTTAATCTTTGCTTGTAATCGTCAAGAAGCCACTCGCGGTAGTTTTTACTGCATTGGCTTAAACATTTTGCGTAACGCTTAATTCTGCATTCAATATCATCATCTAATTCTTTAGACAATGCTTTTGCTTCCTGCAGTGTTTCAGTATTGTCAACACACATTGCTGCGTGCTGCTCCAGTGATTTATCCAAAACAATTTTAGAACGTAAATTTTGTTTGATAGCCAGTTTATGTTCTTCATCTACATCAAAAGTAACATCGGCAGTTTTAGCAAATTTAGCTCTTAATTCAGCTGGCATGCTATATTTAAAGAACATTTCGATTTCGGTATCATCTCTAAGATTTTCCAGATAAAACTCAGGAGATTTAAAGATGTGCTGCCAGTTGACCGGCTCGCTCCATAATCCAAAACGAGCGGCATTGTTTCCTAAATCAATTACTGTAAACTCATCTTTACCAGGTAATTTACGAGATCCACGGCCAATCATTTGGTAATATAAAGTAAGCGATTTTGTTGCTCTGTTTAGAATAATAGTTTCGACAGTAGGCTCATCAAATCCAGTGGTTAAAATTCCAACCGAAGTTAAAATGGCATCCGGAGTTTTCTTAAACCATTGCAGGATATCTTTACGCTCTTCAGAACTGCTTGTATTGTCAAGGTGTCTGATGTCGTAACCGGCTTCTCTAAAAGTTTCATATACATATAATGAGGTATGAATACCGTTATTGAAAATCAAGGTTTTTTTACCCAAAGATCGTTCTGTATAAGCATGAAGCAATTTTTCCTGCATCATAGAATTGGTATACAAATCATCAGAAGATTTTACCGTATAATCTCCATTGATTCCCACTTTTAATGACGTTAATCCAACATCGTAGCTATAAGTGGTTGCCTTAGCCAGGAAACCTTTTTCAATCAATGAACCAATAGTATCACCCACGATAAGTTCGTCATAACTCTGGTGCATTGGTAATTTTATATTCGAACTCAAAGGTGTTGCTGTTACTCCTAAAATAAAAGCATTTTTGAATGAATTTAATAACTTTCTGAATGAATTGTAATGCGCCTCATCAATAATCACCAAACCAATGTTATCAAGATGTAATTTTTCATCATTGATACGGTTTTTTAAAGTTTCAACCATTGCCACGAAACAAGAATAATCATTCTGGTCCGGCAGTTCTTTTACTTTACTGTTGATTATTTTATTGCTTACGCCAAAACCTTTAAGCATTTTTGATGTTTGCTTGCAAAGTTCTATACGGTGTGTTAAAACAACCACTTTTTTGTCATTATTTGATAAATAACGACGCACAATTTCTGAGAAAATTACTGTTTTACCGCCTCCAGTTGGCAGCTGATACAATAAATGATGTTTCGGAGGAGCATTGTCTAAGCGGTCAAAAATGGCATCAATATCGCCTTTTTGGTATGCATAAAGTTCTTTTTTCTCTTCTCTTTCTATTTCTAAAGTGTTTTGAGACATTGTTTGTTTTTGGATTTTTGCAAAAATACACCGAAAAAACAGTTATTCATCTTATTTTAACCTAAAATAAATGTTTTTTTTAAATAAGATTTTTTATAGGAAGTGCTTTTAAAAGTCTATTTTGTCTAGAATTGCTTCAAAATCATGCCTGTTTTTCCATTTTTGCTGCAAAGTTTCTTGATAAACTGCCTCAACTCTTGCTTTAAATTCAGCTAAAATTCCGTTAGAAATTACAAAATTTACTGCTTGTTCAAATGAATTAAAAATGCTTTTGTAGAATAATTCCTGCTTTATGTAATTATTTGACGAATACGTTTGCGCAATTTCGACATTATAAAACATCAAATCGGCGATAACAAACGGATCGACTCCCAGCATTATAAAATGTTTAATGATTTTTTGAGCGACAGACCGACGCATTTTGGCTTTTGGACGCCATTTTGCATTTGGCTTTTTTATCGGAAAATATTCGTGTGAGATTTTGACTTTTGATTCCTGCAAAAGTTTATCTTCTTTGGGGTTAAAAACAAAGTCATAATACACTTTTACAGGACTGAATTTCTCATACAATTCAATAAGCTGTTCTTCGAGTTGTTCTTTGTTTAATTCGGCCAGATATTTTTTTAAATCACGTTTGCTCATTATCAAAGTTTAAGAATACAAAAGTAAATTACTTTCCTGAGACATAACTTAAAAACCAACCATAATACTTAATTTTGCTTATATAATCTCAAAAAATATATACATGCTCAAGATTTTCAAAGTTACCGCTATTTTAGAAGGAATCTCGTATTTAGTTTTATTTGCGAATATGCTAATTATTAAAACTAACAATCCTGAACTTTACCATACTTTATTAAGACCATTAGGAATGACACATGGCATTCTTTTTATTGGCTACATTATTCTTGCCTTTTTGTTGAAAAAATCTCAAAATTGGGATTTAAAAACGTTTGCCATCATACTAATAGCTTCTCTTATTCCGTTTGGAACTTTTTACATCGAGAAAAAATACTTAGAAAATAAAGCAAATGCATAAGCTTTTGGATAAAATATTTAATTTTTTATATCCGCTTTTCCGGGATTGGGGAATGAACCGCAATTTTGCATCATACATCAGCCTGGTCTTTAATATTGTCATTATGGTGGCAATGGCTTATGCCATTTATTATGTCGCGAAATTTGTTTTGGTAACGCTTACAGCGATTTTTGCCCAGCGTACCAAAACGAAATTCGACGATTATTTAATTCACAATAAAACAACAAAATACACTGCTTATTTAATTCCATTTTTCTTTATTTATAAAGCGGTTCCAATTATTTTGGACCGATATGAATATTGGGAATTGCTTTTTGGTAAAATCGTTGGTATTTATATCGTTTTAATCAGTTTATGGATTATCAGAACGATTTTTAATGCCCTGCGCGATTATTTAAAACAAAAACCGGAATACAGCGACAAACCTATTGACAGTTTTGTTCAGGTTATTATGATTGTTCTTTGGATTTTTGGGGTTGCCATGATTATTTCAACCTTATTCGGAATCAAAAAAGGCGAATTATTAACCATTTTAGGAACTCTTTCGGCTATTATTATCTTGATTTTCAGAGATACTATTTTAGGATTTGTTTCAAGTGTTCAGGTTGCCATAAATGATATGGTTCGTATTGGTGACTGGATTACAATGGATAAATTTGGTGCCGATGGTGACGTAATTGAAATTAATCTGACAACAGTAAAAGTTCGAAATTTTGACAATACGATTACTACGATTCCAACCTATGCGTTGAGTTCAGATTCATTTCAGAACTGGCGAGGCATGCAAAAGTCAGATGGAAGACGTATTAAAAGGCATATTTTGATTAAAAGCAGCAGTATTCGTTTTCTTAACAATGACGACTTAAGTCACATGAAAGGGATACAGCTTATCAATTCTTATATCGAAACCCGGCAGGCTGAAATTGAAAAGTACAATGATCTTAGGGGAGTTGATAAATCACTTTTGCTTAATGGCCGCAATATGACCAATTTAGGTTTGTTCAGGAAATATATCATGCAGTATTTATTAGATCATCCGGGACTTAATAAAAACATGCATATTATGTGCCGTCAGCTGCAATCTACCGCTCACGGAGTTCCCTTGGAAATTTATGTTTTTTCAAGCGATAAACGCTGGGCAAATTATGAATATATAATGTCTGATATTTTCGATCACGTTATGGCTTCTGTCATTTATTTTGACCTTGAAATATTTGAGCTGCCATCGCAGATTGGACGTTTGGATAGGTGATGTTTTGTTTTAAGTTTTAAGTTTCAGGTTTCAAGTTTCGCGTGGAGCTCAACGTTTGTCAGGTTGAGCGAAGTCGAAGCCCTTTATCGCGAGCCATTCGACTTCGCTCAGCCTGACAAACTACAAAACCTGAAACTTAAAACTTGTAACCTGAAACCTGAAACCTGAAACAAAGAAAAACTACTTCACCACTTCTTCAAAAACGAATTTAGGATCATTATAATTCAAAGTTCCCTGAATAAAGCATGGCAGGTTCATGTAGGTTCCTACTACTCCATTTCCCAGAATCATTTTGTTTTCTTTTTTCAGCAAAGCTAATGGTATTCTTTTCCAGCTTCCTCCGTTTGAAATATAATGGAAATCACCAGTTAAGGTGTTTTCTTTTATATCCCCTCTTACGTCTCCGGAATCTTTTCCTATTTTATAATACGATATTTCATAACGCCCGTAAAAGCGTTTATCGCTGATATTAAGATCTAAGGTCGCCGTATCTTTATTATTTACTGCCCGATATAAAATTTGTTTGTATTCTTTTTTTTCTTCTTTAGAATTGCAAGAAAGGATTACCATTAAAACTAAGGCAAGAAAAAATAAAGATTTTATATTCATAACGTAATTTTTTTTTGAAACTATATAAGTCATTTTGTTTCGTTAAGTTAAAACTAAATAAATTTTTCCAGTTATAATCGGGATAAAGTAAAAACTTGAATTTCTTATATGTTTAAATAAATTTTGTATTATTTTTTTTTCTAAATTTAAAGAAAAAACATGGCGGATAGAGACACTTTTTTAAAAGAATTCAGAGGCGAAACTTTAGGAACCGTAAGTGCTCAATCTTCAGCTGATGAGAACTTTCAAAACCAGACGATTAGACCTATTTTAAAGCTTCAAAATGATTTGTTTATTGCGGTTTTCATCAACTACATAAATAAAAACAAACCCGATTTTTATTCTTATTCAGTTGAGAAAAAACTTCAAACCATCGAAAATTCAATTCAAAAAGATATTAAGTTCCGAAATTCCTTAAAAGGAATTGTGATAGCGCTTTTTACGATTGAAGAATACGATACTTATATTCAGAATTCATCGAGTTTAAACAAGCGTATGATGAATTTATTAATTGACCGATTGAAAAGTCAGGTGCAGTTGTTTGAAGTGGAATCAGATTTGAAGTAAATTTTATTGAATGGAATTTAAAAATTTATTGTAAAAGATGTTCAATCGATTCCGAGATAAATTCCCCATAACCAATGAGAAGTGGAATGAATATACGAGTTATTTCAATCGTATTGAAGTTGCTTCCAAAACAGTTTTGATAGAAGAAGGAGAAGTTTCTAAAAAGCTTTTTATAATCGAAAAAGGCTGTGTCAGAGTTTGGTTTAATAATAACGGAAAAGATTTAACTTCGCAGTTCTTTTTTGAAAACCAAAGTGTGGCTTCTATCGAAAGTTTCATGAAAAAGTTTCCGAGTCCGGTTGTGGTTGAAACCATCGAACCTTCTGTTTTATGGTGGATTCATAAAAACGATCTGGATAAAATTATCGAAGAAATCAAGGAAATTCCGGAACTTCGGGACAGATTAATTGATATGCTTTTTCAGAGAACATTCGATTATATGAAACACTTTTTTTCTTTCATAAAAGACTCCCCTTCTCAGCGTTATCTTAGTTTAATTGAAGAAAAACCTCAAATTGTACTGCGCGTTCCGCAACATTACATTGCTTCTTATCTTGGTATAAGTACGGTGCATTTAAGCCGAATCAAAAGTAAATTAGTTCAGAAAAAATAAACTCCGGTCATTCGATAACAAATGTTATCGTCTGCCCATAAACGGCTTTATAATTTTGCTTCATAAAATTTAATAATTATGAAAGCAGCAGTAGTTTATACAAAAGGCGAATTGCCAAAATATGCAGAATTTCCAGAACCAATCGCAGCAAATGAAAACGAGGTTTTAATCTCGGTTAAAGCCGTTGCGATTACCAATTTAGACAAAGGAATTGCCGGCGGAAAACATTATTCTTCTGAAAATGAAAATCAAAACGGAATTGTAATTGGAAGCGACGGTATTGGTTTTCTGGAAAACGGAACAAAAGTCTATGCCCGGGGAATTTCAGGAACAATTGCCGAAAAAGCTTTAGTTGAGAAAAACAGAATGGTTGCATTGCCTGATGGAATTGATGATGCGACAGCCGCCGCAATGCCAAATGCAGTAGCAGGTTCTGCTATGGCGCTTCGTTTTAGAGCAGGAATAAAACCTGGAGAAACGGTTTTAATTAACGGCGCAACTGGCTTTACGGGGCAAATGGCAATTCAGATTGCTAAACATTACGGAGCAAAAAAGATAATTGTTACCGGAAGAAACGAAAAAACACTTCAAAGTCTTTTAGAATTGGGTGCTGATGAAATTGTTTCTTTAAAGCAAAATGATGAAAACTTTATTTCGCAGCTTAAGGAAATTCACCAAAATACACCTATTGATATTGTTTTGGATTATTTATGGGGACACTCGGCTGAACTTATTCTTTCTGTTTTAAAAGGAAATGGAAATTTCACGCATAAAACCCGATATGTTTCTATTGGTTCGATGTCTGGTGATATCATTCAATTGTCAACTCAGATTTTACGAAGTGTTGATTTGCAATTATCCGGATCTGGTTTAGGAAGCTGGACAAAAGAAGAAGTGAAACTATTATTTTCTGAAATTCTTCCTGAAATGTTTCTTTTGGCTTCTCAAAACAAATTAAAAGTCAATATCGAAAAATTCAATTTAACCGATATTGAAAAAATGTGGAACGCCGAAGTTTCTGATGGGAAAAGACTAGTGGTGTTGATTTAAATTGTTTTTAAACACATAGAAACATAGGTTCTATTTCTTGAAAAAGAATATAAAAAGAAACCAGTTTCTCGCACATAGCTATGTTTGTTAAACTAAGTGAAACGCCTTTTATCGGTTACTAAAACTATGTTCTATGTGTTTAAATTTTATTTATAATGTTTTAATACGCTAATAATTCCTTTAAAACTTCCTCAAAACGATCCTTAGGTAAAAACTGATCTTCCAGTGCTTTTGTAAACGGAATTGGTGAATCTAAACTCGCCACTCTTTTTACCGGAGCGTCTAAATATTGAAAACATTCTTCCATTATTAAAGCTGAAATATCGCTTGCAATCCCGCCAAATAAGGTGTCTTCCTGATAAATAATAGCTTTTCCTGTCTTTTTAACCGAAGCAAAAATAGTTTCGGTATCAAGTGGCTGCAGGGTTCTTAAGTCAATTAAATCAGCATCGATTTCAGGATGTTTTGCTAAAGTTTCCAAAGCCCAGTGAACCGGAGCTCCAAAAGCAATAATAGTTACGGCATTTCCTTCTTTTAATAAAGCTGCTTTTCCAAACGGAATTGTATAGTAATCTGTCGGAACATCTTGGTAAATGCTTCTGTACAATTGTTTGTGTTCGAAGAATAAAACCGGATTAGGATCATTGATCGCTGTATTCAATAAACCTTTTGCATCGTAAGGAAACGCCGGATAAACTACTTTTAATCCGGGAGTTTTGGTAAACCAGGCTTCGTTTGTCTGTGAGTGAAACGGCCCGGCTTGTGTTCCTCCGCCGCAAGGCATACGAACAACAACATCGGCTTTTTCGCCCCAGCGATAATGAGATTTAGCTAATAAATTTACAATTGGGTTAAAACCTGTTGAAACAAAATCAGCAAACTGCATTTCTACAATTGCTTTGTAATTATTGATTGATAATCCCATTGCAGTCGAAACCACAGCACTTTCGCAGATTGGTGTATTGCGTACCCGGTCCTTGCCGAAAGCATCAACAAATCCTTCTGTAATTTTAAAAGCACCTCCGTATTCGGCAATGTCCTGACCCATTATGACTAAGTTTTTATTGCGCCACATAGATTGTTCTAAACCATTTCGGACAGCATCTATAAAACGAATATTTTTTACTTCTTCACCATGAGTATATTCTTCATATTCAAAGTCTTTATAAACATCATCTAATTCTCCGCTGTAAGTTGGTTCAATTTCTGGTTCGGCATTTGCCATGGCCCAGTTTTCATCAATTTCCTGCTTAATTTCGCTGTGAAATTGTTCGTCAAGTTCAGTTGTCAGAACTCCAATTTCAGTTAAATAATTTCTATAATTCGCAACCGGATCTTTTGCCTGCCATTCGTCCATTAACTCCTGCGGTACATATTTGGTGCCGCTCGCCTCTTCGTGGCCGCGCATTCTAAATGTTTTAAATTCCAATAAAACCGGATGCGGATTTTCGATCATATCTTCTTTCAGCTTTGACAGTTTATTATATACTTCAAGAATATTATTTCCGTCAATAATCCAGCTTTCAATTCCGTAGCCAATTCCCTTGTCGGCTAAATTCTCGCATAAATACTGCTCGTTTGTTGGCGTAGAAAGCCCGTAACCATTATTTTCGATAACAAACATGACCGGAAGTTTCCAAACTGCGGCAATATTCAGTGCTTCGTGAAAGTCACCTTCGCTGGTAGCACCTTCTCCGGTAAAAACGGCAGTAATTTTATTATTTTTTTGAAGTTTATTGGCTAAGGCAATTCCGTCAGCAATTCCAAGCTGCGGGCCTAAGTGAGAAATCATTCCGATAATATTATATTCCTGGGTTCCAAAGTGAAAACTTCTGTCACGTCCTTTTGTAAAACCATTTGCTTTTCCCTGCCATTGCGAAAAAAGTCGGTTAAGCGGAATATTTCTGGTAGTAAAGACTCCCAAATTTCGGTGCATTGGCAATACATATTCAGAATCGTCCAGAACGGCAGTAACTCCCACAGCAATAGCTTCTTGTCCAATTCCGGAAAACCATTTTGAAACTTTCCCCTGTCGAATCAGAATAAGCATCTTTTCTTCGATCAAGCGTGGCTTTAGGATTTTTTTATATAAATCTAGTAATTTTTCATCAGTTAGTTTTTGTCTGTAAAAGATCATTGGGTTAGTGAGTTTAGTTTGTATCAAAGATAAAAAAATCAAACAATTTCGATTATTTTAGTTGTATTTTTTCAATTTTATTAAAAGATTTAAAATTCAAATCTAAAATATTATTTACCTTTGTTATAGAAAGGTTTAATGCCTTTTTTCTTAAATAAAAATGTAAAGTATGCAAAACATTCCTAGTGTAGACTTACGTGATTTCCTTTCGGACGACCCGAAACGTAAACAAAAATTTGTAAATGAAATCGGCAGTGCATTTGAAAACATTGGCTTCGTAGCCCTAAAAGGTCATTTCTTAGATGACAAATTGGTAGACGAACTTTATGGTGAAATTAGAAAATTTTTCGCCTTGCCAGTAGAAACTAAGCATAATTATGAAATTCCCGGAATTGGCGGACAAAGAGGTTATGTTTCTTTTGGAAAAGAACATGCTAAAGGACGCAAAGAGGGAGATTTAAAGGAATTCTGGCATTTTGGACAGTATGTTGACAAGGATTCTAAATGGGCTTCAGAATATCCTGAAAACGTAGAAGTTAAAGAATTACCACGTTTTAATGAAGTAGGTAAAGATGCTTACCAAATGCTTGAAAAAACAGGTATTTATGTTTTAAGAGCATTGGCTTTACACCTTGGTTTGGATGAGTTTTATTTTGATGAATATGCAAAAGAAGGAAACTCCATTTTAAGACCAATACATTATCCTCCAATTACTTCTGAACCGGAAAATGCTATTCGTGCAGCGGCGCATGGCGATATTAACCTAATCACATTATTAATGGGAGCTCAGGGTAAAGGACTTCAGGTTCAAAACCATGATGGAGAATGGATTGATGCTATTGCAGCTGATGACGAATTGGTAATTAATGTTGGAGACATGTTGTCCAGACACACTAATAATAAACTAAAATCAACAATTCATCAGGTGGTAAACCCGCCAAGAGAATTATGGGGAACTTCTCGTTATTCTGTCCCGTTTTTTATGCATCCGGTAAGCGATATGCGCTTAGATTGTCTTGAAAAATGTATCGACGAAGAAAATCCTAAGAAATTTGAAGATATTACAGCGGGTGAGTTTTTACACGAACGTTTAGTAGAATTAGGTTTAATTAAAAAATAAACGCAAAATAAATTTCTCCCGAAGCTTCGGGATTAAAATTCCAAATTCCAAACTCAACATTGGAATTTGGAATTTAATTTTTAAAAACATTAATATTTGTAGTTTATTTTTAGAATAAAAAAGTATGGATTTTAAAGATCAATTAAAAAACTTATTTCCGGATCACATAGAATCGAACGAACCAGAAGAAATTCAGGAACAGGAACATGTTTTGTATGTTCAGAAAGAACCGATGATTTGTAAATTCGAAAAACGAAAAGGAAAAGCCACCACGATAATCGAAGGTTACGAAGGAAGTGATGAAGATTTTAAATTATTAGCCAAAGAAATAAAAACAAAATTGAGCGTTGGAGGTACGTTTAAAGATGGTTCTATTATCATTCAAGGCGATTACCGCGACAAAATCATGGCTATTTTAAAAGAAAAAGGATTTAAAACTAAAAGAGTTGGAGGTTAGAAAAATTGTTTAAAGTTTCAGGTTTCAGTCTGCGCAGTCTTAAACTCTAAACCTGAAACAAAAAAAACGCAGAACCTTAGCATCTCAGCAACTTAGCACCTTATAAAAAATGATAAAGCAATCAGAATTAATACTTAACCCGGACGGAAGCGTTTATCACCTAAACCTTCGTCCTGAGCATATTGCCAACGATATTATTTTTGTTGGAGACCAAAACAGAGTAGAAAAAATTACTCAGTTTTTTGATACTATAGAATTTTCTACTCAAAAAAGAGAATTTAAAACCCAAACCGGAATCTACAAAGGAAAAAGAATCTCTGTAATGTCAACCGGAATTGGCCCGGATAATATTGATATTGTGGTCAATGAGCTGGATGCTTTAGTAAATATCGATTTAAAAACACGTCAGCCGAAAGAAAAGTTAACTTCTTTAAACATCATCAGGATTGGAACTTCGGGATCTTTACAGGCTGATATTCCGGTAGACAGCTTTGTAATGTCGAAATTCGGACTTGGATTGGATAATATGCTCCGCTCCTATTTAATTGACGAAGTTTCAAATACAGCACTTGAGGATGCATTCATTCTTCATACCAATTGGGATATTAGAAAAGGAAGACCTTATGTAATTCCATGTTCAGAGAAACTGGAAAAAATTATCGAATCAGATAAAATTTTCAAGGGAATAACAGCTACAGCCGGAGGGTTCTACGGTCCGCAGGGACGTGTTTTACGTTTGAATATTCAAGATTCAGCATTAAATAGTAAAATGGATAACTTTAATTTTAATGACCACCGAATCACTAATTTGGAGATGGAAACGGCAGCAATTTACGGACTTTCTTCGCTTTTAGGACATAATGCCTTATCTTTAAATGCAATTATTGCCAATCGTGCTTCGGGGACTTTTAGTGAAGATCCTTATAAAGCTGTAGATGAATTGATTACTTATACGCTGAATAAACTGGCTGGTAATTAATTGAGAAAATTTGTCAATTGAAATAAGATAATTTAAAATTTTAGATTATGTTTTTAAGAGTGGCCCGGCATACAAATGATATAAAGAAGATTGAAGATTTTTATGTCAATATCTTGGGTTTTGAGCAGCTTGGAGGTTTTGAGAAACACAATAATTACGACGGTATTTTTATTGGAAAATCGGGTTTAGACTGGCATTTTGAATTTACACAATCTGAAGTAAAAGCCAGTCATTCTTTTGATGAAGACGATATTATCGTGCTGTACCCTAAAACAATTTTAGATTATAACGAATTAATAAATAAGCTTATACGCCATAATATTTCAACGATAACTGCTGCTAATCCTTTCTGGAATGAAAACGGAAAGATGATTCAGGATCCAGATGGTTACCGCATTGTAATATCATCCTTAAAAGCCATAATAAACGAAATAGAATAATGCAGGAAACACATAAAAAAATATTATTTAAATATTATAGTGATCTGCTGGAAGATACAGTTGTAGAAACCATGTGGGCAGAAATTATAGATTTAGAAAAAGGACTTTTTAAATTAGATAACATTCCTTTTTTTGGTCCCTTAATTGCCACAGATGATATTTTCTTTGCAGAATATGATGAAGATGAAAAACGCCTTGTTTACAGAAAAACCATAGAAAGTTTTGGAAATTCGATTATTCAGGTAATAATTTTAGAAAAAGAATTTGATAAAGAAATTATCAGAGAAAAACTAAAAGCAGTAAACTGTTTGTCAGAAGTTTTAAATGAAACTTTATTTGCTGTAGAAGTACTAAGAGATGTGGATTATTCATTTGTGCGAAGCATTTTAAGTGAATATGAATCTGAAGAAATTATTGAATATGCAGAGCCCTGCCTTTCTGATAAACACCGGGCAGATCTATTAAAAAACTAAACAAACAAACTTAAGAATACGCATACCAAACTTAACTTAAACTCAACTAGAATGAAAACTGTAAAAATTGTAGGTGTTCCCGAACACTTCAATCTGCCATGGCATTTATGTATTGAAAATGGCGAATTTGAAGCGGAAAATATTGATTTACAATGGAAAAATGTTCCTGAGGGTACCGGAAAAATGTGTCAGATGCTTCGCGACGGCGAAACTGATATGGCGGTAATTTTAACTGAAGGAATTGTAAAAGATATTGTAGCAGGAAATCCAAGTAAAATTGTGCAGATTTATGTGCAGTCTCCTTTAATTTGGGGTATTCACGTGGCGGCAAAATCAGATTTTCAGACTATTAAAGATTTAGAAAACAAAAAGGCAGCGATTTCCAGAATTGGTTCCGGTTCTCAGTTAATGGCTTATGTAAATGCAAATGAACAGGGCTGGAACAGTGATAATTTACAATTTGAAATTATAAATACAATTGACGGTGCGGTTGAAGCATTAACAAACGGAACTGCAGATTATTTTATGTGGGAGCGTTTTATGACAAAACCTCTTGTAGATCAAGGAGTTTTCAGACGTGTTGGTGACTGCCCTACTCCATGGCCGTCGTTTGTGATTACGGTTCGCGATGAATTCTTAAAAAAGAACCCAAAAGTGGTCGAAAAAGTTTTGGAAGTAATCAATAAAACAACGCACGATTTTGCGCAGATTCCTGATATTGATAAGACTTTGGCTGAATTATTTAATCAAAAAGCTGAAGACATTCAGGAATGGCTTAAATTGACGCAGTGGTCACAAAAACATTTAACCGAAAAAGCATTTATCAAAATTCAGAATCAATTATTTGATCTGGGAATTATTGATAAAAAAAGTACTTTTGTTGAAACCGTAAAAGCGCTGTAAAAACTGCTTTTGATACTTATGATAAATTTTCCAAAAATTGACCTTCCTCAGTTAAAATCCAAATTACAGGTGAAATCACCTTGGGATAGGATTATTATTTCGGTGTTGAGTCTTTTGATTACGATTCCGATATTTATCATTCTGCATCAAAATCTTATCGATTTAGAGTGGTCGTTCAATCTTGATCGTGTTTTTATTTTCATATTTGTTTTTACTGCTATTTTCTTTCTTTTAATGTATCTGCGAACCATTATTATTTTATGTGTCGCAGTATATTTATTGGTTTTGTTTTACGGATCGGTTATTGGAAATTATGGTTTCAGTGAGATTTCGGAAGATTATAATTCAATGATTTATACCATGTCTGATAATCCGTATCCGCAGGATATAATTGTAGCAAAACTGCTTCCGTTTCCTAATAAATCAAAAATTTTAAATGCGATAGAATATCAAAATCCGAAAGTGCGGAATTTTGCTATTATGGCCACAACAAAGCATTTTAAAGGGATAAAAGGCTATTCTGATTACAGAACTATTATACAATGCTTTGCCGTATTTAAAGAAATAAACGGCCGTTGGAATTATGTTAACGACCCAAAGGAAGGCGATTATATTGCTACTGCCAGTGAATCGCTGCAATATTTCTCCGGAGACTGCGACGATCATTCGATATTAATGGCCGCTGCGATTCGTTCTATTGGAGGTACTCCCCGACTGATTCATACCAAAGGTCATATTTATCCGGAAATTTTAATAGGTTCTTTAATCGATTTGGAAAAAGTTAATTATCTGATTAAAAATGTGCTTTTTCAGAAAGAAAGCTACGGTAAAAAACTGCACTATCATATTGATGAACGCGGCCAGGTCTGGATGAATCTGGATTATACTGCAACCTATCCGGGCGGACCATTTATGTACGAAGAAATTCTGGGAGCTTTGACCTTAAATTGATCTTTTTTTACTGACAAAACTTCTGTCTAATCCTTAAAATATTAGTAATCAGATAATTTAATTCTGCTTTTTGTTAATTAAATGTTAGGAGTAATACTTTTTTTTGTAACTTTTCCTATCTAATTTTTAATCGCAAAATCATGAAAAAATCTAAATTATTTATCTTCGGAATTGCAATGGCGGCAGTATTATTGATTTCATGCTCTAAGGGTAGAAGTAAATTAGTAAACTCCTGGAAAATTACTGCCGTAGAAGCTAAAATGCCTCTCTCGGATTCTTTAAAATCCGTTATTTTAAGTGATGGAACTCTTACATTTACAAATGATGGTCATGTTACCGGATTTTTAACAAGTGAGATAACAAACGGTACTTATGCATTGACAAAAGGTGGAAAAAGTTTAGTAATTAAAGATGAAGTTGGTACCCCATACCCATGCGAAAGTACTATTACAGACGATGAGTTGATATTGGACAGTAAAGAAATGAAAATTACACTCAAAAAAATATAACCTGAAAAAACATTGAAAAAGCCACTTTTATTAAGTGGTTTTTTTATATTTAATTTCTTAAATTATCCAGACTTAAATAATTAATAATCAAAAAACTATGAAATTTAAAAATAGATTATCAGCGTTATTGGTTTTAGTATGTGTATTGATCTTTACCGAAAAAACTTTTTCATGTACCCGAATTGTTTACGAAGGTTTAAATGGAACAATTTTGACAGCCCGCTCAATGGACTGGAAAGGTGAAATTCCGGCCAATTTGTGGCTTTTTCCCAGAGGAATTGAGCGATTTGGCGAAGTAGGAACCAGCTCGATCAAATGGAAATCAAAATACGGAAGCGTTATAACCAGTTCCTGGGACATTGCCTCGTCTGACGGAATGAACGAAAAAGGCTTAGCAGGCAATTTACTTTGGCTGGTAGAATCTACTTATCCTCCTTTTGAAAAAAATGGAAAAACCAAAGGACTTGCGGTTTCGCTATGGCTGCAATATGTTCTGGACAATTTTTCGACAGTTTCTGAAGCAGTAACGGCATTAGAAAAGAAAGATTTTGTTATAACTTCTTCTCACATTCCGGGTACTAATATTTTTGCAACGGTACATTTATCAATTTCTGATGCCTCTGGAGATAATGCTATTTTTGAATATATAAACGGAAACTTAGTTATTCATCATGACAGGAAATATGTTGCCATGACCAACTCTCCTATTTTTGAGCAGCAACTGGCTATAAATACGTACTGGAAAGGAATTCCCGGAACGATTATGATGCCGGGAACTAATCGTGCGGCAGATCGATTTGTAAGAGCCTCATATTATATCGATGCAATTCCTAAAACTGATAATATTAGAACGGCGCTTGCCAGTGTTTTTGGTGTTATTAGAAATTGCTCTGTTCCGCTTGGGATTTCATCTGAAACTGAGCCTAATATATCTTCTACAAGATGGAGAACTGTTGCAGATCATAAAAATCTTGTTTATTATTTTGATAATGTGCTGAATCCAAATGTAGTCTGGGTAGAATTTAGTAAACTTGATTTTAGCGAAAAAGGAAAAATTAAGAAACTAAGTCTGGCTAATAATGAAAATTATTCAGGTGAATCATCTATGAATTTTAAACCGGCGCCATCGTTTATATTTGCCGGATTAGATTAAATATAAATTTAAAAACCCTCTAACAGAAATTCTTTAGAGGGTTGCTCTATTCACGTAATATCTTTTCCATCTTTTTTCCCTTGGCCAGCTCATCGACCAGTTTATCCATATAGCGAATCTTTTGCATAAGCGGATCTTCAATTTCTTCAATTCGGTATCCGCAGATCATTCCCGTAATTTTTGAAGCGTTTGGATTTATTTTCGGAGCTTCGGCAAAAAAAGTTTCCAAATCTGCCTTCTTTTCAATCTGATTTCTAAATTGTGTTTCACTATAGCCGGTTAACCACAAAATAACGTTATCTACTTCTTCTGCAGTTCTTCCCTTCTTTTCAGCTTTTTGAATGTATAATGGATATACACTCGAAAATAGGATTTTATATACTCTTGTGTTATTCATTTTTTTTGATTTAAAATTATGAAAAAATTGAATAAATCAGGCAAAATTATAGTTCTGTAAGTGTTTTGTTTATCTACGATATTTTTTTTAACAGATCAAAACCCCTTATGATAGGTTGTAAAACGTGGTATTTTTTAGAAAAACTCAAAAAAAAATAAAAAATCTTAAAAAAATATTGCGCAGTCAAATAACTGCATTATATTTGCAGTCAAATAACTGCACAATGGAAATACGTAGAGATGTTTTTCAGGCAATTGCCGACCCAACCCGCAGAGCGATTTTAAGCTTAGTGGCATTACAAGCTATGACACCCGGTACAATAGCTGAAAATTTTGAGTCATCAAGACAAACCATTTCAAAACACATTAAGATATTAACTGAATGTGAATTATTAGAACAACAGCAAAATGGAAGAGAAATTTACTATCATATAAATGCTAAGAAGATTAAAGAAGTAGCAGATTTTATTGAGCCTTTCCGCAAAATGTGGGATGATCGTTTTAATAAACTGGAAGATATTATGAAAAACTATAAACCAAAAAACTAAATGTTATGGAAAAGAAAACAAAAATTAGTGCCGAAAACGGTCAGCAGGAAATTCTAATTACAAGAGAATTTGATCTTCCGTTGGAATTACTGTTTAAAGCTTACGCCGAAGCAGAAATTGTAGAACAATGGATGGGAACAAAAGTTTTAAAATTAGAAAACAAAAAATTCGGCGGCTGGAAATTTGAAACCAGAGATCCTAACGGAAATGTAGTGTTTAGTGCCAATGGCGTTATTCATGATTTTGTTCCAGAAAAGAGAATTATCAGAACATTTGAAATGGAAAATGCCAATTTTGCTCCTCAATTGGAATTTATCGAATTTGAAAAATTGACAGAAGAAACAAGCAAATTAACCATTCAGACTATCTACAAATCGGTTGAGCATAGAGATTATCAATTGAAACTTCCATTTGCGCAAGGTCTTAATATGGCGCACAATCGTTTACAGGAAATCGTTAACCAACTTAAATAAATTATTATGAGCAAGAGCAATAGAATTATATACTGGATTGCTACACTTTGGCTGGCATTGGGAATGACTGCAACAGGAATTGTACAACTGTTAAAAATGAAAGAAGAAGCCGTTATGATGGCGCATTTAGGTTATCCGATTTATTTTTTAACCATTCTTGGTATCTGGAAAATTCTTGGTGTAATTGCCGTTTTAATTCCGAAATTTCCATTATTAAAAGAATGGGCTTATGCTGGTTTCTTTTTTGCAATGAGCGGTGCTATTTTTTCTCATTTTGCAAGCGGAGATTCAGGCACTGAATATTTTGGTCCGGCTTTATTATTAGTTTTAACTGTAACATCCTGGTATTTCAGACCCTCTGAAAGAAAGTGTATTTAGTTTTCAGTTTGCAGTTTCAGTATTATAATTTTTGCACTGAAAACTAAAAACTGAAACTGCAAACCGAGATTGAAAACTGAGACTAAAAACCCTTCACGGCTTCGTTAAAAAAGTCTAATAAAAGCTGTAAATTATTTTCATCGTGCATTGCTTCTGTCTGCTGTAATGTTATTTCAGTAATTTCAGAAGCTCTGGCACACATTTTTTTCTCAAAGAAACCAATTGCATTTTTCAGGTCTGTAAACAAATTAGAGGTTAATACTTCATACAGCTCTAAGGCATCTGCCAGGGCCTGATTTGCCCCTTCTCCTGCGTACGGTGGCATGCGATGTGCTGCATCACCAATCATAGTAAGATTTGGAAGAGGATTCCAATACTGATCTAATGGAAAATGATACATTGGACGGGGCATTATCCAAATTTCATCATTATTAAAAATTTCCTGCCATTCAGGACTCCAGTCACTAAATTCCTTTTTAAACCATTCTCCTACTTCAATTTTGTTCTTAAAATCAATTCCTGATTTTGCCAGCCAGTCATAAGTTGTTTTTATTCCAATTAAAACCGAAAGTGTTCCATCGGCTTTTGCACTGAATAAAAGGGTTTTTCCGTTCTCTAAGGCAAATACTTTCCCGCCGTTTACCAGCTGCCAAAGTCTAGGCGCATTATTTTCGGCATTATAAACATTAATTTCAATTGCCGTAATGCCAGAGAAAACAGGTTGAATATTGGTAATATATTTTCTAACACGTGAATTTGCGCCGTCAGAGGCGATCACAATATCGGCATAAGCACTCGAACCATTTTCAAAAAAAACTTCCCAGCCCTGCCCTGAAGGCTTCATTTCTGTGAATTTAGAATTCCAAATAATATTATCTTCCTTAAGAGACGCAATCAATAAATCACGTAAAGGACCGCGGTCAATTTCGGGACGAAAATGCTCATTCTCAAAATCTTCTTCCGGCTTTTCTTGATGATCATCGTATACAATGGTCATATTTCGATTTATTATTTTCATTTTATCGGCACCAGGTCGATAGTATTTTTTAAATTCATCCATTAATCCCGCTTCAATCATGGCTTTTAAGCCCGTATCTGCATGCAGATCAAGTGTAGAACCTTGCTGGCGGATATCTTTGTTCTCGTCTCTTTCATAAACTTTTACATCTGCTCCTTTTTGCTGTAATAATCTGGCAAGAGTTAAACCTCCTGGGCCTCCGCCGATAATGGCAATTCTTTTATTATCTAATAACATATTTTTCTTTCTTTTAATTTCATTACAAAATTATCTGTATATTTAGGGATAAAATACCTTATTTTGATATTAAAATAGTCGTAAATGAAAATTGAAGTAGTTGATGAAAATGGTTCTGGAATATTGCACAAATTTGCTGATGCAATTGGGGCTTCGGTTCGCGGACGTTTTATTGATATTCCCGAAAGATTGGGTGAAGGTTTTATGACCGGATTCAATTGGGGAAGTGATTTAAGAATGATGATCCGGAATTATTATCTGAAAGAAGAAATTGTACTCGAACGCAAAAATGAACTGCCGGACGGACTAGGAAATGTGATTTTCTTTTTGAACGGTATTTTTGATTCTTCTGTATATCAAGACAAACAATTATTGCCGGAACAATCCAACGTTTTTATAGCAATGCAGGCTGTTTCTTCTGTAGTAGCCATGCCTCAGAATACATTTTTTAGAAGCGTAACCATTGCAGCTTCGCGAGAATATCTGCAGGAAAGATTTGGCGGGTTGCATCACCCAATTGTTACAACAATACTGGACGGAAAAGAAAATTTTGCATTTGAAATTGGAATTACGCCAGCTATGATTACAACTGCCAGTGAAATGCTGTATCAATCTGTTCCCGAAAGTTTAGAAAAGCATTATAATAAACTAAAATGTGAAGAATTGTTATGCCATATTTTTGCTATGTTGCTGCAACGCGAAGAAATGCCAGCAAGCGGTATTCATATTAAGGATATAAAGGCTGTCTATGCCATTAAATTTCATTTGCAGTCTAATTTGGATAAGGCCCCGGATATTGCTTCATTGGCTAAAGAAGCCGGGATGAGTGAGCCAAAACTTCGAAAATTATTCAAACAGACTTTTGGCAAAGGTGTTTTTGAATATTACCAGTTTATGCGAATGCAGGAAGCGGCCAGATTATTAAAAGAAAATCACCTCTCAGTTTCGGAAGTCGGTTACCAGCTCGGATTTACGAATCTTAGTCATTTTTCGAGGGTTTTTGAACAGCATATTGGATTAAAGCCAAAGAAGTATTCGCTAACATAATCAATGTTTTATGTGTTAAAATAATGAATTTGGTTTTCAAAATAATTATATATTAGCTGCATCAAAATTAAAGAAAGAATCTTGTTAATTTAAACTCCTGATCTAAAGAATTATTAAAGAGAAAATAAAAATGATGACAAAAAACTTGATCAAAATCTTTATTTTTTTCTTTTTCATAACTGCCTCTATTCAATTAAAGGCTCAGGAATCAGACAATTCTTCAGGCCAGTTTTTAATAAATGTAGAACTTCGGCCAAGAGTAGAATATACTTCGAACTATTTTCTCCCTCCAAACGATTCAATTGATCCTTATTTTTATACCACACAGAGAAACAGAATTTCAATGTCGTATACCAGGGAAAAATGGCTGATAAAATCAGACGTGCAGGAAATTCATGTATGGGAAGAACAAAATCTGAAATCTAAAGTTGGAAGTATTAACTTTTATCAGTTGTTTTTTGAAGCCAAAATTAAATCATTCCACATTCGTTTAGGAAGACAAAGTATTTTATTAGATAACGGAAGGCTTTTTTCTGATGCTCCGTGGGCACAGCAAGGCAGAGCACATGAAGGTATCCGATTAATGAACTATGGGAAGCATTTTGCAAACGACTTTTTCTTTTTGTTTACCCGAAAATATGGAAACGAATTCGATCCAGTCTATTCTCCCGTAGCAGCAAATCGATATAAATACTTAGTTGTAAATAATTTCAGTTACAATTTTGATAATGGTTTTTCATTTAATTCATTGAATGCTGTTGATTTATTTGAAGATGCAAACTCCGCAACTGCCTATGTCCGTGCCACTACAGGAGGAAGAATTGAGCTCAAAAGAAAGCAATGGTATTACACCTTAAATTCTTATTTGCAATTTGGCCGTACGCCTCAGGGCAAAAGATTATCTGCCTATTATTTACAGCCCGAAATCCGATTGTCATTAAAAAGTTCGGTCTGGCGTTTAGGTGCAGAAATAATCAGCGGAAACAGTTCTCAACTACCTTTAAAAGAGTCTGAAAGTTTTGATGTACTGTATGGCGTTACCTGGAAGTTTAATGGGAATATGAATGTCTTTACCCGTTTTCCAACGGATGTTGGCGGGAAAGGTTTGATAAATCCGTATTTATTTATTACGGTTCCTTTAAATAGCAAACTTTCTGTCCGCTCTGATTTTCATCTGTTTTACAACCAGTTTCCCTTAAAAAATTCTGCTGGTCAAAATGCAAAAAAATACCTGGGTTTTGAGAGTGATCTTTCTCTAAAATATCTGCCTATAAAGCAGTTAGAAATTAATTATGCTTTATCCTGCTATAGTTCTTCAGATACGATGCAGTATCTTCCTAAAATTCAAAATGAAAATAAACTCGCCTTTTGGAGCTATTTAATGATTTCTTATTCTTTTAACGCCTTAAAAACAAAGCATTAAAGAAGTAAATAGTACTTTTGAATTAAATTTTTGATTAACTAATGAGCTTAATAATTCAGTCTGCTTTACCGGATTCTTTGATTTCGCATTTTGTACACAGTTTTTGGATGCTTGAAAACAAAAACGGAAAAGATATTCCGTCAACCATCTTACCAAATGGAATGGTTGATCTGGCTGTTATGAAAATGAATTCTGATGTCTGGCAAAAATCAATTAGAGGTTTAGACACAATTCCCAGCCAGGTTATGATTCCGGCCAATGCAAAGATGTTTTCGATAGGATTTAAATTATTGGCGGTAGAATATTTATTTGGCGATTCGATTAAAGATGTCTTAAACGGCGGAAAAAATATTTCAGATGAAATATGGCAGTTTGAAGAAAGCGATTTAGGCAGTCTTGAAAATTTTAGCCGTAAATCAACTCAAATAATAAAAGGCATTTTAATAGATAATATGGACAGTCGGAAAAAGAAATTGTTCGAACTTATTTATGCTTCAGAAGGATCTGTAATGGTAAAGGAACTATCTGAAAATGTGTTTTGGAGCAGTCGTCAAATTAACCGTTACTTTAATCAGCAATTTGGTATTTCGCTTAAAGCTTATTGCAATATTCTTCGTTTTGGATCTTCGTTTAAAACAATCAGCGAAGGAAATCTTTTTCCGGAACAAAACTTCACAGACCAGAATCATTTTATCAAAGAGATTAAAAAATACTCCGGCGTGACGCCAAAAGAATTAAGTAAAAATACCGGCAATCGTTTTATGGATATTGTAGCAATTAAAAAATCAAATTCAAAAAACGGCTGATTTTTACTATTTCATCTAATGCTTCTTTTTCAACTTTGTAGCCTAATTAATACGACAAATTATGTTACTAGAGAATAAAAAAATAGCCATTATTGGCGCAGGCCCTGTTGGTTTAACTATGGCAAGATTGCTGCAGCAAAACGGAGCTGATGTAACCGTTTACGAAAGAGACAAAGACTCAAAAGCGAGAATTTGGGGCGCTACATTAGACTTGCACAAAGGTTCGGGACAGGATGCCATGCAAAAAGCCGGATTACTGGAAGACTATTATAATCTGGCGATCCCAATGGGAAGAACGATTGCAGACCAGCACGGAAATATCATATTTATAAAGAAAACATCTCAGGGAGAAGAATTTAACAATCCTGAAATAAACAGAAACGACTTAAGAACCTTATTAATCAATAGTTTAAAAGACAATACGGTTATTTGGGACAGTAAATTAACACAACTCGAAGAGCAAAACGGTAAATGGCTTTTGCATTTTGAAAATAACAAAACGGCTGTAATCGATTTTGTTATTGGGGCTAACGGTGGTATGACTAAAGTTAGAAAATACATTACCAATGCCGAAGTTGAGTTTACGGGAACATTTATCATTCAGGGCGAAGTTTTAGAACCTGAACTTAAATGCCCGGATTTCTATCAGCTTTGTAATGAGAATATCCTGATGACGACTGAAAATGGTAACTTATTGGTTGCGAACCCCAAAAACAACAAAGCTTTAAGTTATAATGTAATGTTTAAAACGCCGGAAAATTTAGAATTAGATTTTAAAAACACTGATAATGTGATAGAATTTCTTTTGGATAAACTTTTTGAGTGGGATGAAGTTTACAAAGAATTGTTCCGTTCTACTTCCTTTTTTAAGGGTTTGCCAACAAAGAAAATACCACTCGATAAACCGTGGGAAAACAGACGCCCCTTGCCTATTACGCTTATTGGCGATGCCGCCCATTTAATGCCTCCTTTTGCCGGCCAAGGTGCAAATATTGGACTTCTGGATGCTTTGATTTTATCTGAAAACCTGGTAAAAGGGAATTTTAAAACCATTGAGGACGCAATCGAAAATTATGAACAAAGAATGTTGGTTTATGCAAAAAAAGCCCAGTTTGATACGCAGGAAAATGAGAATGAAATGTTTAAAACTGATTTTTCATTTATGAAATTTATGGATTAAAAATTTTAGTGATAAAAATAGTTTTATATTAGACGAAACAAACTATTGACAGCTTCTTAACTAAAAAACTAAGATCATGGAAAAATCTAAAAATCAACCAAAAGTAACAGGAATTGGAGGTGTTTTCTTTTTTCTTGAAAACCCACAGGAGACTAAAGACTGGTACGCTAAAAATTTAGGGCTTGAAATCAACGACTGGGGTTCGGCAAGTTTTGAATCCAGAAATATCGACAAACCAGAGCAGGTAGAATCTACGCAGTGGTGTCCTTTTAAGAAGGGAGATGAATATTTTGCTCCGTCGAAAAAAGAGTTTATGATTAATTACCGGGTACAGAATATCGAAGGACTTTTAGAAAAACTTAAAGAAAACGGTGTTACGATTCTGGATGATATTGAAACCTACAGCTACGGAAAATTTGTACACATAATGGATACCGAAGGCAATAAAATTGAGCTTTGGGAACCGATTTGTTAGATTTTTAGAAGATAAAAAGCATCTTGATACAATTCCGGCGGACTGTAAAGCATATTTATACTCTTCAGGATGGATGGATTAAAAATATGGATATGTGAGTTGTTTCAAAATAACGGATTAACTTTCTTAAAATG
The DNA here is from genome assembly GCF_001879205.1 of Flavobacterium johnsoniae. Taxonomy (GTDB): domain Bacteria; phylum Bacteroidota; class Bacteroidia; order Flavobacteriales; family Flavobacteriaceae; genus Flavobacterium; species Flavobacterium johnsoniae_A. The sequence continues at coordinate 529,442 of NZ_MLFK01000009.1, forward strand.
AATTATAAAAGTATTGCCAAAAGAATAATTGACCTTAAAAATGCTGATTTAGAATTAAGAGATCTACTTATTCAAAATAAACAACTTGGTGACGGTTATAACAAAGAAATGGCAGAATTGCATGATACAAATGCAAAAATATTAAATGATATAATAGATACAATTGGTTATCCCACTATTGAAAAAGTTGGCGCAGAGGCCTGCAATGCTGCCTGGCTGGTAATACAACATTCGATTGGTCAGCCTGCCTTTATGAAAAAATGCAGAGAATTATTAGAAAATGCGGCTAATGAAAACAAAGCTGATGCAGTAAATTTAGCTTACCTCACTGATCGTATTGCTGTTTTTGAAGAAAAGCCGCAGTCGTATGGAACCCAATTTGATTGGGACGATAATGGGGAATTAAGCCCGAATGAATATGATAATTTGATTAAAGTAAATGAGAGAAGAAAGCTTATTGGGCTGAATACTCTTGAAGAACAAACAGAAAGCATTAGAAAACGCGCAGCAGATGAAAATCAATCGCCTGCAAAAGATCATAAAAAACGGATGCAGGAAATGAATGAATGGAGAAAAAAAGTCGGCTGGGTGAAATAATGTAACTTGCTTCTACAAGAAACTAAAACGATGACAAACGACGAAATTCAATACAAAAAAAATCTGCCGGACAAAGCAATTGCTGATTTTGTAGAATGTTTTTGGATGGTTGAAAATACGACAGGAATAGAAAAAGAAGTTGTTGTAATGCCTGATGCTAATTTTGATTTGGTATTTTCTAAAGATGGAAATGAACCGTTTCAGATTTATCTCCTGGGACTGGGGACTTTGTATGATAAAAGAAAAATAGACATCGATACTAAGATGTTTTTTATCAGTTTCAAACTCATTGCGGCCGAATATTTGTTTCATCAATCTATCGCCCATCTTTTAAATGAATTTCAATTACTTCCTGATGACTTTTGGGGTTTTAAAGAATCAGATATTAATGATTTTGATGCTTTTTGCATTAAAGCTTCTCAAATTATAAAACAATTTATTCCTAATACAATTGACCCTCGCAAACAAAAACTATTTGAGTTGATCTATGCTTCAAATGGGGAAATGACAATCAAAGAGTTCTCTGAAAAAACATTTTGGACAAGCAGGCAGATAAACCGTTATTTTACCAGATATTTTGGAATTTCATTAAAAGTCTATTGTGGTTTTTTACGGTTTCGGGTTTCTTTCGAGCAGATTAAAAAAGGGAAGCTTTTTCCTGAATTAAATTTTTCTGATCAGGCTCATTTTAGCAGAGAAGTGAAAAAACTATCCGGTGTAAATCCGCGCGAATTGCACCAAAATAAAAACGACCGATTTATTCAAGTTTCCGCCATAAACGACAAGTAATTTTGTGCTGTAAATATTAAATACAGCAATTATGTTATTACAAAATAAAAAAACAGCCATTATAGGCGGCGGACCTGTAGGCTTAACAACAGCAAGACTTTTACAGCAAAAAGGCATAGATGTAACCGTTTACGAATGGGATAAAAATGCCAGTTCAAGAATTTCCGGTGGTACACTTGACATTCATAAAGGCAGCGGACAGCTCGCTTTGGAAGAAGCTGGTTTATTAGAAATCTACTATCAGTATGCAAGACCAACAGGAGAAAGAAGCCTTGACATTAATGCTGAAATTCTGGAGGAAAATATGCCAGCAGAAGAAACCAAATTTGATCGCCCTGAAATTGATCGAAATGATTTGAGAAAAATAGTATTAGACAGCTTGAATAAAGATACCGTGGTTTGGGACAGCAAACTGACTAAAATTGAAAAGACCGGCAATCAATATCGCTTACAATTTAAAAATGGAAATTCGGCTTTTGCTGATTTTGTAATTATTGCCAATGGCGGAAAAAGCAAAGCCAGAAATTTGGTTACTTCTATTAAGCCTCAATACACAGGAACCTACATTATACAAGGTGAAGTTTTAAATCCTGAGATTAATTGTCCTTTGTTTAAGAAACTATCGGGAGAAGAAAATACAATGGCACTTGCAGAAAGAAAAATGCTTTTTTGCCAGGTTAAATCGAATGGCGCCCTCAATTACTATTTGTCTTTCAAAACAGAGGAAAACTGGATTGAGAAAGAAGAAATGGATTTTTCAAATAAACAAAAAGTACTTCATTATTTAGACAAACTATTTGTAAACTGGAATCCTGTATACAAGGAATTATTTCATGCTACCGATAATTTTGTTGGTTTGCCCATGCGCAGAATGTTTTTAGATGAACCCTGGAAAACGCAGAGCGATATCACACTAGTAGGTGATGCAGCTCATGTTATGCCCCCATTTGCGGGGATTGGTGTAAATATTGGGCTGCTGGATGCGTTGTATCTAACTAAAAATCTAACTGAAGGAGATTTTCCTGATCTCTTATCGGCGGTTAAAGATTACGAGCGAAAAATGATAATTTACGCAGGAGAAGCACAAGAACAGACACACTTGGCTGAAGAAAGCATACATTCTGATAAAAGTTTTGAAGAAAACAGAAAAGCCAAAGAAGAATGGGATAAAAAAATTCTGGAACCAAAGAAAATAAAATAATCAAAACAAAAGCTCCATTAATCGTAATGGAGCTTTGTTAAATTAGTTTCTGGATATTTCTGACTTAATCTTAACCAATTCACCAAGCAGGGAATTAAGCGGAACATTTATACTGCCTTTTAAAACGGCTGCTTTGGCAATCGCTAAATTCATTGTTTCAATTTCTGTTTCTCTTTTATTTAAGATGTCTTGGTAGGTTGAAATTTTTTGCCCGTCAGACATTTTACTTATTGAAAGTATATTTTCTAATACAACTTCCATAGTTAAGCCAATACCATACGCTTCTGCCGCTATTAGACATTCTGCAATTACTTTTTTGGCAATTTCTAATGCTTCTTTATTGCGATGAAAAATTCCGTTATCTGTTTCCAGTAAAGGACATATCGAATTAAAAACACAATTGCTTATTACTTTTTTCCAAATAAGAGTTTGTATATCATGTTCTATTCGAAATGAAAAAACATCCGTATCAAGTATATTTACAATAGTTTCCTGAACTTTGTCCGAACCTTTGATAATACCTATTGGTGATGGTGCTACTAACTTAAATCGTACTTTATTGTCTTCTAATGATTCACTGGTAGCCAATAAAACGCATCTGTACAGTTCATTAAAGCCTTTGTCAATAAAACTGTTTTCAATATGCAGCCCGTTTTGCAGAAATACTATTGGGGAATTTCCGGTTTTATTTTGCAATTTATCCGCCAGTACCGCATTTCCAAAAGATTTGTTGGTGAGCAGTATTATTCCATTCAGACTTTCATAATTAGACAGGGAGTCAATCAGGACTTCGGCTTCTAAAATTTCATCTGCAATTAGAACCTTAATATTTTCAGTACTTGCTGGTTGATTGTCAATACTTCCGCGAATAATTACTGCATTTCTTCCATTCAAAACTAAAGATACTGCCAAAGCTTTTGCAATTACCCCGTTACCAATAATAAATATTGGATAATCGTAGAAGTTGCTTTCGGTAGTATTAGTCAGATCTGTTTGTTTTGGTTCCATTTTATTGTAAATTTTCTTTTTTAATTTTTTTCACATAGTGGTGTCTTTAAAATACAAGCGTTCCATAGATCACGACTAAGCATACTAAAGCAAACATAACTAATTCAAAATAAAAATTAGAGATACAAAAATGGATAAATTACAGGTACAGATAAAGCGAGAAAGCTATTGAATTACATTCCGGGCCAATATAAAAAATTGAATTTATGACCATCAGGATCAGCAAATCCAAAGGTATAGCCTGCTTCAAAATTCTCAGGTTCAGAAAAAATAGTGCCGCCTGCTACTTTTACTTTTTCCAGCCACTGATCTACCTCTTCTCTGCTCGCTGCAGATAACGAAAAAATAATTTCGTTTTCGGTTTTAGCATCAGCTGATGGACCTTTTAGCGCCCATTCAAATCTTTTGGGCACGAAAAAATTAATAATAAAATTATTTTCTGCAAAAGAGATGCTTACTAGTTCTTCTGTTTCTTTTCCGTTCTGTTTAAAACCCAACTCATTATAAAATTGAATTGTTCTTTGCAAATCATGCGAAACCAAGTTTGCCCATATCATTTTAGTTTTCATAAACTGTAGTTTTAAAATTGATTATAACTAAGTTAACGATTTAATTTTGAACTTCTTGTGAACACTATTTTTATGTTTTTTTTCGACTTATAAAGATTACAGCGAATTTAAAAAGTTTAGATAGAGCGGGATACTCTTTTGGATCCATTCATCAGAGGAATTCTGTTCTATTCCGTAATAAGCAAAAAGAGGTTTATAATTTGATTTTATGTACTCAAAAGTAACTTCAAAAGGACGGGTTAATTCTTCCAGAGTATACTTATATTTCCCGGATTCTTGATAGTCGCTTTCGTCTATTCCTACCGAAATGACCAATGCAACTTTCTTTCCCGACATCTTGTAATTGCTTTTGCTTCCGTAAGCCCAGCCGTAAGTTAAAACCTGATCAAGCCATTTTTTAAATAAAGGCGGAGAGTTAAACCAATAAAACGGAAACTGAAAAACAATTTTATCATGTTCTTCCAGTAATTTTTGTTCTGCCTGAATGTCAATTTTTTCATCGGGATATAATTTGTGTAATTCGTGAATTGTAAAATTTTCAGGATATTGATTAAGTTCTTCGATCCATCTTTTATTAATTACAGACTCCTCAATGTTGGGATGTATTACAATTACTAATGTTTTCATCTTCTGTAAATTTTATATTATTTGAGTGCGAAGATAATTTGAATACATTAATTTTGTAGGTTAGCAGCTAATTGTATGGTACTATAAAAAAGGTAAGTAATGTCTAAAATAAAGGAAACTTCGACCAATTTTGCTAATAAACAAGCCTTGTCAAATGAGTGTTTAGAAGTTTATGCATCGAATATTATGGGCGGTCAATGGTCTTTGGCTATTTGCTGTTATTTAATAAATGGAAAATTACGTTTTGGAGAATTAAAAAAATGTATGCCAGCTATAACAGAACGAATGCTTACGCTGCAGCTTCGGAAATTGGAAGAAAACAAAATAATCAGCCGTAAAGTATATGCCGAAGTACCGCCAAGAGTGGAATATGAACTAACCGAAATTGGCTATGAGTTAAAAAATATTATTGAGGAGCTTGAAAAATGGGGAAAGAAACACAGGGAATTAAATAACCGGATTTCGATTTAGAGTAAATAAGCCTAAAAAGACTGCTGTTAGTTACCGTTTTTCTCGTAGTTGTCGAGTACTTCTTTGCTTATATATTCTTCGACTTTATTTTTTGATAACAACCCAATTAATCGATGATCTGAATCTAATACGGGAAGTTTTTTATCTTCAGGAGTTTCAATCTTTTTGGTGTTACCTAGTAGTTTTCGATAAGCATCCAGTAAACTGTCACTTTTACTAACAAATGCAGTTATAGCTCCAGGAAAATTTGAATCAAGAATTCCCTCATCAATTTGATTAATAAAACCTTTTATTGTAATAAAATTTAGATCAAAATTACTTTTAAAATGACTGATTGGAATTAAAAACTGAAATTTATATTCGGCATCAATTATTTCCACATATTTTAGATTGTGTAAGCGTCGAAAATATTCTTTAACAAACGTTTCCTCGTAATATCCTTTACGATTGAAAATAAAACGAATCCCTGAAATATTCCTCACCTCTGCTTCACTTAACTTCTCAAGATCACTGATAGCTTTTTTATCTATTTTGTGTGTATCTACAATTGTGTTTTCTGTAATTGAAGAAATCAAATTATCTGGTAATTCTTTATTTAATGACGCTTCTATCTCAAGACCTAAACCTTTAAAATTCTTAATATATCCACCCAAAAAAAGCCCAATTATAATAGGTATTCCTGAAACAAAAATCCATTTTTCTTCTAATTCCAGTCCTGAGAAATCAAGATATTTTAATGTTATAAAAATCACTAAAAATAAAATCGATATCAGAGAAAATACGCCAAGTATTTTATGTCTTTTGTTTATTTTTATTTCCATCTTAATCTTGATTAAAATTGTAGATAACTTACTATTAAATAAACAAGTAAGTTTTGCAATATTACATTAAAAATCAATACTATAATTGTGGTTTCCCGTAAATTGCGATTTATTTTTTAAGAATTGCAGAAGTTTACTTTTTTAATTGGATGTTCTGTTTTTTTGATTTAATATTGATTTTTATAACTACTTAAAATCATCATTTTGCAAAAAGTCTACAAAGGGTTTCTTGTTATTTTAATCAATGTCGTTTTTATCAATTTCTCTTTCGGGCAAAAGCAATCAAAGAATGCTTATAATCAAACTGATTTTGATAAAAACAAAATATTCAATGAAGTATATAGTTTCTGGGATAAAAATCAAAGTAATTGGTTTAGTGTTTCAAAAGATTCGATAACATCACCTTGCTTTGTAGATGCGAGAAAATATAAAGGTATTAATAATTATGGAGTAACTTTTCGCAGTAAAACATATAGAAATTTTCATTTTATAGAAAACCTATCCATGTGTTTTTTAAAAGTTGAAATCTCGAAATGTACTTATAATGCAAATAACAATATCGTAGATATTGAAGGCTTTGTGAGTGGAAATAATGATTGGGGAAGCAATGTATTTATTAAAACTAAAAAAGAGAAAAAATATATTGAGATCTTTTTGGGCGAAAAGACAGATACATCGAGAATTTGTTATTTGGGACGAACTGTAAATAAAGATTCTGTAGATGTAAAAATCAATAACAAAGAAACGAATGAGTTTACTGCCCTCGATACATTTCCGGCATTTTATTTTAAAAAATACGCTTATTCTAAAATATTAATGGCAGAAAAACAGCCTTTTAAAATAAGCGGTAAGGTTAGTAAAAATACGCTGCTTGCCTTTGGTTCAAGTTATTCTGAAATATTTGATATAGGCGCCATGATTTATAACCCTGAAAAAAATAATCGCAGCAAAATAATAAAAAGGGAAAACTACGATTGTGTTCCGTTAATTACATCGAATAAATTAGTAGCTGATATTAAAAAAGAAGAAGCAGAAAAAAAAGAAATTACGTATTACACTTATACCAAAAATGCCGAAAACTATATTCTGAGCAGGCAGTTTGGTAAGGCAAAGGACGAATACAATCTTTTAGCACAAAAGTATCCGGTTCTTTTTGCAAGAGATATTCATAATGCAGTGCGCTGTGCGATTTTATCAAGAGATTTAAAAGCAGCTTTTTCGTGGAGTGAAAAATTGGCTTATAAAGGCATTGATCTCCCATATTTTAATGCTAAGATTTTTAACGGTCTGCGAAAAAATGTAGAATGGAAAAACTTTAGCATTAAATATGACTCGATATCTAAAGCAGCAAAAGCAAAGTGGAATCTACCCTTAAAAAAAGAATTAGATAACTTGCTTAATGAAGATCAGGCTGAGTATGGGCTGGAAAAACGAAAAAGCCAGAAAGTTTTATATGAAACTACAGAAAGGGTAACCGATAAATTGATTGATTTACTCAAAAGAGAAGGATTTCCGTCTGAGGAAAAAATAGGCAGTCTCGTAATTAAAGATACGGTATTAATATCTTTTCCTGATTTTAATGTTTTAATCCTGCATGCGATACAAAAAGAACCAAAAAATCTTAAAGCTTTAAACGAACTATTGGATAAAAGCGGCAATAATTTGGAGTACGATCAAAAAAGAAACTTTAATAATACCATTGGATATGGTTCTTGTTTTCGAATTTATAAAGGCAATTTATACAACTCCAAAGCATGTTCTCAAAATAACAGCTTAGAGGTTAGAAAAATAAGTTTTAAATTTAATAACCCTAATGGTTTTATTATGGATTATGGTAATTATGTGATTGAGGCAAATGATTCTAAAGATCCAAAAGCAGTGGACGACTATTATAGAGACAATTATATTTTAGTTATGAAACTAACAGACGACTGGGAGTTTTATGAAAAATATTAGTGCTGGTAAATCTGATATATAGAATGTTATAAAGCAAAAAACTCCAATATCAAATGACTTTGGAGTTTTTTAATTTGGTGGGCGATGAGGGGTTCGAACCCCCGACCCCCTCGGTGTAAACGAGGTGCTCTGAACCAGCTGAGCTAATCGCCCTATTTTACTAGGTTGCTATCATTTCGTGATTGCGAGTGCAAATATACAGCTAGATTTTGTATTTGCAAGCATATTTAGAAAAAAGATTAAATATTTTTTTATCTTTTTATTTACTCTTCTATTTTTCAGCTTCTTAAAAAACGAAGAAAAAGCATTCTTTTCTTATAATTTAGTTAAAAAACAAAATCCGGATCTCTAATTCTTCATATTGCTTTGTATTGATTTGCCAGAGTCATACATTTGCATACCTAAAATAGTATACTCTAATGGCAAGATTTAAAGAAAATGATTTACCAAAATCAAAAATAACTGCTACTTCACTTAACAAAGCAAAAACAATATTTACATACGCAGGAAACCATAAATGGAAATTTTTCATCGGATTAATTTTTCTGCTTCTTACAGGCGCCACTGCCCTCGCCTTTCCTAAATTAATGGGAATGCTGGTAGACTGCGTTAAGAATAAAAATAATGACGAAGCAAATCAGATCGCTTTAGGATTAATTGTAATTCTGTTTCTGCAGTCGTTTTTCTCTTTTTTCAGATTGTCATTATTTGTCAATTTTACCGAAAACACACTGGCAAACCTTCGTTTGGCATTGTACACTAATTTGGTAAAACTGCCAATGACATTCTTTTCTCAAAAAAGAGTCGGCGAATTAAACAGCCGTATCAGTGCCGATATTACACAGATTCAGGATACTTTAACCACAACAATTGCAGAGTTTTTGCGACAGTTTATCCTAATTATAGGAGGTGTGATTTTATTGGCTACCGAAAGTTTAAAGTTAACTTTATTGATGCTTTCAGTAGTGCCGTTAGTTGCAATTGCTGCTGTTGTATTTGGAAGATTTATTAGAAAATATTCTAAAAAAGTACAAGATCAGGTTGCCGAAAGTCAGGTAATTGTGGAAGAAACTATGCAGGGAATCAGCATTGTAAAAGCTTTTGCTAACGAATGGTACGAAATTGCACGTTATAAAGGCAAAATAAGCGATGTGGTAAAACTGGCTATTAAAGGAGGTCAATATCGTGGTTATTTCGCTTCGTTTATCATTTTCTGTTTATTCGGAGCTATTGTTGCCGTAGTTTGGTTTGGTGTACGTTTGAGTATTGCCGGCGAAATGAGCGTTGGACAATTAATTTCATTTGTTTTATATTCAACATTCGTTGGAGCTTCTTTTGGCGGCATTGCCGAATTATATGCGCAAATTCAAAAAGCAATTGGTGCGACTGAAAGAGTTTTTGAATTATTAGACGAAAATCCGGAGAAAATCAATTCTGATTCAAACAGAAAGCAGGAAAAGATAAAAGGAAACGTTACGTTCAATAATGTTGCTTTCAGCTACCCAACACGCCAGGAAATTCAAGTGTTGAAAAACGTAAATTTTACTGCAGAATTTGGTCAAAAAATTGCCATTGTTGGGCCAAGCGGCGCCGGTAAATCTACTATTTCTTCGTTGTTGCTGCGATTCTACGATATTACTTCGGGAGAAATTACGGTTGACGGAAAAAATATTTACGACTACGATTTAGAAGATCTTCGCGGTAATATGAGTATTGTACCGCAGGATGTTATTCTTTTTGGAGGAACTATCAGAGAGAATATTGCCTATGGAAAACCATATGCTTCTGATGAAGAAATAATCTTAGCTGCAAAACAAGCAAACGCTTTTAATTTCATTGAAGGTTTTCCGGAAAAGTTCGAAACGTTGGTTGGCGAGCGCGGTGTTAAACTCTCAGGCGGACAGCGTCAGCGTATTGCAATTGCCAGGGCTTTACTTAAAAACCCAAGTATATTAATCTTAGACGAAGCTACTTCATCTTTAGACAGCGAAAGCGAAAAACTGGTGCAGGAAGCATTAGAAGTATTAATGGAAGGAAGAACAAGCATTATCATCGCTCACCGACTTTCGACTATTAGAAATGCTGATAAAATTTTAGTTCTGGATAACGGACAAATTTCTGAAGAAGGAACACATCAGGAATTGATAAATCTTGAAAACGGAATATACAAAAATCTTAGCAACTTGCAGTTTAGCAACTCTTAACATAAAAATCCAATTTTTAATACCGATGCTTCGGGTTTGTTCGATTTAATATTAATAAAAAAGCTCCAATTTTAATTGGAGCTTTTTTATATATTGTAAACTGAGACTGAAAACTACTTTCCTTTTCTACGTTTACGTTCAGCTTTAATCATCGATAGCTCTCGGCTTGTCTGCCCTGCTACAGAAGTATTTTCTTCAGCACGGCGAATAAGGTAAGGCATAACGTCTTTTACAGGTCCAAACGGAAGATATTTAGCTACATTATATCCATTTTCGGCTAAGTTATAACTAATATTATCGCTCATTCCGTATAATTGCCCAAACCAGATTCTATGGTCATTTTTGGCAATACCTTTCGCTGCCATCATTTCCATCAGTTTGTATGAACTTAATTCGTTATGAGTTCCTGCAAAAATTGACATTGTTTCTAAATGGTCCAGCATATAATTTACAGCTGCATCATAATTATCATCTGTAGCTTGTTTAGAAACACAAATTGGCGAAACATATCCTTTTTCTTCGGCACGTTTGTTTTCTTTCTCCATATAAGCGCCTCGAACCAGTTTCATTCCAATAAAGAAACCTTCTTTTTTAGCGATGTCATGAAGATTTTTTAAGTAATCCAAACGATCCCAACGGTACATTTGTAAGGTGTTAAACACAATAGCTTTTTCTTTATTGTATTTACGCATCATATCTGTAACCAGATCATCTGCTGCATCCTGCATCCAGCTTTCTTCACCATCAATTAATAATGCCACATCTTTTTTGTGCGCTTCGCTGCAAACCTGATCAAAACGAGCCACTACTCTATCCCATTCTGCTTGTTCAGCCGGGTTTAAAGTTTGTTTTTCTCCTAATTTCTCATACAATTCAAAACGTCCTAAACCAGTTGGTTTAAATACTGCAAACGGAATCGCTAAGCGTTCTTTTGCAAATTCAATAGTTTTTAAGGTCATTTCTAAAGCAGCGTCAAATTGTGCTTCTTCTTCTTTTCCTTCAACTGAATAATCTAATACAGATGAAACGCCTTTGGTAAACATTTTATCTACTACAGTTAAACAGTCATTTTCATTTACACCACCGCAAAAATGATCAAAAACAGTTGCACGAATTAATCCTTCAACCGGAAGATGTGCTTTGATAGCAAAATTAGTAACCGCTGTACCAATTCGTACCAAAGGTTCGCTGTCAATCATTTTAAAAAGAAAATAAGCCCTGTCAAGTTCGGTATCACTTTTAAGTGAAAAAGCAACTTGAGTGTTATCGAATATTTTTTCCATTAAGTTTAGTTTTTGTGCAAAGATATAGAGTGTTTTGAATATTATTTACTAAATGATATCATATTTTTTCAAATCGTTAATAAGTTTGTAGAAAATACTAAATTGAGAAGAAAAAAAATACTCTTTGGTAAATAGACCCTTTCAAAAAACAAAAAACCGCCGCCTTTCCTTACTTCTTAATTAGAATCATTCGTTTTAAAACAAATAAGGTTTAAAGTTTGAATATTATTTGTTGAAAAATCCCTTATTTTGCGGTTTCAATTAACCCAGGAATTATGCAATCTATTCAAGCAAACAATTACCTCGTACATTTTAATGAGAATGCTTACGAAGCTTTAAATAAACATTTAAAAGAAAATAAATATTCTAATTTATTTATTATTGTTGATACTGAGACAAATGAGCATTGTCTTCCTAAACTTCTTCCTGTACTTGAAACAGATTTAAATATCGAAATTATTGAATTTGAAGCAGGAGAAGCTAATAAAAACATAGAAACCTGTATTCAGATCTGGCATGTATTAACGGAGCTTGGCGCTGATAGAAAATCACTTGTAATTAATCTTGGCGGCGGTGTTGTAACAGATTTAGGCGGATTCGTAGCTTCTACTTTTAAAAGAGGTGTCGATTTCATTAATATACCTACGACTCTATTATCTATGGTTGATGCTTCTGTGGGAGGAAAAACCGGCGTTGATTTAGGAAATTTAAAAAACCAGATTGGTGTTATTAATGTACCGCAGATGGTTTTAATAGATACACAATATCTTGAAACTTTACCACAAAGCGAAATGCGTTCCGGATTGGCAGAAATGCTAAAACATGGTTTAATTTATGATGCTGCGTACTGGAAAGAATTTTTAGACCTGCAGGCTATCGATTACAATGCGCTCGATCAGTTAATTTATCGCTCAGTAGAAATTAAAAACGAGATTGTAATTCAGGATCCTACAGAGAAAAACATTCGTAAAGCGTTGAATTTTGGACATACGTTAGGTCACGCTATCGAAAGTTATTTTTTAGAAAGTGAAGAAAAAACAACCTTATTACACGGTGAAGCAATTGCTGTAGGAATGATTTTAGAGAGCTACATCTCGCTGCATAAAAATTTAATTACTCCTACAGAATATTCTGAGATTAAAACCGCAATTCAAGCCATTTACGATCAGATAGAATTTGAAGAAAAAGACATCGATCCTATACTTGAATTGCTTGTTCATGACAAAAAAAATGAATACGGTTTAATTCAATTTGCATTAATCGAAGGAATCGGAAAAATAAAAATTAACCAATCCGTTGAAAATAAATTGATTCTAGAAGCGTTTCAAGATTATAAATCTTAAATATTTTTTAATAAAAAGCATTGCTTTTGGTATATATTATTTTTTACATTTGCCACGATGAAAACAAACAATAAACAAAGACAATTCAGCTCTTACAGAAACCGTCTCAACAGTTCTTTACTTAGAATGTTGAACCGTTTTTACAATAGTAAAAGCCCGTTTTGTTTTGATGTTTTCCAATGCTCAAAAGCAGAACACGAAAAACTGCAGATTATATTTGCCAATATTAGAGTTTGAATATTAGATTTAGCATAAAATCACTAAATTTAATACACAAAATAACAAACTTAAAATATTGACATATAAATGAATACAAAATATTCTGACCTAATTAATCAAACATATTACTTTCCACAAGAGGAGTTCAAACTAAATAAAGACAACCTTCAGTTTCATAACATTGATTTAATGAAATTGGTTGAACAATATGGTACGCCATTAAAATTTACATATCTGCCTCAAATTTCTGAAAACATTAATAAGGCTAAAGCCTGGTTCAGAAAATCAATGGAAAAGAATAAGTACGAAGCAAAATATTACTATTGTTATTGTACAAAAAGCTCTCATTTTGAATATATTATGAATGAAGCTTTTAAAAATAACATTCATATTGAAACATCATCTGCGTTTGATGTCAATATTGTTGAAAACTTATTGGAAAATGGTAAAATCAACAAAAGTACGTACGTAATATGTAATGGTTTCAAAAGAGATGAATACATCAGCAATATTGCGAGATTAATCAATAATGGACATAAAAATACTATTCCGATTATTGATAATTATGAAGAACTTGATTTGCTTCAGGGAGAAATCAAAGGAAAATTCAAAATTGGAATTCGTATTGCAGCTGAAGAAGAACCTAAATTTGAGTTTTATACGTCAAGATTAGGAATTGGTTATAAAAACATCGTTTCGTTTTATAAAAAACAAATTCAGGAGAATGATAAATTAGAGCTTAAAATGCTTCACTTCTTTATCAATACCGGAATCAACGATACATCATATTACTGGAATGAGCTTGTAAAATGTATTAAAGTATATATTGCTCTTAAAAAGGAATGCCCTACTCTAGATGGTTTGAACATTGGCGGTGGTTTCCCAATTAAGAACTCGCTTGCTTTTGAATATGATTATCAATATATGATTGACGAAATTATCAATCAGATTAAAATAGCTTGTGATGAAGCTGAAGTTGATGTCCCGAATATTTTTACTGAATTTGGTTCATTTACAGTAGGTGAAAGCGGCGGTGCAATCTATCAGATTTTGTATCAAAAGCAGCAAAATGACAGAGAGAAATGGAACATGATTGATTCTTCTTTCATTACTACACTGCCAGATACATGGGCTATTAACAAACGTTTTATTATGCTGGCAATTAATCGCTGGAATGATACTTACGAACGGGTTTTATTGGGAGGTTTAACTTGTGATAGTGATGATTATTACAATTCAGAACAAAATATGAACGCGATTTATCTTCCTAAATACAACAAAGAAAAACCGCTTTATATTGGTTTCTTTAATACTGGTGCATATCAGGAAACTATTGGAGGATACGGAGGTTTACACCACTGCCTGATTCCGCAGCCTAAACATATTTTAATAGATCGCGACGAAAATGGTATTCTGGCAACAGAAGTTTTCTCAGAACAACAGACTTCTGACGATGTTTTAAAGATTTTAGGATACAAGAAAAAATTGTAAAAAAAGAACTGCAAATTAAAAGTTAATATCTAGAAATTTATTAATTTGCATATATAGTAAAAAGGTTAAAAACTTTTAATTCAAAAAAAACAAAAAAACAAAAACAAAATGAAAGGACCAATCAGTCAGTTTATTGAAAAACATTATTTGCACTTTAATTCTGCTTCATTAGTAGATGCAGCCAAAGAATATGAGCAACAATTAGCAAACGGTGCTAAAATGTTAGTAAGTATGGCTGGAGCTATGAGTACAGCTGAAATAGGTAAAATTTTCGCTGAAATAATTAGACAAGATAAAGTACAAATTATTTCATGTACTGGAGCCAATCTAGAAGAAGACATCATGAATTTAGTAGCTCACTCTCACTACGAAAGAGTTCCTAACTACCGTGATTTGACACCAGAAGACGAATGGGCTTTACTTGAAAGAGGATTAAACCGTGTTACTGATACTTGTATCCCAGAACATGAGGCTTTTAGACGTTTGCAAAAACACATCTATAAAATCTGGAAAGATGCCGATGATAAAGGAGAGCGTTATTTCCCGCATGAATTCATGTACAAAATGCTTTTATCAGGTGTTTTGGAAGAATATTATGAAATTGACTTAAAAGACAGCTGGATGTATGCTGCTGCTGAGAAAAACCTGCCAATTATTGTTCCGGGATGGGAAGACAGCACAATGGGTAATATTTTTGCTTCTTATGTAATTAAAGGTGAATTGAAAGCTTCAACAATGAAATCAGGTATCGAATACATGACTTTCCTTGCTGACTGGTATTCAAAAAACAGCCAAAATGGTATTGGATTCTTCCAAATTGGTGGTGGTATTGCCGGAGATTTCCCAATCTGCGTTGTGCCAATGTTATACCAGGATATGGAAATGCATGACGTTCCTTTTTGGAGCTATTTCTGCCAAATTTCAGATTCAACTACTAGTTACGGTTCTTATTCAGGAGCAGTTCCAAATGAGAAAATCACGTGGGGTAAATTAGATATCAAAACCCCTAAATTTATTATAGAGTCGGATGCTACAATCGTTGCACCGTTAATTTTTGCATATTTATTAGATTTATAGGATATTTTTATGAAAAGAGTTATAGTAGACTACGCCAAACTGACAAATGAAATTTTAAACCTTTTGGTTGAAAAATTTCCTGATGGTTATGATGATTCGGATGTTATCCGTTTTAGAAACGCTAAAAACGAATTAGTAGAAGCTGTTGAAGTTCGTACTGAAGACACTATTTATTTAGTAAAAATCAGTACTAAACTGGCTGACAGAATCGAAAATTATGATGAAGATGACGATATCGATCTTGATGTAGATACAATCGAACCAGTTAAAGGTCTTGATCTTGATGATGATGCAGATGATGACGATGAAGATGATAACCTGGATAAACCAGATGTTGATGGCGGAGATGATGACGATGACGAAAGAGATCCAGACGACATAGCTGACGATGACGAAGATGAAGATGACGAAGATTAAATCATTTCTTTTAAAATAAAGACAAAGGAACTCTATTTGAGTTCCTTTTTTTATTACTCACATCATATAATAAATCATAGGAAAATTACTATATTTAAAGCTTTGTAAATTATTTAAACAGCATAAGCTATTCGCCGTATGAATTCAGAATTATTACACGCCAAACTGAAAGAAAATTTCGGATTTGAAAAATTCAGACCCAATCAGGAAACGATTATTACTACTATTTTATCTGGTCAGGATACTCTTGCTATTATGCCCACAGGTGGTGGAAAATCAATCTGTTTTCAGTTGCCGGCATTAATATTACCCGGAATAACGATTGTCATTTCACCTTTAATAGCCTTGATGAAAGACCAGGTTGACAGTTTGAAAACAAACGGAATTTCGGCTTGTTATATCAATAGCAGTCAATCATCTGAAGAACAACAGTTCTATATTGATAATTTAAAATCGAATAAATTCAAACTCGTTTATATTGCTCCCGAAAGTTTGTCTTATCTGGATAATATTTTTAGTGAATTGACAATCAGTTTAATTGCGATTGATGAAGCACATTGTATTTCTTCCTGGGGACATGATTTTAGACCTGCTTATACAAATTTGGGATATTTAAAAAACCGCTTCCCTTCTACTCCCGTTCTGGCTTTGACCGCAACTGCAGATAAAGCAACCCGTACAGATATTACGAAACAATTAAATTTAAAGAATCCTAAAACCTTTGTAGCTTCTTTTGACCGTAAAAATTTAAGCTTAGAAGTAAGACCGGCATTAGATCGTGTAAAACAAATTATTGATTTCATTGAAAATAAACCAAACGAATCCGGTATTATTTATTGCCTGAGTCGTAAAACAACCGAAGAACTTGCTGAAAAATTATCAAAAAGCGGTATTTTGGCAAAAGCCTATCATGCCGGTTTAGACAATACTACACGCGCAAAAACTCAGGATCAATTTATAAATGATGATTGTCAGGTGGTTTGCGCTACGATTGCTTTCGGGATGGGAATTGACAAATCGAATGTTCGTTGGGTAATTCACTATAATCTGCCAAAAAATATTGAAGGCTATTATCAGGAAATTGGGCGTGCAGGACGAGACGGGCTGCCGGCCGAAACCATTTTATTTGAAAGTTATGCGGATGTGATTCAGCTTCAAAAATTTGCTTCTGACGGATTGAATGCTGATGTTCAGCTGGCAAAATTAGAACGCATGAAGCAATATGCCGATGCATTGAGCTGCAGACGAAAAATTTTACTTTCCTATTTTGGTGAACTTGTAGATGAGAATTGCGGAAACTGCGATATTTGCAAAAAACCGCCAACATTTTTCGATGGCACGATTCTCGCGCAAAAAGCGTTGTCGGCTATTAAGAGATTACAAGAATCTGAGCCTTTAGCTGTAATTGTTGATTTTTTAAGAGGCTCGAAAAACGCGTATATCTACGAAAAAAATTATCAAACGCTAAAAACGTACGGAATTGGCGCTGACATTTCCTGGTACGATTGGAATCAATATCTCATTCAGCTGATTAATTTGGGATATTGTGAAATTGCTTTTCATCAGCATAATAAAATTTTACTAACTCCTTTTGCTAAAAAAGTACTTTTTGAAGGAGAAAAGGTTAAACTAACTACCGTTGTCAAAAAAGTAATTGATAAAAACGAAATTAAACAAGAAAAAGCCAAAGCAGCTAAAAATTCTCTGTTTGAAACACTTCGTAAATTACGCTACGAAATTGCTCAGGAAGAAGAAGTTCCGGCTTATGTGATTTTCAGCGACGCTTCATTAAGGCAGATGGAAATTTTAAGACCAATGACAGATGAAGATTTCCTTGCTGTAGAAGGTGTTGGAAAAGCAAAATTAGAAAAATACGGACAAGATTTTATCAATGCTATTATTGAATTTCATAGAAATAAATCTGTAAAGAAAGAAAAAAAAGAAAACACTTATAAGAAGACTTTAGAATTATTTCAAAACGGATTTTCTGTTGAAGAAATTGCCGGAAAACGAAATTTGGGAGAAACTACTATCATTTCTCATTTGGCTAAATTATATGTTGATGGTCACGATATAGATCTAAGCCAGTTTGTGTCTGAAGATGAAATCGCAAAAATTGAAAAAGCTCAAATAGAATTAGCGAGACCAGAGGCATTACGCCCATATTACGAATATTTCGAAGAGAAAATGTCGTACGACAAAATTCGTTTTGGCTTAGCATCTATTGAAAGAAAATATAACAAATCTGTTTTATAAATCATTACTTTTTTTATCATTTCAATCCCGAATCTTCGGGATCGACATGATAAACATTTTAAACAAAAAAATCCTGTGAGAGCTTCACAGGATTTTTTTTATAACTTTTAAGTTTTACAAATATCTCTCCTCAAAAACTTTTTGATGATGTTTTTGATGCCCAATTAAAACAAAGCCCAAAGCACGAACCGAAATTTGATTTCGTGAAGCTGTGCCTATTCTTTTAAGTTGTTCTTCAGATAAACTTTTGTAAAACAATAAACTTGAGTGTCTTAGTGCTGAAAACTCAGTTAATAAATCCTGAATACTTCTGCTATTCGAATTTGTATTATCTGCATAATCATTTTCTTCAAAACTTGGCAAAGGTGTTTGATCGTTTCTTGAAAATCGTAAGGCACGATAAACAAAAATTCGCTCAGAATCCATTATATGCTGTATAATATCTTTAATCGTCCACTTGCCTTCGGCATAACTATAATCAAATTTATCCATTGGAATGTTTTGAACAAACCGGATAAACTCATGAAGAGAGATTTCCAGCTCTTCAATTAATTTTCCGTCTCCGGCTTGTTTGATATAAGTTCCAAAATGACCTGAATATTCATTTTCTAATAACTGGTTTGCGTGCATTTTAAATTAAATTTAAAGTTTTAAAATCAGTTTTAAGCTGAATTTCTACTTGCATTTGTATTTCCAAAAAGAGATCTGGTTACGATTTTTTCATAAACCTTAATTAGTTCTTCATTTGGCGTGTTCTCTTTATTCAGTTCGTTAATTTTTAATAAAGCATATTGCTGTATCGTTAACAAAGGCAATACAATACGCTCTCTTACCTGAATTGAAGCTATACCATCAGGATAATTTTCCATCAAGGTTTTATGACCTGCAATTTTTAATAAAAGACGTTTTGTTTCAGAGAATTCATCGTAGATAATCTGCCAAAATTCACCAAACTCAGGGTCTTTTCTCATGTAAGCTGTTAATGGCAAAAATGATTTCGCCAACGACATCATACTATTTTCTAATAATGTTTTAAAGAATAAAGAATTATGATATAAATCTTGTACTTTGTCCCACTGACCATTTTCTTCGAAATATTTTAAAGCGCTTCCTACTCCAAAGAATCCAGGCACATTTTGTTTCAGCTGACTCCATGATCCCACAAACGGGATAGCTCTTAAATCTGCAAAATCCAATGACTCTGATTTGCTTCTTTTTGAAGGACGGCTTCCTATATTTGTTTTAGAATAATATTTCAGCGTACTCATCTTCTCTAAGTAAGGAATGAATTTAGGATGATTTTTAAAACTTAGATATTTGTCATATCCTAATTCCGCTAATTGAGTTAAAATTTGTGTTTCTTCGCTGCTCAACTCGTTTTTTCCTTTGCTGAAAACCTGATTAGTAACACCGGCACTTAATAAATTCTCAATATTATAACGACAAGAATCTAGAGTTCCAAAATTAGAACTAATAGTTTGTCCCTGAACGGTAATTTGAATTTCGTTATTTTCGATTTTTGGTCCTAGCGATGCATAGAATTTATGTGTTTTTCCACCACCGCGAGCTGGAGGTCCGCCTCTTCCATCAAAGAAAATAGCTTTAATTCCGTATTTTCTGGAAATTTCCGTTAACGAAATTTTAGCCTGATAAATACTCCAGTTAGCCATTAAATACCCTCCATCTTTTGTTCCGTCAGAGAATCCAAGCATAATAGTCTGCTTATTTCCTCTAGCTTGCAAATGTTTAGAATATTCAGGATTAGTATACAATTGCTCCATAATAGCGTGAGCGTTTTGTAAATCATCAACAGATTCAAAAAGCGGAATAATATCAACTGTAGGATCTTCCCAATTATTCAAACGAATCATGGCAAAAGTCTCCATAACGTTTAACGCACTTTCGTTATTACTGATTATGTAACGATTTGCTCCTTCTTCTCCGTTATTTTCCTGAATAGTTTTAATTGCCTGAACGGATTCTAAAGTAGATCTTGTGATTTCGTCTTCAAAATCAGCCGGATTTAAATTGCCTTTTACTTTTGATAAAACATCAATTTTTTGATCTTCTGTCAATTCGTAATAGTTTTTTGGGAATATATCAGAACCTGAATTCAGGTAATAATTTACAACATCTTTGAAAACGACATTATGAATCTTGCTGTTTTGACGAATATCTAAAGTTGCAAAATGGAAACCAAATAAGTTGATTTTTACTAAAAATGCTTCTAATTCATCCAGATATAAAGACTGATGCTTCTCAATAATTATCGTTCTAATTTTGTCTAACTGCGTTAATAATTCTTCTAAAGTAATGAAAATTTCACCTTTAGAATAAAACACAGAACGGTAAAGTTTATGTTCAAGTTCAGCGACTAAAGTATCTACGCCTGAGAATGTTAACTTACGTTTTAGATTTCTCATTTCAACGTAGTAACATTTCAAAATTGAAGTACGCAAACGATCTGCAACCTTAAGAGTAATTTCTGTAGTAACAAACGGATTCCCGTCACGGTCGCCTCCCGGCCAGAATCCAAGCTTGATTAATTGGTTTTGAATGGCACTTCCTTCCAAAATATTTTTCTGAAGATAATGTACAATTTCTCCCGCTGTAGCGTAAAAAACATTTTCAAGGTACCAAATCAAACTAACGGCTTCGTCGTAAGGATTTGGTTTTTCGTTTTGTATAAACGGAGTTTTCCCCAGCTGCGCCAGTAATTGTTTAATTTGTAATAAATCATTTTGACGAATCGCTTCTGTCAAATCGTTTATAATTCCTAAAACCGGACCTGGATAAAATTGTGTTGGGTGTGCTGTTAAAACAGTACGAACATTAAAGCTTTCTAAAAATTCAATTAATTCGTCATCTTTCTCTTTAGCATCGGATTTCTCTTTGATATCGCGCAAAGAACCGCGCCCTTCCATATTGTTAACTTCAGGAAAAGCTGCGTCTTCAATGGCATCAAATAATACAATTTGACGCTCTATATATTGAATAAATCGAAACATAAGATCGATTTTCTCTGTTTCTGATGCATTGTTTAGGAATTTATTAGAAAAGAAATCAAAAATTTCTTTTGGAGTTTCCTGTTTTTTAAAGCCCGTTTCGCAAGTTTCTGTAAATAATGGAAGTAAAACCCCTGTATTATCTATAGAGTCAAATGGTAATGTTATGAAAACACTATTGTAAATGTGGTATTTAGAGAGAACGTCTTTGTTAAAACGCTCTATTTTAGGCAACGTGTACATAATTGTGTTATAGTTGGTTGGTTAATTAGTCATAAAAAAACCCCAAGAATAAACTTGAGGTTATATTTTAATATAGCATTCAAGAGGAATTCTTACATATTTTTGAAAATAGTATGCATCAAACGCTTCTTATCATTAATACTTTCCTCTAATGAAATCATAGTTTCAGTTCTGTAAACACCATCGATATCATCAATCATGAAAATAACTTCTTTTGCATGCTTAGTATCTTTTGCTCTAATTTTACAAAAGATATTAAATTTTCCTGTCGTTACAGAAGCTACTGTTACGAATGGAATTTGATTGATACGCTCTAGTACAAATTTAGTTTGTGATGTATTGTTCAGGAAAACCCCAACATAAGCAATAAATGAATAACCTAATTTATCGTAATCTAAGGCTAATGAAGACCCCATGATGATACCGGCATCCTCCATCTTTTTTACTCTAACGTGTACTGTACCAGCAGAAATCAATAGTTTTTTTGCAATGTCAGTAAACGGAACTCTCGTATTGTCTATTAACATATCTAAAATCTGGTGATCTACTTCATCTAAACGAAATTTACTCATAATTCTTTAATTAATATTACTAATTGCTATTACAAAGTATAAAAATATATATAAAAAATAACAAATTCACATAAAAATTAACTTTTTATCAACCCGTTAACAAATTTGATATTTTTATTTAAATAAAAATCTGCTTTTTGGTTCATTTTCGGAATATTAGAATAATCATCAGAATAAACGGCTTCTTTTCCATCGTATTCATAATGACCAAAATAATTTTCCAATTCGCCTGCTTCTACTATATAAGCATTAAAATGAATCTTATTTTCAATCAATTCTTCTTTGTATTGAGCGACAAAATTCGTAATAATTTCGATACCATCATAATTTATTTTGATATTTTTATACATAAAATCATAAAAAACGACTTTATTTTGTGAAATATTCAAATAATCGGAATTTCTATTGACAACTAAATCGTTTTCGCTTATAAGCTCAAAGCTTGAAATTAGTGAGAAAAATATGTATTTTCTGGTGATTTCTCTTTCGTAGTCATTAGGGAAATGTCCGGCTTCAAATAATATAGTAGGCACGCCTAAAAACTGAAAAGTATCTCCTATACAGTTTATATTGAATGAATCATCAAATCTGCCTACCTGACCAGGAATGTATTTTTGCAGCACATCGTTAATTCCGGCAATTAAATTGATTGCTTTTTGTCTGTTTTCGTTTACTTCTCTTTCTTCGTTATAAGAAGGTGCTAAAAAAGAAACAGTTGCAGGCTTTCCTGTGTCGCCTGCGCCAAAAATAGTACGCTGATCATGGAGATTAAAGCAATAATGAGGTTTAAAAGACTCAAAAACTTCTCTTAACACATTACTTTCCGGCTGTGTCAGGTTTTGAGAATCACGATTTAAGTCGATTTTATTGGCATTTTCGCGTGTATAAAGTCTTGCGCCATCCGGATTTAAGATAGGAATACAATAAAAAGTAAAGGCAGCCAGCATTTTTTCAGCAAATTCGGATTTACTGTTTAATACATTAATAAAGTCAAAAAGTGCTTTAGTAGTTGTACTTTCATTTCCGTGCATTTGTGACCATAAGTAAATGCGTGTTTTTCCTGTTCCAATTTGGTAACTATATATAGGTTCTCCTAAAACAGATGTTCCGATAATCTTAACTTGGTTATTAGTATTAAGCTTGTCTAATAAAGGCTGAATATGATCTAAAGTCAGGTAGCGTCCTTGTATAGATTGTTCTTTGTATTGGTCAAATAATTCTTCTAAATTCATTGTGTTTTGATTAGTTTACAAAAGTAAACATCTTTATTTTTACAATTGTAAACATTGAAAATAAAGAGAAATTTAGAAATGTAAACAGGATTAAAGCTTTATTTCTAAGTTTTAAAGTAAATGGGATTAACAATTGTTATTACTTTAATTGTAAAATAATAAATTATTCTATTTCAATTAGTTAAGTATTTTTATATAAAGTAAAAGTTACACCTAATATGTCTTAATTGAGTGATTTACAACTGTAAAATTGCATTATCAATTCTTTTTAGTTACATTTGTAAACAAGGCTGATTTAAAATATAATTTACAATGGTAAACATAGATGATTTTGTAAAACGCTTAGAGATTATACTCGATTATTACGGTTTGAATGCTTCTTCTTTTGCAGATAAAATTGGTGTGCAGCGATCAAGCATGTCTCACCTGCTCTCCGGAAGAAACAAACCAAGTCTGGATTTTGTAATGAAAATTTTAGATGTTTTTCCGGAAATAGATCTATATTGGATTTTAAATGGAAAAGGAAATTTTCCTAATGTAGAAGATGAAGTTATTCCTATTCTTAAAAATTCGGACTCTCCTATTCCATCAAATGAAAATTATTCCGGTGGAGATTTATTTTCTCAATTAAATTATAAAGAAGAAAAACCACCAGTCAAAAATTTGGAAGAAATCAAAAAAACAAATTTGAGTTTTGAAGAAGACGAAATCGAGAAAATTGTATTCTTTTACAAAAACGGAACTTTTAAGGTGTATATACCCTAATTCGAAATTTTCGCGTATTTGAAAATTTTTAAAATTATTTTTCTTTAAGCGATTCTCACGAATCCAAAAAAAGATCGAAAATTTAGACTTGAATTCCGTTTTCCGGAATTTTACCTAAAACACCTTTATAATGTTGTTTTAAAATTTCCCAGTCGGCTTCATAATTTCCTGTCGGAAAAAATGGTCTTCCAAAACTTACTTCTTTTTTGCCCCAGTCAAAAGCTACAGGAACAATTGGTACATTCGCTTTAAGTGCGATATAATAAAAACCGGTTTTAATTTCCTTTACTCCTTTTCTGGTTCCTTCAGGAGCAACCGCCAGACGAAAAACTTCTTTACGATCAAAAATCGCAGCGATGGAATCCACCTTATTTAATCCGCCGGTGCGATCGATAGGTTCACCGCCAACATTTCTAAAATAATATCCAAACGGAAATTTAAATAATTCTTTCTTTCCTACCCAGTTCATCTGCAAACCTGAAATACCTCGGGTAAAAAGGCCAATATAAAAATCATGATTGCTTGTATGCGGCATAACCATTAAAATACATTTTTTTACTGCAGCATTTTCCATTCCCACTATTTTCCAGCCCATTAGCTTAAAAAAGATGAATTTGTATAGTTGTCTCTTCATTAAAATTTGATATTTCTTGCAAAATAAAAGATTTAAAATGGTATTTTTGAGTAAAAGCATTACAAAATGATTCAAAAACTGTTCAGTTATCTTTATCCAATTAAAATATTCAAAAAGAAATCGGCCAGAAGTAAAGTGATCGAAGTTACGTGGGCAAATGGCGAATTGGTTTTAGATTCTGAAAACACCAATTACTCTTACGGAAGTTTGCAGCGTATATTAAGGTACGGGCTTCGAAATATTGGCTACGATAAAGTCGTGAATATGGAACATGTTCTGGTTTTGGGAGTTGCCGGCGGCAGTGTAATAAAAACCCTTGTTGACGAAATAGAATATAAAGGTAAAATAACAGGTGTCGAAATTGATCTTGACATGATTCAGATTGCGAACCAATATTTTAATTTAAATGAGATCAAGCAGCTCGAAATTATTATAGATGATGCATTTGAATTTGTTTTAAAAACAAAAGATCGATATGATTTAATAATTATTGATATTTTTGAAGATACCAATATGCCAAACTTTTTGTTTGAAAAGTTTTTCAGCGAACGAGTTTGTTTTCTTCTAAAAGACCGTGGCTTCATTTTATTTAATACCATGATTTTAGATGAAGCGCATAATGTTAGAAACAGAAAATACATATCTGAAATAAATCCGGAATTATTTACTTCAAAAATGCTGCCCCGCATAGAAGTTCATAATGAATTAATACTAATCGAAAAGCAGTTAAAAATTTAAATCTATGAAATCCCTTGTATCTATTCTAAAAGCCTTACCACCTACTAAAATTATCGACGCCTCTATTGATTCCTCAAAATATATTCCTTTAGATTTATCTGTAACCAATACAGAATTAGTTGAAAGTAAACCGGAAACTTCTGCCGATTTTGAACGGTTTATTTTTGGTTATTTAACAGATAATAATGCCGAAGTTGCTTATGGCGGTTATATTGAAGGCCGTACCATATATAAAAGGAGTGCCATTTTTAAAAATGATGCTGTTCCGGAACGAAACATTCACATTGGTCTAGATCTTTGGACAAAAGCCGGAACTCCGGTTTTGGCGCCGCTCGACGGAAAAGTACACAGTTTTAAAAACAATGAAGGTTTAGGCGATTACGGCCCCACTATAATTTTAGAACACGAAGCCGAAAATGAAATATTTTATACTTTATACGGACATTTATCGTTAGAAAGTATAGAAAACCTTACTGTTGGGACAATTTTCAAGAAAGGACAACAAATTGCTGCCTTAGGAAATTCAAATGTTAACGGTGATTATGCACCACATGTTCACTTTCAGATTATAAAAAACCTCGAAGACAAATGGGGCGATTATCCGGGTGTATGCAGCACTAATGATTTGAATTTTTATATAGAAAATTGTCCCAACCCTAACTTATTATTAAAAATAACTTAAATGATTATGAAGAAAGCGGGATTGATTATATGTTTGTTGTTATTATTGATTGGATGTAAATCGAAAACTGTAAGCCGAGATACTGAAGATTTAAAAATTAAGAAAGTTTCTAGCGCCGATATTAGTTCTGAACAGCAAAGAAAGGCTTATGAATTAGGTAAAAGAGTTTTAGAAACCTGTAATACATCAAAATTTAAACCTTTTAATGAAACCGAAGTAACTCAGTCTGTTAGAGAAAACACGACAGAAGAGCGATTGACTAAAACCTGTACAAGATTTAGACAATACTACGGAAGTTTTATTGATTTAAAATTAGATGGCGTTTACAAAACCAAACAAGAAGTGATTTACCGCTATCATGCTCTATACAGTAAAAAAGTGGCAAACAAAGAACTTCGCGTTTTTGTAAATGAAGATAATTTAATATCAGCCATTAAATCAATGGATTGGGATGAAAAGTTTGATGCAAAAATAGCCGAACAATAAAGTAAAATTATATGAAATTAAAATTGCCTCTCCTTTTATTACTGTTTATTTCAACCTTTGCTAATGCTCAGGAAACAATGAGTATAAAAGGTTCTCAGCCCTTTCCGGCAACACAGCATTATACTTTTATCTGCGAAAAATATGCCTTTACAGGAGAAGCAGATATACAGATTGCTAAAACAGATAAAGGAGGCATTTTAAAAATCACAATCGCAACTTCAAACGACAAGGCCAGAATTGCCGGCGGCCTTTATGTAGATTTGGCTAATGCAGATGTTATTGCCTGCGTTGACAAAAACGTAAAAGAATCTGCTGAAGGAAAAACAACAGCTTATTATTATTTTACTCCAGCTGAGTTTGCCAAACTGAAAAAAAATGATATTTACGCGGTTCGATTTATTATAAACGGAGGCTCGAATACTTTTGGAAATGAAACAGGATACTTTACCGCACATAACAAAAAGAATTATTTTTCAACGGCTTACGATAAATCTAAGAAAAGTTACGACACCGCAAAAGAAATTAGTGTTTTATAAATAAAACTTTTTATAAAATAAACCTTATATTTATATTCTAATTTCAATTTTCTTATGACTCCTAACGAAGTTTTAATCACTAAGTTCTACACTGCTTTTGCTAATTCTGATGCTAAAACAATGGCTGAATGTTATCATCCAAAGATTCATTTTGTAGATCCGGCATTTGGTTTACTAAAAGAAGAACAGGTTTCTAAAATGTGGGAAATGCTGCTTATTAAAAGTAAAGGAAATATTAAAATTGAATTTTCTGATGTAAAAGCAGATGAATCTACAGGTTCTGCAAAGTGGGTTGCAACTTATAATTTCAGCAAAACAAACCGCAGAGTAGTTAATAGAATTTATGCCGAATTTGTTTTCCAGGATGGGTTAATCATTAAGCATACAGATAATTTTGATGTTTGGAAGTGGTCAAAACAAGCGTTTGGACTAACCGGATATTTATTAGGATGGACAGGATTTTTCCACAAAAAAATTCAGGAACAGGCATTATTGTCTCTTAAGAAATATCAGGAATCAAAATAATTTGCGTAATTTCAAAATATAATACCGCATTAACTAAAAGTATATTTTAGTTTACAATTTATATATCTGCCATCTGTAAAGATTATAATTACTTGCTGCTGAGTTAATCGTGTTGTAATAATAAAAAACATGAAAGAAATAATACACAAAAAGTTAAATCAATTACAGGCAACAGCAATCTGCGGCAACGATATTAGCTCTTCTTGTCTCTATGTTTCTGCGCTTACCATTTTATATGCCGGGCAGTATGCCTGGATTTCTCTTTTAATTGTTGCAGTCGTTTTATTCTTGTTCAGAAAAATTTACGGAGAAGTTGTGGGTGCAATTCCGTTAAACGGAGGTGCTTACAATGTATTATTAAATACTTCTACCAAGCGTTTAGCTTCTCTGGCAGCCACCTTAACTGTTTTGTCATATATGGCAACCGCTGTTATTTCGGCATCAGAAGGAATGCATTACCTGCACGGAATTTTTGAAGGTTTGAATGTGACTATTGCTACCGTTGTAGTTTTAATATTATTTACTTTTCTGGCCATACTTGGAATCGGCGAATCAGCTTTTGTAGCCGTAATTATATTCATAACTCATATTGCAACTTTAAGTTTACTGGTTCTGGCTTCACTGTGGTTTATTTTAAATAACGGATTAGATGTTTTTCATATCAACTGGCAAACTCCTATTGCTTACGGAAATATCAAAACAGCACTTTTTCTGGGCTTCTCGGCAGCAATGCTTGGAATTTCAGGTTTTGAGAGTTCAGCCAATTTTGTCGAAGAACAACAGCCGGGTGTTTTTCCAAAAACCTTGCGTAATATGTGGGCACTGGTTAGTTTTTTCAATCCTGTTATTGCAATATTATTAATAAGTGTCATTCCGCTTACACAAGTCGGCGAAAACAAAGAATCCCTTTTGGCACACTTGGGAGCAACTACAGGTGGTTCCTGGTTGGCTTGGCTTATTTCTATTGATGCTGTTTTAGTTTTATGCGGAGCCGTATTGACTTCATTTGTTGGGGTTTCAGGATTATTAAACCGAATGACTTTAGACAGGATTCTGCCAAATTATTTCCTTAAACAAAACAAAAGAGGTTCACATTATAGAATCGTAATAAGTTTTCTAATTCTTTGCATTTCTGTACTGTTTGCTACAAACGGTCATTTAGAATCTTTGGCAGGAGTATATACTTTTTCGTTTCTGGCTGTAATGGCTTTATTTGGGATTGGAAATTTACTGCTCAAATTTAAACGAAGAAAATTACCAAGACCCGAGCGTGCACATGGTCTGGCTGTTTTTGCCGCCGTTGCTTTTATCATTGCAGCTTTCATTGGAAACATGAAATTAAATATTCATGCTTTTTATACCTTTTTGCAATATATGATTCCGGCACTTGTTTTTATCGGAATCATGCTCAATCGCGTTATACTCATAAAGGTATTAATTGAAATTTTAGAATATTTCTATCAGCCGCTCCGCAAAATGGTAATTCTCAGCAATAGATATTTACAAAATTTAAGTACCGAAATTAATTCTCAGGAATTTGTCTTTTTTACCAAAGGCGATAATATTGCTATTTTAAACAAAGTACTGCAATATGTGGAAGGTAACGAAACGACCAAAAAATTAAAAATTGTTTATGTAAAAAAGGACGAGCAAACGAACGAAGCTTTAATAAAAGATCTTGAAGTTCTGGACCGCGCATACGATAATATCGACATTGAATATCTTGAAATTCAAGGAGTTTTCGGCCCTGAAATTATAGACGAATTATCCCAAAAATGGAAAATTCCAAAAAATTTTATGTTTATTGGCTCACCCGGAAACAAATTTTCATACAGAGTGGCAGATCTTGGCGGTGTGCGTTTGATTATGTAAATTTTTCAGGAGCACCAACATCCGTTTTTTTAAGAAATTAAGTCCCGCTATCCGTTTCAATCTTTTACAGTGAACCCCACTGCAAAAGGATTTCCACTACTATCGGGGCTAAACCAGAAATATCATTTTCATAAAAACAACAGAATTGATTGTTTCAAAGACCCTTTGTCAAAGTTTAAAACTTTGACAAAGGTTTATGCGTAAAATAAACAAACCCTACAGTCCGAAAGCTTCGGGACTGTAGGGTTTGTTAAACTTTGTAATCTCTGATATTTTTATAGAATAAAACTTCGCGCACTTTGCGGCTGATCAAACCAGTAATAAAAATTTAAGATTTAAACCAGCTTTCTACTAATTCATCTTCAAATGAAGTAGCATTTTTATGCACAAATTCGTTGGTGTCTTTATTATAAGAATAATCTAAAGCCCAGCTATTATGATTTTTAGCTAAGTCTTTAATGCTTTCGCAGACAAAAGCAATTTCTTCATCGGTTGTAGTTGGATGAATAGACATTCTGATCCATCCCGGTTTTTTGATCAAATCGCCAATCGTGATTTCGTTAACCAATTTATTAGAAGTTTCCTGATCTACGTGCAATAAATAATGTCCGTAAGTTCCGGCACAGCTGCATCCGCCGCGAGTCTGAATCCCGAATTTATCATTCAATAATTTTACACCTAAATTAAAATGCAAATCTTCAATAAAAAACGAAATTACACCCAAACGGTTTTTATGCTGTCCGGCTAAAATTTTAATATTTTCTACGGGATCTAACTGACTAAAAACATAATCAACAATTTCATGCTCACGCTGCAAAATGTTTTCAATTCCCATTTCTTCTTTCAGCTCAATTGCCAAAGCCGTTTTAATAACCTGAAGAAAACCCGGAGTTCCTCCGTCTTCGCGATCTTCGATATTGTCAATATATTTGTGTTCACCCCAAGGATTTGTCCAGCTTACTGTTCCTCCTCCCGGGCAATCCGGAATCATATTATTATATAATTTCTTGTTGAAAATTAAAACTCCTGAAGTTCCGGGACCTCCAAGGAATTTATGCGGTGAAAAGAAAATAGCATCCAGATACGCTTCAGTATCTTTTGGGTGCATGTCAATTTCTACATAAGGACCAGAACAGGCAAAATCCACAAAACAAACTCCATTGTATTGGTGCATTAATTTAGCAGCGTCATGAAAAGGTGTTTTTATACCCGTAACATTCGAACAAGAAGTAATTGATGCAATTTTTATAGTTCTATCACTGTATTTTTGTAATAATAATTCCAAATTATCCAGACAAAAAAGACCTTTCTCGCAAGACGGAATAATTTCAACATCGGCAATAGTTTCTAGCCAAGACGTTTGGTTCGAATGATGCTCCATGTGAGAAATAAAAACAATTGGCTTTTTTTCTGCAGGAACAGTGGTGAAATTTTTAAGGTTTTCAGGAATTTTCAGTCCTAAAATACGCTGAAATTTATTGATAACGCCAGTCATTCCTGTTCCATCCGTAATCAAAACATCATCTTCATTTGCATTTGTATGACGTTTAATGATATGTCTGGCATGATGATACGCTTTTGTCATGGCAGTACCTGACACCGTAGTTTCGGTGTGTGTATTGGCAACAAAAGGCCCAAACTGATTCAAAAGTTTCTCCTCAATTGGTCTGTAAAGCCTTCCGCTGGCAGTCCAGTCTGTGTAAACAATATTTTTTTTGCCAAAAGCAGATGTAAATTCCTGATCTATGCCAACAATATTTTTTCTAAAATCCTGAAAATAAGTTTCAAGACTGATGGTACTATTTTTGCTATTCATTAGTGTGCCTGTGTTTGACTGCAAATATATTGCTTTTTTATATAATTGAGAATTTATCAATAATAAACTTCAAACATTGAATAAACTTTTGGTATCTTTAGTTAAAAAGGTATTTTTTAATTAAATTATCATAATATTCTATCGGATTAATAGGGCATGTAAACTTTAAACAATTACATTTATGGAAAATTTATCAACAGCTACTTTTGGTGGTGGATGTTTTTGGTGTGTAGAAGCTGTAATTCAGCGTTTAAAAGGTGTTGAAACAATAAAATCTGGCTATTCAGATGGTTTTATAAAGAATCCGGCATATCGTGAAGTATGCACGGGACGAACGGGACATGCAGAAGTTATTCAGGTTACGTTTAACCCTGACATAATTTCATATCATGACTTGATCACCGTATTTATGACAAGTCACGATCCTACAACTTTAAATCGTCAGGGTGGCGACAGCGGTACGCAGTATCGTTCTATCATTTTATACCACAATGAATCTCAAAAAGAAATAGCAGAACAAGTTTTTGCAGAAGTACAACCTGTTTATGCAGATCCAATTGTGACGCAGTTAAAACCTTTTGAAGTATTTTACGAAGCCGAAGATTATCATCAAAATTATTACAACAACAATCAGGAAGCCGGATATTGCCAGGTTGTTATTGACCCTAAAGTTCAGAAACTTAAAAAAATGTATGCTGATAAACTAATTGGCTAATTTTTTTTGCCGCTAATTGCATTGATTTTAATGATTTTTTTTTAAAATCTGAATAAATCAGAAAAAAGAAGTCCCTTTAATCGGTGTAATCTGTGGCCCAATAAAAAACTCTAATGAAAAATTTAAAAATAAATAATCGATTTACTGCCGAATTACCAGCAGATCCTGACTTAACGAATGAAATTCGCCAAGTTAAGAACACGGCGTTTTCGTATGTAAATCCAACAAAACCTTCAAATCCAAAACTAATTCATGCTTCTGAAGAAGTCGCGGAATTGGTAGGAATATCTAAAGATGAAATTCTTTCTGAGGAATTTTTGAATGTTTTTTCAGGAAAACAAATTCTTCCCAAAACACAGCCTTACGCAATGTGTTATGCCGGACATCAATTTGGAAATTGGGCAGGGCAATTGGGCGACGGTCGTGCAATCAATTTAACAGAAGTAGAAAATAATAACGAGTTTTTTACCCTTCAATTAAAAGGTGCCGGAAAAACGCCATACTCCAGAACAGCAGATGGTTTAGCTGTTTTGCGCTCTTCAATAAGGGAATATCTTTGTGCCGAAGCGATGTATCATCTTGGCGTTCCCACTACCCGATCACTTTCATTAATGCTTCCTGGTCACCAGATTTTGCGAGATGTTTTATACAATGGAAATCCAGCGTATGAAAAAGGTGCGATTGTTTGCCGTGTAGCGCCATCCTTTATTCGTTTTGGAAGTTTTGAAATGCTGGCAGCCAGAAACGAGCTTAAAAATTTGAAGCAGTTTGTAGAATACAACATTAAATATTATTTCCCGGAAATTAAAGGCGAACCAAAAGAACAATATTTGCAGTTCTTTAAAAAAGTCGCTGATACTACTCGTGAAATGATTTTGCATTGGCAGCGCGTGGGTTTTGTTCATGGCGTAATGAATACCGACAATATGTCTATTCACGGAATTACAATTGATTATGGGCCTTATGGCTGGCTGGAAAATTACGATCCAAACTGGACTCCAAACACTACAGATAGTCAAAATAGAAGATACCGATTTGGGAATCAGCCTCAAATTGCGCATTGGAATTTGTATCAGTTAGCTAATGCAATCTATCCTTTAATTAATGAAACAGAACAGTTGGAAAAAATCTTAGAATCGTTTATGGACGATTTTATTGTAGATTATAAACAAATGTTTTTAAGTAAATTAGGAATATTTACTTCAACTGAAACTGACAATGATTTAATTGACAATTTAGAAGCTGTTCTACAATTAACAGAAACCGATATGACGATCTTTTTTAGAAATCTAAGCTCAGTCAAAAAATCAGATTCTGTTGAAAAAGCGATTGAGAAGATTCAATTTGCATTTTATAAAACAGAAGAAGTTTCGGGAGAAATTTTAGAGGCCTGGCAAAAATGGTTTGCTGTTTATCTCAAAAGATTAAAAGCAGAAGAATTGTCAGATGAAGATCGTTCTCAAAAAATGAACAGGATCAACCCTAAATATGTACTTCGAAATTATATGGCACAATTAGCGATTGATGCTGCTGATAAAGAAGATTATTCGTTAATAAACGAATTTTATACCGTACTGCAAAAACCTTACGACGAGCAGTCTGAATACGAAAAATGGTTTGATAAACGACCAGATTGGGCACGCTCTAAAGTAGGCTGCTCGATGCTTTCATGCAGTTCATAGTTTTCGAAATTTTAATATTCTAAACCAACAAAAAAGAGGAATTTCTAATAAAAGAGATTCCTCTTTTTTATTGGCTTTAACTCTAAAATGTGTTTATGTTTTCTTTAATTCGGAG
Organism: Flavobacterium johnsoniae; assembly: GCF_001879205.1. Classification (GTDB taxonomy): domain Bacteria; phylum Bacteroidota; class Bacteroidia; order Flavobacteriales; family Flavobacteriaceae; genus Flavobacterium; species Flavobacterium johnsoniae_A. Next base: position 563,389 of record NZ_MLFK01000009.1, read on the forward strand.
TAACAATATGAGTTTTAATCTGATTATCAATCGTTTAAATAATTATTAAATTTAACAAGAAAAAGGTCATACACATGGACTGGCAGGATGTACTTGATGGAGGAAAAGAATAAACCTAACTAAAAAGCTGGCTTAATGCCAGCTTTTTTTATTGTTTGGACGAAATATAATCTACAATTAAATTTGCATGAACCCGTGAGTTTTCTATAAACCATTTATGCGTCTGCATACCACCGCAGACAACGCCTGCTAAAAATAAACCTTCAACATTTGTTTCCATTGTTTCCGGATTATAGGCTGGAATTTTTAGATCATCATTTGAAAGTTGAATTCCAATATTTTCAAGGAATTTTAAGTCTGGTTTATATCCTGTTAAAGCCAGTACAAAATCATTTTCGATCGTAACCTTACCACCTGGAGTATCGATTTCAACTTCGTCACCGCGAATTTCAGTAATATTAGATTCAAAATAAGCTTTAATACTTCCTTCTGCAATTCTGTTTTCTATATCGGGTTTAACCCAATATTTTACTCTGTTGTTAATTTCATTTTTACGAATTACCATAGTAACATTTGCTCCTTTTCTCCAGCATTCCAAAGCAGCATCTACAGATGAATTATTAGCTCCAACAACCAAAATATTTCTAAAAGCATATTCGTGGGCTTCTTTATAATAATGACGAACTTTTGTCAGCTCCTCGCCTTTTACATTCATCAAAATTGGAATATCATAAAAACCGGTTGCTATAATAACGTTGCTGGCTTTATAGAGGGCTTTATCCGTAGAAACTACAAAAACAGCATTTTCTATTTTCTTAATTTCGGTTACTTTTTCAAATAAATTAATATTGAAATTAAAATAGCGATGAATATTTCGATAATATTCTAAAGCCTCCTGCCGACCTGGTTTTGGTGCTAAACAATTAAATGGAATATCCCCAATTTCCAATCTTTCGGCAGTTGAGAAAAAAGTCATGTACAAGGGATAATTGAAAATACTATTTACAATCGCACCTTTTTCGATAATCAAATAACGTAAGTTTTTCTTTTGAGCTTCGATTGCGCAGGCCAGTCCTATTGGGCCGCCACCCACAATAATTAAATCATATTGGTCTGTCATAAAATTATTCTTTTTTCCAATTTTTAAAAGGATTTTTGCTCAGATAAGCATTATAGTATCTTTCGTCATTTGTAACTTCTCGTCCCAGCCAGTCTGGTTTTTCAAAGCTTTCCGTTTCAGACTGCAGTTCTATTTCGGCCATAATTAACCCTTCGTTTTCGCCATAAAATTCATCCACTTCATAAACATGATTTCCTAACTTTATTTCGTAACGTGTCTTTTCAATTTTCCCTTTCTCACATAATTTCAAAAGCTCAGCGGCTTCATCAAGCGGAATTTGATTTTCCCATTCAAAACGGGTCATACCGCCTTGATGCCCAATTCCTTTTATAGTGAGAAATGCTTTATCGCCTTTAACTCTAACACGGACTGTTCTTTCAGGAATAGAACTCAGATAACCTTGTGCAATTTTATTTTTTGCAAATGCCTGTTCTTTAAAATCAGCTGATTTTACAAGAAATTTTCTTTCTATTTCGAGCATTTCTAGTTTAAATTTATTTTACTGCAAGTTACTTAATTTAATTCAGTCATGAAATTTGCTTTCTAAAAATCTAAGCCTTTTAATTGGTTTCATTTTAAACTTTTAGCGGTCTAAAATGCAACCAATTTGTCTGATTATTAACATGTTGCGTGTTTTTATTTTCATTAAATTTGATTGAATCTTAATTTTTTTACTATGTCTAAAAAAGCACTTTACCTGTTAGGCATTGCGATAACCATAATTTTAGGTACTTTTTTGTACCTAAAACTGTGCTGCAATTGCGGTGTGACCGAACCAAAGGCTGATACTGAAAAAGTACCGCCAACGGCAATTAAGAGTGATAATTTTGTCCCTTTTGTATTGAATGGTTCAGGATTTGAATATCAAACCAATGATAATTTGAAATTCTTAAAAAACAATTCGGCTTTAATTCAGCCGGTAAGCGATTCTATTGCCATAGGAATTGAAAATCTTAAAACTTTTTTAGCTTCAAATCCAAAACAGAAGGTGACTATAACAGGTTACGCAACTTCTGACGAAACGAATACTACTAAATTTGAAAATCTTGGTTTAGCAAGAGCAAATGACGTTAAAAACTTTTTTGTTTCTAAAGGGCTGGCTTCTTCTCAATTTGACACCAAAGGAGAAATTATCAATAGCTGGAAAACAAGTGCTGACACGCTTCTTGGCCCTGTTGAATATAAATTTGAAACGGCCGATACCACTTCTGCAGCCGCTGATGAATGGTCTGTATTAAAAGAAAAAATTAATGCAAATCCTTTAGTTCTTCATTTTAATACAAATAAATCGAGTTTAAATTTAAATGAAGAGGATAAGCAAAAAGTATCCGATATTCTTAAATATTTAGGAGCTGTAAAAGATGCCTCTGTCCTGATTGTGGGTCATAGTGATAATGTAGGAAATCGAGATGCAAACATCGTATTGGCAGAAAAAAGAGCTGAATTTTCTAAGAACTATTTAATTAAAAACGGTATTGAAGCCTCGCGAATCGCAACTGAATCAAAAGGTCCGGATGAACCTATTGGCGATAATAGTACTACCGAGGGAAAAGCCAGTAATAGAAGAACTGTAATTACAATCAAATAATTAAAAAATACTTATTATGAATATACCATGTATTTTAATACCGATTTTAGTGGGGCTAATCTGTGGAATTTTAGGTTACTTACTAGGAAAACTAAATTCAAAAGGAGATGATTCACTTGCTGCATCATTACAAGCAGATTTAGATGCCTGCAGAGCAAATACGAAGAATTTAAACGCCAAAATCTCTTCTCTGGAAGCAGATCTGACCGCAGCAAATCTAAAAGTTAAAGCCGCAGCATCAGCGCCTAAATCATTTGTATCAGAAGTTCCTGCAGTCGTATTCGATAGTGCTCTGGCAGCAACTGTATTGGGTAAGAAAATAAAACAAGACGATTTGAAAATCGTTGAAGGAATCGGACCAAAAATCGAAGCTTTATTTAACGAAGCGGGAATTAAAACCTGGCGTGATCTTTCAGAATCTTCTACCGAAAAACTACAATCTATTCTGGATGCAGGCGGAGAAAACTATTCTATTCATAACCCAAGTACATGGGCAAAACAAGCTTTGTTTGCTTATGAAGGTAAATGGAAAGAATTAAAAGAATGGCAGGAAAACCTGCTTGGCGGGAAAGAATGATTTTAAAAGGTTCAAAGATATAAAGCTGCAAAGGTTCAAAGTTTTTTACTTTGTCTCTTTGCGGCTTTTTCTTCGTTGCATTATTCCTTTGTCCGTTTGAACATTTGCGCGTTTGTCCCTTAAAAAAAACTCTTCGTATCCCAGTTTTGAGCTGAATCGTACCACAACTGTCCTTTTAAAACTTTTAGAGGGCAATCAAAATTATTGGTATAAAGTGCGCCAGTTCCTAAACCCTGAGGCATTTTTGAGTTTTGGAGAAATGTCCATTGCGCAATTGCATTTAAACCGATATTGGATTCTAAGGCCGAAGTAATCCACCAGCCGACATTGTACTTTTCTGCCAGTGTAATCCATTCCTTTGTTCCTCTAAAACCTCCAATAAAACTTGGTTTTAAAATGATATATTGCGGTTTTATTTCCTGCAGTAACTGTTCTTTTTCTTCAAATGAAAAAACACCAATTAGTTCCTCGTCCAATGCTGCCGGGAATGGTGTTATCCTGCATAAATCAGCCATCGCCTGGATATTTCCTTTTTTAATAGGCTGTTCGATACTATGCAGCTGAAATTTATTTAATTGATTAAGTTTATCTAAAGCTTCATTTAAGGCAAAAGCACCATTTGCATCAACACGAATTTCTATTTCTTCAATAGAAAAATGACTGCGGATGAAAGCTAATAATTCTAATTCTTTTTGAAAATCAATTGCTCCAATTTTAAGTTTAATGCACTTAAAACCATCAGCTAATTTTTCTTCTATCTGTTCTTTCATAAAAGCTGGTTCACCCATCCAAACCAGACCGTTTATTTCGATTGACTTAAGAGTATTGGTAAAATCTGAAGGGAAAAGTAAAAAGGGATTTTCACTTTTAAGGGATAAAAAAGCCATTTCTATTCCAAATTGAATCGAAGGAAATTCAAGTAGAGATTCCCAAAGTACCTTTTCTCCTAAATGAATGTTCTCGCAGACCCACTTTAACTTTTCTTCATAATCATCCCGATCATCTGCACTTAAACCACGCAGAAGGCCGCATTCGCCTATTCCTTTTTTACCATTTTCTTCAAGAATGATAAACCAGGTTTCTTTTTCGGTCATAATGCCGCGAGACGTTCCAGACGGGCGTTTAAACTCGAGCATGTATTTATGGTAAGCTGCTTTCATTTTTTTAGATGCTAAAATAGTAAGGCAAGATGCTAAGAAACTAAAAACTTAGTCTAAGCATCTTAGCAACTTAATTATATAGTTTTAAAACTTTTTCGAAGTCTTTTGAAGGTAAACCTGCTTTTTCAAAAACAGCAAAATCATATTTTGTTTTGTCTTTCCAGCTGATGCTGTCTGTAACGTTTTGATTTTGGTACTTTTTATAAATTGCTTTTGCATCACTGTAATTATCACTGACTAAGTAAACGTGGGCTAAGTTTAGCTTTATAAGCAATTCAGTATTGTCTAATTTTTCTCCTTCTTGCAGGAACTTCAATGCTTTTGCGTATTGTTTTGTCAAAAGATAGCAGTAACCAATTGAATTGTAATCTAATGCAGTCGCCTTTCCGTCGTTAATAATGGTGTTTAATTTCGGAATAGCTTCGTTGTATTTTTGCTGTTTTATTAAACCTGAAACCTGACTTCTTAAATCGCTATAAACGTTTTTGGAAATATCAGCATCTTTATAACAGGCATTTCCGAAATCTTTGTACACTTTCGTTTTTTCGACTGCAAGTAATTTTTGAAACTCCGAATAACGGTATTGTTTCATGATTTTCTCGAGAATACAAACGCAAAAATCGTCAGAATTAGCCATTTTTTGTGCCAGTGTAGATGTTTTGCAGAGACCGATTATTTCATTTTTGTTATCCTGATTCCAACCGCGATTAAGTTTAATATCAACCCATGGCACCACTTCTAAAACTACTTTTTGACTTAAAAACCAGTTTTTGCTTTCAAAACCAAACCAAATGTTGCTTGTATTTTGTTTTAAACATGAATTTTTGTCTAAAGAAATACGTTTTGCATCTTTACTTATAGGTTCTGCCTGAGAATAACACGCCATATCTACTTTTCCGTCGGTGATGTACTTTTTAGTGCTTTCGCTAGATGCAAAAAGCGAATATGTACATTGATCGTCTCCTGAAATATTAGACATTAAGAAAACAGCTCCGGCCGAGCCCTGCCCTATACCATAAGGATCCGGAATAGACTTTAGAAGCGAAACCAGACTATTGGCCATTTGCTGATTTTTGTCAAGAAGTGTAATTCTGTAAACAATTTCAGTCGTTCCTACTGGCAAATCTTCGGTTTTTACAAGAATTCTGTCTCCTGCAGAAATCAGAATTTCTTTTGTTGTGGCACGTTCTTTATCCCAATAACCGTCTTTTTGAGCAAAGGTGCTGTAACTTGAAGTGATTAAAAGAAGTAAGAATATCTTTTTAAAATTCATTATCTGAATATTTGCTATTTGTTTTTATTCCCATTTTTGAAATTCCTCGCCGCTCTGGATAACAAGTATAGCGAATAATCTATCGTGTAACCCTGATAGAAGCTATATCCTTGTTTCGAACACCGTCACAAAAGATATAGCGTCCCGGAAGCCTGGGGAGCGGGAAATAGCTCCTTGTCCCTCAACTTATTTCAGGATAAATATATTGTTACAATTCTATGGATTCTCCAATATTTAAGAGCATCAAATCTTTTCCTTTATCAAAGAATTTGCGAATTGATTCTTCGTGGTTAATTTCGATATAACCAAAAGTATCAAAATGATATCCCAGAATTTTATCACATTCTACAAAATCAGATGCGATGATAGCATCTTCAACATCCATTGTAAAGTTATTTCCAATTGGAAGAATGGCTAAATCTAGTTTTGTTCTAAGCGGAATCAATTTCATGTCCATTGTAAGAGCTGTGTCTCCTGCAATATAAATATTTTTATGTTCGCCTTCGATCACGAATCCGCCTGGATTTCCTCCGTAAGTGCCATCTGGAAAAGAACTTGAATGAATGGCATTTACATATTTCACTTTTCCGAAATCAAATTTCCAGCTGCCACCATGATTCATTGGATGTGCATTAAGCCCTTTTTTGGCATAATAGCTTGTAATCTCAGCATTTGAAACAATTACAGCATTGGTATTTTTTGCAATAGTTTCAACGTCCAGAACATGATCGCTGTGTGCGTGAGTTAATAAAATATAATCTGCTTTTAATGTGTTTATGTCAACAGATGCTGCTCTCGGATTTCCGGAAATAAATGGATCAACAATAATGTGTTTTCCTCCAACTTCGATACCTAAAGATGCGTGTCCGTAAAATGTAATTTTCATTTTTAAAAATTTTAAAGTTGAACTAAGTTTATCTTCCGCCCAGGAAAAGGTTAACAATAATGTCTGAAATTAAGGAAATCATACATACTGTTAGTAATATTGAAAGTAAAAATGTGCTAAGTGCCAGTTTTTTTAATTCAGGATCTAAAAGCTTAGGATTTTGGTTTTTAGATACTGTAATTAAATGCTTTGTTAAAGGTATGTAAGCCAATAAAAACAAATACTGATCGAAATTATAATCGCTTAAAATCGCAAAAATAATAACTAAAAGCATGGCCGTAATAATCAATGTAAAATGATATATTTTAGCTTTTGCACCTCCCATTTGCACTACGATCGTATTTTTTCCTGATTTTCTGTCTGATTCTTCGTCGCGCATGTTGTTTAGGTTTAAAACACCAACGCTCAATAAACCAATTGAAACTGCCGGAAGAATTAAAAGCGGATCTACTTCTTTAGAATACAAAAAGTTAACTCCTAAAGTGCTTACTAATCCAAAGAATATAAAAACAAATAAATCTCCAAATCCTTTATATCCATAGGCTGAATTTCCAACCGTATAACGAATTGCAGAAATAATAGCCGCAATTCCAAGTAACAGGAAAAAGATAGAATAGCCAAAATTGTCTTTCCCGAAGGCAAAATAAATCAGGATAATGGCTGATAATAGTGTTAATAACGATGTGATTATGATGGCCTTCTTCATTGCTTGAGGCGTGATAATACCACTTTGAATGGCACGCTGAGGGCCTACGCGATCTGCGTTATCTGTACCTTTTACTCCATCTCCGTAATCATTGGCAAAATTAGATAGAACCTGTAAGCCAAGCGTTGTTAAAAGTGCAAAACCAAAAATTTTCCAGCTGAATACTTCAGTTGGCGTATTAATAGTTTCTGTTGGGTTTGAAAGTGCATAAATACTTCCAACTATAATTCCGGAAACTGATAAAGGCAATGTGCGCAGTCTTGCGGCTTCAATCCAATGTTTCATTATTTGTTTTGTTTTTTTAGTTTCAGGTTTCAACTTTCAGGTTTCAACTTTCAGGTTTCTAATTTGAAACCTGAAACTTGAAACTATTTTTATAACTTCTTTACGGTAACCATTTATTTTCGCCGAAGTTTGGTTTTCTTTTTTCTAAAAAGGCATTTCTTCCTTCTTTGGCTTCTTCGGTCATATACGCTAAACGTGTGGCTTCTCCGGCAAAAACCTGCTGCCCTACCATTCCGTCGTCTGTTAAATTCATGGCGAATTTCAGCATTTTTATAGAAGTTGGAGATTTTTGAAGAATTTCCTGTGCCCATTCGTAAGCAGTTGCTTCTAACTCCTCATGCGGAATAACGGCATTTACCATTCCCATTTCGAACGCTTCCTGAGCAGAATAATTTCTTCCTAAAAAGAAAATTTCACGTGCTTTTTTCTGTCCCACCATTTTGGCAAGATAAGCAGATCCGTAACCGCCGTCAAAGCTGGTAACATCAGCATCTGTTTGTTTAAAAATAGCGTGTTCTTTACTTGCCAAAGTCATATCACAAACAACGTGCAGACTATGTCCGCCGCCAACTGCCCATCCTGGAACTACAGCAATAACCACTTTTGGCATAAAACGAATTAAGCGTTGTACTTCTAAAATATTTAAACGATGCTGTCCGTCTTCACCCACATATCCCTGGTGTCCGCGTGCGTTTTGATCGCCTCCGCTGCAAAATGAATAAACACCATCTTTAGTTGATGGCCCTTCTGCTGAAAGTAAAACTACTCCAATAGAAGTATCTTCTTGTGCATCGTAAAAAGCCTGGTATAATTCTGAAGTTGTTTTTGGTCTGAAAGCATTTCTAACATTAGGTCTGTTAAATGCAATTCTGGCAACTCCGTTGCATTTTTTATAGGTTATATCTTCAAATTCTCTGGCAGTAATCCAATCCATTTCTATTTGTTTTATTTTAAAAAATTATAGTGTAAAAATAAAGCATTTTTTACATTTTCACCTATTGATTTTTGTTTAAGTGACGGCTAATTTTTGTTTCAATGTTAACAATTAGGGTGCCCTCACAAAAAATAACACTTTTTAACATTAGTTTTAAAAAATAATGAGTAATTTTACACCCTAGAAATCAATGAGATACAAGTTATTTTGTTGATATAAGATTGATTTTCTTTCACTGATTTATTAACCTAAAAAATGATTTTTTTGAGAAAATTTAAAAAATTTGTCGCTCATTTTTTTATGGTTTTAATTCATAAGCCTACGAAGAATGAGCAAATGATTTATTCGTTTGTCAAGACTTCAAAGAGGAGATAGTAACACCTAAGGTTAAACGCTAGAATTATTTAGTAATTAGTATCAAATTGATTACGAAAAGAGGAAAAATGCTAACTAAAACTTCTATAAGTTATTTTATTAAACCAAATGGATTAGCCGTGAAATTAAATTTTTGCTTTTGAGATAAACGCATCAATTATTTAAAGACATACCATAGAGAAAGTAGTTTCAAAAATTCGTAAAGCTATTACTTTCAATATGAATTCGAATTATTTTATTTCTGTTTTTTTTTAATTACAATTTTTTTTAAAACTAGAATAAAAAGGGAAAGGCTGCTTGTAATGAGCAGCCTTTCTTGTATAAATGATTTTGAAATCCCAATATTTAAAAATTTACTCTTTAACCAGATAAATTCCATCTTCTTTAATCTCAATGAGTTTCTCTTTATATAAAGCTCCAACGGCTTTTTTAAAGGTCTTTTTACTCATTTTTAAAACCGTTTTAATGTCTTCGGGATGCGAATTGTCATTTAAGCGTAAAAAACCTCTGTTGGCTCTTAATTCATCTAAAATCTTTTCAGCATTAGGTTCAATGCTTTGATACCCCTGAATCTGCAATGCAACGTCTATTTTATTATCAGGACGAATGTTTTTAATATAACCGCGCATTCTGTCTCCGGTTCTTATAGCGTCATCATAAACTTCATCTTTATATAAAAGCCCTTTGTGCTGCTCGTTTATAATCACATTTATTCCCAATTCCGTAATGTGAGAAACTATCAAATCAACTTCTTCTCCTTTTTCAACTGTTAGCTGATCGTTATTTAAAAATTGGTTCAACTTACTTGAAGCCACCAAACGATTGGTTTTTTCATCTTTATAAAGATAAACAAGGTAACGTTTTCCTTTTTCCATCGGGCGGGCTTGTTCTTTAAAAGGCACCAGAATGTCTTTTTCCATTCCCCAATCCATGAAAGCCCCAACCTGATTGATGTAATTCACTCTTAAAAGCGCAAATTCATTCAATAAAATATAAGGTTCGAGCGTAGTGGCAACCGGACGCTGCTCGTGGTCCAAATAAACGAACACAACAAGCTCTTCGCCTATTTCAAATTCGTTTGGGACATATTTATTGGGTAATAAAACATCGTGAATCCCTTCCGGATCTTTTTCAGGATTTCCTAAAAACAGACCGACTTTGGTATCACGTAATATAGTAAGTGTATTGTATTTTCCTATTTCAAGCATATTCTTTAAGGTTCTAAGCTGATAAGCAACTAAGTTTCTAAGCCGCAAATGTACGAAGTTTGAAAATGGTAAACCGAAAAATATTGTAAAGATGATTTATAAAAGCAAAAAAGCGCCCTATTTTACGGCGCTTTTACTTTTTATTTATTATAGACACTTTCTTTTTTAAAGTGCACCGTTAATAAGTAATAAACAACGGCTCTGTATTTGTGTTTGTTTGCAGTGCCGTATTTTTCTAAAACTGCATGAATAGCTTCATCTAAAGCCGGACTGTCAGGTAAACCTAATTTTTTAATTAGAAAATTATTTTTAACGGTATGCAGCTCTGAATCTTGAGTTCCTGCTACTGTTGAGGCATCAGCATTGTAAATTGCTGGTCCACACCCTATTGTTACTTTTGTTAACAAATCCATATTTGGAGTTACGCCGCATTTATCTTTTAAATCTGCCGCATACTTCTTAATTAGTTCATCTCTTTTACTCATAATAAATTTAATATTGGTTACTATTTATGCAGCCAAATCTAAATAATATTCAGAGTTTAAACTAATTTTTAACACTATTTAACTTACTTTTTATTTACACCAATTCTTTAAAATATTGTTTTAAAATTACGTCATTTTCCAAAGTAGGTGTAAAAATCTCTAAGATTCCGGGTGCTTCGTTTGAACTGTACAGTAATTCAATATTTTTATCTAAAGTAGCTAAATCATTCGCCTTAAAATAATTACAATGATACATTTTCGCCAAATGTTCGGCTGTTAACTGATGTGAAGTTTCAAAGTAAGTATTAAAAACCGGTTTTTCTTCATGACCAGGCAAAATCCTAAAGATTCCTCCTCCTCCATTATTAATTACTATAATTTTGAAGTTTTTCGGAATATAAGCATTCCACAAAGCATTACTGTCATACAAGAAGCTGATATCACCCGTAATAAAAACGGCTTGCTTATCGCTTGCCACGGCCGCTCCTACTGCTGTTGATGTACTGCCGTCGATACCGCTTGTTCCGCGGTTACAATACACTTCGATTGAAGGATCAATCTCAATTAACTGAGCATAACGAATGGCTGAACTATTGCTGATTTGCAACTGAGTGTTTTTAGGAAGTGATCCTATTACTTTTTCAAATACTTTAAAATCAGAGAATGTAATTTTACGTAAATATTCTTCTTTTTTAATTTTTCTTAAATCGTAAATTTTATCAATTTTTGAGAAATATTTACTCGAAACAAATTCGGTTTTAGGAAGCAGTTCTTTGAAAAAATCGTCTGGTTCCATTACAATATGTTTACTTAAAGCATTAAATGTATCATAAGCACGTAAAGTATCTATATGCCAGTGATGTACAGGTTTGTATTTTCTTAAAAATGCCTTAATACGTTTAGATACTATCATCCCTCCAAAAGTGATTAAAACTTCCGGTTCCAATTCTTTAAAATCAGAATCGTCAAAAGGTGTAATTAAGCTGTCTATACTATTAATAAAACTTGGATGATGCAAATTTGAAGTAGTTTCGGTAAGTACTACAATTGATGGGTCTTTAGCGAAGTTTTCCAGAATTTCTTTATCTACAGAATTGGCTTCGTTTATCCCTCCAATAAGGATTAGTTTTCTTTTTGAAGTATTCCAAATGGAAACTATTTCGGCTTCGTCTTCTATAATTTTTGTTCCGAGATTTTCCTCTGAATTGGTGATTTTTGGTTCAACAGAAAGTTCTGAAACCGTTTCATACAAAGGCTCTTCAAAAGGTGCGTTGATATGAGCAGGCCCTTTTTGAAGAATAGCAGTTTCAATGGCTTTGTTGATTTTTAAATCGTTTTCTACTGACGCTTCTTCGGTTAAATTGGCATTAAAAACAGAATGGTTTAAAAAGACATTTTCCTGACGAATTGTTTGTCCGTCACCAATATCAATTTTACTCTGAGGACGATCTGCAGAAATGACTATTAGCGGAATCTGGCTGTAGAATGCTTCGGCTACAGCCGGATAATAATTTAATAATGCAGAACCTGACGTGCAAACCACTGCCGTTGGCTTTTGAGTCTGCTGAGCAATTCCCAATGCAAAAAATGCCGCGCAGCGCTCATCGGCAATACTGTAACATTTAAAATTTGGATTTTGTGCAAAACCTATTGTCAGAGGCGCATTTCTTGAACCTGGAGAAATTATAATATTATCAATTCCTTTTGCTGCACAAATTTCGATAATGCTTTGTGCGAGCGCTATTTTGGGGTAAATCATTCTAAATGGTGTATAATATTCTAAGAAAATTTACTGCTTAAAATTTCCTTTTACAAATACAAAGTTACAAACTTCGCGGCTGATTTAACTTATATATTAGGAAGATATTAAGACTGATTTTAGAAAAAGAGGATATATTTGTAAAACATAATTTTCTTTACTAAAATAAACACTTTTATGCGTTTTGTATATTTACTCTTTCTATTCATTTCATTACAGGCTGTAAAATCTCAAAATCAGTTTTCTGTTGATGGAATTTCATATAAAACAGCTCTGGAAAATGCAAAATCACAAGGCAAACCCGTTTTTATTATGCTTTATGCCGATTGGTGTCCGCATTGCAATCAAATGAAAAAAGAGGTTTTCAGCGATGCCAAAGTGATGGATTTTTTAAATAAAAATTACATTTGTATCTGGAAAAATATCGAAAAAGAAGAAGGAATGGCGCTTAAAAATAAGTTTAAAACTACCTCACTTCCTGCATTTTTATTTTTAGATTCAAATGAAACATTATTATATGCTTTAAAAGGCGAAATGAAAACGCCGGAATTTTTAGCTGAAGCTGGTTATGCTTTAAATCCAAAATTTCAACTTCCTTATCTGGAGAAAGAATTTCTCGCTGATCCCAGTAATTCTACCAAGTTTTTTGCCTATTTGAATACTTTGAAAAAAGGAAAAGACAGAACCGAATTATCAATTCCTACCCATATTTATCTACAGACCCAATCTGATGCTCAATTAATAAGTGAAACGAATTGGCGCGTAATTGCAAATGGGGTTACAGATATTAATTCGCGTGAATTTCAATATGTTTTAAAACATCAAAACGAATTTGCTGCTGTGGCTTCGCAAAATCGTATCGATCGTAAAGTTGAAAGTATTGTAAATGAACTGCTTCGACCTTTGGTTGATAATTTAGATACGATAAACTATTACAAACAAAGAGAGGTGGCTAAATCAATCCGATTGCAAAAAACGGATTCTCTTGTTTTTAAATTTGATTTAACACTGGCTGAACGAACCGAAAAATGGAACTTTTATAAAAAAGTAACGCTTGAAGATACTGAAAAACTAGTTTGGAATGATGCCAGTTTCTTAAAAGATATAGGTCAGACTTATTTAAAACATATTAATGATACCGAAAGTTTAAAAATGTGTATTTCGTGGGTGAAACATTCTTTAGAATTAAATGATTCTTATGATGGAAATTTACTCGTTTCGAAACTTTACAATAAAATTAAAGACAAAAAACTGGCTTTAAAATATGCCAAAGACGCTAAAGCAATTGGTAAAGAAATGGGCTGGAGTACGAAAGATGTCGATACTTTACTTGCTGAATTAAATTCAAAATAAAACCTAAAAACACAAATTTCACGAATTGGTACTAAATTTTAAATGATATCAATTCGTCACAAATAACAAAAACATGAGCCTTATACTTAGACCTGCCACAACAAATGATTTAATGAAAATTCTGGAAATTGTAAACCATTCTATTCTGCATACAACTGCAAATTATAGCTATGATGTTCAAACACTGGAAGTGCAGACAAAATGGTTTGAAGATAAAAAAGCTAAAAATTTACCAGTTATAGTGGCCGATTTAGACGGAGAAGTGGTTGGTTTTGGAAGCTATGGTCAGTTTAGAGAAAAAATTGGATATCAATTTACCGTAGAACATTCTGTTTACGTCGTTGATAATGTGATTGGTAAAGGCGTAGGATCGAAATTATTAACTGAATTAATTCGGTTAGCAAAAGAACAAGGATTTCATGTTATGATTGGTGCAATTGATGCTGATAATGCAGGAAGTATTGCATTTCATGAAAAATTTGGTTTTGTGGCAACAGGAACTATCCGCGAGGTTGGCTATAAATTTGATCACTGGCTTGATCTTGTTTTTATGCAGCTTATATTGACCTAACGTTTATTGGCTTATGAATAAATCGGTAGCTGCTTTAAAACTTCGTTGCTTTGAACCTAAAAAAAATCCACAAATTTGATTTTCAGATTTGTGGATTTTTTTGGTTTAAATAGTTAGCTGACTAGCTTTTTATCCAGTTGATAACTTCCGGTTCTGTTACTAATGTTTTAGGTTTGATCACTTTTACCAATTCACCTTTTTCGTTGATTAGGTATTTTTGAAAATTCCATTCGACCTCCGAATCTTGTAAACCGTTTTTAGATTTTTGTGTCAGGAATTTATATACATCACACATATCATCTCCTTTTACAGAAACTTTATTCATCATAGGAAAAGTAACGCCGTAATTTTGCTGGCAGAAAGTTTCGATTTCCTTATTAGTTCCAGGTTCCTGAGAAGCAAAATTATTTGCCGGAAAACCTACAATTACAAAACCTTTGTCTTTGTACTCTTTGTAAACTGCTTCAAGATCTTTGTATTGAGGTGTTAAACCGCATTTTGATGCTGTATTTACAATTAAGATTTTTTTGCCTTTTAAAGACGCAAAATCAAAAGTGTCACCCGATAAATCTTCAACCTTAAACTGATAAATTGTTTCTTTTGTCATAGCCTTATCTGATTTAGATAATTTATTCTTGCTTGTTTGAGCCTGAGTTTGTACGCTTAAAAAAAAGACGGCACTGCAGGCTAGAAATAGTATTTTTTTCATTGTGGATTTTTTTTATAAAATTAGTTAAAATCTAATTTAGTGTACATCATTATTTTTATTAATTATAAGTTAAATAAAAATTGAAGCCCGGCGTTAATCAGACGCCGGGCTTCCCCCCATACAAACAAATCAAACCATGAATTAATCTTTGTTTTCTTTTATATATTTTTTTAAACTATAGTTGATGCCTCGGTTATATTTGAAAATTTACTTAATCTAAATCACACTGTTTCTATTTATCAATGGCGTTTATAAGTGGAAAATTTCTGTTCATTATACTGTGCGATCAAACATTAGCAAACTATTTTCTGCTGGAAGTCCGAGGACATCAACTATGCAATCTTTTTTATTTATCTTTTTATAAAAACACTTTAACCTGATCCTGAATAACTTCCTTTTTAAAATCACTATTACTAAAGTTTATAAGTGACAAAACAGTAGTTAAACCGACAATTAATACTCTAATTTTTTCTATTCCTTTCATACATTCTGTAATTAAAAAATTAGTTTTTATATTAATTATCTAAAAGCTTTTATTTATCAATTTCATTTCTAATGTTATATACGTAAGGAGTTTGTTTTTGGATTTAAAAAAAGTAAAAAAAATTGCACTTTTTTTCTAAATATTTTGTCAAGCCTTTATTTTTCTAAGGTTTTGGCTACTAAAAAAAATATGATTTTTCACAAAAAAATAAATTATCTTTATCTCAGGTTATAAAATATGTTCTATAATTTTTTTGTTTAAGCTTTAAATCCAAATCTATGAGTCAAGAAGAATTGTTAGTTTTAATTTACAAAAAAGACGAAAGAGCTTTTACCCATTTGTACGATATGTACTCAAAAAGTTTATTTTCGGTCATAAACGTTTTAATTAAAAATCGAGAAGAAGCTGAAGATGTTTTACAGGAAGTTTTTGTAAAAATCTGGAAAAACATCGATTCTTATAACGAAAGTAAAGGGCGTTTTTACACCTGGATCCTTAATATTGCCAGAAATACATCTATTGATAAGCTGCGATCAAAAAATTTTAATAACAGTCAAAAAAACCTTTCCTCAGATAATTTCGTAAATCTGTTAGATGACAGTAATAAATTAATTAATCGAATTGATACAATTGGAATTCAGGAATTCGTAAAGAAATTGAAACCTAAATGTATAGAGATTATTGATTTGTTATTTTTTAAAGGATATACCCAACAAGAAGCTTCAGAAGAATTGGCACTGCCACTGGGTACTATCAAAACTCAAAACAGAAACTGTATTAACGATTTAAGAAATTATCTAAAAATATAATGGAAGCACAAGAATATATTGAATCAGGAATTCTAGAACTTTATGTTTACGGTTTATTAACCGAAAAAGAGAATCTGGAAATAGCAGAACTGGCTAAGAATAATGCAGAAGTAGATAAGGAAATTATTGCTATAGAAAAAGCCATTGTTGCTTTATCATCAAGCTTTGCTCCTTTTCATTCTGTTGAAAATTTTGAAAAAATTAAAGCTCGTTTAGAACTTAAACATGGTAAAGTTGTTGATTTAAAACCTTCGTTAAACTGGATACAGTATGTGGGCTGGGCGGCAGCAGTTTTATTATTGTTAGGTTTTGGATATCAAACTTTGGAATTAACAAAATCAAAACAAGCAATTGCTGCAGTTGGAACTGAGAAAAACAAAATACAAAGAGATTTTGCTTACTTAGATCAGCAGAATAAACAAACCGAGAAAAACCTTAGTATTGTCAGAGATATTAAAAATACAGGGGTAACACTTGGCGGTCAGGCTGTTTCTCCTACTTCTTTTGCAAAAGTATACTGGAATAAGGAAACGAAAACAACTTATATTGATGCTGCTGGTTTACCAACGCCTCCAAAAGGAATGGTATATCAGGTTTGGTCTTTAAAATTAAGTCCGGTTCTTACGCCTACAAGCATTGGTTTACTGGATAACTTTGAAGGAAATTCGCAAAAAATATTCGCTGTAAGCCAGACAGACTCGGCAGAAGCTTTTGGAATTACTTTAGAGCCTGCCGGCGGAAGCCCAACGCCTACAATGGAACAATTGTATACTTTAGGAAAAGTGTAAAAACAAAAATATTTATAAATGTAAAGCGCATATTAATTACTTTTAATATGCGCTTCTTATTTTCTGAAAAAAAATATATTAAAATGAATGGAACTTTACTTTTAAGAATTGCTGTAGCAATAATCCTGCTGACTCATTCTGTTTTTGGAATGTTTAATAACGGGATAAATGATTTCGGAAACTTATATTTAAATCAAATTGGTTTTGCACCTTTTGGCGTTTTTCTGGCATGGTCCATTAAAATTTCGCATGTTATTGCCGCTATATTATTACTTTTAAATAAATACATTAAACCAGCAGGGTTTGTCACTATTTTTATACTGTTAATGGGAATTGTTCTGGTTCATTTTCAGGAAGGCTGGTTTGTTGTGGGAGGTGGAAGAAACGGTGTTGAATATAATTTTCTACTAATTTGTGTTTTATTGGTTATTATGTATCCAAATGGTTTAAAACCAAAAACAGATTAAAGCATTATTAAATATTTGTAAATAGAGTATGGAAATAATTTGTAAAAACTGTAAACAGAAATTTAAGGGCCATTACTGTAGTAATTGCGGTCAAAGTGCTGAAACCCATAAAATAAATATTCATTTTTTATGGCACGATATTCAACATGGGCTTTTCCACTTTGATAAAGGTATTTTTTATTCTCTAAAACAGTTATATACCCGCCCTGGACATTCTATACGAGAATTTATAGAAGGTAAACGTGTCAGACATTTTAAACCGCTTTCTCTTGTTGTAGTTCTGGCTACGTTGTATGGATTTTTATATCATTATTTTCATATTAACTTGTTTCCAGATTCGAATAATTCTTATGGAATTGATTATTTGGGGTTTAACGAATGGGCAACAACGCATTTTTCATGGACTACAATAGCAACAATTCCAATTTTTACTATCGGGACTTATATTTGTTTTCGAAAGCAAGGATATAATTTTGTAGAGCTTTTTGTTCTTAATACATTTAAAGCTTCTCAGCGCTTATTTTTACATCTGCTTACCTTTCCTTTTCTCTATTATTATAATGGAACGTCCCAGATTGATGCGATTGTAAAAATTCTTTATTTGATGGATATTATTTTGATTTTTTGGACTAATGTTCAGTTTTTCAACAAAATATCCCGAATAAAAGCTTTGCTCTTATCTATTCTAAGTCATATTATTTTCCTCACCATTGTAATGGTGATGGTTGCTATTGTGCTTCTAGTGACTGGAAAATTCTATAATTAGATTTTTTTTCGAAAAAAGTCGGTAAAAAAAGTATTCTAATTAAATTTATATCGTAATATTGCAATATAAAAATAATACGATGGGAGCAACTAAATCAGATCATTTTACAGAAAGCCAAAATGAATTGGCTGTTTTAACCAAAGCACTAGGTCATCCGGCCCGAATTGCGATTATAGAATATCTATTAAAAGTAAATACGTGTATCTGCGGTGATATTGTAAACGAACTTCCACTTTCGCAGCCTACAATCTCCCAGCATTTAAAAGAATTAAAAAATGCGGGATTAATTAAAGGAAATGTCGAAGGAAACGCGATTTGTTATTGCATTAACGAAAAAGGCTTTGAAAAAATAAAAGGTTTTCTGGGTGTTGTATCGCTTCATTTAGAAAAACGAAATAACGAATGCTGTTAATTATTAAATAGAAATATTATGAAACTTTCAGAAATTAAAAAAATATTAGAAACCGTAGAAACAGTAAATTTTCAACTTCCAAACGGAAATTTTGTTCCCGAACATTTTCATGTAACAGAGGTGGGTTTAATAACAAAAAATTTTATTGACTGCGGCGGTGTTGTTCGCAATGAAACAGTTATAAACTTCCAGCTTTGGGATGCCAACGATTTTGAACATAGATTGAAACCTAAAAAACTAGTTCATATTATCGAACTTTCTGAAAAGGTTTTAAATATTCAGGATTATGAAATTGAAGTTGAATATCAAAATACTACAATTGGAAAATATGATTTAGGTTTTAACGGAAAAGATTTTCTTCTGTTAAATAAAACTACAGCTTGTCTGGCACAAGATCAATGCGGAATTCCGTCCGAAAAAACAAAACTAAATTTAACACAATTGAGTCCTGATAATGGTAATTCCTGTACGCCCGGCGGTTCTTGCTGCTAATAAATAATCTAAAATTTCAATTATGAATACTTTATTCCCTGAAATTAAAGAAGTCATTTCCTCTTTTAACTTTAACACCATTACAATTGAACGTAAAACTATTTTACAGCCTTTAATAGATTTTATTCAATCTAAAAGTGATGTTGATTTAGAAATACGATTAAATCTAATTTGTACTCACAATTCAAGAAGAAGTCATTTATCGCAGGTTTGGGCACAGACAGCAGCTTATTATTACAATATAAACAATGTAAGTTGTTATTCTGGAGGAACAGAAGCGACAGCATTATTTCCTAAAGTAGCCGAAACACTTTCTAAATCAGGATTTAAAATTAAAAAAATATCTGAAGGAAAAAATCCGGTATATTCCATAAAATTTGCATCGAATGAAAATCCAGTAATTGGATTTTCTAAAACCTATGATGATAGTTACAATCCTGAAACCGGTTTTGCAGCTATAATGACTTGCTCGCAGGCTGATGGAGGTTGTCCTTTTATAGCAGGAGCCGAAAAACGCATTCCAATTACATTTGAGGATCCAAAAGCATTTGATAATTCACCGGAACAAGACGAAAAATATACCGAAAGAAGTCTGCAGATTGCAGCCGAAATGTTTTATGTCTTTTCTCAGATTAAATAATTTATGTCTGCAACTCATTGTTTCCCGGTAAATAAACCCAAAAAGCTTGGATTTCTCGATCGTTATTTAACCATTTGGATTTTTATTGCCATGACTATTGGCATTTCAATAGGATATTTCATTCCGTCGAGTAAAAACTTTATAAACTCTTTTTCTAGAGGTACAACTAATATTCCGTTGGCACTTGGGTTAATTTTAATGATGTATCCTCCTTTGGTAAAAGTAAAATACGAACGCCTTAAAACTGTTTTTACTAACGTAAAAGTCTTAGGTGTCTCTTTATTTTTAAACTGGATAATAGGCCCTGTTTTGATGTTTGCATTGGCATTGCTTTTTCTTAACGAATATCCGGAATATATGATTGGCCTAATCTTGATTGGATTAGCGCGCTGCATTGCCATGGTTGTAGTTTGGAACGATCTGGCCGATGGAAATAGAGAATATGCAGCAGGATTAATTGCGCTGAACAGTATTTTTCAGGTTTTTCTATACAGCTTTTATGCTTACTTATTTATAACCGTTTTACCTCCCGTATTTGGTTACAGGAGTTTTAATGTGAGTATAAGTGTGGGCCAAATTGCAGAAAGTGTTGGTATTTATCTTGGAATTCCATTTGTCCTTGGTATAATATCGAGATATGGATTGATAAAACTAAAAGGTGAAGAATGGTTTGAGCATAAATACATTCCGTTCATCTCTCCTATTACTTTAATCGCTTTGTTGTTTACTATTATTATAATGTTCAGTTTAAAAGGAGAATTGATTGTTGCGATTCCTATGGATGTTTTTCTCATTGCTGTTCCTCTTTTTATTTATTTTGCTCTTATGTTTGTTTTTAGCTTTTTCATCGGGAAATATTTTGGTGCCGATTATTCTAAAAGTACCGCAATTGCTTTTACTGCTACCGGAAATAATTTTGAACTTGCTATTGCGGTTTCAATTGGAGTATTTGGAATTAACAGCGGACAGGCATTTGCAGGAGTAATTGGCCCCTTAGTTGAAGTTCCTGCTTTAATTGCATTAGTCAATGCTGCATTTTGGTTTCGAAAGAAATATTTTTCTCAAGCCTAGAAAAAGTAATTCACAAAAAAAAGGTTCAACTTTAAGCTGAACCTTTTTTTTTGTATATAAAAGCAAAATACTATTTATAGTGTTTGCGGTATTTTGGATATGTTATTGCCCCAATTATTGCAATTACTCCTAATGAGTACCAAATCCAGCTCAAAGAATGTGCTTCTCCGGTTGCATAAGAATGCAGACCAACTAAATGGAAGTTCACTCCGTAATAAGTAAACAAGATCGAAACAAACCCAAACATACTCATTAAGTTAAAGAACCATTTTCCTCTTAAGGCAGGAACAAAACGAGCGTGAATTATAAAAGCATAAACCATAATTGAGATTAACGCCCAAGTTTCTTTAGGATCCCATCCCCAATAACGTCCCCAGCTTTCGTTAGCCCATTGTCCTCCAAGGAAGTTACCAATTGTAAGCATAATTAAACCTATTGTTAAAGCCATTTCGTTGATATAGGTAATCTCCTTAACATTCAGGCTCATTTTGGCTTTGTTCTTTTCAGTTGTAAAGAAAATCAATAATAAAGATACAAAACCTAAAATCAGTCCAAGAGCAAAAGGACCATAACTTCCTACAATTACCGCAACGTGAATCATTAACCAATAAGAGTTAAGAACCGGTTGTAAATTTGCGATTTCAGGATCAATCCAGTTCATATATGCTGCCATCAAAATCATAGCTGTAACGAAAGCAGATGATGCAACGGTAAGCTTTGATTTTCTGTCAAAAGCCAATCCGAAGAACATGGTTGCCCATGCAACATACACAATTGATTCGTAGGCATTACTCCAGGGAGCGTGACCCGAAATATACCAGCGTCCAATTAATCCTAAAGTATGAAGCGCAAATAAAAGTCCAATAATGATGTGGAAACCATTTATGGTAATACGAAGCCATTTCTTCTCAAAAAAGATATTTACGATTGTAAAAATCAACATTAAGATTGAAGCTGTAATATACCAATATGGCAATACTTTGAAAACGTCATATTTATTATATGCAATCTCGGCATCGATTTTTTGTTCGCTTGGACGAACTTTTGCTCCAAATTTCTTTTGAAAGCCATTGATACTTTCAACCAATTGATCAGCTGTATCCCAGTTTTTAGAAATAGAAGCATTATTTAACGCACTGAAATATAATGGAAGAATCTGTTTCACATAAGTAGAATCCATTCCTTTGAAACCATTATTATCGCGTTCTAAATACGAAACCCATTTATGATTAGGATCATTAGGAACTGGGAAAATTTTCAGAATACTTCCGCTTAAGGCAGATTCCATTAAGTTTACTTTTTTATCTGTTTCGATAAAATCTTTCTCAAACTGATTTGGATTTGCTGCTTTGTAAGCTGCATCTAAATAAGGAGAAAGTTTATAATTTCCGTTAGCATCAAAAAACTGAACAAAAGGAGCACGTTTAGCATCTTTATCAACACCTATTATTTTACGAATACTATCGTTTCCTGCTCTTAAATGCACAATCGGCACCTGAATCCAAACCTGAGCATATTGTGTCATAGACAAAAATACCTGATCAGAATTCATTCCGTTATATGTATCACTTTGGCTTACTTTTCTAAGTAATTCAGAAGAAAATGTATTGACTGGTTTCATTCTTCCTCCCGCATCCTGAATAATCAAACGTCCAAATTTTGCTGCGTGAGATTCCGGAGCTTTGTAAATTGTCAATAACGAATCTAATTGTTTTTGACTTGGCGGTGCCGTAACGTGATTCGCATGATCGTTTGGATCTGCTGCATGATTATGATCGTGATCGTGCGTATGAACGTGTGGTGCCTGAGCAAAACCATTCAAACTCAAAAGTAAAACCAGAACTGTAATTAGTTTTTCTTTTTTCTTTTTCACTACTTCTAATTTTCGTTTCAAGTCGGCAAAACGAGAATGTTTGGTAAACATAATAGCCATTAAACCAAAGAACAGCATGAAATATCCCAAATAGGTTATAGAAGTCCCCCAGAAATCGTGGTTTACAGACAATACTGTTCCTTTTTCATCCGGATCAAATGAAGACTGAAAGAAACGATATCCTTTATGGTCTAATACGTGGTTCATATAAATATCTGCATCAAAAGTTTCCGTAGAATCTAAAACAGTTACTTTGCTTTCAAAAGCCGAATAACTTTTTTCTGTTCCCGGATATTTAGTAGCAATAAAATCATTCAGTTTAACTTTAAATGGTAAAACATAAGCTTTACTTCCAAAAAATAGAGAATATTCAATATTACCAATTTTAACGGTTTTAGGTTCTCCAACACTTCCTTTAGATCCCATAACCATTACTTCTTTTTCCTGACCTTCCGCTTTTACTTTTACAATTAAAGCATCTGTATGAGATTTTGCTTTGTAATCGTTATTTGATTCATAATCAATTTTTCCTTTCATGGCAGGATCTGGAAAAACGATTCTAATATCGCCAATGCTGTATAAAGAACGCATCATTAAAGGCTGTACATTATCTTTCGTAACTTTTCCTTTTAACTGATCTGCCATTCGCATAAATTCTCCTTCAAAAGGAGTCTGAATGGTATATTTTTCGCCAGTTGTATTGATGTTAATTGCACCTTCGGTAGGTTTATTTAAAGCAAATAGAACGTTGTGAATATTTTGAACTTCACCTTCTTTTAGATAATGTTCTTCACGTCCGCCTGAACCGGCTTCAACTAATTTAAGGTATAAAGCTCCGTTTGGATCTGCTTTCACTACTTCCTTCGCTCCCATTATATAATTAGAATAGGTAACTTCAAAAGGAGTCTGATCGAATTTTCCTGAAATCGAAAAATCGTTATTGGTAACGGGAGAAAGTAAAACACTTTTTTCGAAAACTCTTCGTTTCATTTCTCCTTTATATTCACCGTCAACAAAAACGGTTAAAAATGTTTTGTCTGAATAAATTTGGTTTTCTGCTGCTCCTTCGCGGATTGGCATCATTCCTTCATAACTGATATAACGTGTAATAAATGCTCCTAAAAGAATAAAAACAAAAGCAATATGAAGTAATAAAGTGGCCCATTTTTCTTTTTTAAGCAATTGATAGCGCTTAATATTTCCGAAGAAATTAAGCATAAAAATCGCCATTATCGCCTCAAACCACCAGGTATTATAAATTAAAATTCTGGCTGTATCGGTATTGTATTTACTTTCGATAAAAGTTCCAACACCCATTGCAATTGCGAATGTTAAAAAAAGAACGGCCATTAATCGTGTAGAAAACAAAAAAGAGAATATTTTTTTATCCATTATTAGGGAATTACATTGTATAAAAGTGCCACAAAAATACTTAAAAATGTTGATTAGAGATACGCGTAATTTGTTAATAAAAACCAAATATGCCCTTGTAGCAGGTAAGCCGCAGATAATACAGATTAGATATAATCGCTTTTTTACTTGAATGTTTCATATTTTATACTTAATAAAATAGATAAGTAAATAGAAATCAGTTTAATCCGTATAATATGCGGTCAAACTTCTTCCTGTATTATTCTGCTTAAAAAAATAATACTAATTTTGCCATTATGATTCGAATAACGATAATTGGTTCCGGAAATGTCGCGCAGCATTTGATAAAAGCTTTTAAAAAAAGTGAAGCTATCGAAATTGTTCAGGTTTTTTCCAGAAAAAAAGAAAATCTAACTGCGGCGATTGAATTTGATAAAATTATAGATGATTTTGCCGATATAAAGGAGTCAGATTTATATATAATTGCTGTCACAGACAACGCAATTGCAGAAGTTTCAGCACAATTGCCTTTTAACAATCAACTTGTGGCTCATACTTCGGGAACGGCTTCAATTGAAACTTTGGATAACAAAAATCGCAGAGGTGTTTTTTATCCGCTCCAAACTTTTTCTAAAAATAAAGAGGTTGATTTTTCAGTGATTCCAATTTGTGTGGAGGCAGAAAACACATTTGATTTTAGAGTTTTGGAAACCGCTGCTAAAAGCATTTCAAACTCCGTTTTCCCTATAAATTCAGAACAGAGAAAAGCGCTTCATGTGGCGGCCGTTTTTGTGAATAATTTTACCAATCATTTGTACCAGATTGGCCAGGAAATCTGCGAAGAACATCAGGTTCCTTTTGAAGTGCTAAGACCTTTAATTCAGGAAACTGCAGAAAAAATCAAAACCTTAGATCCAATCGACGCACAGACCGGCCCTGCAAAACGCCATGATTCGGTTACAACCAATGCCCATTTGGAATTTATTACAAACGAAAATCAAAAAAATATTTATAAAATACTAACACAATCTATACAGAATAATGGCAAAAAGTTATAAAGAAATGATGAACGACATTACAACATTTATTTTTGATGTTGATGGCGTACTTACAGACAGTTCCGTTTTTGTAACCACAGAAGGAGAAATTCTTCGTACAATGAATATCCGAGATGGTTATGCATTAAAAGCTGCGGTAGAAAGCGGTTACAATGTTTGTATTATTTCTGGCGGAAGCAACGAAGGCGTTCGCGTAAGACTTCGTAATTTAGGAATCGCTGATATTCATTTAGGAACTCCTGACAAAGTTAAAACATTCAAAGAGTATACTGATATTAAAGATATTAAGCCAGAACAGGTTTTATATATGGGAGACGATATTCCGGATTACCACGTAATGAAATTAGTTGGGCTGCCAGCCTGTCCGCAAGATGCAAGTCCTGAAATTAAAAACATCTGCCGTTATATTTCGCATGTAAAAGGTGGAAAAGGCGCTGCACGTGATGTTATCGAGCAGGTAATGAAAGTACAGGGAAAATGGATGGAGCATTTTAATGGACAACATGACTAGTTTATAGTCGCAGTTTGCAGTCTCAGTCTCAGTTTACAACGAATCACTAAAATATAATCTTTGTCAGAGTTTTAAACTTTGACAAAGTCTCTAAAGAAAAACCTCTGCACCTCTGCCCCTTTGAACCTTTGCAACTTAAAAAAAAATGAAATACCTAAAACTAATTCGATATAAAAACTTACTACTGCTTGCTTTTATGCAGCTTTTATTTCGTTATGCTTTTTTAAAACAACAGGATATTCCGTTGGCATTAGCCGACTGGCAGTACGGGCTTTTAGTTTTGAGCACTGTTTTACTGGCTGCCGCGGGTTATGTGATTAATAATATATATGATGTTGCTACAGATACTATAAACAAGCCTCAGGACGTGGTAATCGGCAAAGGAATTTCAGAAACAGCTGCGTTTAATATTTACATAGGACTTAACGTTACAGGAGTTGCACTTGGATTTGTTTTGGCAAATATTATTTTACGTCCAACATTTGCTTCGCTTTTTATTTTAATTGCATCGCTGCTTTATTTTTATGCCACGACGTTAAAATCAATTATGATTGTTGGGAATTTTGTTGTAGCCGCATTATTATCAATAAGCGTACTAATAATTGGTGTTTTCGATCTTTTTCCGGCCACTACTATAGAGAATAAAGCTCAGATGGCAAGTCTTTTTTCAATCCTGACAGATTACGCGCTGTTTGCTTTTATGATCAACTTTGTTCGTGAAATAGTGAAAGATATCGAGGACATGGATGGTGACTATAACCAGGGAATGAATACTTTACCAATTGCAATAGGAAAAACCAGAACTACAAAAATTGCTTTGGGATTTGCTGTAATTCCGTTTATATTATCATTGCTTTATATCAATAAATATTTTGTCGAAAATAATCTTTTCATAGTTACGTTTTATGCGTTTGCTTTTGTTTTAGCACCATTATTATACTTTATCGTAAAAATTTTTAGTGCCAAAACCAAAAAAGATTTTCATCATTTAAGTTCTATTTTAAAATTGATTTTATTGTTCGGAATCTTGTCAATATTCGTAATCAGCTTAAACATTAAATACAATGCTTAAAGACAAACTCAAAAAATACAAATTAATTCTGGCTTCGGGATCACCGCGCAGACAACAGTTTTTCAAGGATTTAGATCTTGATTTTGAAATTCGTTTAAAAGATGTTGAAGAAATTTACCCTCCGGAATTAAAGGCTGTCGAAATAACCAATTTTCTGGCACAGCTGAAAGCAGCTGCTTTTGAAGGAGAATTAAACGAAAATGAAATTTTAATAACAAGCGATACAATAGTATGGCATCAGAATAAAGCTTTAGGAAAGCCAAAAAATGCCGAAGAAGCTTTTAAAATGATCAAATCAATGTCGAATGCTACGCACGAAGTGATTACTTCTGTGTGCTTTCAAACCAATACCGCTTCTACCCTTTTACATGATATTACCAAAGTAACTTTTAAAGAATTATCAGACGAAGCTATTTTATATTACATCGAAAATTACAAACCTTACGATAAAGCAGGCGCTTACGGCATTCAGGAATGGTTTGGTTTCATGGCAGTTACAAAAGTAGAAGGTTCTTATACCAATGTTATGGGACTTCCAACAGCCAAAGTTTACGAATATTTGACTACATTAGTGTAAAAATTAAATTTATGTTTTCGTTTAAAGAATATAGCCAGGAAATTTTAACTACTATAATTCTCCTTTTAGCATTAGCAGCACTAAGAGTTATTATTGCACAATTAGTTCGCCGTTATGCTAAAACAAGTCATTTATTAGAACATCGCACCAATTTGGTTATCAAATACATTCATATTTTAATGAATATTCTGGTAACCATTAGTCTTATTGTAATCTGGGGAGTTGAAACAAAAGATATATTCATTACAGTTTCGTCAATTGCAACCGTAATTGGCGTGGCCATGTTTGCACAATGGTCTATTTTGAGCAATATTACTTCCGGAATGATTTTATTCTTTTCCTTCCCTTTTAGAATTGGAGATACAATAAAAATTCATGATAAAGATTTTCCAATAGAAGCTGAAATAGAAGACATCAGCGCTTTTCATGTAAACCTAAGAACCAAAGAAGGCGAAAAAATTATTTTTCCTAATAACCTCCTTTTGCAAAAGGGAATTTCGATTATGCCAGCACATTACGAAGAGAAAGAATTTTTTGATTAATTTTTGAATGGGAATTTTATAAAGTATACAGAAAAAGCTGGAACGTTATAATTTAATTATATTATAATATTTGCTTAACCAATTATACATTTATTAAAAATCTCACCAAAATGACCCAACCTCTAAAGTTGCCGTTTTATGCAAAACTTGCTTGTATATTAGTAAGCTTGATTTCATTTGCTTACATGTTTTGCATTGCCAAAGATATTATTACTCCCGTATTATTAGCTTTTTTATTTGCTGTTTTACTCCTTCCTATTTTTACTTTTTTAAACACAAAATTTAAGTTTCCAAGACACCTTGCCGCGATTGTTTGTGTTTTAATTTTCCTTTCATTTATAGTAGGAATTTTGGTTTTCATCTCTTATCAGGTCACCAATATGGCCAATGATTTTGATACTATAAAGAAAAATGCCAATTCTTTTATCATTGAAATTCACAAGTTTATTAGAGAAAATTTTCAGGTAAGTATTGGCGAACAGAAAAAATATCTGGATACTGTAACCAAAGATTCAGTAAAAAATGGAAATGCTACTTTAGGTTCGGCCATTATATCAATTAGCGATGTTGTGCTTGACAGTACTATTATTGTCATTTATACGTTTTTGTTCTTAATTTATAAAGAACATTTCAAACTGTTTTTAGCCAAATTAATCAATAAGGAAAACCATGCTGTTTTAAAAGATATTCTTTCTCAGATTAAAGTTTCTATCAACAATTATATTGTGAGTTTATTATCGAAATGATTGTTGTAGCTATACTGACAAGTTT
The DNA here is from genome assembly GCF_001879205.1 of Flavobacterium johnsoniae. Classification (GTDB taxonomy): domain Bacteria; phylum Bacteroidota; class Bacteroidia; order Flavobacteriales; family Flavobacteriaceae; genus Flavobacterium; species Flavobacterium johnsoniae_A. Next base: position 592,082 of record NZ_MLFK01000009.1, read on the forward strand.
AGGACTGTGGATTATTGGTATAAAATATTTTATTTTATTAGGATTGATAACCGGAATTTTAAATCTCGTTCCATACATCGGAATTTTAATTGCCGGAATTATTACGGTTTTAGCTTCTTTAACAGGATCTGCAGAAACTTCTATGCTTTTAGGGATCCTTGTAGTTAATGTTATTGTTCAATTAATTGATAATAACTTACTTGTACCTCTGATTATTAACTCAAAAGTAGAAATAAATGCATTCGTTTCTATTATGGGAATTATAGTTGGTGGTGCCGCCGCCGGAATTTCAGGAATGTTCCTTGCAATTCCGCTCCTGGCAATTCTAAAAATTATTTTTGACAGAATCGAATCACTGGAACCCTGGGGATACTTAATGGGAAATCACATGCCGAGAAGATTTACGTGGAGAGTTCGAAGAGCAAAAGTACAAGAGTAAAATAATCTGCTGATTTTTAAAATATTTGTGTTATTTATCTTAAATTCATAGAATAATCAGCCTTTAAAATAAGTTTAAAATTATCTGAATGTTACTAAATAAAAAAATAATTGTTTTTATAACCTTATGCTTTTGTTTTCAAAGCATTTGTGCCCAGACAGATAATACAAAAAAAGACAAGTCTCCCAAAAAAGACAGTACCGAGATTTATACCAAAATAAAAAATTACTCCAAAAAAAATAAGTTCACTCAAACACTTCATAAATTGCTTTTCAGGTCAAAAAGACCTAAAAAGAAAGAAATTATTGAGCCGAGTGATACAGAACGTTTCAACGGAAAAATTATCAGAAAAATAAACATTGTTACTTTAGATCCGTTTGGTTATTCTATTTCAGATACTACTGTAGCGCCCAAAAATTGGGGAGAAAGAACAGGAAACAGGCTCCATCTTAAAACAAAAAAAATTGCCATTTATAATCTTTTATTATTTAGAAGAAACACGCCCTATGACTCCTATAAAGTACAGGAAACTGAACGTTTAATTCGTGCTCAAAGATATGTTACGGCTGTTAGGATTTCTAATGAACTAGCCAGTCCGGCTTCAGATTCTGTTGATGTTACAATCAGGGTTTTAGACTCATGGAGTACAATTCCGCGGTTTTCTATATCCAGCAGCAGAGTTTCGGTTGGATTTAAAGAAAAAGACTTTTTTGGATCAGGACAACAGCTGGAATATCGATTTACCAATCGATTTGACGATGGCCGAAACGGTAATGATGTAACCTATACCGTTCCTAACATTAAAAACACCTATATCTCAACCATACTTCACTATAACAAGGACTTAGACAACAATTATACTAAAAGTATAGATATTGAAAGAGATTTCTATTCGCCTTTAACTAAATGGGCCGGCGGTGTTTATGTTGGTCAAAACTTTAGAAGAGATAGTTTACAGGCTCCGGATTTAACGTATGCATTTCAGCCTTTGAAAAATAATTTTCAGGATTTATGGGTAGGTAAAGCAACAAAAGTTTATGAAGACGACAATGAAGCCATAACAAACTTAATTACTTCTGCACGGTTTTTAAATATTAATTACAGCGAATCGCCAGATTCTTTATATGATCCAACTGATTTTTACTCGGATGAAAAACTTCTTTTAATGGGAATTGGACTTAACCGACGTAAATTTATAAAAGACAATTATATTTTTAGAAACGGGCAGACAGAAGATGTGCCGATAGGAAGAATATATGGAATTACATTCGGGTATCAATATAAAAATAGGATTTGGAGACCTTATGCAGGCGCGCAGTTTTCTTTTGGAAATTATTACCGTTTTGGATTCCTGAGTATGAATTTTGAAGCAGGAACGTATTTCTACAAGTCCAACACTTACCAAACAGCTTATTTGCTCGAATCAAATTATTTTACAAAACTATTTAATCTTGGAACCTGGAAACTGCGGCAATTCATAAACCCGAAAGTTGTCATTGGTGCCAATCATGAAGATGTAATAGGAGATCAACTGAATATAAACGAGCGAAATGGTTTAGCTGGGTTCAATAGTGCTTTGTACGGAACAAGTAAAACAGTTTTATCTCTTCAAACCCAGACTTACTCCCCTTATGCGCTCTGGGGATTCCGTTTAAATCCTTTTTTTAATTATACAATCGCATTTTTAGGAACACCGGATAGCGCTATGTTTAACAGCAAACCCTATTCAAAAATTACTTTAGGATTATTAATCAGTAATGACTACTTAGTTTTTAGTTCTTTTCAGCTGTCACTGTCTTATTATCCAAGTATTCCTTTCCAGGGAGATAATGTTTTCAAAACCAATACTTTTGAAACAACTGATTATGGTTTACAAAGTTTCGAACTTGCAAAACCAAGAACTGTTGATTATAAATAATAAAAAATATTTTGATTTTTTTTTGATTACATAAGCTGATACAAATGCTTTAAAAATCAATATTTTACAAAAGACATAACTCAAACCAAGTCGTCAAAATACATTTTTTATCCGACGAAATGCAATTGTTTTTTATTTTTGGCACGGTATATGAAAATCCTTAAACAAGATTAACATTAAAAACTTTAGAAAAGATGAAAACAATAAAAATAGCAATCGCCGGACTATTCCTTTTGATTGCAAATGCCACGCAAGCTCAGGTATCGATTAACGTTAATATAGGAAATCCGCCAGCTTGGGGACCTGCAGGATATACTGAAATGGAGTATTACTATCTCCCAGATATCGAAGCTTATTATGATGTACGTGCATCGCAATTCATCTATTTTGGAGGAGGAAGATGGGTAAGAACCACTTATTTGCCAAGACAATACAGAAACTATGATTTATATGGAGGTTACAAAGTAGTTTTAACTGATTATCACGGAAGAACTCCTTATACTTACTTCGATCGTCATAGAGTAAAATATTATAGAGGATATCATGGTCCTGCTCAAAGACCTTACAAACCAAGACCGGTTTACGGCTACAACGAACGTCGTTATGATCGCAGAGATTACAAACATTACGACAAACATGATAAACACCATGGAAAACATGACAGACACGATCATGACGACCACGATGATGATCACAGACATGGAGGTCACGGAAGAAGATAAAACAATGAGAGCGTATTAAGTTTAATACGCTCTTTTTCTATTTTAAAACTCATTCAAAGAGCTTTCAAAAATTACCATTAACATTTCATTTAAATACTGTTTCATAATTTTATTAGTATTTTTGAAGCTATTACAAAACCATTTAACTACACCATGCAAAAAATACAGGTTCAAATACTTCTTTTATTTTTTATAGGTTTTCAAATCTCATTTGCACAACAGCCGCAAAAACCAAACACAGTCGAAATTTACAATCAAATCAAGAAACTAAACTTTTTAGGTTCTGTATTGTATGTTGCCGCACATCCTGATGATGAAAATACCCGAATGATAGCTTATCTGGCTAATGAAATGAATGCAAGAACCGGTTATTTGTCATTAACACGAGGCGATGGAGGTCAAAACTTAATTGGTCCGCAATTGCGCGAATTACTTGGTGTAATTAGAACTCAGGAATTAATTGAAGCCCGTAAAATTGATGGAGGCGAACAGTTTTTTTCGCGTGCAAATGACTTTGGTTTTTCTAAAAATCCATCAGAAACATTAGAAATCTGGGATAAAGACAAAGTCCTTGCCGATGTGGTCTGGACCATAAGAAAATTTCAGCCGGACATTATTATTAATCGATTTGATCACCGTTCACCGGGAACTACACACGGTCATCATACTTCATCGGCAATGTTGAGCGTTGAAAGTTTTAAGCTTACAAATGATCCGAAAATTTATCCTGAACAATTAAAATTTGTTTCGCCATGGCAGGTAAAACGCCAGTTTTTTAACCCTTCCTGGTGGTTTTACGGAAGCCAGGAAAAATTCGACGCTGCTAATAAATCTAAATTCACAAAACTGGAAACAGGTGTTTATTATACCGGATTAGGAAAATCTAATCAGGAAATTGCCGCTTTAAGCAGAAGCCGTCATCAATCGCAAGGATTTGGAAGCACTGGTGTTCGCGGTCTTGAAACGGAATATCTGGAATTAATTAATGGCGAAACACCCAAAGACCGCGACAATTTATTTGACGGCATCGATACCAGCTGGAACCGCGTTAAAAACGGAAAACCAATTGGAGATTTGATTGCAGTAATTATCGAAAAATACAATTTCAACAATCCATCTGCAAGTATTCCGGATTTGGTAAAAGCATATACCATGATTGAAGCTTTAGAAGATGGACATTGGAAAACTTTAAAAGCAGCGGCAATAAAAAACATTATTGCTTCTTGTTCCGGTTTATATCTTGAAGCTGTTGCAAGCGAGCAGGAAGCAACTCCGGGAAGCACTATAAAATTAAGTTTAGAAGCCATTAACAGATGTGCAGTCGAAATGCAATTAGCAAGTATAACAACATTGCCAGACAACAAAACGACAATTCAAAACAGTATTTTAAAAGACAATAATGATCAAAGAATCTCTTTGCAAATGCAGCTTCCAAACAATATCGAATATACACAGCCCTATTGGTTAAAGGAAAAAGCAACTGTTGGAATGTATACAGTTTCTAATCAGGAAAACATTGGAATTCCAGATATTATTAGAGAAGCAAAAGTTGTTTTTAATGTTAAGATAAATGGAGTTGAAATTCCGTTTGAACGAACTGTTGTGTACAAGTATAATGATGGCGTAAAAGGAGAAATGTATAATTTCCTGGATATAGTTCCGGAAGTTACTACTTCTATTTTAGAGAAAGTTTTGGTTTTTAGAGATACAAAAAGCAAAATGGTGCCGGTAAAAGTTCGCGCAGGAAAAGATGACATAAAAGGAAATCTGCAATTGGAACTTCCAAAAAGCTGGACGGTTTCTCCAAAACAAATTCCGTTTTCTTTAGATAAAAAAGGAAACGAACAAATATTTTATTTTGAAGTTACACCTCCTGTAAATCCTGAGGAAGTGACTGCAAAAAGCATTGCTGTTGTAGATAATAAACGTTTTGACAGAGATCAGACTATTATTGATTTCAATCATATTACTAAACAAATGGTTTTAAAACCAGCCGAATCAAAATGCATCAGGATAGATTTAAAAACTTCGGGTGACGCTATTGCTTATATTATGGGTGCCGGCGATGAAGTTCCTGAAAGTTTAACCCAAATGGGATACAAAGTTTCTATTTTAAAACCAGAGGAAATCACACCTGAAAAACTAGACTCTTTCAGCACCGTAATAACAGGAATTCGTGCTTATAATACCGTAAATGCTTTGGCAAACAAGCAAAACATTTTATTCAATTTTGTAAAAGGCGGTAAAAATATGATTGTGCAATACAATACAAACGGAAAATTAGTAACCGATAAAATTGCCCCTTATCCATTAAAATTATCTAATGACCGTGTAACCGAAGAAAATGCAAAAGTTACCTTTTTGGCACCAAATCATCCTGTTCTAAATACGCCTAATAAAATTTCATCCAAAGATTTTGAAGGCTGGACTCAGGAACAAGGTTTATATTACCCGGACGAATACGATCCTGCCTTCACTCCTATTATTTCATCTCATGATAAAGGAGAATCTGCTAAGAATGGTGCTTTATTAGTCGCTCCGTATGGAAAAGGATACTATATTTACACGGGTTTAAGCTTTTTTAGAGAATTACCAGAAGGGGTTGCCGGTGCATACAAACTACTGTCGAATATTATTTCGCTAAAACAGCCCTTAGAAGCTCCTAAACAAGATATAAAGCAATAAATTTCGAGAAATGGAAGCAAAAAAAACAAAAAAATGGAAGAAAAGTTACACCTATGTCCTGGTTGCTAATGCAATTTACATTGTGATTTTTTTCTTAATCATGCAATTTTATTCATAACCTATGCAGCTATTTGACTGGATCGTACTTATTGTAACACTTTTATTCATTGTTGGATATGGTTCATGGAAAACCAAAGGAAGTAAAAACGTTGAAGATTTCATTTTAGGAAACAACGAAACTCCCTGGTACACCGTTGGGCTTTCGGTTATGGCAACTCAGGCCAGCGCCATTACTTTTCTGTCAACACCCGGGCAGGCTTATCATGACGGAATGGGGTTTGTGCAATTCTATTTTGGACTGCCAATTGCCATGATCGTCATTTGTTTGACATTTATTCCGCTTTATCATAAAAATAAAGTTTTTACCGCTTATGAATTTCTTGAAAAACGATTTGATGTAAAAACCCGTTCTCTTGCTGCAATCTTATTTCTGGTTCAAAGAGGTTTAGGAACAGGGCTTACCATTTATGCTCCTGCCATTATCTTATCGGCTCTTTTGGGCTGGAACCTTACGATTATGAATATCATAATTGGAGTTCTTGTTATTATTTACACTTTTTCGGGAGGAACAAAAGCTGTAAACGTAACTCAGAAACAGCAGATGTTTGTAATCATGTCTGGAATGCTCATTACATTTTTCCTGATTTTGCATTATCTGCCAAACGATATGACGTTTACAAGCGCACTGCATATTGCCGGTGCTAATGATAAAATGAATATTGTAGATTTTTCTTTTGATCCGGAAGAAAAATATACTTTTTGGAGCGGTATTACAGGAGGTTTTTTCTTAGCCCTTGCCTATTTTGGAACAGATCAATCTCAGGTAGGAAGGTATTTATCCGGAAAATCAGTTGCAGAAAGCCAAATGGGATTAATCATGAACGGACTTTTGAAAGTGCCAATGCAATTTTTCATTCTGTTAACAGGAGTAATGGTTTTTGTATTTTTTCAGTTCAATCCCGTACCGTTAAACTTTAATCCGAATAATAAAATTGTAATTGAAAAATCAGCTTACAAAGAAGAATATCACACTTTAGAAAAAAAGCTGAGCAAATTGTCCGAAGACAAAAAGGTAATCAATTTACTGTACATAGACCAGTTGAATCAAGACTACGACAATCCTATTCTACGCAAAGAATTGGTGGCCTTATCAAACAAAGAAAAAGACCTGCGCGATCGTGCTAAAGAAATTATTTCAAGAGCGGACAGCAACAGCGAAACAAATGATAAAGATTATGTCTTTTTTCATTTTATCCTCCATTATTTGCCAAAAGGATTAATTGGATTGCTGCTGGCTGTTATTCTTTCCGCAGCCATGTCGTCAACTGCTTCCGGATTAACTGCTTTGGCTTCGACCACTGCAATTGACATTTATAAAAGAAATCTCAAAACCGAAAAATCAGAGAAGCATTATCTAAATGCCACCAAATTTTTTACACTGTTTTGGGGAATTGTAGCCATACTTTTTGCCTGCGTGGGAACTTTGTTTGAAAACTTAATTCAGCTGGTAAATATTATCGGTTCTATTTTCTACGGAACTGTGTTGGGAATATTTTTGGTTGGTTTTTACCTCAAAAGAGTTCAGGCAAAGCCAATGTTTATTAGCGCTATAATAAGCCAGTTAACCATTTTTGTTATCTACTATTATATGATTTATACCAATGAAAAATTAGGTTACTTATGGCTGAATTTCATTGGAGCGATTTTAACTATCGTATTATCGTTGATTATGCAGTTTTTATTTTTCAGAGGAAAACCGAATGACAATGATTTAGTATTAGAATAAAAAATGATTCTGTTTGTCATTTCAATGGATTGTTTATTTTGAACTTTCATACAGATTATTAAAATAGGCCGTTACGTTTTTCAAATTGCAAAATAGTGTAAAATCTAAACAAATTTCTATCTTTGAGAAAGCCACTTAAACAGAGCATTATGAAAGATCAGAAAAAATACAGCAACAAAACCAAAGCCGCTTTTATACTGCTGATTGTAATGCTCATTATTTTATTGGGAAACTTTAATACACTTTTAAACTCTAAAAATGTAAACGAAAACATCAATGCGATTTATAAAGATCGCTTGGTGGTTGCGCATTATATTTTTCAATATTCTAAAGAACTTCATTTTATAAAGGCCGAAGCAGAAAAACTCAATCTGAGCGATAATATCAAAAAAGATGAAATCGTCCATACTTTAAGCGTAATTCATGATATAGATGATTTATACGCCAAAACTGTTTTAACCAATAAAGAAAAACAATATTTTGATGCTTTTCTGCTTTCCTGTAAAGAGATCAACAAGCAAGTTGAAAATAAAAACTGGAATAAAATCGCCATTTCAAGCGGCGAAGCCTTAAAAACGTTAGAATCTCTTTCTCAAATTCAAATTCAGGAAGGAAAATCAAAACTAGCGAGTGCCAATGCCATGTATAGCAAAAACAATAGTTTAGGACAGCTTCAGATTGCTTTACTAATCATTTTAGGAGGCATAACTTTTTATCTTTTAATTGTAAAGAAAATTAAAAGAAAGATCAAAATTCCGGAACCGCCTAGTATGAACTAGTTTTTAAAATTCCGGATTTTATTTGAATTTCCTGTCCTCTTCTAAAATTTGAAGATCATTGATACTCGCAAATCTTTTCTGCATTAAACCATTACCGTCAAACTCCCAGTTTTCGTTTCCGTAAGCTCTGAACCAAATTCCTTCAGGGTTTTGATACTCATATTCAAAACGTACAGCAATTCTGTTTTCAGTATGGGCCCAATATTCTTTTTTTAGTTTGTAATTCTTCTCTTTTTTCCATTTTTCAGTTAAGAAAAGAATAATTTCATCGCGTCCGTTTACAAATTTATCCCTGTTTCTCCATTCGCTGTCTATTGTGTAAGCTTTTGAAACACGTTCCGGATCCTGGCTGTTCCACGCATCTTCTGCCAGTTGAATTTTTTCTATTGCTGTTTCTAATGTGAAAGGAGGCAATGGTAATTTCTGTTCCATTATTTTAAAATTAAAGTTTGAATTATTTTTTTTGATTGTTCTATTAATTGATTTGATTTAAATAGCTGACTTTCAATTATACAGCTTTCAAAAAGCAAATAAGCATGATCTGAAACTAAATCATCTTTTAAAATATCCTTAAAATAAGCTCGTAAATCACTTTTATGATTTTGAATAACGCTGAGTATCTTAATATTATCAGACGGAATCTCCGAAAGGATATTTAAAAAGCTGCAACCCCTAAAATTTTCATTTTTGTTCATAAAAATCAAAAAGTCAAAAGATTTCAGAACCTTCAAATTTGAATCTTCTGCATCTGAAGTAAATTTCAGCAATTCGTTAAACCAAAAAGAATGGCGCTGATTTAAAAAAGCGGCACACAAATCTTCTTTTGATTTAAAATGCTGATAAAAACTAGCCTTTGCTACTTTCGCTTCCTCAATAATCTGATTAATTCCAGTAGCGTTATAACCCTGTTTATGAAATAAAATAAAAGTCTTTTCTAAAATTCGTTCTCTTGGCTGCATCTTGAAACAATTGATGTACAAATATAATAATTATTTTAACATACAGACAAGTCTGTCTATATATTTTGCTAAAAAAAATTCCAAAGCTCAGCAAGCTTTGGAATTTATATTTTAATATGAAAAATTAAAGAATTATCTACTCCACTCAGAGATACTATCTTTATTCATTTTTACGTAATCTTGATTGTTAGCAGCCTCGGCAGCAGCTAAAGAAGCTTTTGCAGTTTCAATCGCTCCTTTTTTATCACCTTGTTTTGCCTGAATTAAAGATTTTAATCTGGAAACATAATAAGGCTTCTCTGTACTCATATCCAAAGCTTTGTCTACATAAACTCTTGCTGTTTCAATATTTCCGTTTGAAGAAAATAAATACTGAGCAGATGCAAAATAATCATTCCATGTTGGTCCGGCCAATGTTTTTTCAATACTAGCCGTTGCTGTTTTAGCAGTTGGAACTTCAAATTTTAAAGCAACATGAGAATTTTCCCAAGCCATTTCTAAATAAGCAAAATTAGGGTCTAAACCATTAATGCCAATTGTAAAACTCTCAACCGGAGTTGGCAGCGCATTTTCTTTAACCGTTGTTTTTAAAACAACATACGATTCGTTCCAGTTTTCAGGCAATCCCCAGTTATCTGTAGAAAGGTAGAAAATAACTTCCCAGCTTTCAATTTTAGGAATAGTATAAATAGCGTATTTTCCTTTTTTCAAAGTTTTACCATCGATAACCACATCATCACTAAAATTAATGATTGTATTTTCGTTAGCTCCGGTTCTCCAAAGTTTACCAAACGGAACTAAATTTCCAAAAACCGCTCTTCCTCTGGCACCTGGTCTTGAATAAGTAACTTCAACGTCAGTTAAACCAACTGTTTGTTTAATATATGCTTTTGGACTCGCTTGCGGCGTTTTTACTTGTGCTTCAACAGCAAAAGGGGCCAAAATAATGGCTAGTGCAATAAGTAGTTTTTTCATTATATGAGTTTATTTGTTTTCTTCAAATTTACAAATTCAATTACCGAACAAATGTTAAATTTTATATAATTCAGGCTTTAAGCTGTGATATTTTTTCAGCATTTAATTCGCTGAAATTGTGGATAATAATATTAGCATCACTAAGATCCTGCAGGTACGAATGGTCGCTCTTATAACCAACACAATAAATGCCTGCTGCTTTTGCTGCCTTTACACCATTTGTACTGTCTTCTATAATAATACATTCCTCTTTAGGAGCAATTGATAATGAAGCCGCATGAATAAAAATAGCCGGATTTGGTTTTGACTGAGGAAAATCTTCTCCGCTTACAATATCCGTAAAATATTGATGAAGATTAAATCTTGTAAAGACACGCTCAATTGTAACCTTTGATGCCGAAGAAGCCAAAATCAACTGAATTCCGTTTGCGTATAAATCCTTGATCAGATCTTCAACACCGTCAAGTAAATACAAATCTTCTTTGGTGTCAAAAGCATCATTAAAAATATTTCTTTTTCTTTGAATTAAATCTTCAACTTCATGCTCAATTGAAGGGAAAAATCCTTTTAGAGACTGAAATGTATTACGCGTAGAAAATCCGGTAAAGGAAGTATACATTTCTTCAGAAACCTCAATGTTTAATTCTGAAAATTGTTTGTAATACGCATAGCGGTGAACGGGTTCTGTATCGACAATTACACCGTCCATATCAAAAATTACTGTTTTTATCATTTTTTTTAGTTTCTGAGGTTCTGAGATTCTGAGATTCTAAGGGGCTAAGTTTATAGTTTGACGTTTCAGGTTTCAGGTTTTAGGTTGCGAAACATGAAACATGAAACCTGAAACAAAAAAAAACTTACCAACTTAGAACCTTAGCATCTCAGCCTCTTTATTTACTCTTTTTTTAATAAGTGACGAATAACCGTTTCAGCAGCGTGAAGTCCAAATAATCCCGGCATATAGCTGTTTGTTCCGTAGAATGATTTTTTGAAATTTTTACCGTCAGTTAATTTCAAGCTGTTTTCATTTTGAATTTCAGATGAAAAAACCACTTTTAATTTATTGATTTTTACCGCTTTTAATCTCTTGCGGATTGCTTTTGAAAAATAACAATTGATCGTTTTAGAAATATCGGCCACTTTCACTTTAGAAGCCAGCATCTTTCCTCCTGCTCCCATACTGCTTATTATTTTGACTCTTTTGCGCTTTGCTGCTATAATTAAATTTAATTTCGGCGTAATACTATCGATGCAATCTAAAACATAATCAAACTCTGGAGAAACGATTTCAAATGCTCTTTCCGGCGATAAAAATTCCTGAACACGTGTAAGTTTTAATTCCGGATTAATATCCATTAAACGATCACCTACAATTTTAATTTTTGGTTCACCAACTGTAGAATGCAAAGCCGGCAATTGTCGGTTAATATTAGTAATATCCACAACGTCTCCATCCACAATTGTCATATTTCCTACTCCTGCTCTTGCTAAAAATTCAGCAGCAAACGAGCCAACGCCTCCTAAACCAACTACCAAAACATTTGCATTACGCAAGTTTTCTAATCCTTCTTTTGTAAATAAAAGCTCGGCTCTTTCTGTCCACTCTGCCATATATTTTTTATTTGTTTTTAGTATTTATTTTTTTGTTTCAGGTTTTTCAGGTTTCAAGTTTCAGGTTGTCAGGCTGAGCGTAGTCGAAGCCCTTCTACTTCACTTCACTTTACTTCAAACACATTTTTATAATTACTTGAAATAATATCTTGTAATTCTTTTATTGTTATACTTTTATATCTTGATGCTATTTGATAAACTTGTTCAATATTTTCTTCAATTGTATCGGTTTCAAGAAAAAAACGATCATTTGGAATATTCTGAAAAACCGTTTTTAAATCTGGATTCTTTAATAGATATTTTCCAAATGAAAGATAAAATCCGTCTTTAATTAATTGTTCTGCAAGCTGCTTGTTTTTTGAAAAACCGTGAATAATCATAGGGACAGAAGTTTTTAACTTCTTTTTAATTGCCGTGATTTCCTGAAAAGCAGCGACACAATGAATTACAACAGGTTTCTTATATTTTTCGGCCAAAGCCAATTGTTTTTCAAAAACTATAATTTGCTGCTCCATTGGAACTTCTATTCGTTTATCTAAGCCGCATTCGCCAATAGCTAGACAATTTTTAGTTTGCAGTTTCTCTTCGATAATTTTCAATTCTAAATCAATTTGATCTACTTTAATATACCAGGGATGAATGCCGATTGAATAAAACGGAATAGATGAATCAAACTCCTTTGGATATTGATTCACCAATTCTAGTATATTAGACTGATTTGTAAATTGATGGGTATGAAAATTAAAGAACTCCATTAATGAAACGTTTTCACACCAGCTTTAATTTCTACTTTTAAATCATTTTCTAAAGGCACAAGCGGGCAAGAATATTTATGGTTGTATGCACAATACGGATTATAGGCCTGATTAAAATCGATAGCCATTGTATCTCCTTTCGGGATTTTTAGATCGATGTATCTGCCGCCTATGTAGCTTTCTTTTCCACAGGTTAAATCAGAGAAAGGCAGAAACAAATGATCTTTGTATTCTTTTTGCTTAGAAAGTTCAATACTTCTGTAAACATTCAATTGCATTTCTATACCATCCAGTGTAAAATATATAGTTCCGTATTTGATATATTTTGGCGTTCTTGTTCCCGTTGTTTTCATTTCGAAAACTTTCTCATTCTTTGCTTTTTCAAATTTTGCATTCACAAAATATTTCTCGCTGATGGGATAAAAATCTAAAGTTTTAAAAGTCTTTAAATCTTCTTCCATTAACGGACTTGTCTTAGCATCAGCATATTCTGAATTAATCTGCTTCTGAAATTTTTCTGCATCACTTTGGCTGAATTTCTTTTGGCTGAAGCCAAAATTAAAACCAAGTAATAAAACAAGGACTGCAATATTTTTCATCTTAGAAATTTTCTGCAAAAATAGTTTAAAAGTAACAAAGCAACAACCGTTGTAAGTGACAAAGTTTCCTAACTTTGTGGTAAATACGACAATTATAATGCTCAAAACTGCTTTCGGTCACTACATCAACAATTTTAAGGGATTTTCAAGAGAAATTTGGATACTTACTTTAGTTACTTTTATAAACCGAGCCGGTACAATGGTACTGCCCTTTTTATCAAAATATTTAAAAGAAGACCTTCAATTTACTTATAATCAGGTTGGATGGATTATGGTTTCTTTTGGTTTGGGTTCTATGCTGGGTTCCTGGCTGGGTGGTAAACTTTCTGATAAAATTGGGTTTTACAAAATCATGATTTTTAGTTTGTTTACAAGCGGTATTTCACTTTTCTTTATTCAATATGTAACCACATTTTGGGGACTCTGCATAGCTATGTTTTTCTTAATGGTTATTGCCGATATGTTTCGCCCTGCAATGTTTGTGTCTTTGGGCGCCTATGCTAAACCCGAAAACAGAACACGTGCGTTAACACTTGTGCGTCTTGCCGTAAATTTAGGTTTTGCCGCCGGACCCGCATTGGGAGGTTTAATTATTATGGGAATGGGATATTCCGGCCTTTTCTGGGTTGATGGTGCTTCTTGTATAATTTCAATTTCAATTTTCGCTTTATTAGTTAAAGAGAAGAAAAAAGTCGAACACCATGATAAATCAGAAAGCGCTTCTGATACAAAATCGGTTTTTCATGACAAAATATTCTGGGTTTTCTTATTTGTAAGTTTTGTAACGGCTATGATATTCTTTCAGCTTTTTACAACCTTACCACTATATCATAACGAAAAATACGGATTAAGCGAATTACAAACCGGTCTTTTAATGACTCTAAACGGGCTTTTGATTTTTGCTCTCGAAATGCCAACGGTTGGTTTTATGGAAAGAAAAGGTTTCCCGAAAATCAAAATCATTATTATAGGTTCACTTGTAATGGCTATTAGCTTTCTTTTACTGTTAATCAATATTTGGGCAGGAATCCTGGTTATTTCCATGATTTGTATTTCAATTGGAGAAATACTCACCTTTCCTTTTTCGAATGCTTTTGCACTAAGCCGTGCTCCACGTGGTCAGGAAGGCCGTTATATGGCATTGTACACAATGAGCTTTAGCTTGGCACATATTATAAGTTCAAAAGTTGGCTTTGAAATTATCTCCGATTTTGGGTATCAAATCAACTGGTTTTTTATGGCCTGTATCGGAATCTTTGCTACACTATGCTGTCTTTGGATCAAAAAAGCTTTGCATTTAGAGAAAAATAAATAAATCTAACCTCCTATCGTAAGACATTGTAATTCAAATCATTAATTTTGATTCTGGATTCATTTTCTATGCTTTAAACTCATCTTAAAACTAAAAACTTAGTTAAATAACTATATTTATAGTTGCGTAACTAAAAAAATAGTTGTAGGTTTGAATTAAAATTAGAAAACATGCAAAAGTTAACCAACAAAGAAGAAGAGATAATGCAGATTTTATGGAAACTTAAAAAAGCATTCGTAAAAGAAATTCAGGCAGAGATAACTGAAGACCAGCCGCATTATAACACGCTTTCGACAATTGTTCGAAATCTGGAGGAAAAAGGTTTTGTAGCGCATAACGCCTTTGGCAATACACATCAATATTATCCAATTGTTACCCTTGAAGCCTACAGCAAAAAATACATGAAAACGGCCATTGATAATTATTTCAACAGCTCGTATAAGAATATGGTTTCGTTTTTTGCCAAAGAAGAAAAAATATCTGCGGCTGAATTAAGAGAAATCCTGGACATGATCGAGAATCCTAAAGAAGAAAAATAATTGTTATGGAAGCACTATTTATTTATATCGCAAAATCGGCCGGGTTGATTATTTTATTTTATTGTGCTTATTATTTTTTACTTCGAAAAGAAACCTTTTTCAACAGTAACAGATGGTTTTTACTTATTGGTCTTATTACTTCCGTTGTTCTGCCGTTTGCAGTTTATAAAAAAGTGGTTTGGGTAAATCCGGATTTAGCTTCCAATTTAAGTTTAAGTCCAATTGAATCTCTTCAAAATTCTGAAAATAAATCTTTTGAAATCAATTGGTTCTACGTACTTCTTTCTATTTATATTATTGGACTTTTGGTTCTTTTGATAAAATTTGCCATGGATTTTTACAGTTTAAATTCGGTTTTAAAAGGAAAAAAGATCCAGCAGCAGGCCGACTTTAAATTTATCGATACAAACGAAAACATTGCTCCTTTTTCTTATTTTGAGTATATCGTATACAACTCATCAATGTATACGGCCTCTGAATTAGAAAATATTATTGAACATGAAAAAGTACACAGCGACCAGAATCATACTGTAGATGTTTTAATTTCCCGTGCTTTTTGTATGCTTTTTTGGTTCAATCCGGTTGTCTGGCTTTACAAAAAAGCTATTGCCCAAAATTTAGAATTCATCGCAGACAAAGAAGCAGCTAAAAAATTATCTGACAAAAAAGCGTATCAATACACGCTTTTAAAAATAACAACACATGAAAGCTGTGTTGCCATTACCAATCATTTTTATCAATCATTAATCAAAAAACGAATTGTCATGTTAAACAAAAATCAATCAAAAAAGAGGAATCTAGTAAAGTATTGTGTTGTAGTTCCGGCACTAGCTGCATTTGTATTATTATTTCAAGTTGAAGTTATTGCAAAAGAAAAGCAGCAGAGTTTAAAAGAAGTTTCAGGCGACATTAAATCTGTACATGTTTACAAAATCAATAAAAATTCTACAGATGCAGAATTAAATTTAATCAAAGAGAATTTAAAAAAAGATCATAATATTGATTTTGAAATCTCTGATGTAAAAAGAAATTCTGATAACAATTTAACGTCAATAAAAATTGATCTTAAAAATGGAAATCAGCAGGCACAATCTATTCAAACAGCCGGAGATCAAACAATCAAAGATTTTGGTATAATTGTTACAACACAAAAAGACGGTACTCAAAAAATTGGTATTCAGACTTCTGATGAAACAACTAATACCAAAACAGAAAAAAGCCCTAAAATCGTAACCAGCAAAAAACTAAAAACAAAAGTAAATACCAATGACAACACTTATTCTAATGTTAGTACAAAAACTAATACTAATAGTGACACAAATATTAGCACTACTGTAACAGTAAATAGTGATAATAAAACAGTTACTGCAAATGGAGTTACAATTTTAAAATCAAGCAAAACTAAAGTAAAAGCAGGTTCTCAGCTTATCATTGTTGACGGTACTGAAATGCCTGGTTCTTTTGATATTGAAGAGATTGACCCTCGTGAAATAAAAAGCGTAAGTGTTTATACTGGTACTAACGCCGAAGCTAAATATGGTGATCGTGGTGCAAATGGTGTTATTGAAATCAAAACACGCGATTAACTGCCTTTAATCTAAAAACCAAAAAAATGCAAAAACTAACCAATAAAGAAGAAGAAATAATGCACATTTTATGGAAGCTCAAAAAAGCTTTTGTAAAAGAAATTCAGGCAGAAATTACTGAAGACCAGCCGCATTATAACACACTTTCAACAATTGTTCGAAATCTGGAAGAAAAAGGTTTTGTGGCGCATAATGCTTTTGGAAACACTTATCAATACTTTCCTGCTGTAAGCTTAGAAGCTTACAGCAAAAAGTATATGAATACAGCAATTGATAATTATTTCAACAGCTCTTATAAAAATATGGTTTCATTTTTTGCCAAAGAGGAAAAAATCTCAGCAGCAGAATTACGCGAAATCCTGGCTATGATTGAAAATCCAATAGAAGCCAACTAATCATTATGGAAGCACTTTTCATTTTTATCATCAAATCAAGTGGTTTAATCGCTTTGTTCTATTTCGCTTACTTTTTTTTACTGCGAAAAGAAACTTTCTTCACCAGCAGCAGATGGTTTTTACTGGCTGGCTTAGTAACCTCGGTAATACTGCCTTTAGTTGTTTATACAAAAGTAATCTGGATTGATCCGGCTCCTGTTTCATATCTGCCGATGACAAACTATCATTATTTGCCAAATCATAAGCAGCATTTTACAACACCCGAAGAATCTTTGGAAATAAACTGGTACTTAGTTTCGCTCGCTGTTTACGCCCTTGGTTTTACTGCTTTTATGATAAAATTCGGAATCGATTTTTATAGTCTAAATTCCGTTTTAAAAGGAAAAAAAATAGAACAGCAGGCTGATTTCAAGTTTGTGGATGTAAATGAAAATATTGCGCCGTTTTCTTATTTTGATTATATCGTGTACAACTCATCAATGTACAGTGAAAAGGAATTAGAAAGCATTTTGGAGCATGAAAAAGTGCACAGCGACCAGCATCATACTATTGATGTGATAATTTCAAGAATCTTCTGTATTTTATTCTGGTTCAACCCATTAATATGGCTGTATAAAAAAGCGATTCTTCAAAATCTGGAGTTCATCGCCGATAGCGAAGCTGCTAAAAAAATTTCAGACAAAAAAGCATATCAATACACGCTTTTAAAAATCACAACACATGAAACTTGTGTTGCAATCACCAATCATTTTTATCAATCATTAATCAAAAAACGAATTGTCATGTTAAACAAAAATCAATCAAAAAAAAGAAACTATTGGAAGTATTATGCTGTGCTTCCGGCATTGGTAACTTTTGTTCTTTTATTTCAAATAAAAACTATTGCACAAGAAAAAGAAAAGAAAGCTGCCCAGGAAGTTATTGAACCCGCTGATTCTGTTGATGTATTCAAAATCAAGAAAAGTACAACCGATCAGCAATTAAAAGAGATGGCCGGAAAGCTAAAGAAAAATCATGATGTTGATGTCGTGATATCTGATGTGAAAAGAAATTCAAAAGATGAATTAACAGCCATTAAAATTGATGTCAAAAAAGGAAATGAGGAAAATCAAACCATTCAGATAGAAGGAAATAAAGCTATTAAAGACTGTGGTATTATAGTTTCTACCGCTGATAACGGTTCTAAAAAAATTGACATCGTTACCAATGGAGGAATTGACAAACCAATCGCGATTCAAAACCGTGTAGTACAGGTTAGAGAATTTAATAATCCTGATATGGCAGCGGCTCCAACTCCGCCTTCACCACCCGCAGTACCAGCACTAATTGATGCGCCTAAACCGCCGGTATGCCCTATTGATATGCCAAAAATGCCAAAGGCTCCGGTTATGCCAAAAAATATGAAAAATAAAGTATCTATGGCAAAATTTGAAAAAGAAATGGAAGAGTTTGACAAAAAAATGGAAGCTTTACAACCAGAAATGGACAAGTACGACATAGCGATGGAAAAATTTGGAGAAGAAATGGATAAATACAGCGCGTATATCGACCAGCAATTAGGACCAGATTTCGAAAAGAAAATGGAACAATTTGAAAAGGAAATGAAAGTCTTTGAAAAAACGATGAAAGAACAAGAAAAACAAATGATGAAAATTGAAAAAGAGAATAAACGTTCGTAGTTTATTTTTTTCAAATCCTCTTAAATATCAAACCAGTGTACTAGATGCACTGGTTTTTTTATTGCAAAATTTACCGTCACCGCTTAAGCGAAATGTATCAGGAGTTAGTTTCTGCGTATTATATTGAATGCCTTTTTCTTTTTTTATATCTTTGAAAAAACAAATTTGCCATGTATAAAATTTTAGCCAAACTAAATAAAATTCTTCTGCCAAGTTTTACAAAACAAGGCTTAGACATTTCGAAAGCAAAAAAATGGCAAATGGCTATTATTGGTTATCGCGCTTATGTTACTAAACGGGCTTTAGGATAGTCATTAATATACATTTTGTTTTATGCAGCAGAAGATAATCCTTTATTTTCTGCAATATTATTTTTATGAAAAACAAAGAAATTAACCTCCCTCCCGTTTCGGCGGTATTATTAGCCATTATAAGTGTACAATGCGGTGCAGCGATTGCAAAAACTCTTTTCCCTGCAATTGGAGCGGCAGGAACTGCATCAATGCGTATTGGCGTTTCTGCAGTCATTTTATTATTAGCCTACAGACCTAATTTAAAAGCCATTAGAGCAGACCAATGGAAAATTGTAATTCCTTATGGCATGGCATTAGGAGCTATGAATTTAATTTTTTATCTCGCCATTGAAAGAATTCATATTGGCTTGGCTGTTACTTTAGAATTCATCGGTCCATTACTAGTGGCTATTATCGGCTCAAAACGTTTAATTGATTACTGCTGGGTTTTACTGGCTGCCTTAGGAATTATTTTAATTGCTCCCTGGACAAACGATCGTTTGGATATTCTGGGCGTTATATTTGCACTTTTAGCGGGCGCACTCTGGGCTGCTTATATTGTTTTAGGCGGGAAAATATCTAAAATAATGAATGGAGGACAGGCCGTTTCAACCGGAATGTTATTTGCAGCCATCTTAATTCTGCCATTTGGATTTTTTGAAAACGGACTCACTAATCTAACTCCAAAACTATTCGGAATGGGCGTTGCGCTTGCTCTTTTATCCAGTGCGATTCCGTTTACGTTAGAAATGAAAGCGCTCGGTCAGCTTCCTCCCCGAACCTTTAGTATCTTAATGAGTTTAGAACCTGCCGCGGCTTCTATTTGCGCATTTATTTTTCTTCAGGAAAGTTTGAATTTTTATGAAATTTTAGCTGTCATCTGTGTTATAATTGCTTCGGCAGGAAGTACTTTAACGGCTAAGAAATAAAAAAAGCCCCGCATAAAACTGCAAGGCTTCTTCATTGTAGGCATTCTGTTTTTGGAGATCTTTATTTCTTTGACAGTAAAACAGCATCAACAACATGAATTACACCATTTGACTGATTCACATCAGCAATTGTAACTTTTGATTTATTTCCGTTTTCGTCTGTGATATATAAATCTTTTCCTTTCATCCAGGCTGTCAGAGTACCGCCACTCACTGTTTTTAGAGTTGCTTTACCTTTTCCATCTTTTATTGCTGTTGCAATGTCAGAAGCATTCATTTTACCTGCAACCACGTGATAGGTTAAGATCGTTTGAAGCGTTTTTTTGTTTTCAGGTTTTAGCAATGACTCAACAGTACCTTTTGGTAATTTATCAAAAGCTGCGTTTGTTGGGGCAAAAACGGTAAATGGACCTGCCCCTTGCAATGTTTCAACTAAGCCTGCCGCTTTTACAGCTGCAACAAGTGTTGTATGATCTTTTGAATTAACGGCATTTTCAATTATATTTTTATTTGGATACATGGCTGCTCCCCCAACCATAACTGTTTTTTGAGCATAAGAAGTAAATCCGAATGTTAAAGCTAAAATTGCTGTGGCTAAAAAATTTCTAGTTTTCATAATAAATGTTTTAAGTTATAAGCTCATTTACGGGGATATATTTGTTTTGGTTTTGCCGAAGATTAAAATAATTAAATATGAATCTTAAAAATCATTAAAACAGCCTGTAAAACAAGGCATTAAGAAAATAATTATTTTTTAATAAAACTTTCAATATCTGCCATTGATTGTGTTAAATTTATTATTAACTTTCAATGTAAATTCATTCGCTATGGAAAATCTACCTAAAAAAGTAAGAAGTAAAAAGTTAAATACAAGAGTTGATTTAACCGCAATGGTCAGCGTTTCGTTCTTGCTAATTATATTTTTTATGGTTGTTGGAGAATTATCGAAACCAAAAATTATGGATTTGAGTTTACCAGAAAGACATTGTGATGAAAAATGGAATCACGTAATAGTTTGTGGTTTACGTGCTGATAACCGTACAATAACAGTTTTACTCGATGAAAATGACAAGATAATTACGTATTCTGGTCTTTTGTTTGCTCCAATAGGAAAGCCTAAGAAATTAGATTATGGTAAAAACGGAATTCGTCAGGAACTTTTTAATAAGAAGAAAACAATTCTGGAATATGGAGCAGCAATTGGAAAACCCAAATATGGACCAATTGTAATCATAAAACCCAGCAAAAAATCTAATTTTAAAAATTTAGTAGATATTTTAGATGAAATGGCTATTACAAAAATTGACACTTATGCCATTGTACCAGAATACACTCCAGAAGAATCTAATCTTTTAGCATCAAAATAATTTCTAACCAAAACCAAAATCTATGCAAAACCTTCCTAAAAAAGTTCGAAGCAGAAAATTAAGCTCAAGAGTCGATTTAACCGCAATGGTCAGCGTTTCTTTCTTGCTAATTATATTTTTTATGGTTGTTGGTGAATTGTCTAAGCCAAAAAACCTAAATTTAGATTTTCCTGATAATGGATGTTGCGACTGTAGGCCTTATTATAGCGAAAATAGGTCTGTTACTATTTTATTAGGTGATAATAATAAAATAATATCTTACACTGGACTTCTAGATTTGCCAATAATTCCCCCAAAAGAAACAAGTTATGGAAAAGAAGGAATTCGTCAAGAGCTGATAAAAAGAAACAAAAGTGTGCTTGAATATTCAGCGGCATTAGGAAAACCTGGAAGAGGAATTAGTGTTATTATTAAGCCCAGCAAGAAATCTACTTATGGTAATTTGATAGATATTTTAGACGAGATGAAAATTACAGGAATAAACTCTTACTCTATTGTTCCTGAATTTACTCCTAAAGAAACAAAATTACTAGCTTCAAATTAGTTCAAGCAAAAATATCACTTTTAAAAAATTATAATAAAAAAAGCCCCGCAATAATTGCGGGGCTTTCTGTTTAAAATATATTTTTAATTTTTGATAAACTTCGTACTTGAGCTTCCTTTATCTGATTTTATTATTATAAAGTAATTACCTGAGTTTAATTTTGAAACATCTATACTAGAAACGGCTTTTGCATTTGGAACCGCAATAACCAATTGTCCTAAAATATCATAAATTGATATGTACTGTATTTCTATACTTTCCTTAGAATTGATATTCAATACATTATTTGTCGGATTTGGATACAACGTAACATAATTAGAGAACTCAAAATCTTTGGTTCCCAGTGCTGTAAACGTTGAAGCGGCTTTATTGGTTAAGATTGGGAAATTGTAATCGAAGTAAATATTGGCTTCATTCGTAAATGTATCTCCAACTCGCAAAGTAGGTTTTGTTTTGATTTTAAAAGCGATATAACCATCATTATTTGCATCGTCAAAAGGGAGATTGATTCCTTCAAAAATAAATTCTACTTTGTTCGTTTCTG
Organism: Flavobacterium johnsoniae; assembly: GCF_001879205.1. GTDB lineage: Bacteria > Bacteroidota > Bacteroidia > Flavobacteriales > Flavobacteriaceae > Flavobacterium > Flavobacterium johnsoniae_A. Next base: position 614,558 of record NZ_MLFK01000009.1, read on the forward strand.
ATATTTTAATTACAAAGGAATGGCTTGAACTTGTTGGAATTAATGTTGTAATATCAAATTTATTTAGATCGATCATGTCTTTCACCACAATGTTTTGTGCCGGATATGTTCCTGTATTTTCAAAACGAATCATATAATGGACATACTCCCCTATTAAACCTGGCGTAATAACTGTTCCTTCTAAGCAGGTTTTATCATTTGGATCATAAGAACCAACAACAGTTTGATTTAAGCTAAATGAATTATCCAGAGGCATTTCGTCTGTGCCGCTAGAATTAATTTTTGATATAAATTTTAGAATATCACCATTATTTACGGCCGGAATCTCCATTGGAGAATTAATATTCATGGTAAACAATATTTCTTTGCTCTCAAATGGTTTTAAATTGGTAAAATTCCATGATAATTTATTAGTTGCCTGAGTCGAAACCAGCGGAATTGCTTCAATAAGATCTAAAACACTGTCATCAAAAATTAGATCAAGCGATCCTGATTGTATTATATTTCCTTTATTTTTATAAACAATTTTATACTTAACATCAAATCCAGGTCTTGCTGCTTCTAAAGGAATTAATGATATTTCTAAATCCTGATGTGTTCCATTTGCAGAAATACAAAAATCTTGTGTAAAAGGGCTGCTTTGCGCAGGAAAAGTAACATTAACAGAAGAAGGAGAAATTATAAAATAATTAGGGTTTTCAATACTAGGCTTAACTGTTATTGTGCCTTCTTGTGCCGCTATCGCGTAAGAACCTTCTTTTGTTGAATAAAAGTTATTAATCTTACTCCCATTCGTAACTGTATATTTTATATTTGAAAACAATAAACTATCTGCCGTACATCCTTTGTTATCTACATTATACATATTAGCTCCTTTGATGATAAAATTCTCTTTACCCGAAACAAAGCTGCAATACGCATTTATTTCACAATTCTTTATCTGATTCTGAGTTAATACTTGTTGATAATATTTAATATTCTCCTCATCTACACATAAATACTTTAGATTTGGTGCTCCTAAAAAATAAGAATTATATGTTTTTCCATTTTTTAATAGTAAATAATGCAGTTCATTATTGCTTGTCAGGCTAACATCAAGTAGTTCTTTTAATGGCGATAAATCTAAAAGTTCTATTTTAGTAAAAGAAGCTGTAAGAGTATTTAAATGCAGGCTTTTTATTAAATCCAGCGTTATTAAAGGACTAGAGCTGCAATTTAATGACTCTAAGTTTTCTAAGCCCGTAGTGCTTAGAGAAGTTAATAAAGTATTACTACTACAATTTAATTTTTTTAAGCTCGGAAGGTAACCTAGATTTAATTCTACAAACTTATTACTGCTGCAATTTATTTCAGCCAAACTTGTACAGCCCGAAACATTCAAAAGAGCTAATTTAGATGTAGAAAAATTTCCAATACAACTTAAAGTATTTAATTTTGTTAGATTAGATACATCTAAAGAGGTTAATGGATTATTACCACAAGTCAAACTCTCTAAATCTCTTAAATTCAAAACATTAATACTTGTCAAAGAATTATAATCTGCATACAATGTTTTCAATTTGGTTAATCCTGAAAGGTTTATACTAGTCAGTCTATTAGATTGAAAACTTAATTTTTCCAAGCTGGTCAACCCATTAAGATTCAAACTTGTTAATGAGTTAGAACCACAGTCTAAAAATTCCAATTTACTCAGCCCATTCAGTATTACATTAGTTAATTGCCCGCTGTATAAATTTACTTTTTTAAGATTTGTTAGTCCAGATAAATCTAAAGTTTTAAAACCATTCAAAGTACATTGCAATTCTGTTAAGTTCTGTAAAGGTGATAGATCTATAGTAATTAAAGCTAGTCTGCTGCAATTCAAGTATTCTAAATTTGGTACACCCGAAAAATCTAAACCTGTAAGATTAATGTCATGTGTAACATCCAAATATTTTAATTTTGTAAGTCCTGAAATATTTAGAGTTTTCATTTGATAAGTTTCGGAACAATCTAATTTCTCTAAATTTTTAAGCGCCGTAAGATCAAGGTTCGAATTATAAAATCCGGAACAATTAAGGTCTTTTATATTTTCAAAGTATTCAATTCCTGATAAGCTTGAAATAAAACCATCTATTAAACGCATATATGTATTTAGCTTATATACATTTAAAGCTTCACTGACTTCAATTTCTTTATTGCCATTGGAATCAATTGTTATCGCATTTCCATTACTATCCTGAGCAATAGTATTATCAGGACTTGCTTTAAGTAAAATTTTTTTAAATTCAGCATCAGCAAAGTAAATTACCTGTGCATTCAAGCCATAAAAACATAAAAATAAAATTAAAAAGTAGAGTTTCTTCATATTTAAGAATTTTTCAAACAAAAATAGTTTTTTAAGACAATAACACAACTTTTTTTGTTAAAATTTAAATACAAAAATATTGGAAACAAAAAAGCCCCACATTGCTGTGAGGCTTTTTATTTATAAAAAATCTAAGAATTATTTTTTCTCAGTTTTTTCCATTTTAGCTTTAAGAGCAGCTAATACGTCATTGTTATCACCTAAAGTTGCAGCTGGTGCGTTTGTAGATGCAGATGCAGTATTTTCAGTTGCAGCTTTCACATTTTTCTCTTCTTCTTCACGGAAGATAGCAGTGTGAGAAGCAACTACTCTTTTGAATTCTTTGTTGAATTCGATTACTTTGAAATCAGCAGTATCACCTTTTTTCAATTTCTTTCCGTCTTCTTTTTCAAGGTGGCGAGTAGGAATGAAAGCAACGATATCATCTCCGAATTCTACAGTAGCTCCTTTGTCAACAATTTCAGAAATCTCACCATTGTGGATAGTTCCTACAGCGAAAGAATCTTCGTATTGATCCCAAGGATTAGCAGTAGTTTGTTTGTGACCTAAAGATAATTTACGTCCTTCAACATCTAATTCTAATACAACTACTTCAAGTTTTTCACCAACATTTACAAATTCAGATGGGTGTTTGATTTTCTTAGTCCAAGAAAGATCAGAGATGTAAATTAATCCATCAATTCCTTCTTCTAATTCTACGAAAATACCAAAGTTTGTAAAGTTTCTAACGATACCTGTATGTTTAGAACCTACTGGGTATTTAGAAGTGATATCAGTCCATGGATCTTGAGTTAATTGTTTGATACCTAATGACATCTTACGATCATCTCTATCTAAAGTTAAGATAACAGCTTCAACAACATCTCCAACTTTTACGAAATCCTGTGCAGAACGTAAATGAGTTGACCATGACATTTCAGAAACGTGGATTAAACCTTCAACACCTTCAGCAACTTCGATAAATGCACCGTAATCAGCGATTACAACTACTTTACCTTTAACTTTATCACCAATTGTTAAATTAGCATCTAAAGCATCCCATGGGTGAGCGTTTAATTGTTTCAATCCTAATTGAATTCTTGTTTTCTCATCATCGAAATCAAGGATTACAACGTTTAATTTTTGGTCTAATTCAAGAACTTCACTTGGGTGGTTGATTCTGCTCCAAGAAAGGTCAGTAATGTGAATTAATCCGTCAACACCACCTAAGTCAATGAACACACCATAAGAAGTAATATTTTTAACAACACCTTCTAATACTTGTCCTTTTTGTAATTGACCGATGATTTCTTTTTTCTGTACTTCAATATCAGCTTCGATAAGAGCTTTGTGAGATACAACAACGTTTTTGAATTCGTGGTTAATTTTTACCACTTTGAATTCCATCATTTTGTTTACATATACATCGTAGTCTCTAATTGGCTTAACGTCAATTTGAGATCCTGGTAAGAACGCCTCGATACCGAATACGTCAACGATCATACCTCCTTTAGTTCTACATTTAACAAAACCATTAACGATTTCTCCAGTTTCATTAGCTGCAATAACTCTATCCCAAGATTTGATAGTACGTGCTTTTCTGTGAGATAATACTAATTGACCTGTTTTGTCCTCACGGATGTCGATTAATACTTCTACTTTGTCACCTACTTTTAAGTTTGGGTTGTAACGGAACTCGTTTAAAGAAATAACACCTTCAGATTTAGCATTGATATCAACGATAACGTCTCTATCTGTAATTCTAACAACAACTCCTTCAACTACTTCTTCTTGATCTGTAGCGATGAAAGTTTTAGATACTAGTTCTTCAAACTCTTGTAAGTTTTTCTCATCTACTGCATCAATTCCTTCTTGGAAGTTGTGCCAGTTAAAATTTGCTAAAAACTCTTCTTGTGATTTTAATTGTTCAGACATGCTGATAAAAAAATTTGTATTCTGCTTTTCTCGAGTTTCTTCATGCGATAGAAAATACAGAAGTTGTTTTACATAAATAGTTGATTCCTAATGGAAACTCTTCTCTGCCAAAAGGACTGCAAAATTAATACATTTTTTTGTAACAGCAAAATAAAAGCAAATGATAATCAATCTATTATTAAGCAGCAGGAAGTTTTCGGTTTTTTCAAGACGTTCAGTCCCGCTTTCGCTCCTATCTTTTATGTCTCGTTAAAGAAACGAGACATAAAAGGATAACCGCTCTATCGGGGCTAGATTAGAAAATTTTACTTTTCATAAGCAGTCAATCCATATATTTCAAAGTAACATTTTATATTTACAGACCGAAAATCTTAACAAATAATGAAACAAGAAAACACAAAAACAAGTATCGCATCAGTTTTACTTATTGCATTAATAGGTTTTTCAAGTTTTATGGTATTGATTTTCATATTGGAGTTTGCGGACAATTATAAAATTATTACAAACGAAAATCAATTTAAAAAAATGAAAGTAAAAATTGATTCTACAAATACATCTTCTACCAGAAGTGGAAAAAGTTCAGCATCTTCAACTTCAACTACGTTTTACTTTAAAAAAGGACATCTTTTATCACCTTCTGAATCAAAAGGAATTATTTTGAACAAGACATCATATCAAAAAGAAATAAACGAATATATGTCTGATCATCAAGACTCTTTAAACATTTGGTATCTAGAAAATAATACTGCAAAGTTCGCCTATGAGGATCAAAAAAAGATAGACATTTCGGAAGAAGTAAAAAATAATAATAACCTGAAAATTTTCTTTCTTATCTATATTTTGCTTTTATCACTATTCTTAAAATTTAAAAACAAATTTTCAACAGTTTAAAACAACAAACCCGACAGGTTTTAAAAACTTGTCGGGTTTGTTGTATATAAAGAAATTGTAATCTTAATGACTCAAACCTTCTAAATCCTTTGGATCATGTTTATGTTTAAACAGAACCGCAAAGGCAATTGCAATTACCAATGCATAAATAGCAAATGAAAGCCATATAGTATGCCAGTCTTTCATTAAAACCGGATTACCAAAAATACCATCAGCAGAGATTGAATTTCCTTGACTTTTTACAAATTCAGCCATTTTTGCATTGGATGCATCAGTTTGTAAAAAACCAGCCAATTCTGTTGTACTATTGAATGACTTAGTAAAAAAACGATCTATTGCCCAGCCAGAAGTCAAACTTCCCAAAACTGCCCCTACTCCATTTGTCATCATCATAAATAAACCCTGAGCAGAAGAGCGAATTTTAGAATCAGTGTTGCTTTCTACAAAAAGAGATCCGGAGATGTTGAAGAAATCAAACGCCATTCCGTAAACGATACAAGATAAAATAATCATCCATAAACCATTTACAGGATCTCCAAAAGCAAATAAACCAAAACGCAGCACCCAGGCAAGCATACTAATAAGCATAACCTGTTTTATTCCAAAACGTCTTAAGAAAAATGGAATTGCTAATATAAATAACGTCTCAGAAACCTGAGAAATAGACATGATAATTGTAGAATACTGAATTACAAAAGAATCAGCATATTTAGGAAAATGTTTAAACTCGTCTAAGAAAACATCACCATAAGCATTTGTTAATTGAAGTGCTCCTCCTAAAAACATAGAAAACACAAAAAACAAAGCCATTTTGTAATTTCCAAATAATTTAAAAGCCTCAAGACCTAGTGTCTCTACCCAAGAAGCATTTTCTTTAATGAGACGCTGCGGTTCACATTTTGGAAGCGTAAAAGCATAAAAACCCAGAATCAAAGCACCAACTCCGGCAATATAAAACTGGTATTCTGTCGCTTTACTTCCCGTTAGATTGGTAATCCACATGGCAACAATAAAACCGATAGTTCCCCAAACACGAATGGGTGGAAAATCTTTTACAATATTTTTATTATTCAGCTTAAGCGAAGTATAGGAAATAGAATTACTTAAAGCGATTGTTGGCATGTAACAGCACATTGCTATCAGCATCACATAAATAAAATTATCCGGGGTGGTAACCTGAGCAATTCCAAATAAAACTGCCGCATAAACAATATGCAGAATTCCGTAAAGTTTTTCAGCGTTTACCCATCTGTCGGCAATAATTCCGGTTAACGTAGGCATAAATAAAGAAGCTATTCCCATGGTTCCAAATACTAAACCAAATTGCGTTCCTTCCCAATTTTTGGTTCCAAACCAATAATTTCCAATTGTAATAAGCCAAGCTCCCCAAACAAAAAACTGAAGAAAGCTCATCACGATTAACCTGTTTTTAATTCCCATATAATGAAATTGTCTTTTTAGTAAAAATGAAGCGGTAAAACTACCATTAAAAATAATATCTACAAAAAATTAATCTAATTTAACAACATCATTTACCAATTCTAAAACAGCGGCAAATTGTTCTTCTCTATTTAAGTAAGAATTATCAATCTCGATAGCGTCATCTGCTATAACCAAAGGAGAATCCTCTCGATGAGTATCTATATAATCTCTTTCCATTACATTTTTTAAAACATCCTCATAAGATACATTGTCACCTTTTTGCTGTAATTCATCAAAACGTCTTTGCGCACGTGTTTCGGCACTTGCAGTCATAAATATTTTAAGTTCAGCATTAGGAAACACTACCGTTCCAATATCACGGCCATCCATAACGATTGCTTTATTGGTTCCCATTTCCTGCTGTTGTTCAACTAATTTGGCACGTACCTCAGAAACTTCGGCCACTTTGCTTACAAAACTGGAAACTTCAATCGTCCTAATTTGTTTCTCAACATTTTCACCATTTAAATACATTTCAGCAAAACCTAATTCGGCATTAAATCTAAATTCCAACTGAATTTTAGGCAGCGCTTCAATTAAAGCTTTTTTATCAAAAAAATCAGCTCCTATTAACTGATTCTGCATTGCAAAATAAGCTACGGCACGATACATTGCACCGGTATCTACATATACATATTCAAGTTCCTTTGCTAATTGTTTTGCCAGAGTGCTTTTTCCTGTTGATGAAAACCCGTCGATGGCAATGGTAATTTTTTTCAATTTTTTATGTTTTAATTTTATTCTTTTAAGCTTCTCAATAATAAATGCGCATCAAAATATTTGATTTAGAATCATCTATCATTTTGGCTGTTTTTTCAAAATACTTTTTACTGACCATTGGACAGCCAAAGCTGTTGCAAATGTAACCATCTTTCTCCTCATATGGAACATCATAATAATAATGAAAAACAATATCCCGTTTAAAAGCATTACTATTTGTTTTATCTAAACCGTACAATTTATAGGCTTTTCCAAATTTTCCATAATACGAATTCCCAACGTAATAATTACCTAAAGAGGTACTTAACGAATTCGGTACATTGCTGAATTTAAGTTTTCCTTTAATACCCGTTTCAGAACCGGAACCATGTGCCACTATCCCTTTATCAATAATTTTATTATTTTTTAAATCATAAATAAAAAACCGATTTTTTCCGGAAGGGATTTTCATATCGATCAAAAAAGCAATTTCCTTATTAAATCTCGAATCGTTTTTTATTAGTTTTTTCACCTGATTAACCTGCGAATTAATTCGGGAAATAGTTTCAGAATTAACGCTTTCAACTTTCCAGATAGCTTTATAAGCAATAAAAGCCAGTAGAATAAAAAACAAAAAAAAGACGAGTTTTTTCATAGAGAATTTAGCATAAAAAAACCTCTTATAATCAAAAAACAAAATTGTTTCTGACGATAAAAGGTTTTGTAATTTTAATATTTCCGAATTTTTCCGAATGAAATATTAATAATAAATATCTAAGATGATGTTCGACTTAGAACTATCAATTATTTTCTCTATTCTTTTAAAAAATTGTTCGCTAACCATAGGACATCCATGGCTGTTGCTAATGTAATATTCTTGTTCTTCAGATGGGACAGCAGAATAATAATGCAATACTATAGCTCTTTTTAATGCATTATTATTTGTTTCGTCTAATCCGGCTAACCTGTAAGCTTTTCCGAAGATACCTTTGTAGGTTTTACCAATTGAATATCTGCCAAGTGCAGTGCAATTAGAGTTAGGCGTATTACTGAATCTAAGCATTCCTTTAATACCGGTTTCTGAACCGGATCCGTGTGCCACAAGACCTTGATCGATAATTTCATTTTTTTCTAAGTCATATACAAAAAAACGATTTTTTCCTGAAGGTACTTTCATTATCAACCAAAAATGCAATCTTTTGATTGTATTTATGATCGATATTGATCATGTTTCGTATTTCGCCTACCCTGTTATTGATCCTTTCGATCTCTACGCTGGTAATAGAAGATTCTTCTTTGAAGTAGTGATTTGAACCCGTAAAAAACCCTACAGTCATGAACAAAAATAAACTGAATAATTTCATATAAATTACTGAAAATTTAAAATTAGACCAAAAAGACTTGTATTTGCTGCCAATGTATATCTAGAATAAGAATAGTTAAACTTTAACTTATTCATCTTTAATCCAAAACCTAACGAAACTCCTGAAAAATTGCGTTGTTCTTCAACGCGTAATTCTTCCCCTCTTCTAAAATTATATCCTAAACGCAGATTAAATGCTCTTTGCGGGAAAAGCTCCACGCCAAACAAAACATGTCTCAAAGCGTTATTTACAAACGAAACTTTTTCATTACTTGTTGATCCATCAATATTGGTCTCTCCGCGAACGGGGTTCGAAAAAGAAACATTCCATTGCTGTAAATTATCTAAAGTAAGATGCCAGCGGATGGGAACATGCTCTAATTCTTGCGAAACTCCAGCAATGATTTCAAAGGGTAAATTTTCTTTTATTCCTGAATACGTAGTAAACTGCGTACCAATATTTCGAAATACCAGAGCCAAATTTACATTATTTTTTTTAATTTCATACATAATTCCCACATCAATTGCACCGCCAATAGAATTATAACTTTCTAAAGTTGAAGTTATTAACTTAGCATTAGCTCCAATATGAAGATCTGTAAAAGGAATATTATATGCATATCCCAGTGATAATGCGCCTTCGCTTCCTGTAAAATCTGATGTTTTTTGACCGTTTTCATCGTAACCTTCAAATGATCCGTAGTTTACATAATTAACTCCGGCATAAAAAGTCTGTACATGGCGGTCATAAGTATAAGCATACGAAGCAGTTCCGTAAGAGGCTTCTCCGTAATAATTTCCATAATTCAAGGCTAAATGATTATCCATATCTTCGTTTAAAGCTGCTGGATTAGACATGGCCTGGTTAACGTCTTCATCATAAATCGTAATCGTTTTTCCGCCCAATGCTGCCTGACGCGGAGATGTTGTTAAATTTAGAAATTGATAGGTGTAACGCCCGCCAACCTGTCCGAAGGAAACCGAACAAATTAGTATCATTAAAAGTAAAACGAATCGTTTCAACATGCTTTTGGGGCGAATCCTATATGGGAATAACGCAAATACAAAGATAAAATTATATAACTTAAAAAATAATTTTTATAATTAACTGCAAATCAAGTATTATGCCAAATTTCAAACTCAGTAATAGCGAGTTTTGGCATAAAAAAAATCCAAATCCCAGTCTTAAAACAGATTGGAATTTGGATTTAGTTATTGTAATCTAAAATTTGAAAATTATTTCAATGTTTTAGCATTTTTTACATTTTGATCTGTCAAAGCCAAAGCTAAAACCTCGCTCATTTCTTTTACATAATGAAAAGTAAGTCCTTCAAGGTATTCAGCTTTAATTTCGTCGATATCACTTTTGTTTTCATGACATAAAATGATTTCTTTAATACCAGCTCTTTTAGCTGCCAGGATTTTTTCTTTAATACCGCCAACTGGCAAAACTTTTCCACGTAAAGTAATTTCTCCCGTCATAGCAAGACTTTTCTTTACTTTCTTCTGTGTTAATAGAGAAACGAGAGAAGTAAGCATCGCAATACCGGCGCTTGGCCCGTCTTTTGGCGTTGCTCCTTCCGGAACGTGCAGGTGAATATTATATTTTTGAAATAATTCAATTCCTAAACCTAACTTTTTGGCATTGGCTTTAATATATTCAAGAGCAATCGTTGCTGATTCTTTCATTACATTTCCAAGATTTCCGGTAATGGTTAATGCACCTTTTCCTTCAGAAATTAAGGATTCTATAAACAAAATATCACCGCCAACACTTGTCCAGGCCAAGCCTGTTACAACTCCTGCAACGTCATTATTTTCGTATTTATCACGTTCTAGTCTCGGAACACCTAATACCTTTATGATATCTTCATCAGTAACTTTTTTATTGTACTCCTCTTCCATCGCAACAGCTTTTGCAGCATTACGAATAACCTGAGCAATTTTAGTTTCTAAATTACGAACACCAGATTCTCTTGTATATCCTTCAACAATTTTTTCTAATTGTTTTTTTCCAATGGTTAAATCTTTAGCTGTTAATCCGTGTGCTTCTAATTGTTTTGGAAATAAGTGTCTTTTAGCGATTTCTACTTTTTCTTCAATAGTATAGCCTGACATTTTAATCACTTCCATTCTGTCACGCAAAGCAGGCTGAATGGCTGCCATATTATTTGAAGTCGCAATAAACATTACTTTAGATAAATCGTATCCCATTTCAAGGAAATTATCATAAAAAGCATTGTTCTGCTCCGGATCTAAAACCTCTAGCAAGGCAGATGACGGATCGCCGCTGTTTCCATTTGATAATTTATCAATCTCGTCTAAAATAAAGACCGGATTAGATGTTCCTGCTTTCTTTAAACTTTGAATGATTCGGCCCGGCATAGCGCCTATGTATGTTTTTCTATGGCCGCGAATTTCTGCTTCGTCACGTAAACCACCTAATGAAATACGAACATATTCGCGTCCTAAAGCTTCTGCAACAGAACGGCCAATAGATGTTTTACCCACTCCCGGAGGCCCTGTCAAACATATAATTGGTGATTTCATGTCATTTCGCAATTTTAAAACTGCCAAATGTTCAATCATTCTTTTCTTTACTTCATCCAGACCAAAATGATCTTTATCTAATACTTTTTGAGCAAATTTTAAATCGAATTTATCTTTAGAATATTCACCCCAGGGCAATTCTAAAAATAACTCTAAATAATTGCGCTGAATTCCAAAATCCGGCGACTGCGGATTCATACGGCGCATTTTAGATAATTCTTTTTCAAAATGTTTCTGCGTTTTTTCGTCCCATTTTTTGGTTTTCGCCTTCTGCCCCATTTCGTCCATTTCTTCTTCCTGCGAAACACCTCCCAGTTCTTCCTGAATGGTTTTCATTTGCTGATGAAGAAAATATTCACGCTGCTGCTGATCAAGATCAAAACGAACTTTTGACTGAATGTCATTTTTCAATTCTAATTTCTGAAGCTCTACATTCATGTAGCGAAGCGTTTCTAAAGCGCGTTCTTTTAACCCATTTATCGATAAAAGTCCTTGTTTTTCTTTTACAGATAAATTCATATTTGAAGAAACGAAATTGATTAAAAACGATTGGCTTTCAATGTTTTTAATAGCAAAAGTTGCCTCAGATGGAATATTTGGACTTTCTTTAATTATTTGAATTGCCAGCTCTTTAACAGAATCCAGGATCGCTGTAAATTCGGTATCATTTTCGTCAGGACGTTCTTCTGAAACCTCTTTTATAGTGGCTGTCATATAAGGTTCTTCTAAAACTACTTCATCAATTTCGAAGCGTTTTTTTCCTTGCAGAATAACGGTAACATTTCCGTCAGGCATCTTTAAAACACGTAAAATACGTGCTACAGTACCTATTTTATGAATGTCATCTTTTGACGGATCTTCATCTTCTTCATTAATTTGAGAAACTACACCAATAATTTTTCCGCCGGCATTGGCATCATTAATTAGTTTAATTGATTTATCTCTTCCTGCAGAAATCGGAATTACAACTCCCGGGAACAAAACGGTATTTCGTAAAGGTAAAATTGGCAGAGAAACCGGAAGTTCCTCATTGTTCATTTCCTCTTCGTCTTCTGGAGTTAATAATGGAATTAATTCTGCTTCTGAATCAAATTCTTGAAGTGACAGATTGTCAATAGTGAGTATTTTATGATTTGACATAATAATATATAAGTCGTTTTGTCATTAAAAGTTTTATACTATCTGTAAATCGTTCCTTAAAAGCTATTGTTTCTAATAAGTGTTTAGTTTACAAGACAGGCCATAAAAATAGACAATCATTATGCCAAATGCAAAATAGTCAGGTTTGAAATTTAGATTTTTAATTTCTTTTGAAAAATTGCACCGCATAAAAAAAGCCGAAACTAATTTCGGCTTTTAAATCTTAAATCATTAAAATTAGTTCAGTTTATAAGAAACCAATTCAGAAGATGTATTCTCAAATCCAAACTTAATAATACCAACTCCTTTAGCAATCCAGTACTCCGCTTCATAGGAACCGGCAGATTCTCCTTCAAGCCAAGTTTCCAGTTTTAGTTTAAATCGGATAACATCTTTATAACTTACACCTTTTACGGTAAGAGTTAAGCCTTTCTCTACAATAATTCCTGTATATTTTGTACTTGTTTCAATAGTTCCTAAACCTGTGTACGTAGTTTCTTGCTCGTAACTTCCTGTCCAGGTTTTATTTGCATCTAGATAATCCTTAAAGAAAAGAAACTCATAACCACTGATTTTTCCGCTAAAACCATTAGCTGTAACGTTAATATCATCCAGTTTAATAAAATAATCTCCTTTTATTTTTTTAATATATGCCGAAGCTGAACCTGCAACCGGACTGGAAGATGATATAAGAAACTTATCAAACTTAAAATAAGTTTCTCCTTTTATATTTTCTGAACTTGTAATTTTCATGGTAGTTTCAGTACCGCCCCGGTTTAAAACCCATTGATTTCCAACTGCTGTAGGCCAATAATCTCCTTGCGCATCTGATGTTTGATCATCGCTTCCAGAATCACTTGAACATGATGTAATTAATGATGTTGACACAAATAATGTCATTAGCGCAAGGCTTTTTAGTTTTTTCATGGTTTAAATTTGTTAATTGGTTTATTGTAAGTAAATTTCTAACAAAAATAAATAGATCCGTTTATTTTACCTTACGGCTTTACGTAAACACAAAAAAATAAAAAAATATTTTATCAAAACTGTAACATCTTAAAAAAACCAAAGTCATTATATAAAACTAGCAACCATTACTTGAGTATAACTAATCAAAATATCGAAGAATTAATCGCACTTTGTAAAAACAACAATCAAAAGGCTCAATTCGAAATTTACAATCGCTATTCTAAAGCTATGTACAACGTAGCCTACAGGATTGTAAAAGACGAACATTTTGCACAAGACGTCATGCAGGAAAGTTTTTTGAAAGCGTTTACAAAAATTAACGATTACAGACAAGAAGTCGCGTTTGGTGCATGGCTTAAAAGAATCGTTATTAATTACAGTATTGATTTTTATAAAAAAAACAATGCTTTTCAGATGGAAGACCTGAACAAAACCCTTTTTAAAGTTGAAGAAAATGATTCAATCTTATCTGAAAGTATTGATTTGAATTCACTTAAAGTGAAACAAGTCTTAGATACTATTTCAGGCCTAAAAGATAACTATCGAATGGTTTTAACGCTCTTTTATATTGAAGGTTACGATCAGGAAGAAATCTGTGAAGTATTAAATATAAGCTATGCCAATTGCAGAACAACGCTGAGCAGAGCTAAAGAAAGTTTACGAAAAAAATTAGAGGATATATGAAAAAGGAAAATGACGAATTAGATCAATTATTTAACAAGTTTGAAAATCAATGGGATATTCATGAAATGGATCCGGATCACCAGGTTGATTTCTTAAACAAACTAAATAAAAAATCTCCAAGAAAAAAGAATTATGCCGGCTGGGCCATTGCTGCTTCTATAGCGGTGCTGTTAGGAATATCTCTATTTTACAATAATACCGAGAAACCTAAGGAATTCAAATTTGCTTCGCAGGAAACCAAACGCACAGATTCTATATTTAATATTTTGATTGAGAATGAGCTAGTTAAATTAAAAGAAAAAAGTTCTCCCGAAAACGAACAAATTATAAATGATGCATTGAAGCAAATGAAAGTCTTTGATGCCGATTATGAAAAAATCATTAAAGAGGTTCAAAAAAACGGTGAAAACAAGCAAATTATTTACGCTATGATAAGCAATCTGCAAACCAGAATTTCTTTTTTGCAAACGGTTTTACAGCGAATTGAAGAAAACGAAAACTTAAAAAACACGACTCATGAAAAAACATTATAATTTATTAATCTTATTTCTTTTGATTCCTTTATTGGGATTTTCAAATGATGATACTTATATAACAAAACAAAAAACAATCAAAAAAACATATATCGTAAACTCTAACGCCGGAATTGATATTGATAATAAATACGGAAACATCACTGTATCTACCTGGGACGAGGATAAAATTGATCTTGACATTACAATTAAAGTAAATGGTGCCAACGAAAACTGGGTAAACGAAAGGCTAAACAGCATTGATGTAGAAATTACAGCTTTAAAAAGCATGGTAACCGCTGTAACTTCACTTGGTAATTCTTCACTTAAAAGCAGAGGAAGCAATAACAGCTTCGAAATTAATTACATCATTAAAATCCCTAAAAATGGTTCTGTAAAACTAGTCAACAAGTATGGAAATATCTCAACGCTTAATCTGGAATCTACGACAGATATAAGCTGCCGCTACGGAAAAGTAAATCTTGCCAAATTAAACGGTTCGAGCAATAAAGTTGAAATTGCCTATTGTCAAAACTCAACAATTGACTATATCAAAAACGGAAATATAGAAGCGCGTTATTCTGGTCTAAAAATTAATGATTCAGGAAATTTAAATCTTGATGCAAGCTATACTGATGTTGTGCTGAATGACGGCCAAAACATAAAGTATGACTGTAACTATGGTAACTTAAAATTTCATAAAATAAATTCATTAACCGGATCTGGAAATTATTTAACGGTTTCAATTGCCGAGATTTTGAACAACTTTAATCTGGATACTAACTACAGCAAAATAAGCATTGGAACCATGAATGAAAAAGCAGGAAATATAAGCGTAAATGCTGGATATACTGATATTTCTATAGGATATAACCCTAATTATGCTTTTGATTTTGATATCTCAACCAGATATGCCAATATCAAACACGACAACAATTTGGATATTTCAGTTACTGAAAGCAAAAATAACTCCAAAAGAATAAGTGGTTTCTACAAGAAAAAAGGGCAGAACAAAGTAAATATCACAACTAATTACGGCAACGTATCAATATTAAAGAATTAATAACTTAAAAAAACCAAAAAATGAAAAAATCAATTCTATTTTTAATCTGCACTACTTTTTTAGTAATTTTTACAAGTAGTGCGCAAACATCTGAAAAAATAAAGGGAAATGGTAAAGTGGTGACCGAAACCCGTACAACAGGAGAATATGACGGTATCAAAATTGCAGGATCTTTTGATATAGACTTAGTGGCCGGAAAAGAAGGAAAAATTTCTATTAAAGGAGAGGAAAACCTTCTGGCGGTTATTAAAGTTGAAGTTGAAGAAAATAACCTTAAAATCTATGTAGAAAGAAACATAAATATTAGTACGAGCGCCGGTAATAGAATCCAAATCACAGTTCCTTTTGAAAAAATTTCTGAAGTAAGCCTGGCAGGTTCTGGAAATATTCAAACTAAAAATGTTATTAAATCTGATAAATTCACTGGCAAATTAGCGGGTTCCGGAAACTTTAATTTATCTCTTGATTCAAACGACGTTGAGCTTAATTTGAGCGGTTCAGGAAATGCACGCTTAAAAGGGACTGCAGATAATTTTACAGCTAAGCTAGCAGGTTCAGGTGGTATTGATGCTGCTGATTTAAAATCTAAAAACGTTACTGCAAATGTTTCGGGATCAGGAAACAGTAAAGTAAGCTGTAATGAAAGTTTAACAGCAAGAATCGCAGGTTCCGGCAACATTAAATACACAGGAAATCCTGAAAAACGCGATGTAAAAGTATCCGGATCAGGAAATATCACAAAAGTATAATGCCTAAAAAAAATATCACGAATTACAAAATATCATCAATCAAAACAATACAATGCAATTCGTGATACTATAAAGAAAGACGTTTCATTAATTTGGAACGTCTTTTTTATGTACTCTTCTTAAAAGGAAAATAGCCGTTACAAAGAAAACTGCTAAAATTACAATAGCAGCACGAGGACTGCCTGTAATTTGATCGATAATTCCGTAAACGCACATTCCTATTACAATTCCGATTTTTTCGGCAACGTCATAAAAGCTGAAAAACGAAGCTGTATCTTCGGTTTCAGGAAGTAATTTTGAGTAAGTCGATCTTGACAAAGCCTGAATACCTCCCATCACAAACCCGGCAACGGTGGCCATGACATAAAAATGTATAGGCAAAATAATGAAAAAAGCCAAGCACAAAAATATTGCCCAAATGATATTAATGACGATTAATGTTGGAATATTTCCCCATTTTGATGATGCTCTCGACGTTAAAACAGCTCCAATAACCGCTACTAATTGTATAATTAAAATGCAAATAATCAGTCCAATAGTACTTTCTTCTTTTGATGACCATTGAATTTCCTGTGCTCCAAAATAAGTAGCAACCAGCATTACGGTTTGTACAGCCATGCTCGAAACAAAAAAACCGCCTAAATAACGTTTTAATGGAATGTTTTTCTGCAATAAAGCCCAAACTTTTTTTAATTCCTTAAAGCCATTAAATATCACAGATCTTGTTAATTTCTGTCCCGTTTCTTTACTACCTTTTGGCAAATAATAATAAGTATACTGGCTGAATATAATCCACCAGACTCCCACCATTATAAAAGAATAACGCATAGCTTTCATTGCCGCTTCACCATCTGTTCCTGAGATTCCGAAAAGTTTTGGTTTCATAATCATCGCCAGATTGATAACCAGCAAAATAACACTTCCTATATATCCTAACGAATATCCTTTTGCACTAATTCTGTCCTGCTGTTCTTCAAAAGCAATATCCGGAAGATAAGAGTTATAAAAGACCAAACTTCCCCAATATCCTAATAAACCCAGAAAGTAAAATAATAATCCAGCATAAATATTATCAAGATCAAACCAGTATAATCCCATGCAGGACAAAGCACCCAGATAGCAGAAAAATTTCATGAAAGATTTTTTATTCCCAACATAATCTGCGATTCCGGATAAAAGCGGAGAAATGAAAGAAACTACTAAAAAAGCAAAAGCTGTTATAAAACTTATTAGAGCTGAATTTTTTAAATGAAGTCCGAAAACATCGATATAATGATCACGGTCAGAAAATAGTGCTTCGTAAAAAATTGGAAATACTGCCGATGCTATGGTAAGGGTATAAACTGAATTTGCCCAATCATAAAATGCCCAGGCGTTTAATAGTTTTTTATCTCCTTTTTGTAGGTTTTTCATTGAAATGATTTTGTTAATGCGGTACGAATTTATTCAATTTTTATGATAATCGAATAGAAATTTATTAATTCATATATTAATAAATTATAAAGGTTTAAAAAAAAAAAAAAGCTATTCGGATTGCGAATAGCTCTTTTTATATTTTAGATTTACTTATTTAATAATACCAACCTTTAATGCTGTCGCTTTTGCTTCTGGAATTAATGCCTTGATATTGGCAATTCTGGTTGCATCAGAAGGGTGTGTGCTCATAAACTCCGGCGTTGAGGCTCCCCCTGATTTTGCTGACATTCTGCTCCAAAAAGCAATAGCATCATCTGGATTATATCCTGCAATAGCCATTAAGGTTAAACCTATTTTGTCTGCTTCACTTTCATTACTTCTGCTAAATGGAAGCATTACTCCTACCTCAGAACCAATTCCGTAAGCCTGAGCAAATATTTGTTGTGTTGTCTCAGATTTTCCGCTAGTCGCCGCTCCTAAAGCTGCACCGCCAATTTGCTGTAATTGTGCCGCCGACATTCTTTGTGCACCATGATTGGCTAATGCGTGCGAAACTTCATGTCCCATTACAGTGGCTAACCCAGCTTCATCTTGTGTAATAGGTAAAATTCCCGAATACACTACAATTTTTCCTCCTGGCATACACCATGCATTAACCTCTTTATTATCAACTAATTTATATTCCCAGCGATAATCTTTTAAATATTGTGACTGTCCTAAAAAAGTTAAATATTTCTCTGCAGCAGCTTTAATTTTAAAACCTACAGTTTCTACACGTTTTGCATCTGCTGTTCCTGTAATCACTTTATTTTCAGAAATAAACTGACTGTACTGCTGGAAAGAAGATGGAAATAATTCACTATTCGAAACAAAATTTAAGTTTTGCTTCCCAGTAATTGGATTTGTCGCACAGGCTATTGCAAGCGCAGCAAAAATTCCTAAGAATAAATATTTTTTCATATTTTAAGCTATTTTAAAACAAAAATACAATTATTAAAAAATAATATTTTACACAATACGTCAAAAAAATATCAAAATTATGCTTATTCTCCAATAATGTGAAGTTCATTAAACTCTTTATCGACGATTAAAAAATTATTTAGTTCGAAACCAATTTTATCAAATTCAATTTTTTCATTGTCGATTTCAATTTCAGTTACTTTAAAAGGCAGTCCGATTAAATTAATCTTGTATTTGCTGTATGGTGTATCGTATTTTCCTTCTTTATGAAGCTGAATTATAAGTTCTTTTTCTTTTCCAATTGTTCTAAAAGATAAAAAGCTGTAACGTCCTTTTTTGTAATCGTAACCATCTTGAGCATCTTCATATACAACAGATTTTTCTTTTCCGTTTTTAAAATAAACATCAAGTGTAAGTTCATCAAACTCTAATTCGCCTACATACTGCTGCACGGGATATTTTGGAATAATAGCACCTGCTTTTACAAAAACCGGAATTTCATCAAATTTAGTATCAATCCAAATCTCTCGGCCGCCAACAAACAAATCATTTGTCCAGTAATTATACCATTCACCTCTAGGAATATACATACGTCTGCCTACTGCATTTGGTTCAAGAATTGGGCACACTAAAATCTGATTTCCAAAGATGAATTCATCATTGCGGTAATGTGTTTGTGTATCGTCCTGATCATAATAAACCAAAGGTTTTAACATAGGCAGTCCTTCTTCAATATATTGCCAAAACATGGTATACAAATAAGGCAATAATTGATAACGAAGACTGACAAATTTCCTGGTGATGTTGATTACTTCTTCATCAAAAGCCCAAGGCTCCTGGTTTCCGTGATCTCCGGAAGAATGCGTTCTACAAAACGGATGAAAAACGCCCAGCTGAATCCAGCGCGCATACAATTCGCCTGTTGGCTGCTCGGCAAATCCTCCAATATCAGAACCTGTAAATCCCATTCCGGAAATTGACATTCTCTGTACCTGAATATTAGCAATCCATAAATGTTCCCAAGTTGCGACGTTATCCCCTGTCCATGATGATGTATAACGCTGTGCTCCGGAATATGCTGATCTTGTAATAACAAATGGACGTTTAGGATACGTAAAACGTTTTACTCCATGGTAAGTTGCCCTTGCCATTTGTGTGCCGTATATATTATGGGCTTTTCTGTGACTGCAGGGATTTCCGTCGTAAACGTGTCGAACATCCATTGGGAAAGTTTTATTTGGAACCTCCATAACGGCTGGTTCATTCATATCGTTCCATACTCCTTTAACCCCAATATCTGCAACCAATTCTTTAAATAATCCGGCCCACCATTCTCTTACTACGGGATTTGTATAATCTGGAAAATTACATTCTCCCGGCCACACTTTACCTTTCATATAAGGTCCATCAGCTCTTTTGCAGAAATAATCTTTTTCTAAAGCTTCTTTATAAACCCAGTAATCTTTATCTATTTTAATTCCGGGATCAATGATTACAACTGTTTTAAAACCATCTTCGGCTAATTCAGCCACCATTCTCTTTGGATCTGGAAAATAATTCTTATTCCATGTAAAACATCGAAATCCCTCCATATAATCAATATCGAGATAAATGGCGTCACAGGGAATTTTAAGTTCTCTAAACCTGGATGTAATTTCTTTTACTTTACTCTCCGGATAATAACTCCATTTACATTGATGATATCCCAAAACCCAAAGCGGCGGTAATTCCGGTTTCCCGGTCAAATCAGTATATGTTGTCACGACATCCTGCATTTGCGGACCGTAAATGAAGTAATAATTCATTTCTCCGCCTTCAGCCCAAAAACTGGTGACATTTCGTCTTTCCTGACAAAAATCAAAGAAAGTTCTAAAAGTATTATCGAAAAAAATACCGTAAGATTGTTTGTTGTGTAAACCAATATAAAAAGGAACTACCTTATAAAGAGGATCTTGCTCTTTTTGATAAGCATATTGGTCTGTGGCAAAATTTTCTACTCTTTTGCCTTTTAAATTCATTTGTGTGGCTTTATCTCCAAGACCGTAATAACATTCTCCATCTTTAGAGAACTTGCTCATTTTTACGATATTGCCGCCATATTCATAGCTTTCCTCCCAATGAAAACCAAGTTCATCTTCCAGAATTAAAAAATCATTTAAATCGTAAATGGCAAGACGAAGATCTGCTTTTTGGATTTTACATATAACTTTACTGGTTCTTATCTGGAAATAGGTTTCTTCTTCTGTTAATTCAAGAAAATTATAACCGTGAAGCTGTGTTTTATCTATGGCATACGAAAAATCGTTACTGAAGTATCCTTTAGTCGTGAAGCGAAATCGAATTAAACTGTCTCGAAGTATAGTAACTTTTAAGATTACTTTGTTATCAGTATTAAAAAAAATCGAATCGCCTTCATGCTCATAAGAGACAATTTTTGATGGATATAAATCGCCCTTGTATTCTAATGATGTGTTTGTAATCATATCGCTAATGAATTAATTATATAACGCAAATGTCTATTCCAAACATACGAAAAAAGTTAGTAAAGCCCTATGAATAAAAGGTTTATTCACGAAAACGTTTTTTCTGAATAACTTTATATTTACACAGCCAAAAAACTGCAAATCGATAATTTATACTCGATAATTTAACAAAATGGCACTTTACTGTAATTGTCTATTTTTAAGAGAAAGAATAAACGGTAACACTTAAAGGAGGTAAAATTAATTCAACAGAATAATCACGACTATCATAAGATATTGATTCAACTTTTAATGATTTTCCATTTCCAACGCCTCCACCACCATAAATAACGGCATCACTATTAAAAATTTCTTCTAATTTTCCCTGCTTCGGAATTCCAATTCTATAATTCTCTCTGATAACCTGCGTAAAATTGCAAACCACAATTAGATTTTCATCTTGATTATTTCCTTTACGGATAAAAGATAAAACCGCATTTTGATGATCTGAATAGTTTATCCATTCAAAACCGTCTCCTGTAAATTGCTTTTCATACAATGCAGGATGTGCTTTATAAAGCTGATTTAAATCTGTTATCAATCTCTTTATTCCCGCATGAAAATCATACTGCAGCAAATGCCAGTCTAAACTTTGTTCGAAATTCCATTCGCTGGTTTGTCCAAATTCGGCTCCCATAAACAATAATTTTGTTCCCGGGTGAGTAAACATATAACCGTATAATAATCTCAAATTAGCAAATCGCTGCCATTCGTCGCCCGGCATTTTATAAATAAGAGATTTTTTTCCATATACTACTTCGTCGTGAGAAAACGGAAGCATAAAATTTTCGGTAAAAGCATAGGTCATTGAAAAAGTCAAATCATTCTGATGGTATTTTCGATAAACCGTTTCTTTTTGAAAGTATTTTAAAGTATCGTGCATCCAGCCCATCATCCATTTCATCCCGAAGCCTAAGCCACCTGTAAATGTTGGTCTTGATACCATAGGAAAAGAAGTACTTTCTTCTGCAATAGTCTGTACTCCATCAAAATTAGCATAGATTACTTCATTAAATTCTTTAAGAAAGCTTATACTGTCCAGATTTTCTCTTCCTCCAAAAATATTAGCTTCCCACTCCCCTTCATTTCTTGAATAGTCGAGATATAACATTGAGGCCACAGCGTCAACTCTTAATCCGTCAATATGATAATTCTGGAGCCAGAAAACGGCGTTGCTGATTAAAAAAGCACGGACTTCATTTCTTCCATAATTAAAAACCAAACTTTTCCAATCAGGATGATATCCTTTTCGGCGATCCGGATGCTCGTATAAATGGGAACCATCAAAATAACCCAAACCGTGTGCATCATCAGGAAAATGCGATGGAACCCAGTCGAGGATTACACCAATCCCTTCCTGATGCAGTTTATCAACCAAAACCATAAAATCCTGGGGTTTTCCAAAACGCGAAGTCGGCGCGAAGTATCCTGTGAGCTGATACCCCCAAGAAGGATCATAGGGATATTCCATAATAGGCATAAACTCTACATGTGTAAAACCGGTTTCTTTAACGTATTGAACCAAATCATCTGCCAGTTCTAAATAACTCAAAAAACGATTATGTTCCCCTCTTTTCCAAGATCCTAAATGAACTTCGTAAACTGAATAAGGTTTATCTAAAGCATTATATTGCTGGCGATGCTGCATCCAGTTTTCATCTTTCCACTTATAATCCAAATCCCAGACTACAGATGCTGTGTGAGGCGGTTTCTCGCAGTATAAAGCAAACGGATCTGCTTTTTCGGTTACAATTCCGTCAATATTCGATTGGATTTTATATTTATAAAGCGATCCTTTTGAAATCTCAGGAATAAATCCCTCCCAAATTCCCGAAGAATCCCAGCGAACATTTAGGAGATGTTCTCCTTGTTTCCAGTAATTAAAATCGCCTACAACTGAAACAGAATGTGCTGTAGGTGCCCAAACGGCAAAGTAAACCCCTTTAACTCCATTAACTTCAATTAAATGCGCTCCTAATTTTTCATATAATTTGAAGTGTTTTCCAGCTTTGAATAAATCTATATCAAAATCTGTAAATAGAGAATGTGTAATTACTTTTGTCATATTTGGTTTTTAAGGCAATAATTGAAAATTGGAATTTGAAGTTTTATTATTTGATTTTATTCAATTCTAAAATTGTCAGATAACGTAACTCCTTTTTTAATTACAACAATTCCATCTTTTATGCTGTATAATTCGTTGGTAAAATTATCCAGATGTTTACCGCCGCAAATATGAACATTGTTTCCAATTCGTACATTTTTATCGACCAAAGCATTTTGGATAAAACAATTTTCGCCAATACCAACATGAATTTTATTTATACCGCTCTCATAATTTAGTTCATCAAGGTCCTGATAGAAATCATTTCCCATTACATAACAGTTCTCTAAAACAGTACCTTCACCAATTCTGGAACGAATACCAATTACAGAGCTTTTTATTTCTTTGGCATTAATAATACAGCCTTCTGAAATTAAAGATTGATTGATGATGGAGTTTCTAAATTTTGATGGAGGCAGTAATCTTGGTCTTGTAAAAATTTTATTTTCATTATCAAACAAATTAAACTCTGGAATATCAGCTGTTAAACCAATGTTAGCCTCAAAAAATGATTCTATATTTCCAATATCTGTCCAATAACCTTCGTATTGATAGCTTAATATTTTATGCTTTCCAACGGCTTGCGGAATGATTTCTTTTCCAAAATCTTTTGTTTCCTGATTGGCCATTAATTCTTCCAATAACGATTTATTGAAAATATAAATTCCCATTGAAGCAAGATATTTTTTCCCTTTTTCCTGCATTTGTTCGCTCACTTCAGATTCCCATTCAGGCAATAATGAAGCGTCAGGTTTTTCTATAAATGCGTGGATGTTATTTTCATGGTCGGTTTTTAGAATTCCAAATTCCGGTGCGTCTTTGGCATTGACAGGTAAAGTGGCAATCGAAATTTCAGCGTCGGCAGCAATATGCGCTTCAAGCATTTCATTAAAATCCATTTGATATAACTGATCCCCCGAAAGAATTAAAGCATGATCGAAATCGTGTTTTAAAAAATGCGACATACATTGTCTCACAGCATCAGCCGTACCCTGAAACCAGGTTGGATTATCGGGTGTTTGCTCTGCAGCCAAGATATCAACAAATGACTGACTGAAAATACTAAAATTAAAAGTGTTTTTGATATGTGCGTTTAAAGATGCGGAGTTAAACTGTGTCAAAACAAATATTTTAAATATATCAGAATTGATACAATTAGAAATTGGAATATCGACCAAACGATATTTTCCTCCAATCGGAACAGCTGGTTTTGATCTTGTTTCTGTTAACGGAAACAAACGTGATCCCTGTCCTCCTCCTAAAATAATAGCAACTACGTTTTTCTTTTTAAATTTCATTTTTCTCAATTATTAGGTTGTATATCTCGATATATTCTTGGCAAACACTTTCCCAGGAATGGTCTGCTTCCATTCCTCTTTTTAAAACTTTATTGAAATTTATTTTATCATCATACAATTTAACTGCACGATTTATTGAATAACAGATATCTCCAACCGAAGCCTGATCATGGCAGATTCCGTTTCCTTCATCTCCAAAATCAATAACAGTATCTCTTAAACCTCCCGTTCTCCTGACAATCGGAATTGTTCCGTAGCGCATAGCATACATTTGATTTAAACCACAGGGCTCCACTCTGGAAGGCATTAAAATATAATCCGAACCTGCGTAAATCAAATGTGCCAATTCTTCATTATAACCTATAAAAACATTGTAATTTCCTTTATAATCATTGCGCAATTGTGTTAATTGCGATTCAATTTCTGTATTTCCAGAACCCAGAATTAAAATATTAATATTCTCAAAATTTTCAGATAATGCTAAAGCTGAAGCCTGAGGAAGCAAATCTCCTCCTTTTTCTTCAAACAAACGTCCAATAAAACTAAACAAAGGTTTAGAAGGATCAAGTTCAAATTGCTCGCATAATCTTTCTTTATTTTTTTGTTTCCCAGTTTCAAAGCCCTCTATTGAGTAGTTTTCCGCAATCATCTGATCTTTTAACGGATTCCAGACTTCGATGTCAATTCCGTTTAAAATTCCTTTCGATTTATTTCGAACAGAATTAAACAGAGATTCTAAGCCATTCGCACTCTGATTAATTTCATTTAAATAACTCGGAGAAACCGTAGTAACGGCATGAGCGCATTTTACACCAACAGCTAGTGAATTTATTGAATTGTTCCATTCTAGAAATCCAACGTGCTTTAAATCAAATTCTGGCAGATAATGCAGTTTATCAAATCCAAACCAGCCCTGATATAAACCATTATGAATCGTTATAATCGTCCTTAAATCTTGTAAGCTTTCATATTTATATGCAAACTGAGTCAGAAACGGAATTAACCCGGTGTGATGATCATGGCAGTTAATTATATCTGGTACTTTATTTCGAGCAACGATCCAATCTAGGGCGGCGATCTGAAAAGATAAAAACCGTTCAATATCATCTTCGTAACCGTACACATTTTGACGATTGAATAATTCATTTATTTCTATAAGGTACAACTCATAGCCTAATTTGTCTGTGCTTTCTTTTAAGATACTAAACGGAAAATTGAAATTTCCTAACTTAACCGTTCCCCAATGGACACAATCAAAATTATTTTCCCTTTTAAATTTTGTATCATACGCGGGAACCACAACCCTAACATGATGTCCTGCATTACTTTGGTATTTGGGTAAAGCTCCAACCACATCGGCTAAACCGCCAACTTTTGCCATTGGATAACATTCTGCACTAATATGAAATATTTCCATTCAGAAATTTATTTGTGATTATTTTCAGGAGCAATCATTAATATGCTACTTTTATGTTTTTTAAATTTAGCAAAAAATAAGCAAAGTTCTGCTTTAAAATAAGTTTTATTAAAATGGCAAAAAAGGCAATTAATCCTACTAAATCATTAAAAATTCCACAGATTATTATAATATCTGCCAAAATTTGTGCTTTTATCTCTACGAAGCTGGTTACAAAATTTGCTGCAAGAATATTTACCACTCCCATAAAACATAAAGTTCCAAAAAGAGAGTTTGAAATGGATCGCAAAAGCTCTCAAAAAACTATCTACATTCCCGCCATAGACAAAAGTGTTGTTACCTATGAATATGGAAAAAGTAACCGCAAAATATTATTAGTTCATGGCTGGTCAGGCCGAGGAACACAGCTTTTCAAAATAGCCGATGAACTTTTATTGAATGGTTTTTCAACGGTTAGTTTTGATGCACCTGCACACGGAAAATCCGAAGGAAAAACAACAATAATGTCTGAGTTTATTGCTTCCATTCTTGAAATTGAAAAACAATTTGGACCTTTTGAAATTGCAATTGGACACTCATTAGGAGGAATGTCTGTTTTAAATTCAGTCAAAGATGGACTTAAAGTAAATAAAGCCATTATTATTGGAAGCGGTGATATTGTACAGGATATTTTAGATGAATTTACTTTTAAATTAGGTCTAAAAAAAGAAATCAGCAATCATCTAAGAGATTTTTTTGAAGAAAAATATAAAGTAAAAATGGATGATTTTTCGGCTTATCGTGCTGCACAAAAAATTAAAATTCCAGTTTTAGTAGTACATGATCATGATGATCCCGAAGTTTTGGTTAAAGCAGGAATACATATTCATCAAAATTTGGAAAATGGAACTTTGTTTTTGACTGAAGGTCTTGGACACAGGAAAATATTAGGAAATCAAAATGTAATTAAAAAAACATTAGAATTCATTAAAAACAATTAACTTTATAATAGTTAACAACTTAATTATCAAACATAAAGAAAACCAAAATGGATTTATTTGGAGAAACATTAAACTGGGAAACTAGATTAAAACCCATTTTACAGCAATATAAAGGAAAAAAGCATCCTCTTGATTATCAAAATACTTATCAACTATTGGTAATGGT
This sequence comes from Flavobacterium johnsoniae, assembly GCF_001879205.1. Lineage (GTDB taxonomy): Bacteria > Bacteroidota > Bacteroidia > Flavobacteriales > Flavobacteriaceae > Flavobacterium > Flavobacterium johnsoniae_A. The sequence goes on from NZ_MLFK01000009.1 coordinate 641,784, forward strand.
TGTTCTTTCAGCTCAAGATTCTGATGCCAATATCAATAATATTGCTCCAGTTTTATTTGAAAAATATCCAACTTTAAAAAGCCTTTCTAAAACAGATTTAGAAACATTTATTCCTTATATAAGTAAAGTACGTAATCATTCAACTAAAGCACAATGGCTTTTAGAAATTGCGAAGACCATTCAAAATGATAAAGACATTCCATTAACAATGGAAGGATTGACAGCATTAAAAGGTGTTGGAAGAAAATCTGCTAATGTTATTTTAAGAGAAACAAATCAACCAGCAGAAGGAATAATTGCTGACTTACATGTAATACGTGTTGCGCCAAGAATTGGAATAATAAAAGAATATAAGGACGGGAACAAAGTTGAAAAAGAATTGATGCAGGTACTGCCTAAAAAAATCTGGTCTGAGATTGGAATGGCAATTTCTTTTTTAGGAAGAGAAATATGCAGGCCAAAACCTAAGTGCAAAGAATGCCTGCTGACCGATATATGCTTATACTACAATACTGTTGTACTTCCACAGTAATTATTTCCGTCTTGTATCTATCAAGTAAATTATTTTCCAGGATTTTTTTTCTTTAAATAGTGTAAATGTATTTACTCCGGTGTGACTTAATTTATCATTAAGATAAAACTCATAAGGAGCCCAAACATGAGCCATTGTGCCATCAATCTGAATATTATAACTCAATATTTTTTCCTCAAATTTTATATTAGACGGAATAGAAGCAATAGATTTGTAAAATTCTTTTGCAGTTTCGTCAGACAATTTATTCCCTTTAGTAGAACTTTCACTTATAGATTGCAGAATCATCTTATCAGCACAAACTGATTTTATTTTTATTGAATCTCTTTGATGAAAACCTTCAAAAAACATTTCGATACTTTTTTGCACTTCCTGTTTCTGCGCAGTCGAAGTTAATCCCAGACATAAAAAAAATAAAACAAAGTAAGTTTTCATATAAATGATTTTAGTTACACCCCAAATTGTCGAAAATGATGATCCAAATGCTTTGCAAACATATTATTCCACTCCTTTGATGTTAATTTCCCAAAAGAAAGAGATTCTTTACCATCAAATTCTTTTTCCCCTAATTCTTGTGTCTTAGAAATATAAGAAATCAACCTATTTTTTTCCAGTTCAAAATTACAATCTCCTTTGATAATAAATTGTGGCGCTGTGCTAAGATTTCTTGGATAAGGAGTTTCGCTTACTACTTTCTTTTTAGCTAATAGTTTCAGAAGAAGTTTTATAAAAGCATTTGGTTTAGAATGGATATTATCATAAACCATTTCATATGTAACATTACAATGCGCCAGCATTTGGTCAACAGACATTTTACCCCAAAGTGGCTGAGAATCTGGTTTAAGCTCATTCATTCTATTGATAAACTGTTCGCAATCTTCCTTAAGAAAAACATTTTGCATGGATGAAAATAATATTTAAGATTAAATAAAGACGTAAAAATATAAAATTTCTGATTAAAAGATTTTTAAGCAACAAATATTTTACATCATTGTCTTCAAAAAGTATTATTTCAGTTTAGATCAAAAAAAAACTTCAATTAGCAAAGCCAATTGAAGTTTTAGTACTCAGAGCGGGACTTGAACCCGCACGAACATTGCTGTTCACTGGATTTTAAGTCCAGCGTGTCTACCAATTTCACCATCCGAGCATTATGTGGTACCTCCAGGGATCGAACCAGGGACACATGGATTTTCAGTCCATTGCTCTACCATCTGAGCTAAGGTACCTTATTTACCTAACAAATAAGTAAATGTTTGAATAAAAAACCCTATTCGTTGGAATAGGGTTTTTCAAAAGAAAGGCGACGACATACTCTCCCACATAACTGCAGTACCATCTGCGCAGGCGGGCTTAACTACTCTGTTCGGGATGGGAAGAGGTGAGCCCCGCCGCAATAACCACCTTAAGAAGTTATAATTGCTTTGGGCAATCTGTTTTAATTAACAATTGATAATTCACAATTCATAATTAAAACCAATATCTTAACATACTGAGATAAAGAAAAGTATTTTTATTTAGTATTTCTAGAAAGTTTCTCCCCCCGACTTGCATCGGGGGAAAAGGGTGTACATAAGCTTACGGATTATTAGTACTACTCGACTATGACATTACTGCCTTTACATCTATAGCCTATCAACGTGGTCATCTTCCACGATCCTTAAAAGAAATCTCATCTTGTGGTGGGTTTCGCGCTTATATGCTTTCAGCGCTTATCCCTTCCAAACGTAGCTACTCTGCGGTGCCCCTGGCGGGACAACAGATACACTAGAGGTTTGTCCAATTCGGTCCTCTCGTACTAGAATCAGATCCACTCAAATTTCTAACGCCCACAGTAGATAGAGACCGAACTGTCTCACGACGTTCTGAACCCAGCTCGCGTGCCACTTTAATGGGCGAACAGCCCAACCCTTGGGACCTTCTCCAGCCCCAGGATGTGACGAGCCGACATCGAGGTGCCAAACCCCCCCGTCGATATGAGCTCTTGGGGGAGATCAGCCTGTTATCCCCGGCGTACCTTTTATCCTTTGAGCGATGGCCCTTCCATGCGGAACCACCGGATCACTATGCTCTACTTTCGTACCTGATCGACCTGTATGTCTCTCAGTCAAGCTCCCTTATGCCATTGCACTCTACGCACGGTTACCAAGCGTACTGAGGGAACCTTTAGAAGCCTCCGTTACTCTTTTGGAGGCGACCACCCCAGTCAAACTACCCACCAAGCAATGTCCCCCACAATATGGGGTTAGGCCTCAGATAAACAAAGGGTTGTATTTCAACAATGACTCCACAACGCCTGGCGACGCCGCTTCATAGTCTCCAACCTATCCTACACATCATTTATCCAAGGTCAATACTAAGCTATAGTAAAGGTGCACAGGGTCTTTTCGTCCCACTGCGGGTAAACGGCATCTTCACCGTTACTACAATTTCACCGAGCTCATGGCTGAGACAGTGTCCAGATCGTTACACCATTCGTGCAGGTCGGAACTTACCCGACAAGGAATTTCGCTACCTTAGGACCGTTATAGTTACGGCCGCCGTTTACTGGGGCTTCAATTCAATGCTTCTCCGAAGATAACATCTCCTCTTAACCTTCCAGCACCGGGCAGGTGTCAGGCCCTATACTTCATCTTACGATTTTGCAGAGCCCTGTGTTTTTGATAAACAGTCGCCTGGACCTCTTCACTGCGGCCCTGATTGCTCAGGGCGACCTTTCTCCCGAAGTTACAGGTCTATTTTGCCTAATTCCTTAGCCATGAATCTCTCGAGCACCTTAGGATTCTCTCCTCAACTACCTGTGTCGGTTTACGGTACTGGTACTAATTACCTGAAGTTTAGAGGTTTTTCTTGGAAGCCCTTAGGCGCACTATCTCTTTGTCCGAAGACTCCGAGTACTATCGTATTTCACCAGTCTCTGCGGATTTGCCTGCAGAGCCTATAGCTAGGTACTTTAACGAACTATTCCGTCAGTTCGCGGCGCTTTCATCACTCCGTCACCCCATCACAGTAATTAGTAGTACGGGAATATTAACCCGTTAGCCATCGACTGTCCCTTTCGGGTTCGCCTTAGGACCAGACTAACCCACAGCTGATTAGCATAGCTGTGGAAACCTTAGTTTTTCGGTGTGCGGGTTTCTCGCCCGCATTATCGTTACTTATGCCTACATTTTCTTTTCTAACCAGTCCAGCCCTCCTTACGAAAAACCTTCAACCCTGTTAGAATGCTCCCCTACCACTTAGAGTAATCTCTAAATCCATAGCTTCGGTAATATGCTTATGCCCGATTATTATCCATGCTCGTCCGCTCGACTAGTGAGCTGTTACGCACTCTTTAAATGAATGGCTGCTTCCAAGCCAACATCCTAGCTGTCTGGGCAGACAAACCTCGTTCTTTCAACTTAGCATATATTTGGGGACCTTAGCTGATGGTCTGGGTTCTTTCCCTCTCGGACTTGGACCTTAGCACCCAAGCCCTCACTGTTAGTGAACATTATACAGCATTCGGAGTTTGTCAGGAATTGGTAGGCGGTGAAGCCCCCGCATCCAATCAGTAGCTCTACCTCTATATAACTTTATAACTAACGCTGCACCTAAATGCATTTCGGGGAGTACGAGCTATTTCCGAGTTTGATTGGCCTTTCACCCCTACCCACAGGTCATCCGAAGACTTTTCAACGTCAACCGGTTCGGTCCTCCACTGTGTGTTACCACAGCTTCAACCTGCCCATGGGTAGATCACACGGTTTCGCGTCTAACACTACTGACTAAAGCGCCCTATTCAGACTCGCTTTCGCTGCGGATCCATGGCTTAACCACTTATCCTTGCCAGCAACGTTAACTCGTAGGCTCATTATGCAAAAGGCACGCCGTCACCCCACGAAAGGGCTCCGACCGCTTGTAAGCGTATGGTTTCAGGATCTATTTCACTCCGTTATTCACGGTTCTTTTCACCTTTCCCTCACGGTACTGGTTCACTATCGGTCTCTCAGGAGTATTTAGCCTTAGCGGATGGTCCCGCCAAATTCAGACAGGGTTTCACGTGCCCCGCCCTACTCAGGATACCACTATCTATTACATTTATTACCCATACGGGGCTATCACCCTCTTTGGCGTCACTTTCCAGTAACTTCCGGTTCTGCATGCATAAAATCTCGTGGTCCTACAACCCCAGCAATGCCGTAACATCACTGGTTTGGGCTAATCCGCGTTCGCTCGCCACTACTTACGGAATCACTTTTGTTTTCTTCTCCTCCGCCTACTTAGATGTTTCAGTTCAGCGGGTTTGCCCACCTATCGGTGTACTATGTCTTCAACATAGTGGGTTGCCCCATTCAGGTATCTGCGGATCAATCGGTGTGTGCCCGTCCCCGCAGCTTTTCGCAGCTTATCACGCCTTTCATCGCCTCTGAGAGCCTAGGCATCCCCCATACGCCCTTATTTTGCTTATTGTACCAATCATAAAATCAATTATGACCGTTTTTTTTTGTTCTTTACAATAAATTATAAAAAACGCTTTCTACTTTTTATTATTTTCTTATCTCAATATGTCAATGAACTTTATATGCTTCGCGCTTTACGCACTAGGCCTCAGGCTTACAGCCTTTTGTGGAGAATAACGGAGTCGAACCGTTGACCTCCTGCGTGCAAGGCAGGCGCTCTAGCCAGCTGAGCTAATCCCCCATTTTAAATCTTAGATTTTAGAATTCAGATTTTAGATTTCTAATTCTTCTCTAATTTCCTTTGGTGAATCCCAGCTTCCAGAATTTCCTTTTTCTTAAGTAATTTAGTAGTCCCGGGCAGACTCGAACTGCCGACCCCTACATTATCAGTGTAGTACTCTAACCAGCTGAGCTACGAGACTCTGTTTTACTTAAAAATTTATTATTTGAACTAACAGCAAGAGTAATATTATCCCTAAATCCTAAAACCAATAGAGCATCTTTTTCCCCGGCGTGTGTTTCCACTAACACTCAGGGCTCTAGAAAGGAGGTGTTCCAGCCGCACCTTCCGGTACGGCTACCTTGTTACGACTTAGCCCTAGTTACCAGTTTTACCCTAGGCAGCTCCTTGCGGTCACCGACTTCAGGCACCCCCAGCTTCCATGGCTTGACGGGCGGTGTGTACAAGGCCCGGGAACGTATTCACCGGATCATGGCTGATATCCGATTACTAGCGATTCCAGCTTCACGGAGTCGAGTTGCAGACTCCGATCCGAACTGTGACCGGCTTTATAGATTCGCTCCTGGTCACCCAGTGGCTGCTCTCTGTACCGGCCATTGTAGCACGTGTGTAGCCCAAGGCGTAAGGGCCGTGATGATTTGACGTCATCCCCACCTTCCTCACAGTTTGCACTGGCAGTCTTGTTAGAGTTCCCGACTTGACTCGCTGGCAACTAACAACAGGGGTTGCGCTCGTTATAGGACTTAACCTGACACCTCACGGCACGAGCTGACGACAACCATGCAGCACCTTGTAAATTGTCTTGCGAAAGTTCTGTTTCCAAAACGGTCAATCTACATTTAAGCCTTGGTAAGGTTCCTCGCGTATCATCGAATTAAACCACATGCTCCACCGCTTGTGCGGGCCCCCGTCAATTCCTTTGAGTTTCATTCTTGCGAACGTACTCCCCAGGTGGGATACTTATCACTTTCGCTTAGCCACTGAGATTGCTCCCAACAGCTAGTATCCATCGTTTACGGCGTGGACTACCAGGGTATCTAATCCTGTTCGCTCCCCACGCTTTCGTCCATCAGCGTCAATCAATTAGTAGTAACCTGCCTTCGCAATTGGTATTCCATGTAATCTCTAAGCATTTCACCGCTACACTACATATTCTAGTTACTTCCTAATAATTCAAGTTCAGCAGTATCAATGGCCGTTCCACCGTTGAGCGATGGGCTTTCACCACTGACTTACTAAACCGCCTACGGACCCTTTAAACCCAATGATTCCGGATAACGCTTGGATCCTCCGTATTACCGCGGCTGCTGGCACGGAGTTAGCCGATCCTTATTCTTACGATACCGTCAAATTCCTTCACGAAGGAGTGTTTCTTCTCGTACAAAAGCAGTTTACAATCCATAGGACCGTCATCCTGCACGCGGCATGGCTGGATCAGGCTTGCGCCCATTGTCCAATATTCCTCACTGCTGCCTCCCGTAGGAGTCTGGTCCGTGTCTCAGTACCAGTGTGGGGGATCTCCCTCTCAGGACCCCTACCCATCGTAGCCTTGGTAAGCCGTTACCTTACCAACTAGCTAATGGGACGCATGCTCATCTTTCACCGTTGTGACTTTAATTATATCTCGATGCCGAAACATAATACTATGAGGTATTAATCCAAATTTCTCTGGGCTATCCCTCTGTGAAAGGCAGATTGCATACGCGTTACGCACCCGTGCGCCGGTCTCTATATCCGAAGACATATACCCCTCGACTTGCATGTGTTAAGCCTGCCGCTAGCGTTCATCCTGAGCCAGGATCAAACTCTTCATCGTATATTTTTATATTATATTGCGATGCTTTATTCTAGTGGTCTTTTTCGAATCAAACGATTCTATTACTCTTTATTATTTGTTCTGAGATCTCTCTCAAAACGGCTGTCAATTCAATATGTCTACGAACGTGCTTCTTTTTGTTTTCGCTTGTGTTTCAAAGCGGGTGCAAAACTAAAACTTTCTTTTTAAATGTGCAAGAAAAAATTAAAAAAAATTGAAACTTTTTTTCAGCCTCTATTTCTTATTTTTTCTTATCACTATATCAAGGAACTTTCCGTGTTTTGCGGGGTGCAAATGTAACATCCGTTTTCCATTCTCACAAGCTTTTTTTAATCTTTTTTTGAAAAAATTTCTTCATCCAAATCTTATAAGCTTGTCAGTATTTCAGGGAACGTCTGTCGCTGTTGCGGGTGCAAAAGTACCACCTTTATTTACATTTACAAGCCTTTTTTTTATATTTTTTCCATCTTTTTTATAAATCGCTGGTTATGCGTTTTTTACAACCCAAAGTTTTTTTGAGTCTTTTTGCGTTATGTTTGTTTTGGCGTGATTTTACCGCTGAGACACCAAGACATGATCTTCTTCGAACCTATTGCACAAAGAACACTGGACTGGATTTTATTGAGATTTTCTTCCGCTCTCACCTATCCTTCCTTGTTTGTTCTTCTCAAAACATCCATTGCTCTCTGGGTTTTATTCTGAAAACCCACACGCCTGGCTCCGACAAAAGCGGAGTAAGCTCCCTGTTAAAATGACAAATTTGAAATTCCAGATTCCAAAACTGCATCAAAAGGCTTCAGCTTAGCTCAGCCTGACAATAGAAATTTTCTGCTTATATATTATAGTATAGTTTTCTACTTATAGGATAGGCTTATTTTCCACATATATATAGGTACAAAAAACAAACCCGACAGATTTTGAAAACTGTCGGGTTTGTATATTTAATATAAGGTATACTATTTTTTATTAAGTTCTTTAGCTTTTGTTTCCCAATGCGCCATAAGGTTATTGTAATTAACCGGGGCGGCTGGAGGCTGATTTATCAAGCGGCCTGATTCAAATCCTCTAATCAGGATTGTTTCTATTAAATAATCTTCGTTGACTTCGTAAGGTTTGTATTCAGTCTTTAAACTTATATCAAAGAGATTGGCTGTTGTATTTGATACAAACGCCTTGAAACCACTTTTTAAAGTTCTTATTAACTCATAAGTTGTTTTTCCTGTTTGACGATGTACCAATTTAACCAAAATCTGTCCCTGCTTTCTGGAAAGTTTTTTAAGTCTGTCCTCAAATTCATTATTAAGATAGTCTTCAACGATTTTGAAATACTTCTTTTTTTCGCGATTCGTTTTTAATCGCGCCATTCCATTATTTAAGGCGGTTAATCTATCTGCAGCTAATCTTGCATAAGGATAGACTTTATAAACCCTGTTCTGCAGAATCTGGAACTGCTTCATTTCTTCGGCATTCATCTTCTCTCCTTTTGAAATAATAATCTCAGGCAACTGAATCGTATCATTCAGAATAGAATCTTGCTCGGTTAGGATATAACCCATTTCCTGATTTTCTTTTGGAGTAACTTGGGCTTGACTTGTAAATGAAATCAATAATAAAAATAAAATGCAACAGGTAAATCTCATGGAGTCTTAATTTAAATGTAAAATTATATATTTATACACAACTCTAATACCAAATTTATAAATTAGCGAAAAAATATTTTTATGAGTACAAAATCTATCTTAAACGAAACTTCTATAGCTTTTCTGGAAAGCTACCTAAATAATGCTTCGCCGACGGGTTATGAAAGCGAAGGACAAAAACTTTGGATGAATTATCTGCAGCCTTATGTGGATACTTTTATTACGGACACCTACGGCACAGCGGTGGGAGTTATTAACCCTGATGCTCCTTTTAAAGTTGTTATTGAAGGACATGCTGATGAAATTTCATGGTATGTCAACTATATTACTGATGACGGTTTACTATATGTAATTAGAAATGGAGGTTCAGATCATCAAATTGCGCCATCAAAAAGAGTAAACATACATACTAAGAACGGAATTGTAAAAGGTGTCTTTGGCTGGCCGGCTATTCATACTCGTTTACGCGATAAAGAAGAAGTGCCTAAATTGAGTAATATTTTTATTGATTTGGGTTGTGAAACAAAAGAACAGGTCGAAGCAATGGGTGTTCATGTGGGGTGTGTAATTACCTATCCTGATGAATTTATGATTTTAAATGAAAATAAATTTGTTTGTCGCGCAATAGACAACAGAATGGGCGGTTTTATGATTGCCGAAGTTGCCCGTTTACTTCACGAAAACAAAAAAACACTTCCTTTTGGTTTATATATTGTAAACTCTGTTCAGGAAGAAATTGGTCTTCGTGGTGCAGAAATGATTGCGCATACTATTAAACCAAATGTTGCCATTGTTACTGATGTATGCCATGATACTAATACTCCTATGATTGATAAAAAAGTAGAAGGCGATTTAAAAATGGGCAAAGGTCCTGTAATTGCTTATTCTCCTGCAATTCAAAATAAACTTCGCGATTTAATTGTAGATACTGCCGAAGAAAATAAAATTCCATTCCAGCGTCATGCAACATCAAGAGCTACAGGAACAGATACTGATGCTTTTGCTTATAGCAATGGCGGTGTCGCATCTGCATTGATTTCACTGCCGTTGCGCTATATGCATACTACAGTGGAAATGGTTCATAGAGATGATGTTGAAAATGTGATTCAGCTTATTTATGAGTCTCTATTGAAAATTGAAAACAATCAGACGTTTTCTTATTTCAAATAAAAATATTAAATTCATAAATCGGGCTGTTAAATAAACAGCCCGATTTATAATCAAAGTATAATATGAAAATTTTACTGCTCGAAGACGATTTTACTTTGTCTAAAGAAATCTCCACATTTTTTACCACTAAAGAATTCGAGTGTATACCTTATTATGACGGCTCGCTGTTATTAAAAAAATACTTTCCTTATGAATATGACTTAATTATTCTGGATATAAATGTTCCCGGAACAAACGGAATCGAGGTGTGCAAAGGTATTAGAGAGGTTGATAAAAAAACACCAATTATTATGCTGACGGCTTTTAGTGAAATTGAAGACAAACTCGCTTCGTTTGATAATGGTGCCGACGATTACCTGGTGAAGCCTTTTCATTTTGAAGAATTGTACGCCCGAATTTCGTCCTTACTAAGAAGAAAAGAGATTCCGCAGCAAATAGAAAAGAAAATTCTAATTGAAGATTTAGAAATCCTGGAAGAGGAAATGAAAGTTTTTCGTTCCGGAGAAGAAATTAAGCTTACTCCAAAAGAGTTTAAATTGATTTTAATTTTGGCTCATGCCAAAGGAAAAGTTTTATCTAAACAGTTTATTGCCGAAAAACTCTGGGATTATCATATTGAAACTAATCAAAATACAATTGAAGTTTATATTAATTTCCTCAGAAAAAAAATTGACAAGGATCACGAAACAAAACTTATCCGTACTAAAATTGGTTACGGCTATTATTTAAGTAACGAAGAATGACATTAAAAAACAGAATATCCCTTTTAGTTAGTTTGCTTTTTACAATCTTGTTTGGGCTGGCTTCTACTGTGATATTTGTTTTGTATTCTAATTTTAGAAAAGAAGAATTCAGGGATCGTTTAGAAATAAAAGCGCTTTCCAACATTAAGCTATTAGTAAATGTCAAGGAAGTTGACGAAGAATTACTTAAAATAATCGATCAGAATTCGATCAATAAATTATACAATGAGAAAACGTTAGTGTTTGATTCTCATTTTAAGCTTATCTACAGCAGTATAGATGATGCCAAAATCAATTGGTCTGTTGAAGACTTAAAATACCTTAAAAAACATAAAACTTTCTTTAAGCAGCAAGGAGATTATGAAGTGTATGGTGTTTTCTATGACACCAACGAAAAAGATTTCTACGCATTAATTTCGGCTACAGATGACTACGGAAAAAGAAAACTTCTTTTTTTAAGATATACCCTGATTGTATCTTATATTTTCTTTACTTGTCTCTGCTGGGTTTTAACCTCATTTATGGTTAAAAAGGCAATGAATCCGTTGAGTTTATTTCATCAAAAAATAAAGAACATCAACGAAAACAATCTTGATACCCGTATTGCATCAAAAAACAACAAAGACGAAATAGATTTGATTGCCAACGAATTTAATTTCATGATGGACCGAATCGAGATTTCGTACCAAAAACAAAAAGAATTTACTGCTCACGCTTCACATGAACTTCGCACTCCGTTATCGAGAATAACAGCTCAAATAGAAAACACAATTTCAGATCCAGAAACGTCACTAAAGGGAAAAAACTTTTTAAAAACCATTTTGCACGATATCAATCATTTAACTGAATTGATTAGTTCATTATTGATTCTATCGAAAATTGACAACAATAGAAACAGTGAATATGACGGCGTTCATAGAATGGACGAAATTCTGTTCTCGGCAATTGAAAACTTAAAGAAAAGTTATCCCGAGTTCACCATTTTATTTGAGATAGAAGAAAGTGAAAATCTCGACACAACCCTAGAAATTAAAGGTAACAAAAACCTGCTGGAGATTGCCATTAGTAATGTTTTAAAAAATGCCTGCATTTATTCAGATGACAAGCAAGCTTTGGTAAAAATAAGCACTCAGCAAGACCGCCTGGTTATTTCTGTCTTAAACAAAGGAAGAACTTTAAGCGAAAGCGAACAGCAAAATCTTTTTCAGCCTTTTATGCGAGGAAAAAACTCTAAAGGGAAATCGGGTTTTGGATTGGGACTTCCAATTATAAACCGAATCCTAACTTTGCACAAAGCTTCCATAACTTACAGTGTACCAGAAGAAAATGCAAATTTATTCCAATTATTCTTTCATTAATATTTTATTTTAAGCTAATTTTAAGGTAGATTTTAAGCCCTCTTAAAGTCTGGTGATAGCATATTTGTATAAAATAAAAATGATACAATGAGAAAACTATATGCATTTTTGCTACTTGTACTGCTTAATCAGGTAGTTATGGCTCAAAAAACAGTCACTCTTCAGGATTGTGAGAGCCAATTTCTTAAAAACAATCTTTTTTTGCTAGCCTCTCATTATAATATTGATGCTGCAAAAGCCATGACCATTCAGGCCCGAATTTGGGATAATCCAACTATTACTGCAGAATTAAATGCCTATAACCCCGAAAGAAATAAGTATTTTGACATTGGTAAAGAAGGTCAAAAAGCTTTTGGAATTGAGCAATTAATATATTTAGGCGGCAAAAAACGCAACGAAGTAAAACTGGCTCAGACCAATGAACAACTAGCCGAGCTTCAATTTAATGATTTACTAAGGACATTAAAACTTCAATTACGCCAAAGTTTCTATACCGTTTATTATAATACCAAAAGTCTTGAAATAACTGATAAACAACTTGTTCATATTGAAGACCTGATAAACTCCTACTCTATTCAGGCCCAAAAAGGAAACATTCCGTTAAGAGATGTGGTACGTTTACAATCGCTGTATCTTAATTTTAAAAACGAACGAATGGAAGTCGTTAATAGCAGCATCGAGGAACAAGCAAGTTTGAAATTACTTTTAAACTCAACTGAAACCATAATTCCAGATGTTTCTAAAGATGATTTCAATAAATACTTAAAAATAATTCCTTTTGATCTAAAATCTTTTGAAGACGAAGCCATTGCCAATCGTCCGGATTATTTAGCAAAACAAAAAGAAATTGAGGCAAATGAACTCAATGTAAAGTGGCAAAAATCACTTTCTATTCCAGATATTACACTGGGTGCCAATTACGATCAGCGAAGCGGCGCTTTCAATAAAGAAGCTAATGTTTCTGTTGGAATTCCGCTTCCTCTTTGGAATAAAAATAAAGGAAATATCAAAAATGCCCAAGCAGTTCTGGCACAATCAAAAGTTGAAAAACAAAACTTTAACCTGCAATTAGAAACAGAAATTACATCGGCCTGGAATAAATGGGATGAATCCCGTAAAAATTATGCCGTTATAAAACCAACTGTTAACTCAGATTTTGAAGCTGTTTACAATGGAATCCTGACGAATTTTCAAAAAAGAAACATCAGTCTGTTAGAATTTACCGATTTCATGGAAAGTTATAACCAGGCTAATATTCAGGTCAATGAATTAAAGAAAAAGCTGGCCTTATCAGGAGAAGAACTAAACACTACCATCAACAAGGATTTATTTTAAAACGAAATAATAATGAAACATAAACTAATTATAGGAATTGCAATTGTGGGTTTATCACTTACAAGCTGCAAAAAAGAAGTAGAAAATCCTCAAACTAATACTTCTTTCTCTTTAAGCGACAGCATGCTGAAAACAACCACTACAGCTGTTGCAGAAAACCAAACCTTAAAAAACGAACTGAGTTTTTATGGAAAAATCACAGCCGACAATAATAAATTAATAGACGTTTACCCTCTTGTAGGCGGTAATGTAATCAAAGTAAATGTTGAACTTGGTGATTATGTAAAAAAAGGCCAAGTGCTGGCCACTATAAAAAGTACCGATATTGCTGATTTTGAAAAGCAGTCTATTGATGCAAAAAGTGATTTACTGGTTGCGAAAAACAATCTTAAAGTAGCAACGGAATTATTTGACGGAAAATTAAATTCTGAGAGTGATGTACTGCAGGCTAAATCTGAAGTAAATAAAGCACAGTCTCAATTAAGCAAAATTCAGGAAACCTATAAAATTTACAACATAAAAGCAGGTTCAATTTATGAAGTTACGGCTCCAATAAGCGGGTTTGTTATTCAAAAAAGCATCAATCAGGATATGCTTTTACGTTCTGACCGTTCTGAAAATATTTTTGATATTGCCGAAATCAGTGAAGTATGGGCAATGGCCAACATTAATGAAATCGACATTAACAAAATTAAACTTGGGATTGATGCCAGCATTACTACTTTAAGTTATCCGGATAAAGTTTTTAAAGGAAAAGTAGATAAAATTTTCAACGTAATTGATCCGGAAACAAAAGCAATGCAGGCACGTATTAAACTTCAAAACCCGGGATTTTTGCTAAAACCTGATATGAACGCTAATATTAAATTATCATACAACGAAGATAAATCAATGATCGCCATACCAAGCAAGGCGATAGTTTTTGATAAAAGCAAAAATTTCGTGATGATCTTTAAAGACCGTCATAATATCGAAACAAGACAAGTTGAAGTTTATCGAGTAGTTGGTGATACCACTTACATCTCCAGCGGTTTAAAGGAAAATGAAAAAGTCATTACCAATAATCAATTATTTATTTATCGCGCTTTAAACGATTAACACATGAACAAATTCATACGAAATATAATTGCTTTTTCACTTAAGAATAAAGCATTTACCTTTTTTTGGGTTGGATTATTGGCTGTTGCCGGATTTATTTCTTTCAAAAATATGCCAATTGACGCTTTTCCGGATGTAACAAATACCCAAATTATTATCATTACACAATGGAATGGTAAAAGTGCCGAGGAAGTTGAACGTTTTGTTACTACGCCTATTGAGATTTCAATGAACTCCGTTCAGAAAAAAACAAGCGTACGAAGCATTACGATGTTTGGTTTATCTGTAATCAAAATTATTTTTGATGATGGTGTTGATGATACTTTTGCCCGTTTTCAGGTTAATAACCTATTGAAAAATGTAACACTTCCGGAAGATGTTGAGCCAGATGTACAGCCTCCATACGGACCAACGGGTGAAATCTTCAGATATATTGTAAAAAGCGACAGCAGAGACAGCCGCGAATTATTAACATACCAAAACTGGGTGATTGATAAACAATTGCGTGCCGTTCCCGGAGTGGCAGATTTAAACGTTTTTGGTGGTCAGACAAAAACTTATGAAGTTGGAGTTGATCCGGTAAAATTAGCCAAATACAATATTACACCGCTTCAGGTTTATAATGCAGTCGATGCCGGAAATATAAATGTGGGCGGCGATATTATCGAAAAGAACGGACAAGCATTTGTAGTTCGAGGCGTGGGGCTTATCAAATCGAGAAAAGATATTGAAAATATTATTGTAGACCAGGCTGGCGGTAATCCAATTTTGGTAAAAAATGTGGCTGACGTTTATGATAGTTCTATGCCAAGAGTCGGGCAAACAGGAATTGGTAATAATGACGATGCTGTTGAAGGAATTGTGGTAATGCGTAAAGGCGAAAATGCTCAGGAAACTTTGGCCTTAATTAAAGATAAAATAAAGGATTTAAATGAAAACATTCTTCCAAAAGATATTAAAATAGAAACCTTTTACGATCGTGATAATTTAATGAATTTCACGACTGAAACGGTTATGCACAATTTATTTGAAGGTATTATCCTGGTTACTTGCGTCGTGTTTCTTTTCATGGCCGACTGGAGAACGACTTTTACCGTTTCTATTGTTATTCCGCTCTCTTTATTATTTGCTTTCCTGTGCTTAAAAATGATGGGAATGAGTGCCAACCTGCTGAGTTTAGGGGCAGTCGATTTCGGAATTATCATTGACGGGGCGGTTGTAATGGTTGAAGGATTATTTGTAGTGCTGGATCATCGGGCACATCAATTAGGAATGATAGCTTACAATAAAATTGCAAAAGGAAGCATAATTAAAAAAACAGGAACAGAAATGGGTAAAGCTATTTTCTTTTCTAAATTAATTATCATTACCGCTTTACTCCCTATATTTTCTTTTCAGAAAGTAGAAGGTAAAATGTTTTCTCCTCTGGCCTATACTTTAGGTTTTGCCTTAATGGGAGCGTTACTTTTTACGCTGACTCTGGTTCCGGTTTTATCGCATATTTTATTAAATAAAAACGTAAAAGAAAAAAACAATCCTTTTGTAAACTTTTGGGATAGAAATGTTGCCAAAGGTTTTGCCTGGACATTCAAAAATAAAGTAAAAACTTTAATTGCTTCTGCAGGTATTATTGTGGCCGTATTCTTTTCTGCGTCATTTTTAGGAACTGAGTTTTTACCACAGTTAAACGAAGGTGCTCTTTGGGTTACGGCAGAACTACCTATGAGTACATCGCTGCCCGAAAGTGTGAAAACTGCTGCTATGATTAGAAAAGACCTTGAAACTTTTCCCGAAGTAAAAAAAGTGCTTTCGCAGACTGGCCGAAGCAATGATGGAACGGATCCAAACGGATTTGGATTTATTCAGCTTCAGGTTGATTTGAAACCTAAATCAGAATGGACACGAAAAATTACCATGGACGGATTAATTAACGAGATGGATGAAAAGTTAAAAGTCCACCAGGGAATTACGTATAACTACTCACAACCCGTAATCGATAACGTTGCTGAGTCTGTCGCTGGTTTTAAAGCTTCTAATGCCGTTAAAATTTATGGAGATGATTTAGATAAACTAGACGAATTGTCTAACGAAGTTTTGGCAAAGATTAAAAATATTCCGGGTATTAAAGACGTAGGAATTCTTAGAAATGTCGGTCAGCCGGAAATTAGCGTAATTCTGGATAGGGAAAAAATGGCTGCTTACGGAGTAACTTTAAGTGACGCACAAGCTGTTTTAGAATTGGCATTTGGAGGAAAAACAGCCACTCAAAAATATGAAGATGAAAAGAAATTTGATGTAAGAGTACGTTTTTCTAAAGAGTATCGTAAAGACGAAGAAGATTTAGCTGAACTTAAAGTTCCCACAATCAGCGGTGCAAAAATTCCGCTAAAAGAAATTTGTGATATTAAAACCATAACTGGTCCCGCTTTTATTTATAGAGATAATACAAAACGTTTTATTGGAGTAAAATTCTCTGTTCGTGATAGAGATTTAGGAAGTACAATTGCCGAAGCCCAATCAAAAGTGGCAGAGGTAAAAATGCCCCCGGGATATACCACAGGATGGACAGGAGAATTTGAAAATCAGGTTCGTGCAAGTGCGCGTCTTGCGCAGGTAGTTCCAATCAGTTTAATTGGAATATTTGTATTACTCTTTATATTATTCGGAAATATAAAAGATTCGCTGCTTGTTTTGGCCAATGTTCCGTTTGCTGTAATTGGTGGAATTATCGCCCTGCATTTAACGGGAATGAATTTCGGAATTTCGGCAGGAGTTGGATTTATTGCCTTATTGGGAATTTGTATTCAAAACGGGGTAATCCTGATATCGGAATTCCATCATAATATTAAAGCAAAATTTTCATTGGAAGAATCCATTTTTAGAGGAGTAAAAGCCAGAACACGAGCTGTAATTATGACGGCACTTATGGCATCTATAGGATTAATGCCGGCCGCTATTTCAACCGGAATTGGATCTGAGTCTCAAAAACCTCTTGCCATTGTAATCATAGGTGGTTTGGTAACAGCCACAATCCTGACCCTATTGGTTTTTCCAATTTTGTTCTGGATATTCAACCGCAGAAAACATGCGCCAATAGAATAGGCACATTTACGATAAAATTAATTTGGTTAGATTAATTTGGTTTAGAAAGAAAAAGCATCATTATTTTTTAATGGTGCTTTTTTGTTTTCAGGTGTTATTAACTATTAATTTAAGAAACAGAAACATAGACTTTGAAAACCTATGTTTTGTTTTTATGGGCTAAACATTTTTATTAATTACAAAGCATAAAAAAAACGGTCAACTGCTCAATGATGACCGTTTTATACTAACTCAAACTATTAAACTCTTAAAAGCTTATTTCAAACTTTTTAGTAATGCTACTGCATCAGCTGCGCCTGAAAATTCTGCATATTTAATGGCCGTATAACCTTTTTCATTTTTTTCGTTTATACGTGCACCATTTGCTATAAGAATTTTAATAATTTCTACTTTATTGTATCGTGCTGCAACCATTAATGGTGTCATATCCTCTGAAATCTGATTTACATCAGCTCCATATTCGATAAATTTTTTCACGATTTCGATATCTCCTTTACTAATGGCAACACTTAAAGGTGTAGATCCGTAAACAGATAATTCAATGTTTTCTTTCACTGAAGATTTGTGATTTGAGGCCATTGAAACATTGGCAAACGCGATTAACGCGGCTCCTAATAAAATAACTGATTTTTTCATGATGATTGTTGTTAATTGATTGATAATGATGATTTTTATTTTTTATGTAAATGTAATTCAATTTCTATATTATGTTTTACAAGGTGCTATGTCTTAATTATTTCCTAACATTCAATTTATAAAAGGTGATGAAGCTTTTCCAAAATGTTATTTAAAACTAATACCTACTACAATAGACGCTGTATTTCTAAAATTGTTACAAAATTTCTGAAAAAAAAATAAAATAAATTTGATTTAGATCTAAAAAACGAAAAAAAGAAACCCCTTAAATACTAGAAAACAAAGCTTTAGCTCACTTTTTTAAATTAGAAAAAAAATCAAAAATTCATTTGGTAAATATTTGTCAAGTCTTTCTCAAACAAAGTAAAAGGATCATTATAGAATTTAAGAAAATCGGGCACGCTTATTTGTTCCGGAAATGGAGCATAATAATGTGTTGGACTTATTGCATCGTTTCGCCAAACCAATACATACGATAATTTTAAATCATTTGATTTTAATGTTTTCAGCAGGACTTCTGTCCACCACTTTTCATTTGGAATAGATTCTAGACCCGTTTCAGTAAATGCTGCTAATTTTTTCTTCTTTTTACCTAAGTTAGATATTATTTCAAGCTTTTTTAAACCTGCTTCGAGATCATATTTTCCATCACGGCCAAAATCAGCATAATCATCCATTCCAAACATATCTACAAATTTATCACCTGGATAACGTTCCAAATATTCTGATTCTGAGTTGAAACGATTGTCTGGCGAAAAAGCATAAATAAAATTGTGAACGCCTAAAGTATCACGTAAATAAGAAACCGTGAATTGCCAGACTTCAATAAAATCTTCGCGGGATGTATATGGTTTTCCCCACCAAAACCAATCGCCGTCAAATTCGTGAAAAGGCCTGAAAATCATCGGAGAAAGTGTTCCGTCTTTTGCTTTTACAGAATTAGCAAAATCAGCAATTGTTTTTAAAATCTCCTTATACTGTTCGTGATGAGAACCGCCTGGTTTTATCAATGCCATTGATGCTTTAGAAATTCCTTCTTTCCAATAAAAACCACCATCGGAAGCGGGGTTATTAAAATGCCAGGAAACCGTAGTAATTCCTCCTCTTTCGTACGTATCAACTACATTTTTCCTTAAAACTTGTATTGACTTTTCTGTCTTTACTTTTGATTGTCCGGAAAAATCACTAAAATCAATCCCTACTACAGCCGGATGCGAACCGGTTACAGACTTTACGTCTGATTTATCTGGTTCATTGCTCCATCCATGTCCATATTCGAGCGCATGTTGATGACCAAAAAGTATGTGGCTTATTGAAATTGCATTTAGATTCCTGTATAGATTTTTGGTTTCTTTTGTTGCATTTTTATCAATCTGCGCAAAAAGAAAATGCCCTGCTGTAATACATACAAAAAGCAGGGCATTTTTTTGAGTTATAAAATTCATGGTTTAAATAGTTAGTTTAAACCCCAAAATTACTATTTAGAAGATAGGTATTCTAATACGTTTTTATCAATACGTTGGTCAATATTATCAATATCAGCTTTCACGAATTTTTCTCCTAAAATATTCTCGTATAATTCGATATATCTTTCAGAAACAGATTCGATATATTCATCTGACATATCCGGAATCTGTTGTCCGTCTTGACCTTGAAAACCGTTTTCGATTAACCAGCGGCGAACAAATTCTTTAGATAATTGTTTTTGCTCCTCCCCTTTTTCTTGTCTTTCGGCATATCCGTCAGCATAGAAATAACGAGAAGAATCCGGAGTATGAATTTCATCAATTAAAACAATAACACCGTCTTTTGTTTTTCCGAATTCATATTTAGTATCAACCAAAATTAAACCTCTAGAAGCTGCAATCTCAGTTCCTCTTTGAAACAATGCACGGGTGTATTTTTCTAAAACCAAATAATCTTCTTCTGAAACGATTCCTTTTGCTAAAATATCCTCACGAGAAATATCTTCGTCATGAGAACCATTATCCGCTTTTGTAGTTGGTGTAATAATCGGTTCAGGAAATTTGTCGTTTTCTTTTAAACCTTCAGCCATAGTTACACCGCAGATTTGTTTTCTTCCTGCTGCATATTCACGTGCTGCGTGTCCGGAAAGATAACCGCGAATTACCATTTCTACTTTAAAAGGCTCGCATAAATGTCCAACAGCAACGTTTGGATCCGGAGTTGCGATTAACCAGTTTGGAACAATATCCTGGGTTAATTCCATAAATTTTGTTGCAATCTGATTCAAAATTTGTCCTTTGTACGGAATTCCTTTTGGTAAAACCACATCAAATGCCGAAAGTCTGTCGGTCGCTACCATTACTAAAAGTTCGTCGTTAATATTATAAACTTCTCTAACTTTTCCGCGGTACACTGATTTTTGATTCGGGAAATTAAAATTTGTGGTTGTGATCGTATTGCTCATTATCTTAAGTTGTGTTGTTTTTTATGAATGCAAATTTAAAATTATTTCACAGAGTTTCATCATCAAAAGAAAGAGATATTTCGTTTGCCGCGAATTACACCAATTTGCAGAAATTATCTATCGCGGCAATTATCGTTAAATTCCGTAAAACGAGCTGATTTACCTAATTCGATCTGCTGTATAAATTTGTAAAAATTTGTGTGATTTGTAGCTTTAAAAAATAACTTTACACCAATTCTTTATCTAATATTTTTGAAGCAATGTATCTTGCTACGCCATCTTCGGCATTGGTTTTTATCACTTCTAAATCTGGTAAAGTTTCTTTTAAAATTGCAGGGGCATTACCCATAATTAAGCCTTTTCCAGACGCAGAAAGCATTTGAACATCGTTAAAACCGTCTCCAAAAGAAACAGCCTGATCTAAAGTATAACCTTCTTTTTCAAGGACCTGCTCTATTGAAACAGCTTTATCTATAGATTTATCCATAAACTCCAGGCAAGTTGGCAAACTGAAAGCATGATGTAAATGTTCTGAAGAATTGGCCAGAACAGCATCTTTTAGTTTTACTAATTTTTCGTGATCGTCACACGAAAAGAAAATTTTAATCGCTCCAAAATCTTCCAGATTCTTGTAATCTACTAATTCGGGACGGTATTTTAATTCGGCTTGAAAAGAGTTAAGCCTTTCATTCCATTTATTTGTCTGCCAGACATTTTCTTTAAATAAAACTACTGTAATGGCAGGATCTATTTCAACATTCAACGCTGCTTTCACCACATCGCTGTTTAAGTTAAAAGCAAAAAGTTCTTCTTTGTTTGGTGAATGTATTCTGGCTCCGTTTGAACTCACTAAATATACGGGAACTTCAAGCGTTTCGATAATTGCCATGGCATCAAGATGATGACGTCCTGTTGCCACTACAATAAGATAATTTTGATTGTGAAGTTCCTGAAAAATTGATTTGGTATAATCTGAAATTCTATGCTGGGGGTTGAGTAAAGTTCCGTCAAGGTCACTTACTACAACTTTTATATTTTTAAGTTTTGTCATGTTAATGTCAACTATTTATGATATGCAAATTTACGGCTTTAAGCCCAGTTGAGCAAAGTTTGCAAAGCCCGAAACCTATTATTGAGATAAGTTTATTATTTATTTAACTATTTGGTTAAATCTTGCGCTTTAAGTAAATTAAACTTTTATTAATCCTGATTTGTATAAATTTAGCGCTTTGTGAATTATCAATTTAATTTGTTCTAAAGGTAAATCTTGCTCAGAATTCAACATGAAAATTTTCATTCTCGAACGTTTTTCCTGAATTAAAAAAGGTTCATCAAAATGTTTACCTTCCACAATTCCGATGTAAGGCTGTTTTAGTTTTTTATGAATCCATAAATAGCAGAACATTTTTCCTTTATAACAAAAAAAGGGCATTCCATATTTTAGGACGTTTGTAATCTCTGGATCTTGTTTTAGAATAATTTCTTTTAATGCCAAAAATGCTCCTTTTTCGGGTTCATCTTGATTTAGGTAGAAATCATCCAGTTGTTTCATTTTCTTATTTATTCATAAGTTACTGCCGGGCTTCTCCCGAAGCCTCGGGATCGCTCAGCCTGACAAACAATACATTAAAACTAAAGCAAAAAAATATTCGTTTTACACTTTTTCAAAAGAAATAAATGCAAAACGAATATTAATAAATGTTAAAACACAATTCACGATTTACATTTAACATTTCGCTAAAAATTAAAATTTAGTCGTGGTTTTCTATTTGCTTATAAGCGTCGATTACCTTTTTCACTAATCTGTGACGAACGATATCTTTATCGTCGAGATAAATAATTCCAATTCCGTCAATGTCTTTCAGTACCAAAATAGCTTCTTTAAGACCAGAAATAGTACGTCGTGGCAAATCGACCTGACCAGGATCTCCCGTAATCATAAACTTGGCGTTTTTTCCCATACGGGTCAAAAACATCTTCATTTGCGAATGCGTTGTATTTTGCGCTTCATCCAAAATTACAAAGGCGTTATCAAGTGTTCGCCCGCGCATAAATGCCAGAGGCGCAATCTGGATAATTCCTTTTAAAATGTAATCTTCCAGTTTTTCGTTAGGTAACATATCGCGTAAGGCATCATAAAGAGGCTGCATGTACGGATCTAGTTTTTCTTTCATATCACCGGGTAAAAAACCAAGATTTTCTCCTGCTTCTACCGCCGGACGTGTTAATATGATCCTTTTTACTTCTTTGTCTTTAAGTGCTTTTACGGCCATTGCAACACCCGTGTAGGTTTTTCCTGTTCCGGCTGGTCCTATTGCAAATACCATATCATTTTTTTTAATGGTATCTACCAGTAACTGCTGGTTTGGTGTCATGGCTTTAATAATCTTACCGCCAACTCCGTGAACTAATATTTTGTCTTGATCGTATGCTTTTTTTTCATCCTGACCATCACTCATTATTACACGTTCAATTACATTATCATCAATGTTGTTGTATCTGGTAAAATGAAGCATAAGCCTCTGAAATCTCTTTTCGAATTCATCTAAAACTTCTTTTTCGCCAAAGGCTTTTAAAGTGGTCCCTCGCGCTACGATTTTAAGCTTTGGGTAGTACTTTTTTATTATTTCAAGATGAGAATCCTGCGCGCCCCAAAAGTCTTTTGGAGCGATGTCTATTAGCTCGATAATTCTTTCGTTCAAATGAGATAAATTTAAATTAAAAATAAATTTGTTTTGTAAATCTATTGCTGTCGGGTATTTTTTTCTTTTTTACTTTACAGTCACAGTATCCTGTTTTCAGTTCAAGATAAAAGCTGAAAACTGAGCCTCTTTTACAGTTTTAATTATCGAATAAAATCACTTTTTGTTAAAACACTGAAAACTGAAACTAAAAACTAAGACTACTATATATTTATTGTAAATTGTCTTTTCTTTCTTTCAATTTGTATTTAGTATTACTAGATTTGCATTTCTCAAATTTAATGAAAATTAGATTTAAATACTACCAATAGTTATAAACAAAATGATGTCAATAATTACCCTCACTACTGATTACGGCTTAAAAGACCACTTTGTTGGTTCGCTGAAGGGTAAAATACTTTCTGAGATTTCAGATGCCACCATTATTGATATTTCGCATGACATTGATCCGTTTAATACCGCCGAAGCAAGTTATGTAATCGGCGCTTCCTATTTGAGTTTTCCAAAAGGAACGGTACACCTCATTGGAGTTGATATTGAACGCAATAAAGAGAACCAGCATATTGCCATGCAATGGAACGATCATTACTTTATTTGTGCCGATAACGGAATTTTAAGTATGCTTACGCAGAAGATCTTACCACAGAAAATTGTCGAAATCAACATTCACGATCGGTTCCCTATTGAATTCAGTGATTTGGACATTTTCATTCAGGTGGCCTGCCATATTGCAAAAGGCGGTTTGCTGAACGTTATTGGTAAAGAAATTCCGGCGGTTAAAGAGGTAACAGAATTACAGCCTGTTCTTGCTGCAGATGGGAATTCATTAAAAGGGTACGTAATTTATATCGATCATTTTGGAAACGTGGTCACTAATATTTCAAAACAACAGTTTTTAGAAGTAGCAAAAGGCCGTCCTTATGAAATTGTCATGAAGCCGAAAAGCATCAAAACAATCCTGCCTAACTATTCTGATATTGCGACTTCTGATAAATATCCAATTAAAACTTATGAAGGAGAGAAACTGGCGATTTTTAATGAAGCCGGTTTTCTTGAGATTGCTATTTTTAGAAGCAACCCTTCGAAAGTAGGTTCTGCCAATAGTTTGCTGGGACTGAATTATCGTGATGTTATTACGATTAAGTTTTCGTAGAATTTTTTTAGATTAAACAGCTCACAGATTTTGCAGATTAAGCAGATCTAGACTGATATTGATTGTCTTTTTTTAAATAAGATAATCGTCCAATGCATTATCAACATAACCTGCGGTTTCAACCGTCGAATGCATAGTGTTCCCGAGGTTAAACCTCAGGCAATATTTGAAATCCCAATCCAAAAAACGATGATTTTATAATATTTTATTTTTTCCTAAAAAGAACAATCAAATTTGGTATTTTTGCGCACCTGTAAACGATTTTCAATCTAAAATCTAAAATTACAAATATGTTCGTAAGAATAGTAAAAATGAGTTTTCACGAAGAAAAGATTCCGGATTTTCTGGAGAATTTTGAATCGGTGAAAGACAAAATACGAAATGCCGAAGGAAATCGTTTTTTAGAATTGTATCAGGATAAAAATGACAAATGTATTTTCTTTACCTACAGCTATTGGGAAACCGAAGAAGATTTAGAAAATTACAGACAATCTGAATTATTTAATTCGGTTTGGAGTTTTACAAAGAAATTATTCAATGCAAAACCAGAAGCGTGGAGTGTTGATAAAGTGGTTTCTTTAGTTTAAAATTGTTTCAGGTTTCATGTTTCAGGTTTCAGCTGAAACTAAAAATTTGGGAGGATTTAACCGCAAAGAGCGCAAAGATTATATAAAAAAAGATTTCTATAGAAAATGCTAAGTTCGCAAAGCGTTGAAGAAAAAAAAGAAAAAAAAACTTTGCGAACTTAGCGTCAGCCTTTGCGTACTTTGCGGTTAAAAAAATACGCAAGCCAAGCAGCATGAAACAAAAAAACAAATACACGATAAACGATTAAACAATTACACGATTAAACGATTAAACAAATAAACAAATAAAACGAATAAACGTTATACATGAAATCAATCATTTTAAGAGAAATAAAATCCTTTTTTGGCTCTCCTATCGGCTATTTGGTCATTGCGATTTTTTTAATCAGCAACGGGCTGTTTTTATGGGTATTTGAAGGAGATTACAATATTTTAAATACCGGTTATGCCGATTTAACTCCATTTTTCACTTTAACACCGTGGATTTTAATTTTTCTGATTCCGGCGGTAACTATGAGAAGTTTCTCTGACGAAAGAAAACAAGGAACTCTGGAATTGCTTTTAACCAAACCATTATCGATTTGGGAAATTGTAAACGGAAAATTTCTGGGATCGTTTTTCCTTATCATTCTGGCTATTATCCCAACATTCATTTATGTAAGCGTTATTTCTAGTTTAGGTGCGCCTGAAGGAAATATCGATATGGGAAGTACTATTGGTTCTTATTTTGGATTATTGTTTTTAATTGCTTCTTATTCTGCAATTGGCATCTTCACTTCTACTCTATCGGAAAACCAAATCGTTGCGTTTATTATTGCAGTCTTTTTATGCTTTTTGTTTTATTTTGGTTTTGAAGGATTAGCTTCGATTATTCCGGGACAATCCAATATCATTTCGGCATTAGGAATGCAGGATCATTTTAAAAGTATGAGCAGAGGTGTTATTGATACCCGAGATGTTATTTACTTTTTAAGCATCAGTGTTTTGTTTTTATCTTTTACCGTTTATCAATTAAAATCTTTTAAAGCGTAATGAAAGCATCTAATAAATTAAATTTAAAAACATTAGGCATTACAATTTTTATTTTAATTGTTTTAAATGTTCTTGGAAGTTTGTTTTTCCAACGTTTTGATTTAACCAAAGACAAACGATATACTTTATCACCAACTTCCCTGCAGATTATAAAACAGGTTAAAAACCCGTTGTCGATTAAAATTTACATGCAGGGCGAACTTCCTGCAGATTTTAAACGTTTACAACAGGAAACCAAACAATTGCTGGAAGAGTTTCAGGCTTACAACAGCAATATTGTTTTTGAATTTGTAAACCCAATGGAAAACGAGGACGAAAGCATGGCTGTCGTAAAATCGCTGTACCAAAAAGGTCTTACTCCGGTAAATATTACGGTTGATGATAAAGGAAAACAATCACAGGCTATGGTATTTCCATGGGCAGTTGCGGTTTATAACAACAAAGAAGTTAATATTCCTTTGTTGAAAAACATTATGGGCGCCTCGACTACTCAAAAAGTAATTGGATCGATTCAGCATTTAGAATATTCTATTGCAGATGCAATCAATAAAGTTTCCAAAGACAGGCAAAAGAAAGTGGCGATTATAAAAGGAAATGGAGAATTGTCTGAAATTCATATTGGTAAATTATTGAGACAAATCAAAGAAAGTTACTACATCGGACCTTTTACTTTAGATTCTGTTGCCAAAGATCCAAACGGAACTTTAGATGCACTTAAAAAATACGATTTAGCCATTATCTCAAAACCAACTGAAAAGTTTTCTGATGAAGAAAAACAAGTTCTGGATCAATTTATCATGAACGGTGGTAAAACATTATGGTTAATTGATCAGGTTGCTGCTGATATGGACAGCTTATACAATCAGGCGGGTGCTACATTGGCTTATCCAAGAGATTTGAATTTGAACGATATGTTCTTTAAATACGGATTCAGAATTAATCCTGATTTGATTAAAGACGAAAATGGAAGTCCGATAAAACTGGCAACCGGCGAACAAGGAAGTGCAACTCAATATCAGGATTTTATCTGGAAGTTTGCACCACAGGTTTACCCAACGAGCCAGCATCCAATTGTAAAGAATTTGGGAGGAATACGATTTGATTTTGCCAGTCCGATTGATACTTTGAAAAACGGAATTAAAAAAACGGTTTTACTGCAATCGTCTCAGTATTCAAAAGTAATTGGAACACCATCCGAAATCAATTTGAATATTGTTACCGAGAAAACTTCTCCTGCAGATTATTTAAATAAAGGAAATCAAAATCTTTCGGTTTTATTAGAAGGAAGTTTTCATTCTGCTTTTGAAAATCGTGTACTGCCATTCAAAGAAAATTCATTTCTGGCAAAAGGCAAACCAACCAAAATGATTGTTGTTGCCGATGGGGATATTGCCAGAAACCAATTAGACAAAAACATGATGCCGGTTGAACTGGGTTATGATCAAAGAACCGGAAACCTATACGACAATAAAGATTTTATGATGAACTGCATCAATTATCTGCTTGATGATACCGGACTTATTAACATTAGAAGTAAAGATGTTGAACTGCCATTATTGGACAAAGAGAAAGTTTACGAAAATTATACCACAACGCAATTCATAACTATCGGACTTCCAATTCTTATTTTATTGGTTTTCGGCTTAGTATTTACCTTTATCAGAAGAAGAAAATACAGCAAATAGATGTTAATAAAAAAATTGCGAAACTAAGAATGTTTACGATATATTTGTAATCCGTATCTTTAGCGCCTAAATACTAAAGAATACTCTAAAAATAAAACAAAAGACGATGAAATTTATAGTATCGAGTTCGTACTTATTAAAACAATTACAAGTTTTAGGTAGTGTTATTAACAGCAATAATACACTTCCTATTTTAGATAACTTTTTATTTGAACTAGACAATAATGAGTTGACTGTGTCGGCTTCAGATCTTGAAACCACGATGTCTGCTACACTATCAATCGATTCTACAAGTAAGGGAAGCGTTGCTGTACCGGCAAAACTTTTACTTGAAATTTTAAAAACATTTCCAGAACAGCCTTTAACTTTTACAGTTGAAGACAATAATACAGTTGAGATTAGTTCTAACTCAGGAAAATATGCCTTAGCGTACGCTGCCGGAGAAGAATTTCCTAAATCTGTAAGTCTTGAAGAACCGTCTGTAACTTTGGTGCCTGCTGATGTTTTAGCTACTGCTGTAAGCAAAACGATTTTTGCAGCCGGAAACGATGATTTACGTCCGGTAATGTCTGGAGTTTTCTTCCAGTTCTCTCCGGAAGGATTAACTTTTGTTGCTACAGATGCTCATAAATTAGTAAAATACGCCCGTGCAGATGTAAAAGCATCTCAGGTTGCTGATTTTATTATGCCAAAGAAACCTTTAAATATCTTAAAAAGTATTTTAGGAAGTTCTGATGCCGAAGTGAAAATTGAATACAATGATTCAAATGCGACTTTCTCATTTGATAATTATATCTTAATGTGTCGTTTAATCGACGGAAAATATCCAAATTACGAAGCGGTTATTCCAAAAGAAAATCCAAATAAATTAATGATCGACCGTTCTTTATTTTTAAGTTCTGTTCGTCGTGTGGCAATTTTCTCAAATAAAACGACACACCAGATTCGTTTAAAAATTGCAGGAGCTGAATTAAATGTTTCTGCAGAAGATATCGATTACTCAAACAAAGCAGAAGAAAGATTGACTTGCGATTATCAAGGTGATGACCTGCAAATTGGTTTTAACTCTCGTTTCTTAATCGAAATGCTGACAAATCTGCAATCGGATATTATTATGTTAGAGATGTCATTGCCTAACAGAGCAGGGATTTTAACTCCTGCCGATGGTTTAGAAGAAGGTGAAACAGTTACAATGTTGGTAATGCCCGTAATGTTAAATAGTTAACATCAAAACTTCTTTTTGTTACAGGGATTTTTTTTAATTTCAAATTAAAGACATATCATTGTAAAAAAAAATATCGCTATTAACCAACCATTTTTTATACCTAGAAACCGCAATTCTTTTTTAAGAGTTGCGGTTTTTTAGTTTTAGTGTTTTTTTGTTTCAAGTTTCAAGTTTCAGGTTTCAGGTTTCAGGTTTCAGGTTGAAATGCGAATATGGATTGAGGTGATTTTTACCGCAAAGCGCCCAAATTTTTTTTGATATAGTTTGTATTTACAAACGCAAAGTTCGCAAAGCTTTGCGAACTTTGCGGTAAAAAAACAATACAGGTAAGCTTGAAACCTGAAACCTGAAACCTGAAACATCAAACCCCAAAAACTTTTTTTTCTTTAACTTTGTAAAATGAAAATAGAAATTTGGTCGGACATCATGTGTCCGTTTTGTTATATCGGAAAAAGACAATTGGAAACTGCTTTAGCTGAATTTCCAAATAATGACTTTGAAATTGAGTGGAAAAGTTTTCAGCTTGATCCCACTATTGAGCCACAATCAGGAAAAGACGTTTATACGTTTTTAGCAGAACGAAAAGGTATTTCTGTTGAACAATCCAGAGAAATGCATAAAGGTGTTGTAGAACGCGCTAAAAGCGTTGGATTAGACTATAACTTTGATAAAGCTGTTATCTCAAACTCTTTAACTTCGCACCGAATTATTCATTTAGCTAAAAAGAATAATTTAGGTGACGAAATGGAAGAAATCTTCTTTAAGGCTTATTTTACAGAAGGAAGAGATTTAAATGATGCAAGTACTTTAATTGAATTAGGAGAAAAAGCAGGTTTAAATGCTAATGAGGTAAAAGAAGTTATAGAAAACGAAACCCTTTATTTAAGCGATGTAAAAGGCGATATTAAGGAAGCACAGGAAATTGGTGTGCAAGGAGTTCCGTTTTTCGTTTTTGATCGAAAATATGCTGTTTCCGGAGCTCAGCCGGTTGAAGCTTTTGTACAGACTATTAAAGAAGGTTTAAAATAATTGAAAATAAATTATAAAAAGAAAACGGATGAGCATACTAACTCATCCGTTTTCTTTTGTAAACAAAGCTTGTTTTAATTTGCACAGCTTAATCGCAAAGAAAACTTACTGCTCCTAATAAAGCGGCAATTTCATTATCAGTAGAAATGGAGACCTGAACTTCTACCCCGGATTCTTTAAGTGTTTTATAAAATGAAGAAAGAAATAACTCGCTTGCATTGGCTATTTTTCCTCCAATAATAATATGATCTGCAGAAAAATTATTGAGCCATGGAATCACAACTGTCGCCAGATCTTCGCCCATTGTTTCAAATACTTTAACAGCCGATTGATCTCCATTAAGAGCTAAATTATAAAGTTCCAATCCGTTGTTAAGTTCAGCATCTTTTAAAGACTTATAATGCGACAAAAGACCGCGTACTGAAACATAGTCCTCGGCAATACCTTCGTTGTATGGAAGATTGTATATCTCGCCGTCTGCCGGTACTGAATTACCGGAACTTATCGATACACCTTTATCTATAAAACAAGCGCCTAACCCTGTACCCAAAGTAACGGCCATTACTTTTTTAGAAAGATTTTCCTGCTGCTTAAAAACTTCTCCTTTGCCAAAACAAACGGCATCATTTTCAAAAAGAACCGGAAAATCCTTAGACAAATTAAGGCTTTCTAAAAGTAAATCGCGAACATTCAATCCATAAAAATGTTCATATTTCGATTGGTCTTTTATCCAGCAAATTCCTTTTTCATAATCGAAAGGCCCCGGCATACAAACAGCCAGCCCTGTTATATCTGTTACTTTTGAATTTTCTATTGAAGTATTAATGACTCTTTTCCAGATATCCATTACCTGTTCTACTGGTAAATTAGAGTCAAATGATTCTTTGTATAAAGAGAAATCAATAACTTTCATTTCTGTTTTATTGATGACTGCCGCAGTAATGTGTGTACCTCCTATATCTAGCCCAATGGCGTATGATGTATTCATTTTTCCTTGTTTAGCTTACTAATTCTAGATATTTTTATCTTTTAAAATTTGAGGATAATGAATGCTTGTATGTACAATCATTTCTCCAAAAAGTGTATTGGCCCATGCAAACCATTTACGGGTAAATTTGTTTACATCGTCTTTATGAAATGATTCATGCATAAATCCGGTATCGGCATTGGTTTTAATCAAGCTGCTTATGCACGCTTTAATTTCTTTTTCGTCTACACTGGTAATAGCTCTTAACACAATACTCATAGGCCAGATGGTATCAACTCCTGTATGAGGCCCTCCAATTCCTTCTCCTGCTTTTCCTTTATAGAAAAATGGATTGTTTTCTGACAGTACCACTTTACGGGTATTAAGATATAAAGGATCATTAGGACCAATTGCACCCAAATAAGGCAGTGATAATAATGAAGGAACATTGGCATCGTCCATCATGTGAAAACTGCCGTATCCATTTACTTCAAAAGCGATAATTTTTCCAAATTTTGGATGTTCGATGATTCCGTTTTCCTTCAATCCTTTTTGCACCTGATCTCTCAGTTCTTTTGCTTTAGCGACTAAATCATTGTCTTTTAAAGCTGGTAAAGAGAAAATTTCGATTAAATAACCTAATATTTCAATCGCAAACATATTACTCGGAATTAAATAACCAAACAAAGTACTGTCGTCACTTGGTCTAAAAGTAGAAACTATCAAACCGCAAGGTTTCACAGGGTAACCATAACCGCCTAACGGAACTCCGTCTGTAGCCCAGGCTGTCTGGCGCTGAAAACTATACGGGCCGCCTTTTCCATCAAGTCTTTGCTGTTCTTTAAAAGTCTGCAGAATCAACA
The DNA here is from genome assembly GCF_001879205.1 of Flavobacterium johnsoniae. Classification (GTDB taxonomy): domain Bacteria; phylum Bacteroidota; class Bacteroidia; order Flavobacteriales; family Flavobacteriaceae; genus Flavobacterium; species Flavobacterium johnsoniae_A. The sequence continues at coordinate 673,571 of NZ_MLFK01000009.1, forward strand.
ACATCGCTTCTTTCCACTTTGCATCAAACAAACTAATATCTCCGGTTGCTGCCCAATACCCGTGAGCTAAACGAACCGGGTAACACAAACTGTCAATTTCCCATTTTCTTTCATGAATTCCGGGCTGCATTTTAGTAAGGTCATTTTTCCATTCGCTTTCTTTTGTAAAATCTTTATAAAAAGCATTGGCATATGGATCAAGCAGAATACATTTTGCCTGACGATTAATTACCCCTTTTACCAATTCGGCTAATTTTGGATCTTCTTTTACAAAGGGTATATAAGGCCAAATCTGAGCCGTACTGTCACGCAGCCACATGGCATCAATATCTCCTGTAATTACATACGTATCGGGTTTTCCGTCAATGATTTCAAAATCGACTGTTGTATCGAGTGTATTGGGAAAACAGTTTTCAAATAACCAGGCCAGTTCCGGATTTGCTATTTGTTTTTTGATTCGTACAATGGCAGCTTCAACTGCTTTACTTGTAAATTTTCTTTCGGCCAGCGGAGGTCTTTTGGTAACAAAATCTTTTAAAGGAAACTGAAAAGAATCTGAATTGAGTCCGAAAACATCGGTTTGAATTGCTAATAATCCTGCCGAAAAAATCCCTGTATTTTTTAAAAATTTTCTACGTGACTGCATATTTTTATTTTGAAGTTGAATAAGAATACGGATACGACTCTGATGTTGTACCTCTTTGTAAGTTTGGAGAACTTGTCATATCAAAGTTTAGTTCTCCTCCTTTAAATACATCAAAATGATTGATATAGTTTTTATTGTAAACTGAATCATCCCATTTTAATTCGTTTACATATCTGCTTGTATCGGATGTATTTGGAGCATTGATAGTAAGCTGTTTTCCGTTTTCAAATTGTAATGTTACTTTCTTAAATAATGGTGCACCCAGTACATATTCTTCTGTACCCGGGCAAACCGGATAAAATCCCATTGCCGAGAAAATATACCAGGCCGAAGTCTGCCCATTGTCTTCATCACCACAATATCCGTCAGGAGTTGGTTTATACAAACGATTCATTACTTCTCTTGACCAATATTGTGTTTTCCAGGGTTCTCCGGCATAATTGTACAAATAAATCATGTGCTGAATAGGCTGGTTTCCATGTGCATATTGTCCCATATTCATGATCTGCATTTCTCTGATTTCGTGGATAACAGCACCATAATAACTATCATCAAAGACCGGAGGGGTTGAAAATACAGCATCTAATTTTGACGTAAATTTTTTCTCACCGCCCATTAAATCAATTAAACCCTGAATATCATGGAATACGCTCCAGCTGTAATGCCAGCTGTTTCCTTCTGTAAAGGCATCTCCCCATTTAAAAGGATTAAAATTAGGAGGAAAGCTTCCGTCTTTATTTCTGCCGCTCATTAATCCGATCGAAGAATTATATAACTTTTTATAGTTCATCATTCGTTTTTCAAGCAGGCTGATTTCTTTTTTCGGACGGTCTAAAGCTTTTGCTAGTTTCCAGATTGCAAAATCATCATAAGCATATTCCAAAGTTCTCGCTGCATTTTCATTTATATTGACATCATAAGGAACATATCCCAGAGTATTATAATATTGAACTCCTTTTCTGCCTACAGCATCCATTGGTCCTTCATTGTTAGCTCCGTGCTGCAATGCTTCGTAAAGTTTATTGATATCGTAACCGCGTAAACCTTTCATATAAGCATCTGAAACTACTGATGCCGAATTATTCCCTACCATTACATTTCTAAAGCCCGGACTAGACCATTCTGGTAAAAAACCGCCTTCTTTGTAATCGTTTATTAAGCCTTCCTGCATTTCTGTATTTATCGAAGGATAAAATAAATTGAGTAAAGGATATAAGGCACGGAATGTATCCCAAAATCCTGTTCCTGCATACATATATCCCGGTAAAACTTTTCCGTTATACGGGCTGTAGTGCACAATTTTGCCGTCTTTATCTATTTCATATTGTTTTTGCGGAAAACAAACCGTGCGGTATAAACACGAATAAAAAGTTTTTAACTGCTCTTCATTAGTGTCTTCTACTTTAATTTTTCCTAAAACTTTGTTCCATTCGTTTTTAGATTGCTCAACATTTTCCTCGAAAGATGCTGTGCCTAATTCCTTTAAATTCAGCTCCGCCTGCTCCGGACTTATAAATGAAGAAGCTGTTTTTACATTTACTTTTTCTCCTTTTTTTGTTTTAAATCCAATTACTGCGCCTGTATGAAGTCCTGCTGCTTCCAGTTTATCTTTCGTCAGGATTTTATCAATCCAGGTAGCATTAGTAGAGAATGGTTTATCAAAAACCAATACAAAATAGTTTTTAAAATTCTCTGGTACACCGCCGCTATTACGTGTAGTATATCCAATAATTTTATTTTCTGATGGAATTATTTTGATATAAGACCCTTTGTCAAATGCATCAATTACGATTGAAGATTTCTCATTTTCCGGGAATGTAATCTGAAAATGTGCTGCTCTTTCTGTCGTTGTAATTTCGGTTTTTACGTCGTAATCTGCCAAATAAACGCTGTAATAATAGGGTTTCGAAACTTCTGCTTTATGGCTGAACCAGCTTGCCCGCTCGTCTTCGGCGAAAGCCAATTTACCTGTTACCGGCATAATCGAAAACTGCCCGTAATCGTTCATCCACGGCGAAGGCTGATGCGTTTGCTTAAATCCTCTGATTTTTTCTGCCGTATAAGTGTACGCCCATCCATCGCCCATTTTTCCTGTTTGCGGTGTCCAGAAATTCATTCCCCAAGGTCTGCAGATTGCGGGATAAGTGTTTCCGTTTGAAAGATTATGCAGTGACTGCGTTCCCATTAAAGGATTTACATATTCTACAGGATCTAAGGATTTTACCTGCGCGTTTAAAAAAAGACAGGATTGTACTATTCCTAAAAAAATTAAACTCTTTATTTTCATATTCTTGTGATTTGTGAAATGTGAGATATGAGATGTAAAATGTGATGTGTTCAATTACGCTTTGCATTTTACATCTCACATTTTACTTTTCACTACTAAATTGGCCTGTCTTCTTTCTTTACTCCAAAAGTTGTCGATGGTTTACTTCCCATAAATAATTTCAGTTCTCCTCCCTTAACAATCATATCATGCGTGATATACGATTTTGTATAGGGTTTTCCGTTATATTCTGCTTTTTGGATATACATATTTACTGCGCTGTTGTTTATAGCGTTTACTGTAAATGAAATATCTTTTTTATGATGGATAATAGAACTGTTTACCAAAGGACTTCCCAAAACGTAAATTCCGTTTGCAGGATTAACAGAGTAAAATCCCATTGATGATAAAACATACCATGCCGACATTTGACCTAAATCTTCGTTTCCACACAATCCGTCCGGTTTTGTTGAATAAAATTTATCGTCAATTTCGCGAATTAGTTTAGCCGTTTTCCAAGGCTGTCCTGCATAAGCATACAAATACGGAATATGATGGTTGGGTTCGTTGCCCTGAGCATACTGCCCTATTAAACCGCTGATATCCGGCGAGACTTCCTCTCCCTCTACTTTATCTGTAATTAAAAATAAGGAATCGAGTTTGGCTAAAAATTTAGCATCGTTTCCAAACAATTCAATTAAGCCATAAGGATCGTGAGGCACAAGCCAGGTATACTGCCAGGCATTTCCTTCGACATAATCGTCTTTACGATGTGCAGATGACAGCGGATTAAAAGGTGTTCTCCACTTTCCATCTGTTAACTTACCTCTCATAAAAGTGGTTTCTTTATCAAAATAAAGTTTATATAAATTGGCTCTTTTGGTAAAATAAGTATAATCGTCTGTTTTGTTTAATGCTTTTGCCATTTGAGCTACGCAATAATCATCGATTGCATATTCCAATGCATTTCCCACAGATTCCAGCATTTTATCGGCTGGAATGTATTCTAGTTTTTGAACATAATCCATTCCATCACGGGTTTGCATGGCAGTTTTTTTGATTGCTTCGTAAGCTAATTCGGTATCATAATCACGATATCCTTTTAAGTAAGCATCGACGATAACGGCAATCGAATGGTTTCCGTTCATTGTATTGGTTTCGTTACCCATTAAATGCCAAACGGGTAATCGGCCCTGCTGTTGGTAAATAGCCAAAAATGATTTAACGATATCGTTAATTTTTTCGGGTTGTGTAATGGTGTATAAAGGATGCAGACCGCGGTAAGTATCCCAAAGGGAAAAAGTAGTATAATTGGTAAAATTGGCTTTTTCGTACACTTTTTTATCGGTTCCTCTGTAATCCCCGTTGGCATCATTAAAAATAGACGGTGCAAACATGGTATGATACAATGAGGTATAAAAAACTTTCATTGTTTTTTCGTTTCCTTTTATCTGGATTTTAGTAAGCTCTTTATTCCACTTTGAATTGGCTTTTTTTACCACATTTTCAAAATCCCAATTCGGAATCTCTGCTTTTATGTTTGCTGCCGCATTCTCTGAACTTACCGGAGATATCCCCACTTTTACTAAAACCTGTTTGTTTTTTAAGGCTTTAAAATCTAGAACGGCTTTCATTTTCAGACCTTCACCTTCATTGCCTTTAACTACTGATGTGCTGTCATATAAAGTAATATTAGCAATTGGTTCAGAAAATTCCATTGTAAAATAAATACGCTGATCGGTCGCCCAGCCAGCCGAATAACGGTAACCTGCAAAAGTGGTTTCGTTTATTTTCTTTATAAACGTTTTTACAGGTCTGTCCCATCCTATTCCGTCTGCAAGGTCTACTAAAACATGATTATCATCGGCTGCATTGAAAGTATATTTATGAAAACCAACTCTCTCACTTGCCGTTAATTCAGCCTTCACTTTATATTTATCCAATAAAACACTGTAATAGCCAGGTTTAACGACTTCGTTTTTATGAGAGAAATAAGAACCGTAACCGTTTAACATATCTTCTTTTGTTCCTTTGGTAAGGGCCACTTTTCCTGATACGGGCAACAAAAGAATATCGTTTAAATCGCCAATTCCGGTACCGCTTAAATGCGTATGTGTAAAACCTAAAATAGTATTACTGGCATAGTTATAACCACTGCACCAATCCCAGCCTTCAAAAACATTTACAGGTCCTAATTGTACGGCTCCAAAAGGAACATTCGCACCAACAAATACGTGACCATGTCCCGCAGAACCAATAATCGGATTTACATATTGTGTATAATCTAAACTAGTTTGTTTTGCTTTTTTATCCTGTGAAATCACAGGATTGGCAAAAAATAGGTTTAAAGCCAAAATGCCGCCTAAAGCCATTCTATTGTATTTTGTAACCATGTTCTTTGTTTTTATATTTTGTTGCGTATCGTTCAGCTCACTGAGGACACAGATTAAACTGATTTACGCAAGTATTTTTTTATTTCAATGTCTAGACGCACTGCGATGCGTCTCAAGGGAAAAACCTCTGTCCCTCTGTCCCTCTGTCCCTTTGTCCCTTTGTGCCTTTGTACCTTTATCTGTTTCTTTCCAAAACCTCAAACAAAGAGAAAACCCTAATATCTGGTTTAACGACCTTTCCTTCAAAGGAAATTATTTTTTCTTCTCCGGCAGCTAAATCTATATAATTATCACTCCATTTTCCTGTATATCCTTTCATGGAAATGTAAACATATTTTGCCTGCTTTTGGGCTTTTAAAATGACTTTGTTTCCTTTAATCTGCCAGCTTATTTTCGGGTCTTCCAGTTTTAAATCTATTGGGCGCGTAAAATCAATTTCTGGTTTTATATCGTCTCTGTACGCTTCGCGAATGGCATACCAGGCTGCTTTAGGCTGTCGGTTATCATAATCCGTGATACTCCAGCTTGCTACCGGCCAGCAGTCGTTAAGCTGCCAAACTAAAGTTCCCATATTATAAGGAGCTTTAGAGCGATGAATACCTACAATATTTTTAATGGCATAATGCTGCAAACATTGAGTTAGATAACTGTAATCTTCTACATTCATCTTTTTTATTTTGGTCGAATCGATAAAGTATTTATTCAAGTAAGCATTTAACTTTATAAATCCTTTCCCTGCTTTTTGATGCGCATTTAAAACATCTGAATATAAATAGCGGTCTTCCGGCAATGTAAATTTTTCTATAGATGAATAATTGGGCATAGCCTGCATTCCGTATTCGCTTACAAATCGTCCAGTTTTTTTCTTTACAGCTTCAATGTCTTCTAATCCCCACCAAATTCCCCAATAATGACCGTCTCCTTCGGTCAAACTTTTTTGTTTTGACCAATGATGCATCGGCGAAGAACTTAAATACGGACGTTTATCATCGACTTCTTTAACCCATTTTGGAATACTGTCGTGAAACAAACGAACGTAATCCTTCCATAATTTGGTAGAATCTTGTTTGGACAATTTCATGCTTTTCATCCAGCCCCAATTTTTAAAGGCTTCATCAGATTCGTTATTACCGCACCACAAAACAATACTTGGATGATGGCGCAGTCTTTTTACCTGATACTGAACTTCCTGCTTTACGTTATCAAAAAAAGCATTGTCTCCTGGAACCATTGTGCCGGCAAACATAAAATCCTGCCATACATTAATTCCGTATTTATCGCATAAATCATAAAAATAATCGTCTTCATAAACGCCGCCACCCCAAACGCGAAGCATATTCATATTGGCATCCTTAGCCAGAGAAACTACTTTTTCATATTCTTTTTTTGTCACTCTTGAAAGAAACGCATCTGACGGAATATAGTTAGCTCCTTTCATATACACCGGCTTTCCATCGATCTTAAAATAAAACGATCTGCCGAGGCTGTCAGGCTCTTGTATTAGCTCAATTTTGCGATTCAGAACATAAGGTTTCTCAGGAGCTTTTTCGTCATAAGCTTCTAAGCGCGGTGTTTTCCAGATACCGCAGGTTGTGAATTTTGGTCCCCAATCCCATCCAAAATGATATTGTGCTTTACGAACATAAGCCCGCGGATTATCCGGAATTTTAAAAGGCAAATCTCTTTTTGCTAATGAATCCACCACATTTTGTGCCGATTGAAATACAATAACCAAATTATTATTTCCTGATTTCAGTATTTTTTTAACATCAACCCGCCATTGACGGAACATATTATCGGCTTTTAAAACCAGCTTATCGTTAAGATATACAGATGCATAAGTATCTAATCCGTCAAAAACCAATTCGGTATTTTTCTTTTTCAGCAATGCAGCCGTAACCTGAAATGTAGTTTTGTATTCCCAGTTTTTACGTTCGATCCACAACAGCTTCTTTTCGTTGTCACGATAAAATGGATCCGGTATCAATTTATTTCGCAGCAAATCGGTATGAATTTCTCCGGGAACTGCCGCTGGATACCACTTTTGTGTTTTTGCTTCACGGTAAGTCCAGTTGTTCTTCAAATCAACATTTTGAGCAATGGAGATCGAAGAAAAATTTGCAAGACAAATGAAAATCAGCCAATGAAGTTTTGTTACATAATTCATTTTACGGAGTACTAATATTAATCTCTTTAAAAATACTAAAAAGATAAAGCAACTTAGTTATTTGGCAGCTTAGAGAAGGAACAGCGCTTACTTATCATTCCTTCTCTTCAGAATTTATTTTTCGTTATTAACTCAAAAAAACAACTGGAAATATTTTCTTTACCACTGCCGTATATTTTATTTTAATCTGAATTGGGTATTTCAAATCTGCTTATTACTAAAGTTAAAAACAATTTTATCGCTCCGTACATTTTTCAATTTATTGAGGCAATGCCATCTTTTTCAGCAGAAGCACTCTTTGCTGCCACGAAAAAAAGGGGATTTAAATCATGAAATTAAATAGATTCAATAAGTACTGCTTTATTCACTTAATTGATAAAAAGATTTAAAAATAAGCCGGGTATGGATAACACCCGACTTATTCTAACTAACCAACCAATTTAAAAATTATTTATCCCACCAGATTCTAGTGGTCATTAAATCTAAACCTTGACGTTGAATTGCTTCTTTATAATTAGCCGCATTCGTGATAAGCTCTGACTGATCGTAGATTAATCTTCTTGGAATAGTTCCTTTTGTATCTCCCGTTGGGTCATTAACAGGAACTAAAACCGGATATCCTGTTCTTCTGTATTCTGAAAATGCTTCAAAACCGTTAAATAATAGGACAATCCATTTTTGAGTAATAATCTGTTCGATTTTTTCTGCTTCTGTTCCAGCTGTTTTGAATGGATAAGTGGTGATGTAAGTATTGTATTCTGCTGGAGATACAGCAGGCACTTTGTCTCCAAAAATCACTAAAATATTCATAGCAGCTCTAACTCCGTTTTCGTAATATTGCTGTGCCGATCCGCCTACATTCCATCCTTTAACTGATGCTTCTGCCAATAAAAACTGTACTTCTGCATAAGACATAATTAAAGTTGGTGCGTCTAAACGTAATACAGTAGATGTATTAGGATCTGAGAAAAGTTTTTTATCTCCTCCCGGAAATTCTTTTGCATCATTAGCCAAACCTTGCTGACTTGCCGGATTGTTATCTCCAGTAGCTTCTAATTTTGCGTAAATTCTTAATCGAGGATCTTTTGTGTTTTTCAATAAATCAATAAAAGTTTTACTGAATTTAATATTCGATTCTCCTCCGTTCAAATCATTTCTAACCCACGAAGAAGTAATTGGATTTGTTTTAACTCCTGCAGGTCCAGCATCATGTCTCAACACCAGACTGTCATCATTTGAGGTGAAAACACCTTTTGAATAGGCTTTTTCTACAAATTCTTTTGCTTTTGCAGGATTTACTTTAGACAAACGCATAGCTACTCTTAACATCAATGAGTTGGCTAATTTTTTCCATCTTGTAACGTCACTTTGGTAATACAAATCTGCGTTGCCTACAAATGGTTTTCCGGCATCTAAAGCCGTTCCAGCTTCATCTAATTCCTTTAAAAGATCATTGTAAATAGCTTCCTGCGTATCATATTTAGGAGCAAAAACGTTTCCGTTATATCCTTTTCCTGCTTCAAAATAAGGAACTTCTCCATAAGTATCTGTAAGCTTTTGAAACAAGAAAACCTTCATAATTCTACAAGCCTGAATCATGTTTGAGTTTTCTGGAGTATTGTCTATTACAGATAATAACTGGAAAATTTGATTTAATCCTTTACCATAAGTTTCTCCAAAAAGAGCCGCAGAATACTCAGAAGAATAGGTGTATTTAGAACCTGGTCCCCCTAGTGACGAAAACTGCTGAACGATTTGAGCCGCGTATAAGTTGTTTCCTCTTGTATTAGAAAAATCCTGTCCGTCTACATAGATCTCAGCAAGCGTAAACATCGATTTTACAGCCGGATCTGTTAAAGCATTTGGATTCTTATTCATTTCTTCGAACCCTTTATCGCAAGAAGTCAATGTCATAGCACTAACAATTGCGGCACAAAATATTTTTATATATCTATTTTTCATCTTATTTCGTATTAGAATTTGACATTAAGTGCAAAACCGTAATTTCTTGTCAAAGGCATTGAAGCTCTCTCCATACCTTGCGCATTACTATTAGAGTAGTTTGACTCTGGATCGATGTTTGGAACTTTGTCATAAATAGTCCATAAATTATGAGCAGAAAATGCTAAACTAACAGACTGAAATGGTGTTTTTTGTAAAAATGCTTTCGGGAAATTATAGGCAAAAGAAATCGCTCTTAACTTAACAAAATCTGCATCGTATACAAAGTTTGATGTTACATCACTATAACTTCTCCAGTAATCGTATGCCGAAACTGTTGTGTTAACCGGATTTCCGTTAACATCTGTACCTGAAACTGCTACACCGCCCTCACGGCCAGGAAGCGTAATTTGAGATAATCCGTAACGTGTTCCTAACTGATTTGTCGCAGAGTAGATTTCTCCTCCAAATTTAGCATCTACAAAAATTGAAAGTGTAAAGTTTTTATAAGAGAAATCATTTGAAAGTCCCATTGAAGTTGGCGCAACACCTTGTCCTGCAATGATTAAATCTCCTCTCATGAATTTTCCATTAGTGTCGATTACGATATTTCCTTTTGAATCTCTTAAATAATCATACGCTTTAATTACTCCAAAAGGCTGTCCTTTTTCTAAAACTACAGAAGCTCTTCCATCTCTGTTGCCTTCTAGTGATTTTGTTGTAATTTTATCCGAAAGACTAATAACTTCACTGTCATTATAAGCAAAATTATATCCTACGTTCCAAGAAAAACTTGGTGTTTTAATTGCTTTTACATTAATCGCAAACTCCACCCCTTTGTTCATGATTTCACCTACGTTGATTTTTGTAGTTCTGTAACCAGAAGCCTGAGAAACGTCAGCATCAGTAATATCATTTGTTGTTTTTTTCTGGTAGAAAGTCAAATCTGTACTTACTCTGTTATTGAAGAATGTATTCTCAAAACCAAACTCAATTGTACTAACGTTATACGGTTTTAAAGTTCTGTTTGGAATTGTTTCTCCATTTACACCCAAAATTGGCTGTCCTAATGAATCCGTTTGTCCGTCTGGCGTAGTATAAGTTAAAGCTAAAGCATAAGCTTCAGGCAGTGCACCTCCAACATTACCCCATCCTGCTCTAAGTTTACCGTAAGACATCCACTCCGGAAGACCAATTACTTCAGAATAAATAAAACTCGTACTTACAGATGGATAAAAAGTACTGTTATTTGCAGGGTCTAAAGTAGAAAACCAATCTTCACGACCTGTTAAATTCACATATAAGAAATCTTTGTATCCAATATCTGCTGAGTAAAATAAAGAGTTTACTTCACTTTCTGAGAATAGTTTTTCTGTTTTATCAGGCTGTGTATTTCCATAGAAATATTCGTAAGGAACGATAAAGTTATTTCCTTTCATTTTGATACCGCTGTATCTGTTATGCTGACGGTTTGCACCAATAAATGCGTCTAACGAAAGATTTTTAACGATGTCGCCTTTGTATCCTAAATAACCCGAAGCATTTACCTCTGAACGGCCTTCAACTCTGTTTTCATAAGATCCGCCAGGGCTGTAATTGATTCCTGTTGGTTCAATTTCAGTGTATTCATAATTGATATCATCAATTCCTATTACAGCTTTTGCATAAATTTTATCTGTAATATTATAATTTACTTTTGCAGAACCAATGAAACGTTTTCTAAGATCGTCGTTTAAAGGTGATTGTGTTGCAAAGTAAGGGTTTGTATGATATACGTTTGCACCTAAGAAATCTTCTTCACCGCCATTTGCATCAAACGGATTGCTTAACCATCTGATATCTGTACCCGGCGTCATAAACGTAGTTGGGAAAGATGGATTTCTAGGCGAGTCATTCAAATAAGGTCTGTTATGGCTTTTCTCTGAAATATACTGCGCATTCGTTTCTATGCTGATTTTTTTATTTGGAGCCGAATTTAAGCTTAAAGCCACGTTGTTTCTTCCAAAAGTAGTTCCCGGCATAATCGATTCGTCTTTTGTATTTCCGAAAGACAATCTGAAATTTGTTGTTTCGTTTCCACCAGAAATTGCTAATGTATTACTGAAAGAATATCCAGTTCTGTAGAAATTTTCAACGTTGTCTTTTCCGTAAGCCTGATAAGGTCTTGTCTTACCATCAAGAGACAAAGAAGGCGATCCGTCGTATTTGTCACCCCAAGCAAAGTAGTAAGAATCTCTAAGTTCTTGTAAATTAGTGAATCTTGTAGGTACGCCGCTCGCATTTGGAGCTCCGGCACCATATTGATCCTGCCAGTTTAAAAGACTTGCCGGCGTATTAAAAGTTGAATTTGTACTGAAATCAACTCCAATTCCAGTTGAACTTTTACCTTTTTTAGTTGTAATCAAGATAACTCCATTTGATCCTCTGTATCCATAAAGAGCAGAAGCAGCACTGCCTTTTAATACGGAAAGTGTAGCGATATCATCTGGATTGAAAGAAGACATACCATCTCCTTTATCAGCTCCTCCCCACATTCCAGCATTTCCTTGTTGTGTATTATCGATAGGAATTCCATCGACTACATACAAGGGCTGATTTAAACCAGAAGCCGAAGTAGCACCTCGAATTACAACACGGCTCGAACCAGATGGCCCAGTAACCGGAGCAGAAACGTTAACACCGGCGATTTTGCCCTGGAGTGCATTTCCTAAGTTAATTTCTTTATTTTTAGTCAGGTCTTCGCCTTTTATTTCACCAACTGCGTAACCTAAACTTTTCTTTTGTTTTTTAACCCCAAATGAGGTTACAACAACATCTTTTAATTCCTGCGTATTTTCAATTAATACAACAGAAACTCTTGTTTCGTTTTCCTGAAGTACCACCTGTTTTGACTGAAATCCCATAGAGGATACATTCAAAGTAACTTTTCCTGAAGGAACATTCATTTTAAATCGCCCTTCGGCGTCTGTAATTGCACTAAATGGTTTTCCTTGAACCTCGATTGATGCGGCAACAATTCCCTTGTTCTCTGCATCTGCTACTATGCCTGTTATTAATCGATTTTGCGCAGCAGCACTTAAGCTGCCCAGCAATATCACTCCTAACACTGCTAATATTCGTTTCATAAGCATTTTTTTTGGTTATTAGTTTTGATTTCGTTTTGTTTTGTGTTTTGTTTTGTGTTTTGTGTTTGCTTTAAATAATTAATAAAAAATTGAACTTAATTCTAAATATAAAACCTGACTTGCAGCGCAATGAATACTCAAAAAACGCAGTTATTTCAAGGTTTATGCTAAATAAATAATCTTCCAAACTTTGAGCTACTCATCAAAAAGTCGAAGAATACTTTTACTAAAACGTTTTAGTAAAATGGGTAAAAAAAAGTCTAAACTTTTTCTATTCTTTTTTATTTCCCATTTAAAATTTTAATTGTGATCTATACTGATTCCCTTACAATCAAGGTTCCTTTTTTCAGGACTTTTTCTACTTTAAAGTCCGTAAAATTTGTCATCTGGCTCATCAATAACTGAATCGATTTAACGGCAATATCTTCTATAGGCTGTGCAATAACCGAAACTGTTGGAGTATGCAGCTTAAAACTATCATGATCATCAAAGCTGATAACCGAAACCTGTTCCGGAATCTTGTATTTTAAAGTCCTAAAAGCCTGAAGTCCCGCAAGTCCTAAATAGTTAGCACAAAATAATACGGCATCAATCTCTGGGTTTTTAGTAAAAAAGTTTACAATCGCTTCAATTCTGCTTTGTTCACTTGCGTGATAATCAATATGCAGTGTAAGTTTTTCATTGTAAATCCCTTGCTCTTTTAATGCTTCAACATATCCTTTTTCTCTTAATTTCATCTGAATCATTCCAGACTTATTATTAACAACAGCTATATTCTTTCGGCCTTTATCCATCAAAAATTTAACTGCCGAATAAGAGCCCTCATAATTATCCATTACAACGTGACTTACTTTTTGATTGGCAAAATACCTGTCGATTAACACAACTGGCTTTTGTAATTTTAAAAGCTGGCTTATTGTTTTCTCCAAATTACGAGTCGGAGTAATAATAAATCCTTCAACATTTGCCTGTAAAAGACTCTGAATTAATTCTTCAGATCGATCATTATCATCTCCTGTACTGCAATAAAAAACCCTGTAGTCAATATTCTTTGCTTCGTCTTCAATTACACGGGCCAGATCTGCAAAAAACTGATTGGATATATCTTCTACAATAAGACCAATCGATCTTGTTTTTCCGGTTCTTAAACTGCTGGCGATCATACTTGGTTTATATTGCAGTTTTTGTGCAACATCCTGAACCTTTTTGATAACAGCCGGACTAATCGCCATTTTTTCGCCTTTTCCGTTAATGACAAAAGACACGGTAGATATAGATACTTCTGCCTGTTTAGCAATATCTCTAATTGTAATCTTTTTCATCAGGTAAGCAATTTATTAAGAATATTTTAGTACTTCGCAAATATATAGAAATGTCGCTTACAAAAACGTTTTAGTAAAATTTATTTTCAATAAATCATTTTTTTATTGCCAAAATAAAACGAAATAATCAGTAAATATTGGTTTTTACCTAGTTATTGTCATTTTGACTTTTTATGCAATATTGATGGTTTTTCTTCTAATTTGATTGGTTTTTGATGTGTTTAGTCGCTTTTTTAACTTTACTTTTTTAAAAAAATCAGCTTAAATTTTACTATCAGCTTAACCTCAATTTTTAAAAATAAAGCAATACTGACAAAAAAAAAATCGTCTTGAGAATATTGTTTATTCTCAAGACGATTTTTAAAGGTTACAAAATATAAATTCTTAATTTCAATCTTTGAATTAAGTAAGCTTTGCCAAAGTTTTAAAATATAAATTCCAAATTCCAATCTTTGGGATAAGTAAGCTTTGTAAAAGTTTCAAACTTTGACAAAGCTGCCAAAATTGCTATTATTATCAATGTTTGTCGATTAGCGAGTGGAATCCCTCGGAATGATAAGATTGCACAGAGACCATCAACCATCAACCATCAACCATCAACCATCAACTATCAACTATCAACTATCAACTATCAACCATCAACAATTATCTAAATAACCCCCATTTTCTGCATGAGGAAAGTAGCACTTCTATTTTGACAGATTCCTTTGCGGAGTTTATAATCAAAATGAAGTTCGTTGTTTTGAATTTCAACTTCAAAACATTGATTGGTTAAAACATCCGGATATTCATTTGTAGTTAAGCAGACTTCGATATCGTGTGTTGCAATTGCTCCAATAGCTTTTTTGGCAATAACCTTTTTTACCACTTCTATCGTTCCATTACGTTTATCATCAGAATTTGTTCCTCGTAAAATTTCGTCCAATAAAACAAAAGCCGGACCTTCTTCTAAAGCATCCATTATTTGTTTTAAACGTTTAATTTCTGCAAAGAAATACGATTCACTGTCGGCTAATGAATCAGATAAACGCATTGAAACTAAAACTGGAAGTGGATGAATGTTAGCTTTTGAGGCACAAACTACTGAACCAATTCCGCCTAAAACCATATTTATTCCCAAACTTCTTAAAAATGTACTTTTTCCGGACATATTAGAACCCGTTAAAATCATAAAAGATTGGGGATAAAAATGTGTGTCGTTCCCTACTCTGCTTGCCGGATTTAATAGTGGATGGCTCAAATTTTCAAATCCAATTTTATATTCAGAATTAATTTTGGGGAAAACAAAATCAGGATTATTGTATGAAAGATTTGCCAGACTATTTAAGGTTTCAAATTCTCCAATTATATTAATCCACTTTTCAAGTTCATGTGAGTAATCCTCTTTCCATTTTAAAAGTGCTCTTAAAACATGAAGATTAAATAAGAATGATCCATTAAATAAAGTGGCTGTAACAAAATTACTTATCGTATCCATTCTGGAGAATAACTCTGATAATTGTTTTAAATGAGAACTTGCAGTTGCATTTTTAGAAATTAGCTGTTGTTGCAGTTCAATTAACTTCTTAGATTCAAATTTTTCTGTTTCAATCTTTTCAACCAATAAACTGTAAAATTTAATTGTTTTATCAATATTATCAGCCTGGGCAATTTCTGATTGAATGCGTTTAATCGATCTTCCCAAAACAATTAAGTTGGCAATAAAAATATAAGTTACATACGATAAAAGAATTGTTTTTAAAGTAATAAAATAAGCAATTACAAAGCCAAAAAATAAGACTGGAAGAATAATTGACAGCGCAACTAAAACTTTAGGTAAAGAATTATTTTTAAATGAAATCCAATGAATTAAAGAATCATAAGATTTCTTACTGTCTGTACTGACAATTGCAAGTGATTCGAAATCCTGGCGCCAGTCAATTTTAGTTTTTAATTCGTTTACTGCTTCCTGATTTTCCAGAATTGTTTCATTAGAAAACAGATTCAATAATTTATGAGCTAATGTTTTTTTACCTATAAAAGTCGCAGTTCTGTTTAAATTTTGGAATAAGGAATGTTCTCCAAAAATATCTAAATCGTAAGCATAAGGATGATGAAAATCGTTAAATTCTATTCCGTTTTCAAAAGAAAGTTTTTCTCTTCTTAAATAAGATATTTCATCCTGATTAATTTTTAAAACCGCTTTTGTCAATTCTCTGTCAAAAGACAATTTTGAATGGATTCTCATTAAAAAAAGAAAACCAACAAAAGATAGAAAAGCGAAGACTATGAAGAGCGTTTCATTAGTTTTGATGTAGTAAAACAACATAAACAAGCAGAAAAACACGCTTAAAATTCTTAAAATACTTATGCTATTATATCTTTTGTTGATTTTATTAAAAACCTTTGAATAGTGTTCAACCTTACTTATGTATGCTTCCATTTTTTTTATTTATGAAATACAAATATAGGTCTTACACTTTCAAAAAAACTATTCATTTAAATTTCAATTTTATTTCTCGTGCATTATTAACACCGGAATAGAAACTTCTTTTGTGATTTTTTTACTAAAACTGGAATCAAATATAGATTCAAAGAAAGATCTTTTATGCGTAATGGTTGTCAAGATATCAATGTCTTTAAAAAGTATAAAATCCAGAATTGTTTCTTTTACTTCATCGCTTGGCAGAACCAAAAATTCTACATTTTCATCAGCAAATTCTCGTTCCCATTCTTTAATCGTATTATCAGTAACATCTGTATTTGTAGTCTTAACATACAAACTTTTCACTTTAGCATTTGTTTTTTTTGCGATCTTCAGTACTTTTTTAAGCAGGTCTTTATCTTTTTCACGATATCTGGTAGTAAACCCAATCGTTTTGATTTTCTTAAATTTAGCCTCAATTGGAATACATAAAACCGGTACATTTACTTCTGAAATAACAGAATTGGTATTGGATCCTGTAAAGAATTTTGTCCAGTCAGAAGAGCCCGTGGTACCCATTATTACAAAATCGATCTGGTCTTCTTCTACTGCATTTCTTAAGTTATAAACCAGGTCACCGTCCATTAAACGATGTTTTATCACAATATCATCCAATTTACGTTCTGCGGCAATTGCACGAAGTTTTGGAATTTCGTCTTTAAACATTTCAAACTTTGCTAATTCTATTGAACTGTATATCGATGCATAGTTCTCTGGAAAAAACTGACTGTCATAAACCGGAATCTCAAATGTATGCAATAACACAAGTTCGGCTTTGACAATTCTTGCAAATTCTAAAGCATGTACAAATGCATTTGTTGCAGCTTCAGAGAAGTCTGTGGGAAATAATATCTTTTTCATTTTATTGAGATTTTAGGTTTGTTACTCAAATTTAATCATTCTAAAAACAAATTGACGTGATAATTATCAGGAATTTAACAGTTAATAATTTCTTAATAAGTCGTTATTTATCGGTAGTTTACTGCGCAGCCGGGTCATCAATTATCAGTTTAAAATTTTCTGCTTTTTTCTTACCTTTGCGGCATGATAAATCAAGATTCTATAGTTGCATTAGCTACTCCGTCAGGAGCCGGAGCTATTGCTGTAATCCGTATTTCGGGAGCCGAGGCTGTCTCCATAGGAAATTCTGTTTTTAAATCAATTAAAAACAAAGATTTAACAAAGCAGAAAACACATACTTTGCATTTAGGTCATATAGTTGATAATGAAAAAACGCTTGATGAAGTTTTGGTTTCGGTTTTTAAAGGCCCAAACTCTTACACAGGAGAAGATACAATCGAAATTTCATGCCATGGATCTACATATATTCAGCAGCAAATTATTCAATTGTTATTGAGAAAAGGATGCCGAATGGCCGATGCCGGAGAATTTACTTTAAGAGCTTTCCTTAATGGAAAACTGGATTTATCTCAGGCAGAAGCTGTTGCTGATTTAATTTCATCAGATAATGAAGCTTCTCACCAGATTGCCATGCAGCAAATGCGAGGCGGATTTAGTAATGAGATTGCCAAATTACGTGAAGAACTTTTAAATTTTGCTTCTTTAATTGAATTAGAATTAGACTTTGCGGAAGAAGATGTAGAATTTGCTGACAGAACGCAGTTTCATGAATTATTAAACCGAATTGAATTTGTTTTAAAACGCTTAATTGACTCATTTTCAGTTGGAAATGTTATTAAAAACGGAATTCCGGTTGCTATTGTAGGTGAACCTAATGTGGGTAAATCGACTTTATTAAATGCTCTTTTAAATGAAGAACGTGCTATTGTATCTGATATTGCCGGAACAACAAGAGATACAATTGAGGATGAATTAGTTATTGGAGGTATTGGTTTTAGATTCATTGATACTGCGGGAATTCGCGAAACGAAAGATGTGGTGGAAAGCATTGGAATTAAAAAAACTTTCGAAAAAATAGATCAGGCACAAGTTGTTATTTATTTGTTTGATGGTTTGAAATTTCAGGTTTCGAGTTCTGAGTTTGTTTCTGAAATTGAACAAATCAAGAATAAATATCCGCTGAAACCTTTGGTAATTGTAGTAAATAAAAAAGATATTTTATCTACGGATGAAGTTTCAAACATTACCAGTAAACTTGAAAATTTAAATGCAAAACTCCTATTGATTTCAGCAAAAGAAAAAATTGGTGTTGATGATTTAAAGAATGAATTACTTTCTTTCGTAAATACCGGTGCTCTTCGTAATAATGAAACAATTGTAACTAATACAAGACATTATGATTCATTACTAAAAGCTTTAGATGAAATACAAAAAGTAAAATATGGTCTTGAAACCAACCTTTCCAGCGACTTAATTGCCCTTGATATTCGTGAAGCTTTATACCAATTCGGACTTATTACTGGTCAGGTTTCTAATGATGAATTACTGGGGAATATTTTTGCTAATTTCTGTATTGGAAAATAAAACATTCAAATAAAAAAAAATGCGGTGATAAAACAATTTTATCACTGCATTTTTTTTTATGATCTTGGTTTTGGCAAATTTCTGTCGTACATAATAATAGTTCCTGCCACTGCTACATTTAAACTTTTTTCTGATTTAAATTTTACCAGATGGTGGCATTTGACCATTACTCTTTTGGGCAAGCCGTGATCTTCAGCTCCCAATAAATAAACACAACGTCTCGGATGTTCAAAAGTTTCTAAATCAGAAGCTCGTTCATCTAACTCAACACCAACTAATCGCGCACCTTTTGGTAAATTTTCAAAAAAGGCTTCAAAAGTCTCATAGTGAAAATAAGGAATTGCTTTTACTGCATCATGAGTATCACAGGCTTGCTTGGCATATCGATTACCTATGGTAAATATGAAAGTAGCGCCTAAGTTTTGAGCCGATCGCCACAAAACGCCCAGGTTTTCAGGAGTTTTACCATTTTGTATTCCTATGCCAAAATATTCATTTTTAAAATTATCATTCATAAAGGCAAAAATACAAACTGTAAGTACATAAATCAATTTTTTGTTGGAATGCAAACCTAAGACTTGTCCGAAGTCTGAATATTGTATTTTCCCTGAATTCGTTAATGACAGAAAAATGAATTAATTCTCTTAAATTAAAATTCCAAATAAAAACATTAACAAACTGTGAATTATACAATTACAAAACCTCCTGGTGTAATCACAGAGCTAATTACAACACTACCTTTACTACTGTTATTAATCTTAAAATATACCATTATGAATACTTCGAACACAAAAAAAGGCAGTGACAATGCTAAGCCGTCAGATAAAAAAACTGATTCAAAAACTGACAAAAAAGAAACTTCATCAAAAAGTTCTGATAAAGGGGCTGATACAAAAAAAGGATCAACATCCGGTAAAAAATAATTGATGATCAAGGAATCCGAGAATTAGATTCTGGATATGATTTCACGAAAAGTGATATCGATAAAACTATTGAAAACAAATAAGCCGTTGTAAACAAACGGCTTATTTTATTGAATTTTCTATGCAAATATTATTACTATCCATCTGCTGGCAATAGCTGCGATTCCATGAATTTTCCTGTAACAATCGTGCCTTCTTCATCTTCCCATTGGGTAATGACATTTTCTATTAAATCGGGTTCAAAATCAATGACTTTCATTATCTGATTTCCAAATTCCTGCTGTACCATCTGACCTTTCTTAAACATAAGCTGATATTTTATAATTACTTACTATTATTTCACATGTATCACTTTAGCTGACTGAGTTCGCAACCCGTTAGTGATATTCTTTCATATAAAAATAATATGCATTTCGTGTAATTTCTTTACATCATTGCTATGCATTATTATATGATTATTCTTTTTCTTAGAGTAAACCTTTTAATGAGTACGATTAATTACGGTTCGCATTATTAGCCTGCCTGATTCCTTTTGGATCTGTTAAATTAAAGCGGTAAACAAAACTAAGTCGGTAGCGGGCCGCATTGGGTATACTATTTTCTGTAATATAATAATCGGTACCTCTTGTAGTGCTCTTATTCTGGCGTAAATTAAAAGCATTTGACACATCCAATACAATTGTTGCTTTATCTTTTAATAAAGTCTTACTTAATCCAAAATCAAGCGATTGTAATGCATCATTCTTAGTTTGTGCATTTTGCTGCGCACCACGAAAATTATAACGCCCCTGAAAACTGAATTTTGAAGGCAGTTTTACTTGTGTGCTCAAACGTCCGGTAAAAGTTTTCCCTTCATAATCCAGATTTTCGTCCTGATAATTTCCTTTCTGTTTAAAATGATAAAAATTCATTTCTAAATTTAACTGAAGCCATTTTAACGGATTATACAATGTTGAAAGTTCTATACCACTGCGTATTTCATGCTGAATATTAATAGGCGTTGTAAAAAATATGTCATTTTCACGATAAGTAAAATCCTGAATATAACCGCTTTCCCATTGATAATAAACCGAAGGATTCAGCGTAAGCTTTTTCCATGTTTTAAGAAAAGCCAATTCGAATACATCAGAATAAGACGGATTTAGATCCGGGTTGCCGATGTATTGTGCATTTAAATCGGTTAGTTCATTAAAAGGATACAAAGCATATAACGACGGGCGGTTTATACGTTTGCTGTAATTTAACTGCAAAGCAGCTTCTTCAAACTTGTAACTTAAATTAACCGTGGGAAATAATCTGTTGTATTTTTTATCATCATTATAAGTGTTTTTAATATCTGTGATCGCAATTTTAGTGAATTCCGTTCGCAGACCCAGCATATAGTTAAATCGTCCCGCTTTATTGCTATACTGCGCGTAAGCACTTGTAATCGTTTCGGTATAATTTAGATCATTGTCAATATCTTGATAAATCGTCCAAATATTTTCTTGCCGCTGTTCGGCCAAAAACTGACTTGAAACTTTGCGGATTTCTGTTTTAACACCAATTTCAAATACCGAAACAGTATCAATTGGCTGGATAAAATCACTCTGAATAAGCAAATCTTTACTATTTCCTACTGAGTTAGTTCTAATACCCGGGTAAATCAATACATCCGGATATATACGCTGAGTCGAAAGATTCCAGTTTTTATCACTGTTCCACCAATCATACTGAAGATCAATAGTCCATTTTTTTGCAGGTTGTTTAAATGTCTGGGTAAAATTAAACTCTACCTGGTTGTAATCTCTTTTTTCGAGTGATTTCCCTTCTCGTGTTAAAGTACTGTCTTTTGAACTTTCAGCATTACTATAATCGTATAATAACCTGGTTTTGTCATCGTCTTTTGTCGCATTTTTAAAAAAAGCAGCAGTAATAGTGCGGTGTTCATCAATATAATAATCAGCACCAAGATAAATTAATTTGCCATCATCGTGGCGGTCTTCATTTTGTTTATGGTTAAGATAATTTGGTACACCGTTATTCATAGTAGACTGATTTGTAGTGTACAATCCAACATAATCAGAGGAACGTATACCAAAATTGGAAAAAATGTTGATTTTATCTGATTTAAAATTAATACTTGGATTTAGCCGACTATCATTTGGCAACCCCGCCACTAAACGAACCTGACCGCTAAAACCGCTTTTTTTATTTTTCTTTAAAATAATATTAATAATTCCTGCTGATCCCGAAGCATCATACCTGGATGAAGGATTTGTTATTACTTCAACACGTTCAATCTGATCGGCTGCAATTTGATCAAGTGAATTGCTTTGTGTTAAACCCGACTGGCGTCCATTGATTAATATCAAGACACTGCTGTTGCCGCGAAGACTTATTCCTCCTGTAGGACTAACCGTTACCGACGGAACTCCATTTAAAACGTCATGAGCGGATCCATTCTGCGAAAGCACATCTTTGCCCACTTCAAAAACTTTTTTGTCCAGTTTTAAACTGACGCTGGATTTTTGTCCCGTCACTTCCACTGCATTCAACTGCACAGCATCGGCATGTAAAGCAATAATTCCTAATTCTATTTTTGGTTTGCCCGAAATGATTTCCAATGTATGGATGTAATCCTGATATCCGATAAAACTACAAATGAGGGTCATTTTTCCAATTGGCAGGCCTTCCAGAATAAATACGCCATGATTATCCGTTACGCCGGCTGCTATAGTTTTTGAGGTGCTGTCTTGTATCGATACCGTCACATAAGGAATCCATTCTTTAGTTGTATTGTCCTGAACTTTACCGGAAACAGTAACTTGCTGTGCCGTGCCAAACAAAGGAATGAATAAAATTAAAATACTGGTTATTAAGGTTTTCATATTTATTGGTTTTATGATACAAGATTAATGGATAAATTAAAAGACTGCGTTTTAAAACATGCAAACGGCTCTAAGAGCTTTCGAAATGCATTTCTCAATTCAATATTTATTTTATCTTTATCTCATGTATCGATCGGCTTTTTTTACAGTTTTTTTTCTGCTATTGTTTTCATCATGTAAACAGTATACCGAGTTTGTCAAATCGGATGTGACTTATTATGTAGATGATGATAAACCACAAGATTTTCTGGGACAGCACCCAGATTCTATATTTAAAGTCCATATCGATGTTGAGCTGCTTAATAGAGAAAATATTGCAGATCCTCTTGGCTTACAAGTAAACGGCTTTGGTGCTTTTGATGTCTACTGGGATGGCATTTTAGTAGGAAGCAACGGAAAAATGGCAAAATCCGGTCGAGCCGAAACAGCAGGGACTGAAATGACGTATTACCTAATACCTGAAAAATTAGCCAATTTAGGTAAGCATACGGTAACAGTAATAGGAACGCAGGCCGACTTACGAGAGTCCCGACGGGGTATCAAAGTGAAACTTGAAAGCTATTTAAGACTTCATCGTGCACCGCTCGTTGTTATGTCTTTTATGAATCTCATGGCTGGAGCTTTTCTTATTGCGGCTATTTATTATTTTTTTCTCTACATAAACAGCACTCGAAAAGAAGCAACGGTTTTACTTTTTGGAATAATCTGTCTGCTCTTCTTCTGTCTGCTTATTATAGAATATGTAAAATTTTATATCAACATTCCGTATACGAACTTTTATAACCGATTACAAATTGTGGGCCTGCTCACTTTTGTAATTTCAATACTGGTTCCCTGGTATTTCATGCTTCAGTTTGGCTTTAAAAGAAAACCCTTATTACTAATTCTTTTAATTATAAGCCTTCTTACCATCTATATCGTATGGTATGGTCATTATGATTTTACAGCTATCTATTTTAGTTATGCAATGTGTGCCGTCTCATTAATTATTGCCATTGATGCGACATTTAGAAAGATTAAAGGCGGATTAATCGTTGTTTTTGGCCTTCTGGCAAGTGTGGTTGTAAATAAATACATCTTTTATGATTTTGGATTGTTTATCTCCTTTACGATTATCGTCCTGTCTATGCTTTATCTGCATACCATCCGGGCCAAAGCGCTGGAAGAGGCTCATAATGCATCATTATTGCTTTCATCAAGATTACAGTTACAACT
The DNA here is from genome assembly GCF_001879205.1 of Flavobacterium johnsoniae. Lineage (GTDB taxonomy): Bacteria > Bacteroidota > Bacteroidia > Flavobacteriales > Flavobacteriaceae > Flavobacterium > Flavobacterium johnsoniae_A. The sequence goes on from NZ_MLFK01000009.1 coordinate 697,348, forward strand.
GGTTAAGAAAAATATTCAACCGCATTTTCTTCGAAATACGCTGACTTCATTAATTGACTGGATCGAAGAATCTCCTCAGCAGGGCGTTGTATTTATTCGTGCACTTGCTGATGAATTTGACATTATGAATTCTATTTCTGAGAATACTCTAATTCCTATTCGGCAGGAAATTGAATTATGCCGAAAACACTTAGATGTAATGTCTTTTCGAAAAGAGGTATGTTATACTTGGGAAGAAAAAAACATTGATGCAAATGAAGAAATTCCACCAGCGGTTATTCATACTATTATTGAAAACGGAATTACGCACAGTTTACCGCCAAAACAAGGCTGTATTATTTTCTCTTTAAGTTTTATAAGAGAAAAAAAATACAAACAATATACCCTGTTAACCATAGCAGAAAACCGAAATAGAAAAAAGGGAAATAGTAATGGAACAGGCTTTAAATACATCAAAGCCAGATTAAACGAAAGTTATGGCAGTAACTGGCATTTTGATTCCTTTGCTGTAGAACAAGGATGGTGTACAACAATTAAAATTTTTGATAAAAAATGAAAATTCTAATTATTGAAGATGAGGCCCGAATTGCCAAACGAATCGAAAGAATGACCCGTGATTTTTTTGATAAGGACGTTCAGATTCTGCTTAGTGATTCTGTTGAGAATGGGTTAAATACAATTGAAAAACAAACAATTGATTTACTTCTTCTCGACTTAAATTTAAATGGAGAAGATGGATTTGATGTATTGCAGACAGTAGTCTCAAAATCTTTTCAAACCATTATTATTTCGGCTTATACTGATAAAGCGATTATGGCATTTAATTATGGTGTTTTGGATTTTGTTCCTAAACCATTTGATATAAACAGACTTGCACAAGCCTTTACACGTTTTACGGCACCAGAAAGAAAAAACGGTCAGGATATTCAGTTTTTAGCTGTAAAAAAAGCTAAAACAATCAAACTAATTACTATTGCAGATATCAGATACATAAAAGGAGCCGGTATTTATACCGAATTACATTTATCTGATGGCCGTATAGAACTGCATGATAAATCTATGGAATCATTAGAAAAACTGCTTCCTGAGACATTCGAGCGAATACATAAATCCTATATTCTTTGCTGGCAGGAGGCAGATAAATTAGTGGTAGAAGCTGGCGGAAAATACAATATGCTGCTCAAAAATGGCGAACTATTACCTATTGGACGTTCAAAGTATAAAGAAATCAGGCACAAGATGATTTAGTTTGCAGATTAAATACTAAGATGGTTCTTTGTATTATTTCAAGTTTTCCCTTTCTCAATTTTATTTCTTTTCAAAATAAAGATACTTAGTACTACTGCTTACCTGGCGAAGTCTTATCTGCGAATTATTAAACTCAAACAATTTCCAACTGTTATTTAATTTGCTTAGTGGTTCACTGCTGAAATTCACTTTTAATTCTCTGTCACCACTCTGCGTGCTGGTTTCCCACTGACCTGTTTCTGACGTTGTGCCTTTTGAAGCAATTACTGAGTTATCGCTTTTAAAAACAAATGAATATCCGGTGTAAGATGACGTTTTTTCTGAATCGTCAAAAAAATAAGGAATCCCCCAAGAACCTTTTGTTATGGTTGCTGCAAAATCAAGTGCAAGATTGTTCTCCGGACAATAATCTATGGCATATTTAATAGCATTTTCAAATTCCAGATTATTTGTAATCGATTTTGTCTGATAATTGTAATCTGCTATAGAAATTGGATAATTAAGGGAAATATACTGGCTGCCGTTCAGGTTTTTAATAAAATTAAAAAATGCCTGGTCGCTTATAATTGAAACAGAAGTTCCCGCCTGGCTGGCACTGTTATAAATATTAATCGTTATAGGATAATTAATATTCAGCCCGTTTATTTTTGATAAAAGGTCCGGCTGCTGGTTCCAATAATCCAGTAAAGTATTGAAATCACCTTCATTTGGAATCACTTTTTCCATATAGTTATAGAACACCATTGTTACCGGAAAATCTATTTTTACAACATCATCATCATACGGATTTGCATTAATATTGTCAAATACTTTTTGATAATCGGCCGTGGTATTTACTGCTATTTGTTCGTTGTTTACGGTAACCGTATAAGGAAGTTTTACTGTACAATAACTGGATTTGTCGATAACATTGTCCTGTACCGTTTTGACCATTGCCACCCTCTGCAGGTAAGTGGTAAGAGGAGATGCGTTTGTAATAGTTCCCTGTGGATTATTATCCTGCTCATTTATTTCACTTTGACAGGACAATAAGAGAAAGAAAACTGCTATTGATAAATATTTTTTGAAAGGGAACATATTTATATTTTTACAAAGGTAATAAATTTTAAGAAACTGTTTTTCACTAAATTCGGCATTAAAAGCTTTCGATTATCCTAAGAAATTGCATTTCATGCCTCTATAAAACAATCCTCTTTGCTTTTACCCTACTTATATCAAAAACAAATACTTTTGCATCTTACAAATTGAAAATCTAAATGCCAGCTAAAAACCAATCCGACACCTGCGATGAAATCATTTTTTCATCTTTCTTTAAAAGTCATGTAAAAGCACTTCGAAATTTTCTTTATTACAAATTTGGTAATATCAGTCAGGCAGAAGATTTGACACAGGAAGCTTTTGCAAAACTCTGGCAGAACTGCGCTTCGGTACCCATAGAAAAAGCAAAATCATATATTTATACGATTGCCAACAACAGCAGTCTCAATGAAATTGCCCATCAAAAGGTGGTTTTGAGATACGAAAAAAACTTCACAGGATTAGACAAAACCAATGAAAGTCCCGAATATATTCTGGAGGAAAAACAATTTCAGGCTAAACTGTTGAACGCCATCGAAAACTTAAACGAAAAACAGCGTACCGCCTTTTTGATGCATCGCATTGATGGCAAGAAATACAGCGAAATAGCCTTAGAGTTAAACATTAGCGTAAAGGCAGTAGAAAAACGCATTCATTTAGCTTTGTTAAGCTTACGTAAAGAAATTGATTTATAAAAGTAGGGTAAATTTAGTTTTAATTGTTTTAATAATAACAGTACAGAATAATGAAAAAAGATCGCTTATTAGCAAAATGGCTTAACAATGATTTATCGAAGGATGAATTAGCCGCATTTGAAGCAAGTCCCGATTTTGAAAAATACCAAAAGATTAAGAATTATACAGATCATTTGGAACTGGATAATCCGGATGAAAATGCCATGTTAGCCAATATTCTGAAGCAGAAAAAAGCCGCTCCGAAAACCGTTCCGCTATACAAAAAATGGGCTTTTCAGGCCGCAGCAGTATTAGTTTTGGCTCTCGGAATTGCTTTTGCACTTAAATTTTCTGTGTCACAAACAGAGACAGCTGATTTTGGAAAAAAAACAACTTTTTCATTACCGGATAATTCTGAAGTTGTACTGAACTCGGGTTCTGAAATAAATTATAAAAAATGGAACTGGAATAACAGCAGACACCTGAAATTACAAGGAGAAGCTTATTTCAGGGTATCAAAAGGCAGAAAGTTTGAAGTACAGACCCGTTTAGGAAAAGTAACGGTTCTAGGAACACAGTTTAACGTTAAAGCCAGAAAAAACAGGTTTGATGTAGTATGTTACGAAGGACGTGTACAGGTAAATTATGCCAATACTCAAATTTTATTAACTCACGGACAAAGTGTTAGTTTTCAAAACGGAAAACAGATTAAAATGAAAGTAAATTCATTAAAACCAGAATGGATCGACAATCAAATCTGTTTTTATCAAGAAAACATAAGAAGCCTTCTGGACGAGGTTGAAAGACAATACAACATTACAATCGAATTAAATACAAAAGATACAATTTCGCTGTTTACAGGAAAATTACCCGCTAAAGATTTAAATACAGCTTTACAGATTATTAGTACAACCTATCATTTGGAGGCTAAAAAAGTATCCGAAAATAAAATAATTTTTGACGAAAAATAAATGCTGCTCCCCAAATCATTTCATTTTTTGTTTTTTACCTTTTTTCTTGTCCTGAATCTTTCGGCTCAGAACAAAGGAAAAGTGGTATCTATTAAAAAAATCATATTTGAAATTGAACAACAGCATCAGGTCAGCTTTAATTATACCGAGGATAATATCTCTGGTTTGGAAATAATGCCGCCCAAAAAAACATTTTCATTACAGCAAAAGCTGGATTACCTTTCTAAAAACACCAATTTATCCTTTGAAAATATTGGCAACCAATTCATCAATATTTATAAAAAAGAAAAAGAATTTCCCACTATCTGCGGATACGTTTTTTCCAGTTCAGATAAAAAGCCCATTGAAAATGCAAATATTAGTCTGCTGAACAAAACTCAGACAGCAACAGATGTAAAAGGTTATTTTGAGATAAAAAAAGGAGATAAAAACATTATTTTATCAGCCCACGTTGGATACATCACCAAACGAATTGCGGCAAATAGTCAAGACGTCGAAAACTGCCTTCAAATAGTATTAGAACCAGAAGTTACAGAACTTCACGAAATTAAAGCTAATGCTATTCTGGCTTCGGGAATTTCAAAAAACAAAGACGGATCTCTTGAAATTAAACCCAAAAAGTTCGGTATCCTTCCGGGACTTATCGAACCCGATGCCCTGCAGACCATGCAGCAAATCCCCGGGGTAAACAGCATTGACGAAAGTGTTTCGAGTATTAATGTTCGCGGCGGTACGCACGACCAGAATTTATTTTTATGGAATGGAATACGAATGTACCAAACGGGACATTTTTTTGGTTTAATTTCTGTTTTTAATCCTAATCTCGCACATACCATTTCTATCTATAAAAACGGAAGTTCTGCTTTTTACGGAGAAAGCGTTTCAAGTGTAGTAGCTATTTCTTCTACTCCCGAAACAGCAGAAAAAAATTCATTCAGCGCAGGAATAAATATGATTAATGCTGATGTTTATGCCAAGTACAATGTTTCTAAAAAAAGTTATATCGAGATTTCGGCACGAAAATCTATTACGGATTTTGTAGAAACACCTACGTATAAAGAATATTTCAATAAAGTATTTCAAAACACCACCATTACTGATTTTTCAGACAAGCAAAACGTTAACTATAAAAGCGATAAGAAATTTGGTTTCTATGATGCCACGCTGAAATTTGCTCAAAAAATAGGAAACAAAGACCAGCTTATATTGGATTTAATAACCATAAAAGACAATCTGGAGGTTTTTCAAAGTGCTACCGTATACGACATGAACAAATCCGAAAACAATGTTTTGCGTCAGCAAAATTATGGCGGTAATTTGTCATGGAAAAGAAACTGGAACAGCTTTAATACTACCAAAATTAATGTTTATAACTCTGCTTATGAGCTTTTGGCTAATCAAAAAAACTCTTTAGGAAATCAAATTGTTATTCAGGAAAACACGGTTAACAATAATGGAATTAATTTAGAAAATAACCATATTATCAATTCTAAATTTAGTTTTAACGATGGGTATCAGTTCAACGAAATTGGTATTACAAATTTAGAAGAGGTCACTAATCCTGATTTCTATCGCAAAGTAAAAGATGTACTGAGAACCCACGCTTTAATTGCAGAAGGAAAATACAACGATACGATTTCCAGAATTTACTTTAAGGCAGGAATGCGCATTAATTATATTGAAAAATTTAAAAAATACATTGCAGAGCCCCGAATTCAATTCAGCTGCGGCATAAACAAAAATTTAAACCTAGAATTACTAGGAGAACTTAAAAGTCAAAATGTCCAGCAGATTATCGAATTGCAGAAAGATTATTTTGGAATTGAAAAAAGACGCTGGATTGTTTCAAACAATTCTACTATTCCCATTCAAAAAAGCCGGCAGCTCTCATTAAATTTATTCTACAAAAAGGGTGACTGGCTGTTGGATATAGAGAATTTTTATAAAAAAGTAACCGGAATTACAACTTCCAGTCAGGGTTTTCAGAACCAGTTAGAATTTGTACGAACTACTGGCGATTATGAAATTTGGGGATCTGAAATGCTCATTCAAAAAAAAATGAATCATTTTCTGACCTGGCTAAGTTATACTTATAACCATAATAATTATCATTTTTCAAATTACGAATACCCAAGTTTTCCTAACAACTTTGAGTTAATGCATACCGTATCTTGGGCTGCAATTTATGAGAAAAACAATTTCAAAATCGCCCTGGGCACCAAATGGTCAACAGGAAGACCCAAAACACCGCCGGACAATTCTCAAATTGATAATTCGAATCCTGTACTGGTTTATAAAAAACCTAACAGTGCCAACGTGCATATTTTTTCGCAGGTTAATCTTTCTTCAACTTACAAATGGGAAACTGCAAATGGAATTCAATACAAATTAGGCGTTTCTATTTTGAATATCCTCAACAGAAAAAATGAAATCAGCGAATATTATAGAATAAGTTCCTTAACAAATTCTATAGAAGAAGTAGAAACATTTTCACTGCAAAGAACTCCAAATCTGAGTTTTAGGATTTCATTTTAATTATATCCATATAGGTTCTTTAAAGAATCTTGTACTCCTTTTCACTTTTTTTTTACAAAATAACAATTCTTTGGTAGGGTAATCTGCATCAAAGCTGTTTTACTATTGAACCTATTAAAAGAATAAAACATGACTCCCCTACGAAATTTACCGGCATCTCACCAGAGACGCTTTTTATATGACAGTTCGTAACAAATTATAAAACGAAATGAGTATCAAAATAAAACACAGCTTCTTGATATGTCATTTTTAAACGAACCACTTTACACTTCTTGTAAAGCTTTTTTCCTTTTCAGTATAAACTCAATAAACAAAACAATGAAATTAAACACAATTAAATTCGCCTTAGCTGCCGTTGCAGCAACATTTTTTGTAAGCTGCAGCAGTGACAATAATAATGATAATAATGAACCCGCTCCTGAGGTAAAAAAAGAAGTTTCTCTTTCTACAAGTACCACTCTTGGCTCTTATCTAAGTGATAAAGACGGAAGATCTTTATACTTTTTTGCTACAGATGCAAACGGTCAAGCTTCTTGTACAGGAGGATGCGAAGCGGTATGGCCTCCATTCTATGTAGATAACTTAACAGCTGAAAAATTAGGAACCGGATTGACATTCTCGGATTTTGGAACAATTACTGCTCCATCTGGCAAAAAACAGCTTACCTACAAAGGATGGCCATTATACTATTATGCGCCAAGTGTTAACGGAACAAACACCCCAGAAACTAAAGGTCAGACAACCGGAGACGGAGTTGGCGGTGTTTGGTTTATAGCAAAACCGGATTATTCGATTATGCTCGTAAGAAGCCAGCTTAAAGGTCACGACGGCATTAATTATAAATCAGATTATACTGCCGGTGACGGGTTAACTACTTATTTTACAAATGATAAAGGAATTACGCTTTATACTTTTAAAAACGATAATTTCAAGAAAAACAACTTCACAAAAGCTGATTTCTCAAACAATGCGGTTTGGCCGATATATGAAACAGACAAAATTGTAGTTCCTTCTGTTCTTGACAAATCTAAGTTTTCTGTAATTACAGTATTTGGCAAATCGCAATTGGTTTACAACGGCTGGCCTTTATATTACTTTGGACAAGATGCAAACGTAAGAGGTGCTAATAAAGGAATTAGTTTCCCAAGTCCGGGAATTTGGCCTGTGCCGGTAAAAGACATTCCGCTTGCAATATAACAGGATCACATTTCATAAAATTTAGGTAAACCAGTTTATATAATTGCGTTGAAAAATAAGCCACAGATTACATGATTAAAATATTTTTTTGAATCTATAATAATCCTTTAATCTGTGGCAATAAAATTTTAAACATATAGAATTATAATTCTTGTTTCATCCTCTGATTTGAAATAATAAAATAAAAACTTCCAGCATACTAAAGTAAAATCTAAAATCATAAAACCAGCATGAATAAAAGACGAATCATGATATTGCTTTTTTTATTAGTGATAAGTTTTGGCCCCTACTACATCTATCAAAATGTATTGTACAAAGATGCCAGAGATATTACCGGAGAAAAATCGACAGTTACCATTACGGCTGAAAATCTCGAAAAAGAATATGCTTCTGGTGCTGCACTGGCCGACTCTAAGTACCTAAATAAAACAATTGAAATTACGGGAAAAGTCTCTGAAGTTACTGATTCTACAATGGTAATTGATGGAAAAGCTTTTTGTAAAATGAATGAAAGAACAAAAATAAATTTAAAAAACAAACAAATCAATATCAAGGGACGATGTATAGGATTTGATGATTTATTCGAAGTAGTAAAATTGGATCAATGCAGTATACAACAACATTAAATATGAAAAAAATATTTTTGATAGCGGGCTTTTTAATGTGCCTGTATGGCAATGCCCAGGAGGATTTACTCTCCAGTCTGGATTCGACACAAGTAGTAGATAAAAATGCAACAGCCGCATTTAAAGGTTTGCAGATTATAACATTGCAATCGACAAAATTACCTGCCAAGAAAGAACTTTATATTGTAATTTCTCATCGCTTTGGTTCTGTAAAAGGCGGTATATCGGAGTTTTTTGGGTTTGATGATGCCACCACCAAAATTGGAGGTATTTATGGCGTAACCGATTGGCTTTCTGTAAGTGCATCGCGTCATACCCTGCTAAAAATATATGAAACATCTGCCAAATACAGGCTGATAAGACAAAGTGATGATTTTCCCGTTGAAATTGTAGGTTACAATACAATCGACATTAACAGCGGTTTAAAAAAAGAAGACTATCCAAAAATAGAATTCTCTGATCGACTGACTTATGTGAATCAATTACTTATTTCCAGAAAATTCTCTGAAAGATTATCTCTTGAACTGGCACCTTCTTTCATTCATAAAAATCTGTACAATCCTGATACCGAAAATGATAATCAGTTTACTTTAAGTGCCGGTGGAAGATTAAAACTAACCAAAAGGCTTGCTCTAAATTTAGAATATGGTGAGAATTTTAATAAACCTAATTTCTACAATAATCCTTTGTCTGTTGGACTGGATATTGATACAGGAGGACATATTTTTCAATTGATTTTTACAAATTCCCAATCCATGACCGAAAGCGGTTATCTAACAAATGCTGCAGGCGACTGGGGAAAAGGCGATTTTTTCTTTGGGTTTAATTTATATAGAGTTTTTTAAAGTACTAAATATGAAAAAATATATTTACTTATCGGGCATTATACTATCATTATACAGTTGTGAATCTACTACTTATGAGAGTCTGGAAGAACCCGAAGTTATAGTAGGCAAAGTTACTTACACCACAAACGTAAAACCTATCATAGATGCTAATTGCATTGCATGCCATGCTTCGGGATCTAGATTAAGGCCTTTGGAAACTTACGCCGAAGTAAAAGACGCTTTATTAAACAGCGACTTATTAGAAAGAATTCAGCAGCAAAATGGAACACCGGGGCAAATGCCAAAAGCAGGAAGAATGCCTCAGGATAAAATAAATACAATTCTGCAATGGAATACAGATGGACTATTAGAAAACTAAAATAAATACTGAAATGAAAAAACTAATTATACTTTTCTTATTGTTTGTTGGAATATTTCAGGTTTCGGCTCAAAAATATGCAACAAAAACCGGAAGTTTAAAATTTGAAGCTTCGGTTGATTCTTTTGAAGAAGTGGCCGCAGAAAACAAAAGCACATCTGCTATTTTAGATGTATCGACAGGAGAAATCGCCGCATTAACCCTTATGAAAGGATTCCGATTTAAAGTGGCTTTAATGGAAGAACATTTTAATGAAAATTATGTAGAATCAGACAAATTTCCTAAAGCGTCCTTTAAAGGAAAAGTCGAAGCTTTTGATGTTTCTCAGCTTTCATCTGTCGCTAAATCATTTAAAATTTCAGGAGACCTGACTTTACACGGAAAAACAAAAAAGATAACAGCAAATGCCAAACTTCTAAAATCCGGAGATAAAATTACGGTAACCGGAAATTTTGATGTAAAACCGGAAGATTTCGATATTGAAATTCCGAAACTCGTCAGCAAAAAAGTAGCGGATAAAATAAAGGTAAGTTTTAACTTCCTGCTTGCAAAATTGTAATATCCGTCAGTTATAATAAAATAGGTCAGAATTTCTTCTGACCTATTTTATTAAAGCGCAAAAAAAGCATCAGTAAAACTAATGCTTTTAGCCAAAAATGAAATTTACAACTTTAAAATTATAAATTCGCTTCTTCTGTTCAGCTGATGTTCTTCTTCAGAACATGGAATATTATCTTTACAATGATTCAGCAATTGCTCTTCGCCATATCCCCTTCCGGTAAGTCTTTCTTTTTCAATTCCGTTTTTTACAAGCCACGCAATAGTTGACTGGGCCCTTGCTTCGGAAAGTCTTTTGTTATAAGCTTTTGTCTGACGGCTGTCGGTATGAGATCTAACATCTACCTTCATAGATGGAAACTGTTGCATTACATCCAGGATTTTTGCTAATTCCACTTCGGCATCTGGTCGGATATTTGATTTATCAAGATCGAAATAAATCATTTTAATATTGAATGTTTTAGCTAAATCTGTACCCGCACCAATCTCTTTTATATTTTTATTCAATGAAATTAAAACTTCTGTCTTTCCGCCTGATTCAGGAATTACAACAGCTTGTTCTTTTGTTTCATAATCAGTTTTCGAAGCTCTGACTGCATATTTTTGAGCACATTTAACATCAAATTGATACGCTCCGTTTTGGTCAGCCGTAACTTTTGCAATTAAAACAAATTTATCATCAAACAAAGAAACTTCCGCTCCAGCTAAAATCTTTCCGGTTTCCTGATCTGTTACGATTCCTGCCAACTCGCTTTTGCAATCTAAAACCAATGGTCTGTTTTCAATAAAACTGTAAATATCATCTGATCCTTTACCATTAGCTCTATTTGAAGAAAAATATCCTCTTCTTACTGCATTGTCAATTATAAAAGCAAAATCATCCATTGGTCCGTTTACAGGCGCACCGATATTTACGATTTTCCCAAGCGAACCATCAGCTTGAATTTGTGCAACAAAAATATCTAATCCTCCCAATCCCTGATGACCGTCTGATGCAAAATACAATTCATTATCTTTTGAAATAAAAGGAAACGTTTCTCTTGCCTCAGTATTAATTCCTCCTGAGAGATTTTCAGGTTTGCTATATTCGTTATCTCCCAGAATGCTCACCTTAAAAATATCCGACTGCCCTTTTGTACCCGGCATGTTAGAAGCAAAATATAAGGTTTTCTCATCCGGACTCAAAGCAGGATGGGCTACACTGTAAGCATCGCTGTTAAACGGAAGTTCTGTCACATTTTCCCATTTTCCATCTTTTAAAACTGCTTTGTATAACTTAAGGTTGATGATCTGCTTTTCATCTCTTCCAATTTTTCCATTGGTAAAGTTATTTCGTGTAAAATAAACCGTCTTCAAATCTTTCGTAAATACAGGCGTATCTTCATGGAATTTTGAATTTATAGTTCTCGAAAATCGTTCCGGATCTTTTAAATCATTATCATCTGCTCTGCTGGCTGTATAAAAATTAGTAAAAGCCTGATTTGTCCATTTAGTTTGAACTTTGGCAAATCCGGTTGAATCTCTGGAAGTCGAAAACAAGATTTTATCTCCAAAAAAGGCAGTGCCGTAATCTGACTGTGCCGTATTAATTCCGGTAGTTTTAATTGTAAAACGTCCCGAATTTTTATCGATTATAGTTTTGTAATCTTTCTGTTCATTGTATAAATTACCCCGAATATCATTAGAAGACAATTTGTGAAATTTTTCCAGCATTTCGTCTGCTTTTTTATAATCTTCTACCGCTTTTAAAGTCTGGGCATAGCGGTAGTAATATTCATTTTCGATTGTTTCATTAAGGCCGAAAAGTTCCGCATACCATTTGTTTGCTTCTTTGAGATTAGCATTGAAATAATACGAATCTCCCAGCTTTTGAAATAATTCTTTTGATTTGTATCCCTTTTTAGCCACTTTAAGATAAGTCTGTACAGCATCTACATAAGCCAGATCATTGTACTGCGTGTCTCCTTTTATAATTTTAGGCTGTTGTGCCTGCGTTTGCAGGGCAAACGCGAAGGCACATAGTAAATAGATTTTTTTCATACTTTTTATTTTTAAAAGAATCGGGGAGAAACCACTTTGTCATATTTTCTAAATAGTTCATATCGCAAAAACACTTCATGTGATCCCGAATTGAAATTTCCTAATCGGGTGGTATCCTTATCATATGCATATCCAATAAGCCATGAATCTGAAATTTGAAAACCAGCCAGAGCACTTACCGCCGCACTCCATCTATATGCCGCGCCAAGAGTCAGCTTATCAAAAAATAAAAAGTTAGCCGACAAATCAACTTGCAAAGGCGCACCTTTAACAACTTTAGTAAGCAAAGAAGGTTTGAATTTAGTTTCTCCTCCTATATCGAATACATGTCCAGCCATGAAATGAAAATGCATTCTTTCGCTCGCAACATACTGTACATCATTGTCGTAATACTTGTTTTCAAGCATATACGGTACAGAAAGTCCAACATACGTTTTATCTGAATATAGATATACTCCGGCACCTACATTGGCAGCAAATCTGTTGTCGATACTTTCACGGCCGAGATTGTCATTAGGATTAAACAACTTTACCTTGTTAAAATCAACATTGAACATATCTGCCGTTCCTTTGATACCAAAAGCCAGCTGGTAACTTTCTGACATTGTAACAGAATAGCTTAAGTCAACCGAAACAACATTGTTTTCTGAAGGACCTAATCGATCATTAAGGACACTAACTCCCAAACCTACTTTTTGTGAGATTCCTAAGGGTGTATGTATGGCCAGCGTATTACTAACCGGAGCACCATCCAGCCCCACCCACTGTGTTCTATGCATAAGTAAAGCACTCAAACAACCTCTGGAACCGGCATAAGCAGGATTAATACTTGAGGTGTTGTACATATATTGTGTAAATTGTGCTTCTTGCTGTGCTGTGACACATAAACAATTGAGCATCAATCCTATTATAATTATTTTAAACTTCATAGTCTTTTTTTTAAAATTCAACAGCATTTAAAATTTACCTGTTCAAATACAAGAAACCTGCTTTATCTTTTCTATTCCCATCCGTATTGGTATATCTCACCACATAATAGTAAGTTCCTTCAGGCAAATTATCATCTGCATCTACTGTTGTTCTGCCTCTCGATTTTCCATCAAAAGAAACATCAGCATTATTGTATCCATCCGCTTTATAAACCAAAACTCCCCATCTGTTGTATACTTCAACTGTATTGTTTGGATATTTATCTATTCCATCAATATAAAATACATCATTAATACCGTCACCATTTGGAGTCATATGGGTATAGACATCAATATCATCAACAGTACCTACAACAACTGTTATAACCGAAGTCGAACAATTATTAGGATTCAATATTTCACAAATTGTATATGCAATAGTGTATGTTCCGGCAGGAGTTCCGGGAGCTAAATCAACTGTACCATCCGGATTCAGTATTAAGCGTCCTTTAGGATCAGGAGTATCAACTGTCAAAGTCACTATATTTAATCCTGCGGGTTTTCCATCAAGATTATCGTTTTCAAAAACATCGATTATTCCTTTAGTACCAGCGGAACCTAATTTTACCGAGGCTGAATCATCTTTCGAATTAATAGCCGGAGCTGTCACATTAACCAAACTGATAACAGTATCACAGTTACCCGGATTAGTTACTTC